>CAVWHF010000007.1:0-7940 GCA_963754755.1 uncultured Acidimicrobiaceae bacterium | reverse complement strand
ACCACGCTGCGGGCCGCGTGCCGTGCGGGAGTCAGGTCAAGCGACGGTACGGGGAGCGGTTGGTGTACAGCGCTCCTCACCGTTCCGACCCAGGCCAGGTACCCGGGTCCAACGCCAGGTCCGCTCCTTCGAGCCACTGGTCGCCCTGCTCCATCGCTTCAGGAAGGGGCTCGCGGAACACCGACAGCCAGAGCATCCGATAGGCCTCAGCTCGAATCGCTCGATTCGGCGGGGAGCTCCGCCACAACCGGATAGCCCAAGGCCGCTTGGGCCCGCTTGGCTGAGTTCACGCGCTTGTCCAGCAACCCCCTCGCCAGGGCCACCAGGATGCCCAGCAGCAGGCCGATCAGCAGGCCGGCCAGGGCACGCAGTGGGCGGCTGCTGAATTTCTGGGTCACGGTCTTGGTCGGCGTCGCAAAATCGGGCTGGGTCGACTGCAGTATCTGGAAGCCGGTGTACGACATCTTGGCCGGTGGCCGCCTTCGCTCCAGCCACCACCGCGTATTCCAACGCCTCGTCGAAGCCGACGTTGAGGGCGGCCGACTCGGCGGCGGTCGGCGCCTTGACCTGCACCGTGATCACACCGGGTTGGCCCGTGTCTGATCAGTTGGTCCGTTGACCGAGATCATGCCCCGCAGCACGTACTGCGGCTGGTTGATGTGAGCCAGCTTTGCCGGCCTCGGCATAGACCGCGTCCGAGTCGGCAAAGAACGCGATCTGCTCGGTGGTGACCCCCGGGGGCAGAGGGCTGGAGTTGCCGCCATCGACGCCGGGAGGGGCTCCGATGCTGGTGGTGGTCACCTACTGGGGGTGCACCACTGTCCTGGGCAGCAGGACCCCGACCGCCAGTCCGACGATGCCAAATACGACGATCAGCCACCAGCCCCGAGCGAGTGCCTGCCTGTAATCACTCCACTCCATCGCTCTCCCGCGTTCTCACTCTTGGTCGAGTACGGCAACCATTCGTCGCCGTACCCTACCCAGCCGCCAACCAATTCTAACATCGCTGGCCAGGACCGGGACCGCCGCCTCCCCGAACAGCCATTCGTTTGACGAGTTCGCATTGGGGGCAACTTCCCGCCCATGACAAACCCCCGGTCGATGATACCGCGGCCGCGACACCGCTTTCGACGACAGGGCTCGGACGCAATGGCCATTCGGTCGAACCTGCCCCGGCCGGGAATGTGCAGGTTGCCAGGCATGCGCTACATTGGCCTGGGGTGCACAGTCGGAGGCCGAAATGCTTGTCGGAAGTGTTCGCAAATGCAGCCAGCTGCCCTATTGCAAGCGGCGGCCTTGTCGGTAGGCGCGGCAAAGACGGGGGCAAAGATGCGGTCGGGGTCGGGGGAACACGCTCCGATGGGCGGACAACGCTGTCCGACCTCTTCTCTGCGGCGGATGGACGTGACGCGGTGACCGCCGCCGGATCAGGTCAAGGCTGGCCGGAGCCAGACTCGGCAGGCACTCCCGGCACACTGGCAACCCGCCGGTCCGTGAGCCGCTCACGACAGATCGTCGTGCTGGCCAGCCGAGTGCGCGCGCAGCTCCTCTTCATGGTGCTCGACGCCGCCTGCGTGGTGGCCGCGTACAGCGCGTCCGAAGTCTTCTACTGGCGCCACGTCGCCCCGGCTGACTACGGCTGGCACTTCGGGCTTTTCGTGCTCTTCGTGGTGATCTTGACCCTGGTCTCCAACCGGATGTTCGGGCTGTACGGCCGCATCTGGCGCCACGCCGGCCTCGAAGAAGCCCGCCAGATGATCCTCTCGACCGCGACGGTGGCTCTCGTTCTGCTGGTCCTCTATCCCATAATCCGACTCGCCGGATTTCAATTGTTGCACCCTCAGGTGGTTGCCTTCGGCCTGTTCTTCGCGGCGGCCGGGATGAGCGTGCTCCGCTTCCACACGCGCATCTTCGCCTGGCAGCGGGGCTCCCGGGGCAACGGCTTGCGGGTGGCGATCGTCGGGAGTCGCGACGGGGCGGCGTCGGCCATCCGAGAGATGCTCCGGTTTCCTGCCGCCGGACTGATTCCGGTGGCCGTCTTCGACGACGACACCTCGGTGCACGGGATGTCCCTTGTGGGGGTGCCGGTGGTCGGGACCATCGGTGACATTCCGGCCTCGACCAGCCGCTACATGCTCCAGCAGGTGCTCCTCGCCATACCCGAGGCCCCGCCGGAGGTGATCGCCGACGTGCTGCGGTCGGCCGAGGCCGCCGGCATCGCCATGAAGGTGCTCCCCACCGTGCACGACGTGGTCAAGGGGCCGACCGACATGTGGGCCATCCGCCGGGCCCGCGAGCCTCGGATCGAGGACCTGTTGGGCCGGACCCCGGTCGCCACCGACCTGGACGGGGTGCGAAGGTCGCTCGAAGGCCACCGTGTGCTCGTCACCGGGGCCGGAGGTTCCATCGGTTCGGAGATCTGCCGCCAGGTCGCCGGGTTCGGTCCCGCCCTGCTCGTCCTCCTCGACCACGACGAGACGCACATCCACGACACCGCCGCGACGGTCGATGGTCCATGCCAACAGGCACTGATCGACATCACCGACCGCGACACCCTCTTCGCGGCCTTCGAGCAGTACCGGCCCGACGTCGTGCTCCACACCGCCGGCCACAAGCACGTGCCGGTGCTCGAGGGACACCCGGTCGAGGCCGCCCGGACCAACGTATTCGGGACGCTCAACGTGATCGAGGCATCGGCCGCTATCGGCGTCGGTCGGTTCGTGCTGATCTCGACCGACAAGGCCGTGTGGCCCTCGAACGTGATGGGTGCCTCCAAGCGGGCGGCAGAGCAAGTGCTCTTGAGCCGGTCGCCCGAGGACAGTGCCTATTGCGCCGTACGGTTCGGGAACGTCCTCGGTAGCCGCGGCAGCGTCATCCCCACGTTCACCCGTCAGATCTTGTCCGGTGGGCCGGTGACGGTGACCGACGCCAGGATGACCCGGTTCTTCATGAGCGTCGAAGAGGCGGTGCAACTGGTACTCCAGGCGTCGCTGCTCTCGAAGGGCGGGGACATCTTCATGCTCGACATGGGCGAGCCGGTCCCCATCATCGATCTCGCCCGACGGATGATCCAGCTGTCGGGTGCCCGGGTCGATGTGGACATCCCGATCAAAGTCGTGGGCATCCGACCAGGTGAAAAGCTGCGGGAGAACCTGCGGGAGCCTGAGGAGCAAGTCTTGGCGACTGAGCACGCCTCCATCTCCCGGCTGATCCCCATCACCTCGCCACCGGCGTGGTTCGAGACGAACCTCGACCTGCTCGCCGACGCCACCCGCCGGCGCGACCCGGACAAGGTGCGCCGACTGCTCTTCGCCATTGCCGGGGTCGAACCGGAACAGGACACACATCACGGTCCGGCGGCCCCGGAAATCGGGATCGACGAAGTCCTCACTCCCTCCCCCATCGAACTCCGGCTCGGGGCCGCCGGCGACAGGGCCGAGTCGAAAGGGGCGTAGTGGGCGAATTGGAGGCGGAACGGCTGGTCGTCGTCGGACAAGGCTACGCGGGACTTCCCGTCGCCATGCGGGCGGTCGAGGTCGGATTCGATGTCGTCGGCTTCGACCTCGACGTGGCCAGGGTCAAGCGCCTGGGCGCCGGTGATTCATTCGTCGAGGACATCAGCAACGACACATTGTCTCGGGCACTGGCTACCGGGCGCTACGAGCCCACCGACGACCCTGATCGCACGCGAGGATTCGACGTGGCCGTCATCGACGTCCCCACGCCCCTCACGGACGGGGCTCCGAATCTCTCCCACGTTGAGGACGCCTCCGCCATGCTGGCCCCCTCGCTGCGGGCCGGAGCCACGGTGATCCTCGAATCGACCACCTACCCGGGGACGACGGAGGATCTGGTGGCCGGCATCCTCGAAGAGGGGTCGGGACTCGTGGCGGGCCAGGACTTCCATCTCGGCTACAGCCCGGAGAGAATCGACCCCGGCAACGCCACCTGGCACTTCGCCAACACCCCGAAAGTCGTCTCGGGCATCGACGCCGACTCGCTGCAGGCGGTGCAAGCGTTCTTCGACCGACTGGTCGATCGCACCGTGCCCGTGTCGGGCACCCGGGAGGCCGAGCTGACGAAGCTGTTGGAGAACACCTTCCGGCACGTCAACATCGCCCTGGTCAACGAATTGGCCATGTTCGCCGAAGCGATGGGCATCGATGTCTGGGAGGCCATCGACGCCGCGTCGACCAAGCCGTTCGGCTACCTCCGGTTCACGCCCGGCCCGGGCGTGGGGGGTCACTGCCTGCCCATCGATCCCAGCTACCTGTCATGGAAGGTGCGTCGAAGTCTCGGCCAGCCGTTCCGGTTCGTGGAGTTGGCCAACGACGTCAACGAGCACATGCCCGACTACGTGGTGACTCGGCTCACCGGGGCCCTCAACCGGGACAAACGCTCGGTCAACGGCTCCCGCGTGCTGCTGCTGGGGCTGTCCTACAAACGGAACACCGGGGATACCCGCGAGTCCCCCGGCATGGTCATCGCCCAGATCCTCTCGTCGCTCGGCGCCGATGTCCGGGTGGCCGACCCGCACCTGGCACCTGGCGCCACCGGCCTCCCCCAGGTGGAATTGAGTGTGGACGAGGTGGAGCTGGCGGACGCGGTGGTGGTGGTGACGGATCACGACGACTTCGACTACGACATGGTCCGGGATCGCGCACGGTACGTGCTCGACACCCGCAACCGGATCCGGGGTCCGAAGGTCGAGTCATTGTGACCACGCGTCACCGGCGGTGAAAGTCGTCGTCACCGGCGGTGCCGGCTTCATCGGTGCGAACCTCTGCCGGATGCTCGACCGCCAGGACTTCGTCGACCATGTGGTGGCGCTCGACGACCTGTCGACCGGCTCGCGTCAGAACCTGGCCGGCTCCCCCTCGGTCGAGCTCCGGGAAGGCTCCATTCTGAGCCCTGACGATCTCGACGACGTCATCGAGGGGGCCCAGGCGATCGTCCACCTGGCCGCGCGCCCGTCGGTGCCGCGCTCGCTGGCCGACCCCATGGCCACCCACCAGGTCAACGCCACCGGAACCATGACGGTGCTGGAAGCAGCGCGGCGGCACGGCATGCCCCACGTCGTCGTGGCGTCCTCCTCGTCGGTGTACGGCGCCAACCCCGCCCTCCCAAAGCGAGAAGACATGGTGCCTCTCCCGGTCAGCCCCTATGCCGCCAGCAAGCTGGCTACCGAGGCGTACGCCCTCTCCTATGGCCGATCGTTCGGGCTTCCCGTGCTGGCCTTCCGCTTCTTCAACGTGTTCGGTCCCCTGCAGCCGGCCGGGCACGCCTACGCGGCAGTGGTGCCGACCTTCGTTTCGTGCGCCCTCACCGGGAGACCACTGCCGGTCCACGGAGACGGCACCCAGACCCGCGACTTCACCTTCGTCGACACCGTCGTCGCCGTGCTTACCGATGCCATTCGTCGTCGGGTGACCGATCCTGAACCGGTGAATCTGGCCTTCGGCTCGCGGTCGTCCCTGCTGGAGGTGATCGCAGCATTGGAGGTAGCCGTAGGCCACCGGCTCCACCGCGATCACCTCGAACCGCGGGCCGGCGATGTGCATGACTCTCAGGCCGACCAGAGCCGGTTGGCGAGACTGTTCCCAGAGGTCCGGCCGACTCCGCTGCCCGAGGGGTTGCGAGCCACCGTGGCCTGGTTCCGGGAGGCACGCTGACGAGGCACGCCGGGCTCCCGGCACCGCTGCCGTCCGGGGAGGCCCTGGAGCCAGGTGACCGTTGGCGTGGCGGCGGTGGCAACGACCGCGGCACTGGGCGCGTACCTGCACCTCCGTCCCGGCCTCAACGCCGTCGACCGCTTGGGCTTCGCCCTGCCCCCGGCCTCGACGCACTGGTGGCACTTCTTCCGGGGGGTGACCCGGTTCGGCACCTGGCCGGCCCTGGCGGTCGGCTCGGTGAGCGCGGCGATCGTGGCCTGGTACACCGGACGGCGGGACCGGGGGCGGGCGCTGGCCTGTCTCATCGGTCCGCCCGCAGCCGCCGTCCTCGATCAGTTCGTCATCAAGCCTCTGGTCGGTCGCCTGTACCAGGGCGAACTCAGCTTCGCCTCGGGGTCGGTCACGGTGATCGCCGCTGTGGGCACCGCCTGGGTGCTGGCCGTTCCCCGCCGGTTCCGGCCGGCCGCCGCGGTCCTGGCGTCATTGAGCGTGGCCTTGATGATTGTCGCCGTCATCGCCTTACGGTGGCACTATCCGACTGATGCGCTGGCCGGGGTCGTGCTCGGTGTCGGTGTGGTGCTGATAGTGGACCGCGCCGCCCATTCGCTTCCGGGCCTCCAATCCGGCGGCAACGCGGTGGGCGGGCACAACCGCACGGGTCAAGCCAGCAACGTTCGGCAGACTCTGTTCTCTAGAACCCGTCGAAGGTCGGCCCAAGCCTTTGCCGGAGGTCTCGAACTCGAAGCGGCGACCGAGGCCGCCCCTCGCAGTGGGAGGGGATGACCCTTGGCGGAGGCCAAGGCAGGCGGCCCCCGGCCTCCCCCAAAGGACGGGCGGGTAGTGCTCCTGGCCGGACCGGGCGACAGCACCGACATGGTCGCCAACTACCTCGCAGCCCGGGTGCCCGACTTGGTCGTGGTCATCGAGGACCCGCCGTCGCGCCTGCGCCTGGCCCGTCGCCGGGCCCGACGGGTGGGGTGGCCATCCGCCGTCGGCCAGGTCCTCTTCGTCGCCCTGCTGCAGCCCGTTCTCCGACGCCGGGGGCGCGTCGCCGGGCCGCCATCCTGGCCGCAGCCTCGGTGGACCACGCCCACCGGTCTCCCCAACACCGAGTGCCGTCGGTCAACGATGAGGGAATGGTCGCCCTGCTCACCTCCCTTCGGCCGGTCCTGGTGGTGGTCAACGGGACCCGGATCATCGCCGCCCGCGTGCTGGAGTCGGCCGGTTGCCCGGTCGTGAACCTGCACGCCGGCATCACACCCAGATACCGGGGAGTGCACGGTGGCTACTGGGCGCTGGCCGAGCATCACCCCGAATGGGTCGGCACCACGGTGCACCTGGTCGACCCAGGCATCGACACTGGTGGAGTCCTCGCCCAGACGGTCTTCGACGTGACCGGCGATGACTCCTTCGCCACATACCCGTACCTGCACCTGGTGCACGGCCTGCCACTGCTCGGAGACCAGGTCGACAAGGTGTTGGCCGGGGCGCCCCTCGAGCCGACCCTGGCCAGCATGGCCCCCGGCTCGGGCCTCTACTACCATCCGACTCTCTGGGGCTACCTTCGGCGCCGGTGGCGCCAAGGGGTGCGGTGAGCATGGGGCCGGGACCGCACGAGCAGCGACACAGTGAGGGAGTGGATGCGACGGTGAGCGTGCCCAACCGACCCGGAGCGCTGGTCGTCTCCCTGGACTTCGAGTTGCACTGGGGGGTACGCGATCACGTCGGGCGGCAGGACGCCATGTTCGGACGCCTGCCCGAGGCCCGCCGGGCCGTCGCAGACCTGATCGCCGTCTTCGCATCGCGGAACATCCACGCCACCTGGGCCACCGTCGGCTTCCTGTTCGCGTCGAGCCGTGGTGACCTCGATGCCCATCTGCCCGATGAGCGACCGAGATACGAACGGACCGAGCTCGATCCGTATGTCGAGACGATCGGACCGGACGAGGAGCATGATCCCGAGCACCTCGCCGGCTCGCTCGTCGACCTGATTGGCCGCACTGCCGGCCAGGAAGTGGGATCGCACACCTTCTCCCACTACTACTGCCTCGAACCCGGGCAGAACGAGGCCGCGTTCCGGGCCGACCTGGCGGCGGCCCAGTCCATGGCCCGATGGCGCGGGCTGGAGATGACCAGCCTCGTCCTCCCCCGTAATCAGTGGAACCCGGCGTACACCGGTGCCATCCTCGACCTGGGTTTCCGCTGCATCCGCGGTCCCCAGCCCACGTGGGCTCACCACGCCCGGCCGAGCGGCGACCAGAGCATCCT
>CAVWHF010000006.1:0-1142853 GCA_963754755.1 uncultured Acidimicrobiaceae bacterium | reverse complement strand
ATGCCAAATGAGAGGCAGGCCCGCATCGCCGGCCCGTCCCGGTGAGCCAATCCGGAATCGCATTCATAAATACCCATAACCTGCACCGAAAGTCCGCGAGCAAGATCCAGATCGAACTGATCATCGATTTCCAACGTTCGCCACGAATCCGTTTCGGCGATCATCACACGCCCAAAGAAGCGCTTCCGATTCAGCCGAAATCCGTCAACAGTGAATCCATACGCAGCACCTGTCTCGACATATTCCGGGTCAAGTTCCTGTCGAGGAAGACGAACGCCAGGATCGTGATTGACGGCGAAAGCCTGACCCTCGGGATCTATCCGCCACAGGAACCTGTGCGACCTTGAGGCGGTAAAGCACGAATCAGCGCCCCCCTCAGCCAAGGCATGGGTAACGGCGTCCAGATCGGTTGAAAAAAGGAAGGGCGACGTACACTGCACCATGATCCCGAATGGTGGCAGGGCTATTCCGGTCGACTTCAATCCTCTCCAAAGCGTGCAAAACAGCACTTTCCGAAGTGGCCGAGTCGCCAGCCAAGGATTCGGGTCGCCAAACGACGTGCGCACCAAGGGTCTCGGCAACACGACCAATTCGCAGCATCGTCGGTAGAGACCACGCACAGTTTGACCGAAGCGGCTTCTTGGCAAGCCTCTATCGCCCGCTGAAGCAATGATCGGCCACCTAGGCTGGCTAGATTCTTTCCTGGGATGCCCTTTGAACCTCCTCTCGCAGGGACAATTGCGATAGCCGAATCTACGACACAGTCTCCTAACATGGGAGCAGTGGTCCTCAAAGGACTGCTCCTCTCCCGCCGACACTTCCTGAGGTGGAACTCGGAACCCTCTCGGTTCCTGCGTGCGACAGTAGGAGTTCAGCAAGCTCTCGCACAGCCCCTCTGCCCCCATTTCTAGTCAGCACCAAGTCCACTGTTGAGAGGACCGAACGGTGAGCGTCAGCAGGCGCGACAGCGTAACCAACATGTTGCATACAAGAAGCATCGTTGACGTCATTTCCCACATATACACAGGACTTCGCATCGACATGACGCGGAGCCAGCCAGTCCTGCAGTGGCGGGAGCTTGTCCTCCACACCCGACAAGTATTCCAGCTGGAGTTTCTGACACCTATGTTTGACCACGGGATCCGTCTCGGTGGACAAGACCAGCAAATACAGGGCGGTCTTCTTACGCAATAGACTAATTCCCAATCCATCTGAACGATCAGCGATAACTGCTTCTCTCCCGTCAGAGAACACGAGCACTCGGTTGTCAGTCATTACGCCATCAAAGTCAAAGACTACCGCGTGAACCTTGGTCGGCAGGTCCCGCTTCATAGAGTTTTACGCCGCTTGAACACTCGCCCACTTAGACCCATGCCAGCGGCAGTCCGATTCAAAAACTAACTAAGATTGGCGGGGATTGCATCGTTCACGGCACGCGCCGGAGCTTGGCCCGCACGGGGAGCTCGCTCTCATAAACGCACTTGACTCCGTCACCAAGGGCGGACTCAATCACTCGGATATCCCTTACTAGGCGAACCAAGCCTTGGCTCGACACTTGCCGCGTGGTCTGATCCCCACATAGCCCGATCAAGCGTGATATGGCGTTCGACGAACGTTGCCCCTAACACAACTGCGGCGAGCGTCGTCTGCAAGCCGATCTCATGACCGCTGTAGCCCACCGGAAACTGAACTCGTTCCTGAGGCTCTCAATTACTCTCAGATTCAATTCGCTAGGAGGACAAGGATATGTAGATGTGGCATGAGCCACAAGCACTGGGACATCCTTCAAGCTGGACAGAGCCCCACGGACTTGTTCCATCGTCGACATGCCTGTCGACAGGATTACCGGTCGTCCAGTATCCGCCACTGCGTGCAGCAACTCATGATCGGTAACGGATGCTGAGGCGATCTTATAGCAGATGGGATTGAACTGCTCCAGGAAATCAACTGACGTTGTGTCCCATGGAGACGCAAACCAATCATTTCCAGCTTCCTCGCGTAATCATCGACAGCCCGATACTCCGGTTCCCAGAACTCCGTCCGCCGTTTGTATTCAAGGTAGGAGATCAGACCCCAGGGCGTTTCCCTCATGACGTCCTGCTGCTCTCGGGGAACGCACACATCGGGATTCCGCTTTTGAAACTTTACGGCGTCACACCCAGCATCGTAAGCAACCTTCATTAGATCCAGAGCGGTCTGAATATCACCATTGTGATTGATTCCAATCTCGGCGATCACATACACGGGATAACCATCACCAACAAGCCGAGAGCCGATCTTGACAGGATCAGACATCTTCATCTCCTTCCGAAGCCCGTAAGTCAAACAAGATCGTCAGAGGGCCTATGACGAACGGACGCCGACCGCTTCCACGTTATACGCTCTACAGCGACCTGATTGGCCCTGCACACACTTCTCGCCGTTCGCCAGCAGCGATGAGGTGCAGAGCATTTGGGGCGCTGTAAATTCAACCACCGGCGTCGCGGTCAACTCGCCTCCTCGACCAAGGTAGAGACTATGGCCCAAGAAGATCCCTCGTCCCTCGGCGGTTTTCTGACCGACGCACTTGACCTCCTGACACCCTGCTTTCGCTCAGCGTGAATCGTGCGCAGCACTCGAAGTCCATCCGAAAGAGCGTTCAAGTTGCTCGTACCGTAGAAGCGGCTGCGCTCGAAACTAGGCACTTCTGCAACCCTTAACCCTGCTTTCGCAATTCTCACATTTATAAGCGTCTCTACTTCAAAGCCGTCGCCCCATAACATCGCATCCGCATTAGTTTCAGTCGTCTGACCGGCATCAAGCCCCATAATCGGCAAGCACTCTCGACGAAATCCGTTGTAGCCATAGCAGAGATCCGTATATCTAGTTCCGTATAAAAGATTGACTACTTTATTCAGCCAGAAATTACCGATCTGACGAAGGCGACTTATATCGCTACTTCCCGCTCCCGCCATAAAACCGAACCTTTGGCAAAATCGGCTCCCTCCTTCAGCGCGTTGACAAACCTTGGGATCTCCGCCGGATCGGTCGACCCGTCTGCATCGAGCATCACGATAAAATCGCCAGTTGCTGCAGCGAATCCACAAGCTAGGGCGTTTCCCTTTCCTCTACGGGTTTGCCCCATGATGGAAATATCGGGACGAACCTGCCGGGCCACAGCTGCGGTGCCATCTGTCGAGTTGCCGTCGACGAGAATAACTTCGTACAGATCGTCGGGGAGTCCAGTCAACACATGGGGAAGATTTCTCTCTTCGTTCTTGGCAGGAATGACGACGCTAACTGTGGGCTCACTTTGAGACACACCTTTCAGGCGATGATTGTGCAAACTTAGCTTGCTAATTGTCATACCGGCCGCCTCTTCTATTGAGTGAGATTATCCCAAACTTACAATGCGTACTTTTGCGCCACAATCGAGCTAAATAAGCTCGAAAGTTATGCAAGCCTTTGCCTCACAACACGTGGCATTTAAATGAGAGCAAAAACCATCGGTGTGTCTCTGAAACCCTATAGAGCCAACGTTTCGCCTGTACGACGCTTGTGATAACTAAGTGTAAACAGCGGTGAAATCTAAATCAAACGACCTGCTTGAGTGGCACCCTGCGCACTCCCCGTGACCACATCCGCCGGATCACCAATTTCGGCTACACAAGCAACGACAGAACACAATCAGCTCCGTCTCCTGAACCCTCCTTGAAACGCTGTCGTCGGCAGCAACATGCCCCAGTCCCGGGTTTGGATCGAATTTCGACTCTACGGCACCGGAACCGCCACTTCCCGCCGCGACCGTAGTGGCAGAAAGTCCGTCTGGGTAGGAAACCGCTTGTTTCCAATCATCACCGTGGGAAGAAACTCCGGCATCCGAGCAACCTAGTGGGATCGGCAGTTCGTGGCAGACCTCATCGATTGAATGTAGATAAGTCTCAGACTCCCCGTGAGCAACCGTTAGATCATTCAACTCTGGCACTGGGATCGGAGAATCAACCTTGCGGATCAGTCCCAGTACTGTCGGAGCGAATAGACATGTCTCTAAGACTGTAGCGGTTAGCAGACCGGCAGCGACTCCAGTGATGCCGAATAAGTATCCTCCGCCAACCCCCATCGCAATCTCAAAACATGAACCTAGGGCTACTGAGAACAGACGCTCTATAAAGCTCACCCCTCACCCTAAAGACAGCGATGCAATTTGCCTTGATTGCAATGGGGTAGATCGTGAATCCCAAGATGGCCATTGCCGCGGCGGCGATTTCGTACTGCTTTCCAAATACGCCGAGTATAGATGTCGAGAATAATAGAAAGAATGGTCCCGACACGCATGCAACCACTAGGGATATCTTCATGGTTCTGCGGAGCTCGCGGCGAAGCGTTGCTAGGTTGCCAGGCGCTATGGCGAAGAGAACTGTTGAGAGATGAATCGGTACAGCGGCCACAAAAAAGATCACGAATGCCGATGCCGTGTATGCAGCCCCTGCCACCGGGCCAAGTGTGGCAGTCACCAGTACGGGCAGGAGAAGGCTCGGGGCGTTAATCGACAAATAGAGAGTGTGGTGACCAGCCACGAGATGACGTTTTGCCAGTATCGCTCTGAAATCGAGTCTGCTCGGCTGACCGCGGGTTAGCGTTCGCAGTTTGGCTGCGACATAGATCAGAGAGGCTACGAGGCCAGTCAACCATGCCAACACGATCTCGATTCCAGACCTAGAGGGCCATAGCTGAATGAAGAGCGGAAGACATAGTAACTTTGTGAGGGCAAATATCGTGTTTCTGCGAAATTGGATGTCTGCCCTCAGAAGACCCACGCATCCATCATCAAGGAGCAGCAGCATGGTGGTGATCGTGCATAAAACGATGAAGAGCGGGATGCCAATTGGACTCTCAAATCCATTGTGAAATGCCGTGGACAGCCCCTTCAAGATGAGAGCCACAAGTGATGATGCAACGACCGCGGTAGTGCCTGCAACGGCCACTGAAGTACTCAACAACGAGCGGGCATGGGTGCGATCCTTCGAAAGCTCACTTATCAACAAAGTGGTAAGACCTAGCGCGAGAACAGCGACAGGAACTGCGCCGCGGACTGAAATTGCGATTGCAATACCAACTGATCGGGCGGGCACCAGCCTGGCAGCAATGAGCCAATAGAAAAATCCTAGAAAACTCGTGATAATCGTCGTGCCGTATAGAGAAGCCGCATTGCGAACGATCGTTCCATCAAGGACCACTCTGACTTCACGAGAGAACCGCGAACACCCGCGACGCAAACGGGAACCGATGTCCTGTGCGGAGACCCGCTCAGGAGCGCAGAATGACTCAGGTATCCCAATTTCCGAGTTCGACCCAGGGTCGTCGCCCACCGCTAGGCACCCGCTACGGCAATCACAATGCCAGCGGCTAGTTGACCAAACATCTGCATCCCATCCTCCGCCGCAACGAGAACTACGGGCAACTTTTTCCTTGTGCTCCCTAACCGTACTTGACGAGACCTGACGCTGGAAGTTCGAATGCGATGGACGGTTGGCATCTCAAGAGGGACGCCGCTGGACTCAGTCCACCGTAGTGATTGCCAGAATCGACAACCGACGGTCCTTCCAAACGGATTTCAGCCTCGCCGATTCGCACATCGAGGGTAATGAGTTGCTTTATGGCACTCAATACCAACACTCTCAACCTCGTGGGTTCCGGTTTGTGACTATGCCAACACATATGGTCAAGTCCAGGCGAGTGGTGTAAGACGACCACCGCACCAATCGTGTTGATTGGCTAACTGGCTACTTCGATTTGGGCAGTGGTCACCTCCTCGGATTGGTCGACTTCGCCGGCGATCAAGTGCATCCTGGCCTTGGTGAGTGACTCGGTGCTCATATAGCGCCGGGCCACTGCCCACTCGTCATTCTGTTCGGCGAGGACGGCACCGGCCAGACGGATGAGGGATGCCCGGTTCGGGAAGATCCCGACGACGTCGGTGCGCCGGCGCAGCTCCCGATTGAGGCGCTCCTGGGTATTGTTGGACCAGATCTGGCGCCAGTGCTCGACCGGGAAGGTGGCGAATGCCAGCAGGTCGGATTCGGCCTCGGTGAGGAGCTTGGCCGCCGCAGGGAACTGGGCCTCCAGCTGGTCGACGACCCGGGCGAACTGGGCCCGCACCTGGTCGGGGTCGGACTGGGCGAACACCGTGCGCACCAAGGTGGCCACCATGGCCTGGGCCGCCTTGGGCACCCGGGTCAACAGGTTCCGCATGGCGTGGGTCCGACACCGCTGCCAAGACGCTCCCGGCAGCACCGAGGCGATGGCGTTCTTCAGGCCCTCATGGGCGTCGGAGATGACGAGCGCCACCCCGGACAGCCCTCGGGCCACCAGGCCCCGCAGAAAGGCCATCCAGCCGGCCCCGTCCTCGGTGGTGAACACGTCGACGCCGAGCACCTCCCGGTGGCCGTCGGCGTTGACGCCAGTGGCGATCACCGTGGCCACGCTCACCACCCGGCCACCCTCTCGGACCTTGTGGAACAGGGCGTCCAGCCAGACGTAGGTGTAGGGCCCGGCGTCGAGGGGCCGGTTGCGGAACTCAGCCACCTTCTGGTCGAGGTTCTTGGCCAGCTCGGAGACCTGGGACTTGGACATCCCGTCGATGCCCATCGACTTGACCAGGTCGTCGACCCGCCGGGTCGACACCCCCTCGACGTAGGCCTGGCAGATCACGCTGACCAGCGCCTGCTCGGCTCGTCTGCGGGGCTCGAGGAGGCTCGGCAGGTAGCTGCCCTTCCGGAGCTTGGGGATCTCCAGGTTGATGGTCCCGGCCCGGGTGTCCCAGCGGCGCTCCCGATGACCGTTCCGGGAGTTCACCCGGTCCTCGGTCCGCTCGCCATAGGCGGCGTTGCAGAGCACGTCGACATCGGCGTCCATCAGCAGCTCCGCTGCCATCTTGACCATCTCGGCCAGCATGTTGCTACCGGCATCGGACTCCAGGTACTTGCGCACGAGCGCTGCCGCGCCCATCGTGTTGGTGACTTCCACCGCATCTTCTCCTTCGTGTTCTTTGGACGGAACTTGAAGATTGATGCGGTGGTCGTCGCGTCGGGGGGATCCTCAGATCGGACTATCCCTCGTACACCACTCTGGTGGACTCAACTACACATATTTGAGGATCCCGACACTGTCCAATCCAGTCGTATATCTCGAGATCATCAACTTCGTCACGTGACCTTTCGGCAAGGGGGTGTCAAGGTAAAGTAGCTGGCACGCAATGCCGATGGATGATTGATCTCTATCGACGTTGTGGGGAGAAGGTCAGTACCATGACCAAATCAGGTCAAACTGAAGGTGGATCAAGAGACGCATCATTGGGTGTGTGTCATCTTTGCGGCTGGACTGGTCCAGTCACTCGGATCAATTGGCGCCAAAGGAAATACCTCAAAGTCCGGAGATTAACCCGCAATATATGCTCTGAATGCATGGAGCTATTGGTCAACGGTACGTCGCGTCACAAAAAGAGTCACGTACTCAAGGGCAGTCGCCTTCGATCTGCGAGAGACAGAGACGTGGCCTAGCCTGCGGTAGACAGAGATATCGAGAGATCGTTCAGTACGGCCCGATCCGCTGATCCGGATTGGTGTCGACCAGATGGTGCCCGTCCGTTGAGACCTGTGAGGTCCACTGGGTGCCATCCCACCACCGGTAGTGGAACCGGCCGCTGGGATCGGGGTGCCAGGCCGGCGGCGAGTCTGCCCGACGAATCCTGAACGCCTCGATTGGCGACGCTGTGCCCGAACTCGGTGAGCGACGAGGCTTCTTCCACGTCCTCGGCCGTCACCTCGACCTGTTCCGGCTGGGAGTTGGCCGGCCGTGGGTAGGCCGGGAACAGGTCCGATGCGGTTGGTGTCCGTCGGGAGGCGCTGGCCTCGCTCATCGGCGGCATGGGCGCCGGCCCCGGCGTGCCGATGACCGGCGGATTCTGTTGGGCCCGTCGCAGGCCGGCGAAATGGGCGATCAGATAGAGGACCAGGCCCAAGATGCAGGGACAGGAACCAAAAGAAGGCCCACAGCAGCGAAGGGAGTCCCCACGGCGTCCGGCCCAGGTTCCGGCGGTCCATCTCCGAGAGCCGGTACCCGAGGAAGGCCCAGACCACGGACAGGGCCAGCAAGACGACCAGCTGACTCCCGCTCACGTGTAGCACGCCACAAAGCCTACGCCCGTTGGCTTCCCCTTGTGATCAGCGGCAACCCCTGTCGTCGCCTACTCCCCCGGCGGTCACATGCCGAAGGCGCCCGCCTTCCGGCCCTTCCGCCGGTAGGCAGACTGCAGATCACCCACCGAGTACTGCCCCGGCGACTGGTTGGTGACCGCATACCAGTAGAGCGCGGCGTTGAAGGCGGCCGTGGCCACGGTCAGGACCAGCAGGATGGCGGCCAGACCGATGATCCCGACCACCGCCCCGAGCGGGGCAAAGACCGCGCCCAGGACCACCGAGACCAGCACGTCCACCATGATGGCCACGACGCCGATGACGCCGAGGGCCCCGTTGCCCACGATGTTCTCGCCCCAGCGGCTCCGGCACAGCTGCGACCGACCGCTTGATCGAGGCGATCGCACCCTTGTCCTCGAACAGGATGACCGGCACCACAAAGAAGCTGGCCAGCATCCATCCCGCCCGCAGCAGCGCCCCGACCAGAAGTCCGAGGATCCCCCGGTTTCCGATGCTGCGGACGATGCTGATGACCACGTAGTTGATGAAGGCCCAGCCCAGCAGTTGGGGGCTCTTGGTCAGTGCCGCCCGTGCGGCCTGGGCGTTGGTCACGCTCTGGCCGTGGAAGCGGGCCATCACCCGGGCGATGATGGTGGCGTGGGAGACCACCGACACGAACATCACCAGCACCCCGACCACCACGGCCACCAGCCACTGGCCGGCGGAGAAGTGAGCCGACTGCCCTTCGGTGGAGTGCAGTGAACGAAGGCTCGGCCACAGGACGAGGAAGCCGACCCCGCAGATCAGGAGCTGGATGACGAAGGCCACCACCGGGACCATCATCAGACCGGGCTCGTCCCTGGCCATGGTGAAGCCGATCCCCACCAGCCGGAGACCCCGACGGAACCGGCCCCCGGAGGAGGTCGGGACGATGGGGTGCCAACCCTCGGGGTAGGACGGTCCATTGGGTTGGGTGAACGCTGAGTCGGGCGTGTAGGACGGGTCTCCCGAAGGAGGCCAGGGGTGGGTAGGCCGCCACCGGTGGCGCCGACATGGGAGCCGCAGCCACCGGGGCCCAGCTGGCCAACGCATCCTCGGCCGGATGCGCCGACGGGACTGGCGGTGCGATCGGGGGTTGTGGGGCGCCCGGGTGCAGCTCCGGCGGATACCACCGCCCGTCCGATGCCAACCACCAACCCGGCCCCTGCGACACGTCGCTCATGGTTCCCCTTCCCTCGACCTGGGATTTTACGGTCCCGAGCACGGGCTAAGGCAACGGTTTGCCACCCGCTCGGCCCCCAATCGGATTCAGAAGTATGTCGGCACCGACGGGCCGGGAGTTAAGGGAGCGGGTGAGCCACAAAGAACGACCACATAACGGCATTGGCGCTGATGGCCGTACTTTGGGGACCCAGCGTCTTGGTGATCTTCTTGGGTAGGTGGGGTCCCGCCCGGCCACTCGTGGCCCTCGCCGACGATGGAGTAGAGCTCGACAGCCGCACCGTCAGCGCAGTGGGCGTACGTGGTCAGTTCCACCCCGGTGGCCGGCAAGGAGTTGGCCGCCGACTTCGAGCACCGGTTGTGCACCGCCCACCGACCGGCGGCCACGGGCACGCTGTAGGTCCAGTACTTCTGGCCGTGACCCGTGTAGGGATCAACCGGGTCGGCCGTCCCGTGGAAGGCCGCCACCGGCACGGCCCGGGTCGACGGGCAGGGGCTGGGAAAACGGAGGCCACTGACCGGGGCCACGGCGGCGAAGATCTTGGAGGCGTCGCACCCCAGCTGGCTGGCCATGCGGGCCCCTCCGGAGAAGCCGGTGGCGAACACCCGGTTCCTGTCGATGCAGTAGTTCTGCTCGAGGGAGTCCACCAGCTTCTCGATGAACGACACGTCGTTGGGCGATCCGGCCGGCACCGCGGCGCCGCCGAACAGGGGCTGACCAGGGACATTCCACTCGAAGCCGCCTCCGGCCGGGATGTCGGCCTGGGGGTAGACGACGATGAAGGTGTCAGCGTCGGCGGTGACGTCCATGCCGCTGAAGCCCTCCTGCGCGGCTGCCGTCGACTGGCTGCCGTGCATGTTCACGACCAGCGGAACCGGGGAGGTGGCATATCCCGGGGGCACGTGGACGATGGCCGTCCTCTGCTTTCCGCCGATGGTCGGGGTGAGCGTCACCGTGCCCGACGAGACCTTGGTGACGGTGGAGCATCCAGGGCTGGGAGCAGCGGCCATGGCACTGCCCGCGGTCAGGGTGGTACTCCCCGACCCGGCTACGGTCGAAGGGGCATTGGTGGTCGACCCGGTCGTGGTCGTCGCACCCGTAGCTCGAACTGCCGCAGGCCGCGCAGATCACGGCCACGACCAGTGCGCCACGCTCCCCACCCACCAGGCGCCGCTTGATGGCTCCACCTTGGTTCATGCCGAAGGACCCTTCTCCCGCTCCCTGTCTGCCGCTTGTAAACGTTTACAGTAAAGTGGTCCGGTGGTCCCGTCAACCAGGGGTACCGACTCCCCAACCAACTCTCAACTCTCGAGTGAGACCTGATATCCGGCAGGTGGCGGCCGAGGCCGGCGTGAGTACGGCCACGGTGTCACGGGTCCTGACCGGAAAAGGGCCAGCCAGCGAAGACGCCACCAGGCGAGTGCGGGCCGCCGCCGACCGCTTGGGCTACTCCCCCAGCGCCCCGGCCAGCAGCCTCCGCACCGAGCGGTCGATGATCATCGGGGTACTGGTCCCCAACCTGGCCAACCCGGTGTTCCTCCCCTTCCTTCGGGCCGTCGAGCACCTGGCCCAGCAGCACGGCTACGCCGTGATCGTGGCCGACGCCCAGCGGTCGCCGGAGGTGGAGCGACGCCAGCTCGACCGGCTCAGCGCCCAGCGGATCGACGCCCTGGTGGTGGCGGGCCGGCCCTGGACCCGACCACGTCCGTCACCTGGCCGAAGCCGGTCTTCCCGTCGCCGACGCCGAGGCGTACGCCGCTCAGGCCGCCTATCTGGCCGCATCGACCGGCGATGCCATCGACGCGGCCTGCGAGCACCTGGCCGCCCTGGGCCATCGTCGGGTGACGTTCCTGACCCAGGGGAGCTCGTCTGGGGGCGCGTCCGACACCCGGTGGCACCTCATCGAGCGTGCGGCCCGACTTCGGGGCATGACGGTGGCGCGGGTGGTCGTCGGCGGCCCCGAAGGGCTGGACGGACCCGACATGGCCGAACTACTCGGACGGCCTGGTCCGCTCCCCCGGTGGTCCAACCGCCCTCTGGTCGAGCTCCCATACCCTGGCTCCCCGCCTGCTGGAGGGGCTCTCCCTCGCCGACCTGGACATTCCCGCCGAGTGTTCGTTCCTGACCTTCGGCGACTCACCGTGGGCTGCGGCCTACCGGCCGGCCATCGCCGTACTGACCGGTGACCTCAGCTCCATCGGGACGGTCATGACCGAGGGTCTGCTCCACCGACTGGGGGCGATCGGGTCGGGTGCCACCGGAGAGGTCGAGCCCGATCGCTACGTCCCGAGGGGGAGCGTGGGACCGGCCCCGTCGAAGCTGACGCGCGGCATGTGCGCTGTTCACGGAGCTACGTGAGACCGCGGTAAATCGTGACCCTCGCGGGGTGTACCGTGGCCCCATTCGGGTATGGGGCAGTGGTGACTGCGGACCGCAGCGACGATCGCCCGTATGAGCGCACTTCAACACCTGCCTGGTGTGCTCGACCCCACGGACCGTCTGTTCGTGACCAACTGCACATCCGGCCCACCCTTGTGAATCCGGAATGACAGTGGGCGGAGCGAGGGGCGACAGTCCGACCTGCCAAGCCACTGACATCACGGGACCGACTGCGGCGTTCCCACCAGACAATCCAACCACAGGAGTCATCTGATGAGCCGTCGGAAACCGCTCTACCTATTCGCTGCTGGTGTCTTTCTGATCAGTTCGGTGGCGGCGATCGCCATCTCCTCGGCTTCGCCGAACACCGCCGAGCTGACACAGACAGCGTCAGCGGTGACCTACGTCTCGGCGCAATCACAGAGCACGAACTTCGACAACAGCCCCATGCTCAGCGCCAGCCACATCTCCTACCGTGCGCTTCTCCAGTTCAACACCGTCATTCCGGCCGGGTCGACGGTCGACTCGGCCACGCTGACGCTCGACTCCGCCACCGCAGCCGGGGGTGTGTTCAGCGCATACAACGTGGGGCCCTTCGATCCGACCTCGGTCACCTGGAGCAACCGTCCGGCCCTGGACGGCGCTCCGTTGGGATCGTCGACTTCCGGCACGGGTAGCCAGGTAATCCCCCTGTCGGGCCTGGACGTCGAAGACGTCACCGACGTGGCCGTCACCTACTCCCAACCCGGGCTCATCGCCCATCTTTCCGGACTTCCCGACAACGCCCCCGTGCTCGACATCGTGTACACGCCGCCCGTGAGCAACACCACCACGACGACAGGAGCGGCAACCACCACGACGGGATCGACCACTCCGCCCAGCAGCACCTCGACGACCAGCACGACGTCGACCACCGTTCCGCCCACGAGTACCACGGTTGCGCCGACCACCACGACATCGCCCCCGCAAAGCTCGGGTCACAAGGTTCTGGTGATCATGGAGGAGAATCACAGTCAGGCCGAGTCGCTGTCGCAGATGCCGACATTGACCAGCTACGCCGACCAGTACGGGCAGGCCACCAACTACACCGCCATCGGCCACCCCAGCCTGCCCAACTACGTGGCCATCTTCAGCGGCGACAACCAGGGCATCACCTCGGACTGCTCCGTCGGTCCGAGCTGCCAGCCGGCCGGCCCGACCGTGTGGAGCCAGACCATTGCCGCCGGTGAGACGGCCAAGGCCTACCAGGAGTCGATGACCACCAACTGCCAGACGTCAAGCAGCGGGGCCTACGTGGCCAGGCACGGACCGTGGCCCTACTTCACTGACTCCACCGATCAGGCCGAGTGCAATGCCAACGACGTACCCCTCGGGACCACCACTGCCGGCAACCTCCTGAACGACATCAACAGTGGTGGCCTCCCGGTGACCGGCGAGATCACGCCCAACCTCAATGACGACGCCCACGACGGGACTCCCGCTCAGGCCGACGCCTGGCTGGGGCAGTGGCTCCCGATCATCATGGCCGGTCCCGACTACACCTCCGGCAACCTCACCATCATCGTGACCTTCGACGAGGACGACTCCACCCAGGGCAACGACGTACAGTTCGTGGCCATCGACCCCGGTCTCAGCCACGTGGTGGTGACGGGCGCCTACAACCACTACTCACTGACGCGGTGGCTCGAGGACAACGCCGGGGTCCCGCTCCTGAGGAACGCGGCAGCGGCTCCGGACCTACGGGCGGCGTTCGGGTTGTGATGCGAGGTTCCGGCGGCGCCTCGGCTCGTCCAGGCGGCCCGGCGCCTTTCGGGCGTCTTAGCCCGGCGCTAGAGGCGGAAGGCCACCGTGGCCTGCACGTCGCGGTGGTCGCTGCCGGGCCCGTTGTCGGTGCCGATGGTGGTGACGGCCACCCCTGAACCGGTGAGCACGTGGTCGATACGGACCAACGGCGGGATGATCGGCTTGGTCTGCGACCAGGTCATCTGGAAGGGCCGGGCCCGGGCGGCGGCCCCGTCGGTCATCCCCGCGGCCAGGATCTGGCGGAAGCCCTTGTTGCCCCAGGTGCTGTTGAAGTCCCCGACCAACAGCAGCCCGGCCGCGCCGCGGAGACGCAGCTGTTGGTTGATGTCGGCCACCTCCCCCTTCCACATCGAGAACGACGCCGGCACCGGAGCGGTGGTGTGGACCACCCACAATGGCTGCGGGCCGGTCGGAAGCTGCACCGTCATCTTCACGATGAGCGGTTCGTCATAGAGGTACGAGACGCTCACGCCGGTGAGTGGGTACTTCGAGGCGATGAAGAAGGCCCTGCGGGTCGTACCGCTTGATCTGCACGGTGTAGGGGAGGTTGGCCAGGGCCCCGCTGGCCTTGAGCTGGGTGACGTCCGGAGGGGTGGCCTCCTCCATGGTCAGGATCTGGGGCTGGTAGGCCTTGATCTCGGTGGCGTACCCGGCCATCGAAGGGTTCACGTCATAGACGTTGGCGTCGAAGAGCTTGATGGACGGCGCGTCAGTGGCCCAGGCCGGTAGCGGCTGGGCCGCGGTGAGCTCGGGAAGCATGAAGACGACCTGCAGGACCACGATGACCAGGGCGGCAGCGGCCAGCACGTACCGCTTCCCCACGCCGGCGACGACCACCACGATCCACGCCGGCAGGTAGACGAAGGCGGTCACCGTGTTCAGGATGGCGAACACGGTCGACCGAGTCCCAGGCGAACAGCCGCATGCCCGCCACCACGGCCAGGCCGGCCACGATGATCCACAGGATCACGGCGATCCACAGGGGCAGCTGGCGCTTGGGCCGGCTGTGGCGGTGACCGGTACTGGCCGCCCGGGGTGGGGCGAAGGTGGCCTCGACCGTCATCGACGGATTGTACGGTGCCGGGTCCCCATCGCCGCGTCACCAACCATGAACAGGGCGAGATCACCAGCCAATCGCTCGCCGTTTCTCTTTTACCTGTTCACAGGCATCCTCTACCATTTGCCAGGGTCTATAGGAATCTCCGTATAACTGGCATGTTATTGCTAGACTCCGGCCATGGACCCGGTCCGAAACCCCTACAGCCCCGGGGCCGGCACCCGTCCCCCCGCTTTGGTGGGCCGGGAGCGGGAGATCGAGGCCATGGACATCTCGTTGCAACGTCTCCTGCTGGGTCGGGACGGCCGAAGCCAGATGCTCACCGGGCTGCGGGGTGTGGGCAAGACCGTCCTGCTCAACGAGTTCGAACAGCTGGCCGATGCCCGGGGTTACTTCCACGAGCACATCGAGGTCTCCGACGACGGTGACCTGACCTCTCGACTGGCCGCGGCCTTCCGACGGGTGCTCCTGTCCATGGACGCCAAACGTCGCATCGGCGAGCGGATCCGCCGGGCCCTCGGGATCCTGAAGGCCTTCAGCGTCCGGCTCCCCGACGGGCCCGAGCTGAGCATCGATGTCGACGCCGTCCACGGCCCCGCCGACTCCGGCGACCTGGCCACCGATCTGGCCGGACTCTTCGTGGAGCTCGGGGAGGTGGCCCGCGACCACGGTACCGGTGTCCTGATCACCATCGACGAGCTCCAGTACGTGCGACGGCCGGTGATCGAAGCCCTGGTGATGGGAGTGCACCGGGCCACCCAGCTGAGACTGCCCATCACCGTGGCCGGCGCCGGGCTCCCCTCCCTGGCCACCCTCACCGGTGAGGCCAAGTCCTACGCCGAGCGCATCTTCACCTTTCCCGTCATCGGCTCACTGAATCGGGACCAGACCCTCGAAGCCATCGAGTCACCGGCCACAGACGAAGGCGTGCGGTGGTCGGGCGAGGCCCTCATGCGCCTGATCGACGTGACCCGGGGCTACCCCTACTTCCTCCAGGAGTTCGGCAAAGCGGCCTGGGACGTGGCCGAGGGTCCCGACGCCATCACCCTCGACGACCTCGAGCGCAGCATCCCCGTGGCCACCGCCCAGCTCGACGACGGCTTCTTCCGCGTGCGGACGGGACGGACCAGTGACCCCGAACGGGCCTACCTCCGGGCCATGGCCGAGCTCGGACCGGGACCGGTCCGCTCGGTCCGGGTGGCCGAGTTGCTGGGC
This sequence comes from uncultured Acidimicrobiaceae bacterium, assembly GCA_963754755.1. Classification (GTDB taxonomy): domain Bacteria; phylum Actinomycetota; class Acidimicrobiia; order Acidimicrobiales; family RAAP-2; genus Bog-756. Next base: position 1,127,003 of record CAVWHF010000006.1, on the reverse strand, counting down.
AAGAAAGCCACCGCCCTCGGACCCACCCGTGACGGCCTGCTGAAGAAGGCGCTGTGCTACTCCCCCCGTTGGGGGGAGATCGACTTCACCGTGCCCATGTTCGATGTCTTCATGAAGCGATGGATCCCGGACTTGGGGGTCGGGGATCGCTCGCCCCCCGCACGTGACGGGGCGACGTAACCGGGCCGTTCCCAGGCACGATCGCGTGTCGGATGCCGAGTTCGGCTCGTTGGGATCGTGGCGACGCGCGCCGGTCCGGCCCGAACACCCGCCCCCCTGCCTGCCGTTCGACCCGTGCCTCCCGGTACCGGCGGCCTCAAGGGTGCCTCTGACCTGGTCGATAAGGTCCCATGGGACTGGAGAGTCTGCGTCGGCTCGTCTCGGGTGAGTCCCGTGGAGCGCACTTCGCCGAGATGCTGTTCATGGGGCCACTGGCCGCCGTGGCCATCGTGGCGTTGCAGCAGCTCCACCTGGTGTCCCCGTCGCCCATCTGGCTCATCCCCCTCATCCTGGTGGTCGGACAGTTGGCCTCCACCCTCGCCGGCTTCTGGTGGGACCGGTCCCCTAACCGGCTCCGCCTTCACGCCCGTATCGGAACCCAGGTCGTCCTGGTGACCGCCGTGATCTACGCCACCGGTTGGGGCCCGGCCCTGGCCATCGGGCTGGTCCTGGTCGGCCAGGAGTCGTTGGCCCTAGCCGGTTCCTCCTCCCACCGGGCCGTGCTGACCTGGACCCTCACCTGTCTGGCCGTCGGTGAGGCGTCCATCGCCCTCGGTTGGGCGCCATCGCTCATCCCCGTGCCCGAAGTCCACGGGCTGGCCGTCCTGGTGGCCATCGGCATCGCCTTCTCCTACCGCTCGCTCCAATCGGCGCTGACCGAAAAGGAGAAGGCCGCCTCGCTGACCGAAAGCGGCGAGCGGCGGTTCCGGGCCCTGGTCCAGAGCTCCTCGGACCTGGTGTTCTCGATGGACAAGGACGGAGCGGTGACCTATGCCAGCCCGTCGTGCACCCAGGTCCTCGGCTACGAGCCCCAGGAGCTGCTCGGGGTACTCAACGGGGAGCTGATCCACAAGGACGACGTCGAGCAGCTGCGCCTGGCCATCGTCGAGTCCACCCAGAGCCCGGGGGCGGCGACCGAGATCTCCTTTCGGGTCCTCCGCCGGTCCGGACAGTGGGTGTGGCTGGAGGGTCTGGCCACCAACCTGCTCGACGACCCGGCCGTGGAAGGCATCGTTCTCAACGCCAAGGACGTCACCGAGCGCCGGACCCGGCTCGAGCGGGAGACGGCCATCTCCGATCTGGGCCGGGAAGTTCTCCAGGCCACCACCCTCGGAGCCGCGCTCACCTCGGTCACGATTGCCATCACCGCCATCCTGCATCCCCGGTCACTGCCGGATCATCCCGGTGGTCGAGTCCCCCGAGGGCGACGACCGCCCGGACGGATCCGACGTGGACGCAACCTTCGTCGAGGACGGCCTTGGGGCCGGTGGCGAGCTGCCCCGGTTCCGGCTGCCGGTGGGCGACCCCCAGCACCCGGTGGCCCACATCGAGATCTTCAACGACGAGCCCTTCCGGCGCGACGACGAGCAGTTCGTCGAGGCCCTGGCCGGCATCGTGTTCTCGGCCACCGTGCGCTTCCGGGCCGAGGACGCCATCCGCCACCAGGCCCTGCACGACCCGCTCACCGGGCTGTCCAACCGGGCCCTGTTCAATGACCGGCTGGAGCAAGCCCTGGCCCGGCGGACCCGGATCGCCGGGTGCGTGGCGGTGATGATCGTGGACCTCGACGAGTTCAAGAATGTCAACGACAGCCTCGGCCACCTGGTGGGCGACGCCCTCCTCATCGCCGTGGCCGACCGCTTCCGGGCCCGGCTGCGGGGCTCGGACACCATCGCCCGGCTGGGCGGCGACGAGTTCGCCATCCTGGTCGACACCCTCGGGGCCGCCGACCAGGCCGGCACGGTGGCCCAGCATGTGCTCGACGCTCTGGTCGAGCCGTTGCAACTCCCCGGCCAGGAGGTGGCCATAGGGGCCAGCGTGGGCATCGCCCTCACCGTCGACGGCGATACCAAGGCCGACCGGCTCCTGTCCGACGCCGACGCCGCCATGTACCAGGCCAAGCGGGAAGGAAAGGGCTGCTACCGGGTGTTCAGGGCCGACATGCACGCCGCCGCCGTCGAGCGCATGAGCCTGGACCAGGACCTCCGGGGTGCGATCAGGGACGGTGCCCTCTCCGTGTACTACCAGCCCATCATCGACACCCGCACCGGGGAGGTGACCTCCTTCGAGGCTCTGTCCCGATGGCTGCACCCGACCCGGGGCTTCGTCTCCCCCAGCACGTTCATCCCCCTGGCCGAGGAGTCCGGCCTCATCATCGAACTGGGCCGGGCCGTACTGGTCGAAGCCTGCCGCCAGACCCGGCGGTGGCACACCAGCGGGCTGACCCGGCTCCCCAGCATCTCCGTCAATGCCTCACGCCTGCAGCTGGCCCATCCCCACTTCATCGAGCACGTCACCGAGGCGCTGGCCGGCGCCGAACTCGAGTCGAGCGCCTTGATCGTGGAGGTCACCGAGTCCGTTCTGGCCTCGGAGTCGGCCCACATCATCAGGACTCTCGATGCTCTGCGGGTGCTGGGGGTGCGGGTGGCCATCGACGACTTCGGCACCGGCTACTCGTCGTTCGCCGCCCTGGCCGACCTGCCCATCGACATCCTGAAGATCGACAAGCGCTTCGTCGACAACCTCGTCCAGGACGACCAGGGCTGGGGCTTCGTCAACGCCATCATGCAGCTGGCCACCACCCTCCACCTCGAGACCACCGCCGAAGGGGTCGAGCTCCCGGCCCAACGGGACGCCCTGATCAAACTGGGATGCACCCACATCCAGGGCTACCTCTTCTCCCCGCCCATGCCGGCTGACCAGACCCACGCCTATCTGGCCCGTGCCACCGGCGCCGATCTGATCCCGGCGGGCTGAACTTTTGTCAGTAGGCAGGACGGAGTCCGGTCAGCATCGGGAAATGACGGACATTCATGGTGAGCAGTTCGGCCTCGAGGACGATGGCGGTGGCTGCGATCAGGTAGTCGGCAGCATCGATACCGCTGTGCGCACGTCGGTGTTGGCGGGCCAGGGCCCCGGCCGTGCGGTCCCCCACGTCGGCCAGCAGCTCGAATCGCACAACCTCGCTGACCATGATCGGCTCCCCCCTCGCCGATCAGCCGAGTGAGCAGCTCAAGGGCGGCGGGAACGCCACCCAGATGGCCGACGGCGACGCCGCTGACTTCAGGCCAGGCCGCCACCATCGAGCCGCTCGTGCAGATCGCCTCGAACAGCATCCACATACTCCGCTCCGGTCGTGGTCCGGCCCGACCACGATCCGGCGCTGGCCATCAGCGCCCTTAGCCGTTCCGAGGCGGACGGTTCGCCGAGGGAGCGGCGCACGGCCCGTCGGACCAGCTCGGGCCGCGACGCGCCGGTAGCTCGACTCTCACGATCGAGGAGTTCTATCTCAACGTCGCCCAGGTAGATCTGCGTTCTTCCCACAACACCACTAAACACCAACATGGCGTTAATTTCGGAGATCTCCGAGTAAACCTCCATCGGCGAAGGGCGACTCCCCTGCTGAGAAGGTATCTACAGTCTTCCAATATCTCTAGGAACAACCATATAAAGGCCCGTAACCAGGAGAATCCACTCCACCTGGCTTGCCGGATCGGTCGCAGGGAGCTGGGATGGAACCGACCGAAGATGACGGCCCCCAGACGGCCCTGACCCTAGTTACCCCCCGGTAACCAATATCCTCCCGGGTATGTCCGATCCAAAAATTACTGGCAGCGATGCCAACCTCACCTCCAGCACCGCTGCCCGGTTGGTTGAGGATCTGAATCAGGCCCTCGCCAATCTCCGCCATAGCACCCGATTCGTGGAGAAAGTCTCCCGGCGATCCATCAAACTCTTGGAAGAGGGTGCCGACGTCGCCACGGCACTGGCTGCCGCGTTCCCGTCCGAGACCCGGTCCGTGATGAACGATGCCCTCAAGCAGGTGGAAGAGGCCAGGCACGAGATTCGCCTCTACGTCTTCGCCGTCAGTCTCGAGCAGGGGGTGTCCATCTCCGAGCTGGGAAGACAGTACGGATTCTCCCGTCAGCTGGCCGCTCGCTACGCCAAGGATGCCCGAGAGGCACAGGCGCGGTGGCGCCTGTAGAGGCCGCAACGATCGACCCTTTGCCCCCGGCAGACGTGACGCCTGCGGCCGAGCAACGGAGGGAGCGGTCCGGACCGAGATCAGTGTCAACACGTGTTGACACCTCGGGCCGGCAGGCGCGTAGGATTGCCGCCGTGGCGCATGATCAACAGACATGTCCCGGCCGTCTCGTGGTCCACGCCCAGGGGACCGTAGCCTTCTGTACCGAGGAACCGGAAGGTCGCTCCTGCCCCGGCTACTACACCCCTCACGCCTCGGAACCCGACCGGTGCTGGGCCAAGGTGGCCGGAGCGGAGTGCGGCGTGTGCGACGGAGCGACGAGATAGACATTTGGACCCGAAAGGACCTTGGACCTGGCCATTTCTTGGCCGGGGACCCGGTTCGGGTGCAGTTGGTTGCGGTGTTCACTCCACATCTTCCCAGGAGTCAGTCGATTCGTGCCGCGGTGGCGAGGGTCCACCACCATCGCGGCCGGACCTGAGTTAACTGGGCCCACGGACATCGATCGGGGAGCCCACCATGACCGACCACCAACGTGCCATCGCCAGCATTGAGAAGTCACTGGACGCGTCCGCAGCCCTACGACGCCATCTGGTCACCACCGAACGGACCGGTCGGAAGATGATCGCCGCCCTCCAACGCGGCGTCCCCATCTCCGAGGCGGTGGCGGCGGCAGGCGGATCCACCTCCGAACTGCGCCGGTCCACCACCGAGATGCTGGCCGACTATGAGCATGCCCGTCATCAGATGCGCACGGCGTTTCTGCTTCCCACCTTGGCCGAAGGAAAGTCCATCGGCGACATCGCCCGTGAGCTCGGCATCTCTCGCCAGTTGGCCAGCCGGTTGGTGCGGGAGGCACGCGAATCCTCGTAGTCGGCGGGGCGATAGCCATGACAGTCGCTGCAGCCCAGGGCTGTCCACCGTTCGGGAGAGGTCGCCTGCTCAGATCGGTGCGCGTCGTGAGGTAGGGCTGGCGCCCATTCCGCCCCCTTGACGGGTGGTCGAATGGTCCTGGCTCGAGACGGTCCGGTCGACCGACTTTGGTGGGGAGTAATGGTAACCGCGGTTGCGCACGTATGGTTGCGCAACACCTGTTGACGAATTCTCTCAAGGTCAGCCGACAGCGCGTCGAAGTTTGACAGGTGAATGCATTTACTACGGGTGCACAGGCACCTCGTCATCGACTTATGACCGGGCTCGCCCTGGTCACGGCGGTAGCCATGACTGTGGCCTGTTCGGCCGTGGCCGTGGCCGTGCTCATCTTCCACGTCGAAGTTCGACCGGTCCTCACCGGCAGCATGGTCCCCACCTACGGGCCGGGCGCCCTTCTCGTGACCAGACCGGTAGCAGTGACGGATCTCCACAAGGGGATGATCGTGTTGTTCGTCCCTCCGGGCGAGCACGCTGAGTTCGCCCACCGGATCGTGTCGGTGAGCGGAAGCCCCACCCGTCCCACCATCACCACCAAGGGTGACGCCAACAAGGCCGCCGACCCCTGGCATGCGCAGCTGACATCGCCCACTGTGCCCGAAGTGGTGGGGACCGTCCCCTGGCTGGGCCGCCTCATGGTCGGACTTCGAGGGCCGATCCAACTGGTGCTCCTGGTCGTCGGGGGCCTCACCGTCGCCGTGAGTGGCGTCCGTCGGATTCTTCGACCACAGGCAGCTGTCCACTACACAGCAATCTGACCATCCCTTCCCCATCAATCCATCGACCACGTTTCCATCAAATCCATTCACCTACCAATAAGAAAGAGATTCCGATGAACCAGCACCGACACTCCCGACTCAAGCCCAGACGCCACGGCAGGGCAGTGGTGGCCGGGCTCTTCGCCGTATCCGTGGGTCTGCTGACCACGGCGGGCGTCTATGCGGCTCTGTCCGGCGTTGCCACCGGGTCCGAAGCGGTCACCTCGGGCACACTCAATCTGACCCTCAGTGCCGATGTGGGGGCCGGATTCTCCAACTTCACCGGAAAGATGGCCCCCGGCGATACCGACAACGTCTACGTCAATCTGAACAACACCGGGACGTTGGCCTCCGCCGCCGGCATGACGCTGTGGGTGGCCGGCACGCCGGCCAACGCCCTCACCAACGGCACAGCCGCCGGCGAAGGACTCACCGTCACGGCCACCCAGTGTTCGGTGGCCTGGACGCTCGCCACCGGTGTCTGCTCGGGGACCACCACCTCCATCCTGGCCTCGACCCAGATCAGCACCATGAACACGGCGGGACCGCAGTGGCCCTCTCCAACGTCCCCGCACTTCTGGCTGCCACCGGGCAGGTTGCGCACGTCCAGGTGAGTCTGGGCCTGGTGGGCAACGAGACCTCCACCAACGGAGTCGCTCCCACGCCCACCATCCAGGGCCTGTCCACGACGCTCGCCTACACGTTCACCGAACAGCAGCGGACTGGCGTCGCCACCAATCAGTAGGAGTCCGGAGAGTAGTGATGGGTCTTCTCCCCCACCAGCTGGGCAGGACGGTCGCCGCCGCGGCCGTCCTGCTCGGCCTCCTGACCGCCATCCCCACCACCGCCGGTGCAACCGCCGGCAAGGGAACGGCGCAGAAGAGTGAGAGCGTCGTGAGCGGATCCTGGACGGCCACGGCCGCCACCACATCGATGACCTTCACCACCAACACCGACCAGAACTCGACCATCACCAACACCGGTACCATCGCCCTGGCCGCCATCAGCTACAAGGTGACCATCTCCACGCCGGCATCCGGTTCACCCACCTTCACGGTGTTCGCCTGCGCCGTGGCCTGGGCCTCGGCCAAGTGCAGCGGAGGGGCGGGCACACAGGCCGGTGGCACCCTGGCCAAGGGCTCCACCACCACCGTGACGTCGACGGTGGTGCCGGGAATCGGGGGAAACGTCTATCTCCAGATCGAGCCGGCCGCCGTCACCGCATCGACCGTTGTCACCTTGGGAACATCGATTACCTCCCCCACCCAACTGCGGGCTGCGGTCAAGACCAACCAGTAGGCGCTCGGGTCAGTCTCTTCCTTCTGGCGGCTCCCACGCCAGAACGGCATCGGTGTCTCCCATTGACCGGCACCATTCTGGTGTCGCACGAGGCTCAGGCCTTCGTCGTCGAGGTATCCCGTATTGGCGGCTTTCTCGCCACCACAAACTGGTGGTCGCTGCGAGTGCGATACCCGCCGCCCGGATCCCGGCACGGCTCAAGGGCTGCGAGCACGGCGTCGCGCATGACCGCCGAATCGTTGGAGCGCAGCGCGGGAACGGCCGGTCCCACGCTGGAGACTGCCCTCCAGGCGATATCGGCGTCCGGCCACTCCATCGTGGAGACACGACCTCCGCGTTCGAGGACCGAGAAGCCGCTCGTCTCCAGCATGTCCTCGGCGATGCCTGGCACCGCGATGTCGTTGAGGCGTCGCATCGAGCCGCGGTGCTGTTCGGGTGCGTGAAAGGCGAATACCTTGAACACCTCGCGGATGTCGAGGGGTGGTCCCTGTCCCCAGAAACTGATGCCGACGAGACCACCGGGTCGGAGTACCCGGTAGGCCTCGTCCAGGGCCGCGCCGCAGCCGCCCCAGATGCCATTCACGGAGATGACCGCGTCAAAGCTTTCATCAGGCCAAGGCAGCGCGAACATCGATCCGACCCGTAGGTCGGCGGTGGGCGTGCGCTCGCCCGCCACCACCACGAGCTCGGCGGCTGCGTCGATGCCGGCCACATCGGCACCCATTCCGTCCGCGACGCGCACCGCCAATCCCGATCCACAGGCCACGTCGAGGAGCGACATGTCGGGACCGACCCCGAGCCGGGGGAACAGCGCCACGAGCATGTCGAGCGAGTAGTGCTCGTAGAGGCAGGACCAGTCGAGTGCCCTGCTCCCCCACGCTTCCCCGGCCTCCTCCCACCTGTGGGCCGGTGGGGAGGCGGGTCGTCGTAGCGGGGTGCCATGGAACCATCATGCGGCGATGCCCCGAACGAGGTCTTGAAGATTCGGTGAAGATTTCCTGGAGGCCGATCGCCACGCTGATAACCACCTCGTCTTCATGACCTGGGGGCGGCAATCGCCGCATAGTGGAGTTAGCGGCGACAGCCCGCCGCCGCCCACGGACCGAGAGGACCCGACATGACCCAGACCGAAGCCCCCACCGTCGACAATGGCGTCAACATCGAGGCGCTCCGAGGCGCCCGGCAGGCGCTGACGGATGCGCCCGAGGCGGCGCAGTTCCAGTGGCGTGCCCGCTGCGAGTGGGTGAACGGCACGCACAGCCGTTCGACCGTTACCGATTTCTCCGGTCTGGGCGAGCAGCACTCCCACCGGCAGGCGTACACCATCGAGGCGGACCACCCCGAGGTGTTCGCGTCGGAGGACAACGGTGCGACCCCTCCCGAGATCGTCCTCGGGGCGCTGGCCTCCTGCCTCACCGCCGGTGTGGCCACCGTGGCCACCAACCGCGGCATCCAGCTGCGCTCGGTCACCGCAACTGTTCAGGCCGACATGGACCTTCAGGGTATCCTCGGTATCGACGCCGATGTCCGCAACGGCTTCGAACGCATCGATGTCACGTACGACATCGACGCCGACGCCAGCCGGGCTGACATCGAGGCCATCGTGGCGCAGTCCCAGAAGCGTTCCGCTGTCTTCGACATCGTGACCAATCCGACGACCGTACAGGTAACGGTGGCCTGACCGCGCCACCGGCGACGGAGCGCCTGAAGTGCACACGTCGGTCGTGGTCGTCGGAGCCGGCCCCGGTGGTCTCGCTATGAGCCATCACCTCACCGGGGCCGGCGTCGACCATGTGGTGCTCGAACGGGGAGAGGTGGCGCAGTCGTGGCGAACGGAGCGCTGGGACTCGCTCCGCCTACTGACCCCGAACTGGATGACCGCGCTGCCCGGCGCACGGTACGAGGGCAACGACCCTGACGGGTACATGACCGCGGCCGAGACCGTAGCGACGTTGGAGGACTACCGCCGCTCGTTCGACCCACCCCTACGCACGGGAATCGAGGTCGAGGCGGCGTGTCACACCGGCACCGGTTTCGAAGTTCGCACGACTGAAGGAATCTGGCGTTGCCATGCGGTGGTCGCCGCCTCGGGCGGGTCGAGTGAGGCTCGTGTCCCGGCCTTGGCGTCGGATCTCCCCCACGCAGTGCAACAAATCACCTCCCTGTCCTACCGGCGGCCAGCCCAGATCGACGGCCGCGGCCGCGTCCTGGTGGTCGGAGCGTCAGCGTCAGGGGTGCAGATCGCCGACGAGCTCCGACGAGCGGGCCGCGACGTTACGATCTCCATCGGCGAGCACGTTCGGTTACCACGTACGTACCGGGGCTGGGACATCTACCGGTGGCTGGACCGGATCGGCCAGCTCGACGAGCGTTGGAACGAGGTGGAGGACCTCGATCGTGCCCGTCGTCACGCATCGGTGCAGGTGGTCGGAAGCGATGACAGGCGGGAGGTCGACCTCCCCTCCCTGCAGGGCCTCGGTGTCCAGCTCGTGGGGCGCCTGATGGCGATCCGCGGCACGACCGCCCTCTGTTCCGGAGGGCTCGGGAGCCTCATTGCCAATGCCGATCTGAAGCAGGCCCGGCTCCTGCGACGAATCGACGAATGGGTCTACGAGCAGGACATGGCCGGTCTCGTCGGCCCGGCCACGCAGCCGAGTCCGACCGTCCTCACGCAGGTGCCAACCGAGCTGGATCTGCGGGGATTCGCGGCGGTGATCTGGGCGACCGGCTTCCGCCCCTCGTACGGCTGGCTGGATCCGCGTGCTCTCGGTCGCCGGGGTGGCGTCGATCACGACGGCGGTGTGGCCTGCATGCCCGGCCTCTACCTGCTCGGTCTCCCCTTCCTGCGGCGGCGTCGTTCAAATCTACTGGCGGGGTTGGGCTGCGACTCGGCCGAGCTCTGCCATCACCTCGTCAAGTACCTGGACGACGTCGCACGCATACGTTCCCGGACATCGCATTGACGCCAGGTTCAGCCGGCGCTCAATGAGCGCACGTCGGGTGCGCAGCACGATGTCCTCGACGGGACATGGTGGCACCGGCCGCCAGTAGTTCGCTGGCACGCTCCGAGCCCACCGAGTCCACGAGTTGGCCCCTGGTGGCAAATACGAGATCGTGCAGGATGCTCGACATCGGAGCGACACCGACCATGGCGTGCATCTCGATCGCACCGAGCAACTCGATCGCCAGCTCGGCTTGACCGATCCGATCCAGGGCAATCACACACCGCGACAACGTGTGCCACTGCTGCGACCAGTCTCCGGCCCGGTACCAGACCCCGACCATGTCGGCGAGGCCTGCGCACCCGGCCTTGAGTTCGCCCCGGGAGACCAGTAGCCCGCTCGCCTCGGTGAAGGCGAACGCGTGCATCCAGCGATTGCCGACGGCGCCGGCGATCCGGGCGGCCTCGCTGAACGCCTCCAGCGCCACGTCCTCGGTTCTGCTGGCGAACCCGCGAGCGACTTCCGCAGAGGCCAGGTCTGTCGGTGAAGCCGTCTGCAATGCCAGTTGGTGGGCTCGCTCAACCAGGGCGTTGGCCCGTCGTAGTCACCGTTCGAGCTGTGTCCCACCGCCCCCATGTAGCAGGCGTGGACGAGCCGCGACCGATTGCCGGAGTCCTCCGCCAGCTCGATCTGGCGGAGTGCCTCAGCATGACCCATCCTCGAGTCGCCCACGAAATACAGCACGTTGCCGAGGGTTCGCTCGGCCAGACCGCTGGGGAAGACCGACAGCTGGCGCTCGAGGCGACGCGTCTCTTCGGCCAGTGCTATGGCGAGATCGAACTCCCCCCGCACCCATGCACCGTAGGCCCGTACCCCGGTGAGTAGGGGAGCCAGCGGGTGGTCGAGCGCACCCTCCGCTTGGCAGGCGGAGTCCGCCCACGCAAAGACCTCGTAGCGCATCGCCCGCATGGCGAACTCGCGGATTGAGGTGATGAGGCTGAAGGTGACGTCGAAGGCCCCAAGGTCGAGGGCAAAGCGCTGTCCGGATCGGAGGTCGGCCAGCGAGGACTCAGCCCAGTCGATCGCCTGGCTCTCTCCCGGCCCACCTAGCTCCGCCTCGACGGCTTCGGCCTCGGCGGCGAAGTGTTTGGCGTGGGCGCTGAACAGCTCAGCCGCCTGCGCATCGGTGAGGCGCGTGCGTCCGTAGGCCCGGAGGGTTTCGAGTAGCTCGTAGCGGGTCGAACCACCAGCCTGTGGACGCACAGACAGCATGGAGCGCTCGGTGAGCCGCGTGAGTAGGTCGAGAACGTCGCCTCCTGGTGCCATTGCCTCTGCCGAGCGCAAGTCGAAGGATCCGGCGAAGACCGACAGCGCGGCGAAGAGCGCCTGCTCGCCGGGCTCCAGCATGTCGTAGGACCAGCTGATGGCGTCGTGCATTGTGCGGTGCCGGGGATCGCTCCCCCTCCGCATCGCCTTAAGGACGCCGAAGCGCTGGTCCAGGCGCCGGGCGATTTCGGCCACACCGATCGAACGGGCCCGCGCCGCCGCCAGTTCAATCGCCAGCGGGATCCCGTCCAGCCGTCGACAGATCTCGACCACGAGTGGTGCCGTTGCCTTATCGAGCACGAACGACGGGTCGGCGGCCTTGGCACGAGCGACGAAGAGGGCGGCGGCGGGGAACTCTGCCAACTGGCCGGGCACCAACTCCGAGTCGATCAGCTCCTCGGGTCCGGTCGGCAGCGGGTCCACAGTCCAGATCCGCTCACCGGCCACCGCCAGCGGTTCGCGGCTGGTGGCGACGATCGAGATGGTGGGTGCCTCGCGGAGGATTCGTGCCACCAGCTCGGCCACCGGCTCGATCAGGTGCTCGCAGTTGTCGAGTACCAGCAGGCTGTGCCGGGGGCGCAGCAGATCGACGATGGCATCGTCGATCGAGCTTGACTTCCGCAGGCTGACGTCGATGGCGGTAGCGAGAGCTGGGGCCGTGGCGTCCTCATCGACGATGCCCACCAACTCCACGACGTGGACGCCGTCCTCGAACTGGCCACTGACAGTGCGGGCCAGCTCCATCCCGAGCGAGGTCTTCCCGACGCCACCGGGGCCCACCAGCGTGACCAGCCGGTGGTTGCCGATCATCTCCGCCAGCTGCTCCAGCAACATCTCGCGGCCGATCAACGGCTGCACACGGACGCCGATCGACGTCCCGGTCGCTACGGGGCCCAGTGGGGTGGCGGTCTGACCTTCCTCCACCTCCTCCACGACGGCGATGAATTCGTATCCCTTGCCGTGCACCGTCCGGATGATCAACTGCTGGTTGCCGTCGTCGCCGACAGCTTGACGGGCCGCCCTGATCCGCGTCGTCAGCGCTGACTCACTCACGAAGCGGTCACCCCAGATGGCGTCGAGCAGCTCCTCCTTGCGCACGACCGCGCCGCGGTGCTCGACCAGGTAGGCGAGCACGTCGAATACCTGAGGTTCGATCCGGATCTCCACGCCATCCCGTCGAAGGATGATTCGGTCGAGGTTCAACTCGCAGTCGGCGAATCGGATCACACCACCAGACCGTAGCCGCGGCGATCGTCCAGGCTCGGCGAAGCCCACGGAACAGCAGGTGTCCAACTAGCCGACCGGGGACGATCGAGGGAAGGCCCCAAACTCCACGTTTTGGGCGTGCTGCGAGCTATGCGAGCGAGGTCCACAGGAAGGTAGACGAGGGCAACTCGTTCGCGGAGGAGCACATAGTGGGTTTCGGGCTGTGCCCTGAACCTCGCCGTTGCTGTGCCGGGAAATCCATAGCCTGAAGCCGCCACCGGTTGCCGGCGCTGTGGCCCTGGTCACGGTGACCAGTGAGGTTCGGACTCGGTGACAAGCGGCGGGTGGCGGCCCGTACGAGGGGCCGCTACCGGTCCGTCAGCGGGGAGGAAGGGGTGTGGAGGCCATCCCGACGATGGGCCGGTTGAGATGCATGGCCCCGGTCGACCCGTCGAAGGGGGCGTCCCCGAAGGCGAAGATGCCGCCGTCGGAGGCCACCAACCAGTAGCCGTGGCCGGTGGCCGTGGCGGCCATGCCCACGATGGGCTGGTTGAGGTGGCTCCCGCCCATCGAGCCGAGGAAGGAGGCATCGCCGAAGGTGAAGATGCCGCCGTCGGAGGCCACCAGCCAGTAGCCCCGGCCGGTGGCCGTGGCGGCCATGCCCACGATGGGCTGGTTGAGGTGCATGGCCCCGGTGGAGCCGTGGAAGACGGCGTCACCGAAGTTGAAGATGCCGCCGTCGGAGGCCACCAACCAGTAGCCGCGGCCGTCGGGCGTGGCGGCCATGCCCACGATGGGCCGGTTGAGGTGCATGCCCCCGGTGGAGCCGTGGAAGGCGGCGTCACCGAAGGAGAAGATGCCGCCGTCGGAGGCCACCAGCCAGTAGCCACCGCTGTCGGGCGTGGCCGCCATGCCCACGATGGGCTGGTTGAGGTGGCTCCCACCCATCGAGCCCAGGAACGGTGCATCGCCGAAGGCGAAGACTCCCCCGTCCCGGGCCACGGTCCAGTAGCCACCGCCATCACCGTTGTCGGCGATGCCGACCACGGGCTGGTTGATGGTGATGCCTCCGGTGGACCCGCAGAAGGGAAGGTTGCCGAAACTGAAGACGCCCCCGTCACTGGCCGTGAACCGGTAGCCGGACGGTAGGCCCGACGGGGGGTTGCACGGCACGTGGAGGCCGTTGCCCAGGGCGATCGGAGCCACGAAGAGGCTCCGCACGGCCCCACAGGAGTAGTTGGTGCAGTTGCTGGGCCAACCGGCATAGCCCAGCCACCAGTTGCCCGAGGCGTCGGTGAAGAGCGAGCCACCCCCCGGTCCGGCCACAGTCCCGTAGGAGGTGAGGAACGGTCCCGAGTTGGGCTGCGGGCACGGTCCGAGGGGACCGCTGCAGGTGGTCAGGGCCTGGGCGTAGCTGGCCGACAGGAAGTTCCCGGTCGAGAAGAGGAGTTCGTAGCTACCGTCCACGAAGACCATCTGGGGATTGTCGAAGGTGGTCTCCCACGGGAGGAGGGGCTGATCCACCGTGATCAGCACGGTCGGCGTCCCGGCAAATCCGGTGCCGCTGGCGTTGAGCTGGACCGAGAACACCTGCGAAGGCTCGGACGAACTGCCGTCGTTGGACTTCCACAGCAGGTACGCCGCCCCGGTGGCCGGGTCGATGAAGGGGCTCGGGTCGAGCACACCCCCCGCCGCGCAGTAGAGGGGACCGGTGGAGGAGTCGGTGAACACCGGGGCGCTCGGGGAGAGGGTGGGGGTGGTGGCCACCGAGAGGCAGCTGTGCCCGCTGTCGGCGCCGTAGGGGTTGACCGAGGCGTCGTAGAACATGACCCAGTGGCCGCCGTAGAAGAACACCCCGGGCGACGTCTGGGTGTTGGCCGTCTCCCACGCCGGGGTGGCCGGCAGGGCGGAGGATCCGTAGGACAGACCGGTGTACGAACGCCATCCGGAGGCCGGACTCGCCGTGGTGTCGATGAGGGCCTGGATGTGGTTGCCGAGCGGGGTGCCGGTGGTGAAGGCGAAGTAGGTCCCGGCGTTGTAGAGCACGTCCGGGTCGGGGGCGTCGCCGGGATACGCCGGGGTCGGGCTCGGTTGGATGGACACCCGGCTCTGGACCGGTGTGGTGGCGTGGGCGGAGCCGGCCGGAGCCAGCAGGGCGAGTCCCGGGAGGGCGGCCAGAATGGCCGCCGCCGTTGTGAGCGCCTTGGCGCGCCGTGTCGATCGCATGGTTACCCCATTCCACCTCGATTTCCCAGAGCCGGTCCGTCCTGGCTCAGACATTCGACCGTAGCCCGAGTGGTTGACACTCTGCACGGGAAATGGGTGGTCACCTTCTGCCAGCAGACCCGCGGCAGCGGATCGCCCCCTGGGGCGACCGGCACCCTCAGATCCGACGGCTCCGCCCAGATCTCCCCAGTCGTTGCGGCCCTTCGTATGTATCCGTGACTGGCAGGTCGATGCACCACATGGCTCCGAATTGAAGAGTCGGCCCCTGTCATGGCGGGGGCCGACTCTCCAATACTGCCACGGTGGTCTTTAGATGCCGGACAGGAGTTCCACCTTCTTCGACTGGAACTCTTCGTCCGAGATCACCTCGGCATCCCTGAGGTATATGAGCTGCCGCAACTGCCCCGGGACGGACTCGCTCGAATCGATGGATTCGGCAATCAGCGCCAAATGGTCATCACTGATCGTGGTGTCCGGTGCCGTGGTCTGACAATCCGTTGACGAGCCTCCAGGAACTGGAATGGACGAAGCGTACGATCCGGCCTGGTCATGACGTTGCTCGTCATCGACAGGCAGGGGGACGGACGGGATGGCATTTGCCCCTCCGGCTGATGCCCCGTCCCCTGCCGCGCTGGAAGTCAGTCGCTTGATGAACGGCCTGAACCTGGCCAGGAGGACTACCCCGGCGACCAGGGCCAGCAACGCAGCCCAGATCAACCAGTGCATCGGTGATGCTGGAACGGGCACGTCCTCACCCGCAGCAATCGCCTGATTCACCATCTGCGTGTGCATCGTGATGTACGGCGTCTGCAGTCCGTCAGCCTGAGCATCCAGCAGGTCCACGTCAGCCGCCTTGTAATGCGACTGCTGCATGAGCTGCATGGCCTGGTCGTAGGTGGCCTGGTCCGGGCTGGCGGTCTGATGTGTGTACGGCACCCCTGCTTGCTTCAGATACGTCTCCACCACGGAGATCGGAATGGCGTAGGAAAACGTTCCACCGCTTTGAGTCGTCGGCTGGGCCGTATTGATACCGACGACCCGACCCTGGGAGTCCACCAACGGTCCCCCACTATTTCCGTGGTTGATGGCTGCCGATGTTTCGATGGCGTCGAACCCGCCGGCCATGCCGATCCGATTGGTGACCTGACCACTAGTCACCGTGGCTGTCACCGGGGCCGTGGACGAGTTACCGGTGTCGAAGCTGGCCTCGCCGGGATAGCCCAGAGCATGGACGGCGTCCCCGACCTGTAGCGTGCTCTCGTCACCGAGTGGCACCACGGGAAGGTCATGGGCGTTGATCTTGAGGATGGCCACGTCGACCTGGGGCCAGGTTCCTTTCGATGTGGTTACCACCTTGGCCACGCTGCCGGCAGTCGACGAGTAGCTGATGTCGGCATCCGTCTCGCCACCGCCGACTCGATAGGTGTCCGACTGGGAGTACTTGGCCGTCGAGATCAACCAATTCTCGGCAGTGGTCACGAGACCCGGCACGTCGGAGTCACTGATCGTGAACGGCGTCGTGCCGTAGACGATGGACTCTAGGCCGGACTCGATCGAACTGACCGTGGAGGCCGTCTGGCTCGAAGGATTCCCGTTCCCGTCAGCCGCAAGCGACGGCAAGATATCGCCCTTTGCCGACCCCACGACGTGATGATTGGTCACCACATAACCATTGGAAGTCACCGCCCATCCGGTTCCGAAGCTCCAGGTCTTCTCCTGTAGCTGGTCTGGACTGCCTCCGGTCAAGAACTGCCCGGGATTCGCCTCGACCATCTGGACAACGAGCTCGGACGCATCGGCGTCGTCTCCTGACTGGACATCGGACACAATCTCGGAATTACTGCTCATGGCCGCTTCCACCGCGCCCATATCGACCTGGGGATGGTCAAAGGCCGTGATGTGGGCATCGATTTGATCGAGAACGACGAAGACGGACGGCGAATCGAACATGGCGATCAGCTGGGGAGTGGTCGGAACAGGAAGACTGGAGACCGGCATCGACGAAGTCGCAGCCGCCGCCGCTCCGGTTATCTTCATCATGCCCGCGGTGAAGAGCGAGGCAATGACTGCTGCGACAGCCAGGACTCGCGCTACGCGGCTGAGTCGCCGGAACTTCAATCCGACACGTGCTCCTCCGCGGACGTCCCCGCCGGACTTCCGTTCGGAAACCGACGTCGTGTTGTGATTACTCTTGGCAACCATGGTATGTCTCCTTTGCACGTTCCGGGCATTCCCGGTTTGAGTTTCAGTGTGAGAGATCCGGAGGTCGGTGTCTGTTCTGGCGAGAACATCGAAAATGTTCGCAACCGCACACAGACGTGCGCCCCGTCTCTTGCCGGCGGCCATGCGATTCGGCATGCGTCCGGATTACCGATGGCGAGCGACAGCTCCGAGCCCTTCACCTACCGGTGCCACCATCACTTCTTGGTGGTCGATCTCGGACGCCGGACACACCACTGATGCTTACGCAGTGCCGCGAGCATAGCCGAGTCGGAGAGCAGTCCATCGAGATATGAGGCATCTCCAGGCAAACGTCCGACTTGGGTTCGTCGCCGAGATGACTCCGACAAGGGGCGGCGGTTCATGTCCGAACGAGTGACTGCCAGCCTCAGGCGGTGTACGCAGCTAACCCGCGTGCCCTGCGGGCGAAACGTCGAGTCTGTCGCCTCAGCTGGTGCAGTCGCCATCCTCTTTTCACATCAGTCGCAATGTTGAAGAAGTGAATACAGATCTCTGGGTTGCATCACGAACCTCCTCGCTCGTTGTTTCCTGTTGCCAGTGTGAGCGCCGTCGACCTGTCTGTCTGTGGACGTCATGACGCCCACTGTGTGATCGGGAAGACGCTGGGCCCACGCCCTAGACGAGGCGCCCTCCAGTGCGTTTCCAGGGTCCTGAACGGTGGGGTGAGCCTCGACGTCGGAAGCGTCCGGACGGCAACACCGGCAGAGCTCGGACATGGCCGGATCGCACGATGTACCAGCCGACCAGCGCTCCATGTCATGGTGATGTGGGCGGATGCTCCCACGAGGCCCCCCATCCGAGCGACGGAGGATGTCGATGACCACGGAGTTCCCCAAGACCGTCTGCGAACTGGGTATGCCGGGACCGATGAGGGACCGACTGGTGCAGGGCGTTCTGAGCGGCGAGAAAACGGCGACTTCGTCGCTCCTCATCGAGTGGGAACATGACGGTGACCAGCTGCCGGAGGTCGGCGATCGGTCAACAGTCATCGATTCGTCCGGAGCTCCCGTCGCCATCCTCGAGCTGACCCGGATCGATGTGCTGCGACTGGGAGACGTCGGTCCCGACATAGCCCTGGCCGAAGGGGAAGGGTTCACCGATGTGGACACATGGCGGCTAGCCCACGAACGATTCTGGAACGAACACTCCCTGCCCGAACTTCCGGTCGGCCTCATCGACTCACTCGACGACGACACCCTGGTCGTGGTGGAGCATTTCCGGATGGTCTTTTCGGTGTGCGAATGATGTCGGAGAAGTTGTCTGGTGGTTCGATGCGCCATGGTCCGATGGATTGAGCAGCCCCAGGGTCCGATCACTTGATTAGCATTCGCGGCGTCGTCAGTTGACCCCAGGCCGGTGAGCTCCGCTCGTTTACGCTCTGGGTATGGCCTCCACCGAGGACGTGCTCGCGTCTGTTTCTCTCTCAGACGCTGTCGAAGAAGGAACTGGCCCGATTGGCCAAAGACGTGCACGAACGAACGTTTCCGGCCGGGGCGGTCATGACCGACCGGAACGAGTTCGGTTCGATTTTCACCGTGATCGCCGACGGTTGGCCACGGTCACCACCGGCACCGAACTGCACGCTGTGATGCTGACTCAGCCTGTATTCCGGCCGTTTGCCATGGACCACCCACGGGTACTCTGGGCGCTACTCGAACCCCTGGTTGCCCAGTTCCGAGAGGCTGACAGCCGGATGATCTAGCGGTCGGCGAACCAAGACCATTCGTACCCCGGACATTCGCAGGCTCGGAATGGGTCAGGGTGGCTACCATCTCAGCTAGCGTCCGAGGCAGAGGAGAGCACATGGAGTGGGCACTGCTGCGCCCGATGGCCGATGAGGAGCGTCGAGAGGTCCTGAGCTTGGCCCGCCGTCGGCGCTTCAAGCGCGGCGAAATCGTCTTCCACGAGGGTGACCCCGGTGACACGCTGCACCTGATCGACCGGGGGCACGTCGCCATGCGTGTCACCACGCCTCTCGGCGATGTGGCCACGCTCATGGTGGAGGGACCCGGGGGTTACTTCGGCGAGCTGGCACTGGTCTCGGAGTCAGCGACCCGCAACTCCACGGTGGTGGCACTCGATGTCGTCGAGACCCTTGGTCTGCACCGAAAGCAGTTCGAGGAGCTACGCGCCAAGCACCGCAGCTTCGAACAGGTGCTCGTGATGGCCCTGGCGAGCGAGGTTCGTCGCCTCTCGGGTCTCCTGGCCGAAGCGCACTTCGTTCCTGTGGAGTCCCGCGTCTACCGCAGGCTGGCCGACCTGGCCGCCGTCTTCGCCGGCGGTGAAGGGGCGACCGTCATTCCCGTGACCCAGGACGACTTGGCGTCGATGGCCGGCACCACACGACCGAGCACCAACCGGGTGCTCCAGTCAGCTCAAGACGGCGGAGTACTGCGGATCAGCCGAGGCAGCATCGAGATCATCGACCCGGAGACGTTGGCCAAGCGGGCCAGGTGACCGTCAGAACCAGTGCATCCACCGGACAGACTGGAGGGCTCGGCCCTGACCAAGTACCGAGGGCGAATCTTGTTACCCGGCATCAGGAGGCAGCGAGCGACATTGTGATCAGACCAACACAACAGTGTGCGATCGCCGCGACGGCAGGATTTCACTCCCCGACACGAAATCCCGAGATTCGCAAAGGGAAGCGCTCAGATTCCGATGGCGTGTGCCCGCCAACTGATCAAGTGTCACCGGCCGCACAAGTCGAAGCATAGGGGTTGAGAGTCCCAACGTACTTCGACCACTCGTCGCTCGTCAGGCTCCGGTTTTATTCATGACACGCAGCCGCGACTAGCTGTGGGAGTCCCACATTCCATTGGGTGACATTGAGCGAGGTGGCTTGTCCCCGAAGCGGGCCGCTGACTACCAGCAGGTCACTACGACGAGTCTCGATGGCTCTTGCGATGTCGTCTGAGGAGTCAAACGGCAATGTGAACTTCACACCTCCGTTGATCGTCGAGATCGAGTCGATGCCTCCAGTGCTGTCTTGCCGGTAGATGGAATCGTCAGGGCCGAACCAGACAGGGCCAATGGGTCCCTGGGCACTCCACAGCTCTCTGCCCGTCAAGACATTCCACATCGTGAGGCCGTTGTACCCAGAGATCGCCGCCCTGTTGCCCGCGGCATTTGTTGCGAAACACGGACAACTGGTCAAATCGCCGAGTACGTCAGGGCGGGCAGAGATGGCACGTTCTTGAATCCAACCACGTTGCGTCAAGCGAAAGTCCCGGACCGTGGGAGTGGCGTCGCCCTTCGTGTCGAATGTCATCGCTATCAGCTGAGATCCCGAGGACCGCAAATCCGTCGTCTGGAATGAACTGCCGTGCAGGGTGATAGTGCTCTCATCCTCAGCCTTGCCATTCTTCAGCTTCCAGATTCGGCTCTTGTTGTGGTAGGAGGCAGCGAGAACTCCTGACGCGATCGTTCCGGTGAAACTCACCGTAGAGGGACAGACCTCATTGTTGACACAGAAGGAACCGAGCGATTTCATTTGAAGGAGGCGACTCCCATCTCGTGTGCTTCTGATCTCGATTGATCCGTCTGAGTAGGCCAGGGCAATCGCACTCGCGCCGGAATCAAATACCAGGTGGGATACCACCTTTTCATTGACCGCATTCTGCGGGGTGTCGGCGGTTCCAGGGAGTCTCACAACTACTGGGCGAACTCCTGAGGACAGCCGACCGATCCTGAGTTTGCTCCCGGCACTTGCGAGGAGCATCCCATCCGGGGAGAGGGCCGACACGGCTCCCGCCGCACGGACAGATCTACTGTGGCGAGCCTTTCGGAGGGCGCCAAGGAGAACACGGGCACCGAGCCCAGTCCGCCGGCTGCGAGCACTTTTGATCCATCGGGAAGAAATACCGCTGATGACGGAATGCCGGAAAGATATGCACCTATATTTTGGTCTATTTCTCCCGAAAATTGCAGCAGATCAGTGGGTGCGCCGGGCGCAGCTAGGTCAGCGGTGAATGAGTGGGATAGAACATCCGCGAGTCCGAGGCGAGCTCTCGGTGGAGCTTGATTTAGTTGGCCGGGAATGCTCGTGTCCTCATCGGTTTCCACTACGGCTCCTAGGTCCGGACTAATCGACACTGGGCTCCAGGATGCCGACGAATCGGTAGGCACGGGAGAGTTGGTCTCGGCGCCAGTAGCGAGGTTGATTTGCCGAATTACCTGGGAGGACGATGACGTCGAGGATTGTGGGTCTGTGGAAATCACGACTCCAACCTTGGTTCCGTCGGCTGAAAATCCCAGAACTGACGGAGTGTCGTCTTCATCTTGAATGTTGAAAGGGAGGGTGAAACTGCTGACCAGCAACCCGTGCGGCGTGAAGAGATTAATTACGATGTTGGTTGTCGCAGTGATCTGACCTAATGATAACGACTCAGAGAATTCAGTGCCGGCTACGGCAAAAATAGACCCACTTGGTGACACTGCTACCGGGACGTATTGCTCATATTGGGGTAAGTATGGGACGGAATTAGCCTTGCCATGTGGGTCAAGAAGCAGCCCGGCATATAGGTCATTAGGGCCTTGGCCAACGTCGCTGATTACCAATACACCGGCTCTGCCGCCAACCATTTCCACTGCTTGAGGAACACGATGAAGCCATTGCCTCTTCCATCTCGCTAGGCCGTCAGAAGCGCGATACGCAACGACACTTCCGGTGTTTTGCGTCGCTATCTCATCGGATCCCATAAACGTGAGGGAGATTGCCTCGCCTGGACCCTGAAAAGTAGCGAGCAGCCGATTGTCACTCATTCTCCATATCCCGACCCGACCCTGCTCATCAATGGCAGCGGCGTATCGACCATCCGGAGACAGGGCCACGTCTTCGATGGCCCCATGTAGTCCGCTTAGGTAGGTCTCTAGGTGCGGATTGGCCCGAAGTGAACTGATCAGCGCTGCCTGAACATCTGAGGTGGAAACAAGTCCTCCGGACCGGGCCGCGAAGTGAGCCGCTTGAGCATCGAGCAGGACGGCTCTGTCGGAGTTTCCGGTGGCAACGGCTTTGTCGCCATCCTCAACGAGACTTCGAGCCAGGAGGGCGCTATTGCTCCTGACACTGGTGTTCCGCTCCACGGTGGCGGTGATTGCAGCGATACCGGATGCAATGAGGAGAAGCACCAACAGAACGACTAGAGACTTAAGGCGCCGGGTGGCCCGACGAGCTCTTCGACGCTCGTCCTCGCGGTGGTCGAGGCTGGAGGTTAGGTAGGTCCGCTCGAGGTCGTTGAGCTTGTCCGGCGAGATCTCTTCGGCCGCCTCCAAGCGACGGCCAGCGTAGAGTTCGGTCTCCGTACGTCCCGTGGCGTCCCACTCCCGTGAGGCCGACTCCAGGTGGGCCAGCACCCGGAGCTCTTCCCGATCCTCGTCAAGCCACGCCCGCAGCCGCGGCCACTCACGCAGGAGGGCCTCGTGGGCGAGTTCATCGATGTCCGTGCCCTCGGCATCGGTGCCGGCGGTAACCAGTCGGGCGGCAAGGAGCGTGTCGAGCACTGAAACTCCTTCGGGGGTACCGCTCGCCACCAGCACACTGACCGGAACACGACGTCCGGAGTCCTCCACCCCTTCGCCCAGCGCCGTGAGGCGCAGGAAAATTCGCTTGGCGACCTCCTGTTCGGAGGGGCTGAGCTGGTCGAAGACTGAATCGGCCGTGCGGGCGATGGCGCCGGTGGCCCCTCCGGCGCCTCGGTAGTCGGAAACGGTCAGCGTGCGACCGTGGCGAAGTCTCCACGTCGCACTCAGGGCATGGGAGAGGAGTGGAAGGCCCCCCGGCCGGCCGGTCACGTCGCTGAGAATGAGGTCGGCCAGACCCGGCTCGAGGGTGAGATGGGCAGCCACCGCTGGAGCCTCGATGACCGTCCGCAGCTCACCCTCGGTCGGAGGCGTCATCACCACGGTGCCGTTCTGGAGGGCCTGGGCCAGTTGGGGGTGCTCCGAGGCCCTGCCGTAGAAGTCGCCTCGCAGGGTGGCGAGTACTCGCAGACCTCGGACCGATCGGGTGATGATCTGGAGGAAACGCTCCCGCTCCTCCTCGTCGTCGCGCAGGGTGAACGACTCCTCCAGCTGGTCGACGACCAGGCAGACGGGGCGACCCCTGCCGGTCGCAGTTCGAGCCAGTCCTCCCGGATCGATGCGAAGTTGCTTGGCCAGATCCTCGGGACTACCGCCTACCACGTGACACCAGGCCGCGGCCAACGTCCGGACCGGATCGTCCCCCGGAACCATTACTACGACGTCGACATTGTCAGAAGCCAGGCGGGGCAGGCAACCGGCTCGGATCACCGAGGACTTCCCCGAGCCGGACGAACCGACCACCACCACGAATTCATGCTCAGCGAGGGCGGTCATCACGTCATCGACCGCCCGACGCCGTCCGAAGAACCGGACGGCGTCGTCGTCGGAGTACACCTGCAGGCCCTTGTAGGGGACAGCTCGGCGCACGGCATCGAACGCCACTGACCCAGTGAGCTCGGCGGTGGTGCCGGAACGGACCAACTCGTCGACGGCGGCGAGGACGTCGCGGGGAACACCGTGGGTCTCGGCTGCTACCAAGTCGAGCAGATCCTCTCGCCAGGGCCGGTCAGTGGGAATCACCACATCGACCAAAATGGCCAGCTCCTGGGCGCCCAATGCCATCAGGCCGACGGTCTGAGTGAATTCGGGGGTGCCGACATCGGCTCGGCCTCCTGTGGCGACCAGGCACCGGATGGGTGGCAGCAAACGTCCGAGGCCGGCTCCGACCTCGGTGCCCATGCCATCCAGCACCACTAGAACAGGCGCCCGATCGGCCAAACGGGCCAGCAGCCGTCCGAGAAGCTCTTCATCGCTGGCTCCGAGTTCAGGTTCGGGCACCACACCCAGGCGCAGCCCCACCAGTGGGCAGATCGAGGCCAGTGCCGCCGCGTCGTTGCCGGCATCTACCCTGAGATCAGATTCGGTAGTCGTAGCGGCCAGACTCCGGACAAGCTGGGCCACCCAAGGAATGGCCACATCACCCCGGGCACTCAACACCAGTCCGGGATCGGTGGGCCGGCTGCCCACCCGGGCGGCCAACTCGGCCAGCGCCCGGGTCACCCCGACGCCGGGCTCGCCCACAACCGAGATCAGCGCAGAAGAACCCGTTGTCGCCCGCTCCCAGGCAACCTCCAGTTCATGAAGAGCCGTGTCCCTACCCACCAACGGTGGTGCACCCTGCAGATCGAGTTCGACCGGCACCGCCCACTCCAGAACGTCGGCATCCACGATGTCATGGGCCTGGACTTCGACCGGATCCGGAAAACCCTTCAGGGTCATGGGAGGTAAGGGCTCCCACTCGGGACCGACGCTCATGGAGCCGGTGACGGTGGCCGTCATGGCCAGCACCTGGCTCGGCTGGGCCACCGCACACAGGCGGGCGGCCAGGTTGACGGCGGCACCGTACCAGTCGCCCTTGTCGAAGACCGCCTCCCCTTGCGAAACACCCACCTTGAACTGGACGTCCGACCACAACTCCCGGCGGGCCAATCGAGCCACCATCCGCACCATCAGTTCCCCGCACCTCAGAGCGTCGTCGGACCCGGCGGGGAAGACCACCATCAATCCGTCCCCTGAGCCCTTGACCACCTCGCCTCGACAGATGTCAGCCGCTCGGTTGAGCGCCTCGAAGAGATCCCGCCGGATCTCCTCGGCTAGCTCATCGCCCAATCGGGTCAACAGGTCAGTCGACCCCACCTGGTCGCAGAACAACACGCCTAATTCCATGCTCCCGCCCTCTCCTGCTCAGTGCTGCATCGTAGATCCCATTTTTCCGGTCCGGCAGAGGCGACGTCTGTGGCCTGAGTGACGCCCTCAGGGTGAGGAAGGCGACAGAGAAGGGCCTGAGTACCTTTGGCCGTCCCTTATCTTTTTCCGGACTCCGAGCCAGGGAAGGCTTCAAGGCCAAACGAGTGCCTTCTTCGCAGCATCTGCCCTGCGGCTCCTCTCCGGCATCGGCAGAGCGCGCCCGGATCCACTCCGCACTCGAATCTGGCCATGAATGCATCCCCGGGCTGGTTGACGAAAGCCTGTTCAGGACGATCCGTTCTCCCGCTATCAGTCGGCACCATCGACTCTGACCAGATCTTTCACATGGCCCGCTTTGGGCCCGCCGAACCGCCCCAGTTGATGCGTGGTTGCCGGCGTTGCCAGCCACCCCCAGGACACCCAAGCCGGCGACTGCCCTAGCCGCAAAACCTCCATCCCAGTGTCCGACCGTCACAATGTATCGACACCTTGCCTGCCGTTGACCAGGACAATTCGCTACGCTCCCCGAGGTGAGCGGTAATGGCGGCATGGACCCTGAACAGGAGAATTCGCCTCAGACGTCTTCGGGGCTGCCCGACGGAACGGTCACGTTCGTACTCACCGACATTGTCAGTTCGACCGAACTCTGGGAGCAGTCGCCGAAAGAGATGCGCGACGCCATGGTGGCCCATGACCGACTGGTGGACTCGGCGGTGGCAGGAAACTCGGGGACGATCATCCGGCCTCGGGGAGAGGGTGACAGTCGATTCGCCGTTTTTCGGCGGGCGTCCGACGCTGTGGCCGCGGCCGCGGAGGTCGTCGAGCTCATGGAGGCCGCCAACTGGCACCCCCGCGCCGATAGAAGTTCGAGTGGGTGTGCACACCGGTGAGGCCCATCTCCGGGACGGCGACTACTACGGGACTTCGGTCAACCTCTGTGCCCGAATCCGGGGCCTGGCCGAGCCGAACCAGGTGTTGGTGTCCGAGGCGACGAGCCGGCTACTCATGCGATCCGATTCTCAGCTCGAACTTCACGAAGTGGGCGCTTACCAACTCAAGGGCATTGCTCTACCTGAACGCGTCTCTTTCCCTCGGCCCACCGCTGGATACATCACCTACGAAGCTCGCTAATTGGGGTGAACCGTCAAAAGCTACCCCGCGTCGGAAGGGAGGACGCTGGCGTTCACCGTGGGTTATTGCCATTGTTGTGACGGCAATTGTTCTGGGTGGTGCCATTGCCTTCGTCGTTGCACCCAGTTCTCGTGGCAGTTCTTCCGCCCCAGTTCCGATGCCTCATGGCTACACGCCGACCTTTACCAAGATCACCTGTTCGAAGGCCATCACCAGTGAGCTCGCTTCAGCCAAATGCGGCTGGCTGATCGTCCCCCAGGATCGCCAACACCCCAAAACGGGCCCCAAGGTCCACCTTGCCGTGACCATCGCACCTCCGCTGGATGGGGCTCCGACAGGTACCTCACCGACCATCGATATCAACCAGGCTGACTCGCTGGTCAACTCACCGGCCCGTGACCGTTCGGAACTCATCGAGCTTGTCCCTCGCGGCACTGCTCCAGACACCCCGTCAATGACGTGTCCCGAGGTTGATGCGGAGCAGCACCGCGAACTGACCCTTCCGTACAACGATCCAACTTCAGATCCCGCTCAGGTGGCGGCATATTCGGCCTGTCGTGCCCGATTGGTCAAATCCGGCATCGACCCCGGTTCGTATACGTACGACGATGCCGCCGACGATGTCATTGACCTCATGGCAGTCCTTCGGATCGGACAGGCCGACCTCGTCACCTCCGACTACTACAGCCACGTCGCCTACGGGGTCCTCGAAAAGGCCCCAGGGTCGGTCCGAACACTGACCCTCGACAATCCAGAGCCCCCCGGAGAGGGCCAACTCAGTGATCCCGCGGCTGACCTCTCTTCGAGCTTCCAACGCTACATCCGCCTCTGTGACGCCGACCCAAACTGCAAGACACAATTCCCTGACCTAGGGACCACCTACCAAACGCAGCAGAGCCACTTCGCCTCCACCCCGGTAATTGCGCAAACGCAGGGCCTAGATCCCAACGTCTCGATTCTCCTCGATGGTGATCGCATCGCGCAGGCGCTCCAAGGGGGGCTAGCATCGTCGTTCGAGTATCCGCTGGTCGCTGCGGGCATTGCCCAAGTCCCAGAAGGTCTGATTGCAACGCTCGTCTACAACGACAACGGAGTAGGCCCACCGGCAAACCCATGGGCATTGTTCCAAAGCCAGGAATGTAGTTACGACCTGCACACGGTCAGCGCCAGCGCCTCGCTCTCCGTTCAGGCGCTAAGCGCATTTGCCGGCGTGGCCATGGACCAACCCCTCGAAAAGACTCTGTGCAAGACATGGAAGAGCGCGCCGTTGCCGGACTTCTATTTCGATGGTGTAGCCAGCCTGGTGCCGACGCTCATCGTTCGAGGCAGTCTCAGCCCATACGGCGACGACACCTTCCCAAATATGGCGAAACAAAGCCTACAGTCAGCCACGATCGGCCTCTTCCCAACCCTCGATGAGAACGCTCTGAAAACCGGGCCGCCGTGCCTGAATGTCCTGCGCCGTCAGTTTCTAGCCGATCCGTCCGCCCACCTAAACATGGCCAAGTGCACGGCTCAGTCACCGCCCATCGACTTCGTCGACACGCCCTGAGGGTCGAAAAGGCAGAAATAATTTGGGAGGGTTCGACGACCACCAACGTGCATCGTCAAGCGTCCGGGAACTGATCGGCGCCTAATTGCCCGACTGCCGACCGGTTGGTGGCCCTCGTGATCGCCGACCACCATTCGACGCATCGGCTTCGTCGAGGGCGATCGAGGCGTGGTGAGGATCCGGCCACCACATTCCTAGCAACACCTGGCCGAGCCATGCCCTCACTTCGGATCCGCCATGGCGCCAGCGTCGAGCATATGTCCACGCTGGACACGGCTTCCCCCTAACAGCTGTCTATGCACGCTGTGCTCAGCAGGGCCAGCCACAAGGCGGCAACCCGGGCCCGGTGGGGCCACCTCCACAGCTAAGAGGCCGATCAGAGAGTGGGTCCGATCCCAGGAAGCTGGCGCCTCGGGGTCGGCGACCAACCACTCCATCGGCACACATCCACTTCCGTTCGGGTCCTGTCCGGGCTGTGGCGGTCCGGAATACGGAGAAGGTAAGGCCCCTGCTGACCAGGTTCAGCCCGCCAGTGATTGCCAAGACCGTCGGGGTTAGTTCGACGAACCCGGCCACATAGCGGGCTGGGTGAGCCCGCCGCATCGCCACCACTGACAAGTGGGTGCCAGCCCGATCGGGCTCACGAGTACCTAGGGACCCGATGACCTCAGGTCGTCAAACACGGCGTTTGATTGGCTGCGAGGTGCTGCTGGCGACCTCTGCGTCGACTCCGAGATGCCGGTCGGGAGCATGTGTCGGGGTGGTTACACAGCCTGCGTTCGCTGGTCCACGGACACAGCTGACTGATCCCATCACACTGTCATCAAGCCGGGAAACACCCGATGGAAAGCGAAGGAGAAGGTCCCATGGAAGAAATCACCACCTCCGAAGTGCCAGTCCCCACCAAGCGCCTTACCGCACGCCTTGGTCGGAGGGCCCGCACACTGGCCGCACTTGTTGTGATGGGTACGATGTTGGGTGCAGGGATAGCGGCTACCACCGGTACTGCAGGAGCTGCGGTTGCCTATACCTCCGTGTCGGCCGAGCACCATTTGGGGAACTGCAACATCTGGTCAGGCGACTACGCCAACAGCCCTGGTGTTGCCATCGGTGATACCACGATCTCGTGTTCCTCGTACCACCCGATCGCGGCGTACACCTACCTGTACAGGAACGGCGTGCTCGTTGCCCAGTCGGGCGAGGCCTACTACTCGTCAACGAGTTACATAGGAGATGTCGTCACCGCATCGATCAACACCGCGTACTACTCGAACCGCTACACCACCTGCAACAGCGGCAGGGCGGTCTGGCAGACTGCTTCCCAGGTGTGGATCGGAACCAGCGGTTGGTGGACATTCTGGAGCAACCAGGGTACGTACAACCCCTGCGTGTTCTAACCAGTCCATCAGCACGGCGTACCCCCACTGAACATCCGCAGCGGCTCTGCCGCTGCGGATGTTCGCGTTTTCGCGTCCTCGCCAACCCCCGTTCAGCAGATCCGGGGCAGCGGATCCCCCACCAGCATGTCCACGATGCGGGTGCCGCCCATGGGGTGACCAGCACCACCAGCCCGGGCGGCTCGACCCGGATCTCCCCGATCACCGCGGCCCCGGCGCCGACCGGGTGGTCCCGCATGGGCGTCCAGCGCCCCGTCGGCCTCCTCGGGGGCCACCACGGCCACGAACTTCCCCTCGTTGGCCACGTACAGCGGGTCGATGCCCAACAGCTCGGAGGCCGCCGCCACCGCCGGGCCGCACCGGCAGGGCCGTCTCCTCCAGCACCACGGTCATGTTGCTGTCCCGGGCCAGCTCGTTGCAGACCGTGGCCACCCCGCCCCGGGTGGCGTCCCGCAGCCACCGGGTGGAGGGGGCCGCCTCCAACAACTGCTCCATGAGGTGATGGAGCGGGGCGGTGTCCGATTCGATGGACGCCTCGAGGGCCAGGTCGCCCCGGGCCAGCATCACCGCCGTCCCGTGGTCCCCGATGGTGCCCGAGCAGATCACGATGTCGCCGTCCCGGACCCGTCCGGCCGACAGCTCCCGTCCGGCCGGGATGATCCCGACCCCGGACGTGGTGATGTACATCCCGTCGGCCGCCCCGTGCTCGACCACCTTGGTGTCGCCGGTGACGATGGGCACCCCGGCCGCGGCCGCCGCCGCCCCCATCTCGTCCACCAGGGACCGGAGCTCGTCGATGGGGAACCCCTCCTCCAACACGAAGGCGGCCGACAGGCCGAGGGGACGGGCCCCCATCATGGCCAGGTCGTTGATGGTCCCGTGCACGGCCAGCTCCCCGGCCGATCCGCCCGGGAACCGCAGGGGGTGGACCACGTAGGAGTCGGTGCTGAAGGCCAACCTGTCCCCCCCGGGCAGGGTGAGGGTGGCCCCGTCGTCCTGGGCCAGCAGCGCCTCGTTGGCGAAGGCGGGCAGGAAGACCGACTCGAACAGGGCCGCCGAGGCCTTGCCCCCGGCCCCGTGGGCCAGGGTCACCACGGTGTCGGCCAGCCGTGGCTTCCGCCGCCGGAACGCCTCGATGCGGTCGAAGACCACCTCCTCACGGCTGGGGGCCGGCTCGGTGCCGATCACGTCGGTCATGCGGCGCTCCCCTCTCCCGTGGTGGCGGGTGTCCCCCACCAGCGCTGCACCGCCGACCACACTCCATGGGCCAGGGCGTCCTGGGCCTCCTGGATGCGGTGGACGCTGTCGGACGGCACCACCAGGCACTCGTCCACCGAGCCGGAGGCGGCCATGGCCCCTCCCCCCAGGCCGCTGAACCCGATGGTCAACAGCCCCCGGGCCGAGGCCTCGTCGAAGGCCCGGAGCAGGTTGACCGAATCCCCACTGGTGGAGAAGCCCACCAGGCCGTCGTCGGGGCCGGCCAGGGCCATGACCTGGCGGGAGAACACCTTGTCGAAGCCCACGTCGTTGGCCAGGGCGGTGACCACGGCCATCTCGCCGGTCAGGGCCAGGGCCGGAAACGGGACACCATCCGGCGGGTCGGCGAACAGGGCCACCAGGCCCTCGGCGTCGGTGGCGCTGCCCCCGTTGCCCATGGCCAGCAGGCGTCCGCCCCGGGCCAGACGACGGGCCAGCTCCCGGCCGACCCGGTCCACCACCTCGGCGTACTGGTCGAGCACTGCATGGCGGAGGGTCTCGCTCTCGGCCAGCTTGGCCGCGGCCGAGCGGGCCATGGAGGCGAGCAGGCGGGGGGCGTCCTCCTCGTCGGCGTCGATGAAGGGGTAGAGGAACCCGGTGGCCTCGGCCGTCATGCCCCACCGACCAGTGGGCACAGGGCCACCCCGGCGTGGACCAGCACCAGCTGGCCGGGGGCCACGGGGGCCACCAGGCTGACGTCGATCTCCTCCCGGCGACCGGCGGCCACCACCACGGCCCGGCCTCCGTCGGTCGACCGGATCTCGGCCACCGTGCCCTCGTCGGAACAGGTCACGCAGTGGTCTCCGGCACACTCCGGCTCCGGGGTCAGCAGACCGGGGTGCTCGAGGGCCACGTGGGTCAGCTCCCACAGCAGGTGGTAGAGGACGACCACGCCCTCCGTCGGAGGCGGCACTCGTCACTCTCGCTGCCGTCCAGCCACAGGATGTGGTCGGCCCGTCCCGTCGGTCGGCGGTCCCCGGCCCCCAGTCGGACGGTGGTGAGTCCCCACGCCTCCGACCGGCGCATCAGGTCGTCGGTCACCGGGTCGTCGGGCGGTCCCACCCCGATGAGCACGTCCCCGGCCCGGGACAGGAGTCGGAGCGTCCCGGCCGGATCGGCCCCCTCCACGCTCCGGGCCGGCAGGGCCCGCGTCCCCACGATGACCGGGTGCACGAACTCCACGGACAGGTGGCGGGCGTGGGACGGCCACCGGGGCGACAGGCACCACAGGGTGGCACCGGCATGGAACCGTCGGGCCAGGTCGAGGGCGGCCACGGCCAGGCCTTCGGCGGTGGCGTCGGTCGTGTCCACCGAGGGCGTGGCGGTGTCGGTGGGGACGGCGGTGGCGGTCACGGCGCCGCCTCCCGGTCGGCCGCCACCCGGCTGGCCACCACGACGGCCTGACCCAGGGACAGTCCGCCGTCGTTGGGGGGCACGACCCGGTGGGTCAGCACCTCCAGTCCCGCCGTCGTCAGCCGGTCCCGGGCCAGTCCGACCAGCAGGACGTTCTGGAACACCCCGCCGCTGAGGGCCACCCGGCCGATACCGGTCACCTCGGCCAGGCGCCGGGCCTCGGTCGTGATCATGGTGGCCACGGCGCGGTGGAAGCCCAGGGCGATGGACCCCGGCGATCGGCCGGCCCGGCTGTCGTCGGCGATGGCGGCCACCACCGGGGCGGCATCGACCCGTCCGCCGTCGGTGCCGAAGCGGTAGGTGGGAGCAGGCCCGCGGTGGGCGGCGGCCAGCGCCTCGAGCTCCAGGGCCGCCTGGGCCTCGAAGCTCACCGAGTGGCGCAGGTCGAGCAGGGAGGCGACGGCGTCGAACAGCCGGCCCATGCTGGAGGTGGGGACGCACCGGAGGCCCCGTTCGAACTGGCGGGCCAGCACCGCCTGCACTTCGGGGGTGACGGCCCGGACCGGTGCCAGCCTGTCGTCCCAGGGGATGCCGGCCGCCCACAGGTGGGCCAGGGCCACCCGGGCCGGGTGGCGGATGGCGGCATCCCCGCCCGGCAGCGGAACGTAGGCCAGGTGGGCCGCCCGGCGGAAGCGGCGGTAGGAGGCGACCAGGACCTCGCCGCCCCAGACGGCCCCGTCGGGGCCGTACCCGGTGCCGTCGAAGGCGAACCCGATGACCCGGTGGCCGGGGGGCACGGCGTGCTCGGCCATGACCGAGGCGATGTGGGCGTGGTGGTGCTGGACCGGTTCGACCGGGTCGTCGGTGTGGTCCTCGGCCCAGCGCCGGATCTGGTAGCCGGGGTGGGCATCGGCGGCCACGTGCCGCGGGCTCACCTGGTAGCACCGGGTGAACAGGCGGAGGGCGCGCTCGTAGGCGTGGACGGTCTCGACACTGCCCACGTCGCCCAGGTGCTGACTGACCCAGGCGTGCCGGCCCGAGGACAGGCAGAAGGTGCTCTTGAGCTCCCCGCCGGTGGCCAGGATCGGGGCCGAGTCGACGGGCAGCCGGACGGGCAGGGGGGCGAAGCCCCGGGCCCGGCGGACGGGCAGCTCGCCGCCGCCCTCGACCCGCACCACCGAGTCGTCGCACGGCATGTGGATGGGCCGGTCGTGGACCAGCCAGGCGTCGGCGATGGATCCGAGCCGCCCCCGGGCGTCGGCGTCGTCGAAGCAGATGGGCTCGTCGGTGAGGTTGCCGCTGGTCATGACCAGGGGTCCGGGGACGGGGGCAGCGCGGCCGGGCACCGGGCCGGAACAGCAGGTGGTGCAGGGGCGAGTACGGGAGGAGCAGGCCCAGCTGCGGGCTCCCCGGCGCCACCGGGGGGGCGATGGGCGTGGCGTCCCGCCGGTCGACCAGCACGATGGGCCGCTGCGGGGAGGTGAGGAGCCGGCGGGCCACGGTGTCGAGGTGGGCCAGTTGGTCGGCACGGTCCAGGTCGGGAACCATCACGGCCAGGGGCTTGTGGGGCCGGTGCTTGCGCCGGCGGAGCTCATCGACGGCCCGGGGGTTGGTGGCGTCGCAGGCCAGGTGGTAGCCGCCGATCCCCTTGACGGCCACCACCTGGCCGGCGGCCAGGGCCCGTTGGGTGGCGGCCAGGGCGTCGTCGGTGCCTTCGGTCATGTGGCTCGGGGAGACGGCTCCGTCGGCCCCTTCGAACCACAGACGAGGGCCGCAGACGCGGACAGGCCAGGGGCTGGGCGTGGAAGCGCCGGTCGGCCGGGTCGTGGTACTGGCCGGCGCACTGCGGGGCAGAGGGCGAAGGTGGCCATGGTGGTGTTGGGCCGGTCGTAGGGCAGGCGGAGGGTGATGGTGAACCGGGGCCCGCAGTTGGTGCAGTTGATGAACGGGTACCGGTAGCGGCGGTCACCGGGGTCGGCCAGTTCAGCCAGGCAGTCGTCGCACACGGCCAGGTCGGGGGGCAGGAGGGTGATGGCCCCGGGGGCGTCCCGGCTGGCCACGATGCGGAAGCCGTCCTCATCGAGGAGGCCGAGGGGGCGGACCTCGACCCCCTCGATGAGGGCCATGGGCGGGGCCTCGGCCACCAGGCGGGCCTCGAACCGGTCCACGGCGTCAGCCGGTCCCTCGACCTCGGCGAAGACCCCCTCGGTGTCGTTGCCCACCAGGCCGGCGAGCCCGAGGTCGGTGGCCAGCCGGTGCACGTGGGGCCGGAACCCCACCCCCTGGACGACCCCCCGCACCCGGATGCGGTGGCGCACCCTACCGGTGGCGGGGCTGAGCACCGTCACGACGACAGCGCCGCCTTCCGGCCCAGGGTCACGGCCACCTCGCGGTGCATCCGGCCGAAGTTGTAGTAAGCGGCGCACGCCCCCTCGGAGGAGACCATGCACGTCCCGATGGGGGTCTCGGGGGTGCAGGCGGTGCCGAACACCTTGCACTCCCACGGCTTGATGGCCCCCTTCAGCACCTCGCCGCACTGGCACGCCTTGGGATCGGCCACCCGGACCCCGGGCACCTGGTGGCGGGCCTCGCCGTCGAAGCGCTCGAACTCGGGCCGCAGGGCCAGGGCGCTCTGGGCGATGAAGCCCAGTCCCCGCCACTCGAAATGCGGTCGGAGACAGAAGACCTCCTCCAGCACGGCCAGCGCCCTGCGGGTTGCCCTCCTCGGACACCACCCGGGCGTACTGGTTCTCCACCTCGCACCGCCCCTGGCGGATCTGGGTGAGCAGCATGGCGACCGTCTGGAGCACGTCGAGGGGCTCGAAGCCGGCCGTGACCAGTGGCTTCCCGTACACGGCGGGGACGAACCGGTAGGGGCGCTGGCCGATGACCGTCGAGACGTGGCCGGGACCGAGGAACCCGTCCAGCTCGAGGCCGGGCGAGTCGAGGATGGCCTTGAGCGGCGGGACGATGGTCACGTGGTTGGAGAACACCGAGAAGTTGGTCACGTCCCGCTGGCGCGCCTCCAGCACGGTGAGGGCGGTGGACGGTGCGGTGGTCTCGAAGCCCACGGCGAAGAACACCACGTCGCGGTCGGGATGGTCCATGGCGATCTTGAGGGCGTCGAGGGGCGAGTACACCACCCGGATGTCCGCCCCCCGGGCCTTGGCCGCCAGCAGGGTGCCCCGGCCCCCCGGCACCCGCATCATGTCGCCGAAGCAGGTGAAGGTGATGCCGGGACGTTCGGCGATGGCGATGGCGTCGTCCACCCGGCCCATGGGGATGACGCACACCGGGCAGCCGGGCCCGTGGACCAGCTCCACCGAGGCGGGCAGGGCGTGCTCGATGCCGTGGCGGTAGATGGTGTGGGTGTGGCCCCCGCACACCTCCATGAACTTGAACGATCCCCCGCCGGCCAGGTCGGTGATCTGGGCGATGAGGGCCCGGGCCACCGTCGGATCACGGTACTCGTCGACGAAGCGCACGACCGGGCTCAGGCCACCGGGCGGAGGGAGGACTCACGGGAGTCGCCGCCGGCCGCGCCGGCCAGCAGCTCGCCGCCGCGGCCCAGCAGCTGGCGGGCCATGGCGAAGCCGGCCCCCATCATGTCCCGGACCTCCTCGGACGAGCTGATCACCTTCCACGAGTCCCGGAACTCCTCCCAGCCCTGCTCCCCGGCCCGGGTACCGAGCGCGTATCCCACGATCACTCCGATGATCGTTCCCATGTCATCCTCCTCAGGTGTCGTTGACGATTGCCGTTGTCTCGAACGCGTCCATCTCGTCGTCGTAGGCCGCCCCCATCATCCGGAGCGAGGCCAGGGCCAGGGCCGCCTCCCGCTCGTCGATCTTGGACATGGCGAAGCCCACGTGGATGAGGACCCAGTCCCCCTCCTCCAGCCCCTCGTCCTCCAGCAGCCCGACGTTCACGATCCGGACCACCCCGGTCACCTCCACCCGGGCCAGGTGGGGGTTGATGTCGAGGAACTCCTGCACCTGTCCCGGTATGCCCAGACACATGGCGACCCTCCTCAGGCCCGGTACTCGATGGACTCGAGCAGCAGCTCGTCACCCCCGGTGAGCTCGGGGTCGAGGACCCCGCATCCCGGACAGGACACGGGTAGCTCCTCGCATTCCCACTCGGTGCCGCAGGCCGGGCACCGGGCCCGCACCGGCAACAGGACCAGACAGGGGACGGCGTCGGCGGCGACGGTACCCATGGCGGCCACGGCGAAGGACTGCTCGAAGGCCTCGGGGTGGACGTGGTGGAGCCGGCCCACCCGGACGGTGACCGCCTTCACAGGCCGCTCCCCCGCCCGTTGCTCCACGGCGTCCACGATGGAGCTGCACAGGCCCAGTTCGTGCATGACGGTCACTCCTCCCGTTCGGCCACGATGGCGATGGACACGTCCACCTCGGGGTGGACCTTGAGCATCATCACCTTGGGCGGTTCCATGCCGAAGTCGCGGATGTCGAACCGGGAGCCCCCGGTCAGCTCCACGGTGCGGTCGTCCACCGGCGTGATGCCGAGCAGGTGCTCGTAGTGGCGGGTGACCCCTTTGAAGGTCACGTCCCCGCCGACCCGGAAGGTGCCGTCGTCGGCGGGTGGACCGATCTTGTCCAGCACCCCCTGAATGGTGGGGAACTTGCGGATGTCGGCCCGGCGGTAGAGCTCGCGGTCCTCCATGGCGTTGCCCGAGCTCAACTTGTTGATCGGGAAGGTGAGGGTGCCGACCGGCGTGGCCGGGGACGTCACCTCACCACCGGGCCCGAACTCGAGGTCCACGTAGCCCTCCACCCCGTCGGCCGTCGTCTCGATGGGATGGAGGCTGGAACTGCCCGCGATCCGGACGGTGGACCGGGCGGGAACGAACCGGAACCGGGCCACGGCGCCTACCTGTCACCTCGGCCGGGTCCCATCTCACATCTCCCTCATCTTGAGGTACCGCGCGATGTCGGGAAGCGACTTCACGACGAGGGCGGCGACCAGGGCCAGTGTCAGTGTGACGACGAAGCGTGTGATCATGCTCCTCTCCCCTTTCCTATCGGTTGGACGATGTCGGCTACGAGCTCGAGGCACAGGTCGACGGCCCCGTCGACCGCCGCCGCCACCGGGGGCGAGAGGCCCACCCCCTCCTCCAGGGTGGCGGGCTGGCATCCGACCACCCGGATGCAGGCCACCTCGCCCCCCAGGCGGGCCAGGGTGGACAGCACCACGTCGGGGCCCATGGTGTGGGCGTCGATCACGGCATCGGTGGCGGCGATGGGGTCGGGCTCCATGACCACCACGGTCCCGGGGGCTTCGCCCAGGGGGACGGCGTCCACCAGCACCAGGGCCTCGTAGCCGTCGAGGAGCTCGTAGGCCAGGTGGACGCCGCGTATGCCGAACTCGGCCACCCGCACCCCGTCGGGCACCGGGCGCGTCGAGCGAGGCGGCCGATGACCTCGACCCCGAAGCCGTCGTCGCTCTGGAGGACATTGCCGATCCCGGCCACCAGCACCCCGGCCGTCATCGGGACACCCCGGGGCTGTCACCCAAGGGCTCGATGTCATCGAGACGCACGCTGTCATCGAGGGACCTTCTCATCGACCGGTTCGATCTCCTCGGGAAAGAAGAACAGGTACCGGCCCTGCCACAGGAAGTCGTCCATGGCCGGATCGTCGTCGATGGTCACCGCCACCTGGGTGGCGCCGTCCACGTCGCGGAAGATGCCGGCCACCGTGGCCCGCTGGTCCCGGTAGAAGATGTCGTGGGCGTCGGAGCGCCGGCTGGGGTGGAGCACCACGGGCGTGCCCTGGGTCACCACCACACCCCGGACCTCGAGGGAGTCGGTGAAGGGGTCGACGGCGGCGTCGGCCTCGGGGTCCCACCACGGCACATCCGGCTGCTCCCCGGTGCCACCGGCGCCCACGGTGGGGAACAACGGCTCGCTCCGGGGGGCCGTCAGGTCGTCGACGGGACGGAAGGTGCCGTGCAGGCGGTCCCAGGCCTCGGGCTCCATCCCGTCGCAGCGGTCGACGATGGCGGCAGCCCGGGGATCGGTGCCCCTGGCCTCGCGCTTCTCGTCCTCGGTCATGGTCAGCACCCGCAGGGCCAGGATCTCGTCGATCTCGGTGGCGTCGTAGAGGTCGCCGGGGCTCTCGGGGGCCACGGCGGGGTGGTCGTAGAGGATGATGGGCGCGGCCAGCACCACGTCGTCGTCGCCCACCAGCACCGGGTGGATACCGTCGCTGGCGCACCCGGCCGCCGCCTCCTCCGCCCCCTCGGGGGGATCGAGGAGGGAGACGAACCGTCCGTCGTCGATGCCCACCATCACGTGGAGAGCCAACAGGGCCCGGCCCAGGGCCCCGTCCCGATCGGTGGCGGTGTCCCCGACCGCGGTGTTCTCGACGGCCACGGCCATGCGGACCAGCCCGTCAGTACCGTCCACCCGGTCGGCATCCAACCGGATGCGGCCCTCCACCGGGAGTCGCTGGCGCACCAGTCGTCCCGTGCCCCGGCCGGTGACGGGGTCAGACGGATGGTCGACAGACGGGGGGTCGGCCCGTCCGAGGGCCTCGGTGTCGCCGCCTCCGCCGAAGGCGAACCGGTGGTTGTGGGGGCCGGCCCCGACCACCAGGGACGCCAGCGGGATGGGCCCGACGTCGACCACCCGGTCGATGGCCTCGTCCCAGGCCACGTGGACCTGGCCGTCCACCTCGAGGCGCTCGGTGGGCTCGAACCGGACCGGCTGGCCCGGCTCACCGACCACGGCCTCGATGGTGCGCCGTTGCCGCTGGAGGAAGCGGATCCGGACCGACACCGTGCTCTCCGCCCCGGCCCGGGCCAGGCACTCAGCACCGGGCCGAGGCCCGCTCGGAGGGGTCGTCCTCGGCGTAGGCCGGCGGCACCAGCACACCGAACTGCCAGCGCACCTGGTTCTTGGCCGACGAGGCCCGGTAGGGATAGAGCACGTAGCCCTCGTAGAGCACGGCGTCGGCGATGGACTGGGCCGGGGCGAAGCGGTCGTGGACGGCCGGGGTCACAGCACCGGCTCCCCGGCCTCCTTGAGGAGGTGCTCGACGGCCTGTTCCCACGTGGGCAGGCCCCGGATGGACCGGAAGCGACGGAGGTCGTCCAGCGTGTCTCGGTCGAGGCGCACCCAGCCGCTGTGGGGGAAGTAGGCGTCCATCGCCTCCCGCCACAGTGCCACCGGCATCCGGTAGGAGGCCTCGAGGTCCCAGGGGATGGGCACCACCGAGAAGCCCGCGCGGCCCCGAGGTGAACACGGTCCCCGAAAAGAGGAGGACCAGCGGGACCTCGCCGTCGTCGAGCGAGTGGAGGTAGCCGGTTCCGGCCACCTCGAAGTCGTAGGTCACGGCCAGGGGGAGCTCGATGACGGTGGTGCCGGTGAACCGGGGGACCACCGTCGAGGCGTGGGTCCACAGGAACGGTCGCAGCGACGTGCCCCACTGGGCCGCCTCCCCGAACTGGTCGTAGAGGCGCTCGCCCTCGGCGGCCGAGTACCGCCGGCGTTGGGGCTCGATGCGGACCTGGGCCCGGAGGGCCAGGGCGTCGACGGTGGCGTCGTCGGCGACCCTGGCCCCCAGCTCCAGCACGATGGTGGGCACGGCGGCGTGGGGCTCGACCCGGGCCCCCGCCACCTCGAGGGACAGACCGATCATCGGGCCCGCTCCCCCACCGATGGCGAAGAACGTGTCGAGGTAGGCCCGGGCCTCGCTGCCCCCGTCGAATCCCCGCCACAGCCGGCGCAGGTTCCCGACCAGCTCGTAGCAGGCGTCGATGGGCACCACGTAGCCCTGGGCGGGAGCCTGTCCGGCCGCCCGGACCAGAAAGGCCTCCACGTCGGGCTGGAGGTCGGCCAGCTCGGGATAGCGCTCGGCCACCTCCTCCCAGGTGTCGAGGGGCAGCTCGGACTCGGTGGCGCCGGCCGGGCCCGGATAGAAGGCGGCCACCCCGCCCATGGACGAGTTGTGGAAGAAGAAGGCCACGCTGACCGGGATCTGCAGGCTGTCCCACTGGGCGGCGGTGAGGTCGAACCCGGCGATCCTCCGGTAGCGGTCGGGGCACGGCCCGGTAGCGGTGGCCCCCGGCCCCCTCCGAGGTGAACAGGAGGTAGCACCCCCGGCAGGGCACAGGATGCTCCGGGCCTCCAGGTCGACCAGGTGCCCGTGCTCCTCGGCGATGGGCTCGGCGCACAGCTCGCACCGCTCCTCGGGGGGCTCGACGGGCCGGGGCCGGGTGGCCCGGATCCGCTGCAGCACCGAGACGGTGTCGCTCACGCCCCCATCGCCTCCGCCGGGCACTCGTCGTAGACCGGCTTGGGGGTAAGGGAGATGGACACCGGCGCCGGAGCCACCGGTTCGGCGGCGGGCTGGTCGACCTCGATGCGGACCACCTCGGGGGCCGACTCGTAGATGGCGCCCTCGACCGCGGTCTGGAGGGTGACGGCCGACGACGGGCAGCCGTCACAGCTGCCCAGCAGCCGGAGGTGGACCACGCCCTCGCCGTCGTCCACACCCAGCAGCTCCACGTCGCCACCGTGGGCCCCGAGAAAGGGCCGTACCCGTTCCAGGGCCCCCTCCACCCGCGACGCCAGCGAGTCGGGATGGACCCCCACCGCCAGCAGCAGGCTGGCCACCAGCTCGTCACCGACGAAGGCGTCCATGAGGGCCGGGGACAGGTGCTGGGTCAGCTCGACCATCCGGGTGATCCCGGACCCGTAGAGGAGGGAGACCGACCGCAACAGTTCCTCGGCGGTGGCCAGGGTACGGGGGTCGGCGGTGGACTGGAGCCGGTCGAACAGCTCCTCGATGCGGTCGCCGGCGGCCCGGATGTCCCCTTCCGACCCGCCGGTCCCCGTCCCCGTCCCGGTCCCCGTTGCCGTCCCGGCCATGCTCAACCGGCCAGGTCGGGGTTGGACACCTGGGTGGGCGAGTGGAGCTTCTTGACCACCTTGCCCCCGCCCAGGTACATGTGGACCCCGCAGGGCAGGCAGGGGTCGAAGCTGCGCACCGTGCGCATGATGTCGATCCCCTTGAATGTGTCCCCCCGGTTCTCCTCGAAGATGGGCAGATCGGTGACGGCGTCCTCATAGGGGCCGGGCGTCCCGAAGCTGTCCCGGGGGTTGGCGTTCCACGGGGTGGGCGGGATAGGGGTGGTAGTTGGCGATCTTGCCCCCCCTGATCACCATGTGGTGGGAGAGCACGCCCCGCACGGCCTCGGTGAAGCCGCACCCGATGCCCTCGTCGGGCACGTCGAAGGGCTCCCACGTCTTGGTGTTGCCGGCCCGCACGTCGGCCAGCGCCTTCTCGATGAAGTCGAGGGCGGCGGCGGCGGCGTAGGCCTGAAAGTAGGTCCGGGCCCGGTTGCGCTCGATGGTGTTGGACCACTTGGGGATCTTCCACTCCAGGGTGGCCTCGGGCTTGAGGACCGTCTTGGGCAGGTTGATGACCACGCTGGTGCCGGTGGCCTGGAGGTGGTCGGTGTTGACCAGGCCGGACAGGGCCGTGGACCACAGCCGGGCCAGCGGCCCCCCGCCGGTGTCGAGGGCCAGGTGGTCGGTGCCGTCGAACCAGCGGGGGGACATCACCCAGCTGTAGTTGCCGTCGAAGTCCCGCTTCTGGGGTTGGGGGTTGGTGTGCTGGTTCCACGGGTGGCGCCGGTCCACCGGGTTGCCCAGCGGGTCGCGGGTCACGAACATCTCCTGGTCCTCCCAGTCGTCGTAGAACGACGAGCCGAGCAGGATGCGGATGCCCAGGTTGATGTCGACCAGGTCGTTGGTGACCAGCTTGCCGTCCACCACCACCCCGGGGGTGACCCCCATGGCCCGGCCCCAGGCCGTCATGTCCTTGTAGTCGAAGTTGCACACGTCGGGGTCCTGGAAGGCGCCCCAGCACCCGAGCAGGATGCGGCGGTTGCCCACCTCCTCGTAGCCGGGCATGGCCTGGTAGAAGAAGTCGAAGAGGTCGTCGTGCATCGGCACCACCCGCTTCATGAACTCCACATAGCGCATGAGGCGGGTGTAGTAGTCGGTGAAGAGCTGGATGGTGGCGGTGGTGCCCACGCCTCCGGGATAGAGGGTGGACGGGTGCACGTGGCGACCCTCCATCAGGCAGAACATCTCCCGGGTGGACCGGCTGACCTGGAGGGCCTCGCGGTAGAACTCCCCCGAGAACGGGTTGAGCGACCGCATGATGTCGCCGATGGTCTTGTAGCCGTGGTCGGCGGCGTGGGGGGACTCGGTGCGGTTGGCCTGCTCCAGCACCCCCGGATTGGTCTCGGCCACCATCCGCTCACAGAAGTCGACGCCCACCAGGTTCTCCTGGAAGATGTTGTGGTCGAACATGTACTCGGCCGCCTCACCCAGGTTGACGATCTGCTCCCCCAGGGCCGGCGGGCGGACCCCGTAGGCCATGTTCTGCGCGTAGCAGGAGCAGGTGGCGTGGTTGTCCCCGCAGATCCCGCAGATGCGGCTGGTGATGAAGTGGGCGTCCCTCGGGTCCTTCCCCTTCATGAAGACGCTGTAGCCGCGGAAGATGGACGAGGTGGAGTGGCACTCGGCCACCTTGCCCTGCCCGAAGTCGATCTTGGTGTAGATCCCCAGACTGCCGACGATGCGGGTGATGGGATCCCAGGCCATCTCCACCAGGCCGTCGGTGCCCTTGGTGCGTGGTCGCCATCTCCTACCTCCAGATTTCCTTGTAGCCGGTGGTCAGTTGGGTTCCGGGCTGGCGCCACTTGGGCTCCTCGTCCACGGTTTGGAGCGTGATCCTGCGCAGTCCCCGGATGGCCTTGCCGTAGAGGCCGCTGGCCATGGTGGACACCGTGGCCCCGGGGGGCTCGTCCATGAACGGCATGAACTTGTCGGGGAACCCGGGCATGGTGCACCCGATGCAGATCCCACCCACGTTGGGACAGCCGCCCACCCCGTTGATCCAGCCCCGTTTGGGGACGTTGCACTTGACCACCGGACCCCAGCAGCCCAGCTTCACGATGCACTTGGGCGAGCCGTACTCGTCGGCGAACTCCCCCTGCTCGTAGTAGCCGGCCCGATCGCAGCCCTCGTGCACGGTGGCCCCGAACAGCCACTGGGGCCGCAGCGAGTCGTCGAGGGGGATCATGGGGGCCTGTCCGGTGGCCTGGTACAGCAGGTAGAGGATGG
This sequence comes from uncultured Acidimicrobiaceae bacterium, assembly GCA_963754755.1. GTDB lineage: Bacteria > Actinomycetota > Acidimicrobiia > Acidimicrobiales > RAAP-2 > Bog-756. The sequence goes on along the minus strand of CAVWHF010000006.1, from coordinate 1,084,247 downwards.
TCTCGGACAGGTTGTCGGGATGGGTGGGGCAGCCGGGCACGCACACGATGGGCAGCCCGGCCTTGGACTTCCATCCCCAGCCCAGGTAGTCGGGCACCCCCATGGCCCCGGTGGGGTTGCCGGCCATGGCGTGGATCCCGCCGTAGCAGGCACAGGTCCCGGCGGCCAGGACGGCCAGGGCCTTCGGGGCCAGCCGGTCCAACCACTCGCTGGTGGTCATGGGCTGGTCGGTGTCGGGGTTGTTGCCGAACCCGCACCAGTAGCCCTCCCGCTTGATGGCCTCGTTGGGGATGGAGCCCTCCACCACCAGCACGAAGGGCTCGAGCTCGCCCCGGTCGGCCTTGAAGAACCACTCGATGAAGTCGTCGGCCCCCCCGACGGGCCCGCACTCGAAGTCGATGAGCGGCCAGTGCACGGCGATCTTGGGCAGTCCGGGTAGGGCGCCCGAGGGCGATCTCCTCGATGCTGGGCTGGGTGGCGGCGGTCAGGGCGACGGAGTCACCGTCGCAGCTGAGTCCGGCGTTGATCCACAGCACGTGCACGACGGTCTCGTCCGGCGGAGCCTCGGTGGTGGTCACGGCAAGTCCCTCCCTGTCCGTATGCGATGCAGATGTAAGCGATGCAGGTCAATGCGTCGCTGGTCACTGCCCTCCCCTGCCCACCGTGATACGCCCCCGGTCGGGCCATCTCAATGAGTGTCTTTTGCATCGTTGCCGGGTAGAACCCTGGCTGGCCGTCGATGCCGGGTCCGGATGGTGACCGGGGGTCGGTCGGTCGGCGCTGGCGACAGCCGTCGCCATTGACGGGGGGAGAACCGAGGCGTAAGACGGGAGGGCATGCTGATGTCGGCCGGACGGACAGCTTCCACCTCACGGTTCGCCTCGGCACCGCCGCGCAACTTCATCCTCCCCGCCCTCCTGCTGCTGGTGTCGGAGCGTCCCGGCTACGGCTACGAGCTCGTGCCCCGGCTCCAGGACCTGGGCCTCGACCACGTCGACCGCCCCGCCGTCTACCGGGCCCTGTCCCAGCTGGAACAGGACGGGCTGGTGCTGCCGTCGTCCCAGAACCCGACGGCCGGCCAGGCCCGCCGGGTCTACCGGATCACCCCCGACGGGGATCGGACCCTGCGCGACTGGATGGGTGTGGTCAAGGCCGAGCACGACCACCTGAGCCAGGTGCTCCGGCGGTACCTGGCCACCGGGACCACCGACTCCGTCCTGGCCGAGGTGGAGGGGGGCTGGTCCACCGCCCTCGGCTCCGGGTGGTCGTCGGTCTCGCCCACCTCACCGAGCCACCGGCGACTGGAGGCCGTGGACGACGGGGTGTGGCCCACCCCCGGTCGGTCCGATCCGCCGGTGCCGTCGACGCCATCAGCGGTGTCGGCCGGACACGACGACGGGGCCGGCGCGGCACGGGACCAACGGCGGATCGAGTCGCCCACGGAACGGAAGCGGTACCGCCTCATCCCCGACCGCTCCGCCGTCCTCATCGAGGTGCGCTCCACGGTCGGACCGCTCAGCTTCGGGGCCATCGGGGTCACCGGCACGGTGGAGGCCACCGTGGTCGACGGGGTGGTGTGGACGGACGGCCCGACGTCTGCCGCGCTCGAGGTGGACCTGACCGGACTGCGTTCGGGCAACAGCCTCTACGACGCCGAGCTCCTGCGACGCATCGAGGCCCGCCGCTACCCCACGGCCACGGTCGAGCTGCGTGGAGTGCGGCCCCGGCGACGCCGAGTCCCGCTACCTGCTGAAGGGCCGCCTCACCTTCCACCGGGTCAGCCGGCCGGTGCAGGGGACCATCCGGGTGGCGCCGGGACCCGAGGGCCGACTGGTCATCACCGGCCAGCAGGTCTTCGACATCCGCGACTTCGCCATCCCCTCCCCCACGGTCCTCATGCTGCGGATCTTCCCGGACGTGCGCGTCCATCTCCATGCCGAGGCTGAATCCGAGTCCGGGGATCCGGCCGAGGGCGGGGCGGTGGCCATGCGGTGGGATGGACGGTCGGACGATCGGGAGGTCGAACCATGAGCATCCTTGCCGCCCTCGTGGCCGGTTTCGTCATCGGCACCAAGGCCGGGGGCGAGGAGTGGGACCAGGTGCGCCAGTCCCTGGTCGCCCTCTATGGCAGTGAGGAGTTCGCCGACGTGGTCACGGCCACCCGGGCCCAACTGGCCAAGGCCCTGAGGGTGATGGCCCAGATGGTCGACGTCGAGCCCGAGGAGGTCCACGAGAACGACGTGGTGGCCCGGGTGCGACACCTCATCGCCCGCGACAACTAGCCCGAGCCACCTGCCTGGTTGACGGGGCGAACGGCGGGGTCCAGCACCGGCGCCGTCGGTGATGTCCTAGGACACCGTGACGGTGAATCCGGCGAACAGGTGCGACCCGGCCGTCACCGTGACCGGCCGTGGCGGTGAGACCGACTCGCTACCGGTCGTTCCCGCACCGAATACATCCACCACTCCCGAGACCCACCAGGTTCCCGGAGGCAACTGCAACTGATAGGTGCCGTCCGACTGGACCACGGCGTCCACCTCGCCGGAGCACAGACTGGTCGGCGCGGTGTCACAGGCCCGCACTCGGGAGCTGAACCCGCCCAAGGGGGCGCCGATGACCGACACCCTTCCGGTGAGGACACCGTCGGCGGGCCGCTGGTACGGCAGGGCCAGCGGCGTGGTGGTGGTGCGGCCGGCGGCGATGGTCACCGTCGTCCCGCTGGCGGCGGTGAAGGATCCGAAGGCGGTCTGGTAGCTGGGTGTCAGGACCCACGGACCCGCGGTCAGGGTGGGCAGGCTGTAGGCGTTGAGGCCACTCCCGCCGGGATGGAGGTACGCGGGCTGCTTGGGGGCGGCCCGGCCCAGGCGGGTGGGGTCAGCGGCTCCGAAGGTGGACCCGCCCGATCCGGAGTACTCGGTCACGCACGAGAGCGACGGAAAGTAGGTGAAGGCGGTGATGGCGGCCGGACAGCCGGTGACGGTGTAGCCGGTGGGACGGACCAGGAACGGAAGCCCGACGATGCTGATCGAACCCTTGGCCGTGCCGGGGACCTGGTAGGGAATGGGGAGATTGACGGTGGTGGTCAGCCCGTCCTTGATGGTGACCACCTGGGTGGGACCGGCGATGGCATTGCCGAACACGGGGGCCAGGTAGTAGCCGGTGATCTGCCACACCCCGGTGGCGAGGAGCAGGGCGAAGGTACTGGCGGTACCGGTGGAGTTGACGAACTCCTGCTGGCAGTTGCTGCCGGTGGACTGGGTCTGGCACGCGGTGATGCCCAGCTCGGTGGAGAACCCGGCGGGAGCGCCGGTGATCGAGATGGTGCCGGCGGCCAGGCCGTCACCGGGGATGATGAACGGGATGGTCAGGTTCAGGTGGCTGAGGTTCCCGGCGGTCAGCGTCACGCTCTTCCCGGCCTGGGCGTCGGTCACGCAGCTGAACGCCGTGCAGTACGAGGGATAGGCGATCCAGGTGACGGGGGGCAGACCGGTGATCTGGTAGTTGCCGGCAGCCGAGGCGGGGAACCCGCCGTAGGCGTTGACACAGGCGACGGACGCCACGTTCCCGTTATAGGGCGCGCCGGGCGGACAGAGCAGTACCGAGGTCTCCTCAACGGTGACGCCACTCGGCACACCGGTCACCGTGACCTGGCCGGACAGGGACGCCGGCTTGGAGTACGGCACCGTGAAGTCGGCGGTGATCGGTTGGTTGGCGGCCACGACGATGGTCCGGGAGCTGCCGAGGAAGGCACCGCCATAGGCATTGATCTCGTAGAAGCCGCCCACCCGCCATGAGCCCGGGGCCAACGTCAATGAGTAGATGCCACCGGTGGCCAGCGTGTAGACCGGATCGGCACAGACCAGGCCGGGGGGGCCGGACGACGGGCAGGCCCCGACGCCCAGTTCGCCGGGCGTGAAACCACTGGGGGCCCCGAGGATGACGACGGTGCCGGTGACGTTGCCCGAGCTGGGACTCGAGCTCGAGCTCGAACTCGAACTCGAACTCGAACTTGAACTCGAGCTGGAACTCGAACTCGAGCCGGAGCTGGAACCGGAGCTCGACCCGGAACCGGAGCCCGACCCGGAACCGGAGCTGGAAGTGCAGGCCGACGAACTGCTGCTCGAGCTGCCGGAACCACCGGAGCTGCCCGAGACAACGGAGCTGTTCCCGCAGCTGCTGTTACCGGCCAGGCGACCAGCCAGCGAACCGAGTCCGATAGCGGAGGCCACCTCGGGTAGGACGGTTACCAGCAGGATGAAGCTCGCCACCACGATGATCCCGAGCCGGATCTGTTTCCGCCATTTTCTCACGGTGTCCCCTGTCGTCGCCCCACACCCGTAACTCTGACGACCCAACAGTAGACGGGATCGGCGGGTTGATCGAGGGGAATTTCAGGGAGCGGCCAGATAGGGACCTTGGGGCGTGAATCCCAATCCGACCATGTCCACGGGGCGGGGGACGACCGGTCCGGGATCGTTGCCCTTGAACGGGTTGTAGAGGAGGGACACCGTAGTCCCGTCTCGGAACAGCGACGCCTCCCCGGGCCCCTCCCCCTGCAGGTTGGAGCCGAGCAGGGGCGTGGGGTTCACATCGGCGCAGGGACCGAAGGGGGTCTGGCAGGCCGTCACCCCGATCCCGTAGTCGGGTTGGTTGAACCAGTTTCCGGAGTAGAACAGCCAGTAGGTGCCCCAGGCCTCGATCATGTCCGGTGCCTCGACGATGGTGCCCTCCCAGGGCTGGATCGGACTGAGGATCTTCACCGGCTGGCCGAGCAGACTCCGGCCGTCGGCGCTGAGCGACTGCGCGTAGATGCCGGTGGGACCGTTCTGATCGGGTCCGGGTACTCCGGGATTGGCGTTGTCCTCGGACTTCCACAGCATCACCAACCGGTTTCCCGACTCGACGAAGACCCGTGGGTCGATCGAGCCGCGATGGTCGAGCTGGCAGATGAAGGGACGGTCGATGGCCTGCGAACGGTCCCTCCGGAGACGTCGAGAAGGCCGCTCCGATGCAGTGGGTGGCCGGGTTCAGGCCCTTGACCAGCGCCGAGAAGTAGAGCGCCCAGCCGCCGGCGACCCGCTGTACGTCCGGAGCCCACGTGCCCCCGCCCTGGGCCCAGGCCGGCAGGTTGGGCAGCACGTCGATGAGGGTCTTCCACCGGCCCGGCCGGGTCCCGATCCACAGCGGGACATTGAGGAAGCCCGTACCCTCGCTGGTGTAGAGCAGGTACCGGCCACCCAGTTTGATCATGTAGGGATCGGTGGGGTCGTCACCGGTCAGGATGGTCCGGCCCGGGCGGTCGGGGTGGGTGGTGTGGGCGGGCTCCAGATTCGGCACCGGGGAGGGCCCGCTTGTCTTCACGTCGGCGCCCACCACCACCTGGACGGCGATGACACCCACCACCACCAGTACCCAGAGCGGGGCCGCACCTCCCAGTCGCCGGCGGGGGGCGGCCTCCGCCGTCGGGCCGGCCACGCCCACTGGGGCCGGTGCCAGCGCGTATTCCCGCCGGGACGGCCGCGCCGCCAGGCCGGCCACGCAGCCCCCGAACAGAGCCACGGCAGGCAGCTGCCACGAGAAGTCCACGAACCCCGATACGGCGAACGCCACGGTGGCCGCCGCCGCTCCAGACGAAAGCAGATCACGTCGCCGCAGCCCGACGACTACGGCGGCTCCCCCCGCCAGGAGGAGCAGTCCGGCCACCAGCCCCCCGTCCCCGATCAGGCTCAGATAGCCGTCGGGCACGAGGCCCGGGTAGTTCGCCACCGGGCCGCGCACCGTCGAGGTCCGCGGCGGCCCCACTCCGGTCACCACCGACGATCGCCAGGCATCACCCGAGGACGACCACGCCAGTGTCTGGCTCGGGCCGCCCGACGCCCGGCCCGACCCGACCGGCACGACGACCACCAACAGGGCCGGCACCGTGAGCGCCGCCACCCCGACGGCGACGGCCAGGCAACGCCCGGCTCGGCGCCGGGGCAGCCGCACAGGGATGACCGACGCCACCACCGCGGCCACGACCACGATCCAGGCCCATCGGCCCGCAGAGGTGCCCGACGACGTGGCCTCCACCACCATCCCGGCCAGAGCCCCCAGGGCCAGGGGCCAGGCCGCGGCCGCCCACCGGTTGACGGGAACGACCAGCGCACCGCCGGCCAGCGCCAGCAGATCCCAGTGGCTGCGGGCCGCCAGGGTCCCGGCCAGGCACAGGCACACCGCCATGCGGCACAGCGGCGAACGCAGGTCGAGGACCAGGGCCAGCAGCAGACCCATGGTGGCGATCACCGCCACCGCGGCCGGATAGGTCAGCGTCGTCGACGCCGACCACGAACCACCGACCGCCTGGGCCAGTGTCGACCAACGACCCAGCACCCCGACCAGGCCGGCGCCGGCGACCACGGCGGCCAGGGCCACCACGGCTGTGGCCACCCGGGCCCGGTCCCGCCCCACCAGGCTGCCCACCACCAGGTAGGCGGCGACGAAGGCCAGGACGGAGGCGCCGAACGGCAGGAAGGCACCGGGCCGCCCTTCCATCAGCGCCCGGATCAGCCACCAGCCGGCCAGACCACCCAAGCCGACGGCCACGGCCAGTCCGTGCCGGTCCCGGTTCCACACCAGGCCGGCCCCGGCCAGCGGCACCGACAGGACGGCCACACCGAAGGCGTCGACCGGATAGAAGCCACCGTGCCGGTAGAGGGTGGCGGCGAGTACCCCGATGATCACCGCCGCCAGCGTGGCCGCCCCGGCCGGGGACGTGGCCCGGCCGGTGGGGGGCGCGGGCGGCTCGGACACCAGGGTGCGCTCCTCGCCGGTGATGGTCATGGGGTGAGACCTGCCCTTGCCGTGGAGACCGATGTCCTGCGGGCCGTCGAGCGGCTCCGGATCGCCGAGTGGTGCCGTGCCCGGCCTCTCCCAGGCATCCAGCTTGGCACAGCCGCAGTGGAACGGGTGGGTCGGAGCCGTCCGGCCCGGACGGTTTCGACGGTGCCGGCACCCCGGCCAGTAGGGTGACCCATCGAAACCGAGGCGTGGAGGATTCCGATGACGTGGCCTCCGGGCGCACGGTGACCCGCACCGCGGAACCCCCGGCGGTGGGGACGGGGACCGAAGGCCGCCTCCGGCGCCACCTGATCAGCCTGCTCCTCCTGCTGGCTGCGGCCGCCTGCTACGTCGGCGTCGTGGCCGTGCGCCAGGGACCCCCCTACGCCGGGGACACGCTTCCTCTGATCACGGTGAGCTCGGCGGTGGCCGCCGGTGACCTGCGAGCGGCGGCCTCGGTGAGCTCGCTGCCCAATCCTCCCGGCTACGCCCTGTGGATCGCGCCACTGGTGGCGGCCTTCCCGTCGTCGGTGGGAGCACCATCGTGGTGCACCACGGTCCAGCGGGCCGATGCCCTGCGCGACACCCCGGGCTACCGGAACGACCCCACCTTCGCCCGGGACGTGGGCGAGTGCGGAGCGGCGAGAACCGACCTGCCACCCTGGTACCGGTCCCAGGGGGTGCTGGGGGTGGGATCGTGGTTGGTGATGGCCATCGGGGGCCTGGCCCTGCTGCGGGCCGGTGACGCCGACTCGGTGGGGCGCCAGGCCGGCCTCCTCGCCTTCCTGGCCTTTCTGCCCGCCGCCAGCAGTGCCATCGTGCAGCTCTATCACCCCCAGGACATCGTCAGCCTGGGACTCGCCCTCGGCGGCTTGGCCCTCACCCTGCGCCGACGGTGGGCCCTGGCCGGGGTGCTCTTCGGCGCCGCCGTGCTGACCAAACAGTTCGCCCTGCTCCTGCTGCTACCGGCCCTGGTCTCTACGACCGACCGTCGGGCCCGGTTGACCATGGGCGGCTGGGCCGCCGTCACCTTCGGCGCCGGCATGGTTCCCTTTGTGGCCGTGGCGCCGCGTGCCACCCTCGAGAACTTCAGCGGGTTCAGCGCCGGCGGCGCCGTGGCCGGTCAGACCGTGCTGACCCTGATGGGTGTGACCGGGACGGTCGCCTCGGCCGTGGCCCGTGACGCCCCGGTGGTCTTCGCCGCCGCTGTCTGCCTCTGGGCGGCCCGACGATGGCGGGGACACTTCGACAGTCCGACCGGGCTGGTGGCCCTGGCCCTGGCCTGCGCCAGCAGCCGACTGGTCTTCGAGTCGGTGGTCTTTCCGTACTACCTTCTGGCCCCCAGCGTCCTGTTCTTCCTGCTCGACCTGGTGGCCCGACGGTCCCCCCACCGGTCGTTGGCGTGGTCGGCGGCGGCGGCGTTCTTCGTGGCCTTCCGGCCCGGCAACCGGGCCGTGGACGCCATCGGCACCCTGCTGCTGTCGGTGGCCGCGGTGGCGGCCGGCCTGGTGGACGTGAGCCACGCTGACCGGTCCCCGGCTGAAACGTCACCGGTCTCGGGCGGCGACAGGATGTCGTGACGCTCGTTCCGGGTTGACGCCTCGGCGGTGACGCCCGTCAGGTCGGCACGGGCAGGCCGTCGGTCATGTCCTGGCCGATCCCCCGCAACCCCACGGCGGCCCCGTCGGAGCCGAGGGACGGGTGGGCCCGGACCTTGAGGACGCGGACCTCGCCGTCGCTGCGGAGGATCCGGTACTCGGACTCGAACGGTCGGGCCGAGGCCACCGACTCCTCCATCAGGGCGCGCACGTCATCACGGTCGTCGGGGTGGATCGCCCCCAGATGGGAGGTGAAGGTCCCGTCGAACTCGAAGGGGTCCACCCCGTGGATGTGGTGGAACTCGGTGCTCCACTGCACCGTGCCCGTCCGCAGGTCCCACAGCCAACTGCCCACGTGGGAGAGGGCCTCGGCGTCGCGCAGCCGGCCCTCCACCTCGGCCAGGGAGGCCTGGGCCAGGTGCTGCTCGGTGATGTCCCGGGTGATGGCGAGCACACCCCAGGGCTGGTCGTTCCCCTCGGGGATGGGGCAGAGCGACACCCACACGGGGAGGGGCAGCCCGTCGCCCCGGATGATCTCGCTCTCGAAGTGGACGATCCGCTCGCCGGACAGGGCCCGGGAGACGGCTGACCGCACGTCGGAACGGAGATGGGGGGCGAAGAGGTGGTCGAGCGGTCGGGAGAGGACGTGGTCCGGGGCCAGGCCGAACAGCCGCTCGGCGGTGGAGCCCCAGTCGGCCACACCGCACCCGGCCTCCACGGTGAAGATGGCGTCATCGGAGGTCTCCACCACCGCGGCCAGGATCTGCTCGGGTGTGACGCCGGGGAAGGGCCCAGGCCGGTGGTCGGCTACTGCGGCCATGATCCTCCTGACTCGTCGTCGGTGCGAGCTTCTGTGGGCCGACCGGGAGCGGTCGGTGTGCCGATCGTCGACACTACGCGCTGAGGGGTGCCCGTTGCTCGGCGACAGTGGTGTCACCCAGCCCATTCCCGATCCATCACGGGGCGGGTGCGCCTCGCCGGCATCGGGGCGGCCGTGGTGTCGAAACCGGCATCAGGTCCGGGGATCCTCGAGGTCCTCGGGATAGGTGACAGCCAGCTCGGCGATCGAGCGCGGGAAATCGGCCTGGTTGTTGGTGATGAACCGGTCCGCTCCCGCCCCGACGGCCGTGGCCAGATGCACGGCCTCGGCGGCCCGCAGTCCGTACTGTGCCCCCAGTGATGCGGCCAGATCTGCCGTGGCCACGTCGGTCGGAAGCAGCTCGATCCGTCCCAGCAGCGCCGTGAGTGAAGACAGTTCGTCGTGAGATCCGTGGCGCAGCGGCTTGGTCAGGAGCTCGGGGACCAGCAGCACCGACCCGATGCCGGCCGGGGTGATGCCCTCGCCGGGTGGCTCGTCGGTGAAGAGGGCCCGGACGCGACCCCCCAGCTCATGTCCAGCTACGGCGGCGTAGATGAGGACGTCGGCGTCAAAGGCATCCACCGGACGGAAGCGCTAGCGCCGGGACCGGTCGGCCCGCAGGTCGCGGATCATGGCCTCGCCGCGTTCTTCGCTGAGCGTAGGTGCAGCCTCGAGCGGCACGTTCCTCCCGGCGGTAACGAGGTCACGGATCATCGCCGCCTGCTCCATCGCCGCCTCGTGGCTCCGGCCGGCCAACGGTGCCAGAGGAGCCGGTCGGCGGCGGCACCACCCCCCAGTCAGACGCGCCCCATCCCCCACTACCGAGCCGGAGGCGTCCCCTCCGATACTCCGAATCCCGGGCCGGCGGGTTCAGTCCAGCAGGCCGCGTATGTCGGCGGCGGTCAGCGCCCCCGACTCGAAGTCCCCCGGCGTCCATCACGTTGGCGAAGAGGGCCGACTTCTTGGCCTTCAGGGCCATGACCTTCTCCTCGATGGTGTCCTTGGCCACCAGCCGGTAGACCATGACCTTCCTGGTCTGGCCGATGCGGTGGACGCGGTCCACGGCCTGGGCCTCGGTGGCCGGGTTCCACCACGGGTCGAGGAGGATGCAGTAGTCGGCCTCGGTCAGGTTGAGACCGAAGCCGCCGGCCTTGAGGCTGATCAGGAACACCGGGGCCTTGCCGTTGCGGAACTCGTCGATGACCGCGTCCCGCTTGCGGGTCTTCCCGTCGAGATAGCAGTAGGTCGATGCCGGCCTTCTCGATCCGGTGGCGGGCCAGGGTGAGGAACCGGGTGAACTGGCTGAACACCAGCACCCGGTGACCGTCCTCCACGATGTCCTCCAGCATCTCCATCAGGGCGTCGAGCTTGGTCGAGGGCACCCCGTCGTAGGCAGTCGTCGATGAGGGACACGTCCAGGCTGGCCTGGCGGAGCAGGGTCAGGGACCGGAAGATCGCGAAGCGGTTCTTCTTCATGTCGCCCGAGCAGGCCGAGGACCTTCTGACGCTCCCGCTGGAGGTAGGTCTGGTAGAGCCTGTGGTGGCGGGGGTTGAGGTCGAGCTCGAGGACCTGCTCCTGCTTGTCGGGCAGGTCGCCGGCCACCTGCTCCTTGGTCCGGCGCAGCATGAGGGGCCGGACCCGGCGCCGGAGCTGGGCCAGGCGCTCGGCGTCGGCGTTCCGCTCGATGGGCAGCCGGTAGTACTCGGCGAACCGCTCGGGGCTGGTGAACAGACCCGGGGCGGCGATGGACAGCAGGGACCACAGCTCCATCAGGTTGTTCTCGATGGGCGTCCCGGTCATGGCCACCTTGAACGGCGCCGGCAGCATCTTGGCCCGCTGGTAGGTCTGGGACTGCCGGTTCTTGGCGAACTGGGCCTCGTCGAGGAACAGCCCGGCCCAGTCCACGGCGGCGTACTCGTCGTACTCCAGCCGGAACAGGCTGTAGGAGGTGACCACCAGGTCGGCGCCGTCGGCGCGGCGTCGGCGAGGGGCGTGCCCCGGCGCCGCTCCGTCTCGGTGACCGTCACCACGTGGAGGCCGGGGGCGAACCGGCGGCACTCGGCGGCCCAGTTGCCGACCACGCTGGTCGGGGCCACCACCAGGCAGGGGGCGTCGCTCAGGCCCCGCTCCTTGGTGTGGCACATGAGCGCCAGGGCCTCGAGCGGTCTTGCCCAGTCCCATGTCGTCGGCCAGCACCCCGCCGAGCCGGTGCTCGTAGAGGTAGGCCAGCCAGTTGAACCCGGCCAGCTGGTAGGGACGGAGGGTGGCATGGAGAGCTGGTCGGGGCTGGGGTACTCGGTCCGGTCGGCGGCCTCCGAGAGGGACCGCACCGACGCCTCCCACTGCCGGGCCTGGGCCGTGACCACGCCGAGGCGCTGGAGGTCCTCCCACAGGCTGGCCTGGAAGCGGCTGAGCCGGATCGCCGTCGTCGGAGGCGTCGAGGAGGGCCCGGGCCTCGGCGATCAGCTCGGCCAGCTCCGGAGCTCGTCGCTGTCGAGGGAGAAGTAGGTCCCCGAGGGGAGGATGAGATGGCCCTGTCCCTCGGCCAGGGCCACGAACAGCTCGGCGAAGGGGACCTCCTCGCCGCCCACGGTGACGGTGACGGTCAGGTCGAACCAGTCGTTGTCCTCGGTGGCGTGGCCGCCCAGGCTCACGACCGGTGCGGCATCGGCCTGGCGGTACTCGGGCAAGGTGCCCACGTGCTCCACCACCACGCCGTCGGTGGCCTCCAGGCGGGGCAGCAGGTCGGTGATGAACCGGACCACGGCCATGCCCTCGAGGCCGGCTCTCGGCGGCCAGACGGTCACCGGCCCGCCACCGCTCGAACAGTTCGGGGAGGGGGCGGAGGATGGCCACCACCGAGTCCATGACCGTCTCCTCGGCGGCCCGGTCGCGGAACCGTCCCCGGGTTCCCCACAGGCGCTCGCGCCCGTCGATCCCCTCGCCCCCCATGGCCCAGGCCAGGTGGATGCGGTGGCCCTCGTCGTGGTGGAGGGAGAGGATGAGCGTGGCCGGTCGGGCCTCGGGCAGTTGGACGGACATGTCGCTCGAGGCCACCCGCACCCGGCGGCGGAGCCGGGGCACCAGGGTGCGCACGAAACGCTCCTCGTCGTGGTGGGGCACGTCGACCGTGGCCGTGCGCAGGAAGGCCCGGAGGTCGTCGTCGACCGGCGTGTCCAGGGCGGCCAGTCCCAACCCGGTGGCGGGCGGGCGGGGGGCGGCCCCCGAGGTACCGGCCCGCCGGTCCTTGGCCGCGGCCTTGGTCGGGGGTGCCGTCTCGTCCCACCAGGCGATGCCGTGGGCGGGCCGGCCGATGAGCATGGACGTCTCGAGGGGAAGGTCCAGGGTGTCGGTGCCAATGCGGGGCTGGGCCCGGAGCCCCCACTCGGTCCGGGTCACATCGATGGTCACCGCCACCACCGAGGGGAGCAAGGTGACCGGCTGGGCCGACCGGCCGGCCTGGATGAGGGGGATCCCGAGACCACGGGCCTCCCCCAGCAGGTCCCACAGCCGTCGGCTGTTGATGCCCTCCAGCCGCACCACCTCGTCGGTGTAGCTGTAGGTGTTCTGGCCGCCGGACACCCGGCTCAGGGCCAGGAGCTCCTTCATGAGCAGCAGCTGCTCGCCGAACCGGGGCGAGCGCCGGCGTCCGTAGGAGAAGTACTCGAGGCTGGACCAGGACACACCGCTCCGCACCCAATGGCCGGACTGCCCGGGGACGACCGGCCGTACCCTGATGCCTGGTCCCACCGCCGGGGAGCGGCGACCGGAGGCCTGGGGGGTCACCATCAGCTCGAACTGCAGGGCCAGCTCGGACGGGCCGGCCTCGTCCATTGGGTCGTCGGGTTCGCTGTCGGCGTCGAGCAGGGCCTCGAGGGGGAGCGCCCAGTCGATCGGATCGGTGTCGTCGTCGGGGTGGGTCGCCCCGCCGCTGCCGCGGTGGACGGTCTCGCCCCAGGTGGCGTCGGAGGGGTGGGCCGAGCGGGCGCCGCCGCGGATCCGTCCGGCGTTGGTGGCGGTGGAGGCGGTGGGGCGGGGCGCCGGCGGGATATCCCCCCGGACCAGGGTGAGCGTGGGGGTCCGGGGGGCGTCGTCGGCGGGCTCGTCGGCCAGCACCAGGGCCACGGCGTGCTTGCAGTTGTAGCCGACCGGGCAGCTGCATTTGGCGTCGATGGAGGACAGCTGGCGGTTGGACGACCGGGTCAGCCGGACCGAGGCCACGTAGGGTCGGGGCGCCCCGCCCTGGACCTGGCCGACCACGTGGGTGCCGCCCGGGTTCCAGGTGCAGTTGCGGACCGCCCCGTGCTCGGCGTAGGCCCGGCCCCGCTCGAAGGTGGCCGTGCCCACCAGCCGCGCCAGCACCGACTCGTCGCCCCGGGCGATCACCGCGCCCTCCTGTTGTCGGTTCCTCGGGTGATCCCCTCACGGTAGTGGCCAGAACTGACGGTACCTGTCACCGGGGGTCTGTCACCGGGGGTCTGTCACCGGCAGGGCGAACCCCCCGCCCGTGAGCTTGCCGGCGTTCACGGGTGGTCGGAACCCCGGGGACGACACGACGGCCCCGTCACGGAGCGCTGGTCGCTGATGTTGTCGGGGACCAGAGATCCGTGGATAGACAACCGGGCAGATACCTGCCCTGTCCTCTTTTCGGGTCAGTCGCTTCGGTCTGCGATCAGAATGGCTGCCATGATGCTCCGGGCAGCCAAAGTGACCGTCACACTGGTAGCAGTAGTTGCACTCGCTGCCTGTGGTCATCCTGGGGGGGACCCAAACGGCACTGTCTTTCAATGGCTGCAGCAGACGACGGTTGCCATTCCTCCCGGCGCATCCGATGTCAGTACAAGGTCATTCAATGCCGTATGGACACCGCCGTGTCCGGAGTTTCCAGGGGCGCACGCCGGGTGGAGTGCGGACCAGATGCTCATCAGCTTCACTGCGTCCCCGTCGGCCAACGTGATTGACCACGTGGACTCAGGACTCGGACAGTTGGGATGGCACCGCCACGACATCGTGATCACGCCCGGACAGGGTCCGGTTCCTCACTGGACACTCAGAACCCCCAGCGCCCGGAATGCAGATGCCTTCGCATTCCAGGCTCCATCCGGATCGGGCCGCTGGGTTGTGGACTCAAGCTGGCAGCCACCGGGACCCAAGGCCGATGGGTGTCCGTAACCGATCACCTCGGGCTATGAGGTACAGCGGACGTTTACAGGGTGGATCGTTCCCGAGAAGGAATGTGGTACTCGTCACCGCACCGATCGTGTGGCTGCTGGGGCGACCGTTGCCCGCCGAAAAGGAGGTGGCATCCGCGCCCGTTTCCGTCGGGAGCGGAGGACGTGGCTGAAGGGGTGTCGGTTCGCTTTCGAGGCTTGCTACTGGATCGCAAGAATCACGATGACGGGGCTGCCCCCGCTCAGACGATGGGACGGTCAGCCACCCACAAGTCCCTCGACCATTGCGGCTACTTCACCGGCAGCGGGCATGCCGGCGAGACGAGCAGCAGCCAGATTGGCGTTTACTGCGATTTCAGGATTCGAGAGCACGTCGCTGACGGCGGTGTCGATCTCCCAATCATCGACACATGATCTACCGACTCTCGCTGCCTCACAGGCGCGCGCCATCCGAAGCTGACTCGGTGTGCCGCGAGGAATGAGAACGAGGGGCACGCCAGCGCTGAGTGAAGCGAGTACTGTGCCTGCTCCGGCGTGAGTGATGGCAATCTTGCAGAATGGAAGCAAACCGCTCAGCCTGACGAATTCCCTCGCCACCACCAGGTCAGGGCTGATCGCAGCGAGTTCGTTTCGCAGATCCTCGCTGGGGGCGGTGACTACGACTTTCATGCCGCGCTCAGTGCAACTACGGACCGCCGTCGTCAACTCGCCCAGGGCATTGGCGAAGGCCGGGACGGTGCCGAAGCCGACATACGCGTCCGCCTTCAGCAGTTCACCTTCATCGTCGAAGGTCATCGGACGAATCGGCCACTCGATGCCCGCTCCCGGGGAGTGTGGCTGCAAGAAGCGGGGACACGGATTTACCAGAGCGTGCTGGTAGAGCCCGGCCGAAGCGGGCACGCCGAGACCGTTGGACACCCACAGCCGCGACACAAGCTCCTCAAGCTCAATCAGATCGCTGATCGGACGCAAGGGACTCCCCCATGCATGTGTCACCCAGGGGACGTCCGCCTTGGCCGCGGCAACCGGTGCGGCGTAGTCACCTTCATCGTGCACAACGACGTGTGGCCGCCAGTCGGTCATGATGGCAAGGAGGTCGGGCAGAGTGCTCGGCGCCATGATCTGTGCCCACATCCGGGTTGCCCATTCGGTAGCCGGCCGTCGGTCATATTCCGGCCAACGCCGATGACGCTCTTCCCGCATCTCCGCCAAGCTCATTCCCGCTTCGACAGGAGGTAGACCAGCCGCGGCGACCAGTTCGTGACGCTCCCGGTTCGTTGCGAACCTGACTTCATGCCCGGCGAGTTGCATGGCTTGCGCCAGACCGAGAAGTGGGGCGATGTGGCCAACCGCCGGCACTGCACTGACGAGAGCGCGCATGTACCTGTTCTAATGCGTCGCCGGTCGCCAGGCTCTCCAGCAACGGGCTGAGGCCGACAGCCCGCGCACTCAATGCGGGACGTGCCAGAGTGTGGAAGTGGCAAAGAAGAACTACTTCGATGGCCTCATAGCGAAGAACTACGACTTGGCTCCGGACATATTCGATCCTGTTCTCGTCGACGCCGCCGTAGACTTCTTGGCCGATCTGGCCACCGGTGGTGCTGCCCTTGAACTCGGCATTGGCACGGGTCGGATCGCGTTACCACTCACTCGGCGTGGTATCTCCGTGCATGGGATCGAGCTGTCCCCGGCCATGGTGGCCGAATTGCAGGCGAAGCCCGGTGCAGTGGACATCGGGGTGACGATTGGCGACTTCGCCGAGACCCGAGTGGATGGCACCTTCAGACTTGTCTATCTCGTGTACAACACCATCACAAACCTGACGACCCAGGACGAGCAAGTCGAGTGTTTCCTCAACGTCGCCAGGCATCTGGAACCCGGTGGACTGTTTGTGATCGAGTTGGAGGTGCCCCAGCTCCAACGGCTCCCGCCGGGAGAGAACGTCCGGGCCTTCACGGTTAATCCACCGCACCTTGGATTCGATGAGATCGACGTTGTAACCCAGAAGGGCGTCTCCCATCACTACTGGGTCGGAGATAACAAGGCCTGGGTCAACTCGATGCCTTACCGATTCGTCTGGCCCTCCGAGCTCGACTTGATGGCACGCATCGCTGGAATGACCCTCCACGAGCGCTGGGGGGACTGGAATCGAGAGCCCTTTACGGCAACCAGTGGAAAGCACATCTCGGTTTGGGAGAAATCGAGTTAGGTGCCTTCGACCTCGATCCGGGGTCGATTGCGTAGCAACTACCAGTTTACGGAATCAGCTTCGAGATAGCATCGCGTTGACCATCTCAAGAGCTGGTGGGCTGACTGGCTGTTCTCCTGGCGGAACTACTTGGCCCTGAGCTAGTGGGATACAACAGGTGCCCCCGTCCGATCGGCTTGGAGGTAGACAGTGAATGCCACTGTCCTCGCACTGCTTGCGGCCTTCGCGTTTGCCCTCGGCAACGTTCTCCAGCAGAAGGGCACCCTCGAGACACCGGCCGAGGGCGATGACCCGAAATTTCTGGCTCAGATCCTGCGCCGTCCGGTATGGCTCGCCGGGGCGGCCTGTCAAGGCAGCGGCTGGGTGCTCCAGGCCGTCGCCCTCGACACCGGCTCGTTAGTTGTCGTGCAGTCCCTCACCACCCTGAGTCTCGTGATCGCGCTGCCCCTGGGGAAGCGCTTCACTGACCAGGCAGTGAGCGGGAGGGTGTGGGCGGGGGCGGTGGCCATAGCTGCTGGAATCGTCCTCTTTCTCTCCGTAGGGTCGCCGACAGGAGGGACCACCAATCCGCCCGGTTCGGCTTGGTGGTCCGCCGGCTGCTCGGCCATCGTCCTTGTGGCCATATTGGGCGGGCTCGGATGGCGCCGCCAAGGAGCCGCCAAGGCTCTGCTCTTCGGATCGGCAGCAGGCGTGGCCTTCGCCCTTCAGTCCGCGGTGACCAAGGTGTTCGTGACCGTGGTCGGTCAGGGGCTCTCCGCGGTCCTGGCGAGCTGGACGATCTACGTACTTATCGCCTCCGCCCTCGTCGGCTTTGTCCTCCAGCAGTCGGCACTCAAGACGGGCGTCCTGGCCCCAGCCATGGCGTCGAGCAACGCGGTGACGTTGTTCGGCAGCGTGGCCTTCGGAGCGACAGTCTTCGGTGAAAGTCTGTCCTCCGGTGGAGCCCGGCTCGTTCCCGCTGTGGTGGGACTGGGAGTTGCCCTTGTCGGCATCGTTCTTCTGGCCGGAGCCAGACCACCCCAAGCGGCCCAAGGGATGCCGCGGCTCGATGAGTTTCCCTCAACCGAAGGCGGAGGTCTGCGAAGGCCCTCTGGCCCTTAGGCGAACCGCCCGACCACACAGAGGATCACACCACTCCTGACGGTACGATCGGCAACGCCCGCTCAGTCCTGTGCGTTGCCTCAATAGTCAGTCGTCAACCATTGCGGATCGGCCCCCATAGACGGCCAGCGCATAGATCACCAGAGCAGCAATGAAGATATAGACGAATCCCCACACCGGGTAGTAGGGCATCCACCAAATGGCACTAACCCCGGCGATCACGCCAGCGGCGATACCGACCCAGCGACCGACCTCCGATCCACCAATTACCAGGAAGCCGCAGATGACCAAGATGGCCGCCACAACGATGTCAACCCATCCATAGGTCTTCAAGGTGTGACCGAATATGGCCGCCTCCAGATTGGATGGAAGTACGCCGTGATAACGAAACGCCCAAATGGCGTCGAATACCTTCATGACCCCGCCCCAGATCAAGATGATCCCTGCGAACAACACCCATCCGGTGCCTCGCTCTGCCATCGTCATCCCCCAATCTAGTATCCGCCGCCGTATCCGATTGTTGGCCAATTATTCGGCAATGTCAACATCTTTTGGTGGATTACTCCGGCTTATCGCGTCGGATTTGGGCCCGGCTAATTAGCTGCACCTTTCCGGCGCCATTTCTGCCCAATACAGTGAAGGGAGTCGGCCTCGATTAACCACCGGTGCCAGAACGATGCGGAGGCTGCCGATCGGGCGCCAAGGCTAGGGAAACCAAGGGCCCACAACGTGGCGCTTGACGCATCGGATCCCTCGGTGGAGGATGCAGATGGGCGATTCATCCTGCTCATTAACGCACCGAAGGGAGTTCCCATGGGAATGAGACGACGGGCACGACGTCGAGGACTCGTTGCCGGAGCGGTGGCAGGAGGGGCGATAGCTCATCACCGCAACAAACAGCAGTATGCCGATCAGGAGCCTGCCGCCGACAGCCCGAGTCAATATGCGCCGGCGCCGGCAGACCCGGCCGACGAGATCGAGCATCTCGCGCAGCTTCACTCCTCGGGAGCGCTGACCGACGAAGAATTCGCGTCAGCCAAGGCAAAGGTGCTCGGGTCCTGAACGCCGGTCGGACAGCCAGGGATGTTGGAACGGATCGATACGAGAATGCGGGAATGGGATGAATGAGTCTCGAAAGGACGTACTGCTGCGGGCGATCGAGGTCGAGGTCGGGACCGAATCAGTTGAACTGGGCACCCTGTTCACCGACGATGTGGTGGGTTGGTCGCCCTATGCGTCGGTATCGGGACTAGAAGAACTCGCTGTTCTCGCCGCCCTCCGTGAGGTCGCCTTCTCCAACGTTGTCATTCTCTTCCGGAGTTTGGATGAAGTCGGCAATAGGGCCTACGCCGAATGGCTGATCGAGGCCGATCACACCGGACCCCTGATCCTCGGCGAGGGTGCCGAAGTGGAGGCATCCGGACGTCACGTCAAGCTGCCCGGAGTCACGGTGGCAGACTTCCGAGACGGGAAGATCAGGTCCTATCGGACGTACTTCGACGACATCTCGCTGATCGAGCAGATAATCGATTCCTGATACTTGAGCCGCGGTGGACTTCCACGTCGAGGATCAACCGGATCCGTTGGATGTTGAGTTCCTGGAAGCCCAGATTCGTCGTGAGGCCTCCGCCGCCATGGGACTCGGTGACGAGATGGAGCTGGCGATCTTCATCCGCGACGCCGGCGCGGTTGTAGCCGGGATAAGTGGATGGACCTGGGGCGACTGTTGCGAACTACAGAGCCTCTGGGTAGATCCCAGCCTCCGAGGTAGCGGTCTTGCGACCCAGCTCATCGCCGCGGCCGAAGCCGAGGCCGTGGCTCGTGGATGCACTCAGACCGTCCACTTCACCTACGAATTTCAGGCTCGAGCTCTCTATGAACGGAACGGCTACGAACTGGTCGGTCGAGTCGATGATTTCCCGTCGGGAACCGACGCCCTCTGGTACCGGAAGCCCCTGCACGTCGTCGGGCGTTCCGACGACTGAGGCCCGCACTGTTGTGAATCGGCTGATGGTGACGATCGGAACCCCGGAAGGGGCGGTCCTTTTCGGTGACGGCGACTCGCCCTGGTCGGAGCGAATCGACGCCCACCGCCGAGTGACTCGGGCAGGGCCCATGGGGTATCCACGTGAACTTCGGCCCCGAGGATGCCGGTGTCCAAGTGGCCGTCGTCCTCATGGCGGCAGGCAACCCGTCCGGGCATACCTGTGGCTACCCGAGTCCCACCCCGTCGATGTCTGCGGACGGGGTGATGTCGGGCAGCCGAAGCATCCGGAAGGAGTTGGCCAGACCGAGCAGTGACGCAAGGGCGGGGATGAGCAGCGCTATCTGGAGGGACAGGTTCCGGGCGTGGGTGTTGATGGCCAGGACCTCGTCCTGGACCGGCTTGGGCTGTTCGACGATCTGCTGTTGCAGCTGGGTGTTGCTCATGACCTCGGCATCGTGCTCCATCTCGGCGGAGATCTGCTGCTGTTGGGCTGGTGGGATCACCACGCTGGCCTCGGTCTGATGGGTGAAGCTCAGCGCCAGGGCCCAGAGCATGACGCCGCCGGCCACCGCGAGCCCGAAGGACAGCCCGAAGGAGCCTGCCGCCGAATTCGACGCCGGCGGCCTCGCTGACCCGGTCCTCGCTGATCGGTGCCAGCGTGAAGTTGTTGAGCTGGGAGACGAGCATGCCCAGACCGCACCCGGCGACGGCCAGCGGGATCACCAGATACCACCCGGAGTCGACTCTCGGCACCAGGGGGATGATCGCTCCCATGCCGATGGCGCTCAGGGCGAAACCGGCGAGCACGATCTGGGCCGGTCGCCACTTGCCCGCCTTTCGGCCGGCCAGCATGGCCATGCCAAACATCGAAAGCGAAAGCGGTGCCAGCGAGAGGCCTGCCTGCATGGCGTTGTACTCAAGGGTCATCTGCAGGAAGAGCGGCAGGACGATCATGGCGCCGCCCAAGGTGATCTGCTGGAGCATCTGCTGGGAGATGCCTATGCGGAAGTTCAGGTGCTTGAAGAGGTCGGGATCCAATAGCACCGGTTTGGCCTGACGCTTGCGGTGGACCAACCAGTAGGCGAATGCGGCCAGCATCACCGCGCCGATCCCCATGAGAAGACCGACGTACTGCCCGCCCTCCTGCCACACCAGGATGCCGAGCACCACGCCCCCCATGCCGACGATTGAGAGAATCGCACCGACGAGGTCGATCTCCCGCGGACCGGTATAGGGGACGTCCTTGACCAGGCGGATTTGGGTCAGCACCACCAAGATGATGAGCGCTTCCAGCCCGAACCCCACCCGCCACGACAGGTAGGTCGTGAGGAATCCCCCCAGCAGCGGACCGACGGCGGCGGCGATGGCCGCGGAGGCACCGACCAGTGCATACGCCCGCTTTTGTGCGCTCCCGGTGAAGTTGCCGTGAATGAGGGACTGCATCGCCGGGAGCAACAGGGAGGCACCGAGCCCACCGATGATCGCCCAGAAGATAATGATGGTGTTCAGATTCTGGGCAAGCGTCATGGCCACGGCGCCGACGGCATAGGCAAGTAGACCGATCACGTAGGCGCGACGGCGACCCATGAGGTCGCCCAACTTGGAGTTGGTCAGGATAAATGCCGCCGAGACGAGCGCCTCCAGGGCGATCGCCGACTGGACACCGCTAGCTGTCGTATGCAGATCCCGGACGACCGAGGAGATCGACACATTCATCAGTGATGTGTCCACCACCAGGACGAACATGGCCATGGCCAACAGGAGGGCCACGCGCGGGTTTCCTTCGCCCTGGTCTTCCGTGACGGGGTCGGGAGCATTGCTCATCAGGGGCCCATCCCTTCATCAGGCGATCCAAGGTCGTCCTCGGCCTTGTTGCCAATCGCATCGAATGCCAGATCAAGTCTTGGGTAGAAGTGCTCTTGGTCGAGCGTGGTGTGGAGGCCGTAACGGCGGATCAATTCCTGGAGGCGATCACGCAACTCCACGAAGGCGAGATGGACACCGCGGTCATTGAGTTCCTCGTCCAGGACCTGGAGCATTTCGGCCGCACTTACGTCGATGTCGGTGATCGCCTCACACTGCAGGACGATCCAGGCGGGGTTCCGCTCGCGGACCAACCTCCGGACCTGATCTCGGAACTGCCCACTGTTGGCGAAGAAGAGCGGCGCTTCCCATCGGTATACGACGATTCCCGGCAGTTCGGTGGCTTCCGGGTACCTGGCGGTGCTGTGCCATCCTCCCAGGGCGGGCACGTCGCCGAGTACGGCGCCGTGGGGCCACCACCCTCGCCGGAAGAACAACAGGACGATCAGGACGATTGCCACCACGATCCCTTGGAGCACGCCGAGAAGGATGACACCGGACATCGCGACCAGGCTCACAACCAGTGACGATGCCCGGACCTCGGCGAAACGCCGAAGGGCACCCAGATCCATGAGGGACAGGGCGGCGGTAATGACGACAGCGGCCAGTGCGGTCTGAGGCAAGTCGGCCAGGAGCCCGTTGAGGAACAGGAGCAGAACGGCGACCAGGGCGGCCCCGACCAGTCCTGTCATCTGCGTCTTCGACCCGGACTGGTCGGCCACCGCCGTGCGGGACCCGCTGACGGAGACGGCAAAGCCCTGAAAGAAGCCCGCGGCGATGTTCGCGGTCCCGATGCCGACCATCTCCTGGTCGGGGTCGACCTCGTCACCCCGCCGCGCCGCGAAGCTGGTGGCCGTCGCAATCGTGTCTGTCAGCGAAACGAGCGTGATGCCCACGGCGCCAACGACAAGTGGGCCGACGTCGGACCACTTGGTCCACGGCAACGCTGGCGCCGGAACACCCCGGGGAAGCGTGCCGACCGTCTTGACGCCGTGGGCTGCGAGGTCGAGCACGGCGGAGACAACCGTCACGCCCACCACGGCCACCAGAACGGCCGGCACCCGCTTGGTGATCCGCGGAAGGATCAGCAGTACCGCCAAGACGCCGAGGCCGGTCACCAACGCCGTCCGGTTGGTTTGGTCGAGCCCACTGAAGAACGAGCGGACTTCATCGATGAAGCTGTCGGCATTGGTGGAGAATCCGAATAGCTTGGGCAACTGCCCCACGATGATGGTGATGGCCAGGCCATTGAGGTAGCCCACGCGGACCTCGCTGGAGAGGAGGTCGGCCACGAATCCGAGCTTGGCCACGCCCAGCCCGATCTCGATCAGTCCGACCATCACCGCCATCATGCCGGCGAGTGCGATGGCGCTGGCCGGGTCGTTGGTGATGATGAGTGGCGTGATCGCGGCCAGGATGAGGGGCGAGACAGATGAGTCCGGCCCCAGGACCAGCACCTTGGATGGCCCGAACACGGCGTAGGCAACGAGACATGCGATGGTCGTGTAGAGGCCCGTCACCGCCGGGAGCCCGGCCAACTCCGCGTAGGCCATACCTTGGGGAACAAGGATCGCGGCCAGGACCAACCCGGCGACCAAGTCCGGTCGAAGCCACCCGCGTTGGTAGTCCCGGAGGGTCACCACACCCGGAGCCCAGCGCCGCACGAAGGGATTCACGCCTGCCTCCGGCCCCCTGTCACCGGCGCGCTACCTGCAATCCAGGGCGCCGTCCGCACCTCGCCCGAAAGAGACGTGACCATGATCACCTGCACCTCCAGCCGAAGCACCCGACGTCAGGTGTCCACTATGGCCCATGAACACTCTCCACCGCTTGTTACTCGATTGACCATGGGGCTCAGTCGTGGTGGGCTTCCGGGTTACGGGCCGGCACCGAACGGGACGGAGATTGCCTGATGAGCAAAAAGAAGCAGCAGGGCACGCATGCGAAGGACGACCCTCTCGAAGAGACCCGAATCGTGGCCCGTCCGTCTGGCGGTGGCGCAGGGCTCGAAGGACGCCGTGCCACACAGCCATCCCCCCCTCCGAGGATGAAGCAGAAGGACTATCAGCACCAACTGCGACACCTTCACGCCGAGCTCGTTGCCGTCCAGGAGTGGGTCAAGGACGCCGGAGCCAAGATCTGCATCGTGTTCGAGGGCCGCGACACCGCCGGCAAGGGCGGCACGATCAAGGCCATCACGGAACGGGTCAGCCCCCGGGTGTTCCGAGTGGTCGCACTGCCGGCACCGACCGAGCGCGAGCAGTCGCAGATGTACATTCAGCGATACATGTCGCACTTTCCCGCTGCCGGCGAGGTCGTTATTTTTGACCGCAGCTGGTACAACCGCGCCGGGGTCGAACGGGTGATGGGGTTCTGCACTCCCGAGGAAACCCAGCGATTTCTGGAGCTGACTCCGGGGGTCGAGAAGGCGATGATCGACTCCGGCATAGTGCTCCTCAAATATTGGCTGGAAGTCAGCCCTGACGAGCAGACCCGACGGCTCCAGAGTCGGATCGACGACCCTCGGAAGGTGTGGAAGTTGTCAACCCTGGATCTGCTGTCCTACCGGCGTTGGACCGACTACTCACGGGCACGAGACGACATGTTCACCGCCACTGACACCGCCTGGGCGCCATGGTGGGTCGCCTTCTCCGACGACAAGAAGCGGGCCAGACTCAACATCATCTGCCACCTGCTTGACAGCATCCCCTATGCGCCGTTGGAGCACCGTGCCGTCGAGCTTCCCGATCGACAACCAACGGACGAACTCCACGAACCGAACACGCCATTGCGGTGCATCCCGACCCCTTACTGACCCCCCTTACTGACCCCCCTTACTGGCTACCGCACCACGACCGGCCGGAATCGATCACCGCCACCCCTCATCGGTACGGGCTACCCATCCGTGTCGGCCAGCGGATCCTGCCCCTGAGCGATTGCCATCAGGTCCCGTGCAGAGATGCCCCGGGCCCGACGCTTCTCTGCCGCAGTGAGGTTCCCCTCGGGAACCAGCAGTCGCAATCCTCGAGAGTGGATCCGGAACTCGAGTGGGGTGTCCAGCTCGAGGGCCTCGCCGTCGATCCCCGCATAGGCCTTCCCGGACCTCGACCGTACCTCGAACTGCTCGGCAGTGAATTCGTGCCAATGACGACTCCGGCGCCGCTGACCGAGCGCGGACAGGGTGAACACCTGCGCAGCTTCGGCGCCAGTACGGGCGGAGATGGCGACGACGCCGAGCCTGCCGGTGTCGAGCCGACGGCGCTGCGAGGCATCCAGGGTGGCTCCGAGCACGTAGGGGTTGTTCGACACCTGGATCAGGAACGCACCGTCCACCTCTCCCTGGATCGGGTCGGTGAACTGAAGGTCGAACGGCTGCTGGGTGCGGCCCAGCATCTCGGGAAGAAGTGCCTTGGCAGTCTCTGATTTGGCCTCCCGGTAGCCCTCCTGCTGCACGATGGTGGCGTAGATGCCCAGCGACACGTTGTTGACGAACAACCGGTCGCCGACCGTGGCATAGTCAATGCGCCGTTCGATGCCGTCGCGGAAGGCATTCAGGCTCTGTCGGGGGTCTTCGCGGTCGATCCCGAGATCGAGGGCGAAATGGTTGCGCGTCCCCGCCGACACGCAGACGAAGGGCAGGTCGTGCTCGATGGCGATGGAGGCGACCAACGCCTGTGAGCCATCCCCTCCGGCCATGCCGAGGCAATCGGCCCCTCGGGCGATGGCATCGCGAGCCAACGTACCGAGGTCGAGGCCTCGGTCGAGCATGACTACCTCGACCCCGAACCCTCTCGCCAACTCGGCCAGACCGAACTTCTCCACCTTCCCGCCACCGGACCAGGGATTGCAGAGGAGCACCGGATGCTGAGGACAGGTGACGGACACCGGACGCACTGAGTCGTGAGCATAAAGATCGCGGACCAGGGCCGCCCGCCCCAGGGCGACGGCCCCGGCCAAAAGCACGGCCAGCACCACCAGCTCTCAGGCCCACATAGTCGCCTTGGGGAGTCGCCCGGAACAACGCCGCCACGATCGCCGCCACACCGAGCGCCGCTCCGACAAGGCCCATGGCCCTCCGTGGCATCCGTTCGGTGATCACCCACCATGCCCCTACAGCGACCAGACCGAGTCCGAACAATCCGAGGGCGAGGAAGGCGAGATTCCGTACGATGAACCCGATAAGAACTACCGTGAGGAGCGTTCCACACCCCAACGAGCCCAGTGCGTAGGCCCGCTCACGCCAGCTGATCGGATTGGAGGTCGGAATGACTGTCATCTGCTTGCTCGGGATCCACACTACTGACGAGCCAGCGGTCCGTCTCGATCATGGTTCCCGCCCCGCTCGTCGTAGGACCAGAGTGTCCTTGGGAGTAGGGCCCCTCGGGCCCACTGCCGCCCCAAGTGCGGCTGGATAGGTTGGCGCCGTGCCATCGATCTCGCCGTCGACGCGGGCGGTCGCGTCTCGCTCCTGCATTCTTATTCTTGCGTTCGGATGGATCGGCATAACGGCGGCTCTGTTCGGAATCGGTGAATTGGTCGTGCACTCCCACGTCATCATGGAGTTCGACCGAAACGTCACGAACTCGGTCGTCAACCACCGGACTCCGGCGCTCAACGCGGCGATGAGGGCCATCACGTGGATCGGCTCATGGGTGGCGGTCGCCGTCACCGGTGCCGTCATGCTCGTGCTGATAGTGGCGAAGCGGCTGACGATGGCCCACCTCCTCGTGCTTGCCCTGGCCTGGGCAGGTGAGTACACCATGGTCAATCTCGTCAAGTACGCCGTTGGCCGCCCACGACCGCCCGAAGTGCTCTGGTTGGTTGCCGCGCACGGGTCCTCGTTCCCCTCGGGCCATGCTGCCAACGCCACCGTCGTCTGCGCGGCCGGGACGCTCATCGCGTTCCTCTTCGCCTGGCGACGTACGATTCGCGCCGCCACGGTCACCCTGGCCTGCCTTCTGATCACCGCGGTCGGATTCTCGCGGGTGGAGTTGGGGGTCCACTGGACCACCGATGTGATCGCCGGAAGCCTGATCACGGTGGTCTGGTTGGCAGTCATCGCCAGGCAGTTCGCCGGCACCGTGCACCCGCCGGTCCCGGACCACGACGAATAGGCATGGGATCCGGGGGTCCCCCGTCTGACTCGACGACCGGCATGCCATAGTGCACTCATGCCGGTCGTCGTCCATCTCTCGGACATCCATTTCGGTGCCCACCGCCCCGACCTGGCCGAATCACTGCTGGCCGACATTGCAAGCCAGGGTCCCGACCTCATCGTGGTCTCCGGAGACCTGACCCAGCGTGCCCGCCGGAGGCAGTTCGAACAGGCCCGGGCGTTCATCGATCGGCTGCCCGGCGCCGTGCTCACCGTGGTGGGTAATCACGACCTCCCACTGATCAACCTGCCCCTACGGTTCCTGTCGGGGACCCGGCGCTACCAGCGCTACATCACCAGGGATCTCGACCCGATCGTGGTGCTCCCGGGTCTGGTTGCCGTCGGGCTCGACACGATGCCGGCCTGGCGGTGGAAGGCCGGTCACGTGTCACCTCGACAGGCGGTGATCATCCGGGACGCACATGGGACCGCCCCCCAAGGAGCATGGCGGCTGGTGGTCACCCATCATCCGGTCCTGCCCGCCCACCTGTCAGGACTCGTCGGGCGTGACCTGCTCGTCAGTGCTTGTGCCGAAGCCGACGTCTGCATCCTGCTGTCCGGCCACACGCACACTCCGTCAGCCGATGTCGTAGATCTCGACGTGCCCGGTGTCCACCGCCACGGACTCGCCCTTGTCGCCGGCACCGCCATCAGCCGCCGGACCCGGGGAATGGGGAACGCCTACGAGGTAGTCCACCTGGACGGAGCGATGGTCGCGGGTGGGAGTGTCACCGTACGGCTCCGGCAGCCGACATCGACAGGCTGGTCGGACAGCCGTACCACCCACTTCGCATACGACTCGAACGGGATCGTTGCCACCCGGGTTGCGGGCTGACCGACGGGCACCGATGGCCAGCCGACCGATCGAGGGTCACGTACATCCCACAAGATTGGTAGCCGCCTGTACCGGAACTCGCTCGGTTGCCGTTCCCTAACCACGGGCCACGGGCGGATGCAACGATCTGCCCACCACTGAGCACCGTTGCCCTCAATCATCCGGGGACACCATCTTCCCGGTCTCTTCGATCTGAGCCTCTACCGCCCGATGTACGTTCCCGTGAGTCCGGTCCTCGCCGAGACGATCGAGGAAGCCGTCGCGCCTCAAGACCTCCTCAACCGCCGGCTTGATTCGAGCGAGCCGCAAGGCCACACCGGCCTGATCGGTGAGCTCGAGGATGTCGCCCATTTTGCCCGAGCCTTGGGAATCGATGAAATCGACGCCCTCGCAGTCGAGCACCATCCCGGTGATGCCCGGCGTGGACAGCGCCAGTTCCCGGACGCGGTCCTCCAGTGCGTCCGAGGTGGCGAAGAAGAGCCCTCCGTCGAGTCGCAGGACCACCACGCCGGGGAACTGCTCATCGGTCGGATGTTCCTCGATCTCCCGGTACACCTGCGTACCCCGTTCGTGCCCGAGTTGCGGCATCGATGGTCGGGTGGCGACCGAAATGAGCCACAACAGGGACAGCCCAATTCCGATGAGAACGCCGACAAGTACCCCGAAGACGAG
Organism: uncultured Acidimicrobiaceae bacterium; assembly: GCA_963754755.1. Lineage (GTDB taxonomy): Bacteria > Actinomycetota > Acidimicrobiia > Acidimicrobiales > RAAP-2 > Bog-756. The sequence goes on along the minus strand of CAVWHF010000006.1, from coordinate 1,055,977 downwards.
CGTTCCGGCGATGGCCACCACGGCGATCCAGAAGTCGAAGCGCTTGACCCGGAACAGTCGTCGCATTTCGGGGAGGTCCATCATGCCCATGATCACCGCTTCGATGATCAAGGCGGCCAGGACCGGCTTGGGCAGCTTGGAGAAGAGCGGCGCCAGGATCAGCAATGTCAGTAGGACGATCACGCCCGAGGTCAGAGATGCCAGCCCCGTACGCGCTCCGGAATGGTCGTTGAGCGAGCTGGCAGAGAGGCTGGTGGACACGGGCATGCCTTGGAAAAGACCGGCACCGACATTGGACATCCCCTGAGCCACCGATTCCTGGTTGATGTCGATGCGATAGCGGTGCCTGGCGGCAAACGCTCGCGAGTCACCGGCAGTTTGCGAGAATCCGATGAGGACCAACGCTACGGCGGCCAGGGCGATCGTGCTGGGGTGGGCGCTCACCTGTGACCACTTCGGAAGAGCCGGGGAGGGCAGACCTCTGGGTACATGGCCGACGAGAGCCACGCCGTGAGCGCCGAGATCGAAGATGCGTGATGCCAAGAGTCCCCCCACCACCAAGACGAGGGCGCCGGGGATCCGCGGAGCTACGGCCCGAAGCCCGAATATGACTGCCAACGAGACTGCGCCCACGACCAGAGTGGGCAGATTGATGTCTCCGAGTGATCCGATCCAGGAGCGCAGCTCCTGGATCGGATTCGAACCTGAAACGCTGGTGCCGGTCAGCTTGGGAAGCTCGCCGATGACCACGTCGATGGCCGCACCAAACAGGAATCCCGTGACCACGGCTCGGGAGAGGAACTGCGCGATCCACCCCATCTTGAACACGGCCAGAAGGAGGAACAGAGCGCCGGAGGCGAGAGTAATCGTCGCCACAAAGGAAGCCACATCGGCTGTCCCGGTGATGCTGGCGGCCACCACGGCACTGGCAGCCACCGCCGCCAACCCGGAACTCGGTCCCGTCGAGATCTGGCGGCTCGTCCCGAAGACGGCGTAAAGGATTGCACCGGCGGCGGCGGCATAGAGGCCATTTTGTAGCGGGATCCCCGCGATGCCTGCGTAGCCGAGGTTCTTCGGGACGATCAGGGCGGCCACCGCGATCCCGGCGATGAGATCCCCTCGGAGCCACTTGCGATCGTAGGTGCGAAGCCATCCGACGATGGGCACCAAGCGCCACCTGTCCCGATTGCGCTTTTCTCTTGGGTTCCGAGCCACCAGCCCGGACAGTACGCCAAATAGACCTACGGGCCCAGGTTCGGTCCAAACACATGGGATCGCACGTTCACCGGACGGGCCGGGGTGAGGTCCACCGGATCCACCCTTGTGGTGCCATGCCCGGGCCACGGCTCACCTCGGAGACAGCGCCGCACTGAGATGGGACCGTGCCATCTCAGCTATGCGATACGTCTCGGCCTTCATCTGATGCCGATCTCCACCCGATCGACCGTAGGCAGGTCGCAGCCTGTGCCAGTCGACGGCGGAAGCGCCCTTCCCGCCACCGCCTTGGACGGTACTCGGCGGATGCGGAGCCGCCGACCGTATGCCCCAGTTACTCCGGGACCCGTTCGATAGTCCATGCTGGGTGAAACGCCGGGCAGCTCGAGATCAACCTGAGCAGGCTCGCGGTGGGACATCTATTCTGGGCAAAGCCTGGCTACCACAAGGAGGATTCCCGTGCCTATCGACACTCTCTTCGTCTACTCCGGCGTCTACGCCAAGGTCGAGGACGCGCTGACCGATTACGACGCCGTCCATGCCCTGCACACCAAAGCCGGACTGATCGACGCCTATGACGCTGCCGTCCTCGAGCGGAAGTCCGACGGCAAGGTCAAGATTGTGAAAAAGCATGAGACCCCCACCCGGGTTGGAGGGGTGCTCGGAGGTGGCGCCGGCCTGGCCACCGGGCTGGTGATCGCTTTGTTCCCGGCCGCAGCCATCGGCGGCGGACTCCTCCTCGTTACCGGCGGCGGTGGAGCGCTGTTGGGCTCGCTGGCGGGGCACGCCGCGGCGGGCATGAGCCGGAGCGACCTGAAGGAATTGGGAGAGGAACTCGACAACGGTCAGGCTGGGTTGGTGGTCGTGGCTGTGTCGGATATGGAATCCAAGGTCGAAGCAGCCATGAAGCACGCCGAGAAGGTTCAGGCCAAGAAGATGAAGGCTGACCAGAAGGCGATTGAAGCAGACGCCAAGGGGGACGCTTCGTAATCGTTCACATCCGGCGCAGACTGGTCGGACCTTGTCGGTGACAATGTGACTCGTTCCGGACGGTGGCCCAGACCCGTCTTCGGACCAACCGTGAGCGCGAGAGTGGAGTGCAGCTCCCTCCGCCATCTCCTCCGGATCGTTGAGCAGGCCTTCTCACCCTTCTGGTCCCAGGCGCCGGACCAATAATCTCGATACTCTGCTGGGACCACCACTTGGCGGCCGGCGCTCTGCCCTCCGAGCAAGGAGCATGAGACCATGAGCGACTTTCCCCCTATCGCTGAGTACGCCTTCCTCTCCGACTGCGAGAACAGTTGCCTCATCGCACCGGACGGCTCGGTCGAGTGGCTTTGCCTTCCCCGCCCCGACTCGCCCAGCGCCTTCGGGGCACTGCTCGACCGTTCGGCGGGGTCCTTCCGGTTCGGACCCTCGAACACCATGGTCCCCCACCACCGCCGCTACGTACCCGGGACGATGGCGGTCGAGACGACCTGGCACACTCCCACCGGGTGGCTGGTTGTGCAGGACCTGATGGTGATCCGCAAGGTGGATGGCGGGACACGGCGTTCCGGTTATCGACGGGCGCCGACCGACTCGGCTGCGTCAGGAGTTCTTCTCCGCATTGCGACGTGCATCTCGGGAAAGGTCGAGATCGATGCCGATTGCGTTCCCCTGTTCGAGTATGGCATCGCTACAGGTCAGTGGACGTACGACGGCGATGGGTACGGTTCCCTCAGCGTGCATCCGGCCGACGGCGATTTGACGCTTTCCATCGTGAGCAGCCTTCGGCTCGGTATCGCGGGGGCCCGCTGTTACGGGCGGACCAGCCTCTCCGAGGGTGAGGAGGGCTTCATCGCTCTGTCTTGGGGGGGATCTCCCCCGACCACTCTGGACCAGGCGAACCTGGACCTCGAAACCACGGTGGCTTTTTGGCGTGACTGGCTCGCCACCGGTACCTTCCCCGATCACCCGTGGCGGGCCTACATCGAACGCAGTGCACTGACGCTGAAAGGATTGAGCTACGCCCCGACAGGGGCCATCATGGCCGCTTCCACCACCTCGTTGCCGGAAACCCCGGGTGGCGCCCGCAACTGGGACTACCGCTACACATGGATCAGGGACACGGGATTCATGTTGCGGTCGCTCTATCGCTTGGGCTTTGACTGGGAAGCACTCGAGTACTTTGCATTCGTACTCGAGTCGGTGAGCCAGGGAAAACTCGACCAGCCCTTTGAGCTCCAGATCATGTACGGCATAGGCGGGGAGCAGGATCTCACCGAGCAGACTCTCGACCACCTCTCCGGGTACGGCGGGGCACGTCCGGTCCGGGTCGGCAACGGTGCCTGGAACCAGCGCCAGAACGACGTGTGGGGAATGCTGCTGGACGGCGTCGACCAGCACTTCAAGAGAGGTGCAGCTCAAATTGTCCATTCCACCTGGAAGGGCCTCTCCGGACTGGTCGAGGATGCCCTCGCCCATAGCGGTGACGCCGATCAGGGCATTTGGGAGATCCGCGGCGAACCTCAGCATTTCACGGCGTCGGCCGTCCTGTGCTGGGTTGCCGCCGATCGTGGGGCAGACCTGGCGCGTCGTCGGGGCGATTCCGACAATGCTGACCGCTGGCGCCGACGGGGCCGACACCCTCAAGAAGGACATCCTGGCCAAGGGTGTCGACGAGCGCGGCAGGTTTCGGCAGGCCTATGAGAATGACGAACTTGACGCCTCGCTCCTCCTTATCCCCATCATGGGCTTCCTGCCTCCCGACGACGAGCGGGTAAAGGCGACCGTTCTTGCTATCGCCGACGAGCTGACCGAGGACGGGCTGGTCCTCCGGTACAAGGTGGACAGCACCGATACCGGGTTCGAAGGCAAGGAGGGTACCTTTACCATCTGTTCGTGGTGGCTGGTCTCGGCGCTGGCCATGATCGGTGAAGTCGAACGAGCCAGGGCGCTATGTAAAAAACTGCTCTCCTTTGCCGGTCCATTGCATCTCTACGCCGAGGAAATCGATGCCACCACCGGGGAGCACCTCGGAAACTTCCCCCAGGCCTTTACCCACTTGGCCCTGATCGACGCGGTGTCCCAACTCATCGACGCGGAGCTGGAACACTCGTGATCTCATCTCCGTCGGGACGAAAGAGAAAGGACCGCCCGGGGGATATTCGACATCTACCCGCAGGATTGAAAGCAACCACTACTGACCGATCACGTCGAAACCATCGGGCTACGGTGCCTGGGTGCGATGCAGAGGGTGCGGGATCTCGACGCTGAGTCGGGCGGGGGTGTTGGGGCTTGTCCTGCTCGTTCTCTTGGCTGGAGGTTGCAATCTGGGAGCCGCCAGCCCGAACAACGTCGATGGCACCAATCTGAAGATCGCCCTCATCGGGGACAGCGTTGCGGCCGACCTGGCAAAGGCTCTCCGAAGTCCCCACTTTGTTGGACCTAGCGGCGTGAATTGGGCGATCACCGCTCAACCCGGAGCCGGCTGGGGAGAAGGGGAAGACGCTCAAGGGAACTGGCCCCTCAGTGTTGTGCACGGCGACTCCGTGGCGAGACGAGTCCGAGCGGCGGCAGGTGGCCGGCCTTCCGCCATTGCCATCGAGCTCGGGACAAATGACGCTCTTCGGGCCTCGTTCGCCTATTCCCTGAACAACGGCGCGCAACTGCTCGCACGATTTGATGGTACCGACGACAACATTCGAAGCATTGTGAAAGTCGCCAGCTCGCTTTCACGTTGTGTGGTCCTGATTTCGCCCAGTTATTACCCGACGGCGGCATTCGACGAGGAACAGAACTACGCGTTTGCAGCTTTCCAGTTGCGATCGGTGCTCATGAAGGAGGTATCCAGGTCATCCCACCGGTCGGTGGTCCTTGCCGACTGGGCGGCGTTGTCGTCAACGCATCGCCGGGCCGCTGGTTCGTCTCAGAACTGGTTTACCGCCGACGGTCTCCATCCCAATGCCATTGGCCTGAGGGTCCTTGCAAATCTCATCGTTCGGACGGCACGAAGTTGCCCGTTGTGACCGAAGTGTGTCGTCGGCAACCAACGCCGACCGGTGGACAAGTGGGTCGGACCAGCCGGACCACGAGTCAGACCGAACTCCGGGCAAGGTAAACGATCAGCGTCGGATCACTAACATCCTGACCACCATGGCAACCACCAGCGACAACCTGATGGAGAGAGTTGGGGACCTACTGCGGGAGATCTCGGCGGAAGCCATTGAACCTCGGTTCGAGAGCCTTCGTACGGCGGACGCATGGTTCAAGTCACTGGGAGAGGTCGTGACCGTCGCCGACGAAGAGGCGGAACGGCTGTTGAAGGTACGACTGGGAGAGCTGATCCCCGACGCAATGCTTATCGGTGAGGAGGAGTTCTCGGGTGGTGCGGGACTGCCCGATGCCCTTCACCGGGACCGAGTCTGGTTGGTCGATCCGCTCGACGGCACCGCCAACTTCGTTGCCGGTTCCCCGCAGTGGGCCACCATGGTCGCACTGGTTGTCGCCAAGGCCATTGGCGCCACCGAGTTATGGAACCTCGGTGGCGTCGTCGGAATGACTGTCGGAGGGGCACCATTCTTTCTGGGCGAGCCTGAAAACAACGGGTGGGACACGCCATCGTCACTCGGCGGCAGAACGGTGCGGGTCGAAGTCTTCGTCCACGACCCCGACCGATTTATTGAGCGAGCCGTAGCAGCCGGAGCTGACGGCACCATCGACCACATTCGCGACCACCAGGTACCGTGGGGAGTACATCGGCAAGGTGGGTTTATCGATCCGTTCGGTCATCTGTGGCTAGTGGGCGATCGGTCGCCGTTGACCGCCCACCCTGGTCCCTGAAGGACAACCCAAGGACGCCGGACCTCGGCAGGACATCACGCACCGAAGTACCACAGTTCGAGGGGGCCGCAGCCGCTTTGGTCGTAGCCAAGGTTCATTGCTGATGTACTTGGCCCATGGACGCCGAGCGGTTGGCCATTGAACTTTCATCTCGGATGGAAGAGGTCGTGCCGGCAGGTTTCATGATTGCAGTCGATGGCGACATGCTGTGGTTCCTCTCCGACGGGAAACGACGGACAGGCTCGTATGCCTGCCGGTGGTTGAACAGCGGAGAAGGGTCGATGGAGGCCCTGACGTTGCAGGCGTGCGAACTGGCGGTACATGACCTCCAGGACTTTGTCACCGACCAGACCACGGAGCCGTGGCCCGGCACACGTGGCCGCCCTCCCCAACCGGGTGCGCGTTTAGTAGGGCGAACCATCGAGCTTTGGTTCGGAGAGCCTGACCAGCCGGTTGCCCGCCTCAGGCCGCTTCCCCTGGATTGCTGATACCAGCGCCCGAGACCGTCGTCCGGGACGAATCCGCCACACGACCGCAATCCATCCGCAACCCTTGTAACCGAGATCGGACGTATACCTGGGTGTCCGGTGAGTTTCCCCCTCTCCTGACCGGGCTGCCGGGGAGTCAGCCGCCTTCCGTCGACGAGCACAACCCGCCGTCGGCGGCGGGCGACTCCCAGGCGATCTTCGATTTGTGGACCGGCAGACTCGGCAGACTCAATGTTTGCACACATACGCCCATTTCCATCGGGACGGAGGGTGAGGGCGGGACGGAGGGTGAGGACGGGCGAACATGGTGGATGCCCGCACGGCCACTGTCCTGATCATGCGTCGGTCGGGACGCCGACACCGATCGTCGGGGCGTCCGGAAATGAAATAGAGAGACCGGGCTGCGTCAACCCGGAGGCGCCGAGTAGGCGCTCACCGTGAGAGGTCAGTGCGGCCCCGAGTCTTCTTGCCGATCGGCAACGCCTCGCTCGGTGCCGGTCGGACGACCGGGCTCGGAGACCATGGAGGCGTAGACGGCCAGGAGGGCGCTCTTCTGCGAGTCGTTGAGGCGGGGGTCGCGGCGGATGGAAGCCTCGGTGGTGGACGGGGTGTCCTCACCGGTGACGATGTCGGCGGCGTGGGCCAACAGGTCCCCGACCGACAGGTTGAGGGCCTGGGCCAGGGACTTGATCACGGCGATGGACGGCTGATGGAGCCCGCGTTCGATCTGGCTCAGGTAGGGATTGGACACCTTGGTCAGGTCGGCCAGCTGCCGCAGGCTGAGTTGGGCCAGGTGGCGCTGACTGCGCAGGTACCCGCCGAACGTGTCCCACGGGCCGTCCGCCGTTTCACCGGTCGGATCGCCCTTGTCGTCCCCGTTGGTCCCGTCAGTCATGACCGGCTCGGGGTCGCCGCATCCCGCTCACTGACCATACCCAGCACTGTACCCAGCACCTGTCGGGGCCCCGGCAACTGTTCACACGCCGTTCGCACAAATGGGCCAATTCTCCCGGTCAGGACAGGAGGGCCTGTGGTTGACTGGTTCCTAGACCACCGTAGGACTCGACCTCAACACGAGGCTGGTGCGGGCAAAGGCGACGTTGAGTACGTTCACTGCTTCGATAGTGCGGGGACCGACCGGGGTGGCCCGCCGCCTCATGGGCCGCATCGATCCGTTGGGACTGGCCGATGCCACCGTGCAGGTGGGAGTCCGCACCGTCACCGCCCTCCCCCGCACCGTGGTCGGCGTCGGCCTCGAACTGGGCAAGATCGTCATCGGCAAGTCGGACGTCACCGCCGAGCCCAAGGACTGGCGTTTCAAGAACCCGGCCTGGACCAAAAACCCTGCCTTCCGACGTCTGGGCCAGTCCTACCTGACCTGGTCCCGCGCCTCGTTGGCCCTGGTGGAGGACACCCCGGTGGACTGGCGCACCAAACAGCGGGCCCGGCTGGCCACCACCCTGGTGACCTCGGCCCTGGCCCCCACCAACGCCCTGCTCCTCAACCCCGACGCCATGGAACGCGCCTACGAGACCGGTGGCCGCAGCCTGATGGCCGGGGCGGCCAACATCGCCCGGGATGTCCTCACCCACCGTGGGATGCCCCGCACCGCCGACCCCGGTGCCCACGTGGTCGGTCGCGACGTGGGCATCACCCCGGGGGCGGTGGTCTTCCGCAACGAGGTCTGCGAGCTGCTGCAGTACTCGCCCCTCACCGAGGAGGTCCACGCCGTGCCGGTGGTACTGGTCCCGCCGCAGATCAACAAGTACTACTTCATGGACCTGGCCCCGGGGCGAAGCCTGGTCGAGTACGCCCTCAACCAGGGCCTGCAGATGTACGTGGTCAGCTGGCGCAACCCCACCATCGAGCACCGCGACTGGGACCTCGACACCTACGTGGCCGGCGTCGAAGAGGCGCTCCGGGCCGCCGCCGAGATCGCCGGAACCAATCAGGTCAACACCATCTCCCTGTGCGCCGGGGGCATCACGACGGCCGCCCTATTGGGCCGGTTGGCCGCCCTCTCCGACCCCTTCATCCATTCCGCCACCTTCGCCGTGACCCTGCTGGACTTCTCCGTGCCCACCATGATCGGCATGTTCGGTAGCCCCACCATCGTGCGCAACGCCCGGGCCGCGGCCCGGCGGCGGGGGGTGCTGCCGGCCCACGAGGCCGAGGCCATCTTCTGCCTGCTCCGTCCCAACGACCTCATCTGGAACTACTGGGTCAGCTCCAACCTGTTGGGCGACCGGCCCCCGGCCTTCGACGTCCTGTCGTGGAACGCCGACCCCACCCGGCTACCGGCCGGGCTCCACCTCGACTTCCTGGACATGTTCGCCAACAACTCCCTGGCCAACGGGAACGTCTCCGTACTGGGCACCAAGGTGGACCTCGGCCGGGTGACGTGCGACACCTTCGTGGTGGGCGCCCGAACCGACCACCTCACCGAGTGGAAGGCCTGCTACGCCACCACCCAGCTGCTGGGTGGCTCCAGCCAGTTCGCCCTGTCCACCTCGGGCCACATCCAGAGCCTGGTCAACCCGCCGGGCAACCCCAAGATGAGCGTGTCCCTGGGCCCCGAGCTCGGACCCGATCCCGAGCGCTGGCTGGGTGCGGCGGCCACGCTTCCGGGCTCGTGGTGGGAGCCGTGGGGCCGGTGGGCCGCCCAGCGGTCCGGTGACCTCCGACCGGCTCCTCCGGGCCTGGGCAGCGCCTGCCACCCGGCGCAGTACCCGGCACCGGGCCACTACGTTCGTGGCCCCATGACGCCGGAGCGCTATGATGGACACCCCGCTCAACGCCTGGCTGCTGTTCGACAACGCCCCCGTGCACGCGCCCCATGCCGAACTGGTCAGCCGCTCTCCCGAAGGAACGGTCGAGCGCCACACCTACACCGAGTTCGGGGCGAGGACCCGTCAGCTCATGCACGCCCTCGACGGTCTGGGCATCCCGGACGGCGCCACCGTGGCCACCCTGGCCTGGAACAGCGCCCGCCACCTCGAGGCCTACTTCGCGGTGCCGTGCACCGGTCGGGTGCTCCACACCCTGAACCTCCGGCTGTCCGCCGAGGACCTGGCCTTCATCATCGGCGACGCCGACGACCGGGCCGTGCTGGTCGATCCCGACCTGCTCCCGCTATTGGAGCAGGCCCTGAAGCACCTCCCCCGGTTGGACCAGGTGATCGTGCTCGGCGACACCGTGCCCGACACGTCGATCAGTGGGGTCATCGCCTACGAGGACCTGCTGGCCGACCAGCCCACCGAGTACCCGCGCCGGGACATCGACGAACGCCAGCCCATGGGGCTCTGCTACACGTCGGGCACCACCGGTCGGCCCAAGGGGGCTGTCTATACCCACCGGTCGACCTTCCTCCACGCCCTGGCCTGCACCAGCCACGCCGCCATGTCCATCGGCCCCGGCGATGCCGTGCTCCCCCAGGTGCCCATGTTCCACGCCAATGCCTGGGGCATGCCCTACGCCGCCACCGCCGTCGGGGCCAAGCAGGTGTACTTCGCCGGCGCCCTCGACCCGTCGGACTTCCTCGACCTGGTGGCGGCCGAGCGGGTCACCGTGGCGGCCGGGGTGCCTTCGGTGTGGCTCGGCGTGTCCGACGAGCTGGCCCGACGGGGTGGATCGCTGCCCGACCTCCGCCACATCATCTGCGGTGGGGCCCAGCCTCCCCGTTCCCTGATCGAGCGGTACGCCACCGAGTTCGGGCTGCGCATCGTGCAGGCCTGGGGCATGACCGAGACCTCACCCCTGGCCTCGGTGGCCTGGCCCCAGGAGCGCATGCGGGACTGGTCCGAAGACGAGGTCACCGCGGCGGCCCGCACCCAGGCCGGGCTGCCGCTGCCCGGAGTGGCGATCACCATCCGCGACGACGCCGGCGCCACAGTGCCCGCCGACGGTGACTCGATGGGCGACCTGTGTGTCCGGGGTCCCTGGGTGGTCGACGGCTACCTGCACGGCCTGGGCCGGGACGCCTTCACCGAGGACGGCTGGTTCCGGACCGGGGACGTGGCCGTGGCCTCTCCCGACGGCTACTTCGTCATCGCCGACCGCACCAAGGACCTCATCAAGTCGGGGGGCGAGTGGATCTCGTCGGTGGACATGGAGGCCAGTGGTGATGCAGATGGACGGGGTCACGGAGGCCGCCGTCATCGCCATCCCCGACCCCAAGTGGCAGGAGCGTCCCCTGGTCTGCCTGGTCGTAGCCCCCGGCGCCGACATCGGTGTGGAGCAGGTGCGGGACCACCTGCTCGACTCGGGATTCGCCAAGTGGCAACTGCCCGAGCGGGTGGAGGTCATCGACGAGGTGCCCAAGACCAGCGTGGGCAAGTTCGACAAGAAGGTACTGCGGGTGCGGTTCCCCGGGTAGGCCCCGGTGCTTGACTTTTCCCTTCTGCTTGGTAAAGTATGCATACGCTTGACAACCACAGGAGACGATAACCATGAACGCACTGGAGATCACCGAAAAGGTGCAGGACGGCGTAGTGAAGGTCGTGGAGACCACCCAGAACTGGACGCTCGGAGCCCTCAAGTCGACGTCCTCGGCCTTTGACACCTTCCGCCCCGACACCTCGCGCATCCCCTTCGCCGACCAGCTGCCCACCCCGACCGAGACGGTGGAGTCAACCTTCTCGTTCGCCGACCGGCTGCTCTCGGCTCAACACGCCTTCGTGTCCAGCCTGGCCGAGATCTCCATGCCCCCGGCGACGGCCACCGTGGTGGCCAAAAAGGCGTAGTCCCCTCCCCCGAGCGCGCCCGACTCCCTCCGCCGGAGCGGTGCGTTCGGGGTCGGTCGTGTCCGGGCGACATCGCTACTGGTGCGCCCGGCCCGGGTGACCTGAATTTGTGCGGGGAGCACGGCGGTGCCGCCACGGTCCGATCGGTCCGCTGACGTGGCGGCACCCGAACCCCGCGCCGAGGAGTCACCTATGGCCCAGGCAGTCCTCACCATCAACAGCCGGAACTACGGGGCGTGGTCGTTGCGGGGGTGGCTGCTGTGCCGCTTCGCCGGCCTCGACTTCACCGTCGAGGCGGTGGACAGCCAGGACCCCGGGGTGCGGGCCGAACTGCTTCTGCTGTCGCCGTCCTTTCTGGTGCCCCGGCTGAGCCACGGCGACCTGGTGGTGTGGGACACGCTGGCCATGGCCGAGTACCTGCACGAGCTGACCCCCGAGCGCCACCTCTTCCCCGAGGAGCAGACCACCCGGGCCCTGTGCCGCTCGGTGTCGGGTGAGATCCATTCCGGCTTCGCCAACCTGCGGTCGGCCCTGCCCATGAACATCAAGAGCCGCCACCCCGGCTTCCCGGTGTGGGCGGGAGCCCAGGCCGACATCGACCGCATCGAGTCCCTGTGGAACGAGTGCCTGGCCGCCTCGGGCGGTCCCTATCTGTTCGGCAGGTCCCCGACGGTGGCCGACGCCATGTTCGCCCCGGTGTGCACCCGCATCCGCACCTACGACGTCAAGCTGGGCGAGATCGCCTCGTCGTACTGCGGGACCATCCTGTCCCTGCCGGAGATGGTGGAGTGGACGGCCGATGCCCAGGCCGAGCATGACGACGTCGAAGAGCTGGAGATGGAGTTCTAGGCGGCGGTCGCCTCCGCCAACGCACCGGCCCGGTCCTGGAGTTCCCGGCGGACACGGAACTTCAGGGAGGCCCGCCTACACCATGTCGTTGGCGGCGATGAAGTTGCGCACGATGGGATAGACCTGCGCCTCCCACCTGGTGCCGCTGAACACCCCGTAGTGGCCGACGCCCGGTTGGAGATGATGACGCTTCTTGGCCGGCCGGATCCCGGCGCACAGCTCCTGGGCGGCCATGGTCTGGCCCACACCGCACACGTCGTCCCGCTCCCCCTCGACGGTGAGGAGGCCGGTGCGACGGATGGCCCCGGGGTCGACCGGGTTGCCCCGCCAGGTGAGCTCCCCCCGGGCCAGCAGCTGGCGCTGGAACACGCGGTCGATGGTCTCGAGGTAGAACTCGGCCGGCATGTCCAGAACGGCGAAGTACTCGTCGTAGAACTCCTCGATCTGACGGGCCTCCTCGTAGTCACCCCGCACCAGGTCGTTGTAGAGCTCGATGTGCTGCTTCACGTGACGGTCGAGGTTCATGAACATGAACCCCGACAGCTGGAGGAAGCCGGGGTAGACCCGGCGCAGGGCGCCCCGGTACCGGAGGGGCACCGTGGTGATCACATTGTCCTCGAACCAGGTGAGCGGTTTGGAATGGGCCAGGTCGTTGACCTTGGTCGGATTGACCCGGGTGTCGACGGGGCCACCCATGAGCACCAGGCTCCGGGGCTGGGCCGGATTGTCGGTGGCGGCCATCACCGCCGCCGCCGCCAGCGAGGCCGGGCAGGGCTGGCACACGGCCATCAGGTGGGACCCCGGCCCCATGAACTCGAGGAACGAGATCACCTGGCCGATGTAGTCGTCGAGACCGAACCCCCCGTGCTCGATACCGACGTCGCGGGCGTTGAGCCAGTCGGTGACGTAGACGTCGTGGTCGGCGCTGAGCGAGCGGACAGTGGAGCGGAGAAGAGTAGAGAAGTGACCGGCCAGGGCCGTCACCAGCAGCACCTTGGGCTGGTACTCCTCGATGTCCTTGGCGAAGTGGAGGAGGGAGGAGAACGGCGTGGACAGGGCCACCTCCTCGCGCACCGGGACCAGCTCGTTGCCCACCATGACCTGGTCGATACCGAAGGCGGGTCGCTCATGGATGAGGCGGGCCCGTCCCACCATCTCGTAGCCGGCATAGAGACGCCGACCGAACCGGTTCTCGCTGAGGCAGTCGGGCAGCTCGCCCAGAGTCCAGGTGGCCAGGCCGGCGAAGGCGCGGGCCGGGGCGGTCAGATCCCGCTGTGCTTGGTAGGCCTGGTAGAGCATGGGTTCACCTGCTGTCGGGTACCGGCGCCCAGCGCCGCCTGCGACCCCGGACCGAGTGGGGGAAGCCCAGGCCAACCGTACTCGCGCTCCTCTCCGGGGCGCATCTTGGGGGCCGGTGCGGAGGTGCCGGTCAGCGGCCGACCTTCTCGGAGATCGGTGGCCGTCAAAGCCGTCTCACAGGGCCAGATGAAGCCGCACGGCCTCGTCGATGGCGGCCATGCTCTCGGCCGTCACCACCCCGACCCGTGATCCGATCCGCTCCACGGCTATCGACCGAATCTGCTCCGCCTGAGCTTTCGACACCCGATCGAGACCGGTGGCTGTTCGGGGGAGAAGGACTTGGAACGGATAGACGCGGTCGGTGTTCGAGGTCACGGGAATCACCGTCACCACGCCTCGGCCCAGGCGGTTCGCCACCGCGTTGGCCCCGTCATTGCTGACGATCACCACCGGCCGGCGCTGGTTGGCCTCCGCCCCACGGACGGGTTCGAGGTCGACGAGACGGATCTCACCCCGACGCATCAAACGAGCCCGTCGGTGACGGTGACCTCCCACAGGCTTCCGTCGTCTCCCGAGGACCACTCCTCCCACGCGTCTTCGTAGGCCGGACCGAGCTCAGAGGCTCGTAGGAGCCTCACGGCCTTCTGGACCACGGCGGACCGCGAGCTGAAACCCTGTCCTTCGGCATACGAATCGAGAAACTCGATGTCCTCGTCCGGGAGGCTCACGCTTACTTTCATACTTCCATGCTACTGGAAGTAGGATAACCGGGGCACATCCTGGGCCCATCCCGACTTTGGTCTGCGCTGCAGGTCTACGGCGTATACCGAATTTGCCGCCAACGTTCGGGGAGCGGGGCGGGCTCGTCGGCCCAGGCTCGTAGCACAGCGTGCTACAGTACAAGATGTGAGCACGGAGATCACTCAACGGCAGCTCCGCAACGACAGCGGTGACATCATGCGGGGATTGGACCGGGGCCAGACCTACGTGGTTACCCGTAACGGTGTACCGGTCGGCGAACTCACGCCGCTTCGGCGTCACCGCTTCGTCAGCGCAGAGGCGGCGGTGGCCGAGTTCAGCCATGCCCCCAGCATCGACCTAGTCCGACTTCGGACCGACCTCGACCGGGTGGCGTCACAGGACCTCGGTCCCCGTGCCTGATCCGGGACGTCCTCCCCGGGGGATCCTCGACACCTCGGTGGTGATCGATCTCGAACACCTCGACCCGATATGTCTCCCCGTCGACGTTGCCGTGACCACCATCACCATGGCCGAGCTCGCCGCCGGGCCCCATGCCGCCACCGACCTCGTCGAGCGGGCCCGCCGTCAGGACCGGTTGCAGAGGGCCGAGGCGGCATTCGACCCACTCCCCTTCGACGGCGCCGCGGCTCGGGCCTACGGCCGGGTCTACGCCGCCGTGATCTCGCAGGGCGGCAAAGCGAGACGGCCACGGGCAGCCGATCTCCTCATCGCTGCCACCGCCTGTGCCAGTCATCTTCCGCTCTACACGCGGGATGGCGAAGGCTTCAGGGGTCTCGAAGGCCTCGTCGAGGTCGTGACCGTCTGACCCGTCCGTCCGGAACGTGGCCCAATTCAGGAGGCGGCGAAGGTGGCTACGCCGGCGGCCCAGTACATGGCCGACCCGAAGGTGCCCCCGAAAGCGGTGGCGGTCCCGGGCGTTTGATACGCCGTGATCAACGAGGCGATGCTGCTGGATCCGGACGACTGGACCTGACTCTGGCCGGTGAAGCCGGCGGTCGGGGTGATGGCCTCGGCGTTTCCGTGGCCGGCCACGAAGCCCACCTCGAGACCGCCGCCCGTGGCCGCGGCGGTGGCGGCGGCGCTGTCCCCCGAGGTCACGGCGGACGAGGTCGGGGCCCCGGCCCTCACCCCGCTGAACTCCTGGACCTCGGTGGCCAGGGAGGTCGAGTTGGTGGCGGCGGTGACCGTCGAGACCGACCCGATGGCGTCCGTCCACCACAGTTCGCCCTCGGAGTTGTGGCCCGACACGTCGTTGGCCCCGATCAGGTGCCAGGTGTCCCCGGCGTTGTCGGTGACCCCGGTGATGTGGTTGGTGGCCCCGGTGTACTGACTGGCCGACAGCACCAGCAGGTCGCCGGCCGTGGCCGCCCGGGGCAGGGTGGTGACCGCCCCCGACTGTCCCTGGCTCTGGACCAGCTTGATGGCGGAGGGCGGCGGGTTGGTTCCCGTCGTGGTGGTCGTGGTGGTCGTCGATGTACTGGTGGTGGTCGTGGTGGGGGGCGGTGTTCCGCCGCTCAGTTGATAGGTGTGGGCGTCGAACTGGTGGCCGTCGGCGTTGACCCCCACCACCGTCACGGTGTGACCGGAGACGGTCACGTGCAGGTAGCTGTAGAGATCCCCGGCATCGGACAGGGTGGGTGCGGTGCCCTGGCCGCAGAACGTCCCGGTCTGAGTGGTCGGGCTCCAGCCGATGGCGTAGACGCTGTTGGCAGCCTTCAGATTGGTGCAGATGGGATTGGAGGTGTTGCTGTTGGGGATCACCGGCTCGGGCACCCCTCCCCCGCCTCCGGTCACGTAACTGGTGATCTGGTTGGAGCTGTCGGGGATGAAGCGCTGGTAGGTGTGGGCGTGCCCGTTGAAGGCCATGGCCACGCCGTTCTGGGCCAGTAGCGGCTCGAGATCCTGTTGGAGGTAGGTGTCGCTTGTCTCGGAGTTGGTGGCGCTCTGCAGCGGGAAGTGGAAGACGGCGAACTTGACCATTCCGGCGTTGGCCGGTTTGGCCAGATCGGCCTTCAGCCACTGGTACTCGGGCGAGCTCGTCTTCCAGTGGGCGTCGGCGTCGGCCTGATAGATGGAGCTGGCCGTGCCGATGTTCGAGTCGGGCCAGGAGGCATCGAGGATGTAGACCCGGACGTTGCCGGTGGAGAAGGCGTACCAGTCGTCAGGATACGAACCACTGGCCCCGTCGACGTTGTAGGTGTGCATGTCGTAGGCCCCGCCGGAGGCGTTGGCCGTGGTCTGGGAGGGGAAGAACCGCAGGATGTAGTTGTTCTCGCCGTGGTTGCCGTCGGACAGGTAGCTGGGGATGCCCCGGGCCAGGGGCAGGTACGAGGGACCGAAGATGTTGCTGTACTCGGTGCCGCCCGTCCCGGTGGCCTGGGCGGCCGTGCCGGTGTGGGTCAGATCGCCGAAGGTGTTCTCCGTCCCCCCGTTATAGGAGGTGTCACCGGTACCCAGCAGGAACTGGCTTCCATCGGTGCCGATCTGGCTGTAGAGGTCGGACTCATAGGGGTTGGATGTGGGGTGCCCCGGGAACGCCGTGTCGGCAGTTGACGACGTCTTCATGAAGTTCTCCCCGGTGTCCCCGATGACGTCGAAGGTCACCGTCTTGGTGGAGGAAGCACCCACCGTCTGCAGGGTGGTGAACGTCTGGAACGTCGGACTCACCAGCAGGTCGGTGGCGGACGACGTCTTGGCGGAAAAGACGGCGTAGCAGTAGGTGTGACCGGCCACCAGACCGGTCATCGGGGCCGAGTTCTGATACTCCGGCTCGGAGGCCACCGAGTAGCCCCAGCCCAGGGTGCCGGTGCCGAGCCCGTAGGGAATGGTGGTCGAGGCATTGGCCGTCTGCTTGGTCGAGGCAGACCACTTCCAGGCGGTGGTGGGGCAGGTCCCGCCGGCCGTCTGGTCCACCCACTGGACGGAGCCGGCCGTGGTGCTGACGTTGGTGGCCCAGTTGACCTCGGCCGAGGTCTGGGTCACGTCGGTGAGGTAGGGGGCCCTGGTCACACTGGAGGCGTAGACCGGGGAGGCCGCCTGCACCGGGACCACCGTCATCACACCGACCCCCACCACGCCGGCTGCCGCCACGGCCCCTGCCACTCGCCACTTCCGCATCGTGCTGTCCTTCAGGTCAGCCGCCGTCACGACGAACCTGTCACCCCGGCCGGTGCCGGTCAAGGCTCGGAAGGGGCTCAATTGGGACGCCTTCACCGTGCGTGGTCGGCCCAGCGCCGATCCGGATCCTCCTGGACCGTCTGACTACTGCGCCTCCCCTCCCGGTGGCTGGTTCCACCTCCGTCCGGTGAGCGGCCGACCTTCTTCCCGAGCTCGCCCGCCACCGGCCACCCCGGCGCTGAGCACTGTCCAAATGAATTTTTCGGTGACGGTGTCATCCGACCACGCTCTCGTCTCCGAACCGTTAGCGAACGTCGCACAACAAACCGTCCCTGCCCCGGAGGTCCCCATGAGCGAACTCAGTCGTCGCGTGTTTCTGAAAGGCGGCACGGCGGCCGTCGTAGCCGCCGGAGCGGTCTCCGCTCTGCCGGGACTCCCCGCACTGGTCGGCGCGCTGGAGACCCAGGGGCCCGCCGACGCCGGTGCCGCCGAGTCGGCGGTGGCCGAAGGCGAATCATCACTCTCCATGACCGAACCGCTGGTGGCCCACGTGCGCGATCTGGCCAGCGGGGAGATCGGCCTGTTCTCCGGCACCAGGGAGATCACCGTGCTCGATCCTCGGCTGGCCGCCGCACTGGTCCGGGCCCTCCGTTGAACCGTGCGTCATCCCGACGCCGACGCCCTGCTCTCGTCCTTGTCCATCCAGTACCAGCCATCCACTACCAGCCACCCAGTACCAGCCATGCAGTACCAGCCATCCACTACCAGCCAGCCACCCAGTACCAGCCGTCCACTACCAGCCATCCATTTCCGTCCTGCCCCAATCGGCAGACCGATCAGAAACTGAGGTAACCCCGTGTCGTCCCACCGTGAAGCACCCGAAATCTCCAAAGACCCCGTAGCCGACTCCACCGACCTCTACGCCTTCGTCAGTCCCGACCAACCGGGCATGGTCACCCTGATCGCCAACTACCTGCCGCTGGAGGCACCCGACGGTGGTCCCAATTTCTACGAGTTCGGCAACGACGTCCTCTACGCCATCAACATCGACAACGACAACGATGGCGACCCCGACATCGCCTACCTGTTCGAATTCACCAGCGAAATCACCAATCCCAACACGTTCCTCTACAACACCGGTCCCATCACCAGCTTGCAGAGCTCCAGCTGGAACCGGCGCCAGACCTACTCGGTCACCCGTATCGACCATCAGGGTATGCACGTGCTCGGCCAAGGTATCCCCTGCCCGCCGTGCAACATCGGACCCCTGTCCACCCCGGGCTATGTGGCCTTGGCCGATGCCGCCATCACCCCCCTGGGCGGCGGTACCAAGGTCTTCGCCGGTCAACGGGCCGAGGGCTTCTACGTCGACCTCGGTGCCATCTTCGACCTCGGTGACCTGCGGCCGTTCGAACAGGACCACAACACCTTCGGACTGGCCGGAACCGGCCTGGGTCAGATGGCCAAGGGAGTCAACTCCACCGCCGGCGTCAACGTCCACAGCATCGCCATCCAGGTCCCCATCAGCCAGCTGACGGCCAACGGGCAGGCTCCCACCAGCGTCACCGATCCGACTGCGGTCCTGGGAATTTGGACCACAGCCAGCCGGCAGAGGGCCCGCATCTTCAACGACGACCGCGGGGACAAATTCGAGTCGGGTCCCTTCACCCAGGTGTCGCGTCTGGGCAATCCATTGGTCAACGAAGTGCTGATCCCTCTGGCCACCAAGGACTTCTGGAACTCGCAGCGGCCGGCCGGCGACAGCCAGTTCGCCTCCTATGTGGCCACCCCGGAACTGGCCGGGCTCCTTCCCGTCCTCTATCCGGGTGTCTTTCCCAACCTGGCGGCGTTCAACGCCACCAAAGCTCCCCGGGCCGATCTTCTGGCCATCCTGCTGACCGGTATCCCGACCGGTGTCGTCACCGGATTCCAGAACTACACCGGGACAGTCCAGGCCGACGTGCTCCGGCTGAACACGGCCATTCCCGCCGCCACCGCGCCGTCCAACCTGGGGCTGGTGGGTGGGGACCCGGCCGGCTATCCCAACGGTCGGCGTGTCTTCGACGACGTGGCCACCATCGAGCTGCGGGCCATCGCCGGGGCCACCCTTCCCCTGGTCGACAAGGCCTACACGCCCGACGCCGCCGCCGGGGCCATATCGATGGGCCTGACCTCGGGGCCCACCGACCTGACGGCCATGGGGACCGAGAACTACCTCCCGAACTTCCCCTACCTCGGCGTGCCCACATCCGGCTTCGCCGCCGGCGCCTAGGCCGGGCGGCATGGGAGCACACCGCGTCATGGAGGCCGAGCCGGGCCCGAGCGGCGAAGGCACCGTGGTCCTCGACATCGGAGGCGACCGGGGGGCCGCCATCATCTTCGCTCCCGGTGAGCTCTCGGGTGAGGAGATCGAGATCCGTCCTGTCGACCGGCCGTGGGACGGGACCCACACCGCCATCCGTCCCCGTGACCTCCGCGACACGGTGGCCCATGCCGGCGTGTTCGGCTCCTTGCCGGCCGGACCCTACCAACTCCGGATCCGCAGGGACCGCCCGGTGGGGGGCAGCTCGGAGCCGGTCGTCGACCTGGTGGTGGTGGGGGGCGAGGTCGCCCAGCTGGCGTGGCCGGCCACCGGGATGCGCACCATATAGACGACCGACCGGCGGGGACTTCGAGGCCATACTGCGTAGCCGTGGTCGACTCCCCGCCGACGCCGCTGGCCACCAAGTTGGGTATCGTCGAGGGGTCGATCCTGGTCGTCCTGGGGGCCCCGGAGGCGCTGGCGCTCGACCTCCCGCCCGGAGTCGGCATCCGCCGCCGGGCCCGGGGCACGGCCGATGTCGTGCTGGCCTTCTTCACCGAGGTCGGCGTCCTGGAAGGACGGATCGACCGGCTGGCACCGATGGTCTTCCCGGCCGGGGGCCTGTGGATCGCCTGGCCCAAACGGGCCTCGGGGATGGAGACCGACGTCACCGATGACCACGTGCGGGCCGTGGCCCTGCCCCGGGGACTGGTCGACAACAAGGTCTGCGCCATCGATGCCACCTGGACCGGGCTCCGCCTGGTCTGGCGCCGGGAACTCAGGGACGGACGGAACCGACCCCGGTAGATCGGACGTATATCGGTCGTCCCATCCCTAGAGCGAGGTGATTCCCTTCAAGGACCTCCGTGGACCGTCCGATACAGGAGACATGGGTCCTGGTCGGTCCGGACGAGATGACGACGGCGAACGTGAGGTGACCGACGCCGTGGCCGACGAGGAGAAGCCGGCCTTCGACGCCCTCCACGACGGCCTCACCGGACTCCCCAACCGGGCCCTGCTCCTCGATCGTCTGACCTCGGCGCTGGCCCGCTCGGGACGACAGGGCCGCGAGATCGCCGTCCTGTTCTGCGATCTCGACGGATTCAGGCGGGTCAACGACACCGCCGGCCATGCCGCCGGCGATGCCGTGCTCATCGAGACGGCCAAGCGGTTGCGCACCGTCCTGCGGGAGGGGGACACCGTGGCCCGGGTGGGCGGTGACGAGTTCGTGCTCGTGGTCGAGCCCTGGAACCGTGTCGACCGGGGGACCCGGCTCGCCCACGGTCGCGACACCGTCTTCGACCGGAACCTGTCGTTGCGGGTGGCCGACCGGGTGGTCCAGGCCCTGCGGGTGCCCATCACCGTCCAGGGCGTCGAGCACCGGGTCACGGCCAGTGTGGGCATCACCTATCCGGCGGTCCTGGCCCTGGACCACCCGGGCATGACCGCCTCCGACGTGGTGGAGGAGGCCGACGCCGCCATGTACTGGGCCAAGCAGGAGGGCAAGAACCGGGTCGAGGTCTTCGCCTGGACCTAGCCCCGCGTTCCCCCGACCACCGCCGGTAGGGTTCGTGGGGGAGGTCGGGCCGTGACGGCAGCGGTGGTGGGACGGGGAGAAGGCGAGCGGACGTTCACCGCCCGCGGCAGTGTGATGCTGTTCAAGGCGCTGGCCGAGCGGGACGACGGGGACTTCTCGCTGATGGAGCGGACCCTGCCCCCACACGGTCGCCGTCCACCCCCGCATCGCCACACCAACTGCTCGGAGGCCTACTTCGTGCTCGACGGGCGGGTGACGGTCGTGGTGGAGAACGAGGAACTCCTGGTCGGGCCGGAGGGCTTCGTGCTCGTCCCCCGCGGCACGGTCCACACCTTCGGCAATGACGGGGACGAGGAGGCCAGGCTGCTGGTGATCCATGCCCCGGCCATGGATGCCTACTTCGCCGGGCTCCACCAGTTGTGGAACCGCGACGTGCCACCGTCGACCGACGAGGAACGGGCGCTGATGGCCCGCTTCGGCATGGAGCCGGCCTAGTCGCGGCCTAACCGCGGCCTAACCGCGGCCTCCCGGATCAGGGAGCGAACACCACCGGCCCGACCTCGATCCCCAGGAACCGCTGCACGTCGGCGCCATCCTCCACCAGCGCCGCCTTCACCGACGCCGACAGTGGCTCGAGGCGGTCGATGGTGACGACGCCACCGGGGAGGGTCCAGGTGGCCACGATGCGACCGTCCACCAGCGCCACCGGTCGGAAGATGCCGTTGGTGGTCACCACGCCGGCGTGGTCCCCGACGAACAGCTCCCGCGAGCGCCAGCCGTGCAGGAGGGGGTCGAACGCCCCGAGGAGACGGGCACGGGGCCGGGTGGCGGTGACCGGGCCGGTGGAGACGAGCCGATGGACCGACTCCCCGGCGGTGGGGTCGGGAGTCCCGGCCGTCTCGATCTCGTCGGCGATGGCCGCCAGACCCCGCCGGGCATCGCCGAGGGTGATCCCGGCCCAGGCGGCCAGGTCACGGTCGGAGGCCGGTCCGTGCCCGGCCAGGTAGCGGCGGGCCAGCCGGGCCAGGGCATCGTCACGGTCGAGCGGTGCCGGACCCGGACCGAGCCACTCGGCCACCGACACGTAGGCGTGGGCGCCGCCGACCACCGGGCCCCGCACGACGAGGCCGCGGAGGCTCGCCGCCGCGGCCAGGTGGATGAAGATCTGCCCCGAGGAGGGAACCGAGGCGTCCCGGAGGTGGCGGACGAGCTCGGGGCGAGTCACGGGGCCCCCGGTCGACGAGGGCGGCGACGATGACGTCGATCCCCTTGTCCGTCTGGCGCCCGTCCACCCCCAGCTGCCGCAGCCGCCGGTCGTTCCCCCCGGTGACCCGGCGGGCGGTGAGGGGATGGAGCCACCGGTAGTCCTCGGCCGTGACCAGGTGGAGCGTGCCCCGGTTCAACCACGTCACCATCAGCGAGCGGGCCTGGCTCAGGGCGGAGTCGACGTCGGTGGCCGCCAGCCCCTCGGTGCGGCTGCGGACGGCCAGACGGAACCCCCGCTCGTCCTGGGCCTGCACGGCCAGCAGGTGCCCGACCACCTCCTCGGGGGAGGCGGCCCGGGGCCCGGCCAACCGCTGGGCGACGAGCCGGTCCAGGCGGAGGTCCCCGGTTCCCCCCGAAGGCGTCATTCACGGCACCGGGTAGGAAACCGGGTGGTCGGACTCCCCCGCCGACGGGGGCATGACGCCGTCGGCGGGATCGTCCTCACCGCCCGGATGGTAGGCCACCCGGCCCCGCGGCCGGGAGGAGTACGCTCGGTGCAGGGAAGGGGGACGATATGACCGACAAGTCACCCCGCAAGACCGCCTCCAAAAAGTCCGGCAAGTCGCTCAAGGAGAAGCGGCAGGCCAAGAAGGACAAGGAGCAGACCCGCAAAGGGCTGACCCGCTAGCAGCGAACCCAGAGGCCTGGCGCCGGCCCGCAGGGTCGGCGTCAGGCGATCGGAGCACCATGGCCACACCCGAGGCATCACAGGTGGGGAACCGACTCGACGAGCATCACACTCCGGAGACCAACGGGCGCATCCCGGTCTGCCGGAGGTGCGGCGCCCGCACCGACGTCCCCGCCGGCCACCACCACGTACCGGCCGAACGGGAGCTGACCCGCTCGGACAACTGGCTGGTGGCCCAGTTGCGCATGAGCCACATCCAACAGGCCCGGACCCTCCGGCAGCCGTGAGGGGGTGGCCCCGGGCCGCCTGATCACTGCGCCCGGAGGAGGCGTCCGGGCTTCGACCGCGCCGCCACCACGGCCGGGCCGATGGCCAACAGGTTGGCCACCACCAGCACACCCACCACCAGCGCGGCCACCAGACCCACCGGCACCACGGCCACGGGTACCACCCCGAGGTGGGCGGCGAACAGGTGCCAGGTGGCCCGGCCGGCGATGACGCCCAGCGGGATGCCGATGACGATACCGACCAGGGCCACGGTGGTGGCCTGCCAGCCCACGGCGGCCACCACCTGTCCGTTGAGGAAGCCCAGCACCTTCAGCAGGCCGATCTCCCGGCGCCGGCGGGACACGCTGACCAGGAGCAGGTGGGCCAGGGTGGCCGCCCCGAACACGGCCAGCAGGGCCCCGAAGATGAGGGGGAAGTTGACTGCCTCTCCGAAATTGATCAGCGACGTGGGGGTCACGGGTAGGGCGCTGATGGACCGGAAGGTGTCGATGTAGCGGTTCACGTCAGCGCGACCCCGGGGTCCGGCCACCGTGCTGATCAGGAGCCCGCCACTGGGGTTGGCCAGGATGCCCTGGCGGCAGCTGGCCTGGTCCGGTCCGGGGGGACACGATGCGGCCAGGAGGCCGGAAATTGACATCAGCGCCCCGCTGCCCAGGCCGACGGTACCGCCGAGTACCGGAAAGGCCACCTGGGACACCACCCGGAACGGCACGGTCCGCTTCCCGCCCGACGGCGTGAGCAACGTGACGTCGACCGTCGACCCCAACCGGGTATGCAGTTGGCTCATGGTGGACGAACCCAGGCCGATCTGTCCGTCTCCATCGGGGAGCGTGCCCGTCACGGCCGAGAACAGCAGGGGACCCCGGAGGGAGCGGCCGGCCACCAGCCCCACCGCCGTCCCCCCGATGGTGACCTGGGTGGCCACGCCCCGGGAGATCCCGGTGACAGCATGGTCGCGACCGAGTCTGGCCATGATGGCGGCGCCGGCGCCGGCGCTGTTGACCGTGAAGTTGAGCTGATAGTCCTCGCCGTAGAGGGCCGGCGTGGTGGTCAGATGGGTGAGGCTGGAGCCGAAGACAAGGGTCCCGCACAGGGCGACGACGGCCAGCACCGTGCCCAGCAGGGCCGTGCCCACCGGGGCGTTGGCTCCCCCCGTCCTGCGCTCGAGGGCGTTGCGCACCCCGATCAGGGCGCTGGGCGGGGCGCCCAGGGCGGCCAGGCGTCCCACCGTGGGCGAGGGGCGGGTGAACACGGCCCGGTCGTCGGCGTGGATCCGGCGCGCCACCCGGATGGCGGGCCAGACCCCGAGCGCCACCACCACCGCCAGCGTGGCCAGCGCGCCGAGCAGCAGTACGGCGCCGTCGAAGGACAGGCCGGTGGAGGACTCGGCCAGACGGGCCTCCCCCACCGGGGCCATGGGGGACAACAGGAAGGCCAGCACCAGGGCACCGACGGCGCCGGCCACGCCCACGACCAGGTTGCGGAGCATGGCCAGTCGGAACAGCTGGCCGCGATCGACGCCGAGCGCCGAGAGGGTCGGGAACTCCTCGGCCTCCAGGTTGCTCTGGCGGGCCAGGGCCTGGCCCACCACGGCCAGGCCCACCAGTCCGGCCAGGACGGCCAGGATCCACCAGCCCACGGCCTGGGGGTGGATGGCCCGTTCGATCGATGCCACCGATTCGTCCTGGTTCTGGACCCCGGCGATGCCGCCGGCGGCGTTCATCTGGGCATTGAACCGGGGCAGGTCGGCGGCTCCGTGCCGCAGTCGGACCAGCAGGACCACACCGTCGGCCGTCTGCGGGACCACGCGTTTGATGAAGGCCGGGGAGGTGAACACCTCATAGGCCGGCGCGGCGCCGGAGGGCAGGTCCAACTCGGAGGCCTCGAAGCCGACCACATGGAGGGCGACGGTCGGTCCGGTGGGGGCGGGGTAGTTCCCGGTGGCGTCGTTGTAGGCCGCCGTCTGCGAGGCGGCGTAGAGCGGTACGTGGATGACCGAGCCGAGATGGATGCCGGCCGCCTGCACCAGGTTCTCGGACGCCAGCACCTGGTAGGGATCGGAACGGTCGGGCACGTGGCCCGAGACCAGGTTCCAGATCGGTGCGCCCCCCGCCGGGGCGATCATGGAGAACTCGGTCGGGTTGAGCGGCCGGCTGCACGCACAGGTGGGCTGGCCGGTGTCGATACCGAGGAACCGGCTGTAGGAGGTCACCTCGGGCACGACGGAGCGAGGAGGGAGATGGGTGTCCGTACCGGCGTAGACGGTGGCGTCGAAGCCGTGGGTGGCCACGAAGTCGGGCACGGCGGCGTCAGTGCGGCGACCGGCGGCCGTGGCGGCCAGGACGAACCCTCCCACCACGGTGATCAGCACGGCGATCAGCAGCCACGACCTCCACCGGCTCCGCATCTGGGCACGAAACGCGAATGCGACCGCTCCCACCTGACCTCTTCCTGATGCCTGCTACCTGCCCGCGCCGAACTCTCCCCCTCAGTATTGATGGAGACCGGGATGCCGCCAAGGTGGTCAGCCCGCCACAGTTCCCTCGTGCTACCACCCCGGCCCCCGGCCCCGGGACCGGCCGCCGGGGGGCTTGACCGGGCCCCGTCACCAGGCCGAACCTGCCGGCCGGACGCCCACGCCCGGTGCCGGGGCCACCCCTTCCCAGGCACCGACGGCAGTCCCCCAAATTCCTATGATATCTATCGACTTGACAAATTCCAGTGATTTGGTCTGGAATTAGGGGGTGCGAAACTCACTGCGTCCTCTGTCGGCCCGCAAACTCCGGTTGGGGGGTGGCGCCGCCCTGCTGGGACTGACCCTGGCCCTGGGGGCGGCCGTCCCGGCCACGGCCGGTGCCGCCACCCGGCCACCGGCTCGGTGGCCCTGGTGGCCTACTCCACGCCGAAGCCGGCCTATGCCGCCCTCATCAAGGCGTTCAACGCCACCACGGCCGGGCAAGGCGGTGACCTTCTCCCAGTCCTTCGGCGCCTCGGGCTCCCAGGCCACCGCGGTGGTCGACGGCCTGCCCGCCGACGTGGTCAACTTCTCGCTGGCCCCCGACATGACCAAGCTGGTGAAGGCCGGCATCGTCTCGCCCACCTGGAGCGCCACCCCCACCAAGGGCATGGTGACCAACTCCATCGTCTCGTTCGTCGTCCGCAAGGGGAATCCCAAGCACATCACCAACTGGGCCAGCCTGGTCAAGAGCGGCGTCGAGGTGATCACCCCCAACCCGTTCAGCTCGGGCAGCGCCAAGTGGAACCTGATGGCCGCCTACGGCGCCCAGCTCAACCAGGGCAAGACCAAGGCCCAGGCCACCGCCTACCTGACCAAGCTCCTGAAGAACACCGTGGCCCAGCCGAGCAGCGCCAGCCACCGCCCTGCAGACCTTCCTGTCCGGCGAGGGCGACGTGCTGCTCGACTACGAGGACGACGCCCTCTACGCCCAGAAGCAGGGCGAGCCCATCACCATCATCACCCCGCCGCAGACCATCCTGATCCAGAACCCCATCGCCGTCCCGCTGAAGGCCACCAACCCGTCGGCGGCCAAGGCCTTCGTGGCCTACCTGGTCTCGCCGGCCGGCCAGAAGGTCTGGGGCCAGCAGGGCTACCGCCCGGTGCTGCCCAGCGTGGCGGCCCAGTTCAACTTCCCCAAGCCCAAGACGCTGTTCACCATCGACAGCCTGGGTGGGTGGACCAAGGTCAACACGCTCTTCTTCACTCCCAGTACCGGGGTGGTGGCGAAGATCGAGCAGGGGCTCGGTGTCTCCACCTCCAGTAGCTGAGGCCGAGCGGCTCCCGGTCCCCCGCGGCCACCCTGGCCGGGGCGGGAGCCTCGCCGCGCCACCGCGCAGACCCGGCGGCCGGTCGGGCGGGTGGCCGGCCCAGCCCTGGCCGTCACCTACCTCAGCCTGCTGGTGGTGCTGCCGCTGGCCGCCCTGGTGGCCCACGCCTTCAGCGGCGGGTGGGGCGCCTTCTGGGCCGCGGTCACCCAGCCCGAGGCGGTGGCCGCCCTCAAGCTGACCCTGGTGTCGCTCGCTGGCCGTGGCCGCCTTCAACGCCCTGGCCGGGCTGGTCATCGCCTGGGTGCTGGTCCGGGACGACTTCCGGGGCAAGCAGGTGGTCAACGCCGTCATCGACCTGCCCTTCGCCCTGCCCACCATCGTGGCCGGCCTCACCCTGCTCACCCTGTACGGGCCGAACAGCCCCTTCCACCTCAACGTGGCCGACACCCGGTGGGGCATCCTGTTCGCCCTGGCCTTCGTGACCCTGCCCTTCTCGGTGCGGTCGGTCCAGCCGGTGCTGGCCGAGCTGGACCGCGAGACCGAGGAGGCGGCCGCCTCCCTCGGGGCGTCGTCGGGCCGGGTGCTGTGGCGGATCATCCTGCCCAGCCTGGCCCCGGCCATGCTGGCCGGCGCCGGCCTGGCCTTCGCCCGGGCCATCGGGCGAGTACGGCTCGGTGGTGCTGATCTCGGGCAACGTCCCGTTCAAGACCGAGGTGTCCTCGTCGTGGATCTACAGCCTGTCCCAGAGCGATCAACTGGGTGCGGCGGCGGCCGTGTCGGTGGTGCTGGTGGCCATCGCCCTCGTTGTCCTGTTGGTGCATCGGCCTCCTCCGGCGGCGGTTCGACGTCAGCGAGGCCATATGAGGCGGGCGGCGACGTGAGCGGGCGGTGGCGCTGGCCGCTGCGGATCATGGCCCTCGGCTACCTGGGCTTCCTGGTGGTCATCCCGGTGGGGTCCATCTTCTACCGGGCCTTCCAGCACGGCTTCGCCGCCGGCCTGGGACGCCGTGACCACGCCCGACGCCCTCCACGCCCTGTGGCTGACCTTCCTGGTGGTCCTCATCGCCGTGCCCCTGGACACCGTCTTCGGCGTGGGGGTGGCCCTCATCCTGGCCCGCCACCGGTTCCCGGGAGCCTGGCTCCTCGACGCCTTCGTCGACCTGCCCCTGGCCGTCTCGCCGGTGGTGGTGGGCATCGCCCTCATCCTCGTCTACGGCAAGACCGGGTGGTTCGGCAACTGGCTGGCCGCCCACGGCATCACACGTCATCTTCTCGCTGCCCGGGCATCGTGATGGCCTCGGCCACCGTGGCCCTGCCCTACGTGGTCCGCGAGGTGCTGCCGGTGCTCCAGGAGATCGGCACCGACCAGGAGCAGGCCGCCACCACCCTCGGCGCCTCCCCCTTCACCGTCTTCCGCCGGATCACCCTCCCCTCCATCCGCCGCAGCCTGGCCTACGGCGTGACCCTGACCACGGCCCGGGTGCATCGGTGAGTTCGGGGCGGTGGTGGTCGTGTCCGGCGCTGGTGGCCGGCCGGACCGAGACCCTGACCCTGTTCATCCAGGACGGCGTGGAGAACCTCGACCTCGTGGCCGCCTACGCTGGTGCGGTCATCCTGGCCCTGGTCGCCCTGGGTGTCCTGGCCGTGGTGGGTGCCGACCGCAGAGAACCGACGACGGAAAGGAGGAACCCACGATGGCGATCACGATCCGATCAGTCTCCAAGCGATTCGGAACTGCCGTTGCTCTCGACGACGTGAGTCTCGAGGTCCCCGACGGCTCCCTCACCGCCCTGCTGGGCCCGAGCGGGGGCGGCAAGTCCACCCTGCTCCGGGTGGTGGCCGGGCCTGGAGGTCCCCGACTCGGGGACCGTCGAGTTCGACGGCGAGGACGTCACCGACGTCCCGGTGCGCGACCGGGGCATCGGCTTCTGCTTCCAGCACTACGCACCGTTCCGCCATCTCACCGTGCGGCAGGAACGTGGCCTTCGGCCTCGAGGTCCGCAAGCGGCCCAAGGCCGAGATCCGGGCCAAGGTCGACGAGCTCCTCGACCTGGTCAAGATCGACCACCTGGCCGACCGGTACCCGTCGCAGCTGTCGGGCGGCCAGCGCCAGCGGATGGCCCTGGCCCGGGCGCTGGCCATCGAGCCCCAGCTGCTGCTGCTCGACGAGCCGTTCGGTGCGCTCGACGCCCAGGTCCGCCAGGAGCTGCGGGTCTGGCTGCGGGAGCTGCACGAGAAGATCTCCGTCACCACGGTGCTGGTCACCCACGACCAGGAGGAGGCCATGGAGGTCGCCGACCACCTGGCCATCATCAACGAGGGCCGCCTGGAGCAGATCGGCCACCCGGCCGAGATGTACGACCACCCGGCCAACGAGTTCGTCATGAAGTTCCTCGGGCCGGCCACCCAGCTGGACGGCTTGTGGGTCCGCCCCCACGACCTGGTCATCCACCGCGACCCCGGCGCCGGCGACCACGCCGGGACGGTCGAGCGGGTCACCCATCTCGGGTTCGAGGTGCGGGTGGACGTGCGCATGGAGCGGGGCGAGCCGACCTGGGTGCAGCTGAGCCGGGGCGCCGCCGCCGAACTCGAGCTGGCCCCGGGCGACCCGGTGTGGATCTCGCGGGCCGGTTCGGGCTCGCGCCAGCGGCCGCTGACCGAGGCCGTCGTTCCCTGAGCTGATCGTCGCGCGGGCGCGACAAAGGGGCCCCAGAGGGCCGGTTCTGCGAAGTTCGACATGGTTCCCGGAGTTGGGGAGTGGCTGCATCTCCGGTGGCCCGTCCATTGCCGCCTGTCCATTGCCGCCCGTCCACCGGGATCGAGGTTCACGATCCCTCTTCGGCCGCCGGGCCATGGACAGCCTCTCCCCCTTAATCGGTTCCGTAAAACGGGGCCGCGAAGCTGAAATCCGACAGTCAGAGGACACCAGCCGATATCCGCCGCTGGCATACATGACTCCGATGCATTCCCACGATCGGAGTAGTGAGCGACGATCAAACGGCAGATCCCTCGAACGGGCAGTCGGCGACTGTGGCCCCCGATCGAGGCGGAATGGTGTCAAAGTGCCTGCTACGGGCTATGTACTGTGCATGACGTCAACGGTCCGGGGACCGGACACTCTTTGGAAACATTGTCCCCGTAGAGTCATCTGATGGCCACGGTGAGAACGCTAGGCATCGAAGAGGAATTTCAGATCGTCGACGCCGAGACCTTGGAACTGGCCTTCCGGGCTCCGGAGCTACTCAGCCAACTCTCCACGGAGAGCTATTCAGCCGAGCTCCAACGGAGCACCGTCGAGACCAACACCGAAGTCGTGTCGACCCTAGACCACATGGGCCTCGAGCTCCTCGGGCTCCGAAGAGGGGTCATCGATGCCGCGGAGGCACAGGGGCTGGCCGTGGCGGCGGCGGGGACCGCTCCCCTGTCCAGTGCGGCCGATCTCGAACTGACCGCGCTCGGGCGGTATGGACGAATGCAGCAGGACTACCGGCTGCTGGTCGACGAGCACCTCGTCTGCGGTCTCCAGGTCCACGTGACGGTGGACGATGCGGACCTGGCCGTACGACTGATCCCAAGGATCGAGGACACGTTGCCCGTCTTGCTAGCCCTTTCGGCCAGCTCGCCGTTCTTCGAAGGCCAGGACACCGGTTATGCCAGTGTTCGGACCGTAATCTGGCAGCGATGGCCCACCGCCGGCCGAACCCCTCGGGTGGAGTCGCACGAGGAGTACCAGAGGGTGCTCGACAGTCTGATCACCGCCGGGATCATCTCGGACGCCAACATGGCGTACTTCGACGTACGACCCTCGGCCCATCTCCCCACCCTCGAGCTCCGAGTGTGCGACTCCACCCCCCTCGTCGACGACGCCATCCTGATCGCCGGACTGTTCAGGGCGGCCGTCGAGAGGGCGGCGCGAGAGGAACTGGAGGGACGAGTAAGTCCTCGTCGCTCGGACCCTATGTACCGAGCGGCCATGTGGCGAGCGGCTCGGAGCGGTCTCTCCGACACCTTGCTCGGAGCCGGAAGCGAGCCGGTGGCCCAACCGGCGAGCCAGGTCTTGCATGAGCTCGTGGAGGACCTCCGACCCGAGCTCGAAGATGCAGACGATTGGGACACTGTGCGTGAGTTGACCGGTGCCGCATTGGCCCGGGGAAGCTCCTGCGAACGTCAGCGCACACGGTACGCGGAACGAGGTCGCGTCGCCGACGTGGTGCAGTTGTTGGTGGACGAGACGAGCGGCAAGCGGCCGGCGCCGTCCAGGTCGCGGTGGTCGGCCGGCTACGCGGCCCCGCTCAACGATGAGGCAGTGCACTCCGGTGGGAAGCCCTATGCGGCGTACCAGTCCATCTTCCGGGTACTCGAGCGCTTCGATCCAACCGGACTGACCGATCGAGCCCGGCAAGCGGACGCTCAGGGACTCACCTTCGGGGTAGCCGGCGAGCAGCGGCCCTTTCCCGTCGACCCGATTCCCCGGGTCATCCCGGCACACGAATGGTCCGTGCTGGCCGCGGGGCTCACCCAGCGTGCCCGGGCCCTGGAGGCCTATCTTCGGGACGTTCACGGATCCGCAGCCATCGTCCGCGATGGCGTGATGGCCGAAGAGACATTCACTGGCTGTGACGCCTGGCGACCGGAAGGCCGGTTGCTTCCCGACGACGTGGCCCGGGCGCCCGTGATCGGATTCGACCTCGTCCGCGACAGCATCGACGGGTGGCGTGTCCTCGAGGACAACGCCCGAGTTCCCTCCGGCATCGGGTACGCCATCGCCATACGGCGGCTGATGTCCCAGGTGATGCCCGAGTTCAACAACCTCGTGGCGAAGCGCAAGGCCGAGGACGCCCTTGCGCTCATCGGGCGAACCCTCCGAGCCTGTTCGCCGGTCGACGATGCCGTCGTCGTGCTCCTCTCCGAAGGGGCCGACAATTCTGGCTGGTATGAGCACCGTCTGATCGCCGACGAGGTCGGGCTCCTGCTGGCCCAGCCGAGCGAGATCGAGGTCCGCGGCAACCGAATCGTAGCGGGTGGCCGAAAGGTCGATGTCATCTACCTGCGCCTCGGATGCGAACTGATCGATCTCACCGATGCCACCGGACGGCCCATCGGTGAGCAGGTGCTCCATGTGGCCGAGCAGGGCCGAGTCGTCGTCGTCAACGCTCCCGGTAACGGGATCGCCGACGACAAGGCGATGTACTGCTACGTCCCCGACCTCATCGCCTACTACCTGTCGGAGCGTCCGCTGCTGGCTCCGGTGCCGACCTATCGGTGTGCGGATCCCACCGAATCTGAGGCCGTGCTCGACCGGCTGGGCGAGCTGGTGACCAAGCCGGTGGGCGGCCACGGAGGAAGCGGAGTACTCATCGGGCCGGAGGCCGGACCGGAGGAGCTGGCCGAGCGGAGAAAGGAGATCGTCGCGGATCCGGCGGGGTGGGTGGCCCAGGAGGTGGTCACGCTGTCCACGCTCCCCACGTACATCGAGGGCCGGATGGAGTCCCGACACGTGGACCTCCGAGCATTCGTTTACCTCACGGGTCCGGGAGCAGGCGAGGCCGAGCTGGCCGGGCTGGCTCTCACGAGGGTGGCACCGGCCGGGAGCATGGTCGTCAATTCCTCCCGCGGCGGCGGAGCCAAAGACACCTGGGTCCTCGTCGACCCCGGCGACTTGGAGGAGGGGACCGCTGGTGTGCGGACTCTGCGGTGAACTCCGCTTCGACGGGCGACCACCCGCAGCCGAGACGTTGCAGAAGAGCTGCGCGGTCATGGCCTGTCGAGGACCCGACGGGTCAGGGTTGTGGGTCCGGGGCCCCGTTGGCCTGGGTCACCGGCGCCTGTCGATCATCGATCTGTCCGTCCGGGGATCGCAACCCCTGGTGGATACCGCCATCGGCCTAACGGTCGCCTTCAACGGGTGCATCTACAACCATGTGCAGCTGCGAAACGAACTGGCCAGCCTTGGTCACGCCTTCTTCTCGACATCGGATACTGAGGTCATCGCCAAGTCCTACGCCCAGTGGGGTACTGACTGCGTGTCCCACTTCCACGGCATGTTCGCCTTCGCCATCGTTGAGCATGAGAGCGGGCGGCTGGTCCTGGCCAGGGATCGACTCGGCATCAAGCCCCTCTACATCTCCCGCAACGCCGACCGGATCCGCTTCGCCTCCACGCTTCCCGCCCTGCTCGCCGCCGGTGATCTCGATACCTCGATCGACCGGATCGCCCTGCAGTTCTACATGACCTTCCACTCGGTGGTTCCGGCGCCCCGCACCATCCTTAATGGGGTCCAAAAGCTGCCGCCGGCCACGGTCCGGATCGTCGAGGCCGCCGGGGAAACCCGGGACATCCTCTACTGGGATCCCTCCTTCGAGCGGGATCGTGAGCGGGACCGGTGGTCTGAGCTCGATTGGCAGGAGGCGCTCGTCACTGCCCTCCGGGTGGCGGTCAAGCGACGGCAGGTGGCCGACGTGCCGGTCGGCGTCCTCCTCTCCGGTGGCATCGATTCGAGCCTGGTCGTGGCCCTGTTGGCCGAAGCGGGTCAGCACGATCTGCAGACATTCAGCGTCGGCTTCGACGACGCCGGCGGCGAATCCGGGAATGAATTCGAATACTCCGACCTGGTGGCAGACCATTTCGGCACCGATCACCACCGGATAAAGATCGAGAGCTCGCGGCTGCTGCCTGCCATCGACCAGGCCGTGGGCGCCATGAGCGAACCGATGGTCAGCCACGACTGTGTCGCCTTCTACCTCCTTAGCCAAGAGGTGGCCTCCTACGTGAAGGTGGTCCAGTCGGGCCAGGGTGCCGATGAGGTACTCGGCGGATACGACTGGTACCCGCCCCTCGCCGGGGTCGCTCGGGAGGACTCGGTGGAGGCGTACTCGAAGGTGTTCTTCGATCGGAGGTTCTCGGCCCTCTCCGAGCTCATCAGCGATGACTGGCTTCTCGCCGAGGATGCGCCGACGACCTTCATCGAGGAGAAGTTCGGGCGCCCGGGTGCCGAGACGGCGGTCGATGCTGCCCTCCGGAACGACACCATGATCATGCTGGTCGATGACCCGGTGAAACGGGTTGACAATATGACCATGGCCTGGGGCCTCGAAGCCAGAGTCCCGTTCCTCGACCACGAGTTCGTAGAGTTGGCTGGCCGCATCCCCCCATCGCTCAAGTTGGCCGATGGCGGCAAGGGGGTGCTCAAGCGGGCGGCCCGGGGTCTCGTGCCTGATTCGGTGATCGACCGGACCAAGGGCTACTTTCCGGTGCCTGCCATCCGCCAGCTCGAGGGCCCCTACCTCGAGCGCGTGCGGGCCGCCCTCCTCGATCCGGCGGCTCAGGCCCGTGGTCTGTTTCGGCCCGGCGCCGTCCAAGGAATGCTCGCCGCTCCTAACCAAACCAGGACGACCCTTGGGTCCAACGCTTTGTGGCAGTTGGGACTCCTGGAGATGTGGCTACAGGCGATGGGTCTGTGACGGTTAACGGTCCTGGGCGGAGTTCCTCGCTGCCCATCGACGTCGGTCGCCTGGCCAGCACGCTATCGGGGGCCTGGGGATGCTGGGCGCCGACCCTGACCCACGATGGGAGGCGCATCGCCTTCGTCAGCGACAGACGGGGCACCCCGGAAGTGTGGATCGAGTCCGTCGACGGTGTCGACGAACCGACGGTCATCTCGGTCTCTGCCGACCCTGTGCTGTCCGTCCACTGGTCGCCGGACGGGCAGTGGCTGGGGATTTCCGTGGCTACGAACGGAGGGGTCCGGTCGGAGGTCTGGGTGGCGCGCCCGGATGGGTCGAAGTGCCGCCGGGTGGCCGGTCACCCTGGTCACGCCGTGATCGGCCCCTGGGCCCGCAATGGTCACCGTCTGGTGGTGACAATCCGAGAGCCGGATCCCGGTGAGGTCAACCGATGCGTTCTGATAGACGCTGCCACCGGCGACGAGGAGTTGCTGACGACTGGCGAGCTTGTCGAGGTCCTCGACCTCTCGGCCACCGAACGGTTCGCTTTGCTCCGTGATGGTCCACGCGGAGCTCACATCTGCCACCTGCTCGATCGGGAGACGGGTGTGGTACGGGAAGTGCTGCCCTACTCCGGAACAGGGTCGACCGACTCGGGTATTCTGCGCCCCCCGCCGTCTGGCGAACCGAATGCGTCCGTAGCGTACGTCGTGACCGATGCAGGGCAGGCCCGCCGCTCCCTCGTCGCCGTACCCTTTGACGAACTCGGGCTCCGGGTTGGCGCCGGTGCCATCGCTGTCCGCCAAGACGCCGAGCTCGAGTTCGCCGATGCCTACGACGACGGATCCCGTGTCCTCGTGGGCTGGAACGTCGAGGGCCGGAGCGAACTCGAGCTGCTGGAAACCGCCACCGGCTCACGCCGGCGCTATTCGGGCCTCCCCGGATTGGTCGTCGGGGGAGGGGTGGTAGCCCGTGACGGTCATCACGCTGTTCTCGCCGTTGAGGGTCCATCCAGCCCCTCGAGGCTCTGGGAGCTCGAGCTCGACACTGGCTGTTGGCGAAGCCTCACCCAATCAACCATCGACGACGGAGCGCTCGTCACCCCGACACTCGAGCGCTTCGAGTCCCACGATGGTCTCGACATCACCGGTTGGCTGTACCGCCCCGAAGGTGCAGACGCCTCGTCTCCGGCCGTGGTCAGCCTGCACGGAGGCCCGGAGAGCCAGGAACGGCCAGGGTTCCATGCCGACCACCAGCTCTTGGCAGCCATGGGCTTCGTCGTCTTCGCCCCCAACATCCGGGGATCGTCTGGATTTGGTCGGTCCTTCGTACATGCCGATGATCGCTACGGCCGAGTGGATGCCATCGCTGACGTGGCGATGTGCTCGGCGTGGCTGGCCGACCGAGGGATCGCCGATCCGGCCCGTATTGCCGTAACAGGACGGTCCTATGGAGGTTACGCCGTCCTGATGGTTCTGACCATGTTCCCGGAGGCGTTCGCGGCGGGCGTCGACATCTGCGGAATGTCCGATCTTTTGACCTTCTTTCGAGACACCGAGCCGTGGATCGCCAGCGCGGCAGTGACCAAGTACGGCGATCCCGTGCATGATGCCGACCTGTTGATACGCCTCTCGCCACTACGTCACATCGACCGGATCGCCGTACCCCTTCTCGTCGTACACGGAGCCCTGGACTCCAATGTTCCACTCAACGAGGGTCTCCAGGTGGTAGCCGCACTCCAGGTGCTCAACCGAGAGGTCGAGTACCTGGAGCTTCAAGGCGAAGGGCACGAGTACCGGAAGAGAACCTCACGGAAGCTCCTGATGGCCACCCTTGGAGAGTTCCTCATCGGCGCGCTCGGAGCGGATGAAGGCGAACGCCCGGGTGTGCGAGGAGTCACAGACTGAGCGGCGTCAGTGCCGCAATCGACGCTGGTCAAGGGCCTCCTCGATGAGCCACGTGAACAGACTCATTTGCTCGGGCCGATCCGGCATCTGCTCGGGATGCCACTGGACGGCCACGATGCTGCCCTCCTGGTCCTCGAGAGCTTCCACCGTCCCGTCGGCGGCCCAGGCCACGGCGATGAGGTGGTGGCCCAGGTGGTCGACGGCTTGGTGATGCAAGGTGTTCGTTTCCAACCAATCCCTACCGACAATCCGACGGAGCTGGCTCCGGACATCGATCTTGACCGTGTGCACCGCCTCCGTCCGGCGCTCGATGACGAGGTGGGGCTCCGCAGTAACCATGGGGAGGTGCTGAACCAGTGAGCCACCCCGGGACACGTTGAGGATCTGGGCGCCTCGGCAGATAGCCAGCACTGGGATGTGCTGATGCGCGGCTTGATCCAGAAGGAACGACTCGGTGCGGTCACGATCGGGGTCGATCCCTCCAGACTCAGAGGAGCGTTCGGCACCATAACGATGGGAGTCGACGTCTCCCCCGCCCGTGAACAGAAGCCCATCCAGCGCGGCAAGTATGGAGGCCAGAGGCAGGGTCGGCTGGACAGGGAGCAGTACCGGAACACCGCCAGCGTCGCTAATCCTGTCGGCGTACTCCCGTTGCGTACCGTCGATCACTCGGCCCGCCACGGGGATTCGGCCGGCAGAGATGCCGATGATCGGCGCGTCGTTTGGCATTCCCGGGTCACGATACCTCCAGATCCGGGCGAATCCATGGACGAGGGTGGGGATGAGGTCCACCTTCGCCTGCTGGTCGGCGTAGTGACGGTCCCGATCGCCTGCCGGCAGCTTGCGGACCGGCCGCCCGAGCCAGGTGCACGGTGGGAAAGGACTCCCCCGTTCCCGTTTGCAGCTAATGCCGAGGTGGACCACACATCAGCGTATGAAACGGAGACCTACGTACCGAGCTGATCGGCTCAGGCCTTCCTGCCACCGATTTGGGCCGATACATCGAATCGGGAGCTGGGCCTCCAACGCTGGTCGGATGTGTCAGTGGCCGTCCATTGGGGTGGAGTGCCGAAATGGTTCAGTACGACGTCTCGTCAATGCCCTGAGCGAGGAGGCGGCTCGGCAGGTGCCCCCCACGTACGGGGTTGATGATCTAACGGCATGATCTAACGGCATGACCTAACGGCATGACCTAACGGCATGACCCAACGGCATGACCCAACGGCATGACCCAACGGCATGACCCAACGGCATGACCCAACGGCTCAGTATGGACAGCCATTTATCGACACGAGAAACGCAACAGCACCCTCACCCTCACCCTCAGGCAAAACCTTCGGTGTTGCAATCGTAACCGGAGCCCCGAAATCGGACAATCGAATCGTATTGTTGATCGTTGACCCACCATCGGTGAGTGCTTCGGCAGAGTCGGTGATGTGCATCACATCTCTGACTTGTACCAGGCGACCTTCGCCGTCGAGCCACACGTCGGTCGGTCCCATTACTTCCCGAGGCCCAGTGGCTCTCGTCGATGTCGTACAAGCGGGGACGACCACCCGGTATTTCGTCACTGCTGCACCACCAAGGGTCTCGTGCCCTACCAGCTCAATCCTCGTCCCATGGGCGCTCAGGCCGCCGTCAAGGACACCGACGGGTCCGACCTCGTCCAACACGCCAAGCAAACCGAAGGACCCCCTCGGAAAGTTGCCCTTGATCCAACGGTTGGGTAAGTGTGAGCTGACGATGTCCAATTGCGTGTAAAACCTGCGGCCGATGAAGATCTGGTCGTTTACGAGCGTCTGGGTGATGCGTCGAGAAGGTCCATTGCCGTCATGTGAAATCTGCGTCTCCCTGTCCCGCTCGACGGTCGTCATCGAGTTCGTGCGGAAATCCACCGCACCCCTTCCCGCGGAGCGGGACCGGAGGAATGGATTTGAGCTGCTAGTGATCGACGAATACGTAAATCGAGCCGTTCCTTCTGATCGAGTGGTCGCAACGATGACCGCCAGACTTGGCTGGACCGAGGGCATCGACGGTTGGCTGGCTAGGCCCAGAAATGCGCCAATCACTCCCGCCACCCCCACGAGTACCACCAGCGCCCAGGGAACTAACCGCCGCATGGGGTCAGTCTCTCATGAGGCAGGAGCGGCCTGCCCTGCGCTCGACGGGCCCGTACGTGGGAGCCGATGAGCGTCGATTCCACGGTCGTAAGCCCGATTTCGGCTGTTCGATTTCCGCGCTCCGACTTCGATCTCGGCACCCGAGACGGTGGAATCTGGAGCGCTTTCTCCCACCATCGCCCTGGACGCGCCCGCCCGTAAGGGATGCCCGCTTTGGTTGGTCCGACCATCGAGAGTGGCGGGTTCCGGTTCCCGTGGAGCGGGTTCCGGAGGAGGGGTCAACTCGGGACCGGATCAGCGGGCCCGGCCGCCGGCCTCAACAGCCGACTGACCCGTCGACGAGCTCCCGGATGAGGTCGGCGTGGCCGTTGTGGCGGGCGTACTCCTCGATCATGTGGTTGTAGATCCACCGCAGGGAACAGGGCTCCCCCTGGCGGGTCCCGGTGTACTCGAGGTTACGGGGCGCGGCGCTTCGGCGGGAAACCTCGCACTCGTCCTGCCACGCCCTCAGGTCGGCGTCCCAGTCGGCGTCGTCCAGGGGAGCCAGCTCTGCGTCCTCGGCGGCGGAGCCGGGCCAGATGTCGGGGGCGTCGGGATCGTCGAGCAGGGCGCGCCGGAACCAGCTGCGCTCGACCTCGGCCATGTGTCGGACCAGGCCGTGGAGCGAGAGCAGCGAGGTGGGGACGGGCCGGGCCTTACGTTGGCCGTCCTCGAGACCCTCGCACTTGAACAGGAGGGTGGTGCGGTGGAACTCCAGCCACCCTTCGAGCATGGCCCGCTCGTCGAGCACGAAGGGCGGTTCCGTGCGCCGGCTGTCCTCGATGTCTCCGACCATTGTGCTCTCCTCCACGGTGGCCGGCCCCGGCGACGTGCTCTGCGGTGCTCACCGGTGGCCTTCGGTAGTCACCGGTGCGGTGCGGTGCTCACCGGTGCTCTGGGCGTGACGCCAGATGTAACTCAACGGGGAGATGGATCCCAGCGCCACCATAGGCACGGTCTACCACGTACCCTCGCAGAACCGGGCGGACGCATGAAGTCGGTTAGGAACGTCGGAACGATGAGACGCGGCATGACCCACTGGTGGCGTTTCTGGAGCGGCCGGTGCTCAGATGAACGGGGATACGTCGCCTGGCCCGCCCGGTCGGGCTTCCTCCGGGAGGCCGAGATGTCAGGCCGATTCGCCCTCCCGAAGCCCCCGGTCCCCGAGGCGTCCGCTCAAGTACCGGTGGCTTTCGGCCGATAAGACAACGTCACCAGACTCAGTCTTCCTGAATGACATAAGTCCTGGTTGTGGGATTGCGTTGTCAGCCCGAAGTTGAACTCCAACGTCAGTCAGCCGTTTTGGGAGTCACCAAAGAAGGGCTCGTCATCGCCATGAGCAATGATCACGCGGCACCACGTTCCCCCTATCGCGCTGCCCTTGTCGCATCGCCGGCTCCCCGAGTTCCTGCTTCGGTCCGCGTCCGACCATGTGACCTCCGGCCTGCAGCCCGGCACCATGACGACAAAGTCGCGACTCCTTGAATCCGCGCCCCGGCGGGAGATTGCGGCAGCGCGGGTGGATGCTCGGGGCCCTACTCGTCGCCGTGGTGGGTATCTCGGGCTCGATCGTCGGGTCCCAAGTAGTGGCCCGCGACACGGGCCAGAAGTCGCATGCCGCCTCGGTTACGTCGTCAGTGGAAATTGCCGCGGCACTCAAGCTGGCCATTCAGCGAGAACAGGACCTGGCGGTGAACACGGGCGCCTACATCATCAACGATCCCGGAGCGACCGAGACCGAATTCCTCCAGTGGGTGTCCTCCGACCGCCAGTTCACCCGCTTTCCCGAACTCATTGGCATCGGATATGTCGTGATGGTACCGACCTCGCAACTTCCCCAGTTCGCGCACAGCTCCGAAGCTGCCTCGGGGTCCGTCGCCGGATCGTTCCAGGTGAACCCGGCAGGTGTCCGTCCGTACTACTGCTTCGCCACCCTGACCTCGTCAGCCAGCGGTCTCCGCACCTCACCTCCCGACCTGGACCTGTGCGACACGGCGTTGGGTGCGAACTTCCTGAATGCCCGGGATTCCGGGCAGAGCACGTACCTCCCATACGGAGCAGCCAAATCCGCTGACCTGGCCGTCGGCACGGCCATCTATCAGCGGGGCGTTCTTCCGTCGACGGTGGCAGATCGACGCAGTGCCTTCCTCGGATGGGTCGGTATCCAGGTGGCTCCGCACGTTCTCCTGAGCACGGCGCTGGCCGGGCATCCCCATGTCGCCGTGGCCTTCCACTACGGAAGTGGCTCCAGTGCGGTGACGTTCACCGCGGGGACCGCACCGGTGGGCGCCCACGCCCTGTCCGTCGATCTCCACAACGGGTGGCAAGTCCGGGTGACCGAAGCGGCCCCCGGTGGTGGCGTCATCGGCGACACCAGCGCACTGGCCGTGTTGCTCGGAGGCATCCTGATCAGCCTGCTGCTCGGACTCGTCCTCTACGTACTGGCCACCGGTCGCACGCGGGCGTTGGCCCTGGTCGCAGAGCGTACCAACGAGCTACGTCACCAGGCGCTCCACGATCCACTGACCGGGCTTCCCAATCGGTCCCTCATCCTCGATCGGTTGGAACAGATGCTGTCCCGTGGTCGCCGACAAGACATTCCGGTGGCGGCCTTGTTCATCGATCTGGATGACTTCAAGGAAATCAACGACACGCTCGGCCACGCCGTCGGAGACGAGTTGCTCGTGACCGTGGGAACCAGGTTGACCAGTGCGCTCCGGTCGGAAGACACCGTCGGTCGCCTGGGCGGAGACGAGTTCGTGGTTCTGGTCGAGGGCGCCTCACTGGTCGATGGGGCACAGGTCGTGGCCGATCGTCTGCTCGACGTCCTTTCTGCCGGCTTCGATCTCCCAGGAATCGAGGTGCCGCTCTCCGTCACCGCCAGCATCGGCATCGCCGAAGGCAACCGCCCCTCAGCGGGACGACTCCTGCAGGATGCCGACATCGCGCTGTACGAGGCCAAGGCGGCCGGGAAGGCACGAGCGGTTGCTTTCGCCCCGGCCATGAGAGAGGCGGTCGACGGACATCGGCACCTGGAGGTGGACCTCCATGTCGCCCTCGACACCCATCAGTTCTTGCTTCTGTACCAGCCCACCGTCGACCTTGCCACCGGAACATTTACCGGAGCGGAGGCCCTGTTGCGCTGGCGACACCCGGAACGGGGCACCGTCATGCCCGATGAGTTCATACCTGCGCTCGAATCCAGCGGCCTGATCATCCCGGTGGGGGCCTGGGTGCTCAACGAAGCGTGCCGGCAGGGTGCCGCCTGGTCACGGAGAGGTCACCCGTTGGTGGTGTCCGTCAATCTCTCGGCCCGGCAACTCGAACGCGACCGGATTGTCGATGACGTGCGTCACGCGCTCGCCCTTTCCGGTCTCGACCCCCATCTGCTGGTCCTCGAACTGACCGAGACGGCATTGATGGGCAACGTCGAGGCCAGTATGGGCCGGCTCCGCCGCCTGAAGTCCCTCGGGGTCCGCATCGCCATCGACGACTTCGGGACCGGGTACTCCTCGCTGGCCTATCTCCGCCAGTTCCCCATCGACGTGCTCAAGATCGATCAGAGTTTCGTGGCCTCCATCGTGGAATCAACCGAATCGGCCGCACTGGTCCACACGTTGGTTCAACTGGGCAAGGTCCTCGGGCTCGAAACTGTCGCCGAAGGCATCGAGACCGAAGCGCAGCGATCACTCCTCCGCTCCGAGGGCGTTGACATCGGTCAGGGATACCTTTTCGGCCGGCCGCAGGACCCGGACACCCTCCTGCACCTCCTGCTGGTCCGTGGCGACAGGCCCGACCTGCACGTGGCCTGAGATGCAGCACG
Organism: uncultured Acidimicrobiaceae bacterium; assembly: GCA_963754755.1. GTDB lineage: Bacteria > Actinomycetota > Acidimicrobiia > Acidimicrobiales > RAAP-2 > Bog-756. Next base: position 1,013,543 of record CAVWHF010000006.1, on the reverse strand, counting down.
CGGCGGGTCGGAGCACTCTGCACACCATTCCCACCGGGCGAAAGGAGTGGAGGCGCTCCGGCCTAAACAGATAGTGCACTGAGTTGCAACAATCTGTTTGGCCGAGGCAGGTACATCAACCGGGCCCGTGTCCGGAACGCGGCGAAGGAGTAACATCTGAGCGCCTTCAGCAGTGAGGGACCCGGCGAGTTCAGGGGCGGAGACCGCGTGCATCCCACCCTGTGTTGCCCCCAATGAGCCGACGCTACGAATCGCACCTGAGTGTCGATCGGGATGACGAGCTGTCGAGCGTATTGACTGAATTCGCCCGGACGATGCTCACCGAGTTTCCCATCCAGTCCATCCTGGAGCACCTGGTGCTGCGGATCGTCGACGTCCTACCGATCTCGGGCGCCGGCGTCACACTCATCGAACCGCCGTCGGCACCCCGCTATGTGGCCGCCTCGGACTCGTCGGCGCGCGCGTTCGAGGAACTGCAGACTGAACTCGGGGAGGGACCGTGTCTGGTGGCGTACAGGACACGAGTCCCGGTATTTGTCGGCGATCTGGAGCAGAAGCAGCGCTTTCCAGTCTTCGGGTCCCAAGCGGTGGCCCTCGGGCTCCGGGCCGTGTTCACCTTTCCACTATGTCACGGACGGAACTGCCTCGGTGCCCTCGATCTCTACCGTGACGCGCCCGGCGACCTGAGCCCAGCGGAGGCCGGCTCGGCCCAGACGTTGGCCGACGTGACGGCCGCCTATCTCGTCAATGCCCAGGCGAGGGCCGATCTGCAGGAATCGTCCGACCGCTCGCACGAGCGATCCGTCCACGATGTGCTGACCGGCCTTCCCAACCGGATCCTTCTGCTCGAGCGCATCGAGCATGCCATCGTGCGCAGCGGCCGTTCGAAGAAACTCGTGGCGGTCCTGTTCGTCGACCTCGATCATTTCAAAGCGGTGAATGATGCCTACGGGCACCAGGTGGGCGACGATCTCCTTATTGGAGCGGCCGAACGCATCGGAGGAGCCCTTCGACCGGCCGACACCGTCGCCCGCCTGTCGGGAGACCAGTTCGTCATCCTCTGCGAGGAGCTCGACGAGATGGAACAAGTCGAAATCGTCGCGTCCCGAATCGTCGACATCCTGGGTACCCCATTCGAACTCGCTGATGGAGACGTCGAGATCTCCGCCAGTGTCGGTATTGCCTTTGCCGGTCAGACCCATCACGACCCTGAACAGCTGGTCCACGCCGCCGACCTGGCCATGTACCAAGTGAAGCGAAAGGGCGGCGCCAACTATCAGGTCATCGACTTGCATCCCAAACACCTCGCCGAGCCTCACATGGATCTGCGGATCGCCCTCGGTCAGGCCGAGGAGCGAGGTGAGTTTCGAATCGAGTATCAACCGGTCGTGCGCACAGGTGATGCCGGGGTCATCGGTCACGAGGCCCTGTTGCGATGGGATCACCCCGAACGGGGTGAGGTGCCACCCGCAACCATGATTCCCTTGGCCGAACAGTCAGGGCTGATCATCGAGGTCGGACGATGGATACTCGAGGCAGGCCTGCATCGACCGGCTGAGCGGCGAGCTCTCCGATACCGGCCTGATCCTGTCAGTCAACGTGTCCGCCTACCAACTCATGGCACCGGACTTCGTGGCAATGGTGAGCGCCATACTGTCAGAAACCGAGTCCGAACCGGCTCTCCTGACGCTCGAGATCACGGAAGGAGCGCTGGTCCGCGATACGCAGCGAGCCCACATCGTTCTCAATCAGCTGAAGCGATTGGGCGTGTTGTTGGCGCTGGACGATTTCGGCACCGGCTACTCGTCGCTGAGCTACCTAAAACGCTTCCCCGTGGACGTGGTAAAAATCGACCGATCATTCATAATCGACATCGCCCGGGACCGATCGAGCCAGGCGATTGTGGCCAAGACGATCGAGCTCGCCCACCTGCTACATCTCATGGTGGTGAGTGAAGGCATCGAGACCTACGACCAGCATCAGATCATCACCGACCTCGGCGGTGACTTCTGCCAAGGGTATTATTTCGGTCGCCCGCGGAGCCTCCCCGCTCCCGGTGAGATCCTGAGCACCGCACCCTGAGCGCCGCCACCGGTCACGTGCCCCAGGGCGTGAATGAGGATCCTCACGGCAACGACGGCCCAATCAGGGCCCCGTGAGCACACCGAGGACCTCACCGATGGCGAGGTCCCGGTCGGTCGCTTCGGGGAGCGGCAGGTGCTCCTGGATTCGGTAGCGATTGCGACGCCCGTCCCGCACTTTCACCACGTAGCCACCGTCAGCCAAGTCGCTGACCAGCGCGTAGGCCCTCCGTTCGGTGATACCGAGGTCAGCGGCGATCTCGCGCAACCGAACGTCCGGATCTCGAGCGATGCACAGCAGCGCTCGCCCGTGATTACTGAGGAACATCCAGTTGCTCACAGCCACATCCTCCTGAGCATTATAGAAAAGTATTGCTAGTTTTATATTACTAGGGTAAGGTGGGGGTTGCAGGCTGAACGTCCGTGAACCTCGGTGATCTATTTCGGTGCTGCATGAAGGGGCTTCTGTGTTTTCCTCCCGGTTCACCTCCGTCCGCAGTTCCGTCGCATCGCCGCGGCATGACGGCAACCTCAGGCCCAGGGAGGTCGGCCGAGGCGCCGGCCACCGGTGGCCGGTGGCGGCCGCCTGCGGAGTTCCTCTCGTCGCCCTGGTACTGATAGGCACGGCGCTGGTGCCGGCAGCTTCGGCGGCGCAGACCGTACAGCTGGGAACCGCGACGCCGTTCGCCGTTCTGGCCGGTACGGCCGTCACCGACGTGCCCACGTCGTCGATCACCGGCGATGTCGGGCTGAGCCCGGCTGCGGGTACCAACTATGCCGGCCTGACCCAGGCCGAGGTCACCGGCACCATCTACTCCACGGACGGTACCGGCCCGGCGGGAAACGTGAACAATCCCGCCCTCCTGACCACGGCGAAGAACGACCTGACCACCGCCTACGTGGCCGCGGCCGGACAGCCCCCGGTCACGACCTTCACCGCCGGTGACAACCAGCTCGGTGGACAGACCCTGGTGCCGGGCGTCTACGCCTTCGGTGCCGCATCCACCGCCAACCTCACCGCCTCGAGTCCTCTGGTGCTCAACGGCGAGGGCGACACCAACGCCGTCTTCGTCTTCCAGGCCTCGTCCTCGTTGGTCACGGCTTCGAACAGTGTCGTGCAGCTCGAGAACGGCGCCCAGGCCTGCAACGTGTTCTGGCAGGTGGGCAGCTCGGCCACCTTGAACTCGGCCAGCACCTTCGTAGGCACGATCATGGCCCTGACCTCGGCCACCCTGAACGCCGGGGCCACCGTGCAGGGCCGGGTACTGGCCCGCAACGGCGCCGTGACCCTTGACGCCAACACCATCACCATACCGACGACCTGCACCGTCACCACGCCGACGACGACCACGACGACACCCACCGGTGGCACGGGGTCCTCTACGGCCACGACGGCACCGGCCGGCACCATCGGCACCATCGGCACCACCAGCAACCTCGGCTCGGGTGAAGCGTCGACGGGTTCGGGATCGGCGGCCGGCGCCGGAGGGACCGCCTCCTCCGGAGCGGTGGTTCCAGTGGGCTTCCCCCACACCGGCTTCGGCGGGGCGGCCCACGCCCGTGACGACGACCTGATCCTCCTGGGCGTCCTGGCGCTGGCGGGCTCGGCGGGAACACTCACCTTGGCCCACCGGCGTCGCCGCGTCCTGCTTAACGAACGGCCACACACTCAGCCGTGACGGCGTGGCAAGCGCCGCCCTGTGCCCCCACCCGGTCGACACTCTGGCGGTGGGGTGCCGCCGGGCTGTTGCTGGTGGGGGTCGGCCTCGTGGTTGTCGGACTCCGGGGCAGTGACCATCCCCTGCCGGGGCCGTCCCCCTCGCCGGCCGCCGTGCGGGCATCGGTCCGACAGCCGCCCCAGCCCACGCCGCCCGCCACGCCGCGCTCGATACCGGTGATGCTGCGCATTCCCGCCCTCGGGGTCTCGGTGGCGGTGGGTGCACTCGGGCTCAATCTCGACGGCACCGTGCAGGTGCCCACCACCAGCCAACAGACGGGTTGGTTCCGGCTGGGTCCGACACCGGGTCAACTCGGGTCGGCGGTCATCTTGGGACATGTCGACAGCTATCAGGGACCGGGAGTGTTCTTCAACCTGCGCACGCTGGCGGCCGGCGACCAGGTGGACGTGCAGTTGGCCGACGGCACGACTGCACAGTTCACGGTCAACACCGTGGGGTCGTACTCCAAACGGCAGTTTCCCTCCCAACGTGTCTACGGTTCCCACGGGTCCAGCGCACTGCAGCTGGTGACCTGCGGAGGGGCGTTCGACCACCAGACGGGGAGCTATCTCTCCAACATCGTGGTGTACAGCTCCCTGACGGCAGTCATCCCACCGGCCGCAGGAGTGACGCCGACAGCCACGTCGCCGTCGAGCTGACCGTCCCACCCGGGTCGGATCGCGCCAACCCGGGTCCGCTCAGGAGAGCTTTGTCTCGAAGACGGGGTCCGGAGCCGATCCGGCCCTCGGGACCTGGCGCCGTTCCTTGGTCGCCCATTCCGCCTTCGATGCCTTCGACCGCCGCTCCTTGGCGGCGGCGCTGAACCGGTGCTCGGCCCCCTGGGGGGTAATGCCTCCCACCGCCTCCCCGATCTGGCGCCAACTGGCCCCCCGCATCCGGGCCAACTCCGCTGACCGCTGGCTGAGGCGCTCGGCCGAGCGCCTCATGGCGTCGGCGAACTGCAGTTCGGCCAGTGCCGCCTGGAGCTCGTCGTCGATCCCCTCCGATGACTCATGGCGGCCCTGCTTGGTGAAGCGGTCGGCCAGCGACTCCACGTCCTTGCTCATCTCCCCCACTGTAGCGACCCGAGGCCACGTTTTCAACCATGTGTTGACAACCATGTGTTGAGAACCTAGGCTTCAACACATGGTTGATACCGTCGGCGGTCAGGGCGAGCACCCCGGTGGCGGTGCACCGGCCCGGAGGGGCGCCCTGCCTTGGGGACGCCTGCGTCTCCCGTCGACGGCGCTGGTCACGGGGGCTCTGGCGGTGGTGATGGTGGCTACGGTGATGGTGGCGGCGGCGATGGTGGTCGTCGACGTGCCGGGAGGGGACGTTGCCGCCCCCGCCGCTACGGGGCCCGCGCACGCCAACCCGGCACCGTCGCCGTCACTCTCGACGAGCTCCGGTGACTCCCCCGTGGCCTCAGCTCCCACCACCTCCCCTTCGGCCATTGCAGCGAGATCGACGGAAAAAGCGACCGCAGCGACAGCCGCCGCCGCCGTCGCCACACCCGTCCCGACCACAACCGAGCCGGTCCCCCTGGCGGCACCGGACGTGGCGTCTGCCGTGGCCGCATCCGTCGCCAGGGTGGAGGCTGCCGGTATCGACCCCGGCCCGGGGTGGAGCTGGAGCATGGGCGACCCCACCACCGGCTGCGGCTCGATCGCCGGTCCCGGCCTGGCCACCGGCTGCACCTCCTGGGCCGCCGGGGTGGAGAAGACGGTGTTCGCCGGCACTCCCTCGCTGGCCCTCGTGGCCCACGAGCTGGCCAACGCCGAGACAGCGCAGAGCGCCCTTCCCGCCCTGGTGAGTCAGGTGGCCGCAGCCGCGGGTGCGATGTCGTGGTCGCCGACCGACGCCGTGGCGTCGTGTCTCGTGGAGCACTTCCTGGGGTTCCAGGACAATGCGGCGGGATCGTGGCAGTGCCCATCGGCCCTGGCCGCGTCGGTGGCCGAGCACATCCATGACACGGTCACGACCACCCAGATGACGGCGGTCTGCGGGACGACGTCGGGTGTCAGCTCCACCCTCGCCTTCACCGCCGGAGCGGGGACCCTGTCCGTCACTACCCCCGGCGGCGGCGCCCCGGCGACGGCACCGGCGGGAACACCGGTCACCGTCTCGGGAATCGGAACCTTCATTGCCACTGACCGGGGGGGCACGGTCAGTGAGTCCGGGGCCTGCCAGGCGTGATCAGGCGGTCGATGCCGTGCCGCCGACACCATGAAGCCGCCCCATGGGCCGGGCATTCGAGACAGCAGATAGTTGCCGAGGATCGGCCGATCGCTTCAGCCGCGCCAGGCAGCGGCAGAACAACCTCTGCTCCGGGAGGATCAGGAGCGGGAGACCCGAGCGACCGTGGAACCACACCGGTGGCCGGGAGGCCGGTCGTTCGCGGTCGGCCCGACTCGTGAGCACCGGGGCTTGACAACGCAGGCTCGATCCTTAACTATGAGTGATAGGTTATCTATCACTCATAGTTATGCGAGCGCACGTGGCCACAGCCGAGACCAACAACCAGGTCGATCGACGGGAGCACCGTCGGGAAGCCAAGCGGGCAGCGATCTTGGCCGAGGCGTGGACACTGGCCCATCGTGACGGCCTCGCCGCCATCTCACTGCGGGACCTCGCCGAGCGCGTCGACCTGCGCCAACCGTCCCTCTACGCCTACTTCGACTCGAAGCTCGGCCTCTACGATCTGATGTTCGCCGACGGCAACCGGCGGCTTCTCGAACTCATGAGGTCCCTGACCCCGAGCGACGGCCCAGGCGAGGAGCTCGTCGAGTTCGTCGAGGCGCTGGTGTGGTTCTCGACCGAGGACGTGGTACGCCACCAGCTGTTGTTCCAGCGGACGATCCCCGGGTTCGAGCCCTCCCCGGCCTCCTATGCGCTCGCGCTCGAGTTCTACGACATCGCCCGAGCGCGGCTGGCGGCGGTAGGCGCGTCCGATACCGGCGACGTCGACGTCTTCAGCGCCCTGGTGAACGGCCTCGCCCATCAGCAGGTGGCCAACGATCCTGGCGGCGATCGCTGGGTCCGCCTGGCCCGGCGGGTGGTGGACATGTTCTTGGCCGACGTCGAGGAGCGTCGGCAGGGCAACGCTCGCAACAACGCTCGTAGCAACGCTCAGACCAACGCTCGTAACAACGCTCGTAACAACGCTCGGAAAGGAGCACGGTAATGAACCAGGCAACCGTCCAGGACGTGACCACGGTCCCGAGGATCACCCACGACGAGGCGATGCGGATCGCCGCCGTGGAGAACACCAACTTCGGGGCCCAGATGCGCAGCTTCGGGCCCGACGACTGGACCAAGCCCACCGACTGCGCTCTCTGGGATGCGCGGGCCCTGGCCGCCCACGTGGTGGGGTCCGCAGCCGGCCAGGCTTCGCCTCGCGAGTTCGTCCGCCAGGTACGAAAGGGGCGGCCCCTCGTGGCCGAGATCGGCGGCCAGTTCTGGTGGGACGGGATGAACGAGCTCCAGGTGCGGGAACGGGCCGGCCTCAGCACCGAACAGCTCATCGCCGAATGGGACACCACCTCCGCCCGGGCGGTTCGCGCCCGGACCCGGCTCCCGCGCCTCGTCGCCAAGCTTCCCGTGCTCAGCCTCCCGGCTCCCGTCGGTCGGCAACCGGTCTCGTACCTCTTCGATGTCGGCTTCACCCGCGACGTGTGGATGCACCGGATCGACCTGGCCAGGGCCACCGGCACATCGCTCGATCTCAGTCCGGACCACGATGGCCGCATCGTCGCCGACATCGTCGCCGAATGGGCGGGAACCCACGGCGAACCCTTCACCCTCACGCTCGGCGGGCCGGCCGGCGGGCAGTTCCGAGCCGGATCCGGCAGTGAGCACGTCGACATGGACGCCGTCGAGTTCTGCCGGATCCTGGCCGAGCGGGGTCACGGCACCGGCATCCTCCGCCACACCCTTCCCCTCTAGTCCCACCAACCCAACCCCAACCCAACCGAACCCAACCCAACCCAACCCAACCCAGCCCACCAAGGAGCAGGACATGGACACCCAGATCAGCGAGATCGCCGAACGGATCTACCGATTCTCGACCTTCGTCCCCGATATCGGCCCGACCGGCTTCACCTTCAACCAGTACCTCATCGACGATGACGAGCCTCTGCTCTTCCACACCGGCCAACGAGCCGCCTTTCCGCTCCTGGCCGAAGCCATCGCCACGATCACCCCGGTCGACCGGCTTCGCTGGATCACGTTCGGCCACGTCGAAGCGGACGAGTGCGGTGCCATGAACGAACTGCTGGCCGCAGCACCCCAGGCCGAGGTCGCCCACGGGGCGCTCGGTTGCCTGGTATCGCTGAACGACCTGGCCGACCGACCACCGGTGCCCCTCGCCGACGGCCAGGTGATCGAGCTCGGCGCGCACCGGGTCCGGCACATCGACACCCCGCACGTGCCCCACGGCTGGGAAGCCCGGGTCCTCTACGAGGAGACCACCAACACGCTGCTGTGCGGAGACCTCTTCTCTCAACTCGGCAACGGCCCCGCCGTCACGGCCGGCGACATCCTGGGTGCCGCCGGCCAGGCCGAGGACATCTTCGGGGCCAGCTGCCTCACCCCGAACACCGGTCCCACCATCCGTCATCTGGCCGAGCTCAACCCGACCACGCTCGCCATAATGCACGGCTCCTGCTTCGCCGGAGACGGGTCGGCGGCGCTTCTGGCCCTCGCCGACGATTACGACCGGCGACTCTCCGCCGCCCGGACCTGATCCGGCTCGGTCCGGCCGCATCCGGCACCGCCTTGGTTGATGGACACGGCGGCACGATCTCCCCGTGACGCATCGGTTCGACGGGATTGATTCCAGCGTCAATCAGGGGCCGAATCCACCCTCCGGTGGGTTCAAGCGCCGAGCCGTCCGGCGACCGGGATCAGCAAAGAGCGCATGCGGCGTCAGCGACACCCGGAGTCGTCGATGGTAAAGCGTCGGCCCGTCACAACATCGGGCCGAATGCGGAGCAGCATGTCCCCTGGTTCGTGCACCAGCGGACGAGGCGCCCTGGCAAAGTCGGACCCGGAGGGACGTTCGACCAACGTGGCGAGACCTCGAAGAAGCACACTCCAGGCGGATCCGCCCTCCGTCTCGACGTGGTCGATCTCGAAGGCGACCAGTCGACCTCCTGCCGCCCGGCAGAGAAAACCGGGGCCGACCCGCACGATCACCTCGCCGTCGTCCATGGTGAAATTGACGGGCACGACGACGGGTGCCTGATCTGTAGGCACCCCGAGACGTCCAACCCCGCCCTCCTTGGCCTCGACCGCGAGCAGTCGTTCGCACTCGTGCATTGGCAGGACCGTCGATCCCCTGGCATCCATCCACATGTTTCCACCCTGACAGTGAGATCGCTTCAGTGCCAGGGCCTTTTGGCCCATCTGCAATGGACCAATAGGACCAATGGCCCTGCCGAAGCACCGTCGAGGGGGTCACACTGACCAGGAGGGCGTACCCGCGCTCTGATGAGATCTCCGTTGGTTCAACCCGGCTACACAAGGAGCACCGCCATGTACAACGAGGGCGACAAGGGCAACGAGGACAACGACGGCCATGGCACCCCCGCCGACATCTCGCTGGTGCCACCGGTCGGTGCGAGTGTCTGGGAGCGCCAGGTCTTCGATCACCTGACCCAACACATCGTCCAGGAACGGGGACTTCTGGAAGAGTATGTGGAGGCCGCCGAGAAGACCGAGTCCAAGGCACTCGCCTATCTCATCACCATGCTCGTGGAAGACGAGCGCCGCCATCACGGCCACTTCAAACAGCTGGCGCAGTCCCTGAAATCAACCGCGGAGCTACGACCGGACGGTCCAGAGGTACCGAGAATGGACTTCCACAGAGAGAACAGGGCAGAGGTGGTGGAGGTGACCGAGCGTCTCTTGGAGCGGGAACAGAGTGACGCCATCGAGTTGAAGCGCCTGCGCAAGGAGCTGAGCAGTGTGAAAGACACCACCCTCTGGGGCCTTCTCGTCGAGCTGATGGAGCGTGACACGGACAAGCACATCGCCATCCTTCGCTTCGCCCACAGACACGCAAAGCACCCCGTTCCCTAGCGGCGAGCTGTCTAATTTTGGTGGAGCTTTGGGGACGGCTTTCAAACCCTCCTGAAACCCTGGAAACAGCTCCTGAACAGGGATTACTTGGTAGTGAGGCTGCCGTCGAGCATGAAGTCAGTGCTCGAATCGGAGCGTGACGCCAAGCGTCGGATTCCAAAGCTACGGAACGCGACCTAGGGGTCGGCAATCCGACTACCGCAGGGTGCCCCACCTCGTGCGGAGCGCGAGCCTCTCCCGGCATTGGGAGGACACCGCCGGGAGGTGGTCGATGAACATTTCGGGACACCTTCCTGGTCGACCTCCGATCCGGTTGGGATACGCACACCTCCGATTTGATTTTCGATTGCATCGGAGTCTCGCTTAAACTTCTGAGTCCGTGCCTCGGCCTGCACCCCAGATCGATCGAGTGGTGGCGATCATCAACCTGCTGTCCGGACGGGCAGGAGGCGCGACGCTCTCCGAAATGGCCGACGAGCTGGACGAGTCCCCATCAACCATGGTGCACGTTCTTGCCACCTTGACCACTGCCGGCTACCTGGTCCGAGAGCTGCCTGGCCGGCGCTACTACCTCGGTCCTGCACTGGTAGAACCAGGTCGCGTTGCGGCCGACCGATACCCAGGACTCTCCATAGCTCGCCGCCATATGGATCGGCTGTCACGGACCTTCGGATTGCCCTGCTATGCCTTCGTTCGCGATCGCCGCTGGGCACGCCTGGTCCACTACACGTGGGATCCGCGCCATCCGGTGCCACCCATGAGGATCGGCGAGCTGATCCCGATGGTGCCTCCCTTGGGTGCGGTGTTCGTGGCTTGGGCCTCGACCGAAGTCATTGACGAATGGCTCGGGGCTGACCCATCCCTCCCTGACGAACGGGCGGTGCAGATGCGTGCAACCCTCGTGAATATGCGCAGACTCGGCTTCTCCCTCGAGATCCGCAGCGACGAAGACATGGGCGACCGAGTACTCAACCGCCTGCAGGAACCGCCCTCGCCTGTCCGTGACCGGGAATTGCGCAGGATGCTCTCCGACCAAGAGCCCCTGGTGATCGAGATCGATCCTCACGCGACCTACTGGGTGACCGGGATCGGGGCTCCGGTTTTCGGTCCGTCGGGTGTGGTCGATCTGTCCATCACCCTCAGTCCGGTGGGCCGGTCTTGGTCGGGCCGTGAGGTCATGGCCATCGGCAACCAGGTCAGGCTCGCTGCCGAATCTGTAACCGAGGAGCTGGGCGGCAATGGGCCTTCCACTCGGCCGAAAAGGAGCTCGTGAGTTTGCACAGTGCAAAGGATTGCGTACGGGGGCGGTCTTCGGCACGATCCAGAGTGGGGATCAGCGAATGGCGCCGATCGCACTTCCAGGGGGATTCGAAATGACCGATCTGGTGATTCGGGGCGGCACCATCGTCGACGGCACGGGCACCCCGCGGTTCGTCGGCGACGTCGCCATTGAGGGTGGACGCATCGTGGCCATCGGGTCGGACCTTCCGCCTGGTGACGAGGAGATCGATGCCACCGGGCTGGTGGTCACCCCCGGCTGGGTCGACATCCATACTCACTACGACGGCCAGGTCACCTGGGATGAAGTGCTGGCCCCGTCGTCGTGGCACGGGGTCACGACGGTCGTCACCGGGAACTGTGGCGTCGGTTTTGCTCCGGTGCGGGAGGACAAACGTGAGTGGCTCGTAGGCCTTATGGAGGGTGTCGAAGATATCCCCGGCACCGCGCTCTCCGAGGGCATCGATTGGCAGTGGGAATCGTTCCCCGAGTACTTGGACGCCCTAGAACAGAAGCAGTGGACAGTCGACGTGGGTACCCAAATCGCCCACGGCGCGGTCAGGGCCTACGTGATGGGCGATCGCGGCGCACGCAACGAACCGGCCACACCCGACGACATCGATGACATGCGGGTCATCGTCCGTGACGCCATCGCGGCTGGTGCGCTCGGGTTCTCGTCGTCGCGCACCATCGCTCACCGGGCGATCGACGGCGAGCCGGTGCCCGGCACCTTCGCAGCCGAAGACGAGCTGTTCGGCATTGGCTCAGCACTCGGGGATGTCGGTTCTGGCGTGTTCGAACTGGCTCCGACAGGAGCAGCCGGAGAAGACATCGACGAGCCGGTCAGGGAGATCGACTGGATGCGACGCCTCTCGGCCAAGATCGGTCGCCCGGTGTCGTTCGCGCTGATCCAGGTGGACGCCGACCCGAATCTGTGGCGAGATCTGATGGCGGCGTCACTCGATGCCGTGGAAGACGGAGCTGACCTGTGGCCGCAGGTGGCCGGTCGGGCAACGGGATTGCTGTCAGGCCTGGAGACGACCTACTGCCTCCTCGACGTGGTGCCCGCTTTTCAGAAGCTCAAGGCGAAGGGCCTCGAACACGGCGAATTGCTGGCCGCTCTGCGCACCGATGTGATCCGACAGGCGATCCTCGGATGGGTGCCCGACGCCGAGACGGCTGCTCGACTGGACCAGGCATATGCCTCCACCTTCTTGCTCGGCGACCCGCCTGACTATGAGCCAGCCCCCGAGCGGTCACTGGCTGCACGGGCAAAAACAGCGGGTCGCCAACCGCTGGAAATGGCCTACGACGCCCTGGTAGCCGGAGACGGCAAAGGCCTGTTCTACATCCCGATCCTCAACTACTCCGACGGCGACCTCGAACCGGCTCGGGAGATGTTGTTACACCCCCGATCGGTATGCGGGCTTGGCGACGGTGGCGCTCACTGCGGTGTGATCTGCGACGCCTCGATTCCGACGTTCATGCTCACCCACTGGACCCGGGATCGGAGTCGGGGCGACACCTTGCCGCTCGAACTGGTGGTGAAGAAGCAGAGTCACGACACCGCCCGGCTTTATGGCCTCGAAGACCGTGGCACGATCGAAGTAGGGATGCTGGCCGACCTCAACGTCATCGACTACGGATCGCTCCAGTTGGAGCCTCCGCTGGTTGCCGTCGACCTGCCGGCCGGAGGTTCACGGCTCGTCCAGCGAGCGAGGGGTTACGTTGCGACCATTAAGTCGGGGGTGACGACCTTCGAACACGGGGTCGAGACCGGCCGCCGGCCGGGTCGACTTGTCCGTGGCGGCGTGCCGGCAGCGGTGGGGATCTGACCGTGGCGTCTCCACAGATGACCGCCCTCGGTCGGCGGATGATCGCCAACACCATTGCCGGGACCACAGACCTGGGTGATGGCACCTATGTCGGCGACGGTTCAGTCTTCACCGATCCAGTTCGCTTTGAGCGCGAATGCGAGATCCTCTTCCGAAGCATGCCCCAAGTCATCGCCTGGGCAGGGGACGTAGCCGAACCGGGGGACATCGTGGCGCGCGACGTCGCTGGTGTCCCGGTGGTTGTTATCCGCGGCGAAGATGGTCAGCTTCGAGCCTTCCTCAATGCTTGTTCCCATCGCGGGATGACGCTGTGTGACGGAGTTGACAACGCGCGCCGCCTCACCTGCCCCTATCACGCGTGGAGCTACGGTCTGGACGGCGCGCTCCGGGGAATACCTCAACGCGACCGATTCCCGGGATTCGATCCGGAGAGCGCCGGCTTGCAACCGCTGCCGGTCGCAGAACAGAGTGGATTGGTTTTGGTCGGACTGCGTCCCGACGTCCAAGTCGACGGCTATCTTGATCCTTTGGGTGACGAGTATTCCTGGCTGGGCTACGACCGGTATCGCAGCGGCAGCGAGCGAACCTTTCACAACGCTGCGAACTGGAAGCTCAGCATCGATTTGAACGTCGAGGCATATCATGTGCCTTCGCTACATCGGGAGAGCCTGCTGCCCTTCCTAGCCGACCACTGCGCTGTCGACACCTTCGGCCCCCATTGCCGGATGACCGTGCCCTTCAAGGGCATCGAGGCAATGGCCGACGTCCCAGAACAGCAGTGGCCCGATCGCCTTGACACCATCATGGTTACCTGCATCTTCCCGGCGACGGTGATGGTCGACCATCCGGGCGGTGGCGGGTCCCTGCACCGAATCTCACCGGGTCGCACCCCAGGGGAGTCAACCGTCCACCTCATCGAGGGCTGTCCAGGAGATATAGACAAAGCTAGCCGGGAGGCGTGCGAAGCTGTAATGGAAGCCAACGTCACCATTCTGGGCGGTGAGGACTACCCGGCGACCGAGGCATGCCAGCGCGGCTATGACGCCGGTTCGCGCCTCCTGGTCGGCGGCGCCGGCGAGCCACTGATTGGTCACCTGCACACGATGTGGGACGCGGCTCTGGCGGTTGACCTCAACCTGGGGTTGGACTGAACCGATCCCACATCGAGTAACTGTCCGCAAACGCTCTGCGTATATCTCCGGTGGGACGACGTGGCTGACATGCCGGTAGTGGGCAGGCAACGATCGCGAGCGTGGCCAAATGGACATGCCCGAATTCCGACTTGGGGAAAATCACCTTCTTTTTCAAACCCACCCTTGACCTGGGAAAATGTTGCATTTTTGACAACACCTGTGGGGACGGAGGGACTCGAACCCTCACTGGAGGCGGTTTAAGCGCCCTGCCTCTGCCAATTGGGCTACGTCCCCGTGGCTCTCACCGCCGTCGGTGTCGCAACCTCCCTCGCTCCGTGAGACCCGATGGTGAAACCATAGGTGGTCCGCCCCTGCCCGCTGCCGAACCGGAGGACCGGGGGACCGGATCACCGGACCAGGTGGTGAGACGGGACGCACGACGGTGCCGCCGGAGGGGGGACCGGTTCCGGGCCGTACGTTTCTTCAGCTTCGCCCGGCGAGGGCGCCCATCAAGCCGGCTCCCCACCCGGCGACGCCGACGCCGAGTCAGCGTGGTCACCGAACACCCTTCCCACCGGACCGATGGACTCGAGCGTGGTGCCGAGCAGGATCTGCTGGCGGTTCTCGAGATCGATGGCGGTCTGCAGACCGGGGATCTCCAGCGAGGCCCACATGGCCTCTTTGGTGAGGGACACGGCCCAGGCGCCGTGGGCCAGCAGCTCTTCCGCCTTGTCCATTGCGCCCTCCATGAGCCGGGCGTCGTCGAAGAGGTGGGTGACCACGCCGATGCGGAGAGCCTCCTCCGGCGTCGAACTCCCTGCCGGTGAGCATGAGCTCGTGGGCGCGGGCCACCCCCACCAGGCGGGGCAACAGCCAGCTGGTCCCGATGTCACAGCCCGAGACCCCCACCCGGATGAACGCCACGATGAACCGGGCCGAGTGGGTGGCCAACCTGATGTCCGAGCCGAGCACCAGGGCCAGCCCTCCCCCGGCGGCCGGACCGTTGACGGCGGCGATGATGGGTTGGGGCAGTGCCCGCATCCGGGGGATGAGGCCGGCGATGCGCTTCTGCACGGCCATCCCCCGCTGGGCCCCGCTGGTCGCCACCGGCCCCGGGGGTCGTCCGTAACCGGCCAGGTCGAGCCCGGCGCAGAAGCCCCGGCCGGCCCCGGTCAGTATGACCACCCGGCACTCCCCGTCGGCCTCGATCTGGTCGAACGCCGAGTACAGACCCTCGATGAGCGTGGTGTCCATGGCGTTGAGCCGTTCCGGCCGGGACATCGTGACCACGGCCACCTCCGGGCGGGGCCGGGTGATGGCGACGCTGTCGGTGCTGTCGGGAACGTCCATCAGCCATGGACCTCAGTTGCTCGAAGGGTGCCGGACACTCTGCCAGGTGGCCGGGAAGCCGTCCACCGGGACGGCGTGGCCCGGGTCGCAGCTGGATCCCGCTTCCGTTCTGCGCCGATCCCTCTCCTCTGGGACCCGGTGCCGCCGCCCGGCCATGGTCGCTATCCCTGTACTACGTAGATGATAGATGTGATACACTGCAGGAATGAGAAGTCTGCGTCTCGATCCTGAACTTGACGCCAAGGTCCGACGAGCGGCCGCGGTCAAAGGGGAGTCGGTCTCGGAGTTCATACGGCACGCCGCTGAAGTCCGAGCCGACGAAACGCTCATCGGAAGCCCGAGCAAACAGTTCGCCGATGTAGCCGGGATCGTTCACGGTGGTGGCGGCCGAGCCCGACGCTCGGGAGAGGCGTTCACCGAGGCTCTGGCCGAACGACATAGCAGGAAGTGACGCTCACCGACGCTGGACCGCTCATCGCCATCATCGACGCTGACGAACCCGATCACGATGCTTGCATGGCGGCCCTCGACACCATCGAGTTACCCCTGCTGACCACATGGCCGGCCTTCACTGAGGCCATGTATCTGGTGGCTCGAGCCGGAGGCATCGTCGGCCAACGGGGCCTTTGGCACCTGCTTCGCACCAACAGACTCGTGGTGGCCGACCTGTCGCCGGCAACCGTCGACCGCAGTGCCCGGCTCATGGATCAGTACGCCGATACATCCATGGACCTGGCCGACGCCACCCTGGTGGCCCTGGCCGAGGAGAGGGGGCTGCGCAGGATCCTTGCCCTCGACTCGGACTTCCACGTCTACCGGTTACGGGGACGGCAACGGTTCGAGGTGATCCCCGGCCCGTGACACGAGGGGGGTTGGGCCAGTCCGCGGGGCTGAGTCCTCTCTCCCGTTCACAGGGCGACGGGCGGCCGCATCACGGAGGCCACGGCCTCCAGCTCCTCGGTGCCGGGGCCCGTCCACCCGGTGCTCGAGGCCCGGACGGCCGGGCCACGGGCCGAGGACCTCGGTGGGCCGGAGCTCGGGGTCCCAGGGGGGCCAGGTTCCCCGGGGAGCCGGTGCGGGCGAAGGCGGTCCAGGCCTGCCGCATGGCCGCCGACAGTGCCAGGGCCGTCGGTCGCCCCCGCCGGAGAACCCCTGGATGGCCGGGTTCTGCACGGTGCCGAAGACGAAGGGGATCTCGAGGGCGTGGCACGAGCCCAGGTAGCCGTCCGAGCATGGGCGACTCCCAGGTGAACAGGTAGGCAGTAGGTCCCCACCCCGGGCGCGGCGGCGGCCGGGTGGGCGTCGGCCAGCCGCACCGACGGGCAGCCGGAAGATGTACTCGGTGGCGATGGCCACCCACAGGTCACGGGGCGTCACCGGCTCGCCCCGGGCCGGCCCGGGCCGCGGCGACGGTGGCGATCACGGCCTCGTCGGCCTCGGGGTCGGGTGTGAGCCGGCCGCATCCAGCGGCGCAGGCCGTCCGTGGTCCAGCGACGCTGAGGGCCGGGTTCCCGAGGGTGAAGAAGGCTCATCTCGTCGCGGTTGGTGCCGATGAGCAGGGGCACGTCGGCCGCCGATCCGACGGCCACGGCCGCGGTCGGGCGCCGTCGGCAGCAGGCCCCCGTCGACCACCGGCATCATCAGCAGGCCGCTGTCGTCGCCGCTGGCCGCCCCGCTGGTCGAACTCCACCACCGCCCGCACCAGGTCGTCGGCCGGCACCTGCTCGAGGGCCTCACGGGTCATGGGCACGCCCGAGCTGGTCGGCCAGCTGCTCGGCCACCGAGGCGGCCTGGTCGGGCGTGTAGGCGTAGGGGCCGCCGCTCTCCACGATGGCCCGGTGGAACAGGCCCCGGGCCGCCGGCACGGCCAGCAGGGCGGAGACGCTCATCCCCCCGGCCGACTCGCCGAACAGGGTCACGTTGCCCGGGTCGCCCCCGAAGTCGGCGATGTGGTCGCGGACCCAGTGGAGGGCGGCCACCTGGTCGGCCAGGCCCCAGTTGCCGAAGCCCGACCACGTCCTCGCCGTCCAGCCACGACTGGCCGGCTCGGCTCAGGGCCGGGTGGGCCAGGAAACCGAGCATGCCCAGCCGGTAGTTGAAGGTGACCACCACCACGTCGCCCTCCCGGGCCAGGGTGCCGCCCCGGTAGAGGCCGCCCGAGCCCGACCCCGACGACGAACGAGCCGCCGTGGACCCACACCATGACCGGCCGCCGGCCGCCGTCGAGCCCGGGGTCCAGATGTTGAGGCTCAGGCAGTCCTCGGACTGCTCGCTCGGGCTCGCCCCCGAGGGACAGCGTCGATCAGGCTCGGGGCCTGGGGGGCGATGGGGCCGAACCGGTCGCGACGCCGGACGCCGGTCCACGGCTCGGGCGGGCCCGGGGGCCGGAACCGGCGCCGTCCCGGCCGGCGAGGCGGCGTAGGGGATCCCGAGAACGACCAGTGGTCGTGGCGGTGGACGCCCCGCACCCGGCCACCCTCGGACCTCGATCACGCCGTCCACGATTGGGACCTCCAGTTCGCCGGCCGAGTTGCCGATACAACCAGCAACTTACCGAGTCGGATCCAGCAGCGAAGGTCGCCGGACGTAGACGGCACCGGGCCAGACGCCCGGTCGTCCGTGCCATGGAGCGTAGTGATGGGGCAGGATCACGAGGGCACGGGACGGATCGGGTCACCGACAGTCCGACGGGGAGACCGCCGCGGGCCGACGGGGGTCCGGCGTCCGCTAGCCGTGACCCGGAGTGTGCAGGAGGTCGTGCATCAGGGGCAATCGGCGACCCGGCCGGCGGCGCCGGCGCGTCGGAGGCCACGGGCCGTCGACCAGACCGTCGGGCCGGTGGTCACCGCCCTCACCCTGGTCGTGGTGCCGCTCTGGCCGCTGACCTTCGGACCCGGACCGCGTCGCCGGCGGCCGCGCTCGTCCACCATCGCCACCACCTCGGCGTCATCGAGCCGTCGACCTCGTCGACCACGTCGACCTCGTCGACCGGCACCACCGTCGGCCGTCCAGTCCTAGATCAGCGCGGCCGAGGCCCAGGTGGCCGCCCTCGAGGCCCAGATCTCCCAGCAGCAGGCGGTCCTCGACCAGGCCGACGAGCAGTACAACCAGGCCCAGGTCAACCTGTCCACCACCCAGCCTCGCTCCAGACCACCACGGCCTCGATCGACGCCGCCAAGGCCCGGCTGGCCACCGAGCGGGCCCACCTGCGCAACGACGCCGTCCAGGCCTACATGGACGACACCTCGTCCGGCGGTCGGTGGCCTCGCTCTTCGCCGCCCCGTCCAGCGCCACCCAGACCCGCGACCTCTACCAGCAGCTCGGGCTCGGCAACGTGGCCGCCGACGTGGCCCGGGTCGCAGGCCGGCCAGAAGCAGCTGACCGCCACCCAGACCAAGCTGCTGGCCGAGCAGCAGGCCGAGACGGCCCAGCTGGCCCAGGTCAGACCACGGCCCGGCAGGGCGCCGAGGCCGTCAGCGCCCAGTCGGAGGCCACCCTGGCCCAGGTCAAGGGGAACCTGGCCGCCCAGATCGCCCAGCAGGCCGCGGCCCAGGCCGCAGGCGGCGGCCCAGGCCGCGGCCACGGCCACCACCCGGCGGCGGCCCAGGCCGCCGCCGCCCAGGCCGCCCAGGCCGCCCAGGTGGCCACCACCGTCAGCGGCGGCAGCGCGGCGGCGGTCAACGCCACCACGGCGGCCAACCAGGCCACCAACGCCGCCGGCGCCGCGCGGCCGGGGCTCGCCGGGAGCGGGGCCGTCACCGTCTCGGCCAGCGGCAGCGCCCAGGCCGCCGGGCCTGGCCGCCGTGCACGGGGCCATGCAAGTACCTGGGCGTCCCCTACGTCTGGGGCGGGGCCAGCTCGGCCGGCCTCGACTGCTCGGGCCTGACCATGCTGGCCTGGGCCCAGGCCGGGGTGTCCATGGACCACTCGGCCGCCGACCAGTACGCCGATGTTCCCCCACGTGGCCCTCAACGCCCTCGAGCCCGGTGACCTGCTCTTCTACGACCTCGACGGCAGCGGCATCGACCACGTGGTCATGTACGTCGGCCCCTACCTCGACGGCCAGGCCACGCCGTACGGGCAGCGGCACCATCATCCAGGCCGCCCACACCGGCACCTTCGTCGACGCTACGACCCCATCTGGTACCGAGGGCCTGGTCGGGGCCGGCCCGCCCGTAGCGGCCGGTCGGCCCGGTCGACCGGCCGGCCACCCTCGGCGGCCGCCGGCGCGGCCGCATAGGGTCGGGCCCTGCCCATGACACCCGAGCTCACCATCATCGTCCCCGCCTTCAACGAGGCCCACCGGCTGGCCGCCGGGCATGGAGCGCTTCGACGCCGCCGTGGACGACGGGGCGGTGGACCTCGAGCGAGACCGAGGTGGTGGTCATCGACGACGGCAGCACCGACGACACCGCCGCGACCGCCCGCCGCGCTGCTGGCCCACCTCCCCCACCACCGGGTGATCAGCCTTCCGGCCAACCGGGGCAAGGGGGCCGCCGTCCGCACCGGGGTGGCCCTGGCCCGGGGCCCGTACACGGCCTACATGGACGCCGACATGGCCATCGACCCCCGGGCCGTGCCCGTCGCTGCTCGACGGCCTCGAGACCAGCGACGTGGCCATCGGCTCGCGGGCCCTGCCCGACTCGATGGTGGACGGCACCTACGCCGTGCGGGCGGTGATGGGCCGGCTGTTCAACCGCCTGGTCACCACCGGCACCGGGCTCGGCCTGCAGGACACCCAGTGCGGCTTCAAGGCCTTCCGCACCCCGGCCGCCCGGCTCCTGTTCCACCTGGTGCGGATCGACCGGTTCGCCTTCGACGTCGAGCTGCTGGCCCGGGCCCGGCGCCTCGGCCTGCGGATCACCGAGGTGCCCGGTCCAGTGGAAGAACGTGCCCGGCAGCACCGTCCATCCCCTCCACGACTCGGTCACCATGCTGACCGACGTCTACCGGTCCCGCTCGGCCTGCTGGCCACGCCCCCGGTGCCGGCCGTCATCGTGCGCGGCCGGCGACCGTCCGGGGGCCGCCGAGCCCGGTCGCGGCGCTGGCCGACGCGGGATCGCGCGCCGGTCGGTGGCCGTGCGACCCTGGACGGGGCTCCGGTGCCGGTGGTGACCGGCGGGCCGTCGGTGACCGTCCTGCTGCCCCTGGTGGAACCGGCCGAGGTGGCCATGGTGTTCTCGGCGCCCTGCGGGCCGAGTTCGCCCCCCTGGAGGTCACGCGCCGGAGCCATGACCCTCGACGCCCTGGCCGGCGCTGGGCCCCCTGGCCGGACGGCTGACGGCCGGCGTCCGGACCCGGCGGGGCTGGGCTGAGCTGTCGCCAGCAGTACCATGGCCCAGGTGAGCGCGGACCCAGCCGATCGCACCCGGACCGCCACGAGCCGACCGTGGAGCCGCAGCACCACGAACCCCGACCCGGACGTCCGAGCTCGAGCGCCGACCGCGACCGGAGCCGGCCCCGGAGCACGAGCCGGGACGAGCCCGACCAGGCCGCCGACGCAGGTCCCGGGGCACGGCCGATGGCAGTGGCGCAGACGGACGAGGACCACGGCCGGCACCGGTGGCCGACGGTCCCGACGACGCGCCGGACGCACCGCGACCGGGCCCAGGCCGGCCTCGGTGTCCATCCTCCCGGTGGCCCGGGCCGCGGCCCGAGACGACGGGCCCGCCCGATCCCGAGGCGCTCGGACGTCGACGAGTGGGGCCGCTCGGAGCACATGCGCTCGATCGTCCGCCGCCTCTACGACCCGATGTACCAGCTACTGGTTCCGGGTGGAGTGGGAGGGACTGGAGAAGATCCCCCACCACGGCGGGGCCCTGCTCATCGCCAACCACGCCGGCGCCATCCCCTCCGACGCCCCGGCCATCATGCACGGCATCGAGGAGGAGCTGGGCCGGCCGGTCTACGGCCTGGCCGACTACTTCTTCCGCACCATCCCGGTGGTGGGCACCATGTGGTCCCGGACCGGGGGCGTGCCCGCCCATCCCGACAACGCCTACCGGCTCCTCCACGACCAGCAGCAGCTGGCCCTGGTGTTCCCCGAGGGGACCAAGGCCACCTCCAAGACCTACACCGACCGCTACCGGCTGCGCCGCTTCGGCCGGGGCGGGTTCGTGGAGATCGCCATGCGGGCCGGGGTGCCCGATCATCCCCATCGCCGTGGTGGGCGCCGAGGAGTCCATGCCCATCCTGTTCCGGATGCCCAGCGTGGCCAAGCTGCTCAACCTGCCGTACTTTCCGGTCACCGCCAACGCCCTGCTGCTGGGGCCGCATCGGCTACGTGACCTACTTCCCGGCCAAGTTCAAGCTGCGGGTCCTCGACCCGGTCACCTTCGACGTGGAGCCGGGCCTGGAGCGCTACTCGAGGAGCCGGGTGATGGACGAGGCCGAGACCATCCGGGCCCGCCTGCAGGACGCCCTCCACGACATGCTGCGGGAGCGCCGCAGCGTCTGGTTCGGCTGAGCCGATGGGCCGGCGCGTCCTGATCACCGGGCTGGACACCTTCTGGGGTGGGCGGATGGCCCAGGCCCTGGAGAACGAGCCCGACGTCGAGATGATCCTGGGACTGGGGGCCAACGAGCCCCGGGTGCCCCTCGAGCGGACCGAGTTCGTGCGCTCCGACCAGAAGTACTCCATCCTCAACCGGATCGTCCGGGCCACCCAGGTGGACACCATCGTGCACACCTTCCTCGAGACCAACTCGGTCAACGTGCCCAGCCGGGCCCTCCACGAGATCAACGTCATCGGGACCCTCAACCTGCTGGCCGCGGCCGGCACGGCCGGGTCGTCGGTCCGCCAGGTGGTGGTCAAGTCGTCCACCCACGTCTACGGGGCGGCCGAGACCGACCCGGCCTGGTTCCGCGAGGAGGACCAGCCGCACCGGCCCGGTCCGGACCCGGGTGGAGCGCTCGCTGCATCGAGGTGGAGGCGCTGGTCCGGGACTTCACCGAGGACAACCCCCACCTGGTGGTGTCGGTCCTGCGGTTCGCCAACGTGCTCGGCACCGACATCATCACCCCGATCAGCTACAACCTGCGCCGACGGCTGCTGCCCTGCATCGCCGGCTTCGACCCCCTGGTCCAGTTCGTCGAGGAGGACGACGTGGTCCGGGCCCTCGAGTACGTCACCGGCCACCGCATCCCCGGGGTGTTCAACGTGGCCGGGGCGGGCAAGCTGCCGTGGAGCGAGGTGGCCTCCATCGGCGGGGCCTTCCTGCTGCCCCTGCCCCCGTTCAGGCCCCGGGCCTTCGTGGCCCCGCTCCGCCGGCTCGGGATCGGTGCAGTTCCCGCCGGAGATGGAGGGGCTGGTCCGCTACGGCCGGGGCGTGGACACCACCAAGCTGATCGCGGCCGGCTTCGAGTACCGCTACACCAGCGCCGGGGCGGTGGAGAGCTTCGCCCGGGCCAACAACCTGCGCCGGGCCACCGGGACCGGCGAGCCCGACGTACCGCTACGAGCAGGACGTGGAGCAGTTCTTCCGGCACTCCCCGGCCGTGGTGCGGGGCATCGACGGGTAGAGGCCGGCCCGGTCGGGGTCCGGTCGCCGGGCGATCAGCTCGCGCTTCGAGCCAGGTGGCCCGCAGCTCGGGACCCCGCACCGTCCCACTCCTCGGCGGTCATGGCGTAGCGGACGTGGTCCTCCCACTCGCCGTTGATCTCGAGGTAGCCCAGGGCCACGCCCTCGTTGCGGAGGCCCAGCTTCTCCACCACCCGCCGGCTGGGCATGTTGCGGGGGATGATGGCCACCTCGATGCGGTGGAGACGGAGGGTCTCGAAGGCGAACTGGAGGACCACCACCACCGCCTCGGGGATGAGCCCGGCCCCGGCCATCTCCTCGTCGATCCAGTAGCCGATGGAGCCGTTCTGGAACGGCCCCCGCTGGATGGAGGAGAGGGTGATCTCGCCGCAGAACCGGCCCTCGAAGAAGATCCCGAACCCGAACCCGCTCCCCAGCTGGCGCTCCCGCTCCCGCATCCCGCAGCGGGCGGAGAAGCTGGCGGCGTCCTCGGGCGGCCTGGGGGGCACCCTTCGACCGCGGCTCCCACGGGCACCAGCCACGACCGGCACCGGGTGCGGACCGCCAGCCACGCCTCGTAGTCCCCCTCGACCAGGGTGGCCAGCCGGACCCGCCACCCGGGCAGCTCCAGCGAGCGCACCACCGGTGCCCGCAGACTGGGACTCTTCACCATGTGCAGACCTCCCGCTCGATCGGTCCCCCGACGGACGCCTCGACGGCCGCGACCCGGTGATCCGGGCGCGCCCGAGTCCGGGAGGTGGACCCACCTTCCCCCCGGACAGCAGCCACGCAACTCGGAGAGGTCACCCCCGAATGGTAGGCCACAGACCCCCGGTGCACGCCAGCCCGCGCCCTCCGGGCCGGGTCGGCGCCGGCGCCGGGCAGTCCGGGAGCAGCCGCGAGACCATTCCTGCTTCACGGCCGAAGACCGGCCGGCGTCCGGCTCCGCCCGGCACGCACTTCTATACTCGCCGGCGACGCACTGCCGGGACCAGGGCCTCCGCGCCGTGTGCCACGGCAGAAAGCGACACCGGTGACCATCCACCTGGATCGGGCCACTCGAGCAACACCGGCATCCGCCGGTCCCCCCACCTGGTGCCCCTGGCCGTGCATCCTCGCCGCCGTGCTGGTGGCCAACGCGCCGGCCCTGCTGCACCTGGTCACCACCAACCCCCTGGTCCTCAACGCCGCCCTCACCCCGACCCCGTCCGGGATGGCTGCCCGGGCTCCCCTACATCGACGGCAACGCCGGCTTCACCATGCAGGCCCTCGGTCACCTGGCCGCCCTCGACTGGCTCCACGGTCACATCCCCTGGTGGAACCCGTACGAAGGGGTGGGCAGCCCCCTGGCCGGCGAGATGCAGAGCGGGGCGTTCTTCCCCCTCGACCCTGCTGCTCGCCCTCCACCAGGGCGTGCTGCTGCTGCAGCTGGCGTCGAGGTCGTCACCGGGTGGTCGACCTACTTCCTGGTCCGGCGCCTGGGCGTGGGCCGGACCTTCGCCACGGCCGCCGGGGTGGCCTTCGGGCTGTGCGGGACCTTCGCCTGGCTGGCCCACGCCCCCATCCGGCCGGTGGCCCTGCTCCCCCTCTGCCTCATCGGGGTGGAGCGGGCCATCGAGGCGGCCCGGCGAGCACCGGCGGGGCGGATGGCGCCTGCTGGCCGTGGCGCTGGCCCTCTCCATCCTGGCCGGCTTCCCCGAGACCTCCTTCATCGACGGGCTGTTCGTGGCCTGGTGGGCGGTCCTCCGGCTGGCCGGACCGGGTCGGGCCGGTGTGGCGGCCGGCGGTGGCCCGGCTGGCCGCCGGGGTCGCGGTCGGGGCTGGCGCTGGCCGCCCCGCTGCATCGTGGCCTTCGCCGACTACCTCCCCTACGCCTACGTCGGGGCCCACACCGGCGGCTTCGCCGACACGTCGCTGCCCACGGCGCCGGCCTCACCCAGCTGGTCCTCCCCTACTCGCTCGGGCCCATCTTCGGGTTCCAGTCGCCGGCCGGCGGCGCCGACACCATCGCCCTGTGGGGCAGCGTCGGCGGCTTCCTGTCCGTCACCGTCATCGCCGCCGGGCTGGTCGGACTGGTCGGTCGCGCGCCAGCGGCCCCTCCGGATCGGCCTCGGGGCGTGGATCGCTGGTCTGCCTGCTCCGCACCTTCGGGTTCCCGCCCGTGGTCCATCTCATGGCCGACGATCCCCGGCCTCCGCCTCACCGCCTTCTACCGCTACGCCGACCCCCCTGGGAGCTGGCCGCCGTGGTCCTGGCCGCCCTGGGCCTGGACGACATCGCCCGCCGGCTGACCCGCCGCCGGGTGCTGGTGGTCGGCGTCGGCGGTCGACCGGCGCTCTCGCCGCCTGGGCCGCGGTCACCGCCTGGCCCCTGCTGACCCACGCCGTCGGCCCGCGGGACAGACCCGAGCACCGGCACCTCTATCCGGTCGGTGAGCCTGGTCGGGCGCCGGGCTCGTCGCCCTCGGCCCTCCTGGCCGTCGGGCGGACTCGATCGCCGGTCGAGCGCTCGGCCGACCGGACGGGCTGACCGACGGTCGGACGGGCACCGGGTCGACCGGACCCGGCGTCGGGGACGACTGCTCATGGCCGGCGTGGTCGCCGCCGAGTCGGTCCTCCTCCTCGGCTTCACCTACCTGTCGGCCCCGCCGCCGACCCCGCTGCAGACCGGTTCGGTCAGCTGGCTCCAGGCCCACCTCGGCACCGTACCGGTTCCTCACCCTCGGGCCGATCAGCCCGAACTACGGGTCCTACTTCGGCATCGCCGAGGCCAACATCAACGACCTTCCGGTGCCCAAGGCCTGGAATCACTATATCGCCACCCATCTCGACCCCAACGCCCTTCCCGGGGTCTTCTCCGGCGGGGGCCGGATCAACCCGGCCGGTCCGACCCCGGCCGCAGGAGCTGAGCGCCCACCTGCCCGACTACGAGGCGGTCGGCGTCCGCTACGTGGTCGAGAACGCCAACGGGCTCGACGTCCAGGGTCAGCCCTTCCCGGCGCCCGGCTCGCCACCGTGGCCGGCCGGTCCCCGCCTGGTCTACCGCGACGGCTTCGCCGAGATCTGGGAGCTGCCGTCGACCGGCCGGTGTTCTCGCTCCGCCCCACCGGGACGGCAGTCCCGGCGGACAGCCTGCCGGCCTCGTGCACGGTGGCCGAGGTCAACTGGGACCGAGGCCACCGTGCACTGTCCCGGCCATCCACCCTGGTCCGGAGGGTCCTGTACATGCCCGGCTGGACGGCGACGGTCCGGGAGCTCGAGCGAGCCCCGTGGCCGACGACGCGAGCGGACCCCCCGGCCTGTTCCAGCAGGTCGCCGCTGCCGGCGGGGACCACGGTGGTCCGCTTCACGTTCCTGCCCCCCCACGAGTACCCGGCCGGGCTCCTGGCACTGGTGGGCCTCCTCGTCCTGGTGGCATCGTTGCTGCGGTGGGCGGCCGGGACCCCACCCGCAGGCCGGACGGGGACCGGGGCCGGAACTGGGTCCAGGCGAGTTGCCAGGCGCTATCCGCCCGAGAGCACCCGTGGCCAGGGGGGACGCGTTGACAGTGCTCCTATGGGCTGAGTTCCGCCGTCCCCGGGTTCCGCTTGTCCGCTCGGAGGCTCGTGTACGGTAGATTCATGCGGCTCCTCGCCAGAGGCCAGACTCCGGTGGGACAGAGTGCGCCGACCCTCTCGTCACTCCCGGCCGTTCACCGGTCCCCTGGGCCCGGCGCTGACCCAACTCCAACCGATCGGAAGCACACGTGACGATTGACCGAAACCTCGATATCAGCGACTTGGGCGGCACCTCCCCCGCAGAGGCTGACGACTTCGGCCCGGCTGAAACCTCATCCAAACTCGAGGCAAGCCGTGCGGACGTCGCCCGCTTGCGGGAGGAGCTGGTCCGGGTCCGGTCCAACCGTGTACTCGAGGTGGAGACGCTCTCGGCCCAGCTGGACCTGAGCCTCAGCCAGGTTGTTCGTCAATGCCTCCCGATACGACCGGGCTCTCGAAGCGCTCGAAGCCGAACAGGTCCGAACCTCTCCGTCCTGAACTGCCAGCATGACGAGCAGCGGGTGGCGTTTGCCCAGGAGATCGAGGCGTTGCGGGCCCGCCGTCGGGGATCTGGAGTCGTCCACATCGTCGGCACGTCACAGCCGGACTCCGGTACGTCACCAACCTTCTCAACCGTCTGCGCAAGCTGCTCCGTGTGTCCTGACCACAACCACACCACCGACGGCGCCAGCATCGAGATCCCGTCACTGGCCGGTCTCCAGCAGTTTCGGAACAACGTCTCCGTGATCGTCCTCAACTATCAGCGTCCCGAGACGACGTTGGCGTGTCTGGACGCCCTTGACGAGGCCCGCAGCGAGTTGATCAAGGAGATCATCGTTGTGGACAACGGCTCCGACCCAGACTGCGTCGCAACCCTACAGTCCCGTGGCGACGACCTTGTGCAGATCCTCCCCGTCGGCGTGAACCGTTACTTCGGCGAGGGGAACAACATTGGGGTCGAGGCCGCCACCGGTGACTTCCTGGTGCTCCTCAACAACGATGCGTTCGTCCAGCCGGGTTGGATCGAACACCTTGCGTCGACCATGGCGGAAGACCCATCGGTGGCCGCGGTGGGTCCGATGTTCCTCTATCCCGACGGGAGGGTGCAAGAAGTCGGTGGGGTCGTCCTTCCCAACGGCGAGATCACCCAGGTCGGCAAAGGCGCTGTCTGGCCCCCCGCCCACTACACCGAATTGTGCAGTGTGGACTTCTGCTCCGCTGCCTGTCTCCTCATGAGGACGGCGGTCTATCTCAGCGCCGGGGGCTTCGGCCTCGAGTACGAACCTGCGTACTACGAGGACGTCGACCTCTGCCTCACGATCGCACGCCACTTCGGCCGGGTCGTGGTCAATCCACGAGCCCGGGTGGTGCACCTCGAGAGCCACACCACGACTGATCGGGCCCTCCAACTGCATGACATGGTCGATCTCAACCGCCGGAAGTTCGTCAATGTCTGGGGGGACTGGCTGAGCCGGCGCCAAGCGGCGGGTACCGCCTTCGATCAGGCTGGATCCGAGTCGACCGTCCCATGGGGAACGGAGATCTACCCACCTGCCTCCACGGTCTCGCGATCCACGGGCACCCCGACGGTCGTCCTCTACTGCCCGTACGAGCTGATACCGGGCGGAGGTGAGCGGGTCATGTTCGAGTTGGGCTCCCATCTCGAAGGGGAACTGCCCGGAGCCGAGGTGATCGTGTCCACTCCGCACCGATACAGCAACACCCGAATCCAACAGCTTGCCCGAGCCTTCGGGCTCGAAGACTTCGACCTGCGGACACAGCCGTTCGACAGCATCGATCGGTCCAGCATCGAACTGGGGGTGGTACTCGGCAATGCCGTCACTCCACCGACGGCCCCCTTCGGCAAGAAGAACGTCTACATCTGCCAGTTCCCTCTCCCCATCTCCGACGAGCATGTGAGGACGTACCGCTCGTGGTTGAGCCAGTACGATGAGGTCTGGGTCTATTCCGACTTCGTCCGCCACTATGTCTCAGGCATGGCCAACTACTACGAGATGGACCCTCCCCCGATCCGGGTGATCTATGCACCGGCGACGTGGCGAAACCCTTCACGTTCCCGTCCCTGGCCGGAGCGGCGACTGATGCTCACCGTCGGCAGGTTCTTCCGAGGCGGTCACGACAAGCGCCAGGACATCGCCATCGAGGCCATGCGGATCCTGGCTGCCGATCCTACGTTCCCCTTGTCCCTGGCCGTAGTGGGCTCTCTCCACGCGAACGCCGACTCGCGGGAGCGTTTTCAAGAGCTCACCGAACTGGCAGAGGGGGTCAACTGCCACTTCTTTCCGAATGTGGGACGCAATCGGCTGGGCGCCCTTTACGCCGACAGTGCCATCCTCGTCCATGCCGCAGGTTTCGAGGTGAACGCGCTTCACTACCCCGAGCGACTCGAGCATTTCGGCATCACTCCGATCGAGGCGGCCAGCTTCGGATGCATACCCGTGGTGTACGACGAGGGTGGTCCGGCCGAGGTCCTCCCCCTCCTCGGGTGCGACACCGGCTTCCACACCGTGACCGAATGCGTCGCGATCATCAGACGACTGGTGGGCGATCCGGACGGCTCGACGACATTGAGCAACGAGCTTCCTGAACGAGCAGCGCTGTTCTCGGCCGAAGCCTTTAGGGAGCGGATCAGCAAGGCGCTCGGAGATCTCTCCATCACCGGACCGTGGTAGCCCGGGGCCGGATCTGACTCTCATGTCCGATGAGCCTGAATCAATCCACTACACCGGGACCGAGTCCGGCCCCATCCGGGTGGCATTCGTCAGTCCGACCTATCCAGCGGTTGGCCAGCCGATGCATTTGGACCAACGGTGGCCGGTGACGCTGGCCACAACCCTGGCCGCAGACGAGGGGTGCACGATGGACTTCATCTCGTACGGAATGGCCGCGTCGGATATCGAGCTCGCTCCACAGGTGACACTCCGCCTGCTACCCCCATACGGCGACGAGGGCGAGCCTGCGCCTGACCCCCTCGATGTCCTGTCGTGGGGGCTCCCGCACGTCCTCGATCCTGTCGATGTGGTCCACGTGCAGCAACCCCTTACCCGATCAGGCGAGACCGCCATCCTCACTGCCAAAGCCCTGGGCAAGCCGGTCTTCGTCACCGACTTCGGCGGACGCACGAGCTCGCTCGGCGCTTCCCTCGGACTGCTCGACCTTGCCGATGCGGTGATCTGCTACTCCAAATTCGCCTTCTCGACGCTGCCTCCAGCCCGCAACGTCGAGATTGTTCCCGGTGGCGTCGATGCAACGTTCTTCGCACCGGGCAAGCCGACCGACCATCGGGCCCACCTCCTCCATGTGGGCAGCATTCGCCCCGGCCAGGGGATCGAAGACCTCATTAGCGCATTGCCCGCACACGTTCCCCTCAAGGTGTGCGGACCGAGCGACGACGTGGAATTCGTCCAGATGCTCGCCGGCATGGCGGGTGCGAAGGATGTGGAGTTCGTGACCGGTGCGGACGACGTGCGCCTCCGACACCTGTACCAGCATGCCTGGGCCACCGTCACTCCTCCGCCCTCCGTCGAACGTTCTGACCAGTCCGCCCTCTTGAGCCTGACGGCCCTCGAGTCGATGGCCTGCGCTACTCCGGTGGTTGCGTACGACGGGGGTTCGCTGCCGGAGTTCGTCGAGAACGGGGTGACCGGGCTCATCGTCTCATCGGGCGACATGCTCAGCGACGCCCTCGGCTCCATCTGCACCGATCGTGGCTCGACCGTGCTGATGGGCCTAACAGGGAGGGAGAGGGTCGAGTCTCACTTCTCGTTGAACGTGGTAGCCCATCAGGTGCGCCGGATATACGACTCGGCTCTCAGCGGCCGTGGGAAGCGGCCAGTGTGAAAGTCCTGGTCATCTCCAATCTCTACCCGCCCGAAGTGATCGGCGGCTATGAGCTCTCGTGCCGGCAGGTCGTCGACGCCCTCCGACTGGCGGGACACGACGTACGCGGTCCTGACCACGGTGCCACAGCTGCCGGCCCCTCCAGAGGACCACATCCTCAGGTTGCTCCGCAGACCGGATGTCTTCACGGTCGAGCGACTCAGCTCCAGATCGCAGTTCTGGGAGCTCGAGTCAAATCTGCTGGACTCGGGCAATGTCTACGCCCTGATCACCACGTTGGAGGAATTCCAGCCTGATGTCTGCCACCTCTGGAACCTGGTCGGGATCGGAGGCGCTGCCCTGGTCGGAGCGCTGGAGTATCTCGGCGTGCCCTGGCTGTGGCACCTCGGCGATGCGGTGCCAGCACAGATTTGCAGCTTCGGCGGAAGCATCTTGCCCATCGCCAACATGATGAGCGAACGACTGACGGGACGGTTCATGCCCGTGAGTCAGGGGCTGATCAATGAGATCGAGCACGTCGTTAACATGGGTGGGCGCACCCGGCTCATTCCCAATTGGACAGTCGACGTCCCCCCGACCCTGGAGCGCACCTACTACGACGGCAGCGTTCTGAGGCTTGCCTTTGCCGGTCAGCTCGTCGAGCAGAAGGGCGTGTTCATCACACTCGATGCGATGGCGGAGCTCATCCGCCACGGCTACACCCAGTTCCACCTGGACCTGTACGGCAGAGGTGATGTAGAGGACATCATCCGGCGAATCACTGAACTGGGACTGGATGAGGTGGTCACGCTCCACGGTTGGACGGCGCCGATCGAACTGCGACGACAACTGCGTCAACACGACCTCTTCGTGTTCCCAACCTGGTCACGCTGAACCATTTGCCATAGCGCCCCTGGAAGCCGCAGTGGAGGGGTGTGTGCCGCTGTTGTCGACCCCGTCAGGCCCTTCAGAATGGCTGGTCGATGAAGTCCACTGCCTGAAGGCGGCGCGGGATTCCGGTGCCTTTGCCGCCGTCATCAAGAGGGTGCTGGACGGAGAGATCGACCTGGCTGCCATCGGACGTCGCTCCTCGTACCTCGTTCGGACGCAATTCACGCTGGATCAGGTGCTCCCCGTCATCGAAGAGGAACTCGGTATCATGGCTGCCCAACACAGGGAGCCGATGGGCAGCAGCGCCGATCTCTACCAACTCGCCGTCGTCGCCGAGGCGATCATTCGGCGATCGCTCACCCAGGCTGTCTAACGTGCCCACACCGGTCCCTCCCAGTGCCGTTTGTCCGGTGGGTGCGACATACAAGGTGATCGCCGCTTACGATTCGGAGGACTATCCATGACGGAACTCGACGACATCCGCGAGACCGTGCAGGCGTTGGTTACGCGACTCGATCACCTGGAGGACCGACTCGACACTATCCAACATCTCGCGACCGAGGGGGAGCGGATGCTCAATGCCGCGAGCCATCTCGAGCGGGCGACACATGTCACCGAGGGCTTGGAGCCTCGCTTTGAGCTGCTCGA
Organism: uncultured Acidimicrobiaceae bacterium; assembly: GCA_963754755.1. Lineage (GTDB taxonomy): Bacteria > Actinomycetota > Acidimicrobiia > Acidimicrobiales > RAAP-2 > Bog-756. The sequence goes on along the minus strand of CAVWHF010000006.1, from coordinate 981,633 downwards.
GGCCACCTTCGAAGAGATCGCCCGGACGCTCTCTGACATCAACAAGATGACCGAAGAGGTCTGGGACCGCGCCGCCATCTCCCGGCGGCTGGCGGCGATCGAAGACCGGCTGATGACTGACGAGGAACAACGCGGCTCCAGACCCTGACGTCGGGCCCGGCCGTCGGGCCTTCTGGCTGAACCGACCATGCGTGCCACCATCAGAGCCGCACCAGGCCGGCGACCTTCCGGGAGTCGAACAGGTAGTTGGGTCGCAACCCCCGGTTCTCACAGAATGTTCCAAACGCATGTGAGTAGTCGACGTCGTCGCTCAGCAAAATGGCCCCAGAAGGAGCCGCCGACGCGAAGGTCTCGTACTCGCATGACTGGGCGAGATACCGATGGTCGGCATCGTGCAGGAAGAGCATGGGAGGCGGTACGAGGCGCAGTGTCTCGGCGAGCACGTCCTCGACGGTTCGAACATCGGCCACATGCAGGTGCCACGAATCCCGATTGTCGACCAACGCTCCTACGTCGCTGGCAATGTCCAGACTGTGAAGCTCACCCCGCCCGTTCTTCCGGAGCGTGGCGAGCAGGACGAAGGAGGAAGCCCCGTCTGCCACTCCGGTCTCTACCACGCACTCTGGCTGCAGGAGGCGCACCAGTCCATAGAGGAGGAGGGACGTCTCCCGCTCTACCGCGAAGGATCCTGGATAGACCACCTGCACTACTTGGTGACGCGAAGCGAGGGAACCCTCGACTTCCTCGAATTCAGCCTCCACTCGGTCCCAGTCGGAATCATCGAGGCCGATGCTGTGCTTCAGCAACTCCCGTGCGGATATCGACCACGAACCGTGCTGCTGAAGTTCGAACAGCGTGGGACGACCGACCAACTTCTCCGCACGCCGCGTCCATCCGGCTACCGCTTCCGTCAACACCGTGGCCAGCGCTGATTTGCGTCCAAGATAGCGAGCCCGCCGACGGGCCGTGTGTATAGATGTCATCAACGAATGCAGTGAGTCCGTGTTCACGCTCGTCATCATTCCACGGTGGCACCCCAGCAACTCGCACACTCCACCTCTCGGGTGATGTTCGACGGTCCACCGCCCCGCCCGGCGCGTTCAGGAGGACCAGATCGTTCAGGTGTGCCAGACAAGGACTCCTCCGGCAGCACTGGGTGGACCGAGTGCCGAGGCGAAGAGCCGTGTGGCGCAGTAGGCCCCCGGTGCCGACTGTGCCACCGTGACCAACTGGACGCGCCACGTTCGCAGATCTGAGCGGACGGCGGGAGGCGACAGTGGGAACCGGTCACCTTCCGTGCAGAATGCGAGCGCCTCCTGCAGGGACGACGGTGCGCTGGCAAATGACGCCGCCCCGGAGCGGGAAGCGAAGACGGCGTACCCTCCCGGCATGCGGAACCTCATGTTGGCCATGGCCTGCCACACCATCGCTGACGCATCCGAGTTACTAGCCAGCGGGTAGACAAGGGTGTCCGTTCCCAGGGGAAGGTGCCGGGCCGTGCCGGTGAACCAGGCAGGCACTGCTGCCGGAGCCCACGCATACGGCCATCCCGGCACGAGCGGGAGGAGAGCAAAGAGGGCAACCCCCCACGTCACGAACACCGCCCTCCCCCGGTGAACCTCCGTACCGCGAACGGACAGCGCGGAATAGCACGCGTCGAGAATGACCGCAACGAGTAGGCCGACAAACAGCCATAAGTAGTTGACGTAGCGGGCGGCCACGCCGCTCTGGAGGAGCGGAAGATGAGCGAGGATAGCGAACGGGAGTGGAGTTGACGTCAGGTGACCGTCGACATGGAGACGGGAGCCCATGGAGAGCACCAGAGCCGCCACGGCCAGAAGGGCACCGAATCGAACGACCCGGCGACGGCGGAGAACAATGACGCCGACCACCAGAACCAGGAGCAAGGTCACGCCCACGTAGGTCCCGTCCTCCGATACTGCAGGGAAGATCACATGCCAGTGCGAGTTTCGGGCGGCTACCAGGGCGTCCCCCACCTTGGCCTCGCCGAGGGTGAAATGCTGGTTCTCGGTGGGTGTGACGAGACCCAGCGGATCGCTCGAGATCCCCGGCAAGCACCGACGGAGGTTGGGCGGGGCCGACGATGTGCTGGGGTCCGGCCAGTGCCGTCCACGCCCCGTAGCCGGCGCACACCACGAACACGAACACGGCAACCAGGGACATCTGGACGAACCGACGTCCATTCAACTTGATTCGTTTGAAGTAGGCCGCGATTCCGGCGATAACGGCGGCCACACACATCATGACGACAACCGATGCGAAGACCTCAGCCGAGATGTAGAACTGCCCCACCAGACACACCCCGAGGAGCAGGCCATTGGCCCACGGCGAGCCGGTCCGAGTACGTAGTGCCCGGTCAAGGACCAAGACGATCAATGGCGGGAATGGCCCGAAGGCAAGAAACAGGTGTGCACCCCCTTCTGCCACGGCGTAAGGAGAGAAGCCGTAGACCAGCCCGCCCACGAAGGCTGCGGGCCACCACGTCACGAATCGGCTCACCATGAAGTAGCAGGCGGTCGCAGACGAGATGAAGGCCAGATTCACCAGTACATTGAATGCGGCGATGGGGCCCATCAGGAAGGTGATGGGCGCACCGAGGAGACCGAGCAGCGGCATCGTTGTGTTGTCCATCAGATTCAATCCGGTCGGAGCGTTCAACCAGTTGTTGGCGAAGGGATTGATCCCGTGCACGATTGCCCAGGGCGTCTGGGCCAGAAACCAAATCTCCTCCTGCACGTCCGTTCCGCCGGAGGATTGGATCGAGTGGGCGATGCCGTGAGCCCACATTCCTCCATTGGCAAAGACGGACAGGAGCACGTAGATAGCCACGCACAGTGCGGAAGCACGCCCGCCACCCGAAGATCGCTGCTGACCGGTTCGATGAGTCGGCGTCGAACCAGGCGAGTCTGTTGGGACGTCGACATCCGTCATGCTGTCCTACCCAGTTTGGCCATCAGCGAATGAACAGCAGGATGCCCCAGTTGCCTGGAGCAGTCCACGGTAGATCGGGCATGAACGAGGCGAGCCGCGCCCTCGCCGTCAGTATCATCGAGATCCGAAGTGAGACACGCCGTGCAGGTTACTGTGCCGGCCCTGGCCCGATGGGACACTCGCCGGGCCAGGTAACGCGGCTCACTCAAGTGTCACCGGCTGGGTGCAGAGCGACAATCGGGTGACGAGCGCTAAACGCTACAGCTATGCGCTGTCGAGAGGGCAATTGGCCGTCACCCGGAGGTGCCGCACCAAGTCAAATGCGTCGCAGGCCTAGTGCGTCCAAATCGTTGTGTGGAAGCCGTAGTCCCCGACTGGCACTCAGGTGACCGAGGGTCGACTACATCCAGTCGTTCACGGTGATGTGTGGTCCGATTCAGATCAAGGCAGGACGGCTATTCGCCCCGTGTAGTCGATTCGGTTCAGCAATACGGGCCGGTCCCGGTGGGCGAGAAACTCGTCGACGGCGCGCCGCGCACCTTCCCAATGGCCATAATCGTCGATGATGAGTACTCCGCCCGGGCTTACCCGATCCACGAGATGCTCCAACTCGTGCTTTGTCGACTCATACCAGTCTGTGTCGAGCCGCAGGATGGCTACCGTGCTAGGAGCCTGGCTGGGTATGGTCGTTTCGACGGGACCTTGCACGAGCCGCACTCGTTCCATGGGGTATCCGATGCCAGCAAGATTGTCGCGAACCTCGTCGATCGTTGCGTACGCCCATACCAGAGAGGTCTCCCGCTCTTCTGATTCGAGCAGCCCAGCGGCAGCTTGGCCCTCGATATCCCGATCAATCTCACGAGGAGGCGTCATGCCCTCGAACGTGTCGAATAGAACTATCGATCGTTCAGTGTCTCCGCACTCCATAAACGTCCGCGCTGCAGCCATAGCACTGCCACCGCGCCATACACCGCACTCGACAAAGGCTCCCGGTATCTCATACTTCACGATATACCGGACCGCCTCACATACTGCGTTTATCCGCTCGACGGATGTCATCGTGAACGGCTGCACGGCCTGGATTGTGGCCAGCACAGAATCGTCAAGATCGCGGTATTCGGCTGTCATCTCTACGTGACTCTAGCTATGTTTGAGGCTGCCACGAATGATTGCACTGGCCTGGACCTCCAATGGACCACGCCTACTTCGTTCATTGGATGGCCGCATCCGGCAGATCTTCACTCGACTCCGGTCGGGGATGTGACGGCACCTGTCCACAAGGAAGTTGAGTCACCCGCACTAAGGCACCCAGGCCGTGGGTGGTGCCAGTTCACCACGGGAGCGCAGTTGGACGGAGGCCCTCGACGGTCGGGTGCGCGATAAGCATCTCGGCCAGGGCTTCGACGACCTCGTCGATTCTCCTGTCCTCACCGAGGTCCGGCCGATCGACTACAGCCGGCATCGGCCCCTTAGCGCTCACGGCTGGCTCACTGCGGTAGCCGCCTGACGGCACCAACGACAGTATGCGCAATTCGCTTTGCGATCGGAACAGCTACCGGGTGGCACGAGGGTGTGCACCTCTTACCTGGACCCAGCCACGGCGGAGTGAGCTCCAGGCCGTGGTCAAGTCAGTTTTCGTCGTGCTATTTGTTCGAATCCCCCGACCAGAGGCGACGCTCTCGCCCGTCGAACCATCGATGATCCGAGTGTCCGGCGCACGAGCCGATGGGCGGGACTGCGGTTGAAGGTGTCCAGTTGACGTTGGAGATCGGCGACATGCGCCTGGGCGAGGGCCAGCTCTCGCCTCGCTTCTTCCGCGGCTGCTTCAGCTGTCGGATAGGCGAGGCGAGGAGTAGTACTCCCCACCATTCAGCCCGGCCACTCGTTCGCGTTCGATCTCCTCGCGTGTCCATCGGGCGAGTTGGGCAGATGACGACAGAGCTGACCTGTCCGGCTGCGCGGCAAAATAGGCGAACAGGGACGAGTCCGGGTGAGCCCGGAGGAATGCATCATCAGCGGCGAGAATCATCCCCGCCCATCGCGTCCGCTCAGCCAGATCATCGATGGCGAACAGTCTTTGGTTGTGGGTGAGGAGCGGATAGGCGACCGCTCCCCCGAGAGGCGTGAACTGCTTGACATCGAAGTACCGAAGCAAAGTCTCGACGATCAGCTCGGAGTGGATCGCCTCGGTGGGATCATCGTGGAGCATCGTTGGAAGGCTGGGGTACACCATCTCCTGACGAACGTGTTCGGGAAGTTCGGCATTCACCTGCCACGCCGCTTCCCAGGCGTCCGGCCGGTACTGATTTCGATGCGGCCCGATGTAGTCGAAGGAAAGAAACCAGCCGTCCTCGGGAAGGAGTGTGCATAGCTCCCGAAAGACACGGTCGATCATCGAGATGTGGTGGGCGGCCGCATAGTTCACGACCAGATCGAACTCATCGCTGGGAAAGGACGCCGAATTGGTATCCATCTGGTGGTACCGGATCGGAAGGTTGGCCTCGTCGGCCGCCGCACTGGCCTGCGCCAAGAGTGCGGACGAATAGTCGATCCCTACGGCCTCTTTCACAAGCCCCGCCTGGATGAGGTCCCGTTCAACCCATCCGTTGCCGCAGTTGAGGATCAGTGCCCGGGTGAAAGTCCTGTCGATTGTCTCTGCGAAGTGGGAGTACCAGCTGCCTTCAGGACTGCTAGAGATCCGTTTGTTGAACATCTGAACGACACAATCCAAGTCGTTCCAATACTTGCCTTGGTAGTAAATGTCACTGTTCTCGTTTACCTGAAATTCGGACACTCGCCACCCGCTGTTTTCGTTCTGAGTGCTGCCCGCGTACAACTGCTGGCCTGGATCAGACTACCGGCTCAGACCTGCCTGCCGGGATCTTTTGGTGCGCCGGACACCGGGGGCGTACTGCCCCACCATCGCCACCCCTTGCGGAGATGCGGGACCAGCCAAACGGGGAGGCCAGGGTGATCGAAGGGTGTGGCCTGGACTGATCCGCTGCGCACGTCACGACGCGGGACACCCTCCTGATCCCGTAACCTGACGTCCTGATGGCACATTCGGCCGAGATCTGGCGCAGGAAGGCAACCATCCGGTCCCTCCCGAGGAGGGGATCTGCCATCTCGGTGATCATGGGCATCTTCCTTGTCCTCGGGGTCCAGGTCGCCTCGGCCGCACAAGTCGATGCTGGGATTCCCCGCGCGCCCAGCGGGGTCCTGGCGCACTCGACCTCGGCCCCGAGTCCTCGGGGCGGGGCGTCGATGGCCTACGACCCGGCGACAGGAGCCACGGTCCTCTTCGGTGGTTCGTCCACCAACGACACCTGGACGTGGAATGGATCCACCTGGACCCGGCAGTTCCCCGCCACCAGTCCCGAGGCGAGGACCGACGCCTCGATGGCCTACGACGCATCCATCGGGAAGATCGTCCTCTTCGGAGGTGAGGGCTTCAGCGCCAGTGGTCCACCCCTGCTCGATGACACCTGGATCTGGAGCGGAACCGACTGGATCCAGCAGTCTCCGACCATCAGTCCGCCGGCCCGTTCAGGTGCCTCGATGGCGTACGACGCCACCACCGGGACTCTCGTCCTCTTCGGTGGGATCAGCATGACAACCATGGACCGATACGCCACCGACAACGACACCTGGACATTTGACGGGTCGACCTGGACCCTGGAGGAGCCGGCGTCGGTGCCGACGGCCCGTTTCGGCGCCTCGATGGCCTACGACGCTTCGACGGGAAACGTCCTCCTCTTCGGCGGATTCGAAGTTACGCCCAGCAGTGACACGTGGATCTGGAATGGGACCACGTGGGCCGAGCTGGCGCCGGCATCGAGCCCTCCACCCCGGTTCGATGCGTCGATGGCCTACGACACCTCCAACGGAACGATCGTCCTCTTCGGTGGTCTCGGGCCCGACGCCGCCCCTTCCCCCCGGGCGCAATGGCCTCGACGACACCTGGACCTGGGACGGGACAACCTGGATCCAGCAGTTTCCGGCCACCGGCCCGCCGGCGACTTCCGACGCATCGATGGACTTCGACCCGTCGTCCGGCACGGTCGTCCTCTTCGGTGGCTACCAAGGGCCACAAGGGCCCGCACTCAACGACACCTGGACCTGGGACGGGTCCAGCTGGGCCTCTCATGCTCCCCCGTCCGGGTATCTCCTGGTCGCGGCGGACGGAGGGGTCTTCACCTTCGGCACGGCGGTATTCCAGGGGTCGGCTGGAGGGGGCCACCTGAACGCGCCCACCGTAGGTATGGCCAGCACCCCTGACGGCCGGGGTTACTGGCTGGTGGCCTCGGACGGAGGGGTCTTTAGCTTCGGCGATGCAGGATTTCTACGGATCGATGGGCGGGGGCCACCTGAACGCGCCCATCGTAGGTATGACCAGCACCCCTGACGGCGGGGGCTACTGGCTGGTGGCCTCGGACGGGGGCGTCTTCAGCTTCGGCGACGCAGGATTCTTCGGATCGATGGGCGGCAGGCACCTCAATGCCCCGGTGGTGGGTGTTGACGCTGCTCCTTACGGCGGGGGCTACTGGCTGGTTGCCTCGGACGGGGGAGTCTTCAGCTTCGGCGATGCGCAGTACGGGGGTTCGGCGGGTGGCACCCATCTGAACGCACCGATCGTCGGCATGACCGACTCCTCCGACGGCTACTGGCTGGTTGCCTCGGACGGCGGCATCTTCAACTACGGGGACTCCCAGTTCTACGGATCCGCCGGATCCATGAAGCTGAACCAGCCCATCGTGGGCATGGCGGCCACGTCAGACGACGCCGGCTACAGCCTCGTAGCATCCGATGGCGGGATCTTCACCTACGGTGACGCCGTCTTCTCCGGGTCCACGGGCGGTCAGCACCTCAATGCCCCAGTGGTCGGCATGGCCTCGACTGGCTAATGGAGTGGCTTTGGCCTCTACCGGCCCGGCGGCTCAACCAAGGACGCGCCGTCCGCACCAGGGGTCGAACGTACGGCTCTCAGTGCCCGACGCCGACCCGAGGCTACTGAGCGCCTCAGTCACCCGATGCACGGGCTCCCGGGACCATCGAGCCGACCTCGGCCAACCACCGCTCGTCCTCACCCGGCATCCGAATCGGGCACCACGGAGCGAACCGCCCGAGATTGGGGTTGTACGCCGGGTCGTCCTTCCGAAGGTGGTCCCACCATCGAGTCAAGAAGGTGGCGAAATCGGTGGTGAACCCGGAACGCCCCCGACTCACCGATTCGTAGTGAACGAGTTCGGCGTGGGGCGTGTAGAGCAGGCGATACCCGGCCAGCCCCAGGCGAATGCAGAAGTCGATGTCGTTGAAGGCCACCGGCAGCGATTCGTTGAATCCACCCATCTGCTCGAATACCTCACGTCGGATCAACAGGCAGGCCCCGGTGAGCGCGCTGTAACCTCGGACCACGCGATCCCAGCCGAAATAACTCCTCTGTTCAGTGGGCAGCCCAGCGAAAAGATGCATGGCGATGCCCCCAAGTCCAAGGACCACGCCGGCGTGTTGCACCTTGCCGTCGGGATAGAGCAGACGGGGGGCAACGGCTCCGACCTCGGAGCGCTGGGCCAGCTCCACCAAAGAGGCGAGCCACCGGTCCGACGACGCCTCAATATCGTTGTTCATGAACAGCACCATGTCGGTACGACAGGTGGCTGCGGCCACGTTGTTGATAGCGGCCCAGTTGAACGGACCGGGATAGTCCAGGACCCGCGTGCGACGGCGGGAGTCGAGGCGTGCACGGAGGGCGCGGGTTTCTGGCTCGGTGCTCCCGTTGTCGACCAGTATGGTTTCGTTGATGGGGTGGCCCGGGGCCACCTCGAGCGAGGTGAGGCATGCCACCGTCAGTGCCGCCTGGTCCCGGAACGGGATAATTATGCTCACCGTCGGTGTGCCGGTGACCTTCCGGCGAGGGTGGTAGGCACCGCGGAACGGTCCCCTCTCCACCACCCCGTCGATGCCCCGACGGGCTAGAGCCGATTCGACGGCCCGGCGTCCAGCCTCGTCCGCCGCACCACTGTCCCCGAATTGTTCGGCGTCCGAATTCTCCCCGATGCGTCGGTGATACAGGACCTGGGGCAGGTGGGCCACCTGCCGGGCCTGTTCCGTGGCCCGTAGCATCACGTCGTAATCATGACTCCCGTCGTAGTCGGACCGATAGCCACCGATGTCCCGAAGCAGCGCGGTGCGGATCACCAACGCGTGACCCATGTAGGCCGTGGACAGCAGCAGGTCGGGATCCCAATCGGGCTTGAAGTAGGGCTGAACCGGATGCTCGATGTCGCTGAACCGGTCCTCGTCGGAGTAGAGGACGTCGACGTCGCCCTGGGCGACGAGCAATGTGGCCATCGCCTTCAGGGCGTTTGGTTCGAGCACATCTCCCTCGTCAAGTCGGACGACGAACTCGCCAGTCACCTTGGCCAGCACATGGTTGATGACCTCCGACACTCCAGCTGCCCGGGGCGGGATGATCACGTGAACCCGCGAATCGCGATCCGTCCCACCACGCTGGGCATCCGTAACTGACTGCGGGACCGCCGCCCAGCCACGCGTGGTCAGCGCCAGCGTCGCACAGCCACAGCTCCCAGCGAGCGTAGGTCTGGTCAACGACGGACGACAGGCACTGCCGAAGCTCGGGGAGTCTGGACCCTTGCACGGTGACCACGATGCTCAGTGTCGGAGCATCGGCCGGGAGTTCACCGTCGGTGCCCCCGACGGCGCTCAGGCGTCGCTGTCCCCTCCAGTGCCAGTACGTGAGCGGAGATGAGGCGGCGTCCGGTCCCCACGGCTCTCGTGACGCAGGCACCGTTGTCGAATCGTCCGCCATCCACTCGAGCGGTGGCACTGCCGGTTCGCCCTGCACCTCGGACCCCCGGTCGGGATTCCCGTCACCCTCCGGGTTCGGATGCGACGAACGAGCCACGATCCGGGCGACGTTACCATGCACATTTCGACCTCCTAGTCGTATCCGAGAGCTGGACCCCGTTGTCGGTCCCTCCGTCAACGACCACGCCCGGATGGGCTGGTCCAAGGTCCTAGCATTGGGAACGTCGATCCGCCGGAGATAGGAGCACCACCACGTGGCACGAGCACCAGTGGACCCTAACCAGCTTCTCTCACAGTTGCACGCCGAGCACCAGGTGCTCCGCTGGGGCCCGCTTCCACCTCAGGAGCACCCTGAGACGGAAGGTCACCTGCGGCCGACCGACCGTACCTCGCTCGACTATCTCCATCAGCACTGGGCTCTGGCCGACAGCTACGAAGCCGCCGCCGCCGGCCTCAGGGGCAAGGTGATCGCGCTCTTCGGGCGCCTCACGTTCAAGGTGCTCGGCCCATACCTTCGCCAGGAGCGTGAGCTCCTCTCCCGTGCCGTTCGGGTCATCGACGATCTGGATCAACAATGTGGTGAGCTTGCCGACCGCTACCGTGAGCTCAGCGACGCCGTGATCGACCGCCAGGTCTCTGAAGCCGAGAACCAGGCCAAGCTGGCGCTGTGGCTCCACCTGGATCCGCCGAACGCGGTGTCCGGGAATGCTCCGCGGCTCGGTGCCGACGGAGTCGACGGGGGGGATGCAACATCGATGTCGTAAGCCCGGAGCACTCGGCGGGCTGGCTCTGGAAGCCGTCATGACGGACTCTGCTCCCCATCTCGAGGCACCCGCCGGACCCCCCGTCGTGGTCCTGACCGACTGCTGGGAGTCGACGACTGAACCCGGCTGGATCACGCGGCAGGTTGCAGGGGCCTTGGCCTGTGTCGCTGACGTCCATGTGATGACAGTCGATGACGCTCACACCGGGACCACCACGGACAGCGTCTTCACCGTGCACCGCACGAATCGCCGCCTCGCAACCCGTGACATCGAGGAGGTCGTGGGCAAGCGGCCCGCCGCGGTCCTCCTGGCTGGTCGTCAATGGTTAGGCCTGGCCGACCTCGTCGACAGGATTGGCGTGAACGACGAGGTCCCCATCAGCGTGCTTGCCTTGGCTGCCGAATGGGACGATCAAGACCCAAACACCGGCGTACCTGCCCTCGATCGGGCCGGATCGATCCTGGTGGTCACCGACGACGGACGGGAGGCACTTGCGGACTTCCCCGGGGGACACGGACCGGTTCATGTCATCGACGCGCCCTTGGCCGCCAATCCGAGTGCAGGGAGCGAGCCCGATCCCCTGGTCGGTTATGCGGCGTACGTCGTGGTGCATACCGATGTCGACGAACGCGCAGCGGATCCGGCCGTGGAGCTCGCCCACCTCGTACGCATCACATTTCCGGACCGGGTCGTGGCCGTCCTGCATACCGACGCGTGCTGCGTGTGGCGAAGAGGTCGTGTGGACCGGACCGAACCCATTCATCGTCCGAGCGACATCGCCCGGTTGACGGCGTGGGCGTGGCTTACCGTGGACCTCCGGCCGGGGCGCCTCTTCGCACGGCGCTGCCTCGAATCCCTCCTCTTCGGCACACCCATCGTGGTCCCCTTGACAGCCGGGCCCGCGGCCACGCCGAGCGGAGCGGCGGCGGGCTGTGGTTCACCAGCCCGACGGAGCTCATCTGGTGCATCGAGGCTATGTTCGATCCGGCCATCCGGGAGGCACTTAGTGACCAGGGCCGGATCTTCGCCGAACGTAGGTTTGGCTCCACCGACGGGTTCATCGACCGCGTGCTCGGCCAGTGGACTGGCCCCAACGGCGCTGGAGACCCTGACCGGACAGGTTGGCCGTGGTTGAGCCTTGTCACGCCAGCAGCCCGGCCGCCATACCGTCCAAGATGTCCGCCTCCGACACCAGGCACTCGTCGAACCCGAACCGGGTCATGACCGCGGCCAGAATCAGCGCCCCACCCACAATCACGTCCTCCCGCCCCGGGACCATCCCCGCCCGGTCCAATCGGGCCACCGTGACCTCAGAGGCCAGGGTCCGGTACCAGTCGTAGACGGCGCCGACGCTGAGCACGGCGTGGTGGATCTGATCCCTGTCGTAGCGCTCCAGGCCGAGATTGAGTGATGCCAGAGTGGTGACCGTCCCGGCCAGGCCCACCAGTCGGTGGGCGGCCAAAAAGCGGGGGTGGTCGGCGATGGCCCGGTCCAACAACTCGTTGACCATGGCCTCGCCCTCTTCCAACTGAGTGGCCGTCGGTGGGTCGGAGGTGAGGAACCGTTCGGTGATCCGCACGCACCCGACCTGCAGGGAGACGACCGAAAGCTCAGGGTCATCGGGTCCCGTGCCCGCCACCAACTCCGTTGACCCGCCGCCGATGTCGAGGATCAGGAACGGTCCTTCCTGGTGTCCGATGTCGGAGAGCGCCCCGGCCATTGACAGCTGTCCCTCCTCGGTCCCGGTGAGCAACTCAGGCTCGATGCCCGTGGCCTCCCGGGCAGCCTCCAAAACTCTGCGCCATTCGACGCGTCACGAGCCGCCGAGGTGGCGACCAGGCGCCCACGCACCACAGAGAACTTGTCCATGACCTGCCGGAACTCCCTCAGCACGGCGAGGGACCGTTCGATCCATTCGGGAGCCAACCGTCCGGTGGCGTCGACGCCGGCCCCCAGTCGGGTGATCTGCATGAGACGTTCGAGGATCGATCCGTCGCCGTCGACGACCAGCAGGCGAGCGGAGTTGGTGCCGCAGTCGATGGCGGCGACGCGTTCGCTCGGTCCATCTCTCCTTGCTACCACGGCGGACCTGGGAGAACCACCCCGGACGGATCCGGTCAAAGGATGGCGTCAGGTCGGATGGAGCCCGATCCGCTGAGCCGTCCAGGCCCCCACTGGGTCATCGGCGCCGGTCAGCCACCAGGCCAGGTGGGCGTGGAGGCACTTGACGCCACGACGGGTGCCCCCCACTCCCCCGGTAGGCCTCGGACCCCGGTGGTCGGGACCGATGAGAGCGTCACGCTCCTCGGCGTACACAGCATGGGCCGCCTCGATCCGGTCCAGGGGGATGGCGTCCTCGGCCTGTCGGACGCCACCGGTGACTCCAGTCGGCTCACCTCCTCCCGCAGGGTGGGGTCGACCAGCCAGTATCGGGTGGGCATTGGCGTGCCGTCGTGGAGGAAGGGGGCATTGGCAATCACCGCCGGCCTGCCCTCATCGGTCCGTACCACCACCTCGAAGTCTCCTGCCGGTTGTCGACCGAGCAGCTCGGCCACCACCTCGAGGTCATGGGCCGTGTCCCCTCCGTCCGGTTGGCTATCGGCTCGGCCACAGGCATCCCCGGCTCCGCCCGACCCGGTCATCGGGTGGTCGGTCACCGCCAGAATTCGAGGGTGTCAGCGACGCGGCCCCAGTACGAGGACGGAGTGGGTGTCGTCGCGGAGCTGCTCGACGCGTCTGTCGCCCTTGCCCTCCTGCCCGACAGCCTGGCCGAGGAAGTCGCCGCAGTAGCCGGGATCGGCGTGGGCAGCACCTGCTGCGGAGAGAGATCCGGCGCATTGTTCGGGGCTACCAACGGCTGGCTGCCCGGGTCCCCGCTGGTCGGCGACCCGGGCGTCGTCGTCGTGGTCCTGCTGCTCGGAGGCAGCACGTCGTAGAGCGTCTGTCCCGGCGTGACCATCTGGTAGTCCCCCCGCGCCAGCTGGTTGATTGCCACGTTCGACTTCAACGCCTCCTGCTGCTCGGTAAGCGCCTTGTTCTGTTGCTGCACCTGCTGGAGCTGGGCGCTGGCCGCCGACAGCTGACGGTGTTGTCCCAGTATGGAGGAGAGCGGGAAGTTGGTGGCCAGAACGGCCAGGGCGAACACTCCGGCCAGCGCCACCGGAATCCGGCGGCGGCGCTCGACGGGTGTGGCCGGAGTCTTCTTCTTGGCCTGCTTCCTCTTGGCCCGCTTGGACTCGGCCTTCTTCTTGCCGGACGGCGCCTGTCCGCCTCGCACCTTTCTCAACAGGAGCTTGCGACGGGAGGCCTGGCCGGACTCGGAACCGGGGGTCGTCGTGGCCGGATCCTTGCGGCCGACCAGAGGCAACGACCATCGTGATGACGACATGGACCCTTCCGACTGCGAGGTGGCACTGGTGCCGGCGGGAGTGGGCCGGGCCCGGCCGGCAGGACGGCGAAGGGATTTGTCCTTTCGCTCCGACGGCCGTAGACGCCAACTGGTTCCTCCCCGGGGCGCCGGCGATGTCTTGCGGGCCAGCGCTCGGATCGACCTGACCTGAGGTAGCTCTGTCGTCCGGTCGGTACCCGAGGGATCGTCCGCCCTCAGGGCCTCGGCAATGGTCAGACCGTCGGCCAGCCCGGTCACCGCGACCGAAGCACGGCCTACCGGTTTGGACGACGCTCCGGGTTCGGGAAGCTTGAAGACCGGCGGGGTCGGTCGGCCGGTTTGGACGAAGCTCCGGGTTCGGGAAGTTTGAAGACCCGCGGGGGTCGGTCGGCCGCACCCCGTGAAGCCCATGGCAGGGCAACACCCGGCCCTTTGGGCGGCGTGGAAACCTTGGGCGCCTTCGGCTCTTTCGGGGGTGTGGGCACCGTGCCTGCTTCTAGTTCGGGATGGGGGGCCCCGGCGCGGCCGGTGTCCGGCTCCACGGGCTGCGACCAACCGGGCGCCGGAATCATCGACTCGCCGGGCTTTCCGACTGCGGGCTCGACTGTCGCCTTGCTCGACCTCGGCGACGGGGGCACATCCGCCCCGTGGTTCGCATCCGCCGGTCGGCTCGAGCTCACTGGCTGATTCGACGTCGCCGGCTCGGCGGCCTGGGTCGAAATCGCCACCCTGGTCGGCGTGACCCGCTTGGCCATCTTCGCCAGCCTGGTCGCCCGGGCCTCGGAGCGCTCGGCGGCGGCAATGGCGGCGGCGGTGACCGCGGCCCGCTTGGCCAGTTCCTCGGGGCTGGATCCGGTCAGGCCGGTGGACACCGTGAACGTGCGGGGCGCCGACCGGGCCTTCCCCCTCTTCGAGCGGGCGTGTCGCCGGTCCGTCACGTGGTCGGACTCCACGAGGACAGTGCCTCGCCGCCCCGGAACGCCGCCGCCTCGCCGAGCATCTCCTCGATCCGCAGGAGCTGGTTGTACTTTGCCACCCGGTCGGAACGGGCCGGCGCGCCGGCCTTGATCTGCCCACAGTTGGTGGCCACGGCCAGGTCGGCGATGGTGGTGTCCTCAGTTTCCCCCGATCGGTGGGACATCACGCACGAGTAGCCGGAGCGGGTGGCCAGCGCCATGGTGCCCAGCGTCTCGGTGAGGGATCCGATCTGGTTGACCTTGACCAGCACGGCGTTGGCCGTGCCCGCGTCGATGCCCCGACGCAGCCGTTCCTCGTTGGTGACGAAGAGGTCGTCTCCCACCAGCTGGACCGACCCGCCCAGCGCCTTGGTCAGTGCGGCCCAGCCGTCCCAGTCGTCCTCGGCCATGCCGTCCTCAATCGATACGATCGGATAACGACCGACCAGGTCCACCCAGTACTCGACCATGGCCTCCGACGACAGGCTCCGGCCCTCGCCGGCCAGCACGTAGCTACCGTCCCGGTAGAGCTCGCTGGTGGCCGGATCCATGGCGATGGCGATGTCTTGGCCCGGCGCCCTCCCAGTGGCTTCGATGGCCTCGACCAGGATCGTCACCGCCTCCTCGTTGGAGTCCAGATTGGGGGCGAAACCTCCCTCGTCGCCAATCGAGGTGGACAGGCCCCGGGTCTTGAGCACGGCGGCCAGGGAGTGATAGGTCTCGACGCCCCAACGCAGAGCTTCGGAGAACGACGCCGCCCCCACCGGCATGATCATGAACTCCTGCAGGTCGATGGAGTTGTCGGCATGGACCCCCCCGTTGACCACGTTCATCATCGGCACCGGTAGGACATGGGCGTCGCTTCCGCCGACATAGCGGAAGAGGGGCAGCCCCAACTCGTTGGCAGCGGCCTTGGCCGTGGCCAGCGACACCCCGAGAATGGCATTGGCGCCGAGGCGCGACTTGTTGGGTGTGCCGTCGGCGTCGATCAGGGCCAGGTCCACCGCCCGCTGGTCAAGTGCGTCGGCGCCGTTGAGGATCTGTGCCATTTCGCCGTTGACGTTGGCTACCGCCTGGAGGACACCCTTCCCCCGGTAGCGGTCGCCGTCGTCGCGCAGTTCGACGGCCTCGAACGATCCGGTGGACGCCCCCGAGGGCACAATGGCCCGGCCCACGGCACCCGAGTCGAGGACCACCTCGACCTCGACGGTGGGGTTGCCACGCGAGTCGAGAACCTCGCGGCCGATGACCTGTTCAATGAAGCTCACTGTGCGTAGTCACTCCTGTCGCTGGTGTGGGAAAAGTTACCATTCACGACCCGGCAGACCAGGGCATACGCCCATCGCCGACGATCGGAATCGGTCGGAGGTCGGACAGGGGGCGCCGACCCATGGGAATAGTTGATAAGCCGGGCGAGCACGCCCATCCGAGGTTCACGAGGTTCAAATCGTGCCGCCGACGCCCTTAAAGAGTTGAGGGGGAAGGGGGAGACCGCCGCCAAGGCGGGCCAGAAACCGCCGCGCACCCCGGGCCCGGAGGGGTCGCCACCAGGGAGAACGCCGAGCCGCCAAGGCCCAAAAGAGCCCGGAACGGCCGGGCGCAGCGGCCACCCGGGCCGGGCGGCGCAGAGCGGAACGGAGAGCCCACCCGAACGGGAAGGGGAGGCGGCGGGGAGGAGGGTAAGGATCAGGCAGAACAAGAGCGCTCGTTCTACCGCCCTGAGCGTCCAAGGGTCGCAAGCCACCAACAAGAGAGGACGGTTCCCTATCCGCTGAAGATGTAGTTCTTCGAGGTTCCATTGATTGTAACTTCCGTGGTCTGAATCCCCGATTGCGACCCCCGATCGAATGCGAAGGCACTGAAGGGGTCGTCATTTGCGGTGTCGTATCCACCTCCGGTTGCGGCAGACGGCAAGGCTGGTCGCCGAGCCGCTGGGACCAGTTCGCGTCGTACGCAGGTGTAGCACCGGTGGAGCGGTCATCGGGAGATCGGGTCTTCTTCCGCCTCAGTCGTCGTGGCACCCGTCAACTGAACCACGCCATCCACATGGTGGCCATCTGCCAGATCCACCACAAGGATTCTGAGGGTCGGATCTACTTCGAGACGGGAACTCATCTGGCCGGCTTCGGTCGACGGGTTAGCTCCTGCGCCCGAACATGGTCTCCGCAGGCCCGGTACCCTCTGCCCCAGCGTTAACGGGGCACCACCCTCGGAACACCTCCTCTGCTCGTCCCGACAGGCGTGTGTGACTCGCCTCTTTCGTGCGGTGTCCCTTGATTTCGCCAAACAGATTCCGAGATAGTTCAGCAATCGCTGCCAGTAGCCGGGAGGTGGCTGGATTGCCGGTGGTGGCGGAAGCGGTGGAGCGGATGGTCTTGACATCGCTTGCTGCATTGCCATCACTGAGGCGAACTCGCCATACTGCCCGTCATCGCCCCCCAGCCGACATCCGCGCTAACGTGCCGCGGCATGGACGTGGCAATACGAAAAACGAAGACGTTGGTTCGCCTGGCAAGGGAACGGCGCTGGGAACAGATCCGTCACCGGATCGAGGATCTGACCATCCGAAGAGCAGCACTAGCAGCCATGATTCGCCGCACGAACAACTTCTCCAACGTCCATTGGCTCGGAGTTCCCTTATGGCAGAACATCACAGAAGCCTGGTTGCTGCAAGAAGCGATCGTTGAGGGCTCGGTCGATCTTGTCATCGAGTGCGGCACCAACCGAGGCGGATCCGCCTACTTCATGGGAACCGTCTTCGACCTGCTCGGTCGTGGTTCGGTCATCACGATCGACGTACAGGACTTAAGAGAGGTTGACCACCCGAGGGCTGAGTACATACTTGGGAGCAGCACAGATCCAGAGATTGTGACGCAGGTGCGTCGACGGATCGCGGAGCTGCAGCCAGCGCACATTCTCGTGTTTCTCGATAGCGATCACTCGCAACCCCACGTAGAGCGAGAACTGGCCCACTACCCTGACATGGTTGGAATCGGCGACTATGTGTGTGTCCAGGATGGCTGCATCGATGAGCTCAGAATGCTACGAGCGGACCGTCCCGGACCCTTGAGGGCCATCGAAAAGTTCCTTCAATCAGATGACCGCTTCGAGGTAGACGGGGAGAGGTCAGGTCGATACCTTGTGAGCCACAGTCCGATGGGCTGGCTGCGTCGGGTTAGTTGAGTTTCAGGGCCGGTAGGCGGTTCCTCCCAGGGATCCGGAACTGGCAGGGAGGATGAAAGCATAGGGTTGCTTGACCTTGGCGCCAAGGTCTGCCTTTCGGAGAAGGAATCGATGGGAACGAGGAGCATCTCCTGAAGGCTGACCGGACATAGGTTTAGTCGCCAGGGTTGGCGGTTTTGCCTAAGCCAACAAGCGCGATGTCTGGTGCAACGCTCGATAGTCACGCGGACACCCCAAAAACGGGGATACCCCCGGCGATACCTACCAATCTCAGTAGCATGAGTTGCGGATGCGTAACCCCAAGCGCAGGGATGGATCCGAAGGACAGCGAATGTCATCATTTCAGGTCAACCACAACAGTGCCGTCTACTACCAGGGCCGCTACTGGAACGAGTTGGATTGCGTGCAGTCCATGATCGACAAGCGGATCGCCGGTGGGCCCCAGGACCACTGGTTCGACCACTTCGCTGCGAAGTGCGGGCGATCATTCGAACGGGCACTTATCCTGAACTGTGGAAACGGTTGGGTCGAGCGGCAATTTGCTGTCAGCGAGGGCCTGGTCAGTGAGGCTGTAGGCATCGACTTCTCCGACGCACTACTCGACGAAGCACGACGCGCTGCCGAAGACGTTGGGCTACCTCTGCGCTACCACCAGATGGACGTCAACTCGGGAGACTTCCCCGAGGGTCCCTATGACCTGGTGGTCAACTCCGCCGCTGCCCACCACATCGCCTACATCGACCGGGTCTTTCGTGCGCTGTGCGAGCAGTTGCCCGAAGACGGCTGGTTCATTGCCTTCGACTATGTGGGACCTCACCGGAACCAGTACCGACCAGATGCATGGGAGGAGGCGTGGCGGGTCAACGGGGAGCTCCCCGATCACGTCCGCCAAGAGATGGTCTATCCGCACCTACCCACCATGCTGTACGACGACCCCACTGAGGCCATCCACTCGGAACTGATCGTCGAGACCCTCTACCGCTACTTCGAGGTCGACGAAATTCACGCCGGTGGGTGGGGCCGTGGCCTATCCGCTGATGACGCACAATCATCGGCTCTTCGCTCTGCAGGACAGCGCGGAGCGGTCCAAGTGGGCCGAGGTCATCTTGACCGCTGACGAAGCCTTCCTGGCCACCCACCCCGATGCAACGTTGTTCGCCTACTTCACCGCACGGCCGAAGAAGTCCGTCCTCCGGCAGGATGCCAGGTTGGCGCAATGGGAAGAAGCGGAGCTTGGACGGGAAAAGCGGGCGGAACAAAACGGCGGCGAGTACTACGCGCGAGGTAGCCACCAAACGGCACTGGTCGAGCTCGACGAAACCCGCCGCGCGCGGGACTCGGCGCTGCAGTTCACCGACGAGTCGCAGCAGCACGTCAATGAACTGCAACGCCACGTCGACGCACTGCACCGGCACATCGACGCACTCCAAGGGCACGCTGACGCCCTCCAACGGCGCGTCGACGAGCAACATCAGCTCACCCAAGACTCCCAACGCCGCGCCGACGAGTTGCAGGCGCAGTTGGACGACTTCGAACAAGATGGGCTCTACTCAGCACTCAGCCGACTAGCGGCACATCCAAGCGTGCATCGGGTGAGGTCGGTGGCACCGGTCGCAAAGCTCGAATCGATCCTCCGTTCGCGCCTGACCTGACCAAGGTGGCCTGGACGTCTACGGCGAGCCCGGATGCCAGGGATCCATAAGTCCCGACGGTGAGACTATCCAGGGGATGCGACTCCGGCCACCGGCTTGTTGAGATCGTCTCCTCCCATCGAACCCTTAACCTCGATCATTCATCCTGGCCCTGATCGGACCGTTCACGCGTTCCGCGTAAAAGCCCTCCTTACCTGGAAGAATTGCTGTTGCTAAGGCAGTAATCCAAACCAGGAAAGAAGGGCTCCTTGAAGGTGAACCATAGTCGCGCCACCCAGTCGATGAGGGTGACCACCGACGGGAAGAATCTGGTGTCTCACGCCGGCACCGCGTTGCTGTGCGAGCTGGCCGATCGCAGCGGTCTGACGCAGGCCATGTCCTCTGCCATGTCGGAGTGCGGGATCAACTGGCACACCCACGATCCCGGCGTCGTCCTCACCCATCTGGCCGTGGCCATCGCCGACGGTGCCGACTGTCTGGCCGACATGGCAGCCCTGCGCGAACAGGCTGAACTGTTCGGTCCGGTGGCCTCGATCCCGACCGCCTGACGACTCTAAGATGTCTCGCAACTTCTTCGCTGCCTGGTGTTGACCCGCTCTGACGCGCAAGCCGACCATCGCTTCGAACTCGGCAGGTGATCCCAGAGAACGAACGTCACGCGATGAACTCGCCATGTCGATCTTGTTGACTATCGTAGGTTTACCCGCAGTGAGCGGGATAAAGAACTCTCGTCAGGGACGCTGATTTCATAAGCGCCCTGCTTGCGCTCTCGCCTCCCCGGTTCGGGTATTCCGTTCTGCGGTGGATTCCGGCTCGCTGTGCGCCCCACCGCTCACCTCCTCTGAATGACGTCGGCAGACGCCGGATGACCGACCAGAGCCTGATTCGCGGACTTCGGTGAACTTGCCTTATAGCCAACGACCTCAGTCGATTAGCTCCCCTCAGCGACGCGCCGATAGTGGGTACCGACGCCACTCGGCAGACGTTTTGACTGGCCCTATCACCTATCCTCGGTGCCGAGCCGGGGTCAGCCGAGCTCTTCGACGGAAGAACGGAACCGGCCCGCTCGGGCCCGAAGGGCGGTCTCCGGATCCACGCCGAGCTGGCGGGCCACGTTAGCCAGTGAGAAGAGCAGATCCCCGAGGATCTCTGCGCCCTCCGGACCGCCTCCCGCCCCGTCGGTGACAGCGGAGGGCCGATCGTCAGCGGCCGACGACAGCCGGCCCACCCTCTCGGAAACTCCGGCCGCCTCCTCGGCCACCCCGGGAAGCACCATGCCTACAGCCAGGGCCTTCCGCTGCAACTTGGCCGCCAGGGCCAATGACGGTAGGGCGGAGGGGATCCCCTCGGTCACACTGGCGCGACCCTTTTCCGCCAGCTTGAGCGCCTCCCAGTTGGAGGCCACCTGCTCGGGGGTGTCAGCGATCACGTCGCCGAATATGTGGGGATGTCGCGACACCAGCTTGTCGTGCACCCCCCGGGCCACATCGGCCAAGGTGAACCGACCGGCCTCGGCAGCCAGGGTGGCGTGGAAGTACACCTGGAAGAGCAGGTCACCGAGCTCCTCCTCCAGGTGGGCCACGGCCCGCTCCTCGGTCCGGTTGTCGGCGTCGCCCGCGTCCCGTGCGCCGACCGCGGCAGCAACGGTTGAGGCTCCAGCTGCGTCGACGGCGGCCAGCGCGTCGATGGCCTCCAACACCTCGTAGGACTCCTCCTGGAGGTGACGGGCCAGGGAACCGTGGGTCTGCCGCGCGTCCCACGGACACCGCTCACGAAGGATGTGGACCAGCTCGTCCAGCTGCACCAGCTCCGCCGCCACCGGGGTGGCCAGGCGGGGGATCCACAGCGATGTCAGGTGGTCGGGGGCGAACGTCCGGTCCAGGTCGTCCCAGGCCACCTCCTGCACCTGCTCGTCGTTCAGGCCCAGGTGGTGCAGCACGGTGACCGGTTCGGTCGGGCCCGTCTCCACCGACAGCTTGATGTCCGAGAGCACGGCCGTGCTCCAGCACTGGGCCACCAGCAGCGGTCCGCGCTGCCCGGCGGCGTCGACGGCGAAAGTCTCGCCGTCGACGATCCGGACACCGGCCGTGACCGGATCGACCCCAAGTCGGTCGAAGGCCAGATCGAGGAAGGACACGGCCGGATGCACGACCAACGTGACGGCACCGTCGACCACCGACGGGTGCTGACGCAACATGGCCACCGTGGCCTCAGCCACGGTGGGTGAGCCGGGCACGGCGTACACCACGGAGCCGGAGGGGGCGACATCGATGGCTGCGGTCACCAGGTCCTCCACAATGGCCCGGTAGACCCGGTCGAAGGTGTCGGCCGCCTCGTAGTGGTGGTCGAAGCTCCCTGCACCGGCATGGAGGGCGGCCGCCGGGTGCCGGCGGGTGCGCAAGAACAGCGCCGCCGACTCGTCCATCAGGCGATGGGCCCCGGTCGTGATCAGTTCGGGACCGGCGGGACCCAGGCCGACCACATCGATCCGGGGCTTCGCCACCTCAGGCAGCGTCACGGCGGGGCGACCGGTGCCGGCTCACGCCCCGCTGGACGTGCGCTTCACCAGGGGCGCCTGTCCCGCCACCGCTCCCAGGAGGAACTGGGACGGAGGGGTCACCGGGGGAACGACCCGGAGTCCGAGCCAGGTCCCGTACTGCGGGTTGACCGAGACGTCCGAGGACCGGGCGTACTTCACGATCTCCTTGCTGACCCGGTTCACATTGGCTGTGGATTGCAGGAGCTCCCGGCGGGCCACCGTGCTGGCCTGGGACAGGGGAGCCACGGTCTGACTGGTCACCTCATAGATGACCCACTGGCCGTTGCTGGGGTCCTGCACCGGGGCGAGGGGATGGCCCACGGTCACCGACGGCACCGACAGGGCCTGCTCGACCTGGGCCTGGGTGTAATTGCAGCCCAGGGCCCCGCCGTTGGCGGCTGTCTGGGTGTCCAACGAGTTGGCCTTGGCGACGCTAGCGAACGTCTCGCCCGCGTTGAGCTGGGCCACCAGCTGGTTGGCATGGGCCTGGGTGTCCGTTGCGATGAGGCTCACGCACGCCGTGGTGAACTGGTTCAGGTTGGCGTTGTAGAACTTGGCCACGGCGGCCTCGGACAGATCGGCCCCCCGGGCCAGGAGCTTCTCATCGACGGCCTGGTTCCGGACCTGGGCCGCCCCGATGGGGTCCGGGAGGGCGCTCAGCAGCGCCTTGCCGGTGATGCTGGCACCGGTGGCGTCCTGGCAGAACGAGAGTGTCCCCGACGTCGATGCCTGCTGCACGGCGGCGCTGATCTCGCCGTCGAGCGTGGACTCGAAGTCGGACTTGGCCACGGTCAGGTCGGCGGGCGAGATGGTGATGCCCTTCGAGCTGGCGAACTGCTCGGCCAGCAGGTCACCGACCTGGTTGTTCAAGATGGCGTTGGCGAAGGTCATGGAGTAGGTACCCGGCCCGCCGGTCCCCTCGCCCGAGACGTCGGCCAGCTGGGCATTCTCCAGCTGCAGCAGGCAGCCACCGGCGGCGGTGGTCTGGAGGGTGTGGAGCTGGCTGTTGAGCATGCCCACGGAGATGGTGGCGCCGTTGGCCGATGCGGCCGGCGGGGTGATGTCGCAGGCCGAGGCAAGCACCCCGGTGGCGACCACGGCAAGGGCCACGACGGCCCCGGAGAGTTGGCGCTTCACGGCCGGGATGTTATCGGGTGGGCGGCTCAGCTCCTGATCGGTCGCTCTAGCAGCGCGGGATAGCGGGCCGGACGCCGACCGCTACCGGTCGATCGGGGTGAACCGGTACTTGATCAGGGCCTTCACCGCGTCCGAAGCCATCCCGCCACGTGATCTTCTTGCCCTCGTCCGCCTCGCGGCCGGCGTACGAGATCGGCACTTCGTAGATCCGGATAACCCCGGCGGAGGATCTTGGCGGTGATCTCCGGCTCGAAGTCGAACCGGTCAGACTCGATGGTGATCCCTTCGAGCACCCGTCGGTCGAACATCTTGTAACAGGTCTCCATGTCCGAGAGCGTGGAGGAATACAAGACGTTGGTCACCAGGGAGAGGAACCGGTTGCCCATCCAGTGCAGGGGCATCATGTTCTTGCGCTCCCCGGTGAACCGGCTGCCGTAGACCACCTCGTGCCTTGCCGACGGAGGATCGGATCGAGCAACCGGAACCAGTCGTTGGGGTCGTATTCGAGGTCGGCGTCCTGTACCAGCACTAGGTCGCCCTTGACGACTTCCATCCCCGTTCGGATGGCCGCCCCCTTGCCTTTATTCACCGGGTGGTTTATCACCCGGACGGTGGAGTCGCCCAGTGCTGCCAACACCTTGTCCGTGCCGTCCGAGGAGCCGTCGTCGACCACAATCACTTCGACGTCCACTGGCAGTTTGACGGCCCGGATCCGACGGATGACCTCGGCCACCGTCGTCCGCTCGTTGTAGACCGGCACGATGACCGAGAGGAGCGTGAACCAGTGGTCATCGGTGGCGCGAACATCCGAACTTCGCGGTTCGTCGCCTGAACTCATTGCCATGACCTCCTCGGTCCGTTTTGGAAAGACAGGTCCATCGTCACTGGTGGTTGCATTGGTCCTTCGTCCTGGGACGGGACTCCGGGTAGGGAGCACGCCCACTGCCGCCATTCCGGCACCGTTCTGCCGCGATCGCTCCGGGATGCTTAGCATTGTTGCCGCCGACAGCCCAGACGGTGGTGGACGGTGCCGAGCCCGGACCCGTTTACCGTGGGTGCGCCGGTTGCCGTCCCGGGTGGTAGCACGACCGGCCCCTTCCGGCTACCTCCCTGTTCTCCGGGCTCGACGAGGTTCAGAATCGACCTGTGCGGCGGACCGCGGCAGGGCCGGGACGGTGGGGTCACCAACGGCCGACGCGCGCCGCGCCCCCGGGCCACCAGGGCGCCCGTGGCTAGCGGGACGTTCCGGCCGGTCGGCTACCGCTTCCGCACCACGTTCCACCGGCGGTGGACCGGCTACCTCTCCATCGTCCTCCTGGTCGGGCTCATCGGCGGCGTGGCCATGGCCTCGGTGGCGGCGGGACGGCGCACCGGGTCGTCCTTCACCACCTATCTGGCCAGCACCAACCCCGCCGACATGCAGATCTTCACCGGATTCGCCAATCCCCAGCTCGGCCAGGCGAACGGCTACGACCCCGGGGTCATCAACCGGATCGGCCACCTTCCCCTCGTCCGGCGAGCGGGCACCATCGTCGGGTTCAACGGCAACATGGTCTTCGCCTCGGGCATCCACCAACACTTCCTCCCCGGCGAGTCCCCGCCCTCCCTCGAGGGCAGCCCCGACG
This sequence comes from uncultured Acidimicrobiaceae bacterium, assembly GCA_963754755.1. Taxonomy (GTDB): domain Bacteria; phylum Actinomycetota; class Acidimicrobiia; order Acidimicrobiales; family RAAP-2; genus Bog-756. The sequence goes on along the minus strand of CAVWHF010000006.1, from coordinate 956,609 downwards.
GTCTCGGGACCACCCTGGATCGGCCCAACCTGCTCGCGGGCCGTCTGGCCGATCCGAACCGGGCCGACGAGGCGGTCATCAACGAGCAGGCCGCCCGGGACCTGGGTCTCCACGTCGGGTCGGAGGTGAAGATCGGCTTCGAGACCGATGCCCAGGCCAACAGCAACTACAACGGCACCGACTTCAGGGTGGCCAGATTCACCGTGGTCGGCCTCATCGAGACCAGCGACCAGATCATTCAGGATCAGGTCGACTCGTTGGGCGGTGGGGAGGTCTTCTTCTCCCGGGCCCTGACCCGCCAGTTGGACGCCGAGTACGCCACCTTCTCCGGAGTGGCGCTCCAGGTGAAGGGCGGGAGCACCAACGTGCCGACCGTCGTGGCCCAAGCCTCCCGCCTTGTCCCCGAAGGATTGAGCGTCGCCACCGGCTCCACTCTGACCTCGGTCCATGTGGCTCAGGCCAACCGGACCCTCCGGCCCCTGGCCCTGGCCCTCGAAGTCTTCGGCGTCCTGGCCGGCCTGGCCGCCCTGCTCATCGGGGCCCAGGCCCTGCTACGCCAGCTCCGTCTGGGCGCCGGCGAACGGGCTGTCCTCCGCTCCCTCGGGTCCTCGCCGGCCATGACGCTCGGGGACGGCCTGTCCGGCGTACTGGGCGCCACCGTGGCCGGGACCGTACTGGCCGTGGGCGTGGCGGTCCTGCTCTCCCCCATCGGCCCCATCGGCCCGGTCCGCTCCGTCTATCCCAACCCGGGATTCACCGCCGACTGGCCCGTGCTGGGGCTCGGCGCCCTGATCCTGGTGGTGGGCCTGGGCACCATCGCCCTCGTGTCGGCGGTTCGGGAGGCGCCCGAACGCAACGCCGGGACCCTCCGGAGCCGGACCCGCGAGTCCAGCGTGGTCGGTGCCGCCGCCAACGCCGGGTTCTCGGTGCCGGCGGTGACCGGGCTGCGTTTCGCCGTAGAGCCGGGCACCGGCGGCAACGCCGTGCCCGTCCGGTCGGCCATCGTGGGCACCGTGCTGGCCGGGCTCATCCTGACCGCCACCTTCACCTTCGGCACCAGCCTCACCAGCCTGGTCTCCCATCCCTCCCTCTACGGGTGGAACTGGGACTACGAGATGCTGTCGGGCTTCTCGGGCGCCGAGGACCTCCCGGCCCACCGGATCGCCACCCTCCTCGACCACGACCCCCACGTCGCCGCCTGGACGGGGGTCAACTTCGTCTCGGTAAACCTCGACGGCACTTCGGTGCCGGCCCTGGTCGCCAAACCCGACCCGGTCGTCGCCCCCCCGCTCCTGTCCGGGCACGGCCTGGAGGCCCCGGACCAGGTCGTCCTGGGTGCCGCCACCCTCCGCCAGCTCCACAAGAGCCTCGGGGACACCGTGGTGCTGGGCAGCCGGACCGGAGCGGCCCACACCCTGACCATCGTGGGGACGGCCACCATGCCGGCGGTCGGGAGCGGAGGAGGGGCGCATTCCGAGATGGGGACCGGAGCCCTGCTCTCCTCGTCGCTGTTCTCCACCGACACCCTCAATCTGCAGGAGTCGTCCATTCCCGGCCCCAACGCCGTCTTCGTGCGCGTCCGGAGCGGTTCCTCCCCCTCGGCGGCGCTGGCGTCCCTGCGCACGATCAACGCCGACATCAACGCCATCCCCGGAGCCAACCAACCGGCCGGCGGGGTGGTGGGCGTCCTGCGCCCGGCCGAGATCGTCGACTACGGGTCCGTCGGCAACCTCCCGGCCTACCTCGGCCTGGCCCTGGCCCTGGGGGCGGTGGTGGCCCTGGGCCTGACCCTGGTGGCCTCGGTGCGTCGACGCCGCCGGGACCTGGCCCTGCTCAAGACCCTGGGGCTGACCGGCCGGCAGTTGGCCACCATCGTCAGCTGGCAGTCCACCTTCGCCGTGGCCGTGGGGATGGTGGTGGGGATCCCGCTCGGCGTGGTGGTGGGCCGGACCCTCTGGGACCTCTTCGCCCGCCAGATCGATGCCGTGGCCGCGCCCAGCGTGCCCGCCCTGGTGGTGGTGCTCATCGCCGCCGGGGGCCTGGTACTGGCGAACGTGGTGGCGGCCTTCCCCGGTCGCACCGCCGCCCGCACCCCGACGGCCCTCATGCTGCGGGCCGAGTGACCGGGACGGTCGACCCCCGAGCGAATTCAGTCGGCGGGGACCAACTCCGCCAGCAACGCCACCAGCCCGGGGGCGTAGCCGTTGCCTCCCGTGGGCACCGGTACCGGCATCAACAGGCGGTGCTGGTCGGCCTGGTAGGTGGCGCCCGGGGGCCAACCGGCGCAGCCTCACCTCGGCGGAGGCAGGCAGGGTGACCGGGGACAGCTTCACCGTTGGCCCGGTCGCGTGCTCCGGCCCATGCCCCCGCCGGGGGGCGTTGACGGCCACGTCGGTGATCCCGAGCCGGAGGCACTCGACCCGCAGCCGGGCCACGTCGAGCAGCGCCGCGGCCGGTGCCGGCAGTGGCCCGAACCGGTCCTCCCACTCGGTGCGCACGTCCTCGATCTGCTCGTCGGTCCGCACCGCGGTGAGCCGGCGGTAGGCCTCGAGGCGGACGTCCTCGGCCTCCACGTAGGTGGCGGGCAGATGGGCGGCGTCGGGCAGGTCGAGCTTGAGGCTCCACCGGCTGGGGACGGGGCTCGCCCTTCAGCTCGGACACCGCCTCGGACACCATCTGGACGTAGAGGTCGTAGCCGATGGCGGCGATGTGGCCGGACTGGTCCCGGCCCAGCAGGTTGCCCGCCCCCCGGATCTGCAGGTCGCGCAGGGCGATCTTGAACCCCGAGCCCAGCTCGGTGTGGTCGCCGATGGTCCGCAGCCGCTCGTAGGCCTGCTCGGAGAGGACCCGGTCCACCGGGTGGAACAGGTAGGCGTAGGCCCGCTGGCCGGCCCGGCCCACCCGGCCCCGCAGCTGGTGGAGCTGGCCCAGGCCGAGCAGGTCGGCCCGGTCCACGACCAGGGTGTTGACCGTGGGCATGTCGATGCCCGACTCGATGATGGTGGTGCACACCAGCACGTCGTAGGCGCCCTCCCAGAAGTCGAGGACCACCTTCTCCAGCGTGCCCTCGTCCATCTGGCCGTGGGCCACCGCCACCCGGGCCTCGGGCGCCATCCGCTCGACCCGCTCGGCCACCGCCTCGATGTCCTGGACCCGGTTGTGGACGTAGAACACCTGTCCCTCCCGGAGCAGCTCCCGGCGGATGGCCTCGGAGGCCGCCGCCTCCTCGAACTCGCCGACGTGGGTGAGGATGGGTCGGCGGGCCGCCGGCGGGGTGTTGACCATGGACAGGTCGCGGATGCCGGTGAGGGCCATCTCCAGGGTGCGGGGGATGGGGCTGGCCGTCAGGGTCAGCACGTCGATCCCGTCGGCCATGGCCTTGATCGACTCCTTGTGGGACGACCCCGAAGCGCTGCTCCTCGTCCACCACCAGCAGGCCCAGCTTCTTGAAGGTGACGTCCCCGCCCAGCAGCCGGTGGGTCCCCACCACCACGTCCACCGACCCGTCGGCCAGGCCGGCCAGGACCGTCTCTGGCCTGGGCGTTGGTCAGGAACCGGCTGAGCAGCTCCACCTTCACCGGGAAACGGCGCGTACCGGTCGGCGAAGGTCTGGGCGTGCTGGCTGGCCAGCAGCGTGGTGGGCACCAGCACCGCGGCCTGGTAGCCGTCCTGGACGGCCTTGAACGCCGCCCGGATGGCCACCTCGGTCTTGCCGAACCCCACGTCGCCGCAGACCAGCCGGTCCATGGGCTGGGGCCGCTCCATGTCCGCCTTGACCTCCTCGATGGCCCGCAGCTGGTCGGCGGTCTCGACGAACGGGAAGGACGACTCCAGCTCGGCCTGCCACGGGGTGTCGGGCCCGAAGGCGTGGCCGGTGACCTGCAGCCGGCGGCGGTACAGGGCCACCAGCTCCTCGGCGATCTCGTGCACGGCGGCCCGGGCCTTGGACCGGGCCCGCTGCCACTCCGAGCCACCCAGCCGGCTGACCGTCGGCGAGTCGCCCCCGGCGTAGGGGGTGAGCAGCTCGATCTGGTCGGTGGGCAGGTAGAGCTTGTCGCCGCCCCGGTACTCGAGGAGCAGGTAGTCGCGGGTGGCGCCCCCCATGGTGCGGGTGACCATGCCCCCGTAGGCGGCCACGCCGTGCTGGCGGTGGACCACGTAGCTACCCGGGGCCAGGTCGTCGAAGAAGCCGTCCACCGGACGGGCCCGGGTCCGGGCCTGGCGGTGGGGTCGGCGCCGCCCGGTGACGTCCGACTCGGCCAGCACGGCCACCTTGGCCCCGGGCAGCACGAAGCCCCGGTCGACGGCGGCCACCACGATGCGGGCGCCGGGCGAGGCCAGGTCGAGTCGCCGCCTTCTGACCGCGGGCCGGCCTCCTGCGGCTCCGGTCGGCGCCGGTCGACCACCGGGACGACCAGCTTCTCGTCGGCCAGGATGCCCGACAGGCGCTCGGCCCCGCCCGGCGTCGACGAGCACAGGACCACCGAGTAGTCCGCCCCGACCAGGGTGGCCACCTGGGCGGCCAGCTTGGCCCCGTCGCCCAGGATCGGCTCCCAGCCCCGCGACTCCACCAGCGGGATGTCGGGGCCCTCGGCCGTGGGCACCAGGGAGAGCACGCCGGCCGGGGTGCCGGTCAGCAGCCGGTCGAAGGGCACGTGCAGCCGGGGCGCGTCGTCGCCCGGCCTCGAGCCCCCAGGTGGAGGCCAGGGCGTCGGCCAACGCCGCCTCCTCGTCGAGCAGCTCGCCGGCCCGGTCCCGCACCCGGCGGGGCTCGACCAGCACCACCAGGGCGTCGTCGCCCAGCAGGTCGCTGATCAGCTCCTCGGACGTCCATCAGCCAGGGCAGCCACGACTCCATGCCGTCGAACTGGTCGCCGTCGGCCAGCCGGTCCCACTGATGGCGGCCCCACGGCTGGGAGCCCACCAGCTCGGCCGCCCGCTTCCGCATGGCCTCGTCGGTCACCAGCTCGCGGCAGCCGAACAGCTCGACCGCTCCCAGGTCGTCGATGGAGCGCTGGTCGGCCACGTCGAACCGGGTCAGCCGGTCGACCTCGTCGCCCCACAGGTCGATGCGCACCGGCTCGTCGGCGGTGGAGGGGAAGACGTCGACGATCCCGCCCCGGACGGCCAGCTCGCCCCGGTGCTCGACGATCGACTCGCGCCGGTAGCCCATGGCCACCAGCTCGCCCACCAGCTCTTCGACGTCGATACGGTCGCCCTTGGCCACCACCACCGGCCGGGCCGCGGTCCGGAACGGGCCCAGCCGCTGGAGCACGGCCTTGATCGGGGCCACCACGATGTCGGGTCCGGTGGCCGTCGTGGCTGCCAGCGGCACCGTTCCGCCGGCCGACCCATCGGCTCCCCGCCCAGCTGCCACAGCAGGCGGAGCCGGCGACCCATGGTCGACACGTCGGGGCTGACCCGTTCGAAGGGCAGCGTCTCCCAGGCCGGGAAGACCTCCACCCGGCCCGATCCGCCTCCGGGGGTGAAGGCCTCGAGGTCGTGGGCCAGCTGCTCGGCCGAGGCGCCGGTGGGGGTGACCACCAGCACCGGGCGACGGGAGCCCAGCCGCACCAGGCCGGCCAGCACGAAGGCCTGGGCCGGAGTGGCCACGGCCAGGGTGGCGTTGGACGCGCCGATGACCCGCGTCATGGCGGGCTCGTTGCGAAGCAGGGCAGGAAGCGAGCGGAGGCTCACCCGCTCAGGGTACCGGGGCCGGCGGTCCTGTCGGCTGGGACCGTGGGCCGGCCGGACGTTAGGATGTCCCCCGGGTCGGCGGACGGCCCCCGGTGTGCCGGCGGCGGGCACCCGATCGAGCGTGTCGGACCCGGTCGTGGGCCCCGCTGTCATCCACCGTTCTGGATACTGGAAGCCCTAAATTCGGGGCCAGGCGAGGCAGCAGCACAAGGCGGAAGCAATGGTAGAACGGCGCCGGAAACGCAGCAGGAAGAATGTACGGCACAACCCCGGGGCCTCGGCCGCGCCTACGGCCTCCCTCCCCACGCCTCACCCGGGCGACCGACGTCTCACTGCGGCCGAGCAGTTGGAGCTGGAGGGCGTGTTCGCCTGCCTCATGCGAGGGGCCCCGGAGCACCTGCTCGGCGAGGCCACTCCCCTGGCCGTCGAAGCCTGGGCCTCGGAGCTGTGGTCCATCTGCCGGCGGTGCCAGCTCGGCGAGCTGGACCCCGAGGTGGTGTTCGCCGGCGGCCTCATCTCCTACGCCTCGGCCCGGAGTTCCCCCGTAGCGCTGGCGGTGTTGAGGAGCCTGGCCGCGGTGGTACCCGAGCCCTATCGGTCCCGGGCCCGACTGGCCGCCGACCGCATGGCGGCCAACGGCGTGACCGAGCCGGCGTGGACCTCGTTGGTGCGACACTCTTCACCCACCGGGGCCTGGCTGTCGAACGATCCCGTACATGACGACGGGGTCACGGTGATGGTGGGCTTCGCCGGCCCCGCCGGTCCCGACGTGGTGGGCCTGTATGTCGACCACAACCTGGGCGGCGTGGCCAAGGACGCCTTCGCCCTCGCCGCCGACATCGACGAGGTGGTGTCGGCTCTCCGTGCCTATGCCACCGCCCCGGGCGTCCAGTTCCGTCCCATCGGCCTGGCCGAGGCGGCATCCCGCTGGCGCCACTCCCTGGCGCTCACCGATGCCTCGGCCGGAGCTCCGGTCACCCCCGACGTGCACCACCTGCGGGCCCTGATCGAGACCCGGCTGGCCTGGCTGCCCACCGATGCCATCGATGCCACCGACGCCATCGGCGCCGAGTCGGACCGGGACACCTCTGCGGTCGGCAGCTTCGGGATCGAAGGGGTCGGGGTCGGGGTCGACACGGACTGGGACGCCGTGCGGCGGAGGGACGAACAGCGCAAGCTGCTCCTGGCCGAGTTCCTCCGTTCGGATGATGCCGTCGCCCTGGCCGGGCCGGTGGGTGGGCACGACGACCGGGCCGCCGCCACGGTCGCCTACCTGGCCTCGGAGGTGATGGCGTTCTCCCTCGACCATGTGCTGGGCGCCACCCTCCGGTTCAGCCCGGTCATGGTGGAGCTGTTCTGTCTCGACTGGGCCCCGCGCCGGATCGCCGCCGACCAGGACGCCTTCGCGCTGCTGACCGACGTGCTGGTGGCTTGGATCCGGTTCGCCGGGCGCCAGCGGGGAATTCCCGACGAGTCGATCGGCGAGGCCGTCACCGCCGCGCGCCAGCACGGTCAGGCCATGATCATCTTGGCCGGCGACCCCGCCTCGTGGGGTCCGGCCAAGATGATGACTATGACCATCATCGAACGGGGCATCGACGCGACTGACCCGGAGGCCGTAGAGGCGCTCGTCGACGACGTCAACCGCAACGGCGGCATCGATACCCTGGCCATGCTGTTCGGATCGCCGCACCACACGGAGTCCTGATCGGGCCTGACCCACCGGACCCGAGGTAGCCGACCGCCCAACCGCCGGTTCCCCTGCCGGTCAGGAGCGCGGCACCAGGGCCAGTTGCCGCGACGGGGCCACCAGCCGGTCGGCCCCGTCCCAGACGTCCCCGCACTCCTCCAGTAACCCTCGCTGGTCGACGTGGGGCTCGGCTTGGACGGCCGTGGCCCGACGGAACCAGTCGCCGCCGCTCACTCCGGGTCGCCCGGCGCCGACGCTCCTCCGTCCGAGGCGTTGACCCGGTTCATGGCCGCCGGCAGGCCGTCGGTGATGATCGCTTCCACCGCATCGGCGGCCTCCTCGATGGCCACATCCAGGAGGGCCCGTTCAGCCGCTCCCGGGCGCTTCAGCACGTAGTCGGCACCGGACTGGCGACCGGGGGGCTTACCGATCCCCACCCGGACCCGGAGGTACCGGTTGGTGTGGAGGTGGCTCTCGATCGACTTGAGGCCGTTGTTGCCGGCGTTGCCCCCGCCGGCTTTGATCTTGACCCGTCCCGACGGCAGGTCCAGCTCGTCGTGGACCACGATGAGCCGCTCGCCCAGGGGTCCACCCGGTCCGTCGGCATCGGTCTGGTCGAGGCCGGCCCGCCGCACCAGGGGCGCCACGGACTGTCCGGACTCGTTCATGAAGGTGGTGGGGACGGCCAGCAGGATGCGTAGGCCACCGATCCGGACCTCGCACACCTCGGCGTGGAGTCCCTTCTCCGGGCGCAGACGTCCCTGATGACGCTCGGCCAGTGCCGCCACCACCTCGGCCCCGGCGTTGTGACGGGTGTTGACGAACTCGATACCGGGGTTGCCCAGACCCACCACCAGCAGGTCGGCCGGCGTGCCCCTCCGTGGTTCTGACGGTGCCCCCCTCCTGCGGAGCAGGGCCTAGCCTTCCGAGGAGTCGGGGGCGTCCGAGCCGGAACCGGCGTCGGCGGCCTCGCCGGCATCGCCGGCCGCTTCCCCGGCGGCCTCGGCGGCCGCTTCGGCTTCGGCGTCGTCGGTGGTCTGGACCCGCGGGGGCTGCCCGGCCACCACGGTGGCCTCGACGTCGGTCTCGAGCTCCACCCCGCCGGGAATGGTGATGTCCGAGACGTGGAGGGAGGCCCCGATGGTGAGCTCGGAGATGTCGAGGTCGACCGACGGTGGGATGTCAGCCGGCTTGGCCTTGATCTGCAGAGCGAACAGCTGCTGGTCGACGATGCCGTCGCCGTGCTGGACCTCGATGGCCTCGCCGATCAGGTTGATCGGGATCTCGGCGGAGATCACCTCGTCCCGGCGCACGATCTGGAAGTCCACGTGGGTGACCACGTTCCTGAACGGGTGGTGCTGGATGTCACGGGCCAGGGTGAGGAAGTTGTTCCCGCCGACCTCGAGGGAGAGGAGAGTGTTGAGCCCGGCCTCACCCGACAGCGCCACCTGGAACTCCCGGGCCACGACCGCCACCGGAATGGGATCGGACCCGTGTCCGTACACCACACCGGGGATCTTGCCCTGGGAGCGCAGACGGCGCGTCGCGCTCGATCCGGTCGGGCGTCCGGCTTCGGCGGTGAGCGTGACTTCGGGCATGCGGGAACTCCTCGGAAGATGCGAATACGGGCGCAGCGCCGGACGGAAGGAAGGTGTGTGCCGATCACCGTTACCCGGGATCGCTGCTGACGGCCCACCATGCTAGACGAGGCCACGGGCGAACGGCCACAGGGCACCGGAGGGGTCGGCCACACCCAAGCCGACAGAGCCGCCGGGCCGGGGTCCGGTCTGTGTGGCTCGATCCCGGAACCGGTCGGCGGACACCGGCTCCGGGATCGATGCTCCTTTTTTCTTCCCGCTTCGCCCCCGGCCAAACACGCTCCTCTGGAACTCCCCACTCTCTGTGATCTTCTGTGTATTTTGCGTGACTGTCACACCCCCCTGGTTCACTGTTCCCATGGCAGTGACGGCCCCCGACACCGAGCAGAACGGCACCGGTCCCGACACCGGTCCCGGCACCGGTTCTGACACCGGCCCCGACTTCGCCTGCACCCGGGCCGCCGGTGAGGTCCTGAAGGCCTTCGTCTCCGGCTACGAGGCCGGGCGCTACTCGGGGGACGACTCGGTCACCCTGCTCAAGTTCTTCACCGAGATGGAACGGACCGCCATGGCCGGCAAGACCCTGGCCGCGGCCCGGGTGGCCGGCTCCAACATCCACACCCGCACCGGGCACCGCTCGGCGGCCGAGTACATCGCCGCTGCCACCGGGGACTCGGTGGGGGAGTCGAAGGACACGGTGCGGCTGGGAGAGAACCTGGCCGACCAGCCCGCCATCGACGAGGCCCTCCGGGGGGGCCGGATCTCCAGACGTCGGGCCCAACGGGTGTCCGAGGCGGCCCGGATCAACCCCGACCGGGAAGAGGACCTGGTCCAAGGGGCACAGACCGACACCGACGCCGAGCACAAGGAGCGGTGCCAACGGGCCCGAGCCGAGGGACGCTCGACCGAGGACGCCGCCCGTCACCACCGGCGCCTGCACCAGAACCGGAGCTGTCGGGACTACATCGACGACGACGGGTCCTTCGGCCTCCGGGCCACCCTCACCCCCGAGGTCGGGGCCGAGGTCAAGGCGTGCCTGGACGCCCAGGCCGACCGCCAGTACCGCCAGGCCAAAGCCGAGGGCCGCTTCGAGACCGCCGACAACTACCGGGCCGATGCCCTCTACGCCCTCATCACCGGCACGTTCCTCGGCCCCCTAAGCCCGAAGCGGGCCGAGGCGGCCCATCCCGGCACCGGCGATCTCACAGCGGCCGCCGGGGCCGACACCGGCGATCCCGAAGCGGCCGTCCCCCCGGTGCGCACCCCCCAGCCCGGGGCCAAGCTCAACGTGATCATCGACCTCGACACCCTGCGCCGGGGGAAGGTCGGACCCGGGGGCCGCTGTGAGATCGCCGGGGTGGGACCGGTGTCGGTGGCCTGGGCCCAAGAGCTCCTCGGTGACTGCCTGTTCCAGGTGTTCGTCACCAGTGCCACCGACGTCCACTCGGTATGGTCACCCGGTCGCCACCAGCACCGTGACGTCCGGGCCGGCCTCCTCCTCCGGGACCCGAGGTGTGTGGTGCCCGGCTGTGACGCCCGCCTGGGCCTGGAGGCCGACCACTGGGTGAAGGACTTCGCCCACGGTGGTCTCACCACCCTCGACAACCTGGCCCGGATCTGCACCCGCCACCACCGCCAGCGCACCCACCAGGGCTATGTGCTTCAAAAGGGCCCCGGGGGGTGGGAGTGGATCCCACCCGACACCCCGAAGGAAACGACACGGCCCAAACGGAGGCGCAAGGCCAGGACCGGGGCCGAACCCCGTCCTCCCGTCCCACCCCCCGGCACCAGCCCACCCCTGTTCGACCTAGAGGAGTGAGGTTTGGGCCCGCCCTCGAGCGCGCCCGCACCACCGGCCGAGGACCGGAGGCCCTGTCGTGGCCGGAGGTCGAGGCCGGTCGCCGACGGGATCAGTCCCGTCCCGCTCCCCTGTCGCCGAAGGCCAGTCCCGTCGCCGCCGACAGCTCGCGCAGCGCCGCGTCCGGCTCGGTCACCTTGATGGTGTGCATGCCCATGGCCCGGGCCGGCTTCAGGTTGATACCGAGATCGTCGAGGTAGACGACCTCGTCGGGCGAGACCCCCACCAACTCGCACGCCATCTCGTAGAAGCGGGGGTCGGGCTTGCGAATCCCGACCACCCTCGACTCCACCACCACGTCGAACAACTCGAAGATGGCCAGCACCTCCGGAGGCGTGGCCACATCCTCCAGGGCGAAGTTGTTGGTGACGCACGCCGTGGCGAAGTGCTGGGTGCACCGGCGCACCGCCTCCACCATGGCCGGGCGGATATCGCCCGAGAGCATGCCGAGCACCTGGCGACCGTCCACCCGGTGGCCGAGACGGAGGGCCTCCTCCTCGAAGGCGGTTGCGAACCCGGCCACATCCAGTCGGCCTCGCTCGAGATGGGACCAGGCATTGGTGTCGGGGTCGGTGGAGTTGACCAGACGGATGAAGCCTTCCGGCAGTCCTGTGTCCCGCTCATAGCGGGCGAAGGCCTCGAAAGGGCTCGAGGTGATCACACCGCCGAAGTCGAACATCACCGAACGGATCACCACCGATCCCTCCAGCTCGACCCGACTCGTTCCCTCCCCTGCCCATGAACGATGATCAGGCCAGATTCTCCCCGCCGAAGATCTCCGAGACCGACGTGTCCTCGAACACGGCATAGATGGCATCCGAGATGAGCTTGGCCACCGACAGCACCTCCAGCTTGTCGAACCGTCGGTCCTGGGCCACCGGGAGGGTGTCGGTCACCACCACCTTGGTCAGGGACGAGTTCTTCAGACGGTCCACTGCCGGGTCGGAGAGCACGGCGTGTGTGGCCATGCACCACACCTCGGCGGCGCCCCGCTCGATCAGCAGGTCGGCGGCGGCCACGATGGTGCCGGCGGTGTCGATCATGTCGTCGATCAGCACGCACTGGCGGCCCTGGACGTCACCGACCACGTGGAGGGCCTCCACCTGGTTGGCCACGCCCCGGAGGCGGCGCTTGTGCACCACGGCCAGGTCGGCCGTGAGGTGCTGGCTGAACCGCTCGGCCACCTTCACCCGACCGGCGTCGGGCGCCACCACCACCAGGTCGTCATTGCGCTGGGTGCGCAGGTAGTCGACCAGCACCGGGGCCGCCGTCAGATGATCGAAGGGGACGTTGAAGAATCCCTGGATCTGACCGGAGTGCAGGTCGACGCTGACTACCCGGTCGGCGCCGGCCACCGAGAGCATGTCCGCCACCAGCTTGGCCGTGATGGGCTCCCGTCCCGAGGCCTTGCGATCCTGTCGGGAGTAGCCGTAGTAGGGGCATACCGCTGTGATCCGCTTGGCCGAGGCCCGCTTGGCCGCGTCGATCATGATCAGGTGCTCCATCAACGAGTCGTTGACCGGCCCGCAGTGGGTCTGGATGATGAAGACGTCACTGCCCCGGATGGAGGTGTCGAACCGGCAGTGGATCTCCCCGTTGGCGAACTCCCGGAGATTGGCCTCGCCCAGTGTCACCCCCAGCTGCTCGGCGACGTCCCGGGCCAGCTCGGGGTGCGAGCGGCCCGACACCAGTTCCAGACGGCGGCGGGGGGTGAATTCCATACCCAAGACGCTACTCCCCCCCACGGGCCGGATCACCCGGCTGAACGCCTGACTGATGGCCCGACTGGGCACCTGGCCGATCGCCCGGCAGGCCACCGACCGGACCAACGCCCTGGCCACCGCCGGAACCGCCGACCGGACCACCGCCGGAGCCGCCGACCGGTCCGTCCCGACCGACCACCCCACCCGGCGGCACCTCGGTCCCCTCGTCCAGTACGGCGAACGGCCCGATGCGGGCGTCGGCCCCGATGACCGAACGGCGGCAGACACTCGACGCCACCCTGGCTCCCTCGCCGACCACCGTGTCCACCAGGTGGACCTCCGGGCCGATCTCGGCGTGGGTGCCGATGACACAGGAGCCCTGCAGGATGACACCGGGCAGCAGCACCACGTCCGGCTCCACCACCACCTCCACGTCGATGTAGGTCCGCTCCGGGTCCCACATAGTCACGCCCCGCCGCATCCACCGCTCGTTGATCCGATCGCGGAGCTCGGCTTCGGCGATGGCCAGCTGGGCCCGGTCGTTGACGCCGGCCACCTCCATGGTGTCCGTCACCACCACCGACCCCACCTTGTGGCCGGCCTCATACAGCACGCCGACCACGTCGGTCAGGTAGTACTCACCCTGGGCGTTGGCCGGGCTCAACCGTCGCAGGGAGGGGGCCAGCACGCTGCGGCGGAAACAGTAGATGGAGGTGTTGACCTCCGTCACCTCGAGCTCCTCGTCGGTGGCGTCCCCATGCTCCACCACCCGGGCCACCGAGTTGTCCCGGCCCCGCACCACCCGACCGTACCCGGTGGGATCGTGGAGCTCCGTGGTCAGCAGGGTGGCGGCCGCATCCGACGTCCGGTGCTGGTGCACCAGGGCGGCCAGGGTGGCCGGCCGGAGCAGGGGCGTGTCACCGGGGAGCACCACCACGTCGCCGTCATCGCTGCCCTCGTCGTCGGGCAGGCCGGTCAGGGCCACCGCCATGGCGTCCCCGGTGCCCCGCTGCTCCACCTGCTCCACGAACTCGATGGCCATTCCCGGTGGGGCGTGTTCGACCAGGGTCTTGGTCACCCACTCGGCCCGGTGCCCCACCACCACCACCACCCGGGTCACCGACAGCTGGGCCAGCGCGTCGAGGACGTGAAGGACCATGGGACGTCCGCACAGACGGTGCAGGGGCTTGGGACGGGCCGAGCGCATCCGGGTGCCCTCGCCCGCTGCCAAAACCACCGCCGACAGCTGGCGCCCGGGCACCGGTGACCCCGCGGCGCGGACGCCCGGGGTGGAAACGAGGTCGTCGTCCCACTCGTCGGCCGGCGCCTGGGGGTAGGTGCGAATCACCACGGGCAGGCCCCGTTCCCGTCGGCCCCGAACTGTCGGTCCCTTCCGTCACGCGGTGCACAGGTCATGGGCCTATTCTTCCCACGTCGGCCCCTCCGATGCGACATGGGGCCCCACACCAGCACCGGAACACCACGCCGGCTCGACCCCGACACGACCCAGACACGAGACTGACCCGGTTCGACAACGACACCGGATCGGCACTACACCAGCACCGGAAACACCGACACCACCGACACCACCGACACCACCGGCAAGCCACCACCCGCCGGCCCCAGCCCCCACCCATGCCCGTCCTCGCCACCACCATCGACCCGAACTCGGACAGCTTCCGGGCCAACGCCCGCGCCCTCACCGAGGCCGTGCACCAGGTCGACGAGCAACTGGCCGAAGCCAGGGCCGGAGGCGGAGAGCGCTACGTGGCCCGGCACAAGGAGCGGGACAAACTCCTGGCCCGCGAGCGCATCGAGCTGCTTCTCGACCGGGACACCGCGTTTCTGGAGCTGTGCGCCCTGGCCGCCTGGGGGACCGAGTACCACGTGGGTGCGTCCTCCATCGTCGGCATCGGCATCGTCGAGGGGGTGGAGTGTCTCATCAGCGCCCACGATCCCACGGTCCGAGGCGGCGCCATGAACCCGTTCTCCTTCCGCAAGGGTGCCCGCGCCTCGGACATCGCCCTGCAGAACCGACTGCCGGTCATCAATCTGGTGGAGTCGGGCGGGGCCGACCTCCCGGCCCAGGCCGAGCTCTTCATTCCCGGGGGACGGGCCTTCCGCGACCTGAGCCGAAGCTCGGCGGCGGCGGTGCCGACCGTGGCCCTCGTCTTCGGCAACTCCACCGCCGGCGGCGCCTACGTTCCCGGGATGAGTGACTACATCGTCATGATCGACCAGCGCTCCAAGGTCTTCCTCGGTGGACCACCGCTGGTCAAGATGGCCACGGGCGAGGAGTCGACCGACGAGGAGCTGGGCGGGGCGTCCATGCACGCCCGCATCTCGGGCCTGGCCGACTATCTGGCCACCGACGAGGTCGATGCCATCCGGCTGGGCCGCCAGATCGTGAGTCGCCTCAACCGCACCAAGAGGGGTGCCGGTCCCACCCAGCCGGCCGACGAGCCCGTCCACGACCCGTCCGAGCTGCTGGGCATCGCCTCGGCCGACCCCAAGGTCCCCTTCGATCCGCGCGAGGTCCTGGCCCGGGTGGTGGACGGGTCCAGATTCGACGAGTTCAAGCCGCTCTACGGTTCCAGCCTGGTCACCGGTTGGGCCTCCATCCACGGGTATCCGGTAGGGATCCTGGCCAACCACCGGGGCGTGCTGTTCTCCGAAGAGGCCCACAAGGCCACCCAGTTCATCCAGCTGGCCAACCAGATCGATGTTCCCCTGGTCTTCCTTCAGAACACCACCGGCTACATGGTGGGCAAGGAGTACGAGCAGAAGGGGATCATCAAGCACGGGGCCATGATGATCAACGCCGTGTCCAACTCGTCGGTTCCCCATCTGACTCTCAACATCGGGGCGTCCTACGGTGCCGGCAACTACGGGATGTGCGGACGGGCCTACGACCCCCGGTTCCTGTTCTCGTGGCCCAACGCCCGCACGGCGGTGATGGGGCCGGCCCAGCTGGCCGGGGTGCTGTCCATCGTGAGCCGCCAGTCGGCGGCATCCAAGGGGGTGCCCTTCGACGAGGAGGCCGACGCCACCATGCGGGCGATGGTGGAGGCCCAGATCGAGTCGGAGTCGCTGCCCCTGTTCCTGTCCGGCCGGCTGTATGACGACGGCATCATCGACCCGAGGGACACCCGGACCGTGCTCGGGATGTGCCTCTCGGTCATCGACAACCAACCCATCACCGGGACGCGCGGCTACGGCGTGTTCCGGCCGTGACCCCGACCGACACCGTGACCCACCGCGCCGACCTCGTGATCCACCGCGCCGACCTCGTGATCCACCGCGCCGACCTCGTGACCCACCGCGCCGACCTCGTGACCCACCGCGCCGACCTCGTGACCCCGACCCCGACCCCGTGACCGTCCCCTCCCTCACCATCACGCCCATCCGCACCCTGCTGGTGGCCAACCGGGGCGAGATCGCCCGGCGCATCATGCGCACGGCGAGGGCCATGGGCATAGCGACCGTGGCCGTCCACTCCGATGCCGACGCCGACAGTCCCCACGTCCACGATGCGGACGTGGCCGTGCGGCTGCCCGGTGTCGCACCGTCCGAGACCTACCTGCGCTCGGCCCTCATCCTCGACGCCGCCTCCCGGGCCGGGGCCGACGCCATCCATCCCGGCTACGGGTTCCTGTCCGAGTCGGGGGACTTCGCCCGGGTGGTGGTGGGAGCCGGGTTCCTCTGGGTGGGACCGCCACCGGCGGCCATCGACGCCATGGGCAGCAAGGTCGGCTCGAAGGAGCTCATGCGGGCGGCCGGCGTACCCACGCTCCCCTCCCTCACCCTGGAGGGGGAGGGGCTCCCCGAGGACGACGAGATCGACGAGCTGGGGTGGCCGCTGCTGGTCAAGGCCTCGGCCGGCGGGGGCGGGCGGGGCATGCGCATCGTGGGCGGGCCGGTCAGCCTGCGCCAGGCCGTGGAGAGCGCCCGGCGCGAGGCCGAGGCGGCCTTCGGCGACGGCACCGTCTTCCTCGAGCGCTACATCCGGGATCCCCGCCACATTGAGGTGCAGATCCTGGCCGACGTCTACGGCCGCACCGTGGCCCTGTTCGAGCGGGAGTGCAGCATCCAGCGACGGCACCAGAAGATCATCGAGGAGGCGCCGTCCCCGGTGGTCACCCCGGCCCTGCGCACCCGGCTGGAGGAAGCGGCGGTGGCGGCGGCCGAGGCCGTGGGCTACGTCAACGCCGGGACCGTGGAGTTCGTGCTCGACCACGACGGCGATCCCTACTTCCTCGAGATGAACACCCGGCTGCAGGTGGAGCACCCGGTCACCGAGGCCGTCACCGGACTGGACCTGGTCCGCCTCCAGCTGCTGCTGGCCAGCGGCGTGCCCATGCCGGCCGAGGTCGACGACGCCGTGGGCCTCGGCCCCCAGGGCCACGCCATCGAGGCCCGCCTCTACGCCGAGGACCCGGCCCAGGACTGGCTGCCCTCCACGGGAACCCTCCACCGGTTCGAGGTGGGCGGGGCCGTATCCGAGCAACTGGACCGGGCCGTGCCCGTCGACAGCACCGCCCAGCTGGACAGCGTGGTGCGGGTGGACAGCGGGGTGGAGTCGGGCAGCGTGGTCAGCCCCCACTACGACCCCATGCTGGCCAAGGTCATCGTGCACGCCCCCACCCGACTCGAGGCGGCCTCCACCCTGGCCGCCTCGCTGGCCCGGGCCCGCATCCACGGGGTCACCACCAACCGTGACCTGCTGGTCCACACCCTCCGCCATGTCGGGTTCCTGGCCGGCGAGACCGACACCGGGTTCCTCGACCGGCACGGCCTCAAGGTCCTGGCTGCCCCCCTGACCCTGCCGGAGGGGGTGCGCAGGCATGCCCTGGCCGCCGCCTTGGCGGCCCAGGCCCGGCGCCGGGCCGGCGCCACCGTGCAGACCGGCGTGCCGTCGGGGTTCCGGAACAACGCCTCGGCCCCCCAGGAGGTGACGTACATCCACGGGGACGAGGTCATCACCGTGGGCTACCGGTTCGACCGATTCGGATCGGGACTGGCCGAGGTGACCGTGGGAGGTGAGCCCGTCGAGGTCGACCAGGCGGTGGCCGGCCCGGGCTCGGTCGTCCTCACCACCGAGGGGTTGACCCGTCGGTACGTGGTCGAGCAGTTCGGCCGCCTGGCCTGTGTCGACGGCCCCGACGGCAGCTCGGCCCTGCTCGAACAGGACCGCTTCCCGCTGACCACAGACCAGGTGGCGGCCGGGTCGGCCCTGGCCCCGATGCCCGGGGGCGTGGTCCGGGTCCCGGTGTCGGTGGGCGATACCGTCGTGGCCGGTCAGCTCCTGGTGGTGCTGGAAGCCATGAAGATGGAACACGCCGTCCACGCCGCCACCGCCGGCACGGTGTCCTCGGTGTCCGTGGCCGAGGGCGATCAGGTGGAGACCGGTCGGGTGCTGGTGGTCATCGAGGCCGACGATGATCCCGCTGACGCCGACGCCGACGCCGATGGCGACACCGACGCCGACGCCCACGCCGGCCCTCAGTCCGGCTGATGGCCGCACCGCTGCGCATCGCCAACTGCTCGGGGTTCTACGGCGACCGGCTCTCGGCGGCCCGGGAGATGGTCGAGGGCGGTCCCATCGACGTGCTGACCGGCGACTGGCTGGCCGAGCTGACCATGCTCATCCTGTGGAAGGGACGCCAGCGGGATCCGTCCCGGGGATGGGCCCATACCTTCCTCACCCAGATGGAGGAGGTGCTCGGCACCTGTGCCGACCGGGGCATCAAGGTGGTGACCAACGCCGGAGGGCTCAATCCGTCCGGCCTCGCCGATCAGGTGCGGGCGCTGGCCGACCGGCTGGGGCTCCACGTCCGGGTGGCCCATGTGGTGGGCGACGACCTGCTTCCCCGCCTCCCCGAGCTGGGCCGGGACGGCCATCGACTGGCCCATCTCGACACCGGACAGCCGCTGGCTGATGCCTCGGGCGAGGTCATCTCGGCCAACGCCTACCTGGGGGCGTGGCCCATCGTGGAGGCCCTCAACGGCGGCGCCGATGTGGTGGTCTGCCCTCGGATCACCGACGCCTCCCTGGTCGTGGGCCCGGCGGCCTGGCACCACGGGTGGGGTCCGACCGAATGGGACCGGCTGGCCGGGGCCGTGGTGGCCGGTCACGTCATCGAGTGCGGCCCGCAGGCCACCGGGGGCAACTACGCCTTCTTCTCCGAGGTGGAGGGGGTGGAGTATCCGGGCTTCCCCATCGCTGAGGTCGAGGAGGACGGCTCGTCGGTCATCACCAAGCACGACGGCACCGGCGGCGAGGTGTCGGTCGGGACGGTGACGGCCCAGCTGCTCTACGAGATCGCCGGCCCCGAGTACCCCAACACCGACGTGGTGGCCCGCTTCGACACCATCACCGTCGAGCAGCAGGCTCCCGACCGGGTGCGCGTCTCGGGGGCCCGGGGCCTTCCCGCCCCCCCCGAGGTCAAGGTGTGTCTCAACCTGCTCGGTGGTTGGCGGAACACCATGACCTTCGTCCTCACCGGGCTGGACATCGAGGCCAAGGCGGACATGACCCTGCGCTCCCTGGAACGGGCCCTCGGCGGCGACGGGGCCTTCGACCGGTTCGGCGAGTTCGATGCCCGGCTGATCCGCTCGGACAAGGCCGACGCCCCGCTGAACGTGGCGGCCACGGCCCAGCTCCGGGTCACCGTGAAGGACACCGAAGCCGACCGGGTGGGCCGGAACTTCTCCAACGCCGCCACCGAGCTGGCGCTGGCCGGCTACCCCGGACTGCACCTGACCGCCCCTCCCGGTCCGGGATCCGTCTACGGCGTCTACTGGCCGGCCCTGGTCCCGGCCGGACTGGTGGTGCCCGAGACCATCCACGCCGACGGCCGTCGCCTACCGGTTCCCCACACCGCCTATCTGGCCGAGGAGGCCACGACCCCCGCGTCGCCCGAGCCTGCGACGGCGACCGCGACGGCCACCCCGACCACCGGCCGCCACCCCCACCCGCCCCCTCCCGCCAACCCCAACCCCACCAGCGGCGGCACGCACCTCGACCCCGAGACCACCGTCCGCCTCCCCCTCGGCACCATCATCGGGGCCCGGTCCGGTGACAAGGGGGGCAACGCCAACGCCGGCCTGTGGGCGCGCTCGGCGCCGGCCTGGCTGTGGCTCGACTCCTACCTCACCCTCGACCGGTTCCGGGCCCTGCTGCCCGAGGCGGACGACCTCGAGATCCGGCGCTACGCCTTCCCCAACCTGTCCGCCCTCAACTTCGTGGTGGTGGGTCTGCTCGGCGAGGGCGTAGCCTCTTCCACCAGACCCGATCCCCAGGCCAAGGGACTGGGTGAGTACCTGCGGTCCCGAGTGGTCGAGATCCCGGTCGGACTGGTACCCGAGGGGGCCTGAACCCTCAGCCCGACCTGGCCCACAGCTCGACCCCACAGCCCAGACCCCCACCTCGCCCGACGCCACGAGGAGCAGACCCATGGACTTCATCGAACCCGACGAACTGCAGATGCTGCGGGAAGCTGTCAGCTCCATCGCCTCCAAATTCGGGCACGAGTACTACGTGGCCAAGGCCCACGCCGACGAGCGCACCGACGAGTTGTGGAGTGCGGTGGGCGATGCCGGCTTCCTCGGGGTCAACGTTCCCGAGGAGTACGGCGGTGGTGGTGGCGGCATCACCGAGCTGGCCGCCGTCCAGGAGGAGCTGGCCGCGGCCGGCTGTCCGCTGCTGGTCATCGTGGTGTCGCCGGCCATCTGCGCCACCATCATCGCCAAGTTCGGTACCGAGGCCCAGAAGCAGCGCTGGCTACCCGGATTCGCCACCGGGCAGCTCAAGATGGCCTTCGCCATCACCGAGCCCGATGCCGGCTCGAATTCGCACAACCTCTCGCTGACCGCCACCAAGGACGGCGACATCTACCGCCTCAACGGGTCGAAGTACTACATCTCCGGTGTCGACGAGTGCCAGGCCATCCTGGTGGTGACCCGCTCGGGCGTCGACCCCGACACCGGGAGGGGCCGGCTCTCCCTCTTCGTCGTGGACACCGACACCCCGGGACTGGACAAGCAGGTGCTGCCGGTCGAGATCGTCGCCCCGGAGAAGCAGTACACCCTGTTCTTCGACAACGTGCAGGTGGAGGCGGACCGGCTGATCGGCGCCGAGGGCGAGGGTCTGCGCCAGGTGTTCTTCGGGCTCAACCCCGAGCGGATCCTGTCGGCCGCCACCGCCAACGGCATCGCCCGCTACGCGCTGGCCAAGGCGGCCGAGTACGCCAAGAGCCGGGAGGTGTGGGGAACGCCCATCGGTCGCCACCAGGGCATCGCCCACCCCCTGGCCAAGGCCAAGATCGAGGTCGAGCTGGCCCGCTTGATGACCGACAAGGCGGCGTGGCTGTGCGACCACGACGGCGAGAGCGCGGCGGCCGGCGAGGCGGCCAACATGGCCAAGTACGCCGGGGCCGAGGCCGCCCTGGCCACCCTGGACCAGGCCATCCAGACCCACGGGGGCAACGGCATGTCCTCCGAGTACGGCCTGGCCGACCTGTGGGGAATGGCCCGGCTCCTCCGCATCGCCCCGGTCAGCCGCGAAATGATCCTCAACTTCGTGGCCCAGCACTCCCTGGGGCTGCCCAAGTCGTACTGAATCCTCTCGGGCCCCCTGCGTTGGGTCTAAATTCGACCACTCCGTGTGATCGGAATCCACCACCCCACTGCCGCTGGCCGGGGCTGAGCCCCTGAAAAGGTGCTGGTCCAGGTGGAATCACGTCTAGGAACGGCGCCTGGGCAGCAAATATCCTGACACTCAGCGTTATGAAACCGACACCTGGGCAGGGGAAGTCACAGAAACTTCGGTCGACGGGACGTGGGCGCCGCCCCGACCGGATTGGAATCGACGGTTTCGCTATAGAACGCGCCCTAATCGGCCGACAACAAGGGCCTGTGGACCACTCTCGACGACATCGACGCGATTTCAGGGGTCGGGCGCGCCTCCGGCGCGGCGACGAGGGATTCGGCCTGATCGAGGTCATGGTGGCGCTGATGATCCTCGCCGCCACCATGCTCCCGCTCGGTTATGTGGTGACCAGCATCTTCCAGCAGTCGTCCCAGGCCCGCAATCAGATCGCCGCCGTCGGCGTAGCCGAACACTGGCTCTCGTACTACGACAATCTGGCCCTCAGCGACGGAACCTTCCCCATACCCAACGGTAGCGTCGTGAAGACGGTGTCGGCCTCCATCGGCGGCACCACATTCACCGTGAACGTCACCATGCAGTGGGGCCAGACCGGCGTGAACGGTGACCTCTGCAATGTGGGGAGCGTGCCCCAGATCATCAACGTGCTGGCTGTCGTCACTTGGGGCGACGGCAACAGCGTGCAGGAGTCGACGGTGGTCAACCCCCCCTACGGCCTCCTGTCACCGACGGACGGATTCTTGGCAGTCCAGGTGAACAATGCGGCGGGCGGGGGGCAGTCCTTCACGCCGCCAGCCAACCCCATCAACGTGTCGATCTCCCCTTCCCCCGGCATCGGGACGGCCCCGACCACAGTGCCCGACGGAGGCTGCATCTTCCTCGCCGCCAACACTGGGGCCTATACCGTGACCCTCAGTTCTCCCACAGCGAGTCCCTACAGCTTCGTCGATTCAGGTGAGAACACGAGCACAATCGTCCATGTGTCGGTGCCGGCGGAAGCAACCGGCAACGCAACTGTGGCCTACGACCAGGGTGGCGCCATCAACGTCAGCTACGCCTCTCAGACCAGCCTGGCCGACGGAGTCGTCTGTCCCACCACCACCACCTGTTACTCCCTGGGCCGCGAGACCGGTGGAGCGTTGGTCCTGGCCGACACTAGCGGATCGTGGTCGTCGCTCTCCCTGCCGCCCGGCGTCATCACCGGCGTCACCGGCATGGCCTGTCTGACCAGCGGTACCTGCGTGATCACCGGTTTCGGACCCGGCACGGGTGGAGTTGGTTCGGTCGGTGTCATGTTCGGGTTGTCCAGTGGAACGCTGACCCAGATTCCCATCCCCTTGGGTGTCGCCACCACCGAACTCACCGGCGTGACGTGTCCGGCGACCAGTGCCACCTGCGTGGTGACGGGGAACAACGGCGGAACCTCAGGAGCGCTGCTGAGCACGACGGGTGCCACGGCCACCAATGTGCTGCCGACCATCACCGGGACCACGATCGTCTCGTTGTCCGGATCCGCCTGCAGCACCGCCACCCAGTGTTACGCCGTCGGCACGGGTACCGTCGGGGCGACACGGGTCGGGGTCGTCCTGTCAGGCAGCGGTGCGACCTGGGCGGCTCAGACCGTGCCAGGGGCGGTCACTTCGATCCGGTCGATTTCGTGCTCGCTCGGGGCTTCGGCGATGTGCACCGCTGCCGTCACCACCGCCACCGGCCAGTCACTCCTTTCGACCGTCACCGCCGGAGCCACCTGGAGCCTGCCCACGACGGCCACCGCCACCAACGTCGCCATAGGACCCCTGTGGTGCACCCAGTCCGGTACCTGCCTGGCCTCTACCGAGACCGCAGTGGGCACCACCACAACCGGTGGGGTCGCCGTATCGTCGGATGGCGGGGCCACCTGGGCTGTTCCCGGCGGTTTCCCCGGCACCATCGGCACCATCACCTCGCTCATCTGCACCTCCACCACTCAGTGCCTGTTCAGTGGAACCAGCACTTCGGGGGCGGTGGTCTATGTATCGGCCAACGCCGGGGGCTCATGGACGGGCCAGACGCTTCCCGTTGCAGCATCGTTCGCTTCGGGCGTGGGTTGCGCCACTGCGACCAACTGCGTGGTCACCGGGGAGACCCCTACCGGACCCATCGCCTATACCACGACGACGGGTGGCACAACCTGGACCCAGGCCTCCAATGCTGCCCCGGCCGGGATCGCCGGCCTGACCCAGACCGGCCTCAGCGCCTCGGGCCTTCCCTTGGCCTATACCCAGAGCGTGGCGGGGACGTTCATCGCCACTCCCTACACCACGGCGGCGGCGGCCAACCCGACCGTGATCCCCAACCTCTTCCCGTTCGTCGGGGCCACCGGGGCCACATACTCGGCCTGGGCCGGAGACTGCACGGCGGTCGATCAACCGGCGGCGGGCAGTCTGTCCTCGACACTGGTGCTCTCGGGCCAGAACGCCGCCCTGACGGTACCCCTTTCCTATCTGGCCATCCGGGTCGTCGATGTCAACGGCCAACCGGTGGCCGGGGCTGCGGTGACGGTCAAGGTGACGACGGCGGGCTGCTCGCAAGACGTGTTCAACCTGCCGGCCAGTCAGGGCGACGGCCTCACAGAAGCGGCCCTGCCGCTGGGCAATGCCGCGCTCACCTACCAGATCTCAGTCACATCCGGACTGGCCACTTCCACGACCAATGTCACCGTTTCGTCGACCGGCGTGCTCAACAACACGTCGAACCTGTCGTACCCCTACCCGCTCGCCGTTCCCATCGTGCCATGAGACGCAACTTCATCGAATCGAGATTGGCCCATCACCGGGAACAGCAACGGCGTCGCCGACACGGCCTCTCTAGTGACGGAATGACCCTGGTCGAAGTCCTCATCGCCATGGGGGTCTTCTCGGTGATCCTGACGTTCACCGCCGTCATGATGAACAACTTCTTCACCAACGAGTCCCAGATCCAGAACTCCTACTCGGCCTTCCGCCAGGTACTCCCGGCCTCCACGGCCATGGAACAGTTCTTCCGGACCATCGTCGAGCCCGCTCCCTCCAATGGCGGGATACCAGTGCCGGCCGTCAGCCCCACCGGGCCAGGCGGAACCTCGGCCTGTCCGACGACGAACTTCTACCTCGGTCCTAACTGCATGCAATTCACAACCAACCAGGGCAACGCCAATGGGCCGTCCCTAGTCACCGCCACTACCACCGCCAACGCCACCCCGGTCGGGACCTACACGTTTACCGTCACAGTCCAAGCGCCCACGGTCCACACCTGTCCGGGCTCATCGACCAATCCCAACTTCGTCTCGCCCTATATCTCCTCCACCCGGTGCCAGTACGCGGCGTCGGCCACCAAGCGGGTGTTCCAGATCACCAATCTGACCAACGGCTCCCCGACGGCGCCGTCGCCCATCTTCCAGTACACCTTGGCCGGAACCACGAGCCCGATCCCCTACTCGACGGTCGGCTCCTCCTCCTGGGTGACCAACTTCGGGGCCAGCGCGTGCACAGCGAGCTCCTGTCCGGTGGACACCATTCAGACAGTGAGCCTGGACGTCGAGGCCCAGACGGCCAACGGATTTCCCGGCTCCTACCAGACCCAGATCAGCGCGTTGTCGCCGCTGTACTCGAGCTTCGTGGGGTGATGATGAACACACCGACCATCCGTGTCACGAGAAAGCAGCTCTCCGCTTCGCCTCAGGGTCGATACCGGGACGGGCTCGGCCAATCGGCCATCCTCCTGGTGGTCGGGATCACTCTCGTCATGTCACTGGGTACTGCCATCTTCGTCAGTACCACGCTGCAGACCTTTCCCATCGTTCAGAACAACCTGGCCGAGCACTATGCGTACCGGGCCGTCGAAGCCGGACTCAATGAGTACGAGTACGTGATCCAGACCAATCCCAACCTGGTCCTCTGCAATACCACCAACCTGAACACCCCCCAGTGCACCGCCCTCCAGCCATTCAAATTCGGCCAGTGGAACCAGGTCCCGTACTCGGGGTTGGGTGGCTCGCCGACGGAATGGTTCTCCGTCTATCCCTCCATCGATACAGCCGACGGCCTAGTCAAGGCGGTCATCGACGGTGCCGCCCAAGCCACCAACGGGTTCGCCTACCAACATGAGAACGTGAGCTTCCAACCCACTAACTCCTTCCTCCTCCACGACTGGTGGTCGGTGCACGGCATCATCGATCCCATCACCCAGGGCAACCAGGGCTCCTGCACCGTCAGCGCCGCATCGGAAAAGGGCTCGACACTCAGCCTGTTGTGGGGAAACGGTTTTAACGGTGCCAACCCGTACTCAGGTAGTTGCGGCAGCGACTACGCCTACAGCGCGCCCGGTACCGTCTTCAACGGCCCGGTCTTCTCCGACGATCCGATGTTCGTCTGCTCGTTCGGGGTGGCCGGAAGCGTGAATATAGGGCCCGCCAGCCCATGGCTGGGTGTGACCACCGCGGCCCCGAATGCCTTCACCAACCAGGGGTGCGGGCAGGGCAATCCGACCCTCAACTACAACGTGGCCAAGACGCTCCTGAACCAGCCGCAGTCAACACCGCCCGACGCGGTGAGCGCTACCAACAAATTGGCCTCGGTGGCCGCCGAGAACGGCTGCCTGTACTCCGGTCCCACCAGCATCGTGTTCGACGGGACGAATGCTTCCGGTGTGGGCCAGTACATCGTCGACAGTCCGGAGACTCCACTCATCACGGTCAGCGGCGTGATCGAAGACAAGAACAACGACCTCCTGAAGAACACCAACCCCTGCGTGCCCCAGACTGCCGGACAGCCTGTACAACTGCCCAACAACGGAGTGATCCTGGTGCAGACGGCCAGCAGCTGCAGTAATCCGTTGGATGCCGCCACCACCATCGTGGGCAGCTATTTCGGGTCGACGGCCACGCCCAAGTGCGAGGGGAACGCCATCGTCGGCAACAAGGTCTACGACGCCACCACTCCGAGCAACGATGTGGGCCTGTCCGGCTCGCTCACGGTGGCCGCCGCCAACGACGTCATCATCGACAACAGCATCACGTACAACGACTGCGGCACCACGCCACCAGGCAACTTCGGGGCATCCTCCTGTCAGATCGGAGCCACCGCCAACGACATCCTGGGCCTGATTGCCACCAGCTTCGTCGACCTCAACCACCCGTTGAGCGGGAACAACAACGCCGCCCTCTGCGGGACCGGTGGAGGCCTCACCTGCGACCTCTCCAACCCCCGACTCGATGCCGTGATCTTGGCGCTGCAGCACGACTTCGCCGTCAACAACTTCACCAAGGGCGTTCCCCTGGGGACCATTGCCAACAACGGCTCCATGGACCAGTACTTCGCCGACATCGAAGGAACGGGAAGTACGTCCGGGCTGACCAGCGGCTACCTGAACGACTACAACTGGGATCAACGGCTGTCCATCCTGTCGCCGCCCTACTACCTGTCACCGGGCACCAACGCCTGGTCCGTGGCGGCGCTCACCGTCAACTCAGGCAGCAAGTCCGCCAACGCTCCGGCTGCCCTCCCGTAGTCGAGGGCTCCCGACTCCCACCAGCGGGCGCGCCGGAGGAAGAGGCTCCCACTCCAGCTAGCCTTGTCCCCTTATGCCTGTTGAGACCCGAGACGACATCCGCAACGTGGCCATCGTGGCCCACGTCGACCACGGCAAGACCACGCTGGTGGACGCCATGCTGTGGCAGTCGGGGGCGTTCCGGGACAACCAGTCCGTCAACGAGCGGGTCATGGACTCCGGTGACCTCGAGCGGGAGAAGGGCATCACCATCCTGGCCAAGAACACGGCCGTGATCCACAACGGGGTCAAGATCAACATCATCGACACCCCGGGGCACGCCGACTTCGGCGGGGAGGTCGAGCGGGGCCTGACCATGGTCGACGGTGTCCTGCTGCTGGTCGACGCCTCCGAAGGGCCCCTGCCCCAGACCCGGTTCGTCCTGCGCAAGGCGCTGGAGGCCCGGCTTCCGGTGGTGCTGGTCATCAACAAGGTCGACCGACCCGACGCCCGCATCGACGAGGTGGTCCACGAGGTGGAGGAGCTCTTCCTCGACCTCGACGCCGACGAGCACCAGATCGACTTCCCCATCCTGTTCTCCAACGCCCGGGCCGGGTGGGCCGCCACCGAGCAGGGGGTGGAGGGCACCGACCTCGAGCCGCTCTTCGCCGCCATCGTGGACCGCATCCCCGCTCCCCACTTCGACCCCGACATCCCCCTGCAGGCCATCGTGTCCAATCTCGACGCCTCCCCCTATCTGGGTCGCCTGGCCATCTGCCGGGTGCACAACGGCACCCTGCGCAAGGGGTCCACCGTGGCGTGGTGCAAGATCGACGGCACCATCGAGCGGACCAAGATCACCGAGCTCTACGTCACCGACGCCCTGGACCGGGTGGACGCCGCCGAGGCCGGCCCGGGAGAGATCGCCGCCGTGGCCGGCATGGCCGAGATCACCATCGGCGAGACCCTGGCCGACCCCGACGACCCCCGGCCCCTGCCGGTGATCACCGTCGACGAGCCCAGCCTGGCCATGACCATCGGGATCAACACCTCCCCCCTGGCCGGCGCCGACGGCTCCAAGCTCACCGCCCGCCAGATCCTCAACCGCCTCGACGCCGAGCTGGTGGGCAACGTCTCGCTGCGGGTGCTCCCGACCGAGCGGCCCGACACCTGGGAGGTCCAGGGCCGCGGTGAGCTCCAGCTGGCCGTGCTGGTCGAGACCATGCGGCGCGAGGGGTTCGAGCTCACGGTGGGCAAGCCCCAGGTGGTGACCCGGGAGATCGACGGCAAGCTCAACGAGCCCATGGAGCGGGTGGCCATCGACGTCCCCGACGACTACCTGGGCGTGGTCACCCAGCTGATGGCCCTGCGCAAGGGCCTGCTCATCGAGATGGTCAACCACGGGACCGGTTGGGTGCGGATGGACTACCGGGTCCCGGCCCGGGGCCTGGTCGGGTTCCGGACCGAGTTCATGACCGAGACCCGGGGCACGGGCATGCTCCACCACGTCTTCGACGGGTGGGAGCCGTGGCACGGTGAGCTCAAGACCAAGCGCAACGGCTCGATGGTGGCCGACCGCCGGGGCATGACCACCGGCTACACGCTGATGAGCCTCCAGGAGCGGGGCATCCTGCTGGTCGGACCGGGCACCGAGGTCTACGAGGGCATGGTGGTCGGGGAGAACGCCCGGGACGAGGAGATGGACGTCAACCCGACCAAGGAGAAGAAGCAGACCAACATCCGCTCGGCCTCCGCCGACGAGGCCATCCGCCTCACGCCCCCGCTGCTCCTCTCCCTGGAGCAGGCGCTCGAGTTCATCTCCGACGACGAGTGCGTGGAGGTCACGCCGGAGGCGGTGCGACTGCGCAAGGTGGTCCTCGACGGCGCCACCCGTGGGCGCCAGCGCAGCCGGGCCCGCAAGTCCGGGGCCTGACCCCCGGTTACCTCCGTCCGGATCCCGCGACTTCCGTCCGGATCCCGCCACTTCCGTCCGGAGCCGGCAGACGTCGCTGATTCCGGCCTCCGTTCGTGGTCAGGCCGCGGTGTCAGGTTGAAGTCCCGGAGCTCCGCTCTCCGACCTCCCGCGGCGCCCACGGTCTACGCCGTAGACCGTGGGCCGTATTTATTTGCGGCTAGAGGGAGAGCGTATCCCTGTGACCAGCCATTTCCCGCTGCAGCCCGCCCCATGGGTATACGGCGGCGTAGACCACAGCCACCACGCGAGCCAGGCGGGGCTCGGATCAACCGGTCACCGGGATTCACCCGTCGAGGGGTACGGGCCCCGGGCCCGGCGGCCCCCACCCGAGATCCGTTCGGAACGCTCCGAGGGGAGGGCTCGAACCTCCAACATCTGGCTCCAAAGGCCAGCGTTCTGCCAATTGAACTACCTCGGAACGGCCGCCTGACCCACCACGGCGACCGCTCCAGGCTACTCCGGGGCATCCGTACCCCTCGGCCCGTACCAGCACGACGGGACGCAGGGCGGACCGGTCAGGGCCCGGGCGAGGACGGCGACAGACCAGCGTGCCACGGCAATCGGGCACGATCCCGATAGGCTCCCGGCCCGATGAGAGTCCTCGTCGTCGATGACGATCCAGCGGTCAGTGGGGCCCTCAACCGGGCCCTCCGCCTGGAGGGCTACGAGGTCTCCCTGGCCGCCGACGGGCCGCAGGCCCTCGAGGAGATCGCCATCCGCCCGCCCGATGCGGTCATCCTCGACATCGGCCTTCCGACCATCGACGGGCTCGACGTGTGCCGTCGGCTCCGGGCCGCCGGCGACGACACCCCGGTGCTCATGCTGACCGCCCGCGACGCCATCAACGACCGGGTCCAGGGGCTCGATGCCGGGGCCGACGACTACCTGGTCAAGCCGTTCGCCCTGGCCGAGCTGCTGGCCCGCCTGCGGGCCCTCCTCCGGCGACGGCCCGAGGACGCCGGCGAGGTGCTCCGCTTCGCCGACCTCAGCCTCGACCCGGTCACCCGGGAGGCCCACCGGGGCGACCGCCCGTTCACCCTGACCCGCATCGAGTTCGACCTCCTCGAGCTGCTGTTGCGCCATCCCCGCCAGGTGCTGACCCGCGAGCTGATCCTCGACCGGGTGTGGGGCTACACCTTCGACTCGGGCACCAACTCCCTGGCCGTCTACGTCGGCTACCTCCGCCGCAAGACCGAGGCCGGCGGCGAGCCCCGCCTGATCCACACGGCCCGCGGGGTCGGCTACGTCCTGCGCGAGCCCTAGGCCATGATCCCGATCGCCGGCAGGCGCGGCCATGACCTTCCGGGGACGCCTGGTGCTGGCCGCCACCGCCGCCGTGCTGGTGGTGGTGGTCCTCGGCTCGCTCGCCACCTACCTCGTGGCCTACAACTCGCTGGTCGGCTCGGTCGACGCCACCCTGAACGCCGTCGGTCCAGCAGTACCTCACCAGTCAGACGCCGCTGCCCATCGAGAACGCCTGTGCCACGGCCGACGGGCACGTGCATCCAGGTCGTCGACGCCGACGGCAAGACCCTCAACACCGACGGACCCGCCGGTCCTGCCCATCACCCCGGCAGTCCAGTCCGTCGGCCGGCCAGCCAGGGCCGGGCGCCGAACATCTACTTCTCGACCACCGTGGGCGGCCTGGACGTCCGCGAGGTGGTGGCCGCCCTCCCGCCGGGCTTCACCTACCGGAGCGACGACGGCGTCCCGGTGGGCCTGCTCGCCGGCGGGGGCGCCCTCCAGATCACCACCCCCCTCACCGGGGTCAACCAGGAGCTCCGCCACCTGGCCCTCGCCCTGTGGCTCATCGTCCTCGGTCGGTGTGGCCATCGCCGTCCTGCTCGGGCCTGGCGGTGGGACGCACCGTGCTGCGGCCGCTCAACAGCCTGACCGGCACGGTGGAGGAGCTGGCCGAGACCACCGACGTGTCCAAGCGGCTCGACCCGGGCGGCCCCGACGAGCTCGGTCGGCTGCGGCGGGCCTTCAACCGGCTGCTGGTGGCCCTCGACACCTCGCGGGAGAGCCAGCGCCAGCTGGTGCTGGACGCCTCCCACGAGCTGCGCACCCCGCTCACCAGCCTCCGGACCAACATGGAGGTGGCCCGCCGGCTGGAGGAGCTGGACCCCGAGGAGCGCGAGGTGCTGATCAGCGACGTCGCTCACCCAGATGGACGAGCTGACCACCCTGGTCGGCGACATGGCCGAGCTGGCCCGGGGCGAACAGCCCCAGCTGACCGCCGAACCCGTCCGGCTCGACCTGATCGTCCTGGAGGCCGTCGAGGTGGCCACCACCCACGGCCGGAGCCGAGAGCGTGATCTTCGACGCCCGGGTGGCCCCCACCTGGGTGTCGGGATCGTCGGCCCGGATCGAGCGGGCGGTGGACAACCTGCTCGACAACGCCCTCAAGTGGAGCCCGGACGGAGGGGTGGTCGAGGTGGCCTGCTCGCAGCGGGACCCTGATCGTCCGGGACCACGGGCCGGGGGTCGACGACAGCGACGTCGACCTCATCTTCGACCGCTTCTACCGGGCCCCGGGCGCCCGGGGCCGGCCCGGTTCGGGCCTGGGCCTGGCCATCGTGGCCCAGGTGGCCCGGGACGAGGGCGGCAGCGTCAACGTCTACCAGGCCGAGGGCGGCGGGGCGGTGTTCCGGTTCAGCCTCCCCGAGGTCGCCCGCCCCGACGAGCCCGGCGACGACGACTGACCGGGCGACCCGGCTGTCGTCCAGGCCCGACGCGGCGCCGGCGCCGGGCGCCGACATGGCGCAAAATCCCCTGGTCGGCTAGGGTGCCGGTCGACATGGGATCCCTGATCAAGAAGCGCCGCAAGCGCATGCGCAAGAAGAAGCACAAGAAGATGCTGAAGGCCACCCGCTGGCAGCGGCGGGCGGCGGGCAAGTAAGCCCGACTCCTCCGACCCGCTCGCCTGAGCGAGTCGGTCACCTACCACGCTCCTCCTGCTCTGCCCCGGGGTCGGGCCGCGCCCTGTCACCGGCGACCGGCACTGTTCGCACCGGAACCATCCGGGCCTGCTCGGATCCGAGACGGACCGCCGACCGGCCCCCGAGGCCCAGCTCGTCCGGCATCCCCTCCACGAACCAGGTCGAGCCGCTGCCGGCCAGCCATGGCCGCCGTCCGGTCAGGCCGGTCCAGGTGGTCCCGCCAGGCGGCCAGACGCGGCTCGACGGCCACGGCCGCCGCCTCCAGGTCGTTGACGCCCCGGACCGGCGGCCCCGTCGGACCGGTCCGACTCGCCTCGGGCGGTGCAGTCGGTCCCAGGCCCGTAGACGGCGCCGGTGTCCACGCCGAACGGCAGCAGGAACAGGGTGAACCGCCGATCCTCGAAGGGCAGCGGCGTGACGTCCTCACCGATGCCCCGGACCAGGGCCCGGCCGCCGACCAGGCAGAACGGGACGTCGGCCCCCAGGCCGGCGGCCAGCGCCAGGTCGGCGCACCCGGCCCACCGCAGGATGGCGGCGGCATCGGCCGATCCCCCACCCAGGCCGGCCCCGGGGGGATCCTCTTGACCAGATCGCACCGGGCGGTGCGCCCGACGGCTGCCAGGGCCCGGGCCACCAGGTTGTCGGGTCCGGCGGCGATGCCGCCGGCCCGCCACCGGCCCGGCCCGTCGGACCGGTCGAACACGCTCCTCGACGGTCAGGCCGTCGCCGTCCCCGATCACCAGGGTGTCGGCCAGGTCCAGGGTGACCATCTCGGACTCGAGCAGGTGGTAGCCGTCGGGCCGACGCCGGTCACCCGCAGCGACAGGGTGAGCTTGGCCGGGGCGGTCAGCTCCACCGGCCGGTCACGGCTGCCGGACCGGGTCCGCCGGTCGCCGGCGTCACCGGCCGGTCGCCGGGTCGCCGGTGGGCCGGACCGGATGCCGGATGGGCTCCGGTCGCTCGGGCTGCCAGGCGGCCAGCCGCTCCCACTCGGCCAGGGACGAGCTCCTCGGCCCGGGCCGTGGGCCGGATGCCGGTGGCCTCGAACGCCTCCGGGTCGGACCAGGTCCTCGAGCGAGCGGCGCAGCATCTTGCGCCGGTGGGCGAAGCCGCCCCGCACCACGGAGAACAGCCGGTCGTAGCCGGCGTCTCCGGGGCCGCCCCGATCAGGACCCCGGTCCGCGTCGTCCGGCAGCGGTCCAGGCGGACCAGCACCGACTCCACCCGGGGCCTGGGGATGAACACCGAGGCCGACACCCGGCCCACCACCGTGGCGGTGGCCCAGTAGGCCACCTTCACCGACACCGCCCCGTAGGCCTCGTCACCGGCGCCGGCGGCCAGGCGCTCCCCCACCTCGCGCTGGACCATGACCAGCAGCGAGGAGACCTGGGGCGCCTCCTCCAGCACCCGGATCACCAGGGGCACGGCCACGTTGTAGGGCAGGTTGGCCACCAGCGACCACGGACCGTCGGCGGCGACGCCGGCCGGGTCGGTCCCGAGCAGCTCGGACCAGTCGAGCGTCAGGGCGTCGGCCTCGACCACCCGCACGCCCAGCGGCTCGACCTGGGCCCGGAGCACGGGCAGCACGTGCCGGTCGATCTCCACCGCGGTCACCGAGGCACCCGCCTCGACCAGGGCCAGGGTGAGCGATCCCAGCCCGGCCCCGATCTCCACCACCGGCCGGCCGTCGGTGATGCCGGCCAGCCGGACGATCCGCCGCACGGTGTTGCCGTCGGCCACGAAGTTCTGGCCCAGGGCCCGGCTGGGGCGCAGGTCGTTGGCCAGGAGCAGCTCGTGGATCTCCGCTCGCCCGTGGGTCACCCGGTCAGTGTCTCACCTTCCTGCGGCCGTCGGACCGCCACCGCCAGGCGTCCCGACGACTCGGCCCGTCACCAGCTCAGCTCGGCGTCGATGACCCCTTGGGAGAGCGGGGC
The DNA here is from genome assembly GCA_963754755.1 of uncultured Acidimicrobiaceae bacterium. Classification (GTDB taxonomy): domain Bacteria; phylum Actinomycetota; class Acidimicrobiia; order Acidimicrobiales; family RAAP-2; genus Bog-756. The sequence goes on along the minus strand of CAVWHF010000006.1, from coordinate 923,039 downwards.
CAGCTCGGCGAAGGTGGCCGTGGCCAGGTCGATGGAGCGGGCGGTGTCCGCCTCACGGTCGTTGACCAGGCAGCTGACCGAGGCCCCGTTGGCCGGGTTGGTCACCCGGACCACCGTGCCGAACGGCAGCCACGGGCTGGCGCAGGTGCCGGCCGGATGGGCGTAGTAGGTCACCTGGCCGTAGTGGACCGATTCGGTGGAATCGGACACCGAGGGCGGCACCGTCGTCGTGGTCGGTGGCGGCGTGGTCGTGGTCGGGACCGCAACCGGGACGGACCGCTCGACCGCCTCGGCAGCCGGCAGCGTGGCCTGCGGAGGACGTGGTCGTGGTCGGTGCCGTGGTCGGAGTCGCCGCCGCGGCGGAGACAGCGGCAGCCGCAGCGGCGGCGGCGGACGACGGGGCCGGGCGCCGGGGACCGACCTGGTCTGGGACGCCAGCTTCCACGACGGGCCCGACGGCCGGCCGGTGGTCGACGGCGGCCAGGACACCCGGAGCGGCCCCGCCACCGTGAGGTGCGGCCGAGGCGCCCGAGTCGTTCTGGAGCAACAGGAGCGGCACGATCAGCAACGCTCCACACAGGAGGAGCGCGGCCCCGGGCCGGCTCCCCTTTTCGATTGTCGTCCTCAGGACTCCACTCTCCTTATGGGACTGCCTTGTGCTGCACCTCCGGGACCGGGCCCCTCGGGTGCAGATCCACCCCCGACGGGGATGGTTGGGGCCGACTCCTCCAGCCGACCCTCGCAATGCGTCCGACAGCCGCACTGAGCACGATCAAAGCAAAACGACCGCTGTATACGGCGGCCGCAGGCCAGAGGTTAGACAGGCCGCGGCCAGGAGAATCAAACCGGGAGCCCGGCGCGCCCGGACGGGGCCGGCGACCGGTCGGCCCGGCAGGCCCGGGCGCAGCCGGGCCGGGCTCAGAGGCCGAACGCGGCCCGGGCGTTGCGGGTGCGTGACCTCGGCCACCTGCGACGTCTCAACCCCTTTGACCTGGGCAATCGCCGCCCCGACCAGCGGAACCCTCGATGGCTCGTTGAGGGTTCCCCGGTGGGGCACCGGGGTCAGGAAGGGCGAGTCGGTCTCCACCAGCAGCCGGTCCAGCGGGCACAGGGCGGCGGCCTCCCGGACGTCGTCGGCGTTCTTGAAGGTGACCACCCCGCTGAAGGACAGGGAGGCCCCGAGGTCGAGGCACCGGCGGGCCTCGCTCGGGCCCCCGGTGAAGCAGTGGATGATGGTCCGCTCCGGCACCCCGGCGGCGCCCAGGATGTCGAAGGTGTCGTCCCAGGCCTCCCGGGTGTGGATGACCAGGGCCAGCCCGTGGCGGTGGGCCAGCTCGATCTGGAGGGCGAAGGCCTCCCGCTGCACCGGCGCGGGGCGAGTGGTCGTAGTGGTAGTCGAGGCCGCACTCGCCGATGGCCACCACCACCGGCTCGGCCCGTCCGACTGGCCCGGACCGCGCCGGCACGGCCGACCCGGCCTCCGGCCGAGCTCGGCGGCCAGCAGGTCGTCCAGCGAGTCGACCCCGTCGATGGCGTCGTGGGGATGGAGCCCCACCGTGGCCCACAGCTCGACGCCCTCGGCCACCGCCGCCGACCCGGGCTGGCGCATGGACCGGACCAGGGCCACCGCCTCGGCCGACGAGCCGGCACCGGTGCCGACGCAGACCATCCGGGTCACCCCGGCCTCCGAGGCCCGGGCCATGGTGGCCGGCCAGGCGGGTGGCGTGGGGACCGGTGGCGTCGATCCGGTCACCTTCGTCCGACTCGGTGAACTCGTCCTGCAGGTGGCAGTGGGAGTCGAACCACTCGATGACGGCGTCGTCCACCCGGCGGCCCCGGTCAGCCCTTGCGCCGGGGGAAGAGGGGTGCGCCCTTCTCCACCGGGCGGCCCGCCGGGTAGCCGCCCCAGGCCGCCGCGCCCGGCAGCCGCTGGTCGGCCGGCGAGCCCGTCCAGCCCGATCCGGCCCCAGATGGTCTCGGCGGTGGTGGGCATGGCCGGGACGATCAGGATCGAGACGATGCGCAGGACCTCGAGGGCACTGCCCAGGACGGCGTCGACCGCCGGGCCCGGGTCGGCCTTCCACGGCTCGGCCTCTCCAGCTCGGCGTTGGTCTCGCGGATGAGCCGCCAGGTGGCCTCGAGGGCCAGGTTGGGCTGGCCGGCGTCCCACGCCTCGGTGGCCTCGGCCAGCACGGCGGCGGCCACGCCGGCCAGCCGGCTGTCGGCGCCGGGGGCCGGCCCGACCCCGCCGCACTTGGAGCCGACCACGGTGGCCACCCGGGACAGCAGGTTGCCCAGGTTGTTGGCCAGATCGGCGTTGTAGCGGCTGGTGATGCCCTCGGCCGAGAAGTCGCCGTCGCTGCCCAGGGGGATGTCCCGCAGCAGGTGGTAGCGGACCGGGTCCACGCCGTACTCGGCGATGAGGTCGGCCGGGGCGATCTGGTTGACGCTCGAGTTGGACATCTTCTCGCCGCCCAGCAGCAGCCACCCGTGCACCTGGACGTGGGCCGGCGGGTCGATGCCGGCGGCCATGCACATGGCCGGCCACCACACGCAGTGGAACCGGATGATCTCCTTGCCGATGAGGTGGTGGACGGCCGGCCACCACTGCTCGAACCGTGCTCGGGTCCTCGCCGTAGCCGATGGCGGTGAGGTAGTTGATCAGGGCGTCGTACCAGACGTAGAAGACGTGCTCCTCGTCCCAGGGGACCCGGACCCCCCAGTCGATGGAGGTCCGGGTGATGGAGATGTCCCGGAGCCCGCCCTTGATGAAGCTGAGGGCCTCGTTGCGCTTCGACTCGGGGACCACCGCGGTCGGGTTGGCCTCGTACCACTCGATGAGCCGCTGCTCGAAGGCGCTCAGGCGGAAGAAGTAGTTCTCCTCCTCGAGGTGCTCCACCGGCGTGCGGTGGATCGGGCACAGCGTCGCCGTCGAGCAGCTCGTCCTCGGCGTAGTACTGCTCGCAGGAGCACGCAGTAGAGGCCGCGGTAGGTGTCCTTGAAGATGAAGCCGTTGTCGTAGATCCGGCCGAGGAACTGCTGGACGGCCCGGTGGTGCCGGGGCTCGGTGGTGCGGATGAAGTCGTCGTTGGTGATGTCGAGCTCGGCCCAGGCCGCGGCGAACCGGGGGGCCAGCTGGTCGGTCCACTCGCCGGGGGTGAGCCCCTGCTCCTCGGCGGCCCGGGCCACCTTCTGACCGTGCTCGTCGGTGCCGGTGAGGAAGAAGACGTCGTCGCCGATCAGCCGGTGCCAGCGGGCCAGGGCGTCGGCGTTGACCGTGGTGTAGGCGTGGCCCACGTGGGGCGCGTCCTTCACGTAGTAGATCGGCGTGGTGATGTAGTAGCGGGACACTGCCCGGTAGCGTACCGACCGGGGCGACCCCGCCGGCACAGGCGCCCGGCCCGACCCGGGACGACCGGCCCGCGGGACCGTAGGACGACCGGCCCATGACGATCCGTCCAGCCGATGCGTCCCGTGGCCACCCGGCCGACCCCCGGACCCGCCGTCCGACCACCGGCGCGCCGGACGACCCGGTCCGCCGACGGCCGGAGGCCACGCCAGCAGCGGGTGGCCGTCTACGGCATCTGCGAGGACGGTGGGGGCGGGTGCTGCTGGTCCGGGCCGCCCCGCACCTGACCGTGGCCGGCCAGTGGTTCCTCCCCGGTGGCGGACTCGACCACGGCGAGGACCCGGTCGCCGGCCTCCGCCGCGAGTTCCACGAGGAGACCGGGCTCGACATCAAGCCCGGCCCCCTGCTCGGGATCCTCTCCGACGTCTTCACCCTGCCCGATGCGGCGGAACCAGCCTCCACACCCTCCGGATCATCTACGGCGTGGACGGCTATACAGGGGAGCTGCGGGACGAGGTGGGCGGCTCGTCGGACATCGCCCGCTGGGTGCCGCTCGACGAGGCACTGGACCTGCCCCTGCGACCCTACGTCCGACGAGGCCCTCACCGAACTGCGCCCTTGACCACCGGCACCGGCAGCACCGACGACGCGCAACTCACGAGCGGAGGTGGTCAGTCCGCCACGGGCCCCCCGCCTCGAGGATCTCGGGATCTCCGGTGAGGATCACCGCGTCGTGGGCGATCGCCGTGGCCACCGCAAAAGCATCGGCATAGGCCATGGGGTAGCTGGCCTTGATGCGAGCCGCCTCGAGAATACGGAATTCAGAGGGGAGGTCCTGTGCGATCTGGTGACGCAACTGCTGGACAATTTGTCTGGCCCGGGCGGCGCCGGCCATGCGCTCGACGATGTAGGCCACCTCACCCACGTTGATCCAACTCATGACAGGCCCTGAGTCCAGAGCACGGCCTACTCGAGCCGCCGCCGGCTCGGACCCCTCGAGCCAGCGCAGGATGGCCCACGGATCGAGGCAAGCGGTCACCGATCCTGTTCAACCCGGTGGTCGGCCTCGAGCGCTTCGGTAAGGCCCAGGCCCGCCAATGTTCCCCGGAGACTGGGGCGATCCCGCACCGGCTCCACCCGAACGGCGTCGTCCTCCAGTGTGAAGTCGACCTGATCGCCGGGGACGATCCCCAGAACATCACGCATCGATTTTGGGATCACCACCTGGCCCTTTGGACCCACCCGAGAAGTCATACCTGGAAGTTAAACCCAGGGGACGGCGACGGCGACGCCCTGCACCCGCACCTCGTCGACGCCCACCCCTACCAGTTGGCCACGTGGCAACCGCCGCGGCCGGTCTTCTCGGTGAAGCGCTGGTGGTACTCCTCGGCCGGCCAGAACGTGGTGGCCGGTGTCACCTCGGTCACGATGGGCCGCCGGAACCGGACCTGGTACTCGTCGAGGGACGCCCGGGCCGCCTTGGCCTGGGCCTCGTCGTGCACGAAGACCGCCGAGCGGTACTGGGTGCCGCGGTCGGGCCCCTGACGGTTCAGGGTGGTCGGGTCGTGATGGCGCCAGAACTCCTCCAGCAGCGTCTCGAACGAGACCCGCCGGGGATCGAAGGTGACCAGCACCGCCTCGGCGTGACCGGTGGCTCCGGTGCAGACCTGGCTCGTAGGTGGGATGGTCCACCGCCCCGCCCTCGTAGCCGGAGACGGCGTCCACCACCCCGGGGACGGAGCGGAAGAACTCCTCCACGCCCCAGAAGCAACCGGCGGCGAATGCCGCCCGGTCCAGCCCTTCGGGTAGCTCGTCGGGGGCGATGCCCGGGGCCTGGGTGGTGTCCTTCCGGGTGCGTCCGAACATGATGGGACCTCGCTCCTGCCGACTCGTACAGCCTTCATCCTGCCCGCGGCCTTCATCCGGCCCGCCCTCTACGGTCCCCCCGAGGGGCCCACCCGTTACGTCTGATCGGAAACCGGCGGGCCCCCGCCATCCGGATGGCCGGAAGCACCATGCGGTCCGCCGTCGGACCGGGTGGCCAGGGCCAGTTCGTAGACCCGGCGGCGGGGCACCCCGAAGGCGGCGGCCACGTCGTCGACCACGCCCCGGGTCCGCTCCCCGCCCCCAGCCGCTCGGCCAGGGCCGCCGACAGCACGTCGTCCCCCACCCCGGGGTCCTCGACGACGGGAGCACCGGCCAGCACCAGCACCACCTCGCCCCGGACGGGGTGCGCCCCGGCCCAGGACGCCGCCTCGGCCAGGGATCCCCGCCAGAACTCCTCGTGCAGCTTGGTCAGCTCCCGGGCCACCGCCACCGGCCGGTCGGCCCCGCACACGTCGGCCAGGTCCGCGAGGGTGCCGGCCACCCGGCCCGGGGCCTCGAACAGCACCGTGGTCCGGGTCTCGGCGGCCACCACGGCCAGGCCGAGCCGGCGCTCCTTCGCCCGACCGGGGCAGGAAGCCCTCGAAGCAGAAGCGGTCGGTGGCCAGCCCGCTGGCCACCAGCGCGGCGAGCACCGCCGAGGGACCGGGGACCACCGTGACGGCCAGCCCGGCGGCGGCCACGGCCGCACCACCCGGGCCCCGGGGTCCGAGACACCGGGCATGCCGGCATCGACGACCAGGGCCACCGTCCGGCCGTCCCGGACCGCACCCACCACCTCGTCGATCCGGTCGTCCTCGTTGTGCTCGTGCAGGGACCGGAGCGGCGCCCCGGCGATGCCGGCATGGGTCAGCAGCTTGCGGGAGTGGCGGGTGTCCTCGCAGTAGATGACGTCGGCAGCGCCGAGGGCCGCCACCGCCCGGGGCGAGAGGTCGCCGAGGTTGCCGATGGGGGTCCCCACCACCACCAGGGATCCGGAGGAACCGGCTCCGGCCTGAACCGGCTCCTCCGGAGCCGCCTGCCCGCCCGGTTCCTCCCCGTCGGATTCCTCCTCGTCGGGTCCGGTCCAGAACTCGAGTTCCTCCAGGATGTCGGGGTCGATGTCGGGGTCGATGCCGGGATCGATGTCGCCGTCGATCGTGGGATCGATGTCGGGATGGTCGGCGCCGGGCCCGGTCATCCCCGCAGCTCCAGGTGGTCGCCCGACCCGGAGGCCCCACCGCTCGAAGGCCCCGGCCTGGGCCTCGATCACCGACCGGCCCCCGCGCCGGGGCAGGCTCATCCGCCACGGGCGCAGGGTGGTGACCCCCACCACCACCATCTCCTTGTCGCAGACGGCCACGTCGATGGGGAACCGCATCCCGAAGGTGTGCACCGACCGGGTGCGGGGCAGGACCATGGCCCCCTCGTAGCTGGTCTTGCCCGAGCAGTCCCTTGGCTGCGCTGGCCGAAGCGTCTCGGCCACCTCGGCGGCGGCCAGCACGTCGCCCTCGCGCAGCAGCCAGGTCATCGGCCGACCCCCGTTGGCGTGCCCGGGGCCTCCGAGCGACTAGCATCTCCGAACTGTGTCCAAACGAACCAACAAGCGCAAGCTCCGGGCCAAGAAGAAGGCCAACCACGGCAAGAAGCCGAACTGCGGCCGAGGCTGAGCCCCCTCGGTGATCGCTCCGGTCGCCGACCGGTGACCCGCCGGTTCCCCCGACTCCTCACCGGCTCCCGGCCGCACCCACCGCCGGTCGGGCTCCGCCCATCGGAGCTCTCGGGTCGCGCCCGGACCAGCCCACGGGCACCGGCCGGTGCCGGGACCGTCGCCCACCCCGGGTGCCACGCGCAGCCGAGCCGTCGAGCACCCCGACCAGGGCGGTGGGGCGGTCGGTGATGATCCCGTCCACCCCGAGCGCGCACAGCTCGCGCCATCTCGGCCTCCTCCTCGATGGTCCAGACGTGGACGGCCAGGCCCTGCTCGTGGGCCACCTCGACGAACCGCTGCGTCGACCAGGGTCGACGTCGCCGAAGCGGGCCGGCACCTGCAGGGCCACGTGGCGCAGCGGTGCCGGGGTCTCCCCGGCCTGCACGGCCTGGATAGAAGGCGGCCACCGCCACCGTGCCGGCCGAGGTCGGGATCTCCGGGGCGAAGGTGGAGAAGGCGTCGGTGGCCGAGTCGAGGAACGAGGCCACGATGACGTCGTCGACCCGGCCGAAGCGCCGGAGCAGGGCGGCCAGGGCCTCCTCGTAGGGGGCCACCACCGGGGCCGTCTGCTTGATGTCGAGATTGAGCACCACCCCGGGGAACTCCTCGAGCACCTCCTCCAGCAGGGCGATGCCGAACCGGTGGTCCTCCGGGGCCCGACCCCGGAACGGGTAGCGGTCGGCGGTCGAGGCCGGGCGAGACGTCGGCGCCCGGCGCCCACCAGTAGGCGTTGTCCAGCGTCCGGACAGCTCGCCGTAGGTCAGCTCGGCGATCGGCCCCGGTGCCGTCGGTGGTGCGGTCGACGGTGGGGTCGTGGCCCACCACCAGCCGACCGTCGGCGGTGGCGTGGACGTCCAGCTCGATGCCGGTGGCCCCGGCGTCGAGGGCGGACCGCGATGGCGTGCAGCGTCGACGACGGGCGCCTCCCAGGCCCCCCCCTGGTGGGCGTAGGCGATGACCCGGCGCTCCAGCCACGGGGACGGCCGGAGCGCATCGGCGAGAGGCGGCCATGGAAGAACGGTAGCCTCTGCCCCGCCATGCTGGACCACGTCTTCACCCAACTCGTCAGCTCCCACCGGCACGCCTTCGAGGCGGCGCTGCTGCAGCGCCAGGCGGTGGAGGAGCGGTTCCAGGTGGACGTCTTCCTCGGCGACGTCAGCTTCGAGACCTCCTACAGCCTCCCCGGCGAGGAGCGCCCGGCCCGCATCCGGGTCGACACCAGCCTGGACTGGCCGACCTGGAGCCAGACCTCCTACCGCAGCTGGGCCATCGGCGAGGAGCCCGACGAGCTGCCCGAGGTGCTGGTCGAGATCGCCTTCCGGGTCCAGGGCCTCGACGGCATCCCCGAGGTCGCCCCGCTGCTCGCCGTGCTCCCCGACCACCTCGACGTGCTGGGCGACGATCCGCTGGTCCGGGGCTCGACCACCATCGAGCAGCTGCTCCTCGAGGGCCACGACGAGCCGGAGTGCGCCATCGAGGTCTCCTACGAGGGCTCGTGCCAGCTGGACGAGGCCATCCTCGACGACCCGAGCAGCCTGGACGACGCCCTGGCCCCGCTGGGGCGGTCGGTGGCCTCGGTGCTGGTGCGCATCGGCGACCTGCCCTTCACCTTCCGGCCCTCGACCGACTCCCCCGGCCTGACGGCCGGGCGGCCGGGCGGCCTCGGTGCGGCCGGCGTCGGAGCTCAGCCGAACAGCCCGGCCTCCACGGCCAGGGCCCGCAGGTCGGCCAGGGGACGGGCCCCGACGTGGGAGATGACCTCGGCGGCGCACACCCCACCGAGCCGGGCCGACTCCTCGGGGGACAGCCCGTTGGTGATCCCGTAGAGGAACCCGGCGGCGAAGAGGTCGCCGGCCCCGGTGGTGTCGACCACCCGGTCGACCGGGGCGGCGGGCACCGCCACCGGGCCCGAGGCCGTGACCACCACGCATCCGGCCGCCCCCCGGGTCAGCACGGCCAGCACCCCGGTCTCGGCCACCGCGTCCACGGCGGCGTCGAAGTCGGGCGAGCCGAACAGCATCATGACCTCCTCCTCGTTGGCGAACAGCATCTCGAGGTCGCCGTTGAGCAGCTCGAGGAACTCGTCCCGGTGGTGCTGCGACGCAGAACGGGTCCGACACGGTGAGGGCCACGGCGGCGTCGCCGGCGTGGGCCGATGTCGATGGCCTCGCGCATGGCCGCCTTGGCCGACGGCTGCTCCCACAGGTACCCCTCGAGGTAGACCACCTGGGCCGACGTGAGGTGGCCGTCGTGCAGGTCGATCGGCCCGAAGTCCGACGCCACCCCGAGGTGGGTGGCCATGGTCCGCTCGGCGTCCTCGGTCACCAGCACCAGGCAGTGGCCGGTGACCGCCTCGCCGGGGACGGCCGGTGTGGGCTTGGGGTCGAAGGCCACCCCGATGGAGCGGATGTCGTGGGTGAAGACCTGGCCCAACTGGTCGTCGGCCACCCGGGCCGAGGATAGGCGGCCCGTCCGCCCAGGGCGGCCACACCGGCCACCGTGTTGGCCGCCGAGCCTCCCGAGGCCTCGGTGGTCGGGCCCATGGTGGCGTAGATGGCCTCGGAGCGCTCCTGGTCCACGATGACCATGGTCCCCTTGACCAGATCCAGGGCCACCAGGTCCTCGTCGGTGGCCGAGGCCAGCACGTCGACGAGGGCGTTGCCCATGGCCACCACGTCCAGTCGGGGTCGGGCGGCCGGATCGGCGGAAGTGCCGCCGGTGGTCACGACCGGATCGGGTGCTCGGCGTGCGGCGAATCGCGAGGGAGTCGGGCTGGGAGTCGGTCTGCACAGCGCGACGGTAGCCTGCCCCACATGAGCGCTCCGACGAACGACACTCGACGACGCCACCGACGGACGACCCCGCCTACCGGCTGCCCACCATCGGTCCGGCCCCACGCCTACCGGCTGGTGCTGACCCCCGACCTGCCCGCCGCCACCTTCGCCGGCGACGTCGAGATCGACCTCACCGTCGAGACGCCCACCGCCATCGATCACCCTCAACGCCGCCGAGCTCGAGATCACCTTCGCCGAGCTGAACGACGGCGACCCCGACGGCGGCTACGCCCTCGCCCCCACCGCCATCGACCTCGACGCCGACGAGGAGCGGGCCACCCTCACCTTCGCCGAGCCGCTCGCGCCCGGGCCGGCCACCCTGCACCTGGCCTTCACCGGCATCCTCAACGACAAGCTGCACGGCTTCTACCGCTCCACCTTCACCGACGAGGCCGGGCACCGAGCACATCATCGCCACCACCCAGATGGAGTCGACCGACGCCCGCCGGGCCTTCCCCTGCTGGGACGAGCCCGAGCTCAAGGCCACCTTCGAGGTGACCCTGGTGGTCGACGACGCCCTGGCCGCCTACTCCAACGGGTCGGTGGTCGAGGAGCGTCCCGAGGCCGGCGGCAAGCGGCGGGTCCGGTTCGCCCCCACCATGGTCATGTCCACCTACCTGGTGGCCTTCATCGTCGGCCCCCTGGAGGCCACCGACCCGCTCGACGTCGACGGCGTCCCCCTGCGGATCGTCCATCCGCCCGGGCAAGGGCCACCTGACCCAGTTCGCCCTCGACCGTCGGGGCCCACGCCCTCCGCTTCTTCACCGACTACTTCGGCATCCCCTACCCGGCCGACAAGCTCGACCTGGTGGCCATCCCCGACTTCGCCTTCGGGGCCATGGAGAACCTGGGCTGCGTGACCTTCCGCGAGTCGGTCCTGCTGGTCGACCCGGCCCAGGCGGCCCGGGTGGAGCTCGAGCGGGTGGCCGACGTGATCTGCCACGAGATCGCCCACATGTGGTTCGGCGACCTGGTCACCATGAAGTGGTGGAACGGCATCTGGCTCAACGAGGCCTTCGCCACCTTCATGGAGGTGCTGGCCGTCGACGCCTTCCGGCCCGAGTGGCAGCGCTGGGTCAGCTTCGGCGTGGAGCGGGAGGCGGCCATGGCCGTCGACGGCCTCCACGCCACCCGACCGGTCGAGTTCCACGTGGGCCGGCCCGAGGAGGCCCAGGGCATGTTCGACGTCCTCACCTACCAGAAGGGCGGCAGCGTGCTGCGCATGCTCGAGCAGTTCCTCGGGCCGGACGTCTTCCGCGAGGGGATCAACGACTACCTCACCACCCACAGCTACGGCAACACCGAGACCTCCGACCTGTGGGACGCCCTCGAGCGCTCGAGCGGCCGGGCCGTGCGCACCATCATGGACACCTGGATCAACCAGGGCGGCTACCCGCTGGTCCGGGTGGGCGACGACGGGTCCCTGACCCAGGCCCCGTTCTCCTACCGGGGCGAGCCGGGCGGGGCCATCGGCTCGGACTGGCAGGTACCGGTGCTGACCCGCCCGCTGGAACAGGGCCGACTACGACCCGCTGCCCCTCCTGCTGGACGGCGCGGCCACGGCCGCCGTCGGGCACGGCGGCGGAGGCCGGCCTGGTGGTCAACGCCGGAGGTTCGGGCTACTACCGGGTGTCCTACCCCACGGCCATGGTCGAGCGCCTGGCCGGCCGGCTCGGCGAGCTGGCCCCCCTCGAGCGCTACAACCTGGTCTCGGACACCTGGGCCGCGGCCCTCTCCGGCCAGGCCCCGCTGTCCGACCTGCTGGCCGCTGGCCCGGGCCCTGGTCGACTCGGCCGAGGGCGACCCGAGCGTGTGGTCGGTGGTCCTCGGGGCCCTCGGTCTGTTCGACCGGGTCGTCCCCGACGCCGACCGTCCCGTGCTGGCCCTGGCCGTGCGCACCCTGCTCGGCCCGCTGGCCCGCGACCTGGGCTGGGACCCCCGCGACGACGACGGCGAGCGGACCCCGTCCCTGCGCTCGTCGGTGCTGCGCACCCTCGGCACCATCGGGGCCGACCCCGACATCAAGGCCGAGGCGGCCCGTCGCTTCGCCAGGCCGCACGCCGTCACCCTCCACCCCGACACCGAGTCGGCCGTGCTGGACATCGTGGCCTCGGACGGCGGCGCCGGCCGAGTACGAGGCGTTCCTGGCCCGCTACCGGGCTCCCGCCACCCCCCAGGAGGAGATCCGCTACCTCTACGCCCTGGCCTCCTTCTCCGATCCCGCCCTGGCCACCCGGACCTTCGACCTGGCCCTCACCGAGGTCCGCACCCAGAACGCCCCGTTCGTGCTGCAGTCCCTGGTGGCCAACCGGACCACCGGCCCGGCGGCCTGGCGAGCGGATCACCGAGGAGTGGGACACGCTGGTGGCCAAGTTCCCGTCCAACATCCTGCCCCGCATGCTCGACGGGGTCCGGGTGCCTGTGCAACCCTCCCGAGCTGGCCGACCGGGTGACCGCCTTCGTCGAGACCCATCCCCTGCCCGCCGGCGGCAAGACGGTGGAGCAGATCCTCGAGCGGCTGGCGGTCAACGTGGCCTTCGGTCAGCGCGAGGGTGCCGAACTGGCCGCCACCCTGACCGAGTCGCTGGACCTCCCGGCGTCCTGAGCGCCGCCGCCGGCCTGGACGGCCGGCACCGATGCCGGTCCGACGCCGGACCGTCCGGCACCGGCCGTCGCAGTCCCTAACCTGAGGCCGTGCAGTTCAGCGTCATCGCCACGGTCTTCGCCATCATCTTCGTGGCGGAGCTGCCCGACAAGACCATGATCGCCACGCTCATCATGGGCAGCCGGTACCGGCCCGTCCTGGTGTGGCTGGGGGCCACCTTGGCCTTCGGCATCCATGCCACCATCGCCGTGGCCGTCGGACAGCTGCTCCAGCTGCTGCCCCACCAGTGGATCGAGGGGGTCACCGCCGTCCTGTTCGCCGCCGGGGCCGCCTACCTCCTCTTCGTCCCCGAGAAGGAAGAGGAGGCCGAGGGCGAGGAGGAGGCCGACCGGCCCGCCGGGGGCTCAAGACGGTGGGGACGGCGTTCCTGGTCATCTTCGTCGGCGAGTTCGGCGACCTCACCCAGATCCTCACCGCCAACCTGGCCGCCAAGTACCACGCCCCGGCCGAGGTGTTCATCGGGGCGTTCGCCGGACTGGCCACGGTGGCCGCCCTCGGGGCGTTCGGCGGCCGGGCCCTGCTCCGGGTCCTTCCACTGGCGGTGATCCGCAAGGCCGGCGGCGTGCTGCTGGCCGGGTTCGCCGTCTACACCCTGGTCAACCTGGTGCGGGGCTGAACCGGACCGACGAGCCGGGGCCCTGGAGCCCCCCGTCGTCGACCGCCGTTCGGACCGGGTGGACTGTCGGATCGGTCACCGCCGTGCCAGGCTTCAGGAATGGATCGTTCCTCTTCGACACTTCCGGCCGCCGACCACCCGGAGCGGACGCTGCGTCGCCAACAGCTCTTCGCCCGGGCCCGGTTGGCCACGGGTTTCATGCCCGACGACGAAGGTGAGGCCCTGTACCTGGCCGCACTCCGGGCCGGTGCGTCGTTCCAGCGGGCCACCTTTGTGGAGATCGGGGCCTGGTGCGGAAAGTCCACCGTCTACCTGGGGGCGGCGGCCGAGGAGACCGGGGGCGTGGTGTTCAGTCTCGACCACCATCACGGTTCGGAGGAGAACCAGACCGGATGGGAGCACCATGACGACTCGCTGGTGGATCAGGCCACCGGGAGGATCGACACCCTCCCCCACTGGCGCCGGACGGTGATCGACGCCGATCTGGAGTCCTCGGTGATCGGGCTGGTGGGCGACTCGCCCACCGTGTCCTCCCACTGGTCCACGCCCTTGGCCTTCTGCTTCATCGACGGTGGTCACGGCGTAGAGCCGGCCTGGGCCGACTTCCGGGGCTGGGCCCCCCTGGTGGTCGAGAACGGCTGGCTGGCCATCCACGACGTCTTCCCCGACCCCGCCGACGGAGGCCGCCCCCCCTACGACATCTGGCGGGCCGCCCTCGACTCGGGCGGAGTTCGTGGAGGACGGGGAGTGCGGGTCGTTGCGGGTGCTGCGCCGGGTCTGACCGGTACCGGCCGCCATGGTCGTCCTGCTTCGCCCGCCCGGTGCCGGCGGGCACCGCCGGTGGTGGCGGGAATCGCCGGCTCGGTTCAGAGCGTTCCGGGGGCCCCCGGAGCCCTGACCGCCGGCTCGATCGGGCGAGTCCGGGGCGGGCTCGGTGAGGTCGAGATGGCTGGGCAGGCCCTCGCCCCGGAAGATGCCCGGAGGCCGGCGTGGTCCGGCTGAGGGCGTCGGCGGCCAGGACCATGGCGCCGGCCGTGTAGGACGAACGCTCGAGGGGCGGATAGGTGGCCTCCTCGGGATAGACCATGCCCGTCCAGTAGGAGCCGTCCTCGTTGCGGAGGTCCTGGACCCAGGTGAGGAGGTCGAGGGCGGTGTCGTCCCGGCCCAGGACGTCGAGGGCCAGGACGCACTCGGCCGTCTCGGCCGCCGTGACCCACTCGCCGGTGGACACGCAGCGGACGCCCCGTCCCTCCATCACGAACTTCGACCAGTGCTCCTCCATGCGCCGGTGGGCCGCCTCGCCGGTCAGCGCCCCGCCGAGGACCGGGTAGTACCAGTCCATGGCGAACTCCTCCTTGGGGGCGAAGGCCTCGGGCTGGTGGGCCACGGCATGGGCCAGTCGGCCGGCCGCCAGCTCCCAGTCGGGCCGTTCGTGGCCGAGGCGCTCGGCACAGGCGACGGCGCAGCGGAGGCTGTGGTAGATCGACGACGATCCGGTGAGGAGGGCGTACTCCTCGAGGAAGCCGGAGGGATCGAGCGACCAGTGGATCGAGCCGTCGGGTCGCTGCCACCGGAGGACGAAGTCCACGCCGGCCTCGACCGCCGGCCACAGTTGCTCGAGGCCGTCGAACTCACCGGTGGACACGAAGCGGTGCCACGCCCCGGTGGCCAGATAGGCGCACACGTTGGTGTCGAGCCGGGCGTCCTCGATCCCGGTGGCCAGGTAGTAGTTGAACCAGCTGCCGTCGGGGAGCTGGGTGTCGACCAGCCACTGGTAGGCCCGGTCGGCTTCGGCGTCCATGCCGGCCACGGTGAGGGCCATGGCCGCCTCCACGTGGTTCCAGGGATCGCAGTGCCCGCCCGGGAACCACTCGATCATCCCGTCGGGCCGCTGCAGCGACACGATGGAACGGGCGGTGGCCTCGACCTGGTCGGCACTCATGACACCGGGGACCTCGGGTATCGACCTCATGCCACCGCCTCGCGGCCGGTGCGGTCCGGCGCCGGCCTCGGCACCGGCACCGGCCGGCGCATCGGCTCCGGCCAGGACGACCCGGCGCAGCCCGGTGGCCTCGACCGGCTCGGGGGCCCGCGGCGATGCCGTCGGGACCGCCAGCTTGTCCGGTTGGGTCGGCTTCTCGAGGTAGACCACCAGGCTCTTGCCCATCAGGGGGTTGAGCACCCGGTCGGCGTAGCGGGTGACCTTGGGCGCCTTCTCGATGTCCCACACCAGGAGCCGGTGGTAGGTGGAGACGGCCGGATGGTCGGTCGTTGGTCGGTCCCACCAGGCAGCGGAGCCACCAGTAGGGGGCGTGGAGGCCGTGGGCGTGGTGGCTGCCGGTGGCCCGCAGTCCGGTGGACTCCAGGCGGCCCATCAGCTGGCTCTGCCGGTAGATGCGGACGTGGCCGCCGGGAACGTTGTGGTACTCGTCGGAGAGCGCCCAGTTGACGAACTCCGGTCCGCACCGGGGCACGGTCACGGCCATCGTCCCACCGGGTCGGAGCACCCGGGACAGCTCGGCCATGGCCTGCTCGTCGTCGGGGATGTGCTCCAGCACCTCGGAGGCGATGACCCGGTCGAACGAGCCGTCCTCGAAGGGCAGGGCCAGGGCGTTGCCCTGGACGGAGCCCACCCGGGACGTGTCGAGGTCGAGCTCGCCGTCCACCACCATGGCCCCGAAGGTGTCCAGCACGTTGCGCACCTCGTCGGCCCCGGCGTCGAATGCCACCACCTCGGCACCCAGGCGGGCGGCCTGATAGGCGTGGCGGCCGAAGCCGCACCCGAGGTCGAGCAGGCGGTCACCGGAGCGCACACCCAGACGGGCGTAGTCGACGGTCAGCATGATGCGGTCTCCATGGGTTCGTTCACGTCGAGCGCGCACTGGCCTGGCGCCTCGAGGCAACATCGTCGAGCAGGGCCCGGTATTCGGCCGCAGTGCCGGCGGCGGTGACCTGCCAGGTGAACCGGCCCAGCACCCGTTCCCGTCCGGCCGCTCCCAGGCGCCGGCGCAGGTCGGCATCGTCGAGGAGGCGGCCGATGGCCGCGGCCAGGGCCCCCGGATCGTCGGGCGCCACCAGCAGGCCGGTGACGCCGTCGGTGCCCACCACCTCGGGGAGGGCGCCGCCGGTGGTGGCCACCAGGGGTACGCCGCAGGCCATGGCCTCGATGGCCGGGAGGGAGAACCCCTCGTACAGGGAGGGCACCACGGCCACTTCGGCCTGGGCGTAGTTGCGGGCCAGCTCGGCGTCGGTGATCCCCGAGACGCAGCGCACGATGGGCGCCAGATCGAGCCGCTCGATGGCCTTGGCCACCCGTCCGTCGGGGCGGGGGTTGCCGATGACCACCAGCTCGATGTCCCGCTCGGTGCGGAGCTTGGCCGCCGCCTCGAGCAGGGGGACCAGCCCCTTCATGGGGACGTCCGACGAGGAGGTGACCATGATCCGGCCGGGAATCGGGTCCACGTCGGGCTGGGGTCGGAACACGGTGTGGTCCACACCCACCGGGACCACGGTCATCCGGTCGATGTCCACGCCCATCTGGGCGGCGATGTCCACCTTCGACGACTCGGACACCGTGACCACCCGCGGCAGTGACCTGGCCACGTTGACCTGCATGCGGAGGAAGCCGAACCAGCGGCGCTGGGTGAACTGCTGCCAGGGATTGGTGGCATGGCTGAGGGCCAGCTGGCGATCGACGGTGATGGGGTGGTGCAACGTGGTCAACAGGGGCCAGCCGTCCTCCATCATCCCCAGGATCCCGTTGCCCAGGCACTGGTTGTCGTGGACCAGGTCGAAGTCGTCGCGGCGCGCGGCCAGCAGGCGGCGGGCCCGGATGCTGAAGGTCCACGGTTCGGGGAAGCCGGCGGTGCACATCACCCCGAACTCGAGGGCGGCGACCGACGACGGGTAGGAGTCGCGGAACTCCCGCGGCCGGGGGATCCGGAAGGGATCGGGATCGCGGTAGAGGTCGAGGCTGGGTACCGGGGTGAATCCGACGCCGTCGTCCACCTCGGGCCACGGTTGGCCGGCGAAGACCTCGACGGAGTGTCCCAGCTCCATCAGCTCGCGGCTCAGGTGGCGGGTGTAGACACCCTGTCCCCCGCAGCGGGGATTGCCCCGGTAGACCAGAAAGGCGATGCGCAGGCCGCCCGGAGCCGGAGGGCGGGGAGCGATGCGCTCGGGCGTCGGGGGTGGATACTTCGGACCCTTGATTTTGTGCCGCTTGAGCCCGAAGCTAGGCATAGACATCCGGAGCGGGCGGGCACATAGAAGCCAAATACTCCCCCGGCCAGGCACTTCTACGCAAACCGGCATGTATCGGGGTTGGAACCTGTTCCATCGCGTGCAGTGCTGCTGAACAGGGTTTTTCCCCGCTGGTGGCATCGGCAGGCATGACGAACTGTACCAGTTGGTAGGCACAGATTTGGGGTGAAAACCCGCGCCCTGACCAGCCTGGCGGCATGGTGGGGCGGTTGGATCGCGCCGCCTCCACCGTCGGATTTCCGACGACGGCGGGTGTCGGGCTGCCTATGGTCCGCTCAGTGCTTCCCAGGGACGAGCGCCATCGTGCAGGTCGAACGGGCGCCGGGTCGGCTGGTCCTCGGCGGGGCGCGGTAGGCAACTACGCCACTCAGGGTGACCCAGGTGTCCAATGACCCCACGCGTCGACGCACCTTCCGTCCCAGTGGATCCCAGGCTCGGCCGGCCCGACGGCGGCAATCGACTGATCAATGATCCTTGATCGGCTGAGGCGAATTCTGCCTCCTGGGGTGAGTGGAGCACTACGGTCCATCATGAGCCTCCCGGTGGCTGTGTGGGTGTGTAGACAGCTCCACACTGCCTCCCGGGGCTCACTTCCTTCATCGGGGGTATCTCGGCTGCAACAAGGTCGGTGGGCAGAACAGCCAGGGCCACGCCGCCGCCAAGAGTGGTGCGACCGATCTAGAAGGCCTTCTTGACGTTCCTTCCCGCCTGCTTCACGTTCCCTGCCGCCTTATCCTTCTTGCCCTCGGCCTCAAGCGAGCGGTTCTTCGTGGCCTTACCGGTGGCCTCCTTGACAGTTCCCTTGGCGACCTTGGCCTTGTTCTTGACCGTTCCCATGTGATCCATCCCTTCGTTGGCTGGTGGTGCATTTACCATTCCCCGGCGACCTCGAATGCAAACGGCAACCGTGTCCCCAATGCCGCGAACTCACGAATGTCACCTCGTCAACGACCACGAATAGGAGTGATCCCAGTTTCGCTTTCGACAGGCGCTGCCGGCGCTCCCGCACTACCGGGCTGGTCAAAGACGAGCCCTGCACCAGGCTGAGTTCGCCCGGCCGGGTCGTCCATCGAAGTAGAGTTGGGTTGCTGACCGCACCTCTGGCAAATCACCTCCTGCAACCTTCGGCAGAGAGGGTTTCCGGTGCTACCTGAGTTTGGTTTCACCGTTCGTGATCTTCCCGACGTACACGTCGCGGCCCTCATCGGAGAACTGGATCTCGTCACCGCCAAAGGTTTGCCCGAGGCGCTCATCGCGATCGCAGGCTCCGCCGTTGTGATCGACCTTTCCCGCCTTACCTTCATGGATTCGTCTGGTATCGCCGCGATGGCGACGGCAAGGAATCAGATCACCGAGGACGGCAACCGGATGGTCCTGACGCGTCCAGGTGGCATCGTTCGCAAAGCGCTCGAGGTGGTGCGGCTCATCGGATGGGTTGAGCAGTGGGACCCCAAGTGGGACGGGTGAGTTCACTCCTGGAGTCACGCCTCAGGGTCTGATTCTTTGTTTATAGGGCGGAGCGGTCGGGTACATCGCTTCCGCCACATTCGCCTACAAAGGGGGAAAGATGATCATCCTCGGGGTAGTCCTGATGTTGATTGGTTTCATTGCCAAGATTGCCATTTTGTGGTCCCTCGGGATCGCAGTGGCAGCTATAGGACTCGTGTTGCTGCTTCTCGGTGCTGCCGGTCGCGAAATCGGGGGTCGTCGGCACTATTACTGAGATTGAGCTGAAGCATCTAGGCCCAGCCAGTTCTGCCGGGCTCGTAGCAGGGATTCCGCCAACCCTGTTGCGAGCCCGGCACAGTTCGCGGAAGAGGTCAATCCGGACAGGTCCCAGAACCTACGACTCCGCACAGGATTGCCCGTAGGCCAGACACCTCTGTCTCCCACCGGGCGATAGTCGGCTGGACAATGTCGAGCCGCGGGGCGAGCTCGACTACGTATGGAGAGGCGAGTTGACTACCTCGGGCGAGGTCAGCCCGCTCTGGCGGATTGGCCGTCGAGCTGCGGTTAGGCGGAATCGCTGCTCCCGCGCTTCCCTCGCACGGCACGGCACCAGGTCAGCCCGCCGCCGGATTGTCCACCTGGGCTTCGAAGAGGATCGCACCGGTGTGCGTGTCGCGAATGAGGAGGAGAAAGGGGTGATCGATGGTCAGAGCCATCGACGCCGGTCTCGCCGCCGTCCCCACGCCGATGCCGGTGGCGGCGGTGGCCTCGGTCCCCCAGGGGGTGACGTGCAGGGTGGTCTTCTGCACCACATCAGTGACCAGGAGCGGCGTAGGACTCAAGCCCGCCAGGTCGGCGCCGGCGGCGAAGGCGTCACGCATCCCGAGACTCTGCAGCGTCGGTTTCAGCTCGTGGGAGTCGCCGAGCGAGAGCGTCGGCATGGCCAGATCGAGCGACATCGGCTTCAGGCTGGAAACGATCCGGTCCAGTCCGGCGATCGTCATCGAGCCGGTCAGATCGGACAGGGACCCCGCCGTGGGCATGATGACCGGCGGCTGGAGCCCCTGGCCTGGCACCACGCCGGAGACCTGGCCGAATCCGCAGAGGAGGATCGAGCCACGTTCGACCACACCTGGGTCCCCCGTGGCTCCGAGATCGAGGAGTACCTGCAGCACCAATTCCAGCTGGCGGAGTCGGGCAAGCTCACTCCCCTGGCCCAGATACGCCTGGCCGATGAACGGGCCCGTCGGGTGCACGGCGTACCTGGATCCGCGACCCTGGCCCGGTCGGCACGAGCCTTGCGCTGTCGAGATCGGATGCACATGGCTGGCGTCGTCTGCTCAGCGAACGGGGATCAACGTCGAGTCAAAGTTCCTCCTCCTCCAGTACGCCTTCGAAAAGTTGGGCGTGGCCCGGGTGGACATCAAGACGGACGCCCGCAACGATCGGTCTCGTCGAGCGATCGTTGGGCTTGGAGCCCACTTCGAAGGCATCTTGCGCAATTGGTCGCGGTCGTGGGCACCCGGTGAGGAGGGCCAGCTGCGTGATTCGGCCATGTATTCGGTCATCGACTCCGAATGGCCGGCTTGTCACACTCTGCTACGGAACCGGCTGGGCCTGTTCGGCATTGACGGCTCGATGTAGACCTTCAGGTCGGCAGATTCCGTCACCCACCGGCCCCGGGGCGCCGCAGTTCACCCCCTCGCAGCCGTGGAGCCGCCGTCCACCGATCAGCCCACCCCCGGCGCTCCTTCGAGTGCCTTGGTCAGCAGCTCCTGAAGCTCAACTCGCTCCCGGCCGCTGAGTGACGAGAGCACCTCATCCTCGACGCTTTCGATTCCACGTTCGGCATTCTCGAACGCGGCCAATCCCTCACCGGTGATCTCGACGAGGTGTCGGCGTCGGTCCGCCGGATCCCGACGCCGGTAGGCGAATCCCCTCGACTCGAGTTCGTTGAGGAGCAGCACAAGGTTGTTGGCGTCGATGCACAGCATCTCGCCCAGATCCTGTTGCGGGATGGGATTGTGCTCGCGGAGGTGGGCGAGCATGACGAACTCCTTCATCCGCATCCCCAGAAGGTCCTCGGACGTGCGGCGGTAGACGACTCGGGAGAGCTTGGTCACCAGCACCGTCACTCCGGGTGTCGTCGTAGTTGACATGGACGGGATTATAACTGATTTCTCCACTATCCCGCTGGTTTGACACTCACTAACTTAGTGACTATCAATGGTTGAGGGACGTGAATCCTGCCGTAACCAAGGAGACCACCATTTCTTCCGTCGCTTCGTTTGTACACCGTCGCCGCCGATGGATCGCACTGATCGTCGTCTGCTTCGCGATGTTGATGAATCTGCTGGACCAGACCATCGTCAACGTGGCCCTGCCGACCATCCAGCGCGACCTGCACTTCACCCAGGCCTCCCTGGCCTGGGTGATCGACGCCTATCTGATCACGTTCGCCGGCTCGCTCCTGTTGGCCGGACGATTGGGCGACCTCTTCGGCCGCAAGAAGGTCTTTCTGGTCGGTGTGGCCCTGTTCACCGTGGCCTCGATCGCCTGTGGCGTCGCCGACAGTCAGATCCTGCTCATAGCGGCGAGGCTCGTCCAAGGGCTCGGTGCCGCCCTGTCATCCTCGGTCATCCTGGCCATCATCGTGGCCGACTTCCCCGTCCCCCGGGAGCGGGCCAAGGCGATGAGCTCGTACATCATCGTCGCCGTGGGAGGCGGATCACTGGGGCTTCTGGTCGGTGGCTACGTAACCCAGGCGCTCAGCTGGCACTGGATCTTCTTCATCAACATTCCCATCGGCGTGGCCACCTTCATCGCCGGGGCGTCGCTGATCGAAGAGAACATCGGGATCGGGTACGGGGCGGGATTGGACATCGCCGGCGCCGTCCTGAGCACGGGCGGACTGATGTTGGCGGTCTACGCCATCGTCAGCGCGAGCCAATACGGCTGGAACTCGTCCCACACCCTGGGCTTCGGGGCGGCCGCGATCATCGTCCTGGCAGCCTTTCTCCTTCTCGAGAGCCGACTGGCCACCCCGATGATGCCGACTGCCGGTGATGCGCTCTCCGGGCCTGCTCGCCTCGAGTGCTGGTCAGAGGGTTGATGGTCGTCGGCATGTACAGCACCTTCTTCATCGGTGTCCTGTACTTCCAGCACATTCTCGGATACGACCCGATTCGCACGGGCTTGGCCTTCCTGCCCCAGACCCTGTCCGTGGCCCTGATGTCCTCGGGACTGACGAACCGGATCGTGGGCAGGCTGGGTCCGAAGTTGACCACCCTCATCGGTCTCGTGATTCTGAGTGGGGGCCTCACCCTGTTCATCACCTCCGGGGTGCATACCGCCTACTTTCCCCATCTCTTCGCCGCCGTCCTGCTGGTCGGTCTGGGCGCGGCGACGGCGTTCACCCCCTTGCTGAGCATGGCCTTGGCCAATGTCCCGGGCAAGGACGCGGGGATCGGCTCGGGAATCGTGAACGTTTCCCAGCAGGTGTCAGCGGCCCTGGCAGTGGCGGTGCTCGGGACGGTATCCAGTAGCCGCACGGCCACCCTGCTCGCCCACGGCCGGTCGGCCGTCGACGCCCTCGACGGGGGCTATCGATTGGCATTCACCATCGCCCTGACCAGCGTCATCATCGGCATCGTGGTCGGGAGCGTCATACTCAAGAGGACGAGCCCACCCGACCACCACCCCGAGGTCGTCGGTGAAGTCGTCGGTGAAACGGAGGCGGCGTCGGAGACGATGATCGCCGAGGTGCTCTGATCGAAGGCGCCGCCGACCGGTCCGACCATGGCATCGTCAGAGAACAGCCGAGACCGGAGATACCCCAAACCGTCACACTCTCGGGGCTGCAACTGAGCAGGCGCATGAGCACGAGATAGAGCGACGCGTCGCCGATGAGCGCCAGGCTGCTGACAGTGTCAGCCGGCCACGACGGTGTCAGCTCGGGGTGTAGATGAGTATCACCACACCGTTGCTGAACCGTGTGACATCGGCGAGGTTCAACGAAGGGGCTGTGTCGATGTCCTCAAACATGTGCTGGCCCCGTCCGATGGCGACGGGGGTGATCAACAGATGGAACTCATCAATCAGGCCGTGCCTCATCAAGGTGACATCGAGTGGGCCATTTCCGTACTTGACGATGTCGCCACCGGGTAGCTGCTTCAGGTCGGCCACGAACGAGGCCACGTCCCCATCGATGACGGTGGCATTCCACGTTGTCTCCTGAAGGGTTGTTGATGCCACGAACTTGGGAATGCTGTTCATCCGCTCGATGAAGTCGTTGGGGACTCCGGAATCGCCCGTGGACATGGCCGGGTAGGCCGCTGACAGTCCTTCGTAGGTCAACCGCCCAAGTAGGAGAGCGTCCGCTGCAAACAGCAATCGTCGGGCGTACTCATTGTGTTCTGCATTGAGGTATGGGAATGCCCACTGGGGTGAACCGATCTCTCCACCCAGGGAGACGTGGGTTGATTCGATCAGCTTCCTCACCCTCTCGTCCTCCCATGGATCGGTTGCGTGCGCTCTGGGTCCATGGACTCCGAGCATTTCTGGTACCGAAGTCCCGATTCGTCAGTCATCAGGGACAATCCCACTACCTGGGCTTGGGGTGCCGATAGAGGTGGATGGCCCAGAAATAGGCGACGAGGGCGAGGCCGACGCTCCAGGCTATGGCGCCGACGGCGTTGGCGCCGATCGGAGTTCCCGTAAGCAGCCCACGGAGCGTCTCCGTTACCGGCGTGAAGGGCTGATACTCGGCGAACTGTTGCAACCCCGGCGGCATGGTGGCGGCGGGGACGAACCCGCTACCGAGGAATACCAGAAGGGTGAGAAACATCGGTGTATTGCTGGCCGTCTCGACGCTCTTGGCAGCCAGACCGAGCGCGGTGGCGAGCCAGGCGAGTGCAAAGGAGAACAACCCGAGCACTCCAATCGCGGCCAGCCATGCGACGGGGCCTCCGGTGGGTCGGAATCCGAGACCGATGGCCACGCCGATGACGATGACGAGGCTGGCCAGCGTCTGAATGAGGCTGGACAGGACGTGGCCCGTGAGGACGGCGGAGCGGGCGATGGCCATGGTGCGGAACCGGTCGATGATGCCGCCGGTCATGTCCATTGCGACCACGATGGCGGTGCCCTGGACCGCGGCGGCCACGGCGAGGAGCAGGATCCCAGGTGTCACGTAGTTCAGGTAGCCGGCGCGCCCGGTGTGCCCTCCGGCCAGGTTGCCGCCGAGGCCACGGCCGAGCTGACCTCCGAAGACGTAGACGAACAGCAGCAGGAGGACGATCGGCATGCCGACGAGCAGGACGGTCATGGACGGATAACGCAGCAGGCGGCGCAGATTGCGGCGCGTCATCGTCGCCGAGTCGCTGACGGTGTAAGACATCGTCGTCATGGCAGCGCCAGCGCCTCCTGGCTGGGGAGACCGGTGACGGCAAAAAACACATCATCGAGATTGGGCTTGTGGATCGACAGGTCCTCGACCTCGATGCCGGCGTCGTCGAGCATTCCGATCAGTTGTCGCAGCGAGGTAACCGTGCCATCGGTTGGCACCTGGACTTGGAGCTTCTCCTCGTCGCTCGATGCGTCGCCGAGGAGATCGGTTGCAGCCTTCAGGGCGCTCGGCGTGGCGAGCTGCAGGCGGACATGGCCTCCGGGGATGCCCCGCTTGAGCTGATCCGAAGTGCCTTCGGCGACGATCCGACCGCGGTCCAGGACCGCGATCTGATCGGCGAGCTCATCGGCCTCATCGAGGTACTGCGTGGTGAGGAAGATTGTGACCCCGCCTGCGACGAGCTGACGGATGCTGCCCCACATCGTCCGGCGGCTGCCCGGGTCCAACCCAGTGGTCGGCTCATCGAGGAACACGACCTTCGGGGAGCCGACAAGTGTCATGGCCAGGTCAAGCCGACGACGCATACCACCCGAATAGGTCGAGACAGGACTGTGCGCCGCTTCGGCAAGTCCGAACCGGGCGAGTAACTCGTCCACCTGCTCCGACCCGGCGCTGCCCAAATGGTGCAGGGCCGCCATCAACCGCATGTTCTCCATGCCGGTGAGCAACTCGTCCAGAGCGGAAAACTGACCAGTGACCCCGATCGCGGCCCGCACCTCGTCCGGATCCTCCACCACGTCGTAGCCGCTCACCCGTACCAGTCCAGCGTCAGGAGTCATCAGGGTGGAGAGGATCCGGATCATCGTGGTCTTGCCGGCCCCGTTCGGACCCAGGAGGGCGAAGACAGTTCCCTCGGCGACCGTCAGGTCGACGCCATCGAGCACGACCGCATCCTCGAAGGACTTGCGCACCCCAGAAGCGACGATTGCCGGCTGACGGAGATTGCTCACTGGGCCCGTCCCTGGGGTGGCTCCTCGGGTAGATCCCCGGAGGCAACGAGCGCGGCGCGGCGAGCTTTCCACTCCTTCTCGAATGTCACGATTTGCTCAAGCAGGAAGTCGGCAAAGGCTGACATCTCCAAGAGGACCGCTCGCCGTTCCGCCGGCGCGTCCTGCAGCACATGCAGGCCTTCGCGCGCCAGTTCACCCAACTCCTGGTACTCGGTGACGTCCATCCCCATGGACTCCGGCGAACTCATGTCGATGCGGACCCGGTCCATCCTCTCGCCCGCCGATCGTGACCGACTGATCACGTGCATCGTCTCGAGGACCTTCACCGCCCCGGTGATGGCGCTGCGGCTGGCGAGCAGTGCTTCCGCCAGTTCGCCGATGGTCTGCTCCGGCGGGTCGCACACAGCGAGATAGCCGAGCAGGCGGCCGACCATCGGCGGAAATGCATACCGGCGGGCGTAGAACCTGCCCATGTGGTCGGCAAACGTGATCTCGGCATCCGTCGGCATACGCACACAATACTCGGATGTCTGAGATAACACAAATCCAAGTTATATCGGTCGATAGGCCGAGAGTCGGGGGCCACGTGACCTCTCGTGCCGTCCTGAGGCAGGACTCGCACAGAACCCGAGGACCTACGACCAGGTGCGCTGGGACGCGGCGAGCGACACACCCAGCCGGCGGCATCGGCCGCAACTAATCGGTGGATATACATTGACAAAACTATATAGGCTGGCCTACGCTATAACAATGGCAATGGGTGAAGAGCACGGCACGATAGGTGAGGTCTTAGCCGCCCTGGCCGGCTTCACTATTCGCCGCCTCGACCGCGAGCTCAGCCTCACGGCTGTCTCCACGCTCAGCACGGTGGAGCGGACTGGATCGCGGCGGTTGACTGATCTGGCCGCGACTGAAGGCATAACCCAGCCATCCATGACGGTCTTGGTGAGCCAACTCGAACAACGCGGTTTCGCCGAGCGCCGACCCGACCCCACCGATGGTCGGGTCGTGCTGGTGTCAATCACCCGATCAGGCCGGCAGTACCTGCGCACCTTGCGCCGGGCCAACGCCTCGACGCTCACAACATTGATCGACAAGCTGCCGGCAACCGACCTGCAGGTGCTCTCCGCCGCCATGCCCGCACTTCGCCAACTGCTCGACCTCGCAGCCGAGAACCCCAGCGACAGTCGGCGACTTGCGAACCGCTGACCCGAAGACCGGAGGTGAATGCCATGACCCAGGTTCAACCACAGTCGCACTCTCAGGACACATGCACCGGCACCCGAAGTGGACTCGTGATCGTGGTCGGATTGGACGGTTCACCGACCAGCTGGGATGCCTTTTCGTGGGCTGCCGGGCAGGCGGCCGGTAGCCACGGGCGGCTCATCGCCGTCTACGTCACTCCTCCGACCGCGGCCGGAATCGCGGTCGGAGCACCAATCGACTTCGCGGCGGTCGAGCAGACCCGCGAGGAAGTGGCTGCGCAGCTCAACGGTGAAGTTCAGCGGCGGGCCCACGAGCTTGGCGTGCCGATCAGGTTTGTGCGCGAGATGGGTGATACCGCGCATACCCTGACCGACGTCGCTCATTCCGCTCATGCCGATCTGATCGTGGTCGGCAAATCGGCCAAGATGCTGCACCACTTCGCCGGCTCACTCGGTCGCCGACTCATCTCCCGGCATGACGCCCCCGTGACCGTCGTCGTGCCCTAGTGGTGCCCTACGAACTTCCTGATCAACTGCACACCGCCCACGGGATCGGCACCGGGGACCATCCGAGGCGTCCAGCGGATCCTGCCCGGTTCAATGCCACTACCCCACTAACGGTGCAGATTGGGCACTTGCATCGAATGCCCAGGGTTCAGTGACCGGGATACTCGTCGTGGCGGCTCCACCACATGCCGCTCTCGTTGCGGCCCAGCGGCGCCCGGTCGAGCCAGGGGTACATGGCCCAGAGGGCATCCAGCCCACGCGCATAGGTCGAGTAGGTGTGGTACACGACCCCGTCCTCAAGCGCGAACGCGCTCATACCGGGTCCCTCGCGCCTGTACGTCGCCCAGTCCGTTCCGACGATGCCTGCTGCGAACTCGTCCATGCGGGAACGGTCCTCAGCTGCCGGCCGGAGGTCAGTGGAGCGGAAGTTGTACTCGGCGGCTCCCGCCTGCCACTCCTCGGGGGTGTTCGCCGCCTGAAAATCGTGGTTGAAGTCGCTTCCGAATGATGATGCCCAGGGAAAGCTCCAGCCCATCCGCTGTTCATAGGTTTGCAGTTGGACGAAAGGGGCTCGCGACACGGCGCAGAGCGTGACGTCGTGATTGGCGAGGTGGGTGACAGATCCGTCGAAGCCGTCGGCGATTGCAGAACAGGACGGACAACCTGCCGTGTAGTCGGGCCCGAACATGAAGTGATAGATGAGAAGCTGGGAGCGTCCGTTGAAGAGATCTACAAGTGATGCCGCCCCCTTCTCCGTCTCGAAGTGGTACTCCTTGTCGATTCGCACCCAGGGGAGTTCCTGGCGCCACTGCGCCAGTTCGTCGCTGCGCCGCGTCAATGCCTTCTCGGCCTCGAGCAGCTCCAGCCGGGCAGCCAGCCATTCCTCGCGTGTTCCAATCTTGTGATCGGTCATCTGTTCTCTCCTCTTTCTGTTTACAGCCTCTGTCTACGGATTCGCAGCAGGTCGGAGTGACACCCAGCCCCGGAACGTCTCACATCGGCGGCATGAGTCCGGGTATCAATGAGGGATCGCCGATGATCAGGACGCCCAACGCCGCGATCGCCACCGCCACCGGCACATCGACTGCGGCCCTGGCGGGCAACAACTTCTGGGCCAGGACGCTGGGCCAGGTCTTCGAGGGCAACGTCCACCATCCTAGTGTAAGCTATTGCTTACGTTAGTGTCAACTGTCGGAAGGAGGTGTCACCCGCGGGTACAGCCGAAGGGCGAATTTGGGAACCTTCCCACTCACGAGCGCACGAGCCGGGCGATGGCGCCGGTGGCTTCGGCGATCTTCTCCTGAGCACCAGGTCCGCCGGCCTCGATGGCCTCACTCACGCATGAGCTCAGGTGATCACCCATCAGCTCGAGGGCCACTGCTTGTAGAGCTTTGGTGGCCGCCGAGATCTGGGTGAGGATATCGATGCAGTACCGGTCGTCTTCGATCATCTGCTGCAGACCCCGAACCTGGCCTTCGATCCGCCGCAATCGCTTGGCCACCTGGTCCTTGTGCTCGATGTATCCGTACATGATTTCCTCCGTGATCTTCCTATACCCCCATAGGGTATACTCCCACTCAACGGCAGGAGTCGACCTGTCCGCTCTTGCACCAGTGATCCGCGGCGAGACGAGGCCATAGGGAGATGCACTCGGAACGTGAACGACGGAAGGCTTGGCCGATCGGGCCGGCCTCAGCGAGCACCGCAGCCCCACTACCGACCAGTCGAAGCCGGATTCGATGAGGGTCGTCCATGCGCTCGGGCACGCTCTGGCCGTGGCGGGCGGGATGACCTGGCAGATTCTCTGGTCCCTGATTCTGGGCTTCGGGTTGTCGGCGATCGTCCAGGCTCTCGTGCGTAAGAGCACCGTCGAACGGCTCTTGGGCAACGACTCACCCAAGACTCTCGCGGTGTCCACCGGATTCGGCATAGCCAGCTCGTCGTGCTCCTACGCGGCCGTGGCGCTGGCTCGAGGTCTATTCCGCAGAGGAGCCAACTTCACTGCTGTCATGGTGTTCGAGATCGCCTCCACCAACCTGGTGATCGAGCTCGGGATCATCATGGCCCTACTACTCGGTTGGCAATTCACCGCGGCCGAGTTCGTCGGGGGTCCGATCATGATTGTCCTCATCGCCGTACTGTTCCGCCTCTTTCTCCGGCAACGGCTGGTGGACGAGGCCAAGGATCAAGCCGATCGCGGGTTGGCCGGCTCCATGGAAGGCCACGCGACCATGGACATGAGCGTAAAGGCAGAAGGGAGCCTGTGGTCCCGCCTGTCATCGGCCCGGGGGTTCACCTCGGTCTCCCACGTGTTCGTGATGGAATGGGCGGCGGTCCTGCGCGACATTGTGCTGGGGTTGCTCATTGCCGGGGCCCTCGGCGCTTGGGTGCCCGACAGTTTCTGGCAGAGCCTGTTCTTTACCGGACATCCGCTGCTGTCCAAGGTCTGGGGTCCGCTCCTTGGGCCCATCATCTCGATCTTCTCCTTCGTATGCTCGATCGGGAACGTCCCGCTGGCGGCGGTGCTCTGGAATGGCGGAATCAGCTTCGGCGGGGTGATCAGCTTCATCTTCGCCGACCTGATCATCTTGCCCATCCTGATGATCTACCGGAAGTACTACGGGACCAAGATGATGCTGTTCATACTGACTACCTTCTACGTGACAATGGTCGCGGCCGGATATGCCGTCGAGCTGATCTTCGGCGCCGCCGGGCTGATACCAACCACCCGCAACGCCAAGGTGCTCAGTCCGATGATCAGTTGGAACTATACGACTTACCTCAACATCCTCTTCATTGCCGTTGGCCTGGTCCTGGTGTGGCGGTTCTTCCACACCGGTGGGGCCATGATGCTCAAGATGATGGGCGGAAGTCCGGAGTCACCGGCCATGGCCCCCATGTGAGGCTGGCTCGTCACCTGGCTTGAACTCACAGACTGCCGTCACGTCGGACTGCGCTGGCATTGCCATCTCCGAAGCAGTCCCAATCCCCTGTCTACTACGAGCTAGAACGACCCCAAGGCGGATGCGGCGTGATCCTTCCCTGGCCGGAATGACAATTCAGCTCGTGCCACCTAACCATCGTGGATCGAGGGGGCCATCGCCGACCATCCGCCACGACCGCTGCCGGCTCGAGCCCGGAACTCGCGACCACCTCGCGCAGGCCGAGCAGGTCAACCCGCGGCCGTGTCAGGATCTATCGGGTGCAGCACGTGCGGCTCCGGATTCTCGGCGATCTCAAGCTGGAGGGCTGCGAGACCGCCCAACTGGGTCGGCGCCAGGTCCGCACCCTGCTCAAGGTCCTCGCTCTCGGGAACGGCCACCCGGTAGGTGTCGATCGACTGGTCGACTGCCTGTGGGGCGACATCCCTCCGGCCCGGGCCGCCGAGCAGATTTCGGTGTTGGCCAGTCGCCTCCGTGCCGTTGTCGGTGCCGACCGGGTCCTGCGCGGTGACGCTGGGTACACGCTGATCCTCGACTGGCTGGACCTCGTCGCACTCCGGGAGTACCTGGTCGAGGCGGATAGCCGTCTACTCTCCGGGGCAGCGACGGCTGCCAGCACGGCTGCTTCGGCCGGTCTGTCACTGATCCGCGGGCCACTGCTGGCAGACGAACCCGACGCATGGTGGGCAGACTCTGAGCGAGCAGCCGCCGATCTCGTCATCTCCCGGTTGCGTCACATCGGGGCGGCTGCGGCCCTGGCCAACGGCGACTGGAGCGGTGCAGCCCATCTCGCCGGCGAACTCCTTCTCTCCGACCCCTACGACGAATCGGCCCTGCGGGTGTCGATGGAGGCGCTGGCGAGATCGGGACGGCAGGCCTCGGCGTTGGCAACCTACGCCGCCGCCCGACATCGCCTGGCCGAAGACCTGGGAGCGAGTCTCTCGGATGACACAGAGGCCCTCCATACCGACATCCTCCTGGGAAATCCTCGCAGTCATCAGAAGTACACGGAGAAGCACGCCGCCTCCTCTGTGGTCGAGCTCCCGGGACGAACCCAAGCCTTGCGCTCGTTGGAGGGGCTGGTCGATCTGGCCGAGCGCGGGCACGGCCAGATCGGAGTGGTAGAAGGGGAGGCAGGTATCGGGAAGTCGCGGCTCCTGCAGGTCTGGGCGGAGCGCCTTGCCAACCGTGGTGTCGAGGTCGTCTCGGTGGTGTGCGACGAGCTCGGCCGGTCGCTTCCCCTTCAACCCCTGTTGGACGCCATGGAAGCACTGTGCCGCCGAGTCGGGGGTGCCGGGGCCATGGAGGTCCTCGGTCCGGATGCAGCTGTCTTGGGACCACTCCTCGGTTTCCAGTCCGAGCCGGCCGGGGCCTCGCAGCTGAGTGCGCTCACCGACCCCGGATCCGGGCAGGCATTGTTGTTCGCGGCCCTGTTCAGTGTCTTGCGCCGCCAGTCGGAGCGACTGCCACTGGTGCTCATAGTCGACGACGTCCATCTCGCCGACCCTGCCACGACCGCCTGGCTTGGTCAGGTACCACGGCGCCTGGCGGATAGTCGCGTGACGACCGTCGCCGCGCGGAGGTCGGAAGAAGGTGTGTCCCTTGCCGGGGCGACCACCATCGCTCTTGGTCCCCTCAGCCTGGAGGATGCCGAGCTCATCGTAGGGTCCAACCGGGCGTCTGAATTGCACGCCCGCAGCGGGGGCCACCCCTTGTTTCTGGTCGAACTGGCCGCAGCTGACGCCGAGGAGGAGATGCCGGTCACCATCCGCCAGGCCGTCGAGGAGCGGTGCACCCGTGCGGGAGCCGCTGCCGGCACGCTGCGAACGGCAGCCGTCATTGGGCCGGAGATCGATCTCGACGTACTCGCCGCCGTTGTCTCTGCCGGAACCAGCGAGCTGCTGGACCACCTGGAGGAGGGGGTGGGACGGGGGTTCCTGGTCGAAGTGGGTCAGACCTTCGTCTTCGCTCATGGGCTCGTACGTGATGCACTGGCGTCGACCGTCGGTGCATCACGTACCGCCTTCATCCATCGAGAGGCGGCACGGGCCCTCGGAGGCCGACCGGGTGCGGATCCGCTCGCGGTTGCTCGCCACGCTCGCCTTGGCGGAGCGCTGGACCATGCCTCCACCATGCTGGTCGCCGCGGCACGAATGGCGGTCCTCCGATTCGACCAGGAAGAGGCGATGCGCCTAATCGACCAGGCAATCGCCCTCGACGACACAGTCGATGCCCGGCTGGAGCGGGCCCGCGTGGCAACAATGTCGTCACGCTACGAGCAGGCTGCCGCCGACATCGAGGCTGCCCGCCTCGGGGGAGCTGGGCCCGAGGCACTGGAGGTGGCGGCGTGGTCCGCCCACTTCCAGCGGCACTTCGACGAGGCGCTGGCCAACGCTGATCGTGGGGCACAAGAGGCAGTCGACCCTGACCTCCGCTCCGGATGCCTGGCTCTCGGAGGGTGGGTCTCCCTGGCATGTGGTGATCTGGTAGGCGCCCAGGTTCGACTCGAAGGCGCCCTCGGAGGTGCGGCCGAGCAGAGCGGGGGGATGGTCCAGGCCTGGCTGGCTTGGCTCCGCATGAACCAAGGGCGCCCAGCGGAAACGCTCCGTCTGGTGAGGCACCAAACGGGCAGGGGGCTCGCGGCCTACCGGTTTCCCAACGCCTACGGCGGCATGGTGGCCACAATGGCGCTGGCCATGCTCGGACGTGTTGACGAGGCATTGAGCGCACTGGACACGCTCGAGTTCGATGTGGCC
Source organism: uncultured Acidimicrobiaceae bacterium (assembly GCA_963754755.1). Taxonomy (GTDB): domain Bacteria; phylum Actinomycetota; class Acidimicrobiia; order Acidimicrobiales; family RAAP-2; genus Bog-756. The sequence continues at coordinate 890,522 of CAVWHF010000006.1, read as the reverse complement.
CGCATGAGCGCGCATCGGTGGACACCCCGCCCACTCAACCTGCGAGGTTGGATCTTGCGGAACCTCGGCGAACTGGGTGAGGCGGACGAGCTCAACATGGCGGCCATCGAAGCCGCTCGCGAACAGGGGCTCGACGAGCCGCTGGCAAACGGGCTGCTCGATCTGGCCTCAGGTCGTCTGCTCACTGAGGACTTCGACGGTGCAAACACACTGCTCGGCGAGGCTGCGCCCCTCACTGGGGTCGAACACGCGTTCCGGTGGCGCCACGAGATCCGGGGTCGCTTGATCCGGGCCCGGCTGGATCGAGCGACGGGAGACTTCCATGGAGCCCTCGCCGGCGCCGAGTCTGTGGCCGTCGACGCCGCCCTGCTCGGCACACCTCGCTACGAGGTTCAGGCCCGTCTAGTGGCAGCCATGTCCGCTCACCACGTGGGCGTCGCCCAAGACCTCGAGACGGTGGCTGGGCTTCTCATTCGCCTTGATGAGGTGGCCGGGCTCGAGGGGTGGTGGATCACTGCCGAGGTGGCTCGAGTGTTCGAAGTCCACGAGTGGGAGGTACTGGCGGGCCGGCGGGTGCGCTCTCTGCGCCGGCAGGCAGGTGACCATGCAGGGTCGTTGGATCGCGCCGCCAGCCGCTATCTCGGATGAGCAGGGACGCGGGCGGTCAGGTGGATCACCGAGGGCCGCCACCCGGGCACGTGCGGAGCGACCGCTATGCACAGCTGCCGAATGAGCTCTGACTCGGCATGCTCGCCAAGGCGAGTCACCCAGGGGGCGATGTGGGGCATCGCCAGCCGGTAGGCCACCACAGCGCCGGGATCGCGAAGCCCCAGATCTTCGTTGACCACCCTGACCTCGACATCGACGAGACCCGCCTGGGCGGCAGCGACGGCGAGCCGTTGGGGATCACCGGAGATGGGCTCCACCTCGGCCTTGAGGGTCTCGTACCAAGCGGGCGGTCGCCACCTCCATGAACAGAGCACGTCGCCGATGGCTGCCTTGACCGGATCAGACGACACCGATGTCCACGTGGAAGCGACCACTGCCCCGCCGGTCCGGACGACGCGTGCCATCTCGATCAGAGCCATTGCGGGTGGGACGTGATTGAGCAGGAAACCGGCCGTCGCTCCGTCGAAAGCGCTGTCCCGGAGCGGCAGCGCTACGGCGTCGGCCGCAATCGCCGTCCATCCGCGTTCGTACCCGTGGATGACCATGTCGAAGGACGAGTCGACGAGGACCACCCGTCCGCCCTCGCCGGCCAGGGCCTGTGCCACCGCTCCCGTCCCACTCCCGAGGTCGAGGATCCGTGCACCGGCCAGGGGAATCGGCGACGCCCTTACCAGTGAGAGTGCTAGCGGTTCATAGACGCGAGCCGCGTCAGTGCCCCAGGCGGCGGCCAGGCCGTCGTAAGGCCGAGCTACAGCCACTTGGCGCCTACTGCCGCCCACGCCTCCCACCAGTCCAACTCTGGACCCGGGCCCCCGAGCGCCTTCTCCCAGCCGAACTGGACCATGGTGCCCAGCATCTCGAGGGCGACCGCCCGATCCCACCACCCACCGGTATCGATCCCGTGACCTTCGAGTGCTGCCCGGTAGGTCGAGATGGCCTGGTCCTTTGTCTGAGGAAGCAAGTCGGAATTGAGCGCCAGATACCAGGACAGATCGGCGATGGGCGAGGCCTCGCCCGAAGCCTCCCCGAAGTCGAGCAGGACCGTGCGACCATCGGCATGGCTGCCGATGTTTGCCGACTTCCAGTCACCGTGGACCAGCGTGTGGGGTACCTGCTCGAGGGCGACAATGAGGGGGTCCAGCTCGTCGAGCAGGGGCATCACCAGGTCGGCGAGGGAAGGCGACACGGTGGCCAGCCGACCCCAACCCTCCGCCATCACCTTGGGCACGACCGCTGAAGATCCGAGTGTGGCTTCGGCCGCGGCCACGGCCGGGGAGAAGATGAGGTAGCGGGTGGCGAGCGGAGTGAGCCCAATGTCATCGCGCCAACCCCAGAAGGCGGCGTGCATGGCGGCCATGTTGTCCAGGAAGCGGGTGTGCTCCGGCAACGAGAACGGCTGGCCAGGCACGAGCAATTGGTCGCTGACATCCCGGAGGAGAATCATGCCCACGGTGCCGTCGTAGGCGGCCGAGATCACCGCCGGGTCGACGACGTCGGGTAAGCGCTCGAAGAGACCGTGTTCCCATAGCCGGACGTACCGCACGCCTGGATCGCCGGTGGCCCGGAGTAGCCAGTCGTCGCGCGGATCCTGATATTTGAGCACGAAAGGCTCGCCAGCGATGACAATACGCTCGAAGCGGGCACCCGACTTGGTGTCCTCCGGCTCCCATCGCTCTCGGCTCTCGGCTACAGCGAGCAGGTCGGCCAACGGGGGACGAGTGTCACGACGTCTCACTGGTCACCCCGCCCATCTCGGCGAGCAGCGGGGCCGGCCACCGTCCTCCACACCACACCTGGTCCCTGGTAATGCAGCCGTCCGCGACTTCGAGCACATGGGCCTGGTGCGCCGCGTGGGGAACGCCACCCTCTTCCCAGCGGAGTGTGAACTCAACCAGCTCTCCCGTGGGCAACGGTATCCGCTTCAACTCTTCGAAGGTCCCGGCGTTGGCGTACCAGCGGGACAACTCGGCCTTGACCGCCGATCGGCCCTGTACTTGGTAGCGCCAGTTGGGCACGGTGGCGTCCAGAACCATCTCGGAGCCCAGTGTGTCGCAGTCGGCCATGGCTGCGTCCTCCACGGCGGCAAGGTATCGATCAACGGGCCCGTTCTTCTCTTGGTCGGACATGGCGACCTCCTCTTGGTCGGTTCTGGGACACCTTGCCACGGATGCATTTCCATTGGCTTGCCACCGTACGGCAAGCCAATGGCAGGCCTTCGGGAAGATGATCGAAGCCAGCGCCGGCGCAAGGTCGGCGGTGGATCATCAGAGGAGACGAACCATGGCAAAAGCTGAGCTCAAGAACTTCGCAACACCCGACGAGACCCGAACGTTCGAGAATGGACGCGTCGATCTCCTGTCGATCGGAGGAAGCGAAATCGGTCGTTTGACCCTCCAGCCCGGGTGGCGCTGGTCCGAGCACGTGAAGCCGATTGCCGGCACCGATCTGTGCGAGGCGCCCCATTTCCAGTACCAAGTCAGTGGCGTGCTCCACATCGCCATGGACGACGGCATCGAACTCGACAGCCGAGCCGGGGACGTGACGGCCCTCCCCCAGGGTCACGACGCGTGGGTGGTGGGAAACGAACCGGTTGTGCTGGTTGATTGGTGGGGAGCATCCAACTACGCCAAGGAGTGAGCGATCCGATCGCCTCGGCCGGCGGCTCCCGATGCCCGCGGTGGATCCGTCTGCGACCCGCCGCGGAACGACCATGACATGACAGACTTGGAATGTGACACTGCAAGCTGACACCGTGTTCGTGGAAGGTTTGGACGTCTTTACGGGCGCGGTGGGTCGTTTGGGTGCCTCCGACTGGGAGCGACCCTCGCCGTGTGACCGGTGGCGAACCCTGGACGTCCTCGGCCACGTAGGCGCTGCTGTGCAGTTCGGGACTCTCCTGCTCACGGACCAGGAGGCCGCCTGGTCTCCAGTGGACCCTCCCGGTGCCGCAGTGCAGGGACGGCCAGCTGCGTGGTGGGAGGCGCTTGTCGAGCCGTCGCGTCGGGCGGTGGCGGGAGCAGATCTAACCAAGGTGGTCGACTCGCCGATGGGTCGCCGGTCGGTGGGCGAAGGTCTCTCCTTCCCGGCCCTGGATCTGTTCGTTCATGCCTGGGACCTGGCCCATAGCATCGGCGAGGACCTAGAAGTGCCAGCGGGGATCATCGACTTTGCCCACGCGGTGATCGCCCCCCTGCCGGAGACCGCGGTTCGAAGCGACCGGGTCTTCGCCCACCCGGCTGCCGCCCCAGCCGATACCTCGCCGTCGCAGGCGTTCATCGCATGGACCGGTCGTGATCCACTGTGGTCGCCAAACACTCCGGTCAACTGAGCCGCGCCCGCTCAGGGAAATGTTGCGGTCTTGGGTAGATGCGTCGCTCGGTATTCGCCGGCGCCGCTGCTCAACGTTTGGATAGTTGAGGCGAGGCGTTCTACGGCAAGACCTTCGACTTGATCACGAGCGCGGCGGCGTTCAGGTCGTCGGAACGGTAGTGGCCGGGAATCCGTTGCCGGCCAGATCGGGACCGAGGACCACGACGATGTCAAGGCCAGCGACGGTGGCGACGGGTGTGGCCGCGGTCAGCGGTTGAACTGCTGCCATTGGCACCCCGAGCTCGGAAGCGACAAGCGCGGCCGCCGGTTGCTGAGACGGGGCGTAGTAGATCGTTGTCGTCGATGCCGCTGATGTGGTGTTCTGCGGAATGGAGACATTCCATCCCTGTTGTTGGAGTTCTTGAGCAAAATGGGCACCGGCGTTGGGTTCCTGAGTGCCGTTTGCCACGAGAATCTTGACGGAGGAGTGGACGACGGTCGACGTAGTGGTTGATCCCGATGGTACGGAGGTGGTGGTCGTGCTGGAAGTCGATGCGGCTTTGAAGTGAGGACCGACCACCGATCCAACAAATCCCGCGATGGCGAGTGCTCCCAGGCACACGATGGCGATGCCGATACGCCTCCCCCAAGATGGCTGCTTGTAGGCGTGGAGACCACTCACGATACAGATATTAGAGAATGCGACGTGCCTACCCTCGGGATCTAGGCTTCGCCAGGATGCTCCGTTCGCGGACCAGGGGTCCTAGGGCGACGATGAGGCGGGCACAGGGGGGGTTTCGACGACGTAGGCGTCCAGGGGTGAGGGGGCTGATCACCTCGACCTCCGGCGGGCAATCCTGGCCAGATTCACGCTGGTCGCCATCCCCAGGAGTGGGCTGCGACCGACGGGGGCAGAACTGCGGCGGCCTGGAGTCCCGCCCGGAGTTGGCGGGACGAGCGGAACAGGGAGGTCTGGATCCCCAGCCTGCAGGCCGTGTCGAGGTTCTCCTTCGTGTCGTCGATCATCAACGTCGTCGTGGGCGTCAGGCTGAAACGGTCGAGCAGCCGCCGGAAGATGGCCGGCTCCGGTTTCGCCACCCCTTCCCGACCGGAGACGATGGTGCCGTCAAACCAACCGAGGAACGGAAATCGCTCCAGGCGGAGCGGATACGTTTCCGCCTCCATGTTGGTGAGGGCGTAGCAAGGCAACCCGGTGTCTCTTACTGCTCGGAGGACTTCCACAGAACCGACGTGGAGGCCACCGATCATCTCCTCGCTGCGTTTCGACCACGCCCAGATCATGTCGGAGAATTTGGGGATACTTCGAGGCCAGTTCGGCACATGAGCCCGCGGTGGAGACGCCCCGGTCGTGGGGCGCATGCCATTCCGGCGAGCAGATCTCGGCCAGGAACAACTCCATCTCCCCCTCGTCGGCGAACAGCTTGCGGTAGAGGTGCCGGGGGTTCCAATCGAGCAGGACGCCACCCAGGTCGAATACCACCGCCTCGACGGGAGGCTGCCCGGTAACGGTGGATGATCGCACATTAATAATGTTAAAGTGAACAGAATGGATGTGCAACTGCGCCACCAGATGATCGTGCAGGCCCTCCGTCACCACAGTCCGGTGTTGGTCGGCGAGCTTGCCGCCGCCTTGGAATGCTCCGAGATGACCGTCCGGCGCGACCTGGAGACCCTGGAGCGCAGTGGCGGACTGCGACGCGTGCACGGTGGGGCGACCAGCGTCTTCCTCAGTGCCGAGGAGACCCCGTACGGCATTCGGGCCCTCGAGTCCAGCGAAGCCAAGGCAACGATAGGAGCCGCCGCCGCCAGCCTGCTGGCTGACGGGGAGACGGTCATACTCGACGGAGGGACCACCGCCATGGAAGTGGCACGGGCCCTCCGCAGCCGACGCATGACCGTCATGCCACTGGCTCTCCGGCCCATCTTCGAGCTGCATGAATGCCCGGGCATCAATCTCCTCCTCCCGGGCGGTGAAGTCCGTCCGGGTGAGTTGTCATTGACGGGAAGTCTCGCCGAGGCTTGTTTCTCGCAACTCCGGTTCGACACGTGCGTGATGGGTCCGTGCGGCATAGACGCCAAGGCGGGCATCACGACTCACCTCCTGGCCGAGACGGCGGTCAAGCGTGCTGCCGCCAAAGCCTCGCAACGGGTCATCGTGGTGGCTGACTCCTCGAAGCTGGGCCGGGTGGCCTTCGGCCATGTCTGCGATCTCGACGACATCGACATCGTCCTGACCGATGCTGAGGCCGATCAGCAGGTGGCGGAGGAGTTGCGGGCGGCGGGAGTCGACCTGCGCTGCGTCTGACGCCGACCCTGGTCAAGAGCCAACCACCGGCACCGGCCCAGGCGGACCGTTGGCCACGCCTGGCCGTCATCGCCGTGTTCTTCGTGCACGGCTTCCTCTTCGCCTGCTGGACGGCCCATATCCCCCAGTTGAAACTGCACCTCGGCCTGAGCGATGGTGCCCTCGGCCTCGCTTTGCTCGGGGCTCCCATGGGCTCGGTCCTGGCCATCGTGGTGACCGGTCGCCTGCTGCCGACATTGGGGAGCCGGCGGATTGTGCGCCTGGCGCTGGTCGGCTACTGCGTCTCGGGCCCGTTCATCGGGCTCACGGCTTCGTTGGATACGTTCTTCGTCGCCTTTCTGCTCTGGGGCTTCTTCCAGGGAATGCTCGACGTGTCGATGAACACACAGGCGATCACGGTCGAGCGGTTCTCGGGCCGCGTGCTGATGCCGGGGTTCCACGGTTCGTGGAGTACTGGTGCCCTGGTCGGCGCAGTCACCGGGGCGGTGGCGGTGGGGCTGGGTATTTCCCTGAGCGAGCAAATGCTGGTCCTGGCGGCGCCGTGCCTCCTGGTTGTCGGCTGGCTCACCGCGAGCATGATCCCCGACCGGCGAGCGGGTGGTGACATCGAATCATCGGCGCGCATGCCGGAGGGGCGCGGTGGCGTGCTTCAGGGTGCGGTCATCGCGCTCGGACTCATCGTGTTCGCCGACATGCTGTGCGAAGGGGCCGCGGCCGACTGGGCCGCCGTCTATCTCCGCACCTCGCTGGACGCCGTGCCCCTGGTGGCCGGGCTGGCCTATGCGGCCTATGCCCTGGCCATGCTGGCCATCCGGCTTTCCGGCAATCGGCTCTTCACCAGGTTCCCTGCCAATCGCCTCCTTCCGCTGCTCGCAGCGATCGCCTCGCTGGGGTTCGGCGTGGGACTCGTCATCGACAGTCCGGTGAGCGTGTTGCTCGGATTCGCCTCGCTCGGCGTCGGCCTCGGAGGTGTCGTCCCCATGATCCTCAGTGCTGCCGGCGCGGTGAGCAATGTGGAAACCGGAAGGGCAGTGGCAGCGGTGGCCGGCTGCGGGTGGGCCGGCTTCGTGGTGGGGCCTGTCGTGATCGGCGAGATTGCATCAACGACGACCCTCCACACCGCCCTGTTCCTGATTCCAGTTCTGACCGCCACCGTCGCCGTGGCCACCGGGACGGCGAAAGGACTGCGGCACCGGTCGACCGGGTGACCCGCTGGCCGGGACCATCCCGCCGACGGTGGGCAAACAGCGAACCGGCAGTGCGGAGGCGTGAACGGGTCGCCTAGATCAGCGGTCCGTGGATCCATCTGAGCCTCACTTCAGCGTGGCCCAATCGGGCCGTGCCGGGCCGGCTGGGAATGCCCCAGCCTCCGGGCGAACGGCGACGCCCACGTTGATCCGGACGTCGCCGTTCGCTCGGGATTGGCGTTTAGGAGGCGGCGATGCCTTGACCGCCAGCTGCGCCGGCTACCGGCACAGATCCGATCTCAGCCAGGCTTCCGTTGGCGTTGACCTGGAACTCGTCGACGATCCCATTGCCTCCGGTCTGGACATAGAGGAACCGACCGTTGGACGAGGCGGAAGCATCGACTGTCCCTGGGTCGGTTGGTGTCGCCCCGAGCAGGGCCAGTTGGCCGCTGGCGTCCGTTTGGTACCCACTCGTCGAGTTGGCACCGGTATTGCCCGTGAAGAACAGCGATCCGGCAGGAGCGACCCAGCACAAACCGGTCTGTCCGCTGGCCAGCGAATCGAGTTGGGTGGTGGTGCCATCTGGGTTGAGGGCGAAGGTTGCCAATGCGCTGGGTCCGGCTTCGGCGAGCACAAGATGACCGGCCTGGTCGAAGCTGATGGCGAACGGAACCGTCCCGGGCAGCGAGTTGACAACCGGCGAAGGCGACAGGTTCCCAAAGAAGCCCGCGTTGAAGACATCAATGGCGTTGGAGCTGGCCTTTGTCGTCACGACCAGCTTGGAACCGTCCGGAGAGTAGGCCAACTGTCCGGGTGTGTGGGTGAACTCCGTGGTGTCCGTCGGAATGGTCAGATCCAGAGCTCGATTCGCTCCAGGTATGGGGAACAGATGCCCGAAGAAGGCGTAGTACTCCTGCACGGCCCCCCCATTCCGAGCGTCGAGTACGGAGACCAGGTTGCCGTGTACGGCCACACTGACCGGGAACGTCCCGCCCGAGCTCACCACTTGCCGCAAGGTCAGGTCGTCGCCCCGGGACCGAGAACACCGACACCGTATTGCTGCCAGCATTGACGGCGTAGAGGGTGTTGTTCCTCGGGTCATAGTTGAGAGAGCCCTGGGAACCGAGGTGGTCGACGTGGGAGCCATTGAGCGCCCCACCCAGCCCGTCGGTGTTGTACGTGTTGTTCAAGGTCAACGTGCCGTTGTCGGCCCGGTCATAGGCGACGATCTGATTGCCAGAAGTGTTGTCGGTCTGAACGAACACGACCTGAGAGCCGACCGCCGAAGGGTGGCCCTGTCGGGAAGCCATCGGCGCCGGCAGCAACGGGTGCCACGAGCGCCGATAGTCCGAGGACTGCACTGGCCCCCAATGCCAAACGGGTGAGTCGTTTCATTCATTCTCCTTTGTCACCGGTTGAAGCTTTCCGACCGCAGTCTCCGAGTGAGGGAGAAGCGTTACGCTGCACCCCTCTTCCCGAACCCACACTGGGTCCTGGGCTTTGGGTCGGGGTGTTGGACACGAGCAACTCAGCCGGCTCTGCAGGGGTGACGAAGGGCCTTTGTGATGATCGTTACTCGCTACCAGCAGCCGGCTCATCTGCGAGTTCGCTGACCTGGCCAGACAACGCAAGGCATCGACCCCCGCGCTGACACCGGTCCACCGAGCCGCGCCGAGTCCACCAGAACCACCGATGGCGGCGCCCGTAACGTCGGCCGGCTAGTGGAGGTCTGCTCAGTCCGAGTGGTAGCTCGTGGTCAGGCGGTCCAAGGGGGGAGGTGGCCTGCGAACCGTCATCGCCTGGGTCCCGACTTTGCTCAGGATTCGGCTACCCCACGGTTTGGCTGGGTTCCGGTGAACGGACCCGGAAGCGACAGAACCGTCCCACCTCACCAGACGGTGTTAGCAGCTACGAAACCGCCTACTCCGTCGGGCGGGCGGAGATCGCCGACGGTTCACGTCCCGCCAACACCCAGCCCACGATCATGGCGACGGCGGGCATGGCGATCACGATGAGAAACAAGTTGTTCCAGGGAATGTGATCGATGATGTCCGACACGCCCCCTTCCAGCGCATTCGAGTGGAACCACCCGGCCAGCCCAACGTAGGCGGCCACCGTCCCGAGCAGTGCGCCCAAAAAGGCGAGGCCGCCGGCGGTGACCGCCGTCAGGCTGCGTCGAGTCCGAGAGCTGGCACCGGTGGCCGTCAGGGTACGCAGTTCACTCGCCGTCTCGCTGCGGATCAGGCCGATGCTCATGGCCAGGATGCCGAGGGCGAGAGCAATGGCAAATACGGTGGCCCAGTTTACGATCTCGTGCGAAGTCGGGGCGTCGTTCTTCGACTCGATGCTCAGGTTGGTGGCCGCCGCCAATGTCTGGGCGTTGGTGATCTGGGCAGAAGTGATCGGGTTGTTGGCTTGGATGATCCAGCCGTCAAGGCTGCTCTGACTGGCGAGGTGCAGCCGGCGCAACGCCCTCTCGGTGATCACGGTGTTCGGTGTATCCGTGCCCATGGGCAGCTGGCTCTCCTCCAGGACGACGGGATGGGCGATGCACCCCTGGGGTGAGCAGGTGTTCGTGTTTCCCGGTCCGGGACCCCCTCCGCCGTTCGGACCACCCGAGCCGGGACCGACCAGCGGGCCGCCGCCTTTTCCGCCTCCTCCTTCGTAGGTCAGTTGCACCCCTGAGCCCGACAGGCCGGGGCGCGAGCTGAGGACGTCGACATCGGAAGGAATGGACGACGGGTTGATGCCGTAGGCCCGCAGCAACGCCGGCGTCGCCACGTAGATCTGTCCGTCCCACTGCCGGCCCGAGCCGCTGGGGTTCTGCAGGCCGACCGAGGGGGCGGGATTGTCGAGTTCCACGACATCACTGGCGCCGAGAGCAGAGGCGATGGAGTGGACGCTCGCCTCCTGCGCCTGGAATTCCTGCAGCGTCGGCGCGCTTGAAGTGGGGTCGTTGCCGTTCTGGCCGTTGGGGCTCCAGACGGCGACCTGGTTGGACGCCAGGTTCGGGCCGACGTAGTCATAGACGTTGCTGTAGCGGGCGATGGCGACGGCGCAGATGACCACCGCGATCAGGACGCCGACGCTGATGGCGGACAGGGCAGACCCGGAGCGGGCCCGGTACCGGGACAGATCACGCAGCGCCAAGCGGACGGATATCGGTGCTCGTCGCCCTATTCGGGCCAGAAGGGCCAGGAAGAAGGGCGCCACGAGGATGATCCCAGCGATGAGGGCGACGAACCCCGGTATCAGCCATACCACGCCCCCGCCATTCCCGGCCGCGCCGGAGAGAGAGAAGAAGACGAATCCGAGGACGAGCGCAATCACGCCGGGCACAAACGAGCGGTGGATCTGGCGCGGGGGCGCGGGGCGACCGGCCAGGGCGCTGACCACCGGGACCCGGGTGATGGCGCGGGCGGGATGGCCGGCGGCCAGGAGAGTGGCGATCACCGCGAGCACCATCGCCACCGCTATCACCGCCCAGGGCAGGGCAAACATCGGGATCAGGTGATGGGCGCTCTGCTCGTCGTGCGGGCGATAGGCCAACCAGGCCACCAGGCCCAGCGCAAAGCCTGCCAGGGCACCCACCACCCCTACGATTATGCCGTTGGCCCGAAGCACGAGACGGACGTTCCGGTCGGTAGCCCCCATCGACTCGAGCATCCCGAGGGAGCGCAGTCGGCGCTGGGCCAGCACGGTGAAGCCGCCGACCGATACCAGAGCGATGAGCAGCATACCGACCGTCGCCAACGCCAGCACGATGGTCTCGGGATTGATCTGATTGTTGGTGGAATTCTCCGCCGGCGTAAAGACGTTGGCACCGATTCGGCCCGGGTTCACGCCCGGTGCGTCGAAGAGGACGGTGACCTGGGTCGGGTTGGCCACCTGTCCCGGGACCAGCGCGAACTCGTCGAGCAGGCTCTGGGGGTTCTGCACAATGCCGACGACTGTCTTTCCACCCTGGGACCAGGTGCTGCCCACCCGCAGATTGAGCTCGGACGCCAATCCAGGGGTGAGCGCGACCTGGTTGGACTCAGTCGGATAGTGACCGGAGAGCAGTTGGAGCATCGGGCCGCCATAGGGGCCGTGTGGATCCTGGGACCGAACCTGATAGGTCTGGGTGCTTCCGGGGAGGCGGAATGTCTCGTTCTCGATGACCTGAACGGTGCCGAAGCGATGCTCCAGCGCGGCGATCTGGGCCGCTGCCGAGTGCAGTTCGGACTGCTTGGCGGAGTGGGCGAAGATGGCCAGGTCATCGGCGGTGCCAAACCCGGCGTTGGCCGGCGGCGGGGTATTGACAGCCACCGCGGCGCCGACGACGACGGCGGCCACGGCCACGATGATAAGGAGCAGGATGAGCAGCTGTTGGCGCCACTCACGCTTGAAGAGGCGCCAGGCCCAGCGGGTCATGGCCCGGCGGGCCGGGATTCCGCCGGTGGTCGGTTCGGGCGCAGATCCGGTGACCGGTCGTTCGAGAACGCCGACGCTCATTGGTTCGGGAGGTTGGCGAGTATCGCTTCAGGGCCATCGACCGGGAGCGTCTGGTCGACGATTCTGCCGTCGCGAAGGAAGATCACGCGGTCGGCCCATGAGGCGAGCTGGGCGTCGTGGGTCACTACGACGGCGGCCATGCCCCGGTGACAGGCCGCCAGGATAAGGCGCATGACTGCCTCGGCGTTGGTGGAGTCGAGGGCGCCGGAAGGCTCGTCGGCCAGAAGCAGCTGCCGTCTCCCCACGACGGCGCGGGCGATGGCGACCCGTTGGCGCTCGCCACCCGAGAGTTGGTCCGGGTAGTGCGCCGCCCGGTCTTTAAGCCCGAAGTCTTCCAGCGACTCCATTGCAGCCGACTGGGCCTTGCGGGCCGCCACACCGTCGAGCTCGAGCGGAAGAGACACGTTCTCCACCGCGCTCAACCCGGCGAGCAAATTGTAATCCTGGAAGACGTAGCCGATGGACTGGCGCCGCAGCTGTGCCTTGCCGTTGCGCGACAGCGAGGACAGCACTCGGCCGCCGATATAGACCTCTCCGCTGGTGGGGTCTTCTAGGCTACCGGCGATGGTCAGCAACGTGCTCTTGCCCGAACCGCTGGCGCCCATGACGGCCACCAGAGATCCGGCATCTACGGAGAGATCGACTCGCTGAAGGGCGTGCACCTCGGCCGCTCCTTCGCCGTAGACCTTGGAGATGTCGCGTAGTTCGAGGTAGCTCATTCGGGGGCTCCTACCTTGCGCCGAGCTTTCGGAAGTGGGAACGCCCGCAGTGCCGGCGCATTGACGCCTGAGGCTGCTCTCTTCAGACGGCCGTCGACCGTATCCAGCCACCTGATCAATGAGTCGAGCCGGAAGAGCTCGGCGTCAACAACCAGGGCGAAATTGAGGTCGAACCGGGACTCGTCCTCCTTCAGCCGCGTCCACTGCTGCATGAGCTCGACGAGGTAGCGCCGATGCACCTGCACCAAATCGTGGAGGTCGATGCCCGGGAGCTCCAGCGCGACCAAGACCTTGATAACGAGTTCGTCCCGGGGCGGGGAGGAGAAGTCGGGTGGAGTGCGCAGCCATTTGCTCAACTCCGCCTCACCCTCCTCGGTGATGTGGAAGCCCTTCTGCCTGCCTTCGTCGACCGAGTCTTCGGACTCGACGAGCCCTTCCCGCTCGAGGCGCTGGAGGGTGGTGTACACCTGCCCGACGTTGAGCGGCCACACCTCGCCGGTTCGGGCCTCGAACTCCTGTCGCAGTTGAAGGCCGTACTTCGGACCTTCACTCAGAAGCGCCAGCAAAGCGTGACGGACACTCATGAAGTCACCCAATGGGTTAGCATACTCAGTATCGTACTAGATAGGTCTACGAGTGTCTAGCCCCGGTGGAGAAAAACCAGCGACCAAGCCAGCGAGATTCGGAGATTCCATTGCTGCAGCTCAGCGGCTTGCCCGATCGAGACCGCTGATACCCCTCACCCTGATCTCGTTGTGGCACCAACCCGGTTGGCCGAGCCAGGGGCCATCCTCTGTCGCTCTCCCCTCGATGCTGAGGTCCCAGACCATTCGATAACCCATGGCAGCGCGAGTCTGGACTAGGCCCAGGAATGACGAACATACGTTCGACTATGATTGGCGTGTGCGGCCTCTCGGCACTGCTTCGATCCTTCATGCCGACCTCGACGCCTTCTACGCATCAGTCGAGCAACTCCTTGATCCCTCGCTGAAGGGTCGGCCTGTTGCCGTGGGTGGAAGCGTGGTTCTGGCCGCTTCCTACGAGGCCAGGGCCTATGGAGTCCGAGGAGGAATGCCTGGACGGGAGGCGAGAAAACTGTGCCCCACCATCCAATTCGTTGGCGGCCACTTCCGGGAGTACCAACGCCTGGGCGATGAGGTGATCGCCGTCCTCAACGATTTCACCCCTCTGGTGGAGAGGGTCTCCATCGACGAAGCCTTCCTCGACGTCTCCGGATCCGTGCACCTGTTTGGCCCGCCCCGCCGCATCGCGGCGGGCATCCGGGAACGAGTATGGAACGAGATCGGCCTACCGTTGTCCATTGGTGTGGCCCGTACCAAGCATTTGGCGAAGGTAGCGTCACAAGTGGCGAAACCCGACGGTCTGGTCGTGGTCGAGCCGTCCGATGAGCAGGCCTTTTTGGATCCCCTGCCGGTTGGGCTGATCTGGGGCGTCGGACGGGTCACCGAGGAGCGGCTTTACCAAGCCGGCATCTCCACGATCGGGCAGTTGGCGTCAACGGCCAGCCCAATCCTCGAGCGCCTGGTCGGCGTTGCCAACAGTTCCAAGTGGGCGTCGCTGGCGGCCAACGTCGATCCCCGCCAGGTGGAGACCACTCGACGGTCGAAGTCGGTTGGAGCGCAGGCTGCGCTCGGACGCCAACTGGCAGCACCCCCACTGGTCCGAGAGACCCTCGGATTCCTGGCCGACCGGGTCGCCGGAAGACTCCGGGACGGCGACCAGGGCGGACGCACCGTGACTGTCCGCGTCCGATTCCCAGGCCTCCGCTCGGTGACACGGTCCATCACGTTGGAGGCACCCGTCTCGGCCACTTTGCGCCTCACCGAACTTGCCACCGAGTTGGTCCACTCCGCCCTCACCGATCATCCTGACGAGGGGGAGATCACACTGCTGGCCATCTCTGTCTCCAACCTGTGCAGTGAGACCCCGGTCCAGTTGGAGCTGCCGCTCGCCCTTCGGGCTGCGGGCGTGGACGATGGCCCGAACTCACCAACCGGATCGGCCCGCAACAATACAGATCGGTCGGTCGATGCCATTAGGCAGAAATTCGGCCGCGCTGCGGTCGGATACGCGGCGGTGTTGTTCTCGAACGGCCACCGGGTCCCCGACGAGTTCCGGGAACTGGCCGAACACCCAACTCGCCGCTAAGGAATGGAGACTTCGAGCGACCGCCCGGTGGCACCCATCACCGTTGGGGAAGACGATGTGCCTGACGGGCAACCGATCCCCCACTGGTATGGGGGGACTCGTCCCGGAGACCAGTGGCGCCGAATCGTGACTCGTGAACGAACGGAAAGGGTCCCACCTTTCCTGCGGTCGGGCTTGCCGAACCACCCTCTGATGACCTCATGGCTGGTAACTCCAAGAGCCCCGGCCTGACCTGGCCCCCGCTCCTAGCGCGCTTGGCTCTCCGCTGGAAAGGCAGCTCCAGCGGGCGTCATGCGTCGCGCCTGGCCATGAGCACACCACCGATTGCCAGGGCACCGATCGCATAGGCGCCGACGACTGCGAATCCTGCCCAGGGACTGAGGGCCGGCGACTGCCCGAACGTGTGAACCACCGAGGTCATGGTGTTGCTGATGTTGAGCGGCAGGAACTCGCCAATTCTGTTGCCGATCGACGAGGGCAGCGCATGAACCAAGATCGGCAGCACGAGCAGCGTGCCGACGAAGGCGGTGATGGCACCGGCGGTGTGGCGGATGATGGTCGCCAGACCGAGGGCGAACAAACCCAGCACTGCGATCATCAGTCCACCGCCGACCACGGCTCGGAGGACACCCGGTTGGGCGAGCGTGGCGTGTGGTGCCGGGCTCCTGAGCAGGGTTTGGCCGATGAGGAAGGCACCGAAGGAGAGCACCTCCCCGATCACTAGGGCTACGGCGGCGAAGACCGCCGACTTGGTCGCCAGTACCAGGGGCCGATTCGGGATGGCCGCCAGGGTGGACCGGATGGTCCCGGTCCCATACTCGGCGCTCATGACCAGTACGCCGAGCACTCCGATGACAAGTTGGCTGAAGAGGAGACCGGTGAGAGATCTGCTGGTGGGATCGAAGGTGAGCCGATCACCCAGAGACATCGTGTTCCAGCCACCGGGGACCGTCGCCGTGCCCAGGATGGCCACACCTATCGTGATGACCGCCATGGCCACCAGGTTCCACATGGTGGATCGAACCGTACGCATCTTGATCCATTCGGACCTGAGCGTGCTCGAGATCCGAAGATGGCCACCGAGGGATGTCGGGCTTGCGATTGCAATAGACATTGACGTCCTACTTTCCTGAGAGGAGTGGTTGGGGAAGAGTGGACACCTGATCGGGATCACTCACTCCGTGGTACTCGACGCTGTCTCGAGTCAGTTCCATGAAGGCGTCCTCCAGCGATGCCATCTGGGGCGACAGCTCATGCAGATAGATTCCTGAGGCTCCGGCGATCTCGCCGATGTCGGAAGCGGACATGCCGCTGACGGAGAGCGCGCCGTCGTCTTCGTCGATGACCTCGACCTCGTCCGCCATCAACAGCTGCCGCAGTTCGCCCGATCGGGGGGACCGGACCCGGACGAACTGCGACGTGCTCTGAGCGATGAACTCGGAAACCGATCCCGTGGAGATCAGGTGCCCACGGCCGATGACCACCAGATGATCTGCGGTGAGAGCCATCTCGCTCATGAGGTGGCTCGACACGAACACCGTGCGGCCCTCCGAGGCCAGCCGCTTGAGCAGGTTGCGGACCCAGAGGATCCCCTCGGGATCCAGACCGTTGATGGGTTCATCGAAAAGAAGTACCTCCGGATCGCCCAGCAGGGCACCGGCGATACCCAGTCTCTGTCCCATGCCCAACGAGAACTTGCCGGCCCGCTTCCCTGCCACCTCGGTGAGACCGACCATTTCGAGGACAGCGTCGATGCGAGAGCGGGGTATGTCGTTGGACTGGGCCAGGTACCACAGGTGGTTGTAGGCACTTCGGCCCGGGTGAATGGCTTTCGCCTCCAGCAAGGCCCCGACCTCTCGGAGGGGAATCGGGAGGTTGCGGTAGGTCCTGCCGTTCACCGTGGCCGACCCGGCATCAGGGGCGTCGAGGCCCATGATCATCCGCATGGTCGTGGACTTTCCCGAACCGTTCGGCCCGAGGAATCCGGTGACCTGACCCGGCCGAACCTCAAAGGAAAGGTCGTCCACGGCCACCTTCTCCTTGTAGCGCTTCGTGACACCGTTGACTTCGATCACCATCTGGTCTCCTACTCGTCAAGGACTCGATCGGCGGCCTCGGCGGCCACCGCCCTCGTACGTCAACACTGACGGGAGGGGGCAGAAGAAGCATCAGGCCAGCGGCTATTTCGGCATGGCTCCCAGGATGTAGCCCAGTGCCTGCTTCGATCGGCGTCTACAGCGGAGGATGTAGACGTAAATGGTCGGAGGAGGGACGCAACCGGATGCCAGGGTCACTAGCGTCGCGGTATGGACGGAGAGAATGATGTAAGCGATCTCCCCCGGCCGCCGTTCCTCGAGAGGGTCTCCGACCGGCAATGGGTCATCGTGGATGTCGTCCTCGCTGGACTGTTCCTCACTGCAGCCATCACCGCCCTTTTTGCCAGCCCCGACGTCGCGAAGTCGGTCGTGGCTCCGAGATGGCTCCTCGGGCCGCTCTTTATCCTGGCCACGGTTCCGATTGCCTTTCGACGGAGATGGCCTGAGGTGGCGTTGGTGTGCATCGGCGGCGCCGTGATGGTAGCGACCATGCTCGGCGAATCCCTGGCCCCGGAACCACTCTTGGCGCTGCCGTTCTATTCCGTGATTCTGAAGTACAACCGTCGACAGTCCCTCCTGGTGTTGGCTGCCCTCGAGACCTTCTCCCTCATCGCCTTCGCGGTGGCGGCAGTCCTTCGGCCGGTCCAGGGCAACTTCACCTTCAACACCATCCTGATCGGCGCCACGTGGTTCGTGGGCGACAGCGTTCGCACCCGGCACGCCTACCAGCAGGGCCTGGTCAACCAAGAGAAGGAACGACAGCGTCAAGAACTCGTCCGGGCCGAGCGCGCCGTCGTTGAGGAGCGGATGGAGATCGCTCGCGAACTGCACGATGTAATCGCTCACAGCCTCAGCGTTATCGCGATCCAGGCAGGGGTGGGCCGACATGTCATCGACCGTCAACCCGAAGAAGCCAAGTCGGCCCTCACCGCCATCGGGGAGACCAGCCGATCGGCGCTCCAGGAGTTGCGGCGGGTCTTGGGGGTCCTGCGGCGCCGCGACCAGGGAGGACCAGAGCTCGACCCTACCCCCACCCTTTCGGATTTGGACGACCTCGTGGACCGCATGCGCAGCGCCGGAGTACCCGTCGAGTTGCAGTTCACCGGCGGCGCTCCGTCGCTGCCCCAGGGGCTGGAACTCTCCGTGTACCGCATTGTCCAAGAGGCCCTCACCAATGTGGTGAAGCACGCCCGATCGGCGCATACATGGATACGCCTCCAGTACGGGGAGGAGCAGTTGGTGGTGAGTGTGACGAATGCACCACTTGGTGCCGGAACAGATCTGTCTGACCAGCATCACAACGGCCGCTCCGATGATCCTCCGGATCGTCACGGCATCATCGGCATGAAGGAGCGGGCCGCCACTTTCGGCGGCACGCTGAGCGCAGCAGCGCTCGCCGACGGCGGCTTCGAGGTACGTGCCTGCCTTCCCTTGCGGGATCCGGCATGACGATCACGGTGGTGGTGGCCGACGACCAGGCCCTGGTGCGCGGTGGATTTCGGGTTCTCGTCAACTCGGCGAGCGATCTGCGAGTGGTCGGTGAGGCCTCCGACGGGATCGAGGCCGTGGCTGTGGTCGAGGCCACCCGCCCCGATGTGGTCCTCATGGATGTTCGGATGCCCAAAATGGACGGACTCGAGGCGACCCGTCGGATCGTGAGTTCTCAATTGGACGGCAGAAGCCGGGTCCTCATGGTGACTACCTTCGATCTCGACGAGTACATCTTCGACGCGCTGCGGTTCGGCGCCAGCGGATTCCTGCTGAAGGACACCCCACCCGAAGAGCTGCTGGCCGCCATCCGGGTCATCGCCCAGGGCGATTCACTACTGGCCCCAAGCGTAACGAGGCGTCTCATTGCCGAGTTCGCCAATCGCCCGGCCGACGTGCCTGTCGCAAGCGGGAGGCTCGAGTCGCTGACCCAACGGGAGCGCCAAGTCTTGGTGGCCATCGGCCAGGGGAAATCGAACAAAGAAATCGGCGAGGCGCTGCACATGAGCGTGGCCACTGCAAAGACCCACGTCAGTCGGATACTGGCGAAGCTCGAAGCGAGAGACCGTACGCAGTTGGTGATAATCGCCTTCCAGACCGGAATCGTCACCGTGTAGCGCTGATGACGCCATTGAAGGTGCAAGCCGTGACCCGCATGATCAGTCGTGGCGAAAGCCACGGTTCGGCCTGGACCCCACGTTTGCAATCCGCCATGTCAGCACGAGTCATGAACTTTATCGATCGTGCATGATTAAACGATGATCTTGGACCATCCCGAGGCGGCCCCGATCCACAGACAGGTCCAGTATCTGGATCACGCCCTCCGCCAGAATCCCGTTGCTCAGAGAGTGCTGGGTGTAGCCAACGATATGGGCCTTGCGAATTGGTACCTCGGCGCGGGTGGCGTGGCCCAAAGTGTCTGGAATCTGCGCCATGGCTTCGAGGTGTCAGATGGGATCAAGGACTACGACCTGGTGTATTTCGACCCGAGCGATCTCAGCCCAGAAACCGAGGACTTCCTCGAAGCCGAAGTAGTCCGCGCGCTCGCGGACCCAAGCGTCGTGGTTGACGTGAAGAATGAGGCCCGAGTCCACCTCTGGTATCTGGAACGGTTCGGCCGTCATCTCGATCCGTACACTTCGACGGAAGACGCCATCGCCACTTGGCCCACCACCGCCTCAAGCGTCGGTGTTCGACGAGACGAGCAAGGCTTCGTCGTCTGTGCACCATTCGGTCTATCGGATCTCCTCGGGATGGTGGCCCGTCCGAACAAGGCGATCGTCACAAGAGATGTGTATGAGGAGAAGGTGTCCCGCTGGAATGCGCGATGGACAAACCTTCGGGTCATCCCTTGGTGATGTTGTCGGGGCTCTGGGAAACTGAGGTGCGCTTGGCCGCACTCGACCGCTGGGCGTTGGAGATCGGTCACCGGCGCATGACCTGAGGCGTGAGCGTTCAGTGCTGGGCAATGCCGCCCTTCCAGAGCATTCGGTTACCCCATGGCTCGTCGACAGGCACTAATCCCGGCTTTCAGGCCGTGAATTGCCAGCCCGAGGCGCCACTGGACTTGGATGACGGGTGTAGAGCGTGCAGAACGAGTGCCTATCCGGCCCATGGTCCGACGCCGGTAATCCGATCGATGGTGATGTGAGTGATGTGGCCGGGTTGAGCAGCTTCAGGCGGTGGGAACTCGACATCCGCACCGAGATAAGTGTGAGCCAGACGTTGCAGGAGGGCCGGGGCACCTCCTTCGGTGATGCGCGCCCTCCCGTGAACGACGAGATACTCAACTAGACCCCGATCGTTATGGGTCCCGGTCTCGAACGATATGGCGACCCGATCGTCGTTGCGGATGTTGCGCACTTTGCGGCGCTCCGCCAGATGGCCAGCGACGATCTCTTCACCGTCAAGGCCGACCCAGACGATCGAAACCTGGGGGCTTCCATCGGGATCCAATGTGACGAGGTGAGCGAGTGCCGAGGATCCGAGTACAGCTCGTGCGCTTTCAGGGATGGTGGGCAGTAATTGAGGATATCGGAAAGGTCGTTCTGGGCTCGTCTGTGAGCGATAACCGCCGCGACGTCGTCGACCACTACGGCGACATGCCGAACGAAACCATCCCCGCTCTGGCTGCGTAGTTACAAACTCCGACTATAACGTCGATCAGTACAAGCACATCAAAGAGACTTACTCCATTGATGACAACGGAAGTTCGAGTGACTCGCTTCATTTATCACCCAACCTCCCGGTCCCAAGGACCTCCGCAAGCAACCCAAGCATAAAAACAGGCGACACTCGGTGACGCACGGAACCTTCCCTGGCCCAGAGCGCGAGCGCAGGATCTGCAAGCAGCACGGTAAAACCTCAATGTCTTTCCACTCGAACATTCACCGACACTTCCCCACCTGATCGAGCACATTGGAATGCATTGCCAACCCTGCCTAGGGCGAACTCTGCTGGCACGATCGCCATCGGCCTCACCCCACTCTCGGTCAATAGCATTCCTTCGTGGCTCTTCACTTCTTCGCCATCGATACTCATACCGACTCCTTCCTCCCTCCGGCCGAACCAACTTTGGTCATTGACTGAATCTCTTACGCTTTGGTCAACTGGACCGGTGAGTTCGCTCGGCGAAGAACTCGGTCGTAGACCACGGATGCCAAGATCCCTCCCAGTGGAGGTGCAACGACATAGACCCACCAATCGGTGAACTTTCCGGACACGATCATGGGGCCCAGTGCCCTGGCGGGGTTCACCCCCGCACCGCTGACCGGGCCGCTGATGAGAATTGCAGCAGCCAGTGCGGCACCGATCGCGATAGCAGCGACCCCCGCTGGGACTCGGCGATCCGTTGCCACGGAAATGACGACCAGAACCAGAACGAATGTAACGACGATCTCTGCGAACAAAGCGCGCCATACCGGCACTCCAGCACCGGGGTAGGTTGCACCCAAGCTCAAAAGCGTTCGGGCCCTGTCGCCGTAGAGGGCCCAAGCCACCAAGGCTGCCCCGACTGCGCCACCAAACTGGGCGGCTAGATAGACCGGAACGTAGCTCCAGGGAAACCGCCTGTTGACGGCCAAGCCAAGGGTAACTGCGGGGTTGAGGTGGGCCCCAGAGACGTGACCAAGACTGGCCACGACGAGTGCCAGCGAAACTCCACCTGCGACAGGGATTGCAAGTGATCCATACGGGGGACCTTCTATCGCCTTGCTCAGACCCGCCGCGATCACCGTGGTGACAATCGTCAAGACGAGGACGAAGGTTCCTATCGCTTCCGCAATCGCGGCTCTCGCCATATTGTTCTGCAGGGGATGGCCGTGTAGGCCTACTTTGGTCTGTCTGCCATTGGAATCGTCCCTGTCGCCGCTATCTGGGCGTGCCATCAGTTCGGTCATCGCCTGTCCTTTGCGAATATCAACCAGGTTTGCGGCTAAGAGCGCGCGCCATTAGGCGATAGCCAGTGACCCCCACCGCTTCGACCACTTGACCAGTTTGACGGTGATGATCAGGGCAACAGCCAGGGCAAACTGAGCCAGGCGATGGTCGGTGAACCTGTCGGTGTTCCTTCGCATCTGACCGAAGTTGCTCAGCCAGGAGTTGGTGCGCTCGACCGGCCACCGCAGTCCCATGGGCTGGCGCTTGGTGGCGGTGGCCGATCCCCGCTTGCGCTTCTTGGCGATCATGGCGTCGGTGATGCCGCGTTCTATGAGCCGAGTACGTGTCAGCTCGGAGTCATAACCCCGGTCCAGCCAGAGCGTCTCTATGTCGGCGAGCAGACCACGTTCTTTCACATCGTCCAGAGTCGGGGCGAGCAGGATGGAGTCGTTGCGGTTGGCTCCTTCGGTGACCCATCCGATCGGCACCCCGTTGGCGTCGGTGGCGATCGACCACTTCCAGCCGGTCTTGCCCCGGTCGGTCGGATTCGGCCCCGTCCCTTCGCCTCCCATGGGCGCCTTGTGCAGTGATCCGTCGACCGACACCTCGGAGAGATCGAGGCCGATCACTTTGTCGAAGGCGTTGATGGCCTCTTCGACCAGGTGTTGGAATGCACCAACTGCCACCCACTCGTCACGCCGCCGGCGGAGGGTGGTCTCATCACCTTTGCCCAGCCTTCCGGCCACGTCCCAGGAGCACCCGGTGACCAACCGGAACAGGAGGGCCTCGAAGCAGTCACGGTCCGAGATCCGTGGTCGATGACAGCCGAGCGGGTGGTTGGTGTGGCCGCGTTTGGGCAGGTAGCCGGCGAAAGACTGCCAGACGGCATCGACGACGGCGGGATTGAGTGCAAGCATGGGACCTCCACTGGTTCGTTGGTCCGCTCTATCGAGTGATCGCTCTCTCCGGCCAACTGGTTAGTCACATCGTTGCTTTCCGACTACCCACACCGTTGCTTTCCGAGTTCCTCGTGATGGCCGCAATCGCTCGGTCCCGCCGATGCCTGAGATTGAATCCCGAGGAGGACTTAGCCGGAGCAGAGACTCGCAATGACATCTCTGCTCCGGCGCCACAACAGCCCTGAGCGGCTACGAACCAGCCGCCCAGACCGAGCTGATCAGGACTGGATGAAATCCAACAGTTCAGGGTTGATGACCTCGGCATGAGTGGTCGGCATGCCGTGTGGGAATCCGGGATACGTCTTCAGCGACCCGGCTTGCAGCAGCTTCGCTGACAAGGGCGCTGAATCCGCGTACGGGACAATCTGGTCGTCGTCCCCGTGCATCACATGGACAGGGACGCTGATCTTTTGGAGGTCCTCTGTGAAATCGGTCTGAGAGAAAGCGACGATTCCTTCGTAGTGGGCGTTCGCCGCCCCCATCATCCCCTGCCGCCACCAGTTCTGAATGATCGCCTCTGAAGGTTCAGCACCCTGACGGTTGTAACCGTAGAAGGGTCCCGACGCCACGGCCCGGTAGAACTCCGATCGGTTGGCCGCCAACTGGGCCTGAAGGTCATCGAACACACTCTTGGCCTCACCACCGGGATTGGCTTCCGTCTTCACCATGAGGGGCGGAATCGCACTCATGATGGCCGCCTTGGCGACACGTCCCTCGCCATGCCGGGCAATGTAGCGGATCACTTCGCCGCCGCCAGTCGAGTGTCCGATATGAATGGCCTCCTCGAGATTGAGGTGAGCGGTGACCGCGGCCAGATCGTCGGCGTAGTGGTCCATGTCGTGACCTCCGCTGGTCTGCGAGGAACGACCGTGTCCCCGTCGATCGTGAGCGACGACACGAAAACCGTGATCCAAGAAGAACAGCATTTGCGTGTCCCAGTCATCGGCCGACAATGGCCAGCCGTGACTGAACACGATCGGTTGTCCCGATCCCCAGTCCTTATAAAAGATCTCGGTACCGTCATTCGTGGTAACAGTGGGCATTTTGATTCCTCCTATATTTGGTCGGTTTGCATGTACAGCCGTGAGGGGCGTTTGCTGGCGGATAATTGGTCAGGTCGAAACAAGAGCGTCCGGGTCTTTGAGGTTGCGATCGTTGAGTTCGACCAACCCAGTACAAGTGGCCAGACGCTCTCTTCACTATGCGATAATCGTCCCCGAACCGCATCCTCCGAACCGCGTAGTCTGAGTTGCGGCGGTCTGACCGGTTGGGCCTACGCAGGTGGAGTTGCCGCGCGGCGGACATTGGCAACGGTCGACTGGATCTCGCACATCGATTTGCGCCATGCGCTGCTCCGACGCTCGGACTGAGCGGTCCCAACTCCTGGAGGATTCGAGCAAGTCAGGGTTGCGTCGCTCCTAGACCGTGCGCCTCGCCCTTGTTGTATTGGCCCGGGCGCCCGGAACTAGCTCAGCCGACCTCGCCTCCGCATGACAGATGTCGAGCCGGTCGACTGAGTCTCTGGTGCTAATGGGCGAGTGGCGGTCCACTGGGGGCATGATATGGACCACAGGCGGCGGAAGAGTTGATCGGTGGGATGGATGTTGCTAGATCGTGGTGAGGAGCGAGCAGCGCTAAATGGACTCATCAACGCGGCTGGTGACGGCCTCAGCGGTGCCCTGGTCCTTCACGGTGAAGCCGGCATGGGCAAGACAGCATTGCTCGAGTATTCAATTGAGGCCGCGGCAAACCTGCAGGTCATTCGCATTACAGGAATCGAAGCGGAGCGCGACCTTAGTTTCGCCGCACTGCATCGCCTTCTCCAGCCGTCACTCGATCGCTTAAGCAACCTTCCCCAGCCGCAACGAGACGGACTGAGCTCGGCATTCGGACTGGCCAGTTATTCTCCTGCGGACCCATTTCTCATCGGTCTTGCCACGTTGACCCTGCTTGCGGACAGTGCATTTGAGCGCGGGCTACTTTGCATCGTCGATGACAGCCAATGGATCGATTCGGAATCCCTACAGGCAATAGCGTTCGCTGCACGCAGGTTGCGAGCTGACGGGATTGCCCTCGTATTTGGAATGCGAACGCCTGCAAAGGTCAGTATCACTCTTGCTGACCTTCCCACTCTTGAAATCACCGGGCTTCCGGATGCAGCCGCCCATGATCTGCTGTCGACTGTGGTGGCTGGCCCGCTTGATGCCGGTGTCGCCCAGCACATCATCACTGAGACCAGTGGGTGCCCCCTTGCCCTTAGAGAGCTAGCCCATGAACTATCGGCCGATCAATGGATCGGCGCAGACCGGGTGTCGGAGCCAATCCCCATCAGTCGGAAATTGGAGGCACACTTCCGTCGCCAGTTCGAGGAGTTGTCCCCCGAAACACAGACCTTCGTCCTCGTGGCGGCCGCAGAGGCCTCGGGAGATGTTTCACTGGTGCGAAGAGCAGCTTTGGATCTCGGGTGTGACGAAGACGCCGAACTTAATGCAGTTCGCGGGCGCTTGTTAAGCACAGAGCCTTGCCTCCAGTTTCGACACCCACTGATTCGATCAGCTGTCTACACCGGTGCAAGTGCCGCCGACCGAAGGAAGGTCCATCGTGCGCTAGCTGGGTCGATCGACCGCACAATTGACCCGGATCGTTGGGCTCAGCATCTGGCCGCAATCACTATTGGATATGACAGCCAGCTGGCCTTTGACCTTGAAGCTGGTGCAAGCCGAGCTCGCGACCGCGGTGGGTACGCCGCTGAAGCATCCTTGTTGACGCAAGCGGCAGGTTTTACCGAGCACGCAGGGCTGCGTTCAAAGAGGCTGTTGGAGGCATCGGCAGCCGCCCTCAATGCAGGTGCCCCACAGAGAGCCCGCAAGCTCCTGAGTCAGGCAAGCCTTGAGTTGAGGGATCCCCTCCTACTCGCCCAAGCCCAACAGCTTGATGGTCGATTGCGGATTTCCACGGTGCAGCCTTCGCTGGCACCTGCGCTGTTTCTTGCTGCGGCTCAGCAGTTTCTCCCCCTCGATAGTGATCGGGCCCGCCACTCGATGCTCGAAGCCTTCGATGCGTTCTTGAAGTGCCAATACTTTACGCGCGATACCGATGGCGCTGAGATTGCCAAAGCTGCCCTCACAACGCGTCGGTCCAATTCACTGGAAAGCCTTGCGGACTTACTCCTCGACGGAATATCCCTCCTTCTCGCCACGGGATATGTGGAATCCGTCGACACGCTGCGCCGAGCCGCCCAGCTTCTACGTGATGGGCCCATATCAGCGGAGGACACCATCCGGTGGACCAGCTACGGCATGGTCATCGCTGATGAGCTCTGGGACGACCGAACCTACATCGCATGGGTAGAGCAGGTCGAGAGTGTTGCGAGGAAGAGGGGCGCCCTCGTTGCCCTCCAGGTAAGCCTGATTGCCCTTGCGGTGCACCAGATTCGTATCGGGAAGTTTTCAGCTGCCGACGCTTATTACGCCGAGTCTTTGGAGATAACCGCAGCCACGGGTGGAATGGCCAGTTTGGCAGTAGATCTCTACAGGCCGTTGAACGTAGAACTCCTGGCCTGGCGTGGTGACGATGCTGGAGCTCGTTCTGCCGCAAAGAAGTTGATCGAGATGGGGGAAGCGGTCGGTATGGCTGTGGCGCAGTTTCAGGCATACCACGCGCTAGCGATTCTCGAACTTGGCAGCGGGAGATACTCCGAGGCATTGCTGGCCGCTCAGTTTGCTACAGATCGACAGGCCATTGGCTGGAGGTGCCAATCCTTGCCACTGGTCGTCGAAGCCGGACTTCGCAGTGGAAACCGGAAGGCTGCGGAGCGCGCGTTGGACGAGCTGAAGAGGCATGCGACAGCAAGCGCAACGCCGTGGTCGCTCGGATTGTTGGAGCGTTCGCAGGCACTGATGGCTGATGATTCCCGGGCCGATGCGCTTTTCAAGAACTCTATTGCTCACTTGGAACAGACCCTCGTCCTCACCGATCTCGCCTTGGCCCATCTCTCCTACGGTGAGTGGCTGCGACGCCAGCAACGACGGATTGATGCTCGCACCCAACTCCGCGAGGCGCACGAAGCGTTCCAGTCAATGGGAGCTGCGGGATTTGCCGAGCGCGCACGAAGCGAGCTTCTGGCCACCGGTGAGCATACCATTCGTCGGGCTGTGGAAACCAAGAACGACCTCACCTCTCAAGAACTCAAGATCGCTCAACTCGCCTCAAGAGGGGCAACGAATCCAGAAATTGCGGCTCAAATGTTCATCAGCCCCAGCACCGTCGACTACCACTTGCGCAAAATCTACCGAAAGCTGGGCATCACATCGCGCCGGCAGCTGGAGCGCGCACTGCCGCTCTAATCAGAGGGCGTCTGCAGGTAGCCAAGGATCGAACGGTGATCACGGACACGCTCCTGTCCTGTCCGTGACGCCCGGTCGACACCGCTGTTGACTAGGGATTTCGGTCTCGGCGGTCCGATCTCATCCCCGGATTCAACTGTGCGAATCGGAGCCCGCTCCGCACACAACTACGTGACCCGGTGTCGTCGAACTACGCGAATCTGCGGATGCGGCAAAAGGCAATACGCCCTCACAATGGTGGTGTTCAGACCATTTCGACCCCGGCCATTTAAATTTCCAGATGGAGCATGCCGGAGTGAGGCCCACGACCTGATAAAAGTGCGCACAACCCTGGATGTCGCCCGTGGGCCCGCTTCTTCCGTCACATACCGCGACACCAAAGGTCGAAGGAGACACGACCGGAGACACCCCACTGCCCCGCCACATCATCGCATTCTCCTCGGAGTCTGCTCTACCAGCATCGCCGAAATGAGAAGGAGCTACCTATGCGCAATATGAGGGTGAGTGATGCCTCGCAGATCATTACGAAAGCGAGCCCCTATTCAGTGGCCGACACTGTGTCCCGTTTCGAGGCGGTGATCACGGCCAAGGACATGAAAGTCTTTGCCGTGATCAACCACAGTGCCGAGGCACGACATGACGGGAAAGAACTTCGTGACACCGATGTGGTGATCTTCGGGAATCCGACGGCAGGCACCCCAGTCATGAATTGTGCCCCATTGTTTGCACTCGAACTTCCACTCAAAGTGCTCATTTGGGACGATGACGGGAGGACGCGGGTCAGCTACACGGCACCTGCCGCGCTCGCCGCCCGTTACGGACTGAGCCATGAGGTTGCGTGCATTCTCGAAGGCATCGAGCCCCTCACCGATGCAGTCATCCTCTACAACACCAACGGTGCGGAGCCACCGTGGTAGCCGCCAGCGGGGGACACGGCCGCAGGAATCTGATCCTGGCAGCGATGATTTTTGCCGTGTCCATGACCTTCATCGACCAGACAATCGTTGCCATCGCGGTCCCCCAGATCCAGCGGGAACTGGGCCTTACCAGCACTGGAGTCCAGTGGGCAGTCAATGCTTACCTGCTCGCGCTTGCTTCGTTCTTTGCCTTTGGAGGCCGCCTGGCCGACACCTTTGGCCATAAGAAGATGGTGGTCCTAGGCGTCTTGGTCTTCGCGGGATCATCAGCCATGTGCGGGCTCACTCCAACGGGAAGCCTGGCAGAGGCCTGGATTGTCACCTTTCGAGTTGCTCAGGGTATCGGCGGAGCCATCATGTTCCCTGCTGCGCTCGCAATCGTCGTCCAAACGTTCGCGCTACGAGAACGGGGGCGAGCCCTGGCGTTGTTCTTCGGTATTGCCGGAGGACTCACGGCAATCGGTCCGATCCTCGGTGGCTACCTGACCCAGTGGACGTGGCGAGCCATCTTCTGGGTCAATATTCCCGTTGCCATCATTGCGCTGGTGTTGATCCTGGTCTCTGATCCATCCACATCGTACCGGTCAGCTGGCATGGACTATCGAGGTCTTGTTCTCATTGTCGGTGGAGTTGGTCTGAGCGTGTTCGGATTTCAGCAGTCAGCCATCTGGGGTTGGAGCAATCCCGTCACCTGGCTGTGCATCACTGTTGGTGTCGTCCTGCTGGTCACGTTCTACTCCGTGGAGAGGCGGCGGTCCTCACCGCTCATGGAAATGAGCATCTTCAAGATCCCCGCCTTCCGAGTTGAGAACATGGTCCTCGGCGTCGCCATGCTGGCGTTCGTTCCACTGTTCTTCTTCGCCAGTGAGTACGCCCAGATCTCGCTGAACGACACGGCATCACAGACGGGTCTGTACATCCTGTACTTCTTTATCGGCTTTGCGATTTCCTCGCAGATCGGCGGCCGAATGCTCGATCGGATTGGGGCAAAGCGCCCGGTCGTGCTTGGTTGCACAGTCGCCGCAGTGGGGCTGGGCCTGTGGGCTGGCAAGGTCACGCAACTCGCACTCGGTTCTCAGGTCTGGTACATCGTTATCGCTGGAGCTGGGATGGGAATGATGCTCACTCCGGCTAGTACCGACGCGGTGAACCGGGCATCTCGCTATGCCTACGGCGAGGCCACCGGCATCACCCAGACCGTCCGCAACTACTCGGCCAGTTTGGGGCTCGCCATTCTGGGCACGATCTCTGTTTCCGTCATGCGATCGCACGTGACCACGTCGCTGGTGTCCCGAGGAGTACCGGCAGCCCGAGCGGCCCACCTGGCAAAGACCATTTCCCAGTCGCAAGCGGGGGGTACCTCGATCCGTTCGATTCCTCATTTCATCCGCCTCGACTTTGCCTACGCCACCCAAAGGGTGCTGTACGTCATGACTGCGATCATGGCGGCGGCGGCCCTGGTCGCGCTTGTCGGACTGAAGCGCGGTGTGCAAGGACCGAACGAGCCAAGTGGTGAAGTACCGACGGAAATCCAAGCTGTGCCGGTCGGCATCGGTGCGGGCACACTTGGAAGGAGGAGATAGACAATGGTCCAAGTCCACCACCGGAGGGCGATTGTGGACGGTCACTCCCTTTTCTATCGGGAGGCAGGTGCTCCAAGTCAGCCTCATGTTGTCTTGCTTCACGGCTACCCGACGAGTTCGCACATGTACCGGCAACTGATCCCGTTGCTCGCGGACCGCTATCACGTGGTGGCACCCGACTTCCTGGGTTTTGGACTGTCAGATGCACCACGAGTAGCTGATTTCAACTACAGCTTTGATTCCCTGGCTGCCATCACCGCCGCGTTGCTGATCCGACTCGGAATCGACCGCTATGCGATGTACGTGCAGGACTACGGAGCCCCGGTCGGCTGGAGGTTGGCGATCCGTGATCCGCGATCCGTCACCGCCGTGATCAGCCAGAACGGAAGCGCCTACAGCGAAGGATTCGTTGAAAAGTACTGGGAGCCAATCTGGAGCTTCGCTGAAACGCCGAACTCGGTCAACGAAGAAGCCTTACGCCTTGGTTTCACTTTGGATGCCATCAAGTGGCAGTACACGCATGGGGTTCCGGACCCCAGTCTGGTGAGTCCGGACACTTGGACCCATGACTATGCGTTGATCCGGCGTCCTGGAAACGACGAGGTGCAACTGGAACTGGCCCGTGACTATACGAGCAACGTGGAGCTGTACCCAGTGCTGCACGACTACTTCCGGAGAACCCAGGTGCCTCTGTTGGCGGTGTGGGGTGCCAATGACCAGATCTTCGGACCGGCCGGCGCCGAAGCGTTCGCGCAAGATCTCCCAGAGTCGGAGATTCATCTACTCGATGCGGGCCATTTCGCCCTAGAGAGCGAGATTGACAGCCTCACGGGACTCATCGGTGCATTCCTTGAGAGGACTCTTCCCAATTAGAGCGCTCTAGCCTGTTCGTTTTCTCGTCGACGAACGGCCCCGTCGCGCCCCCCCGGTTTCCACTGGGGGCCGCCAGCCCGCGTCTTGCAATCGGTCGCTCTAACCTGCCCGATCCACCATCGACCAAATGCCGGTGGCCGGACGCGTCGCACTGCTCCGCCAGCAGGCCAGCCACCGGGCCATCCGGTGCCGCCACCGCCTGGATCCCGAGGTTCCAGAGCATTCAGTTATCCCATGCCTCGCAGGCAGTGTCCGAAGCGTGGTTTCAGGCGGTGACATCCCAGCTCAGGGGGCCGACGTGGCAGTTCTGCTCCGGATCATTGGTCAGTCGCCCGCCGTCGCGGCAGAACCGAACCCGGTTGATTTGGAAGCTCGCTGCAGCATGCCGCCCAACGTCCTGTCACTTTTGGACGTTCGATCACCCCCGCCGTCATTGCGGTCCTAGCGACGACTCCTGCTCGTTGGGTCCATGTTCCGATCTGTTGGACGATCAGGGCTGAAGACCGCGAGCAATGATGTCCAGAAGGCGTCGGATCTGCGTATGACCAGCAGCGGTGTCCGGGGTGCGCCAAAGGCTGCCCATGAGCAGCAGGACGTCGGCGGGGTCAAGACCAGGGCGGATGGTTCCGTCGGCTTCCCCGGCAGCAAGCATGAGTGCGATGGCGTCTACGACTGGGCCGTACGTCTCGTTGTTGATGGCCTCCCTGGTGGCGGCATCCAACGCGTCGCCAAGGCCGTGCTTGATCCGAACGTAGGACGAGAGGCGCTCGAACCACAGAGTGAGTGCCGACATGGGCGGCTCTTCCTTCAGAAGTTCTGGTGCGGAGTCGACGAGGTGCTGGACGTCGTGACGGTAGACGCCAAGGATCAGCGACTCCCGGGTTGGAAAGTGCCGGTACAGCGTCCCCGGACCGACACCCGCTGCCTTAGCGATCGAGTTCAGGGAGGCGTCATTCGATTCTGCCAACAGATCGTGAGCGACCTCCAATATGTGAGCGCGGTTCTGCTGCGCGTCGATCCGCATGGTGGCCGGTTTCGGGTTGGGCATCCTTGTCTTCATGGGCATCCAGATCGCAGTTGCGATACGGAGAACTCTCCGCTACTCTCATTCGGAGAGTTCTCCGATTGTATCGGAAGATCCTTGACCCGCGAAGGAGCACCTCATGCACTACGTCAAACTCGGCACCACTGGCCTCGACATCTCCCCGATCGCCCTAGGCTGTATGAGCTACGGCGAGCCAGAACGCGGCCACCCTGTCTGGTCCCTGGATGAGGAACAGAGCCGTCCGCTGATCAAGCAGGCCATCGAGAGTGGCATCAACTTCTTCGACACCGCGAACATGTACTCGCAAGGGTCGAGCGAGGAGATCACCGGCCGGGCGCTCGCCGACTTCGCCAACCGCGACGAGATCGTCATCGCGACCAAGCTGCGGCACGCCATGCGGACCGGACCCAACGGATCGGGCCTGTCACGCAAGGCGATATTCACCGAGATCGACCAAAGCCTCCAACGGTTGGGCACCGATTATGTCGACCTGTACCAAATCCACCGCCACGATCCGACGACGCCGATGGAAGAGACGCTCGAAGCACTCCACGACGTGGTTAGGGCAGGCAAGGTCCGCTACCTCGGAGCCTCGTCGATGAAGGCGTGGGAGTTCGCCAAGGCCCTGCGCCTCCAGAAGCAGAACGGCTGGGCGAGGTACGTCTCGATGCAGGACCACTACAACCTGCTGGCCCGAGAGGAGGAACGGGAGATGCTGCCGCTTTGCATCGACGAGGGTGTCGGCACCATCCCGTGGAGCCCGCTTGCACGGGGCCGGCTGACGCGCCCGCCTGGCGAGGAGACGCCCCGATCGGACACCGACGGTTGGTACGCCGACACGCTTTACACGCAGGCCAGCAGCGACCACGCCATCATCGACACTGTGGGAGTGATCGCCGAGGCCCGCGGCATAAGCCTGGCGCAGGTCGCCCTCGCGTGGTTACATTCGAAGCCCGTCGTGTCCGCGCCGATCGTCGGAGCCACAAAATCGGCGCACCTCGCCGAAGCGGTGGCCTCTCTCGACGTCGGTCTCACCGCCGAGGAGGTCGAGCAACTGGAAGCGCCGTACACCCCGAGGGACGACTTCCAGGGCATATCCGACCCAGCCGTCATAGCCGCGGTCTCCCAGCGCGCCGGTATTGCGCCGGCCGCCTGACCAGACGCCGCCGTGGGCAATCCTCTGCCGTCATCCCAAGACTCCGGAGGTTGCTGAGGATTCAATCCATGTCTCCGTGAGAGACGGCAGCGGACCCTCAGAGTTATCAGTTCGTTTGAAGGGACGAACGGTTCGAGATTCGTCCGCTCGACTAGCACGCCGAGAAAGTCGCGGGAAGTCCGGCGATTCACCGCGGCACTAATCCCACGACCAACGAACTTGCCGGTTGGACCAACGGGACTGATTCCGGCGAGCTGGACGATTGCATCAGTACCCTCGTCGGCAGTCTGAGCCCCTGTACTGATTCAGGTTGGTTGCCGGAGTTATAACCAGAACTTGTGGATGCACCACCTGACCGAGGGCGCGACGTACCTTCCTCTTTGAACCAATCAGAGAAACGCTGGCGGTGGAACGCCGGCGAGGAAGGAACGCCAATGCTGAGAGTACATGTTGATGCGACCGCGGACGCGGAGCTGTCCACCACGCTGGACCAACTGGTCGCCGAAGGGGCCAGGCGGATGCTGGCCGCCGCCCTGGAAGCCGAGGTCGACGCCTACGTGACCTCGTTCGCCGATGAGCGGGATGACCAGGGCCACCGCCTGGTCGTCCGCAACGGCCATGCTGTGGCCCGTTCGCTGGCCACGGGAGCGGGGCCCATCGAGGTCCAAGCTCCTCGGGTGGACGACCGCCGGGTTGACGAGGTGACCGGGGACAAGTTGCGGTTTCGGTCGTCGATCCTGCCGCCCTGGGCCCGGAAGTCCCCGAAGGTGGCCGAGGTGCTGCCGCTGATGTACCTGCACGGGATGAGCTCGGGAGACTTCGTGCCCGCCCTGGAGGAGTTCTTCGGTTCAGCCGCCGGCCTGTCGGCCTCGGTGATCACCCGGCTGACCACCGACTGGCAGCGTGAACGGGACCAGTTCGCCCACCGGTCGTTGAAGGACGTCGACTACGTCTACGTGTACGCCGATGGGATCCACTTCAACGTGAGACTCGAGGAGGCCCGCCTGTGCGCCCTGGTCATCGTGGGGGTTCGCACCGACGGGACCAAGGAGTTGGTCTCGATCTCAGACGGCCACCGGGAGTCCACCGAGTCCTGGGCCGACGTGCTGCGGGGTTTGAAGCGGCGGGGCATGACCGCCCCGGTGCTCGCCGTCGGTGACGGAGCCCTCGGGTTCTGGGGAGCGCTCTCCGAGGTCTTCCCCGAGACCGCCCACCAGCGGTGCTGGGTGCACAAGATGGCGAACGTCATGAACGCCCTGCCCAAGTCGGCCCAGCCGGCCGCCCGTGCCGCCTTGAAGGAGGTCCGTGACGCCGAGGACAAAGAGCACGCCGAGCAGGCCCTGGACGACTTCATCAAGGAGTACGAGGCCAAGTGGCCCAAGGCGACTGAGAAGGTCGCAAAGGACCGGGAGGAGCTGCTCGCCTTCTACGCCTTCCCTGCCGAGCACTGGATCCACCTGAAGACCACCAACCCCATCGAGTCCACCTTCGCCACCGTGCGGCTTCGGACCAAGGTGACCAAGGGACCGGGCTCACGGGCCGCAGGACTGGCCATGGCCTACAAGTTGATCGAACAGGCCCAGACCCGCTGGCGGGCGGTCAACGCACCCCACCTGGTCGCCCTGGTTCGTGCCGGCGTGACGTTCGAAAAGGGGGTGATGGTCGAGCGAACTGACGGGCAGGATGAGGAGGTCGCCGCGTAGTCGGTCAGATTCTCATCCACAGGTCTTGACTATTTCTCTGGTTGCCGTGAATCCGGGGTCTGCCGAGTTCACTCTGTTGGAAGTGCGTCGACAGCAGGCTGCGTCCAGTTGCATCTTACGGGATATGTCACGTAATATTTGGCCCTGAAGCTGGCTTGGCATCAGCCCCGTTGGAGGACCCGTGACCACCACACCCCCCGCTCTTCAGCTCGACATCCGTCGGGGAGCTGATCGGAGCCGCACCGCACTGTCCTGGCTGGACTCGAAGCACTCGTTCTCGTTTGGCGTGAGAGACGATCCGTCGAATGTCCACCACGGGGTGCTGCTCGTCAACAATGACGACACGGTCCTAGCCGGCACCGGGTTTGGCACTCACCCACATCAGGACATGGAAATTGTCACCTGGGTCTTGACCGGATCCTTGGTCCACCAGGACTCCGAAGGTCATTCCGGGGTCATCTATCCCGGCCTGGCCCAGCGAATGAGCGCAGGAACTGGGATTCTCCGCTCCGAAAAGAATGACTCATGGCGGCTATCCGGGGCGCCCCACTCGGAGCCGGTCCGGTTCGTGCAGATGTGGGTGCCACCCGACGAACCGGGGGTCGCACCGAGCTACGAACAGATTGAGTTTGACCACGAGCTCCTGAGCGAGCGGTTGGTGCCGGTGGCCTCCGGGATGGCGAAGCATGACGGCCGCAGCACGATACGGATCAAGAACCGACATGCCGCGCTGCACGTCGCACGTCTGCAGGTCGGGCAGAGCGTCGAACTGCCGGACGCCCCCTTCCTTCACCTCTTCGTGGCTCAGGGAAAGGTGAAGCTAGAAGGAGCCGGTCCGCTGACGACCGGCGATGCGGTCCGATTCTCGGGCGCGGGGGCCACCGAAGCAGCCGCTGAACTGCTCGTGTGGGAAATGCACGCCGACCTGCGATGACCCGGTCAGTAGTTGCTCGGCCCGCCGAGATCGTGGACGCCATCCCGTTCGCAGAACACGAACAACAGACACGGTCCACCCGCTGGACATTCGACAAAAGGGAAGACTGATGCCCGACACACGAATCGTCGCGATGGCACTACCCAGCGGCACGGGCTGCGCCGAGTGCCTTGCTGGTGACGGCTGGTGGCTCCATCTGCGGCGTTGTGCCACGTGCGGTCATATCGGTTGTTGCGACAACTCGCCGAGCCAGCACGCCACCCATCATGCGAGCGTCACCGGTCACACGGTGATCAGGAGCTTCGAGCCCGGCGAAACCTGGTTCTGGGACTTCCAGAGCGAGGAGTTCTTTGAAGGGCCAGCACTCGTCGCGCCTGAGTATCACCCGCTCGAACAGCCGGTTCCCGGTCCGGACGGCCGTGTGCCGCCCGACTGGCAGGAGCATCTTCACTGAGGCGGTCTTTAGGTCAGAACCGATTCGGTTCCAAGTTACGGAGGTCGTCGTGGTCAAGGATGTGAGGTTGCTCCTAGGGCGGGTGGGCGTGTGGAGTATGGAGCTCCGCTACGCCGGGCGCCCCCAGGTGCAGGACGCTGCGGGGGAACTAGATGCGCTTGGGCTACGGGCGTTGTGGTTCCCGGGCTTGGACGGTCATGGTGTCTTCGACAATGTAGGCCACTTGCTGCGGTCGGCACCGAACTCGGCTGTCGTCGTGGGTGTGCTGGGGATCTGGGGACAGGACCCGGCGGCAATCGGTGATCGGCTCCACCGGCTGGACGCAGAGTTCGGGCCGCGAACGATCACCGGGTTCGGGGTGAGCGACGAGCAGTCCGCGGTGAGCGCCGGCCAAGTCTACGGAAACCCGATCTCCGCGGTCGGGGAGTTCCTTGACCGCCTCGACCAGGCCGCGCACCCAGTTCGCCCAGAACGGCGACTGCTCGGGGCAAACGGTCCGAAGATGGCGGATCTCGCCGCATCGCGCACGGCAGGGATACACCCGTTTCTCGTCACACCCCAGTACAGCGCGACCACTCGGGACCGGATCGGGCAAGACCCCGTCATCGCTCCCCATCAGGCAGTGGTGTTCGAGGCCGACGTCGCCCGGGCTCGCGCCATCGCCCGGGACGGTATCGGCATGTTCATCGGTTCCCCGGCCTATCAGCGCAACCTGCGCCGAATCGGTTTCACCGACGCCGATCTCGTGCCGGGCGGTAGTGACCGTTTCATCGACGCGGTCGTCGCGTGGGGCTCGGCCGAGGACATCCGGTCGCGCATCCAGGCCCACCTCGACGCGGGAGCCGACCATGTCGCGGTCCACGTCTTGGGCGCCCAAGACAGCGAGCCGAGACCACAGTGGCGCGAACTGGCCGGACTGGTGCCGGCACTCGCCTGATCGACACCACCTGCCCAACACCGCAGGCCTGACTAACGCAGCACTTTCGCCGAAAAAAGGAGCACAACCATGGGACTACTCGAAGATAAGACGGCTCTCGTCACCGGCGGTAGCGCCGGGATTGGGCTGGCCGCCGCTCGTCGATTCGCCGCCGAAGGCGCCCACGTATTCATCACCGGGAGGCGCAAGGTCGAACTCGATGCCGCCGTCGCCGCGATCGGCGAGGACGTTACTGGGTTCCAAAGTGACGTCGCCGACCTCGATGACCTCGACCGGCTCATGGAGGCCATCTCCCAACGCGGTCGAGGATTGGATGTGTTGTTCGCTAACGCGGGCGGCGGCGGGTTCGTGCCGCTAGGCCAGATCACACCCAAGCAGTTCGACGAGACCTTCGGCATCAACGTTCGTGGAACCCTGTTCACCGTACAAAAGTCGCTCCCCCTGATGAGCGACGGCGCCTCAATCGTGCTCTCCGGCTCATCGGCTGCGACCAACGGCACCTCGGCGTTCAGCGTCTACGCCGCATCTAAAGCAGCCATTCGGTCCTTCGGTCGCACCTGGGCGGCCGAACTCGCCGGCCGGGGTATCCGGGTGAACACCATCGTGCCCGGCCCGACCGATACTCCTGGTCTCAGTGCCCTGGCACCAGACGCCGAGCAGGCTGAAGGTCTCTTGCGGACCATCGCCGGCCAGGTTCCGCTGGGACGCCTCGGCCGACCAGAGGAGATCGCCAACGCGGTGCTGTTCCTGGCCTCATCCGAGAGCAGTTTCATGACCGGAGGCGAGATATTCGTCGATGGTGGAAGTGAACAGATTTGAACCCGACCGCCCTCATCCCCCGCCGTCACCGCAGCGTTCGCCGCCCCGATCCTGACGCTGGGGTCGGCTCGCATCGAACGCCGTGTCTTGCTGTGGACCTTGAGCGTCTTGGGGTTGACCTCCGATGTGGTCGCAGCGGCCGCCCCGAACTTCGAGATCATGCTCGTCGCCAGAGCTCTCCCGAACTGCCTCAAGCCACACCCAAGGCAAAGCGACCTGGTCCTGTAAGTGCTCATGAGAGGAAACGGTTATGAAAAGGTGGCTGATTACGGGAGCGTCCTCGGGATTCGGGCGTCTGCTGGCAGAGCGTGTGGCTACCGATAGTGATCACGTCATCGCCGTCGCCCGACGGGAAGGTCGCCTCCGGGAGCTTGCCGCCGATCACGACTCGGTGACACCCCTTTGTGGTTGACCTCACATCTCCGGACGTGGAGGAGAGGCTCGGGACAGCCATCGAGACTGCCGGTGGGCTGGACCTTTTTAGTCAACAATGCCGGGTACGGTCTCTTCTCGTCTGTGGAACAGACGCCTGACAGCGAGGCCCGCGCGGTGTTCGACACGAACCTGTTTGCCCCGCTGATGGTGCTGAGGACAGCACTGCCAAGTTTGCGAAAGAATCGCGGAAGGTGTTGCAGCTCTCGTCAATGCTCGGCGAGGTTGCCTGGCTAGGTTCGAGTGTCTACTCCGCCAGTAAGGCAGCAATCGAGCTCGCAATGGAGGGACTCTCCCTCGAGCTTGCGCCCATTGGGGGTAAAGGTGACAATCGTTGTGCCGGGGATTTTTGCCACGGATTTTGCGGCGACCGCCCGAGGCTTACCACCCGATGAAACCTACGTGCCAACGGTTGGAGTCTTCCTCAGAGAATTCGCAGCCCAACCGCGAGAAGCGTTCGGAGAACCATCCAGCGTCGTAGAGGCCATCATTACTGCCGTCGCCGCTGATGAGCCGCCCCTGCGAATCGCAGTGGGGACGAACGCCGTTCAGGGTATACGAGCTTCCCTGACTTCTCGACTTTCCGAACTGGAACGTTGGGGTTTTGTCCCGAAATGAATCCCATTTCGGAGACTCGCCTTGAAACGTTGCCGGTACAGGTCGCCGTTGAATAGTCAAGGTGGGCGTGAGCGGAGGGCCTTCCGCTTGACTGGGCCGACGATCCCGACGCTTACAGCTCGCGCCATTGGTCCTCTGGAACGGGGCGATCAGGCCGGATGAAGGGGACTCCAACGGGGATGAAGCGCCGATCCGGCGCGCTGCAACTCCTTTGGGTTACGACTGGAACACCTCATAGCGGATTCCTTCGCCCGCCTTCAGAGCGCCCTTTCGTTGATAGAGCGGCTCGCGTTACATCCAGCCTCGTCACCCCACGATGCAGTCTCCTACGAGTTGGCATTGACCAGCGTGTTGCCCGCAGTCATCGCTCTAACCCAGTGCAGCCCCTGCGCGAAGGCGATTCAACGACCGGGCAGTCCAGATCACTCGACTTCCAACAGGATGCGAAGTAGAGACGGTCCGGGGGGGAACGCGCCGGTGGCGATGACAGTCACCCTCCTGGACCGCTTTCGTCTGGGCGCGGGAGCGTCCCGTGTTCGATGATGTTGTCGTAGATAGCCTCGAACGCGTCGCTTAGGGGCACAAGCAGGTCGTGCGGAAGCCCACCGAAGAAGAGCCGCCGCACCAGGTCGACGTGGCCCGGGGCCGCTTCGGTGATGGCCTGCCAACCGTCCGCGGTGAGGGTGACTTCGGTCACTCGTCTGTCCGAGGGGGCCAGGCTGCATCGAACCAGAACCCGGCGCTCCATCCGCCTGGCGTGGTGGGACAGCCGACTGCGCTCCCAACCGATCTGGGCGGCCAGAGCCGTGACTGGCATTGACCCGCCGTTTGCGACGCTCAGGGCGGTCAGCACGTCGTAGTCGGCCAAGGACAGGTTGCTGTCGGCTTTGAGCTGACGGTTCATCTCGTAGGCCAGGCGCAGCTGTATCCGTATGTAGCCCAGCCAGGCTCGCTGTTCCTCGCCGTTGAGCCAGACGGGTGAATCACGGTTGCCACTACTGGACATGTCACGTAAACTTTCTCGTCGTAGCCAGGGCGTCGGCGCCTTCGCCGGTCGCCCCATCATCGTCGCCCCTCTAACACCTATGGAGGACCGCCCATGCCCCAAGCGTCCGTTCTCACTGGTTACGGCCCCCCCGGCGTGCTCGTCTGGAAGGAGACCGAGATGCCCCAGCCCGGGGCGGGACAGGTGCGAATCCGGGTACGCGCCGCTGGTGTGGGCCCTACCGACGCCAAAATCCGTCGAGGCGACCTTGAGGCTGTATTCCCCCTGCCACCCGACACCGTGCTGGGCTTCGAGGCGGCCGGCGTGGTCGACTCGCTGGGACCTTCCGTGACCGGGGTGAAGGAGGGCGACGAGTTCGCGGCGCTTCTGCCCGGCCTCGGCGGCTACGCCCAGTATGCGCTGGCGACGTCGTGGACCCTCAAACCCTCGAACGTCACTTGGAGCGACGCAGCCGCGCTGCCGGCGTCCGCCGAGGCCGCGGTTGGCGTCCTGCGCCAACTCCACGTCGCCCCGGGCGAGACCCTGCTGATTTTGGGCGGCGCCGGTTCCGTTGGCGTGATCGCCACCCAACTGGCGATTGCACAGGGTCTCACCGTCATTAGCGCCGCTGGCCCTCAAGACCAAGACTTCGTGCGAGAGCTCGGCGCGGTACCGGTTCGTTACGGAGCGGACCTTGTCGAGCAGGTGCATGTCCATACGCCATCGGTCGACGCGGTACTCGACGCCGCCGGAAGGGGCGGGAGTCTGGCCGCCGCCGTCAAGCTGGCCGGCGGCCCCTCTAGGGTCATCACCCTCGCCGACGAACACGCCGCCGACCTCGGCGTCGTGTTGTCCGCGCCGACTCCGGACCGAGCGCCCGACGCGCTTGACCTGACCATGCCGCTGCTGGCCTCCGGCGCCCTTCGTCTCCGTGCGCAGCGCCAGATACCGATCGAGCGAGCGCCCGAAGCGCACGCTCTGCTCGACAATGGTGAAGCACACGAGAAGCTGATCCTGATGGTCGAATGAAGGAGCAGCGAGTCCTTCCCACGATCTCCGTCCGCCTCATTCACTGGGCCCCCCGGCAGCCCTCCGGCGTCCCGGATAGTCCCCGAGCTGAACCTTGTCCTCAACCGAGATGGACTCGACGTTGACCGGGGTCAAACTCCACCACCGACCCGTTCCGGCCCAGCTGGCCGACCGGATGAGTTGTCACAACCCCCAGGGGACCAGAAGGGGTGACCGGTGGTTCGCCGTCTGGTCGATCGCTTTGGGCTCGTTCGCGCTGGTCTTCTCCGAGCTGATTCCCGTCGGGCTGCTGCCCCACCTCAGCCGAGCCTTCGGAGTCTCCATCGGTGTCGCTGGACTCATGGTCGTCATCCCCGCCGTCGCCGCAGCCGTCGCCGCC
Organism: uncultured Acidimicrobiaceae bacterium; assembly: GCA_963754755.1. GTDB lineage: Bacteria > Actinomycetota > Acidimicrobiia > Acidimicrobiales > RAAP-2 > Bog-756. The sequence continues at coordinate 849,518 of CAVWHF010000006.1, read as the reverse complement.
CCGATCCTGACGCTGAGTTCGGCTCGCATCGAGCGCCGTGTCTTGTTGTGGACCCTGAGCGTCTTGGTGTTGGCCTCCGACGTCGTCGCAGCGGCCGCCCCGAACTTCGCGATCATGCTCGTCGCCAGAACTCTCCTCGGTGTGTGCATCGGAGGGTTCTGGGTCTTCGGTGCCGGAGCGGCAATGTCCCTCGTCCGTGCTGAAGCGCGTGGTACAGCGATCGCATTGGTCAGCGGCGGGATCTTCGTGGCAACCGTGGCAGCCCTGCCAACCGCCGCGCTCATCGGGAACCTCACCAGTTGGCGGGTCGCCTTCGTGATCGCCGCCGGCCTAGCCGTCGCGGCCATCGTCTTACAGGCGGCGGCATTACCGTGCCTCGGTACCGGGGTACCGGTCCATCCGCGGACGTTGCTGACGATATTGAAGGTCAGTGCGGCACGGATCGGCCTTGTCGCCGCGGCTGCCATCTTCTTCGCCGACTTCGCCTCTTACACCTACCTCAACCCGCTTCTACAGAGTCGGGCCGGGCTGACCGGCGAGCAGGTCACGGTCGTCCTGCTCGGTTTCGGGTTGGCCGGCGGGGCGACGAACTTTGCCGCCGGCGTCACCGTGCGCCGCCACCTGCGAGCAACGCTGTTCGGAGCTGGATTGCTCATTGCCATAGCAGCTCTACTGATCGCCGTCATCAGCGGAGTGCGCCCGGTCACCATCGCCCTGGTACTTCTGTGGGGCGCCGGGTTCGGTGCCGTCCCCGTAGCCGCGCAAACCTGGATGGCCCAGACAATGCCGGCCAACATCGAAGGTGGTCTGGCCCTGTTCGTCTCCGCGCTGCAAGGTTCTCTGGCCGCTGGGTCAGCGGTCGGCGGCGTGCTCTTCAACGCCTACGGCACGACCGGTCCATTGGTGCTGACCGCCGTCGTTGCCGCATGCGGCTCGCTCGTGCTCGTCAGCCGCACCGCAAGGGCAGTCGACGCATCCGCCAGCAGCGAGGTGGCCGACCAAAAATAGAGGGCGCTGATTGACCAGCCACAGGTATCGCCCGTCCCCAACATCACCTACGGCTGAAGAGCGACTTCGACCTATGTGGGACGGTCTGACCTAGAGAACAGGCTTGCCAATTCCTCAGCCTAAGTTCGACGCGTTCCCGCCCACAGAGGACTGCACGGAATTCACACCGAAGCAGACATCGGCCAGTGCGGCGAGGTCGACAGGGGCGCCCGCGGTAGTTAGCGGGGCTAGATCCGAGCTCTCGATATTGCGACCTCAGCCGATGATTTGGGGCACCCCCGCACCCTCATTGATTCGAGCGAGCCTGGTCACGGCATCGCGATTCATAGTTGGACCAGGAACGGCGATTGAGTAACCCTTCGGCCAGTCAACTTGGCGACGAACCTTCAGGGCCGTCCGGCGTGGGGAATGGCGACCGATTGCGTCAGTACAACGCCATCCGACGCACCGGCGCCCGTGTAGTGATTGGCCACGATGTAGAGGGTCCGGCCGTCGTCACCACCAAGCATGCATGCGAAACAACCGCGGTCAGCATCGACCGTCTCCAACACCTTTCCGCCCTCGGCGACACGCGTGCACCGCTTCCCGGGCACGCTGGCGTACCATATCGCTCCTTCACTGTCGGCGCAGATGCCGTCTGGAGCCGAACCCGGTCCAAGGTCGGCCCAGACACGGCGATCGACCAACTCGGCCGACTCCGTGCTCGTCCAAGCAGTCAACCGGTCCGCATGCGATTCTGCGAGCACGAGCGTGTCCTCGCCGAGCACGACCATGCCGTTCGGGAACCACACGTCATTGGCGACCTGGCGGCTGCTCCCATCGGGCAACACGACGGTCACGGTTCCCGGCTTCGACTCTTCCCACGGCATCGAGCCGGGCATGTCCACCCATGCTCGACCCAAGGAATCGATGACGATCTCATTGAAGGGCTGTCCGGTGGCGCCGTAGGGCGAGAGGTCTGGACCTGCAACAACTCCACCCGGAGTCGTAGCGACGAGCCGGCCGTCGGGCAGCCAGTCAATTGAAAACGGCAGGCCATCGACGCGAGCCATGACTTCCCTGTTCGCGTCGCCGTCGAATACCAGCACCTCGCCGGCCAGCCAGTCACACATCCAAAACCGGCCGTCATGCCACCGGGGCGACTCGCCCATCTGAATCCCTGTCGCAAACGTTTCAGTCATGCCGGATCCTCCCCGTCGCCGATGCTCATCGGTCGCCTCCATACTTCACCCCGCGCCGAATGATTGCAGACAACTCGAGACGAGCCAGTGACCCCGGGGGGTGCCCCACTTTGTGCCTGGTTCCGGGCGCAGGCAACGTTGCGAGCGCTCAGGGTTTCGGCCCGACTGCCACACTGTGCTGAGCGACCACGCGATAGGGACACAGCTAAGGTCGCTGTTATATGAGACCTGACTTTGCCTAGTACTCGTGAAGGGCCTGTACCCGGTCGCCGGACGAGTCGAGGTCGGCACCGACCGGGGACCGATGAGTCGATCATCCGTAACGCTCTGGATGAGTCGATCATCCGTGACGCTCTGGAAGGGGAGAGGGTGACGGCCCTGGCTCGGGTCCAAGCATTGCAAGCCGAACTCAGCGGAATTGTTGCGGATGCCGCGGATGCCAACGGCGATGACGAGCACGATCCTGAGGGGCCGACTATTGCGTTCGAGCGAGCACGGGTCACCGCATTGCTCGCTGATGCCCACTCACACCTGGGCGACTTGAATGAAGCCTTGGCGAGGCTCGACAGCGGCGACTACTCAATCTGTGCAACCTGCCATCGGACTATTCCAAAAGAGCGCCTGGAGGCTCTCCCCGCGTGTCGGACCTGCGTCGAATGTGCAGTCGTTCGACGACCTGCTCTCTGAGAATCCGGGCGCTGACGAAGGGACGTGTGAGGCCGAGACCTACCGGTAGGCAGTCGATCTCCGCAAGAAAACCTTCGGATCTCAGTCGCATGACGTTCGACGAACATATGTTCGTCGAACTGCACCAGAGAACCGGCCGGCGGCGGAGCATGAGATGGATGACCTCCGGCGTCTCAACCCGCCCACGACGCACGACCCGACGACGTCACCCGAGTTCCCCAGACCATCGGTACTCACCGGACCGGCCAGGACGTAAAAGACTCGCAAAAACTCTGGCGCAGAGCATGACACCGTCCTCAGCTGGGAGTTAACATTGTTGAAACATAGTAAACAGCGTCCGGCCACTTCAGTCGGACCCCCGACGAACCGAAGAGATCCCAATGTTCCAACACCTACTCCTCGCCATCGATGACTCGCCCTCATCCCCAGTGGCCCTCAGCTTCGCCACTGCCCTGGCCCGCCGCGACCGGGCCTCGGTGCACGTGCTGCACGCCAACCGGCTGCTCGTCGGCGGCAGGGGCTTCACCGAGCTCACTGATGGCGAGGCCACCGCCCTGGTCGACGGGGCCGTGCTCCAACTCCTCGAGGAGGGAATCGACGCCTCCGGCTCCGTCTCCCGCACCAGCTCCTTTACCATCGGCCAGGTCATCGCCGAAGCGGCCCAGGCCCGTCGCTGCGACGCCATCGTCATCGGCTCCGCTCGTCGGGTCCGACGGTCCCGTCTGGCCCACCCCTTTGGCCGGGGCACCCGCGATCAGATCACCCGTTACTCCGTTCTGCCGGTGCTCACCGCCCCCTCGCCACTGCAGGTCCCCGGCGGACGCCGCCGTGACGGTGGCGGCACGTTGGGGTCGGCCGATCGGCCCCGCACGCCGGTGGTGCGCTGAGAGCACTGGGTCCGGGGATCACTCCAGGCTGGACTCAGGGGTTCCCTCCCCAGCCGATCTGGCGGGTCACGTACGGGTCGATGAAGGGCGAGCGGTAGCCGTCCCGACGCCAGATGACCGGGAAGTCCGTCTCGTCCATGTCCAGGTCCCCGAAGCGCTTGTACCGGCTGTAGATGCTGCCGGTCACCGTGGCGTGGAACCGGGTCTCCGAGGACATGCAGTGGGCCACCAGGGCGCGGCGCGGCAGGTCGGTGCGGTTGACGGCCGAGCCGTGCCAGGTCCATCCGGCGTGGAAGGCGCCCCCGCCCGCGGCCACCTCGACTGGCACCCGCTCGGCCTGCACCCCGGCGCGGCGGGCGGCGACTCGGAGCTCGCGGTCGGGATCGTCGGGTCCGTGGAACTCCTCGATCATCCCCGAGGCGTCCCAGCGGTGGGAGCCCCGCACGTACTCCACCGTTCCCCCCGCCGCGGTGGTGTCGTCGAGGGCGATCCAGCAGCTCACCCAGTCGGGCGGGTCGGCCCACTGCTCGTAGCTCGAGTCCTGGTGGAAGCCGAGGGCCCTGCCACCCGGGGGCTTCCACAGCACGTTGTCCTGGCTCAGCCGGCTGCCCGGCCACCCCCCGAGGAGGGCACAGGCCCGGCCGATGTCGGCCCGCAGCACGGTGGCCGCGATCGTCCGGTCGGATTTCCAGCCGTTGCAGATCTGCCGGGTGAGGTCCGGCGCATCCCGACCCGCCTTCCAGTTCCACTCGTCGGGCCGCAGCCCAGTCTCGAACGACCCGTCGAACAGGGCGCCGTAGCTGGCCAGCAGGTCGGGGATGGTGGCCGGGTCGATGATCCGGTCGACCACGATGAAGCCGTCCGTCCGGAACCGCTCGACGTCCCCGTCGTCCAACCGGAGGGCCCATCCGTCCTCGACCGTGATCACGGCCGGTGGGCTCCGGGGTCGGTCGGTCTGCTCACGCTTCGAGCAGGTACCGGCTGCGCTCGCCGGCGGGGACCAGGCGCCGGCAGGCCTCGTCCTCGGCCCGGCAGGCGCCGGACAGGTGCGACACGAACGTCCCGCCGAACAGGTCGCACGCCGCCTCGCTGACCTCGAAGCGGTCGGTGGCCTCGGCCAGGGTGCGTGGGAATCGGACCGCGCCCTCGGCCTTGCGGCCGTCCCGGGGGGCGGCCACCGGCGGCGGCGGGACCAGTTCGTGCTCGACCCCCCACGCCGCCGCCCCCAGCAGCATGGCCAGGCAGTGGTGGGGGCCGACGTCGGCCCCCGGGGCCCGCAGCTCGAGGCGGACCGGGCCCGCCGGCTCCTCCACCACCCGGAGGGCGCAGCTGTAGTTGCCGTACCCCCAGCTGGCCGCGGCCGGCGCCCAGTTGCCCGGGGCGAACCGCCGGTAGGAGTTGGGCGTGGCCGCCACCATGGGGAACAGCTCGGGCAGCAGGGTCACCACACCGGCGATGGCCGCGGCCATCGACTGTTCCAGCTGACCGTCGGGGCGTCTGCCGAGGAGCGACCCGTCCGGAGTACGGAGGCGCACCGTGGGGTGGCCGCCGAGTCCGGGGAACTCCTCCCCCAGCTGGGCCATGAAGGTGGCCGTCTGTCCGCGTCGGTCGAAGAACGCCTTGGTGTAGAGCTTGGCCAGGGCGGCGTCATCGGCCGAGCGGAGCGCACCGGTGGATGCGGTGGCCAGCTCGAGGCAGCCGGGGCCGAGCTCGGCGCAGGCGTGGTCGAGGGGCACCGATCCGGCCGTCAGCAGAGCGTCCAGGTCCCGGAGGGTGTCGGCCTCCCCGGCCAGGGTCCGGGCCGACCAGCAGCGGTTGGCGGTCATGGCCGGCTGCGGGGGTGTGGGTTGGGGGCCGGCCAGGCCGGAGTCGTCCAACACGATGCACTCGTACTCCCACCCCGCCTCGGCCACCAGGCCGGCGGCCCGGGCCCGGGCCACCATGCGGGCCAGCTGGGCCCGGGGCGAGCGCTCGGCCAGGGCGCCGTCGAACTCGGCCAGCAGGAGGAGCGCGTCGGGCTCGAACGGGTACGGGCGGAGGCTGTCGAGGTCGACGGTGGCCGGCGCATGGCTGGACCCCCCGGCCCGCCAGGTCCCGTCGGCCGCGTCCCACCACTGGACAGCGTCGATGAAGCTCCACCCCCCCTCCAACGCCCGGACGGCGGACGCCGGCGAGAGCCGCTTCTGACGGAGCACCCCCGATGCGTCGAACAGGCCGAGGTGGACAGCCGACACCTGGTGGGTCTCCCACAGGGCCCCGAGCCGACCCGTCTCCCGTGCCGTCCCCACCTCGTCGGGGGTGATTATCACGGCGTTCCGGTCAGGGCGGTGGTGGGAACCTGGGACATCTGAGCGAGCAGCCCGGCGGTGAGGACCGCGGACATCGCCTGCATCGAGGCCGACCGGTGGGCCACAGCCGCCTCGAGCTCGGCGGCGACCACGCCGGCCTGGCTGAGCGCCGTGCGGTACTCGGGCACCGTCGCCCACTCCCGGACCGTGCTCGGCCCGGCCTCCACGTGGAACTGCACCCCCCATGCGCACGTCCCCGCCCGGAAGGCCTGCACGGCACAGGCCGGGGTGGTGGCCAGCACGACCGCTCCCTTGGGCACCGCCCGCACCTCGGCGCTGTGCCACTGGAGCCCGTGGATGCGGGGGGCCAGGCTGGCGAACAGCGGGTCGTCCGCCGCGGCTGGCTCGATCCGGATCGGGACCACCCCCACTTCGGGCCGGTCCATGGGCCCCACCGTGCCGCCCAGCGCGTCGGCCAGCAGCTGGTGGCCGAGGCACACCCCCAGGAACGGGCGCGCCCGACCCGTCACCCACCGGCGGATGGCCTGCCGCTCGGCGGCCAGCCCGGGGTGGCGGTCCTCGTCCCAGACGTCCATCGGGCCGCCCATGACCAGCATCAGGTCGAACGGGTCGAGCCGGGGGATGGCCGCGCCGTGGTCGAGCTCGACCGTGACCAGCTCGACCCCGGCCTCCGCCAGCCGGTGGCCGACCGACCCGGGGTGCTCGACGGGGAGGTGCTGGAGGACCAGGGCTCGGGGGGGGTGTGGGATCACGGCAGGATGTCGAGGTATTCCTTGACGTCCCACTCGGTCACCGTCCCGATGAACCGCTCCCACTCGTCCCGCTTGTAGTGGTCGAACACCATGTACATCTCGCCGGGCAGAGCCCGGCGGACCACCGGGTCGGCTTCGAGGGCGTCCAGGGCCTCCCCCAGGGTGCGGGGGATGCGCTCCACCGACTTGCCGGCGGCGATGGCGTCATAGATGTTCCCTTCCTCCGGGGGGCCGGGGTCGACCCTGTGCTCGAGCCCGTCGGCGATGGTGACCAACAGGCCGGCCATGGACAGGTAGGGATTGACCGAGGAGTCGACCGAGCGGTACTCGAACCGGCCCGGGGCGCTGACCCGCAGGGCGGTGGTGCGGTTCTGGTAGCCCCAGTCGGCGAAGATCGGGGCCCAGAAGCCGGCGTCGGCGAACCGACGGTAGGAGTTGACGGTCGGCGCGGTGATGGCGGTGAGGGCGTGCAGGTGGCCGAGGACCCCGCCGATGGCGTGGAGGCCGGTCTTGGAGGGCATGCGGGGATCGGGGCCGTCGGGAAGGATGGCGTTGGTGTCGCCCTCCCACAGGGAGAAGTTGTGGTGGCATCCGTTGGCCGACACCCCCATGAAGGGCTTGGGCATGAAGCAGGGGAAGGCGTCCATCTCCCGGCCCACCTGCCGGCACACCTGCCGGTAGGTGGTCAGGCGGTCGGCGGTGAGCTCGGCCCGGTCGAAGGTGAAGTTGAGCTCCAGCTGGCCCGGGCGCGTCCTCGTGGTCACCCTGGATCATGTCCAGGCCCAGGGCGCCGCAGTACTCGATGACCCGGTGGATGATGGGCTGGAGCTCGGCGAACTGGTCGATGTGGTAGCAGTAGGGCTTGGTCATGCCTTCGACCGAAGGGGTCCCGTCAGGGTTGGTCTTGAGCCACATCATCTCGGGCTCGCACCCCACCTGCAGGCTCAGCCCGGTCTCGGCGGTGAACTGCTCGTGGATGCGGTGGAGGTTGCCCCGGCAGTCCGAGGAGAGGAAGGCGCCCGGGTCCTCGAGCTCCTCCCGGCCCCGGAACAGGGTGCAGAACACCCGGGCCACCTTGTGGTCCCACGGCAGTCGCTCGAAGGTCTCCACGTCGGGGAGCCCGACCAGCTCGGCCGCCTCGGGCCCGTACCCGATGTACTGGCCGTTCCGGTCGACGAACAGGTTGGCGGTAGCCCCGTAGACCAGCTGGAATCCCTTTCGGGCCACCGCCGACCAGTGGGCGGCCGGGATCCCCTTGCCCATGACCCGACCGGTGACCGAGATGAACTGGAAGTAGATGAAGGTGATGCCGTCGGCGTCGATGCGGCGGCGGACCTCCTCGATGTGCTGGTCCCGGCCGTCCTGTTCGACGAAACCCTCGAGGTCGGTGGTCATCGGACCTCGCTCTCCTACCCGGGTCACGGCTCGTCAGGAAGAAACCCCGTTGCCTCTTAGTAAACAGCGAGGCTGTTTCCCACCGGTGTCGGAATCGTGTCGATCGCGTTAACCGGTCCCCGCCCGCCGGTCGGGTCAGAGGCCGCTGTCGTAGAAGGTGATCGAGAGGAAGCGGATGGGCAGCTTGACCAGCAGGGTGGGGCCGTGGGGGATGTCGCCCTCGAACTGGAGCGTGTCCCCCGGCTCCATCCGGTACTGCTGCTTGCCGTAGCTGTAGTCCATGGTGCCGGCGAGCATGTAGAGGAGTTCGATGCCCGCGTGTTGGAAGCTCGGGAAGATCTCGGCGCGCTCGGTCAGCGTGACCAGCAGCGGCTCGACCTGCTTGCGCGGTCCCCTCAGGCTGCCCAGCAGCTGGTAGGCGTGGCCGGCCCGGGTGCCCTGCCGGACGATCTCCGGCCCGCTGTCGGCCTTGACGAACACCGCGTCCCGCTCCTCGGCCAGTCCCCGGAAGAGGGAGGTGAGCGGCATGTCGAGGGCGCCGGCCAGCCGTTCCAAGGTGGCCAGGCTCGGCGATGTCTGGGCGTTCTCGATCTTGGACAGCATCCCCTTGGAGATGCCCGACCGCTCGGCCAGCTGGCCCACGGTGAGCCCGATGTCCTGCCGGCGCCGGCGCACGTGGTTGGCGATCACCCAGCCCACACGACCGCTGCCGGTGTCGTCGGTCTCGACCGGGGCGACGGGCGCGACCGCCGGGCCGCGGACCCGGCCCCGGCCGGTCGACGCGGCCTTGGTGATGGCCTTGGTCGTGGCTTTGGCCTTGGCCGACGCCTTCCCGTTGGCGACCGTCCTGGCGGTGGTCGGGGCTTTGACCCCCGTCCTGGCTGCGGACGGGCGGCCCGTCGATCGCCTCGGAGTCACGACTGGCACTATAGGACCCGGGGTCGTTCCGCCCGGGGAGGCGGCCGGCTCCGGTTCAGCGCATCTGGCCCGCCCCGACGTAGGGATTGGGGCTGGTCAGCAGGTCGCCGTCGGCGAACCGACCGAGCCGGAAGTCGCGGTGGTCGACGCCCGGGTACCGGCTCGCCCCGTGGAGGACCAGGTCGGCGGCCAGTTCGCCCACCGCCGGCGAGATCTTGTACCCGTGGCCGCTGAACCCGGCCAGCACGAACAACCCATCCACCGGCGTCGCCGAGATGATCGGGTTGTAGTCGGGGGTCACGTCGTAGCAGCCGGCGTAGGTGGAGCGGAGCTGGGCGTCGTGGAGGTCGGGGAACCGGTGCTCGAACTTGACGATGGAACGGACCAGCTGGTCGTCGTCGGCCAGTTCCGAGCAGGTGTCGGGGTCGACCCACTCGGGGTCGGAGTGGTCGCTGTCCCCCACCAGCAGCGCCCCCGCCACGTCGGGGCGCACGTACTGGAGCGACACCAGGTCCGAGAGGACCGGTACCGGGATGTACCCGGCCGACCCGGTCTCCACCATCAGGATCTGGGCCCGTTGGCCCCGGATGGGGAGGTCGAGGCCCACGCCGGCGGCAAGCGCCACCGACCACGGGCCGGCGGCCACCAGCACGCGGTCGGCACCGATCCGCTCGCCGTCGTCCAGCTCCACGCCGACGGCGGCCCCGCCCTTCTCGATGAGGGAGGCCACGGATGCGTGCTGGCGGATACGGGCCCCGCCCCGTCGGGCCGCGGCGGCGAAGGCCAGGGCGGTCCGGTGCCCGTCCCCGTACCCACCGCGGGGCTCGTAGGCGAAGGCCGCCATGTCGTCGAACCGGGCCGCCGGCCAGAGCAGGCGGGCAGCGTCGTGCCCGACCAGGTCGACGTCGATCCCGAGCTGCCGGTGCATGGCCACGTTGGCCTCGAGGGCCCCGGTGTTGGCCTCGCCCACCCCCACCAGGTACCCGGTATTGCAGTAGCCCGAGTCCTCGCCCAGGACCTCGGGAGCGTCGGCCAGCACCGGAAGCGAGCGCCAGGCCATGGCGGCCAAGGACCGGATGCCGTAGTGGCAGCGGACCACGCCGCTGGACCGCCCGGTGCCGCCCGAGGCCATGACGTCCCGCTCCAGGACCAGCACGTCGTCGACTCCCCGATCCACCAGGGCCCGGGCCGTGCTCAACCCGATGACCCCGCCTCCCACCACGACGACGCTGGCCCCCGAGCTCACCCGGGGATCCAGTCGGTGCCGGCCAAGGGCACCCGGGCCATGGCCGCCGCCTCGACCGTCAGGGCCACCAGGTCCTCGGGCTCGAGGTGATGGACGTCGGACTTCCCGCATGCCCGAGCCAGGGCGGTCAGCTCCATGGTGATGGCCCGGAGGTAGTTGGCCACCTGCTCGGCGGCCCGGTCCGGCTCGAGGCGCCGCTCCAGGATGGCGTCCTGAGTGGTGATCCCCACCGGGCACCGACCGGTGTGGCAGTGCGAGCACGCACCGGGGGCGGTCTGGAGGGCCCGGTAGTCCGCGGTCACGTCCTGCACGGCTCCGTCGACCGTGACCGATGGGCGGTTGCACCCCAGGGCCATCAGGGCGGCCACCCCGATGGAGACGGCGTCAGCCCCCAGAGCCAGGGCCTTGGCCACGTCTGCGCCCGACCGGATGCCCCCCGACACGATGAGCTGCACCTCGCGCTCCATGCCCAGGTCGGCCAGGGCCTCGGCGGCCAGGCGGACGGCGGGGAGGGTGGGTATGCCGGCGTGCTCGATGAAGACGTCCTGGGTGGCGGCGGTGCCCCCCTGCATCCCGTCGACCACCACCACGTCGGCCCCGGCGGCCACCGCCAGCTTGACGTCGTGCTCGACCCGGGTGGCCCCGACCTTCACGTAGATGGGCACCTGCCACTCGGTCGCCTCTCGCAGCTCCTCGATCTTGATCAACAGGTCGTCGGGGCCCACCCAGTCGGGATGCCGGCTGGCCGACCGCTGGTCGATGCCCGGCGGCAGGGTGCGCATGGCCGCCACCCGTTCGTTGACCTTCTGGCCCAGGAGCATCCCGCCGCCCCCCGGCTTGGCCCCCTGGCCGATGACGATCTCCACGGCGTCGGCCTGCCGAAGGTCGGCGGGGTCGAAGCCGTAGCGGGAGGGCAGGACCTGGTAGACGAGGGTGGCCGACGACTTGCGCTCCTCGGGGGTCATCCCACCGTCGCCGGTGGTCGTCGAGGTGCCGACCGCGGTGGCGGCCCGGCCCAGGGCGTCCTTGGCCGACGCCGACAGGGCGCCGAAGCTCATGCCGGCGATGGTGATGGGGATGTCCAGTTCGATGGGCGTGGCCCCGTGGCGACCGCCCAGCACCGTGCGGGTCTCGCACCGCTCGCGGTAGCCCTCCAGCGGGTACCGCGACGTGGAGGCGGTGAGGAAGAGGAGGTCGTCGAAGGTGGGTACCGACCGGCGGGCCCCCAGACCCCGGATGGGGTACTGACCGGTCTCGGCCATCTGGTGGATGCGGTGGATGGCCTCGGGGGGGAAGGTGGCGCTGGACGCCGTCGGCGGCCCGGAGGGGTCCATCAGTAGGAGCCGTGGTTGTGGGTGGAGAAGTGGTACAGCTGCTTGGCCGACCCCACCCGGCGGACCCGGGTCGGATCGATATGGTCGAAGCCGGCGTGGGCCACCAGCCGCTTGACCACGAGTACGTCGTCATCGGTGAGCTCTTCCTCTCGGGCGTCGGCTCCCAGTGAGGCGATGGATCCGCCCACGTAGATGACCGCCTCGTAGAGGGAGTCGCCCAGCCCGTGACCGGCATCGCCGCCGATGAGGATGGTGCCCGCCTGGGCCATGAACCCGGCCATGGCCCCGGCGTCGCCGGCGATGGCCACGGTCCCGCCCTTGAGGGAGATCCCGGCCCGGAGCGAGGCGTCGCCGTCCACCATGATGGTGCCGCCCCGGGCGCTGGAGCCGGCCGACTGGGAGGCGCTGCCGTGCACCCGGATCGACCCGCCCATCAGGTTCTCTCCCACCGACCACCCCACGAACCCGTCGACCACGATGTCCGGACCGGTGCCGTCGGCCCGTCCGCAGAGGCCGCCGAGGAAGTAGCCGGCATTGCCCTCCACGGTGATGATCACCGGATCGGCCAGGCCCACGGCCAGGTTGTGCCGGCCCCGCGGGTTGTCCACCCGGGCGGTTCCTCCGATGGGCAGGGCCCGGAGCGCGGCGTTCACCTCCCGCACGCTGAGCCGGTCGCAGTTCAGTCGGGTCCATGTGTAGACCTCCTCCGGTCGCGGTTCGAAGACAACGGCGTTCCCGATGTCGGGCAGGTGGGCCAGGGCCCGGAACTCCGAGGCCACGGCGACGTACCGGTCGGTCTCCGCCACCACCGCCGGCTTGCAGGCGAAAGCGTCCCGCACCACCGACATCCCGTCGGCGGAGGTGATCACCAGGGTGAAGAAGCCGTCCAGCTCCTTCATGATCCAGCGGGTGGCCTCCTCGAGGTCGTCCCCGGCCCCGAGGCGCTCGGCCAGCAACCGGGCGGCCACCTCGGAGTCGTTGTCCGAGTCGAAGCGGACGCCGCGTGACTGCAGGGAGCGGCGGACGCTGGCGTAGTTGGAGAAGGAGCCGTTGTGGACCACGCAGAGGTCGGGTGCGGGTACGAAGGGGTGGGAGTGGAGCAGGGTGACGGCCGACTCCGTGGCCATCCGGGTGTGGGCCACGGCCAGGTAGCCGCCCCACCCGGGCAGCCCGATGGCCCGGGCGGTGACCTCGGGGCGCCCGGTGTCCTTGATCACCACGGCGCGGCGACCGGTGGCCACCGTCCGGACGGCCGGCCAGTGCGCGGCCACGTAGGCACCGACCTCGTCCGCCTGGATCTCCGGCACCTCCAGCAGCGCGCCGCTCGGGAGGGGACGGGCGGCTACGGCGAACCGCCCGGCCACCTCGTCGCACACCGCCGGCCACCCCACCACCTCGTCGCTGCCCAGGGAGATCCGCCGGAGGTCGTCGTCATCGGACCGGGAGTAGAGGGCGATCCCCGAGGAGTCGGGGCCCCGGTCGCTCAGGGCCTCGATCATCGGGGCCAGCATGGCCCCGAGCTCGGGCTCCAGTCCCGGGTCCTTCAGCAACAGGCCGACCACACCGCACATGGGGCTCCTCCTCGCCTCAGGTCCGACGGCCGAGGGTGCCCGACGCGCTGCGGTGGGACCGGGACTGCAGCACGTCGTCGTAGAGGAGCAGGTCCTCGAAGAAGGCCCCGAACGGGCGGTCCGGGTGCTTGATCTGGATCTCCAGGACCCAGAGCAGGTCGGAGGGGGCGAAGTCGACGTCGGCCAGCGTCCCGTCGTAGTGGGCGCGGTGGGGGAACGACGAGAGCCGGTGACCAGTCAGGTCGAGGTTGAGCACCCAACCCATGGCCTGCGCCCGCTCCTCGGCCAGTCGGTAGAGGTCGGCGCCGGTCGTGGACGCGCAGGGCCCAGTCGGTCCGGACCTGGTGCCAGAGGTCCCCATACGTCGGTGACCGCCCGGATCATGTCCGGGTCGTCCCCCACCGCGAAGGTGTCGCCGGCGTCTCCCTCGCACCCACCGTGGATGGGCCCGATGTCGACGAAGAAGATGTCGTCGTCGCCCAGGACCACGTCAGGGTGAGAGGGATCGTCGAAGTTGAGGGTGGTGTTGGGCCCGAACCGGACCAGTACCTGGTGCCAGCCCTTGCGCAACCCGCGGACCGCCAGCACGTCTGAGGCCGTATGCCGGGCCTCCTCCTCGGACATGCCCGGGGGCCATCCGACCGGCGATGTCCCACAGGGCGGCCCTGGTGCGGTCGCGCACGTCGAGCAGCCGGCTGGGGGTGAACCCCTCGCCGTTGGCCTCGAGCTCATCGCGGACAGCGGTCATCCTCCGCTCGCCGCCGGTCGGCAGTACTCGGCGATGTAGGCCGGCTCGGTCAGCCCCGCCCGGAGGTTGGGATCGGGACGGGGACCGTCATAGCGCGGGCGGATGCGGACCACCCCGGCCCAGATGTCGAGGTGGAGGTCCTCGTCGTCGTCGTTGGGCCATCCGGTCCGCACCTTGGCCGTGGCGTCGACGATGGGCAGGGCCAGCAACATGGTGCTACGGAGCTCCTTCTCGGTGGGCGGGCGGGCATCAGCCGTACGACCGGGGATGATGTGCTCGACCAGCAACTCCAATCCGGCCCGCTTCTCGTCGAGGTCCATGACCTCGGTGGCGCTGCCGATGAGCACCACCGAGCGGTAGTTGATGTCCGTGTTGTAGGTCGAGCGGGCCACGACCAACCCGTCGATCAGGGTCACGGTCATGCACACCTCGACATCCTCGGACCGGGCCCCGCGGAACAGCCGGCTGGCCGCCGAGCCGTGCAGGTACACCGTATCGCCGGAACGACCGTAGGCCAGGGGGATGACCACCGGAAAACCCCTGTCGGTCTGGAGGCCGACGTGGCAGACCATGCCCTCGTCGAGGATGGCGTCGATGGTGGCGCGGTCGTAGGCCGCCCGATGGGCGTACCGGTGCACCGTGGCCCGTTCCGACGGCAGGGTCGTCATCGGAAACATTGTTGCATGATGTGAAACGGTGCGGGTTTCCGACGTGTTAAGCCTCCGCCGCCGGGAGATCGGCGCCCTGTTAACCACGAAGCAACACTTCGTAACAAAGCAGAAACCCAATGCTGTTTCCTGTGGTGCAACGTTGTTGCAAGTCGACCGAACCCCCAACCGAGGAGATGGGCCATGGACCTGGCCTCCATGACGAGCCACCCGGAACGCTCCCCCGTGGACGTACCAACCGTCTCCGACCGGGACGATCTGGAGCGGGCCCTCGCCGAGGACGGGATCGAGTTCCTCTTCGCCATGTTCGTCGATCTCCACGGCAAGCCCTGCGCCAAGCTCGTGCCGGTCACCGCGCTCGACCAGCTGCTCACCGAGGGCGCAGGCTTCGCCGGCTTCGCCGCCGGCCCCATCGGGCAGACCCCGAGATCACCGGATCTCATGGCCATGCCCGACATCACCTCGTACACCCCCGCCCCGTGGCAACCCGGGCTCGGCATCGTCCAGTGCGACCCCACCTGCGAAGGCGAGTTGTGGCCGTACGCCCCCCGGGTCATCCTCCGCCGGCTGCTCGACCGACTCGACGAGGCCGGATTCTCCATGCGGGCCGGAGGCGAGGTCGAGTACTTCTTGGTCCGTCGGGCGGCCGACGGATCGATCGAGGTGGCCGACACCAAGGACACCTCGTCCCTGCCCTGCTACGACGCCCGCTCCCTCACCCGGATGTACGGACACCTGACCTCGGTGGCCCGGATGCAGAGCCAGATGGGATGGGCCAACTACGCCAGCGACCACGAGGACGCCAACGGCCAGTTCGAACAGAACTTCGGCTACGCCGACCCCATGGTCACCGCCGACCGGATCATCGTGCTGCGCTACATGGTCCATTCCCTGGCCGCCGAAGCCGGGATGTTGGCCACGTTCATGCCCAAGCCGTTCCAGCATCTGACCGGTAGCGGGCTCCACATGCACACCAGCCTGTGGGACACCGCGGGCGAGACCCAGCTGTTCCCGGACCGGAGCGACGAGCGCGGCCTGGGCCTCTCGCCGCTGGCCTACCACTACATCGGCGGCCTGCTGGCCCACGCCCCGGCCATGACCGCGCTGAACTGTCCCACGGTCAACTCCTACAAGCGGCTCGGGTCGGGGGCCCCCAACTCGGGAGCCTCGTGGTCCCCCTCCTACGCCGCCTACGGGGGCAACGACCGGTCGATGATGCTGCGGGTCCCCGAGGGGAACCGGGTGGAGAACCGGTGCATCGACGGGGCGGCCAACCCCTACCTGGCCTTCAGCGCCCAGATCGCCGCCGGGTTGGACGGGATCATCCAGCAGCTCGATCCGGGCACGCCGACCACCACCGACCTCTTGACCATCACCCCGGAGCAGGCAGCCGAGTTGGGCCTCACCGCGCTGCCCGGGACGCTGCCTGAGGCGCTCGAACTCCTCGATGAGGACTCGATCCTCCGTGAGGGGCTGGGTAAGACCCCCGACGGCGATTACGTCGACTACTTCATCGATATCAAGCGCGCCGAGTTCCGCCGCTACCACTCGATGGTGTCGTCGTGGGAGATCGACAACTACCTGAGCCTGTTCTGAACCGCCCGACCCAGCAAGGAGCAGCCACATGAGCACAGAGACCACAGGGGCAACACCGGAGGTCGCGACCTCCCTCCACCGGGGGACCAACTGGTGGGGGGCGTTCGTCATCGGGCTGGCCGGGGTCATCCTGGTCACCGGCATCGTGCCCTTCGCGGTGCAGGCCATGGGGGCGGCGGCCATTCCCGCCGTCATCCTGGTCTCGGTGATCGGATTGATGGTGTGCCTGTGCATGGGTGAACTGGCCGCCATGTGGCCACACCGCACCGGTGGGACGCCGTCCTACGCCTATGAGAGCTTCACGCCCCTCGGCCAGTCGACCGCACGCCACATCGGGGGCGTCTCCGGTTGGAGCTACTGGCTGGGATGGTTCCCGGTGGCACCCATCAACATGATCCTGGCTGCCAGCTACATCGCGGTCCTCTTCCACGTGCCCCTGGGCAAGACGGTCGACCCCCTCGGGAGCCTGGGCACCCCCGAGGGCATCGGGGTGCTGATCATCACCATGATCGGGCTGGTGGCCCTGTTCATCCCCTGCTACCTCGGGATTCGCCTCGGTGCCGGCTTCGCCACCCTCCTCGGGGTGGTCTCCATGGTCCCGCTCACCCTGCTGGTCATCCTGCCGGTCTTCAAGCCGAGCACCTTCCACTGGTCCAACGTCTCGGGCTTCCACTACGCCGATCCGAAGACGGCCGGAATCTCCTTCTTCCTGGCCTGGCTCTTCGTCATCTCCTGGAACGGCATCGGCGTGGAGGCCGCCGCCTGCTACGTGGCCGAGTGCCGGGACCCGAGTCGCGATGCCAAACTCGCCCTCACCGCCGAAGGACTCTACGGGCTGTTCATCTACGCGGCCACCGCCATCGTGTTCGTGGCCGTGCTGGGGGCGTCGCTCAAGACCTCCGATCCGTTGACCCTGTACACGAGCTTCGCCGACCACATCTTCGGGAACGCCGGCTGGGTCAAGTACCTGATCGGCATCCCGCTCATCTTTGCCCTGCTGCTGTCGGTGTTGAACGCCATCATGGGCGTGGCCCGGTCCCTGTTCCAAGCATCGGAGGACCGTCTCATCCCCAAGTTCTTCGCCCACAAGAACAAGCACCATGCCCCGGACCGGGCCATGTTCTTCAACTTGGTCGCGGCCATGATCGTGGGCCTGTTCGGATCGCCAGTGCGCATCTACATCTTCTCCAACGTCGGATACCTCATCGCCATCATCGCGGCGCTCTTCGGCTACTTCTTCGTCCGCCAGTTCCGCAAGGACCAGATCAGCCCGTTCCGCCTGCCCGGCATCTTTCGCTGGATCGCCCTGGCCATGGGCGTCGGCCTCACCTTCGTGTACTTCGCGGGCGGCTGGAACTCGCCGAACATCGTCGTCGGCCCGGGTGAGGGCCACACCCTCTATCTCCTCGGCTTCGTGATCGTGGCCGCTTACGTCCCACTGCATCTTTGGCGCAGGATGACCGACCGCCGTGACGGCCTGGAGCCTTTGGGCAAGCTGCCCGTCGTGGTGGGGTCGCCCGGTGGCATCGATCTCGACGACATGAAGGAGCCCCACCTGCTCGACCCGGCCCATATGGACGCCACCGACATGGAGGCCGCGGGAATCGGCCGCGTCCCGGGCGAGAACCCCGATGCAGGCTGAGACGGCGTTGAACGCTCCGGCGGGACCAGTGGTGGAGAATCCCGTCCCGAATCGTTCCAGGGGCAAGTTCGGAAAGGGCAAGTGGGACAGACAACCATCGCAGCCCTCCGCCGTTCTCATCGCCACGGTGGGCATCCCCATTCCGCCGGACGTGATCCGCCGTGCGGTGACGTTGAGCGAAGGCCGTCCGGTGGCGATCGTGAGCATCGCCAGGATCTACGGATCGTCGTTCGGACTGCCCAACCCGGGGCTCCTGCCGACCCGGACGGAGATGGAGGAGCAACAAGCCTTGGTGAACAAGGCCATCGACCGGCTCGAGCGGACGGGCACCGAGGCCTGGGGTCAGGTGGCCACCACCCGGCGCTTCGCCAAGACCATCGCCCAGGCGGCTCGGGCCCGAGGGGTGGACCATGTCCTGGTCGTCACCTCGGAGGTGGCCCGCTGGAGGCAGTTGATCGAAGGTGACGTTGCCCGCGACGTGCGACGCCGCATCGGGAAGGACTTGGCGGTCGAGGGCATCGCCGTCTGAAGAACGGCATCTCTTGTTGACTCCCCTCGCCTGACTTGTCGTGCCAAACGATTGACCTCATCGAAAGGAATCCGAGTACGTCGATGGCCATCTACCTCAGCATGCAGCGCGTTCGGTTCTCGAGTCCGGACAACTATGAGAAGTTCCGCCTGGTGTTCGGCAACGTCCGGCACCACCTGATGTCCAAGCCTGGTTTCCTCCATCTCACCTGGTGGACCCATCCAGACGACCCCGGCTGGTTCAACGAGGTCAGCATGTGGGCATCCAAGGAGGCCCTCAACGACTGGCACATGGACACCTATCACAAGTACGCCAAGGAGTGGGCGGCCAACGGTGCCATCATGGAGGACATCATCACCAACTTCGAGCTGGTGGGGACCCGTCTGCTCCGCATCTGCCCCACCTGCGGAGAGTTCCAGGACAAGCCTTACGAATTGAGCCAGGAGCAGGCCGTCCTCCACGAGGGTTGCCCGAAGTGCGGCTTCGTCTTCCCCGTGCTCGGCACCACCGAGATGAGTACCGGGGTGTTCAAGGACCTGGTCCCGTAGGCCGGGTAGCCATCGGAGCTAGTCGGCGTCGGTCCAGGGTCGCCCCACCGCCGTCAGGATCCGTCGCCGCCCTGATCGGCTGTCTCAGACCCGGGAGGGAAGGCGCTACTCCGGGGCCGCCCGGGTTCCCCTGGCCAAACCCGCAACCGCCAGAAGCCCTCCGAGATGTCCTTCAAGAATCTGGGCTTCCAGATGACTAGCGGCGCTCAGTGCCCTTCGATCGCGTGCCCCAGGTCGCCAAGGTACAAGGGTTATCCACAGGTATCTGACCACATTTGCGCAGGTTATGGCCTTACGCTCCACAGGCCCGCCGTGACATCGTTGCAACGTGGAGACCGCTTACAAGGCTTGGGACGAAACGAGACAGGTTCGCACAAACGAGTATCGGGGCTCCCCGACCCTGTTCTACATGGACCATCTCGTTCGGACTCACGCAGTCGGAGTCAAGAATGGCGTGCAGGCCGAGCGGACGGTCTGTGGCATCGACCATTGGCATGCAACCACCACTCAAAGGTTCGACACTGTGCCCGTTCCTTGCCGGTGTGGAAGGTGCGCGGCGGCGCTCGGGATTTCGCACATAGATCGCTGATCGGAAGATGTCTCGGGGCCCTCTAGACGGTGCCGGACTGTTTTGACAGCAGCCCAGCGAGAATCTAAGTCAGCTGCCGGTCCAAGTTGTGCCATGCCCTGTCATTATCTCTCGTAGTCCCGCCCTGGACTGCGCTGGCCAGAGGTTCCCTGTCCCAGCTATGGAGGGATTCTGCTTGGCTCTGACGGGGATCATCGACCAGGATTCGTGGCCTCCCCTGCTCTTCCGCCAGCGTATGGGCACTGGGCGAGGGGATCGCTGGTCCCGCTGGGAACCATCGAAGTGTTCGTTCGTCAGGCGGCGGTTGGCACTCTGCGGTCGCCGTCCCTGACTAGGCGGCACAATGAGGAGGTGAACCAGCCTCAAGAGGTGCTGCAGAGGGAAGAAGGGCGTCACCTGTTTGGATTTGATCCGTCCGGATATGAGGCTGGGAGACCCGATTATCCCTCTTTTGTCTACGACGAGCTCCGCGACAATTGTGGCCTGACCCCCGGTGCCCGAGTCCTTGAGGTCGGGCCAGGTACGGGGATTGTGACTCGGCGGTTGCTCGCTGCCGGTGCTGAAGTGGTAGCGGTGGAACCGGATCCATCTCTTGCCGCGTACCTGAGGAAGGCCAACACAAATGAGCACCTGCAGATCATCGGATCGAGCCTCGAAGATGTCGAGATTGATGACGCCACATTTGATTTGGCCATAGCTGCGACGTCATTCCACTGGGTGGATCAAGAGGTTGGCTTGCGGAAGCTTGGAAGAGTGATCAGACCAGGGGGCTGGATCACCCTGTGGTGGACACTCTTTCGCGATCCCAACCACCCCGATCCATTCAGCACTGCGGTCGAGGAGTTACTCGGCCCAGCAACCCGAGGGGCCTTCGACGAACCAGGTCGGCCTCCGTACCAACTGGACGACGAACACCGTCGTCGTGATCTGGCCCGCTGGGCCATGGTGGACGAGGTGACAAGCCAACTGGTCCCCTGGACGTGCGACCTCACGCCGTCCCAGGCACGAGCCCTCTATGCGTCAATGGCAACTGTCATTCGTCGGCCCCCCTCGGAGCAGCAGGAGCTGCTCAATGAGCTGGAGGAGCTGGCGACCGGGGTCTTTGGTGGCCGAGTAGAGCGAAACTTCATTACTGCTCTCTATACCGGCCGACGACCCTGATTGGTCAATCGGGGGATCACTCTCACTTCTCCCGGTCGGAGCGCGCCGGCGACCTCACGCCGGACGGCCGAGGGCGTCACCGGGACCCGAGGAGCAGGGTCGGAGGTCATCCGTGCTGTTCAATATTGGACCGATGTTCCTCTGCTGCGGAAACAAAGGACCGTATGAGCGGATGCGGTCTTCCAACGGAACTCGACGTTTGAGGGACAAATAGGGTCGCGACGAAGTAGCTGAGCTGGGATAGTTCAAGAATCCGGGGCTCTCCGTCCTGGTCGGTACCTGTCACCTTAAGGCCCGCATTTGTGATGACTTCGAGATACTCCAGATTGAGTCCGAAGTTGCAGTAATAATCCTCGGTCGCGATCGCCCTGCCGTAGGCCCTTGCAGCTTGACTGTCCGCCAAAATGTGCACGGTCATGCGTTGCCCGGCCACAGAACACTCCAGCGGCGACACGAAGAGTCGGGAGGCGTAGGGGTCATACTCTGCGTGTTCTGCATCAGCAAAGCCGAGGACGTTGCGGGCGAACTCCAGAAACAACATGCTGGAATCCGCCACACGTTCCTAACAGGGGAACATTCTGGAGGCGAGCAAACTTGATCGCTTCCAACGCCCCTGCCTGGCTTCGGTATGGGCTGCCCGGGGCGATAATCAGGCCGTCATGGCCGTTGAGCAGAGAATCCTTCCGCAAAGCCACTTGTTCGGTGTCGAGCCAGGTGGTCCGAGCGGAGAGCCCCACGGCCTGCGCCGCATGGCCGACTGACTCGTCTGTGGCCAGGTGCCGCTCGTAGGTCCCTACATAGTCGCCGACCACGCCGATATCCAGCACACATCGAGGATATCCCTACAGGGTTTGATGAGCCGGGGATCTGCTCAGAAGAGGGCGAGGTCGCTGATGGACCTCTCACTGGATCATCAGCAGATCGGCCAGGAGCCCCTTGTTGGTCGTGTGCGACACAGTCGAGTCCACCCTCAGATCGACGTGGCTTGGTCGGGACCACCGCACGCGGGACCGCTCCACTTCCTCCGGCCCTTCCCAATGGTGAAGTGTCCAATCGTTCGACCGCCGGCTCAATATCAAACGAGCCGTTCGTCATGTTCGTGCTACGAACTTGTGGATTGATCCGAGGGATCAGCGCGGCTGTGATATCCCGAACTTGAGCCCCTCAGGACGATCTCGGCAAGCCAGGATCGATTGCCGCGAACGCCCACTTGATCAACGGCAACCAACCATGGCCTGGGCCACGCCTCAGTTCCAGAGCATTCGGAAAACCATGCCTTGGCGCAGGGGCACGGATTGCTGAAACAGACTCTGTTGGCGTGGTGCGGGTCGACAGAAGCGCTCGCGATAGTAGCGAGATCCGGAGTCAGCCCGCAGCCCGCACCGGTGGCGTCCCAGGTCAGTCCAGGAAGGCTGTAATCACGAAGTCGGCATGGTGTCCCCAATCGACAAGCATTGGATCGAAAAGTCCCTCCACCACCCTGCATCTACACTCCTGATAACCATAAATTGGGGGCAGCTGTGAGATACCGGAGAAGAGGAGCGGGCATTTTCCTACTGGGTGTCGTGGGTGCGATCACGCTCACCATTTCTCAACCTGTCGGGGCGGTAGGGATCGGGTCCGCCTCTCAGGTGACGACCAACTCCAGCCGATCGACAGAGTCGTGCCCCTGGGTGAAATCCGATGCGTCACCCACCGCCCGAGCCGCCCAGGTGCTGACGCAGATGACGATTTCAGAGAAGATCGGGATGCTGTATCCACCCGCCGGGTACGGCCTCACCGGCTACCAACAGGTACTTGCTCCGATTCCGTCGCTCTGCGTGCCATCGCTGATCATGCAGGACGGTATGGCTGGGATACGGGGAACCCAACCCGGCACGGCTACGTCGTTTCCTGCCCCGATCGCGGTAGGAGCGAGCTTCGACGCCGGTGTTGCAAGTCAGTACGGTGCCGCCATTGGCCGAGAAGCCCTGAAGAAGGGGATCGATGCGATCCAAGGGCCGTTCGTCAACATCGCGTGGGTGCCGCAGGCCGGCCGCAACGCCGAAGGCTACGGCGAGGACCCTTACTTGACGACGCAGTTGGCTGACTCCGACATTCAGGGCACGCAATCAACGGGGGTGTTTTCTGTCACGCAGTCCATTACTGCCTACAACCAGGAGACCAGCCGGAACTCCATGAATGAAAATGTCTCTGATCGGGCGCTCCACGAGATCTATCTCCCGCCCATCGAGGGGGCCGTCCAACAGGGCGTCGGAGGGATCATGTGCGTCTACCCTTCGATCAACGGCACTCAGGCATGCCAGGACTCATCGCTCCTGACAGGGGTCTTGAAGGATCAGTTTGGATTCCAAGGCTTTGTGCGGACCGATTTCGCCGCAGCACCGGACGATGTGGCGGCAATGAACGCCGGTACCGACTTCTTCAATCCCTTCAACTTGGCTGCCGTGACTTCGGCCATCCAATCGGGACAGATCCCGCTTGCCCGGCTCAACGACGCCGTGTCCCGGATCCTCTCGACAATGTTTAGGTTCGGGGTGTTCAATCGACGGTCTAAGGGCACGGCCGACACCAACTCCACCACACAACGGAATCTGAAGGTGGCACTCGACACTGCAGAACAGGGCAGCGTCCTCCTGCAGAACAATGGGCCGATTCTCCCGTTGGACATTAACCGGGTTGGCTCGGTAGCCGTGATCGGTGCCGACGGGAGCACAGCCGCCCAGACGACTGAGAGCGGCACGGCATTCGTGGCTCAACTCCCCTCGAACATTGTGACGCCCCTCCAAGGGATCCAGGAAGCAGCCGGAGCCCGAGCCTCGGTGGCCTATAACGACGGAACGGACCTCACGTCAGCGGTAGCTGCGGCGGCCGCTGCCAAGGTCGCCGTTGTATTTGTTAGCGATCCCGCCGGGGAGAACGCCGATCTGGCAACGCTGGCCCTTCCTGGCAATCAGGACCAACTGGTCGAAGCGGTCGCTGCCGCCAATCCAAATACCGTGGTGGTGATCAATAGCGGAAACCCAGTTCTGATGCCTTGGCTGAAGCAGGTGAAGGGCGTACTCGAGGCATGGTTCCCAGGACAACAAGATGGAACGGCGATTGCTGCGCTGCTTTTTGGCGAGGTCGATCCATCCGGGAAACTGCCGATGACCTTTCCATCTAGTGATACTGCTAGCCCCGTCGGCACAAATTCCCAGTGGCCCGGCATCGGTGGACTGGTCCAGTACTCCGAAGGCCTCAATGTTGGGTATCGCGGTTACCAGGCCGAGCGCATCAAACCGCTGTTCCCGTTCGGCTTCGGATTGTCGTACACCACGTTTGCATTCAGTGATCTATCGATCTCACCCCCCAGGACCACGGCAAACGACAGTATCCTGGTGAATGCCACCGTAACGAACACCGGTAAAGCTGCAGGCGCTGAGGTAGCACAGCTCTATCTGGGAGACCCTGCTGCGGCAGGTGAACCACCCAGGCAGCTCAAAGGATTTGACAAAGTGGCTCTCAGCCCCGGCCAGTCGGCATTGGTCACGTTCACGGCGTCCCCCCGGGACATGAGCTACTGGGACAACGCCTCACAGTCGTGGACGATGGCAAATGGAAGATACAAGGTGATGCTCGGGGACTCGTCCGTCAATCTGCCGCTATCGGGGCACTTCACGCTCCGCGGCTAATGGGCATCCGTCCGTGTTCATCCATGGCCTAGCAGACGCTCCTACTTGCGAGGATCGTGAGCCGAAGAGTGATGCACATCGCTCCGAAGTCGCGCTGATGGGCAGGTAGCCAGCTCTGCGTTGCGGTCCAGCAGAATATGGACCGGATACTTTTTGAGACTTCGTCCGTCGTTTCTGGCCATCGATGAATGCTGAAGTTGCAGAGGATTCAAGTACCCCATGTCTTGCGGCGAGACGCCGTTTGACCTTTGTAGCCAATACACCCGGTTCAGCGGCCGGCTCACCCGCACCGTCGGATCCTCCAAAGGCAGATGGGGCCAGTCAGTGACTGCCCTTAATGCAACCCCCGCGGGCACGAATAGGGCAATTCGCAGGTTGGAGAACATTCGGTAAACCCATGCCTCGTTGGGTGTCCGAAACCCCGCTCTAGGCGGTGAACCCGCAGCTCAGGATACCGAACAGCGGGTCTCGTTCCGTATCACTGAAGCGGACATCGGCAGTGCGGAGAGGGTCGACAGATGCGCTCGCGATAGTTAGCGGGTGGTATGGAAAACCCCCTACGCGGTCAGAACCATGGGGCCCTGTGCCGTCACGACTATGGAGTGCTCGAAATTGAGCAGCAAGGCTTCCATCAGCGGTTCGAAGCGTCCATCCATCCGCATCATCAATGACGTGATCAGCGGAGACTGACAAGAACGGCTCGATGGCCAATACCAAACCCTCGCGAAGGACCATTCGCTGGCCATCGTCGATGCTCGGGACTGACGGAGCCTCATGGAGCCCCCGACCAATTCCGTGGCCGTGGAGATTCTTGATCACGCGAAACCCGTGGCGGCGTGCTCTCCTTTGGACCGCTCGGCCCAGGTCGCGGAGTTGAGCGCCCGGATGAGCGGCGTTCATGGCGTCACGCTGAGCGAGCTTTGTTGCCTCCAAGAGCCTGGAGGCGACCGGGGACACGTCGCCCACGGCGACACTGATTCCGGTATCGGAGAAAAAGCCGTCTAACTCCGCCGAGACGTCAATATTCACGAGGTCTCCTTCACGAAGTTGACGTCTCAGAGAGGGAACGCCGTGGGCTGCTTCGTCGTTGACGCTGATGCAGGTGGAGCCCGGAAACCGGTAGGTGACCCGTGGTGCGGACCGAGCTCCGTGACGGCGGAACACTTCTCTGCCCACAGCATCAAGTTCGCCGGTAGTCGTCCGAGGCGTGACGGCCTCCACCATCGCCTCTCGGGCTTCGGCGACAACCCGACCAGCACGAATAAGTGAATCAAGTTCCTCTTGGTTGTCAATGGTCATGCCGCGATTCTATGGCCAGAACGTTGTTTCCCGGCAATGTGCCGGGGCACCGCGTCCCGGTGATAGTGCCACTTGGTGCGGGGTCTGGTTACGAATCCCTAGAACTGATCAATCCTTTCCGTAGCCAGCCAGAAGTTCGACGGTTCGATCTCTCACGACGCCCTGGTTCACCCCGAGATCCTGAAGAACCCTGGCCGCGACCGAGTCCTCATCGGCAAGCAAGCCGAGGAGAAGGTGCTCCGTCCCGACGTAGTTGTGGCCCAGTTGCAGGGCCTCCTTCTCGGCGATCCTCAGTACCGCCTTCGCCCTCGGCGTGAAGGGTAGCTTTCCTTCCTCGGAGGCAGTCGCTCCCTTGATTAACTCCAAAACTTTCTCGTGGACCATGGGCTTCGAAATGTCAACCTCATCGAGAACTTTCTTTGCCAGGCTTTCGGGGACTTCGAACAGAGCCAGAAGGATGTGCTCGGTCCCCACGAATCCGTGCCCCAAGCGGTGGGCTTCTATCTCGGATTGGCTGAGGACCTTCCGTGCTCGGTCGGTGAACCGCTCGAACGTGGGGACCTCGAAGGTGAACCGCTTGTGGGCTGCTTGCTTGCTTACACCGAGGGCGGTGCTGATCTCTGACCAGGTATGTCCGCTTCGGCGACACTGATCAACGAAATGACCGAGCAGGGCATCACCCAGTTGTTCGAGATCGCTGACAGTCTTCGAAGCTTCAGACAGTTGGGTCAGAGCCTCGTCGCCTGCCGCGTCGGCCTTCACCCCGTCGATCAGTGCTTGCAATGTAGGCGATGGAGTCATTCGTCAACCCTACATTGACTTAGCTCCCCCGTCAACCAGTGATTGACGATTTCAGCGACAACGATTATCCCCCATGTGCCGGGCGCAGCAACAATCGCGAGCACTGCCAACCAACATTCCGAAACCCCATGTCTCGTGAACATGCCCGAGGCGTGCGAACTGCAGGTCATCAGCCCTTGCGCACAGGGCGATGCGCGTCTTCCAGAGCATTCAGTAAACCCATGTCTTGTCGTAGGTGTCCGGAACTCCGCACTAGGTGGCAAACCCGAAGCTCAGGATGCCGAACGGCGCGGATCTAGCTCCGTTTCGCTAGTGGAAACATCGGCCCGTGTGACGAGGTCGCCAGGGGCGCTAGCGATGGGGCCCTGAGCCGAGCCCGAGATGTTGCGCCCTTAGCCGGTCTGGGGCGATCTGGTCACCCTTCGACGAGGAACTCCCGACGAGTGCCCCGGTGCGCTTTTTGCGACGGTCTCGTGGCTCACCCACATCATCGGATCGTCAGCGAACTCAATGCGCAGCGGCGAGCGATCTCCACGGGCGACCAGAAGTCCTCTAGCCACTAGGTGACCACCGCTGTCAGCGCCGGCGAGTCGAACTTGGCCGGTTTTGGCCGCCGAGCCTGCTCCTGAGACCGCCCGTGGGCCCGCCGTGCCCAATATTCCGTCCGCCTGCCATTGGCGGCGACCTCACGAGACACCGTCGACACAGCCCGATTCAGGCTGCAGGCGATAGCGCTGAAGGTCTCACCACCGTGCGGGCCGAGACTGATCTCCTCACGGTCTGCCAGCTGCAAGCGGCCGGGTCGGGGAGTCCAGCTCTCGCTTCGAGTCCGTTTCATGGGTCTGGCGAGCGATCAGCTTGACTGCCGTGTATGAGCATCCGGCCTGTCGGGCGACCGGGCGAAGTGAAAGCCCTGTACCTTTACCCCTCAATCGATAGGCCATCTGGGCCTCGCAACTCGCAAGGGGAAGAACCACCGTGCAACCTCCCGAGTCGAGTCAACATAAGCGTCATCGACTCGCTGAGATTTTGCGCGGACCCGTTAACCCGCCGGAATTAGTTCCGGATGATCCTGACCTGAGCTCCGGTTGTTGCTTGACACAGTTCCGGTTGATGCTTGGCACTTGGGCCCCATCGACTGGCGCTCCTCGTGAGGCATGAGGACGGAGGTCACCGATCAGGACGATGCAGCGACCTGAGCCTGCTCCTTGGGCGTGAGTGGGGATACGACGCCCGCTCGGGACGCCTTCAGCAGGGCCCCCGGGTCCTCGCAGTCCGGACAGGATGACCACACGTTTTCCTTTTCGTCATTGTTGTTTTCGATGAGGTACTTCCCATCGGGAGTGATATACGGAGCGTAGGTGTACGAGAAGTCATGGTCGACCTGCAGGGTCTGTCCACTGGAGGTGTCCCACACGCGGATGGTGTTGTCGTAGCTGGCCGCCGCCATGTACCGGCCCTGCGGACCGTAGGCCATCCCGGTTACCTGGCGGGAGTGGCCCAGCAGTGCCAGGGCCCGCTTGCCGGTTGCCACATCCAACACGGTCACACTGCCGTCAAGGGACCCGATGGCCAGGTCGGCCCCGTCCGGATCGAACGCGGCGGTCTCCACCGGGCCGTGTTCGTTGTAGGTTTCGAAGGGCTTGGCGTTGGCGGTGCGTCCCACGGCGACCTCCCCGCAGAGGGAGTACGCAGCCACCAAGCGGTCGTCATTGCTGATGATCGGAGGACCGTCCCCGGTCAGAGGGCATTGCTTGGGCCAATCGCCGGAGCTGACCGTGTGCCGGGTTGACAGCGTGGTCACCAGGACGTCACCTTTGCCGTTGGCCACCGTCATGAGCCGATCGTCGTGGCTGAAGCTCACCCCCTCGACGGACATCGACGGAAGGGTCAGGTCCACCTTTCGGGTGGCCACGTTGTAGACGCTCACCGTCGCCACCTTGTCGATGGCGTTCCACAGTGCCACCAGTCGTCCGTCCGAGCTCAGGGCCGAGCACACATTCTCCTGGTTGGTGGGGTAGACCACGGTCTTGGAGGTCGGCCGGAATCCCGGCAGTGACCAGGTCTGGAGTGTGATCGCCTCACCCGACTGAGTGAGGCCCAGCAGTTTGTGCGGCTGCGACCCGAAGCCGTTGTCACACCAGTGAGGCACTTGAGGCAGCGAGGTGAGCCACGGAGTACCGGACCGGTAGATCCGCGCAAACCCCCGGTTGTCGGCGTCGACGAGCCGGTTGTCGTCGCGGTTGAACGAAAGCGTATTGATCTGTGCACCCTGGCCCTCAAGGCTGAACAACTCGTTGTCGCCACTCTGCAGCCAGACGCCCCCCGTGCCGTCGATGAGACCGACGGCAATGTAATTCTGATTGGGGCTGATGGCCACGGCAGTGATGGGGGAGCCGGTGGTCACATCCTCCACACTGATCAGGGTCCAGGTCTGGGTGTTGAAGAGGTCAACGTCGCCGCTCGTGTCGAGCGGCCCGTTCGTATTGACCCCGACCACCAAGGTGTTCGCCTCGATGGCGACAGGGTCGGGAGTATTGGGCGCCACGAGAAGCTCCTGTGCGGCCGGGGGTACGACGGTTCGTGCGATCTGGCCAGTGGCCACGTCGACGACGTCGGAGTATCCCGATCCAGTCCCGACTACCAGGGAATTACCATCCGACGTGAAGGCCGCTGTGTGATCATTGTCATGATCGGCCAGGGAGAACATGGTGGTCCCCGTAGCCAGGTCCCACACCGATGTCCCGAGGGTGGTGGTGGCGGCCAGGAGATACCCATTGGGGCTGAATGCCAATGCGTTCGGCTCGCCATGGCCCAACAGGGTTGACTGCAGTCGTCCGGTCGACGGGTCGAGGAGGTCGATGCCGGTGTTGGTACCCACGGCAAGGATCGACCCGTTCGGGCTGTAGGCCACTGCGCTGGCCTGAGCTGCGACGTGGCGGCGGTACAGGACATGTCCGCTGGCGGCGTCTGCCACCACGATGTCGCCGGTGCACAGGCTCTCGGCCACTTCGCCACCGGAGGGGCTGAAAGCCGTGGCCGGTCCGCTGTCGAATCCGCATTGTTTGCCCGACTCGGGGGGCAGGCCCACCCTCACCTCGGACTCGTCGAGTGCCTGGCGCAAGGCTCCGACCGCAGCGGGGATAGGCGCCAGCTGCACAGCCTTCTGGGCCAGGATGACGGAGACCTCGGGATCGGAGGTGAGTTCGTTCTGGCTCTCGGCGGCCAGGGCCTGGGAACGCGCCATATTGCCTGAGGTCACCGCCTGGTTTCTCGACAGAAGAGCCACGATCCCGAGGCCGATGGCCACGACGGCCACGGCCACGCTGATGGCCACCAGCCGCCGACTCCGACTGGCGTTTGCTTTGCGGCTGGCCGCCACGTACTCCAGCTGCAGAGTGGTGGGGGGCGGGTCGGGCTCCCGGGAGGACCGGGTCAGCCACTCCTCTGCCGCCCTCAGCTCACTGCCGCGGAGAAGGAAGCTCCGGTCCCGCCTCTCGGTGTCCCATTCCATGCCCTTGATCAGCCAGCGGGTGTGTTCCTTCCGGAGTTCCAGGTCGGTGTCGAGGGCGCGGACCACCCGCTCGACCGAGGTATCGAACTCGTCCTCTTCGGTGAACGGTATCCAGTTGCGCTGGCGGATCTCATCGTGGAGGTCCTCATCGGGCACGGTGGTGCGCATGACGGGGACGATCCGCTTCTCGAGCGCCCGGGCGTAACTGACCTCTTGATCGCAGTAGCCCGAGGCCAACGAGGCCGGGGTGATGACGAAGAGGAATGCGTCGGATGATTCGACGGCCCTGCGGATGGCCTGGGGGAATACCTCGGCGTCGGCGATACCCTCGGTATCGATCCAGGATGTCTTACCCCGTTCCTCGAGCGAGCTGGCTAGCCGCTGAACGAACAGGGTGTCCCTACGGGAATAGGAGATGAAGACGTCAGCCAAGGATCGTCCGCCGTGGTGTGAGGGAGCCGCTCCGGCTGTGCCGGACAACGCTCATCCTAGGCCCTGTCCACCCCAACGGATCAAGCGGGGGCGCTCTACGATGCGGTCATGGGACCGCCCGGATCGGAGGAGCCGGCCCACCCGACACGGACAGCCGAAGGCTGGCTGGAGGCGGTGCTGGGTGCCGAGCGACGGGGTGAGCTCCTCACTGCCTTCGACCTGGCGGAACGGGGCCTCGACGAGTACCCCGACGACGTGTCCCTGCGCTTCCACGCCGTATTGGTTCTGGCCCGGACCGGTTCGACCGCCCAGGCAGTCCGGAGGTTCGTCGAACTCGGGCTGTCTTCGGTGGACTCCGAGGACGCGGCGTCCCTCCAGGCCCGACTGATCAAGGACCGGGCACTCAGTGCCGCTGGCGAGGACCGCCGGAGGTTGGCCCGGGACGCCTCGCGGGCCTACCGGCGTATCCGGGACCGCACCGACGGGTACTTTCCGGCCATCAACGCAGCCACCTTGGCCCTGGTGGCCGGGGACGACGCCGAAGCCCGTGACCTGGCCGAGGAGACCCTTGCGCTGGTAGCGCGTTCGGGTGAGGTCGGGTATTTCGCCGCCGCGACCGAAGCCGAGGCCCGGCTGTTGCTCGGCGACGAGTCCGGTGCGCGGACAGCACTGGAGCGTGCCGGCGGGTTGCACGAGGACGACTTCGGAGCGCTGGCCACCACCCGGCGGCAGCTGCGACTGATCTGTGAGATCACCGGCACAGACCAGGGCGTGCTGAGGCCACTCGCCGGACCGAGCGTCGCCCACTTCTGCGGGCATCGGATAGCCGCCGCTGGAGTCACCGGTCGGTTCCTCTCCGCGGAGGAAGGAGTGGTGGCTGACAGGGTGGCCCAGGCGGTCCATGAGTGGCCAACCGGGATCGCCTACGGTTCGCTGGCCAGCGGAGGCGACATCCTCTGGGCCGAGGCGCTCGTAGCCGGTGGCTGCGAGCTCCATGTCGTACTTCCGTTCGCGCTCGAGGAGTTCATCGCCACCTCGGTGGGCGACTCCGGCGAACACTGGGTGGCCCGGTTCCATCGATGCCTCGCCGCGGCAACCTCGGTGACCTTCGCCACCGAGGACTCGTCTATGGGTGACGACGTGCTCTATGCCTATAGCTCGCAGTTGGCTATGGGCCTGGCGCTGTTGCGTGGCCGATATATCGACACCGAGGTGCATCAGTTCGCTCTCTGGGACGGGAACGGCGCCACCGGAGACGCGGGAACGGCCGCAGACGTGGCCGCCTGGCGAAAGAGCCGCCATCACTCCGTGGTGATTCCGCCCGGTCCGAACGTGCAGGCAGGCGCGCAGAGTGTCGACGTGCCGATTGGGTCGGAACGAGCCATCGACGCCAAAGGCGTGCGACGCGAGGTCCGTTCGATGCTGATGGGAGACATCCGCGGATACTCCAAACTCAGCGACCAGCAACTGCTCACCTTCTCTTCGTTGCTGCTCAGCACGTGCGCCGACATCCTCACCCGCTACGACGCCGACATCGACTATCGCAACACCTGGGGGGACGCCATCTTTGTCGTTCTGTCCGACCCGGCAGCAGCCGCTCACTGTGGCCTGGACCTCCGAGATGCCGTGGAGGCCCTGGAACTCGAGGAGGCCGGCCTTCCTGACCACCTGGCGCTCCGACTCTCCGGTCACTTCGGCCCCATCTTCCCCATGATCGACCCGGTGTTGCAGCAGCCGTCCTTCTTCGGTTCCCACATCACCCGGGCCGCCAGAATGGAACCCGTCACCCCACCTGGCGCCTTCGTAGTGACCGAGGCTTTTGCCGCAGAACTCGAGCTGTCGGACTGTGCAGACGTCGCCTGTGAGTATGTCGGATATCGCCCTGCCGCCAAGGACTACGGCCGGTTGCGCATGTACTCCGTCGAATGGAGGCGGTAGGACGGAACAGGGGACGCTCCGCCAAGGCGGACTGAGCGATAGACACAGCACGGTCGAATCTCCCTACTGGCTCGAGGAGGATACAGTCCCGTCGAGATTGCTCAACACTGAGCCGGTGTGGTCCACAGGATCACCACGACATCCTCCTGTGCGCCGCTGACGGTGAAGGGCGGTGCCGCCAGGTGGCCGGGCAGCTGGATGTGAGTTGTAGGTGTTGGCTGGGAGCCCTCATCGTTGCCCGTGGCAGTGTTGATAGCCGACACGTCTGCGTCCCCGAAGTCTGCCGTGCAGGCCGGGTGGTTGTGGCGCTGTTGACCATAGGGACACCGCCTCCGTCGTTGGCCAGGTAAACCGTGTCGACGGCCACACCCGGTGCGATGAGGGAGATGTCCCTGCCACACGTGGCCGCTACTCGGGTGGTGCAGTGCTCGGCGTTGAGTACCGACACCGAGTCCGATGTCTGGTTTGCGACGGACACGGCGTTCGTCGCTGCGTCGAGTGCTATCGCGAGCGGGCCGTGGCCAACGGCGACGGTGGGCGGAGATGTCAATGCCTGAGGTGGCCCAGCGGTGGCGCTGGACGTGGTGATGACGGCAGCACCGAGGCAGGTGAGGCCGGCCAGTTCCAAAACACGCCACCATCGGAGCCCGAGAACTGATCGGTCGGGATTGGCAACTCGGACACGTCTCTGGGCGTCTGCGAGACGGCGGACTCCGGGGTGCGGGATCATGGCTGGCCTTTCGTCGGGACGGTGAATGAACACTTGTCCCAGCGATGATGCGCCCTCGCCACCAGCCCGTCTGTCGTCTGCACGACAGCTGGATGATCAGTGCCAAGAACTCCCGGTGTGGACGGAACACTCCCGCGGCCACGCCGCAAGGAGGTTGGACGACGTTCAGTCCGCCAGGGACTGCCTCATGGCGCCAGGGTTGGTCACCAGAATGGCTCCTCCGGATAGGGTGATCCACCCCTTGCGCTGGAGCTCCTGCAGGCACATGTTGACCCGCTGGCGGCTCGCACCGACGGCCGCACCCAGATGCGTCTGGGTCACTCTGACGGTATTCGAATGGCGCGGTGCGTTGTCGACGAGGTATCGAGCCACCCGCTGCTGTACGTCAAGAAATACCAGGTCAGCGGCGACGCCGTTCATTCTCCTCATCATGTCGGCCAGGTTCTGCAGCATCGCCAGTGCCACGGCAGGCCGCTGTTCGATCAGCTGCACCACGACGACGCGTGAGAGAAGCATCCCCGAGCTCGGCTGTGTCGCGATGACGGTCGCCGAGCGCGGCCGATCGGACAGCATTCCGAGCTCGCCGATCATCTCACCCGGCAGGACCGACGCCAGGATGAGCTCGGTCCCGTCTCCCGAATAGCTGGAGACCTTGAGCTCACCGGAGGCCAGCACGAGCATGGAGTCAGCTGGCGCCCCAGCCACGTACACCACTTGATTCTTGGCGAACTTGCGCTCGATGCACTGTTTGGAGAGGCGAGCGCGGTCCTCGGGCGCCAGAACGCCCAGGACCCGGGATCGTTCGAGCAGCTGATGATCACGTTGGGCAGAATCGTTGGGCATGGGGGCTCCCCGAGTGTGCGTGCGGTGTTCCCGCCGATACCGAACCACAGAATTATCGCAGATCGGCGCTGGTCACCCCTTTTGAGGGAAGGTTGATGCGCCGTCCCACTCGAACCAGCTGACTGAGCTGATCGCTCCCTCTGGGCCTAGCGGGTCCGTTGGCGGGTAGTGGCCTTTTGTGGATTTCGGAGTGACCGCTAGTGACCATCACAATCCGCCACTTTCCACCTTTTACGGCCGTTTGGTTCTCACGGCGGTTCTCGCAATTGATGGTCATTCGGCGGCATGCACGCGGTCTTTCCTTTACAACTATTCGCCACTCATCAGCCAGGCCATTTATCTATTATCAAGGACTCTCGAGCTCAGGGATGGTCCGCCCCGGGTACCGATAATCTCGCAACGGATGCCACAATCCTCGTGTCGAACCTCCTGCAACCTGCAGGCTTGAGGTCCAAGCCGATAGCCGGGATAGGCGTCTTACGATTTGCTGGCGTGCCGCCTGGCCATGGCTCGGCGCACGACCTCGGAGGCATGGCATCGGGAGATACTCAGGTTCCAGAGCATTCGGTTACCCCTGTCTTGGGCGGGGTCCACGAAGTAAGGTTTGCGGCCAAAAATTCCCAGTTCAGGGCTCTGACGAGCAGATATTGTCCCGTCCGTTGAGGAAGCAACCCCGGCAGTCCAGTGAGCCGGCAGAAGGGCTGGTGGAACAGGAAGGCCGACCGGAATCGGTTCGGGTGCTGGCACGAAGGCAATTCGGATGCTGACGCCCTTGGCCGCGGTCCTGGCGTGCGCCACACTGTGGCTGAAAGGGGCATAGGTCGGAGAGAGGCAGAGGGGGTTCGATGTCAGTGAAAACGGCGTGCTGACCGTCGTCTGGTACCGATTCCGAGCCACGTTCCACCGTCGGCTGGGTAGCTACCTAGCCATCGTCCTCCTCGTCGGATTGGTCGCCGGCGTAGCCATGGCGTCGATTGCCGGCGCCCGGAGGACGCAGGCCTCCTTTCCTGCATTTTTGGCGAGCACGAATCCATCGGATCTGACTCTTGCCGTGTTTCCGCCGGACATCGGTTCAGGCGGATATTCGGCCGGTCTCACCAGGTCCATTCGGCAGCTGCCCAACGTGAAGCGGGTCGAAAGCTGGGTCGAGCCGTTGGCCGTGCCGTTGGGACAGAAGGGGACCCCCGAGACACAGACGAGGTCGGATCTCACGGTGGTCGGCAGTGTCGATGGACTTTCGTTCCAGGTCGACCGGCCGGGGATTGTCGAGGGGCGAATGCCCGATCCGGCCAAGATCAACGAGTTCGTGACGACGGCTGCGGGCGCACAACTCGGTCGCTGGCACGTGGGCCAAGTGGTCCCCTTCGGCTTCTACACGCCAGCCCAGGTCAACTCGCCGACGTTCGGAACGGGAGGCACCCCACCGACGATTCGAGTGGACGCCAAACTTGTCGGCTTGGTCGAGTTCAGTGACGGAGTCGTCCAGGACGAAGTTGATCGCTACCCAACCTTCGCACTGTTCACACCGGCGCTGACCAAAACGTTGGTGGCAAGGAACATGACCTTTGCCACGTATTACGGCATTCAGACGGAAGACGGGAACCGCAAGGTCGTCGCAGTCGAGCGGGAAATTCGAGAACGCGATCCCGCCCGGAGACAATGTTCAGGACCATGTGACGTCACTCGTGACAGCCAAGGCGGAGCGGGCGATCAAGCCGGAGTCGATTGCTCTCGGTGCATTCGGGTTGATTGCGATGCTCGTGGCCCTCGCCGTCGGGGGCCAGGCGATCGCCCGTCTGTTCAACGCGAGCCAGGACGAACTCGAGGTGCTCCGAGCGCTCGGTGCCCGTCCGGTGGATGCGGTGGTGGGGGGGATGGCGGGAGCCCTTGGTTCGGCAGTCCTCGGAGCCCTTGTCGCAGTAGTTATTGCGATAGCCATGTCGCCACTCAGTCCGATCGGCCCAGTCCGACCTGTTTACCCCACCCGAGGGATTGCGTTCGACTGGGCCGTATTCGGCCTGTGCATCGCTATCCTCATCGGGGTTCTGGGACTGCTGTCGGTACTGCTCGCCATTCGATCGGTTCCGAGAGGAACGGCAGTTCGCCGCCGAGTTACCCCCGCTCGTCCCCACGTCGTGAGCGACGCAGCGTCGAAAGCGGGCTTCACGCTGCCTTCAGTAATCGGTATCCGCTTCGCCCTCGATCCGGGAGATGGTCGAAGCACCGTACCGGCCCGCTCGGCGCTATTCGGAGTCGCTCTGGCCGTGGGAATCGTGACGGCCACCCTCACCTTCGGGAGCGGTCTCTCGACCCTGGTCAACCACCCGGCTCTCTACGGCTGGAATTGGTCGTACGCATTGTTCTCGGAGAGTGGTCCAGACGTTCCCCCTCAAGACGCGGCGCTGCTTGGTCACGTTCCGGACGTGGTCGGTTACTCCTATGCGTCCATCGCCGATCCGGAGATCAACGGTCAGATCATCCCGTCCATCTTCGAACCGGTCCATTCCAGTGTTGTTCCGGCGATCTTGGCCGGGCACGCTCCAACGGCGAATGATCAGATCGTCCTTGGTGCGGCCACGATGAAACAGCTGGGCACCAGGATCGGGGGGACGGTCACGGCGACCTACGGAAGCAAGAAAAGTGCGCCCTTCTACGTCCCACCGACGGTGCTGCACGTCGTGGGTACCGCGACGATGCCGGCCATCGGATTTCCGACCTCGGAAGGTGACCACACTTCAATGGGCACCGGCGCCCTCATTCCTACCGGCGTGATCCCCTCCTCGTTCGCGAAGGCGATGAGCAGCCCAGATGCCACCCTCAATGGCCCCGAGTTCGTGTTCGTGCAGATGAGGAGGGGTGTGACCCCGACAGCCGCCCGTTCTGACATGCGAAGGATTGCCCTGGCCGGCAACAAGGATTTTGCTGACGCCCCCAATGGCGACGGCTCCGGTGACACGGTTCTGGTTTCATCGAATCTCCTTCCTGCTGAGATCGCCAACTACCGCACGATGGGTGCTGCTCCCGCGATCGTTGCCGCCAGCCTCGCCGCTGGGGCCGTAGTGGCCCTCGGCCTCACCCTCATTGCCTCGGTAAGGCGGCGACGCAGAGACCTTGCTCTGTTGAAAGCACTCGGCTTCACCGGACGCCAGGTGCTTGCCTCTGTGGCCGTCCAGACCACGGTCGTCGGGGTAATCGGGCTCATCGCGGGGCTTCCCCTCGGAATTGCCCTCGGGCGGTGGCTGTGGGTGTTGTTCGCTCGCCAGATCTACGCCGTTCCTGAGCCCACCGTGCCTGGCCTTGCTCTGGTGCTCATTTGTATTGTCACCCTGATTCTTGTCAACTTCGTCGCCCTACTACCGGGTCGAGCCGCCGCACGTACGCCGACGGCGTTGGTCCTGAGGGCGGAATGACGAGTCAGAAGTGCGAGAGCCAGACAGGGCGGAAGGCATCCTTCAGCAGCTCTCCCCCGTTCCCGAGGTTGGTGAGGACCACCCCGTGCAGCTGGCTCAGCCGTGCAGCCCGAGCTGGATGGCCTTGACCAGAAGCAGCAGGACGGCCAGGACCAGGTAGCCCCGCAACAGGTACATGGAGAGCAGTCGGCCCCGCGACCAGGTCGGCCGTTCCAGCAGGTTGAGGGCGGGCATCCGCCAGGTGGCCCGCTTGGCCATCGGGGTCACCGGCTGAGGTGGCTTCCGCCGGAGGGACCGGGCGTAGAGGATCCCCCCGACGGCCCACGCCACCAGCAGCACGCAACCGAGCGCCACCGCCACCTGGTTCACGTTGATGTGGGAGAACACCGTGGTCACCATCAGGATCAGGGACATCATCAACAGGATGGAGACGATGGCCGTGGACAGCACGTTCAGCCACGGTCGGTTGACCCACGGACCGAGGACCTGCTTGTCGTTGCACAGCATGAGGAGGAAGACGGTGGCGCTGGGTAGGAGCACACCGGCCAGCGCCTGCACACTGGTGGTGATGAGACCGAGCGGAGCGCCGGGAATGATCACGATGCCGGCCGCCAGCACCACCATCGCCGCTGAAGGCACCGTAGAAGAACTTGGCGTCCCGCCAGCTCCGGTGCAGCGAGTGGTGGGCCCCGAAGACGTCACCGAAGGCGTACGACGTGGCCAGGGTGACCGAGGCCGCCCCGATGATCGAGGCGTTCAACAGGATGATGGCGAAGATGGCGCCAGCGGCGCGGCCCACGTAGTGCTGGAGGCCGCTGGCCACGCCTCCGGCGTTCGTGAAGTTACCGTGCAGCGCGGTGCCGGTGAAGGCCGAGGCCACCACGGCCATCAGCAGCGAGGCGGCGAACACGGTGATGAGGGAGCCGATGACCGTGTCGGCCCGCTCGTAGTTGATCCAGCGGGGGGTGATCCGCTTGTCCACGATGTTGGACTGCTGGAAGAACAGCTGCCACGGGGCCACGGTGGTGCCCACGATGGCGATGATCAGGAGCACCGAGGTCGAGGTGAACCCTCCCTCCACGCCGGGGGTGACGAAGCCCTTGAAGAAGGGCCCGGCCGGCGGGTGGCTGAGGAAGGCCAGGGGGATGACCAGGAAGTTCACGATGATGAAGACGAACATGAACCGCTCCCAGCGACGGAAGCTGCCGGTGGCGGTCATGGCGATGAGCAGCACGGCGGCGATGGGGACCGAGAGGTACTGGCTGATCCCGAAGTAGTGCAGGGCCAGGCTGACGCCGATGAACTCCGTGGCGATGGTCAAGAAGTTGAGGATGAACAGGTCCCCCACCGAGAACGCCCCCCAGAACCGGCCGAAGCGCTCGTTGATCAGACGGGCGTGGCCGACGCCGGTGACCGCTCCGAGGCGCACCACCATCTCTTGGTTCACCACCAGAACCGGTATGAGGACGGGCAGGACCCACAGCAGCGTGAGCCCGAAGTTCTGGCCGGCCTGGCTGTAGGTGGAGACACCCCCGGCGTCGTTGTCACCCACCATGACGATGAGGCCGGGTCCCATGATGGCCAGCAGGGTGAGGATCCGGGCCCGCCACGAGCGCCGGCTGTCGAGGTCGTGCTGGCGGATGGTCCCGAAGGCGCCCTGGATGTCGCCGAGGTGGGCGTCGTCAAGGACGGCCGAGTGGTCGGACGGGTCGTTGTTCCCTGCGTGGGGCGTGCCGGCGTCGTTGTCGCCCCGGTCGTTGTTGCCCGGGTTGTTGTCGCCCCGGTCGTTGTTCCCCGGGTCGTTGTTGCCTTCGCCCGGGCTGCCGTCGCCGGGCGCACCTTCGTCGTATCTGGCCATGGTTCACCTCCTTTGGGCCATGCCTGTGCCGGACGCCGATCCCACGGCGCGCCGGACACGAGGACCGGCCGCCGGAGGGCGACGGTGGGGAGAGGGTCGGGGTCGGGAGGGAGCGGTGCACGAACTGCCCCGCTCCCGACGTCATCGGGATCCGGACTCGGGACCCTGAAACGGGCATCGGACCGGCGTGGGTGGTCGAGGTCGAGGCGTCGGTCGTGTCGGGCCTCGGGAGCGGGCGCCCTCGGGTCGTGTCACCCGGTGGTGCGGCCGCGTGGCCTTAGGGCCCTTCGGACGACCTCTTGCCGCGCTCCGTGGCGGACTGGGGTTTTCGCTGTCGGAACACCGTCATTCCTCCACCGCGGTACGACCGAAGTCGCGTCGCCAGCCGGTCGGGAGGAGTAGCTCGAGGACGTCGTCGACGGTGACGACGCCCAGGATCTCGTCGTGGCCCGGATCCATCACCGGGGCCACGATCAGGTTGAAGTCGGACATGGTGCGGACCATGGCCCCGAAGTCCCAGTCCGGATGTACATGAGCCGGGTCGGCCTCCAGGATGGAGGCGAACGGGACGGCAGGATCGGCCTGCACCAGCCGCACCGTGGAGGCCGATCCCACCAGGTGACCCTCGTCATCGACGGCGAACACCACGTTGAGGGCCTCGGGGGGGGCCGTGCTGGCCCGGATCCGGTCGAGGACCGAGCTGATGGTCATGGAGGCGGGGACACTGAGGAAGTCCGGGCTCATCAGCCCGCCGGCGGTCTCGGGGTTGTAGCTCAGCAGCGAGCGAACCTTGTGTTGCTGGGGCTCAGGGAGCAGGTTGAGGATGGGCAGGCGACGCTCCTGGTCCACCTCGGTGATGAGGTCGGCGGCATCGTCGGGGGCCATGGAGGAGAGCAGCCGGGCCGCCTCCTCGTCGGACCGGGTCCTGACGAACTCC
Organism: uncultured Acidimicrobiaceae bacterium; assembly: GCA_963754755.1. GTDB lineage: Bacteria > Actinomycetota > Acidimicrobiia > Acidimicrobiales > RAAP-2 > Bog-756. The sequence goes on along the minus strand of CAVWHF010000006.1, from coordinate 809,313 downwards.
AGCTGGTGCTCGGTGTCGAGCTCCTCGAAGACGTCGGCCTCCAGCTCACGGTCGGCACCGACCGCCTCGATGATCTCCTCGCCCTCGTCGTGCGAGGCCGCCTCGACCAGGTCGGCGATCTGGGCCGGGTGGAGCTTGGCCAGCTTGCGGTAGGGGATGCGCAGCCGTGAGGAGGGGACGTGGGCCACGAAGGGCTCGATACTGGCCCAGTCCACGATGGTCCCGGGCTTGGCCTGGTGCCGGTGGTGACCCGGGATCAGACGGCTCAGGACGGGCCGGCGGCGAGGGGTCGACCGCCACCACCTCCCAGGTGCCGTTGACCTTGGCCAACTCGATCTCGTTGGCCCGGATCAGGCGACCCCCCACGAAGTTGATCAGGTGGTGGGCCAGCAGGTCCCGGGCCAACAGCAGCTCCTCGGGCCGGCGTTCGAACCGGCGCAGGTCCACCCGTCGTCCCTCGAACAGGACCCGCCCCGGTTCGAAGGCGGCCACCTTTCGGATGGGCACGAACAGGTCCCGGCCCCCGATGTCGACGACCAGTCCGACCACCGGGGGGTGGGGGGCCTCGCCCGCCCGCACGATCAGATCCTGGACCTTGCCCAACCGGTCGCCGGCGGAATCGACCAGCGGGCGCTTGATCACGCTCGACAGGTGAAGGATTTCCAGCCCCGGCCCGGTCTCAGTGGTCTGCGTACTCATGGCCTCCCTAGCGTAGACGGGCCTCTGGGCCGGGGCGCTGCACGCTGTCGGCGGTGTCCCCCCGGTGGCCACCTCGCCGGTCGGGATAGTTGCCCGGTCCGGAGGCACGGCCGGTCGCTCCTCCCCGATGACCGGGCGGTACTCTCGGGCCATGGACCTGAGCTATCCCGCCGACACCGAGCCGTTCCGCGCCGAGATCCGCCAATGGCTGGTCGACAACCTGCCCGAGGGCTGGGGCACCCCGGGATTCTCCATGACCAAGGACGAGAAGAAGGCCTTCAACCAGGAGTGGACCAAGAAGCTGTTCGCGGGAGGGTGGATCTGCGCCTCGTGGCCCAAGGAGTACGGGGGCAAGGGACTCTCCCTGATGGAGTCGGTGGTGCTCAACGAGGAGTTCGCCCGGGCCGAGGCGCCGCTGCGGGCCGACTTCTTCGGCGACACGCTGGTCGGGCCCACCATCCTCCAGTGGGCCACCGAGGAGCAGAAGCAGCAGTTCATCCCCGGCATCCTCAACGGCACCATCTCCTGGTGCCAGGGCTTCTCCGAGCCCGACGCCGGCAGTGACCTGGCCTCGCTCAAGACCCGGGCCGAGCTCGACGGCGACGAGTGGGTCGATCAACGGCCAGAAGGTGTGGACCACCCAGGCCCAGTTCGCCGACTACATCTTCCTGCTGGCCCGCACCGATCCCGACGCCCCCAAGCACGCCGGCATCTCCTACCTGCTGGTGCCCATGAAGCAGGACGGGCATCGAGGTGCGGCCCATCGACCAGGTGGACGGGAGCGCCGACTTCAACGAGATCTTCTTCACCAACGCCCGCTGCCCCCAGGAGAACGTGGTGGGAGGGGTCAACAACGGGTGGAAGGTGGCCATGACCACCCTCGGGTTCGAGCGGGGCTCCTCGGCCACCACCGGCCACCGGCGCTTCCTGCGCGAGCTCGACCAGATCATCGCCATGGCCCAGAAGAACGGGCGGAGCTCCGACCCCCTGATCCGCCAGCGCCTGGCCACGGCCTGGACCAAGGTCAAGATCATGGAGATCAACGGCTACCGATCGCTCACCGACGCGCTCAACGGCACCCACCACATGGCCGCGCTCGGGGCCTGCAACAAGATGTTCTGGTCCGAGCACCACCAAGAGACCATGGAGCTGGCCCTCGACATCCTCGGCCTCGACGGCCAGATCCTCACCGGCGACCCGACCGACGTCGTCGACGTCCGGGTGAAGCGGGGCCGCGACGACTACCCGGTCAGCGACCTGCAGGCCTCGTTCTTCTTCTGCCGCTCGGAGACCATCTGGGGCGGGACGGCCGAGATCCAGCGCAACATCGTGGGCGAGCGGGTCCTGGGGCTGCCCAAGGAGCCCAAGGCGGCGACCAGGCTGACCCCGGGCGGCACCGGCCAGAACGGCTTCACGCCACCCGGGACGCGACGTCCTGCACGGCCTGTGACTCGAGCTGCCCGGGCGCCAGCATCGTCGACGACCGTGCCGGCTCGCCGCACACCGGCCTGGTGCCGCCACATGAGGATGCCGGCCGACAGCACCGTGGCCACCGCCCCGACCAGCAGGGAGACCCGGGGACTGGTCCACTGGGCGATGGCCCCCACCAGGGGGGCACCGATCGGGGTGGTGCCGAGGAAGGCCATGGCGTAGAGGGCCATGACCCGGCCCCGCATGGCCGGGTCCGCGCCCAACTGGAGCGAGGCGTTGGCGGTGGCGATGAAGCCGATGGAGGCCGCGCCCATGAACACGATGAGCACGGCCGCGGTGGCCAGCGTCGGGGCCAGGGCCACCGCGGCCAGCAGCCCGCCGAACACCAGGGCCAGCACCTGCAGCAGGCGGGGGGTGGGCCGGGCCCGGTGGGCGGCGATCAGGCCGCCGGCCACGGCCCCGACGCCCATGCAGGCGGTCAGGATGCGAGTAGGTGCCGGCCCCCCCGTGGAAGGTGTCCTTGGCCAACAGGGCCAGGGTCACCGTGAAGTTGTAGGCGAAGATCCCGATCACGGCCACGGCCAGCAGGGTGTTGCGCAGGCTGGGGGTGCGCCAGACGTAGCGGAAGCCGTCCCGGATCTGCCCCTTGGCCCGCTGCACCGTCCCGGTCGGGTGCAGCTCGGCCGCCCGCATCATCGACAGGCCGACGATCACGGCGATGTAGGAGGCGGCGTTGACGAAGAAGCAGACACCCAGCCCGACCAGCGTGATGACCACGCCCCCGATGGCCGGCCCGACCACCCGGGAGGCGTTCATCACCACGGTGTTCAGGCTCACGGCGTTGGGAAGGTCGTCGCGCCCCACCATCTCCATGATGAAGGTCTGGCGGGCCGGATTGTCGAAGACGTTGACCACTCCCGAGCAGGGCGGCCAGCAGGTAGACCTGCCACAGCTGGACCGTGTGGCTCACCACCAGGACGCCCAGCACCAGGGCCAGCAGCCCACCGGCGGCCTGGGTCAGGTAGAGCAGCCGTCCGCTTGTTCATCCGATCGGCCACCAGCCCGCCGAAGGGACCGAACAGCAGCATGGGCAGGAACTGGAGGCCGACCACGATCCCGAGGTCGACGCCGCTACCGGTGAGGTGGAGGACCAGCCACGCCTGGGCCACCGTCTGCATCCAGGTACCCGAGACCGAGATGAGCTGGGCGGTGAAGTACAGCCGGTAGTTGCGGATCCGCAGCGAGCTGAAGGTCTGGTGGGCGGCGGCCCGCAGCGCGGTCATGGCTCGTCCTGGGCCACGAGACGTTCGAGCAGGCCGGTCAGCTCCCCCAGACCCTGGCGCTCCTCGGCGGTCAGCCGATGCAGCTGCTCGGCCAGGAAGGCGTTCTTGAGGGACCGGCTCCGCGCCAGGACCTCCCGTCCCTGATCGGTGAGGGTCACCCGGGCCACCCGGCGGTCGGCCGGGTCGACCACCCGGGTCACGCAGTCCCATCTGCCTCCAGTGCGGCCACGATGCGGGTCATCGACGGAGGCTGCACCGACTCCCGGGCGCCAGCGCGCCCAGGGTGGGCGATCCCAGCTGGCCGACGCTGGCCAGGGCCGAGGCCTGGGACTGGGTGAGTCCCCCGGCCGACTGCTGGCGCAGCCGCCGGTGCAGGCGGGTCACGGCCAGCCGCAGCCGGGAGGCCATCTCGGTCTCGGCGGCGTCCCTCCCCCTCTCGCTCCCGGCGTCAGCGGTCACGAGGGGAGAGCCGGTGGTCGGGGCGGAGGTCGGGGGCACCTCCCCAGTATATTTAGTTCGGCTAACTAATGCAACGGGCGGTGCCGGGGGTGGACCCGGCAGTGCCGGCGGATCCGGTGGCGGTGGCCCCGGTGGCGGGGGTGGATCCGGTCGGGCGTGTGCCCCACCGAGCAGCCCAGGGCACCGACGGTCGGCAGGACCTGGGGCTGGAGCCACTCCCCCCCGGGCACGCTGATGTGGACCCCGTCGGTGGTCACGGACGGTCACCCCGTCGATCGCCGGCCTCGTACTGGCCATGGGGGTCCAGCAGCTTGTTGAGGTCGATGATCGACACCACCCCGCTGTGTTCCGTGGCCACCTGGCGCAGCAGCCGGTTGAAGGCGTCGGCCCGGGCCGGGTCGTTCTCTACTGAACGGCTGGCCGTCGGCCGCCTCCTGGGACGGGTCGATGTACGGCATGGTGAACAGCACCACCCTGGCCCCGTGGGCCGAGAAGATACCGACGGCCTGGTTGAGCTCGGCCACGATGTGGGCGTCCCACATGGGCTCGCCGACGTGGACCCACTGGCCGTCGTAGAAGTGGTCGGTGACCTCCCACCGACCGATCAGCAGGCCGACCACGTCGGGATGGAAGAAGGACACCCCGGCCGGACCAGGTCGTCCGCCAGTCGGGCAGCCCGGGGTGGCCGGGGTGATGACCCCGGCCTGGAGGACCGGCCACGTCGTCGAGGTCGCAGCCCAGCTCCCCTCGTCCACACGGTCACGTCGTACTTGCTCACCGAGTCGACCGACAGCCCCATGCCAGCGGTGAGGGCCACCGAGTCGCCGAGCAGGAGGAAGCGGACGGGAGCGTCGGTGGCCCCGGTGAGCGCGCCGCCGCTGGCCAGGCGACGGGCATTGGCACTGTTGAGTCCGGCCGCACTGGCCGGGATGGCGGCCGTCGAGCCCACCGGGGCCACCGTGGCCACCAGCACCACCCCGGCCGTCACCAGGGCCACGGCCCCGGCCACGGCCAGCCCGCGGCGGTCCTGGAAGAACCGGCCGGTGCGGATGGGCTCCTCGACCAGGTACCAGGAGGCGATGGCCACGGCGAAGGTGGCCGCCAGACGGGCGGCCAGCAGGGGCAGGCCCGAGCAGCCCGGTGTGGGCGTGGTCGATGACCAGGAACAGCGGCCAGTGGTAGAGGTAGAGCCCGTAGGAGATCCGCCCGACGAACACCAGGAGGCCGAGGGAGAAGAACCGGGCCAGGGCCGATGTGGGCACGGTCACACAGGTGACGATGACGGCGCCGGCGGCCAGGGCCACCAGCAGGAATCCCCCGTGGTACAAGAAGGGGTTCTTGCCGGCGAGGTCGTGCCAGGCCCACAGCAGGAAGACCGATCCCACCAGCCCGGGCAGGGCCCAGAGATACCGGCCGTACCTGACCGGGTCCAGCCGGCCGGGACGATGGAGAAGCTCTCGCCCGGCGTGGGAGCCGATGGCGCCGAGGAACGATCCCGACCAGCAGCGCCTGGGCCCGGGTGTCGGTGCCGTAGTAGAGGCGGTCGATGGAGAACCCGGCGGCGAACAGCGAGCACCATGAGCACGGCGGACGCCACAGCCCCGATGCCGGCGGTCACGGCCAGCTTGGCCATCCCCCACCGGCGCAGCACGAACAGGGCGATCAGCGGCCAGATCAGGTAGTACTGCTCCTCGACGGCCAGCGACCAGGTGTGCAGCAGCGGGGACGGGGCGGCAGCCTGGGCGAAGTAGCCCTGGTCGGAGACGATGAAGTGCCAGTTGGCCACGTACGCCAGGGTGGCGATGGCGTCGTTGCGCACCCCGGTGACGTCGATGGTGTTCCGGAAGGCGTAGGCGTAGGCGGCCACGCCGAGGACGAGCACGAAGAGCGCCGGCAGGAGGCGACGGGCCCGCTGGGCCCAGAACCGTCCCAGACGGATGGTGGAGGTCCGGGACAGCTCACGGCACAGCAGCGTGGTGATCAGGAAGCCCGACAGGACGAAGAACACGTCGACGCCGAGGAGCCCGCCACCGACCCACGAGACCCCGACGTGGAAGAAGATCACCGCCATCACGGCGAAGGCGCGGATGCCGTCCAGCGCCGCGAAGCGCCGCAGACCGGACGAATCCGGCTGGATCTGGGCTTCTGGCGACGGCGACACCGAGTGACCGGCTCCGTTGCTGCTGCCGGCGCGGTTGCCGGCCTCTGCTTGCCCCAATGAGGTAAACGTGCTGGTCATGGAGAGACAACATCTTCCCACGATGTTCGCTGAAACGCATGGCGTGACCGCGGGCAGTGACCAACGGCGTCAGTGCCGGTGGCTGTCCACGGACCAGGATCCCCTGGTCGACCGCCTCCGCCGGGCGGCGGGACGGGTCCTCAGAGGCTGGGGACGTAGCCCCCGCGGCCCAGCGACTCGCTCTCGAACGGGTCCACCGACTCGTCGACCCCGCCCCGGACCTCGGTCACCCAGGGCAGCCGGTCGTGGAGGATCCGGTCCACGCCGCCCTGGAGGGTGGAGGCGCTCACCGCGCAGGAGCTGCACGCCCCCTGGAGCTGCACCTCGACCACGCCGGTGGCCACATCGGCGAAGAGGAGGGCCAGATCGCCCCCGTCGGCCTGCACCGCCGGCCGCATGAGCTCGATCAGGCTGTTGAGCTGGGCCAGCCGCTCGCCGCGCTCGGCGTCGGTGAGCTCGGCCGCGACCCCGCCGCGGACCGCCGACGGCACCGGCGCCATCGGCGTCGCCCTCCGCCGCACCGGTGCCGACCTCGTCAGCGTCTGTCTGTCCCTGCTCGGAATCCACAGCTCGTCCTCTCCTCGGCACCCTGGGGACGCCCGGCCACCCGGTGGCGTTGCCCGTCCTCGTCAGGCTCCCAGTCTGCCGCGTCGGCGGCCCCTCCCGTACACCGGCGGCCACACGGGCGTTCCGAGCGCGGCCCCGACGACCCCGATGATCGCTTGTCGGAACGGTGGAGGTTACGATGCACTGTGCCCTTGGAGCGATCCGCCACCGGCCCGGGGCCGATCGGACTGATCCTGCCGACCTTCGTGCAGGACACGGTTCCCCCGTGGGCCGGCCCGTCCGGCCCGCCGCCGAACCGGCAGCCGGCCGCCCGACCCGCTCGCCCACCTGGCCGCGGTCTGCCCGGGCCGCCGAGCAGGCCGGGGCCGACGCCCTGTGGGCCTGCGACCACCTCTTCTGGCACGGCCCCTCCCTCGAGTGCCTGGTGGCCCTGACCGTGGCCGCCACCGCCACCGAGCGGGTCACGCCTCGGTACCTGCGTCATCCAGCTCCCCCTGCGCCAGGCCCCGGCGGTGGCCAAGCAGGCGGCCTCCCTCCAGACCCTGTCCGGCGGCCGGCTCGTCCTCGGCGTCGGCGTGGGCAGCCACCCCGGCGAGTACGAGCAGTCCGGCGTCGACTACCACACGCGGGGTCGCCTGCTCGATGCCGGCATCGCCGAGCTCCGGCGGTCGTGGGCCATCGGGCCAGGGCGTGCTCCGGCGGCGACACCGGGGACGGCGGCGCCGGCCCGCTACCGCCAGCTCCCGGCGCCGCCGCCCATCCCGGTGTGGGTCGGGCGGCTCCTCGGAGGCGGCCCTGCGGCGGGCGGCCACCCTGGCCGACGGGTGGATGCCCCTGTTCCTCAGCCCCACCGAGTACCGGCGAGGCCGTCGAGCGGCTGGCCAAGGAGGTCGACCGGGCCGGCCGGCCGGCCGGATGCGGTCACCCCGTCCATGGTCCTGTTCGTCACCATCGACGACGACGCCGGCGTGGCCCGGCAGCGGGGCACCGGGTGGATGTCCTCGCTCTACGGCATCCCGGCCAAGGCCTTCGACCGCCACCTGGTCCACGGCACCGCCGCCGAGGTGGCCGACGTGGTGGCCTCGTTCCGCAGCGCCGGGGCCGAGCACGTGGCGGTGTACGTCACCGCCGACCGACCGTTGGATCAGTTCGAGCGCCTGGTCGCCGCCCTGCCGGCGGCCGGCGCTCCACTCGAGGCACGAGGATAACGAAGGACACCGTGGACCGCACCGCACACATCGTGGGCACCGGCATCACCCCCATGAACCGGCGGGACCGCACCGCCGAGGACATGGCCCACCAGGTGGTGGCCGACGCCCTGGCCGACGCCGGGGTCGACCCGGCCGACGTCAACCTGGTGGTGTTCGGCAACGCCACCGCCGGCCGGCTGCTCGACCAGGGGTGCATCCGGGGCCAGACCTTCCTGCAGCAGGCCGGCCTGCGCAACGCCGGCATCGTCAACGTCGACAACTCGTGCGCCGGCGGCTCCTCCGCCCTGCACCTGGCCACCCTGGCCACCCTGGGCGGCACCGGCACGGTGCTGGCCGTCGGGGTCGAGAAGATGTGGACCGGCGACCGGGGCGAGACCCTGGCCGGCATCGAGGACGGCGTGCCCCTGGCCGACCGGATCCAGATGCACGAGGAGCTCGAGAACCCCTCGGGCTCGGTGCTGATGGCCCTCAACGCCGCGTGGGCCGTCGACCTGATGGAGGAGCGGGGCGCCACCGTGGAGCAGTTCGCCGCCGCCGCGGTCAAGGCCCGGCGGCACGGGGCCCTCAACCCCAACGCCCAGTTCCAGTCCGAGGTCACCGTGGAGGAGGTGCTCGGCGTCGCCGTCCATCGTGTGGCCCCTCACCCGGCTGATGTGCTCGTCGTTCACCGACGGTGCCGCCGCCGTGGTCCTGTCGGCCACGGCCCGGCCGGGAGCGCCCCGCATCCGGTCCAGCACCATCCGTTCGGGCAACGGCGACATCGACTACCACGACCGCCTGACCGAGGCCGGGGCGGCGGCCTGGGACGACGCCGGCATCGACCCCGCCGACGTGGACGTGGTCGAGCTGCACGACGCCACCAGCCCCGAGGAGCTCTACGCCCTCGAGTCGCTGGGCTTCTACAAGCCGGGCGACGCCGGGCCGGCCACCGTGGCCGGGGACACCTCCATCGGCGGCAAGGGGGTGACCGTCAACACCAGCGGCGGCCTGGTGGCCCGGGGCCATCCCCTGGGGGCCACCGGGCATCGCCCAGGTGGTCGAGCTCACCGCCCAGCTCCGCGGCCAGGCCGGCCCCCGCCAGGTCGAGGGGGCCCGATTGGCGGTGGCGGCCAATACCGGTGGCATGATCGGGACCGAGGCCGGCGCGCCGATGCGGCCTTCATCGGAATCCACGTACTCGAGGCAGGCTGAGCGATGAGGACCACCACGTCATGAACACCACCCGCGGCGGCATCGTGACCGGCTGGGGCATCGCCGTGCCCGACAAGGTGGTCACCAACGACGACCTGTCGGTGACCATGGACACCAACGACGCCTGGATCCGGGAGCGCACCGGCATCCGCGAGCGCCGGATCGGCGGGACCACCTCCCAGCTGGCCATCGAGGCCGGCCTGGCCGCTCTGGACAAGGCCGGGCGGCGGCCCGACGAGATCGACGCGGTGATCCTGGCCACCACCACGCCCGACCAGATCGTCCCGGGCACCTCGGCCACGGTGCAGGACGGCATCGGCGTGCCCGGCGGGGCCTTCGACGTCAACGCCGCCTGCTCGGGGTTCGTCTACGCCCTGACCGTGGCCCACGGGATGCTGGCCATCGGGGCCGAGCGGCTGCTGGTCATCGGATCGGAGACCCTCAGCCGGATCACCGACTGGGACGACCGGTCGGTGGCCGTGCTGGTCGGCGACGGGGCCGGGGCCGTGGTGCTCGAGGCCGTCGACGGGCCCGGCCAGCTGCTGTCCTGGAAGCTCGGGGCCGACGGCTCGCTGCGCCACCTGCTCAAGTGCGACCACGGCGGCTACCTCTACATGGACGGCAAGGAGATCTTCCGCAAGGCGGTGCGGGTGGTGGTCGAGTCGGCCGAGCAGGCCATCGCCGAGGCCGGGCTGACCGTCGACGACATCGACCTGATGGTCCCCCACCAGGCCAACCTGCGGATCATCAACGCCGCCTGCCAGCGGCTGGGCATCCCCGAGGAGAAGGCGGTGGTGGTCATCGACCGCTACGGCAACACCTCGTCGGCCTCGATCCCCCTGGCCCTGGTCGACGCCCTGGAGACCGGCCGGCTCCACCAGGGCGACCACGTGCTGCTCACCGGATTCGGCGGCGGCATGACCTGGGCCAGCGCCGTGCTGCGCTGGGGCGGGTGAGCGCGGGCGTGGCCCCCTCGCTGGTGGTGCTGGCCGCCGGCATGGCCCGCCGGTACGGGGGGTGCAAGCCGTTGGCCCCGATCGGCCCCAACGGCGAGGCGGTCATCGACCTGCTGGTCAGCGACGCGGTGGCCGCCGGGCTTCGGCCAGATCGTGCTGGTCCTCCATCCCGAGACGGGCCCGGCCATCCGCTACCACGTCGAGCAGTGCTGGCCGGGCTCGGTCGACGTGGCCTTCGCCGAGCAGCGCCTGCCCCTCGGCACGGTCCACGCCGTGCTGGCGGCCCGGTCGGCCCTGGGCACCGGACCAGTCCTTCGCCGTGGCCAACGCCGACGACGTCTACGGCGAGGCGGCCATGGGACTGCTGGCCGCACAGCTGGAGGCCGGCACGGCCGAGCACGCCCTGGTCGGCTACCAGCTGGCCGACACGGTGGCCACCGACGACCCGGTCACCCGGGGGATCTGCGAGGTGGACGCCGGACGGCCACCTGGTCGGCCTCACCGAGCGCCGCCAGGTCACCCGGCACGGACACGGGCCGGCCCCTCACCGTCCGACGACGGCCTCGAGCCGGCCGAGCTCGACGGCGACCTGCCGGCCTCGGTCAACCTGTGGGGGTTCCAGCCCGACATCTGGGAGGTCTTCGCAGTCGGCCATGGACGCCTCCGGCCTCGACGAGGAGGCGCTGGTGGCCTCGGTCGCCGCCGGCGGGGAGGTGCCCAAGGCCGAGGTGCTGCTGCCCGAGGTGGTGGCCGGCCATGGTGGCCAAGGGCATCGGGCTGCCGGTGCGGGTCCTCACCACCGACGCCAAGCTCATCGGGGTGACCCACGCCGCCGACCTCCCCGTGGTCAGCGCCGAGCTGGCCCGGCAGGTGGCCTGGGGCATCCGGCCGGCCCGGCTGTGGGGCGCAGCCCGCTGAGCGGTCCTCAGGCCCCGGCCGTGGTCCCGGGGTCGGGCGCATCGGCCGAGGCCCCGGCGCCGATGGAAGCCCCGGCGGCCTCGGCCCGGGCCAGCGCCGCCACCACCGTGTCCACAGAGTCGGCCAGCGACAGGCCGGGCTCGATGACCACGTCGGGGTCCTCGGGTACCTCGTAGGGATCGTCCACGCCGGTGAAGGAGACCACATCGCCGGCCGCCGACCTGGGCATAGAGGCCCTTCGGATCGCGGAGGGCAGCAGGTCTCGACCGTGGCGGCCATGTACACCTCGACGAACAGCCAGGCCGCGCTCGCTCGTGGATCTGGCGGGCCCGCCGGCGGGACTCGGCGTAGGGGCTGATCAGGGCCACGATGGCCACCACGCCGGCGTCGGCGAACAGGCAGGCCACCTCGGCCGACCCGGCGGGCGTTCTCCTGCCGGGTCGCGGCGATCGAAGCCGAGGTCGCCGTTGAGACCGGTGCGCAGGTTGTCCCCGTCCAGCCGGTAGGCGCTCCGTCCGTCGGCCACCAGGCGCTGCTCGACGGCGGCGGCCAGGGTCGACTTTCCCGATCCGGACAGCCCGGTGAGCCACAGGGTCGCCCCCGGGCCCCGGACGGCCCGGACCCGCTCGGGCCGGGTCACCTGGCCGGCGTGCCAGGTCACGTTGGACGAGGTCATGGCACCGTCCCCCGCTCAGTCGGGGCCGAGCAGCATGCCGGCCCCGACGGTCACGTTGGTGTCCTCGGCGGCCAGGATGAACGAACCGGTCTGCCGGTTGCGCCGATAGCTGTCGTAGAACAGGGGCTGGGTCACCCGCAGGCTCACCCGGCCGACGTCGTTGAGGCCGAGCGACGATAGCCGCCTCGTCGCGGTGGAGGGTGTTGACGTCGAGCCGGTAGTGGATGTCGCGCACCACGGCCCGCACCCAGCGGGTGGTGTGCTTGAGGGCGAGGAAGTCCCCGGGCTTGAGCGGTCGCTCGGTCATCCACGCCACCATGGCGTCGAGGTCCTGACCCACGGTCGGCTGGTTGAGCGGGCCGGCAGATCAGGTCGCCCCGCGACACATCGATGTCGTCGGTCAGGCGGATGGTCACCGACATGGGCGGGAAGGCCTCGTCGACGGGCCCGTCGAAGGTGTCGATGCCGGCCACGGTGGTGGTCAGACCGGAGGGCAGCACCATCACCTCGTCGCCGGGCCTGAACACCCCGCCGGCCACCCGGCCGGCGTAGCCCCGGTAGTCGGGGTGGCTGGTGGCCTGGGGCCGGATCACCCACTGGACGGGCAGCCGGGGGTCGATCAGGTTGCGGTCCGAGGAGATGTAGACCTGCTCGAGATGGTGCAGCAGGGAGGCCCCCTCGTACCAGGGCATGTTGGCCGACCGCTGGACGACGTTGTCGCCCTGCAGGGCCGAGATGGGGATGAAGCTCAGGTCGGACACGTCCAGCCGGCTGGCGAAGGCGGCGAACTCCTCGCGGATCGACTCGAACACCTCGCGGTCGTAGCCGACCAGGTCCATCTTGTTGACGCAGAGCAGGAGGTGGGGAACCCGGAGCAGCGAGGCCAGAAAGGCGTGTCGGCGGGTCTGCTCGACGATGCCCTTGCGGGCGTCGACCAGGACGATGGTCAGGTCGGCGGTCGAGTTCCCGGTCACCATGTTGCGGGTGTACTGGATGTGGCCCGGGGTGTCGGCGATGATGAACTTGCGGGCCGGCGTGGCGAAGTAGCGGTAGGCGACGTCGATGGTGATCCCCTGCTCGCGCTCGGCCCGGAGGCCGTCGGTGAGCAGGGCCAGGTCGGTGTACTCGTCGCCCCGCTGGCGGCTGACCCGCTCCACCGACTCCAGCTGGTCCTCGAAGATGGCCTTGGAGTCGTAGAGCAGACGGCCGATGAGCGTGCTCTTGCCGTCGTCGACCGACCCGGCCGTGGCCAGGCGCAGGAGCTCCATCAGAAGTACCCCTCGCGCTTGCGGTCCTCCATGGCGGCCTCGCTGACCCGGTCGTCGGCCCGGGTGGCGCCCCGCTCGGTCAGGCGGGACGCGGCCACCTCGACCACGATGTCCTCGGCCGAGGTGGCCGCCGACTCGACCGCCCCGGTGACAGGTCATGTCACCCACGGTCCGGTAGCGGACGGTGGCCTCGAAGACCTCCTCGTCCTCGCGGGGCGTCACGTGCGGCCCGACGGCCAGCAGCATGCCGTCGCGTCGGAACACCTGGCGCCGGTGCGAGTAGTAGATGGTCGGGAGGTCGATCTCCTCGTCGGCGATGTACTGCCAGATGTCGAGCTCGGTCCAGTCCGAGAGGGGGAAGACCCGGATGTGCTCGCCGGCGCGGTGGCGGCCGTTGTAGAGGGACCACAGCTCGGGCCGCTGGTTCTTCGGGTCCCACTGACCGAACTCGTCCCGGAAGGAGAACACCCGCTCCTTGGCCCGGGCCTTCTCCTCGTCCCGACGGGCACCGCCGAACACGGCATCGAACTTGTGCTCGGTGATGGCGTCGAGCAGGGTCCGGGTCTGCAGCCGGTTGCGGGAGGGGTCGGGACCGGCCTCCTCGGTGACGCGACCGGCGTCGATCGACTCCTGCACCGAGGCCACCACCAGGTTGGCGCCGAGCTCCTCGACGCACCGGTCCCGGAACTCGAGGACCTCGGGGAAGTTGTGACCGGTGTCGATGTGCATGACCGGGAACGGGATCCGTCCCGGCCAGAAGGCCTTCTGGGCCAGACGCAGCATCACCACCGAGTCCTTGCCCCCGGAGAACAGCAGCACCGGCCGCTCGAACTCGGCCGCCACCTCCCGGATGATGTGGATGGACTGCGCCTCGATGTTCTGGAGCTGGGACAGCTGGTACTGGCCCGATGCCGCCCCGGTGGTTCCCCGATCCATGACCGGCAAATCTAGTCGCTGGCCCGTAGAGCCCGGATCGACGACCGGGACCCGGCGCCACCACCGCCCTCCGGCGCCGCATCCGGGCTTCCCCGGTGGCGGGCGGGCGATCGGGGGCACCCCGCCGGTGCCGGACCGGACGGGGACGTCACGACGGGTCTGACGATCCCGGCTCCGGGTCGGATGGTGCCGACTCCGAGGTGGTGTCGCCGGCACTGCCGCCGCCGGCACCGGGACCGGCGGCCACGGCGACAGGCTCCCCGTCGCCCCTGTCGCGCTCATCGACTCCGGCGCCATCGGCCGATGCCGATGCCGGCTCGGACGCTGGCGCCGGCGCCGCTGTCGCATGCCGCGGCACCGTCTGGCGGATGTCGCCGGCGGAGAGTGGCACGTTGGTGAGCACCACGCCGAGCACGGGGGCGCCGATCCGACGGAACAGGTCGCCGGCCTGCCGGGCCTCGTCGACCGTGGTGTACCCGCACTCCCCCACCACCAGGACCGCGTCCACCGAGTGGGACAGGGCCTCGGCGTGATGCAGGGCCAGCATCGGCGGCACATCGACGATGACGACGTCGCACACGCTCCGGGCCGCGTCGAGGACCCGGCCCCCACGGGAGACCAGCTGGGCGCTTCCGGCCACGAACGGCCGCAGCGAGAGGCGGTAGACGTGGTCGAGTCGCGACGGTTCCAGGTGGTCCTCCACGTCCCCGACCCGGATCCGATCCGATCCGGACGGCTCGGGACCGTCGGTGTCGGTGGTGCCCGCCTCGACGTCCCAGGTACTGATGACCACCACCTTCTGTCCGGCCTCTCCGCAGATGGCGGCCAGGTTGGCGGCCACATGGGGCCGCGTCAGCTCATTTCCCGGCGACGCCACCAGAATGACCTGTCGCTCGCCGGGGGCTGCGGGCTCACCCGGCCCCGCCGTCACGGCCGTTCTGTCCACCGGCGCCTCGCGGGCCGGGCCGGCCGGCGCGTCGCCACCGCGGCCCGTGCCGTTGGTCGCCGTGGCCGCCGGCGGAGCGCTCTGGGCCGGCTCGTCGGCTTCCCCGCCGCCGCTCCCGGCGCCACCGGCACCGGTACCGGGGCCATCGGGCGCCGGAGCCGGGGACACGGGCTCGAACAGCAGGGACATGCGGAGCATCCGGTACGCCTCGGCCCCGGCGGAGTCCGGGTTCCGGACGACATCCACCATCGGGTACTGGCCCGGGCCGGTCGGCGTCTGGGCCGCCACGACCGGGATCTCCACCACGATCGGGAATCCGAAGGCGCTCCGGGCCCGGGCCCCGTTCCGGAGACCCCGGTCGAGCCGCTCGCGCACCAGGGCCACGATGACGGCCAGCACCAGCCCGATGAGCAGACCGATGATGCCTCGCACCCATCGGGTGCCGGCCGATCCGCCGGCGGTGCCGGTGACGGACGTGGCCGTGGCCGGCTGGAGGACCTGGAATCCGGTGTGCCCGGCCACGACGGTGCCGCCGGCGCCGGCCCTGGCGATGGCACTGGTGGTGGCCAGGAAGGTCAGGTAGTCACCCAGCTGGTTGGCGTAGTCAGTGGCCAACGCGGTGGCCTGGGCCCGGGTTCGGCCCCGGGCCGTGAGCACCACCGTGCTGGCGCCGCCGCCACCGACGGTCGAGGCGCCCTGGCCACCGGGGACGACCGTGGCGGACAGGTACGAGGGGTAGTCGCTGACGGGGACGTCCAGGCCGGCGGCCTTGGCGGTGGCCTCCTTCACGACCAGGCTGGCCCCGTAGAACTGGATCTGGGCCGCGGTGACATCCCCGGCCACCTGGTTCCCTCCGCCTTTCGGAGCCGTGCCCACCACCGTCCGGGCCTGCCACCCCGGAGTCGACGGACCGCTCGGGTGGCTGACGGGAAGCAGGACCCCGACCACGAGGCCGACGACGCCGAGCGCCACCAGAAGCCACCAACTGCGCCGGAGCGCCCCCGAGTAGTCCATACGCACCATGTCTCCCCACTCCCTGCCCGGCGTAGGGCGCCGATGCTATACCCAAGGTCACGGCGCTGACCAGCGGTGATGGCCGGGTTCGGCGCCGGCTTGCGGTCGTCGGGCCACCACCAGCGCACCGGGTGGCCGTGCCGACACGGATGGTGTTCCGGCCCCACCACCGGGAGTCGCTCAGCCGGTCCCGTTGGCCCGGTTGGTAAGCTTGGCCTGGGAGTATCCATGGACAGAACCCGCCGACTCAGCCTCAGCCTGGCCCTGAACGCCGCTGCTGGTGGTCGTCCAGATCGGGTTCGGCGTGGTCGCCCACTCGACCGGCCTGCTGGCCGACGCCGGCCACAACCTGGCCGACGTCGGCGCCCTGGTCCTCTCGCTGGTGGCGGTGCGCCTGGTCCTGCGTCCGCCGAGTGCCGCCCGCTCCTTCGGCAACCACCGGGCCACCATCCTGGCCGCGCTGGCCAACGCCTCCCTGATCGCCGTGGTGACCGTGCTCATCGTCATCGACAGCGTCCACCGCCTGGGCCATCCCGAGCCGGTCCGCGCCGGCATCGTGGTGGTGGTGGCCTCGTTCGGCCTGGTCGTCAACGGGCTGGCCGCCCTGGTCCTCCGCGACGGGTCCAACGACCTCAACATGCGCTCGGCCGTGCTGCACATGGCCGGCGACGCCCTGGCCTCGCTGGCCGTGGTGCTGGCCGGGGTGGTCATGCTGTTCGTCCCCTCCGCCACCTGGCTCGACCCGGTGTCGGCCCTGGTGGTGGCGGCCATCATCGTGCTACCAGGCCGTCCGGATCTTCCGGGCCAGCATCGCCGTGCTCCTCGAGTCGACCCCGTCCGGACCTCGACCTCGACCGGCTGACCGCGGTCCATGGCCGGGGTGCCGGGGGTCGGCGAGGTCCACGACCTCCATGTCTGGAGCCTGTCCAGCGAGATGCGGGTGCTCTCCGCCCACCTGGTGCTCGACCGGCCATCCGACCCTCGAGGAGGCCCAGGCCGTCGGCGAGCAGGTGAAGGCGGCCATCGCCGAGCCCTTCGCCATCTCCCACAGCACGCTCGAGCTCGAGTGCGAGCGGTGCAACGACGACGACGACCCCTGCCTGATGGAGGCGGTCACTGTTTCCTCGTCGGCCCACCTCCACCCCCATTAGAGGTCACGTGCCCGGCGTGGCGTCCGGTCACCGACCTCCGGGCGCGACGCAGCCCCGAGTAACCGAACGGCCGAAACCGCCCGAGCTCCTCGGGGCCACGTACACGGCGGATCCGGTCTCCCCTTTGCCGAGCCGTGTCGGACGGCCCTGCGCCGGACTTCGACCCGCTGAACTCCGGAGAGCCCATCGGTCCGTCACCGGACCACCTTTCCGGTCGCCTACGGCCTCACCGATCCTCCGGGTCAACCGCACGGAACTGGCCTTTCGACCCTTTCCGCCGGCCTCCTCCGGTCTCCGGTGGAGCTTCGGCTTCCGAACAATTGACACTGTGATGGATGGCCATTCGGGGGTCAATAGGGTGGCGCGAAATCCCTACCTTTTCCGCCAGATTTCTCGGCCTGTCCCCAGGATCGGGGCAGATGTCCACCGTTCTTCCCCAGCTGGCGCCCCACCCCGCCGCCTTGGCCCGCACGGCAGGGGAGGCAGTAGGGTACCCAGGCGATGTCATGGGGGACGGGCCGAGGGGATGATCAACAGGGCGTAGCTCTGGTCCAGACTTCGGGCGCGTCCGAGGAGCCCGACGAGTCCGTCTCATCGGGGCCGTCCGTCTCATCGGGCCCGGATGAGACATCCGCAACTGCGCCGGCCGGGGCGGAGTCGGCGCCGGTCACCCGACGGCCACGCCTGTTCGCCGGCACCCTCGGGAAGACGGTCGCCGTGATCGTCGTCGTGGCCGCGGTGCTGGCGGCGGTGCTGGTGGCACTGAATTCGTCGGCCGCCCACCCCGCCGCCGTCCCCACCACCACCCGGCCGTCCCACCCACCACGCCACGCTCCCGTTCACCTCGTCCCCGGCAATCACCCAGCCCCCGGTGACCACCACCCCCTGGCTCCCGGGGTGCCCGTCAACTCGGACCAGAACGAGTCCGACCCCTTCGTCCTCGAGGCCGAGATCACTACTACCTGTACACCAGCAACACCACGCCCAACTTCACCACCAACGCCGGGATGAACGTGCCGGTGGCCTCGTCCACCGACTTCGCCACCTGGAGCCCGGTCACCGACGCCCTGCCCGTGCTGCCCCCATGGGCCAGGAGAGCTTCACCTGGGCCCCCGACGTCCACCAGTTCGGGTCGAACTACGTGCTGTACTTCACCGGCTTCTTCGGGCCTGGCGGAACGAGCAGTGCATCGGTGCCGCCACCGGTCCACCTCGCCCGACCGGGCCGTTCACGGCCGGAGAGCCAGCCGTTCATCTGCCAGTCGGACCTGGGCGGCTCCATCGACCCCCGGGTCTTCACCGACAGCGACGGCACCAACTGGATGCTGTGGAAGTCGGACCAGAACGCCCATGGCGAGCCACAACCCCACCACCCTGTGGTCACAGCAGCTGACCGCCGACGGCCTCGGCCTCGTCGGGCGCGGCCAACGATCTGATGGCCCCGGACGAGCCCTGGCAGGGGACCATCGTCGAGGCCCCGGACATGGTCGAGGTCAACGGCGCCTACTGGCTGCTCTACTCGGGCAACTGGTTCAACCAGCCGGCCTACGGCATCGGCGTGGCCTGGTGCGCCGGGCCGTCGGGGCCGTGTGCCGACACCTCCGATCAGCCGCTGCTCGGCTCCAACGCTCCAGGGACAGGGGCCGGGCGAGGCGTCGTTCTTCCAGCGACGCCAGCGGGTGTCTGGATGCTCTACACGCCGGTCCGATTGACCACCACCTGTCGACCCTCCCGGCCGGTGGACATCACCCGGATCGGCTTCGCCCCCCGTCGGGGCCTACCTGGCCGCCGGGGGCCGCCCGCCCGACGCCGCTCCGAGCGGCCTCGCACGCCCTGACCGTGGCCGTCAGCCGGCAGCCGCGAGCACCGGCTCCGGCTCAGCCCCGCAGGCGCTCGCAGCTCGGCCCGCACCGCCTTGCCGTCGGCCTGGCCCTGGGTCGCCTTCATGACCTTGCCGGTGAAGCAGCCCGGCCAGTCTTCGTCGCGTCGCCGTCGCGGAACCGGGCCCACTCGTCGGGGTGGGCGGCCACCACCTCGGCCACCGCCGCCGCCAGCGAGTCCTCGGACATGGCCTCGAAGCCCTTGGCCGCGGCGATGGCCGCCGGATCGCCGCCGCCGGCGGCCAGCAGCTCGGCCAGCACCGCCTTGGCCTGGGTGGCGGTCAGGCTGCCGTCGGCCTCCATGGTCAGCAGGGCCACGTAGGACTCGGCGTCGAGGCCGCCGGGCCGCCTCGGCGTCGGTGGCCGCCTCGTTGGCCGTGCGGGCCAGGGCCAGGCCCGGGGCCGACCCCGGCGGCCACCGCCGCCACCACCAGGTCGTCGAGGCCCAGGTCGACCACGGTGGCCACCTGGTCGACCTGGCGCCGCGGCGGGCCCCGCCTCGCCGAGCAGCGCCGACCAGCCGGGCCCGGCGGACGGCGGGCATCGGGCCCATGGTGTCGGCCACCGCCCGGATCCACTCGGCGTCGGGGACCAGGGGCACCAGGTCCGGCTCGAGGAAGTACCGGTAGTCGTAGGCGTCCTCCTTGGAGCGGAGGGTCACGGTGCGGCCGGCGTCCTCGTCCCAGTGCCGGGTCTGCTGGACCACCGGCTCGCCCGACTCGAGCAGGGCGATCTGGCGGTCGGCCTCGTAGTCGATGGCCCGACCCAGGGAGCGCACCGAGTTGAGGTTCTTGATCTCGCACCGGGTGCCGAAGGGGTCGTCCGACGAGCGCCGCACCGACACGTTGGCGTCGACCCGCATCGACCCCTCCTCCATCTTGCCGTCGGACGCGCCCGAGGCCACCAGGACGGCCCGGAGCTCGGTGGCGTAGGCCCGGGCCTGGGCCGAGGTCCGCATGTCGGGGCGGCTCACGATCTCCACCAGCGGCACCCCCGAGCGGTTGTAGTCGACCAGCGAGTAGTCGGCCCCGTGGATCCGGCCCGAGGCCCCGGCATGGGTGGTCTTGCCGGTGTCCTCTTCCATGTGGGCCCGCTCGATCCCGACCCGGGTCCCGTCGGGGAGGTCGAGGTGACCGTTCACGTTGATCGGCTCGTCGTACTGGCTGATCTGGTAGTCCTTGGCCTGGTCGGGATAGAAGTAGTTCTTCCGGTGGAAGGTGGAGGGCCGGATCTCGCAGTGAGGGCGGTGCCGATGGCCATGGCCAGCTCCACCGCCCGCTGGTTGATGACCGGCGAGCGAGCCGGGCAGGCCCAGGCAGACCGGGCACACGTTGGTGTTGGGCTCGTCGCCGAACACGTTGGGGCACCCGCAGAACAGCTTGGTGGCCGTCTTCAGCTCGCAGTGGACCTCGAGGCCGATCACCATCTCCCACCCCGGCTTCACGACCGGGCCCCCTGGACCAGCCGCGGGGGGTCGAGGCTGGGGGCTGCCGCCTCGACCACGGCGGCCACCTTGAACAGGGTCCCCTCCGACAGGGCCGGTCCGAGCAGCTGGACCCCGACCGGCAGCCCGTCGTCCCCGGTCCCGAAGGGGACGCTGATGGCCGGGTGGCCGGCCAGGTTGGTCGGGATGGTGCAGACGTCGGAGAGGTACATGGTGAGCGGATCGCCGGTCTTGGCCCCGAGGGGGAAGGCGGTGGTCGGGGCGGTGGGCCCGAGCAGGACGTCGCACCGCCGGTAGGCGGCGGTCGAACCCCTCGATGATCCTGGTGCGGACCCGGAGGGCCTGGTTGTAGTAGGCGTCCATGTACCCGGCCGACAGCACGTAGGTGCCGAGCATGATCCGGCGCTTGACCTCGGCGCCGAAGCCGGCCGACCGGGTGGCCGTGTTCATGGCCACGGTGTCCTCGGCGTCCACCCGCAGCCCGTAGCGCACGCCGTCGTAGCGGGCCAGGTTGGAGGAGGCCTCGCCCGGGGCGATGAGGTAGTAGGCGGAGAGCCCGAGGGTCACCTCGGGCACCGAGACCTCCTCCACCCGGGCCCCGGCGGCGGCACAGGGCCTCGGCGGCCTGGCGGACCCGGGCCACCACGTCGGGGTCGGCGCCGTCGAGGAGCTCGGTCAGCACGCCCACGGTCAGGCCGGCCACGCCGTCGTCGAGGACCGAGAGGACCCGCGGGGTGGGACGGTTGAGCGAGGTCGAGTCGGCGGGGTCGTGGCCGCCGATGACGTCGAAGAGGAGGGCGGCGTCGGCCACCGTGGTGGCGAACGGCCCGATCTGGTCCAGCGAGCTGGCGAAGGCCACCAGGCCGTAGCGGGACACCGTGCCGTAGGTGGGCTTCATGCCCACCACCCCGCACAGGGCGGCCGGCTGGCGGATCGATCCCCCGGTGTCCGAGCCGAGGGCCAGGGGGACGAACCCGGCGGCCACGGCGGCGGCCGATCCCCCCGAGGATCCCCCCGGGACCCGGCCGGTGTCGTGGGGGTTGCGGGTCGGTCCGAACGCCGAGGTCTCGGTGGACGAGCCCATGGCGAACTCGTCCATGTTGGTCTTGCCCACCACCACCGCCCCGGCCCGCTGCAGGCGGGTCACCACCGTGGCGTCGTAGGGGGGCCGCCACCCCTCGAGGATGCGGGACGAGCAGGTGGTGGGCACGCCCCGGGTGCACAGGTTGTCCTTCAGGGCCACCGGCACCCCGGCCAGCGGGCCGGGGTCGTCCCCGTCGGCCACCGGCCGGTCGACGGCGGCGGCCTGGGCCCGGGCCTCGTCGGCCATGACCAGGTTGAAGGCGTGGACCTCGTCGTCGCCGGCGTCGATGGCGGCCAGGTGCTCCTCCAGCACGTCGACGGCCGAGCGGGCCCCGGACCGGACGGCGTTGGCCAGGGAGGTCGAGGGGCGGGGGGCAGCTCACGGCGCCTCCCCCAGGATGCGGGGCACCCGGAACCGGTGGTCCTCCACCGACGGGGCCTGGGCCAGCACCTCGTCGCGGTCGAGGCAGGGCCGGACCTCGTCGGGTCGGAGCACGTTGGTGACCGCCATGGCGTGGGCGGTGGGCGCCACGCCGGCCAGGTCCAGCGAGGCCACATCGGCGGCATGGTCGAGCACCTGGGCCAGCTGGCCGGTGAACAGGTCCAGCTCCTCCTCGGTCAGCTCGAGGCGGGCCAGGTCGGCCACGTGGGCCACCTCGGCACGGGTGATGCGTCGGGAGTGCTCATCGGGGGCCGGGCCATCAGGCGGCGACGGCGCCGGCGCCGCCCAGGACCCCGACGGCGAAGTCCACCACCCGCTCCTCGATCAGGGGGGCGTCGTAGTCCAGGGTGGCCACGTGGTAGCTGTCGCTCGAGGTGGACCCGCTCGAGCGGGCCGCCCACCGAGGCGGCCAGGACGTCGCCGGAGACCGGGTCCACCACGTGGTCCTCCCGGCTGGACAGCAGCAGGGCCGGACAGCGGATCTGCCCAGATCGGCCTCGACACGGCGTCGACCCCCTCGAACAGGGAGAGGACGGCGGCCAGAGGCGTGCCCGGGTAGGCGGCCTCGACCACCCCTTCCTTGTCGATGTCCGAGCCGATGCCGTCGATGACCTCGGTGCCCGCCTCGACCAGGGCCCGGATGCCCTCCCGGAACTCCTCGTCGGGCGGCTCGATCAGCGGGTTGACCACGGCGATGCCGGCGATCTCGGGGTGCTGTTCGGCCAGCCAGCAGGTCAGCGTCCCGCCCATCGACAGCCCGGTGACCACCACCTTGTCGCACCGGGCGGCCAGCGCCTGGTAGTCGGCCTCGGCGGCGGCCGACCAGTCCTCCCACCGGGTGGGCACCATGTCCTCGACGGCGGTGCCGTGCCCGGGGAGCAGGGGCAGCTCGACGGTGAAGCCGGCCGCGGCGCAGCGCCTCGGCCAGTGGGCGCATGGACTGGGGGTTGCCGGTGAACCCGTGGAGGACGAGCACGCCGTGGGAGCCGCCGGCGGCGGACCACGGCTCGGCACCGGGGATGATCGGAGCGGTCACGGAACCGGATGCTACCGGCCGCACCGGACTCCGACCCGCCACCCATGCCCGAGCCTGGGCCGCCCCGGGAGGCGCCCGGGGCTCGGGTTAGTGTGGTCGGCCAGACCACACCGACGGGCAAGGAGCAGCACACCGATGGCCACCTATCAGTTCCTGAGCGACGAATGGCTGGACGAGGCCCGGGCCATCCGGGCGGAGTTCGACGGCAAGGGCGCCGCCATCGAGCACTCCATCCGGATGAACCTGGTCATCGGGGCGGTCCCCTTCGGCGAGGGCACGGTGCTGGCCCACGTGGACACCAGTCATCGGGCGAGCTGGTCCTCGACACCGGCCACATCGACCCGGTCGACCTCAAGGTCTCCCTGGACTACGACGTGGCCAAGGCCATCCTGGTCGAGGGCAACCCGCAGGCCGGCATCCAGGCCTTCATGTCCGGCAAGATCAAGGTGGAGGGGGACATCGCCAAGCTGATGGCCCTCCAGTCGACCACCCCCGATCCGGCCGCCGCCGAGATCGGCCGCCCGCATCCTGGCCATCACCGAGTAGGACCGCCATCGCCAGCCGGCCGGCGCCGGCCGACCGGCTCGGCCCTCGGGCCACTGTCCGGCCGGCACCGGCCCGGCCCGGCCCGTGGCCGCGGGCGTGTTGCGCATGAAGAAGCCGCACACCCCGGCCAGCACGGCGCCGATGGCCCCGACGGCATAGGCGCGGTGGAACGAGGCCAGCGAGCCCACCCCACCGTGGGCCGACGCCTGGACGGTCACCATCACCTGGATGCCGGCCACGATCCCGATCTGGGTGATCAGCTGCTGGGCCGCGCTCATCACCCCGAGCTCGTCCGCGGCCACCTCGTTGGAGGCCGACGACACCGTCGACGGGGTGGACAGGCCGTTGCCCACCCCGGAGAGGGCCAGGGCGACCAGGATGACCACCAGTGACGGGCTGGACCCGAGCTGGGTGAAGACCAGCATGGAGAGCGGTGAGGGCCAGGGCGCCGGCCACCACCAGTGAGCCGCTCCCCCACCTTGACGGCGGCGTAGCCGGCCACCGGGGCGACGAGGGAGAACATCAGCGGTCGGGCCGTCGACACCAGGCCGGCCCGGGTCTCGCTGTAGCCGTAGACCCCCTCCATCAGGATGGGGAAGAGGAAGAACCCGCCCATGTAGGAGAAGTTGACGAAGGCCCGGGCCCCCAGCGGGAAGACGAAGTTCCGCATCCGGAAGTAGCGCAGGGGGATCAGCGGGCTGCGGGGTCCGTCGCTCGTGGAGCACGAAGACGACACCCGGCCACCAGGCTCAGGGCGAAGACGGCCAGGGTGGCCGGCGCGGTGAAGCCCCACGACGGGGCCTCGTTGAGGGCCAGCAGGCCGGCGGTCACCGACAGCGGCCAGGGTCCACGACCCGTCCAGTCCAGCTGGCTCCACGGGCTGGTCGCACTCCGGGACGGGCCTCCCCGCCGCCGGGGCCGGCGGTGGGCGCCCCCGCCGGCGGAGCGGGCCGGGATCGGGCCGCCGCGCCGTCGGCCCGCCCGACCGGCTCTCGTCGGCCGGTCGTGGGCGGGCAGCACCACCACGGCCAGCACGGCGGCCACGGCCATCAGGGGCAGCTCGCCCCAGAACAGGGCCCGCCATCCGAAGTACTGGATGATCGGGGCGCCGATGGTCACCCCGAGCACCGGGCCGCCCGCCCCGACCAGGGCCCACCAGCCCATGGCCTTCACCCGGTCCTCGTGGGAGAACGCCTGGAGCACCAGGGCCATCGACGCCGCCCCGGTGGCCGCGCCCTGGACCCCGTCGAACAGCCGGGCGGCGATGAGCACCCCGGCGGTCGGGGCCGAGGCGGTGAGCACCACGCTGACCGCGGCGCCGGACAGCCCCCAGAGGTAGAGCCTGCGGTAGCCCCGCAGGTCGCCGAGCTTGCCCAGGACCGGAGCGGCCACCCCGAAGGCCAGCAGGGGGCCGGTGGACGTCCAGGTCAGGGTGGACACCGAGGTGTGGAGCTGGCGGGCCACCTGGGGCAGGGCCACCACGAAGACGGTGAAGGTGATGTTGACCGACAGCAGCCCGGCCAGCACCGTCCACAGCACCCACCACTGGTAGCGGTCCGAGCGCGGCCAGGCGGCGGTGGATCCGGTGGCGGAACAGGATGGGCCACGGCACCACGATGCCGCCCTCGGCGCCGGCTCCGGTGCCGCTGAGCAGGGCCTCGGCTCGACCGACCTCGTCGGGCTGGAAGGCCCGGTCCCCGCCGGGGCGGTCGGGCCCCCGGACCGGGGACATCCCTCAGCCTCCGAGCCGGTGCATCTCCGCCTGCAGCTCGGCCACCGTCCAGCGGTCGTCCTTCTCGATGGTGTCGGTCATCGTCCACGGCTGGAACAGGCGGACCTGGCCGCCCTGGACGAAGTAGACCCTGCCGGTGGCCGGGCACGCCTCGGTGGCCAGGTAGGCCACCAGGGGCGAGACGTTGGCCGGGTCCCAGCTGTCGAACACCGAGGCGTCGGCGCGGGGCCTGGACGATGTCGGACAGGCCCGGGGTCTGCTCGGTCATCCGGGTGCGGGCGGCCGGGGCGATGGCGTTGACCCGGACGCCGTAGCGGACCAGCTCGTCGGCGGCGATGGCGGTGAAGGCGGCGATCCCGGCCTTGGCCGCCCCGTAGTTGGACTGGCCCGGATTGCCCAGCAGGCCCGAGGTCGACGAGGTGTTGATCACCGACGCCTTGACCTCCTGGCCGGCCTTGGTCTGCTCCCGCCAGTAGGCGGCGGCGTGCCGGGTGGGGACGAAGTGGCCCTTCAGGTGGACGTGGATGACCGAGTCCCACTCCTCCTCGGACATGTTGACCAGCACCCGGTCCCGCAGGATGCCGGCGTTGTTGACCAGCACGTGGAGGTCGCCGAAGGCCTCGACGGCGGTGTCGATCAGGCGCTTGCCGCCCTCCCAGTCGCAGACGTCGTCGGCGTTGGCCACCGCCTTCGCCCCCGGCCGCGGTGATCTCGTCCACCACCTGCTGGGCCGGGTGACCGGTCGTCGCCCGAGCCGTCCACCGCGCCGCCCAGGTCGTTGACCACCACCTTGGCCCCCTCGGCGGCGAAGAGCAGGGCGTGCTCCCGGCCGATGCCGCGGCCGGCCCCGGTGATGATGGCGATGCGTCCGTCCAGTGCTCCCATGTGGTCGGTCCCCCTGTGGTGCCGTGCTCGGTGGCGCGCACGCACCGGGAGTGGCGTCCCGCCGGTGTCGGACCACGTTGGCAGGGGGCCCGCTACCCGGTCAAACCGGACAGCGCCGCCTCGGCGGCCAGGGTGCACGACGGGGACGGGCCGGTCGACGACCTGGCCCAGACCGGCCTCGGCCACGGCCGCCGACCATGCGCCGCACCCGGGCCCGGTCCCCGGCCACCAGCACGTACTCGGTGTTGCGCAGGTGGGAGACCGTGCCCACCTTGCGGCCGGCCGGGTCGTGGATGCCGATCCTCGCCCCCACGTAGCGGGCCGAGTCGAAGGCCAGCACCTCCACGTGGCCCCGGCCGGCGCACAGGCCGTGGAGCTCGTCGAAGCTCAGCCACGACTCGTTGTTGTAGGACAGGATCACCACCTCGGCCCGGACCGTCGGCACCACCCGGGCCAGGGCGGCCGGCATGGTCCGTCGGCCGTTGAACGGGCTCCGCCGCTCGGGGTCGCGGAGGTCCTCCCGCTTGCAGGCCACGCCGTAGTGGGCGGGGGCGTCCCAGGCCACGATGGTCTCCCACACGTGGTAGTTGGAGTCGTAGCGGTGCTGGTTGTAGGGGGGGTCGAGGTAGGCCAGGTCCACCTCGGCCGAGCTCGGCCGATCCGGCCAGGGCGCAGGCGTCCCCCGGCACGGCCCGGCCCGGCCCGGCCAGCAGGTCGGGGACCCGCAGCGCCAGGGGCTGGAGGGCCCGGGCCGCCCACTGCTTCAGGTAGGCCATCTGCAGGCCGGTGGTCGAGTCGACCCGGTCGGCCGCCTCCAGCAGGCTGGTGACCAGCACCGGCCACAGGTCGGTGCCGGCGTACTCGGACTCGATCACGTCCCGCACCGCGTCGATGCGGGCACCGTTCTCGGGGCGGAAGTACCGGGACGCCTCGACAGAAGGTCGCGGTGACATAGCCCGGGCGCGCCCGCCAGGGCGTTCAGCCGGTCCACCGCCTCGGCCAGCTCGGCCGCGAGGCCGGGGTCGGCCGGCGGGGTCGGTGGCCACGTAGCACCGGGCCAGCACGTGGGCGAACCGGGCGCTGTCCACCGCGGTGACCTCGATGCCCAGGCGCTTCCAGGCCTGGGCCACCCGGGTGGTCCCGCAGAACAGGTCGAGCCCGGTGCGGGCCCCCGAGGCCCGGGCCAGCGCGGCGAGCGCCGGCACCAGCCGGCGCTTGGACCCCAGGTACTTGATCACCGGACCTGGCGCCGCGTCACCGGCGGCCGAACCGGCGGAACCACCAGTCGGGGTCGCGGGCGTGGGCGTGGAAGTGGTCGGGGATCTGGCGCATCACCCGGTCGAAGGACCACACGCCCGGCCCCCAGCCGCTCGTCGGCCACCCGTCCCAGCTGGGCCAGCATGTGGTCCACCTCGGTCTCGGGCGGCTCGTTGCCGTGCTGCTTCCACACCACCATGGGCACGTCGCACACCTCGCAGGCCGCCACCCAGCAGACGTCGTCCTCGTGGAACCACTCGGTGATGCGGGCCGCCTCGCACAGCTCGCACCCGGCGACCGGCCGGCGGTCACAGCGTGTAGAGGTTGACGGTGGTGCCCGGCTGGACCGAGGTCCCGGCCGCCGGGTCCGTCGAGAGCACCGTGGTCGGCCCCGGGCGGGCCGTAGGGGCCGCCCACCTTCAGGCCCAGGGCCGTCGAGGGCGGCGGTGGCCGCGGTCACCGACTGCCCGACCACGTTGGGGATGATCACCGGCTGGGGCCCGAGGGAGATGTTCACGGCTCACCTTGGAGCCGAAGGGCTGGGGCCCGGCCGACGGCGTCGGGGGTGGTGCCGATGACCTGGCCGGTGGGCACGGTCGAGCTGTACGTCGTTGTTCTGCGCGGGCACGAAGCCGGCGGCGGTGAGGGCGGCGGCGGCCGTGGCGTAGGTGGAGGTCGATGCCGGTGACGGCGGGGATGGCCACCGGGGCGTGGCCCTTGGAGGTGATGACGGTCACCGTCGACCCGTAGGGGGCGGTCCCGGTGGGCGCGGTGCCGAGGACGGCGCCGGCCACCACGGTCGAGCTGTACTGCTCGGCCGCGGCCGGGCACACCCCGACCAGGTGGACGGCCTTGCAGGGCCGGCGACGGCGTCGGCGCAGCGAGGTGAACGAGGTGAGGTCGGGGATGGCCACCGGCGGCGGCCCGGTGGAGACCACCACGCCGATGGTCGAGCCCTGCTTGGCCGTGGCCGGCGTGGCCGCCGGACGCGGGCGTGGGCTGCTGGCTGCAGGATGAGGCCCGGCGGCCACGGTGATGCTGGAGGCGTGGCCGGTCGGTGCGCACGGTGAACTTGTCGGCCGTGACGGCCTGGTCGGGCCTGGGCCACCGTCTTGCCCACCAGCGACGGGCACCGGGTGGCTGGGGGTGAACAGCTTGGCCTGGACGGCCAGGACCACGCCGCCGGCCACCAGGGCCAGCACCACCACCACGATGGCCACGATCCAGGGCCACCGCCGACGCCGGGGCCGGATGGGCCCCGGTCGAGGCGCTCGGCCGGCGGCCGGTCGGCGTCTTCGCCTTGGTCTGCTCTTCGGCGCGGCCGACCGCCGTCGTCGAGGCCGGCCACGGCCCGGCCACGGCGGGAACGCCGAGCTCGGTGGCGTCGGGGGTCGCCCCGTCGAAGAGCGGCCGGCGGACCGGGACGGACCATCGCCTTGTCCAGGTCGTCCGACCTCGTCGACGGGCACGGCGTCCACGATGGGGAGGGGCCGGGGCTCGGGCAGGGTGGCGGCCAGCTCCTCGAGCCGGAGGGAGAACTGGGCGGCGTCGAAGCGCTCGGACGGGCTCGGGGGCGGCCGCCCACACCAGGACGTCGTTGAGCGGGCCCAGGGCGTCGTGCTCGGGCAGCAGGGCGCCCGACCCGGGCCATCAGGGTGGCGATGGTGGTGTCGCCGATGAACGGCGTCTCGCCGGTGACCCCCTCGTAGAGCACCAGGGCCAGGGCGTAGACGTCGGCCTTGCCGTCGAGCACCCACCCCTCGACCTGCTCGGGGGCGGCGTAGCGGGCCGTGCCCAGGATGGCCCCGTCCGGCTCGGTCCACGCCGCCTCGGCCAGGGCCCGGGCCAGCCCGAAGTCGGCGATCCGCAGGCGTCGGTCGGCGTCGAAGAGCAGGTTGGCCGGCTTGATGTCCCGGTGGATCAGGCCCCGGCGGTGGGCGTAGTCGAGGCCGGCGGCGGCCTGCGAGGCCGACCTGGACCGCCTGCTCCGGGGTGAGCAGGGCGCCGGTGTCGTAGACCTGGCGGAGGCTGCCGCCGGCCAGGTACTCGAGCACCAGGTAGGGCTCGTCGTCCTCCTCGCCCCAGTCGTAGACCTGCAGGATGTTGGGGTGGTTGAGGGCGGCCACCGCCCGGGCCTCGGCCCGGAACCGCTTGAGGAAGGCGGCGTCGCCGGCCAGGGCCGGGTGGAGGACCTTGATGGCCACCCGGCGGTGGAGGGAGACGTCGTCGGCCAGGTAGACGTGTGCGGACGCACCGGTACCCAGGGCGGTGACCAGTCGGTAGCGGTCGCCGAGGACACGCCCGATGGAGTCGGTGATACTCGGCATGATTCTGCCCAGGCTACCAGCGCTGACCGTGAGATCCACGGCCCGGTCCGATTGCGGTGGCCAGGGTCGGACCGCCGGCCCACGGCGTCATCACTCCCGCTCGGTGCCCGGCAGCTCGCCCGGTCTCGAGCAGGGCTGCCCGAAGCCCGGCGCCGTCGCCGCACCATCGGGACCCCGAGCTGCTCGGCCTTGGTCACCTTGGACGGCCCCGGGCGACTCCCCCACCACCAGGGCGAAGGTCTTCTTCGACACCGTGCCCGGCGACTTGCCGCCCCGGGCCAGGATGGCCTCCTCGGCCTCCTCCCGGGTGTAGCCCTCGAGGGTGCCGGTGACCACCACCGACCGGCCGTCCAGGGTCTGGGGCACCGCCGGCGGTCCGCGCCTCGGCGCCGCCGCCCGGCTCGGCCAGGTTGAGGCCGGCCGCCCGCAGCCGCTCGACCACCGACCGGTTGACGTCCGAGGCCGAACCAGCGGACCACGCTGGCGGCGATGACCGGCCCGACCCCGTCCACGCCGGCCAGGCGTGTCCTCGTCGGCGGCCATGATGGCGTCGATGTCGCCCGAGGGCCCGGGCCAGGGCCATGGAGCCCACCTGGCCCAGGTGGCGGATGCCCAGTCCGATCAGCACCCGGTGCAGCGGACGGGTCCGCGAGTCGTCGATGGCGCCGAGGAGGTTGGCGATGGACAGCGGCGGCGAACCCCTCCAGGCCCGCGAAGGTGTCGGCGGTGAACGAGTAGAGGTCGGCCACGTCGTTGAGCAGCCCCTGGTCCGACGAAGAGCTGGACCCGCTGCTCGCCGAGGCCCTCGATGTCCATGGCCGAACGCGAGGCGAAGTGGGCGATGCGCTGGACCCGCTGGCCCGGGCAGTCGAGGTTGGTGCAGAAGGTGTCGCTCTCGCCGGGCAGCCGCACCAGGGGGCGCGCCGCAGCTCGGGCAGTCGGTCGGGAACTTCCACCTGGCGCTTCCGCCGGCGTGCCCTTGACCGAGCACCGGGCCCACCACCTCGGGGATCACGTCGCCGGCCTTGCGCACCACCACCGTGTCGCCCGGGCCGCACGTCCTTGGCCCGCACCTGGTCCTCGTTGTGCAGGGTGGCCAGCGAGACGGTGGAGCCCCCCACGAACACCGGCTCCAGCACGGCGAAGGGCGTGGCCTTGCCGGTCCGGCCGATGGAGACGGCGATGCCGCAGCAGCGTGGTGGTCCGCTCCTCGGGCGGGAACTTGTAGGCGATGGCCCACCGGGGCGCCCGGGACGTGGCCCCCAGCTGGCGCTGGAGGGCGAGGTCGTCGACCTTGACCACCACCCCGTCGATCTCGTAGTCGAGGTCGTGGCGGTCGCTCCTCCCACCGCCGGCAGAAGGCCGAGGACCTCGTCGAGCCCGTGGACCAGCGGCCGCTCGGGATTGACCGGGAACCCGGCCCGGTCCAGCCAGGCCAGCGTGTCCGCGTGGGTGGCGGCCAGCTCGCCGGGGAGCGACGACCCGTCGCCGGCGCCGGCCCGCCGCCAGCTCCAGCTCGCCCACCTGGTAGGCCCAGAACGAGAGGGCCCGGCCGGCGGTGATGGAGGAGTCCTTCTGGCGCAGGGAGCCCGCCGCCGAGTTGCGGGGATTGACGAACAGCCGGTCGCCGGCCTCGGCCTGGCGCCG
Organism: uncultured Acidimicrobiaceae bacterium; assembly: GCA_963754755.1. Classification (GTDB taxonomy): domain Bacteria; phylum Actinomycetota; class Acidimicrobiia; order Acidimicrobiales; family RAAP-2; genus Bog-756. The sequence continues at coordinate 778,090 of CAVWHF010000006.1, read as the reverse complement.
GTTGAGCTCCTCGAAGGCGCGAGATCGGCATGTAGACCTCGCCCCGCACCTCGATGAGCGCCGGCGGCGTGCCGACGGCGGCGTCGAGCCGCTCGGGGATGTCGGCGATGGTGGCCACGTTGGCCGTGACGTCCTCGCCGGTCCGCCCGTCGCCCCGGGTGGCGGCCTGGACGAAGCGGCCCGTCCCGGTAGGTGAGGGAGATGGCCAGTCCGTCGATCTTGAGCTCGCAGACGAAGGCGGTGTCCTCGGGGACCTGCTTGGCCAGCCGGTCGGCCCAGGCCTGGAGCTCCTCGGGGCTGAAGGCGTTGTCCAGGCTCATCATCGGGACCCGGTGGGCCACCGGGGCGAACAGGGTGGACGGGGCGGCCCCCACCGTCGGCGGTGGGCGACTCCGGCACCACCAGGTCGGGGTGGTCGGCCTCGATGGCCCGCAGCTCGCGCACCAGGGCGTCGTACTCGGCGTCGGCGATCTCCGGGGTCGTCGAGGCGGTGGTAGCGGTCGTTGTGGTAGTCGATGAGGGCCCGCAAGCTCCTCGGCCCGGGCCACCGGGTCGACCGCGTCCGCCGCTGTCGCCGGTGCCCGTCGTCCCCGCCCCGGCCTCGATCGTCCCCGCTGCCGGGGACGTCGGTCGCCGGCTGCTCACCGGGCGATGCCCGAGCCGACCACCTCGTCGGGACGGCCCGGGTCGTAGAGGGCCACGGTCTGGCCGGGGGCGATCCGGCGCTGCGGGGCGGTCGAACCGCACCACCAGGCCCCCGTCGCCGCGGGACACCCGGGCCGGCGACCGGCCGCGCCGTGGGCGCTGCACTGGGCCATCACCGCGATGCGCGCCGCCTCCGGGACGCCGGACCCGACGGCCGGCCCGGCCCGGCGGTGGGGTCGCCGTCGACCCAGGTCACCGTGTGCAGCACCACCTCGGGGGCGTAGGCCGCCTCGGGCGGGCCGACCAGTCACCCGCCGGGCCGGGACGTCCACCGCGGTCACGAACCGGCGGCGGCCGTCGCCGCTGTGGCCCATGCCCCGCCGCTGGCCCACCGTCACCAGCTCCACGGCGTCGACCGGCGCCGAGGTCCTCGCCGGTGGCGTGGTCGACCAGCCGGCCCGGGTGCAGCGGCGAGCCGGTCGCCCAGGAACCCCGCGCGGCCCTCGTCCGAGCGGATGAAGCAGACGTCCTGGCTGTCGGGCTTGGCCGCGGTGCGCAGGCCGAGGCGGTGCGCCTCCGCCCGCACCTGCGGCCTTGGTCATCTCGCCCACCGGGAAGAGCGACCGGGCCAGCTGGTCCTGTCCCAGCATGGCCAGCACGTAGGACTGGTCCTTGTCCGGGTCGGCCCCCCGGCACAGCCGGAAGCGCCCGTCGGCGGTCACGGCCCGCCGGGCGTGGTGGCCGGTGGCCACGGCGTCGAAGCCCAGGTCGACGGGCCCGCTCCGAGCAGCCGGTCGAACTTGAGGTGGCGGTTGCACTCGATGCACGGGTTGGGGGTCCGGCCCTCGGCGTGGCCCCGGACATAGGGCTCGACCACCCGCTCCTCGAAGTCGGCGGCGAAGTTGAAGACGTGGTGGACCAGGCCCAGCTGGTCGGCCACCCGTCGGGCGTCGTCCACGTCGGCCACCGAGCAGCAGCCCGAGTCCGACGCCCCGCCCCACAGCTTGAGGGTGGCCCCCACCACCCGGTCGCGGCCGAGCCGGTCGGCCAGCAGGGCGGCGGCCACCGAGGAGTCGACGCCGCCGGACATGGCCACCAGCACACGCATGGGTTCAGTCTCGCAGCTGGCCGACCGCACCCGGAACCACGGCCAGGGCGTGGTCGATGTCGGCGTCGGTGGTGGTGGCACCCAGGGACAGCCGGATGCCGCTGGCCGCCTCGTCGGGCGGCAGGCCCATCGACGTCAGCACGTGGCTGACCTCGACCGCACCGCTGGAGCACGCCGCCCCGGCCGACACCGCCACGCCGGCCTGGTCGAGCAGGACCACCAGGGCCTCGCCCTCCACGCCGGCGAAGCGGAGGTGGAGGGAGCCGGCCACCCGGTGGTGCCGCTCGCCCGGTCTCGACGGTGCCGGCCACCGAGGCCAGGAGCCCGTCCCCCAGCCGGTCCCGCAGGGCGCGCCACCCGGGCCACGGTCGTCCGGCGCGCGGCCGACTCGGTGACGGACAGGGCCGCGGCCATGGCCACGATCCCGGCCACGTTGTGGGTGCCGCTCCGGCGCTCCCGCTCCTGGCCACCGCCGTGGATGAGGGGACCGATGGCCGACCGCCGGGGCGACCACCAGGGCGCCGACCCCCTTCGGGCCCCCGAACTTGTGGGCGCTGACCGACACCAGGTCGGCCCGGTCGACCAGCGGCAGCCGGCTCCAGCCACGGCACGGCCTGGACGGCGTCGGTGTGGAAGAGGGCGTCCGGGGACCCGGACGCGCACCAGGCCGGCCACCTCGCTCGAGGGGCTGGACCGTGCCGATCTCGTTGTTGACCGCCATCACCGACACCAGCCCCACCTCGGGCGTGCACGCCTCGGCCAGGGCGTCGAGGTCGATGAGCCCGTCCTTGCCCGTGCCGACCTCGCGCAGCTCGGCCCCGGTCCGGCGGGCCAGGGCCCGGCAGGTGGTCAGGACGGCGTGGTGCTCCATGGCCGAGCACACCAGCACCGGCGGTGGGCCGGCCGCGGCCGGCCCGGCGCTCCCAACCCCCCACCACGGCCAGGTTGTCGGCCTCGGTCCCGCCAGCGGTGAAGACCACGTCGCCGAGGTCGACCCCGAACGAGCGTGGCCACGGCTCGCGGGCGTCGTCCACGGCCCGGCGGGCCCGGCGGGACTCGAGGTGGCCCCCCGACGGGTTGCCGAACACCGCCGGCCAGGAAGGGCAGCATGGCCTCCACCGCCTCGGGGGCCATGGGGGTGGTGGCGGCGTGGTCGAGATAGGCCCTGACCGAATCGGTCGGGCACCGTGCGGTGCATCCGGTACCGGACCTGGTCCGGAGGCCATCAGGCCACCCAGACCGACTTCACGTTGCAGAACTCGTGCAGGCCGAAGGCGGACAGCTCCCGCCCGACCCCCGAGCTCTTGATCCCCCCGAATGGCAGCTCGGGCATGGACACCACCATGCCGTTGACGAAGACCTGGCCGGCCTGCAGCCCGGCGACGAACCGCTGCTGCTCGTCGGGATCGTTGGTCCACACGCTCGAGCCCAGTCCGAACTCGGTCCCGTTGGCCAGGGCCAGGGCCTCGTCGGCGTCGGCCACCATGTAGAGCAGGGCCACCGGCCCGAACACCTCCTCGGTGGCCACCCGCATGGCCGGGGTGATGCCGGTGATCACCGTGGGCCGGTAGAAGTAGCCGGGTTGGTCGGCGCCGCCGGGGCCGACGACCCGCTCCCCGCCGCACAGGATGGTGGCGCCGTGGGCCCGGGCGTCCTCCACCTGGGCGGCGATGGTGTCGCGGGCCGCCGCCGTGACCAGCGGACCGACCTCGGTGGCCGGATCGAAGGGATCGCCCACCGACAGGGCCTCCATGCCGGCCACGAACCCGTCGGTGAACGCCTCGGCCACGTCGTGGTGGACGATGAAGCGCTTGGCGGCGATGCAGGACTGGCCGGCGTTCTGCACCCGGGCCTGGACGCCCACCGACACGGCCCGGTCGAGGTCGGCCGACGGCAGCACGATGAAGGGGTCGCTGCCCCCGAGCTCGAGGACGATCTTCTTCCCCACCGCCCCGGCCTGGGCCGCCACCGCCCGCCCCGCGCCCACGCTGCCGGTGAGGGTGACCGCCGCCACCCGGGGGTCGGCGATGATGGCCGGCACCTGGTCGGTGCCGACCAGCAGGGTCTGGAACACGCCCGTCGGGGGCGCCGGCCCGGCGGAACAGGTCCTCCAGCAGCAGGGCGGTGCGGGGCACGCTCGGGGCGTGCTTCAACAGGCCCACGTTGCCCACCATGAGGGCCGGGGCGAGGAACCGGACCACCTGCCACAGGGGGAAGTTCCACGGCATGATGGCCAGGATCGGCGCCGAGGGGCTGGTAGGTGATCAGCCCCAGCGAGGCGTCCACCGGCACCTCCTCGTCGGTGAGCATGGCCTCGGCGTGCTCGGCGAACCACCGGAACCCGCTGGCGCACTTGGCCACCTCGCCCTTGGCCTGGGCGAAGGGCTTGCCCATCTCGGTGGTGACCACGTGGGCGATGTCGGGCAGCTCCCCCTCGAGGAGCTCGGCCACGGTGATCAGCAGCCGGGACCGCTCCTCGAAGGTGCTCCGCGCCCACCGCGGCGCGGCGGCGGCCGCCGCGGCCAGGCGTCGCTCGACGCCGGCACTGTCGTAGGGCTCGAAGGACTCGACCAGCTGGCCGGTGACGGGGTTGATGGTGGCGATGGGGGGGCCGGCGTCGACAGGACTCATCCGACCAGTATCGCTCCGCCGCATCGGCGACGAAACGGGGCGGGCCACCCCGGGCCGGAGGACGACGGTCATCCCGGCCGGCGCCATCAGCCCGACCGGGGTGAACGCGGCACCAGGCCGGGGATCAGGTTGCGCTGCACCTTGCCCGTGGCGGTCCGGGGCAGGGCGTCGACCACCACGTACTGCTTGGGCCGCTTGTAGGCGGCCAGGTGGGCCTCGGCGTGGCCGGTCAGCGCCGCCACCACGGCGGCGTCGGTGTCGGCGATGGCATGACCGGCCCCGGGGTCCCCGACCCAGTGCCGGTCCCGGTCCCGGTGCCCGACGTGACCACGGCGGCGCAGACCCGCTGACCCCAGCGGTCGTCGGCCATCCCGAACACGGCGATCTCGGCCACGCCCGCCACCGCGGCCAGCGCCGCCTCCACCTCGGCCGGGTAGACGTTGACCCCACCGGTGATGATGAGGTCGTCCCGGCGGCCGTCGATGAACAGGTAGCCGTCGGCGTCGAGCCGCCCGAGGTCGCCGACGGTGAAGGCGCCGTCCCGCCAGGCGGCGGCGGTCTTGGCCTCGTCGTCCCAGTAGCGGAACCGGGCGAAGCCGGGCGGCCGGCACCAGATGGTCCCGTCATCGTCCACCGAGAGGGTCCGACCGGGCCGGGCCCGGCCCACAGTGCCGGGGCGGGCCGACCACTCCTCCGGCGAGCACACGGTGAACTGGCCCTCGGTCGAGCCGTAGAACTCCCACAGCACCCCGGGGCCCACCCGCGCCAGGGCCGACCGCTTGAGGGACGGGGGGCAGGGGGAGCCGGCGTGGACCAGTAGCCGCAGGGATTCGAAGCGGTCGCTCGGTGCCGGCGACGGTGGCCAGGAGCCGGCCCAGTGCGGCCGGGGCCATGAAGGTGGTGGTGGGGGTCGGGTCCCCGGCGACCGTCGAGCACGTCCCGGGCCGTCTCGCCGTCGAAGCGGCCGAGCACGACGCAGGTGCCGCCCCGCAGCAGCGTCCCGCCGGCGAAGCGGACCGACACCGAGTGGTACATCGGGCGAGCACACCAGGTGGACGTCGTCGGGTCCGAACGACCACAGGTCGGCCTCGTCGGCGAAGGCCGCAGCCGCCTCCTCGGCGCTCCACACCCCCGACCAGACCCCCTTGCTCCGCCCGGTGGTTCCCGAGGTGTAGTGCATGGGGCGGGCCAGCGGATGCGGGGCCAGGTCGGCCGGTCGGCCGGCGTCCAGGGCGTCCAGGGCACTCCGGTCGGTCACCACCAGTGCCCGGTCGGGCGTCGGCCACCAGGGCGTCCCGCTCGCTCGTCCAACAGGGTGGCGTTCAGGAGCACCGGCACCACGCCGATGCGGAGCGCACCCAGCACCGCACAGAGGAGGGCGGCCGACGACGGGAGGCAGAAGGCCACCCGGTCACCGGAACGTAGTCCCGACGCCTGGCAGGGCCCCGGCCACCCGCCGTCTGGGCCGCTTCGGCCTGCGCCGCGGTCAGTACCTCCACGGTGATCCCGGTCACGGACGCTCCTCGGTGGGATAGATCGAGACCGGGGACCGGACGGCGGGAGGCCCCGCCGTCACCGTTCCCGGGACGGCGTCGTCCGGGCCGGCGGTGTCCGGGCCGGTGGTGTCGGGGCCGGTGGTGTCCGGGCCGGTGGTGTCGGGGCCGGTGGTGTCCGGGCCGGTGGTGTCGGGGCCGGCTGTGTCCCCGAGGGCTATGAACGTGGCCGGGTGGAAGACGGCGATGGCCGCCATGGTGGCCATCATGAGGGCGGCCCCGAACACAGTGACCGTGCGCACGCCGGTGTGGTTGGCGATCGCCCCCTGCAGCACGGCGCCGATGGGATAGACGATCCCCAGGCCCATCATGTAGATGGACAGGACCCGGCCCCGCACCGCGGCAGGTGCCCGTAGCTGCACCACGGTGTTGAGGCCGGAGAGCACGGCGATGTAGCCGGCGCCGACGGCCAGGAACGCCACGGCCGACACCCACAGGGACGGGGCCAGGCCGTACAGCGTGAGCAGGACCGGCAGCGCGAAAAGGGCCGTGCGCAGCATGGTCCTCCGTCCCACCCGCTCGGCCAGGGTGGGGAGCACCAGTGCCCCGGCCACCGCACCGACTCCCTGGGCCGTGACCAGGATGGCGGTGCCCACCGAGGTGCTCACCCCACCTCGGTCGAGCACCCCGGACATGGCCGGCACCAGGGCGATGAACGGTGAGGCCAGCAGGGCCACGACGGCGATCAGCTGGATGGCGGCGCGGCACCCCGGCTCGCTGGCGGCGACCCGGGCACCGGCAACCACACGTGCCACCATGCCCACGTCATCGGATACGCGCACCGGCCCGGGCAGCCGGACCATCACCAGGGCCACCACCACGGCGGCGAAGGAGGCGGCGTTGATGCCGAACACCAGTCCGTAGTCGTGGGTCAGCAGGGCCAGCCCGGCCAACGCCGGCCCGACCACCCGGCCCAGGTTGAACTGGGCCGACGACAGCGACACCGCCCCCAGGAGGTCCTCGGTCGGGACCAGGTCGGGGACCATGGCCTGGAAGGCCGGGAACCCGATGGCGCCCGAGGCCCCGCCGCAGAAGGCCAGCACCACCAACACGGCCGGCGGGTCGTGGCCGGTGCCGGCCAGGACGGCCAGGACGGTGGCGAAGCCCATCTCGGCCAGGGTGGTCACGATCAGCCACCGTCGGCGGTCGAGCCGGTCGGCCAGGGCTCCCCCCACCGGGGCCAGCAGACCGATGGGGATGAAGGCCGCCGCCGCCACCAGGCCGGTCCAACCGGGCTGGTCGGTCCGGGCGAAGACCAGCACGCCGAGGGCCACCGTCTGCATCCACGAGCCGACGTTGGAGACCAGCGCCGCCGACCAGATGAGTGCGAAGTTCCGCGATCGGAGCGGGCGCAACGAAGCCAGGGGCACCGGGTGAGGTTACCGGCCGACCGATTTCCGCCCCGCTGCGGGGCGTCGATGCAAAGGTGGGGCTACTCCCCGCCCTTGTGCTTGCGCCGGGGCCGGAGGGCGAACCACCAGATGCTGGCCATGGTGGCCAGGACGCCGAACGCTGCCGCGGGCTTGGCGATCTTGCGAGAACGGTCTGACATGGGCCTGACGTTACCCGCCCGGAGGGCACCCCGGGATCCGGTGGCGTCGGCCTTAGGCGGACGCCGGCTGGTGCTCGGGGGCGCCGGACGGTCCGGACGGCACGGCCCCGTGGGCGGGCAGGGCCACATCGACCTCGACCCCGAGGGTGGGGACGATCCGATCGAGCCACGAGGGCATCCACCAGTTGGCCTTGCCCAGCAGCTCCATGATCGACGGCACCAGCACCATCCGCACCAGCGTGGCGTCGATCAGGATGGCGGCGGCCAGCCCCAGGCCGAACACCTTGAGGACATGGAGGGGGTCACCGATGACGAACGACCCGAACACGCAGATCATGATGGCGGCCGCCGCCGTGATGACCCGGGCCGTCTTGGCCAGGCCGTCGGCCACCGCGGTGGAGTTGTCGCCGGTCCGACGCCACTCCTCCCGCATCCGGGACAGCAGGAAGACCTCGTAGTCCATGGACAGCCCGAACAGGATGGTGAACATCATCAGCGGGATCCACGGATCGATGGGTCCGGTGGCTCCGATCCCGATGACGCTGCCCAGCCACCCCCACTGGAACACGGCCACGATGACGCCGTAGGCGGCACCCACCGACAGCATATTGACCACCACCGCCTTCACCGGGATGGCCAACGACCGGAACACGGCCATCAACAGCAGGAAGGCCAGCAGGAGTACGACGGCGATGACCCAGACCAGCCGGGAGGACAGGTAGGCGGAGGCGTCGACCGACCCCGCCGTCTCCCCACCCACGTAGGCACGTACCCCGGTCCCGGCCGTGGCGGCGGGGATGGCGGCATCGCGCAGTCCGTGGACGATGGCTTCGGTCTGGGCCGCCTGGGGGGACGTGGACGGATAGGCGATGATCACCGCATCGTGACCCGACGCCGAGAACTGGACAGGGGTAGCGAAGACCACACCGGGAGTGGCGGCCACCTTGGCCCGCAGGGTCTCGACCGCGGCCCGCTGGCCGTCAGGGACCGAGGCGGCGATGATCAGCGGCCCGTTGAAGCCGGGACCGAATCCGGCCGACAGAGCATCGAAGGCCTGCCGGGTGGTGGTGTTGGGCGGATCGTTACCGGCGTCGGTGAAGGCCAGCCGCATGGAGAAGAAGGGGATGATCAGCACCAGCAGGCACAGCAGCGCCGCCCCTCCGGCGAGGACCGGGTGGCGCTGGACGGTACGGCTCCACCGGTACCAGAAACTCCGATGGGAGGGCTCGGCCGCGTTCTGCAGGAGCCCGGGGACGTGCAGGCTGTCGATGGCCCGGCCCGAGAAGCCCAGCATGGCCGGCAGCAGGGTGATGGCGGCCAGCATGACCAGCACCACGGCGGCGATGGCCCCGACGGCCAGGCCTCGCATGAAGGGCAACTGGAGGATGAACAGCCCGAGCAGCGAGAGGATCACCGTGGTACCGGCGAAGACCACCGACCGGCCCGAGGTGGCCAGGGAGACAGCGGTGGCCTGGCGCGGGGTCCGGCCCTCGGCCAGGCCCTGCCGGTAGCGGGTCACGATGAACAGGGCGTAGTCGATGCCCACGCCGAGCCCGATCATGGCCATCATCTCGGGGGCGAAGGTCGGCGTGGTGATGACATGGGACAGCAGGTCGAGCACGGCGAAGGCGATGGCGATCCCGAACAGGGCGGTCATGATGGGGAGGCCCATGGCGACCACCGAGCCGAAGGCCAGCAGCATGATGAGGATGGCGGCCAGGATGCCGATACCCTCGCTCGAGCCCGGCTTCCCCCCGGCCACCAGGCTGATGGCCTGACCGCCGAGGTCCACCTGGTACCCGGGGGCGGTGAAGCTCTGGGCGGTGGCGATGACCTTGTTGATAGCGGCCGACGGGAGGTCGCCGGACTTCTGATCGAAATTCACCTGTACGTAGGCGACGTGTCCGTCCGTCGAGATCTGGTGGGCGCCGGCCGGCGTGAACGGGCTCACCACTTCCGACACGTGGGCCAGCGGGGTGAGTGCGGCCACCATCCTGGCCGTCCGGTCCTCCACCGAGGCCGCCGTGATCGGCCCGTTCGAGATGATCACCACCTGGGCCGGGCTGCCCTTCTGTGCGGGGAAGGCCTGATCGAGGATCTGCTGGACCGGCTGGGCCCCCCCGGTGAGGTTGTTGGAGAAGTTGCTCCCGGCCGCCTGGGCGGCCACGTTGCTTCCAACCAGCGCCACCAACCAGAGGATCAACACCCACCAGCGGTGGTCGTGGCACCAGCCGGCAATCCGGGCCAGCCCGCTCTCCTCGGCCGGACGGGAGGGGCGGTGGTCGGAGCGATCCGCAGCTTCCGGCGCCGACGGCGAGACGGTCGTGGTGGCCATGGGCGCGAAATTACCCCACCCCGGGCCACCCCCGTGTTCCTCGGTCCACATCGCCGGAGGTCCCGATCGGTTTCGTGCCTGGCCGGGGTGGGATCATGTCGGCTCGCCTGGCCCCGGAGAGCACGGTCACCGGTCCGGCGGGGCGGGTGGAAGCAAGTCCGGTCATCATTCGGTCGAGACGAAGACGTTCTTCACGTCGCTGTAGGAGGCCAGGGCCTCCATTCCCAACTCGCGACCGAATCCGGACTGCTTCATGCCGCCGAAACTGGTCTGCACCCGCACCGAGCTGTGCGAGTTCACCGAAAGGTTGCCCGACTGTATGGCGCGGGCCACCCGCAGGGCGCGGGCCCCGTCGCCGGTCCAGATGGAGCCGGACAGTCCGTAGGGCGTGTCGTTGGCCAGACGCACGGCGTCCGCCTCGTCCTCAAAGGGAATGACCGCCACCACCGGACCGAAGATCTCCTCGCGGGCCATGCGCCAATCAGGGTCGGCCGGGGCCACCACCGTGGGGGGGAACCAGAAGCCGGGGCCGTCGGGCACGGCCCCGACGGCGAAGGTCTCGACGGCTCCCCCATCCGGCTCGCCCATCCCCGGGTCCAGGTAGCCCTGCACCACCCGCCGGTGGGCCGCAGTGACCAGCGGGCCCATCTGCACGTTCGGATCGGTGGGGTCCCCGACCCGCCACCGGGCCACCGCCCCCACCAGGTGGTCGAGGAAGCGGTCCAGGACCGACCGCTGTACCAGCACGCGGCTACGGGCACAGCAGTCCTGGCCGGCGTTGGCGAAGACGCCTCCCGGCGTGGCCGCGGCGGCACGCTCGATGTCGGCATCGGCAAAGACCACCGAGGCCGACTTTCCGCCCAGCTCCAGGGTGACCCGCTTGATGGTGCCCGATGCCCGGCTCATCACGTCCCGACCCACCTCGGTCGAGCCGGTGAACGCCACCTTGGCCACGTCGGGGTGTTCGACCAGCCGGGTGCCGACGACCGATCCCTTGCCCACCACCACCTGCAGGACGCCTTCAGGTATGCCGGCATCGAGGGCCAGCTCGGCCAGGCGCAGCGCCGACAGCGGGGTGATCTCGGCCGGCTTGACCACGATGGTGTTGCCGGTGGCCAGGGCCGGGCCGACCTTCCAGGAGGTGATGGCGATGGGGAAGTTCCAGGGGACGATGGCGGCCACCACACCCAGGGGCTCGTGGAAGGTCATGTCCACGCCTCCGGCCACCGGCACCGTGGCCCCGCGGTGCTTGTCCACGGCGCCGGCGTAGAAGTACAGCACCTCGGCCACCATCCCCACCTCGTCACGGCTGTCGGCGATGGCCTTGCCCACGTTGGCCGTCTCCAGCTGGGCCAGCTCCTCGCCGTGCTCCTCCACCCGGGCCGCGAACCGGCGCAACAGCCGGGCCCGGTCGGCCGGGGACACCTCCTGCCAGGCCGGGCCGGCGGCCCGCGACCGGGCAACCGCCTCATCCGTCTCCTCCACCCCCTGGGTGGGCAGCTCGGTGATGGCCACCTCGGTGGCCGGGTTCACCACGGTGGTGGTGTCGGTCATGCGGGCTCCTTGGTCGGGGACGGCGTGCTCGGGGACGGGGTTGTCGGTGACGTCGTGTTTGGTGGTGAGGACCTGGTGGACGGGGTGGATGTGGTGGTCGCCGGCTCGTGGGGGCGACCGGCAGCCGCTGCTATCAGGGCCTCGAACAGCCGCCCGTCCCCGGTCTCCTCGGGATGCCACTGCACGCCCACCACGAACCGTTGCCCGGGCAGCTCGACCGCCTCGATAACGCCGTCCTCGCTGCGGGCCGATACCACCAGGCCCCCACCGAGGCGGTCGACGGCCTGGTGATGGCTGCACAGCACATCGGCCCGCTCGCCCATCAGTCGGCGTACCGTGCTCCCCTCCTCGGTCACGACGGTGATCGGGCCGAACGCCCCGGGACGGGGCTGATGCCGCGACGAGTCGATCCGGTCGGGCAGCTGTTGGACGAGGTCCCCCCCGAGCACGACGTTGAGGACCTGCATGCCGCGGCAGACGGCCAGGACGGGCAGGTCCCGCTGCAGTGCCGCTCTCAGCAGACCCATCTCGAGGTCGTCGCGGTGATCGTTGGTGCCGCCATTGCGGGGGTCGGCGGTGGCGCCGTAGGTGGCGGCGGCGAGGTCGCCACCGCCGATGAGCACCAGCCCGTCGAGGGCCGCCACGACCCGGAGGTACCGGTCGGACGGGTCGGTCCCGCCCGGGGCCACCCCGTCGCCCCGGGGGGAGAGGAGCAGGGCCTCGCCGCCCGACGCCTCGACCACGTCGAGGTACGAACCGGGCACCAGGGCGGCGTCACGTTCCCAGGCCCACCACGAGGTGGTCTGCCGGTACGTGGTGACCCCGATGAGGGGCCGTGGAACGACTGCCGGCATGACGCCCAGTATCCCACCGCGCCGTGGCTCCCCGGTAAGGTGCGAATCGAGGGCGCACCAGGCCGGAGTCGAGGACCAGCAGGTCGGTACGCTCCCATTTGAAGCCAATGACAACGGGCCCGGTCGGCCCCACAGGGAGGCACCACTGATGGCACGACTGGACGGCAAGGTGGCGGTGATCACCGGGGCCGGAAGCGGCATCGGCCGGGTGGCGGCGTCGCTCTTCGCCGCCGAGGGGGCCCAGGTGGTGGTGGCCGACGTGGTGGGCGACCAGGCCGAGGCGGCCGTGGCCGACATCGAGGACGCCGGGGGCTCGGCCACCGCCGTGACCGTGGACGTATCGGACGAGGCCCAGGTGGCGGGCATGATCGACCGCGCCGTCGCCACCTACGGCGGCGTGCACGTGCTGTTCAACAACGCCGGTATCTTCCCCGACGACGACGGCGGCATCCTCGACACCCCTCCGGAGACCTGGCAGCGGGTCATGGAGGTGAACCTGAAGGGCGTATGGCTGGGATGCCGGGCCGCCGTGCCGGCCATGCTGGACTCCGGGGGCGGCTCCATCGTCAACGTGGCGTCGTTCGTGGCCCTGGTGGGCGCGGCCACCGCCCAGATGGCCTACACCGCCTCGAAGGGAGGCGTGCTGGCCATGACCCGGGAGCTGGCTGTCGAGTACGCCCGCAAGGGCATCCGGGCCAACTCGATCTGTCCGGGCCCCATCGAGACCCCATTGCTGGCCGAGCTCCTCTCCGATCCCGAGCGGCGCCAGCGCCGGCTGGTGCACATCCCGATCGGACGGTTCGGACGGCCCGACGAGATCGCCAAGGCGGCGCTGTTCCTGGCCTCGGACGACGCCTCGTTCGTGACCGGCTCGGCGCTGGTGGTGGACGGAGGCATCACCGCCGCCTATGTCACCCCCGAGTAACGCCGGACTCTTTGGGCGGGCGGCGCTGGACGGCGGCGCCGGCCTGGGCCAGAGTTCATCCATGCTGACCCTCGAAACCCTCCCGCACCAGATCCGGTCGGGCGACATCGACACGGTGGTTGTGGCCTTTCCGGACCTGCAGGGCCGGCCGGTCGGCAAGCGGGTCACGGGGTCGTTCTACCTCGACCACGTGGCCGAGCACGGCATCGAGGTGTGCGACTACCTGATGGCCTCTGATGTCGACATGGAACCGCTCCCGGGCTACCGGTTCGCCAACTGGGAGACCGGGTACGGCGACCTCCATGCCGTGATCGACCCCCAGACGGTCCGACCCCTCCCCTGGCTGCCGGGGAGTGCCCTCGTGCTCTGCGACCTCCTGACCCTGGAGGGCGAGCCTGTCGAGGTCTCGCCCCGGCGGATCCTGCGCCGCCAACTGGAGCGGGCCGCCGCCCACGGCCTGGAGGTCAAGTGCGCCACCGAGCTCGAGTTCTACCTCTTCCTCGATTCATTCGCCGAGGCCGCCGGGAAGCACTGGCAGGACCTGGCTCCCCACGCCGACACCATCGAGGACTACCAGCTGCTGCAGACGTCACGCGAGGAGTACATCATCGGGAAGATCCGCAACCAGATGGTGGAGGCGGGGATCCCCATCGAGTTCTCGAAGGGCGAGGCCGGCATCGGCCAGCACGAGATCAACATCACCTACGGGAGCGCCCTCGAAGTGGCCGACCGACACCTGGTGTTCAAGAACGGGGTCAAGGAGATCGCCTCGGGATTCGGGCGGGCGGCCACCTTCATGGCCAAGTGGTCCATGGACAGCGCCGGCTCCTCCTGCCACCTCCACACCAGCCTGTGGGACCTCGAGCACGACACGCCCCTGATGGCCCCGGCCGAGGGCGAGGATGCCCCGTCCGGCTTCTCCGCCGTCGGCGCCCAGTTCGTAGCCGGCCAACTCCACGCCGCCGACCAGCTGGCGTGGTGCTTCGCCCCCTACGTCAACTCCTACCGGCGGTACGTGCCGGACTCATGGGCCCCCACGGCCATGGTGTGGGGGGAGGACAACCGCACCTGCGGGTTCCGGGCCGTGGGCCACGGGGCCGGCCGGCGGATCGAAAGCCGGATTCCGGGGGCGGACGTGAACCCGTACCTGGCCCTGGCGGCTGCCATCGCCGGAGGGCTGTGGGGTATCGAACACCAGCTGGAGCTGGGACCGGCCTTCACCGGCAATGCCTACAGCGCCACCGACCTGCCCCGCATACCCACCACCCTGGCCGAGGCCATCGACCTCCTCGAGGGGAGTGAGGTGGCGGCCGAAGCCTTCGGGCCCGACGTGCACCACCATCTGCTCAACACGGCACGACAGGAGTGGGCGGCGGCCAACCGGGTGGTCACCGACTGGGAGCTGGCCCGCAACTTCGAGCGAATCTGAGCCACGACCACCATCGGCGACGAAGAGAAGGTGTGACTCCCCCGGCATCCCCGTCTGTTCCCGTTCACGGCGAGGTAAGCGGGCCGTCGGCTCACGACGATCCGTCGTTCCGCAGCCGGTCTCTCCGCAGTCGGTCTCTCCGCAGCCCGTCGGTCCGTCCGGTCCACCTGGCCCGCGCCGCCGGGGACAGGGTCATGTCAGGCCTGGCCCGGATGCTGATCCGGGTGTTCTTCCGCGGCGTCGAGGTGGAGCATGGCGAGCGCCTGGGAACGTCCCGGCCGACGGTGCTGGTGGCCGACCACCGCAACGGCCTGGTGGACGGCCTCCTGCTGATGGCCGCTCTCCGGCGGTACCCGCGGTTTCTCGGCAAGTCCACCCTCTTCCGCAATCCCCTCCTCTGGCCCTTCCTCCAGCTGGGCGGGGTGGTGCCTATCTACCGCACCCAGGACGGCGGCTCGCCCGAAGGGAACCGGCGGGCCTTCGCCCGCTGCCACCGACTGTTGGAGGACGGTGGGATGGTGGCAATCTTTCCCGAGGGCATCAGCCACGACGAGGCGTCCCTCCAGACTCTGCGGACCGGTGCGGCCCGGATCGCCCTGTCGGCGGCGGCAGCCGGAGTGGCCCACGTCGAGACGGTGGCGGTCACCCTGGTCTACGACGACAAGCAGCGGTTCCGGTCGAGGGCCCTGGTCCGGGTGGGGGTACCGCGCCCGAGCGAACCATGGCTCGATCAGTACCGGATCGACGAGCCGAGTGCGGTGCGCTCGCTCACCGACGACGTGGCCGAGCGACTGCGCCGGGACAGCGGCGAGTTCGCCTCGTGGGCCGAGGCGGGCCGGTACGACTTCATCGCCGAGGTGGTGGCCCGGCCCGCCTCGGTGCTCCCGGACCAGGTGGCCCTGGGGAAGCGGAGTCAGGTGGTCGACGCTCTGATGCGGGCGGGGCGGGTGCCCGGGCACCGAGCTGCCCTGGAGCTACTCGGACGCGCCGACACCTCCTACCGCGAGCTGCTGGAGGTGGTGGGGTTGAGCGACGCCCAGGTGGCCGCCGACTACGGGTCGGGTCGCCTCCGCTGGAACCTGGCCCGGGCCGTGGCCGCGGTGGTGGTAGCCCTGCCCTTCGCCGTCGTCGGCGCCGTGGTCCACGCCGTGCCGTACGGAGTGGTCAAGGTGGCGGGGCGGGTGCCGCACAACGTGGGGATGCGGGCCACGGTCAAGGTGCTGGGCAGCTTCTTCCTCTACGCCCTGACCTACGTGGCGGTGGGGGTGGCGGTGGCCGGGTCATGGGGTGCCGGATGGGGCCTGGTGGCGGCCGTGGCCGCGCCGGCCTGCGGCTATGTCACCCTCCGGACAGTGGAGCGCCTCCACCGGATGGGAGGGGCCATCGCCGGGTACCGGGCCGTCCGGGCCGGTGGTCCGGTGTCGGACCTGCTCCGGTCCCGGCGGGCCGCCGTGGTCGGTGCCGCCATGGACGTGCTGGATGGGGCGGCTCCTGGCGGTCCTTGACGAACCAGTGGCACCCTGGCACCATGGATCGCACCATGTACAGCCCCACGACCTCGGAACTCCTTCTTACCTGACGGCGAGCGCCACATCGCGTTCGCCCGCAACCTCCTGAGCCCCAAGTGGCCAGGGGGTTTTTTGTTGGTCGGAGTTCCAAAGCCCGTTCACCGCCTTTCGAAAACCCCACCGCATCACTCGACAGCATCACTCGAACACCGCATCACTCGAACACCGCATCACTCGAACACCGCATCACTCGAACACCGCATCACTCGAACACAGCACCAGCGCACAGGCACAACGCAGCAAGGGAGCAGCACAGTGAGCACCGACACCGAAGACACACCGACACCGGTCCAGGGCGACGAGGGAGGGTCCCAGCGACTGGCCATGCCCTGTGACGTCTCTCCGATGCCCTTCCACCTCTACCGTCCCTACCGTCCGTTGACCCTCCCCGACCGGACCTGGCCGGACCGCGAGTTCACCCGCGCCCCGCGCTGGGCCAGCGTCGACCTGCGCGACGGTAACCAGGCCCTGGTCGACCCCATGGATCCGGAACGGAAGCTACGGCTGTTCGAGACCCTGGTGGCCACCGGCTTCAAGGAGATCGAGGTGGGATTCCCCTCCGCGTCCCAGACCGACTTCGACTTCCAGCGCCAGATCATCGAAGAGGGACTGATCCCCGATGACGTGACCATCCAGGTGTTGGTCCAATGCCGCGAAGAGCTGATCGAACGTACCTTCGAGTCGTTGGTGGGCGCTCGGCGAGCCATCGTCCACTTCTACAACTCCACGTCCGAGCTCCAGCGTCGCGTGGTGTTCGGTCTGGATCGGGCCGGTATCACCGACATCGCCGTCAACGCCGCCCGTCTGTGCAGGAAGTTCGAGTCCACACTGCCCGGGACCGAGGTCCGCTACGAGTACTCGCCGGAGAGCTTCACCGGCACCGAGCCGGAGTTCGCCGTCGAGATCTGCGAGGCGGTGATGGCCGTCATCGAGCCCACCCCCGAGCGGCCCATCATCATCAACCTGCCCAACACCGTCGAGATGTACGGCCCCAACGTCTATGCCGATGTGATCGAGTGGTTCGGCCGGACCATCTCGGACCGAGAGTCCATCATCCTGAGCCTGCATCCCCACAACGACCGCGGCACGGCGGTGGCCGCGGCCGAACTGGCCGTGCTGGCCGGAGCCGACCGGGTGGAGGGCACCCTGTTCGGCAACGGGGAGCGGACCGGCAACGTCGATGTGGTGACCCTGGCCATGAACCTCTTCTCCCAGGGCATCGACCCGGCCCTCGACTTCAGCGACATCGACCGGGTCCGCCGGGTGGCCGAGTACGCCACCCGAATGCCGGTGCACCCCCGTCACCCCTACGCCGGCGACCTGGTCTACACGGCGTTCTCGGGATCCCATCAGGACGCCATCAAGAAGGGCTTCGCCGCCCTGGGCGACGGCTACGAGCGGTGGGAAGTCCCTTACCTGCCCATCGACCCGGGTCACACCGGCCGGACCTATGAGGCCATCATCCAGGTGAACAGCCAGTCCGGCAAGGGCGGTGTGGCCTATGTGATGGACACGGAGCACGGGCTCGACCTCCCCCGGCGGCTGCAGGTCGAGTTCTCCAAGCAGGTCCAGGCGGTCACCGAGGACAGCGGCACGGTGATCCGGCCCGGCGAGATGTGGGACGTCTTCTCCAGCACCTACCTCCCCGACGACGCCGGGGTACGCCTGATCGGCAGCGAGGTCACCACCGGGGGCAACCGCACCACCGTCACCGCCCAGCTGCTGGTGGACGGAGAACCCCGCACGGTCATGGGCCAGGGCAACGGGCCCATTGACGCCCTTCTGGGCGCGCTACGGGCCGAGCTCGGGGTCGACTTCGAGGTCAAGGACTACAACCAGCACGCCCTCACCGCCGGCAGCGAAGCCTCGGCCGTCGCCTACCTCGAGGCCGAGGGTCCCGACGGCTCGACCTGGTGGGGCGTGGGCATGGACTCCAGCATCCTCGAGGCGTCGCTCCACGCCGTGGTCAGCGCCGCCAACCGGGATCTCGAGCGTCGGGTGGCGTCGGGCGACTGACCGTCCGTCCCGTTCTCCGGGCCACCCCACTACCACCGGGGTGCCCGGGCCGGGGGGACGCGGGCGGCGGAGGAGTGGGAGCTCCGGGAGTCTCCGATCTGGTCACGGTCTACGGCGTAGACCGTGGCGTGGTCACGGATCGTCGAGGCACGTCCACGGCCCGGGCCGGGGGGACGCGGGCGGCGGAGGAGTGGGAGCTCCGGGAGTCTCCGATCTGGTCACGGTCTACGGCGTAGACCGTGGCATGGTCACGGATCGTCGAGGTACGCCCACGGCCGGCCGTGACAGCCACCGGCTAGAAGAGCGGCATGCTCTTCGAACGGCTGATCGACCGTCCCATGATTCTCGAGGCGGCGCTGCAGATTGCCGACCAGGACGGCCTCGGCGGCCTGGCCATGCGCCCGCTGGCTGCCCGCCTGGGGGTGACCCCGATGTCCCTCTACCGGCACGTGCCCAACCGGGCCGCCCTGCTCGACCACCTGGCTGAAGTGCTGCTCGACGAGATCGTCCGTGGTGCCCGTCCCCGAGAAGCCAGCCAGCGACTGCCCGCCCTGCTGGGTTCGATCCGCAGCGCCGCCTGCCGGCATCATCACGAGCTGTTCGCCCTCCTCCTCCGGGACCATGAGGAGACCGCTGGGACCGGAATCGTCCGCCAAGCCTTTCTCGAAGCCCTGTTGGTCCGCGACGTCCCGATCGGGGACGCCATCATGCTCGTGCCCTTCATCAGCACTGTCGCCCTCGGCTGGGCGGCGGCTGAACGGGGAGGTTGGGATCCCTTCCTCACCCAGGAGGAGGCCGACCGGGCGTTCCTAGTGGTGGAGCGTTTCGTCGATCGTCTGGTCGACGAGCGACGGCCGAAGGTGACCGGGGCGGAAGCGGGCCAGCCCTCCCAGGGCGGGCATCCCGGTCCCCGAGGGACCGGGGCACGGAGGAGACGGCCCCCCGGGTCAGAAGCGGTTTAACCGCTTGAAGATGCCCTTGGTCTGCTTGTAGAGGGTGACGAACTCCGCGAAGAGGACCTCGTACTCTGCAGCCGTCGACGGGTCGGGGGTGAAGGTGCGGCGGATCTCCACCATGGAGGGGATGTCCTCCAGCCGCACCCGGTCCAGGGCCATCAGCGTGATCAGGGCGGCGCCCCGGACGTTGGCCAGCACCGGGTCCGCCACCTGACGGATCTCACGGCCCAGCACGTCGGCGTGGATCTGGGCCCACTGGTCGGAGTTGGCCCCGCCGCCGATGAAGGCCAGCGAGTCGAGGCGCCGTCCGGCGAACTTCTCCACCGCCTCGAGCAGCCACCTCGAGTTGAAGGCCACCCCCTCGAAGACGGCCCGGACCATCTGGGCCCGGGTCGTGGCCAGGGAGAGGTTGTGGAAGCCGCCGCGGATGGTGTGGTCGTCGACCGGGCGAGCGCTCGCCGTTGAGCCACGGGGTGAACAGCACCCGGCCGCTGCCCGGAGCCACCGAGTCGACCATGGCGTTCATGGCCTCGAAGTCCTCGGCGAACCCCAGGTTGTCGCGCAGGAACGTGAGGCACGCCCCCGCCGTCTCGTGCTCGTCGACGATGAGGTAGCGCCCGGCCAGGGCCGAGGGGATGGAGGCCACGTTGGAGGTGGGAGCGGTCTTCTTGAAGGGAACGTGGCCAGAGATCCACGAGGAGGTACCGATGTAGAGGTGGGCGGCGAAATCGGCCACCGCCCCCGATCCGAACACCGCCGAGTGCACGTCGCCCGATCCCACCGACACCGGGAGGCCGGCGGGGACCCCGAGGTCGGTCGGCGGCCGCGGCGGTGAGCGTGCCCATGATGGTGCCCGGGGCCACCAGGTCGGGCAGCTTGGCCCGGTCCAGACCGGTGAGCTCGAGTAGACGATCGTCGTAGGCCACGCGCGTCGATGGCTCGGTTATCGGTGACCCAGTGGGCGGCGATCGAGTCGAACGAGGCCGAGGTGACCCCGGTGAGCTTGAGGTTGAGATAGTCGCAGGGCTCGAGGAAGGTCGGCGTGGCCCGGTAGACGTCGGGGAAGGCGTCCCGGATGAACAGGATGTGGGCCACCGGGTCCTTGCCCGAGAGCCCCGGGGCCCCGCCGGTCACCTGCACCCACCGTAGGATCTTGCGGGGGTCGTAGCCGAGGACATTGACCGGCCCGCCCGCCACCTTGCGGATGGCCTTGTTCCCACGCGAGTCCATCCAGATGACGGCGGGCATGAGGGGCTCGCCGTCGGCACCCACGGCCACGGTGCCCGACCACTGGGCCGTGCAGCCCACCCCGATGAACGCCCCGGGGGGAACGGCGGCCTCGGCGACGGCCCGTTGGGAGGCGGCGCTGATGGCCGTCCACCACTCGGCCGGGTCCTGCTCGGCCCCGCCGCCGTCCAGGAGATGGAGGGCGACCGGCTCGGTGGCGTGGGCGACGATCCGTCCGCTGGTTGCCACCACGGCCACCTTGGGGCCTCCGGTGCCGAGGTCGACGGCCAGCACGAACTGCTCGGTGGCGGGTTCGGTGGACGGTCTTGGCGCGGGGTTCGGCGGCAGCCGGTGGGCTCATGCCTTGACCACCCAGACCGTGGCCTCCCGCACGGTCTCGCCCGTCGTCGATCTCGAGTCGTCGTGCCGGGACCGGCGTCGGGATCCTCGGGAGGGGAGGTCGAGATGGAGCGGGCCAGCACCTCCCGGGCGATGGTCCCGAACATGGGCGCCAGGTCGTCGAGGCCCACCAGGTGAGGTGGATCCAGTCGGACACCTCCAGACCGGTGGCCTTGCGCACGTCCTGGACGTGACGGATCACCTCGCGGGCCAGGCCGCGCCGGCGGAGGTCGTCGTCGAGGGTCAGGTCGAGGGCCACCACCTCGGCCCCGTCCCGGGACACGGCGAACCCGGACTGGGCCTGGACCCGCAGCTCGACTTCGTCCCCGACCAGCTCGACGCGGACCGCCGTCGAGGTCCACCACCACCGGTCGGCCGGCGGCCAGTTCGGCGGCGGCGGCCATCCCGTCCACGGTGCCCATGGCCGCCCGCAGGGCCTGGACCCGGTCCTTCAGCCGGGGGCCGAGCAGCTTGTAGTTGGGCACCAGCTCGTAGGCGAGCACGTCGCCCAGCTCGCCGGTCACCTCCACCCCGTCCACATTGAGCTCCTCCTCGACCACACCGGGCGGGGGCACCGGACTGCCCGGGGGCAGGTACACCAGGGCCCGGGACAGGGGCTGGCGGACCTTGATCCCGGCCTCGGCCCGGGCGGCCCGGCCCAGTGACGAGAGCCGTCGGGCCAGGGCCATCCCGTCCTCCAGTCCGGGTCGACGGCACCGGCGTCGGGCGTGGGCCAGTCGGCCAGGTGGACCGAGTCGTCCTCGGCGGCACCGGTGAGGTCGCGCCACATCCGGTCGGCCACGAACGGGCACAGCGGGGCCATCAGCCGGGCCAGCGTCACCAGCACCTCGTGCAGGGTGGCCTGGGCCCCCAGGGAGTCGGCCGGGTCGGCGTCGGGGTCGGTGCGCCAGAAACGTCGGCGGCTGCGCCGCACGTACCAGTTGGAGACGTCGTCGACCAGCTCGGCGATGGCGGTGGCCGCCGGGAAGGGCTCGTAGCCGTCGAGGGACACGGTGGCGGTGGCCACAGTGGCGGCCAGGCGGGACCGCATCCAGCGGTCGAGCACCGAACGGTCGGCGGGCACAGGGACGGCCGGGTCGGCGGGGTCGAACCCGTTGAGCGAGGCGTAGGTGGTGAAGAACGACCACGTGTTCCACAGGGTGAGCAGGGTGTCCCGCATGGAGGCGTCGATGACCTCGAAGCTGACCCGGGTCGGTGTCCACGGCGACCCCTGGGAGAACATCCACCACCGCAACGGGTCGGCTCCCCGGGTCGAGAGGATCTCCCAGGGATCGATGACGTTTCCGATGGTCTTGGACATCTTGCGGCCGTCGGCGTCCACGATGTGTCCGAGGCAGAGGACGTTCCGGTAGGGAGTGGTCCCGCGCACCAGGGTGTTCACGGCCAGCAGGGAGTAGAACCAGCCCCGGGTCTGGTCGATGGCCTCGCAGATGAAGTCGGCCGGGTAGACGAAGTGCTCCTCCGATCCCGGCGCCCCCGGGTAGCCCCACTGGGCCGTCGGCATGGAGCCCGAGTCGAACCAGGCGTCGATGACCGGCTCCACCCGTCGCATCTCGGAGGGGCCGCCCTGGCAGTCGACGCAGGGGAGGGTGACCTCGTCGATGGCGGGACGGTGGGGGTCCACGGCGGAGACGTCACGGCCGGCCAGCTCGGAGAGTTCGGCCAGCGACCCCACGCACCGGATGTGCCCCTCGCCACACCGCCAGATGGGGAGGGGGGTCCCCCAGTAGCGGTCACGGGACAGGGCCCAGTCCACGTTGTTGGCCAGCCACTCCCCCATGCGTCCGTCCCGGATGTGCTCGGGGTGCCAGCCGATGGTCTGGTTCTGGGCCACGAGATCGGACTTGCGCTCCGAGGTCCGGATGTACCAGCTGGGCTTTCCCCAGTAGATGAGGGCCGTTCCGCACCGCCAGCAGTGGGGGTAGGGATGGAGATAGGGGGCCCGCTGGACCAGCAGACCCGCTGCCTCGAGCCGGTCGTTGACCGCGGTGTTGGTGTCGCGCACGGGCTGGCCCTCCAGCCACGGCACCGCGGCGGTGAACCGACCGTCGGGGCCCACCGGATTGAGGGTGGGGAGCCCGTTCTCCCTTCCCACCTGGCGGTCGACCTCGCCGAAGGCCGGAGCCAGGTGCACGATGCCGGTGCCCTCGTCGGCCTCCACGAACTCGCCGGCCACCACCCTCCAGCCGTCGCGGCCGGACGACCCGGGCGATCCCGGGGTCGGCTCCACATCGTCGAACGGTCGCACGTAGTGCAGCCCGACCAGATCCCGGCCGGCGATGCGGTGCTCGGTGGTCGCCCCCTCGCCGAACACCGACGCCACCAGGTCGGCGGCCACGATGTCGCCGGCGGTGCCGTTCCCGGCCACCACCGTGTACCCGAGCTCGGGGCCGACGGCGGCCCCGGTGTTGGACAGCAGGGTCCAGGGCGTCGTGGTCCAGGCCACCAGCGAGAGCCCGGCCAGCGTGTCCCGGCCGAGCCGATCACGGAGCGCCGCCGCCGCTTCCCCCTCGTCGGTGAGCGGGAAGCGCACGTAGGCCGACTCGTCCGTCACCGGCTGGTAGACGTCGGGCTGGCCCAGCTCGTGGCTGGACAGGGCGGTGCCGCAGCGCGGACAGTACGGGACCACCTTGATGTCCTCGTAGAGGAGGTCCTGGTCCCAGAGGTTCTTCAGATTCGACCACACCGACTCGCACGTACTCGGGCGAGAAGGTCCAGTAGGCGGCGTCGATGTCCACCCAGAAGCCGATGCGCTCGGTGAGGGTCTTCCACTCGTCGACGTAGTTGCGCACCGACTGGCGACAGAGCCGGGTGAACTCGGCCATGCCCACCTGCTCCTCGATCTGGTGCTTGGCCGTGATGCCCAGCTGCTTCTCCACCTCGACCTCCACCGGGAGGCCGTGGGTGTCCCACCCGGCCCGGCGGGGCACCGCATAGCCGCGCATGGTCCGGTAACGGCAGAACAGGTCCTTGTAGACGCGGGCCCACACGTGGTGGAGGCCCGGTCGCCCGTTGGCGGTGGGAGGGCCCTCGTAGAACACCCACGGCTCCGCCCCCTCCCGGAGCGCGACCGAACGCTCGAAGACGTGGTGCTCCGACCATCGAGCCAGCTCATCGGCCTCGAGGGCGGTGAAATCGGCTTCGGCGGGTACCGGGCGGAACAACGGGTACATCCTTTCGGGCGGGTCGGATCGGTAGGCGTCGGATCGGGTCAGACGGGTCGGTGGGTGTCGGCGTGGGAGGCCGGAACCGGTCGGGTGGAGGGTGGAGGTGATACTACGGGCGCCGAGGGTCCACAATTGACCCGTGCCCGAACTCCCCGAGGTGGAAGCTCTGACCGCCGGCCTGTCCCGGCGGATGACCGGACGACGCATCGACCGGTGCCGACTGACGTCGTTCGCCGCCCTGAAGACGGTGGCACCCCCGCTGGACGACCTGGTGGGACGGACCGTTCAGGGCGTGGAGCGGCGGGGCAAGTTCGTCTGCATCGACGCCGACGGCCTGTGGCTGGTGGTCCATCTGGCCCTCGGCGGCTGGATCCGCTGGTACGAGACGCTTTCCTCCACGGCCATCAAGCCGGGCCGCAGCCCGATCGCCCTCCGGGTGGGCCTGGACGACGGGGCCGGGTTCGACGTCACCGAGATGGGAACAGAGAAACGCCTGGCCCTGTGGGTGGTCACCGCTCCCGAGGAGGTCGGTCCCCTGGCCGAGCTGGGTGTCGACCCGCTCAGCCCCGAATTCACCGTGGAACGGCTGACCGAACTGCTCGACTCCACGTCGTCCACCCTCAAGAGCGCCCTCACCACCCAGTCGCTGATCGCCGGGGTGGGCAACGCCTACTCCGACGAGGCCCTGCACCGGGCCCGGCTCTCGCCCTACAAGAAATCCGGCCGCCTCGACCCCGCCGAAGTGGTCCGGCTGCACGACGCCGTCACCGGCGTGCTGTCCGAGGCGGTGGAGCGGGCTTCGGGCGTCGACCTGTCCGATCTCAAGGGCGACAAGAAACGGGCCATGGCAGTACACGGCCGGACCGGCGAGGCCTGCCCGACCTGTGGAGACACCATCCGGGAGGTCTCGTTCGCCACCAAGTCCCTGCAGTACTGCCCCACCTGCCAGACCGGAGGGAAGCCACTGGCCGACCGACGATTGTCCAAACTGCTGAAGTAGCCGACCACTGGACCCATGACCGAACTGACAGAACCCGTGACCGAACCCGTGACCGAACCCTTCTCCCTCGACGGTCGCTTCGTCCGTCTCCTGCCCATGGGCCCTGAGCACATCGACGGCCTGCTGGCCGCGGCCCGATCGGACCGGTCCACCTTCGACTACACCCCGATCCCCGACGACCGGCCGGGAATGACGGCCTACGTGGACAGGGCCCTGGCCAAGCGGGCGACCGGCGCCCACGAGCCCTTCGTCACCTGGAGCGTGGCCGACCAGCCGCATCGTCGGATCGACCCGCTTCTACGATCTGGCCACCTGGAACTGGGCCGAGCACTCCCCGGGAACCGATGCCTCCCGGCGCCCGGGCCGGCCCGACGTGGCCTGTATCGGGTACACCTGGCTCGACCCGTCGGCCCAGCGGACCCCGATCAACACCGAGGCCAAGCTGCTGATGATGGGGTACGCCTTCGAGGAGTGGGAGGTCCGGGTGGTGCGTATCCAGACCGACGCCCGCAACGCCCGGTCACGCCGGGCCATCGAGCGCCTGGGCTGTGCACTCGACGGGGTCGTCCGGGCCGAGCGTCCGGCCGCCGACGGTGGGGTGCGGGACACCGCCGTCTACTCCATGCTGGACCGTGAGTGGCCGGGCCACCGCCAACGCCTGGCCGAGCGGCTCCAGGGCTAGCGCAGGGAGGGCCCAGGCGGGATCCGCGGTCGGCTCCGGGGGCCGGGGCCGGGGCCGGGGCCGGCCGTCGGGTCGGGTGGCGAGGGGGCCGGATGGCACCGGCGGGCGACGGGGGGGCCGAGAAGGGGCGAACCGGGCGGCAATCTCCCCTCAAGCGACCGGGTCAAGGGGTCGATATCCACCCCGAGGAGGTAGGGGCGGTCCGCTCGGGTGTTCGGTGTGTCTTGACCTAGCCGGTGCGGATCAATCGGGGCATGATCACGCAGACTTGGACAACGGTGGCGATCGCCGCAGCAGCGGCATTGGCGGCTCGCAGCGTCCTCCGTCGCGGCCTCGTGCGGTCCCTGGGGCGGAATGCGACTCCTGTCGTGGTGTTCGCCTCGTGCCTGGTGGTGGCGGCCCTCGCCCTTACCGGTGCCGGGCTGTCCGGCCCATCGGGATCGGCGGCGTCGACGGGGTCGACCACCGGAGTCCACCGCTCGGTGAGCGACGGTCCCCCCCACAGCGACGGCGGAAGCAACCAGCCCATCGTGGGCATGGCCTCCACGCCCACCGGACGCGGCTACTGGCAGGTGGCCTCCGACGGGGGCGTGTTCAGCTTCGGTGACGCCGCCTTCTACGGCTCCACCGGCAACATCCATCTCAACCGACCCATCGTCGACATGGCCGCCACCCCCGACGGCCAGGGCTACTGGCTGGTGGCCTCCGACGGGGGTGTGTTCAGTTTCGGTGATGCCGCCTTCCACGGCTCCACCGGCAACATCCACCTCAACCGGCCCATTGTGGGCATGGCCGCCACCGCCGACGGCCAGGGCTACTGGATGGTCGCCTCCGACGGCGGGATCTTCAGCTTCGGCGACGCCACCTTCTACGGCTCCACCGGCAACATCCACCTCAACCAGCCCATCGTGGGCATGGCCGCCACCGCCGACGGAAGGGGCTACTGGCTGGTGGCCTCCGACGGGGGTGTGTTCAGTTTCGGTGATGCCGCCTTCCACGGCTCCACCGGCAACATCCACCTGAACCAGCCCATCGTGGGCATGGCCGCCACCGCCGATGGCGGGGGCTACTGGATGGTGGCCTCGGACGGAGGGATCTTCAGCTTCGGCGACGCACCGTTCCTCGGCTCGATGGGTGGCTCACCGCTCAACGCCCGGATGGTCACCGTGGCCCTGCACCGGCCGGGCACCGGCTACTGGACGGTGGCCTCCGACGGTGGCCTCTTCAGCTTCGGCGCCGCTCCCTTCCTCGGATCGCTGGTCAGCCCGGCCGCGGCCACCAGTGCGGCCCTGAGCAACCCTGCCGCCAATGTGCCCCCGTCGCCGAACTTCCTCAACTCCTGCTACCCGCACAACACCGGCTCGACCTGTATGTCCAACGTCATCCAGGCCACCACCAACGCCCGGAGCGCCGAGGGTCTGGGCGCCATGCACCTGCCCCAGAACTTCAACGCTCTCACCCCGGCGCAACAGATGTTCGTGATCACCGACATCGAACGAGTCGACCGCGGCCTACCCCCCTTCATCGGTCTGGTCGACACCTTCAGCGCCGACGCCCTGAGCGGCGCCCAGACCAACACCGACCCCGGCCCCACCCAGGTGCCCGCCGGCCTGCACCTGGTGGCCTGGGCCAGCAACTGGGCCGAGAACGGCAATCCCCTCGGCTCCAACTACTTCTGGATGTACGACGACGGTGTCGGCAGCGGGAACATCGACTGCACGGCGGCCGGGCAGCCCGGCTGCTGGGGGCACCGGGACAACATCCTCTCCCTGACCGACTATCAGACGCAGTACGGGGGGACCCTCCTCATGGGCGCGGGCGAGGCCTACGGCACCACCTCCACCGGGTGGGAGTCCGACGCCGAGTTGCTCGTCCTGGCCACGGGACCGCTCCCCACGCTCAGCTACACCTGGGCCCAGGCCGTTGCCGCGGGAGCCGGGTAGACCCCGGGACCCGAGCCGGGATCCGGACCTCCCCGGCCCCGCCGGCATACCTCCGCCGTCCCCTTCCGGGGCACCGACACCCCCCGTCGGTGCCCTCCCGGGAGGCGGAGCGTCATCCACGGGGGTGCCGAGAGCCCGATGGAGGCGACCATCGGGCACGGACGGGTGGATCCTCTGACAGAATCCCCCCATGTACATCTCGGCCAAGGTGGACTACGCCGTGCGGGCCCTGTGCACGCTGGCCGATGCCGACGGGCGCCCGGTGACCGCAGAGACGCTGGCCAACTCCCAGGGTCTCCCGGCCAAGTTCCTCGAGAGCATCCTGAACGACATGCGCCGCGCCGGACTGCTGCTCAGCCAACGCGGGGCCGAAGGCGGGTACCGGCTGGCCCGACCGTCGTCCGAGATCACCGTGGCCGAGGTGATCCGCCCGCTCGACGGTCCCCTGGCCGAGGTGCGGGGCCTGAGGCCCGAGGCCGCCACCTACGAGGGCCCGGCCGAACGGCTCCAGGAGGTGTGGGTGGCCGTGCGGGCCAGCCTCCGGTCCGTGCTGGAGCAGGTGACCATCGCCGATATCGTCTCGGGGACGCTCCCGCCCTCGGTCCACAAGCTGACCACCGACCCGGATGCCTGGCTCTCCCATTGACGGCGTCGGCGTTGGCGGCGGGGGTGGTGGCACCGACCGCACGGCCGGGTCGGACGGCATTCCGACAGGACCGACGGCCCTGATCGAGCGCTGAGCACGGCCGCGCTCAGCCGGAGCGGTCGGCCGGCTGCGGGTCGGCCGGCTGCGGGTCGGGTGCCGCCAGTTCGGATCCGTCCGCGTGCTCCGCTCCGGCCGGTTCGCGGCCGCCACGGATCCGGCGGATGGGGCGTGGCCAGAGGTGCCGGGTCAGCACCACATTGGCCTCGGCCGCGTAGACGGTGATCATGGCCCCGAGGGCGATCCACCAGATGAGGCCCGAGGATGGTGGCGAACGTCCCGTAGAGATTGGAGAGATGGCGAAGCTGGTGGCTGACCAACTGGGCCCCGGCGAACTGCAGGAGCGTCCACCCCACCCCCCCGATCACCGCGCCCGGCCAGACGGCCCGATCCTGGCGGGGGATGTGCACCACGATGGCGAACGCCCCCCAGTACATGAGGACGTTGACCACCAGTGAGAGCACCAGGCCGACCCAGGAGGAGAAGCTCCCCAACCGGCCGAACGCACCCAGGCCGGCCAGCGCACCTCCGACGAGGAAGCCGATGCCCAGCACGACCAGAAAGCCGGCGGCACGGGGGATCCAATGCCAGAAGTCGGGCAGGTCGTCCCGGTGGATGTCCCAGACCTTGGCCATCATGGTCTGCGAGGCCCGGCTCAGGCGCATGGATCCGTAGATGCAGCCACAGGGTCCCGACCACCAGGGCCACCCGGTTGGAGGTGGACAGCTGGTGGACGTTCTTCTTGAGGTCGGATCCCAGTACCGGGAACTGGCGGAGGGCCGAGTTGATGATGTCGTCCTGCAGTCCGGGGTGTCCGTGCAGCACCACGCCGACCAGGGTCAGCAACACCAGCAGCAGGGGGAACACGGCCAGAAAGGCGGCGTGGGAGATCTGGGCGGCCAGTTGGCCGGCCTGGTCGTCGGAGTACTTGCGCACCACCGCACAGGGGACAGCGGTCACCGGTCGGCGCTGCTGGAAATGGTCCACACGGTCGATGGCCCTGGTGATGCTGTCGGTGATGCGGCCCCAGCCGGGGCGGGCAGGCGCCGGGGCGCGGCCCGGTGGCTCAGCCGCCGACAAGGTGCTCGCGGCGGTGCCGCTCGATACTCGGCCCGCAACGACCGCCGGTCGGACTCGTCCATGGGGAGGTAGTCCAGCGTGGCCCCACGGCGGCGGAAGACGGGGTCGTCGCCGATCCACCAGCCGTCGTGTCGGAGCGGGTCCTTGGTCACCCTGCCGCTGGCCGTCTGGGGCAGGGCCCCTGTCACCCGCACGAAGGCCGGGACCCACTTGGTCCCGAGGTCGGGCTGGGCGGCCAGGAAGGCCGTGAAATCAGCGGGCTCGAAGACCTGGCCCGGAAGCAGTTCGACGGCCGCCATGACCTGGTCCCCCGAGCTGGGGTCGGGGACCGAGTACACCGCCACCGTGGCCGCCCGGTCGTAGCGGACGAGGACCCGCTCGATGGGGCCGGCGGTCAGGTTCTCCGAATCGACCCGCATCCAGTCACCCCGCCGACCGGCGAAGTAGAAGAAGCCCTCCTCGTCCCGGTAGGCCAGGTCCCCGGTCCAGTACCAGCCGTTCCGGGTCCGGGCCGCGCTGGCATCCTCGTCCCCGTAGTAGCCCTCGAAGCCGCTGTGACCGCTGCGGTTCACGATCTCGCCGATGGCGACCGTTCCGTTGGCCAGGCGGCCGGTGGGGTCGAACTCGGCCGGGGGGCATTCGGCCACGGTGTCCGGGTCGAGGACCACCACGTCCTCGTAGGGGCGGCCGAGGGCCCCGATGGGCGTGTCCGGGGAACGGGTGATGGCCACCCCGCCCTCGCTCGATCCGTACCCCTCGGTGAGCACACAGCCGAAGCGCCGCTCGAACGCGGCCAGGTCGGCCAACGAGGCCTCGGTCCCGAAGCCCCGACGCAGGGTGGTGGTGGCGTCGTCGGCAGCCGGGGGCGTGGCCAGCACGTAGGCCAGCGCCTTCCCCACATAGGTGAAGGTGGTGGCACCGAAACGGCGGACGTCGGCCCCGAAGCCCGAGGCCGAGAACCGGCGGGCCAACGCCACCGTGGCCCCGACCACCAGCGACGGTGCCCACAGGGCCATGAGGGCGTTGCCGTGGAACAGGGGCATGGTGCAGTAGGCCACGTCGTCGCGCTGGAAGCCGTAGCCCTCAGCGGCCCGGGCGCCGATGGAGGCCAACCGCCCCTGGGTGCAGCGCACCGCTTTGGGGTCACCGGTGGTCCCGGAGGTGAACAGCAGGAGGAAGAGGTCCCCGGGCCCCGGTGACGACGCCGCCACGATGGCCCGGGGGTCGGTGCCACGGTGGACCTCGAGAGTGGCGGCGAAATCGGGGAGGTCGACGCGGACGATCCGATCGGTGGCCACGCCCAGGTCCAGGCCGTCGAGCAGCGCGGCGCCGGCGGCATCGGTCACCACCAGTCGACAGTCGGTGCGGCGGATGTCGCCGGCCAGGGCGTCGCCCCGTCGGGTGGAGTTGATGCCGACCACCACGGCACCGGCCAGGGCCGCACCGCCCAGCCAGAAGAGGTATTCGGGGACGTTGCCGAGGAGCACCCCGATGTGGAGCGGGCCGGGGGCGACCCCGGCCGGATCCCCCGGACCATCGGCCCGTGAGCCGATGAGTGAGGCCCGTTCGGCACTCTCGGCCACCACCTGGCGCCAGCTCCACGATGCATCCTCGAAGCGGAGCCCGGTGTGGTCGTCCCCGGCCCGGGCCACCAACAGGTCGGCGACGGAGGGGGCCACGGGCTCCGCCCCGGCCGGCGGTGCGGTCATGGGGCCGCCTCCACCAGCAGGCTCTGGACGGCCCGGCCGATGCGCCCCTCTTCGTCCCACAGTTCCGACTCGGCCGCGCCGATCCCCGGAGTCCCGAACCGTGTGCGGGCGTCGAGGCACACCCACTCCCCCACCGGAGGGCGGTGGACCGAGACGGTGAGGTCAGGATTGATGAACAGGTTCGACCCGAAGGGGAGCTCGGCGCCGACCCCGTTGCCGAAGTCGGCGGCGGCGGCGGCCCGCTGCCACGGGGAGGGCTGCTCGCCCAGTACCACCGGGACCTGCAGTCGGATCCAGACCGTCGCCGGGCCCGGACGCTCGAACCCGCCGCTCAGGTAGCGCATCGCCACTCCCTCGCTGTGGAAGGCGCGGTGCTCGCCGGGGATCGCCGGTGGCGCCATCCCCGCCGCCGGAGGTCGGGGTGCGGCGTCCTCGGGCACCGTCGGGCGCAGGGGGGACTCGCCCCGGGCCACCCGGATGCGCAGCGCCCGCGACCAGGCCACCGCCACCCCGTCGGCCTCGACCACGGTGTCGATGAGTTGGACCTTCCGGCCCGGTCGCACCACCGCACTGGTGACGCGAAGGGGCACCAGCGGCACCGGGCGGAGAAGCTCGAGGGTGATGCGCACCAGCTCCAGGTCCTCGCCCTCCTCGACGGCCTCGGCCGCCCGGGCCACGAGGGCGGCCACCGGTCCGCCGTGGAGTGCAGACGGAGACCACGGGCCCCGGGAATAGTCGGTAGGGACCAGATGATCGCCGTCGGGCACGAAGAGGGCGGCGGCGGTGTCGGTCACAGGGGCCGAGGCTAGTGGTGCGATCCGCCACCGGCCGCGCCTACCATCAGGGCCACGCCGTGCTCGCCGCGGAGGCCGGGGCACCCGCCACCGGCCACCAACGCCCACCGAACGACTGGGGACAACCATGGGATCAGGGACAGCAGCCATCGACATCAACGCGTCGGCGGACCAGGTATGGAAGGTGGCCGGCGATTTCGGCGACATCGGCTCGTGGATGCCGGGCATCGAGTCGTGCCGGGTGGAGGGCGACGACCGGATCCTGGCCACCATGGGGATGACCATTACCGAGCGGCTGGTGGCCAGGGACGACGCCGGCCGGTCCATCACCTACACCATCGCCGACGGGGCGCCAGTCGAGAGCCACCAGGCCGTCATCACCGTCACCCCGACAGGCGAGACGTCGCACGTCACCTGGGAGGTCGAGGCCACGCCGGACGAGATGGCCGATCTGATGGTCGGCGTCTACCAGCAGTCGCTCGAGGCCCTGAAGGCCCACGTCGAGGGATGACCGACCCCGCCGTCACCGGATCGGCGGGACCACGGGGGCGGTGGTCCACCGAGGCCCGGGCCCGTTCGTCGGCCCCGGTGGAGGAGGTCTGGCCCCTTATCGGCGAGGCCAACCGGTGGAAGGAGTGGTCGTTCCTCGACCGGTCCGAACTGGTGCGGGACGGCGAGCCGGTACCCGACGGGGTCGGCGCCCTGCGTCGGTTCTCCAACCACGGCATCGGCTCGACTGAGGAGGTGGTGGCCTACGACCCACCCCACCATCTGGGTTATGCCATCGTGAAGGGGTTCCCGGTCCGTCACTACCGGGCCGACGTGACGTGCCGGCCCGACGGGACGGGCACCGTGATCACATGGTCGGCGACGTTCGACGAGAAGATTCCCGGGACCGGACGCCTGATGGTGGTGGTGATCGCCAGGCTCATCAGCCGGTTCGCCACCGGCGCGGCCCGGTTCGCCGATCAACACCACGCACCGGCGGGCTGAGGGGCTACGCCGGGGCGGTAAGCCGGAGCCGGTAGACGATGAACCACGGGACGCCCACCACCGGGCCCAGCTCCTCGGGGAACCGTTGGAGGG
Organism: uncultured Acidimicrobiaceae bacterium; assembly: GCA_963754755.1. Lineage (GTDB taxonomy): Bacteria > Actinomycetota > Acidimicrobiia > Acidimicrobiales > RAAP-2 > Bog-756. Next base: position 745,153 of record CAVWHF010000006.1, on the reverse strand, counting down.
CTTCGGCCGACGGCTGAGCCTCCACCACGCGCTCGACGACGAAGCCGGCGTCGGCGAAGTCGTTGAGGTCGGCCGAGAGCGGCCGCTTCCAGAACCGCTGGGTGACGGTGACCTCGCCCTTCTGCCAGGTGTCGCTGACCAGCTCGGTGTCGAAGTAGCCACCCTCCTCGCCCGGCAACGGCGGGCCGAAGGGATGGTGGAGCGAGACCACCATCCACCCGCCGGGCCGGAGCACGGTGGCAAATGACCGCAGGGCCGGTCGCCAGTCCTGGAGGTAGTGCAGGACCAGGGAACAGGTGATCCCGTCGACGCTCCGGGGCCCGAAAGCCAGGGGCTCGCCCAGGTCGGCCACCACGAAGGTCCCCCGATCGTGGCAGCGGCGGCGGGTCTCGGCCACCATGGCCGGGCTCAGGTCCACGCCCACCACATCGGCCCCCTGCGCCGACAGCCACTCGCACTGGGCCCCCGACCCGCAGCCGGCGTCGAGCACCCTCGTGCCGGTCAACGGCATCGGCACCAGCGAACGCAGGGCCGGTCGCTCCAGCCATCCGTTGAAGGGGCCGTCGTCGGTGGTCGCCGACCACACCGGGGCCAGTCGGTCGTAGGCCTGGCGGGTATGCGCCCGCCCCGCCGCCTGGTCCTCTGCTCCGTGCCCGTCCACCGGGACCTTCCTACCACCGGCCCGGGCCGAGCCCGGGGGGAGCCCGAGGATCGGACCTTGACAGCGGTCTCCTCCGTGTCCATACTTAACATATTGGTTAAACAACTAATCCATTGAATATGCAGACCATCGACCCGCTCAGTACGACATTCGCCGCCCTCGCCGATCCCACCCGCCGGGCCATCCTGAGCCGTCTGACCACCGGCGAGGCCACGGTGAATGAGCTGTCCGCCCCCTTCGACGTGAGCCTGCAGGCCATCTCGAGGCACCTCAAGGTCCTGGAACGGGCCGGGTTGATCACCCGCCGCCGCGACGCCCAGTTCCGTCCCTGTCGCTTCGAGGCCGAGCCGCTCGACAACGCCGTCGAGTGGATCGAGCGGCACCGGCGGATCTGGGGGGAACGGTTCGACCAGCTCGAGGCGCACCTGGTGGACCTCCAGCGCCGGGCCCCCCGCCCCGAGGCGACAGCCCCGGGGCATCGAACGACGGACACCGGTGCAGATCGGACGACAGACCAAGCGACAGACCGGAAGACAGACCGAACGACAGCCCTTCCGACCGACCCGACGACCCACAAGGAGCAACCGTCATGACCGACGCCCACCCCAACCTGGGGGAGCTCACCTACGTACGAACCTGGGACGCCCCGCGGAGCTGGTGTTCGAATGCCTGACCACCGCCGAGCACCTGACGCACTTCTGGGGCCCGGCCGGCATGAGCACGCCGATCGACAACATCACCATCGACCTCCGTCCCGGTGGCGTGTTCGAGACCATCATGGTGAACGATGCCGACGGTGCCGAGTACCCGTCCCGCGGCGTCTACGTCGAGATCGACCCACCGGAGAAGCTGGTCTGGAGCGAGAAGGACGTCGAGGGCGGGATGACGACGTCCATCATCTTTGCGGACCTCGGTGACGGTCGGTGCGAGACGACCACCCACCAGACCAACGTGCCCGAGATGTTCCGCTCGCCCGAGGCCCGGGCCGGCATGGAGTCCAGCTTCGAGAAGATGGCCGCCTACCTGGCCCGCCTCTGATCAGCGGCAGGCCGGCCGCCTGGGCCGGTCACTCCACCGACAAGTGGGCCGGTCACTGTACCGACAAGCGGAGCCTGCGGGCCCGGGACTCCACCTCGCGGCGCGCCCGTTCGACGTCCACGGTGAGGCACTCCCCCGCCGCCACCACCGGCACCCCGGCCACCCACACGTCGGTGACCAGGCGGCTGGAGGCCGACCACACCAGGTGCTCGATCATCTGGTCGTCCTCCAGCAGGGGCACGAAGGCCGGATCGTCGAGGCGGACCGCCACCATGTCGGCACGCGCCACCTGGCGCCAGCACACCGAGGTCGGGCCGACCGAGCGCCCGGCCCGCGCCCCGGGTGGCCAGGTCCAGGGCGGCGGCGGCGGGCAGGGCGCCGGCGTCCCGCTGGCGGAGCCGGGCCAACATGGCGGCCAGCCGGATCTCCTCCCACAGGTCGAGGTCGTTGTTGGAGGCCGGACCGTCGGTTCCCAGCCCCACCCGGATGCCCTGGGCCAGCAGCTCGACCAGCGGAGCCACCCCCGAGGCCAGCTTGGCGTTGCTCTGGGGACAGTGGGCCACGGCCACGTCGAACTGCCGGTAGCAGTCGATGTCGGCTCGGAGACAGCCAGATGCTGTGGGCGGCCAGGACCCGCCCGCCCAGCACCCCGGCCTCGGCCAGCACGGCCGGGGTCGAGTCCCCGTGCTCGGTCGGCGAACCGGCGGCACTCCTCCTCGGTCTCGGCCAGATGGATGTGGAACAGGGCGTCGAGCTCCCGGGCCGCCTCGGCGATGTGGACCAGCACCGGGCAGCGGCACGGTGTAGGCGGCGTGCGGCGCGAAGCCCACCTCGATGCGGCCGCGCTCGCCGTGTCGCCGGGCGTGGAAGTCGACGATCTGGTCGGTGCGGCGGAGCCCACCAGTCCCCGTCGCCGGACTCGGCCGGGCAGCTGCAGCACTCCCGGGGTGATCACCGCCCGGGATCCGGCGTCGATCACGGCGTCGGCCAGCGCGTCCTCGAAGAAGTAGGCCTCGCAGGTGGTGGTGACGCCGAAGCGCAGCAGCTCGGCCGCGGCCAGGGTCATCCCCCAGTAGACGTCGTCCTCGGTCAGGTGGGCCTCCTGGGGCCAGAGGACCTCGTTGAGCCACCGGTGGAGGGGCAGGTTCTCCCCCGAGCCCCGGAACAGGGTCATGGGCGAGTGGCAGTGGACGTTGACCAGACCCGGGCAGGAGCGCGCCGTGCACCCGGACCTCCCGCACCGGCCTGCCGCCGGGCGACGAACCGGCCGGGCCCACATGGGTGACGGTGTCACCGGCCACCTCGACCACCCCGGGGCGCAGCACCGTGCCCGGGCCGGTCACAGGGCACCACGGCGTCGGCCACGTACCGCACCGGAGCCGGGTCCGCCGGGTCGGGCGCTCCGGCCCGGTCGCACCGGGCCGGTCGGGCACCGCCGTCGGTGGTGGCGGCGCGCGGTGCGGTAGCGGCGGAGCGGCGGCGCCGGCCGCGGCCTCCTCGGTCTCGATGGCGAGCAGCTCGTCGATGCGGGCCACGTGCCGTCCGCCCTCGAACGCGGTGGCGAGGAAGACGTCGAGGATGTCGAGGGCCAGCTCGGTGGCCACGATCCGGGCCCCCACCGACAGCACGTTGGCGTCGTTGTGCTGGCGGGCCAGCCGGGCGGTGTACTCGTCGTGACACAGGGCGGCCCGGGCCCCGTGGACCTTGTTGGCGGCGATGGCCTCGCCCTGGCCGCTCCCCCCGATGACCATGCCCAGGTCGCCACTCGCCCCGGACCACCCGCCGGGCCACGTCGGCACAGATCGGCGGGTAGTCGACGGGCTCGACCGAGAAGGTCCCGACGTCGTCGACCTCGTGGCCGGCCTCCTCGAGGTGGCGGACCACCGCCGCCTTCAGCGACGAAGCCGGCATGGTCGGAGCCGATCACCAGGCGCATGGTGTCACCCTAGCCAGGCCGCGGATCACTCCCCCGGGGCCCGGGAGCCCGGGCCGGATCAGTCCGCCCAGACGAAGGCGGCGGCCCGCTCGGGCTTCACGTAGCCGGCGTCCACGAACCAGTGGGCGGCCCGGGTCAGGGCCTCGGCGGCCGGCCGCGAGGTGTAGCCCAGCTCGGTCCGGGCCCGGCGGTCGTCGAAGGACATGTGGGTGGTCGACATCTTGGCCGCCTCGAGGGGGATGGTCGGCTCCCGGCGGAGCAGCCGACCCTCGATGAGCCCGGAGAGGTGGGCGGCCACCAGGGCGAAGCTGCCGGGGAACTCCCGGGTGGGGGCGGTGACCCCGGTGGCCGCGGCCAAGGCCGCCAGCACCTGGCGGAGGGTGAGGTTCTCCCCCCCGAGGATGTAGCTCCGTCCCACCGCCCCCCGCTCGGCGGCCAGGATGTGGCCGTGGGCCACGTCCTCCACGTCGACGATGTTCAAGCGTGGTGTCGACATAACCGGGGAACCGGCCGTTGAGGATCTCGAGCACCGTCCGACCGGTGGGCGTCGGGCCCCGGTCACGGGGACCCACCGGGGTGGTCGGCTGCACCAGCACCACCGGCAGACCCTCGGCACCGGCCCGGAGCACCTCGTGCTCGGCGACGTACTTGGACTGCTTGTACCCCCCGAACAGGTGGTCGATGTGGGCGTAGGAGGTCTCGTCGACCGGGTCCTCGGTGGTGGCGCCGTGCAGTCCGAGGGTCCCGACGGTGGAGGTGTAGACCAGGCGCTCGCAGCCGGCCGGCCGGGCGGCGTCCAGCACCGTGCGGGTCCCGTTGACGTTGATGTCGTAGAAGTCGCTCGGGGTCCTTGGCCCAGAACCGGTAGAGGGCGGCGATGTGGAAGACCATCCGGCAGCCGTCGGCGGCCTTGGCCACCGCATCGGCGTCCCGCAGATCGCCGGACACCACCTCGACGTCCAGACCCTCGAGGTTGGCGTCGATCACCGCCCGGCTCCACCAGCGCCACCACCCGGGCGCCACGGCCGGACAGCTCCCGGGCCACCGACGAGCCGATGAACCCGGCCGCTCCGGTCACCAGCACCCGGTCGCCGGGCTCCAGGGTCGGGACCGGCGGGTCGGCGCGGTCACGAACGGCAGGACGCGGGTGTCGGCCAGCACCGGCGTGCGGCGTCGGCCCCGCAGGGTGTTGCGGGCCATGGACGTCCCCACTTCGACCAGCAGGCCGGAGCTGCGGTGGGCGTCGGCCAGGACGTCGTCGAGGGCGGTGACGAAGTGGTCGATCTCCGCGTCGCCGATGATCAGCGGGGGCAGCAGCTTGATGATGTTCACGTTGTCCGCCGCCACCTGGGTCAGGATCCGGTGGCGGTGGAACAGCGGGAACACGATGAGTTGGGAGAACAGCCCCTTGCGGGCCAGCTCCATCATGCGGAACCGGGCCCGCCCGCCGCGGGACTCGGGCGGCCCGAACGACAGCCCGATCATCAGCCCCATGCCCCGGACCTCGTGGAGCAGCTCGTACTTGTCCACCAGCGGCTGCAGGGCCTCCATCATCCGGGCACCGTTGCGGGCGGCCCGGCCCACGATGTCCTCGTCGTCCATCACCTGCAGCGTGGCCAGGCCGGCCACCATGGACAGCTGGTTCTTCGAGAACGTCGACGAGTGCACCACGGCCCGGTCCATGGTGCTGTAGACGCCGTCGAACACCTTGGAGGTGGTACAGGACCGCCCCGACCGGCATGTACCCCCCCGACAGGGCCTTGGACACGGTGATGATGTCCGGGTGCAGGTCCCAGTGCTGGTGGCAGAAGAAGCGACCGGTCCGGCCCATCCCGGTCTGCACCTCGTCCATGACCAGCAGCGTGCCGTGCTGCCGGCACAGGGCCTCGACCTCGGTCCAGTAGGCGGCCGGGGCCATGTAGACGCCCTTGCCCTGGATGGGCTCCACCACGAAGGCGGCCACGTCGCCCTGGCGCAGCTGCTCGGCGCAGGGCGTCGATGTCACCGAAGGGAACCTGGTCGCACTGGGGCAGCAGTGGCCCGAAGCCCTGGCGGAACTCCTTGCCCCCGTTGAGCGACAGGGCACCGTTGGTCAGCCCGTGGAAGGCGTGGTCGCAGTAGAGGATGCGGTCACGTCCGGTCGAGCACCGGGCGAACTTGATGGCCGTCTCCACCGTCTCGGCGCCCGAGTTGGCGAAGAACACCCGCTCGATCCCCAGTGGGGACCGCTCCACCAGGGCCTTGGCCAACAGCGCCGGGCAGCAGGGCGCAGTCCAGCTGGACCAGGTTGGGCAGGTCGGCCTCGATGGCCTGGTGCAGGGCGTCCTTGATCACCGGATGGCTCGCGGCCCAGGGCGAAGACCCCGAACCCCGAGAGGAAGTCGAGGTACCGGTCGCCGTGGTCGTCGATCAGATAGGAGCCCTCGGCCCCGACGTACTGCCGGTCGAACCCCAGGGTCTTCAGCACCTTGACCAACTGCGGGTTCATGAACTGCGAATGCAGGTCGAAGCTCTGGCCCTGGTGCTCTGCCATCAGGGCGGCAAGGTCGAACGCCACGTTCACTCTCCGGTCGGGTCGGCGGGGTGCCGACAGAATAGTGGTCGCGCCTGGCACCACCGCAATCCCGGGCGGCGACCGGTCGACCGCCAATTGCACCGCCCGAGCCGGGCCGTCATCCTCCCGCTCCCCAACGATCGCTCGTATGTCGGCGGCTCACCGGCGGAGCGGCTCCTCGTCGAATCCGGACGGCCAGCAGTCGGAACGCCCGGTCCACCTCGGCGGGAAGGTCGTCGTCCGCGCCGTCGGCGGCCCAGCAGCTGAAGGCGGCCATGGCCGCACCGAGCGCGGCCCGCGCCACCGTCTGGGGGCCGAGGTCGTCGGGTCGCGCCCCCGACCGTCGGGCCACGAACCCGGCCACCACCTGACACCACTCGGCGTAGCGGACGGCGGAGTGGGCCACCAGCGTGGGCACCGTGCTGATCAGGCCGATGCGGATCCGCAGCTCGTCGAGCTCCCCGGCCCCGAACCGGTTGGTGGCCATGACCGCCAGGCGGAGGACGTCCATCATGGGACGGTCCGGCGGCGCCTCCGTCCAGCTGGTCGTGCAGCCGGACCAGCTCGGCGTCGAACTCCCCCCACACCACGTCCCGCTTGGACTCGTAGTAGCGGAAGAAGGTGCGCCGGCTGACGCCCGACGGCGGCGGCGATCTGGTCCACCGTGGTCTCGTCGTACCCCTGGCGGTTGAACAGGTCGAGGGCCACCCGGGCCACGTCCTCGCCGGGTGGTGCTGGGCCGCCTGCCCGCGCGGCGGCCCCGGGGCCGCTCTCACTCCATTCCGCCCTGCGGCTCGTCCATCAGGCTTCCATTTTGACATCGAGTGCTATAAATTGGAACGACCACCCGTCCGGCCTGTGCCGGCCGACTCCCGGAGGCCCCATGACCGTCACCACCACCGCCACGCCCCCCACCGAACAGCCCCTCGAGGCCACTCGCCGCGGTCAGCCACCGGGGCCGAGCCGGGCCCCCGGGGCGAGGACCGACTGGTCGAGGAGGACCTGCTCGTCGAGGACGTGTCCATCGACGGCATGTGCGGCGTCTACTGAGCCGGCCGGACCGTCCCACCTACCGGAACCGTCGAGCATCGCCACCGTGCCACCCCGCGTCGCCCCGGCTGTCCGGTGGCCTTCGACGGCTCCGTGCCGTGGACGCTCCACCCCCAGGTGTCCCTGCGGCCGGAGTCGTTCGGAGCACTGGCCTACCACTTCGGTACCCGGCGCCTCTCCTTCCTGAAGAGCCGGACCCTGCTGGCGGTGGTGGAGTCGCTGGCCGACCAGCCCACCGGGCACGACGCCTGTCGGGCCGCCGGGGTCCCGCCCGAGGAGCTGGGCCGCTACGAGCAGGCCCTCGGCCACCCTGGCCGAGTCCGGGATGATCTGCCAGCGGGAGGCATCGTGACCCTGACCGACGAGCCGCCGGCACCGAGCCGCCGGGCCGACCGGCGGTGGCGGGCCGCCTGGTCGACCGGTTCGAACAGGGCCTCGACGCACCGATCTGCCTGACCTGGGAGTTGACCTACGCCTGCAACCTGGCCTGCGTCCACTGCCTGTCCAGTTCCGGTCGCCGGGATCCCCGACGAGCTGAGCACCGAGGAGTGCAAGGCGGTCATCGACGAGTTCGAACGGATGCAGATCTTCTACGTCAACATCGGGGGCGGCGAGCCCACCATCCGGGCCGACTTCTGGGAGCTGGTGGAGTACGCCACCGACCACCACGTCGGGGTGAAGTTCTCCACCAACGGCTCGCGCATCACCGACGAGGTGGCGCAGCGGCTGGCCGCCAGCGACTACGTGGACGTGCAGATCTCGCTGGACGGGGCCACGGCCGCCGTCAACGACGCCGTGCGGGGTGCAGGCTCCTACGACACCGCCGTCACGCGCCATGGACCGGCTGGCCCGGGCCGGCTTCGTCGGCTTCAAGCTGTCGGTGGTGGTCACCCGGCACAACGTCGACCAGCTGGACGACTTCAAGGCACTGGCCGACCGGTACGGAGCCCAGCTCCGCCTGACCCGCCTCCGTCCCTCGGGCCGCGGCGCCGATGTGTGGGACGAGCTGCACCCCACCGCCGACCAGCAGCACCAGCTCTACCGAGTGGCTGCTGGCCCACGGCGAGGACGTCCTCACCGGCGACTCCTTCTTCCACCTGGCCGGCTACGGCGAGTCGCTCCCGGGGCTGAACCTGTGCGGCGCCGGACGGGTGGTCTGCCTGGTGGACCCGGTGGGCGACGTCTACGCCTGCCCCTTCGCCATCCACGACGAGTTCCTGGCCGGCAACGTCCGGTCACCGGGTGGATTCACCGAGGTCTGGCGGCACTCGGATCTGTTCACCGAGCTCCGTCGGCCCCAGAGCGCGGGGGCGTGCGGTTCCTGCGGGCACTACGACTCGTGCCGGGGCGGCTGCATGGCGGCCAAGTTCTTCACCGGACTGCCACTCGACGGACCGGACCCCGAGTGCGTCCTCGGCCACGGCGAGCACGCCCTGGCCGGACGGGGCGAGGCGCTGCCCCCCAAGCCCTCGCTCGACCACTCGAAGCCGACCCGACCGGTGCCGGTGACCGTGCCGGTGCCGGTGACGATGGGGCCGGCCCACCGGCCGACCGTGGCGACACCGTCCCGACCCCCGGACCGTCCCTGCGACGAGAGCCCCCTGGCCGCATCCGGCCTCGGCGCCTGATCCCGGAGACCGGCGCCATGGAGCACTGCGATGGCGCCGCGTGGCCGGCAGCCGGCACGGCGCGTCGCACGGCGCGACTCCCGATGAGGCGGCTGGCCACGTCGACCTGGCCCGACGTCGCCGACCTGGCCCGATCGGGGGGAGCTGCTCATCCCCCTGGGCTCCACCGAGCAGCACGGACCCCATCTCCCCGTCACCACCGACACCGACATCGCCGTGGCCATCGCCGAGGCGGCGGCGGCCCGCGACCCGCGGCTCACGGTGGCACCGGCGGTGGCCTACGGCTCCAGCGGCGAGCACCAGGGTTTCCCCGGCACGCTCTCCATCGGCCAGGACGCCACCGCGCTCCTCCTGCTCGAGCTGGGCCGCTCGGCCGCCGTCGACTTCGCCCGTACGGTGGTGGTCTCGGCCCACGGGGGGAACGCCGGCCCCGTGGCCCGGGCCATGGGGCGCCTGGCCGAGGAGGGCCACCCGGTGTCGGCCTGGTCGCCGTCATGGCCGGGCGACCTCCACGCCGGCCGGATCGAGACGTCGCTGATGTTGGCCATCGCTCCGGACCGGGTACACCTCGACCGGGCCGAGCCCGGGGACACGCGCCCCCTCGACGAACTCCTCCCCCTGCTCCGCGCCGACGGCGTCCGCCCGGTCAGTGCCAACGGCGTCCTCGGTGACCCGGCCGGCGCCGACGCCGAGGAAGGAGCGCTCCTCCTCGACCGAGCCGTCAGCGGTCTGCTGGCAACCCTGGCGATACTCGAGCGCCATCGGCATCGCCCCAGGCAGGGCGACGTGCGCCGGTGGCGCCGGTGGCGCCGGTGGCGCCGGTGGCGCCGGTGGCGCCGATCGGCGCCGGATGGCGTCGTGGCCGGGATGCGGGCGTGAGCCGGGTGGCCGTGGTGACCGGAGCGGCCCGGGGCATCGGAGCGGCCACGGTGCGGGGCCTGGCCGCGGCCGGATGGTCGGTGGTGGCGGTGGACCTGGGCACGGACGATCCCCGGCTCCCCTACCCGATGGGCCGGGCCGACGAGCTCGACGCCGTGGTGGCGGCGGCGTTGGCCCTCGCACCGCCTGTCCCCGCTCCCCGACCCGGGGCATCGAGGCAGCGGAGGGAGCGGAGGGCGGGCGGATCGTCGCCCGACTGGCCGACACCACCGATCCCGTAGCCCTCGGCGCCGCGGTGGCCGAGGCCGAGGAGCGGTTCGGAGGCCTCGACGCCATGGTGGCGGTGGCCGGGGTGATCGCCGGAGGCGTACCTCTGTGGGAGATGCCCGACCGACGAGTTGGATGCGGTGCTCGACGTGGACCTCGGGGGCCCGATCAACGCCGCCCGGGTGGGCATCCCGGCCCTGCTGCGCCGACCCACCCCGCGGTCGGGGCGGTTCCTGGCCGTGGCTTCGGCCGCCGCCACCCGGGGACTCCCCATGCTGTCGGCCTACGGCGCGGCCAAGGCCGGGGTGGCCGGACTGGTCCGGGGACTGGCCGCCGAGCTGGCCGACAGCGGCGTCACGGCCAACGCCATCAGTCCCGGTTCGACGGCCACCGCCATGCTGGACGAGAGCGCCCGCCTCTACGGACTGGCCGACGCCCGCTTCCTTCGCCGACCAGCAGCCGGTCAAGCGACTACTGACCCCCGAGGAGGTGGCGGCGTCCCTGGTGTGGCTGGCCGGTACCGAGTCCGGCGCCCTCACCGGTGCGGTCATCCCGGTGGACGGCGGACTGTCGCTGTGACCGGCCGTTCGCACTGAGCCGACGCCTACGTCGAGTGGGATCGGTAGCGACGTGACCGAGATGTCGGACGGATCCGGACTGGTCCTCGACCCGTCGGTGCGGTCCTTCCGCGACGGGACGGTCCTGGTCGGCGGCCACCCGGGGCGACTGATCGTCCTCAGTCGACCCGGGGCCGACGCCCTGCGGGCCTGGCTGGGGGGGGCGCGACCCGCCGGGGCCACCCGACGACTGGGCCGACGGCTGGTGGGGGCCGGCCTCGCCCACCCCGTGGCCCCGGAGGCGGCTGGACCAGAAGGCGGCGGGGCCGCCGGCGTTTACCGGCCGGAGCGCCCCGACGTCACCGTGGTGGTGCCGGCTCGGGACCGAAGTGAGTCCCTCGACCGATGCCTCGGGTCGTTGGGGCCCGGTCCGCCCGTCGTCGTGGTCGACGACGGCTCGGAGGACCCGGACGCGCTGGCCGAGGTGTGCGGCCGCCACGGGGCCACTTTGTTGCACCGTGACATCAACGGCGGGCCCGGCGCCGCCCGCAACTACGCCCTCCCCTCGGTCACGACCGAGTTGGTGGCGTTCGTGGACAGCGACTGTGAGGTGACCGAGGGGTGGTTGGCCGACCTGGTGTGGATGTTCGCTGATCCCGAACTGGCCGCGGTGGCTCCCCGCATCCGTCCCCACCCCTCGGAGCCGACGGCCGATCGGTCGGTGCTGAACCGGTACTCGGCCCATCGCTCGGCACTGGACATGGGCACCGGCCGCAGTGAGGTGGGCCCGGGCAGGGCGGTGGGCTATGTACCCACGGCGGCACTGGTGGTCCGGATGGCCGCTCGTGGGCGACGGGTTCGACGAGAGTCTGCGGGTGGGCGAGGACGTCGATCTGGTGTGGCGTCTGCTCGCCGACGGCTGGAGGGTCCGCTACGAGCCCGCCGTCATCGTGTCCCACCGCGAGCCGCGGTCGTGGACCGGGCTCCTGGCTCGTCGCTTCCGCTACGGGACCTCGGCGGCGCCCCTCTCCCGTCGGCACCCGGGACAGCTCGCCCCGGTCGAACTCCGTCCGTGGCCCACCGCGGTGACCGTCTCCGTCCTGGCCCGTCGGCCGGTGGCGGCGTTGGCCCTGCTGGCGGGCTCGACGCTGTCCCTGACCCGGCAGGTGCACCGGTTCGGCGTTCCCACCGCCCTGGCACTGCGCTGGAGCGCCGAGGGCGCAGCCGGGACGGCGGTGGGACTGGGCCGGGCGTTGACCGAGCTGTGGGGTCCGGTACTGGTGGTCGCCGCACTGAGGAACCGGAAGGTGGGCGATCACCGCCGCCATGTTGGTGGCGGTGCCGCCACTCGTGGAGTGGTGGCGCCGGCATCCCCCGCTCGACCCGGTGCGTTGGTCCCTGGCCGCCGTCGCCGACGATGTGGCCTACGGCGCCGGGGTGTGGTGGGGCTGCATCCGGGACCGCACCGCCGGACCTCTGGTGCCGCGGGTGCGGCCCCGCTCGATCGATGCCGACCCACCGAAGGAAGCGGGGCGCGGGGAGGTGCCACCACTGGAGGTCGACGGGGTGTGAGAATGAGGGACCGTCGATCACTCCAGCGACGGCAGGCGAAGGGGGCGGCAGTCCCCGTCGGAGACCGGGCAGGAGCTTTCCATGGACGCCGATTGGACCCCCAGCGCACGAGGTCGGTCGGCGGACCCGGGGTCGTGGCGCGGCTGGCCCGAGAATGGCGACGGGACGCGTGGGGAACCGGACCGATCCCCTCCGGACCGGTGGGGTCGGGCCGGACCGGTTCGATGCCGGTGAGGTTGTCACCGGCGTGCTCGATCCGGGCCTGCGATCGGGCGGCGGGATCGGACCGGTGGCCGTTCCCGAAGCCTCCGACCTCTTCGACCAGCTGGTCACCCGGCGCCGGACCCCGATCGTCCCGGCGCACCGGCCCCCCGACCGGTACCCAGACCGGACCCCCGACCCGGGCCTCGTACGGCGACGAGGCCGGCGGTGGGGACGGCGCCGTCTGGGGTGGACCTACGCCGTGGTGATCGTGATGCTGGCCGCGGTCGTGGCCGTGGGCGTCTCGAGCCGGGCTCAGCTGCACCGGACCGACGACGAACTGACGGCGGTGCGGGCCCGACTGCACCAGACCGTCCAGCGGGCCCGACAGGCGGAGGCTGGGCTCGCCGCCGTCACGGCCCAGGCCACCAGTGCGGCCCACCTCCTGGCCACCGAGACGGGCCAGCTGGCTTCGGTCCAGTCGCAGCTGGCCACTACCGAGGCCAATGTCTTCGCCAACGGGGTCAGCATCAACGATCTCGACACCTGCCTGTCCGGGGTCGAACAGGCACTCAACCAGATCTCACTGAACGACCAGACCGGCGCGGCCACCACACTCAACGGCGTAGCGGGCTCGTGCCGCGCCGCCGCGCCCTCCCCGTGATCACCGACCGGTCCCGCCCGGCCGGGCCGGTACTGCCGACTACGCCCCGGGTGCGTCCGCGACGGCGAAGGCGACACGCCATCGTCCTCACCCTCCTCTCGGTGCTGGTGCTGTCGGTCATCGGGTACGACGCCGCCACCGTTGCGGCCCGCCATCGGAGCCAGCACGCGCTGACGGCGACCCGTCAGCAGCTGTCGGACACCCGGTCCGCGCTGGCCCTGACCCGTACGCGCACGGTGGCCGCCACGGCCACCCGGGATGCCAGACGTGAGGCCCAGGTGCGCACCGTCGGCGAGATCGCCACGGCCGACCAGAACCTCGGCAGCGAGTCCCGGACCAAGTTCTTCCAGGGGGTCAGCATCGGCACCATCAACGCCTGCCTCGCCGGAGTGGCCCAGGCGGTGGCGGCCATCGGCAACGCCAATCTCGGCGCAGCCGTCAGCTCCATCGACCAGGCGTCGCCGTCGTGCCTGTCGCTCGACGGGTCCACCACCGGCCTCGTCTATCCCTATGACTTTCCCGACCCCTTCATCCTGCCGGTGGGCGGGATCTACTACGGCTTTGCCACCAACTCGGTGGCCGGCAACATCCAGATCATCCGCTCCACCGACCTCACCCACTGGACCACAGTGGGAGACGCCCTGCCCCATGAGCCGGGCTGGGCCGCACCCAATGCCACGTGGGCCCCGTCGGTCCTCCAGCGGGGCTCCACCTTCGTGCTCTACTACTCGGCCGTCTACGCACCGACCGGCCAGCAGTGCATCTCCGAGGCCGTGGCCACCCAGCCTCAGGGGCCCTACGTGGACAGCTCCTCCCTCCCGCTCATGTGTCAGACGGCGCTGGGAGGTTCCATCGATCCCACGCCGTTCGTCGACACCAACGGCACGCCGTATCTGGTGTGGAAGTCGCAGGGGGGTGGTGGTCAACCGTCGACGCTGTGGTCACAACAACTCAACGCCACCGGCACCGGCCTGGTGCCCGGCGTGGCCACCCCGCTGTTGGCACCGAGCCTCGCCTGGCAGGGAGGTGTGGTCGAAGGACCCAGCATGGTGCTCGCGGGCGGACAGTACCTACTCTTCTACTCGGCCAACAACTGGGAGACGTCCGACTACGCCATCGGCGTGGCCCGCTGCACCGGCCCTCTCGGACCGTGCACCGAGTCATCGAGCCAGCCGCTGCTGGCGTCACAGCCGGCGTTCAACGGGCCGGGTGGTCCCTCGGTCTTCACGGACCCATCGGGGAATCTGCACATGGCGTTCCACGCCTGGCTCCCCGGAAAGGTGGGGTACCCCAACAGCCGGCTCCTCTTCATCCGCCAGATCAGCCTGGCCGGAAGTACCCCTTCGATCGTCCCCTGAGGTCATCACCGAGCCCTCGGCAAAGACACAATCGAACGTGCTGTGTGAGGGAAATAACACGCAACGTGGTCTGCCCCCAATCACTGAACAATGTCACGGTAAGTATTCCATCGGCCACTCCCCGACAATCCCTCAATGCGAGGTTGAGGTTCCACCCGCGTTGGTCGGGTACAACCGAGACCCGATGACGGCCCCCTGGCCGGGACCGCACGTCGGCCCAGTTCAGACCGGTGTCAGCTCCGTCGTCCGGCCCGGCGACACCATCGAAGGCGGCGGGAGATCGGTCCGGTATCGGCTGTACCGATAGCAACTATCTCTTCGATTCCACCAGGAATCTCCTGCCCATTGAGGGCGCTCGGATGGGTGGAATCCGCTCCATTAATGGTCCTCGGCATACTCCACCAACGCACTGGCTCTGGACGTGCCCTATAGTCCGAAACCGGGCCCACCGACCGTCGGAAATACCCGATGAACCCGGTAGCGGCCAGCAGAGGTCGAGTTCCCGACTCGGCCCGGGCGTTCTCGTGGCCGGACCGGCCGTCGCACGCCGAACCACCCACCCGGGACAATGACGAAATGAGTGGTGTCACCACGACGCAAGCTTGGGCATAACCAAACCGGCCGCACACCCTACGGCGTGAAGCCAGGACGAACGAAGCCTTCCCGCTCGCCGTCCGGGGACCGAATGCACTGGCCGGAGCCCGCCAACACCGAGCAGAGGAAGGCGCCTTGGCGCGCCCTACGAAGGGAGGTGCCATGCGGACCCGCATTGCACTCGTGGCGATCATCCCGGTCGCCGGCATCATCGTTACCATCACCGCGCTTCTCGCCGCGTCGTCGTCGGCCCGAGCGGCATCGCCGGCATCGAGCACCCCAGCCGGACCCACACCATCCGGATCGACAGCAGCTCCAGCACCGACCACGACCGCACCACCGACCCCGACGGCCGGGGCGACCGGAACCACTGCCGGGTCGACACCGTCGTCGACGCTGCCTCCGTTCCCGGGACTCCGTCCCATCAGCCCGGTCCTCACCGAGACGACCCTGTTGGTGAATCTCAACACGGCCCTGCACAACGAGTCCGCGTTCCATCAGGCCCTCCTCAACGAGACGCAGTTCCTCGAGGCCATGGCCAACGAAGCCCAGTTCCACCAAGCCCTGTCCGACGAAGCCCGCTTCTACGTGACCCTGCTGGAGGAGAGCGACGTCGGCAGCCCGTCGTCAGCGGGCAGCGCCGTGGCCGCCATGGACCTCCCCTACACCACCACCGCCCCGTCGGGGTCAGAGGGGGACACCGTCACACCATCGGAACGGGCGGCGTGGGAACGCGTGGCTGTGTGCGAGGAGGGCGGTGACTGGCGCGCCGACAACGGCCGCTTCAGCGGTGGGCTCGGCATCACCCGCACCAACTGGATCGCCTACGGGGGCGGTGCCTACGCACCGGAGGGCGCCATGGCCACCGAGGACGAGCAGATCATGGTGGCCGAGCGCATCCAGTCCAGCGCGCCGGATCAGTACGGCTGTCACGGCTGGTAGCCGCGGCCCGGGCCGGTCATCCCGTGAGCGACGGGCTACGAAGACCTCACATGAGCACGCCGCGGAAGTCCACGCAGAGGGACGTCGATACGGCCACCCGCCCCCCCCGTACCTGGTGGTCGCCTCTGGTGGGCCCGCCCAGCCTGGTCTCGGCCGTGCTGTGCCTGGTGGGCGCGGCGCTGTTGGTGGTGTCGTCGGTGATCCATCTCCACCTGTGGTCGACGGGGTACCGCCACATCCCCACCATCGGCCCCCTCTTCCTCTTCCAGGGAGTGGCCGGCATCGTGCTGGCCCTGGTCGTCGCCGTCACCCGACGGGCGTGGGCCGCGTTGGCCGGAGCGCTGTTCGCGGCCTCGACCATCGGAGGCCTGGTCCTCTCGGTGGAGATCGGGCTGTTCGGCTTCAAGGACAGCCTGTCGGCGCCGGATGCCACCCTCTCGCTGGTCGTGGAGTCAGTCGCACTGATCGTGCTGGCCACCGCGGTGCTGCTCGGCAGTCACCGCCCCCACACCGTGGCCTCCCAGCTGCCGGCCTCCCAGCTGCCGGCCTGACCGACGCCGGACCGGCGACCCATCGGCGCGCCGAAACCGGGGGCCGGTCGTGGAAAGTGGCTCGACGTCGGAACATAGAACCGTGACGGCAGCCACCGTCACCTTCGGGACATCTCCGAACGGAGGTTCCCGGAATAGCAAACCCGTAGTCAGGGCACGGAGCCCGTCAGGCACTCCAACCCTCCACCGGACGCCGACCCGACGACCGTCACCGGAGAACCGGTAGCGGCGTCGGGTCGGCCCCCGACAGAGACATACTCAGATCTTGCGGACCTGGCTTGCCTGCAGGCCCTTCTGGCCCTGCTTGGTCTCGAACTCCACACGCTGGCCCTCCGCGAGGTCGCGGAAGCCCTCCATCTGGATCTCCGACTGGTGAACGAAGAGGTCATCCCCGCCGCCGTCAGGCGTGATAAATCCAAAGCCCTTTTCGGCGTTGAACCACTTGACTGCACCTACACCCATAACTTGTCACTCCTTGAAAATCACGCACTAAAACGCGGGGATCCATTGTGAAGCCCTACATGTGCCGGCCCGCGTGATTGGGTCGACGACCCCTTCACACTAGGCGGAATGCCGGTACCAGTGCTCGAATGCCCGTTTTTTCGCCTTCAGGAGCCCGCGGACAAGCAGGCGCGACCGGCACTCTTCAAGCCCCGATCCCGCCGGTGTGATCCGAGGTCTACGCCTGGTCGACGGGCACGTTCCCTCCGACGTCCATCGTCCGTTCACCGGCCTCGGCGCCTCGCTCCGTAACCCGCTGGGCCCAGGTGGGGGTGATGTCCCGGTTGATGGGCTCGAACAGCTCGGCCAGCACCATGGCCGAGAAGGCCACAAAGAAGATGGGCTCGACCAGGGTGCCCAGCCGGTCGGTGATGTACACCAGTCCGAGCAGGGGGTAGCCGACGACCAGGACGGCGACCACGGCGGCAAAGGCACGAGCCTCGATGGTGCCTTCGTGCCGGGTGCGGCGGCGGGCGATGACCGCAGCCGTGGTCAAGGTGGCGAACTCGGCGATGCCAGAGACCACGTGCACGTAGTGGTGCACGGGCAGCTGGAGGTGCCACTCCAACTGCCGACAGGAGGCGCTCAGCCCCTCGGCGCAGGCGTACGGGTACCGGCCACCGATGGCCCCGGCCAGAGCGAAGGCCATCAGCCACTTCCACTCCCGCCGCACGCCGTTCCGGGCCGTCGACCCCCGCAGGAGGAACGCCGTCACCAACAGGAGACCGGCGCAGAGGTCGGCATCGGACATGAGGTCGGCGTGCGGCCGCCCCGTCGCCTCCAGGTCGGAGAAGAACCCGTTCACCGACGGCATGAGGCCGGGTACGAACGGCACCACCACCCACCAGTTGTAGGCCAGTACCCCGGCCACGCCCACAACCTTGGCCGCGGTCAGGCGCGCCGTGTCCTCCTCTCCCACCGACGACGGCCGGAACCCGGGGGGCAGGGTCAACAACTGCATGGACGGTCCAACATGAGGGTGGCGACAAAGATTCCCGGGGGTCGTCCGGGCGCAGGAACCGTCTCGGACCAGGGCGTTCGCTACGGGCCCGGGGGAGCCGGCGCCGCCGATGGGGTGGGCGAACGCAGCGGGAGCCTGCCGCTGAGGACCAGGCCGACGAGGGCGATGAGGGCCGGGAGGGCGAAGGCCACGCTCACCCCGGTGGAGAGAGGCCACCCCCGCTCGGCACTCACGGCCACCGCCGCCCCTCCGAGACCAGCTCCCAGCGCCGAACCCAGGACGTCGGCCAGGTTCAGTGACGCCGACGCCCAACCCTCCCGGCCCCCGGGCGCCTCCCGCAGCATCATCAGGCTGAGGGGGGCATAGGAGAGACCCATGCCCAGCCCAGCCACCGACCAGGCCACCACCGCCGTGATCACCGGCACGCCGGGGCGCAGGACAGCCAGCATCAGGGCCACACCGACCAGGACGAGGGCCAGGCCGGCACGGACCATGTTCCGACCCTCGGACCGCTGGTTGAGACGGGCCTGGATCCAACTCCCCGCCGTCCACGACAGGGTGGAACCGGTGACGGCCACACTGGCCAGCGCCAGGCTGTGATGGCGCACGGTGACGATGGTCAGAGTCACGAACGCGTCGGCACCGAAGTAGGCGAAGGTCAGCAACCCGCGACTGAGGATGGTGGTGGGAAGTCCGGGACGGGCACGGAGGGTGCCGGGCGGGAGCAGTCGTCGCAGAGCCGGCACCAGGAGCACCCCGCCGGCCAGGACCAGTGCCACCCCCACCACCGGCCTTCCTACGGTCAGTCCTCCGATCAGCAGCCCCGTACCCAGAGCGGCCCGCACCGCGTCGACCAGGCGGTGCTCCACCTCCGGTGGCGCGTCGGGGCGACCCAGGCGGGACAGGGCCGGCAGGGCCAGGCTCCCGGTCACCACCACCAGGGGCACAAGCCCCAGGAACACCCAACGCCAGCCGAAGACGTGGGCCACCCCGGCACTGAGAAGGGGGCCGACGATGCCGGGCACCACCCATGCCGTCGACAACATCGCCATCATCCGGGCCCGCAGAGCCTCGGGGAAGCTCCGGCCGATGGTGACGTAGGCCACCGCCGGGACGGCACCGGCGCCGAGCCCCTGCAGGGTCCGACCGACCACCAGGACCTCCATGGACGGCGCCAGGCCGGCCACGACCAGTCCGGCACTGAACAGCACCAGGCCGGCCACATAGGGACGACCGGGACCGGATCGGTCCGCCTCCCGACCGGCGGCGACGATGCCGATCATGCTGCCCAGCAGGAAGGAGCTGAACACCCATCCGTACAGGTGGAGTCCGCCGAGGCTCTTGGCCACCTGGGGCATGATCGTCACCACGGCCAGCGCCTCGGCCGCCATGAAGGTGATGGTCAGGACCAGTCCGAGGGTCAGGGCCCGTCGTTCGGGGGCCCACAGGCTCCCGATGGGCTCCCCTCCACCGGTTCCCCCCGTTCCCGCCGTGAGCCGGCCCATCCCCGCAGCCTAGGTATCGCCCTCCGCGGGTGGAGGCCCGCGGGTGAGACGGCCCGCGGGTGAGACGGCCTGAGGGGTGGCGGCCTGAGGGGTGGCGGCCGTCGGGAGATCTACCCGGGAGGAGCCCGGGCGGCCCACCCGCCGCTCAACCGGCCATGGGCACCTGCTCCAACAGCAGGGCCCGGCGGGGACACTCGGCCGCGGCCCGGGTGGCCAACGCCATCAGCGACGGCTCCACCGGGGTCCCGTCGACGATGGGATAGCCCCACTCGTCGAGGGTGATCCGTTCGGGTAGCAGCTCGGCGCAGAAGCCGTAGGCGTCACATGCCACCGGGTCCACCCGAAGCCGGACAGCCACCCGCCGCGGGGTCACGCCCTTCGGGCCCGGGCGGGATGTGGCGCTCATGCCGCCCTCCTCGGGCCGGCGTTGGGGGCACCGGTCCGTGCGTGCCGCGGACCGGACGGCAGGGCGAGCACCGTCGGTACGGCGTGGCCGGCACAGGGGCGACCCTGGGCGTGGGCCCGGGCGTCGTCGCCGAAGACCGACAGGGCGCTCCTCACCAGCCGTACCACTCCGTCCGGGTGGGCGCAGGCACCGCGACCTTCCACGGTGGCCGAGCGGCTCCGGATGCGGTCGATGACCGATGCGTCGGCCCGGCCGCTCCACAGCTCCTCGAGGTCGTCGGCGATGGCCGGCAGGCCGAAGACGCAGGGGCCGCACTGTCCGGCGCTCTCCCCGGCCATGTACCGGACGATGCGGGCCGTCTCGGCGATGCCGCACGAGCCCCCGGGCAGCGCGATCAGAATGCCCACTCCGTGGGTCGACCCGACCTCGGCCAGGGAACCGGGCGCGTACGGCGTGGCCAGGTGGGACGACCCCAGCCACGATCCCCCGTAGCCACCCACCAGCACCCCGGACAGATCCGTCTCCGCTCCAGCCCGTTCGAGGATCTCGATGACCGGCATTCCCAACTCGACCTCGAGGACACCGGGGAAACGCACGGCGCCGGTCACGGTGACCAGGGTCGAGCCGGGAGCCTCGGGCGTGCCCAACCGCCGGAACCACTCCGGGCCGTAGCGGGCGATGAGGGCCACCTGGGCCAGGGTCTCGGCGTTGTGCACCATGGCCGGCCGGCGGCCCACCCGCAGCGGCACCGACTTGTCGATGCGCAGGATGGGAAGGGCCAGTCGATCGTTGAGCCACGACACCAGTGCCGACTCCTCACCGGAGACGTACCGGTCCGGAGGCCGGTGCACGGTGGTCGTGAAGCGCCGTCGCCCGTGGCCGGCCCTCTCGGCCATGGCCGACTCGACCGAGAGGGCGGCAGCGTCGTTGTCGGCCGCCACGCAGACCACGATCTCGCCGGCCCCGACCACGGTGGCCGCCACCTCGGCTCCGTCGAGCACCAGGTGGGGGGCGTGAGCAAGAAGGACCCGGTCCTTGGCACTGGCCGGCTCGCTCTCCATGGCGTTCACCACCAGGATCGGTCGTCGGGCCGTGCGCCGGACGGCGTCCCATTTGGCCCCGGAGGGAAAACCTCCTCCTCCCCGGCCGAGCAGGCCGGACTCGGTGACCGCCCGCACCATCCCCGCCCGCCAGCGCCCGTCGTCCCGTCCCGGCAGAGCCAGTGGGCCGTGTGTGGCCAGATGGGTGGCGAGATCGGGCGGGCCCTCGTTTCCGGTGGCGCCGGCCAGAAGGCGGGTGGTGGCGTCGAGCGTCATGGCGGTCATGGTCGTTCCCTCTCGAGTAGTCGGGTGGTCGCTGACGAGGACCTCGGCCCGGAGCGGGAGGGGGCGCCGACGGTGCTGACAGCTTCGGATGCCGCCGGCTGACCAACACGGGTGGTCGGGCCCAGCGGGACGGCCCGGGTGGTGGCTCCCACCACTGCGGCGCGCTCCTGGCCGCGGCGGTGGTCGGCGAGGCGCCACACCAACGCGCCGAGGACGGCCACGGTGCACAGTGCGGCCAGGATGTCCATCCACATGGCCGAGGCGTCAGTGCCCATGCCCAGGGAGTGGGCCATGGCCACCGGCCAACTGCCGTAGGCGAGCCAGTGGATGCCACGCCAGGTTCGGGCGCTGATGCGCTGGCGGAGGGCGCTCGACACGCCCACTGCCACCATGAGGTCGACCCCCACGGTCCCGAGGCCGGTCCACAGCGGTCGATAGGGCGAGGCGAAGGGCACCACGATGGCGGCCCATCCGACATTGACGTAGGTATCGAGGACCGCCGTGAGCACGTGGAGGGCGAGGAACACCATGGCCAGGAGGGAGATCCGCTTGTGCAGATCGGCCCGGGCGAAGGCCGGCCACCTTCGTGAGGCGGTGCGCCCGGCCGTGAGGATGCCGAGGACCATGGTCCCCGTGAGCAGGACCAGGGCCACGATGCCGGTGGCTCGCATGGTGTACCAGATGGTGGTCGAGGTGAGGGCAAGCATCAGTGCACCGCGCCTTTCTGTTCGGTGTCGTCCCCGAGGGGGGGAGTCAGATGGTCGACGGGCCAGCGCCCGCAGGTGGTGACGGCCCCTTCGGCGTCGACCAGGCGGGCGGGCACGTCCCACGAGGCGAGGTTGCCTATGGCGTCCTCCCCCCACACCACGGCGGCCGTGCTCCAGGCGTTGGCCTCCACGCAGGACGGGGCGGCCGCGGACACCAGGGACCACACCGGGGAGGCGGCGTCGCCGGTCCACGGGTCCACGATGTGATGGACACGTCGGCCCTGGCGTAGCCAGGTCCGGGCGGTGGTTCCCGACGTGGCCAGGCCACCGTCGACAATGGTCACGACCTGGTCCACTCGCGCCACGTCCGTGGCGCAGCCGGCAGCAATCCCGACGGCCCAGCCGCCGGGGGGAACGGGTCCGGCGACGGCGACGTCGCCTCCCAGGTTGACCAGCACCCCGCAGCCGAGGGCCTTGGCCAGATGATCGGCCGCCCGGTCGGCAGCGAAGGCCTTGGCTGTGGCCCCGAGGTCGAGATGGACACCGGACGGGACAGACACCGTTCCCGCCTCGGGATCCAGACCGATGCGCCACCACCCCGGCGCCGGTCGAGGGACGAACGCATCGTCCGCCCGGCTCCGGTCGAGCTCGGCGAAGTCACGGTCGTAGCCCAGCTCGATCAGGGCCGAACCGACGGTGGGATCGACGATGCCGGCCGTCTCCTCCGCCACCCGGCAGGCCACCTCGATGACCTCGAAGAGCAGTGGGCTGGCGGCGACCGGCCGGCCGTGGCCGTGCGCCTCCATCTGCCGCAGCTCCGAGTCGGGGCGGAACCGGCTGCACGCCTCGTCAAGGGCGCGCAGCTCGCGTGCCAACAACACCAGCGCCTCGTCGGCCCGGTGCTCTTCGGTGACCGCCACCGATGCGGTGGTCCCGATGGCCCTCATCGAGCGAACGGTGACAGACGGTTCAGCGCCGGTGACCTCGGTCGTCTCCGCCTCCGTCACTTTCCATGGAGCCGTCCCGACCATGGCCGTGCTCACGACTGACCCGAGACAGTGGACGCCGACGAACTGGTCGACTTCGGCGCCGTCGTGGTGGTTGTGGTGGTGGTGGTGGCTGGTGTCGTCGTGGCCGTGGTTGCGTCTGATGACGAGGTGCCGGCTGACGAGGAGGAGCTCGCCGCCGTGGACGTCGACGAAGGTTCAGTGGACGTGGAGGCGGCAGCTGTGGTCGGTGTGGTGGTGGCCTGGGTGGCCACGGTCGAGGAGTGGGCCGTGGCGCCCGACGCCACCAGGACGCCGAGGCCGACGGCTCCGGCCGACGCGGCGAGACCGATGCCGACGGTGGCCCGGCGCACCCGGGTCATGGCCCGGTCACGGGCCCGGGCCGCCGAGTGGGGAGAAGGCTGGTGCGGTAGACGCTGTGGTGGCATGCCTGGCCTTTCGGTGCCGGGCCAGAGCTCCCCTTGAGGAACCCCGGCCTTCCGTATCTCGGTGACACCATCAGACCGGGCCCGTTCAAGAGCCAGCTTCAGTCGGGCTGTGAAGCACCTGTGAATCTCGCCGCTCAGCCTCGGCGACAATCACTCGCAATCTCCTCCACCGCGTCGGTTCACGCTGTACACCGATTTCAGGAACTAATTCCACGAGGTTGCCCATCGGCTCACGGAGACCTCACCGGGCCCGTGGGTGCTGGTCCCGGCCCCAGGCCCTGCCCCGGCGCCCTGCGCCAGGGCCTGACCCCAGGCCCTCCCCCCGACCCCCCACTCCTCCGGATCCGGGCCGAGCTGTCCCACAGGCACCTCGGCCAGGGTTCACAGCCGACTCACAGCCGAGTCACACCGGTCGCCCAACACCGGGTGAGATGCTGGAACCACCGAACACCCCACCGCAGCTCGTCTGCGGTGCGCCTACCAGAGAAGGACCAGCCAGGTGGAGCCCACCCGCAATCAACGCATCCTCGTGGTCGACGACGAGCCCTCCATTGTGGACGCCGTGGCCACCTCCCTCCGGTATGAGGGATTCGCGGTCGAGGAGGCAGTCACCGGCCGGCTGGCCCTGTCCGCCGCCCAGGACAACCCCCCGGACCTCATCGTGCTGGACGTGATGCTCCCCGATCTCGACGGTCTCGAGGTCACCCGTCGCCTCCGAGCCGATGGCGTCCGGATCCCGATCCTCTTCCTGACCGCTCGCGACGCCGTCGAAGACCGGGTGGCCGGGCTCACCGTGGGCGGCGACGATTACGTGACCAAGCCCTTCGCCCTGGCCGAGATCGTGGCCCGGGTCCATGCCATCCTGCGCCGCACCGGTAGCGAGGACGAGGATGAAGGCACCCTGCGCTTCGCCGACATCGAGATGGACGAGAGCGCCCATGAGGTCACCCGGGCGGGCCAACCCATCTCCCTGACAGCCACCGAGTTCAACCTGCTCCGATTCTTCCTCCTCAATCCCCGGCACGTGCTGTCCAAGGCCCAGATCCTCGACAACGTGTGGCACTACGACTTCGGTGGTGACGGCAACGTGGTCGAGACCTACGTGAGCTATCTCCGCAAGAAGCTGGAAGCGGTCGGCCCCCCGGTCATCCACACCGTGCGGCTCGTAGGGTACGCCCTGCGCGAGCCGGCCAACGCCTGAGCCGGGTCGACCCCGAACCCCCGTGTCCCTCCGCACCCGTCTGCTGATCGCCATCGGGGTCATCGCCCTGGTGGCTCTGGCCATCGCCGACGTGGCCACCTACAAGTCGCTCCAGTCGTTCCTGTACCAACAGGTCGACCAGCAACTGGAAGGGGGCCACGTCCAGTACGAGACCAGCCTGGACCTGGGCCATGCCCTCGTGTGCCCAGGAGGATTCAACCCCCAGGGGGGCGGCGGCCCAGGAGTCCCCGAGAACCGGCCCGGCGGCCCCCCGCAGAACAACGCCTTCGAGGTGCAGGCCGTCGAGGTACTGACCCCGGCGGGCCGGCTGGTGGGCGCCCAGAAGTGCCCGGCCTACGATGACGGAACCGCCTTCATACCCAAGGTCCCGACGACCATCACCGGCTTCACGACGCAGGCCAACCATGAACAGGTCGCCTATTTCACAGCTCCGGCCGTGCAGGCCGACGGACCGTCGTTTCGGGTGCGAGCCTCCAAACTCGAGCGACGGCAACATCCTCATCGTCGCCCAGTCCCTGGAACCAACCGGCGAGACCCTGCATCGCCTCCTGCTCATCGAGTTGGCTGTCACGATCGGTGCCGTCATGATCGCACTGGCCGGCGGCTACTGGCTGGTGCGCATCGGGCTGCGACCCCTGCGCGACATGGAGACCACCGCCGAGGCCATCGCCGCCGGGAACCTCACCGAACGGGTCCCGGGGGAAAACGAGACCACTGAAGTCGGCCGGCTGGCCCGGACCCTGAACGTGATGCTGGCCCGGATCGAGTCGGCCTTCAGCTCCCGCCTCGCCTCCGAGCGCCGGCTGCGGGCGTCCGAGGCACGGCTGCGCCGGTTCGTCGCCGATGCCTCCCACGAGCTCCGGACGCCCATCGCCGCCATCTCGGCCTACGCGGAACTGTTCGGCCGGGGTGCTTCAGAGCAGAAGGCGGACCTCGAGCGGTTGATGGGTGGGATCCGTACCGAGACCACGCGCATGGAGCACCTCGTGTCCGACCTCCTCCTGCTGGCTCGGCTGGATGAGGGACGGCCCATGGAACGCCGGTCGGTGGACCTGGTGTCGCTGTGCGCCGAGGCTGTGCACACGGCCTCGACCGTCGGCCCCGAGTGGCCGGTGACCTTCCACGCCTCCCAGCCCATCGAGGTGGAGGGCGACCCCATCAGCCTGCGCCAGGTCATCGACAACCTGCTGGCCAACGTCCGGGCCCACACCCCGCCGGGCACGACCGTGGAGGTCTCGGTGGAGCCCGAGGGTGACGGCGCCATGATCACAGTGGTCGACGACGGTCCCGGAATGGAGCCCGACGAGGCGGCCCACATCTTCGAGCGCTTCTACCGGTCCGATCCCAGCCGGTCGCGGGCCAACGGCGGCGCCGGCCTGGGCCTATCCATCGTGAGTGCCATCGTGGCCAATCACGGGGGCACGGTCTCGGCCGAGGGTCGGGTCGGCGCCGGGACCACCTTCACCGTGCACCTTCCCCCCGCCCCTCCCGAGGACGAGCCGGCACCGTCACCTACGACGGGGCCGACGGAGACCGTGACCGGGATCGCCGCCGTGGACCTCGGTCAGCCGGAGGTCCCGGTTCTCCCTCCACCCGGCCCGGTCGTCCCATGAGTGCACCGGGCCGGCCGACACCTCCCCGGACACCGGTCAGGTATGAGATGGGTCGTCGGGACCGGCGCCAGCTCTCCAAACCGGAACTCTCAAGATCCTCACAGGTGGCTCTCACCCTCGTCTGCGGTGGAGACGAGACACTGAGGCCCATGAGCGTCGCCCACGCCACTGCTGACGACCTCATTGCGACCACTGCGGCGGGCGGGCGGTCCGAGGACGACCCCCGGGTGCCCGCCGACCTCGAGATCGTCATACCGGTGTACAACGAGGCCGACCAGCTCGGCGCCAGCATCACCGCCCTGCGCGCCTACCTCGACACGTCGTTCCCCCTGACCACTACGGTGACCATCGCCGACAATGCCAGCACCGACGACACGTGGCGGATCGCCACGGAGCTGGCTAACGAACTTCCCGGCGTGGAGGCACTCCACCTTGACCGGAAAGGTCGTGGACGGGCCCTGCGGGCGGCATGGTCGGCCAGCACGGCCACGGTGGTGGCCTACATGGATGTGGACCTGGCGACGGGACTCGACGCCCTCCTCCCCCTGGTGGCCCCCCTGCTCTCCGGTCACAGCGACGTGGCCATCGGCACCCGCCTCGCTCCCGGCGCCCACGTGGTCCGCAGCGCCCGCCGTGAGGTCATCTCGCGGGGCTACAACCTCCTCCTGCGCTCCGCGCTCCGGAGCACCTGCACCGACGCCCAGTGCGGGTTCAAGGCCATGCGACGTCACGCCGCGGCAGAACTGTTGCCCCTGGTCGAGGACGACGAATGGTTCTTCGACACCGAGGTGCTGGTGACGGCCCAGCGCCTCGGGCTGCGTATCCACGAGATTCCGGTCGACTGGATCGACGGCACCGACTCCCGTGTCGAGGTGGTCCGCACCGCGTGGAAGGACCTCCGTGGGGTGTGGCGCATGCTCGGGCCGACTTCGAGGCAGCGGGCGGTTCTCCGACCGGACCGGTTCCCCTCCCCCCGCACCACCGGCGCCACTGCCTCCGCTGCCCGCGGAACCGACCCGGACCCGGGCCGACCGGGCCAACTGGCGCTCGCTCCCCCGCCCACACCCGCATTCTCACCCGCCCCCGCCGCGGACCTAACGGCACGTTCCGACGTTCCGGAGGACCCGACGGTCTTCGCCGACGAGCTCCTCCGATTCGCCGGCGTGGGGGCGTTGAACACCGTCGCCTACGCCACCCTGTTCGTCGTCCTCGAACCCGGGCTCGGAAGTTACGCGGCCAATTTCGTGGCCCTGGCCCTCTGCACCCTGGGGAACACCGCCGCCCATCGGGGCATGGCCGGATCCGTCCGGCACGGCCTCGGCCGACGGCGGCGGATGGCCGTGGCGGCCGGCCTGTTCGGCGTCAGTCTGGCCACCACCAGCGCGGCGCTGGCCACGGCCAAGAGCCTGGGACTCGACACGCTCCCGTCCGAGTTGGCCGCCGTCACATCGGCCACGATCCTGGCTACCCTGCTCCGATTCGGCATCCTCCGAACCTGGGTGTTCCGGCCCCAGTTCGGCGCCCTCGCCAACCTTGCGGCGAGCGGGTCCTTGGAGGTCAGCCCCCACCGCACCGAGCCACTGACAAGGACCCTCTCATGAGCGAGATCGACCGCACCGACGACCCCGGACCGGCCGTGGGCACGGTGACCGTGTCCCATCCCCGGGCGGTGACCACCGAGCCCGGCACGACGGAGCCCGGCACCCCGGATCCCGGCGTCGAACCGGTGCCGTCCGATCCGGGAAGGTCCGGTTCCGTCGCCACCTATCCCCTGACCGAGTCCTGGGCTCCCGACGGTACGGACGGCTCCGTGGACGGCGCCGGCCGACCCTCCAATGGACCCGCCCACCCCGGTCCCCCCGTCGGGATGGCCGGCCCGTCTGGTGCGGGGACGGCCACAGGACCCGGCGTGGGTCCGGCCCGCCCTGGTGGTCCTGCTGGTGGGCACGGGATTCCTCTACATCTGGGGCCTGGGGGCCTCGGGATGGGGCAACAGCTTCTACGCCGCCGCCGTCCAGGCCGGCACCAAGAGTTGGAAGGCCTTCTTCTTCGGATCCTCGGACGCCTCCAACTTCATCACGGTCGACAAACCACCGGGCTCGCTGTGGATCATGGAGATCTCGGCCCGGCTCTTCGGCGTCAACTCGTGGAGCATCTTGGTGCCTCAGGCCCTGGAGGGAGTGGCGACGGTCGGCGTGATCTTTGTCACCGTACGACGATGGTTCACCCCGGCGGCGGCGCTACTGGCCGGAGCGGTGGTGGCCCTGACCCCGGTGGCCGCCTTGATGTTCCGCTTCGACAATCCCGATGCGCTGTTGACCCTGCTCCTGACCCTGGCCGCCTACGCCACCGTGCGGGCCGTCGAGGACGGCCGCAGCCGGTGGATGGTGTTGGCCGGGACGCTCATCGGCTTCGGCTTCATCACCAAGATGCTCCAGGCCATCATCCTCATCCCCGTGCTGGCACTGGTGTACCTCCTGGCCGGACCGCCCCGGTTGGGGCGCCGGGTGGTCCAGGTCATCTACTCGGGCCTGGCCATGGTGGTGGCCGGCGGCTGGTGGGTGGCCGCCGTCCAGCTCACCCCGGCGGCCGACCGCCCCTATATCGGCGGGTCCAGCGACAACAACCTGCTCAACCTGATCTTCGGCTACAACGGCTTCGGCCGGCTCACCGGCAACGAGGTCGGCAGTGTCGGCGGTGGCTTCGGGGGCGGCGGCAGCCTGTGGGGACCGGTCGGGTGGAACCGCCTGTTCCTGCGGGAGATGGGTGGACAGGTCTCGTGGCTGATCCCCGGTGCCCTCGTCGGACTTCTGGCCGTGCTGTGGATGACCCGGCGCGCGCCCCGCACCGACCGGGTTCGGGCCGGCGTCCTCATCTTCGGAGGCTGGCTGTTGCTGACCGGGGCCACCATCAGCTTCGCTCACGGCATCATCCATCCGTACTACACGGTCGCCCTGGCTCCCGCCATCGGTGCACTGGTCGGCATGGGCGGGTCCACCCTGTGGCGACGCCGCCAGGAAGTCTTCCCCCGGGTGGCCCTGGCCGTCGCCATCGTGGCCTCCATCGCCTGGGCCTTCGTCATCCTGGGCTGGAGCCCCCAGTGGTATCCGGCCCTGCGCTGGATCATCCTGATCGTCGGGATCGTGGCCGCGCTCGGCATCGCTCTGGTACCCAAGGCACGGGGCGTGCTGGCCGCCGGCCTGGCCGGCTTCGGGATCATCTCGATCATCGCCGCCCCGGCCGCCTACTCACTGAACACCGCGGCCACCCCCCACTCGGGCGCCATCCCGTCGGCCGGCCCCGCCATCCTGGGCGGTGGATTCGGAGGTGCGGGCGGCTTCGGAGGGCCCGGAGGTCTGGCCCGAAACGGCGTTACCCTGCCGCAGGGCTTCACCCTCCCCAACGGGAAGAAGCTGCCCAAGGGGCTGCACATCCCCGGGAGCTTCTTCCGACGTGGCGCTCCCGGTGCGGCCTTCGCCGGAGGCCCGGGAGGGGGCCCCGCCGGTGGTTTCGGCGGCGGTCGTGCAGCCGGTGGCTTCGGTAGAACCGGTGGCTTCGGTGGAACCGGTGGGCGCACCGGGGCCGGGGGCTTCGGGGCCGGCGCGGCCGGGGGTCTGCTCGACGGCTCGACGCCGGGCAAGCAGCTGACGGCGCTGTTGGCTGCCAATGCCTCCCGGTACACGTGGGTCGCCGCAGCCTCAGGCTCCAACGCCGCGTCCGGCTACCAGCTGGCCACCGGCGACCCGGTGATGGCCATCGGAGGGTTCAACGGCACCGACCCGGCTCCCACTCTGGCCCAGTTCGAGAAGTACGTGTCCGAGGGCAAGATCCACTACTACATCGGAGGTGGGGGCTTCAGCTTCGGGGGAGGTGGAGGCCTCGGGCAGTCGGGAACCTCGGACTCCAGCCTGATCGCCAGCTGGGTGTCCTCCCATTACAAGGCCACGACTGTGGACGGGGTGGCCATCTACGACCTGACCGGACCGACCATCTGAGCCCACCACCGGTCCAAACCAGACGCGGGGCGTCTCAGGGTCGGGAGTCGGCCAGCAGCTCGATGCGACGGGCCAGGTTCACGGCGTGGTCCCCGAGGCGCTCGTAGAAGCGGGCCAGCAGGGTGACCTGGGCGGCTATCTGGACGGGCATCTGTTCGGCCGCCACCTCCCGGGTCAGGCTCTCGTGGAGGATGTCCATCTCCTCGTCGGCCGTGCTCAACCGCTCGGCGATCCGGTTGCGGTCGCCGAAGGCGTCGGCGGCCTGCTGCCACATCTCGTTGGCCACCTCGGTCATGAGCTGCACGATGCCCCGGCTGCGGGGGCTCATGTTCATCCCCAGATGGTCCACGGCCCGCTGGGCCACGTGCTCGGCGAGGTCCGCACTCCGCTCCAGCTCGGGGATGATCAGGAGCAGGCCGACCAGATACCGGAGCTCATCACCCTGAACCGGGCGCTGTTGGAGCTCGTCCCAGATGAGCAGCTCCACCTCCGCGGCCAGGGCGTCGACGGCCTGGTCGCCGTCGATTACCGCCTGGCCCAGATGGGCCTCGCCGCTGAGGAGGGCATCCGTGGCCTTGGACAGGGCTTCGGAGACCAGTGCGAACAGTCGGATGACTTTGTGATCGATGGCGTCGAAGCCGGGGTCGGGAGGCGACATGTCACACAAAGTTAACCTGCCACGTGGGAATTCATGCCAAATCACTGATGCAGGGAGTCGTGTCGCCTCCACCAGCATCGGGTTACGGACGACGAGGCCGCCTCGCGCTGCGAGACTGAGCCGATGACCGGTCCCTGCCGCCGCCCACTCCGACCAAACAGCTACGGCCGACCTCGCGGACCCCGAGGACGCCCGGGTCACCGTGGCCTCCATGACCCCCGACGAGAAGCTGTGGTGCCTCGACGGCGACGCGCCGTTCTGGGCCGGCCTCGTCTACCTGAGCGAGCAGGGCTATCACAAGAGCCCCTTCCGGGCCGCCCGGGTCGACCGCCTGGGGCTTCCCGGATTCGCCTTCTCCGACGGGCCGAGGGGTGTGGTGGTCGACCAGGCCACCTGCTTCCCGGTCAGCATGGCCCGCGGTGCCACCTGGGACGTCGACCTGGAGGAGCGGATCGGCGAGGCCATCGGGACCGAGCTGCGGGCCGTGGGCGCCGACCTGTACGGCGGCGTGTGCGTCAACGTCCTGCGCCATCCCGCCTGGGGACGGGCCCAGGAGACCTACGGCGAGGACCCCCACCACGTGGGCGAGATGGGCGCCGCCCTGACCCGGGGCGTGCAGCGCCACGCCATGGCCTGCGTCAAGCACTTCGCCTGCAACTCGATGGAGAACGCCCGGTTCACCGTGGACATCACCGTCGACGAGGTGGCGCTCCACGAGGTCTACCTCCCCCACTTCAAGCGCATCGTCGACGAGGGCGTGGCCGTGGTCATGAGCGCCTACAACAGCGTCAACGGCGAGTGGTGCGGGGAGAACCGGGCGCTGCTGACCGAGATTCTGCGGGACGAGTGGGGATTCGCGGGCTTCGTCATCAGCGACTGGATCCTCGGTCTGCGCGAGGCCGGACGCGTCGCTGCACGCCGGACTGGACGTGGAGATGCCCTACCGGATGATCCGGGCCGGGCACCTGAGGTCGGCGCTGGAGCGGGGCGAGGCGTCGTGGTCCGAGGTCGACCGGGCCGTCGAGCGGATCGTCGCCACCCGGCGCCGCTTCGACGACGTCCTGGCCGCGGCGAGCACCGGGTCGGGACGTGCTGGCCTGTCCGGCCCACCGGGCCCTGGCCCGGGAGGCGGCGGCCAAGTCGGTGGTGCTCCTCCGCAACGAGCCGGTGGCCGGCACGCCGGTGCTCCCCTGGACCCTGGGCGCGGGGTCGTCGCTGGCTCTGCTGGGCCGCCTGGCCACCGCCGTCAACCTGGGTGACGGCGGCTCCAGCGACGTGTGGGCCCCGCGAGGTGGCTACGGTGGCGGACGGACTGCGGCCGAGGACTCACCGGCGTGGAGCTGCTGGTCGACGACGGAGCCGACCTGGAGCGTGCTGCCGCCCTGGCCGCCTCGGCCGACGTGGCCGTGGTGGTGGTGGGCTACACCCGGCTCGACGAGGGCGAGTACATCGGCGAGTTCGCCACCGGACATCTGACCGACCTCTTCCCCGGCGAGGACGATCCGGAACTGGTCGAGCGCTTCACCGCCGAGATCGCCTCCGAGCGGACCATCCAACCTCCCGCTCACGTCGAGGTGACCGAAGGCGGCGTGGGCTTCGCCGACCGGGGGCGACCGACGGTCGCTCCGCCTCCACGACGCACGACGTGGCCCTCATCCGGGCGGTGTCGGCGGCCAACCCGCGGACGGTGGTGGCCGTGGTGGCGGGAAGCGCCGTGGTCATCTCGGAGTGGGACGAGCTGGTGCCGGCCGTGGTCCAGTCGTGGTACTCGGGCATGGAAGGGCGGCCACGGCCTGGCCGATGTGCTCACGGGTCGGGTGGAGGCCGCCGGGAGGCTGCCCTTCAGCGTGCCGTCGACCGAGTCCGACCTGCCCGCCTTCGAGGTCGACGCCACCGCCTTCACCTACGACTCGTGGCACGGCTACTGGCACCTGGCCCGCACCGGCACGGCCCCGGCCTATCCCTTCGGGTTCGGCCTGAGCTACACCTCTTTCAGCCTCGAGGCCGCCGACGTGAAGGCGGTCGACAACACCGTGCAGGTCCGGGCCACGGTGCGCAACACCGGAGCCCGCCCCGGCACCGATGTCCTCCAGGTGTACGGACGTCGTCTGGACTCATCGCGTCCCGAGCGCCTCATCGGCTTCCGGCGGCTGGAGATCGGTGCCGGCCAGGCGGCGCCGGTCCACCTCGACCTGCCCACGACCGCGCTGGCCGAACGGGACACCGACCGGCACGCCATGGTGGTGCGGCCCGGCGTCTACGAGGTCAGGGTGGCCCGACACGCCGCCGACCCCGGTGTCGCCACCCGGGTGGAGCTGGCCTAGGCGGGAGCGCGGTCCAACCCGGTGGACCATGATGGATCGGGGTGGCCATGTCGGCCGGCCCCGTGCCAGCAAAGGAGACGCTATGGCGATCAACGTGACGCCGATACCCGGCCTGGACCCTGCGATCAACGACATCCGGCGGCGGACGGCGGACTTCATCAACACCGAGATCCTCCCCCACGAGGAGGTCCTGTGGCATTCCCGGCGGGGATCGGAGCCGAGCGAGGAGCGCCGCGAGGACGGGCGGCGCCACGCCATCGAACTGCGCGAGAAGGTCAAGGCCAAGGTGGCCGAGGCCGGCCTGTGGGCCCCCCATCTGCCCGCCGAGTACGGCGGAATGGGACTCGACTTCCTGTCTCTGGCCTACATGTACGAAATTCTGGCTTACGCCGTGGGCGCCTCTACCCTCTTCGGCATCGCCGCCCCCAACTCGGGCAACGCCAGCGTGCTGGTCAAGTACGGAACCGAGGAACAGAAGCGCAAATGGCTCCTCCCCCTCATCGACGGGTCCATGGAGTCCGGGTTCTCCATGACCGAGCCGGACAACGCCGGCTCCGACCCCCGGTCCATCCAGACCGAGGCGGTCCGCGACGGGGACGACTGGATCATCAACGGCCACAAGTGGTTCACGTCCAACGGCATCGACGCTGACTTCTTCATCGTGATGTGCCGGGCCAACGACCCCACCGGCGAACTGGGCGCACCGGGCCGGATGACCCAGATCATCGTGCCCACCGCCACCAAGGGGGTGAACATCGTCAGGGGCATTGGGATCTTCGGCCACTCCACCTCGGACCACTGCGAGATCATCTACGAGAACGTCCGCGTCCCCGTCGAGAACACCCTGGGCCTGGTGGGCCAGGGCCACCAGGCCGCTCAGGACCGGCTGGGGGCGGGGCGGGTGTACCACTGCATGAACTCGGTGGGCCAGATGTGGCGGGCCTTCGACCTGATGGTGGAGCGCACCCTCACCCGCCAGGTCCACGGGGGGCTGCTGAAGGACAAGCAGTTCATCCAGGGGTTCATCGCCGAGTCGTACATGGACGTGCAGTCGGCCCGGCTCATGACCATCAACGCCGCCGAGAAGGTGGCCAAGGGCGATCCCGATGTCCGCACCGCCATCTCGGCCATCAAGGTGTTCGTGCCGGCCGCCTACCACCGGGTGGTCGACCGGGCCATCCAGGTCTGGGGCGGCGCCGGGGTGAGCAACGACCTTCCCCTGGGCCAGATGTACCTGACGGCCCGGGTCCTCCGGCTGGCCGACGGTCCCGACGAGGTGCACAAGATCCTCATGGCCAAGAACATCCTCCACCGCTACGAGGACGGCGACAGCTGGAACTTCGGCAACTGACCATCCGGGAGCGGCCCGGCGGGACGGGCCCGGCCCAGTGGCGGGGGACGAGTCCGCACCCGGTGACAGACAATGCGGAGTGGTGTGGTCCGACGCCACCACCGCCGCAGTCACCCTGATGGCCGGCCCCGGGGACATCCCGGCCTGGCCGGTTCGGGATGATGGCCGACCCCGTCGGTGCCGCCTGCGCCGTGATCGCCCGGGCCGCACCGTGACCCGCCCTCGGGTACCGTCGGTCTGTGGAACCGTCCCCGATCGAACCGTCACTGATCAGACAGCAGCGCCACCTGGTCACCGAGCTGCCCGGACCAAGGTCGAGGCAGCTGGAACAGCGGCGCTCCGCCGCAGTGGCGGGCGGTGTGAGCTCAACCTTTCCGGTCTACGTGGCCGAGGCGTCGGGGGCGGTGCTGGTGGACGTGGACGGCAACTCCCTCGTCGACCTGGGTTCAGGCATCGCCGTTGTCAGCGTGGGCCATGCCGCCCCCCGGGTGGTCGAGGCTGTCTCGGCCCAGGTGGAGCGCTTCAGCCACACCTGCTTCATGGTCACGCCGTACGAGGGGTACGTGGCGGTGTGCGAGGAGCTCAACCAACGGACGCCGGGCGAACACGATAAACGGACGGCGCTGTTCAACTCGGGCGCCGAGGCCGTCGAGAACGCCGTCAAGGTGGCTCGACATGTCACCGGCCGGCAGGCCGTGGTGGTGTTCGACCACGCCTATCACGGACGCACCAACCTGACCATGGCCCTCACGGCCAAGAACATGCCCTACCGCAACGGATTCGGGCCGTTCGCACCGGAGGTCTACCGGGTGCCGACGTCGTATCCGCTACGCGATCCGGAGGGGATGACCGGCGAGCAGGCCGCCACCCGGGCCATCGAGGAGATCGAGCGTCTGGTGGGGGCGGACAACGTGGCCTGCGTCCTCATCGAGCCCATCCAGGGCGAGGGCGGCTTTGTGGTGCCGGCCCCGGGCTTCCTGCCCGCGCTGGCCGACTGGGCCCGCCGGGCCGGGGCGCTGTTCGTAGCGGACGAGATCCAGACCGGCTTGTGCCGGACCGGCCGGTGGTTCGCCTGCGAACACGAGTCGGTGGTCCCCGACCTCGTCACCACGGCCAAGGCCCTGGCCGGCGGGATGCCGCTGGCCGCCGTCACCGGGCGGGCCGAGCTCATGGACGGCGTGCACCCGGGGGGCCTCGGGGGGACCTACGGGGGCAACCCGGTAGCGTGCGCCGCCGCGCTCGCCTCCATCCGCACCATGGAGGAGGAGGGACTGGCCGGGGCGGCCGACCGTATCGGCGAGGTCGTCGGCACCTGCCTGCGCACGCTGCAGCAGGACCATCCGGGCATCGGCGACGTCCGCGGACGGGGGGCCATGATGGCCATGGAACTGGTCCGGCCCGGGACCCTCGATCCCGATGCCGAGGCCACCGGGCGCATCGTGGCGGCGTGCCACCGGTCCGGTGTGGTCGTGCTGT
Organism: uncultured Acidimicrobiaceae bacterium; assembly: GCA_963754755.1. GTDB lineage: Bacteria > Actinomycetota > Acidimicrobiia > Acidimicrobiales > RAAP-2 > Bog-756. The sequence goes on along the minus strand of CAVWHF010000006.1, from coordinate 709,222 downwards.
CCTGTGGGAGCTACGGCAACGTGATCCGGCTGCTACCGCCTCTGGCCATCGACGAGGCCCTGCTGGCTGACGGACTCGACGTGCTGTCCGGAGCCGTGACCGACGTGCTGGCGGGCGCCGCGGCCTGACGTCGGGGTCGACAGGGGATGACGTCGGGTCGACCGGACCGACCTCGGCGGTCAGCGGTCAGCGGTCAGCGGTCAGCGGGGGGCCTTGGCAGGACGGCCTGGGCCGAGGCCAGCCCGGCATCGAGGAGCTCGATCTCGTGGACGGCATCGCGGCTGAGGTCCCCGACCCGTTGGCCGCTGGCGTCGCTGGCCGACACCACCGCGGCCCGCTGGACGTCTCCGGCCGCCCGCATGACTTCGTGAACCTGGGTGCGGACGGCCATGGGCACCGGACCGGCCGGCTCCACCCGGAGCACTTTGTCGAGGTCCACGGCGGCGGCGTTCAGGCGGCGACACAGCGACGGCAGTTCGGCCACCGGGGCGCCGACGTCGGCGGCAGCACGTACGGCGGCATCGGCCTGGTCCACCGAGCGCCACATCTCCTTGCGGGCACGGGCCGGCGACCACTGGGCCACCTCGTCAGGCGAGGTGGGCTCGCCGCCGCGTCGGCGGCGGACGGCGGCGGCCTCCCACAGGGCCGTGGCGCCGATCACCGCGCCGTGGGAGTGCAGGCCCCTCAGCTTGCGACGAGCCAGCCTCCACAGCAGGAACCCGGTCACAACCAGACCGGCCAACATCAGGGCCACGAACATGGCCGTGCCGGCCAGGATCGGCGCCCAGATCGAAGCACTCACAGGCCCAGTCTAGAGGGAGCCCCGGTCAAGTGGGCATCCCCGGTGCCGCCCGGCACTGGGCCCGGTCAGTCGGTCCGAGGGGCCGGTCCTACCGGTCCGAGGGGCCGGTCAGCCGGTCCGAGCAGCACGGCCCGCAGATTCTCGATCGACCCCGGGGATACGCCGGCGGCCATCGCCCAGGCCTCGGACCCGCCGAACCGCCGGTGCAGGACATCGAGAAAGCGTTCCATGGTGTCGGCCTCGACGCCGAACCGCCCCGGCGGCACCTCGGCCATCCGCGCCGCGAAGGCCGGGTCGGACCGGTACCGGCCCAGGATCAGCTCCATTCGCTCCGCCGTGATCACATAGTCGGCCACGATGACCTCGGGCGCCACGCCACAGATGTCGAGCACCAGCGCGGCCAGCACACCGGTGCGGTCCTTGCCGGCGGCGCAGTGGAAGACGAGCGGATAGCTGGCCGGCTCGCCCAGGATGGTGAGCGCCTCGGCCAGGGCGGGACCACCCACCTCCAGGTACCAGAGGTACCGCTCGGTGAGGTCGTCTACATCGGGCGCCGCCACCGCCTCGCCGTCGGCCCCACCGCCACCACCGTCCCTGATCACCGAGAGGTGCCGGTAGGCGATGGGTTCGGGCTCCAAGGGTCCGCGGCCCGTCTGTTCCAGCTCGCGCGGGGTGCGCAGGTCGATGATGGTGGCCAGGCCCATCGACCGCAGCCGCGCGACGTCCGACGGGGACAGCTCGTGGAGCGTGTCGCTCCGGAACAGCCTCCCCCACCGGGTCACCCCGCCGCCGGTGGCCGGGTAGCCGCCCAGATCACGGAAGTTGAAGGCACCATCCAGGGGGATCAGGCGATCGGGAGCGTCCATGCCATCATCATGACCGATGGCAGCTATCGGACCGAAACCGCAGTCACCGACTACCGAACCGGCCGTTAACCCCGGTAGCGTCGTCATAGGGTCATCGACCAGGTTCCGACGGGGATCAGCGAGAATGGCTCCGACGCCTCGGAACCGAGGATCGCCCCGCCGCCTGCGGCCGGTGACCCAGCCCCCCTGCAGAAGAGAACAATGAGGAGTCCATCTCCATGAAGCACCTCGCCTCCTGGTGCGTCCGCCACCGGGTCATCGTGGTCCTGCTGTGGCTGGCTGCCCTCATCGGGACGACCGTCATCTCGCTGTCCGTGGGCACCGCCTACTCCAACAGCTTCAACCTCCCCAACACCGAGTCCACCAAGGCACTGGCCCTGCTCCAGGCCTCGGCCCCGGCCGTGGCCGGTGACCGCGAGCAGATCGTCTTCCACACCACCAATGGGGCCCAGGTCACCGATCCCCAGGTGAAGGCCACCATCGAGGCCATGCTGGCCAAGGTCGAGCATGTCCCCCACGTGACCACGGTGACCAGTCCTTACGGTCCCCCGGGCTCGGACCAGCCGGTGGCCACCCAGATCAGCAAGGACGGGCGCACGGCCTTCGCCACCGTCACCTTCGACAAACAGGCGCAGTACCTCTCCACCTCCCTGGCCAAGCACTTCGTGGCCACGGCCCAGTCGGCCGTCGGGCCGAACCTGCAGGTGGCCGTGGCCGGTCAGCTGGCCGAGGCCGCCGACCGGCAGTCGTTCGGCGGCACCCTGCTCGGGGTGATCCTGGCCGCCATCGTGCTCTATCTGGTCTTCCGCTCGGGCTATGCGACCGTCCTGCCCCTGGTGTCGGCGCTGGCCTCACTGGGGACTGCCATCGGTCTCATCGGCCTGCTCAGTCACGTGCTCAAGATGCCCCAGTTCTCGGTGGAACTGGTACTCCTCATCGGGCTGGGGGTCGGCGTCGACTACGCCCTGTTCATCGTCACCCGACACCGACAGGGCCTGGTGGCCGGCGAGGATGTGCCCACCTCGATCGGCAACGCCGTGAACACCTCGGGCCGAGCCGTGCTCTTCGCCGGGATCATCGTCTGCATCGCCCTGCTCGGCATGTTCGCCCTCGGCGTATCCTTCCTGTACGGACTGGCCATCGCCGCCGCCCTCGGCGTGGCCTTCACCATGATCGCCGCCCTCACCCTGCTGCCGGCCCTGCTTGGCTTCATCGGACCCCGGGTCATGAGCAGGAGTCAGAAACGGGGACTGGCCGAGACGGGGCCGAGGATCATCGGCGCCGGCACCAAGGGCTTCTGGCCCAAGTGGGCCGACTTCATCAAGCGCCGCCCCGTCCTCCCGGCCGTGGTGGCCCTGCTCATCGTGGTGCTGGTGGCCCTGCCCTTCTTCTCGCTGCGCCTGGGCTCCGCTGACCAGGGCAACGACCCGGTGGGCACCACCACCCGCGAGGCCTACGACCTGCTGGCCAAGGGATTCGGCCCCGGGTTCAACGGCCCCCTGCTGCTGGTGACCCAAAACGAGGGGCCGGCCGACACCGCCGCTCTCGACCAGTTGGCCTCCGCCGTCAAGACCCAACCCGACGTGGCCACGGTGGTGCCACCGGTAACCCTGCCCACCAAGGACGGCAATACGGTCAGCCTGATCACCGTCTACCCCGACTCCTCCCCGCAGGCCGCCGCCACCACCGACCTCATCGACCACCTCCGACAATCGACCGTCCCGGCCGCGGTGGGCAACAGCGGCCTCGAGGTCTACGTGGGCGGCAACACCGCCATCTTCGTGGACTTCGCCCGAGTGCTCACCTCGAAGCTCCCGTTGTTCATCGGACTGGTGGTGCTGCTCTCGTTCCTGCTGCTGTCCATGGTCTTCCGCAGCATCGTCATCCCATTGACGGCAGCGGCCATGAACATCCTCTCCATCGGGGCCGCCTTCGGGATCCTGGTGGCGGTGTTCCAGTGGGGCTGGGCGGCCTCGATATTCCAGGTGGGCAAGACGGGGCCGGTGGAGGCCTTCTTACCGGTGATGCTGTTCGCCATCCTGTTCGGCCTGTCCATGGACTACGAGGTCTTCCTGATCAGCCGGATCCAGGAGGAGTGGCTCAAGTCCGGCGACAACCGCACCGCCGTGCGCAACGGGCTGGCGGCCACCGGCAAGACCATCACCGCCGCGGCACTCATTATGATCCTGGTGTTCGGCTCGTTCATCCTGGGAGGCCAACGGGTCATCAAGGAGTTCGGCCTGGGCCTGGCCGGAGGGATCTTCATGGACGCCTTCCTCATCCGGATGGCGGTGGTGCCGGCCCTGATGTTCATGTTCGGCAAAGCCAACTGGTGGTTCCCCGGGTGGCTGGACCGCATCCTCCCCCGGCTGTCGGTCGACCCCGAGCTGTCCCCGGTCCCCACCCCCCCGGGCGGTCCCGGGGACGCCACCGATTCGGCGGAGTCCCAGCCGCTGCCGGTCTGAGCCGACCGCAGCCCGTCTGGGGTAGTTTCGGTGTGAGGTCCAACGCATCGATCATCGGGGGAAGCACCATGTCCGACTTTGTCATGACCATCGGGGGGGACACGGTCCCCGCCGCCGAGTCGTTCGGCGTCATCAACCCCGCCACCAGCGAGGTGTTCGCCGAGGCTCCGGACTGCAGTCGCCAGCAGCTCGACGCGGCCTTCGACGCCGCCTCCAAGGCCCAGCGGGACTGGAAGTCCGACGAGAGCCTGCGGCGGGCCACCCTGCTGAAGATGGCCGACGTGCTCTTGGCCTCCGGAGCCGAGATCGCCCCGGTCCTGACCTCGGAGCAGGGTAAGCCCCTAGCCGACGCCAACATCGAGGTATTCGCCGCCGCCATCTGGTGCCAGTACTTCGCCAATCTCGAGACCCCGCCCCAGGTCATCCAGGACGACGACGAGGCCCGGGTGGAGGTGGTGCGTCGGCCCGTCGGCGTGGTGGCCGCCATCACCCCGTGGAACTTCCCGCTGACCCTGGCCTTCTGGAAGATCGCCCCGGCCCTACTGGCCGGCAACACCCTGGTGCTGAAGCCGTCCCCCTTCACCCCACTCTCCACGCTCAAGACGGTGGAGCTCCTGCGGGGGGTGATTCCTCCGGGCGTGGTCAACGTGGTGAGTGGCGGCGACGAGCTCGGGGCGTGGATGACCAGCCACCCGGTCCCCCGCAAGGTCAGCTTCACCGGCTCCATCGAGACCGGCAAGAAGGTGGCCATCTCGGCCGCCCCCGACCTCAAGCGGGTCACCCTGGAGTTGGGCGGCAACGACCCGGCCATCGTGCTGGACGACGCCGATCCCTCCGTGGTGGGCAAGGCCATCTTCGCCGGCGCCTTCAACAACAACGGCCAGGTGTGCTCGGCCATCAAGCGGGTCTATGTCCCCGAGGCCCTCTACGACCAGGTGGTCGAGGTGCTCTCCGACCAGGCCTCCAAGGTCAAGGTGGGCGAGGGGACCGAACCGGACGCCAAGTTGGGACCGATCAACAACGCCCCCCAGTTCGAGCGGGTAAAGGAGCTGGTGGGCGATGCTCTCTCCCACGGGGCCCACGCCGCCGTCGGGGGCAAGGCCATGGACCGGCCCGGCTACTTCTTCGAACCCACCATCCTCACCGACCTGAGCGACGGGACCCGCATCGTGGACGAGGAACAGTTCGGCCCGGCCCTGCCGGTGATCTCCTACCGAGACGTCGACGACGTGGTGGCCCGGGCCAACGCCACCCACTTCGGACTGTCGGGCTCGGTGTGGGGCGCCGACGCCGACCGGGCTGCCGATGTGGCCAGCCGGCTCGAGTGCGGCACGGCCTGGATCAACACCCACCTGGCCCTCGCGCCCCAGCAGCCGTTCGGCGGCTTCAAGTGGAGCGGGGTGGGCGTGGAGAACGGTCCCTGGGGACTGGCCGAGTTCAGCGAAGTGCAGGCGGTCTACCGATCCAAGAGCGCCGACGGCCTCAACCTCAACACCGGCGGCCTGGTCTCCTAGCCGGCGCCACGGGCTGTGCGCGGCCTCGCCGGCCGGACGGCGGTGCCGGGCCCGTCGACCGCTCCGGTCGCCTCGGTGACCTTGGTCGCCCTGGCTGTTCTGGCTGTTCTGGCTTTCCTGGTCAGCGTCGGGGTGGCGCCGGTCGGCTCATCCGGGGGCCTCGGACCGGAGACCGCATGGGCCGGAACCCCGGGCCATACCGGGTCAGCCGGCTGCGGGAAGAGGCCCGTCCCCTCCCCACTGGCCACGGCTACGGCCACCGGAGACCTGGTCCAGTCGCTCACCGTCGGTGGCGTCACCCGTAGCTACCGTCTGGCCGTGCCCACCCACTACCGGTCGTCGGTGGCCACCCCGCTGATCCTGTTGTTCCACGGCAGCGGGTCCGACGCCGTGCAGACCTCGATCTACACCCAGATGCCGGCGCGCGCCTCCCGTGACGGCTACCTGGTGGCCACACCCGATGCCGTTGGCGGCCAGTGGCAGCTCTCCCCTCCGGGGGCCAGGACCGCCGACCTGGGCTACGCCTCGGCACTGATCGCCAACCTGTCGTCCCGCTACTGCGTGGACCGGAACCGGGTCTACGCCGCCGGCATCTCCCTCGGCTCCGAGTTCTCGGCCATCGTGGGCTGCACTCCCGGCGATGACATCGCCGCCGTGGGTCTGGTGGCGGCGGAATTCCTCCTGACTCCCTGTGCGGGTCCCGTCCCGGTCATCGCGTTCCACGGCACCGCCGACCCCATCGTCGCCTACGGCCCGGGTGCCACCGGGGCCGCCCTTCCCGGTGTGCCGGTGGTCGGCGTCCTCCAGAACCTGGCCCACTGGGCCGCACTGGACCGGTGCCGGCCCGGACCGCGCCGTCGCCAGCTCACCAGCATGGTCGTGCGCCGCACGTGGTCGGGCTGCCACGACGGCAGTGCCGTCGTCCTTTACAGCGTTCTCGGCGGCGGCCACACCTGGCCGGGGTCGCCGATCACACTCTCGGCCGGCATCTTCGGCGCCACCACCAACCAGATCGATGCCACCGGGCTCATGCTGGCCTTCTTCGACCGGCACCGTCTCGACCGCTGATCCAAGCCGTTGCCACCTGCTCCCCGCACCGGGGGGCCCGGCAAGGGGGACGCCGTTACTCTTCTTCCCCAGAAACGCTGGCATGCCAACGGCCAGTTCATCCCGGGGGCGTCGCCGAAGGGGGCGCCGAGGTGCGGGCCCTCATCGGCTCCGATTGGGACCTGTGTACGGTCCGGCCATCTCATTCGATAGTCTAACTATGTGACTCTCAAAGCAACTGCCCTGGACCAGGCGCGTCTGGAGGACCGCCGTACCCTCGGACGGACGGCGGCCTGGCTGGCCAAGCAGGTGGAGATCGGACTGAACTCCGTCGACCTCTCACTCCCCCAGTACCGGGTCCTGGCCATGCTGGAGGGCACCTCGGCCCTCTCTTCGGACATGGCCGAACGCCTGGCCGTCCGCCCCCCGACCGTGACCTCCGTGGTCGACGGCCTGGTCATCCGGGGTCTGGTCGCACGCCGCACCGTCGAGGCCGATCGGCGTCGGGTGGACCACGTGCTCACCGAGCAGGGGAGCCGACTGCTCGACGCCGCCGATGCCGCCGTCAGCGCCCGCCTGTGCGAGATCGCCGGCCATCTGGAGAGCCCGTCCGATGCCGATCGGGCCTTCGAAGGGCTCAGCATCTGGCGGAGGGCCCTGATCGCCTCCCGCCTGGCCCGGACTGCGGTCCGATGAGAATGCCCCGTCTCCGCCCCAGGGCGGCCGGTCCGGACGAGTCCGGCACCGAGTTTGTCCCCATCGCCGAAGTGGCCCGCAACGAGGCCCCCCGGGCCACCATCGACCCCGACAAGTCCCTGACGTGGCTGCGACGGGTCAAGCCCATCATGTTCGCCCACAAGGGGATCTTCATCACCTCGCTGGTGGCCTCGTTCATCGGCCTGGTGCTGCAGGTCCAGATCCCCTTCCTGTTGAGCAATGCCATCACCAACTCGCTCCAGAAGCACGCCGTGCCCATCAGTCACTACGTCTGGTGGATCGTGGCCCTGGGAGTGGTCGGCGGGATCGCCGGCTACATCTCGCGCCTGTTCCTCTTCGAGACGGCCTACGACATCGAGTACGACCTCCGGAACATCATCTACGAGCACCTGACCAAGATGTCGTTCTCCTTCTACGACCGGGTGCAGTCGGGCCAGCTCATCTCGCGGGCCAACTCCGACATCCGCTCAGTGCAGATGTACATGACCTTCGCCCCGTCGATCCTGGTCCAGTGCTCCATTGCCGTGGTGGCCTTCATCTACATGCTTCGCATCAATGTGCCCCTGGCCTTCGTGGCCATGGCCACCATGCCGTTGGTGTACGTCGCCGGCGTGAAGATGCGGAAGTCGATGTTCCCGGTGTCGTGGCTCATCCAGTCGCGACTGGCCGACGTGGCCACCATCGTCGACGAGAACGTCAACGGGGTGCGGGTGGTCAAGTCCTTCGCCGCCGAGCAGCAGCAGCTGACGGCGCTGTCGGGCGCGGCCGACAAGCTCCAGTGGAGCTACATCAAAGACGCCGACCTGCGGGCCCGCTTCTCCCCGGTGGTGCAGAACCTGCCCCAGCTGGGCCTGGCCCTGGTGCTCCTGTTCGGCGGGTACATGGTTATCCACGGCCATCTGAGCATCGGGAACATCCTGGCCTTCAACGCCTACCTGCTGATGCTGCAGGCCCCGTTCATGATGCTGGGCATGCTCATCATGATGGGGCAGCGGGCGGCGGCCTCGGCCGACCGCATCTACGAGATCATCGACGAGCAGCCCACGGTGACCGACGGCCCCGACGCCATCGACCTGGTCGACTGCCGCGGAGATGTGCGCTTCAACCACGTGGACTTCGCCTACACCAGTGACGCCGAGCAGTTGGTGCTGGCCGACGTCGACGTCCACATCGCACCGGGAGAGACCGTGGCCCTGGTCGGCCGGACCGGCGCCGGCAAGTCGACGGTGGCCCGGCTCCTGACCCGCTTCTACGACGTCAGGCACGGATCGATCGAGATCGACGGCCACGACATCCGGGGCGTCACCCAGGCCAGCCTCCGCGCCAACGTGGGGGTCGTACTGGACGAGCCGTTCCTCTTCTCGGTGTCCATCCAGGACAACATCGCCTACGGCAGACCCTCGGCCTCGCTCGACGAGGTGGTGGCGGCGGCCCGGGCCGCCGGAGCCCACGAGTTCATCTCCCAACTGGCCGAAGGCTACGAGACGGTGGTCGGCGAACGGGGCTACACCCTGTCGGGCGGCCAGCGCCAGCGCATCGCCATCGCCCGGACTCTGCTGGTCAATCCCCCGATCATGGTCCTCGACGACGCCACGAGCGCCATCGACGTCCAGGTGGAGCAGAAGATCCACGCCGGCCTGCGGGTGCAGATGGAGGGGCGGACCACCCTCATCATCGCCCACCGGTTGTCCACCATCGCCCTGGCCGACCGGGTCCTGCTCCTCGACCAGCACAAGATCGTGGCTGACGGTACCCACGCCGAGCTGTTGGAGACGACGCCCCTCTACGCCGAAGTGCTGGCCCAGGCGGGCGAGTTCGAACAGGAGGCCGAGGCCCGGTCCCGGGCAGAGGTCGGTGCCGACGACGGCGAGACAGACGACCCCGGGCCCGATGGTCAGCCCTTCCGCGACCTGCTCGACTCTGTGCGCGGCGGAGGTCGGTCCTGATGTTCGGCGGCATGGGAGGCGCTCCGGGGGGCTTCGGACGACCGGCCGCACCCGGTCTGCCCTTCGCCGGCATCCCCTCCGAGCTGCAGGGTGGCGTGGACAAGCTGCTGGCGGTCGAGCCCGAGTACCCCGAGCCGGACATCGTCTTCGCCCAGAACGGATCCGAGTCCGACCTCAAGCGGCTGAGCCTGTGGCGGCTTCTGGTCAAGTACCCCGCGATGCTGGTCCTGGCCGGCCTGCTGGTGGTGGTCATCTCGGTGGCCTCCCAGATCGGCCCCAAGCTCACCGAGTACGCCATCAACAACGGGATGTCCCCCGGGCATCTGGACTTTGCCGTGGTGGTGGCCATGGCCGTGGCCTACGCGGTGTTCATCCTGATCACCTCACTGGCCCAGCGGTATCAGGTCCAGGTCACCGGGCGCCTGGCCGCGTGGGTCATGAACGACCTCCGGGTCAAGGTGTTCGCCCACCTGCAACGGCTGTCCCTCGGCTTCTTCACCGAGGAGAAGGCCGGTGTGGTGATGAGCCGGATGACCAGTGACATCGAGAACCTACAGCAGCTCCTTCAGGACGGCCTCTCCCAGCTGGCCATCCAGGCGCTGACCATGGTGGTGATCACCGCCATCCTTTTCGCCACCGACGTCCGGCTGGCCTTCATCACCGTGGTCCTGATCGTCCCTGCGCTGGTGCTGGCCTCACTGTGGTTCAAGCGGGCCTCCGAGCGGGGCTATGACCGGGTGCGGGACGGGATCGCCAATGTGCTGGCCGACCTGTCCGAGAGCCTCCACGGCGTGCGCATCGTGACCGCCCACAACCGCCAGCGGCACAACGTGATCCACCACCGCAACGTGGTGGGCGACTACCGGGACGCCAACAACTACACCGCCCACGTCAATGCCGTCTACGGTCCGGGCACCCAGCTCCTCGGCGTGCTGGGCCAGGCCGTCCTGCTCGCCATCGGCGGGAACATGGTCCTCCACCACAGCCTGTCTCTCGGTGCCCTGGTGGCTTTCTTCCTCTACCTCAACCGCTTCTTCCAACCCATCCAGCTGCTGGTCCAGCAGTACAACACCTACCAGCAGGGCCAGGCCTCGGTGAACAAGCTCCGGGCCCTCATCGATACCGAGCCCGAGGTGCGCGAGGCCGAAGACGCCATCGAGCTCCCGCCCATCGAGGGAGCCCTCACGTTCGAGAACGTGACCTTCGGCTACGACCCGGCCCGGCCGGTCATCGAGGACGTGAACCTCCAGGTGGCGCCAGGCGAGACGGTGGCCTTCGTCGGCCCCACCGGGGCGGGCAAGTCCACCCTGGCCAAGCTGGTGACCCGGTTCTACGATCCGACCGCCGGCCGCGTGCTCATCGACGGCTACGACCTGCGGGAGGTGACCATGTTCTCCCTCCGGAGCCAGTTGGGGGTGGTGCCCCAGGAGCCCTTCCTGTTCGCCGGGACCATCGGGGACAACATCGCCTTCGCCCGTCCCGCCGCCACCGACGAGGAGATCCACCTGGCCGTGGACAAGGTGGGGCTCGGTGGTGTGATCGGACGGATGCCCGACGGCCTCGACACCGTGGTCCACGAGCGGGGCCAGACCCTGTCGTCGGGCGAGCGCCAGCTCATCGCCCTGGCCCGGGCGTTCCTGGCCCAACCCCGGGTGCTGGTCCTCGACGAGGCCACCTCCAATCTCGACCTCCAGTCCGAGACCATGATCGAGTCCGCCCTCGACGCCCTACTCGAGAACCGCACCGCCATCCTCATCGCCCACCGGTTGTCCACGGCCATGCGGGCCGACCGCATCGTGGTGGTCGACGAGGGACGGATCATCGAGGTGGGCTCCCACGTTGATCTGGTGGCTCAGGGGGGCCGCTACGCCGAGATGTACGCCACCTGGGTGCGCCAGAGCGACGTGGCCGAGCACGACGCCACCGGGATGCCGGCCGCTTGAGCTGATCCAACCCAGATGCCCGGGTGGCCCCGTGGCACCGTCCTGTTTTCCGGTATTCCCGAGCGGTCAGAGGTCGTAGCCGGGTCGACCGATAGCGGGTGATGGGCGCCTTTCAGAAGGTGGCTTGCGGCCCTGCTTGGGTATCCTGGTTCCAGAGGGTGCGCGGCAGGTGCAAGCACAGGGTGTTCGGTAGCGTTGGGGAACGGGATGTACCAGTACCGACCGGGTGTGAACGATGCCCGTATCACCGGCCCGGCGGCGTTGTCGAGCGTGGTGTGCTTGCCAGTCGCTAGCTGCCCACGACCCGCACATGGGTGGCAGCGTGACTCGCTCACATCCTCGCCAACCGAGTCCGACGACTGGACCTCCTCGACAGATTCGCGACACTCCTCTATAGTGCACTAGGTAGCTAGTGAAATCAGAGGGAGCCATGATAGAGTTCTACCTGGACGCGAAGTCGGGGATTACCCCGTACCTCCAGCTGGTCCACCAGGTGCGCCGGGCTCTCAAGCTCGGCGCGCTGCGCGAGGGCGACCAGCTGCCGACGGTCCGCGAGGTCGTGACCCGCATCGCGATCAACCCGAACACGGTGTCCAAGGCTTATCGCGAGCTGGAGCACGAGGGGCTGGTCGCCGCTCGGGCCGGGGTCGGCACGTTCGTGACCGCCAGCACCAGCGAGGACGTCCTGGCGTCGCTCGGGCCGATCCGGCACGACCTGGAGCAGTGGCTCGTTCGGGCCCGGGCCGCGGGCCTCGACGACGATTCCATCGAAGCGCTGTTCCGAGCGGCCTTTCGGGACCCTGCCCCGGTAGCGTCGTGAGTGCCGCCGCGCTCGAGACCGTTGGTCTAGGCAAGCGCTACCTGCGACGCTGGGCGCTGGAGGACTGCACATTCCGCATCCCCCGCGGGCACGTCGTCGGCCTGGTCGGCCCAAACGGGGCGGGCAAGTCCACGCTGCTCAACCTCGCTGCCGGACTGCTCGCGCCGACCGCCGGCTCGATCCTGGTGCTCGGCGAGCAGCCAGCGCACGACGCAGCCCAGCTGGCCCGCGTCGGCTTCGTCCCCCAAGACGCGGCCCTTTACCCCTGGTTCTCGGTCGAGGACCACCTACGCCTCGGCTCGCACTGCAATCCCCGTTGGGACACGGTGGCCGCGCAGGCGCGCCTCGCCGATCTCGGACTCAGTCCGCGCCAGCGCGCCGGGAAACTCTCTGGCGGCCAGCGCGCCCAACTGGCCCTCACGATCGCGCTGGCCAAGCGCCCCGAGCTGCTCCTGCTCGACGAGCCCGTGTCCAGCCTCGACCCACTGGCACGCCGCGAGTTCCTCGGGCTGCTGATGTCGACGGTGGCCGGTCACGACGTCAGCATCGTGCTCTCGTCGCACCTCGTGAGCGACATCGAGCGCGTCTGCGACTACCTCATCGTGCTCGTCGATTCTCGGGTCCGGGTGGCGGGAGAGATCGAGGACCTCCTGGCGGGCCACCATCGGCTCGTCGGCACCCGCTCGACGGACGACGTCGCGCCGGCGAACCAGACGGTGATCGCGGCCTCGGTCACCGACCGCCAGCGACTGCTGGTGGTGCGAAGCGACGGGCCGGTCGTCGAGCCCGAGTGGGTCATCGAGTCGATCACCCTGGAGGACCTTGTGCTCGCCTACATGGGCCAAGGTGCTGTCCACCAGGATCCCCTCACGATGGCCCCAGTGCCATGACGTGGCTCGCCTGGCGCCAGCTACGCACCGCCGCGGCCGTCGCCGCGCTCGGGGTCGTGGTGGTCCTCGTAGCGCTGGCCGTCACCGGGCCACATCTGCTCAACGTCTACGACACCGTGGTCGTCCCCTGCGCTGCGCACGGCGACTGCTCCGCGGTCACCGCCCACTTCCAAGGGCTCGATGCACAACTTCGCCAGCTGTGCTCGGCCTTGATGAACCTTGCCCCAATCCTCTTCGGCATCTTCTTGGGCGCACCGCTCATCGCCCGGGAGCTCGAGGCGGGGACCTACCGGCTGGCCTGGACCCAGAGCGTGACGAGGACGCGCTGGATCGCGACGCGCCTGACGCTGGTCATGCTCGTGACCGCGGTGCTCGTGGGGCTGCTCAGCACCGCGGTCACGAGGTGGCAGCGTCCGCTCGACCTCGTCAGCGGTCCCTTGTGGCTCAATTTCGACCAGCGCAACGTGGTACCGGTCGCCTTCGCCATGTTCGCCGTCGCACTCGGCGCGCTCCTCGGCGCGGTGGCGCGCCGGACGCTCGTCGCCATGGCGGGCACCATCGTGGGCTACTTCGGCGCCCGCTACCTGGTCTGGGAGTACGTCCGGCGGCACCTCTTCGCGCCACTGAGGGCGAGCTTGCCCTTCCACCTGCAACTGACCGCCACCGGCGCCGAGGCCACCATCGGACCGCCGAAGCCCAACGACTTGATGGGCTCGAACCAGATCGTGACCGGCACAGGCAGGGTTGTCGGTCAGGACGGTGAGATCGGGCCGAACGGCAATTTGGGCGTGCCCAACGTGAAGGGCAACGGGACAGCGGTGTTCACCGGCGTCGGACGGTGCCCGAACCGGATACCCGTGTCCACCGGGCCCCACTGGCACACCGTTCCGGCGACCCAGGCCGCCCTCCAGCGCTGCGTCGACAGCTTCCATCTGCGCCAGGTGGTCACCTATCAGCCGCCCAGCCGCTACTGGCCGCTGCAATGGTCTGAGGCGGCGATCTTCGTCGCCCTCGCCGTCGCCCTCGGCGCGGGTTGCGTCTGGTGGGTGCGTCGGCGCCTGCCGTAGCGGCGGTCGAAACCTTCAGCAGTGGCTGCCCCCGTGTGCGCTCCGACGACCATACTTGCCGCGATCAATGCGACATGTGGCGGCACTATGTCTGTGCCAGACCGCTTACTACCCGCGTGATGAGGCTGAAACGGCATGTTCGACGGCCCGGCTATCCACGATGGTGAGCGCCTTCAGTCGGTCGCCGTCCAGGGAGAAGGAGTAGGTCAGGTCGGCCCGGCCGCCGGGGAAGTTCCCCTCCACGAGCACGGTGACCACGAACCGGTGGTTGTCGACGGCACGGGAACCGGTCACCGTGGAGGTGTACTCCCACGCTGCACCCAACTGTCGCCGCCACCCGATGATCTCGTCACGGCCCCGGTAGGTGACGCCCTCGTCCACCACCGTGCCGTCGGGTGCGAAGCACGCCGCCAACGCCTCGATGTCTCGTCGGTCGGCGGCCTCGAGGTAACGGGTGACGACCTCCGGAGGGGTGTCGGTGGGAGCGTCGGTATCAGTGCCGGCGACAGTCCCGGCAGCGGCGCCGGTGACGTTCTCGGCGGTGTTCGGGTTCGTGGTGCTCATGGTCGACTCCTCCTGCCGGCGATAGACATGGCCGGCGTCGTTGGCTGATGGAGTCCACTGTGGACGCTCCCCTCAGGGGAGAGTCAAGGGCCCGAGTCGGACGGCACGGCCATTGACTCTCCCCTCACAGGAGGGTGGAGACTGGCCGGGATGACCACGGACGTCACCATCGGTGAGTTCTCCCGCATGACCCATCTCACGGTAAAGACGCTGCGGCACTACCACCGGGTGGGCCTGCTCGAGCCGTCAGCGGTCGATCCCCACACCGGCTACCGCCGCTACACGACTGACCAGGTTCCCGCCGCCCAGGTCATCCGGCGCTTCCGCGATCTGGACATGCCGATCGACGAGGTCCGGGCCGTCCTGGTGGCCCCGGACCGCAGCTCCCGGGACCAGCTGATCGCCGCGCACCTCGACCGCCTCCAGCACCAACTGGAGCACACCCGGTCGGCCGTCGAGTCACTGCGGACACTGCTCGATCCCCCCGACGCGATGGCCTCCGTCGAGCACCGTTCCGTCCCGCCGACAGAGGCCATCGCCATCAGTGCCACGGTGGGCCATGACGAGGTGTCCGAGTGGTGGTCGTCGGGCTTCGTCGAGTTGCGGACCACGGCGGCCGACCTGGGACTGGTGCCGTCCGGGCCGGCCGGGGGCCTCTACGCCAACGAGCTGTTCGAGGGCGAGCAGGGCCACGCCACGCTGTACATACCGGTGGACGGTACGGTCACGATCGACCTGCCGGCCGGGGGACGGGTCCGGGCGATGGAGGTCCCGGGGGCGGACCTCGCCGTTCTGGTCCACCCGGGACCCGAGGACGGCATCGACCTGGCCTACGGTGCCCTCGGCGTGTACGTGGCCGAGCACGGACTGGCCGGGGATGGGCCGATCCGCGAGACCTACCTCATCGACGTCGCCACCACCGCCGACACCACGCGATGGCGTACCGAGGTCGGGTGGCCCATCACCATCACCGGTTCGATGAAGGACCGGTAAGGTCGGTCCCGGCGCAGCGCATTCACCGCACCGCGGCGCCGAGATCGGAGAGTCCTGGACATGTTGGTTGGCGTGGTACTGCCCCAGACCGAGATCGGACCCGACGTAGGAGGTGTGCGTGCCTACGGCCAGGGGGTGGAGGCGTTGGGCTTCCACCATCTCGTGGCCTACGACCATGTGGTGGGGGCGGATCCCGCTGTCCATGTCGGCTGGGATGGTCCCTACGACATCGACACCCAGTTCCACGAGCCGTTCGTGCTGTTCGGTTACCTCGCCGCCTGTACGTCGCTGGAGCTGGTCACCGGCATCACCATCCTCCCCCAACGCCCCACCGCCCTGGTGGCCAAGCAGGCCGCGGAGGTCGATCTGCTCACACAGGGCCGGTTCCGCCTGGGGGTCGGCATCGGGTGGAATTCCGTCGAGTACGACGCCCTGGGACAGGACTTCTCCACCCGCGGACGACGCCTCGAGGAGCAGGTGGGACTGCTCCGCTCCCTGTGGACCACCCGCTCGGTGACCATGGCGGGTCGGTTCGACCACGTCACCGGCGTGGGAATCGCTCCCCGGCCCGTGCAGCAGCCCATCCCCATCTGGTTCGGCGGCGCCTCACCGGCGGCCTACCGACGGGCCGGTCGGCTGGCCGACGGCTTGCTGCCCATGATGCAGCCCGGTCCCAACCTGGACGAGGTTCTCAGGTACGTGGCCGAGGGGGCCGAGCAGGCCGGGCGCGATCCGGCCGTGATCGGCATGGAGGGCCGGCTGGACTGGCGGGGCGACGTCGACGAAGTGGTCCGGCGGGTGGGGCGGTGGAACGAGGCCGGTGCCTCCCATCTCTCCATCAACACCATGCGGGCCGGCCTGGCCACCGTGGACGATCACCTCGCCGCCCTGGGTCGCGTGGCCGAGGGGTTGGGCCTCGGATAGCCCCGGGGACCGCCCACGGGCCGGTGGTCGACCGCCCCGGGCCCGGTGGCGCTGGTACGAACCCGCGGCGCAGGGTCGAGCCTGGGAACCAGCTCGGTCAGTAGCGGGGGTAGCGCCCGGCCCAGGGTTCGTCCTGCTCCAACTGGGAGGCCACCCGGACCAGCTGGGCCTCCCGCCACGGTCCGGCCACGATCTGCACGCCGACCGGGAGTCCCGAGGGGGAGACGTGCAGGGGCAAGCTGATGGCCGGCTGGCCGGTGATGTTGAACACGGCAGTGAAGGAGGCCATGGCCACCACTTCCAACGGCGGCATGCCACTGCCCGCTCCTTCGTGCGCGGCGGCCAGGAGCCCCACCCGGGGCGGCTCGATGGACATGGTCGGCGTGACCAGCAGGTCGAATTCGTCGTCGAACCGGGCCACGATGGTGCGGGTCGTGCGCTGCAGCTCGGCCACCGACCGGGCCAGGGTGAGGCTGTCGACAGCCTCGGCGGCGGTCTTCCCGGCCCGGTTGTGGGGCTCGACCTTCTCCCAGTCGAACCCCTCCACCTCGCTCAGCCCGGCGTTCACCACGTGGAGGAACGGACCGAGACCGACCGGGTCGAAGACACCGGCGTCCAGCATGGTGACCGAGTGTCCGGCCGCCTCGAGCAGCCGACCGGCGCGCTCCACGGCCACGATGACCTCCTCGTCGAGAGGGAGACCGAGTCCCGACACGGTGCACAGTGCCACCCGGAGGGCTCCGGGGTCGGCCCCCACCTCCTGGGCCAGCGGTCGATCCAATGGAGGGGCGTTCCACCAGGCGTGGGGATCGAAGGCACTGATCACGTCCAGAACCGACGCCGCATCGGCCACAGTCCGACTGACCACTCCTTCGGTGGACATGCCCTGCCATCCGGGGACCGTCGAGGCCACCCGTCCCCGGCTGGGCTTGAGGCCGACCAGGCCGCAGCACGACGCCGGAATGCGGATGGAACCGCCCCCGTCACTGGCGTGGGCCACGGGGAACATCCCGGCGGCCACGGCCGAACCGGCGCCGCCACTCGACCCACCCGGGGTGTGCGCCGGGTCCCACGGGTTGCGGGTGGCGCCGAACCGGCTGTTCTCGGTCACGGTGATCGAACCGAACTCGGGGGTGTTGGTGCGTCCGGTCAGGATGAAGCCGGCCCGGCGGAAAGCCACCGGCCACCGGCTCTGTCTCCGTGCTCAAGCCGGGGGGAGCTCCCAGTGAGCCATAGGTGACGGGCTGACCGGCCACGGGAAGTAGGTCCTTGATGGGGAGGGGCACCCCGGCGAACGGGGGCAGGCCGTCGACACCGACGGCGATCCGGTCGCCGAGGGCCTTGGCCTCGACCCGGGCCTCGTCGTCGTTGCGCCAGATCACCGCGTTGAGCTCGGGGTTACGGGCATCGACGCGGGCCAGGGTGGCCTCCAGCACTTCGAGGGGACTGACGTCCAGGGACCGGATAGCGGCGGCGGTGTCGAGGGCAGATGCGTGTTCGTCCATACGGTCAGGCTAGACAGGCCTACCGGGCCGCGCCTGGCCGCCTCAGTCGGGCCAGAGTCGGCCCCGCAGACCCGAGGCCCGGGCCAGCGGGCGGGCGATGGCCTGCTCCAGCGCCTCGGCTCCGGCCACGATGGTCAGGTGGTCCCGGGCCCGGGTCACCCCGGTGTAGAGGAGCTCGCGGGTGAGGATGGGCGACTGGCGGTCGGGCAGCGCCACCACGGCGTGGGGGAACTCGGACCCCTGGCTCTTGTGGATGGTCATGGCCCACCAGGTCTCCACCCGGTCGAGGCGCGACGGGGCCAGCCGACGGAGCACGTCACCGGAGGCCAGGGCCACCTCCATGCCCTCGTCACCCTCGACCGCCACCCCGGTGTCCCCGTTGAACACCCGGTTGGCCCGATCGTTGGCCGTGACCAGTACCGGACGGCCCACGTGCCAGCGGCGATCGGGGTGGAACCCGGGACCCGTCCGGCCACGCCGCGCTCGATCCGATCGGTCCAGTCGGCCATGCCGTTCGGGCCCCGACGGGTGGCGGCCAGGACCTTGACCCGCCCGGCCGCGTCCAGCGCGGCGGGGCCGTCGCCCGCCCAACGCCGCGGCGACCAGCTCCTCGCCCACCGCCACCAGCTCATCGGTCACCTCGGCCAACCCCTCCGCGTCGTCGGGACGGACCCACCGGAGATCGTCGGCCCCCGCCTCGAGGAGGGTCAGGGCCCGGGCCCGGTCACCGGTGCGGACGGCATCGGCCAGGGCGGCGATGGTCGAGTCCCCTTCGAACCGCCGCATGGTCCGAAGCACGGTGACCCGGTCGGCCAGGATGCCGGCCGGTCCCGGCTCGGGGACCGGGTCCGCCACCGAGTCCCACAGGGTCGGCGTCACCACGGAGCCCGGCGCCGGTACCTCGGTCCGGGTGACGTCGGGTTCGTCGGCCTCCTCGGGCCGGCCCGCCGGGCCCACCACGTCACTCATCACCGTGCCCGCCTCGATACTGGCCAGTTGGAAGGGATCGCCGACGAGCACGACCGACGCCTCGGGACGGACGGCGTCGAGGAGCTTGGCCATCAGCGGGAGGGACACCATGGATGTCTCGTCGATGATCACCATGTCCTCGGGCAGCGGGTGGTCGCGGTCGTGGCGGAAGTGGGTGCGGTCCTCCCAGCCCAGCAGCGAGTGGATGGTGGTCGGGGCGGTGGCGGCCACCATTCCGGCCACGTCCCCGGCCCCCTCGGCCAGGTGGATGTCCGTCACCGCGGCCTGGACCGCCTCGCCCATGCGGGCCGCCGCCTTGCCGGTGGGAGCGGCCAGCGCCACCGAGAGGGGACGGCCCTGCTCGGCGGCCACCAGGTGGGCGGCGGCCAGGAGCCGGGCCACCGTGTAGGTCTTCCCGGTGCCCGGGCCCCCGGCGATGATCGACACCCCGGGGCCCAGCGCCCGTCGGGCGGCCAGTCGCTGCAGATCGGCCGGACCGGATCCGGTCGGCGCCGAAGAGGGCGTCGAGGACCCGCTCCACCTGGTCACCGCCCGGCCCGGGCCACAGCTCGCGGTCCGGACGGCGCCGGCGCGCACCGACGGGCCAGGTCCTCGGCGATGGCCAACTCGTAGTGCCAGTAGCGCTGGAGATAGAGGCGGTCACCGTCCCAGACCAGGGGACGGACCGGTCCGCCCGTCGGTCTGCGGCCCGATGGCCACGACGCCCGGAGCGGCCCAGGGTGGCGGCCCAGTCGTCGGCCGGGGGCCAGGGCAGGTCCGTCCACCTCCTCCCCGTCGAGCTCGGCCAGACGGACGGCCATGGCGTCGAGCGGCGTGCAGACGTGGCCGAAGCGCGGCGCACGGGCGGCCACGGCCAGGGCCAGCAGCTCCTCGGCCCCGAGACCGGGCTGGAGGCGGAGCACGGTGGCGGCGAACTGCACCTCGTACGCCCCGAACACGCCGGCCTCGACGAAGGGGGCCGAGGACCTCCGACCCCGGGCGGCACGACCACGGGACGCCCGGAGGGACCGGCGGCGGTGCGCAGGGTCATGCCACCCTGCCCTCGGTGAGACGACCGTCCAACAGATCGCTGAGCGAGACCACCAGGGCCGGGGGAACGGCCCACTCGAACACCCCGGCGCGGCGCGCCGGCGACCCCACCGGGGCCGGTCATCCCCCGCAGGAAGAGGTAGGCGATGCCACCCAGGTGGGCGTCGGGCCGGTAGCCGGGCATCCGCCACCGCAGGTAGCGGTGGAGGGCCACCGAGTAGAGCAGGGCCTGCAGCGGATAGTCGTGCTCCTCCATGGCCGCCACCAACCGTTCGGCGCCGTAGTCGGCCGGGCCGACCGGCAGCCCCCGCGGATGGAGGGCGTTGGTCTTGTAGTCGGCCACCACGAACCGGGGACCGGCCGGGCCGCCGGGGACCCGCATCACCAGGTCGATGGAGCCGGTGAGGTGGCCGGCCACGGTCACCTCGATCGCCCCCTCGGCCAATCCGGTGGCCCACCCGGTCAAGGGATCGTCGGGCCCGAGATGGCCCAGCACGAGGGCGCCGATCCCCCGGCACGCTGGGCGGCGGTCCGTGGTCGGCCAACCGCAGGTCGAAGGAGACCTCGGTGAGCCGGTCGCCGGGACCGATGTCGGCCAGCCGCAGGCCGCCGCACAACCCGCCCAAGCGGCGTCTCGATGGCCGCCCGGAGACCGTCGACGAGCAGGGCCCGTCCCTGCTCGGCGGAGGCCCCGGCCGGGATCACCGGGGTCAGGTCCACCGACCGCCACCGGAGTTGACGCTCCACCGCCTCCTCCAGCTCCTCGTCCAGCCGATCGGAGTGGAAGTCGACCTCCTCCAGCACGGAGTGGACCATCGTGCCGAAGGTTGTCCCGGCCGGGAGATCGGCCAGCGGGCTCGCCGGACCGCCACCGCCGGCCGTGGTCTCGTCCGGTCCCGATCGAAGACCGGCCATCCACCTCGTCGGTCGGGTCGGCCGCTCCTGCTCGTCCCCGGCCCCCCGGTCGGCCATCGACGCGTCGTGGGGGTCGAAGCGCCCGACCGAGGCATGGTCGACGATGGCCGAGAACGACCACCGCTGGCGCCGCCGGTCCGGGAGGCGGTCCAACGTGGCCACGCCGAGCTCCGCCTCGGGCCGGTCGGCGGTCGGTGGCGTCCACCGCTCCAGTCGAGCCGGCGCCTCGCCGACCACACCCACGGCTCACCGTGCCCTCGGCTGCCGCCACCAGGGGATCGAAGTGGGCCACCGCCTCCCGGTCGGCCGGGACCGAGACCTTCGCCGCGCCGAACGCCTCCGGGTCGATGGCCGCCCCGCGGCGGGCGAACAGCACATGGGCCAGGGCCGACTCTCCACTCCGCATCGCCTGGGCCCACCACACCACGGTCTGGTGCTGGGCCCGGGTCATGGCCACGTACAGCAGGCGGAGCCGCTCGCCGGCCGACTCGTCGGCGGCCAGCCGGCGACGGGCCAGGCGCCCGTCCTCGTCCGGCCACTCGGCCCCACCGGACAGGTCGAAGGTCCGCCGCCCCGAGTCGGGATCCACGTAGACCACCGGCTCGTTCTCGCGGGGTGGCCGCCACAGGGTGGGCAGGCACACCACCGGGAACTCGAGGCCCTTGGCCGCCCACACCGTCATGATCTGCACCGATGCCGCCTCCGAGGCGATCCGGCGGGCGGACACGTCGCCGTCGACCTCGGTGTCGTCCTCGCGTTGGGGCTCGGTGTCCAGCACCGAGAGCAGGCCGGCCACCCCACTTCGTCCCACCGGCCGACAACCCCTCCGAACAGTTCCACCAGATGGTCGAGGTCGGTCATGTTCCGATCGCCGTCGGCGGCGCCCAGCACCCGGGGCACCAACCCGCTCTCCGACCAGACCCGGGCGAAGGTGTCGGCGACCGAGTGGGTGCCGAGCATCTCGGACCACTGGCGAAGCTGCTCCTGCATGGCCTCCATGTCCGCCTCCGACAGCGTGGCCACCTCGGCGGCCCGGCGGCCGGCGAACCACGACAGGGCGTACATCCGCACCCGACGGGGGTCGGCCGGTCGGGCCAGCGCGTGGAGGAGCCAGCGCATGTGGTCGGCGGCCGGTGACTCCAGCACGCTGCCGCCGCGGGCCACGACGGCCGGGATCCCCCGCTCGGCCAGGGCGGCCTGGATGTCGGCGGCCTCGGCGTGCATGCCGACCAGCACGGCGATGTCCGGTGGGCCGCACCGGCCGGTGGCCGTCACTGCCGGCGGCGTCGGGGAGGAACGCCCTCGTCGAGGAGTCGGGCCACTTCGGTGACCAGGTCGGCGTAGATGGCCCGCGTGGCGGCACCGGTGATGACCAGATGGTCGTTGTTCTTGTGCCGGAGGATGTCGTCGCCGACGGCCAGCCGCAACGAGAGGGCGGGCAGGGGCCGGCCGTCCCCGCCCTGCAGGTACCGGCCCCGGTTGACCTCGGCCTCGGCCACCGGCACGAACGGGATGTCGGGGCTGCCGAAGGTGGCGCCGTCGAACAGGACGTTCAGCGACGTCAGCACCGAGTCGTCGGAACGCCAGTTGGTGAGCAGCGACCGTCGGGAGGTCGACGGACCGTCCCGGACGGCTCGGAGGTAGGTGTGCACATCGGCCCCCCGGAAGGCGTAGATGGCCTGCTTGGGGTCCCCCACCAGGACCAGTGACGTCCCGGTGTCGGGCCCGTCGAACAGGGTCGAGAAGATCTGCCACTGGACCGGGTCGGTGTCCTGGAACTCGTCGATCAGTGCCACCCGGAAACGGCTCCGGAGGGAGGCCACCGCGCTCTCACCGCCGGGGCCGCACAGCGCGTCCCGCAGTTGGGTGAGTACGTCGTCGAAGCTGAGCGTCCCGCTCTGCCGGCGGCGCAGGGACACCAGCGCCACGCTCCGCTCCACCAGCCGACGGAGCAGGAGGTCGGACGGGGCGGCACCGGACTGGCCCGGCAACGGCACCAGGACGAGATCGGGCCGGCCGTCGACCAGCTTGGTGGCCTCGACGAGGGCCTCGAGGCCGGGCAGGAGGTCGGCCCGTCCGCCGTCCACGGCGGCGGCGATGAGGACGTCGGCGCAGGTATCCCTGATCAGCCGGGTCGAGTCGGCGTCGAGTCGGGCGTCGGGATCGGCGCCGGCCGAGACTCCGAGCGCCCCGAGCACCTGTTTGGCGAACCCGTGGATCGTGGTGACGGTGGCGGCGTCGAACTCGGACACCGCACGCTGCAGTCGGGCCAACTGGTCACCGTCGCCCTGCTACGGACAGCAGGGTCAGCAGGGCGTCACCGTCAGGGGCGGGTTGGCCCGAGGCCAGGTGCCCCGCCGCACCGACCACCCGGTCCCGGACCCGGGACCGCAGCTCGTCGGTGGCGGCCCGGGTGAAGGTGACGATCAACAGTTCCGAGGCCGTCGCCCGACCATCGGCGATGAACCGGGTGGCCAGGTCGGCCAAGGTGTACGTCTTGCCGGTTCCGGCGCTGGCCTGGATGGCCAGCTTGCCCCCGGGAAGGGGGTCGGCCAGGTCGAACCGGATTGTGTCGTCGGTCGGCATCAGTCTCCGGTCAAGCCCGGCTCGGGGTCCGGTCGCTGTCGCCGCTCCGCGCTGACGTCGTCGACTGGTCGATGGTCCGGTGGAGGTACGTGGCGAACCGCATGGCCCGGCCCTTGACCCCTCGGGGATCGGTGGGCCGGGGAGGCAGCCCGGTGATGCCTTCGAAGTCCTGATTGTCGAAGGCCAGGCGCACGGCCAGATGGTCCCCGTCCTCGGGGAACGGGTACCCATGCCAGCGGCTGCGGGCCGAATTGCCGCGGTGGTACAGGTACCACGAGAACGTGGGGAAGAGGGCCAAAGGCTCGGTCATCCCCCGTCGGTAGCAGTCCACGGCCACGGCCAGCGCCTCGAACGCGCTGGTGAGGCCCTCGTCGACGGCCGACGAGAGAACCAGGTCGTTGACCGTCGGGTCGGCTCCCGGCCGATCGGGCCGGCTCACGGCCAGCGAGCGCCAGGGCCGGCTCGGATCGGTCGCGGCCAGCGCCATCAGATCGAGCCAGGCCGCCACCCGGTGGGTCGGCTTGAACCTCGAGTAGTAGAGCGCGGCGGGACCGGACGCCGGGCCGCCATCAGCGCCCAGTCGGAGCGGGACCGAGCCGACCACACGGGTGCCGTCCGGAAGCAGCGCGTCCACCGGACAGGGGTGCGCCGGCCCCGGCGCCATGCCGGCCTGGTGGGCGGCGTCCAGCATGATCTGCACGGTCTGGTCGAGGCCCACCAACTGGTCGTCGCCCAGCGGTGAGGGCGGCAGCGTGCCCAGCTGGCGCTCGTACCGCAGCCACTCGTCGAAGGTGCGACCGGCCAGTCGGGCCTCGAGGAGTCGTGAGCCGACGGCCCAGCCGTTCAGTCCCGCGATGTCCACGGCCAGAGCGGTCGGCGTGTCGTCCTCGGGGCGGGGGAGGCGGGCCTCGAGGCGGGAGCCGAAGAACGCCGCCGTGGGATTCCTGAGAAACCGGTGCAACGCCGAGAGCTCGATGACCTCGGACATCTCGGGGTCCAGCGGCTCCTCGAGGAACGGCTGCGCCCGGGTGGCCTGGCTCCTCCGGGCCAGCGCCCCGGCCAGCTCGTCACGGTCGAACCCCCAGGGTGCCCCGGCCACCAACCGCCCCGGCTCGAAGCAGCGCTCGTCGTAGGGCTGACGGGGGTGGTCGACCTCGAGGCGACGGGACACGGCGGTCCGCGCCTCGGCAGCCACCGAGGCGAGCACGGCTTCGTAGAGCTCGGTGGTGGGCACCGCCCTCGGGACGGGTTGATTGGTCCGGACGTCGTGGCCCTCCCGTACCACCACCAGATGGTCCTGGGCGGCCAGCACGGCCTCCAGCAGAGTCTCACGTGCCTCCCCCCTCGGGTCCCGGTCTCCGAGCAGGGGGACCAGCGCTGAGAGGTCGTCGCCGGCCGATCCCTCGGCGCCGAAGGCCGACTGGTCCATACCGAGGAGGCACACCACCCGGAACGGCACCCAGCGGAGCGGCGTCAACGAGGTCACGGTGATCCCGCCCCGGAAGAAGTCGGCCCGGCCCACCTTGTCATCGAGACGCTCGTCGAGCAGCTTCCAGACGTCGCCGAACGCCAACGACACCGAACGAGGCCGCACCGTCACCGAGCACGGAGGACTCCACGACCTCGCCCAGGATGCGCTCCAAAGCCTCGAGCTGCCATCCCTGGTCCCGCTCGGCGGCGAAGAGGGCCGCACACGCCTGGCCGATGCGCTCGATCCACTCGGCCAGCGGTCGGGTGGTCGATGCCGTCGGCGGCCAGATCGGCCAGGCAGCCCATGACGGCAGCCAGGCTGCCGATGGTCTCGACGTCTCCGCCCTCCACCCCGTAGGGGGCGACGTCGCCGATGGCGAGCCGGAGGTCCTCGTCGAAGACGGCCGAACCGACCAGCAGCCGGTCGACGGCCGCCGCCCAGGTGTTGGTGACGACCGAACCGGGCAGTCCCAGTCGCTCCCGTTGGGAGGGATCGAGACCCCACCGCACGCCGGTGGCCTCCACCCACTCACTGATCACGCCCAGGCTGTCGTCGTCGAACCCGAAACGCTCCCGCACGGGACCCAGGGCCAGGAACTCCAGCACCGAGTCCACGTCGAACCGGCCGGCCACCAGCTCGAGCAGGGCCGAGGCCGGCGCTCAACACCGGGTTGGTGGTCCGGATGGAGCGGTCGGCCAGCCGGTACCGCAACGCCGGCGCTCCGTGACGTCCGACGGGCGAGGCCGCGGCCGACACCGAGGCTGCCGCCGACGCCGAGGTGTCGTCGACCGGAGGCGTCGTCATGGCAGGGGCCGGCCGGCCGAAGGCCGCCTCGAGGAGCGGGGCGAAGCGGTCGAGCGCCGGGCAGAGGACCACGATGTCGTCCTCGGTGAGGTCGGACCCGGGCTGGGCCAGCAGGTGGAGCAGGGCGTCGCGCAGGACCTCGACCTGTCGGGTGGCCCCGAAGCAGGAGTGGAACTGCACCGAGTCGTCGCCGGGGTCGTCGATCAGGGTGGCTTGAGGCAGCCGGTTGGCCCGGAGGTCGTGCTGTAGGCGACCGAGGAGCGAGTTCGGCGGCCGCCGCACCCGCATCCCCCAACCGGTTCACCGGGACACCCACGGCCTGCACGTCGGCCAGTTGAAGGGCGGTCTCGCGGTGGAGGCGGCCCCAGCTGCGGAGCAGCGGGTGGTGGGCCAACGAGGTGGTGGCGTCGCCCGACCTCAGTCGGACGGAACCGTCCTCGGGACGCGGGTTGGCTACCAGCAGCTGCTCGGGATCGAGTTGGGTCGGCTCCAGCATGAAGACATGGACCTCGCGGGAGACGGCAACGGCACGGGCCACGTCAAGGAAGCCGCCGGCCGGCAGGAGGCTGAACCCGAACAGCACCAGACGGGGTGGGAGATCCAACAGCTGGTCGCCGGCGTGGAGGCGTTGGAGAACCGCCGGCAGACGCTCGGGCGGGCTGGCCTCGTCGATCCGGTCCCGGACCCGGCGCCACAGCCGGGCCTGCCATACGGCGTGGTCGTCGAGGGTGTGCCCCGTGCCGTCGACCAACCGGTCCCGTGCCCATTGCCGGACCATGTGGGGCCGGTGCAGGTGGTAGCGGTCGAACAGGTCGGCGATGCGACGGCCCTTGGCATAGAGCGAGGCGCCTTCCCGCTGGCCTTCCAACACCGTCAGCCCGGCAGGGAGCGCGGCCCCGTCGGCCTCGGCGATGGCCTCCAGGACGGGCCACACCATCCGCTCGATGCGCCAGGGATCGGATTGACCCTCGGGCCGGTCCACGGCCAGGAGGGTACTGCGCAGGTCGCCGGGATACGCCCGGATGATGTTGGCCGCGACGCCATCGCCCGCCCCAGGTCCCGAGGCCCCGAGATGCCGGGCCAGCTCCAGGGTGAGCCAGCGCCGCATCCCGTCGGAGGGGACGGCCAGCCATTCCGGTGTGAACGGGTCCGGGCGGCACCTCAGTCAGGACTTCGGCGAGTCGAGCGGCCAAGGGACGGGTCGACCCCGCCATGTACAGATGCATCATCGCCCTGCGACCCTACTCAGGGGGTGTCACATCACCGGTCGCCCACCGGCGACCGCACCGGGTCACGGGCCGGATCCCCGGTGCCAGGGCCGTACGCGTCGACACGAGGGCATCGGCCGAGTGCTTGTGGTCGCAACAGTTGCCCGGTCAAACGACGCCGCAGGATCGACGCGATTCGGTGGGCCAGGTGCTATCAAGGACGTGAGCGGACCCGGAATCGGACCCGATGAGCCCAAAAGGGGAGAGCATGGGACACATGTTGGTGGCGACCTCAGGGGGAGGAGTGTTCGCACTGCTCATCTTGTACGTCGTCCTGTACTTCGTCTTCACACTGGGTGTGTACGGGACCTACAAGAAGGCCGGCGCCTACGGCCAACCGGCGTGGTCGGCCTTCGTCCCCATCTACAGCTTCATCATCATGCTCAAGATCGCCGGGCGCCCGACCTGGTGGGGGTGGTTCCTACTTCTGCCGATCATCCCGTTCCTCGGCTCCCTGGCCTTACTGGTGATCGCCATCATCGTCCTCAACGATGTCTCGAAGAGCTTCGGCCACGGCGGCGGATTTACCGTGGGCCTGGTGCTCCTGTCGGTGATCTTCTGGTACATCCTCTGGCTCGGGCAGAGCCAGTACCGGGGACCGGCGGGGCCTGAGGGTCTGCGCATGGCGGGCGGAGGAGGCTACTCCCCGGGTGCCGGCTACCCACCCGCGCAAGCCGGCTACCCGCCGGTCCAACCGGGCTACCCGCCGGTCCAACCGGGCTACCCGCCCCCGGGTGGCGGCTACCCACCCTCTCCCGGTCAGGCACCGCCGCCACCCATGCCCGGATACCCGCCCCCCGGCCAGGCTCCACCTCCGCCCATGCCGGCAGCACCGCCTCCGCCGCCGGGCCAGGCACCGCCGCCTCCCGCGCCGGGGCCGATGCCGCCATCGCAGTAGTTCCGGGGAGGCCCCGTTCAGCCGGTGACCAGTCGGTCGGTGAACGTTCGGATCGAGGGCCTACTCAGTCGTCGCCATGGTGGGGAGCAGGCCCGGAGGCACCGTCTCCAGCGTCTCCAGGATGGCCTCGGCCAACGCCCGGGCCGAGATCGGGTCGAGTTCCATCGCCACCCGGGCGCCGGCACCGCGGGAGGGGTTGACGAGGTCGATGTTCAAGGTGTGTTCGGCTCGGGCGTGAACGGGGTGGTCGAAGTAGACCGTGGCGTCGGTGACTGGGAACCAACCGTCAGCTCCCTTGCCACTGCCCTCTATGCCCAATGTGGTGGTCTGGTAGGTGCACATGGTGCTCCGTTCGGTCGGTGGTCGTCGTCGGTTCGAGGACGCAGTGTTCGAAGGTAGGGCTCACCCAGTGGCCAGGTTGCGGCCGAAGAACTCCCAGATCCTCCCCCACCCGTCGTTGGCGGCCTCCGGGCGGTAGCTGGGTCGGTCGGTGGCGAAGAAGGCGTGGCCCGCACCTTCGTAACTGTGAAAGTCGAACTCCTTGCCCGCCACGGTCAGCGCCGCCTCCAGCTCGGCCACCTCCTCGGGCGAGGGGTACTGGTCGTCCGCGCCGAAGAGTCCGAGCAACGGACACGACAGGTTGGGGGCCAAGTCGACGATGGCCTCGAAGTTGAGCGGGAGGCCTTCAGGTGTGGGCCTCGTCACGAAGGCGCCGTAGCAGTCGACGGCGGCGGCGAGATCGAGGCTGCAGGCGGCCAGGAACGACTGGCGCCCTCCCGAGCAGTAGCCGATGGTCGCCACCTTGCCGTTGGATGACGGGAGGGACCGGAGATGGTCAGCGGCGCCGGCGACATCACCGACCAACCGCTCGTCGGGAACGCCGCCGAGGGCTCGGGCGGCGGCGGCGGCATCATCGGGACTGGCCCCGGGAGCCTCCCGGCTGTACAGGTTCGGGCAGATGGCCAGGTACCCGTAGGCGGCGAACTTGCGGGTGATCTCCTTGGTGCCCTGGTCGTACCCGGGCATGTGGTGGATCACCACGACACCACCGGTGGGTTCGGCTTCGAGGGGCTGGGCCAGATAGGCCTCGATGGTGTCCTGCCCGTGCCCGGTGATCTCTACTGTCTCTGCTCGCATGGCATCGCTCATGGACGTCCCGCTCCTGTCTCTCTGTCCCGTGGCTGTCTGTCGCTGCTGTCTGTCTGGTTGCTCTCCGGCGACGGGGCGGGTCGACGCCGAGTCGCATGGTCCTAGTCCCGATCGGGGTCGGTCGGGTCGAGCTCCTCACGGAACTCGTGAAGCCGGATCGACTTGGCCGCCCGCTCATCGCGGAACCGACCGATCCGGGCCAATGTGTTGTCGAGGCGCTCCAAGAGCTTCTCGTTGGCTTCGATGGCCTGGTCGAGGAGCTCGCGACGGACCTCGGGGGAACTGTCTCCCCACCGGTACTCCGACCGGATCCGGTCGAGCGCCTCCACGTCCTCGGTATCCAGCACCACCCGGACCTCGGCCAGGGTGAATCCCAACAGCTCCTGGAGGTCCTTGATGCGGGTGACCCGGGCCATGTCCGTCTGGGAGTACATCCGCTCCCCCCCGCCCCGGTAACCGCTCGGGCTGATCAGGCCCTGCTCCTCCCAGTAGCGCAAGGTGCGCGGGGTGAGACCGGTCATCTTGGCCAGTTCGCCGATCCGGAGGACCGTCGGGGTTACCTGGGTAGTACCGGTCGGGGTGGTCACTCCGCCTCCGACTGGGCGATGGCCGCTCCCGACAGGTCATCGGGAGTGCCCACGCCCACCGGGTCACCGTCGGAGCCGGCCCCGGTTCCGTTCCCCGTGATGTACGGGTCGGAGGGTTCACCGGACGATCCGCTCTCCCGGGCCGACGGGCCCTCCTTGGGGTGGCCCTGCTCCGGCTCCGAGTAGACGTAGCGACCCCCGCGCAGCCACGAGGCGCCCGCGGCCAGGAGGCTGGCCACGATGGCAAAATCGAGGGCGGCGTGGAGGCCGGCCCGGAACGGCGCCGAGATCAGACCGGGGAAGAAGCTGCGGCCGGTGAGGGCGTGCTGCTGGGTCAGCGACAGCTGGCTCAGGGCGTGGGCCCCGATCAGGTGCTGGACAGGGTCGTAGCCCAGGAAGGCGGCGAACAGGGTAGAGACCGGCGAGAGGTGGGCGACCTGGTCGGCCACACCGGTCGGGACACCGTGGGCGGTGAGCCCGTGGAGCAGGTTGGCCGGCAGCGACGACATCAGCCCGATGATCATGAGGGTGAAGAAGATCCCGATCGAGAGCACCTGGGCCGAGTTCTGGAACGTGGTGTTCATGCCCGATCCCGCTCCCCGGTGCTGGGGCGGCAGGCTGTTCATGACGCCGGCCCGGTTGGGCGAGCCGAACGACGCCATGGTGAGTCCGGTGAGGAACAGCACCAGGGCGAAGGCCCAGTAGGGGAAGTCGACCGGTAGGAACTCGAGCAGGGCCAGGCAGACGGCGGTGCCGAGCATGCCTCCGGTGGCGAAAGGCCGGGCGCCGTAGCGGTCGGACAGGATCCCCGAGGCCGGCCCGGCGATGAGGAAGCCGAGGGTGAGGGGGAGCATGGCGATGCCGGCCCACAGGGGGGTGACGCTGAAGTCGTAGCCGTGCAGTGGGAGCCAGATGCCCTGGAGCCAGATGATCAGCATGAACATGAGCCCGCCCCGACTCAGTGCGGCCAGGAAGCTGGCCAGGACGCCACTGGTGAAGGCGCGGATCTTGAACAGCTGCAGCCGGAACATGGGCTGGTCGACCTTGGTCTCGATGATGCAGAAGGCGATCAGCAGGGCCACGCCGACGGCGAGCGAACCGATGACCAACGGGCTGGTCCAGCCCATGACGTGATGGCCGTAGGGCTCGATGCCGTAGGTGATGCCCACCATGACCAGGATGAGCCCGAAGGCGAAGGTGATGTTGCCCGGCCAGTCGATGCGGGCCGGCCGCTTGGGGCTTGTCTCGCGCAATTTGTAGTAGCCGTAGACGGTGGCGAACAGCCCGATGGGCACCGACACCAGAAAGATGAGCCGCCAGTTGATCGGGGCCAGCAACCCGCCCAGCACCAGTCCGATGAAGGTGCCGCTGAATGCGGCAGCCTGGTTGACCCCGAGGGCCATGCCCCGCTGGTTGTCCGGGAAGACATCGGTGAGGATGGCTGACGAGTTGGCCATCAACATGGCCGCCCCCACTCCCTGGAAGATACGCATCGTGATCAACCAGATGCCGGCGGCGTGTCCGGTCATCCAGGTGATGCTCAGCATCAGCGAGAAGAAGGTGAACACGGCGAATCCGAGGTTGTAGGTGCGCACGCGGCCGTAGATGTCGCCCATTCGGCCCAGGCTGACCACCAGGACGCTGGTGATGACCAGAAAGCCCAGGATCATCCACAGGAGGTAGAAGGTGTTCCCGGGTTGGAGCGGATCGAGCCCGATGCCCCGGAAGATGTCCGGGAGGGCGATCAGCACGATGGATCCGTCGATGGTGGCCATCAACATGCCGAGGGTGGAGATGAACAGGGCGATCCACTTGTAGTTGGCCGGCAAGGCGGCCAACGCCACCTGGGGGCCCTTCATCGGCTCGGCCAAGTTGGCCTGCTCACCCTCGACTACGGCCATCGCTCTCCTGGGCACCTCTCCTCGGCGACGCACATGCCCCGGGGCAGACCTCACCGGTGCGGATCCTTTACGTGTACGTCAACGTCACTGTAGCGCAACCCTTCCCACCGCAGGCCACGCCCCGGTCGGGGTTGGCACTCCCGGATTCCGTCCTATAGTGAGTTCTATGAAGGTACCCACTCAGGCGGATGCCACCCCGGCCGAGGCCCCGTCGGCCGCCATCGGCTCCCTGGCCGAGGCCGGCGAGTTCGTGCGGAGCGCCGGTCTGCTGATCGACGAGGTGGGCACGGACCGGGTCCTCGGCCACATCGACCTGGGCGACCGCCACCACACGCCGTGGGGGATCGTCCACGGCGGCGTGTACGCCACAGCCATCGAGAGCGCCGCCAGTATCGGAGCCAGTGCCGCCGTGCAGGACCGGGGCCTCGTGGCGGTGGGGCTGACCAACACCACCCACTTCCTCCGCTCGCTCACCTCCGGAAGGGTCGTGGTGGAGGCGGTCGCCCTCAACCAGGGGCGCACCCAGCAGCTGTGGAAGGTCGACATCACCGACACGTCGGGACGTCTCGTGGCCCACGGCGAGCTCCGGTTGCAGAACCTCGACCCCACCGGCCGGTAGCGAAGCAGCCGGCTCGGCCCGGCCACCGCCGGGGCCCCGTCCTCCCTGGTGACGACCGAGTCGCGCTGGAGGTGTCACGGGCCCCCCTGCGGCGGAGTCAGATAGTCATGACAAACGACGCCGACGTGATCGTGGTGGGGGCGGGACTGGCCGGACTGGCCGCGGCCACAGCGGCCAGACAGACCGGGAGTCGTGTCCTCGTGGTCGAGGCCCATCATCCGGGTGGTCGGGCCCGTACCGTCGACCAGGACGGGTTCACCTTCAACCTGGGGGCCCACGCCTTGTACCGGCTGGGCGCGGGAACGAAGGTCCTGACCGCCCTCGGCGTCACACCGGTTGGGGTCGCACCACCGTTGGCCCGCTACCAGGCGCTGGCCGGGGGACGACTCCACGCCTTTCCCACCGGCCCGGCCTCCCTCCTCCGCACGAGCGCCCTCGGGGCGCGGTCCAAGGTGCAGCTGGCCGCTCTTCTCGGCCGCCTGCCCCGACTCCGGCCGGAGCCGCTCAACCACGTCCCGCTGGCCGAATGGCTGGCCGGACACCACCTCCGACCCGACGCCGAGTCGGTGCTGCGCGCCCTGCTCCGCCTCAGCACCTACAGCGACGACGTCGATCGTTGCAGTGCGGGAGCGGCCCTCGGCCAACTGCAGATGGCCGTCACGGGTGGCGTGCTCTACCTGCACGGGGGTTGGGCGCAACTCGTCGGCGGCCTGTCCCGGTCGCTCACCCTTCGCACCGGGGTGGAGGTGAAGGGGATCGACCACCGGGGTGACCGGGTCGAGGTCCGCACGTCGGAGGGGATCCTGACCGCCCACCGGGTGGTGGTCGCCAACGGTGGCCCCGCCGCCGTCCGCCGTCTTCTGGCCTCCGAACCGGACTGGGGCGGGCTGGGCCCGCCGGTAACGGCGGCGTGCCTCGACCTCGGGCTGTCGAGAGTGCCGGAGCCGGGCTACGTCCTCTCCCTCGACGACCCTCTCTACGCCACGGTGCAGTCACCGCCGGCCCGCCAAGCTGCCCGGGGTGGGGCCGTGATGGCCATCATCCGTTACGGAGCCCGGAGCGCGACCCAGGACCGCCCCCAGCTGGAGGAGCTGATGACGACGGCCGGAGCGGGCCGGGACGATGTGGTGGTGCGACGGTTCCTGGCCCACATGACGGTGAGCAACGCCCTTCCGCTGGCCTCCTCCGGTGGCCTGGCCGGCCGGCCTGCCGTCGGGGACACGGGAGTCCCCGGTGTCACCATGGCCGGCGACTGGGTCGGCCCGGTGGGCCTGTTGGCCGATGCCTCACTGGCCAGCGGCTATGCCGCCGGTCGACGGGCCGGGCAGGATCGCTCCGGCTCCGTCAGGATGGTGGCGTGACCCCTGTCCCGCTGCCCCGTCCGACGGTGGAGAGCGATCCGTTCGAGCGCGAGCGGCCGCGGCTGGTCGGGTTGGCCTACCGCATGCTCGGCACCGTGGCCGATGCCGAGGACGTGGTCCAGGACGTCTGGTTGCGGTGGCGGACGGTGCGCCCCGGAGAAGTCGACCGGCCCCAGGCCTGGCTGACCACGGTCACCACCCGTGTGGCCCTGGACCATCTGCGGGCGGCCCGTCGGAGGCGGGAGGCGTATGTCGGGCCCTGGCTGCCCGAGCCCCTGGTGGCAGAGGCGGGACCGGCAGAGGCCGCCGAGCTGGCCGAGTCACTCCGGTTCGGGTTCCTCACCGTGCTGGACCAGCTCCGGCCGGTGGAACGGGCCGTCTTCCTGTTGGCCGACGTCTTCGCCGTGCCTTACGCCGACATCGCCGTGACCGTGGGCAAGTCCGAGGTCGCCTGCCGTCAGATCGCCAGCCGGGCCCGGAAGCGGTTGCGGCCGGCCCACCCCCCTGCCGGTGGCCCGGCCGACGCACCGGTCGATCACCGAGCCGACACCGGATCCGATCGGGTCGTCGTCGACGCCCTGATGACCGCGGTGGCCATGGGCGACGTCGACCTGGCCCTGCGCTACCTGGCTCCTGACGTGGTCTGTGTCTCCGACGGCGGCGCCAGCCGGCGAGCCGCTCGGCGACCGGTGGTGGGCGCCGACCGGGTGGTCCGCTTCCTGGTGAACCTGACCCGTCGACAGGCCGGCCACCTCACCGCCCGACCGGCCACGGTCAACGGGGATGTCGGATCGGTCGTCTCCCTCGATGGGGAGATCGACGTGGTGACGGTGTTCGAGGTGGAGGGCGGACGGGTCGTCACCATCCGTATGGTCCGGAACCCCGACAAGCTGGTCCACGTGGAGGATCCCCTGTCGATCCGATAGCGCGGTAGGGCCTGTAGTCACAGTGCGGCCGGTAACGCCTGTAGCCGTAGGGCCGGGTTCCGCCGGGCCGGGTCCCCGTTGGCTTAACGTCTGGGCCAGTGAACCGCCCGACCCCTACGATCCGCCGGCCCCGAGGGCCCTCCCGGTGCCACCGGACCCGTGGTTCGGTCACCGCATGTACCTCGGTCATCCTCGTCGGCGTGGTGCTGTCGGGGTGCGGGACGTCCCTCAACGCCATCGTCGGCTCCACGTCGACGACCCTGGACCCGGTCACGGCCAACGGGCAGAGCCCGGACACCACGCCGGCCGGCTCCGGCGAAGTGGCGGTGGCCTTCCCGGTGACCGCGTGCACGACGGCCTTCGGGACCGCGCTCCCGGGCGGGGGCTGGAAGCCCAACGTCCTGCTGGCCCCGATACCGACGGCCCTGGTCGGCAAGGTCGAGTTCTACACCGACGGGACCCACACGCTGCTCGGACCGTACGGCTGGAGCTGCTCGGAGTGGTCGGCGGTGTCGGGATCCAGCGGCCTGGTGGTCTTCCCGCCCAACGCCACCCTACCGGCGGCCAACGTGCTGCCGGCGGCGGGCACCGAGGGGGTCTTTGCCTCCTTTTCCACCAGCACGCAGGGGATCGCCGAGGTCTGCCACTACTTCACCGTGCCCAAGTTCCAGCAGCAGCAGGCCGGCTGCAGCGGGTCGGGCCCGGCCGGGGAGCAGAGCACCCTGGCCACCCCGGACGTGGCCGCCGTCTCCGACCCGGCCGGTGTGACCGGAGCGCTCCAGGGCTCCGGTGGGTCCCATGCCGTCACCGGGGTGGTGATCTTCCCCCAGGTGCTCCCGGCCGTCACCTACGGCACGGCGGTGAACATCGCCATGGAGTCCTGCTCGCTGGTGGCCACGCGCCTGTGTCCCACCATCATCTCCGACTTCGAGGTCCGCGAGTTCCCGGTTCCCAACTCGGGCTCCCGGCCCACCACCGTGCCGACGTCCCCCACCGTCACGGTGCCCCGTC
The DNA here is from genome assembly GCA_963754755.1 of uncultured Acidimicrobiaceae bacterium. Classification (GTDB taxonomy): domain Bacteria; phylum Actinomycetota; class Acidimicrobiia; order Acidimicrobiales; family RAAP-2; genus Bog-756. The sequence continues at coordinate 673,644 of CAVWHF010000006.1, read as the reverse complement.
CGGCCGCGCCGACGACGCTGCCGGCCCCGACCGCCACCACCGCTCCGGTGGTGGCGCCCACCACTCCTACCACCGTGCCGGTCGTGCCGACCACCGCCCCGGCCGGGACGACGACCACGACCTGAGCTTCCCGCTTGTCGTCACTCCGCGAGGGCGGCTGCACACGCTCCGCACCACTTTTCCTGCATTTTTACCGGACGGAACGGCACCGGTATAGGTTCGGCGGTGATCACCCCGGGGCTGCTCGTGCGGCAAGGTCAATGTCGGCACCGGGACACGCGGTCAGCGCCGCAGCAGTCACCGAGGGCGAAACATAGCGGAGCGCCACCGGGCGTCCCGCGGTCCAACTGGAGGCAGGCCATGGTGAACCACGAAGCGAAGGATCCCCCCGTGGGCCCCTCGCTCGACCCGGGCGACCTGGTGGGCCGACGCGGCCGCGGCCCCCTTCGCCGGCGCACCCCCGCATCATCGGGTGACGGCGTCCTCAGCCTCCACGAGAACAGCGTGGCCGCCATCGCCACCACCGACGTGGGGGCACACCGCGAGCGGTCCCGCAGCAGCCGGCTCCAACGGGTGGCGGCGGTACTGGCCCCCATCGCCATCCTCCTCGTCCTGCGCGACGTGCTGGACCCGGGGGCCTCCCTCCCGATTCCCCACTTCCCCGCCTCCCTGCAGCCCATGCTGCCGGCCATCGCCCTGATCACGGTGTTGATCCTGGTCATGGTGATCCCCCTGCTCGGCGCCGGCCGATCCCCCCACATCCTCTACCGGCCCGACGAGCTGTCCATGAGCTTCGACGACGTCCGGGGCTCCGAAGGACTGGTCGAGGAGGTCACCAAGACCCTCAACCTCTTCCTGGCCCACCGGACCTTCGCCGAGCAGATGGGCGGCTCCCCCCGCAAGGCCATCCTGTTCGAGGGCCCGCCGGGCACCGGCAAGACCTACATGGCCAAGGCCATGGCGGCCGAGGCCGGTGTGCCCTTCCTCTTCGTCTCGTCCTCGGCGTTCCAGTCCATGTTCTACGGGCAGACCAACCGCAAGATCCGGTCCTACTTCAAGGCCCTGCGCAAGCACGCCCGGCGCGAGGGGGGTGCCATCGGGTTCATCGAGGAGCTCGATGCCATCGGCGGGGCCCGGGGCAACGGCCAGCGCCAGGGTGAGGGCATCCCCGGGGTGGTCAACGAACTGCTCATCCAGCTCCAGTCCTTCGACCAGACCCCGACCTCGCTGCGGATCAAGGGATGGTTCATCGACGGCATCAACTCGTGGCTGCCCTCCCACCGCCATCTCGACAAGCCCCGCAACGTCCCCGCCAACATCCTGGTCATCGGGGCCACCAACCGGGCCAGCGATCTCGATCCGGCGTTGCTGCGCCCCGGGCGTTTCGACCGCAACATCTACTTCGGCCTCCCCAGCCGCTCGGGACGGCGGGACATCATCGACTACTACCTGGACAAGAAGGCCCACGAGGCCGAGCTCGACCAGCCGACCACCCGGGAGACGCTCGCCGCCCTCACCGCCGGCTACTCACCGGTGATGATCGAGCACCTCATGGACGAGTCCCTGGTCTGGGCCCTCCGCCGCGGGGCGACCCGTTTCTCGTGGAACGACCTCCAGCACGCCAAGATGACCGAGGAGATCGGACTGGCCCAGCCGGTCGAGTACACCGAGGCCGAGCGCCGCACCATCGCCACCCACGAGGCCGGGCATGCCACGGTGGCCTGGCTGGTGGGCAAGGGCCGCAAGCTCGAGGTGCTGACCATCATCAAGCGCCGGGACGCCCTCGGCCTGCTCAGCCACTCCGAAGAGGAGGAGCGGTTCACCAAGACCAAGTCGGAGGTCCGCGCCCTCATCGACATCGCCTTCGGCGGCATGGTCGCCGAGGAGCTGTTCTTCGGCGAAGCCTCCACCGGGGTGGCCGGTGACCTGCAGGCGGCTACGCAGAACGCCTGTCAGATGGTCGGGCAACTGGGCATGGGCTCCACCCTGATCTCGTCGGCGGCCATGGAGTACCCGGCCGGCGGGATCGTGTCCAAGGTGCTGGGCAACGACGAGGGGCGGGCCGAGGTCGAGGCCCTCCTGACGTCATCCAAGGACTCGGTGACCCGGATGCTCGACGAGCATCGCAACGTGGTCGAAGCCCTGCGCGACGCCCTGCTGGAACGGGAGGAGCTGATCGGCGACGACATCCTGTCCGTGATCAGGGAGTCCCGGCCCTCGGGCGGGGGAGACGCCGACAGCGGTGCCGGCGGGGAAGGTGTGGGATCGCTGCTCAACGCCCACCGCCGGATCTCCCTGGACAGAATCTCGCCGGCGGACTGACGGCCAGGGACCGGTCCCTCCTGACCGTCAGGCGGGCCCGACGGTCAGGCGTGCTCGGCGCAGTTGCTGCAGCGTCCTCGGAACACCACCTCGACCGTGTCCACGGTCATGCCGTAGCGCTGGACCCGGGGCAGGGACAGCCCCTCAACCCCGCGGGGCTCGACGTCGAAGGTCAGCCCGCAGCCCTCGCACACCAGGTGGTGGTGGTCGGGACCGATCTTCGGGTCGTACCGGGTGGTGCCGTCGGACAGCCGGATCTCGCTGATCTCGCCCATGGACACCAGCTCGTTGAGGGTGTTGTACACGGTGGCCAGGCTGACCTCGGGCAGCACCCGACGCGCCCCGGCCAGCACCTGCTCGGCACTCAGGTGGACGTGCTCCCCATGCAGGGTCGTGATCACGGCTCGGCGCTGAGGGGTGATGCGCCACCCCCGCTGATGCAGCCGCGCCGCCAGCGGCGCGGCCGAAGGTGCGGCCACCTCAGCCCCGACGCTCCTTCACCCCCTGGGCCACCCGCTCCCCGAACTCGGGATCGGCGGCCCGGAAGTGGGCGATGCTCCGCTCCACGATGCCGTCCCCGGCGGGACCGGCCGAGACCGACCCCAACCCACCGGCGATGTTGTCGACCAGGCGGGCCTGGGCGTCGGCCGGCTGCAGCCGGTAGAGGTCACCGGCCTGGGCGAAGTCGTCGGTCTGGCGGCTGTCCCACTCGTAGGTCCCGGTGGACCCGGCCACCGTCAGCGGGGCGGCGAAGGGCTGGTCGGTCTCCACGGGGCCGTCAAAGCTGTTGGGCTCGTAGTTCTTGGCCCGTCCGCCGTTGCCGTTCCCGGCCATGAGGCCGTCACGGCCGTAGTTGTGGGCCTCGGTGGCGTGGGGGGCGTTGACGGGCAGCTGGGTGTGGTTGATGCCCAGGCGGTAGCGGTGGGCGTCGCCGTAGGCGAACAGCCGGCCCTGGAGCATCTTGTCCGGGGACGGCCCGATGCCGGGGACGAAGTTGCCCGGGTCGAAGCCCGCCTGCTCCACGTCCCCGAAGTAGTTGTCGGCGTTGCGGTTGAGGGTGAAGGTGCCCACCTCGTGGAGCGGGTACTCCTTCTGCGACCACACCTTGGTCAGGTCGAAGGGATTGACCGGTGCGGCGGCCGCCTGCTCGGGGGTCATGACCTGTACGTTCACCGTCCACGACGGGAAGTCCCCCCGCTCGATGGCCTCGATGAGGTCCAGCTGATGGCTGTCCGGGTTGAGGCCGGCCAACTCGGCCGCCTCGGAGGAGTCGAGGGTCTCGATGCCCTGGTTCGTCTTGAAGTGGACCTTGACCCACACCGGCCGCCCGTCGGCGTTGACCCACTGGTAGGTGTGGGAGCTGAAGCCGTCCATGTGGCGGTAGGAGGCCGGGATGCCCCGGTCGCCGAACAGCCAGGTGAACATGTGGGTGGCCTCGGGCGAATGGGAGAAGAAGTCCCACACGTTGTCCGGCTCCTGGTGGTTGGTGAAGGGATCGGGCTTCTGGGAGTGGATGAAGTCCGGGAACTTGAGCGGGTCGCGGATGAAGAAGATAGGGGTGTTGTTCCCGACCAGGTCGTAGTTGCCGTCCTCGGTGTAGAACTTCACGGCGAAGCCGCGGGGGTCACGCACCGCATCGGCCGACCCGCGCCCCCCGGCCACGGTCGAGAACCGCAGGAACGTCTCGGTCTCCTTGCCCACCTCGGAGAGGAAGGCGGCCCGGGTCCACTGGGTCACGTCCCGGGTCACCACGAAGGTGCCGTAGGCGGCCGAGCCGTTGGCGTGGACCACCCGCTCGGGGATCCGCTCGCGGTTGAAGCGGGCCAGCTTCTCCAGCAGGTGCTGGTCCTGCAACAGGACGGGGCCGTCAGGTCCGGCGGTCTGGCTGCGCTGGTTGTCGACGACCGGGGCTCCGGACTCGGTGGTGAGGATGGGCTTGGGCATGGCTACCTCCACGGTGGTGGGCACTGGTAATGCGGAACAGTTCTAACTTTAGAACGATTCTAATGACGCTGTCAACGCCCGCCGCCCGCCGCCCGACGCCTGCCGCCCGCTGAACGGGCCGACGGCGCGCTCCAGGGCGCCACGATCCACGCCAGGGGGCGGACCCGGGGGCTCGCTCAGGGCGCCGTCGATCCGATGGGCGGCCTGGTCACCCCGCCACCCGCTCGATGAGGGTGGCGTTGGCCATGCCCCCGCCCTCGCACGCCCTCGTCGGCCGACACCTCGGCCAGCTCACCGTCGGCGTTGGCCGCCTTGATGGGGGCGATCTCGGCCGACAGGAGCCCCTCGTCGCGGGCCTGGGCGGCCAGCTCCTGGGAGCGCAGGGCGAACCGGTCGAGGTCGCCCCGGGACAGTCCCCACTTGGCTGCGATGAGCTCGGCGCTGATCCCCTGGGGGACCGGTCCGTCCGGATAGCGGGACTCGAGGTCGTGGCCGAAGCCGTGGGCCCCCTGGACCGACGAGCCCATGGGCACCCTGCTCATCGACTCCACTCCCCCGGCCACCACCAGGTCGTACGAGCCGGCCATCACGCCCTGGGCGGCGAAGTGCACTGCTTGTTGGGAGGACCCGCACTGGCGGTCGACGGTCGTGGCCGGCACCCGCTCGGGGAAACCGGCGGCCAGCACACCGTTGCGGGCCACGTTGATGGCCTGCTCGGATACCTGGCTCACCGTCCCGATGATGACGTCGTCCAACTGGTTGGCGTCTACGCCGTTGCGCTCCATCAGGGCCCGCAGTGGATGGGCCAGCAGGTCGACCGGGTGGACCTGGGCCAGCGCCCCGGTGGCCTTGCCCTTGCCGAACGGGGTCCTCACCGCGTCGATGATCAGTGCATCCGTCATGACCGTCCTCCTGGCTCCCATTAGTAAGTTCTATGACACAACTTACTCGGAGGCGGTCCGGTGTCAACCGGCGTCGGGCGGAGTCGGTGCGGCGGATTCAGCGCGGTGGATTCGGTTCGGCGGATTCGGTGCGGCGGCGCGCCGGGTCCCCGAGGAGCCGGCACGATCCCGGGCCGGGCCGGAGGAACCGATCAGGTGGGGCGGTCGTCCATCACCAGGCAGTTGCTGGTGGCGGTGGCCACCACCCGGCCCGCCCCGTCGACGATCTCGGCCGCGGCGAAGGCCACACGCCTCCCCCGCTTGGTCACCACACCGGTGGCGCGGAGGACACCGCTCTCGCTGGTGACCGGCCGGAGGTAGCTCACATTGATATCGATGGAGGTGTACCCGACCCCCGCCTCCAGGGTGGAGTGCACGGCGCACCCGGCCACGGTGTCGGCCAGGGTGCAGACCAGTCCGCCGTGGACGACGCCGATGGGGTTGTAGGCCGACTGGTCGGGCTCGCACTCGAACACCACCCGGCCGTTCTCGGCCTCCACGCCCCTCATCAGGAACAGCGAGGCGATCGGGGCCGGCGGCAGGGTCCCGTCCCGGATGGCCTGGAGAAAATCGAGACCGCTCATGGTGGTACCGGCAGCGGCAGTGGCCATCGGGTCGTACCAGGTCACTGTGCGCGAGCGGGGCTGGCCCCAGTGGGGCGGGGCGAGGTTGTCGGCACTGGAACTGTCAGTGGCCGGACTGTCAGTGGCCGGACTGTCGGTGGCCGGACTGTCGGGCGCCGATCGATCCGTGGTGGCGTCGGAGGTCACCACCGCTCAGGCCGCCACCCGGTCGATGATGAGGTCGGGCACGTAGCAGACCGCCGACAGGTGCAACAGCGGACGGGTGAGTTCGGCCACGTCGGCCGGCCGGATCATGGCCTCGGCGGGAATCCGGTCCTTGACGGCGTCGGTGAACGGCGTGTCCACGAAGGCCGGGCAGATGGCGGTGGACCTGATCCCCCGGCCCACCAGCTCGGCCTGCATGGACTGGCTGAAGTTGAGCACAGCGGCCTTGGTGGCGGCGTACACCGACATCACCGGCGTCCCCCGCCGGGCCGCGATCGACGCCACGTTGAACACCAGGGCCTGACCGTGATCGGACGCTCCTTTGGCCAGCAGCGGGATGGCCTCCCGGTAGGCCAGCATGAGCCCCCTCACGTTTAGGGCCAGCTGGACGTCGATCATCCCGGCTGTGATCTCGGAGGCCGGAGCCACGTGGGCCGCGCCGGCATTGTTCACCAGCACGTCGATGCTTCCGTAGGCGGCACCATGAGCGGCGAACACCTCCCGGATCTGCCCCTCGTCGCTCAGGTCGGCCGGCTGCTCCGCCACCGCCACCCCGTGGCGCCGCAGCGCCGTGGCCGCCTCGCCCAATCTCTCGGCCCCCCGGGCCACGACTGTGAGGTCGAATCCCTCGTCAGCCAGCATCTCGGCGTAAGCCAGGCCGATGCCGCTCGATGCGCCGGTGACGAGGGCTGACCGGGTGTTGGGTTCCATGTTCACTCCTGGGGCCGAGGCAACTCGGAGCTGATGCTCTCCCCCGGCCCGACTCACCGTACTCCGGTCGATTGCATTATGCAACTGACTGGTCAGCCGGCCGGCCGGTGGCAGTGTCGGTGGGCGCCGGTCAGGCTGCGGGCGCGGACCGGAAGCCGGCGCCGGTCAGGCGGTACAGACCGGTGACCGGAGCCGATCAGGCGGTACACCGGTGACCGGAGCCGTCAGGCGGACCGGGCCGGTCAGGCGGTGCGGACCGGAAGCAGGATCTCGTCGGCCGGCCGGTTCTTCGAACCCGGCCCCGCCAGGGCCCGCACCGAGCGGGCATCGAGCGCATCCCCACACGACGAGCAGGTGGGGATGACGGTGGCCTCGTGCTCGCAGGTCTTGTGCTCCACGATCACCGGGGGTCCCTCGGCCGCCTCCCATTGATCGCCCCACTGGCGCATGGCCGTGAGCACCAGCCACAGGTCGCGACCCTTGTCGGTGAGGCGGTAGTCGTAGCGCACCGGGTGTTGCTGGTAGGGCACCCGCACCAGCACGTCCCGCTCGACCAGGTGGTCGAGGCGGTCGGTGAGGATGTTGCGGGAGATCCCCAGGCGCTGATGGAAGTCGTCGAACCGGGTGACCCCCAAGAAGCAGTCCCGGATGATGAGCATCGTCCACCACTCACCCACGACTTCGAGCGTCTGGGCCACCGAGCAGTTCATGTCTTCGAAGCTCTTCCTGCGCATGGGCCCAGTGTACTGGGTTGCATGGTGCAATGCACTAGTCGCCGACCGGCGTCGCCTGGTGTGGCGCCGAGGTCTGGTGCCGGGTCTCGCGCCGGGTCGGATGCCGGGCCGGACTACCAGAGGCTGTTCCAGTCCTCGGGCTCCAGCCAACCCACCGGCTCGCCTTCGGTCGGGCGGGGCACACGGAGGGTCTCGCTGTCGATCCACGTGGGTTGGTCGAAACCGGCGCGCCTCCAGTGACGCAGAGGCACGGACTTCCAGTCCCGGCTCTTCACCCCCCCTTCGGAGTAGCCCGGTCGGACCAGGAGGTGGGAGGGCGAGCCGGCTACCACCACGCACCGTCGCGACTTGCCGTCGAGATCGGGCTGGTCCGGGTCGACGGCGTCGAACGGCACCCAGGCGAAGACCACGCCGGCCACCCAGGGATCAGTCCGGTCGAACTCCTCTTCCTCGAGCGGCGTGAGCGTGGCCCGCCGGTTGAGCCGAGGTGCCACGCTGGCTCCCCGGTCGTCGGCGCTGGCGTCGGCACCGGACATCGTGCGACCGTCAGCCGAGGCATCCCGGCCGGAGGCCCCAGCCCCATGGGCCCCTTCGGCCCGGGTGGTCCCGGCGGCCCCCGCCCCGACACCGGACCGGTCCTGCTTCCGGGCCCTGCGTACCTGCTCCCCCGCCTTCCTGGCCACCTCCATCTTCCGCCGTCTCTCCTCGGCATCCTTCTGCTTCTTCTGGCGCCGGGCCTCCCGCTGCTCCGGCGTGGTCCCACGGTCGGCCGGGCCGGCGCCGCCGGTACCGCCGGTACCGCCGGTACCGCCGTCGGGGTCATCCGCACCGCCGGCCGGTCCCTTCCCGGAGTCCGCCCAGTGGGTCAGGCCGAACCTCTCGTCGGTGGCCGCCAGCTCGAAACACAGATCGGAGGCGGGCATGGCGGCATCGGCCACCGACGCCAACATCACGCCGATGGTGACGTCCGGGAACGACTCTCGGACCTCCTCCACCGCTGCGACCAGCTGCTCCCGGGTGGGATCATCGGAGTGCTCCCCGAGCACCTCGATGGTCCGGCCCACGCAGGCGTCGGACATGACGGCGGCCAGGTAGGGCAGCGCCGCCCGGTACTGGGGGCGGGTCACCACGCTGGTCGGGTCCCGGTGCTTGCGCAGCGCCTTCAGCGCGTTGGTGACGGACGTCGGCGCCTGAAAGGAGGGGTCGTCGGTCCGGGCCAGGGCCGCCTTCATCTCGTCCCGCCCCACCCGGGTCACGGCACCGCGCACCATGGTGGCACGGTCGGCATCGGTGATCTCGTGGTCCATCGGCTCTCCCTCCCTGCCGGGCCACCTGCTCCGGGCCCCGGCGGGTGCTCATCATCGCAGAGTGGCATGGCCACCCGGACCACGTCCCCCGGCGATACTGAGCGGATGGCTCCGCACCCCCGGACCGGTCACGATGTCGAAGTCGAGCCGTCCCCGGCGCCACCGTCAGGATCGGCCCGGCCCGACGGCACGCCCGCCGGTCCGGGTCGTCGGGCCGGTGTGGGTCCATTCGCCACGTTCATCGAGTACGAGCGGCCCGACGGGATCGTGGCCCACTGGGACTCCCGCCGCCGCCGGAAGCAGGCCCGCTCCGACCGGGGCGGGGACTCCACCGTCCGCACGTGGTGGGCGCCGCGGGCCCGGGGATGGTGGATCGCCGTCCTCTTCGCCGTGGGCTCGGCGCTCTTCGCTCTGGGTGCCGTCCCCGGCTACGCCGCTGCCGTGGGTGTCCGGGCCGACTCGGTCACCTTCTTCGTGGGTTCGCTCTTCTTCACGTCGGCCGGCTTCCTCCAGTACCGAGAGTCGGTGGATGCCGGAGCGGCCGGGTCGACGCACGGGTGGGGAAAGGTGTTCGTCTACCGCCCCGGACAGATCGACTGGTGGGCCAGCGGCGTCCAACTCGTCGGGACGGTGTACTTCAACGTCAGCACCGGCACCGCCATGGGCCGGGACCTCACCGTGCAGACGGCCCAGCAGCACGTGTGGCGACCGGACGCCATCGGGTCCGTCTGCTTTCTCGTGGCCAGTTCCCTGGCGTGGTTCGAGGTCAGCCACGGGTGGACGTCCTGGTCCCCGTCCAGCCTCTCGTGGTGGATCACCGCCCTCAACCTGGTGGGATCGATCGCCTTCGGGGTGTCCGCCGTCGCCTCCTACATCATTCCGGTCACCGGCCAGATCTGGAACGTCGAGCTGTCCAACCTCGGGACGTTCGTCGGCGCCCTGTGCTTTCTGGTCGGCGCGATCCTGCTCCTGCCGGAGCGGACGGCGGGTCTGGAGCCGTCGGCCCCGCCACCACCGTCGCGCCCGCCAGCCCCGCCACCACCGTCGACCCCGCCGATCGTCGCCGGTTGAACACCGGGACTACGACGGGGCCGAGGACTGGCGCGGCAGCACAGCCGGGCCCGAGCGCGCTCCGGCCAGCCGGGTCCCCACGGCGATCAGGACGTGGCCGGCCCGCACCCGCCACCGGGACGCCGGACGCGCACCGGCGCCGTGACGCCACGGCCCCCGGCCGTGCGGATGGAGGTGCCGGCGGCGCTCGATGATGCTGTCGTCGGCGAGTTGGTGAAGCAGGAGCGGATGCATGGGATTGCCTCGGAAAGGACCCCGGGCCGGGCGGCCCACAAGGGTCGGTGGAACAGTGGGTGGGCGGCACGGTGGGTGCCGGAGCTTCGGGGGCCCAACTGGGGTGGGCACCACGGGCCGGGGGCGTACCGGCCGGATGGCCGTCGACGGCCGGGGGCGGCGAACCCCTTGGGGATCAGACCCGGGAGGATCAGTCCATCGGAGGCGAGACCGGTCGAGAGGCCCGGGCCGCGGGGGCGCCGCGCATGGCACTACGGGTGGCGTTGGTCATCGGGCATCTCCTCTCGTGGCGGGGCGTATCGTCCGAGCTTGCATCGTAACAAGTCCGCACCGGTTTGAGAAGGGACCAATTGTGGATCCGGTCCCGTCCGGGCGGGAACCCGGGGTGAGCCAGGACGGACCGCTCCCCCAATCCCGGTCCCTGACCCGGATGCCCAGCTGCCCGGCTGCCCGGCTGCCCGGATGCCCGGATGCCCGGATGCATCGATGCGTCCTCAGACCCGCAGCGGCGAGGGGCCACCGAAGTGGTCGTGGAGCACGGTGCGGGCGGCGTAGACCCCGCACATCCCGTGCACCCCGGCGCCGGGGGCCGTCGAGGCCGAGCACAGGTAGACGCCGTCGAGCGGTGTGCGGTACGGGTTCCACCGGACGGTGGGACGGAAGACCGTCTGGAACAGTGTGGACGCCCCCCCGGCGATATCGCCCCCCACATAGTTCGGATTGTGCTGTTCCTGTTGGGCCGCGCTGCGCACGGTCCGGGCCAGCACCAGATCGCCGAACCCCGGAGCGAACCTCTCGATCTGCGCCTCGATGGCCGCGCTCATGTCGACCGTCGACCCCGACGGGACGTGGCAGTACCCCCACAGGGCCTCCTGTCCGTCCGGCGCCCGCGTGCCGTCGGCCACTCCCGCCTGCACCACGATGCAATACGGTCGCTCGGGGTGACGGCCGGCGTTCACGTCGGCCTCGCTGGCCGCCACCTCGGCGAACGTGCCGCCGAGATGCAGGGTTCCGGCCCTCCGGCACACCTCGGCCCGCCACGGCACCGGACCGGAGAGGGCCCAGTCCACCTTGCACACGCCGGGCCCATAGCGGAACCGGCCGAGGGAGCGTCCGTACCGCGCCGGCAGGGTGTCGCCGGCCAGGGCGGCCAGTCCCCGGGGCGAGGCGTCGACCACCACCGCCGTGGCCGCCGGGAGCTCGGCCAGCGAGCGGACCCACTGGCCGGTGACGACGGTGCCACCCAACCGCTCCAACTCGTCCACCATGGCGTCGGTGATGGCCGAGCTCCCCATCTCGACCACCGGCCAGCCGGCGGCATGGGCGATCAGGGTCAGGAAGAGCCCGAAGGCACCGGTCAGCGGCGAGGTGAGCGGGGCCATGGAGTGGGCCGAGACCCCGGCCAACAGGGCCCGGGCCGGTTCGTCCCCGAACCGTCCCACCAGCCTCGACGTCGGCAGCAGCCCGGGCAGCCCGAACCGGGCCAGGGCGAGCGGGTGCCGGGGCACCGATCGCAGCGGCGACAGGATGGCGTCGCCGAGGAAGCCGGCGTCGTCCGCCAGGGGGCCCAGCAGGCGACGGTAGGCGCCACCGTCGGCGCCCAGTGACCGGGCGGTGTCCTCCACTGAGGGGAGGGCGGCGACGGCACCACCACCGTCGAGGGGATGGGCGAAGGGGATCTCGGGCTGGAGGAGCATGGCCCGGAGACCGTCGAACGCCGGTAGGCGGAAGAACGGGGACGTGAGCACCATGGGATGGGCGGTGGAGCACACGTCATGGCGGAATCCTGGGAGCGTGAGGGCCTCGGTCCGGCAGCCTCCCCCCGTCGTGTCCGCCCCCTCGACCACGGTCACGCTCAAGCCGGCCATGGCCAGGGTCACCGCCGCGGCCAGACCGTTGGGTCCCGACCCCACCACCACCACGTCGACCTCGCCACCGCTCATCGTCGGCTTGCCTGTCCGGTGGGCGGTCGGGCCCACTGTCCGGGCGCCCGTCCGGTCGCCGGTCCGGGCGCCGGCCGGGCGCACTGTCGGGTCGCCCGTCCGGTCGCCCGACGGGCGCATCGTTCGCTGACCTCGCCGCCCACGTGCATCACACTGCCCCCGCACGCGGGTATTCGACCAATCGGTGCCCTCGTGGCCTGGGTCATACCTCCAGGGTGGCCGGTCGGGGTGCCCAAAGGAAGGGTGGCTGCCAGTGGACCGGCAGGGGGCTGGCATCACCTTCCGGCCGCCCCCGCTCCTCCGGAACCGGCCACTCCGCCCGGCCGTCCGCCCACGACCCGGGATGTTCACTGTGCTTTCGGTGGTCTGGGGGTTGGGGGTAGTTCCGCGGCTTTTGGGTGATTCCGGGCGGTTCCGGTGGGTGTGTCACACCCTCGGCCTACCGTGCCGAGCAGTGGCCCTGCCCTCCCTTCGGGGCCACCATGGAGCGCCCACCGAGCTGGCAGGCCGGTGGGCGTCTCCGCGTCAGCCGTCGGAGTAGCCGGGCGTGTACCTTGCCCCCGCGTCTCCTTGTAAGGGAGCGACACAGACGTCCTTTGTTGGGCAGATGAGTTGTTTAAGACTGGATACCGGAGCATCTTGGAGTTGTTTGCCTCGTCTGCACGTTTCACCTGGTCAGACGCGTGGAAAGCGGAAGTGTCACACCCCGTTGGTTAGCTGTGGTCATGGTCGTGGACGTCCGGGCGGGCAGTGGTTCCGATGGTGATTCGGGTGATCCCCGGTGCCGGGCCATGAAGGCGATCCTGCAGGAGAAGGCCCGGATGGATGCCCGGGTGGCCCGGGAGGTGGCCGAGTTCGAGGCGTCCAGGGCGTGGCTGAGCGTGGGGGCGTGCTCGGCCAGCGCCTGGATGAGGCACGAGTGCCACATGTCCGGGGCCGAGGCCGGTCGCCTGGTCCACCGGGGCCGGGCCCTGTCTCACCTGCCCCTCATCGAGCGGGCCTTCTCGGCCGGGGCCATCACCGGGGACCACGTGGCCCTCCTGGTCGCCCTGGACACGGGGGCCACCCGGGAGCCCCTCCGTCGCCAGGAGCAGCTGGTGGTGGACCTGGCCCTCCACCACACCTTCGCCGAGTTCAAGCACCTCCTTGAGTACTGGCAGCGCTGCGCCGACCCCGACGGCACCACCGAGGCGGCCGAGCAGAGGCGCAACCGCCGGGACGCCTACCTGGTCCGGGGCATGGACGGGACCTGGGTGGGCCGGATGAACCTGGACGACGTCTCGGGCACCATCGTCAACAATGAGCTCGAACGCCTGGAGCAGCTCCTGTTCGACGCCGACCGCATCGAGGCCACCGCCCGGCTGGGACGGACCCCCCTTCCCTCCGAGCTCCTCCGCACCCCGGCCCAGCGCCGGGCCGACGCCGTGGTGTGGATGGCCCGGCGCTCGGGGTCGAGAACCGAGGCCAGCGCCAAGCCCGTCCCCCTCTTCAACGTCCATGTGGGCTGGGAGAGCCTGCACGGTGTCCTCTCCGAGCTGGAGGACGGCACCCCCGTCCCCGCCACCGAGCTCCTCTCCTGGCTGGAGGGGGCCGACATCGTCCGGATCCGACATGACCCCGAGGGCCCGGTCACCCTCAGCCACACCACCCGGCTGGCCGAGGTCACCATCCGCTGCCTGGAACAGGCCGTGTTCGACCGCCCCGACCGGAAAGAGTGCCCCCACACCGACCGCTACTTCACCGGGGCCACCCGACGGGCCATCGAGATCCGGGACCGCCACTGCACCCACCCCTACTGCGACCGGCCGGCCCGGTACTGCCAGGTCGACCACATCAAGCCCTACACCCAGGGGGGACAGACCACCCAGGACAACGGGCGCCTCCTGTGCGGGTTCCACAACCGCTGGTACTACACCCACCACCAGCGCTTCGGACCGACCACGGACCCCGGACCGGATCCGGACCCGCGACCCCCGCTCCGGGAGTGAGATCGGACCGGTAGGTCCCCCGGGTGCGGGCACGACACCACCCGGGGCACCACCGGGGCCGGTGACGCCAGCCCCTCCATCGAACCCCCGGCCATCCCGGTGACGGGCGGCAATGGACGGGCGGCAATGGACCGACCGCAATGGACGGGCCGCCGGAGATGCAGCCACTCCAGGAACCACGTCGAACTTCGCAGAACCGGCCCTCTGGGGCCCCTTTGTCGCGCCCGCGTTTCCTGACTCTTGCCAGAGCCACCATGGAGACCCCCTGGTCGAAGCGATTTCGCCGGCTGACTCAAGCCCGGGGGCCAAGAGTCCGATGGAAGCTGCAACCTGACGAGGAAGATGACGGCAGTCACCGGTGTTACACCCTGTGAGAGGAGGTCATCCCCCAGCCAGTTCGCCAGAAGGTTGCGGGATACACGCCATGGATCAGATCGAACGGGAATACGAAGAGAATGTGGAGCAGGCAGAGCCGATGGAAGTGCGTGACGACGTAACCGATGAACAGGTTGGCAACGATGATCGGGGGCCAACGCCCGGCGATGTGCTGCGCACCCTCCCCACCGAGGCCCAGCAGCGGGGCACCCGCTTCATCTCGGCCCAGGCCATGCAGGCCAAGTTGTTCTCGGTATACGACGCCGCGGCTGCCGCCGAGGACGCTCTGGCCCTGGTGCAGCAGCAGCTCACACTGACGCTCAACCGGAGCTACTACGACGCCGACGAGATCGAGAGCATGGCATCACAGCTCGACTCGCTACTGGCCCTCGAGTCGATGGACCTCGAGCTCGAGGAGCTCGAGCAGCTCGACCGGGACGACCTGGTGTCCGAGGGCTGACCGACAGAGCGGGCTGACCGACAGAGCCTTCTGACCGACGGGGTCAGCGGCACCCCGGCCGACAGTGCCGCCGCGGCGCTACTCCGAACGCAGGAGCAGCGCCGTCGGCGTGCGGGCGGCGATCCGTCCCGGCACGGCCGCCACCACATTGGCCAGGATGAGTGCGCCCACACCGATGAGGACCACCGTCAAGGCCGGGACGGTAGGGGTCGGAACGACGTCGATCTCGTGGGCGAACAGGATCCACAAGGACCGTCCGGCGACGATGCCGAGGGGGATGCCGAGCACGGTGCCGATGAGAACGGCCACCGTCGATTGCCAGGCCACAGCACCGGCGAGCTGGCGGTGGGTGAATCCCAGCGTCTTCAACAGGGCCAGTTCCCGGCGACGCCGGCGCACCGAGGCCACCAGCGTCAGACCCAGGGCGGCCACGGCGCCGGCCGCCAGCGCCGCCCCGAGGATGGCCGGGGTGCTGCCCATCGACCGGTAGTTGACGATCTCGGCCGGTCGCTGCACCGCCAGGACCTCCACGCCATTGTCAGCGGGGGTGCTGGTAGCGCCGGCGATCCGCTGAAGCGAGTGCAGGGCAGTGGCGGTGGTCGTGGCGCCGTTGTTCATGCGCACCAGAATGGCGGAGGGCCCGGGCGCGTACCCAGGAAGGTTGGGATAGCCCGCCTCTTCCCCGTCCGAGGGGAAGACCCGGGTGGACAGCAGGGCGCCGGTCCCCATTTCGAGGTGCTGATTGCCCTGTCCCCCGCCGATGGTGGGCATGGTGGCCGTGCCCACGATCCGGAATCGGACCGCCTTCAGGCCGTTGTTGACGACCACCGTGTCACCGACCCGCTTGTTCAGCTGGCCGAGGGTGACGGCACCCAGGACGATCTGGTGACTGCCCTCGACCCCGTGGCCGGACAGCAGCGGCGGCGCCACCGCTGCATCCGGAGCCTCGTCCAACACCGGAACCGAGTGCTGACCGTCGATGTGCATCACATCGAACGAGATCCCGGACCACGCCGCCACCTGGTGGTCCCGGGCCAGGAGGTGAGCGGCCCTGGTGCCGGGGATCACGCCCCCCTGGTTGGCCGTGAGTTCGTAGGTCCAGTTCCAGCCGTAGAGGGCGGGATGGGAGATGAGGGTCCGGAGACTGGCACCGAAGGTCACCGTGGCCACCACCACCAACGACGGCGAGTACCGATCCGAGGATGGCCGATCGCACCGGGGCGGCGTTGCGACCTACACCCGGCTCGAGGGCGAACCGGACGCCGCTGACGGCTGTTTCCGGCATCCCGGAGGAGGCGGCGTATCCGGCGATGGCCGAGCGGTGGACGTCGGAACGCTGACTGGGCGAACGGCGTCGATCCGGGGCCAGGCGGTAGGCCATGAGCAGGGTGGCGCCGATGAGGACCACCACCAGCACGAGGACACCGAGTCCGAGCACGGTCCAGTCCAAGGCCACGCCGGGCGTGGGATCGACGGGATGGACGGGGCCCAGGGGGAAGAGGGGGAGAGGGCGACGGCCACGGCGAACGCCAGCGCCGATCCGACGGCCACCGCTCCCACCATGCCCAGGAGTCCGTCGCCGATGGTCACCGACCTTCCGCCGCCCAGCGCACGCAGCACATCGAGGTCGTCGGCGCCCAGCCGAAGCTGGCGACCGATTATCTGGGCGGCGATCAACAGTGCGGCCAGGGCGCAGATGGCCCCGAACACCCCGAGGGCGATGGATTCGGGCTTGATGGCCCGTTCGGCCTTGGCCTCGATGGCGGGAACGGAGTTGGCCGCGAACGGACCGAAGCCCCGGGGGAGGATCCCGGCGATCTGATGCTGGACAGTGGCGACGTTGTGGCCGCCTCCGGACACCTGCACGGACGCGGCGCTGAAGTAGACGCAGCAATGGAGCAGCGGCCTGGTCAACGCCGGTGTGAAGATCAGCGCATTGGAGCTGTTGCCGGCATCGGTGTCGTCTTCGACCACCGAACTGGCCTGGACCACGATACCCACGAGACGGGCGGTGAACTGTCGGTACGGGGTCACCGCCGCCGTTCCGAACTTGGCCAGGTTGGTCTGGGCGTTGGTGTAGATCCCGAAGTGGACCACCTGGTTCACATGGAACCCGAAGACCCGGGCCGTGGTGGATGACACCATGAACTCGTCGGGCCGCGCCGGGTTGAACAACCGACCCTGGATGACGCTGGGTGTGTCCAGATTGGCGCCGGCGGAAGTGTCGAGACCGAGGGCCTCTCCGGCCGTGGCCGGGTAGGCGGCCGGGCTCTCGGGGACACCGCCGCGGCCCAGAGGGATGATGTTGAGCCCGGACTCGCCGTCGACCGCTTCCACGTGGGGGAGATGGGCGATCGTCGGATCGATGGTCGGGTTGTAGCCGAGACCGGCGTCGCCGGACATGGGATTGATGAACGAGGTCACGCCGTTCAGATTCGACGGGTTGGTGCTGGCCAGATAGGTCGGGAAGGAGGACTGGGTCCGTCGGGCCCCGGCGATCGAGCCCAAGGCCAGTCCACCGACCAGGCCGATGAGGAGGACGAGCGTCACATACCCGCCCCACCGGCGACCGAACGTGGCCCGGAACCGGTACCAGGCCACCGGGAGGGCCACGCCCATCAGTCCGCTCCCAGCACGAGAGCCGTCGGCGTGCGGGCGGCGATGCGGCCCGGGACCGCCGCCACCAGGTTGGCCAGCACCAGTGCCGCCACGGCAATGAGCACCACCGTAAAACCCGGAACCGTGGGCGTGGGGACGACGTCGATCTCATGGGCGAAGAGGATCCACAACGACCGTCCGGCGACGATGCCGAGCGGGATGCCGAGTACGGTGCCGATGGAGACGGCCACGGTCGACTGCCAGGCCACGGTGGCGGCCAACTGGCGTTGGGTGAAGCCCAGCGTCTTGAAGATGGCGAGCTCCCGTCGGCGACGACGCACCGAGGCCACCAGGGTGAGGGCCAGCGCCGTGACCGCTCCGGCCGCCAGGGCGGCGCCGAGGATGGCCGGGGTGCTGCCCATCGACCGGTAGTTGACGATCTCGGCCGGGCGCTGGACCGTGTTGACCGAGACGCCGTCGTCGAACCGGGTCGACGTCTGGCGGGCGAACTGTCGGAGCGTGCGCAGCGACGACTCCGGGTCGGCACCGGGACGGAGCCGGACGAGGATGCCCTGGGGACCGGCCTGGGAGGGCAGGCCGTATCCCAACAGGACGATGTGGGGCAGGAGGCGGGTGGGGACGAGCGCGCCCGAACCCATCTCGGTGTGCTGGTTCCCCCCGCTGTCGATGGTGGGCATCGTGGCCGTCCCCACGATCTGGAGCGACCTCGGAGCTCCCCCCAGGACCCGGGCGGTGACGGAGTCTCCCAGGCGCTTGTGCAGCTGGGCCAGCGTCTGGGCCCCCAGCACCACCTGATCATCGGCCTGGACGGCATGGCCGGACAGGATGGGCGGGGCCACGACGGCATCGGGTCGACTGGCGATCACCGGAATGACCTGCCCGTCGATCCGCACAGTGGCGAAGTACACCCCCGTCCAGGCGGCGACGGCATGGTCACCGTCGAGCCGCGGCGTCATCAGGTGGCCGGGGATGTCGGCGCCCTCGCTGGCCGTCAGCTCATAGTTCCAGTTCCAACCGTAGAGGGCGGGGTGGGAGATGAGGGTGGTCAGGCTGGCCGCGAAGGTGACCGTGGTCACCACCACGACGACGGCCAGGGCGGCTCCGAGAATGGCCGAACGCACCGGGGCGGCGTCGCGGCCGGTCCCCGACTCGAGGGCGAACCGGATACCGGTAACGGCCGGTTCCGGGAGGCCCGACGATGCCGCCATCCCCGACAGTGATGACCGTGGCACCGACCTACGTCGCCGGCCGGCGGAGCGGTACGGTGCCAGCCGGTAGGCCGCGGACACGCTCACCGCGCTCGAGGACGGCGATCAGAACCAGGATCCCGATCCCGAGCACCGTCCAGTCGATGGCCATCCCGGGGGACGGGTCGACCACGCGCACCGGTCCCAGCGGGGCCAGCGGTGACAGTCCGACGGCGATGACGGCGGCCACCACCGCTCCGACGACGACCGATCCGAGAATGCCGATCAGACCCCCGACCACGGAGGTGGTGGGATCGGCCCCGAGCGCCCGTAGCGTGCGTTCCTCATCGGTTCCGAGCCGGAGCTGCCGGCCGATGAGCTGGGCTCCGATCAGCAGGGCGGCCAGGGCGCAGATGGTACCGAACACCCCGAGGGCGATCGACTCCGGCTTGATGGCCCGTTCGGCCTTGTCCTCCGTTTCCAGCGCCGGATTGGCCTGCAGGGAAGGGGTCCCGGTGGGCAGGGCCCGGCTCAATTCATTCTGGACGGCGAACGCCTCGGCCGGCCCACCGGTGACCTTTACCCCGACCTCGGTGAAGAAGGCACAGCAGTGCAGCAGTTGGTGGGTCACGGCCGGACCGAACAGTGTGAGGTCGGCGTTGGAGGACACGTCGGCTTCGTCCTCGACCACCTGGGAGTCCCGCACCACGATGCCCACCAGGGTCGCTTCGATCCGTCGCACCGGTCGGACGGCGGCGGTGCCGAACCCGGCGTCGTAGGTCTGGGCATCGGTATAGAGGCCGAAGGTGGCGCGGTCACCCACCCGGAGATGGAACGTACGGGCGGACGCCGGGGTCATGACCATCTCGTCGGAGCTCGACCGTCGCGGCATCCTTCCCCGGAGGACCGTCAACCGGTCGAGGTCGTAGCCGAATCTGCTGACGCTCGCCGCGCTCTCCCCGCCCTGGGCGGGAATCCCGGGCGTGGTGACCGGTGCTCCGTCCCGTCCCAGCAGGAGCGTGTTCAAGCCCACCGCCACCTCGACCTGACTGACGTGAGGCTGACGGGCGATGGTCCGGATCAACGACGGGTCGTACCCGGCTCCGGCCGGGCCACCACCGGGCTGGTAGTACGAGAGCGGACCTTGCAGCTCGGCCGGGTGAACGCTCTCGAGGAACGTCGGGAAGGACGACTGGGTCCGACGGGCGGCGGCGATCGATCCCATGGCCACGCCGCCGACCAGGCCGACCAGCAGGATCAACGCCAGATACCCGCCCCACCGCCGTCCGACCGTGACCCGGAACCGGTACCAGGACACCCGGAGCGCCCTAGAGCTCATGGCGGACCGATCCCCGGGACGACCGGGCCTGCCTCCGTGCCCCGCACCGCTTCGCGCACCGGCGCCCGCCCGTGACTGTGATCGTGACCCGTGATCCGTGATCGCCCTCGTGATCGCCCATTCTTCCGACAGTCTGACTGCACGGGGGTTCCCCTCCAAGGGCGCCAACCCAACGGCGCCACGGGTGCTACCACTACTCGCCGGCGGGGCCGCCGCATCACTCCCCGTGCCAGCCACCAGCGGTTCCCGACCATGGGGCTCATCCTGGTCAGAGGCCTGGCCGACTACGGTTGACGGCCATGGACAAGGTCCGGGTGGTGCTGGCGGAGGACAACGCCCTCCTGCGGCAGGGCGTGGAGAAACTCATCGCCCAACAGGACGGACTGGAGCTGGTGGGGACGGCCGACGACCTCCCCGGCCTGCTGGCCCTGGTCGAGGAGGTCGGAGCCCGCCGTGGTGGTCACCGACATCCGGATGCCCCCGACCGGGACCGACGAGGGCATCCAGGCCGCCGCCCACCTCCGTGAGCACCGTCCGGAGATCGGTGTGGTGGTGCTCAGCCAGTACGCCAACCCCGAGTACGCCCTGGCCCTGCTGGCGGACGGGTCGGCCCGCCGGGCCTACCTGCTGAAGGAGTCGATCGCCGGTGTCGACGAGCTGGCCACCGCCATCCGGACGGTGGCCGAGGGCGGCTCGGTGGTCGACCCGGCCGTGGTGGACGCCCTGGTCGGCGCCTCGGCACCCCGCCGGCCCTCGGACCTCGACCGGCTGACCTCGCGGGAGATGGAGACCCTGGCCGAGATGGCCCAGGGCAAGAACAACGCCGCCATCGCCGCCTCCCTGTTCCTGTCGGAGCGGGCGGTGGAGAAGCACACCAACGCCATCTTCTCCAAGCTGGGACTGACCGAGGAGGAGGACGTCAACCGGAGGGTGAAGGCCGTGCTCATCTACCTGGGAGGCCCGGCCACCGGGTAGCCACACCCACGGGGAGTGCTAGCTCCCTGTCTCATGGCCACCCGGCGTGCGACAATTGCCCATCATGGAGACCCTCCCGGTATTGGTCGTCGATGATCAAGCTCCCTTCCGCATGGCGGCCAAGGCCGTCGTGGGGCGAATGGACGGCTTCGCCGTGGTCGGTGAGGCCACCGACGGCGAGGAGGCCGTGGCCATGGCGGCCGAGCTCCACCCGGCCCTGGTCCTCATGGACATCAACATGCCCGGGATGAACGGCGTGGAGGCCACCCGCCGCATCGTGGCCACCGAGCCCGACACCGTGGTGATCCTGTGCTCCACCTACACGCCCCAGGACCTCCCGCCCGACGCCTCCACCAGTGGCGCCCTGGCCTACGTCAACAAGGAGGAGTTCGGGCCGTCCGAGCTCAAGCGCATCTGGGCCGAGCGGGAGACCATCGAGTTCCTGCCCAGCGCCGACCCGCCTGACGTAGCCGTCGAGTTGCCGCGCTCAGGTGATGGGGATGGAGCCCCGCACCGTCGAACCGGCCCCCGGTGCGGAGTCCCACCGGACCGAGCCCCCGATGGCACCGAGACGGTCGCTCATGTTCATGAACCCGTGGCCGGCCTGGGCCACCGTGGCATCGAACCCCGGCCCGTCGTCGGTGACGGTGAACAGCAGCCCGCCCTCCTCCTCCCACACCCGCACCTCCACGTGGGACTCCGGGCGCGTGCTTGGCCGCGTTCTGCAGGGCCTCGAGGCAGCAGAAGTACACCGCCGCCTCGATGTCGGGCGAGAAGCGCCCTACCTCGTCGACGGACGTCGACACGTCGAGCGGGCTCCGCGACGCCACCGCCCGGAGGGCCTCGGGCAGACCGTTGTCCATCAGCAGCGGCGGGTAGATTCCGTGGGCCAGGTCCCGGAGCTCCTGCACCGTGGCCTTGACCTCGGCGGCGATCTCGTCGAGGGCCTGGGCGGCGGCTTCGGGGTCCTCGGCCACCAGGTCCTTGACCAGTCGGACGTTCACGGCCAGGGCCACCAGATGCTGTTGGGCCCCGTCGTGGAGGTCCCGCTCCACCCGCCGACGCTCGGCGTCGGCCGCCGCCACGATGCGGGTGCGGGAGGCCCGCAGCTCGGACGCCTGGCGCCGGACCTCGTCCAGGGTGGACTGGAGGGCCGAGTCCAGGTTCGACGTTGTGGAGGGCCAGGCCGACCTGGCGGGAGAGCTCGGTCAGGGCCAGGTCCTCCTGCTCGGAGAAGGGGGGCTCGGTGGTGGGACGCTCCACCACCACCAGGCCCAGGAGCTCGCCGCCGTAGGTGATGGGGCACACCCGCAGCTGGGCGTGGTCCCGCCCGGCGATCACCGCCGGCAGCCACACCGACGTCCAGGCGTTGCCCGATACCCCGGCTCTGGCCACCACCGGCTGCTCCTGCGGTCCGATGTGCAGGGTGCCCGGGCCCGCGGTCGGGGATGGAGGCGCTCCGCTCCAGCACCTCGCTCGACCCGGTGAACACCTCGGCGCTGGTGAGCACCATCGACTTGTGCAGCGACTCGGTGAGCTGCAGCAGCAGCTCGTCCATGGTCACGGCCCGGGTCAGCCGGGTGCTGAAGGTCTTGACCACGTCGTCGGGGACGGCATCGGTGCCGTAGACCAGGCGTTGCGCGAACTGTTGGACCCGTTGGTGGGAGACCGAGGCACCGAGGGCCACGATGGCCGCGGCCAGGATGGAGAGGCCGAGCACCTCCCGGTCCCCCGGGCCGGGCTCATGGCCGAATCCCAGGATGACCAGGACGTAGACGGCCAGCACCACCGCCGACAGGCCGGTCACCGTCAGCAGGCCAACCAGCACCCGATCCGACTTCCCGAGCAGCCGGGGGAACGTCGCACACGGCCACACCGACCGGCACCAGCACCGTGCCCCCGGCGGCGATGGCCCAGGGATGGACCGGCCACTTGACCAGCAGGTACAGGCCCACCACCACCAGACCCGACCTCGAAGGTGGCCACCGCTCCGGCGGCGATGAGCTGCAGGCGTTGCCGGTCGACGCCCGGGGCGGAACGGTAGCGGCGGGCGGCGCCCGATCAGGCCCACGGCCACGGCCACCAGCCAACCGACGACGGCGGCGGTGTCGGTCAACCGTCCCGGGCCGAACCACGCCCACAGGCCGAAGGCCACCCCGGCGGCGTAGGCCACCACCATGGTGACCACCCGGGCCCGAGACGTGAGCCGCCCGTCGGGCATCGACAGCAGGAAGTGGACCCCGACCGCCATCAGCACGGCCGGCAGCAACGTGGCCAGCGATGCGGGCCGCGTGTCCGGTGCCACCGGTCGAGGTCTCACCGATCTCGGCCGCGGCCGAGGGTGGCCGCGCCCAGCAGTGCCGCCAGGGCCACCAGCCGACCCAGGCGGCGCAGCTCCGGGCGGACCAGCAGGCAGAGCGCGGCCACCACCCAGCCCAGCGTGAGCTCGATGCGGATGGCGTCGGCGGTGGTGACCCCGGCCGACGCCGCCTTGGCGAAGCCGAAGGCCAGCACGGCCAGGGCCGGCACCACCAACAGCACGGCGGCCGACAGCGTGGGCCCGGTCGGCACGGTCCTCGGCGACAGCCACGGCGTGCATCTGGGACGGGTGCCCGCCGACGGACGACTCGACGGCGTGGCCCGGCCCCCCGACGCCCGCCTCCGCCCCAGCCGTAGCCCCGTCGGCCGTCGCCCCGTCGGGAGTGGCCCCGTCGGGAGCGGCACCGTGGGCAGTGGCCCCGTCGGCCGTGGCCGAGGTGGCGGTGGAGCCCGATGCCGCGGCGGCGGGCGTGGTGGTCACGGAGCCTCGTGCACGGCGCCGGCCGGACTTCCGTTCCGGCGCCTCGACCATCTGCCCGTCACGCATGTAGATCAGGTGCTCGGCCGCCTGGGCCACATCGTTGTCGTGGGTGACCAGCACGATGGTCTGGCCCCCGTGGTGGAGCCGCGACAGCAGCTCGACGATCTCGTGACCGCTGTCGGAGTCGAGGGCACCGGTGGGCTCGTCGGCCAGCAGCAGGGTCGGCTCGTTGGCCAGGGCCCGGGCGATGGCCAGGCGCTGGCGCTGCCCACCGGAGAGGGACCCGGGCACGGCCTTGGCCTTGTCCCCCACGCCCAGCAGGTCGAGGAGGTCCCGGGCCCGGCTCTCGGCCGGCTTGCGCTTGGTGCCGGCGATGATGGCGGGCAGGGCCACGTTCTCGAGGGCGGTCATGCTCTCCAGCAGATTGAAGAACTGGAAGACGATCCCGATGTGCTCACGCCGGATCAGGGAGAGCTCGTCCTCGGTGCGGCCGGTGACCAGCTCGCCGCCCACGCTGATGGTGCCCTCGTCGGCCACATCCAGTCCGGCCACCAGATTGAGGAGCGTCGACTTGCCGCACCCGGACGGGCCCATCAGCGCCACGAAGTCCCCGGCCGGCACCCGCAGGTTGGCACCCCGCAACGCCCGCACCGGGGCGTTCTCGGCCTCGAAGGTCTTGCGCACGCCCTCCACCACCAGGACGTCGCTGACCACCGGGACCTCGGGAGCCTCGGTCGTCGTGTCCACGTCACTGCACTCATCGGGAATCTCCTCCGGGAGCCTTGTCGAATACGCCGCCAGATCTGACGCCGGTCCTGCTGTCGGGACTGCTGTCGGCCTGGGCCTGGGCCTGAGCCGGGGCCTGGGCCGGGGCCTGGGCCTGGGCCAACGCCGCCACCACCGGCACCTGGCGGGCGATCCGCCACGCCCGCACCGGGGTGTCCCTCCCTTTGACCAGCTGCTCGGGCAAGAGTGTCGCCTCCACCGGCTCCGCCAACCTTCCGCGTCCATCGTGGCCTGACTCAGTACAGTCTCCCCCGATTCGGCCAGCTGCTGCAGGCGTTGGGACAGATTGACCGTGTCGCCGACCAGGGTGTACTCCAGCCGCTCCTCGGTCCCGAGCAGTGCCGCGGCGGCCTCGCCGGTCGAGAGGCCCACTCCCAGCCCGAAGGCGGGCAGGCTGTCCTGCTCCCACACGGCGTTGACCTCGGCCTGCAGGCGATGGGCGTCGGCCGCGGCCACCAGGGCCCGGTGCGGCGTGGTCGGGCTGGGAGAACGGGGCACCGAACACCGCCATCACCGCGTCGCCCACGAACTGCATGATGGTGCCGTCCTGGCCCAGGATGGCCTCGTTCATGGCCGCCCGGTGGGTGTTGAGCTGACCGGCCAGCTGGCTGGGGTCGGCGTGCTCGGCGATGGTCGAGTACGAGCGGATGTCGCTCATCAGGACGGTGACCTCGACCACCTCGGTCTTCCCGATGTCGCGGCCATCCCGCCGCAGCTTCTCCGCCAGGCCGCCGGGGAGCAGCCGGGACAGCGACTCGCCCTGCTCCTCCCGGTCGACGATGCACTGGTGGAGAAGCCGCAGCCGGCGGATGGCTCCCTCGGTTCCCGCCGAGACTCCCTGGGCCAGCTTGACGAACAACGCCTCGACCTGGGCGTCGACCGCCTCGGGTGTGGTCCGCTGGGCCGCGGCGATGGCCTTGATCGGCTTGCCCTCGGCCACCCAGTCCAGCAGGGTCTCCTCGGCCGGGGTCAGGCCCCCGTGGGTGGTGACCGGGCTGACCAGGGCGTCGACGATGGAGGGGTCGAGGGCGGTGCCCCCGGTGGCCACGGCCCGCACGGCGTCGACCAGTTGGTTGCCCTCGGCGATGTGGTCCTTCAGCAGGTAGCCGTAGCCGGCCGAGCCCTCGGCCACCAGCGAGATGGCGTACTCGGGATCGTCGTACTGGGACAGGATGACCACCCCGGTGCCCGGGCAACGCTGCCGGACCTCCCGGGCCGCCTCGATCCCCTCCCGCTGGAAGGTGGGCGGCATGCGGATGTCGGTCACCAGCACGTGGGGCTGGGTGGCCATCACCCCCTCCACCAGTCCGTCGTAGTCCTCGGCCACGCCCACCACCCGCAGGTCGGGCTGGCCGCTCGAGGAGGGTCCGCACGCCCTCCCGTACGATCACGTTGTCGTCGGCCAGGAAGACGTCGATGGCGGCGCCCGGCTGCGGGTCCTCGGTATCCATGATGACTCAGTTATCGCACATCCCCGGCCGACAGGTACAGGGCGTGAGCACGTCAACCGGGGGTGGTGCCAGCCACACCCTCCGAAACAGGCGAACACCGTGGCAACGGGACCGTCCGGGGCGTCAGGATGGCGCCATGAGAACCGAGAGCTCCGTGACCTCCCTGTCGTGGATCCCCTCCGAGGCGGTCCGGGGCGGGACCCGGGTGGCCTTCGACGCCGGATTCACCCACTACGACGAGCCGCCGCCCGACGTCATCGAGGACATCGAGGCCCTGAGGAAGGCCGACCGCTTCCGGTTCGCCAACCTGCTGTCGGCCTGGATCGAGGCCGACGCCCGACGGCACCGTCACCGGCTACGGCTACTCGGGAGGCGGGCTGATGGGCTCGACCACGGTGGCCGTGGGCGGACTCAACCAGGAGTTCGAGGCGGTGGCCCTCCCCGTGCATCCAGCAGCCGCCCGAGGTGGGCGACGGCTGGGTCCGGTTCGTCCAGACGGCCGGGGGACGGACCGGGCTACCCGCCCCCCGCCGGGTGCGGCGCAAGCCGTTCATCCAGTGGCAGGCGCCCCTGGTGTGGGCCACCCTGAGCCTGACCCTCCACGTCGACGGTCCGGCCGAGTTCGAGGTCCTCGGGGCCAGCCGGTTCCCCCGGCACTGGTTCTACGACGGCGACGGGCGCCTGGCGGCCAAGTCGGGCCTCACCGACTTCAAGGACTGGTACCGCAAGTCGTTCGGCAGGCACACCCCGTGGGGTGACGAGGACTCCCCGGCCCTGGTCACCGCGGTGGAGACCGCCCTCGAGCGGGCCCTGTCCGTCCAGATGATGGACAAGGGGTCCAAGCCCAAGTACCGCAAGGTGTCGGCCGGCGACACCCTGGTGCGGGAGGGCGAGCGAGGGGACGGACGTCTTCCTGGTCCTCGACGGCGTGATCCGGGTGGACAAGGGCGGCGAGCGGCTGGCCGAGTTCGGCCCGGGCGCCGTGCTCGGCGAGCGGGCCGGCATCGAGGGCGGGCACGCGGACCTCGACCCTGGTGGCGGTGACCGACTCCCGGGTGGCGGTGGTGGCCGCACAGCGCCATGGACCGGGACCAGCTCCACGAGCTGGCCAAGGGCCACCGGATCGAGAGCACGCAGGCCTAGGGGGTGCGGGCCCACCTCCTGGGTGTCCGCGGCTCGGTCCCCACCCCCGGGCTCCCCTTCGTCCGCTACGGCGGCAACACCTCGTGCGTGGCCCTGGCCCACGACGGCCGGGCGCCGTCACTGGTGCTCGACGCCGGCACCGGCATCCAGGCCCTGACCACCGGTGCTCGGCGGCGACCCCTTCGACGGCACCATCCTCCTCACCCACCTGCACTGGGACCACGTCGAGGGCCTCCCCTTCTGCGCCGCCATCGACCGCCACGACGCCCGCTGCGACCTCTACCTCCCGGCCCAGCCCGACGGGACCGGGCGCCGTCGGCCACCCTGGCCCGGATGATGTCCCCGCCCAACTTCCCCATCGGCCCCGAGGGCCTGCTGGGCTCGTGGACCTTCTCGTCGCTGGAGCCGGGGACCCACCGGATGGAGGGGTTCTCGGTCACCGCCACCGAGATCGCCCACAAGGGGGGGACCACCTACGGCTACCGGATCTCCGACGGCGACAGCGTCGGTGGCCTACCTGCCCGACCACTGCCCCACCACCTACGGACCCGGTCCGGACGGGTGGGGCGACTTCCCGCCCGCACGTGGTCGACCTGGTCCGCGGGGCCGACGTCCTGATCCACGACGCCCAGCTCACCGCCGACCAGCTCCCCGAGGGGGCGGCCTACGGCCATGCCGCCATGGAGTACGCCGTGGCCCTCGGGGCGCTCGGCCGGGGTCTCCACGGTGGTGCTGTTCCACCACAGTCCCCGGCCGCACCGACGACATGCTCGACGAGATCGCCGGGCGGTACCGGTCCGCCACCGAACCCTCGGTGGTGGTGGCCGTCGAGGGCGCGGTCATCGACTGCTGAGCCCAACGCCGGTCCGCCCGCCGGCCCGAGCCGGCCAGCTCAGCCGGCCAGCTGCTTGACCGTGGCGATGAGGTCGACCGGCTGCTGGTCGCCGACCGGGAATGGGCGTCACCTGCAGGTGGGTGACCCCGGCCTCGCGGTAGGCGGCGATGCGCTCGGCCACGTAGGACTCTCGGGACCGCACAGCGAGGTGGCCTCCAGCAGTTCGTCGGGGACCAGGGCGGCGGCCTCCTCCTTCTTGCCGTCGAGGTAGAGCTCCTGGATGACGCTCGGCCTCCTTCTCGAAGCCGTACCGGCGCACCACGTCGTTGTAGAAGTTCTTCCCCTTGGCCCCCATGCCCCCGACGTAGAGGGCCACGCCGGGACGGGCCAGCTCGCGGAGGGCGGTGACCTCGTCACCCTCGCCGATGGCCAGCAGGCCGCCGGTGGTGATCTGCAGCGGGCCGAGGGACGGGTCCCGCCTGGCCGCCCCGGCGTCGAGGGCAGGGCCCCAGATGTCGCGGGCCTTCTCGGGCATGAACATCATGGGGATCCAGCCGTCGGCCACCTCGGCCGTCATGGCCACGTTCTTCTCGCCGAGCGCCGCCACCCAGATGGGAATGGCCGGACGGACCGGGTGGGCGATGATCTTGAGGGCCTTGCCCAGCCCCGTCCCCTGATCGGGTGGGAGGGGCATGGTGTAGTAGGTGCCCTCGTGGACCAGCGGTGCCTCCCGGGCCCACACCTTCCGGCACACGTCGACGATCTCGCGGGTACGGGCGATGGGGGCGTTGAAGGGGACGCCGTGGAAACCCTCGATGACCTGGGGTCCCGACGAGCCCAGGCCCAGATGGAAGCGGCCGTCGGACAGCGTGTCCACCCCGGCCGCGGTCATGGCGATGAGCGTGGGGGTCCGGGTGTAGATGGGCAGGATGGCCGAGCCGATCTCCACCCGCTCGGTGAGGGCGGCCAGGTACCCCATCAGGCTGGGCCCGTCGAGCCCGTAGGCCTCGGCCACCCACACCATGTCCAGCCCGGCCTTCTCGAACTCGGCCACCTCGGCGGCGGCCTGGCGGAAGCCACCGGAGTAGCTCAGGAACGTGCTGATCTTCATCGGTTCTCCCCGTGGGATCGTGCGCCTCGCGGCGGGCGCGCTGACCAAGACTCTACCGACGCCGGGACGCCCTACCCCGGGGGTTCCCGGCCCGGGGCCCGCCTTCGGGCCCGCTCCTCCGGGACGCCCCCCGCCGGACGGGGTCGGGTCGGCCGGTCAGTCCCAGAGCCGGATGCTCATCGACTGGCTGGCCGTGGCCAGCAGCGATCCCCGCTCCGACCAGAGGTAGGCCAGTCCCTGGCCGTACCCGTCGACCAGGGACTGGATGCGGATGTCGCACAGCACCCACTCGGTCGGCTCCAGGTGGACGATCCGAATGGTGTTGTCGAGGCTCCGGGACATGACCCGGCGGCCGAGAGGCTGGGACACGCCGCCGGTCACGTAGTCGCCGATGATGGCCAGGGTGGCGGCCGACGGTTCGAGATGGCCGGGCACCCGGGCCCACAGGGCGCTGGTGGGATCACCGGGACGGCCGGTGTCGGCGCTGATCTCCTCGAACGACCGGCCCCGGGCCAGGCGGACGTCGATGCGGTCGAAGATGGAGGTGGTGTTGAAGTCGGGTAGGCGCCGGGGCGGGCACTCGTCCGGAGGGGGCACCTCCGGCGGGGTCACCCACACCCCGCCGACGGCCAGCGAGCCGGGGAGGCCGACGGCGGCGTTGACGGTGAGGATCTCCTTGTCCCCCACCCGACCGACCGCCCGGCCCTGGGTCACCCGGCGGCCCTCGGCGGCCAGCGTGACGGTGAGGTCGAGCTCGGCGTGGGTCGGCGCGTACGACAGGTACTGGGCCGTTGCCCACACCGTCGGGCGACCCGAGGCTGCTCTCCAGGGCCACCAGGGCCGCGCCCAGCCCGCAACCGCCGAAGAGGAAGTTGCCCGGCGTGGTCAGCTCGGGGACAACGGTCAGCCGCCAGTGCAGGTCGTCGCCGACCGGCGCCATGCCGAGGAAGTGCTGGGCGTCGGTCACCCTGCGGTGGCCGGCCCGGTCAACTGCGCGGCACCTTGGCCCAGGGAAGCTCCTTGTCCACCCGGACGTCGCCCGGCAGTCCCAGGATCCGCTCGCCCAGGATGTTCCGCTGGATCTCCGACGTGCCGCCCTCGATGGAGTTGGCCCGCGACCGGATGAACAGCTTGCGGGACGACCCCGGGGGGCCGACCAGGCCCAATCCTTCCGACCGGCGCATGGTGTAGTCGTAGCCCACCAGGCCGTCGGCGCCCAGCAGGTCGATGCACAGCTCGTAGATCCGCTTGTTGACCTCGGCGAACATGAGCTTGGCGATGGATCCCTCCGGCCCGGGGTTGCCGGCCTTCCGGTTCTGGCTGGCCCGCAGGTTGGTCAGCCGCAGCGCCTCGGACTCGATCCACAGGCGGGTCAGCCGGTCGCGGTCGACCGGGTTCTGCCGGTGGCCGTCGCTCTGCCAGATGCGCACGGCCTCGGCGATCGAGCCCGACCCGGCGCCGGCGCCACCCGAACCCCCGGTGCCCCCGCCGATGGTGGTCCGCTCGTTGGACAGGGTGGTCATGGCCACCCGCCAACCCTCGCCCACATCGCCGATCCGGTCGGCGTCGGGCACCCGCACCTCGGTGAGGTAGACCTCGTTGAACTCGGCCTCGCCGGTCATCTGGCGCAGGGGACGCACCTCCACCCCCGGGGCGTGCATGTCCAGAGCGAAGTAGGTCAGTCCCTTGTGCTTGGGCACGTCGGGGTCGGTTCGGGCCACCAGCATGCCCCGATCGGCGATGTGGGCCAGGGTGTTCCAGACCTTCTGGCCGGTGATCACCCACTCGTCCCCGTCACGGATGGCCCGGGTGGACAGGCCGGCCAGGTCGGAGCCGGAGCCCGGCTCGCTGAACAGCTGGCACCACGATTCCTCGCCGGTGAACGTCGGGCCCAGCAGGCGGTGCCGGATCTCGTCGGACCCGTGGGTGACCACGGTGGGGCCGGCCATGGTCAGCCCGAAGAACTCGCGTGCTCCCGCCGGTCGTGGCCCCGGCCTCGGCCAGGCGCCGGTCCACCTCGCGCTGCAGGTTGGGAGCGAGTCCGAGGCCCCCGTAACCCTCGGGGAAGGACACCCAGGCCAGGCCGAGCTCGTACTGGCGGGCCCGGAACTTCTCGACCGGCGTGCTGGTGGGGTCGAGCTCGTCGAGGAGCTGGCCGGTCCGATCGAGCACCACTGTCGTGTCATCTGCCATGACAAGAACATACCGCTCCCGGTCCGCCGCCGGTCGGGCCCACCGGCGGCCCATCGGCCCGGACCACGTGGGTGAGGGGGTCGGTCAGGGTTGGAGGCGGTCGATGTGCCAGCCGCCGTCCCGGAGCGTGTAGAGGAGCCGGTCGTGGAGCCGGTCCTGGCGGTTCTGCCAGAACTCGAAGGAGTGGGGATGGACCCGCAGTCCACCCCACCACGGCGGCCGGGGCACCGGGACGCCCTCGAACTCGGACTCGAGGGCCCGGACCCGCTCATCCAGCTCGGCCCGACTGGAGACGACCTCGCTCTGGCGCGAGCGCGTGGGCCCCGATCTGCCCGCCGTGGGGGCGGGTGACGAAGTAGGCGTCCGACTCGTCGTCACCGGTGCGCTCGACCGGTCCCTCGATGCGGACCTGCCGGCCCCGGGGCTCCCAGTAGAAGAGGAGGGCGGCCTTGGGATCGTCGTTGAGCTCGCGTCCCTTGCGACTGGCGTAGTTGGTGTGGAAGACGAAGCCGTCCTCCCCCCACTGCTTGAGCAGCACCATGCGGACCGACGGCTGACCGTCGGGCCCCACCGAGGCCACGGCCATGGCCTCGGGGCTGTCCATCACGGCGGCGGCATCGTCGAACCACCGACCGAACTGGACGAAGGGGTCGGGATCGACGTCGCTCTCGACCAGGGGCTCCCACCGTTGGCTCATACGCCGACCCTACCGACCTCCACCCCTTCCGCCCCCACCGGCGCCCGGCGCCCGGCGACCCGCCACCGGCGACCGGCGACCGGCGACCGGCGACCGGCGACCGCAGAAGGCGACCCGGTAGATTGCGGGGTCGTGACCGGCACCATCGACGTCGCCGCGGAGCGGGCCGACACTCCGGGATGTGCACTCGTCGCCCACCTCAACAACGCCGGGGCCGGCCTACCCTCGGCGGCCACCCTCGGGGTGGAGATCGAGTACCTGCGGTTCGAGGCGGAACGGGGTGGCTATGAGGCGGCCGTCGAGGTCGCCGACCGACTGGCGGCGGTGCGGGCCTCGGCCGCCCGCCTGCTCCAGGCCCGACCGGACGAGGTCGAGGTGGCCGGATCGGACACCCAGGCGTGGACCAAGGCCGTCTGGGGGTACTTCCTGGGGGGAGGCATCGGGCCGGGCCAGCGGCTCCTGGTCGACCGGATCACCTACGACAGCCACTACCTGGGCCTGCTGCAGATCTGCGAGATGGCCGGGGCCGCCATCGAGGTGGTGCCGAGAGTGGCTGACGGCACCGTCGACCTCGACGCCCTGGCCATGCTGCTCGGATCCGGTCCGACGGCGCCGGGGGCGCCGGTGGCGCTGGTGGCGCTCACCCACATCGGGACCCACCGGGGCTTGGTCAACCCGGTGGAGGATGCCGGGGTCCTGTGCCGCCGGTCGTCGGTCCCCTACTTCCTCGACGCCTGCCAGAGCGTGGGCCAGATCCCCGTCGAGGTGGGCTCCATCGGCTGCGACGTCGCCACCGCCACCGGGCGCAAGTGGCTACGGGGCCCGAGAGGAACCGGGCTGATCTTCGTCCGCTCCGACTTCGCCGAGCGCCTGCGTCCACCGGGCATCGGCCACAGCGCGGCCGAGTGGGAGGATGCCGACCACTACCGCTTCCGGGCCGGCGCCCGGCGCTTTGCCGAGTTCGAAGTCCCCGTGGCCGCCCATCTGGGGCTCGGCGTGGCCATCGACCACGCCCTGGACCTGGGTATCGACGCCATCGCCCGGCGGGTCGGGGTGCTGGGCGAGCAGCTTCGCCACCACCTCGAGGCCCTCCCCGGCGTGGCCGTGCACGACGGCGGCGCCCGCCGTTCGGGCATCGTCACCTTCACGGTGGAGGGCGCCGCCCCGACCGACGTGGCCGGGGCGGCGTCGGCGGCCGGTATCAACGTCTCGGTGAGCGATGCCCCGTGGGCCCGGCTGGACATGGTGGCCCCCGATCCCACGTCCAAGGTCCGTGCCTCCCCGCACTACTACAACACCGAGGACGAGCTGGCCCGGCTGGTGGAGGTCGTCGACTCACTGGCCGGTTGATCACCCGGCCGTCGTCATGGGTACCGTGCTCGGCGGGGACGGACTTCGGGGGGCGGGGCGGGCGTGGTGGTACCACGACTCCGGCCCACCGGGTGCCGCCCTTGTCGCCCACCGGAGACTCGGTCACGCTGTCAACACGATGGCGAACCGTGCGCCGCAGGTGGAGGCCAGGGTGGTGGCCAGGGTGGTGGCCAGGGTGGTGGCCAGGGTGGTACGGACACAGAGCGACGCGGGCCGGAGGCGACGGTGAACGGGCCGCTCCTCGGAACGGCGTGGTACCGCCTGCGGACGACATTCCGCCGTCGCTGGGGCAGCTACCTCGCCATCGTCCTCCTCATCGGCCTGATCGGCGGGCTGGCCATGGGTTCCATCGCCGGTGCCCGGCGGACCCAGTCCTCGTACGCCACCTACCTGGCCTCGACCGACCCTTCCGACCTCACCGTGATCCTCGGTCTGCCGAACTGCCAGACCTGCTCGGGGTACTCACCCTCGGTTGAACCGAGGCTGGCCCGTCTGGCCCACGTGAAGCGGGTCGAGGGATCGATCCAGACCTACGGCCAGATCCTGGAGCCCGACGGCACCCCCCCGAACATCAGCGCCACCACCTTCAACGATATCGATGCCCTGGCCAGCACCGACGGCCTCTACTTCGACCAGGACCGGGTCACCGCGGTGGTCGGTCGGCTATCCGATCCCCACCGGGTGGATGAGATGGTCATGACCGCCGCCGCCGCCCGCCTGCAGGGGCTCCACGTGGGCGAGACCGCGCCGGTCGGGTTCTACACCAACGCTCAGTCCACCAGTCCGGCCTTCGGGACGTCCGCCCTGAAGCCCCGGACCATTGAGCGGATGAAGCTGGTGGGCCTGGTGGTGTTCCACGCTGCCCTGATCCAGGACCAGGTCGACCGGTACCCGACCGACGAGCTGTTCACCCCGGCCCTGGCCAGAGAGATCGGGGCGGCCGGGGCCGGGGTCGGACAGTACGGCCTACGGCTCGACGGCGGGACCTCCGAAGTCACCGCGGTCGAGAGGGAGATCTTCAGGGCCTTCCCGCCACGCACCTACCTCGTGTTTCACGTCACCTCCACCAGCGCATCCCAGGCGGCCCGGGCCATCAGGCCCGAAGCCATCGCCCTCGGCGTCTTCGGCCTCATCGCCGCCCTGGCCGCGCTGCTCATCGCCGGCCAGGCCATCGGCCGTCAGGTCCGCCTGGGGGCCGACGACGAGGCCACGGTGCGCTCCCTCGGGGCCAGCCCGGCCATGACCGTGATGGACGGGCTGCTCGGCATCGTCATGGCCATCGTGGCCGGGACCGTCCTGGCCGTATTGGTGGCCGTGGCGCTGTCCCCTCTGGCCCCGCTGGGACCGGTCCACGCCGTCTATCCCTATCCCGGGCTTTCCTTCGACTGGGTGGTGCTGGGCGGCGGCCTGGCCGTGTCGATCCTCGGTCTCGGGGCCGTCGCCCTGGCCCTGGCCGTCCGGGCCGCCCCCCACCGGGCCACGGCCGGCCGGCTCCGGTCCGGTGCCCGTCCCTCCAGGCTGGCCACCTCGGCGTCCTCCTCCGGCCTGCCCCTGAGTGCGGTCACCGGCATCCGCTTCGCCCTCCAACCCGGGACGGGTCGCACCACCGTGCCGGTGCGCTCGGCCATCGTGGGTGCGG
The DNA here is from genome assembly GCA_963754755.1 of uncultured Acidimicrobiaceae bacterium. Taxonomy (GTDB): domain Bacteria; phylum Actinomycetota; class Acidimicrobiia; order Acidimicrobiales; family RAAP-2; genus Bog-756. Next base: position 638,680 of record CAVWHF010000006.1, on the reverse strand, counting down.
CCCTGGCCGTGCTGGTGCTGACCACGACGGTGACCTTCGGGGCCAGCCTCGACTCCCTCGTCTCCCATCCCGCCCTCTACGGATGGAACTGGGACTACGCCCTCGAGTCGACCAACGGGGAGGGCGCCACCTTGGCCCAGACCCAGACCATGCTGGACCATGACCGTGATGTGGCGGCGTCGTCCGGGGTCGACTTCCGCACCGCGGAGATCGACGGACAGACGGTGGCGGCGCTGCAGGGATCCCCGCACGCCGTGCTGGAGCCGCCGACCCTGTCGGGGCATGCCGTGGACGGGAACGGACAGGTCGTGGTGGGCCCGGCCACCCTGGCCCAGATGCACAAGCGGATCGGAGACACCGTGGTGGCCGTCACCGAAGGCGGTCAGGCCAGGCTCACCATCGTGGGCACCGCCACCCTGCCGGCCGTCGGCATCTCCCAGGGACTCCACACGTCGATGGACACCGGGGCCTACGCGGTGGTGGGCCGTCTTTCCAACCAGGCCCCGGCGGCCTGTAACGGACCCACCATGATCTTGGTCACCTTGCGCGCCGGTGTGAGTCCCGCCGCAGGACGGGCCTCGCTGCAGCGGATCGCCGACCGCTCCAACCGGATCTTCGACGCCTTCGGTCCCACCAGTGCCTGCGCCGGCGAGTTCGTCTCGGTGGTGGGGCCCCAACGCCCGGCCGAGATCGTCAACTACCAGTCCATGGGGGACACCCCGGCCTTTCTGGCCGCCGGCCTGGCCGTCGGGGCGGTGGCGGCCCTCGGTCTGACCCTCACGGCATCGGTGCGACGACGCCGCCGGGACCTGGCCCTGTTCAAGACCCTCGGCTTCGTCAGGCGACAGCTGATGGCCGCGGTGGCATGGCAGTCCACCGTCGCCGTCGGCATCGGCACCGTCATCGGGGTGCCCCTCGGCATCATCACCGGGAGGGTCCTGTGGAACCTGTTCGCCCGGGCCATCGGGGTGGTCCCGGCTCCGAGTGTGCCCGCTTCCGCCATCGTTCTGATCGTCGTCGGATCGCTGGTGTTGGCCAACCTGGTGGCGGCCGTGCCCGGCCGTCTGGCCGCCCGGACCCCGACGGCCCTACTGCTCCGGGCCGAGTGACGGCGGGAGGTCCGATGTGGTCCGGTCAGGCCAGCAGCGCGGCCACGTCGTCAGCGGTCTGCTCGCCGGACCGCACCGCGCCCTCCATATAGCCGTTCCACACCGGTGAGCACTCGGCCCCGGCCCAGTGCACCCGGCCCACCGGCTCGGTGAGGGCGGACCCGAAGTCCCCCCACACCCCCGGGGCGAAGTGGGCGCCGTAGCAGCCACGACTGAACTCCTCGGCCATCCAGTCCCGTTCGATGTACTCGAGCGGGTGGGCGGCCCGGGGCCCGAAATAGCGGACGAAGCAGGACACGGCGGCATCGCGGCGCTCCTCCCGCGACAGCCGGGCCGCTCTGCGGCCGTCGTTGGCCTCCATGAAGCCCATGAGCACGCCGGGAGTGCCGCCGGGCGGCGAGTTGTCGAAGGTCACCTTGACCGGTCCCTCGTCCGAGGCGGCCTGGCCGGTCAGCCCGTCCTTCCGCCAGAACGGCTCGTCGTAGACGGCGTAGAGCTTGATGACCGAGCCGGCCGGCAGCCGCTGGGTGAGCTGGTCCCGCCATGACGGGAGGACGGGGTCATACTCCAGCCGTCCGGCCAGCGTGGGTGGCAGGGTGACGATGACCCGGTCGGCCTCGAACCGCTCGCCGTCCCGGTTGATGACTGTGACCCCGGCATCCCCGCGCTCGATCCGGCGCACCGGGCTGTCCAGCGTCACCCGGTCGCCGAGCCCTTCGGCCATGGTCTCGGCGATCCGGATGGAGCCGCCCACGATCCGGTCCTGCTGGGCTCCCCCGGCTGTGCTGATCAGACCCTCGATGTCGGTGCCCGAGTGGGCGTAGAACAGGGCGTGCAGGGCCGAGAGGTTGCCGCTCTCGGCCGAGAAGACGGCCTCGGCCACCACCCGGAAGTAGGCCCGGCCGGTCTCAGTCCGGAGATTCCGGCGGATCCACGTCTCGAAGGTCTGGTTGTCGAGGGCATCGGCACCCGGTGCCGTCCACGGTCGCTCCAGCGGCACCTTGTCGGCCAGCTTCTGGAACCGGGACATCCCCTGGAACAGGTCGGCCAGCACGAAGGGGTTCAGCTTCGGCACCGCCCCCCGCTTGGAGGCCATGCGGCTCTTCTTGCCCCCCAGCTGGATCACGTGCTTCCCGGTGTTGTAGGTGGGGAAGGTGTCGAGGCCCAGTTCCTCCACCAGCGCGTACATCCGGGTCTGGGTGGGGCCGAGCCACTGGCCTCCCAGTTCCACATGGGCGCCGTCGGTCGTCGTGCCACCCTCGGTGCGACCGCCGACCCGGGACCGGGCCTCGAGGACGGTCACCTCGACCCCCGTCGAGTGCAGCCGACGGGCGGCGGCCAGTCCGGACAGCCCCGCCCCGATGACGACTACCTGGTGTCTGCTCACGGATGCAGCTCCTTGTCGATATCGGCGGGCCGGTCCATCCCGGCGGCCCGGTCGATGGCCTTCCACGCCCGCCTCACCCACGACGGTCGGTTGTCGGGAAGATGGGCGGCCGCCACGTCGCCCAGCCATCGTCGCTCGAGCCACTCGGCCTCACGGAAGGCCGACGCTGACGCAGGCGGATCGGTGATCCAGCGCGACTCGGTGCGGTCCCGAGCGTACCGGTAGCGGGGCATCAGCGTGGAGTAGGCCGACATGGTGCTCCGGTGCAGCAGCTCGTGGCGCCACCACAGGCTGTGGGCATCGAAGACGTTGGTGGGGAGGGGGGCGAGGTCGAGTGGCTCCCCCACCGCCACCGGTTTGAACAACGACGTGCAGGGAGCCGAGGTGGCGGTGGCCCAGTGTCGGATGCCGTGACGGGATCCCGGGCGGAGGTCCGACACCCACGACGCCGTGGTCTGGCTCGAGGCCACCAGGCCCCCGGCATGGACGCAGGGGGCGCCGAGACCGCCGTGGACGGGGGACCAGCGTGGCGCCGCCGTGGTCCCGTGGCCGCGCAGGGCCTCCATGAGGTCGCCGGGGCCGGTGGCCGCACCGGCCAGCGGCTGGGTGCGGGCCCGACGGGTGGACGCGGACGAGAGCCATGTCCGGCCGGCCCGGGCGTGGGCCTGGGCAAAGCCCGGAATGGTCAAGCCGTTGGAGATGCTTCGCCCCGGCCCGGTCACCACCTCGGTGGCCCAGTCGGACCCCGCCGTCTCCAGGACGATGGCCCCGTCGGGATCGGCCACCAGGAAGCTGTTGTCGTAGGAGAACCGGGGCCGCTCGTAGCTGCAGGGTCCCCCCTGCCCGTGCCGCTCGAGCAACTCCACCATCACCGACACGGCCGCGTCGGCGGAGGCGGCCCGCTCGAGGGCCAGCCGCAGCAGGTCCATTCCCAACAGCGCCTTGCCCCCCGCCGGCGCCGTGGTGAAGACGGCCTCGTTGCCGATGACCACGCCGTGCTCGTTGGCCCCCATCTCGGCCCCCCACATCCACCACGGCCGGGACAGCAGCACGCCATGGGTGTGGGGCACCTGGGGCAGGTCGATCCAGGTGCACGCCACCCGGTCGTCGGCACCGTGGTCCGTGGACGGCACCCACTCCAGGGGCTGGGCCTCATTGGGGTCCCGGTCGCTGTTCTTGGCGAAGAGCACCCCGTCCGGGGTGATGCTCACCATCGAATCACACACGCTGTCCCCCTCGAGAAGTACACGATCCGGCCGAGCCCTGGGCGGGTCGGATTGTCCCGTTAAGTTAGCCCCCGCGTGAAGGTTCGCCGCCGGGCAGGGCGATCAGTCCTCCGGCTCGGGCTCCCCCGACCAGCCGGTGAGGCTGACGACCCGGAAGGTCATCAGGTCGGCGAAGGGTCGGTGGCGGTACTGCGGATACTTGGCGCTCAGCAGGGACTCGAAGTGGTCGCGTACCGCCGGTTCGGCGTCCACGCGTCGGAGGGAGGCCCGGACCCACCACAGACGGGACCAGTCGACGGCGTCCCAGTGGTCGCACAGCAGCACGGCGCGGGGATCGGCGTCGAGGTTCCTCACCCGCTGGAGCCCCACGGAGCCCTTGGGCTTGACCGTGTCGACGGGCACGGCGACCGTCGGGCCCTCCACCGCGAAACAGACCGGGACGGCGTCCACGCCCCGGTCGGCGTGCACGGTTCCGAGAGTGCCCCGCTCGGAGCGGTGCAGCAGGTCCTCACAGCGAAGCCGGTTGAGCCGCATACCCCCGGTCTACTCCCCGGTCCCACCCGGTCAAAGCCGGCCGCTCCCTCCGGTTCCCCCGGTCCCCGGGCACGGCGCTCAGAGCGAAGCGGGCTTGGGGTGGGCGACGAAGAACGACCAGATGGTGGCGGTGGCGTCGAGCGCGGTGGACGGAGGATCGGTGCCGAGCAGCAGCTGACGGAGGGGATGGGGGGCGGAGCCGGGCCACTGGTGGCCGGCGCCGGCGATGGCGATCAGTTCCACCGACCGTCCGTCCCGACACGTCGCCGAGGTGGTGGTGAGGGGACCCGAGACCGTGGTGGCGGGCGTCGGGCAGCGGTCGGTCTTCCGCCATGCCGCCACCACGCTGGGCACGGACGGACCGTCGATGACGTTGCGCCCGTCGCCCGGGCCACCGTTGAACGGCACCGTGGTGTCGGCCAGGCCGTGGATGTGGATCACTGAGACCGGCGCCGGGTTCGGGCAGGGGCCGAGCAGGGTGGCCGAGTCCGGGCCGATGGCGGCGAAGATCGAAGTGTTGCAGGCCAGGCGGTAGGCCATCATCCCGCCGTTGGAGATCCCGGTGGCGTAGACGCGGTCCGGGTCGATGCGCAGATGACGGCTGATGGCCGAGACCATCGCCGTGATGAAGGCGACGTCGTCGACGTGGGACGCCCCGGGCTTCCCGCAGCAGCCCCCGCCCACATCCCAGGCGTGGTTCAGCCCGCTGGGGTAGGCCACCACGAAGTGGTGGCTGTCGGCTTCGGCGTTCCACCCGTAGTCCTTCTCGGCCTGGGGGCCGGAACCGTACCCGCCGTGGAGCATCACCACCAGGGGGACCGCCGACCGGCCGGACACCGATGCCGGGCGGTAGAACACGTAGGTCCGGGCCACATCACCGACGGTGATGGTCCGGGTCGACGAGCCGACCGGGAGTGGGGACGATGCCGAGCCACCGGCGCTACCGGAGCGCGTGGTGGCAGCGGAGGCCGCCGGCCCCGACCACACCGAGGCCAGCACGACGGCGGCGATGAGCACGCTCGCCGCGGTCACCCGGTACCACGTCCGTCGGTTTGGCATGGATCAGTTGTACCGACGAAGTGTGAGGAGTCCGTGAGCGACCGGTCAGGAACCATCGACCGATGGCCGCGCTGGGCGGTGGGTGGCGGGCGAGCTACAGGCCGGCCTCGGCTGTCCCTTTGTAGGGGCAGCGCACCAGATGGTCATCGACAACCCCGACCGACTGCAGGAACGAGTAGACGATGGTCGACCCCACGAAGGTGAAACCCCGCCGCTTGAGATCCTTGCCCAGCCGGTCGGAGAGGTCGGTCCGGGCCGGCACCGCCGCCATGGTGCGGGGTCGATTGACCTTCGGCGAGCCGTTGACCCACGCCCAGACGTAGTCGGCGAACGAGCCGTGCTCCTCGGCCGTCTCCAGGAACGCCTTGGCGTTTGTCACGGTGCCCCGGACCTTCAGGCGGTTCCGCACGATGCCGGAATCGTCCAGCAGGGCACCGATCTTCCGCTCGCTGTAGCGGGCGACCCGGACGGGGTCGAAGCCGTCGAGGGCCCGCCGATAGTTCTCGCGCTTGTTGAGAATGGTCGACCAGGACAGGCCGGCCTGGGCGCCCTCCAAGACCAGCATCTCGAAGAGGTGGCGATCGTCATGGGAAGGGACACCCCACTCGCGGTCGTGGTAGTCGCGCATAGCGTCGGAGCCCAGCGCCCAGTCACACCGTCGGTCCTGTGCCATCACCGTGACCCTATCCGCCCGCACTCGGGCCATCGCCATAGCAACCCACCGGCGGCAGCCGGTCCGGCCGCGGCCGCGTCACCGACGGCGGAGGCCCCCTTGGTCCCGGCCCGATCCCCGCACCGCCAACCAGCTGGTACCGGGCACGGTGGACTCAAGCCGGTGGGGCACTCCCCGGGGCAGCAGCAACCACTCTCCGGCCGACAAATCGATCGTCGTTCCCTCGACGATTAGTGTCGCTCCCCCGGACAGCACCACTACCCACTCGTCATGGTCCTGGAGGTAGTCGGCCGGTGCGTCGAGCTCGCCGCTCAGGATCTGCTCGACGACAGCACCGGACATGACCGCCACCACCTCGACCGACTCGCCCCGAGACGGGGCGTCACGTTCGGGCCGCAACCGGCCTCGCTGAACCTGGTCCACACCTGCACCGTAGGGCCAATTACGGCGCCGGAGCCGGAGCGGGCCGGAGCGGATTGGTCGGACCTCGATCGCCGGCTAAGCGCCCGCCCCGATCGAAGTTCCCGGATCCGACCGCGGATGTCGCGCTCTCAGGTTGTCATGACGCCGCGTGCGAGAAGGAGGCGCTGAACACGTTTCCGGGTCCGGGAATGACCACGTTGAGGGCCGGGGTCAGGAGGCCGCACTCGACAAGAGGAGGAATGGTGTAGTCGCCGGTGAAGGTGGAACTTCCCGAGGTGGCGAATTTCCCGCCGAAGGTCACCGCTACCGGTTTCGACGTGGTGCACGACTTCCCCACCATGTTGACAGAAAGTCCGAGCGGCTCGACGGAGTCGACCAGCACGTTGAAGGAGGCGGTGGAACTGACGGCAAGTGTGTGCAGGTTGACAGTTCCAATGACCGGCTTCGTAGGAGAAATGGTGAACGTGGCCTTGGCCAAGCCGATTCCGGCCAGGTTGACCGTCGTACTTGCCGGTGGAAGTGCGAGCACCCCGGTCAGGACGCCGGTGCCGAGATTGAGTGAGCCCGTAAACGTCCCCGGGGGGACCACCACCGTCTGGTGCAATTTCGCCAGTGTCGTTGTGGCCTTGACGACATAGTCGACGTTGATTGTCGGTGGCGTCGCCGCGCCCGTGGAACCAGGTGTTGCCGCTGCCGCCACGCCGCTGATCAGGATAGCTCCGACCAAAATCATACGTCTGAACTGCATGTTCTCCCCCAGTGCCTCAGGATCAGACCCCACGCAGGGCCTCCCCCCACCCCACAGATCATTTTACTAACCACTTCCGCAGGTGCTAGCGAGGCGCCGCCCGTTCCAGCCGGCGGCGGGCCTATGACGGAGTCACGCCCAGGGCCCGGAGCAGCACCGCGGCAGGATCGGGTGGTTCCAGATCGAGGATCCGAAGCAGCACCTGCTGAGGCGTGATGTGGCGGCCACGACGCATGGGTTTTCCCGCGTCCTGAAGTACCCGCTTCGCCACCGGAGTCATCCGAATGCGGTCCTTGACCACGGCCGCCAGCGTCGGCCTGTTGGGCACCGGATGCATGCGCAGTGGTGGTGCGTCGATGCCTTGCGCCACTCCCAGAGCGCCGAGGGCCTCCCGGTCCAACCCATCAAGGCGGTCGCGGGCCTCCGACAAACTCACACCCAACGCCGATTCGATCGCCGGTTCCTCCAACAGGCCCAGTACCAGGTGATCAGTACCTATTCGTCGATCACCCCGTCGGCGGGCCTCCTCCCGGGCCCACTGGACGGTGGTCCACGGGTGATAGCTGTGTTCTTTGACGGATGCTGGGGTCATCGGAGCTCCTTGCCGTACTTCGTGTGGACGGACTGCCGGGTGACTCCGAGAGCGTCGCCGATCTGCTGCCAGGACCAGCCCAGTTCTCGGGCGGCGGCAACGTGGCTGGCCTCAACCCTCTCCGCCAACCGGTGCAGAGCCAACGATGCCCGAAGCCCCGCTCCCGGGTCGTCGGCGAGAACCTTGGCAGTGCCGTCGTCAACGTTCACATTCGTCAGTTTAGATTGACAAGAGGGGCATGTCAACACAGATTGACAGGCCGATCGACCCGTTCAGTTGGCCCAGCCGCTGGAGGTCCCTTACGGCGTACCAGGCGGCCGGTCGGGTGCGCGGCGGCCCACGTGGCCAGTTCGGCACCCGCCTGCCTCAGCGTCGGGAGGGTCGGTCCAAAACGTCGGGGTTCACCACGTTGGTCGGTCCGCCAGCCGCAAAGGCGTTGATCTGGTCGAAGACATCGGAGAACTGAAGCTCCCATTCATCCGTGGATACGTAACCGATGTGCGGTGTACAGATGATCGTGTCCATGCGTAGAAGCGGATCCGCAATGTTGGTGAGGGGTTCGCTCTCGTACACGTCAAGGGCCGCCATTCCGGGACTGCCGGCGGTGAGTGCGCCGACGAGTGCGCCCGGTTCGACCAGTCCGGACCGACTGGTGTTCACAAAGAGGGCCGAGCTCTTCATGCCGTCCAGATCCGACCGGGTGACGATTCCCCGGGTGGTGTCGACGAGACGCATGTGGAGTGAGAGCACGTCGCACCGACCGAAGAATGACTGCCTGGACTCTGCGACGTCGGCGCCCTCTGACCTGGCCCATGCTCGTGAGTCCTCGCTGGCCCAGAACACCACACGCATTCCGAAGGCCCGTCCATAGTCAGCGACCACCTTACCTATCCGCCCGTAGCCGTAGATGCCAAGCGTCTTGTGCCGGAGCGAATGTCCGACGCCGTCCTGCCAGTGCCCAGCCTTCATCGAAGCCACTTGTTGGGGGATGCGGCGCATGGCGGCGATGATGAGCCCCCAGGTCAGCTCGGCCGTGGCGTAGGACGCCGAACCTTGATGGAGGTTCGAGGAGACGACGATGCCGAGTTGAGTGCAGGCGTCGATGTCAATGTGGGGATAGACACTCCGCTGGCTGATCAGCTTGAGGTTCGGGAGCTTCGCCAGAAGTGGGCCGCGGATGGCGGTGCGCTCCCGGATGAGAACGAGCGCTTCCGTATCAGCAAGGCGTCGGGCCTGCTCGTCCACGTCTTCTAGGTGGTCGGTCCACACGGTGACCTGGTGAGCGTCCAGCTTGCCGAAGCACTCGAGGCCCCTGAGCGTGTCGAAGTAGTCGTCGAGGATCGCCACCTTCATCGTTCTCCACCCACCTTCCGGAACCTCCCAGACTTTGGTTGGCCCCACGTTTAGTGCAACCAGCCCGGGCGTGTCTCCTGTCATCGGGCGTGACCGTCCCGCCAGCCTTGACACCGCCACATCGAGAGCTCCCCGACGACGTCCCAACCGGGATGGCGACGTCATCGGTGCTTCCGGTCCCCGATGGCACGAACGTGTGACCGGCGCCACCGCCACAGTGCGATCATGGGCCATGGACTCGACTCTCATCACCGTGGACACTGCCGGTCGCACGGTGGTCGATCTGACCGGTGCCGTCCGAGAGTTCTGCGCCGGACGGAGAGACGGCCTGGTCCATGTGTTCGCTCCCCATGCCACAGCCGGACTGGCCCTGATGGAAGTGGGATCGGGGTCGGAGCGGGATCTGGCCGAAACGCTGACCCGCCTACTCCCCCGCGACGACCGCTACCGGCACCGCCACGGCGCCACCGGCCACGGAGCCGACCACGTGCTGCCGGCCCTGATCAGTCCGTCGCTGTCCGTGCCGGTTCTCGACGGGAACCCGCAACTGGGCACATGGCAGAGCGTGGTCCTGGTGGACACCAACGGCGACAACCCGGTGCGGAGGGTCCGGCTCAGCTTCGTGGACGGGTAGTCTCCCCCGGGTCGGGGCTTGGTCAGGCACGCAGGGCCGAGGCCAGAGTGGCTGCCTCGTCCAGGGCGGCACGAAGCTCGCCGAGGATGGGACCGGACGCCCGGCCCTCGGTGAAGTCGGCACCGGTGGCATAGACCACGGTCGGGACCGTCCACCCCTTCAGGCTGGCCACCACGGCCCGACCCCCGGTGTCGAGGGCCAGGAAGTGACCGGGTGCGGCGGCCGTGGCCGCCCAGACCACCGCCGTGCGACCGAGGGCATCGGGACCGAACCGGTCGAGGAAGGCCTTCATAGTTCCGTTGTAGGTGGCCCGGTAGATCGGTGTGGCCAGGACCAACACCGAAGCCGTCGAGGCGCCGGCCACGGCATCGTCCACGGCGGCGTGCCGACTGCGGCCCAGCAGGGCGTCGGACGGCAGTTCGATGAGGTCGATGAGACGGCCCCCACCTCCGAGATCGAGGGCGGCCTCGGCGAGGGCCCTGGTCTTCGAGGTGGCCGAGTCACCACTGCTCACCGCCACCAGGGACGGCACCGCCGCCGTCACGAGGGGCTGACCAGACTCGGGGCGTGACTGGCGGCGGACCCGGCGTCGGCAGTTCTGCCGATGAGGCCGTCTGTACGCAGGATGGGGAGCACCCCCTCGCCGAACCAGTAGGCCTCCTCGAGGTGCGGCTGCCCCGACAGGATGAAGTGGTCGATCCCCAGCCGGTGGTACTCGGTGATCCGATCGGCCACCTCCCGGTGGTTGCCGACCAGCGCGGTGCCGGCTCCGGAGCGCACCAGGCCGAACCCGGCCCACAGGTTGGGGGACACCACCAAATTGTCACGGCTGCCACCGTGGAGGGAGGCCATGCGACTCTGCCCCACGGACTCGCCCTTGAGGAACTCACTCTGGGCCCGGCCGATGACGTCGTCGGACATGGCCTCCAGCATCCGATCGGTCACCGCCCAGGCCTCCTCGGAGGTATCGCGGCTGATCACGTGCAGTCGGATCCCGAACCGGAGCTCCCGTCCGACCTCGTCGGCCAGGCTCCGCATCCGATCGATGCGCTCAGCCACCTGACCGGGCGTCTCGCCCCAGGTCAGGTAGACGTCGGCATGGCGGGCGGCTACACGTTCGGCCGCCGGCGAGGCTCCTCCGAAGAAGATCTCCGGGAGTGGATCCGGTGGCTGCGCCGTTGAGGCCCCGGCCGTCCGGTAGTGCTCGCCGTGGAAGTCGAAGGGCTGGTCGCCCCAGGCGCCACGGAGCACGGTGATGAACTCGGCGGTGCGGTCGTAGCGCTGATCGTGGTCGAGCCAGTCTCCGAAGCGGCGTTGCTCCACGGCGTCCCCTCCGGTCACGATGTTCAACAGGAGGCGTCCCCCGGTGATCCGCTGGAACGTGGAGGCCTGCTGGGCGGCCAGGGTGGGCGAGATGAGCCCGGGCCGGAAGGCGACCAGAAACTTCAGGTCCCGGGTGTCCCGGCTGAGGGCTGCCGTAGTCAGCCAGGAGTCCTCACACCACGTACCGGTGGGCGTGAGCACCGCCTCGAATCCGAGGTGATCGGCAGCCCGCGCCACCTGGGCCAGGTACTCGATGTCGGGCGACCGGTGGACGGTGGTCGGACCGAAGCCGACGATCTCCCGACTGTCCCCCGTGGTGGGGAGGAACCAGTGGACATGGATGCTCACAGGTCAGGCTCCTTGTCGTGCTGGGGCCGGTGCCAACGCCGGACGGGGCGACGGGACCAGGCCATCATGGGGCCGCCGACCGCCTTCCGGCCTGGTCGTGCGCAGCTTAAGTCCATAAACCTGACCGGTCCACTCACCTTTAAGAGGCCGACCGGCGGACCCACGCCGTCCGGCTGTTCCGAACTCCCATTCCGGTCACGACCGCCATGGTCACGACCGGGACGCCGGACCCCTAGAGTCAGCGGGGAGGCGGCGAGTGGGGTGCATGCAGAGTCCGTGGCCTCCGCTGCCATCCGAGATCGTCAGTCGTGTGGCCGCCGGTCGACCCGCACGCCCGCAGCCCGGAGCGACCGAATGACTGAACGACCGAACAACTGAACGACTGAACGACCGAACGACCGCCCCCGGCCCAGGAATCGTCACGATGCCCCGCTTCTCCATGAACCCGAAGATCAGTGTGAGCGTGGTCTACGTGGCCGCCATGTTCATGAGCATCATGGACGTCACCATCGTCAACGTGGCGCTGCCGGCCATCGGCCGACAGTTCCATGAGGCGACCGCCGGGCTGGACTCGGTGGCCGTCGGGTACTTGGTCAGCCTGGCCGTCTTCATCCCGGCCGCCGGGTGGCTGGGCGACCGTTTCGGCTCCAAGCGGATCCTGCTGCTGGCCGTGGCCATCTTTACCGGCGCCTCGGTCCTGTGCGGTCTGGCCGACAGCCTCTCCCAACTGGTCTTCTTCCGGGTCCTTCAAGGGGTGGGTGGCGGCATGATGACCCCGGTGGGCATGGCCATGCTGTTCCGGGCCTTTCCGCCCGCAGAGCGGGTCCGGGCCTCGAGCATCCTGGTAGTGCCCACGGCGATTGCGCCCGCTCTCGGTCCCGTCCTCGGTGGGCTGCTGGTGACCGAGCTGTCGTGGCGATGGGTATTCTTCGTCAACCTCCCCTTCGGGATCGTGGCCATCCTGTTCGGCCTGCTCTTCCTCGAGGAGACTCGGCAGCCCCATCCGGGTGCCTTCGACCTTCCCGGCTTCCTTCTGGCCGGCGTGGGATTCGCCCTGGTCATGTTCGGTATAAGCGAAGGCCCCGACAAGGGATGGGGCTCGGCGGTGATCCTCGGGAGCATCGCCGTGGGTGCCGTGCTGCTGGTGGCCATGGTGTGGGTGGAGCTGCGGACGTCCGCACCCATCCTCAAGCTGCGCCTGTTCGGGAACCGGCTCTTCCGGTCGACCAGCCTGGTCCTGATGGTGGGCATGGCGGCGTTCCTCGGCGTGCTCTTCGTGATGCCGCTGTTCTTTCAGATCGCCCTGGGCCTCTCGGCCCTCCAGTCGGGGCTCAACACCTTCCCCGAGGCCATCGGCGTGATGGTGGGCGCCCAGCTGGCCAGCCGCGTCCTCTACCCCCGCTTCGGTCCCCGTCGGGTGGTGGCGATCGCCCTGGTGGGAGTGGCCGGGGTCATGTCGCTGATGACCCTGGTGGGCTTCGACACCGATCTGTGGTGGATGCGGGTCCTCATGTTCGCCCTGGGCCTGGTCATGTCCCAGGTATTCGTCTCCTGCCAGGCCGCCGCCTTCGCCACCATCTCCCTGCCCGACACGGGCTCGGCATCATCCCTGTTCAACAGCGGACGGCAGCTGGGCAGCGCCCTCGGAGTGGCCGTGCTGGCGACGGTGCTCGCGGCGGTGGGTACCACCCACGACGTGGGGGGCCACACGGTGCCCAACCTGGACGCCTACCACGCCGCCCTCCTCACGGCCGCCGGCATCGCGCTGGTGGCGTCGACCATCGCTCTGACCATCAGGGATGCCGACGCGGCCAGCACCATGGTGCTGCGCCGCAAGCCCGCGGTGAGGGCCGAGAAGTCGCCGCCCCCGGTCCCCGCCCCGCAGGCTGCCGGCTGAACCCGACGGGTTCCCGATCGGGCACCCTTCGGGTGCGGTAATTTCTCCTATGGCCCCGGCGGTCCTGCTCGACATCGACGGCGTGCTCACGGTGTCGTGGCGGGCACTGGACGGCGCCGTCGAGACCCTGCGATGGCTCGAGGACCGGCAGTTCGATGTCCGCCTCCTGACCAACACCTCGTCGGTGACCCGGGCGGAGATCGCCGATCGGCTGGCCACGGCCGGCATGCCGGTCGACCCCGCCCACATCGTGACCTCGGTCAGCGCCGCGGCCCGCTACCTGACTGAGGCGTATCCCGGTGTCGGCTGCCTGGTCCTCAACGAGGGCGATCTCAGCGACGATCTCGAGGGGGTGGCCGTGGTGGGTGCGGACGAGGCCGGTGTGGTGCTCATGGGCGGAGCCGGACCCGGCATCGGCTACGACCAACTGAATCAGGCCTTCACCCTGGCCCTGGCAGGCGTGCCCCTCGTGGCCCTCCACCGCAACACCCGATTCGAGACATCCGCCGGCCTGGCCCTCGACATGGGGGCCTTCCTCATGGGTCTGGAGGCCGCGTCCCACACCACGGCCACCGTGGTGGGCAAGCCGGCGGAGGCCTTTTTCCGGGCCGCGCTGGATGATCTCGGCTCCCGTCCCCACCGGGCGCTGATGGTGGGAGACGACATCGAGTCGGACGTGCTCGGTGCCCAGGCTGTGGGCATCACCGGGGTGCTGGTCCGCACCGGCAAGTTCCGGGCCGACGACCTCGAGGGGGGTGGCGGACGGCCCGACCACGTCATCGATGACATCGGTCACCTACCCGCGCTCCTCGACTCGCTGGCCGACACCGACTGACCCTCCCGGGCGGCACCCGCCCGCCCCACCCGGCCCGTCGACTGCACCACGGAGCCTCAGGGCCCCGTACGATCGGAACCATCAGCGATGCCGGGTGGAGCCCCACGCGGTATGACCCACCAGCGGGGAGGATGACTGTCATCACCGAGCACGAGGTCGTCGTAGCCACCCGGGAACGGCTGGGGCCGGTCGGAGTATGGCTGGGAGCCCTCCTCGGGGCCCCGGCGACCGTCGAGCGTCGGGCCGTCCGTCGCATCGAGGAGCTGGGCTTCGGAGCCGTCTTCGTAGGGGAACGGATCGGGGGCAAGGAGGCCATGGCCCATCAGGCCGTGCTGCTGGCCGCCACCGACCGCATCGTCGTGGGCACCGGCATCGCCAACGTGTGGTCACGGCACCCGGCCGCAATGCAGGGAGGCTCAGCCACCCTGGGGGACGCCTACCCGGGTCGGTTCGTGCTCGGCATGGGCGTCAGCCACGCTCCCATGGTGGACAACAGCGGCCAGACCTACGAGAAGCCGCTGGCCCACATGGCCCACTACCTCGAGGCCATGGCGGCGTCAGCGGACATCGGACCGGTGCCCGAGGTTCCGGTCCCGCGCCTGTTGGCCGCCCTCCGACCCCGGATGTTGGAACTGGCACGCGACCGGACCGACGGCGCCCACCCGTACTTCGTCCCTCCATCGCACACCCCGCTGGCCCGCCAGACCCTGGGGCCCGACAAGCTCCTCGTCCCCGAGCAGGCGGTGGTCCTCGCCACCGATCCGGACACGGCCCGACAGGTGGCCCGACAGCACATGGCCACCTACCTGCAGCTCCCGAACTACGTGAACAACCTCCGACACCTCGGTTTCACCGACGACGATCTCGCCGATGGGGGGAGCGACCGCCTGGTCGACGCCATCGTGGCCTGGGGGGGCGAGTCGTCCGTCGCCACCAGGGTCACCGAGCTCCTCGACAGCGGGGCCGACCACGTGCTCATCCAACCGCTCGGGAATCTCGATCGGGCCATGGAGCAGCTGGAGGCGCTGGCCCCCGCCCTTCTCGCCCGCTGATCGGGATCGGCCGCCCCGACCGGGCCGGCCGGCTGACTACCGGTGGTGACGGCGCCGGAGTCGGGGGTCAGCCAACGCCGGCGGTATCCACCCGGCGTCCTCACGGTTGATGTTGGTCCCCGGCGGCACCAGCTCGTCGATCCGGTCCAGCACCGAGCCCTCCAGCCTGACCTCCGGCGCCGAGAGCTGGCTCTCGAGCTGCTCCATGGTGCGGGGCCCGATGATGGCCGCACTGACGGCGGGGTGCTCCAGTACGAAGGCCAGGGCCATCTCGACCATGGTGATGCCGGCCCCGTCGGCCAGCGTGGCCAGTTCGGTGACGATCTCCAACTTGCGTTGGTTGTCGGGAAGGCTCAGGTCGTAGCGGCCGGGCACCCGCCGGGCCCGGGCGCTGGTGTTGTCCTTCCCGGCCCCGAAGCGACCCGACAGCCAACCGCCGGCCAGAGGGCTCCAGGGGATGACCCCCATCCCGTAGGCCTGGGCCACGGGCAGCACAGCGGCCTCGATCCCCCTTACCAAGATGGAGTACGGGGGCTGCTCGGTCCGGAAGCGCTCCCGGCCCCGCCGGTCGGCCACCCACTGGGCCTCGACGATCCGCTCGGCCGGATAGGTCGAGCTGCCGAACGAACGGATCTTGCCGGCGTGGACCAGATCGCTGAGGGCCCCGAGGGTCTCGTCGAGGTCGGTCGTCTCGTCAGGCCGGTGGACCTGATACAGGTCGATGTACTCGGTGCCCAGCCGACGCAGGCTGTTCTCGCACTCGGCCATGATCCAGCGCCGGGAACTCCCCTGGGCGTTGGGATCGTCCCCCATGGGGGCGAAGACCTTGGTGGCCACCACCGTCCGGGAGCGGTCCACCGTGGCCAGGGCCTCCCCCACGATGATCTCGGACTCCCCGTCCGAGTACACGTCGGCGGTGTCGATGAAGTTGATGCCGGCGTCGAGAGCCCGGTGGATGATCCGGACGGACTCGTCGTGATCGGGGTTGCCCCAGGCTCCGAGCATCATGGCTCCGAGGCAGAGCGGACTGACCTTGATGCCGGTTCTTCCCAAGGTGCGTAGCTTCATGAAGCCACCCTACGTCGAGGCGCCGACGGCCACCCACCGCGTGCGTACGGGGATCGTGCTCCGACAAGGCGGATCCCGGACGGAACCCGGTCAGGTGCGGGGGACGTCCTGGCCCGGGATCTGGTACCGCTGGAAGAACTGCCACATGGCCTCGTTGGCGTCGACCAGGACGATGCCACGGCCCACGCCGCCGAGGAGCCAGGTGCTCTTGGGGCCGGTGTTGAGCAGGCTTCCGGGCCAGACGTGCCCGGAACCGGTGAACCTCCACAGTGCCACCTCGGTGCCGGCCCGGCATCCCCGGTACGTCACGGGGGTGGCCGTCTCACCGGCCGAGATCGATCCGGTGGCACCGACAATGGTGGTGCCGGTCACCGCACGGGAGGTGCATCCGTCGGCCTTCACCCACTGGTCGATGCCCTCCATGACCGACAACCGGAGTCGCGGGTCCTGGTTGGGGACGCCGGCCCACTTGGCTATGGGGTCGTCGAGGCTGTGGAACTCGAGGGTGGGCACCGGCCGGGACGGATGGATGGTGGGCAGCTCCACCTGGCCGGAGATGGATGAGACCGCGGCCACGTGGTCGGAGGCCTCCGAGGCCATGGCGTAGGCCATCATGCCGCCGTTGGAGATCCCGGTCATGTACACCCTCCGGAGGTCGACCGGGGTCTGGGCGGCGATGTCGGCGATGACCTTCTCGAGGAAACCGACGTCGTTGATGTGGCGGGTCACCGGCAGCCCACAACACTGCCCGGCATTCCAGCCGTACTGGGCGTTCTTGGCCACGGGATCGGGGGTCAGCACCTTGGAGATCCGGGTCCCGTCGGGATAGGCCACCAGATAGCCGTTCTGGTCGGCGGAGTTGTCCATCCCGGTCTGGAGCTCCTCGAGGAAGCCGTTCTGCGTGGCACCGTGCAGGTTGAGGACGAGGGGCAGCGGCTGGCCGGAGCTGGCCGCCGGAGGCACGTGGAGGCGATAGTCGCGGGCGCGGCCGCCGTAGGTGAGATGGAAGGTGTAGGAGCCGGCCATCGGGGCCAGCTCCGGCGTCGCCGCGCCGGCCGGGCCGGTGGTCGATCCCGACATCGCCGGACCCACACTCGCCGCCATCGCCACCACCGTCGCCAGCGTGATCCGGACCGACCGAGCGATCATCATGGCGGCTGCCCCCTCCCGGACGGACGAAGGCGGTGGGCCGCCGTATCGCCAACCGGCGATGCTACCGGGCCGGGCCCTTGCCGGCCGAGCCGGACCGTCACCCTCCACTTCGGGAGCATCGGGCCTCCGGCGTCACCACGCCGGGGACGCCGTGTCGGGGGTGGTGACTACGAAGGCTCGGGCCGCGATCTGCTGCGGTGTGGGCGAGGAGTGGAGCGTCGAGGAGATCGACCTGGACGCGCCAGATGACGGGGAGGTGGTGGTCCGGGTAGTGGCGGCCGGCCTGTGCCACTCCGACGACCACATCGTCACCGGCGACTCGACCATGCCCACGCCGATGATCGGCGGGCACGAGGGGGCCGGCGTGGTGGAGGAGGTCGGGCCCGGCGTCACCAGCCTGGTGCCCGGGGACCATGTGGTCCTGGCCTTTCTGCCGTCGTGCGGCCGATGCGTCCCCTGCTCCACCGGCCACCAGAACCTCTGCGACCCCGGGGCGTTGATCGGATACGGACGCCAGATCGACGGGACCTCCCACGCCCACGGCCAGGACCTGCAGCTCATGTGCCTGGTAGGGGTGATCGCCAACTTCACCGTGGTCAACGAGGCCAGCTGCATCAGGATCGACCCGGCCTACTCGTTGCGCACGGCCTGTCTGGTGGGTTGCGGCGCCGTCACCGGATGGGGCTCGGCCGTCTACGCCGCCGATGTCCGGGCCGGGGACACCGTCGTAGTGGTCGGAGTCGGGGGCGTCGGCGCCTCTGCCGTCCAGGGGGCCCGGCTGGCCGGAGCCGAGACCATCGTGGCCGTCGACCCGGTGGCCTTCAAACGGGAGCAGGCCGCCCGGTTCGGCGCCCACGCCACCTTCGCCTCGATGGAGGAGGCACGCGATCCGATCAGAAAGATGACCAGAGGGCGCACGACCCACAAGGTGATCATGGCCATGGGGGTGGGTCGGGGGGACCTGATGGACCAGGCCCTCGGACTCACGGCCAAGCTCGGTCGGGTGGTGGTCACCAACATCCATCCCTACGCCGAGAACCAGGTGTCGATGAACCTGAGCAATCTGACCGGCATGGAGAAGCAGGTGGTGGGATCGCTGTTCGGCTCGGCCAATCCGCGGGCCGACATCCCCAAGCTGCTGGACCTCGATGCCAGGGGCCACTTCGACCTGGGCGGTCTGATCACCCGGTCCTACCCGATCGAAGGGGTCAACGACGGGTACCGCGACCTGAAGGACGGCCTCAACATCCGGGGGATCCTGACCCTGGACGAACAGCTGGCCGGCCCCTGACCACCCGGTTGGGTCCGATGCGGGAGCTGATCATGGCCAAGTCCGGCGATCTCCGCAGTGACGGGGGCGGTAGCGGTAGCGGTAGCGGTAGCGAGTAGCGGGGACGGGAAGGTCAGGAAGGCCTGCACGGTGAACGAGGTGGCGGGGCAGACTGAGTGGACGTGGCGGACGCGGCTGACCAGGCCACCTCCAGCTGAAACCGGATCCACGCTCCGGCCGCGTTGCGGACCCGGCCGGGGACGGCCAGACTGCAGGACATGGAGCCGCTCGCCATTCACCACGTGGCCATCAACGTGACCGACGTGCCCCGGTCGGTGGCCTTCTACACCGAGGTCCTCGGAGGCGAGGTCCGAGGCGACCGGCCCGACTTCGGCATCGGAGGGGCGTGGATCAACTTCGGCGGCCAACAGGTCCACCTGCTCGAGGCGCCCGTGCCCCGAAACATGGGACAGCACTTCGCCATCCGGGTCGGTGATCTCGATGAGGTGGTGGCCGAGCTCCGGTCGAAGGGCGTGGACATCGCCGACCCGGTCGGCTCCGGCACGAACCGGCAGACGTTCCTCGACGACCCGTCCGGCAATGCCATCGAGCTGCACGAGGTGGGACCGGTCCGCTGACCGTCGGCACGGGAGGGGGGCCGGATGAAGGTCGGGATCATCGGCACGGGTTTCGGTGGACGGGTGGTGGCCGGTGCCTTCGAGGCCAGCGGCTGCCAGGTGACCGACGTGGTCACGGCCCGGGACCACGACGCCGTCCGGGCACTGTGCCACTCCGGCGTGGACCTCGTCTCGGTCCACTCGCCCCCCTTCCTGCACCGTGACCACGTGGGCATGGCCCTCGAGGCCGGTCGGGCCGTGCTGTGCGACAAGCCCTTCGGACGCTCACTGGAGGAGGCCGAAGCCATGGCCGGCCAGGCCGACGAGGCCGGGGTGGTCAACCTGGTCAATTTCGAATTCCGCCACCAGCCGGCCCGGCGAACCATGCACGAACTGGTGTCGTCCGGCGCCATCGGGCATCCGGAGCACCTGGCCTACACGGCGTTCACGTCGGGCTCGCGGGTCCCGCTGCGCCCGTGGGGATGGCTGTTCGACCGCTCACTCGGCGGCGGTTGGATCGGCGCCTTCGGATCCCACGCCGTCGACCTGGTGCGGTGGTTGCTGGGCGAGGTGAGCAGCGCCGGGGCCGCCACCTGGATCACCGTCACTGCACGCCCCGACGGCGCCGGGGAGCTGGTCCGCTGCGACGCCGAGGATGCCTTCACCGGATGGGCCACCCTCGAGTCGGGGGCCACCGCCACGGTGGACACGTCGTTCACCGCCGGGGTGACCACGCCGGCCCGCATCGTGGTCACCGGTTCCGCCGGCGCCATCGAGAACGTGGGCGACGTGCGGGTGGTGCTACGCCGGTCGGGCGAGAAGTCCCGGCACTTCGAGTTCGACCGGCCGGAGGGCGACGGCCACCACCAGGCCATGGGGGCCTGGGCCGGGGTGATCCGCGACGCCGTGACCGGGGGCAACCAGGCCTCGCCGTCGTTCGCCGACGGTGTGGCCTGCATGCGGGTGATGGAGCAGTGGCGGGCCCATCCGCCCGTGCCGGTGGGTGAAAACGCCACCGGTCTCGACTGACGGGCCTGACCGCGGGGGTGGCCCTGCGATGCGCAGGCCCCTACAGGGGGCGCTTCCGACGGCCGACCAGGAGACCGAGGCCGAGGGCCACGCAGGTCACACCGGAGAGCACGAACGGCATGAGGTTGACACCGGTGAACGGCAGCGTGGTCGGCTCCGCGGTGGCCTTGACCACCGGGGCATCCGGCAGGGTGGTCGGCGTGGTCACCGTTGCCGCCACCGGGGCATCGGAGGCGTCCTGTGTCGCTGGGATCGTCACCGGCGGGGTGGTGACCACGGGCGAGGCGTCGGGTGGCGGAACCGGTTGGACCGGGCTACTCGGCGGAATGGGGGTCGGAGCCGGGGTGCAGTCATCGGCGAGTGAGTGCTGCCATCCCCGTTGCGGCGTCCAGGGCCCGTTGGCTGTGGGGCCGATATAGGCGTCGGCCTGGATGACCCCGCAGAAGTTGGCGGGATAGGCCAGCGTGAGGGTGCCCGAGGTTCCGTAGACGGTGGCCACGTCCACCGAGACCTTCGGCTCATTGAGGAAGAACTTCCACACGCAGCCCGGTTCGGTGGTGGGACAGGGCGGGTTGGGTATCTGCAGTGTCACCACGTTGTTGGCGTCATCGAAGGTGATGACCGCCCCCGGGCCGGCGGCCCCTGCCGTTGTGCTGGCCGCCAGTAGTGCGGCCCCAACGGTCATCACCATGACCGCCGCAATGATGATCCTTTTCACTACCGCTCCTTGGGTGACTGGGGATGGTGACTCATCAGCTGCCCCAAAACGCCAAACCGCAAACTAGCAGGTACGCCCCACGCTTGGTGGTGAGACGTCCACCCCCGGTGAGTCGAACATCAGACGACACGAAAGCATCGGCCATGTCGCTCGGCCTCCCCGGATCGGCGGTCAGGTAGTTCACGACGATAATCATCTCACTGTCAGGCGACCGCAGCGATGGATACCCTGAGGGCCCGGCACAGCGGCTACGGCGCGACACCGCCCTGAACAGGGATTTCGCCGTTACGGCTCCGTCGGCGCTGCGTCACGACACGAAGAATTTCATGTGGCATCCACCGGCCGGCGGCCTCAGTCGGCGGCGGGGCGGGCACTCCTACCCGGTGGAGCAACCCGGCTGTCGGGCTACTCGTACTGCAGGACGCCCCGGATGTTCTTGCCGGCCAGCATGTCGGCGTAGCCCAGATTGACGTCCTCGAGCTTGTAGGTCTGCGTCACCATGCCGTCGAGATCGAGCTGGCCCTCGTCGTAGAGGCGGAGCAGATGGGGGATGTCGTAGCGGATGTTGGCGGAGCCGAAGATGGTCCCGACCACCTGCTTCTCCAGCAGGGTCAGCCAGGTCAACGACAGTGTCACCTCGGTCTCGGCCATGGGATGGATGTTGGTCACCACCACCCGGCCACCCTTGGCCGTCATCTGCATGATGGTCTCCATCAGGCGTCCGTCACCCACACCCATGGTGCAGATGACCTTGTCGGCGTTCTTGCCCCAGCTCACCTCGTTGACCAACGGCAGCGCCTCTTCGATACTGGCGGCGGTGTGGGTGGCTCCGAACTTCTTGGCCATCTCCAGCTTGAACGGGACCGGGTCGACGGCGTAGATACGTTCAGCTCCGGCCAGCCTGGCCCCCTGGATGGCCGAGGCGCCGATGCCACCGATGCCGATGACCACCACGTCGTCACCGGGCTTCACCTCGGCGGCGTACACCGACGAGCCCCAGCCGGTGGTCACGCCGCAGCCGACCAGACAGGCCTTGTCCAAGGGATAGTGGTCGAGGATCTTGACGCAGGAAGCCTGGTTGACCACGGTGTGCTTGGCGAAGGTGCCCAGGCACACCATGGTGCCGAGATCGGCGCCGTTGGCGGCGTGGTGACGATGGGTCCCGTCGATCTGGGCGCCCATCATGAGCAGGGCGCCGACATCACACAGATTGGAGTGGCCGCGGGCGCATGAGGGACAGTGGCCACAGGCCGGCACGAAACCGAACACCACATGGTCCCCCGGGCTCAGACCTTCCACTCCCGGACCGACCTCCTCCACCACACCGGCTCCCTCGTGGCCGCCGATGATCGGGTAGATGCCACCCAGGTCTCCGGTGCGCAGGTGCTCATCGCTGTGGCACATGCCGGAGGCGGCGATCCTGACCAGCACCTCACCGGCCTTGGGTGGGTCGAGCTCGATGGTCTCGACCTTCCAATCGCCACCCATCTCCCAGAGGATCGCTGCTTCTGTCTGCATGGTTTGGTTCCTTCCCTCCCTGTTCGAGTGCCTGCCGGACCGGCGGGGCACGCCCGTGCGTCCCATGGAGAATGAGTCCCTGTCCCGACCCCCCCGCCCCTGGCGGCTACAGGCACCTCATCGTGCACCGGTACTGCAGTCCTTCAAGGTCCAGACTATGCCCAGACGGGCCGACGTGGCGTCGGCGCAGGATCAGGGGGTCGGCGGCACCTGGACACCGCACTGGCCGTGGAAGCTCCAGCCGTCGTGGATGATGGCACAGGCCTTGCCGAACCCATGGACGTAGTCGACGCCCTTGCTGGTGGTGATGTAGGCCGCCAGCGGGATGGTGAGCAGGATGGCCATGATGCCCAGGAGTTTGAAGATCTTCTTGACGGGCTTCATGGGCGGTCCACCATCACGTCCTCGTCACTGACGTTCCACCGGTGCTCCCAAGTCTCATGATGCACAAGTCCGTTCCCAGTCGCAGCAACCCGTGCAAAAAACTACTGCACGGGGTTCCCAAATCCGCGGCTTTCGCCATCCGGCCGAGCCGTCCGGTCGACGTGCTAGTCGACGTGGCGCTCTCCGGAGGCCGCCGTATAGGCACGAGCCCCGCTTCCATCCGCCGGATCCGACCGTCGTCCGGCCACCCGAAGATCGCGTTCACGTTGCCACCGGGCGTCGAATGCGTCCCGGGTGAGCCGTTCGGAGGACCGGCCCAGATGGGATGGATAGCCGAGGTCGTACTCGTCGGGATCGTCGTCCCTCTGCTCCTTGGCGTCGAGGAGGCGACGGATGCCCGCCCTACTGGTGAAGAAGATCAATACGACGATGATTGTCACCAGCTTGACCAGACCGACCAACAGGTAGGCGACGGTGATCACCGTCCACTTGATCAGTTTGAAGACCAGGCCCAGCAGTGTGATCATCGCCGCCGACTCCGAGGAGGCCCGAACCGGTTCGTGGTGGGTATCAGCGCATGCGAACGGGCTGAGCCACGCGGGCCATCGGGCCGGGTCCGGTGCCGGGACATGGCGCAACGATACGCCAGCACCTTTGCCAGAACCGGTTCTTAGCCGTTACCTCGGTCGTCCGTCCGTCGACCGTCCGGCGATGGCGCTCACCCTGGCGATGGCGCTCACCCTGGCGACGGTGCTCTCCGTGGCGACGGTGCTCTCCCTGGGGAGTGCCCGCCGCCGCGGGGTCAAGGGTCACCCAGCGACGGCGGCGCAACTGCCCCACGGACGGCCTGGTGGTGCGGCGAGGCGCTCACCGGCCTTGAGCCGGTTTACCACCGGCTCGGTGACCCCCACGTCACCGACTGCTGAACGGTGGATGAACACTGTGTGGCGCCTCACCGTCCGCCATCCATCCTCTTCTGTCTGAGCTCGGGATCGTCACATCCCAGCCGGGCGCGGCTCGCCGTACTTTTCGCTGTCGCACGCCGGGAAGATGCCGGCCACCTCGCGCGCCGCCGAGCGGATGGCGTCCTCGCGACACATCCCCGCCACCTCGACGGTCAGGTTGATCGACGTGGCGTCCCCGGAGAAACGGATGAGCCGGTTGGCCGACCGACGGGCGGCCTCGAGGAACTGCTCCGTCCTGGTATCGAGGGACCGTGCAATGGTGACGTCCACTTCGTAGCGCATGGCACGACCGTAGCGAACGTACGTTCGCCTGTCGAGAGGCTATCGAGGCCACCCTGTTCAGCGGAGGATCCGGTCCCCCGCCTCGCTGTAGATCTGGCGGTGGAAGTCTGCCAGCAGCTGGGCCTGCTCCTGGCAGGTGAGCGCCGGGCTGTCGCGGACAGCACCGACCCGCGTGCCGCGGCCCGGGCATCCCGGGCACACGACGTCCCATTCCGTTGCCGTGATCTTGCGAGCCTTCGCTTCATGTTCAGCCACGGAATCAACGTATTCCAGCCAGCTTGCCGCTGTGTCAATTCGACGTGACGTCTGAATGAACTTCGCGTGAGCACAGAGCGTGGTGACATCCTCACCGCCGGTCTGCGAGAAAGCAGTTGCCTCGCGTCGACCTCCGACCGGTGGGTCGCGAAATGTTCATCCATCCGTATCGTTGCGGTCACCCTGGCCCCCCTAGCCTCTCGATAGCGAGGGCACCGTGTCGGTGCGAACATCCCGGAATCTGCGAACCTGGCGCCCCGGGAGGGTGGAGAGGACAAAAGGATGCGGCGACGGGCAGGCTGGCTGATGGCATCCGCCGTCGGAATCGTCGCTCTGTCGAGTGCGTTCCCGTTCGCCGCCGTGGCCACCGCCACAGTGCTCCCCGTGCCGAGGTCGCCGGGCGCCATCCAGGCCGACGTCACGACCACGCCGACCACGAGTCCGACGACCACGTCGAGCACCACCACCGGCGTCACCGATCCGTCAACGACGACAACGACACTCCCCTGTGCGGCCAGCACGACCACGACGACATCGACGAGTTCGACCACCTCGACGACGACTCCCACGACGACCACCTCCTCGAGCACGACCACCAGCACGAGCACGAGCACGACGACATCCACCACGCTGCCTGCGTCCATTCGCGCCACCAGCACCACCGACACCACGGACCCGGGCTCGACGACCACGACATCGACATCGACCACCAGCACCACGGGTGCGACCACGACCACCAGCGAGCCTGCGTCGACCACCACGACCCTGTGTTCGACGACGACGACCACCGTGCCCCCGGTTGCCGCTTCAAGCTCGTCGGGCACGTCGCCGACCTCGGGCGCCCCTTCGACGCCGTCACTGGCCTTCACCGGCGCCGGACCCTACGCCCCCGTCCTGGTGGCGATCGGGCTGTTCGGGGTGGCCACGGGTGCCGGCATCCGACATCGGTTACGGAGACGCAGGAGGATGGGGACCTGAGCGGCCGGTAGCGGGCCGCGCCGGAGGAGGGACCCGACAGCACCGTGGGGATACCCTCGTCGGGTACATGATCGACATCAATGCCCTGTCTGGATCATCCGCAGTGCCCGACTCCGTTCGCTTCAGGAGTCACCTGACGCCTTCACGTCGACCTACCACCGCGAAGTGGCCTTCAACGAGTCGACCTGGCGCCATCGGGCCGCCACCGGTCGATGGTTCGTGGCTACCGAGGAGGGCGCCCCCGTCGGGGTCGCCGTAGGTGTCGATGGCTGGTCCGACGACCCTACGGTCCGGGAGTTGGTGGGGATGTGGGTGGCTCCGTCGCATCGGGGCCGGGGAGTCGCCCGACGGCTCCTCGACGTGGTGGGGGCGTGGACCGGATCGGAGGGTGCCACTACGCTGGACCTGGGCGTGCGGGAAGGCAATCATGGGGCACGTGCTGCCTACCTCCGAATGGGACTGAAGGCCTCAGGAGCGACGATGGCATCACACGGTACGCCGGGCGAGTCCATCGAGGTGATGGTGTTGGACCTCGCCCCACCTCTGTCCGATGGCGTCGCTTGACCGCCGTCGGGCTGGCCCGGGTCGATCAAGCCAGTACGGGAGTGGCCGAGGTCTTCGGCAGACTCAGACTGGGCAACGGGATCACCCCGGCGGGAGGGGAAAGGGTGCGCACCTGGCCCCACGCTCCCAGGTGGATCGTCAGCCCAGCGATGGTCACCTGCACGGGCAGATGGGAACCGTTCACGGCCACGTAGCAGGTCACCGGGCCGGCGTCGTTGCCGGCGTTCCGGTAGGTGATGGCGACGGCCCGTACACCGTCCACCGTCTGGGTCTTCCCCTGGTGGTAGGTCCTGGCGTCAAACAGGTCCTGGGTCAAGGAGGGCATGGTGAGATCGGCGGCGGCGGGCACGTAGACGGGACTGCTCTTCGGCACCTGGACCCACTGATTGGCGACCTCTGCGGCCTGCGTCTCGCCCACACCCACGGACTCCGACCAGAACGGCGCATCGGCATCGACGTCCACCGTTCCAGCCAGGTCAAGCGTGGTCGCTGACGGGAGCATGCCCGGTCCGGCGGTGGCTGATGTCACCTTGACCACCTGGCTACCCGACGTCGGCGCCACATAGTCCGACTCGGTGAGGGTGGCCGTGCCGACGCCGGGGATGTGGGTGGTCCCGCTACCGGTGGCGCTCACCGATCCCGCCGCCGTCATGGCAGCACGAGCTTCGGTCACGAGGGCCAGGGCCGCCTTGGCGTTGACACCGGACGACGACGCCGAAGCGGAGGTCGTCACGCCGATCACGACCAGTGCAGCCAACGACAGCGCTATCACCAGGGTGCCCAGTGGCGGCGTGCCGAGCGGATGTCCCTCCCCGGTGTTCATGTGGTGTTCTCCCCTCGCGGCGTCCCGATCGCTCGCCGTGGCACCCATGACGGCGCAACGGTCACCACGATGGACCCGTTGCCTAGACAATCGGCACAGTCGGTGACGGCCTTGAGCACGGCACGGCGGAGACAGCGGGAACCGGCTCCGGGCCGACGATGCGTCGCGGGGCATACCCCGATGAGCGGGCAGTGACTGCCACACTGGTCCGGTGTGGCGCAACCTCGTCTTCGGGTTGGTGCTGTCAGGGATGGTCCTCAGCGGTTGCGGGGCGACACGCACCGACAACGCGCCGCGGCCCCTGTCCAGCGCCAAGTCCGACACGAGCCCGACGACCACCTCCCCGGACTCGTCCGCGGCCACTTCGGAGGCCAGCCTGAGCGAGGTCTTCCGTGAGGAGGGGATGCTGCTCATGGGATCAGCGCCCTCCGTCGCCGAGACCCTGGACTTTGTGGCCTACTACCAGTACATCGACGAAGCCTGCGAACAGGCCGAGCACAGCTCAAGCTGTCCGGTGATGACCGATGCCGACGTCATCGCCCAGATGTACCTCGAGGAACACAACCAGGCCGCCATCGAGTCCCACCGGGCCGCAGTCACCGGCTGAACGGCACCGAACTCTGCTCAGGTTTGAGGCTCGATACAGGAGACACCTGCGCTTCACTCAAGCACTACAACCGGACCCCGAGGAGATAGCGTCGGAGCGGGGCGGAGCGTGCCGCGGTCAGCGCGACAACACCACCTTCACCGCACCGGTGTCCGTGGCCCTGGCGAACACGTCATAGGCCTCGACCATGTCCTGGAGCCCGAAGTGGTGGGTGACGAAGCGACCGGCGTCGATCTGGCGACCGGTGAGCAGGCGCAGGAGTGTGGGTGTCGAGTAGGTGTCCACCAACCCCGTCGTGATGGTGATGTCGCGGGTCCACAAAGCCTCGAGGTGGAGCGTGGCCGGCCTCCCGTGTACGCCGATGTTGGCCACATGCCCTCCGGGCCGGACCAATTCGGCGCATAGTTCGAACGTGGCGGGCACGCCGACCGCCTCGATGGCCACATCGACCCCGAGTCCGTCGGTGAGCTGGCCGACCAGTGCCAGGGCGTCCTGGTCACCATTGTTGATGGTCACATCCGCTCCGAACTGCTTGGCCACGTCGAGACGGGCGTCGGCCAGATCGATGGCGATGACCAGGCCCGGGGAGAACAGTTTGGCCCCGGTGATGGCCGAGAGGCCGATGGGTCCCGCCCCCACCACGGCCACGCTGTCGCCCGGCTGCACCTTCCCGTTGAGGACGCCGACCTCGTAGGCCGTGGGCAGGATGTCGGCCAGCATGAGGAGTTCCTCGTCGTCGACCCCCGGGGGGACCGGGTAGGTGGACGTGTCGGCGAACGGCACCCGGACGTACTCGGCCTGGGTGCCGTCGATGAGATGGCCGAGGATCCAGCCTCCGCCCCCGAGACACTGTCCGTAGCGACCCTGGCGGCAGAACCGACAGGTCCCGCAGGCAGTGATGCACGACACCAGGACCCGGTCCCCGACTGACACGGTCTTCACCCCGGCGCCGACCGTTTGGACGGTGGCCACAGCTTCGTGCCCCAGGATGCGACCGGCGGTCACCTCGGGTGTGTCGCCCTTCAGAATGTGCAGGTCCGAACCACAGATCGTGGTCGTGTCCACCCGGACGACCACGTCCGTGTCAGCCTGTACGACGGGGTTGGGTACGTCCTCCCATGACTTGGCTGCCGGTCCGCGGTATACGAGTGCTTTCATGGTGAGGCTCCTATTCCTTCGGCGTGACCCCAGCCTGTCCCCGGGGCGGTCGGGCCGCTAGAGCCGAAGGTCCTTGATCGCCCGCCACCGGGATGGTCTCCACCCGTGGGCCGCCCGGTAGGTCGGCACCGGCCGGGCGACAGGCCCCCCGGGGGTCCCGGGGTCCGATCGATACGCGCACACCGACCACGCTGCCACTGGAACTCGTCGTTACCGGGAACCCCGAGTGCAGGAACACGTCGAGCATCGTCCGGTTGTCGGCCAAAGTGGAAGCGATGAAGGTCGTGATCCCGACGGGCCGGGCGGCATCGGCAAGATGGTCGAGCAACATCGTCCCGATCCCGAGGTGCTGGTAGGCGTCAGCCACGACGAAGGCCACCTCGGCCTCGGCGGTGCCCGGGCTCCGGTCGTAACGACCGACGGCGATCAACCGGCCCGAGTCCTCAGCAATCAGGGCCAACCGGTCGAGGTAGTCCACCCGGCTGAAGTACTCGGTTTCGGCCTCCGAGAGCTCGGGATGCACGAAGAAGTGGCGACGATAGACCGAACTCGGTGAGAGTTGCCGGTGGAACGCAAGCAGGCGGGGACCATCGTCGGCCCGGATGGGCCGGACCTGGACGATCGAACCGATCCTCGTCATCCATCGGCATTCCAGCTCGGCCGGGTAGCGGCCAGCACCGGGGTCGTCCACGGGATCTCCCTCCGCAACCCTGGCCGCTCACCCGGGGCCGGGGAGGGCAGGATCTACGCTGGCAGCCCCAGACGCCCCGGACCAGGGCCGTTCGACCCAACTTCCGTGTCCTGCCGGCCTGTCACGGTGACGGACCGGGGGCAGGGCGTTGTGCGGACGGGCCCTCACCGCGGCCGTGTCCAAGT
This sequence comes from uncultured Acidimicrobiaceae bacterium, assembly GCA_963754755.1. GTDB lineage: Bacteria > Actinomycetota > Acidimicrobiia > Acidimicrobiales > RAAP-2 > Bog-756. Next base: position 609,223 of record CAVWHF010000006.1, on the reverse strand, counting down.
GATGACCTTCGGCCCTGACCACGAGAGGGAATCGGTGTCACCATGGGCACGGGGGCAACGAGCACATCCGCCATCGAGGCGGCGTCTGTGCCCCGCGGGCACGAGAGGAGTTCGACGGTCGATCGATCATGTCCATGTACACCCAACTCCTCGGATCCGCCCTCGACCAGCACGACCATGCCGACATCGGGACCGGACCCGGGGACGAGCTCGCCCGATTGTCCTCCTACCGCGCTCGGCTCCGCGGCGACGGACCCGACTCGACCCCCACGAAGGGATTCGAGGCGGTCGCCGACGCCCTCGACTACGACGTCACCCTGATAGTCCTGGCCCGAAGTCTGGACATCGAGTTCGCCGTCGAGCGCTTCGACAACGGGGAACGACGGTTCCTCGAGGTTGCCCTGGCCGAACGGGGGATCGGGGTGGAGCAACCGGACGACGCTTCGTAGCCCGCCTTCGGACACAGCGCCGATCGTGCCCTCGGGATGTTGCCGTCAGGTTCCAGTGGCATCGTCTGGTGGTGACTGCGCCGAGCGTTCCTGGCGGACGGCGAAGGTGGCGGCCTGGGTCCGCCGCTCCATACCCAGCTTGGCCAACAGATTGGAGACGTAGTTCTTCACCGTCTTCTCGGCCAGGTAGAGCTCCTCGGCAATCTGACGATTCGTCTTGCCCTCCGCGATCAAGTCCAGGACGCTGCGTTCCTGGGCGGTGAGACTGGCCAGCCGGGGGTCCTCCCGAGGACCGGCCCGGAGACGTTCGAGAACCCGACGGGTCACCGAGGGATCGAGCAGGGAGTGGCCGGCGGCCACCTGTCGGATGTCATCGACCAGATCGCCCACACCGACCTGCTTCAGCACATACCCGGCGGCGCCGGCCAGGATGGCGGCGTACAGGGCCTCGTCGTCGGCGTAGGAGGTGAGCATCAGGCACACGATCTCCGGATGCGCGGAGCGGACCTCCCGGCAGACCTCAACGCCGCTGCCATCGGGAAGTCGCACGTCGAGGAGCGCCACCTGTGGCCGCGCCGTCGGGATGCGGTCCAGGGCCTCGTCGACGGTGGACGCCTCCCCCACCACCACCAGATCGTCGGTGGCCTCCAGCATGGCCCGGATACCGGCTCGGACCACCTCGTGGTCGTCGAGGAGGAACACGCCGAGGCTCACCCGACCATCATGCCGAACCGGACTCGTCTTGGCAACTTGACCAGGGAAAACAGTTGGGGAGGACCAGGGCGGTGGTGGCGGCCGATCAGGCCGCACGGTGGACGATGAACCGAAGGGTCGGTACGCTCCCTGGCGGTGCCTTTCCATTCGATCGACGATCCCGTTCGATTGACCCGGGTACTCGAGGCGACGATGCTGCTCGCCGCCGACGTCGAACTCCCCGCCCTCCTGAGCCACGTCATCGACGAAGCCCGCTCCCTGACCGGAGCCAACTACGGGGCGCTGGGCATCCTCGACGACGACGGCACCTCCATCGCCGACTTTCTCACCGTCGGGCTCACCGCGGAGCAGGAAGAGGCGATCGGGCCCCGACCGACAGGGCGGGGCGTCCTCGGCCTGTTGATCGATGATCCACGTCCACTGCGGCTGGCGAGGATCGATGACCATCCCGACCGCTTCGGCTTCCCGCCCAACCACCCGCCGATGCACTCGTTCCTCGGCGTACCTATCAACGTGCGCAACGAGGTGTACGGGAGCCTCTACCTCACCGACAAGACCGACGGCCCGGAGTTCACCGCCGACGACCAGGAGTTGGTGGAGGCTCTGGCCATGGCGGCCGGCATGGCCATCGAGAACTCGCGGCTCCACCGACGGATCCAGGAGCTGGCGGTGATCGAGGACCGGCACCGGATGGCCAGGGATCTCCATGACACGGTGATCCAGCACCTCTATGCGGTGGGGATCTCGCTGGAGACCATGGCCAGAGAACCGGCGGCCGCCCTGGTGGCCGACCGACTCGGCCATCTGGTGGCGGACATCGGTGACGCCATCCGTCAGGTCCGCTCCAGCATCTACGAACTGGGTCTCGACCTGGGGGACCTCGGCGTGAGGGCCAGTGTGCTCACACTGGTCCGATCGCTCAACCCCATGGTCGGGTTCAGCATCCACGTCTCCTTCGCCGGTCCCGTCGACTCGGTCGTCTCCGAAACTGTGACGGAGAACCTGCTGGCCACGGTGCGCGAGGCCATCACCAACATCGCCCGACATGCTGACGCCACCACGGCCTCGGTCTCGCTCGTCGTGGAGGAGGGGGTGTGCCGCCTGCGCATCGTCGACAACGGATGTGGCACGGACCGCACCGGCGTCAGCTCCGCGGGCATGGGGCTGGTCAATCTGAGGCGAAGGGCGGAGTCGCTGCATGGGACGATGGCGATGGAGGCACCCGACGGCGGAGGAACCGTACTGGTCTGGCAGGTGCCGGTCAGCTAGATGCGGCGCCCGAGCCGGCGGCCGGTCGGCCGCCCCCGATGGTATTCCACCGCTTCCTCCCTGGTCGTCCTGGCCGCTAAACCCCTGCGCTCACGTGCCAGTTGTAGGACTTTCGGCCCTGTCCGGTGGCGGCCCGGTCCGTCACAGTGGTGACCAGAAGCCGATCGTCAACGGGCCATCGGGTAAGGAGGACGTCATGACTACGACACTGGGTTTCCTAAAAGGCGACGTGGTGGCTGGCGTCGACGCAGCGGACGACACCGGTGGACTGTTCGAAGCGCCGGGCGGGAACCTCCGCATCGGGGACTGGCTCTTCCGGTCCAAGGCGGCCGGCGTAGTATGGCTGGTGGCCCGGCTCTGGCTCGGCTACGAGTGGCTGAACGCCGGCTATCAAAAGTTGTGGGGAAGTGAGAAGGCCGCCTTCTGGTACGGCGGCGGTGCCGGGGTCAAGGGCTTCTCCACCGCCGGAGTGGCCGGTTCGGCCACTGGGAAGGGTGGTGCTTCGTACGGATGGTGGGCGGGCTTCCTCCACAACTTCGTCATCCCCAATGCCTCATGGATCGCCAAACTGGTGACGCTGAGCGAGTTGGTGATCGGTGCACTGCTGATCCTGGGCCTGTTCACCGGAGCGGCTGCATTTCTCGGCATCGGCCTCAACGTGATCTACATGTTCTCCGGCTCGGCCGGAGTGAATCCGGCCTTCGCCCTGGTGTCGTTGTTCCTGATCCTGGCCTGGCGCAATGCCGGCTACTTCGGACTGGACCGCTACGCCCTCCCCGCGGTCCGGAACCTGTTCCATCACCGGATCCACGTCAAGGGAGCACACGTTGTCACTCCCAAGGTGGCAGTTCCGGTCCACTGACCCTGACCGCCACACCGTAACCACCGCCCTGCACATCGTGCAGGGCGGTGGCGCGTCGTGACCCGGAGGGTGCCCCGGAGCCGTACAACCGGGCGAGCAGTCGCTGCCGATGCGGGGCGGGATCCACCGTGTGGCTCCCGTCGGCAACTGACAGCCGAGTCGCACCGAATGTCGGCGGGGCCCTACCGGGGAGGTTGAGACGGCGGCGCTCCGCTCCGCGTGACGGCCCCCACGGAGCAGACCTCCACCGGATCGTCGTAGCCCTTGAGTAGGCGGCGTCCGGCCGACCGGAACTCGACGCCGTCGCCCGCCCACCGGGCCGTCTCGGCGTCGACCAGCACTTCACCGGGGATGGCCAATTCCGCCAAGCGGGACGCCAGATTGACGACTTTGCCGTAGTAGTCACCGTGCCTGACGATCACATCGCCGAAGCACACGCCTCCCCGAGGCTCGATGCCGGCACCGAAGGCGTCGGTGATGTCCCGGGCGATGGCACAGCCTGACGCCGCGTCGAGGGCGACGAACATCACCTCGTCTCCGATGTGTTTCACGATCCGGCCGTTGCGGGCCGATGCCACCTCGAAGGCCTTGGTTTCGAACGCACTCACCAACTCCAACAGTTCAGCCGGCTTGGTGTGCAGCGACAGCGGCGTGAACCCGACCAGATCGACGAATCCCACCGCCAACCGATGGAGGGCCTTTTCGGTGACACCCTCCTGGGCAACCCGCTGACGATCGATGGCGTCGCGGAGATGGTGGGAAAAGACGGTACCCATGGCATCGCCGAGCCGGAGTGCCGCCGCGCTGACCTTGACCATGTCCTGGGCCCACTCGAGCAGGTCCGTGTCGGGAACGCACTGCTCCGGCTCCTTCGTCTGCACATAGACCGCCACGGCCGCCTCCGCCACCCGGGACAGCGAGCTGCCCAGCACCCTCAACAGTTCATCGCCATACGAGCCCACAGGGTTCTCGTCCACCAGGAACGTCACGAATTCGGCGTCGCGCTCGGTGAACATGGGGCGCTCCACGTCGGGTACCACGATGCCCAGTGTCCGCCAGACGGAGAGGATGTCGTCGGCCGGGACACCGGCCCGGGCGGCCAGATCGCCGGCCGACAGATCGGCGCCCTCGGCGAAGACCAGGTCGCCGGCGAGACCGGCGATGCGGCACGAGCGCCAGGCCACCTCGATCTGCTCCTCCGTTGCTCCGAGCGACCGGAGGAAGGCGTTGACCGCCGCCCCCTCGTGCTGGTGATCACCGGTGTCCACCCACCCGACGCTACCGGAATCCGCCGGGGCCCGACCCGAGGCGTCGCCCGCTGGCGCCGACTCGGGGCCAGTGCCCTCAGGTCCACACATCGTTGTCGATGAGGTGCGTGCGCACTCGTCGCACATCCATCTCGTGATGGACGACCTCATGGACGGTGTGCCGCACCACCCAGGCCACGTCCCGCACTTTGGGCTCGGGGAAGTTGTAGACACAGGGCCTCGCCAGTTGCGCACGGTCCAGCAGGGTGACGACGTTGGCGGCGAGATTGGCCACCACCGTGAGTTCCTGGGCCACCTCGGTGGCAGACCCGCGGTCGTAGCCGGCCAGGGCGACGCGCTCCTCCCGGTACATGGGGACAAATCGTGGTGCGTCCTCCACCAGGGCCAGCAGGATCCGCTCGCGCTGCACCAGGAGCACGTCACGGACATGGCACGCGTACTCGATGACCGACCAGGTCGTCGGCTCCGGTCGGCTGTGGATCGAGGCATCATCGCCACTGAACAGATCCTCGGCGAGTCGCTCGGCACCGACCCGCAGGGCCGACGGTGCGTCGGCAATGGCCAGGCCGTCGTAGTCGAATCCGCACTCGTGGCAGTGGTCCATGGACGACAGCATGGTGCATCGGAGTCCGCAACCCGTGGTTGCCCACCGCGGCGGCGGATCTACGGACGGTGGCGGCGTCGTCGATGAGCTGCCGGTCAACGCCACCGGTTGGTGCGGTCCCGTCCGCCCGGTCACGCCTGTGGCGGGTACGTCACTTCACCAGATTGACCAACCGCGCCTGCAGCCCACGCATCGCCTTCAGCCAGCGCTCGCGATCACCGGCCCGCCGCTGTTCGTACGTGGCCACCTCCGGGTGGGGAAGGATCAGGAAGCGCTCCTCGGCCATGGCCTCGATCACCACCTCGGCCACGACTTCGGGCTCGAGCATGCCGTCCCTTCCGACAGTCGAGATGGTGGCATTGCGGGAGCCGAGATCGTCGGCCCCGGTCATGCCGGTCCACACGCCCTGTGGGCACAGGCAGGACACCCGCAGCCCCGCATCGCCATGGGTGATGGACAGCCATTCGGCCAGGGCCACCACGGCATGCTTGGTCACGCTGTAGGGGGCCGAACCCAGTTGGGTGAGCAGGCCGGCCGCCGATGCCGTGTGCACCAGATACCCTTCGCCCCGGGCCAGCATGGCCGGAAGCACGGCCCGGGCGGCGAAGATGTGGCTCTGGACGTTGACCGCCCACATGTGCTGCCAGACGTCATCGGACAGCTCCACGCCGCCGGGCACCACGATGCCGGCATTGGCGCAGAACACATCCACGACACCGAAGGCCGACTCGGACCGCGGCCACCAGTGCGGTCACCTGGGACTCGTCGGTCACGTCGGTCGGCACGGCGATGGCCGGGAACCCCTGGTCGGAGAGCTCGTCCGCCACGGTCCGGGCGCCGTCGCCGTTGAGGTCGGCGACGACGATGCCCCGGATCCCTTGCCGGGCGAAGGCCCGGCACATGGCCCGTCCGATCCCACTGGCACCGCCGGTCACCACCACATTCCGGTGGGCGAGGTCCATGATCAGCCCCGCCCGCGGGAACGACGCTCCATGAAGTCGGCGTACTTGATCAGGTCGGGGTCGGCGTCCATGGCAGGGCGGAACTTCTCGCGGGCTTCGGCCCGTTTGGTCGGGAAATAGTCGGTGGGCCAGAAGCCCTCGTGGGGTGCATACCCCTTCAGGACGTTGCGGGCCACCGTGACCTTGTGCACCTCGTCCACGCCGTCCATCACGCTCATGGCCGGTGACCCGGCCCACATGGTCTGGAGCGGCGTGAGGTCGGTGACACCCAGCGAGCCGAAGATGTGGATGGCGCGGTAGACGACGTCTTTCAGCACTTTGGCCGCGGTGTACTTGCAGGCGGCGATCTGGGTCCGGGCCTCCTGGGTGCTCGAGTTGTCAATGGTCCACGCCGTCCACAGGACCATCAGTCGGAGCATGTTGATCTCAGCGTAGGAGTCGGCCACGGCACTCTGCACCATCTGGTGCTCGGCGATGATCTTGCCGTGCGACTCCCGGCTGAGGGCACGCTCACACATCATGTCGAAGGCCCGTTTGCACTGGGCGATGGCCCGCATGGCATGGTGGATCCTGCCCCCACCGAGCCGGCGCTGGGCCAGCACCTTGGCGCCGTCCTCCGGCCCGAGCAGGTGGTCGAGGGGCACCCGCACGTCCCGGTACAGGATGTGGTCGTGGGTGCGGGGCTGATCCATGATCTCGATTCCAGGTGTGTCCCTGGGCACCACGAACATGCCGTTGGTGCACATGACGAAGATAATGTCGGCGTGGCGCCCCGCGCTGGTGAACCACTTCTCGCCGTTGATGACCCACTCCTCTCCGTCCCGGACGGCGTGGGTGACGAAAAGGTTGGGGTCCGATCCCCCCTGGGGCTCGGTCATCGAGTAGGCCGACCAGATCTCCTGGTTCATGAGCGGTTCCAGCCATCGTTCCTTCTGCGCCTCGGTCCCGTAGGCCGCCAGCATCTCCATGTTGCCGGTATCGGGAGCCTGGCAGCCGAAGATCGCCGGTGCGCTCCCGTAGCGACCGATGATCTCGTTGAGGAGGGCCAGCTTGAGCTGACCGAAGCCGGGCCCGCCGAGCTCCTTGTCGAGGAAGATGGCCCAGAGGCCGTGGTCCTTCACCTGCTGTCTCAAGGGCTCGACCAGGGCCTTCATCTTCGGATCGCGCATCCGTACCGCATAGGGGAAGACCAGTTCGAGGGGTTCGACCTCCTCCCGGCAGAAGGTGTCGACCCAGTCCAGCTGGTCCTGAAATTCCGGTTCCGTTGAGAAATCCCAAGCCACGGGGGCCTCCTCGTTTCGAGTGCCGTCCCCGCCATCATGCCCGCTGACCGCGCAACCGGCGGTGCGGCGGGCCCGGGACCGCCGGTCAGCCCGACGAGGGCCTCGAGGCACCGGCAGAGGGCTGCGAGGCACCCCGGCCGGAAATGAAGGAGGATCGTGGGGTGTTGAACACTGTGGCGGCGCAGGTGCACCGCGGGGGAGAAGGAGTTGACGTGACCGATCGATACCGCAAGGATCCCGAGACGATTTCCCAGCTGTCGCAGAGACAGTACGACGTGACCCAGGAGGGCGCCACCGAACCGGCCTTCGCCAACGAGTTCTGGGACTCCAAGGAGTCGGGCATCTACGTGGACGTGGTGTCCGGTGAGCCCCTGTTCGCGTCGAAGCAGAAGTTCGACAGCGGGTGTGGCTGGCCGAGCTTCACGGTGCCTCTCGAGCCCGGCAACGTGGTCGAGAGCAACGATCGGAGCCACGGGATGGTGAGGACCGAGGTCCGCTCGGCTCACGGTGACAGCCATCTGGGTCACGTCTTCGACGACGGACCCGCCGACGAGGGCGGCCTGCGGTACTGCATCAACTCGGCCGCACTCCGGTTCATCCCCTACGAGGACCTCGAGGCCGAGGGTTACGGCGAGTACCGCAAGGTCCTGGAGGGAACGACCACAGAGAAGGGAACGGTCCAATGAGTGATACGACAGAACGGGCGATCTTGGCCGGAGGTTGCTTCTGGGGCATGCAGGACCTGATACGGAAGCGCCCCGGGGTCCTGTCCACGCGGGTGGGCTACTCCGGGGGTCAGGTTGCCAACGCCACCTACGGGAACCACGGAGGCCACGCCGAGGCCATCGAGATCATCTTCGACCCGGCCGTGACGTCCTATCGTGACCTGCTCGAGTTCTTCTTTCAGGTCCACGACCCGACAACTCTGGACCGCCAGGGGAACGACATCGGCTCGAGCTACCGGTCGGCGATCTTCTACGTCGACGACGAGCAGCGTCGGGTGGCCGAGGACACCATCGCCGACGTGGAGGCGTCCGGGCTCTGGCCCGGCAAAGTGGTGACCGAGGTAACGCCGGCCGGGCCCTTCTGGGAGGCTGAACCCGAGCACCAGGACTACCTCGAGCACTACCCGAACGGGTATACCTGCCACTTCCCCCGCCCCGGTTGGGTGCTACCCCACCGGAGCGACGCCATCGCCGGGTAGCGGGCCTGATTCGGCTGGACGCCCTCCCCCGGGTTAACCGAAGACCCGAGGTCCGGAGGCTGCCGGGGTTGTCCGCCGAGTACAGTGACCGGCCGTGAACAGAACCGACGCCGGTACACCGGAATTCAGTTTCCCCCAAGGCTTTCTGTGGGGAACGTCGACTGCGGCTCATCAGATCGAGGGCGGCAACGTCAACAACGACTGGTGGGAGTGGGAGCACAACCCCGACTCGGGCTGTGCCGGATCGAGCGGCGACGCCTGTGACTCGCTGTTCCGCTGGAACGAGGACGTCGAACTGGTGGCGGGGATGGGGCTCGGCGCCTACCGGTTCTCACTGGAGTGGAGTCGGATCGAGCCGGCCGAGGGCGAGTTCTCGCTGGCCGCCCTGGACTACTACCGTCGCATCTGCGCGGCATGTCGGGAACGGAACGTCGCCCCGGTGGTGACGTTTCACCACTTCACCACTCCCACCTGGCTGACGGCCCGTGGGGGGTGGGAGGCTGCCGATGCGCCCGAGATGTTCGCTCGCTTCGTCGCCCGCGCTGCGGCTCATTTCGGCGACCTGATCGGGTGGGCGTGCACCATCAACGAGCTCAACCTCATTGGGGTCATGGGCTATGCCCTGGGGTCCTCCCCGCCGGGGGTGAAGGACGACTTCGTCCGCCACCTGGCCGTGAACGAGGCCATCGTCCGGGCGCATCGCCTGGCTGTCGACGCCCTGCGCTCAGGACCGGGTGCCTTCCACGTCGGCCTGACATTGTCAATGGACGAGATGGTGGCCGACCCCGGGGGCGAGGAGGTGCTCGAGGCAGCCCAGGAGATCCTCGAGGACCGCTTCTTGCGGGCCACCGAGGGTGACGATTTCATCGGCGTCCAGTGCTATTCGCGGGTCCACTTCGGTGCGGAGGGACAGGCCCCCAACGAACCGGGGGTTCCCCTCACCCAGATGGGATACGAGTACTGGCCCCAGGGCGTCGAGCACTGCGCCCGACGAGCGGCCACCATCTCCGGCCTTCCCGTTCTGCTGACGGAGAGCGGAATAGCCACCGACGAGGACTCCGAACGGATCACCTACCTCTCCGAGGTCCTGAGGGGCGTGCGGCGTGCACTCGACGACGGCGTGGACATCCGGGGCTATTTCGTGTGGAGCCTGCTGGACAACTATGAGTGGTCCCACGGATTCCGACCCAAGTTCGGACTCCACAGCGTGGACCCGGAGACCTTCGTGCGCCGTCCCAAGCCCAGCGCATCGTGGTACGGCGGCGTGGCCAGGTCCAACGGTCTGGTGGCGCCGCCGGCCTGAGCGGAGCGTCGGGTCGCGTTCCGGCAGCGCCTCGGACCCCGGGTCAGCTGCGGCCGCGGCGGAATTGCCCAAAGCCCGTGCCCGACGGTCACTCGACACTCCACCCCCGCCGGTTCAGACTGGTGACCACGATGGGTCCGTGGGTCCGGGACGGAGAGGAAGCCAGTGAAGGCACCTGACACGATGAGGGCGTGGGCGGTGGGGTCACCTGGCCCCATCGACGCCAATCCGCTTCGTTCCGTCAGCCGTGACCTACCGGTGCCGGGCCCGGGCCAGATCCGTGTCCGGGTACGGGTGTGCGGAGTGTGCCGGACCGACCTCCACCTGGCCGAAGGGGACCTTGACCCCAAGCATCCCCTGGTCACACCCGGTCACGAGGTGGTGGGCGAGGTGGACCGGATGGCGGCCGGCTGCCGCCGGTTCGAGCTCGGCGACCGGGTGGGGGTTCCATGGCTGGCCCATACCTGCGGAATCTGCCGGTTCTGCCTGGCCGGCAGAGAGAACCTCTGCATCGATCCCCGGTTCACCGGCTGGGATGTCAACGGTGGCTACGCCGACTATGTCGTCGTCGAGGAGGGCTTCGCCTACGCCATTCCCGAGACGTTCAGCGATGAGCAGGCTGCACCGCTGCTCTGTGCCGGGATCATCGGGTACCGGGCCCTGCGCCGGTCGCGACTTCCGGAGGGAGGTCGTCTGGGCATCTACGGCTTCGGTGGGTCCGCCCATCTCACCGCCCAGATCGCCATGGCCGAAGGGGCCAGGGTCCACGTGATGACCCGGGCACCCGAGGCCCGGGAGTTGGCCCTCCGTCTCGGTGCGGCCAGTGCCGGCGGTGCCACGGATTCGCCACCCGAGCCACTCGACTCGGCCATCCTGTTCGCTCCGGTGGGCACGCTGGTGCTTCCGGCCCTTGAGGCGCTGGAACGAGGGGGGACCCTGGCCATTGCCGGAATCCATCTGAGCGACATTCCGGTCCTCAAGTATGAGCGCCATCTGTTCGAGGAGCGCGCCGTGTGCAGTGTGACCGCCAACACCAGACAGGACGGGGTCGGGTTCCTCGAGGCGGCGGCGAGAATTCCGATCGAGGTCTCGACCGTCGCCTATCCGATGGACCAGGCCAACCAGGCCCTCAGCGACCTGGCCCACGGACGGGTCAACGGTGCCGCGGTGCTGGTCAATCCTCGGGACGGGTGAGGTCCGACGGCGTGCACTGTCCTGTGCCCGAGCGATCCCGACCTGGCACCCCTGGGGGCACGAGGGGAAACCGAGGTATCGACCGCCGAAGCCAGTGCCCAGGGGACGGGGAATACGGCTCAGTCGCCGCCAGCCACGGCGCGTAACCCGGCCATGGATTCCTGCATGACGTCGGCGAGGTCGCAGTCGTCGCCCCCACTCGACCACTGCTCCATGGCAACGCGGAATACCGTCATGCCGGCCTCGGCCGCCAAGCTGGCCTGGGGATCGCCCACTCCTCTCCGGCGCAGGGTCTCCGCCACTGCCGCCGCATAGTCGGCCAACTTCGCCAGCTCCCGCTCCCGCAGTTCGGGGTTGGCGGCGATGACATCGTGCCGCTGGCGGGACAGGTCCCGGCGGAACTCGCCCAGCATGGCGGCAGCAGCAGCCAGTCCGCGTGCAACGGCGTCGAGGGGCCGGTCCTCCGGGGGCGCCCCGGCCACGCCGGCGACGATCCGTTCCTGGAGGAGGGCAGCTCCGCCAAAGAGCACTTCTCGCTTGTCCGCGAAGTGCCGGAAGAAGGTGCGCTCGGTCAACCCCGCTCGTGCCGCGATCTGAGCGGCTGTGGTCTGGTCGAATCCCCGCTCCGAGTAGAGAGCGAGAGCCGCTTCTTGCAGCCGCCCGCGACTGTCCGGCTGCCATCGACCCATCTGCCCATCCTAGGCGTTGACAGTCACTGACATCCGGTATATCTTGATAACAGTCACTGACATCAGTCACTGATATCAGCGTGTTCTCCGGAGGTCACCATCATGAGAATCTTTGTCACCGGTGCATCGGGCTGGATCGGCTCGGCCGTCGTTCCCGAGCTGCTCGCAGGGGGCCACGAGGTGGTCGGCCTGGCCCGTTCCGAGGAATCGGCGCAGCGGTTGCAAGCGGCCGGGGCCAAGGTCCACCGGGGTGACGTCGACGAACCCGAGGGTCTGGCCAAGGCGGCCGCCGACTCTGACGGCGTCATCCACCTGGCGTTCCAACACGAGGTGGCCTGGAGCGGCAACTTCGCCGCTGCCGCCGGCGCCGATCGTCGGGCCGTGGAGGCCATGGGCGCGGCCCTCGCCCAGTCGGACCGGCCGTTGGTGCTCGCCTCGGGCGTGCTGGGGCTGACAGTCGGTCGGGTGGCCACCGAGGACGATGGCCTCGTGCCCGGCCCTGAGCTTCGGGCCAACCCTGCCGGGCGTCGGTCAGCCACCGCCCTGTTCGTGCTGTCCCTGAGGGGCACCGGCGTACGCTCGTCGGTCCTGCGCCTCCCCCCGACCGTCCACGGCGACGGAGACAACGGGTTCATCGCCACCCTCGTCGGGATCGCCCGCCAGCGGGGCGTGGCCGGATACGTGGGTGATGGTGCCAACCGCTGGCCGGCGGTGCATCGCTCCGACGCCGCCCGCCTGGCCCGCTTGGCCGTCGAAGCCGCCCCCGCCGGCTCGGTGCTCCACGCCGTGGCCGACGAGGGCGTCGCCTGGCGGGACATCGCCGAGGCCATGGGCAGGCACCTCGACGTCCCGACGGCGTCGGTCGCCCCCACCGATGCCGGTGAACACTTCAGCCACCTGGGCCACTTCGTCGGCCTCGACAGCCCCGCCACCGCCGCCGTAACCCGGCAGCTGCTCGGATGGGAGCCGACCGGGCCCAGCCTCCTGGACGATCTCGACCAGGATCACTACTACCGCTAACAGGGCCCACCATGCCACCGCACTCCGCTCCGGCCAGGGCGCTAGCGGAGGACTCGGTGCCGGTTTCACCGGCATGGGTAGGAGGGCCGGCCTGTCCGCACTATCACCACGGTGCCGCCGACGAAGCCGGATGAACCGACACGGCGGCACAAGCGGCCACCGCGACCATCGCCGCAACTGCAAGTCAATCGATCCGAGCGCGCTTTAATTGGATCTTGGGAGGAAACCTCGGAGAGAGGCAAGAAACCATTCTGTGATCACCATTAGCGGAGTGCCCTCGGCGTCAATCCGATAGGTCCGCGCCAGCAGGTAGTTGCCGACGGCGACGCCCACCTCAGCCGAGACCGGACCTGACCCGGGTACCGGTCCCCCCAGGGGCTTGCGCGTGACGGTGATCCCCTCCTCCTCGAGGATCCGTCCGATCGGATCGGAACTCGACGCGAGCCGCTGGCGAACGTTGGCAGGGAGGCGGCTGGGTACGAGAACGGTTTCTGCGTAGAGGTACGACTGGCCAGACCTTCTGCCCTGCAGAGCCGCCTTGCGAACGATCAGCGGGTGTCCCTCGGCCACTCGAAGCGAGTTCGAGAACTCGGCCGTGGTTGTGTTTTGGCGCCGTTCGCCAGCATCAATGGGCTCACCGACGAGGTGCTCCAAGAAGGCCGTCACCGTCCCGTTCGCCCGGCCTAGAGCCGTCTCGAGACCCGAGTGATCGCCCACATACCCCATTCAATCTCAAACAGCAGGTGGGAGGCACCGACAGTTCCTGGGCGGAGCCTGAGATCCATGGCCCGTCGCTACGGACTATCTGTCCGTTCCTCGCCCCACAGGTCCAATCTTCTCGGCCAGCTCAGCCATGGTGTCCCGTTCCCGCTGCCACGCGTCCAGCACGGCGTCGGTATGGCCGTGGCGCAGGAGCCTCTTGTTGGCTGTCAGCGCCGCGAGCGGATGGGAGGCCAACCTGCGCCCACGGGCGATGGCCTCAGCGGCTGACGTGCCCGGAGCGGCGATTCCGAGAGCGAATCCGGCAGCCACGGCAGCCTCGGCGTTGAGGGTTTCTCCACTCAGGATCATCCAGGATGCCGGCTGAAATCCGACACGTTGAGGAAGGAGCCAGCTGCTGCCTGCTTCGGCGCAAGTACCCAGCGCTACGAATGGCATCTGGACGGAAGCGTCAACGTCCACAATCACGATGTCGCAGTGGAGCAAGAGCGAGGCACCAAATCCCACCGCCAGGCCGTTGACCGCCGCCAGCAGAGGCAGAGGGAAGTTCAGCAGGCAGCGAATCAACCGGTCGAATCCACTACCGAGTTCTGCCGCACCCCCGGGACGAGCGAGTTCGGTGAGGTCGGCACCGGCGCAAAAGGCGCGCCCGGCACCGGTTATGACCACTACCGCGGTTTCGGGAGCGGCCGTGGCGATCTCTTCCAGGCGGTCAGCGAGGACGTGGTAGCCGGTGGCGGTGAAGGAGTTGAGCTTTTCGGGCCGGTCCAGGGTGAGCAGGCGGATGTTTGCGTGATCCTCCACCCGTACCCGGTAGTCGCCTTCCGTCATGAAGCCTCTTTTCGGTAGGTCAATCGGATGCGTCCATCACCTTGATGGGCGGATGCCCGGTGCGAGCGCCCGGTGGCCCGCTCAGGAGATTCTGATCTCGAGCCGGCCCGGGACCAAATCGGTGGGTTCTGGGACGGTGGGACGGTGACCCCGAACCTGATCAATCTCGCCGCCGGCCTCGACCGGGTCCATCTTCCCGATACCCCATGCACCGATTCGCAGCGGCTCTGAGGAGGTGGAGTACTTATGCCGTCGTCTTGACGATCCCTGCTTCGCCGGGACGATCCTCTGTCGACTGTGGCCGCACTCGCCTCTCGGCCTGGAGGGTTCGGGCACACCGACGCTCCATCGGTCAGTATCTAGAGGTGCCAGCCTCACCCGATTCCGAGAACCCTCCGACAGCCACGTGGGCCGACCCTTCCCTAGTGGATCGCTACCTGGCCCGGATGGATGGGTTGGAGCCACGCACGGCGGGCGAGGACGTCCTGGCAACACTGCTTCCCGAACAACCGCGATCCGTGCTCGACCTGGGTTGTGGTGACGGAAGGCTCTCCGCGCTGGTTCTTGAACAGTGCTCCGGTGTAGAACACGTCGTCGCCGTGGATGCATCGCCAGCCATGCTCGGACATGCTCGTAGGCGATTCGTCGGAGACCCGCGGGTCACCGTCCGGGAGTGGAACTTGGCTGATCCGCTGACGCCCCTCGGACGGTTTGACGTCGTGGTGGCGGGGTTCTCGATCCACCATCTCGATGATCAGCGAAAGCGGCTCCTGTTCAGCGAGGTGGCCCGACAACTCAATTCGGACGGGCTGTTTGCCAACCTGGAGGTGGTCACCTCTGCCACCCCCGAGCTTCATCGACAGTTCTTGGACCTGATCGGCCGGGCCGATGACGACCCCGAGGATCGACTGGCTACCGTCGAAGACCAACTGCGGTGGATGCGGGAGGCCGGACTGACCCAGGTGGACTGCTTCTGGCGGTGGCGCGGGTTCGCGCTGTTGGCGGGCCGGGCCTGACTGAGGTCCCACGTTCGGAAGTGCCCCCGACACCGGTCAGCGGTCACCCGCATTCCTCCCAGGCGATCTATCCGCGCTCCTTGCGGCCGCGCGAGAAGGTGTCGAGGGATGGTGGGTGGTCGGGGTGCCGTGGCCTTTGACGTCCGGTCCGTCGGTGAGGTGGCCGCGGCACCGGGCCGGGACGGCCGGTGGCACCGGACTAGATCTGGCCGGTGGCTCCAGCCACGATGGGGTCGGCCCGGAGAACGGTCGAACATCCAGGGAAGAGCCCAGGGCCGAACCCGTCCACGGCAGACACTCTCACCGGCCGCTTCATGTCGGGTGCGGTCACCAAAAAGGCCGGATAGCCGGGAGGGCACGCGGTGGCGTTACCGACCGGGATGTCAGTTCCCCATACCGTCGCCGAGGCCGTCTGTCCGGGCTTCAGGATCACCGACGGTGGAGTTGCGGATCCGGTGCCGGCACCGGTCAGGAGAGGCACATCACGGGCCACGGCGACCTGTACTCCCCGGGTGTTGAGAGCGGCGATCCGGGGGTATCCGGACAGTGTGCATGTCGACTTGCTCCTGTTGACGAACCCGATCACCTGATCCACGTTGCCCGCTCCCGCTCCACCGCCCAGGGAGGACACCTGCAGTTGGCCAGGCTGGCACACGGAGGTACCGCCGGCCAGAGGGTTCGGGCGCACGGTGGGAGCCGTTGAGGCGTGGGGCGGAGCGGATCCGTCGTCCTTCACCGTGACCACAGCGATGGCGACGCCGGCCACCACCACCACGACGGTGCCCACGACGGTGAGCACCCGGCGCCGGTGTCGTCGACGTGCCTCTCTGATGATGAGTTCTTCGCTCGGACGCGGTGCGGGGCGACCCGGAATAACCACCACGTCGGGCCGCACCGGGTCATTCACCTGCACACTAAGATACTATCTGACCTAGTATCATCTGTCCATGAGCAGTCGAGCCGACACCGGGGTGCCGATCTACTCGCAGGTGGCGGCCGAACTGCGACGCGAGATAGCCGAGGGAGTGGTCGGGCCCGGGGAACGCCTCCCTCCCGCTCGTGACCTGGCCGCAGTGATGGGAGTGAACCAGAACACCATGTTCAGGGCCCTTCGGGAACTGCGTGACGAGGGAATCCTCGAGTTCCGACGCGGACGCGGGATCTCCGTCGCCGGGGATGCCCCAGGTCTGAGTGAGGTGGTGGTGCGCTGCCGTGAGCTCCTCGGATTCGCGAGTCGGTACGGCTACAAAAAGGACGAGGTCATCCGCATCCTCGAGGGTCTGCCCTGAGCTGGCGGCAGTCGCCGTCCCGAATCTCATCGGGGTACGCCGGCGACGGCGCCTGGTGGCGGGACTCACCGTTCGGCCCAGGTGGGACAGTCGTTGACCATCGCCTCCGGTGTCAGATGGCCCCGGGCAGCATCCGAGGGGTGATCCGTTCCTCGTGCGCATCGTCCCCCTGCCTCGACACGTAGTACGCACCCTTTCCGTGGGCCTCGCTCACGGCTTCGACAAACTCGGTGCCTCGGTACACCAGACCCACCCCGTCGTCGGTGGCATAGCCGCCCGGGAGGATGCCGTCGGCGACAAGTCGATGAAAGAGGGGACGACGCTGCTCCTCGGAGTCGTAGTGGGGACAGTTGGCGTACGGCAGCATCCCCAGTCCGTTGGTGACGGGACGAAGCTCCGGACCAAAGGAGTCCGTCGTGCCGCCCATGTGCCAGCACAGCGACCCGGCCGATACCCCGCCGAGAACAATGCCGTCCTGCCACAGCCGCGAAAAGATCACATCGAGCCCGTGGATCCGCCAAACAGCCAGGAGGTTGGCCACGCTTCCACCGCCCACCCAGACAAGATCGGCCTCGGCCAGGAAACTGCCCATGTCGCCGACGTTCGGCATGGGGAAGAGGTTGAGGTGCGACACGTCGATGCCCGCCGCCCGACCAGCCTCGTAGAACCAGGCGATCCAATTGGCCTGATCTCCACCCGCCGTACCCACCAGGCAGAGTCGGGGAGGTCTCCCGCTGACCCCCGCCAGGTCGAAGCCATAGTGGATGAGGGGGGCGAACTCGATGGCGGTCCGCGTCCCTCGACGGATTCCACCGGAAGTGGCGAGGATCGTCGGCACGTCGGCAGGCACCACCACAACGTAGCCCGCAGGTACGACGAATCCGACGGGCGACGACCGTCACATCCGGGGCGTCGCCCTGCCTGCCGCAGGCCGTCGACGGGCCCGAACCGACGATGGGCCCGAGCACGGTCCGAGCGTTGAACCGCACCCAGTGACCCGTCGTCGGTGCTCACCACCCGGAGAACGGTGGAAGGTCAGGCGGTTCAGCTCCAGCTCGGGGTCTTCGGTCCCTGGTACCTACGGTCACGCCGCTGACCCGACCATGGCGACCAGTACAGGACGGCCAGTAGCCCGAGGCCCACGATGCCGACGATGAGCAAGAGGAACGCAAGGGGACGGACGCCGACGCCGGTGATCTGCGATCCCACAAAGGGTGGGCCGGGGACCACGAACCGCCCGGGAGGAGCGAAGATCCGCATCGATCCGGAACTTGCGACGACGCGGTGCACAGCGACGGCAAGGGACTGGCCCCCGGAGCCAACCAACAGAGTCGAGCCGGCGCCGATGGTGATCAAGCCCAGGAGGACCGTGAGGACGATGGCCACGGGTAGCCGCCAATTGCGCGGGGGGTCGCTGGTCCGCGGAGGATCACCCGTCGGCAAGCCCGTCACGCCCCGAGCGACGGCCCACGCCGCCGCGAAGCGCCGAGGGTCAAAGGCGCTGTTCCCGAGAACGTCCTCAGGTGAACCTCCCTCCGCCTCGGCTTCGTCGAGGTCGGCTGTCAGGTCGGCGGCCATCTCATTGGCGATGGCGTCGGGGACTCCGAGGCGCCGCCACTCCCTCCGACACTCTTCGACGAATTCACTCACGGCACTACCTCCGTTTTTGTTAGACCGAGGGCGCCGTCGACGGCGTCACGCGTCACCTGCCATTCCGTGACACCTGCCTCCAGCGCCTGCTCGCCGTCGGATGAAAGGCTGTAGTACTTCCGGGGCGGGCCCCCGTTGCTCGCAGCCCGACGGGTTTCGACCAGACCATCGCGCTCCAGCCGGCCCAGCAGTGGATAGATCGAACCCTCGCCGACGATGGAGAGGCCGCGCCCCCGGAGCCGTTTGGTCATCTCGTAGCCGTAGGCCGGGCCCTCCCCCATCACCGCGAGAAGACAGAGATCGAGGACGCCCCGGAGCAGCTGACTTCGGCGCCCCTCTTGATTACTCATGCACCACAAGATACATTACTACTATCTTGCTCCGCAAGGCACGTACACGGGGTCGGCCCGGGAGGGTGACGGGGGCGTGTCAACGCCGGGCCGGCGCGGGAATCCGACCACCGGGACCACCGGGGCGTTCAGAACAAGGAGTACCAACCACGCATGACCGCCACCACTCTGCCTCTCACCGCTCAGGAGGATTCCGTCGAGAGCCCGTGGGCCGTCGAGACCCACGGGTTGACGAAGCGGTTCAAGGACAACGTGGCCGTTGACGGGGTGGAGCTCCTCGTCCCCCGAGGATGTGCCTTTGGCTATCTCGGCCCCAATGGCGCCGGCAAGACCACCCTCATCCGGGTTCTTCTGGGCCTAACCCACGCCGACGCCGGGACGATGTCCCTTCTCGGCTACCCCGTCCCGCAGCACCGCGACAAGGCGCTGGCCCGGATGGGCGCCATCGTTGACGAGCCCCGGTTCCACGGCCACCTCACCGGGAGGCAGAACCTCCAGATCCTGGCGGCCGCCCGGGAGGCGGCCGCCCGCACCCGTATCGAGCCCTCGCTCGAGCGGGTGGGCATGCTCCAACGCGCCGACGACAAGGTGTCCAAGTATTCGATGGGGATGCGCCAACGCCTCGGCGTCGCCGCATGTCTGCTCGGGGATCCTCAGTTGCTCATCCTGGACGAGCCGATGAACGGACTCGATCCCGCCGGCATGCTCGAGATGCGCGAGATGATCCAGTCCCTCGTCGCCGAGGGTCGGACCGTAGTCCTGTCGTCACACCTGCTCGACGAGATCGAGCGGACGTGCGACGCCGTGGCCATCGTCGATCACGGAAAAGTCATCCGGCAGGGACCGATCGCCGACCTGCTGGCGGGTTCCGCATTCGAACTGCAAATTGACTGCACGCGGCCTGGCCGCGCCGCTTCTCTCCTGGCCGGCACGGCGTGGGGTGCCGGCATCCGTGTCGGCCCTGATGGCCTGCGGATCGACCTGACCGCGGGAACCGACCGAGAGGTCGTCGCCGAGATCAACCGGCTCTTGGTGGAAGGTGGTGTGTCCATCTACCGGCTCCAGGAGATCCACGCTTCGCTTGAGTCCTGGTTCCTCGAGGTCACCACCCGATTGGGGGCACCGCAATGACCACCTCGACCGTCACCGGCGCCCCGGGGCCGAGCCCTGTCCCTCTGGTAGCGGACGGAGGGGATGGCCGCCGTCGGAGCTCCTGGTTGCCCAATGGCGCCATGATCACCACGCGGATCATGGAACTGCGGAAGCGACGGGGGCTCATGATCGCGCTGGTCGTGGTCAATATCGGCATCCCTACGGTGTTTCTCACCGTGCGGCTCCTGGCCCACGCCTTCGCACCCCACTCCTACGGGCCCGCCGGTGGCTACGACATCTTCTCCACCCTGGTCGCCGGGGTGATGTTCATCTTCGGTTTCATCGTGGCCGCCACACTCGGTTGCACGGCCGGATCGGTGGACCTCACCGAGGGCATGTTCCGGCACCTGGTGGTCACCGGCAGGTCGAGGATGGCTCTGTACCTGGCCCGGATCCCCGCCGGCCTGGCCATCATCGTCCCCCTGGTTGCAGTCGGCTTCACCATCGTGTGCGCGGTGTGCGTGTTCGCCGCCCCGACCACGCTCAACTACGAAGGTGTGACCGTACCTGCCGGACTGTCGCACGCGGCGTTCGACACCTGGGCCGGTGACCATGCCGACGACGTGATCTGCAACTTCAACTACAACGGAGCGATGACCGCCAACGTGCCCTGTGGCAACGGCCCGGGGGGCGGACAGGGAATCCGGGTGGGGCCGGGTGGTCCGGCGCCAGCGCCGACCTCACCGGCGACAAACCGGGCCCAGGCCATCGCCATCGCCGACCAGGACTTCGTGGACTACTCGGGCCACTTCCTCGCCCCTTCCATCTCGCTGATGGTGCGGGCGGGATTGTGGATCGAGCTGTATGCGGCCATCGGGTTTTTGGTCGGGTTGGGCCTGGCGTCCCTCATGGGGCAGCGCACCGTCCCGGTGATCTTGTTGATCGTGCTGGAGATCGTGCTGACGCCGCTGCTCACCCACGCCCCGATCGCCCACCTCGTGAACCTCCAGCGCGGACTGGTGGGCCTGGCCGCAACCCATTTCGAGCCGGCCGGCCTACCGTCAGTCTTCGGTGGCACCCGCGGCGGGGGAGGAGGCATGAGTATGGTGACCGAGTCCACCACGGTGGCGATCTGCGTCATCGTAGGGTGGATCCTCGTCTGGACTGGCCTCGGGGCGTGGCGCATGGTCACCCGGGACGCCTGAGACAGCACCTCCTGGATGGCGGAGATCGCCACCCCCGGAAACGCCGCCGCCGAGCCTAACCCCAGGCCAGGTCGCCATAGGGATCCGGGGGGCGAGGATCGTCACTCCGGAGCCCCAGGGTCAGCACTCCACCCGAGTGCCAGCTGATCGCCCCCTACCAGATCAATGTTCCAATTCGTGCCGTCCGATACGGGCATTGCGATTCCATTACGACTACACGCAGCGACTTCAGAAGTCGGTCTGCGACGCCGATCTAACCAGTGATGGATGGAGCCCAGACCACAGAAGAAGTCATCGTGCGTGGGGCCATCGAGTTCCTGAGCAGCCACAACCTTGAATTGACCCGTGACGAGGCTGACGTGCTGATTTCCATGCTGCGGCCCTTCGGTCGCCCCTGGAGCGTCGGGGACCATTCGTACGCGCCCACCCATCTCGATCATGCGCTGACGTTTCTGGAGGCGGACACCATGGATCTGGGCGAGGCGCTCTATGGGCTCATCGAGTACATGGGCGCGGCCGGCCTCTGGACTCCCCATGAGGCGACATCGCGCGCCCTTTTGGAGCAGGAGGCCACGACGGCCTTCGGGCGAGAGCTCGGCGAACATGTGTCTCCCGAGGACGACCCGACCATCGACCTGGACATAGTCCCGTTCAGATCCAGGCGTCGAAACAAAGCCTGATCTGCATTTCTCCTGGATTTCTCACCGGTACCGGAGTTTTGCCGGCAACTGTACGATTGCCGGCGGTGGCCCATTCTCCGGTGTTCGTCGTCAGGGAGATGGAGCCCTCCGAACTACCCGTTCGGATCGAGTACTTCCACGGTGCCGGTGACGAGTATCTCCGGACGCTTGGCGTCGATCGATCGTTGTTGCCGGCCCCAGAGGCATGGCGTTCTGCCTACGAATTCGATCAGTCTCTACCGGTCCGGGAGAGACAGGGCCTCACGCTCGCCTGGGAGTTGGACGGCGAACTGGTGGGGTTCAGTTCGTGTGACCGGATCATCTTCGGCACGGAGGCGTACATGCATCTCCACATACTCCAGTCCGAGAATCGTGGGACTGGCCTGGGGACGGAGTTCGTCAAGCGATCGGCATACCTCTATTTCCATCTCCTCGAGATTGAACGACTGTTCTGCGAGCCCAATGCATTCAACGTGGCCCCGAATCGGACGCTCCAGAAGGCGGGGTTCCGATACCTGTTCACTCATGAGGCACAGCCCGGTCCGTTCAATTTCTTCCAGGCGACGACACGGTGGGTCATGCACAGACCCGATCAGCCTGAATGACGTGGTGGCGCTCCCCGCTCCCCCACTGAATTGGCGCTGGCGGCTATCGACCGACGAGCGGAACCGGGATGGTGCTGACCGTGATGTCGGCCCCGTTGAGGTTGATCTGCGAGAGGTAGCAACCCGGTAACCCACGGACTGCTTGACGGCTGAGGATGTCCATCTCGTAGGCCGTCGCCGGTGACACCCAGACCGGAACCGAGGCCAGAGTGCCCAACATCCCATGGTGATTGTGACCAGAGATAATCAGTCTCACGTCGGACCCGTCAATGCTATCGGCAAGGCGCTCGGGTTGGCGAAGCCTGATGTCCGCCATCGGCTGAACCGGTGAGGCGATTGGGGGATGGTGCAGGGCTAGCACCGTTCCATCGGGAGCCGGTGTTCCTATCGCGTCCTTGAGGAATGCCAGGGTCTCCTCGTCCAGTTCTCCGTAGTCCTCTCCTGTGACAACTGAGTCGAGCGAGACGACCCGGAGACCGCCGATCCAGTGGATCTGGTTGATTGGTGATGACGACGCCTTCTGGTCGAGCAGGTGACGGCGGAAGGCGGAGCGTTCGTCATGATTGCCAGGCAGGTAGACGACGGTTCCACCGGTGGCCTCAGTGGCCCCATCCATGATCTCGGCGAGGTCCTCATAGCAAGCCGGTTCGCCGGCGTTGGCAAGGTCGCCGGTCAGGATCAGCAGGTGGGGGCGGAGCCCGGACTCGGCGAGCAGGTTGAGTGCCGCCACGAGGTTGTCGCGAGTACGTGCGCCGGGGAACAGGGACCCCTCTGGCGTGAGGTGGATGTCCGAGATCTGGATGAGGAGATAGTTGTTCATTGACGGCTGTCCTCTGGTTGCGTCCCCCGACGATGGCCTGGCACGGATGCCGTCGCAACCGGGCGGTCACCGTGGCAGCCCGGATCCTCAGCTTCGCACGCCGGGTGTGAATCCGAACACCATGCCACGTTCCCCAACCTCTAATCCAGGTTGTGAGAACTACTCGGCACGGTCGGTGTTCACTCATGCTGGAGGGCCACCCAAGGGTGCTATCCGTCAGATTTATGGGTAGTTGGTCGGCCTCACGGTCGTGCCACCAGGGGCCCCATGCTCGCCGGCTCCGCCGCTATAGGGCTCTGTGCGGCCTATTGTTGGAGCCTCACGATGACGGAGGCGGCACATGAGCGTTACGCAACAAGGTCCCGACTGGTGGCACGCCACCGATGGCCTCTGGTATCCGCCTGAGCGCCATCCCAACTACCGGCCCCCTGCGGTCGGAGAAGTCACTCAGCCGATCAACGGGCGAGCAGCACCGACCTCTGCACCGCCGGATCAGGAAGCGATCGTACATCGGCTCAACGAGCAGATCATCAAGGCGATGGATGAAGGCCTGGGAACCCATCAGATACTTGACCTGTGCGAAGCACGGGCATGGGTGCTTTCACCCGACCAGCCCCATGGGTTCACAGCGCAGAGACCTTGATTCACACCCCCCAGGGTGGCCGACTCTGCGAAATCGGAGGTGGAGTCGGTGACAATCAAACCTTCGTTATCGTCAACTGTCGCGGAGTACGTCGTTCCCCTGGTCAGGTCGGACCCACTCGGCCAGTTCGATGGTTATGTCCCCCGGCCCGATGAGGAGAACCAGGCGGCGGTCGTGAAAGTCCATGACGTCGCTCCGGGTTTCAACGCCCTCCGCCTTCAGTCGGCCAAGTGTCGCGTCGAGGTCGTCCACCGCGAAACACACGTGGTTGAACCCCAGACGGGCCAGGTTCGATTCCAAGTCGTTGTCAGGGAGTCCGGGATGGTGGAACCGGAGAAGCTGCACCTCTTGGTGAGTGGCGGCCCCGCCGAGTTCCAGAGTGACGTGGTCGGCTTCCCACTCGGGGATGCCCATGTACCGGGACATCTCCACTCCGGAGACAACTGTGGCCTGGGTCTCCTCGAACCCCAATAGTCCAAAGAATTGCTTGGCTTCATCGAGGTCGACCACGGCAATCGTGACGTGGTCGAAGCCGTGGTGACGAGCTGAACCCATGGCGCGAGCGTAGCGACGCCGGCTTTGTCGAGGTAAGTACCCGTACCTCGGCCCGCAACGGAGACCGCGATGCCTGGCCCACCTGGGCTCGGCCGGGGCGTTCAGCGAAGTGTGTAGGGGCCGCTGCTGAACACCGTGCATGTCACGGTCATCGAGCGATCCCTGGGTCACCGGTCGAGGTGAGCGACTTCCCCGGCGATGTCATATATCCAGTCGACTCCGGCATCCGTCCCCGATGTCGCACAAGAGCCAATGACCATGGGATCCGTGCAGCATGAGCGGCCGACATGATCGCCTCCAGGTCACGCGACACTGCGGCGCGGCCTGTTTTGGACATCCCCGTTCCGAGGTAGTGAGGTCCGGAATCGGTGGCGCCACCGTAGACGGCGATGATGTCGGCTCCCAACTCCATTCCGCGCTCCACTGATGGGCCGGGCCTTGCCGCAACGCGCCGCTGACTTGTATACCCCTGTCGATGCCCAGCGACGTACCAATGCATGAACTCCGAAACCCTGTGGGCGAGTTCCTCATGTGCTTCCCCGGCATGCCGAGGGGCAGTTCTGAGGGGTCAGAAGAAGTCCAGGTCCCTGGGTACTAGGCGCTACTCTTTCGACCCACCAGCCAGTAAACCGCCGAGTTTCCCATCTGCAGCGGTGTAAACACTCTCCAGAACCAGCGTGGTCCACGGACCTGGGCATCGCTCCGCTGGCTGAGATCCCGCAGTGTGATCGCTGTCACGATGATGTGGAGCATCGCCAGGCCGACGAGGACCGGGCGGCTTGGCTTCCAACGTCTCACATCGTGATCGTACTTCCAAACACCGTCACGACCCGCCAGCGATATGGGGCACCCGCGCCGGAAGGTCCAAACATGGACGCAGGCCGGATTTCAGGCCAAGTTCCCGTTGACGCGTCAGACTGGGAGCGTACAGCCAGTCAACTCGGCTGGCTCGCTCCCTCTGCGGAGCATGAGGGCTCGCCCGGCTGGTTGGCATCTAGGCAGGCGCTGGGTCGCCGGGACGGGCAACTGCATCGAGCAGAGGCCCAAGCTCGTGGAGTTCAGTAGCAATACCAGCAGCAAAAAACTGTCACCGGTGGACGAGCCACAACCGAGCCAGCATTGACTGGCGACGACCTTTAAGCAAGTGCCTCGATCACGGCGGTAAAGTCGGGCCACTGGCCTCCGGCACCAATGACGGTCGACAAGAGGGCCTCGGCAGCGGGCCCGATGCGGACACCAACTCCGGTCTCTTCGGCCAGATCGATCGCAAGGCGCAGGTCCTTGCGGGCCAGTGCCGGCGAGAACCAACCCGGGTGAGTCGCATCAAGCAGACTCTCAAACCGAATCCCGCTAGAAAGACTCACGAGCGGACTGTCTGACAGCAGGCCCTTCAGGAATTCGTCAGGAATGGCGTTCTTTCTCGCAATAGCAATGACCTCAGCGAGTGCGGTCACCCCCGTGATCAAGAGCAGGTTCGCGAGGATCTTCATAGTTGCCCCCGCACCGACCGGACCACAGACCGTGTAGCCAGCCCCCAGGTCGTTCCACAAGGAGTCAACCGCGGCAACCGTCTCGGCGGGACCGCCGATCAAGAATCGACCGGAGCCCTCTGCGACCATTGCCGGAGAGCCCATGACCGGAGCATCGAGAACTCGGCCCTCAGGGCCGGCCTCGGCCAAGCGTCGGGCGGTATCCGGGGAGACGGTACTTATGTTCGCGAATACCGCGCCCGCGCCAAGAGACGTCAGGGCGCGGTGAGTGCCCAGACAGACATCAAGGACGGCCGCGTCGTCGGCGAGCACGACGAGAACCGCGTCAGCACCGCTCACCGCCGTCTGAGGTGATCGGGCTTCGACAGCGCCGTTCTCTACAAGTTCGCCCGCCCGACCTGGGGATCGATTCCATACGATCACGTTGTGACCAGTTTCGAGACCTCTGGCGGCGAAGGCGCGGCCCATGTTTCCCAATCCCAAGACAGTTATTCGCATTAGACCAGCCTACGTTCGTCGATTGGCCCCGGGAGTAAGGATCTCCGTCGATAACAACCCCCTGCTGTCATTAATCAGGGGCAACCTGATGCCGCTACTTGGCGAGATACGCAGCCAGCTTTGCCAACGACGATGCCAGACCTGCAGCATGGTCGGCTTCTGGCACAGCGTCTGGAACATTGTCGGCCGTGATCTGGACACGGGTGCCGCTCTCCACGGGAGTGACTTCCCACGTCATGATCATGGTGTCACCGAAGGCATGGTCGTTTGACATGAAGTCCGCTGAGTAGATGACTCTTGCATCGGGAACAAGATCGACAAAGCGCGCCTCGACGACATCCGTGTCCGAAGTGGTCTTACCCTGGGACGTTGCGGGATCGGGATACTTCAACACCATTCGGTACCTACCACCCGGACGTGGATCAAACTGTTCGATCCTTCCGGTCATGTCGCCGGGCGGCACCCATTCGACCAGTGCCTCGGGATCAATCAGCATCGAATAGACCTCAGACACCGGTGCGAGGATTATTCGGTTTGCTGTGTCAGTTCGAGGCACGCTCCCGATGCTACGAACGTTGCCCGGAGGGCAGCAACGACGCAGGTCCAATCGGCCTTGTCGTGGCTGAGCTGAGATGCGAGCTGGTGGTGGGTGCGGCCAACGACGTGTTGAGCGATCGCTCCGGTGCCACACTGTTGGTCGGATTACAGGCAGGTCGCTGGGCCCTGAAAACGCCTGATTCGATGTTGACGTAGTAGGTGAAGGCGCCGGCCAGACCAGTCCCCGGTGTCCATCCGGCCGAGTCGGCCCGACTTCAGTTGTTCGACTACCAATGACCCTCAGGGGCTATCCGAACCGATGGGCGACAGGACAGGGTGGCGAGTCCATGTTCCCAGCACCATGAGGGTCTTCGTGCCCGTCACCCGGCCACTGCGGCGCAGCAGCTCGATGACTTGACCCAGTCGCTCGACGTCAGGCACGCGGATCCAGACCAGGGCGTCGGGATCGCCAGCAGTGGCGAATACGGCCTGGACTTCGGGTAGACCAAGGGCAGTGTTTCGGATGACCCCTAAGTCCGCCGTCCCGGCGAAACGCACCTCGGTAAAGGCTTGGATGGGCCTACCGATTTTGGCGTGATCGACGACCACGGTGTAGCCGGTAATTACCTGACCCTGCTCCATCCGATCGATTCGTCGCTTGACCGCCGAGGTGGACAGAGCCACCCGCTCGGCGATATCACCCATCGTTCGCCGAGCATTCTCCTCCAGCAGTCCCAGAATCTCGTGGTCGGTGCTGTCCATGTCCGTACTGTCCATGTCCCTCCTGTCCGAACCCGCCCGGTCCACGGTCAGCTCAGGTCCTAATTTCGTCCCGATAGTACTATTTTTTGCGTATAGCCTCCATATTTGCTTATTTTATTGCGTTACTTTGTCTATATCCAAATAATTTGTCCGCCTGGATCCCGAACGGACTTCAATGGTGGCGTGAGCACATCCTGTCCGGATCTGGCGGTTGCGTCGTGCCTGCTGAGACGGCAAATCGCTTTTCCCATGCCATGAGCGCCATCCCGCAGAACCAGATGGCGGCGACCAGCGAGCGCTATGCCGACGAAATGCTGCCAGCGGACCGCACCCCAGTGAGCCTCGACGACGTCTACGGGACCGGCGACGGCCGAGCTCTCATGTCGGGTATTCAGGCCATTGTTCGGCTGGTCCTGGTCCAGCGCCGACTCGACCGCGGCCGGGGCTTCGACACGGCAGCCTTTGTGACCGGCTACGAAGGGTCACCTCTGGGCGGCCTGGATCTCGAGCTTGATCGAGCCCGCCGCCGCCTAGACGAGGAGGGCGTGGTGTTCGCCCCCGCGCTCAACGAGGAGTTGGCGGCCACTGCCGTTGCCGGCACTCAACTTCTAGGCGATGTTCCCGGCCACGATCACGACGGAGTGGTGGGCTTTTGGTATGGCAAGAACCCTGGTCTCGACCGGGCCGCCGATGCCATCCGTCACGGCAACTATTCGGGTACGGCGCCGCTCGGCGGAGCGGTGGCAGTGATCGGCGATGACCCCGCGTGCAAGTCGTCCACCCTTCCCAGCTCCTCGGGGTCGATGGCCCGCAGCCTGAATGTCCCGCTCCTGTCACCCAGCTCGGTTGCTGAGGTGGTGCATCTGGGACTCCACGCCGTAGCCCTGTCGCGTTACTCAGGATTGTGGACCGGTCTACAGATCGTGGCCGATGTGGCCGACGGATCCGCCGTGGTCGATCTGGGGGCGAAGTGGCCAGAGATCCCGGCTCCGGACACGACACGGGTCGCTCGCACTCCCCTGCTGTTGGGCCCTCCCTCACTCGATACCGAGGAGGAGTTGTTCGGTATCCGAGTGCCCCGGGCTCTCGAATACATCCGGCGGGCGTCCCTCAACTCCGTCACGATCGACCCACCCCGGGCCCGACTCGGTATCGTGGCCGCCGGGTACAGCTACGCCACCACCTTGCGGGCGCTAGAAGACATGGGTCTGGACACCGAAGCCTGCCACCACCTCGGACTGCGGCTCATCAAGATCTCCGTGCCGTGGCCGCTCGACGGTGCCGATCTCCGTCGCCTCACGGCGGGGCTCGAAGAGGTGCTGGTGGTCGAGGACAAGACGGCATTCATCGAGTCCCAGATCAAAGAGGCCCTGTACGGCTGCCCCGGGCAGCCCATGGTCCTGGGCAAGGTCGACCCGGACGGGCGGCCTCTCATCCCGACGAAGGGCTCGGTCGACAGCGACACCATCGCTCGGGTTCTGGCGGCGCGCATCCCTGCCGACCGGATGCCGGCCGCCGCCCACGCCCGTATAGAAGCCCTCGCCCGGCGGCGGCGGCGGTTGGTCCTGCACCTGGCTCCGCCGCCGGCCCGTACAGCGGCGTTCTGCTCGGGCTGCCCCCACAACATCTCGACCCGCTCCGACGACGACCAGCTGGTGGGTCTGGGCATCGGCTGCCACATCATGGCCGGCTTGGACACGCACGGTCGGGGGCACCAAGTGGGGATGACCCAGATGGGCGGTGAGGGCGCTCAGTGGACCGGGCTGGCACCCTTCGCTGCCGGTCACCACTACGAACAGAACATCGGGGACGGGACCTTCTTCCATTCCGGCTCGCTGGCTGTGCGGGCCGCCGTGGCCGCCGGTGTGGACATTACCTACAAGCTCCTCTACAACGATGCCGTTGCCATGACGGGCGGCCAAGAGCCCCAGGGCCGGGTGGCGGTGCCCGAGCTGACCCGCCTGCTGGCCATCGAAGGGGTCCGCCGTGTGATCATCACCACGCCCGAGCCGAAGCGCTATCGCCGGGTTTCCCTCGATCCCATCGCCCAGGTCCGCCACCGGGACGAGTTGCCCGATGCGCTGCGAGAGTTGCGCGGGGTCGGTGGGGTCACGGTGCTCATCCACGACGACCGCTGCGCGGCCGAGGAACGTCGGCTGCGTCGGCGCGGCCGACTGCCGCAGCCCACGAGCCGGGTCTGGATCAACCCAAGGGTGTGCGAGGGCTGCGGGGACTGTGGAGAGAAATCGAGTTGTCTGTCCGTCGTCCCGGTAGAGACCGATCTCGGGCGCAAGACAGCGATCCACCAAGGATCGTGCAACGACGACCTCTCGTGCCTGCGGGGAGAATGTCCCTCGTTCGTCATCGTGACCCCCGACCCGAGTCCTCGGCGTAACGCCCCCTCGCCGCGTCAGTACGCCGAGCCACCGGTCGACCTGGTCGCCCCTACGCACCGCCGGACGCCGGACGACCTCCTCGTCCGCATGCCGGGCATCGGAGGGACAGGGGTGGTCACCGTCTCGCGCATCATGCAGATGGCTGCTCACCTCGATGGTCTCTACGCCGCTGGCCTCGACCAGACCGGGTTGGCCCAAAAAGGTGGCCCCGTGATCTCGGATGTCCGCATCGCCAGCCGACCAATCGACGCCGTCGTCAAGGCCAGCGCCTGTTCGGTGGACCTGTTGCTCGGACTCGACCTGCTCGGTGTGGCCACCGACGAGAACCTGGCAGTCGCCGATCCGGGGCGCACGGTGGCGGTGGTCAACACCGCCGGGGTGGCGACCGCGGCCATGGTGCGGGACCCGTCGATTCCCTTCCCCAAGGACACTGCCCGCATCGACCGGACCACCAGGGCAGCCGATAATATCTACCTTGACGCCCAGTGGATATCTGAGCGACTCTTCGGTGACCACCTACCAACCAACCTGGTTATGCTCGGCGCGGCATACCAACACGGCTGTCTGCCCATCACGGCTGGCGCCATCGAAGAGGCGATCCGCCTCAACGGGGCCGGGGCTCCGGAAAATCGGGCGGCGTTTCGCTGGGGGCGGGCAGCGGCGATCGACCCTGGCGCCGTTTCGGCCGTCCTGGCCCCGGCCGCTCCGCCGGCGCCGGCTCCGCCTAAATCGCTACGCCCGTTGCTGGCCTCGGCTCCTGCCACCTTGGTCGACGTCTTGGAGCTGCGCTCCGCCGATCTGGCCGGATACCAGAGCCCCGCCTATGCACGGCACTACCTCGAAGATGTACTTGATACGGCGCGGATCGAGGGCAAACGGACGGGCGACCCCACCTTTCCGGTGACCACCGCCTTCGCGCGTGGCCTGCATAAACTGATGGCCTACAAGGACGAGTACGAGGTGGCACGTCTGCACCTCGACTCAGCCCAACAGGAGGCGGTCGCCAACGAATTCGGCAAAGGAGCCACCACCAAGGTGCTGCTCCACCCGCCGGTGCTCAAAGCCTTGGGACTCAAGCACAAGATCCATCTGGGCATAGCGGCCAGACCGGCCTTCCGGATGCTACGGGCCGGCCGGCACCTTCGAGGCACCCCTTTCGACCCGTTCGGTCGGGCCGAGATGCGCCGGACCGAGCGGGCGTTGGTCGATGAATACCGCAACTTGGTAACCCGATCGCTCGAACACTTGACTCCGGCGTCGGCTGGCGTGGTGACGGCCATCGCTGCATCGGCGGAGGAGATCAGGGGCTACGAGGATGTGAAGCGTGGCAACATTGGCCACTTCCGCTCCCGTACGGCCAAGCTGGATTCCGACTTGCCCAGAGTTCAAGAGCCGGACCGGCCGACGCCGGCCGCCGCAAACGAATCTCGGACTGAACTCCCGGCATCATCTGCTGGCTGACAGACTCGCCGAAGGCCACTGCAGGCGGGTTCACGCCGGCTGGTCGGCTGGTGTTGAACCGTCAAAAGCCCGCAGTAGCTTGCGGATCCGGATCAGAATCGCTCGTCCCTGCGAGCTACCTCCCAGAGTTCCGTCTGACCTGGTCTTTTACTGGCAGTCCCAACGGGGTTCGAACCCGTGTCTCCACCTTGAGAGGGCGGAAGGGATCGTGGCAGCCCGACCCAGCGGTCCCAGGGGGTGTCATTTTGGCAGATCAAATCGGTCGGCAGTAACGACCGGTGAAACCTCCTGATTCGCCCCGCAGCTCCGTGGCACGGGTTTGGTTGGGTGGAATGTTGGGTTTTCTGGCCCCCAAACCCTTGAGAGGGCCCACCGATTCCGGGACTGCGTTGGTGGTGCCGAGGACTCGAGTGCCTGTGCGAGAGCCGACCTTTTCCCGTTCTGATTGATGGCGTGATATCATAATGGCATGACGAAAAAGACCACCACGATCCGGATGCCCGAGGAACTGGCCAGCACGGTGGAGGTCGTCGCTCGGGGCCGAGGTATCAGCGTCAACACGCTCGTCGTCGACGCGTTGACCGCCGAGGTCGAGCGGGTGCGCCACGACGAGGAGTTCATGGGCAGGCTCCGTGAGATCACCGAGCGCGACCGGGAGATCCTTGACCGATTGGCGCAGTGAGGTACCTGAGCTTGGTCTCGACCTCACGACGTTGGCCCGGAGCCCGCGGATCGACCTGCTTGACTCAGCCCTCCGCGCTCCTCAAGCATCCTTCGGGGGTCAAGACCTCTACCCGGAATTCATCGACAAGGCCGCAGTCCTCGCCGTGAGGATCGCCCGAAACCACCCGCTGATCGACGGCAACAAGCGACTCGCCTGGACCTGCCTCGTCATGTTCGTAGCGCTGAACGGGCACCGTCTCGAGGTTCCTGCTGACGACGCCGTATCCACGATGTTGGCGGTGGCCGCAGGTGAGCTCGACGAAGTTGGTATAGCCGTTTGGCTTGCTGGCTGGGTGGACGTCGTTTCGTGTGCCTGCTTCACCCTTCTAGTCGGCGTTCCTGAATTCTCCCAGTCCAGGGCTTTCGTCGAGCTTGCGCGGCAATCGATCTCATGCCAGTCCGGCAAGCTTGTACAGCACAAGGGAGCCGGCCACTGCAACGTTGAGTGAGCGGCCAACTCCCAACATGGGAATCTGGACTAGCTGATCGAGATAGCTGCGTACCTCATCGGGAAGCCCTGAGTGCTCGTGTCCGAGCAGAACCACCGTGTGCTTGGTGGCTTGACGAAGCTCTTGGAGTCGAATCGAATCCTCGTTGAGTTCCACCCCAATAATCTCAGCCCCAGGCGTCTGCTCCCCTTCGATCCACCCGACCTTCGACTGAACCCAGTGGATGCACGGCCTGGTGGCCAGGGTGTCGCCCTGCTTGAGTGCCTTGCGGTAGTGCTCGGTCTCAGGAACTGCCATGCAGGCTCCAACCGCATCACAGCTGCGCGCCAAGGTTCCGAAATTCGCTCCGTACGCAACCCACAGTGGCGCCACAATTAGGTGATTGGTGCAGGGAATCGGGGCCTTGTGGCGATCAGAATTTGATCGCCACGTCGGTTCCGGCGACTCAACGAGTCCGGGGGCGCTAGCGGCAGGAACCTTGACCTGATGTCCCCTTGAAATCCGCCCACGTTGACCGAAGATTCGGGTCTGTCCACCTTGTTGCTCGAATTGCTCAGGCATCAAAGATTGCTGACATCTGCTCCTCCGAGCCGTACCGTCCTATCGATAGATGCGACGCATGGCGGTGATGGACGGACAGATCTGACCTCAACTGACTCACAACGTGAAACGGCCACGTACGACAAACCTCGGACCTAACAAATCTCGAACGGCAGCTTCTCAGCCCAACGAGCCAGCTCTTGCTGAATCTCTGCGGATCCGTACCTCAGACGCCTCGAGCGTTGAGAGCATCCTTTCGAATTCCGACGCTGCAACTGGTCGCGAGAAGAGGAAACCTTGACCGAAATCGCAGCGCTCCCGTTGAAGTGCTTCCAGCTGAGCTTGCTCCTCAATACCCTCCGCCAATGTCGCAAGGCCGAGCATATGTCCGAATTCAACGAGGGTATGGATAAAGGCAGCGCCGTCTTGTGAACCACTCATCTCGGACACAAAGGATCGGTCAATCTTGAGGATGTCTACTGGGAACTGACGAAGGTGGGCCAGTGATGAGTAACCCGTTCCAAAATCGTCGATCGCAATCTTCACTCCCAGACTCTTCAGTCGCTGCAGCCGACCGACCGTAGCATCCGCATCCTTCATCAAGACCGACTCCGTAACTTCAATGACCACGGCAGTCGGATCGACGCCACTGGAAACGAGTGCGTCCCGTACGTCATCGATAAGCTCATCGGACTCCAGCTGGCGCATCGACACGTTGATGGCCATCGTCATTAGGTGACCCTCGACTTGCCATGCCGCTGCCTGGCGGCACGCTTGCTGGAGCACCCATCGTCCAACTTCGACGATGAGACCGCTTTCTTCAAGTACGGGGACGAAGATGTCTGGTCTCCACCGTCCCGTGGATCGGATGATCCCAGCGGATCAGAGCCTCGGCGCCCTGCATCTGCACCGGATGGAGATCGAAAATCGGTTCGTAAAGGAGGAAGAGTTGTCCCTGCGTATGAGCCAGCTCCAGCTCTGACTTGAGTGTCAGGCGATCGTTGGCCGCGGTCTGCATTCTCGGCTCGAAAATAACCGACTGGGCGCGGCCAGCCTCCTTGGCACAATACAGAGCAATGTCGGCGTCTCTGAGTAGCTCCTCTGCCGACGGGCGATCCCCACAGGCGATCCCGATGCTGGCCGAGATTGTGATTGGCGTTCGCTCGAACCCCTCGATGTGAAAGGGGAGTTTGAGCACCTGAAGGACTCGGCCGGCGATCGTTTCCGGTCCGGCCGCGACGGACATCCCCTCGGCCAGAATTACGAACTCATCCCCGCCCAGCTCGGCCAACGGTGTCGCTGGCCCGAAGTAGGCCTCTCAGTCTGTCGGCAACCTCCTTCAGAAGAATGTCTCCGGCCCGATGCCCGAGCGAGTCGTTGGCGTCCTTGAAGTTGTCCAAGTCGATGAAGTAGGCGGCCACCGGTTCGCCGGTCCGACGGGCCCGCACCAGCATCTGATCGGCACGGTCCAGAGTCAGCTGATGGTTGGCCAGTCCGGTGAGGGAGTCGTGCAGCGCTCGATGGGCCAATAGTGCTTCGAATTTCTTTCGCTCCGTGATGTCCCGGATATTGGCAACGTAGCCCCCGACCGAGGGCCGAGCGACCTGGTCGGATACCACCGCCTCTACATCGCATGCCGTTTCGTTCTTACGTACCATACGGAACTACGAGTCGCCGAAGTTCCCTGGGTCGACTGGAACTCGACTCCAAGGTGCTGTCTGACCCGCTCCTCGTCGTCCGGATGGACGAGGTCCGTGGCGCGCAGACCAGTGATCTCTTCGGGTTCATACCCCAGCAGCATCCCGTACGGCCGGCTGATACGTAGCGAATCTTACCCTGCCTCGTCGAGGATCATGGTCACGTCGGACGAGTTCTGAACCAGCGAGCGAAAGCGGTCCTCGCTCAGACCGCAGGGTCGTTTCGGCCTCCTCTTTCTCGGCCATCATGGACTCCTTCTGTTCCATGATGGCTCCCGTCCATCCGGACCACAAAGAGCAGGACCACGGCACCCATGATGGTCATGGCCGTGGCCTGAGAACGGGTCAGTTCGGACGGGAACCAACCCTGGTCGACGAAGACCTGACCTAGGGCCATTCCGATCAGGCTCCAGGTGACCGTCGTGCGCCAGACCCGAGATCCGCTACGTGCGATGTTTTCCAAAGCGATGAAGGCATAGGTACCCCACAGGACCGGACCCCAGCCGGTCAGATAGATGACGGCAGTGACCGATGCCGCATGGATGGCGATGCGCAGATTGAGCGTCATGCGAGTGGATCGTTTGTTATAGAAGTGGTCCGCGATCACGCTCACCGTGGCGCTGAAATAAAGCACTGAGCCATACCCAGGCCGACTCGCCGGCGATGTAGCCAAAATGCATCAAGAGCAGAAGGGTTACAAAGGCGATCGGCCCTATGAGGTACGCCAATCTGGTGGGGTCGAGCCTCGTTATTTGCGCCAAGGGGCGGCGGACGGGACTCTTGACGTGGCCGACAACACTGAGGTCAACGGCCTCATCTTCGGGTGCAATTGCCATGCGGCACGCCTTAGCTGGAGGTGATGTATCCGAAAATTACTCGGCGATTCCCAACTCGAACTTGAGCCCGACGTGTACGTCCTGATACTTCAGCCAGGGCGTTCGACTGGATTGTCACGGTTCGACTCCCCTACCGCCAACCGCCGGACACTGTCGGGCGCCCCTCTTGGATTTCCCGGTCCTGAGGAGAATGTCGAGGGGCGACCACACCGCTCGGTCGGAGTCGACCTCCGACTCCGCCACGCTTACCCTGTGACTGACGCCATACGACCATTTGGTGCCGCAGTACCAAATGGCTCAATGGGCGAAGACCCGGGGCCCGGATCCGGTGACACCGTCCGTTCCGGCACGCTCCGTTGGCCGCCAACGTTGAAGGCTGCGATCAGAACTTGGAGGTCACCTGCCAGCTTGGCCAGCTCGGCCGCAGCTCGCTGCGCGCTTGCCGCCCCTTCGGACGTGGACTGGGCCGCCACGGCAACACCGTCGACATTGGTGGCTATCTCACCCGAGCCGATGGCCGCGTCAGAAACCGATCGTGAGATCTCGCTGGTCGTGGCCGTCTGCTCCTCTACGGCAGCGGCGATGTTGGACTGGAAGTCGGACACTCTGGCCACGATGCTGGAAATCTCCGTGATCGCGGTTACAGCGCTGACAGTGTCGGCCTGCATGGTGGCCACCTGGTCGGAGATGTCTGTCGTCGCCCGAGCGGTCTTGCGGGCCAACTCCTTGACCTCATTTGCCACGACCGCGAAACCCTTGCCGGCGTCGCCGGCACGGGCCGCTTCGATGGTGGCATTGAGGGCTAACAGATTGGTCTGTTCCGCTATGGAGGAGATCAGCTCGATCACCGTGCCGATCCTGTCCGAGGACTCCATGAGGTTGGTGACACTGGTGCTCGTCGATTGAGCCATGGAGAGCGATTCTGCAGCCGCGGTGGCGGCTTCACTGGCGCTCTTAGCGATCTCCCGTATGGACTCACCCATCTCCTTCGTGCCGTCAGCCACCGATCCGACGCTGGCCGAGACCTGCTCGGCTGCCGTGGACACTGCACCGGCCTGGGCGGACGTTTCCTCGGCATTGGCGCCCATCTGTGAACTGACCGCCGCCAGCTCCTCGGACGAGGCTCCGACCGTCACCGCCGAGTCCCGGATGGCGATCAGTGCACCCTCCATGCGCTCCAGAGTGAGATTCAGGGCGGATCCGAGGTGGCCAACTTCATCGTCTGAGTCAACCTCGAGTCTCGGAGTGAGGTCACCTTGAGAGACGGCATTTAGAACAGTCACCGTCCGCTTGAGCCGCCGGGTCAGGGCTCCGATGACAAAGATGGCCAGAACCGCAGCTAGGGCCAAGCCGATGGTATTGACCACGATGACGCGCATGCGGGCCGAGTGATAGCCGTTGGTGGCCGCCTGAGCTCTGGTCTGCGCATCGCCGTTCTCCAGGTGCTGCAGCTGGTTCGAGTCACTTAGAGACTTGGCAATGTATCCATCCGCCTCACGACTCAACGCCTGCTCCAGACTGCTCAAGCTACCGGCATGAATCTGGGCCAGGTTGGCCGGGGTACCCAGTCCGTCCAATAGACGGTGTTGCTGGACGAGGTTGGCCACCAGTGGTGCCTCGGCTGGTGGCAATCCGTCACCGGTGAAGATGGCAATGTCACCGGCGAAGGCCTTGTTCTGAGCGGCAATGTAGGACTGGGTCGGAGTCGGCGTACCCGGGACACTGGTGATCTCGAGGACGAGTACCTGGGCTTGCAGGATTCGGTCGGTAGCGTCGTGGAGAGCCGAGCTTCGTAGCACGTTGCCTTGGTAGAGCTGCACGGAGATCTGGTTCAGACCGCTCAACTGAGTGACAGCGACGATGCCTACGACGACCGAAGTGAGCATCACGAAGGCCACCACCACTGCCATCTTGATGCTGAATCTGACACTTCGAATTCGGAAGGCTATGCCATTCCTGAGGCTGTGGTTCTCCATGAAGGGCCCTTCGTAGGAGGATCCCTGCCGGCCGGATGCCAGTGGATCGCCGAGTTCGACTAGGAACTCGCCTTTTCTCCCCATCGACCCTCACGCTCGTCAACTTGAATCGGTTGGAGTGCCACGGGAGGCTCTCCCGACAGATACCCCTTTACTCGGCTCGGAATTCACCCGATAGGAGGTAGGGATCCTACTCGGCTCCATTCCTGGAGTGGGCACAGGCAAGGGTGATCATGATGGGTGTCAGCGAGCCTCTGGCGTGACCGAGGATGACGAGATCGTTCAAGCATTTCTGGAGGAGAGCCGAGAGAACCTCGACCGACTCGATCGCTCCCTCGTTGATCTTGAGGCCAGCCCCGGCGACCCCGATCTCCTCGCCAGCGTGTTCCGGACAGTGCACACGATCAAGGGCACGTGTGGTTTCCTGGGTTTCGTCCGACTGGAGGTACTGGCCCACGCAGGCGAGAACCTCCTCGGAGCCCTGAGAGACGGTGACCTCGCCATTGATGCATCGATTACCACGTCACTGCTCAGGCTCATCGACACCGTCCGTACGGTGCTGGATCAGATTCAGTCAACCGGCACCGAAGGAGACGACGAACACGCCGAGGTCATCGCCGATCTGAGTGGCCATATGGTCCCTGGGCCTTTAGGAGAGATCGAGGTCGATGCCTCCAAAGCTACGCCCCCGTCCAAGGTCAAGGGGCCGGACGTTCAAGCACGGGTGTCCGGCGAGTCAGTGGTCAATCTACCGGCGGCGGTTATGGAAACGTCGGTGCGAATCGATGTCACGGTGCTCGACGATCTGTTGAATCTGGTCGGGGAGCTGGTGCTCGCCAGCAGTCAGGTTGCCGAGTTGGCCAGGGAGAGACCCGATGGGCCTCTGGCGACGTCCTGTCGGCAACTGCGGCTCGTGACGAATGAGCTCCAGGGGTGTGTCATGGAAGCTCGACTGCAGCCGGTGGGTTTGGTCACGGGCAAGTTCCGCCGCATCGCCCGTGACCTTGCCACCTCGTTGGGGAAACAGGTGGCCGTCGACCTCGAAGGCGAAGACGTCGGCGTGGACAAAGCAGTCAACGAGGCCCTCAAAGACCCCCTTCTCCATCTCGTGAGAAATGCCATCGACCACGGCCTCGAGCCACCGTCCGAGCGGGAGGCGTGCGGCAAAACCGCACAAGGCCGGCTCTCGATCCGCGCCACGCAAGAAAACGGTCGCGTCTACATCGAGGTCTCAGACGACGGGCGGGGAATCGATGCGGCACAACTCGTCCAGAAGGCCGTGTCCACTGGGCTCTTGACCAAGGATGAAGCGAGTGAGCTCACTGGCCCCGATGCGTTGAGGCTGATCTTCCGACCCGGGCTGTCTACCAAGGAGGAGGTATCGAACATATCGGGGCGTGGCGTGGGGATGGATGCCGTCCGGATTGGCCTCGAGTCAGCGGGCGGCAGCATCGACGTCTCCTCGGATCCAGGCCACGGCACCCTCTTCACGGTCACCATTCCTCTGACCTTGTCGATTATGCCCGCGCTGATCGTTTGGAGCGGGGGTCAGCCTTACGCCATCCCGCAAGTCGACATCCAAGAGGTGGTCCATATCGCGCCGGAGGAGGTGGCCACGTCGATTGACGACATCGGCGGCACCCGCATCCACAACCTCAGGGGTCAACTCCTCCCACTGGTAGATCTGGCCCGGGAGCTGGCCATCGTTCCAGCTGTCGATGATGGGAGCTTGGAGTTCGTGGTGGTGGAGACCGGCGGAAGGCGATTCGGCATCGTTGTCGATTCGGTGGGCGACGCCATTAGCGCAGTGGTCAAGCCACTCACCCCGTCCACTCGTTCGATTCCTGTCTTCGGCGGAGTAACCATTCTGGGCGACGGTGGGCTCTCACTGATCCTCGATACTGGTGGACTGGCAACCGCGGCCGGAATCGAATCCGGACATCCCGAGACGATGTCGGTGGTGCCGAGTACTCCCCACTCCGATTCCACCAGCGTCCTTCTCGTGACTGGTACAAGGGGCACCCATTTCGCAGTGCGTCTTGGACTTGTTGACAGACTGGAGCACTTTGAGCGGGAGTCGATCGAACGAGCCGGGGCGCTGGATGTCGTGCAGTATCGCGGAGGGATCCTTCCACTCATTCCCCTGGCTGAGCTGCTTCCGGAGCGAGATGAGAGCGAACTCGTCACATCGGAAGCCAACATCGCACCCACCATCCAGGCCGTGATCTGTGACTCTGCTGCCGGATTGGTGGCCCTCACGGTGGACTCGATCGAGGAGATCGTCCCGGAACCGACGGCCGTTGCTCAACCGCCCCGCCGTTGGGGTGTGTCGGCTTCATTGATCATCGACGAACGAGTCGTCGAGTTGCTGGATATCGATGCACTCGTCGCCGAGGCTTGCGTTGGTGCAATAACATGACCGACCAACGAGTTGCCACCTTCTGGGTAGATGATCTCCTCTTGGCCGTCGACATCCTTCGGGTACAGGAGGTGCTGCACGAGCAGAACATCACCTATGTACCGCTTGCTCACCCGGCAGTTCGCGGGTTGCTCAATCTCCGCGGTCAGATCGCTACCGTCGTCGACGCCCGATGCCGTCTAGGGCTGTCCGAACGTGCACCGGAGGACAACGGAGTCCATTTCACCATCACCAGCCGGGGCGACCTCATGAGCCTGATCGTCGATCGTGAGGGCGACGTCATAGACCTTGACGGCGAGTCACTGGAGGTGCCGCAGACCGTGGATCCGCAGATTCGATCCCTGGTCACGGGCGTCCACAGACGGGAAGGGTCGTTGTTGCTGATGATTGATGTGGATCAGTTGCTCTCCGACTTGGCGGTTTGAGGAGCAGATGATGCAGGCGCTCGTCATCGACGACTCCCGGGCCATGCGTCTGATACTGGGGCGGATGCTCCGCGACCTCGGTGTAGAAGTGTTCGAGGCAACCAACGGCCGCCAAGCGCTGGATCAGATCGAAGCCGGACTTGATCCACAATTCATGCTGGTCGACTGGAACATGCCGGAACTGTCGGGCATTCAGTTCATAGAGGCCGTTCGACTGCCCCCGTACAGCTCGGCGGCGCGACTGGTGATGGTAACCACCGAGACAGAGCTTCCTCAGGTGGTCCGCGCGCTTGCCGCCGGCGCCGATGAGTACGTGATGAAGCCCTTCACCAAGGAATCGATCATCGAGAAGCTGCAGCTATTGGGTCTGGAATTGTGAACAGCAAACTTGGCCAGGGGCCAGATCCTTACGTCACGCGGGTGCTTGTCGTCGACGATGCCGTCGCGGTACGCCAGGTCGTCGCTCGCGCCCTAGAGGCAGAGGCCAGTCTCGAGGTGGTCGGACTGGCACCGAACGGACGGGTGGCTATGACCATGATGGCCCAGGTAAAGCCGGACATAGTAATACTCGATCTAGAAATGCCGGAGATGAACGGCCTCGAGACACTTGCCGCCATCCGACGATCACATCCGGTACTCCCGGTCATCGTGTACAGCCATCTGAGTGCCCAAGGGGCGACCGCCACGATCGAGGCTTTGGCCTTGGGCGCCACCGATTTTGCCCTCAAACCCAGAGCTGACGGAGTCGGTCTGGCGGTGGAAGAGGTCCGGCGTGAGCTGGTCCCCCAGATCAAGGCCCTTGCTCCTGAAACCGGTCGCCTGACCGCACGTCGCATCGTGTCGAACTCCGATCATCCGCGGCGCCTTTCGGCAGTAGTGGTCGCCGCCTCCACTGGCGGCCCCAACGCCTTGGCGACCTTGCTCAGCAACCTGCCCACTGATTTCCCGGCGCCCATACTCATCGTGCAACATATGCCAGCGGTATTCACCGCCACTCTGGCCCAGCGACTCGATGGTCTGTGCCCGCTGGCAGTCGTCGAGGCGACACAGGGCGAGATGGTGATGGCAGGGAAGGTGTACATCGCACCGGGGAGTTATCACATGGAAGTCGCTGGTTGCGCCGGCAAGATCCGCGTTGTACTCCACGAGGGGGCCAAGGAGAATTCCTGTCGTCCGGCGGCCGATGTGCTCTTCCGCTCTGCCGCCAGCATCTACGGAGCCGAGGTGCTGGCGGTGGTTCTCACCGGCATGGGCCACGATGGCCTTGACGGAGCGAAGGCCGTCCGCGATGCGGGCGGATCGGTCATGGCCGAAAGTGAGACGACCGCCACGGTCACCTCCATGCCGCACGCGGTGGCGGCCGCCGGTCTGGCCGACATGGTCCTACCCATTGAGCGAATGGCTGACGAGTTTGCCCGCCTGGGAACGATCGGCAGAACTCCATGACCGTCTCCGTCGCCGACTCGAGCTTTGTGCGACAAATGGTGCGCGAACAGAGTTCCATTGCTCTCGGTGAGGACAAGGAGTATCTGATCGAAGCGAGGCTTGCTCCTCTGGCCCGCCGGGAAGGACTCGAGTCAGTCGGTGAACTGATCAATGTTCTGCGTGCGGGCAAGTTGGAACTACGGGATGAGGTCGTAGGGGCGTTGGCGACAAATGAGACGTGGTTCTTCCGAGATCTCCATCCCTTCGAGGCCCTTCGTCGCCACGCGATCCCCGCGATCCTCGCTAGCAACGGTGGCAGCAGCCTCTCCATGTGGTCCGCTGCCGCCTCGACCGGTCAGGAGGCCTACAGCCTCGCACTTCTGGTCGTCGAGCACTTTGCCGAGGTTCCTCAGGTCACGATCCTAGGCAGTGATCTTTCGAGCGAGGTCATCGACCAGGCCAGGTCGGGCCATTTCAGCCAGTTCGAGGTAAACCGGGGTCTGCCAGTATCGCTCTTGGTCAAGTACTTCTCTCAAGAGGGGAACCGTTGGCGTCTCCTTGAACGAGTACGGGCCATGGTCACCTTCAGGCAGCTCAACTTGGCCCGGCCGCTGCCAGCGATGGCAATGATGGACGTCGTCTTCCTTCGCAATGTGCTCATTTACTTTGAACCTGTGACCAGGGTGGCAGTGCTCGACCGCGTAGCTCGAATACTGCATCCGGGGGGCTATCTGTTTCTGGGCAGCACGGAGACGACCTATGGGCTTGGCTCATCATTCCAGCGAGTCCAGTTCGGGAATGCGACTTGCTATCAGTTGAAGGACGGGAGACAGCAATGACTACTATTGAAGTGGACGTCGAGGAGATCACGGCCATGATTTGGCACAGTCTGTTCGATCTCCCACTGGAGCGAGCCGGCGCCACCTCATCGGACGGCGCACCTGCGGTAACCGGCTTCGTTTCGATCGATGGAGCGTGGGACGGTGCGGTGATTTTGCGTTGTCCGATGCCGCTGGCCACCAGAGTGACGACAGCTATGTTCCAGGCGACAAACACTCCCCAGTTTCGCCGACATCAGCGATGCCCTCGGCGAACTGACCAACATGGTTGCGGGAAACGTGAAGGCCCTCCTACCATCACCATGCAATCTGTCGTTGCCCGCTGTGGCGCTCGGCAAC
This sequence comes from uncultured Acidimicrobiaceae bacterium, assembly GCA_963754755.1. Classification (GTDB taxonomy): domain Bacteria; phylum Actinomycetota; class Acidimicrobiia; order Acidimicrobiales; family RAAP-2; genus Bog-756. The sequence goes on along the minus strand of CAVWHF010000006.1, from coordinate 566,134 downwards.
GATTACGAGCTCAGCGTCCTCGGGACAACGCCACTGGCGCGGGTGTCATTCAGCTGCGATGGCCAACCCTTGATGGTGACTTTGCTCCAGCGCTCGGTCGATGAAGGGCTCGCCCTGGATGACTGAAGGCACCGAAGACACAGAACGTCGGGACACCGACCGGGTGACCGCCAGGACTTCCAGGGTGCTCGTTGTCGATGACTTCCCGAGCAATTCGCCAGATTCTTCGCCGCTCACTGGAGCAGATTGGGTACTCCGTCACGGAGGCCGGTGACGGTGCCGAGGCACTGGACTCCTGTCGCCGCGACCTCCCCGATCTGGTGCTCCTGGACGTGGACATGCCTGTGAAAGACGGACTCGCCACGCTGCAGGAGATGAGAGAGGATTGTGAACTCTGTTCCCTTCCAGTTATCTTTTTGACTGCTAGAACCACCGGTGATGACGTCGCTGCCGGCCTTGGGCTCGGAGCGCAGGACTATCTGCGCAAGCCCTGCCATCCAGCTGAGCTAGCAGCCCGGGTCAGTGGGGTACTCCGACTCAAGGCGGCCGAAGACGCTCTCAAACAACATGCCAGGGAGCTGGACGAACTGAGCACGACCGATGCCCTTACTGGCCTCGGCAACCGGCGACGTTTCGAAGTCGAGTCGAGGGAACTGGCCGCGACGCTGAGATCAGTGGACCCGGTCGGCTTAATCATGATTGACATTGATCACTTCAAGAAGGTCAATGACACTGAAGGACATCCGGTCGGGGACCTCGTTCTCCGCATCGTGGCAGGTCGCCTCCAGCAGCTTGTGGTTCCGCCGGCCACACTGGTCCGGTGGGGTGGTGAGGAGTTCCTCGTGCTGGTACCTGGGTCTGGTACGGAGGAGGTGAGCGAACTTGGCGAACAGCTTCGTAAGGCGGTGAGCGAATCGCCACTGGCACTCGGGGATGGTCGGGTCCTCGAAGTAACGCTCAGCGCAGGGTGCAGTGCCGGCCCAATCGGAACTCTCGAAGAGGCAATCGGGGCTGCCGACGAGGCTCTCTATGAGGCAAAGAAGACGGGGCGCAATCGGGTCGTGACCAAGAACACAGCTAGGTGACAGTGACAATTCGTGCGCATAGGCGCAGCCAGTCATTCAGTGCGCATCAGCCAGGGACGCGTTCCAATCTGACTTTACAGACCAAGAAGTACCGTCGTGCACCGACCTCCAGGCCGGGAACATCACGGCCGCCGACCGGGAGCCGCAGTTGGTTCTCGTTCCCAAGTCCTACGTTTCCGAGCGGCCTGCGATGCGCTCCTGCACCGCTTGAACTGCGTAGAGCGCCTGCGAGCCGACTCGGGACCAAGACCCGGGGAACATCTGAACTGGTCTGTCGCTGGCAGTCCCAACGGGGTTCGAACCCGTGTCTCCACCTTGAGAGGGAAGTAAGGGTTGTTCAGCGAGTGCGGCTGAGTCGCTAGAGACCTGTTCAATCGGACATTCGGTCCACTGAGTTTTCTTGAGTTATCTCCAGTTTCGTGAAGTTCAGTAGCAAAACCAGTAGCAAGATCACTGTGCGCTGCTCGGATCTAACAACGTCTTGAAGTTGCAGCGGTGGTCGCGCTGGAGGCAAGAAGATTGGTGGCTGGACGCGATGCGGATGTCACATGCCGGCACTTTGAATGCACCCCCGTAGGCCTGCTTGGGCTGTCGAAATCACCGACCGAGAGGGCATCGAGGGTCGGCTTCTCGTACTGGATCGTGGCTTGGTGTCAGTCACGACCGCCGATCACCGCTTTCAGAGGAGGCGATTCCTGACTCAGTTGCCTTGCACGGGTTCGGCGCGAACCAAGGCAGCTGCGATCCGGTCAAGGTGACGCGCCCAGAGTTGCGGATAGAACGCGGCATCTTCCGCACTTAAAGACCTTCGCGGAATACCGCGCAGACTGTTATCCACAGGAGCCCCTGGTTCTCCTGGGCTCCGGCGAAGTTCACCCGCAGGGTCTTTGGCGAAGATCTTTAGGCCGGAGAATTGCACCTTCACGTCTGTGCCGTCACCCGTCGGGGTGAGCGTGATCTCAATGAAGGTAGGTGTCGGGGTCGTTGGATCGGTTCCTTGACGATCCCATCCCAGCAGCATGCGGTGAGGGAGATCTACTTCGATGTAGCGGCCGGCGATTGCCGTCCCGTCGAGGTCGAGGTAGAACGTCTCCCCCACGCGGGGAGCTGTCACGGAATGTCGATCATCTTGACGAGGCCGGTCGATGTCGGAGAGATACGAGCAGTCAGGGTCGGCCGACGTAGCTCTCGGAAATCCAGACCTGAGCAACTCACGAGCGACGAGGCCTCCTTCATCAGGGCCGGCAGCCAGCCCGCAAGCGCATCGTTTGCGTTCACATACTTCACCCAGGGGCCGTGAGCCGAGCTCGGCGATGGCTGTGATCGAATCTGGTTTGGGTTCATCTGTCGATGGCAAGGGCAAGAAGGGTATTTACGGCGGTCTCGAACGGACGGGGACTCTGCTGTACCTGGGCGAGTAGAAGTCCCCCTTGGAGCGTGGCGAGCAGAGTAGTTGCGAGGTCGTCCGCGTCGATGTCCGACGGGAGCTTCCCGTCGGCATGAAGGGTTCTCAGCCCATCGCTGATGGCGGCTGCCCACTTATCGAACCCTGCCGCAATGAGCGCTCGGGCCTCGGGGTCACTCTCGGCGAGTTGACCAACCAGCGAGCCAAGTTGGCAGCCCCCCTTTGCTTTGGTGCGCTTCGCCGCGTTGATCACCATGTTCTGCCAGGCTTCAACTCCGTTCGCGCTGGTGAACGCTTGCCGTTGGCGATTGACGATGGTCTCGGCCTGGTAGTCGATGACCGCTTGCACGAGGTCGTCCTTGTCAGGAAAGTAGTGGTACATCTGAGAGCCGCTGACTCCCGCTGCCGCCTTGACGTCATCCAAGGTGGTGCCCGCCACTCCGCGCTCATGGATCAGTGTGGCTGCGTTCTCCACTATCCGTGCCCGGGTTCGCGCTCCCTTGGGGGTGAGCTTCGGCCGGTCACTCGTTTCATTGACCATGCTTCCAGACTAACAGCAATTATGAGTTTGACAACCCAGTCCTTTCCCGTCATAGTGAGTTCTGTAACCCATTTGTAGCGAGAGGAAAGCAACGTATGACGGATCTGAACGGCAAGACAGCACTGGTAACGGGCTCGACGAGCGGGATCGGAAAGGAAACGGCCATCGCCTTGGCCGCCCGTGGCGCTCACGTACTCGTAGTCGGACGCAACGAACAACGAGCCAAGGACGTGGTCGCCGAGATCGAAGGCAACGGAGGCCGCGCTTCGTTCAAGTTGACTACGTTGAGCGACCTCGAATCGGCCCAGGTGCTAGTCGAGTGGGCCACCGAGGCAGGCGACGGTCACGTCGACATCCTCATCAACAACGCTGGCGTCGCCTTGCTCGGACCAAGCAGCGCAGGCACCGAGGCAGAGTTCGACGAGACCTTTGCACTGAACGTCAAGATTCCGTTCTTCCTCGTTGCGTCACTGGCGCCAGCCATGGCCGAACGTGGATGGGGTTCGATCGTCAACATCTCCACGATGGTGGCCAGCTTTGGACAAGCCGGCATGGCCATGTACGGCGCCAGCCGAGCAGCCCTCGAGCTCTTGACCAAGGCCTGGGCCGCCGAATACGGCCCGAGTGGTGTTCGGGTCAACGCTGTCTCCCCCGGCCCAACGCGCACCCGGATGATGGAAGCAGTTCCCGAAGAGATGGTGAACCAGCTCGCAGCACTAGCACCAGCAGGTCGCGTGGCTGAGCCCGAGGAACTTGCTGCGGCGATCGTCTTTCTCGCCAGCGATGATGCCAGCTTCGTCCACGGCGTCACTCTGGCAGTCGACGGAGGCCGATCTGCTACGTAACGCCTGTGGGCGTCGACGTTTACGAATGAAGTCCTAGAACACAGATCACAACTAACTACGAAGGAATATCAACATGAGCGCATACGTAATTGTCGAGTTCACGGTCAAGGAACCAGATGTTTACCGTGAGAAGTACGCCCCCATTGCAGGGCAGACAGCCAAAGAGCACGGAGGTGAGGTGATCGCCGCCGGTAACTGGGAAGTCCTGCACGGCGACGGCTCGCTCACTTCCGGAGCACTCGTGCGGTTTGCTGACCATGAGACGGCCCTCAAGTGGTACAACTCGCCTGAATATCAGCAGCTGATCGAAGTCCGAGGTATCGCCATGGATGTTCGATTCAGCTTGCTCGACGGCCTCCCTACGTCCACAGAGGGTGAGAGGGAATCAGCGTGAGCACACCTTCAGGCAAGACGGTGCTCATCACGGGCGCCAATGTCGGGATCGGCAAGGATGTGGCCCGGCAGCTGGCGTTACGTCCTGAGATCGGCCGCATCTATCTGGCGTGTCGGAACCAAGATCGAGCGTCAACGGCAAAGGCCGATCTCGAAGCCGTCACCGGCCGACACATCTTCGACATCATTCTCATGGACGTCGCCGATCTCGGTTCGGTCCGCGCTGGCCTAGCAGCCATCGACGGATCCCTCGACGCGTTGGTCATGAACGCTGGTGTAATCGGCAACGAGACCTTGATGGAATTGACTGCTGACGGGGTCACCACACTGTTCGCAACGAACGTTCTCGGTCACGCCGTTCTCCTCGAAGGGCTCCTGACCCATAACCGACTCAGCGAGGTAGCGGTGTTCGCCGCAAGTGAAGCTGCCAGGGGAATTCCGAAGTTGGGGTTCAAACGACCAGCCTTCGTCTCAACCTCTACCGATGAACTCACTACTGTCATCGACGGAAGCTATTTCGCTGACAGAAAATATGATCAGAACCTCGCCTTCGGTCAGGTCAAGTACATCGGGGCCTTATGGATGGCCCACCTGGCGCGCCAATACCCCGGCCTCCGCTTTATCACTGTGAGCCCCGGCAACACCACGGGCACCGAAGCCGCCGCCGGCGCGGCGCCACCGCTACGCTTTGCCGCCAAACACATCATGCCCCACCTCGGTATTTCCCACGAACTTGTCGTGGGCTCGAAACGGCTCGTCGACGGTGTCACCGACCCGAAGCTTTCGAGTGGCGTGTTTTACGCCAGTGCGGCCGGCAAGTTGAAGGGTCCCATGGTCGACCAAGCGGAGATCTTCCCGGACTTGGCTAACCCGTCCTTTCAGGACCACGCCAACGAGGCCATCAAGCGCTTCATAAGCTAATGATGTGGCTCTGAACTGGTATTTCCCGAGCAGTCCCAACGGGGTTCGAACCCGTCTCTCCACCTTGAGAGGGAAGTAAGGGCCGTTTAGGGATGCTGGTGAATTTCTAACGTCCTGTTCAGTCGGTCTTTGCGTCCACTGAGTTCTCTTCAGTAATCCCCAGAATCCTGGAGTTCAGGAGCAAAACCAGTAGCAAGAATGGGTTTGGCAGAACGCCTGAAGCTAGTTGGCCCCATTAGGACCACTAGTGGCTACAATCGGACCAATGATCAGAGTCGAGCTTGAACGCATCGAGGCACTTGAGCTTCTTGGGATGACCTTGGCTCATCTCAACGATGCCGAAACCAAGGCCGAGACGTCGCCCAGAGTGCCGTTGCTAATGGCAATCCGGGACAAGCTTGCTCTCGGGCTGAGGGAGGAACTGTGAGCTATAGCGATGTCGAGGTTTCTGCGGCTACTGCCGCGATGGACAAGTACCGGGGCGGAGAATCTGGCGAAGCCGGCGCCGCTCTTGTTGTGGTGGGCCTCAGTTCAGCCCGGGCCGCCAAAGAATCAGAGTTTCGTGACGACATGATTCGGGTTGCCCATCGGGCCGGAGTGTCGATCCGTCAACTCGCCTACGTCTCGGGCCTCGGTCGCAAGGCCGTCACGGTGATCGTCACCTCTGATGCCGCCGTGCCGGATTGACTGACTCGAAAATTGAATGGCGACCGGTCCAGCTCGTGCAGTATCCCGGTCAACCAGCAGTGGCGAATCTGCTTCAACTGGTCCGACTCGGGCGCAGAAAATGTCGAGTTGGTCGACTACCACTGAAAGGAGAGACCTGTGACCACAGCCGCGACCATTCCCCCGATCCATCCAGGCGAGGTGTTGATGGAGGAATACCTCGAGCCCCTGGGCGTAACACAGCATCGCCTGGCCATCGCCATCGGAGTCCCACCACGGCGCATCAACGAAATCGTTCACGGTAAGCGCAGGATCACCGCCGACACCGCCCTATGCATGGCGCGCTACTTCGGCACCTCTGAGCGATTTTGGATGAATCTCCAGGGTCGCTACGACCTCGAGGTCGAGCGGGACCGACTGGTCGACACACTCGAAGAGATCACACCGCTTAAGAGCGCCTGATCGGCCCAGGGGCCGTTTGCAACTGAGCAGTCCCAACGGGGTTCGAACCCGTGTCTCCACCTTGAGAGGGCGGACCGGATCGTGGCAGCGTGACCCAGTCGGTCCCAGGTGGTGTCATTTTGGCAGGTCAAATCGGCGTCTCTCGACCACCGATGGAACGTAGTGACTCGCGATGCGACACCACGAAACGGATTTGTTGGGTGGAATGTTGGGTTTTTCCGCCTTTGGGAGACCCAACCAGTATTCGCCTCGCTGGCCGGATAGACGGGGTTTCGTAGTACACTTCCTGTGTGGAGATTCTCCATTCGGCCTTTCGCCATGATGTTCAGGCCGATGACATGCAGCATGTTCTGAACAACGCATTGGTAATCGAAGAGGTCGCTGATGATCCGATCCGGTATCTGGTGCTCGGACCCGACAGGTCGGGGAATCTTCTCGAACTGGTGGTGATGGATCGGCCGCAGGGCCCGGCGATCATCCATGCCATGCCAATGACCGAGCAGTATCGAAGACTCTTGCCAAAGGGCTGGTGACCAACATGAAGAGCAACGGAACGAAGGCAGACGGAACACCGATCACTGACGAGATGATCGAGGAAATGGCCGACGAAGCCGAGCGAGGCTACGACGTCGACAGCATCCGTGGCAGGCAAGGCGGGCGGCCATCGATGGGGTCCGCACCTTCATCGGTCGAATCGGTACGCCTCGATCCCGAACTGAAGCGTGACCTGTTGCTGCGGGCTTCCGAGGACGGCGTCAGCGTGTCGGAAACCATCAGAGAGGCGCTCCGCCAATACGTGCAGGCGGGTTGATTTGATTCTGGCAGTCCCAACGGGGTTCGAACCCGTGTCTCCACCTTGAGAGGGTGGCTGGATCACCGCTGAGGACCGCTCAGCTGGGCTTTCCGCTGCATTCCGATGGCCGTTTGCAGCGCCTGCCGCTTCCTGCACCTCACATCGGTTGGCGGAATGTTGGCAGGATTCGACCCACCGGTGAAGTCGTCATCCGCTGCCCGTGATCGCGCCACCGCTTGGCTCTGGGCATCTTCGTGTTCAGCCCCTCGGTCCATGCGTGGCGAAATCTGGGCGATAGCAACTAGAGTACTGAGAAGTCGATTCGCATTCTCGAAGGAGGTCAGCTCATGGATGTAACCGTCACTCGTTTTCCATTCGTCTCCAAGGCTGACATCCTTCGTGCCTACCGGCCTGGTGAGGACGCCTCCAATCGGACATTCCGTACCCTCCGGGAACGTGGGTGGGTCTCCGGTGGACTGGCCATCAGACAACACCGGAACGGGCGCGTGGCCGGACAGCTCCGCTGCTATTCGGCGCTAAACATCGACGCCGTAATACTGGCCCGACACGACCATCGTGACGATGCCCTCGAGGCTGCTGAGGAAGCCCGAACTTTTGAAGCCGAGTGGGAACCGACTGTGAAAGCGCTCGCTGTAGAACTGAACCTCGCCGACTTCGACGCCTTTCGTACCGCCCGAAACGAGCTTGCCCAATCGCTGGCCCCGGCCAGCGAGCAGTTGGAGCGGCTTCATACTCGCCTGCTGGGAATCGTAGGTGCGTCCGTACGCGAGGAGTTCGTACGGATCGGCGCCATGACGCAGCATTGGACCACTTTAGAAATACTCACTCCCCAACTTCTCCCGCCCGTCTTGCTCTCTCAGGAAGTTCTGGATGCCATCGCTGAGCCGATCCGTCGACAAGTCCAACAGCTTGCCGTCGACACGTTCTTGCCGGAATCGGCGGCACTCCATGTCGGCGATCTGGCACTGCTCCGCATCGAACACAGTGCTGGTTCGTCCTTGCTGTCGTTGCTCGCTGCGGTAGGTGAGACAGAGGAGGAGTTTGTACTCGACGAAGAAGCGGCGGCCTACTTTTCCGACGAGCCATTGTCAAAGACGGTCATCGGTCACGTTGAGAGTCGACGGGCGGCCGGTGACTCGATCGAGGTTCCGCCACTCACCGTGCCGCTCGCCAGTTGACCGAAGTCGTCTGGAGGCCTGCGGTAAAGGCCGACCGGGTGCTACTCGAACGCTTCTGCTGTACCGCCGACGACGGTCCCGACTACGAGCGGTTAGTGCAGCGATACTTCAGAGTTCAGGCCATTCGCCATGCGGGCACGCCCAGCAGCAAGCGAGCGGATCACCGCCTGCTTCTCCTCTTCGACGACGGCGCTCTCGTCGCTGCAGGGTCTCACCGGCTTGGAGACCCTCCGTCCATCCGACAGTTCGGATTTGCCGTCGTCGACGTTACCTATCAGGGAAGAACGCTCACCAATGGCGCACGCGCCTCAGACACATAGGAGGAGGGATACCCGAGAGCCACCACCTCGTCGAACAGGGCCGAGGCCCACAGGTGCGGGTCGTCGGCGAACCGGGCGACCACGTAGGCCCGGTACCTATCGAGCGGATCGGGCACGTCGGTGCGGCGGACACCGGGTGTCCGTTCGCCGGACAGATAGGAACGGATCGTCTTGCGGTCACGACCCAGGTGACGGGCGATGGCCGAGACGGTCCACCCCCGTTTGAACAGTGCATCTGCTTCCACGTCTTCTCCCACTGAGAACATGGCAGGGGGCTCCTCGGGCTGGCTGGTTTGGACGCCGCCAGCTTCGAGGGGCCCTCTACCGGTTTGGCGGACCCTTCAAGTGGCCCGCCATCCCGCTCAGGGGGTGGGGAATTTCAGTGATCGAGGGTGGGGAATTTCGGTGATCCGCAGCAGTTCTAATCACTGATGTTGCGAGACCCGTAAGGACCAGGACGGGTGGTCTGGAGGGTGCCGCCAGTGATGGGTAGCTCGATCTTCATTGTGAATCTGCCCATCGTCGGCGGAACGTTGATCGGTCTTCCACTCCGGCCCCGAACACGGATCCTTCACCGGTCGAGTGCTTGCCCCGCGTGATCCCAGCCCAGGGTCGGGCGAAAGCGGGGGTAGATCGTCAGTTCGATGGAGACAAACCGGCTGCATGCCTGGCTTTTGTTTGACGGACCGGCACAGCCGGAGGAGCAGGGTAGGAGGCGGCGTCGCGCGCTCTTCGGATCGAAGCTCACGGAAGTCAGCCGCTGGACCCGTCGGGATATTGGCTGTCGGGGTTCATCGAGCTACGCGACCCGCTGGGCGACTGACTGCTCCCGCCCGTTGAGCCACCGGATGCCCCCGGGTATCGCTTGGTAGGGATGGGCGAACTGCCCGACCCGCTGGGAGACTGGCCTTTCGCGCCGCCGCTTGAGCTGGCGCCTATGGGACTGGAGCTGCCAGCAGGTGAAATGGTCGGTGGGGAGGCATGCCAAAGGACATGGCCAGCAATCGTCCCGGCGGCAAGAGCCGCAGCGGCGGCGACTGCCATCAGTCCGATCCGCCGCCTCCAGCGCCGCTGAGCGGCCGACGGGGCCGGCGAGTTGGGTCCGGGTGGCCAATCAGCGGCGGGCGGTAGCCCGCCGCTGACGGGTGGCCCAAGCGATGGCCCTGGGGGCCGAGCGTCTCGGATCGCAGGCCGGGGTGGCAGCACCAGCGGCGGCGCTGGCGGATCGGAGCCAGTACCGGTCGGATCGGTGCTGGCGGGTCCCTTGTGTGTCTGTTCGTCATCCTGGGTGTACATGTTCTGACACTCCTTTTTGAAGGTTCTCGTTACGGGCTGGAGAAATGGCCTGGTCGCACTCGCATGGCAGCGGTCCCCGCTACATGGCCCAAAGGGCTTCGGTGGGTGACATACGCGCCGCTCGAAGAGCGGGAAGGAGGCCGGCGACCGCCCCGATGAGGATGGCGGCGACGATGCCGCCGACCCACGCTTCGGTCGGCACGACGGTCTGCCACCCCTTGACGTGCGCGTACACGGCGGTGGAAAGGGCTCCCAGGCTGACGCCAGCGGCGCCGCCAATGAGAGCGAGGAGAATGGCCTCGGAGAGGAACTGGACCCGGATGTGACCTTTGGTGGCGCCCAAGGCACGGCGTAGCCCGATCTCGGATCGTCGTTCGAGGACGGAGATGACCATGATGTTGGCCACCCCGACCGCGCCGACCAGCAAGGCGACGGCGCCGAGGCCGAGGAAGAGGTCGTCGAAGGCGCCCTGGGCGTCGGCCTGGGCCACCAACGCGGAGGAGGGTTGGGACACGTCGACTTCGCTGGGGTTCTGCGGGTTGGCCGTCGCGGCGAGGAGGTTCTGGACCTCGTTGACGTGGTCTTCCTGGGCGCGGACGTAAATGGTGGAGGGGTGCCCGTCGAATCCGAGGTTCTTCTCGGCAACGCCAAAGCCGACGAGCACCAAGCTGTCGACGCTCGGAGCGAGGACGGCGGGGTTCAAGATGCCGGCGATGTAGAACCATTGGTTGTCGACCCAGATCCGCTCGCCCGGGAAAAGGCGGTCGATCCCCAACCGCTGGGCAGCGGCCGTGCCGAGCACGGCGACGGGTTCGTTGGCGGTGGCGGCGTTGAGGTAGGTGCCTTGGGCGACGGTCGTGCCGACGGCTTTGGGGAGTCCGAGGCTGGCGGCGTCGACGCTGAGCGCGTTGGTGTCGATCGAGGGGATGAGCGGGCTGCGGAAGGTATTGACGCCGTTGACGGTGCCGGCTTCTTGGACGTCGGTGACCGGCCCGATGCGAGCGATCATGGCCGGCGCTTCCTTGGGTAGCTCGGCCGTTCCTCCGGTGAGGGTTTGGCCGTTTTGAACGGTCAGCAAGTTGGTACCGAGTTTGCTGATCTCGTCGAGCAACCCGGCCTGAGAGGAGGACGAGAGCCCGAGGACGGCGACGATCGCCGCCACGCCGATGGCGATGCCAAGTGCAGAGAGTCCGGCGCGCAGCTTACGGGTGCGGAGCCCGACGACCGAAAGCCGTCCCAGATCGGAGGGGCGCAGCGCCTTGGGGGTCACGACGGTGGTCGTCATGGCAGCGGTCCTTCTTCTCCGGGCTCACGGCCCGCGCTATACGAATTGACCTGGCCGTTGGTGGATGCCGGGAGGGGGATCTCCACGGCGGCCGATGGTCGCTCACCGGAGTCGGCGACGATGTGACCGTCGAGCATCGCGATTCGCCGGGGCATCCGCTCAGCGATGTCTCGATCGTGGGTGATGATGACGATGGTCGAGCCGGCTTGATGGAGGTCGTCGATGAGGCCGAGAATGGACTGTCCGGTGGCCTGGTCCAAGTTGCCGGTGGGCTCATCGGCCAAGACGATGGCCGGCCCGCCCACGAGAGCCCTGGCGATGGCGACACGCTGGCGTTGCCCCCCCGAGAGTTGGGTGGCAAACGCCTTGGCGCGTTGTTCCAGGCCAACCAGAGTCAGGGCATCGAGCGCTTGGCGGCGCCGCTCGGTCGCTCCGACCCCGGCGTAGAGGAGCCCGTCGGCCACGTTGTCGAGCAGGCTTTGGTGCTCGGAGAGGAAGAACTGTTGGAACACGAAGCCGATCTGGGTGGCGCGCAGCGCGGCCAGTTCCCGGTCACCCAACTTGGACACGTCGAGCCCGGTAATCCGCACCGTCCCCGAGGAGGGCCGGTCCAAGGTGCCTATGAGGTGCAACAAGGTGGTCTTGCCCGAGCCCGACGGGCCAACGATGCCGACCAGCTCCCCCTGAGTCACGGTGAAACTGATGCCCCGCAACGCGGTCACCGGCGGTTCGCTCGGGTACGTCTTGGTCACCGCATCAGCCTCCAGAACAGGCCGGGCGACGCCCGCCGGGTACTGCCCAACGCCACCAACCACTGTCCGGGTATTGCTGGTGGTGGTCATACGTTCGGGACCACCACTCGCTGGCCGGTCGCCAGCGCCGAGCCGCTCACCTGGACCAGTCCGTCGGCGTCGTCGAATATCCCGAGTGTCACGTCGACGAGACGATGGACACCGGAGGAGTCGACGACCTCCACCGCATACCTGCCTCCCGGCTGAGCCAGCAAGGCGTCGATCGGCACCACCAGCACATTGGCGGCGGTGGCGGTCGTGATGGTCACGTTCACCGACGCCTGATCCCACGTCCCGGTCGCGGCTGGGTCGGTCGGGTTGACCAGCACCGTGATCGTCGGACTCGACGAGCCCGACCCGCTGCTCCCGCTGGAGCCGCTGGAGCCGGTGCTGGCGACGGTGCCCACCGACGAGATGACCCCCGGGGTGGTCTGGTTATTGGGCAGGGTGATAGTCACCTTGTCGCCGACGGCCACCTCGGACTGCTGTGACGCGTCCAAGGCGATGCTCACCTGGCGGGTGGTTGAGGTGGCGGCCAAGATAGTGCCGCCCGGCTGGGCCGGGCCGCCGAGGGAGCCCGTCAGGGAGGTCACCCGGGTGGCGGTCGGCAAAAAGACCACCTGACCGAATGCCAGGGTGCCGGTCTGTGTCACCGGGAGGGCGGCCTGAAGTTTCTCGACCCCGACCTTGGTCCAATAGCCGAACTCGTCCGATGTCGAGCTCAGATCGCTGCTGGACACATACCCCAGGGCCACCAGGTCGGCGTTGAGCTCCTGGACGTCCGGGCCGGTCACATCCGACGCCGAAGCGCCCTCCGACAGGCTGCGATAGGCCGGCGTCGCACCGTAGAGCAGGACGACAGGGCTGTTGTCCACCCGGTAGAGCACCTGGCCCTGGGAGACCACCTGGCCTACCGCCGGCAGCTCGGTGAACGTCCCTGACGATGCGCCGACCACTGTGTAACTACCGGCGTATCCCAACGTCGCCGACACCTCGGTCTGGTCGGACAGGTCCTGGCGCATCACCGTCGCCAGCGACGTCGGATCTGCGTTGTCCGCGACCCCCGAAGATGTCGGGTGCTTCGCCGAGAAGGGGTCAATTACTCCGACCGCGACGATCGCCGCCACGATCACCACCGCGACAAGCGGCCACCATCGCCGGCGGCGAGACGGTCGCTGCCGGAGGATCTCCGCCGGACCGTCTATCTCGTGTTCGGCCGTGAGCGGCGTCGAGGTCGTCATATTTGGCTCCGCGGCCCGATGAGTAGGGCCATGCCTAGGGATCTCATGGATGGAACTCCTTGGTCATAAAAGGGATCGGCGACACGGAGGGCCCGAGGTGGTCCTGTAGAAGACGGCTGGTCGGCCGCCGCTGCTGCTGTGCCGGTAGGTCATGGACCGAGCAGACTGGAGCAGGCCTGGTTGGCACTCTGGAAGGTGGGCGAGTTCGTATCGATGCCGTACTGGCTCAGCGATTGCTGCCCACCGCTGCTGTTGCCTTCGGGGAAGTTGGTCACGCCGTGCGAGCGCATGCACTCGGCGAACTTGAGCTGCGCTGTCTGGGCCGCGGGCGTCGGCCCCCCATCGGTGCTGTTGCCGGCCGTCGGCTGGTATTTCTGACACGCGCTGGCCGCAGCCTGATAGGTGGGTGAGTTCGTGTCGATGCCGCTTCCGCCGATGGATTGTGCCTTGCCGGGGCTGGGGTCGGCGTAGTTGGTCACCCCGTGCGAACGCATGCATTGGGCGTACTTCAGAGCTTGTTGGGTCAAAGTGTTCGACGCGCCCGACGAGCCCGACCCCCCAGAGGACGCCGTCGTGGTCGTGGTGGTTGGGTCCGGGCCGGGCGACCCGCCGCTGCAGGCTGTGAGGGCTACGGCCAAGCTGATCACGAGCGTCCCCAAAACCGCGCTTTTGCGGACCAATGAAGATCGCGGTCGGGCGGACTCGGGCCTAGCTTGTGAATGGGTCATGGTGAAGTTCCTTTCGGCTCGGCCGTGTGGCGTCCCCCCTTGCTACGCGGCTTCGCGGTTACACCGCGGTTACGCCCGCGCCGATGCCGAGAACTTCTTCGGGCACCCCGCGGTCATGCCCCCGAAAGCCCCGGTGACGACGAACGTTCGAGGGTGTAACCGCGCTGCAACCACAGGCGAGCCATCCTTGAGGGATACGACATCGCTCGCCCGAGGCCAAGCCGTAGGAAGGAAAGGGCATGAGAGTGCTTGTGATCGAGGACGACGAGCAGGTCGCAGAAGGGATCGCTCTGGGTCTTCGACGTGCCGGCATGGCCGTCGATGTCGCCTTCGACGGAACGGCTGGTCTCGAGTTCGCCCTGCCCGGGGTGCACGATGTCGTGGTCCTCGACCGGGACCTCCCCGGCGTTCACGGCGACCACGTGTGCCAGACACTGGTCCAAGGTGGGAATCCGCCCCGGATTCTCATGCTCACGGCCGCCGCCGACATCGACGACCGCGTCGAGGGACTCGCTCTCGGCGCGGACGACTACCTGTCCAAGCCTTTCGCCCTGGCCGAACTGGTCGCTCGCATCAGGGCCCTGGCGCGGCGCACCCGGCCCGCCTTCCCTCCGGTCCTGTCCTACGCCGGCCTGGAGCTCGACACCGCTCGTCATCAACTCCGTCGCAACGGACAGCCCGTCGAGCTGAGCCCCAAGGAGTTCGGGGTCCTCGAAGCGCTACTCTCTGCCCAAGGGCGCGTCGTTTCGGCTGACGAACTGCTCGACCGGGTATGGGACGATACCTCCGACCCGGCCACTACCGCGGTCAAGGTCACCGTCAGCAGGCTCCGACAGAAACTCGGCGATCCCCAGGTCGTCGAGACCGTTGGCTCACTCGGCTATCGGATCCTCCAATGATCCGCAGACTGCGGAGCTGGCAACAGGTGAGAGCGCGAATCCATCTGCCGGCCAGAACCGTCCGCCTGCGCCTCACCCTGGTCTACGGAGGGCTCTTTTTCCTCTCCGGGGCAGCGCTCCTCGTCGTCACCTACGCGCTCTTCGAGCGGGCGACGAAGGTGAGCAATGGGAGCGCGTCGGTAAGGGTCGACGGGAAACCCGTCGGGCACGCACTGCCCACTCTCCCGCCAACAACGCGAGCGCCAAAGGTTGTGTCGATAGGACCGAGAGCTCTCGGGGAGGAACTCAAGCGATCTTCGGACCTCCACCAGCTTCTCGTCAACTCAGCGATCGCCCTCGTCATCGTCACTGTCATCGCGCTCTTACTCGGCTGGTTCTTCGCCGGCCGGATGCTGCGCCCGGTCCGGACTATCACCGCCACCGCGCGACGGATCTCAGCCACCAACCTTCACGAGCGGCTCGATTTGCGCGGGCCCGATGACGAGCTAAAGGAACTCGGAGACACTTTCGATGAACTCCTCGGCCGCCTCCAACACTCCTGGGACTCACAACGGCGATTCATCGCCAACGTCTCCCATGAACTGCGGTCCCCCCTGACCCGACTCCGCCTCCAAGCGGACATATCAGCCACCGATCCCGAGGCCACGGTCCAGTCGCTCCAATCCGGCTACCAAGAAGTCATCGCCGCCGCGCAAGAGCAAGAGGAAATCATCGCCGCACTGCTCTCCTTGGCGAAGGGTCAGCGCGGGCCAGATCACAATGAAACCGTCAACCTCGCTGCAATCACCCACGATGTCCTTCACGCCCAACGCCAACAGGCCGAGTCCCACCAAATTCGCATCGATACAGACCTTCAGCGGGCAGCAGTGAGCGGCGACCCCCGACTGATCGAACAGCTCATCCAGAATCTCATCGACAACGCGATTATTCACAGCACCTTCGGCGGAGAAATCCGTGTCGCGACCGCATCTCACGAAGGGAAAGCTGTGCTGGCCGTGTCCAACGACGGCCCAAGCATCCCGACAACAGAGCTGGAACGACTCTTCCGTCCGTTCGAGCGCCTCGAACCTGGACGGCGACACTATAAGACCGGCCACGGGCTCGGCCTTTCAATCGTAGAAGCCATTGCCACCGCCCACGGCGCCATCGTCACCGCCCGCAAGGGTCCTCGGGGAGGGCTCTCGATCGAAATCGCCTTCCCGCGAGCCAACAGCAAGCCGGCCGGAGCCGCCACGGGCCCACCAGCTTGAGCGATCAGGAGCTCACAAGCATGACGAGTCCGACCTTCGGTTGGCCATCACCGCAAGACGAACGGCAAACGGCACCGCTCGGCAGGTTTGGCCGGAACCCCAACGGTCGTCACTAGCCGATCCCCTGCGGACACCCGGCGGACGCCCCCGATAACGAGCCGAGGTGTGTCGGACGGCGTTGGCCATACGCAAAACAATCGACGGCCCTCTGCGGGTGCGATCGTTCGGTGGAGTATTGGGAAATGCCGCGCCCGTGGTTGGCGCCGTCCTCTGGCAGCATCATGGGAGACGCTGCGATCATGCCCCACGGTTGCTTGGGCCTGCTGTGGGCCGGCAACCGCATGTTCGTGGCGGGCCCGGACATGGCAGTTCGCTGATGCCGGGGTCTGGCAGGTACCACCTACGTCGCACTGTGCTGGTCGGGTGGGCTGGCCCTTCCGGACCCGCCCCCTTGGCCGAACCGCTCTGATTTAAGACCCCGGTCTATAGTCGTTTGGCGTAGACCCGATGCCCGAGCCCGGCTTGGTGAAGTCGGCCTGTCGAGTCAGATATCGAGCGCAGACGGGGGAATGATGAACTCTGGGGGACATCTTCGGTTCAGAGGTTGGCGCCTGATCGCGCCGTTGTGTGCGACCTTCGTGGCGATCGCAGCCGTTGTCGCCATCCTCGGCGTCGGTGGACAGTCTGCGGTCGCGGCGCCGGCTCGCTCGGCGACTGCCCCAGCCCCGCTGGTCATCGCGGACGCCATCACAGCTGGCATTCTCGAATCTGCCAGGCTCGGGACCACACATGTCGAGAACGATGGCGGGTTCGAGTCTTCCGGCAGCTTCACGTCCCGGGCACGAACGGCCGCCGCCGACGGCAACACGCTGACGGTGCAGCTGACCACCTATCCCAACGCTAGATCCGCGGAGTCGTTGTATCGCGAGGATTTCGCTGGCCAACCGGGAGCGTCGGCGATCAAGGGTGCGGGCTACAAAGGGGAGGACGCCGACAACTATGCCTTCGCGCTAAAAGGGAGTCAGGTGCTTAGCATCCAGGGCCAGCTGGGAAGTGCCGGGCAGCAACAACTGGAGCAGGAGAAGGAGAGCGGATCCAGTATTTCTTCGTCGGTCGCGGCGTCGGCCAGCAAGGATGCGGCCGCCCTCGCCGCCGCCCTCGCTCCCAAGTTAACCGGCCAAGCGACAAGGGCAACGAACCTCGTCTCGATTCCAAAAGGAGGCATCAATCCCTGCGCGGTACCGGCATCCTCCCTCCATCACGGATCGATCCAGGTGACCAGCCAACCGACGCTCTCCGACTCGCCCCCTGCGCTCGAGTGCGTCTACACGTTCACCGGATCCCGCTCTGGCGAACCCGGCACGGGGATGCTCGCCGTCTACACGCTCACCCAGACGCAAGCTCGAGGGGCCGTGCCCCCGACCACGGCGAAGGCGTTCTTTACCTCCGTACCCCAGGATACCGCAGGGGGCTCGGCCCAATTCCAGACTGCAACATCCGGCAACAGTGAGGCCGAGGGAACCGTCTCGGGTGAGCCTGATTTCCTGGTCGGGCTCAATATCGATGATCCAAACGCGACCGACCCAGAACTCGTAGTCCAACTTGATGATGTCGAGAGCTCGTTCGAAGAAGACCAGGACTCTTGCTCCGACGAGGTACATATTATCTTTCGACTTGTGACCGACGAGGAACAACAGGAAGCCTCAGGCAAAAAGGCCGAGGAGCGCTACGAGCGCGAGAACGAGGAGAGGCTCGCTGAGGATGAAGAGAAATTCTGCGACGAGGATGCCGGAGGTCAATGAGGAGTGACGGTCGCCTCATCTGGCCTTACACACGCGCAGCCGGAAAATCATCGTTGAACCTACTGTGTGCCAGTCGCCGATCCCCTTACGGCAATCTCCGAGCTGCACGGTTTTCGGTCTGGTGGGTCATTTGCCCTTCCGCCTCTGGGACATCCTCGCCGAGCCCATTAGGACGAACGCGGTCGTCAGTTTCTGCGTCGAAGGCCACCTGGCGGCCTCGCTGCTCGCGATTGTTGCTGCGCCCGGAACGGCACTTATGCCGCGCCGGAGTTGACCCCGCTCTCGTGGACATATTGGGGCACTATTCCAGGGATCCGATGCACTGCTACACGAGGTTCTCCAATGAGCGTCACTCGGCCCGAAGTAGCAGAGCGGTCGGGGTTCGTGCGGCCAGGCGTCCACGGAGCGCGGCAACGACGTTGGCCAAAACGAGCCCGCCGACGATGATGAACACGACGGACGTCACCGGCACCGATGGTACCGGTACTGCGTCGATTTCATTGGCAAAAAGATCCTACCGGGACGGTAGCGCGTTCGGCACGACGGGGATAGGCGATCTCTCACCACCTACCCACCCGTGGAAGCCTTAAAATAGTTCCGCAGAGACCCCGACGCGAGCACGATGATCAACGTGAGTTCGGGCGTCATCGGGTGCGCTGGCGCTACGACCACCTCGATTTGCGATTTCAGCATTCCAATGACGCGAGGTCTGTGCGTAACGATCCACCTAAAATGAAGGATCACACTTCCAGATTGGTCAACTGCGCTCATCACGGCGTTTCGGAGTGAGGTTGCCGCAACGGGCAACTGAAGCCACTGTGTCTCTGAGAGATGCACAACGGCATTGGGCTTCCGATCGAGATGCCTGCCCGTCAGCCACAACACCTTTTCCCCAGTTGCTCTGTCAACAGCCTCCATATGTGGTTGACGAGCTGAGCCCTTCTGGTACCAATCCCACCGGCTCAATCCGGTGACCTGGCTTACGTCAAAGATGTCCTCACCGAATACAACCGACAGGGGTCCTTGAGGCAACCGGGGAGGTCCCGTTAGAGGTAGAGAAGCGGCTTGCCCTCCCATAAAACCAGCCACCGGTCGCCCGGCTCGTGAGCGATCTTCAACGGTGGCAAGGAGACTCCCGTCGCGTGCTTCGATTTTGTAGCGGCCCTTTGCCTCCTTGCGGAAGCAGAAGTGCGATCCTGGCAAGTCGGGAAATCGCTCCCAAACCGAATCACGCTCCTGGACAAGATGCCTCTTTGCGGCACGGCGAGCTGACAGCGAAAACCGAGAAGCAGACCCACTGGCACTGATCCCGTCCCCCATCAGTCCGACAGCGTGTCAGTGCTCCCGTCACGTGTCAATCCTGACTGGACCGGGTGCCCATAACGCCGGATGGATGGGACAGGAGAGCCCACCGGGAGCGTGTTCCAAACTGGCTCGGGGTGCCGATAGATAGGCTTTCGCTCGTGCCAGCGGACGGGGACGACAGCTTCAAGCAGAGGCTCCGTTCGATTGAGGCGTCCCAGAAGATTGCGTCGCAATACCTGGACCGCACAGCCCACCATTACGGTCCGCACGTCGGGCTGCCGGTCGCCGCACTCCACGACACCAAGGAGCGACTGTCAACAGCCGCTGCTGGCGAGCGGGAATGCGGGGCCCGAGCAGGTTGGGATCAGTATGTGGGAGGCGGTGGGTATGCGGGCTCCTACGTCCTCCACGGTCCGGTTCACTGCATCAGGCCAGCTGGACACAGGGGGCCCCACGCTGGGAGTGTCACGCCCCGCAGCCTGAGAAAGCCGAAATGGCAGGCGGTCACCTGGCCGAACCACGACGGCGAGGTGACATCCCTTTTGCTGAGTCCGAGCTACGGAGCGGAGTCTCCGTTGTGGCCGCCGTCGGCGGCGACCAGGGAGATGATCCCGGCGGCCCTCTGGGACGATCTCCTCGCCTGGGAGGCGATGTTCGAAGCCAACTTCGAGTGGGGCGCTGGGTGGCGAACTGAGAGGGCGAAAGTTGATTGGGCCGCAGCTGCCGCTGAACTGATCGAGCGAGTTCGACAAGCCATCGGGGGTAAGTCTGAACTCATCGTCAACTTGTGGCCGTTGGGTGAGCCCGAGCAGCGATTTCCGCTTCAGGCCCGACAGTGACGGCTGATGATGACCACCAAGGTGCTCATCGGATTTGACCATGGGTCAGTTCGCAACTGGACCTGCCCCTGAACGCCGGTTCAATGTCCCACCAGATCTGGGATCATGGAGGGGTGGTTACCACCTTTGTGAAGCAGGGATTAGCTCAGTTTGCAGACAACCTCCGGATGTCCGTGCAGATCCTTGGATTCGACCACGACTTCTGGTTCGAGGAGCGGGAGGCGAGGGGCCTTGGTCCGCCTGAGGCTGGGCCACTTCCTCTCGGCGAGGACGGCCTTCTCTACTACGTGTGCTTTCGTGAACCCGGAGACAGCATCGTGCACGACCCGCGGGTTGACAGCGAGGCATTCGCCACGGCCGCCCAAGCGGTCGCTGAGGCGGAGCATCTCTCCGATGGGCGAATCACCTGGGACGCCTGACCAAGTCATCCGAGTGCCCGAGACCGCCGGGAGAGGGTCACTGTGATCGACCCGCGTATCGGACCATTGTCCAGGACGATCCGTGAGTCTCGACAGGGACGAAGCCCACTGACTCATAAAGGCGGCGCGCTGGATTCGCCTCTCTAACGCTGAGACTCAGCGCTTCATAGCCCTGGCTATCACTGGCGTTGATCAGCTCGACCAAGAGCCGACGACCAATCCCCGCGAGCCGACGCGACGCAATGACTGCGATCGACAGTTCTGGGATTTCTTCGGTGACAAATCCATAACCATGGCTCGCCCCGGTGTATGTCCGATACCAGGCAGCGCCCACCGGTGCGTCTTGTTCTGCAATCAGTCCATAGTCCCCCGGCCTCGGCCATCCAGCGAGATACATCGAATAGCGCGGATCGGCGAGCACCTCGGCACCGGTCGGCGTCGGCTTGTCAGGGCGCCAGACTGCGGCCTCGCCAAGCATCGTCGCCAGAAAGGTGAAGTCCTCGGGCCTTGTCGAGCGATACCGAACGTCCTTCATGCTCAGCAGTTCAGCAGTTCAGCAGACGGTTTGCCCACGGCAAGCCCCACACTTGCCAGCTCCAGGCTGCCCCCGAACGCCGGCTCGGGGGGCACCATCCGAGGGAGACCGATGGAAACCCCGGGCGTCCGACCCGCTGTTACTGTCGACATTCGACAATTGGACAAATCCGGTCAATACTCCGAAAAGCAAACTGACCCGGTTCTTTGTCGAGGATCGAACCGTTCGGTCTTGGTGGTCAGTTGCGGCGGGAGGAAATGACAATGCCGACGAACAAGCAGATCATCCAGGGCGCATACCAAGCCTTCGCCGAGGGAGACGTACCTAAGGTGCTGGCGTTGATGGACGACAAGATCGAGTGGACTGAGGCAGAAGGCTTCCCGCTCAACGGCACTTACGTGGGCCCGCAAGCGGTTGTCGATGGAGTATTCATGCGGCTCAGTGAGATCGGCGACGACTTCACGGTTACCCCGAACCGATTCGTGGCCGAAGACGACACCGTCGTCGCGACCGGCACCTACTCGTGGAAGCAACGCTCGACGGGCAAGCCAGCAGAGGTGCAGATGGCGCACGTCTGGACATTTCGTGACGGCAAGATCATCTCGATGCAGCAGCACGTCGATACCCTGAAAGTGCAGGAACGGTCCGCCTGAGCGGCCTTTCCCATCCCTGAACCTTTGCCCCGGTCTCAGTTCGGCTGGGTGACCCAGAACGCCGGTTCAGTTTCTTGACGTGGTGTCCCACAGGTCGCTGATCGTGACACCCATCGAATCGGTCAAGGCGTTCAACGCAGCCACAAGCATCACTGGGCGAGATCTAAGGGGTATCCCTTCGGCGCTCCGATCTCGGATGTCCACCGCTCGCCTCAGGCACTCCAGCAGAAGTGACTCCGAGTCGCCACTCATCTTCTCTTGCCAATGAGGATCGTCCCATCGCCATTCGTTCATGTTGGGATCTTGTCACGCTGCGCCGAGGAGGGTGCCCCTGACCGCCGGTTGGTCGGCGGTTAGCGACCTGTGGCCGACCGGCGCTTCCGGGTACCCTGGCTACCCAAAATACGGAGGACTCGCTTGAAGACGAACCGGTCTGTACCTAACGCAACTGTGATTCCGGTATTGACGTACTCAGACGTTCGAGAGGCGGTGCGTTGGCTGGCTGATGCATTCGGATTTTCCGAACGCGTACAGATCGGCGAGGACCATCGTTCGCAGCTTCAGTTCGGAGATGGCGCACTCATTGTGGGAGACGCGCATGGGGACCGCAAACCACCACGATCTGATGGGGTCACGCACTCAGTCCTTGTGAGGGTGGAGGATTGCCGCGCCCACTGTGAACGGGCTCGATCAGTCGGAGCGCGGATTCTTACAGAGCCAACTGACATGCCTTTCGGTGAGCGCCAGTACACCGTCGAGGACCTCGAAGGCCACCGTTGGACCTTCTCTGAGACATTGACAGATATGGCTCCCGAGGAATGGGGTGGAAAGACGATCGCACCGTAGGTAGGTGTCCCCGAACGCCGGTTCTGTCGGTCGTTATCGGTCGATTCACCCGGCTCGGAGGAGCCATCCCCCCGTGGGAAGATCGGCTCGTCAATGGCGGTCGACGCTCTCCTCGGTCATGCTGGCGAGGTGGAACCTGAGGCAGTCCCCGACATCGAATCGGTAGCAAAGGAACAGAGGTTTCAGGAGTTGTTTGGCGTCTCAGAAGATGACCTGGTCAGGCAGGGAATCGACCCTGGACAGTACGTTCGCAAGAATCTGTCGAAGGTTCTTGCGGGAGACGAGTCCAAAGCCGAGCTGTTCGGAGTCCCCCGGTCCAGTGTTCTGCTCTCTAAATCGATGAAATGGGGGTGGCGATTCTACGAGGCACTATTCGCCGGATTTATCCCCCTGCTCATCATTGCGGCGAAGCCCACGGTTCCCGTCAAAGTGATCTGCGGTTCGCTCGCAGTCATAGCTCTCGTCATAGCCGTGTGGATGATGAGCCGACAGTTCGGTCTCTACAGGAAGTACAAGGAAGCCTGTCAGGGCGAGGGAATCGAACCAGAGACAATGCTCGGGCGGACCATGCCACGTTGGCGCAAGAGGTTGGCTGGGAAGTAGCCCCCACGGGTGTCCCTGATCGCCGGCTGCGGGATCGATATCCATTCCGACGCTGGGCCAGCTGCTCACTCCAGCAAGCGGCTCAGATCGCTCGGTTTGCCGTAGGGGGATCGGCTAGTGACGACCGTTGGGGTTCCGGCCAAACCTGCCGAGCGGTGCCGTTTGCCGTTCCCCCTGCGGGCATCGAGAGTCGATGATCGAGCAGGCTGTCGAACCGTCCGCAGCCCGTTCCCTCGGCGATGAGGAAGAGGTGCCACTGGCAACCGCGCGATGAGCAATCAAGTTCATCCGCTACGTCCGCCGGACACTCCGGTGTATCCGGATCTGTTCGCCGAAGCGGGTTCTGTCATGTCAGGTCCGAGATAGTGTG
The DNA here is from genome assembly GCA_963754755.1 of uncultured Acidimicrobiaceae bacterium. Taxonomy (GTDB): domain Bacteria; phylum Actinomycetota; class Acidimicrobiia; order Acidimicrobiales; family RAAP-2; genus Bog-756. Next base: position 542,642 of record CAVWHF010000006.1, on the reverse strand, counting down.
CCCGGCTCGGCGTTTGATGCTTGAGAGCATGTGCCGCACGGCAACAATGTGCCCGCCTGTGCCAATGACGAGTAGTCGGTAGACGCTCCCCGCCACACCTGGAAAGGCGGCCCGACTCTCGGCACGTAGCCGCGACCGATTCGGACTGAGCTGTTCGAGGCGAAAGATGAGGGCGTAGGACGAGAATCGGTGGCGCCCCACAAGCACCAGTTCAGATCCCGGGACCACGGTGCCTACCCGAAAGCCTGGGATCGTTGAGCCTTCAGCGAGCGGCCGCGGCCCAGAGGCCGAGCAGTCGGCGCAGCCCACGATTCTGCTGTAGCTGGCCACGCCAACTCGCGAGAAGGCCTGATCCAGTGTGTCGGTCAGGACGGACCACACACTAGCTGCACTGGCCACGATGACCGTCTCGTGTTCATCGATGTATGGCAGCTCGGAGATCTGCGTCAACGCCTCCATGGCAGCCTCAGGACAACATCCGGCCTACGTCAATGGCCTTTCCGTTCGTACGCGCGCCGCTGAAGGCGTCGAATACGGCGGTCAGCTCATCGAGGGAATAAGTCATCACACCGGCGACGACAGCCGGATCAGCGTCCATCAACACCTTGGCAGCGGACAGGCCGTCGACGCGCAGGACGGCGATCCCACCTCTGCCCTTCCCTCGGAATGGACCACCGATGAGGAGGCGACCGGCGTCGTAGAGCGAACGCATCGCCGTCAGATGTCCCTCCACCGGTTCGCCCTGTTCATGGACCGGGCGACCCTTCAGCCAGTTGGGACCTCGGGCGATGTGGACGATGACGTGCATGGCGATCTCTGACTCCGTACAGGGGTGTACTGACTCTTAGGTACATTACTGTACGGAGATGTCGTTGACAAGACAGGACTGGGTCGATGCTGCGTGGTCCGCACTTCGGAGGGGCGGTCCGGACAAGGTGGCCGTAAACTCCCTCGCGAAGGAGCTCGGAGCGGCGCGCAGCAGCTTCTACTGGCACTTCCGAGACCGCGCAGAGCTGTTGCAAGCGGCGCTGAGCGAGTGGGAAAAGGAACGCACCGACGCAACGATCACCAGGGTGCTCGACCACACTGACCCACGCGAACGACTGCGCACATTGATCACGTTGGCGTTCGCCGACCCGACCGAAGCCCACGCCGACATCACTCTGAGCGCTCACGCCAGCGATCCGATCGTGGGCCCGGTACTCGCTAGGGTGATCGGCCGTCGTATCGACTTCCTTTGCCGCTGCTTCGAGGACCTCGGCTTCGGTGGCGAATCCCGGACCCGAGCTGTGATTGCCTACTCCGCGTTCGCGGGCTGGCTCCAGCTCAGCTACTCCGTCCCCGACGTCACCACTGCGACGCTGAGCCAGGACGCCAGCATTGCCGTGATCGTCAATGAGCTGTTCCTCCCACCTGACGCTGGCTGAAGCACGGGACGGTCTGATCGGGCCGATGATTATCGGCCAGCGCCGAGAAAGGCGCCGCCGTTCACGGACCAGCCTGTCAGAGTGTTTCGACGAATCACTGGATTCTCGGGTCAATCCTTGCGTATTACTTCGCATTGCTGAACCCCCTGCTTCGAGACGTCCGATCAAGGATCGGCATCCGGTACTGGCCGGCCCATCTCTCAGGGCGGTGTCCGAGCACATTGTGGAAGGCTGCCAGCCGCCTTGATATGTGAACTGCATCAGTGCTGGGCTGCGAGGACGCGACCGAGATAGGTCCAGGGGCACCGTTCCGTCAGCGACATGAAACGGCGACGGAGACTGATTGGGTCGTCCACTTGTGCCCAGGGTCCATCGCAGGCCGCGTAAAGTCGGAGGAGTGAGTCGACTTTCAGTCGTAGGCGTTCCGGATAGCGCTGGTAGCTACGCTGCCGGGCAAGATCAGGCACCGGCCGCCTTGCGGGCGGCTGGTCTGATCGACGCCCTCGTGGGTGCGGGAGTCGACGTGCATGACAACGGAGACTTGCCGACGCAGATATGGCAGCCCGATCGCGCACATCCTTACGCTCAGAATGTCGCGCAAGTGGTGACCTGTCTTCAGGCGCTTACCGTTCGAATCGGCCCGTTGCTCGCAGCCGGCGACACGGTTCTCGTCCTTGGCGGCAACTGTACGATCGCGCTGGCGGTCATGGCCGGGCTCCAACAGCTTGACGTCGGGGTGCCAGGCCTGCTCTACGTCGACCGGCAGTTCGATCTCAACACGCCAGTAAGCACCACAGATGGAGCTCTCGACTGGATGGGCCTAGCCCACGGACTTTCCCTCCCGGGGTGCGTCGACGACCTCGCGGACGCTTTCGGGCGACGCCCGCTCCTCCTCCCGAAGCAGGTGGCGTGGCTCGGCGTCGATTCCAGTCTCGCTACCGAGTGGGAGCGAGAGCAGGCACTCAGACTCGGATTGCACGTCAGTTCGAGCGAATCGTTCTCTACCGATCCGACAGGTACGGCAGCGTCCGCGCTCCATGCGCTCCCGCCCGGTCCGCTCGCCGTTCACGTCGACGTCGACGTCCTTGATTTCACCGACGCGCCGCTCGCAGAGAACACCGATGGCCGGAACACGGGACCAACCCTGGACCAGCTCGGCCAAGCGCTGCGACTAGCGGCGACTGACTCGCGACTACGGGCTCTTTCGATCGGAGAGCTCAACCCGACGCGCGCGGCCGGAAACCCTGATGCCATTCTCCGATTCATTGATGTCATTGCCGCCACCCTCAGCTCGGCAGCCCACTAAGGGATCGGCCAACGGGCACCTATTGCAATCTCTTGTCGTCCGACAGGGCTGAAACGATGCAAGGGCCTCCCTCGAATTGTTGGCACGGACTAGCTGTAGTGACCACACGGCCCTGCAACGACTTGGCCGGTCATCACCCACACGTGGATGCAAAGCAATCTTGTCGACTTCGGATCCTGGATGCTGCCCAAAATCGGAAACTGCCTTGGGCCAAGGGACCGGCCCTTGAGGGCCCCTAGGAACAGATCTGGCCCACACATCAGCCGAGTCAACAATGTGGTTGGGCAGAACAGCTAACCGAGGGGGACGGACGCGCGCAGTGAAGTCACAGTGATCCAGAACCTACCGTTCGACTTGCGGAAGAGCGGAGCGCTGGATCCCACGAGCTCGACTTCGATCGAATCCCCCGCGGCGAACGTGTACTCGTTCGGATTGAGCTCAAAGGCGGCACTCTCCGTGACGGTGCTCGTAGACCCCGGTCGCTGGTTAACCACCGGTCGGAACGCCCCGAGGGCCACGATCTGGCGAGTCGAACCGTTCGCCGAGACGTCCCATAGGCGTCCCACCAGCTCGGGGTAGTGGCCGGACAACTTCATCTGCAGCCGGATGTTCACGGCTCCGAGCATCGTGGCGGGTTTGGAACCTACGGGCGTCTCGTAGACAGCGGTACCGGGCGAGACGGCGGCGGCCATCGGGTTGCACAGAGGCTTTCCGGCGTAGGCGGGGTTGAGCGCCGCCGACACCGCCGGGTCACCGCCTGAGGAAGTCACCACCTGTGGCGTTGATCCTCCGAGGCTGATCGACCCGATCTGGAGCGCCGCGAGGGTTCCAGCGTGGCGCGGTTGACCGGAGGGCGCCGAGGCCGGGCAGGTCTGGGGGATGGCGATGACGCCGGTTGGGGGGGTGCTGTGGGTGAGCATGATCGCGTCGAGGAAGTCGAGGCCCCCGTTGACCGTGTAGTCACTGTCGGCCGTCTTGTTGGACGCCCAGCCGTGGCCGACACCAGCAAACAGCAGGAGCTGCGGTGACCTCGAGTGGGCGGCGCGGGAGCGGTTGGCGTAGTGCAACGCCTCGGACACCGGGAAGACCGTGTCGGTCCAGCCGCTCTGGATGGCGGTGGGCGCCGGGCCGCCCGGCAAGAGCGGAATCCCGATGGCGGACTTGTACTGCTGCATGATCTGAAGCGCCTGGGCCACAGAATGACCGTAGGGCTCTCCGGCCACGAGTTCGTGCTCCCACACTGTGATATTCGACTGCGGATCCACGTTGGGCGGGGCGACGTAGCCGGCAACGAACAGACCGTTGATCACGCGATTGAGGAATAACAGCCAGCTCTGTTTGACTACGCCGATCGGCACGCGGTCGCTCAATGGTGGCGTGTACGCCGACGTTGACAATCCACCGTTCGGGGCCAATGCAGTGTCGAGGTCGTCCCAGGGCCATATTGCGAAGGCCGCGGCCACCGTCATCGGGATGTGGCGTACCGGGCTCACGAATGGGACGAACTTGTCGTCGGTCAGCCGCATTCGGTTGCGCAAAGTGGCCAACTCAAGGACTTGCGCGGCGCCATAGGATAGCCCCGCTCCGGCAATGTTGGGCTTGGCGATTCCCTCGTCGACGAGCTCGCCTGCCAGATATTGCGTGTCGCGGACCTCGTAGCGCTGGTCGGCCAGTTGAAGCCAGCCCTTGGCGCAGTCCGGCGTGTGGACCCGGCTGGCCTTGGTCCCACATGAGTCCCCGAACCCGCGGGCGGTGTACATGAGTACGGCGTATCCACGGGCAGCGAGCGTGGCGTCATCGAGGCCGTCGTCGGCGCTATTCACTTCATACATCGCTTTTGAGTATCCCGACCCATGTAAGAGCACGATGAGCGGGAAGGGACCGCTGCCGGTGGCCGGGAGGGCCAGGTCGGCATCAAGGGGGACCCCGTCGAAGGTGGGTACGCGGCGGTCCTGGCCGTCAACTTGGCCCCCCACGCAGAGCCGGAAGTTGTCCTCAGGTTGGCAGATCAATCGACCAAAGGGCATTCTGATGTTGCCCTTGACAGCGACACCAGTGGCCGCGCCGCTGGACGAGGCCGCGGTGAGTACACCGGTGAAGGCCATGACAAACGACAGCGTGGCGATGAAAGCCCGGCGCCCTAGGTGGAAGGTCAACGTTCCGGGACCAGATCGGCTGATAGCGAAATGCGGTCGGCCCATGAGAACCCGAAGTCACTGCCTGGTGGCCCGGCGCCGCCAGTGACGTCACCGCGACGTGGTCGTGTGGATCGTGGTTGGCTCGTCTCGCCACTGGGCATGCCGGAACCCTAAGACCTCAACTTAGGTTGAAGTCAAGCGCCGGCCCGGTAGAGCCCTGAGGGCCTGGCGTTGCACCTCAAAGGACGGGGTCAGCCGGAACAATCGGCGAAGCCAACTGCGGTCGAGGATCACTGGCCACCTGATCGACTCGGGACAGCGCAGGCCGAACGCCGCCGCTGCCGGGTCAGTGCATGGCCCTATTGGCGGTGCCAGAAGTCTGGCGATGAGGAATCCGCCCGGCCGGCGTGCCTGGACCGAGTTCGTCGAGGATGGTGAAGAGCTCGTCGATTCGTTGGCCGACCACCGCTCGCAGGTGTTCGGCCAGTCGTTCCCAATCCTCAAGTGTGGGTACCTCTCGCGGTGGTAAGGCGGTGAGGGCTTGGCGGATCTCATCGATGGAAAGGCCAACCCGCTGTGCGGCGCGGATCATGGCAACGCGGCAGAGTACGTCGGCGAAGAAGCGGCGCTGATTGCCGGCGGTGCGCTCGCTCGGCAGGAGCCCATGGTCGTCATACCAGCGTACGGCCGAAGAGGCGATGCGCATGCGGTCGGCCACCTGGCCGACGGTTAAACCACTGACGTGCCACTCATCCTCTTCGATGAAGGCATATTAGCGACTCGGGGCCTTGACTTCAACTTAAGTTGAGGTCTTACCGTGGGGTGATGAGAGAAAAGGATGCGAACGAACCGATACCGGACCGGATGCGGGTGGGAGTGATCGCCGGCAGCACCCGACCGGGGCGACAATCCATGGCGATCGCTGAGTGGGTGTGCGCCGATGACGCGCCTGGCCTGGACCTTTGTCTCATCGACCTGGCGGACGTGGACCTGCCCCTCCTCGACGAGCCGACACCAGCCGCCTTCGGGGACTACCAGGGGGCCGCGACCAAGAGTTGGTCAGAGCTGGCGCAGACTTTCGACGCGTTCGTCCTGGTCACCCCCGAGTACAACCATTCCACCAGCGCGGTCCTGAAGAACGCACTCGATCACCTCTATTGGGAGTGGCGCGACAAGCCCGTGGGGTTCGTCGGCTACGGCCTCGATGGCGGGACACGGGCGGTGGAACACTTGCGGACCATCGTGGCCGAACTGGGAATGGCCGGCGTCGGTCCCCAGGTGGCGATCAACCTTGTGGGCGACTACAGGGACGGTGGCTTCGACCCTCGGCCCTCACAGTCCGAGGCGCGCCAGCGGATGTTCAGCCACCTCGCCCGTTGGGCGACGGCCCTGCGCTCCCTCCGCCGCAGGACCCAGGATGCAGATGCGCCCGACCGGCCGACGCTCGACGATCCGCTGTTCCGGACTGTGGGCTCCCAGGCGGCGGAGGCGTTCGTCGCCAACCTCCAGAATGGGCTCGACCGAGCGGACGCCGATCTCTACGATGACTCCTTTGCTGCCGACGTGCTGTGGGGCAGCCCCTACGGAGCCACATTGCTGGGCCACGGTCCGCTCAACGCTATCCACCGTTCAATCATGGCTGCAGGCAACCTCCCTGCATCCCGCTACGAGGTCGTCCAGACAATGGCCCCCACGGATGGAGTCATCATCGCTCAGGTCTGCCGAAACGACTTGGACGCTGACGGTGACGGTGGGTTCTCCGAGATGGCCCTTTACGTGCTCGTGGAGCGAGCCGGGCAATGGAGGCTGGCCGCGGGTCAGAACACGCCGATCGTTTCTCACCCGAGATGACCGATACGTAGCCAGTGACCGCTAGGCGGTGTTCATAGTCGCCACGCCGGCGTGGACAAAGCACCTTCTCGTGCACCGCTAGCCGATCGGCTTACGACGGACTGTTCGTCGAGCCGCAGCACGGGGTGTCAGCTCAGCAGGTGCGTCGCATGTCCGGCCACGATGAACTCACCGCGGAATGTCACCACCTCGTTGACCAGGGCACCCAGCTGATTTCGGTAGTGCATCACGATCGTGTCGATACCCGCATAGGTACCAACCAGCTCAAAGTGAAGGTCGGGACTCCTTCCGAGGGCAAGTGCCCAGTAGTTGCGGAGAGCATTCTTGCCGTGGACAATGCCGCCGCTCTCGGGGACGAATCGTACGGCGGTCGGGGAGGAAAACACGACATCGTCCGCATAGTGGGACAGGACGGCCTCGACGTCTCGAGCGTTCCAATTTGCGATCCACTCGTTGGCAAACCCGAGTGGCTCCGGTGTGCTCATGGTGAAGAGTGTGCCACGTGGGATTACTCGCTTGGAGTGCGCAGCCCAAAATCGCTCTGGTCGTCGAGATCCAATAGGACAGACATCCAGGAGTCCGCTTGGGCATCGGCCTACGGACGCAAAACACCCACTCGTCGCAGTTGACCGGACCTGCGCCCAGTAGGAGAACAGCGGACCGCATCGATATCTCGCCTTCAAGACCACGGCGGTGCATAGGAATCAGCACCCTCTCCGGATCAGAGCAACTGTCGACGCGGTCGAGTGCATCACCGAGCTTGGATGCAAGGGGCCTCCACGACTCACGGGCCCACATCGTGGACGGCAGCTACGAGGCGGGGTCGATCCTCGACTTACGTTCGTCGTAGACCTGACGGGCTCCGTCGATCTCGTCCATGTGGGCATACGCCCAGTGGCGCACCGTGGCGATGACCCCACTCAGGCTCTGTCCGAGGGGGGTCAGGGAGTACTCGACCTTGGGCGGGATCGTCGCATAGACGTGCCGGCGAACGAGCCCGTCTCGTTCCAGTGCCCGCAGGGTCTGGGTGAGCATCTTTTGGCTAATCCCCTCGACCTCGGCGCGGAGCTGAGAGAAGCGCAGGGTGCTCCCGCCGAGGGCGTAGAGGACCAGCAAGGTCCACTTGTCACCGACTCGACCGATGACCTGGCGGGTGGGACATGTCGCGGCCATGACGTCGTAGCGCCCGTCAGAAGACGCCAGGTCGCGAGCATTAGTCACCATTGGGTGTGTATAGCACTAGAAACTGTCTACTTCCCAATAGAGAGTGAATCATCCATGATGTGCACGTGAGAGCCTTTGTACCGGTCGGAACCGGAACTCCGAGTGTCGAGCTCGCCGAGGTGGACGAACCGCAGGCAGGCCCCGACGAGCTCATCGTCGCCGTCGAGTCCTTCTCGCCCAACCGGGGCGAGACCTTCCTCCTTGAAGAACCGCCGGTAGGTTGGCGACCCGGCAAGGACGTCGCTGGAGTCGTAGTGCAAGCGGCATCGTCAGGGCGTGGCCCCGGGGTCGGCGAACGGGTCGTGGCCCATCCGGAGCGGAGCGGATGGGCCGAGCGGGTAGCGGTGCCGTTCGACAGAGTGGCCGTGCTTCCCGTCGACTTGGAGTTCATGGTGGCAGCGGCGCTACCGCTGGCGGGGCTGACCGCGCTGCGCCTGACCCGTGTCACGGGCCCTCTGGCCTCCCGACGGCTCCTGCTCACCGGGGCATCGGGCGGAGTCGGCCACTACTTCGTCGAGCTCGCCGCAGCTCAAGGAGCCGACATCACCGTGGTGACGGCCTCGGAGGAGCGGGGCGATCGCCTCGTCGATCTCGGCGCCACACAGTCCGTGCGCCGTGTCACCGAGGCTCCCGGGCGATACGAGGTCGGCCTCGACTCGGTGGGCGGGGAGACAACGGCTGCAGTGTGGGCCAAGCTCACAGACGATGGATTGCTCGTCTGGTTCGGCCAAGCCAGCAGGGTTGCACCGACGATCGACTTCTTCGACTGGAGCGGCGGGATGAGCGGCACCATTCGCAAGTTCGCCTATGCCGACAGCGCCAGCAGCGATGCCGACGACCTCGCCACCCTGGTGCGGCTGGTCGAAACCGGCCATCTCCACCCCGAAATCGGTCTCGTCGCCGACTGGGGGCAGACGGCAGAGGCCATCGATGCGATGTTGGACAGGACAGTTCGGGGCAACGTCGTGCTCACCCTCCCCTCGAGTGCGGCCAGTGCCGGTCACTCGCTGGATGGAGGATGGTCAGCAACAGAAGAGACAGGAAATGGCGCATCGTGAGCCTCGGACGGAGGCCGGCTCGTCGCGCTGCCTCGATGTGCCTGTGGCCGGCGAAGTCGAGCAGAAGAGAGGTTTCGCCATGAGTTGGTTTGTCGACGATGCGTCTATCACTTCAACGATCGTGGCCGCCTGCAGGTCACGGGCGCTCGGTGCTGGGGTAGACGGCTATGAGTACGATCAGCTCACCAGCTCCCTCCACAGTCTGAGCGACTGGCTCGGTGCGTTCTCCGAGGCGGCCCGGCTGCACGCGTCGATCGCGGACGCCGCCGAGAACGAGGGTCACCTGGTGACCGCGTTGAACGAGTGGCGGCTCGCAGCGGCGTGCGGGCACATAGCCAACACCCTGCCCCACCCGGATGCGTCGGCTGCTGTCAGGAGTGACAAGGACGCCGCCATCGCATTGCGACGTCCTCTCGAGCTACGCCGCAACCTTGGCCTCGACGGTCACGTCATACAAATCATTGGAGATGACTCCACAGCCCGAATCGTCGGGGAGTTACGGATGCCGGTGAGAGGTTCAGCGAGCTCCCCTCGCCCACCGGTCGCGGTGCTTGTCCCTGGTCTCGACTCGGGCCGGGCGGAGTTCCTGGACCTCGCCGACGCTCTGATTGCCCGCAGAGTAGCCGTCGTTGCATTTGACGGCCCAGGGCAGGGAGAACTGGCAGACACGCCGCCACAAGCGCAGTATCACCCGGTGTGCAGTGCCGTGCTCGATCACCTCGCCCATACCGGTGAGGTGGATATGCGACGGGTGGCGCTCATCGGACTCAGCCTCGGTGGTCTGTATACCACGCAAGCGGCTGCCGTCGATGGGCGCATCGCTGTTGTGGCCACGATCAGTGGCGCCTACCCGCTTCCCGCCTGGCAAGACATGCCGCCATTCGTCGTCGACACCCTCATCATCCGATGCGGAAGCAGAACCGCAGCCCGAACAGTTCACCCGCGACATCGCCATCACCCTCCCGGATCTCCCCGGGCGGGTGAGGCAACCGATGCTGGTCGTCACCGGCAGCGCCGACGTCCTTCCCACCCCAGACCAAGCCCGTGACACCGTCGACATGGCCGCGGACGCAGAGCTTGTGCTCATCGATGGCGGTGATCATCTCCTTGGCAACGTCCGCCGAGCCTGGCTGGACGCCACCGCTGACTGGATAGGCCTACGGCTGAATCTGGATCCTCGCTGAGGATTGCAGCGCTCGTGTGCACGCACGCGTTATCGGGCCTCTGACCCTCGGCCCGAGGTGATTTACCGCGCATAGAGGTGCCGTTCTGCATTGCGGCGAGGGGGGCGACCGCCCGTAATTCTCGCGCTGCGTTCTGTGCCGCCTTTACGACGAAGTGAGTCGAGTCGGCCTGCGGCCCCTGTTACAGCCGCTGCGCGGGCTCCGACCACAGATCGGCCAACTCGGGGCGAGTGGAATGCGACCCCCGCCCGCTCACTCGTCCGGGCGCTTCATTGTTCGATCCGTGCTGCTGCCTCCTCAGTGGGCAGGACTGGCGTGGTCACTATCTCGTCTCCGCAAGGATCCTCTAGCGGTCGGTGTTGCTCTTGCTGCAGGTGCGCGCAGCCGGATCCGGGCGCGAGACTGCTGGATCCCTCGCCACGGTTGCACACAGCATCAATCGGTGACCCACCGATCCACCGCCGAGACAACGCCCCATGGCGATTGCACCCAAATTAGGTCACAGCCACCGTGCTCAGGGCAGTCTGCGGCCCGGATGCAGCGGTCGGTGCCCAGGTGCCCGATGCCACTGTCCAAACCATTCCGCCAAAGGCAACGGAGCTGAGGTGGTAGCTATAGGCATGAGCGACGGCCCAGTTGGCTATTTGCCACCCAGTTTTGGTGGAGAGCGGAACTCCCAGTAGTTGAGCTCCTGCTTCGGTGGTCAATGCCTGGTTGAGCGCGTTAGCGGAGGGAGCAGCTCCGCTGAATCCAGCAAGACTGCAGGAGAGTCCGGCCGGAACCTCACCGGTGAGAACTCTGGCCAGCGACCGTGCTTCGGTCTCCCAGGCAGCGTAAGCATCCGGGGAAGCGCTGCGTTGGACGAGTTGTGCCGCATCGGTGACCGGCATTGCCTGCCAATCAGCGATTTGGGTGAGATGGTCGAAGAAGACTGATGCGGCGTATTCGGGATCGAGTATCTGCTCACGCGTGCCCCACCCTTGGGACGGTCGTTGTTGGAAGAGGCCGACAGAATCGAGGTCTCCATAGGGAAGGTTCCGAAGGTCCGTCTCCTGCATCGATGTCGCCAAGGCGACGGTCACCGCATGGTCCGCCAGGCCCATGCGGAACGCCACCGCCGCGATGATCGCCGCATTCTGCGCCTGATCTGGCGTGATCGAGTACGGAGCGGAATCCGCCATCGAGCCGAAGCTGCAACGCGACACCACCACCGGTCCCGCATTGTGAACCCGGCCAACCAAGGCGACGCCGCCAACGGCCAGACCCAGGACAACTACCGCGCCGGCAATCAGCCGGCCACCACGAACACCGAGGCGTCGACCTCGGTCGCGCCGACCGGGAGCCGGAGCTCTCGTCGGTCCATCAGAGCGAACGACTCTGGTCGAGGCCGCATTCACTCTTTCGCTCATTGGAGCACCACGCTCTATCTTCTACACGACGACATGATCAGACCGGTGTCGGGTGTCACCGCCAGCCCGGTCGCCCTGAGCGGTGGATTGATGCACAGGACCCGGGCATCATGGGCGAGTGCTTGAGGTCTCTTTCGTCCGAAATCGGGGCGGCCGTGATCGTGTCTACGTCACGCGCAGCGATGGGACCTCGACCGGATGGGACTTCCCGACCTACGGCGATGGCCTTCCCCACGACCTATGCCACCTCGTCGTCGAGGACGGCTTGGGACTGGCATCGGGTTTCTGGGGGCTTGTCGATCAGCACGTCGACGTGGGCTTGGTCAACAATGAACCCACGCTGATGCGTGATGGCAAGCCCCTCGTGGAACAGCCCGGGGTTGCCTTCACCGGTCTGACCCAAGCCGAGGAAGCGGTGGCGCTATTGGTTGATCCTGCTGTGGAAGTCGAGCAGGTTCGCCGACGGTCGGGGGCACGACCAATCGGTGAGATCGCCGAACAACTCGGCTTCAGCTTGCCGGACGGCGTCACTCCCGCTGCCATCGTTGCGATCCACGACCGACTTCAAGAGCTTGGACTGCGATGGCGTTCCCTCAATGACGGTGGCTCAATCGTGGTCACATTCTCCGGTTCTCGCCGATAGTCGAGGCCCCCGATCGGCAAACACCGGGTGATGCCGAAGCGGGTTCGCGACTCAACGGCGTGCCTCACAGCCCGATCGGCCTACGGGCACATGAAGCGATTCGAACTGCTTGCTGGAGTAAGAGCGAGGCCCAGCGTCGGTATGGATATCGATCCCCAGCCGGCGTTGTGGGCATGGCTACCTGGACAGCCAGCGGGCCGACATACTTGACCAGGTGGCTCCACCCACGGATCTGAATAAGAGGCTCGTTGCTGCGAGCACTCGACGAACGGCAGCGATTGTTGATGCCCTCAACGGCGGGGGCATACACGCCTTGTCGGCTCCCACCACGCTGCCGGGCTGGACCCGGCTCACGATCGCATGCCATCTCCGATACGGAGCCGAGGCCCTAGTTCGCATGACATCGGCTGGCATCTCGGGTGCGAAGGTGGCCTACTACCCAGCCGGACGTGCATCACAGCGCCCCCTGACGCTCGAACCCGCCGTCGGCGAGGACCCGCTTGACGTCGTGGAGTCACTCCGTCAGCAAAGCATGAAGTTGGAGCAGCTCTGGGACGATCTCGATGACCAAGCGTGGGAACGGGAGGTCATAGAACCGGATGACAACCCTGACCTCGGTACTGTTCCGATCTCGGGACTTCCGTTACTGAGGCTGACTGAGGTCGAGGTCCACGGCACCGATCTGGACCTCGGGCTGGACGACTGGAGCGATCTCTTCGTCAGAACGGTGCTGCGGATTCGGCTCAGACGGCTCAGCTTTCGACGTGCCAATCATCGTGAGATTGACCGTTCGCTACAGGGCACATGGCTCCTGATTGCGACCGACGGACCGACGTATTCGGTCTCGGTGAGCGGAGACGTCGTTGAATCGCGGCCAGCCGATTCCACAACCCCAGCGACTGCGGTTATTGAAGCCACCAGTCGAGACTTGCTGGCACTTCTGCTTGGGAGACCCTTCACGGATTCGCCACAACTCAGGGGGGATCAGGAGTTCGGCAATGCGTTCTCTGCAGCCTTCCCAGGTCCGTGACGGGATAGGGACACTCGGATACAGACGCCGATCTCCCATCGTGATAGTCGCCTGGCTCCCGGCATTTCGGGATTCCGCCGACAAGCTCCACGCTGCACTCAGGGTCAGTAGTGTCCCCGAAGTGCGGGAAGAGCGGACCGAAACTCAGGGGATCCCGACAAGGGTCTACGACCCAGGCAAGGCGACCGCTCTCCTGCTTCTTGGTCACGGTGGCGGCCACGGAAAAGACTCCGAACGGTTTGTGCATCTCTCACGCCGTTATGCCGAGGCGACAGGGCTTGCTGTGGTCTGCATCGACGCTGTGGACCACGGAGAACGCAAACCCCCAGGCGTCAATGCGAACGTGCCTCGGGGGTGGCACTCGAACGCCGTCGATCGGATGATTCGCGATTGGCGCACTACGGCCGATGCCTTCTCGTCCATCGGCCCCCCGGTCGCCTACGTCGGGTTCTCGATGGGTGTGATCTTCGGCGTCCCTACGGTTGCGGCGATGCCGTCAATAAGAGCAGCAGTGTTCGCAGTCGGCGGCATTCCCACCGGTGGCGGTATCGACGACCCGCAGCTTGCCTCCGTACTCCTTGACGCTGCATCGAAGCTGGATAAGACCCATGTTCTCATGCTGAACAAGACCAGGGACGAGGTCTTCCCATCGGATGGGACTCAAGCACTCTTTGACCGGGTCCCCGGTAGCAAGAAGCGGCTGATGTTCTGGGAGGGTAGCCACGATGATTGGCCGCCGGAGATGATCAGCCAGTCGGTCAGCTTCATCAGTGATCACACCAGGTAGCAAGGGTGCTTTTCAGCGAGCGCTGATTTTGGCAACCGCAGCCCTAGCCCTGAAGTGCCTGGACGCACCACAATCGAAGACGTCCCGCAAGCGGAACGGCACCGGGAACCAAGTGGACCGGCCACAGGACAAATGAGCAGGATAGATACCGGGGTCACCGTAGGACCCGCCCGGAGACCATCCCGGGACCGGGGTGTCAAACGGGACGGCCCGCATCGTGTATTCATATTCCGGCCGGCATCCCTCGACCGGCCGGAATAGCTCCCGGTTCCCTCGGCGAAATGTAAAGCCGGACTCGGGTGCGAAGGGAATCAGCGGGCCCGCACCTACGCCACCTTTTGGGTGATGGTGACGGCGAACCCGAGGGCCTCGATCCGGTGCTGGAGCCGCTCTACCTCAATTGGCGGATCGCGACGAAGCTCGAAGTAATCGGTACCGGGGCCTCGGTAGAAAGATCCCAGGGGGGCCAACTCCGTCACGTTGTCGGAGCGGAACCTCCAACAAGCTGACTGCACCGCTCGGACCGGTCGGCGATCAGGTCGACCAGACGGGTCGGCAAGGGGCGACCCAGCGTTTCGACGTCTGGGGCCTTAGCGGCATCGGCAAAGACGTCTGGGGCAAGGGCGGCAAGGTCTCGAACTCTGCCCACAAGGGCATCAGCGTCCAGAGCGAGTTCCCGGGCGGCCTCGGGCCATGTGTTCCGGAATGGGAAGACCCGGTATTCGCCGCCGATCTTCATGGCGAACCTCAGCTTCCGCTCGTGTATGTCGTAGGGAAGCGCCGAGGCGACGTCGTAGAGTGGCGCGAGGCGGACCTGGTCCTGGGCAAGAAGCAGGGAGTAGTTCTTGGCGTGAGCGTCGGTTCCCGCGATGAGCCAGTTCCAGATCAAGGCATCGGCAAACCGCCAGACGGCATCGTCAGCAGCCCGCGGCGGCATGGCACTGCGGAAGAGCTTGGCGATGTCGGCGGGACCTGGACCTCCTTCATTCTGGTACTTGAGCGACGGCGGGAGTGCGAGCGTTTGGCAGAGATCCTCCTGATGAACCCGGATGATCTCATCCCCCACCTCCCGCCGGTCGTAGCGGTCGACAACGACGGCGGACTCGTCGCCGAACCGGCTGACCTTCGTCCGGACAGCAACCAGTCCGGCGCGTCGGGCGGCGTCGAGGCAGAGGTGCTCGTTCAGATCGTGGTCGTCAAGCCCGGCAACCGCAGGCTTGAGGATGTGGGTGGTCGCGGTGGAGCCGGATGGAACACCCCAACGCCCATCCTTGAAGAGCAGAGCCGTCTTCGCCTGCGCTCCGGCGAGGCTGAACTGGCCGGTGAAGGACCGGCCGAGCCAGGACGTCGAGTCCTCGCGAAGGTCCCGCAGGCGCTCTCCTACCTCGTCCTCGGTGAGCCAGGTAACCCCGCCTGGGCGTGCCAGAACGCGGTCAATCTCCTCCGGTGGGGCGAAGCGGACCGCCCCTGCGCAGTCCTCTCCGATTTGGGTTGCCAGTAGCGAGAACGGCGAGGACGACGAAACGTGGAACTGGCGGGCCCAGCGAGCCAGAACGGCGTCGTTGTCCGGGAGGAGACCCCATAGCCAGGAAGTGATAATCCGGTCAGAATGCGATCGCACCTGGGGCGGCATTGACAGCGAGATCGGCGTCGCTCCAGGGCGGTCCCGGTACTCCTCGGTGTAGTCGAACCGGAGCCTCCCGCCCGGAAGCCGTTCCAAGGTGCCAGCGATGACGTCGTCGAGGACGACGAGCAGGGAGTCCGTCATCGGTCGCGGTACTCGTCGAGGACGGAATCCAGGTCGACCGACCTGCCCTTGAAGACGTCGCCAAGGTTTCCTGCCTTGGCAAGGTCCAGGCGGAGGCCGAGATGATCGAGGAGCCGCAGGACCAGGTCGAACTCCACTGAGGGTTTTCCGGCCTCGACTGCATTGATCCAGGCTCGGGAGACGCCCACGCGAGCGGCCAGGTCGGCCTGACTGAGGCCGAGGTCCTTGCGGCGACCTCGAACAGCTGCCGCCACGTCTCGCATGGAATTGACTTTCATCGGAACCACCTTGTCAACGAACGATGACTTTACCTATATGTCGTCGATCGTTGACAAGTATAACATGTCATCGAGCGTTGACAAGAACCACATGTCGACGTTCATTGACAGTGCAGGTCAAGATGACCCATCTCAGACACGTACGGCCAAAGTGTGATCAGGACGTCTGCACAGCGCACGCCCTATGCAGCCCTACGCACCGCCCCTGCCATCGGGCCCCTCCCCTCCGCCATGAAGGCGCATTCGCTGGCCCGCCTACGGACTTCTTCTGTTTTGGTGCGGCAGCAAACGGATCTCCACAGTCCCGCAGGTTAGAAAACCCATAATGAAACCCATAATTCTGCAGGTTCCGAACAGGGACGCCAATTCGGTTAATTTGATAAGACCTGTTCAGCGTACCTTTAGTGTTCTCCAGAATGCCCCTGACAGCGATCGATTCACTCTCTTTCTCCGCAGGTTACGGGTTCGAATCCCAGGGGGTGCACCAAGGTCAGATTGGAGTTGACCCGCTCTCGTGGACCCCGTCAGTGACACCACTTCACGGGACGTGATCATCATCACCGCCAAGCTCTTCCGCCAGCTCGGCCACCCGTCGGATCAGATCGCCCCCACCTCCGACGGCTTTAACCGCTAGTCACACTGACACCAAGATTTGTG
This sequence comes from uncultured Acidimicrobiaceae bacterium, assembly GCA_963754755.1. Lineage (GTDB taxonomy): Bacteria > Actinomycetota > Acidimicrobiia > Acidimicrobiales > RAAP-2 > Bog-756. The sequence goes on along the minus strand of CAVWHF010000006.1, from coordinate 525,882 downwards.
CGCCGCTGCGAGCGCAGAGTGGGGCAGTCGGTGAAGGTGGGCGGCAGTCGAGCTATGGGCCAGGTCGACACCCAAAGGATGGGAGGCTAGAGAGATTGCGCTTGCAATCGCGATCATCGCCGTCGTGCTTGCTGGCCTACCCTCTACTGGCAGTTTCGTACTTGGAGACGGTCCGGACCCGTCATCAGAGTGTCGACCTTTGCTGCGCCGGTGTCGATGAAGGCGCCCAATGGGACCTTTATCTCCGTTCCGGATGGACCTTGGACAATGGCTCTGTCAGCAACAAATGTCGGAAGAATGGAGGCGACCGTCGTCATGCGGGGCTTTCACTTGAGAAACACGGCCGGCCAGACGTGCGATGCCCTCTATCCAGACGACAAGACGCTCCCCGCTAGCGTGAGACCGCACGCATCTGCACAATTCGTCATCAGGCACGAGGAGATCGAATCGGGGATGGCCGAACGCAGAATGACAGCCGCCCGGGGTTTCGTCCGACTCGCAACGGGCGAGGTCGTGGACGCGCCGGACGACTGAGTGACCATCCAGGCATTCTGATGCAGAGGATCCTCGACATAGATCTGGACTTCTTCGTAGAGGATCCCGTGTATTGGCCTCCGTCACAGGAGCGATGCGACCCTGACGAGCATCCGGTCTGGCCGGAATCCGAGGTGAGGTCATTCCTGGACAGGCAATGCGGAGTGTCCGCACCCTTGCCCGGATTCATCACTGAGAACCATGGCGAGCTGTTCCCTCTATGGCGAGATGCGATTGACGCTGGTGTTCTCGTTCCCCCGTTCCACGTCACCCACGTGGACGCCCACGCCGACCTCGGCCTGGGAGACACCTCCTACGTCTACATACTGACGTCGCTTCTGCTGAAGTCCCCAGAGGAACGCAGGTATCCAGTGACCAGTGCCGAGGACGCTTGGGGGGGCTTGGGTGATGGCAATCACCTCGCCTTTGCCGTTGCCAACAGGTGGATATCTGAGCTCGACTACGTATTCAGCGAGGGAGGCGGGGATGATCTTGCCCCATATCTTATGGAGGGGTTCGACTCGCACGCTGACCACATCCATCTGACTCCCGTAACGACCGCAGACATCGAACGGCTGCAACACGGAAGGCGGCCAAATCCTACAGTTTCCCAGGAGCCGCGAGTACCGCTTCGAAGAGTGCAGGGGAAGCAGTACCAGGCCGACCAGCCCTTCGACTTCATCTGCCTCACCCGGTCACCGCCCTATACCCCAGTGACCGCAGATCCCATCTTCGACATGATCCGAGATCGGTACATCCGTGGGGAGTAGTTCGGTGTCCAGCATCCCGCTGACAGCGATCGATTCACTCTCTTGATTTGATACTCAAGAAGGCTGCCTGGTCCTGTCGGCTGAGGTTCAATTGCAAGCTGACGGCTGACGAAGGTGACACCAGCTCAGACAGGGACCAGAAGCTTGATTGCGCCACAAGTACCGATCAGATACTGAACGGCGGCAGCGTGGTGACGAGCAACCGTCGGCACTACGACACCTGCCGCCGCTCTCGCCGAGCCTTCGACGAACCATGAGGGGCTCATGGTCTCAATCATGAGCCCCCTGACCAGGCATTTTGTCAGTCTTCATCGAACTACGCGGAGGGCAACGTTGACCAACACAGCAGTCCTGTCCCGTCATCATGAAGGGTTCATGGTCCCAACCATGAACCCTCTGACCAGGTATTTTGGCATCCCTCGGATTCACTAAAGCTCTGACCTGGCGCTTTGTCCGGTGGCGAAGATTTCGCGATCTTCTTCCCGTCATGAGGGTTTTCATGAGGGTTTTCATGAGCCCCATCCTTCATCGTGGTCGCCATGAACTCCCCGATTATTCGGATGCTCGGCGCAGAACGACAGGCCTTCGGGACTACACCTCGCCGGCCGTGGAAATAGACGAGACGACGTGACGACGACTCCAATCTCACCGACGTCAATGGTTCGGCCTTTCGAAGGCGGACCACCATCGACCCTGTCCGGAATGGAGGTACTGATCGAGGCGGCCGTCGAGAGGGCAATCGGGCGCAGTCTCGGTCCATATCTCAGCCGGCTGAGTGTCTGCGAGCCGGCCGTCTACACGGTCGCGGAAGCGGCAGAGGTGCTTCAGGTCTCGGAGGACACCGTTGGCCGAATTGTGCGGCGAGGGGCGCTTCCTCGTGTTCCCCACGTCGGTGGCAAAATACTCATTCCCCGGCGGGCGCTCGATCGATTGATCGAGTCAGCCGAGGCATCCCCTGAGAAAGGGTCCGTTCGGGCCGACCCACCCAATGGGACTCCATTGCGCCATCAGTCCAATCGCTCGGTGGCCTCGTGACCTACAAGAGGCTCCGAGAGAACAGCTTCAATGAAGCACCAGTTCAGATCGGCTCTTCTGGCGCGACATCCCCGGTCTCCGACTCGCTGAACAGCCGGTCCATCAGCTCAGCGGCACCCTGGTCCGAGCCTGGGATGAAATGCCGGTACGTCCGCAGAATATTGCCCTCGGTACAGCCGAGGCGCTCAGCGACCACCGAGATGGGTACGCCCGCCATCAGCATCTGGCTTGCCGCGGTGTGCCGCAGGTCGTGCAATCGCACAAGAGGTACCCCGGCCTTCTTGCTGTAGCGCTGCCAGGCATGCGACGGCCAGGCCAGACTCCAGTGACCCACCCCGCCGTCGTCGGAGAAGACGAAGGAGTCCTTCCCAAACGGGACGTCCACCACTTTCGCCCGCTCCTCGGCCCGGCGCTTGTGCTGGGTGAGCACCTCCTTCGTGTCGGGTCCGAGCCGAACCGTGTACGTGCGCTCCGACTTCGTCCCCTTCTCCACCGGACCGTCCTTCGACTCGGTGATTGCCCGGGCGAACGTGATGGTGGACCGGTCGAGATCGGTGTCGCCCCACCGCAGAGCGATCAACGTGCCGCGCCTCGCACCGACGGTGGCTGCCAGTTGGATGAAGGCTGCAAACTCCTTGGTGGCTTTCTGCTGCACCGATCGGACCTGCGTCATCGACGGCACGTCGAGCTGCCGGGGCTTCACCTTGGGCGGATCGGCGGCGAGGCCCGGGTTCGCTGTAACCATCCGCTTGCGGATGGCCCAGTTGTACATGGCCCGGATCTGCCCATGACAACGGGCGATCGCGCTCGGAGACAGCCCGGTCTCGTCCTCCAGCTTCCGGTAGAGCCGGTCGAGGTGGAGGCCAGTCACCTGGTCCGCCCGCCACGTTCCAATGGTCGGCTCGATGTGGAAGCGGAAGTTATCGGCCACCGTCTTCGCCGTCTTGGGCGACCAGCCGATCCAGTCCTCGCTGCGGCGGTCGCGACGAGACCGGTTCGCCTCCTGCCATGCCGCGGCCAACTCGGCGACCGTGGGCCCGCGACCGCTCGGCGCATCATCCTCGGGATGGCGTCCGGCTTCGACGGCCACGATCAACTCGGCGAGTTCGGCGTCCGCCTGCTTCGCCCCGGCCCGGTTGTCCGGTGCGTGGACCGTCTTATATACGGTCCGGCGTCGTCCGGTCAGCGGATCCGATCCGGCCGCCACCGTCAGCCGCCACGCCCCATCCCGGTACCGCTTGTTGCCCTTCACTGCCGTCGGCCCATGGCCAACTATGTTGGCAGGATTGTTGGAAAAGTACGAATCGCTGACCGGTCGGTGTCAGAAAGTGCCTCTGACCTGGCAGTCCCAACGGGGTTCGAACCCGTGTCTCCACCTTGAGAGGGTGGTGTCCTAGGCCTCTAGACGATGGGACCCTGTGCGGTCCGCCCCTCACGGAACCGACCTGTGCCCTCCCCTGGCGGAGCGGGCCTGCTGCCACGTCCCTAACGGGGACGCCACGTGCGCTCGGGGGGGAGGGCTCGAACCTCCAACCTCATGAACCAGAATCATGCGCGCTGCCAGTTGCGCCACCCCCGAATGGGCGAACCGTCAATTTAGCCGACCCGGGCTGGCCGGGGGACGGCTGGGGCCAGGGCTCGATCCTGGCCGTGGGATCGCGGGGAGCTCCCGGCTCCCGGCCCGGACAGCCTCTCTCACTACGATCGACCGGCAATGACCTCGGAACGGGTGGTGATCGTGGGCGGCGGCATCCTCGGCACCATGCATTCGACCGAGGCCTACCGGTGGCTCCCGGGCCGGGAGGCCGTGGAGGTCGAATCGGCCGGATACTCCGGCTCGCAGAGCGCCACCGTCGTCGACCACCGGGGTGGTCGTCACCCGGGGTCGCTGGTCCTGTTGTGCGTGGGCGACCGACTGTCGGGACTGGGTGGTCGCATCGGCACCGTCGTGGCGGCCGCCCCGCTACGCCGGTGCCGGCTCCAGATGATGGAGACCGCCCCCACGCCTCGATACCTGACCACCGCCCTGGCCGACGGTGACTCCATGCGCTACTACCCCGCCTTCGACCTGCCCGGTCGCGCCGCACTTCCCGCCCCGGCAGCCGGGAGCGCCGAGTGGGGCATGCAGTTGCTGTGTGTGCAGCGGGCCGGGGGAGGCCTCACCATCGGCGACACCCACGTCTACGAGGAGCCGTTCGACTTCGCCGTCGATGAGGCCCCCTACGGGCAGCTCGGTGCCCGGGCCGAGCCCATCCTGGGCTGGGAGCTCCCCCCGGTGGTGCGTCGCTGGGCCGGCGTCTACTCCCTCACCACCGACGGAACCGTCTACTGCTCCCATCGGCTGGCCACCGATGTCATGCTGGTCACCGGTCCGGCCGGCCGGGGGATGACACTCTCCCCGGCTATCGCAAAACGCGGACCTGGGAGGAGGTGCTGGCATGACCCTCACCATCCGACTGGTGGCCCTGGACATGGCCGGCACCACCGTGGCCGACGGCGGTGCCGTCGAGGAGGCCTTCCAGCGAGCCCTCGATGCCGTGGGCCTCACCGCCGGCGATCTCGAGGACGATCCCGCCGGCTACATCCGTCGGACCATGGGACAGTCCAAGATCACCGTGTTCACCGAGCTGCTCGGGGGCGACCGTCACCGGGCCGAGCAGGCCAACGTGGCCTTCGAGGGCGCCTTCGACCAGGCGGTCGACCGGGGCGAGGTGCTGCCCCTTCCCGGCGCCGAGTCGGCCCTGGCCGCCCTCCGGCAAGCCGGCATGCGGATCTGCCTGACCACCGGCTTCTCGCCCGCCACCCGGGACCGGATCATCGCCGCTCTCGGGTGGGAGGGGGCCGTCGACCTCGCCCTCTCGCCCGCCGACGCCGGTCGCGGCCGGCCCTGGCCGGACATGATCCTCACCGCCGTGCTCCGGCTGCGCATCGACGATGTGGCCGAGGTGGCGGTGGTCGGGGACACCACCAGTGACCTGCTGGCCGGAACCCGGTCGGGAGCGTCCTGGGTGATCGGGGTGCTGAGCGGTGCCCACTCGAGAGACGAGCTGTCGCAGGCACCCCATACCCATCTCATCGATTCGGTGGCCGAGCTTCCCGGTCTCCTCCTCGCCGGAGGGACGTAGGGCTCAGCTCAGCCCGGCGCGACCCGACGTGGACGGGACGGGACACTGGACGCACACACCCCGGTCCGCTGAGGGCGCCCTCAGCGCCACTCGTCGCGGGCTGTCACCGGGCCGTCGGTCGGCTGTCAGCACGGTGCCGGACAGCTGCCGGTCGTCGTTGCGCATCCGCCACTGCAGCAGCCGCTGGGCCGCCCGCCAGGCCGTCTCCGCCGCCCCTCCCCCGGCCACCAGGTCGTGCAGCTGGGCGGGGTCGGCTGGCCAGGTCGAACAGGAGGGGGGGCAGCACCGGCGGCGTCGGCCGCGAACTGGACGTACTTGACCTCGGGACCCCGGCCCACGTCCAGGGAGCAGTGGGCCATGGGAATCCCGAAGTAGGGCTCGGCCACCCTGGTGGCCGGGTTGGAGAAGTGCCAGCTCCAGTGGGCCTCGGTGCGCCAGTGCGGCCGGGAGTCCGTCGTCCCCGGTCCCGACTCCGGTAGTGAAGGGCTGGAGGGCGAACCCGTCGGCCTGGAGCGGCACCTCGATCCCCAGCCACCGGCAGATGGTGGGGAGCACGTCCACCGACTCGGTGAAGGCGTCGACCACCCCGCCCCGGACGGGCGTCGGCGCCCCGGTCGGGGTCCCGGATGATCAGGGGGACGTGGAACGACTCGTCCCAGTAGCCGAGCTTCTCGAACAGCCAGTGGTCGCCACCCATCTCGCCGTGGTCACTGGTCAGCACCACCAGCGTCGAGTCCGCCAGGCCCGAGGTGTCGAGGTAGGCGAACAGCCGGCCCAGCTGGTCGTCGACCTCGTCGATGGCCCCGTAGTAGGTGGCCCGCATCTGACGGCGCTCACCCTCGTCCTCGGGCGCCCCGGCCCGGGGTAGATGCATCAGCACCTGGTTGAGCGGGTGCAGCGGCCGCCTCCTCGGCCCTGGTCGGGGCGCGCCACGAAGGGCGGAAGGTCGTCGGCGTCGTAGCGGTCGTGGTAACCGATCGGATTCCGCCGCGGGGGATGGGGACGGATGAACGAGGCGTGGACGAAGAACGGGCGGTCTCCGTGGTGCTCCAGCCACTCGACGACGGACTCGACCATGAAGGCCGTCTCCGACTGCTCGGCGCTGAACCGGGCCGGCGCCCAGGTCGAGCCGTGTCGGTCGGCCCCGGGAAAGTCGGGGATGGGTGCGTAGAGGTCCTGGGGTCGGGCCGGGACGTCCACCCCCTGGGCGGCCAGCCATCGCCCCCAGGCCCGGCTCCCCCCCTCCCAGGGGTCGTGGACCACGGCCCGGAACCCGGGCAGCACCTGCTCGTACGAGGACAGCCGGGGGTCGTCGGCGGGCAGGGTCGCGGGGATCGAGACTGGTGTCGGTGTAACCGAAGAGGACCGGGTCGTAGCCGGCCTCCCGGGCCAGGAGGGCCACGTTGGTGAAGCGGGGTCGAGGGGCGTTCCGTTGAGGATCGACCGGTTGTGGTGCAGATAGGTGCCGGTGTAGAGGCAGGCCCGGGACGGGCCGCAGGGCGCGGCGTTGGCCCAGTGGTTGGCGAACAGGCGTCCCCTCGGCGGCCAGCCGGTCGAGGGCGGGGGTGGTCGAGCACCGGATGGCCCAGGGCCGAGAGGCAGTCCCCGCGCCACTGGTCCACGGTGATGAACAGGACGTTCCGGTCCATCGCCTCAGCCCCAGACCGATCCGAACGAGGTGTGCAACGAGCTCAGCCGGTCGAACCCGATGATCCGGCCCACCGCCACGCCGACGGTCTCCTTGGCGTAGTACGGGATGGTGGAGGCCCCGGTGATGGGCGAGTGCTGGGCCGGCGTCGGGTAGGGACGGAGGCCGACGTCGGTGGCGATGGCCAGGCTCCGGGCCTCGTGGAACGGGTCGGTCACGATCAGGACCGTGGTGTCGCCCCGGGCCATGAGCGTCGGGGCCGCCTGGGCCAGGTTCTCCCACGAGTCGCTGCCACCGGACTCGAAGATGTCCCGCCCGGGGACGCCGGCGGCCATCAGGTACCGGGCCGACGCCTGGGCCTCGGTGAACCGGTCGCCGGGCTCCTTGAGCCGGTGACCATGATGTCGGTGGCGTAGTGCTGCCTGCCACAGGATCTCGGCCTGGTCGAGCCGGGCCGCCAGATCCGGCGAGGGCACCCCGTCGTACTGGGCCGCCCCCATGACCACGATGGCCCCGGCCCGGTGGGGCTCGTAGCGGCGGCCGGTGAGCCACACCTGCACCGCCGTCACCACCAGGTAGGCGACCACCACCGCCAGCGCCACGGCGACGATCCGCAGCACTAGCCGGAACGCCCGCCGGAGCGGGCCGGCCCGGGTCGTCGTGACCGGCTGGGACACAGAACTCAGGTCAGGTCGGGCGGTGTCGACGGTGGACACGGCGTCACGCGACCCCTCCCCCGGCCCGGCCGACCGCGGTCCGGAGCCGGTGCGAGGGCACGATCGGGTCCCAGACCTCGAGGGCCTCGAACAGCGGAGGGCCCACCCGTCGCCCGGTGACGGCCACCCGGATCGGGGCCTGGGCCTTGCCCAGCTTGCGCCCCACCCCCTCCGCCACGGCCTGGGTGGCGGCGTGGAGCTCGTCGTGGTGTCCAGCCGGCCGGTCAGGCCCTCGTAGGCCTCGATGGCCGCCGCCAGGATGGTGACCGCCAGGGGGTCGTCGGTCGACGGCCTTGGCCCAGGCCTCCTCGTCGATGCTCGGGCTCGTCGAGGAACAGGAAGTCGACCATGGCCGGCACCTCGCCGAGGGTGGCCACCCGCTCCTGCACCAGTGGGGCCATCCGGGCGAAGACCCCGGCGTCGAAGTTGGCCCGGGGCCACGGCGCCCGGTCGCCCGCCAGCCACGGCTGGGCAGGCCTCGATGAAGGCCTCGGTGGTCATGGCCCGGATGTACTCGCCGTTGATGTGGGTGAGCTTGTCCACGTCGAAGAAGGCCGGGGAGTGGTTGACGTCCTCCAGGCGGAACCACGCCACCATCTGGGTCGGTGTCGAACATCTCCTCGCCGCCCGGCGGGCTCCATCCCAGCAGGCCCAGGTAGTTGACGAAGGCTCGGGCAGGTAGCCCTGGTCCCGGTAGGACTCGACCGCCACCGGGTCCCGGCGCTTGGACAGCTTCTTCCGCTGCTCGTTGACCAGCATGGGCAGGTGGGCGAAGACGGGCAGCGCCGGGGGTCGGCGGTCGGCGCCGCCCCGCGTCGAGCCGTCGGTCGTCCACCCGACGATCGCCAGGGCCTCCCACACCAGCACCCCCGTGGGCGTGGTGGGCAGGAGGTCCTCGCCCCGGATGACGTGGGTGATGGCCATGTCGATGTCGTCGACCACGTTGGCCAGCACGAACAGCGGGGCCCCGCTGGCCTTCACCGCCACGAAGTCGTCCATGGCCGCGCACGGGAACTCCACGTCCCCGCGGATGACGTCGCTGACCACGGTGACCCCCTCGTCCGGGGTGCGGAAGCGGAGGGCCCGTCCGTCGCCCGGTCGAGGCCCCGGTGCCGGCAGAACCCGTCGTAGCCCGGGGTCAGGATGCCGGCGGCCCGGTTGCGGGCGTCGATCTCCTCGCGGGTGCAGTCGCAGGCGTAGAGGGCTCCGGCCGCCCACAGGGCGTCGACGGCCTGGTCGGTAGCGGTCGGTCCGCAGGGACTGCCGGTAGGGACCCTCGTCGGGGTCCATCCCAGCCAGTGCATGGCCGAGATGATCCCGTCCACCCACTCCTCGCGGTTCCGCTCGGTGTCGGTGTCCTCGATGCGCAGCACGAAGGTGCCGCCGCGACTGGCGGGCCACCAGCCAGTTGAACAGCGCGGTGCGGGCGCTGCCGACGTGGAAGTAGCCCGTGGGCGACGGGGCGAAGCGAACCCTCGGGGCGTCCCCGGGCACGCCTCGGTTACTCGTCTTCGACGATGGTGATGGCGCCGGTCGGGCAGCCGTTGGCCGCCTGGCGGACCTTCTCCCGCAGGTCCTCGCCGGGGTGCTCGTTCAGCACGTAGAGGAACCCGTCGTCCCGCACCTCGAACACCTCGGGGGCGATGCCCATGCAGACGGCGTTGCTGGCGCACTCGTCGTAGTCGACAACGATCTTCACGTGATGCCTCCGGAGGCTCGGCGAACCAGGCCGAGTGTATCGGTCCCCCGTGAGGCCACCGGGACAAGGCGGGCCCCGCGTTGGGCACCCCCGCCGGCCCCTGCTCGGCACCCCCGTTGGTCCCCTCCCGATGTCCTCCGGCGACCCCGCCGGGCGGGCAATACTCGGACCATGGCTACCGTCCCCACCTCCGACCGGGCCCTCCCCCGGCCTGTGGGCCCGGCCCGGATACGAACGGCGTTCGCCCTGGTGGCCGGACTGGCCGTGGTCCTGGCCGGTTGCTCGACGAACAGTTCGTCGCCCACCACCACCTCCCGCACCAGCACCTCCCGTCCCACCACCACGGCCGCCCCCACCACCACTGCCGCTGCCTCTGCCGCCAACGGGCTGCCGCCCATCCGACACGTCTTCGTCATCGTCCTCGAGAACGAGGGCTACGACAACACCTTCGCCAACCCCGCCTCCGACCCCTATCTGGCCACCACCCTGCCGGCATCAGGGGCGCTGCTCTCCGACTACTACGGCATCGGACACAACTCCAACGACAACTACGTCGCCATGATCTCCGGCCAGGCCCCCAATCCGTCCAACCAGGCCGACTGCCCGGTCTTCGCCGACTTCCCCCCGACGGCCACCGTGGCCGCCGACGGCCAGATCTCGGACTCGGGCTGTGTCTTCCCCACCAACGTCACCACCGTGGTCGACCAACTGGACCAGGCCGGCCTGACCTGGAAGGGGTACATGGAGGACATGGGGAACATCGCATCCCGCGAGTCGGCGGTGTGCGGTCACCCGGCCGTGGGATCACCCGACAAGACCGAGGTGGCCGTCCCGGGCGACGGCTACGCCACCCGCCACGACCCCTTCGTCTACTTCCACTCCATCATCGACGACACCTCGGTGTGCGACACCCACGTGGTGCCGTTGGGTTCGACCACCGGCACCCTGCCCACCGGCACCCCCGCCGGCACCACCGGCCTGGCCTCCGACCTGAAGTCGGTCTCGACCACGCCCAACTTCAGCTTCATCACCCCCAACCTGTGCAACGACGGGCATGATGCCCCCTGTGCCAACCAGCCGGGCAGCTCGTCGGGCCTGACCAACATCGACACCTTCCTCCAGACCTGGGTACCCCTGATCACCAGCTCGGCGGCGTTCAAGAAGGACGGGCTGCTGGAAGTGACCTTCGACGAGGCCGATGTCGACGGGGGCAGTCCGGCCAACGCCACCGCCTGCTGCAACGAGTTGCCGGGGCCGGCGGCGGCCCAGCCCGGCATCTACGGCCCGGGAGGCGGTCGCATCGGGGCCGTGCTGCTCTCCCCCTTCATCAAGGGGGGACCGTCTCCCCGGTTCCCTACAACCATTACTCGACCCTGGCCACCGTCGAGGACCTCTTCGGGCTCACCAAGCTGGGCCAGGCCAACACGGTCAGCGCCGCCTTCGGCAAGGACGTGTTCACCGTGTCCGGGTGAGGCCGGGTCGCCCGACCTTCGGAACCGGTCAGGCCGGACTGTCCCAGACCGGTCCTCCCCGGGACAGCCGTGCGGCGGCCAGCGCCACCACCACGAGCAGCACCAGGGCCACCAGCAGTCCCAGGGGCTGACTGACATGGAGCACCAGAGACGCTCCGACCAGGGCACCCACGAACATGGCCACGGCCGAGAGGCCCCGGCGACCGAGCTGCGAGTCCGTGCCGCCGCCCAGACGGCTGTCGAAGGCGAGGCCCGTGATGGTCAGGGTCAGCACCGTGGTGGTCAGGTCGGGCACGGCCAACTTCCGGGCCGTGCCGTTCTGCATGCCCGGAACCTAGGCCGAGCAGGAGGATCAGCACGTAGCGGGTGGCCCCCGAGCCCGGGTCGAAGACCGTCCACCCGACGACCACCGCCGCCAGCATCAGCGCCGCCTCGAACGAGGTGGTGACGGCCAGCATCCGACCCCGGCGGCGCCCAGATGGGCCACGACCCGACCACTGACCATGGCCCCGAGGGCGAAGGCGCCGAGGGCCAGAGCCGACGCGGCGATGGAGAACCCCTTGGCGCCGACCAGGGCGAAGGCCAGGAAGACCACGTTGCCGGTCATGTTGGCCACGAAGACGTGACCGAGGACCAGATAGCTGAAGGCATCCACCAGTCCCGTGACCACCGTCAGGATCAACAGCAGTGGCTGCAGGGGGCCGTGCCGGTCCCCTTCCGGCGGGCAGGACGGTGTGCCAGGCTTCGGTCACGGCGGTCAGCATCGCGGGCCTCCTGCGGTCTGGGGTCTGGGCGGTGTTGTCCCTACCTATCACCGCCGCCGGCAGCGTGCCGGGGCCGACGCGGACCCACCCGGACCTCCGCTGGGGTCGGCCGAGCGTCACGGGAGCTCGACCGAGCGGGTCACCTCGACCGACTCGAGCAGCTGGCGGTCGTGGGAGACCAGCAGCAACGTGCCGCCGAATCCGGCCAGGGCCGCCTCAAGCTGCTCGATGGCCGGCAGGTCGAGATGGTTGGTGGGCTCGTCGAGGACCAGGAAATTGACCCCCAGGGCCTGGAACACCGCCAGCTCGGCCCGGGTCCGCTCGCCGGGCGAGAGGGAGCCGGCCGGTCGGGTGACGTGGTCGGCGTCCAGCCCGAACTTGGCCAGCAGGGACCGGGCCTCGGCCAGAGTGAGCCCGCAGCGGTCCATGGTGGAGCGCACCAGGTCGGATCCGGCGCCGAGGGCCCGCCGGTCCTGACCCAACTCCCCGACCACCACGCTCGGGACCCAGCCACTGCTCGCCGGCGGCCAGGGGCAGGGAGCCGAGCAGGGCGGCCACCAGCGTGGACTTACCCGTCCCGTTGGCCCCGGTGAGGGCCACCCGCTCGCCCCAGTCGATCTCGAGGTCCAGCGGCCCCATCCGGAACGCCTCCCCGTTCGATCGACCGCCCCGTCAGCCGGGCCACCACCGTGCCGGCCCGCGGCGCCTCCTCGATGGTGAAGCGGAGGTCCCACCCCTCCCAGGGCTTGTCCACGACCTCGAGCGCCTCACGGGCCCGGTCGGTCTGGCGGGCCTTGGCCGCCAGCTTCTCGGTGCGGTTGATCCGGAAGTCCCGCTGGGCCTTGTCGTTGTCCCGGGGGCGGCGGGTCTCCTTGCTTGACCCCGGTGGTGGCCCACTGCCGTTGCTGCTCGGCCCGGCCCTCGAGCTCGGCCCGTCCGACGCTCGTAGCGCTCGTAGGCCTCGGTGGCGTGGCGCCGGGCGTTGGCCCGCTCCGCCTGGTAGCCGGCCCAGCCGCCCCCGTACTCGCTGGCCGGTGCGGCTGTGGGCGTCGAGCTCGAGCACGGTGGTCACGGTCCGCTCGAGGAAGTCCCGGTCGTGGGAGACGATGACCATGCCGCCCCGGCGGGACCGCACCCAGGTCTCGAGCCGGCGGAGGCCGTCGAAGTCGAGGTCGTTGGTCGGCTCGTCCAGCAGGGTGATGTCGAAGCGGGACAGCTCGATGCCGGCCAGGGCCACCTTGGCCCGCTGGCCGCCCGACAGCGTCGACACCGGCCGGGCAGCCAGTGCCGCCCCGAGCCCGATGCTCGTCGAGCATGCGCGTCGATCCGGGCGTCGAGGTCGGCGACGCCCAGGCTGGTTGAACCGCTCCAGCGCCGACCTCGTAGCGCCGTTCGGCCGCCGGTCCCCCGGTCGACAGCCCGGCGGCGGCCTCGGCCAGCTCGGCCTCGGCGTCGCGGCCACCGGTCCGGCGGGTCAGCGTACTCGCGGACCGTCTCGCCGTCGGCGCGCCTCGTGCTCCTGGGCCAGGTAGCCGACGGTCGCCGTCGGCGGGTCGAGGGTGACCTGCCGGCGTCGGGCTCGATGACGCCGGCCAGCACCTGGAGCAGCGTGGACTTGCCGACGCCGTTGGGACCGATGACCCCGATGCGGCTCTCCGGGCCCGACGGTGAGCGAGACGTCGTCGAGGACCGTGCGGCCGCCCCGGTCGTGGGTGAGGTGGCGCGCCACCAGGGTGGCCGGACCGGCGACGGTGGGCGGGAGCAGTGGAGCGGGATCGCGGGCAACGGGAACCTCCGGGACCAGGGGACGAGGGTCGGACACGGGATCACCGGTTCTCAGCGCACGGCTCCAGGATAGCCCCACTCGGCCGGCCGCATGCACGGCCCACGTCGCTGCCGCCGGGCACCGGACCGGCCGCGCACCGGCCCCGGCCTCGGGCGTCAGGGCTTCTCGCTCCCGACCACCCACATGGAGAAGAACTGGGAGCCGCCGCCGTAGGCCTGGCCCAGGGCCAGCCTTGGCCCCGTCGACCTGGTGCTCGCCGGCCTGGCCCCGCACCTGCATGGCCACCTCGAGGAACCGGAGCATGCCCGAGGCCCCGATGGGGTTGGACGACAGCACGCCGCCCGAGGTGTTCCAGGGGATGTCGCCGTCGAAGGCGGTGGCCCCCGACTCGGTCAGCTTCCACCCGTCGCCCAGGTCGCAGAAGCCCGAGGTTCTCCAGCCACATCGGCTCGTACCAGCTGAACGGCACGTAGACCTCGGCCACGTCGATCTGCTCCCGGGGGTCGGTGATGCCGGCCTGGGCGTAGACGTCGGCCGAGCAGTCCCGGCCGGCCTGGGGGTTGACCTGGTCCCGGCCGGCGAACATGGTCGGCTCGGAGCGCATGGCCGTGCCGTGGATCCAGGCCGGCGGGTACTGCCCCGACACCGCGTCCTCGGCCGCCAGCACCATGGCCGCGGCCCCGTCGGAGGACGGGCACGCCTCGAGGTAGCGCAGCGGGTCCCACAGCATCATGGAGTCCTCGACCATCTTCATGTCGATGTCGGCCAGGTGCAGGTGGGCGTAGGGGTTGCGCATGGCGTTCTGGCGGTCCTTGACCGCCACCATCCGCCCGATGTGGTCGGGGGCGCCCGACCGGCGCATGTAGGCCCGGATGTGGGGGGCGAAGTAGCCGCCCGGCCCCGGCCAGCAGCGGGGCGGCGAAGGGCTGGGGCACCGACAGCGCCCACATGGCGTCGGAGTCGGACTGCTTCTCGTAGGCCACGGTCAGCACCCGCTGGTGGATGCCCGACTTGACCAGGTGGGCGGCCACCAGGGCGGTCGACCCGCCCACCGACCCGGCGGTGTGGACCCGGAACATGGGCTTGCCCACCGCGCCGAGGGCCGGGGCCAGGTAGAGCTCGGGCATCATGTTGCCCTCGAACATGTCGGGGGCCTTGCCGATGACCACGGCGTCGATGTCCGACCAGGTCAGGTCGGCGTCGGCCAGGGCCATCTTGGCCGCCTCCCGGACCAGGCCGGCGATGGACACGTCGTCCCGCTTGGCCTTGTGGTGGGTCTGGCCCACTCCGATGACTGCGCAGCGCTCGGCCATCACGCACCCTCCAGGACGCAGACGAGATTCTGTTGCAGGCAGGGGCCCGAGGTGGCGTGGGCCACCGCCCGGCGGGCCTCGCCCGAGCGGATCCGCTCGGCCGCCTCGCCGATGCGGATGAGGCCGGCCGACATCAGCGGGTTGGCGGCCAGCGGCCCGCCCGACGGGTTGATGGTCACGCGTGTCGTCGAGGCCCAGGGCCTCGCGCACGATGATCTCCTGGTGGGCGAAGGGGGCGTGGATCTCGGCCACGTCGACCGGTCCGTCGGCCACGCCGGCCACCTCGGCGGCCTTGGCCGTGGACGGCGACGAGGTGAGGTCACGGGCCCCCAGCGAGTGGGTCTCCATCCGGTGGTCGAACCCGGTGATCCACACCGGCTTGTCCCCCCACGGCCGGGCCTTGTCCCCGGCGGCCAGCACGATGGCGGCGGCGCCGTCGGTGATCGGGGGCAGGGTGTGGCGTCGCAGCGGCGAGACCACGTACTCGTCCTCCAGCAGGGTGTCGGCGGGGATGTCGTTGGCCACCTGGGCCTTGGGGTTGGCCAGGGCGTCCTTGCGGCTGCGGGCGGCGATGGCGGCGAACTCCGCCTCGGTGCCCTTGCCCGCGTCGATCAGGGCCCGGGCCTGCAGGGCGGCCAGGCTGACCGGGTCGGGCCACAGCGGGGCCAGGTAGTACGGGTCGAGCTGCAGGGCCAGGATCTCGCCGCAGGTTGCCCAGCGACGAGCGGCCGAAGCTGTAGACCAGGGCGGCGTCGATCTCGCCCTCCTGCAGGAGCACCCAGGCCTCGTACAGGGCCCAGGCCCCGTCCATCTCCACGTGGCTCTCGGACCGGGGCGGCCACACCCCGACGGCGTCGAGGGCCATCACGAAGCTGAACGGCCCGCCGATCAGGTAGTCGGTCGAGCCCGAGCAGATGAAGTCGACGTCGTCCTTGGTGATGCCGATGTTGCCGAACACCTCGGCCACCACCGGCATGAGCATCTCGACCTCGTTGTGCTCGTCGTCCCGGCGCACGTTCTGGGTCTGGGCGAACGAGGCGACCGACACCGGACGGGCGGTGCGTGCGGCGGCGGCGGCGCTCACAGGTACTCCTTGTAGGTCTCGTAGTCGGCGTCGGGCTCGCCGTTGGGCCGGAAGTACTTGACCGAGGCCAGCGACGGCGTCGAGCTCGTCGGGCTCCACCCACACCGCCTCCACCCGCATCCCCATGCGGATCTGGTCGGTGGGGATCTCCTGGATGAGGCCCATGAACGAGAGGTTGGCCCCGTCCAGCAGGACCTGGGCGCAGATGTAGGGGATCTCGATGGACTGGCCGGCGAAGGGCACGTTGACCACGCAGTAGGTGGTGACGGTGCCGGACGTTGGCCAGCTCGCACGTCCTCGGTGGTGGGCACGCCGTCGGTCGGGCACGAGCCCCGGGAGGGCACGTAGACCTTGCCGCACACCGAGCAGCGCTGGCCCATGAACTTGCCCTGCTCCAGGCCGCGGAGGAACTTGGACTGGGCGATGCCCGGGGTGAAGTCGAAGTCGAGCCGGATGGGGGTGGCCAGGGTGGTCACCGGGCCCAGCCGCTCCCCGGTCGCCGGTCGTCGCCTCGGTCATCAGGATGGCACCGCCCTCGGGCACGAAGGCCTCGATGTCGGCCATGGCCCCGATGCGCTCGGCGGCCGGCCGGAACCGGACGGTCACCCGGTCCCCGGTGGCCAGGGGTCGGGACCGCCGCGAGTCGACCACGTGGAGCAGGGCGGTGTCGGCCCCGTCCAGCCGGATCAGCGCCCAGGCGAACGGGGTCGTCGCAGCGGGTGCTTGGGCCGGGGTTCGGACACCCAGGCCCACGACTCCACCACGCCGCCCGGACCCACCTCGACCATCTCGCCGGTGTCCTCGCCGGTGGTCGGGTCGTACTCGGTGGGCGGCACGATGACCGACCCGCCGGCCCCGGTGACCCCGAGCAGCTTCCCGTCCCGCAGGCCGGTCAGGAAGGCGCCGATGACCGGCCCGACCGAGCGTGAGTACGGGTATTCGAGGCGGTGCGCTGGCGTGCAGGACTTCGCTCTCGGGCATCCCGAACCTCCCCCTGGCTTCTCGTCGAACGTGACTGTCGAAAAGTAGAACACATTTCACTTTTGTGCCAGCAGCCCAGGCCAGGGCCGGTGCCGCGCCGGCCGGGGCCGGCCAGCGCCGGCCGGCCGTGCGGCGCTACCGTGGCACGCCCATGGCCGACGACCGCACGCCCGAAGCGCCCCAACATCCTGCTCGTCGTCTCCGACCAGGAGCGGCAGCGGTCCTGGCTGCCCGCCGACGTCTCCCTGCCGTGGCGGGACCGGCTCCGGGCCGAGGGCCTCGAGTTCACCGACTACTTCACCCACTCCTCGCCCTGCTCCCCCAGCCGGGCCAGCCTGTTCACCGGTCGCTACCTCGAGGGCCACGGGGTGCTCGACAACGTGATCATGCCCGAGCACGACGAGCTGCCCACCTCCACCCCGACCCTCGGCTCCCTGCTCGACGGGGCCGGCTACCGCTCGTCCTACATCGGCAAGTGGCACCTCTCCCACTCCCCCACGCCGGACATGGAGGCCTACGGGTTCGCCGACTGGGACGGCAACGACCGCCACTTCATGGGATGGGCCGGCACCGGTGTCCACTTCGACCCGCTCATCGCCTCCAACGCCGCCCACTGGCTGACCGAGAACGCCGGCCCGGGCCGGGGCCGGCTCCACCGGAACCGGCTCCCGGGGACTCGGACAACGCAGCCCTGGTTCCTGACCGTGGCCCTGGTCAACCCCCACGACGTGATGTGGTTCCCGGTGGACCAGCCCGGCTACCGGGAGCGCCACCCCGACGACGTGGCCGCCATCCGCCAGGTGCTGGAGTCCGCCGCCTGGAAGGACGACGACCCCCTCCCCATCTTCACCGATCCCTACCCCGAGGTGGTCGACCAGCCTCCCGGCCAACTTCGACGACGACCTCCACACCAAGCCCGAGGCCCACCGGCAGTGGCGGTGGGACCAGCAGCACGGGCTGTGGGGTTACATCGACCCGGCCGACAAGGGGGCCTGGCTGCGCCACCTCGACTACTACGTCCACCTCCACCAGCTGGCCGACCGCAGCCTGGGCACGGTGCTCTCCGCCCTCGAGGCGTCGGGGGCGTGGGACGACACCGTCATCATCTTCACCTCCGACCACGGCGACATGTGCGGCTCCCACGGGCTCCGCTCCAAGGGCCCCTTCGTCTACGACGAGATCATGCGGGTGCCCCTCTACGTCAAGGTGCCCGGCGTGACCACCCCCGGCTCGGTGACCTCCGCCCTCGGCATCCCACGTCGACCTGGCCGCCACCATCTGCGCCCTGGCCGGTGTGGATCCGGCCGTGTCGGGAGCCACGGTGCAGGGCGCCGACCTCGCCCCGGTCCTGGCCGACCCGTCGGCGTCGGTGCGGGACCACATCCTGTTCGCCCAGGACTCGGCCCAGACCACCGAGCTCAACAAGGTGCGCTACGCCCTGCGGGGCTTCTACGACGGCCACACCAAGTACGCCCGCTACTACGGGGTGGGCGGGGGCAAGCCGTCGACCGGGCTGTGGGGCAAGTCCCCCGGCGCCAAGCTGTTCGACGTCGACTGCGCCTTCGACGACAACGACCACGAGTGGTACGACCACGACACCGACCCGATCGAGCTGGTCAACCTGGCCAACGACCGTTCCCGCCGCTCGGAGCTGCGCGACGTCTACGAGCGGATGCGCGCCTACGAGCAGGAGTCCTTCGTCACCTTCGGGTAGCGGATCGCCGGCCCAGCACGGCGGATCGTCGCCACCGGGTAGCGGTCACCCCGTCACGAGAGGGCACGGGGCCCCGTCAGAGACCACGGCGGACGTCGACACGTCGTCCGGTCCCGACGGAATCACACTCAACCGGGCCGGGCGGCCGGTCGATGAACGGTAGATGGAGATCGCGGCACTCCTCGCTGACCACCGATGACCGACGTCACCCACCCGCCGGGTTGGTGGATGGCCTCCGACGGAAACTGGTACCCGCCCCACCTCCAGCCCGGATATGCCGTCGGTGCGCCGGCGGCACCAGCGGCACCAGTGGCACCGCCAGTGCCCGGGGCACCGCCGTCGATCCCGGACCTCGGACCTTCATGGCCACCGCCCGGCGCTCCCCCACTCCCCCAGTTCCCCCAGTTCCCCGCGTTCACTCCGCTGGCGCCTCCGGAGCCAGGGTCAGGGATGACGCCCCCCTTGGCCTACGGGTACGCCCCCGTGCCTCCACACGCACCGTTCATGGGCGTGCCCCCCGGCTACGGATACCCGCCGGCGGCGGCGAAGACCAACGGTCTGGCCATCGCCAGCCTCATCCTCTCCATCGTGAGCCTGGTCGGCATCGGTTCGATCGTCGGCATCGTGCTGGGCTTCGTCTCCAGGTCGCAGATCCGCCAGTCCCACGGGACCCAGAAAGGATCGGGACTGGGTCTGGCCGGCATCATCGTGGGCTTCGTCACCCTGGCCCTGGTGCTGGCGGCCGTGGCCATCCCGACCTTCCTGGGTGTGAGGGCCAGCACCGCCCCGGTCGCCCACCTCCCGCTCGCACCCATCGCACTGGGTGCACCACAACAGGGGGGATCGGCGGCGCCCATGGTGTGGGAACCCAAATCCCAGGTCTACGACACCACCGTGACACCGGTCCCCGGCGGTGTCGACGTGGCCATCGCCAGTCCCGAACACGTCGAGTATGTGGGAGCTCCGGTGCAGGCCCAGTTTCCCGCCATCGAGGAGTCCGCCTCGGTGGCCATCATCGACGGACCGTCGACCAACGGGATCGGCCTCGGCTGCATGTCGGTGTCCCAGGGTGACCAGCTGGCATTCTTCATCCACAGCACCGGGGAGTGGCAGATCATGGAGTGGACCAGCCGTGCCGCCCTCGAGCTGGACTCCGGGTTCAGCGACGCCATCCACCCCACCGGCAGCAACACGGTGACCATCGCCTGTCGGAACAACGTGGCCCAACCGGGGAAGACGCAGCTCTCCCTCGAGGTCAACGCCATCCCGGTGGCCAACGATCTGGTCCGGGTGGACTCCGCCGAATGGCTGCCTACCGTCCAGCTGTGTTCGTGCAACGGTCCCGACGTGGGCCGCTACCTCGACATGGGCTACTACGCCACCTCGGACCCCTCGTCCCCGACCTGACCGCGGCACACTCTCCAGCTCCCCGAGGCCCGAGGGCTCAGGCCCGACCCACCAGGTACGCGGTCAGGCCCCGGCACCCGGCCTCCACCATGTCCAGGCAGGCCTCGAACTCGGCGTCGTCGCCGTAGTAGGGATCGGGCACGTCGACCGCTCCGCCGGCCCGCGGATCGAAGCTCCGCAACATGACCAGGCGGTCGTCGTACCGGTCGTCGCCGGCCCGGCCCCGGGCCAGGCTGACCAGGGTCTGCTGGTGGCCGCGGTCCAGGCACACCACCAGGTCGGTGGCGTCGAACCAGGCCGTCTCGAAGGCCGGGCCGTGCCCGTGGTCCTGCGTAGCCCCGGCGGTCCAGGGCCGCCCGGGCCCGGGGGTCCATGGGCTCGCCGGCGTGCCAGCCGCCGGTGCCGGCGCTGGTGATGTCCAGTCGCTCGGCCAAGGGCGGTGCCGTCGGCCAGGGCGGTCCCGGCGGCCAGCTGGCGGAGCACCACGTCGGCCATGGGGGACCGGCAGATGTTGCCGGTGCAGACGAAGCACACCCGGAACACCGTCGCCGGCGCCGGCGCCGGCGCCTCGTGCTCCGGCGGTCGACCGCCGGCATCTCGGCCGGATCGCCCGTTGCGTCGCTCACCTGGCCATTCTGCCCGCTGGTGCCGGTCCGGGCCGGGGACGGTGCACCGCCCACCCGGGCCCGCCTCCGGTGCCGGGTACGCTGCCCCACGACGACGGGTCGCCCACCGCGACGACCGCGCCCAGGGAGGGTCGCGATGGCAGACGAGCAACCGCCAGCAGCAGATGGGTCACGGGGTCAAGCAGCGGGACCTGATCAAGATGACGCCCGAGGAGGTCGACGCCTTCCTCCACGAGCGCCGGCCCATGACCATGTGCACCCTCAACCACGACGGATCCATCCACGCCGTGGCCATGTGGTACGGATTCCTCGACGGGTCGATCGCCATCGAGACCAAGGCCAAGGCCCAGAAGGCCGTCAATCTGGGCCGCGACCCCAGGTTGACCTGCATGTTCGAGGACGGTGACTACTACGAGGAGCTCCGGGGCGTCGAGCTGGTGGGCACGGCCGAGATCGTCGACGACCCCGACAAGATGTGGGAGCTGGGGGTCAACCTCTTCGAGCGCTACTACGGGGCCTACACCGAGGAGCTGCGGCCCTTCGTCGAGACCATGCTCAACAAGCGGATCGTGGCCAAGCTCAACGTCGAGCGCACCGTGTCGTGGGACCACCGCAAGCTCGGCCTGCCCTCCACCCGCCCGGCCTGAGCCGGCCCGCTCACCCGAGCACTGAACCGGAGACCGCCATGGCCCTACCACCCGATGAGCGACGACGAGCTGCTGGCCTTCCTCACCGGCGAGCCGGCCCACACCGGCAAGCTGGCCACCGTCCGGGCCGACGGGCGGCCCCACGTGGCCCCGGTCTGGTTCGTCGCTCGACGCCTCCACCGCCGACAGCGGACTCACCCCTCGGCGACATCGTCTTCAACACCGGGACCGACACCCTGAAGGGCAAAGCCCTCCGCCGGGACCCCCGGGTGGCGCTGTGCGTCGACGACGAGCGACCGCCCTTCTCCTTCGCCACCATCGAAGGGGATGGCCACCATCAGCGAGGAGCTCGACCGAGGTGGCCCACTGGGCCGCCGTCATCGGCGGCCGCTACATGGGCCAGGACCGGGCCGAGGAGTACGGCCGGCGCAACGGGGTGCCCGGTGAGCTGCTGGTCCGGGTCCGACCCACCCACATCGTGGCCGCCGCCGACCTGGCCGACTGACCAGCCGGTCGGCGACCGGGTCGGCGGCCGAGGCGAGCCCGGACCCGTTCGACAGCCGGATCGCCCTGCAGCGGCGTGGCGCGGACGGCGCCGGACTGCTAGCACTGACGCCGGACAAGGGGGAACTGCGCCATGATTCTCGACCGCTTCACCATGACCGACAAGGTGGCCATCGTCACCGGGGCCGGGCGGGGCATCGGGGCGGCCACCGCCATCGCCCTGGCCGAGGCCGGCGCCGACGTGGTCATCTCGGCCCGCACCGCCGATCAGCTGGCCGAGCGTGGCCGAGACAGATCGAGGCGGCCGGGCGCCGGGCCGTGGTGGTCGCCGCCGACCTGAGCGACCTCGAGGCGGTGGCCGCCCTGGTCGACCAGGCCCGCGAGGCCTTCGGCCGACTGGACCTGGTGGTCAACAACGTGGGCGGGGCCATGCCCCGCCCGTTCATGGACACCTCGCCGGGCCGCCTCGAGCAGGCCTTCCACTTCAACGTGTCCACCGCCCACGCCCTGCTCCGCCCGGCCGTCCCCCTCATGCTCGAAGGCGGACGGCGGCTCGGTGGTCAACATCTCCTCGGCCATGGGCCGGCTGGCCGGCCGGGGCTACGTGGCCTACGGCACGGCCAAGGGGGCGCTGGCCCACTACACCCGGCTGGCCGCCGCCGACCTCTCGCCCCGCATCCGGGTCAACGCCATCGCCGTGGGCTCGGTGGCCACCTCGGCCCTGGACATCGTGATGCAGACCGACGAGCTCCGCCAGGCGCTGGAGGCCGGCACCCCGCTCAAGCCGCATCGGCGACCCCGAGGACATCGCCGCCGCCGTCGTCTACCTGGCCTCCGAGGCCGGTTCGTACATCACCGGCAAGATCCTCGAGGTCGACGGGGGCATCGAGAGCCCCAACCTCGACATGGGCCTGCCCGACGTCTGACCGTCGGCCCGCACCGACCCTCGCCCACCGCCCGACCTCACCGACCGCAAGGAGCACCCCATGACCAAGACCTACCGAGTCGTCGCCTGGAGCACCGGCAACGTCGGTCGTCCACGCCATCGCCGGCATCGACGCCCGGCCCGACCTCGAGCTGGTCGGGCTGTGGGTGTCCAACCCCGACAAGGTGGGCAAGGACGCCGGCGAGCTGGCCGGCCTCGGACCGCACCCTCGGGGTGGCGGCCACCGACGACGTCGAGGCCCTGCTGGCCCTCAAGCCCGACGTGGTGGTCCACACCGCCATGGCCGACAACCGGCTGATGGAGGCGCTCGCCGACATGCAGCGCATCCTCCGGGCCGGGGTCAACGTGGTCTCGAGCGGTCCGGTCTTCCTCCAGTACCCCTACGGCGTGGTCGACGACTCGATGATCGCGCCCGGTGCGTCGGACGCCGCCGTCGAAGGCGGGGCGTCTCGCTCTTCGTCAACGGGGTCGACCCCGGGTTCGCCAACGACGCCCTGCCCCTGGTGCTGACCGGGGTCAGCGAGCGCATCGACGAGGTGCGGGTGGCCGAGGTCCTCAACTACGCCACCTACAACCAGCCCATGGTCCTCTTCGACATCATGGGGTTCGGCCGGCCCATCGACGAGGTGCCCATGATCCTCCAGCCCGGCGTGCATGACCATGGCCTGGGGCAGCGTGGTGCGCCAGCTGGCCGCCGGTCTCGAGGTCGAGCTCGACTCGTGTCGAGGAGTGGTACGAGCGGCTGCCCGGCCACCGAGACCTTCGAGGTCGACGTCCGGCACCATCGAGAAGGGCACGGCCGCCGCCCTCCACTTCGAGCTGCGGGGCATGCGCGACGGCAGGGCGGTCATCGTCCTCGAGCACGTCACCCGGCTCCGCGACGACCTGGCCCCGGAGTGGCCCCAGCCGGCCGGCCACGGCTGCTACCGGGTGACCGATCACCGGTGAGCCCAACTACACCCTCGACCTCCAGCTGCTCGGGCAGCGACGGCGACCACAACACCGCCGGGCCTGAAGGCCACGGCCATGCGCCTGGTCAACGCCATCCCCGCCGTGGTCGAAGGGGCCCCCGGCCTGCTCACCGCGCTCGACCTGCCCCCGGTGTACGGACGCGGGCTGGTAGTCTGAGCACGGGTCCTGGGCGCGGGAGCCGGCCGGCCGATCAGGGGTCGAACCGTCGGGGTGGGTCCGACCGGCGTCGGATGGGGCCTCGCCGCCGAACTGTAGGGTCCGGGGCATGATCCCTGAAACCGGTGCGCAACCATGAGCATGGGCGGTCACGGGATGGGAGGGGGTGGCGGCCAGTTCGGCGGGGTGATGCGGTCCATGCGCCGGGACGACTCGGTCACCCAGCAGCAGGTCACCAAGGGCACCGCCAAGCGGATGATCCAGTTCGCCCGGCCCTACCGGACCATCCTGATCTGGTTCCTGGTGCTGGTGGTCATCGACGCCGTGATCGGCGTGGTCAACCCGCTGCTGTTCCGCTCCATCATCAACAACGGCATCCCCGAGCACAACAAGAGCCTGATCATCGGCCTGGCCGCTGGTGGCCGCGGTGCTGGCCATCGTCGACACCGGCCTGTCCATCGGCATCCGCTGGGTGTCGGCCAAGGTCGGCGAGGGGCTCATCTTCGACATGCGGTCCAAGGTGTTCGAGCACATCCAGAAGATGCCCATCGCCTTCTTCACCCGCACCCAGACCGGCGCCCTGATCAGCCGGCTCAACAACGACGTCATCGGGGCCCAGCAGGCCTTCACCGACACCCTGTCGTCGGTGGTGTCCAACCTGATCAGCGTGACCCTGGTGCTGATCGTGATGTTCTTCCTGTCGTGGCAGATCACCCTGATCAGCCTCATCATCCTGCCCGATCTTCGTCCTGCCGGCCAAGCGGGTGGGGCGCCGGCTGTCGGTCGATCACCCGCGAGTCCTACGGCCTCAACGCCCAGATGAACAACACCATGAACGAGCGGTTCAACGTCTCCGGGGCCCTGCTGGTCAAGCTGTTCGGCCGCCCCGACGAGGAGCGGGACGAGTTCGAGCAGAAGGCCGGGCGGGTGCGCGACATCGGCGTCACCCAGGCCATGTACGCCCGGTTCTTCATCGCCGCCCTCACCCTGACCGCCGCCCTGGCCACCGCCGTGGTCTACGGATGGGGCGGCGTCCAGGTGGTCGACGGCACCCTGCAGCTGGGCACGGTGGTGGCCCTGGCCGCCTACCTGACCCGCCTCTACGGCCCGCTCACCGCGCTGTCCAACGTGCAGATCGACGTGATGACCGCCCTGGTCTCCTTCGACCGGGTCTTCGAGGTCCTCGACCTGCCCCCGATGATCGCAGGACAAGCCCGACGCCCGTCCCGTCCCGCCCGGGCCGGCCCGGATCGAGTTCGACCACGTCGACTTCCGCTACCCGACCGCCGAGGAGGTCTCGCTGGCCTCCCTCGAGTCGGTGGCCGTCCTGGACACCACCGTCTCCCAGCCAGGTCCTCTTCGACGTCACCTTCACCGCCGAGCCGGGTCAGCTGGTGGCCCTGGTCGGCCCGTCCGGGCGCCGGGCAAGACCACCATCAGCCAGCTGCTCCCCCGCCTCTACGACGTGCGCTCGGGGGCCATCCGCATCAACGGCCTCGACGTGCGCGACGCCACCTCGGCCTCGTTGACCGCCACCATCGGCGTGGTCACCCAGGACGCCCACCTGTTCCACGAGACCATCCGCGAGCAACCTGCTCTACGCCAAGCCCGACGCCACCGACGGCGAGCTCGAGGCGGCCCTGGCCGGTGCCCAGATCGCCACCATGGTCGCCTCGCTGCCCGACGGCCTCGACACCGTGGTCGGCGACCGGGGCTACCGCCTGTCCGGCGGCGAGAAGCAGCGCATGGCCATCGCCCGGATCCTGCTCAAGGCGCCCGAGGTCGTGGTGCTCGACGAGGCCACCGCCCACCTCGACTCGGAGTCCGAGGCGGCCGTGCAGCAGGCCCTGGCCACCGCCCTCCAGGGTCGCACCTCGCTGGTCATCGCCCACCGGCTGTCCACGGTGCGGGAGGCCGACATGATCCTGGTGCTCGACCACGGACGCATCGTCGAGCGCGGCCGCCACGACGAGCTGCTGGCCGCCGGGGGCCAGTACGCCGAGCTCTACCGCATCCAGTTCGAGCGCCAGGAACGAGGGGGGTCCGGGGGGACATCGGATGTCGACGACCCGGACGCGTTCACCGCGTGACCTGAACCGGGTCTGCTCTACGCCCTTTCCCGTAAGCCCACGGTCTACGCGGCGTATGCCGTATTTTGATCAACAACCGTCGGTCCTCAGCACAGGTGCCGGCCACGCCATTCGTAGCGACCCGGGTCCCGCCGCCGGCGCCGGCCGGCATCGACCCGGAATGGAACAGGTCCCCCCAATCAGGCCGCCTCACCGACACACAGTGAGGCCTCACCCTTGTCGTGGGTGTCGCCCGGATCCAACTCGCGGTCGGAGGACCACTCCTGCTGTCGGGCCATGGTGGCCCGTTCGGCCCATTCAGGTCCGACGCGGTCGACGGTCATGGGGACCTCGTCGTTCTCGTTTCTCGATGATGTTCGTACATAAGTTCCTTCTTTCGGACTTCGGTGTTGCCGGTCGGTGTGTTCCGGCCGCTCGAACCGAGATGGGACGGACCGTGGTCATGGGACACATACTCGGGTGGGTTACGGGTGCGGCGTCAGGGCGGACGGCACTGTCCGGGGACCGGTGGGCGATCGCCGGAACATGTGTCCGTCGACGCATTAGGCGGGTCGATCGGGCGGTACGGCAGCGGTTCAGGACTCGGAGGCGACGCTTGGGGCGGCCTCCCGACCAAAAACAAAAAGGAGCCGCTTCCTAAGAAGCGACTCCTCGACGGTTCCAGACCTTGTCAGTGTCTGTTCAATCCGTCGAGAGTGCCTCCCGTACTGCCTTGGCGCTGGATACGAGCGCATCCTTGCTACAGGCGGTGGAGATTCCGGCAATCGATACGGCCATGGAGGGAGGCCCCGAGTCGACCAGCTTCTGGTCGTCGTCTGCCGCTTGCCCCTGCTTTGACGGATTGCCCATGTCCCTCACGGCTCCCAGTGTAGCGGACCAACCACCTCGAGCGACGTTGCGAACAATTCGGAAATTCTGTCCGAATACGAGCACCGGACGATCCGTCGTTCACCTCCATGTCGACGCCGTGCCGGCCCCGAGAGCGCCGCCGGCCGCGGCGCGCCGGGCCGGTCGGGCGCCGGGGATCCGGGCACGGGCCGTTACCGTTGCCGGGTGGCCCGGTTCGTCGTCGACATCACCCCGCTGCGGCGCTACCGGCACTTCCGGCGCCTGTGGGCCGGCCAGGTGGTCTCGGGCATGGGGTCCCAGCTGACCCTGGTGGCCGTGTCCTTCCAGGCCTACGCCCTGACCCATTCCACCCTGGTGGTGGGCCTGATCGGCCTGGCCCAGCTGGTTCCGCTGCTGGCCGGCGCCCTGTGGGGCGGGACCCTGGCCGACGCCATGGACCGGAGGAAGGTGCTGGTCCTGACCCAGGTGGCCATGGCCGCCGCCGTGGGCGGCCTGGTGGTCAACGCCTCGCTGGCCCATCCCGGCGGTATGGCCCCTGTTCGTCTGCACCGGCGCCGGCGCCGGGCTTCCAGGGCGTCGACTGGCCGGCCCGGCGGGCGGCGCTGCCCATGCTGGTCGAGGCACGACGACGTGACCGCGGCCATCGCCCTGCAGACCACGCATCCAGCAGCTGGCCCTGGTGGCCGGGCCGGCCCTGGCCGGGGTGCTCATCGCCACCATCGGGCTGAGCGCGGTGTACGGCATCGACGTGGCCACCTACGCCGTGGCCCTGGTGGCCGCGCTCCTCCTCCCGCCCTGGTGCCGTCGGGCGGGGGCACGCCCATGGGCCTGCGGTCGATGACCGAGGGCTTCCGGCACCTCCGCGGCCAGAAGCTGCTGTCGGCCACCTACTGGATCGACCTCAACGCCATGATCTTCGGCATGCCCCGGGCGGTGTTCCCTGCCCTCGGCGCCGGTCTGTTCGGCGGCGGGGCCGGCGTGGTCGGCCTGCTCTACGCCGCCCCCGGGGCCGGCTCGCTGATCGGATCGCTGTTCACCGGGTGGTGCAGCCGGGTCCGCCACCAGGGACGGGCCATCGCCGCCTGCGTGACGATCTGGGGAATCACCATCGCCCTGTTCGGCATCGTCCCCGTGCTGTGGATCGGACTCACCCTGCTGGCCCTGGCCGGAGCGGCCGACGTGGTGTCGGCCGTGTTCCGCCAGGCCGTGCAGCAACGGGCCGTACCCGAGCATCTCCAGGGCCGCCTGTCGGGGACGTTCTTCGCCGTGGTGGCCGGGGGTCCCCGGCTGGGCGACGCCGAGACCGGCGCTGGCCGCGGCCATCGGTGGGCCCCAGTTCGCCGTGTGGTCGGGCGGGTTGGCCTGTGTGGTCGGGGTGGGCGTCCTGTTGTGGCGGGTCCCCGAGCTGTGGCGTGACGCACGGGGGCGGCCAGCCGCTCCCCGAGGGAGCGGAGACCGAGGCCATCGCCGAGGTCACCTCGGAGCTGGGCGAGGGCGAGCCGCTGTGAGCGTTGAATCCGTAGCCGCGGACCTGGTCACCGGAGGCGGGCCGGCCACACGGTACCCTTCGCCCCGTGACCGCGGCCGGGAGCATCCCCCCACCGCCGGGCTGGTATCCCGACCCGACGGGCCAGAAGGCGTGGCGATGGTGGAGCGGCAACGGTTGGACGGACCACGCCGCTGATCCGACCACGCCGGGCGCCGTACCCGGGAGCACCCCGGGATCGGGCCCTCCGACATGGTCCTACCCACCGGCAGTCGTCACCGGGTGGCCGGTCCCGTCCGCCTACGACGCCCTGGGGGCCGAGGAGGCGATGGCTCCATGGGCCAAACGCGGCTTCGCCTGGTACGTGGTGGTCGTCGCCGCCGGACTGTTGCTGGCTTGGGCCGAGAGCTCGTCCTTTCGGCAGATCTTCCACCAGCTGCGGGTCCAGACCTCCACCGGGGTGACCCAGCCCCGGCTGAACAGCTCGGTCAGGAACAACCTCCTGGGCTTGGTGACGCTCGTCCTGACGGCACCCTTCTACGTCCTGGTGCTGATCTGGCAGTACCGCGCCGCTACGACGGCACGTCTCTGCAACCTTCCCGCCGCCCGCTCGCCCGGGTTGGGCGTGGGCAGTTGGTTCATCCCGGTGGTCAACTTCTGGTTCCCGTACCAGGCGCTCCGTGACTGCCTTCCGCCCGGGCACGCCGACCGGCGGGTGGTCAACCGGATGTGGGCCTGTTTCATCTCGGTACTGATCGTGAACACCGTCACCGAAGTGCTGGCGTGGACCGGCAACCGGGCCGGCTTCGCCTTCGCCGCCATCGCCTTGGCCCTCGGGGTCGGTTTCGCTCTCTACGGCGTCCGCACGGTGCGGTCGATCACGGCGTCCCATCGCCAGCTGCTGACCGGGGGCTGACGGCCGTCGCCGGTGGGAAAGAAGTGGAACTATGATTCCGTTTGTGTTACCGTAAACGGAGCATCTCTTCCGGATCAGGCGTCGCCAGCGTCGCCAGCGTCGCCAGCGTCGCCAGCGTCGCCAGCGCCGCTCGGCGACAGCGGCCCGCCGCGGTCCGATCCTGTGCCGCACGAACTGAACCATCTGAACCACCCCGGCATCGCCGCATCCGGGCACCCTCGCCGACCCGCCCGACCCGCCCGACCAAGAGGACGCCATGACCAGATCACCCGAACGGGCCAGCTACAAGGGCACCTTCGTGGTCCTCCTCCTGGCCGTGATCGCCTACTCCCTGCTGCAGTCGCTGGTGGTCCCGGTCCTTCACACCTTCCAGACCGACCTGCACACCTCGCAGGGCACGGCGACCTGGCTGCTGACCGTATTCCTCCTGTCGGCGTCCATCTTCACCCCCATCCTGGGCCGGGTGGGCGACATGGTGGGCAAGGAGCGCATGCTGGTGGTCACGCTGCTGGCCCTGGCCACGGGCACTATCATCGCCGGGCTGGCCCAGTCCATCGGCGTGCTCATCGTGGCCCGGGCCATCCAGGGCGTGGGCGGGGCGGTGCTCCCCCTCTCGTTCGGGATCATCCGCGACGAGTTCCCGGCGACCAAGGTGGCCACCGGGGTGGGCATCGTGGCCGCCATGGCCGCGGTGGGCGGCGGGGCGGGCATCGTCCTGGCCGGGCCCATCGTCAAGCACCTCGACTACCACTGGCTGTTCTGGTTCCCGCTGATGATCTCGGCCGATCGGCCGCAGTGTGCGCCTTCTTCTTCGTCCCCGAGTCACCGGTGCGCACCCCGGGCAAGATCAGCTGGTGGGGGGCCGGTGCTCCTCTCCGGATGGCTGGTGGCCCTGCTCGTCGGGGTGAGCGAGGCGCCCACCTGGGGCTGGGGCTCGCCCAAGGTGCTGGGGCTCATCGCCCTGGCCGTCATCATCGGTGTGGCCTGGGTCATCGTGGAGTACCGGTCCCAAGAGCCGTTGGTGGACATGCGCATGATGCGGGTGCCGGCCGTGTGGACCAACAACCTGGTTGCCCTACTGCTCGGCGTGGGGATGTACTCGGCCATCGGCTTCATCCCCCAGTTCCTGCAGACGCCGAGCTCGAACGGCTATGGCTTCGGGGCCAGCATCATCCAGTCGGGCCTCTACCTCCTGCCCCTGACCGTGACCATGTTCATCGTGGGCATGCTGTCCGGAAAGATCGCCGCCGCCATCGGATCCAAGTCGGCGGTGGTGATCGGGTCGGTGTTCTCGCTTGTCGGCTACCTCATCCTGGCCTTCGCCCACACCCACCCGTGGGAGATCTATACCTCCAGCGCGCTGCTGGGCATCGGGATCGGCCTGGCCTTCGCCGCCATGTCCAACCTCATCGTCCAGGCCGTCCCGGCCGCCCAGACCGGGGTGGCCAGCGGGATGAACGCCAACATCCGGACCATCGGGGGAGCCATCGGCGCCGGCATCATGTCCAGCATCGTGACCTCCACCCTGCTGCACAGCGGCTACCCGGCGGAGACCGGCTACCGGGACGGGTTCGCCTTTCTGGCCGCAGTCACCGCGGTGGCCATCGTGGCCGGCGCCTTGATCCCGACCTCGGCCAAGGTGCCTGCCGGCGAGGACCAGGAACACCACGTCCATATCGAGCACGCCGAGCTGGCGCTGGTGCCCGGCGGCACGATCGCAGAAGGATGACGCCCGCCACCGTCCGCCGGCCGCCGGCGTCCCCGGGCCCCGATACCGGTGATCCTGTCGATCGTGAACCCACCCTGCGTCGGGATGCCGCCCGCAACCGCGACAAGATCCTGAAGGCGGCCCGCGCCGCCTTCGACGAGGAGGGCGTCGACGTCGGCGTGGAGGTCATCGCCCAGCGGGCTGGTGTCGGCGTGGGGACCCTGTACCGGCGCTTCCCCACCAAGGAGCTCCTCATCGAGGCCGTGGTGTCCGAGGTGCTGGAGGCGGTGCTCTCGGCCGCCGAGAGCCGCGCTGGCCAACGAGTCCCCGGCCGACGGTTTCACCGAGTATCTGCGGGCGGTGGGGTGGCTCCAGTTCGAGCACGCCGGCTGCCTGACCCGGCTGTGGAACGACTCCCCCGGTGACGTGCGCGACCGGATCGAGGAGGCCGGCCGCTCCCTCTTGTCCCGGGCCCAGCAGGCCGGGGCGGTGCGCAACGACCTGGTCTACGAGGACGTGGTGGTGTTGTTCTGGTCGCTGCGGGGCGTCATCGAGACCACGGCCACGGTGTCCCCCGAGGCGTGGCTCCGCCACCTCGACCTGTTGGTGCGGTCAGTGGCACCGGGCGGCCAGCCGCTCCGTCACCCTCCGCTCACCGCCGAGCAGGTGCAGGAGGCCAAGGACGCCCAGGCCCGGCGCGAGACCCTCCGGACCAGGCGCAACCCGGTGGCCTGAGGCCGCGGGCAGAACGGAGGACGGCCCTCTTCGGGGTGGATTTCCGTCGGTCGGATCCGGCCCGGATGGGGCCAAATTGCTTATCGACATTCCGCCCCAGCCGTGCCACCATGTCCTTCGTCGGGGGGCCGTACGTGGAGGTCACCCGATGGCGCCATCGGTCAACTGGGTTCGTAGGACTCGGAAAACAACGGAGCGACCCGGGGGTGCGCCCCCTCACACTTCGGGGCACCGTTCGCGGCTGAGTCGGGGGTCCGGCGCAGCGCGCGCCGGCCTTTCCGTGGTGGCCGCCGTGGCTCTGATCGGGGGCATGCTGGCGGCATCCGTCGCCGTGGCCACCACCGGCTCCGGGGCGGCGACACCGGCCGTGGCCACCACGGCCACGCCGGTTAACACCATGTACGTGCTCAATCTGACCTCGTCGTCGATCTCGTCCTTCGCCCCCGGGGCCACCGGCAACGTGGCACCGACCAGCACGGTGTCCGGCGTCGGCACCACGCTGAACACGCCGTACTACATGGCCCTGGACCCGTCCGGAAACGTGTGGGTGGCCAACTTCGCCGCCAACACCATCGTCGAGTACACCCAGGCCCAGCTGGCGGTGGGCGGGGCCCCCGCCCCCACGGTCACCCTGACCGCCACCGCCAACAGCATTGACGGGCCGTCCTATCTCGCCTTCGACCGGGCCGGTGACCTGTGGGTGACCAACCAGGCCCCCACCACCGGCAGCGTGGTGGAGTTCACCCCCAGCCAGCTGGCGGCCTCGGGGGCGCCGACCCCCAAGGTGACCATCACCTCCAACGGGTCGGGCAGCATCAACATCCCGGGATCGCTGGCCTTCGACGGGCAGGGCAACCTCTGGGTCGGCAACGACACCAGCACCAGCTCGACCAGCAACATTGTCAGTTTCACCCCGGCACAGCTGAGCGTCTCCGGCAATCCGACGCCGGCCGTCACCCTCAGCCCCACGGCCGGCAGCATCGCCTTTCCCGATGCCCTGGCCTTGACCACTCCGGCAACCTGTGGGTGGCTAACGACGTGACACCGGGGAGCGTGGTGGCGTTCTCACCGACCCAGCTGGCGGCCAGCGGTTCGCCCGTGCCCAAGGTCACCCTGACTTCCAACACCACTAATCTGGACGGCCCTGACGGACTGACCTTCGACCGCTTCGGGAACCTGTGGGTGGCGAACTTCCTCGGCAACTCCGTCACCGAGTTCTCCCCTGCCCTGCTGGCCACGTCGGGGACACCCACTCCCACCAGCACCCTGTCCGGGCTACTGACCGGACTGTCCGGACCGGACAACGTGCTGTTCGTCCCGGCCACCGGCTACACCCTGGCCGCCTCCGACGGGGGCATCTTCAACTACGGGGGGTCCGGCTTCTTCGGCTCGACCGGGAACATCACGCTGAACAAGCCGATCGTGGGCATGGCCGAATCACCCGACGGTCTGGGCTACTGGCTGGTGGCCACTGACGGCGGGATCTTCAACTTCGGCGATGCCAACTTCTTCGGGTCCCACGGCGGCTCCCCCCTGAACAAGCCCATCGTGGCCATGGCCGCCACCGCCGACGGCAAGGGCTACTGGCTGGCGGCCTCGGACGGGGGCATCTTCACCTACGGCGATGCCACCTTCCACGGCTCCCACGGCGGCTCGCCGCTCAACCAGCCCATCGTCGGCATGGCGGCCACGCCCGACGGCGGGGGCTACTGGCTGGTGGCCTCCGACGGCGGCATCTTCAACTACGGCGATGCCACCTTCTTCGGCTCCCACGGCGGCTCGCCGCTCAACAAGCCCATCGTGGGGATGGCGTCCACCCCGGACGGCGGGGGGTACTGGCTGGTGGCCTCGGACGGCGGGATCTTCACCTACGGAAATGCTGCCTTCTACGGCTCGGCCGGGGCTGTCCCCCTCAACAAGCCCATTCTGGGTATGGCGGCCACGCCCGACGGCGGGGGCTACTGGCTGGTGGCCTCGGACGGCGGTATCTTCAACTACGGGAACGCCGCCTTCCTCGGCTCCCACGGTGGCTCTCCGCTCAACAAACCCATCGTGGCCATGTCGGGGCCGTACGGCTGACAGCACCAAGGTTGGCGGTTGTGGGCACGGCCCACCTCGGGCTGACCGGGGACCGGGGTAACCCGTCGCCGGGCTGATCCGTCGACCGCAAACCGGGCGGTTGGCCCCGGGCTAGGCTTCGGCCAGGTGGCGGAGCTGCAGGGACAGGACGACCTCCAACACGCCGTAGATGATCAGCCAGATCCCCATGATGACGGCGAGGACGTTCAGGGTCAGGTTGGGCCAGACCAGGGTCACGATGCCGGCGGCGAAGGCCAGCACCCCCATGGCGACGCGGAAGCCTCGGGCCGGTGAGCCGTGGTCGCTGTAGGCGGTGAAGAACTCGATGATCCCGCCCACCACCCAGAACAGGCCGATCAGGAAGGCCAGGGTGGTCACCGTCTCCTCGGTGTGACGCAGGAAGAGGATGCCGATGATGACCGACAGCAGACCGAGAACGGCCATCAGCCACCGGGTGCCGTTGCTGTCCTCCCGGTCGGCGATGGCCAGGACGATGCGGAACAGGCCGGCCACGAAGAGCCAGATGCCGAGCACGATGGCGAAGGCGTAGATGGTGTCCTTGGGTTTCGCCACCACCAGCGCCCCGAGGGCCAGCGTGACGATGCCGAAGAAGAGCACCCACCCCCACGACTTCCCGATGATGCGCAGGATGTCCCGCTGCTCCGAAGTGACGTCCAGTCCGTCAGGGCTCGACATGGCAACCTCCCCCTTGAGTCGGCGAATCCCCGCATGGGCACCCGCCACTTGCTGCAGAGGCTAGGGCCGCGCCCAGGTGAGGTGGCGGACGGTGGCGGCACCGGCTCTGAGGGCGGGCCGGGGTTGGCGGCGCCGGGTGGCGCCGGCGGCGAGGGCCCCTCACGGCTATCCGGGGGCGGCCCGGTCCACCAGCTCCTCACTGACCGACCACAGCAGGGTGGCGGCGGCCTCGTCCCGGGCGGCCGGCGAGGGCGTCCGGGGCCGGCACTTGACGAAGTACTGCCCGGTGACCTCGGCCACCTCGGGCGAGCTGGCCAGGTAGACCGAGGTGCGGGCCCCCTTCTCGGGGGTGAGGATGAACGGCTTGATGACCTTGACCCCGAAGGCCAGAAAGCCCTTGGCGTCGTCGTCCCGGGCGAAGCCGCTGGCCACCGTGCCCGGGTGGAGGGAGTTGGCGGTGACGCCAGTCCCGGTCAGCCGCTGGGCCAGCTCCTCGGTGAACAGGATGTTGGCCAGCTTGGACCGGCTGTAGGCCTCCATGCCGCGGTAGTGCCGGGTGGACTGGAGGTCGTCGAAGTCGAGCCCCTTTCTGGCTCCACGGTGCGCCGTCGAGGCCACGTTGACCACCCGGGCCGGCGCCGACGCCACCAGGCGGTCGGTCAACAGCCGGGTGAGCAGGAACGGTCCGAGGTGGTTGATGCCGAAGGTGGCCTCGTACCCGTCCACCGTCTCCCGGCGCTCGGACTGCACCAGTCCGGCGTTGTTGACCAGCACGTCGATGCGCGGGCACGCGGTCGAGGATCTCCGCCGCGCCCGCGTCGGACCGAGGCCAGGTCCCCGAGGTCGAAGACCACCAGGTCCACCCGTTCGGAACCGCTGTCCCGGCGGATGTCGGCGAGGGCCAATCGGCCCCGTTCCCCGTTGCGGGCGGTGATCACGGTGTGGGCTCCAGCCCGGGCCAGGGCCACCGCGGTGGCCCGGCCCACCCCGGAGTTGGCCCCGGTGATGACGACGGTGCGACCCTCCATGGACGGGGGGGCGCCCGAAGCGGCAGTGTTCACGCGCCGCGGGGCGGCTGGTCCCCGGGGGACCCGTGGGTGACCGGGGCCGGATCCCCGGTGCGGTCGAGGCGGACCGCCACCGCCCCCGCGGTCGACGCCGGTGGCGTCCGGGCCCGGAGCCCGCTGCGGATGAAGAGAGTGGCTGTGACGGCCACGAAGGTCACCCAGACGATCGCCTGCAGCACGGTGGGATGGTCGGCGTAGCCCAGCAGGCTATGGAAGACGTCACCGATGGAGCTGTCCTCGCTGAGGATGGCGCTCGTGTTCCAGAGCTGATGGCCGAGGAACGGGAGCCAGCCCAGTTGCTGCATGTTCTCGACGGCGTCGGCCAGCAGCCCGGCGGCGAACACCATCAACACGACGCCGATGACCCGAAAGAACAGCCCCAGGTTGAGCCGCCGGCCCAGCCGGAAGATGACGTACGCCACCACCAGGGCGACGGCCAGGCCGAGCAGGGCACCGAGGAGCAGGCCGCGTCCGTGGGAGGAGGTGGCGGCCTGGTCCGACGAGGCAAACACGATGGCCAGGGTGAAGACCATGGTCTCCAGGCCCTCTCGGCCCACCGCCTGGAAGGCGAGCAGGCCCAATCCCCACCGCGCCTTGCCGTGGAGTGCCTCCTCGGAGCGCCGCTGCAGATCGGCCGACATCGTGCGGCTGTGGCGCTGCATCCAAAAGGTCATGTATGTGAGCACGCAGGCGGCCACGAGAAAGGTGATGGTCTCGAACACGGTCTGGACGGTGGAACCGTCGTACTGCTTGATGATCAAATAGGCGGTGATTCCGCCCCCCAGCACCAGGACCAGGGCCGCCCCCACTCCGATGAACACGTCCCGGAAGTGCCGCCTCTGATTGATCTTGTCCAGGTAGGCGAGGAGGATCGCCACGATCATGCTCGCCTCCACCCCTTCACGGAGGAAGATGACGAAGGTCGGAATCATCGGCGTACGGCGGCGATCGCATACATAGTTCAAATATTAGGTAAACCTAATTAAGGCGGTATGTCAACCCTGTTTCCTGCCCTGCCGGTAGCGCTCAGGCGGGAATTCCAGCTTCCAGCACCACCACCGAGCCCAGAGAGACCAGCCGGTCCTCGGCGCCCAGGTCGTGGACGGCCACCCGGACCAGCACCCGGCCGGCCGGGCCGCCCAGCACCCGGCAGCGGGCCTCGACCGGGCCGACCCGCACCGGCCGAAGGTAGTGGAGCACGGTGTCGGCGGCGGCCAGCCCTCCGCTGGTCGACCCCCGGTAGCGGATCCGGCGGCAGCCGCGTGCCCGGCAGCAGCCGACGCCGCCGCCCGGCACGCGGCCACGTCGACCAGCACGGCCATGGCCCCCCCGTGCAGGATTCCCCACGGGTTGCGGAGGTGGTCGGCCAGCTCGAGCCGGGTGGTCGGCCCCACGCCGGGCTCGATGCGGAAGAACTCCTCCGGCGGTGGGGTGTCGGCCATGGGTGGCGGCATCGGCACGGCGGCCGGCCGCGGCGAACTCGACGTGCCATGTCGCCGGGGTCGAGCACGGCGAAGGTCCCGGTGGACGCGGCCACCAGGGCGTCGCCCCGGCCCTCGTCCACGACCTCGAGGCCGGCCACGACCGAGTTCCGGCCCCGCCGGAGGACCCGTCCGTGCACGCGGAGCGGGCCCCGGTGGTCGAGGCGGGTCACCGTGGCCATCAGACTGGTGGTGACGATCCATCGGGGCAGGACCGAGAGTCCGGCCAGGAAGCCCCCCACCGAGTCGAGATTGGTCAGCAGGGCCCCGGTGCGCATCCCTCCGCCGGCGCCCCGATGGTGGTCGTCGAGGGGCATCCGGCCCCCGAACTCCGAGAAGCCCTCGCTCGCCGTGGGCCGGGGGGATCTCCCACCGTTCCAGCCGGAAGTACTCGCTCATGTAGCGACGGAGGTCCACCGGTCCGGGCGGCGTGAAGCCGCTCACGAAATCGCCGCCGGGGCCGCCGGGGGCGGGGCGAAGGCGGTCGACCGGCATGGCCCGGGCGTTGACCACCGTGGTGAGCCGGTCCCCGGCGCCCGGTGTCGATGCAGCTCGACCACGGCGCTGGCCGGTCCCGGGTCACCGGCTGACGCTCCCCCGGCTCCGGCGCCCGGGTCCCTCCCCCGTCCAGCACCGTGGCCCGGGTAACGATGGGCCCGACCCGCCCGAGGGTCAGATAGGCCACCTGCAGGTCGGTGACGACCATCCCCGCCCGCTCCGAGGCCGGTGGCCGCGCCCAGGGCCTCGGCGGCCGCCACGTCACCCAGCAGGGCCATGGCTCCGCCCTGCACGGCCCCGATCGAGTTGTGGACGTAGGGGTGTACGGGCAGGGAGACCCGGCCGGCGGCGGCGTCGACCACCGAGATGCCCACGGCGTCCAGCACCGGACCGCCCAGCCCGGCCCCGCCCATCTCCATCCGGGTGGGCAGGTCGAACGGCAGGTCCTGGGTCGCGTTCCGGTTCCCGCCCGGGAGGACGGCGAACGTCATCGTGGCACCAGGCCACCGGCGCCGAGGCTCCCGCCGCCGCCGAGCACCTCGGACCCGTCCTCGGTCACGTTGACCACCAGGGCCTCGATGACCATGGTGGTCCGGCCCCGGCGCACCAGCTCGACCCGGGCCTCGATCGAAGGGGCCGACGGCCGGCCGGACCAGCTGGAGGGTCAGGTCGGCGGTGGCCATCCAGTCCGGACGCAGGATCCGCACACCCAGCAGCCCGCCGACCACGTCGACCAGCGTGGCCAGCACGCCGGCCCGGGCCCCGCCGTCGGCCCCGGAGACGTGGGGGTCGACCGGCGGTCCGGACCTCTGGCACTGGTGTCGGAGAGCACCTCGGCGGCGAAGCCGAGATCGCCGAGGAAGTGGCTGGCCGGCGGGTAGCCCCCGATGGCCACTCAGCGTTCCTGTTCGGTGGGGCGGATCAGCACCTCGTTGACGGCGACGTGCCGGGGCCGGGTGACGGTGAACACGATCGACTCGGCGATGTCCTCGGCCGCGCATGATCTCGGTCTGGCCGAAGGTGGAGCGCGATGTTCTCGAGGATCTCGGGGCGGTTGTGGCCGGCCAGCTCGGTCCGGGTGGCACCGGGCTCGATGAGACTCACCCGGACGTGGCGGCGGGTCACCTCCTGGCGGAGGGACTCGGAGAACGCCCCCACCCCGAACTTGGTGGCGTTGTAGACCCCGCTCCCCAGGCGGGCGGCCCGCCCGGCCACCGAGCTCACGTTGACCAGGTCGGCCACCCGCCGGGGATCCTGCTCGGCCGCGGCCAGCAGGTGCGGGAGGGCGGCGTGGGTGGTGTAGAGCAGGCCGAGCAGGTTGAGCTCGACCATCCGGCGCCACTCCTCCACCGGGGCGTCCAGGATGGGGCCGAGCAGCATCACCCCGGCGTTGTTGACCACGGTGTCCAGGCGGCCGAACTCGCGTGACGGTGCTCTCCACCATGGCCCGGGCCGCCGCCTCGTCGGTGATGTCGGTCTCGATGACCAGCACGTCGGCGTCGTTGCCGATCCGCTCGACCACCTGCTCGAGGCGGTCCCGGCGCCGGGCGGCGATGGCCACCGTGGCCCCTTCGGCGGCCAGGGCCACGGCCGTGGCCTCCCCGATGCCGCTGGATGCCCCGGTGACCAGGGCCACCGTTCCCTCAAGACGACGCGCCATGACTTCCCCGTTCTGCTCGACGATGGCCGCAGTGTACCGACGCCGTCACCAGGGCGACCAGCAGGGCTCGGGGGCACCGCGGCCCCGGCGGGACGGAGATCGGGGCCGGCGGAGCCCACCGGGGAGCGACAGAGACCGGGATGTAACGCCGGCGGCGCCGCCGCCGGGGTGTCCCGGCCGGCCGACGGCGGGGTGCGGGTTAGGCCGCGTCCTGCCGGTTCGACTTGCCCGGCTGGCCCTGCCCGTTGGCGTTCTCCTTGCGGGGCGTGCTCCGGCGGGTCCGGCGGCGCTGGCGGGTGGAGGTGTCGTAGGGACGCTGGGTGGACGCCGGGCTCTCGTGCAGGGCGCACCACTCGGTGCTGTTGTAGCGGGACAGCTTGACGGTGCACTCCTCGGCCAGGCACACCCGGCCGGTGGCGAACACCTCGGGGGGCGTGCTCCCGGCCAACCCGTCGGCCAGAGAACGAGCTGTCCTCTGCCATTCGCCTATCCACCATGGCGGTCGTACCCCTCTTGTCGTCGGGACATCAGCTACGGGGATTCTTCGGCAGGTCGGGGCGCGAACTGTAACGCACGGCCTCGGACCGAGGGCCGGCGGACCCCGGACCGGCGAACCGGGCGCCGCGGATCCGTGACGACCACCGGATCCGGCCCCGGTCGGTGGTCGGCCGGGGCCGTTGTACGTCCCTGCGATGGCCGTGCCGGCGAGCCGTCGGCCGTCCGAGGCACGGCCCGGCTCCGGCACCCCGTGGTGGAAGACGGCGGTCTTCTACCAGATCTACCCCCGGTCCTTCGCCGACTCCGACGGCGACGGGATCGGCGACCTGGCCGGCATCCGGTCCCACCTGGCCGACCTGGCCTGGCTCGGGGTCGACGCCCTGTGGATCTCGCCGTTCTACCGCTCACCCATGGTCGACTTCGGCTACGACGTCAGCGACTACTGCGACGTCGACCCCCTCTTCGGCACCCTGGAGGAGTTCGACCAGCTGGTCGAGGAGGCCCACGCCCTCGGGCTCAAGGTGATCATCGACTGGGTCCCCAACCACACCTCCGACCAGCACCCGTGGTTCGTCGACGCGGCGTCGGGCCGGGACAGTGACCACCGGAACTGGTACGTCTGGCGTGACGCCACGCCCCGACGGTGCCCCGCCCAACAACTGGGTGGCCGCCTTCGACCTCTCCGCCCCGGCCTGGACCTTCGACCAGGCATCGGGCCAGTGGTACCTGCACCTGTTCGAGTCGGCCCAGCCCGACCTCAACTGGGACGAGCCGGCGGTGGTCGAGGCCATGCACGACGTGCTCCGCTTCTGGCTCGACCGGGGCGTCGACGGCGTTCCGGGCCGACGTCATCCACTGCATCGGCAAGGACCCCGACCTGCCCGACGACCCGCCGGACGGTGGCCGGCATCCCCCACAGCGCGCTCAACGACGTGCCCGTCACCCACCAGCGGCTGCGGGCCATCCGCGGCTCATCGACGCCTACCCCGGCGACCGGGTCATCGTGGGCGAGGTCTACCTCCTGTCCACCGAGGCCGTGGCCACCTACTACGGGCGAGGGCGACGAGCTCCACCTGGCCTTCAACTTCCCGCCCCTGTACGCCCGGTGGCAACAGGAGGCCGTGGGCCGAGTGCATCGAGCAGACCGTGGCCGCCCTCGATCCCCGGGACGCCTGGCCCACCTGGGTCCTGTCCAACCACGACAACCCCCGCCACCGCACCCGCTACGACCGGGCCGGCGGCCCGGCGCGGGGAGGACCCGGACACCACGGCGCGGCGGAGCGAGGCCCGGGCCCGGGCGGCGGCGGTCCTGCTCCTGACCCTGCGGGGCACGCCGTTCCTGTACCAGGGCGAGGAGCTCGGGCTGCTCGACGCGGTCATTCCCGCCGAACGGCAGGTCGACCCCGGAGGTCGGGACGGATGCCGGGCCCCGATCCCGTGGGACGGGACGCCCGACCACGGCTGGCCCACGGTCGGGGGTGCCGAGGTGTGGCTGCCGTTCCCGCCGGAGGCCGAGCGGCGGAACCAGGCCGACCAGCGAGGCGGACGCCTCGTCGATCCTCCATCTCTACCGGCGGCTGATCGAGCCTCCGCCACCGGGTCGCCGGCCCTCTCGCTCGGCGGCCTTCGAGCTGCTCGAGCTGGCCGGAGGGGCTGCTCGGCTACCGAGCGGTCGGTCGGGGGACGAGTCGTACGGTGGTGGCCATCAACTTCACCGACCGGCGCCGTCGATCTGACCGGGCCGGACCGGTGCCGGTCCTGGTCATGACCGGTCACGGGTGGCGGTGGTCCAGCGACGGGACGCGGCGAGGGTCGGGCCGTTCGACGGGGACGACTCGCGCCGCCGACCAGGCGGTCGGTGCTGGCCCGACACCGCGGGCCGAGCCGACGTCGGAGGTCCGACTACAGCCAGGTCTCGCGCCAGTAGTCGGGAGCGCCCTCGTCACCCAGTGACATGGAGTGGCCGTCCTCGTGGCCGCTGCGCCTGATGCAGCACACCAGGGTCCCGATCCACGGTCCCCGGTCGATGCAGTGCACGGCGCCACAGCGGTTCCACTGAGGCGTCAGCGGGCAACTCCAGGTCATCGAGATCGAAATCGGCGTCTGACCATTCGCTGAACCTCCGCACATGAAACGGGTCGATCGTCAAAGTCTTTCCTGCCCCTTTTTGTTTCGTATCCCTCTCCCCAATGATCGGAATGAGTGCGCCCAAGCTGTAGTGGGAATTGCGAGAAACAGCCGACGGTGGGGTGCCGGCGGACGAGCGGTCGCAGCCGGGGTCCCCCTGCTCGAGTGGGTCCACCGGTCATCATGGGGCCAGTGGAAGCCCCGCCGCTCATCGACCCGGGCCGGTGGGCAGGAGAAGGTCACGACGTGGCCCTCGGACCCCGATCAGGCCGCCGGTCCGGCCGCCCCGCCGGCTCGCCCCACCGACCGGGCCCGGTCGCCCCGGATCACCACGGCCCGGGCCAGCTCGCCGGCGATCCCCGCCTGCCAGATTGTTCAGACTTTCATCGTTGAAATCTGGACGCCGCCAAGGTGAACTTGCCAGGTGGCAGCAGAGAACATTCCGGCAATAGTTGGATGGATGATGTTCAAATTTCTTACAAGCTGGCGCTACGCATAGGCGCATGAACGGCGAACCGACCAAGGGCATCGAGGACATCGTGCGGCGCAACGTGGCCGCCCTGAGGTCCAAAGCCAACCTCACCCAGCAGGCCCTGGCCGACGAGATGCTCCTCCGGGGCATCGCCTGGACCCGCGAGACGGTGGCCCAGGTGGAGACCACCAACCGCCGGCTCGGATTCACCGAGGCCATCGTGGTGGCGGCCTGCCTCGACGTCCCGGTGGCCCGCCTGACGGCCACCGGTGCCGCCACGGTGGCCGTGGGCGAGAGCGAGTGGACCGCCGCCTACCTGGGGGCGGCCATCGCCGGCACCACCGGCGACATCTTCCCCCCGGAGAGCTACGCCTCCCCGGCCGCATCCCGGGTGGAGCCTCCCGTCGCGCCGGCGGCCGCGCCCGGGCCGACGGCCACGGAGCTGATCGGTTCGCCGGCCCGGTCGGCCCCTCCGGGGGAGGTGCCCGACCGGCGTCGGGGCGAACGGAGGGCCGGCGATCCCGACGACCGCGAAGCCCGTGGTCGTCGGGCCACCGACGCGCCCGCCGCCACGCCGCAGAAGACGGCCGAGCGCATCGAGCGCCGGCTCCGCCTCCGGGTGACCGCCGGCGACGTCGACGCCACCGCCCAGCGCCTCTGGTCCCGGAGCCTCGAGGCCGAGCGGGAACGTCGGGTGACCGACCGGGTGGCCCTGACCGGAGGGTCGCTCAAGACCATCCGCGGCCACGTCTCCCGCGATCTCGACCGCGAGATCGCCCACGAGATGGAGCGGGATCCGGAGCGGGCTCGAGCCCGCCGTCCCGCCGTCGGGCGAGCTGAGCCCGGACGAGGCGACCTGGGAGGCCACCCGCCTCAACATCATCCTGGCCAACAAGGGCTACAACGACAGCGACGTCACCCGGTGGTGGAACTTCACCCGGCACCGCGAGCTCGGCGACCGGACCATCGCCGAGGCGTGGAAGGACGGCGAGTACGGAGCGGTGAGCCGCCTGGTGGAGTCGCTGCCCGACAAGCACGGCGTCACCAGCGGCTACTACATCGACGAGTAGGTCGTTCTCCGGACCGGCCCTGAG
Source organism: uncultured Acidimicrobiaceae bacterium (assembly GCA_963754755.1). Taxonomy (GTDB): domain Bacteria; phylum Actinomycetota; class Acidimicrobiia; order Acidimicrobiales; family RAAP-2; genus Bog-756. Next base: position 482,527 of record CAVWHF010000006.1, on the reverse strand, counting down.
ACCACAAGGGGCCGACATCGACGGGCGCGGCGGCCCGTTCTCCTCCGCCTCCCGCCGCTCACCAGATGACCGGCGAGGTTGGCTAACCTCGGCTCCACTCCGGAACGGGGGCGAGCGCTCGGCGCGCCCGACCGTCAGCGTCAATGGCCCGTGCTGCGGCCGCGGGAGAGCGAGGCAGGCGATGAGCGGTGGGTGGCGGCGAAGGCCCGGCCGGATGGCGGTGGCCACGGTGGTCGATGCGGTGGGGTTTGCCGTCTTCGCCGTCTATCTGGTGGTCCAGGCCCGCCTCGGACGGCCGCTGGTGTGGAACGACTCCACGGTCTATGCGGCCATGGCCCGCCGGTCGGTGTGGTCGCGGGCGCTGTGGGCCGGGCCCCGCCCTCCGCTCCTTCCCCTGGTCCTGAAGGCGGTGGGAGGCGCCACGGCCCTGGTGACGACCCAGGCGGTGGTGGCCGCCCTGGCCTGGGGCACGCTGGCCTGGACCGTCGGCCGCCTGATGCCTCCCGGTTGGCGGCGGGTCGCCGCCACCTTCCTCGTCCTGGGCTTCGCCACCACCCTGCCCGTGGCGCTGTGGAACCGGTCCGAGCTGTCCGAGTCCCTGTCCATGAGCCTGCTCGCCCTGCTGTTCGCCGGATTCATCTGGACGGCGCGCCGGGCCACCTGGCCCCGGGTGGCGGCCACCGCCGTGATCTGCCTGGGGTTCGCCGCTCACCCGTGACGCCCAGGTGTGGACAGTGGGAATCCTGGCCCTGGTCACCGGGGTGTACGCCGTCGGTGCCGTGGTCACCCGGCGGAGCGCGGCCCTGCGGGCCGGTGTGCTGGCCGTCTGCCTTCTCGGGGTGGTGGTCCTGTGCGAGTGGGGCACCCTCTCCTCGCAGCGGACCACACCGGACACGGCCGACGTCCTCTTCGTACGGGTGTTTCCCTTCCCCGACCGGGTGGCCTGGTTCGCCGCCCACGGGATGCCCCAGGCCGACCGGATCGACCGGCTGGCCGCCGATACCCCCTCCCCCTCGGGCCAGGCCAAGGTGGTCGGCATCTCGCTCCAGGATCCGGCCTTCCGACCCTTCGATCGGTGGCTCCGCACCGAGGGCGGACACACCTATCTGCTGGTGGCTGGTGACCCATCCCTGGTACGTGGTCAGCGAACCGCTGCAGCGGCCGGAGCGCGCCTTCAACTTCGCCCGGGGTGATCTCACCTTCTATGCCCCGACCACCCAGCCGATGACCTCGCCGCTGACTTGGCTGCTGTGGCCACCGCTGATCGAGCTCCTGGTCCTGTCCGCCGTGGCCCTGTACCTGGGGATCGTCTCGGAGGCCTGGCGCACCCGGCCGTGGCGCGTGTTGGTGGTCCTGACGCTGGTGGGGATGGCGGGGATGCTGGTGGCGTGGCACGGGGATGGCCAGGAGACCACCCGGCACACCATCGAGGGCTTCGCTGAGGTCCGTCTGGGGGTGTGGCTCCTGTTCGCCCTGGGCCTGCTCAGCCTGCCCATCTTCGATCGAGTCGCCCCGGGGCGCCGAGCAGTCCGACCGGGCCGGGGAGCCCGAGGGCGAGTCAGCCACCCGGTAACGGTCGGTGCCGACGGAGATCCGGGTCGGACGGGGGTCGTCTACCCGATGCCGACGATGGGTCGGTTGAGGTGCGAACCACCCTCGGAGCCGTCGAAGGTGGCGTCGCCGAAGGCGAAGATGCCGCCGTCGGTGGCCACCAGCCAGTAGCCGTCGCCGCTGGAGGTGGCCTTGATACCCACGATCGGGGCGTTGAGGTGCATGGCGCCGGTCGATCCGAAGTACACGGCGTCACCGAAGGCGAAGATGCCGCCGTCCGAGGCCACCAGCCAGTAGCCGCCGGTGTCGGGGCTGTCCATGCCCACGATGGGGGCGTTGAGATGCATGCCGCCGGTCGATCCGAAGAACTTGGCCGTCCCGAAGGTGAAGATCCCACCGTCCGAGGCCACCAGCCAGTAGCCGGCACCACTCGGGGTCGGGGTCATACCTACGATGGGCCGGTTCAGGTGCTTGGCCCCCATCGACCCGTGGTACACGGCATCACCGAAGGTGAAGATCCCCCCGTCCGAAGCCACCAGCCAATAGCCGAGGCCGTCGGGGGTGGCCGCCATGTCCACGATGGGAGCATTGAGATGGTGGGCCCCCATCGAGCCGTAGAAGCCGGCGTCGCCGAAGGCGAAGATGCCGCCGTCCGAGGCCACCAGCCAGTAGCCGTTGCCGTCGGCCGTCGAGGCCATGCCGACGATGGGGGCGTTGAGGTGCAGGGACCCGGTGGACCCGAAGAATCCGTTGTGGCCGAAGGAGAAAATGCCGCCGTCGGTGCCCACCAGCCAGTAGCCGGTGGGGTTGGCCCGGACCGGACTGGTGGCGGTGGACGGTGGCCCGGCACCGGCGGCGTTGACCGCCGTCACCGTGAAGCTGTACGCCACATTGTTGGTGAGCCCGGTGACCGTGGCGTGGTCGACGTTCCCCACCGTGACCTGGGTCCCGGTGTTCACGACGGTGATCACGTACTCGGTGATGGCGCTGAACCCGTCGGAGCCGGGGGCGACCCAGTGGACGGTGGCCGACTGATTGCCGCCCGATGCGGTGACGGTGGTGGGGGCACCGGGGGTCGAGTAGTTGGTCAACTGGAACGAGGTGTTCGGAGCCCCGCTGGTCGATGCGGTGACCGCGTACGTCCCCGCGGTGGCGTTGGCCGTAATGGAATGGGAGGTGGCCGTACCGGTGGCGTCAGTAGTGACGACAGACGTCGTGCTGCTCCCGGCGAACGTCCCGCCGGCACCACCCGACGGCGCCGCGAAGGTCACCGAGGCACCGGAGACGGCGTTTCCGAACGAGTCCCTCACCACCACGCTTAACGGCGAAGCGAAGGACGCGCCCACCAGAGCCGTCTGGCCGCCGCCCCCTGTCGCCGTCAGCTGGGTCCCGCTTCCGGCCGCGATGACGTACGGCGAGCTGGCTGCCGCCGTGTCCACAGACGTGCCCACCGTGAACGTGTAGGCGGAGCTGGCAACCGTGGGATTGACCACTCCGGCGATGCCCACCGTCACGGAGCCGGCCACCACGGTCCCGGCCAACGTTAGGGTGACGGACGGCGAAGAACCGGCAAGGGCCGTGAACGATGAGCTGGTCACGGTGTAATTGCCTGCGGACGTTGGCAGGGTTGTTCCCGCCGGTGCAGTCAGTGTGATGGTGTCGCCGACATTCAGCGTGGTTGCGGTGGTGAAGTTGACCATGTAGGACGAGGTGGCCCCGACCGTGTTGGGAGTCGGTGCCACCGACACCCCGCTCACCGTCCCGGCGGCGAACGCCGGTGTGCTCAGCACGGCGATGGAACCCAGAGACAGGACCGCCGCCACCGCGATCACCGAGCGCCGAACTAACTTCTTGGCCCGACCGCTGTCTTGGTCGGGAGCTGCTTGTGCCCCTGGGATGTTCACTCCGCTCATTATTGGATTCAGCTGAGACGTCGTCAACCCGGCCCGGGAGGCCCTGCCGGTCAGCGACCGGTGTCCATGACTTCACGGCTACGCAGGTGCGAAGGCGGGGCCGGTACCGTGACGACCCACCCGATGACACTCCAAAACCAGCCAGTTCCGACGCGTCGCGTGGTCATATAACCACTCTGCGTGCCTCATTTCGGGCGCGAATGACCGACGGAAAGTGGCGGCTATTTCACTCCATGGGAAGGATGCCGAGGTCGGTAAACCTCACTGAACCTCCAGCTGAGATGCAGAGGCCGGGTCCAGCATGTGAACTTTTGTAGCACCGTTCACTCTGCGATAACTTTCCTGTTCTCGAGTCTATGAATGGGGCAACATGAAGAAGCGCGCTTCGGTCGGACTAAGCGTCGGGGTACTTCTCGTGGTCGGGATGGTTTCGGCGGTGGTCCTGATGCGGACGGCGTCGGCGGACAGCCCGGTGTCGGTCACGCCTTACACCGGGTTCAATCCGATCCTGACCCGGGCGCCCTACGTAACGGACCTCACCCAGACGACGGCGTCCATCAACTGGGCGACGAACTCGGCGACCCCGGGGTCGGTGCTGGCCACGCCGACCGGCACCGGCGGGTCGTGCCCGAGCTCGGTGGCCAGCTGGTCGATGTCGGCCGCCTCCGCCCCCAACGCACTGCCGGGGCCGGTCAATGCCGTGAACCCGGTGCCCTCGGCCAGTCTGACCAGCCGCCAGTTCACGGTCAACGGCGTGTCCGAGTACCAGAACTCGGTCATCCTCTCGGGGCTGTCGGCGGGGACGCAGTACTGCTACGCGGTGTTCTCCGGCAACACGTCCGGTTCGGTCGACCTCCTGCCGCCCACCGAACCGGTCCAATGGTTCACGACCCTGAGTCCCAGCAGCGCCCAGTCGACGTCGCCCGTCTCCTTCGACGTCATCGACGACACGGGCGAGAATTACTACTACACGAACAGAACCGCCACCGCCGACATCCCGTTCGCCAACGGCTACAACCCCGATGAGGCCTCCCTTGATCGCCAGATCGGACAGTCCGGAGCCGACTTCCTCCTCTCGGTGGGTGACATCGCCTACAGCGGCACCACCCAGTCGACCTTCGGCGACCTCCAACAGACCGGCACCCAGCCCGAGGTCAGCAACATCTTCGGCTCGTTCTACTACCCCCAGACCGGCGGAATCCCGATCTTCGCCGGGGCCGGGGACCACGGTCAGAACATCAATCCCCTGAAGATCTTCCCGACCTCAAGCACGGCGGCGGCCTCAGGGGGGACGTACGCCTACGACAGCTATTCCGGCACCGACGGGATCACCGGGTCGTCCCCGGACGACTGGTACGCATTCTCCACCGGCGACGTCCGGGTCTACGTGCTCGATGGTGCCTGGTCGGACACATTGGCCAACAAGCTGGGGACCACCACGGGAAGTCTGTGCGGAGCCCCGGGCACGACGCAGGCCGTCTACTGCGAGCCCTACCAGGCCGACGCCGACGAGCACTGGCAGACCGGCTCTCCTGAATACCAGTGGCTCCAGCGGGATCTGGCCGAGCATCCCGGGGGCGTAAAGTTCGCCGTGTTCCACTACCCGCTCCGGTCGGACAACGCCACGCAACCCTCCGACGTCTACCTGCAGAACAGCCCGGCCAACCCCAGCGCCTCGACCAGCCTAGAAGCGCTGTTGGCCGCCAACGGCGTGCAGGTGGCCTTCAATGGCCACGCCCACACCTACCAGCGGATCGTGCCCAGCGGATCGGGGCAGATCACCAACTACGTCACCGGCGGTGGCGGCGGCGTCTTGGAGCCCGTCCTCGGCGGTATCACCTGCACCAACCTGACCCACAGCGCCGCGCCGGTCGACAAGGACATCTACGCGCTGGGGTGGGACCCCACCAAGTCCACGGGCTCCGCCTGTAGTACGAACAACACTGCGCCCACGCCGGCCGCGGCGGCCGATGTGTACAACTTCCTCAAGGTCACAGTCACCGGCGACACCGTCACCGTCACGCCCTACAACGCCGCCGGCGGGACGTTCGACGTACAGACCTACACGTACCCCGCCACCGCCGGACCCTCCACGCCGGCCGGTGTGACGGCGGCGGCCACGTCCAACACGTCGGTCGCCCTCCGGTGGACGGCGTCCACCGAGGCGGGTGGGTCTATCGCCTCCTACCGGATCTACCGCAACGGGTCGGCCCTGACCACGGTGGGGGCGTCCACGACCTCCTTCACCGACAGCAACGCCCAACCGGGTACGAGCTACACCTACTCGGTGGCCGCCGTCGACACCGGAGGCCGGGCCTCGTGGCCCGGCATGGCCAACCTGGTCACGACGCCCGGACAGGTCCAGTCCAGCCCCGGCTCCGGTCAGCCGGGTTGTTCCACGCAACTGCCGTCAGGAGCCGTGGTGGGTGCCGCCGCCCTCGGTGACGGATCCGGCTACTTCGAGGTCGACAAGTACGGTGACGTGGCCGCCTTCGGTGCTGCCGTGTGTTACGGCGGCATGACCGGCACGCCCCTCAACCGTCCCATCGTGGGCATGACCGTCGACCCGGCCACCGGTGGGTACTGGTTGGTGGCCAGTGACGGCGGGGTGTTCTCCTTCAACGCCCCCTTCGAGGGATCGACCGGTGGCATCCAGCTGAACAAGCCGGTCGTGGCCATGGGCGCCACCCCGGACGGAAGCGGGTACTGGCTGGTGGCCAGCGACGGCGGAGTGTTCTCCTTCAACGCCACGTTCTACGGCGGCACCGGTCTGATGAAACTGAACAAACCCATCGTGGGCATGGCCGTCGACCAGGTCACCGGCGGGTACTGGCTGGTGGCCAGCGACGGTGGCGTCTTCAACTTCAACGCCCCCTTCGACGGTGCCACCGGGGGGATGAAGCTCAACCAGCCCATCGTGGGCATCGACCCCACGGCCGATGGCAATGGCTACCGGCTGGTGGCGGCCGACGGCGGGGTCTTCACCGGGTTCAACACCCCCTTCTACGGCGGTACCGGCCTCATGCGCCTGAACCGACCCATCGTGACCACCATCAACGACAACGACGGGGACGGCTACTGGCTGGTGGCCAGTGATGGCGGGGTGTTCTCCTTCAACGCCCCCTTCTACGGCTCGGCGGCCGGTTAGCGCGGTCATCCGGTTCCCTTCCCGTGCAGGGCGGGGCCACTACCAGCGTCGAGCGGGTGGCGTTGAGCGCGATTCTCAGAGCGCGGGATGAATAGTCGGCAGAATGGTGACGTGACACGGATCGAGGGGCGAATCCGATGAGGATGGGTCGACGTTCGCTGGAACGCTGGCTGGCCGAGGCGTGGCCGATCGTGCGGTCGTTGATGGAGGCGGAGGACCGGCTCATCTCCACCTCCGAGGCCCCCGCCGTCGTCGTGTTGGCATCGTGCGACCAGCTCACCGCCACCATTGCGCACGCCCAGCGGTGGCTCGGCTCCCGTCGCTGTCCCGACGACAACTTCGGACTGCAGTTCCGAGAGTTGATAGCGGCCTGCCGGGGGCTCTGCGCCATCATGCAGACGGTGACGAGAGAGGCGCCCGAGGGTCGGTGGGTCGAGAACCGGGAGATCGCCGACAAGATCGGCGAGAACTTCATGGACCGCATCCAACAGGCGTCGCGGGCCCGGCTCTACCTTCAGCAGTGGAGCACCTGACCACGACGGTTCGCCGGGTGGGTGGGTTGCCGTGGACCGCCGGAGCCAGGCAGTAGCCAGCCGGCGCGGTTCGCTCCCGAGCAACGGGTCGACTCACGGAAATCGGTCCGCCGACCGGATCCCCACCCGCCGGCGAACAAAAAGAAGTCGACGTTCGGTCATCTGCGGGCCCGGGCCGGTCCGAATACGAGGTGTGGACCGATCTGCCTGTGCATTGCTTGGAGCCGGTCCCCTGGGGGAAGCGTGGCGGAGCCGTCGCGCCGGGGACGCCTGTCCTCTCCTCTCCGTCAATGAAAGGTGATTCCCTTGACCGAACATCCTGATCGACCTCGCCACCGGGGGCGCATGGCCTTCGTGCTCATGGCGTCATTGCTGACCGTGCTCTTCGGCCTGTCACTCCAATCGGTTGCCGCCAGCGCCTCTTCGGCCGCTCCGGCGCACGCCGTCCAAGACCCCGCCCCCAACGGCGACAGCGGGACCACCATCGACCCGCTCCAGTACAACTGCGGAAACGACGCCCCCACCTGTGGCCAGGTGGGCGAGTCCAACGGCTACTACAACGGGTCCAATGTCGATCTGCTGTACAGCGAGGACTACTTCTGCGAGCCCGGCAAGGGCTCGCTCGACAGCGCCACCGGATGCGAGGCAGGAACGCCGGCGTCGGCCAATCCCAATCCGACGACCCCCTCCGCCAATGGCACGATCCTAGGCAACACCAAGCACACCGACACGCTGTACATCCCGGTGCCGGTCGGGTTCACCCCTCCACCCACGCAATGCGTCGGTACCGCCACCTGCATCGACCACCCTCCGACCATCGACCTCCACGCCCTGGCCGGTTACCTCGGCGTCTCTAACCCCGCCACACTCGATGCCGTGCCCATCCCTGCGCATGACCATGTCGTGGGCACCCGCAACGGTGGACTCCCAGAGTGGTGGAATGTGGAGATCGTCGCCACCAAAAGCCTGGCCACCTTCAACACGTTGACCAGCCTTAATGCCATCAACACCGCCGCCGCCGACCCGAATCCGGCCACGGCGGCTACCGAGGTTCCCACCAATGCGTTCCTGTTCTTCCAGGTGCTGCCGGGGACACTGTCGGCATCAATGGCGTCGGACCTGACTGCAACCGCCCCCCCGGGACCCTCCGCTCCCGCCGCCCCACCCGCCCCCCCGGCGAGCCAGGTGGAGCCAGGGACGACCTTCAACAACCTCATGAACGACTGTGGGGCCACCGCTCCGAACTGCCAGAACGTCGGCATCAGTCGTGACTGGATCGAAGGCCAGGACGTCGAGGCCCTGTACTCCGAGCCGTATTACTGCGGCACCACCAGCGTGACCGTGCACTCGTCCTCCGGTTGTGAAGCCGGGGCCAATCCCACCTCGGTGCCGCCGGCTGTGGGCGACACGACGATCCCGACGCCGGCCAATTCGTATCCGGCGACCAACAACACCATCGACCCGCTGTACATCCCGGTGCCGCTCTATGCCAGCCCGCCGGTGACCTACAACCAGTGCTCGAGCGCCATCACCTGCATTGACCATCCGGCTACCATCGACCTCTCCCTGTTGGCACCCACCCTCGGCGTCAGCAATGCGACGACCCTGGACAACGTGCCGCTGCCCGGTCATGACCATCTGCTGACCACTCGGAACGGCGATCAGCCGGAATGGTGGAACGTGATCGTCATCCCGGTGACCACGCCAGCGGGACTGGCCACGATCGAGAGCTCCAAGAACTACGCCTCGGTGCGGGCCCTCGAAGGAGTGGCCGGCAGCGGGATCGGCATTCCTGCATCAGGCTCCACCCCGGCGGTGACCGAGGTCCCGACCAACGCCTACCTCTGGTTCCAGACGCTGCCTGGCGCCAGCTCCCCCACGCCCGGACCGGTGCAAACCAACTGCATGGCGCATCTGGCCGCCGGTTCCGTGGTCGGTTCGGCCGCGCTGGATGACGGGACCGGCTACTACGAGACCGACTCCCAGGGCGATGTGGCCGCATTCGGCGCCGCCACCTGCTACGGCGCCATGACCGGCCACCATCTCAATCAGCCCATCGTCGGCATGGCCGTCGACCGGATGACCGGCGGTTACTGGCTGGTCGCCAGGGACGGTGGCGTGTTCTCCTTCAACGCTCCGTTCTACGGATCGGCCGGAGGGTCCCCTCTCAACAAGCCGGTGGTGGGGATCACGCCCACCCTCAACGGGACTGGGTACTACCTGGTGGCATCGGACGGCGGTGTGTTCACCTACGGTGATGCCACCTTCGCCGGCTCCACCGGCAGCATCCACCTGAACAAGCCCGTGGTGGGCATGGGCCTCGACCGGTCGACCGGCGGCTACTGGCTGGTGGCCTCGGACGGTGGCGTGTTCTCCTTCAATGCGCCCTTCATGGGCTCGACCGGTGGCATCGCCCTCAACAAGCCGGTGGTTGGCATCGCCCCCGTATCGGACGGGAGCGGGTACCGGCTGGTGGCCTCCGACGGTGGGGTGTTCGACTTCAACGCCCCGTTCTACGGATCCACCGGCAATCTCAAGCTGAACGCACCGGTCATTGCCGGCCTCAACAACAACTCGTATGACGGGTACTGGCTGACGGCTTCGGACGGTGGGGTGTTCACCTTCAGCCCGCCCAACGAGGGCATGCCGTTCTACGGTTCCGCCGCCTGAGGCACTCGGAGGCCACAGGGAAGGGGCTCTGTCGAGCTCCTTCCCTGGCCCGATCCCAGCCGTGACCGGGAGCCCGGGCACGGGCAGACGACGAATCGGAGGTCTCTATGCCGCCGTCCCCACGCCAGCTGGTGGACCGAGAGGTCGAGGTTCGACCGGTCCGGTCTACCAACCCCACGCTCACTCCACCCCCGTGGCTGGCCGAATCGCGCCCGACCCGATCACTCCTGACCCGCCGATCACTGGGTTACGCCCTCGGAGTCCTATGGCTGCTGGACGGTGTCCTCCAACTCCAGCCGTATATGTTCACCAAGGGCTTCGCCCATCAGATAATCATCCCGGTGGCCGCGGGCCAGCCTTTCTTCGTGGCCGCACCGGTCCGATGGAACGCAGCACTGATCGGCATGCACCCCGCCCTGTTCAATAGCGTCTTCGCCGGGGTCCAGTTGGCGCTGGGCATTGGGCTCCTCCTCCCCCGTACCTACCGGCCCGCACTCGTGGCCTCCGTGTTCTGGGCCGGCGGGGTCTGGTATGTCGGTGAAGGGCTCGGGGGCCTGGCCGGCGGCCATGTGTCAGGCCTGGTGGGAGCTCCGGGAGCGGCACTGCTCTATGGGATCCTGGCCTTGGCGGCGTGGCCCGGCCGACAGCTCCGCATTCCCGACGTACCATCCACGACCCCGACACGGCCGCCTCAGTGGATCCTCCGGGTGTGGGCGGCGCTGTGGGTCGGCTTCGCAGCTCTGAACCTGCTCCCCGGCAACGGCTCGTCCTCGGCCGTCGAAACCGATCTCTCCTCGAGTGCGTCGACGGTATCCCCGTGGCTGGCGCACCTGGACCACTGGATGGCCGGTGCAGTTCACGGCATAGGTGCGGGCGCCGGCGTGCTTCTCGTCGCCGCCCAAGTGTCCATCGGACTGCTCGCCCTCACACCCGGGCGCCTTCACCGGACCGCCCTGTGGACAGGGATAACCCTGGCCCTGCTCTACTGGGTCGGAGGTCAGAGCTTCGGCCAACTCTTCAGCGGTCAGGCTACCGATCCGAGCACCGGGCCTCTGCTGGCGCTCGTCGGCCTGTCCGGACTGGGCGCGGGCGCCTACTCCTCGCTCCACGCAAGGCGCGGAACCACCGGGGAGGCCACTCAGGGCCGGGTCGCCCCCGGTTGAGCCCAACCGGGGGCGCACAACCCGATAACCTGCCCGCCGTGGCAATGACTCCCGTACTTCCCGAGCCGGTGCCGGAGATCGAGCCGGAGGCGAACTCCCCCCTACCCCGCTGGGCCCTCCCGCTGATCATCGGATCGATCGTCGTGGGCCTGGCCGGTCTGGGGACGGGCATCTACGCCATCGTGAAGATCCCCCCGAAGGTGTCGGGCCCGGTCGGTAAGACAGGTGCCACCGGCCCGCAAGGTCCGGTGGGCGACACCGGTCCCACCGGGGCGACCGGAGTCGCCGGTCCGGTCGGACCGGCCGGTTCCATCGCCGGGAGCTCGATCATCACCTCTCCGGCGCTGGCCACGGCCCCCGGTGCGCCCATCGGTACACAACTGGTGGCCAAGGTGACCTGCCCGTTCGGCACGGTCCTGCTGAGCGGAGGCGCCCAGGTGTCGACGTCAGGCGGCGCTCAGACCGCCGCCCTGCGCTCCTCGTTCCCGATCAGCGCCACGACGTGGCAGGTGGTCAGTGTGGTCACCGCCAAGCTTCCCGATGGTGTGGCCTTGGAGATGGCGCCGTACGCTCTGTGTGGCGCGCCTCCCCCGAAGGTGACGCCGACGACCACCACCACCACGCCCTGATCGGGCCGGCCTACGAGGCGGCGATGTCGGCCTCTCCCGTCCTTCCCGCGGCGGTGATCACCGGTCGGCTCGTCGGGCTTCATCGGCCATGCGCCGGACGACGGCCCCGGCCGGCTCAGCGGTGATGCGACGCCAGCCGGTGCCGGCCCACAGGTTGGGCACCGAGGGGTCACCGGCCGCGGTGGCTGCAGCCCGGAGGGGACGGGTCAGGTGGTGCACCTCCGGGTAGGCCGGTGGGGCCTGGGCGTCATGGGCCAGCGCGAACTCGTTGGCCAGACCCCGGGCGAAGCGGCCGCTGAAGGCACGGGTCACGATGGTGTCGACATAGCGCCCGTCGAGCAGGGCCTGCCGGTAGGCGGCTGACGTGCCCGCCTCCGGGGTGCCCAGCAGTGCCGTGCCGATCTGGACGGCGCTAGCTCCGGCCGCCAGGATCTGGGCGGCGTCGGACCCCGTCATGACTCCGCCGGTGCCGATCAGCGGCACGTCGGTGACCGCGGCGACTTCGTCGAGAAGGGGGCGCAGGGGACGGCGGTTGGGGGTGAGGTCGAGGAAGGAGCCCTGATGGCCCCCGGCTTCGGTCCCGTGCACGGCCAGCACGTCGGCGCCCACGGCGACGGCGGCGCCGGCCTCCGCCGCCGAGGTCACGGTCACCGCCACCCGACAGTCGGCGCGGTGCAGCCCATCGACGACCGGCGGAGCGGGGCATCCGAATGTGAAGCTCACCAGATGGACGTGGGCCGATGCCACCACCTCGAGCTTGGCCTCATAGTCGTCGTCCTCCCAGCGGGGCTCGCCCAGGGCGAACCCGAGCCGTCGGGCGTCGGGCTCGAGGTCGGCGGCGTAGCCGGCAATGGCCACGGCGTCACCGGGAGCGGAGGGGACGAAGAGGTTGACTCCGAACGGTACGCCGGTCAGCGAACGGGTGGCGGCGATGTCGTCCCGCAACTGTGCGGACGTGCGGTAGCCGGCCGCCACGAAGCCGTACCCACCGGCGGCGGCCACCGCCGCCGCCAGCGCCGGCGTGGACGGGCCCCCGGCCATAGGCGCCTGCACGATGGGCACCTGGCTTGGGAGGGCTGTGGCTGTCACCCGAAGACGACGGTCTTGTTGCCGTTGAGCAGCACCCGGTCCTCGAGATGCCACCGGAGCCCCCGGACCAGAACGGAGCGCTCGATGTCCCGGCCGATGCGCAGCAGCTCCTCCACCGTGTCGGCATGGTCGATCCGGATGGTGTCCTGCTCGATGATGGGTCCGGCGTCGAGGGTGGCGGTGACGTAGTGGCAGGTGGCCCCGATGAGCTTCACCCCCCGCTCGAAGGCCTGGTGGTACGGCCGTGCTCCGGCGAAGGAGGGAAGGAAACTGTGATGGATGTTGATGATCCGTCCCGGATAGCGCTCGCACATGGCCGGAGGCAGGATCTGCATGAATCGGGCCAGCACCATCACGTCGCCGTCCACGGCATCGAAGTGGGAGACGATCTCGTCGAAGGCCGCCGCCTTGCCTCCCTCCTCGAAGGGCACGTGCCGGAATTCGATCCCGTACCACTCGACCAGGGGCCGGAGGTCGGAATGGTTGGCCATGACGACGGGGATGTCGCAGACCAGGTCACCGGAGCGCCAACGGTGGAGCATGTCGGCCAGGCAGTGGTCCTCCCTGCTGACCAGCACCACGACCTTCCGGCGGTGGGCGGTGTCGCGTAGGTGCCAGCGCAGCTCGAACTGGCGGGCCACGTCGGCGAACCGGCGGCCGAACTCATCGCCGTCGAAAGGGAGGCTGTCGGCCAGGATCTCGATCCGCTGGAAGAAGTGCCCCGTGGTCAGGTCACTGTGCTGGGCCGCCTCCACCACCCATCCGCCGTGGGTGGCGATGAACCCGGTGACGGCGGCCACGATGCCGGTGCCGTCGGGGCAGGTGACGGTGAGGACGAAGCGACGCATCCCTCAATACTGGTCGAGTTTCCTGGGACGGTCAGGCCGTGCCCAGCTCGCCGTGCCTCGGCCCGTCCCCACTCACAAGTTCGACAACTCGCCCTTCGCCCGCAGAAGCGCCATCTCCCGTCGGGGCGCGGCCGACGGAACTGACCCTGCCGACGGGGACCGACTGCCCCCGACGCGGCCGAGTCCCGCTACTCGTTGCGCAGTGCCGTCGCCGGCGCCGCGGTGGTGGCGACCACGGCGGGCACCGCGGTCACCAGGGCTCCGACAACCACCAGAGCGAGCAGCCCGAGGACCAGGGGAGGCAGGGGGACCACGGTCACCGGCGCCACGCCCAGTGACGCGGCGAATCCGGTCCAGGCCCAGTGGCCGGCGACCACCCCGAGGGGCAGGCCGAAGACCACGGCGATGAGCAGCAGGGTGGTGGTCTGCCAGGCGATGACGGCCCGGAGCTGCCTGCGGGTGAGCCCGAGGGCCTGGAGCACCGCCAGCTCTCGGCGTCGGCGGCGGGCACTGGCCACCACGGCCGCCGACAGGGAGACCAGAACGGCGAGCCCCAGGGCCACGGCCAGGGCAAACGGTTGCCCGCTCATCTGTCCGGCGTTGACGATCGCCGCACCCAGTACCCGGGGTTGCTGGTAGTCGCCACCCGGAGTCCCGCCCGGGTCGTTGGCCAGAATCCTCTGCACCATGGGGCCCGGTGGCGTGCCGGGGTCGAGGTCGACGGCCAGGGCGGACGGCAGGGCAGTGACCGCCTCGTCGACCTTGGCGGAGGGCGAGGTGAACAATGAGTAGAAGTTCAGGACGGACAGAAGCGTGCTCTCCGGCAGCATGGCACCGGTCCCGAGCGACACGTGGTCGGACAGCTGGACCCCTATGGAGGGGAGGGTGACGACGCCCACGATGGTCAGCGTCCGGGCGGACGGGCCCGTACCTACACGTACGGTGTCCCCCACCTGCTTGCCCAGTTGATGCAGCGTCGTCACGCCGAGCTCGATCTGACTGGGACCGGCCGCGGAGGGACTCCCGATTCGGAACGTGGCCGGTGCCTCGAGGGGACGGCCGCTGACGGTGGGCGGCTCCACCGCTCCCCGGTGGGTGGCCAACCCCAGCACCGGGATGATCCTCCCGTCGATGGGGAGTTGGGCGAAGCCGAACGTCGACCAACCCTTCACGCCCGATTGGCCGGCCATGACCTTCTCGACGTCCCCGGCGCCGCCCGCGAAATCGGCCGGGGTCGGATTGGCCGTGAAGAAGTTCCCGTAGCCGCCCTGGGACTGGAGCAGTACGTTCCAGTTCCACCCGTAGCGGTCGGGATGAGTGACCAGTCCGTTCAGACTGGCGCCGAAGACCACGGCCGTGACCACGGCGATTACGGCGATTACCGATCCCATCAGATTGGCCCGCACCGTCGCCCGGCGCCCACCGGGCGGTGGTTCGAGGGCATAGCCGGCCCCAAGGGCCGCCACCTCGGGCAGGCCGACGGCGGTGACGGCATGGGCGACGGCCGAGGGGTTCCGGGCACCGGCCTGGCCGGTTCGGCGCACCGATCGCCAGGCCTGGAGGGTGAGTAACCCCAGGAGCAGCGCGGCCAGGAGGACACCGCCACCGAGAAGGACAGGGGTATCGAAATGGAATCCATGCGCCGGGTCGAACTGGCGGACCGGCTCCACCGGGGCCAGGGGCGAAAGGGCCACGGCGCCGATAACGGCCACGATCATGCCGGCGACCACGGCCACGGCGCCGCCCAGACCGCCGGCCGCGGCTGCCTCGGACCGGGTATGGCCCAGGGCCCGGAGCACGCCGAGCTGTGCGGCCGATGCGTCGAGGTACTGGGCGAGACTCTGACCGACCAGCACCAGGAGGGCCAGGGCGCTCAACGCCCCGAGCACCGCCAGGGCCACGGCCTGGGGCCGGATGGCATCCTGAACCTGTTGGTGCACGTCGTCGAGCTTGCGGACAGCGAAGGTGTACCCGTTTTTCACCCGGGAGGCCAGGCCGGCCAAGGATCGTTGGAGGGCGGGTATGCCGGCACTGCCCCGGTCGAGACGTGCACCCACCCAGGAGAAGGCGATCTCCCTGTGGAGGCGGGCGGTGGCCGCCGGAGGAATCACCGCCGCCGCCGGCTGGTCGAACTGGTCGACCAGCACGGGGGGAAAGTCCACGATGGCCGTCACCCGGAACGTGACATGCCCGATGAGTTCCGGTGCGTAACTGGCCGCGTTGTACAGGTCGTAGGTCACGTGGTCCCCGACACCCACACCGAAGAACCGGGCGATATTGGGGGTAAGGGCAACCTGGTCGGTGGAGCGGAGGCGGGGAAGGCGACCGTCGATGACGGTCATGGTGTCCTGGGTGAAGAACTCGCCGTTAATACTCCCCTGCAAGGCATCGGTGGTGAACGAGTCGTCGACACGGCCGTGGACCACGGGCTGAACGTCCAGACCAGCCCAGGCGACACTGGCCCGGATCCCCGGCATCCTGGCCACCTCGGCGGTCAGCCGGGTGTCGGGCGAGGGAATATTGACCATGACGTCGCTGGCGTTGATGGACGCCAGATAGCGGCCGTAGGCGGACTCGGTCCGGCGGGCCCCGGCCAGAGCGGCCAGGGACACCGCACCCAGGAGGCCGCAGAGGACGACGATGACAGCGGTGGAGCGCCATGTCCGTCGCCGGGTGGCCCGCCACCAGTACCAGGCCGCGCTCATGGGGACCGGGTCACCGGGGATCGTCTCATGCAGCCTGCCGGTCTGTCCGTCATGGGTTGCATCCTGTGTCGGTGGGGACGGTGGGGACGGTTGGCCCTGCCATGACCGTGAGGTCGGTCGCGGACCTGAGGTCGATGATGATCGATCCCGGACCTCCTCACAAGGGTGCTAGCCCGTCATCGGGGGGTGGGTTAGCAGCCCCGACCGTGGTGACTGGGAGGGCATTGGGGGCCCGACCGGAACCCGTCGCTGGACAGGGACCCAAGGGTCCCGGCCGGCCGTGAGCCTGTGGGGTGACGACCGAAGACACGACGCCAACCAGTCGGCCTAAATTTAAGCCCAGTGGTATGCGAGCCGCGGTCCTCCCGGGTGAAACCGCGTGAAACGACCGCCTCTGGCTGACCGGCGCGTCCAGCCGGCAAAGGTGATCCCGCCCCCGTGAGACAGCGCCGACCACATTCCCACCGGGCCAGGGCAGAGCCGCCCCCTCTGCCGACGTCAACGTGGCATTCCGTCACGTCCCCGGGGCGACCGGTGTCCCGAGGATTCACTCAGCCGGCTCGTGGCGGGCCGTGACACCGAACAGTGGGTCCGGGTCCGGAGGGCGAGCCTGCGGGACTGCCCGAAGAGTCCGAGTCGGATCGAACTCACGAAACGCGGCAGATACGATTCGGCGGATCCGGCGGGACGAGTGGCGGTCGTGGTCCGGACCTTCGGGCTGCAGCTGCCATCGGCGCACACCGGCCGGCCCCTGTCGCATGACGGTGCTTCAGGACCAGAATGTAGGAATGCCCACCAGGGACCTCAGCGCACTCGTCGGCTGCGATGTTCGGCGGGTCAGCTTTGACTATCAGGTCACTCTGCTCTTGGCCGACGGCCCGTACCAGTACGAGCGGGTCAACGCCACGCTGACGGTCGAGGCACCTTTTCGATTTCGGGGGCCGGATGCGAAGTGGCACGCCGTGCAGCCGGGTCAGGTGGAAACCCTAGGCCCCGTTCTCACGCTGTTCGGCCAGACAGTTCAGGAGGCGACCTTCGATGGTGACGCCTTGACGATCGGCTTGGGTGACGCCTCCATCATCGAGGTAGAAACCAGCCCGATCTACAAGTCCTGGAGTCTCACCGGAACCGGCGTTCCCGAGATCATCGCTGGCCCGTGGGACCTGGCCGATGGAGACGACACGATCTGAGGGACCACCCGAACGGAGAAGTGAACCTCGATCCGACGACGGCCATCGTGCGGGTATCAGCTCTCGGGGGCGGGCCCCCGCCCGTGCCGGTCGAAACAGGCCGTGTGAACCTCATCGATCCGGCGTGTTCGGTCCATCTCAAAACCGGTAACTCCGGGGGGTCCCGCATCAGAGGCCGGCCAGCGCGTGGAACGCCAGCGCGGCGGCTGTGGCCACATTCAACGAGTCGACCCCCTCTGCCATCGGGATGGGCACCACCATGTCGGACACAGCCAGGGATGGATTCGTGAGTCCCGGGCCCTCGGCCCCGAGGAGCAGCGCCACTCCGACGGGGTGACCTGGACCAGACATCAGCGCCTTCAGCTCGCTGAGGCTGACAACAGTGACCCCACCATCGGCAGCAGCGCGCGGTGCCAGCGCAGCGACGACGAAACCGGCGGACCGCACCTGCTGGATCCCGGTCGGCCACGGCACGAGCCGGGCGAACGGCACGTGCAGGACGTGCCCGACGGACACCCGGATCGACCGGCGGTAGAGCGGGTCGGCACACGTCGGGTCCAGGAGGACGCCGGCCACACCGAAGGCGGCGGCGTTGCGGAACAGGGCCCCGATGTTCTCGTGGTCGTTGAGGCCCTCCAGGACGGCGACGGTGGGAGGAGCCGACGGCGGGGCCGATGCCCCAGCCGCGTCAGCCAGCAGGCGTCCCGCATCGGTGGGCGACGGGCGGTTCGCCACCGCCACCACACCCCGGTGCAGGGCGAAGCCGACGGTGCCGGCCACCACGGCACGTGATCCCACGAATACCGGCGCGCCCCGGGCGCGTGTGGCCGCCACCAGACGGCTGGCCGCCGTCACCTGGTGATCATCGACGAGCAACGAACGCACCGTGTACTCGGACGTGAGGAGCCGACCGACAGCGAGCCTCCCCTCGACCACGAAGACCGAGTGATCGGCCTCCAGCCGGATGCGCTCCGCCGGATCGTTGAGGTCCCGGTAGAGGTCGAGTCGCCGGTCCTCGGGGTCGTCCACCCTGAGGAGCGGCCCCGTAGTATCGACAGCTGGGCCCTCGGGTGCTTCCGACACGCAACCAGCCTCGCGTAACCGGCGTGGGGACGGAGCACTCAACGGTCAGGCAGGTGTCGGTCGGCCACCGATAGGCTCGACGGGGAGGAGTGCCCATGAGCGAGATTCCCCATTCCCACCGCGATCTCTTGAATAGCCAGGTGGCGACTCTGGCCACGATCGGACCTGACCGACGACCCCAGCTGTCCGAGATCTGGTTCCTCTCTGAGGGCGATTCAGTGGCTTGCTCGCTCAACACCAGTCGGCAAAAGACCAAGAATCTGATGGCACGACCCGAGTGTTGCCTGTTCATACTGGACCTCGATGCACCCCAGCGCTACCTGGAGTTGCGAGGAGACGCCGAGGTGATTTCGGACGACGACTACTCCTTTGCCGATCGGGTCGGCCAGAAGTACGGCACGAACCTTCGTGATCACGACCGCCCCGGAGAAAGCCGGGTGATCGTCAGGATCTCGATCCGGAGAGTCAACGCGGTCGATATGCGCCAGTGAACTCACAGGAACGGGGCGTCGTCGGCGCAACGACGGGTTGTTGTCCACCGACGCCGGGTCCCGGGGCTCGTTGTCTCCGACGTCTCCCGATTCAGTAACTCGCCCCTTCCGGCTTCACACCACCTTTCGAGCGGTGAAGCGAAACTGGTAGTCGTCCAGGTTGAGTCTGGTGACCACGAGGCCCGCTGCCTCCAGCCGGTCTGTCAGAGTCTCGGGGTCCACGGGGACAAAGATGTCGTCGACGTGACCGGCTCGAATCACGTCGAGGTCCCGTGAGTCGGTGCCGACGAAGAGCCCTCCAGCTCGGAGGACCCTGAACACTTCGGCAAAGAGCTCATCCTGTTTGGCCGGTGTGCGCAGATGGTGAAGCATGGAAAAGCACGTTGCTCCGGAGAATCGATCGGGGTCCAGCCCTGAACGGGTGGCATCACCACAGCGGACATCCACGTTTGTGGCCATCAGGCGGTCTCGAAGGGGTCCGGCCAGGGTCGGATCCACCTCGAGGACGGTGAGCCGGGACACCCGCGCACGGAGAATGTCCGTCGTCAGGCCTGGGCCCGGCCCAATCTCCAAGACGTCGTCCCCCAGGTCTCCAGCGGTTGCGAGCCAGGGCAACAGTTCCGTTTCCAGCCTCTCCTTCCACTCCGGACTGGCCAGAAACTGAAGGTGCGATTGGTTCATGCCACCGTTGTACGCTTCCGATCGATGGCCATCTCTGCACAGTCGGCCAAGATTCTGTTCCAACCGGACAACGCCGGCATGGTCGCCATGCGCACCGACGGCCGCCCCTGGTCGGGCACATTTGCTTATGAGGGGGATGGACTCGTCACCACCTGGCACAGCCACGACCTGCACCAGATTGAATACGCCCTACAGGGAGTGGTCGAGGTGGAAACGGCGACGGCTCGCTACCTCCTGCCACCGCAACAGGCCGCATGGATTCCCGCCGGGCTTCTCCACCAGACCACCATCGCGACATCGGTGCGGACGGTGTCGGTGTTCTTCCACCCGACCCTGGTCCCCTCCGCCGGTGACCGAGCTCGCATCGTGGGAGTCGCACCTCTCACCCGGGAGATGATCATCTACGGACAGCGCTGGCCCATCGAGCGGCCGGCGTCCGATGCCATTGCGGACGCCTATTTCGGGGTGCTCGGAAGCCTTGT
Organism: uncultured Acidimicrobiaceae bacterium; assembly: GCA_963754755.1. Taxonomy (GTDB): domain Bacteria; phylum Actinomycetota; class Acidimicrobiia; order Acidimicrobiales; family RAAP-2; genus Bog-756. The sequence goes on along the minus strand of CAVWHF010000006.1, from coordinate 462,351 downwards.
CGCCGAGGCTCTCGACAATGAAACCCCGCTGTCTCTTCCACGATCGGACCACCCCGACGTCGTCGCCGGATTGGCTTTCACGAACAGTCATCTGGCATCGGTGAGTGCTGGGGCGGTAAGCCGCGCAATAGGGGTATCTGAGCGGACACTCCGCCGCCAGTTCCGAGCGCAGCTCGGCATGTCGTGGCGGACGTACCTTCTGCAAGCCCGTCTGCTCCGCAGTATGGCCCTTCTGGCTGAACCGGGGCCTTCGGTGCTCCAGGTGGCCACAGAGGTTGGATTTGAAAGTGCCAGCGCGTTTGCGAGGGCATTCGCGGGCCATACCGGCGAAACCCCATCCTCCTACCGGCGGCGAGTCTGTAGCTGACCAGCTCGAAACTGATTGGACGGCTAGATGTCCACCTGGAACCCGAGGTCTACATCACTCGCCGGCTTGCCGCCTTCGACACCCCAATTCTCCGTGGGCGATTCGACGATGGCAACCACGATGTCGGACCGGGGAATCCCGACAGCAGCAAGCGACGTACACAGGCCCTCATAGAGGGCCTTCTTCGTGGCGCTTGAACGTCCGTCGAACATGGTGATCTCCACGATGGTGTACCCGTCTCCAACACCGCCCGGCCGGATGATGCTCCCTGGGTCAATCTCGGAGATGGTCACGGTCGGGTCGTCAGCGGGAACACGCAGCGCGGCCACAAATGCGTGCCGGACGGCTTCCAATCGATCTTGCTTCTCCGACGCAGTCAGCCCGCCAATCACCGCAATCCGAGCAATCGCCATAGAGAACGGTATCGCCCTGGAGGTGATCTTGGAGAGTCGTGTGATGCCCCACCGCCGCGCTCACAGCTGGTGGACTTCAGTGCTTGCCCTTGACTGGGTCGCCGGCGGTGTGGGCCGGTGGCGGCTAGTGCTCGGTCGGCCTGTTCCCAGTCCGGCGATAGCCGGTGCGGGTCGACCCTGTCCGGTTGGGATAGGTGATCCGATGGACTCTGTCGCAGGCCGGACAGACGATCGCCAGTGGTACCGCATCCTTCGGCATTCGCTTGAGTTCCGGCATTGGGCGTAGGTGATCAGGGCCAGTGAGGTCGAACATGTGGCCACAGTGATCACACGTGAACATGCTGAAATTGTACGCCTTCGGTCGACAGGTTGTGTCGCCCACCCCGTGATCAATACAGCGCCCCAGGTCGTCGACACTCCGTAGCAACTCGATGATCCTCGGCCAGTGAGCGGCGATCAGGGAATTCCGAGTGCGCGATAGCGGGGAGCATTGGGGATTGTCGGTTCGGGCCCATGGATGTTCCATCGAGACCATCCAGATCCGCCCAACAACTGCTCGTAGACTACCTACACGATGGTTGATCCCACAGCTGCGACCGAGACGACTTCGTCAGCGCCCACTCCGGTGCCCCCTCCAGGAACTGGGGTCGCGGCGGAAGCCGAACCAGAAGGCGGCGGCCACGCGAGAAGATTGGGGGTTGGTCTGCTCCTCCTGCTTATCGTTGCCGGGATTGCCCTCGTTCTTGCGTTCTTCGACGTCATACGACATTGGCTGGCGCTTCACACAGGCACGCTGCATGGAGGGCCGGACCTCTACTACAACTTCTGGTCCGGCTTTGGTTCCGATCTCGGCGAGGCGACCCTCATCACTGCGGTCGGCATCGGGGTATACACCGGCGTCCGTAAGGTCAACTGCCATACCAAGGGATGTTGGAGAATCGGCCATCACCCCTTGGACGGCACTCCGTATATCTTGTGCCGGCACCACCACCCGGGTGTACCGACCCATGGAGCTTCTCATCAGCACATTCTCGAGCAGCACCGCAAGTACGAGGCCGCAAAGAAGCTCAGCGAGAAGCACTAGGGAGAGGAGCGAGCACCACGGGCCGGTCAGCTGTGTTCGTGGCTGACCAGTATCGATCCAGTCCAGGGATCGGCATCCGGGTTGGTCCGCTACCTGCCATGCTGCTTTACCCTGCGCCACTCGACGGCGCGGCACGCCGAACCGACTCCGCCACTCATTGAGATGGAGGCAGGGCCGGCGCGGCCAGGTCCGTTCTGGTATTTGGAGCCGTCAAAAGGAGTGGACGCTGTAGGCCGTTGTCAGTATCGTGTGAGCCCTGCCGGCGTGACACCTCTTTGCCAAGAGGTGTAGGTACGCTTTCGGGATGAATGGAGCCGATGGCGATGACGCTCCTATTCCTTCACGACGAACCCGGCGCGGCCCCTCATTCGACGAGGAAAGGCTGCTCGCGCTCGGTGACCTGACAGTGCAGCCCGGGGAAACCGAGCATCAACGGGATGATTCGCAGTCCAGACCGGACAGGGGCTCGGACGGTTCCAATCCTCCCGTGGCCAACGAGGCCGGACTGATGGCCCTGGCGGAGCAGATGCCACCAACCACTCGGCGTTCGAGACGGCGGTATGCATCCGCACGTCGGAGCCCATTTCGCCGTTGGAGGCGCCGTGTCCTGATAGGCCTGGTGGCCCTGCTGGTGGTGATCAGTGGAGGCGCAGGGTACGTCTACTACCAGATCCACAACCTCAACCGCGATGAGGTGCGCGGCCTCAACGGGGTTCTCACCTCCGGCGCCGAGGCGGGCACGGAGAACATCCTGATGGTGGGTTCGACGTCCCGATGCGCACTGGCTCATCAGAACCTGGCCTATGGGCTGTGCTCACAGGGCGTGAACGGCGTCAACAGTGACGTCATCATGATCCTCCATGCCGATCCTTCCCACCACCGCCTGGCCCTCCTCTCCATCCCCCGTGACCTGTTCATCCCGAACGCCCGCAGCTCTGGCGCCAACAAGGTCGACGCCGGACTGTTCCAGGGGTTGACCCAGCTGGTGGCCGCCATCGAGGAGGACTTCGGAATCCCCATTCAGCACGCCGTGTCGCTGAACTTCGATCAGTTCGCCAACATCGTCGACGCACTGGGCGGCATCAACATGTCATTCCCGATCTCCGTCTTCGACGCCGAGTCGGGTCTGAACGTCCAGGCTGCTACCTGCGTTCATCTGAACGGGACCCAGGCCCTTGAGGTGGTCCGGGCCCGCCACCTGCAGTATGACAGCGGCACCTCGAGTCGGTATGCCGAGGACTGGCCTCAGGAGAACCAGAGCGACCTGGCCCGGATACGCCGTGATCACGAGTTCCTCCGAGTGCTGGGCTCGGCCGTGGCCAAGCAGGGACTTGGGGACCCGATCTCCGATTACCGGCTCATCAACTCGGTGAAGAGCGACGTCACGTTTGACCAGTCGTGGTCGGTGGGCGACATGGCAAATCTGGTGCTGGACTTTCACGCGGTGAGCGTCAATTCGGTCCCTCAGCTGACCTTGCCAGTGGCCGTGGTGACCGACCCAAACGGCGCCGGAGGTGGCTACGTGTACCAGGGCGGGAGCTACGGGGACGTCGAGTTCCCTGCCCAATCCCAAGATCAAGCGGCCGTCGACCAGGTGCTCGGCGTCGGCGCCACCACCGACACCATGACCGGCAACCCGCTGCCGACACCGTCGACCGTGACCGTCTCGGTACTGAATGGCAGTGGGGCTTACAATCAGGCGACTGATACCGCATCGTCACTTGCCGCCCTGGGATTCCACACCGTCGGCATCGGCGATTCGCCGCCGGTGGGAGATGTGTCGGAGACCGTCGTCTACTACGGATCCCACACTGCTTCCGTCGAGGCGGCGGCCGAATCTGTCGCCCGGTCGATGAACGGTGCCGTAGCCATAGGATACGACCCGGCGCGGGTCGTGGACGGCGCCCAGGTGACCGTGGTCACAGGGACACAATTCACCGTCAACCCGCCACCGGCCACGGCGATCCCCGCCACTTCGACCGGGGACTCCGTGCCACCGGCGACGACCACGACGGTTCCGTCGGGTTCATCCGTTGGTATCGCGGCCCCGAACGCAGCGACCGCGGGCCTGCAACCATGGGATCCTCGGTCGTGCCCGGCCGGAGCAACACCCACCCCTCCCGTGGCCAATCCGACCTGAACGCCGACGGCCAACGGTTCACGAAGTGACCCGCTTCTCGACCAGCGATAGCTTCTCCGTCAAGGCCCGGAGTACCCGGTCCTGGGCCTGCAGGTGGTCCTGGAGCTTGACCGATTCGTGCAGCACCGCGTCGGCGTCCTCCGAAGTCGCCTCCGATCGCATGTCCGCCGCGGCTGCCAACACATTCTGGCCCACGATGATCACGGACAGCAGCACCAGTTGGAGGAAGGTCTGAGAAATCCACGAGACGAGTATGACCGGACTGTGCGAGCCAATCGCCGAAGGGAGGCTTACGCAAGCGAGAGCAGCGAAGGCGTATGCGCACCACATCGTCCCGACACCCTTGGTCACGTGCACGGCCAACCACGCATTGAAACGAGCGGTCGTACTGTCGTGAGGAAACTGCTCCGCGACCTTCACCGGTCCCCGCACAGCCTCACCGATCTTCGTCTTGGTCCGGTTGTGGGGCACATAGTCGTAGATCCGCGCGTCTTGATCGGTCATGGAATGCTCCTTTTGTGTCCTTGTGCCTCAATCCCATGATGCCGCAAGCGTTGTCGGTAAGCGCAGACACGTCCGGTCGACTTGGGTGGTCCATAAGAACCGACCGACCTGCTACGTCGTCGGATGCTAAATACAGCCCCCTGCCGTCCGTTCGATCGATGACTCTCGGCCCTCGGCGACGAATGTAGGTCCACCGCTCTCCACCTTGATGCGTTCAGTTAAGAACCATGGGCGGTTTACCGTCACGTACAGTCCGGCCGATGGGCGCCAGGCCGATGCCGCTATTGGTACCCGGAATCGCTCCGATGCACTTGACCGACTTGCCCGTGGCCACCGATTCAATTCGGAAGTCATTTCCCGGGGATTGGCGCGCACGAAGTCAGGCGAATGCGGCGGTTTGCCGGGGACTCGAGGTAGGTGCCGCCATTGCCGAGACTACGCCGACGGCAGGACGGCGGGGGGCCGGTTTCCACCTGCCAGACTGGGCGATCGACGTGTGAAGCGGATACAACCAGCACCAGGTGCGCAACCGGCAGCGGATGGGGGGCAGGACCACCGGCAACTACTCCCCCCCCGAGAATCGCTCCCATGCCGACTGTCGTGTCATTCCCAGGGACGCTCCGATGTTCGCCCACGTAGCCCCGAGCTCTCTCGCCCTCGTCACGCCCCGGGAGAGATTGCCTTCGACCTGCGCACCTGCGGCCGCCATACGAGGGAGGCCCGCAAGTACTCCGTCGAGGTCAAGGTGCTCTTCCCACGATGTCAGACCTGGTGGCACCGAGGGTGGGCTGCTGATGATCTGGCGACACAGATCTACGCACTCATCACAGATGTACACCCCCGGTCCAGCGACCAACGTCGCAACTTCGTTCTCCGGTTTCATGCAGAAGGAGCAGGATGCAGTCGCACGCTCTTCCGTCACGGCCATCGCATTCCCCTTGGCGTTGTCAGGAGTTACCTTACAACGTCAGGGATCTCCTGACAACGAGGAGCTGCTGACCGCTCATCGGCGCCGGCGTGTCCCACGGACCCGACATCCCGTCACCCCGGAGGCCATTATCGCGGCAAGGAGCAGACCACGGTATCGACATGCGCTGAAGACCGAGAGCTATCGTCCGAGTGGGCCATGTATCCAACACGGAGTGGCTCAAGCATCACGAGTGCGTTGAACACGCAGAAGGACGGTGGAACATGGCGCTGGGAATCTATTTCGTGCACGAAGGATTCACGCCCGAGACATATGACAGTGCGATCACGAAGCTGGAGGCAGCCGGCGGGGGGAAACCGAAGGGGCGCACCTACCACTGTGCTCTGGAATCGAACGGTGAGATTCAGGTGTTCGACATTTGGGAATCACAGGAGGATTTTGACGCCTTCGGACCCCTTCTGATGCCGATCCTCACGGAACTCGGCGTCGGTCTCAAGGAGCCAATGGTAGCGACCGTGCACAACGTGATCACGGGGTAGCTACTCGGAGCTGTCCCTGTTCCCTTACCTGACTGCATCAAGACTGTTCCGATTCGCCCGACACTGAAAATCCGGGCTGCTCCACGACCACGAGAACCCGACCGCCGACGAGCGAGGTCGGGCTCCGGCAGTCGCACCGCGCAGTGGGATCAGTTCGTTCCGCACTGAGTGGTGTCATATGCCGCGATGACGGAAGCCGCATGTTGAAACTTTGCTCCACTGGTTACCGCTTGTTCTGACTTTTCAAACTGAGCGATGCTGGTCGAGTTCTTGAGGACTTTGATTAAGGCGGGGACCACCCTGATGCTTTCTTGAGCCGCGGCCTTCACATTGGCTGGAGCCGACGAGAGAGCAGAGTTGTACTCCTTCACCAACTTGCCTGACTGATCCTCGGCGGCAAGGAGGTTCTTCTGCGCCAGCTTCCAGTTTCCGGCGATCAATGCCCTGGTGGCTGCTTTCTCATTCGCCGAACCTTCAACGGAGAGCGACGCCTTCTCCAGCCTGCAAAAGGGACCATTGGGATTGGAGCCCTTTCCGCTCGCAGAGGTCGCAGCTAGGGCGGGGGCTGCCGGTACGATCATCAGGCCGATACCGACGGTAGCGATCAGAATCGCACCCTTCAATGGATGGACCTTCATCTAGAACATCTCCTCGCCAGTCAAACGAAGCCGCTGAAGCCCGTTGTGACGGGCGTCGACGACATGGACTCCCCGTGCTGGATGACGGTGGACCAAATGGTCAGGTTAGGTCGGCGGCCGGGTGGGTCTCGCTCCGGAGAGCCATAACCAGTGCCCACCATCCATCCCACGCCGCTCCAGCCGAAGAGCAGATTCACGCCGAACACCGCTCCGACGTTCGAGGCTCGTCGGGTCTGAGCCACGATGAACGGCAGCAAGTACAGCATTCCGCTCAGAACGATGACGACCAAGGCGACGCTCGCCCCCAGCCACCCAGATCCCGTCATCACCGCCACCCCTGGAGAGTACACCCACATCCGGTGGGCCACCCTCCCAACGGCCTGATCCGCGATGACGCGTCGCGAGCCCAGGCCACCATCCCGGCGATGGCGCTGCCGTCCGCCGGACCCTCTCGACCTCAGCGCTGATCACAATGGGCCGCATCGATCTGACTTTCGGTGTGAAACTGGATGGAGTGAACGCCACCTATGACCAGATCGGAAAGGGATATTCGAAGTTCCGCGCCACTGATCCGGATATTGCTGCAGCCATCAGAACAGCCTTGGGCAGTGCGGTTTCCGTAGTGAACGTAGGGGCAGGAACTGGCTCCTACGAAGGCTGTGCCGCCGAGTGTATTGGGATTGAACCATCAACCACAATGATCGCCCAGAGATCGGCTGCGAGTGCCCCGGTGATTCAGGGCACGGCGGAGCAGTTGCCGCTGCAATCTGGCACATTCGACGCCGCGATGACGCTGCTTTCAATTCATCATTGGACCGATCTCGATGCGGGCCTGAGAGAGTTGAGGCGAGTCGCTCGGCGAGTGGTCGTATTTACCTTCGACGCCGAGGTTCACGACGCATTCTGGCTGTTCGAAGACTACCTTCCCGAGGCGACGACGCCGGTGTCACAACGGCCCCCGGCGCCCAGAGACATCGGCGATCGACTGGGTGGTGCTCGCATCGATGTGGTGCCGGTGCCGCCCCAGTGCCGGGACGGGTTCACGCTGGCATATTGGCAGCGGCCGGACGCATTCCTGGACTCTGAGATTCGCAAGTGTTGTTCGAGCTTGGCCAAGTTACCGGAAGCTCTTGTGGAGGAGAGTATGGGCCGATTGGCAGCCGATTTGGAGAGTGGCCGCTGGGAGTCCCGTCATTCTCAGCTGCTGAACGCCACGTCGTACGACGGTGGACTCCGCCTCGTCGTAACCGACTGATTCCAGCGTTCGCTCGGGTTTACAGATCAATGCAAAGGTTGGATCCGGATTGTTGTGGGCAGATCGGGGTGGCGAACATTGAACTTCCTGATAACCGCTTCTACTGCATCGATACCCTTCAACTGGATATCGGTGATCAAGAGCTCAACCCTGACAGGCTCTTCTGCTGACAGATCTGGCGGGTCGTAGGTGACCTCGAAGTCTTCGTCCTCCAGCATCGACACGAGGCCAAAGACCGGATGCGGGGGCCCGTCGTAGCTGACTCGGATCACGAGAGCGACTGTACCGTGCCCTGGGTACAGGTCTCTGGCACCGAAGACGATTCTCTCAACCAACGACGGATCAGAGGCACGTAGGGGGCGAGTAGGACCAGAACGATGCAGAAGCCTGCCTCAGCAAGTCCCGAGGATCACGGCAAGCACGAATCCGGGTCGCCCCACCTGGCCTGACACGGTGAGTCAGCTACGTGACTAATCCCCTACACGACCGTCGATCTGCTCGCGCATCAGATCGAGGTGGCCCGCATGACGGGCCGTTTCCTCCAGCATGTGCACCATGACCCACCGAAGACTTACCTGTTCCCCATAGCTCGTCTCCCTGGCACTCAAAGTATCTAGGGATGGAGTTTCACGGACAACGCGCCTGCCCTCTTCTACTTCAGATCGATAGAACGAGGTCACGGTTTCCACGGTGTCATCACTGCCGATGGCGAACTCAGCGGAGTTGTCGCCGTCCAGGTCGATCGCTTCCACTTCCTCCCCGGCAAACGTCTCGCGAAACCAGCCTCGCTCCACCCAACCGAGATGTTTAAGAATCCCAAGCGCTGACATGCCGGTGGGCGTCGTCACCCGCTCGGCGTCCTCCAAAGAGAGACCCTCGATTTTTCGCTCGACCACGGCTCTGTACCAGTCCAGAAAGCCTCCGAGGGTTTCCCGCTCACCTCGCCGCAGGCCCAAATGGTCTTCCATGGCTCGATCATAGGATGCAGAGGGCCCTCTGATCCGAGTCCCCGCCATCCTGGCCTCAGCGGCATCAGCGCCCCTCTACGTAAGGCTAAAACTGCGAAGATCCCCAACCTTTTCGCTCGCCGCTGTTGTGGATCATCTACGGACTTGCAGTAGCTCCTCCCGGGCACATGTGTGAGCTCCGCCCGCAAGAGCATCAGGCGTCGCGGCCCAGCACCCTCCAGTACGAGAGGGCGATCAGTCCAGCCGTCAGGACGAGGAAGAGCCCGGACTCGATGCCCTGGAACTGTTCGCCGGCTGGAACGTCAATGCATTGGAGAATCCATGGGAGGTCAAATAGCTGATGTGACCACCCTTGTCAACGGACGCTCCGGCTCGACAAGCGGCGGGCAGATCGTTGGGGATGAGACTGCTTCCGACAAACTGACCGTTCGGACCGACGAAGCCCTGTGAGATCAGCCAGGAGCCTGCGGGTGGGTTGCTGCCTAGCCCAGTGAGGGCACGGTCTTGACCAGGGGTGTTAGGTAGTGCGGCCGAAGGTAGACGCCGACCGCCGCACGGATGAGGACGAAAACGCCGAGCGTCGTGGCGATTGCCGGGAGTACTCGCTTGAAGAACGATCCCACCGCGATCCCGAGTGCGACGGCGAAAAGCCCATAGGCGATCGGGGCGATACCCTGCTGGGTCTGACGTCGTCAGACTGGACTCCTGACAGTGCTGCAGGACATCTCTACGGTGAGGCCTCTGGCTGTCCACGCGTTGTCGCCGTGACGAGCCATATGCTTCGGGCATGACCGCTCTCCACATCGATATCGAGGCATCCGAAGTCGGGATGTCGAAGTCCCGTTTGGATCGGCTGGACCGTCATTTCCGCAGATACGTCGATGACGGTCGCTTGACCGGTTGGCTTATCGCCGTGGCGCGTGCCGGAAGCGTTGCCCACCTCACCAGCTACGGAGCGCGGGATCGCGAGGTGGCCGCTCCCGTCGAGGTGGACACGGTCTGGCGTTTGGCTTCGATGACCAAACCGATCACGTCGGTGGCCGCCATGATGCTCTACGAGGAGGGCGCCTTCGAGTTGAAGGATCCGATCTCGAAGTGGATGCCGTACTTCGAAGAGATGCGTGTATACCGGTCGGGTAGCTCCACCAAACCGGACGTTCGCCCGGCTATTGAGCCGATAAGGGTGTGGCACCTGCTGACCCACACCTCCGGTTTGACGTACGGATTCCACTACGCCCATCCGGTCGATGCCATGTACCGGTCGGCCGGCTTCGAGTGGGGGAATCCCCCCGGGGTGGATCTGGCCGGCTGCTGCGAGCTGTGGGCAGCGCAGCCACTTCTGTTCGAACCAGGAAGCGAGTGGAACTATGGCGTGTCCACCGACGTGCTCGGGCGGCTGGTCGAGCTGATCTCGGGCCAGAACCTAGAATCCTTCTTCCGGGAGAGGATCTTCGGTCCGCTCGGGATGGTCGACACCTCCTTTGACTCAAGGGCCGCAGTTGACCGGCTGGCGGCACCGTACGTTTCCAATCCGGCCGGGTCCGACTCCCCTCCGATCCGTCTTTCGGGCGAGGGATCGGTGTCGCCTCCCGAGATGCTCTCGGGAGGGGGTGGCCTGCTGGGCACGGCCTCGGACTATCTCCGGTTCTCCGAGATGTTGCGACGCGGTGGCGAACTCGATGGCACCCGGCTGTTGTCATCTAGAACGGTCTCGTACATGACGAGCAACCACCTCCCCGGTGGCGCCGACCTAGAAGAGTTCGGCCGGTCGCTGTTCGCTGAGACCACATTCGCCGGTGTCGGCTTCGGTCTGGGGGTGTCGGTGGTCACCGACCCGTTGGCGGGCAAGGTTCTTACCAGCGTCGGTGAGTACGGCTGGGGTGGCGCCTTCAGTACGTCATGGTGGGTGGCGCCCCGGGAGGACCTGAGCGTGCTGTTCTTCACCCAGCTATTGCCCTCAAGCACCCACCCGATCCGCAGCCAGCTCAAACAGCTCGTATACCAAGCGTTACTCTAGACGGCGCTGCGGGTGGTCGGGCGGGTTCGGGTCAACCATGTTCTCCTCTTGGCGTTGGTGGCGCCGAGTGCGGTGTACGGGACCACAAGGCGAAGGCGTCGAGCAGGATGATCGGCCCTTTTCGGGAGCACGACTGTTCTCGGATCTGCAAACTGTCCAGCAGAGCGTGAATGGTGGCCACGTCAACCCCTGGGGCAGGCTCTATGGGTCAGCGCCACTCTTCTCCCCGGCGGCAATCGAATTCGAATGGACGCCGCATGGAGGGTCCGGGGGCTCATCACCCTACTCCCGCCCAAACGGTGCCGACTAGATTGCCCCTGTGGTCGAGCCGGTTGCAGACATCAGGTTCGGAACGACCGCTGGGGGTTTTGAGATCCGGTACTCGGACCGCCTCGCAACCGATCACATTGGCCTGGTCGATCAATCGGCCGACTGGCTGGAGGACCAACTCGGGGTGATAAACCTGGGACAGATCGATCACGACTGCCTAATTGCGAATGGAATTCTCACGGACGAGATACGAAACGGATTGATCGCCTGGTGGGAAGATCGCATTGGTGATCTGCAAGTTCCGAAGTGATCGTTGGGCCTCGGGTCATCAGAAAGCCCGACGCACGCCTGATAGTCGAGTGCTCGGAGAACAACAGCAGTGGTTCGTCCCAACCGAGCAGCGGAGCCTGAGGCTTCCTTAGGAGTCTTCAGTACGCCCAAACTCATCGTGGAACAGGACTGCCATGAGTGCAGTCTCAGCGGCGGCGACAGAACGCCCTCCGACACGGAACATTCCTTCCACAGTACTGATGCAGAGGGATCGAACCGCGCCCGGAATGATTGAGATCATCGCCTCTGGTTGCCCAGGCTGCATCCGATCAGTTCGCCGAGAATCCTCAGCAGCTGGCCCCGAATCCGGTTGGACGTTGGTACTACCGCTTCGCATAGTCAGCGTATCCCTGCCAGTCGATCACGACACAGGGATCATTGCCGACAACCCACGCATCATGCCCCGGTGAAGCGATCATGAAATCACCTGGACCAAAGTCAGACTCGGTGCCGTCGTCCATGACGATCTTCATACGTCCGGAGATGACATAGCCGGTGTGGGCGGCCTCGCAACTTTCCGTGCCGGCGATTGGTTGCACGTGCTCGGACCACCGCCAACCGGGCTCGAAGCGGGCCCGACCGACGGCTCCCTGGTCGGTGTTGACTATCTCGAGGTACCCCATACCGCCCTCGAACTTCCGGACCTCATCGGGCGCGTCGAGGCTTCTGCAAACAAGTGTGGACATTTCCATCCTCCTGAAGGTGCTCAGTAGTGCTACCTGTGCCCCTCCGTCCCTCTACCTACGTTCGCGCCATGCGCGTGCCGAATCAAGAGAGGAGTTTGGATATCTGCTCAAGATCCCACCAAATAGACCGAGCGGAAACTGCTTGGGCACTACACACCGGGATCAAGGGATCAGGCCAGGAAGGAGGGACCCCGCCCGGCAATCGGGAAACACCCAGGCTCCCAGCGTTAGCCCTCGGCCAGTTGCCAGTAAGCGCGCCCAGGACGCGGGACCTATCATCGTCACGCGAGGGCGGATGCGGAGGAATTATGCCCAAGTACCTGCTTCAAGCGAACTACACCCTCGACGGCATCAAGGGCCTCAAGGCCAAAGGCGGCTCGGCTCGTCTTGCCGCCGTCAAAGAAGCAACGGAGTCCGCCGGTGGGAAAGTCGAATCGTTCTATTTCGCCTTCGGCGACACCGACGCCTACGTCATCGTCGACTATCCCGACAACGTCTCCGCCGCTGCGGCGGCAATGACGGTGTCCGCTTCGGGTGGGGCCACGGTGCGGACGGTGATATTGCTCACGCCAGCCGAGATCGACGCTGCCACCGAGGCACAGACGACGTACCGTCCGCCGGGAAGCTAACTCAGTTCGCAGCATCGGGTTAAGGTGCCGATACCGGTGGTCGCGTCCCTGACGTGCCTGGTTGGTGGAAGTCAATGGGCACCGACTCCCCGGGATTCGGAGACACCCGCAGGTCGGTCGTTGACGGGATCGACCTCGCTTGGCCGTGAGCTCGCCGGCGACCCGGAAGTCGCCTCGACCTTCCCGTACCATCGGGCCAATCGCTAGGGATCGGTGGGCGCTGACCAGAGATCATAGATGTCGGTGTCCTACCGGCCCTTCATGCGGACAATCCCCTAGCCATAAGCCGAATGACAATGTTCCGTCGATGGCCGCATGTGGATTCTCAGTCACGTGGGGGCCAAATGGTTGATCTCGTATACCGATCCAGATGGATGGCATCGCTCTACGCTTCCTCTATGAGTCCCAAATCCCCTTCCCCCAGGTATTGGCGAAATCCAAGGGCCGGTGTACGTGTGGCTGTAGCCGCCTCATTCGGGATCGTCGCCGGAGGGGTCGTGTCCATCTTCACCTTCTGGCAGGCAGCCACGCTCGTTGGCTGGGACGTTGCTGCTCTCCTGCTGATCTCTTGGATCTGGTGGGCGGTGGGAAGGCTGAGCCCCGAAGAGAGCAGGACCCATGCCACGAGAGAAGACACCAGCATCAGGCTGACCGAAGTCATCGTCCTCGCTGCAGGAGTTGCCCTCCTCGCGGCCGTCGGATTGGCACTGATCCGGGCTGGTAGCGCTACAGGCGGAACAAAGGCGTACCTGATCGCCCTGGGCGTTTCGAGCGTGGCGCTGTCATGGGGCCTCGTCCACACGGTGTTTACGCTGCGCTACGCCCGCACCTTCTATTCCAAACCGGTCGGCGGAATTGACTTCAACGAGGACGATCCGCCTACTTATCTCGACTTTGCCTATTTAGCGTTGACCATAGGCATGACGTTCCAGGTATCCGACACGAATCTGACCACGAAGACCATTCGGCGAATCGCTCTCTCCCACGCCCTGCTTTCGTATCTATTCGGTGCGGTGATCGTTGCGCTGGTGATCAACGTGGTGTCAAGCCTCCTCCACTGAGCCGACAGCGCTTGTCGGCGTGAAATAGTGGGCTGCGACTCCCGAGCTTGACGCGTACAGGTCTTGAAGTGTGAGATCGAGCCGGTCGGGCAAACCGTCAAGGAACCGCTTGCCACGACCGAGGAGCACGGGGACGACGAAGAACCGGTACTCATCAATGAGGCCGTAGGCCGCCAGGGTGGACGCAAGGACCGAGCTTCCAATGATCGCCAGGTCCTTTCCGGGCTCCTGTTTCATGCGAGCCACAACACTAGCGACATCATCGGCAAGGATGGTCGTGTTGGACCATGTCGCCTCGCTGAGCGTCGTCGAAGCGACGAACTTCGGGAGACTGTTCATCCTTGGGGCCTCGGCCTGGGTTGAGTTCGGCCAGTGAGCGGCAAACCCTTCGTAGGTGGTGCGGCCCAAGAGGATACCGTCGATAGCCTCCAACATCGTGTCCACGTAGGCGAAGAATTCGTCGTCCAGGACGAACCAGTCCAGTTCTTGATTCGGCCCCTCGAAGTAGCCGTCCACTGATACATGGAGCTGCAGAAAGAGCTTCCTCACGGACCTTCACCATTCAAGATGGCAGCCAGCGAGTCCAGTAGGGACCGGGTTCCCTCTTCTCTCTGGGCCACGGTGTCGTGGCCATCGAGGAACACGCCCTGCTCGGTCAGGACCAGTTCGCGTTGTTGCTCCTTGACTTCGGAACTGGACAGTGGCGACGGACACGGACATCCGAGTTTCGTCGGCGTACATCTCGTTCGTATAGACGATCCGCTGCTCATGAACGATGTCCCGGAACTCTGACTCGAAGGTATAAACAGGGCCGCCTGGAGGCCCACCCCGATTGACCTCACGGCCTCCCACCCGAAAGTCGAGTTCGTAGCCAGCTCCCAGTGCTTCAACCGACCCCGCGAACCATTGGGCCTTGAGTGTGGGATCCGCCCATGCCCCGAAGGTCTGAGAGACCGGAACGTTGTAGATCCGCTCGATTACGAACGTCTCATGAGCGACGGTGGACAGATTCATGGTTTCTCCTCGGCTGTCACTGCTTCATTCAGAATGTCGCCCAATCGGTCCAGGCGGGCTTCCCAGCCCCGCCGCCGATCGGTGATCCACCGTTCAGCGGCGGTCATCGCCGCCGGTTCGATCTGGCATATGCGTGTCCGCCCGACCTTTTCGGTCTTCACAACCCCGCACGCCTCAAGGACCTGCACGTGTTGGACAACGGCGGCAAGGGACATTTCCAATGGCTCTGCCAGTTCGCTGACCGAGGCGGGTCCCAAGGTGAGTCGTTCCACCATGCTGCGCCTGCTCTTGTCTGCCAGCGCCTGAAAAGTCCGATCCAGATCGATCGTTTGGTCAAGCATCTACTTGAGTATACGGACCTCCGGACTCAATAGTCAAGTAACTGCTTATGTATCCGGATCGCCCCTCACATTCAAGACCTCGGCCAGCCGTAGCGGTCGTAGAACGACGTGATCAGCGCACCAACAGATGAGCGCACCTCGGAGGTACGCTCCCCCACTGCAGCCAAACGGATGCTCCAGCGGTCAACGCATCCCGGCAGTTTGCGCCGCTGGAGCGGGCATCAAGACCTATGCGACCCTCCCGGTCGTCACAACTCGCATGAGCTAGCGGAGGTCCACACATGGACGATGTCGAAGCGATCAAACGACTCAAGGCCCGTTACTTCCGAACAATGGATACCAAGGACTGGCAGGAGATGCGCCAGGTGTTCGCCGATGACGTAGTCGTCGACACTTCCGCGTCAGGCGGCAGCGTGGTATCCGGTGCCGATGAGTTCATAGCCTTCCTTGAGCCAGTTCTGCGGGAGGCGATCACTGTCCACCACGGCCATATGCCCGAGATAGAGATCACCTCACCCTCGACTGCTACCGGGATCTGGGCACTCCAGGACGTCATCGTATGGTCCGACGGAACTCGGTTGCAGGGCTACGGGCACTACCACGAGACCTATGAGAGGGTCGATGGCGAATGGAGAATCAAGTCGTCAACGCTCACGCGACTTCATGTCGATGTCTCTAGTCCGAACTCCTGAAGGAAGGACAAATGAACGATTCGGTATCCACCAACGACGTTGCGGTGATCACGGGAGGGGCATCTGGTTTCGGCCTGGCCCTCGCTCGGCTGTCTGCCTTGCGAGGAATGGCAGTGGCACTCCTCGATCTCGACGGGGACCGCGCCGCTTCTGAGGCGGAGGGCATTGCCGCCGCCCACGGTGTCAGCACACTGGGCTTCCATGTCGACGTGTCAGATACCGAGTCCGTCGACGCTGCTGCGGCGAGGATCCGGGATACCTTCGGCCGCGCCGACCTCGTTATTTCGAACGTCGGCGTCCAACTCTTCGGGTCGAATGAACGCCTTACCGACGACGAGTGGCGCTGGGTTCTGGACGTTAATGTCATAGGCTCAGCCCGGGTCGGGAGAGCCTTCGTCCCTCTCCTGCGTCAATCGTCTCGGGCTCGCCTGGCATTCACCTCATCTGCTTCGGTGCTGAGCGCCGCTAGTCACATGGCTGCGTACCAGACAAGCAAGTTTGCGGTATGGGGGCTCGCGGAGAGCCTTCGTCTCGAGCTGGCGGAAGACAAGATTTCTGTTTCTGTGCTCTTCCCCTCAGGCATGATCTCACGACACATTGAGACAAGTGAAGCGGCGCAGCCGGAGCACCTCCGCAGACCCATTGCCTCCGAGGTAGATTTCGAAGCAATGGTGGCGAGCAACCCCGCCATGACGGAAGCCGTCGTGACACCGGAAGACGCCGCGTCTGCAGTCGTGGATGCACTGCTTGCGAACCAGCCGTACATCGTGACTCACGGCGACCTTGTCGATGCCGTTGCAAGCCGATGGGCAGAACTGAGTCGAGCCGCCATCTCTGCCCGGTAGGGCTCCGCCGCCAACACCACCACCACCCAATTGTGGACGACGGACGAGGGCTCTCTCTGCCTCACCCCGGGATACGAGAACCGGGGGTATGAGGCCTGCGAGGATTTCCGCCTCTCGAGGCTCAACTCTTGCCGCCCGTCCCGCTGCCTGGCCAACGAAGACCGGTCGGCTACCCGGTCACGTCGGGTCAGGCCGGCTAGCCCGACGGGGACCACCGGGCCGGCCGGCGCAGGTCCGGAGGTCGGGCCGGGCACCGCACCTAACGGGGCGACTCGGCGTCGCGGAGGGGTGGATTTGGCCGGAAAGTTCTGAGGCTATTGCCTGTCCCTCAGGGCACTTCTGTGCGTATGGACAACTCGGAACGAGCTCCAGATCCGGGAGTATGGTGCCGTTGTTCCACTTGCACTCCGAGTGGTAGATCAGATCTAGGAGGACCGATGGACACTGACGACGACGCCGCGGTTAGACGGCTGATCGACAAGGACCAGATAATCGATCTCGTCCATCGATATTCGTACTTCGTTGACCACCGGCTCTATGACGATGTCGTCGAGCTTTTCACCGAAGACTGCGTCGTCGATTATGGACCGACTATTGCGCCAGTACGAACCAGGGCTCATCTGCGGAAGATGTTCGGACATCCCGATGGTGGATTTGCCGCCACGAGCCACCACAATGCGAACGTCTTGGTGACGTTCGAGGACCTCTATCATGCCTCCGTACGCACATCGGTGTACGCCTGGCACCTGCGGTCCGACGGAGGTACACCTCGCGTGTGGGGCTATTACCACGACTCAGTTGTCCGCCTTCCCGAGGGGTGGCGCATTGCTGAGCGACAGCTCCGGATGCTCGGAAGCGAGGACTGGAATATGGAGATGCATTCGGCTCTCGAGGGCGAAGTTCAGTAGTCGGCAGCCTTCATCGGCATAGACACGATCTCGACCCGAATCGCTGGATGTTGCTCCTCACGCCGAAGCCATACAGCTGCCTGCACCCTAACGCCGAGTCATTGGCGGTTCCTAACGGTGGTGACGGTCACCGATCGCCCCCTCGGCGGTTGTCCCAAGCGATAGCCCTCGCCCCCTGTACCGTGGCAGAGGGGATGGCCACCAGACGGAGGATCGAGCGAGGTAAACAGTCCGATCGGGCGAGAGATCTCCCGATTCATTCCAGTGCCGTCATCGGTCAGCAGTTCTTGCCCCTGGACATGTTCGGCGATTCCGCAGACCGACTAGACCCGAGCGATGTCGATGGTTGGCGGGCGAAGATCAAAGCGACGGATGAGTTGCTCATCGCCGTGCTGGGCCCGCAGGTCGAACTGCTTCGTTCGACCGTCGAGTCCAGGTCGGTCAATGGGGTGTCCGTCTTCGTGGTCCTTCCTGACGGCGTAGACGACGGAGACAGTCATCCGATCTACCTGGACATACACGGCGGCTCGCTCGTGATGGGCGGCGGCAAGGCGTGCGAAGTAACGGCTCGAAAGATGGGCGCCCAAGTTCAGATGAAGACGTGGGCCGTCGATTATCGAATGCCCCCTGACCATCCCTATCCTGCGCCCTTGGACGATGTCCTTGCTGTCTACCGTGGCCTACTGGATCTTCAAGCCCCGGAGCGCATCGTCGTGGGGGGAGGGTCAGCAGGGGGGAACCTGGCAGCGGCCCTGATGTTACGGGCACGTGACGAGGGACTACCCCTCCCCGCTGCGCTCGTCCTGTTGACGCCGGAGGCCGACTTGACAGAGTCGGGTGACTCATTTCAGACGAATCTCGGCATCGACTGCGTGCTCACGGCAAGCCTGGCCGACTCCATCACTTTGTATGCCGACGGCCATGACCTGCAAGACCCGTACCTCTCACCCCTGTTCGAGAACCTCGCTGCTCCCTTTCCGCCTACCTTTCTCCAGGCCCGAACTCGTGATTTGTTCCTCTCCAACGCCGTACGAATGCACCGCAGTCTCCGCTCGGGTGGCGTCGATGCTGAACTCCACATCTTTGAGGCCATGCCCCACGGAGGGTTCTTCGGGGCACCCGAGGACGACGAGTTGACGAGCGAGATCCGCCGCTTCCTGGCCTCGCATCTGGAGCACATGTGATCGGCCGGCTGAGCGGTCACCCGCTCATTGGCGCGATTGCCGGCGATTTGGTCATAGAAAAGCTGCGGCAATCGGGATGGATGGAGGCGTCGAGACCGACAGAGATGAACCCGTACGCCTCGTCTACCGGCAGGGCCGGCGGTGTCAGGTCGGACCAGTCCGGCCCATCGAACCCCAACGTTGCCAGGCGCGACCATACACATCCAATAGATGTATGGTCAGAGTGTGCGCAGACATGGCTGGTCTGAGGACCCCCCGGCGACTGACGACGCGGCGGTTCGTCGCATCCTCGATGCCACGAGAGCCTGCATCGACCGCGAGGGAGCCGTCGCCGGGATCGCCGATGTCGCCCGGGAGCTCGGGGTGACACGCCAGACCGTCTACCGCTACTTCGCGACGACCGAGGATCTTCTGACAGCCACCGCGATCGACGCGTCCGCGGGCTTCCTCGCCCGCCTGGAGGCCCACCTCGGAACCATCAAGCCGTCGGCTGCCGAGGCGGTGGTTGAGGGCATCGCTTACACGCTCGAACAGCTCCCGAAGGAGCCCTACCTGGGTCTGTTGACCGCGCCCGGACGCGTTGGTGTATTCAGCCGGATTTCACATCGGAGACAGCCCTCACCCTCGGGAGGGCCGTGATCGAGCGCTCCCGGTGGACTGGGCGGCCAAGGGCTTCGAGAGCAGCGATCTTGACGAACTCGTCGAGCAGATGCTCCGTATGACCCAGTCATTGGTCGTGGATCCCGGCACTCCACCGCGCACGGGATCCGAGCTGCGGCGGTATCTTACCCATTGGTTCGCTCCTTCGATCACGGTCCAGAACGCGGCATCGCAGTAGTCGAACATCTTCAGAACGGAGGCCAGGTCATGGATCGTTATACCGTCATCTCGTCCGACTGCCACGCAGGTGCCGACCTCGCCGATTACCGCCCGTACCTCGAGGAGCGATGGCACGATGCATTCGACCGATGGCTCGAAGGCTATGAGAACCCGTTCCGAGATCTGACGGCACCCGACGCCAACCGCAATTGGGATACTGGCGTGCGCCAAGCGGCGCTCGAAGCCGACGGCATCGTTGGCGAAGTCATCTACCCGAACACCATCCCTCCGTTCTTCCCGATGAGCGGCCTCGTGACCCCGACGCCGCCCGCCGCCGACTACGAGCTGCGCCTCGCCGGCATCCGGGCCCACAACCGGTGGCTGGCCGAGTGGTGCTCCGAGCTGCCCGGCCGCCGGGCCGGGATCGGTCAGATCCTGCTCAACGACGTGGCAGAGGCGGTGCGCGACGTCAACTGGATTGCTGACCGCGGCCTGATGGGCGGGGCCCTCCTACCCGGAGTGCCCCCGGGGAGTGGGATCGATCCGATTCATTCACCGGAGTACGACCCCGTGTGGCGTGCCTGCGAAGAGCGAGGGGTGGTGATCAACGTGCACGGTGGCAGCGGGTCGCCCAATGAAGGTTATTTCCCGGCGACACTGGCTCTCTTCGTGCTGGAGGCCAGTTTCTTCTCGCACCGTCCGCTGTGGTCGCTCGTGATGGGGGGTGTGTTCGACCGATTCCCCGACCTCAGACTGGTGATTGCCGAGGCCGGTTCCAAGTGGATCCCCGACACCCTGAAGGCGATGGACGAGATTCAGGCCAGACAGGACGAGGGGAGCATCGGGGCGCTCACGTTCATCGATCGATTCCACCTTGGCCGCAAACCCAGCGAATACTGGACCACCAACTGCTGGGTCGGGGCGAGTTTCATGAATCGTGAAGACGCGGTTGACCGCGACCTCGTAGGCGTCGACAGGATCATGTGGGGCAGCGACTTCCCTCACGAGGAGGGAACATTTCCGTTCACGCGGGAGGCGCTAGCCAACACGTACTCGGGCATGGACCCCGACGAGGTGGCGAGGATGGTCGGCGGCAACGCCGCACACGTGTACCGGTTCGACCTCGATCGTCTGGACCCGATCGCCGCCGAGATCGGTCCCGAGGTGGCCATGGTGGCGCATCCGATCAACCAACAGCCTGACACGGCGAGCCTGGCCTTCGGACGCCGCTCCGCCACGCTGTCTTGAATCACCTGCTCCAGATGGTTCTGGTTTGGGCGCCTGTCGGCATCCGAACGTCGGACTTGTCGACGATCTAGCCTCGTCAGCTACTGCCCCAGGGTCCGGATGGATCAAAGTCAGCGGATCGGCGTGAGATCGCCGGAGTTCCGCGCCATTTCCGAGCGGATCAAGGTGGCGACCCGGCTCTCCTCCAAGCTCAGCGGATACCGCTGGGACGAGCCGGAGCCGATCCGAGAAGCTTTCGTGGAGTTGATCGGAAAGCCCGTCGGTGATTCGTTCCACCTCATTCCTCCCTTCTATGCGGACTACGGGCTGAACATCACTATCGGTCGGGCCGTCTTCATCGGCTACGAGTGCATGTTCACCGGCCACGGAGCCATCGGCATCGCGGACGAGGTCATGATCTCGAACAAGGTCAACCTCATCACCGCCGGTCACCCTGTCGAGCCGGACAAGCGACGGGCCCACATCACGGTGGAGCCGATCACGATGAAAGGAACGTGTGGATCGGAACCGCTGCCACGGTATTGCCCGGTGACCATCGGCGCCGATTCCGTCGTCGCAGCTGGTGCAGTGGTGACGCACGACGTCCCTCCGGCGACCCTTGTTGCGGGTGTGCCGGCAACGGTGATCAGGCATCTGTAGAGCAAAGGCATTGCCCTGGATCGCCGGATCGGCGGCGCCGCTCGGGTGGACGAAGCGCCATGATCCTGGATCGGCGAGGTCGCGCCGGAGGAAACCGGCGGGCACGCGGGACCTAAATTTATTTCGGCGCGGCCGCAAGGCCGACAATCGGCGCGTTGAGCCGAGAGCTGCCTAACGACCCCTCGAACGGCGCACCGCCAAAGGCGAACACGCCGCCGTCCCCAGCCACCAACCAATACCCACTTCCATCCGGATTCGCTGCGATTCCGGTGATCGGTCGGTTCAACCTCTGGCCACCCATGGACCCAAAGAACGTGGCGTCGCCGAAGCTGAACACGCCGCCGTCCGCCCCGACCAACCAGTAGCCCTTGCCGTCCGGGGTGACGGCCATGCCGACGATGGACGCATTGAGCACCTTGCCACCCATCGACCCGTAGAAACCTGCATCACCAAAAGCGAAGACGCCACCATCGGCTCCCACTAGCCAATAGCCGTTGCCGTCCGGAGCCGACGCGATTCCTGTGATCGAGGCAGCCAGGCTCAGGCTGGTGACTCCCCCGAGTGGTACCGCGTCGCCACAGCCCAGCACGGCTCCGTTGACGCTCACGAGGAAAAAGCCGCGGCCGCTCGGCGTCGCCGCGATCCCACTCCACCCTTCGAAGGCGCCGTTGAGTCCCGAGCAACCCAACTGTCCAAGAGCAGTCGCGGAACCGAATGCCGAAGGCAAAGACGTGAAGTTCGCGATCCAGTACCCGGAGCTCGCCCCCGATGCTGCGATGCCCACACAGTTCGAGTAGGTGACGACCTGTCCCGAATTGGCCAGAGACGCGGCAGAGATGTTGATCGTGGGTCCAAACGCAAAGGGGCAGAGTCCCGGCACGCCCGGTCGGGGGGCGCCAGAACCCTCGAAGGGTGCATTGAACGCGAAGACACCACCGTCAGCTCCCACCAACCAGTACCCGGGTACTGCGCTGGTGTGCGGTGCCGAGCTCGCCATTGCCGTCGACGCAGTTCCCAGGAAGGAAGCGACTAACGACCCGAGCGCCACCGCCAATACCTTTGCGATTGCCATCGATCGGCACCTCCCCGGTCTCTGTTTTGATGCTAACGCCCGGCCGGTGTCTGGATGATGTGGATCGGGGCCAGCCAATTATCAGTGGCAAGTTCATCGAAGTCGATCCGGTCGGAACAAGTCGCACCAACATCGGCACCGGTATCGTTCCCCGCGACGAGAAATGGCACGGACTGGAGGAGATGTGGGACCAACCTTCCTTGGTTCTGAGGTCACGCCTGCAAGAACACCATCTCCCTACCGACTGCTTCTCGGAATCCGTGATGGTGCCAGCCCCACAACGTCCGGCGGGAGGGTCCTTAGTTCTTCCCGAGGCGGACCGCCGTGATCACACCGGGAGCCTTGACGGCATGCCACGAGCCACCGTCGTCTTCAGAGACGTGGACCTCTTCCTCGAAACCGATGGCAGCACGACCGCCAGCAGCATCAAGGTGCCCGGTGTCGATGTTGCCTGGAAACCATTCGGGCAGACCCACTTCACAACGGACGAACGCCGACCCGAGCCGCGCCCGGTACACGGCGCCGCGCTTTGTGAACGGCCCGTCTGAGGCCGAAACGTAAGCGCTCTCCCCGTCGATGCACACCGCCCGTAGATAACCGTCGAGGAGTCCCTCGGTGTTCCACGACCACGAGTTCCCGTTGTCCTCGCTCCAGCCGAATCCAACTGCCGCCGCCACGGCCACCGATCCGTTCTCCGCCCGCACCTCGTGGATGTCGCTCCCGGGTTCAATGACCCCGTGCCAGCTCTCCCCTCGGTCGCCCGAGTGCCACAGGCCACCTACGTGGATATTCACCCACAAGCCGTCACCACTCGTGGCCATGGACCGGGTGTCGGGTGTCGCATTGGCCGGGTTCTTCCAGTGGTCTCGATCCGGCACGTGCTCGAAAGCACTGACGTCCTCCACCTGGGTGCCGACGATGGCAAGACGGGCACCGGTTCGGCCCACGACGACGGTTCCGTCAGCCAAGACAGCCAAGCTCTGGCCGTCATCGGCTGGTAGCTCACCCACGGTCGTGACCTCTCCGTCGTCGAGGCGGATGACGACCTGGCGATCGAGGAGTGCGTGCCATCCGCTGTGACCAGGTGCCAAGGCGGTGACGGCGTGCCCGTCGACAAGGGTCTGGCCCGTGTCCAGATCGAAAAGACCTTGCTTCATCCCAACGAGCAACATCGAGATCCAAGCTACCGCTTCTCTGCGTCAGTTGGACCGGTTTGATCCGCTGCGCCGGCAAGCAGGACGCATCCCGGCCGCTTCACCTGTTCCCACGGGGGTGGCTGCGCATGGCATTCGGCTGACGGTCGTACCGCCTGCGTGGCTGGACGTTACGGAACTGGGACACCCATCCACCGGACAAAACGGCAGTCAGGCGCCTTTGCTCGTACAACGACGTAAAATGGTAGAAGATGCCGACCGTAGCGCTCCGACTGGTGAAGGATTCGGATCTTGATGCCATCTTCGAGCAGATGCGCGATTCGGTGTCAGTCCAGATGGCGGCATTTACGGCCGCAGATCCGAACGACCGGGCGGCTTTCGACTCGCACATGAGCAGAGTGATGATGTCGCCCGACTGCACCCTCCGAGCAGTCACATCTGACGACTGTTTGGTCGGCACGATCGGGAGCTTCGTTCTCGAAGGAGTGACGGAGGTGACCTACTGGATTGACCGGTTAGCCTGGGGACGTGGTTTCGCAACCGGCGCGCTAGAGCTGTTTCTGCGAGACGTCCCCGTGAGACCGCTCCACGCTCGGGTTGCCAGTGACAACGTTGGGTCATTGCGCGTCCTGCAAAGGAATGGATTTAAGGCTGTTGGCACGGAGGTGTCATTCGCTCCCGCCAGAAACTCAGAGATTGAGGAGACGCTCCTGGAATTGTCCTGACGACTCTCCAGGTACGTCCCACTTCGCCGGGAATGGGTCCTAGGCTGAGTCTATGGAGTTCAGCCGAGAACTTCGGGCGGCCGTTATGTCAGGCGATATCACCGTCACGTTCCGCTTATGGCAGCGGCCGAAGGTGAAACCCGGCGGTCGGTATCGGATGAGCGACGGACAGATTGAAGTTGATTCTGTCGAACTGGTCCCCTTCGCCTTCATCGACAACGCCGACCTCTGCCGAGCTGGCGAAACAGACCTTGAATCGCTTCGGCGGCGGGCCGCTCACGCTGGACCGATCCACGACGAGACACTTCTGTATCGGATCGAATTCCATGTGATTGATTGACGCCCTCGGGCCAGATGCGCGGGGTGAAGAGCTGCAACTGCCCCGATTGCCGGGTATGCAACGATAGGTCAATGAGCAGCGGCGTACCTAGCGATCAGCCTCTGAAGGTCCGACGACCGACCGTCAGGAACGCTCTATCCCTGTTCTTCCTCGTCGCCATCGTCGGGATCTTGTCGTTCAGCATCAGGGCGTACGCCGTTCAGGACTATGTTGTCCCGTCGGGCTCGATGATCCCGACGCTCCAGATCGGGGATCGGATCGCTGTCGACAAGCTGTCCTCCACGATCCACCGGGGCGACATTGTCGTTTTCAACCGTGCCCCCGGTGACCACGATCCCCAGTACCCAGTCCTTGTGAAAAGGATCATCGGTCTACCAGGCGAAACGATCTCATCCGCTGGCGACACGATTCTGATTAATGGGAAGCCTATTGCCCAGCCCTGGCTACCCACCCTGACAGGCGGCTGCTATCAGGCGTCAGCCAACATTCGCCCAACCACCATTCCAGCGGGGCAGTACTTTGTTATGGGCGACTGCCATGGGGACTCAGATGACAGTCGCTACTGGGGAACGGTTCCCGCTGGCAATATCATCGGAAAGGTCTCAGCGGTGATCTGGCGTCACAATCACCCTTGGATGCACTGGTTCTAACTGAGTCCTGCACCAGATCGCCGGAGTCCATCCCGTAAACAGGCATCCCTGGAACCTTGATCGGTCCAGAACAGGTGAATGGCTCACGAGACAACGAGTGTCGAGTTGGTTGCACTCGATACCCCAGAGATTCGATCCTTCGACGCAAAGTCGTACACCATCTACGCCGGGCGAAGCCGTCCATCTGTCTCCACGTGCGCCGAGAGCGGCCGGCTTGTCGAGCGGGGAAGGGCCAACTCATACTCGCGGCGGGTTGAGGGGACTGTTCAGACACCAACCACGCTGCAATCCCCACCGCCGAGTGAACCTTTCGGCCTCTTCCTCCGTAGTTAGTTAGGAAGCCCAAAACGGAGCGGGGAACGGATGCCGTAACCCCCAAGGCTATCTATAGGTAATCCAAGATCGCTCCAGCGCTCGAACGGCTACCGCCCACCACAACTTTAGAAGGACGGAAATGACCAAACGACGGAGAATCATCATCGGAGTCGCGGCGGCTCTAGTGGCCGGAGGTCTGGCCGTTGGCCTCGGCCTTATGTCGGGCTCGAACGCCACCGCCATCAATCCCAAGCCTGCGGCCCACACCACCACGCCAGCGCCACCGACAACGGCCCCGCCGACGACAACTCCGCCGACTACGGTGGTAACCCCGCCGCCGGTGATGGTCCCACCAGTGACTACCGAGCCGACTACAGTTCTTCCCCCGCCGACCACGGTCCCACCCCCGCTGCCGGCAACGGCCCCTGTGGTGGCTACTGCGCCGACCACGGTGCCACCCCCGCTGCCGGCAGCGGCCCCTCCGGTGGCTACACCGCCGGCCGTGGTCAACGGTATAGCCCAGCAAAACGGCGGCGACCATGACCCCGACAACGACGGAGGGCCGAGCGATGGCGACGGTAACCTCTGACCAGCTGGCGTCGCTCCGACGCCACGGGATGCGGTCCCATCGTGGACCCTCGTTCATCGCCACCCTCGTGCTCCGCCTGGTGTGCGCCGGTCTACTCATCTGGGTGGCCGCCATCCATCTCCACCTTTGGGAGGAGGGATATCGGGACATCCCGACACTCGGCCCGCTCTTCTTTGTTGACGCCGTGGGTGGCTTCGGATTGGCGGCGGTGCTGCTGGTGTGGCCGCGGCCGCTCGCGGGGCTCCTGGGGGCGGGATTCATGATCTCGACCCTCGGAGGACTCATCGTCAGTCTCCACTTCAGCCTGTTCGGCTTTCGGGAGTCGTCACAGGCTGCGTTCGTGATGGAGACCATTATTTTGGAATCGGTCGGAGCGCTCACCCTGCTGGCCTGGACCGTCGCCGTCTGGGGGGGTTTGACCCGGAGCCGGTTCAGTCGCCGACCTGCGACCGCCAGCGCAGAAGAGTGACCCACCTGGTTCGATCCACAGAACCGTCCGCCGCCCAGCGGCCGCTCACACCACATCCCATCATCCCGGCCTCCCCTCGCCTCGTGATCGGGATCGTCTCGGCCTTGGTGCTGCTGGCAACGGCCAGCATCGGCTCGGCCGGGTGGCCGGCATCAAAGGCCCAAGCCGTGGACGCGACGGAGGCGAACACTAAACATTCCGAGTTTGCGAGCTCGGCGCCGCTTGGGCCGCTTGGGCCGCTTGGGTCGTTTGGTTGGCTCAGGGCAACCGCTCCGCCGACGAGTTGGACCCGACGTACCGTCCCTTCCGGGCTTGGAACCCTGTCTTTGCCTCCCGGGTTCCGTACGGTCGACGGCGATCCCGGCACGTTGTCGTTGGCCCTTCGCAACTCGGCCGGAACCTACCTCGGCTATCTCAACGTAACTCCCCATCAAGGTCACGAGACCCTGCAGGACTGGGCCGCGTTCCGTCTCAGCCACCTGCTCGGCGACGACGCCGTAACCGTCCACGAGGACGCCACGCTGCAATCGGTTGGAACGGCAGCAGCTGTGCGATCGTGCATCATTGACGATTACGTGACGACCGTCGGTCACCACCGCTTCCACGAGGTGGCCTGCTTAGTGACGCGCAGCTCCGGCTCCAGCGTCGTGGTTGCCGCCACACCTTCGGGTGATCCGGCGCACGTGTGGACCCAACTGGAGCGGGCCGTCGCCGCCTATCCGTTTAGGTAGGAACGAGCTTCGAAATCGATTGCCGTCAGCGCGCTGGGTCGCGACGCCCCTTTCCCCCAGCGACCGGGTAAGACCAGGGACCCGCCGGAACCCGATCACCTGTGACGTTGAGATGTCGGACTTAATCAATTCAGCGATCATCACGGCAGGATGATCGCTGCTCAAGACCTGTCCCCGAACCCCGGTTGGCTGGCTATCAAAGACATCAGTGCCCAAGAAGTTGAGCGAACCAAGTCACTGCCTTCATCGCGGCCGACTCTGCTTCGTCCTCTCTCGTGAACTCACGCTGGGAAAAGTACGCGACCGCAGTCCAGGCACCCATGTCCTCCGGATCTCGACGAAACTCCTCAAAGCCGAAGCTGCCGTCTGATCTCCGAAAGACATCGACACATCGGTCTCCTTCGGGAGTCTGGTGGCTGGCGACCACCATCCACGATTTGTCGAGCCGTTGGGACACCCTCGAACGATATTCCGCATGTCGGCGCCGGAAAAGCCGATGCTGGGGGTGCCCTCGAACGCTGCCGGCCCAGGGCCCTTCCTCAGAGACGCGTGGCCGCTACAAGCCAAGCGTGTGCGCCCTCTGGATCGATGGTGATCTCGATCTTCGAAGCTTCAATCAAATCGATGGACCAACCGTCGGCGAAACTTGACTCGATCTCCCCTCTGCTTACTCGCCGAGGGCCCCAGTCGCCTGGCTGGAGGTCACTGAAGCACAGCATGAAATAGCGCCCGCCGGGAACGATGACCGCATGAAGGTTCCTTACTAAGCACGCACGATCTTGGTCTTCGAAGACATGGAACAAACCGCAATCCAGGACGGTGCCGTATTGCGCTCCAGTGGTTTCCATCTGCAACGCGTTTGCCACAAAAAATCGCGCGGCAAGGTTCCGTTGACTGGCCTTCCATTCAGCGAGTCGAATGGCCCGGGGTGACAGGTCGATCCCCGTTGCGTCGAGACCGATTTCAGCGGCAAGAAGGGCGTGCTCACCCGTTCCGCATCCAACGTCAAGGATCTGCCCGGTCACAGAACCTGAACTTGCCAGTTCAAAGAATGCCGGTTGCGGATGCCCAATGTCCCAGGGAGGTGAACCCTCATAGGCGGCGTCGAACTCGATAGCTCGGTCCGTGCCAACCGGGAAGGTCCGGCCACTCTGATTAGGAACGTCAGCCACTTCCCCAGGCTATTTCAGATTGGAGGTGAATGGCCGCAGTCAGCAGGTAGCCGTGGATCGCCACCTGACCCCCAGGCGCTTGACCTGCCCCACATCGCCGCGACGGTGGCGGTCTTCAACCGCGGCTCACCGAAACTCGGGAACATACCCAGAGCGTCACGGCCAGGGGCGGCCTACTTCAAGATGTTGACCGCTCGGGCTATCACCAATCCCATCACGATGAGACAAGCCGTTGCCTGAATAGCCATGGCCAGCTTCGCCCAGCGGGCGAGGGGCATCACGTCCGTGGGGCTGAACGCCGTGGCGTCGGTGAAGGCAAGGTAGAGGTAGTCGAAGAACTGAGGTCGCCACTCCGCGCGGGCAACGTGAGGGTTGAGATGCTCGGGAAAAGCCAGGTCCAAGTATTCCGGCCCAGAGCGGGCGCGTGCTTCTGGACCCCCGCCATCAAGCTCCCAATAGAGGAACGAGAACGTGATGATCAAGTAGACCCAAACAATGGAGCCGACCCGTAGAAGTTGTGCAGGTGAGTTCGTTTCGGGGCCGCCCCTGATGAGATCGACGACCAATCGGGCCGTAACGGCTGCAGACCCAATGACAAGTATCGCCACCAGTACAAGAGAAAGTCCCCGGACCACGGCTGACCGCCGGTCAATACGACCGGGGTCTGCGACCATGAGAGCCACCAGGAGGAGCGCTTCAAGGACCGGGATGATCCACCTCGGACCCAGGCTGAACTTTGCAGGCAGGAGAAACGGCAAGACGACGGCGACCACCAGGGTGATGGCCATAGGCCAGCGCTTCTCACCCTGGGTCTGAGATTCCGATGCGGCTGTTTCGGAGCGGTAGACCATCGAGCTGGGGTCCTAGTCGCCTGCACAACTCACCCTGGAGGGGTGACGACCTGACGTTAGCAACCGCTGATGACGGGAGCACGGACTGATCGGCAGGTGTTGGCCGGTCCGGAGGGAAGCCCTAGGCACCTCCACAGCAGGGGCGCGATTCCAGACCTCAGAGAATGCCCGAGCCGCCGGTTGCGTATCTAACGCTTCGTCGGGGACGGTCGCTGCCCGCTGGAACTGAGATGACGGTTTCGAAACTCCGCAGTGACATGCTCATAGGTCTGGGACCAAAGGAGAGCATGATGAATGAGCATCAGATACCAAAGCCGGTTAAGGCGCAACACCTCATCGGTAGAGCCGTCGGCATTCGTGGCGTGCGGGCGGAAGTCGGAAGGGTGAACGGGGTCAACGCCAAGATCGCTGTCTTCCTGACCAACATGGTTGGGTCGATGTGGTGTGCCTACCTGTTTGCCGCGATAGCGTTGCTCGGTCTGCATCCTGCGCTGCGGCCCGGAGGCGAAGGCATCATCGCATGGATCGCACAAACGTTCCTCCAACTGGTGCTCCTCTCAGTGATCATGGTGGGACAGAACGTCCAGAGCCAGGTAAGTGACCTTCGGTCGCAGCACACTTATGACGACACCTTGCTCATCCTTGACCGGCTGGATATCCACACCGAGGGCGGTCTGAAGGATCTGGCCGATCGAATTGACACTTTGGAAGGACAAATCAGCAGTGAGTGACTCAGAAGTCTCGGTCCCCAGCGGCCCAAGACCACAAGCTGCCGACGCTACGTTGCGCCGTCGAATTTGACGTTCTTGATGACGGGTGCGATTCGTCTTCCACCACTGGATCTCGCCTGATTCTGGAACAGGGGCAGCGCCAGCTCCATGACGCCGAACCTGCCATGGGTCGCCCCGTCAGTGCATCAGACGTGTGCAAATACCTCACGGACCGTCAGATCGAGTTGGGTCACGCCTGGCATCGGCGGCACCGGATACCTGGCAGCTTCCTCGGCGTGTTCCTTGGTCTCAAAGACCAGAACCGACGTACCGATGCCATCAATGGGTTCCAGCCAGTAGCCGCACACGATGCCAGGTGCCCGGGACACTAGGGCTTCTCTCGCCTCCGGTAGAAGCAGACGAGCTTCGTCAGGGTTGTCGACACGCACATTGGTCACGATTGCGTACATTGGCCCTCTCCTTCGTAGCTCGCCCCGCCAAGAGGCTAGAGGTCGGATCGCCCTCGAGACAGCCCATCCATTTCCTTCACCGGGGCCGATCACCTGGACCTTTCTCCGGCCCGTCCTGGGGACGGATCCGATCCCTTTGCGCCGCCCATACAGGCATCTCGGGTGCAGCAGGATGACCGCTGATCCGGCGAAAGGGGCAGTTGATCTGAGGTGACCCAATGGTTGCTCGGAGGCCACGCCGGGTTGTCTTTCCTAGTTGGAAAGTAATGGACTTTCCGACTAGGAAAGTGAAGGAGCTTTGACATGGCTGACATGAGCAGTGGGATGACCGAAGCGGAGGCTCGACTCGCGTTGAGCTCCATCGAACAGCGGCGCCAGCAGGTGATCGCTGAGATCGACGTGCCTCCGTGGTACTGGACAAGCGTCGCTGGAGGGTGGGTCGTCCTCGGGGTCCTGGCGGATTACGGTCCGGCCTGGCCAGCCGTCGTCGGAACAGTTGTCTTCGGGGCTGTTCACGCAGCTGTCGCCCCGCACGTTCTCTCTGGCCGTCACGCTTCGCCGCAGTTGAGCGTTCGCAGTGACCTCGTCAATCGTCGGGTCCCCGGATTGGTTATTGGTTTCTTGATTCTTATGACGATTGCCACCGTTGCCTTCGCCCTGATGGCCAATGCGGATGGTGCGCGCCATTCAGCCCTTCTGGCAAGCGTGGTCGTGGCCGCACTCGTTCTCATTGGAGGACCGAGATTGAGCGATCCGCAATTGAGAAGGGTCCGGGGGACGCTGTGCTCGCTCAAGTCGGATCGGAGGAATTCTCGGCACCAACAACGCCCTAAGAGGTATCGACTACCATAACGCTTGTCGATCGAGCCCTACGGGAAGGGAAGCTTCGATGCTCCGAAAACTGGCCGCAGAACTGCTCGGAACCCTGATCCTTGTCTTTGTCGCCTGTGGTGTGGCGACCTTGTCGTTCGGGAAGGGGTTCAACTTTGCCGGCTTCTCCCTTGCCCACAACCTGTCCGCCGGCATCGTTGCCACTGCACTTGCCTTCGGGCTCGTCCTGTTGGCTCTGGTATACGTTCTGGGGCCGATCTCGGGCTGCCACGTGAACCCAGCCGTGACCATTGGTGCGCTCCTCACTCGTCGCATCGAACCAGTCGAGGGCGTCCTTTACATGGTCGCCCAATTCATCGGGGGCATCCTAGGTGCGCTCCTGCTATGGGGAGTCTTCAGCGCATCGCCCTTCTATAACCGTACGGTTACCGGCCTCGGCGCAGACGGATACGGCAAAGCATCGGATGTCCATATCAGCGCCGGCGGTGCCTTCTTGGTCGAAGTCATTCTGACCGCCATCTTCGTCTTCGTCATCCTTGGCGTCACGTCGCGCATCGCGAATGCCGCGACCGCTGGTCTGGTAATCGGCCTCACCCTCACTTTCATCCACTTGATAGGCATTCCTCTTACCGGAACGTCGGTCAATCCGGCCCGGAGTCTCGGCCCAGCCCTGGTGGTCGGCGGAACGGCCTTGAGTCAGGTTTGGCTGTTCATCGTGGCCCCAGCGGTCGGCGGAGTAGTGGCCGCGATCATTCACTGGGTCATCTATCCAAAGGATGCTCCCGAGCCCGAAGAGTCTCTCGACCCTGAGGCCGTAGGGTAGACGGGGCTTGTAACACCTTCTTTTGGTGGGACCAGCTGTCTGTCGGAAACTAGGCTTCTGATTTGCAGAGCGCCAGACCGGCTGCTGCCCAAATCGGCCGGCGGCTTAAGGTTCAGACCGTCCGCTGCCGAGATCGAAGCGCCGGTTGCCGCACCCCGCTCACGCCACTGCGCTGCTCCGGTTCAGGTTCCGTGACGGCTGAGGTGTCTCCAAACGTCGGATTGGCGAGGCAGGGAAGCGCCCCAATGGCTCTTCCTCCAGGATCTCCTCAAGTCGGCCACGGGTCGTCCAGAACCCGGAGCTGGATAAAGAGGCCGAGTTTGTCCGCTCCTATCCATTCGCTAACGACCTTGTCCTCCTCGAAGTGCATGATGTGACAACCCACTCCTCAACTGACCGGCCTGTCGGAGATCGACCCCCATACCCCCCTGTGTCGGTCCCGCGGATTGTCATTCTGAGACCTACCGTGTCATCGGCCACGATGAGTTCTTCGATGTCGAGATGAAGTCAGGGAAGGCTTGGTGATATCGGCGGAGGGCTCCGCCCTGGCGGAGGGCTCCGCCCTGGCGGACGGACCGGTCCCAAACGGTTCACATAGTTTTCGCTGAAACAGTTCGGATGCCGCTTCATAGCTTCGCCCATTCCAGACCTCTTCGACGAAGTTCCGTACCCGCATTTCACGTTCGGCCACACCCATTCGCCGCCCAATCCGTTCATCGCTTCAATAGTTGACGCCTCGGCTGCGTCCAAGCCCGCAACCTGGACGTTCCGACGCCGGCACGGTCACGCCCTGTACTGCTCGTAACTCCACGGTGTGGCGCGGGTAATTCAAGGATGCCGCCGGCAAATAGCACGCCGTCAAGGGCCGACCCAGCGGAACAGCTGATCACCCGGGACCGGTGCTGGATTGCACTGGCGGTCGCCAGCCGTTCGAGCGCGGAGCTAGTAGCGAGGGGGCTGGGGGCTGGGGGCTGGGGGCTGGGGGCTGGGGGCTGGGGGCTGGGGGCTGGGGGCTGGGGGCTGGGGGCTGGGGGCTGGGGGCTGGGGGCTGGGGGCTGGGGGCTGGGGGCTGGGGGCTGGGGGCTGGGCCGAGCGGGTCTACTACAAAGGGTGTAGACCTGAAGGTGTCGCCGGGTCAGTGGTCGATTCGGGGTATTTTGCACCTAGCTGGCCCGGCCTCGGACAGGAGAAGCGTCTATCTGGGAGGAAGTAAATGAAGTTCGTTCAACTAATCGAGTTCAAGACCGGCGACATCGACGCGTTCAACCGGACCCTCGACGAGTGGCTCGCCAAGACCAGTGGCGTCCGCACGCCAACCCGGGCCACGCAAGGCCGAGATCGGGACAATGCCGGTACATACATTCACATTGTCGAGTTCCCGTCATATGAGGCCGCTATGGAGAACTCAAACCGACCCGAAACTGCCGAGTTTGCGGCTCAGTTGGCCAAGCTCTGCGATGGCCCTCCGATGTTCCGCAACCTGGACGTCGTGCGCGAAGAGACGATGTAGGCGGACCCACTGTCTCCGATCGGACAGATTGCGTCTGCTAACTAATTTAACTGAACCGTTCAGATCGGCCCTGTGGCACGTCACACGCCTCGACCGTGTGCGATTGGTCGGTGACGTCCTCGAAGCGCCCACGGTTCCGTAGCTCAATCACAGGGAAATGTGAGTGTGTACTGTGCTCCCTGTCTGCGGTGGATCGACTGCGATGCGGACATCGAGCCAGAGAGTGTTTTGAAGCGTCATGTCTCGCTCGTCCATGCCGATTAGATCCTTCGCCTACCGGTCGACTCCGGCGATAATCACAGCGTTCAAAATGCACTCCGACCTAGCTTCCGTCAGAGGCGGTATCATCGAATTACACGGGACCATCGGCCGTTTCGACCGAATACCCATTACCATCTGCAGTAGAGAAGATCCCTCAGTCCGTCGTGAACTTCGAAGAAGTATTCCGACATGCCGCCACGCAGCCGATCTTCATCTCGGGTGATCATGGAGCCTGGGGATGGATGGTCTCACCTCGGGCCAACATCTCGACAAATTGGTCGATGCGCCTGGAGCGGGTTTCGGGTTTCTTGGCGTTTCCGATCCTATAGAGGATGGCGTACCGATTCGCACTTGTGAGCATCTCAAACATCGGCTTCGCGCCGGGATTGGCACTCAGGGCAGCGAGAAGATCCTCCGGCACCTCAATGCTGGCTTGCCCGGCGTAGGCGGCCTCCCATCGACCGTCCTCTTTCGCGTGCCGCACCTCGTCTTCGCCGGATCGATGCATTCGGCCGGTGGCGATCAGCCGTTCAGCGATGGCAGCGTTCCGTTGAGACCAGGGGCTGCGAGCCTTTCGAGGTGTGAAACGTCGTCGAAACGTAGCGGTGTCGCGACGCCCTAGTTGACCATCAATCCAGCCGAAGCAGATCGCCTCGTCAAGCGCCTCATCGTACGAGAGGTTTGTCGGCTCGGCTGTTCCCTTCTTGGCCATTACCAGCCAGACACCTAGTGAATCGGCGTGGTGGGCGCCCAACCATCTCCGCCATTCGCCGGCGTCCACGACCACTAGCTCTGGAAGATCCACGGCGTTCACCGTAGCCCTCATGTGCGGTCTAGGGACACCCAGTAAAGGGACCCCCGGCCGGCACCTAGCCATGCCAAAACCGCCGTGCAGGTCGGCCCGGGCCGGCGCAGGGCGGAGGGACGAGGGACGCCACCCGAACGGGGAGGGCAGGGCGGTAGGGAGGGGGGCTTGGTCTGGACGGGGCGCCGATGTTGGGTGTCAATACCGGCACTTTCGGGCGTGTGGACAAGCCGATGGTCAGGAGGCGATGCGATATCGGATGTGGGTGGCTTCTGGGGTATCGATCACTCGTACGATCTCAAACTCGATCCTCTCTGGCAACAGTTCGAATAGTCGGCGACCGCTGCCGAAGAGCACCGGGGCCTGATGAATCTGCAACTCGTCCAGGACACCCGCCTCAAGTGCCACCTGTGCCATATAAGCGCCATGCACCAGGACGTTGCGGTCACCTGCGGCGGCCTTCGCCTGCGCCATCGCGCTAACGATGCCGTCTATTACATACGTCACCAATGGATAGTTGGCGACCGACGACCTCGGCGGCCGGTGACTGGGGACAAAGATTCGTGAAGGCGGCGCGCCGATCCTTCCACGGGCGCCTCCGAGTCATCCTTCGATCGGTCAATACCTCTACGCAGCTCGTTAGAGCTATCGTTGGAGCGGGTCGCTACTGGCGTCTGGGTGGAGTACCACCGGGGACCGACCCGTCGGCAGCTTGCCGGATAGAGCCGTGCGCCTGGGCGAAGACTCGATGTCGTCCGAAGGAGCGCGTGGTGCCCAATCCAGTCGTAGCGAGTGCCTACCGATCGGCGTTGGAGGTGATCTCTGCCGCCGAACCGGATGTGGCAGCGGCCATCGTCGGTGAGCTGGAGTCCCAACGGCGTCAACTGAAGCTCATCGCTTCAGAGAACTACGCTTCACCGGCCGTGCTGCTGGCCATGGGCAACTGGCTGTCGGACAAGTATGCCGAGGGCACTCCGGGCCATCGCTTTTATGCCGGATGCGAGATGGTTGACCGGATCGAGACACTGGCTACCGACCACGCCAAAGCACTGTTCGGCGCCGCTCACGCCTATGTCCAGCCTCATTCGGGGATCGACGCCAACCTGGTTGCTTACTGGGCCATCCTTGCCCACCGAGTCGAGCAGCCATTCCTCAACGAGGCCGGGGCGGCTCACGTGAACGACCTTGACTCCGTGAGCTGGGATCAACTGCGCAACGAACTGCACTCCCAGCGCATGATGGGCATGGCTCTCGACGCTGGTGGGCACCTCACCCACGGGTTCCGACCCAATATTTCCGGGAAGCTCTTTGACCAGGCTAGCTACGGGGTCGATTCCGCTTCCGGACTCCTCGACTATGGCGCCATCGCAGCCCAGGTGAGAGAGTTCCGTCCGCTGGTGCTGGTGGCGGGGTACTCGGCCTACCCCCGGAATCCCAATTTCGCCATCTTGGCTGAGATCGCCCACGACGTCGGGGCTACTTTCATGGTCGACATGGCCCACTTCGCCGGACTGGTGGCCGGGAACGTGCTGGTCGGTGACCTCGATCCGGTGCCCCACGCCGACGTCGTGACCTCCACTACCCACAAGTCACTGCGCGGACCTCGAGGTGGACTCGTGCTCTGCACCGAGGAATACGCACCCTTCGTAGACAAAGGATGCCCGATGGTCCTCGGTGGCCCGCTGCCTCACGTGATGGCGGCCAAGGCCGTTGCCTTGTCGGAAGCTCGCCAGCCCTCGTTCGCTGCCTATGCCGTCCAGATCGTAGAGAATGCCCGTGCTCTGGCGGAAGGTCTGATGCGGCGGGGTGCACGGCTCGTCACTGAGGGGACTGACAACCACCTTGTGCTCGTGGACGTGGCTTCCAGCTTCGGACTCACCGGCCGTCAAGCTGAGGCTGCCCTGCTTGATGCCGGGGTGGTCACCAATCGCAACTCATTGCCAGGCGACATCAACGGCGCCTGGTACACCTCGGGAATTCGACTTGGCACACCGGCGCTGACCACGCTGGGATTTAGGCCAGACGAGATCGACGAAGTCGCCGACGTCATAGTCACTGCCCTGAGAGCCACGACACCGGCGTCATCCACAGCCAAGGCGAAGTACGAGATCGATCCCCTCATCGCCCAAGCCTGCGAAGGCCGATGTTTCAGTCTGCTCGACCGCCACCGTCTCTATGCGGACATCGAGCTGTAAATGAATTGCTCGGAGAGTACCGACAATGCAGTGATGTTCCGGAATCAAGAAGGCGTTGCCGCACTAGTGTCCCAGTTGGCCGGGAGCGTGGCAGTTATCACCCATGGCCGATCGGCACTTGGGTCGCCCCTCAATTCAGACAACAATGGGCCGATCGATGGGGTGATGAAACGGGAGGTTCCCTGGTTGCCCGACGCCGGAGCGCCCGCACCTCACCCATTCGCAAGGGACATTGGTGCAGCAATCCTGGCGTACTGCACTTCATCGCTTGTGCCGGTTCCGTCCTACTCCGACCTTCCCCCGTCAGAGCGGTAGGGTCACCCTAATCGCCGGTCGATTGGCCCGTCCTGGCTCCTGTTGGAGCCCCGGGGTGCTTTCACTTGTTGACCGATGACCGAACTCATCTTGTCGTTCCTACTTGCTCACGTGGCGGGCACCGCCCGGCTCTTGGCGAAGCCGGGCGGTGCCTCCGCGTCGTTTTGCTCTTGGCAACTGTGCCGCTGACCGTGGCTGTGGGTGGTCACCCACGGCGTGTGGCGCCCCGTCTGGCGCCAATAGAGCGGATCATTCACGTTGTCAGCGGCTCCACCAAGCTTGCATTGGTAAGGATTCTGTTCGAAGTCACCACCTCGTCTGCCGTTTCGATTGAAGACTGCTGGAGCTTGGTCTTCGGGGCGATGTTGGGAGCTTGGTCTTCGGGGCGATGTGGCCTCAAGCGACCCGACGCCGTCCGTTCCGCAGGCGACCTGGCCACTCTGGGTCGGGGAATGGCCCGTACCCATGCATCCCAACGCCGGCGGTCACGCGTTCCGCGCCACACCCTCGACCGTTGGGTCGGCCGCTACGAAGTGCCCACCAGCGTGCGAGTCGGTGGTCGCGGCGGCTCAGCCTCCCATGAGGCGATCACTTCGGCGAAGGCCAAGTCGAGCAACCCCGGATCGGCCAACATCACGGCAAGGAACTCGGACCTCGCCGTCACATCGGACGTCGCCGTACACATGACAGGTCACGCAGAGACTGGCTGGCGATCCTCAGCGGTGGCCGAGATCACCTGAGAGTCCCCGGCGGGCGACATGGCGGCGTGCTCGTCGGTGGACACGGCGATCTTGCGGGGCTTGGCCTGCTCTGCCACCGGGATCGTGAGCCGGAGCACGCCGGTGTTGTAGGCGGCGGTGATCCCACCGGTGTCGAGTGCGTCCCCAAGGATGACCTGTCGACTGAACACGCCTCTCGGGCGCTCCGAGGCCACCAACTCGACATCGGGTCCGGTTGCGGTCCGACGCTCGGCTCGGACGGTCAACACATTTCGCTCCACATCGAGATCGATGCTGGCGGGGTCGATTCCTGGCAAGTCGAACTCGACGACGAACTGGTTGCCGTCACGCCAGGCATCCATGGGCATGGCCGCCGGACGGGCAGCAGTTCCGAAGACCTGCTCGGCCAACCGGTCGAACTGCCGGAATGGATCGGAACGAACAAGCATCATGCACCCTCCTTGCTTCGGCCGGGGGCGTCCCTTCTGCGTCCCCGGATCTCTGGTAGTTGATATAGATTTGTTATATCCTGAGGACCATGTCCGATGCAAGTGGTTTTGCCGAATTTCCGAAGAGCCAATCGCCGGGACGTGGTGAGCGAGCCGATCCGACCCGGGGCCTGTACGGAATCTCGGTAGCAGCCGAGCTGGTGGGCAGCGCTCCCCAGAACCTCCGGCTCTACGAAACCCGGGGCCTGATTAATCCGGCCCGCAGCCGAGGTGGCACTCGCCGCTACAGTGACGACGACCTCGTCCGCCTGCGGCAGATCGGCCGGCTTCTCGACGACGGCCTCAATCTGGCCGGCATCGCTGCCGTGTTAGCCCTCCAGGCCGCCAACCAAGAACTACAAACCCAACTCGATCAGACCAGCCAACGGGCGTCCGGACGCGAAAGTAGGAGCTCGGAATGAACCAGACCGCATTGTTTTAAGCCGTGCCGCCAAACGTCGGCTCGGGGGCGATATCCACCCAGGCTGGCCGGTCCGAAACAAGTGGCGAGTCCCAAACTGAACCGGCCTGAGTTTTCCGGAGACTCATTTGTTTGGTTCTCTCATGCTGCATCGGGCTGAGACTTGTGACGGTACTCGGCTTCGAACTCCTGTGGCGTCCGATCCCCCAGTTCCGAGTGCAGCGCTCCTCGTTGAACCACGACACCCACGCACAGGTGGCGATCTCGAGGTCGTCGAGTCCCCTCCAGGGCCCGCCGTTGGCGGCGAGGGTGGCGGGGTTCCGGTGGAGCTCCGTCTTGAAGATGCCCATTACCGACTCGGCCATGGCGTTGTCGTAGGATTAACCGGCTAATCGGGGCCCGGCTGGGTAAACGGGTAATCGTCCTGAACTGGCGGTCAGCTGCTATTCCAGCGCCGGTAGGCGGCGACGAGTGTCTTGGTTGTCGGGTCCCCGTTGAGTTCGATGTCGAGGAGTGCCATTAGGTGGCGACGGCCCTTGTGTTCGCACGTGGCCATGAGTTCTCGCCGGTCGTTGGCCATTCCGATGGAAATAACGCTCACTTCCTCTCCGATGACGCGGCCGGGACATGGAAGGGTGGCGTCGTTGTCGAAGGCGGCCTCAAAGGCGGTGAGTTGCTCATCGTCGCTGTAGCAGTCGACGGTGATGTCGGCGATGAGCGAGTCCAGTTCACTGTTGCGGCGAGGGCTCATCGGCTGCTCGCTTTGTGACGGGGCGGGAGCTCCAGACGGCGAAGTTGTTCCTCGTGGCGACGGACCCGTTCAGCGAGGGCTTCGACGGCGGTGCGCAGATGGCCAATCTCAGAGACCAAGCCAGACATGGTCCGAGGATCGTGACTATGGCTCCGGTGCTCTTCGACCACCATCCGCAGGGTCGGATCCCGGTAGAGCGTGGTGCGACTGATGCCGGCGGCGGCGGCGACTGTCGTGAAGGTCACGGGTTCACCGTCTTGTCGCAGATCAGCGCAGGCCTGCTCGACTTTGGCCAGGGTCTCGGGAGCTGTCATCCCGCCAGATTCTCACCTTCAGACAAGAGGGCGTCGAGGCGAGTGATGAGGCGTCGGTGGCGCTCGGCTTCGCCGATCCAACCGCGGGACTCGGCATCGGCCGCCAGTGCTTCGGCGTCTCTCCGCTGAGCCGACAAAACAGAGACACTGGCGGCGTCGGTGCGGAAGTTGGGGCAATGCTCGCAGATGTTGGCATAGGGACACGACCCCTGGGCCGGAGCACGTAGGCAGTAGCCACCGGCGAGACGAGCCTTGATGGCCGGTGCGTCGCGCCAGTCGCCGTCGCCCGTCACCGGGATCCGAGTGCGTCCATTGGGCAGCTCTCCGAGCTGGGACTTGGCAAGCTCGAGGGCCCGTTCGTACTCGGCGCGCACTGTGGTATCGAAGAGCCGGCCATAACGAAGGCTCATCTCCGCCGACCCGTGACCGAGGAGGGCCATGAGGGCCTGCAGCGACACCCCGGCATTCACCATGGCAGTGGCGAAGGTATGTCTGAGCTGATGAGGATTCACGTGGCCGATGCCGGCCGCCTCGCCGGCCCGATTGAGTTCGAGGCGCAGAGCCGCTTGGGCCAGGCGTCGGCCATGGTGGGTGAAAAGAAACTGGGCGGGGCGTCCCGTTCGAGGGTGCACAATCGCTCGACCCTCCGATCGGGTGGAGCAGATCCGGTCGATCAAGGTGACGGTCTCGTCGTCGAGGGGCACCATCCGCTCGGTGTCGAGTTTGCCGAGCGGCACCTTGAGCCACGCCCCGTTGCCGGGAATTTCGTGCACGCAGTCGAGTTCGAGGTCGAGCAACTCGCCGATGCGCAGCCCGCAGGCGCGGGCCAAGAGCAAAGCATCGGCCGCGAGCCGGAAATCGGATCGAGCCAGAGTCTCACCGAGACGTCGGTCGGCATCGACGGGCAGGTAGCGCGGAAGAGGTCTGGGCAGGCGCGGGGTGTCCGAGCGGAATATGAGGCGCCGCTTCGGTGCGTCTTTCCATCCCCACTCGGTGACGTCGTTGAGGAAGACCGAGACGGTCAAGATCCGCCGGGCCTGATCGGCCGTCGTGATGGGCTCGCCGTTCTTGGAGTTGATCGCGCTGGCCACCGAGTTCAAATAGGGCTCGATGTGGCGCTGTCGGTCGAGGTCAGCCAGCGAGGTGAGATCGGGGTCGTGCTCAGCGAGGAAGCGGCCGAAGTGAACCAAGCGCGTCGCCATGCCGGTCACGGTCTTGGGTTTACACGTCCCGGTCTTGCGCTCCAGATAGGCCACGAATGCCGGCTGGAAAGTGGGATGGACGTCAACAACGCGAGCGGCGAACGCCTTGGGCTGCTGCCAAGGAGGCGGCGGGGCGTCAAGGATGCCCAGATGGAATAGCACCCGATGGGCGCCACTCAAGGCGCCCTGGTAGTGACGCCACCCCTTGCCAGTCTCGAGGCCACGGCGTCGACAGGCTCGGGCTAACGCTTCGAAGTCATCGAGGGCCAACTGCTCGAGGCTGACGTTGGTTTCGATGAGCAGACGACCGACGGACTGTGAGGCCATCCGCAGGCTCTGGATGGAGGTGAACCCGATTGCTTCGGCACCTTGGCGGAAGCGCTCCATGTCGGCAGCCAGTGGACTGGCAGCGACCTCTCGCCAAAAGCTTGAGAGTTTGCGGGACACCAGGTAGTCGTAGCCGGGCTGGAGCCAGCCGTGGACCATCAAAAAGATCAGGAACGAAGTTGTCTGTGAACCCTCGGCCAGTCTGTAGGCGAGTGGCTGCGCAGCCCAGTCCTGTGGGTGTGACCACCGCCGCATGAAGGTCTTGGCCCCCTGGGTAGTGGTGTGATTGCCCCGGCCCGTGCGCGTCTGGTGATGCGCATACTCAGCGAGGTAGTCCCTCGCCGAGGGGTCAGCGGCGCGAACGCTGTCGATCTCGGGCAGCATCGAACTCGGCTTTCACGTGTGCGGGGGCGAGGTGGGTGTAACGGGCGGTGGTGTCGATGTGGGCATGACCAAGCAAGGCCTGCATGACGGCTAGATCGACGCCCGCTTCGGCGAGCGCAGTGCCGAAGGTGTGCCGGAGTGCGTGAGGGTGGCCGCCGGGAACACCAGCCGCCGCCCGGTGATAGCGAAAAACCGTGCGCAGGCCCGCCGGGGTCAGTGGCTGACCGCGGTTAGGCCCTTTGGCCACGACGAACAGCCGGGAAGTCTGGGTCTCAGGGCGCTCGGCCAGGAGGTAGGTCTGGATGACGCCAGCTACGTCCACATCAAGTGGAACACGGCGCTCTTTGGACCCTTTGCCGCTCACGCACAGCCACCGTCCGCCGATGTCGACATCGCGAACATTGAGAGCCAGCACTTCGCCGGCCCGCAGTCCGCAAAACACCATCAACCCCGCCATCGCCCGGTCCCGCCACGTCCGCAGGCTCCCGACCAGGGCCACGACGTCGCCGGCGTCCAAGGCACGAGGAAGCCGCTGGGGTTCTCGAACTCGAAGCGCTGATCGCTGTCTCGGACGGCGTGCCACGTGCGCGAGCAAGCCGTTGCGCTCGCCAGAGGAGAGCCGTCTCGCCTCTCGGCCTCTCGGGACTGGGTTCTTGGCATCGGGATCACGCATCGCTCGGAACTCGAACAGACCCGAGACCGCGGCCAGCCGATTATTCACGGTCGCCGGCGCATACCCATCGGCCCGCCGACCATCCAAGCGCAGCACATTCGGGCCGGGTCGACCAGGAACCGTTGCCTTCCGGCACGCGGCGAGGTAACGCAGCAGAACGTCGGTGTCCACTACGTCGAGTTCGACCCCCTCGCTCGTCAACCAGCGGCAGAACGCCAGCAGCGAGAAGCCGTAGACGCGGACAGTCTGCGGCGAGTAGTTCCGATCCGACAAGTAGCTCAGGTATTCGTTCACCAACACGAACCGTTGGACCCCGGCACCAGCCAAGGCCCAGCCGCCCGCTATCCGATCAAGCCGAAGCTCCTCATCGGTCACCACAACATCTGTAACGCAACGCGTGACCAAAGGCAAGCATCAGGCTGCCAAATCTTGCAGCTTCCTTAAGGATCTCTTCGATTCCATCCAGTCGTAATAGCCGGTAAATAGGCAGTCGCCGACTGTCCCGATGGAGGGAGCAACTTCAATCCGGTCGGTGTAGAGCACGGACGTATATTGCGAGCCCGCATCCGTGTGACAAATCAGTCCGTCCAGGCCGGTGTGGCGCCTGGTCCATGCGGCCATGTTCAAGGCGTCGAGGACGAGGGCGGTGGTCATGGACCGGGCCGCCTTCCAGCCCACCAGCCGTCGTGAGTACACGTCGATGATGAAGGTGACGTAGACGATGCCCGACCAGGTCGAGCAGTAGGTGAAGTCGGCCACCCACAGGGCGTCCGGACGAGGGGCGGTGAAGTCTCGGTTCACGGGTCCGGGGCCCGGACGTGCGCCGGGTCGGACTTGGTGGTGAAGCGCTTCTTCGCCCGGGTGGCGCGCTGGATGCCCAGTTCACGCATGAGCCGGGCCACCTGGTCCCGCCCGACATCGAGGTCCCGGCGCTTGGCCGCCTTCCAGAGCTTCCGGCGTCCGTAGACGGAGTAGTTCTTCTCCCACAGGGCCCGAAGCTCTGGGCCGGTGGTGGCGTCCCGCATGTCCCGAGCCGAGGGTGGCCTGGCCTTGGTGTCGTAGTAGGTGGAGGGGGCGATCTTCAGTTCCGTGCAGATCGGCTCGACCCCCCATCGACGCCCATCGGTTTCGTTGTTCCGATGGGCGTCGATGAAGGCGACTACTTCTTTCCTCGGCGGTCGAGCTCCGCCCCGAAGAAAGCCGCTGCCGACTGCAGGATGGGCGGGTCGTTGGACCGCCGAAGCTCAAAGTTCTCCTTGCGGAGCCGCTTCAGCTCGGCCTGCTCGTCGGTTGTGAGCCCCGGCCGCCTGCCCGCTTCCACCTCCGCCTGCTTGACCCAGGAGCGGAGCGATTCGTGGCCCACCCCCAGTTGGCGGGCCACCCGAGAGATGACCGTCTTGTCGTGGGGATCCTGGGATCGAAGCTCCGGGACCATCTTCACGGCCCGCTCCTTCAACTCAGGCGGGTACCTCTTTGTTGTGGGGCGCTTCTCTTCCATGACTCCATCCTCGCTTCCAAGGTATGGAGTCTCCGGGGATCCCAGGCCGGTTTACAGTGTCAGCAGCGCACGAAAAGCCTAGGGAAATCCCGTTATGGCCTGGCTATCGGCCAACGCCCCAGCCGTTAGAACGGGACCTGGTTGGCGAAGGCGAGCACTTGAGCCTTGTCGGCCGGGAGGATGTAGCCCGCCTTGATGTCCTCGTCCGTCGCCGTCGTGTATGCCTTCAGGTAAGACGACTTGGTCCCGTACCGGGATTTGAGCTGCGCTTCGCTGAAGGGACGAGTCGA
Organism: uncultured Acidimicrobiaceae bacterium; assembly: GCA_963754755.1. Lineage (GTDB taxonomy): Bacteria > Actinomycetota > Acidimicrobiia > Acidimicrobiales > RAAP-2 > Bog-756. Next base: position 417,777 of record CAVWHF010000006.1, on the reverse strand, counting down.
CCCGAACAGGACGCAGAACCCGGCCGACCCAGGGGGCGTGGTGTTCGAATAGGCCGCAATCGGCACCTGTTCCCACGGACCCTGGATGCCACCGATTGCATTTCCGGTGGTGTTGGTCTGCACCGTTGGCGTGCCGTCAACAACCTGGACCTCCATACGAGGGGCCGGTGGTGGTGGCGAACCGGTGACCATCCAGGTGTTGACGGCGGAGAGCGCGGCTTCAAAGATGAAATGACTTGGCGCCTCGTCGACCGATGTGCAGCCTAGAGATTTGAGCTCCGCAGGCGGGACGATGTACGAGTCTGCGTGAGAGGCACCGGCGACGTCCCAGAGCCTGGTGAAGCGCGAATCGGGCTGTCGGGCCTGGTAGTACCCGCCGAACGTCTCATCTGTTTCGGTGATCATCATGAGCACCGGGACGCCGATATCGGTGCGGATGTGGACGCCGCCTCCGAAGCTGCCGCTCGGAGATGCACCAGGAATCCCCACTGCTCCCCCGGCCCTACTGTGCACCAAGAAGCCGTCGAACACATGGTAGAGGGGCTGAATGGCGTCGATGTAGGTGGTCAGGTAAAGGGCCGACTGGGACTCACCCACCGCCAACAGTCGCTTGGGATGCACCGGGGCCAGGGGATTCGCGTGGCCACCGGCAAGCAGGGCTCGGGCGGCCTGAGTGTAAATGTCGTAAGAGTACTGGTCCCCCGGATCTGTCAGCGAGCCATAGCGCGCCGGATCCTCTTGGCGCAGGTTGTCGATTCCCACTTGCTGCGCGGAGATGCCCACCCAGGCAAACCCCGCTCGTTCCAACTCTGGTGACAAGTACACCGAATCGACAGCGCCATCCCCGCCTCCGCTGACGTTTAGCCACTCTACGACCACTGTCCCGTTGAAACGCGATGGATTTGTCGGCATCCGCACCACGATTCGAGTGCGATAAAGCGCGCTGGTAGCGGGAGCGACCTTCCACGTTCCCGCGTTGTTCTCGGCTCCGGTCGCCTGGTAAGAGTACGCCGTCCCCGACGCGAAATACTCCCGCTGTTCATAACCGGCGGCCTTGAGGGAGGGCCCCCAGGCTCCGGCGATTAGATGCGCAGCGTCAGCGGGCTCGATGGGGCCGCTGAGCCGAGCTGGTTGTCCGCCATTGGGTGCGTCGCCTTGGGTCGAGGTCTCCGCAGACGCTGGCGCCGACACGATCGAAATCTGACCGACCAATCCCGCACCCATTATTCCAAGTGTCATAGCCAACGCAGTCAGGGCGACTCGGCGTGCCCTGCGTAAAGAGTGCGTCATCCAATACCCCCCCCAAATATTCCGTAGCCAGCGGCACGTCTTCAGGCGGGTCAACCGTACCTCGGTATGGAGCGAAGAGTTCCACTTTGTAGTCAGGCCGAGACCGGGCCGAACTCGAAGGCCACGCGGCCGAAAGAGTCTTCACTCTGCGAATCTCTCCGGTTCATCGGAACTGTCTCACCCACAGCTGTTTAGGGACACCCCTTGGGTACATCCGTGCTCATGTCGCGGCCGCATCAGAAACAGGATGCAGGCCACGACCATGTTCGGCAGCTCATACATCGCCAGCCCGACCTGGTTGTATTTGCCAGGGGCGATCTTCCTGCTGAACGACAGGTAGGAGGTCTCTCCTTCTGCGACCATGCCGCCCAGGCGGCACAGGGGAGGCCGCTGAGCGCAAGGACGAAGAAGCCGAGTGCTGAATCCCGGTGCTTCTCACGCGTCGCTCCCACGAGCGCGGCAGTCCCGATTGCTAAGGACGGCTGATGCGATTCTGCGGATTCGTTCGGGATCGGCAATGATGTCAAGCTCGACTACATGGTCGTTGACGACGGTGAAGGCCATCACGCCGTGCGGCTGACCATCGAGGGTGATGACGACACCTGCGGCCCCGTTGATCAACGCGGGAAGGAGCACTGCCGCCGGATTGGCACCGAGTCGCGCTTGTCGAGCTACAGCCGCTGCGCCTCGGACCATCGTGGACGCAGCCGGCCGGCTGGGGCCGAAGTCGACTCGCAGGACGACGTCGGGGTGGAGTACGGCGACCAGTGCGTCGAAGTCGCCATTGCGAGCTGCCAAAAAGAAGGCGTCGACCACCGTGCGTTGACGAGCAAGGTCGGGATCAGGGATGTCTGCCCCTCTGACCCGGCGCCTTGCCCGACTGGCGAGTTGCCTGGCCGCAGCCGGGGATCGACCGACCATTGGGGCGATCTCCTCGAATGGCAGTTCGAACATATCGTGGAGAACGAAGGCCAGGCGCTCAGCGGGAACGAGGGAGTCGAGTACGACTAGGAGAGCTAGGCCGACCGATTCGGCAAGAAGTGCCTCGCCCTCTGGTCCAAGTTCTCCCAATGGGCTGACAACCGGATCCGGGAGATGCACCTCCAGGGATTCTTCGCGCCGAACATTGCGTGTTCGGAGCATGTTCAGACAGACGCGGGCGACGATCGTCGTTAACCACCCACCAAAGTTCTCGATGTCGTTCGTCTCGGCCCGGCTGACTCGCACCCAGGCGTCTTGGACAGCGTCGTCGGCCTCGGCGAGTGAGCCCAGCATCCGATAGGCGACCGCTCGAAGCTGTGACCTCTGCCCTTCGAAGCGCTCAGCCAACCAGTCGTTCTCGTCCATGGCATACATCCTCGCTGAAAGGGATCACCACAATGACCTCACCGCGATCACCGATGTGCCAACGAAGACTGGGGCCTTGACCCTCAGCTCCACTGGCCCGGTGTGTAGTCACCTGCGGGCTGACGAGTAATGGCGTTGAGGCGGTTGTAAAGGTTGATGAGGCCAATAAGGCACACCAGTGCGCCGAGCTGGTCGTCGTCGAAATGCTTGGCCGCGCGGGTCCAGGCTTCGTCATGGACGCCTCCGCCATCGGCTACTCGGGTTCCCTGTTCGGTGAGTTCGAGGGCGGCCCGCTCGGCCTCGGTGAAAACCGTCGCCTCTCGCCATGCCGCGATCAGGTTGATCCGCACCGAGCTCTCCCCGGCATGCTCGGCGTCTTTGGTGTGCATGTCCAGGCAGACGCCACACCCATTGATCTGGCTGGCTCGGATCTTGACCAGCTCTTGGGTGGCGGCCGGCAAGGTCGAGCCGGCTATCACTGACCCTGCTGAGTTGATGTGCTTGGCGAATTTTCCTGCAACCTCGTTGCTGTAGAAGTCGAGTCGAGCGTCCATTAGGTCTCCTTAGATTTTGGGCCTTCCCACGACTATGACCCCGTAGGTCGGCGATATGTGACAGGGCTGACCGATCGCACCGTCTGCCGGTTCAGGTTGACCGTCGTGCCGATCCCAGGGCTGCCCTCATCGGCCGGTTCACGGACGCGATCATTCTTGGGCGGACGGCCGAATGCCTGCTGCGCGCGAGCAGTTGGGCGGTCCCTCGACAAACAATGCTGCAGAGTGACCTCTCAATGGCGGTGGTGCTCGAAGGGTGCCCCCAAATGCGTGGCCTTCGCTCCCGCTGAGGGTGCCACCTACCGCCGGATGGGTGGGATGGTATCTACTTCCTCCCCATCAGCATGAACCCGAGTGTCCGGGGGCTTCGATCCACGGGCACGTGGTGGGATTCCAGACCGTCCATCAAGGTTTCGCATTCGACGGTGAACGGGACGAGATGTGACCTGGACTCGCCAAGATAGAGGCGGACGCCGAACGGCACATCCTTTGGACTGGGTGCTCTGGCCAGGTAGGCCCTGGAGTTGCGCACCGCCTGGGCCACCCTGATTTCCGGGTATCTGAGCGTACGGCCATCTCCGATCCACTGCGTCGAGATTGCCCCAGGCAAATCAGTGATTACGACTCCAGTGGGCCGCAGATCGACGGCAACCACCGGCGGACCTGGATTGCCTGCTCCACTATTCATCAGTGAAAACGCCCCGGCGGCGTACTGCCGAACTAAAACAGCAGTGAACTTTTCGATTAGGCCCTCGGCCGGGGGTTGGGTCATCGGACACCCGGTCTTGCCCACTTCGGACACCTGCCCCTGTTCGCCGGTTCAGCGGACAGAGGTAGTTTCGGACGTCCGACTCCTCCCGGTCCGGTCCGATACCTTGTTTGATCTCTGGGCTGCGGTTGACACCACCATTGCGATGGATGATGCGATAGCCAGAACAGCACCAATGCCAAACGAAGTGGCTGCGTATCCGGGACGGACGCTCGTTGTGTGGTTCGCATCTGCGATCTTCGCTAATGCGATGGCAAAGGAGCATAGAAGCGCACCGCCACCGAGAAGAAGGCGAAGCCAGTAAACGATCGGTCTATTCCAGAACAGCGAGACGCCGACCAAGCTGAGTGAACCTGCACCGCAGACCAGGAGCACCAGCCCGAAGCGACCACTTTTGAAGGCCACGTCAAGAGTGGTGGAGCGGTAGGTCGCCCAAGGCAACCAAATCGTCGAGATCAGCAAAAGGAGCGACGCCAGCACCGTTCCCTGCGATCGCCCTGAAGTTGCGACTAAGTCCGCTCATTGCTTCCTTCTCCCATTCCCATCCTCTCAGATCCCAGAAAGTGGGCGTACCTCCCCCCTACCGGCCATTCGGGCGTGGGGAGACTTGCCGTTGGCAGGGCCGCTAATGACGAGTCCAGAAATAGGGCCTCCATAGGAAAACCGTCAGAAGCGGTCCGATTGCGAGGGCCGCGAGGAGGTGAGTCCATGAGAGGCCAGAGACGAACAGACAGATGATTGCGAGAGTAACCCAGATGGTCCCGACAAGAGCCCATCCCCTCTTCGTCCAATGTGGCACTGAGACGACACGGTGACGATTAGGAGTGTCGGTCACGGCCACAGTTTGACAGAAGACGCATGAGGTCCGACTGGTTCCAGATGGGTTAGATCGGGATCGTTTCGAAACGTTCATCGAAGCGTCACTGTCAGATTACCCAAGCCTTTTGCCTTGCAACCTGAGGGCTGCCCACGATTGGCCGCTTCCTAGATCCTGGCTCCTGATTCAACACCAATGCCAGGCTCTCTTTGGCAGTCATATTGAACCAATCGGTCACCCTGACCCGCTTCGACGGAGCCCGATTTTAGGGGGCGGGGTGATGACACCGGGGGCCGGAGCGATATGGGCGGACCATTAGGACCAACCGGTCATCCCGGGGGACCCGCGATCCGGCATTACCGGACAGTGTCAGCCGTCGTAACACCTGGTGGAGTGCGGACGACACCCCGTCCATCCGATTCGGCTACGTTCGCGGAATGGCCCCGGTGCTGCCGGCGACGCGCCGTCGCCAGCACGTCCACGATGACAGCCAGCGGTGGGAGCGATTCACTCCGCGTCCGGACGACATCTTCATCACGACTCCGCCGAAGTCGGGGACGACATGGATGCAGGGCATCGTGGCTTCGCTGTTGTGGCCCCACGGCGACGCGCCTGCTCCCGCTTTCGACCTGAGCCCCTGGCTGGACGCCCGGATTGTTCCGTTGGACGACATGATCGCGAGGGTCGACGCGATCCCACACCGACGGTTCATCAAGACGCACAGCCCAGCCGACTGCACGCCGATCTTCACTGAGTGCCGCTACCTCGCCGTCTATCGAGACGGGCGCGACGCGCTCGTCTCATTTGCAAACCACCGGCGCAAGATGCGGCCGGAAGTGATTAGGGCCCTCAACGCCATCGCAGCCCGGGACGGCGTCGCACCATGGCCACCGGTGTGGGATGGCGACATGGACCAACTGTTCGACGAATGGGTCGACTGGGGGACGCCCATGGACCACCTGGCGTCGTGGTGGCCGAATCGCCACGAGCCGTTCGTGCTGCTCGTCCATTACGCCGACCTCATCCGCGACCTCGGCGGCGAGATGCGGCGCATCGCCGACTTTCTCGACGTCGACATCCCCACTGCGCTCTGGAGCGAGGTCGTAGAGCGGTGCCGGTTCGAGGCGATGAAGTCACAACATGAAGCATCGGCGATCCTGAAACAAGCCTTTCCCGAAGGCGCGACTGCATTCTTCAACCAGGGGACGAACGGGAGGTGGCGCGCCCAGCTCAGTGAGGGGCAACTTCGTCGACACGAGCAACTCGCCGCCGAGCGCCTTCCCGAAGATGCCGCCCTGTGGCTCGAGCATGGTTCCCTCGCCCTGGGTGTGCTGCTCTGACTTCGCCCCAACCTCGGGCGGTAGTGATGGTCTGATTTGGGTCCACCCAGGGGCCGCCACCCGAGGGGTCCACCAGGAGCCGCAGCAGTCCGGAGGACAAAGACCCACCCATTAATCTGAATCTGGGATCGACGACCTACACGCACTGAGGGGCCGTCCCGGGCGGTCCCCCTGGGTCTGATCCACGGGTGAAGTGCCCACGGCGGGAGAGAGGGAGACCCGGCCCCCGGCGACCCCAAAACCGCCGCGCAGGAACCGGACGGCAGGCCGGCGGGCGCCACCCGAACCGGGGAGGGCCGGGCGGCAGGGACGGGGGGCTTGGATGGTTGAAGCCCGGATATCATGCTGTCCCCAAAACGGCAGTTCGAGGCGCAGGGCAAGATAGGACTCGGACCTCCCCGATGGTAGACATGCGTACCTTGTACGTACCCATCATGTTACAAATGCTCCGTGGACGCGGTTCTGCAAGCACTCTCTGACCCGAGCCGGAGAGTCATGCTGGATGCTCTGAGCAAGGGCCCAGCGACCGCAAGTGAGCTGGCGGCGTTGCTGCCGATCGCCCGTCCAGGAGCCTCACGGCACCTCCGGGTTCTGCGTGAGGCCGGACTTGTCGAAGTACGCCAGGAGGGACAGTTCCGCATCTACGTCCTACGCCCCGAGCCGCTGGAAAGTAGATGCGTGGCTTGATGGCTACCGAACGCAGTGGACCCAGCGCATGGAGGCTCTCCACACCGAGATCGCCCGAGGAAAGCGGGACCGAAGGAGCAAGTTATGACTAATGATCGACGGCCAGCTATCGAAGGGACGCTGCACTCGGCAGATGGCCAGGGGATTGTCCGAATGAAGAGCCGGTACGCCACCGACATGGACGACATGTGGTCGGCACTCACCGATCCCCACCGATTGGCCCGCTGGTATGGGAACGTCGAGGGCGACCTTCACGTTGGGGGAGAGTTCACGGCCAAGGTCACTGCCAGTGGGTGGGACGGCCGGGGCCGAATCGACGAGTGCGACCCACCAAGGAAGCTGCAGGTGACCATGTGGGAGGTAGAGGGCGACGAGGGAGTCCTTGTTGCGGAGTTGACCGCCGACGCTGACGGCGCAGTCCTCGTGATTGAGAGGCGTGGCATAGCGCTCGACCTGACTTGGGCGCACGGGGCTGGATGGCAGGAACATTTGGAAGACCTCGCTGCGCATCTCGCTGGCCAAGATTCTCCGGACTGGTCCACCAGGGGGGACACCAGATTCGACGAACTTGTTCCTTTGTACCGTGACATGACGGTCACGCCGCTTGACCCTGACGAGTGTCCCTGACCGCCGGGAGAGTGGCCTCGTCGGGCACCTTCGCCGCGGTTGTCACTCAGCCCTTGGGTGCCTCGAACGCCCCCCTGTGGATGCCGCGATTCACGAGTGCCCGTTTGACCCGCTACTAGTCAGAGGTTCCTTGAAGGTGTCGCTCAGGAGATTGCGGGATACGCCGCCGCGATCTGCTGCCCGATCCACTTATAGCCCTCGGTGTTGGCATGGATATTGCCCTGGCTGCAGAAATAGGTGAGCTTGCAGATTTCCCATACCGAGGTCGGAATGACACCGTAGGGCTTGAGCTTCATCGTCGGACCCGTTGACACCCCCGTTGACGTGCTGATCGTGTCGGTGTCGTCACCAGCGGTGGCTTGCTTGTAGGGCGCGGAAGTCACATTGACGAAGCCGCCATGCGCCACCCCAGTGTAGATGGTCTTCAATGCGGGATTGATGAAGTTGTCGAACGCAAGGACCGAGAGCCCAGCCAGGGTTGACGTGGTCTGGACCGCCGGGTAGACCCAGGCACCGAGCAGAACGTCGGGATACGTCAGGCCGATGATCTTTGCGGAGGAGTCCTGGTTGGCATTCAGTGCATTGCGGAGGTCGGTGACCAACGAAGTGACATTGAGATTGATCGCCTTCAGGGCGGTCAGAACGCAACCAACCGGATTGGGGTTGGTTCCACATGCTGTGACATCGTTGCCGCTGATCGAAACCGTAACCAGCCCCACCCGCCCGGGGTTGGCGGCGATGAAGGCCAACGCCGCCGCCTCCTGCGTCGAGGTGTATGGGACGGCATCCGTGGCTGCCGGATCGGCGCAGCCGGAGGTGCTGATGATCGACAGGGTCGTAGCGCCGCCGCACCCGAAGTTCTCGAGCGTCATCTTCTCCTTTTTGGCCACATAGGCCGTGTACCCCGGGGAGCCCCCACCACCGGGCAGGCCAGGCTGGTACCCGATCGAGTAGGAGTCACCCAGCGAGAGATAGTAAGGAGCCGGACTCTTTGCCGCCTGGCTGATTCCAGGGACCGCCACGAGTCCGACGGCGACCATGCTGGCAATCGTTGCCAGGGACAGGATCACCGACACGATCGATCGCTTGCGCATTTCGACTCCTCCCCTGACAGGCCCGGTATGGCCTCGCCAAACCACATCTGCTCAAGCTCCTAGCACATCCGTCCATTCACCCGAGGGTGTCCCCGAACCGGTTGGGAGCTACCCGACCGGTGCATTCCCTCGACTGCGCCGACGCAACCACACGACGAGGACGACAGCCACAATGGCCGCTGCAATCATGACGGCCACCAGCGGCCAGGCAATCCCAACGTTCAACGGGGTGAGAGTTTCCTTCCGATGAACTTCGGGAGTTATATCGACTGCCCAGATCACCATGCCGACAGGCTAGATCGGGACGGATCCGTATGCCCCAGATCGATGCTCCTATGGACTGTCAAGAGCGAATTGTGATCGTGGGAGGGCAGCGAACACCTCCCGAGCGACGTAGCGCTTGAGGCAGCGGATCGCTTCCTTCTTGCTTCGCCCTTCCTTCATCCTGCGCTCGATGTAGTGCTTGGTTCTCGGGTCGTTGACCATCCGGGTGAACACGATGTGCCAGAGGGCCGAGTTGGCCTGGCGGTCCCCGCTGCGATTGAGCCGGTGTCGCTCCTGCTTGCCGCTCGAGGCGTCGAGGGGCGAAACCCCACAGAGCTTGGCAAAGGTCGACTCGCTCTTCAGTCGCTCCGGATTGTCGCCGGCGGCCACCAGGATGGCCGAGGCCACGTCGGTGCCCACCCCGTCGATGGCGTTGAGCTCCGGGGCTGTCTCGGCGACGAGGGTCTTCAGGAGTCGGTCGATCTCCTTGACCTCTTCTTCGAGGGAGGGGGCCCGTCGTGCCAGTGTGCGCAGGGTGAGCTTGGTCACCGTCGTCACGTCGGCCGTCCGGTGTGGCGAAACGCGCTGGCCAGGGTGAGGACCTCGTAGATGGAGAGGTCCCGCAGCTCGGCCCGGAGTTCTTCGGGAGCGGTCGAGATGAGGCTGCGCATCTTGTTGATGGCTTGGGTCCGTGAGCGCCGAGCAGATGACCGGGCCACCCGTAATACCCGCATGGCCTCGACGTTTCCGTCCCTGGTCTTGGCCGATCCAGTGGCGTCGCCGCCCTGAGCGGCCCGGGCCGCAGCCACCGCATCGTGGGGATCAGACTTCCCCGTGCGCCGACGGCGCTGGCGATTGGGTCGGTCCACCTCGACGACGGCGACCTGGTGGCCCAACAGGTGCCGGGTCAGCCCCGCCCCGTAGCTGCCAGTGCCTTCGACACCGACGAGCTCAAGGATCCCAAACCCCTCGAGCCAGCCCAGCAGCTCCCGATAGCCCGCCGCAGTGGCGGCAAAGCTCTCCACGCCGAGCTGGGCTCCTCGTTCATCGAGGGCGGCCGCCACGTGCACGTCGAGGTGCGTGTCGACCCCTCCGGTGATTCGGCGCGCGATAGTGGTCATCGTCATCTGTTCCTTTTCGCTTGGGGTGGGTGCCACCACACCGCCGGAACGATGGACAGGACAGCGAAGGGCCTGTGCGGCAGGCTCCTATTAGGTCACTCCGTCCGACCGGTGGTGTCGGATGAGTGTCCGAGCCAGGCCGACGAATCGACTTCAGGACAGTCCGAAGGGACGTCAGCCGGTATCAATGGAGTCAGACCTGGCTCGGGCATTCACCCACACGCTGACCACTGATCGCTCCGAAATGGTGGACCGTCAGCGGGCTACGTCAATCCTCGCTACCGGGTTGATGGCGGTTATCGACTGCCTCCCTGATAGTGAACTCCGCCTCGCCCAGAGGTCCCATCGACCCCGTCTGACCGCCGTCAGCTTCCAGACGTCACCACTTCAGCGGCTAGCAAGAATGCCGGGTCCGCGGTGATCTGAAAGGCCCGACGGCACGCCTCCACCAACTTGATCTGGTGTGGGTCGTAGCTAATCGACGCCGCCACAACCGGTTCTTCGGCCCAGCACGCCTCGCTACCACTCACTTGGGGTACGACATCCCGATAGAGGGATCGGTGTTCGGCGCGGAGCTGGGCGGCGGCGGCCCGAGCGTCGGCGGCGGCGAGATGTCCACCCAGCAGATGCACGGCCATGGCCCCAGTGATCCCGTGGAGATTGAAGATGTTCGGCTCAGACACATAGCAACCGGCACCAAGGGCGGCCGCCTGCAGCACCCCAAGCCCTGGGTCCTCGAACCGGGCACTATCGTCGGTGGGCTCACCGCGCGAGAACCAGACGGCCCAGTTTCCTAGGGCTCGGGCCAGCTCGGCCCGCCGGGCCCGGGTGTCGGCCACCTCAATTGCTCGTACTGCATGCGACGTTCGGATTACCCCGTGGAACAGAGCTGCCGCCAACCCGGGCATGAGCTTTGGCACCCATCCCTCTACCACGACTTGCCACCCCTCCTCGTCGATCGCCCGTCCGAAGTAGCCCGTCCATTGAGGGAGGAGCCTGTAGTCGCCGAAGAGGCCCTCCCAGCCGAAGTCGCCATGCCAATCGGGCGTGATGGGTTGGACCGCCTGGCGCATGGAGGTCTCGAACCGCTCAACCCAGACCTCGATCACCGGGTCGAGGCCCAACGCGGCCAGAGCCTCGCAGGCCATCGGTGCGTGGTTGACGAAAGGGTTGGGAATCTCAAAGTCGAGAGCCGACACCCGATCCAAAGCATCGTCGAGAATCGCCACCGAAGATCGCAGCCTGCCGTTGCCCAGTAAATCGCTGCGCCCATCGGTTGCAAGTTTTGTTGGCTCCATAGTCCGCAGGATAGAACTTAAACTTAGCTTTAAGTCAAGAGGTCAGAGTCGGCCTTCGACCGTCACAGATCCACGGTAGAGCGAGGGAGTGACGGGCCCGACAGGTGCCCCTCCTACCCAATGTTCGGGGGCAGGTCGTCAGTTCGACCGCAGGATCGGTCATCGGCGTGTGAAGGTCAGGTGGGTGACGCCGCTCGGTGACGAGACTGCCTCCGCGTCGTACTGCTGCTCCAATGCCTCCAGGCCGTCCCACAGCCGAACCCCGCGGCCGAGCAGGATCGGCACCTGCACGACGTGCAGGTGGTCGACGAGACCGGCGGCGATGAACGCGCGCATCATGGTCGGGCCCCCGCCAATGCGGACGTCCTGACCGGCGGCTCCGTCCCGCGCCACTCCGAGTGCATCCGCTGGCGCGGCGTCGAGGAAGTGGAACGTCGTACCACCATCCATCTCCAGCGACGGGCGCGGATTGTGGGTCAGGACGTACGTCGGTGTGTGGAACGGTGGGTTGTCGCCCCACCACCCGCGCCACTTCGGGTCGTCCTTCCAGCCCGGAGGGCCGAACTTGCCCGCGCCCATGATCTCCGCACCGATCCCGGGTCCGTACTGGTCGGCCATCACGTGATCGACCCCCTCGGTGCCGCCCGACTCGCCGAGGACTTCACGGCGGCCGAACCGGGTGGCGAACATCCACTCGTGGAGCCGATGCCCGGCGTGGCCGAACGGGGCGTCGAACGTCATGCCCTCGCCGGTTCCAAATCCGTCGAGGGAGATTGAGAAGTTGTGGACACGGACCTGGGACATGGTGGCCTCCGAAGCATTGGGTGATCGAGATATGCAACTGGTTCACGCTAACGCTGAGCGAAGCCCAGCCGCCTGTCCCTAATGTGCTGCCGGTCGGAGACATCCACTCGGTCAACTGTGCTGCCCGCGAGATGGCCCTCGTGGCCTCGGAAGACGACCTGCGACAGTAGTCACAGAGCCGTAGTGTCGGGTCGTCCGAGTTCGGCGCCGCTCCCATGGCTGATGGCAACGGGTTGACCCGTCGGCGACACTGGAGGAGTGGCAGATGACGATGACCCTGTTCGGGCACTGGCCAAGCTCCATGCCCATGATCGTCGGGACGAGAGGCACCATCACCACGAGATGGCCCGCCTTCGACGGCGATCCAGCGGCAGCCACATCTGGAAGTGGGTCGGCGTCAGCTTGGCTGCCGTCGTCGTTACAATCATCGGCGGATACGTCTACGTCCAGCACCGGCCGTCCACGGCGTCGAAGATGCCTTCAACCACCTGTGGGGATTACCGCCACGCACTGACAACGGTGTTGGCAGTCCCGAAGCCTGGGACCGCAGCGGACGTCGCTGCCATCAAAGAGCTGAGTGCGTCCGACCAGACGAAGATCAGTTCGTCGATCTCGTCATTCGTCAGCTCGGCGCAGCAGACGGGTCAACGGCAGTACGCCGCGGCCGAGGCCGAGTACAACGCCCAGCTTGTCTTAGGTCCACACCCATCTGCCGTCCTCCCCACGCCGCCTCGACCACTGTCGGCCTACGTCGGTTTTGCCGCGCAGGCCGAAATTCCGAGCTGGCGGGTGTGGGCAGCCAAGGCCAAGGCCGCGATGATCAAGGACAACGGCTGCTGAATTAAGCCCCCCCTCGCCCCCTCCCTCTCTCCCCATTCGGGTGGCCCCGCCTCCGTGCCGGCCCTGCGCCTCGCCCCGCCGGCTGCTCGCTCCTGGCCCGTGGCGCCCCTGGTCCCGGCCCTCTGGGCCCCTCGCCCGCGGCGGTATTGGCCCGTTTCGGTGTGCGTCTCCCTCTCTCCCCGTTCGGATTCGGACTCTGTCGGCGGCACGATTAGAACCTGGTGAACCTCAGCGGACGTTCCCACCGGCCCTATCACCGCCCCCGGCAGTGCCCACGGCAGGAATTGAACCTGCGACACCTCATTTAGGAAACGAGTGCTCTATCCCCTGAGCTACGTGGGCGGGTTGTTGGTGCGAATTCCAGCCCGCCGTCCCGCACCATGAACGGCACGCCAACCTTACGTCCTACCGGAGAGTCAATGGGGCGTAGGTGCAATCGATCCCACCTACGGGTCTCGATTGCAAGATCGCCAGTTAACCTGCGGTTACCCCCGCGCGGCCAGGGTACCGCCGTCGACCCGTAGGTCGGTCCCGGGCATGGAACGAGCATGCTCCTCTACGCTCAGCGGAGACGATCGACCAGACCGGGAAGCGACGTGAGGACATCATGAGCCAGAACGACGAGTGGTCACCCGACCAACCATCAGGGTCCGACCCCTTCGAGCAGGGGGACGAGGCGCTCGACGACAAGACCCAGCTCGATCCAGACTTCCTCGAGTCCGTGGAGTTGGATCCCTCGCTGGACCCCACTCTGCAGACCGATGAGCGTGAGATGGAAGAGGCCGGGGTGGAGCTCGACGACCCCGAGGTCATGGCTACGTTGGACGGGGGGATCGATGATCCCGACGGAGTCGGGGCGCCAGCCGGTCGTGACGGTGCCGCGGACGAGGAGGGCTGGGATCTCGACGCTCCCATCACAGCCGGTGATGCCGACTCCGATGCCGATGCCACCTGACGCCCGGCGTCACCCGCCCTGACCCCCCGCTTCGCCCCGGTTGCGGCCCAGCCCGAAGTGCTCAGTTCCTGCTGATTCGGCGGCAGCTCATGGCGGCGTCGATCACCTCATGGCTGGGACCGGGTGGGAGCGGTCTCGTACCCCCCCGTTCGGCGACGAGACCGTCGAGCACGATGTACAGGTACCGACGCCACAGGTCGGGAGACAGGGAGCTGGTGTAGTCAGCCACCGAACTGACCATGAGTTCGATGATGGGGATGTCGGTGGGGACGAAGTCCGACCGCAGACGCCCTGACTGCTGGGCCCGCTCCACCAGGCGGTGCACGGCAGGGATGATGCGCTCACGGGCCGCCGCCACCTTGACGCGTCCGTACCCGCCGTGCAGGGCCACGTCACGGAGTCCGAGATCCTCGGACTGCATCTCGGTGGCCCGCTCGAGGAACCAGACCAGGCCCTCCCACGGGTCCCCCATGTCGGCCGCTTCCTCGGCCAGGACCACCATCTTGTCGAGAGCCTGCACGAACAGCGCTTCGACCAGCTCCTCCTTGCCCGGGAACCGCCGGTAGACCGTGCCCACGCCGAGGCCGGCGTGACGGGCAATGTCATCGAGCGTGGCATCGAGTCCCCGCTCGGCGAAGACCTCCCCCGCCGCCACCAGGATCCGCTCACGGTTTCGGGCCGCGTCGGCCCGCAGGGCCGGACCCGCCTCCTGTTCCTCGTCGTCCATGTTCGCTTATCCCTCCATCGCTCCGGTCACCTCACCCCGCCGAGCTGCTCGATCAGGTTGGTCGGAATAACTCACGGTAAGCGGAGTTGAAACCTCCATATCCGTGTATCGTAGCCGGATAAGCGGAGGGATCAGCTCCACTTGGGATCGACGGAGGCAGCGATGAGCGTGACGACCGAATTGGCACCGCCCGGCGAGGCGGCGATAAGCGACGGCGAATCAAACCACAACAAGCGGTGGTGGATCCTGGCCGTGCTGGGCGTGGCCCAGCTCATGGTGATCCTGGACAACACCATCGTCAACATCGCCCTCCCCACCGCCCAGCACGACCTGGGGTTCTCCAATGCCGACCGGCAGTGGGTCGTCACCGCCTACTCCCTGGCCTTCGGCAGCCTCCTCCTCCTCGGTGGTCGGATCGGCGACATCATCGGCCGCAAGCGGGCCTTGTTGATCGGCCTGGTGGGCTTCGCCGTGGCCTCAGCCGTCGGAGGTTCGGCCGTCGGCTTCCCCATGCTGGTCATCGCCCGTACCGTCCAGGGTGCCTTCGGTGCCCTGCTGGCCCCCTCGGTGCTGGCCCTGCTCACCACCACCTTCAGTGACCCCGCCGAGCGGGGCAAGGCCTTCGGGATCTACGGCGGCATCGCCGGGGCCGGTGGCGCCATCGGCCTGCTCCTCGGGGGCATCCTCACCTCGTACGCCTCGTGGCGCTGGACCCTCTTCGTCAACCTGGCCTTCGCCGCCATCGCCGCCACCGGCGCCCTGCTGTGGCTGAAGAACGACAGGGCCGCCGACCACGATCCGCTCGACCTTGGCGGGCCTCACCCTCGTCACCGGGGGGCTGTTCTCACTGGTCTTCGGTTTGTCTCACGCCGAGACCACGGCGTGGAGCAATCCCTTCACCATCGGCTTCCTCATCCTCGGCGTCGCCCTGCTGGCGTCGTTCGCCTTCTTCGAGACCAGGGCCAGGTACCCGCTCCTCCCCCTCCGGATCGTGCTGAGCCGGACCCGCGGCGGTTCGATGCTGGCCATGCTGTTCGCCAGCATCGGGATCTTCGGGGTCTTCCTCTTCCTCACCTACTACCTCCAGGGGACGCTGGGTTTCAGTCCGGTGAAGACAGGGTTGGCGTTCCTACCCATGGTGGCGGCCCTGGCCACGATGGCCCAGGTGTCCAACCGGGTCCTGCTGCCCCGGTTCGGGCCCAAGCCCATCGTCCCCGTGGGACTGGTGTGCGCCGCCATCGCCCTGTACTGCCTCCACCTGGTCGGCCTGCATTCGGCCTACGTCAGCCACGTGCTGCCGTACATCATCCTGCTCGGCTTCGGGTTCGGGCTGAGCCTGGCCCCCTCCTTCAGCACCGGCACCCTGGGTCTGGCACCCCATGACGCCGGGGTCGGTTCGGCCTCGCTCAACACCAGCCAACAGGTCGGTGGCTCCATCGGCACGGCGCTGCTCAACACTCTGGCCGCCAGCGCCGCCGCCGCCTACCTGGTGGGTCGGACCCTCACCC
Organism: uncultured Acidimicrobiaceae bacterium; assembly: GCA_963754755.1. GTDB lineage: Bacteria > Actinomycetota > Acidimicrobiia > Acidimicrobiales > RAAP-2 > Bog-756. The sequence goes on along the minus strand of CAVWHF010000006.1, from coordinate 401,735 downwards.
CGCAGAGCCTGAAGATGGCCGCCCTGCACAGCTACACGACGGCCTTCCTGTGGTCCTCGCTCATCTTCGTGGCCGGAGCGGTCGTGGCCGGTCTGGTGCTGCGGCGGGGCACGCTCCGCGAGCTCGCCACACCCGACTCCCACGTCGTGCGCCTCTAACCTCCGGCAGTTCTACGGTCGCACCCGCCGGCAGGCTCAGCCCACCCCGGGCACCGGCACCAGCACGCACCGGGTGCCCGAGTAGATGGTGGGCATGCACTTGTTGCAGTGGATGCACAGGCCCTCGTCGGCCGAGCCCTGCTCCCACCGGTTGACCAGGTCGGGCTCGCGCAGCAGGGCCCGGGCCATGGCCACGAAGGAGAACCCCTCGGCCAGGGCGGCCTCGACGGTCTCCAGCCGGTTGATCCCGCCCAGGAGGATGAGGGGCACGGACGAGGGCGTCGAGGAACTGGCGGGCGTAGGGAGGAAGTAGGCCTCCTCGAAGGGGTACTCCTGGAGGAACCTCGAACCCACCACCCGGAATCCGGCCCGCAGCGGTGCGGGCAGGGTGGCGGCGAACTCCACCCGGGGCGCCTCGCCCCGGAACAGGAACATGGGGTTGGACAGCGAGCTCCCGCCGGTGAGCTCGAGGGCGTCGAGGGCCCCGTCGGACTCCAGCATTCGTCCGAACTCGATGCTCTCCTCCAGCCAGAACCCGCCGTCCACCCCGTCGGCCATGTTGAGCTTGGCCGTCACCGCCGCCCGGTCCCCCACCGCCTCCCGCACCGCGTTGACCACCTGCAGCGGGAACCGGGCCCGGTTGGCCAGGCTCCCGCCCCACCGGTCGGTCCGGCGGTTGAGCTTCGGACTGAGGAAGGCGCTCAGCAGGTAGTTGTGGCCGAGGTGGATCTCGATGCAGTCGAATCCGGCCTCGACGGCGAGCGCCGCCCCCCGGCGGTACTCCTCGGTGATCCGGGCGATGTCCTCGTTCGGATGCCGCCCGGGTCACCGACCGCTCGGCGCCCAGCCGCCGGGACGGGGCCAGCGACGGCGACCGTTGGAGCGGGCGTTGGCCACCGGCCCGGCGTGTCCGATCTGGGCCGAGGCCGCCGCCCCGGCGGCGTGGACGGCGTCGGTGACCCGCCGGAGGCCGGCGACCGATGCCGTCGCCGAGGAGCACGCAGTGGCGGTCGGTCCGACCCTCGGGGGAGACGGCCAGATAGGCCACGGTGGTCATGGCCACGCCCGCCGGCGGCCACCCGCTGGTGGAAGGCCACCAGGTCGTCGGTGACCTGCACCCTTGGGCGTGGCCCCCTCGAAGGTGGCCGACTTGATGATCCGGTTCTTCAGTGTGAGCGGGACCGAGCCGGGCCGGCCCGAAGACCGCCGGTCCCGGGCCGGCGTCGCTCGACGGTGGCGGCGCTCCGCTTCATCACCGTCCCCTGCGGTCCCCGCCGCACCGGCTATCCCCGGCCCCGACGCGTCGGCGGCGGCCAGGGCCGCCATGACCGCGTCGGTCAGGCTCGGATGGCAGACCACCAGGTCGGGCAGCCAAGGGTCGGGCTGGGAGTACCGCAGCGGCGACCCGTCCAGCCGGCTGGCATGGAGTCCCATGGCCAGGGCCACCGCCACCGGGGCGGCCGAGTCCCACTCGTACTGGCCGCCGGCGTGGACGTAGACCTCGGCCTCGCCGCGGATGACGGCGGCGATCTTGGCTCCGGCCGAGCCCATGGGCACCGTCTCGGCCCCCAGCCGTTCGGCCACGACCGGGACGAAGTCGGGCGGCCGGGTGCGGCTCACCACCATGCGGGGCACGGCGCGGGCCGGGGCCAGGGCCGGAGGTCTCCCGGTGCCCAGCACCACGCCCGATGGCCGGGTAGGGCCACCGCGCCGACCACCGGCTCGCCGTCGACGGCCAGGGCCACGTGCACGGCCCAGTCCTCCCGACCCTCGGAGTACTCGCGGGTGCCGTCCAGCGGGTCGACGATCCACACCCGGCCCGGACGCCGGGCCGAGCACCTCGGACTGGTCGGCCTCCTCCGAGCGGATGCGGTCGGCGGGGAACCGCTCGGCCAGCCGGTCCATGAGCAGCCGGTGTGATCGCCGGTCGCCCTCGTTGCCCGAGTTCCTTGCCCGGCTCGAGGCCGCCGGCCCGCAGCTCGACCAGGACCGCGCCGGCCTCGCGCGGCCAGCTCGGCCGCGGCCCGGTGCTCGTCGCCCAACTCCTCGGTTCCGTTCGACACCGCATCGTCCCCTCGTCCCCGCCACCGTCGGCGTCCGTTCCCGGCGGGCCGGTCGGGAGTCCGCTCCCGGCGGCACCAGTCTGCCCGACAACGGGACCGGTGGCGTGGACCGGAGTGGGATAGTCGCGCCGCGCTGGATACGCTGCCGCATCATGACCACCCGTCGTCTCCGACCGCCGTCGCCGGTCATGACCGTCGACCGAGCTCCAGCAGATGCTGGACGGCTCCTTCCCCGGGGTCACGCTCCCCTACGTCGTCGAGGACGCTCACCGCCACCACGGCCCGGCTGCGCCATCACGATCGGCATCGCCAACAGCCGCCCGGGCGGCACCGTCTCGGGCCCCTCCCTGATGGCCCTGGCCGACTGCGCGGCCTGGCTGGTCATCGTCGGCCAGATCGGACCGGTGGCCCTGTCCGTGACCACCAGCCTCCACATCGACTTCCTCCGCAAGCCCGACCTGGTCGACCTGGTGGCCGACGGCCACCCTGCTCAAGCTGGGCAAGCGGCTGGCCGTGGCCGATGTGGCCATGTACTCGGTCGGCAGCGACGACGTGGTGGCCAAGGCCCAGGTCACCTACTCGATCCCCCCTCGGTGACCGGCTGCGGCACGTCGGCCGTCGACCGGGCGCCGGTGCCCGTTGCATTGCACGCCGGGCCGTCCGTGCCAGCATCGAGGGACAGCCGTCCAAGGGGGAACCGACCATGCACGACCTCGTCATCCGAGGGGGAACGGTCGTCGACGGCACCGGGGCACCGGCCCGGACCGCCGACGTCACCGTCGACCGGGGGCACATCACCGGCGTCGGCTCCTTCGCCGACGAGCCGGCCAGCCGGACCGTCGACGCCGACGGTCTGCTGGTCACCCCGGGCTGGGTGGACATCCACACCCACTACGACGGCCAGGCCACCTGGGACGAGGTGCTGGCCCCGAGCAGCTGGCACGGGGTCACCACCGTGGTCACCGGCAACTGCGGCGTCGGGTTCGCCCCGGCCCGCCCCGACCGCCACGAGTGGCTGATCGGGCTGATGGAGGGCGTCGAGGACATCCCCGGCACGGCGCTGGCCGAGGGCATGCACTGGGAGTGGGAGACCTTCCCCGAGTACCTCGACGCCCTCGACCAGCGCAAGTGGACCATGGACGTGGGCACCCAGATCGCCCACGGCGCGGTGCGCTCCTACGTGATGGGCGAGCGCGGGGCCCGCAACGAGCCGGCCACCCCCGAGGACATCGCCGCCATGAAGCAGGTGGTGAAGGAGGCCATCGCCGCCGGCGCCCTCGGGTTCTCGACGTCGCGGACCATCGCCCACCTGGCCATCGACGGCGAGCCGGTGCCCGGCACCTACGCCGCCGAGGACGAGCTGTTCGGCATCGGCGCCGCCCTGGGCGAGCTCGGCACCGGGGTCTTCGAGCTGGCGCCGGCCGGGACGGCCGGCGAGGACATCATCGGCCCGAAGAAGGAGATCGACTGGATGCGGCGGCTGTCGGCCGCCATCCACCGCCCGGTCACCTTCGCCATGGTGCAGGTGGACGACGACCCCGGACCTGTGGCGCGAGCTGATGGACGAGTCGCTCCGGGCCGTGGCCGACGGGGCCGACCTCTGGCCCCAGGTGGCCGGGCGGGGCTTCGGGCTGCTGTCGCGGCCACTTCACCACCTACTCGCCTCTTCGACCAGATCCCCGCCTACCAGGAGCTGAAGGCCAAGGGCCTCGCCCCCGACGAGCTGGTCGACGCCCTGCGCATCCGCCGAGGTGCGCCGCGCCATCGAGTCGTGGGAGCCCGACCCGGCCACCGCGCGAGCGGATGGACCAGGCCTTCCGCGACCACCTTCACCCTGGGCAGCCCCCCCGAGTACGAGCCGGGCCCCGAGCGGTCCCTGGCCGGCATCGCCGCCGCCACGGGCCGGTCGCCGCTGTCGGTGGCCTACGACGCCATGCTCGAGGAGGACGGGCGGGGCCTGCTCTACGTCCCCATCCTCAACTACTCCGACGGCGACCTCGAGCCGGCCCGCGAGATGCTCCTCCACCCCCGGTCGGCCGCCGGGCTCGGCGACGGCGGCGCCCACTGCGGGGTCATCTGCGACGCCGTCGCAGCCCACCTTCATGCTCACCCACTGGACCCGGGACCGGACCCGGGGCGAGCGGCTCCCGCTCGAGTGGATGGTGAAGAAGCAGACCCACGACACCGCCCGCCTCTACGGCCTCGGCGACCGGGGCACCATCGAGGTCGGGGCGGTGGCCGACCTCAACCTCATCGACTACGACAACCTGCAGCTGGGCAACCCCACCGTGGTCAACGACCTGCCCGCCGGCGGCAGCCGCACTCCTCCAGGACGCCACCGGCTACGTCGAGACCATCAAGTCCGGGGTCACCACCTTCGCCGACGGCAAGGACACCGGCGCCCGTCCCGGGACCCTGCTGCGCGGCGCCCGCTGACCCGGTCACCGACGTCGGCCCGTCGGTGGACCGACGGAGCGGTCCGGCCGGCTCAGGGCGGTCCGGCGCCGCGGTCCGGCGTCGACGCGCCACCGACGGCTCGCCGACCGGCGACGTCGGCCTGCCGGCCGCCTCGGCGGCCCACTCCGCCTGCATCTGCTGGTAGACCCGGTGCTCGACGATGAAGGCCAGGGTGGGCACGAAGCCGGCGGCCACCACGGCGAGGATCCGACCCAGCCTCCAGTGGGCCCGGCGGGCCAGGTCGGCCGCGGTGACCAGGTACACGAGGTAGAGGTAGCCGTGGATCGGGGCCACGATCTCCTCGGCCACCGTTCGACGTGGGCCCCGAACACCTGGAGGATGACCACGAGGAAGACAGGATGAGCAGGGCCGTGCCCACGATGAAGGCCATCACCCGGTAGCGGATCAGCGCGCCGTGCATGCGCCCGTCCGAGACCGGTCGCGGCCACCGGCGGTCCCGGTCGGTCCGGCCGTCGGGCGGACGGCTCCGGTCATCGCGGCGCGGGAGTCGGCGTCGGCGGCGTTCAGCTCGGCCAGGTACCGGTTGTAGGCGGCCAGCCGGGCGGCCTCCTCGGGCGTCTGGTCGGCGAACCGCTCGCCGTGGACCTTGGCCGTGCCGTCGTCGACGGCCGAACGGGCGGCGATGGCCACGTTCTTCCGCTGGCCGCCGGTGAGCGCCCAGCCCGGCTGGTCGTGGTCGCCGTCCGGCGCCGTCCCGCGCTCGGCGGCCGGGCAGCACCCGCCGGGTCACCGCCGTGGTCTGGTCGTGGATCAGCTGCCACCAGACGTAGATGGCGTAGCCGGCGAACAGGGGCCACTCGAAGGTATAGGCCCAGCTCAGGGTGTTGCCACCCAGCGCCCGGCTCAGCTGCCACCAGGTCAGCCAGGCGAAGGCCGGGAGCAGGACCAGCAGCGTGACGTGCATCCCGATGCACCGGGGCGTGAAGTAGCGGCCCACCCCCCCATCGTACCGTCGGGTCCTCACCCCTCCCATTCGGGCGCGGCCGACACCGGCACCCGACCCCTGACCCAGCAGAACCGGTGCGTGGCCGTCTCGCAACGGTCCCCGGGGAGCGGCAGCCGGTGCGTCGGCCACCGGGGTCATCGGTGGACTCCACCAGGCTGCTGTCCGTGGACGTCCTGCGCCGCCCCGTTCGGGTCGGCCACCGTGCGCACCTACCACGGCGCCGTCAGAGGCGACGAGAACCCGGTGCTCCCCCACCGGAGGGCGACGACTGCACCACCGGTCTCTGGTCGCGCGGCCGGGTCAGCCGACATCCCCGATGAGGAGCACCGTCCTGCCTAGGCTTTCTGCGCCCGCAGCAGCGCGGCCGGGCGCGGGAGTTGACGGGCTGGATCTGTCCGCCACCGCCGATGGAAAGGACCACCATGGACGAGCGCGTGAGAATCGGCATCGCCGAGGCCATCGGGACGATGATCCTCATCGTCGGGGGACCGGGCACCGCCGTACTGGCCACCGGGGGCTTCTTCCCCAAGGGCTCGGTCGGGGTGCTCGGCGTGGCCCTGGCCTTCGGGCTCAGCCTGCTGGTGGCGGCCTACGCCATCGGATCCATCTCGGGCTGCCACATCAACCCCGCCGTCACGCTGGGTCTGTGGGTGATCGGCAAGACCAAGACCCGGGAGCTGCCCTTCTACATCGTGGGCCAGGTCGTCGGCGGCCTGATCGGGGCCCTGGTCATCTTCATCATCGCCAAGTCCAGCTCGGTAGCCTTCAGCGCCAAGACGTCGGGGTTCGCCTCCAACGGGTACGGGATCCACTCCCCCGGCGGGTTCAAACTGGGCGCGGTGATGCTGGCCGAGGTGTTCTTCACCGGGGTGTTCGTCTTCATCATCGCCTCGACCAGCCGCCTGTCCATGCCTGTCGGCCTCACCGGGATCACCGTCGGCCTCACCCTGACCGTCATCCACCTGATCTCCATCCCCATCGACAACACCTCGGTGAACCCGGCCCGGAGCCTGTCCACCGCCGTCTTCCAGGGGAGTTGGGCTCTCAGTCAGCTCTGGGTGTTCATCGTCTTCCCCGTCGTCGGGGGCATCCTCGGCGGGGCGGCCTGGCGGGCCCTCCGGCCGGCGTCGGACGAGGAGCCCGAGGAGGTCTCCGAGGCCGGGGCGCCGGCGCCCTACGGCCGTCGGCCCACCCCGGAGTAGTCCGTGGCCCCTCCTGTGACCAGGCGCGCCGACCCCGGTCGGATCGGCGACTAAACAGTGGGGTGGCGCCGGCCCACCGGGCCGTCACAGCCCCTTCCTACCGTGCCCACCATGACCAACTACGCCACCCAACCACCCACCCTGTTCCATCCCGACGTCGAGGTCCGGGTGAGCAAGCGGAGGAAGAAGACCGCCGGCGCCCACTGGGAGGGCGATCGCATCGTCGTGGTCGTGCCCACCCACCTGCGGGGAACCGAGCGCGACGCCATGGTCGAGAGCCTGTCCCGCCGCCTGCTGCGCCACCGTCCCCACCTCCATACCTCCGACGATCAGCTGGAGCAGCGGGCCCGGACCCTCGGGCACCGCTATCTCGACGGGGTCGAGCCGGCCTCCATCCGCTGGTCCACCAACCAGAACAAGCGCTGGGGCTCCTGCACCATCCAGACCCGGGAGATCCGCATCTCCGAGCGGTTGCGAGTGGCACCCGACTGGGTGCTCGACGCCGTGATCGTCCACGAGCTGGCCCACCTGCTCGAGCCCAACCACTCGCCCCGTTTCCGCCAGTTGGAGAACCGGTACCCGAGGCGGCGCGACGCCGATCTGTTCCTCGACGGCTACGCCCTCGGCCTGCACATGCCCGACGCCGGCGACGACGAGGATCCGGAGGCAACCGGGGGACTCGGCAAGGACCCCATGGACGGCTCGTCGGTCACCGACGGCGCCGCCGCCTGCTGAGGCGGTCCGGTACCGGAGTCGGCCCCTCGGCCCTTTCCATATAAAGTCGACTTGATTAGTCGACTATTGCGTGTTTACAGTGGGGTATGGCCATCGCCTACCCCGGTCCGGCGGCAGTCCCTCCGTTCCCCTCCCCCTTTCGCTCCGGAGGGCTGCCGACCGGGCCCGGGGTCCCTTCCCCCCTCGTCCCCGGCCCCCGCCGCAGGATCGAGCTCCTGCCCATCGCCGAGCGCTTCGCCGTCACCGCCCCGGCCATCCCGGAGCTGCAGGGGGTCACCGAGCGCTCCTGGGTCCTGCTGGCGGTGACCGACCTGTTCGAAGCATGGGCCATCGCCTGGCCCCCGGGCGGGGGGATCGAGCTCCACGACCACGGTCGCTCCCGCGGGGCAGTGGTGGTGGCGGCCGGAGCCCTGGTCGAGACCACGGTCCACTCCTCCCGGCCCGGACCGGCGGTGATCGGCACCCGCCGGTTGTCGGTGGGCCAGCACCGTTGCTTCGGTCCCCACTACGTCCACGATCTCATCAACGACGACGAGGGGCCGGCGGTCAGCGTGCACGTCTACGGTCCCCGGCTCACGGCCATGAGCTACTACGGGCTGACAGCCGACGGGCGCCTCGACCGGGTGCGCACCGAAGTGGTGCCTCCCCTGGGACCCTTCGACGCCACCAGCGACCACGACCCGTCGTGAGCCCGACGGCCGACGACCTGGTGAACCGGGCCCGGCGGCGGATCCGGCGCACCGAGCCCGGAGACCTGGCCGCCGCCGCCGCCGCCGGCAGCCTGGTCGTGGACATCCGCCCGCCGGCCCAGCGGGCCGTTGAAGGTGAGCTACCCGGGGCCCTGGTGGTGGAGCGCAACGTGCTGGAGTGGCGGCTGGACCCGGGCGGGTCCCACCGGCTGCCCGAGGTGACCGACCTCGACCGCCCGGTGGTGGTGGTGTGCTCGGAGGGTTACGCCTCATCGCTGGCCGCCGAGTCCCTCGTCGACCTGGGCTACCACGCCGCCGGTGACCTGGCCGGCGGGTACCGGGCCTGGGCAGCGTGGCACCACGGCCAGGGTTGACGGCCGGCGTGGCCGGGGAGTGGCGGTGTGGCCCCGGACCCGGGGCCCTCAGCCGGTCAGGCCGTCAGCCCGGACCCTGAGGATGGGCCGCCCGTCGGAGCCTCCCGGCCACTTCGAGTACCCGGACCCGGCCCGCGTCTGATCCAGACCGAGCACACCGTCACCCAGCTGTACCCGCATGGCCCGGAACAGTGCGGCGGTGACCCGGGCGTCGCCTAGGGCGCTGTGATGGTCGTCCCAGCTCAACCCGTAGTGGGCACAGCAGTCCACCAGGGTGGCCCGGCCCCGCAGGCCGAGAAGGTGCTGGGCCACCTGCAGGGTGTCGACGGTGCACAGCGGGCCGGGAACGGCGACCTCACCCCCGCTCCGGCGGCACTCCGCCCGCAGGAAGGCCAGGTCGAACCGGTCCACGTTGTGGCCCACCACCACCCGACCGGACAGTAGGCCGGCCAGGTACGGCCGGATGGCGTCGAAGGTCGGGGCGCCGGACACCATGGACGCACGTGATGCCGTGGATATGGGTGGGCCCGGGATCCCGTCCCGGGTCGACCAGGGTGCAGAAGGAGCCCGCCTCCCGACCGGCCCGGTCCAGCACCACCACCCCCACCTCGACGATCCGCTCCTCCTCGGGGACGAACCCGGTGGTCTCCACGTCGACCACGGCGAAGCCGGGTCGGGATGTCGGGGCGGTCCACGGTGTCCACGGTAGATCGCCGGTGTGACACCGGCCGGACGGAACCGGCCGGCGACTCAGGCGTTCGGCCCCGACCAGCTCCTTCAACTCGCGGGCCACGTCCTCCTCGTGCTCGGCTCTCGTCCTCGCGGGCCCGCTTCGGGCTCCACCGGCCCCGGTTGAGCCAGATGGTCGGGATGAAGAGCACCATGCCCGCCACGCACACCCAGAACCAGTGCTGCCACTGCTTGGGCGACTTGGCCAGACCGTTCTGAAGGTCGGTGAGGGCGGCCTGGTGGGCCGACAGGTAGCCAGCTCCTTCTGGTACGGCACGACAAGCTTGGTCAGCTGGGTGTTGTACTTGAGCAGCAGCGCCGTGTTCTTCGGTCCGATGAGCGCGCCCACCTTGGCCAGGTTGGCCGCCGTCGGGCTGGCGGCCAGGGCCGCCACCGCCGGGGCGTTGGCCGGCTCGCTGAGGACGCCGAGGAAGGCCGGATGGGCCACGGCGAAGGCCACCGACGCCGGATGGGCGGCCTGGAAGGTCTGGGCGCTGTAGGGCGTGCCGGGGATGGTCTGGGTGGCGACGGGCTGGTTGTCCACGACCGGGCTGACCGAGGTGATGACCACGGGCAGGAAGATGAAGGAGATGCCCACCACCAGCCGCAGGATCCATCCCCACAGGGCCAGGCCCGTGCCCACCAGGGCCGGGTTCTTCGTCTCCACCATCTCGGTGTAGCCGGCCATCCACGGGGCGTAGGCCAGCGAGAGGAAGGCGGCCAGTACCACCTCGATGCCCACCAGTGTGTAGAAGCTGGTGTGGGCGTGGGTGGCTCTGGTTGAGGAAGACGATCAGCATGACGATGGCCCCGATGGCGCCCACCAGCATGAAGGGCTTGCGCACCTTGAAGCAGGTCGGAGAGCACGCCGAACACGATGAGGGCCACCGCGTCGGCCGCCCAGAACCACTCGTTCAGATGGTTGGCCTGGGCCACGGTGAAGTTGAGTCCGTCGGGGTTCATGAAGACGGTGGAGTAGTAGATGGTGAAGAAGCCCGAGGCCGCGTAGTACACCAGCAGGAAGAGGGCGATGCCGAACGGCCGACCGACCAGGTCCCACTTGAGGATCTGCTGCCACGGCCTGGGTGGTGGCCAGCAGCACCTCCTCGGAGGAGATGCCCCGGGCCCGGGCCTCGACCAGGGCCTGGTCCTGGTGCGGAGACCATCAGCTGGTCCCGCAGCTTGGCGGACAGGTCCTTCATCAGCACCAGGCACGACCACGAAGACCACCAGTGAGGTCACTCCGGAGATGATGAACTGGCTCTTCCACCCGGTGATGGGCGCGCCGGCCAGGAAGTGGTCGAGGGTGTTGGCGGCCACGATGCTGGTGATCAGGCTGCCGGCCACCGGGCCCACCGTCCAGAACCCCATGGCCGAGGCCCGCCCCACCTGGGGGCTGAAGTCGCGGACCATGGCCGGGGTGGCCACCAGGATGGCCCCCTCCACCAGACCCAGGGCCGAGATGACGATGGCGAAGCCGCCACTCGGTCGAGGCCAGCGGGCACCCCGACGGCCACCAGCAGGCCGACGATGAGCAGGCCGTAGATGATGACGTTGGCCCGTCCCAGCTTGTCGGTCTTGCTGGCCGGCAGGGAGGCGAAGGCGCCGATGAGGTTGGAGATGATGACGATCCACACGTAGAAGCTGAACGACATGTGGTAGTTCTGCAGGATGTTGGGGGTGACCCCGGTCTGCGTGTAGTACGTGTAGTAGAGGACGATGGTGGCCAGCACGGCCAGAGCCAGGTAGCCGGTCCGCTTCCCGCTGGTCGGGTACTCGTCGATCTCGTGGACGAAGAGGAAGCGGAAGAGCGGCCCGTGGGCCGGCTGCCGATTCTCCCCCGGTCGATGACTGCCCAGGCACTGCGGTCTCGGTGCTCATACCGTCTCCCCCTGTTCGTCGCACGGTCCGACCCTCCCGGATCGCCCATTCGACCGTAGCGCAACGCGGCCGCCGAACGTGCGTTTTCCCCGGTCGGGACCCCGTTCGGCCGCCGGTGGGGCGGACGGCCGGATCAGTCGTCGAGCACGGCCGCGGCCACCAGCTCCTCGAGGTAGCGGGTGTCCCACCACGAGATCTGGAGCTGCTTGGCCCGGCGGAAGTACAGCTGGATGTCGAACTCGACGGTGAAGCCGATGCCACCGAAGATCTGCTGGGCGGTGGCCGTCACGTCGCGGAAGGTCTGGCAGGCGAACAGCTTGGCCATGGGGGCCAGCTTGGCCACGCTCCGGCCCTCCGAGCGGGCCCAGGCCGCCTCGTGCACCAGCACCTCGGCCCCGTCCACGGCGGTGGCGGCGTCGGCCAGGTAGTGGGCCAGGGCCTGGAAGGCGCCCGAGGGGCTTGTCGAACTGCTGGCGGTCCTTGGCGTACTGGACGGTGATGTCCATGGCGTACTGGGCCCCGCCCACGGCCTGGGCCGCGGCCAGGATGATCCCGTCGTGCATGACCGCGTCCCAGGTGGCCCAGCCGCTGCCCGTCGGCGCCGATCCGGTCGGCCGCGGTCACCCGGACCTGGTCGAGGTCGACCCGGTACTGGGTGTCCGAGGCGATGGTCATCTGCTGGGTCAGGGTCACGCCGGCGGCGGTCGGGTCGACCAGGAACAGGTCGACGTCCCCGGGGCCGTCACCGGTGCGGGCCAGGACCACCAGACGGGTGGCGGCCTTGGCGAAGGCCACGTGGCGCTTGGTGCCGGTGAGGACGAAGCCGTCGCCGTCGGCCACCGCCCGGACCTGCACGCCCCTTCGGCCCGAAGCCGTTCTCCGGCTCCAGCCACGCCGGGGTGAGGATGGCCTCGCCGGTGACGATGCGGGGCAGCCACTCCTCCTTCTGGTCCTGGCTGCCCGGCCCGGGCCAGGGCGCCGCCCGAGAGGATGGAGCTCACGAAGTGGGGGGACGGGGCCAGCGACCGGCCGAACTCCTCGTAGAGCACCACGCTCTCGATGGGCGATCATGCCCGAGCCGCCGTACTCCTCGGGGAGCTGCAGGCCGATCAGGTCGAGGTGGGCGAGCTGCTTCCACAGCTCGGGCGAGTAGCCGATGGGGTCGTCCTCGAGCTCGCGGACCACGCTGAGCGGGCTGGTGGTGGCGCACACCCCCCGCACCGTCTCGCGCAGCATCTCCTGTTCCGGGCTGAATTGCAGGTCCAACATGGTCAGCTCTCCTCTTCGGGTGGTACGAGTGGTGCTGCGGCGGGTGCGGGTCGCCGGCGCGGGGCCGGGCGCCGGGCTCACGGCTGCCACCGGTCGCCCTTGCGGTCCCAGGGGTTGTCGTCGTCGGTCACCGGCAGCGCCACCCGGGCCGTGCAGGTGGTCTTGGCGTCGCCGTCCACCGACACCGAGATGTCGATGGCCACCCAGCCGCAGCCGGTGTCGTCCACCCCGGTGTCGGTCACCACGCCGCGGAACACCATGGTGTCGCCGGGGAAGATGGAGCCGAGCATCCGGAAGGTCACCCGCCGGAGGCGGCCGTAGGGGCCGGTCCAGTCGGTGATGAACCGCTCGAACCAGGCCGGCCAGGTTGGGGGTGTTGAGGAAGATGTCCCGGGTGCCGTTGCGGTTGACGGCGAAGTCCTTGTCGTGGTGCATGGGCCGCCAGTCCCGGGCGGCCAGGGCCCCGAGCACCACGGTGGTGGCGGTCACCGGGTAGGCCAGCTCGGGGAGCTCGTCGCCCGACCGCCACCGTGCCGAGCAGCCGGCGGGTGGCGGTGGCGCTCACGACCGGCCCCTCCGTCCCGCCCGGGAGCGTCGGCGCCTCGGCCGGCCCGGCGGTAGCCGAAGCCGGTGTAGCTCTCGACGGCCACCAGCTCGCCGCGCTGGTTGCGGTACTCGACGTCGATGACCCAGAACCGGCCGGTGCCCAGCCTGGTGGTCTTCTCGTCGCTCACCGACCGCAGGATCTGGCGGGTGACCAGCCGGTCGCCGGGCCGGACCGGCTCGTGGAAGACGATGGTGTTGTCGCTCATCACCGCCTCGGGGAGGCCGAGGCCCTCCTTCAGGTCGAAGTGGATCTGGAGGGGCAGGCCCTGGGTGGTCCGGCCCGGCGCCCAGTGGTGGGGACGGAACCACACCGACACCATGGTCGGCGGGGCGATCGGGCCCGCCGGTCACCTCGCTCGGCCACCGCCGTCGTCCCAGAACAGCGGGTTGCCGTTCTCCACCGAGGAGCAGGTGGTCCACACGTACCCCTGCTCGACGGGGAACTCCCCCCGCTCCTCGTACTGCTCGACCCCGATGAGGCCGGCGATGTCGGCCTCGCCGATGGCGCTCACGCCACCACCCCCTTGTCTCGTAGCTCGGCGATGTGCGCCGCGGTCAGGCCGGCGCGCGCCAGCAGCCGGTCGGTGTCGGACCGGCCCGGGTCGCCGGCCACCACCGGATCGGTCGGCCGGCGGCCATGCCGGCCAGCACCGGGCCCACCTGGCGGAACCGGGTCGGGCTCGCTGCCGTCCGACGGCGCCGGTGACCGCCTCGACGATGGCGTGGCGGGCGGCGAACTGCTCGTCGTCGACCAGCTCGTCCACCGACAGCACCGGGGTGACGCAGGTGTCGGCCCCGGCCAGCTCGGCCACCCAGGCGTCCCGGTCCCGGGTGGCGAAGGCGGCCCGGAAGTCGGCCCGGATCTTGTCCTGGACGTCGTCGTCGAGCTGGTGGGCGGCCCACTGCTCGCACCCGAGGAGCCGGCACAGGTTGGCGAAGAACTTGGGCTCGATGGCCCCGACGGCCAGCCACCCGCCGTCGGCGGCCCGGTAGGTGTCGTAGCAGGCGTAGCGGCCGGTGATGATGTTGTCGCCCGGGCCCGACCGGGGCCCCGGTGGCCAGGTGCTCGTCGACGGCCAGGGAGGTCAGCCACAGCACGCCGTCGGCGATGGACACGTCGAGGTGGGCGCCGGGCCCGTCCTCGCCCCGGCCGATGAGGGCGGCCATGACGGCCAGGGCCGCCTGCAGGCCCCCGCCGGCGGCGTCGGCGATGGTGGCCCCGGGCACCGGCGGCCCGCCGTCGGCCCGGGGCTCGGTGGTGGCCAGGTAGCCCCCGACGGCCAGGTAGTTGATGTCGTGGCCGGCCCAGGCGGCGCGGGGCCCGTCCTGGCCGTACCCGGTGGTCGAGCACAGGATGATCCGCGGGTTGACGGCGCGCAGGTCGGCGAAGCCGATGCCCAGCCGGTCGACCACCCCGGGCCGGAAGCTCTCCACCACCACGTCGGCCGTCGGCCACCAGGGCCAGGAAGGCGGCCCGGCCCTCGGGGTCCTTCAGGTCGATGGCGGTGCGCTGGAGGTAGCGCGAGCCGCTGTAGGCGTAGAACGGGCGGCCGGATGGGCTCGGCCCCCCGGCCGGGCACCGCCCCCACCTTGACCACGGTGGCGCCGTAGTCGGCCAGCAGCCGGGTGCACCGGGCGGCCGGGCCCACCGTGGCCAGGTCGAGCACGGTGATGCCGCGCAGCGGCCCGCCGGGGCCCGGCGGGGCGTCGGCGGCGCCGGCCGGCGACGGCGGCGGTCGGCGGGAGGTGGGTCGGTCACGGCGGGTCCGGTGGCGCGGTCAGAAGTTCTTGGGCAGGCCGAGCTTGCGGCGGGCGATGATGTTCTTCTGGATCTCCGAGGCGCCGCCGCCGATGGTGTCGATCACCGTGTACCGGTAGGTCGACTCGGACCGGCCCGCCATGGGGGCGTCCTCGTCCCGCACCCGGAGCTGGGCGCCCGGGCCGGCGATGTCCATGGAGGCGTTGGCCAGGCGCCGCGAGTACTCGGTGGTGAACAGCTTGTACTCGGACGCCTCCGAGGTCGGCGGGGCGCCGCCCTGCGACGAGGCGAACACGAACTTGAGGCCCGAGCACCCGGGCCACCTCGGCCTCGGTGTGGAGCTGGGCGATCTGCGACCGGATCACGGCGTCGTCCTTCAGCGGCTCGCCGTCCCGGGTGGCGCGCTTGCCACGTACTCGGTCAGGAGGTCCAGCCGCTGGGCGATGGGCGAGTAGGTGAACAGGGTGAACCGCTCGAGGTCGAGGGCCTCGGAGATGTACTGGAACCCCTTGTTGAGCTCGCCCACCACGTAGTCGTCGGGGACGAACACGTCGTCGAGGTAGACCTCGTTGGTCCGCTCGTCCCCCATGGTCCAGATGCCCTTGACGGTGATGTTGGGATGGTCCATCGGCACCAGGAACAGGGTGATCCCGTAGTGCTTGGGCGCGTCGGGGTCGGTGCGGGCCCCCACCCAGTACCAGTCGGCGAAGTGGGCCGAGGTGGTCCAGGTCTTCTGTCCGTTGAGGCGCCATCCGCCGTCCATCCTTGGTGGCCTTCAGCTGCATGGAGGCGGCGTCCGAGCCGGCGTTGGGCTCGGAGTAGCCCACGGCGAACTCCACCTCGTTGCGCAGGATCTTGGGCAGGAACTCCTGCTTCAGCTGCTCGCTGCCGTGGCTGATGATGGTCTTGCCGATGATGCCGACGCCCTTGCCGATCTGCGGGCCCGCCCCGGGCGGCCAGGGCCTCGTTCAGCAGGTACTCGTAGATGCCCTCGCCGTCCTTGCCCCCGTACTCCTCGGGCCAGGTGATGCCCAGCCATCCCTGCTCCCCCACCTTGGCCATGAACTGGCGGCGCAGCGGGGTGTCGACGATCTGGGCCATGTTCTCCCGGGTGACGTCGAAGACCTCGGGATCGTCGTTGGCGTCGAGGAACTCCTCGACCTCCTTGACGAATTCGAGCTGCTCGGGGGTGAACTCGAAATCCATGGTGGGCCTCCATCGTCCGGATGCGGCGGCCGCCGCTGTTGGTTTCCTGACTGACCGTCAGATACTGTGGACATCATAGGATGAGCGAGGCAGCCAGGGGCCAGCGTCACCCCTCTGCGGCCCGGTCTCACCGGAGGGACCGGAGCCCGGCGGCACCGGAGAGCCGGGCCGCCGGACCCGCAGGTACCGTCGGTATTCGGGCGTCGCGCACCCACCACGAGAGCCGAAGGGACCACACGAGAGATGAGAGGCATCGTCAGCATCGCCGGGTACGTCCCCTATCGGCGGCTGCAGCGCTCGGCCGTGGCCCAGCTGTTCGGCTCCGGGGGCGGCAAGGGGACCCGCTCGGTGGCCTCCCACGACGAGGACACCACCACCATGGGGGTGGAGGCGGCCCGCCTGGCCCTCCGGTCCGTCCCGGCGGCCGCCCCCGACGCCATCTGGTTCGCCACCGCCACCCCGGCCTACCTGGACAAGACCAACGCCACCACCATCCACGCCGCCCTGCGCCAGCCGAGCCACGTGGCCGCCTTCGACTTCGGCGGGGCCCTGCGGTCGGGGGTCGGGCGCCCTGCGGTCCAGCCTGGGCGCCGCCGGGCACGGGGACCACCCTGGTGGTGCTGGCCGACCTGCGCGACGGCCTGCCCACCTCGGCCGACGAGGTCGGCCGGGGGCGACGGCGCCGCCGCCGTCCTGGTCGGGGACGACGGCCCGGGCACGCCGGTGATCGCCGAGTACCTGGGCGGGGCCTCGGTCACCGACGAGTTCCTCGACCGCTGGCGCACGGCCGGCGACCGGCGGTCCAGGGTCTGGGAGGAGCGGTTCGGCGAGACCCGCTACGTCCCGCTCGGCGCCGAGGCGTGGGAGTCGGCCCTGAAGGCGGCCGGGATCACCGCCGACCAGGTCGACCAGGTGGCGGTCACCGGCATGCACGGCCGGGCGGTCAAGGCCCTGGCCCGCAAGCTCGGGGTGCGGCGACGGCGCGCTGGCCGACGACCTCACCGCCACGGTGGGCCAGACCGGTGCCGCCCACCCCGGACTGGTGCTGGCCTCCATGGTCGAGCGGGCCGAGCCGGGCCAGGTGCTGGCCGTGGTGTCCCTGGCCGACGGGGCCGACGTGCTGGTGTTCCGGACCACGGAGGCCCTGGCGCCGTGGTCGCCCGCCGAGCCGGTGGCCGACCAGGTCGCCGGCGGCCGCCGACCTCCCCTACGGCAAGTTCCTCGTCCTGGCGGGGCATGGTCACCCCCGAGCCGCCCCGCCGTCCCGAGCCGCAGCGGGTCTCGTCCTACGGCGGCCTGGCGCAACGAGGAGTGGAAGTTCGGCTTCGTGGGCTCGAAGGACCGCACCTCCGAGGCCGTCCACCTCCCGCCCGTCCCGGATCTCGATGAAGGGCGGGGCCGTCGACGACATGGACCCGGTCGACCGGGCCGACACCGAGGCCACCATCGCCACCTACACCATCGACCACCTGGCCTACTCGCCCAGCCCCCCGATCGTCTTCGCCGTCCTCGACTTCGACGGCGGCGGCCGGTTCCCGGTGGAGCTGACCGACGTCGACCCCGACACCGTCGACATCGGCGACCAGGTGGCCATGACCTTCCGCAAGCTGTTCACCGCCGACGGCATCCACGACTACTTCTGGAAGGCCAAGCCGGTGCGGCCGGCGCCGACCGGCCAGCCGACTGACCGCGTCGCACCGAGGCACTCACGACGGACGTCGAGCACGAGGAGACAGGCAATGGGATCGCATGGGATCAAGGACCGGGTGGCCATCGTCGGGCATGGGGTGCACCCGGTTCGCCGAGCACTGGGACAAGAGCCTCGACGACCTGATCATCGAGGCGTCCGAGGACACCTTCGCCTCGGCCGGGGTGACCAAGGACGACGTCGACGCCTACTGGTTCGGCACCGCCCAGTCGGGCATGAGCGGGATCACCCTGGCCCGGCCCCTCCAGCTGGAGGGCAAGCCGGTCACCCGGGTGGAGAACTACTGCACCACCGGGTCCGAGGCGCTGCGGGCCGCGGCCTACGCCGTGGCCTCGGGGGCCTACGACGTGGCCATGGCCGTGGGCGCCGAGAAGGTCAAGGACTCCGGGCTACCAGGGGCTCAACGCCTTCCCCATCCCCGGTGACGGCACCGCCCGCACCCTCACCGCGGCGGCCATGTTCTCCATGGTGGCCCCGGCCTACGGCAAGAAGTACGGCGTGGGCGAGGACGAGCTGACCGAGGTGCTGGCCCGCATCTCGTGGAAGAACCACCAGAACGGCGCCCGCAACCCCCGGGCCCAGTTCCGCAAGGAGGTCTCCACCGAGACCATCTGCGCCTCGCCCCGGGTGGCCGGACGGCTCGGGGTGTTCGACTGCGCCGGCGTGGCCGACGGGGCGGCGGCGGCCATCGTGGTGCGGGCCGAGGACGCCCACCGCTACACCGACAAGCCCATCTACATCAAGGCGCTGTCGTTCTCGGCCGGCAGCGGGTCGGGCCTCATCGACCCGGAGTACGACTACACCTGGTTCCCCGAGTGCGCCCGGGCCGCCGAGGACGCCTACGCCCAGGCCGGCATCACCGACCCCCGCCACCAGCTGGCCATGGCCGAGGTGCACGACTGCTTCACCCCGACCGAGCTGGTCCTGATGGAGGACCTCGGCTTCGCCGAGCGGGGCACGGCGTGGAAGGAGGTGCTGGCCGGCACCTTCGACCGCACCGGCGAGCTCCCGGTCAACCCCGACGGCGGGCTCAAGAGCTTCGGCCATCCGGTGGGGGCGTCGGGGCTGCGGATGTTCTTCGAGACCTGGCTCCAGCTGCGGGGCGAGGCCACCCCCGAGCGGCAGATCGCACACCGACAAGACGCTGGCCCTCACCCACAACCTGGGCGGCTACCCGGGCGAGATGGTCTCGTTCGTCTCGGTGGTCGGCACCGAGCTCGGCTGAGCCCGACCGGGCCAGCCGGGTCGGCCGGGGGTCGGCCGGTCGGAGCGGCCTCAGGCCGGGACGGGCGCCTCGGCCTCACGCTCGTCGAGGAAGGCCCACCAGGCGTCGGCGCCCCGCCGGGCGGCGTCGGTCACCTCGGCCGGGTCGGCGCCGAGCAGGGCCAGGGCGTCGAGGGCCCAGTCGCCGTGGTCGGCCTCCATGCCGGCGTGGACGTCCCAGAACTCGGTGCCGGCCGCGTCCATCCCGTACCAGCGGCGCAGTCCCTCGCCCTTGGTGGTGGCGATGGCCGCTGCCTGGGTCTCGTAGGCGGCCAGGCCGGCCAGCGCGGCCACCGGTCCCTCGCGCCACCAGGTCGACGTAGGTGGCCACCAGGGCCTGGGCCGCCGGGCCCGGGTCGGTGGCCGACGGTGCGATCCGAGCGCCTCGGCGAACCGGTCGAACAGGGCCAGGTGGGGCTCGGGACGACCCAGCTCGTCGTGCCAGGTTCTGGCCGACCGTGGCCGCCGCCTCGACTTCACCCTCGTCCCGCAGCTGCTCGACCACCGCGGTCAGCACGACGGGGAGGGCGGCCTCGAAGGCCCGGTAGTGGACGGCGTACTCGGCCAGCTCGCTCGGCGGTCAGCTGGCCGGCCTGCCAGCGCAGGTAGAAGGGATGGCTGAGCAGCTCCCGTCCGGCCAGGGCGGAGTCCATGGCGTCGGACAGCGGGTGATCGGCCTGGGTGTAACCGGTGCGAGCCGGCCGGTGTCGTCGGAAGTTGAATCGGAATGCAGGCTGGAGGAGGTCATGCCGCATCCTACCCAGCGGAGGCCGGGCGCGTTCTCCGGTGGGTCAGTGGGCCACGGCGGCCTGGTTGGAGGGGTGGGCGTAGCGTCCGCTGACCCGCACCGGCAGGTCCGTGACACCGTCGGGAGGTCGCCACCCGGACCCGGGTAACCGTCTCGCCCGTCGTCGAAGCGGTGATACCCGGCGTCCGGACGGAGGTAGTGGAGCTTCCGCTCTCGCTCCTCGGCCATCTGGCGCATCCGCACCAGCAGGGCCACGTAGGCGGCCAGGGCCAACCCCGACACCAGGGTCAGCGCCCAGGCCGCCGTGGCGCCGGGGATGAACCCGATCAGGACGGTGGTGACGAAGACCAGGGCCAGCACGCCCAGCGTGTCGCGTCGGCGCCGGCGGGCCCGGCACCGGGCATCGGCGTCGGGAGGGCGCGACGACCCGGTCCGGCGTGTCCGGCGTCGGTGCCGCCGGGACCGGACCGCCGTCCGGCCATGGTCGACGCGGCCCGGCGTCGTCGGATCGTCCCGGCCGTCGGATCCGGCCGGATCCCTACCCGAGGAAGGCCAGCGCCGGCCGGGGCAGCTGGTCCGCCCCCACCACGGACAGCTTGGGCGTCACCGGCACGCCGGATCCGTCGCCTCCGTTCGACGGAAGGGCCGAGCCGTCGACGGACCGCAGACGGTAGGCCGGGGCGACGAAGGGCTGCGGGCCCGACTGCTCGAGGACCCGCAGCTGGTGGTGGAAGTGGGAGATGGAGTTGATGCCGCCAACCGTGCGAGCACGCCGCTTCAACAGATTCGGACCCAGGATGACCATCCACGCCACCAAAATGATGATCACGAGGACCATGCACATCAACTCCTCGACCGCTCTGCCTTGGGAAAAACTCTAACGAGGGGCAATTCGACAGTGGTGGATGCCCTCGGCTATAGGGCCTGACGGCGGCGGATGACCGCCCGTGCCACCGCCCGAGGTGCTCCACGGGGCCCGGCGCTAGGGTCGCCCGGTGGCCGCCTTCTGGATCCTGATGGGGGTGGCCGATGGCGGCCGCCCTCGTCGACTGGGTTGCCGTCGGATCGGACGACCGTGCGCTGGAGTACGCGGCCAAGCCGGCCGTGCTGGCCGCACTGGTGGCCGCGGCCGCCCTCATCCCGCCGGATCGGACCGACCTGGTCGACCGGAGCTGGTGGTTCGTGGCCGCCTTGGTCTGCTGTCTGGCCGGCGACGTCCTGCTGATGCTGCCCCGGAACCTGTTCGTCCCGGGACTGGGGGCCTTTCTGGTCGGCCACGTCCTCTTCATCGCCGGCCTGCTGCAGCCACCTGCTCCTCCGGGCAGGCCACCGTTCTCCTTCGCCGTCACCGGACTGGTGGTGACGGCGGTGGCCGTGATCGCCGTCGAGTCCGTCCCCGTGACACTCCTACTGCGGTCGCTGGTGACGACCGGCCAACAGGCCCTGATCGTCCCCGGTGTGCCGTCTACGTGGCGGCTATCGCCACCATGGTGGTACTGGCGGTCAATGTCGGTATCGTTACCGCCGCCGTCGGGTCGGTCCTCTTCCTGGTCTCGGACACCCTGCTGGCGTGGAACCGGTTCATCCGCCCCGTCCCCGCCGGCCCGTTGGCCGTCCACGTCACCTACCACCTGGCCCAGGGGTTGCTGGTGCTCTCGCTCATCCACTGAATGGCCCGGACCCGACCCGGACCGGCCGGCGCGACCCCGCCCGACCGCGTCCGTTGGCCCGGGACGCTGCAGTAGGCGGGACGGTGGAGGAGTCAGTCGAAGATGGGCGGGACGTCGCGGCTGCGCTTGAGCTCGAAGAAGCCCGGCGTGCCCGGCCACGGCCAGCACGCCGTCCCAGAGCACACCGGCGGCCTCGCCCTTGGGCGCCGGGGTGACCACCGGGCCGAAGAAGGCCACGCCGTTCACGCTGATCACCGGGGTGCCCACCTCGTAGCCGACCTGGTCCATGCCGGCGTGGTGGGACTTCTTGATGGCATCGTCGTACTCGTCGGTCTCGGCGGCATCAGCCAGCGAGACCGGCAGACCCACTTCGGTCAGTGCCTCCTCGATGGTGGCCCGGTCCTTCGGCTTGCCCTCGAGATGGAACCGCGTGCCCAGTGCCGTGTAGAGCGGGAAGCAGCACCTCGGATCCGTAGGCCTGTTCGGCCGCGATGCATACCCGCACCGGACCCCACGCCTCGGCCAACGGCTGGCGGTACTCGTCGGAGATGTCGTCCTTGCTCGAGTTGAGGTAGGCCAGGGACATCACGTGCCACTGCACGTCGAACGTCCGCACCTCGGCCGCCTGCAGGATCCAGCGCGAGGCGATCCATGCCCACGGACACAGGGGATCGAACCAGAAGTCCGCCACATCCCGGCCTGATGACCTGACCTCGCTTCCGTCAGTCGTTGCGGCGCGCATCGGGCATGACCACTCCTTTCGATCGACCCCAAACAAATTCAACGCCGCCGGACGGGTTCCATTCCCGATCGCCGGCTGGCCCGTTCGTGGTGGCGGACACGCGACGACAAGAGGGCCCTCCAGGAGGTAGGAACAAGGCACGTCCCCGAACCAGGAGCCCGACCATGACCCCTCAACGACCCACCGACGTCACCCCCATCGACCGCTGGGACCGCCTCCTCGACGGGAGGGTGGCTGTCATCACCGGGGGCGGTGACGGCATCGGAGCGGCGGTGGCGCTGCTGTTCGCCCGACACGGGGCGCAGGTGGAGATGGCCGAGATCGATGCCGATCGGGCCGAGCGCTCGCGGCGCGCCATCGAGGAGGCCGGTGGCCTGGCCCGGGCCCACGTGGTGGACGTCACCGTCCCGACGGACATAGAGCGACTGGCCCGGGACGTGGTCGACGCCCACGGGCGGGTCGACGTGCTGGTCAACAACGTGGGTGACTACCGCCCCCTGGTCCGCTTCGACGAGTCCACCCCGGAGTCGTGGCAGGCCATGTACGACATCAATCTGCTCCACGTGTTCGCCGTGACCCGCGCCTTCCTCGGGTCCATGCCCTCCGGGGGGAACGCATCCATCGTCAACATCCACTCGGTGGAGGGGCTGCGGGGGTACCCCGGGGACCCGGTCTATGCGGCCATGAAGGCGGCAGTCGCCCACTTCACCACCAGCCTGGCCGTGACGATGGGACGCCGCGGGATACGGGTCAACGGCATCGGACCCGACCTGACCCAGACGCCGCAGGTGGACTACCTCGCCGGGTCGGAGGACCACGACCACCTGTGGCCGTCGTGGGCCCCGGTCGGCCGTCTCGGCTGGCCCGAGGACCAGGCCCGGGTGGCCCTCTTTCTGGCCTCCGACCTCTCCGGCTTCGTCACCGGGCACAACATCCCGGTCGACGGGGGCACCCGGGCCGGCGGCGGGTGGTTCTTCTCCCCCACCGGCCGCCGGTTCGTCAACCGGCCCACCACCCTGTGAGCGCGGGCGACGCCCGCCGTTCCTCCCCTACCGACGGCCGGCGCGGGCCGACCATCGACCATCACTGCTCCGGTCGACCGTCACGTCCACGGCGAAGGCCTCGGACACGGCGGCGGCGGTGAGCACGTCTTCGATGCCGCCGGAGGTCACGAGACGCGCCCCCCGCATGAGGGCGGCATGGGTCACCCCCGGGGGAATCTCCTCGAGATGGTGGGTCACCAGCACCAGCGGTGGCACCGCCGGATCCGCGGCCAGCGCGCCCAGGTGACCCAGGAGCCGCTCGCGGGCGCCGAGGTCGAGACCGGCGGCCGGCTCGTCCATGAGCAGCAGTTCGGGACTGGACATGAGGGCCCGAGCCAACAGGACCTGTTGCCGTTCGCCCTCGGAGAGGAGGCCGAAGGGGCGCTGGGCGAAGCCGTCGTCGCCGAACCCGGCGTCGGCCAACAGCTGGCCCGCCTGGCGGCGGTCCTCGTCGCTGTACTCGTTCCACCAGGTCTCGAGGGCGGCGTAGCGTCCGGTGAGCACGACATCGAGCGCAGACAATTCGGGCCGCAGGGTCCGGGCCACCGCTGCGCTGACCACGGCGATCCGTCTCCGCAGGTCCCGCATGTCCACCCGGCCCAGTTGCTCCCCCAGGATCCGCACTGTTCCCGAGGTTGGCCACAGAGTGGAGCCCAGCACCTTCAACAGGGTGGTCTTCCCCGATCCGTTGGGGCCCAGCAGGGCCCAGCGTTCTCGTGGGCCCACCTCCCAGCTGACGTCGTCCAGAAGGGGTGTGCCGGTGCGCACCACCGATACGTGCTCGAGCCGTGCCGCCGGCGCGTCCGGTCCACCGGGTCGGTCGGGGTCGGTCATCATCGGCACCTTAGAGGGCGTCGCTGGCCGCCAAGGAGCACCCCGTCACCGGCACCGGCCGCTGGTTCAGAGTCCGAGCCCTCGCAGGAGGTGGCGGGTCATGCCGTTGGTCGTCCGGTACACCTTCCGCCGGGCCACCCGTCGGGCGTACGACCCCGGTCCGCGGCTGGCGGCCTGGACATTGCCCAGATCGCGTGCCGCCCGGTAGAGCTGACTCCTGAGGGACTGTCGGGCCATCACCGGATCTTAGGTTCCAGACTGCCGAGTTGAGCACCACAGACGACATGGGGCGCCAAACGCGGACCGCCACCGCACTTCCGAACCGTCCGATGGGATTGAGCGGACGATGGCTGCCGGTTGGATTGTCGGCCGATACTCGACAGAGACACCTCAACGTTTGGTCGGGGGTAGGCGTCAGGCTGCCGAGGCCCCGACCGGATCAGCCAGGGCCGTCTTCGTGGGCGTCCTCGCCGTCTCGGCTGGCGGCCGATCCCGGCAGCAAGAAGTACCGCCGAGGACGAATGAACGTCATCCCCCGAGTTGGAAGTCACCACCACGGAGCATTCGTCTTCGGAGAGGGGCACGGGAGATGTCCCGACCCGGGCTCCTGGGCGTAGGGAGTGACGCGGTCTACTCGTTTCGGATCACGGAGGCTGGGTGGATCCGGGCGGCCCTCCACGCAGGCCAGGCCGAAATGGCGATGGCGGCGACCAACGTCCCGGGGACTATCAAGGCCACGGCCAGGACGGGGATGACTGCCGGAGAGGAGGAGCCGATCCCCGAGGCCACAGCGCTCCAGGCCCACCGCCCTCCCGCGATCCCTACCGGCAGTCCGACCAGGAGTGCCAGCAGCGCGAAGGACGTCGCCTGCCAGGCCACGACAGCGGCGACCTGCTGGCGCACGAATCCGATGGTCTTCAAGATGGCGAGATCCCTGCGCCTGCGCGTCACGGAGGTGACCAATGTGTTACCGAGCGTCATCACCCCGAGCAGCACGATCAGTCCGGCGAGCACCAGGGGGAGGCCATCCACGCTTTGGAGGTTCACCACGTCTTCCGCCGGGAGCTGATCGAGGACCGTTCTCCCGAATACGCGCTGGAGGCTGGCGAACGCAGCCGCCTTCGAAACGCCGGGAGCGTAACGGACGGCAAAGATGTTGAACACCGTCGGCGGGGTGCTGCTCGACGACTGTGACTGGTGCTGTGACTGTTGCTGTGACTGGACGTACTTGCGAACTGCGGGGCCGTACACCCAGGCTCCCTCGCCGATCCCGTTCGTAAAGAGGTCCCCGATCGAGGGCGAGATCATCTCACCGACCACGCGTAGGCGGATCTTGCCGCTCCCGCCGTCGACTGTCACCCACTGCCCTATCCGCCGGTGGAGCTGGCTCATGGTGTCGGAGGCCAGCACGATCTGGTCGTCGGCGTGCGGCGCATGTCCGGCAATGACGGGAGGGTGGACATATCCCTTCAATGGGTCGAAGGCGAGAAGAGCAGTGACGAGATGCCCGTCGATCGCAGCGTTGCCTTGACTAGCGCCGGCGAGGATGGAGATGGCGGAGTAGGAGGCCACGTAGGGATCCGCGGCGAGGAGCGGGCCATCCTTGGACTCTTCGTCCTGAAGGTCGTTGGGATTGCCCACGAGCACGTCCCAGTTCCAACCCTGTTGGCGGGGGCTGGAGATGAGGTTGTGGAGACTTGAGCCGAACGTGAGCGAGGCTGCGAGCGCGGCGACGCCGAGCGTTGAGGCCACGAGCGCGCTCACCACCGGAACCGCGCTGCGGCCGCGTCCGGGCTCGATCCCGTATCGGACGCCTATGCCCGCCGTCGTCGGGACGGCGAACGGGCCCACTTGGCCGGACGCCAGGGTACCGCCCACCCCGCGGCTCCTTGGGGCGCCCGACACTGCCGTCGAACGGCCCACGCGCAACGCCGGGATTAGAGCCAGGGCACAGACCAGGGCGGCCAGCGCAAGGGCCCCGGGCACAAGGATCGCGGCGTCGAAAGCGAACCCGGGATGGATCTCAGCCTGACGCGCCAGGCCGACCGGGAGCAGCGGGGAGGAGAGTGCTGCGACCATGAGCGCGATAGCCGCGCCCGCGAGCCCGAGCACAGCCGCGCGCAAGAGCACGATCCCGACCAGCTGAGCCCGTGTGACGCCCAACGTCCGCAAGGTGGCGTAGTCGTCAGCCTCGATCACAACCTGGCGCGCTACCGCCTGTCCCACGAAGAGCAACGTCACCAGCAGCGCGACGATTCCGAAGAGGACGAGCGCCACCACCTCCAGGTGGATCCCGCGCTGCGCGCTGGTGGCCGCTCTGTGGATGCCGAGGGTGTTGCCGGCGCTGGCGAAGACCTGTCCGTGGCCGATAGCCGCGGCCTCCGAGGCGAACGCCGTCCAGTCACCGGCGCCGTGGCGCAGACGGACACCGTAGAAGTTGATCTCAGGGAGCTCCTGGACCGGGATCCTCAACCCCGCCGCCAGTCGCTCCAGGAACGCGGGCGTCATATACATGTTCTGTTCGCCCTCGTATGTGACGTCCTGTTTCGCCGCCAGCGGCAGGACCGCGCTCACGTCGGTCGGAAAGCGCACGATGCTCTTCACCGTCACCGTGAACGACGGGCCATCGGGGCGCCCTTCGGCCAGGCCCTGTGTGATGAAGGCAGCCCTCGCAATCTGCGAGAACGAATAGGCGTAGACGCGGAAGCGGCTGCCGACGTGCAGGTGGCGCTTGTCGGCCGCGAACTCGTTCACCGCCACGTCGAAGGGGTGACTCGAGTCCGGGAGGTGCCCGGCTATCACGAGCGGCCGGTCCAAGTCCCGCAGTGCCTGGGCAGTGCTAAACCCGAACGGATTGAGGGTTCCCACGTCCGACCCCGAGGGATCGGTGGCCATGAACAGGTACGGCGCTTCGAACCAGGCCTTCACCTGAGGGAGTGACAAGATCCGACGAGGCGCTCGGTAGGGGGCGAGGGAGTACGCCGCCGGTCCGGGAGGCACGGTGGGAGCCGACGGGCTCCCGTAGATGAACCCGCCGTCGTCGGGAAGGCTGTAAGAGACGAAGCTCGCCATGGCGGTGTCGGTGCGGCGGGCGCCTGCGAACGCGCTGAGGGCGACCCCGCCGCCCATCCCCACGAGCAGCGCTGTCACCACGAGGGCGCGCCAGTGGGCTCGCAACTCGGCGCTCCAGCGCAACCAGACGATGCCCACCTACTCGTACCTCCCGCCCGTGGCCTCGGTGGCCACGTCCATCCACCCAATTCATGCACGTCCCAGGCCGCCAGCCAAGGGGGCCAGCCTGGGTTCGAGGCGGGACGGTCGCACGTGGCGGAGGAGCATGGGCGCACCTTTCCGGCGGGGGTGCCAGCACTACCCGAGAAATGCCGACATCACCCTTGGACCCGCGCTCCAGGGCCCCTACGTTCTGAGGCCTCGATGACGTTGGAGGACCAGCGCTTCTCTACGGTCGGGCGAAACTGGCAGGCGACGCTCTCTACACGTTGAACCGGAACTCGACCACGTCGCCGTCCTGCATCACGTACTCCTTCCCCTCCACCCGGGCCTTGCCGGCAGCACGCACGGCAGCCAGGGAGCCGGCCTCGATGAGGTCGTCGTAGCTGACGATCTCGGCTTTGATGAAGCCCCGTTCGAAGTCGGTGTGGATGGTGCCGGCGGCCTGCGGAGCGGTGTCCCCGACGTGGATGGTCCAGGCCCGTGACTCCTTCTCGCCGGCGGTGAGGAAGGTCTGGAGGCCCAGGGCCCGGAAGCCCACCTGGACCAACTGCACGAGACCGGACTGGTCCTGTCCGTAGCCGGCCAGCAGTTCGGCGGCGTCCTCGGGATCGAGCGCGGCCACCTCGGACTCGATCTGGGCGCACACCACGACGGCCTCCGCCGGAGCCACCAGGGCGGCCAGCTCCGAGCGCAGCGCCTGGTCGTCGAGGACCCCCTCGTCCACGTTGAAGACGTAGATGAACGGCTTGGCGCTGAGGAGGTGCAGCTCGGCCAGCAGGATCGGGTCGACCTCGGCGGCGGCCACCGCCGAGGCGATGGTACGCCCGGCGTCGAGGATGCCCTGGGCCTGCTCGGCCGCCCTCAGGGCCGGGACCAGCTCGGGCTGCTTGCGGGACTCCTTGGCCAGTCGGGTGATCCCGTGCTCCACCGTCTGCAGGTCGGCCAGGATCAGCTCGGTGTTGATGGTCTCGATGTCGTCGCCCGGAGCGATGCGGCCGTCGACGTGGATGACGTCGGGATCGGTGAAGACCCGCACCACCTGGCAGATGGCGTCGCTCTCGCGGATGGCGGCCAGGAACTTGTTACCCAGACCCTCTCCCTCCGAGGCCCCCTTCACGATGCCGGCGATGTCCACGAAGGTGACCATGGCCGGCACGATCTCCTTGCTGTGGAACAGCTCGGCCAGGCGGTCGAGGCGGGAGTCAGGGACGGCCACGACCCCCACGTTGGGCTCGATGGTGGCGAACGGGTAGTTGGCCGCCAGGACCTCGTTGCGGGTCAGGGCGTTGAACAGGGTGGACTTCCCCACGTTGGGGAGGCCGACGATACCGATGGACAGTCCCACGGATGGCTCCTCGAAGAGTCGTGACCGACCCGCCTGCGACACGGGCCAGGGAAGAGCGTAGGTGATGGTCGCCGGGCCCCGATCCCGGAGGGGGCCCGACCCGTCGGCGCACCGGGGTCAGGATCGGATCAGGCCAGCGACTTGATGAGGTACTCGCTCATGGTCGAGCTGCGCAGCCGGGCCATGTCGAGGCAGGCATCCACGCTGGCAATCATCCGTCCGACGTTGGCGTCGAGCTCCTCGGGCGTCGTGGCGTTGAAGAAGAGCATCGGGTCGGCCACGTGGGCGGTGGATGGCCACCCCTCCTCCACGATGCCCCCGATCTCGGGGGCACCCTCGGTGAGCGAGCGCACCACTTCGTTGCGCACGTACCGGGTCCGGGGCTGCAGCTCCCCGGACACCGGGGACTGGGTGCCGTGCCAGCGGGTGATCCACTGGCGGTAGCCGAGGCCCTCGGGCCGGTGGATGAGGGCCACCGTCAGCACCCCGGGCGAACGGTCGCCGTCGGGCCAGTCGCGGGGCCCGGCGTACGGGGTGGTCCCATAGTCGTCGTAGAGCGACTCGGCCACCAGGTAGGAGGCCCAGGACAGACCGAGCTCGGCCACCGCCTCCTCGACGGCGGCCACGGTGCTCGTAGCTGTCCAGCCACACCGAGATCTGGGCCACGTGGGGATCCTCCCCGTCCGGCGGTGGGGCCGGGGAAGGGGCCGGGGCGGCGTCCGAGTCGTGGACGTTGACCGACAGTCCACGTACCTCCGACGCCCAGCATCTGCGGCACCGTCTCGCCCAACAGGCGGTCGCGCAGGGCGTCGCCGGCGTCCGGGGATCCCTCGCCCCACACCAGGATGATGACCTTCTCCATCGGTCCGGACCGGACCGGATCAGCGGGACGTCGGGGAGGGGACCCGGCAGGCTCCGTCGATGTCGAAGACCTGGTTGAACCGGCCCAGGGCCAGCCACGAACCCACGCACAGGGCCAGGTCCACGAGCTCGTCGTCGGTGAAGTTGCGATGTGAGGCGGGCCCAGAAGGCGTCGTCCATACCCAGGTGGTCCTGGAGTAACGCTCGGCGAACTCGGCGGCCAGCTGCTCCCGCGGGCTGAGGCCGCTCAGGTCCCCCCGCACCCCGACCGCCTCGTAGAACTCCTCTTCGACCTCCCCGGGGTCGGCGGCCCGTCCCGGTACGTCGCGGGCCGTCCGCCAGTCGATGCAGATGGCGCACTGGTTGATGCGGGCCATGGTGGTCCGGGCCGCCTCGAACTCCCGCAGACTCAGCGACGACCGCTCGTAGACGGCCCTGCTGTAGGCACCCGCCGCCGCCGTCAGCGGTGGGGCCAACTCGGTCCACACGTAGACCAACGGATCCTTGTCCACCGGTACGGTCACGCGTGGCATGACTCCCCCTCTACTCTGCGTCCCCGCACGGCGGGTCATCGGGTCGGCGACATCGGTCGTGGTCGACCCGCTGACCCGGATGATCCCGCCCTGACGTTACCGCTCAGGCGGCCGCCGGTGCCGGAAGAGCGACGCCGACCACCCGGCCGGCCAGGGCGCCGAGGAACTGGATCCACTGGCGGTCGCCCATCAGCCACAGCCACAGCTCGCGGTCGTTGGCCGATGACCACGCTCGACGAAGTGCTCCCGAGTCATCCCGGCCGGCTCGAGTGCCGGCTGCCAGCACCGCCAGAGCCACAGGCCGATGCAGATGTCGTCGGAGAAGCCGGCCCGCCAGTCCCGACCGTCGAGCAGGGCGTCACGAAGCCCTGCCTTCAGGTCCTCGGGCTCGCTCGGGGAGCTCCAGCCGTGGGACCGCCCTCCACTTCGAACACCGTCATGGCGCTTACCCTACCGACGCCCCGGCGGGCACGATAGGGCCGATCTGAGCCGACCAGGGACTACGGGAGAAATCGGAACACAACCTTCATATCGTCGCCGCTCCCGGGCGACAACTGGAGCTGCAACCTTGCAGCCCACCACCCCGCAGTCACGCTCACCGTTCGTGGAGCACGGGTGCCCGGTCGCTGTCCTCGTAGGCCGAGACGTGCTCGGCGTAGTCGATGAACAGCGGGGCGTCGGGATCGAACGGGCGACGGAGGCTGTCGAAGGCGATCCGCTTGTCGAAGGCGTCCAGCTTCACCAGCGCCTCGGGATTGTCCAGCTCCCGGAAGTCCAGTCGGCCCCGGGCGTTGTCGAGGGCCTTCCGTCCCCGCTCGGTCCGGACGAGCACGCTGCTCCACCCGTCCATGGAGCCCACGCTCCCGACCGAGAGGTCCGCACCCCGACCCAAGAAGTCGGCGCACTCGTCGCAGCCCTTGAGCGCCGCACCGTGGAAGTTCTTGATGGGCTCGTCCACGGCCAGCTCGCCGTCGCGGTACTCCACGATCATCCGTCCTCTGATGACATCGACCTTGCTCACCCGTTCGAGGTCGATGCCCCGGTCCTGCTGGAGCAGCTGCAGCATCAGTCCCTGGTAGTCGAAGCTCTTGGTGCAGAGCAGGGCGATGGTCAGCACCACCGAGTCGATCCGGTGGGCCCCGGTGGGCCAGCGCCGCGACTGCATGGCCCGGATGCCCTGGATCTCGCACGGCGTGCCCACCACGGCGATCCTCGGCTTGGCCGGCAGGTCGTACTGGGACAGGTCCAGCTCGGCCAGGGCCATGGTCTGGTTGTAGTAGCTCCCGGCGGCGTCGGTGATCTCCTTGGCCGTGGTGGCGATGTGGGCCACGCCCTTCCACGGTTCGTCCGGATCGTCGCTC
The DNA here is from genome assembly GCA_963754755.1 of uncultured Acidimicrobiaceae bacterium. Taxonomy (GTDB): domain Bacteria; phylum Actinomycetota; class Acidimicrobiia; order Acidimicrobiales; family RAAP-2; genus Bog-756. Next base: position 370,298 of record CAVWHF010000006.1, on the reverse strand, counting down.
GGCCGGGTGACCAGGGCGCCGTCGATCTCCCCGCCGGCCAGGGCGGCGATCAGCAGAGCCGAGACCACTCCCCCGTCCTGGGCGTCGTCGGGTCGGGCTCCGGCCCGCACGGCGTAGGAGTCCATCACCGCGCCCAGCCCGTCCCCGGGGGGGCCGCCGGTGATCTTCCAGTAGTTGTCGGCGGCGTCGGCCCGGACCACCGGTGCCCGCCGTCGGTCACACCACCGTCGGCGGAGTCTCCGGTCACGGTGGACGGCGGCCACAGCGCCTCGTAGCGCAGTCCGCCCCGGGGGCAGAAGTCCCAGCACAGCGAGCAGCCCGTGCACATCTTGACCAGCTCGGGCAGATCGGTGTCCTCGTTGACCCCGATGGAGTTGGACGGGCAGGCGGCCACGCAGGTCCCGCACTGGATGCAGCGGTCGGCGTCGATCACGCCGGCCTGCAGCTCCCAGAACCACGTCTTCCCCGGCGGCTCGGCGATCCCGTTGATCTCGTCGCGGATGCGGTAGGCCTTCACCGGTCGGTCCCCGCCGATGCCGGTGCCGTCGGCGCCGGTTTGGTGGTGAGGGTCACCGGCGTGCCGGTCCCCTCCTCGGCCAGCGTCCGGCGCAGGTCGTCGTTGGGCACCCGCCGGGCCCAGTTGTAGAACGGCTCGTCGTGCCGGCGCTCGGACTGGTAGCGCCGCACCACCCGCAGGAGGGCGTCGGGCACGTCGTTGACCGGCCGGGCGTGCTCGATCCAGTCGATGAAGGCGGAGCCGGCCCCGAGGGAGCCGCCCATGCCGATGTCGACCGCCTCGGCCAGGTGGTTGCCCACGTGGGCCACCTCGCCCCGGAAGCCGATGTCGGCGATCTGGGGCTGGGCACAGCTGGCCGAACAGCCCGAGAAGTGCATCCGGATCACGCCGGCGTCCTCCTTGGGCCCCGAGCGGGCCCCGGGTAGCGGGCGCGGCCCCCACCGGCTCACCGGCCAGCTGCTCGTCGAGGAAGCGGGCCCACTTGACCGCCCGCTCCTTGGTCTCCACGATGGCGTACCGGCAGAACTCGCTTCCGGTGCAGGCCACCACGCCCCGGGTGAACGGACCCGGGTAGGGCGAGTACTTCTGCAGCAGGTCCTCGGCCAGCATGGCCTCGATCCGCTCCTCGGGGACCCCGGTGAAGGTGATGTTCTGGTCGGTGCCGATGCGGACCGTGCCGTCGCCGTACGTCTCGGCCAGTCGGGCCGCCTCCACCAGCTCCAGACCGTTCATCCGGCCCACCGGGTACCGAGCAGCCCACGTAGAACAGACCGGGCTCCTTCTGGGGGTGGACCCCGACATGGTCGCCCCGGTACCGCGTGGTCAGGTCCTCGCCGGCCGGCACCAGTTCGAACCGGGCCCGCTTGGCCAGCTCCTCGCGGAAGCCCTCGGGCCCGAGCTCCTGGACCAGGTAGCGCATCCGGGCCAGGCCCCGGTTCTCGCGGTTACCCAGCTCGCCGAAGAGCTGGGCGATGGCCCGGGTGACCTCGACGGCCTGGTCCTGGGCCACGAAGACGTCGATGTCCGAGGCCATCCGCTCGCCGTCGGACAGGCCGCCTCCGGCCAGCAGGTTGAAGCCGAGTGTCCCGTCCTCCGCCCGGGCCGGCCACAGCCCGATGTCGTTGATCTCGGCCTGGGCGCAGTCCTCCACGCAGCCGGTCACCGACATCTTGAACTTGCGGGGCAGATTGGCGTACTCGCGGTTGCCGGTGAAGAACGCCGAGACCTTGCGGGCGATGGGCAGGGCGTCGAAGGCCTCGTGGGCGTCGACCCCGGAGACCGGACAGCTCAGCACGTTGCGGGCCGAGTCGCCGCAGGCCTGTACGGTGGTCAGTCCGACGGCGGCGAACCGCCGCCAGATGCGGGGGATGTCCTCGATGCGGAGCCAGTGGATCTGGACGGTCTGGCGGGTGGTGAGGTCGGCGTAGCGGGAGCCGAACACCCGGGACTCGGTGCCGTCGGGGCCCTCGCCGAAGGCGTCGGCGACCACGCCGATCTCGCGGATCTGCGGGGCGGTGAGGAACCCGCCGGGGATCTTGACCCGCATCATGAAGGCGTCGCCGCCCTGCTTCTGCGGGATAGATGCCGGCCCACTTCAGGCGCTCCACCTCGCCGGGCACCTTGGCGATCCCGGCCGGTCCCTCCTTGGAGTAGGTGTCGATGATGGCGTCGGCGATCTCCAGCGGGTGGCGCTCGAGCTTCCACTGCTCGATCTCGTTGAGCTCGCCCTGGGTCCGGTAGGGATTCACGAAGGGCATGGGTCGATCCGTGCCCGCGGATGTTCAGCCCGTACAGCTCGTCCCGGTCCTTGGTCATCTCAAGAAGGGGACGGCGACGGGGGCGACGTCATCTCAGACGTGCAGCCCGCACTCGACCTTGTCCGAGTCGGACCAACGGCCGGCACGGGGATCCTCGCCGAACTTCACCGGGCGCGTGGTGGGCGCGCACCCGATGGAGAGGTACCCCTTGGACAGCAGGGGATGACGGGGGATGCCGTGGTCGGCGCCGTAGCCGGCGATGTCCTGCTCCGTCCACGTGGCCAGGGGGTTGATCTTGACCATGCCCCAACTGTCGTCGTAGGAGACGATGGGGGCTTCCCGACGGGTGGGGGCGTCGACCCGCTTCAGGCCGGTGATCCAGGCCTCCTTGCCCTCCATGGCCTGCTTCATCGGGCGGACCTTGCGGAACTCGCAGCACTGGGCGCTCCCGCACGGCCAGTCCTCGGCGCCGGCCACCGGCTGGGTCACGGTGAGGTTGAGGTCGTAACGCGTCACGGATGGTCTCGACGTACTCGAGCGTCTCGGGGAAGTGCGAGCCGGTGTCGAGGAAGACCACCTCGATGGTCGGGTCCACCTGCACGGCGATGTCGATGAGCACCGCCTCCTGAAACGACGAGGCCATGGTCAGCTTGGACCCGAACCGGTCCACGGCCCAGGCCACGATCAGACCGGCCGGCGCAGTCTCGAAGGCGGAGGACTGCTCGTCCATCTCCTCCCGCAACTGCATCAGTTCCGATTTGCTGGCCACGATGCTCACCTTCAGATCCCTCTCTGTCGTCTTCCTTCTGCAGACCGGCCCGTGTCGTCACTGCCTCTGCCGCGCGTGCCCGCTCCTGCCCCCGTGTACCGCCACTGCGTCCCATCCTGCCCTCGAATCCCTCACCAGCCCCTCCAACCAACCCACTGCGACCGTCGCCGCATTCCACTGCCCGGTCAGCCCGGGCGCCGACTCCGTCCAGTCGCCCATCGGAGAACGTGCCTGGCCGTCGCCCTGTTCGGGCCATGCTGGAGCGGTACATCCGACTCCGGAGACTATACATGAGTAATCAGATCAAGTTTTGCGAGAATCCAGGCCCAATCCGGTAGGAAATCCAGCCCCGGGTTCGGTTTCGGCACCGCCGGGACCGCGGCCGGATCGACAGGAATCCCGTCGTGACCCCGCACCTCCGAGGCCGCCGACGACGGGGCGTCGGCAGGTCGGCGGGAGCCGCTGGCCGGGCGGTCGGGCGGTCCCGGGCTACCCCGTGGTGCTGGCGCTGGTCGGGCGGCCGTGCCTGGTGGTGGGAGGCGGTCCGGTGGCGGCCCGAAGGGCGGGGGGCCTGGTGGAGGCGGGGCCGTGGTGACCGTGGTGGCGCCCCGGATGGTGCCGGCCGTCGAGGCGCTGGCCGAGCCGCGGGCACCGGCGTCGTCGACTGGAGCTGCGCCCCTACCGCGACGGCGAGGCCGCCCGCTACGACGCTGGTGGTCACGGCCACCGGCGACCCGTCGGTCGACGCTTCGGTGGTAGCCGACGCCGTGGCCGCCGGGGTGCTGGTCAACCGCGCCGACGGCGACCGCTCCGGCACCGTCCAACTCCCGGCCGTCCTCCGGCGGGGACCGGTGACCGTGGCCGTCTCCACCGGCGGTGCCAGCCCGGCGCTGGCCCGGTGGCTCCGGGACCGGATCGCCGCCTTCTCCCGCCGCGCCTGGCCACGGTGGCCGACCTGGTCGAGGAGGCCCGATCCGAGATGCGGGCCTCAGGACGGTCGACCGACTCGGTGGACTGGTCCGGCCTGCTCGACCGCGTCGTCCCCCTGGTGGAGGCGGGGCGGATCGACGAGGCCCGGGTCGCGCTGCGTGACGCCTGGAGTCGATCGGCGCCCTGAGGCCTGACGCCCGTTGCCTGAGGCCTGAGGCCGAGGCCCAAGGCGGCTGCTCTACGATCGGAGGCGATTCTTCCGAGACCCGTCGGTAAGGTGGGAGTCATGATCCCCGACTCCGTGCCTCAGCCTCGACGAGATCGACCTCTCCGACCTGGCATTCTGGGAACGACCGTGGAGCGAACGGGAGGGCGCCTTCGCCCTCCTCCGACGGGAACGGCCCCTGGCCTTCTTCGAGGAGCCCGACTTCACCGCCTCGGCCCTGGCCCCACCGCCGGGCCCGGGTACCGGGCGGTGACCCGGCATGCCGACGTGGCCGAGATCAGCCGTCAGCCCGAGATCTTCTGCTCCGGGAAGGGTGCGGTGAGCATCTTCGACCTCCCGCCCGAGATGGTGGAGTACTTCGCCGGCATGATCTCGACCGACAACCCCCGCCACGCCCGGCTCCGCCGGATCGTCTCGGCGGCGTTCAACCCCCGCCGGATCAAGAGCATCGAGGAGAGCATCGAGGAGGTGGCCGACCGGGTCATCGACCGGGCCGCCGGCCTCGGCGAGTGCGACTTCGTCACCGAGATCGCCACCCCCCTCCCGCTCGAGATCATCTGCGACATGATGGGCGTCCCTCCCTCCGAGTACGGCACCGTGCTCCACGCCTCCAACGTGATCCTGTCCGGAGGCGACCCCGAGTTCATCCCGGAAGGGAACGACCCGGTGCTGGCCGGGCTCGAGGCCGGCCAGCGAGCTGACCGACCTGATGAACGAGCTCAGCGCCGCACCGGGTCGACCACCCCACCGACGACCTGACCACCGCCCTCATCACCACCAACATCGACGGGGAGGCGCTGACCCACGACGAGCTGGCCTCCTTCTTCATCCTGCTGCTCACGGCCGGCAACGAGACCACCCGGAACTCCATCAGCCACGCGCTGCTGGCCCTCACCGAGCACCCCGACCAGCGGGCCCTGTGGCAGGCCGATCCCGCCACCATCGCCGCCACCGGCGTGGACGAGATCGTGCGGTGGGCCTCGCCGGTCATCTGGATGCGCCGGACGGTCACCGAGGACACGGTGCTGTCCGGCCAAGAGCTCCACGAGGGCGACAAAGTGCTGCTCTTCTACAACTCGGCCAACCGGGACGAAGACGGTCTTCGAGGACCCGTTCACCTTCGACGTGCGCCGTTCCCCCAATCCCCACTTCGGCTTCGGCGCCGCCGGTCCCCACTTCTGCCTCGGGGCCCACCTGGCCCGTCGCGAGATCGACGTGATGGTCCGCGAGCTGCTGCGACGGCTGCCCGATATCGAGGCCAGCGGCGAGCCCGACCGGCTGCGCTCCAACTTCATCAACGGGATCAAGCACCTCCCCTGCCGGTTCACGCCCGCCTGAGCCTCCCCGGCTGGCGGCCCCGGTTGCACGTCCGGCCGTCGGACCGGTTGCACGTCCGGCCGTCGGGCCCGGCTCCTTGATCTCCACGATCGTCGTCTCCTGAGCGCTGTATCAGAGCGCCGCTGGTGGTAACCCTTCGCCAAGCAGTTCGCTGAAATGGTCTACGCCGTAGACCGTGGGCGCCACCTTTGTCCACGAGCTACAGGCTTCAATAGCTCTGGGGACCCATGGTCCACGTCTACGCCGTCGCCGTAGATCGCCGCATCCCACCCGGTGGTTGCTCAGGGCTTGGCCACCATCACCACGGCGGCCACGACCAGGACTACCGCAAGCGTGGAGGCCAGCGCCACGACTCGCAGGCAGTCCGGGCCGAGGACGGCCCCGGCCCCCACCTGTGCCCCGGGGTCACCTCCGGGCCCCCCACCTGCCTCGGCCCGGCCGGACCCCCCAGCCCGTCTGCGTCGACCGACGACAGAGCGGTCAGCGAGGACACGGCGGCCTGGAGGCGCCGCTCGGCCGGCCACAGGTACATCTCGGCCAAGACGGCCACCAGGGCCCACAGGGCCAGGCCGATCGTGATCCATCCGTCCGAGAACGACCAGTCACCATGGCTCAGGGCCATCAGCGACCACGCCCAGGACCGGCACCAGGAACAGGACCCGCCCGGCCCAGTTCACCCCGGGACGGTAGTAGCGACGGATGGGCTCGGGGCCCGGACCCGATCGGCGGAGGACCCAGGCATTGGCGGCCGGCGACCACCACCGCCCCCAGTCCGACCGCCGCCGCCAGCACGTGGGCCAGCAGGACCACGTCGTAGGCCGCGTCCCGGGCGTGGGTGGCGGCCAGCAGGTACCCGTCCGTTGCGGTCATCGGGGCGATTCTGGCACCCGAAGCACCGTCATGCGGCCGGCGGGCCGTGGCACCTACTTCGCGCCCCGAGATTGCTACGCTCGTAACAGGACCGTCATCTTCACCCGAGCATCCGGGTCGGAGGACGGGCGTCGAAGATCAGATAGAGGTGGCGACCAACGTGCGCAGACAGACAAACCAGACCAGCAGGGGCCACGCGCACTCCTGATGAACCAGCTCCGACTTGATCCCCTGACCGGCCGCTGGGTGGTGGTGAGCACCGACCGGGCCAACCGCCCCCAGGCCTTCGCCCCCCGGGCGGCATCGATCCAGGCGGACACCTCTGGGCCCTGTCCCTTCTGCCCGGGCAACGAGGAGCAGGTGACCCCCACCCTCGAGACCCGGGACGCCGACGGGAACTGGCTGGTGCGGGTGGTCCCCAACCGCTACCCGGCCTTCGAGGGGAACGCCCCCTTCGTGGTCACCAACCGGGGCCCGGTGTTCACCCAGGCCACCGCCGGCGGCATCCACGAGGTCATCGTCCTCTCGCCCGATCACCAGAACTCGTGGTCGATGCTCAGCGACGAGCAGGCCACGGCGGTGATGTCGGCCATCAGCGACCGGATCGGCGAGCACGCCTCGATCCCCGGCCTCCGCTACAGCCAGGCCATCGTCAACGCCGGTCGCGAGGCCGGCGCCTCCATCGAGCACCCCCACGGCCAGCTGCTCGGGATGTCCTTCGTTCCCCGCGAGCTGGTCGAGGAGCAGGCCGGGTTCGCCCGCTTCGCCGGGCGCTGCCTCCTGTGCACGGCCGTCGACGCCGAGGAGAACGTCGACCACCGGGTGGTCTACGCCGACGAGCGGGTCCTGGTGATCTGCCCGTTCTGGAGCGGGGCCCCCTACGAGATGCTGATCATCCCGCGGGCCCACGGTCCCCACCTCCACCACAGTCCCCCTGCCGACCTCGTCGCCGTGGGTCGGGCCCTGAGGGTGACGCTCGGGAGACTGCGTGAGGTGGTGGGGGACGTCGCCTACAACCTGGTCTTCCACTCCGCCCCCTACCGGGCCCCCGAGCCCTACCACTGGCACGTCCACGTGGTGCCGAAGCTCACCACGGTGGCCGGCTTCGAGCTGGGCACCGGGGTGATGATCAACATCGTGAACCCCGAGCAGGCCGCCGAGGAGCTGGCCGTGCCGGTTCCGATGGCCCACGCCGGCTGACTGCCGGCTCGCCGCCCCCCGCCGCCCCCCGCCGCCTCGCCGCCTCGCCGCTCGTCCGCCTCGTCCGCCGGCACCTCCGGCCGTCCCGAGGACAGTGCCGATTGGCGTCGGCCCCTACGCCATCTCGAAGCACTGCGACCCGTACGGGGCCAGGGTGACCCGGTAGGGCTCGGTGCCGATCAGCGGGAACGCCACCCGCCCGAGCAGCTCGATGGGCTGGCGACCGACCCAGCGCTCCACGTGGAGCTCGGCCGGCTGGGCCAGCCGCGACAGGTTGTGCACGCACAGGACCGGGTTCACCGGGCCCCGCTGGGCCTGGTCCGGGGCCGAGCGCACGAAGGCCAGCACCGAGGGGTTGGCCGACGAGATGACCTCCAGCTCCCCGGTCCCGAGGACGGGGAACTCCCGTCGCACGGCCAGGATCCGGCGCATCCAGTGCAGGAACGAGCTGGGGTTGCGCTGCTGGGCCTCGACGTTGACGGCAGAGAACCCGTAGACCGGGTCCATCAGCGGTGGGAGGTAGAGCTGGGCGAAGTCGGCCCGGCTGAAGCCTGCCGTTGCGGTCCGGGGTCCACTGCATGGGGGTGCGCACCGAGTCGCGGTCACCGAGGTAGAGGTTGTCCCCCATCTGGATCTCGTCGCCGTAGTAGAGCACCGGACTGCCCCGGAGGGTGAACAGCAGATAGAAGAGGAGCTCGGAGAGGCGGCGGTCACGGTCCAGCAGGGGGGCCAGCCGACGCCCGATGCCCATGTGCCGCTTCATCCGGGGGTCCTTGGCGTACTCCGAGAAGAGGTAGTCGCGCTCCTCCTCGGTGACCATCTCCAGGGTCAGCTCATCGTGGTTGCGCAGGAAGATGGCCCACTGCGAGCTGCCGGGGGCCTCGGGGGTCTGGGCCAGGATCTCGGTGATGGGATAGCTCTGCTCCCGCCGCACCGCCATGAACAGCCGGGGCATCAGCGGGAAGTTGAAGCACAGATGGCACTCGTCGTCGTCCCCGAAGTAGTCGGCCACGTCGGCCGGCCAGCCGTTGGCCTCGGCCAGCAGGATGCGCCCGGGGTAGTTGCTCGTCCAGCTCCTTTCGGACCCGGCGGATGAAGGCGTGGGTCTCGGGAAGGTTCTCCCCGGCGGTGCCGTCCTTTTGGAACAGGAAGGGGACGGCGTCGAGGCGGAATCCGTCCAGTCCCAGGTCGAGCCAGTAGCGCACCACGTTGAGCATGGCGTCGGCCACTTCGGAGTTGTCGTAGTTGAGGTCGGGCTGGTGGGAGTAGAACCGGTGCCAGTAGTACTGGTCCCGCTGGGGGTTGTAGGCCCAGTTGGACCGCTCGGCGTCGATGAAGACCACCCGGGCCTCGGGCCAGCGCTGGTCGTCGTCGTTCCACACGTACCAGTCGGCCTTGGGGTTGTCCCGGCTCTGTCGGGACTCGATGAACCAGGGGTTCTGGTCGCTGGTGTGGTTGATGACCAGGTCGGCGATGACCCGGATGCCCGCGGGCGTGGGCCTCCTCTAGCAGGCGCTTCAGGTCATCGACGGTGCCGGATTCGGGGTGGACCGAGTAGTAGTCGCTGATGTCGTAACCACCGTCCCGCAGCGGGGAGGGGTAGAAGGGCAGCAGCCACAGGCAGTCGACGCCGAGCCACTGGAGGTAGTCCAGCTTGGCGATGAGGCCCGGGATGTCCCCGACCCCGTCGTTGTTGCCGTCGAAGAAGCCCCGGATGAGCACCTCGTAGAAGACGGCCCGCTGGAACCACAGCGGGTCCTCCTCCGGCGGAGGAAGAGGAGCGTGCTGGGTAACCTGATGGGTCAGACCACCCAGTGGCGCGAACGGAACGGACAGTGCGGGAGCCCCGGGCGAAGATTCAACAGTCACCCTGGCACGCTACCTCTGCGCTTGTGACGCAACGGGGAACTTCGGGGGTCAATCCGGTGAATCGGACGGGGACGCGGAGGGTGAATGGATGCCCTGGGACATGACCCGGGCCAGGACGCGGTCGGCAGCCAGGTACGGGTCGAGGTCGCCGTCCAACATGGCTCCGCTGATGTCCTCGACCCCTCCCCCGGCCAGCACGGCGTCGATCCGCTCGGACAGTCGGGCCACCAGGATCTGACGGAACTCGCGATCGAGGCGCTCCCGGCGCTGGAGGACCAGCGTGCCCTGCTCGGTCTGGTGGTGCCGATGCTGGCCGATGGCCGCCCACAGCTCCTCCATCCCGTCCCCGGTGGTGGCCACCGTCTCCACGATGGGAGGTCGCCACGCACCCAGATCGGTGAGGTCCAGCATCAGATCGAGGTCCCGCCTGGTCTCCCGGGCGCCGGGGCGGTCGGCCTTGTTGATCACGAACAGGTCGGCGATCTCCAGCAGACCGGCCTTGTTGGCCTGGATGGCGTCCCCCCATCCCGGGATTGACCACCACCACGGTGGTGTCGGTGGCTGCGGCCACCTCCACCTCCTGCTGGCCCACGCCGACCGTCTCGACCAGCACCATCGGCATCCCCACCGACGACAGCACCCGCACGGCGTCGGGCACCGCCACGGCCAGGCCTCCCAGGTGGCCGCGGGTGGCCATAGAGCGGATGAAGACGCCGTCGTCGAGGGCGTGGCTGGGCATGCGCACCCGGTCGCCGAGGATGGCGCCGCCCGAGTACGGGGACGAGGGGTCGACGGCCAGCACGGCCACCTTGTCGGCCCCGCTCGTTCCCGGTTGGCGGGCCAGGGTGACCAGCCGGTCGGTGAGGGTCGACTTCCCGGCGCCGGGGGCGCCGGTGATACCCACCGTGTAGGCGTCGCCGGGGCTGGTGTACGCCAGTCCGGCGACGGCCCGCGACAGCGGTCCACCCCGCTCCACCAGCGACAGCAGGCGGGCCAGGGCGGCCTGGTCCCCGGCCCGGGCGGCCTCGAACAACGAGGCGGGGTCGGTGGGGAGGGAGGCCGGCATGGAGTGTCGAGCGTATCCGGCCCCGGACCGGGCGTCAGGCTCGGCGCACGTGTGCCCCGAGCGAGGCCAGCTTGGCGCCAAGATCCTCGTAGCCGCGGTCCACGTGGTGGGCGTCGGTGATCACCGTCTCGCCGTCGGCCACCAGACCAGCCAGCACCAGCGCCGCTCCGGCCCGTACGTCGAAGGCGCGGACCGGGGCACCGGACAGTGCCTCCACACCCCGCACCACGGCGTGATGGCCCTCGGTACGGATGTCGGCCCCCATGCGGCGGAGCTCCTCCACGTAACGGAACCGGCCGAAGAACAGGTTCTCGGTGACGATGCCCACGCCCTCGGCCACGGTCAGGAGCGTCACCAACAGCGGCTTGTAGTCCGTGGCGAAGCCGGGGTAGGGCAGGGTGGCCACGTCCACCGACTGGAGCCGCTCGCACGGCTCCCGCATGGCCCGAAGGCCCTCGGGCTCCTGGTTGATGCGGATGCCCATGGCCGAGAGCTTGCGGATGAGCATGTCCATGTGGTCGGGGCGACCGTCCTCGATCACCACCTCGCCTCCGGCCAGACCGGCGGCAACCATAAAGGTGGCCACCACCAGCCGATCGGGGATGACGGCGTGGTGGGCCGGGTGCAGGGCATCGACCCCCTCAACCTCGATGCGGGACGTGCCGGCGCCGGTGATCCGGGCCCCCATGGCGTTGAGGAACGCGGCCAGGTCGATCACCTCGGGCTCGCGGGCGGCGTTCTCGATGATGGTGGTCCCCTTGGCCAGGGTGGCCGCCATCAGGACGTTGTCGGTCCCGGTGTGGCTGGGGTACTCGAGCACCACCCGGTTCCCCACCAGTCTCGGGCCGGGCCGGCCACTGTGGACTCGACCCGTCCCTCGACGTAGCCGTGGGAGGAGGTGAAGGCCACGCCCATCGACGTGAGGGCGTGGAGGTGCATGTCGATGGGCCGCGGTCCGAAGTCGTCACCGCCGGGGAGGGACACCTTGGCCCAGCCGTGACGGGCCAGCAGCGGGCCGAGGACGACCACGGAGGCCCGCATCTTCTCCACCAGCTCGTAGGGGGCCTCGGGCACGACCGAGGCCGGTGTGGTCACCACCAGTTCGTCGGGGGTGCTGCCGCGCCGCACGTCGACGCCCATGGCCCCGAGCAGCTCCCCCATGATGTCGACGTCGGTGATGCAGGGGACGTTGGTGAGCACGTGACGCCCCTCGGCCAGCAGGCAGGCCGCCATCAGCTTCAGGACCGAATTCTTGGCTCCTCCGGCCCGAACGGTGCCCGACGAGGGGGCCGCTGGGAGTGACGACGAACCGGTCCACGGGCACCAGTATGACCGCACCCGCCGATCGAGCGGCTGATTGCCGCGCCCTCGACATCGACACCGGTGACCACGCGGGGCGCTCCGCGCCCCGCGCCGCTCCCCGACGCCGGCTCTCCTGCCTCTGAACCCGGGTTCCGATGCTCGGACGGATTGCCTCCGGCGCCAGCCACTATCGTCTATCTCCGTGACGACGACACCCCAGGCACCCGACCGCAACCTGGCCATGGAGCTCGTGCGGGTAACCGAGGCCGCCGCACTGGCCGCATCGCGGTGGATGGGCCGGGGGGACAAGGAGGGTGCCGACGGCGCGGCGGTGAACGCCATGCGGATCGTCCTCTCCAGCGTCTCCATGGACGGGGTGGTGGTGATCGGCGAGGGCGAGAAGGACCACGCCCCCATGCTCTACAACGGCGAGCGCATCGGTGACGGCACGCCGCCCAAGGCCGACATCGCCGTGGACCCCATCGACGGCACCACCCCGACGGCCCTCGGACGGGGCGGCGCCCTGGCGGTGATCGCGGTGTCCGAGGAGGGCACCATGTTCGACCCGGGCCCGTGCGTCTACATGGAGAAGCTGGCCGTGGGGGCCCGGTCGGCCGGTTGCATCGACATCACCATGTCCATCGAGGACAACCTGAGTGCAGTGGCCAAGTCCAAGGGGACGTCGGTCCGGGACCTGGCCGTGGCCATCCTCGACCGGCCCCGGCACGCCGAGTTGATCGCCTCGGTGCGGGCGACCGGGGCCCGGATCCGGCTGCTCACCGACGGGGACGTGGCCGGGGCCATCGCCACCTCGTGGCCGGACACCGGGGTAGACCTGCTGGTCGGCATCGGCGGTACCCCCGAGGGGGTCATCGCCGCCGCGGCCCTCAAGTCGATGGGCGGGGAGATCCAGGGACGGCTGTGGCCCCGTGACGAGGATGAGCGCCAGGCCGCCATCGATGCCGGCTACGACCTCGACGCCGTACTCACCACCGACGACCTGGTGCGGGGCGACAACTGCTTCTTCGCCGCCACCGGCATCACCGACGGGGAGCTCCTCCACGGGATCCGCTACGACGAGTTCGGCGCCACCAGCCAATCGCTGGTCATGCGGTCCAAGTCCGGCACCGTCCGCCTCATCGAGGCCCGCCATCCGCTGCACAAGCTGGCCGAGTACAGCGCCATCGAGTTCGGCTAGATCGTTCGGGTTCGGGTTCGGGATCCGGACCTGGGTTCGGGGCATGTGACCTGGGCCATGGGCGCCTGAACGCCTGCCGGATCAGCCCGAAGGGCCATGCTCGCGAGCCGGGACTCGGCCGGCCGATGATAAAACTTGGCGACGGTCTACGGTGTAGACCGAATTCGCCAACTGCGCTCCCATCCCGAAGCCACCGACGGCACGCCCGGCGTCGCCGTGACCAACGGAACGCCCGACGAACCGCTCCGCGGCCACGGCGCCCTCAACCTCAACCCACCACCACCAGGCCGGACCACTCCGGCACCTCCGCATTGGTCCGGATGTTCACGGTCGAGGAGATCGTCGCCGTTCCGGTGTGCACGGCCGAGTAGTAGGCCGTGCGACCCCCGTTGCGGAGCACGGTGTCCGACACCAGCCGCATCCGGCCCGGAGGCGTGACGTCCGGGGGCTCGGTGGTACGGCCCGGGAACGGCGAGCCAGGCACGCTGACCTCGATGCAGGTGCCGGGCACGGCCCGAACCACGGGAACCGGCGATTCGCCCGTGAGCACCAGGTGGGCGGTCGCCCTGGTGCCCTCGCATCCGGCCGGTGCCACCGTCGACGACGCCCCCCGGGTCGACGACGAGCAGGCCGCCAGGCTGAGACCCAGGGCCGAGCAGGCCGTCACGGCCCATATCCGCCTCATACGAGCCTGAGCCCGGATCAGGCGGAGGTGGAGGTGGAGGCTGAGGCCGAGGACGAGACGGCGGAAGAGGTGGCCGATGCGGCGGTGACGTCCACCGCCTCGAGCCGGACCTGGGCCCGGAGCAGCTCGGCCCCGGCCTCGACCAGCTCGGCGTCGGGCTCCTCCGTCTCACCGGCACCCGAGCCGGCACCGGTACTCCGACCGCCGGTGCCGCCGAGTTCCGCCACCCGGGCCTCGGCGGCCTCCAGGGCCACCCGGGCCCGCTCGACATCGATCTCCTCGGCCAGCTCGGCCACGCCGATCAGGAGGGTGACCCGGGTCCCCGATGCCACCGGCTCGCCGTCCTCGCCCACCACGCCCTGTTCCACCTGGACGAAGCCGCCGTGCACGGCCACCCGCTCATCTTCGCCTTCCTCCCGCACCACCCGGACCACCCCGGGCTCGACCGTTCCCACCAGCGGCGTGTGGCCGGCGAGGAAGGTGATGTCGCCCTCGCCGGTGCGGAGGATCACCTCGGAGGCCAGGCCGGCGACAAGGACGCGCTCCGGAGTGACCAGGTTGATCGTGAACAGGTTGGTGTCGGCCATCGCTGGTTCCAGTCCCGATCAGTCGTTCTGGAGGGAGTGCGCCTTGGCCAGCGCCGCCTCGGCCCCACCCACGTTCAGGAAGGCCTGCTCGGGGACCTCGTCCAGCTCGCCGTCGACCAGAGCCTCGAACGACTCCACCGTCTCCTGGACCGGCACGGTCACACCCTTCAGGCCGGTGAACACCTCGCCGACGTTGAAGGGCTGGGACAGGAAGCGCTGGATCTTGCGGGCCCGGGTCACGGTCACCCGGTCCTCCTCCGACAGTTCGTCCAGTCCCAGGATGGCGATGATGTCCTGGAGCTCCTTGTACCGCTGGAGCACCCCCTGCACCCGGCGGGCCACGTTGTAGTGGCGCTCGCCCACGATCTCGGGGGCCAGGATGTTCGAGGTCGACGACAGCGGGTCCACAGCCGGGTAGATACCGAGCGAGGCGATGTCCCGGGACAGCTCGGTGGTGGCGTCGAGATGGGTGAAGGTGGTGAAGGGTGCGGGGTCGGTGTAGTCGTCGGCCGGGACGTAGACGGCCTGCAGGGAGGTGATGGACCGGCCCCGGGTGGAGGTGATCCGCTCCTGCAGCTGACCCATCTCGTCGGCCAGGGTGGGCTGGTAGCCCACGGCCGACGGCATCCGGCCCAGCAGGGTGGACACCTCGGAACCGGCCTGCACGAAGCGGAAGATGTTGTCCACGAAGAGCAGCACGTCCTGGTTCTTCACGTCGCGGAAGTACTCGGCCATGGTCAGGGCGGCCAGCGCCACCCGCAGCCGGACGCCGGGGGGCTCGTCCATCTGCCCGTAGACCAGCGCGGCCTTCTCGATGACCCCGGACTCCTGCATCTCGATCCACAGGTCGGTGCCCTCGCGGGTCCGCTCCCCCACCCCGGCGAAGACCGAGACTCCGCCGTGGTTGGTGGCCACCCGGTTGATCATCTCCTGGATGAGCACGGTCTTGCCCACACCGGCCCCGCCGAACAGCCCGATCTTCCCCCCCTGCACGTAGGGCTCGAGCAGGTCGATCACCTTGATGCCGGTCTCGAACATGACGGCCCGGGGCTCCAGGGTGTCGAAAGCGGGGGCGTTGCGGTGGATCTCCCAGTAGTCCTCGGCCTCGCCGATGGAGTCGGTGTCGAGAGGCTGGCCCAGCACGTTGAACACATGGCCGAGCACGGCGTCGCCCACCGGGACGATCAGGCCGCGGCCCAGGTTACGGACCTCCGCCCCCCGGGTCAGTCCGTCGGTGGCCTTGAGGCAGATGCACCGGACCCGTCCGTCGCCGATCTGCTGGGCCACCTCGGCCACGATGAGCTCCTTGGTGCCCTCGAGTGTCACGTCGACCTCGACGGCGCCGTTGATCTCGGGCAGGGCGTGGGGTGGGAACTCGACGTCGATGACCGGGCCGGCGATGGCCACCACCCGCCCCGAAGGGAGGGTGTCGGCCTGGGTGGGCTGGGGTGCGGTGGTCGTCATGATGGTGTGGTTTCCTTACGTGGACGTGGGTCAGCGAGGGCGGTCAGTGGGGCGACGGCGAACGAGCGAGGGTCGGCGTGGCGGGCGACCGGGGTCGGTGGGAGCGGGAGGATCATGGCTCAGACCCTGGCCTCGATGACCAGGCCACCTTCGTCGTCGTCGGATCCGGCCCGGAGGGCCTCGGCGCCACCGACGATCTCCATGATCTCGGTGGTGATGGAGTCCTGACGGGCCCGGTTCATGATCCGTGAGTACTTCTTGATCAGCTCGCCGGCGTTGTCGGTGGCGGCGGCCATGGCCCGCTGGCGGGCGGTGACCTCGGAGGCCGAGGCCTCGAGGAGGGCGCCGAAGATCTCCGTCTCGGCCGCCCGCGGGGCCAGCGTCTCCAGGAGGATGGCGGCGTCGGGCTCGAACTCGGTGTAGCCCTGGGGTCCGTCCGGCTCGGGTGGGGCGGCCTCGTCGGCCTCGGCCACGGCGCGGGGATCCACCAGCGGGAGGAGCTGGCGCACCTCGACCTTCTGGCTACCGGCGGAGAGGAAGCGGGTGGTGACGATCATGACCTGGTCCACCTCGCCGTTCACGAACGGGGTGAGGACGGCGGCGGCCACGGCGCGGGCGTCGGTGAAGGTCGGTCGCTCGCTCATGCCGGTGAACGACTGCTCGACGTCCCGTCCCCGGTAGCGGAAGTAGCTCTGGGCCTTCTTCCCCACCGTGAACAGGCGCCACTCGATCCCGTCGCCGTCGAAGCCGAGCAGGAGCCGCTCGGTGGCCCGGAACACGAAGGTGTTATACCCGCCGCACAGGCCACGGTCGGCCACCACCGACAGCACGGCCACCTTGGCCACGTTCTCGGGCGTGCCCAGCAGGCGCCCGGCCGCGTCGGGATCGCCGAGGGCGGTCTCCAGCACGATGCGGGACATACCCTGCTGGTAGGGCCGGGCCGCGGCGATGCGGCTCTGGGCCCGCACGATCTGGGACGCGGCGATCAGCTCCATGGCCTTGGTGATCTTCTTGGTCGACTGGATGCTCTTGATCCGTCGACGCAGGATGCGTTCCTGACCTCCGGCCATGGATCAGTCGCCCTTGCCGGTGTCGAACGAGTCGGTGAACTTGGCCAGGGCCGTGGCCAGCGTGTCCCCCTCGGGCAGCTTCCCCGAGTCGCGGATGCCGTCGAGGATGTCGGCGTGGTTGGCCCGGAAATAGCTCCGCACCTCGGATTCGTACCGCTGCACCTCGGACACGGGGACGTCGTCCACGTACCCCTCGGAGCCGGCGAAGATGACCAGTACCTGCTCCTCGACCGGCACCGGGGCATTCAGCCCCTGCTTCAGCAGCTCGGTGAGCCGGTAGCCCCGGTCCAGCTGGGCCTGGGACACCTTGTCCAGCTCCGAGCCGAACGTGGCGAAGGCCTCCAGCTCACGGAACTGGGCCAGGTCCAGCTTCAGGGTGCCCGACACCGCCTTCATGGCCTTGATCTGGGCGGCGCTCCCCACCCGGCTGACCGAGATGCCCACATTGATGGCCGGGCGCACACCGGCGTAGAACAGCTCGCTCTCGAGGAAGACCTGGCCGTCGGTGATGGAGATCACGTTGGTGGGGATGTAGGCCGAGACGTCGCCGGCCTTGGTCTCGATGATGGGCAGGGCGGTGAACGAGCCCCCTCCCTCGGCATCGGACAGCTTGGCCGCCCGTTCGAGGAGGCGGCTGTGGAGGTAGAAGACGTCGCCGGGGTAGGCCTCGCGACCCGGGGGGCGACGCAGGAGGAGCGACATCTGCCGGTAGGCCTCGGCCTGCTTGGACAGGTCGTCGTAGACGATGAGGGCGTGCTCGCCGTGCTCCATCCAGTGCTGGCCCATGGCGCACCCGGCGTAGGGGGCGAGGTACTTGAACGGGGCCGGGTCCGACGCCCCGGCCAGCACCACCACCGTGTAGTCGAGGGCGCCGTAGCGCTCCAGGGTGGCCACCGTCTGGGCCACCGAGGACTCCTTCTGGCCGATGGCCACGTAGATGCACTTCACCCCCAGGCCCATCTGGTTGAGGATGGTGTCCACGGCCACCGTGGTCTTGCCCGTCTTGCGGTCGCCGATGATCAGCTCCCGCTGGCCCCGACCGATGGGGGTCATGGCGTCGATGGCCTTGATGCCGGTCTGCAGCGGCTCGGAGACCGGCTGGCGGCGGACGATCCCCGGGGCCTGGACCTCCAGCCGACGGGTCTCCGTGGTGGCGATGGGGCCCTTGCCGTCCAGCGGCTCGCCCAGGGCGTTGACCACCCGGCCCAGCAGGGCGTCGCCGACCCGGACCGACAGGATCCGACCGGTGGCCTTGACCAGCTGCTCCTCTTCGAGTCCGGTGTCGTCACCCAGGATGACCGCACCGATGGTCTCCTCGTCGAGGTTGAGGGCCAGGCCCTCGGTGCCGTTCTCGAACTCCAGGATCTCGTTGACGGCGGCCCCGGGCAGCCCGGTCACCCGGGCGATGCCGTCACCCACCTCGACGATGCGGCCCACCTGCTCGGTCCCGACCTCGGGCGTGTAGTCCTCCACGTACCGCTTGAGCGCGGCGGTGATCTCGTCGGCGTTGATGGTCAATTCAGCCATCGGCTGGTTTCCTTCCCTCTGGGATCTGGTAGGCCGCCTCGGCGACGAGGAGGTGCTCCTTCAATTCGTCCAGACGGTGCCGGGCGGTGCCGTCGACCAGGAGGTCACCCACCTGGACGATCACCCCGCCCAGCAGCCGGGGGTCGATGGTGACCTGGAGCTCGACCGGGTTGCCGGCCAGGCGGGCCAGCGCCTCGCTCAGGTCCTGCCGCTGTGGCCCGCCGACCTGGTCGGCCGACTGGACGTGGGCCACCCGCCAGCCCCGGGCGCGGGCCGCCGCCTCCACCAGGGTGTCCAGCGTGGCCACGATGTCCCGGGCCCGGCCGCCGCGCACGGCGTAGGCGGCCAACCGGCGGGTGGCCGGCAGGACCTGGTCCCCCAACAGTTCGGCGATGACCTGCTGGCGGAGGGCCACGGGCAGGTCGCGGTCGCCCAGGGCGTGGCGCAGGGGCCTGCTGTCCTGGACGGTGCGGGCGAAGCGGAACAGCTGGTCCTCGATCTCCTCCAGCTCGGCCACCGTGACCTCTTCGAACACGGCGGCGGCGTACCCCGACACCCGGTTGCGGGAGCCCAGGCGGCCGAGGATGACCTCGTCGTCGGATCCCCCTTCGGCGGCCGGCCCGTGTCCGGCCGCGATCCGCACCTGGGCGGCCAGCCAGTGGAACGCCGCCTCCACCTCGGAGGCCGACACCACCGTCACCGCCTGGTGGACCAGGCGCTTCACCTCGGGCCTGACCTTTCCCTCCAGCAGGTCGTCGAGGACGGCCCGGCGGGACGCCACCGGCACCGATCCGTCGTTGATGGCCAGGGCCAGCTCGTTGTTGGTGTCGATGAGATCGGCCACGGCGTGCAGCTCGGACGCGGCCTCTCCCAGGGCGCCGGCCTCGGCCAGCGACTCCTCCATGGCGGCCAGATAGCCCTGGAGGGCTGGGTTCACCGGCCGCCTCCGGCGGCACCGGCGGCGGCACCCGTCGTGGTCTCGGCCCGCACCGCGGCGATGGCCTCGTCGATCAGGTCCTGGTGGTCGCCGGCCTGGATCTCGCGGCCGATCACCCGCTCGGCCGCGGCCAGGACGATCTCCCCGACCCGGGCCGTGACCTCCTCCACCGCGGCCTGCCGGGCCGTGGCCACCTCGGCGTCGGCCGCCGCCATGATCCGGGCGGCAGCCTCGTTGGCCCGTTCCTCGGCGGCGGCCACGGTGCGCTCGGCGGTGGTGTTGGCCTGGGTGACGATCTCGCGGGCCTGGGCGCGGGCCTGCTCCAGGGCGGCCCGCCGCTCGACGTCGGCCTCCTCGGCGTCGGCCTTGGCCTTGTCGGCCGCCTCCAGCTCGCCACGGATCTGGTCCTGCCGCTCGGTCAGGACCTTGTTCAACACCGGCAGGACCTTCTTGCCGATGACCCACACCACCACCAGGAAGGCCAGGAGCACGACGATGAAGGTCCCGTTGGGGACGAGGAAGTTGCTGGTGGCAAACGTCATGTTGGTCATCCTTGTTCACTCGGTTGGAGGCACCGGCGAGACGGCCCGGCGCTGGGCCCGATCACGGGCACGTGCCCTCGGCTTCGGCCGGCCGGCGCCACCGCGGTCCTACTTGCCCAGGGAGAAGACGAAGAGGGCGGCGAAGACCAGGTTGATGAAGTAGGCGGCCTCGCACAGGCCCACGGTGAGGAACATGATGGTGGTCAGACGTCCCTGGGCCTCGGGCTGGCGGGCGATGCCGGCGATGGTCTGACTTCCGGCCAGGCCGTCACCGATGGACGCGCCCACGGCGCCCCCGCCCAGTGCCAGTCCGGCACCGACCATGGCACCGGCGATCTTGATCGCACTGTCCAGTGATGCGTCTGCTGCCATTGTTCCTTCTCCTTTTATGGGGTTGTCGAGATCGTTGTCGTTGAATCAGCCGTTGACGGTCATCAGGCGTCGATGTAGTCGCCGGTCTTGGCGTGTTCCTCGTCGGGAGCCATGGCGGTGTCGAAGTACAGGATGGTCAACAGGGCGAAGATGAAGGCCTGGATGGCGCCGATGGCCATGTCGAAGAGCTTCCACACCACGGTGAACGGCACCGA
Organism: uncultured Acidimicrobiaceae bacterium; assembly: GCA_963754755.1. GTDB lineage: Bacteria > Actinomycetota > Acidimicrobiia > Acidimicrobiales > RAAP-2 > Bog-756. The sequence goes on along the minus strand of CAVWHF010000006.1, from coordinate 349,857 downwards.
CAGGATGGCGCCGATAGGGGCGGGGCCGAGCTTCCAGATGACCAGGGAGGCCAGCAGCGACAGCATCAGGCCCCCGGCGAACAGGTTGCCGAACAGACGGAGGGTGAGGGTGACCGGCTTGACCAGCTCCTCCACCCCGTTCATGAAGGCGTTGACCAGGAACAGCTTGGGCGGGAACGGCCGGGTGAAGTAGTGCTTGAAGTACCCGCCGACCCCCCGGTTCTTGATGGCGGCCCGGTGGACCAGCACGATCACGGTGAGGGCCATGGCCAGGGGCAGATTGACGTCGCTGGTGGGGGCGGGCAGCCAGTCGTAGGGGCTGCCGATGCTCAGCACCTCGAACAGGTTGCAGGTGAAGATGAAGATGAACAGGGTCAGGGCCAGCGGGACCACCTGGGCGCCCCGGGGGCCGATGGTGTCGTCCACCTGCTTCTGCACCGCGCCCGACGGCCAGCTCCCACAGGAGCTGGAACTTGCCCGGCACCCCGTTGGTGGCCTTCTTGCGCAGGATCAGGCCCATGGCGATGACGATGGCGGCGGCGACCAGCGTGGCCCAGACGATGTCGACGTCGATGGTCAGCGGGCCCAGCTTGACCTGGGGATGGATGCCCGGCGTGATGTCGATCCCGAGCATCGGGGTGGTGAGGAGGTGGCTGCCCAGTCCCATGACGGTCAGGCACCGCCCCGGGTGTCGTCGGTCGACCCGAGGGCCGGCGGCGGCGGTGGCGTGGCCGATGTTGTCGTCGATCACGCTGGCGTTGATCACGTCGTCCATGGAGGCATGGGCCCGGACTTGGCCATGGAGCGGGCCACGTTGGCGATCAGGATGACCTGGAACACGGCCAGGCCGGCCAGGATCCCGAAGCCCAGCTGGTGGGAGAAGGTCATGAGGCCCAGGGTCACCACGGTGATGATGCCCAGCCGGCCCGAGGGTGTTGATGGCCAGGGGGCGGCGCTTGTTCTCCACCCCGCTGACGCTGACCCGGTCCACCGAGCGGCCGATCATCCGGAAGTTGAGGGTGCCGAGGCCGAGACCGATGCAGGCGCCCGAGGCCCGAGCAGCGGCTTGTCGAAGGACACGCAGGCCACCAGGGCGGCCACGCCGACCACCAGCACCATGGCCACGGTCCGCCTGGCCACGTCGGGGACGTTGGGCAGTTCGAAGTGGGCGAACATGACCGGGCTATGCCCCGATCCGGGCGGACGGACCCGCCGTGGCTACGGGTACGGGGGCGGGCGGCTTCACAGCAGGCGTCGCACGCGTGAGACGGTGATGAGCACGGCGGCGGCGATGCCGAGCACCAGGCCCACCAGGGTGAACCAGGGGCTGGTGCCGAGCCACCGGTCGACCAGGTAGCCCAGTGCCGGCCAGGACCACCAGGACCACCGCCACCGTGAGCCCCAGGGTCAGGAACTCGGCCGCACCGGCCACCCGGCCGCCACGGGCCGCTCCGGCTCGGCCGACGGGCGCCCCGGGTCGGCATCGGATGCAGGGGTGGCGTCGTCCATGGTCGGGCCGTGCCGCGTCAGGGTGTCTGGGAGTGGGGAGCTTCACGAGTCGTTCCTGAATTCACGCAGTGGTTCGGCTGTTGTAGCCAGTCGAGTGGCCGGCCCGCTCGATGCCCACGGAGGTGGCAACCGGCCTGCAATTCACGGGGAGCATCATCGCACCTCCGAGGTCGTGGCGGCAAAACGTAGGAAACACTCCGTTTACAGTTCGGTCCAACACGGGTCCCCCGGGCACCGGGGACCGGGTCTCCGCTCTCGGCCCGCCGTCCCGGTGCCGTCCGGCGTTGCCCTGGCCCGCCCCGGTTCGAGGGGTCCCGGCCCGGTCGGGATCGTCCCCTCGTGCCCTACCGTTCGCGGGCCGGTCCCGACACCGTCCGGGCGACGGTAGCCGGCACGCCGGCCGACGGCTGGGCCGGCACGCTCGCCGACGACTGGGCCGGCACACCCGGTGGCACCGTCTCCGGTGCTGGGTCGGAGCCGGGGCGTCGAGGGGCCCGGGTCCGGCCGGCACCGTCACCTCGCCGGGGTCCGGCTCCTCCGCCGGCGGATCGGGGTCGACCGCCTCGGGTCCCGGGTCGGCCTCCCGCCGGAGGGACGGGTGGAACAGCGTGTAGAGGATGACCCCGAGGGCCAGGGCCCCGAAGGGGATGATGGCGTTCACGCTGGAGATGTACAGCGGGAACAGGATGAAGCCCGACAGGAGAGCGTCCAGGCCCACAGGATGAGCACGCTCCGGCGGTGCCCGTGGCCCAGGCGGAGCAGCCGGTGGTGGAGGTGGTTCTTGTCCGGGGTGGCGAACCCGGTGCGGTTGGCGGTGCGGCGCACGAAGGCGAAGGCCATGTCCACCATGGGCACCCCGAGGATGAAGAACGGGATGAACAGGGGGGGAAGAAGAAGTAGGTCTGCCCGGTGTGGGTGGCCACCCCACCGACGTTGCCCGGACACCCGTCCCCCGATGAGCATGGTGGAGGCCGCCATCAACAGCCCCAGCAGCGAGGGCGCCGGCGTCGCCCATGAAGATCTTGGCCGGGTGGAAGTTGTGGGGCAGGAAGCCGAGGCAGATCCCGCAGGTGATCACGGCGATGAGCGGGCCGATGTTGTCGGTCTGGAGGTTGCCCAGGTGCTGGAGGTGCAGCCCGTAGACGGCCAGGGCCCCCGAGGCGATGGCCACCACCCCGGCGGCCAGGCCGTCCAGGCCGTCGATCAGGTTCACGGCGTTGGTGATGGCGATGACCCACAGGGCGGTGAGCAGCGGCGTCCACTCCGGGGACAGCTGGACCAGCCCGGCCAGGGGGATCTTGAACTGGAACCAGGTCACCCCCATGAAGTAGAGGATGGTGGCGGCCAGCACCTCGCCGGCCACCTTGGCCGGGGCCGACATGTCCCGGAAGTCGTCGATCAGCCCCACCACGAAGATGGCGGCCGCCCCGAGGATCAGCCCCAGCGGCTCCGACGACCCCCGGAACAGCGGGTCGAGGGCCGGGATCGACGCCGCCACGGCCCAGGCCACCAGCATGGCCACGAACATGGCCGCCCCTCCGGCCGCCGGCGTCACCCGCTGGTGCACCTTGCGCTCGTCGGGTTGGGCCACGTAGCCCGACCAGGACGGCCAGGCGGCGGGCGGGGAAGGTGAGCACCCACGCCGACGAGCGCGGCCACCACCAGGATCACGCCGTACCAGTTGAGCGGTACGACAGCGCTCATGCGAGCACCGGATCCGCTGCGATCACGCCCCGCCCAGGGTGGGATACGGGGGGAAGGCGGCGCACAGGTCGCGCACCTCGGACCGGATGGCGCCGATGGCCCCGTCGTCCTGGCGGCCCCGCAGGGTGCGGGCGATGAGGGCCCCGATGGTGCGGAACTCGTCCGGACCCATGCCCGCCGTGGTCTGGGCGGCCGAGCCCAGGCGGAGGCCCGAGGTGATGAACGGGGACCGGGGGTCGTCGGGGATGGTGTTGCGGTTGCAGGTGATGCCGGCCCGGTCGAGGACCTCCTGGGCCACCTTGCCGGTGAGTTCGGCGTCGAAGGTGCGCAGGTCCACCAGCACCTGGTGGTTCTCGGTGCCCCCCGAGACCAGGCGGATCCCCTCGGCGGCCAGCGACGCCCCCAGGGCGGAGGCGTTGGTCACCACCTGGGCGGCGTAGGTGCGGAACTCGGGGCGGGCGGCCTCGGCGAAGGCCACCGCCTTGGCCGCGATGACGTGCTCGAGGGGCCCGCCCTGCAGGCCGGGGAAGACCGCGCTGTCCACCGCCTTGGCCAGGTCGGCGCGGCACAGGATGGCTCCGCCCCGCGGTCCGCGCAGGGTCTTGTGGGTGGTGAAGGTGACCACGTCGGCCACCCCCACCGGCGAGGGGTGGGCGCCCCCGGCGATGAGCCCGGCGGGGTGGGCGGCGTCGAACATGAAGCGGGCCCCGACCGAGTCGGCGATCTCGCGGAAGGGCAGGGGGTCGATGATCCGGGCGTAGGCGGTGGAGCCGGCCACGATGAGGGCCGGCCGCTCGCGTCGGGCCACGTCGGCCACCTGGTCGAAGTCGATGATCTCCCCCGGCTTGTCCGGGTCGTCGGAGGCGGCCGACACGCCGTAGGAGACGAACCGCCACACCTTGGAGGTGATGCTGGCCGGCGATCCGTGGGTGAGGTGGCCGCCGTGGTCGAGCCGCATGGCCAGGATGGTGTCCCCCGGCTCCAACAGGGCCTGGTAGACGGCCAGGTTGGCGTTGGCCCCGGCGTGGGGCTGGACGTTGGCGTGCTCCGCCCCGAACAGCGCGCACAGGCGGTCCCGGGCCAGGTCCTCGACCTGGTCGATGATCTGGTTCCCCCCGTAGTAGCGACGGCCCGGGTAGCCCTCGGCGTACTTGTTGGTGAGGACCGAGCCGGTGGCGGCCAGCACCGCCGGCGAGGCGAAGTTCTCCGAGGCGATGAGCTGCAGGGTGGTCGACTGCCGCTCGGCCTCCTCCCCCAGCAGGCGCGGCGACCTCGGGGTCGCCGGCCATCCAGTCGTCGAAGGGCGACGCGGCGAACCTGGCGGTCATGATGGGGCTCCTGCCCGGTCGGGCTGGTCGGGCCCGCCGCCCGGGCGGGCCGCGTCCAGGGCGGTCAACCCGAGCAGGCGGGGCTGGTGGTGACCGCCCTCGAAGGTGGCGGTGAAGAAGGTGTCCACGGCGTCGAGCGCCTCGGCCGGGCCCAGGGTCCGCCCCCCAGGCAGATGACGTTGGCGTCGTTGTGCCGCCGGGCCAGGGAGGCGGTGGTCACGTCGTGGACCAGGGCGGCCCGGACCCCGGGCACCTTGTTGGCGGCCATGGAGATGCCGATGCCGGTGCCGCACACGCACACCCCCCGGTCGGCCCGGCCCTCGGCCACGGCCCGGCCCACGGCGGCGCCGTAGGTCGGGTAGTCCACCGGTACGTCCGGGGAGTCGGTCCCGAGGTCGATGACCTGGTGGCCGCCGTCGGCCAGGTGCTTGGCCAGGGTGGTCTTGAGGTCGAACCCGGCATGATCCGAGCCCATGGCGATCCGCATCACCGAAGTGTACCGACCGGGAATCGCCCCCGAGGGCCTCCGGGTACGCTCGCTGGGCCCCATGGTCGCTCGACCCCCGCACGCCGGTCATCGTCGGGCGTCGGTCAGGTCACCAACCGCCCCGATGCCGAGGGCGCCGGATCCCTGGCCGACCGGCCCGAGCCCATCGGGCCTCATGGTCGACGCCGTGCGGGCCGCCGTCGAGGACTGCGACGGGGCCGCCCCGGGCGGGTCCGCTCCCGCCGGTCGCCGGCTGCTGGGCCGCATCCAGTCGCTGCGGGTGGCCGATCCCCTGAGCTGGCACTACGAGAACCCCGGGCTGCTGGTCTCCGTGGCGCTGGGCCTCGAGCCGGCCCAGCTGGTGGTGACCACCACCGGGGGGAACAACCCCCAGAGCCTGGTCAACGCCACCGCCCTGGCCATCGGCCGGGGCGAGCTGGACGTGGCGGTGCTGGTCGGCGCCGACTGCGTCTACACCCAGGCCGCCACCCGCCGGCACGCCGAGCGGCCGCTGCTGCCCTGGACGGTGCAGCCGGCCGGGACCCTCCGGCCCACCGTGTTCGGGAACGACCGGCGGGGCACCACCGACGCCGAGGAGGAGCGGGGACTCGACCTGCCCATCCACGTCTTCCCGCTGTTCGAGAACGCCCTCCGGGCCGAGGCCGACCGGTCCCTCGACGACCACCGGGACCGGATCGGGGCGCTGTGGGCCCGGTTCTCCGAGGTGGCCGCGGCCAACCCGCACGCCTGGCTGCCCCGAGGCCCGGTCGGCCGAGGAGATCACCGGGGCCACCGAGGCCAACCGGATGATCGCCTACCCCTACACCAAGCTGCTCACGGCCAACATGCAGGTGGACCAAGGTGCGGCGCTCATCCTGTGCTCGGCGGCGGCGGCCCGGGCCGCCGGCGTCGCCGAGGAGCGGTGGGTCTTCCCCCTGGCCGGGGCGGACGCCGACGACCACTGGTTCCTCTCCCACCGGCTCGACTTCCACTCGTCGCCGGCCATCCGGCTGGCCGGGGCGTCGGCCCTGGCCCTGGCCGACACCGCTGTCGACGAGCTGGGCCCGGTCGACCTCTACTCCTGCTTCCCCTCGGTGGTGCAGATCGCCGCCGGCGAGCTCGGTCTTCCGGTCGACGACCCGGGCCGGCCTCTGACCGTGACCGGCGGGATGACCTTCGCCGGCGGGCCGGGCAACAACTACGGGACCCATGCCGTGGCCTCGATGGTGGGGGCCCTCCGGGCCGACCCGGGATCGCGGGGCCTGGTCACCGGCCTCGGGTGGTACGCCACCAAGCACAGCGTGGGCGTCTACGGCACCGACCCGCCCGCCGCCACGGTCACCGACCTCGAGGCGTCACGCCTGCCCGAGGGCACCGGGGTCGAGGCGGCGGCCGGCTTCGCCTGGGCCGACCCCCAGGCGGCGGTGGGCGCGCTCCCCCAGTGCGTCCCCGATGCCGACGCCGAGGGCGAGGTGACCGTCGAGACCTACTCGGTGGCCTACGGGCGCACCGGGTCGCCGGAGCGGGCCGTGGTGGCCTGTCGGACCCCGGAGGGCCGCCGGGCCTGGGCCAACGTCGACGATCCCGACCAGCTGGCCGTGCTGGTCACCGAGGAGGGGTGCGGACGGCTCGGCACCCTCCGTCCCGGGGGGCGCGTGGATCTGACCTGAGGGGAGGCCGGACCGGCCCCGCCACGGGACCCGTTCAGGCCGGCGCCGTCCCCGCCGTCACCGGCGGTGGCGCGTGGGGGTTCCGGTAGCGGCGCTTGAAGGCGACGTAGGCGAACGGGCCCGACATCAGCGGAAGCCAGTAGGAGGCCAGCCGGTAGGCCAGGGTGGCCAGCACCGCCTGGGCCCCGTCCAGGCCGGCCAGCACCAGCAGACCCGCGAGGCTGGCCTCGACGATGCCCAGGCCGCCCGGGGTGATGGGCACCAGGCCGATGATGCCGGCCACGGCGTAGGCCAGCAGGATGAGGGAGGGCCGGGGATGGGCCCCCACCGCCCGCACCGAGAAGAGCAGGCACAGGTAGTCGAAGGCCAGGCGTCCGGCCGACAGCAGGGTGGCCTGCCACCACTGCTGGCCCAGCACGCCGCGGATGAGGTTCCGCTGCTCCATCAGCCGGTCGGGCAGGCCGATCAGGGGCGCGCGCTTGCGCAGGAGGCGGTTGCGGGCCGACTGGAACACCCGTCCCACCCAGCGCAGGGGGGCCTCCGAGGTCATGAACACCGCCCCCAGCCCGCAGAAGAGGAAGAAGCCGATGGCCCCGATGATGGCGGCGTCGACCAGGCCCCGGCTCACCGGGGAGCCGAACAGCACCACCGGCAGCACGAAGACGGGGAGGGCCAGCAGGCCGGCGATCCCCAGGAACGAGAAGGCGGTGAGCCCGCCCACGGCGTCGGTGGCGTCCATGCCGCTGGTGGCCAGCATCCGGAACTGCACGGCGGCCCCGGCCGCCGCCCCGCCCGGGCACGATGAGGGAGATGGAGTTGCCGGCCAGCTGGGCGGTGACCACCGAGAACCACGCCTTGGTGCGCAGGGCGATGCGCTGGAGGGAGAAGGTGCAGGCGAAGTGGGCCGCCTCGGCCACCAGGGCCGGAATGAACCACAGCAGGTCGAGGGTGGCCAGCCGGGGCCACGAGTGGAAGACGTCGAGGAGCTCGGGCAGGACCAGGTAGAGGGCCACCCCGGCCACCAGCACCACGATGAGCCGCTTGACCAGGGCCTTCCAGTTGAAGGTCTGGTGCTGCTGCTCCTCGAACTGGGCCTCGAAGGAGCGCGACCGCGGCTCCGCCCCGGGGGCTCCTGACCCTGGGGTCGTCTCGGCGGTCACCCGGTCGGGCTCCCGTCCCGTCGGCGGCGATCGGTCATCGATCGGTTCGGTCAGCCCTCGACGAGGGCCGCCGCCGCGGCCAGCATGATGGTGGCGCCCCGGAAGTCGCCCTGCAGGCCGTTGTCCATCCGGTTCATCACGTAGCAGACGGTCAGCCGGGCCTCGAGGTCCATGACGATCAGCGACCCTCCGTAGCCGCCCCAGTAGCAGGCCCGGGGCCCGATGGGCATCATCTCGGTGGCCAGCCCGTAGCCCATCCCGAACCGGTTGGGCAGCCCGAGCACCAGGTCGATCCCGTCGGCCTGCTCGTCGAAGATGGGCTCGCACCCCTTCTCGGAGAGAAGCCTCACGCCCCGGGCCTCGCCGCTGCCCGGCGATGACCGACTGGACCAGGGCCACCGACATGGCGTTGCCGTGGCCGTTGGCGGCGGGGATCTCGGCCCGGCGCCACCAGGCGTGGTGCGGGTAGGTGGCATCGAGGGGCGGGTTGGTCATGGCCCGGATGGCGATGGTCGAGGGCGTGAACTCGTCCGAGGTCCATCGGGGGCGGGCGGGATGACCAAGGAGACCCGACCGTCCTCCGACTCGGGCAGCCCGATGAAGAAGTCGGCGCCCAGCGGTCCGGCCACCTCGCGGGCGAACCAGGTCCCGATGGTGTCCCCGGTGATCCGCCGGACCACCTCGCCGATGAGGTAGCCCTGGGTCACGGCGTGGTAGCCCGAGGCCGTCCCCGGCTCCCACCACGGCTCCTGGGCGGCCAGCATGCGAGGTGCACCGGTCCCAGTCGGCCAGCTCCTCGGCGCGGAGGGGTTCGGACCACCCGGGCAGTCCGGCGGTGTGGCCCATCAGGTGGCGGACCTGAACGGCCTCCTTTCCGGCCGCGGCGAACTCGGGCCAGTACTCGGCCACCGGAGCGTAGAAGTCGAGCTCGCCCCGGTCGGCCAGCATCAGGGCACAGAGAAAGGTCATGGTCTTGGTGGTGGACCACACGTTGGTGAGGGTGTCCTCCCGCCACGGGGCCGAGTGGGCCTCGTCGACGAATCCCCCCCAGACGTCCACCACCGGCTGACCGTCCACCAGCACCGCCACCGAGGCCCCGACGTCGGTGCCGGCGTCGAGACTGGACGAGAGGGCATCCACCACCAGCCCGAACTGCGGGTCCCACGTTCCTTCGATCTCAGCCATCCGGCGTCCCTCCCGTTCGCGTGCCTGGCCCACGATCATCCCACGGGCCGGCCGTAGGGGGCATGTTGTGCGGTCGGGGACGTCAGCCGATGGCCGGGGCCGGCCCGGCGCTGGGGGCCACGGTCGGTCCGCCCCTCACGCGCCCCGGCGCCGACCCCGCCGGGTCCGGCGCCCTCCGGTCAGGCGGCGGCGCGGCCCCGCCGGGCCAGGGCGTCGATGGTCACCGCGGCCAGGAGGACCAGCGCCGTCACCATGTACTGGTAGGAGGCGGCCAGACCGAGGAGGCCCATACCGTTGTAGATGGTGGCGATGACCAGGCCGCCCAGCAGGGCATGGACCATCTTGCCGCGGCCGCCGAACAGGCTGGTCCCGCCGATGACGGCGGCGGCCACGGCGTACAGGACCAGCTGGCCTCCGTCGATGTTGTTGGAGATGGATCCGAGCCGGGAGGCGTAGACGATACCGGCGGCCCCGGCGGTGAAGCCGGACAGGGTGAAGGCCCACAGTCGGTTCCAGCCCAGGCTGACCCCGCCTCTCCGGGCCGCCTCGGCGTTGCCGCCGATGGCGTACTGATACCGACCGAACCGGGTGCGGCCGAGGATGAACGAGTACACGACGAGGAAGCCGGCGATCACCAGCACCACGTAGGGCACGCCCTGGAGGGGAACCAGCTCGCCCCGGTTGGTGTTGCACACCAGCACCAGCGCCACCACCGCCGCCGCCACGGCCACGATCTTGAGCACGGTGATGGCCAGGGGGGGTGCCACCAGTCCGCTGCGCCGACGGCGCCCGTCCCGGGTCAGGGTCACCGCGCCGAACAGGACCACCGAGGCCACCCCGATGATCCACCCGGCCACAGGGCTCATGTTCCCGTTGGTGATGTCGTTGAGGACGCTGCTGCTGATGCGGATGGTCCCCCCCGAGCCGTAGGCGTTGACCAGGTAGAGCAGCAGTCCCTCGAGGGCGAGCAGTCCGGCCAGGGTGACGACGAACGACGGGAGGTGCAGATGGATGACCAGAACCCCCCACAGCGCGCCGATGGCCGCCGTCACCACCATCCCGATGATGATGGCCAGCCACCAGGGGAAGTTGTGCTGGGGACTGGCCAGGATGGCGGTGATCACCGCCCCGACGCCGGCGTTGTAGCCGGCCGACAGATCGATCTCGCCGAGGATGAGCACCCACACCTCGGCCATGCCGAGGAGGACGAACACCGAGCCCTGCACGAGCAGGTTGGTCAGGTTGCCGGCGGAGAGGAAGACCGAGTCCTGGATCTGGAAGATGATCACCAGGAGGATGAGCCCACCCACCACGGGCAGGACGCCGCTCTCGCCGTAGCGGATCCGCTTGGCCCAGGCCACCACGTACTGGCCGAATGTGGACTGGGGCGTCCTTCCGGGCATGGGGATGCCGCCCAGCCTCCCGGGTTCGGGTGCGGCGGAGATGGTCGGCGCGGGGGCCGGATCCGGTGCGGTGGAGACGGGCGGGGTCTCGGGCGGGGGCATCGGCGTCAACCTCCCGGAGGTGTCGTGTTCGAGTCGTGGACGGCGGAATTCTGCTCGAGAGGGTGGGACTGGTTCCCCGGGAGCCCACCCACCGGGGTTCCATCGGCGTGGAGGTGGCCGGTGGTGATCAACTCGACCGCGCTCTGGGTGTCGTACTCGGCGATGGGCCCGCTGCTGACCAGCGAGCCCAGGTAGAGCACGGCCAGCCGATCGGCCACGGAGAACACGTCGGAGAGATTGTGGGACACCACCAGGACGGCGATCCCCCGCTCGCCCAGCCGGCGGATCAGGTCGAGCACCTGGGCGGTCTGCGAGACACCGAGGGCGGCCGTCGGCTCGTCCATGATCACCAGCCTGGCGTCGCGCATGACGGCCCGGGCCACCGCCACCGACTGCCTCTGGCCGCCGGAGAGCGATCCGACCAGCTGGCGGACCGAGGAGACCGTGGTCACCGACAGGTCGGCCAGCGTCTGCTTGGCTGTCTTCTCCATCGTCGTCTCGTCCAGCAGCCGGTGCCGCAACAGCTCGTGGCCGAGGAACATGTTCTGGACGATGTCCAGGTTGTCGCACAGGGCGAGGTCCTGGTACACGGTGGCGATGCCCAGGGCGTCGGCATCCCGGGGGGTGCGGGGGGTGACCACCTCACCGTTCCAGCGCATCTCTCCGGCCGTCGGCGACCAGATCCCCGAGATCGTCTTGATCATGGTCGATTTTCCCGCACCGTTGTCACCGACCAGCGCGGTGATCTTGCCGGGGAGTATGTCCAGATCGACCCCCCGCAGCGCCTGCACGGCACCGAAGTTCTTGGTGATGCCGTGCAGGCTCAGCAGGGGTTGGTCGGCCACCTCCGGTGGCCCACCACTGCCGCGTTCGGCAGTGGTGGTCATGCCAGAGCGGAGGGTGACCGGCCGGTGGGGCTCACGGGATCAGCTGATCCCGTACTTGGTGCAGTCGGCGGCGAAGGCACCGACGCAGATTTGAGAGGCGGGCACGAACCCGTCCTTGACCACGGTCTGCTCGACGTTGGTCGGGATGACGTACTCCGGCTTGAGCAGCACCGACTTGACCGTCGTGTGGGAAACCGTGTCCTTGGCCGTGCCGTTGGCCAGGGAGGCGGGTACGGGCTTGCCGGCCCGCAGGTACAGGGCCAGCGCTGCCGCCGCCTGGGCCTCCAGGTAGATCGGCTTGTAGACCGTGCCGCACTGGTAGCCGGAGATGATGTTCTGGATGCCGATCAGGGTGGCGTCCTGGCCGGTGATCGGGAACTTGTTGGCCGGCGTCCCCAGCGTCTTCAGGTAGGTGATAATCGGCGCGGCGTTCTCGTCGTTGGGCACCACGGCGGCATTGATGCCGGGGTGGGCGGTGAGCGCCTGCTGGAACTCGGTCTCAGCGGTGGGCGGGTCCCAGGTGCCGGCCGGAGTGGCCGCCTTGATGTAGGCCCCGGACCTGAACTTCGGTGCCAGCACCGCGTCGTACCCCTGGGCGAACAGGGTGGCGTTGTTGTCGGTGGGCGAGCCCACCATGACCGCAACCTGCGGCTTGGCCACCTTCCAGTTGGCTACGCACGACACCAGGCCGTTTCCGATCAGGGTGCCCACCCTCACGTTGTCGAAGCTCACGTAGAACTTGCGGCTGCCGCCCAGCACGAGGCGGTCGTAGTCGATGACGGCCACGCCGTGCGACTTGGCGTAGGACTCGATGGACACTCCCACTCCGGAGTCCAGCGCGTCGACCACCAGCACGCTGGCCCCGGCGGAGATGGCCGACTGGGCGTCGGTGAGCTGGGTGGCGTCACTGCCCTGGGCGTTCTGGATGGTGAACTGCGACGAGCTCATACCGGCCTTGGTGAAGGCCTCTTTCAGATAGGGGGCGTCGAACTCCGTGTACCGGGCCGACGAGACGGTGTCGGGAAGGATCACGGCGACCTTCCCCTTGCCTTCCTTGGCCAGGCCCTTCAGTTTGGTCATGGCAGTGAAGTTCAAGGCGAACGACGATGTACTGATATTCGGTGTCGTGGCCGCGCCGACCGGCGAACTGCCGATGCCGCAGACCGCCACCAGAAGGCCAAAGGCGGCGATGATGCTCGCAACCGCCCGCTTCCTTGTAACTCTCATGCTTTCCCCCTTGCCTAACACCACGGATCTTCGTGGCCGAGCCAAGTCCCCCCTGGCTCAATTGTGACCCTAGCGGCAATATGACAACTTTGTGAACATCTTTTCTTGCCGTCTTGTGGTGCCGGCACCGTCACCCGACGGCTCCCGACCCGGCCGGGTTGTCGGCGTCCACGCGCACCCTCGAGGGACGGCGGCGGCCGAGCGACGGCGCGCTCGACGCCGGCCTCAGCTGCCCCCGCGGAGGAAGTCGACGGCGGCGATGTCCTCGTCGCCGTGCCCGGCCGCCACGGTCTGCTCCAGGCGGTCCCGGACCGCCTGGAGCAGTGGGGTGAGACTGACGGTGGCGAGGGACAGGTCGACGTCCTTCAGGGCCAGACGGACGGCGAATCCGGGCTCGAAGGAGTGGGCGTCCATCATCCGGATCTTCCCCAACGCATAGGGCATGGCCAGGGGACCGGCCTCGATGGCGTCCACGAGGATGGCATGGTCGATGCCCAGCGAGTCGCACAGGGCCAGGACATCGCTGATGGCCACCGTCGAGGCCGCCAGCCAGGCGTTGACGGCCAGTTTGACGGAGCTCCCCTCCACACCGGTGCCCACGTGCAACACCGTGGAGCCCAGGGACTCCAGGATGGCCCGTACCCGGGCGAGCACACTCTCCTCCCCGGCCACGAGCCAGACCAGGGAGCCTTGACGGGCCGGGACCGTGGATCCGGAGACCGGTGCGTCGAGATACCCGACGTGGTGTTGCCGGGCCAGGTCGGCCAGAGCCCGGGCATGCTCGGGTCCGACCGTGCTGGCCTGGATCCACACCGCCCCGTCGTCCATCGCCCCCAGGGCATCGGCCATGACCCCGGACACGGCGTCGCCGTCGCGGAGGACGGTGAGGACCGCAGTGGATCCCGCCACCGCCTCATCCACGGCCTCGACGGCCGTGACCCCGGCCGTGCCGTCCGCCGCCGCCCGGGCCCGATCGGCCGTTCGGTTCCACAGTCGGACCTGATGGCCGGTCTCACCCAGTCGGGCGGCCATGGCCGCCCCGAGGGCCCCGGCGCCGAGGACGGTCACAGTCGGATTGGTGGGCATACCCGCTCCTTTGGTCCGTGGTCTGGTGCGTGTGGTCTTCCGTCCAGCTAAGCACCTTCCGCGGCGCCGTTCGAGGCCCACGATGTGGGGGCGGGAGCGACTGGACAAGCCGCTGCGGTAAGACTGAGGGCGTGACCCCCCCGCCCGCCGACACCGTCGAGGTCGACCCGTCCACCGACACCGGTCCCGCCGGTACCGGGGACCGACTCCCGGCCGGTGCCGACCATCACCGGGTGGTCATCATCGGAGCCGGGTTCGGCGGTATCGGTCTGGCCGTCCGACTCCTGGCCGAGGGGATCGACGACGTGGTCATCCTCGAGAAGGAGGACGACCTCGGAGGTACCTGGTACGTCAACACGTATCCCGGGTGCCAGTGCGACGTGCCCTCCCTCCTCTACTCCCTGTCGTCGCAGCCCAACCCGGAGTGGACCCGCACCTTCGCCCCCCAGCCGGAGATCGAGGAGTACCTGCGGACCGTGGCCGAGCGCACCAACGTGAAGCGCCTCGTCCGCTTCAACACCGAGGTCACCGGGGCCCGCTGGGACCGGGTCGCCCGCCGCTGGCGGGTGACCACCCCCGACGGGGAGGTCACCGCCGACCTGTGCGTCCTGGCCACCGGGTTCCTCAGCACCCCGTCGACGCCGTCCCTCGAGGGCCTCGACCGTTTCGGCGGCACGGTCTTCCACTCGGCCCGGTGGCGCCACGACCACGACCTGTCCGGCGAGCGGGTGGCGGTCATCGGGACCGGGGCGTCGGCCATCCAGTTCGTCCCCCGGATCCAGCCCCAGGTGCAGCACCTCAGCGTCTTCCAGCGGACCCCGCCGTGGGTCATGCCCCGGCCCGACCGGGCCTTCACCTCCCGGGAGCGGTGGCTGTTCCGGCACTGGCCGTCGGCCATGCGGATCGGTCGGGCCCGGATCTACTGGACCCGGGAGCTGATGGTGGTGATGATGGCCAAGGAGCCCCGCCTGGCCCGGTACGCGTCGGCGGGCGCCCGCCGGCACCTCGCCGACCAGGTGGCCGATCCCGACCTGCGGGCCCGGCTCACCCCGGACTACCTCCTCGGGTGCAAACGGGTGCTGTTGTCCAACGACTACTACCCGGCCCTGACCCGGACCAATGTGGACCTGGTGACCGATCCGATCCGGGAGGTGACGGCGGACGCCGTGGTCACCGCGGACGGGACCGCGCGACCGGTCGACACCATCATCTTGGGCACCGGCTTCACCGTGACCGCGCCGCCCATTGCCCGACAGGTCCACGGTGCCGACGGGCGCAGCCTGGCCGAGCACTGGGCCGGCAGTCCGACCGCCTACCTCGGCACCACCCTGGCCGGCTTCCCCAACCTCTTCGTCATGGTGGGCCCGAACACCGGGCTCGGCCACTCCTCCATGGTGTTCATGATGGAGTCCCAGACCAACTACGTCGTGGACGCCCTGAAGACCATGGCGGCCCGATCCTTCGACTCCTTCTCGGTGGACCCCGACACCGTGGAGGCCTTCAACGTGGAGGTCCAGGCCAAGCTGGCCCGGTCGGTGTGGAACTCGGGCTGCTCGAGCTGGTATCTCGACGGCACGGGGCGCAACACCACCCTGTGGCCCGACTTCACCTGGCGCTACCGCCAGCGCACCCGCCGGTTCGACGCCGAGCACTACTCGCTGACCCGTTCGTCCTGAACGCCACCCCGAGTAGCCTGTTGTGCCGTGAGTGACTCCTCGGACACCCAACTGACGCGGGACACCTACGACCGGCTCCAGGCCGAGTTGGAGGACCTGACCACCCGGGGACGGGTGGAGATCGCCGCCGCCATCGAGACGGCCCGGGCGCTGGGCGACCTGTCCGAGAACGGTGATTATCACGCGGCCAAGGACGCCCAGGGGAAGATGGAGTCCCGGATCCGGATGCTCCAGCGCCTGCTCAAGACGGCCACGGTGGTGGACGCCAGCCAGTCGGCGGACGGGACGGTGGCCCCGGGCACCGTGGTCACCCTCCGCTACGACGGGGACGACGAGGACGACACCACCGACTTCTTCGTGGGCTCCATCGAGGAGCGACAGGGGGACCTGACCGTGGTGTCGCCGGGCTCGCCGCTGGGCCAGGCCCTCCTCGGGCACGCCTCAGGGGACGCGGTCGAATATGCCGCCCCCGGGGGTACCCTCAAGGTCCAGATCGTCAGCATAGGAACCTGAGATGACCGACAACCCCCGGACCCTGTCCGAAAAAGTCTGGGACCGCCACGTGGTCCACGCCGGGACGGCCGACGAGCCCGACGTCATCTTCATCGACCTCCACCTCGTCCACGAGGTCACCTCCCCCCAGGCCTTCGACGGCCTGCGCCTGGCCGGCCGGGGGGTCCACCGGCCCGACCTGACCATCGCCACCGCCGACCACAACGTGCCCACCGTCGACATCGACAAGCCGGTGGCCGACCCCATCTCGGCCAAGCAGCTGGAGGTGCTGGCGGCCAACTGCTCCGAGTTCGGGATCACCTGCTACCCCATGGGCCACGCCGACCAGGGCATCGTCCACATCATCGGTCCCGAGCAGGGCCTGACCCAGCCGGGCATGACCATCGTGTGCGGGGACAGCCACACCTCGACCCACGGTGCCTTCGGGGCCCTGGCCTTCGGCATCGGCACCAGCGAGGTGGAGCACGTTCTGGCCACCCAGACCCTGCCCCAGCGCCGGCCGGCCTCCATGGCCGTCACCGTGGACGGCGCCCTTCCGGCCGGGGTGACGGCCAAGGATCTGGTGCTGGCCATCATCGGGCAGATCGGCACCGGGGGCGGATCGGGCCACATCATCGAGTACCGCGGTTCCGCCGTCACCGGCCTCTCCATGGAGGGACGGATGACGGTGTGCAACATGTCCATCGAGGCGGGCGCCCGGGCCGGCATGATCGCCCCCGACGACACCACCTTCGCCTACCTCGAGGGTAGGGACCACGCCCCCAAGGGGACGGCGTGGGAGGAGGCGCTGTCGGCGTGGCGGTCCCTCCCCACCGATGACGGCGCCAGCTTCGACCGCGAGGTCCACGTCGACGCCTCGAGGTTGGCGCCCTACGTCACCTGGGGCACCAACCCGGCCCAGGTCACCCGCATCGACGGCTCGGTGCCCGACCCGGCCGCCATCGAGGACGACACCGAGCAGGACGCCGCCAACCGCGCCCTCGAGTACATGGGGCTGGTGGCAGGGACACCGATGCACGACATCGCCGTCGACACCGTGTTCATCGGCTCGTGCACCAACGGGCGCATCGAGGACCTCCGGGCCGCCGCCGACGTGCTGCGGGGACGGAAGGTCCGCTCCGGCCTGCGGGCCATGGTGGTGCCCGGCTCCCACCGGGTGAAGGCCCAGGCCGAGTCGGAGGGACTGGACGCGGTGTTCACCGCCGCCGGCTTCGACTGGCGCCAGCCGGGGTGCTCGATGTGTCTGGCCATGAACCCCGACAAGCTGGCCCCGGGCGAGCGGGCGGCGTCGACGTCCAACCGGAACTTCGAGGGCCGCCAGGGTCGCGGCGGGCGCACCCACCTGGTCTCCCCCGCCGTGGCGGCCGCCACCGCGGTGGCCGGCCACTTCGCCACGCCCGGGGAGCTCGACTCATGAGGGGCGTGCACACATTGAAGGTTGTGCCGTCATGAAGGCGATGCAACTGGTCAGCGGGCGGGCCGTGCCCCTCGACCGCTCCGACGTGGACACCGACCAGATCATCCCGTCCGACTGGCTGAAGCGGGTGGAGCGCACCGGCTTCGGGGCCGGGCTGTTCGCCGAGTGGCGCGACGACCGCGATTTCGTCCTCAACCAGGAGATCTACGCCGGAGCCACCATTCTGGTGGCCGGGCCCAACTTCGGAACAGGGTCCTCGAGGGAGCATGCCGTGTGGGCCCTGCAGGACTACGGGTTCGACGCCGTGGTCTCGCCGAAATTCGGCGACATCTTCCGCAACAACTGCACCAAGGCGGGTCTGGTGCCGGTCCAGGTCGACGCACTGACCGGACGGCTACTGCTCGACGCCGTCCTCGCCGAGCCGGCCATGCAGATCACCATCGACATCGAGCGGGGGACGCTCGAGGCCGTGCAGGCGGGGATCGAGGTGGAGTTCCCCATGGACGAGTTCACCCGGTCCCGCCTGTTGAACGGGTGGGACGACATCGGTCTGACGCTCCGGTACGAGGACGAGATCGAGGCCTACGAGGCCACTCGCGCGGACTGGATGCCGACCACACGCTGAGCCCGACGGGCGACGGTGGTGGGGGCTCGATCCCGGCAGGGAGAGCCCGCCGGGTCCCCGGCGCCGACCACCACGAGGGGCAGGGGGGCAGCCAGCGTCGGGGGACCCGGTGGATGAGGAGTTGCGACCCGTTTACGTCCTTCGCAACTGCGAACTTGGGGCTCCCCCGACTCCGGAGGAGATGGTCAATTGAGTCGTGCGCCGTCCCACCGCGACAAACGGTACACGAACGGGAGGGTCGATACGGGAACCCTCGCCCTCAGGGAAACGGGCATCACGCTGGGTAGCCGAGATTCGCCCGTGTCCCCCCGATCGGTCAGGCCAGTGCACGTGAGGTTCTCCTCGAGTGAATCCGCCGCTGTGCCAACACCACCCACTTGGAGCGGCCTACTGTCCTGCAGGGGCCATGGTATGCCTGGGCGGGCGGTGGGTCAATGGTCGATTGGGGGTCCCGTCGGGGTCACGTCAGCGCCGTCGGCGCCGTCAGTCCCGACCGGGCATTGGCGCCGATGCCCACGGAGGGTGACCGAGATCGGTGGCGCGACCCGTCGGCTTCGCTGGTCAGGCTGAGTGCGGGGGACGACCCTGAGGGTCCGTGGGATGGTCCTATCGGTGAGGGCGTCGGACTGCTGGTGACCAAGGACGCGCCGGGTCTGCGCTCCACACTCCAGCGGGGCTCCCGCTCCTACCGGTACGACGTGGGTCCAGACTCGCGCATGTCGGAGCGGAACGGCATTGAAAGTCCTGGCCGAGGCGACCGGAGGCCGGCGGGGTCGGACTGGGCGAACACCGTGCGCACCAAGGTGGCCACCATGGCCTGGGCCGCCTTGGGCACCCGGGTCAACAGGTTCCGCATGGCGTGGGTCCGACACCGCTGCCAAGACGCTCCCGGCAGCACCGAGGCGATGGCGTTCTTCAGGCCCTCATGGGCGTCGGAGATGACGAGCGCCACCCCGGACAGCCCTCGGGCCACCAGGCCCCGCAGAAAGGCCATCCAGCCGGCCCCGTCCTCGGTGGTGAACACGTCGACGCCGAGCACCTCCCGGTGGCCGTCGGCGTTGACGCCAGTGGCGATCACCGTGGCCACGCTCACCACCCGGCCACCCTCTCGGACCTTGTGGAACAGGGCGTCCAGCCAGACGTAGGTGTAGGGCCCGGCGTCGAGGGGCCGGTTGCGGAACTCAGCCACCTTCTGGTCGAGGTTCTTGGCCAGCTCGGAGACCTGGGACTTGGACATCCCGTCGATGCCCATCGACTTGACCAGGTCGTCGTGCGGTGTTGCAACCAGTCCTTGCCGTTCCGGTCGATGCCAGCGGCTGTTCCAACGTTGGCGGGCCGGACAGCCTGAGATTCATGCCCACCTCACGTGGGTGTGGCACAAGGTTCATCTCTTCATGACATTGCTGTAACCCACAGATTGTGTCGCTTCGTTACATTCGCTTTACGGCCAGGGTAAGGAGGCGCATGTGGATCCGATCGAATCCCGTGCGGACCAATGGAGCGACAATGAAGACCGGATCCTCGTAGACCAAGACGATCCCAGGACCTTCGTTCAATCAGGCGCCACTAGTTCGACAAGTCCCGGATTCAGTTCTCTCACGATTCACGCCAGTTCCACGAGCGCGGCTGGCGGTGAGACTGCCCTTCCGACTCTTCCCTCAGTTGTTCCATCTGGTCAGGCCGCTGAAATGTCGGTTTCGCCCCTGGGCACTGACAGTGAACCGGCGGCGGATTCAAGTGAGACAACGGTAGGCCTCAGAGGAGGGCTGATACGTCTCGCTCGACCACATCAGTGGATCAAAAATATCCTTGTTTTCGTTGCCCCGGCTGCCGGCGGTGTACTTCTGCACTGGAGCATTCTGTGGCATGCCACCGCGGCCTTTGGCATCTTCTGTCTTGCGGCGTCAGGGACGTACTTCCTGAATGATGCCATGGACAAACAAGCAGATCGCATGCATCCCGTCAAACGGTTTCGACCAGTCGCCTGTGGGGCCGTTCCAGTGGCTCTGGCCCTTGTTATCGGCAGCACACTTCTGGCCATTTCGATTGTCCTGGCCGGAGTCTTGGCTGGCTACGACATGGCCATCGTGATGATGTTGTATGCGGCGGCCAACATCGGGTACTCGTTGGGTCTCAAAAATGAGCCGATCCTCGATCTAGCCTTGGTGTGTGCCGGATTTGTCCTCCGAGCCGTGGCCGGTGGAGTGGCAACAGGCGTTCCTCTCTCCAACTGGTTCATTATCGTCGCGTCCTTCGGCTCGTTACTGGTGGTTACGGGAAAACGCTCCGGAGAAAAGCAGATTCTGGACGAGGTTCGGGTTGATCACAGTGCCGTGCGGCAAACCCTTGGGCTCTATACGCCTGAATTTTTACGTGCCGTACTTACTCTTTCGGCCGGCGTAACCGTGACTGGCTACTGTCTTTGGGCGTTCGAACGCTCCTCGACCCTTCACGGCGGGCACGACCCAGTCTGGTTCCAGCTTTCGATAATTCCATTCGTCATCGCTGTTCTGCATCTCGTTCGCCAGCTCGATTCAGGCAAAGGTTCGGCCCCAGAGGATCTGGCAATTCACGACCACCGACTTCAGATCTACGGTCTGATCTGGATTGCTTTCTTTGCCGTCGCAACGTACGCCTGACGCCGTCTTTGTTCACTACAAATGACTGACAGACGTATTCGCTAGACGGAGGGTCCCAAGCCGCGCACGGTCAGGACCCGCCGCAGATGGCGGTCAGCGGCTCAAGAGAGAGGCGCCCACTCGATGAGCGAGGAGGCGTGGGCGGCCGAGTCCACGATGCTCGCCAAGGGGCGAGGTCACGATCCGACCCATCACCAGATCGCTCCAGGCGGCTTCATAGGCTTCGAGCGCCAGTGCGACGGCTGCGGGTGTGAGTGCCATATTCGCCTGGATATGAGACCGAGTTCACCCTGGAGGGTCAATAGTTCTGGGACGGGTGACCGATAACCTCATAGAGTTTGAACCCGTCGCAGAAGCCTCCCGCCGGGTAGTTGAAGGTGTGGACCAGCTTGACCCAGCGCGCTGTTGCGAGATTCGGATACTGCGCACGGATTGCATCGCTATCCGACACGTGACCCGCCAGCAGATAGTGGGCGTGGAAGACCAACGGATCAGCAAGGACGCGCTGAAAGTCCCGGTCGTTGTGGATCACGAATATACGGGGGTTGGTGACATTGGTGTCCACGTTCGGAATGCAGCTATTGGCGTTGTCGACGACGATGTCCCCATTGGCGAAGTGCCCGTTATCGAGGTACCTGGACATCGATACGACCTGTGCGTAGGCATATTTCGCCTGATAAGTGTTGATATTCAGGGGGTGGTCCGGAAAGAAGAAGTACCCCGTGTACTGCACGACGTCGGGAGCCATGTTGTAGTTGGTCATGGCCATGCCCGTGCTCGGGAAGGACGCTCCCAGAAGGACGACGGCGACTGCGCAGGCGGCGATACTCCCTGCAATCCTGCGTCCGAGCGGCAAGCTGCTCCTCGGTGGTGCCGACGGTAGGGCAGCTGATTCCTCTCCCGGCTGTTTCAGCCGCACGGGAACGGCGAAAAGGCTTCCGACGAGAAGAACCGCGATGGGCGCAACAAGGATGTAGTAGCGGTACCAGTCAAAGATTGCATCGGCGGCATAGGAGGCCAGGGTGAACCCAAGGCCGCCGCCGAGGATCAGGATGACACTGGCCACTCCGATGTTGCGTCGGATCACGGCGACGACGATGGCGAGAACCACAATCAATAAAAGGAATGGGGCCATGTAGGTGATGGCCTTGACCTCGTGCAGCAAGCGAAAGTGCAAGGTGGTCGCCTTCTGCCCGGAGTTTGTGAGGAGGGTGGCATTGCCGTACTTAGAAGTGAACTGCTGGAAGGGTGCTCCGGTGATCACATAGCCCACCACCGCCCAGCCGATAAAGGCTGTGACGATGGGGAGCAGAAAGATGGTCACGTCGGTCATACCGGCCCAGATGCGGCGACGTCGGTCCTCGGACGACCGAGCAAAGGTCACCAGGAAGATGAGGGGTACTGCGAGCGCAGCCGCGGCGATCGGCTCCGACCGCTCCAGATAGCCAAAGCCCAAGGCGATAGCGGCATAGACGAGAGACTGGAGGTCATTCTTCTTGAGCCACCGGCTGAGATAGCGAGCGGCCGCCAGCATGCAGAACAGGTACAGCGCCTCGCTCATTCCATTGCCTCCGAAGTAGAGGACCATCGGATTGAATGAGAAGAAGGCGGTAAGGACCAGCCGAGGCGCAGCGCGAACACCCCACTCCCGCAAAAGAGCCCAGAGCTGGTAAGCAGCGGCGGCCATGGCAACAGACGAGACGGTCGTGCCAGCCACGTTGTGGGATGCAAGCACCGGGAACCAACTGTTGAACAGCAGCAGTGGAAGGTCGGCCACGCTCGATAGAGGGTTCCAGACGAACCCGACAGCGGCAAGGTGAGGGTCCCGGGAGTGAAGGATGTAGAACCCGTTCGCCATTCGGGCAACGGCGTCTCCGACGAACGAGTGATACTTGAAATCGAGGAGCATCGCCACCGTGAAATAAGCGACAAATGAGAGCCCGAACACGACGACGCCCTCGATGCGCCTCCCTCGACCGTGCTCCTTCGGTGGGGTGGGAACCGGCTCCTGCATCGGTTGCCAGGCAGGGGGCGCGCTGGTCAGCGTCATTGCCGGCTCCTGCTCGTGGACATCTCACTCACGGTACTGTGCCGATCGGGCCGCCCATCAGCAGATTCCGAAGGTTCACCCAGAGTTCAGCCCGTTTTCACCCAGTGTCGCTAACTTGGCTGCGTGGCGTCACGGACCGAGACCCGAGCGAGTGTGACCGCTGTCCTGGCGCTGGGATACCCGGACAAATGTATGAGCCGAAGGTGGCACTGGCCTTACCATGTTGACCCGGGCCATCCTGGATCAGCATTACGCACCAACGCGGGAACTGTAATATTGCCCATGTGGAGCAGTGCCAAGGCTGACCTGCGGTTGGACACTGCGGCACAGTAACAGTCGCCCTCCGGGTTTTCTTCCGGATCTTTGGTGATAGTTAGGTCTTCACCTCGGATTCAAGCAGTTCACCATTCTGCCAACTCAGCATTCATGTGCGATTACGCCTTGAGCCTGCCCCCGTAGAGCTCGGCGCAGAAAGTTTCGCAACGGCTCCCCCAGACAACAACGCGGGATCAGATGGAGCCAGGTCATAGCTGCATGATGTTGAGACGGCTGGCACCCAGTTCCAAATGAGCTGCCCACTGCTTCCAGCTCGCGATTGAGCACGTTCCTTGGCGCGGAACTCTTCGTCACGGGTCTGATCGCTGGTGCAGCCACGAGCGGTTCCCGCCATGAGACCCACCTCTCCTGCGATGATCGGCTTGCCCAGGGAAAGTGTCTGTTTAAAGCGCACCGCCATCCCATTGAATCGATCCCCCCCGATGGGTTTGGGTCCCCAGTAGTCGTGATAGGAGAGCACGTCTATACCGGGGCTGGCCGAAACATACTGGTAGTCAGATCCCTGGGTCCCGCATTGGCCTCCTCCGAGCAGACCGCTCTCCACGAGATGCTTGGGGTCGAGGGCATGGATCTCGGCACCGACGGTGTCGAAGAAGTAGCGGAGTGCCGCCGCCGCCACGCCCTCATTGGGACAGGTCTGATGCCCGCTGCAGTTGGTCGGCTCGTACTGGGGAGAACAGGTGGACGCCTCCGCCTCGGACATGGGCTCCCACATGCCCAGGGCGGGTGAGGACGCGTACCTGCTGACGATGTCCTGCAGATAGTCCCAGTAGGACAGCGGCGTGTGGTCAGTGCCATCGGTAGTGGTGGGATCGTCGAAGACGTCCTTGAACCCTCCGGCGTACCAGGACGGGTCCTGCCAATGACCACCGTCACAGGTTCCCCCCTGGTCCGAGATGACGACGATGAGCCGCTGGTCGTGGGCGGCGGCGGCCGCGAACACCCGGTCGATCGGTGCCCAGTCGAGTTGGTCGGTGTTGATGTTGGTGGCGATGGTTCCCTGGAAGGCCCAGAACCGCACCAGCGAATTGGGCGGTAGGGACGCAAACAACTGGTTCATCTGGGCATCGCTCAGATCGGCACCGCAACCGGCATTGGTCCCCCAGTCCGTACCCGCCTCATAGGCGTTCACCCCGACGAAGTGGTACGGAGAGCCGTTCAGATAGAGCTGGGTGCCCGATGCCTGGATGATGGGACCGTTGGAGACCGAAGGGGTCGGCGCAACTGTCTCCGCATCGATGACGACCGCCCACACCACCGACGAGACCAACAAAACCAATCCGATCAGCAGTGGCACGCACCGCGAGGAAACTTGTCTCTTCATCACATGGGGCCTACCGGTGCCCAACGATGACCGGCGGCAACCCCATCATTCTCGGCAGGGACATTGGACCGAAGCCTAGGAGTCATCAAGGGGTTCGGCCATTTTGTGCCGTCGGATTCACGTATCGGCAACAATGCGCGCCCGAAATGGCTCGGAGAAGCGCCGACAGTTATTGCCGCTGATAAGTGTTCACCCGGATGTCACATATCGGTGAACCGGTTGAGATTCCGGGCCGGCACATCAGCCGAATAAGGAGTGCTTGGTGTCGGCCGGCTCAGCCGACGACTCCGCCCGGTTGCATGATCACGTCCGAGGGCGCAACGTCATAACTGCATGTGTTGGAAGGATCCGGAACCCAGTCCCATATGAGCATGCCGCTGTTTCCGGCCGCCAGTTGTGCCCGCTCCTTGGCGGCAAATAGGGCGTCGCGATCCGCATCGCTTGTGCAACCGGCACCAGTCCCCGCCATCAGCCCGGTTTCGCCCGCGATGATCGGCTTGTCCAGAGATGCCATCTGGGCGAACCGTACGTCCAGTCCGTTCCACTGGTCTCCTCCGAGGGCCGGTGTGCCGTAGTAGTCGTGGTAGGAGAGCACGTCTATACCGGGGCTGGCCGAAACATACTGGTAGTCAGATCCCTGGGTCCCGCATTGGCCTCCTCCGAGCAGACCGCTCTCCACGAGATGCTTGGGGTCGAGGGCATGGATCTCGGCACCGACGGTGTCGAAGAAGTAGCGGAGTGCCGCCGCCGCCACGCCCTCATTGGGACAGGTCTGATGCCCGCTGCAGTTGGTCGGCTCGTACTGGGGAGAACAGGTGGACGCCTCCGCCTCGGACATGGGCTCCCACATACCCAGGGCGGGTGACGACGCGTACCTGCTGACGATATCCTGGAGATAGTCCCAGTAGGACAGCGGCGTGTGGTCAGTGCCATCGGTAGTGGTGGGATCGTCGAAGACGTCCTTGAACCCTCCGGCGTACCAGGACGGGTCCTGCCAATGACCACCGTCACAGGTTCCCCCCTGGTCCGAGATGACGACGATGAGCCGCTGGTCGTGGGCGGCGGCGGCCGCGAACACCCGGTCGATCGGTGCCCAGTCGAGTTGGTCGGTGTTGATGTTGGTGGCGATGGTTCCCTGGAAGGCCCAGAACCGCACCAGCGAATTGGGCGGTAGGGACGCAAACAACTGGTTCATCTGGGCATCGCTCAGATCGGCACCGCAACCGGCATTGGTCCCCCAGTCCGTACCCGCCTCATAGGCGTTCACCCCGACGAAGTGGTACGGAGAGCCGTTCAGATAGAGCTGGGTGCCCGATGCCTGGATGATGGGACCGTTGGAGACCGAAGGGGTCGGCGTCGTGGTGGCCACGATCGCCGGCGCAGTCGAGCTGGGTGAACGTAGGACCGATGAAGCGGGGGTCGACGACGTCGTTGAGGTCACCGGAGTTGTCGTTGAGGTTCCATTGGCAGCCAGAGCCACAGAAGGCGAAGGCGTGGGATGAGTGGACTTGGTGGTGTGCGTCAGCTTTGGTGATTGCAACGCGTCAGATGCGGAATCTCGGGAGGCGGCGAAGCCCGATGAAGCGACACCGAGGATCACGACCAGGGCGATTACACCGGTTCTCAGTAGCGGGACCAGGGGATATCGACGACGCCCACTGTTCGACTCGGAACCGAGTTCAGGAACGCAGACCGGCCCCGCAGAGCTCCGACCGATCGGCGTGACCGGAAGCGGAGGAGCCATGGGTGAATTGTCGGAGGATTCCGTGGCCAACTTGAATGAAGTGAGCGTGCTTTGCCCGTACCCGCTTCGACAGATCCGAATCGCGTTCGCCGGTGCAGGATTCCCGGCACGCGGCCCGTCTCCGGGACCGGCCGCCGGATGTGCGCTGATCTGCCAGTTTCCCTAACGTTCACCTGCCGTATGCAGGGAATACACCCAATCGCCCTTGGCCCGAACCCATGTTGGCCGGTACAGTGGAGGGGTCAGCTACTGACGAGACGGGGGCACGACGCTCTTCGGCTCTTTCGATACGCCCCGGAGGGTGCAGACGTCATGGGATTCGCGTACGAGGACGACACCGGTCTTCCAGGGATCGTCAATCCCCAGCCTTCCGGAGTATGGCAGCCGGCACCCTCGCCACCACCGCTGGCGCTGCACGTCGAGCCGGTACCAATGCCACAGCCGGAAGTCCAGATCGGCGACATCATGATGAAGGTCCAGCAATTCGCCGATGAGACCGCTGAGGACGCCAGGCGCCAGGCCCGGGCCGTGATCGCCGATGCCCAGATCGAAGCGGCATCGATCGTGTCGAGGGCCAGGCGGGAGGCCGAGGAGGTCGCTGCCCAAGCCGCCCCACAGATTGCTCCCGAAGCCGTCACCAACCTGTGCTCGGCCATCGAGGAGTTCGCCGCCACCAACCGGGTGCTCGTCGACGAGTTGGTCCAGCTGCGCCGAGTCCTGGCCGGGTCCTACGCCGATACTCCCATTTCGGCCACCGGGCACCTGTCGGCGCTTCCGCCCACAGCCGGCTGAACCCGGGTCGGGTCAGCCCACTACGCGAGCCGGTCCCTTGCCATGCGAGGGGACCGGCCAGAGATCAGACCGCCGCCGGCAGGAAGTTCGTGAGCGTCTCGAACAGGGCCAGCAGCAGTGCCAGCCAAACCGGGCCGAGGATCAGCCACCGCCCACCCCGGCCGTAGACCTTCGAGAGCTTTCGGTACGCCAGTCCCAGTCCGGCAAGGGCCAGGACCTCTATGGCCACCAGCGGCAGGAGCGTGGTGTTCCAACCGCTGGCATCCGCCGGCGACAATGCATACGGCTTACCCGTGCCTTTGGCGATCGGCACGGGGTGGGTTGCCCCCGGCGGCAGATAGGCCGCCACCACGATGAGTCGCTGCACCGCCGAGTACTCGGGGTTGCACGTGGTGAGGGTGATCCGATCGTCACCGAAGTTGTTCAGGACAGTGACGTCCGAGGGCGATACCGCTACCGGTACGGCCGACACGATATAGGTCAGGGTCTTTCCCGACGACGTGGTGAGGTAGACCGGGTCACCGATGGCCAACTCGGCCAACCGGTTGAACGGCGCGCCGTGGGTCGTCCGGTGACCGGCAATGGCCACGTTGCCGGCCTGGCCCGGCATGGCTGTACCCAGGTAGTGTCCTGGACCCTTGGCCAGATCGGCCTCAGCTGTGCCCGACACGACATATTGGTCGAGGCTGATCTTGGGGATCTGCAGGTGTGCCATCACTGTTCCCTGTGGGGGGTCGGGGATGCGGGTCGTCGCCGGTATGAGGGTGAACCCCGGCGGCGGTTTGACGGGAGCGTGATGGATCTTGGCGGCGAACTGGTGCTCCAGCGCGGTCTGGCTGTGGTGCTGAGTAATGGCCGTCCCCCACAGCTGCCACGCCACGAACAGCAGGATGATGGCACCGATGTTGCGAACCCAGGAGGCCACCGTGAGCAGTCGCTCCCGTCGACGGTCCTCAATCACCCGGATAGGCGCCCGGGTGCGGGCACGCCGGCGGGTAGAGCGTGTCTCAACCGGAGCAGCGGCCGGCAGCGGATCACCCTGCACAAGGGGCATGACAACTGGTACAGACGGTGTGGGGTCCGGTGCGAAGACCGGTGCCGGAACCGGAACCGGAACCGGTGACCGAACCGGAGCCAGGGCCGGAGAGAACGGTGCCACTCCGGAAGAAGCCTGACTCGGTGGGGTGTCGATCAGCGGCCAGGCCTTCCCCACAAATGAGACCGGAATCGGGTCGATCGCAGTTACGCGCACAGAGGGTTCAAAAACTGGGGCGAGCGACTGCGGCGGTGCTTCGACGGGTACCGACCAGGAAGGCTGCTCGACTGTGTGCTGGGACATAGGCAGAATCGTCGACGGGGGCTCCGGGAGTTCCTCGGTAGCCGACCGTGGGCTCGGTTCTGCTTCCAATCCATAGGCCCGCATCACAACCCGGGCAATGGCCGTCTCGTCCGAATCCGCATTGCCAGCGGACTCGCACAGACGTGACCACTCCGCTTCGGAAAGTGGCGGCGATCCCCCGCCGCTCTGTTCCTCGATCGCCTGGGCCACGAACTTTCGGACCAACCGCATCTGACGGAGATGTGATTCGAAGGAATCCGTTCCCTCGGCGCGATGATCCGCTACCGGAATACCGTCACGTGGATCCTCGTGCCAGACCGATGTAGCCATGGGCGCTTCCTAGAACTCGGCAATCACGACGCAGCGTCGGCGATGACGGGCTGCGGCTCGTGATGGAGTCCGTGCACCGTCTTCTCCCAGAAGGTGGGGGCCCCCACCAGTTGACTCAAGGCCTTGACGGCAGCCATCGACATCATCACCCAGTACAGGGGAACGAGCAGTGCCGGGATGAGGAGCTCGCCCCGCTTGCCAACACGGCAACTCATGATGGTCACGTAGACCAGCAGGAAGTTGCCGAAGGCCCATGAGACCAGTCCGAGGTAGTACACGGGAGCTGGGAACAGCTCCTGTATGAAGACCGGATGGGCCACGAACCACAGGATGGTCATGAACCAGAAGATGGGGTTCACGATGGCCAGGATCGGCGTACCCCCCACGAACATGACGAAGTGCATCATGCCCTTCCATCCCAGCTCTCGGCGCAGCTCCCGGGGCTGGCGGAGGTGGACGGCGAACGTCTGCAGATAGCCCTTCAACCAGCGTGACC
The DNA here is from genome assembly GCA_963754755.1 of uncultured Acidimicrobiaceae bacterium. Classification (GTDB taxonomy): domain Bacteria; phylum Actinomycetota; class Acidimicrobiia; order Acidimicrobiales; family RAAP-2; genus Bog-756. Next base: position 320,828 of record CAVWHF010000006.1, on the reverse strand, counting down.
GTTGCTTCATCCAGTTCACGAAGTCGCTATTCGCCTCCTCGAACGTGCTCGATTCGAGCACCCGAACGGTATAGCCCTCACGGAACATCCGGATCCCGAGATCGGCATCCTCGGTCACGTTGTAGGGATCCCACGCCCCAAGGGCCTGAAGTACGACCCGGCGGAAGTGGTTTGAGGTCCCCCCAAGCGGTATGGGCGCGTTCATGGAAGCCAGACCGGGGAGGAAGAACGAGAACCATAGGGAGTACTCGATGGTGAACCACTTGGTGATCATGTTCTGCATTGGATTGTGATAATCGAGCTTGGCCTGCACGCAGGCGACATCGGGACCGAGTCGTCGCATGGCCACCACGGCGCGACGAAGTTGGAGGGGTTCGGGCTCGTCCTCCGCGTCGTAGATGGCCACAAGTTCCCCTCGGGCCAGGGTCAACCCGTAGTTGAGCGCCTTGGGCTTGGTCCGGGGCTCGGCCGCCGGGACCAGCACCAGTTCAAACTGATCGCCGGGCATGGCCTCGTCGATGGCCTTGATGGTGTCGACGTCATCGGCTTCGATGAGCAGTTTGACGTCAAGACGGTCGGGTGGGTACTCGAACTGGGAGACCCGCTGGATGAGTTCGTTGATGACTTCGGGTTCGCGATAGGCGGGAATCATGACTGTGTAGATCGGCAGCTGATCGTCGGGTACGCCACGCGCTTCTTCGTCGCTGACCACCTCGGTGGTCTGTGGATTGTTCGAGGCGCGGAAGAGAGCCAGGCGATAGATGATCGCTGCCACGTAGAGGAGGGTGACGACGCTGACGAGAATCGAGAGGGTGACCAACAGGTTGACTGCGCATCCGGCCAGAATGAGGACGATGAACGCCACCCCCAACCGGCGTTGGCGGTCGGTGAGGATCCGCTTGGCCGACACCAGGGGCTCACGGTCGGAGAGTCCGGCGATGCTGGCCTGGAGGCGTAGGTCCGCCTCTTCCTCGGTCATCACGGAGGTCCTCACAGCAGAACGCTAACACCCTCATTCGCCCAATAGACAGCGGAAATTGCACGTCAGAGGGGTATTCACCCAGAGTTCAGCTGTGGCGATTCATCTTTCCATCTGGCGTTCACCTGGCGTTCACCTTGGCGTGGTTTGATCGACCGGTGACTACCGGTGGGATCAGTTTCGGTCCCTCACCCACAAAGACTGCGAGACGGACACAATGACGCAGGTTGCGACGCGGATCACGCTGTCGGTGGCAGATCGGGTGCGAGACTGGTCGCGACAGGAGCGAGACCTGGCCATCGCCCTCCGGGGTCTGTACACGGCCACGTTTCTGCCGTCCCCGCCCACCCCCGTGCCTCCGGAGGACATCGCGCCATCCGTGAACCTGTTCTCACCATTGGTGGTGGCTGAGCCAGTTCACTGGATCGAACAATCGCCTGACTCCGTAAAGGTGAACGACGTCGACCCCGTGCCGATGGCTCCTGTGCCGATGGCTCCCCCGCCCGCCGGTTTGATCCCGCGGACCGAAATCGACCTGACCGGTGCCGAGCCTAGCGACTTTCCCTACCGTCCCTCTGTTGCCGAGCCGGCTGCGCCCCCACTGTCGGCACTGCCAGTCTCACCGACCATGCCGGTGACGTCGGCCGAGCTGACTGGGCCGTTCGACGACTTCATCGCCGCGGTGTCAGAGACTGGTCCCCCGGCGCCGATGGCTCCCCTGCCCCCACCGTCGCGCTTCATGGTCCGTGTTTCCACGGTGCGACAGCCCCATCGGGCTACGAAGCGAAACTACGACTACTTCGAGGAGCTCAACGCCAAGTTGGCGGCCCAGTCGGTAGCGCGACAGCAGCGCGGCGCGTCGACCTGACGAGGGGCCGGGGCCACCGGTGCGACGCCCCCGGGATCGGTGTGTCTATGAGCTCGAACCGGTGACCTTGACCGCCCATCGGCAGGCCGCTGTGGTCTGCACGATGACCTGTTGGCTTCCCGCCGTGGTCTCGGGGCTCACCGATTGACCCGAGGCTGCTGTCGAGGTCACGGCAGGAGTCGAGCCGGGGGCAGCCCCGGAGTTGACGACGAAGATCTGGAACGAAGGGCCCCCCGTGGGCGCGGGTGCACACTGGAAGGCCCAGCCGATGTTCCAGGTGCCGCCCGCGATGGTGAAGGCGGGACTGGTCCAGTTGCCGGTCTGGGTGGTCTCAGGAACGAGGACCGTCGCCGGCCCCACGGCGGCGGGCGCCGTGGTAGCCGTGGACCCACCGGCAGCGGTAGTGGCGGTGGTCCCAGCCGCAGTGGTGGTGCTGGTGGAACCGGCCGCCGTGGTGGCAGTGGAACCGTGCCCGGCCGCCGCAGCCCCTGCTGGTGCGGTGGTGGCCGTGGCGCCATCAGGGGGTAACTTGTAGGTGCCAGAGCCTGAACCGGAGGTGGCAGCGTTTCCCGAGGACGAGCCGCCGAGGCTGTTGAACCACATACCGAGGCCTGCAGCCAACACCACCGCAAGCAGCAATTGCCAGGTCTTCCAGGAGCGGCGCTCCTTGATCTTGAGCTCGCCCTCCTCCGGCTGGTAGCTGGACGCCAACAGCGGGTCCGCCGGCTGTGCCGGCGGGGGGCCGTAGCCCGGCGGCGCGACACCGTAACCCCCCGGTGCCACTGCTTCGTATCCGGCCTGGGGCGCGGCACCGTAACCGGCCGGCGGAACGTCTGGATAACCGGCCACCGGCGCCGGACCGTACCCGGGCGGGGCGGCAGTCGCCGCGGCTGCGCCATAGCCGGGCGGGGCGGCCGTCGCCGCGGCTGCGCCATAGCCGGGCGGAGCCCCCGCGTGCGGATAGCCCACCCCGTTCGAGGCACCCGGTCCCATCGGGTAGGTCGTGGTCGGGTCAGGACCGTACTGGGGGCCGGGCGCCGGCTCGAGCGGCAGGGCGGAGGGCATGACCTGTGGTCCACTGGTGTACACGGGCTGCTCGGTATAGGGATTGGAGTACGCGCTCGGGTCCACGTACACCCACTGATCCGCTGACGCCGGTGCAGCTGGCGGTCCCTCCACGAACTGGGTCTGCGACCCGTTCGGATCCCAGGGGGCCTGGGGAGCCGGAGCGTTCGGATCCCACGCGGACTGGGGTGCGCGGTGCTGAGGAGGTGGCCCGGAATACGGAGTGTGGTTGGCGTTCGGATCCCCGTACACCCACTCGTCGGCGGCGGCCGGAGGCGGATAAGGGGCTACCGGCGCCTGGGGGGGCGTGCCGTTCGGTACCCAGGCGGCCTGCTGCGGCACGGAAGGAACGGGTTGGGTGGCGTGGACCGAGGGGTGCGCGCTCGGATCCGCGTACGTCCACTGGTCGCCGGTGTTGGGTGGCGGCGAAGGGGGTACCGGCGCCTGGGGGGGCGAGCCGTTGGGCATCCAGGTGGCCTGCTGTGGAACCGGAGGGACGGGCTGGGTGGCGTAAAGCGATGGGTTCGTGCTCGGGTCCACGTACTCCCACTCGGCACCGGGCGGGGCGGCGGGAGGTGCACCCGGTACCTGAGGGGCGGCTCCATTCGGACCCTGGACGGATCGAGGCGGAGCCGGCTGATCCGGCGCCAGCGGAACCGAATTGGAATCCCAGGCTGACGTCACGCCCCTAGCCTCCGGTACGGGTTCCGGTCGGTCAAGTGAACTTCCCGTGAACCAGTCACGCGTCTGACCTGCTTTTTCACGAGCTGATGGCGTTGACCCCGCCATTGGTTAAGGCCGGATTGGCGTGGTCGGCGAGGTAGCCCTGGGTCTCGATGAGCTTCTTGGCGAACGCCACCAGAAAGGTCCGGTTGTTGATCAGGGCGCGGTCGGCGTGATTGGCCGGATTCAACGTCCCACCGATGTTGTGGATGTTGTCCCCCGTCGTGAGGCCGTTGACCACCGCCCCCTGGCCGGAGTTCTGGACATAGAGGACGATCCGCTCGTAGTTGGTGCCTCCACCGGTCATCTTGACCGGGACGATCCAGTACACAATGGACCAGCTCCCGAACTGTTGGGATGTATAGGACATGGCCTGGCCGGTGACGCCGCCGGCCAGAGTCACTTGAGCCACGTCGGCCAGGGCGTAACCGTGGAATGTGTAGCAGTTCTCTACGCCGTAGGCCGAGAAGCTGGACAGGTCCGGGGTGTTGATGACATCAGCCACCACCGGGACATTGGTGCGCAGAGGGCCGGGGCCGTCAGCCCGCAGGATGTACCGGTTCCAGACCGAGGTATCGCCGAACAGAGGCTTGGCCCACTGGTAGCTGGTGTCGTACTGCTCCACCCACCCCGGAGGTGCCGACGGATACCGCACGTAGGCGAACAGCTTGGCCTGCCCGGTCACCCCGGCCACCAGGTTGTAGGTACGCAGCCCGACGTTGCTGATCCCCACCACAAGGGCGGCGATCACCACCGCCACGATCGCCATGGTGACCTTCGGCACGGCCAGGGGAACTTTGCTCTTCTGGGGTGCCTCAGCCTCAGCCTCGGCGAAGAGCGAGGGCACGGGCTTCGGTTCGTTGGCATCCCGCGCCCGTGCCGGTGCCGGTGCCGGCGCGTTCTCGCCGATGGCGATATGCATCCCGAGGGGCTTGATGAGCAGGATCATGGCCAGCACACCCAGGCTGAAGGTGACCAGGCCGATGAAGGGGTGGAAGACGTTGATGGCCACCGACTCGCCCCACTCCTTGCCGGCGAAGAAGATGAAGGTGATACGCACCAGGTTGATGGCCCAGAGCAGGGCCATCCCACCGGCCAACCACAGCACCTTGCGCAGGACCGGACCACGCACAATGGCGGCGAAGGCCGAGCCGACCAGGAGGAATCCCACCACGCCGTTCACCCCCGAACAGGCCGACACCACGCTGAGGGCGAACGTGGAACCGTGATGGGTCACCACGAAGAGCGTGTTGTCCAGCGAGCTTGCCGGCTTGGCCAGATGGGTCCACACGGCGATCTTCTGCATGGCCAGGAGTGTGAGCGTGGTGAACGCGTTCAACACGCCCAGGAGGTACTTCTGGTAGGGGTAGGGCCAAGCCAGAAAGAGGAAGAGGACGGCCAACCTCTGCCGCCACAGGACCCTCGATCCGAAGATGATGGCCACGGCCCCGGCCACGAAGATGGGCAGGGTGAGCAGGTCGACCCGGTAGACCCAGAACATGGCGGACATGCGGGCCGGTAGCAGCTCATTGATGGCCACAGCGGCCAGGATCAGCGGGATGCCGATGGTGTAGTCGACATGGCGGTCGTAGATCGGCGGCTCGGGTTTGAGCGGGCGGGCCCGTATGGCCGCCAGGGCCAGGGCGATGGCCGGCACCAGGCTGATGTAGGCCAAAGGGGTCTGCTGGTCGGCCGTCTGGAGCAGGGTGGAAAGCGAGTAGTTGTAGGCCACCAGGACCGAGATCAACAACACGGTGACCTGCACCCGGGTGCGGGTCTTCTGGGAGGCGTCGGTCCAGCGGGAACGCCACTCGTCGCGCCAGGACCGGAGCATCGATCGGCGGGGGGCCCGGTGCTGCACCGACATCGCCTCAGTCACGGTCGCCTCCACCTGTCGGGGAAGGCCATCCGCAACGAGTCCGGGGGCGGGAGGTCATCCGAACCGCCCGTGGACGTAGTCGGAGGTACGCGGATCGCGCGGGTGGTCGAACACCTGCTGGGTGGGGCCGGCCTCCACGATGTGGCCCGGCGCCCCCTCACTGTCGACCAGAAAGAGGGCACAGGTGTCGGACACCCGCTGGGCCTGCTGCATGTTGTGGGTGACGATGACGATGGTCAGCTCATGGCACAACTCCCTGATGGTCCCCTCGATCACACTGGTGGAGATGGGGTCGAGCGCCGAGCACGGCTCGTCCATGAGTAGCACCTTCGGGCGCACGGCCAGGGCTCGGGCGATGCACAGCCGCTGTTGCTGGCCACCGGACAGCGCTGCTCCGGCCTCGTTCAGCCGGTTGCGGGCCTCCTTCCACAGTCCAGCCCGCTCGAGGCAGTCCTTCACCAGGGCATCGGGGTTCCGGACCTTGGTGCCGGAAAGCCGGAGCCCCGACAGGACGTTCTGGGCGATGGTCATCGAGGGAAACGGGTTGGGGCGCTGGAACACCATGCCGATCCGCAACCGGGTGTCGGTGACCCGCACCGCCGACCCGTAGATGTCGACGTTGTCCAACTCCACCGAGCCCGACAACGCCGCCGAGGGGATGAGCTCATGCATCCGGTTGAGGATGCGGAGGAATGTCGACTTGCCACAGCCCGACGGACCGATGAGTGCGGTTACCTTGCCCGGCTCCATGGCCAGTGACACCCGCTCGAGCACCTTCTTCGAGCCGAACCAGGCACTGACATTGGTGGCCCGTAGCCCCGACCGGCCCGCCGCGTCCTGCATCGGTTGGGGTGCGGTTCCGTAGACGGGCTGTCCGGGCGGTGGCTGTCCGTAGGCGGGGGTCCCGTACGCCGGAGTGCCGTAGGGGTTGGGGGGCTGCTCCCAAGGACCGCCGGGCGACTGCTGGATGGTGGTCACGATCGGGCCTCCCGTCGCTTCAGGCGTCGCCTCAGAATGGAACCTGCTGCAATCATCGCCGCCCCGAGGAGGACCCAGGCACCCACGTGGGCGCTGCCGGTGAACGCCAATCCGCTCCCTGACGAGTCGGAGGAGCCGCCGGAGCCATTGGAGCCGCCGGACCCACTGGACGTCGTGGTGCCCCCTGTCGCCCCAGTGGACGCGGCCGACCCGGCGGTGGTGGTCGTGGTCGCCCCGGTGGTGGTGCTGCCGATTGCGGCCGTCGCCGAGGTACCGGTGGCCTCGGCGTTGAGCTCCGTCGCCACCTTCAGTCCGGCCGCCTGCATGGCCGGGGTGGCCGGAGCCGATCCGAAGCTCGCGATGTCCTTCTGGCCCTGGGTTCCGAGGATGAACCGCACGACCTGGGCCAGGGCGGCGGCCTTGGGCGCGGTGAGCCCGGTGGTCGGCACCACCAGGTAGCTCTCCTCCATGAGGTCACTGTTGTAGGCGGCGGCATCACTGGTGCTGGCGTTGAAGGTGACGAGATTGTTGGTGGTCGGATCCGAAGTGGAGGCCAGACTGGCATCGGACTGAGCCGCCTGGGCGGCGGCCAGCGTCGGGGAGACGAAGCTGCCCTGGGCGTTCTGGATGGCCGCGGTGGGGAGATCCCATGCCACCCCCAGGGGGGCCTGGGTCCACACCGACGACAGCGGTGCGGTGGCTCCGAGCACCCATAGGTTGGCAGTGGTGCTTGGACCGTTGGTCTCCGAATTGATGTCCAGCAGCTTCCCGATGAGCGGCTGGTCCCCACCGGGGATGGTGTTGCCGGCGAAGGGCCACAGTTCGCTCGGTGTGTCGCTTGTGGTCAGGGCGCCGGGGATCCCGCCGTTGAGAGCGGCATCGAAGTAACCCTTGGCCGTCGGATCGCTGTCCAGCAGGGTCATCAACGCATCGTTCGAGATCGAGGGATCGAGGTTGGCGTAGGCCACGGGAGGAAGGTGGAGCTCGGAACTGGAGCCTCCGGGGCCGCCGCCCGACGGGCAGGTGATCCGGGTGTTGTCGCCCCAGTCCTGGAGGGGATTGGCCGCGTCGTAGCCGTACAGCTCGCCCAGTGCCGCCACCGTCAACGGGATGCCCTGGCAGAAGCCGGCCGGCGTGATGGTGGTGCTGTTGCTGTTGGCCCAGGTGTAGGTGGGCACCAGCGTGGCGATGGCCACCGGGGTGGCGGCGAAGGGGATGTAGGCGTACGTACGTCCGTCCGCGGTGGCCTGGGTGGACTCGGCCGCGGTGAGGGGTCGTTGGGTCACGGCGAAGTCGGCGGCGAACTGCCCCTGTCCGGAGCCGGCGAACGCACTGACGCTCGACACGTCGTCGGTCAGCAGGTAGGCGCCGAACAGCGGGTTGAGGTTGGCGGCATCGTCGTTCAACAACTTGGACATCACCGGCTCCAGGAACGATCCCCCCTGACCGAGCAGGGTGGTGGGATCAGTGTCCGCACCGGCGGGAGCGGCGCCGACACCGATCACGGTGCCCACCAGCACCCCGGCCGCCAACAGCACCATCGCCGTCGCCGCCCGAACGACTCGAGCGCGCGTCACGGGGCACCACCCGGTGTGCGCCTACGGAGAAGGCGACGCCGGACGATCCACGCCCCGATGAAGAGGGCCGCCCCCAGTACGACCAGGGGGATGGGGTTGGAGCCGGTGAAGGCCAGACCGGTGCCGCCTCCCAGGGACACCGCAGCATTCGCCCCGGTCCCGGAGCCACCGGCGCCACTGCTGCCGCTGCTGCCGCTGGTCGCACCCTTGGCGGCGGAACTGGTGGCCACCGTGCCCGCAGCCGTACTGGTGCCGGTGGCGTGCCCGCCGTTGGCTCCCGGCGCCGGTGCGGTGGCCAGCACCACGCCACAGGTCGGTGTGGTCTGGCCGGCGGCCACCTCGGTGGGCGTGAGGTCACCGCACGCGTACCCCTTGTTCTCCGCTGCCGTCACGGCCACGGCGCCGGGCACGTCGGCCAGGACCGCGTTGATGCCGTACTGCTCCAGTGACAGGCCGAGGGAGGCGTAGCCGAAGGACGGCGACGCCGCCTGCCCGAGGGTCAGGGAGTAGTTGACGTAGCCGCTGAGCACGGCGCCGATGGCCGGATCGGCAGCCGGTCGTCTTGGCCAGCAGGTAGGTGTAGGTGGAGGGGTTGTACACATTGGGCCCGACACCGTTGAAGTTGAGCTGGTGGGTCCCGTTGTTCTGCTGGGTGGCATAGGCCAGCGCCGAGGCGACGTCCACCGCCGTGGGCTGGGTGTACTTACCGCTGGCATTGAGCACGGCGGCCACCCCATGGGCGGCGTTGGTGGCCGAGAAGCCCAGGTCGGTGGCGTACTTCACCTGCACAGCACCGATGGCGCCGGGATTGGTGGCGATGTTGCCGGCCACGCCGGCGGTGGTTGTCTGGTCGAGACCGCTGGGCAGGCCGGGCCAGTTGGAGTTGGGACTGCCGGCGCTGATGGCCACCCCGTCGGTGGGACCGCCGGACTGGCTGTTCTCATGATTGGCGAACGCCGCCCACAGCGCCGGCTGGTGGGCGATGCACCACTCCTCGAGCACGTAGTTGGTCCCGGCCGAGTCGCTCTCGGTCACCGGCCGGATGGCCAGGTTGGGCAGGGTCACTCCCGGGTTGTCCTTGGCGATGGCCGGGTCGTTCCAGTTGGTGATGCCCCCGGTGAGGATGGCGCAGGCCGAGTAGCTGGACAGCTGGAGCGTCGAGGTCAGTCCGGGGATGTTGTACATGAAGGCGATGCCACCGGCAGTGATGGGGACGTAGATGAACGGGAAGCTGGGTGCCTGGGTGTCGGTGCTCCCCAGGCCGTAGGCGATGTCGGTGGCGGCGAAGTTGGTCGTCTGGTTGGTGAACTCGTAGCGGCCGTCGCCCGAGCTCGAGCTGGTGTAGTTGACGTTGAGGCTGTACGGCGCCCCCTGCACCGTGTTGGTGAACTCCTCGAGGGCCGGAGCGGCGAAGGACGAGCCGGCCCCGTTGAGCTGGGTGGAGGTGAGCGGGATGGCACCGGACCGGCGGCCGACCGTGGGATCGCTGATGGTGGGTGGCGGTGCCGGCGCCACAGTGGTCGTCGCCACCGGAGCCACTGTGGTCGTGACCACCGGCGCTACGGTCGTCGCCGTGGTCGTCGCCGTGGTCGTGTCGGCCGAGGCCGGAGTTGCGGCGACGAGGCCGACCAGCGGCAGCACGGCGGCGGCGAGGACCAGATTCCAACGCCGGCTCAACCGGGTGGCCGGAGTCGGGCCCGATGTCGGGGACGCGGCGCTCCGTCCCTTGTCAGCTGTAGCGGAATGTGCAGGGACTCGGCAGTTCACAGGATGCTCCTCGGATAGTGCATGGTCGGGAATGGCGGATTGGGGCGTCGTTCATGGTTCGACCTGGGCAGAGTTCTTGCGGAGTTTGGTCCACGGGACGAACCAACTGCCTCCGCCGGGGGACGAGCGACCCAACAGGCGGGCCACCACGAACAGGATCAGAACCAAGCACACCAGCACGAAGGACGCTCCCCAGGCGCTCTGGTTGATGACCGCCCCCGGCTGGAAGATGTTCTCGTAGATGCGGAGGGGGAGGTTGTCCTGCTGGCCCGAGAAGGGGTTCCAGTTGTAGGCCTCGAGACCCCCGGCGTTGAACAGCACCGGCGCCGTCTCGCCGGCGATGCGGGCGACGCCGAGGATGACAGCGGTCATGAGTCCGGCCCGGGCCGTCGGTAGCACCACCCGGAGGAGCACTCGCCACTCGGGTGCCCCAAGCGCCAGGGCGGCCTCGTTGAGGGAGCCGGGGACGATGGCCACGACCTCCTGGGCCGCCCGGGTCACGATGGGGAGCATCATCACGGCCAGGGCCAGGGCGGCGGCGAAGCCGGACTTTCCGTTCTCGTGGTGCGGAGCGACCCACAGGAGATAGACGAAGAGGCCGGCGATGATGGCCGGCGCCCCGGTCATGGCATCCACCACGGCGCCGACCAACCGGGCGAACGGTCCGTTGGAGTTGACCAGGTAAGTGGCGGTCATGATGCCCAAGGGGACGGTGAGCACGGTGGCGATGCCCACCTGCTCGACCGTCCCGACGATGGCCGCGCCTACGCCCAGTTGGGTGATGGTGGCTGCTCCCCCCAGGTGGGTCATGTCCGCGGTGAGGAAGTGTGGGAAATGGTCGGCCACGGCCCAGAAGCCGCGGATGATCACGTAGAGGATCACGGCGGCCAGGGTGAACAAGGCGGCCAGGGCCCCTGCCCAGATCCCGACGGTGGCCATCCGGTCCTTGGCCACGAGGATGCCGTACAGCCTCCAGCAAAGGACGCCGTAGATGGTGAAGAACAGTCCGAACCAGGCGACGAGCATCCCAAATGGCGCGCTGATCCCGGCCAGCGAGAAGACGATCCACACCAGCGCCAGTGCCGCCAGGGCCGAGCCGCCCGCCTCGATCAGCATCGACGACGTGACGGACCGGGGACGGCTGGGTCGGTCACCCCCTGTGAAGATGCCCGGGGGTGGGCCGACAGGTGGCCCCCCCGGGGAAGTGCCGTCGGGCGGAGGCCCGTAGGGATGATCGATGACGGCCATCAGTGCCTGCTCCCCCGGTTGACGATGGCGCGGGCGCCCACGTTGACAAGCAGTGTGGTCACGAACAGCACCAGCCCGAGCAGGATGAGAGCGCTCTGGTCCAGAGCAGTGGCCGTGGGGAAGTCCGTGGTGATCTGCTTGGCGATGGAGCCGAGGCCGTTGGGGCCGAACAGGGCCCAGGTGTAGCGGTTGCCCTGAGACAGGACCAGCACCACGATCATGGTCTCACCCAGGCCCCGGCCGAAGCCCAACAGGAAGGCGCCGACGATGCCGTCCCGGGAGAAGGGGAAGATCACATCGGTGACCATTCCCCACCGGGTCCCCCCGAGACCGAGTGCGGCTTCGCAGGCGTCCCGGGGGGTCTGAGCCATCACCTCTCTACTCACCGAGGTGATGATGGGAACCAGAGTGGCTGCACAGATGAGGCCGCAGGCGAAGATCGACTGACACGAATTCGCCCGGGGTCGGCGTTCGTAGGAAGGGTACGAAGCCGAAATTGTCCACCACCCATTTGGCTGGGGCAGCCTGCAGGTTGGAGACCAGGGCCAGACCCCAGAACCCGTAGACGATGCTGGGCACCGTGGCCAGCATGTCGACCGCACCGGTGAGTGTCGAGCGGGCCCACGTCGGGGCGTACTCGTTGATCATCAGCGCCGCGGCCAGGGAGATGGGCCCGGCGATGATCACCGCTACCACGGCGATCGCCACCGAGCCGAGCAGGAGCGGCCCCGCTCCGAAATGGCCGCTGTCCGGCGCCCAGGACGTGTCGGTAATGAAGTGGATGCCGCCCTTCTCCAGTGCCTTCCATCCCTTGGCGGTGAGGAATACCACCACGGCGGCCAGAATCACGCAGCACCACCGCGCTGGAGGAGGCCAAGGCGAAGCGGAAGATGCGGTCGGCCCGGGTCACAGCCCGGTTGATGACGATGGGCTTGTCGTCGATCGGCTGCATCTGCGGCGGCATCGGGGGGGCCATGACGGTCACCGACTCCACCTCCTCCGCAGGATGCGGCGACCCAGAACGCCGCCGACGACGAGGCACAGGCCGGAGGCGGCCAGCCACAGTGCGGCCGAGGAAGTACCGGTGAACGCCAAAGTCGACGGCGCCAGAGACACGCCCGTCGACACCGCCGGTGTCGTGGTGGTGGTGGCGGTGGCGGCTGCGGCTCCTCCAACCACGATGGCCGTCGCCGAAGTGGTGAAGGCGAAAGGCGCCGAGAAGATCTTGGGCTGGGTGAAGTCGTCCTGGTCCTCGCCCACGTAGAGGACGCACTGATTGGTGCGGTTGCACACCGGCTGCCAGTTGGACTGCTCGCCCAACACCTCATTGGGCAATGCGTAGAGGGTGTAGCCGTGCTCTACGAAACTGCCGTCCGGCTGGACCAGGACTGTATCGGCCTCCACGGTATTGGCGTCACAGGTGCTCAGGCTGGTGGGGAGGTTGGCCTGGGAGCCGCCCGGGTCGGCACACTCGATCATGTTTACCCGGGTGTGCGGAGCGAACAGCGAGTTCGGACCGACGGACACCGTCACCGACTCGCCAGTGGTGAATGAGCCCGACGTCGGCCCCGGAGAGATGGTCACCGTCGGCGTCGCCGCGGCAGCAGGACCGGGTCGGTACGCCACCGCCACGATGGCCGACAGGGCCACCAGCACGGCCACTGCCGCGGCACGGCTCCACGACTCAGGGTTTCGGGTGGGGGCGGTCATGGCTGGGTGTCCGCCGTCCCGCCCGTGACGAAGAAGGGTGCAGAGAACGCCTTGGGCTTGGTGAAGTCGTCCTGATCCTGACCCACATACAGGACGCACTCGTGGGTGGCGTCGCAGATGGGCGTCACTGTCTTCCCCTCGCCCAGCACCGAGTTGGGGAGCCGGTAGATCGTGTAGCCGGTCTCGTGAACGCTGCCGTCGGACTTGACGATGACCGAATTGCCCTGGATGGTGTTCTCGTCGCAGTGCGCCAGCGAGACCGGGAGCTTGCTGACCTGGCCCCCCGGGTCCGAGCACTCGATGATGTTGACCTGCAGCAGGGGCTGGTACACCTTGTTGGGTCCCACGGACACGGTGATGGCCTGACCGTCCCGGAGGGTGGGCACGGTGGCAGAGCCGTTGATCTCGACTGTGGGTCCCGAGGTGGTCGCCGACGACGAGCTCGAGCATCCCGCCACCAGGGCCAACGATGCCGACAGGGCGGCGAACAGGAGTCCACGGAGGGCAGAACGCATGCCGGTACGGCGAGAGATCGGTTTCATTCACGCCGCCGATCCGAAGAAACGGGTGTCGTTGGTGAAGATGCCGCCGTCGGAGGCGCCTAGCCAGTAGCCGTCACCGTCGGATGTGGCGGCCATGCCGATGATGGGCTTGTTCAACCGGACCGCACCGGACGAGCCATGGAAATGGGCGTCCCCGAACGTGAAGATGCCACCGTCCGAAGCCACCAGCCAGTACCCCTGACCGTCGGGGGTGGAGGCGATCCCCACCACCGGGGCGTTCAGCACCACGTCCCCCATGGAGCCGTAGAAGACGGCATCGCCTCCGGTGAACACACCGCCGTCGGCGGCCACCATCCAGTATCCACGTCCGTCGGGTGTGGCAGCCATGCCCACAATGGGAGAGTTGAGGTGGATCCCACCGAGGGCACCGTGGAAGGCGGCATCACCGAAGGTGAAGATGCCACCGTCCGAAGCCACCAGCCAGTACCCGCCCCCATCGGGGGTGGAGGCCACGCCCACAATGGGCCGGTTGAGATGGGTACCGCCGAGGGAGCCCTCGAATGTGGCGTCCCCGAAGTTGAACACCCCGCCGTCGGCGGCCACCAGCCAGTAGCCCTGACCGTCGGGTGTCGAGGCCATGCCCACGATCGGCGAATTGAGGTGGGTGCCTCCCAGCGAGCCCTCGAAGGACGCGTCCCCGTACGTGAACACCCCGCCGTCGGAGGCCACCAACCAGTAGCCGCCGTTGTCCGGCGTGTCCACGATCCCCACCACCGGGTGGTTGAGTGGTGCCCTCGATGCCGCGGCACCGGCGGCGACGGTGGCTGGCGAGAACGTGACGGTCACGTTGTCGGGGACCGCCACGCTGTCAGAGGTGTCCACAGCGCTATAGGTCACCGACTCGGCATGGCTGTCCGAGACGGCGAAGGCGGCCGCTCCGGCAGTGTCCGACGTCTCGGTGGCGGTGAAACTGGAAGATCCTCCGGCCGCAGTCAACGTGACCGTGCGGCCCACCACCGGGTTACCCGATCCGTCGTACAGGTAGACGGTGACGGTGGCGGCAGACGACCCGTCGGCGGGAACGCTCGACAGATTGGTGACGATGGCACAGTCGGCCGCGACGGGGACGATCGGTGGCGGTGCGCCGAAGGCCACCGTGGCCGTCTGGGAGACGACGAGGTTGAAGTCACTGGTGTCCACGGCCTCGTAGGTGACGTACTCGTTGGTGGTGTCGGTGACGGTGAAGGCGGCTACACCACTGGCGCTGGTGACCAGCGTGGGTGCACTGATCACCGAGTGCCCGTCGCCCTGGTCGAGACTGACCGAGTCGCCGCCCACCGGGTTCCCGAAGTGGTCCTTCAGAGTCACGGTGACGGTCGAACTGGTGGTTCCGTCGGCGGCCACGGCGGTGGGGGTGGCGGCCACCGTCGACTGGACCCCGTCGGTGGTGCCGGCGGTGAAGGTCACTGTGGGGGACGAGGTCAGGGTCACCGAGGCGGTCTGGTCGGTGACGGTCAGGATGATCGATTCGGCCACCGTGTCCCGGAGTTGGAATTCTGCCTGCCCGTTGCTGCCGAAGGTCTCACCGGGGGTGGTGGCCCCCGCCGCCGTGTCGGGGATGACGGCCACCTTGTCATCGTTTGTGCCCGGCGTGGCCACGCTGGCGACCGTGATGCCGACCACGTCGCCGACAACAGGCTGGTTGGCCGTGTTCCGGATGTCGACGAACACGTTGAAAGCGGTGGTCCCGTCGGCGGGAGCGGTCGGAGGGCTGAAGGTCACCGTGGACAGCGAGGCCGACACGGTAGGGGCGGTCGGGGCCACGAAATTGATGGAGATCGACCCGATGGCCAGGTCCGAGTCGGTCACGTCGACGGCGTCGAAGGTGACCTGCTCGACGGTGGCATCGGTGACGGCGAAGCTGACCTCGCCCTGGGCGTTGGTGGTCTGGGCCGTGGTCGGACTGACCTGGCCCCCGTTGGTGCCGGTGTCGGTCAGCGTCACGCTCTTGTTCGCTACCGCAAAGGTGCCTCCCGCCGTCCGCAGGGTCACGACCACCGTTGTCCCTCCGCCCGCACCGGTGGGGGGCGACGTCGAACCGGCCGTGACCGTCGAGTCGGGGGCCGAGACGACCAGGGTCCCGAAGGTGACCGACGCCGGCGGGGTGGGCGTGAGTACCACCCCGCCCGCGGTGGCCGCGTAGACGACCGTCTCGACGGTGGTGTCGGTCACCGTGAACTTGACTTCCCCGTTGGCGTCGGTGACCTGGGCCGTGGACGGGGCGATGACCGAGCTGCCGGAACCTTGGGCCAGAGTCACCGAGATGCCCGAGATGGGCTGGGGACTGGCTCCCTGGTCGCGCACCGTGACGGTGATGGTCGAGGCCGATGCCCCGTCGGCCGGTTCGCTGGTCGCCGAGGGGGAAACGGCCGAGTTGACGGCGGAGACCACCGGCGCCTGGAAGGTCACCGAGGCTGTCTCAGTGACGGTGACCCCCCCACTGGCGGCGGTATAGGTCACCTTCTCGGTCGCCGAGTCCTTGACGTTGAAGGTGATCTGCCCTGAGGAGTCCGTGGTGGACGCCGAGGGTGTGATGGTGGAGCTGGTGCCCGAGTTGCCCGTGAGGGTCACGCTGGCTCCGGTGATAGGCACCGTGGCGTGCGAGCTGTTCACTCCCAAGAGGGTCACCGTGATAACAGAGGGGTCGGTGCCGTCGGCCACTGCCGTCGCCGAGGACGCCGACACCGTCGACAGGGAGGCGGACGGTGTGGTGGCCGCCGACGCCAGACTCCCGTCACCGGGGTTGGCAGCGTCATCGCTCGGTGAGGGGGCGATACCGATGGGCTGGGAGAAGATGTGCGGCTGGGTGAAGTCGGTGTAGTTGTCGAACATGCCCACCACGCACTCGGTGGCCAGGGTGTCCCCGCAGGTGATGGTACTCGGGGACAGGTTTGGGTCGGGTAGGGCATAGACCTGGTAGTTGCTGTAGGTGAACGAGCCATC
The DNA here is from genome assembly GCA_963754755.1 of uncultured Acidimicrobiaceae bacterium. Taxonomy (GTDB): domain Bacteria; phylum Actinomycetota; class Acidimicrobiia; order Acidimicrobiales; family RAAP-2; genus Bog-756. The sequence goes on along the minus strand of CAVWHF010000006.1, from coordinate 304,528 downwards.
GGCCGCCGGGTTGATGGAGTCACCCGACTGGGTGTTGGAAGGATCGCACTCCGACGGGAGGGTGGGAAGGACGCCGTTGGGCGCCTCGCACTCGACCAGCGTCACGTTGGCACCGGTTGGCAGTCCGCTGCCCGTGGGGGCCGACACCTGCACCGTCTGGCCACTGGAGAACGGCGTCCCGGCGGTAATCGTGCCGATCGGGGACACGGTTCCGGTCGCGGCCCCGGCCGTGGCCGTCAGACCGATGGTGACACCTGCAGCCACGATCAGGACGACTGCCGCCATGCGGACAAGGGTGCGGTTTCCGGCCGCCATCGGACGGGCTGAACCTCGAGAGGCGCTCGATGCGTCTCGACATCACTGCTGCTGCACCTCTGGCTTGCCTCTTCCCTTGATTTTCGGCTTCGTCATCGTGCGTTGATCTCTCCGCCGGTGTTGTGCGTCGGCGGGTCTTCGCTTCTGGTATTCGGTCTGGGCTGTTCTTTGCGTTTTTCCTTCCGCCTCAGGACCCTCAAAACCCGGGGAGGCCGACGATCGCTCGTCGGTCCCCCCGGGCCTGGGGACGTGCTCCGTACTCCGTCGTCGACGGAGGCCGGCTACTCCTGCTCAGGAATCAGGTCCCGGAGCTGGCCACGGTGGTGATGGCCGGCTGGCCGTTGCCCGCCGTGCTTCCGCCGTTCAGGGCGGAGGCACAGGAGGTGTCGGTCCCGCCGCCGCTGACGTTGTCGGGAGGCGTATTGCCGCCCGAGGCCACGTTGGAGGCGTCGGTGAGCCGGATGAACCCGAACTGTCCGATGATGGTGGTCAACTCGCTGTCGAAGTTGATACCGCTGGAGTTGTCCTTCTCCTTTTGGATGGAGGACTGCGAGTCGCACAGCCAGTTCAGGAATCCTGCCGTTGATGCCCTGACGGTGGCCGGGTTGTAGATGTTGAACAGGGTCCGGGCCGTCGGGTACGTGTTGCCGAGCACCGTCGCCGTGGTCGGCGACTTGCCGTTCTCGGTGATCTTGGTGGCCGAGAACTTTGTGCTGCCGATGGTGGCCGAACCGGCATACGGGTTGGAGGCATAGACGCCGTTCGACTCGTAGTACAGGGTCGAACCGACCTCGACAGCCTGGTCACCCGGGTCGGAGGGCCAGTCAGCAGCGGCGTAGTCGGAGATCTGCGAGGCGTTGTTCTCCAAGGCGATGTGCTGGCCGGCGTTGTCCCCGGTGGCCGTGGCCGAGTTGGGGTCGACAGCGGCGTTGGCATCTGCATTCGACGCACACCCGTTGCCGCTGGTCCCGCTGGACACACCGCTGTCGGAGAAGCTCTGCCAAGTTGACTCGGTACCGGAGGCTGTGTTTACGCCCATGATCCGGATCGGGACGCCGATATTCCCACCCGAGCCGACCGGCTGGGTGACGCCGGTGGCCAGCTTGAGCTGGTCGGTGCCGCTGCCGTTAGCCGACTGGGACAGGGTCAACGTGGTACCACTGGCCGTCGCTGTCGTGCCACCGGCGATGTTGCCGGGGGTGGTCAGGTCGGTGACTGTGTAGCTACCGGTCAGGCCGGCCGGAAGGGCAAAGGACAGTGTGGCTGAGGTTGTCCCATTCAGCGTGACATTCGGCAGCACCAGGTTGGGTCCGAGGTTGGTGAGCTGACCCCAGTCGCTGATCCTCGTGGTGTCCGTTGCGCACCACAGGCGGTAGGCCGTGCTACCGGTTGCGCCTCCATTGTCATTGTTGGCAACGTTGCTGAAGGCCGTACCGCTGTAAGGACCAGCAGCCACGTCGCCGGGCAACCACCCCTGGTCGAGATCGCCGATAACGCCACCGTTGACGCTGGCGTACGGGCTACCTGATGCGGGAGTTCCGAACGAGTTCGGGTTGATCTGGAAGGCGACCGCAGGGACGCTGTCCTTGGCATAGCCGGTACCGACCTCGGTGCAACCGGATGGCAGCGTGCCGACGGGCTTGGAGGAGCGGGCGAAGTCCACGGGAAGAGGCGAGTTGAGGTCGGACGACCCGCACAGCTGGGCCTGGCCGGCGCCCGAACCGACGTCGTCCACTCCCTCGGTCACCTCGGTGCGGTTCCAGTTGTCCGCCGTGTCCGTGGTGGACACGTTGTCACTGGTACGACAGTAAGCCTCGGCCGGAGCCGGGCTGCCCACCGTGTTGGTGACACCGCTGTACAGCGCCTGGCCACCCGCCGAGTTCAGGGTGCAACCGTAGAGGCCGGCGGAGGTGTAGAGGTCACCGATCTTCTGCATCATGTAGAAGGTGGTGTCCGAGCCGGTGTCACGGATGCCGTTGACGACACCGTTATTGAAGCTCGGATATCCGGTGGCCGGGTCGGACGGAACGGCCGATGCGACGCCCGCCCCCAGCCCCAATGTGGCGATCAGGGCGGTGACCCCGACCGTTCCGGCAACCGTCAGACGGCGCCTCAGAGTGCTTGGTCTCATGGGTTCTTCGTTTCTCCTTGGATGGTGACGTTCGGTGTGGGGACGATGGTTGATGGGGTAGACGTTCCGCTCAGACTGCGACCGAGCGGCGGGACCGACGACGCCGGATGGCCACGCCGCCGGCGAACAGGCCGCCAGCAGCCAGAGGGAGGCCGACGGCTAGTGGTAGCTCGGGAGTGCCATCACCGGGATTGGCAGCGCCATCTCCGGCCGAGGGCGAGATGAGGAACGGCAGCGAGAAGATGTGCGGTGCGGTGAAGTCGGTGTAGTTATCGAACATGCCCACCACACACTCAGTGGCCACCGTGTTCCCGCACACGATGGCGCTCGGGGCCAGGTTGGGATCGGGCAGGGCATAGAGCTGGTAGTTGCTGTAGGTGAACGAACCATCTGATGCCGGGTTGATCGAGTCGCCCGATTGGGTGTTGGACGGGTCGCACTGCGAGGGGAGGGTGGGGAGGACACCGTTGGGTGCGGCACACTCGACCAGGGTCACGTTCGAACCGGTGGGAAGCCCGCTGCCACTAGGGGCAGTGACTTTCACTGTCTGACCGCTGGAGTAGGGGGTGCCCACCGTGATCGGCTGACCCGACGTCGGGTCCGGGTTGATCGGGTTCACCGTACCGGTGGCGGCACCGGCCGCCCCCGCGAACAGCAGCAGGCCACAGGCGGAGGCAGCTGCTCCAACGCCCACCTTCCTGGCGAGGTGTTGAATCTTCATCTAATGCTCCTTTGAGAATGCGAACTAACCGATGGGCAGAGGCGAATGGCGTTGGATGTTGTTGACGGGGATTCATCCGGCGAACATATTGCTGCCGTCAGGTGGCAATCTCACATGGGCCGAGGTGCAAGTCAACTCAAAAGCCCTGGTGACACATAGAAATAACCTTGGGATTACCCGAGCGCGACCCAGGCGTCACGCTACGGGTGACAAACCCCCACAGCGCGTCACTGTCCCCGCATAACGTGACATTCGGGAATGTCGCTCTGTGTGAATACCTCGTCACGCCCAGCGGTGGATTGGGTCGTATGATCGTGTGAAAGTCGGCCCCCGGGCCGAACGCATTTTCACTGGTCTGCCAGCACTAACGGGATACCTCGCCGTCACTGTTCTGCTCGCCGGCCCCCGCGACGGCGAAGCACCGTGATGTCGAACATGGTTGTGCGATGCCGTCGACATGTCCCTATTCAGCGCTAGGTCGATACTCCCCGAAATGGAAGATGTCACCATCCGTTCATATAGATTTGTCCAATCGATTACTTATGCGATGGCCTGACTGTCACTCGTGATTACACCTCGATGGAGCCCGCCCTGCTTACGGGCTGATTCACCCTCACCTGAGGCGATCGGATAGGGGTTTGTCGGGATCACCGGCGGGACTACTATTGATCAGGCAATTTCACTCCCATTTCACCAGGAGTTGACACAACGGACACCTACCCCGGTCATACTCCTGATTCAGTTGTCCTGGCATCGAGTGGTCGGGTGACCACGTGCAGCGGACGACGGGACCTGATCGGTTACCTCTACCAGAAGGCGGAAAGGTGTCGTTGCATGCACGGGCGATGTACAGGGGAACCGACACACCGCGACAGGCGTTCCCTCGGGGCCACCTGCTCCGTCGCATCGGCCGCGATCCTGCTGGTGATGGCGATTCCCTTACTCGGTATGGCACCGGTGGCCTCGGCGGCGCCACAGCCCCCGCTGGTCTCGCTGGTCCCCACGACGCCCAACGGACCGCTCTCCAGCGGGCAGGTCGTCGAGGTGACTGCTCCCGCCAACTCGATCCTGAAGCCGAGGCGATCGCTGTTCATCGAGGAGTGCACGGCGTCGTTCAACCAGCCCAAGCCCCATCGTGACCAGTGCGACCAACGCACCGTGCAACCTGCCCTGATCCGGGCCGGACCCGATGGTTCGTTGGCCTACACCGGCTACGTCATCTACGCCCTGCCCGACAGGCACACCCTCCATGAGACGAGGCACCACCGACCGATCTGCGACCTCACTCATGCCTGTGTCCTGATTGTCGGCTACGACCTCGACGACCCCGGCCACCGCATCTGGTCGGCGCCCTTCCTCGTGGATCCGACGCCGGGCGACCCGGGGGTCGATCCTGGTGTCGGCACCCCTGAGGTACCGTTCGCACTGGCGCTACCTGTACTGGGCATCGCCGTCATCGGCGGTACCGTAGCCATCCGGCGTCGCCGGTCGACCGCCGCGTCGTCGGAGCGGGCCTGAATCCAGGCGCCCACCCAGGTCACGGTAGGGTGACCCAATGCTCCGCTGGTTGAGACGTCTGGCCCTCGTCACACTGCTCGCGGCCGCCGCGCGCTGGCTGGTCGGTGCCATGTCACGACGCAATCGGGACCGGAACGGCGGCCCCCCCACCATTGGGGGCGACACCTGGCCTCCTGTACCGGTCAACCCGGCACGGGACGGTTGACCTCCCGCTCGTCAGTCGTGCCGACCGACCTTTCTCCAGTAAGCCCGGTCCCTGGCCTCGCGGACACTCAGCACCACGGTGGCCACCAGTGACACCGCCGCCGCGGGGGCCAGAAACACCCGGTGGGCCGGGTCACCCCAGGCACAGATGGCCAGTACGAGGGTGAGGCCGCCGAGCCACCGGGAGGCCCGTACCGGTCCCCACCGGGTTCCGGCCCGCATGGTGGCCCGTCCCACCCGGTTGCCGTAGCGGCCCTGCCAACGCCGCCGCCGTGAATGTCGGCTCGTCCTCGTGGGGGTGGGAGAGGTCGTTCGACGAGAACCGCCCATCTCTCTGCAACTTGTCGTCCGTGAGGCCGGACCCAGTCCGGCTCCACCAGCCGGTCGGGTCGGTCGGAGGCGACGGCGTGGGTGGTCCATTCGCTCCCGTCGAACCACCGCTGTGACCCCATCTCGTACGGGTCGGGATACCACCCGGGCGGAGGCAGGGTCGGGTCGGGTGGCACTGTCCCTGTCTACCTGCTCGCCGACCCGCGGTGCGGCTCGTACCTGGTTGCGACTCCCCCGATGTCAGCCTCCGCGGTGGCTCCAGCGCGAGGCATGGGTGCACTCCCCCACCTGAATCGAGTACTCGACGTAGAAGTCCTCACGCCCCTGCTTCTGGGCCTGGCGATGCCGCTGGTCGTTGCGCCACACCTGATGGGACTCGAGGGAGGCGAAGGTCACCAGGGACACGTGCTCGCCGTCCTCGGCGGTGAAGGTCTTGAAGTCGACGAAGCCGGGCACGGCCCGGGCCGCCGCCTGCATGGCCTCCGACACCTCGTGGTAGGTCTCCTCGGACCCGTCCCGGCGTCTCGACCGGAACACCGTCACCATCTGGCCCTCGGCAAAGGGCTTCGCTGTGTGCGGGTCCGCCACGCTGGAGCTCCTCATTGTGCCTGACTGTGGTTCTGCTCGCCTGTCGTCTACGACTCGACGGTGTGCACGTCGCTGATGCCCGGGGCAGCCCGTAGCCGGGCCAGGGCATCGTCGGGCACCTGTTGATCGGTCGACAGCACCATCAGGGCGGTATTGCCCGAAGCCGACGGGCCCACGGCCATCGAGGAGATGGACACCTGGGCCTCGCCCAGGATGGTGCCCACCACGCCGATCATGCCGGCCCGGTCGTCGTTGCGGACCACCACCATGTGGGGGGCAGGCGGCACCTCGACCGTGTGGTCGTCCATCATCACCAGGCGTGGTTCGGTGCGGGGTCCGGTCAGTGTGCCGGCCACGGCGTGGTCGCCGCTGCGCAGCGTGATCAGGTTGACGTAGTCGTGGGCGGTGACCGTCGAGGTCTCCCGCACCTCGAGACCCCGCTCCGCCGCCAGCTGCGGGGCGTTCACATAGCTCACCGGCTCCTCGGTGGCCGCGGCGAACAGGCCCTTCAGGATCGAGAGCGTGAGGATGCCCGTTCCGGCGCCGGCCAGGCCGCCCTGGTACTCGATCTCCAGCATGGCGGGCAGGCCGTCGTTGAGGCACGAGAGGATCTTGCCCAACTGCTCGGCCAGTGCCATGAAGGGACGGACGGTCTCGGAGACGTCCGTGGCCGCCACGTTGACGGCGAAGGGAACGAAGTCGCCGTTGAGGGCCAGGATGACCTGTTCGGCGATGGTCACGCCCGCCTTGTCCTGGGCTTCGGCCGTCGACGCCCCGAGGTGGGGGGACACGACCACCGAGGACAGCTCGAACAGGGGCGACTCAGTGGTCGGTTCCTTGGCGAAGACGTCGAGTCCGGCCCCCTGCACCTGGCCCGACCGGATGGCCTCGGCCAGCGCCTCCTCGTCCACGATGCCGCCCCGGGCGGTGTTGATGATCCGGAGCCCGGGCTTGGACTTGGCCAGCATGTCCTTGCCGATGAGCCCGAGGGTCTCGGCGTTCTTGGGCAGGTGGACGGTGACGAAGTCGGCGGTGGCCATCAGATCCTCCAGCCCCATCAACTCCACGCCCATGTGTTTGGCCCGGTCGGCCGACACGAACGGGTCGTAGGCCACCAGGCGCATGCCGAAGGCCAGGGCCCGTTGGGCCACCAGGGCCCCGACCCGCCCCAGGCCGACCACGCCCAGGGTCTTACCGTGAAGCTCGACCCCCTCCCACTTGGACCGCTCCCACTTCCCCGCCACCAGGGCGGCGTGGGCCTGGGGGATGTTCCGGGCCTGAGCCAACAGCAGCGCCATGGCCTGCTCGGCGGCCGAGAGGATGTTCGACTGGGGGGCGTTGACGACCATCACCCCCCGTTCGGTGGCCGCAGCCACGTCCACGTTGTCGAGGCCGATCCCGGCCCGCCCCACCACGATGAGTTCGGTGCCGGCCGCCAGCACCTCGGGGGTGACCGTGGTGGCCGAGCGGATGATCAGGGCCTGGGCCCCGACGATGGCGGTGACCAACTCCTCGGGGGACAGTCCGAGCTGGACGTCGACCTCGTGGCCGGCGTCGGCCATCAGATCGAGGCCCGGCTGGGCCAACTTCTCGGTGACGAGCACCCTACCCATGGGGTTCCTTTCTGTGGAAGAGCGTGTCGGGGCGCGGCCGGGAGCCGTCCTCCCTCACGAGGCCTCGCCGAACAACTTGGCCAGACGGGAGACCCCTTCGACCAGGTCGTCGTCGCCCAGGGCGTAGGACATGCGGAAGTAGCCGGGGGCCCCGAAGGCCTCGCCGGGCACCACCGCCACCTTGGCCTCGTCGATGGCCAGTTCGGCCAGCTCCGTGCTGGACTGTGCGGTCCGTCCCCTCATCTCGCGGCCGTACAGGCCCTCCACCGAGGGGAAGGCGTAGAAGGCGCCCTCGGGCAGGATGCAGGTCACCCCGTCGATCTCGTTGAGCATGGTGTGGATGGTCAGACGCCGGCGGTCGAAGGCGGCCCGCATCATGGCCACCGCCTCGAGGTCGCCGGTCACCGCGGCCAGGGCCGCCCGCTGGGAGACGTTGGCCACGTTGGAGGTCTCGTGGGACTGCAGGTTGGTGGCCGCCGTCACTACGTCGGTAGGTCCGATCATCCATCCCACCCGCCACCCGGTCATGGCGAAGGTCTTGGCTACCCCGTTGACCACGATGCAGTGGTCGGCCAGCTCGGGGACCAGCACCGGCATGGAGTGGTGCTCGGCCCCCCCATACACCAGGTGCTCGTAGATCTCGTCGGTCAGGACCCAGAGGCCACGTTCGACGGCCCACCGGCCGATGGCCTCGATCTCCGCCTCGGGGTAGACCGCCCCGGTGGGGTTGGAGGGTGAGACGAACAAGAGGACCTTGGTGCGCGGGGTGTAGGCCGCCTCGAGCTGCTCGAGGGTGACCCGAAAGCCGCTGGCGGCGTCGGTGGCGATCACCACCGGGACCCCACCGGCCAGGGCGATGACCTCGGGGTACGTCGTCCAGTAGGGAGCCAGCACCAGCACCTCGTCGCCGGGGTCACACAGGACGGCGAACGAGTTGGCGATGGCCTGCTTGCCCCCGTTGGTCACCAGAATCTGCGAGGCGGTGACCTCCAGGCCCGAGTCCCGCCGGGTCTTGACGGCCAGGGCCTCCCGCAGCTCGGGGAGGCCCCCGGTGGGTGTGTACTTGTGGTTCCTGGGGTCGCGGCAGGCGACCTCCGCCGCCGCCACGATGTGCTCGGGCGTGGGGAAGTCGGGCTCCCCGGCGCCGAAGCCGATGACGCTCTCCCCCTGGGCCTGCAGGGCCTTGGCCTTGGCGTCGACGGCCAGGGTGGCCGAAGGAGATACGGCGGCGATCCGCTTGGAGATGCGCTGCCCGGTCATGGCGCCGCCGCCCCACGGCACGTGCTCCGGCCTGGGCCGGTTTCAGTGTGGATGGCCATGGTGCCATGATTCCATACGTGACCGACACCCCTGACATCGCCATCCCCAGCAACCTCCTGCCCGGCGACGGGCGGTTCGGATCGGGACCCTCCAAGGTCCGTCCCGAGGCCGTGGCGGCGCTGTCGGCGTCGGCCGGACGGTACCTCGGGACCAGCCACCGCCAGAAGACGGTCAAGTCGGTGGTGGGCAGCCTCCGTGAGGGCCTGGCCCAGCTGTTCTCGCTCCCCGAGGGCTACGAGGTGGTCCTGGGCAACGGCGGCACCACCTGCTTCTGGGACGCCGCCACCTTCGGGCTGATCGACCGGCGGAGCCAGCACCTCAGCTTCGGGGAGTTCTCCTCCAAGTTCGCCACCGCCGCCTCGGACGCCCCCCATCTCGACGATCCGGAGATCATCGCCTCCGAGGTGGGAACCCACCCGATGCCGGTGGCCCGTGACGACGTCGACCTGTACGCCCTGACCCATAACGAGACCTCCACCGGGGTCATGATGACCATCGCCCGGCCCGATGGTGCCGCCGCACCCACCGAGGGTGGAGGTCTGGTGGCGGTGGATGCCACGTCGGGAGCCGGGGGCCTTCGGGTCGACCCGGACCAGTTCGACGCCTACTACTTCGCCCCCCAGAAGTGCTTCGGCTCGGACGGTGGCCTGTGGGTAGCCCTCCTCTCCCCCGCGGCACAGAACCGGATCGCCGCCATCGCCGCCACCAAGCGGTGGGTGCCGGCCTCGATGGACCTGACCATCGCTCTCGACAACTCCCGGCTGGACCAGACGTACAACACGCCGGCCCTGGCCACCCTGTTCCTCTTCGACCACCAGGTCCGCTGGTTCAACGAGAACGGCGGGATCGAGTTCTCGGCCGGACGGTGCGACAAGTCGGCCGAGACCCTCTACACCTGGGCCGACAACTCTGACTTCGCCACCCCGTTCGTGGCCAGGGAGCAGGACCGCAGCCACGTGGTCGGGACCATCGACTTCGATGACGCCATCGACGCCGCCACCGTGGCCGCCGTGCTGAGGAAGAATGGCATCGTGGACACCGAGCCCTACCGCAAACTCGGTCGCAACCAGCTCCGCATCGCCATGTTTCCGGCCATCGACCCCGAGGATGTCGCCTCCCTGTGCGCCTGCATCAACTACGTAGTGGGTGCCCTGGGCTGAACGGCGCCGGATGTTTCGCAACATTCACCTCAGCGTGAGGTGCGGTTTACCTGGCTCGGTAACAATCGCCCCGGGCAGCCGGCGCTGCCCTTGGGCCGCGCACCGTTGATCGAGGTCATCTCGTGATCCACGACCTCTCGCTGCGTCCGAAGGGATTCCGCTCCGGCCGAGACGCCTCCGGAGCAGCTCATGGACCACCCCAAGCAAGCGCCAGGCGCCAAGCGGCGCCGGGCCCTGGGCGCGGTCGGGCCCTGGCTCCGATCTCGCCGCTCCGCCGTGTGGGGCCGGGCGGTCTCCGCCTTGGTTGTGATTACGGTGGCGACCGGGACGATCCTCCCGTCCGCCGCCTCGGCCGCGCCCTTCCCGACGGCCCCGTCCGCGGCAGCGCCGTCCCCGGCAGCGCCGTCCCCGAGCGCACCGGTGCGGCCCACCCGGCTCGCCCCGGATAGCCCTCCGGTGGGCGCTACTGCGCTCGGTTCGGTGCCCGGCGGTCAGGAGCTGGGGTTGAACGTGGTCCTGCCCCCCTCCCACGGCGATCAGGTGCAGAGCCTCCTGCAGGGTCTCTACGACCCCAGCTCCCCCGAGTACCACCGGTGGCTCGGACCGGGCCAGTTCTCCCAGCGGTTCGGTCCCACCACCGCCTCGGTGGACGCAGTCCAGTCGTGGCTGCGGGGGGTCGGCCTGACCGACACCGTCGTATCGGGGTTCGCGGTGCGGGTGACCGCCACCGCGGCCCAGGTCACGGCGGCTCTGGGTACGCCCTTCGAGCGCTATCGCACGAGGTCGGGACACGTGGGCTACCTGGCCCAACGGACCCCGCTCGTCCCCCCTTCCCTGGCCGGGGGCCAGATCGCCGCCGTCCAGGGCCTCGACACCGTGGCCACGTTCCAACCCCAGGTTGCGCCGGCGCCCCTGACCCGGTCCGGAGCCCTCCCTGCCGTGCAGAACAGCGATGCCGGTCCAACGGCATGCGCGGCGGCACGGGCCGCGGCCGGCGGGAGCTACTACACCCTGGACACCCTGGGATCGGCATACGGCGTCGGGTCACTGCTGGCCGACGGCCAGAACGGACACGGGGAGACCATCGGGCTCTATGAACTGGCCTCCAACTCCTCCTCCGACGTCACCACCTACGCCAGCTGCTTCGGGCTCACCAACCACGTCACCACCGACCAGGTGGACGGGGGCGGGGGCGCCGTCGGTGGTGGGGGGACGGAGGAGGCCGACGTGGACATCGAACAGGCCGCCACCCAGGCCCCCGGTGCGTCGCTCATCTCCTATGAGGGACCCAACTCCCAGACCGGGGCCTACGACGTATGGAACCAGATCGTCTCCACCGACCAGGCCCAGGTCATCTCCACCAGCTGGGGGATCTGCGAGCCACTGGCCGCCGCCGACAACGACGTGGCGTCGTACGCCACCCTGTTCGCCGAGGCCGCCTCCCAGGGAGAGTCGGTGCTGGCGGCATCGGGGGACAGTGGATCCGAGGGATGCGCCGTGAGCGACGGTTCGACCGATCTCGACGTCGACTATCCGGCATCGGACACCTGGGTCACCGGGGTGGGCGGTACGGACCTCTTCGGCGTGGGGGACGAGGTGGCCTGGCTGGACGGAGGCGGTGGGATTTCCCGCTACGTCGCCGACCCCAGCTGGCAGCCGGTGGACGTGCACTGGTCCGGCGCCGGAAACCCGTGTGGCATCGACTGCCGGGAGGTGCCCGACATCTCGGCCAATGCCGGGGTGGGGATGGAGGTGTACTCAGGTGGGGCGTGGTCGGCCGTCGGCGGCACCAGTCTGGCCGCGCCCCTAGTGGCCGGCATCGTGGCCGACCGGAACGACGGGTGCACTACGTCTACCGCGGACTTGGCCCCCACCCTGTACGCGGCGGCATCCCAGGGACTGTACGGGACGGGACTGACCGACATCACCTCGGGCGACAACGACGCCACCGGCAGCTACGGCGGGGAGTACTTCACCGCGTCGTCCGGGTACGACCCGGCCACCGGTCTGGGCTCGCCGCTCGCCGCCGGTCTCTCGTGTCCCGAGGTCGCGTCGGTGGGTCCCGGTTATGCCGGGAACCAGGTCGTGGTGTCCGGCCTGGGACTCGAACATGCCGCCATCACCTTCGGAGGCGCGCCGGCCACCGTGGCCACGGCCACGGCCACGGCCTCCACCGTGGTGGTCCCGGCCGGGACCGGGACGGTCACCGTCAAGGCCACCGGAGCGCTGGGCACGGGCACCCAAACTTCGACGTTCACCTACGGGACACCCCTCCCCGTGGATCCGCCCGGGGGTGCGACGCCGGTCTACCCGAGCTTCGACAACGGCTCGGTCCGTGGCATCCGCGACACCGGATCCGAGACCACCCTCGGCGTCACCCAGGACATCGGTGACCTCTACACGGCAACCGGACTGTTCGGCTGCACTCTCAACATCGGAACCGAGCCCAGCCTTTACAACACCACGGTGACCTCAGCCAAGGGCAACGCCGAGGCCTACTGCCAGAAGAACGCCAACGTGGCCACCACCGACACCGTGGACAATTGGGACAGGACCGAGGTGGACTCGGGAGTGGACGACGTGGGGTCCACGGCCGGCCAGAGCCAGATGTGCAGCACCCTCAACTCACCGCTGCCGGTGGACTTCGTCCGCTCCTCCGAGCCGTCGGGCGCGGCCTGTCCGCACCTGGTGGGGGTGGGGTTCGCCAAGGACAGCGTTCCGGCCGTTGCGTTCCCCATCGACCCCGCCACCTTCGGCACGGCCGCCCCTTCCAGCCCGTACGCCTCGGTCGACGGGGGGAAGATCGGCGACGTCCCCGATGGCTGGCTCCCCGGTGACCCGAACGGCGGCCCCTATTCCGGCACCCCCCTCAGCAACCTGGCCAACAACGACAACGGTGGAGGTTCGGGGAGTACGGCGTACCGGCTCTGGTGCGCGTCGGGACCGACCCGGATCACCGACTGGGGGCAGCTCACCAACCTCGGACCGGCCCTGGCCGTGCCGGCGGTCACCCTGGCTGCCGGCTCCAAGGTGGCCACCGTCAGCGGCACCCTGTCCCCGAGCATCGCCCCGGGCCAGTCCGTCGTCGACCTCACCCGACCGGCCGACCTGAGCACCGGAACCACCGTGGCGTCGGTCAACGGCAACGCCATCACCCTCTCGGTCGCGGCCGTGAGTGGCGGCACCGATGACCTGTCCGTCGCCATCGGAACCACCCTGGCGGTGGGTTCGGGTGCGGTCATCGGGCTCCCCGTCCGCCTGGTCGGGGTCAATCCCAACTCGGGGACCGAAGCCACCTGGGCCAGCTTCGCCGATAGTGGCGTGGCCGCCGGCGGATGCTCGTCCGGTGCCAACAACAACGCCGCCGCCGACCCCAACGGAGCCACCGCCACGGGCGGGAACGCAGGGCCGCATCTAGCCCTGGAGAACAACGCGTCGCAGGTCAGTGCCCTGGCTGCCGCCGACTTCCCCGGCGACACCGCCAGCCAGGCCGTCGAGGTGACCACATCCCTTTACTACGAGTCCAATGGCACCTACGCCAGCGATCCCTTCGCCGGATCGGTGAGCATCGCCGGCTCCCGGTCCTCGGGCGTGAAGCTGACGCTGGACGGCGTCAGTCCCACCGCGGCCAACGTACTCAGCGACAAGTACGCCACCTCGCGGACCCTCTTCGACATCTACCGGTCGGACACCGTGCGGGCATCGACCGCCGGCTTCCTCAATTGGGAGTGCGACTCCCAGTCCGTCATAGACAAGGAAGTTGACCGCACCACCGGAGTCAACCTCGACGCCGAGCTGACCGACGCCATCGGCTCGTTCGGCTACATCCGCCTGACCGACGCCTCGGGGGTGGCCTCGGCCGGGAATACCCCCGCCGACGGTGTGGTCGGCGGTGGCGTCAACACTTCCTGCGCGTCGGGACTCAACTCGGCCGGCACCGCTGGCAACGGACAGCCGGCGGTGGGCGCCGTGACCAGCCCCCAGACGTGAGACGCCGCCGGTGGGCAGTTGTGGTCGGCGTCGTGGCCGGCGGCACCATGGCCATGGGGTGCGGTTCGTCGACCAGGGCGACAAGCTCGACCGCCACGACCCACGCAGTGGGTTACGCCGGGTCCCCACTGTCGTGGTTGAGCGTCAAGGCGCGGCCGTGGAACAAGCGGCTGAACGACGACCAGGCCTTCATCGACACCGCCAGTGGGGCCAATCCCGAGATCGGCGCGTCCACCTACTTCGACCGTCTGGCCTCGGCCTGCACCCGCCTCAGCAACGATGCCCGCCTGGCCATGCAGATCCCGACCGCCCCCTCGCGCCATCTGGCCGAGGCGTGGCGGGCCATGACGGTGCACACCGAGAACTACGCGTCCGACTGCCTGACTGTTACCCGCACCCACTCCAGTGCGTCGCTGACCCGCTGGAATCAGAGCCTGAAGGCCATGAACACAGCTAACGGCAATCTGAATTCAGCAGTGGCCGTAGTGCGGGGCACGTCGGGAGGGTCCGCCGGCTGAGTCGAGATGGCGGTCCCGCGCCGGTCAGCAGGCCGGCCTCCGTTGCCCGACCGTGACCTTTTCGGTGTCAGGTGGGTGAGAGAGCCCGGCGGCGACGGCGGATAAGGAGTGCCGCCCCGCCGATGGTCCCTGCGCCGGCCACCGGCAGCAACAGGGCATCCGGGGTTTCCGGAGCGCCGGTGCTCGGCCCGATCGACGCCCAGCTCGGCGCCACGTCGGTGGCGTAGTTGGGCGTCAGGTCGACCAAGCTGCCGGTCTGGGCCACGCCGCCGGAGAAGGGGACGGAGTATCCGGTGAAGATGTCCTGGGTGGTGCCGGCGTTCTGCGGACTGGCCAGCTGATCGAAGGCGATCTGGGTCCCGTCGGGCGAGAACACCGGGTTTTCCACCGCCACTTTGGTTCCCGAGGCCACCTGGATGGAGTCCTTGGAGGTGGCACATTCCTGCACCCCGTTGGGCTGCGGCGGCGAACCGGTCAGCTGCTGGAACACCGGCTTGATCGGCGAACCAGCCTGGTCACTCATGGTGTAGAGCTGCGTACCGACGCAGGGCCCGTTGACGGCGTTGGGCGTCGGGCGGTCGGACTGGAACACGATCACCTGCACCCCGCCACCGTTGAGGGTGGGGGCGAAGTCCGGCTTCGAGTCGTTCGAGTTCTGGTCACCGTCGGCTGCCGACACGTTGATCAGGGCCTGGGAGACAAAGTTGTAGGTGTAGATCTGGCTCTTGCCGCTCCCGAGGGTTCGCACGAAGGCGATCTCGTTGGGGTTCGAGGGATCGTAGACCGGCTGGGTATCGCTGAATGTCTGGGTCTGGGACGGGGAGAACACCGGGGCCACCGAGCCCGGGGTGTTCAGGTCCTCGGTGTAGAGCTCGGGCAGCCCGCCCCCGCGGGTGCTCTGGAAGATGATCCGGTTCTGGCCGCCCGGTCCTGCCGGCGCCCACGACGGGTAGTCGTCGCTGGCCCCGCCCGGGAGGTTCTGGGACACGTCGACCGGAGAGCCCGAGGCAGTGCCGTCGGTCGAGAGGGGCATGGTGAACAGCTCGAAGTCGACACCGTCGTTGCGGTTGCTGGCGAAGATCACTTCACTACCGTCGGGCGAGACGAAGGGGTGTTGGTCGCTGCTGCCGGTGCAGTCGAGCTGGGGAACGCTGAAAGGTGCGCTGGTCAACTTGACGAAGAGCTCGCTCGTGCTGCCATAGGGGCAGCCCGCGGCAGATGCATCGCGGGTGCTTTGGAAGACGATGGCCCCATTGACGCCGGGGAATGCCGCGCCGGCCACGCCTGAGAGCAGAACCAGTGCGCCCGTCGTCGTTGCCCCAGCCGCGGCCACTCGACGAAAGAAACTCCTCTTCGAGCAGTACACCCCAGGGAGTATCGCTGACGTGGGTGGGATTGAACACCCTCATACCCCATCCGGCAGATGAACTTTGGGCAACGGAATGACCGGAGTTCACATGGATGTCACAGCCGCACCCCGGATCGCGCGGAACCTGTCAGATCCACTACTCAGCGTGGTTGTTTGGCGGCGGCCACTGCTGAGGCGGGCACGTTCCATCTACGTCGATGACGCTGCCTGCGTTGGAGGAGCTGCGGAGCGTGGCCTCTCTCAGGGTGTTACCGATCTCATACCCCGGCGGCGGCTGAGCCAGACGGCTCCACCTACACCCGCCGCCGCTGTCACGGGGAGGAGGATGCCGAACGGCGCCTCGGGAGCTCCGGGAGCCGGTCCGGCGGCAATACAGCCGGCGAACAGACCGAGGTTGACGTTGTTGGCACTCAGGCTGGCCGACGTCGTCCCGGCCAGGATACTCCCGGTCACGTTGTTGGAGCTCATGGTCAGGGTCCCGGACGGTTGGAGCAGGGTGCCCGACCAGTTCTCCGCCGACAGAGTTGAGGAGGGAACCGAGGGAAGGTTCCACAGGACATCGGGGGCCGTCACTCCCCCGCTCAGCGTCACCGTCTGCGCTGACAGGGACAGGGCACTTGTGCCGGTGACGTTGATGGCCACAACGGCCGCCGCTGGAGCGCTGATGGCGATGGTGGTCGCCGAGTGGAGCTGGCTCTCGGTGAGTGAGAACACGTCGGTGCCGGTTCCCGCCGAGGCCAGACTGAGCAGTGGACGTTCCCGTGGCTGTGTTGGTGGTAGCAAGGGCGGCGATGGTCGATGAGGCCGAGGACAGGGAGGACTGGGCCGCAGAGAACTGAAAGGGCAGGGCCGATTGGAGGACGGCGTTGAACGTCCCCGAGTTGGCTCCTCCGGCCAGAGGTGCGACATAGACGCCGTTACCGTGATCGAGCGTGGTGGTACTCATTGTGCTGGGGCTACCCAGCACCAAGGTGATGGTCGAGGCGGGCACCAAGACGGAGGCCAGGTTCGACTGCGAGATGGTGGACGCGCCGCCGTAGGCTGCCGAACCGGCCACGTTCTCCGACGACACGGTGGCCGGCCCGGTGACGTACTCGCTGTAGTTAGCCGCACTTCCCAGCGAGACGCACCCCCCTGCCGCACCGGCCATCGTGGCCGGAACCAGGACCGCCCCCGCCGCCGCCATCAGAGCCATCGCGCCCAGATACTGCCAGCCGACAGCTCCACCGTTTCCGCGCATCTGTTCATCATGGGGATCGGCACCTGACCGATCAACACACGTCGGGCAAACGTTGCGCCACGGGCAAGCGACAAGTTCCCGAACTCTGTCACATAACTCGGTAATCGCCGCTCAGCGGGAGGAACGATTCACCCAGCGCGTCGGTCGTCCGCCGGGGTCGGACCAGAACTAGCGCAAAAACGACCAGGGGCCTGTCCGGTAGGGGCGTGATTACTGTGGGGAGCTGGCGGTCTGGCGCTCGGAGTTCTTCCGAGCCACCGCCTCGGCGATGAGCCGGACCAACTCCTCGGCGGCGTCGAGGCCGACGATGGGCCGCAGCCACAACGTGAGGTCGATGGGCGAGAGATCCGGCCTCGGGGAGACGGCGGTCTTCCTCAGCTCGCCGGAACTGTCGAAGACGCCGATCCACCACGCGGGTACGAGCATCTCTTCAGAGCCGTAGAACCGGAGGTCGAACACCTCGGATCCGAGCTCGACGGTTGCCCCCAACTGTGCTTCTCCTGCTGGAACGGCCACGAAGAGTGAGAGTATCCGGGGTGAAAACGGCAGCGCCAATGGAACTACTTCAAGCGTCGAAAGCCTCACGGGCTGTGATATTTCACACGTTGTGTGATCGTGACCACTCCCTTTCGGACACTAAATGTCTGCACGTGCCCTGGGGGAACAGCCTTCAGCGCCCAAGCCGGTGTGTTCGGCCCGGACGCGATTCTTCCGGGCCCTGGCCCGGTCGGCGTTCGCCACAAGCCCTCGGGGTGCTTTCCATCCGACCACTGAGAGCGATCACAAGTTCCACCACTGGCCGGGCAGGTCAGGTCAGGTCAGGTCAGGTCAGGTCAGGTCGACCCAAGATATGCAGTCACGTCCAGGAGACGCTGACGTATTTGACTGTCCGGGGGACTCAGTAGCCGGTCGGGGTCTGATCGATGGCGTCGAACGCTGCTTGCCTGAGCCTCTTCGGATCGAAGTCTTGAGCTTCCACGTCGTCGGCCCGTTTCAGGTTGCTCGCATCGGCAACGCCATAGGGTGCCCAGGGCTCGATCTCCGCAGGCATGGGTTCGTTGGGGGGAGTGTCCTGCGCCTCGACACTGCCGTCGCGCACCAGAGAGGTCGGGGTTCCGGCGGAGATCCAGCGGGCTTCGTGTCGGCGATACGGATCGATGTACCAGCCCTCTTCGTTCATAGTCTCCCCCTGTTGGTCGAGTTGATCGGCGGCGTAGTACCCAGGTTGCACCATCATCGACTCGTAGTGCCAGCAAGGCCGTGCGACTGGGAAGGCACCGCGCCCAAATCTGTCGGGCCAGCGGTTGGGACGGTTGGGCGACCGGACGTCGTGACCCTCGCCCCTGGATGTGGATGTCGCGGAGACGTCACTCTCTTCCGCGAAACGTTCACCGTCGCTGACCAACAGATCACCTTCTCGTAGAGCTCATGTCACAGACGACTTGTTAAGACACCTCTTATGAGAATCTCAACGAACACCACGCGTTGGCGTCGCCTGTTAGCGGTGGCCGGCGCCTCGGCCATCGCCGCTCTCGCCATCGCCATTCCGGCACGGTCGGCCTCCGCGTCCAGCCCGGGTCCCGACACCGTCGGCGCCCTGACGCCCGGATCGATCCAGCACGTCTGGCTAATCATCCTCGAGAACAAGTCGTACGACGAGACCTTCACCGGCCTCAACAACAACTCCTACCTGTGGCAGACCCTTCCGTCCGAGGGCGTCCTGTTGAAGAACTACTACGGCACCGGCCACTCCAGTCAGGACAACTACATCGCCCTGGCCTCGGGGCAGGGCCCCCAAGAGGACGTCCAGGAGGACTGCAGCAGCGTCGATTCACCGTTCGGGTCGAACTCGACCATCACCACCACGGGATCGGTTGGTTCGGACTCCCCCAACTGGAACTACGGCCAGGTGGTCTCGTCACTGGGAGCCAACGCACCACTCGGCGCCACGCCGGCCACGACCAACGGCTGCACCTATCCGACAGACATCCCGACCCTGTTCGACCAGTTCAATGCGGCCGGGGTGAGCTGGAAGGGCTACGCCCAGGACCTCGGCGGCGCCCAGCCCATCGGCTCCACCTCCTTCGTGAGCGACAGCGTTCCCGCCCGTGACGACGGCTCCTGCGGCGCTCCGGGCACGGCCAGCAACAACCCCGTATCCAATCCCACCTACCTCAGCGGGGCCAACGGGTTCCCCTCCGATGTGAACAGCTACACGGCGGCGTCCCTGGTGGCCGGTACCGGCACGACCAACAATCCCCAGTACTCCGACCAGTACGTGGCCAAGCACTTCCCGTTCCCCTGGTTCGCCTCCTTGACCGGGGGTGGGTCGGGCAACCCCATGGGCGCACCGCTCACCGAGCCGTCCACCGGCAACAACTGCGACAGCAACCACATCGCCAATCTGGACGACCCCAACCACGGTCTCATCCACGACCTGAATGCTGACACGGTCCCCCAGTTCAGCTGGATCACCCCCGACAACTGCAGTGACGCCCACGACACCACGTGCAAGGGCAACAACCTCTCGGGTGCCTTCGGCCTCAACATGGACGGGACCGTCAATCTGAACGATCCCATCTACGATCCGGCCGGCCTCCCCGCCGACGATCCCGAGGCCACCACGCCCAGGAACTTCACCGGTGGCCTCTACGCCTCCGATCTCTTCCTGGCCTACTACGTCCCGCTGATCGAGCAGTCGGCCGCCTACGCCCATGGTCTGATCGACATCACCTTCGATGAGGGCGAGCCGTCGTTCACCTACTCGGGGAACAGCTTCAACAACGTGCTGACCAACTCCGGGGTGGTGTCGGGAAGTCCACCCATGCCGGCCGGGCAGGGGACCTCCTCCCCCCAGGGCTCGGCGCCGACCGACGCCCCCACCTACGGCACCGCCGGGTCCACGGCACCGGGTGCTGACTCCATCTTCGGTGCCTACGGGATCTCGGCTGACGCCGCCGGTGAGAACATCGGCGGCACCAACGTCACCGACGAGCCCTACGGCCCGAACTCCACCCTGGGGACCGACGGGTCGGGCCACCAGCTCTTCCCGGGTCCGGGCAACAACTCCTTCATCGACCGGCCGCCGGTCTGCACCAACCTCAGCCCGCTCACCCCGGCGGACTGCGTGCCCGGCATCGTCCGGGGCGGCTCGGGTAACAGCCCCGGGGCCCGCACCGACACCGTGACCGGCGGCGGCGGCTCGAGCACCATCGCCTACCCCTCGCCCACCAATGGCAACCCGTCGCTAGTCGGGGACGACACCGGACGGGCCATCACCTCCATCACCATCAACGGTACGCCGGTGGTCTCCGGAACCTCGGCGTACACGACGGACTTTCCCAACGGCCTGTTCGTGGGCACCGTGTCGGACACCGCGGCTGGGAACCCCGCCAACAGCGGCGGGCCGACCGTCGCCGCCTCGTTCGTGGCCATCGATGATGCCGGCAACCCAGTTCCCCTGACCGGGACGGTGACCAAGGTGGTACTCAGCGCCGAGGGTGACCCGAACAGCCTGCCGGCCGGAGACACCGCCGATCCGTTGTTCGATGCCATTGATGCCACTCCGGGGGGTGGTCGCACCGGCAGCGTGCTCATCAGTCCCTACATCACTCCGGGCACGTCCACCACGACCAACTACAACCACTACAGCTGGCTGCGCACCATGGAGGATCTGTTCGATGTGTCCAGCTGCTCGGGCACAGTGTCGGACGTGTCTCTCACCTTCCCGGCCGGGAAGACCGTATGCGGAGGTCTCGACGGCCTGGGCCACATCGGGTATGCCGCCCAGACCGGACTGGCTCCGTTCGGCGCCGACGTGTTCAGCGCTCCGAGCGGTGATGGGTTCAACCCGAACCCCGGGACCGGCACACCCGAGTCCCCGCTGGTGGTGGCCCTCCCGGCGCTGGGCATCCTGCTTATCGGTGGGTACCTGGTGATACGCCGTCGCCAGAACGGGTCCACCGTCTGATGGACGCCGCCGTCGCAACGGCGACGCCTGTCCCGAAGAGCCGGGCCTCACGGCCCGGCTCTTCGGGCGCCCGCACTCTGGTTGTCGTCGTGGTGGTGGCCCTGTTGGGGGCGGTCCTGGGTTGGGGCATCAGCGGCCTGATCAACCGCCCCCACCTCAACCTGGCCGACCCGGGATTGTGGCTGCCCAAACAGCAGATCGACCATCCCGTCGACAAGATCTATGTGGGTACGACGGCCCATCCGGCACTCACCGTCGAGGGTGACTTCGTCGAGGTCGATACGCCGACCTTCTCGGCCCTGGCCGTTGTCAACGGCCCACTGGTCCCTGGCGAGGGTCTTCCCGTGCAGCAGAGCTACACCACCTGCACCTGGTCCATCACCCTTTCGCACATCCACGGGACCGTCCCCCTCTCGGTGGCCGACTTCGACTCCATCGACCACTCCCAGACGGTGTACAAGCCCTATCTGGTCCCCGGACGGCCGATCCCGCCCCCCTCACTGCACACCGGCCAGCATCTGACCTTCCAGATCCGTGCCGTCATGCCGGTGGGGGAAGGACTGCTCCGGTGGGCCCCCGACGGGAACGACATCGTGGCCAAGTGGGATTACCAGGTCGAGAACGATTGATGAGGCGTCGCTCCCTCCCTCCCGGGCTCCTTGAACGGCGGGCTCGGATGCAACCGTCCTCAAGCGACGGATGACGACCGCTCGCCGCGGCTGCGCCGCGGCCGCCCTCCTTATGGTCGTCGTCGTCGGCGGCACGACGTGGTGCGCGAGTGCGGGCGCCCACACGGCGTCAACGACTCCGACCGCCCGTCGATCTTCAGCACATTCGATCCGGTCAGCCCGTCTTGTCGCTCCCAAGACCACGCCCGTCCAGGACGCCCGGTACCTGACCGATGTGGCCAAGGCCGATCCCGACCTGGCCGCCTACGTCCAGCAGCAGGGCAACCTCGCACTCAGAGCCATGCTGACCGACGGGACGGCGTTCTGCGCCTTCCTGCGTCGTGGTGGAGGTATCGACAACGCCCTGGTGGCGGTGGCCATCGGGGCCAGGGGCGTGGAGTCGGAGACCCACCTGCCTGCCACCGTGACCACGTTCAACACCTTGGAGGCTGTGGCCCTCGTCGACCTCTGTCCCAATGAGCAGAAACTGGTGCCCGCGTCGGTGCGGACCAAGATCCGCCGGCTGAACAACGACTTGGGCCCGTCGTCAGCCTAAGGGGACTAGGGCGTTCAGAGTCGACGGGCGCATCTCGGGCATCCTCCATCGGCACGAGCGATTCCAACGCCTCATAGAGGTTGTACCCCTCCTGTCGCGGTGGTTCCGTATCGGCGTTGCCTCCGTGCCACCCCTTACCTGTCGTATGAGGTTGCTGACCCTCGACGGATGAGCGATCTCATGGCGAGTGACGGACGACTCGACCACCCAGGATGCGCCGCGACCGGGCCCCTACGTGAACGAACTGCCTCGCTCAGTGGCGATTTTACGCCTGCTGCCAGGACAAACTCGCAGCGGAACGGGCTGGAACGTCGAACGTCACCCAACGTTTACCTACTAATCAAGTATTGATTACCTACATAGTCAAGAATGCTCTGGCTGCACCGACAGGCCACGTCCCACCGCCGGGACGGGTGCGAATGAGCCGGTCGGCACGAATCCATGGGATCAGACCAGAAGAGGGCGAGCACAGTGCATCGATCGATAGTGAAGAACCACATTGCGACAGTCGCCGCCACCGGCGTCATTGCCATCGTCGTCGCTGCAGTTGGTCTGGGAACGGGTGTGGCCGGCGCGCTTCCAACGGATCCGCCAGGGGGCTCCACCCCCGTGTATCCGGGTTTCAACAATGGCGTGGTGAACGGCATACGTGGCACCGGCGCCGACACCACCCTCGGTGCCATGCAGAAGATCAGCGATCTCTACACGGCAGCCGGCGAATACGGATGCACGCTCAATACGGGGGCCGGCAACTCCCTGTACAACTCGGGCCTTACTTCGAGCAGCGCCAACGCCAACTACTACTGTCAGGCCAATGCCAACCTCGACACCACGGACACCTCAGACAACTGGGATCGAACCGAGGTCACCGAGGGAATTGACAATGTGGGTAGCACCCCGGGACAGAACCAACTCTGCGGCTCCACTGTCGAAGCATCGCCCCTTCCGGTCGACTTCGCCCGATCCGGCAAGCCGGCCGGTTCGGCGTGCTCGGATCTGAGAGAAACCGGCTTCATGAAAGACAGCATCCCAGCCGTTGAGTTTCAAATTGATCCGGCTGTCCAGGGAACCGTCGGATCGTCGAGTCCGTACGCTGCGGTGAACGGGGGCAACATCGGAGACGTGGCCCAAGGCTGGCTCCCCGGAGATGCCACGGGTGGCCCGTACACCGGCACCCCACTCACGAACGTGGCCAACAATGACAACGGCGGAGCCTCGGCCAGCACGGCCTATCGAATTTGGTGCGCTACGGATTCGACCCGGATCTCCGATTGGGGCCAGCTCACCAACCTCGGGCCCAACCTGGTTCTGCCGGACGTCGCGCTGAACGGGACAACCACGGCCACGCTGTCCTACTCCCTTCCCGCCGGCCTCACTGCCAGCTACTCCGTCACCGACCTGACCACCCCCGGCAACATCTCCGGCGGCACGACGGCGACGGCCAGCGGGACCACCCTCACCCTGTCGCAGGCCGCCACCGGCAGTGGCACCGACCAACTCAAGCTGGCCACCGGAGTCACCCAGCCGGTCGGCTCGGGAGAGTCCATCGGGCTGCCCATTCGCGTCACGGGGGTCAATCCGAATGCCGGCACCGAGACGACCTGGGCCAGCTACGCCGAAAGTGGTGTGTCCAACGGTGGGTGCGTGGCGAGCGCCAACACCAACGCCGCGAGCGACCCCAATCCGGCGACGGCCAGCGGCGACAATGCGGGTCAGCACATCGTCTTGGAGAACAATGCCTCCCAGCTCGGAGCCTATGCCGCCGCCGACTTCCCGTCGGACGTGGCCAGCCAGGCGGTCGAGGTTGCGACGAGCCTGTACTACGAGTCGAACGGTATCTATACGTCCAATCCCCATGCCGGGTCAGTGACGATCAACGGCACCCAGTCCGCCGCCACCAAACTGACGTTGAACGGAAAGACTCCGACGGCCGCGAATGTTCTGAATGATCTCTACCCCACCTCCCGCACCTTGTTCAACATCTACCGGACCGGCACTATCCGATCCTCGACGGCGGGATTCTTGAACTGGATCTGCGACTCACAGTCCGCCATCCAAAAGGAGAAGGACAACTCCACGGGCACCAACTTCGACCAGGAACTGACGGGGATCATCGGCTCGTTCGGTTTCATCCGATTGACCGACGCCGCCAATGTGGCCTCGGGCGGCAATACCCCCGCCGACAACGTCAGCGGAGGCGGCACCAACACGTCCTGCGCGTCAGGACTGAACGCGGGTAACACGGCCGGAAACGGTCAGCCCGCCGTCACCGCGGTGGCCAACCCGGGCGGATGACGGAGAGGCCGATCAGGCCCGACCAGTTCCTCGAAGGTCCGGGTAGGTCTTCGAGCGCCCAAGCCACGGCCTCTCCGCTAGTCGCCTTCCACCACCCAGCGTGACCGAAGGTCCGCCAGCCACTCCGGCAGATCGATCGCCGGGTCGGGCAACGCCTCGGCACCTCGCTCGGCCAGAGCCTGATGGAAGAGCTCGGGCCGGTCACCCCACGACCGGGGATCGCCCATCATCACCTCGAGCAGCACCGTGCCGTCGGGACCGGCCACAAAGGGACCGAAGGCGGTCCCGAGCGGCAGCTCGACATGGGTTCCCGCGGGGCAGTGCCGGTCGCCGCACCACATCTCGCCGTCGATCACGAAGAGCACATGGGAGCTGTAGTGACCGTGACGCCGGACGATCATTCCCGGGTCCCATTTGGCGTAGAGCGAGAGATACTGGGGGTCGGGCGAAAAGGCCAGCCACTTCTCCCAGACCGAGGCGGTGGTGCCGTCGGCCCTGCGAATGCGCTTGACCTCCTGCCATTCCACATCGGGATCGCCGAGGTGGCGGAAGATCGGCTCCGAACCGGGGACGTTCGCCCCCGGTTCTTCAGAGTCGTGCTTGGCTCCGGGTTGGTTCAGGATTTCCGGCTCCTGCTCTCCGCCGCTGTTCTGGCCATCTTCGTCCACCTTCCCGATATGACGGAGATCGCCCGTGAACTAGCCGCCCGAGATGTCCTGGATCTTCTGCTTGCCGGCGGTGACGAAGGGCATCATGTCGCGCAGGTCGGCTCCCACCTTCTCGATGGGATGGTCGAAGCCGGCCTGGCGCAGGGCCTTGTAGTTGGGGCGGCCGTTGGCGTTCTCGGCCACCCACTCCTTGGCGAAGGTGCCATCCTGGATCTCGCCCAGAATGGTCTTCATCTCCTCACGGACCGCCTCGTTGATCACCCTCGGGCCCCGGGTCAGATCGCCGTACTCGGCCGTGTCCGAGATGGAGAAGCGCATGCCGCTGATCCCCTGTTCGTACATGAGGTCGACGATGAGCTTGAGCTCGTGGAGGCACTCGAAGTAGGCCGACTCGGGCTGGTAGCCCGCCCCCACCAACGTCTCGTACCCGGCCTGCACCAGGGCGGTGAGCCCGCCACACAGGACGACCTGCTCGCCGAACAGGTCGGTCTCGGTCTCCTCGGCGAAGGTGGTGTCGAGCACGCCGGCCCGGGTGGCCCCGATGGCGTGGGCGTAGGACAGGGCCAGATCGTGGGCCTTGCCCGACGGGTCGGCCGACACGGCCACCAGTGAGGGCACGCCCCCACCCTCGGTGTAGGTGCGCCGGACCAGATGGCCGGGACCCTTGGGGGCCACCATGGCCACGTCCACGTCGGCCGGCGGGTTGATCAGGCCGAACCTGATATTGAAGCCGTGGGCGAAGAACAGGGCGTCACCGGCGTTGAGGTGGGGAGCGATCTCTGCCTCGTACACCGAGGCTTGCTCGGTGTCGGGTAGCAGGATCATGATCACATCGGCCTCGGAGGCGGCGTCGGCCACCGACAGCACCCGCAGTCCCGCCTCCTCGGCCTTCTGCCTGGAGGACGAGCCCTCCCGGAGGGCGACGCGGACGTCGACCCCGCTCTCGGACAGGTTGAGGGCATGGGCATGGCCCTGGGACCCGTATCCGATCACCGCCACCTTCCGATTCCCGATGAGACTGGGGTCGGCGTCCTTCTCGTAGTACAGCGTGGCCATCGTGATCAACCTGCCTTCTCTGTGTCGTGTCCGATCGGGGAATCCGCCAGATGGAGCGGCCCGTGGTCTCCGGACCGGTCCAGCTTAGGCAACGCCACGCGCCCGGTCCGCTGCATCTCCACGATCCCGTAGGTGCGGATGAGGTCCTCGAAGTCGTCGAGCTTGGTGGGGGCCCCCTCGAGTGCCACGGTCAGCCGGTCGTGGCCCACGTCGACGATCTTGCCCTCGAACACCCCCACCAGCTGGATGATCTGGCCCCGGGTGTCGGGCCCGGCCTCCAGGGTGGCCATCAACAGCTCCCGTTCGCGGGCCAGGGCCGGGTCCAGTTCGGTGATCGACACCACCGGGATGAGCTTGTCCAGCTGCTTCATGATCTGGTCGAGGGGTGACGACTCCACGTCGACGACGATGGTGATCCGGCTGAACCGCTCGTTGTCCGAGGGGGCTACGGCCAGGCTGAAGATGTTGTACCCCCGCCGTGAGAACAGCCCGGCCACCCGGGCCAGCACGCCGGCCTTGTTCTCCACCAGGACGGTGAGGGTGTGATGGCGCTTGTCGGCGCCGTAGACGCTCACCGGCCCGCGTCCCTGGTGAGGGAGGGGTCCACCACGATGTTGTCGTTGGAGTCGCCCGCCGCCACCATGGGGAAGACCTTCTCGAAGGCGTCGGTCCGGAAGTCGATGACCACGGGCCGGTCGTCGATGCTGTTGGCCTTGTCGATGGCCGAGGCCACCTCCTCGGTCGACTCCACCCGGATACCGGTGCACCCCATCGACTCGGCCCAGCCCACATAGTCGGGGAGATCCGGCGACAGGTACACCTCGGAGTAACGCTCTTCGTAGAACATCTCCTGCCACTGGCGCACCATGCCCAGGTAGGCGTTGTTGAGGATGGCGATCTTGACCGGAATGCGCTCGGAGCTGGCCGTGACCAGCTCCTGGGCGGTCATCTGGAAGCAACCGTCACCGTCCACGGCCCACACCATCTTGTCCGGACGGCCGACCTTGGCCCCGATGGCAGCGGGCACGGCGAAGCCCATGGTGCCGAGGCCTCCGGAGTTGACCCAGGTGTGGGGGTAGTCGAACTGCCACCACTGGGAGGCGAACATCTGGTGCTGGCCCACACCCGAGGCCACGATGGCGTCGTCGGGGGTGGCGTCCCGCAGCGCCTCCAGGACGAACTGCGGCTTCAGGGCTCCCGACCCGGGCTGCTGGTCGTAGACGAGGGGGTAGCGGCGCTGCCACTCGCTCAGCTGCGAACGCCATGGGATGAGCCGGTCTCGGGGATGGGCTTGGGCCACCGACCCCGGAGTGACCGGGGCACCGGACACGGCGTCACTGGGGGCCCCACCGGAGCCGCCCCGGGTGCTCTCGGCGTGCGGTAGGCCGAGGTCGGCGAGGGCCACCAGCAGCTCATCGATGACCAGCCGGCAGTCGCCGGCCACGGCCACGTCGGCCCGGCGCACCTTGTTGTGCTCGGCCGGGTCGATGTCAACGTGGATGATCTTGGCCTCGGGGGCGAAGGCGTCGACCCGGCCGGTGACCCGGTCATCGAACCGACTGCCCAGGGCGATCAACAGGTCTGAGCGTTGCATGGCGGTAACCGCCGTGTAGTTGCCGTGCATGCCGGGCATGCCCAGGCACAGCGGGTGCGAGTCGGGGAACGACCCACGGGCCATCAGCGTGGTGACCACCGGGATGCCGGTCCGCTCGGCCAGCTCCCGCAGGCCGTCGCTGGCCCGGGCCTTCAGGATTCCGCCGCCGGCGTAGATCACCGGGCGCTCCGCCGCCAGCAGCAGTTCTGCCGCCTTGCGGATCTGGGCCGGATCGCCCGTGGTCATCGGGTGGTAGCCGGGCAGGTCGAGTTCCGACGGCTCCGGCCAGTACCACTCCATTCTGGAGTTGGCGATGTCCTTCGGGATGTCGATCAGGACCGGGCCGGGACGACCGGTGGTGGCCACGTGGAACGCCTCGGCCACCACCCGGGGGATGTCCCTCACGTCGGTGATCAGCCAGTTGTGCTTGGTGATACCCATGGTGATGCCAGTGATGTCGCTTTCCTGAAAGGCGTCGGTCCCGATGGCCGTAGTGGCCACCTGTCCCGTCACCACCACCAGGGGGATGGAGTCCATGAAGGCGTCGGCCAACGGGGTCACGATGTTGGTGGCCCCCGGGCCGCTGGTGACCATGGCCACGCCCGGACGCCCGGTCACCTGGGCGTAGCCCTCGGCCATGTGGCCGGCACCCTGCTCGTGGCGCACCAGGATGTGGCGGATGGAGGAGTCGAGGATGGGGTCGTAGACGGGCAGGATGGCACCGCCGGGGAGGCCGAACATCACCTCCACCTGCTGCATCTCCAAGCTCTTGATCAGCGCCTGTGCTCCGGTCATTTCCATCGGGTGCTCCCTTGTCGTCTGAGTCGTACTGCGGTGTTGGGGTGGTGGGTCTTCGGTTGGCGGGTTGTCGATTTGTGCCGGGACATGAAAACGACCTCCCACTCGGGGAGGTCGAAAAGCGCACACGGCGAGCAGGCGTCGTGTGCGCTACGAAACGAGTACCAGGATGTTGAGGTCGGACGGAATAACTCTCATGGTCCGTTTATTGTGACACGTTCCCACCGGCGGGGACAAGTACCTCCCTGGGCGGGCCACGGGACGAAGCCCACCGGACGTCCACGGTGACGTTTGGGTGAACGAAGGACGAACACCTGGTGACACCCACCTTTTGGGGCTGAAGACCGTGGCAGGGGGATGTGCTCGGCCCGTAGAGTCACCGCCAGGTGTACGGCGATTCGCACCCGAGCGGAGGGTCATGTTGGACGGAGGACTTCCCGAAATTGTACTGCTCGTGGGGACGTTCTTCGCCGTCCTCTACGGAATCTTCACTGTGGTGGCGCTACGACAGGCTTCCGGTGCCGGCCGTTGGAGCCCTCCCGTCGACGCCGTCCCCGGCAGCCCATCCGCGGATGTACCGCAGTATGTGTCCGGCGGGGACGCCTTCGAGGCGAACTGGCAGGGCAGCCTGGGGTACCAGCGCCCACCCGATCCGCAGGCCACCGAGAACATGGCCGACCGCCTCTTCACCAGCGTCTTCTTCGGCCTCCGACCGTCACGCTTCCGGGACCGGTCCTACTGGCGTTTCTACCTGGTGGCGGTGTGGGCCATCCGCGCCGCCATCCTCATCGGCCTCCCCGTCCTGGCCCTGGTGCTGGTCGGATCGTCTCCTGCCCCGACGGTCTCGACCTTCTTCCCCACCACGGCTCAGCGCCAGGCCCTCCACACGGGCACGTTGGTGACGCATCCCAGGGACTGCCCGGCGGGCAGAGATGTGCTGGTCACCTCGCCGACCAGCCCCAGTCCGCGACCGGTCACCACCGTCAGCGCCAATGCCGACGGCGCCCTCTACACCGTACCGGCCGGCACTCTCGTGGTCATCTCCTCCTATGCCGGCTACCCGCCGTTGTTCGATCCGACCGCGCCTTTGTGTCCGGCTGTCCTGGCTGCGGGTTCGGGGACGTACGTCCGCGACGGCTTCGTTGCCACCACACCGGGGACGGGGTTCGTCTACTTCCCCGAGCCCGGGGGATCGGCCTACGTGGCGCAGATCGACGTGACCGGCACCCCGTGGCACTCCCCGGCGCTGCTGGTGGTGCTGGCCTTCGCCGTCGTGGCCGTCGATATCGTGCTGCGGCTCCGTCTCCGGAAGATGCAGTCGTGAATCTGGCTGAGGCCATCGGCCAGTTCACCTGGTAGCCGGCCGCTGGCGCGTCCCGTCCCCTTCTGGGACCTCGAACAACACGTCCTCGACGGGGTCATTGTCATTCCCAGAACTCTTGTCGATCCGCCGATGGATCGCGAGTCAGAGGTCTGCTCAGTAATTGCGGATACTGACCCGCGTTCCTAGCTGAGCACTGGGTGGTCAGAAGGTGTCCCGAAAACCACGGTCGGTCCTGACCGAATCAGGCCGAGCCGGCTTAGGTCTGCGCCCGGCGGCGAACCATGAGAAGAGCCGTACCCCCGATGACGATCGCCGAAAGCGGCAACAGCAGAGTCAGAGGCACTTCAGGCGTCCCTGTTCCGTTGTTCGGTGTCTTGAAGGACGGCAGGCAAAACTGGTCCGCCGAGGTCACCGTCACCTGTTCGGGAGTGGGCCCAGGAGTCAAGGCCGCGGGCGAGAACTGGTTACCCATCAACACGTTGCGGATTCCCGATGGTGGAGTACCAAGTGGGTCTGCGAGGTTGACGGAGTAACAGAGGAGATGAGCACCGTCGAGGTTGAGCGCATTAAAAGTCTTCCCTATGGTCACGACGGTCTTGTTGACCGGAGCACACAGCTCGACGGGGTCACCAACGGCGACACTTATATAGGTCCCGAACTGGTCCTTCAGTGTAAGGCTGGCTGGCTTCTGCGTAAAGTTGGTTGACCCGGCCACAGGGGTGACTCGATAGCACTGATAGTGGTCTTCGATACCCGTCTGCGTCGGTGGAACAGCTGAAGGCCACGGACTCGGAACTGAGCCTGGTGCGTTTCCCGGGTCGTTGGGGTCGTACTTCCAGGATGGAAGACAGAGCCGGGTCGCGGCTCCAACGATCAGGTCGCCGGTCCCGAACTGATTCTGGACCGTCACGGAGGCATTTGGAGTAGTTCGGGAATCGGTGAAGCAGAGTTGATGGAGGTAGGGATTCTGAACCGGGTACGAGACTCCCGAGGGCAGTGTCTTGGTGACCGGATTGCACATCTGACTGTCATCTAGTGCGGAGGGACCAGGGGCTGTCTTGGGGAGCACAGAGGTGTCGGTCCCGAATTGGTCGGTCAGATTGACCGTTTGGGGAACGAATGTGGAGTCGTTGATGACGTGATAGCAGAGGTAGTGGTCGACTCCACCTGGCTGGTTCGGAGGATTCGGGCAAGTGCCGACACCGGCGGGATCGGGGATGCAGGCCACGTTGTCGCCGGTGTCAGTGCCTGCCCCGGCCGCCACTCCAGTCACGCTGTCCACAACGTTGTTGTTGGTATCGGAGAACCACAAATCGCCAGTCGTGGGTGAAGTCGGGATGATGGCCAGGCCGTGGGGGCTGTTGAGGGCGACACTGGTCGCAGGGTTGCCGCTGTACGGGAAGGGAGTGCCACCAGGTGGCGGAGTTCCAGCGATCGTGAGCAAGCTACCTCCAGGTCCGATCTCACGAACCAAGTCGTTGCCCACCTCGTCGTAGAAGAGCGTTCCAGCGCCATCAAGTCGGACGGCATGAGGCTGGTTGATGGGACTGGTCGAAGGCGAACCGTCGGGTGAGAAACCGGCCGTCGCCGCGGGACTCCCAACCCAGTCCGTGATGATCCCACCGGACACCTTGCGGATCTCATTGTTGGCGGTATCGGCGACATACAAGCTGGAGGTGCTGGAGTCGTAGGCAACCCCGTTGGGTTGATTGAGATGCGCACTCAGTGGTGGGCCGCCGTTGCCACCGAATCCGGGAGAGTTGAACGTTCCGACGATGACCGTGGCCGCACCGCCGAACGGAACACTCCATACCACTTGACAGCTGGGATCGGCCACGTACACGGTGCCCGTAATTTGGTCAAGGGACAGGCCAATCGGAGTACAGATACCTGCGCCTGGGAAAATGGGGATGAAGTTCTCCATCAACATCGTGGTGAGGTTGACAACGTCGAGCACATGGTTGTCGCGGTCGGCGATGTAGAGAAGATTGTGGACCTGGTCCACTGCCACGCCGTGCGGGTGATTGAGCTGGGCCGACAGAGCGGGTGTTCCGGCCGGACTCGGTGCTCCACAGACGGCAGCACCGTTCACCACTACATGAACATTACCGGTGGCGAGCGTCTCTTCCAAGACGTCACAGTTGGCAGTGTCTGAGATAAAGACCGAGTTGTTGTTGGGATCGTACGCCAGTCCATGAGGACTGCTGAGTGCTCCCGATGTACCTGGACCCGGCCAAGGGCCGAATCCCACCGCTCCGGTTCCGGCAACAGTAGTGATGGTGCCGATCGGGAGTGCTTGGGCAGGAGTGGCCACTGCGAGGGGCACGCCAACGAACAGAACCAAAGTCACAACGATGGGCACGATCCGCACGCGGCGGTACCTGGGTCCTCTCACGACTCCGCCTTCCCGGGAGAATCAACAACACCGGAGTCCAAGCACTGCGGGACGCAAGTAGTGGCCATGCGAGATGCGGCGACAGGTCCAGCCGTTGAACTCCCGTTACGATCCGGCCCCTCTCACCGAAGGGTGCGACGATGGCTCGGGAAAGTCAACGGTCGCCAGACCAAATCCCGATCGGTCACGAACAATTCAGCCTCTTGATGCCGTTGCGTCGCACTTCCGTCACGACTGGTTCATGTCGTGATGGCCACGACATACACGGGAAGGCGGACCGGACGGAAGGTGAAGCCAACATCAAGGCTCGGAGGTGGCTTCTCCGGTGCCGGCGGCTGGGGACCTCGATCCACCTACCCCAGGTATGCCACCATGGGCTGGTGGCGAGCCGCCCGAAGGACACGCTCCGCACCATCCGATCGATCTGCCTGGCCCTTCCCGAGGTCACCGAGCGACCGAGCCATGGAACGCCCACCTTTTTCGTCCGGAATAAGAGTGTCTTCGTCTACGCCTGGATCGAGGGCCATCACGACAACGACTTCCCCCACCTCTGGTGCGCCGCCGCTCTCGGCATACAGGAGATCCTGATCGAGGCGGAGCCCGAGACCTTTTTTCGACCCCCCTACGTCGGTCCCCGCGGTTGGGTCGGCGTCCGCCTCGACGGTGGGATCGAGATGGACGAGATCAGGGAGCTCTGCCAGGACGCCTACCGGGTCATCGCCCCACCGAAGTTGGTGACCGAGCTCGACTCGAGGGGCGGTTGACCCAGTCATGGGTTCGGGCCTCCCGTTGCCGACCCTGCTCTCCCAGGTGCTGGTGGCCTTCACCATCGAGTTCGACAATGAGGCGGAACACCGGATGCCCCACCGGACTGCGGCCGGGCTCCCAGAGGGCGTACCAGGGATTCGCCCTGGCTGGCATCCCAGGTCATGTGGGCCAACGTCCTCCAGTTCGTGGACGAGGAGGGCACCCGGGTCAGGGACATCCATGCCCGGGCCGGAACCACCAGCGACTCGCTGGCCGGGCTGCGGCGTTGGCGTTACGTGACGATCGATCCGTGGCCCCACGACAGCCTCGGAGGCCGGGCCCCCAAAGACTCGGTCGTCCGGCTCACGCCGGCCGGCCGAGGGGCACGGACCGTGTGGCAGCCACTGGCCGACGAGATCGAGGCGCGCTGGCGGTCCCGGTTCGACTCCGGGGCCATCGAAGATCTGGCAGGGGCCCTCGAAACGACCATCGGTCGGTTGGACTACCCGCTCCCTCACTACCTTCCTGTGATCCACCCCACCTCAAACGGCAAGGCCGCACCTCTCCTCGTCGGACCGGTCGGACCGGGCGCACCCCAGCCGGCCGAACGGCCCGACCTGTCGGTACTGCTGTCCCGGGTGCTCCTCGGCTTCACCCTCGACTTCGAGGCCGAGTCGGGGATCTCCCTCCCCGTCAGCGCCAACACCTTGCGGGTGCTGGACGACTCCGGGGTGCGCGTCCGGGATCTCCCCCGTCTCACGGGCGTGTCAAAGGAGGCCAACGCCATGGTGACCGGATTCCTCGATCGACGCGGCTGCGCCGAGGTGGTGGCTGACCCGTCGGCCTCCCGGGGCAAGGTAGTCAGGCTGACGGCCAAGGGCGCGCCGCCCAGGCCAAGTACCGCCGCATCCTGGGGTCCACGGAAGATCGATGGAAGGACCGGTACGGCACCTCGACACTGGACCGGGTGCGACAGTGCCTCCAGCAGCTCGCCGGTAGGGAGGCGGCCCGTCCGGGCTCGCCCCTGTTCAGCGGCATCGTGCCCCACCCCGGGGGCTGGCGGGCCTCGGCGCGCCCGCCGGAAACGCTGCCCCACTATCCGATGGTCCTCCATCGGGGCGGCTACCCCGACGGCAGTTGAGTCCGGAGCGGCACACGGTGCGTTCACACGGCACCCCCCGTTCGTGCGCAGTGTTCATCGGGACGCATCCCATTGGTGACGTTGCGTTCGGACCCCGTTGCTAGAACGGTCGGTGGTGCGGCCCAACAGGCACAGCGGCCGGACCACGAGGTCGAGACATCCCCGCGTCGTCCCCTCCCCCCACGACGCGGGGATGTACTCCCTCGATCCCTCTATCGGGAGAATCGAGCCGACATCTGCCTGCGCCCCACAGACCGCGCTGACCGACCTCACGGAACCGACCGACACGACCAGCGCGACTACGGCTCGGTGACCGCGCCCCGCTCGGCCCCGGTGACCAGGCGGGCGTACTTGGCCAGGACGCCGGTGGTGTAACGGGGAGCGGGGTGCTTGAGCCCGGACCGGCGGCGGGCCAGTTCGTCGTCCGGCACCATCAGGTCGATGCTGTGGCCGACCACGTCCACCACGATGCGGTCCCCGTCGGCGATGAGGGCGATAGGACCGCCGTCCACCGCCTCGGGAGCGACATGGCCGATGCAGAACCCGTGGGTCCCACCGGAGAACCTGCCGTCGGTGACCAGGGCACAGTCGGCGCCCCGGCCCACGCCTTTCATGGCACCGGTGACGGCCAGCATCTCCCGCATGCCCGGCCCGCCCTTGGGCCCTTCGTAGCGGATGACTACCACGGTGTTGGGCTGGATGTCCCCGGCCAGGATGGCCTCCATGGCCAGATCCTCACCGTCGAAGACCCGGGCCGTCCCGTCGAACGTCAGCTGGTCCAGGCCGGCCACCTTGACCACCGCGCCCTTGGGGGCCAGCGAGCCGGTCAGCACGGCAATACCACCCTGGATGTGGATGGGATCTCGCATGGCGTGGACCACGTCGCCGTCGGGAGCCGGCGGGTCCAGAGCTGCCAGGTTCTCCGCCACCGTCCGGCCCGTCACCGTCAGGCAGTCCCCGTGGAGCAGCCCGGCCTCCAGCAGCTCGGCCATCACCACCGGCACGCCGCCGATCCGGTCGAGATCGGCCATGTGGTACTTGCCGTGGGGCTTGGTATCGGCCAGGTGGGGCACCCGGGCGGCCACCTTGTTGAAGTCGTCCAACTCCAGCTCGACCCGGGCCTCGTTGGCGATGGCCAGCAGGTGGAGCACGGCGTTGGTGGAGCCGCCGAGGGCCATGGTGACGGCGATGGCGTTCTCGAAGGCGTCCTTGGTCATCACCTGCCGGGGCCGGATCCCCAGCCGGAGGAGCTCCACGACGGCCTGCCCGGAGGCGAAGGCGGCATCGTCCCGACGGCGGTCGACCGCCGGGGCTGACGAGCTCCCCGGCAGCGACATGCCGAGGGCCTCGGCCACCGAGGCCATGGTGTTGGCGGTGAACATGCCGGCACACGATCCCTCGGTGGGACAGGCGTTGCGCTCGATGAGGCTCAACTCCTCGTCGGAGAGGGCGTCCACGGCGTGGGCCCCGACGGCCTCGAACACCGAGGTGATATCGAGGGCCCGGTCGCGGGCCCGCCCGGGGAGGATGGAGCCCCCGTAGAGGAAGACACTGGGGAGGTTGAGCCGAGCCGCGGCCATCAACATGCCGGGCAGGGACTTGTCGCACCCGGCCAGCGTGACCAGTCCGTCGAACCGCTCGGCGTGCATCACGGTCTCCACGGAGTCGGCGATGACCTCGCGGCTGACCAACGAGGCCCTCATGCCCTCGTGGCCCATCGAGATGCCGTCGGACACGGCGATGGTCACGAACTCGAGGGGGAACCCGCCGGCCTCCCGGACGCCGAGCTTGGCCTGCTTGGCCAACCGGTCGAGGGGCAGGTTGCACGGGGTGACCTCGTTCCACGAGGACGCCACGCCGATCTGGGGCTTGTCCCAGTCGTCGTCGGTCATGCCGACGGCCCGCAGCATGGCCCGGGCCGGGGCCCGGGTGGGGCCGTCGGTGACCTCATAGCTGCGGGGCTTCATGCCCACCAGCGGCTCTTCCGAGGGATCGGTGCCTCTCACGTCACTCATAGCCTCATGGTACGGCTATTCGCGGGTCTCACCGCCCCAGGTGAACAGTTCCTCGGGGAGACGGCTCCTGGCCCGGAGCGGACCGCCGGTCAGTCAGCGCCAGGGTCGTCGTCGCCATGGTCCCGGGGGAGGAACAGCAGACCCCCCTGCGGGGTGAAGGTCTGCCCCTTCACCACCAGCGGCTGCACCCGGCCCGTCCACGGATTGAGCGTGCCCAGGTAGTTGGGCGGGAAGGCGGGCGGGGCGGGACAGGTGGGGGGGGCGCTGTTCGACCCGCAGGGGGTGGCCGCCACCAGCGTCTGACCCGGTTGGAACCACCCGGTCACCGTGTCGACGGTGTCGTGGGTGGAGTCGGTGGCGTACAGGGTCCCCCACTGTCCCGTGACCCAGGCGGTGTCGTCCACGGACTGGGACAGCGTCAGCACCGACAGGTGCTGATGGGCGCCTCCGGGATCGGACACGTAGATCTGCTGGAGATCCCCCTGGCTGGTCAGCAGGAACTGGCCGCCGAACCTCGGGGCCTCCCAGGGGACGACCTCGTTGGAGTCGGGATCGGTCAGGGCCAGGTGGGTGGTGTGCCCGAACTGGGGACTGTTGACGTTGACCACCGTGGCCGCGTCCTCGTCGTTGAATACCGGGGTGACCGTGGCCACCGAGGTCCCAGGATCGAGGCTCACCGAGTAGACGGCCGGATAGTTCGGCTGCGGTGCCGTCATCCCTGTGGTCCCCGGAGCCGAGGCGCTGATGAACAGCTTCCCGTCCACGACTGAGATGGCGTCGGTGCCACCTCCGTGGGGCAGGGGCTCGTTGTAGTGGTATGGGGTGACCACCCCGTCCGGGCCGGGATCGGGATCGATCACGTACAGGGACGAGTTGTTGTCCTCGTTGACGGTGGCGACGACCGCACCGAGAGCCGGATCAGCGGTAACGCCGTCGGCCTTCCCGGTGATGTCCCACTGGCCGAGGACGTGGCCCGACAGGCTGAACTCCACGATGGTGCTGTCGGTGTTGCCGTCCGGACTGGGCTGACCCTGGGGACCGACCCCGTTCTGGAAGCCGACGAACAGTTCGTCTCCCAACCGGGTGATGTCATCGGGACTAGTCAACGGCTCGGTTGCCGTCGCGGTGGCCGTCGAGGTCGCGGTCGGGCCCACCGGGGTGAAGGAGTGGTGCAGCGACGCGCCCGAGACGATCTGCGTCGCCGTAAGGACCGGTGGCTTCCAGCCACCAACCGAGGGATCGGCCCCGGCCGTGGGCATGGCGGCCCCGAGACCAAGCACAGTCAGGCCGGCGGCCAGGGAGGCGATACGGAACATACGTGGCATCTCAGGTAGCCCTCCAGTCGTCACACAAACGTCGCTTTGGCCCCGGCCTCTACGGTAGAGAGTGAAGATGACACGGAGGTGGCCCGGCGGCTACGTCGAAGTGAAACCTTCGCGACAGCTCCTCCGGACCCCACCGGCCGTCCCGAGGCGGGAGGCCGTACAATTGACCCGTGACCCGCCTGCCGCCGGACCAGGCCCGACTCGGTCCCGTCGACCTGGACCCGCACGTCGGCATCCGCACCGGCGACCGCAACAGTGCCGGCGTGTTCGGACCCGACCACCTCGACCGGCTGGAGGCCTTCTTCCGCGAATTCGGCTACGCCACCCTGCGGGACGCCTTCGACGACGCCGAACTGCTCGAGGCCGAGGCGGAACTGGCCGGGCTCCAGCGGGCTCTGGCCGAGGGCACCCTCACCGGCCGCCACGGATCGGTGACCCTCGACGAGGGTGACGCCACCATCGACGGCCGGCCCTTCGCCCACTACGTCTACTTCGCCACCGAGGCTTCGCCCCGGGCCGACGCCCTGGTCCACCAACCGCCTCTGGTCGACGTGGCCCGACGGACCCTGGGCCCGGAGGCCTGGCTGCTCGACTATGAGATCTTCGGCGTGGTCTACCAGGACGCCCGACCCGACCCCGGATCGGGCTACTCCCGCATCGGCTGGCACACCGACCACCAGTCCGGACCCCACCTCGACATGTGGCCCGGGGTGGCCTTCACCATCCATTTCGACCCGACCTCGCCGGCCAACGGGTTCCTCCGCGTCCTGCCCGGGAGCCACCTCGGCGGCACCGAGGGGATCCCCCCGGGCTTCGAGCGGGTGCCGGGTGAGATCGCCGTCTACCAGGAGCGGGGCGACGTCCTCTTCCACCACGCCGACCTCTGGCACTCGGCGGCCCGGGGCACGGCCGACGGCCCGGACGCCGTGCGCCGGCACCTGCGGGGCAGTTGGCACGGAGGCGCCCGGCTCGATGAGGGCCACGGCACCGACGACTTCGTGAGGAACGCCCAGCGCTGAACCGGGGTTCGAGCCCCGGTCGAGCGCCCGGCCCCGCCCGGGGGTACATTCAAGTGGCACTAACGCTGCCAGTTGTCCCGGGGGACGACGACCGGGCTGACCGGCCGGCCGCCCGCCCCGGCACCCATCCCCGGCCGACCGCCCCCGGCCCCGATCGAACACGAGGTGAGCCCGATGGAGGTCCTCCGGACTCCCGACGACCGTTTCGGCGGCCTACCCGGCTACCCCTTCCAGCCCCACTACGCCGACCTCGCCGACCAGGACGGGGGAACCCTGCGGGTCCACTACGTCGACGAGGGACGGGCCGACGGCGAGACGGTGGTGCTGTTGCACGGGGAGCCGTCGTGGAGCTTCCTCTACCGGCACATGATCCCGGTCCTGACTGACGCCGGTCTGCGGGCGGTGGCCCCCGACCTGGTGGGCTTCGGCCGGTCGGACAAGCCCACCCCGCGCACCGAGTACACCTTCGCCCGCCACGTGGAGTGGATCCGCGAGCTCCTCTTCGATCGGCTCGACCTGTCCGGGGTCACCCTGGTCTGCCAAGACTGGGGTGGCCTGATCGGCCTCCGGCTGGTCGGCGAGCATCCCGACCGCTTCGCCCGGGTGGTGGCGGCCAACACCTTCCTCCCCACCGGCGACTCCCATCCCGGTGACGCGTTCATGGGCTGGCTCAAGTTCTCCCAGGAGGTGGAGCCCTTCCCCACCGGGTCGATCGTCAACGGCGGGTGCACCACCGAACTGACGCCCGAGGTCGTGGCCGCCTACGACGCGCCGTTCCCCGACTCGACCTACTCGGAAGGGGCCCGCCAGTTCCCCACCCTGGTCCCGATCACCCCCGACGATCCCGCCACCGAGGCCAACCGGGCGGCCTGGACGGTCCTCGACGCCTTCGACAAGCCGTTCCTCACCGCCTTCTCCGACCGCGATCCCATCACCGCCGGCTCCGACAAGGTCCTGCAGGCGCGGATCCCGGGAGCGAAGGGTCAGCCCCACACCACCGTGGCCGGAGGCGGCCACTTCCTCCAAGAGGACAAGGGTCCCCAGCTGGCCACCGTGGTCGTCGATTTCGTGCGGGCCACCTGAGCCGCCCCGACCGGCTGCAGGCGGCCGGCAGCCGGCTGCCGGCTTCCGGCGGTCGGGCGGTCAGGCGGTTCCG
The DNA here is from genome assembly GCA_963754755.1 of uncultured Acidimicrobiaceae bacterium. GTDB lineage: Bacteria > Actinomycetota > Acidimicrobiia > Acidimicrobiales > RAAP-2 > Bog-756. The sequence goes on along the minus strand of CAVWHF010000006.1, from coordinate 264,784 downwards.
GGACCGAGGACGGCCAGCTGGTCCAGTCGCCTGTCGATGAACCGGTGCTCGGCGGCGTTGTTGGTCTGGTCCCGGGCCCGGCGGTAGCACTGGGCGGCCTCGTCGAGACGACCGGACCGGCGCAGCAGGTCGGCCCGGGTGGCCGCGTAGAGGTGGTAGCCGTCGAGCTCCCGGGCCAGGTCCGGATCGTCGATCAGGGCCAGGCCGGCGGCGGGCGAGACGGCCATGGCCACGGCCACGGCCCGGTTGAGCCGGACCACGGCGGTGGGCTCCCACTGCGAGCAGCCGGTCGTAGAGCCGGACGATGGCAGTCCAGTCGGTGAGGTCGGGCCGGGGGGCGGCCACGTGGAGGGCGGCGATGCGACGCCTTGATCCCGTAGGGTCCCGTCCCGCTCCAGGTCCCGGGCCCGCTCGAGCAGGGCCAGTCCGGCGGCCACCTCAGCGCCGTCCCAGCGCGACCGGTCCTGCTCCTCGAGGGTGACCGGCACCCCGTCGGCGTCGACCCGGGCCCGGCGTCGGGCGTCCTGGAAGCGCATCATGGCCGCCAGGGCCAGCGGCTCGGACTCGTCGGGCAGCAATTCGATGACCACCCCGCACAGCCGGAGCGCCTCGTCGCACAGGTCGACCTTGACCAGCTCGGTGCCCGACGGCGGCAGGTAACCGGCGTTGAAGATGAGGTAGATCACGGCCAGCACCGCCCCCAGCCGCCCGGCCAGCTCCTCGGGGGACGGGACCCGGTAGGCGATGGCCGCCGCCCGGATCTTGCGCTTGGCCCGCACCACCCGCTGGGCCAGGGCCGTCTCCGAGATCAGGAAGGCCTTGGCCACCTCCTCGGTGGAGAGACCGCCGAGCGACCGCAGGGTCAGGGCCACCTGGGCCTCGAGGCTGAGGGCCGGATGGCAGCAGGTGAAGATCAGTCGCAACCGGTCGTCGGGGATGGGGTGCGAGCCGTCCCCCAGGTCCCAGGTGATGGCCAGCTCGCCCCAGGCCCGCTGGCGCCGGTCCGAGGCGGTCACGCTCCGCAGCCGGTCCACGGCCTTGCGGCGGGCCGTGGTCACCAGCCATCCGGCCGGATTGTCCGGTATCCCGGCCGTGGGCCAGCTCACGCGTGGCGGCCACCCAGGCGTCCTGGAGCGCCTCCTCGGCCAGGTCGAAGTCGCCGAGTATCCCGATGAGGCGGGCCAGGACCCGGCCCCGGTCGGCCCGGTAGACGGACTCCAGGACCCCGTCCACCGGGCCGGGTCGGCCCGACGCTGCTCGCGTGTCCCAGGGCTACATCTCCGCCACGGGACGGACCTCGACCGAGCCGAACTTGGCCGAGGGGACCATGGCCGCCAGGCCTTCAGCGCCTGGTCGAGGCTGTCGAAGTCGACGATGTAGTAGCCCGACATCCACTCCTTGGTCTCGGCGAAGGGGCCGTCGACGGTGAGGGTCTCCCCGTCCCGCACCCGGATGGTGGTGGCCGTGCTGGGGTCGTTCAGCGGATCGCCGGTGAAGGTGAGGCCCCGGTCCACCAGCTGCTTGCTGAATTCGCCATAGTCGGCCATCAGCTGGTCCCACTCGGGGCTGCCCGGGGCGGGGTGGAGCTCGGGGTCGTTGTGGATGATCAACATGTAGCGCATGGCACTCTCCTCGTTCGGGGTCCGGACGGTCCGACGACCCCTTGTCCCCCTAATGACGGAGCCGACGAGCCCGGATCGACAGCCGGGCGGGAATTCCTCCGCCCTCAGCGCAATCCTGGCACGGCGCAGCGCGGATAGCCTCACGCAGATGCACCTCTATGTCGCCTTTCTGGGTGGCCCGCTGGCCGACGGCAGGATGGGCGAAGGCCACGAAGTGGTCCTGCTGGTGGCCGAGGACCTACAGGAGGCCAAGTCCCGGGCCAAGGATAAGTGGAGCGGGGTGGGCCGGGGTCACGTGGACGCCTTGCAGCGGATCGAGATGGTCGACGGGTTCGAGATCTCGCTGGCCGACGTGGGATCGGGAGACCGGGTCGTCCTCGACGACTACAACTGACGACCCCCCATCCCGAGAGAGTCATGCCCCGGATGGTGGTGGGGTGGCGGCTGGGCGATACTGCTGCCATGGCCGATCGAAACGTCCTGGGCGGAGACCTCGAGCCGTGTGGCACCGACCCGGTCACCGGCTTCTACCGGGACGGGTGCTGCACCACCGGTCCCGAGGACCTGGGCAGTCACACCATCTGCGCCGTGGTCACCGCCGAGTTCCTCGAGCACCAGCGCTCCATCGGCAACGACCTGGTCACGCCCATGCCCCAGTTCCGGTTTCCGGGGCTGGTGCCCGGCGATCGCTGGTGCGTCACCGCCGCCAACTGGCTCCGGGCCCACCACGACGGGGCCGCCGCCTACGTGGTGTTGGCCTCGACCCACGAACGCTGTCTCGGCGTCGTGCCCCTCGACGCCCTGGAAGCCCACGCCGTCGACGTGCCCGCCGGTCCCGGCGAGCTCGGAGACTGACGGCCCCAGCGAACAGCCCTCAGGCCGGCCGCTTGCGGACGGCCTTCCTCAGCACGGCGTCGTAGGCGTCGAGGCCTTCTCGGTACAGCCGGGCCTCGGGCCCCGAGGCGATGCCCACCCGCTCGGGGATGATCCCCCAGATGGGGATCTGGTTCTCCGTCCACCACTGCACGGCGGCGTCCAGGTCGTTGGTGCCCAGCCGGGCGGCGCAGATCACCACCCCGAGAGGGGTCCGGTCCCCGATCATCTCGAGTGTCGCCACCACCCGCGAGTACTCGACCCCACCGGCCCGGGTCGGGATGACCACGGCGTCGGCCCGGTCCAGGGCGGCCCGCACGATCCGCTCATCACCGGGAGGGGTGTCCACCACGGACAGGCCGGTGTCACCGGACATGGCCTTGGCCACCGTCCGTTCCGACGGGGCCTCGACCAGGTCGACCCCGGCCACCGGGCTCTCCTCCAACCACTCGGCCGACGACGCCTGGCGGTCGGCGTCGATGAGGGTGACCGGGTCGTAGCCGCGCTCGACGGCCGCCGCCGACAGGTACACCGAGGTCGTGGTCTTGCCCACGCCGCCCTTCACGTTGCTGACCACGATGTTCATCGAACCACTCCACTCTCCGGGGCGCCGAACCGGCCGAGCCACACTCCACCGGACGCCCCGGGTTGACGATAGCCGAAGTCGTTCCGATGCTGACCAGGGGAAACGGGTCAATTTCAGCGGCCGGCCGATCCGGGTTGACACCCGCGGCGGTCGACGGGAGCATCTCGGGGCGTGACCACTCCCTTCTCCGACGCCACCGCCGTGCGCGCCACCGGTGGTGGCCACTACGAGGGATCCATAGACCCGGCGTGGAATCTGTTCCCCCTGCCTCAGGGCGGCGTGGTCACCGCCCTGGCGCTGCGGGCCATGGGCGAGGAGCTCGGCGATCCCGGTCAGATCGCCCGCACCCTGCACACCGCCTTCGCCGCCCAGGTGGCCGACGGCCCGGTCACCGTGGAGGTAGAGCTGCTCCGTCGGGGACGGTCCATGTCCCACCTGCGGGCCGAGGTGACCAACCCCGGATCGACCCGGGGCCATCTGACCACGGCCATCTTCGGGTCGGGGCGACCCGGCTTCGACTTCACCGACCTCCGGCCGCCGCCCAACGTGCCACCGCCGCGGGACTGTCCGACGTGGCGCCAGCCCCCACCGCCCGGGGTGGAGGGATTCCGGCCCATGCCCTTCTGGAACCGACTGGTGGAGGGCCGCACCGTGGCCGGGCACTCCCCGTGGGAGGAGTACGTACCCGATCGGGCGGAGCGGGTGGTCTGGTACCGGTTCGATGAGACCCCGTTCCTCGACGACGGTACCCTCGACCCCTTGGCCCTGGTGGTCCTGGCCGACACGATGCCCGGCGCCGTGGGCGAGCGGGTGGGGCGGGCCGACCGGGAGTGGTTCGCACCGAGCATCGACCTCAATGTCCACCTGCTCGACCACTGCCGTTCGACGTGGGTCCTGGCCCACAACCGGGCCCGGTACGCCGGCGACGGCTACGCCTCCGCCGACATGGCCCTGTGGGACTGCGGGGAGGAGGGAGAGGACGTACCCCGTCTGGTGGCTTACGCCACTCAGCTGTTCCTCTTCTCTTTTACCTCCTGACCCCGGCTGGCTCGTCCCGACGCCGGAGCTCCCACCATGGCGCCGGAGGGGCTCACCCGGTGGCGTCGATGTCGACGACCACAGGCGGAAGCGGGGTGCCTCCTGCGGTCTGCAGGTGGACGTCGAGTACGTAGGAACCGGCGACGGGGGCGGTGACGGTCAGGGGCTCGGAGACGGCGGGCCCCGGCACACAGGGGGCGTTTCCCCCGACGGCCGGGGCGGTCGAGGGTGGACCGATGACCAGCTGGCCGCCCGCCGGGGCGACGTCGAGAGCGCCACCCGCGGCACTCCAGTGGACCGTGACGTCACCGGGCTCGGCCGGCACGGCCCCCAGCTGGATGGCGGTGGGCTGGCCGACCCGGACCGTGGTGGCCCCTCCGGGCGTCGAGTACCCGACGGCGGCCAACCGCCCGGTGCCGTAGGACGGGGGGCCGGCGTCGGATCCGGCTCCCCAGGTCCTGTCGGGCGTCGAACCGAGTCCGAATGTCAGCACCCCCCCGGTGGTGATGATGGAGGAGGGCAGCCACGGCCGTCCCCAGTCACTCCCGACCGACGCCGTGGCGTCGACGGCGGGGGCGGTCGGGTCCGACGTCGTGGCGCCACACGACGACGTCGACGCCGGTCCCGCCACCCCGGTGACCGTCAGCGAGTGGACGTACGGGGTCGAGGCGGAGGCCGCCGGGGCGTGGACGATGATCCGGTGACCGTCGGGCAGTTCCACCACCGCCTGCGGGAAGAGCGGGCTGGCCAGGGCCAGATCGGCGGTCCCCGGCGTGACCGGGTACATCCCCAGGGCCGCCCACACGTACCAGGACGAGATGGCTCCGAGGTCGTCGTTGCCCGGTTCGTCGGCCGGTGTGTCGGAGTACAGCCTGTCGGCGATCTGGCGGACCACCTCCTGGGCCCGAAACGGTGCCCCGACGTAGTCGTACTCCCACGGCGTCCACAGGCTCGGCTCGTTGCCGGCCCAGTCGAAGGGGAGGTCGCGGGTGGCGTTCAGCGAGGTGAAGAAGGTGTCGAGCTTGGCCACGGTGGCGGGATCCCCACCCATCAGGGTGGACAGCGCGGCCAGGTCCTGGGGAACCGACCAGCTGTACTGGACGGCGTTGCCCTCCTCGAAACCCAGCTGACCTCCCGGCTCGAGCTGGTCGGCCTGGAACGCCGGTCCGGCCGGGAAGCTCCCGTCGTCCGATCGGGCCCCGACGTAGCCGGTGGCCGGATCGAACAGGTACTCCCAGTTGTGGGACCGACTGCATCATCGTCTGTTCCAGCCCGTGGTCCCCGACGGCCGCGGCCATCCGGGCGATCGAGAAGTCGTCGAGGGCGTACTCGAGGGTCACCGAGCCGCCGATCGAGTAGTCGATGGAGGTGAGGTCGAGGGAGTCGGCGTCCACGTAGTGCTGGGACAGGTACTGGTCGAGGTACTGGCGCTCGATCTCCAGTCCGTGGTCGGTCTCGGCCTCGGTGGCTCCCTTGACCATGGCGGCGAGAGCCGCCTTCACGTCGAAGTTGCGGACCCCGAAGGCGTAGGCCGAGGCGATGATGGGGTCGGCCGAGTCCCCGTTCATCTGGGACTCGTCGCCCCCGGCGATGGCCCACTTGGGCAGCCAACCCCCCTGCTCGGCGTCGTTGACCAGAGACTGGACCATGGCCCCGGCCCGGCGCCGGGGCCAGCAGGGAGACCAGCCCGATCTCCGAGCGGTAGATGTCCCACTCGGAGAAGTTGGCGTACTGGGCTCCATCCGTCGATCGGTGCACCCGACCGTCGGCGCCGGCGTACTCACCGTTGTCGTCGCTGACCACGTCGGGGTCGAGCAGGGAGTGGTAGAGGGCGGTGTAGAACGTGCGCTGCGCGGGCCAGTGTCCCGCCGCCCACCCGGATCCGTCCCAGGAGGGCGTTCCAGGTGGCCTTGGCCTGCGATTCGACCCGGCCGAGGGACCATCCGGGGTCCTCCACCCGGCAGGTTGTCGACGGCATCGGCCACGCTGACGAAGGAGATGCCGACCTTCATCATGACCACCTGATTGTGGCCGGGCGTCGAAGGTGACGTAGGCACCGCAGGCCGCACCGGTGCACGAGGTCGCTCCCGGTGACACCGCCACTCCGCTCCAACTCCCCCCCGAGGTGAACGGGCGGTCGAACCGGGCGGCGAAGTACAGCGTGTAGTCGGTGCCGGTCTGGCAGAATTGGCCGCTGGTCACCTGCCCGCTGATCCCGTCGTCGCCGTCGAGCTGTACATGGGAGCCGGTGACCGGGATTGGCACTCCCGGCCACCTTCACCAGGACGTTGGCAGCGCCGGTGCGGGGGAAGGTGAACCGGGACAACCCGGTGCGGGTGGTCACCGCCAGCGCTGTCCTCACCTGCGACGGTCCGAGCGTGACCCCGTACCGCCCCGGCGCGGCGTGCTCGGTGGCGTGGGAGAACGAGGCGGTGGTGGCCTCGGGATCGGAGCCGATGGGACCGACGGTGGGGAGGATGGGCACGTCCTCGTAGCTGGGACAGCCGGTGCCACTCAGATGGGTGAGGCTGAAGCCGCTGAGTGCAGAGTCGTCGAAGGAGTAGCCGCCTCCGGACGCGGCCGCGTTGGGGGTGGTGTCCGGGCTCCACTGGATCATCCCGAAGGGCAGGTCGGCCCCGGGGAACTCCCCCACCGTGCCCGGGCTGACCGGTCCGGTGCCGGTGCCGTCCAGGGGATCGACCAGGGCGGCCGGATCGCCCACCAGGGCGGCGGTGGGGGTCGTCGCCGCCCCGGCCGCCCGGGCGGCGGCGGACGGGCCGACCGTGAGGCATCCACCCATCAGCACGACGGCCACCACGCCAACGGCCAGGTGGCCCGGCATCCCCCTCCGGCGTCCGCTCACGGGAGTCGACGGTAGTGGAGCCCCACGACGTGGTGCCGGGCCCGGGCCGGAACCGCCCCTGGAACGTCAGACCAGGACTGCCACCGTGATCACCACCAACGCGGTGAGATAGACCGTGACGGCCACGATCACCCAACCCGGCAGCTCGGCGAACCCGTTGGCGGCCAGGGCCCGACGGGACTGCCGTTCCCGCAGCGAGCCGCCGATGATGAAGATGACGGCCAGGAGGCCGTAGCCGACGCCGAGAGCCACGAACCGGGCTCTCGGCTCGTCTCCCAATTTGGGCAGGACGGCGCCCACCCCGAGGGCCACGGCGGCGGCGGCGATGCCGCTCCGCCACCACGCCAGCAGCGTGCGCTCCTCAGCGAAGTACGTGCGTCGTGAGGCGTCGGGGAACCGGCGAGGTTCGGCGGGGCGCTCCTCGCCGGCGTGCTCCTCGCCGGCGTGCTCATCGTCGGCGAGTTCATCGCCGGCCACGGCTCATCCTCACGACTCGGCCGGGGCGGGTTGGTCGGCGGCCATCGTTTCGTCGTCGGCACGACCGCCGACGGTGAGCTTGGCGCTCATCTTGATGGCCTTCACCGAGCTGGTGGCACCGGTCTGGAGGACGATCGCTACGGCCAGGAGCACGATGGCCAGATAGAAGAAGGTGTGGGAGCCGAGCATGAGGATGGCCACCCGGCCCAGGGCGAACGGAGGGGCGCACACCAGCGCCCCGATGGCCCCGCCGACGGCGGAGGCGGCCAGCTTGTCCCGCCGGGACCGTTCCGACTTCACCCCGACCAACCGGGCCGGCACGGCCACATAGGCCACCATCATGACGGCCACCACGCACCCAGCGTCAACGAGAACCAGACCTTCCCCCACCGGTCGACCACCATGGTGGCGAAGCCCGAGGGCCAGGCCCACGACCAGCCCCCACGCCAGGATGGTGCGCAGGTGCCGCCGGGCCCGGTGAAACCGGGCGGATCTCGGGAGCGCCGGGCCGGGAGATGGCGAAGGCGAAGACGGCGTTCAGGTAGAAGCTCCCGGCGGTGAGGGCGGCGATGACCAGCAGCACCACGGCCAGCAGGGGCCCGCGGAAGATGTGGAACTCCTTGCCGTGGAGGGCGTGGGCCTTGAGGTCGAGCATGGCGGCCCAGATCCACATGGCCGGGAGGATCTGCACCAGGGTCAGCCGCCAGTTGGTGAACAGCAGCTTGATCCCCTGGAACAGCATGGAGAACGCCCCGACGATGAGAGCCAGGGGGGCGAGGAGCCGACTGCGCTGGCTCAAGGCCACGATGGCCTGCTCCACCGTGGCGTCGTCACCCTCCCGGATGGCCCGGGCCAGGCGCCGGAACTGGACGGCCACCACCGCCCGACGGGTCTGGGGCGACGGCGATTGGCCGTCTGCCGGTGAGGACGGCGAGTCGGTGAGATTCGAGGCGGGGACCACGTCGGAGCTCACCTTCCCTTTCCCCGCAGGGCTACCCCCGGAGACCGGAACGCCGGCTCGGTCACCCTCCCGGTCCGGGGGGGGTGGCGGTAACCATCGTAACGGTCGTCGTCGTCCGGGTTCGGGGAACGACGCCGGTTCGGGCCCCGGACACGGAACGCCGGCGGGATCGACTACCCCAGGATCTTGGCCTTCTCGCGCCTCGAACTCCGCCTCGGTCAGCGCTCCCGAGTCCTTGAGCGCGGCCAGCTGGGTCAGCTGGGCGATGGGGTCGGGAGCGGGTGCCGCCGGGGCCGGGGCGGGCGCCGGAGCCGGTGCGTACTCGGGGGCCGCCTGGGCCTGCTCCTGGGCGGCGGCGGCCTGCTTGTTGGCCATGTGCCCGCCGACCACGGCGGCGGTGCCGACCACGGCGGTCGTGCGTACCGCCATTCGGGCGATCGGTCGTCTTCTCATCATGATGGGTCTCCTGTCTTCGAAGCGGTTCAGACTGCCGGCGGCAGTGCGGAAAGGGCGGGCTCGATCAGCTCGTGGGGGATGCGGGCTCCTTGGAGCAGCGACGCCACCCGAATCCGCGCACCGCCTGGGCGAAGGGGGCGGCCCACACGATCCTCCCAGATCAGGAGGGCGGCCGACGAGTTGGGCTCGAGCTGGGCGGCGGCGAACTCGATGTCCTCGGGACTGATGAGACCACCGACCTCGCCGTCCAGGCTCGCCGAAGCCGGCCGCATCGTCGAGATCGTCGATCTCGAAGCTGACGACCGAGCCGTCGGCGTCCTTGCCGATGAAGATGAGGTCGAGGACCCGGACCGTCCCCGACTCCACCAGGGCGATGAGCTCGGGGGCGATCTCACCGGTGAACTTGTTCCCGGGAAAGCCCACGATGATGTATTCGACTGGTCCTATGGTCATGAATGTTGCTCCTCGCCTTCGTGGTGGTTTCAGGGTACGGCCTGTGGCTGTCGGTTGTCCTCATCCGGTTGGGGTGATTGCCCCACTCCGGTGCTGAGGTCGTCGATCGGTCGGTCCGGTCGCCTACCGTTCGAGGGGCAGGGCGTCGCCTTCGGCCGCACCCCGCTCCTCCTTGTCGGGCAGACCCCGCACCAGGCCGATGAGCAGCACGGCGATGGAGCGCCCCGACGACGGGTCCGACGACGTAGATCCACCAGCCCGTGAAGTCGAGGCTCACGATGTCCGGTCCCAGGGTGCGGGCCGGGTTCATGGAGGCCCCGCTGATGGGGCTGGCGAACAGGCCCAGCAGTGCCACCGTGGAGCCGACGGCCAGGGCGGCGTTGTGGCCGATGCTCCGGTAGCCGGTGGCGGTGTTGAGGATCACGCGTGACCAGAATGGCGGTGAGCACGATCTCCATCACCAGCGACCGCCACTCCCCTCCCGGCTTGGCGATCGGGTAGTTGCCGCCCGAGGTCGACGTGGCCGAACATGCCCTGCAGGAAGAGGGCGGCGCAGATGGCCCCGGCGAACTGGACGACCAGGTAGGGCAGCACCCAGGCCACCTTGAACACCCCTCGGCCGGTGAAGGCCAGGGTGACGGCGGGATTGATGTGGAGCCCGGACAGCGGTCCGAGGGCGTAGATCATGGCCATGACCACCGCACCCGGGGCGATCACCGCCGCCGTCCGGCTGATCGGGCCGCCCCCGGCGTAGTGGTTGATGACGCCGGACCCGGCGGCCACGGTGACCAGAATGAAGGTGCCCACGAACTCGATGATCAACCGGATCCACAGCGGCCGGTGCCGGAGGGTGTCCTCTTCGAACTTGATCAGGTAGCGGCTGCCGATGAGCTCGGCGCTCTGCTTGTCCAGCCCACCGTCGGTCGTCACGGTGGTGGCGGCAGTGGCGGTGAGAGTCGGATCGGTCACGTCACGCTGCTCCGTGGCCACCGGGCCCCTGGGAGCCGCAGCCCGTCACAGTCCGCGTCTCGACCGGGATCGCGCCCCTCGGCGGCGGCCTCTGGACAGGGCGTCGTAGTCCCGCTCGTTCTGGTCGGCGTAGGTCTCGGCGAACGAGGCGATGGCGTTGTCGAAGGACTTGCCCGATCCCAGGTAGGCGGCGATGGCGATCCGGTCGCCGGAGCGGGCGTGGGCCCGGGCCAGCGTCCAGCCGCACAGCCGGCCGTAGATGGCCATGCCCTTCGGAACCATCTGGTCGGTGTCGGCCGAGCCCTTCCAGTCCCGCAGCTGGCGGATGTAGAAGTCCCGCTGCACGCCGTCGAACCCGGTCGACCCGGTCCCAGCCCGAGGAAGATGTCGCTGGAGGCCTGCATCAGGTGCTGGCCGGCGACCACCCGCTCCCCCTGGTTGGCGTACTGGCTCTTGCCCACGAACTCGCGCCAGCACCGAGGCCTGGGCCTCCTTGGCCTGCAGGAGCAGGGGGTCGGTGCCGTCGCTGCCCACCATGAGGATGACCCAGGCCCGGGTGCCCACGCTGCCCACCCCGACCACCTTGCGGGCGATGCTGACGAACCGGAACTGCTCCAGCAGGTGCTGGCGGTCGCTCTGCAGGGTGGTGCGGTAGCTGCGGATCAGCTCGTGGAACGTGTCGGTCAGGGCACTGCCCTCCCGCTCGGGGAGCAGCTCCTCGATGGGCACCAGCAGGGGCGGGTCGCTCACGAAGCGGGTCTCGCCGTCGACCACCTGGGTCAGCTTCTCCAGCGCCTGCATGCTGTCCCGGGTCCTGGCCTTGGCCAGGGCCTTGTCCGCCCGGGCCTTGACCTTGGACAGCTCCTTGGTCCGGCCGCCCTTGGGCCTGCTCAGCCCGAGCTCGTCGCCGATCTCCTCCAGCACCTTCTCGATGTCCATCCGGGCGTACCAGACGTCGAGGTCCCGCATGGTGGCCAGCTTGGCCATCTCGGTCCGGTAGGCCCCGGCCGCCTCCAGGACCACGTCGGCCCGCTCCTTGTCCGAGAACCCCCGGTCGCGCCCGGCGATGGCCAGGCTGGCGGCCAGCCGCTTCACGTCCCACTCCCAGGGCCCGGGCAGGGTCTCGTCGAAGTCGTTGAGGTCGAAGACCAGGTTGCGCTCGGCCGAGGCGAACACGCCGAAGTTGCTCAGGTGGGCGTCGCCGCAGGCCTGGACGGTGAGTCCCGGACCGGGGGGTGGTGGACAGGTCCGAGGCCATGATGAGGGCGGCACCCCGGTAGAAGGTGAAGGGGGAGACCAGCATCCGGCCGTAGCGGATGGGCACCAGCTCCTGGACCCGGGTGGCGGCCTGGCGACTCGAGGAGGGCCACCGGGTCGGGACGGTCGGCCTGCGGCCTCCCAGGCCCCCTGGGCCGATCGGGGCACCGCGGGCCCGGGCCGCCTTTCCCAGCGCCACCCGCTCATCGGCCTCCAGATGGTCGACTTCCGGACCGGTGACGACCTCATGGACGCTTTGGGTGGGGTCGCGGGTGGCCATAGCTCCACTGTCGCGCCGATCCGGGGACGGCGACCATCACCCTGATCGGGCGATTTCACCCGGTGAGGTGTCACCCCGGTCACCCCGGGGCAACTGCTCACCCGACGGCGGCCACCCGGAACCCCACGTTGCCGGTCGAGCTGTCGGGTGCGCTCCCGAACCGGGCCGAGACCCGGTAGCGACGGCAGTAGGAGGCGTGGCACAGGTAGGAGCCGCCCCGCTGCACCCGGGCCGAACCGGTCGGCGGGCCGGTGGGGTCCACCGGCGGGGCCGAGGCGTAGTAGTCCACGTCCAGCCAGTCGGCGCACCACTCCCACACGTTGCCGCACATGTTGCACAGGCCGTAGCCGTTGGGCTCGAAGGCGTCGACCGGGGCGGTGCCGAGGAAGCCGTCGGCGCCGGTGTTGCCGCCGGGGAACTCGCCCTGGAAGACGTTCATCCGGTGGACCCCACCCGGCTCGAGCTCGTCGCCCCACGGGAAGGGCTGACCGTCCAGCCCACCCCGGGCGGCCACCTCCCACTCGGCCTCGGTGGGCAGCCGGGTCCCCGACCAGGCGCAGTAGGCCGAGGCGTCGTGCCACGACACGTGGACCACCGGATGGTCGGGGCGGTCGGTCACGTCGGAGTGCGGCCCCTCGGGATGGCGCCAGTCCGCCCCCATCACCTGGCGCCACCACGGCGCCCCCTCCACCCCCCGGGTGGGGGGAACTCGTCGGGGAGCAGACCGCCGAAGACGAAGGACCACCCGAACCGCTCGGCGTCGGTCTGCCACCCGGTGGCGTCGACGAAGGCGGCGAACGCGCGCGTTGGTGACGGCGTGCCGGTCGATCCGGAAAGCGGTCAGCTCGACGTCGTGGACCGGTGCCTCACCGTCCCCCGGGTAGGACCACGCCGACTCGTCCCCGACGCGGTACGGGCCGCCCGGGATGTCCACCAGCGTCGACGGGGTCCGACTACCGCCGTGGAGCGCCGGGGTCGGTCGAGGCTGCCCCGACGGTCCGCCGCGGCTCGGCGCACAGCAGGAGTCGGACATGGCGACCAGGGTATCCGGGCCTCCGGGGCCGCCTACTGGATCGAGGTGGCCACCCGCATGAGCTCCTCGGCGGTGATGAGGTGGTCGTGGCTGTCGTCGCCGATCTGCAGCTCGACCCAGTTGACCGTGCCAGTGAACCGGCTGGAGTCACCCGAGTAGTCCTCACTCACCGGCGTACCGGTGTCGGCTCCGAGATCACAGGTCTCGTCCCCCGAGTAGATCATGGGCACGGTGGCGTTGATCCGCCCCTCGCCCACCGGCTTGCCGTCGACGAACAAGGAGGCAGTGCCACCCTTGGCCAGCCCTCCCCCGTCGTAAGCGAACTCCATCCTGACCTGATGGGTCCCCGACGGGACCTCGGTGTCGGCTTCGGTCCTCCGAAGGCCGATGACGACCCGAAACCGGCATCGTCGATCATGATCACCACCACGTTGGGAGCGCCCACGGGTGGCCGAAGGGACTCGATGGGCGGGTACGACGTGTCGGGGTCCTTGGCATCGTAGGTGGTGAGCCCCACGCGCTGGCGGTGAGGATTGGGCACGCTGGATCGGGAGAGGTCAGTCATGAGGGGAGCCTTCGGTCAAGGGGATGGACGGGCCGCCCGGCGGAGCCCGGGTTGGTGCGAGCACGGAGACGGGGTTCACGGACACCAACTGGATATTCAGGTCACGGAGTCGCTCGAGCAGGCTGTGAAGTCGCGACTGATCGGGCACGTAGCCAACCAGATGGGTCATCCCGTGGTCGCTGTGGCTGACCTCCATTCCGTCGAGGGCGGCCACCAGCGTTGAGCTCAGCCGTCCCTTGACGACGATCTCGAAAGTCTCGGCGGCCACGGCGGTCCTTTCGACGGCATGACCCCAGTGATGGATTCCGCGGTGCGCGGACCCGGGCGTTCACACCGCACTGCCGCCATGGTGTGCCGGCCGCCTCACCCTGTCGTCATCCCCGGAGGGTGATCGTCGGGTCACGGAGCTGATGGTGGCGCCGACAGCGAACTCCCGCCGGCCGTTCCGGGCCGACGTCCACTCGCCGCCTCCCTGACACGGTGGCAGACTGGGTTCCCAGACGGGTCGGAGCACGAGTCGACATCATGATGACAGGGCAATCAGCATCGTGGTGACAGGGCAATCAGCGCCGACCCACGCCGTCGACCGACCGGCACTCCGTCGGCAGTTGGACGAAGCCCTCACCCGGCCACTCACCCTGATGGTGGCGCCGGCCGGCGCCGGCAAGTCGGTGCTGCTGGCCCAGTGGGCGGCCACGCGCGACGACCTGGTGTTCGTGTGGTTGAGCCTGGAGGCGGCCGATGACGACCCGGTCCGATTCTCGCGGCGCCTCCTGGCCGGGATCGCCGACATCAATCCCGACCTGGCCGAGCTCAGCGAGCTGGTGGCCATGCACGGCGGTGGCCTCGGCACCCCCCTGATCGAGGCCCTCGGAGCGCAGCTCCACGACCTGCCCGAGACGGTGATCATCCTCGACGACCTGCATCAGCTGTCCAACGCCACCCTCATCGCCGACCTGGGTCGGCTCGTCGATCTCCTGCCCGACCAGGTCCATCTGGTGCTGGCCACCCGAGTGGACCCTCCCATCGCCTGGAGCCACCATCGCCTCCGGCACCGTGTGACCGAGATCCGCCAGGCCGAGCTGGCTTTCGACGAAGCCGAATCGACCCGGCTGCTCGAACGGATCACCGGCCGCCAGCTGGGATCCGACCAGGTAACCGCGCTGGTCAACCGGACCGAGGGTTGGGCGGCCGGACTACAGCTGGCGGCCATGATGCTCCGGCTCAGCCGCGACTCTGACGAGTTCGTCGCCCAGTTCAGTGGGAATGACCGGTTGATCGCCGACTTCCTGAGCGAGGAGGTTCTGGAGGCCCAGTCGGCGGAGAGGCGGAACTTCCTCCTACGGGTATCGGTGCTCGATGAGATATGCGCCGACCTGGCCAGCAGGCTCACCGGCGAGCCGGCGGCACAGCTGGTACTCGAGGAGCTGGAGCGGGAGTCGATGTTCCTCGTTCCCCTCGACACCCACCGCGGGTGGTTCCGGTTCCACCTCCTGTTCCGGGACCTGCTGCGCTTCCGCCTGCGGGCCCAAGATCCCGGGGCGGAGGCGCCGCTGCTGATCGAGGCGGCCAGGTGGCACCTCTCCCGTGACGACGTGGGTCCGGCCGTCGAGTACCTGCTCCGGGCCGGGGACTGGGACGGCGCCCTCGAGGTGATCCTGGACCGCGGCTCGGAGGTCTTCGAGCACGGTCAGATGGCCACCGTCATCCGGTGGATCAACGCTGTGCCCCCCGCTGTGCTGGCCGGTCGACGGGACATCCTCCTCCTACACGGCGTGCTGATGGTCGGCGACGGACAGCCCGCCCGGGCGGAGGACCTCCTCCGTCGGGTGGCCGCCGACCCCGGCGCATCCCGGGGAGAGCAGGCCGCCGCCCAGGCCGTGCTGGCCAGCCTGACCCAGTGGCGTCCTCGTCACGACGCCTCGCTGGCTGTGGCCACGCACGCCCTCGACCTGCTCCACGATCTCGGCGGCCCACCCGTGCCGTCACTCATCGGCCTGACCGACGCATCGTCGCTGGAGACCGTGGCCACCATCTCCGGTGGCCGGGCCCACCTTCAGGGCGGCAACTTCGTCGAGGCGCGGGAGTGGCTCGAGCGGGCCCTGACCACCGAGGGGGCGGGATACTCCATCTGGCGGGTCCACGCCCTGGGCACGCTGGCGCTGCTTGAGGCGTGGTGCGGACGGACCGGGCGGGCCGAGGCACTGGGCAACGAGGCGCTGGCCGTGGCCAGGGCAGTCGGCGCCCTCTCCCACCCGTCCAGCGCCGACGCCTATCTGGCCATGGCCCTCGTCGGCGTCGAGCAGGGTCAGCTCCGGCGGTCCGCCCTCCCCCTCCGCGAAGGTCTTCTCCGGGCCGAAGCCAACGGACGCACCCAGTTGAGTTGGGTGGGCCAACTCGAACAGGCCATGGTGCAGGCGGCCGAAGGCCACCACGACGCGGCCTCGGCCACCATCCTCTCGGCCCGGAACGAGACGGGAGCACCGCCGCCGACCATCGTGGCCGATCGACTGCTGGCTCTGCAGAGTTACCTGCTCCGCGCTGGGCGGATCCCCCGACAAGGCGTGGCGACTGATCCAAAACAGCCCCTCAGAATCCGGCGAGACGACCTTCGAGGGTGTGGCCTGTGCCCTGACCCTGGGACAGGTCGACCAGGCCCGGAAGATCCTCGACTGTTGGGCACCCCCCGGCGACGGCGACCCCCGCCACCAAGTGGAGCGCCTGATGGCCTCGGCCTGGCTGGACAGCGCCGAGTGTGCCACCGATGATGGCCGGCACCCGCTGGCCGAGGCCATGGGCATCGCCGAAGCCCACTCCCTCGTCGAGGTGTTCGTCCGGGGTGGACCGACGGTGATCGGGCTGGTTGCCG
The DNA here is from genome assembly GCA_963754755.1 of uncultured Acidimicrobiaceae bacterium. Classification (GTDB taxonomy): domain Bacteria; phylum Actinomycetota; class Acidimicrobiia; order Acidimicrobiales; family RAAP-2; genus Bog-756. The sequence continues at coordinate 248,482 of CAVWHF010000006.1, read as the reverse complement.
AGCTCGGCACCCCGTTGTCGGCCTTTCGGGAGGTGATACTCCAACGGGCACGCCAGGCCATCGACCCCGCCCCTGTCGGCGAGCTGGCCGATCCGCTCACCGACCGCGAGCTCGAGATCCTCTCCTTCCTTCCCAGTCGGCTCACCAACACGGAGCTGGCCGAGCAGTGCTACGTCTCGGTCAACACCATCAAGACCCACATGGCCCACATCTACCGCAAGTTGGAGGTGGCCAACCGGAACGAGGCCATCGCCCGGGCTCGCTGGCTCGGCCTGCTCTAGATTCTCGATCCCGTCGGTCGGGGGCGGCCAACAGCCCTGGTGACTCCATCGACGGTGCCACGCACCCTTCTGTCCAAGTCATCCCGGAAGGATGATGACCTGGACGGCCACGGTGTGGTTGGATCACGGGGCAGACAACTGCACCCACCAAGGAGGATCCCGCGATGCTCGCCTACACCTACCCCCTGGCTGACCTGTTCGGCACCATGCTGGGGCTCTTCGTCTTCTTCATCTGGTTCTGGCTCCTCATCGTGATCTTCGGGGACATCTTCCGCAGCCGGGACATGGGTGGTGGGGCCAAAGCCCTCTGGGTCATCTTCGTCATCGTGCTCCCGTTCCTCGGGATCTTCGTCTACCTCATCGCCCGGGGCGGCAAGATGCACGAGCGGGCCGAGCAGGCTGCCCAGCAGCAGCAGAAGGCCTTCGACGACTACGTGAAGCAGACGGCGGGCGCCTCGGGAGCCAACAGCGCCGACGAGCTGGCCAAGCTGGCCGACCTGAAGTCCAAGGGCGTGCTCACCGACGCCGAGTTCGATGCCCAGAAGGCCAAGATCCTCTCGTAGCCCGGGCTACCGCCAACCGGCCGACGGGGCTCGCGTGCCTCCGCCGGCACCAGCGGACCGACTCGGCCCGACACCCGGTGATCCCCACCCGCCGACCCGAAGGTATCCATGTACTACGTAGGTGGCATCGTGTTCGCCCTGGTGGCCATCCTGGTGGTGGTGGTCTTCGTGAAGAAGTTCCGCCAGAGCAATGACTGATTCCTGTCCGGCCCCGGTCCCACCGGCGGCGCCCACCGGGGCGGTGCGGTGACCCTCGACCTCATCCTCATCGGCCTGGTCATCACTCTCGAGCCGATACCCCTCACCGCCTTCATGCTGGTGCTGATGTCCAAGGGCGGGGTGCGCAAGGGGGCGGCCTTCATCTTCGGGTGGCTGGTCTCCCTGGCCGCCGTGGTCGCCCTCACCGTCGTGTTCACGGGGAACAAGCCCCCCAAGTCCAACACGGCGCCGTCCCTGGCCGCCATCGCCGTCAAGATCGTCATCGGCGTGGTGCTGGTGATCATCGCCCTCCGCCGGCGGGCCAAGATGGGCCAGCCCAAAAAGCCGAAGAAGCCGCCCAAGTGGCAGACCGGCATCGACAACATGTCGCCCTGGGTGGTGGTCGGCCTGGCCCCGCTGACCCAGCCGTGGGGTCTGGTGGCCGCCGGGGTGGCCACCATCATGGAGGCCAAGCTGAGCTCGGCCGAGAGCTATATCGCCCTGTTCCTGTTCTGCCTCGTCTCCACGCTGGTCTACCTGGTCATGGAGATCTACGCCGGCTTCCGCCCCGAGCGGGCCCAGTCCATCATGGTCGGCATCCGCACCTGGATCGAATCCCACACCGACCAGGTCATCATCATCCTGTCGCTCTTCCTGGGTCTCTGGCTGGTGGGCAAGAGCATCTACGTCCTGGTCTCCTGAGGGTCGACCGGCGGCGGGGTCACTGTCACTGTCCGGCTGACTGGGGCCTACTGACTGGTCGCCTTCCTTGACAGCGCGGTTGACCGCCCCGAAGATCAGCCGGATGACCACGGCGATCACGGCCAGATCGGCCAGCATCTGGACCGGACCACCATGCGGGCCGGATCGGTGCGCGGAGCGATGTCGCCGAACCCCACGGTGGAGAAGACCGAGACGGTGAAGTACAGCGCCGAGGGCCTGTCGAGCGGACTCGGGCTTCCGGTGAAGGCCGTCAGATCGGCTTGGGACATGGTCAGGTAGATCCAGGCGAACAGCACCAAAAAGAGCGGGATCACCGTGGCCATGGCCACCCCGGCCCGCAGCAGCGGCCGTTCGTGGGCACTGATCAACCGGACCTCGTTGGCCACCACCACCACGAAGATGGCGAGGGCCACCACCAGCCGGAGGGCCGGGGACTCGTGGTGCCGGTGGGGCGCGGGGACCAGGAAGTACGCGCCCAGCAGCACGGCCGCGGTCAGTGCGGCCCTCACCCCGGTGGAGACGAGGTGGGAGCGCTGGTAGGCGCTGAGGTCCGGCGGTGCAGTCGGAGTCACTCCCCGGCCCTACAGGTGACTGAAGCCGCCGGACTCCTCCTTGGTCATGGCCACCGACACGGGGTGCTTGTCGAAGTGGGCCAGCGCCAGCTTGATGTCCTCCAACAAGAGGACGGCCAGGTCCTGGGTGACCCCCTGGCGGACCAGAATCCGCTGCACGGAGATGTCGGACACCGAGCCGGTGAGCGGGTAGGCCGGCACCTGCCACCCGCGCACCCGCAGGCGGTCGGCGATGTCGTAGAGGGTGTAGCCGGGGTCCTCTCCCTCACGGATGCGCCAGGCCACCGACGGGATGCCGGTGATGGGGTTGCCATCGCACAGGATGTCGAAGGGGCCCAGCTTCACGATCTCCCCGGCCAGGAATTTGGCGGTGGCGTAGCAGGCGTTGTGGACGTCGCGGTAGCCGTTCCGGCCCAGGCGGATGAAGTTGTAGTACTGGGCCACGATCTGGCCGGCCGGCCGGGAGAAGTTGATCTGGAACACCGGCATGTCGCCCCCGAGGTAGGTGACGTGGAAGATGAGGTCGTCGGGCAGGTCCTCGTTGTCCCGCCACAGCACCCACCCCACCCCGAGTGGGGCCAGGCCGAACTTGTGGCCCGAGGTGCTGATGGACTTGACCCGGGGGATGCGGAAGTCCCACACCACGTCGGGGGCGCAGAACGGGGCCAGAAAGGCGCCGCTGGCCCCGTCGATGTGCATGTCGATGTCGAGCCCGGTGTCCTCGGCCAGCTTGTCCAGGGCCTGGGACAGTTCGAGGACGGGCTCGTAGGAGCCGGTGTAGGTCACTCCGAAGGTGGGGACCACCATGATGGTGTTCTCGTCCACCTGGGCCAGCATCTGCTCGACGTCCATGCAGTACCGGCCCGGGGACATGGGGATCTCCCGCATCTCGATGTCCCAGTACTTGGCGAACTTGTGCCAGACCACCTGGACCGGGCCGCACACCATGTTGGGCTTGTCGGTCGGCTTGCCCTCCGCCTCCCGCTTGGCCCGCCACCGCCACTTGGCCGCCATGCCGCCCAACATGCACGCCTCGGACGACCCGATGGCCGAGCACCCGACCGCCCCCCCGGCTTCGGGGGCGTTCCACAGGCCCCCCAGGATCTGCACGCACCGCCGCTCGATCTCGGCGGTCTGGGGGTACTCGTCCTTGTCGATCAGGTTCTTGTTCATGCAGAGGTCCATCAGGTTGTGGACCTCGTCCTCCTCCCAGGTCTGGCAGAAGGTGGCCAGGTTCTGACGGGCATTGCCGTCGAGCAGCAGCTCGTCGGAGATGGCCTGGAAGGCCTCTTCGGGGCGCATGGCCTCGTCGGGGCAGTGGTGGGTGGGCAGCGCGCTCAGGAGATCCTTTCCGGCGAAGACCGAGTCGAGCAGCTCGTCGCGGATGGACACGTGCTGGTGGAGGGGCATGGGCGGATACCTCGTCTCTGGGTGGTCCCGGTCGAGGGTCTCCGTCAGCACCCGCTGCTCGAACCGACGCCCGGAGGGTCGCCGGCCCATCTTCGCAGGTCGGACACCGGGCTCGCATCACCCGGGCGGGGTGATGAGGAGCGTCGAGACCCCCGGGGATGTGGCCCGCCGGGCGTCAACTAGCGGCTTATTTCCTGCCCCCGGTAGGGTGGCTGTGTTCGTCGGAGTTGCGACACAAGAAAGCGTGGGGGACATGGCCGAGCAGATTCCGCTGGTGGACTACCTGGTGCTGGGGGGCGAGCCCCATCTGGTGGCCAACGAGTGCACCAACTGCGGGGCTCGCTTCTTCGACCGCCGCAACGCCTGTGCTAGTTGCGGGAAGAACGAGTTCAGGCCGGTGGACATCGACACCTCGGGCGAAGTCCGGGCCTTCACCATCGTGACCTTCGCCGCCCCCGGGGTCCCCGTCCCCTACGTGGCTGCCGTCGTCGACTGCGGCGGCACCAGTGTGCGGGCCAATCTGATCAACGTCGATCCCGACCCCGAGCACGTGAGCCTGGGGATGAAGGTGCGACTGACCACCGAGGTCATCGGGACCGACGCCAACGGTACCGAGGCGGTCGGGTTCGGCTTCGAGCCCGTGGGCAGCTAGCGCCTCACCCGAACGGCTCGGCTGACGCCACGATTCCGCCGGCAGCACGACCCAGCAGCACGACACAGCAGGCAGCACGACATAGCAGCACGACACAGCAGCACGACAGAGAGGCTGGACACCATGGCATCGGACGACCTGTGGATCCTCGGGATCCACATGACCAAATTCGGCAAGCACCCTGACCAGGACCTGGTCGACCTGGCCACCGAGGCGGTGACGGGCGCCCTGGCCGACGGCGGGGTCACCATGAAGGACATGGGGGTGATCGGGGCCGGCAACCTGATGGCGGCCAACGCCGGCATCGGCCAGCAGGTCCAAAAGCAGCTGGGCCAGACCGGCATCCCGGTGTTCAACGTGGCCAACGCCTGTGCCACCGGCGCCACCGCCCTGCGGGTGGCGGTCATGGCGGTCAAGGCCGGCGAGGCCGACATGGGACTGGCCTTCGGGGTGGAGAAGCTCTCGGGCGCGGGCCTGCTGTCGGGCGGTAGCCGCAAGGAGGACTCCGAGTCGTGGACGCCGTCGGGCCGCTACGGGGCGGTGGCCCCGGTCGACGGTCGCATCGGCACCGAGATCATGCCCGGCGTCTTCGCTCAGATCGGCATGGAGTACGGCCACAAGTACGGCGGCACCAGCTTCGAGCTGTTCGCCAAGATCGCCGAGAAGAACCACTCCCACTCCACCCTCAATCCCATGGCCGCCTACCAGAAGAAGATGTCGCTGGAGGAGATCATGGGGGACGTGATGATCGCCTATCCCAACACCCGGCCCATGTGCTCGGCCAACTGCGACGGCGCCGCCGCCGCCGTGGTGGTGAGCGGGGCCAAGCTCAAGACCCTCTCCCTCGAGCAGCAGAAGCGGGCAGTGAAGATCTCGGCGTCCATCCTGACCACCGACCCGTGGGAGGAGGCGTGCCAGATACTGCCCGACGTCAACACCCTGACCCGCAACGCCGCCACCCAGGCCTACGAGCAGGCCGGCGTGGGACCGTCCGATCTCGACCTGGTCGAGCTGCATGACTGCTTCGCCACGGCCGAACTCGTCCACTACGACAACCTCATGCTCTGCGAGGTGGGCGGGGCCGTCGACTTCTTCAACTCCGGGGCCACCTGGCGGGACGGGACGACGCCGGTCAACGTGTCAGGGGGACTCGAGTCCAAGGGCCACCCCATTGCCGCCACCGGGATCGCCAACGTCTGGGAGGTGGCCACCCACCTCCGGGGCGAGGGCGGCAACCGTCAGATCGAGGGCGCCAGGGTCGGGCTGGCCCACGTCATCGGTCTGGGATCGGCCTGCGGGGTGCACATCCTGGAGAAAGCGGCGGCGTAGCCGCAACTCTCCGGGGTCGAAACTCGGCCTTCCCCGTTCGTCGCTACGCCGGGTCGTCAGGCACCGGTCCGAGTCGGCGTCACCATCGGGTCCGACGTCATGTCCGGGGTCGCTGGGTCACGTCACCCGCTCCCCGGACACGGACGGTGGTGCTGGCACGAGGGCCGGTCTCCTGCAGACACACTTGGCCCATCGACGGTGTTCCCCGATACTTACAGGGATGGCCAGTAGCGAACGACCGACAGTGGAGGTGCGGGACCTGCTCCCCGACGAGGTCCCGACGGCCGTGGGCCTGCTGGCCCGGGGATTCCGGGACTGCCCGGTGCCCACGGTCATGATGGGTCCCGACCCGGAGCGTCGGCAACAGCGCCTCGCCGTCACGTTCGCCGCCCTGTTCAGCATCATGGAGGGACAGACCCCGCTGGCGGCCTTCCACGGTGACGCCATGGTGGGGGTGACGGGGGTGGCGCCCCCGGGCGCCTGTCAACCTTCGTTGCGCCAGCTGCTTCGGTATGTGCCATCGCTGTTGACGATCGGTCCCGGCGCCATGACCCGGGTGGCCCGGCAGAGCGCGGCGTGGGGCAAGCTCGACCCCAAGTCACCCCACTCGCATCTCGGCCCGCTCGCCGTTTCGGCCGACCTCAAGGGTCGCGGCATCGGCTCCCAGATCCTCGGCCACTACTGCCGACAACTCGACGATGCCCGCCTCACCGGCTACCTCGAGACCGACCTCGAGGAGAACGTCCGGCTCTACCAACGGTTCGGCTACCGGGTGGTGGACGAACGACCGGTCCTCAAAGTACCCAACTGGTTCATGAGCCGAGAACCTCTCGACTCCTGATGCGGCGGTGGCCGGCCCCCGGACCGGCCTACGTGACCGCTACGCGACCGGCATCGGTGACTGGCATCGCGACCGGCATCGGTGACTGGCATCGCAACCGGCATCGGTGACAGTCCGGTCGTCCCGTCCCGCCGGGCCCCCGGCCCTACTCCCTGGCGTCGAGGGCGCCGAACGTGACGCCGGTGAGCTCCTCGGACACCTGCCACAGCCGCCGGGCCACGGCCGTGTCCCGAGCTGCCTTGAGGAACGGTACCGACGTCGGGTGCCCACGGGTGCCGAAGAGACGGTCGGGTCCGAAGTACCGGCCACCGACGACCGCCGGTGCCGTGGCGGCATAGAGGCTCGGGAGGGCCCCGTCCGTGGCCGACTGGGCGAAGATCGAATTCCCGAGAGCGGTGAGGCGCTCCATGATGCCCGACCCGCTCATCTGGGGCCCGACCGACTGCAGGTTGGTGGCGGCGTAGCCGGGATGGGCGGCCACGGCGATGAGTGCCGCCTTGGCCCGGTCCGCTCGACGGTCGAGCTCGAGGGTGAACAGTTGGTTGGCCAGCTTGGCCTGACCGTAGGCCGACCATTTACCGTACTTGCGCTCGCCCTGCAGATCGTGGAAGCGGATCTTGCCGGTCATGGCCGCCTGGCTGCTGACCGTGACCACCCGGGCACCGGGACGGGCCAGCAGGCTGTCCAGCAGGTGGGCGGTGAGGGCGAAGTGGCCGAGGTGGTTGGTGCCGAACTGCATCTCGAACCCGTCGGCGGTCTCCCGACGGGGGATGGCCATGACGCCGGCGTTGTTGAGGAGGATGTCGAGCCCGTCGTGGTCGCCGGCGTAGCCGGCGGCGAAGGTGGCCACCGAGGCCAGATCGGCCAGGTCCAGCGGGGCCACGCTGGCGGTGGCGTCGGGAATCGACTGGCGGATCCGGTCCAGGGCGGCGGCGCCCTTGGCCTGGTCGCGACAGGCCAACACCACCTCGGCGCCGGCCCGGGCCAGGGCCAGGGCCGACTCGAACCCCAGGCCACTGTTGGCCCCGGTCACCACGGCGGTGCGGCCGGAGAGGTCGGGAATGTCGTCGGTGGTCCAGGGGGGCATCACTATGCACCCTACGCCGATGGCCCGGATCACCGGGCCCGGTGTGATCTACCGTGACGCCATGACCTACCGAGCCTCCGACAGCCGCTACGACACCATGGAGTACCGCCGCTGCGGACGCAGCGGGATCACCCTCCCCCTGGTCTCCCTGGGCGTGTGGCAGAACTTCGGCGACGCCCGGCCCGCTGACGAGATCGAGGCCATGCTGACCCGGGCCTTCGATCTGGGAATCACCCACTTCGACCTGGCCAACAACTACGGGCCGCCCTACGGCTCGGCCGAGACCAATGTGGGCAAGGTGCTCCGCGGCGCCCTGGCCCCCCACCGCGACGAGCTGATCCTCTCCACCAAAGCGGGCTGGGACATGTGGCCCGGCCCCTACGGCGACGGAGGCTCGCGGAAGTACCTGTTGGCCAGCCTCGACGCCAGCCTCACCCGCATGGGCGTGGACTACGTCGACATCTTCTACTCCCACCGCTTCGACCCCGACACCCCGCTGGAGGAGACCATGGGGGCGCTGGATACCGCCGTGCACCAGGGCAAGGCCTTGTACGCCGGGATCTCCTCCTACCCCCCGGAACAGACCACCGCGGCCGCCGGGATCCTGGCCGGCCTGGGCACGCCGCTCCTCATCCACCAGCCGCCGTACTCGATGTTCAACCGGTGGATCGAGGGCGGCCTGCTCGACACCTTCGGCCGGCTGGAGGTGGGATGCATCGTCTTCTCCCCCCTGGCCCAGGGCCTCCTGACCGACCGGTACCTCGGCGGCATCCCCGAGGGCTCCCGGGCCAGTCGGGCCGACAGCCTCGATCCGGCCTTCGTCACCGACGCCCTCAGGGAGCGGGTGCGGGCCCTCGATGCCATCGCCGGTGCACGGGGTCAGTCCCTGGCCCAGATGGCGCTGGCCTGGACGGTCCGGGACCCCCGGGTCACGTCCACCCTCATCGGGGCCAGTAGCCTCGAGCAGCTGGAACAGAACGTGGCCACCCTGGACACCTTGGCCTTCACCGACGACGAGTTGACGGCCATCGACGCCATCCTGGCCTAGAGCTGCAATCGCCTTCGGTCACCCGGGAGTCGGCCACCCGGGAGCTGGCGGGACACCGGGGCTGACCGGTTCCTCGCCCTTCCTTACCGGGCCCTTCCTTACCGGGCCCGGTGCTACCGGGCCCGGTCTCGGCGGACCCGGCCGTGGACACGGGTCACACTGAGGACACCGGGGACACGGGGCACCGCCACACCCCGGTAGCCGGGAGGCGGCTGGTCGTCGGGACAGGCCCCGGGCGGGTCGTTGTAGCGGGGGTCGGTGGTCCAGGGCCCGAACTCCCAGCCGGGCTGGGGCGGTGCCAGGTGGAGGATCGGGGTGAGCTCCTGGGTCACCAGGGCGCCGAACTCGGCGGCGCCGTACGGGCACATGTGGGTGTTGTCCAGCTTGCGGGCCCGGACCCACGTGCCCTGGGCGGTCTGCATCCAGGTCAGGAACATTCCGTGGGGGGCGAACAGCTGGTCGGTGGTCAGGTAGACGGCACGCCCCGGAAATGCCGCCACCGCCACGCGGGCGGCATCGTCCCAGGCGTCGATGGCCTCGGTCGTCTGCAACCAGGCCTGCTGCTGGGCCGCGGCATCGGTGATGGAGATGTTGGGGCCCCGTGTCGGGAATTGCAGCAGTACCACCAGGCTCACGCCGTCGGGCGGTGCCAACTGGGCGGCGATGAAGGCCTTCAGCTCCGTCTCGTAGGCCACCGGATCGGCCTCGGCCTCCGGATCGTCCCACGACCAGGTGCCGATGGAGATCTGCGGCCGGGACTGGGCCAGGGTCTGGCTGACGTCGGTGGGCCAGGTGGTGACCGTGCTCAACCCCCATCCGGGGAAGGCGTTGTTGACGACGACCGAGACGTCCCCGGTGGCCTGCAGGGCGGCGATGATGCCCAGCGAACTGTCCACCATCACGCTGTCGCCGAAGATCCAGACCCGATACGGCTGGCCGGGAACAGCCCGGGTCAGGGACGGCTGGTCCTGCGGCACGCTGGTGGTCGACGTTGTCGGGGGCGCCGCCACCTGGCCCGAGGTGGCCTTGGGCGGACCGATCGTGCCCACCAGGATCACCACCGCGGTCACCACCACCCCGGCGGCGGCGAAGCCCACCGTCGGGACGTGGAGGCGACGGTGCAGTGCGGCCCAGTCGGCCCCACGCAAGGGTCGTTCGACCAGGTAGTAGCTGGCACAGGACAGCGCCACCATGGTCCCGAGGCGGGCCACCAGCAGGGGCCAGCCGGACCAGCCGGTGGCGGCGGGGGTCATGAGCACGATCACCGGCCAGTGCCACAGGTACAGGCTGTAGGAGATGACCCCCACCCACCGGAGGGGACCGAGGGCCAGCACCCTCCCCGCCGCCCCCGTGGGCGCCCGCAGCCCTCCCACGATGACCAGGCCGCCACAGATGGCGATGGCCACCAGTCCCCCGTCCCAGATCCACCCGGGCGGGCCGCCGGCCTCGGCCGCTCCGACCGCCACCCCGATCACGCCGATCACGGTGAGGATCGACCACAGGCGGGGGCGCGTGCTGGTCGATCCCGGCGGCCACACCATGGCCGCCGCCCCGCCCAAGAGGAGCTCCCAGGCCCGGGTGTCGGTCCCGAGGTAGGCCCGGTTGGGCCCGAACAGGTGGGCCGCCACCCCCATCCACACCGCTGAGGCCAAGCCCAGCACCACGGTCGTGGCCAGGAGGACCCGGTCCGGAGAGCGCGGCCGTCGGGCCCGGGATCCGGCCGTGACGGCCAGGATCACCAGGGGCCAGACCAGGTAGTACTGCTCCTCGATGGCCAGGGACCAGGTCTGTTGGAGCGGATTCACCGACAGGAACTGGGCGAAGTAGCCGTGGCCGGCCACGATCTGCTGCCAATTGGCCACGTAGAACAAGGTGGCCAGGGCCGGGGCCCGCAGTTGGGCCGGCACCAGACCCGTCCCGCCGGCCCAGGCGTAGACCGACAGCGCCGCCAAGAGGACCAGTACGGCGGGAAGCAGGCGTCGGGCCCGACGGCCCCAGAAGACGGCCAGACTCCCCGGCGGGCGGTCCCCGGCCAGCAGGATGCTGGTGATCAGGTAGCCCGAGAGTACGAAGAAGAGGTCGACCCCGACCCAACCCCCCCGGAGGTACCCGAGGTGGTACGCCACCACGGCGGTGATGGCGAGGGCGCGGACGCCGTCGAACTGAGGGACATAGCGGCGGAGAGCCAAGGGCCATCCAGCTTCGCGCCAGCAGTCCGGTCGGCGCTAGCCGCCCCGCCCTACGCCCGGTCTGCCCCTGCGGCCTCACCCAGCAGCTCCACCAGCAGGGTCCGGACCCGGCGATCGATCTCGTCGACGATGGGGCGGACCTCCTCCACCGACCGGCCGGCCGGATCCTCGAGCTCCCAGTCGAGGTAGCGCTTGCCCGGGTAGTAGGGACAGGTGTCGCCGCAGCCCATGGTGACGACGACATCGGCGGACCGGGCCGTGGCGTCGGTGAGCGGCTTGGGGAACTCGTCGGTGGGGTCGAGGCCCCGTTCCTCCAGGACGGCCACCACCGAGGGGTTGAGGCTGGCCCCCGGTTCCGACCCGGCCGACAGCACGTGGACGCGACCGTGGGCGTGGTGGTCGAGGAGGACCTTGGCGGCCAGGCTGCGACCGGCGTTGTGCACGCACAGGAACAGGACGGTGGGGCGTCCGCTCACGGGGCCTCCGTAGCGGTGACGTCGGCACCGCTGCCGGCGTGGTGGTGGTGGGGGACAGTGATGTCGGAGGCCTCGGCCGGGGTCAGGCCGGGATAGAGCAGGATGATGAGTCCGAGCGCGGCCAGTCCACCGATCACCTGGGCGACCACGAAGCTGGGCACCGACGACGGCGCGATGCCGGCGAAGGTGTTGGAGAACATCCGACCGACGGTGATGGCCGGGTTGGCGAAGCTGGTCGAGCTGGTGAAGAAGTAGGCGGCACCGATGTAGGCGGCCACCGCCCCCGGGGTGGAGCGGGAGCGACCGCTCCGGGCCAGGGCGAAGATGACCAGGATGAGCCCGAGGGTGGCCACGACCTCGGACAGGAAGTGGGCCGGCGAGGCCCGGTGATGGGTGGACAGGCTGACCGCCCCCCGGGAGAACATGAGGTTGGCGAGCACGGCACCACCGATGCACCCGGCCACCTGGGCGGGCAGATAGGCCCAGGCCGTCGGCCAGGAAACGCCCCCGAAGGCAGCGTCGACGAAGGAGACCACCGGATTGACGTGGGCCCCGGACACCGGACCGAACATCAGGATGATGGCGTAGAGGCCGGCGGCGGTGGCGGTGGCGTTCTCCAACAGCTGGAGGCCGGTGTCGCCGGGCGACAGGTGCTGGGCGGCGATGCCCGACCCGACCACCACCGTGGCCAGCAGGGCACTCCCGAGCAGCTCGGCCACGATCCGACGCCAGAGCCCGGCCTCGTCCCTGGGCCTGTCGTCGCTGGACGGGCCCACGGGCCGGTTCAACAACAGGTGCCGGTTGGGGCGGAGGCGTTGACTTCCGCTCCAGCTGTCGCCGGCCGGCCCGCCGCCGGACCGCAGGTCTCGGTCGAACAGCCCATGTCGGTGGCCCCGGTGGCGTCGGCCAGCACGGTGTAGACCTCCCAGGGCGCCCCGTCGGGATCGGAGACCCACGCCTTGTCCTGCACGGCGTAGCAGCAGGTGGTGGACTCTTGGACCCGAGGGGCCAGGCCGGCGCCGGCCAGCCGGCGTGAGGCCTCGACCACCTCCTCGGGCGTCTCGACCTCGATGCCCAGATGGTTGAGCGCCCCGGTCACCCCGTCGCTGCGTCCGGCCGGACCCTCGATGAGGACCAGCTTGAGGGGTGGCTCGGCGATGGCGAAGTTGGCGTAGCCGGGCCGACGCTTGGCCGGCTCCGTGCCGAACAGGGCGGCGTAGAAGTCCACGGCGGCGTCGAGATCGGTGACGTTGAGGGCCAACTGCACTCGGGACATGGGGAGCCTCCTTCGGCATTCACGAGTATCGATGCATCGACTATGATTGATGTATTCACGATTGTCAATGGGAGAAGCGACCATGGCCACGCCGACCGCCACAGCCCGACCCCCGGTCACCGTCGAGTGCTGCCCGTCCGTTCTGGCCGCCCCTCTGGACCCCACCGAGGCCGCCGAGCTGGCCCGGGGGTTCAGCGCCCTGTCCGACCCGGTGCGGCTGCGGGTGCTGAGCATGCTGGCCGACGCCGAGGGCGGCGAGGTGTGCGTCTGCGACTTCGTCGATCCCCTGGGCAAGAGCCAGCCGACCATCTCCCATCACCTGAAGATCCTGGGCGCGGCGGGCCTGGTGCGGGGCGAGCGACGGGGCAAGTGGGTCTGGTACTCGCTCGACCGCAACCGTCTGGCCGAGCTCCGGACGGCCATCGACGGCTGAACGGTCCAGCCCGCCCTCGTAATGCGGCGCCACCGCTGGGCCCGGTTCTTACCTAGTCTTGCGAACTGTGTTTGCATCCGGACGATCCATTATGAAGTCGAGACGAACTCTGGCGGTGGCGATCGCCCTGTCGGCGACGGCGCTGCTCTCGGTTTACGGATCCAGTCCGACCTCGAGCGCATCGACGAGCACGTCTCGCCCGCCGTTGAGCATCACCTGGATGCGGGGCTACGTCGCTCCCGGCACCCCAGCCCGGTACAACAAGGTGGGAGTCATCAAGGTCGGACCGAGCGGTGCGAAGAATGTCTTGGTGCTGGAGCCAGGTACCTCGGCCGCAGCCAGCCTACTTCGTACCGCTTGCCAAGTGGATCGTCTCGAAGACCACTGGCTGGCAGGTCTGGGCGGTCGAACGTCGAGAGAACCTGCTCGAGGACCAGTCGGAGCTGAACCTGTACAAGGAGCACAAGGCCACGACTACGCAGCTGTTCGATTACTACCTTGGCTACCTGAAGAACTCGACCATCACCCATCACTATCAACCCGTCGCGAACTCCACCGTCGAGTTCGCCAAGCAGTGGGGAATGAATGTCGCAGTCCAGGATCTACATCTGGTGATCGGTGCCGCCAAGAAGCTCGGCGGCAAGGTCGTGCTCGGTGGTCACTCGTTGGGCGGATCGGTGGTCACCGCCTACGCCACCTGGGACTTTGACGGCCGCGCCGGAGCCGACGAACTGGCCGGCTTGGTCTACATCGATGGCGGCAGCACGACCACCCCGGTGAGCACCCAGGCTGCAACCCAGACCCTCCAGGCGCTCGACGCCCCGAGCGCCAGCCCCTGGCTCGACTTCGGTGGGATCGCCGCGCCGTACGCGGGATTGTTCGAGGCGACGGGAGCAGCATCGGCGCTCTCGGACCCGAATGCGCCGTCGCTGGGTCAGACGTCGGGACTCTTGCCTTCAGACATTGTTCCTTCGGTGAGCGTCACCAATCTCGGCCAGTACGGATACGCGCTCAATGCGTCGACTTCGCCGTCGAGTTTGCTTGCTGCTCAGGCGCACCTCGGCCAGGGAATCGCCTCACAGGGCCCGATTCACGGCTGGAACGGGTCAGGAGCCCTCACCCCGATCGACCGATTCGCGACGATGTTTTCAGGACAAGGAATCCAGAACGCCAACGGCACCGAGTGGTACTTCCCCCAACGCCTGACCGATGACACCGGTGCTGTAGACAATGGGAACGCAAATCCGGCTCAGCGTGCGCTCGGCGTCGATGCCACCATGGGCCACCGTCTCCCGAAGAACCTGCTGATCTACGCCTTCGGTGCACGCCTAGGCGGAGCAAGCGTTCCCGAGGATGCGCAGATCTTGGCCCAACAGTCGGGCATACCCATGAGGAACCTCACGCTGGCGAACTACCAGAGCACCTACTCGCACAACGACCCGGCCGGCGCCTACCCCAACAACGCATTCGTCAATCGGCTCATACCGTTTCTGGGTAAGGTCAGCGCTCAGGGGTAGAAGGCGGCGCAGCCGATAAGGTCACCGCCTGGCTCACCGCCGGGCTTTGCGCCGCACACGTGCCGCTCGGACAGCCCGGTATCGGGGTCGTACCTGCGCTGACCATCGAAGCAACGCCGGGTTCGGCGTAGAGGCCTGTGCCCGTGGGTTTTTCCCGACCCACGGATGGGGGGAGGCCGAGATCGGCCAAGTCGGGCAGGGACGTGAGGTCCGAGCGAGCTACCTCGAGGAATCGGCTCAGCCGGTGTCCCCGGCCGAGTAGGAGTGGGCGCCGGTGCCGGCGAGGTGTCCGCCGTCGACGATCAGGTACTCGTCACGGATGGGACGGCCGTCGAAGAAGCACTCCAGGATCTCCCGGGTGCCGGCGGCGTAGCGGGCCTGGGCCGACAGCGAGGTCCCCGAGATGTGCGGCGTCATTCCCTCGTGCGGCATGGTCCGCCACGGGTGGTCGGCTGGGGGTGGCTGCGGATACCAGACGTCCCCGGCATAGCCGGCCAGCTGACCGGCACTCGAGGGCGCGTACCACCGCGTCGCGGTCGCAGATCTTGCCCCGGGCCGTGTTGACCAGGTAGGTGCCCGGCTTCATGCGGGCGAACATGGCATCGTCGAAGAGGTGCTCGGTCTCGGGGTGGAGGGGGGCGTTGATGGTCACGACGTCGCACACCGGGACCAGGGAGGCGGCGTCGGGGTGGAAGGTGAGGTGGTACTCCTCCTCCACCTCGGCGGGTAGCCGGTGGCGGTCGGTGTAGTGGAGGTCCACGTCGAAGGGGGCCAGCCGCTTGAGCACGGCCAGGCCGATGCGCCCGGCGGCAACCGTGCCCACCACCATGCCCTCGAGGTCGTAGGAGCGCTGCACGCAGTCGGCGATGTTCCACCCACCTTTCACCACCCACTCGTGGGAGGGCAGGTAGTTGCGCACCAGGCCCAGGATCATCATCACCACGTGCTCGGACACCGAGATGCTGTTGGAGTACGTCACCTCGGCCACGGTGATGCTCCGGGCGATGGCGGCGTCGAGGTCCACGTGGTCCGAGCCGATGCCGGCGGTCAGGGCCAGCTTCAGCTTGGGGGCCCTGGCCATTCGCTCGGCCGTGAGGTACGCCGGCCAGAAGGGCTGGGAGATGACCACATCGGCCTCGGGCAGTTCCCGTTCGAAGACCGAGTCCGGTCCGTCCTTGTCCGACGTGACCACCAGCGTGTGCCCGGCTGCCTCGAGGAACGGCCGCAGTCCCAACTCCCCGGAGACCGACCCCAGGAGGGCGCCGGGGGTGAAGTCCAACCCGGACGGGCTGGGCACGGTCTGGCCGCCCGGGTAGTGGGCGATGACCGGCAGGTCGTCCCGGGCGTAGGTGGTCGGGTACCCGGTCACCGGGTCCTCGTAGAGCACACACAGGATGGTGGCCATCAGCGGTCTCCTCGCCGGGCTGGGGTGGCGACGGTCCTGTTCACAGCCAGGCCGACGCCACGTGCTTGATGCGGGTGTACTCCTCCAGGCCGAAGAGGCCGAGATCCTTACCGTAGCCCGAGGCGCCGAACCCCCCGTGGGGCATCTCCGCCGACATCGGGGCGTGGGTGTTCACCGACACCGCACCGAAATCGAGGGCGGCCAACAGTCGCTCGGCCCGGCCGTGGTCGCCGGTCCAGACGCTGGCGGTCAGACCCTGGTCCACCCCGTTGGCCAGAGCCAGAGCCTCCTCCTCGGTGCGGAACGGCTGCACCGTGATCACGGGCCCGAAAATCTCCTGTTGGACCAGTTCGTCACCCTGGTCCACGCCGACCACCACCGTGGCCGGAAGGAAGTAGCCGGGACGATCGGGTGGCGTGCCCCCGGTCACCACCCGGGAACCGGGTGAGCGCCGGGCCACCAGGCCGCAGACCTTGTCCCGGTGGGCGGCGCTGATGAGAGGGCCGAACACGGTGTCGGCATCGAACGGGTCGCCGCACACGGACCGGTCGGCCTCGTCGGCCAGGGCCTCGACCATCCCGTCGTAGGCACCGGCCTCCACCAGCACGCGGGCGGCGGCGGTGCAGTCCTGTCCGGCGTTGAAGAAGGCCGCTCCGGCCACCGCCTCGGCGGTGGAGACGGCGTCGGCGTCGGCGAACACCACCACCGGTGCGTTGCCGCCCAGTTCGAGGTGGACCCGGCACAGCCGCTCGGCCGCGGCCGCCGCCACCTGCCGGCCGGCCCGGGGGCTGCCGGTCAACGACACCATGGACACGGCCGGGTTTCTGACCAGCGCCTCGCCGGTGGCGGCCCCGCCGCACACCACGTTGAGCACCCCGGACGGGAGCACCTCGGCCAGCAGCTCGGCCATGCGCACGGTCGAGGCCGGCGTGAGCTCGGACGGCTTGAGCACGACGGTGTTCCCGGCGGCCAGGGCCGGGGCCCACTTCCACACCGCCATCATCAACGGGTAGTTCCACGGGGTGATCTGGCCGCACACCCCGACCGGTTCCCGCCGGATGCCCGAAGTCACGCCCTCGAGGTACTCCGCCGAGGCCAGGCCACCGAGCAGCCGGGCGGCACCGGCGAAGAAGCGGACCTGGTCGATGGTGGGAGGCAGCTCGTCGGCCCGCGTGGCGGCATAGGGCTTGCCGGTGTCGGTGACCTCGAGCCGGCACAGCTCGTCGGCGTGGTTCTCGAGGAGTCGGGCGGCGTCCAGCAACCGCCGGCTGCGCTCGCCCGGCGTGGTCGCCTTCCACGACGCGAAGGCGGCGGAGGCGGCGGCACAGGCCCGGGCCACATCACCGGCGTCGGAGTCGGTGGCGTGGGAGTAGATCTCGCCGCTGGCCGGGTCCACGACCCCACGCTCCCGACCGGTGTGCGAGGGAGCGGTCACCCCCCCGATCACGTTGCCCCACACCCGTTGGTCCTCCAGGATGGCCATCGTCGTCTC
The DNA here is from genome assembly GCA_963754755.1 of uncultured Acidimicrobiaceae bacterium. Classification (GTDB taxonomy): domain Bacteria; phylum Actinomycetota; class Acidimicrobiia; order Acidimicrobiales; family RAAP-2; genus Bog-756. The sequence continues at coordinate 230,990 of CAVWHF010000006.1, read as the reverse complement.
CCGACCTGCCGGTGGCCCGTCACTCCTTGCCACAGAGGGCAGCGTTCCATAGACTGAACATTCAGTCAATACCCCCCGACCGCAGGACGGAGCCCGCCCATGGTCGTCGAACCATCCACCGTGGAGGACGTCTCTTCCCGTCTCGACGGCATCATCGCCGAAGAGGAGCGGGTCTTCGTCGAGCGCCAGCCGCGGTCGGCCGAACTGCGGGTCCGGGCCAGCCGGTCCCTGGCCGGCGGGGTCACCTCGAGCTGGCAGATCACCACCCCCCAGGCCGTCTGGCTCAGCCACGGCGCCGGGATCGAAGATCGTCGACGTCGACGGGAACGAGTACGTCGACCTCCACGGGGGGTACGGGGCGGGCCTGGCCGGTCACGCCCATCCGGCCATCGTCGAGGCGGTACGCCACCAGGTCTCCCGCGGCACCCACTTCGCCCAGCCCACCGAGGCGGCCATCGAGGTGGCCGAGGAGCTGTCGGCGCCGGTTCGGACTGCCGCTGTGGCGCTTCGTCAACTCGGGCACCGAGGCCACCATGGACGCCGTCCACCTGATGCGGGCCATCACCGGACGCGACCTCATCATCAAGGTCGAGGGCTGCTACCACGGCCATCACGACTCGGTCCAGGTGTCGGTGGCCCCCGAGCCTGCACGACGCCGGCCCGGCCGCCCGTCCGGTCGGGCGTCGCCGGCAGCACCGGCATCCCGACCGGCATCACCGACCTGACCCTGGTGGTCGGGTTCAACGACCTCGACGCCGTCGGAGCACCTCTCGAGGACGCACCCCGGTGCAGGTGGCCGGCATGATCCTCGAGCCCATCATGATGAACGCCGGGATCATCACCCCCGACCCCGGCTACCTGGCCGCCCTGAAGCCGACCTGCTGCATGCCCACGGCGCCCTGCTGGCCTTCGACGAGGTGAAGACGGGGCTGACGGCCGGCCCGGCCGGGGCCACCGGCCTGGTCGGCGTGACCCCGGACCTGATCTGCCTGGCCAAGGCCATCGGGGGCGGCATCGTCGTCGGCGGCCGTGGGCGGTTCCGCCGAGGTCATGGCCACGTGGCCGAGGGTGGCTACGAGATGGTGGGGACCTTCAACGGCAACCCCCTGGCCATGGCGGCCACCCGGGCCATGCTGACCGAGGTGGCCACACCCGCCGCCTACCAGCGCCTCGACCGCCTCCGGCACCGGGCCGTCGCCGGGCTGGAGCGGAGCATCGCCGACCACGGGCTCGACGCCCACGTGGTGGCCGTGGGGGCCAAGGGATGCGTCGTGTTCCAGCCCGAACCGGTACGCGACTACCGGGGCTTCGACGGCCTCGACGACCGGTACAACCACGCCCACTGGCTGGTCCAGCACAACGGCGGCGTCTTCCTGCCCCCCTGGGGGAAGATGGAGCAGTGGCTGATCTCCACCCAGCACGACGAGGCCGACATCGACCGGTTCCTCGGCAACTTCGAGCGCCTGGCCTCGCTCGCCTGACCGCCCTGAGCCGCTCCGTTGTGGGCCATTGTTAACGGCCGGGGAATTGTGACCGGTCCGCCTTGCAGCCGGCCCGGGCACGGTGCTTGAATAACTGAACAGTCAGTCAAAGTCCGGAGGACCGCGCCGAAGGGGCCATTGGACGGGCTGACAACGGAGGTGACCGGGTTGACGTTCCACCCACGCGAAGGCTGGTCGGAGGACGGCTCCCGACGGAACCCGGGGATGTCCCGGCGGACCTTCCTGGCCGGCGCGGCCGCCACCGGCCTGGCCGCGCGCCCTGGCCGCCTGCCGGTCCGAGCGGTTCCGCCACCGCCGCCACCAACCGATCGACGACCCAGCCGCTGGCCCTGCCCCGCCCCAACAATCCGGTCACCTGGCCCGCTCTACGCCTCCAACCCGGCCATCGCCGACGGCCTGAAGCCGGAGAAGAACGCCACCCTCAAGATCTACAACTGGGTGGCCTACGTCAACCAGAAGGACCTCGACGCCTTCGCCAAGAAGTACAACTGCAAGGTGGAGCTGACCACCTTCAACACCATGAGCGAGGCCATCGCCAAGCTGCGCAGCGGCGAGTTCAACTTCGACGTGTTCGTCCCCACCGTCGACGTCCTCGGCCAGCTGGTGGCGGGCAAGCTGGCCCGGCCCCTCAACCACTCCTACATCCCCAACATCTCCCAGGCGTGGACCCAGTACCAGAACCCCTTCTACGACCAGAAGTGGCAGTACACGGTGCCCTACACGATCTACACCACCGGCATCGCCTGGCGGAAGGACAAGGTGGACGAGAACCCCTACGCCATGGCCAACCCCTGGGCCATGCCCTGGAACGTCCAAGTACAAGGGGAAGGTGGCCATCCTCGACGACTACCGGGAGAGCCTGGCCCTGGGCATGATGAAGAACGGCAACTTCGACCCCAACACCACCGACACCGCCCAGCTGAGCGCGGCCACCAACTCGCTGCTCGAACTGGACCAGCTGGTCAACCTCCACATCGACAACAACGACTACACCTCCATCCCCACCGGCCAGACCTGGATCCACCACGCCTGGTCGGGCGACATGGCCGCCGCCGCCGTCGTACATGCCCAAGGGGACCCCGGTGGAGGTGGTCGGCTACTGGTTCCCGACCAACGGGCATGGGTCCGGTGGCCAACGACACCATGACCGTGCTGGCCGGCGGCAAGAACCCGGTGCTGGCCCACCTCTTCCTCAACTACATGCTCGACCTGCCCAACGTGCTCGAGAACATCAGCTTCAACGGGTACATGCAGCCCGTCAACGGGGTGACCCCCCAGGTCCTCGAGCAGGAGGGCATCCTGCCCCCGAGCCTGGCCTCCACGGTTGTCCTGCCCGTCCAACTTCGACACCGGGACCAAGCAGCTGGAGCTGGCCCCGGCCGTCGACGCCGAGTACCAGCAGGCATGGCTGCGGGTCAGCGGCGGCGTGTGAGCGGCGCCTGCTGATGGCCCGGGGGGACCCGGCAGGAACAGCCTGGGGGGACCGGGTCCAGAACCGGTGGGTGTGGGCCGGGTTCGCCATGCCCGGCATCATCTGGCTGGCCCTGCTGTTCCTCGTCCCCTTCTACGCCGTCCTGGCCATCGCCGGCGGCCAGCTCAACGCCGTCTTCCAGTCCCCCGAGCCGGTGTGGAACCCCCTCCACTGGACCGGGGCCAACTTCACCGCCGTCTTCCACGACCTGGTCGGGCCAGGGGGCCTTCGTCGGGCCCATCTTCCTGCGCACGCTGGTCTACGTGGCCATCGCCTCGGTGCTCTCGCTCCTCATCGCCTATCCGGCCGCCTACTTCGTGACCCGGTTCGCCGGGCGGCGCAAGGTCCTCTTCCTGGCGCTGCTCATCGCCCCGTTCTGGATCAGCTACATGATGCGCATGCTGGCCTGGATCGACCTGCTCCAGACCGACGGGTACGTCAACCGGGTCCTGGTCGACCTCCACCTGATCAGCCAGCCGGTCAACTGGTTGGGGGGGAAGTCGGTGACCGTCATCCTGGGCCTGGTCTACGGCTACATCCCCTACCTGATCCTGGTCCTCTACGCCGGGCTCGACCGCATCGACCAGCGGCTCCTCGAGGCCGGGCGCGATCTCGGCCTCAACCGGTCCCGGACCTTCCTCCGGGTCACCCTCCCGCTCAGCCGCCAGGCCATCCTGACCGGCATGTTGATCACCGTCCTGCCCATGATGGGCGACTACTTCACCAACCAGCTGCTGTCGGGGGCGTCGTCGACGGCCATGATCGGCAACGTCATCGACAGCCAGCTCAACACGGCCAGCCAGGAGGCTCAGGGCGCGGCCCTCTCGCTGCTCCTGCTGGCCTTCCTGCTGGTGCCGATGCTGTACTACGTGGTCAAGACCCGCCGGGCCTCCGGTGAGGCCTTCTGATGACCCTGACCACCGACGCCCCGGACATCGGGAACGTCCCGTCCGTCCGGCAGGCCGAGGACAGTGGTGCGCCCCCGTCCCCCACGCCGCCCCATCCGTCCCGGCGCCGGTGGCAGCCGCCGTGGCGCAACCCCTGGCGCCGACCGTGGATCCTCGAGGGGTTCACCTGGCTGTACCTGATCTGGTCCATCGTCCCCATCGGCATCGCCGTGCTGTTCTCCTTCAACAACGGGAAGTCCCAGAGCGTGTGGCAGGGCTTCTCCACCCGCTGGTACTGGGGCGACCCCATCAACTCGGTGTGGCACAACCCCGCCCTCGCGGGCCGCGGTGTACCAGACCATCCGCCTCTCGATCCTCACCACCATCGTCGCCGTACCCCTCGGCGTGGCCTTCGCCATCGGCATCAACCGCTGGCGCACCCGGACCTCCACCACGCTTCAACTTCGTGATGGTCTTCTCCTACGTGATCCCCGAGCTCATCTTCGGGGTGGCCCTGTTCTTCCTCTTCACCCAGCTCTTCACGGTCCATCCACCTGGGCACCGCTGCCGAGGTCCTGGGCCTGGTGACCTGGAACTTCAGCTGGCCCGCCATCATCGTGCTGGCCCGGCTGGTCTCGATCGGCAGCTCCTACGAGGAGGCCGCCGCCGACCTGGGGGCGTCGCGCCTCGAGTCGATCCGCCGGGTGCTCATCCCCCTGCTGATGCCGGCCATCTTCGCCAGTGCCGTGCTGGTGTTCGCCAGCGTGGTCGACGACTTCGTCATCGTCGACCTGCTGTCCTCGACCGCCAACACCCAGCCCATGTCGGTGATCATCTACTCCACCAGCCACGGCGGCAACGGAGGGCCGGCCCTCAACGCGCTGGCCACCATCATGCTGGTGCTGTCGTTCGTGGCCGCCACCATCGGGCTGCTGGCCTACCGGTGGATGACCCGGGGCGAACGGGGCAGCAGCCGCCAGGAGGCCATGACCAGCATCGCCGGCATGTAGGGACGGGTCCGGGCCGACTCAGTCCGCGCGGATGCACGGCAGCACCCACCGGCTGGACGGCCGGCACCTCGGCTGACGGACAACGGAGGGTCCTCCACGTCGGGCAGGGGCACCGACCGCAGCACCCGCAGCCCGTCGGCGGGCAGGTGGGCCTGGACGGCCGTGCCCTGCTGGTAGGCGGGCGGCCCGCCCTGGTTCTGGATGAGGGCCTGGATCCGCTCGCCGTGGGCCAGGCGCACGATGACCTGGGTGGACGAACCGAGGAACACCAGCCGCTCGACCATGGCCGGCACCCGGTTGGGTCCGGTCGCCTCGTAGGGCTCGATGTGCACCCGCTCCGGCCGGATGGCCAGCTTGACGGCCCCGGTGCACTCGGTCGAGCCCCGCTCGGCGGCCAGGTCGAACTCCCCCAGGCGGATCCGGCACGCCCCGTCGGCGTCCGGACCGCCGGCGTTGGCGTCCATCAGGTTGGACACGCCCAGGAAGTCGGCCACGTAGGCGTCGGCCGGCTCCTCGTAGACCTCGACCGGGGTGCCCACCTGGGCCACCTTGCCCGCCTCCATGACGGCCAGGCGGTCCGACATGGTCAGGGCCTCCTCCTGGTCGTGGGTGACGTAGAGGAAGGTGATCCCGACCGTCTCCTGCAGCGCCTTGAGCTCGACCTGGAGGGTCCGGCGCAGCTTGGCGTCGAGGGCACCCAGGGGCTCGTCGAGGAGCAGGACCGACGGGTTGAGGACGAGGGCGCGGGCCAGGGCCACCCGCTGCTGCTGACCCCCGGACAGCTGGCCGGGCCGCCGCTTCTCGTAGCCGAGGAGCTGCACCAGTTCGAGGGCGGCGCCGACCCGGCGGGCCGACTCGGCCTTGCCCAGCTTCTGGTAGCGGAGGCCGAAGGCCACGTTGTCCGCCACCGACAGGAAGGGGAAGAGGGCGTAGCTCTGGAAGACCGTGTTCACGTTGCGCTTGTGGGGTGGGCGTGTGGGCCACGTCCACGCCGTCGAGGAAGATGCTGCCGCTGGTGGGCTGCTCGAAGCCGGCCACCAGGCGGAGGGTGGTGGTCTTCCCGCAGCCCGAGGGCCCGAGGATGGAGAAGAACTCGCCCGAGGGGATGTGGAGATCGATGCCGGCCACGGCCTCGACGTCGTCGAAGCGCTTGGTCAGGGCCACGATCTGCACTTCGCCACCGGCCATCGTGCCTCCATCCCTCCCGTCCGTCGTCCGTCCTCCGACCACCGGCGCCCCCGCACCGTTTGAACGGTCACTCAGTGTAGGGAGTCACCGGTCCCGGCACCAGTGCGGGCGGAGGCCGGATCGGCCCGCTATCCCTTGGACTTCTTCGCCCCCGAGCCGCCGCTGCTGCGGGAGGCCGCCGGGTCCTTCGTGGCCTTTCCCTTGTTATGTGCCTTGTTGTGTGTCTTGCTCTTGGCCTTCCAGGTGAAACCGAGCGCCTGGGCGGCGAATCGCATGCTGGCGGTGAAGGCCCGTCCGGGGATCGACGATCGGGTCCTCGAGGGCGATCTGGATGGCGAAGCCGTCGAGCAGGGCCGAGAGGGTGATGGCGAACTCGGTGGCGTCGACGTCCCCGAACTCGCCCGACGCCTGGCCGTCGCGCACCACTCCGGCGATGGTCTCCCGCCAGTGGGCGTCGAACTCCTCCCGCACCCGGGCCACCTCGGGGTGGCGCACCGACTGGGCCCACAGGTCCAGCCACAGGGTCCACGAGTCCGGCAGTTCGGCGTCGGCCTCGGGCAGACAGGTCATGGCCACGATCTCCTCGAGTCGCGCCGGCCGCGCTGTCGATGACCTCCATACGGCGGGCGCCCAGGTCGTACCACTGGTCCTCGGCGAACCGCATGGCCTCGGTCAGGAGGTTGTCCTTGGTCTTGAAGTAGTAGATGACCAGGGCCGGACTGGTGCCGGCCTGCTCGGCCACGTCGGCGATGCGCGACTCGGGGAAGCCCCGCTCGGCGATGACCTCCAGGGCGGCCCGCAACATGTCCTCCCGGCGCTGGTCGGCGGCGCCGCCGGCGGTACTGCGCGGTCTCCGTGTCTTCTGCCATGGTCACCTTTCCGATGGGTCGCCACTGGAGGGGTTCAGCGTCAGGACCGGTACCGACCGGCCCGGATCGCCTTGTCCCCCACGGTAGCAGCGGTTTAGACTGAACAATCAGTCAAACCTCGTGCCGGGGCCTGTCCCCGATGACCCTGAAGGGGATTCCATGACCTCGACGTACGACGCCATCGTGGTGGGCGGTGGGCACAACGGACTGGTCTCCGGCGCCTACCTGGCCCGATCCGGAGCCCGCACCGTGGTGCTCGAGGGCCGGCACAAGACGGGGGGCGCCGCCACCACCGAGTCCCCGTGGCCCGACGCCCCCGAGCTCAAGGTGACCCGGCTGTCGTATGTGATGAGCCTCCTGCCCCCGACCATCATGCGCGACCTCGAGCTCGAGCGGTGCGGGTACAAGGTCTTCCCCATGGGCCCCTACTACCAGGCCTTCCCCGAAGGCGGTTCCATCAAGATCTTCGCCGACGACGCCAAGCGAAACTACGAGGAGATCGCCAAGTGGTCGAAGAAGGACGCCGAGGCCATGCCCAAGTGGGACGCCTGGATCGCCGGACTGGCCGATGTACTCGGACCCCTCCTGCTCACCGTCCCCCCCACCATCGGCTCCCGCAGGCCGGGCGACCTCTATGAGACACTCCGGCTGGCCTGGCGGCACAAGGGCCTCGACGTGCGCACCATCGGCGACGTGACCAGGCTGATGACCATGAGCATCGCCGACCTCCTCGACGACTGGTTCGAGTCGTGGCAGGTCAAGGCCCCCATCGCCGTCAACGGGGTCATCGGCACCTGGGCCGGGCCGTGCGAGCCGGGCACGGCCTATGTGATGGCCCACCACTCCATCGGGGACATCGGTGACGGGCACCTGGGCAACTGGGGCTTCCCCGAGGGGGGCATGGGGGCGGTGGCCGACGCCATCGAGCGGTCGGCCCGCAACCTCGGCGCCGAGATCCGCACCGGGGCCCGGGTGGCCCGCACCATCGTGACCAACGGTCGGGTGCGCGGCGTGGTGCTGGAGAGCGGCGAGGAGATCCTGGCCCCGGTGGTGGTCACCACCCTCCATCCCCAGACGGCCTTCCTCGACCACATCAGCGCCACCGAGCTGCCGGCCGACTTCGTGGAGGACATCGAGCGTTGGAAGACCCGGAGCGGGGTGGTCAAGATCAACCTGGCCCTCTCCGAGCTGCCCGACTTCACCGCCGACCCCGGCACCGAATTGGCCGAGCACCACACCGGGTCGGTCGAGATGGCCCCGTCGGTCGAGTACATGGAGCGGGCCTTCCAGGACGCCCGGGAGGGCCGCGGGGCCGAGCGGCCCTTCAGTGACGGGGTCATCCCCACCGCCTTCGACAAGACCCTCTGCCCCGACGGCACCCACATCATGTCCCTGTTCACCCAGTGGGTCCCCAAGGAGTGGAGCCAGACCCCGCACACCGAGGACCTCGAGGCGTACGCCGACCGGATGATCGACTGCTACGACGAGGTGGCCCCCAACTTCAGGGCGTCCATCCTCCACCGCGACGTGGTGGGCCCCTACGAGATGGAGCACGAGTACGGGCTCATCGGTGGCAACATCTTCCACGGCGAGCTCTCCCTCGAGCAGCTCTTCCACATGCGCCCCGCCCCCGGCTACGCCGACTACCGCACGCCCATTCGGGGCCTCTACAACGGCGGGTCGGGCACCCACGCCGGCGGCGGCGTGTGCGGCATCCCCGGCTGGCAGGCGGCCCGGGCGGTGCAGGCCGACCAGAAGGCCGAGCGGGGCCTGGCCGGCCGCGTGCGCGCCCGCACCACCCGGGGGTGACCGAGGGGGTGTCCGCCCCGGCATCGGGCAGACTCGTCGCCATGGACTCACCGGTGCGGGCCATGCTGGAGCCGCGCCGGGTGGCCGTGGTGGGGGCCAGTGGTACGCCCGGACAGCTTCGGTTACCGCCTGGCCAACGAGATGGCCGGCAGTGGCAAGGAGCTCGACCTCCATCTGGTCAACCCGCGCTACGACACCGTGATGGGTCGGCCGTGCCTGGGCTCGCTGGACGAGATCGACGGACCGGTGGACCTGGTGTTGCTGGGCGTTCCCGACGCATGGCGTGGAGGAGCAGATGGTCCGTGCGGCCCGACGCGGCGATCGTTCCGCCGTCATCTACGGAAGCCTGGTCGAGCCGGGCGGCGGATCGGCGCTGCGAGACCGGGTGGCGGAGGTGGCCCGGTCCGCCGGGATGGCCGTGTGCGGGGCCGGGTGCATGGGGTTCGTCAACGTCACCCATGGGATCCGGGCCATCGGTTACGTCGAGCCGTCCCCGCTTCCCCACGGTCCCGTGGCGTTCATCACCCATTCGGGCTCGGTCTTCTCGGCCATCCTGCGCACCCGGCGACACCTCGGTTTCACCGTGGTGGTCTCGGCCGGCCAGGAGCTGGTGACCACGGCCGCCTCCTACCTCGACTACGCCCTCGACCTCCCCGGGACCCGGGTGGTCGGCCTCCTGCTGGAGACACTGAGGGAGCCCGAGGCGTTGCGGGCCGCCCTGGGCCGGGCCGCCGATCAGGACGTGGCCGTGGTGTCCCTGACCGTGGGCTCGTCGGCGGCCGGACGGACCATGGTGGCCGCCCACTCGGGGGCGCTGGCCGGAGCCGACGGGGCGTGGGAGGCGCTGTTCGAGGCCCACGGGGTCATCCGGGTGGGTGATCTGGACGAGATGGGTGACACCCTCGAGCTCTTCGCCGCCGGGCGACGGGTGCCGTTGTCGTTGTCGGGACGACCCGGGGCCGGCATCGCCACTGTCCACGACTCGGGAGCCGAACGGGCCCTGGTGGTCGACGTGGCCGAGTCGGTCGGGGTCCCCTTCGCCACCATCGGTCCCGACACGGAGCGCCGGCTGGCCGGGCTGCTCGACCCGGGCCTCGAAGCGGGCAACCCGTTGGACGTGTGGGGCACCGGCTCGGACACCGAGGCTCTGTTCACACGGTGCCTGTCGGGCATGGCCGCCGACGAACAGGTGGCGGCGGTGGCCTTGGCCGTCGACCTGGTCGAGGAGTACGACGATGACGACTCCTATCCCCGTGCCGTGCTGGCCGCAGCGGCGGTCACGGACAAGCCGGTGGCGGTCCTGTCCAATCTGGGCAGCGCCATCGACGGGGCGGCCGCCTCGAGGATCCGGGCCGGCGGGGTGCCGGTGCTGGAGGGGACCCGGACGGGACTGTCGGCCCTGGGCCATCTGCTTCGCTTCGGATCCGGCTCCACCGGACGGGCCGCGCCGCCTGCGGTGGACGAAGCACGCCGGGCCCGGTGGCGGACCCGGCTGGCCGGACCCCCGCTCGGCGGGGCGGAATCCCTGGCCCTGATGGCCGAGTACGGGATCCCGGTGATCCCGTCGCGATCGGTGGGCTCGGCCGGGGAGGCGGTATCGGCCGCGGGGGAGCTCGGTTACCCGGTGGTGGTGAAGACCGACGACCCGGCCATCGCCCACAAGTCCGACGTGGCGGGGGTCGTCCTCGGGGTGGCCGACGCCGCCGGGGTGGCCGCGGCCTACGAGGATCTGGCCCGGCGGCTCGGTCCCCGGGCCCTGGTGGCCGCCACCGCACCCGACGGGGTCGAGCTGAGCCTGGGCCTGGTGCGCGACCCCCACCTCGGAGTCCTGGTGGTGGTGGGAGCGGGAGGCGTGCTGGTGGAGGTACTGGCTGACCGTGTGGTGCGACTGCCTCCCCTCGACGGACCGGCGGCCCGGGCCGCCGTCGACCGGCTCAGGGTCTCGTCCCTCCTCGATGGGGTCCGGGGCCGACCGCCGGCCGACCGGGATGCCGTGGCATCGGCGGTGGTGGCCCTCGGGGTGCTGGCCGTGGAGCTGGGGGACTCGCTCGACGCCCTGGACGTCAATCCGCTGCGCTGCGGCCTCGACGGGTGCTGGGCCCTGGACGTCCTGGTGGAGGTGCGCCGCCCGGAGCGGGTGGGCGACGGCTGAGCGCTAAGCCCCCGGCCCGGCTGTGGACGCACCTCGACGATCGGTGAGCGCGCCACGGTCTACGCCGTAGACCGTGGCCAGATCGCAGACTCCCGGAGCTCCCACTCCGCTGCCGGTGTCCCCCCGGCCCGGCTGTGGACGTACCTCGACGATCGGTGAGCGCGCCACGGTCTACGCCGTAGACCGTGGCCAGATCGGAGACTGGCGGAGCTCCCACTCCGCCGCCGGCGTGCGCCCTAGAAGATCACGTAGACCTTGCGCAGCGTCTCGGCGATGTCCCAGGTGCCCGACCAGCCCTTGGGGAAGACGGCGGTGTCCCCGGCCCCCAGCTCGACCGGTGCACCCCCGTCCACGGTCACCGTCATGCGGCCGGCCACCACCTGGATGAACTCGTGGGTCCCGAGCAGCCAGCGGGACGGACCGGGGGTGCACTCCCAGATGCCCACCTCCTGGTCCCCCTGGCCGGTCCACAGCGTCATGCCCGACGTGGTCATGGCCGGACCGGTGGCCTCGTCCAGCGCCCCCCAGTCCTCGAGGTCGGCGACCCGGTCGGCGGCGTGGATGAAGGGCGTGAGCGGGGTGGTGGTGTCGGTCACGGGGTGCTGGTCCTTTCGGGGAACGGTAGGGCGATGGGATCGGGGTCGAGCCGGCTGTGGCCGTACTCGTCGAAGCGGTCGAGTCCGAGGAACGTGGCGTCCACCACCTCGGTGGTGCCGTGAAGGGCCAGGTCGGCGGCCGCCCGGGAGACGCCGGGGCCCCACATCATCCCGTGACCCCCGGCCGAGGCCACCACGGTGCCGGTCAACGGACCGTCCCGTCCGAGCACTGGTCCGAGTATGGGGAGGTGGTCGGGTGTGTAGTCGATGGTGGCCGCCCACACCCGTCGCAGCCCGAGCGACCGGGTGGCCGGCACCAGCTGGGCCAGCCGCTGCCGCATGGCCTCGAGGTAGGTCCAGTCGATCTCGGTGGCCTCCCCCGGTGGCTCGTCGGGATTGCTCATGCCGAACAGCAGGCCGCCCTCCTCCGGGCGCCAGTAGAGGCCGGCGCTGAGATCGAAGACCATGGGGAGGCGCCCCGGGTCGAGCTCGGGCGACGGCTCGGTCACCGCCACCTGGTGGCGCACCCCACCGGCCGGGATGCGGGTGCCGGCCAGCACGCCCACCGCCGCCAGCTGCGGGCCCCCGGTCAGCACCACGGTGCCCGACGAGATGGTCCCCTGACCGGTCTCCACTCCCACCACCCGGTCCCCGGTGGTGACCAGGCCGGTGAAGGGGACCCGCTCGTGCACCTCGACGCCGGACGTGGCCAGGGCCACGGTGTAGGCCAGCACATTGCGGGGTGGCTGCAGGTAGCCGTCGTCGTCGAGGAAGGTGCCACCCCGGGTCGAGCCCTTGGCCAGGGTGGGGTTGAGAGTCTCGGCCTCGTCCGGTTCCACCCACCGCACCGGCTGACCCAATGAGCGCTGCATGTCCAACCGTTGGCGGGCGGCCCGAATGTCCTCGTCGGTGAAGCACGGGAGGTAGTAGCCCTGGCGGACGAATCCCGAGTCGATGCCCAGCTCGCCCTGCTGCGACCGGTAGAACCGCTTGGACCACTCGGCCAAGCGCACCGCCGTCGGCGTCCCTCCCTGGCTGCGGACGATCCCGGCGGCGCGGCTGGAGGCTCCCTGTCCCAAGGTCGATGCCTCGAGCAGCACCACCCGCCCGAGGCCGCTTCGCTTGAGGAAGTAGGCGCACCAGGCACCGACGGTCCCCCCACCCACCACGACGGCATCGGCGGTGGTGCCGTCCAGGAGGTGACCGCTTTCCACCACCCCGACGCTGACATAAACTGAACCGTCAGTCAAGGCCAGGAGGCTCCCCCATGTACAACCTCACGCCCGAGGATCTGGAGATCCAGGCGCGGGCCGGATCGTTCGTCGACGAGCTCATCCCCTACGAGGAGGAGGCCGAGGCCAATGACGGGGAGCTACCGGCCGCGGTGGCCGAGAAGTTCCAGACGCGGGCCCTCGAATTGGGCCTCCACGCCACCAACATGCCCAAGGAGTACGGGGGCGGCGGCTACTCCATGCTCCAGCAGGTACTGGTGCAGGAGCAGGGGGGACGGGCCACCAACGCTCTGGGGTGGGTCCTCGGCACACCCCCGTCGTGGTTCCCACCGGTGGCCACACCGGACCAGATCGAGCGGTACGTCATCCCCGGCATCAAGGCCGAGAAGGAGGAGTGCTACGCCATCACCGAGGAGGGTGCCGGCTCCGACGTCGACGCCATCGTGGCCACGGCCCGGCGGGACGGTGACGGGTACGTCCTCGACGGCGTCAAGTGGCACGTCACCTCGTACAACCACAGCGCCTATGCCTTCTTCCAGGCCAAGCTGGTGGACGGCGACTGCGCCGGTGAGCACGCCATGTTCATCGTGGACCTGCCGGCGGAGGGAGTGCGGGTTGTCCGCACTCCGGCTTACACCCACACCATCAGCCACCACCATCCCATCGTGGCTTTCGAGTCGGTGCGGGTCCCGGTCTCCCAGCTGGTGGGGCGGGAGGGTGACGGCATGGGCTTCGCCTACGAGTGGTTCCGCTTCGAGCGCATCATGGTGGCCTCACGCTGCCTGGGCGGGGCGGCCCGGCTCATCGACGACACCACCCGGTTCGCCCGGGAGCGGATCGTCAGCGGTGGCCCCATCACCGACTTCGGGGCGGTACAGATCATGCTGGCCGACAGCCTGACCGAGCTGTTCGCCGCCCGGTCCCTGGTCTACGAGACGGCCCGGGGGATCGACGGCGGATCCGATCTCAAGGTCCAGCACACCCAGTGCTCCATGGCCAAGCTCTACTCGTCGGAGATGGCCAACCGGGTGGCCGACCGCTGCGTCCAGATCTTCGGCGGACGCGGCTACATGCGGGAGAACGTGGCCGAGCGGTTCTTCCGCGAGCTCCGGGTGGAACGCATCTGGGAGGGCACCAGCGAGGTGCAGCGGTCGATCATCGCCGATCAGATGGTCAAGCGCGGGCCCCGCACGTTCATCTGAGCGCCGGGAATCGGAACCGGACGAGAACGGGATCAGCCGGACGGTCGGGATCAGCCGGCCGGTCGGGATCAGCCGGCCGACACCCGGGTACCGGTGTTGCGCACCGGCTGGCCCAGGTAGCCGCGGGCCACCATGGTCACGAACTGGTAGACGGCGTCCTCCTCGCCGGCCAGGGGTCCGGGCCGGGCGTGGGTTGAGGACAGTCCCCGCTGCACCGAGGCACAGGCGTTCCAGTCCTGCTGGTTGGTGATGTCCCAGAAGTTCATGGCGTACGAGGGGTCGAAGCCGGGCCGGTCGATTGATCCGGGCGAGAAGGCCCACGTGCACTCGATGCGGGTCGAGTCGGCGGCCAGCGGGGTCAGCCGGTGGGTCATCACGTAGTCGGGGTGCAGGCTGATGAGGACGTTGGGGAAGACGTTGATGTAGATGACCTCGCGGCGAGCGTGGCCCGACAGCCCGGGCAGTGGCTCCCCGTGGCTGACCCCGTCGAGGGACATGGTGTCCATACCCTCTCGCAGGTCCATGGTCCCGCCCACCCAGCCACCGGGCAGGTGGTAGTTGTCCCCGCTCTTGGGCGGGCTCACCTCGCACAGCTCGGGGTGGATCATCGGACAGTGGTAGCACTCGTGGTAATTCTCGGTGAGGATCTTCCAGTTGGCGGCCACCGTGTACTCGTGGGTCCCGGCCACCAACAGGCGGGCCATGTCGTAGGGGGCCACCACCGCGTCCAGGGTGCCTAGGGACTCCTCGAGTGGCGGGGCCTGGCCCGAGCCGTCCACGAAGACCAGCCCGTGCCATTCGGTGCAGGGCAGCCGGGTGAGGCCGTGCTCGTTGGGGTCGAAACCGTCCAGCTCCTTGAACCCGGGGGCCGTCCACACCTCCCCCTCCAGGGTGTAGGACCAGGAGTGGTAAGGACAGATGACCCGCCCGTGACTGGCGGACACACCGCAGGCCAGGAGTTCGTGGCCCCGGTGGCTGCACACGTTGGCGAAGGCCCGGAGCACGCCGTCGTGGCCTCGGAGCAGGAGGACGCCGGCGGCGCCCAGGGACTCGGCCCGCTGGTCCCCCGGGCAGGCCACCGTCTCGCTGCGCCCCACGCACGTCCAGCCGCCTTCGAAGAAGTGACGCCGCTCCCAGGCGAAGACCTCGGGATCCACGTAGGCAGCCCGGGGCAGCATGCGACTGTGGCCGAAGGGCCGCAGGGAGGCATCCACCTCGGCCCGGTCCAGTGGAGCCAGCTCGCCGCCGGTTTGAATGACCATACAGTCAATCCTATGATTCGCCCCGGGCCACGTCCAGCTACCCGGTCCGGTGGTACCAAATGCACGGCAGTGTGCGTGACACACTGGGGCCCGATCGGTCCGTGGGAGCGTGCCGGACCGGACTGGGACACGCGGACCGGGACAGGACCAGGACAGGACAAGGACAGGACAGGACAGGACAGGAGTGGAAGATGGCATCTGAGGTCCGAGGCGTCGTGGCACTGGCCAAGGGCGAGCCGGTCTCGCTGGTCACCATCGTGGTGCCCGACCCCGGCCCCGGTGAGGCCGTGGTGCGGGTCCAGGCCTGCGGGGTCTGCCACACCGACCTCCACTACCGGGAGGGAGGCATCAACGACGACTTCCCGTTCCTGCTCGGCCACGAGGCCGCCGGCGTGGTCGAGGCGGTCGGCCCCGATGTGACCTCGGTCGGGCCCGGGGATTTCGTGGTCCTCAACTGGCGGGCCGTGTGCGGCGAGTGCCGGTCGTGCCGGCGGGGGCGTCCCTGGTACTGCTTCTCCACCCACAACGCCAGCCAGAAGATGACGCCTGAGCCGACGGGACGCCCCTCTCCCCCGCCCTGGGCATCGGTGCCTTCGCCGAGAAGACCCTGGTGGCGGCCGGCCAGTGCACCAAGGTCGACCCGGCCGCCCGGCCCGAGGCGGTCGGTCTGCTGGGATGTGGGGTCATGGCCGGGCTGGGCTCCGCCCTGCTCACCGGCGAGGTGGGCCTGGGCGACTCGGTGGCGGTGTTCGGCTGCGGCGGCGTCGGCTGCGCGGCCGTCGCCGGGGCCCGCCTGGCCGGGGCGGCGACCGTCATCGCCGTCGACCTCGACCCGGGAAAGCTCGACCTGGCCCGGGAGTTCGGGGCCACCGACGTGGTCGACGCCTCCGACCGAGGACGTGGTCGAGGCGGTGCGGGCGCTGACCGGCGGCTTCGGCGCCGACGTCTGCATCGAGGCGGTGGGCAACCCCGCGGTCATGGAGCAGGCATTCTACGCCCGGGACCTGGCCGGCACGCTGGTGCAGGTGGGGGTGCCCACGCCGGACATGCGCATCGACCTTCCCATGATCGAGTTCTTCGGTCGCGGCGGTCGGCTCAAGCCCAGCTGGTACGGGGACTGCCTCCCCTCCCGCGACTTCCCGATGCTGGTGGACCTGTACCTCGCAGGGGCGCCTTGACCTCGACCGGTTCGTCACCGAGACCATCGGCCTCGGTGACGTGGAGGAGGCCTTCCACCGGATGGAGCGCGGCGAGGTGCTGCGGTCGGTCGTGGTCCTCTGATGATCGAGCGGGTGGTCACCTCGGGCATCTTCTCGCTGGACGGGGAGGACTTCGAGGTCGACAACAACATCTGGGTCGTGGGTGACGACACCGAGGTGGTGGTGGTCGACGCCGCCCACGACCACCGGCCCATCGTGGCTGCCGTGGGGGGCCGGCGCACCGTGGCCATCGTCGCCACCCACGGTCACAACGACCACATCAACGCGGCCGCGGCGCTGGCCCGGGCGCTCGAGGCCCCGGTGTGGCTGCACCCCGACGACCTCATGCTGTGGAGCGCCGTCTATCCCGACCGGATGCCGGACGGCCCACTGGCCGACGGCATGACGGTGACCGCCGGCGGCACGACCCTCATGGTGGTGCACACCCCGGGCCACAGCCCCGGCGGCTGCTGCCTCTACGACGAGGCCGGCGGGGTGGTCTTCTCCGGCGACACGCTGTTCCACGGAGGGCCCGGGGCCACCGGGCGAAGCTACTCGGACTTCGCCACCATCATCGACTCCATCCGTGACCGTCTTCTCGTGCTGCCCGGGCCCACCCGGGTCCTCACCGGCCACGGCGACGAGACGACCATCGGTGCCGAGGCACCCCACCTGCCCGAGTGGATCAGCCGGCATTCGTGAGCTTGACTCACCCGAACTGGAGCACCCCGTTGTCGATGACGGTCTCCCCCCGCTGGCTCTCCGTCCGGAACAACGCCGTGCCTCCCTCCACCCACATGGAGACGGTCAGCACATCCCCCGGGTAGGTCGGGCGTGAGAAGCGGCCCCGCAGGGAGTGGAAGCGGGCGGGGTCGGAGTCGCACAGGGTGTGGAGCAGGGCCCGGCCGGTCACGCCGTAGGTGCACAGCCCGTGCAGGATGGGACGGTCGAAGCCGGCCCGTCGGGCAAAGACCGGATCGGAGTGGAGCGGGTTGCGGTCCCCCGACAGGCGGTACAGGAGGGCCTGGTCGGCCCGGGTGGCGTAGGTGACCATCCGGTCGGGCCGGCGCTCGGGAAGGGGCGTCGCTCCCGCAGACGGGCCACGTTCCCCACCGAACTTTCCCTCCCCCCGGATGAACAGGGCGTTGGTCGTCCTGAACAGCGGTTGGTCGGTGGCCAGGTTGACCGATGTGGACTCGGTGACCACCAGCGCCCCTGATCCCTTGTCGTAGATGCCGGTGACGGTACCCGTGGTCCGGACGGAGCCCTGGGGCGGAATCGGCCCGAAGAGCTCGACGCCCTGCTCGCCGTGGAGCAGCATGGCCGGATCGAAGTCGCCGATCGACGCCCGGCTGTGGCCACCCGTCCCCACGATGGCGGCGAAGGTGGGCAGGACCTGCTGGGACACGTCGATGGAGTTCTCGGTGGTGAACGGGAGCTCGTAGTCGGAGGCCAACGACCCGGCCCCCACGCCGAGGGCGTAGAGCAACGAGTCCGTTGCCGTCCACGATCGCTCGACCGGCTCGGAGGTCGATCCGACGATGTCGAGATTGAGCGACATGGAGGTCCTCCCCTGTTGACGCGTACCCGGCGTGTGTGCTGCTTCGGTGGCCTGGGTGCCCGGCCCCGCGGCCGACGTCGCACAGCATCGCAGGCACGGGGTGGCAGCGGTGAGGAGCGACCACCGCGGCTGATCCGATCGAGCGCCGACCCGCACCGAGCTCGATCCCGTGATGCCGACCCCGGGGGATCGGTGGCTACGCCGCTCAACCGAGGAACGGGGCGTCACCGAAGGCGAAGATCCCGCCGTCCGTCGCCATCAACCAGTAGCCCAGGCCCGTGGCCTCCGAGGCCACGGCCACCACCCCTCAGACACGGGCAGTGAAACGGGTGACGCTGTCGGTGGCATACGCGCCCACCTGGGGTTTCCGCGTGGAGATTCGACCCCGATCGCCTTGCTCCGACCCCATCCCGACCGTAGGTTCTGCGGCGCAGCCCGGCATGTTCCCCTGTCGGGGGGTGGGCTGTTGCAGGACGAAAGGGGCAACTTCATGGGCAGGGCACGTCTCCCTCGCAGAATCCGGCCGTCGTCCACGGTCGTGGTGGGGGCGGCGCTCGTTCTGTTGGCTCTCCTCCTCGTGCCGGGCTCGGAGGGAGCACCCGGTGGCGCCGTGGCCGCCGCCAGTGCCGCATCGTCGGCCACTGCCCACGGGATCAGGGTCACACCGGCGGCGTACGTGCCCGACGCCCCCATTCTGCTGCGTCAGGGCTGGACGGTGTCGGCCAGTGATGCCGCCCCGGGCCATGCCGCCGACTCGGTACTCGACAGCAACGCCCTCACCTACTGGGACAGTCCCATCCCGTCGACGCCGTACGGGACGAGTCCCTCGATCACCCTGGCGCTGCCCTCGGCGACGACGGTGTCAGGACTCATCTACGAGCCCCGACAGGGAGCATCGCCGGTGGGTGCGATCGGCCAGTTCGTGGTGAGCGTGAGCAGCGACGGGATCAACTTCGAGACGGCGGCCACCGGAACGTGGGCCGATACCCCGGCCGTGAAACAGGTGGGCATCGCCGCGGTGAGTACCCGCTTCGTCCGCCTCACCGCCCTGACCAATGCCTCGGGCTCGTCGGCCGACATCGCCGCCGTCGAGCTGTACCTGCAGGGCACCCCCCGGGCCTCGGCTCACCTGTTGGCCAACGTGTCCTCGACGGCAGCCACCACGCCCGAGCTGGGCACCAGCCCCGCGGTCGTCGGTGCGTGGGGACCGGTGATCGCCTTCCCCCTCGTCCCGGTGGCCGCGGCCCTGCTGCCCCACAACGAACTGCTGGTGTGGTCGGCGGACGGGGACTTCAGCTACGGCGCCACCAACGCCAACTACACCCAGACCGCCATCTTGAACCTGACCACCGGGGCGGTGAGCGAGGACACGGTCAGCAACACCGCTCACGACATGTTCTGTCCCGGCGTGGCCATCCTGCCCAACGGGGAGATCATGGTCACCGGCGGCCTGAGCGACCACCTGACCAGTATCTACAACCCGACCACCAACACGTGGAGCGCCGGGCCACCGATGAACATCGGCCGCGGCTACCAGGGCATGACACTGCTGTCCAACGGGCAGGCGTTCACCCTGGGTGGCTCGTGGTCGGGCGGTCTGGGCGGGAAGCTGGGGGAGATCTGGTCGCCCACCGGCAACTGGCGGGAGCTGACCAACGTCCCGTCCACTCCCATGTACACCCAAGACGCCCAGGGGGTGTACCGGGCCGACAATCACGGCTGGTTCATCGCCACCTCCGGAGGCAACGTCCTCCAGGCCGGACCGTCGAAACAGATGAACTGGATCACCACCACCGGCGCGGGCAGCATCACCCCGGCGGGGCTGCGGGGTACCAGCGACGACGCCATGAACGGGAACGCCGTCTACTACGACATCAACAAGGTCATCACCATGGGAGGCGCCCCCGACTACCAGGACTCCAACGCCACCAATGCCGCCTATGAGCTCACGCTGGGCGGGACGACGTCGGCGCCGACGGTGCAGACCACCCAGGTCGGCTCCATGAACGAGCCCCGGGCCTTCGCCAACAGCGTGGTCCTGCCCACCGGCCAGGTACTGACCATGGGCGGCCAGACCTATGCCGTGCCCTTCAGCGACGACGACTCGGAGCTCAACGCCGAGATGTGGAACCCGGCCACGGGCCAGTTCACGCTGATGGCGCCGGAGGCGGAGCCCCGCAACTACCACTCGGTGGCGGTCCTGCTCCCCGACGGACGGGTGTTCTCCGGTGGGGGTGGGCTGTGCGGCACGTGTTCGACCAACCACCCCGACGGGCAGATCTACACCCCGCCGTACCTGTTGAACGCCGACGGTACCCTGCGGTTGCGCCCCACCATCACCTCGGCTCCGACCTCGGCCGCCACCGGCGCCACCATCACCGTCACGACGGCCCAGCCCATCGCCCAGTTCTCCATGATCCGCTACGGGGAGTCGACCCATTCGGTGGACAACGACCAGCGCCGCATCCCGCTCTCCGTCGTCTCCTCCAGTGGCGACACCTATCAGCTGGCCATCCCGTCCGACCCCGGCATCGCCCTCCCCGGCCCTTACATGCTCTTCGCGGTGGGGCCGGGCGGCACACCCAGCGTGTCGAAGACCATCACCATCACCAACGTCGCCACCAAGGCGCCGCTCAACAGCTACGGCAAGGCGGTGTTCAACTCGGGACCGGCGCAGTACTGGCCGCTCAACGACACCGGCGGGGCGGTGGCGGCGGACGTCAGCGGAAACGGTGACTCGGGGACGTACACCACCACGGGGATCACCTACCAGGCCCACAGCCCGGCCGAGGGGAACTATTACAACGGGGTCACACTCAACGGTTCCAGCGGGCAGATCGTGGCCACCCAACCCATCACCAACCCCACCAGCTACACCGAGGAGATGTGGTTCAAGACCTCCACCAAGTCCGGTGGCGACTTGATGAGCTTCGGTGACGCCGCCAGTGGCTTCTCCGACTCCCGGGACCGGATGGTATGGATGTCCAACAACGGCCAGCTGAACTTCGGGATCTACACCGGCCAGACGGTGGTCGTCCAGTCACCCAACTCGTACAACGACGGGAAGTGGCACTACGTGGTGGCCACCCAGGGGGCCGACGGGATGAACCTCTACGTCGACGGGAAGCTGGTGGGGAACAACGCCTCCAGTGGCGCGGCCCAGGCCTACCTGGGCTACTGGAGGGTCGGTGCCGAGAACCTGGTCGGCTGGCCCAACTCCTCCACCAGCAACTACTTCTCTGCGGTCATCTCCGACGTCGCCTTCTACAACTCCGAGCTGTCGGCCGGTCAGGTCCAGGCACACTACACGGCATCGCCGGCGGGCTGAGGGGCGACCGTCCGGCCCCGGCCCATGTCGGGCGAGCAGTCCCTCACGGCCCGGGCGACCGGCCCATCACCCGCCGGGCCGGGTCCCCACCCGGGCGGGGCCGAACGTGATGGCGGTGGCGGTCACGGTCCCGTCGGAGGCGGTGGTGCCGGTGACCATGGCCAGGTCGCCGACCTTCAGGGCCGCACTCGTGGAGGTGGTGGATCCATGCTTGTAGACGGTCGATGTGGAGACCGTGACGGTCACCACCTTCTTGCCCCTGGTGGCCAACGTGATCGAGTCCCCCGAGATGGACGTGACCCTCCCGACCGTGCCGGAGCCGCGTCCGGGGGGCGACCCCCGCGTCCCTCCCGGGGGACCCATTCCTGTGGTTCCACCGGCGCCACGGCTGGAACCGGTGCCACCGGATCCGGGACTTCCCGGGAGGGCGGCGGCAGCAGCCGACGGTCCCGACGTCGACGATGTGGCCGCCCGGGTCACGCCGTAACCGCCCACGGCCAGGATCCCGGCCAGTCCGGCAGCTGCCACCTTCCAGCGCACGGGATGGCGCCTCATCGGACTGACCTGGCCCCGCCGCCACCGGGGCACTCCACCGGAAGTGGTGGCGCCGGGGAACACCTCGGACCCCGGACCCGGTGGGGACGACGGCTGCGGTGGGGGCGGTAGCGGAGACTCCGGACCGGCGACATCGCCGCCAACCGGGTCCCCGTCCGGTTCGGGCGGTGGAGTGATCTCATCCATGGTCTTCCCTTTCGTACGTCACCACCGAGGGGCGGTGGGCCCCCTCGGTCAGCATGGAGCCGCCACGTCCGGGCCACCTGGGAGCGGTCTGTAGGCCAACTGGGACTTCGGGGACCGCAACCAGTCCGGCCGGGGCGGCATCGCTCCGGAAGAGGAAGCGGTCGAGCAACTGGTACTGCACCGCCCACAGCGCCCCGTAGGCGGACACGTTGGCGGCCAGGACGGCGACCGTGCGGCTCCAGTGACCCCACCCGACGGTGCGGCCGGCCACCACGCCGACAGCCACCGTCGAGATCACCAGCCCGGCGAACGACAGCGCCACGAAGGGCACCACCTGGCCGAAGAGCGACCGCCGGCCGTCACTGCTCCACACCCAGCGCCGGTTGAGCTCGAACGACGGCACGGTGCCGACAGCGGTGGCGATGACGTTCGACCACGTGGCGGCCACGCCGACCATTCCGACCAGCACACCCAGCGTCACCAGGCTGGTGGTGGTGGACACCACCGAAACGGCGGCGTACCTCACGAGTCGGATGACCGTGTCACGACGCACCGACCAGACGGTCACCGCGGTGGCGATCCGCCGGGCTGTCGGGTGGGCCAGGAGATCCGGCGCGGCCACGTCTCCTTGACCGCGGTCCTGGTGCACGGCGGGCCGAGCTAGCGGTGCGCCATCGAGTCGGCGTCCCGACCGGCCAGGTCGAGGTCGACGGTGTCGAGGGCATCGAGGGGGGGTGACGGCGGCTCCGCTCCGATTTCCTCGGTGGCCTCGACGGCGTCCGGCGGAGCCGGGTGACCGGAGGAGCGGCCGTCAGCCCCCCGCGGGATGTGGTCGAGGTAGGCGCGGAAGACCAGGCCCCGGCACAAGAGGAACCGGGCCAGGGCGGCGGCCGACATGCCCAGCGTCGCCGCCAGCACTCCCCCGACGAGGGTGCCCGCCCCCATCAGGGTGGCCACCCCGAGGACGGCCGTCGTGGCCACGGCCGAGGTGGTCAGCGCCAACCCCGGTCCCGCCCGCCCCGACCACGACCCGGCCACCGTTCCGGGCTTCGGCGTGCGTCGAGGTCGGAGGGCGACGCTGACGCCGATCCCGAGGACCAGGGCCGTCAGGTTGGCCGGGAACACCGGCAGGAGCTGAACGAACGCCAGGAGCAGGACCACGTACGCGGCCAGGCCGGCGACGCCGAGCCGCGCCGTCAACAGGAGGTAGGAGCGGGACGGAGGGAGCCGGTCCGGTCGAATCCCAAGGGCCGGTCCCAGATCGCGGCGGGAGGTCCGGAGCATGCGCCAGACGCCGAGGAGGTCCTTGATGGCGGTGTCGGCGATGTGCACGCTGCTGTCGGGGTCATCGGACCAGTCCACCGGTACCTCACTCACGCGTAGGCCGGCCCGCTCCGCCACCACCAGCAGCTCGGTGTCGAAGAACCACTCGTTGTCCTCCACCAGCGGGAGCACGGCCCTGGCGTCGTCGGCCCTCATGGCCTTGAAGCCACATTGGGCGTCGCTGAACCGGCACTGGAGCACCACCCGCAGAATCAGGTTGTACAACCGGGAGATCAACTCCCGCTTCGGCCCCCGGAACACCCGGGCCCCGTGGGCCAGGCGACTGCCGATGGCCACGTGGGCGTGCCCGGACACCAGGGGGGCGATGAGGGGGAGCAGGCCGTCGAGCCCGGTGGAGAGGTCGACGTCCATGTAGGCGACGACATCGGCATCACTGGCCGACCAGGCCGCTCGCAGGGCCCGACCGCGGCCCTTGACGTCGAGACGGAGTGCCTGCACCCCCGGGACGGCGCGGGCCAGTTGCGACGCGATCGCCCACGAGCCGTCGGTGGAGGCATTGTCCACGATGGTGATGACGGCGGGGAAAGGGAACCGGTCGTCCAGGTAGTTCCGGAGCGTGAGGACGCTCGCCTGGAGGTCGCCGGCCTCGTTGTAGATCGGTACGGCGATGTCCACCGTGGCCCGGCCGACCGCCCGCTGCTCTCGTTGACCGGATGCGCTCATGCGTGCATGGTGCCGACCGACCCCGAGAGCCAGCTGGGAGCGGGCTTCGTGATTCTCGTGAATCGGGGCGATCCGGACACCAGCCGGTGGCGCTCCGGTGGGCGGTTGCGGCCGTCCGAAGAGCGGGCCGCCCGGTGGGGCGGTGCCGCCGGCCGCGGTGCCTACGGCTCCGTTCCCGCGGTCGGTAGCCTGACGTGATGCTCAGCCGCCGGAGTGGCCGGTTCCACCCTGGCTCGGGATTCCGGTCCCCGCGCCCGACCGGGGCGTTGGTCGTCGTGCTGGCCTCCGTCGGCCTGATGGCGGCGACCGGTCCCGCGGCCGGCGCCTCCTCCTCCTCCTCCACCACCGCCGTCTCCACTACCACCACCACCTCCCCCAGCGCCGCCGCGTGGACGGTGTACCACCAGGACGTGGCCGGTGGCGGGGTGGCCGCCCCGGTGGCCGGCGTCACCACCACGAAACGGGCCTGGACGTCGCCCCCCCTCGACGGGAAGCTCTACGGTGAGCCGCTGGTGTCGGGGAACCTGGTCTACGTGGCCACGGAGAACGACACCGTGTACGCACTCTCGTCGTCGTCGGGAGCCGTGGTGTGGTCGACCCATGTGGGCGCGCCGGTCCCCTCGACCATGCTCCCGTGCGGGGACATCTCCCCCGACGTCGGGATCACCGGTACCCCGGTCATCGACCCGGCCCGGTCCGAGCTCTTCGTCGTGGCCGACGAATTGCGGGACGGAACCCCTGTGCACCGCCTCGTCGGCCTCGACACCACCAGTGGTCGGGTGGAGTTGACCGAGGGCGTCGACCCCACCGGATCCACGCCGTCCGCCCTCCTCCAACGCACCGGCCTCACCCTCGACGCCGGTCAGGTCGTGTTCGGCTTCGGAGGCAACTACGGCGACTGTGCTGCGTACCGGGGTTGGGTGGTGGGGGTGGCCGAGAGCGGGGGCACCCCGTCGGACTTCGCCGTGGACGCGGCCCCCGACGAGAGCCAGGGGGCGGTGTGGATGGGCGGCGGGGCTCCCGCCGTGGACAGTGCCGGTGACATCTGGGTCGGGGTGGGCAACGGATCGGTCACCTCGCCGTCCCACGCCTACGACCACAGCGATTCGGTGTTGGAGCTGTCGTCGACACTTTCCCTGCTCCAGTTCTTCGCCCCCCGCTCGTGGGCCACCGACAACGCCCATGACCTCGACCTGTCCACGGTGCCGGCCCTCCTCCCCGGCGGCCAGGTGCTGGAGGCGGGCAAGTCACGGATCGCCTACCTGCTCGACGGTGGCCATCTGGGGGGCATCGGGGGTCAGACGGCGTCACTGGCCACCGGTTGCCAGGACGACATCGACGGGGGCGTGGCTGTCGTCGGGACGACGGTGTACCTCCCCTGTCTGGCCGGGATCATCGCCGTCCGGGCCACGGCGGCGCCGGCCGGTGTCCGGGTCCTGTGGAGCTCGGGAACGGGCGGTGGACCACCGATCATGGCCGCCGGACTGATCTGGACCATCGGCCAGGACGGCATGCTCTACGGACTGAGTCCGACCACCGGGGCGGTCCGGCAGAGCGTGTCCATCGGGGTGGTGGCCAACCACTTCCCGACGCCGAGCGTCGGCGACGGACTCCTGCTGGCCCCGACGGCCGATTCAGTGGTGGCCTTCACCGCCGCTCCGGTCTCCCCCACCCCCACCACCACGACGACGACCACGGCCGCCACGGCGACCACTGCCACCACCGCCCCGCTGGACCTGGGCTCCGACGCAGGCAGCTCGTCGGGTGGAGGACTCTCGAACGGCAAGGTGGCGGTCATCGTGATCGGCTCTCTCGCCGCGGTGGCCTTCGTCGGCGCATGGGTGATCGGGAGGCGACGCCGGCGCCACACCCAGTAGTCCGGCGGCGCTCCCCGCCGGCGCCCGGGGGCCGTCACTTGGGTGCTGTCAGGTCATAGACCGTCTGGCCGCCAACGGTCGTGGCGGTGAAGTGGGCCTCGACCCAGCTGGTGATGGCGGAATCACTGTTGGAGGTGCCACCCGGGCCTCCGCCGGCGGCTCCCCCACCACCCGATCCCGAGGCTATGAAGTAGTGGATCTCGCCCTTGGCCACGTAGGCCTCGAAGGTGGCCAGGCTGATGTTGCCGCCCTGGCCGTTGAAACCACCGATGGCCATCACCGCCTCACCGGAGGCCAGTTCCAGAGTGGCCGCCGACTGTGACCCGAAGGTGGCGGCCACCCACCGGTAGCTGCCGGCCTGCCTCTGTAGTGCGGCGGCGAGGGCGGCGCTGGTCGTCGCCCCGCCGCCGCCGGCGCCGCCCCGGCCGGTCGGGCCCGAGGCACCACCCCCTCCCGACGAGGTACCCGTCGGGCGGGTGCCGCCGAACCCACCGGTCGGGGCACCCGTGGGTCGGGTGCCACCCGCCGACGACGAGCGGGTGCCGGCGCCACCGGGGAAGGTCGCGCTCCCACCACTCCGGGCGGCGAGACCCGGGCCACCCCCGGCCGGTCCGGCTCCGCCACCACCGAACCCGCTGCCACTCACGGCGGGACCGGCGGAGGGGATGCTGCCGGTGTGCGCCGTGCGGAGCGTGGTGGCCGTGTAGGCGACGGGTCCGCTCAGGGAGGCCACCAGGCCCAGGCCGACGGCGGCCGTCGTCAGGGGCCGGGTGAGCCGGGGGACGGCGGGGGCGGCCACCAGGGCCAGGGCGCCCAGGGCCCCGGTGACCAGGATCAGGGGACGGAGCCAGGGATCGTAGGACGGTGTGCGCTCCAGAAGGGCGAAGGCCCACACCGCGGTGGTGACGATGGCCACGGCGCCGATGCCGCGGGCCACCATCCGCCGGCGGTTCTGCCACAGCATGGCGCCGCCCGTGCCCACCAGGGCGGCGATGGCCGGGGCCAGGGCCACCGTGTAATAGGTGTGGATCACGCCGCTGGAGAAGCTGAACACCGCTCCGGTGACAAGCAGCCAGGCGCCCCACAGCAGCAGGGCGGCACGCGTGCGGTCGGTGCGGGGTGCCCGGCCCCTCCACACCACCCCGGCCACCAGGGCCAGGAGCGAGGCGGGGAGCAGCCACGAGGCCTGGCCGCCCATCAGGTCGTTGAACAGCCGGAGGATCCCGGTGGCGCCGCTGAAGCCAGCGCCGTTACCCCCGGTCCCGCCGGACAGGCGGCTGAGTCCGTTGTACCCGAAGATGAGGTTGAGGATGTTGTTGTCCGGCGAGCCGTCGATGTAGGGCCGTGACGCCACCGGCCACAGTTCCACGGCCGCCACCCACCATCCGGCCGACACCACGATGGCCACACCGCCCAGGGCCAACTGCCGGATCCGGTGCCACAGATTGGTCGGCGCCGCCAGCAGATATACGCCGGCGAACGCCGGGAGGACGGTGAAGGCCTGGAGCATCTTGGCCAGGAAGGCGAACCCGACGAGGGCGCCGGTGGCCACGATCCACCTGGTACCCGCCTTCTCGATGGCACGGGTCAGCGTGTAGGCCGCCGCCACCAGCAGCAGCACCATGAACGCGTCCGGATTGTTGAACCGGAACATCAGCGCCGCCACCGGTGTGCAGGCCAGCACGGCGCCGGCCAGCAACCCGGCCGCGGGGCCGAACCACCGCTTGACGGCGGCGTAGACCAGGCCCACGGCGGCCACCCCTTCGAGCACCTGGGGGACCAGCATGCTCCAACTGCTGAATCCGAACAGTCGACCGGAGAGCTCCATGATCCACAGCGATCCCGGTGACTTGTCCACGGTGATGAAGTTGGAGGAGTCGATGGAGCCGAAGAAGAACGCCTTCCAGCTTTTGGTGCCGGCCTGGACGGCGGCGGAGTAGAAGCTGTTGGCGTAGCCCGAGGCACTGAGGTCCCAGAGATAGGCACCGGCGGTTGCCGCCAACAGGGCGATCAGGGCGGGGACCACCCAGCGGGGCGAGGAGGGCGTGCCCTCGTCCCCCCCTCCGGTGTCGACTGCCGGGGGTGGGGCCTGTCCGGCGGGGACCGGTGGCGTCTGTCGGACAACGGGCGGCGGCGTCACGGTGATGGACATGGGGGCATTGTCGGAGTCGCCGCTGTGAGTGGGCTGGGGGTCTACTGGGCCGTCACTGGGACTTGGCCGTGCCCGGGGGCCCGGTCCGACTGCTCGACCGCCGGGAGCGTGCCCGCGTAGGCTCCGCACGTGCGCTACGAAGCGGAAACCACCCTGCCGACCGGCCCACGGTGAGCACCTCGCCGACGGACGGCCCGCTCCGGGTGGTGCAGTGGACGACGGGCAACGTCGGACGCCGGTCGGCCATTGCCGTCCTCGCCCATCCGGACCTGGAGCTGGTGGGGTGCTTCGCCTGGTCTCCCGACAAGGTGGGCATGGACGTCGGGGCGCTGTGTGGCCGGCCCGACACCGGCGTGGTGGCCACGGACGACGTCGGCGCTCTCCTCGACCTGCGGCCCGACTGCGTCGTCTACAACCCGAAGTGGCCCGACGTGGGGGAACTCGTCCCCATCCTCGAGGCCGGGATCAACGTGGTGACGACAGCGGGGTTCATCACCGGTCACGTCCTGGGTGAGGATCGCCAGCGGCTCCTCGACGCGTGTGAACAGGGTCGCAGCTCCATCTTCGGGTCGGGGATGAATCCCGGACTGGCCAACCTGCTCGGACTGGTCTCGGCCGGCCTGTGCGACCGGATCGATTCCATCAGCGTGCTGGAGTCAGTCGACTCGACCGGCTACGACTCTCCGGACACCGAGCTGCTGGTGGGATTCGGCCGCCCCATCGATGATCCGGACCTGCCGGCGATGACCGAGGTCGGCACCGCCGTCTTCGGTGACGCCGTGCGGCTCATGGCCGACGCTCTCGGCCTCGGGCTCGACGACATCCGCTGCGTGGCCGAGTATGCCCAGACCACCGAACACCTGGACCTGGGCTCGTGGTCGATCGAGCCGGGCTGCGTGGCCGGGGTGGCGGTGAACTGGCAGGGCATGTCGGCCGGCCGCTCCATCCTCCAGCTGCGGACACGGTGGCGCAAGGGCCGCCACCTCGATCCGGACTGGGAGATCGAGCACGGCTACATCATCGACATCCAGGGCCAGCCCTGCGTCAGGACCAAGCTCGAGGTGTACCCGGCGGCAGACTTCGTGGCCACCACCTTCAGCGACTACATGGTTCTCGGGATGATCATGACCTCGCTTCCGGCGGTCAACGCCATCCTCCCGGTGTGCCGGGCCGACCCCGGCATCGTCACCTATCTGGACCTCCCGTTGATCGCTCCTCGGGGCTGGGTCCCGACCCACTGACCCGGGGGCCGCGGAGCGTCAGTCCGGGGCGAGGGTCAATCCGTTGGACGTCCCGTTGGAGGTCGCCGGCGGGACGCCCGGGGCCGGAGCCGAGGGAGCCGGGGCCGCCGCGGGGGTCGGAGTCACCGCAGGGGCGCCCGCCTCGACCGGCAGGATCCCCCTCAGCCCGTTCAACAGACCGCCGAGCTCCATGGGAACCACGATCTTCGTCGACGGGGACATACCCACCTGCTTCAGCGTGTCGAGGTACTGGAGCTGCATGGTGTTGGCGTCGAGGCCCTGACCCACGACCAGGATCTTCTCCAGAGCCTGGGCCAGCCCTTCGGCCTTCAGGATGGCCGCCTGCCGCTCGCCCTCGGCGTCCAGGATGGCTGCCTCCTTGGTCCCTTCGGCGAGGGTGATGGCGGCCTGTTTCTGGCCCTGGGCCTCGGTGATCGCCGCCCGTCGGGTCCGCTCGGCCGACATCTGCCGGGTCATCGCCTCCAGGACCCCCTTGGGCGGGTTGACCTCACGGACCTCCACCGTGGTGACCTTCACACCCCAGCGCTCGGTGACATCGTCGAGGCGGATCCGCAACGACGCGTTCATCTCCTCCCGCTTCGACAGCACGTCGTCGAGGGGCATATCCCCCACCACACTCCGCAGCGTGGTGGCCGCCACGTTCTGCGCCGCGGCGGCGAAGTTCTGCACCTGGAGGACGGACATGGCCGGGTCCACCACCTTGTAGAAGATGATGAAGTCGATGGAGATGGAGGCGTTGTCCTGGGTGATGGCCGTCTGCTCGGGAATCTCCAGGAACCGCTCGCGCAGGTCGACCAGCGATGTCCGGTCGGTCAGGGGGTTGATGAAGACCAGACCCGGTCCCCGGAGCCCGGTGGCCCGACCCAGGCGGAGGAGCACGATGCGCTGGTACTCGCGGACGATCTTGACCGAGAAACAGGACACCGTGACCGCAGCCAGCCCGATCCCTCCGAGGATGAAACCGATGATCATGCGCCCAGTTCCTCGTGGTGGCTCGACCGGAAGCTGAAGGGTCGTTCCGGAGCCCGAGCCTCGACCTCCTCACCCCACACCTCGAGCCGCACGCCCCGGACCCGCAACACCTGCACCCGGGTCCCCTGCCTGACATGCCCGTTGACCGAGGCCGCCGACCACTGTTCCCCCCGGACCTGCACGATGCCCTCAGGAGCCAGGTCGCTCAGGGCCATCCCCTCGGCACTCTCCAACGAGGCGAAGTGACGGCCGTCCGGGGCACTCGACGTCAGCCCCTTCCAGGCGGTGAAGCCGACGCCCAGGGCGATGACCAGGTCGGCGCCCAGCAGTCCCCACAGGACCGGGGCGGAGCGGCCGTCGAGGGCCATGAGCACGAACCACAGGGCGGCGGCGACGCCGACCACGCCGGCGAAGAGGTGGGCGTGGGGACCGGTGTGCAGGCCGACCAGCGAGGCGAGGATGACCATACCGAGCAGGACTCCGGCTACGACCCACATGACGACCTCCCCGGCCGATGTATCGGGCCCAATCCTAGCCAAGCCGGCGGCGGGGAATCCACCGCAACCGGGCGGGTCCCGGGGCCGCCCGTCCTTCCGCCGGGGGCGCCGTCCCCGGGGTCGCCATCAGGCCGGGACCGGTCGGGTCACACCCTCCTGGTAGTCCTGACGGGCAAGCTAGTAGGAGGAGGAGAAAGCATGGGAAAGCGGAACCGGAAGAAGGTCCGTGCCGGGCATGGACACCGACCCCCACCTCGGCAACGGACACGGCCCGGGGGTCCCAGCACGGTGATCAGGCCGGACCATTCCGACACTCCCCATCGTCACGATCCGGTAAGCCGGATCGAGGGAACATTCGCCGCCGCCCTCCGGCAGTTCGACGGCAATCGGGGGGCGCTCGCTGGGGGTGAGATCGACGCCCTCGCCCACTGGTGGTCCGTGAGCGCCGGGGACCCGAAGAACGAGTCCCCCGGGCTGATCCCCGAGCTGATCTGCTCCCACCTGTGCGCCCGGATCGGGAGCACGTGGCAGCGAGGTTGGCAACCAGCCGATGTTCCCCGCGTGATCCTCCGCCATATGACGGCGAGGCATGCCCAGCTCGCCGTGACGGCCATCGGGTTGGAGGCCGAGACCTACCGTTCCGGTCACCCGACCCTTCCCTCGTGGTTGGACCAGTTGGACGAGATCGGAGCCACCTTGTCGGATGACCGACCGATGGACCTACTGGCGGCCTGGACCTCGAACGCCGACCGTGACCGGGTGGGCATCTTGTTGACGGCGTTCGAGCTCATGGCCATGCTCCGTAACCTCCCCACCCTCCCTCAGCTCTGTCCGCCTCCCTCGGCGTGGGGACGCTCCGCCGCACTCGATGCCGCCCTGAGCCGGCGGCGCGGCAACGAACCGGTGGAGATCCGCTACCTCGAGCGGGTCAGGGCCCTACTGGCCAAGGCCGAGTCCACCGAGTTCGACGAGGAGGCCGAGGCGCTCACGGCCAAGGCCCAGGAGCTCATGACCCGACACTCCATCGACGCCGCCCTGCTGGCGGCTCACGCCGCCGGAGCGCAGGCCGGGGAGCAGCCCACCGGAGTACGGATCGGAGTGGTGGATCCCTACGCCCGGGCCAAGGCCTACCTCCTTACCGTCATAGGGAACGCCTCGCGGTGCCGGTCGGTGTGGAACCCGGATTTCGGCTTCGCTACCGTCTTCGGCTTCGAGGGGGACCTGGGATCGGTCGAGCTCCTGTACACCTCG
Source organism: uncultured Acidimicrobiaceae bacterium (assembly GCA_963754755.1). Lineage (GTDB taxonomy): Bacteria > Actinomycetota > Acidimicrobiia > Acidimicrobiales > RAAP-2 > Bog-756. The sequence continues at coordinate 198,963 of CAVWHF010000006.1, read as the reverse complement.
CTGCTGCTTCAGGCCAGACGGGCGATGGAGGACGCCGGGCGGCTGGGCCAGCGTGCCCGAAGCCGTTCGTTCAGAAACTCCTTTTTGATCGGCTTCGCCACCCGGATCGGCGATCGGCTGAAGGAGGCGGCCGATGCCACGATCGCCGGCGCCGACCATGAGCAGGGTCATGGACTGCTTCCGGTGCTGCAACAACGATCACGCCAGGTCGAGGACCTCAGTGAAGAGGCGTTCGGGAATCTGCGAGGAATGACGCTGTCCCCCCGCGACGGCGCCGGGTGGGTCACCGGCACCACCGCCGCCGACCGGGCCGAACTCTCGCGTGGCCCCCACATCACCCCGCGTCCGACCGGAGGGGACGATCAGGTCGTGCTGCCGTCCACAGCACTGCCGCCGGACCGCACCACCACCAGCGGACGGGTCTGGTAGGGGACGGGGTCCCGGAGGACCAGAGCGGTCCGGGTCCGACGTACCCCCGGACAGGCCAGGATGTCCTGGCCCAGTTGGTGCCGATGCTGGGTGTCGAGGGCGACCCCCAGTCCAGAATGTCCTGATCGCCGCCGGTGGCCACCGCCTCGAGCACCTCGGCCATGCCGTCCAGGATCTCCACCACCGTGGCCAGGTGGCTCTGGTCGAGGTCGGCACCGATGACGGCGTCGATGGTGTAGCCCAACGGACCCGGCAGCAGACGAGTGCTATGGATCATCGATCGTCATCCCTCGTGACGGGCGCAATGACCCCACCGTCGGGCCGCGCCGCGGCATGATGGCGGGTAGCGGACCTCGGTGCGGGGGCAGGCTCCGCGGAGACCGGATCCGTCACGGAGGCGAATCATGCGAGCACGCAGACCCGGTCGCCACTCGGATGACGTCATGGGTCCCCGGGCTCTGGCGGCCATGGCCGACGCGGCACGGCGATCCCGGGAGGCGGGCGTGGGACCAGAGCCCACCCCGACACAGCCGGAAGAACAGCCGGCACGGCCGGCACACCCGGCGCGGCCGGACGTATCCCCCGCCCCCCCGTCCGGCGACACCACCGCTGCTGCCGCCTTACCTGAGGCGGCTGTTCCCGACAACAGGGCCGCTACCTCCGATTCCCGGTCGACCGCATCGGTGGCCGTGCCTTTCACCGGAGCATCGCTACTCCCCCCGTCCAAGGCGCCCGCCGGGGCCCCGGAGGCGGTGGCGCCCCCGGCTCCGCCGGCCATGCCTCCGGGAACGCACCGGCGTCCCGAGCCAAACGGCCACCACCGGGACCATCGGGCCAGGAGCTCGAAGCTGGTGGTGGCGGTGACCCTGATGGCGATCGTGGCTGCACTGGTGGCAACGTGGGCGGTCAAGGACAACGGCGGCAGGTCGCCGTCCTCATCGGCTCGACAGACAACCACATCGATCCGGACCACTCCTATCGCGCCACCCACCCGGCAAGCCGGGACCAGCCCGGTTGCTCCTTCCGGAGCCGCTGGGGGGGCCACGTCGCCGGCCACCACGTCACCGGCCACCACGGCGCCGGTCGCGACCACCACCACGACGACCGCCGTTCCGATCACGGGAACCGGCCCCGTGCTGACGGCGCTGGAGCCGGCGAGTGGTTCCCCGGGACAGAGCATCGTCGTCACGGGGTCCAACTTCCTCAGTCCCTCCGGTCAGATCACCGCCCACTTCGGCGCGGACACGGCCACGGTCGCCTGCCTGGCCCCGACGAGCTGCCTGGTCATCGTGCCGCCCGACGGCGCCTTCGTGGCCGCCACTCCGGTGACCGTCACCACAGACACCGGAACCTCAAACCCGCTGACCTTCAACTACAGCTGAGGAGTCGCCGACGGACGCACGGCATCGGAGGCGTTCGCACGGAGCCGATGAACGCAGTTCCCCGACGCTGAACACCCCGCCGTCGCCGGCATCCAACTGGTCCGGGCGGTAACGCTCCTCAGTCGGTGGGCGACTCCCCCGCCGAACAGTCGGCACACAGTCCCAGGATGGCGAAGTGCTTGGGGTCGATGGAGAACCCCAGTTTGGTCTTGGCGGCCCGGGCCAGTCCCCGGAACATGTCATCGGGAGCCTCGATCATCGTGCCGCACCGGGCGCAGATGAAGTGGGCATGGGCATGGGATGCCAGCAGGTAGCTCGACGGACCGTGACCCAGGTGGGAGTGGGCCACGACCCCCAGGTGCTCGAGCTCCTCGAGGTTGCGGTAGATGGTGGAGAGGTGGACGTCCGGGGCCCGTCCCTGCACCGCTGCGGCCAGCTCCTCGGCGCTCAGATGCCCGTCCGCCTCGAACAGGACCTCCAAGAGGATGCGCCGGGAAGAGGTCACCCGTCCGCCGTTGGCACGGACGTAGGCCAGGACAGATTCGACCGACGAGAAGTCCGTCCCGACGGAGCGGTCAGGCGCAGCGGTCATCACCACACGATACCGATTGTCGACACCGATCGACGCCGTGTCCGAGCGGCCCCGTCGTGCTCACCCGCTCTGGTTCCCACCCTGTTGCCCTCTCCTCTTCCCACCTTATTGCATCCTTCTCGCATCTGCCATAGGTTATCGGTTGATGGAGAAGACTCGGAGTGCCCGGTGATCGACGACCCCCTGGCGGCGACCATCTACCCGTCCCGGCTGGCCAAGCTCCGGGGCGGACTGAATCCCCGGGAGTGGTTGGCCATAGGGGGCATGACCCTCACCGTCGTCAGCCTCAACGTCCTCGGATGGGGACTGCTGGCGGCGGCATCCACCCATCACTACCACATCTCGAAAACCGGTCTGCTGGGCTTCGGGACCGGCGTGCTGGCCTACACCCTGGGCATGCGCCACGCCTTCGATGCCGATCACATCGCCGCCATCGACAACACCACCCGGAAACTGGTCAACGAGGGCCAGCGCCCACTGAGCGTCGGCTTCTACTTCTCCCTCGGTCACTCGTCCGTCGTCTTCCTGCTGGCCGTCTTTCTGAACTTCGGGATCCGGGCACTGGACTCCCAGGTCAGCAACGGGTCCTCCGGTCTCCACGAGCTGACCGGCGTCATCGGAACCTCGGTGTCGGGTGGCTTCCTCTACCTCATCGCCATACTCAACCTGATCGTCCTCGTCGGGATCGCCAAGGTGTACAGGATGATGAAGCGGGGCCGGTTCGACCACGACGAGCTGGAGCGGCAGCTCAACAACCGGGGACTGATGAACCGCTTCTTCGGAGGCTACGCCCAGAAGATCGACAAGCCGTGGAAGATGTACCCGGTGGGCGTGCTCTTCGGTCTGGGCTTCGACACCGCCACCGAGATCGCCCTGCTGGTGCTGGCCGGCAACGCCGTGGCCGGCGGCCTGCCCTTCTGGGCCATCCTGTCCCTACCGCTGCTGTTTGCCGCCGGGATGAGCCTGTTCGACACCATCGACGGGTGTTTCATGAACTTCGCCTACGACTGGGCCTTCGCCAAGCCGGTCCGCAAGGTCTTCTACAACCTGACCATCACCGGCCTGTCGGTCTTCGTGGCCTTCTTCATCGGCACGATCGAGATCCTGGGCCTCATCGGAACGGAGGCACACCTCAACGACCCGTTCTTCAACTTCTTTCGGAACTTCAACATCAATACGGCCGGGTTCATCATTGTCGGTGCCTTCGTGGTCACCTGGGCGGTGGCCGTCCTGTACTGGCACTTCGGCAATGTCGAGGAGAAATGGGACGCTTCGGTGATCCGTCCCGAACCGGTGGAGGCCACGGTCTCCGGCTGAGGGGGATCTGACCCTGGATGGCCGCATCGGGCCACCATCCCCGGGTCACTCAGTACTCCGACCACTCGCGATCGAACCAGCGCCGGATTCTCGATGAACCGAACTCAGCCTTCTGGTTGGCCAGATCGACCGACGGTTCCTCGAAGAAGCCCGACGGCGTTGCTCCCTGGGTGAAGGTCACGTCGACCCTGGCCACCTGATCCCGCCCGAACTCGAGATAACACTGGCCGTGCCCGTCGTACCCGGGTGATGTGCCCTGGCTGGACTGGCTGGCAATGATGGCCCCGGCCACCACCCCGGCCTGTCCCTCGGCGAACACGCCTGCCTTGGGGGTGCCCACGCTGGTGACATCGCCGACGGCGTACACCCCGGGCACGCCCGTTTCCAGCGTCAGAGGGTCCACGGGGATCCACCCGTCGACACACATACCCGACTGTCGGACCACCTCCGGAGCGACATGGACCGGCACCCCGAGGAAGAGGTCGTAGGGGATGTCGGCACCGTCGGCAGTCGTAGCCACATGTCTTGACGGGTCGAGGGCAACGATCTGCTGGCCGGGACGCCAGTGGATGCCCCGCTGGGCGAAGGCGGAGAGCAGCGCCTCCGAGGCCTGCTTGGACGGAGGGATGGGGGCGCCCATGGGCATCACCAGTGAGATCTCCGAACGATCCCTGAGGCCCCGGTCGACCAGAAAGTCGTGGACGAGCAGTGCCGTCTCGCTCGGAGCCGGTGGGCATTTGAAGGGGGTGGAGGTCACGCCGACCACCACCCGACCGCCGGGGAAGTCGGCCAGGACATTCCGGAGGGCGAAGGCGCCGGCCACGGTGTAGAACTCGTGGCCATCCTCCGTCAGGCCCGGCGTCGCCCCCGGATCCAGATCAGCTCCCAGGGCGATGACCATGACATCACCGTCGAAGGATCCGGCATCGGTCTCGACGCTCCGCCGAGCCGGGTCGATGGACCGGATGGTGGTGCGGATGAAACGGACCCCGGGTTTGACCAGGTCGCGGTAGGGATGGAGGACGGCCGGCGCCGACGTCCGACCGAACATCACATCGAGTTTGGAAAAGCCGAAGATAAAGCCCTCAGCTCTGTCGATGAGCAGGATCTCAATACCGTCCCCGAATTGTTCGGAAAGTCGCGAGGTCAGCTCCAAGCCACCAAATCCAGCTCCGAGCACCAGCACCTTCATCAGATCTCTCCCTTTCGGAACAATCGGGCACGATGGCCGTGCTCGAATTAAGGCCCTCCAGAATCCTGGATCCGAACAAGCACGAAGGTAGCTTCCCGGATCCAACACAGGACTTAGCCGTCTACAACTGCCCTTCGGCGGGATTGACCATGCCCCGACGGATGGGACCGAGAGTTCCGCCCAGTTTCAGACCGGAAAGCTCTTATGGACAGTGAAGCGCGTCACCTCCGGCTGGGGAATGCCGCCGACCTTTCCGAACGCCGGTTGCAGCGCGGACGAGAAGAACGTATCCCAGGCGTCCTCCGAGTCCCACCACTCGATCACGCAGAATCCGTCGCCAGCGCTTCCGACTGCGTGTGCGAGCAATCCCGTCGGCATCCCCTGCTCACCGTCCCAACCCAATTCGGCGTGCACGGCATCGTACTTGTCGGTGCCTACTCCCGAAAACTTCAAGACCTGACCGATGGCCATGCTTACCTCCCGCTCCAGCCCCCGACTCGGACGATAGCCGCTGGAGCGTCGAGTCGGACTGGTGTCGTCGTGACCGAAATCGGGCCAGTGGCCGGAGCTACGGGAAGCAGGCGAGTAGCCGGGTCTAGTACCAGCTCTTTGCTGCTGCACTCGTTGAGAAGATCCGGGGCCCGGACCCCGAGCCCGGGCAATCCGTTGAGGTTGGTCAGAAGGAAGGGCCGCCGCCGCCTCGTTCATGCATCGGGGCAACGTCGAAGTTCGGCATCATTGCGCCACATTTGGAGCATATGTAGAAGCGCTCGTTCCAGACCATGTCTTCTACGACATCAGGGAAGGTCCCGGATCCTGGGCACAGGGAGGGCTCCGGTGTTTCCGCGGTCACATCCCCTGACCATAGGACTCGTTGAAACCGCCCGCTCCGGCCGTCCCCGATTACGCCCACCGTGTTTGGACAAAAGCGGTGGTCGACGGCCCACATCCGTAGGCAACGCAGGGGATCGAGAGGCTGTAGCTGCTACTGGGACAGGAGGGCTGCACGACTGTCCCGCCCATCGTCCCGGACGTCCGCCTCGTTGGCCGGGAGCACTCGGCACCAGTCACGCCGCCGGCGAACTACCACAGCAGTCGACCTCGAAACGTCCGCTCGAAAGCCGCTATTCATCGACGGCCTTGGTCGTGAGCGCCCAGGGAGCGCCTCTCGAACCTCGCCGCTCGCGTGGTCGCCAACGGACCCGACTGGTGAGGCGGGTCCTTCGGGGTGCGGATAAGAGCCATCACGCGATTTGCAAAGCCCGGTGGGCACGTTCGCGTTGGTACGAGAGTCTCCAGCGCTCGCGCGACGTCCGCATAGTCGTCTCGCAACGCCGTGCAGTGCGGGCAACCAGCGAGATGATCAAGCACCCGATGCAATTCGTCCTCATCCAGCGCGCCTACAGCCAGGGCGGCGAGGTCGTCATGAAGTCCGTCACACTCAGGGGAGGGCGTTGGGGAGTCCGGATAGTCAGCCCTAGGGACCGAAGGCTTGAACCCTCGGGGTGGCAGCTCGTTGGCGGATCGGGCCGCCGTCAATGGATCGAGCAGTGCGCATTGGGGTTGTACCGGGATAGCTGGGTTCTGCAGCCGGTTGTGGCGCAGACCCGTCCCTGGCGGTAGGTACGTCGCGGTTCTCCGAACAGCAACCTCGATGCCCCTACCCATTCCACTCCGTCAATCGCATTTCTTCTCATTGCTGCACCTTTCTCTTTCTCCCAGAGGCGCCCGCCACAACGACGGGGGGTCTGCCCCGATTCCGATGACGGCCCCGGCATTCGCCCGCAACAATCGAACCGAGACCACACCCAGTAGAAGTGCGATGGGAACCTCGGCGAACAGCGCGGTGATCAGGCTCAGGACGAGACACCGCCCGCTGTGCACAGTCACGATGTCGAACCAGGCGTCGCACAGGAGTAGAACGCTGGTGACCATGGACGCCGCCACTGCCACCTGCCGCTGTCTCCAGAGCGCCCACGCGGTCGTCCCGAGGCAGGCCAACAAGACGATGTCGAAGCCGGTCCAGGCCAACGGCCAGTTACCGACGAGATAGCTCCGTGGCAAGGTCACTGCCAGGCCGATCGTCCAAGGGATGAGTCCAAGGCAACAGAGAACGAGGAACAACGCGATCCGATGACGGGAGCCAGGGGCTCGCCGGCGTGAACGGGGTTGCTCAGCGGTGGGCACCGTAAGGGCTCGAAGCACGAGAGCGCGTTCGACACTGTCCAACTCGTGGACCCTCTCACAAATCCGTTCGACCTCGTTCATCGGGGCTCGTAGGCCGTACGGTCTGGCCGTGTCTGTTTCGACGGACCAGCGTGGTAGGTCGGCCTCGACCGGTGGAACCTCCCGCCATCGGGGCCGGGTCGTAGCCGTGGTGCGGGGCGGCACCTTATCTATCCCTTACCAGTCCGGATGCAGTGGGCATCAGTAGGCGTAGGTCGGGCCCGAGCGGGTCGGGGTGGTCGTCGCACCGGAGGTTGGAGTCGGCTGAATCGGCACCACACCAGGCGTAGCCACGAAGAAGTTCTGCACACCCTGGCCGGTGACCTGACCCGGGCTGTCCTCGGCAAAGGTGTAGAGAAAGTGCCCGTTGTAGGTCACCTGCCGACCGTTACCGGTGTGGACCACCGCGAGAATTCCGCTGGTACCGCTCCCTGTTGGCGCACTCGCTATCAGCGGTGGCCACAGAGCGGCGAGCTCACCGGCGACCATGGAGCTGGCGGCGGTGTCCGGTGTGTAGATGTAGAGGGGCAGGCCCTTGTTGTTGACGAGAATGACCTCTACGACTCCTCCCACTCGGGCCATGGCAGTTCGCACTGTGGCTGTCCTAGATGCCCCCGAACCTGAATTGAGGGTGGAACCTTTCGAGGCGGGCGAGGCCGCTGCACCGGGCGAAGCGGCCGCCACCGATGGGGTCGAGCCCGATCCTCCAGCGCCGGCGACGATGACGCCACCGACCACTGCCACGACGGAGAGTCCGACGATGGCGATTGTCAAGCTGAACCGTTTCATAATTCTCCGTTTCTGGTGGGATCGACTTGTACGTCGTAGGCGCGGACAACGAGAGTCGACACTGTTCGTCGCCCCGAGGTCTCGACCCAACGGAACCCACGTCGCGGCACACTGATGAGTCGGTGCTCCAGCCAGATGCCGGCCATCAGAAGGTGGCCGGCCATGGAGATCGCATGACGATTGGCGTGGGTGCCCACGGGTCGATAGGGAAAGTGATCACTGTTCCGGCGATGCATGGAGTTGTCCCTCCCCGACGGTGGTTCCTTGTTCCTGCGGTTGCTAATACGGCATGGGGTTACGCGCTTGCGGGACGTTCCGTGCCCCCTCGCCCGTGCGCGCCAGGGCTTGGCGATACGAGCGACGAGAGAACCGCGGGAATGGACGCTGTCCTCCTAACGGAACACCAGGGTGTAACCACCGGCTGTATCTGTCGGTGAGGGTTTGGGACACACCCACTCCCCATCCCTTTCACGATGGTTCATCGCTGGTCATCAACGCGGTTTGGAGACCTGGTGCAACCAAAGGAGCAGACAGTGTCTGGAAACCGACATCTTCTAGTTGCCGCCACAATGTTCGATAGGGAGCAGTCGTCACATGACTGGCGAGGACGTTCGAGACTCCGACATGAACACGCAACATCGCCGCACCGTGTATTCCGCGCCGGAACTGCTGCCCTTCTCCTCGTGATTGGCGCCGTCTACCTGCATCTCTGGCTCGATGGTTTCCGGTACTTGCCCATGATCGGTCCGCTGTTTTTGGTCGCCGCGATGTCGGCCGGGCTACTCGCCGTTGTCGTCACCGTACGCGTCACTGTCGCGACAGCGGTGTCGGTGGCCACATTCGCTACGGGCACCTTGACCGCAAATCTCCTGAGCCTGCTGCTTCCCGAGGGATTGTTCCACTTCAGAGAGGTCGGCGTGTCCTATTCCGGTGGGTTTGCCATGGCGTCCGAGATCGGGGTCCTTGCGCTCCTCGGGATATGGACGTACCGGCGGATCGACCATGCCCACAACCGACTGCCCTCGGAGCCTCGCGAGCTAATCATCAGGCTCTGACCCGACACGCAGCCGGGAGCACTGCGCGGCCGTACGTCAGCGACCAGATCACGCCAGTTCACTCCGCTCCACGCAATTGCAATGACTAGAGAAATCACGAAAGGACGAAACCCATGCAGGGCTCATGAACACCGTCAACCAACCACTCGAATCATGTAATGACCACTGCGGTCGTTGATGCCGTAATGCGAGCCACAGCACTGCTGGCGCTGATGGGGATTGCCATCATCCACTTGGTCCAGCTGGTTCCGACGTTTCAGGCCACCCCACTTCTCGGTGGGGCGTTCATTGCTCTCATTGCCGGTACTTTGGTCGCAGGAGCACAGCTGGTCAATCCCCGGTTGTCACACACCCGATTGTGGCTTCCCATTCTCGCCCTGGGGGCCGCCTCCATAGGTGGCTACGCGTTCACCCGCGTTGTCAGCACACCGATCGACAGCCAGGACGTGGGCAATTGGGCCTGCATGTTGGGTATCGCCGCACTCTTTGTCGAAGGCACGTTGGTGGCACTGAGCGTCTACGCCATTTCGGTCGCATCTCGGCGCCGACCAGCGGTCGAGACTGTTCCGGCCTTGAGCAGCATTCAGACAGCAGACAACCTCTCCTACATCGGCCAATCCAACGGATCGAGGAGTTGAGTGGCGGGGGAAGTGGTCCGCTCGGTGAGGTGCTGGTCACGGAGACGAACGAGCACGCCGTGGGCAGTGTTAACAGTGACGATCCCCCACGGGTAAAGGGGGTTTGGAACTGTCCCCGGCTCGGCCGTCGCGGAGCCGCAGCAACCCTGCCTTTCGGTCCGGCGACGGGGATTGTGGACTGACCAGGAAGTTCGGCCTTCGTGTAACCCCGGTTCCTATTCTAAGGTGAGATGTCCCCTACTCCCCGACTTTCCCCGGCGAGATCCGCGGCCGGCCCCACCGCGGGCTCGGGCAATGGTGCTGTCGCCTACCTGCGAGTGGTGGACACTGACGCCTACGCCGACTGGGAGTCGGTCTACCGTGACAACGTCAGTCGTCTCTACCGACTCATGTACTCCCGAGTCGGTAACCGACCGGATGCAGAGGACCTCACGTCTGAGGTATTTCGGACAGCTCTGCGCCCGTTGCGGCTCGGGTCCTCCAAGGGCGAGGTGCGAGCGTACCTACTCACGACGGCACAGACGGTGCTTGCATCCCATTGGCGTCGCAGTCTCGGACTTTCCGTCACGTCGATCGACCCAGAGGCCGATTCGAGGTATCTGGCAGAGCCATCAGGCTCCGATCCGCCGAGTACCGCGCCGAATCGGGCGAGCGAGATTCTGGCTGCCCTTCCCGACCGCTATCGGCGCATTCTCGAGCTCCGATTCCTTGAGGCCTGCTCGATCAAAGAGGCGGCACGAAGCATGGACGTGAGTGTCGGAAATGCCAAGGTCCTCCAGCACCGTGCCTTACGAATGGCCGCCAAGGTAGCCGAGGAGCTTGAACAATGACGAAACGGCGACTCGCTGCATATATCGACTCGATCGCCAATGGGGAGCGTCCGGATGGGTTTGAGGCTGATCCTGAGGATGCCGACGTCCTGCGCACGGCTATTTCCCTGCGATCAGCTCGTCCGGGAGACTCACTGCCAGACGACGGATTCGTAGATCGGCTGTACGAGGAGCTGGCCGAAGAGGCCGATCCCCAAGTGGTACCCATCGCTCGGCAGACAAAGGCCCGCCGTCGGCGTACCGCCCTGGCCACTGTTGCCGCCAGCCTGGTGCTGGTGGGAGGGACAGCAGCCATCACCGAGTCCCTCAGCCAAGGGGCTCGTGTCACCCGCTGCGGTGCCAGCGCCTCACGGATCGTCGCTGCGCACCGGTACCTTTGAAACCACTGACGGTCGAGTAATGGGTCAGATCGTGGCATCTCAGGGTGACCCCTCGTGGGTGTTTCTGGACGTCGCCGGCGCGAACTACACAGGCACGATTGTCTGCAAGTTGCAGGTGGAAGATGGCTCGACCGTCGCCACCGGTGCGTTCGGACTCCACCACGGAAAGGGTGTGTTGGCAAAGTCCGTCCAGGTGGACGTCAGTCGGCTGCGAGGAGCGAAACTGGTGACGCCGTCCGGGGCTGTGGTGGCTTCAGCGACCTTCGCCTGAGCCGTCCGGCTGTCGACAGCTCATTTCCTGCTCCACTGCGCCGGGCTGCATGACCGAGGGCGGGTCCCGTCAGTGAACCGATCCTTGCGTGCGAGGGTCGGCCCCCTCGACCAAGAGTCGGTGCCGTTCACACGGGTATGACGAGAGAGGCAATGCCGTTGTATGAGCGAAAGGCGCCAGACTCGGCCGGTGCCGGTCAACGGGGAGCGCGTCTCTGTCCCTAGCCCCCCCAATGTCTTTTGCCGCCAACCATGGCGGTGCCGCCAATCATGGCGGTGCCGCCAACCATGGCGGTGCCCTCATCGCCCCCTCGACCACGTACGCAATTCATCTCACGGAAGCGTCGTGACCACGTCGTCTCGTCCGGCTATCGCCATCCTGTCCCAGTCCTCTCGATCGGGCCGAGTCTCGCTTCGAGGACCCACGCAAGAGAAGTGCCTCCTGCCGACTCGAATACCCAAGGCCGGGTGGGTCTGGAGCGGGTATTCCTGACGTGGGTCATGTCCTGCCGAGTCCCTGTCCAGGCTCGAGGTGGCACAAGGACGCGACTCGTGAAGGTGACCTGCCACTCCTAGGATGATGAGGCCAACACACCTCGGACCATCACCTGATCCGGCTCCGTCGAGTGACTCCAGGTGGATGTCCCGCTCGATCGTGATCGCGGCTATTTCGGTCGGGCGCAAACTCATTCCGTCGGTCAACGCCCCTTGGGAGTGATCGCCGACCCTGAACGTGTCGGCAGAGTTGCCTCGACTGTCCTCGGTGGGGACGTCGCGGCAAAGTAGTCCGGAATGGATGCGGATCCAACCCGTGGAGAGCTCGGCGACCATGGTGGTAGTTCAACCAGTTCCACCATGTCCCCCCGGCAGGGCAGTTCGTCCGTCGCTGTTTTTTGGGCTCCCGGCGAGAAAATCCCGTCGAACATGTCAATCTGATGAGATGTCGTTCGTATAGAGGGTGAGCGGTCGACGGCCGCCAGTGGACCAAGGAGGTTCCCCCGTGAAACAGTACCTGCTCAGCATCTACCAGCCTGATGGCCCACCGCCCGCCTCGGTGGACCTCGATGAGATCGGTCGCAAGCTGGCCGTGCTCCGAGAGGAGATGACACGGGCCGGCGCCTGGGTGTTTGCCGATGGCCTGTTTCCGCCCACAACTGCCACGGTGGTCCGGGTAAAGGACGGTGAGGTCCTCATGACCGATGGGCCCTACGTCGAAGGGAAGGAGCACCTTGGCGGCCTGGACATCATCAATGCTCCGGACCTCGACGTCGCCCTCGAATGGGGACGGAAGCTGTCCGCTGCGACCACGCTCCCCGTTGAGGTGCGTCCGTTCCAAAACTCCGCCACCACAGGGAACGCCGGCGATTGACCTCGCTATGCCCGATCCGTGGGTTGCGACAATCGAGCAGGTCTTCCGCGAGGAGCACGGTCGCGCTGTCGCCGTCCTGATCCGGATGTTCGGTGACATCGACATCGCCGAGGAGTCGGTGCAGGATGCCTTCACTGTTGCCGCTAAGCGATGGGCCGTGTCGGGCCCACCCCCGAGCCCTTCAGGCTGGATCATCACGACGGCCCGCAATCGGGCCATCGACCGCCTTCGTCGCGAGGCATCCCGCCATGATCGGCACGCTCAAGCCGTCTTGCTGGCCGGCGAGACATCCATCAGGGAGGAATCGATCGTGAGCGACGATCGCTTGCGTCTGATCTTCACGTGCTGTCACCCCGCCCTCGGAGCTGGCGCGAAGGTCGGGCTCACCCTCCGCCTGCTCGGTGGCCTCACCACCGCCGAGATCGCACACTCGTTTCTGGTGTCCGAGCCCACCATGGCCCAGCGACTCAGCCGGGCCAAAGGCAAGATTCGAGACGCCGGGATACCGTTCCAGCTGCCGGCCGAAGCCGATCTTCCGGGACGGCTCGACGCGGTGCTCTCGGTGGTCTATCTCGTGTTCAACGAAGGTCATACGGCCAGCTCCGGGGGGCGGCTGGCCCGCGCCGACCTCTGTGTCGAGGGCATCCGCCTCGGGCGGCTTCTGGCCGAACTCATGCCCGATGAGTCTGAGGTCGTGGGCCTCCTCGCGCTGATGCTGCTCATCGAGTCACGCCGGAGTTCGCGGGCCGACATCGACGGGGAGCTCGTCCTGCTGGCCGACCAGGACCGAGGGCTGTGGGACCGAGAGCTGATTGCCGAAGGCCAAACTCTGCTCCGACAGTGCCTTCAGAAGAACCGGCCCGGGCGGTTCCAAATTCAGGCAGCGATCAATGCCGTCCACGCCGATGCACCGACTCTCGCGGCCACCGACTGGCCCCAGATCGTACAGCTCTATGACCAGCTGGCAGCCTTCGACCAGAGCCCCATCGTGCTGCTCAACCGGGCCGTAGCCGTCGCAGAGGTGGAGGGCCCTGGTGCCGGGCTCAGGCTCGTGGACGACCTCGATCTCGATGGCTATTACCTGTTCTACGCCATCCGGGCTGACCTGCTCCGCCGCCTTGGTCGCGAGTCGGAAGCTGCCACAGCATACGAAGCGGCCATCACTCGCACCGACAACACCCCCGAACGTGACTATCTTCGACGGCGGCGTCGAGCCCTGCCCGGCTCGTACTGACGGTTGACCTGCTCCATCGGTCCGACCGCTCTGCCGGCCATCGCGCCTAACGTCTCCTTCCCGTCCGTCCCTCGGTCGGCAAGTTCGGCTAGGTCGCTCCTAGCGGCTTGGGCGATGTCAGATCCAGTATTCGCATGCCCGCCGATTCCCAATCCGCCTTCGGGCGACTCGGTGATGAGCACCCAGGTGCGCTCGGCCAGGATGGGGTCTCCGGCGGCAGCAGCAACGATGCCGGTCAGTTCCCGCACGATCCCGAGTTGCTTATCGCGACCACTACGCCTGCCGGGGTCAAGACCTGGACCCGGACGTAGTTTCCCGCTATTAGCCCGAGGATGCCCCCACCTCGACTTCGTTTCTCATCCATTCCCCTCCATTGGACCGAGCGCAGGAGGGAAGTGGGCCAGAGCGGTGGTGAACCGAGTCTCGACCGCCGGGCGCTCTCCCGGGTGCGTGATGATCCAGAACTCGCCGGCTCGGATTGCCTCCAGAGTGCGCTCCGCCACTTGGTCCGGGGACAACCCGGTGGGGCCGGTGAAGGAGTCGCGGATCGCCAGCCGCACCGCTTCGGCTGGCTCCATTCGCTTTTCAACCCCCAGCGCCGCGGGACGCGAGCGCTCCGACTCCATGACCTGGGTATTTACGGAGCTCGGGCACAGCACGCTTACGCCGATGGGCAACCCGGCGATGGCACACTCCTGGTTGAGCGTCTCGGAGATCGACACCACTGCGGCCTTGGCGGCGGCGTAGGGGCCGATAAAGGCCACACCACTCAGCAGTCCGGCGATGGAAGCCGTATTGACGATGTGCGCAGGGGTACCTTGCCGGCGAAAGACGGGCAGGAAGCTTTGCAGACCGTGCACCACTCCCCACAGGTCGACGTCGAACACCCAGCGCCAATCGTCGAGTGTCTGGTCCTGGATCAGATTGAAGGTTGATACGCCGGCGTTGTTGCAGAGCACGTCTACGCGCCCGAACCGGGCCAGCGTGTGTGCGGCCAGGTCCTCGACTGACGCGGCATCGGCGACATTGACGGTACAGGCTTCGGCCTGACCCCCACCGTCCCTGATGCCGGCGGCGACAGCCTCGGCCTCCTGTCCGTCGATATCTCCGACCATGACCCTGGACCCTGCGTCGGCGAAGGTCATGGCCAGGGCGCGCCCAATCCCGCTGGCCGCGCCGGTCACCACCGCCACCCGTCCCGGTCCGACCGGGTCGTTCCGTGCATCGGTCATCGCTCGCTCCTTCTCGTTGGTTCCGTTGTCCTCATGGCGCGTTCGCCTTGTGCATCCACCAGTCGGTGGTCAGCCGCCGTCCAACAAGATCAGTTCACCGGTCAGGTAGGACGAAGCATCACTGGCCAGATAAAGCGCCGACCCCACGATCTCGTCGGCCGATGCGATCCGGCCCAGGCTGACCCGTGCTGCCATCTCGGCTTGCGCCTCCTCCGACGGCATCGAGCTGTGGAAACTGTCGGTTTGGAACGTGCCGCATACGATGGCATTCACCCGGATACCTCTCGGGCCGAACTCCTGGGCCGCCGCCTTGGTGAGTGCATTCAGCCCGGCCTTGGCCGCGGCGTAGACGACCGTGAACGAGGTCGGATGCAGTGCCGCCTTGGAGCTGATGTTGATCACCGATCCACCCGACGGCATGTGTTCGACGGCCAGCGCGGTGAGCCGCAGGGGGCCACGAAGGTTGACCGCCACCGTCTTGTCGAACAGTTCAGCCGTTACACCCAACAGCGAGGGTGGGACAGGGGCGATGCCGGCGTTGTTGACCAGGACATCGATCCGTCCGAACCGGGCGACGGCCGTGTCCACGAGCTCCTCGCATTGGTTCCAGTCGCCGACATGGCACCGAACGGCCAAGGCCTGGCGTCCCAGGGTGGTGACCTCGTCTGCCACCTGCTGGCACTGCGCCAGCTTCCGGCTGGCGACCACCACGTCTGCCCCCGCTTCGGCAAACCCCAACGCCATGGCCCGGCCCAGGCCCTTGCTGGCACCGGTGACGACAACGACCTTCCCGGCCGCGCTCAGGCTGGGGATGGTCACCGACCTGCTCCACCCGGGTGGATCCGCCCAGAGGCGGCAGCGCCCTCTGCGGCGGCATCGCCAGCGATACCCTCGATCAGGTACCGCACGTGGAGGTCGAACAGAGTGTCGATCTCGGTCCGGCTGACACCGGTCGGATCACCGCCCGGACGACCCCGGCGTCGGCGACGCCCTGGCCTGGCGCCCGTTTCCACCGCGCCGAAGCCGACGATGGCCCACATAAGGACGCGGCAGGCCTGCATCGCCGCGTCGGGGGCAAATCCGGATCGTCGCATCGCCGCCACCAGGGGAACAGACGCCTCCACGTAGGCGCCGCGACCGAGCGAGAGGATGAGTCGGCTGTCGCGGGCTTGGCCCAGGCGGCTCCGAAGCTCCCGGGCCCAGCGGACCGCGTAGTCCTCCCATGTTTCGTCATCGGTCCCGGGTGGCGCCAGATCGGCCAGCAAGCGATCGGCGATGGCATCGACCAGTGCGTCCTTGTTGCCGACCCGGCTGTAGAGCGGGACAGGGGACACGCCGAGTCGGGTGGACACGCTCCGCATACTGACCGCGTCGAGCCCTGACTCCTCGAAGATGTCAACAGCTGCCGAGACGATCTCGTGGGCGTCCAGGTCCAGATCGGTTTGCCTCATCACTCTTCAGGCCTGCCTGGCGACGGTCATGGCACCATGACCATCTTTCCAATGACCCGCCGATCGGCCATGCGCTGGAGCGCACCGGGAAGATCGTCGAAGGGGATCCGCTCGGTCACCGCGTTGCGCAACCCGCCCTCGCCCACAAGAGCAGCCAGGCTGGCATGGATGTTGTCCAGCTCGGCTTGGCTGTTTCCCGCCGCCAATACCCCCATCAGCGTGGCATTGGCCCATACCAACTGGTGCGTTTCGGCATTCGGCCACGTTCCGCTGGCAAATCCCACGGCCAGCCACCGGCCGTGCCGTGCGAGCGCACCGGCGGCGTCCTCGGCCAGGGGACCGCCGACCGGGTCGAAGATCACGTCGGCGCCATGGCCGTCGGTGAGCTCGCGCAGCGCGGGGGCCAGCGGACCATCGCGGTGATTGATCGTCGCCTCGGCGCCAAGTGACCGGCAGAACGCCGCCCGGTCCTCGTCGCCGACCACGGCGATGACCCGCGCGCCGAGCAGACGCCCGAGCTGGACAGCGGCGATCCCGCTCCCCCCGGCCGCGCCCAGTACGGCGAGCCACTCGGCGCCGGCCAGGCGTCCACGCTCGACCAGCCCGATCCACCCGGTGAGGTGCGGGATCCAGAACCCGGCCGCCTCCACATCGTCAAGCCCGTCCGGTACCGGAAAGACGGAGGAGGTCGGAGCCAGGCATTCTTCGGCAAAGGAGCCGAACCCGTCCTGAAATGCGGTCACGGCCATGACCCGATCGCCGACCAGCGATTCCACGCCTTCGCCGATCGCCGTGACCACGCCGGATACCTCTTGTCCGGGGATGAAGGGCAGCGGCGGCGTGAGGGGATAAGTGTGGCGGCACATGAGCACGTCTGGAAGCCCGATGCCCGCGGCGGTGACGTGGATGCGGATCTGGCCGGGTCCGGGCTCCGGCGGTTCCAGGATGACGGAGTGGAGCACCTCGATCGGCTCACCCTTGGCCCGCACTTGCCAGGCACGCATCAGCGCACGCCCGATCCGGCCGGGGACGCCAGATCGGGTCCCCGATGACGACATGGTTCAGAACAGGTCATAGCGCTCCTTTGCGTTCGAGCATCCCCGTCGCGCTGTCGAGCAGCAGATCGACCTGGTGCCCGAACAGCTCGTGCAATGGATTGTCGGAGAGGCCGCGTCGGTACTTGGCGTAGCTGCCTTCGAGGACGATGGCCAGCTTCCATCGGGCGAACACGTCGTACCAACCGATTGCCGAAACGTCGCGACCCGATCTCAGGGCATACCGCTCAATCAGGGTTTGGCGGTCGGGGGCGTGATCAAGGGCAAACTTCGGATCTCTCGCCCTTCCGAGCGGCATGGTTCCTTCCGACCCCGGGTGGAAGATGAGGGCCCAGGCCAGATCGACCAGTGGGTCGCCAATCGCCGCCATCTCCCAGTCGACCACCGCCAGCAGCTGGGGCGGTGGCTTCGGTGCGAACAGGACGTTGTCGAGCTTGTAGTCACCGTGGCACAGGGCGCTCGCCTGCGGAATGGGACGATGCTCCCCCAGCCAGGTGGCGATTCGACGGGCACCGGGCAGATCGCGGCCGCCGTAGCCGTCGAGCTGGGTGAGCCAACGGGTCAGTTGTTGGGGCAGGTAGTCACCGGTGCGGGCCAGATCGCCCAGCCCGCATGCCTCCCAGTCCACAGCATGGATCGCCGCCAGGGCATCGATGAGCTCCTCGAGCGCCGCTCCGTGCGTCTCCGGCGCGGCGGCCCAGCCGGCAGGCACGGTGGAGCGGATGGGCGATCCGGAAATGCGCTCCATGACGTAGAAGGGTGTCTCAAAGACGTCGATGTCGCAGCACGACAGAACGGGTCGGGCGATACGGACAGCCTCGTCTTTGATGGCGTCGAGGATACGGAACTCACGGAGCACATCGTGGGCGGTGGCCGAGCTGGCATGACGGGGGGCCCGCCGCAGCACCCAGTGGCACGGACCGCGGTCGAGCGCGAAGACCTCGCACGAGCCACCACCCTTGATCGCATCCACAGCGATCGGAACATGTCCACCCAGGTTCTCATCGAGGTAGCGCTCGAGCGTTTCAGTGCTCACCGGCCGACCTCGACACCAACCAGGCCCGCCACTTCGGCGAGGCGGCGTACCACGAAGTCGGGCCGGATGTCGCCCGGATCGGGGTGGGAGGCATCCTCCACCATCCATGCGGTGCGCATGCCCATGGCGGCCGGCCCTTCCACGTCGTGGCGCAGACTGTCGCCGACGAACAGCACGTCGGCAGGACGGCAATCCACCTTGTCCAACGCAACCTGATAGATGCCGGGATCAGGCTTACAGGACACGGCCTCGTCGGAACTGGTGACCGCGTCGACGACGTCGTTCAGGCCAAGCCGGTTGATCAACGGGTGGAACTGCTCATCGTCGATGTTGGAGACGATCTGCACGTGGACGGACGCTTGACGCAAAGCACCCAGCGTCGCCCGAGCGTCTGGCCGCAACCTCGCGTGCTCGACCGTCGCTCGGTACTGGCGATCGACCGCCTCCTGTGCGATGGGCTCGTCGATGGCCCCGCCCAGGTCACGCGCCATTGCCATGAATGCCTCGGCGAACAGCAAACGGTGCCGATAGGCAGGTGTCGAGCCCATGCCGCCGTAGCTCTCGGCCATCCCTCGGCGATAGGCGGAACGAAGCTGCTGATCAGGCGCGTCCACACCGATGGTGGCGGCCACGAACCGCAGCTGATCGAGGTGTGCGTCTCGCAGGGCCCGGTCGCTGAACAGCGTGCCGGCGAAGTCAAAGAACACCGCCCCCGGCCGCCACGACGACGAGGCACCGGGGCGATCGGTCATGGCCGTCGCCCTTGTCCCTGGTTGACGATCGCCTCCTATCATCCCAGCCCCGCTCCGACCCGTAGTTCGGCCCACCGTTCCTCCGCCGCCGGTCGGCGGCTAGGGATGTGTTCGGTCGGCCAACCCTCGACCGGCTGGTACCCCTTCAACAGGGTGCGGGCGAGCACCGATTTGTGCAGCTCGTCGGGTCCGTCGCCGATAGGGCCGAAACGGGTCATGCGGTACCACGCCTCCACCGGCAGGTCACTCGAATAGCCGAGAGCGCCGCACACTTGGATCGTCCGGTCGAGGACCGCCAGAACGACCTTCGACACGTGGGCCTTGACCATCCCGAGGTCGGCGCGAACCGCCGCGGCCCCGTGCTTGTCGACCTTCCATGCCGTCTGGAAGGTCAGGAGGCGGGCAGCCTGGATCTCCGTGTGGGAGAGCGCGACGTAGTCCTGAATCATCTGATGCTGGGCCAGCAGTTTGCCGTGTGACGTTCGAGACACGGCCCGCTCGCCCATGATGTCGAGGGATCGCTGCGCCATCCCGAGCCAACGCATGGCGTGATGGATCCGGCCTCCCCCCAGGCGTTGCTGGGCCAGAACGAAGCCATCCCCGGGCCGGCCGATCATGTGATCGGCCGGAACCCGGCAGTCACGGAAGACGATCTCGGCGTGGTTCCCCGGTCGACCGTAGGTAACGTCGGGATGTGCCATGGTGCCGATATCGCGGACGATCTCCATGCCCGGCGTTCCTGTCGGCACGATGAAGATCGAGGCGTGATGGTGCGGACGGCCATCCGGGCTGGTCTCGGCGAACACCAGAACAATGTCGGCCACCGAGGCGTTGGTGATGAACCACTTGCGCCCATTGATCACCCACTCGTCACCGTCGGAGATTGCCGTAGTGCCGATGACGGTGGGATCCGAACCGGCGAAAAAGGGCTCGGTGAGCGCGAAGGCACTGGATATCTCACCACGGAGGTTGGGCCAGAGCCAGCGTTCCTTCTGGTCATCGGTGGCCCCGTGGGCTAGGAGCTCCATGTTCCCGCTGTCGGGAGCCTGGACCCCGAAGATGGTCATCGACATCATGCACCGGCCGATGATCTCCGACATCAGTGCCAACTTCAGCTGCCCGAATCCACTCCCCCCGAGTTCTGGGTCAAGGAAGGCACCCCATAGGCCTTGCGCTTTCACCTGGTCTTGTAGGTACCCCTTGGCCACCCGCCATTCATCCTGCGGCAATTCGTCGAAGATCGGTTCGAGTGGAATCAGCTCTCGGTCGATGAACCCGCGCATCCAGGCCAACTGTCCGGCAAATTCGGCATCGGTCTCGAAATCCCAGCCCATGTACGTTCTCAGCCTCTCTCCCTGGTTCAGATTACACTGTAATCCGGCCGTCTGCTGGCGGCAGGACGTGGCCTCGCGCCATCGCCACTCGCAGTCCTGGCCGTCTCTCCTACCTCCCCGGCCGAGTCTCCTTTCAGCCCATTCCCGCCCTACGAACGCAGCAGATTCCCTGCGCCTCACCCGCTCCATTGGTTGGTCCCCTGGCCCGCTACGGACCTGAAGGGCGCCTTGTTGCTACCGGCCTTGTCGGTTCTCGAGGAATTCGTGGACGACCGCCGGAAGGGCCACGGTGCGGACGAAGGTGAATCACGGCGGCGGCCCAGGTGCCGGACGACCTGCCGCGATTTCGAGAGGCCCTACGGCTCGAATAACCGAGTAGTGAGCACATAAGCTCACGCTGGCACAGAATGTCCGCTGAGGTTGCAAAGGAGACCCGGCACTGGGTCCTCGCCGTTGAAGGATCATCCCCTCAGCCAAGGGAGAGCCAGCCATGACGCTCACAACCCGTCATTTCACCGGAGCAGCCAAACCAGGCGAGCCCAACGAACGACCCGCCGCACCCGCACCCCCTCCCCCACCACGGTGGCGGATGTGGCTCCTGCCTGCGGGCATTCTCATCTCGCTGCTGCTGTTCTCCATTCCTCACATGTCGAGCACCACGACCAAGAGCTTGAGCTACTCGAAGTTCGTGTCCGAGGTCGACTCGGGCCAGGTGCTCACCGCTTCGGTCAACCCAGGTGGGGCCGTCACCGGCACCCTTAAGGGTGGCGACGACTACACCAGCCAGATCCCGACAGCCATCACAGACCTCCAGCTCGCCCCGACACTGAAGGCGCACAATGTGAGCGTCACCGGGGTGGGGCAGGGCTCGGCCCTTCTAACCAACCTCCTCTCGTTCCTCCCCCTCCTTCTGTTCATCGCCTTCTTCATTTGGATCGGGCGCAGGAACTCCAAGCGGCTGGCCGGGGGACTCATGGGCATCGGAGGGTCCAAGGCCAAGGTCTACGACGAGGAAAAACCCACTACCCGGTTCTCAGACATTGCCGGATATGAAGGTGCCAAGCGCGAAGTCTCCGAGGTCGTCGACTTCCTCAGCCATCCCGAACGCTACGTCCGGGCGGGTGCCATCGGCCCACGAGGGGTGCTCATGGTGGGCCCCCCGGGGACGGGTAAAACCCTCATGGCCCGGGCGGTGGCGGGCGAGGCGGGCGTGCCCTTCCTCGCCCTCACCGGGTCGAGCTTCGTCGAGTTGTTCGTGGGCGTGGGCGCCTCCCGAGTGCGGGACCTGTTCGCCGATGCTCGCAAGCGGGCCCCGTCGATCATCTTCATTGACGAGATCGACGCCATCGGCCAGCGCCGGGGCGGGTCCATCGTCTCCAACGACGAGCGGGAGCAGACCCTCAACCAGCTGCTGGCAGAGATGGACGGCTTCGACCCCAGCACCGGGGTGGTGGTGATGGCAGCCACCAACCGCCCCGAGGTCCTCGACCCCGCACTCCTGCGACCGGGCCGATTCGACCGGGAGGTCGAGATCCCCCTGCCCAACCAAGCCGAACGGGCCGCCATCCTGGCGGTACACGAGGAGGGCAAGCATCTCGCTCCGGACGTCGACTTCGATGCTGTGGCCCGGGCCACTCCCGGGTTCTCGGGGGCAGACCTGGCAAATCTGATCAATGAAGCGGCCATCGTGGCCGTTCGGGACGACCGGGACGTCATCTTTGCCGGGGACATCGACGAGGCCCGGGACCGAATCATCCTCGGCCGGCGGGACGCCTCCAATGCCCTCCTCCCCGAGGAAAAGCATTCGGTGGCTGTCCACGAAGCCGGCCATGCCCTGGTCGCCTTCCTGTCCGAGCACGCCGACCCGGTGGCCAAGATCACCATCCTTCCTGCCGGACGGGCGTTGGGCGTCACCGAGCAGCTGCCGGTCGACGAGCGCCACCTGTACGCCGAGAGCTACCTGCTCGACTCGCTCGCCATCCGACTGGGGGGCCGTGCCTCGGAGAACCTGGTGATCGGTGAGGCCTCCACGGGAGCGGCCAGTGATCTGTCCGGTGCCACCGACCTGGCCATCAAGATGGTCCGGGAGTGGGGTCTGTCGCCCTTGCTGGGACCGATCGGTTATGGATCCGACCAGCCCTCCTATCTGAGCGGGTCCCCATTCAGCCAAGAGCGACCCTTCGCCGAGGGCACCCAGCAGGTCATCGACCAGGAAGTGAGCCGGCTCCTCACCGAGGCGGAGGGCAGGGCGAGCCGACTGTTGAACGAAAACCGTCGAGCTCTCGACGCGGTCATCGCCGCCCTTCTTGAGAAGGAGACAATCTCCGGATCGGACCTCACTGAAATTATCGAGCGGGTCCGCCGTGCGGAGGATGGGATCCACACTGGAGTCAGCACTTCGACCAAGCCGAGAGCGGGATCACCTCGCTAACAATGTTCGGTGGTCGAAGCTCCAACCTCACGTTCCCGAGGGCGGCGCCGGAAGCGACCAGACCTGGCCAGACAAGGCAGTCGGCTCCCAAAGGGCAACTCGGCTCACACTGCGTCTTAACTCTGACCCTGACTTTGCCGCAAATCAGTCTGCGCGTTCCGGCCATCGGCTGCAAGCAACCACCTACGGCGTGAGGTTGACCCATTTGGTACGAAACAGATCCTCGTCGAGGGCCCCTCGGACGCTGTAGTGTCGCGGGAACACTTCTCCTCGTCGAGCATTCGAACCACTGTTCTTAGCAAGGTTGAGTTGCGTGTGGTGGCCTTATCTCCCCACTCGGTCCCAGATCGTAGCGAGGACTCCTGTCAGCGTGCCTTTCCAGTGTCCACCCATCGTTGAATGAGGTCGACTTGTTCCGCAGGCCAAGCGCCGTCACAAGGCATTGTGCCCGCGCGCAGCTGGGCAACTATCGCCGTCGCGTTGGCGTTGACATCGTCATAAGACCAGAGATCAAAGCGGGGTTGCATCGATTCTCGGTCGTGCGGACGAAACAGGGGCCTCACGTCCCTGTCGAAGCTAACCGGCTCGCTCTCATCCGTCATGGGTGTCACCATCCTCTTCTTGTCGAGTGACCTCTCGGCGCGCTCGGAGCCGGACGTCCGCTTTCACGTTCTGTACCGCAGGTACAAGACGTCCTCCCAAGAATCGAAGACCCGCAGGGAAACCGACCATCGCCGACGTTGTCTTCACGATCGTAGATCTGCTCCACGATCAGTGGCCCGTGGAGTACACCGCAGAGCTTTCGGACCACGCATACCAAACGGAGATTCCACCATCAGCCCGACAACCTGGGCTTCTACTGCGCGGCGGCCTCGGCCCTCTGCGGCAGCGGACTCCCCTCACCTCGGAGTCGGCTTCCTTCTCCGAACCCGTACCGCTTAGTCAGTCGTTGCGGGCGACCTCGGGTCCCGTCATCCGGTTCAGGAGCGGGAATGTCGAGGCAATGATGGCGAGCGAAACCGCAAGTCCACCGATGACAGTCGCCCAGTAGCCGATTCCCGGGGTGCTGAACGAGATGCCGACCTGGGAGTGAAGGTAGAGGGCAGCCGCCACAAGCCCCACTGTGATCGAGACGGTGGCCACCAGGAAGAGTGGCAGCGCACTCTCCAGTGCGACGACACGGTGCAAAAGGGCAGTGGAGGCGCCGGTGAGCCTGAGCAGGCTGAACGGGCGCCGGCGCTCGCCCAACCCGGCGACGATATTCACCGCCAGACTGCAGGCGGCGATCATGAGACTGGCCACGATGATCACGTCGGTCATGTCCTGGATCATCGTAAGCAGGCGCGCGTTCAGACGGATCGAGTGACTCGACTCCGAGCGGTGCTCCCTGAAAGGGAAACGCCCGCTCGAGCGTGGTCCGTACCCGTTCGATCGATCTCGAGGACCCGTCGGTGGCGACGACAATCGCGTCAACGGGGAGGAGCGCGGCCTTCGCCGCTGATAGGCGCGCCGATGACCAGGCCGTCGACGACGCATGCGAGTTGTGCCCGAGGAGGTTCGAAAGGAAGTAGCCGATACTGGCCACCGTCGCTCCTGGAGCGCACGTGCCGATGGCGGGGGTCTTGGCCAGCTGGTCGCACGCGACCATCCCGAACGAGTTCCCCAACGGAGCTTGGGACGGGCTCTGGTGGACCACCGCCACGCCACGCACGCCCGGGGTCGAGTGGAGCTCGGCCATCACCTGGCCTGGGACCGAAGGTACTTGCGTGGAAGCGGGACAGTTCGACGTCGAGAAGCTGCAGAACGGTTCGGCGAGGGTGTCTTTTCCCGCGCTCCCTCCTCCAGAGCTGCTGACGAAGGCGATGGAGCTGAGCGCCCCGATCAAGGCGCTAGCAACGAAAAGGGCGATCACGAGCCCACTGATGAACCGGAAAGCCGCTTTGGGATTGTCGAGTAGCCGGCGACCGGCGATGAGCGTGGCGGGTCGACTGGCCCGCTTCGTCATGAGTCGGGAACCAGCGGTCGTGAGCCACGGTCCAGCGAGAACCAGCCCCACGACAAGGAGCGCGAAGCCCACGAGCAGCTCGAGAAGCTGACCCCCATTGCTGCCCGGCTTGCCATGCACGTCGAAGTATGCGAGCACTGCGATACCGGCGAGGAGCGGGATGATTCGTACGATCCGGGGTGGGCGGGACGACGCTCGCCGGTTCACACCGAGCGGCGATATCTTGACCCGGCGCAGAGCGAGGTGCGCGGACATGACCGCAGCGACCGGGACGCCGATCACGGCGAGCACGATGTCGATTCCGTGCAACGATAGGTCGCCCTCAGAGAACGGTGCTCCGGTAAACGGCACGTGGTCAAGCACCGGTCGGAAGATGAAGAAGAGTGCGAAGCCGGCTGTGACGCCCACGAGCGCCGCCACCGCTGCCTCCACCGCGGAGACCACAGAAATCTGCCGGGGCGTAGCGCCGACAAGCCGCATGGCGGCGAAGCGCTCCTCACGCCGCGCCGTCGACAGCCGGCTCGCCGTCGCGATCAAGATGAGCACGGGCAGCAACAGGAAGACGGCTCCCCCAGCCAGGATCCACTGCAGAACAGGTCCGCTCCCGATGGGATTCTGGCAGGCGTAGCAGTTGGCCAACGTGCGCTGGATGGCGCCCACCTTGACCGCACCAGGTGTCCGCGAGAGCTGGCGGGCGGTGTGGCCGATGACGATGATCAAGGAATTCGGGGACGGAAGCGCCGCTGCGCCGATGGTCCCAATTTGGCGCCCCGGAAACCGGTCCCGAAGCTCGTTCGCCGGCTGCGACGCAATGAGCGTCGTGAGGGCCGGCGAGGCGTAATACTCACCGGGTCCGGGCAGGTGGGCAATACCGGGCGGGACCGGAGCGTTCCGTCCGGCGGCGGCAACGTCGACCCGATCGATCGCCTGGCTGCCGAACTGGTCGGAGCTCGACAGCCACCACAGCCGGTCGGAGGTCGAGGTTCCCGACGTCGACGGTGAAGCCTGCGCCGAGGTGTCGAGCCACGCTCCACGGTCGGTCTGGGCGTGGAGCCCGTTGACCCCGGCCAGGCAGGCCAGCAGCAGGCCGACGCCGAGGGCGACGGCTGCCGCGGTGACGAAGACGCGGACCATGGCCTCTTTGCCTCCGTTCAAGCTGAGCCGGAGCCCGAGTCGGATCATCCGAGCATGTTTTCGGTCGAGGTCACGACCCCGTCGCGCAGTATCACTTCGCGGTCTGCGTAGGCGGCGACGCGTGCCTCGTGGGTGACGAGGACGACCGTCGTTCCCTCCTCACGGGCCACGGAGGTCATAAGGTCCATGACGTGCTCTCCGGTCAGCGAATCCAGTGATCCCGTCGGTTCGTCGGCGAAGAGCACCTCGGGCTGGGCGACCATTCCACGCGCCAGCGCGATGCGCTGCGCCTGCCCACCTGACATCTCTCCGCTGCGGTGACGTTCCAAGCCCTCGAGTTGAAGCCGTTCGAACCAGGTTCGAGCGACGCGCAGAGCCTCCCGGCGGCGAGTTCCCCCGAGAAGGAGCGGTAGCGCGACGTTCTCCTCGGCAGTGAGCTCGGGTACGAGCTGGCCGAACTGGAAGACAAAACCGAAACGGTCTCGTCGCAACGAACTCCGCTGCTTCTCGCTCATCGAGTCGAGGCGCTCGCCGTCGACGTGAATCTCGCCCGAGTCGGGAACGAGGATGCCCGCCAAGCAGTGAAGCAACGTTGACTTGCCCGAGCCGCTCGGCCCCATCATCGCGAGGACCTCGCCCTTTTTCACCACGAGGCTCGCCCCACGAAGCGCTGGCGTTTCCCCGAATGACAGGACGAGGTCCCGGGCCTGGAGGACCGTACCGCGCGCGAGCATCACATCGGAACCGCTTGCCGTACTCACGGCACCACCACCTCGGCCAACGCCGGCAGCCGAGCCGCCGTCATGTCGATCCAGCGAAGGTCGGCCTCGAGGTGGAAGAGGCCATGATCGGCCAAGAGCGTGTCGACCAGGTCGCCGTGGCGTTTGAGGGAGGTCAGCTCACGCATCCTGCCCAGATGTGCCGCCCGCTGGGTGTCCAGGTAGCGCTCGGCTGAACGGCCCAACATGAGTGCGAAGACCACCTTGACGAAGAGATCAGTTTGGAGGTGTGGCGCGGGCTCGATTGGGTGGCTCAGCCACGTCTCGAATTCGTGCTTCCCGCCGTCCGTGATGGCGTACAGCTTTCGATCAGGTCCACCTCCAGCCTCCGTCTCTCCCGGCGCGACCTTCCCGTCACGAGTGAGTCGGGCCAAAGTGGCGTAGACCTGGCCGAATTGAAGCGGTTTGCCTCGGCCGAAGTAGGCGTCATAGTCGCGCTTGAGGTCGTAGCCATAGCTCGGTTCACGCTCGAGTAGGCCCAACAGGGCAAGGGGAACACTCATGTCTTCCAACAATACACTAGGTGTATAGTCTGGGTCAATAGCTCGGGCGTCTCCAGCGCCACCACCACCTAAGAGCGCACCAATGCGAGATGTTCATCGACTCGCCCCCGCTGCGACCCTCCAACCCGCTCCATCCGGCGTAACAACCGAAGTCGGCCCTCCGGTGGGTCCTCTCACCCATCGCCCTCCGTGCCCGCTGCCGGTGCGTCCGCCGTCTCCGGGATATGCGTATCCGCAGCCGCTGACAAGGGTCACGATGGTCGTCTGACACGATCCGCCCGATTCCTCCCGGGCTTGACGTATGCCGATATCGGAATATGATTGCGTCATGGCACGAGCAGCGACGACGTCGGACGTCTTCAACGCCATCGCCGAGCAGCAGCGCCGGGAGATCCTGGTGCTGCTGCGAGCGGGTGAGGGGCCGGTGACCGAGTTGGCCCAGGAGCTGGGGATGACCCAGCCGGGGGCGTCCAAACACCTGCGGGTGCTCCGGGAGGTCGGACTGGTGCGGGACCGCAAGGCAGGCAAGCAACGCCTATACGGCCTTGATGCCCGCGGACTGCGACCCGTTCACGAGTGGACCGGCGGGTTCGAGCGGTTCTGGAACGAGAGCTTCGACCGGCTGGACGAGTACGTGCAGGACCTCAAGCAGGCAAGGCAGGAGGAGTAGCTGATGAGGGCGACGGGACGAGGAGCGCCGGCGCAGTCCGCCACGGCCGACCGCGAGATCGTGATCTCGCGGGTAATCAGTGCCCCGCGGGAGCTGGTGTTCGAGGCGTTCACCGAGGTGCGGCACCTGTCGCGGTGGTGGGGACCGGAGGGGTTCACCACCACCACGCGGGCGTTCGAGTTCCGTGTCGGCGGGGAGTGGGACTTCATGATGCACGGCCCGGACGGGACCGACTACCCGGAGTGGATCTCCTGGACCGAGATCGCCCCGCCGGAGCGGATCGCGCTGCTGCACGGAGAGTCCCGCGGCGACCCGAACGCCTTCGAGTCGGTCTTGACGTTCGGGCCCCACGGCGCCGCGACCCGGATCGAGATGCGCACGGTGTTCCCTACGAAGGAGCTTCGCGACGAGGCGGTCGAGAAGTACCACGCCATCGACGGCGGCCAGCAGACCCTGAGCAACCTGGCTGCCTACGTCGCCGAGATCGTTCGGAAGGGAGTTGAGGACTGATGGCGGGGAAAGTGTTCTTCAGCGTGTCGATGTCGCTGGACGGGTTCATCGCGCCCGGGTCCCTCGGGGACTTGATGGGGCAGCAGTGGATGGAACTGCAGCAGTGGATCTTCCCGCAGCGGTTCTTTCGGGAGAACCTGAAGCTTGGCCAGGGCGGCGAGGAAGGGCGGGACAACGACATCGCACGGGAGACGTTCCAGCGCACCGGCGCGAGCGTGATGGGCAAGCGCATGTTCGACGCCGGCGAGCAGATGTGGCCGGAGGAGGCGCCGTTCCACACGCCGGTCTTCGTCGTCACGCACGGGAAGCGTGACCCCTGGGAGCGGCCGGGTGGGACCACCTTCCACTTCGTAAACGACGGCATCGAGCCCGCGCTCCACCAGGCCCGCGAGGCCGCCGACAACCGGGACGTCCGCGTCGCCGGCGGCGGCGCAACTATCCTGGAGTACGTGAACGCCCGCCTGATCGACGAGTTCACGATTGCGCTCTCACCTGTGCTGTTCGGCTCCGGAATCCGCCTGTTCGAGGGCGTGGACGCGGCCAGCGTGGCCCTGGAACCGGTCCGCGCGGAGCCGACGCAGCGGGTGACCCACCTGACCTACGCAGTCCGGGAGCGGTAACTGTTGTCGATCTCCTCGCTCCCCTGCCGAGGCCAGCAGCGCGGTGAGATCATCGACGTACTGAGTTTCAGGAAGGGCGAGCGTTCTGGCCGAGAGTTCGCCCGCGCGCTCCTCCGGGAGACCTCACGGCGTTGCCGTGGATCTTCCTCGCCAGCTCCTCGTCGGACGGCGGGTTGCCAGGGCCGCCGCGTTGACCTCGACGCGGGCCTCGAGTTCTTCGCCAGTGCGGACGGTCACGAGCAGGACGGCGGGAAAGGGTGCGTGGAGGAGCGCTGCAGCGCTCCTCCACGACGCAGCGCACCAGGCGATCCCCAGCAGACAACGCTCCGTCAGTCGATCGTGTAAGTCGCGTCATCGGCGACTACCACCCTCCCGGTGTGCGCCAATTGTCCGGTCAACCTGAAAAGGAAGAGGGCGCCCACCGGTAGGCAAGAGACTTCCCACGCGGGTCGCTACAGGTGCAAGGTGCGCTTAAGCCAGTTGACCTGCGCCGCCCGGGCCTGACGCGACAGCCGGGACTCGTTGCTCGGGCTTGCGAAGCCGTGGTAGCCGCCGGCCCACACGTGTAGCTCGGCTTGCACGCCTGCCGCCCACAGCCGGGTGGCGTAGTCAACGGCCTCGTCTCGGAACACCTCAGCCGAACCGACGTCTATGAACGCCGGCGGCAGACCGCTGAAGTCGGTCAGGCGGGACGGCGCGGCGTAGGGCGACACGCCAGGGCCGCCCCGCCCCGCTCCGAGTAGGGCGGTCCAGCCCAACTCGTTCATCTGACGATCCCAGATGCCGATGCCGTCGAACTGGCGGCTGGAGACTGACTCGTTGCGATCGTCGAGCATCGGACACATGAGCAGCTGGGCGAGGACCGTCGGCTTCGCCCGGTCCCGGGCCATGATCGCGACGGAGGCGGCAAGACCTCCTCCGGCACTGCCGCCGACGACGACCAGCCGCTCCGGATCGCCTCCCAGCTCCGTCCCGTGGTCGGCGACCCAGACCAACCCCGCGTAGCAGTCCTCGGCGGGGGTGGGATGCGGCGATTCGGGGGCGAGGCGGTATTCGACGGTGGCCACGATGACATCCAGGCTCTCGACCCAGGCCAACACTGTGTCGATTCCGGTAAAGCGGTTCCCGACGACCATCCCCCCTGGGTGAATGATGTACATAAGGGGTCGGGCCGGGCCGCAATCGGATCGCCGGAACACCGTAACGACTTTGTCAGGGGCCCCGTCGACGCCAGCGACGGTGTGGTCCATCGCCTCGACCAGCCCACTCCGCAGGTCCGGTCCGGGTGCGGCGTCGAAGAGCTCGCGGGACGCAACAACCATGTCGAGCGTCAGGCCGCCCGGCGGTGGAGGCGGATACGCATCGATCGCGGGTTGCAGTTCGGGGTCGTAGGGCACCCGCATCAGGGGGTTGGTATGGCTCACGATTGATCCTCACCGGCCATTGAAGGCTCCCCCATTGAGATGGATCACCTGGCCGGTGACGAAGCCCCCTTCATCCGAAGCCAGCCAACGCACAGCCGCGAGCCGGTCTTGAAGGTCAAGGACCGCGCTGATCACCCGCCGCCGTGTCGCCTCGTCGACTGGCACTGCGGTCGCGGGCAGGTCGGCGGTGACCCCGTGCTTGAGATGCACAATGAACCGGGGATTGGCAGTGCTGGTCCCGTGCGCGGCGCCACCGTGCATAGGCAGCTGAAAAAGTGCGAAGTTACCTTTGCGTTCAGTTGGCGATTTGAGTTGATGGAATGGAGGCAGAGCTTCTGGCTGCAGGCTGATTTAGTTTAGATCGGGCCGCCTTCCGGGGAATGCCGGAGGTATTGCGACCTCGCGGCGCCCGTCGTGATCGCGGGCGGTGAGAGATGCGCTCGCCCTTCACCTGCTCACAGGGAGTTCAGTTGTTGCTGCTGCTGGGCAGTCAGGTGGACGACGTTGTTGGGGTTGCAGTTCCAGATGGACTGCGTTGGCTTGGTGATCGCCTTGTCGTAGATGATCCCCTTGGCTTCCAGCTTGAGTATGGCGAAACACGGGGAGGGCTGGGGGTTCTCATTGGAGAGTGTCAAGCCTGCAATGGGCGCCTGGATGCCTCCGGCATCCCAGTTCTTCGTGGCTGCTGCGTGGTTCAGTACGCAGGTCACGGTGAGACTGGCTCCGCAGGCCGAGGCCGACTTTGCCCATAGGAGCCAGGCCTCGGTTCCCTCCTCGTCGTCGAAGTCGACCGGGTCACCCTTGGCGTACTTGTGCATGATGGTCACGAGCTCTTCGGTCGAGGGGTTCTGTGAGGCCATCGACAGTGGCCACCACTGAGTCTCGACATAGACCGGGGGCAGAGTGGGGTTGTCGACCACGGCCTTCTGCGTCTGGGAGTTGGCGAACTGTACCCCCAAGATGACAAAGGCGGGGTGGTAGCCGGCAGTAGTCATCGCCTGGGCGAAAGGGGTGAAATTGGAATCGTCGGCGGGCCATAGCGCTTGGACTCCCTTGGTCTGGTAGTCCTCGACGTAAGGGGCCCAGTTCTCCACCGACACCGGGGGCTCAAGGAAGTCCGCGACCTTCCAACCCTGCGCCTCGGCGCCGAACTCGTCCTTAGTTTCGGGTTGGAGGACCGAGGGGGTGTCGCCCGCGCCCATGCCGGCCACCTTGACCGCCTGCGGATAGGCCTTGGCCAGCGCCCCAAACCACCCCGAGGAAATTGAGTCCGTGTTGGTGCCGCTCGGGTCGACCTGCAGGGTGGCAAGATCCGATGCGTTGGAGACGACGTAGCCGCTGATCTGTCCCAGCCCGCACTGCTCACGGATCGGGACGGATGGTTGGTCGAGGGCCATACCGCCGCCAACCGCCATGAAGTCGCTCTGGCAGGCCGCTGTTACTTGCTGCGCCGCGTTGAAAAGTGCAGCATCCCGATCATCGATCACGATGTGGCGTCCGTTGATTCCCCCCGCGGCGTTGCACCAGTCTGCGAAGGCTTTGGCCTGTTGGACGAACTCCACCTCGAGTCCCGGAGTAACGGTGTTGGCGGCGTCGTTGAAGACGGCGATATTGATGGTCTTGGAGCCCACACCGCGCACCGTAGAGGTACCACCGGATCCCGGCTCGCATATCTTGCCGACCCCGGGCCAGGCGCCGCTGGCGCTCGACGTTGCCGCGGCAGCGGTCGTCGACGAGGCCGCGAGGCAGGTCCCGGTGATCATCACTGTCGCCATTGCCAGCGGAAGCGCTGACTTTCGAAGCTGCATCAGTCCTTTACAGAACATCCTCACACTCTCCCCCTGTGATCGGATCATTCAGCCTTGACCCCAACCGAAGCGGGGTGCAGCGCATAGGCTAGGCGAAGGCTGACGAATGTGCTGAGAATGGGACTCCCTGGTGTTCGGTGGCACTGGGAGTTCTCTTTTCGGCACAGTTCACAGGGCCATCGATGGCCCGGGTGTGATCGTCGATTAGGTCCAGATGGAGCTGGGCCAAGAACCCATGGTGTTCGCGGAACCGGCCGGTCAGGGCGCGCAGCGAATCCGACTACCAATGATGGTCTGTGGTCGCGGTGCGATCGTCGTATGGGTTTCCCCCGCCGCTGCGGAGTCAGAGACACGGGCCGCCGTGTGACGATTCCTGATTGGAGGCCAGCGGACCACTCACGGCATCAGGGTCGCCACCCGTTCACAGGACCGGGTCTACACAATCCAGAACACACATCTGTGGACCAGGTTCAGCCATGGCCGACAACAATATCCGGATATTGTGTCACGTTCGACGTGTGGCCGGTGTCTCTATGCCGAGAGCAATCAAATCGGAGGAGACGACATGTCCAGCAGTCCCAGGATCCCTAAGGCAGAGCTGACTGGCTTGTACGGCGCGATGGTCAAGCGGATGTCTCGCAAGATGTTCGGCGAGGTGCCCGAGCCGGTCGGAGTGGCGTGGCACAACCGGAAGGTGCTGAACCTGACCTTCAGCATCGGTCGTAAGGCGCAGAAGTGGGACCGGTGTGACGAGAACCTGAAGTCGTTGGCCCACATGGCGACGGCCAGCCTGGTCGGCTGCAGTTTTTGCCTGGACTTCGGCTACTTCCACGCCCACAACCAGGGACTTGACGTGAACAAGGCGCGGGAGGTTCCCCGCTGGCGTGTATCGGATGTGTTCACCCCGCTGGAGCGCGAGGTCATGGAGTACGCCGAGGCCATGACTCAGACACCACCGACCGTTAGTGACGAACTGTCGGCCCGGCTGCTGAGGGCGCTCGGTCCGGCCGCCCTCGTGGAGCTGACCATGTTTATTGCGCTAGCCAACCTCATGGCCCGCTCCAACGTCGCGATGGGCATTGAGTCGCAGGAGTTCTCGGCCGCCTGTGATCTCAAGCCGCTCGCCCTAGCCTCGTCGGCATGACCGACGACCCGTTCGTCACCCATCGCGGCCTACTCTTCACGGTCGCCTACGAAATGCTCGGCTCTGCGGTCGACGCCGAGGACGTCCTCCAGGAGACCTGGCTGCGGTGGGCCGACGTGGACCAGGCGGAGGTGCGAGACCAGCGGGCCTATCTCGTCCGAATCGTTACCCGGCAGGCGCTGAACCGCCTCCGGTCGGTGTCCCGCCGCCGGGAGGACTACGTGGGGGAATGGCTGCCCGAGCCGCTGCTCACCAGTCCGGATGTGTCCGAGGACGCCGAGCTCGCCGTGAACGTCTCCATCGCCATGCTCACAGTGCTGGAGACCCTCGGTCCAGCCGAGCGGGCCGTATTCGTACTACACGAGGTATTCGAGACGCCCTACGACGAGATCGCCGAGATCGTGGACAAGTCCCCGGCCGCGGTCCGCCAGATCGCACACCGTGCCCGCGAGCACGTGGCGGCGCGGCGGCCGCGAATGCAGGTGGACCGGGCTCAACAGGAGGCGACCCTCGAGAGGTTCATGGCCGCCATCTCCTCCGGCGACCTGCGGGGACTACTAGCCGTTCTTGCCCCCGACGTGGTGCTGATCGCCGACGGTGGCGGCCTCGTGACCGCTGCTCGGAAGCCCATGACCGGAATCGAGAGGGTGGCGGCGTTCCTCGCCCGCGTGGTGGAGCTCCCGGACCTCATGGCGACCACTGCCTGCCTCAACGGGATGCCGGGCATCCGGTTCGATGTCGACGGTGAAACCACTGCGGTCAGTCTGGTGGTCGAGGACGGCCGAATCACCCGGATCTACGCCATCCGCAACCCACAAAAGCTGGGATGGCTGGAGAAGGTGTCGGAACTACGGAGGTGACCGTCCCTGGTTGGACGGCTGGGCCGCTGGTCCCGAGATCGACCGCCTCCCTCGGGCCCTTCGGGATGGCCGTGCCCGAGCCCAGTGGCGAGGCGCTGAGCGATCCTTCACGAGCCCATGTCCGCAGCATCATGATGTACGTACTGCTCCGCGAGCACCCGGTCGTCGGTCTCGCTGCGGTTCAGCTCAGAAAGCAGACCGATAGCCGATCCACAACCGGACCGTGAACTGATGTCGGCAGTGCATGAATCCGATTTCTCCACGCTTTGTAGGTGGTTTCCCGACATCGGTTGGGCCGGCAGAACAGCAGGCACGCCGCGGAGCCCCTACAACGCCGATGCATTGCACGGGCGCGCCCTAGGCAGACTGCCCAGCGAGCAGCTGCTCGGACAGCAACTCCAGAGCCTATGCTGCGTAGCGACGCCACATCAAGGTGATCACTGGCAATACAAGTGACCCAAGACCCGTTGGATGCAGAGTCCATCGCCAGGTGATCATGGTGCCAGTACCCCGAAGAGAGAATTCCCAATATCCGTCGATGGAATCGACCAGCGGTCGCATCGGGCCAGAGATATCGCTCAGGCGATAGCTGAACGAGTGCGGAGGTTCCACGTGGGTCAGTTGTTCGCGCATCCTTCCGCCGTCCGTGGTGACAACAATGCGAGTCTGTCCGACTTGGCCCCAGATCCCGTCTTGTTCGCGAACTTCCTTCACTGGTGGCAAGAGGCCGTAGCGTCGGGAGAAGATCGCTGTCAGCGGCATCGGAAGCGTGGCGGCAAAGGCTCGTTGGAGTTCGACCGGAACAGCTCGCGACTGCTCAACCGTGACGGTGGTCATCGCGCGAGACTACAGCCGCGAGCCCGGTTATGGATTCCCAACTGGGTCACATGGACCTCGGTTCGGTGCGACACTAGACCGTGGGTCTCGTATGGATTACCGGTGTATCGGGGACCGGGAAATCAGCGGTGCGAGTCGAGCTCGCAAGACGCGGCTACGACAGCTTCGACACTGATGAGGATGGCATTGCCGTCTGTCGTCATCGAAGGACCGCATACGATTCGCTGCTCGCGAGCCTTCAGAGCCAATTGCTCGACCCGGGTTCGATTGATTGTCCAACACGGCGTCGGTCAATGTCGAGCCACTCGCGGTCGGGTCATGGCGTTCAGGCCACCCGGCGGCGGACCAGCCACACGGTTATGGCGATGAGCAGCAGCGAGAGCGCAAGCAGCCAGCCACCCTCGATCCATTGGAACGGCCAGAACCGGCTGGCCGGCTGGTAGGTGGTCGACTGCGCATAGCCGTGCTGGGCGAAGCACCGGTAGAGGGATACCGGCGCCGACTTGCCGCCCCCCGTTGGTGGACTGGCACAGGCTCGGATGAGGTTCGGGGGAGCGTCCATCCAGCTGTGGAATTCGAAATGGCCGCCCTTGGACCACCACTGGCTCAGCACGAACGCGGAACCAGGCCCGTTCGCTGAACCAGCCCCGTTCAGTGTGCTTGTGACCAGCGGCGCCAGGTAGTGCTGGCGCAGGAAGTTCCCAGCCGCCAGGGCGAGCCCCATATAGACGGCCAGGGTGGCAACGATCGCGGGGACGACCCGGTGGATGAACAACCCGGCCAGGCCGCCGATCGCGAGGGCAACCAGCGTCCAGGCGGCGAACGAGACGCCACGCAGGTCGAACAGGCCGGGAGCGAGCGGGGACGCCTCGGAAAGGGAAGGCGACGGGTAGCCCGTGGCGAAGTACGGCTGGTAGTACCAGGAGAACAGCACGCTGATGGCACCGGCCGCGGCGCTCACTAGTACCCCGAGAGCGATCAGCTTGGCGACCGTCCAGCGCCACCGCCCGAAGCTCTGGGTCCAGGCGTACCGGAAGGTGCCGGACTCCAGCTCACGGGCGAGCACCGGCGCCCCGACGAACGCCCCGATCAGCGCGGGGACGATCTGCAGAACGTAGCCACCAATCAGAACATGGTTCATGTTGTTGAAGTTGGTGATCAGGTCAGCGCAAGCAGGTGCGGACGGGCGGCAAGCGGTTGCGGCGACGTAGGCATGGTGGAGCTGAAGGCCGGCAATCCACACGTACACCGACAGCACGCTCAGAAACGCGACGACGCCGGCCAGTGCGACGCGGTGCTGGCGCCACGTAACCCAGGCCATGCGGCGCCACGGCACGGACCGCAGGCGAGCATCCTCCTCCAGCCGTGCAGGCACGGTCATTGTGGTCATTTCGTCACTTCCGCTGGTTGAACACCCCGGCCGCCCGCCGGGCCACGTAGCGTTGCCGCGCTGGGGTCGCGTAGGTAGGAAAGGGCGAGTTCTTCCAAGCCGACCGGGTGCATCTCCCAACCCGGCGTCACTGGTTGGGTGCTTTCGTTCGTCTTGACCAACACGTGAGCCCGTCCCGCGTCATACCAGGCGTGCACCACACCCGGTAATTCCCTGACCTTTCCAGCTTCGTCGGCCGGGCCGGTCAGCACGCGGTGGCGGCCGAGCAGCCCGTCGACCTCGCCTGCCACCTGCACCCGGCCCTGCGACACCAAGATGAGGTAGTCGGCCACCCGCTGGAGCTCGGCAAGGACATGCGAGGACAGCACCACCGACACACCGTCCTCGGCCATTGCGGTCATGACCCTGGCCATGAAGTCGTGGCGGGCCAGAGGGTCCAGATTCGCCATCGGCTCGTCGAGCACGAGGAGCCGCGGCCGGCGGGCCAGCGCCAGGGTCAACGCGAGCTGCGCTTGCTGACCACCGGACAGCTTGCCCGCCTTGCGCTTCAACGGGATGCCCAGCTCGTTCAGCCGGACTTCGGCGTAGCCCTGGTCGAAGTTCCGGTTCAGGTTGCGGGTCAGGTGCAGCATGTCGGCGACGGACAGGTTCTGATACAGCGGCGCGTCCTGGGCGACGAACGCAATGCCGTCGAGCGCCGCTGGCGACCCGGCCCGCGTACCGCCGAGGACGGCGACTGTGCCTGCCGTCGGGTCGGTGAGGCCGACCGCCAGGTTCAACAGGGTGGTCTTGCCGGAGCCATTCGGTCCGACCAGCGCAGTCACATGCCCATCGGGGATGGCCAACGTGCACTCGCGCAGTGCCCACGTGTTGCCGTAGCGCTTACCTAGGTCACTGGCCTCGATGATGTTCATTCCACACCCTTCGTTTGGCCGCTTCCCGCGCCACGTCGACCGAGAAAGCTGCCGCGGCGCCCATGAGAATCCCGAAGCTCGCTGGTGAAGAGAACCACGATTCCTCCCTCGTCCGCGGCACAATCCCGCCGGAAGGTATCGTCGCTCTCCGGTCGTTTCGCCGGGTGAGGCCATGTGTTGCGGCTGTTCATAACGGGAGAGTACGAAAGGCCCGATGACACTGCGATAACACCACCCCATGGCACGGGAATCGGAATCTGCTGCTGCGCTCAGGGGGTGTTATCCAGTTGTCATCGGCGGTGAGGCACCATGGAGCGTGTGAGGGTGCTGGTCGTGGAGGACAACTCAGTCGTAGCGGATGCCGTGGCCGAGGGGCTGCGCGACGAGGGGATGGCGGTCGATGTCGCCTACGACGGAGCAATCGGGCTGGACAAGGCGACCGTGAATACGTATGACGTCATAGTTCTCGACCGCGATCTTCCCCAGGTCCACGGTGACGCCTTCTGTCGGCAGATCGTGGGCTCACCGAGTACCAGCCGCATCCTGATGCTCACCGCCGCTGCTCTGGTCGAGGACCGCGTGGAAGGGCTGAACCTAGGTGCCGACGACTATCTGGCCAAACCGTTCGACTTCTCTGAGCTTGTCGCCAGGGTGCGGGCACTGGCCCGCCGCAGCCCCTCCACTCCGCCGGTCCTCACCCGCGGTGACCTGATCGTCGATCGGGCCCGCCGGGCCGTCACCAGAGCCGGCCAGCCGGTGCCTCTAGCCCGAAAGGAGCTCGGGATACTCGAGGTGCTCGTGTCGGCGGATGGTGCGGCGGTGACGGCCGAGCAGCTCCTCGAACAGGTCTGGGACGAACACGCCGATCCGTTCACCAACGCCGTCGCTGTCACCGTCCTGCGCTTGCGACGGAAACTCGGCGAGCCGCCGGTGATCGAGACGGTCATCGGTGGCGGATACCGGATCCCCTAGCCATGGCCCTGGCCCGACGGCGACCTAGGATCATCGCCCGCCGCAGTGTTCGGGCCCGGATCGCGCTGGCTTGCGCAGGACTGTTCCTCGTCATTGCTGGGGCATTCGCCGCCGCCATCTATACCGTGGTTGACCGCAGCTTTGGGCCCACCCCTCCTCCCAGCTCCATACCGACCGGTCTTGTCCGCACCTGCCAGACGGCTGAGGCGAATGGCTCCCTCAAACGCGAACCAGGTTTGGCGACCCAGTGCCAATACTTCCTCGGAGCCGCCAATCAGCGCACCACCGACCTTCACGAACTGCTCGTATGGTCGCTCGGCGGTCTGGCCGTCGCCACCATGGTGGCCGGCATTTCGGGGTGGGCCATAGGGCAGCGGATCCTGCTCCCCATCCATCGAGTGACTGTCGCCGCTCGGCGAGCCTCCCAAGAGCATCTCGACGAGCGGATCGGCCTCGACGGACCTGTCGACGAGCTCAAGGAGCTTGCAGACACCTTCG
Organism: uncultured Acidimicrobiaceae bacterium; assembly: GCA_963754755.1. Taxonomy (GTDB): domain Bacteria; phylum Actinomycetota; class Acidimicrobiia; order Acidimicrobiales; family RAAP-2; genus Bog-756. Next base: position 159,901 of record CAVWHF010000006.1, on the reverse strand, counting down.
ACGACATGTTGAATCGTCTCGACTTGGCGTTCGCCAGTCAGCGCAGGTTCGTGGCCAACGCTTCGCACGAACTGCGAAACCCACTGACCTCCATGCGCACCTTGATCGACGTCGCGATGGCCAAACCCATGAGAACGACCGCTCAGTTCGAGGTGCTCGTCGGTCGCGTCCGAAAGGCCCTTGACCAATCAGAGGCGATGATCGACGGGCTCCTCACCTTGGCTCGATCGGATCGGGGCCTGACCGCATACGAATTCGTCGACCTGGAAGCCGCCGCCCAAGACGCAATAGACCAGGTCGACACTCCCTCAAGAGAGTCGAACATTGTCATCGATGCAGACCTGTCACCCAGTCCCACCCTCGGCGACCGGGTCCTGCTCGAGCGCCTCGTCGCCAACCTGCTCGACAACGCCGTCCACTACAACTTGACCGGAGGTTCGGTAAGGGTCGTGACGGGCTCTGACGACGACTCCTCGTATATCACCGTTTCGAACAGCGGGCCGCTCGTGCCGGAATCCGCGGTGACGTCCTTGTTCGAGCCCTTCGCGCGCCTCGATGGAAGAGTCAGCAACGGCCAAGGCGTCGGGCTCGGTTTATCCATCGTCACCTCGGTGGTCAATGCGCACCACGGTCATCTCGATGCAGAAGCACTCCCCAACGGAGGAATGAACATCTCGGTTCGACTTCCGAAGGTAACCATGGGCACGTCATCACACGAGGGGGGCCCTGGCCGGTAAGCAACGATCCCGGGAGAGGCGCCTGGTCGTGGATCGGAGACACCTGCTGTCCCGGCTGACATTCCCCAGAGAGAACCGTCGGCGGGGTATGCGGGACGGTTCCGGTCAGCTACCCCAGGCTGACAGCGCCGTCGCCACATCGGCTTTGCTCACGGACACGAGTCCCGATGAATGAGCTTCCTACCTCGTCTTGACCGTTAAGTCCTCTCGTCGAGGCTCTGGGCGATCCAGCCGGGCGTGTCGACACGCACCGGCGATGCCCCGACCAGGGTCGCGAGGTCAGACTCGAGGCGATCGAGCTGCTTGGCGCCGATCTTCCGCTTCCACTTGTCGCGGAATTCGTCGAAGACGGCTTCGCCTACTCGCATGACCTCGAAGCCGAGCGCCGTGACCTGAAGACGTTTGCGGCGGGCGTCGAGCGGATCGGCACCGCGTTCCACGTAGCCGCGCTCCTCGAGTACCGCCACAGTCTTCGCTGCCGCTTGCTTGGAGACCGACAGACGGCGACCCAGTTCCGAAGCATTGTCGGCGCCCGCCGCGATGGCTCGCATGGCGAAGTCATGGACGGGGCGCACATCCTCGTACCCGCGTTCGGCGAGTTCCTCGACCGCATCGTCTACCAGGACTCGAAATCCTCCGAGGAGGAGCAGTGCGAGATCGGCGCCCGAGCTTGACATGGAGCTGATCGTAACGGAGACGGCTTGACAAGGTCAACCTGGTTGTCTACTATTTGGACAACCAGGTTGACGATTCCGGGTTGATGATCTAAGGGAGATTGACATGAAAGCAAAAGCCGAGCAGGCCGCACTGGCCGGGGTCACGCACCATTACGCCAAGCTCAACGGGACTGAGCTCCACTACGTGGCGGCGGGCACTGAAGGTCCTCCGGTTCTGCTGGTGCATGGGTTCCCCGAGACGTGGTGGACCTTCCGCAAGGTCATCCCACTGCTAGTCGCCAGCCACCGTGTCTACGCGGTAGATCTGCGCGGGTTCGGTGACTCCGACAACCGGCCAGGCGCCTACGACAGCATGACCTCCGCCGAGGACCTGCATCTTTTGATCGAAGCGCTCAGCGTTGGCCCAGTGCACCTCACCGGCCAGGACATCAGCGGGGCGACTGTCTTGCGTCTCGCCGCTACGCACTCCGAGGACGTGCTCAGCTTCACCGCCATCGAGATGGGCCTGCCCGGGTTCGGCCTTGAGAAGCTGGCCGACATCACCCACGGGGGTACCTGGCACATTGGCGTTCTTGCCGCCCCCGGGATCCCCGAGATGCTCCTCGCCGGTCGCGAGCGGGAATTCCTCGGTCAGTTCGCCTTTCCGGCTATGAGCGCCACCCCTGGAGCGATCACGGCCACCGACATCGACGAGTTCGTCCGCACCTACTCTCGTCCCGACGGTTGGCGCGGAGCGATCGGCCTCTACCAGTGCATGCTCCAAGAAGGCGACGAGATCTCAGCCCTTGTGGCCGGCCACGAGTTGAGCATCCCGGTGCTGTCGATCGGAGCTGGAGGCGGCGAGTTGACTTTCGCAACAATGAGCCAGGTCAGCTCCGATCCAGTTCGGTCAGTGACTCTCGAAGGCGTCGGCCACTACGCAGCCCTAGAGGCACCCGACCAGGTGGCACACGCTCTTCTCGACTTCTTCAGCACTGTTGACACCAACTGAGCGTCTGGATCGCTACCCGACCACCGAATCGAAGCGTCCAAACCGCGGAGCGCCAACAGCTCGCCCCGCCGCGGCGCCTCCGATCCGCGATCGGCTTACGAGGCTCTGAAGGGAAGGACGATCGCTGATACTCCTCGGGACAATTGTGCAAACTCCGAGCAGGGTACCGTTGGTTGCTACTGGCAGCTCCAGGATCACCACCGCATTGACGCACGGTGTCACCCAACCCTCCGCTCTGGTCCAGGGTTTCCTTGGGGGCGTGCTCGTCTCTGTCATCTTCGCAGTAGCAATTATCGCGATCACGGGCATCTCACCGAACGAACGCCCCGAGGCCCGTGGCCCGAGCAAGTCTTCGAAGCGACCGCAATATCCGAAGTAGTACCTGCAGCGGAGTGATCGAGGTCAGTTCCCAACCACTGCGCCACTCAATTGTCGTTGGGCCACCAACCCTTACATCAGGCGGGGGACGCAGCTTCGACTACCGCCAAGTGGCCGATCCCGATCAAGGAACGGGAGGGCTATCGCCGAGCGCTCGAGGAGCTGGACGTCAGAAAACCCAGGCCACCCGCCATTGTTCGGCACTGCCGGCTCGCGCGCGCCGACAGGTGCTAGCGGGAGATCCGAACGGCCACTCTGCGCCTTGACTTCAAGCGCTTGAGGTGTGATCTGCTATCTACATGACAGCTCTCACCATTCAGGATGTATCCCGGCGCAGCGGACTGAGTGAGCCGACGCTGCGCTACTACGAGCAGGTCGGGCTGATCGGCCCGATCGCCCGTGACCCGAACAGCGGCCACCGCCGTTACCGCGAGGAGGAAGTCGACGCGTTGCAGGCGCTCGCCTGCTTGCGCGCCATGGGCGTCGGGATCGAGGAGATGCGCACGTACCAGGCCAACCGCGCTCTTGGGCACGCCAAGGCGGGTGAGCAGCGAGACCTGCTGCTGCGCCACGCCGAGCGGGTCAAAGCCGAGATCGAGACGCTGCGCATCCACCTCGATTACCTACGGGCGAAAGCGGCGCTATGGGATGCCCGCGACCGTGCGGATACGGGGGCGGAAGCCGATGCGAACTTGCGGGTACAGAAAATGCTCCCACGACTGGAGGAGGTGCTCAGATGAGCTCCAAGGTGTTGGTGACAGGCGGATCCGGATATCTGGCAACGCGGTTGATCGCCGTGCTGCTGCGTCATGGGCGTGAGGTGCGCGCCACGGTGCGCTCGTTGGATGGTGAGGCAGGTGTGCGCGAGGCCGTGCGCCGCGGTGGTGCGGACGACACCGGCCTTGAGCTGATGGAGGCTGATCTGACCTCCGACAACGGCTGGCCGGCCGCGCTCGAGGGTGTGGAGGAGGTTCACCATGTCGCGTCGCCGATCCCGTCCGCTCAGCCCAAGGACCCGAACGAGCTGATCGTCCCCGCTCGCGAGGGCACAGTGCGTGTGCTGAAGTCTGCCCGGGACGCCGGAGCGCGCAGGGTGGTGCTGACCTCCTCGTTCGCGGCGGTGGGTTACTCGCCGAAGGCACTCCGCGATTACACCGAGGCCGACTGGACCGACCCGGATACACCAGGGCTGCCGCCCTACCCGCGCTCCAAGGCGATCGCCGAGCGTGCCGCCTGGGACTTCATCCAGACGGAAGGAGGCGACACCCAGCTGGTGGTGATGAACCCGACATTCATCGCCGGCCCGTCGCTAGTGCCGTCACTACGTTCGTCGCTGGCCGCCTTCAAGGCGATCATCGAGGGCACCATGCCCGCGCTGCCACGCCAGCGCTTCGGCGTCGTCGACGTGCGCGACGTCGCCGACGCGCACATCACGGCGATGGCCACTCCTGCCGCCGATGGGAAGCGCTACCTGCTGTTAGCGGACGGCCCGACGATGACCTGGCTGGGGCTGGCTCAGGTCCTCCGCGACCACCTCGGGCCTGCGGGCGACCAGGTCACGAGCGAAGAAGCGCCCGGCGAGGACCCGTCGCCGCTGACGATCCACAACGACTGCGCCAAGCAGGAGCTCGGTTGGCGCCCCCGCCCGGCCGCGACAACGATCGTCGAGACCGCCGAGAGCCTGCGCGAACTCGGCCTGTTGGAGAAACCCTGGATCACGGGACGGTTCGGCTGACGAACGGGTTTTGTTTCCGAACAGCCTGGCGCAACTCGAGGTACTTGAGGCACTTAAGGAACTTGAGGTAGGGCCACCTAACTAGCCGCTGATCCGGCAGCGAGGGGCATCCCTCCGACGCTGGCGTGCTGCTGGCAGAGTGGACCTCGATCGATGGTGGCTGGTGGGCACCCGAGAAGGAGGCTGGACTTGAGCCCAGCCTTCCCGTGGTCAAGTCCAGGCGAGTGGTGTAAGACGACCACCGCACCAATCGTGTTGATTGGCTAACTGGCTACTTCGATTTGGGCAGTGGTCACCTCCTCGGATTGGTCGACTTCGCCGGCGATCAAGTGCATCCTGGCCTTGGTGAGTGACTCGGTGCTCATATAGCGCCGGGCCACTGCCCACTCGTCATTCTGTTCGGCGAGGACGGCACCGGCCAGACGGATGAGGGATGCCCGGTTCGGGAAGATCCCGACGACGTCGGTGCGCCGGCGCAGCTCCCGATTGAGGCGCTCCTGGGTATTGTTGGACCAGATCTGGCGCCAGTGCTCGACCGGGAAGGTGGCGAATGCCAGCAGGTCGGATTCGGCCTCGGTGAGGAGCTTGGCCGCCGCAGGGAACTGGGCCTCCAGCTGGTCGACGACCCGGGCGAACTGGGCCCGCACCTGGTCGGGGTCGGACTGGGCGAACACCGTGCGCACCAAGGTGGCCACCATGGCCTGGGCCGCCTTGGGCACCCGGGTCAACAGGTTCCGCATGGCGTGGGTCCGACACCGCTGCCAAGACGCTCCCGGCAGCACCGAGGCGATGGCGTTCTTCAGGCCCTCATGGGCGTCGGAGATGACGAGCGCCACCCCGGACAGCCCTCGGGCCACCAGGCCCCGCAGAAAGGCCATCCAGCCGGCCCCGTCCTCGGTGGTGAACACGTCGACGCCGAGCACCTCCCGGTGGCCGTCGGCGTTGACGCCAGTGGCGATCACCGTGGCCACGCTCACCACCCGGCCACCCTCTCGGACCTTGTGGAACAGGGCGTCCAGCCAGACGTAGGTGTAGGGCCCGGCGTCGAGGGGCCGGTTGCGGAACTCAGCCACCTTCTGGTCGAGGTTCTTGGCCAGCTCGGAGACCTGGGACTTGGACATCCCGTCGATGCCCATCGACTTGACCAGGTCGTCGACCCGCCGGGTCGACACCCCCTCGACGTAGGCCTGGCAGATCACGCTGACCAGCGCCTGCTCGGCTCGTCTGCGGGGCTCGAGCAGGCTCGGCAGGTAGCTGCCCTTCCGGAGCTTGGGGATCTCCAGGTTGATGGTCCCGGCCCGGGTGTCCCAGCGGCGCTCCCGATGACCGTTCCGGGAGTTCACCCGGTCCTCGGTCCGCTCGCCATAGGCGGCGTTGCAGAGCACGTCGACATCGGCGTCCATCAGCAGCTCCGCTGCCATCTTGACCATCTCGGCCAGCATGTTGCTACCGGCATCGGACTCCAGGTACTTGCGCACGAGCGCTGCCGCGCCCATCGTGTTGGTGACTTCCACCGCATCTTCTCCTTCGTGTTCTTTGGACGGAACTTGAAGATTGATGCGGTGGTCGTCGCGTCGGGGGGATCCTCAGATCGGACTATCCCTCGTACACCACTCTGGTGGACTCAACTCTTCCCGTGGGGACCGCACGGGGTCACCGTCCCGGCGTTCTGGCGATGGCTTGTCCTACAATTTCGTGGGTCTCGTCTTCGAGCATGATGCGGAGAAGGAGCGCGACCCACGTGCGATAGGGCTTCCAGACCTCGCTGATCTTGGTGATGTCGGCGGCACCGGGTAACGCCTTCATGTCGTAGGCGATCGCCATCGCTCGAGCGAGGCGCGGCTCGGCGGTGGGCGTGAAGTCCGGATCGCCAGCGCCGCGGAGAAGAATGAGTTCGGCCGAGAACGGGCCGATTCCGGGAAGGGCGATCAACTCCTCGAGAGCTTGGGAACGTGGGAGTGACCTCAGCCGGGCGGCGCCCAGGATCCCGCCGAGAGCGGCCTCGGCGACACCTCGAAGGCGCTGGAGTTTGGTCTCGCTCAGCCCATTGATCGTGGACAGCTGAGCCAGCTTGGCTGGGTTCGGGAAGGCGCGGACCGTTCGACCGCCAACGTCGATGGTCTCACCGTGTTCGGCGGTGATGCGAGCCTTGATTGCGGCTGCCTGCACGATTCGGATTCGCTGTCCGATCACCGACCACGCTGCCGCTTCGTAGGGCGACCAGAAGCATACGGGGCGGAGGCCGGGATACCTCGACTGGAGTTGAGCGACTACTGGGTCGCGACGAGCAATGTCCGGAAAGCCTCGACCGTCGATGTCGAGCGAGAGGATCCGCTCGACCTGCTCGACTGCCGCCGCCATTACCGCTGGGGCAAGCGTGTCGCCCCCGTGAACCGTGCCGTGAACCGCACCGGCTTCCTCGTGGATGCGCACTGCCACTGGATCCCAGTAGCCGTCGACGCAGAAGGCCATCTCCAAGTTCGCGGCAGACTCGCTCTCGTAGGCGGCCGGAGCGAATCCCTCGAGGTACCGAATCGATGCCGTCAACGAGTACGGCCCCTTCGGGGAGAAAACAAAGCTTGTGGCGGGAGTCATCTCAGCCATGAATAGTCACGGCGTAGCCGTCGGGATCGGCGAAGGTGAAGGTGAGACCGAAAGGTCCATCGAAAGGTGCGACCAGGATCGGGGCTCCGGCGAGAACCATTGCATCGTGCAGATCCTGCGGATCGTCCGCCTTCAGCCAGATGGCCACACCCCACCCGAGGTGCTCGACAGCCTCAAGATCGACGAGTGGCTCCCGCACCGCGAACGCGATGGGCTCCGTGGCGAAGACCACGGCGTGGTCGGGGCTCACCGGAGCACGAACGAGGCCAAGGTTCTCGGTGTAGAAGGCTGCGGAAGCCTCCAGATCGCGAACCTGGAGAGCGATGAAATCGGGGCCGAGTGCGGTCATTAGGTGTCCATTTCTGTCAGTGGGATCAGCTACCCTGTATCAGGTATCCTGAGATTGTATCAGGTAAACTGATAGTGAGGTGAGCATGGACCAGGTCACGAGGGCCAGGGTGGGCTACTTGATAAAGAGGGCGCAGACGGTCCTGCACGACGCTATGGCCGATGCTCTCGGGTCTCACGATCTCACGGTGACCCAGTTTGCCGTCCTCACCGGTTTGGATGAAGAGCCCGGGCTCTCGAACGCCGACCTCGCTCGTCGGGCATTCGTGACGCCACAGAGCATGCACGCCGTGCTACAAGATCTGGAGAGACTCCAGCTGGTTGTGAGGCGTCCTCATCCGCAGCACCAACGCGTTCTCCAAGCTGCGCTAACAGGGGCGGGTCGGCGCACTCTGACGTCTGCTGCTACCGCAGTCGACGTTATCGAGGAGCAGATGCTTCGCAAACTCTCCGGTCCGGCGAGATCGAGACTTGCAAGCGCGCTCTCGTCTTGCATCGATTCGCTGACCGAATCCCCAACATCCTCCGTCGCTGGTCGACGGCGGTGATACGAGGGAACCGTCAGAAGTGCGAATAGACGTCTCTGTGGTGTCAGGCAGGCCGTCCCCGAAGTGCCGCTGGTTGGCAGGCAACGATCGCGAGCACGATGCCTTGTCAATCCTCACGGAGACACGAAACCAACCTGGCATGAAGCACTCGGCAGGCGCCAGGCTGCCCCAATGGTTCGAGAGTCAGCACTCTCCGGCCAGATCGGTGGAGGTGAACGGACTCGAACCGTCGGCCTCTACATTGCGAACGTACCCTGGATGGTGCCCGTGACCAGGAGCTTCAGACGAATGAGCAGATCAATGGGCCTGTGCGAAGTGCACCAAGGGGCACCGAAGGGACGCGAAGAGCAGCAGATGAGTCCTGTTGAGTCCTGGAGCTACCGAGACGAGAACAGCTGGTCGCTCTTGCTGGCCAGCCCTCACAGTTGAGGACACGGCAGGCGCGTCCCTGAGCCTTGGTTGATCGCCGATCGGATTCGTGCATGCCCAGGAGGTCGACCTGCGGACTTTGCTCCGATTTCGCTGAGCCAGATTTCGGCCAGTGCCACGACGTAGAGACGGGGTGCTGGCGATAGTGAGCGGACCCTGAGCCGAACCGAAGACATTGCGACCCTCAGCCCGTGTCTGGGACACTCCGGTGGTCGTCAAGATAGGTGCCGATAGGCCGAGCGAATCCGACCAAAGTTGGCTATGCAACGCTTTTAACGGCTGATTCGATGAGTGCGACGACCTCATCAGGATGTGACACCATCGCTACGTGGCTCGACGGGACCTCAACCGTGGTAGCGCCCATCCGCTCAGCAAACGAGCGTTCGGCATCGGGCGGAATTGCTTCATCGTTTTGAGCTACCAGGTACCACGTCGGAAGTGACTTCCAGGCCGGAGTGCCCATCACATCTCCGAGCGTCGATGTCGAGAGCGGTTGTTGCACGGCGAACATGACCTGTGCCTCCACGGAATCAACGTCGGCGGCAAAGTGCTGGACGAAGTCATCTTTTGGCAACCAGGCAAACCCCTGATCATCGATGTCGAGGTTGGCAAGGGCCGGCGTCGGAGGTCCCGAAGCCAGGAGAGCTCCGATTGACTCGCCTTCGTCGAGACCGAATGCGGCGATATAGACCAGGGCGACAGCATTGGGTGAATCGGTGCCCAGCGCTGTCATGATCTGTCCGCCGTACGAATGGCCGGCCACGACGGTTGGGCCATCCTGGCGACCCAGCACTTGCCGCAGCCTGGCTACGTCGTCAGCCAACGAGGTCTCCGGAAACTGCGGGGCGGTGACGCTGTACCCGCGAGCTTGGAGTCGCTCGACAACGCCACTCCAGCATGATCCATCTGCCCAAGCACCGTGGACGAGGACGACATTCGGTTGGTCGCTCACTGTGGGGATCTCCTCTTCGTTGTGGACCCTGGACTACGAGAAGCCAAGTCGCACCTACCCCACCTGAATGCGACAGTGACAGTTGCTGAAGCCGCTGTCAATTCTGGAGATAATCGCTCCAGATTTCCGGCCGGGTCCGGAGCCACATGACGCTGAAGCCTTAGTTGGTTGGGACCGCCAATGCCGAATCGGTGCTGTCCTTTGCTGGAGACGGCTCAGTGATTGGGGGCGCCTGAGGAGGAAGCAAACGTCCCTGGGAGATGGCCACAGCCGTGCGGACGGCGATGGCGCCGACCAGCACGCTGATTGATGCCAGAACCAGGTAGGCGAGTGTTCGCCCCCCGCTCACATGGTCGGCGTCGATCCAAAACAGCATCGTCGAGGCCACCGCCGCCCACGAGAAGGTGAATGCCCAGGTGGCCAGAGAGAACTTGAGTCGCACGTACCGGCTGAGGAGTGGGATCTGGGCCACCACCATCAACAGCCCGTAGCCGGCCAGAGCGGTCACGAAGGGCGTGATGTGGGCGCCGTGGCTGAAAAAGTAAGCCAGGCTGGCCACCGCCGCCGGTGCGACCTCAATGGCCATGGTTGGAGCCAGGGCGTCGGGAAGTGGCGGTCGGAAGATGAGACGCCCGAGGATCATCGAGCCCACGATGATCCAGCAGAAGACGCCCAAGCCCAGCATGAACTGTGCCAGACGTTGCTGTCCCACCTCAGCGGCACCGGCAGAGGCCACCAACCCCCCCGCCACGGTGGGAAGAAAGTAACCAGGATGGAGGCGGTCGAGCTCGGTGCCGCCGCGCATCCATGTGCCGGTAAACCAACCTCCGAGGAGCACGACTCCGACGATAAAGACGTCGATGATCACCGCAGCAGCTGATCGGGAGTATGGGGCGATGCCGTCGGCCGCCAGCAGGATGGGGGTGATCAGGGCGAGTGAAGCAAACGGACCGACGGTCATATCGTGCAGGTCGGTATCAAGGGCGCTCCGAGTGGTCAGGACATAGCGGAGGTAAAGCAGGACCGATACCAGCCAAGCCACAGCAGCCAAGCCGATCAGGATGTCGCTTACCTCGTGGGGGGCCAGGTGCTGATCGACGGCGATCCGCCAAGCGGTGGCCAGACCGGCGATCCCGAATCCCATGCCGAAGATATTCAGAGGAATCCGACGGGTACTCGTCATTTCCAGTCCTCCAGGGTGTCGGGCGGTGGCGTTACTCCGTGATGGCAGCCTGGCAGGAACGCCCATCAGGAACAAACCGGTCGCCTTTAGATCGCAAGGATCGGCGGCCGTTATCCAGTCGAGTAGCCAGGGGGAATCGCACCCCCCGGCTCTCACAGAACCGGACGTGAACCTCTCGGCTCATCCGGCTCTTGCAGGTCGGTTGGGAGTGGCTGCGAGAAGGTGCCAATGGGCGAAGAGCCGGGGATTGTGCTGTTGTTCCTCACGCAACCGGTCCCATGCCAGCTGAGGCTTCCCTCGCAGTCGCTTGAACTTCTGCATAGCCCATCTGACCAGATGCTCGTCGATGCGCCGTGCCATGAAATACAACTCGGAGCGATAGAAGGCTCCGTAATAGTTGATCCAGCCTCGGACCTGGGCATTGATGGCCCCGGCGAGGTCGGACAGGTCCGAACCACTGCGACGGTTGAGGTGCCAGTCCCTGATCTGCTTGCCCTTCGCCTTCTTCGCCTTGGCACTCATGGCCGGTGTGAAGTTCATGAAGAACCCCCGCCGACCCTTGACCAGGCGACCCCGGAAGGTGTAGCCGAGGAAGTCGAAGCTGGTGTGCTCGTAGTCCTGGCGGCGTTTCGTGTCCTGGCAGTACACGACCTTCGTCTTCGCAGGGTGCAGCTCGAGTCCCAAGGACCCGAGCCGCTCAGCGAGTGCGGTCCACAGATACAGGGCCTTGGCCTCGGTGTCGCAGTGGATCACCACGTCATCCGCGTAGCGCTCGAAGGGACTACCGGGGTGCTCCCGGTCCATCCACTTGTCGAACGCATAGTGCATGAAGAGGTTGGCGAGCAGCGGCGAGATCGGGGACCCTTGCGGGGTCCCCTTCTCCCGGGCCACGAGGGTCCCGTCTGGCATCTGCATGGGGGCGGTGAGCCACCGTTCGATGTAGAGCAGGACCCAGCGTTCGTCGGTGTGGTGAGCGACCGCTTTTAACAACAGATCATGGGGAACGCTGTCGAAGAAGGCCCGGACGTCGATGTCCAACACCCAGTCCTTCCTCCAACAGCGCTGACGAGTGACGGCCAGGGCGTCATGGGCACTGCGCCCGGGACGATAGCCATAGCTGTCACGGTGGAAGATCGGCTCAAGCTCCTCTTCCAGCAGCATCGCTGCTGCGGTCTGGGCGATGCGGTCCACCGTGTTCGGCACCCCCAACACCCTGACCCCGGTCCCATGGTCCTTCGGTATCTCCACCGCCCGCACCGGCCCGGGGAAGTAGCTCCCCGAACTCATCCGGTTCCACAGCTTGTAGAGGTTGTCCCTCTCTTGTCTGCAAACCGTTCGATGCTGACGGCGTCCACGCCCGGCGCTCCATTGTTCGCCTGGACCTTCATCCACGCCTCGTAGACGAGGCGTTTTCGAATCTCAAACGACTTCATTCCCAACGGTGATCCGTCCATCAGCTCCTCCCCCGAAGGGTTGACTGATGGGTGATCTGGCCTGCCCGGCCCCTTCGCTCCAGCCCCATTACAGGGCCTTCATCACTACTACGGGCCGGTCCGCCTCTGTGCCTCGCATCGGTACTCTCCCCCACGTGGCCGTGGCCACCCGGGGTTCTCCCTCTTGACGACCAGGGGGCCGACATCACCCATTTCGACTGGCCATTCGTATCGAGACGACAGATTCTCCTGTTCCATGCCAGGGCCTGCAACGAGCTCACGCCACCTTTACACCGGACACCACCAGGGCCACGAGCAGGCAGCTCCCTGGTTCCAGACTCGCCGACAGGCGCGCCCTTGTCCCGAGGCAGGCGTGCTGGCCTCGGTTTCGATGTCATCGTTCACATTCACGATGCGTCAGCAGTGGTTTACACATGTTCGTCTTCTCGTCGCTCACCTGACCCGCTGATAGCGGGCCTTCTCCGCAGTCGCTTCCCACCCCGGCTCTTGACCGGCATGACACTGCGGCGGTTTGGGATCTCCGCCTGCACGGCGAACCCGGAGGGCCTACCTCCATCCCTGGCACAGCACGGTTCGTGCTGACGACCTTCTACATCGCCATCACTCCCCTTTCAGGACGCACCACGCCCCGGAAGTGCCGTTACACGGTGACAGCTCGCGATCAGCAAGCACCCGTCGGTCTATAACGCACCCACAGCCGGTGTTCGGGGTCACCTTGAGGGCGTATCAATTGATCGTTGGGGGACACCTGACCGTCCCAGCATGATTCCGACCAGCACTTGGCGGCCCAAAGTCCTCGTCGCCTACTGTTGGGGGTGTAGACGGCGCGAAAGGACCTCAGTGACCACTGAGAACGTGGCCATCCTGTTCACGGACATCGTGGGGTCTACTGAGCTGTCGCAGCGACTCTCGGCCGAGGTAGCCGACGAGGTTCGCCGCGACCATTTCTCAATTCTGCGGCAGGCCATCACCGAATCGGGGGGCATCGAGGTGAAGAACCTCGGTGACGGGCTGATGGTGGTGTTCAGTGCGGCATCTGCGGCTCTGGGGTGTGCAGTCGGTATGCAACAGGGCGTCGAACAAAGCAACCGCGAGCGTGCTGAACCAGTCGGATTGCGCGTTGGGCTGAGCGTGGGTGAGGTCAGTAACGAGGGCGGTGACTACTTTGGAGACCCCGTTGTCGAGGCTGCCCGGCTGTGTTCCCGCTGCGACCCCGGTCAGATCCTGGCGACCGACTTCGTGCGAGCCATGGCCGGTCGGCGGAGTCATCACGAATGCAGGCCACTCGGAGCGTTGAGACTGAAGGGCCTGCCCGTGCCTGTCGAGTCCGTCGAGGTGGTCTGGGAGCCTTTGGGTGGATCCGATCTAGCGGAGATCATTCCGCTCCCCGGTCGTCTGGCCGTGCACCCTGCGGTCGGCGTGGTGGGCCGAGACACTGAGGTGGCGGCGATCACCGATGCCGTGAAAGAGGTTGGGGCAGGCGGGGGACACCAGATCCTCCTTGTCTCGGGCGAGGCGGGTTTGGGCAAGACAACCGTGGTGGCCGAGGCGGCACGGTCTGCCTTCGACGCCGGGGCCTGCGTGCTATTTGGCCACTGCGAGGAGGACCTGGCCACCCCTTACCAACTGTTCGCCGAGGCCCTCAGCCACTACGTCACCCACGCCCCCGAGGGTCAGCTCCTGGCCCACGTCGAGGCCCACGGATCCGAACTGTCCAGGGTGGTTCCGGCCCTGGCCAGCCGCATCCCGGATCTGCCGCCGTCCAAGGCCACCGACGCCGACACCGAACGATTCCTGCTGTTTGCCGCCGTGGTGGGCCTTTTGACCATGGCCTCTGAACACCAGCCCATCGTCCTGGTCCTCGACGACCTCCAGTGGGCCGACAAGGGAAGCCTGTCGCTCCTCCGCCATCTGGCCTCCGCGGAGCCGACTATGCGAGTACTGATCCTCGGGACCTACCGGGACAGCGAACTCTCCATCGCTGGTGCCCTGGTGGACGCGCTGGCCGCCCTCCACCGCCTAGAAGGGGTTACCCGGATGACCCTTGTCGGCCTGGACCACACCGGGGTGGTGGCCCTGATGGAGGCCGGAGCCGGGCACCGACTCGGCGATGCCGCCGTGGGCCTGGCCCAGGCCATCTACCGGGAGACCGACGGCAACCCGTTCTTCGTGAGCGAGGTGCTTCGCAACCTGGCCGAGACGGGCGCTATCGGTCAGGACGCTGAAGGACGGTGGGTGGCCGAGGACACGCTCGACGTCACGGCACTACCCGACTCGGTGCGCGAAGTGATCGGGGCCAGGGTGCTCCGCCTCGGCAAGGAAGCAGGACGGATTCTGTCGATGGCGGCCGTCATCGGCCGGGACTTCGACCTCGACCTCTTGGCTGTCGCGACCAACAGCAGCGAAGGTGAGGTCCTCGACGTGCTCGATTCCGCGGCGGCGGTGTCCCTCGTGCGGGAGCTGGCGGCTGGCCCGGGACGGTTCAACTTCGCCCACGCCCTCATCCAGCACACCCTCTCCGAGGACCTCGGACCCACTCGCCGGGCGCGGGCCCACAGGACCGTGGCCGAGGCTCTGGAGGAACTCTACCGACATAGCCCCGGACTGCGCGTGGGCGAACTGGCCCGCCACTGGATTGCCGCTCAGCCCATCGACTTGACCAAGGCTGTCAGCTACTCCCAGCAGGCGGGCGACGCCGCACTCAGTGCCCTCGCCCCTGCCGACGCCCTTCGCTACTACGCCCAGGCCCTTGACCTGTACACCGAGATTGCCGATCCCGATCCAGTCCGCAGGCTCGACCTAGCTATCGGGCTCGGCACTGCGCAACGCCAGACCGGGGACCCAACGTACCACGACACGCTTCTTGCCGCGGCTCGCCAAGCGATCGACCTCGACGATACCAAGCGACTCGTTGCCGCCGCTCTGGCCAACGACCGGGGTTATACCAGCAACAGCAATGCCACCGACACCGCCAAGGTCGATGTCTTGGAGATGGCTCTTGATCGCCTCCCCGCCGATGGCCCTGATCGGGCGCTGGTGCTCGCCACGTTGTGTTCGGAGCTAGCAGCCGGAAGCCCACTGGAACGCCTTCAGGCGTTGGCCGATGCGGCGCTGGTCATCGCCGAGTCCACGGGTGACGATGCCACCATCGTACGAGTGCTCAATCAGGTGATCTTGCCGTCACTGGCACCGTCACTGCTCGAGCAAACCCTGGCCCGGACTGCCGACGCCCTGGTTCGGGCCAAGCGCCTGGGCGACCCGGTGTTGCTCTTTTTTGCGGCGCACGCACGGGCCTCGGCCGTCTTCCTGGGTGGGGACATCGAGGAGATGGATCGCTGCATCGAGACCATGGGCTCCTTGACGGAGCAGCTCGTCCAGCCCATTCTGAGCTGGACGAATACATTCCACCTTTCCAAGCGAGCACAGATCGCCGGAGATACCGATCTCGCAGAACAGTTGGCGACTGAGGCCCTGCAAATCGGCACCGATTGTGGGCAGCCCGACGCCGCCCTGTTCTTCGGAGCACAGCTCTTGGTCGTATGCGCCCAACGCGGAACTATAGGCGAGTTGATCCCATTTATCGAGCAGATGCTGGACGAGTCTCCCGCGCTCGCCGGGACGCTCAGTTCAGTACTGGCTCAGGCCCACGCAGAAGCCGGTCGCACCGAGGAGGCCCGGTGTTTGTTGGAGGAGTTCGCTGCCGCCGACTTCGATCGCCCCATGGGCCAAGGGTGGATCACAGACATGTACTGCTATGCCGAAGCCGCCATCCACTGCGGGGACCCAAAGTACGCCGGACCGCTCTTCGACCGGCTTGCTCCTTGGGCCGAGCTGTCGGTCGCTTCCGGTAGTGTCACGGCGTCAGGCCTGGTGAGTCACTCCCTCGGTGGCCTCGCAACGGTCCTCGGCCGTTACGACGAGGCAGATGCCTACTTCACACAATCTTCGGCTAGTAGCGCCCGCATGAGCGCCAAGTTCTATGGTGCAATCACAGATCTCGATTGGGGATGCATGCTCGGCGAACGCCAGGCGGAGGGGGACACCGAGAAGGCTCGGGACCTTCTGAGAAAGGCGCATAGCGCGGCAACGGCCCATGGGTACGGAGACGTGGAACGCCGCGCTGCGGCGGCAATCCAAGACCTGAGCTGACCTGGCACGTCCGCTCCGAGTTCTAATCCGCCATAAAGTTGTTGATAGCGCCTCAATTCGTCACCGGATGACCTGGCGAAACGGGTCGCCGATGTGCCGGTCGGTGACAGTCGATATCCACCGCCGCCCCGGTGTTTGGGGACGATGTTGCATCACGGGGAAGCGAAGCAGCATCTATGGCCTGAGCATCTTGTGAGCCGTGGATTGGTCATACACGGGCTGGCAGACTGAGGAGATGACACAAAAGGCGGTGCTACCTCAAATGGAAGGGTCCCTATTCCTTACAGATGGCGGGCTTGAAACAGATCTGATCTTCCACCACGGGATTGATCTTCCAGAGTTCGCTTCGTTTGTGCTTCACGAAGATGCTGCTGGGGAAGCACTGCTCCGTGCCTACTGCAACGAGTATCTCCAGATTGCGTCATCGCACGGATTCGGTCTGATCTTGGAGACGGCGACCTGGCGTGCCAGCGAAGACTGGGGAATGCGCCTTGGTTACGACTCCAAACGACTTCGAACTGTGAATGAACGGTCAGCGGAGTTCTACCAGGGCTTGAGGGCTTCAGATTCCGACAAAACGGTTGTGGTGAGTGGCTGCGTCGGACCACGCGGCGACGCCTATGCGGATCTCGGTCCGGTAAGCGCAGATGAGGCATTCGCGTACCACTGGCCACAGGTTGAGGTCCTAGCGGACTGTGGCGTCGACCTGGTCAGCGCGTTGACGCTTACGAACGTTTCCGAAGCGATCGGGTTCGCGAGAGCCGCGGAACAGTGTTCCAGCCCGGCGGTCGTCTCATTCACGGTTGAAGCCGACGGGCGCCTGCCTTCAGGCATGACTCTGTCCGAAGCAATCGCGACGGTCGACCTTGAAACAGACGCAAGCCTCGACTACTTCATGATCAACTGCGCACACCCTGACCACTTCACCGATGTGCTCGCTGGAAGAGATTCAGCCCTTGACCGCGTGAGGGGCATCCGAGCGAACGCGTCCCGGCTCAGTCACGCCGAGCTGGACGAGAGTACCGAGCTGGACGACGGTGACCCTGAAGAGTTCGGCGCCCAGCTCGTCGGGATCCAGGTCGAGCATTCCCACATCAACATCTTGGGTGGCTGCTGTGGGACCGACTCCCGCCACATAGAGGCGATCGCGAACGCCTATCGAAGCTTCTAATCCGGCCAGCCTGCCACACACAATTCGAATATCGGGATCTGCGTCCCGGAACAGCCGTTCGAAATGCTCGATAGCTGCCCCGCTGCCAGCGAATCAGTGGCCCCGAGGGCGACAACAGTTGGTCGTTAGGGGACACCAGGCACGCCCCGGCACGATTGGCTGGTCCACGACCCCACTAACCCTGCGTCGCCTACGGTGGAGGCGTGTTGCAGGCGGAAGGGCCTCCATGACCACCGAGAATGTGGCAATCCTGTTTACGGACATCATGGGTTCGACTGAGTCGTCCCAACGTCTGTCCCCGGACGCGGCTGACGAGGTCCGCCGGGGCCACTTCTCGATCCTGCGCCAGGCCGTAACCGAAGCCGGTGGCACCGAGGTCAAAAACCTGGGCGACGGGATCATGGTCGTCTTTGGCTCGGCCTCTGCAGCCCTCGGGTGCGCGGTGGCCATGCAGCAGAGCGTGGAACTGGACAATCGCGGGAGCGAGGAAGCGGTCGGCCTCAGAGTCGGCCTGAGCGGCGGCGAGGTCTCCCAGGAGGACGACGACTATTTCGGCGACCCGGTCGTGGAGGCCGCACGACTCTGCGCCACGTGCAAGAGCGGGCAGGTCCTGGCTTCCGAGTGGCTGCGACTGACGGCCGGTCGGCGCAGTCGTCACGAATGCCGGCCGCTCGGGGAACTGGCCCTGCAGGGCCTGCCCAACCCGGTCGAGACGGTCGAGGTGCTGTGGGAACCACTCGGAGGAGCCGAAACTGTAGCGGTCCCCCTCCCGGGCCGTCTGGCCGTGCGCCCGACGGTGGGTGTGGTCGGCCGGGAGACAGAGATGGCAGCGATCGCAGACGCCATCAAGCGCGTGGCCGGAGGGGAAGGTCGTGAGATCCTGCTCGTCTCCGGCGAGGCGGGTCTGGGAAAGACCACACTGGTGGCCGAGGCGGCCCGTTCCGGTTTCGATGCCGGGGCCTGCGTTCTGTTCGGCCACTGCGAGGAGGACCTCGCCACTCCCTACCAACTGTTCACTGAGGCCCTCGGCCACTACGTGACCCACGGCCGCGAGGACAACTCCTGACCCACGTCGAGGCTCACGGTTCCGAACTCTCCCGACTTGTCCCGGCGTTGAATAGCCGGATCCCGGACCTCCCGCCCAGCAAGGCCACCGACTCCGACACCGAGCGGTTCCTACTCTTCGCCGCCGTGGTCGGGCTACTGGCCACTGTGGCAGAGGACCAGCCGGTAATCCTCGTCCTCGACGACCTCCAGTGGGCCGACAAAGGAAGCCTGTTGCTGCTCCGCCATCTGGCATCTGCCGACCCGACAATGCGGGTGATAATCGTCGGGACCTACCGCGACAGTGAACTTTCCAATGCCGATTCCCTTGTGGAGGCCCTGGCTGGGCTACGCCGTCTGGAGGGTATCTCCAGGATCGACCTGGTCGGCCTGGAAGCCACCGGAGTGGTGTCCCTGATGGAGGCCGGGGCCGGGCACACACTCGACGATGCCGCCACAGCCCTTGCCCATGCCATCTACCAGGAGACCGACGGCAACCCCTTCTTCGTGAGCGAGGTACTCCGCAATCTGGTCGAGACGGGTGCGATCGGCCAAGACGCGGCAGGACACTGGGTAGCCGAGGCCTCCCTCGACACCGCGACCCTGCCCGACTCGGTGCGAGAGGTGATCGGGGCCCGGGTGTTGCGCCTGGGCAAGGAAGCCGGGCGTGTGCTGTCCGTTGCGTCGGTGATCGGTCGGGACTTCGACCTCCTGGTCAGGGTCACCAAAACCAACGACGACGACTTGCTCGACATCCTCGACGCCGCCGCGGCAGTTGCCCTGGTGCGCGAGGTGGCCGATTCGGGGCGCTACAGCTTTGCCCATGCCCTCGTCCAGCGCACCTTGTACGAGGACCTGGGACACAACCGCCGAGCCCGTGCTCATCGACAAGTGGCAGAGGCCCTGGAGGGCCTGTGCGGAGACCGCCCGGGGCCCCGGGTCGGTGAGCTGGCCCGGCACTGGGTTGCCGCCACCCAGCCCCTCGACCTGGCCAGGGCCATCGACTATTCCCGTCAGGCCGGGGACGCCGCTCTCGCCGCTCTGGCACCGGCCGACTCACTGCGCTATTACGCCCAGGCCCTCGATCTCTACTCCCAGTCCACCGACACCGATCCCTTGGTGGGCATTGACTTGTCCATAGGGATGGGTACTGCTCAGCGCCAGATCGGGGACCCTGCCTATCGCGACACCCTCCTCGATGCTTCCCACCGGGCCGCAGACCTCGGCGACGCCGAGCGACTGGTGGCCGCAGCCCTGGCCAACAATCGAGGCTGGGTTAGCGAACCCGGAGTCGTTGATGCCGACAAGGTTGAGATTCTGGAGCTGGCGCTCGATCGGGTGTCGGCAGATGATCCTGATCGGGCGCTGGTGCTCATAACCCTGAGCCAGGAGCTTCAATTTAGCGAAACGCTCGGCCGTCGCGAGGCATTGACCCACGAGGCAGTGGCCATCGCTCGGAGCTCCGGTGACGATGCCACGATCGTGCGGGTTTTCAATAGCGTTTCCTTTTCGGCCCAACTATCACAGGCGCTGGCTTGGTCGGCAGACGCCCTTGTTCGCGCCGAACGGATCGGCGACCCGGTGTTGCTCTTCTTGGTGGCCGATGGTCGTCTCTTTGTATCCAGCCGTGCCGGGGACATCGATGAGGTAGACCGATGCCTCGAGATCATGGGATCAACGGTGGAGAAGCTTGGCCAGCCGACTCTCAATTGGAGGCTCATGCATGTGCGTGCCGCGCGGGCGCAGATTGCCGGGGACCCCGAACGAGCAGAAGAGTTAGCCACAGAAGCGTTTCAGATCGGCACCGACGGTGGCGAGCCCGACGCCGCTCTCATCTTTGGCTCACAGATGGCCGTCGTCACGTACGAACGGGGCACGATGGGCGAGCTGGTTCCATTCATCAAAGAGGCTGTTGCCGAGAATCCCGGGCTTCCGGTATTGGTCGCGGCCCTGGCGATGGCTTACGCCGAAGGTGACCAGACCGACCACGCTCATCACCTACTGGAAGAGTTTGCGGCCACTGGCTTTTATCTTCCGATGAATTCGGCCTGGCTCACCGGAATGGTCACGTACGGCGGCGCCGCCATCGAATGCCGCGATCCCAAGTTCGTCTTACCGCTATTCGACCGGCTCGCCCCGTGGGCTGATGAGTGGTCGGGGACCGGGGGCCCAACGGTGGAAGGCCCGGTAAGCCATACCCTCGGCGGACTTGCGACCTTGCTCGGTCGATACGACGAGGCGGATGCTTACTTTGCCCACTCCGCTGCATCGAGTGAACGAGCGAATGCGAAGTTCTTCGCCGCCCGGACATACCTCCTGTGGGGAAAGATGTTTGCCGAGAGAGCCGGCCCCGGCGACGTCGAGAAGGCTCATGACCTGCTAACTAAGGCCCACACCGCCGCAGTAGTCAACGGATACGGGACCGTGGAGCGTCGTGCCGCCATCGCTCTCCGGGATTTGGACTAGTTGTCGCGTCGTTAGCAGGCAGTAGGCAGCAAAACAGGGCGGCTCATAACGTCCCACTTCGGAAAGAGATAACTAAAGAGGTTCGCCTAATACCCCGCTAGCGCTGCATGGAGTGGAAAATTGGCGCATGCCCACTTCCACGTCAGCGGCCGGAGCAGCAAGCACAAACAAGGCACCACCCCGAGTCCGTCCACGCCGAGATTTCGAGGCCATGGAGGCCACACGGATGCGGGCCGCCGACCTGTTCGCCAAGGGGGTGTCCCAGGCCGACATCGGCCGTGAGCTCGAGGTCTCCCACCAGTCAATCTCCGATTGGCACAAGCTTTGGAAGGTCGGCGGGAAGCAGGCCCTGAAACGCACCGGAGCGCCTGGTCGGCCCCGCAAGGTGACCCACGCCGAGCTGGCCAAGGTGGAACGGGCCCTGCAGAAGGGTCCGAAGGCCAACGGGTATCCGACCGATCTGTGGACCCTGGCCAGAGTCGCCGAAGTGATCGAGGAGACCACCGGGGTCAAGTACCACCCCGGACACGTCTGGAAGGTGCTCCGCCGAATGGGCTGGAGCCGACAGCGGCCGGCCCGCCAGGCGGCTGAGCGCAATGACGAGGCCATCGAACAGTGGGTCAACGACCGCTGGCCCCGTCTAAAAAAAACGCCAGGGCCAGGAACGCCTGGATCGTCTTCCAGGACGAGAGCGGGTTCAGCCTCCTCCCCTCGGTGAGGTCGACCTGGGCGCCCAAGGGGCAGACCCCGGTCCGTGGGACGCGTCACCGATGTGCCGTTCCGGGCGCAGCAACTTTTGCGAGCACCTCAGCGTCGCCGCGCGCAGTGTTTGCCTTGACGACCCTTGAAGGTGGCGAGCCGTGGGCCATCCTCTGTCGCCATCGTTTCGATCGTCGAGCTTGCCAGCCGACCCTAAGAGTTGAGACCTGTTGAGTCCCACTTCTTGAGGCAGAGCCTTCGACCGTGGCAAGAATTGCCGCCATAGTTCCGTGAACTGGTACTTCTGAGCGAGAGCTAGAGACCTCGAACTGCCGATTTTGCTATTTCGACGTAGCGCTCATCGACCCACCGGGAATACCACTTTTATAGCCTCTGACCTGGGCTTTGAAGTGGAGGTGAAGGGACTCGAACCCTCGCCCTCTACATTGCGAATGTGGAAGTCACGGCCCTTGGACCAGGCCCTTTACGCGAGACTCCCTGGTCCTGAGCTTTCGATCTCCTCAGGTCCCCTCATGGTCCCTCTCCTTCCCTCTCGATAAGGTCACGTAAGGTCACGTTTTCAAGGCGTCCGCTTTCCGGCATCGCGTTGATGGCGATGTAGAGATCGAGGTCCTCGACGTCGTATGGGGTGGAGCCAGCGACGTTGATTATCAGTAGCTCACGACGCTGGGCAAGACGCTCGATCGTCGCCGAGACACACTCAGATAGTCCGCCTCGGCGGGGATCGCCAACAAAATTCGTTTTGACATCTTTGGTGTGCTGGAGCATGCGGGCATCGAGCTTGCCAGCCCGGACCGGCAAGCTCGGAGGATCCTGGGTGGTCGAATTGCGGCTGCCGCCTGTTGCGCCCTTTGGTCCAGCCGGTCCATTGTCTTGCGCATGTCTGTCATCATCGTTCCCCCTTCGACTTGCCGGGTACGAGCGGTGGCATGACAACGACCTCCCATCTACCGGAAGTGGCCGGGCCGGTGCAGGGCTTGAAACCTCCATGGGGCGGACCGCGCTTCGACGTGGCGACCGCAGACTATGTGGTCGAGGAGTTCTATCTCGGCGGTACCACAATCGCCTTCGACCCGGTGCCCGATGCCCACTACTCGGAGGACGGGCGGTGGACCGCGGAACCCGGACCTGCCGCGCCCTTTCTTACCCGGATTCTCGTCGTCCGTCCTCGGGAGCCCGCGGCGTTCAATGGCACCGTCATCCTCAATTGGCAGAACGTGTCGGCAGGCTTCGAGTACGGAAGCCTGGGTCCGGGCGATGAGGTCTTCGAGGGCTATGCGTGGGTCGGGGTGTCGGCACAAGAGGTGGGCATATATGGGTTCTCTGGGGGTCGCTCGATCCGGAGCAATGTTCGGCCGCTTCAGGCACAGGACCGCGAGCGGTATGGACAGCTTCGTCACCCTGGGGACCGCGGTTCATTCGAGATCTTCTCTCAAGCGGCCCGCGCCGTGGGGCCCGACCGCAGTAATGACGTCGACCCCTTGGGCGGGCTCGAGGTGCAGCGGTTGATCGCCGCCGGCGCGTCGCAATCGGCCATGCGGCTGGTCGCGTATGCCAACGCCGTCCACCCGCTGGCTCCGGTGGTGGACGGATTCCTGTTGTCGGTGTGGGAGGGCCGGGCCCCGAGACTGACGGCCGGTGGTGAAGACTTCTATTACGTGCGTACAACCCTGCGCGACGATCTCGCCACCCCGACGGTGATCGTGAACAGTGAGTGCGAAGTGCTTCCGCTGGCCGGCCTCGACGTCGAGGATCACGAGACCCGGCGGCTCTGGGAGGTGGCAGGCACGCCACACGGGGTATGGCCCGGGCCGGTAAGACCCGATCAGCGCGGCGTCGTCCCCAATCCGCTCAGCTACCAGCCGGTGCAGCACGCTGCGCTCCGCCAACTCCACCGTTGGCTGACCGACGGCACCCCCGCCCCGCGCCAGCCCCGCATCCAACACGTCGTCGAGCCGCGCCCCGCCATCGTGCGAGACGCCTTTGGGAACGCCATTGGGGGTATCCGCCTTCCCGAATTGGATGCGCCGACCTACATGCACTGCGGAATCACCTTCGACACGCAATACCCGCCGATGTTCGGCGGGTCGCAGCCGTTCACCGAGGACGAGTTGCGATCGTTGTACCCATCGCAGAAGGCTTTCGTACGGCGATGGACTGACGCCGTCGACGCACTCGTGACCAGCGGAGCACTGCGCCCCGAGGACGCCGGTGCCATGAAAGCCCGAGCCGAAGCGGAGGCAGTCCGGGTGCCGACACCCGCAATCGAGCCGCCGCCCGAGACCACCGCTGCCGAGGGTTAGTACTGGGGCAGAACGTGGCCGTCCGACTGCGGATAGTCCGCACTCGAGGTTGTCGGAGCGAACGGTGTTATGGACGTTGACCGCTGGATGCGTCATGAGGTCGTGCATCTGCGTTCGCCCGTATCAGGCGTTCGATACCTTGGCCCAGACCATGGGATTCCTACACGACCTCCCAACGGGGAAAGTCCACGGCACTCAACTCCATGATCTATTCGAACACGCCTGCGCTCGCAGAACCTTCGGGGCGAGCAGGTGCGTCCAACTTCGCGCGCCTACCCACTATGGCGAATTCCGGTGAGCAGGCGGTCCATCGCAGCGACGGCTTGGTTGCGGGCCCCTGGGGGATCCTTCGCGTTCGCGATGAAGAGGGCTGCTTCGTCGGCCACGGCGAGCAAGAGGTGAGCCAACACTTCTAGCGGTTGCTCGGGGAGGTAGCCGTCGGCGACGGCGTGTTCGAGCATGGCTCGGATACCCCCGAGGCCGTAGCGCGCTTCTATGGCCCGCCACTCCTGCCAACCGAGGACGGCGGGGCCGTCGATAAGGAGAATGCGTTGGATCTCGGGGGTCAGTGATGCGTCGAGGAAACCGAGGAGACCATTGCGCAGCATGTCGAGTGGTGATGCCTCGACGAGCAGCGCGCCGACAGCGGCAGCGAGGTCTTCCTCGACTGCTTCGAACACGGCGAGGAACAAAGCGCGCTTGTCGGGGAAGTGGTGGTAGAGCGCACCCCGGGTGCCAACGCCGGCGAGTGCCACGATCTGCTCGGTGCTCGTCTCGTGGTAACCGTGCTCGACGAAGAGGTGACGGGCGGTGGCGACGAGCGCATTGCGGGTGGCCTCCGCTCGATCGGCGACGCCGGCTGAGGCCAGTTTGCTTGCCCTCATGTCCTCTCGTCGGCTCGACATCATACAGCTAGTATGGCGGACATGCAGCCTGTATGTTGCTACGGACACGAGCTGGAGGGATGCGGTGACTGATCCAATCGATGTGGTGCAGGCGTTCTGTGAGGCAATGCGCAAGCGCGACCCCGAGGAGCTCCGGGAGTTCCTGGCTGACGACATCGTGTACCAGAACACCGGGATGCCAGCCAAAGATGGCGTCGAGGACGTGCTGGCCGACCTGGCCGGTCAGTTCGCGATGTTTCCGAACAGCTACGAGTACCAGATGATTAACATCGCTGGCGTCGGCGAGGTCGTGCTGGCCCAGCGGGTCGACATGATCAACGGATTCGACGGCAGCATCCATGGAGTCCCGGTGATGGGTACGTTCGTCGTGCGCAACGGCAAAGTCACGCGCTGGACCGACTACTTCGATACTGGTCTGATCGTGAAAATGCTCTCGGGCGAGGACTACACCGGCCTCGTCCCTACCAACTAATGGAGCAGCCCGGCCTTCGGGGTTCGTCTTGTCCTCGCCTGAATGCCCTCGGCCTCTGACTGGCCCTCAACCGCGTGCCCACGTGGCGCCACAATCCTACTCATCGAAGCACCCGGGGGCTTAGGCACCGCATCGACCACCCGGCTGTCGCGGCTGAAGGTCATCGCTTTGGGGCTGCGGTGTGATGTCCGAGTGAGTGGGGACCGGGCCCGTGCGTCATGCTTTGCCGAACTCGACGGGCGGACCTGCCACCCCTGACTTCCCGCTCAACGAGGTCAACGACCGCTTCGCCTTCTGGCGCGGTCGGCGGCGAGGGTGGAGGTCAGCCGTCAAGGGAGAGGACTCGAGTGGTGGCAACCGCTGCCAACCGATTGTCCTTGCCGGCGTCACGTACGTCGACACGGCCCACCCCGTTATGGACTTGAGCGCTGGCGACCGCCGGGCCGACGCGAATGGCCCGCAGAAACTCGATGTCGAGCAATCCTAAGGTTTCCCCCGGCGTCAACGACAGCGCTGCTTCCTCGGCAACTAGCGCGATGAGACCACCCGTGAGTGTGTTCGCTCCGTTTCGGGCGTCCGGACCATTCGGGATGAGTGCAATACCCGCTCGCGGAACCTCGATACCTGCACGCACGGCGAGGGGTATGGAGAGGCAGCGCGTCCCCGACATTGGCGGCCGTGCCACGACTACCGCGCCATCAGGCGCCGCCACGAACGTGCCCCGGCCGAACCCGATGATCGACTTCTCGTTGCAGATTTCGGCTTCAAGGACACTCACGGAACGACCCGAATTTCAGGGGCCGAACAAGAATCTCGATCCGTCCATCCGCAGGCGGAGCCTCGGTCACCTGGACGTCGAGGCTGAGCGTCATCATCACACGGGGCCACGTGGCCTCGACCGCGGCCGTGCCGAGCACGATGTCCAACCACGCAGCGAGAACGGAAGTGCGCACGCGCTTGGTCCCGGGTCCATGAATCTCTGGCGTGACTCCGGCTCGGGCTAGGAGACGATCCCCCTCAAAACGCATCTCGAGATCGAGCTCGAGCAGTATGGTGCCCGGACCTGACGGGCGATGCGGGTTTTCAGTCACCATCAGTGAGCCGTCCACCCGCCATCCACGATGACGCACGTCCCGGTCATGTACCGGCCGGCGTCACTGGCCAAGAGGAGCAATGCGCCGTCGAAGTCATCGGGTTGACCGTGACGCGGGAGCAGTGCATTCCTCAGGATCCAGCTTTGGACTTTCTCGTCGTGCGTCACCCTCGACGTGATCTCGGTCTCGATCCATCCCGGGACGATTGCATTGACCCGGACACCGAAGCGGCTCCACTGGGCGGCCCACTCTCGGGTAATCGCTTCGATGGCGCCCTTCGAGGATGCGTACGTCGCCTGCGGCATCCTGCCGATGCCCGAGTGGGCCACCACCGACGAGACGTTGATGATTGAACCATTGCCATTCTCGATCATGCCTGGTACGAACTTCTGGGCGAGCTGGATCGGTGCCTCGAGGTTTATAGCAAGGGTGCGCCGGATCATCTCATAGGTCTCATCTTCGGCCTTGATTCCGGCGGCTATCCAGGCGGCGTTGTTGACCAGGATGTCCACCCGACCACCAAGTACTTCGATGCTCTTGTCAGCAGCGGCGAGCACCTGGCCCTTCTCGGCGAGATCGGCCAAGACGGGGATCAGGCGTCCGCTCGCCATGACGTCTTCGTCCAACTCCGTGGTGCGGCGAGCAATGGCCACGACCGTGGAGCCAGCAAGCACAAGGGTGCGGGCGAGGCGATTCCCAATCCCGGCGCTGGACCCGGTCACGACCGCGGTTTTCCCGGTGAGATCGAACATTCTCATCACATCGTCCATCGTCTCCAATGCTCTGCCGATCCGGGTCGGCTTTGGAGCGCTCGGGGAAACAACCCCCAGTTCTTCGCTAAAATGCACTCGCCGCTCTGTGTCTGGCTACTTCTCGTCGAGAGTCCGGTTGAGGAAGGAGCGGGTCTCGGGCGAAGTGAAGGAGCGCTCCTCGCGGGCCGGCGCGTAGTCCACAACGTTACGCACGGCGCGTTCGAGGTTGAGGTTCAGGACTCGCTTCGTGTCGATCAGGGCTTGATGTGGAACTCGAAGGAGGCGGCGGGCACAGTCCAATGCGGCGTCGAGAACCTCGTCGTCCGGTACGACATGATTGGCGAGCCCGATTTGGGCGGCTCGCTGAGCGGAAATCCTCTCCCCGGTGAACGCATACTCCTTGGCGAGTTGGAGGCTCGTAAGAAGGGGCCACGTAATTGCAGCACTATTGGTCGCCACCAACCCTACAAGCACATGCGGATGAGCACTTTGCGCCATGTAGACAATGTCGGACAGCGCCACGATCGAACACCCAAGACCGACGGCTGGACCGTTCACGGTGGCAATGATCGGGATCCGATAGGCAATCAGGTTCCATATGATCGCCCTGGCATCCGCGAGCACTTCTCTGCGGTATGGGTCGTCGTAGCTCATCCGGCGAAGGAATTCGAAGTCCCCTCCCGCGCTAAATGCTCGTCCGTTCCCTGTGATTACGGCGACGCGCGCATCGGGGTCGGCGTCGACCTGTGCGAAAGCGCCAGCCAGCCCGTGGTGGAGTGTCGCATTTCCGGCGTTCAAATCATTCGGGCGGTTCAAGCGGATGACCCGCAGGCAACCGTCCACCTCGAGCTGGATCTCGTCTGGGAGTTCATTGCTCACACCGGCGGGTCCAGGATCCGGGTAGCAATGAGGTTGCGCTGGATCTGCTCGGTGCCGCCCATGACGCTGGCCGAGCGACTGTACAAGTATGTGTTGAACATTGTCGGATCGGTGCCGGCGTGTGGTACACCGCCGATAGCGACTGCTGCATGGCCGACGGTCTGCTCCGCCCACACCATGAGTAGCTTGTCGATCGAGCCTTCCGGTCCGTGACTGATTCCGTCGAGTCGGTCCGAGAGGCAGCGACTCACGTGCCGCTGCAACATGTCCGCCTCGACGATCGCCCAGGCCAGGTCGCGCAGAGCCTCGCTATCGTGGAGCTCGCCGTGGCCGGTGATTCGGTCCTTGAGGATCTTCACCGTCTTGCTGAACCGTGCCGCAAAACCTATCTCGTGCGGCTCGCGCTCGTGAGCAACCATGGTCATCGCGAGGGGCCACCCTTCTCCAGGGTCCCCGATCATGTTTCTTGCCGGAACGCGCACGTCCTCAAAGATCACCTCCCCGAAATCGCGGATGTTGCCGTTAATCATCCTCAACGGACACTGCGTTACCCCTGGGGCGTTCATGGAGACAGCGAACGCCGAGATACCCTTGTGCTTGGCGACATCGGGGTCGGTACGGGCGAGTAAGAAGCAATAGTCCGCCAGATCCGAGTAGCTCGTCCAGATCTTCTGCCCGGTGACGATGTACTCGTCGCCGTCGCGCACCGCCCTTGTCCGTAGCGACGCCAGATCCGAGCCGCTGTCGGGCTCGCTGAAACCCTGACACCATCGGTCCTTGCCGCTGATCATGCCGGGCAGAATCCACTGCTGTATGTCGGTCGATCCGTGATGCATGATGCCAATGACCTTGAAGCCGAGGCTCGGTCGTGCGGGTGCGCCGGCGTCAGCCAGTTCTTGGTCGACGATTACGTTGTAGACGGGCGGGAGGTCAATACCGCCGAACTGCGTCGGCCAACCGATTCCGAAGAACCCGGCGGCATGGAGGGACTGGTGCCACATCGGCATGGCTTCCCAGTACTCGTTCGATCCATACGAAACGTGGGGGTTGTTGTCTTGTAGCCACGCTCGCAGACGCATGCGAAATTCTCGCTCGGCGGACGAGTCACCGAAGTCCATCAGTTGCCCCCGATACCAGCGTGCTTAAGGACCCTGGTGAGGTTCGGGCCGACCCCGCCCAAGAGATCTGCCGCCAACTGCGAGCGCCGCAGGAAGACATGCGCCATGCACTCCCAGGTGTTGCCGATCCCGCCGTGCACCTGGATCGACGTCTCGCACACGATCCGGGCCCCTCGAGCTGCGTACGCCTTGGCCATCGCCGCGTATCCGAGCGCGTCGCTGGGAGTCAAGGCGTCGACAGCCCAGGCTGCGTGCAGTCCCGCACTGCGCGCGCCCTCGGCGTAGACAACCATGTCTGCCATCAGATGTCGCAGCGCCTGGAATGACGCAATCGGCTTGCCGAACTGTCGACGCTCCTTGGCGTATTTGATCGTCAGTGCCGTGGCGCCCTCCATGACGCCGACCAGATCGGCCACCGATGTCGCCAAACCAAAGGCCGTCCAGCGGCTGATGTCGTCAGCGGTCAAGATTCGTTCCTGGCCCCCGACTGGGAAGGTATTCGCCATCAACAACGGGACGGTCTGGCGGGAGAGGTCGATCCCTGTGTCTCCGCCGTTTAGGGGCGCTGACACGAGGCGGTAGCCACCCGCTATTGGTTCGATCACGAGCGCCGAAATCGCTCCGGCAGCATCGACGGCGACCGCGTTGGCCCCGACGAGGGCGAGCGCACCGAGGTCGGTGGTCAACCCCACCGTCTCTCGCTCGGTTGCCGCTGGTGCGCCTGCCAGCCGCCTGAGATCGGCCGCCAGAGTGGGGCCAATGAAGGCGGTGTCGGCGCTTCGTCGGCCCAGCTCTTCGGCGACGAGTGACACCTCTACCGCCGACGCCAACGGTCGCCCATCCCCGTCGCCTTCACGCAACTCTCGCCAGCCCGATTCGACCACGGCTGCATCAAGCCCCACATTTCGGTCGCGATCCGCCAGCTGGCCGACGGTGTCAGGACCCAACCGGTTGGCGACGCGGGCGGCCGCGTCTCGCAACGCTTTGTGTTCAGGCGAAAGGCGGACGTCCACCGGTATTCCTTTCACGATGAGTGCGATGAGGGGTCCGAGTGGAAACCGGCTTCGAAGTCGGGGGCGGCACGGTTGTTAGGGGCTTTCGGTCACGCCACGTTCGTCGCGATAAAGAAGACCGGCGTCGAACAGTTGGTCGTGTTCGCTATAGATGAAGTCGTCTAAACCAGGGTTTACCCGGAAGAACGACTTGGTGGCGATGAGGGCGGCTCTCGGGGACCGCGTCACTTGCGCAGCAAGCTCGCGGGTCGTTTCTCGAAGTTGGGAAGGGGCCACGACCTTGTTGAGCAGGCCGATGCGACTGGCCTCCTCGGCGCGGATCAAGCGACCGGTGAGGCAGAGTTCCCGCGCCCAACCATCGCCTACAACCGACCGCAATGGAGTGAACAGCGGCGGACCGCCTTGAGCGATCTCGGGATGCCCGAAGACGGCATCGTCGCTCGCGACACGCATGTCGCACAGGACGGCGACGTCCATCCCGGTTCCCAGGGCATAACCGTGGACCATGGCAATGGTCGGAATGCGGAGTCCGAACAGCTCGCGGTGGAAGGCACTCGACGCGAACTGTACGGCTCGTCGGTCGTCCTCGGAGTTAGATCCGATCCACTTACGGTCGAGCCCAGAACAGAAGGCTGGCCCTTCACCGCCGATCACAACGACACTCACCGAGGTGCCCTGTGACCAACTGCGGAGGCACAACACGATCTCGTCCAGCATGTCGGGCGACAGCGCGTTGCGACGCTCGGGCCGATTCAGTGTCAGCCAGCCAATTCGGTCGGTGACCTCAACTCCGATCGAAGTGAACTCCGCGTTTGCCATGGGCGCGATGTTTGGATTCTCCTTATCCATAAGGGGCTTTCTAGCATCGGGTTGTCCCCTCAGGCTAATGCTGGCTAGCCGCGGACACCGTAGATGGAATCAGACATGTGTTGGCATTGGACGCAGATCCCTCTCGACGTATAGTCATCCTGCGAAGCGTCCGTACCGCGGTCATCGTCGGGGAAATCCATCGTCAATTCATTAGGGACAGTTCTGGTCGCGACCCTGTCCATGTCGGTGACGCGGTCGAGTCCTCACCAGCGGCTTGAGTGCTGTGTCACGCGAAAGCTCCTTCGCCTCGTCGGATCGCAATCGCCCTCAACGGTGTGACCGATACGAGCCGATCACGCGGAGGTCCATTCAAGTCTCAAGCCGGGACGAGGCCACGTGACTCGAGCAAGTTGACCTTGTGATGACAGCGTGACGTATGCCGTCGTGAGATCAGAACCACCGAAGCAAATGTTGGTCACCAAACGATCGGGGAAATCCACGAACTCCGCCGTACCGTCGCGGTGCAATACGGTGATGCCCCCACGGAAGAGGGTGCCCACGCAGAGCGATCCGCCGGCCTCCACGGCGAGTGAATCGAAGAATGGTGCGCCGGCTGGAGCGGCGAAGAGGTGGCGTCCGCGGCCGGTGACCTTGTCGTGCTCTACCACGCCAGGGTAGGTGACGCTCCACCTCCAGATTCGACCTGTCGTCGTGTCGGCCACATAAAGCCAGCCGCCGTGCGGTGACAGCCCGATGCCATTTGGTGAATCGAGCGGATAAATCACCTCACGAATGGATGATCCATCGGGCTGGGCATAGTAGACACCGCCCCAGTCCCGGTCCCGATCCCGGTTCTTCCCGCTATCGGTAAACCAGAACCCGCCGGCGGCATCGAACACGATGTCATTTGGGGCACGGAGACGATTGCCCTCGCACTCTTCGTAGAGCATCGTGGTCATCCCGCTGTCGAGGTCGACCCGTTGAATGCTCCCGCCCAAGTAGTCGTCGTTTTGATTCACGAGGGAATTCATGTACCGATGGCCGCTGCGGGCGAACCGTTGACCACCGTTGTTACAGATGTAGACGGCTCCGTCAGGCCCAATCGCAGCGCCATTGGGGCCACCACCGCAGTGTGCAACGGCGGACACGGTGCCGTCCGGGGCTATGTGGGAAAGCGTACCTTTCGCGATCTCGACGAGCAGAACTGAGCCGTCGGCCAAGGCAATGGGTCCCTCGGGGAAACCGAGGCCGGATGCCATGATCTCGACGTCCATCTCCGTCACCTCAGGACTTCGGACTCGACTCGACAGTCGTCACGGAACAAGGTCGTTGCCGAGATCGGCGATGTTGATCTTGGCGTTGATGCTCCCTTGTGCGTAGTCGTACCGGTCAATGTTGGTAACCGTTGGCCAAGAATGCGATGGAGGTCGGAGCATCTCGAGGCAGGCACAATCGATACCGACATCCTCAGGTGCGGTGAATCATTGGACATCGAGATCATGCCCGCCGCCGCGGGCCTTGCCCGGAGTGCAACATCCGCCCCGGAAGCGCGCCAGTCGGCGAACCATCGACCTGCGTTACGGAGCCACCGACGACCGTCGCACGAAACCCGCCCGCCGGTCGCGTGAATCGCTTCGAAGCACCGGGTAGGTCTGCGACCAGCTTCTCACGGTCGTGGTGCAGCTCTTCGAGGGAGAAGACTGTCAGATCACCAGCCATGCCGGGCGCTATGAGTCCACGGTCCCCGATGCCGAACGATTTTGCGGCGAGACCGGTCAGTTTGTGAATTGCCCGCTCCAGCGTGAGGTCGCCGCGCTCGCGGACGTGACGGGTGAGCACCAACGTCGTGTCACCAGCTCCACAGAACAACAGGGCATGGGCGCCAGCGTCGCTGCCACCGACGAGCGAGGCCTCGTCGTCAAGGAGCGAACCGAGGTAATCGAGGTCTACGTCAGCACTGCCCGGCTTGATCAGGCATGGCTGTGCATTGCTCTCGAGCACCCATCGGGCGAGTACTTCGGCCGGGTGACCATCCCACGCTTCGAGTACCTGAGCGAACGGCCCACCCTCGAATCGAAGGAGGTCAGTGTTGTCGACCTCACTTACCAGGAGCGACCCAACGACCGCCTTCGGGAACAGGGTGAATGCCGGGCTTTCCCAGTCCTGGCGCGCTCGGCCCAGCCAGCTGGGATCGGTGAGAAGAGCTCGCTTTTCCTCACCAGTGGTTTGGCTCATTTCCGCCCACGCCGGCATCCCCGCGAATAGCAAAGCCGATCCGTCGAACACCACCCGAGTGTCGAGGCCGGCCCGGGGCGATACCTGGGGCCAGAGTTCCGCACCATTGGCGCGCAGGGCGCGGATGTGTCCCATCACCGCGTCGGTCCCTTCACGATTCCGTCGCTGGGCGGGCAGGGGGGCAAAGGTCTGCGCGATGCCTCGGTCCCTACAGGTCGAGTCGACCCCGTCGATGTCCTTCAAGAAGCCCTCTGTGCGCATGAACCGGGGCACGTACTGCACGATGCCACGACCGACCCGCTCAAGGGTGGCGGTGATGTCGGACCGCTCCTCCAAAGAGGCCAGCCTGCTCGGCACTCGCCGGCCGGCGCTGTCGCTGTCGACGAAGCTCAGCGATACCCCGTAGGCCCCCTCTTCCATACACTCAGCAAGGAGGGCAACGAGCGCCACCCGTTCTTCGCTTGTGGCTTCCCGATCGAACGACTCCTCGCCAAGCACGGATAGGCGTAGGTTGTTGTGCCCGACCAGCGGGGCGATGTTGCAACTCGTCCCCTCGGCGTTAAAAGTACGTCTGAACTCGGCCCAGGACGACCACGTCCATGGCACCGCTTCGGCCACAGCGGACACCGGAAGGTCTTCGATGTAGCAGAACATGTCGACGAGCGAAGCTCGGTCACGGTCACGTATCGGAGCGAGGGAGACCGCGCAGTTCCCTGTGACCACCGTGGTGACACCATGCTGCGGCGAGGGATCGAGGGTGCGGTCCCACCACATGGCCCCGTCGTAATGGGTATGGACGTCGATCAATCCCGGGGTTACAAAGCGGCCGTCTGCGTCGAGTATCTCCTCACCGGCTGGAGCGAGGCCATGGCCTACCTCGACGATCGAGCCACCGCGAACACGGACGTCAGCGGGTACCGCTGGCGACCCCGTACCGTCGATAACTAGTCCACCGCGCACAAAGAGATCAGCCATCCTTTTTCCTTTGCTAAGAGGCAGCTTTCGCTGCACACGTCGTCGAAACCGGTCTATTCAATTGCTCGAACGACTCTGCCGCGGTGGGGACGCGGCCGAGCTCGGGGTAAGTGCTCAAGAGAAGAACAGCGCCTGGGCGTTGCCACGGATAAAGAGGTCGAAGCGCTCTTGGTCCCGAAAGGGGAGATCGACTGCTTCCTCCATGCACCGTGCCAACGACAACAGCGGGTAGTCGCTGGCGTACATGATCCGCTCGGCCCCACGAGTGTTGGCGTAGTCCAGGATCACCTTTGGGATGTATTTTGGGGCGAACGCCGAGGTCATATAGTAGAGCCGAGGATACTTGACCATGAGCTTGACGCAGAGTGCCTCCCACGGCTCGCCACCGTGCTGCAACACCACGGTGAGCTCGGGAAAGAAACTGCACACTTCGTCGACCGTCAGAGGATGCTGGTACTTGCCGGGAACCTGCGGGCCGGGGATCCCGACGTTAAGTCCCACGGGTACGCCGAGTTCTGCACATTTCGTATAGACCGGATAGTACCGGGCGTCGTTGTACGGGATCTCCGTCTCGAGTGCGAGCATGCGAATGAGCCGGCAATTCTCGTTACGGACGAGTTCCTCGACCAGGCGCACGGTGGCCATGCCCTTCCTCGGATCGACTACCGCAGAGCTGGCGAAGCGGTCGGGGTGGGTGGCGACAGCCCTTCGGACCCAGTCGATGTTGTCCGCTCCGCCATAGCCCGAGCACATGAGAGCCTTGGTGATGCCCGCCTCGTCCATCTCGTCGATCAGTTGCTCCAGCGTCGTCCCCCGGGCGTTTCGCGCCCCCATCTCAGGGAACAGGTAGGCGACCTCAGCTGCCTTGGCGGGTGGAAGACCGGTGTTGGGGTTGACCCAGGCGTCAATGGCACCCCCATCAAGGCTGAACGGACTCATCGGGACGTACCCCCCATGGGGATGCAGGCTACTTGGTATTAGCCTGCCGGTCGCTGAGTGCGTGGGTAGTGTCCAGGCGATGGTTAGTACCGGGTCACATCGAGCAGGTCAGCGCGCCGATCGAGACCTGTCAGAGGTGGGTTCTCGACGGGACGAGATCCTCAGGGCCGCCCTCGAGCTCTTCGCCATTAAGGGTTACCGGGCCACAACCATGGCCGATATTGGCGAACGCATCGGAATTCGCGGACCGAGCCTGTACAAGCACGTGGACTCCAAGCAGGAACTACTCGTCGAAATCATGAACTCGACGATGGACTGTCGGATCAGAGATCACCGAGCCGCCGTGGCGACGACCTCGGACGTCAGGACGCAACTCCGTCGCGCCGTAGAGGCGCACGTCGAATATAACGCTTGCCACCGTGAAGAAGCATTCGTGGGCACGCGTGAGATTGACTGTCTGGATGCGCCCCAGCGGCGCAAGATCGTGGCCAAAAGGACCCGCTACGAGCGTGGTTTTCGAATATTGATCGAGTCGGGCTGCGCCGAAGGTAAGTTTCGTGTCACCTCGCCACGACTGGCCTCGTATGCCATCCTCGATATGGGAATGGGTGTGGCGGTCTGGTTCCGCACCAATGGACTCGCACGCGCCAACGAAGTCGCCCGTGCTTACGGTGAGTTCGCTCTGCGTCTTGTCGGAGCGACGTGACGCATCCACCGCACGCGGAGATACCTCGATACGGTGAGGGTCGAACGCGTGTCTCTGTCGAGGGCGTGTCCATATCGTCACTCGAGCTTCAAAAAGTTCCCGTGACATGCTGTCGGCCCCGACGCCGACAGCTCAAGGGCCTCGCATAAATGTAGTGGTGCTTTCCCTACACCACTAACGTCACAGAAAGCGTGGCACGCGCTCATCGTCGTGCCATGGACAACTCAGATTCTCGGCAGTGACCCGCCAAAATAGTACTTAGACTGGCAAGCCGCAGCGATAGATACGTCATCGACATCGGAGGCTTGTTCGGACCCAATACGCCGACGGGGTACAGAGACATTGTGAGTTACGGGAAAGGACAGGGCGACATCTATGGACGTAGGGACCCACGCATGACGATTCGTAGCCTCGGTGAACTGGTTCCTCGAATTGCCGAAACTGTGTGGGTCAGCGGGGTCTGCTGAGGGTTTAGTTGCCACCTCTATTGACACGGGAGACCGTGCTGAGAGGATGGAGCCATGCCCCGAAAGTTCCCCGAGGAGTTCAAGCGTGACGTCGTCGCCGTCGCCCGCAGAGGCGATCTCTCCGTGGTTGAGATCGCAGCGGACTTCGACCTGTCGACCAAGACGGTCTATCGCTGGATACGCCAGGCCGATGTCGACGACGGCGTCAAAGACGGCCTGACCACGACGGAGCAGTCCGAGATGGTGCGCATGCGCCGGGAGGTCCGTCGTTTAGAGATAGAGAACGAGATCCTCCGGCGTGCCGCCGCCTACTTCGCCCGGGACGCCCTCTCAAAATGAAGTTCCCGCTGGTCCAAGAGCTGGCCGCCGAGGGCTTCTCGGTGCGCCTGACCTGCGGGGTGCTCGGCTTCTCCCACCAGGCCTTCTACAAGTGGCAGGGCCAACCCTGCTCACGGCGTGACTACGACGACGCCCACCTGGTCAACGCCATTGTGGACGTCCACGGCGACGACCCCGAATTCGGGTATCGCTTCATCGCCGACGAGCTGGAACGGGCTGGCCATGTGGCCTCCGAACACCGGGTCTGGCGCCTGTGCAGCCAGCATCGCATCTGGTCAACCACGACCAAGAAGGGCCGAAGGCACTCGGGCAAGCGACCGGGCCCGGCCGTCCACGACGACCTGGTCCAGCGTGACTTCACGGCGCCGGCACCCGACATGGTGTGGTTGACAGACATCACCGAGCATCCGACGACGGAAGGCAAGCTTTACGCCTGCTGCATCAAAGACGTCTGCTCCAACCGGATTGTCGGCTGGGCGACCAGCGACCGAATGACGGCGGGGCTCGCCGTCTCCGCCCTCCGCCAGGCCATCGCCCGGCGTCGACCACACGGCACTGTGGTGGTTCATAGCGACAGGGGCGGTCAATTCCGCGCCAGATCCTTCCTCGCCGTGCTGAAGGCGAACGATCTCGCCGGCTCGATGGGCCGGGTCTCCTCGGCCGGCGACAACGCGGCCATGGAGTCGTTCTACTCACTGCTCCAAAAGAACGTCCTCAATCGCAGGCGTTGGCTCACTCGAGACGAGCTCGCCACCGAGATCGTCTTTTGGATCGAGCACACCTACAACAACCGGCGCCGCCAGCGTGGGCTCGGGAAGCTCACCCCGGTCGAGTTCGAACTGGCGTTCAGTGACCGGACCGATCAAGCTGCCTGATGGACAGAACCGGTGGCAACTAAACCCTCAGCAGACCCGCGAAGCCGCCTATGTGGTTGGAGATGTCGAGATCGGAGAAGAATCCAGCGTCTGGCCGGGTGCGGTGATCAGGGGCGACTTCGCACCGATACGCGTCGGCAGAAACACGGTCATCGAGGATAATTGCGTGCTTCACACGGGCGAGCCCATGTCCATCGGCGATGACAACATCTTTGGTCATGCCGCCGTGGTCCACTGCGCTCGAGTGGGATCGAGTTGTTTGATCGGCAACAAAGCGACGCTTCTCGACGGCGCTATAGTCGGCGACTTCTGCGTGGTTGCCGCGGGCTCCGTCCTTCTAGCCGGCATCGTCGTGCCGGATCGGTCGTTCGTGGTCGGGATGCCAGCAAGGATCGAGGCCCTCAGTACGGAGCACCTTCAGCGCCTCGAAGGCCAAGGGCGGGCCAACGTGGTGCTGGGTTCTGGGATGATGGCACGCCGCTACAGGGACGCAGGACTCTAACGACGCACATAACGCTCACCGACGCTTTCCTTTCCCCTGCTTTCCTCAGCGATAAGGTCACGTAAGGTCACGCTGGACCAAATGAAATTCTAGGGGGATCCCACTCTCAAGCCCGTGACCTGGGCCTTTGGTGGAGGTGATGGGATTCGAACCCACGGCCTCTACATTGCGAAAGTGTGGCTCGCGGTGTTTTGACCAGGGTCTTTCCTATGACATTCCTGGTCGGGGCATTTTGATCCCCTCAGGTTCCCTCATGATCCCTCCCCGTTCCTCTCGATAAAGACACGTAAAGACACGCCCGAACGGAGTAGGCGCCTAACCACGGGTTGACCCTCACGTCCGATCGGCGGGCGCTCGCAATGCGAGCGAATGGCACTCGTTTCACCAGGGCGACGATCACGTTTCCCGGCGAGCAACAAGTCACTATTGGCCCCGACTAGCGTCGCTCACGTCGCTCTCCTCTTTCTCGCCGCTCACGGTGATGTCGTTCGAGAGCAATCGGCAGCGAGTGCACGTCGTTCTGAATCATCCGGAGCACCCATCGACCAACCAGCACATGCTCGCTCGTGGCTCACATTGCGCTGACGCAGTCGTCAATACGGCTCTAACTACTTCCGATGCTGGCTGAATCACAACGACGGCCCTAACTGCCCACTCATAAAGCAAACTGTCGTCACAGATCAGCGACTATTGGCGTAGGACGACAACACAATGTTTACAAGATCATGCGAGGGTCCAAGGCCACGCACACGCACCTTGCCGCCCCTCAGAGGCGCGACGTCGAAATAGTTGTCGTCGAAATGGACCCCCGGATCAGCACTTGACAGCTGCACTAGGTAGGCATATGAGTCGGCGACAATCTCAAGAGTCGCTGAGCCGTCGTCGTGAGTTTCGGTGACTGACATGGCCAGTTGGGGTGAAGTGAGCGGTAGATCCTTAATCGGCGCGAAAAAGAACCGATTGTCCGGAAACATCTGTCTTGCGGAGTGCACCATCGCAACACTGTCGTAGAGCGGCGATTCGACGGAGGAGCTCCAGACGCATTGAGAGGACCAAGGATCTGCTTCGATCTTCAGCCGATGCTCCATGAACATCTGGCCCGATCCAACGGAGAGAATCTCAACCGTTACGTCGTCTGCAACCGGATTGAATCCACTGTTTGAAATCCACAGTTCAAGTTGACCTTGGTCAAAGCGAAAGGAAGCGATGGTCGGCGAGTACACCCTCTTCACGAAGTAGTAGCTGGCCTTTGGAAGGAGACTGTAATCAATGATCGACCAAGAGACGCCCGGCCAGGGATCATTCAGCTGCCAGATGAGTGTCCCGCTATTGTGCGGCTGCCTTCGGCGATAGTGCTCAATACCGTATTTCAGTCCTTCGGCCTGAACGGCCATTGAAGTCTGTATGTAGCTGTCCACATCAGTCGGAAGGCCCGTTTCAATTTCGAGAAGCGGAAATATCTTGTTCTTTGGTGTGTCTTTGGTCCGGGCTTGAAATGCAGAGCTATCCAAGGTCAGCTGCTCCTTCGGCAGCCACTGCTCCAGCGTTGATCGGTTCGGAGCAGACAGGATGCCAAATTCGCTCACAAACTTTCCCGTGTCCTTCGAATACCGGTGGAAGTGCATCGCTTCACCCCGGTTGGAGTATTGCTCAGGGTCACCAACACCCATGTCGATGCCGTGCCACACCTCCCACGCGTGACGGTCTCCGCTGGTTACGCCGTTGATTCCACGTGGATCGTTTTCACCGAAGGGGCTGCCTGGCCAGTACTCAGTACCAGGGCTGTGGCGTGTGACGACGTCGGGAAGGAGCTCGTGAAAGAAGCCATATCCCCAGTTTCCTGGCTCAATCGTGGGGGACACGGCTTGGTGCAGCATATGAACCTCGTTGTTTCCCGCCCACAAAGCCATGCAAGGATGGTTGCGAAGTCGTCGAACCTGGTACTCAGATTCAAGCGCAACTTCGTTGTAGAGAGTCGTGTCTTCGCTGGGATAGTCAATACATGCAAACATGAAGTCCTGCCACACGAGAAGACCAAGCTGATCGCATGTGTCGTAGAAGGCGTCCTGCTCATATAGACCGCCTCCCCAGACTCGCAGCATGTTCATACCAGCGTCACGCGACATCGTAATGAGTGCGCGCTGGCGATTTCTGTCCGTGCTGCCGGCGAACATGGTGTCGGGCAGGTATGCCGCACCGCGTGCATAGATCGGTTCACCGTTTAGAACAAACCGAAACGCCTCGCCACCAGCATCTGCGTCCGCTGATCGGTCGAGCGTGATGGTTCGAATTCCCACTTTTGCGACGCAGCTATCCATCAGTTGGCCGTCCCGAAGGACGACGATTTCGAGGTCATAGAGCGCTGGCTCACCTAGATCGTGCGTCCACCAGAGCGACACATCATTCAGAGCGACACTTGCCGAGACTTCATGATCTCCAACACTTCCCGGCACGAATATTCTTTGAATGATGTGGCGGCCATCTGGGCTGGTGAGCTTGACGAGGCAGATCAAGTCAGCGACTTCTTCACTGACGCGTATCGATGGTCTCACTTTCACCTCAGCTGTCGCAGCTCGCCTGTCAATACAAAGGGTCTGGACGTGATATCCCGTCAGCATCACTGGCTCTTCAAGCACTAGCTCAACGGGCTGCCAAATCCCAACCGAAGGGAGCCTCGGAGCGAAATCCCATCCCCATGAAAAAATGGGCTTTCGACGGAGCGTGGCTTTCCCTCGATCTTCGAATATGAACTCTGAAGCCTCGCCTTCGGGCATTTCCCTGCCCGCTTGCACGAACATCTCAACAAGCTTCTCTCGCATGTTGCTTGCAGAACTGGGCATCTCCAAACCTTCAAGTGGAGGACTAAAGCGCAGGATCAGTTCGTTCTGAGGCAGGAGAAGATCGGTGACATCGAATTCGGCAGGACGGAACATGTTCTCGTGGTGTCCGAGCTCCCATTCGTTGATCCAAATATCAACGACAGTGTCCAGGCCTTGGAAAACCAACTTGACGGGTACCTGTCCGTCAATGTCTGGGGGCAAGTCGAAGGAACTCCGATACCACCAGTCACGCCCTTCGATCCATCGCAGGTCAGCTTCTGCAGTTCCACCGTATGGATGCGGAATACGCCCCGCAGCCACGAGGCTCTCGTGTACGCCGCCGGGTACTGGAGCAGGAATCCACGTCGCTCCAGGGTCAGGTGACACCCCAATCGCGGTGTCGGTGACCTCGAAGTTCCCTAGAACGGATCTCGT
This sequence comes from uncultured Acidimicrobiaceae bacterium, assembly GCA_963754755.1. Taxonomy (GTDB): domain Bacteria; phylum Actinomycetota; class Acidimicrobiia; order Acidimicrobiales; family RAAP-2; genus Bog-756. Next base: position 118,677 of record CAVWHF010000006.1, on the reverse strand, counting down.
TGATTGGTTTTTCGGCAACTGTCATCCTTCCGAGTGGTCAATCGACCACATTTGGTTCCATGAGTTGTAAAACGTCATTGACTTAGGGCCCACGCAAGAACTACCCGCGCAGCACAAGCTGGGAGTGCACACATGTCCCCCGGGGGGGTGCGGCGACAATGCGCGCGAGTAGTTCTTGTGTGAGTCCTTAGATCACATATGTATGGGGCATCTTGTGCGTGCTTGTGCGTGCTAGTTGGTTTCCATTGCCCGTCCCGTAGCGTCGTCATCGGTCAGCGCAACCGCGCTCCCCACGGCCGAGTCAGTCGTCGGTCCGATGTCACCGCTCCGCGCTATCGCCCGCTCGTCGGTGCCCAGGTAGCTGGCGATCACCTTGGGGTCTTCGCGCAGGTCGGCAGGGTTGCCTTCGGCGATGATGTCACCCGTTTCGAGGCAGTACACGCGACCGGACATGCTCATGATGAGCGGCATGTCGTGTTCAATGAGGAGCACGGAGGCTGAGAGCTCCTTCTGGATGGCGACGATGAGGGGTCCGAAGGCCTCCGTCTCTCGCTGAGCCAGGCCTGCCGTCGGCTCGTCCAGACAAAGCACCTTGGCATCGAGCGCGAGGAGGCCAGCTAGTTCGACGATCCGGCGGGTTCCCGTGGATAGATCTGAAATGTACGTCTCGCGGTAGCGATCGAGACCGAGGAATGCGGTGAGCTCCGACACCTCGGCCAAGGCGGCCTTGGACTGACGGCGCATCTTCGGGAGCCCGAGCGCACTTGCGAGCATCCCAGCGTTCTTCCTGGCCTCGAGTGCAACCAACAGAGTCTCGTTGACCGTCAGTTCCGGGAACAGGGTGGCTGACTGAAAGGTGCGGCCCAATCCCAACGAGGCCCGAAAGCCGGGAGACTTGTCCGATACGTCCTTCCCGAAGAGTTTGACTGCGCCTTCCGATGGGACGAATCCGCCTACGGCGTTCATCAAGGTTGACTTGCCCGCGCCATTGGCCCCGATGAGACCGACAATCTCGTTGGGCTGGACTTCGATTGTCACATGGTCAACCGCTACGATTCCGCCGAATCGGACACTGAGACCCTTCACACTGAGAACCGGGCCCGAGGACACCGCCACCGTCTCGGAGCGGCTGCGGACGACCACGTTCGCACTGGGGCGCTCAGGTTGCGGCTGGTCACCCAGGCGTCGGTCCGCCCAGGACAAGATGGCATCGCGGAGCCCCGAACTGAGCTGATTGAGACCACGAGGAAAGTACAGCAAAATGACCAGAAGCCCCAGACTCGAACTGAGCAGCCCGAGGAGGGCATTGTTCGGTGCTAACGCCGGGATACCGATCACCACGACCGCGCCAATGATCGCGCCCGATACTGAACCCATCCCTCCGATGACCACCATGGCCACGAGGTTGAGAGAGTCGTTGATCAAGAAGAAGTTCTGGGTAAAGGCGATATTCGCATATGCCCCCGCCAACAGCCCTCCTCCCAGTCCGGCCAAGCCCCCCGAGAGGGCGAACGCCTGGAGCTTGAGCCGAACCGGATGCACTCCGTACGCAGTTGCTGCCACTTCGTTGTCGCGCAACGCCTTAATGGTTCGGCCAGCTCCGCTGTCCCGCAATCGACTGAGCAATAGGACAACCAAAGCCAGCACAACGAGCACCACGTAGTAGTAGGTCCGCTGACCAGGGAAGTCGAGAAACCACAGCTTCCCCGGTACGAAGGGTACGTTCTGTCCGTCTGGTGACTCGCTCGAGAACAAGGGCAGGTAGTAGAAATATTGTTGGGCGGCGAGCGCGAGTACGAAGGTAACAACGGCCAGGTACAGGCCACGGACCCGCAGTGAACCGATGCCGACCCCTAGGGCGAGAAGACTTGCTGCGACCGCGGTCGCCACTATGGCGACCCAAAAGGGGACGCCTTCGGTAACCAGCCGAGCCGCGAAAAGGGCGGCCAGGCCGGCAAGAGCCATCTGGCCCAGCGAGAGCTGGCCCAGCCACCCGGTAAGCACCGTTAATGAGGACGCGCAGATGGCAAATCCGAGCACTGCCGTGTAGAGCTGCTGGCTCGAGGGCTCGGTCTGGATGAGAGGAAGGAATACCGCAACGAGACCGAGGATTACGATTCCGCCCCTGTCGATGTTGCGAGCCCACCAAATCGAGCGCAGCCGTTCGGGGATTGGACGCGAGCGTGGAGTGAAGGCGAATACCCCTGAATCCTCTCCCCCTTCGCGCTTGGCGAACATGACCGCGATATAGACAGCGATGAACAACAGCAGATCAGTGATGCCGGGTGTCGCCAAGAAGTTGTAGGTGAAGATGCTCTGGGCGATTCCGATCACGATGGCAGCAATAACGGCAATCCGTACGGAGCGGAGGCCGGCGATCACGGCTGCAGCCAGGCCGAATGCCAGAGTCTGAGAACCCAGCTGGGAGATGCTCGCTGCACTCGATGTCTCGCCGGCAAAGAGGATGACCGACAGGGTCGAGAGCAGGGCGGCGATGGCCCAGACCATCGTCGAGACAAGTTTGGGAGAAATCGAGGAAACCCGGGCTAGGGATGGGTTGGCGGCGGCCGCCTTGACGGTCTTGCCGACGGTCGTGTGGTCGAGGAACCAAATGAGGGCGATGACTGCAACCGGGACGAGGATGAGGATCCCGACATCGGCTCCGCGCACACTCAACGATGCAATGCTCCATGTGCTCGAGCCGAAGGCGGTCGGGAAATGGGCGGTGGGGCTTGCCGGCTGTGGGATCTCAGACGCGATGACCTCGGCCAACCCACTAATGCCGATGGTCGAGACCAGCACGACCACCCGCGGGGAGAGGCGGAGCCTCCGGATCACAGTTATTTCGATAAGTGCACCGAAGAGCAGGCCCGCCAGTAGCGACAGGATCAGGGAGACCCAGAAGGTGATGTGGTACTGGACAACGAGAAGCGCCAGCACGGCCGCCCCGATTGTGCCGATGCTGCCGACAGCGAAGTTGATGATTCGCGTGGCCCGGTAGACAAGGATCAAGCCCACCGCAATGAGAGCCACCGCTAGACCCTGGATGACGCCGTCAAAAACAATCTGAGAATTGATCCAACCGACGGCAAGCATCAGAGGGGCACCTCACCGCCCAAGAAGACAGCGCGGGCCAAATCGTCGCGCTCGACGAGATCGGCGATGGCACCTTGGAAACGGACTTGGCCCTTCTCCAAAAAGATTGCACGATCGGCGATGGCGGCAGCCACATTGAGCGACTGCTCGACGATGATCATCGTCACGCCTTCGGACTTCAAACGGCCGACGACCTTGATCAGCTCCTGGACCACGATAGGCGCCAGTCCCAACGACAGCTCGTCGATCATGAGCACCTCAGGGTCATGCATCAGAGCGATGGCCAGTGCCAACATCTGCTGCTGCCCACCCGACATGGTGTCGGCCCGTTGCCCCTTTGCAACTACCAGGGCAGGGAACAAGGCGAGAACCCGCTCGATGCGGGCCGCGAGATCCGCTTTATCCTTTCGATAGGCGAAACCGCCCATCTCCAGGTTCTCCATCACCGTCATCTCGCCGAAGACGCCGCGTCCGCCTGGTAGGAGGTGGATGCCAAGTCGCGAGCGCTGTTCGGGAGTGGTGTAGGTCACGGTGCGACCATTCAGGCGGATCACGCCACGATCGGCCGTGGCCAGGCCGGCAGCTACGCGCAGTGCGGTGGACTTACCAGCCCCGTTGGTGCCCAGGAGGGCCAGTACCTCGCCCTTCTTGACCTCGAAGCTCACCCCGAAGAGAACCTGGACATGGCCGTAACTGAAGTCGACGTTGTTGAGTTGGAGTACCGGGATGGATTCGGGGTCCTCGGCCTGGCGCCGATGTTCCTCCTGCTCCTCCTGGAGCTCGAGAACAACGAGTGAGAGGTCGTTGCGGATGAAGTGCGAACCCCGGATGATCATGGTCCCGCCGACGATGGTGGTGGGAATCATGAGAATGAGCACGGCGGCCCTGGGCCCAAAGACCTGGTCGAATCCAGCGGAGAGAATGGCTCCGCCGGTGGCACCGATGAAGAAAAGGTAGATGGAGCCCACGGCGCCGGTGATGCCACGCAGGTGGTACGGGGCCACCGAGGTGAGCACGGGCCCCACCATGGAGAAGGCACACATGGACAGGACCGTGGTCAACATTGAGAAACAGGTCCACAGCACCGCGTTGGGCATGAAGTACTGGATCGGCACTATGACGGCGATCGGAAGAATGATCTTGCCGATAAGTGCCAAGGCCTTGGCGGGGTCGCGGCGGTACAGTCGGTCGTAGTAGCGCCCCACGAAAGGCAAAGCCAGCACTACCCCAATGCTGGCCACGGTGGCGACCAGGCCACGACGAAAGGCATCGAGCCCGTATTGCTGCTTCAAGAAAAGATTGCCAAGCACCGGAGCGGTGAAGAGCGCGAAGCCCATGGCCGTGAAGCCGATCAGAACCATGCGCAGGGTGCGGATCCTCATGATGCGCACCCAGGCTGCTTCCAGCGATGGCGGAATCGGCTTTGTATCGTCGATCACCTCTCCTAGGACATCGAGCTTCTCGTGCTGACCGCGTGGCGGCTCCTTGAGCCGGAAGGCGATGATGGCGACCACGATGACGGGAATGCTCAACAGGTAGAAGGACCAGCGCCAGCCGTTGGGCCCTCCGACCACCGTGGCAATGGTTCCCACGAGGACTGGACTGAGCGCAGTGGCGATTCCGGTCGCCATTCCCATGGCCGAGAAGATTCGTCCTCTGAGGCTGATCGGATAGGTGTCGGCAAGCAGCGTTCCGTTCACCGAGTAGGACGAGGCCTGCGTCACCCCGGCACCGAAACGGGCCAAGAAGAACGTAAAGATGTTGATGGCCAGACCTGATAGAAATACCATGATGCCGAAGAAGAAGGTCGCCCACCCGATGATGGGGGCCCGGCGGAGGCGGTCGGCCATCCACCCCAAGGGCACGATGCCGACGACCAGGAAGCCACCAGAGATTCCGGCGACGAACACGATCACGCCTGAACTCACATGGAACGAGGACTGGAGATTTGGAGCGAGCACGCTGAGACCTGCGCTCTGAAGGTTGTCCAGAGCAACAATCAGAGTCAGGATGACAAAGGTCATGTAGCCGGACTTGCGCAGGCCCTCTCGGAGCGACACTTGCTCTTCGCTCGAGCCGGGCAGGAGGTCCTCAGGAAGGATCACCTCTTCGGTCTGACTGGATGAGGTCTGACGCTCCTGGGCGGTGTCCGCCACGAAACGAGCCAGGTCGGTCGGGCTTTCACCGCCCCCCGGCCAGGGTGTTGCTGGAATGCTCATGCGCACAAAGATGTAGGCGTTCCAACCCAAGCGGGTTCGAAACTCGACAAGAGAGATGAACTATCCATCCGAGTGGTCTCCACGAAGGCGGAGACTGCGAATCCATGTGCCCTCATCCGTCCGCTCTTACTATGCGCCTGGCTCGCTGGACACGATCCTCAAATAGGAACTTCATGTCGTCGCAGGTTTGGCAGCGGTGACGAGGGTCCCGGTAGAGGAATCGAAATGCATGAGGTACACCGGGCCGAGGCCATAAGGTTTGTTCGAGCTGAACGAGATGGGGCCGCCCACTGCGGGTACCACCACGTTTTTCAGGGACTCGCCAGCCTTGGTGAAGGTGGCGGTATTCAGTGTCTGTCCGGCGGCTTTCGCTATGTCAACAAAGAGCGCCAACGTCTGACAAGCGGTCACTGGAGAGACCCAGGTTGTCGAGGCTGTCTGAAGGGCTCCGATCGGGCTAGCGATCGAGTCGTGGGGATACGCCTTCTTGATGACGTGGATGCAGCTTTGCACGTCCGCGTCGTTCCAAGTTGTCGCAAATGACGGAGTCGGGGTGGCTGTAACGAGACCCTTCAGGTAGGCCGGAATGAGATCCTTGCGGCTGACATATCCGGACAGATCTGACTGGCTGGTCGCCACGAGCTGGGGCGCATAGGTGCTCTGGTTTGCCTGCAGGCCATTGGGCCAAATCGAACCGGCCTGACCGACCGCGACGACAAGATTCACACCGGCGCTCTTGAACTTCAATGCGATCGAGCCGACCTGCTGTGCCGAAGCGACCCCATCCGCGATCGGGGCAGAATCGATGGCCGTTTGGATTACTGCTACATGATTCTTCTTGAGTGCCGGCAGGACGGCCGATTGCAATTCGACATTGTCCGCGCTGGTGCCGACGACACCAACCTTCTTACCCTTGAACACTTCCGATTTAGTCATGGCCGAAATCATCTGCGAATCGAACGCATTTGCGGGTGGAGTGAGCGAGAATGCCACAGCTGAACCAGCCGGAGCCGGGCCGGGGAGCAGGGGGTTGATGACCACCGTCTTGTGGGTTGTTCTGTAGCACTCCGGATCCAATGGCTCCAATGCGACGAAAACATTGTCGTCCTCGGTCAATGTCGTGCACGCCGTTGCAGCTGGCGCGGTTCCAATCGGATTCACCACCGCATAGAAGGGCACGATCTTGCGGCCGTCGATTCCCCCGTGTGCGTTGACGTTTGCGATCAGTGCGTTGTAGGCATCCTGTTCATTGCCCTGGTCCATCACGGAGCCGCCAGCCTTCGCTATCGCTGCAAAGTCAACGACAGTGATTCCAATCCTGATGGTTGACGTGGTCACGCCCTGACCGAGGCCCTTCGTAGCGGCCGAAGCGCCCTGATTCGTCAAGACAGTTGTGGTAGCGCAGAGAAACGCCAGTAATGATGCACCGGCAATGATGAACCTTTTCATGTAACCCCCAGTGTGGTCGCCAAATTCGTCGTGATGCGGTCTTGCTCGTAACCCATACGTCATTCACATGAAGTTGCTCAGCCTTGTGCGATTCCTATTGACGGTGCCGCTCGAGGAAGGTCAGTACCGACTGGGCCAGGTCCATGTCCTCGGGCGTACCACCTCCGAAACCACCATGGGGCATGGCCTCGAATACGTGCAGCTCGGCTTCGACTCCTGCTGCCAGGAGCTGGCGGTGCATGCGCACGGTGTTCGAGAGAAACAGGTCGCGAGTACCTGCCTGCAAGAAGGTGGTAGGGAAGCTGCTCAAATCCCCGAACAGCGGCGACAAGTAGGGATCGGCCAGGTCAGCGCCGTTGGCGTACAGCAGATTGGTGGTCATCAGCGGTTGGAGGGCGTTGTCGACACCGTTCAGGGTGCGGAAGGTGTCGCCCGACTCGGTCAGGTCCACTTCGGGGCTTCTCAGAACCAACCCGGCGGGCATCGCCAGACCCTCGTCCTTCGCCCGGAGCATCAGCGCTGCGGCCAGGTTCCCTCCGGCCGAAGCTCCTCCTACGAAGATGTCCTGCGGGGACCGCTCCTTGAGTAAGCGCCGGTAGACAGCGAAACAGTCGTCGAGAGATGCGGGATAGGGATTCTTTGGCGGCATCCGGTAGTCCACCGACCAGCTGATCATGGGCCGGCCGAGAGCCATTGCTCTACTCATCAGTCTGCAGACCTCGCCGCCACCAAATATCAGTGCGCCACCGTGAATGTCCAGATAGATCGGTGTTGTCGCGCCGCCGTCAACGTTGTCAGGACGCAGGACGTAGGTCGTGACCCCTTCGATCTCGAATGAGCTCTCTTCCACCGGCAGGTCAGCGGGCAGCCGCGTGCGGATCAACTGGGCCAGAGCGGCGTCTCGCTCGGCGATCAACCTCTCCCAGGCTGAGGTGTCGCTGGCGTCGATCGGAGCCGATTGTCCGCCGAAGGGTGACGGGGACCTCAGGAAGCTGCGGGCCTGCTCGCTGATGCTTTCCGGCACGGGCGGCCCCACTCGCGTCTCGACGTCGGTCACTCATACCCCCTATGGATTAGATCCCGCTCTTGAGGTTGACGGGCCTGGCGTATGACCAGAATCGAACGGTACATCTTCTGATAGATCTTATCAAGTGATATATCTTATCGCTCCCGGAGACCCGAACGAAGCGCAATAAGCGCGTTGCTCATGACCGATGAGCGCGACCCTCATGAGGTGGCCGTGCTGGAGCTGGCGGTCGACCGGTCAGAAAGGCCGGGGCCTACTGCCTATAGGTTCCTTGCGGAGAGATGCGCCCCGTGCCCGGGGGCGGCGAATTTCGGCGAGTGCAGCTCCTCGCACGCAATGCGTCAATCGGAGCGAAAACAGTTAGAGGCGCGCATCTGTTTAGACCTCGCGCACCTTCGAGACGTCAGGATCCTCATCATCGTCCGTAACGAAATGGACATGGCGACGCAGCGGCAGCGACGTTGAACTTTCCCCGGTCCGGCACCGCGACCTACATCCAGGGTGACGAAAAAGGTGTAGACCGTGGCCGAACTGGCTTACATGCTCAATGGAGATTTCGGTGGCACTGCCGAAATCGACCGAGCCAGCTCGAAGGCCCCCACAATCCCCGCATCGTCACCCAGGTCAGGAGCCACAACCATGGACTCAAGGCCTGACCGGACGAACCAGAGATCGAAATAGCCGCCCACGCGAGCAGCGACATCTCTTCGCACGTGATCCAGGAGTAGGGGCTGCTTCATGACTCCGCCGCCGAGAACGATTCGTTGTGGGGATACAACAGTCATGAGGTTGAGAATTGCCGCTCCCAAATAGTTTGCTTCAAGTCTCCAAATCTCATTACCGTGATCCAAGAGTTCGGAATGAATGCCAACGCGAGCCCCAATTGCGCGTCCACTCGCCAAACCCTCGAGACAGTCTGTGTGATACGGGCAGATACCGGGGAAAGCATCGCCAACGACTCGAGGGACGAGCATGTGTCCGATCTCGGGATGTCCAACGCCTTGAAGCGGACAATCATCCACGATGATTCCTCCGCCGATTCCTGTACCTACCGTCAAATAGGCCGAAACGCGCAGCCCACGCGAAGCGCCGTGGCGCGCCTCCGCCAAGGCAGCGGCGTTTACGTCTGTGTCGACCGCAACATTCGCACCCTTGAAGACGGTTTCGACGAAGGTGTGCCAGTTAAACCCTGACCATCCGGGCTTCGGGGTCGGACCGATCGTGCCACTCGACTGATCGACGGGCCCGAACGTCGCGATGCCGACCCGATCCACTTTCTCTACGAGTTGGCAAGCGTTGAAGAAAGCAGCCATTCTCGAAGTCGTTTCCGTGGGGTCGGCGGTTTGGACCACCCATCGCATGCGAGTGGTGCGTATCTCCTCCACGCTCGACCCGACAGCACAAACTATCTTCGTGCCACCTGCTTCGATCGCGGCGACAGTCACCGCATCGCCCAAAGACACTTTGAAATGTTTGACAGTGTGTTCGACGTGTTGTGCGAAGCGTCCCGTGAGAGGGTACGCCAGAGGTGAACTTCACCAAGTGAGGCTGCCGTGTGGTGGCGACCGGCAAAAGGCGCGAGCGAAAGGGGGTCACTGGCCGCGACCTGACAGGACACGGGTTCTTGAGGGAATGAGATGCGCTGAGCATCCGCGCTGGACTGAACTTGGTACCGGTCGATCATCCCAGCGGGCAGGCGAATCTTCCGGGAACGATGAGATTCGAGTCGCATGAAAGGCACCTCAGATCGTGAATGGACCGGCCATGAGCGGAGGCGCTCACAGGCGGCCCGACCGCCGTCGGGATGAGGGTTCGCTGTCTCGTACGACTGTGTCCTGGCGTTCGAGTCCCATCATGCCCCCCACATCAACCGCTCTGACCAGCATGGACATACGTTTGTTCTAAGTTCAGGTCGGTGTGAGAGCGATCTGATTGAGCAAGATCTGAGACTGCACGGCCGCAACGGACCTCTCGATGCGGCCCATTTCGGACGACCGGGCGCTCCGTCGTCTGGGGCAAACGCAGAGTATACTTTTTCGGTAATTCTTGTCAACTGATAACTCTTCTACTATGGTCGAGGCGGTGGGGCTTAGAGAGAAGAAGGCGCAAAAGGTCCGAGAGGCCATCCACGACGCAATGCTCACGCTCACTGAGCGCGATGGCTATGACGCGGCCACGCTGGAGCAGGTGGCTGACCGGGCCGAGGTGGGAGTGGCCACTATCTACCGGTACTTCGCAAACAAGGACGCAATTCTGCTCGACCCCATCGAGCGCAGCGTCGGCGCACTCGCCGACGCCTTCCGCGCTCGTCCCGAGAGCGAAGACGTTGCAGTCTCGCTCGGTTGGACCCTGCACACCACCTTGGACGCCGGCTCCGAATACTTGGCCCGGCTCCGCAGGTTACGAGCGCAAGTGGACTTGGCGCCTGGGCCGAGGGCGCGGCTGTGGGACCTCGTTTATCAGCAACGGATGCTGCTGGAGGATGCGATCGCGGAGCGCAGCGGCCAGGATCAACTGTGGAATGCTGCCGCCGCCCACCTCACGATGATGATCATCACGATGGCATTCGACCACGAACGTGACAGCCTCGATGTGGCCACGCCAGCAAACTACGCAGACGAGATCATTACCATGCTTCACGGCCGCAAAAACCCGCTCCCAATGCGCAAATGACGCTCGGAGGTTTCATCGGTTCGTTGGGTGGCCGATTCCGATGGCGCGGTGCCACCCTCGTCAAGAGATGAGCTCGGGTTCGGGGCGAGGATACGTGACCATTTCTTCAATCATCATGTCGAAAAGGCGGGACCGGTGACCAACATGGAACCGCTGCGAGGCCGGTACTCCCGACCTGTTCCTCTCGAACACCGTGCGCATGCACCGCCGCCTGCTGGCGGAGGGGTCGAAGCAGAGGTGCATCTCTTCGAGGCCATGCCCCGTGGCGGCTTTGGCGGTGGAACGCCCGGGGATATCGACCTGCGGAACTCGGTCCTGATACTCCTGAAAATGCACCGTCGAATGATCCGGGCGCGATGAGTAATTGCACAGTCCCGACGAGATTTGAACCCGTTTCGCTCGTGCAATCGACATCAATGTGTCGGCGCCGGCCGGCTCTGTGTAGCCGGAGGTAAGGATGGGGGAAGCCGTTCGGTTGCGGAACTCGGTGGCCGTAGCCAAACTCAAGCCCGCCGAGGGCGATCTCCATTTGCTCTATGTGGGATCCGGCGATGAGCCCACTGAGGCGACGTTGCGGGGTCTTAGCTCCCCGTTTACTCCTGGTACCCATGCCATCGAGATCGAGGACCAGGGCGGGCGGCGCCCGGTGGATCTGAGGATCACCCCTCGAGGGAGGGTGATCGACCTGGAAGCGACCGGCGAGGGCGGAGTCGCCCGAGGGATGGGCATCGTAGACCCAGAATTCCACGATTCGCTACTGGTCAGCTGGTGGTGGGGCGAGAGTCGACCGGCCGGAATTGTGAAATATGTACTGGGCGACGAACCCGACACGATCATCCCTACCTATACCTCCGTGATGCTTGAGGCGACGGGCTTCGACGACGTGCTGGGCGGGCGTGCCGTCGGGAGCACCGCGAGCGGGTTCTTCGGGGCCTACTCGATCACTTACGACGGCGAGAACGGAACAACCTTTGGCCCCTTCGACTGGATGATCACACCTCGTGGTGGTGTCTTCGATCTCGCCTGGGACGCCGAGGGCAACCGGGCTATTGATGGATTCGGGTTCCCTGATCCCGACAGTGGGCGCTCGATTGTGGTCATCTATTGGGGCGCACGGCCAGGAAGCTGACCCGGTCGTACATAGACGCCCTTTTTCTGATTCTCCGCCCAACGCCTCAAAAGATCCTCATCCACCGGACCTGCGATTTCAGGCAATCCTTTGATTTTTCACAACGATCACTACGAATCCATCGTAGCGCTCCTCGTTGGAAAACCGCCCCTGACCAGGGATCGGACCGGTGGAGGTGAACGGACTCGAACCGTCGGCCTCTACATTGCGAACGTATCCTGAGCACCTATCGTGAGCAGGCGTTTAGACGAAGCGGCAGTTCATTGGAGGTGACCGAGGTGCACTGAGGGGCACGGAAGTAACCGCAAGGGCACCAGTTGAGTCCTGTTGAGTCCTGAAGGCCGGCATTGTTCTATCTGCATCCGCTGCGCTCCCATCCGATCGTCGGATGGATCGACCGTTCCTGCTCTGTGATCCATGACGAATGTGAGTCACTGGCTGGTGTCTGAAGTAGGGGCACGAGCAATCCTCAGGTTCCAGAGGATTCAGTAAGCAAATGCCTTGTCGCGGGTTCCCAAACTCTGAATCTGACCAGTTCTTCACAAGGATTGCTGCAACAGAAATCGGCCGGCGCCATGAGGGTCGACAGAAGCGCCTGCGATAGTTAGCGGGGCCCGGAGTTGAGCTTCAGATATTGCGACACGCAGCCGGCGATCGGGGGCAGGTGATGGCTAGCATTAGGCCCAGGCAATTACCGCAGCTGCCTCCGAATCCAGTCGTGGGCATTGTGATCAGACAGTCGGGCGATGGCAGAGTCCCCGATTGAATCGAACCCGTGCGGGGCACCCGGAAGCACATGAAGCTCGGTCGGCACACCAGCTTGGAGCAGCCGTTGGGCATAGACGATGTCCTCGTCCCTGAATCCGTCCAGTGCTCCCACGCAGATGTAGGTGGGTGGGAGATTCGCCAGGTCCTCAGCACGCGCGGGAGCGGCGTAGCTTGGGATGTCGTCGGTGCCGTAGAGGTTGCCGAGGTAAGCCCTCCAGCCGAACTCGTTGGAGCGGCGGCTCCAGAGACGAAGGTCGTCAATCTGGCTGGAAGGCGTGGCTTGCCGGTCGTCGATCATAGGGTATTGGAGGAGCTGGAAGGCGATGTCGCTGTCATCACGATCTCTAGCCAACAAGGCCAGGGCCGCTGCTAGGCCGCCTCCGGCGCTCGCTCCGTAGACACCGATGCGGAAGGGGTCGATGCCGAGAGCGTCGGCATTGGCGAACATCCACTGGAACGCTCGGAAACAGTCATCGAGTGCGCCGGGGTAGGGAGTCTCGGGAGCACGGCGGTACTCGACGGACACGCCAACCACCCCTGGATTGAGGCACCAGAGGTCGAACACTCCGTCGCACATGCCCTTGTCGCCCATCACGTAGCCGCCACCGTGGATAGCCAGCACGCCTGGAAGCGGACCGGATCGCTCGGCCGGTGCATAGACCGTCACCGGAAGCGGAGCACTCCCGGAGGTACCGGGGACGACCATTTCCTGCCGCGACACCTGTTCAATCGGCCCGGGGCCGGGAAAGGTGAACGACCGCATGTCGCGCAGCACGTTGTCGTCCAGGTCTGGGACGGGCAGCGACCGAACGAGGTCGCCAATCTCTGGGTCAAGCAGGTCATCGGTCGACATAGGCGTCACTCTACGACGGAGAGCTACGCAGCCGGGAGCGCTGGTCAAGGACCATTATCCAGTCGAGTTGCAGGGGGGAATCGCACCCCCCGGCTCTCACAGAACCGGACGTGAACCTCTCGGCCCATCCCGCTCTTGCGGGTCGGTTGGGAGTGGTGCGAGAAGGTGCCAGTGGGCATGTTCATTTAATGCACGACTCGTGACGGGCGCCTCGGACATGCTTAGTTCACGAGTTCCAGCTCCCTGATCAACAAGTTCTGTTGGCTTGGTGAACCAGGTTGCTCACTCCTGGCTGCCCGAAGAGCGAGCAACAGATGCCATCGTCCGAAGCTCTCGCACCACATCAGGTCCAGTCGGCGTGTAGATGATCTCGGTCATGCCTGAATCATGTAGGCGGTCCAGCTGTCGGGCTATGCGGTCCGGCTCTCCGACCATCGATTTGATGTCTATGTGCGGCAGAAGATGCCTGTCCCGGTCTGAGAGGTGGGTGACATGCCCTTCGAACGTCAGTAGATGGCGTTGATCTGAGGGGGCTAGGGCCTCGAGGGCCTCACGCCAGGCTCGTCCGCCGGGTAGGGCGTCGACCGCCTCGGAGCCCCCACTGGCGTAGGCGTTATGCCAGTCGACCACCCGCCATGGCCCAATTGCACCCCGGACTCGGGCCGACCCTGGTTCCTCACCAGGCTCGAGCACCGTGCCGGACATAATCATGGCTGTCGGCAACTTTGGGTGGGGCGGACCGATGATGCCATCGGCAACTTCGCCGGCCAGGGCCCGCCCCCGAGGCCCGAAGACGCTGAGCCAGATTGGGACGGCGACAGGTCGAGCCTCGGCCAGCCCAGGTGCGTGGAGCATTTTGGCGGCCGCTCCGTCCACCCGTGTGGTCTCCCCCGCCAAGAGCTGCCGCACGGCGGTTACGTATTCGACCAGGTCACCGAGGGTCATGGCCCGCTGACCCATCGCCAGGCGAGCAGTCAATCCGGTGCCGAAGCACGCCCGGACACGGCCCTCCGAGATCCGAGACAACGTGGCCAGAGCGGAGGCCATGGACATCACCGAGCGTTGAGTCGGGATCAGCACGGCCGTGGCAAGGCCGATGCGCCTCGTCCGCTCGGCGGCCAAGGCAAGATGGACGAACGAGTCCTCCCACAGCGGAGCGGAGTCGTATATCCAAACGCGGCTGTACCCAAGGTTCTCGGCCAGCACTGCCAGGTTGGCAAACTCCGGTCCCGGGGGTAGCCCACAGGACAGTTCGAAGTTACTCATGATACGACTGATTATTCAACATCTCTCGGTCTACGACGAGCTTGACGTAAAAGTAGCCCGCCACCGGAAATACGATGATCATCAGTCAGTGAAGGTGCCGTCTCATCGGCGTCTTCGCTGTTCGATCAGAAGCGAACGGTCGGCCGGCTAGAAACAACTTTCTTGTCGCCGAATCCCGAACTCCCACGGATTGCTGAAGCGAACTTCGGCCGGTCCGGCGAGGGTCGACGGGAGCGCTCGCAATAGTTGGGCTCAGAACCGAGCTTCAGAGATCCGACAAGCAGCCGGCACTTAGTGCCGGAGTAGACCCTGCACTTGCGGCCATTGCCGGCGGACCGGAAGGCGAGGTGCGGCATCGAGCACTGCTCGATTTCCCGCTACGGCGGCGCAGAGGCCCGTCGACTCGGCGGTGCCGTCACCGTGATGCGCTGATTGTCGACTGTGCCTCTCCTTGACGACCAAGCATCGGTAAGGTTGTATCCTCGATTCTCGGGAGACAGCTGAAGAATTCCTCGATAAAAATATCGACGATCCGATCCAATGGAAGGGAGACGACGATGTTAGGGGTGGACGATGACAATGGTGCCCTAGGAGACGAGGTCTACCAAAGAGCCCACGAGAAGTTCGGGCGAATGCGCGCAGAGGAGGGTCTGCCAAACGACGCTGGGGGAACTCGAATTGTCACGCGTTACGACGACGTCTCATTTGCGTTGAAGAATGTCGAGATCTTTGGCGGCACCCTTGGCTACAACCCCGATCTACCCGCCGACGAGCAGATCCTCCCGTCGATTCCGGAACCAAGGCATGGCAAGGTCCGACGGGTGATCAGCGGAGTCATAGCGCCGCACCGACTCGCCCCAGTCGAGCCGTTTGTAGCCGCTCTATCCCAAGAGTTGCTATCAAAGATCGTCGGCATCGGTCCCGTTGATCTCGTACCTACCCTGGTGGATCCGATTCCGACGGAGGCGATGGCGTTCGTGTTCGGCATCCCTCGTGAGGAAGCGGCGCGTTTTGGTGAAATGTCCGACGAGTTCCTCGAAAGGCAGTTCCGCATCGTTAATTCCGGTATTGCAGCTGTACACCCCGAGTTCACTCGATACGTCGAGGCTCTGATCGCCGTCCGAAAGCACGAAACCGAACCGCCTGACGATGTCATAACCCGACTCCTGCATGCGGACCTCGATGGCGAACCGCTGTCGGACGTCGCGGTGCGGACGCAGATGATGATGCTGATCATGGCAGGCAACGAAACGACGAGGAACCTACTCGGCAACTGCCTCTTGACACTTGCTCGACGTCCAGAGGTGTTCGCGGCAATGAAGCGGGATTTGGCAGTGGTGGACGTCGTGATTGAGGAGTCGCTGCGATTTGACGCACCCGTTCAGATGTTGTTCCGAACATGTATGCGTCCAGCCACAGTAGACACGACCAACCTTGCCGAGAGTGAGCAGGTCCAACTTTGCCTTGGGTCCGCCAACCGTGACGACCGGCATTACGAGTCGCCCGACGAATTCCGAATCGACAGGGCAAACCCGCGGGACCACCTCTCGTTCGGCCTCGGCCCGCACGTTTGTCCGGGAGCAACGCTTGCCCGCATGGAGGTGCGAGTCGTACTTGGCCACATCGCTGAGATGGTCGAGTCGATCTCTTTCCTCCCGGAGCCCCCTCCCACTTTCAACCCGACCTTCTTCAGTCGCGGTGTCAAAAGTCTGTGGGTCGAGCTTCATGCGGCTGAGCCCCGCTAACGATGTTTCGAGCCTACGGCATGAGCAATTCGCAAACTTGGGTCGCGGCTCGCTGGAGCCGAATGCGCATCCGTAAATAATTCGGCGCTCCAGTCTGGCCAGCCACTTCCCTAGCGGGCCATGAAGCCGCCGTCCACGATGATCGGTTGGCCAGTTATGAATGATGCAGCATCGGAAGCGAGAAATGCCACGACGGATCCGATTTCGTGGGGTTCGCCCCATCTATCCATTGGTACGCGAAGGTCCTCGCTGATGAGCCGGCGGCTCGTTTCGGGATTGGCATACAAGAACTCGGTGATTCCCGTCTTGACGTATCCAGGGCAGACGGCATTAACACGAATGCTTCGCTTCGCATAGGCCAATGCCATAGTACGGGTGAGTCCGATTACCCCGTGCTTAGCGGCGGCATAACCGGTGCCCGCAACGTCTGCGCTGACGGAACCGGTGACGCCGGCGATTGATGCGACGTTCACGATGGATCCACCACCGGCTTTCTCGATTTCGTCTACTGCATGGAGGCACGCATAGTAGGTACCCTTAAGGTACAGGTCGATGAAGTCGTGCCAGGCCTCGCCTGGAGCACTGCCAAGGTCTCCGGTGCCAGCCGTGTTCACAAGAACCTGGAGCCGGGCGAACTTTTCGACGGTCGCGGCGATGGCCTCAGTCACAGACTGCTCATCGGCGGCGTCGACGCATGTGAAGGCGGCGGTCCCACCTTGCGCAACGATGGCGTCTGCGACTTCGCGACCCTTACGCTCATCAATATCGGCGAGCATGACCGCAGCTCCGGCCCTTGCGAAGAGCTCCGCAGAGGCGCGCCCGATCCCTGAGCTTGCCCCAACAATTAAGGCGGTCTTCCCGTTTAGGCTCACGAGATTTCCTGTGTTCTCCGTAACATCAATCACGTGTGAATCACCCCAGTCAGTGTCGCTTCCGGTTTACCCCGGGGAGGGCTTCCGTGTCGCCCGCTTGTGATATCAAGACGCGTCGTCACCCCTTCATACGTCCGCTCCCACTCGTACGCCCCGGATCCAAATCCGACTTAAATTTCGTAGTCTTGATTCTTGGTGTTGGTCTCACCCTAAACCTAACTCTTCCGGGGTCACCTGGCACTCGGAACTCGGCCGTCGCTGGCCAACTCGGCGGAATCTTGATCAACCGCTGCTGACCTACCTGTAAGAAGGGTCCTCAAATGACGACCTCAGCGGTATCAATTCGTTTGGAGATAACGAACCGAGAGACACGAGGCGGCTTGAGGTGCTCTGAGCTGGGATGATGGGCGATCCGGAAGGCACCGTACGGCAGGTAACGGCGCGAGTTGTAGTGACCGGACCCCGATAGCTGATCCACTTGACCTGTTCACGGGGACCCGGTCAGCTGAAGTGGTCGAAGCAGCCATGCAAGATGCCGACGAGGTAGTTCCCGATGGAGCGAAGGGCGGCGTGTGGGTGCCGCCGGTGGCCCCCGGCGACTGTCGAATTGGTTGCGAGCACCTGGTGATGCTCAGAGTGGGGCCAAAATCCCCTTCTGACCGGCAGGGTGGTCGAGAACCTGGTCGGCTAGGTCAAAACCGATCTGGTGATCCCCGAACAGCTGTCGGTCGCGGATCTGTAACCAGTTATGAAGGGCCACTATGCATCACAGTGAATCTGCGGGGGCCTTTGAGGTCGGCGCAGATGGGCCGCTCTGTCGCGCCGTCCTTTGTCTTCACTTTGGTGGGGTGATTGTTCAGGACCCGTGGTTGGCGAACTCAACTGCAAACGTCGGATCGTGCTGAGAGGATCGCTTGCAGGCGGTCCTCGACCTCGTTTAGGAAGTGGTCGTCGGTGAATACGTAGCTACGGCGCCGACGGATGGCGTCGACCACGTTTCCAGCAACCGCCGAAGGCTCGACTGTGCCGATCGGGTTCATCGCGGTTCTGATCAATCCGGGCATGACGACGCTTACTCCGACCGGGACAGCAAGCGTCTCGAACTCGGCGCGCAGCACGTCGGAAAGCCCGAGAACTCCGTGCTTGGCCACGGTGTACGGCCCGACCTGGCCGAAGGGCAGGACGGCCGCCATGGACGCGATGTTGACTACGTGGCCTTCCTGGCCTGAGGCGAGAATCAGCGGGACGAAGGTACGGATGCCATGGATCACCCCCCAGAGATCAACATCGATGACTCTGTGCCACTCCTCCAGCGTGATCTCCCACGAGTTGCCCGTCATGGTCACGCCGGCGTTGTTCACAACCACGTGGAGAGCCCCGAAGCGTTCGATGGCAGCACGGCCGACGCGGTCCACGGCGTCGGGATCACGGACGTCTACCGCTACTGCATGGATGTCAGCACCCTGGTTGCGGAGCCGGGCAGCATGGGCACCAAGATTCTCCTCGTCGACATCGGCCACGATCACTCGCATGCCTTCTCCAACGAACGCTTCGGCGATCGCCAGTCCGATTCCGCTCGCGGCGCCGGTCACGACCGCGGTCCGGTTTTCGAGCTGCTCCATCGTCGGCAAATCGTACTCGGAGTGTTTCACGCAACGCTGGGCCGCGCTCGAGGATCCCTCCCGTCTGGCTACACCCCGCTCGCCCGCCGTTCGATTCGAACGGATCCGAGTAGCGGTCTTCTGCTCCAAGCTGCAGGGTCGCCTACTCAGACCCGCTATTGGAAGCAGACAAACCTCCTGCCCCGATCGCACTACGACGGGTACTCGGGACCATCGACCACCTTCACGGCGACTACATCACAGGAGCACGTCTCGGCACAGCAGCCTGAAACCTGTCACAAAATCCAGAGACCCGGGAACCAAGAAGATCTAGATGGGATTGTGTGAACTCTCGACCGTCTCCACCGTTCGGCCTTCGAACGATTCGATGGCGTCCCACAGGGCCATCGGGATCGGCGCCGCTCGGCCAATCTCGGCATCGACGCTCGCCATGACGACCCTCGAGGTCGCAACGATCCTGTCCGTTTCGGCCTCCCAGAGTGCTTCCTCGAGAACGTAGGATCGCCTCGTCCGGTGGAGCGCTCGTACGCCCACGACCAGCCGGTCGCCCCCACGACACTCACCCTCGAATGACGTAGTTATCTGCCGAACAGCGACGCCATGGTCGTCACCCGCGGCTTCTCTGACCGTAGCGACGTACCGCTGCCAGCCGTGCGAAAGCAGCTTTTGGATCTCGAAGTCTACGACATGGGCGCCTGGAGGCTGCGTGTCGGCTGGCGCGAGAACCTCGTCGAGTAGGGGAAAGAGGTGGACGTCCACTTCGCAAGCGTAGCAGTGCCGTCCGCCAGCCCCGATGCACGTTCCCCTTTCATTACAGCCGCTCCGGCAGCGGAAGACCTAGGGCCACCGCTCCAATCCGAACGCCGGTTCGGCGTGCCTCGGAAGCCGGTGAAGCGGTACGTCGGGCAGAATCATGCGTGGTTGCGCGTTGGGAGGCCGGCGCCGAACCTTCATGCATTCGTTCGAGCACCAGCATCAAGCGCGGGCTTATCGACCGGCGTTCATGGTCAACACGGGCCTGACTTCGGCGTGGGGTCCTCGGGCCGGTACAGCCCCCACCCCCCGGCTTGACTCGACGCTCGCTACCTCAGCCCTGCTCAATAAAAAGCTGCCCACCACGACGCCGAGATCCAGGCGGCAAAGTGAAGACAAGCGACCTGTCTGAAGAACCCGATTCTGCTAGCCGACCCTAAGGAGCCGTGTCGGAATCGTGAAGATTCCGTAAGGTGGTCCCTTCTTGGAACTCGTCCAGATGTGATCTGGCGGAGCCACCGAGAACCTGTCCCTGGCAGTCACCCGTGCGCAGCGCACGACCTGCCACCGGTTGTGCGCCATTGTCTCAGAGCAGACGTTAGGACTTGTCGCCGCCGGTCTTGACTCCAGTCATCAAGTTGGCGCCCGTGGCCAGCAGGTACTCCGGGGCGGTCTGCTCGATCTGGGAGGTAGCCCGAGCCTGGATCTTCTCGGACTGAATCTGGCTCGGCACGGTGATCCAGAACGTGTCGTTTTTGATTCCCTCCAAGCAGATGTCGGCGACCTCTTCGAGCGGGGCGAACTTGACCTCCATGCCGGCCGCCTTGGCCCGCTCGAGGTAGGCGCTTAGCCCGTCGCGACCCTCCTTGGGCGGGGCGCCTGGCCGGTCGTACTTATCCGGTCGGTTGGCGCCGGGTCGCCAGATGCCGGTGTTGAGCATGCCGGGCGTCTGGGTCGAGGGGTAGAGCAGCGAGGCGCCCACATTCGAGCCGATCTGGCGTAGTTGGCCCCACAGGCACTCGGTGAGGGTGGTTATCGCCGCCTTGGTGGTGGCGTAGACGGCGCTGTTGACGAGGGGCGTGAACCCGCCGTTGCTGGAGGTGGTGTTGACTACGTGGCCCTCGTCCTGGGCGACCAGCGTCGGCACAAAGGCGTTGATCCCGTTGATTACGCCCATCACGTTCACATCGAGCGACCAGCGCCAGTCGTTGACGTGGTGCTCCCAGAAGTGGCCCTCCGAGCCCGACCCGATCCCGGCGTTGTTGCAAACCACCTGGACGGACCCGAAGGCCTCGAGGGCGGCGTCGCGCAGGGCCTCGACTGACTCGAGCGAAGTCACGTCGGTGACCACACCGATGACGTCGCGCCCGGACTCCTTGAACTCCGAAGCCGTCTTCTCGACCGCTTCGGCGACGATGTCGGCGATGACCACTTTCATCCCTTCGGCGGTGAAACGGTCAACCATGGCCCTGCCGATCCCGCCGGCGCCGCCGGTTACGACCGCCACTTTTCCGTCGAAATCCTCCACTTTTCCACCCTCCCAATCCGGAGCAAAGCGCTCGCGCTATAACCTAGTCATACAGCCCCCAGCACCTTTGAGATGACCAGTTGGACAAGCAAGTGTCCCATTGACTTCCACGAAGATGGACTGCATTATAACGTAGTCATATACGACACCCAGCCTCCGCATGAGGGTGTGTCATCTGAAGGGGGAACCTGTGGGACGGTATCTAGTCATCTCAGCTGATTGTCACGCCGGTCCACCGCCCGAGCTGTACCGCGGTTACATGGATCCGGACTATCGGGACCAGTACGACGCTTTCTTGGCCTCGCTGGCCGACATGCGTCCGGAGCTGAGCTCGGCCGAGATCCGCTTTCGGGAGAAGTTCCTAGCCAAGACCGGCGACGGTGGCATCCGGGCCTGCTGGGATCCCGACCTACGGGAGAAGGAGCTCGACAACGAAGGAGTGGCCGCTGAGGTGATCTTCCCCGACGCCGACGTGCTGGGTCTCGGCGGGATCTCGTCCTCGCCATTTGGGACTGGCCTCAGTGGGTCGGGCCACGACGACGCCGAATTGGCCTTCGCCGGCGCGCGAGCCCACAACCGGTGGCTGGCCGATCTGTGCGCCGCCAACCCTGTGCGACGGGCCGGGATCATGACCGTACCGGTCATCCACGACATCGAGCGGGGTTTGGAAGAGATCCGGCGGGCCTACGACTCGGGCGTGCGCGGCGGTGTGATGATCCCCAGTCAGTGGGCGCCCCAGCCTTCTTACAACGATCCCGTCTACGACCCGGTGTGGGCAACGTGTCAGGAGCTGGGCTTGACCGTGGCAATCCACTCGGGCGGCTGCCCGCGCGACATCTCGCTGAGCTCGGGTTTGCTGCCGATCTATGCCAGCGAGGCTTGGTTCTTTGCCGCCCGCCCACTGTGGTTGATGATCTGGTCGGGCGTCTTCGAGCGCTTCCCCGACCTCAGGTTGGCGGTGACCGAGAACGGCGCCTTTTGGGTGCCCGAGATCTTGCGGACCATGGACGACGGCTATATCGGGACCCACAGCACCCTGAAGTTCGGATCGGCCTACCAGGACGCTTTGCCCGAAAAGCCCAGCTTCTACTTCCACCGCAACTGCTTCATCGGGACGCAGATGACCGCCCACGAAATAGAACAGCGGCACCAGATCGGCGTGGAGAACATCATTTGGGGCAACGACTTCCCCCACCCTGAGGGCACCTGGCCACACACCCGGGACTGGCTGCGGATCCGCTACCACGATGTGCCCGAAGCCGAGACCCGCCAGATCCTGGGGCTGAATGCGCTGCGTTGCTACAGCCACTTCGACGCCGAGAAGCTGCAAGCCATCGCCCAGAAGATCGCCCCGACATCGGAGGAGATCCACCATCAGGCGCCCCCGCCGAATCCCGACGAGCGCTAGACCAATCGACTCCAAACGGAGGGCACTCATGACCCGACTCGCCGACGATCGCTACGTCGTCATCTCAGCTGACGGCCATTGCGGGGCTCAGATAAGCGAATACCGTGACTACCTGGAGAAGAAGCACCTCGGCGACTTCGACCAATGGGCCAAGTCATTTGTCAACCCCCACGCAGACCTGCTGGGGGAGACCGCTTACCGAAACTGGGACTCGACCCGTCGCCTGCAGGAACTCGAGGACGATGGGATCGTGGCCGAGGTGCTCTTCCCGAACACCATCCCACCGTTCTTTCCCTCCGGCAACCTGCTGGCTCGCGCTCCTGAACCGGCGGAGTACGAGCAGCGCTGGGCGGGTCTCAAAGCCCACAACCGCTGGCTTGTTGACTTCTGCGCTGACGCTCCGGGGCGACGGGCCGGGATGGCTCAAGTGTTTCTCAACAATGTCGACGATGCCGTCGCTGAGGTCAAGTGGGCCAAGGAGCACGGCCTCTTCGGCGGTATCTTGCTGCCCGGAGTTCCGCCCGACTCCCATCTAGAGCCCCTGTATTCCGAGATCTACGACCCACTGTGGGCGGTGTGCGAGGAACTGGGCATGCCGGTCAACAACCACTCCGGCGCAGCCGGTCCGGCCCCCACGGACCATCTCGCCGGCATGGCCGTGTTCATGGTCGAGCTGGGTTGGTTCTCCCATCGAGTGTTCTGGCACATGGCTTTCGGCGGAGCGTTCGCCAGGCACCCCGGCCTCAAGCTTGTGCTGACCGAGCAGTCGGCCGGCTGGGTTCCGGGCGTGCTCACGATGATGGATCACGCCTACAGCCGCTTCCGTGACCCCGACACAGCGGAGTCACATTTCGGTGGCGAGCTGGTCAAGGCTGTCACCGAACCGCCGAGCTACTACTGGCAGCGTAATTGCTACGTAGGGGCGAGTTTTCTCCGTCCTTGCGAGGTGCCGCTGCGCTACGACATCGGTGTCGACCGCATCATGTGGGGTTCTGACTTCCCCCACACCGAGGGCACCTACCCCTACAGCACCGAGGCATTGCGCAACACCTTCGCCGGTATCGCCACCGATGAGGTGGCGGCCATGGTCGGGGTCAACGCGGCCGACGTCTACGAATTTGACCTCGATCTGCTAGCACCGATTGCGGCCAAGGTGGGCCCGAAGGTCGAGGAGGTCGACGTGCCGCTCGATGCGGTGCCGCACGATTCCGCATCGGGAGCCTTCGCCTGGGACTCGCTCAAGCCCTGGTAGGTCTAGCAAGCGGCAGGCCTGAGGACCTGGTCCAAACCAACCATAGAAAGAGAGACAAGTGGTATCGATCCTCTCGCAGTACTGCATATATGTGAGCGACATCGAGAAAGCCATCGACTTCTGGGAGAAGACGATCGGGATTCCCCTCGTTAGCCGCACCGACCTGGGGGACATCAAAGAAGCGATCTTGCAGTCCCCCCACGGTGGTAGTCGCCTTCAACTGGCCCAGAAAGACAAGGACGACGCGCCGATCGAAATGGGTAACGCCCTCTGGAAGCTGTATGTCAACACCAGCGACTGCCAGGAGGTTCACGACCGGGCTGTTGCTGCCGGCTGCGAGTCGATCATGGCCCCCACCAAGTTGGAGCGCTGGCCGGTCACCATGGCCTACATCAAGGACCACGATGGCTACCTGGTGGAGTTCGTCGAGTCCCACGAAGGTACTCAGCCGGGCGTCCCCGACCCAAAGAAGGTTGAGGCCGGCGCCTAGCTGGGACCAGACCCGGCATTTCCGCCCGTCGCAGTACGCCAAAGATGCGTCGCCACGGCACGAGGGCCCTCCTCAAGCCGGCTCCGCCTTCGATAAGACGTCGTCGGGGTGCGGGATCATATCACTGCGTTATAGTCTGAGGGCGTGGAAGTTAAGTTCGCTCCGAGGACCACCCCGCTCACTCCCGAGGACGTGCTGGATGCCGCCATCAAAATCGTCGAGGAGTACGGACTCGGCGCCCTGAACATGCGCCGGCTGGCCTCCGACCTCGGGGTCACCACGCCGAGCGTTTATTGGCACGTAGGCAACCGCGAACAGCTCCTCGACCTAATGATCGACAAGCTGGCCGATGAAATGGGGGCGGTGCAACCAGAGGGTGCCGACCCGGCAGATCGCATCATCTCCGTCTGCCTCAACCTGATGCGCCAGATCCGCAGCCGCCCGCACCTCTTGGCGCTGGCCGCCGAGAGGGGCCGGCTCGAGAGTGCATTTGTCAAGGTGCAGGAGATTCTGGCCGACGAAGTGCTGGCCGCCGGCCTGCACGGTGAACAGGCCGCCTTCGCCTTTGTCACCATCGGGTTCAGCCTCGGGGGCTTCCTGCTCCTCGAACACGCCGTGCCCCCCGGGTACCAGATGCGTGGCCTCGATCGCTGGAGGGATGAGATCGCGGCCAGGGACGCAGTCATGGTGACGATGCTCTCCGCCGGGATCAATGTCGACTCTGTCTCCGACTACGCCCTGGCTACTCTCGTGCGGTCGTTGGTGGGGGGCGCAGCTCCCACTGAGGTTGCGCCGCGGTCGGCGACCAGAGGATGAGTCCTTCCACGCTGACGGCGGTAAGACGCGGACTTTGCGAAGGGAATCGGTTTCCGAACTACGAGGGATCGCCTAGGTTCGACCTCCGGGGCCGATCAGAACTCGGACAAATGCCGGCTCCGACCGTTACCGTCTGGAACTGCCAGTATAAGTTATTTGCCTATGCCTTCGGTGCCTAGGAGATGGGAGGCTTCACGCAATGATCCGTGTCAGCGTGTTCTATCCGGAGAGCGAGGGAGCGACATTCGACCACGACTACTACCGGGACAAGCATGTGCCGCTATGCGTAAAGACGTGGAATCTCGACGGGGCGGAGATCGACAAGGGGATCAGTGGACCGTACGTCGCCGCCGTCCATTTCCGCTTCGATTCGCTTGAAGCGATGCAAGCTGCCATGGGTGGTACCGGCACGTCGGACGTCACCGCCGACGTAGCGAACTACACCACCATCACTCCAGTGCTCCAGACCAGCGAGATCGTGTGACTCGACCAAGCCTTGCGGGGCAATCGGTTTACGGCACACACCTACTCGCAGGTGTGGCCATCGGAGAGGCATATCAAGACGGCGCCGTCGGGTGCTAAAGCAGGACTCCTCGATCTCAGGGGAGGAATTGGCTTCGCATGTGCGAGTGACGACGTCCATCAGGCAGCCGATGACCGTCACGGACCGATCATCGTCGATCTCGCTCACGTCACCTGAGTAGACCATCTTTCCTCGTCGAAGTCCGCTGAGTCCAGGTTCGCGGTTGAGCGACTCGAGGAACTACCCGCACTCCTCTGCGGTCAATACGGCCGTGGTTGCGGTACAGCCCAGTTTGAGCATGACATTCACCGATTCGGCCATCGCCTTATCGCAGCTGTCAATCAGACCCTGGAATGGCCTCGGTAATTTCGAGATGGCGCTGCGCCAACGAACTCTACGCAGCACTTGAGAATCGAGCGAACGGAAGCTAGGGGCAGGCGGCAATTCGGGGTGGCTGAGATAGACAGGGGCTATTGCGTTCCCGGAGAGCCGGGCTTTCTAAGGCTTTCCGAACTGGCTTCGGTGGAATCCGACATCCCGTTGTGGGCGGGTGAGGCCACCTGTGGGGGTTGAACGGTTCCCAGATAGGCCGAGTGGAGCACCGCCTCCACGTCGCGTGCCGCTCCCGTCTGGATGATCCGTCCGTTCGCCATCACCATGGCCGAGTCGGCGACCGTTAGTGCCGTGCGTGCGAATTGCTCCACCATCACTACGGTGATGCCCTCCGCCGCCAGCTGAACGACATGGTTGTAGAGCTCGTCGACGATGAGAGGCGCGAGCCCCATCGAGAGCTCGTCCAGCATGAGCAGCCGCGGGTTCGTCGCCACGGCTCGGGCAAGTGCCAGCATCTGCTGCTCGCCCCCCGACAGTGTGCCGGCCGGCTGGTCACCGCGATCCCTCAGCCGCGGGAACCGTTCGAACGCACAACGCTCGACATGTCGTCGCCCCGAGCCACTGTGCGTCATGACCCAGAGGTTCTCCCGCACGGTCAGGTTCGGGAACACGCCGCGGCCCTCGGGAATCAGGCACAGTCCCCGGCGGGCCAACGAAGACGTCGATCCCAGCCGTACCTTTTCGCCGCCAAAGCGGACCTCACCATCGCTCGGCCCCATGATGCCGGCCGCCAAGGCGAGGAGGGTCGACTTTCCGGCACCGTTTGCCCCGAGGACAGCGGTCACGACACCCTCGTCGAACGTCGCGTCGATCCCGTGGATCACCTCAACTTCCTCGTAGGCGGCCCGCACTCCCCGGAACTCCAAGAGGGGTTCAGCCATCGGCCACACCTGCCGTTACGGTGCCGAGATACGCGGCCTGGACCCCAGGGTCGGCCCTGACCTCCGCCGGTGTGCCGGTGCAGATGATGCTTCCGTAGTCGAGAACCGCCACGGTGTGGCAGACGTTCATCACCAGTTCCATGTCGTGTTCGACCAGCAGAATGGCCAGTCCGTTGTTCGCCAGGTCGCGCAGAACCTCCGAGAATCGTTCGGTTTCGTCTGTATCCTGACCCGCCGCCGGTTCGTCGAGGAGGAGGACCTTGGGTCTTGTGGCAAGAGCGCGCGCCAACTCAACCAGGCGACCGGTCCCCGTCGGCAAGGTGTCGGCTCGTTGATTGGCCACGGGCGTCAGTCCCACCCGGTCCAGCAGCTCCTCGCGGGTCACTTGGATCGCCTTCGACCTCGACTTCACCAACCCCCGCTGCGCGATCGACGCGGCGACGCCAATATTCTCGGCGACGGTCAGGGACCCGAAGAGCTCCAAGCGCTGGAACGTGCGGCCGAGTCCGAGCCGGGCCCGGCGATAGGACGAGACCCCGCGCAAATCCCGACCGTCAAGGCGCACGGTTCCCGCATTGGGGCGCTGCATGCCCGTTACCACGTTAAACAGGGTCGTCTTGCCGGCTCCGTTGGGCCCGATCAATCCGGTAATCGCACCCTCAGCAACGGCGACCGACACCTCGGACAGCGCGGCCAAACCCCCGAAGCCAACCGAGACCTCCTCAATTTCAAGCCCCACTGGTGCCTCCAGCCCCTGACAGAGCGGTGACCGGGTCGGCCGGGCCGACAGGACCTTCGTCAGACACCGCCTCGGCGAACCAGGCGTCCCTCTTTTCCTTCGACCGGCGCTCGGGAAGACCGAAAGCGGGCGGCGCGATCCTTGCCCGGTAGTCGGCGACGTAGGCCGGGATCGGCAACAGCGCTAGGTCGGCCATCATGACGATCGCCATCGTCCAGTTGCCGATCACCCCGCCCAGCCGGAGCGCCCAGGCCGCCGCGAACACCGCCCCGATCAGGGCCACCAGCCAGCGGCGACGAGCCACCGATAGATAGACGGGGCGGATGCTGCCCGGGATGGTCCCATTGGGGGTGGTCCCCACGAAGACGCCGCCGAGGCCGACGAGGACCAGCGGCAACTGGGTGAGCGAAGGAATCAGGTTGGTGAAGAGCGGCGATCCCTGATACAGGCCGTTCAGCCCCGCCGCACCGAACGAGGTGATCCCGAAGATGACCATCACCAGGAGCACGGAGAGCCCGTTGAAGAACTGGAACACATCCGGCGCCGCGCTGCCTATTTCCATGCCGTAGATGCCACCACCGACCCCGGCCAGGGCGGCGGAGAAGGCGAACACTCCGATGAGCGTCGCCCGGCCGTTCATGCCCAGCGTTGCACAGGCGGCGGGACTGTCCTTCATGGCCAGGAGGCGTTGCCCGAACTCCGATCGTCGCAGGGCGACAACGAGTACGACCAGGACCACGAAGGCAAGCGACCCGGCGATGAACTGCGACGTCTTGGAGTTGAGCGCGAGCGAACCGATGCGGAAGGGGGCGAAGGCGAGCGACCCCGAGCCGAAGGGCGCGTAGGGATGCCCGAAGAGGTTGAAGGATGGGCAGCGCGAACACCCAGTTGTCCATGGTGATGGCGAACGCCGCGGTGGCCAGGGCGAAGTAGATGCCCGAGAGTCGCAAGGCGGGGATGGCCACGATGACGCCGATCACTGCGCACACCCCGGCCGCGGCCAGTAGGGAGAGGGGGTTCCCCCCGCCTCCCAGATGCCCCACCATCGTGGCGCCGATGCCGGCGAAGGTCATCTGGCACAACGACAGGCGCCCGGCATACCCGACGATGGGAATGACCGAGAGGCCCACGATGGCCAGCCCCCACATGCGATTGAGGCTGAACAGGTCGGGTGTCGAGACGGTGGTGGCCAAGAAGACGGCGGCCACGATCGTGCCGGCGCAGAACAGGCCGGTGCCGTTCCAAGTAGGGCGGAAGGCCAGCTCGCGGCTCCGAAGCTGGCGGTGCCCGCGCAGGCGCGAAGCGGGCAGGATCAAGAGGGCAATGAAGAGGATGATCGCCGGAACCGCGTTCTCGAACCCCAGAACGTACGGGTTCTGGGGCAGATAGGCCACCGAGTACGCGATGGAGAGGCCCAAGATGATCGCCCCCACGAAGGTCATGGGAATGGAGCGCAGGCGCCCGATGACCGAGGCCGCGTAGGCGTTGACGATGAGCAGCGTCAACGCGGAGGCCGACAGGGTGAGGGTGGGTGCGATGAGGATACCCGCCAGTGCGGCCAGCATGGAGCCGATGATCCAGGCGTTGCGAGCATTGGTCACGTCTCTCGATCCGTTGAGCGAGGTGAGCGTCCGGTCGTCGACGCTGGCCCGCATGGTGACGCCCATCCGGGTGCGGTAGAGGAACAGCCGCAGCCCGATGGCGACGACCAGGGCCAGGATCAAGACGGTGACGTCATTGTAGGAGATCCTGATCGACCCTAGGACCAAGGTGTCGTTGTTGAAGAGGGGGCGCAGCGCCCGATAGGTCGTGGGGCTCCAGATCCATTGCGCCACACCCAAGAGCATGAGCGCGACGGCCAACGTGACGACCAGTTTGGATGCCTCCGAGACACCTTCGAGCCGGCGCATCACCGCCGCTTCGATCACGATGCCGATTGACCGGCGCCAGCACGAAGAGGCAGACGAACATCGAGACGAGCATGGGCCAGCCCCAGCCGATGCTCATCTGCCAGTAGGCGAAGGCGCAGACCATCCCGATGGCGCCGTGCGCCCAATTGAAGATCCCGGTCGTCGTGTAGGTGAGGGTGAGACCGCTCGCCGTTATGGCATAGATGCCTGCTGCCGCCAGGCCGCCGATGGTGAAGGTGATGAACTCATGCACAGGCGTCCCCCGTCAGAATGATCAGTCGCCTGACTCAGCGACACTATGCAATTGGCACCCACCTCTGCAGCCGGTCGAACCCAAGCTCATATGGCGTTCAGTTGTTGCTGCTGTTGAGCGGTCAGATGGACGATATTCTTGGGGTTGCAGTTCCAGATGGATTGCGTGGGCCGGGTGATTGCCTTGTCGTAGATGATTCCGTGAGCTTCTACCTTGAGCATGGCGAAGCATGGGGAGGGCGTGGGGTTCTTGTTGGAGAGCGTTAAGGTTGCGACTGGGGCTTGAATGCCCCCAGCGTCCCAGTTCTTTTCGGCTGCCGCGTGGTTCAGAACGCAGGTAACGGTGAGGCTAGCGCCGCAGGCGGAGGCCGCTTTCGCCCACAAGAGCCACGCCTCGGCTCCCTCCTCATCGTTGAAGTCGATCTTGTCGCCCTTGGCGTAGGTATGCATTGTCTTGACGAGCTGTTCCGTCGAGGGGTTCTGCGAGGCCATCGAGAGTGGCCACCACGCCGTCTCGATGTAAACGGGGGGGAGACTGGGGTTCTCGGCTACTGCTTTCACCGTCTGTGGGATGGCGAACTCGGTTGCCAGCGCGATGAAGGCGGGGTGGTAGCCGGCGGTCGTCATCGCCTGGGCGAAAGGAGTGAGGTCGGCGGTGTCGGCGGGCCACAGCGCTTCGACTCCCTTGCTCTGGTAGTCCTCGACGTAGGGCGCCCAATTCTCCACGGTGACCGGGGGCTCAAGAAAGTCGACGACGTGCCAACCTTGAGCCTCGGCACCAAACTCTTCCTTCGTCTCAGGTTGGAGGATAGAGGGGGTGTTGCCCCCGCCCATGCCGGCCTTCTTGACCGCCTGCGGGTAGGCCTTGGCAAGCGCCCCGAACCATCCCGCGGGCAACGAGTTGGTGTTGATGCCACTCGGGTCGACCTGCAGTGAAGCAATGTCGGAGACGTTCGAGACGACATAGCCCGTAATCTGTCCCAGCCCGCACTTCTCACGGATGGGGACGGCGGGCTGGTCGAGAACCATGCCGCCGCCGACCGCCATGAAGTCGCTCTGGCAGGCCTGCTCGGTCTGCTGCGCTGCGTTGAACAGCGCGGCGTCACGGTTCTCGATGACGATGTGGCGACCGTTGATGCCGCCTGCGGCGTTGCACCAGTCCGCGAAGGCCTGTGCCTGCTGTGGGAACTCGGCCTCGAGCCCCGGGTCGGTGGTGTTTGAAGCATCATTGAACACGGCAATCTTGATGGTTTTGGAGCCCACGCCGCGGACCGAGGAGGCCCCGCCGGGACCCGGTTCGCATATCTTGCCGACCCCGGCCCAGACGCCCTTGCCGGTAGCGCTCGACGTCGCCGCCGCGGCAGTAGCCGTCGACGAGAGTGCGACATATGTCCCGGCGACCATCGTGGTCGCCACTGCCAGCGTGAGCCCCGACTTCCCCAGCTTGACTAGTCGTTTGCAGAACATCCCCACACCCTCCCCTTGTAATCGGATCATGTAACCACCCTCCGGTCTCCGCACAGACCAGAGCCGTGCTTGTTGCCGGTCACGGTGTGCGCACGGTCAGGTGGCGCCCGTTCTCCGTCATCACCGTGCGGATCTCGTCCTCGTCGAATCCCTGCCGGCGGAGGTCGTCTGCGAACGTGCGGGGCTCGGCCAGGCCCTCGGCATGCGGCCAGTCCGAGCCGAACAACAGGTGGTCGACCCCGATCACGTCCTTCACCGAGGCGATGTCGTCCTCGTAGTAGGGCGCCACCCAGACATGCTGGCGAAAGGTCTCCATCGGGTCTGACGGGAACGAGTCGGACAGCTGACCGTAGACCTTGGTGAGCTTCTTGTTGAGATTGAGCACCCACTCGCTGCCGGACTCGATGGTGGCCACCCGGACGTTGGGAAAGCGGTCGAAGACCCCGTGGCAGACCAAGGCGGCCATGGTCTCGAACGAGGGCCGGTCCGAGGTGAGGACGATGCGCAGGGGTCCGTACCGGAATGCCTCCATCTCGCCGAACGACTCCCAGTCGTCCACGTAGCGCCCGTAGCCAGCGTCACCCGAGTGGATGCCCACGGTCACCCCGGCTTCGTTGATCCTGGCCCAGAACGGGTCGAAGCGGGCGTTGCCGGGAGAGGTGAGGCCCAACGGGGTGTGGGCCGGACCGCCCTTGATGCACACGATCCTGGCATCACGGGCCAGGACCTCGTCCAGCTCCGCCACTGCCGCGTCCACGTCGACCAGGGTGATCATGGGTGCGGCAAAGATACGCTCCTTGTAGGCGTAGCCCCAGTCCTCGTCCAGCCACAGGTTGAAGGCGTGGAAGGCGGCCACCAGGGCCTCGGGGTCGTGGGCCAGGGCCTCCTCCATTCCCACGCCGAGCGTCGGGAACAAGAAGCAGCCGCCGACCCCCTGGTCGTCCATCACTGCCAGCCTGGCGTCACGATCGCGGTACTCGGGTCGGACCGGCTCGAGGTCCCCGAAGAGGTCCCGGATGTTCTGCGACTTCGGATTCCGGCCGCGGAAGTACTCGTCGAGACTGCCGGGCTTGGCCACGGGGTCGAATGTCGGGTTGGGGATGAATTTGCAGATCTTGCCGCCGACCAGCAGGCGCTGGCGCCCGTTTATCTCGGCCCACTGCATGGCCCGCTTGGCCATCTTCGGGTCGATGTGGCGGGTGAAGGCATCGGTCGCCTCGTAGTAGTGATTGTCAGCGTCGAAGGTGGTGATTGCGGTTTCGACAGTGGCGGTGGCCATGGAAGGGGTCTCCTCTGAGGTAGTCCGAGTCTGAGTAGTCCGAATCATTGCGCGGGTCATCCTCCCGCGCCGGGGAGTGCCCCCGAACTAGCTAGTGCGCACGTTCCGATGACGGCTATGGTCCGACTGATACGCGACCTCACGAGGCCCCCCCTTACGATTCGAAGCCATCACTGGCCAACGTCATAGGTTTGACAATTCGGTAATGCATTTCTGCAACTTGCGAGCGACTTCGACACCGAATTAAGTCACCACTTGGCCTTTTGGGGCCCTCAGGCTTACTCGCACGTTTTTGGTCATCTCAGAGCGTCGGCGTGCCCGTGACGCGGAACTCGTCCATCGCGGCACGCGCCCACGCCATGTCGTCGACTCCCATGTTCGACCGCGCCCTGTCTACGTCAATGCCGTACACCGCCGCAGCATTCAGCCCGAGGATCTTTGCTTTGAGGTCGGGGGTCAATTCGGGGTAGCCAAACTCGACCTGCATCCACTTCGGGATCTGGAAAGCACGAAATGTGTCGACTGCCGCTTGGGTAGGGCCATACCAGATGCCGTCGGTACCCCACAGGACGTTGTCGGGGCCGAGCGCGTTGAGCAGCTTGCCGAGAACGTGTGCCGCCTCGACCGGTCGCTTGATGAGGCAATACCACGTAGTGCCCAACTCGGCATATATGTTCGAGCCGGGACCGATCCCGTGCTCAATCACGGTACTCACCAAACGGTTCACCCCGATGTCGGCAGTACGCTCGGTGTAGGGCCCTTCGCGACTCAGATTCGACCCACCGTCGCCGGGCTCGAAACCCGAGTGGTAGGCAACGAAATTGATATCCGGGAACATTAGCGATGCCGGGCCGAAATCGCGTGGCGACCCTGTCGGCACCACACCGCTGAGGCCCTTATGTGCGCAGACGAGTTTGGTGCCCGATGCACGGACCGCTTCGAGGAAGTTGATACCGATATCGTCGTCAAGGAACCATCCGTGAATGGTGTCCTGGTCGCTGGCGGTCGTAGCGCCAAGTGTGTACACCTTCCAGCCAGCGGGCCCGATGCGCTCCTTGACCTCCGCCATCTGTGCGATCTCACCGTCCACTCCGGGGTGAACGACCGCATGATTCAGCAGACGGTCCTGTGCGCCAAGCCGCTCGAGGAGCAGGCGCGTAGCAGCCATCTCCGTATTGTGCAGCATTCGTTCATCCGTGAGACCCGGCGCTGAGCTGAGCACCGCCACGGCCGTATCACTCTCAAGGAAAACGCAGCGGAGATACTCAACGAAGTCCAGCGCCTGAACCTCCTTTAGGCCGTCCCACCAATCAGGCCCGAACAACGGGTACATCGTTCGGATCAATGCCCGATTGGTTTCGTTGGCCGCACGTTCGGCGATGTAGTGGGTCTGAACGTCGATGATCAACTCGTCGCCGCCCAGTGCTTCTTCGGCCGCAGCGTCATCAAGCGGGGCCGAGTCGGGCACTTGAAAGAACTCATCGTCGTTCGCCTGATTAATCGCAAGCAGACCCGCAGCAATGCCACGCCGCGAGTTCGTGAAGTCCAGTCACCGACATGCGCAGTCGCTCGCTCGCAGCCTGATTGACCTCGGTGGCCAGTGATGCGGCTTTCTGCTCGACATCGTTCAGCGGCGGGGGGGTGAATTCGTCATTGGCGCAGCGCGTTAAGAACGACGGAACAACAGGAGTCGACATACTCTTCAAAACCTCCTCAACTTGCTATCGCATCAGCGAAGGTGCCACCATAAAACTTCTCGGTGTACGTCCCCATGTCGCCCACTTTGCCCTGGTAGTCCGCTAGTGGGTCAAGCTGGCCTTCGGCATGGGGATAGTCGCTGCCGAACATGAGGATGTCGCCGACAGCGTCCATGACACGTTTCGGGCTTTCGGACGGGAATGAAACGCAACGGAAGTTGCGCCCTAGGTATTCGGATGGGCGCAGCTGCAGGTCCGTGTTGTGCTTGCCCGTGACCTCGAAGTGAGTGTCGTACCCGATGTCCAGCCGGAAGGCCATCTCCGGCAGCCATCCGACCGAATACTCGGCCACCAGCCACATCAGGTCGGGATGTCGGTCGAATACCCCGTTCAGAATTAGATCGGAAACGGCGAGTTGCGCATCAAGACCGTTCATCACCAGGCTCTGAGTGGTCATGTACTGGATAACGTCATTGGCCTGCCAGCCGTCGTCGATGATTCGCTCGGCGAAGGCACCAATGTGGAACGTCGGCGAGAGTTCGAGCGCCTGCATTCGTGACCAGACGGCATCGAAGTCAGGGTGCGACATACGGCGGCCATCGACCAGACCCAGAGGAAGGAACACCTGAGTAATACCCGCACGCGCCATGGCCTCCAACTGCTCTTCTATCCACGCCAAGTCCGCACGTAGGCTCAGGTGGCCCACTGGCCGCAACCGTCCCCCCCCGTCTACCCGCACTTCCGCTGCCCAACGATTCCAAGCGGAGATATTCACCAGTTCTGACGCAAGGTCGCCTTGGAGGTACCAGCCAAAATTCAATCCCCAGTTTGGGAAGATGACCTGCTCATCGAGCCCCCATCCATCCAGCGCGTCGCGGCGCGCTGTGGGTTGGTAGTAAGTCAACGGCATCTCGGTGTATCGGCGCAAAGCTGGCTTGCCCTCGCGCTGACGCTGATGCGGCAGACCGTACGAATTCCACATCTCTCCGGGTTCGCTGATGTAACACTGCAGGAGACGGTTGCCTTGGTGCGTCAACCATGAGTAGCCAAGTTCGTCCTCTTCGATATCGAGTGCTAGATGCTGGTCGGCCTTCGGGATTCGCTCTCGCCACAGGCCTGGTTGCTCGAACATGTGTGAGTCTGCATCAATCACCTTGGCCATGACAACCCTCCTGAGCGGCTCAGTTGCTTGATGTTACATACGGCATTGGTACTGCCCACTTAGACGCGACACGTCGCTCGCAGAGTCCAACTGCCACGTCCAACCGTCCAACCGTCCAACCGTAAGCACGAATAGTGACCAGCACCGCAGAGCGGCAGCGCTGCAACCTCCCTCACGCATCCCGATCGCGCCGTTCCTTGTCGTGCGCCGATTGGTCGGCCGCATACTCGGTTCTGAGAAGATTGCGCTCGACCTTCCCCATTGCGTTGCGAGGAATAGTCGCCACGATGTGAAGTTCACGAGGGACCTTGTGCCGAGCGATCCGCAGTCGGCAGAAGGCGAGGATGTCATCCGCGGACACGGACCTATCGCTCACGGTCACGACGCCGATGAGGCGCTCCCCGAGATCATCGTCAGGAACACCGATGCAGGCCGAGTCCGTGACGGCCGGATGCTCCAGCAAAGTGGCTTCGGCTTCAGCTGGGTACACATTGACGCCGCCGGACAACACCAAGTCGTCCCTTCTCGTCGTTAGGTAAAGGTAACCCTCACTGTCCAGGTGGCCATAGTCCCCGAGCGTGAAAACTCCGGGGGCGATGTGAGCAGCTGCTGTCTTCTCGGGATCGTTCCGATAGGTGATGCCCACTCCCGTCGGGTCCCGCACGAACACCAGTCCGTCTTCGCCGATATCGCACTCTGTGTGGCTCTCATGGAGGATCATCAACTCGTAGGGCGGTACCGCACGACCTGTCGATCCCGGGTGGTCCAACCACTCGGCGGTGTCGATCCCGGCGATGACGCCTGACTCGATTCCGCCATACGTTTCGCGAAGAATCGGACCGAACCACTCGAGCATGGCCCGCTTGACAACCTCCGGACATGGGCTTCCGGTGTGCACGACCAGACGCAGTGACGTCACGTCGAATCGGCTGCGATCGTCCTTGTCGAGTTGCAGCATGCGACTGAAATGGGTGGGCACCATCACCGATGTGGCGATTCGGTGCCGATTAATAGCATCGAGCGCCCGAAGGGCATCAAACCGCCCGATTAGGACAACGGGAGTTCCCATAAGCAGCAAGCCAACAGCAGCATGAGGGCCGCCATGGTAGAGCGGACCGGCGACTAGATGCGGCCCCAACCCAACCGAGTGGTGTCGTTCCGCCAGTTCCAGTCGTTCACGCACGGTCCTCGCCGGCTCACGAGGCACGATCACACCTTTGGGGCGGCCCGATGTACCAGATGTATACCCAAGATCGGTGTCCGTTGGCCGATCGATCGACGGCGCCGTTGCCGGCGCCTCTTCGACATATTTTACCCATGCGCCTCCAGAACTCCCTTGCAGAAGGCGTACGTCCGGGGCCTTTTGGACCGCGATTTCGGCGACCGTTGCATGTGATTCATCCGCCCAGAGCAGTCCGGCGTTGCCATCGACGAGCATGTGCGCGATCTCCGCTGGGGTGAGGTACTGGTTCACGAGGATGGTGCCGATACCCGCGACAACGGCAGCAGCCGAGACTATGAGCGTTGACGCAGCATTCTCCCCGATCACGGCGACACGTCCACCCACACCGAGATGCACATTCATCAAAGCGTTGGCCGTACGGGCAACCGCCTCCCCCACCTCGGCCCATGTCCAGGTCCCAGAAGGATCAACGATGGCAATGTCGTCGGGATGTTCAATCGCCCGGGTAAACATCGGCGCAGTATCAGCGGAGACTAAGCCCACATTGGACACTCGCGACCGCCCGCTCGTGCACCTCCATCTCGAGCGGGCCAGATGGGGTCATTCATAGTTGCACATTGTTTGGAACCACCAGCTAATGAAGGTTTGTCACCACGCTCGGCCGGCATGAGCTCTGCGGATGCCACAGCCAACGCTACAGTGGCTGTCCAAGGTCTTGCGCTGGTGCAGTTGGACGTCTTCAGCAGCCTTGGTCGGCACACTTGGGGCATGATCGCAGTCGACAATGCTTGCAGTCGCGGGGTGTTCATAGGAGTTGGGTGCCTAGATTTCCGTGCTGGGGAGTGGAGGCCCCGAGGCCGACGGCCGCTACCGCACCAGACGAGATCGGAGCTGCAGCGACGGACCGGGCATTCAGCGGCCCCTCGCGAATCCTCGAAGTTGGATCGAGGAGGCATCGAGGACCCGGTCGCGATTCCCATCCGATCCCCGGATGATGGAGGGCTCTTTTGATGCATTTGGAACTGACAGAGGAACAGGAGATTCTCCGGGACACCACGCGCTCGTTCTTGGAGAGCGAAGCCCCGCTGGCGATGGTTCGTGACCTGTACTCGTCGCCCGAGGGCTTTGATCGACAGTGGTGGCGACGCGCGGCCGAGCTTGGTTGGACCTCGCTACTCGTGCCCGAGACTCTTGGCGGCGGCAGCCTCTCTGGCCAACCGACTGCCGACGCCGTCATCGTTGCTGAGGAAATTGGGCGCCTCGTTGCGCCGGGTCCGTTTCTACCGGTAAACCTCGTCGCCTCGGCTCTCGGTTCGGCTGGCTCCGACGAACAGCAGGCTGAGGTGCTCCCCGGCCTGCTCGACGGAACGACAATTGCGACGTGGGCCTTCTCTGAGCCCAACGGGCAATGGGAGACGGCCGCTATCACGACGACAGCGATTCCCGACCACGGCGGCGTCGTGCTCAATGGCACCAAGGCGTACGTTGAAGCGGTCGGTAGTGCCGACCTCGTGCTCGTGTCCGCTCGCACCGGAAGCGGCCTCACCCAAGTGCTGGTGCCCACCAATGCTCCTGGGGTCAGCGTGACCCGTGGCCGAAGTCTCGACATGACACGGCGATTTGGGAAAATCGCGTTCGACAACGCCTGGCTGCCTGCGAGTGCCGTGGTCGGAGAGGTGGCAGGGGCCGAGGCCGATATCCATCACCAGTACCTGCTTGCCATTGCCCTCCAATGTGCCGGATTGGTCGGCGTCACAGATCGCACCCTGGAGTTCACGCTTGAGTACGGGCGCGATCGGGTCGCATTCGGTCGAGCGATTGTTTCATTCCAGGCCCTCAAGCACCGCATCGCCGATATGGCCGTCCTTCTCGAGGGCTCAAAGGCAGTCACTGAAGCCCTCGTCGCCGCCATCGACGACGATGACGCCAGCACAAGCCGACTGGCTAGCGTCACGAAAGCCTACGTCGGTGAGCACAGTCTCGACATAGTCGACGATTGTGTGCAGATCACGGGCGGCATAGGCGTGACCTGGGAGCACGATATCCACCTGTACAACCGCCGCGCCGCCGTAGACCGGGCCGTACTCGGCTCGCCCGAGGAGCACAAGGAGCGCCTCCTCGACTTGCTTGACGCGGAAGGAGCACTGCAATGACCAATCACGAAACAATCGTGTCCTTTCGAGCCCGAGCCGCAAGCTGGATCGACCGGCACCTGCCCGCATGGGGAGACGATCATGTTGACAGTCGGGAGTTGCAATGTCTCATGTTCGAACACGGGTTCGCTGGCATAGCTTTCCCAGCGGAGTACGGCGGCGCCGGACTCACACTTGAACACCAAAAAGCATTCTTCGATATCGCCGCCGCTCTGGATCGGCAAGTGCCAACGACGAACTCGGTCTCGATCGGGATGCTTGGTCCGACGATTCTCGACCATGGCTCGCAAGAGGCCAAGCTGCGATTTCTTCCACCACTGCTGCGCGGCGACGAGTTGTGGATCCAGCTCCTCTCCGAACCACGCGGCGGCTCGGACATGGCTGGCTCGATCACACGCCTTACCCGAGACGGCGATACCTATATCCTGAATGGCTCGAAAATGTGGAGCAGCGGCGCACATGAGAGCGACTACGGCCTGTGTTTGTGTCGTTCAGATTGGGATGTACCGAAGCATCAGGGGCTGTCGATGATCGCTGTACCGTTACGACACACACGCGGCATTGCGATCCAGCAAACCCGATCGGCGACTGGTGAACTCGGTCAATTCTGTGAGGAGTTCTTCGACGACGTGATGTTGCCGCTCGATAACCTGATCGGGGCGGAGAACCAAGGATGGGCTGTGGCTCAGACCTTGTTGTTGCACGAGCGCAACGCCGTAGGCAACATCGGCTACGGCTACCTCAACGGATGTCGGACACGTGGTCCTAAGCGGATGTTTGCGTTGCAGCCGGCGGGCCAACTGGCTGCGCGCGCACGTGTACGTGGCGTATTGCCCGCCGTTAGCGGCATCATTGCAGATACGTACATCGACTCGGTTGTAGGTCCGCTTACCAGTGCTCGGGTGACGACTGGTCTGCGAATAGGCACTCATTCGGGGCCATGGGGCTCACTGGCGAAGCTCCAGTCGACGGTGTCAGCACAGGCATCGGTTCGCACAGCGCTCGCCGCGCTCGGTGCCGAAGCCGTGATCTGGGACGGCGATAACGTGCAGCTCGACAACATCGGTACCACGTGGCTGGAGTCGCGCGGCGGCACTATTGCTGGCGGCAGCAATGAGATGCAGCGCAATATCATCAGTGAGCGACTGCTCGGGCTCCCGCGCGAGCCGACCGCCGACCGCAACATTCCGTTTAGCCAGGTTCTGCGCAATCTGCGGAACACCTGAATTGCGAGCGGGGTTGTCGAATCGACGGCCCTGTGCTCAAGACGTGGCGATCCGACTTCTTCATATGGATTGAGGGCCAACCGCGTCGCCACCCTCTCAGTGAGGGCGTCGGTCACCAGTATTCGGACGGCAACTTGCACGTCCTCGAGCGAACCGGATGCCTGGGCGAAACGTCGCCCAAATCAGCTGCGGCAGCACAATCACTCGAGAGGCGAAATCACAAGAGTGAGTTTTACACCGCCACGGCGAACGATGCCTTGTTCCGCTACCGCCTGCGCGTCTTTGCGACCGCAACCGAACTCGGCGACGTCCGGGCCGCCTGTTCGGCTACATCGCCAGCTGGAAGGCGAGCAACGGAACTTGCCTTACGCGCTGGCCTTCCCTGTTCAAGGCGCCAAGCGGATCTCGGCCGACCTGAGGCGGAACAAGAGTGGTGGTCGCAACTCGACTAACAGCATCTGGCCTATGCCCCGCGGACCGGCTCTCGACATGAAGGGCTCGCTTTAGTCGATGCTTGTCATCAAGCGATCGTCCGAAATCCAGCATGACACCACCACCGAATCATCGCCAGGGTGCGCCGCCGTTACGTTCAGACACCCCAGGGTTTTGGGTCAGATGTCCCAGGTTATCGGCAGCGCGTCCATCGCGAGGACTCCGCCGTGGTAACTGAGTTCCGCGTTATCGGCGGGTCGGTAGTCGGGAATCTGGGCGTGCCATTCCTGCAGGGCAACCCGGAGTTCGTGACGCGCGAGGTGCGACCCGAGGCAGCGGTGCGGGCCGCCTCCGAATGCAAGGTGACGGTTGGTGCCTCGATCAAACCGGACACACTTGGCGTCGCCAAACTCGGCAGGATCGCGGTCGCCGATCGATATTGCAACGAAAACCCGATCATTCTCGCGAATCAGGGAACCACCGACTTCGACATCCCGAATCGCTCGCCTCACTGGGTTCGCCACTGAGAAATACCGCAGAAACTCCTCCACAGCATCGGGGATAACACTGGGGTCGTCCACGATCCGGCGACGGGCCTCGGGATGGTTCGCCAGGAAGCTGATCGACCAGGCGAAGTTCGATGGGAGAGTGTCCAGCCCACCTAGAAAGACCGTCGACGCCAGGTTCGTCGCATCCTGTAAATCGATCAACTCTCCGTCGACCGTCCCGTTGGCGATCGAGCTGAGAAGATCATCCTGTGGCTGTGAGCGCTTGAGCGCCAATTGCTCGTAAACGATCGCCCGGATCGCCGCCCACTCCTCCCGGCGTTTAGGCACCTCGTGGAGGAACGTATGAGCGTGGTCACGGAACTCCTCGCTACGACCTGGAGGCAGACCGAAGAAGTCGACGAAAATTGAAATGGGGTAAATACGCGCAAAGTCCTCAACCACATCGCACCCTCCCCGACCTCGGAACGACCCGATGAGCGCCGAACTCACCTCACGCATTCTCATTTCCATGGGGTCAATCTTGTCAGGGGTCATACAGGGCAGCAGGATTCCGCGATATTTGTTCACCGTTGGCGGGTCAGTCTCAGTCGGTAGCATCGGATGCTCCATCGGCATATGCGGGATGGAAGCGTTCACGGAGGAAAAGTTCTCTGAATCACGCAGGACGGTCCTCATGTCCGCGTAGCTTGTCACGACCCAGTATCCGTCGATGTCGCCTGGGTTTTCAGTCCAGAACGGCGGCACTGACCCGGTCTGGTCGTACGTGTCAAAGGGATCCGCCAGGAGATTTCCGCTCTGCATCGTGAACTCTCTCACTGGACTTCGTTCATAGATGCTCAAGTTGCTCCTTTCACACCTTGACGAAACGAGAGCCGCTTCGTCGCCAGTCGGCTCAGTTGATGGAGACGATTGGTTCGCCGCAACCCTCGATCAGTACGGGCTCCAGCGCCAATCGCGTATATGGCTTGATCATGAGATCGGTCAGCTTGGCGCCGACTTCGCGCATCTTCGATTTCTTAGCGTGCTGATCTGAGCCCTCCTGCGTGAAATGCTCGAACATGACCCACTTGCCCGGCTCGGTCGGCACTCTGTACGCGGTGTAGGTGACTACGTCCCCGCTGGGGAACTCCTCTTCGGCCATCGTCTCGAAGATTTCCCGAATAACCTGCTCGGTCTTCGCGTCGTTGTCGGGATCGACCCAGAAGGTGAAGATCCATGCGATCTGGCTCATGTTATGCCGCCAGTCCAAGAAAGGCGGCGAGGTTGCCACGCATTATCTGTCGGATTTCCTCCGCCGTGAAATCGCCGAGTTGGTTAGGCACGTACTGCTTTGGCCAAGCGAGCCCTTCACCGTGAGGGAAGTCGGAGCCGAATACGATCGGTCCGATACCGACCTCGTCGACGACGCGACGAACGTTCTCCTCCGGGAAGGGCGCGACCACGAAGTGGTCCTTAAAGATCTCCGATGGTCGTCGGTCGAGCGTGCCCCACTTAGCCTTGCGTCCCATGAGGAAGGCATGGTCTGCCTTACGGAGCGTGTACGGCAACCAAACTGTGCCTTGTTCGGCCAGGCAGATTTTGACGTTCGGGAACCGGCCGAACAGATTGTGTAGGAGGGTTCCCGCAGTGAACTCCATCGCCGGACGGTCTCCCCAGTACATCATCCATTGGAAGGCATCGAACTGACCGAACGTAGCTGCGGGATCCTCGGACCAATCGGCGCCGTAC
Organism: uncultured Acidimicrobiaceae bacterium; assembly: GCA_963754755.1. Classification (GTDB taxonomy): domain Bacteria; phylum Actinomycetota; class Acidimicrobiia; order Acidimicrobiales; family RAAP-2; genus Bog-756. Next base: position 76,177 of record CAVWHF010000006.1, on the reverse strand, counting down.
TTCTGATAGTCGGTGCCACCGAGATGGGTCGACACCCGCGTCTTCGCCTCGTTGATTCGTGACCAGATCGGATCAAAGACCGGATCCGCGACCGAGCGGCCGCCGTGGGGGTTCGCTTCGCCACCATGGGCGTGGCCGGCCTTGAGTTGGATGACTGGCGCACCTTGGCCGAGCACGACGTCCAGTTCCGCCGCGGCGAGGTCAACGTCGGCCAGCGGAATGTATGGTGGCAAAAACAACCGATTCTCGTGGGCGAATCCGACCTCTTCGTACATCCAGCGATTGAATGCACGCACATTTGCATACATCGCCTCGATATTGTCTGCAAACTCATACTCGATGTCGTGTGCCGATGCCGGGAACATCAAAGCAGCCTCGATACCCTGTTCGTCCATAAGCGCTAGCCGAAGCTCGCGGTTCCCGTACGATTCACGCTGGTCGCGGAACTTGGCTAGGAGCTCCGCCTTGTCCTCATCGGAGAGCCCACGCATCGAGTTCATGCGATTGAGAAAGATTCCCGGCGCTTCCGTCGGCTCAATCTCATGAGTCGGGTTCGTGCCGAGCATTTTCTTTAGCTCTTCGTCGGAGTAGATAACTTGGGTGTTGTTGAACTTCGACGGTCGGCCGGCAAAGAGTTGCAGCGGAGCGCCGCCCTCAGGGCTCTCTACGTACCGAATCGCCAGATCACGGTGCTTAGGATCGATGTAGCGTTCGTAGCAATCCAGTGGTTCGTTGAAGTGGTTGTCCGCATCGAGAATCTTATAGTCCAGATCGACGTCGACCATGCTGCTCCTTGTGTTTTTTGAGGGGGTTAGTTGTTCGTGTTCGCTAGCACCGCGACCAGGGCAATGATCTATTGGGTCCGCTTGCCAGGCGATTCAGCGCTGGTTCGTTCAAAAATGGGGCACTGAGGATCGACATACGGTTGAGATGTGACGTGATTATCCCAATGTTCCGGATCGTCAGCTGCTGATTGACACATGGCGGCTAAGGGCAACTACGTTTTGCTCTCGATTGAAGAGTTCGAGCAAAGTCCTCCCACTCCCGAGCCCGCCGCAGCGCCTCATCAGCTACGGCGTAGACCCTGCTCAACGGAAGGCTCGCCGCAAAGGCTTGCCACTCCGACGAGATCTTCGTATTCGCGAACCACCTCGCGAACTGGTCACCATGCGGCGACGAAAGTATTGCCGCATCGCTCGCAACGACATCACTTGCGCCCGAACTTCGGCAGCCGGCACGATTCGACGTGAGGAAACGAAATCAGATCACGGTCGGCGCATAGCGGGCTGCCGAAGTCACTCGAGGTCGCCATCAGCCGGCGCACCGTGCGCACCGTTTCCGGTGATGATCCTACGATCGCGGCGATCGTCCGCAGCGACGCGGCCGGCTGTGCAGTCAGCGCTTCCACAATACGCTGACGCGTCACTGCTGGACTCAGTGGCCTCGCCCGTCCGTCGAGCCCGATCCGCCGGACATTATGGATCGGCACGCAGGATCCATCGACAGCCAGTGCTCCGCGTGCCTTGGCCGCAGTTGTGGAGGAGACACCGCAAGCCGCCGCGATTCGCCGATCGGACCAGTCCGGATGGTCGCTCACTATCCTGGTGACAGCGCGAAGACGCTCTGCCGGTGTTAGTGGCAGTCCATGTGCTGCATTGAGGCGCAGCGATTCCGCGAATGCATCGGATTCACTTCCTGAGAAAGTCCACGCCTTCACCGCAGCTAGACCTAAGCGACGTGCCGCGGCGACGCGATAGGCGCCGTCGATCACCATACGGTTTGGACCCCAGATTGTGATGGGCGGCCAATCCCCCTCAAGCTCAAGCAATGTAGCGAGGTGGTGCTCGTCGAACCGCTTCTCCCGAAGCCCGAACCCATCAGCCAAAGACGAGACATCGACGTCGCTCCCACTGCCGGGGCTGTTCGAAGCAGGCCTTAACTGGACCAGCGTGCTCACTGCTGCGTTCTGCGACATGGACTCCCCCTAAATAGCCGGCGGCTGAACACCCAGAACCTGGAGCAACCATCAGTTGAGTCATGAACCGGCTCTGCTTTTCTACCATACGTCTGGTAGAAATACAACGGCTGATCAGCTATTTAGTGACTCGACCTGACGTATGGTCGAATGACACGCAACGTTACGTGGCTGGTGGCACCTCACTGAGGGTGATCGCGCTCTCGGGGCAATTACGAACGGCAAGCTCCGCCTCAGCAATCTGGTCCGAGGTCTTGAGTTCGCCGACGACGACCACCCCATGGCCTTCGTTATCGGCCGAGAACACGGTTGGGACCAGGAGGTAACACCGGCCGTGTCCTTCGCATTGATTGGTATCTATGCGTACATACATCGAGCAACGACTCCTCTCAACCCAGCCCTTCAGCGAGCGCCCATGACTTCTCGGGACAGACCGAGCATGTTTAGGGCGTTGTCGCGCATCACTTTACGGACTGACTCAGCATCAAGTCCCTCTAGGCAGTGGAGGTAATCCTGCGGTTCAACCGTTCCCTCGGGATGCGGCCAGTCGGATCCGAACAAAACGCGATCAATTCCGATCAGCTCAATCAGGCCGAGCACATCCTCTTCCGGGAAGGGCGATACGAACACGTGGCCCCTGAACACGTCGGACGGACGATCCTTTACTGTCGTCCCGAACGCAGAGATCTCCCGATCTAGCAGGGTGCCGGCGTGGTCCAGCACGTGCAAGCAATACGGTACCCATGAACAGCCAAGCTCGACCGAAGCAATCCGTATCTTCGGAAACCTGCCAAACAAGTTTCCAAGGATGAGCGCGACAACAGTGTCGATGATCGGGCGGCTATCGCGTAGGGCGAGCGCAAGTGTCGCTTGATACTTCACATCGGTTACGCGTTGGCGTCCCCACAGAAACTCGAACGCGTCACCGTAGGCATCGGGTCCTGGGTAAGCGTGATACGCCACGACCACCTCGGCCTCGTTCACTCGCGACCAAAAGGGATCCCACAGCGGATCAGCGGGAGATCGGCCGTTTGCGGGCCCCGGACGAAGCGCGACGATCCGCGCACCGCGACTGAGGACGGCGTCGAGCTCCTGGGCAGCCAGTTCGGGGTCGAGCATCGCAATGTGCGGTGCGGCGTAGAGCCGGTTCTCGTGTGCGAAACCCCAGTCCTCCTCTAGCCAGCGGTTGAATGCATTGAAGACCTTGTAAGCCATCTCCACGTCGCGGTTCATCAAACCTTCGACACCGACTCCGAGCGTAGGGAATAACAGGCAGCGATCAAGGCCTTGAGTGTCCATGACCTCGAGACGGGCGTCACGGTCGCGATAGGCAGGCGAAATCGGTACGAGCTGGCCATATCGACGTTTATCGGTCGTCGACAGCACCCGGTCGCCGCTACCTGACTCCAGTTCCTGAAGCCGCTTCTGGAACACGCCCGGCATGGCGATCGGATCGAACGTCGGGTTGGGAAGGCTCGTCGATATGCTTGTACCAAACATGAGGTGGCGACGCCTTCCTTCCGACACCCACCGGACATAGGCCTTGACGTCGGCATCGCCGTGGCGCGTGAACGCGTCCTCTGCTTCGTAGTAGTGATTATCAGCGTCGAACAGCCAGGGAGCGCTCATCAGTTCGTCCACGTGGAGGCACCATCTACAGGCACCAGAACGCCGTTGATGAACGAAGCCGCGGGAGACAGCAAGAAGCAAATTAGCGTTGCCACTTCGTTGGGCTCCCCCATTCGGCCCATCGGCTGCTTCGCGATGCGTTCGCGTGCCTCGGGCGGAACAGACGCCGTGCGCTGGGTCCGGATACCGGCGGGTGCCACTCCGTTCGATCGCGGCTGGCCGCGATATTTGACCGCGAGATGCCGCATGAGGCCAGCAATACCCGCCTTGGCAGCCGGATACCAGTCTGGAGTTGCCCCTACATAGAAGTTGCCCGCAATCGACGCTGTGAATGTCATGCTTGCCGCGTCCTTCACCGCATGTCTCGACGAACCCGTTGGCGACGGACGAATAGGAGCCAATCGCAATACGAGTTCCGTCGGCCACCGACATCGGGGTCGAGGCTGCCGGTCCAGCGTTGTTCACGAGGTAACGCACCGGAAGACCTATGCCCGCCGTCCGTTGCCATGCCTCGTCCACGGCGATTTGGTCAGTTAGATCGCTAACCATTGGGTAGGCCCGAGGCCCAAGTACTTCAATCTCCTTGACAACCGCATCAAGAGCGCCTTCGTCCATATCCCACGCAGCGATCGACACCCCGGCGCGGGCGAGCATGAGGGCCGTCGCCCTACCGATGCCATTACCGGCGCCAGTCACCACTGCCACTTCGCCTGGTTTGAAACCCAATCCGCTAACGTCAATCTCCATCTGTTTCTACTTTCACTCCGCGGCGTGCTGTTTATCACTTTCCCATGCAGAGGTGTTGTCCGCTGAGGGGTCGGATTGGACAAGTCGAAGCCGACCGACACGCGGCCTGTGAGAAGGTCTAAGCGCGAAAGTGCCATCAGTTGGACAGTGCCTCGAACACATGTAACCGTGCCACGTCGCCCAACAGTGTCAACCTCGAAGTGGCTACGGATGCGATGGGCCAATGGACCGGCCCTCTTGTCCCACGTCGATGATGTCGGCGCCCGGCAGACATAGCCATCGGGCCCTCACTTAGTGATTCGAGAGATCCTGTTGCGGGCTGGCGGCGGTCGGTCGGTCGGTCGGCAGTAGAGGTACTCGACGGCCGCGCTGACCACCGAGTGGATCAAGGGGACAGAGTACGTTCGGCTGCGATCCACCAGATCTGACCCGCCAGGCCCCCCGACGCTTAGGTCCCACGATCGTTCAAATGCCCCTTGTGATCTCGGCCTCAGGGCGCTATAGGCGATTACGGTTCCCGTCCATCGGTGCCCCGAGATTTCGAAGCAGCCCTCTGGTGTCGTCTGAAGAGGTCTCACTCCGATATCCCTCAACTTCGTGCGAATTTAGATTGAGTCAGGGATCGGCGATAGCAGGCAGCAGTCCGGCACGAAAAAGCGAGACGCACCAATCAGTGGTCGTAGCTCGCTCGTAGTGGGCGTCAACGGCAGAGAGAACCATAAGCAGACTGTGCACCACAACCCGAAGGCTGACATCAGTCCTGAACTCGCCCTCCGAGATCCCCTTTGCGATGATCCGTTCGAGCTGGTTCACGAGGTGCTGTGAGATGCCATAGAGCTCGGTCCGCCGCTCAAGCGAGAGAGTATCGACCTCCGACCAACTCACCTGGTAGTTCGATGCCTCTATTTGGTGTCCGATCGTGAGGTCGATAAAGCGCTCAATGCAAGCGATGCCGTCGCCATTCGCCATCGCTTCACGGAGCCGACCAGTCGCTCCCTCGTATTCGGCAATGAGCAATTCATAGAGCAGATCCTCCTTGGCTGATACGTAGTAGTAGAGGCTACCTTTGCGCATTCCAAGCCGACCGGCGATTTCGTCAAGCGACGCTGCCGGGTATCCCTTCTCGTGAAATACCTCGCCGGCGGCCCGAAGAATCTGCTGCTTGCGCTTACCGTCCCCTCGTCGCGCCGGCTGTGCCCTCCGCCCGCGCGAATCATCGTGTGCCGTCAACACGGGGTAGCGACCCCGGTCAGCATCACCAACATCCTTCCACGGCCAGCAAAGTAGTAGCTCACTTCAAACGCAGCAAGTGAGTGAACCTCTCAGCCAGGCCGCGAACTCGGGCCCGGTGGTCCGTCATCGGAGACCTGCCACACGATGCCCTGACGCTGCAGCAATGAGACACTTTCGCTATCGAGTCGCAGCCAGTCCGCTAAAACGGCTCGAGTATCCTCGCCTAGTCGGCGCGCACGGCCAGTCACCCGGCCAGGCGTCGCCGACATTCGATCTGGTGACTGGGGATGCTCGATCACACCAAGATCGGGGTGATCCACGTCGATGAAGCCGCCACGTGCGCGTAGCTGTGGATCGCGCCACAAGTCCTCCGAGTCCTGCACTGGGGCCGCGGCGATCCCGACCGTCTGGAGCCGCACGCTCACTTGGTACGGTGTCAACGCACCCGTCCACTTTTCTAGCGCCGCGCGCAACTCCGTGCGACTGCAACGAGCTTCGACTTCGGTGGATGCTGCGAGGTCGCTACGTTGGAGCACATCGCACAGTGTTCGCCAGTCATCGAGGTCCTCGACTTCAATTGCGGCCCACGAATCAATTCCGGCACAAACCACGACCGCGGAGAGCAGAGACCCCGGCACTTGATTCGGTTCGTACGCCCATGGACGCCCGTTTACCAAGAAGTCCAGGTACAGCGGCGCCATAAGGGCCGCTCCCGAGTCCATCTGCGACACGTCGACGTAGGCACCTCGGCCCGTTTCCTTGGCCCGACTCCAGGCTGCGAGCCCGGCAAAGGCACCGTGGTAGGCGGCCACGAAATCGAAGTGGGTGCCGTCGTGCGCCCAAGCGCTGGTGAGGCCGAGGTAGTTGGCAATGTTGGAGGCGTAAGCGCGGTACCCGCTCCGCGCACCGGTGCGACCGTAGCCAGATATTGAAACCATGACCAAGCGCGGATTGCGACTGGAGAGGGTCGGGTAAGCACAGTCCCATCGCTCAATCACTCCGGGCCCAAGGTTCTCGATGACGATGTCGGAGCCTGCTGCTAGCGACTGCAGCAACTCTTTACCTTCGGCCGTCTCGACCTCGATGCATGCGCTCCGCATACTGCGAGTGATACATGAGAACAACGCTGTAGTCTGAACTCCAGAGGGTTCGAATACTTCGCCATGGTCAGGCGAGTAGTACTGGCGCAGAGACTCGGGCCGGCGACGAGACTCGACTTTCACTACATCGGCGCCTAGCTCTGCCAAGATGAGCGGGCAGACATTGCCCGCCACGAAGGCGCCTAGCGACAGCACTTTCACGCCCTCCAACAATGAGAAGCCGATGTCCGGGCCATTGTTAGACCAAACCACTTATGCTCCATTCTCGGAGTTCATCAACGCCACGACCCAACTCTTCGACGTATACGTCGCGGTTCGCTTCTCCTAACGTTGGCGCCGGTCGTCGGTACGAAAGCAGCTTGTTCGAACTGTGCACGGCTGGACCTGGCATCCTCAGTAAGCCGAGCAACGAATGCTCGACGTCCACGAACGTTCCGCGTTCGCGCGGTTGCTGGTCGTCGAGAAACTCCTCGGGTTGATACATCAGGGCGCACGGTAGTCCTAGCGCTTGACCCCGCTCCACGAGTTCGTGGGCGCTCATATCACGAATATGGTGTTCGATCATCGTGGTCAACATGTCGAACAACTGTGCCCGCATGGCGCGATCGCGATAGAGCGGCTCGCTCAGATCCTCCGGAGATCCGAGCAGCTCTACGAAGATATCCCAATGCCGCGCCGAGTGTGCAGCGATGTCGATGAAGCCGTCACGGCATTCCCAGACACCACCGGGCGGCGGACCGAAATTCGTCTCCCTCGTCGTGATCCGTCCGATCAAGCTGTAGCGCTCAATGACGAGGCGTTGCCACGCCCCCAGATCGTGTGCGGCGATGTCGATCGTCTGCGATCGTGATCGGCTGTCACCGGCAAGAGCGGCCACGATTAGGATCGCAGCCCTCACACCCGTCAAATCGTAAAGTTGCTGTCCAGGCATCGCTAATGGAGGCCCTGCATCCGGGCCGACGGGGTGCATCCCTCCGCTGGAAGCAAACGACGTAAAGGAGGTAGCCCGCCACCCGCGCCATGGGCCGGTGAGTCCATACGGCGTGATCGAGCAAAGCAGCGTTCGCTTCGGAAGCCATGACAGATACGGCGGCGAGTCCTCTAGCCCGGCAATAGGGCGACGTCGATCAGGTGAAATTAGCACGACGTCCGCGATGGCTGATAACTCCTCAAGCAATGGGAGCGCTTCTTCGCGAGTCCAATCTAGTGTGATCCCCCGCTTGTTGTTGTTGTAGTAGGCGAAGAGAAGCCCGTCGGCCCCCGGTGGGGCACTGTCCCGAAAGGGTGGCCTGCTCCTGAGATCGTCTCCCCGGGGTAGCTCCACCTTGATCACATCGCAACCGACATCGGCGAGGAGCTTGCCGCAGTAGACCCCGAGCGAACCTGTGAAGTCCAACACACGTACGCCGGCGAGCGGAAGTGCTTCGCCTGGATAGTTCAGTGATGTTGTGTCGCCGACCATAGGTAGTTCCCTTATGCTGCTGAAGCCGTTTTGGCGTGCTGCGACCGTGGTGCCTATCCAATGACATTACAAGAGCACCTCTACCTCGAGTTCAGGCGCCGTCCAACTGTTGTGCCAGCCAGTCCGGCCAAATATTCCAGCACCGTTTTGGCGGCAACGGTCGCCACTCAGCGCCGTCGAGTCACGCTGGTAGTATCGGTTCGTCGCTCGAGATGGGAAAATGATGGCGCAGACACCTCCTATCGGTACCTTGAACGAGGAGCGGTGGGTTGCAGTCCTTCAAGCCGCCGGCGACTTATTCCGCGAGAAGGGATACAGCGCGACCTCGCTTGACGAGGTCGCGGTTCGAGTTGGAATCCTCAAGGGCAGCCTGTACTACTACGCCCGCAATAAAGAGGATCTTCTTTTCGAGCTGCTTCGACGCAGCCACGAGAAGGGGTTAATGCTGTGTGAGGAACACGACCCTGCCCTCCGGACCAGTTCGGCGTCCATCCGACTCGCCGCGTTCATCGAACGGTGGATGTGTGGAATCGACTATCGGACGTATCACTACACCGGGATAGGGCTCAGTGAGGTGCGCTTCCTCTCCGAGTCTCGGCGTCTTGAGATTGCCGGGATGCAGAAGCAGCTGACCAGCTACGTCACCAATATCATCCGTCAGGGCATTGCTGAGCGATCGTTTGACTCGACAGTGCGACCTACGCTTGTCACGAGCAGCCTATTTTCCCTACTTAATACGACGCACGTCTGGTTCGACGCTGACAACATGGCGTGGAGTGAGATAAGCGCGTGGTACGCGGACCTCTTCCTCCGACGCCTCCGCATTGTTGCATAGGGGCTCGCCGACTTAATCGTGTAGGTCGATGAAGGCGGATACGGCCTCAGCTAAGTCGTGGGGACGTTCGACGGTGATCGCGTGGCCTGCCCCTTCGAAGATGGTGAGGGAGGCGTCTTGGATCCCCGCCTCGTACGCTCGTCCGTGATCGACATCGACAACGGCATCTGCGCTGCCCCAGATGATATGGGTGGGAACGACGATCCGACCCAAGCGTGAACACAGTTTCGGGTCATAGAATGCCGGTGGAGACCATCCGAGGCGTGCTGCAGCGTGAACATTCGTGAAGAAGCGCTCATTGGAGGCGTCATCGGGGAAGTCGGGCATCAACTCGAGAGCAACCGCTCCGTCAGGCTCGGCAAACACCATCTCCCGCACCTCCCGCCTTCCTCCCAGTGGGTTCGGCGCCGCGGCATCGAAGAACCGCGCCGTCGGATGATCCTCCACCCTGAGCCCAAACGCATCTATCAGTGTAAGTGTCCGGAGCGAATCGGGACGATAGACCGCCAACTCAGCTGCGATCCAGCCACCGAGGCCAGTTCCCACGACGTGCGGCTTTTCGAGCGACAGGACCGCTAAAAGGTCGGCGAGCAGCAAGACGTAGTCTTCGACGTCGTCCACGAGCGCCAACTGCCCAAGGTCATTGAAGCCGGGTAGAGCTGGAGCAAACACCGTATGTGACGCTGACAACAGGTCGAGCACCAGTGGTACCCCTCCGTCGAACGCCACCTGGTCGAACAGCACATCGTGCAGGTACACGACCGGTGGTCCTGCACCCAGTTGAGCGACCGTCACCGGCATCAAAGGTGTCTCAACTAGGGAAATGGCTGCGTTCATCCCACAGCACCCTTCGCTGCTTCGGACTGAGTGCGGTCGGGGTACAGGTCGTCGAGGTACCCATCCATCTCAAGCCGAACGATCGGCATAACCTCGTCGGCAAACATTCGGAGGCTACGCATTACCATCTCTTGGGGCATCGTCCCCCACTGAAACGCCATGACAACGTTGCCGATCTTATAGTCCCGCAGACGTTCGATTAGCCGCTTGGCTACCGTTTCGGGCGTGCCCATGAGTGGCGCTTCGCCCGGCATTGCTTTTCCCGTGTAGTTCTCGCGGGTCTTCCGCTCCCACGCGGCGAGCTTGTCCGGAGGAAGGTGTCCAGGTGGGTAGAACGTCTTTGCCGGTCCGCCGAAGCCGCGGGTAAGCAACCCACCGTACGCCGCGTGTTCGCTGAACTCGGCTAATGCCTGTTCGTCGTCATCGGCCACGTGGATATGCGTGAGCCATCCCATTTTTGCAGGATCGTACGCGCGGCCGTACCGATCGGCTGAGTTGCGAAAGTATTCGCACTGCCCGACAAAGTCGGCATGCCCGGTGTTGACGTTGACTCCCATGTACCCAAGGTTCTCACGAGCGCACATCTCGAGCGTGGTCGGGCTCCCAACCCCACAAATCCAGATCGGCGGGTGAGGCTGCTGGATCGGTCGTGGCCATGGATTGACGCAGTCGAGTTGGTAATGCTCACCATCCCAACGGAATGGTCCCGGTTCAGCCCAGGCTCTGCGCGCCAACGCCAAGCCTTCGGCGAAGCGGTCGCGGGCACTCGTCGGGTTGATCGAGAAGTTGTAATATTCTGGACCGCCACCCACCACGAACCCGGCTTCTAAGCGACCGTTGCTCAGGAGATCAATCATGGTGTACTCCTCAATCGAGGCCAGGGGCGTCGACCGCAACGGCAGCGCATTGCCGAAGACAGCGATCCGTGCGCGTGAGGTCCGCTGAGCGATTGCGGCCGCCATGACATTTGGGTTGGGCATCGTTCCAAATGGCGTCTGATGATGTTCGTTGACCGCGATCCCGTCAAAGCCCGACTCATCGGCCAGAACGGCCTGATCGATGTAGTCCTGATAGTCCGAGGCCATACTCCGTCGGATCACACTCCGAGTTCGGCAGCGTGCACCAACCGACGCCATAGTCCTCGATTGCCTTCACCGCGTCCAGTCCCTTATACGTCATGTAGTTAAACGTGAAGAATCGCATTGAGCACTCCCGGTGATCGGTATCGAACTCCAACGTATCCAATTGCGCAACAGATGCGCATCAGACGCGACCAACTGCGCAGGACACCGTGCCGTCGCTGCGGTCGGTTGGACGGATGCGCGCACGATCGTCCAAATGCTTGGCCTTATGCTGCAGGCGGACATTGGGGTTCGTATTCACCTTGACGGGACGAGAGGTTGTTGATGACGGATCTTGAGGTGGTGGTAGACGGACTGGGCTTCGTGGAGGCCCCGCGCTGGCGCGATGGGAAACTCTGGTTCTCCGACTTCTATGCCCGAACCGTGCTCACGGCGGAGCCAAATGGGAAGGTTGAGCGAGTGACCTACGTACCGGGCCAGCCGTCAGGCATCGGCTTCTCTCCAGATGGTGCGCTAATGATCGTATCGTCACACGACGGACACCTGCTTCGCCTGCATGAGGGCGCTACATCCATCCTCGCCGATATCGGCGCCATCTACCGCGGTGCACTCAACGACATGGCGGTCGATTCGTATGGACGGTGTTACATCTCGATGTTTCCGGTCCCGACAGTCGGTCCGGGCACCGTACAACGCCCGCCATCCCCCGACACGGTATCGATCCCATTAATCCGCGTCGACCCTAACGGCACCGTCACGGTCGTCGCCGACGGTCTCAAGATCCCGAACGGAATGGCCATCACTTCGGACGGCAGCCAGTTGCTCGTAGCGGAAACATACGGTAACCGCATTACCGCGTTCGACGTCGCATCGGATGGGTCGCTCGACCGGCGCCGCGTATTTGCGGATCTGGAGGCACGCCGACCCGATGGGATCTGCCTCGACGCATCTGGCGCTGTGTGGGTTGGAAGCTTTGCAACCGAAGAGTTCCTGCGCGTCCGCGAGGGTGGGGAGATAATCGAGATCATCGAGACCCCCGGACGTTGGGCAGTCTCGTGCGCTCTCGGTGGAGTTGACGGACGCGACCTCTACTGCGCGACGGTTCAACTTGGCCCCGACGACTACCAGAACGGCCGCGGCCGTGGCCGAATCGAGCGAGCCCACGTTGACGTCGCTGGCGTCCGGGGTTCCTCTGCATGATCATGTGCGGTTGGCAGCTTTTGCCACCCTCGGAGACGGGCTCAGCGCTGATCTGTCGTCGTCGAGCTGCTAGTTCTTCTCTACCTGGTTGAACGGAACATCACGGTCGAATGCTTGTTCTCGCGGGAGACCAAGGGCGCGTTCGCTGATGTTGTTTCGCTGGATTTCGGACGTCCCCCCAGCAATGGTGGCACTTCGGCTCCGCAAGTAGACGGGCACACAATCACTTTCGCCAGCACCCGGCCTCCACGCGACCCCCGAGGACCCAGCGAGGTCGAGGGCCACTTCGGCCCGTCGCTGACGCACTAGATCATTACCAAGCTTCAACAGGCTTCCGTAGCCAGAGTTGAACACACCGGCTGCCATGCCGCGATTCACACGCACGGCCAAGGCACGGTGAACCGCTTGTATTGCGTAGATGTCCGCCACGGCGCGCCGTACTCCGGCATCACCGACCAGGCCACGGCGATGAACAGCGGCTATGAGGTCATCGACATCCGTCGGCGGGGCGTAGCCACCGCCGCTTCTACCTACCCATTCGTGCTCGATCTCAAGCAGCCCGCGAGTGATGCTCCAGCCATCGTTCTCTCTGCCAACCAGGTTACGCACTGGCACAAGGACGTCAGTCAGGAACTCCTCGCAGAAGTCCGCCTCGCCGTTCATCTGCTTGATGGAACGGACCTCGACGCCCGGTTGCCGCAGTCCAACGATGAACATCGAGATCCCTTTGTGCTTAGGGACATCCCAGTCGGTTCGGGCGGGACACAACGCATAGTCAGCGAACTGTGCGCCGGTGCTCCAGCACTTCTGGCCATTGAGCAAGTAACTGTCACCATCGCGAAGTGCCCTGGTGGTGAGGCCGGCGAGGTCGGATCCACCGCTGGGCTCTGAGAGAAGTTGGATCCAAATCTCATCTCCGCGCAACATGTTCGGGAGGTGCTCGCGCTTCTGCTCCTCTGTTCCATATGCGAGCAATGTCTTGCCCAAAATGTTCAGTGAGACTGCAAAGAACGCCGTTGGCATTTCGAACGCCTTCGACTCTTGGAAGAACGCCCGCTCGTATTCGAGCTGAACCCCTCCGCCCCCATATTCCTTTGGGTACGTAAGACCTGCGTAGCCGGCGTCGTACAAGGAGCGCTGCATGTTTCGAGCGCGGGCCAATCGCACATCGTACGGCTCCGAGTCGTCCGGCCCTGTAAATGATCCGTTAGCCGACCGAACGAGCGGCTTCATTGCACCTGCTAGCCATGCTCGTGCAGCGAGGCGAAACACATGGAGCTCCGGCGTGTCATGTTCATCGTCGCTCATTGTGCTGGAGCTCCGTCGCCAAGGCCAAGGAGATTAGCCAGTCGATCCCGATGATGATCGACCCCTCCGTATAGGGCGGCGTTCGAATCCACCCGCCTGAGGAGGAAGTGGAGGTCGAACTCCCACGTGTAGCCGATTCCGCCGTGCATCTGAAGGCAGTCCCGGGCGATAACAGGGCCCCGGTCGCTGACGTACGACTTCGCTATGCTCACGGTCTCGGCACGATCCACGTCGAGATCGATCGCCTGCGCTGCTGCGGCCGTGATGGCCTTTGCTCCTTCGAGCCACAGAAGCATGTCTGCCAGGCGATGTTTTATCGCTTGAAACGATCCTATGGGTCGCCCGAACGCCTTTCGAGCTCTTGCGTATTCCAAGGTCATCTCGTAGCAGCGATCCAGCGCGCCCACCGTCTCCGAGCACACCAAGACTGTCGCGATGTCGCACTGGAGCTCGAAGGTTTCGCTTGCGTGACCGACCTCTCCGAGGACGGCATCGGCGGAGATATCGACTGCATCGAACTCGACATCCGCGAATCCCCTCGCCAAATCGAGCGACTCCAAGGCTCTGACCGCGATGCCGGGAGTCTCGCGAGGCACCAGGAACTGCGTGAGTCCGCCGGCCGTTCGAGCGGTGACTACGAGGAGATCAACGGCATTGGCGTCCTGGACGAATGACTTCGTGCCGGACAAACGGAAGCCCCTACCATGATCCACTGCCTGCATCGCGATTCCTTGCCTATCCCAACGACCGGTGTCCTCTGCGAAGGCGTTTGTCGCCAAGTGCTGTCCACCCACGAGTGCAGGTAAGTGCTCGGCGCGCTGCGAAGCCGAGCCGACAGCGGCTATAGCGTACGCAGCGATAGTGCTCGGCAGCAACGGCCCAGGAAGAAGCGCTCGGCCAGCCTCCTCCGCTACCAAGGACGCGTCTACCACCGGCCCCCCAGAAACACTTCCGCCGCCGTCCGCCTCCGGTACGAGGCAGCCGAACCAACCGAGTTCGGCAGCCCGCTCCCATAGTTCTCGATCAAGGTCGACATTATTTTCCGCGAAAGCGCGAACCCGAGACATAGGAACTTCTCGCTGCAAGAATCGCCGCGCCGTCGATTGGAAGATCTGCTGGTCATCGGACAGGTCTAGATCCACTATTTCGTTCACTCCCCCTGGCGATTGGGTTGCGCTGCGCGCTGTCTTGATGGAGACGAGTTGACGCACCCTGGATGTGAACGGCTGCACTGCAAATTGCCTGCAGCAAGATAGGCAAAATGATTAAAACGGCTGTTCGAATTCGCTCCGTTGAGGATACGGCCCAAGGCAGGGTCATTGTTCAAGCAAGGAGCCTCACTGTTCGCCCAAGCGCGCGTCGCTGATCGACGAATCCAGCGAGAGGGGAGATCGGGGGGACACGGAAGCGACAAGGTACCAGTCCCATCAAAGGCTCCACAGTGCTCATCCCGGCCCCCACGTATCCGTCCGGTCTACTCAACCTTTGCAGCATTCCCGTTCCTTGGGTGTGGTATCGGACTTGGACGCGACCCCATGAAGCGATTCGAGATATCCCTCCGACACGACGATGACAACGGCATCGTCGACCTCATTGGTGTCGTTGCAGCGACGGTCTACCACGGCGTCCATCTGGACGCGATGGGCACTTGGACGACGTAATCACGTCTCTACAACGGTGCCAGACCATACGGTGAGGTCAGATGGGCAGAAAGTCTTCCCGAGGTGAATACACGTTCCCCAATGAGTGTTGCCCCAGGGTAGGACGGTATGTAGCAGGCTCCGAGACATCTACAATGTGCAATGCCGTGCCGTAAACCACCGGACGGCGCACCATCTGACGACGGGGGACCGATGCACGCGGACGAGATGATTCTGATCAGTGTCGACGACCACATTGCCGAACCAGCAGACATGTTCGAGGGTCATCTGGCGGCAAAGTACCGAGACCGTGCGCCGCGAGTAGAGACTGACGCTCAGGGTCTTCAGCAATGGTGGTACGGAGACAAGAAGGGCCGCAACCTGGGTCTCAACGCTGTGGCCGGAAAGCCTCGCGAGATGTTCAACGTCAATCCATCAAAATACACCGAGATGCGCCCAGGCTGTTTCGATGTGCATGAGCGGGTTCGGGACATGTCGGCCGGCGGTGTCTTGGCTGGGCTGAACTTTCCCAACTGGACTGGCTTCTCAGGTCAGGTGCTCAATGAAGGGCCTGACCGCAAACTCAACCTGGTGATGATCCAGGCCTACAACGACTGGCATGTCGACGAATGGTGCGCCGCCTATCCCGATCGATTCATCCCATGCGGCCTCCTCCCCCTGTTCGACGTTGAGCTTGCCGCTAATGAAGTTCGTCGTCTGGCGGCCAAAGGGTGTCGAGCTGTCACATTCTCGGAGAACCCAGCCGCCCTTGATATGCCGTCCATCCATTCGGGCTACTGGGATCCACTTTTCGCCGCCTGCTCGGACGAGGGCACCGTACTCTGCCTGCATGTGGGTTCGTCATCCCGCGCGGTCGGTACTTCACGGGACGCTCCCGCGTCCGTGACCATGAGCCTGTCATCGGCCGCTTCCATCTTCTCACTAGGCGATCTGATGTGGGCCGACTTCTGGTGGCGCTTTCCCGATCTCGTGTTCTCCCTGACCGAGGGCGACATCGGGTGGATCCCCTATTTCCTACAGCGGGCCGAGCACATCCAGGACCGGCACTCGGGATGGACCGGCCACACCTTCCCCGAGGGCATGGGACCTGCTGATGTGTTCCGCCAGCGGATTCTGTGCTGCTTCATCAACGACCCAGTGGGAGTAAGCCTCATCGACCACTTCAACATCGACAATGTGTGCTGGGAGTTGGACTTCCCCCATTCGGACTCCTCGTGGCCGCTTGCCCCCGAGGTAAACGAGCGGCAGTTCGCGTCGCTAACCGATGTGCAGATCAACAAAATCACCCACGAGAACGCAATACGGCACTTCTCCTTCGACCCGTTTGCCAACCGAGCGAGAGAGCTCAGTACCGTAAAGGCGCTCCGCGCTGAGGCGCGCGACGTGGACACCGTCACACACGTGGGACGTGCCCCCAGTGCGAGTGATCGGAACTATTTTAAGACCTTATCGCCGCCGGCCCCAGCTACTTCAGCGGGGTGACTCCTCATACATCGTTTGTCATTTTGGCCCACGACGACCCATGTCGAGCTGGGCAGAGCAATGGCCGACTACATCAGCAACTTCTACAAGCCAGTGAGACGACGCAGCTCGCTCGACGGGCGGTCGGCCAATAGACGGGGCCCAGGTCAAGTGGGCCAGCTATCGAGGTCCGGTCGGTCGGGCGCGCCAGCCGGCCATCAAAGTTTCCAGGTCCTAAACTGGCTCCCAGGAGTGGAACGGCACGAGGACATCACCGCGGGGCCTGAGCGGAGCTGTCAGGCTGCCAAGATAGATGAACCCTACGATGTGATCAGTCGGATGGAGTCCAAGAGCGTCCTTGACTTCGTGGTCGTAGCAGGCCTGACCAGTACGCCACATCGAGCCATACCCAAGGGCAGTCGCGCAGAGGATGAGGTTCTGAGTGGCAGCTGCGACGGCACACACCTGCTCAATCGCAGGTATCTTACCCTCTGTCGGAGAGGCCACAGAGACCAGAACGAGGGGGGCGCGATCAAGCTTCGTTCGCTCGCGCTCGATTAGCTCATCACTCGTCTCGCACCGTTGCTTAAGAGCCTGAACGAGGATCTCGCCGAAGCTCGTCTTTGCAGCGCCACGCAGCTCGATGAACCTCCATGGCCGCAGCCGCCCATGGTCGGGAGCAGCACCGGCCGCGGCGAGGCACGTCCGTATTTCGTCATTGTTCGGTGCTGGCTCAACTAGATGGTTCGTCGATCGCCGACGCATAATTGCTTGGACCACGTCCATAGAACCCATTTGATTTCAGCTCCCTGTCACTAGCCGTCGTGAATATGATGTCACTGCTCAATGTGGCGAAGTCGTGCTTGAGTGGATCGGTCAGTTGTTTGGCTGACAAAGAGAGTTATGCCTACGAACACGATCTGGACGTCAAACACGGGTGGCCAAGTCCCTGGCACGAATGCCCGATCTGTTAGTTCCTTGCGCGGCTATCGAGCTCCTGTTGATCTAGCAGCCAACTCCGTCAGGCGTCAGGTGAAGGTAGCTGCGCATTCCGCCGATGCATCGCTTCAACGGCGGAGCGGCCAACCGCCAGAAATACCCCTTCGGCCTCAACAGTGGTCGCATTACCTTGGATGAGCCGACCTCGGCTGTAGGTGCGACGACCCTCCGTCCGGACAACCCACGCTTCGAACATGGTCGGTAGGCCGATCAGGGTGGGTTCCTTGAACGTGACGTTCAGGGACACGGTCGGACCTGCTGCACCAGCAATGATGTTCGCGGCAGTGAGCACTATGTCAAAGGCTCCGGCCAAAGCGGCACCGTGAACACACCCTGGTGCGCCCTGGAAGGCTTCGGGAAAGCTGGTGCGACCGATAGCCCTCGGAGGTTTGATCTCGATGGTAATCGGCGGCGAAACCGGGTTCGCCCGACCGATGATCATGTCATACGGCATGCGCGAGGCCAAGGCAGAGGCATCTCTTGCCAGATCAGGGTTGTCGGAATAGCGGGCGG
Source organism: uncultured Acidimicrobiaceae bacterium (assembly GCA_963754755.1). GTDB lineage: Bacteria > Actinomycetota > Acidimicrobiia > Acidimicrobiales > RAAP-2 > Bog-756. Next base: position 58,135 of record CAVWHF010000006.1, on the reverse strand, counting down.
TCGGTCCATCTCCGCGGCTAGGAGCATAGGCCGCTAAGTGGCCGGTCACGACTGCAACCTGTGCGGCAAGATCAGCAAGGACTTCAGGTTCAGCCTCTGTTCCGATCGTCGCTGCAATCAGCAACCGCACCTCATCGGCCAATAGCTCCCGACTCTCCGCCGCCCCAAGAGGCTTGCTGGGCTGACGCTCATCCATAGCTGAATCCACACCTCCATAGACTTCCCCTTAGGGCACCAGCCCCCCGAGTGCCGTCGAATACTCGGCGAAGATCGGCATGAAGGCCGTGATTGACAACACTACTCCGGGGCGTTGATTCTGATGTCCATAACATCCGTAGGGATAGGACCGACCGCCATGTTCCCGTCAGGTATCGCGAACTCGCTTTACGGGCTCTTCGGAAATCAGTGGGGTGTAGGGAATCCCCGGCATAGACAGAGTCCCTGCCAATCTGACGGTGTTCTACGCCTTCAGACTGGCGAGCCCCTGTGGAGTCAGACCCTACGCGCATTTGCGAGCTGTTGGTGGGCTTGCCGGAAGTGAACGTCCTCAGCATCGACGATGTGGCTGGTGATCCGCTCCGAGTTCACATCGAGGACGGTCGAAGCGACCAGGGTGTGCGGGCTGCGGAGTCTTCGCCCAGGTGAAGGACCGGGCGGTGGTCGAGCTGGTGGATCTGCCCTGCTTCGGCCGAGCCTGCCCCTTGATCTGGCACAAGCGCCGGTGGCGCTGTCCCGAGTCATCGTGCGCGACGACCTCCTGGATCGGCAAGGAGCACCGCATCGGCGCCCAGCGCATGGCCATGAGTGACCGGGCCGGCCGGTGGGTCACGGAACAGGTCGGTCGCTACGCCCGCAGTGTCAACGAGATCGCCGTCGAGCTCGGGTGCGACTGGCACGCGGGGAACGACACCGCGATCGCCTACGGCACCGCCCTGGTCGCTGACCCGGAGCGGTTCGGGACCGTCGAGGCACTCGGACTCGATGAGGTGCTGTTCGCCGGATCGGCACGTAGCACCGCCAGGAGTTCTCCACCCAGATCGCGGACGTCGGAGTGGGCCAGCTGTTGGACATGGTCCCCGGCCGATCGAGGGTGGAGCCCATGGTGTGGCTGGCGAAACGGGGGAAGCCATGGCGGGCCAAGGTGCGGTTCGCCACCCTCGATCTGTCCGGCCCCTATCGCAAGGTGTTCACCGTCATGGTGCCCAACGCCGTCCAGGTGGCCGATCTCTTCCATGTGGTCAAGCTGGCCAACACCAAGCTCGACGAGTGCCGGCGCCGGGTGCAGAACGAGACGATGGGACACCGTGGCCACAGGCCGATCCCCTCCATCGATGCCGTCGTCTTCTGACCAAGGCCGAGGAGCGTCTCGACGACAAGGGACGGGACAAGCTGATAGGACTCTTGAAGGCTGGCGATCCCAAGGGCGACGTGGCCACCATGTGGAAGGCGAAGGAGGCCGTCCGCGAGCTCTACGCCCACCGCGATCCCGACCTCGCTCTGCAGTGGGTGACCGAACTCAGACGTGGCCTCCAGGACAAGGACGATCCCGTCGAAGCCCGATCGCTCGGGCGGACCCTCGAGCGATGGAAGCACCAGATCGCCGCCTGGCACGCCGCACAGGTGAGCAACGAACCCACCGAGGCGGTCTACAACCTGATCAAGAGGGTGAAGCGTGCCGCCTTCGGGTTCACCTCGTTCCGGAACTACCGGATCCGGTCACTGCTCTACGCCGGGAAGCCCAACTGGGATCTGCTCAAAACCATCAAACCGGCGGTCCTACCGAAAACCGCCAAACCCCACCGATTTCCGGAGAGCTGCCAATCCCCCAGCTAGGGAGGCTCTTTCCGCGGATGTGCGGCATTCAGGTCAAGCGGTCAATCGGTGCTTCCAGGCTTTAAACTCCCCCGGCCGTGAGGTCCTGCCGGACCCTCGGCCAAGGCGCAAGACATGCGCTGAGACTTACCGCGCCTGCCAGGTCGAACAGGGTCAGCGCGGATGCGCTGGCCAAGCCGGCCGTCGCAGCCCACCCAGGACTCAGGCTGGCTCTACGGCGGAGAAACCGGCGGCGCCTTCGCCGATCTGAGGGCCACAATGGCCACCGAGGCGGGTGGACGACGGAGCTCATCTGGCTGAGCGGGCCTGGTTCTATGCAACGCAGCACACCTCATGTGCAAAGCGACGTTGTTACCCCCTTCCTAGCCAAGGTCATCATCACCGAGCGCTACACCGTCAGCAAAGACACTCGCTAGAGCAGAGAGGAGCAGCAAGGAGAGCCCAAAATGTCCTCGGAACATTGGAAGTCACACGCCAAGGACGTCGACAGAGACGACGCTACCTTGCCTAACCATCACCTCACCCAGATGAGAGGTCACAGTCAAGCGAACCGCTTGCCTGTGACCTCTCCTATCGGAGAACCACACCGGTGGGCTAGCCCGTACACTGGACCCGATTTGCTGCCGTGTTTAGCATATCGACCGATTTACCAACCTGGACGAGCTTTCCGCTCTCGTAGTGGTAAAGAGCGGTGCAGGGGTTGACGGCGCGGGATGCGAAACCGTTCAACACATGAGCTGGCTTCGTGTAGCTCAGTGGAATGGTCATCCCCCAAGTGTTAATACTCGCCGCCGTAGAGAGATATTTAAGCAGAGCGGGTGCTGTCGGATCCGGAACGTTCTTGCTCCATCGCTGCACAATCATCGCCGCAAGCCATGCGCTACTTAGATCGGTCGAGTAATAGTCAGCACCGGGCGCGTACTTGTTCATGTCAGCTACGAACATCTTGTATCCAGCGGATGACTCGAGGTAAGGCGACTCAATGTAGACATTCTTCGGATTGCCGAAATTGGTTTTGATCGTATGCGCGTCCCACGTCGTGCCGTTGTACTCGACCGGTTCCTTAAAGCCTTGCTCCAGTAGGGCCTTGCCGAGTCGAATCCCCACGGCTGTGGTGTCGCCATCGATCAAGAACCCGCCGTCGGCGACGACCTGGGAGGCGTATGGCGACATGTCAGCAGCAGACAACGGAATGTATACCGCCCCACTAATATGTCCGCCTACAGGAGTCACAATCGATTGGACTAGAGGCGGGTATTCTCGACCTGCCGGGACGTCTATAGTCGCAACAACCATGTTTTTCTTGTGAAGATCCGTCACCCCAAGAGCTGCGCCCGCAGCCGGGTCCAGCGATCCGGCGCTGAACGGAAACACTTGTGCTGATTTGAAGTCTTCCGAGCAGAAATACTGGTCGCCGATCGAGGCCATATGGGCACCAGCAAGGGTCTGAAGCAACTGTGATCCGCAAGTGGAAGTGTTGCCAACGATCCCCAGAACATGCGGATTAGAAGTTGCCTGCTGGGCGCACTGTGTGGCCTGATTTGCGTCGCCTTTGTCATCGCAATCCACGATCTTGAGCGGATGGCCGTTAATACCCCCGCGAGCGTTAATTGCATCGCTTATCGCAGGGAGGTATTTAGCCGCAGGTGTCGCACCTGTGTCGGTGTAGTAGAGCTCGTAGGTGTTGCCCTTCACCGTGGATGCGCCCGCCGAACTGTTGGCAGGCAACAAGAATGCAGCGGCTGCCACGCACATCGTGGCTGCAACGCAACAAAGTCTCGTACCGAATCGGATCCGTGGTTTCATTGTCCCCCTTCGATGTTTCTGTTGACGCCCCCAAAGGACTAACCGTCGGGACGACGCTGTTGTTTGGTTCGCCACAGCGAACGCCAGTGGGTCGTCATATTATGCAACGAGATATAGGAATCGTTTTAGGAGCAGCTCTGGACGCCTGAATTTTCGACGTTCCAGATCTCGCCCACCGTGGATGATGAGCCCATCTCCAGAGATTCGGTGACAGTCCTCGATTCTGGCTCGGGACAATCGGCTCTTGTCTCCCGCGGCCCGTGATCCATCAGTTAAGGTGTCTCAACAGCCGGGTTCCTGCGCCTCAGGCCAGATCGCTCACCGAATAAGATCTGGCGGGGACCTTGCTTTGTGTGTGGCCCATGTGATGCCCTGCAAAGTTGAGGGCGAAATTTCTGAATTGAACGTTGAGTCGATCGATATGCCTTCTGGCCTCTCGCCGACATCGCGGGCCGCCTGCGATGCAGGATTAAGGCGATTCAGAAGCATCCCCGGAACGAAACGCAGATCCTTGGCCCTTTGCTCCTGAGTCGATCCGCTTTCCCGGAGAGCGTCCTCCTTCGCCACCATTTCGGTCTCAGGGAAAGTGACCTGGCGATCCTTGGAGCTTAGGAACTTCGATGGTTTGCCCACGAAGAGTCGAACCACCTGCCGTCTGGGGCTGTGACATCTCGTATCACGAGGTCCCTCTTGGAAGAGTCGATGTATCGCTCAAAAAAATCAGGCGGTTCGTTGAAGTGGTTGTCGACATCGTTGATCTCATAGGAGGAGATCGCTCGTTCCTGCCATCGCTCTTGGCCTCTTTCGGTTGTGTACCGTTCTGTTGGGTAATTTACGCAAGAAACGGCAGGCACTGCCTTGCGCACAATTTCGCGGGACTCCCAGACGGCCAGAACCCTAAGCAGATTCTCCAATCGAACGACGAGCGAGGAAGTAAGGCGTCCACCCCGATCTCGTTGATGGACATTGCTAGTGACCCGAGTCATAAGTTCTTGTCCTTTTTCAGGAATTTCCCCCTTGGCTCCCGCGTTCCCATCGTTATCGACGACGATGGGAGACATCGATGGGACCGCAGAGAAAGCAACCAATCGGACTCGTGTTGAGCGACGAGGAGCGCGAGACCCTCGAACGTTGGGCGCGTCGGCCGAAGAGTGCGCAGGCTCTGGCCTCTCGATGTCGCATCGTTCTGGCTTGTGCCGAAGGGGGCAACAACGTCGACGTTGGGGCTCGACTTGGCGTCAGCCGTCACACCGTGGGCAAGTGGCGGAATCGGTTCATGGCGCATCGGCTCGATGGCCTCAACGACGACCCCCGCCCGGGCGCCCCTCGCCAGATCGGTGATGACGCGGTCGAGGCGGTCATCGTGAAGACGCTGGAGGAGATGCCGAAGAACGCCACCCACTGGTCGACGCGTTCGATGGCTCAGGAAACGGGCATGAGCCAGTCGGCCATCAGCCGGATCTGGCGGGCGTTCGGACTCAAGCCTCATCTGGTCGAGTCCTTCAAGCTCTCGCCCGATCCTCAGTTTGTGGAGAAAGTCCGTGATGTCGTGGGGCTTTACGTCAATCCACCCGAAGGAGCGCTCGTGCTCTGCGTGGACGAGAAGACTTCGATCCAAGCACTCGATCGGACAGCACCGGTGCTTCCGCTTCGCCCAGGATTGCCGGAGCGTCAGACTCATGACTACGTCCGTCACGGGACCACCAACCTCTTCGCAGCACTGGACGTCGCCTCCGGGAAGGTCATCGCCAACATGACCGACAAGCACCGGGCTGTCGAGTTCCGGTCCTTTCTGAACCTGATCAATCGGAACGTTCCCGAGGATCTCGACGTACACCTCGTCGTCGACAACTACGCGACCCATAAGACACCCGAGATCCAGAAATGGCTCATCCGCCACCCGCGTTTCCATCTGCATTTCACTCCCACCTACAGCTCGTGGCTCAACCTCATCGAGCGCTGGTTTGCCGAGCTGACCAACAAGTGGCTCCGACGTGGCACCCATCGCTCAACCAAAGAGCTCGAATCAGCCATCACCGCATGGGTGGACAACTGGAACGACGAACCGAAGCCATTCGTCTGGCACAAGACGGCCGATGAGATCCTCGACACCCTGGCTGCTTACTGTCAGCGGATCTCTGACTCGGGTCACTAGTTGCCATCACCCAGGTAGTGAGCCTCCACATCGTCGACTCTTGAAAGAAGATCCCCGCCGCTTGTATCTATCACGATTTGCCCTCGGCGGAGCACGTACGCTCGATCGCAGTAGGGCAAGACGGAGCGCGCCTGTTGCTCGACAAGGAGGACACCAAGCCCGTTGTCAGCAGCCTCTCTAACGGCGACCAAGAGTCGTCGTACTATCAACGGAGCCAGCCCGATTGATAACTCGTCCGCCAAGAGAATGCGAGGTTGTGCGGCAAGAGCACGGGCCAATGTTAATATCTGCTGCTCACCACCGGACAGAAGGCCCGCTTTACGGTTCAGGAGAGTCCGAAGTTCGGGAGCCAATTCCAGTGCGGTTTCTACTTCGCCACGCCCCAAACGAAGGTTTTGGGCAGTAGTCAAACCCCTGAAGATCGATCTCTCCTCCGTTACATACGACAGACCTGCTTGACTTCGTCTGTGAAGGGGCTTGGTCGTCACGAGACCGCCGAGTTCAATGGTCCCCTCGGTTGTCGGAAGAACACCCGCAAGCATTCGCAATAAGGTTGTCTTGCCAGCGCCGTTCGCGCCGAACAGCGCGACAACCTCGCCTGGGTAGACGTTGACATCGACACAATCGAGTACGGGAACCTTCCCGTACCCGGCGGACGCTCCGACTGCCCGGATCACCGGCACCGGTGGTGTGGCGTGATCAAGCGCCTCGTCCGGTATGGCCTGAACAAGTTCGCCGACAACAGTCGCCGGAAGCGGGAGGCTTGTCAATGAAGAGATCTCTTTGAAATCAAAACTTCGGCTGGTCGTGGTAAGGGTGCTATCGCCCTGGACCCCCAGGTACGCGTCGACGACCCTCTGATCGGATCGGACCTCATTCGGTAGCCCGCTAGCCAGGGTCTTTCCTTGTTCCAGCACGACAACTCGGTCACAAGTCTGCATAACTAGGGGGACGTCGTGTTCCACCAACAAGACAGCTACGCGCCAACGATCCGCCAGACGCCTGATTAGGCGGGTTAACTCCTGGGAGCCATCGTCGTCAAGGCCTGCGGCGGGTTCATCGAGCAGGAGCACAGAAGCCCCTGATGCGACTGCTCTCGCAATGCCGACAAGATGTCTTTGCGCGTACGGGAGATCCGAAACGGCCGTCTGTAACACGTCCCTCAACTGGAAATCGTCAATAACCGCGGTGAGGAGGTCCGTGTTCGTCGACCTCGACGGCTTTACCAAGTCGACGACGTACGACCACGGATCGCGCTTCTCCGCAGCTACCAGAATATTCTCCTCGACGGAAAGTGCCTCGAACAGCTCAAGTGATTGCCAAGAGCGCACTAGTCCCCGTCGAGCTCGGGCGTGGGGATGAAGTGTGGTGATGTCAACCCCATCCAAAATGACTCGACCACCAATGGATCGTACGAATCCACTAGCTACATCGATCAAGGTTGTCTTTCCGGCCCCGTTCGGACCGATGAGCCCCACGACTTCGCCGGGTTGGACGGTAAGACTCACATCGATTAGCGCATGTACGTTCCCGAAGGTGACGGAGATTCCCTGCAATTCGAGCGTTTGCGGTTTGGCTCCCCGTATACCAGGGGAATCCGAACTGAGCTTGATGAACGGTTTCGAAACAAAAAAACTACGGCCAAATGATCCAAAACTCGTGATGACCCTCGCCGCCACACCGTCAGGCAACAAAGTCAGTTGAATGAGGAGGAGAACGCCCAATATCAAGGTAAAATAATTAGTGGTATCGAAGAAATGTCCAATGATCTCGGCGCTGATACCAGTCACAACAATAATCCCGCCGCCTAGGGAGCCGCTGATGTATCCGATACCACCGATCACCGTTATCGTTATGAGTGTGATCGATGAAAATACATCGAACTGGGAGAAGTCAACGTTGGGAGCGCGAAATGCTATTAGCACCCCCGCCAAGCCAGCGAGTCCGGAGGCGAACGAAAAGGCGTACAGCTTTGCTCCAAAGACGCTGACGCCGATACTTGCGGCAGCCCGCTCATTGTCGCGGACTGCTAACAACCTTCGACCCGATCGTCCACGCCGAAGGTTTGCGACAAGAAGTCCGGCAGTGAGCAGCGCTATTAGACAGATAATCGCGTAGGACTTTGGGTAGGCGAACGATTGGATGTGCCACCCAAATACGTGAGGGGGCGGAATGACCGTTCCCGTGATCGCCCCTCCTGTCCAGTTCGAATTCCCGAGCACCACGGTTTCGATGACGAGACCCAACCCGAGCGTGACAACGACAAGGTTCGCTCCCCGCACACGCAGAGCTGGCAATCCAATAAGCGCGCCCGACGCAATTGACCCCGCCACGCCGATCAAGAGGGCCGGGACGAACCCTAAGTGTGCCGCGTCGGCGAGTCGCCCAGCGATCAGGGCGCCGATCCCGGCCATGGCGTACTGAGCGAGGCTCACTTGACCGGCATAGCCAGTGATCACCACCAGTGAGAGACAGAGGATTGTCACGATCAAAGAGGTGGTCACTGAAGTCGTCCACGACTTAGTGAACAAATCGAGCGATCCCAGTAGGAGGGCGCACGCGCCGACAATGGCCACTGGCCGCGGTTGCGCTCTGCCAACTTTGGGAAGTCGGTCGGTCAAGAACCCTCTGAGTGGAAGCGCACGTCCTCTGACCACAAGGATCACAATGATCACCAAGAAGGGAGCAGCAGAGGTCCAGGTCGGGAAGTACCAAGACGACTCCGACTCGAGAACACCCACGAGCAGGCCCCCAAGGAACGTGATGGGAAACGAGGAAAAGCCGCCGACGAGGGCGGCAGCAAGAGCGGGAATGACAGTCAGCGCCCCGATGGACGGACTGAGGCCAGTTAACGGCCCGATAAGGATACCTGCGAATCCAGCGAGCGCGCCCCCAATGGTCCAGTTGATGGCCATGATTCTTGTGGGCGACCACCCAAGTGCAGACGAGGCTATCGAGTTCTCGGCGCTTGCAGTCGTTGCCATACCGAAGCGGGTATATCGATAGACAATCCACAAGACGGCGGACAGAACGGTGCCGATGCATAGGAGAGTTATCCGGTCGGACCCTACGATGATCGTGTTCGTGAAGTGAAGGGGGCGAGTTGGCAGGAACCCTCCATAGAAGTTTCCGATTGTTCCATACTTAATCAGGAGAGCTTGTTCGATAATGGCCAGCACACCCAACGTGGCGATTACGCGCGAGAGGGGGGAGGATTGCCTCTTCAGCATGGGTGTCATGACTAGTACCTGGATGGCCAACCCGATTGCAGCTGCGACAAGCACCCCAATGACCACCGATAACCAGGCGGGCTGGTGCGGCCGAAGTTCGTAAAACGCGTACCCCCCCACCGTGGCGATTGCACCTTGGCTGAAGTTGATTACGCTCGAGCCCGCGATAAATCAGAACGAGTCCCTGAGCAAGCAATCCATAGAGGGCACCGGCGCCCAAACCAAGAATAAGGAACTTGATAAAGGTGCTCATGGTCGTTCATCCTCCGAGGGACACTGGCAAAGCAAAATGTGTAATCGTAGGGTCACCTGACAGGCGCCTCGAGGGTAACACGCAACAACGCGGCCGAGCATTCTAAAAACCCTCGTGCAATACAGCGCGGACAGCGGTTATAGCTTGACGCCACAGTGACGGAGGAGGCGAAGGCGAGGCCGGGTTCGTATCCGATTCGAGAGAGCGCTTCGTCGATCTCTTCCGCCTCGCAGATGGTGTCCAGGTAGAGGTTTGCAAGTTCGTCTCCCTAGAGGTTGCCCCATACCTGTTCGACCGGGTTGAGGTGAGGGGCGTAGGTCGGGAGTCGTTCAACCACCAGCCAGTGGCGTTGGCACTTGATGAAGGCCTGCATGTCATTGCTGCGGTGAGAGGGCAGTCCGTCCAAGATGCGCGTGATCTACTTGTAGGAGCCCGGTTGCATCCCGAGCACGAGGGCCGCACCGCTGCCGTCACCCGTGGGTCGTCCTCCTCGAACCGGTTTGTTGGGCCTCCATTCGGCAGCGTCCAAGTGCTCCCTTGTTGCGCATGGACAACTGAATTTAGGGTCATCGTGGTAGAAGGCGAGAAGCCACAGGCCCTTTCCCCCTTCGAGAGCTTGCCTTTCTAGGTGACGCGCTGTTCCGCGTGGCAAGAAGATGCGGGAAGCGAGCTGTGGCTGCCTTAGTTCAACTCACCGCGGATGATCGAGAGTCACGGCGCCTTAGGTGTCGCCGATCAGGTCGACTAGTGGACCCGTCAGCCCCTTGGACGTGATGACCTCCGGTGGCGCCGGTGAGTGCACTTAAAGATCCGCTCTGCTCGGTCGGATTGGCGGCTCTCCGGAAATCGGTGGGGTTTGGCGGTTTTCGGTAGGACCGCCGGTTTGATGGTTTTGAGCAGATCCCAGTTGGGCTTCCCGGCGTAGAGCAGTGACCGGATCCGGTAGTTCCGGAACGAGGTGAACCCGAAGGCGGCACGCTTCACCCTCTTGATCAGGTTGTAGACCGCCTCGGTGGGTTCGTTGCTCACCTGTGCGGCGTGCCAGGCGGCGATCTGGTGCTTCCATCGCTCGAGGGTCCGCCCGAGCGATCGGGCTTCGACGGGATCGTCCTTGTCCTGGAGGCCACGTCTGAGTTCGGTCACCCACTGCAGAGCGAGGTCGGGATCGCGGTGGGCGTAGAGCTCGCGCACGGCCTCCTTCGCCTTCCACATGGTGGCCACGTCGCCCTTGGGATCGCCAGCCTTCAAGAGTCCTATCAGCTTGTCCCGTCCCTTGTCGTCGAGACGCTCCTCGGCCTTGGTCAGAAGACGACGGCATCGATGGAGGGGATCGGCCTGTGGCCACGGTGTCCCATCGTCTCGTTCTGCACCCGGCGCCGGCACTCGTCGAGCTTGGTGTTGGCCAGCTTGACCACATGGAAGAGATCGGCCAGGTTCTGAACGAGGGCCCGATCGCATGATCAGCCTGGTGTAGTATCCAGGCCTACACCAGCTGGCGTGTCGCCCAATGGTGTCGCGCCCATACCGATCGGTTTATTCCGTGTGGCATCTTGCCCCTGTTCGACGTTGAGTTGGCCACCAGGAGGTCCGAAGGCTGGCAACTAAAGGGATGGAGCTGTGACCTTTTCGGAGAATTCAGCTGGCCCTGAGGATGCCTTTAATCCATTCCTGACCCTGGGACCAGCAGTTCGCCGCCTGCTCCGATGGGGGACCGTGGTGGGCCTCCACGTGGGCCCGTCCTCCCGTACAACCTCCACATCAGCGGATGCTCATGCCTGCGAAGCGGATTGATGTCGACGCCTACGCCCTGTCAATCGACGGGCGTGGGAGTCGGACCGCAGGCTGAGTGGAGAGCTTTCGGATTCTCACCGCCAAATGACCTTCAGCTGTTCGCCAATTGCTCACCGATGACGCCGGCTTGGCGCAATTGACGGATCTCGGTGACATCCAGCCCGATCTCATCCAGGACCTCGTCATTGTGCTCCCCCAGCGTCGGTGCCGGAGAGCGAAGCCAACGGTCGACACGACCAAAACGGAACGGTAGTGCTGGTAGTTCGTGATCTCCGGTGACAGCGTGGTGCTCGATCTCGAACAGCGACCGCGCTCGAAGTTGGGGGTTCGACGCAATTTCCCAAGGAGGAATCACCGGCTCGCAAGGAACTCCGACCGACTGCAGCAGCGACGACACGTCCATGGCCTTCAGGCGAGCAGTCCAAGCCGTCAGCTCGCCATCGATCAGATCGTGAGACCTCCGCCGCCCGGCTCCGTCGCGGAGGGCCCTGTCCACTGACCACTGTGGGTCACCGAGGGCCGAGCAAAGCGATCGCCACTGGGTGTCAGTGGCCACGGCAATCGCCACCCACTCATCATGGCCCGAGCAGGGATAGACCCCCTGGGGGGCTGCTCCTGGCCCCCGATTTCCGTCCCGTCCGAGGAGAGTGCCCGTTGACCCGAACTCGATCACCTGCTCCGCGGCGGCGTTGAGCGCAGCCTCAACCATCGGAACCTCCACCAACCTCCCCCTCCCTGACTTATCACGCTCGATCAGGGCCAGCAATGTGGCAAACACTGCATGCATGCCCGCCAATGGATCGCAGGCTCCTCGTACAAGCACCGGAGGACCGTCTGAAAGTCCGGTCAGCCACGCCATGCCCGTCAGACACTCCATGGTCTGGGCGAAGCCGGTTCGATCACGCCATGGCCCATCGAGCCCGAATGCCGGCATACGGACCATGATCAGACGGGGGTTAATAGCATGGAGGTGTTCCCAGTCCAGCCCGAACTGCTCCATCACTCTCGGAGTGTAATTCTCCACTAGTACATCAGCCGACGAGACCAACCGTTCGAATGTGGCCTTGCCATCAGGTCGAGTTAGATCGAGGGTGATCCCGCGTTTACCGGCATTGGCGCTGTGGTACACGGGCCCCCACTCCCACCACTTTTCGTCAGTGGGCGTGCGGGCACTTGCGAATCGCATGTAGTCCGGCCGCGTGATCGACTCCACTTTGATCACGTCGGCCCCAAGACTGGCCAACACCCCCGTCGCAGCGGGCCCCGCCCACCATGCGGTGCAGTCAACCACACGAACACCAGCCAATGGGAGACGCCAGTCGTCAGTTAGGTCGGAGGTGGGCTCAGAACGCTCATCGCTCGACCACTTGATACCCAGGGTGTGTTCGCCATTGTCAGGAGCGGGCTCAAAGGGCCTTGGATCGATCCCGGACAACGAGAAGGGCACCCGTGGTTGTACGAATCGACCGGAGGGGGTTTGGCGAAATACGCCTCGAGCATCAAACTGCTCGAACTCCGGAACGGTGGAGCCATTTAGCACCGGACCGGCTGGGATCCGGTAGAGGAACGCCTCTTCAAGCAGTTCCGCGGTGGTGCGCTGGGTCGTGTGGGCATGCACGATGGAGAGGAACTCGTCCCGACGAGCAAAGCGCTTGGCTGCAATGGGAAGATCGGGATCGTCGACAAGGTCCGGACGGCCAATCATGACCAGAAAGTCCTGGAACTGCTGGGCGCTGTTCGTCGTGACCACGGCATATCCATCCTTAGTGGGCTCGACCGAAGGAACCTCGATGGAGCGACCGGTGCCCCGAATGTTCGGCCGACCACCGAAGGATGCGAATACGGAGGGGTAGGTCACCATAGATACGGCCATGCAGTCGAACATGGCGACGTCTACTAACTCCCCGTGACCAGATCGATGAGCCTCACGGTACGCGGCGACTGCCCCGAGAGCGGCGTAGGTCCCGGTTACCCACTCCCCAATCCGCCCTCCCGCCGCCAAGGGAGCTCGTTCAGGCACCCCCCGCTGACCGGTCGAGCCACAGGCCGCTTGCAGTGTGAACTCGGTGCTCGAACGTTGGGACCACGGACCGGAGCTACCGAACGGGGTGATGGCGACGACCACGAGGCGTGGGTGAGCGTCTCGGAGACATTCCACCTGCGCCGCACGGTCTGTGACCAGGATGTCAGCCTGGGCGATCAAGTCGGCGGCATCACCATGGATGGATCGCTTTGAGGTGTTCAAATACTCGAAGAGAGCCCCCGACCCCCAGCTGCGTAACGGATCGCCGGAAGGTTCCTCAACCTTCACCACATCGGCACCGGCATCAGCCATGAGTTTGCTGCAGTACGGTCCAGCGATCTCTCCTGTGAAGTCGACGACTCGAACTCCCTCAAGCATCTGGGAGCCCTGTTTTGAGATTCTCACCGGTAGCACTGACGACAGGGTGGAAGTAGTGCAAGGAGAGTTCCTCGCTGATGGGATGAAACTCAACGGCCAAAGCCATCCCCTCGGCAAGATCGCCGGGCTCGCACCCTACGAGGCCACTCACCAACTGGATACCTTCGTCCAAGGTAACGATCCCTACCGCATAGGGCACTTCGAAATCAGTGGTCTGGGGTCGCCACACGACACTCCAGCTGTAGAGCGTGGCCCCGCCAATCGCGACCTCCCATTGAAGCTCCCGACTAAGACACCGCCAGCAAATACGCGGAGCATCGGCAATGGCCTGGCTGCAGTTGACGCACCGAAGAATGCGCAGTTCCCCTAGCACGCATCCGTCCCAGAAGGGACGGGAGAAGTGCGAGGGGACGGGAGTGGGTCCACCAATCGCGTGGGGCCTGAGGAGGACACTCATGGTCGTCCCGACCCAACGAGCAGTACGTCCGTGAATAGGGCTCCGGAGCCGCCGTTTGAGCATAGGGCGACCTCCGCCGCCTGGACCTGAACCGATCGACAACTCCCCCTGACCTGCTCTATTCCGCGGATCACTCGTTGAAGCATCTGGGTCGAGTTGCCAGGATGGGCGTACGACATAGTTCCTCCATCCGTTGTGACCGGAAACAGACCGCCGGGGTCGATAGCTCCCGAGGCCACGAACGGACCGCCTTCGCCTTCGGGACAGAATTCGAACGCTTCAAGTTGCCGGATGATCTCAAAGGAGAATGGGTCGTACAGCTCGCAGACGTCCACGTCCTTTTGTGTGAGCCCCGCTGTGGCGAATGCCTTCTGGGCCGCCCTCCGACCCACATAACCTGCTGGCACTTCAGCTCCGGAGCGACCGCGGAAATCCCAAATCGGACCGTGCTGGTAAGCAGGACCGTAGGCATCACTTCCAGCGCCCAGAATCCAGGACGGCGGATGCCGAAGATCGGATGCCCGGTCAGCGCTCGTAAGAATCAGGCCACAACCACCTTCGGAGGTTGTGGAACAGTCGAGCAGATGAAACGGCTCGGCAATTGGCCGTGAGTTGAGAATGTCTGCTGCGGTGAACGGACCCCGGCCGAAGTAAACGGCATCGGGATTCTCATGCCCATTGTTCCGGATGGTGGCGGAGACTGTCGCCAACTGCTCGGGAGAGGTCCCGTATGTGAGCATGTGCCGCTTGGCCATCAATGCAAATTCGACGGCCGTGAACATCCCGTAGCCGACAACAAATTCGTTGGTAGGTCGAGTCCACGGTGCGGTGGCCGACCGGTCGGCGTAGATTCCGGCGCTGCCTCCCACCACCAGAACGACGTTGCACTGACCGGTGGCGATAAGAGCGGCGGCTTCCAAAATGGCGGGGATTCCGAGCCCGTTGGAAGAGCGCCGGCAAGGACCGATCCGGAGCTCATAAACCAGCTCGGCCGCCCGCTCACCGATGACGCCGTCAACGTCGGCAGTCTCAAGGCCTGCGTCGGCTAGAGCACCCAACGCGCCATCGATGGCGATCGACAACGAATCGTGACCAGGCAGACTCCTCGCCTGAATGGTGTTGCTCACGCCGACAATGGCGACGTCGTGAAATGGATGCGTCATCGGTCAAAGGGCGACTATTTGCCGTTGCTGCGGCTTGCTCGACGGACTCTGGCGGAGACATCTGCGAGCGAGCTAGTCAGGGTCGCGGTCCTGTCGACACCTGACCACAGGAGCCTCGTTCTAATGATAACAGTATGACCTCCTAGGCGATGTCCAGCACCGCTCTTGCCTGCTCTTCGACAATCAACGGGGTGACGCCTTGGACCCGCAGCTCGGCGCAGGCATCCGTGATCTGTCCGACGATTGGGGGTGCCAGTCCCAAGGTGGGCTCATCGACGATGAGCAGCTGGGGCGGCCGAAACCATCATCGGGGCCATGGTCAGCATCTGCTGCTCGCCGCCAGACAGGCTTGAAACAGGTGCGTGGCCGCATCGGCGCCGAGCCTCCGCCACCGCCGCACGGCGGACGAGGCCCGCCGCCACATCCGCAACGCCTACCTCGACTTTGCCCACTTCTTTGGGCGCTGGAGCGAGCCGTCGGAGACTGGTTGGCTGCGGAGGAACTGGCCAACTCAGTTGAATCCACCCTGAACCATCCTGAGCAAGGACCTCTTGATCTGAACGACGTTCGCCGCATCATGGCCCATTAAATCGATCAGCACGCGGCCGATTTGTCGCTCATCGTTTCGGATTGACAACGTCTGCGGGCCACATAACGACGCCGCGTCTCGATTCTTCGGCCGACGTTGCGGCCATTCGCGACCGGACCTGCTCTGATCAGCGACTTTCCACCTCGCAGGCTTCGCCAATAGCCGATGGGCCATCGGGACGGGGCCACCCAGCTAGCTGCGCCGAACGCATGGCGACCACCACCTGCTCATGCTGCGGCGAGAACGCGTGAAACGGTCCCGCTCCACGACCACAAAGAGATAGGTCTGTTATGACTGTCTCGACTGATTGAACGGCAAGCGGGATCATGGGGCATGGTGGCGGGTGGATGCCTACGGCATTTGAGCCGATCTTCACGGTGACGTTCCCCGGGCCACGGACCACTACGCAAGAATGGGATTCGAAATCACCACCATGACGAGACCTATACTTTCGCCCACCGCGATCGAGACCTGACCATCCACCTCACTCTGGAAGGCCAGGCGGCCCCCGGCAGGCGCTATATCCATTGCGAGGACGCAGCCCAGCTAGCTGAAGAATGGCGAAAGGCAGGAATCGACGTCGCCGGCCCCGTAGGCGAGGACTACGGCAAGCGGAAGCTTCGGACGTCGACCCGGACGGCGGCAACCTCATTCGGTTCGGCTCACCGATTCGGGATTGCTTCAAACTGACCCACAACCGCCTGGTCCAGCGAGCAGCTTGGTTCTCCCCAAGGGCTAGGCGTTAGTCATTCGATCTCAGGTGAGGGGTACTGATCCGCCGCTTGGAGCATCTCGTGGAGCCGGCGAGTTCCACATTAAGATTCCCCCGCGGAGCACCGGAGGAAGGGCCGGCCGGGATGCTGCAGTCACACGTCCATGATGCGGACCCTCCCCAGACATGCGCTAATCAGTATGTTCAGACGGATCCAGCGATCCGACGGCCGGGACAGCGTGGCTCTGCCGGGCAGCCAGGAACGCCTGCACAGAATCCACATCGAGCGGACGGGCGTAGAGGTAGCCCTGCCCGCTGTCGCAGTGTTCGCGCTCGAGCTGCGAGTACTGGGCACACTCCTCAATGCCCTCGGCCAGAGTCTCGAGACCCAGCGTCTTGCCCAGCTGGACCAGGGTGCGGATCAACGCAGCGGACTCTGGCGAGTCGGCCATCGAGGAGATGAATGACCGGTCGATTTTGAGTGTGTCGACTGGGAACTGCTGGAGATAGGCAAGCGACGAATAGCCGGTCCCGAAATCGTCGATTGCGATGTGTACCCCAGTGGCCTTGAGGCCAGCGAGGCGAGGCACCACGGCGGCCACGTTCTTCATGATGGCCGTCTCTGTGATCTCGACAGTCAACGACGACGAAGGGAAGCCGGATGCGTCCAGGGCGGCACGTACGTCGTCGATCAGTCGGTCGTGTTCGAGCTGACGGGCCGAGACGTTGACGGATACATCGATCTCATAGCCCATGGCGTGCCAGCGGGAACCCTGACGACAGGCCTCCTCGAGCACCCAGCGGCCGACCTCGTTAATCATCCCCGTATCCTCCAGGATGGGGATGAAGGCGTCCGGCTGGACCACACCCCGTTCGGGATGGTTCCAGCGAAGGAGGGCCTCGACTCCAGTGGTTTGCCCGCTGGCCAGGTTGAAGATGGGCTGGTATGCGAGTACGAACTGATTGCGCGCCAGAGCTTCGCGCAGGTCCATCTCCAGCAGGTGGTGATCCTGCACGGCGGTGTGCATCTCGGG
Source organism: uncultured Acidimicrobiaceae bacterium (assembly GCA_963754755.1). Lineage (GTDB taxonomy): Bacteria > Actinomycetota > Acidimicrobiia > Acidimicrobiales > RAAP-2 > Bog-756. Next base: position 40,711 of record CAVWHF010000006.1, on the reverse strand, counting down.
CTCGAAGGCCACGAAGCAGTTCTTGCCGGCCGCCTTAGCCTCGTACAGGGCGATGTCGGCGTCACGCAGGAGCTCGGTGGCCGAGGCACGGGTGCCCGTGGCGATGCCGATGCTGGCTGTCAGAGTCAACGGCCCTACGGGCAGGCTCGAGAGCTCAAACGGGGCCCGGAGCACCTCGAGCAGCCGCTCGGCTACCAATTCAGGCCCAGCGTCCATGCTGCTCCCGTCGACAAGCACGACGAACTCGTCGCCACCCAGACGGCCAATGGTGTCGCTCTCACGCATAGCCAGCGACAGCCGTTGGGATACCGCCTGGAGGAGCTGGTCCCCGACTCCGTGACCGAGGGTGTCGTTCACGTCCTTGAATCCGTCGAGATCGATGAACAGGGCCGCCACCTGGATATCGGACCGCCGCGCACGGGCCAGCATCTGCTCGGTGCGGTCGAGGATCAGAGCCCGGTTAGGCAGTCCGGTCAGGGCGTCGTGGACGGCCTGGAAGCGGATCTGGTCAACAAGTCGCGCGTTAGAGATAGCCGTGGAGGCCTGGGCTGCCAACCCTTTGAGCCGGTCGGCCAGCCTGGGGGTCACGGTGAGACGTTCCGGCTTGGTGGTCACGCTGGCTGCGATAAAGCCAATCTGCTCGCCGGCCACCACGATCGGAGCGGACACCGAGGCCACGTTCCCCAACCCCGAGAAGGCGGTGCTGGTGATGCCATTCTCGAGAACCAGATCGGGTGGAGGCGTTTTAAAGGATTGCGAGCTGATGTACGCCACTTCTGGGTCACTCAACCCAGTCGATCCGGCCAAGCGGAATCCGTCGTCGAACGTTCCGTACTGGCCGACCGTGTCCAAGAAGACGGCGGCACGGTCACAGTCGATGATGTCGGGGACCGCTCCGGCTACCTTCGCAGCCATTTCCTGGGTGGTGACGATCTCGGTCAACGAGGTAGCCAGGTCCATCAGGACCTGTGCGGTATTGGCCTGGTGGCGAGCCTCGTCGAGGGCGTCGGCAGTATCCAGAGCTGCCGCCGCCAATCGGGCGTAGGTCTCAAGCGTGGACTGCGATAGCGCCGAGAACACACCGCCGCCCTCGTCGACGGCCAGGACCCCGTAGTGGCGGCGGGCCGATGCCACCTCGACGGCAACTAACTGGCCGGATCCGGATCCCCCAGCCAGGAGGTCGTGGGCGATCGCGTCTGCCTCGGCTTCGGAGAGCCCCTCGGAGTAGATCTTGCGGGGTGACCCCGCCCGCGGCTCAAGGGCCAGCAGGGCGCCGCTGGAGCCGACGGCCGCCTGCAGCGAGGAGGTGACGAATCCCTGGAGGATGTCCTCGTAGCGTTCGTTGGAGGCTAGGTCGGTGATCATGTCCTGGATCTGTTCGAGCCGGGTCCCGAGCAGTTCGGCCCGCACCCGGTAGTGCTCCGCCTTCCGCGCGTCCGTGTCAGGATTCTGCCAGCGCAGCCGGAACAGGCAGCTGGCGTCACCCCGGCACTGGCACTCCACTTCGATGACCTCACCTGACGGGAGGTTGCATAGTAGGGGAACGATTGCATACTGGAAGGCGGCGAAATCACAGAACTCCGGGAACGGTTCGTAGCCGTCCTCGAACCACTCGCGGATGGTCCACTCGTTGGCTGCCACCTCGGCCGCCTCGTACCGCTTGATGGGCGCCAGCGGGTTGCCATTTGCCCCAGCAGCCAGCAGCTCTCCCGGGGAGCCGATTGTCTGGACGGCCTGGGACAGCTCCTCGGTGCGCAGCCAGTCGGACAGCAGCCCGGACTGTTGGTAGAGACTGGTGGGATCCAGTCGGAGCCGCTCCTCGAGGAGCCTCCTGAACTGGTCGTACGAGCTCCAGGTGGCGGCGTCGGCCAAATCGTCGAGACCGCGGGTCTCCCCCGCCCGGAGTAGCAGTTCCTCGATCTGGTTGGCCGGCATGGTCTCGACCAGCAATTCCATCAACATCCTGGTATAGACACCGGAAATGTGGTGTTCCGCCGGGATCGCATCCATTGTTAGAGAATCGGCAAATTCTGCCTGCGCTTAACCCCTATAACGCAATACTCGTCGCCCATCGGTGGGATGGGCGTCCGTGCGAGCCTGGCTCAAGCCTTTGCGAACAGGTAGTACCGCCCCACGAGTCATTTGCGGAGGCCACGGTTCAAGAGCAATTTCAGAGACAGGGCGCAAGCAAGAATTGTTGATGTTGAATCGTGCTGGCTTTCCTGGACGCTCGCCCGAGTGGTGTAGTTCCCGGGGTCCGCCATTTTGAGGTGGCCACCGGGTGATCTTCGGTTGAACCGGCAGATTCGAAACGGATGACATCGCTTCAACAAAGACGAGATGGCCCGCATAACAGCCCTCGGCGAAGCAATTGGTCGTCACTGCTTTTGGGCAGCGTTTCTTAAACCTCGCTCCGACTCTCTGGCGGATCGGGAGGCGAGGGTTCTCAACATTCCCCAGACCCAACCGAGTTCGCCAATCGACTTCCGTCGGTCAGACCGACCGCAAGAATATGAAACGGGTTCGGTGCCAGCTTTACCGTGTGATCGGCTTCACGCATATGAGCCACTCAGAAGAGATCGAGTGATCCGTGATCCCTGATCGCTGCGCAGGAGCGCCGCGCCATGACAAGGAACATCGCATCGGATCTCTCCGATCGTTCTGCCGTGGCATACATACAGCCCAGGACGGTGATCATGGGACCCTGCAGTTGACCCAATCGGTAGTCGTACCAGCACTGGTCAGCGCCGTAGTCAGGAACGGCACGGGCGACTAGCGCATCGTGGTAGCGGCTTACGAGCTGCGTTTCATGAGCTTTGCGTTGGATGCTGTCGAGGCTTGTACCAAGAAAGTAAGCGACATCGCGCATCGGCGGACCCACTGCTACGGTCTGCCAGTCCACGACCACGACACGGTCCCCGGTTGGGGCAAACAGGAGGTTGTCCAGTCGGTAGTCCCCGTGAATCGCAGAGAATGGCGTGAGCCCTGCCATCTGCCATTCTGCGATCACCTCGGCAGCGCCACGAAGCGTCTCGATATCGTCCTTGCCCAGATCACCTTCGTAACGTTCCACGAAGCCGTCCGTCGCAGACTTCATCACGTCGCCCACCATGGTGGCCATGCCGGGGCTGGAGCGCAAGAGGAATGACAGGTCCTCGAGTGCCGGATCGTTCCAGAGCGGTACATGGAGCCCTAGGAGGTTGTCGAGAGCCGCGGCCGCCTGTGCAACGGTGCAGCCGTGGGCCTGCACTCCAGGGATGGCGGGGGTCAGGTCGTCCAGAATCAGCGTGAACTCGGAGTTCCCCTCAGCAATTGCTCCGTACCAGCATCTAGGAGTGTCGACGTGGAGTTGAGGTGCGAGGTGCAGGTAGAACCCGACCTCCGCGGCGTAACCGGTCGCGACCAGCGCTCGCCTCGACTCGTCAGCCGACGCCAGTTTGGCAACGAGGGTGGAAGGTCCCAGACGCCCCTCATAAGCAAGCCCTAAGCGATAGGTGGACCCAATCTGTCCGGTCCCAATCTGCTCATGACGAACGGTGCTGACGACAAGGTCATGTCCGGCAGACTGCATTGCGTGGGTCAGCCACTCGGGCGTGATGTGCTCGACTCGTTCGGCAACGGGACTGATCATCGACCCGGGTTCTGAGCGAGAGCGTCGAAGCGATTATCTGGCCGAATCCGCCTGTAGGCCTCGACGACGGGTGCCAACTGTCCGGGAGATGCACCATGCAGGATCACACCGTCGACGCCTAGGTCGAACTGACGCAGCACGCGCTCAGCACAACGCTCTGGCGATCCGGTCGCGGCAGGCTCGAGCCATTCAGGGGGCAGCAGGGCGGCCACGTGTTCGAGAGTTGCAGTATCGGCCTTGTCGTCGATAGCTCCGGGGACTGCTGAAACCATGGAGTCGGCACGGAATCGCTCGAGTACCTCTGGATCCCACCGGTTTGTGCGAACCAGAAGGTCTCCGTAGCCTTGGAGGTAGGTGGCTAGGCGGCCGACGGTTTTCTTGAGCTGGAGCTCCCACGGGAGGCCGTCATGGACTGTTGCGTAGCAGGACCAGATCCGAACGGCTGCGGGATCCCGGCCGGCTCGCTCGGCCGCCTCGCGCACGGTCTTCACGCAACGTTCGACGGTCTCGTCGGTGAAGTAGGTGTGCAAGACCACCATGTCCATCGCCCGGCCCGCTAGGGACAGCGTGTTCGGCCCGAAGGCCACCACACCGATAGGGATGTCTTCGTCGAAGGACGAATCAAGATGCAAGACGGGGAACTTGCCAGCTGGTCCGTCGTGGCCGATTACAAGTTCACCCCGAAACAGCCGCCGCAGCAGTTGTACGAAATCCTCGATTTGTGCAGTGGTGATCCGCGGGATCCCAAAAGCGTCGAACAATGGCTCGATGCCACGGCCGAGGCCGAGGGCGAACCTGCCTCCGGTTAGCCGGTGCATCGTGGTGGCATAGGCCGCCGTTACCGCCGGGTGACGGGTGTTGTGATTGGTAGCCGCCGTTGCGATGCCAAGCCGCCTCGAGACTGCGCCGACAGCGCCGGACAGCGTCACGGCCTCCTTGATGTTGAAGCGTTCAGAGATGAACGCATTGCCGAGTCCGAGCGACTCTGCCGTCGGCACCTCATCGAGCAGCTCCGCAGGGGACTTTGGAGCTCCGGCCAGCACGTAGAAACCAAGCTCGCTGAGCTGGGTGGTTTCCTCCTCGGAGCTGTCGACACTGGTAGTTGAGTCCAGTTCAACTTCCTCACCTGCGCTCATGTGGACGGCTCTTCCTCGTGACCCATCATGCCCCCGGCGATGGTGATCATCATCCGGACTACCTCGTTGCGAGCCATCGACCGGAACGTCAGCTCAGCCAACCGGGCGACGTCGCTGCATACGGAGTGGTTTGACTGATCCGTCTCATGCCGACTACCCGGCCGCTTAGGCACTCAGGTAGCTGCGCATAGGGATCGAACGCGCCGCTGTCCAACTTCTGCAGCATGGAGTCACTATAGGTAGGCACCGTTTCGAAACGGATCATGTCGACCAACGCTTGCCTCAGCTCGGGACCAAGTCCACGACACGGGCCAGATCAGCAATCACACTGAAAGGAGAGCCGAATGGCTAAGGATCACGTCGTGCAGCTTGCTGAACTCTGTCCCGCCGGTGCTTGTCGCTATGTTGACGTCCGCCATGTCTGAAGCCTAGACGCCAAGTTGGCGACTGGGTCTGGCGTTCAGTCAAGCTGTCCTCGAATCCCGGCTTCGATCGTGTGCGCCCTACCCGTAACCATCGCCACCGCCCATGTTGGCGCCCTTTACCAATTACGCTATTCCTTTTGGTTCCTTCACCGAGACTGATGTGAGCGGGGGCCAGTGGGCCGCCGACTTAGCCGCCCTCCCACTGATTGATCCCATGAGAGCTGATTTCGGAGATCGGACCCGCGATCGATTGGAGGACGGCTAGTCGGATCTGGAGACATTGGAGGTCCATGGCCGTATTGTCCGAATCGACGTCACGGCGGATTCAAGGGGTCCCCGCAATAACTCGGTGAGTCAACGACGCTGCAGTTGACGACCGAGGAGGTCCACATGGCGATGTCCAGAGGCGATCACAGCCGGGCACGGAGGCTGAGATCCGAAGGGTTCTCCCTGCGTGAGGTGGGTCGGCAGATGGGGTGTTCCGCGCAGGAGATCTGGCGCATCTGCCGGATCGACTCGACCCGGGGGACCTTCATCGACCACTGGGTTCCCGGGCCCGGGCGTCTGACCCTGGCCAACCGCGAGGAGATCAGCCTCGGTCTGGAGCGGGGTGAGACCTTCACGTCTGATCGCCGGGCACCTGGGCAAGTCGGTGTCCAGTGTTTCCCGTGAGGTGAAGGCCGGCGGTGGCCGGGAGGACTACCGGGCATGGCAGGGCCATGAGCGAGCGGCCGCATGCGCCAAACGCCCGAAGCCCTTGAAGCTCTCGTGTCCCCGACTGGCCGCCCAAGTCTCGACGTGGCTCGAGGAGTGGTGGTCACCCGAGGAGATCGCTCTCCGCTTGCGTGCGGACTATCCAGACGATCCGATGATGTGGGTGAGCCACGAGACGATCTATCGGAACCTCTTCGTCCAAGGCCGAGGCGAGCTCCGCCGTGAGCTGGTCCGTTGTCTACGTTCGGGCCGGGTCACCCGACGGCCCAAGGGCCGCATCGAGGCACGGGGTCACCATGCCGACATGATCATGATCAGTGATCGCCCCGCAGAGGTGGCCGATCGAGCCGTCCCAGGCCATTGGGAAGGCGACCTGATCATCGGGAAGGCCGGAGCCTCAGCGGTCGGCACGCTGGTCGAGCGCACCACCCGTACTTGCTGTTGCTGCACCTTCCTGACGGCCGCTCGGCAGAGCAGGTCAACGCGGCCATGAAGGTAGCCATCGCCACGCTGCCCGGTGAGATGTTCCGGACGATCACCTGGGATCAGGGATCGGAGATGTCCCGCCACAGCGAGCTTCACCATCGACACCGGCATCCAGATCTACTTCTGCGATCCGCACAGTCCGTGGCAGCGCGGATCCAACGAGAACACCAACGGGCTGCTCCGTCAGTACATGCCGAAGGGAACCGATCTCTCGCTTCTCTCCGCGGAAGATCTGGCCGGGTTCTCACGCAGTCTGAACAACCGTCCCCGGAAGACTCTCGGAATCATGAAACCATCGGAGAAGCTCGCCGAACTTCTTGCGCTCACTGCTTGAGCCCGCTCACCCTTTTCCCCTTTACCCCGCTTCATCGTGTGCGCCCTACCCGTAACCATCGCCACCGCCCATGTTGGCGCCCTTGACCAATTACGCTATTCCTTTTGGTTCCTTCACCGAGACTGATGTGAGCGGGGGCCAGTGGGCCGCCGACTTAGCCGCCCTCCCACTGATTGATCCCATGAGAGCTGATTTCGGAGATCGGACCCGCGATCGATTGGAGGACGGCTAGTCGGATCTGGAGACATTGGAGGTCCATGGCCGTATTGTCCGAATCGACGTCACCCTGAACGTCACCCTCACGAAAATCGGTCGTCTAGCAGGAGGAATGAACCCGGAACGATCGCCTTTTCCGCTCGGAGGGCGGTCGGACTCATTCGAGTGCACAGGTGTGGACATGATCCGTACCGCTTGCGGCGGAGCCGATTCGCTGAGTCACCCAGGCGCCCGTGGCGGGCTCGATGCCCGCCTGGGCGCCTCTCTCGATCCCCGGGAGGATGTGAGTCCCGGATCCCATTGTGAGGAGCCGCAGGAGCGGACGTGAGCCCCGTACAGAGCCCCTCCGGTCCGAGTGGGGACACAGCGGAGCCCCGGCTCGATGCCGGGGCTCTGCTGATCAGATTCGGTTGTGGAGAGGCTCAGGCAGTCGGTGCGGCCACCTCCTCGGGGAAGACCAGGCGCTCCACCTCGGAGACGCCGTAGCCGACGGACTCCAGGAAGCCCAGGTACCGGGCCAGACGGTCGCTGGGTGTCCGCCACGCCGAACGGCCGGTGGTGGCCTCGATGCCCGCTGCCACCTGGGCCAGGAGGAGCATGGGGAGCCGGGAGTCCGGCGTGGACTGCTCCAGAAGGGCCGTGGCGGCCGGTCGTGACCACCAGTCCCCCGGTGTCGGCTCGTCGTGGCCCAGGACCCGGTCGAGGTCCCTGTCGTCCCCTGCGGTGGCCACGGACGGGTCCAGGAGGAGCATCTCGGTGACGAACCGGAGCGTGCCCTTGGGGGTCGACCGGCGGTGGAGCAGGTCGGCCACGAAGGAACGGCGCACCAGTTCGGCCGAATCCCACGCTTTGTTGTTCGCCACCACCTGGCGACGCTCGGCCTTCTGCTCCTCGGTCCATCCACCCTCGGTTTGGGCCGAACTCGCCTGACCAGGGGTTTCAACGTCACCCTGATCGAGGGTGACGTGGCCGTAGGCGACGGGATCGAGGCAGAGGTAGGCGACCTCGTAGCTGTCGTCGTCGGACTCGTGACGGCGGCGGCATGGCCGGGGCAGCCCCGGTGCTTGGCCTCGGTGACCGGCTTGTTCTTGACCGGGGGCAGCTCGTCCAGCCAACGGGCACCCTCGGGGAGCCAGTAGCCGGCCTCGAGCTCGATGACCGGACACCCGGTGGCCGTGAGCTCGGCCACTGCGGCCTGGTAGCGCTGGCGGTCCTGGCGCTCCTGGCGGAGGCGGGACACCACGTGGGGCCACTGCTCGGGCTGCTTGACGGCGGCGGCGGTGAGCAGCTTGACGGCCTCGGGGTCGTCGCCGAACTCGGCCACCACAGCGGCCTGGTCCAGGGTCAGGTCGTAGCGTCCTGCCACTTCGGTGGCGACCTCGCTGCGGGCCACGATCAGGGCCTGGCGCACCTTTCCGGCCTTGATGCCGGTCATGGCCGTGATGTCCTTCTGGGTCACGCCGTCGAACCCGGCCAGCTGCTGGATGGCCACGGCCTCCTCCACCGGGGTGAGGTCGTCCCGCCCGATGTTCTCGACCAGCATCCCGGCCACCTGGTGGACCGCGGACAGGTCGTTGCGGACGTAGACCGGGATGGTGGCAAGACCTGCGGCCATGGCCGAGTACTTCCTGCGCTCCCCGGCGATGAGCACCAGCTCACCGGTGTCCGAGTTCCGCACCAGCGGCGGGGTGAGGATGCCCAGGGCGGCGATGGAAGCGGCGAGGCCCTCCCGGTCCCGCTCGGGACGGCGGGCATTGTCCGGATTGTCGAGGACGGTGGCCGGGTCGACGTGGCGCAGCTCCCAGCCTTCGGGGCCAGGGGGCTGTGGGGCCTCATCGGGGCTGTAGACGGACGGGTGCTGATGGATGGTGCCGGTCATGGGATTGCTTCTCCTTGGTTGTTCCGGGGCCTCGTGCTCCGGGTCGGCCCACCGGGAGGAGTCACTTCCGGGGAGCCTGCTCGGACCGCGTGACCAGCGGGCGGGACCGGATGACCGGCCCCGCCCGCACGATCACCAGGCGCTCAGACCGGGGTGGCCTCGGCGTTCTGGTCGTCGTCGGCCACGGGGCGGTGGACCCGGTGCACGTCGGTGGTGGCGAACCGGAGGGAGGCGGCGACGTCGTCGGCCACGATTTCGACCTTGGACCGGCGCTCCCCGCCATCGGTCTCCCAGCTCCGCTGCTCCAGGCGACCGGAGACGAGCACCCTGGACCCCTTGGTCAGGCTGAGGGCGACGTTCTCGGCCAGGTCCCGCCAGCAGACGACGTCGAGGAAGGACACCGACTCCTCCCACTCCTTGGTCTGCTGGTTCTGCCACCGGCGGTTGACGGCGACGGACAGAGACGTGGTGGCCTGGCCCTCCCGGGTGTAGCGGATCTCCGGATCCCTGGTCAGATTGCCGGCCACGGTGACTGCGGTGATGGTTGCCATGGTGTTTCTCCTTTTCGATTGATGCCGGGTGGGGCGCTTTTCGCCCCGCTTGGCCCGACATCAATCGGTGAATGCCGATTGCCCACGCCGGCCCCGGCAGTCAGGGGAGCGAGCGGAGCGAGAGTGAGAAGCGGAGGCCGGATGGTGAGGCGAGGAACGAGCCGGGCCCGAAGGGCCACCATCCGTGCCGGCGCCTCGGAACGTCGACCTTGACGGCCAGGGGGCCGGTGTGCGACTGACAACCCCGCTGACCAGGGAGGGTGACGATGGGGTGGGCCAGGGTGACGTTCCCGCTGCGATCCCAATGCGAGTTCCGCTGGCGAGGGTGACGTTGGGGGTGACGTCTCTTTCGGATGATTGGGCAGAGTCCGGAGCACGAAGCTCCGGCGCTCGAACCCGGGAGCCGTGATGCTCAGACCGTCAGAAGATGCAGTTGGACGCCCAGACACCGTGACCTTCCCAAGTGTCGGACGACGTATGTCGTCACCATTCAAGAGGGGTCATCAACTCGTCGGCAGATCTCGCGGCTTGGGCCAGGCGTCACTCGATGTCCAAATAGTTCTCATTGCGCAAGGTGGACTCGAGCTGCCGCTGGTGGAATCGCCTCGCCAGACTGCCCGACTGCTGGAAATCATCTCGGAGATGGTCGCCAATATTGACTGGGACGGGGCGACGAAGGACCCAGCCGTCGCCGATGGGCGACCTCACCCGGCTCGTACGTCAGGTGCTTAATCGCGTGCGGGTCGTCATCCGGCGAACTTCCGGCGGTAAGGATGACGCTGCGTGAACCGGACCGGATCTACCCACCGGCGGTGGGATCGCAGCCGGGGAGGTCGCCAGTCTAGAAACGCGGCCCGAACGGATTCTTGTCGGTCGTACGACGCTCGCAACTGCGCCGAATGGCTTGGCCGATTTGAGGGGCAGTCCGTAGTACCTGCCGTTCGTCCCAGGTGCAGTGAGGTACGTGGGTTGCAGAGAGAACTAACTGCTCTGCGCCGATTGGTGACCGGTGAACAGATCCCCTAAGTGCCATCCAGATGGGCGTCGCTGTCCCGGCAGTAACCCCCGGCCGAGTCGCCTTCACGCGTGGGGCGTCGAGCTTTTGCCAGACCTCCGATGGCTGGGGACTGTCGATCGGCCAGTGGCGTCAGACGGTGCCGTCCGACTGCGTCCGAAGAGATGGGTCAGTCCCTCCGCGTCGGAGATCAAAACTGAGGACCATGCGACCGAGTCCGCAGCGAGGGTCATCTTTTGCACCTCGCGCATGCTGGGCATCAGCCCGTGGTGATATCCATTTCGCAAGGTCGGTCGGTGAGAGCCACAAATGCGCCGACTCAAGTCGCCGAACACCAACACACGATGCGCCCGGAGACGGCGGAACGGGTCACGGACACTCTGGTTGGTCACACTCCGCTCCTGACGACTGAACAGGCAGCCGCCCGCTTACAGGTTTCGGTACGCACGATGAAGAACCTCTTGAGCGATGGCCGGGTGGCGTTCATCAAAGTCGGACGAGCGACTCGTATCGAGGAGAGGGACTTGGAAGCATTCATCGCGCAGAACCGCAGAAAGCATCGGAGGAGACTCCGCAGCGACTACGGAACCTCGGGCAATTCAGGATGACTGCTTACCGGACAAGCACTCGACGGAAGTCCGTGCCGGTCCTCTGATTCCGTCTGGCCCCGCGTAGCTGCTCGACTCGCGCGGCGGCATTGTCTGCGGCATCCACCAACAGGTGCGAGTACAGACGTCTAGACGTGTCGATGTCGGCATGTCCGAGGATGATCTGGACTTCGATGTCGCTTGCTCCTGCGGCCCAGAGAAGAGCCGCTGCGGTATGGCGAAGGTGGTGAGGTGTGAGCCTGCGCAATCTGTCTGCCTCAGCTAGGGCCCAGACGGTAGCCTCCTCCCGAGTCCATCCCTTGGCCATGAGCTGGTGGCGCTCACCCACCGCCCACCGAATGGCGGCCGACGCGATGGCGGGGCGGAGTCGGCGTGCCAGATAATTGTTCCAACGGAGACCTTCACCCCCACCGCCCTGAAATAAGGGCTCATCGTCCCCTGCCACACCGCGCTGAGCAAGGTGATCCTTCAACAGGAGACCAAGTTGCGGCCCGACAATTACTGCTCTGGCGTGCCCGCCTTTCGGCTTGGATTTTCGGACAAGGCGACCCTCCACCTCCACCACCGGCTGACGTATCCACACGCGGTTGGCCCCGAGATCTACGTCGCCGACTCGGATGCCGGCCACTTCCGATCGCCGGCCTCCGGTGCCGAGAAGGAGCTCGAAAATAAGGCGGTCCTCGGGGTCGCGCAGACGACTGGTCAGGACATCGAGGAACCTGAAGTCGGGCACGACAATGTCACGAATTCGGTCGTCAACAGGATCGACCGCGAGGTGCAGCCCCGCAACCGGACTCTCGCTCAGCACTTCCTCAGAGACCAACCAGTTGAAAAAGGCCCGGATCATCAACCAGTGGGTTCGGATGGTGTTCGGAGCCCGACCAGCCATCTCCATCCTGCGCAACACATCAGCGATGTCTTCCGTTTCCAATATGTGGGGAAGGCGATCCCCGATCGCCGGCGACCACCACGGTCGCCACTGAGCCCGGTCGCGGGCGGCGGTGGACTCGGCACCACCACGACCAGCACCGATCCGGACCATGGAACGGCGTTCGACCTTTGCCGCCTGCCAGCGAGTGAACCACTCGTCGCACCGCACTCCGCCCACCATCACGCTGGCAGGGGTCTCGACGACCAAGTCCGGGTCGTCAGCAGGCAAGAGGTGAGTGACCCTCCATCTGGCCTGTGCACGGACGGCCTCGTCCTCGTCCTCGTATGTGCCATACGCAACCTGGCGGCCATCAATGCGGACCCGAAGCCGCCAACGCCCGTTCGGCCTCTGGTCGATGGTGCCCCCATCGTTAGGGGCGCGCCTTCTTCTTCGGGTGGCCATCCGGACCTCCACTCCCAGACTCAGCCCGACCTTTTCGGTGCAACTTGAGTCCTGTTGAGTCCTAGAGACCGTATCCGCGTTTTGGTGTTCCGACCAACAAGCGGAGAATATGCCTTTGAACTGGACTTTACCGGGTGGAGGTGAACGGACTCGAACCGTCGGCCTCTACATTGCGAACGTAGCGCTCTACCAGCTGAGCTACACCCCCGGGTGCCGCACGAGATTAGCCGCCCCGGCCATGTGGTGACGGCCCGTCGGCCTAGCCACTTCGCGGTCCGGAGTCGACGGTCCGCCGAATCCGTCAGGCCGCCCTATCTGGTGGCGGCCAGCAGGTCCGGTCGACTGGGATCCGTGGTGGCGGTGGTGGTCGTCGTCGTGGGGCGTGGGGTCCGTCGTGGTGGTCGTGGTGGTCGGAGTGGTCGTGGTCGTCGTGGTCGTGGTGGTCGTCGTGCTCGTGGTCGTCGTGGTGGTGGGCCGTCGGGCGGCGGCACGAAGGTGAACATGGCCTGGGCGCAGTCCGCCGGCTGGCTGTGCCACCACCACGTCGACCCCGGGCATGTTGGCGAAGGTCCACACGTTCGAGCGGCGGCCCGGTCTGCAGGCAGGCCAGCGCCGGGGCGGTGGTGGCCACGGTGGTCACCGTCCCGACGAACTGGGCCGTGCCCGTCGAAGCCGGGGGTGTGACCGGCGTCAGAGGGACCGTGCGCGTTCCAGACGGCCGTGGTGGCGAAGCCGGTACCCGGCGGCAGCGTGACGGTGCGGCCCGGTCTGGTAGTCCTTGGCCGGCGGGGCGTTGCCCAGCAGGGCGGCCATGATGGCCGGGTTGTTGCCGTCCATCCCCAGGGCCCAGATCCCCAGACCGGCGATGTGGAACGAGTTGGCCAGCTGGGCCTTCAGGGCCAGCGACGTCGGATTGTCGAAGTACGTCTCGTGCCACTGGGTCCCGACCTGGTAGGCGGTCCACGGCGTCTGGGTGGTCGGGTCCCAGTAGGTCGGGTGACCCGACGCGGCGATGACCGCCGTCGCTGAGCGGCGACTCGCCTCCGGTGGCCTGGGCGGTCGTGGGTCCCGTCGGTGGTCGGCCAGTCGTAGCCGTAGTAGGGCACGCCGAGGATGACCTTGCGAGGCCGGCACCACCGCGGTGAACTGCTGGAGGGCCTCGGTGTCGTTGAACCCGCCACCGACCAGCGGCGCGGTGGGGCTCGGGGCCGACCGGTCGTTCATGTCGTAGGCCATGACGAAGAAGCCGTCGAGGGCCGGAGCCAGGGCGGCCATGTCGTAGAAGCCGGCAGCTGTCGCCGGCGGCACTGGCGTAGGTGGCCATGGTCACCTGCCAGTGGGGATTGGCCGCGTGCAGGGCCGTCGGACACCTGGGTGATCAGACGGGTCAGCCCGTTGCGGTCGCCACTCCCCTCCCCTTCGAAGTCGAAGTTCACCCCGTCGAGGTTCTTGGCCGAGACCGCGGCGATCAGCGCCGCCGACAGCGTGGCCGGCGCGTTGGGGTCCGAGGTGATGGCATCGAGCGAGCTCTGGCTGAAGCAGGTGACGGTGAGCACGACCCGGTCGCCGGCGGCATGGGACCGGTTGACCAGGTTCGACCAGGTCCTGGCTCTCGTAGCCGTTCCATCCCGGCCCGCTCTCGTCGAGCGTGCCGTCGGCGTTGGCGTCCACGCTGAAGTACGCCAGGGTGGTCAGGTCCTTGACGTCGAACCCGCCCGACTGGGGCAACGTCCAGTACGGGGCGTAGCCGAAGATCTCGTGGGACTGGAGCGGAGCCGAGCCGGCCAGCGACGGCGGCGCCGGCGCCGGGGTCGAGGTGGCCGCGGGCAGACTGACGGTGGCGTGGACGCCGGAAGCCTGCAGCGCCGTTGCCCGACGTCCTGAGCGTGGACGTGCGTCGGTGCGCTGGGCCGCGCCGGCCCGCCGGCGGCGGACTCGAAGGCCCGGCCGCTGCCGGCCAGGAGCACCAGGGCCAGCAGCCCGACGGCGATCGGCCCGACCCGTCGGCTGGCCCAGCCGTGCTGGGATCACCCTCCGGCGCGCCGCAGCGAGGCCGCCCATCCGGAGGCTGCCGGCCCAGGCCCCGGCAGCCCCCGCGGCCAGGGCACCGACGGGCCGGCCGGAGCTGGCGGGTCGGCGCCGCGACCGGTCGGCCTCGGCGGCGCCGGTCGCCGAGACGGCGGCCAGGAACGGGTCGACATCGGCGGCGGGCAGCACGTACCGGGCCCGGGTCGGCACCGTCCGAGCCAGCTCGCCGTCGGCCAGTTCGATCTCGAGCACCCTGCCCGATCGACCCGTCGGGCAACGCGGCCGGGTCGGTCACGCGGACACTACTCACGTCCGACCAGGGCATCAGGGCCGGCACCGTCCGGGGCGACCGTCGAGCGGTGCGACCGACCATGATCCCGGTCCGACTCGCCACCAGGTCGACCTGGCGTCTCGGGACCGGAGGGCCAGGACCGTCGCCGGACGGACGCGGGCCGGGCTCCCCGGCGAGAGCGGCCGGCGCCACGGTGACCAGCGGACTCCGTGGACCACGGCCCCGGCATCGGGACGTTCGACGGTTGGGGCGGCGGCGGAGTGGTCTCATGGAGAGTGCTCGGAGGAGACGTGGCCGGCGTCGTGGCCACCGGCGGCGTGCGATAACCGCACTATCTGTGGCGAGGCTATCACTCTATGCACTTTTATGCCAGGCACAAGGAAGTTCTTACCGGCACGGCACGCCCAATCTAGATGGACCGTGGGCCCGCTGCGATAGGGGCGTACTAAAGATTTACCTTGCCGCTTCCGACAATTACCGTGCGGGCCGTCGTTCCGTGGCGAAACCAGACTGGTCACCATGAAGTCGTACCTCCATCCACAGCATCCGAGCCGGGCCGGTAGCCCCATGATCTTCGTCGAAGGGTTCCGGCTCCTGTTCGTCCTGGCCGGCTCGGCGGCCGGATTCGAGATCGGCCGGCACACCGCGTCCAGCCCCCACGCCCCGGTCGTCGGCCTGCTGCTCGGGCGCGGCCATCAGCTACGTCCTCGGCGGCGTGGCCGGGCGCCTGGTCGACCGGGGCCTCCAGCAGGCCGTCTTCCTGTTCCGCAACACGCCTCCGGGAGAGATCTTCGCCGCCTCGATCATCTCCACCACCGGCATGCTGCTCGGCCTGGTGATCGGGCTCCCCATCCTGCTGCTCGCCCGGTCGGGCTTCGCCCTGCTGATCATGGCCGTGGTCTCGCTGGGTCCTGGCCACGCTGGGCTGGCGGCTGGGATCGGTCAAGGGTCGCCAGATCGTCGCCGCCGCCGGCCTGTCCCGCATCCTGGCCCCGCAGCCGACGCCCCCCCAGGGCCACGCCCTGCTGGTGGACGGCTCCGCCGTCATGGACCGCTTCCTCATGGTGCTGGGACGCAGCGGCCTGCTGCCCGGCGGCCTGGTCATCCCCCAGTTCGTCGTCGACCACCTCCGGTCGGTGGCCGAGGCCCCCGACCCGGTGAGCTCCCGCCGGGCCCGGCGGGGCCTGGAGTCGGTCGAGGCCCTCCGCGAGATGGGCGTGCCGGTCCACGTGGCCCGGGACGAGGTCCCCGAGGTGGACGATCTGGTCATCAAGCTGCTCACCGTGGCCCGTCGGCTCGGACTGCGGATCGGGACCTGCTCGAGCGCGGTGGTCGACGAGGCCGCCGGTGGGAGTGGCCGTGGTCGACCTGCGCGAGGTGGCCCACGGCCTCAGCCCCGACCACCTGCCCGGCGAGCGGCTCGAGGTCGAGCTCATCAAGGAGGGCCGCCAGCCCCGCCAGGCCATCGGCTACCTGCCCGACGGCGACATGGTGGTGGTCAACGACGCCACCCACCTGGTCGGATCAGGGCACGGTCGACGTCACCGTGCTCTCGACCCGGCCCACCAGCCAGGGGATCATGGTCTTCGCCAAGCTGGCCGATCCGACCAGGACGGCGGTCACGCGAGCTCGGCCACCTCGATCTGAGGCTCGCACGCTCTGGTGCCTCCTCACGATGGCCGATGGCCACCACGGGGGCGTTCAGGTGCGTGGCCGCCCATCGAACCGCTGAACGGCGCATCGCCGAAGGCGAAGACCCCGCCGTCGGAGGCCACCAACCGGTAGCCCGTTGCCGGTGGCTCGAAGCGGCCATGCCCACGATCGGAGCGTTCAGGTGCTTGCCGCCCATCGATCCCTGCTAGGCGGCGTCTGCCGAAGGCGAAGACGCCGCCGTCCGAGGCCACCAGCCAGTAGCCGTTGTTGGTCGACGGCCGCCGCCATGGCAACGACGGGGGCGTTCAGGTGCTTGCCGCCCATCGATCCTTTGTAGGTGGCGCTCGCCGAAGGCGAAGACGCCGCCGTCCGAGGCCACCAGCCAGTAGCCGTCGTCGGTCGAGGTCGCCGCCATGCCCGACGATGGGGGCGTTCAGGTGCCTGCCGCCCATCGAGCCGTTGAAGGCGGCGTCCCCGAAGGCGAAGACGCCGCCGTCGGACGCCACCAGCCAGTAGCCCTAGCCGTCGGGGGTGGCGGCCATGCCGACGATGGGGGCGTTCAGGTGCGTGCCGCCCTTCGAGCCGTTGAAGGGGGCGTCGCCGAAGGCGAAGACGCCGCCGTCGGAGGCCACCAGCCAGTAGCCCTTGCCGGTCGGAGGTCGCAGCCACCCCCACGATGGGGGCGTTCAGATGCCTGCCGCCCATCGAGCCCCCTGTAGGGGGCGTCGCCGAAGGTGAAGATGCCGCCGTCGGACGCCGACATGAGGTACGAGCCGCCGGCCGGTCGGTCCTGCGCTCTTGCCGGAGCCGCGGTGGCGGTGCCGCTGGCGGTGCAGGTGAAGCGGCCCCGATTGGCGGTGGTGCCGCTGGTGCCGGCGCTCGTGGTCACGGTGACGGTGACGGTTCCCGTCGGGCTCCGGCCGGTGCTACGGCGTCGATGACGTCGTGCTTGAGGAAGGTGAAGAAAGCCGGTCGTCGATCCGAACGTCACCGACGTCACCGCGCCGAACCGGTAGCCCTTGAGGACGACGCCGACGCCCGGCGGGTCCGGTGGCCGGGGTGATGCTCGAGATGAACGGCAGATAGCTTCGGCGACGGATTCGCCCCCGCCGGGTGCCACGGTGACGACGAACCCGACCACGGCCACCACCACGACGCGAGAGACCGGTGAGTCGGCCCCGCCATTCGGAACGTGAGGGCGATGCGCCCATGGCTGACCACCCACCGGGGGGTGACTCCCCCACCCCACGGTCGTCGGACCCTGCAACACCTGCGAAGGCACCTGCAACACGTGCCCCGGCAATCGGACCATGCGTGCGGGCAGCCGGAAACTAAAGGACGGGTCCATCCCCGTGCAACGAGTTCCACCCAGAGTGCCTGACCCTGCTCACCAGGTGAGAATGCGGCCCACGCCTGGAGGGACGGCGCGAGCGGTCGTCGGACTAGCGCGTCCTTGACCGCGGCCACCAGCTTGGTCAGGGTGTCCTTGGCGTCACCGAACAGCAGGGTGGTCTTGTCGTCGAAGAGCAGCTCGTTGTCGATGCCGGCGAAGCCGGGGCGCATCGAGCGCTTGAGGAACACGATGTTCTCCGCCTCGTCGGCGTTGATGATGGGCATCCCGTAGATGGGGCTCCCGGCGGTGTTCTTGGCCGCCGGGTTGACCGTGTCGTTGGCCCCGACCACCAGGGCCACGTCGGCCGTGGCCATCTCCGGATTGGCCTCGTCCATCTCCTTCAGCTCGTCGTAGGGGACGTTGGCCTCGGCCAGCAGCACGTTCATGTGGCCGGGCATCCGGCCGGCCACCGGATGGATGGCGTAGAAGACCTCCACCCCCCGCTCCATCAACAGGTCGGCCAGCTCCCGGGCGGTGTGCTGGGCCTGGGCCACGGCCAGCCCGTAGCCGGGGATGATCACCACCTTGCGGGCGTAGGCCAGCAGCACGCCGATGTCCTCGGGGGTGCCCGCCCTGCACCGTGCGGGTCTCGCCCGTGCCGTCGGCCCCGCCGGCGGCCGTGACCACCGAGCCGAAGGCGCTGAACAGCACGTTGGCCAGCGAGCGGCCCATGGCCTTGCTCATCATCCGGGTCAGCAGGATGCCCGAGGCCCCCACCAGGGTGCCGGCGATGATCAGCAGGTTGTTGTCGAGGGTGAACCCCGAGGCGGCCACGGCCAGCCCGGTGAACGAGTTGAGCAGCGAGATCAGCACCGGCACGTCGGCGCCCGCCGATGGGCAGCACGAAGATCACGCCCGAGCACCAGCGACAGCACGGCGGTGGCCACCAGCAGGGGCACGCTGCCGGTCACCAGCGGTGGCCGACGGCCAGGCCCACGATGGCCAGGCCCACCATGGCGTTGATGACCTGCTGGGCCGGGTAGGTGACCGGCCGGCCGGTCATCAGCTCCTGCAGCTTGGCGAAGGCGATGGCGCTGCCGGAGAAGGACACGCAGCCCACCAGCACGCCGAACAGCACCTCGGCGATCCGGTAGACGGCCGGCTTGCCCGGGGCCTCGATGAGGAACACCACGATGGAGACCAGGGCGGCGGCCCCGCCGCCCACCCCGTTGAAGATGGCCACCATCTGGGGCATCGCCGTCATCTTCACCTTGCGGGCCGCCGGCACGGCGACGGCGGCGCCGATGGCCATGGCCACCAGGGTGAGGACCAGGTTGAGCGAGTGGGCCCGCACCGCGGGATAGGCGAAGGTGAAGCCCACGGCCAGCGCGGCGGCCGCCGCGGCCAGCAGGTTGCCGTTGCGGGCGTGCTTGGGCGAGCTCAGGCCCTTCAGGGCCAGGATGAACCCGATGGCGGCCAGCAGGTAGACCAGATCGATCCAGGTGTTGAGGGTCACCTGGCACCACCGGTCGGGCCGTCCTCGGCACCGTCGGTGGCCTTCGGCGGCCCGCTCGGCCGGCTTGGCCTTGAACATCTCCAGCATCCGGTCGGTGACCACGAAGCCGCCGACGATGTTGAGGGTGGCCAGCAGCACGGCGAAGAAGGCCAGGGTGATCTGGACGGCGCCGTGGGCGCTCGCCCATGATCAGGATGGTCCCCACCAGCACGATGCCGTGGATGGCGTTGCTCCCCGACATCAGCGGGGTGTGCAGGATGCTCGGGACCGGCGCGATGACCTCGATCCCGACGAAGGCGGCCAGGACGAAGACGGTCAGGAACTCGAGAATTCCGGTGCTCATGACCCCGTCTCCTTCTGCTCGGTCGTCGGCTCCGTCGCCGGCTCGGCGGCGGCTCCGCCGGGGGCGGGCGCCGGCTCGGGGGTGCCGGCCGGCGAGGCCCAGCGCCTCGGCGGTCGGGCCGTGCACCACCGTGCCGGCCCGCACCACGCAGGTGCCGGCCACGATCTCGTCCGTCGAAGTCCGGGGCCAGCTCGCCGTCGTTCACCAGCAGCCCCAGGAAGTTGGCGATGTTGCGGGCGTAGAGGAAGCTGGCGTGGGTGGGCATGGAGGCCGGCGGGTTGGTCAGGCCCGACCACGGTCACCCCGTGGAAGTCGCACGTCCTCGCCGGCCACCGACAGCTCGCAGTTGCCCCCGGAGTCGGCGGCCATGTCCACGATGACCGAGCCCTCGGCCATCCCCTCCACCATGGCCGTGGTCACCAGCACCGGCGCCTTGCGGCCGGGGATCTGGGCGGTGGTGATGACCACGTCGGAGGCCGCCACCTCGGCGGCCAGCAGCTCCTGCTGCTTGGCCAGGTACTCGGCCGACTGCTCCTTGGCGTAGCCGCCGGCGCCGTCCTGGGTCTCGAGGTCGAGCTCGACGAACTTGGCCCCGAGGCTCTGCACCTCCTCCTTGGCCGCGGCCCGCACGTCGTAGGCCCGCACCACCGCACCCAGCCGGCGGGCGGTGGCGATGGCCTGCAGGCCGGCCACCCCGGCTCCCATCACCAGCACCTTGGCCGGGGGGACGGTGCCGGCCGCGGTCATGAACATGGGGAAGAACTTGGCCAGGTGCTCGGCCGCCGACAGGCCGGCCCGGTAGCCGGCCACCGTGGCCTGGGACGAGAGGGCGTCCATGGACTGGGCCCGGCTGATCCGGGGCAGCAGGTCGAGGCTGTAGACGGTGGCCCCCCGGCCGGCCAGGGCCTGGACCGATCTCGGCGGCGGCCACCGGCTGGAGGAAGCTGATCAGCGAGACCCCCTCGGGGAGGGCGGCCACCTCCTCGACGGTCGGGGGCTGCACCCGGGCCACGACGGCGGCGCCGGCCAGGGCGGCGGCGGCGTCGGTCGACCACGGTGGCCCCGGCCTGGCGGTAGGCCTCGTCGGAGAAGCGGGCCGGCCTCGCCGGCCCCCGACTCCACCACCACCTCGACCCCGGTCCTGGCCAGCTCTGGACGCCACCTCGGGGACGATCGCCACCCGATCCTCACCGGGCCGCGACTCTTTGACGACAGCGAGTTTCACGGCCAGAGGTATACAGACAAATTCGGGGCTCGCCGCCTACCGCTCATCCGGGCCTGGATGGTCCGAGACGCGGCTCGACACGGCCGGTGGTCACCGGGTCGGGCGGCTCGGCGCTCGGCGGGCGCCCGGATGGTCTCGGCCCGTCGGGGTTCGGCCCGGTCAGACGGTCCGTGCCGTCGGCCGAGGCGTCGGTCGCCGACCTCGGCCGCGGCCGGCGGGCGTCCGTCCGCGCCGCCGACTCGTCCGGACCGGCTCGTCGGGGACCGCACGCACGGTCCGGATCTCGGTGCGCGAGAACTGGGGCACCTCGGGGCCGCCGGCCAGGGAGGCGGCGTCCTCGCCGGACATGGGCCGGGCGAAGAAGAAGCCCTGGGCGGCGTCGGCGTTGAACGACCGCACGATCTCCACCTGGGCCGCCGTCTCCACCGCCTCGACGATGGCCGACATCCCGAGGGAGTGGGCCATGTGGATCACCGTCTCCACCACCAGCCGGTTGATGCCCTGGGTCGACTCGAGGCCGGCGATGAACGAGCCGTCGATCTTCACCGTGCTGATCGAGTGCCGCTTGAACGGCTCGAACGACGACCAGTTGGTGCCGACGTCGTCCACCGACAGCTGGACGCCCATCTGCGAGAGGGTCTTGAGGTCGGCCGAGGCCGCCGGGTCCACGATGGCGTCCTCGGTGACCTCGAGGGTCAGCTGCCCGCTCCGGAAGCCGGTCTGCTCGAGGGCGTCGGCCACCGCCTTGGACACCTCGCCCCGGCGGAGCTGGTGGATGGTGCAGTTGACCCCCAGCTGGATGCTCGGCGACCAGCTGCAGGCCTGCTCGCACGCCTCCATCAGGATCCACCGGGTCAGGGGCCCGATGTCCCCGCTGTGCCTCGGCCTGGGGGATCAGCTGGTCGGGCGAGATGAGGCCCTGGGTGGGGTGCTGCCAGCGGACCAGCGCCTCCATCCCGAGCAGCCGGCCCGTGGACAGGTCGACCACCGGCAGGTACTCGAGGAACGGCGTCCCGGCCAGGGCGAAGGTCGGCTCGGTCTGGGTCAGCACGGGACCGTCCGCTCCGGCGGCTCGTCGCCACTGCCGCCGCTGCCGACGACCACCCGGGCCGAGGACTCTGCCTTCACCTAGGGATCATCGACCGTCCCGGCGGCCTCACTTGAGCGGTTTCGGGCCACCGTCGGCCGCGCGATCGATCCCTGGCCCTGGTCCGGCAGGGCCCGGTCTGCCCAGAGCGGCCCGGACTCAGGCCGGGGCGTCCCCGGTCGACCGCTCGACGGCGGCCAGGAAGGCCGGCCACTCCCCCCCGCCGTGGGCCACCAGGTTGGCCCCGGTCACGTAGGCGGCCAGCGGCGAGGCCAGGAACAGGCACAGCCCGGCCACGTCCTCGGGGGTGCCGAACCGGCCCAGGGGCACGGTGGCCGCCACCCCGGCCATGCCCTCGGGCCCCCCGTAGTGGTCGTCGGCCGCCTCGGTGGCCACCAGGCCGGCGCTGACGCAGTTGACCCGGACCTTGGGGGCCCACTCGATGGCCAGCGACTGGGTCAGGTTGATCAGGCCGGCCTTGGCCGCGCCGTAGGCCGCCGTGCCCGGCGAGGGCCGGATGCCGCTGACCGAGGCGATGTTGACGATCGACCCGCCGTCCTCCTGCCCCTGCATGACCGCGTTGGCCGCCTGGGCGCAGTACAGGGGGGCCAGCAGGTTGAGGGCCACGATGGAGGCGGAGAACCGGGGCGAGGCCGCGGCGGCGTCCACCTGCGGGCGAGCCGCCGGCGTTGTTGACCAGGACGTCGAGCCGCCCGAACCGCTCCACGGCCGCCGCCGATCACCGCCGACGCCTGGTCGGCCTCCCGGACGTCGCCGGCCACGAAGACCGCCGTCCGGACCGCGCCGGCGCGCGTCGGCGGCCGACGGGAGCTCGTCCCCGGTCACCTCGGTCGCGCCCGCACACCACCACGTCGGCCCCGGCGGCCAGGAAGGCCTCGGCGATGCCCCGGCCGATGCCCTCGGCTCCTCCGGTGACCACCGCCACCCGACCGGTGAAGTCGAGGACCCCGGACGGTCGCGGCAGAATCGAACGTGGCCACAGCTGCCTCCCGGTCTCCGACTGGTACTGTCCTGACGCTGTATCAGATCACGCCGAGTGCGTCGCCCGCGCCCCGGCCTGCGCCTGCCCGGTGCCCCGGGCCGGCGGACCGGCACCGGCCGTCCGGGCCGACGCCTCCGACCGCCCGGAGCAGGCCATGCCCATCACGTCCACCAGAACGCTCCCGGCATCGCCGAGGTGGTCATCGACCACCCGCCGGTCAACGCCCTCGACGTGGCCGGCTGGTTCGGCCTGGCCGACGCGGTGCTGGCCGCCGGCCGGGTGCCCGACAACCGGGTGGTCATCCTCCGGGCCGAGGGCCGGGGCTTCTGCGCCGGCGTGGACATCAAGGAGATCCAGGCCCGGGGGGACGACGGCCCTCATCGGCGCCAACCGGGGCTGCTTCGCCGCCTTCGCCGCCGTCTACGAGTGCGAGGTGCCGGTCATCGCCGCCGTCCACGGGTTCTGCCTGGGCGGCGGGGTCGGCATCGCCGGCAACGCCGACATCGTCGTGGCCTCCGACGACGCCACCTTCGGGCTGCCCGAGGTCGACCGGGGGGCCCTGGGCGCGGCCACCCACCTGTCCCGGCTGGTCCCCCAGCACCGGATGCGGTCGATGGTCTACACGGCCAAGCCGGCCACCGCGGCCGAGCTCCACCACTACGGCTCGGTGCTCCGGGTGGTCCCCGGCCGACCAGCTGGTCGAGCGCGGCCTACGAGGTGGCCGCCGACATCGCCGCCAAGAGCCCCGACCATCATCCGGCGGGCCAAGGAGTCGCTCAACGGGATCGACCCGGTCGACGTGAAGAGCAGCTACCGGTTCGAGCAGGGCTTCACCTACGAGCTCCACGTGGCCGGCGTGGCCGACGAGCAGCGCGCCGCCTTCGTCGAGAAGCGCGACGCCGACACCACGACATGACCGCCGACCGCATGACCGCCGACGAGCCAGATGAGCCAGACAGAGCGACGATGGCTGACAAGCGACTCACGCTCGACGAGCTGGTCGGCGAGCTGCGCAGCGGGATGACCATCGGCATCGGCGGGTGGGGATCGCGGCGCAAGCCCATGGCCGCCGTCCGGGCCATCCTCCGCTCCGACCTCACCGACCTCACCGTGGTCGTCCTACGGCGGCCCCGACGTCGGGCTGCTGTGCGCGGCCGGCAAGGTGGCCAAGGTGGTCTTCGGATTCGTCACCCTCGACTCCATCCCCACCGACCCCCACTTCAAGGCGGCCCGCCAGACCGGGGCCATCGAGGCATGGAGATCGACGAGGGCATGTTCTACCTCGGCCTGCTGGCCGCCTCCCAACGGCTGCCCTTCCTGCCCACCCGGGCCGGCCTGGGGTCCGACGTGCTGCGCGGTCAACCCCGTCGCTGCGCACGGTGACCTCGCCCTACGACGACGGCGAGGAGCTGGTGGCCATGCCCGCCCTCCGGCTCGACGCCGCGCTGATCCACGTCAACCGGGCCGACGCCACGGGCTCGCGGCCAGATCCTCGGCCCCGACCCCTTCTTCGACGAGCTGTTCCTCGGGGCGGCCGACCGCCGGTTCGTCACCACCGAGCGGCATCGTCGACACCGACCAGTTCGCCTCCGAGGGTCCGCTCCAGACCCTGTGCATCAGCCGGCTGCTGACCGACGGCGTGGTCGAGACCGCCGGGTGGCGCCCACTTCACCGCCTGCGTCCCCGACTACGGCCGCGACGAGGCGTTCCAGAAGGACTACGTGGCCGCGGCCGGCGACCCCGAGCCTGGGCGGCGTTCGCCGAGCGGTTCCTCGAGGTCGACGAGGCCGGCTACCAGGGCCGTGGGCAGGCCACGGTCGAGCGCAGGCCGGGCCGCCGCGCCAAGGCCGCCGCCGGCACCGGCGGGCCCGATGAGCACGCCGCCGCCGACCTCGACGGGTCCGGCGGCTCCGGGGTCACCCGGGCCGAGTACTGCGCCATCGCCTGTGCCGAGGTGTTCCGCGGCGACGGCGAGGTCATGGCCAGCGCCTTCGGGACCGCCCCGGCCCTCGGCGCCCGGCTGGCCCGGCTGACCTTCGCCCCCGACCTGGTCCTCACCGACGGGGACGCCGCCCTGGTGGCCGGCGCCCCGCCGCTCGGGGCCGACCCCGCCGACACTGGTGCTCGAGTCGCACATGCCCTACCGGAAGGTCTTCGACGCGGTGTGGTCGGGCCGGCGGAACCTGATCATGATGGCCTCCCAGATCGACCGGACCGGCAACCAGAACATCAGCGCCATCGGCGACTGGGCCCGGCCCAAGGCCCAGCTGGTCGGGGTGCGGGGCGCCCCGGGCAACACCGTCAACCACCCGACCAGCTACTGGGTGCCCAACCACTCGACCCGGTCGTTCGTCGAGCAGGTCGACGTGGTCTCCGGCGTCGGCTACGCCCGGGCCGCAGGCGGCCGGGCCCGTCGGCCACCCGGTTCCACGAGATCCGCCGCGTGGTCTCCAACCTGGGCGTGTTCGACTTCGAGACCCCCGACCACGTGATGCGGCTGCGCTCGGTCCACCCCGGGGTGACCGTCGACCGAGATCGTCGAGGCCACCGGGTTCGAGCTGGTCGTGCCCGCCGAGGTGCCCGAGACCCGCCTGCCCACCCCCGAGGAGCTCGAGCTGATCCGCGACCGTGCTCGACCCCCGGGGCCTCCGGCGACCGCGAGATCCGGGCGTGACCGCGGCGCGGCCGGGGCCGGCCCGGTGCACCCGGCCCTGCACACCCGGTTCTGCGAGCTGGTGGGCGTCCGGTACCCCATCGTCCAGACCGGCATGGGCTGGGTGGCCGGCCCCCGGCTGGTGGCGGCCACCGCCGAGGCCGGCGGACTGGGCATCCTGGCCTCGGCCACCATGACCTTCGACGAGCTGGTCGCCGCCATCGCCGAGGTCCGGTCCCGCACCGACCGGCCCTTCGGCGTCAACATGCGCACCGACGTGGCCGACGTCGGCGACCGGGTGGCCCTGATGATCGACAACGGGGTGCGGGTGGCCAGCTTCGCCCAGGCCCCCAAGCCCGAGCTGGTGACCCGGTGCCGCGAGGCCGGCCTGGTGGTCATGCCGACCATCGGGGCCCGGCGCCACGCCGAGAAGGTGGCCGGCTGGGGCGTCGACGCGGTCATCGCCCAGGGCGGCGAGGGCGGCGGCCACACCGGCTCGGTCCCCACCTCGCTGCTGACTCCCGCCGTGGTGGACGCGGTGGGTGACAGGGTGGCGGTCATCGCCGCCGGCGGGTTCTTCGACGGGCGGGGCCTGGTGGCCGCCCTGGCCTACGGCGCGTCGGGCATCGCCATGGGCACCCGCTTCCTGCTCACCCAGGAGAGCCGGGTGCCCGACGAGGTCAAGCAGGTCTACCTGGGCACGCCGGTGACCGGCACCGTGGTGTCCACCGCCGTCGACGGCGCCCCCCAGCGGGTCATCCGCACCGAGCTGGTCGACCACCTGGAGCGGGCCGGCTGGCTGCGGAACCTGCCCCGGGCCCTGGCCAACGCCCACGCCTTCCGCCGGGAGACCGACACCTCCCTGCCGGCCCTGGTCAAGGAGGGCCGGGCCATGAAGCAGGGCAACGAGCTGTCGTGGCCCCAGGTGGTGATGGCGGCCAACGCCCCCATGATGACCAAGGCGGCGCTGGTCGACGGCCGGACCGACGTCGGCGTCCTGCCCACCGGCCAGGTGGTGGGCGAGATCGACGAGCTGCCCACGGTGGCCGAGCTGATCGGCCGGATCGTGGCCGAGGCCACCGCGGTGCTCGACCGGCTGGGCTGTTCGTGACCATGGCCGGTCGGTTTGCGCGGCGGTGCCACACAACGAGGCCGGCGGTTCCGATGGAGGTCAAATACCCGAATGTGACGAACGGATGAAATGGCAGATGACGGTTTGGCAACTCCGCGCGAACTAACTGAGCACGGCGAATCGCAGGAATTCCAGCCAGCAGACCGGACAATTGGCACCCGGAGGACCGTCCCCGCATTCGACCATTCGTGGATCAGCCATTGTGCCGATCTTTGCGATGCGCAATAATCATCGGCAACGCGCCACACCGCCACCTTCAACCTGCCATCTGCCGTCAATCACATCAGGAGTCCGGTGGACGCACCGCTAACGAGGAGCCGTCATGTCGGAAAGGTCCCGTCCACGACTGACCAGTCCTCTACCCCGCGGAGTTGGACGGCAGACCCCAGCCCACATCACCGGTGTCGGAGCGGTCACCGGCTACGGCTGGGGCCGAAGCACCTCTGGGACGGGTTCCTGCTCGGAGAGAGCGCCGTCAAACTGGTCGACCGGTCTCGACGGCTACGTCGACGGCGGCCAGGCCTACCTCGCCACCGATCACCGACGAAGGGGACCGGCGGGACGGCCCGAGCCGGTTCATGCGGGCGCTCCGCTTCGCCGCCCGCGAGGCCATCACCGACGCCCTCGAGCGGGGCTGGAAGCCCGGCCCGGTGGTCGGGCTGGTCCACAGCCTCGAAGCTGGGCGACATCGAGACATGTGGAGCGACTTCTACCGGTCGGACGCAGCAGCGCGATCCGTCCGCGTCAGTGGGTCAACATGATGCCGTCCACGGTCATCTCCAGTTCATGAAGGAGTTCGACTTCCACGGGCCGTCCATGTCGGTGTCGGCCATGTGCGCCAGCGCCAATGCCGGCATGATCACCGCCAAGTCGTGGCTCGACTCGGGCATCGCCTCCGACGTCATCCTGCTGGCCACCGATCTCTCGCTGCTGTCCCAGAACCTCCGAGGCCTTCAGCGACCTCGGCGCCGCCGTCCTCAACCCGCCGCCCCTCGACGCCTGCCGGCCCTTCCAAGAGGGCAGCCGGGGCTTCGTCGGCGGTGAGGCCGCCGTGGCCATGGTGCTCTCGTCCACAGCGACCCGGCGTCCTACGCCTCGGTCCTCGGGGGGCCATGACCATGGACGCCTACAACTGCGTACGTGGTGACCCCCGACCTCGAGGAGCTGTTCCGCTGCTTCCGCCATGGCCATGGCCAACGCCGGGGTCGATCCGACCGACGTCGCCTACATCAACGCCCACGGGCCGGGCACCGCCCTGTGCGACGTGGCCGAGGCCAAGCTCCTCGACGAGCTGTTTCCCGGCGCCACGGGGCATCTTCTCGGTGAAGCCCCTGGTCGGCCACTGCCAGTCGGCCGCCGCGGCCGTCGAGATGCTGGCCACCATCTACGCCTTCCAGACCGGCTTCGTCCCCGCCCCTCCCCAGGTGGCCCCGGGCCATCCGAAGCTGGTCGACGGCCGAACCCCCCGGGTGCCTGGCCTGATGGTGAAGTCGTCCATCGGCTTGGGTGGCTACAACACGGCGCATCGTGATCGTGGACCCAGCCGCACTGGCTGATCTGGCCCTGGTAGGCGCCGCCGCACCGGACTAAAGATCGGCGCCGAATCCGTCGATGTCGGATCCAATGGTCGACGGCAAGTAACTTCGGTGAGACGCCGCCGGGCGGTCTCGTTCGATCGGGTCGAGCGCGATGAATCGGTCCTCGCCGATTGATGCCGATCGAGCTGTCACGAGGGGTCGACCTCACCGGCCAGGGCGTGCCCACGGTCACCTGGGTCTATGACCGGTCGACCGACTCGATCATCTGGTCGTCCCCGATCGAGGAGTTCTTCGGGTTCGAGGAGGGTGTCCGGGATTCGCCGTTCGGGCTGTGCATCCCGTCTCGGCTGGCGCCGAATCAGAGTCCCGCCGGCGTGCAGGACATTCGGACGCCCGGAGGCGCTCGATTTCGCCGATCCGACCGACATCGGCGAGGCACTGCTGGCCCCGATCCTGGCCCCATCCGCCTGGGCTCCCCGCCGCCGATTTCGACCTCCGCACGCGAGTCGCCTGCCCGGACGGCATCGCCACAGCGTGGTGGTCCGGGCTCGCCCAGCTCGAGCACCGCAGCTCGTGCGATCCGGTGCCTCGAACTACCTCGCTCAGCGACCTCTACGCCGGCGTCGTGGTCGACGTCACCGCCCAGCAGCGGTTCGAGCGGGAGCTCGGCGAGCTGGTCGATCGCTACCGGCTGCTCACCGAGGTCTCCCCCGACGGTGGTCGTGCACCAGAACGGCGGCTGGTCTACGGCAACCGGGCCGCGCGCTCGAGATGGTCGGCGCCGAGGACGAGTACGCCTGACCGAGTACTAGGCCGGCCGATCACCGACTTCATCGATCCCGACGACATCGGCGGGCATCGTCGAACGCCTCGCCCAGCTCACCGAGGCCGGGCAGTTCTTCGAGCACGGCGAAGTCCGGGTCGTCGGCCTCGACGGGACCGTCGACCGTGATGGAGGTCACCAGCGTCCGCACCACCTGGGCCGGCGAGCCCGCCTACCAGGTCATCGCCCGGGACATCTCCGAGCGCCGGGCCGCCGAGGCGGCCAACCGCTACCGGGCCAGCCTGGTGGCCCACGTCTCCGACGCCATCATCGGTATCGACGCCGACGGCAAGATCGAGAGCTGGAACGAGGCGGCCCAGGCCATCTACGGATGGACCGAGGAGGAGGTGGCCGGCCTGTCCATCGCGCCGTGGTCACCGCCAACCGCACCGACAGCGCCGCCGTCCTCGAGCGGGGCCAGCGGACCCACCGCCGCAAGGACGGCTCCGAGGTCGACGTCCTGGTCTCCATCGACCCGCTCATCGACGACGACACCCAGCCGTCGGGCTGGGTGGTGGTGTGCACCGAGCTCACCGACGCCCGCCAGGCCGAGGCCGGCCGCCGGGCCGCCGAGGAGCGCTACGAGGCGGTGGTGGCCTCGCTCAGCGAGGGCATCGTGCTCTTCGACGAGTTCGGCAACGTCTCCGCCCACAACGAGGCGGCCGGCCGCATCCTCGGCGACCGGCTGAAGTCGGGCACCAGCCACCAGATCTTCACCGGCGCGTCCATCGCCATCGAGGCCAACGGCCATCCGCATGTCGGCCGACATGTTCCCCCACGCCCGGACCCTGGCCACCGGCGAGTCCGAGGACGACGTGGTCATCGGCGTCACCGACGGCAGCGGCCGGCGCCAGTGGCTGTCGCTCAGCTCGCGGCTGCTGTCCGGCGCCGGCCAGGTCGACGTCGCCCATGGTGGTGTGCTCGTTCACCGACGTCACCGACCGCAAGGCGGCCGAGGCCCAGCTCCACTGGCTGGCCTATCACGACTCGCTCACCGGCCTGGGCAACCGCTCGCTGTTCAACGACGAGCTCGAGCGCGAGCTGCTGGTGTCGATGCAGCGGGGCACCAACCTGGCCGTCCTGTTCATCGACCTCGACCGGTTCAAGCTGGTCAACGACTCCTTCGGCCACGCCAGCGGCGACGAGGTCCTGCTGGCCCTGGCCCAGCGGTTCAAGTCGGCGGTGCGGGGCGGCGACGTGGTCAGCCGGTTCTCGGGCGACGAGTTCGTCGTGCTGTGCCGCAACGTCCACGACGTCGACGTGGCCGTCAGCCTGGCCACCGAGTACTCGCGGCTGCTGGCCGAGCCCGGTCCAGCTGTCGACCGGCCGCAACGTGGTGGTCACCTGCAGCGTCGGGCGTCTCCTTCGTCATGCGGGGCCGCCAGATCGGCCCAGGACATCCTCCAGCAGGCCGACGTGGCCATGTTCCAGGCCAAGAACAAGGGCCGGTCGCGGGTCGAGGTGTTCGACGAGTCGCTGCGGGCCAAGTCGGTGGCCCGGCTCGAGATCTACGACGACCTGCGCCACTCGATCGACCACGACGAGCTGGCCGTCCACTACCAGCCCATCGCCTCGGTGGAGCGACGACCGGATCGTGGCCATGGAGGCGCTGGTGCGGTGGCACCACCCGTCCCGGGGCCTGCTCGGGCCCGATGGAGTTCATCCCCTTCGCCGAGGAGACCGACCTCATCTTCTCGCTCGGCCGCTGGGTGCTCCGCGAGGCGTGCCAGACCATGGCCAGCTGGCGCAGGGAGCTGCCCGGCGCCGAGGACGCCTACATCACCGTCAACCTCTCGGCCCACCAGCTGAGCGACCCCGAGCTGCTGGACACCATCGCAGTCGGCCCTGGCCGACTCGGGCCTGCCCCCCGAGGCCCTGGTGATGGAGGTCACCGAGAGCATGCTGATGAGCGACACCTCGGCATCGATCGCCATGCTCGGCGGCATCCACGAGATGGGCGTGGGCCTGGCCATCGACGACTTCGGCACCGGGTACTCCTCGCTGGCCCAGCTCAAGCGGTTCCCGGTCAAGATCCTGAAGATCGACAAGTCCTTCGTCGACGGGCTCGGGACCTTCGAGAACGACGAGGCCATCGTGGCCGCCATCGTCCAGCTGAGCAAGGCCCTCGGCCTGGTGGTGCTGGCCGAGGGCGTGGAGACGCCCGATCCAGCTGCAGCGGGTGGCCGAGCTGGGCTGCGACCTCTACCAGGGCTACCTGATGTCCCGCCCCACCCGGGCCGACCGGGTCGACTTCAACAAGCACGTCGCTCATCGAGCCGACGCCGCAGGACGCCGTGCCCGACCGTCGAGGCGGCCGCACCGCAGCGGGGCCGCGGCCGGCGCCGGTCCGAGCCGGGCGCCGGCTCGGCGCTACCCCAGCCGCTCGATGATGGTGGCGTTGGCCTGGCCGCCGCCCTCGCACATGGTCTGGAGCCCGTAGCGGGCCCCGGTGCGCTCCATCTCGTTGAGCAGCGTGGCCAGCAGCCGGGCCCCGGACCCGCCGGTCGGATGGCCGATGGCGATGGCCCCGCCGTTGACGTTGACCTTGTCCATGTCCGGGTGGTGCTCCTTCTCCCAGGCCAGCACCACCGAGGCGAACGCCTCGTTGATCTCGATGAGGTCGATGTCGTCGAGGGAGAGCTTCGACTTCTCCAGCACCAGGGTGGTGGCCGGGATGGGGGCGGTCAGCATGATGACCGGATCGTTGGCGGCCACCGCGAAGGTGTGGAACCGGGCCCGGGGCCGCAGGCCGAGCTGGCCGGCCCGCTCCTCGGACATGATCAGCACGGCGGCGGCCCCGTCGGAGATCTGGGACGAGCTGGCCGCGGTGATCAGCCCGTCCTCGACGAAGGCCGGGGGCAGGCGAGGCCAGCTTCTCGTAGGTGGAGCCGGCCCGCACCCCCTCGTCGAAGGTGAGCGGGTCCCTCGCCGGCCGGGTCGCCCTCGTCGCTGCCGGCCACCGCCACCTTGTCCTCGACCCGGGCCCGGCGGGTGGCCAGCGGGACGATCTCGTTGTCGAACCGGCCCTCGGCGATGGCCCGGGCCGCCCGGTCGTGGGACCGGAGGGCGAACCGGTCCATCGCCTCGCGGCTGATCCCCCACCGGCGGGCGATCTCCTCGGCGCTCAGGCCCTGGTGGATGAAGTCGAACCGCTCGTGGACGGTGGGCCCGTAGGCCTCGCCGGGCCCGTGCTCGGTGGTCGACCCGATGGGCACCCGGCTCATCGCCTCCACCCCGCCGCCGATGACGATGTCCATGGCCCCGGACATGCACCGCCTGGGCGGCGAAGTGGACCGCCTGCTGGGCCGAGCCGCACTGCCGGTCGACCGTGGTCCCGGGCACGGTGTCGGGGAACCCGGCGGCCAGGGCGGCGTTGCGCCCGATGTTCATGGCCTGCTCCCCGACCGTCATGGTGCAGCCGTAGACCACGTCCTCGACCAGGGCCGGGTCGAGGTCGTTGCGCTCGACCAGGGCCCGGAGCGGCTGGGCGGCCAGGTCGACGGCGTGCCAGCCGGACAGCCGGCCGTTCCTCTTCCCCACCGGGGTGCGGACCACGTCGACGATCACGGCGTTCGGCATGCCTCCATTGTGGCCGATCGGCCGTGGTTGCCGGAAATCTGGCGGTGTGTCAGATTTCCCTACCCGCGCCGCCCGAACGACGGAACCGACCATGGACGCACCGATGGACCTGCGATTCACCGCCGGCCCAGGAGGCCTTCCGGGCCGAGGCCCGCGCGTGGCTGGCCGCCCACGCCCCGGCGCCCCGGTCGCTCCCCTCGCTCGACACCGCCGAGGGGTTCGAGGCCCACCGGGCAGTGGGAGCAGACCATGTTCGACGACCGGTGGTCGGTGGTGTCGTGGCCCGAGGAGTTCGGCGGCCGGGGGGTGGGCATCCTCGAGTGGCTGGTCTTCGAGGAGGAGTACTGGCGGGCCCAGGCCCCCCTGCGGGTCAGCCAGAACGGGGTCTTCCTGCTGGCCCCGACCATGTTCGAGTTCGGGACCGACGAGCAGAAGGAGCGGTTCCTGCCGGCCATGGCCTCGGGCCGCGGAGATCTGGTGCCAGGGCTGGTCCGAGCCCGACGCCGGCAGCGACCTGGCCGGCATCCGCAGCCGGGCCGTCCGGTCCGACGCCGACGACGGCTGGCTGCTCACCGGCCAGAAGACCTGGGCCTCGCGGGGGGCGTTCGCCGAGTGGTGCTTCGGCCTGTTCCGCACCGATCCCGAGGCCGAGCGCCACCGGGGCCTGACCTACTTCCTCATCGACATGGGCACCCCGGGGGTGACCGTGCGCCCCATCCCCCAGATCGACGGGGAGACCGGCTTCGCCGAGATCTTCTTCGAGGACGTGTTCGTCCCCGACGACCAGGTGCTCGGCGGGGTGGGCCAGGGCTGGAGCGTGGCCATGGCCACCGCCGGATCGGAGCGGGGGCTGAGCCTGCGCAGCCCGGCCCGCTACACCGAGGCGGCCGCCCGGCTGGTCGCCCTCTACGCCGAGCAGCTGGCCGACGACCCGGCGCGGGCGGCCCGGAGCGCCGACGCCGTGGCCCAGGCCTGGATGGACGCCGAGGCCTACCGGCTCAACACGCTGTGGACGGCCACCCGGGTCCTCGACGGCGGGTCGGTCGGGCCCGAGGCCAGCGCCAACAAGATCCACTGGTCCGAGACCGACCTGGCCATCCACCGGGCCGCCCTGGCCCTGCTCGGCCCGGAGGCCGAGCTCCACGGCGACGGCGTCGACGCGCCGTGGCTGGACGGCTACCTGTTCGCCCTGGCCGGCCCCATCTACGCCGGCACCAACGAGATCCAGCGCAACGTGGTGGCCGAGCGCATGCTCGGGCTGCCGCGGGGCTGAGCCGGAGAGACGGACCGATGCACTTCGCCTTCACCGACCAGCAGACCGAGTTCCGGGACGCGGTGCGCCAGGTGCTGGCCAAGGAGTGCACCACCGACGACCTCCGGGCCGCCTCGACGCCCCGGCGGCCCGGACGCCCGCGGTGGGCCACCCTGGCCGAGCTGGGCGTGGTCGGCCTCTCGGTCCCCGAGGCCCACGGGCGGTCTCGGGCTCGGGCCTGGTCGACCTGGTCCCCCTGCTCGAAGAGGCCGGGCGGGTGGCCCTCCCCGAGCCCCTGCTCGAGACCACCGCCCTGGCCGCGCCGCTGCTGGCCGAGCTGGCGGCGACGGCGGCGACGGCGCCGGCGCCGATCGGCCGTCGGCTCGAGGCCATCGCCGCCGGCGAGCTCGCCGCCGCCGTGGGCCGGCACCCGTCCGGCTCGGCCGGCGCCCGGTGGCCGGGGCCGACGGTGCCGACCTGCTGGTGCTGGTCACCGAGAGTGCCCGGCGACGGCCGACGGCCCCGAGGTCCATGTGGTCGAGGCGGCCGCCGGTCGACCGTCGACCCCGGTGCCCTCCCTCGACCCCACCCGGCGGCTGGGCATCCCCGACTGGACGCCCGACCCCGGACACCCGGGTGGCCTCGGGAGCCGACGCCGCGCGCCGCCATCCGGCGCACCGCCGACCGGGCCGCGGTGGCCACCGCCGCCGAGCTGCTCGGGCTGACCGAGCGGATGATCACCATGGCCGCCGACTACGCCAAGGAGCGCCACCAGTTCGGCAAGCCCATCGGCAGCTTCCAGGCGGTCAAGCACCTGCTGGCCGGGGCCCAGGTCAAGCTGGAGTTCGCCCGGCCGGTGGTCTACGCCGCGGCCTGGGCCCTCGACGAGGGCGAGCCCGACCGCCTCGCGGGCGGCGTCGACGGCCAAGGCCTACGCCTCGGACGCCGCCACCGAGGCGGCCCGGGTGTCCCTCCAGGTCCACGGGGCCATCGGCTACACCTGGGAGTGCGACCTCCACCTGTTCCTCAAGCGGGCCTGGGCCCTGGCCGAGGCGTGGGGCTCGGCGGCCGACCACCGCGCCGCGGGTCCTGGACTCGCTCACCGCCGGCCTGAGCCTGGTCGCCGGGGCGTCGGCCTCGACGGCTCGGCCGCCCGGGCCCGAGCCGGCCGGCTCGGCCGCCCGGACCGCGTCAGGGCTGGGCGAAGGCGTAGATGGGCATCCCGTTGTAGGACGGCCGACTGCGACGGCAGGTAGGGGCCGTTGACGACCACGGCCAGCGAGCCGGACGGGGCCGGGCCGGCGTCCCCCTCGATGGTGACGACGGCCCCGTCCGGCCAGACCTGCATGACCAGGCCCACGTGGAGCGAGGTGGCCGTCGACCAGGGCCCGGTCCCGTAGAGCACGGCGTCCCCGGGCGACGGGGCGGCCGTCGGGCGGGAGCACGCCGGTGTGGCCGGCCGCCCAGTCGAAGATGCTCCCGGTGAAGGGGTACGACGGGATGGGCACGCCGGCCTGCTCCCACACCCAGGTGGCGAACAGGGCGCACCACTCCTCGCACGGCCCGTAGGGATTGCAGAACCGGCCGCGGTCGGGGTCGCTGTCCACCTGGCTGTTGGCGACCGACACGATGGCCGAGGCGGTGGCCGTCGGCGCCGGGCTGGGCGGGTTGGCGAACGAGTAGGACCAGCCGTCCGGCTCGAGCAGCCAGTAGCCCTGGCCGTCCGGGGTCAGGGCGATGCCGGCCACCGGGGGCACGTCGGTCGGGTCGCCGCCGTAGCCGCCGCCCAGTGAGCCGTAGAAGTCGGCGACCCGAACGGGAAGATCCCGCCGTCGGTGGACACCATCAGGTAGCCCCCGTCGTCGGGGATGGCCACCATGCCCACCACCGGGTCGTTGAGCGGTGCCCGCCCATCGAGCCGTAGAAGGGGGCGTCGCCGAAGGAGAAGATGCCGCCGTCGGCGGCCACCATCCAGTAGCCGTGGCCGTTGGAGGTGGCGGCCATGCCGGTGATCGGCGCGTTCAGGGGCGTGCCGCCCATCGAGCCGAAGAACCGGGCGTCCCCGAAGGAGAAGATGCCCGCCGTCGGAGGCCACCAGCCAGTAGCCCTTGCCGTCGGGCGTGGAGGCCATCCCCACGACCGGCTGGTTGAGGTGGCTCGCCGCCCATCGAGCCGTAGAAGCCGGCGTCCCCGAAGGAGAAGACCCCGCCGTCCATGGCCACCAGCCAGTAGCCCTTGCCGTCGGGCGTGGCCGCCATGGCCACGACCGGCCCGTTCAGCCGCAGGGCGCCGAGCGAGCCGTAGAAGCCGGCGCTGCCCTCGGCGAACACCCCGCCGTCGGCCGAGGCCAGCCAGTACCCCTGTGGCCGGCGGTGGACGCCGGGTCGGGGGCCATGGCCACCATCACCGAGCTCGAGCGGCGGGCCGATCGGGGCGTTGATCGACTGGGCGTCGCCGAAGCCGATGACCCCGCCGCCCTGCGTAGACGTGGGGGGCGATCTGGCGGCTTGGCCGGCGGCGGCGGCCGGTCGCCGGCCGGCCGAGGCGGCGCCGTCAGGCCGTGCCAGGCCGCGGCGGCACCAGCGCCGAGCCGGCGGCGACCACTGGCCGAGTGGCCGGCCCGGAGGCCGGACGGTGTTGGTCCGGGCTCACGGGTCCCGCTGTCGCACGTGGGCGGGCTCGGCCGGCGCTCGGCCACGACAGTACGACACGGAGAGCATGACCCCGGCTCAGGCCCCGATCCATCCCAGCGCACCGGCCATGCTACTCATCCGCGGCCGGCGCGAAAGGACCCGGCGGCGACGGATCGTCTGGACGCGGTCGGCCTCGGGTCGGAGTGCATCGGCGCCGGATCGCTCCAGAGTCGCTCCCGAGCCGGCCACGCCCGGTACCGGCCCATGGTGGACCGGGCCGCCGAACACCGGACCGCTGAGGCACTGGTGGAAAAAGCCATGCTGGGTGGTATTGTGGTCAGAGCCACCACTAAGAGTGGTAATCGTCTGCTGAGAGGGGTAGTTCGATGGAAGCAAACGACCGGTGACGCCGCGACCCGAGCAACCCGAACCCTTCATCCGGGGGGCGGCCTATCCCGCCGCCGGCGACGTCCCCTACCCCCGGGCCAACCCGACCGACACCGCCCGGCTGCCCGCCGACGTCTGGCATGCGGCCGGTGGTCCCGGTCGGCGTCCGGCTCGAGCTGGTCGGCGACGCCCAGGCCATCGACATCGCCTACCGCACCACGTCCGGCAACCTGGGCTACCGCGGCGACGGCGCCGGCATCACCTTCTCGGTGTGGCGCGGCGGCCGCAAGGTCTGCGAGGAAGAGGCCGTCCTCGGCGACGGCCTCATCCGGCTCTCCCTCGGTTCGGCGGCCCCCGACAAGCCGGCCATCATCTACCTGCCCGAGGGCATGCAGCCGGTGGTCCAGTCCCTGACCGCGGTCAAGGGCGAGATCGCCCCGGCCCCGGCGCTCCCCCGGTGGCTCGCCTACGGGGACTGGACCACCCAGGGCTGGATCGCCTCGGGCCCGTCCCAGGGCTGGGCGGCCATCGCGGCCCGGAAGACCGGGCTGAACCTGGTCAACCTGGGCTACGCCGGCGCCGGTCGCGGCGAGATCGTCTCCGCCGAGCACATCGCCGCCCTCACCGCCGAGATCATCACCATCGCCTACGGCGAGAGCTGCTGGACCCGCGTCCCCCACAGCGTCGGCATGGTCGGCGAAGGGTTCCGGGCCTTCCTCGACGTGGTCCGGCAGGGCCACCCGACCACGCCGATGTGGTCGTCAGCCCGGTCCTCCGCCCCGACGCCGAGGACGTGCCCAACAAGCTCGACGCCACCCTGGCCGACATCCGCCACGCCATCGAATCGGTGACCGCGCGACCGGATCGTCGCCGGCGACCACACTCTTTCCCTGGTGGCCGGCGAGGCCATCATCGACGCCGACCACCTGGCCGACGGGATCCACCCCGGCGACGAAGGCCACAAGCGCATCGCCGCCACCGTGCGGCAAGGCGATGGGGCTGGCCCTGAAGGCGGCCAACGAGTCTCTGGGTGCCGACGAAATGAATGCGGCCAAGCCGCTCGGGGGCGGACGCATGCGCACAGGGCAGGGACCAGACGAAGGCGGGAGCAGGCCCGGAGGTCGACTCGGAGGTCGCTGGAGGTCGGAGAGCAAATCAGGTCCGAGACAAGGTCGGGTCGGGGTTGGGGTCGGGGTCGGGGTCGCCGTCGCCGAACCGGGTACCCACGGCGATGTGGTCCTCGAACTGGACGCAACCAAAGCCGAAGGGAGGGCTGGGTCCTTGACGGGTTCGAGGACGAGGACGAGGCCATCGGCGAGTACGGGGCCGGGTACGAGACCAGCGGCGAGGATGAAGGTGGGGTCGTGGTAGCAAGCCGAACACGATGAGGATACAGAGGACGTTGCGGATGGTGAGGATGTTGAGGACGTCGGGGATGTCGAGGATGTTGAGGACGTCGAGGACGTTGAGGACGTTGAGGACGTCGAGGACGTTGAGGACGTTGAGGATGTTGAGGACGTCGAGGACGTTGAGGATGTTGAGGACGTTGAGGATGTTGAGGACGTCAGCATGTGGACGTTGAGCGACGTTGAGGACGTTGAGGACGTCGAGGACGTTGAGGACGTTGAGGACGTTGAGGACGTTGAGGACGTTGAGGACGAACTGGGCAGAGAGGACCGGTACGACGAGGCTGCTGGGCAACGGAACGTCCGTGCTCCGTGTCCTATGGGGGCATCGTCGAAGCCGTACAAGTACGAGGACTATGTCGACCACGAGAACGATGCCAGCTACGACAGACAGATCCGGCTATCGAGAACGATGCCGTGCAGTGGTGAACCCAGCGTCGCCGCGGTAGCAAAGGCTGACAGGAGCCGAAGGGCGGCAAGAGAAGAAGCGGGGGGTGGCGGCCTCGTCGTCGCGATGACGTTGGCCGCCGTCTGCCCGGGTCAGCTTCTGAGCGTTGGTGTCGGAGTAGCCCCCTGCCCCTCGGGGGAATCGTCTGCTAGTTTCGGGCTCCAGATGAACTGACGGTTCGACTTGTTCCCGGTTTTGTCCACGCACATAGGGTCTCCGTCGGTGGCGCTCCGCCTTGCCCACTCCGGACGTCTCCCCCACCCGCATCTCCAACCACGAAGAGGCCTGGACTCGCGCATGGACGCCGACCACCCTCATCCAATCGTTCCGCTGTCCACGGGAAGGTGGCCGCGGTCACCGGAGCTGGAAGCGGCATCGGCCAGGGCGAAGCGCCCTGGCCCGGCCGGCGGCGGACCACCTGGGCGCGCGCCGACATCGATGAGGACACCGCCCGAGCCACGGCCGAGGAGAGTCGCGGGTCGGCGGTGGCACCGCCGAGGGGGAGGCTCCTCGACGTCTCCAAAAGGCCGAGTCCAGGCCCGGCCACAGAGCGTGGCGGCCGAACCGTGGGGGCCTCCACGTCTGGTGCAACATCGCCGGCATCATGCTGGGTGGTCCGTTCCTGTACGAGCCGGAGGAAGACCTCGACACGATCATGGCCGTCAACCTGAAGGGGTCTTCTCCGGGTGTCAGGCCGCGGGCCGGACCATGGTCGGGCAACCCGAGGGGGGCAGCATCATCAACTGCTCTCGGCCGCCGCCGACACGCCGAGCCCGAACATCGTGAGCGACGCCATCTGCAAAGCGGGGGTCTACGAGATGACCAAAACCCTGGCCGTGGAGGTGGGCAAGAAGCAAGTCCGGGTCAACGCCGTGGCCCCCTGGCTTCGTCATCACCGGCATGACCACCGGGCACTTCAACCTCCCGAACTGGGAGCCCCGACCAGGCCATGGACAAGTCTCTGCTGGTGTCCGCCATGGCCAAGGGCGCCCCGCTGCGTTCGGTAGGCGAGCCCGAGGACATTGCCGGTGCGGTGCTCTACCTGGCGTCGGACGCGGTCCGGTTCCATGACCGGGCAGGTCCTCCGTCCCAACGGCGGGGTGGCCATGATCTGAGGCTGTTGTTGCCTCTGACCTGGCCTCGCATCCCCAACGCGGCAACCGGCCGGCTCCCCTGGCACCCCTGCCCGGGTCAGCGTCACTCCCCAGGTTCCGGCGTCCTCCGGCTTGTCACACCCCCCTGGTTAGCTGTCGTCATGGTCGTTGATGTCCTGTGCGGCGGTGATGCCGGCGGTGAGTGGGGTGGCGATGCCGAGTGCGAGACCATGGCGGAGGCCCTCCGGCTCAAGGCCCAAATGGATGCCCGGACAGCCCGGTGGGCGGCCGAGTTCCAGGCCTCGGGGGCCTGGCAGGCCTCCGGGGCGGTGTCGGCCAAGGCCTGGCTCGTCCACCACTGCCACCTGTCCCCGCCCGAGGCCGGTCGCCTGCTCCGGTGGGGCCGGGCCGAGCCCGCGCATCAGCCCTCGATGCCGAGCCGCAGGTCGGAGCGCAGGCGGATCCGGCCGCCGTCGGCGGGCGCCTCCGCCGAAGCTCCAGTCCGACCCGAGCAGCTGCCACGACGCGGGCTCGGTCCCGTAATCGAAGATCGGTTCGCAGACGACTTCGACCTGCACGCTCCCCTGCACGCACTCGATTGCGCGGATCCAGCATGTGGTCGGCGTCGCTGTCGGTCGGCGGCCGCGTGTGCGAGCTCTCGTCGGCGTGATCGTCATGCCACGCGCCCGATCGTCAGCGCGTCGAGCACGACCAGCCAGCCGGATGGGCACAGCCAGGTCGTCTCGACGACCATCGTGCCGGGCACATAGCGCACCGACAGGGGCACGACCAGCCCGTACGGCCCGACGCGGAACGAGCCCGCGCGCCGGTCGAGCAGCGCCCCGAACATGCTCGGCGAGTCAAACCGGGGCACCCCCATCCATTCGATGCTCCCGTCGGGTGCGAGCAGCGCGCCGGTGTGACAATCCGACAGGAACGCGTAGCTCGGCGATCGGCG
>CAVWHF010000005.1:0-984631 GCA_963754755.1 uncultured Acidimicrobiaceae bacterium | reverse complement strand
CCCCCCGGTCGGCCTCGAGGGCTTCGATTGCCCCTCTCATTGCGACCCATCCTCCGTCATTAACATAGCAGCACTATGTGGCATATCACTACTATGTTCAGATCGTGGGGGACTGTCAAGGGCAAGAAACGCGCTGACACAGTCAGGGTGACCGAATCCCGGCGTCGGATGGGCACCCCCTGAATCTGCGGGCCAACAGGTGGCCCAGACCCGCAAGGCCTTGTCGGCAGCTGGGCGCCTCCTGTTCGGGCTCACGGCTTTGCCGCCACCTCGGTTGAGGACCTGGCCGAGGAGGCGCGGGTCACTACCGGAGCCCTGTATCACCACTTCCCATCGAAGACCGCGCTGTTCGAATCCGTCTTCGAAGACGTCCACAAGGACCTTTTGGACATGTCGGCCTGGGCCGCCGAGGGTGCGCCGGACAACGTCGAGTTCCTCTCCCGGGCTTTCGAATCGTTCCTCGACGCCGTGCTTGAACCGGACGTACAGCGCATCGTCATCACCGACGCCCCTGCGGTACTGGGGCTTGCGCGATTCACTGAGCTGGACGAGCGCTACGCCTACGCCGAAATCGTGGCGGTCATCGAAGCGGCGGTAACCAACGGGGAACTTCGGGTGGAGGACCCCGAGACCTTCACCCGTCTGCTGTTAGGAGCCTTGACCCGGGGCGGAATGCTGATCGCAAACTCGGACCAGCCGAGAGCCACTCGGGATGCGGTGGCCAAAGCCATCCGCGCCCTGCTGGGTAGTCTGTCGATATCGAACCGGAGGGCCTGAGCGGAGGGCGCGCAACGTTGACCGACCTGAGTCGTGTTTCGACCGATCAAGGATTCCGACTCGTTCCAACACTCTCCATCGTCACGAGCCTCGACGTGCATGAAGTGTTCCACATACGGAATGAGTTCGCCTCCATCTGATGGACACCAGACGGGCAGGTTCCAGAACTGCCGCTGGGCGTTGGAGATTGGCCACCCAGGGCCGCTGCTAGGCCGCCTCCGGCGTTCGCACCGTAGACACCGATGCGAAAGGGGTCGATGCCGCATGAGGATCGTTGACTGGGAAGCGGGGACTACGACGTTAGGCAAAAAGACCAACGATGTGGAGTTCACTGATGAGGAATAATCGCCATCAAGGACGCAGCGAGGTCCGGCATCTCGATTCGCAGCCAGGTCGTCGGGGTATACCGGCGCTGTCAGTCGAAGAGCCGATTTACCTCGACTCTCTAGGCTTTTGCTATGAACGAGTACCTCAGGGTGGCCTATGGTGACCCATGCCGAGGATGCGGCTACGACTGGTCGCTCGAACCCGGACGCTGTAGTGAAATCGTCAGGAGTGCCCCAGCTCGCTTTGCCGCGCTGATGGCTGGTCAAAAAGGCAACAGGAAGCATGTCGAACTTGAATGGAACGCAGCAGCCTATGTAGTTCATGTCGCTGACGTGCTACGAATCTGGGCCGACCGAGTTGCCGCCGCAGCGCTCGGGAGCTCAGATCCCATTGTTCCCTACGACGAAAACGAATTGGGAGTGGCGGCGCGCGGCTATACTGAACTGCCTCTGACAGGTGCTCTTTGGGCGCTGGAGCGAGCCGTCGGAGACTGGTTGGCGGCGGAGGCACTGGCCAACTCAGTTGAATCCACCCTGAACCATCCTGAGCAAGGACCTCTTGATCTGAACGACGTTCGCCGCATCATGGCCCATGAAATCGGTCACCACGCGGCCGATCTGTCGCTCATCGTTTCGGATTGACAACGTCTGCGGGCCACATAACGACGCGGCGTCTCGATTCTTCGGCCGACGTTACGGCCATTCGCGAACGGACCTGTTCTGATCAGCGACTTTCCACCTCGCAGGCTTTCGCCAATAGCCGATGGGCCATCGGGACGGGGCCACCCAGCTAGCTACGCCGAACGCATGGACCACCTGCTCATGCTGCGGCGAGACGCGTGAAACCGTCCCGCTCCACGACCACAAAGAGATACAGGTCTGTTACGACTGTCTCGACTGGTTGAACGGCAAGCGGGACAAGCAAATCGTGGGGCATGGTGGCGGGTGGATGCCTACGGCATTTGAGCCGATCTTCACGGTGACATTCCCCGGGCCACGGACCACTACGCAAAAATGGGATTCGAAATCACCACCATGACGAGACCTACGCTTTCGCCTACCGCGATCGAGACCTGACCATCCACCTCACTCTGGAAGGGCCAGGCGGCCCCCGGCAAGCTCTATATCCATCGCGAGGACGCAGCCCAGCTAGCTGAAGAATGGCGAAAGGCAGGAATCGACGTCGCCGGCCCCGTAGGCGAGGACTACGGCAAGCGGGAAGGTTTGCACGTCGACCCAGACGGCAACCTCATTCGGTTCGGCTCACCGATTCGGGATTGATTCAAACTGACCCACGACCGCCTGGTGCAGCGAGCGGCTTGGTTCCCCCCAAGGGCTAGGCGTTAGTCATTCGATCTCAGGTGAGGGGTATTGATCCGCCGCTTGGAGCATCTCGTGGAGCCGGCGAGTTCCACATGAGGATCCCCCGGGGAGCACCGGAGG
Organism: uncultured Acidimicrobiaceae bacterium; assembly: GCA_963754755.1. Taxonomy (GTDB): domain Bacteria; phylum Actinomycetota; class Acidimicrobiia; order Acidimicrobiales; family RAAP-2; genus Bog-756. The sequence goes on along the minus strand of CAVWHF010000005.1, from coordinate 982,085 downwards.
AAGGGCCGGCCGGATGCTGCAGTCACACGTCCACGATGCGGACCCTCCCCAGACATGCGCTAATCAGTATGTTCAGACGGAATCCAGCGATCCGACGGCCGGGACAGCGTGGCTCTGCCGGGCGGCCAGAAACGTCTCCACTGCATCCACATCGAGCGGTCGGGCGTAGAGGTAGCCCTGCCCGCTGTCGCAGTGCTCGCGCTCGAGCTGCGAGTACTGCTCGCACTCCTCGATGCCCTCGGCCAGAGTCTCGAGACCCAGGGTCTTGCCCAGCTGGACCAGGGTGCGGATGAGCGCCCCGGATTCGGGCGAGTCGGCCATGGCGGAGATGAAGGAGCGGTCGATCTTGAGGGTGTCGACGGGGAACTGCTGGAGATAGGCCAGCGAGGAGTAGCCGGTCCCGAAATCGTCGATGGCGATGCGGACCCCGGTGGCCTTGAGGGCGGCCAGCCGGGGCACCACGGCGGCCACGTTCTTCATGATCGCCGTCTCGGTGATCTCGAGCGTCAGCGACGAAGCAGGGAACCCGGATGCCTCCAGGGCGGGGCGGACGTCCTCGACCAGTCGGTCGGTCTCGAGTTGTCGGGCCGAGACGTTGACCGACACGTCGAGCTGGTAGCCCATGGCGTGCCAGCGGGCGCCCTGGCGACAGGCCTCGTCGAGCACCCACCTCCCGACCTCGGTGATCATCCCCGTGTCCTCGAGAATGGGGATGAAGGCGTCCGGTTGGACCAGACCCCGATCGGGATGGTCCCAGCGCAGGAGGGCCTCGACTCCGGTGGTCTGGCCCGCGGCCAGGTTGAAGATGGGCTGGTAGACGAGATGGAACTGGTGCGCGGCCAGCGCCTCCCGCAGGTCCATCTCCAGCAGGTGGTGGTCCTGGACGGCGGTGTGCATCTCGGGCTCGAACGCCACGAAGCAGTTCTTGCCGGCCGCCTTGGCCTCGTAGAGGGCGATGTCGGCATCCCGGAGGAGCTCGGTGGCCGAGGCACCGGAGCCCGGTGGCGATGCCGATGCTGGCCGTGAGGGTCAGCGGCCCTGCGCGGCAGGCCCGGGAGCTCGAACGGGGCCCGGAGCACCTCGAGCAGCCGCTCGGCCACCAGCTCGGGCCCGGCGTCCATGGTGCTCCCGTCGACCAGCACGACGAACTCGTCGCCGCCCAGGCGGCCGATGCTGTCGCTCTCGCGCATGGTCACCGACAGCCGTTCGGAGACCGCCTGGAGGAGCTGGTCCCCGACCCCGTGGCCGAGGGAGTCGTTCACATCCTTGAACCCGTCCAGATCGATGAACAGGGCGGCCACCTGGATATCGGATCGGCGGGCCCGGGCCAGCATCTGCTCGGTGCGATCGAGGATGAGGGCCCGGTTGGGCAGTCCGGTCAGGGCGTCGTGGACGGCCTGGAAGCGGATCTGGTCGACCAGTCGGGCGTTGGAGATGGCGGTGGACGCCTGGGCGGCCAGCCCTTTGAGCCGGTCGGCCAGCCTGGGGGTGACGGTCAGGCGCTCGGGCTTGGTGGTCACGCTGGCCACGATGGAGCCGATCGTCTCGCCGGCCACCACGATCGGAGCGGACACCGAGGCGGCGCTCCCGGACTCGGAGAAGGCGGTGCTGGACGATCCCATTCTCGAGAACCAGATCGGGCGGAGGCGTCTTGAACGACTGCGAGCTGATGTGCGCCACCTCTTCGTCGCTGTACCCGGTCGATCCGGCCAGCCGGAATCCGTCGTCGCACGTGCCGTACTGGCCGACCGCGTCCAAGAAGACGGCGGCACGATCACAGTCGATGATGTCGGGCACCGCCTGGGCCACCTTGGAGGCCATCTCCTGGGTGCTCACGATCTCGGTCAGCGACGTGGCCAGGTCCAACAGGACCTGGGCGGTGTTGGCCTGGTGGCGAGCCTCGTCGAGGGCGTCCGCGGTGTCGAGCGCGGCCGCCGCCAACCGGGCGTAGGTCTCAAGCGTGGACTGCGACAGCGAGGAGAACACGCCCCCACCCTCGTCGACGGCCAGGACCCCGTAGTGGCGGCGGGCCGAGGCCACCTCGACGGCAACTAACTGGCCGGATCCGGATCCCCCGGCCAGGAGGTCGTCGGCGATCGAGTCTGCCTCCGCTTCGGTGAGCCCCTCGGAATAGACCTTGCGGGGTGACCCCGCCCGCGGCTCGAGGGCCAGCAGCGCGCCGCCGGCGCCGACGGCCGTCCGCAGCGAGGAGGCGACGAATCCCTGGAGGACGTCCTCGTACCGCTCGTTGGAGGCGAGGTCGGTGATCATGTCCTGGATCTGTTCGAGCCGGGTCTCGAGCAGTTCGGCCCGCACCCGGTAGTGCTCCGCCTTCCGCGCGTCCGTGTCGGGATGCTGCCAGCGCAACCGGAACAGGCAGCTGGCGTCACCCCGGCACTGGCACTCCTCTTCGATGACCTCGCCTGGCGGGAGGTTGAACACGACGGGGAACGATTGCATACTGCACGGCGGCGAAGTCGCAGAACTCCGGGAACGGTTCGTAGCCGTCCTCGAACCACTCCCGGATCGTCCACTCGTTGGCTGCCACCTCGGTCTTCTCGTACCGCCGGATCGGCACCAGCGGGTTGCCATTTGCCCCAGCGGCCAGCAGCGCGCCCGGGGAGTCGAATGTCTGGGCGGCCTGGGACAGCTCCCAGGTCCGCAGCCAGTCGGACAGCAGCCCGGACTGCTCGTAGAGACTGGTGGGATCCAGTCGGAGCCGCTCCTCGAGGAGCCGCCTGAACTGGTCGTACGAGCTCCATGAGGCGGCGTCGGCCAGCTCGTCGAGACCGCGGGTCTCGCCCGCCCGGAGCAGCAGTTCCTCGATCTGGTCGGCCGGCATGGTCTCGACCAGGAACTCCATCAACATCTTCGTGTAGACGCCGGAAATGTGGTGTTCCGCCGGGATCGCATCCATTGTTAGAGAATCGGCAAATTCTGCCTGCGCTTAACCCCTATAACGCAATACTCGTCGCCCATCGGTGGGATGGGCGTCCGTGCGAGCCTGGCTCAAGCCTTTGCGAACAGGTAGTACCGCCCCACGAGTCATTTGCGGAGGCCACGGTTCAAGAGCAATTTCAGAGACAGGGCGCAAGCAAGAATTGTTGATGTTGAATCGTGCTGGCTTTCCTGGACGCTCGCCCGAGTGGTGTAGTTCCCGGGATCCGCCATTTTGAGGTGGCCACCGGGTGATCTTCGGTTGAACCGGCAGATTCGAAACGGATGACATCGCTTCAACAAAGTCGAGATGGCCCGCATAACAGCCCTCGGCGAAGCAATTGGTCGTCACTGCTTTTGGGCAGCGTTTCTTAAACCTCGCTCCGACTCTCTGGCGGATCGGGAGGCGAGGGTTCTCAACATTCCCCAGACCCAACCGAGTTCGCCAATCGACTTCCGTCGGTCAGACCGACCGCAAGAATATGAAACGGGTTCGGTGCCAGCTTTACCGTGTGATCGGCTTCACGCATATGAGCCACTCAGAAGAGATCGAGTGATCCGTGATCCCTGATCGCTGCGCAGGAGCGCCGCGCCATGACAAGGAACATCGCATCGGATCTCTCCGATCGTTCTGCCGTGGCATACATACAGCCCAGGACGGTGATCATGGGACCCTGCAGTTGACCCAATCGGTAGTCGTACCAGCACTGGTCAGCGCCGTAGTCAGGAACGGCACGGGCGACTAGCGCATCGTGGTAGCGGCTTACGAGCTGCGTTTCATGAGCTTTGCGTTGGATGCTGTCGAGGCTTGTACCAAGAAAGTAAGCGACATCGCGCATCGGCGGACCCACCGCTACTGTCTGCCAGTCCACGACCACGACACGGTCCCCGGTTGGGGCAAAAAGGAGGTTGTCCAGTCGGTAGTCCCCGTGGATCGCAGAGAATGGCGTGAGCCCTGCCATCTGCCATTCTGCGATCACCTGGGCTGCGCCACGAAGCGTCTCGATATCGTCCTTGCCCAGATCGCTTTCGTAACGTTCAACGAAGCCGTCCGTCGCAGACTTCATCACGTCGCCCAATATGGCGGCCGTGCCCGGGCTGGAGCGCAAGAGGAATGACAGGTCCTCGAGTGCCGGATCGTTCCAGAGCGGTACATGGAGCCCTAGGAGGTTGTCGATAGCCGCGGTCGCCTGTGCAACGGTGCAGCCATCGGCCTGCACTCCAGGGATGGCGGGAGTCAGGTCGTCCAGAATCAACGTGAACTCGGAGTTCCCCTCAGCGATTGCCCCGTACCAGCACCTAGGAGTGTCGACGTGGAGTTGAGGTGCGAGGTGCAGGTAGAAACCGACCTCCGCGGCGTAGCCGGTCGAGACCAGCGCTCGCCTCGACTCGTCAGCCGACGCCAGTTTGGCAACGAGGGTGGAAGGTCCCAAACGCCCCTCATAAGCAAGCACCAAGCGATAGGTGGACCCAATCTGTCCGGTCCCGATCTGCTCATGACGAACGGTGCTGACGACAAGGTCATGTCCGGCAGACTGCATTGCCCGGGTCAGCCACTCGGGCGTGATGTGCTCGACTCGTTCGGCAACGGAACCGATCATCGACCCGGGTTCTGAGCGAGAGCGTCGAAGCGATTTTCTGGCCGAATCCTCCTGTAGGCCTCGACGACAGGCGCCAGCTGTCCGGGAGATGCACCATGCAGGATCACACCGTCGACGCCCAGGTCGAACTGATGCAGCACGCGCTCAGCACAACGCTCGGGCGATCCGGTCGCCGCGGGCTCGAGCCATTCAGGGGGCAGCAGGGCGGCCACGTGTTCGAGCGTTGCCACATCGGCCTTGTCGTCGATAGCTCCGGGGGCTGCTGAAACCACGGAGTCGGCACGGAATCGCTGGAGTACCTCTGGATCCCACCGGTTTGTGCGAACCAGAAGGTCTCCATAGCCTTGGAGGTAGGTGGCCAGGCGGCCGACCGTCTTCTTGAGCTGGAGTTCCCGCGGGAGGCCATCATGAACGGTGGCGTAACAGGACCAGATCCGAACGGCTGCGGGATCCCGGCCGGCCCGCTCGGCCGCCTCGCGCACGGTCTTCACGCAGCGTTCTACGGTCTCGTCGGTGAAGTACGTATGCAAGACCACCATGTCCATCGCCCGGCCCGCCAAGGACAGTGTGTTCGGCCCGAAGGCCACCACACCGATAGGGATGTCTTCGTCGAAGGACGAATCAAGATGCAAGACGGGGAACTTGCCGGCTGGTCCGTCGTGGCCGATTACAAGTTCACCCCGAAACAGCCGCCGAAGCAGTTGCGCGAAATCCTCGATTTGTACAGTGGTGATCCGCGGGATCCCAAAAGCGTCGAAGAGCGGCTCGATGCCACGGCCGAGGCCGAGGGCGAACCTGCCTCCGGTGAGCCGGTGCATCGTGGTGGCATAGGCCGCCGTCACCGCCGGGTGACGGGTGTTGTGATTGGTAGCCGCCGTTGCGATGCCAAGCCGCCTCGAGATTGCGCCGACAGCGCCGGACAGCGTCACGGCCTCCTTAATGTTGAAGCGTTCAGAGATGAACGCATTGCCGAGTCCGAGCGACTCTGCCGTCGGCACCTCATCGAGCAGCTCCGCAGGGGACTTTGGAGCTCCGGCCAGCACGTAGAAACCAAGCTCGCTGAGCTGGGTGGCTTCCTCCGCGGAGCTCTCGACACTGGTAGTTGAGTCCACTTCAACTTCCTCACCTGCGCTCATGTGGACGGCTCTTCCTCGTGACCCATCACGCCCCCGGCGATGGTGATCATCATCCGGACTACCTCGTTGCGAGCCATCGACCGGAACGCCAACTCGGCCAGCCGGACGTCGTCGTTGAATACGGAGTGGCGTGACTCATCCGTCCCATGCCGACTACCCCGGCCGCATCGGCACTCAGATAGCTGGGCACAGGGATCGAACGCGCCGCTGCCCAACTCCTGCCGCATGGAGTCTCTATAGGTAGGCCCTGTTTCGGAACGGATCACGTCGACCAGCGGCTGCCTCAGCTCGGGATCAAGTCCACGAACACGCGCCAGATCAGCAATCACTCTTGGGAGGAGAGCCGAATGTCTATGGATTACGTCGCGCAGTTTGCTGAACTCTGACCCGCTGGTGCTTGTCGCTATGTTGACGTCCGCCATGTCTGAAGCCTAGACGCCAAGTTGGCGACTGGGTCTGGCTCGCACTTTTCATCTTCCGTCTCTCATTGTCCTCAGCTGGCCCGGCTGAGGTGCATTATGAATTGGGAAACCAGGCGAAACCGTCACTGGACACGCCACGCGCTGGACTTGGCACGTAGCGATCCCGCGCTCCGCGGCACCCAGCTATACGGTCTTGGCATGAAGATCGGACAGCACGAGATCGTGGATTGAGGCGGCCATGGGACCCTCGGTGACCGGTGACTGACTTCAACATATCGAGAGGTCCAATTGAGGCGGCGTGTTCTAGCCTGGATCCCACGTCTTCGGTCAACGGCAGGAACTCCTGCTCCGAGCTTGGAGTGCCTTTTCGCCAGCCGCCGCGGATCGCCGGCATCCACCTGGACTTGCCTGAACGAGCGTTCTCCCACCGCCGTGCGTAAACGTCGGTACGAGCTGCAAACAGCGCGCGAAAGAACGCAACCTTCATCGCCGGCGGAGACCCAGAATGGACGGAGCCCGGTGCTGCGTCGAAGATTCCCGTCTGCACTGGGCCCGGCAGTCGAGCCTCCTCGGGCGTCAGCTCCAATAGCCGCAGGAGCCGGTCATTCTCCGCCCGCAACTGGCTGACCTGTCCTCGCAACGCGGCCAGCTCTGCGTCCAAACCGGCAGATGGGCCGGCGTCATCGCCCGCCGGTTGAGCTTCTGTTGTCACGGATCCATCTTCTCGCGGCATACCGTGTAATGGCCCTGCATGAACACACATTGGCCGCGACCCGGCGATCACAGTCGTTCGCAATTCGTGATCGGTGGGTTTTCCCGAGTTCAAGTCAACCCTTGCTTTGAGTCCCGTTGAGTCCCGAACTCAACCAGCAGCCTCGCAAATTGCGACTCCGAGCGGATCATTTGCCGTTCACCAGGCATTCCTCGGCAGAACCAAGCGGAGGGATCGGTCGACCGTTACCAAATCAACGTAGCGCTCAAGCGACCCTTTGGAAAGTCAATTTTATGAGGCTGACCTGCACTTTCGGGTGGAGGTGAACGGACTCGAACCGTCGGCCTCTACATTGCGAACGTAGCGCTCTACCAGCTGAGCTACACCCCCGATGAGGGAAGAGATTAGCCGCCCCCCATACGGTGACGGCCCGTCGGACCCAGCCACCTCGAGGTCGATGGCCCCGCAGCCCCGGTCCTCCGAATCCTTCACCCCGCCCTATCTGATGGCGGCCAACAGCCCCGGTCCGACTAGGGACCCGTGGTGGCGGTGGGGGTCGTCGTCGGGGGCGTCGGATCGGTCGTCGTTGTCGTGGTGGAAGGAGTGGTGGTGGTCGTGGTTGTGGTGGTACTCGTGCTCGTGGTCGTGGTGGTGGTGGTGGAAGCCGTGGGCGGTGGCACGAAGGTGAACATGGCCTGGGCGCAGTCCGACGGCGGCTGTGCGATCACCACGTCGACCCCGGGCATGTTGGCGAAGGTCCACACGTTCAGCGGCGGCCCGGTCTGCAGGCAGGCCAGCGCCGGGGACGTGGTGGCCACGGTGGTCACCGTCCCGATGAACTGGGCCGCGCCCGTCGAAGCCGGTGGTGTGACCGGCGTCAGAGGGACCGTTTCGAAGTTCCACACGGCCGTGGTGGCGAAGCCGGTACCCGGCGGCAGCGTGACGGTGGGACCGGTCTGGTAGTCCTTGGCCGGCGGGGCGTTGCCCAACAGGGCGGCCATGTCGGTCGGGTCGTTGCCGTCCATACCCAGGGCCCAGATGCCCAGACCGGCGATATGGAACGAGTTGGCCAGCTGGGCCTTCAGGGCCAGCGACGTCGGATCGTCGAAGTACGTCTCGTGCCACTGCGTCCCGACCTGGTAGGCCGTCCACGGCGTCTGCGTGGTGGGGTCCCAGTACGTCGGGTGACCCGACGCCGCGATGACCCCGTAGCTGAGCGGTGACTCGCCTCCGGTGGCCTGGGCGGCGTTGGTGCCGTCGGTGGTGGGCCAGTCGTAGCCGTAGTAGGGCACGCCCAGGATGACCTTCGAGGCCGGAACCACCGCCGTGAACTGCTGGAGGGCCTCGGTGTCGTTGAAGCCGCCACCGACCAGCGGTGCGGTGGGGCTCGGGGACGAGCGGTCGTTCATGTCGTAGGCCATGACGAAGAAGCCGTCCAGGGCCGGAGCCAGGGCCGCCACGTTGTAGAAGCCGGAGCTGTCACCGGCGGCACTGGCGTAGGTGGCCATGGTGACCTGCCAGTGGGGATTGGCCGCGTGCAGGGCGTTGGACACCTGGGTGATCAACGAGGTCAGTCCGTTGCGGTCGGCACTACCCTCCCCTTCGAAGTCGAAGTTGACCCCGTCGAGATTCTTGGCCGAGACCGCGGCGATCAGCGCCGCCGACAGTGTGGCCGGCGCGTTGGGGTTCGAGGTGATGGCGTCGAGTGAGGCCTGGCTGAAGCAGGTCACGGTGAGCACGACCCGGTCGCCGGCGGCATGGGAGCGGGTCACCAGGTTCACCAGGTCCTGGCTCTCGTAACCGTTCCATCCGGCACCGGTCTCGTTGAGGGTGCCGTCGGCATTGGCGTCAACGCTGAAGTAGGCCAGGGTGGTCAGGTCCGCGACGTCGAACCCGCCCGACTGGGGCAACGTCCAATACGGCGCGTAGCCGAAGATCTCGTGGGATTGCAGCGGTGCTGATGCGGCCAGGGAGGGAGGAGCGGGTTCGGGAGTCGAGGTGGCTGGAGGCAGGCTGACTGTGGCGTGCACACGTGAAGCCTGCAGGCCGTTGCCGACGTCCTGGACGTGCTGGACGTGCGTCTGGGCCGATCCCGAACCCGGGGAGGCCCCACCGGCGGCGGACTCGAAGCCCCGGCCGCTGCCGGCCAGGAGCACCAGGGCCATCAGTCCGATGACGACCGGACCCACCCGCCGCCTCCCCAGACCGCGTCGGGGGTCTCCGTCCGGGCGGCGCAGTGAGGCAGCCCATCCGGTGGCCAGGGCCCAGGCACCCGCCACCCGTGCCCGCACGGCGCGTCCCGCCGGCCGGGGTGACGACGGCGCCGAACCGGCGGCGCCGGCGCTGATGGCGGCCAGGAACGGATCGACGTCGGATGCGGGCAACACGTAGCGGGTGGGCACGGCACCGAACAGTTCGCTCCCGGCCACCAGTTCCACTTCGACCACACGGCCCATCGAGCCGTCGGGCAGTGCGGCCGGCCCGGTGGTGCTGGCGCCGACCACGGCCGACCAGGGGGTCAGTGCGGGAACCGATCGGGATGCGCCGGTGGACGACCCGACGATGATCCCGATCGACGTCGCCACCAGGTCGACCTGGGCCCCGGACGCGAGCACGGGACCGTTGCCGGTCGAGGGCACGTCCGCAACCGCGCTCGGAGCTACAGCCACGGCTCCGTGCACCCTGGGCCCGTCATGGGGACGGTCGCGGTGGAATGGGCGGCGGAGTGGTCTCATGGGAGGGTTCTCGGAGAGAGTCGACCGGCGAGACGACCGCCGGCGGTAGGCGTTGACCGCACTTTCTGTGGCCAAGCTATCACTCTATGCAGTTTTATGCCAGGCACAAGGGAGTTCTCGGCATCGACCCGCCCAATCTAAAGGAGAGCGGTCCTCTCCGAAAGGGGCGTAACTAAAGATTTACCTTGGTCTTCCGACAATTACCGTGCGGGTCATCGTTCCGCGGCGAAACCAGAACTGGGCACTATGACGTCGTACTCCATCCACAGCACACCGAGCGGGACGGTAGCCCCATGATCTTCGTTGAGGGCTTCCGTCTCCTGTTCGTGCTGGCCGGATCGGCGGCCGGATTCGAGATCGGCCGCCACACGCAGACCAGTCCCCACGCACCGATCATCGGGCTGCTGCTGGGCGCGGCGATCACCTATGTGCTGGGCGGCGTGGGCGGGCGGCTGGCCGACCGGGGCCTCCAGCGCGCCGTGTTCATGTTCCGCAACACGCCTCCGGGAGAGATCTTCGCCGCCTCGATCATCGCCACCACCGGCATGCTGCTCGGCCTGGTGGTGGGACTCCCCATCCTGCTCCTGGCCCGTTCGGGTTTCGCCCTGCTGATGATGGCGGTGGTCTCCTGGGTCCTCGCCACCCTCGGCTGGAGGGTCGGCTCCGTCAAGGGTCGCCAGATCATCGCCGCCGCCGGGCTGTCCCGCATCCTGGCCCCCCAACCGGCGCCCCCCCAGGGCCATGCCCTGTTGGTGGACAGTTCGGGGGTCATGGACCGGTACCTGATGGTGTTGGGTCGCAACGGGCTCCTGCCCGGAGGCCTGGTCATCCCCCAGTTCGTCATCGATCATCTCCGCGCCGTGGCCGAGGCGCCCGATCCGGTGAGCTCCCGTCGGTCCCTGCGGGGGTTGGAGTCGATCGAGGCCCTGCGCGAGTTGGGCGTGCCCGTGCATGTGGCTCGGGACGAGGTCCCCGAGGTGGACGACATGGTCATCAAGCTGCTCACCGTGGCCCGGCGGGTGGGGCTCCGGATCGGGACCTGCTCGAGTGCGGTGGTCGACGAGGCGACTCGGTGGGACGTGGCCGTGGTCGACCTCCGTGACGTGGCCCACGACCTCAGCCCCGACCACCTGCCCGGCGAACGGCTCGAGGTCGAGCTCATCCGGGAGGGACGCCAGCCCCGGCAGGCCATCGGCTACCTGCCCGACGGCGACATGGTGGTGGTCAACGACGCCACCCACCTGGTGGATCAGGGAATGGTGGACGTCACTGTGCTCTCCACCCGGCCCACCAGCCAGGGCGTCATGGTCTTCGCCAAGGTGACCACCGACCAGGAGGCGGTCACCGAGCTCGGCACGCGGACCTGAGCGTCCGACCGACTCGCTACTACGCCTCCTTGACCGCCGCCACCAGCTTGGCCAGGGTGTCCTTGGCGTCGCCGAACAGGAGGGTGGTCTTGTCGTCGAAGAGCAGGTCGTTGTCGATCCCGGCGAAGCCCGGCCGCATGGACCGCTTGAGGAACACGATGTTCTCCGCCTCGTCGGCGTTGATGATGGGCATGCCGTAGATGGGGCTGCCGGGGGTGTTCTTGGCCGCCGGGTTGACCGTGTCGTTCGCCCCCACCACCAGGGCCACATCGGCCGTGGCCATCTCCGGGTTGGCCTCGTCCATCTCCTTCAGTTCGTCGTAGGGGACGTTGGCCTCGGCCAACAGGACGTTCATGTGGCCGGGCATCCGTCCCGCCACCGGGTGGATGGCGTAGAACACCTCGACGCCCCGGGCCATCAACAGGTCGGCCAGTTCGCGGGCGGTGTGCTGGGCCTGGGCCACAGCCAGGCCGTAGCCGGGGATGATCACCACCTTGCGGGCGTAGGCCAGCAGCACCCCGATGTCCTCGGGGGTGCCCGTCCGCACCGTGCGGGTCTCGCCGGTTCCGTCGGCGCCCCCGGTGGCCGTGACCACCGAGCCGAAGGCGCTGAACAGCACGTTGGACAGCGAACGGCCCATGGCCTTCGACATCATCCGGGTCAGGAGCATGCCCGAGGCCCCCACCAGGGTGCCGGCGATGATCAGAAGGTTGTTGTTGAGGGTGAACCCGGAGGCGGCCACGGCCAGTCCGGTAAAGGAGTTGAGCAGGGAGATGAGCACCGGCACGTCGGCCCCGCCGATGGGGAGGACGAAGATCACGCCGAGCACCAGCGCCAGCAGGGCCGTGGCCACCAGCAGGGGCACACTGGCCGTCACCACCGTGGCCACGGCCAGTCCCACGATGGCCACGCCCACCATGGCGTTGATCACCTGCTGGGCCGGGTACGTCACCGGACGTCCGGTCATCAGCTCCTGCAGCTTGGCGAAGGCGATGGCACTCCCGGAGAACGACACGCACCCGACCAGCACCCCGAAGAGCACCTCGACGATCCGGTACACGGCGGGCTTGGCGGGGGCCTCGATGAGAAAGACCACCAACGATATGAGGGCGGCGGCACCGCCCCCGACCCCGTTGAAGATGGCCACCATCTGGGGCATCGCCGTCATCTTGACCTTGCGGGCGGCGGGGACGGCCACCGCCGCCCCGATGACCATGGCCACCAGGGTCAGGACCAGATTGAGCGTGTGGGCCCGCACCACCGGGTAGGCGAAGGTCATGCCCACCGCCACGGCCGCCGCTGCCGCCGCCAGCAGGTTGCCGTTGCGGGCGTGCTTGGGCGAGCCCAGACCCTTGAGGGCCAGGATGAACCCGATGGCGGCCAGCAGGTAGACCAGGTCGATCCACGTGTTGAGGGTCACCGGGCACCGCCCGTCGGGCCACCGGGGGCGTCCTCAGCCGGACCGTCCTCGGCCTTGGGCGCCCGCTCGGAGGGCTTGGGCTTGAACATCTCCAGCATGCGGTCGGTGACCACGAAGCCGCCGACGATGTTGAGGGTGGCGAGGAGCACGGCGAAGAAGGCCAGCGTGATCTGGACCGCGCCGTGGGCCTCCCCCATGATCAGGATGGTCCCCACCAGCACGATCCCATGGATGGCGTTGGACCCCGACATCAACGGCGTGTGGAGGATGCTCGGAACGGCGCTGATCACCTCGATGCCGACGAACCCGGCCAGGACGAAGACCGTCAGGAACTCGAGGATTCCGGTGCTCATGACTCCGTCTCCGTATCTGCCTGCGGTGGCTCCCCCACCGGCGTATCTGCCGGCGGTGGCTCCGCCGCTCTGCCGGCGGTGGCTCTGTCTGCGGCTTCGGGCTCGGGCTCGGGTGCGGGTGCGGGGGCCAGCCCGAGCGCCTGGCGGGTCGGCTCGTGCACGACGGTGCCGGCCCTGACCACACAGGTGCCGGCCACGATCTCGTCCCCGAAGTCCGGCGCCAGCTCGCCGTCGGTGACCACCAGGCCCAAGAAGTTGGCGATGTTGCGGGCGTAGAGGAAGCTGGCGTGGGTGGGCATGGAGGCGGGCGGATTGGTGAGGCCCACCACCGTGACCCCGTGGTAGACCACGTCCTCCCCCGCCACCGAGAGCTCGCAGTTCCCCCCGGAGTCGGCGGCCATGTCCACGATCACCGCGCCCTCGGCCATCCCCTCCACCATGGCCGTGGTCACCAGCACCGGGGCCTTGCGCCCGGGGATCTGGGCGGTGGTGATGACCACGTCCGAGCCGGCCACCTCCGCCGCCAGCAGCTCCTGCTGCCGGGCCAGGTACTCGGCCGTCTGTTCCTTGGCGTAGCCGCCGGCGCCGTCCTGGGTCTCGAGGTCGAGCTCCACGAACTTGGCCCCCAGGCTCTCCACCTCTTCTTTGGCCGCGGCCCGCACGTCGTAGGCCCGCACCACGGCCCCCAGCCGGCGGGCGGTGGCGATGGCCTGCAGCCCGGCCACCCCGGCCCCCATCACCAGCACCTTGGCCGGAGGGACGGTACCCGCGGCCGTCATGAACATGGGGAAGAACTTGGCCAGGTGCTCGGCGGCCGACAGGCCGGCCCGGTAGCCGGACACGGTGGCCTGGGACGAGAGGGCGTCCATGGACTGGGCCCGGCTGATCCGGGGCAGGAGGTCGAGGCTGTAGACGGTGGCGCCCCGGTCGGCCAGGGCCTTCACGACCTCGGCGGAGGCCACCGGCTGCAGGAAGCTGATGACCGACACCCCCTCGGGCAGTTCAGCCGCCTCCCCGACCGTGGGCGGTTGGACCCGGGCCACGAAGGCGGCGCCGGCCAGCGCACCGGCGGCGGTGTCGACCACGGTGGCGCCGGCCTCACGGTAGGCGTCGTCGGGGAACCGGGCCGCGGCGCCGGCTCCCGACTCCACCACCACCTCGACCCCGGTCCGGGCCAGTCGGGAGGCCACCTCGGGGACGATCGCCACCCGATCCTCACCCGGTCGTGACTCTTTGACGACAGCGAGTTTCACGGCCAGAGGTATACAACAAAATGGAGGTCGCGCCTACCGGCGATCCCCGATCACCCGTCTACCGGCCCCGAATCGAGGGGAATCGCACCGCCGCGCCCACCCGAGGGCGTCTTCACCACCGGGCCGGAGGGACGGCCCCGATCAGCGCCGGCCTCGGTGGGGTCAGTCCTCTTGCCCAGGATCGTCCCGGTCAGACTGGTCCGGGCCGGAGCCGGCGGTATCGGCGCCACCCATGGCCGTCGGACTCCCCTCTGACCCGAGCCGCCCGACTCTTCCGACACCTCGTCCGAGGACTCGCCCGCCACCTGGTCCGCTCCCTCCTGGGACCCCTCGGCCGCCCCGGCTTGGGGGTCGTTGGGCCGCACCCAGGTCCGGATCTGGGTGCGGGAGAACTGGGGGACGTCGGAGCTCCCGGCCAGTGACAGGGCGTTCTCACCGGACATGGGACGGGCGAAGAAGAAGCCCTGGGCGGCGTCGGCGTTGAACGACCGGACGATCTCGACCTGGGTGGCCGTCTCCACCGCCTCGACGATGGCCGACATGCCCAGCGAGTGGGCCATGTGGATCACCGTCTCCACCACCAGCCGGTTGATGCCCTGGGTCGACTCGAGGCCGGCGATGAAGGAGCCGTCGATCTTCACGGTGCTGATCGAGTGGCGCTTGAACGGCTCGAACGACGACCAGTTGGTGCCGGCATCGTCCACCGAAAGCTGCACGCCCATCTGCGAAAGGGTCTTCAGGTCGGCGGAGGCCGACGGATCCACGATGGCGTCCTCGGTCACCTCCAGGGTGAGCTGACCGCTCCGGAAGCCGGTCTGCTCGAGGGCGGAGGCCACGGCGTTGGACACCTCGCCCCGCCGCAGTTGGTCGATGGTGCAGTTGACGCCCAACTGGATGCTCGGCGACCACGAGCAGGCCTGCCGGCATGCTTCCAGAACGATCCACCGGGTCAGGGGCCCGATGTCACCGCTCTTCTCGGCGTGGGGGATCAACTGGTTGGGCGAGATGAGCCCCTGGGTGGGGTGCTGCCAGCGCACCAGGGCCTCCATGCCCAACAGCCGACCGGAGGACAGGTCGACGACGGGCAGGTACTCGAGGAACGGGGACCCGGCCAGGGCGAACGTGGGCTCGGTCTGGGTCAGCACGGGACGACCGTCCCGGAGGCCGCGTCACTGCCACTGAGGTCCAGCACCGGACGCGTCGGGGACTCTCCTTGCACCTTGGAATCATCGACCATCGGGGGGCCCTACTTGAGGGGTTTCGGGGCGCCCCGACCAGGCGGTCTCCCTGGTCGTAGGGGTGCAGCCACCCCCGCGGGACCTCGGTCAGGCGGGCCCTGCGACGGTGGACGCCTCCCCCGCGGCCAGAAAGGCCGGCCACTCGCCCCCACCGTGGGCCACCAGATTGGCGCCGGTGACGTAGGCGGCCAGCGGGGAGGCGAAGAAGAGGCACGGACCGGCGATGTCGTCGGGGGTACCGAACCGCCCGAGAGGAACGGTGGCGGCGATCCGGGCCATTGTCTCGGCCCCGCCGTAGTGGTCCTCGGAGCCGTCCGTGGCCACCATGCCACCGGTGACGGCGTTGACCCGCACCTTGGGGGCCCACTCGACGGCCAGCGACTGGGTCAGGCTGATCAGGCCGGCCTTGGCCGCCCCGTAGGCCGCCGTGCCCGGCGACGGCCGCAGGCCGCTCACCGAGGCGATGTTCACGATCGATCCTCCTTTTTCCTGTCCCTGCATAACGGCGTTGGCGGCCTGGGCGCAGTACAGGGGGGCGAGCAGGTTGAGCGTCACGATCGAGGTCAGAAAGCGGGGCGAGGCCACGGCCACGTCGACCTGGGGGGAGCCACCGGCGTTGTTGACCAGGACGTCGATCCTCCCGAACCGCTCCACCGCCGCGGCCATGACCGAGGCCGCCTGGTCGGCCTGGCGGACGTCGCCGGTCACGAACACCGCCCGCCTGACCGCGCCGGCGGGGTCGGTCGTCTGCGGCAGGGCTTCGTCGGCCACCTCGGTGCGGCCACAGACCACCACCTCGGCCCCGGCCGAGAGGAACCCCTCGGCAATGGCCCGGCCGATGCCCCTCGATCCCCCAGTGACCACCACGACCCGGCCGCCGAAGTCCAGAGCGCCCGCTATCCGAGCAGAATCCAATGTGGCCACAGCTGCCTCCCGGTCTCCGACTGGTACTGTCCTGACGCTGTATCAGATCACGCCGAGTGCGTGCCCGCTCCCAGTCCACGCGCCCCGGTGCCCCGGGGACCCCGACCGGACCCCGGGACCACGCCCACCGACCGCCCGGAGCCGTGCATGCCGATCGCCGTCCATCAGAACACCCCAGGGATCGCCGAGGTGGTGATCGACCATCCGCCGGTCAACGCCCTCGACGTGGCCGGCTGGTTCGGCCTGGCCGAGGCGTTGTCGGCCGCCGGGCGGGTGCCCGACAACCGTGTGGTGATCCTCCGGGCCGAGGGCCGCGGGTTCTGTGCCGGCGTGGACATCAAAGAGATCCAGGCCCGGGGGGACGAGGCCCTCATCGGGGCCAACCGGGGATGCTTCGCCGCCTTCGCCGCCGTGTACGAGTGCGAGGTGCCGGTCATCGCCGCCGTCCACGGGTTCTGCCTCGGCGGCGGGGTGGGGCTGGCCGGGAACGCCGACATCGTGGTGGCGTCCGAGGATGCCACCTTCGGACTGCCCGAGGTGGACCGTGGCGCCCTGGGTGCCGCCACCCACCTGTCGCGCCTGGTGCCCCAGCACCGGATGCGATCGATGGTCTACACCGCCGAGCCGGCCACGGCGGCCGAGCTCCACCACTACGGCTCGGTCCTCCGGGTGGTACCCCGGGAGCAACTGGTGGAGGCGGCCTACCAGGTGGCCACCTCCATCGCCGCCAAGTCCCCCACCATCCTCCGGCGGGCCAAGGAGTCGTTGAACGGGATCGATCCCGTCGACGTCAAGGCCAGCTACCGCTTCGAACAGGGATTCACCTACGAGCTGCACGTGGCCGGTGTGGCCGATGAGCAGCGCGCCGCCTTCGTGGAGAAGCGCGACGCCGACACCACCAGATAGGGGCGAGCGTGACAGACAAACGACTCACACTCGACGAGCTCGTCGGCGAGCTGCGCAGCGGGATGACCATCGGCGTCGGCGGCTGGGGATCGCGGCGCAAGCCCATGGCCGCCATCCGGGCCATCCTCCGCTCGGACCTGACCGACCTCACCGTGGTCTCCTACGGTGGGCCCGACGTCGGCCTCCTGTGTGCCGCCGGCAAGGTGCGCAAGGTGGTGTACGGATTCGTCACGCTCGACTCCATCCCGACCGATCCCCACTTCAGGGCGGCCCGGCAGAGCGGGGCCGTCGAGAGCATGGAGCTCGACGAGGGCATGTTCTACCTGGGCCTCCTGGCGGCGGCCCAACGGGTGCCCTTCCTGCCCACCCGGGCCGGACTGGGATCGGACGTCATGGTGGTCAACCCGTCGCTGCGCACGGTGGTCTCGCCCTACGACGACGGCGAGGAGCTGGTGGCGGTGCCGGCCCTGCGACTCGATGCGGCCGTCGTCCACGTCAACCGGGCCGACGCCAGGGGGTCGGGTCAGATCCTCGGCCCCGACCCGTTCTTCGACGACCTGTTCCTGGGGGCGGCGGACCGCCGGTTCGTGACCACCGAGCGTCTCGTGGACACCGACCGGTTCGCGGCGGAGGGGCCCCTCCAGACCCTGTGCATCAGCCGGCTGCTGACCGACGGCGTCGTCGAGACCGAGGGCGGAGCCCACTTCACCGCCTGCGTGCCCGACTACTCCCGGGACGAGGGGTTCCAGAAGGAGTACGTGGCGGCCGCCGGCGACCCCGGGGCCTGGACGTCCTTCGCCGACCGGTTCCTCGACGTCGACGAGGCCGGCTATCAGATCGCGGTGGGCGAGGCGACGGTGGAGCGGGCGGCCCGGACCGCCGCCGAGAAGGCCGCCTCCGGCCGGGGAGGTAGATCATGAGTGCGCCGTCTTCCCGCTCTGGTGGTCCGGCCGGCGCCGACGGGTCCGGTGTCACCCGGGCCGAGTACTGCGCCGTCGCCTGCGCCGAGGTGTTCCGGGGCGACGGTGAGGTCATGGCCAGCGCCTTCGGCACCGCACCGGCGCTGGGGGCCCGGCTGGCCCGGCTGACCTTCGCCCCCGACCTGGTCCTCACCGACGGCGACGCCGCCCTGGTGGCCGGGGTCCCCTCCCTGGGAGCCGACCCGGCCGGCCTGCTGCTCGAGTCGCACATGCCCTACCGCAAGGTGTTCGACACCGTGTGGTCGGGACGGCGGAACCTGATCATGATGGCCTCCCAGATCGACCGCACCGGCAACCAGAACATCAGCGCCATCGGCGAGTGGGCCCGTCCCCGGGTGCAGTTGATCGGGGTCCGGGGCGCGCCCGGGAACACGGTCAACCATCCCACCAGCTACTGGGTCCCGGCCCACTCCACCCGATCCTTCGTCGAACAGGTCGACGTGGTCTCGGGCGTCGGCTACGCCCGGGCCGAGGCCGCCGGTCCCTCGGCCACCCGCTTCCACGAGATCCGTCGGGTCGTCTCCAACCTCGGGGTGTTCGACTTCGAGACGCCCGACCACACCATGCGGCTGCGGTCGGTCCACCCCGGCGTGTCGGTGGACGAGGTGACCGGGGCCACCGGCTTCGCCCTGGTGGTACCTCCCGACGTCCCCGAGACCCGCCAGCCCACCCCCGAGGAGCTCGAGTTGATCCGCACCGTGCTCGATCCCCGGGGCCTGCGGGAGCGCGAGATCCGGTCATGACGACGGCCGAGCCCGGATCCTCCCACCGGGTCCACCCGGCCCTCCACACTCCGTTCTGCCGACTGGTGGGGGTCCGCTACCCCATCGTCCAGACCGGCATGGGGTGGGTGGCAGGACCCCGCCTGGTGGCCGCCACCGCCGAGGCCGGCGGGCTGGGCATCCTGGCCTCGGCCACCATGACCTTCGCCGAGCTGGTCACGGCCATCGCCGACGTGCGGTCGCGCACCGACCAACCCTTCGGCGTGAACATGCGTACCGACGTGGACGACGTCGGTGAGCGGGTGGCACTGATGATCGACAACGGGGTGCGGGTGGCCAGCTTCGCCCAGGCCCCGAAGCCCGAGCTGGTGACCCGGTGCCGGGAAGCCGGTCTGGTGGTGATGCCGACCATCGGCGCCCGACGACACGCCGAGAAGGTGGCCGAATGGGGCGTCGACGCCGTGATCGCCCAGGGCGGTGAGGGCGGCGGCCACACCGGTTCGGTCCCCACCTCCCTCCTGACGCCGGCCGTGGTCGACGCCGTCGGCGGCACCGTGGAGGTCATCGCCGCCGGCGGGTTCTTCGACGGCCGGGGACTGGTGGCCGCCCTGGCCTTCGGGGCCTCGGGCATCGCCATGGGCACCCGCTTCCTCCTCACCCAGGAGAGCCGCGTCCCCGATCAGGTCAAACAGGTCTATCTGGGTACCCCGGTGACCGGCACGGTGGTGTCCACGGCGGTGGACGGGGCCCCGCAGCGGGTCATCCGCACCGAGCTGGTCGACCGCCTCGAGCGGTCCAGCTGGCTCCAGAACCTGCCCCGGGCGCTGGCCAACGCCCACGCCTTCCGTCGCCTGACCGACACCACCCTGCTGGCGCTGGTCAAGGAGGGGCGGGCCCTCAAACAGGGCAGCGAGCTGTCGTGGCCCCAGGTGGTGATGGCGGCCAACGCCCCCATGATGACCAAGGCCGGCCTGGTCGACGGACGCACCGACGTGGGCGTCCTCCCCACCGGGCAGGTGGTCGGCGAGATCAGCGAACTCCCCACCGTGGCCGAGCTCGTCGGGCGCATCGTGGACGAGGCCACCGCGGTGCTCGACCGGCTGGGCGGGTCCTCCTGAACCCGCCGACCCCGGAGACGGTACCGGAGCACCCGCTCGTCCGGTGGTCTTCCGTTCAGCCCCGACCGGCCGTTGCTACTATCCCTCACCAGTGAACCACTCGGCGGCGGATCGACCGGCTTCCGACCCGGACTTCGATCTCTCTGATCCGGCGTGGACCAGTCGATCCCTTCCCGCACTACGCCGGCTCCGGGAGCGGGCGCCCATCCACCGGAGCCAGATCGGGACATGGGCTTTTGGGTGGTGTCCCGCCATGCCGACTGCCTGGCCATGCTGCGGGACCGGCGGGCCAGCTCCGACACCCTCAATGTGCCCGAGGGTTTCCGCCGGCCGGGCACCCACGACGACCCCATGGCCATCGCCCGGCTGGAGATGCGACCGTTCCTCTTCCGTGATCCGCCCGACCATACCCGCCTGCGCGGCCTGGTGGCCAAGGCGTTCACCCCGAAGGTGGTCGAATCGCTGCGGGATCGGGCCCAGCGGATGGTCGACGACCTGCTGGACGACGTTCTGGACGACCTTCGGGACGCCGGTGAGGTCGACCTCCTCGAGGAGTTCGCCTCGCCCCTGCCTGTTCGGGTCATCTGTGACCTGCTCGGCGTCCCCGTCGACGACCGGAACCAGTTCCGGGAATGGTCGGACGCCATGGCCCGGGGACTCGACCCCGACTTCCTCCTGTCCGACGACATCGTGGCCGCCCGGGATGTCGCCGTGGTGCAGTTCGCCGCGGTACTTCTTCGAGCTGCTGGCCGACCGCGCGGAAGCACCTCGGCTGAGGATCTGCTCAGCCGACCTGATCCAGGTAGAGGACGGGGGGTCCGGCCCTCAGCGAGGCCGAGATGCTCTCGACCTGCATCCTGCTTACTGGTGGCAGGGCACGAGACGGCGGTGAACCTTCTGTCCGGTGGCAGCTGGCCCTGCTGCGCCATCCCGACCAGCTGGAGCGCTTCCGGACCGACCCCGGGGTGCAGCGCAGCGCCATCGAGGAGATGCTCCGGTACGTGTCGCCGGTTCAGATGACGGCGCGGACCATCACCGAGGATGCGAGTTCGGCGAGCGTGCAGTTCGCCGCCGGCGACTACATCATCCTGCTGCTGGCCTCGGGCAATCGCGATCCTGAGCAGTTCGACGATCCCGAGCGGTTCGACATCGCCCGGACACCCCGAACAATCACCTGGGACTGGGATTCGGGATCCACCACTGCCTCGGAGCCCCCCTGGCCCGCATGGAGACCCAGGTGGCCTTGGCCACGTTGGTGCGCCGCGCCCCCGGCCTCGACGCTGTCCGCCGACGACATCACCTACAAGTCGAACGTCGTCATGCGAGGCATCGCCGCCCTTCCGCTTCCCGTGGCTGACGCACGGCTGACGCCGGCTCGGCCACTGGACGGCGAGGACGCTCCGGATGACCAAATCCATGGGCGTCCGCTGGCCTCAATGCGTTCACTTTCGTTCATGTCATTGACCTTTATCGAGCTGACCATTTCGTGTCGCGATCGGGTCTCTTACCATCGATCCACCCCGGTTGCAGGCGGGCTACTGGTCAGAACTGATTGGGCATTGTGCGGCCAAGCCGATTGGGCAATAATCTGCAGCCTTACCGGCCCGCCGTACCTGCCACGGAAGATGAATCGAAGACCTGCGTGCGCCATGTGACTCCCGCCTTCATTCGTCGACCTCACGCATCACCAAGAGGAGCTCTCATGTCGGAAGACCTTCCCCAGTCGTCGCGTCGCAGTCGGGGGTGTCCAGCAGCGGTCGGAGCTCGGAGATCAGCATCACCGGCGTGGGCGCGGTCACCGGGTACGGATGGGGCCGCAAGCACGTCTGGGACGGGTTCCTGCTGGGGGAGAGCGCCGTCAAGCTCGTCTCCGGCCTGGGGGAGTTCGTGGCAGGGGGTCAGGCCTACCTTTCGCTGATCAACGACGAGGGCGACCGGCGCGACGGACCGAGCCGGTACATGCAGGCCGTGCGGTTCGCCGCCCGCGAGGCCATCGTCGACGCCACCGAGCGGGGGTGGAAGCCGGGCCCGGTGGTCGGCGTGGTCCACAGCCTGGAGAAGGGCGACTTCGAGATGTGGAGCGAGTTCTACCGGCATCCGGAGGTCCGGGTCCGGGCCAAGACATGGGTGAACATGCTGCCCTCCACGGTCATCACCCAGATGATGAAGGAGCACGACTTCCATGGACCGGCCATGTCGGTCTCGGCCATGTGCGCCAGCGCCAACGCCGGCATGATCACGGCCAAGTCGTGGATCGACTCGGGCATCGCCACGGACGTCATCCTGCTGGCCACCGATCTCTCGGGGATACCCCAGAACCTGCGACCCTTCCGAGACCTGGGCGTCGCCGTCTTCGACACGCCTCCGCTGCGAGGCCTGCCGACCCTTCCAGGAGGGCAGCCGGGGCTTCGTCGGCGGGGAGGCCGCCGTAGCCATGGTCCTGTCCAAGCGCCCGGCCGGGTCCTACGCGTCGGTGCTCGGGGGGGCCATGACCATGGACGCCTACAACCTGACCGGGGTGGCCCCGGACCTGGTCGAGATGTCCCGGTGCTTCCGCGAGGGCCTGGTCGACGCCGGGGTCGACCCCGAGGAGGTGGCCTACATCAACGCCCACGGTCCCGGCACCGCCGCCTGCGACGCCGCCGAGGCGCATATCCTGGACGAGCTCTTCCCCGACGCCCATGGCATCTACTCGGTCAAGCCTCTGGTCGGCCACTGCCAGTCGGCCGCCGCCGGGGTGGAGACCCTGGCCACCCTCTATGCCCATGAAACCGGGTTTATTCCGGCGCCGCCCCGGGTGGCGCCCGGGCACCCCCGGCTGGTCGACGGGCGAACCCCCAGCGTGCCGGGTATGACGGTCAAATCCTCCATCGGGATGGGCGGCTATAACACCGTCGTGGTGATGGCCGAACCAGAGCCCGACTGAGGGCCCCGAGAAGTGCGACGGTTCGGTCAGCCCCGCTCAGGCGCAATGGCTCCGGCACCATCGGCAGGCCGTCCGGCACCCTCGACGGCACCTAAAGCCATAGCTGGGAATTGCCGATACAAGGGTCTATGGCAAGAACGAGCAGCTTCGGCGACCGGCGCTCCAAACTCTCGTTCGACCGGGTCGAGAGCGACCAGTCGTCTCTCTCTGACCGGGCCCTCGAACCTCCCGCCGGCATCGAGTCTGGCCGGCGAGGATTTCCACTCGGTCAACTGGGTCTACGACATCGCGAAGGACGACGGTCATCTGGTCGCGCCCCCATCGAGGACCTCTTCGGCGTTCGACCGAAGGCATGTCGGGCTTCACCGTCCTCCACGACCAGCCCATGACCCCCGACGGGCCCAGCCCGGGCGACAGCGGCCACGGCATGACACTGGTCCACCGATCCCATCCGGTTCGCCACCGGTCGACGACCTCGCCGCCGCCCTGCTGGCACCGGTGCTGGCCCCCATCCGGGTCGGCGCGCCGCTCGACGAGGTCGACCTCCGGATGACGGTGGCCTGCCCCGACGGGACCGAACACCATTTGGTCGTGCGGGCCTCGCACATGAGTCAGGCTCCGACGCCCCGAGCGATCGCTCCGACATCGTTCTACGTCGGCGTGGTGTTCGACATCACCGCCCAGCGTCGCTCCGAGCAGGAGCTCAGCGAGATGGTCGACCGGTACCGGCTGCTCACCGAGGTCTCGCCCGACGTCGTCTTCGTGCACCAGAACGGGCTGCTGGTCTACGGCAACCGGGCCGCGGCCCGGCTGGTCGGGAGCGGCTCGACCGAAGAGGACTACCGCCAGACCGTGGCCGAGCACTACGGCCGACCCGATGACCGACTTCATGCACCCCGCCGACATCCCCGACGTGGCGGAGCGTCTGGCCCAGCTCACCGAGCACGGTCAGTTCTTCGAGCACGGCGAGGTCCGCTCGATGGTCCCGAGCGGCCAGGTGATCTACATGGAGGTCACCAGCATCCGCACCACCTGGGGGGGCGAGCCCGCCTTCCAGGTCATCATCCGGGACATCTCCGAGCGACGCGAGGCCGAGGCGGCCAACCGCTACCGGGCCAGCCTGGTGGCCCACGTCTCCGACGCCATCATCGGTATCGACGCCGAGGGCATGATCGAGAGCTGGAACGAGGCGGCCCGGACCATCTACGGCTGGACCGAGGACGAAGTGGTGGGCCTGTCCATCGCCGCCGTGGTCACCTCCAACCGCACCGACAGCGCCTCCGTACTCGAGCGGGGCCAGCGTTCCCACCACCGCAAGGACGGCTCCGAGGTCGACGTGATGGTCTCCATCGACCCCCTCATCGACGACGACACCCAGCCCTCGGGTTGGGTCGTGGTGTGCACCGAGCTTACCGACGCCCGCCAGGCCGAGGCCGGTCGCCGCGCCGCCGAAGAGCGGTACGAGGCGGTGGTGGCCTCGTTGAGTGAGGGCATCGTGCTCTTCGACGAGAACGGCAACGTCTCGGCCCACAACGAGGCGGCGGCCCGCATCCTCGGGGACCGTCTCAACTCGGGCTCCAGTCACCAGATCTTCACCGGGTCGTCGATCGCCATCGAGGCCAACGGGCATCCCATGTCCGCCGACTCGTTCCCCCATGCCGTCACCCTCATCACCGGCGTCTCCCAGGACGACCTGGTCATCGGGGTCACCGACGGGAGCGGTCGGCGCCAGTGGCTGTCGCTGAGCTCTCGCCTGCTCTCGGGGGCCGGCCCGAGCGAGTCGCCCATGGTGGTGTGCTCGTTCACCGACGTCACCGACCGCAAGGCCGCCGAGGCCCAGCTCCACTGGCTGGCCTATCACGACTCCCTGACCGGCCTGGGCAACCGCTCCCTGTTCAACGACGAGCTCGAGCGGGAGCTGCTGGTGTCCATGCAGCGGGGCACCAACCTGGCCGTGCTCTTCATCGACCTCGACCGGTTCAAATTGGTCAACGACTCCTTCGGACACGCCAGCGGCGACGAGGTGCTGCTGGCCCTGGCCCAGCGGTTCAAGTCCGCCGTCCGGGGCGGCGACGTGGTCAGCCGCTTCTCCGGCGACGAGTTCGTGGTCCTGTGCCGCAACGTGCACGACGTCGAGGTGGCCACCAGCCTGGCCACCGAGTACTCGAGGCTGCTCTCCGAGCCGGTCCAGTTGTCCACCGGCCGCAACGTGGTGGTCACCTGCAGCGTGGGGATCGCCTTCGTCATGCGGGGCCGCCAGTCGGCCCAGGACATCCTGCAGCAGGCCGACGTGGCCATGTTTCAGGCCAAGAACAAAGGCCGCTCGCGGGTGGAGGTGTTCGACGAGTCGCTCCGGGCCAAGTCGGTGGCCCGGCTGGAGATCTACGACGACCTGCGCCACTCCATCGACCACGACGAGCTGGCCGTCCACTACCAGCCCATCGCCTCGGTCAAGGACGACCGGATCGTGGCCATGGAGGCCCTGGTCCGGTGGCACCACCCGTCGCGGGGGCTGCTCGGGCCGATGGAGTTCATCCCCTTCGCCGAGGAGACCGACCTCATCTTCTCGCTGGGCCGCTGGGTACTGCGCGAAGCGTGCCAGACCATGGCCCGCTGGCGCCGCGAGCTGCCCGGCGCCGAGGACGCCTACATCACGGTGAACCTCTCGGCCCACCAGCTGAGCGACACCGAACTGCTCGACACCATCGCCTCGGCCCTGGCCGACTCCGGGCTCCCTCCCGAGGCCCTGGTCATGGAAGTCACCGAGAGCATGCTGATGAGCGACACGTCGGCCTCGATCGCCATGTTGGGCGGCATCCACGAGATGGGCGTGGGCCTGGCCATCGACGACTTCGGGACCGGGTACTCCTCGCTGGCCCAGCTCAAGCGGTTCCCGGTCAAGATCCTCAAGATCGACAAGTCCTTCGTGGACGGCCTGGGGGCCTTCGAGAACGACGAGGCCATCGTGGCCGCCATCGTGCAGCTGTCCAAGGCCCTCGGACTGGTGGTACTGGCCGAGGGCGTGGAACGACCGGTGCAGCTCCAACGGGTGGCCGAGCTGGGCTGCGACCTCTACCAGGGCTATCTCATGTCCCGTCCCACCAAGGCCGACAGCGTCGACTTCAACAAGCACGCCTCGTTGGTCGACGTCGAGCCCGACGTGATCGAGGCTCACGTCGTCGAGGCTGACATCGTCGAGGCTGACGTCGTCGAAGCTGACGTCGTCGAGGCTGAGGTGGAGCCCGAGCCCGAACCCGAGTCCGACGTCGAGCCCGGGGCCCAGGCTGACGGCGGCTTGGTCAGCGGAGGCGCTCGAGGCCTCCGGCTCCACCGGTTCCGGGCCCGACGCCGCCTAAGACACCCGGCAGTCTCCGGTCCGGTTAGGCCGGGCCGGGTCGGGTCAGCCCAGGCGCTCGATGATGGTGGCGTTGGCCTGGCCACCGCCCTCGCACATGGTCTGCAGCCCGTAGCGGGCACCGGTGCGCTCCATCTCGTTGAGCAGTGTGGCCATCAACCGGGCCCCGGACCCACCGGTCGGATGGCCGATGGCGATGGCCCCGCCGTTCACGTTGACCTTGTCCATGTCCGGGTGGTGCTCCTGCTCCCAGGCCAGTACCACCGAAGCGAAGGCCTCGTTGATCTCGATGAGGTCGATGTCGTCGAGGGACAGCTTCGACTTCTCGAGTACCAGCGTGGTGGCGGGGATGGGCGCCGTCAGCATGATCACCGGGTCGTTGGCGGCCACGGCGAACGTGTGGAACCGGGCCCGGGGCACCAGGCCGAGCTGGCCGGCCCGCTCCTCGGACATGATCAGCACGGCGCCGGCTCCGTCGGAGATCTGCGACGAGCTGGCCGCGGTGATGAGCCCGTCCCCTGCGAACGCCGGAGGCAGGGCAGCCAGCTTCTCGTAGGTCGAACCGGCCCGCACCCCCTCGTCGAAGGTGAGCGGACCCTCGCCGGCCGGATCGCCCTCGTCGCTGCCGGCCACCGCCACCTTGTCCTCGATCACGGCCCGCCGGGTGGCCAGGGGGATGATCTCGTTGTCGAACCGGCCCTCGGCGATGGCCCGGGCGGCCCGGTCGTGGGACCGGAGGGCGTAGCGGTCCATGGCCTCCCGGCTGATCCCCCACCGCCGGGCGATCTCCTCAGCGCTCAATCCCTGGTGGATGAAGTCGAACCGCTCGTGCACGGTCGGCCCGTAGGCCTCGCCGGGGCCGTGATCGGTCGTTGACCCTATGGGCACCCGGCTCATCGACTCCACGCCACCCCCGATGGCGATGTCCATGGCCCCCGACATGACCGCCTGGGCGGCGAAATGGACCGCCTGCTGGGCCGAGCCGCACTGTCGGTCGACTGTGGTGCCGGGCACGGTGTCGGGGAACCCGGCGGCCAGGGCGGCGTTGCGCCCGATGTTCATGGCCTGCTCGCCGACGGTCATGGTGCACCCGTAGATGACGTCCTCGACCAGCGCCGGGTCGAGATCGTTGCGCTCCACCAGCGCCCGTAGCGGCTGGGCGGCCAGGTCCACGGCGTGCCAGCCGGACAGCCGGCCGTTCCTCCTCCCCACCGGGGTGCGGACGGCGTCGACGATCACAGCGGTGGGCATCCCACCATTGTGGCCGATGGGCCGTGGTTGCCGGAAATCTGGCGGTGTGTCAGATTTCCTCTATCCGGGGCCGAGCCCCGCTCCGGCCCACTCTCCGACCAAGCCGTGAGACCCACCCGACGCCGCACCCCACGACCGACCCCCACGATCCGCCTCCCGACCGATGGACCCCAGCATGGACGCAGCGATGGACCTGAACTACACAGCGGCCCAGGAGGCCTTCCGGGCCGAGGCGCGCGCCTGGTTGGCCGACAACACCCCCGCTCCCCGCTCCCTCCCCTCCCTCGATACCGGGGAGGGGTTCGAGGCCCACCGCCGGTGGGAGCAGACCATGTACGCCGACCGGTGGTCGGTGGTCTCCTGGCCCCAGGCCTACGGCGGGCGGGATGTGGGCATCATCGAGTGGCTGATCTTCGAAGAGGAGTACTGGCGGGCCGAGGCCCCCCTCCGGGTCAGTCAGAACGGCGTGTTCCTGCTGGCCCCCACGTTGTTCGAGTTCGGAACCCAGGCGCAGAAGGAGCGCTTCCTGCCCGCCATGGCCTCCGGTCGGGAGATCTGGTGCCAGGGCTGGTCGGAGCCCGACGCCGGATCCGACCTGGCCGGCATCCGCAGCCGGGCCGGGCGCGCCCCGGGGGACGACGGCTGGCTGCTCACCGGACAGAAGACCTGGGCGTCACGGGGGGCGTTCGCCGAATGGTGCTTCGGCCTGTTCCGCACCGATCCCGGCGCCGAGCGCCACCGCGGCCTGACCTACTTCCTCATCGACATGGGCACCCCCGGGGTCACCGTCCGCCCCATCCCCCAGATAGACGGGGAGACCGGATTCGCCGAGATCTTCTTCGAGGACGTCTTCGTCCCCGACGACCAGGTGCTCGGCGGCGTGGGGCAGGGTTGGAGCGTGGCCATGGCCACCGCCGGATCCGAGCGCGGCCTCAGCCTGCGCAGCCCGGCCCGCTACACCGAGGCCGCCCGCCGCCTGGTGGCGCTGTACTCGGCACGGCTCGCCGTCGACCCGGTGCGGGCCGCCCGCAGCGCCGATGCCGTGGCCCGGGCCTGGATGGACGCCGAGGCCTACCGGCTCAACACCCTGTGGACGGCCACCCGGGTCCTCGACGGCGGCTCCGTCGGGCCCGAGGCCAGTGCCAACAAGATCCACTGGTCGGAGACCGACCTGGCCATCCACCTCGCCGCCCTGGCCCTGCTCGGCCCGGAGGCGGAATTCCACGGCGACGGCGTGGACGCCCCGTGGCTCGACGGCTACCTGTTCGCGCTGGCCGGCCCCATCTATGCCGGCACCAACGAGATCCAACGCAACGTGGTGGCCGAGCGCATGCTCGGGCTGCCCCGGGGTTGAGGGGAAACGGCCGACCGTGCACTTCGCCTTCAGCGACCAGCAGACCGAGTTCGGGGACACCGTCCGCCAGGTGCTGGCCAAGGAGTGCACCACCGACGACCTGCGGGCCGCCTTCGCGCACCCCTCCGCCCACACGCCCCGCTGGGACGTGCTGGCCGAGCTGGGGGTGGTGGGGCTCACCATCCCCGAGTCCCACGGGGGACTCGGCCTGGGCCCGGTCGACCTGGTCCTCCTCCTCGAGGAGGCCGGTCGGGTCTCCCTGCCCGAGCCGCTGCTCGACACCACCGGGCTGGTGGCGCCGTTGCTGGCCGACCTGGAGCGGTCGGCCGGGTCGGCGGCCGCCACGCTGGTCGCACCGTGGCTGGAGGCCATCGCCAGGGGTCGGACCGCCGCCGCCATCGGCGCCGTGGGCCCGACGACCGGCCCGCCGGTGGCCATCGCCGGGGCCGACGGGGCCGACCTGCTGGTCCTGTTCACCTCCGGCGACGATGACATCCCCGAGCTCCACGTCGTCGACGCCGACCTGGTCACCGTGCGCTCGGTGCCGTCGCTCGACCCCACCCGCCGACTGGGTATCCCCCACTGGTCGCCCACCGCCGAGACCCGGGTCCTGTCCGGCCCGGACGCCGCCGCCGCTCTGCGCCTCACCCGGGACCGCGCCGCCGTGGCCACCGCCGGCGAGCTCGTCGGCCTGGCCGACCGGATGATCACCGTGGCCGCCGACTACGCCCGGGAGCGCCACCAATTCGGCAGGCCCATCGGCAGCTTCCAGGCCGTCAAGCACCTGTTGGCCGGAGCCCGGGTGCGGCTGGAGTTCGCCCGGCCCGTGGTCTACGGCTCGGCCTGGTCCCTCGACCGGGCCGAGCCGGCAGCACCACCGGCGACGACGGCCTCATCGGCAACCGAAGTGTCACGGGCGGCGTCCACCGCCAAGGCCTACGCCTCCGACGCCGCCACCGAGGCGGCCCGGGTGTCCCTCCAGGTACACGGGGCCATCGGGTACACGTGGGAGTGCGACCTCCATCTCTTCTTGAAGCGGGCCTGGGCGCTGGCCGAGGCCTGGGGATCGGCGGACGACCACCGCGCCCTGGTGCTGGACTCCCTGGTCACCAGGAGCTGAGTCCAGGCGGGCGACCGGCCGACAGAGCCACTGGCGGCCCCCGGCCGACCTACGGCTGGGCGAAGGCGTAGATCGGCACCCCGTTGTACGACACCGACTGGGACGGCAGGTAGGGGCCGTTGACCACCACGGCCAGGGATCCGGTCGGGGCCGGCCCGGCGTCCCCCTCGACGGTGACCACGGCGCCGTCCGGCCAGACCTGCACGACCACTCCCACGTGCACGGAGGTGGCCGTCGACCACGGTCCGGTGCCGTAGAGGACGGCGTCACCCGGGACCGGTACCGCTGTGGGCGGCAGCACCCCGGTGTGGGCGGCGGCCCAGCCGTAGATGTTCCCGGTGAAGGGGTACGACGGGATGGGCACCCCGGCCTGCTCCCACACCCAGGTGGCGAACAGGGCGCACCACTCCTCGCACGGACCGTAGGGATTGCAGAAACGACCGCGGTCGGGATCGGCGTTCACCTGGCTGTTGGCGATGGACACGATGGCCGACGTCGTCACCGTGGGGGCGGCGCTGGGCGGATTGGTGAACGCCGTAGGACCACCCGTCCGGCTCCAGCAGCCAGTAGCCCTGGTCGTCGGGGGACAGGGCGATGCCGGCCACCGGGGGCACCACGGCCGGGTTGCCCCCGTAACCGCCGGCCAGGGAGCCGTAGAAGCCGGCCGATCCGAACGGGAAGACCTCCCCGTCGGTGGCCACCAGGAGGTAGCCGCGGTCGCGGGGCGTGGCCACCATGTCGACGACCGGGTCGTTGAGCACCGCCCCGCCCAGTGAGCCGAGGAACGGAGCGTCACCGAAGGTGAAGATCCCACCGTCGGCTCCCACCATCCAGTAGCCGTGGCCGGTGGACGAGGCGGCCATGCCGGTGACGGGGGCGTTGAGGCGGACCCCACCCTCGGAGCCGTAGAAGGTGGCGTCGCCGAAGGTGAAGATCCCCCCGTCCTGGGCGACCAGCCAGTAGCCCTTCCCGTCGGGGGTGGCGGCCATGCCCACGACCGGCTTGTTCAGGTGGCTGCCCCCCATGGAGCCGTAGAAGCCGGCGTCGCCGAAGGTGAAGACCCCGCCGTCCAGGGCCACCAGCCAGTAGCCCCTGCCGTCGGGGGTGGCGGCCATGCCCACCACCGGTCCGTTCAGGTGGAGGGCTCCGAGGGAACCGTAGAAGGTGGCACCGCCCTGGGTGAACACCCCTCCGTCGGCGGCGGCCAACCAGTAGCCCTGGTGAGCGGGGGTGGCCGCCGGATCCGCCACCATGGCCACCATCACCGAGCTCAGGGCCGGCCCGATGGGGGCGTTGATGGACTGGGCGTCCCCGAACCCGATCACCCCGCCTCCCTGGTAGACGTGGGCGGCGATCTGCGGGTTGGCCGCTGTGGCGTGGGCCGGTCCGGCCGGCGCCAGGGCCATCACGGTGCCGACGACCGCGCCGAGCACCAGGGCCGTCAGCGCGGTGTGGACACGGCTACGGGTTCTCCGGGTCCGGTTCCGGGTGGCCCCGGTCCGGGCGGTCCGGGCCCGGGTCGGCTCGAAGGCACGTGACAAATGACCACTCTGCGTCATGATTGAAGCACTGGCCCCCGTTCGATCCCTGCGTTCCGGCCCATGCTACGCAACCGGTCCTGCCGGGGGAAGGACCTCGGAGCCGGCTCATCGGCACCGAGACGTCGTCCCAGCTAGAGCTCACCGTTCCGTCCCCCGACGCCTTCACCTGCCGTCCATCGGGGTCCGGATGGCGGTCCTCCCGACCATCGGCCCCGCCCCCGGGCCCATGGCTGCTCCACGACCTGTTCCCCGGTGCAATAAAACCATGCTGGGTGGTAATGTGGTCAGACCACTACTGAGAGTGGTCGTAGTCCGCTGGAGGGGCGCGATCGATGGAAGCAGACGCGCGGTGACGCCGCGACCGGCACAGCCCGAACCCTTTCTCCGGGGGGCTCCCTATCCGGCCGCCGGTGACGTGCCCTATCCCCGGGCCAACCCCACCGACACGGCCCGACTGCCCTCGGACACGTGGCACGCCGCCCTCGTCCCCGCCGGCGTCCGGCTGGAGCTGGTCGGTGACGCCGAGGCCATCGACATCGCCTACCGGACCACCTCGGGCAACCTCGGCTACCGCGGTGACGGTGCCGGCATCACCTTCTCGGTGTGGCGGGCCGGCCGCAAGGTCGGTGAGGAGGAGGCGGTGCTCGGTGACGGACTCATCCGGGTCCCCCTCGGATCGTCCGCCGCCGACAAGCCGGCCACCATCTACCTCCCCGAGGGAATGCAGCCGCTGATCCAGTCCCTGACCGCCGTCAAGGGCGAGATCGGCCCGGCCCCGGACCTGCCCCGGTGGATCGCCTACGGCGACTCCGTGACGCAGGGATGGATCGCCTCGGGGCCGGCCCAGGGATGGGCGGCCATCGCCGCCCGCAAGGCCGGCCTGGACCTGGCCAACCTGGGCTACGCCGCCGCCGGACGGGGCGAGATCGTCTCGGCCGAGCACATCGCCGCCCTTCCCGCTGACATCATCTCCGTGGCCTACGGGGCCAGCTGCTGGACCCGCATCCCCCACAGCGTCGGCATGGTGGCCGAGGGGTTCGCCGGCTTCCTCGACGTCATCCGAGACGGCCATCCCGCCGTCCCCATCGTCGTGGTCAGTCCGGTCCTGCGTCCCGACGCCGAGGACGAGCCCAACCGGCTCGGCGCCACACTGGCCGACATCCGCCACGCCATCGAGTCGGTGACCCGTGACCGGATCGTCTCCGGCGACCAGACCCTGGCCCTGGTGGCCGGCGAGGCCATCATCACCGCCGAGCACCTGGGCGACGGGATCCACCCCGACGACGAGGGCCACAAGCGCATCGCCGCCACGGTGGGCAAGGCGCTGGGGCTGGCCATGAGGACGGCGAAGCAGCTTCCTGGCGACGATGTGATGAAGGATGCGGCCAAGTCCCTCGCCGAGGGGCAGATGGCCAGAGGTCGGGGTGACGGTGGAGCCGACCGTGAAGACCCGGGCCGGGGTGGAGGTCGAGGCGCAGGCTCAAGGGAAGGTCGGGGTGCCGGACGGCTCAGGGGCAAAGTCAAGGTCGGGGCCGGGGTCGGAGCCAGGGTCGGGGTCGGGGTCGAAGACACCGACGCAGATGTGCGTACCTCTGGGGCCTACACATCTGACGTCGTGGACGAGGTCGTGGACGAGGTCGTGGAGGGGGTTGAGGTCGAGGTGGCGCCCGGGGATGACGTTACTAACGAATACGAATACGAGTACGAGTACGAGACCGCGGATGGTGCCGAGCCGGAGAGGGATGTTGTCATCGAGGAGGATGTCGAGCTCATCGAGGACGTCGAGTTCGAAGCGGACGTCGAGGACGTCGAGTTCGAAGCGGACGTCGAGGACGTTGAGTTTGTTGAGGACGCCGAGGACGTCGAGATCGTAGGGGACGTCGGGGTCGTCGAGTTCGAAGCGGACGTCGAGGACGCCGAGATCGTAGGGGACGTCGGGGTCGTCGAGTTTGTTGAGGGCGTCGAGTCCGAAAAGGACGTCGAGAACCTGCTCATATCCGAGTCCGAGCCCGAGTCCGAGTCCGACGGCCTCGCCTGTGAGTCCAAGGGCGCCCGCGAGTACGTATACGAGGACTACGTCGATTACGAGAACGATGTCGAGTACAAGTACGTCGACTACGAGAACAGCATCGGGCTCGCTGATGGTGTGGCCGGGGAGCACCGGGAAGATCTCGAGCAGGATCAGCCCGAGGTCCATGTCGATGTCGATGGCAAGCGCAAGGGTGGCGGCAGGAAAGGACGGGGGGTGTCGGCGAACTCATCGTCCCGGTGAGGCTGTTCGTTGGGTCGCCGTGATCGCGTCGGCGGTTCGGCACGTCGGCACCCCTGGCCACTGACTCGTTTGCAGGCGTTGTGCCTGCCTCTGATCGGACCATTGGACTGTTGTCGACCCCGTCCACGCCATAGGGTCTCCGGTTGCGGGTACCGTGCCCACCAGGACGGACCCCCCGTCCGCCGACACCACGAGGTCCGCACACACCATGGACGCCAGCACACTCATCCAATCGTTCCGCGTCGACGGAAAGGTGGCTGTGGTCACCGGAGCCGGGAGCGGCATCGCCAGGGCGAGCGCCCTGGCCCTGGCCGGAGCCGGGGCCACCGTGGTGTGCGCCGACATCCACGAGGACACGGCCCGGACGACGGCCGAGCAGATCACCGCGGAGGGGGGCGCAGCCGAGGGCGTGGCCCTCGACGTGTCGAAGAGGGCCGACATGGACGCCCTGGCCCAGCGGGTGGCCGCCCAGTACGGCGGCATCCACGTGTGGTGCAACATCGCCGGCATCATGCTGGGTGGCCCGTTCCTCGACGAGTCCGAGGAGGACCTCGACACCATCATGGCCGTCAACCTGAAGGGCGTCTTCTTCGGGTGCCAGGCCGCCGCACGGATCATGGTCGAGCAGCCCGAGGGGGGCAGCATCATCAACTGCTCCTCGGCCGCCGCCGACACCCCCAGCCCCAACATCGTGAGCTACGCCATCTGCAAGGCGGGGGTCAACCAGATGACCAAGACCCTGGCCGTGGAGGTGGGCAAGAAGCACGTGCGGGTGAACGCCGTCGCTCCCGGATTCATCATCACCGGCATGACCACCGGTCACTTCCACCTTCCCGATGGGGGCCGCGACGCGGCCATGGAGGACTCGCTCGTCGCCGCCATGGCCAAGGGCGCACCCCTCCGCACGGTGGGCGAGCCCGAGGACATCGCCGGCGCGGTGCTCTATCTGGCCTCGGACGCCTCCCGGTTCATGACCGGGCAGGTGATGCGGCCCAACGGCGGGGTGGCCATGATCTGATGTTGCCCCTCTGACCTGGGCCGTTCTGTCCGCCGGGAGCAGACCGGCTCCTCGGGGACCCCGTCCCCGCCCAAGTGTCACACCCCTTTGGTTAGCTGTGGTCATGGTCGTGGACGTCCGGGCGGGCAGTGGTTCCGATGGTGATTCGAGTGGTGATCCCCGGTGCCGGGCCATGAAGGCGATCCTGCAGGAGAAGGCCCGGATGGATGCCCGGGTGGCCCGGGAGGTGGCCGAGTTCGAGGCGTCCAGGGCGTGGCTGAGCGTGGGGGCGTGCTCGGCCAGCGCCTGGATGAGGCACGAGTGCCACATGTCCGGGGCCGAGGCCGGTCGCCTGGTCCACCGGGGCCGGGCCCTGTCTCACCTGCCCCTCATCGAGCGGGCCTTCTCGGCCGGGGCCATCACCGGGGACCACGTGGCCCTCCTTCTCGCCCTGGACACGGGGGCCACCCGGGAGCCCCTCCGTCGCCAGGAGCAGCTGGTGGTGGACCTGGCCCTCCACCACACCTTCGCCGAGTTCAAACACCTCCTTGAGTACTGGCAGCGCTGCGCCGACCCCGACGGCACCACCGAGGCGGCCGAGCAGCGGCGCAACCGCCGGGATGCCTACCTGGTCCGGGGCATGGACGGGACCTGGGTGGGCCGGATGAACCTGGACGACGTCTCGGGCACCATCGTCAACAATGAGCTCGAACGCCTGGAGCAGCTCCTGTTCGACGCCGACCGCATCGAGGCCACCGCCCGGCTGGGACGGACCCCCCTTCCCTCCGAGCTCCTCCGCACCCCGGCCCAGCGCCGGGCCGACGCCGTGGTGTGGATGGCCCGGCGCTCGGGGTCGAGAACCGAGGCCAGCGCCAAGCCCGTCCCCCTCTTCAACGTCCATGTGGGCTGGGAGAGCCTGCACGGTGTCCTCTCCGAGCTGGAGGACGGCACCCCCGTCCCCGCCACCGAGCTCCTCTCCTGGCTGGAGGGGGCCGACATCGTCCGGATCCGACATGACCCCGAGGGCCCGGTCACCCTCAGCCACACCACCCGGCTGGCCGAGGTCACCATCCGCTGCCTGGAACAGGCCGTGTTCGACCGCCCCGACCGGAAAGAGTGCCCCCACACCGACCGCTACTTCACCGGGGCCACCCGACGGGCCATCGAGATCCGGGACCGCCACTGCACCCACCCCTACTGCGACCGGCCGGCCCGGTACTGCCAGGTCGACCACATCAAGCCCTACACCCAGGGGGGACAGACCACCCAGGACAACGGGCGCCTCCTGTGCGGGTTCCACAACCGCTGGTACTACACCCACCACCAGCGCTTCGGACCGACCACGGACCCCGGACCGGATCCGGACCCGCGACCCCCGCTCCGGGAGTGAGATCGGACCGGTAGGTCCCCTGGGTGCGGGCACGACACCACCCGGGGCACCACCGGGGCCGGTGCCGCCAGCCCCCCTCCATCGAACCTCCGGCCATCCCGGTGACGGGCGGCAATGGACGGGTCGGCAACGGACCGACCGCAATGGACGGGCCGCCGGAGATGCAGCCACTCCGGGAACCACGTCGAACTTCGCAGAACCGGCCCTCTGGGGCCCCTTTGTCGCGCCCGCGTTTCCTGACGGACCGTCAGACCAGGCGGTACACTCGGGCCCATGGCCGAACTGCCCTGGATCATCTCCGTCGACGACCACGTGGTGGAACCTCCCAACGTCTGGACGGACCGCCTCCCCAAGCAAGTACCACGACATCGGTCCGCGGATCGTGCGCGCCCCGATGGGCGAGATCACCTTCGTCGGCGGCAAGCTCACCGTGGTGCCCGGCTCCGAGGGATTCCCCACCGACTGGTGGTACTACGAGGACCTGAAGCGCCCGCTGCTGCGGGTCGACTCCGCCGTCGGCGTGCCCCGGGAGGAAGTGACCATGCGCGGCGTGACCTACGGGGACATGCGCCCCGGCTCCTACGAGGTCAAGTCCCGGCTCGAGGACATGGACGTGAACCACCTCGAGGCCTCGCTGTGCTTCCCGACCTTCCCCCGCTTCTGCGGCCAGACCTTCACCGAGGCCCAGGACAAGGAGCTCGCCCTCCTGTGCGTGAAGGCCTACAACGACTGGATGGTCGACGAGTGGTGCGGCCCCGAGGCCAACGGTCGGCTCATCCCGCTGTGCCTGATCCCCCTGTGGGACGTCGAGTTGGCTGCCGGCGAGGTGCGCCGCAACGCTGATCGCGGCGTTCGGGCCGTCTGCTTCAGCGAGATTCCGCCATTCCTCGGACTGCCCTCGGTCCACGATCCCGACCACTACTGGGATCCGTTCTTCCGGGCCTGCGAGGAGACCGGGACGGTCGTCAACATGCACATCGGCTCGTCGTCCAAGATGCCGTCCACCTCGGCCGACGCCCCCCCGGCCGTGGGCTCGACCCTCACCCACTCCAACGCCACCTACTCCATGGTCGACTTCATGTTCTCCGGCGTGCTGGTGCGCTTCCCCGAGCTCAAGCTGGCCTACGCCGAGGGACAGATCGGCTGGATCCCCTACATCCTGGAGCGGGCCGACACGGTGTGGGAGGAGAACCGGGGCTGGGGCGGTGTGGCCGACATCGTCCCCGAGCCACCGTCGACCTACTTCTACCGCCAGATCTACGGCTGCTTCTTCAGCGACGCCTTCGGCCTCAAGAACATCGAGTCCATCGGGGTGGACAACATCACCTACGAGTCCGACTACCCCCACTCCGACTCGACCTGGCCGGAGACCCGACAGATCGCCGAAAAGCAGATGAAGGACCTCACCGAGGAGCAGATCTACAAGATCGTCCGCGGCAACGCCATCAAGCTCTACGACCTCGACTTCAAGTGAGCCGAGCGGCGCACCGTCGCCGGGGCCTGCGGCCCTCGGCCTAGGGTCTCGTCACCATGGACCTCCGCTACACCGACGCCGAGCAGGCGTTCCGGAAAGAGCTGCGCCAGTGGTTGGCCGAGACCCTCCCGGGGCTGCCGCCCAAACCCGACCCCACCGACTGGCCGGGCCGGCGCGCCTACGACACCCATTGGCAGCGGCTGCTGTTCGACGCCGGTTATGCCGGTGTGGACTGGCCGGTGGAGGGCGGTGGCCGGGGCTCGTCCCCCGTCGAGGAGCTGGTGTTCAAGGAGGAGCTGGAGCGGGCCCACGCCCCGTACGTCGGCGTCAACTTCGTGGGACTCCTCCACGCCGGACCCACCGTCATCGCCGAGGGCACTAACGAACAGCGCCAGCGCTACCTGCCCGCCATCCTGAAGGGGGAGGAGGTCTGGTGCCAGGGTTTCTCCGAGCCCGACGCCGGATCCGACCTCGCCTCCCTGCGCACCCGGGCTGTCCGCGACGGGGAGCACTATGTCGTCACCGGGTCGAAGATCTGGACGTCGCACGCCGAGGTGGCCGACCACTGCGAGCTCCTGGTGCGCACCGGCGGCGAGGACAGCCGCCACCGGGGTATCTCCTGGCTGATCCTGCCCATGGACGCCCCGGGGGTCGAAATCCGTCCCCTGACCACCATTGCCGGCTCGACCGAGTTCGCCGAGCTCTTCCTCGACGAGGTCCGGGTGCCGGTGGAGAACCGGGTGGGTGACGAGAACGACGGATGGCGGGTGACCATGGTCACCCTCAGCTTCGAACGGGGCACGGCCTTCGTGGGTGACCTGCTCGAGGCGTTCGAGCTCCTTTCGGCCACGGTGGCTCTGGCCCAACGCACCGGGGCATGGTCCGACTCCGGCATCCGCCGCCAAGCCGGCCATCTGCGAGCCGAGCTCGACGCCCTGTGGGCACTCACCAAGCGCAACGTCTCCCAGGCGGCCCGCACCGGAATTCCCGGGGTCGGGGGCACCTTCTTCAAACTGGCCTATACCGAGACGAGGTCCAAGCTCGGCGAGTTCTCCCTCTCCCTGCTCGGACGGGCGGGCCTGGCCGCCGACGACATCGAGGGCGGGGACGGGAAGGGGCCGATCCCGTCGGCCACCATGGTCGAGGACTGGCTGCGCGGCATCTCCCTCACCATCGCCGCGGGCACCTCCCAGATCCAGCGGAACATCGTCGGCGAGCGCATCCTCGGCCTACCCAAAGAGCCGTCGGGGCCGCCCAAGCCGGGCGCAGCCCGGTCCACAGCATGAGCGGCGTGAGCCGTCCGGGCCGTCCGGGCCGTCGGGCCGTCCGGGCGTCCGGGCCGTCGGGGCCGTCGGGGCCGCCGGCCATCGATCACGGGGGGCCGACTGTGGACTTCGAACTGACCGAGCTCCAGACCGAACTGGCCGAGGGCATGCGCCGGCTGTGCCAGGGCCAGTTCACCCTCGACCACATACGTTCCTTCGAGTCGGCCGACAAGGTGGTCGACCGCAAGGACTGGCAACAGCTGGGCGAAGCGGGCGTATTCAGCCTCTGCGTGCCCGAATCGGCCGGCGGGGTGGGCCTGGGCCTGGCCGAGGCGGCCCTGGTCTTCGAGGAACTGGGACGGGCACTGGTCCCCGGACCGCTGGTGGCCTCGCACCTGGCGGCGGGGACCGATTGACGGCGCTGACGACGGTTCGGTGGTGGTGGGCATGATCGAGGCCCGATCGGCGGCCGACACCTTCCTCCCCCTCATCGTCGAACACCTCGACGACCTCGACGTGCTGCTGGTGGTGTCCGACGACGGCGTCAGCTCCCTCGATCCGGCCGCACTGGACGCCACCCGTCTGCAGCGGCCCATGGATCCCCTGACCCCGGTGTGGAGCGTGACCGATCTGCCTGACGGCCCGATGGTGGGCGGTCCCGACGTGGCCGACCGGTGGCGCCAGGTCGGCGCGTTGCTCACTGCCGCCCTTCAGGTCGGATCGGCCGCCTGGGTCACCGACCTTGCCGTCGAGTACGCCAAGCAGCGTCGGCAGTTCGGTCGGCCCATCGGTGGTTTCCAGGCGGTCAAGCACCTGTGCGCCGACATGGCCGTGCGGGCCGAGGTGGCCCGGTGCGCCGTGCAGGCCGCCGCCGTGACCGCCGATCAGCCCGACGTCGGTGATCCGGCCATCGCCGCCGCCGGAGCCAAGCTGCTGGCCGATGAGGCGGCCATCACCAACGGCCGCTCCTGCATTCAGGTCCACGGGGGCATGGGGTTCACGTGGGAGGTCCCGGCCCACCTGGCCTACAAGCGGTCCCGGGTCCTGGCCACCCGGTTCGGTACCGACGAGCAGTTGGCCGAGCAGTTGGCCCAGGCCATCCCGGTGGCAACCGGCGACGTACGCTGAGCCGGTGAGCGACTCCCCCATCCCCCTTCCCGCCGATTCGGTCTCGGTCCTGCCCGCCGGGCGCACGGTGTTCGGGATGCAACTCCCCATCCAGTCGCAGTCCACCATCTACACCCAGGCCTGGGAGACGTCGGCCGGACCGGACGAGCTGGCCTCGGTGGCCCTGGCCTGCGAGGCGGCCGGCTTCTTCTACGTCGGTGTCTGCGACCACACCTTCATCCCCGAGCGGTTGGCCGGTGCCATGAGCACCACCTGGTACGACACCATCGCCACCCTGGGCTGGCTGGCCGGGCTGACCACCACGGTCCGGCTCCTCTCGCACATCTACGTGGTGGCTCTGCGCCACCCTCTCCGGGCCGCCAAGGAGTTCTCCACCCTCGACGCGCTGTCCCATGGCCGGATCATCTGCGGCGTGGGGGCCGGCCATGTCAACGAGGAGTTCGACCAGATGGGTCCGCCGTTCGACCACCGCGGGCCGGCCACCGACGAGGCCATCGCCGGCCTGGTCGCCGGGATGGTCGACGAGTTCCCGGTCCTCGACGGGCCGACGTGGAAGGCCTCGGGTCTCGGACTCAAGCCCCGACCGGTGCAGGCACCCCGGCCCCCGGTGTGGACGGGGGGCTCGTCCCCGGCCGCCCTACGACGGACGGCCCGGTTCGCCGACGGTTGGCTGCCCCAGTCCCTCGGCCCCAACGTGGACCTGCTGGCCGACCTCCACCGGATGCGCCAGGAGTACCGGCCCGGCGCACCGCTCGACATCGGCGCCATCGCCGCGCCGTTCCATGTCGGCCCACCGTCAGCCGGCTTCGACCCTCCGCCCGGCACGGTGATGGGCGGTGCCGAACAGATCGCCGAGTACCTCCAGCCCTACAGGGCGGCCGGAGTGGGCCAGGTGCAGGTCCGGTTCCCCACCGGTTCGGTCGAGGAGCAGCGCGACCAGATCGCCGCCTTCGGGGAGACGGTCATCCCGCTCGTCGCCGGCTGACCGTCACCGGCTACCTGGGACGCGGGGCTGACACGGGCTCCGGGTTCCCACTGTCCGCCGGCATGGCACAGGGTGGCTCTCGACCCACTGGATACAGTCGGGAGATGGTCGACGGGGGAACGATCGAAGTGACACCGGCCGGTGACGACCGGCTCGGGGACCTGGCACCCGTGTTCGGGCACGCCTTCGTCGACGATCCCATGATGTGCTGGACCCTGGGCAACACCCCGCGATCAGCAGACCGCTTCACACCGTTCTTCGCCGCATTCCTCGATCAGGTTCTGGGGCAAGGCGTGGTCTGGGAGGCGGGGGCGGCCTGCGGGGCGGCGGTCTGGGTCCCGCCCGGACGGTTCGAGGAGTGGACCGACCATCCGTGGAACCATCCGCACATCCTCGAGCTCACGGACGACGGCGGACGTCGCTACGACGCATTCTGGCGCTGGGTGGACAGGCACGGTCCGGCCGAGCCGCGCTGGCTACTCGACTCCATCGCCGTGGATCCGGCCGTTCAGGGCCGGGGTTACGGGACGGCGCTGATCGCCGCCGGCCTGGAGCGGGCCCGGTCCGACGGCATCGGCGCCTACCTGTCGACGGGAACCGAGCGGAACCTGGCCACCTACGCGAGGCTCGGCTTCCACGTCGTGGAGGATGTCGACGCACCCGACGGCGGGCCGCACATCTGGTTCATGCACTGGGACCCGTAGCCGCCGACGGCAGGCGCCTCCGGGCCGCGGAGCCTCCCGCCCACCGTTGAGGGTGGTCAGGGTGGCGTCGAGGTCGTGGTCGTGGCTCCACCGAAACCGCCCGTTCCCGCCGACCCGGGCGCGGTGCTTGCGGTCGGGGTGGTTCCCGGACTCCCGCCGCCCCCCGCCGTCGCGGTGGTCGTCGTGGAGGTGGAGGCCGACGCCGTGGGTCTGGTCGGAACTGTCGGGCTCGTCGATGCGGGCGCCACGGTGGTCGTGGTCGTGGTTGTGGTCGTGGTCGGCGCGGGCGCGGTGGTCGTGGTGGTCGTGCTGACCGGTGTGGCGTTGGGCACGAACACATCTCCCTGGGACGTGTGGAGCACCACGCCCGAGCCGGTAGTGGTCGACTGCGGAGGGTAGAAGTACAGCAACGTGGCCAGCCCGACGAAGGCCACCGCCATCACGAAGGTCGACCGGCGAACGGGGAACCGCCGGCTCACCGGCACCGACATGAATCCCACCAGCGCACTGTGTTTGACCTCAGCGTCCTGGGCCGGATCCTTGCGCTCCCAGGGCGCCCGGGCCCGGGGCGTCGAGAGGGACCCCGCGTCGGTGGCGTCGGTGGCGTCGGTGGCGTCAGTGGCGTCAGTGGCGTCAGTGGCGTCAGTGGCATCGGTGCCGCCCACCCCCTCCGCCCTGTCGCCTTCCTCGCCCGACCCGGTCCCGGACCCGTCCGTCGTCACGAGGGACCGTCACCGATCGACGGCGAGCTGACGCCGGCGGCGCGCAGGGTGGTGGTGGCCCGCAGACGGATCTCCCGGGCCACCTCGAACTGACGCCCCGGGAGGGTCCGGGCGATGAGCCGTAACTGGACGTAGCCGACGTCGATGGTCTCCACCCCGGCCACCACCGGGTCCCCGAGGAGCAGGCCGTGCCACTCGGGATCGGCAGCCATGGCGGCAAACATGTCCTTCAGCAGTCCGGTCACCTGCTCGAGGTCCTCGGTCACCGAGACCGGGATGTCGATCACGGCCCGTGACCAGTCCTTGGACAGGTTGGTCACCTGGCGGAGGGCGCTGTTGGGCACCACCACCAACTCGCCCTGGGCCGTTCGGACCTTGGTGACCCGGAGCGTCAGTTCCTCGACCGTCCCGGTGATGCCGGTGGCCTGGCCGGGAACGGACAGTCGGATGACGTCGCCGAAGGCGAACTGGTGCTCGGCGAAGAGGAAGAATCCGGCCAGGAGGTCCCCCACCATCTGCTGGGCACCGAAACCGAGCCCGATGCCGATGACCGTGGCCGGAGCCACCAGCGTGGTGAGCGGGATGCCCAACCGGTCGAGGGCCAGGATGGCGGTGATGAAGCCCACCAGGGCCACCACCACCCACTCCACGGCCTCGCTCACCGCCCGGGACCGCTTGAGGCTCTCCGAGGCCACCTGACCGGATTCGATCTGGAGCCGGATCTGACCGTCGACCCAGCGCCGCCGGCGCGCCCCCACCCAGTGGGCGAACCTGATGAAGAGACCGGCTCCGAGCACGAGCACGACCGCTGGGAGCAGATGGTTCTGGAACCAGGCGTGATGGATTAGGGGAAATTACCATCCGGCCGACCGTCGACCCCCGCTCTCCGACCCGCCGCTGCCCCGCCACTGTCTCCGGCGCCGCCGCCACACCACCCGCCGACCCGCTTCCGACCTGGTCCCGACCGTCCGGAGCGGAACGGCCGGGCGTGCCGTAAACTGACGGTCTGTCAGTTCTGGTTCGGACGGGCGACGCATGCACGCCACTGCCGATAGGAGAAGCCTCACCACCCATGGAGGGACCACCACCATGCTCGACTACGTGATCCGCAACGGACTGGTCGTCGACGGGACCGGCGCACCCGGTCGGCGGACCGACGTCGGCATCCGCGACGGGAGGATCGTGGCCGTGGGCCAGGTCGACGAGGAGGGGGCCACCGAACTGGACGCCGAGGGACTGGTGGTGGCGCCCGGCATCATCGACCCCCACACCCACTACGACGCCCAGCTGTTCTGGGACCCCACCGCCTCCCCCTCCAACCTCCACGGCGTGACCACGGTGATCGGCGGCAACTGCGGCTTCACCCTGGCGCCGATCAAGGCCCAGGACCACGACTACATCCGCCGGATGATGG
The DNA here is from genome assembly GCA_963754755.1 of uncultured Acidimicrobiaceae bacterium. Classification (GTDB taxonomy): domain Bacteria; phylum Actinomycetota; class Acidimicrobiia; order Acidimicrobiales; family RAAP-2; genus Bog-756. Next base: position 938,363 of record CAVWHF010000005.1, on the reverse strand, counting down.
CCAAGGTGGAAGGCATGCCCCTGGTGGCCCTGGAGAACGGCCTGCCCTGGGACTGGACCAGCTTCGGCGACTACCTGGGCAAGCTGGAGGGGAACCTCGGCGTCAATGCCGGCTTCCTCGTCGGCCACTGTGCCCTGCGCCGGTGGGTGATGGGCGACGAGCGGGGCAGCGAGGTCGCCACCGGGGAGGAGGTGGCCGAGATGGCCCGGCTGCTGGCCGACTCCCTGGAGGCCGGCGGCCTCGGCTTCTCGTCCTCCCAGTCCCGCACCCACTCCGACGGCGACGGTAAGCCGATCTCGTCGCGTAACGCCGACCGCGGCGAGATGCTGGCCTTCTGCGAGGTCGTCCGTGACCACCCCGGCACCACCCTCGAGTACATCACCAACGGTTGCCTCGACACCTTCACCGATGAGGAGATCGACCTCATGGTGGCCATGACCACCACGGCGCGGCGGCCACTCAACTGGAACCTCCTGACCATCGACTCGCGCACTCCGGACAAGACGGCCCGGCAGCTCGAGGCCTCGGCCCGGGCGGCGGAGGCCGGCGGTCGCATCGTGGCGCTGACCATGCCCACCCTGGTGCCGATGAACATGAGCTTCCGGAACCACTGCGCCCTCTTTCTGATCCCGGGCTGGGGCGACGTGATGGGTCTTCCCGTGGAGCAGCGCATGGAGAAGCTGTCGGATCCGGCGGTGCGGGAACAGCTCGACGAGCTGGCCCATTCCGAGGCGGCCGGGGTGTTCCGACGCCTGTCCAGCTGGGCCAACTACATCATCGGCGACACCTTCGCCCCCGAGAACGAGGGCCTGAGCTGGCGCGACGTCGGCTCCATCGCCGCCGAACAAAACAAGGCCCCCTTCGACGCCCTGTTGGACCTGGTCATCGCCGACGAGCTCCGCACCGTGCTGTGGCCCAAGGCCTCCGACGGGGACGACGCCTCGTGGGCGGCCCGGGTGGAGGTGTGGAACGACCCGGGGGCCATGGTGGGCGGCTCGGACGCCGGCGCCCACCTCGACCGGATGTGCGGCTCCAACTACCCCACCTCCTTTTTGGGCGACTGTCTGCGCAAGCGGAAGCTGGTTCGCCTCGAGCGCGCCGTTCAGCTGATGACCGAGGCGCCGGCCGAGCTGTTCGGGCTGCACGACCGGGGCCGGGTCGCCGAAGGATTGTGCGCCGACCTCTTTGTCTTCGATCCCGAGACGGTCGGGTCGGAGCCGGCCACCCTGGTCCACGACCTTCCCGGTGGCAGCCCCCGGCTCATCGCCGACGCCATCGGCGTGGTGCGGGTCCTGGTCAACGGGATCGAGACCGTTGCCGACGGCAAGCCCACCGGCAACCTGCCCGGCAGCCTGCTGAAGTCGGGTCTGGACACGGTGACGGTCGATCCCTCCCCGGCCGGGGTATGAGCACGGTCTGACCGGACTCCTGGCGCCGGCTGCCGCGCCGCCTTCGATCTGCCGTTCCGGCACCGACGACCTACACTGCTGACGAGGCGTCAGATTCACCTCGCCGGCCACCACAGTTCCACCGCGACCGATCACGGCCGCCAGAGGATCCATGGCGATCCACCACCGCGAAAGGGGACCCATCATGGGCGCTCAGCTCACCAGGGACGAGACACGGTTGCTCATCGGAGGCACGTGGGCCGAGGCCGGCGACGGAACCTACGACATCATCAACCCGGCCACCGAACAGGTGGTGGGACAGGCCCCCAACGCCTCGGTGGACGATGCCAACGCCGCCGCCGCCGCGGCCAGGGAGGCCTTCCCGGCCTGGGCCGCCACCCCGGTGGAGGAGCGTCTGGCGCTGCTGAAGAAGGCCGCCGCCGCCATCCGCGCCCAGGGTGACGAACTGGTCCCCCTGGTCATCGCTGAGACGGGGGCCACCGCCTCGGTCGGCTCCCGGATGCAGGTCCCGGTCAGTGCGGCCCGGTTCGACCGCTACTCGCGGGACATCAGCCACGTCCAGGAGCACATGCTGCCGCCGGTCGTCTCCGAGGCCACACCGCTGGCCCCGGGTGGGCTGATCAGCGCGTTGGCCTACCGGCAACCGGTGGGGGTGGTCACCGCCATCGCCAGCTACAACTTCCCCATGACCAACATGGCCGGCAAGGTGGCACCGGCCCTGGCCATGGGCAACACCGTGATCATGAAGCCGGCTCCCCAGGACCCGCTGGCCGTGATCGCCATGGCCCGCGTCCTCGACGAGGTCGGCTTCCCGCCCGGCGTCATCAACATCATCAACTCGGCCGGCCCCGGGCCCGCCTCCGCCCTCACCACCTCGCCCGACGTCGACATGGTCTCCTTCACCGGCTCGACCGCCGTGGGCCAGCGCATCGCCTCGGCCGGGGCCCCCACCATGAAGCGGATGCTGATGGAGCTGGGCGGCAAGGGAGGGGCGGTGGTCTTCGAGGACGCCGACATCAAGGGCGTGGTCACCGCTATCGGCTCGGTGTGGGCCTTCCACTCCGGCCAGATCTGCACCGCGCCCACCCGGGCCATCGTGCACCGGAGCATCTTCGACCAGGTTGTGGCCGGACTCACCCAGTTCGCCGGGATGCTCACGGTCGGCGATCCCACCGAGATGTCCACCGTGGTCGGGCCGGTCATCTCGGCCGCCCAGCAGCAGCGGATCCTCGACCACATCGAGACGGGGCGCAAGGAGGGTGAGGTGGTGGCCGGGGGCGGCCGTCCCGAGCACCTTCCCACCGGGTACTACGTGGAGCCCACACTGGTGGTGGGGACCAACGACATCACCGTGGCCCGCGAGGAGATCTTCGGCCCGGTGGTGGTGGCCATCCCCTTCGACGACGAGGAGGAGGGCATCGCCATCGCCAACGACTCGGAGTTCGGCCTCTACGACTACGTCTTCTCCGGTGACACCCCGCGTGCCTTCCGGGTGGCCAAGCAGCTGCGGGCCGGCCATGTGGGCATCAACACCGCCCAGCGCAACATGGACGCCCCCTTCGGCGGGTTCAAGATGAGCGGCATCGGCCGGGACGGTGGCGACACCGGGCTCGAGGCCTACTCGGAGATGCAGTCGATCATCTGGTCCAGCTGACCCACCCGGCTGCGAAAGCGGGCGGCACCGGAGCCGGAACCGTCACCGTCACCCGGCCCCGAGGAACGGGGCGCCGAAGCTGAACACCCCGCCGTCCCCGGCCACCAGCCAGTAGCCGCCGGTGGCACCGTCGGCGGCCATCCCCACCACCGGGGCATTCAGTGTCATGGCTCCGGTACTGCCCCGAAAGGCGGCGCTGCCGAAGGTGAAGATGCCGCCGTCGGAAGCCACGAACCAGTAGCCGGACCCGTTGGGGGTGGCGGCCATGCCGTTGACCGGTCGGTTGAGGATGCGGTTGCCGGTCGAGCCGAGGAACGGGGCCCCGAAGGCGAACACCCCGCCGTCGCTGGCCACCAACCAGTAGCCGCCGGTGGCGCGATCGGCGCCCATGCCCACCACCGGGGCGTTCAGGTGCCGCCCGCCCATCGATCCGTAGAAGCCGGCGTCGCCGAATGCGAACACCCCGCCGTCGCTGGCCACCAACCAGTAGCCGTGTCCCGAGGGCGTCGGGGCCAGGTCCACCACCGGGGCGTTGAGGTGCTTCCCGCCCATCGATCCGTAGAAGCCGGCGTCGCCGAAGGTGAAGATGCCGCCGTCGGCGGCCACCATCCAGTAGCCCCCACCGTCAGTGGTGGCCACGATGTGGGTGACCGGGGCGTTCAGCGGGGTCCCGGCCATCGACCCGTGGTTGACGGCATCACCGTGGACGGACACCGAGCCGTCCGATCGGGCCAGCCAGTAGCCGTTGTCGTCGGCCGTCGACGCCATGCCCACCACCGGGGCCGGCGTGTTCGGCTCACCGGCCACCGCGGCCACGCGGAACGGGTACGGATACTGCCCACCGGTGGCGGTCACCGCACCGCTGGTGGCGATGGTCTGCCCGGGGCAGTACACCGGGTCGCCGCTGGGGGTCCCGGCCACCACCGGGCCGGCCGGCACCGGCTGGCCCTGGACGGCGTTCTGGGCGCTCTGCCGGGACAGGGCCGCCGGTACGTCGGCGCGGGGGATACCGAACACCTCGACGGTGAAGGCGCGGCCGGCACCGCAGGTCACCCCGACGCCCACGTCGGCGTAGGTGGCGCCGAGCATGTTCTGCCGGTGGGGTGCCGACGCCATGTACTCGCCGTCCATGGCGTCCGAGCCGTCCCCGGGCCACATGCCGTTGCCGGTGTCACCGGAGTTGGCGGCCAGGATGCACATCTGGGTGGCGGGGCCGGTGCAGGACGGCAGCGACGGATCGGCCACCACCCCGGTGGCGGCCAGATGGGCCGACCATGACTGGGCGTAGGCGGCGAGTCCGGCGTCGACCTGCAGGGGCGGCACCGTCACCATCAACGAGTCCCGGGCCGCCCGCTCGGCGTTGATCCGGGCCACCAGATCCTGGGCGTAGAGCGACTGGACGGCGCCGACCCCGGCCACGGATACGCCCGTGGGCCCGGCCGCGGCCGGGGGGACGGACATCACGCCCTGGGCCACGGTGAGGACGGCGGCGATCACCACGACCGTGGCGACGAGAAGGGAGACTGCGGCGGCGGCGGGACGGAACCGGCCCACGACGGGACGGAGCCGGCGCAAGGCGGTGGCTCGCGGACGGGACCGTTCCCGTGCCGGGTCCGGCTGGAGTGCAGTCATGGCGCTGGCTTCCTCGTACGTCGGCTCGCGCCCCTCACTGCTCCTATCGGCACGATCGGGCGAAAACTGTTGCCGATTGGGGTACAACTGGGCCATGCCCGTGCCCGTCTCGCCGTCCGTCCCCTCGTCGTTCACCGAATTGGCCGCCCGCGTCTCCAACTGGGGACGGTGGGGACCCGACGACCAGATCGGCACCCTCAACCTGATCGACGGGGCCGCCCGGCTCCGAGGCGTTGCCGCGGTCAGGGACGGCTCGGCCTTCCCCCTGGCGCTGCCCCTCTCGGCCGAGGAGGGAATCCAGCTCGGCTTCATCGAGGGTCGGGTCAACCCCACCCGCACCATGGTCAGCGTCAACGAGGTCATGGGGGACGACCCCGGATGGATCGCCTTCTCCGAGGATGTGGTGACCATGGCCATGCAGTGCGCCACCCACTGGGACGGCCTCGGGCACGCCGCCTACGGGGCCGGTGCCGACGGGCGGACCCTCTACAACGGTGTCCCCGCCTCGACCATCACCGAGGCCGGCGCCGGCCGGCTCGGCATCCATCTGATGGGGGCGCTGGTGTCCCGGGGCATCCTGCTCGACGTGGCCCGGACCAAGGGCCTGGAGATCCTGGAGGCGGGCTATCCCATCTCGCCCGACGATCTCGACGCCGCCTGTGGTTTCGGTGGCGTCACCATCGAAGCCGGGGACGTGGTGCTGGTCCGAACCGGGCAGATGGCCCATCTGGCCCTCCCGGGGCGGCCCGGCCTGGGCGGGGCCGAGCCGGTGCGGGACCTCGTGGCCTACACCTGGCCCGGCACCCCCGGCCTGACCATGGCCACCGCCGAGTGGTTCCACGACCACGACGTGGCCGCGGTGGCCATCGACACCCTCCCGCTCGAGGTCTTTCCCTGCGAAGACCCCGACCTGTTCCTGCCCGTGCACCTGCTCCATCTGGTGGAGATGGGGATGACCCAGGGGCAGAACTGGTTCCTCGACGAGTTGGCCGACGCCTGCGCCGCCGACGGCCGGTACGAGTTCCTGCTGGACGCCACCCCCCTGCCCTTCACCGACGCCGTCGGCTCGCCGGTGGCGCCGGTGGCCCTCCGCTGAGCGGAGTCATGCGGCCGTTAGGACGTCGTCCTCGGGCTCGTGGACGAGCGCTTGGACACGGCGTTGGCCGAGGCCGCCTTCACCTGGGCCGTGCGGGACGAGGCCGCGCCTCCGCCGATCACCGGGCCGGTGCGGGGAAGGGGAACCTCCGACCCGGCGACCTTGGCGCCGTCGGGCGCGGCCCGGCCCGTCACCGACCAGTGGAGCAGCCGGGCCTGACTGTCCACCAGTGAGGCGGTGCGGATGCCCCAGAACTCGAAGCCGTAGCGGTGGCCGGACACCTGGGCCAACATGGCAATTAGCGTGCCCGCCGCCGCCATGGGATCGGCACCGGCCGGCGAGCCCGATGCCTCACCGTGGGTGGCGATGACCCGGGCCAGGGTCACGGTGACGGCGTTGAGGGCCCGCACCCTCAGGCCCTGGAACCGCAGGTCCCCCTCCACCGTGGTCAGCTCCACCACCCGGAACACGGCCCGGTTGGTCTCCCAGTACTCCATGAACCCCTCGACCACGGCCACCGCCGTGGCCCAGCTGGCCTCCTCGGACCAGTCTCCGTCGACGGCGCCGGCCAGCACGCCCACCCCCTCGACCAGCTCTTCGGCCAGCACGGTGATGGCAGCCTCGACGTTCTCGAAGTACTGGTAGAAGGTCGCCGGCGACGTGCCCGCCTGCCGGGCGATGTCGATGACCTTGATGGACCGCCACGGCGTGGCCACCAGCAGCTCGGCGGTGCACTCCAGCAACCGCTGGCGGGTGGCCAGACCCCGCCGTCCGGGAACCCGCCCGTCGGTGGTGGCGATCTGCTCCGGATCCTCGGCGGGTGGCATGGCGGCCCATGGTACCGAGGGCCGGGCCGGCGTGAGGGGGTGGGAGCCGGCCGACGCCGGCTCCCCCGGCCCTATCGGTGAGCCCGGGGCCAGGGAGAAATCCCTGGCGAGTAGGGTAAACGATCATGGCGAACCGTCCGGTGCCACGTACTTTGACGCGCGCCCAGCAGGCCCGGCGCCAACGTGTCGTCGACGCCGCCATGGCGCTGGGGCTCGACGGAGGCTACGAGGCCGTCCAGATGCGGGATGTGGCGGCCCGGGCCGACGTGGCCATGGGCACCGTCTACCGGTACTTCACCAGCAAGGACCACCTGCTGGCGGCGGCCCTGGTCCACTGGGTCGAACAACTGGACAACCGCCTGGCCCAGCAGCCGGCTCAAGGCGAGACGGCCGCCGAGCGGGTCATCGAGGCCCTGGACCGCGCCCTGCGGGCCATGGGCCGCCAGCCCCAGCTGGCCGGGGCGGTCTTCACGGCGCTGGCCTCGCCCGATCCGGCCGCCGTCGAGTGCCAGCAGCAGGTGTCGGTACTGATGGAACGGATCATCACCCGGGCCATCGGCGAGCCCCATCCGCCCAATCTCGGCGACCGGGCCCGCATCCTCGGCCACGTCTGGTACTCGGCCCTGGTGGGCTGGGTCAACGGCTGGAGCAACATGGGACGGGTGCACGACGAGTTGGTCGTGGCCATCGGGCTGCTGCTCCCCTCGGACATCTACGCCGACCGTCTGACCGTCTGACCGTCTGACCGTCACCGGCCGATGGCCGGCGCGTGCCGCCGCGCCGACATGACGTGGTTCGGGGTGGCCGCCGGGGTACCGTCTGGCATGCCGTCGGCCATCGAAGTCCAGGGTCTCTCCAAAGAGTTCGGAGCCCTCCGCGCCGTCGACGGGCTCAGCTTCGAGGTGGCGCCGGGCCGGGTCACGGGCTTCCTCGGTCCCAACGGGTCCGGCAAGACCACCACGTTGCGGATGCTCCTCGGCCTGGTCTCCATCACCGCCGGGACGGCGACGTTCGCCGGCCGCAGCTACGTGGAGCTGGACCATCCCATCCACCATGTGGGAGCGGTGCTGGAAGCCACCAGCTTCCACCCGTCCCGTCGCGCCGAGGACCACCTGAAGTCGGTGGCCCTGGGGGCCGGGATACCGATGAGCAAGGTGGACGAGACCCTCGATCTGGTGGGTCTGGCCGACGTGGGCCGTCGCCGGGTGGGCAAGTTCTCCCTGGGAATGCGCCAACGCCTGCAGCTGGCCACGGCCCTGCTCGGCGACCCGGAGGTCCTCATCCTAGACGAGCCCTCCAACGGCCTCGATCCCCAGGGCATCCAGTGGTTGCGCACGTTCATCCGGCACCAGGCGTCGATCGGGCACGCCGTGCTGGTCTCCTCCCACCTGCTCTCGGAGATGGAGGAGACCGTCGACGACGTGGTCATCGTGTCCCACGGCAAGCTGGTGCTCCAGACCACCCTGGCCGATCTGGCCCGGCAGGCCGGTACCAGCACGGGCATGCGGATCCGGACGCCGGAGATGGGGCGACTGCGGGCCGTCCTGGACGCCATCCCGGTGGGCTACGTCCAGACCGGCGACGGACACCCTGTCGATCGCCGGCGCCACCCCCGAGTGGTTCGGTCCGCTGGCGGCCCAGCACCAGATCGTCCTCTACGAGCTGGTCCACGACCGGGGCAGCCTGGAGGAGGTCTTCCTCAGCCTGACCCACGGGTTCGATGCCGGCGATCCCAACCACATGGGCAGCCCGGCCGTCCCCGCTCCGGGCGGCGTAGCGTGATCGCCACCATCCGGTCGGAGTGGTTGAAGCTGCGCACCACCGCGGTGCCCTGGGTCCTCACCGGCATCGCCCTCATCGTCAACGCCCTACTGATCCTGGTCATCTTCCTCATGCGACCGGACTTCGCCGGGCAGGGCACGCCACCGGGCTACACGGTGCCCCACACCACCCAGCAGCTCCGGAACCTGGTGGGCGTCGGGCTTCACGGGCTACCTGTTCGCCCTGCTGCTCGGGACGCTCATCGTCACCACCGAGTTCCGGCACAAGACGGTGACCACGTCGTTTCTGGTCACCCCGGTCCGGACCAAGCTGGTGGTGGGCAAGCTGCTGTTCGCCGCCATCTGCGGGGCGGTGCTGGCCGTGATCATGCTGGTGGCCACCATCATCGGGGGCGGCCTCACCCTGGCCGCCCGGGGCGGCTCCTTCACCGACATGCTCCACCAGATCCCCGCCGTGGCCCCGGGGATGATCCTGGTCTTCGCCCTGTTCGCCATCCTCGGGGTCGGCGTCGGATCGGTGCTGACCAACCAGGTGGCCGCCATCATCGTGGTCCTGGGCTGGTTCATCATCCTCGAGGGGATCCTGGTCAGCCTGGTCCACGGGGCCGAACGCTGGGTACCCACCGGGGCCGCCATCGCCGCCTCCAACCTCACCCGGGGCCGCGGCGCCGACTTCGGGCTGTTCAAGTGGTGGCAGGGGGGCCTGCTCATGCTGTTCTACGGCCTGGCCTTCGCCGCCATCGGCTCGCTCATCCTGACCCGCCGCGACATCACCTGAGGGGCGGCGCCCGCCCGTAGGCTGGATCGATGGCCGACCGACCCCCCGCCGACCGACCCCCAGCGGCACGCCTGCCTGACCACGGCGCCCCGGCCGACGTGGTCCTGGCCACGATGGCCGGCCTGCGGGTCGATGACCGGGACTGGCGGGGCGGACGGGTGTTCAGCCTGGTCTACTCGGCCGGCGAGGACGTCCATCGACCTCCTCGAGCGGGCGGCCACGCTCTACTCGGCGGAGAACGCCCTCAACACCGATGTCTTCCCCAGCCTGGGCCGGATGCAGCAGGACATCGTCGACATCGCCACCGGCCTGTTGGGGGCCGACCGGCTGCCGGCGGCCGAGAGACGCCAGGTCCGCGGCTTCCTCACGTCGGGGGGCACCGAGTCACTCCTGCAGGCCACCAAGACCGCCCGGGACTGGGGACGGGCCCGGCGCGGCATCGAGCGGCCCAACATGGTGCTGGCCACCAGCGCCCACGCCGCCTTCGAGAAGGCCGCCCACTACTTCGACGTCGAGTCCCGGCGGATAGCGGTCGGTGCCGACTACTCGGCGGACGTGGACGCCATGGCCGATGCGGTCGACGACCAGACGGTGCTGGTGGTGGCATCGGCCCCCTCCTACCCCCAGGGCATCATCGACCCGGTGCCCGATCTGGCCGCCATGGCATCGTCCCGCGGCATCCTCTGCCACGTCGATGCCTGCCTCGGCGGCTTCCTGCTCCCCTTCCTGCGGCGGCTGGACCACGTGGACAAGGAGTGGGACCTCTCGGTCCCCGGTGTGACCTCGATCTCCGCCGACCTCCACAAGTACGGCTACGCCTCGAAGGGCATCTCGGTCATCGCCTACCGGGACCGCCAGCTGGCCCGTCTGCAGCCGTTCGTCACCACCAACTGGCTGGGAGGCCTGTACGGGTCGCCGTCGATGGCCGGAACCCGGCCGGCCGGGCCCATCGCCGCCGGCTGGGCGGTGCTGCACCACCTCGGGGAGGACGGCTACCTGCGCCTGGCCGACGATGCCTTCGGCGCAGCCGTCGCCATCAAGGCCGCCGTCGTCGCCACCCCCGGGCTCGCCCTCCGGGGTACCCCTGACGCCACGGTGTTCGCCTTCGGCGGCGACGCCGGGGGCGGGCGGATCGACAGCTTCGCCCTGGGCGATGCCCTGGCCGAACGGGGAGGATGGTTCTTCGACCGGCAGAACCATCCGGACAGCCTGCACGCCACGGTCCAGGCCGGTCACCGTGACGTGGTGGAGGAACTGTGTGCCGACCTCGGCGCCGCTGCCGGCGAACTCCTCGGATCCGGGCACAGGGCCCAGGACCGGAGCACCACCTACGGGACCGTGTGATGCCCACCCCTGACGGCCCCCCGGTGCACAGGAGGGACCGCCGGACCTATTGCCCGGCCGCACGCCATCGTCTAGACATTCGCGTGATCGGTGTCGGCTCCGAGGGGGTCGAGGGGCGACAAGGAGGTCAACGTGTCCGGCATGGGGCTGAGCACAGGACGCAGGTGCACCGGCATCGGGCCCCTCCACGTCGGCCGGTCGGGCAGGGCTCAAGGTGCCGGACCGGTTCGAGCCCCCGAGTCGGGCGGCTCGAGTCGTGCGGCTCGAGTCGGGGTGGGCAGAGACGTGGCGCGGGTCGAGGTGGTGGTGACCAGGTGAACGGCACGGGAACGAGAAACGGGTGACGATGGATCGCAAGTGGTGGACACTGATCGCCGTCTGCACCGGCACGTTCATGCTGTTGCTGGACATCACGGTGGTCAACGTGGCCCTCCCGGACATCCAGCGATCGCTCCACTCGTCGTTCGCCGACCTCCAGTGGGTGGTCGACGCCTACGCCGTCACGCTGGCCGCGTTCCTCCTCACCGCCGGAGTGATCGGCGACATGTTCGGCCGGCGACGCGTCTACGCCATCGGGGTGGTCATCTTCTCGGTGTCCTCGCTGGCGTGCGGACTTTCCACCACCCCGCTGATGCTGAATGTGTCCCGCGGGGTCCAGGGGGTGGGGGGCGCCGTCATGTTCGCCACCTCGCTGGCCCTCATCGCGCAGGCATTCTCGGGGAAGCAGCGGGGCACCGCCTTCGGCATCTACGGGGCGGTGCTGGGCGGGGCCGTGGCTGTCGGTCCCCTACTCGGCGGGGCCATCACCGGCAGCATCGGGTGGCGCTGGATCTTCTTCATCAATCTTCCCCTCGGCGTCGTGGCGGTGGTTATCTGCCTGGCCCGGGTGCAGGACTCCCGGGACCCGACGTCACGGCGCATCGACTGGATCGGCTTCTTCTCCTTCTCGCTGGCCCTGTTCATGCTGGTGTACGCCCTCGTACAGGGGAACGCCAAGGGATGGTCGAGCCATCTCATCCTCGGTCTGCTGGTGGGATCGGGCCTGCTGTTGATCGTGTTCCTGGTGGCGGAATGGCTGCAGCGGGACCCGATGCTCGACCTCCGGCTGTTCCGACGGCCGGCCATGGTCGGGGTCTCCGTGGCCTCGTTCAGTCTGGCGGCATCGATCTTCGCCATGTTCCTCTATCTCTCCCTCTATCTTCAGGAGGTCCTGGGCTACGGGCCCTTCGCCGCCGGGCTGCGGTTCCTGCCCGTGACCATGTTGGCCTTCGTGGTGGCTCCGGTGGCCGGCAAGCTGAGTGTCCAGGTCCAGTCGAGATACCTGCTGGGACTGGGCCTGTTCCTGGTGGCCCTGGGGTGCGAGCTCATGACCAGGGTCCACGCCGACTCCAACTGGACCGTGCTGCTCCCCGGCTTCGTGGCGGCCGGGATCGGGGTGGGCATCGTCAACCCGGTGCTGGCCGGCGCCACGGTGGCCGTCGTGCCCCCGGAGCGCAGCGGCATGGCCACCGGCTCGTCGACCACCTTCCGGCAGGTCGGCTTCGCCACCGGCATCGCCGGGTTGGGGGCCGTGTTCCTGAACCAGATCCGACCCAACACCGTGCAGGCCCTCACCGCCACCCCCGGAGGACGGACCGTCCTCGCCCACACCGGCAACGGGTTGACCGCCGCCATCACCGGCGGGGGCATCCGTCCGGCCGCCGCCGCCATTCACGACGCCGGGGCCAGAGACGCCCTACTCAACGCCTACCGGACCGGGTTCACGTCGACGTTCGATCACCTCATGGCCATCGCCACCGTCGTCGCCCTCGTCGGGGCGGTGGGGTCCCTGGTGTTGGTGCGCCAACGCGACTTCGTCCCCAGCTACGCCGCCGGGGAGGAAGGTGCCCCGCCGGCTGAGGTCCCTATGTCCCCACCCCCACCACTGGTGGATGCCCGGACCCAGTCCCCCACCCAGTTCCAGAGCCAACCACGGCCCCGCCACGCCCACTCCAAGCGCCGGCGCAGTCGGTCGTACCGGGCTGGGCTCGGGCACCGTGGCCAGTGACCCGGCCCCGGCCGGAGCCGCCGACCGGCCCCTGACCGAACCCCATCCGTCACGGCTGCCCCTGGCCCATCCCGACCGCGACCGGATCCTCGCCGCCCACGCCGAAGCCATGGCCGGGGACGAGCCCGGCTATCTCGACCCGGACACGGGACTGTTCGTGCTCACGGCGGCGTACCTCCGGGAGCGCGGCGAGTGCTGCGAGACGGGCTGTCGCCACTGCCCCTACGTGGCCTGACCGACCCGCTCAGGTCCCCAGTAGGGTGCTGCGGGAGCGGGGCGCCGGGTGCAGGGGAACGGGGCACGCCGGCGGGGAGCCGGTGACCGACAGAGGAGACCGACATGAAGACGAGACTGACCGACATCCTCGGTATCGAGCATCCGGTCATGCTGGCCGGCATGGGCGGCGTCTCCTACGCCCCGCTGGTCACCGCCGTCTCCGAGGCCGGTGGTTTCGGCTGTCTCGGGGCCTCGACCATGAGCAGTGAGCGGATGGTGGCGGAGATCGCCCAGGTCAGGTCCGCCACCGACAAGCCGTTCGGCGTCGACCTGTTGACGGCCATGCCCGGCGACCTGGCCGGCCAGGTGGAGCAGGTCATCGCCGGCGGGGCCTCGGTGTTCGTGGCCGGACTGGGGGTGCCGGCCGAGGTGGTGGAGCTCTGCCACCGGCACGGGCTCCTGGTGGTCAACATGTGCGGCAAGGTGGACCACGCCCGCCGGGCGCTGGACGCCGGGTGCGACATCGTGGTGGCCCAGGGCACCGAAGCCGGGGGCCACACCGGCCTGGTCGCCACCATGCCCCTGGTTCCCCAGATCGTCGACGCGGTGGGATCCCACATCCCGGTGGTGGCGGCCGGCGGGATCTTCGACGGCCGGGGGCTGGCCGCCGCCCTGGCCCTGGGGGCCGACGGCGTGTGGGTCGGCACCCGGTTCATCGCCACCCCCGAGGCCCACGGGGTCACCGGCTACAAGGACGCCCTGATCCGCACCCGCGAGGACGGCACCACCATCAGTCGGGCCTTCTCCGGGAAGACCATGCGTGTCGTACGCAATGCCTACACCGGGTACTACGACGAGCACCCGGACGAGCTGGCCCCGTTCCCGGCCCAGCTGGGCAAGTCGATGGAGGACGGCGCCTTCCATCTGGGCGGCGGGCGAGGACACCCCCGACGTCGATCCCGACCGCGAGTGCTACCCGACCGGTCAGGGCGTGGGCGCCATCCAGACCCTGATGCCGGCGGCCAGCATCGTGCACCAGATGGTGGAACAGGCCGACCACGTCCTGGCCCGGCTGGGCGCGGTGGTGACGGGCTGATCCCGAGGACGGGACGGTCAGTCCGCGTAGAGCACGGAACGGTCGCCGCCCCGCAGGCCGGCGATGATGTCCCGGTAGGCGCCGGCCGAGTCGTCCCCGAGGGCATCGGTGTCGAGCCAGCGCACGCCCGTCGCTCGCCCCGGCGACGGTCGACCCCGAAGAGACCGAAGCGGGGCTCGTAGGAGCCCCACTCGTAGTTGTCGACCAGCGACCAGTGCCAGTAACCGGCGACCGGGACCCCGTCGTCGATGGCGGCCATCACCGCGGCCAGGTGCTCACGGAGATAGCGGGGACGGTCCCATCCGTCCAGACGGGCGCAGGGAGTGGCCGTCGCGCACCCGGTTGCACAGACCGTTCTCGACCACCCACAGCGGCAGCCCCGGAGCCAGGTCCTGCTGGTCCCGGAGCCACCGGGTCAGTGCCGGGCGGGTCGGGGACGTCGTCCCACAGCTCCCGGGTGGGCGAGTGGTTGCGCCCGCCGGCGGTCCGATGGCCGGGCACCCGGAAGTGCCGGGACACCATCGGGTCGTACCAGTCGAGTCCGAGGGCGTCGAGGGTCCGCTCGTGGGGACTGTCGTAGACGGCGTCCACGGCCCGACGGGGCACCGGTCGCGCGCCGGTGCACCAGCCCGTCCCGCCTCCGGGTCGGTCCGGGCGGCCCGGCACCGGACCGGTGACCGGTACGGTGCCGTGGCCGCGCCGAGCCGGCGGACCATCCGCTCGGTGATTCCGGACGGAGGCAGCAGGGCGTCGTGCTCATGGGCCCGCTCCGCCAGCCACGACCCCACGTCGGACCGGTCGACCCCCGCACTCCGGGCCAGGAGCACGTCGGTGAGCATGCGGTCGAAGGCGTAGGCGCTCATGAGCTGTTGTTGGTGGTCACCACGGCATCGGGGCGGGCCCGGTGGATGGCGTCGTAACCGAGCACGTGGGCGGTCAGCAGATGGTCGGTGGCGATGGCGGCGTCCTCGAAGGCCAGGGACCGCCCGGGCGGGAACATGCCGAGCAGCCACGAGCCGATGGCCAGCACGTTGATCTCGTTGATGGTGACCCAGTAGCCGCACCCAGGGAGCCAGCGCCTCGACCGCCACCTCCACCCAGGCCCGGTAGCGGTCGGGGGCGTCGGGCCGGAGCCAGAGGTCGTCGCCCAGCCAGGCCGGATGGGTGAAGTGGTGGAGCGTCACCAACGGTTCGAGGCCGCGCTCGACGCAGCCCCGCACGATGCGCCACGTACGCGGCCAGGGCCGAGGCGTCCACCCCGCCGCTCGTCGGGGAACCACCCGGGCCCACTCCACCCCGAGACGGAAGCTGTTGCACCCCAGCCCGGCGGCGCGGTCGAGCGCCTCCTCGGGACGGTCCCAGAAGCCCACGGCGTCGCCCGACGGCTCGACCCGGCCGACCTGCTCCCAGGCCAGCCAGTTGTTGGCCGGCTGCCCGGGCCCGTTGAATCCCCCCTCGACCTGGAATCCGGCGGTGGCCACCCCGAACAGGAAGCCGTCGGGTAGGCCCGATCGGCGACCGTGTGTCGTCCGCCGTCGGCTGCACCCTCGAGGACAACGTCTCCACCTTTCCACTCGGTGCCGGTCCGGACCGCTGCCCTGCACCGGTCATCCGTGTCGGATGGCGATGGTAGCTTGCGGCCCGAGACGCCCGGCGTCCGCCTCTCCCTCCGATGACCCCCGTGCTCCGATGACCGGCCCCGTCCCCGATCCCGAACGGATCCCCGTGGTGGTGGCCTCGGGCCAGTCCATCGAGCGGGACCGAGCTGGTCACCCCGGTCGACCTGATGGAGCGGGCCTGCGAGCAGGCCCTGGCCCACGTGCCCGGGCTGCGGGGACGCGATCGACCGCCTCTCGTGGTCGACGTCATGACCCGGACCGGGCCGGCGCCGGCCACCGAGCTGGCCCGACGGATCGGCGCCGCGACCGCACCGCCGTGCGAGGTGACCACCATCGGCGGCAACACCCCCCAGTGGCTGGTCAACCGGGCCTCCTCGGACATCGCCGCGGGTCGGCTGTCGGTCACGCTGATCGCCGGGGCCGAGGCCATCCGCTCGTCGCGGGCCCGGCGGAGCGCCGGGCTGCCCCGGGACGACGGTGTCACCGACCTGGCGCCCGACCCGGTGGTCGGCGACGACCTCCCCGGGGTGGGCCCGGCCGAGATCGGCCATCGGCCTGCTGGCCCCGGTCCACGTCTACCCGCTGTTCGAGAGCGTGGTGGCGTCGCGGGCCGGGCACGACGCCGCCGAACACCGCCGGGCCATGGGGCGGCTGTTGGCCCCGTTCACCGAGGTGGCCGCCGGCCATCCCTATCGCCTGGTTCCCCGACCGCCCGGACCGCCGCCGAGATCGCCACCCCGTCGCCGGACAACCGCATCGTGTGCGAGCCGTACACCAAGCTCATGACCGCCTTCCTCGGTTCGGACCAGGGCGCCGCCCTGGTGGTCTGCTCGCTGGCCGCGGCCCGGCGGGCCGGTGTGGCCGACCGGGCCGTCTTCGTGTGGTCGGGGGCCGAGGCCGACCGACGTGCGGTTCCCGGCCGCCCGACCCGATCCCGGCCGGTCACCGGCCATCGCCGCCGCCGGGCGGGCGCTGTTCGAGGCGGCCACCTCGGCGGCCGCGGGCCCGCGGCCGCCGTCGGGGTCGACGACCTCGACCTGCTCGACCTCTACTCCTGCTTCCCCTCGGCGGTGGAGCTGGCCACCGAGGCGCTGGGCCTCGCCGGCGACGACCGCCGGGGGCTGACGGTCACCGGCGGACTCCCCTACTTCGGCGGACCGGGGAACAACTACACCACCCACGGCATCGCCACCATGACCGACCTCCTCCGGGAGGGAGGGTCGGTCGGAGGCTCGGCCCGGCTCGGCCTGGCCACCGGGCTCGGCTGGTTCATCACCAAGCACGCCCTCGGCCTCTACGGATCCGCCCCGCCCCCCGGCGGGTTCCACCGGGGCGACACCGCCGCCGCCCAGGCCCGGATCGACGGCTCGGCGGTGGAGACGGCCCTGGAGCTGGACGAGGCCGACCGCGGCCACCGTCGTGGCCGCCACCGTGGTCAGGGACAACGAGCGGCGCCGCCACCGCCGCCCCGCTGATCGCCCGGCTGCCCGACGGCCGGCAGATGGCGCTGGCCGCGGCCGACGACGAGGTCGTCGGGGCCATGGGCGACCTCGACGTGCCCGGACTGGTCGGGGGCGCCGTGGTCGTCCAGCCCGGTCCGGCGCGCTACCGTCTGGCGGCAGGCTGACCGCTCACGGGGAGACCGCCATGTCCGAACTGCTTCGCCAACGCCAGGGTCACATCGAGATCCTCACCATCAACCGGCCCGAGGCCCGCAACGCCATCAACGGCGCCGTGTCCACGGGCCTTCGCCGCCGCCTTCGACGAGCTGGAGGCCGACGACGACTGCTGGGTGGTCATCGTCACCGGCAGCGGGGACAAGGCCTTCAGCGCCGGCATGGACCTGAAGGCCTTCACCGCCGGCGAGTCCGCCGACATCATGGGGGCCAAGGGCGGCTTCGGGGGCATCGCCCAGCGGGACTTCGCCAAGCCCCTCATCGCCGCCGTCAACGGCTCGGCCCTGGCCGGCGGGTGCGAGATCATGCTCTCCTGCGACCTGGTGGTGGCCGTCGAGGAGGCCAAGTTCGGCATCCCCGAGGTCAAGCGGGGCCTGATGGCCGGGGCCGGCGGCCTCATCCGGCTGCCCAAGCGGATCCCCCCGGCCATCGCCCTCGAGCTGGCCCTCACCGGCGAGCCCATCGACGCCCAGCGGGCCCTGGCCCTCGGGCTGATCAACCGGGTGGTCCCGGCGGACAAGCTGATGGACGAGGCCCTGGCCCTGGCCGGCACCATCGCCGAGAACGCCCCCCTGGCCGTCCGGGCCTCCAAGCGGGTCATGAAGCAGGCCGGCGAGCTCCCCGACGCCGAGGGATGGGCCATCAACAACGCCGCCGTGCCCGAGGTGTTCGGCTCGGCCGACGCCATGGAGGGCCCCATCGCCTTCGCCGAGAAGCGCAAGCCCAACTGGACGGGGAAGTGACCCGGGACCGGCCGACCGGCCGGAGGCCGGTGTGAGCAGCGCGGTACTGGTGGGCTACGCCACCAGCCAGATCGGGCGCGACGTGCCCACCCTCTCCGACGGGCTCGGCGGGTTCCGGCTGATCCTCCACGTGCTGGCCGCCACCGTCTGGGTGGGCGGGCAGTTCACCGTGGCCGGGCTGCTGCCCACCGTCCGCACGCTGGGCGAGGACGCCCCGAAGGCGGTGGGCCGGGCCCTCGGCCGGCTGCTGTGGCCGGCCTACGCCGTGCTGGTGGTGACCGGGTTCTGGAACATCGGCTCCCTCACCGTGAAGGACGCCTCGTCGGCCTGGAAGACCGTGCTGATCATCAAGATCGTCGTGGTGGTGGTGGCCGGGGCGGCCGTCTTCCTCCACCAGCGGGCCACCAGCCAGGCGGGCCACGGCCGTCTGGGGGGCCGTCGGGGCCCTGGCCTCGGTGGCCGCCCTGGGCCTCGGGGTGTTCCTGGCCGGCTGAGCCGGTCATCCGGACACCACGGCGGCACCGAACAGATCAGGAGCGGCCGATGGCGCCGCTGCGCAGCGAGCCAGGACGGACAGGTCTAACCTGGTCGGCAGCCGCAGCAGCCAACAGAAGGAGACACGACCGTGCACTTCGGCCCCACCCGCAGAGATCTTCGGCGTAGACGGCATCATCATCCTGGTCGTGGTGGTGCTGGTCCTGTTCGGATCCACCCAGATCCCCAAGCTGGCCCGCTCGCTGGGCTCGGCCCAGAAGGAGTTCAAGAAGGGGCTGGACGAGGGCTCGGCCGAGGACGGCAAGGGCACCACCGCCGTGGCCCAGGCCACCCCGCCGGCGGCGGTGAACCCGCCGCCGGCACCGGCGGCTCCGCCGACCGTCCAGGTCAACGTCGACGGCCAACCGGGCCCGGCCTCCTGACCGGACCGGTCGCATCCGCCGCACGACGCCGACGAGCCACGCATGCCGGCTGACCGCCGTGCCGCGACCGGTAGGTGCGGTGACCGAGGCGCAGGGCCGGCGATCGTCCCGCCGGCCGCCGTCCCGGACGTCGGCGCTGGATCCCCTTCTGGCTCCTGCAGGTGATCGAGCTGGTGGTGGCGTTCGTCTTCGTGGACGTCTCGGTCCACGTGGCCAACAGCGGGCTGTTGGTGGCGGCCGCCCTGGCCTTCGCCTCCTGGCCGTGACCGCCCAAGGGCCCGCTCGGGCATCGTCCGCATCTGCCGTCCCGGGCTCCATCTCACCCTGGTGGTGGCGGTGGCGCCGTGGTGGCGGCCTGGCGCCGATCCTCCCGGCGCTGCGCCCGGACATCGAGGGGATCATCGTCATCGAGTTCGGCGCCATCGGGCTGATCCGGTTGGCTACCCTCACCGGACGTGAACCCGCCGTCCCGCCGCTCGAAGCCACGACGGACGGACCGGACGGTCATCGACGCCACCGCCACCGTGGCGGAGGCCGTCACCCCCCGGACCGCCGCCCGCCGAGCCGCCCCGGACCCCTCCGTCCTCGCCGACCGGCGCCGCCGCCCGTTGGGCCGGACGGGCTGCCGGCGCCGTCTCCGTCGTCGGGCCGCCAGGCCGTGGCCAAACACCGGCCCGAGGCCGAGGAGCAGGTCAAACGGGCCATCCGCAGTGCCGGTCGCCTCACCGGACGGGTGACCTCCCCCGCCGAACACAGCCGGACGGCGGGGCCGACCGGACAGGCCGGACAGGCCGGCGACGCCGGACCGGCCGGGACGCCGGACCGGCCGGGGACACGGCGACGGGGCCGGCGACTGAGGGTGGCCGACTCCCGCGACGTGCTGGACCTCGCCGACCGCCTCTGGACCGGTCAGGTCACCACGTCCGAGGTCCACCCGCTCAGCCCGTCCGCCGGCATGGCCGAGGTGGCCGACGGCGTGGGCTTCGTCCCCTCCTTCGCCAACGTCTCGGCCGTGAGCACCGAGGACGGGCTGGTACTGGTGGACACCGGGAGCGTCTTCATGGCGGCCGGCATCCACGAGACGCTCCGGGCCTGGGATCCCGGGCCGCCTGCACACCGCGGTCTACTCCCACGGCCACATCGACCACGTCTTCGGCGTCCCGGTGTGGGCGGCCGAGTCGGCCGAGGCCGGCTGGCCCGAACCGGTGGTGGTGGCCCACGAGGCCCTGCCGGCCCGGTTCGACCGCTACATCAGGACCGCCGGCTACAACGGGATCATCAACCGGCGGCAGTTCGACATCGAGTCGCTGCGAGTGGCCGACCGAGTACCGGTATCCCGACCGCACCTACCGGGACCACCTCGAGCTCGACGTCGGCGGGACCCGGGCCGAGCTCCACCACGCCAAGGGCGAGACCGACGACCACACCTGGACCTGGTTCCCCGGGCTCGAAGGTGCTCTGCTGCGGCGACCTGTTCATCTGGGCCTCCCCCAACGCCGGCAACCCGCAGAAGGTCCAGCGCTATCCCGCTCGAGTGGGCCGACGCCCTCCGCCAGATGCTGGCCCTCTACGACGGCCCGGGCGGCGGGCCCGAGGTGCTGCTGCCCGGGCACGGCTTCCCGGTCATGGGCCGGCACCGGGTCGATCCAGGCGCTCACCGACACCGCCGAGCTGCTGGAGTCGCTGGTGAGCCAGACGCTGGCCCTCATGAACAGCGGGGCCCGCCTCGACGAGGTCATCCACACGGTGACGCCCCCGGCCCACCTGATGGAGCGCCCCTACCTCCGGCCGGTCTACGACGAGCCCGAGTTCGTCGTGCGGACGGTGTGGCGCCTCTACGGCGGCTGGTGGGACGGCAACCCGGCCACGCTCAAGCCGGCGCCCGAGCGGGCCCTGGCCCTCGAACTGGCCGAACTGGCCGGTGGGGCCGGGGTCCTGGCCGACCGGGCCCTGGCCCTGCTGCCGGCCGCCGACGGTCAGGCCGGTGCCTCCGACCACCCCGGCGAGCCGGACGACGGGGCGATGCGCCTGGCCGGACACCTGGCCGAGCTGGCCTGGCTGGCCGCGCCCGGACGATCCCGGCGTGCAGGACGTACGGCGCACCGTCTTCACCCGGCGGGCCGACGCGGCGTCGTCCACCATGGCCCACGGGGTCTTCTCGTGGGCGGCGCGGGAGTCCGGGGAGGGCCGTTCCGGGACCGGGCTCGGACGACCCGTGACCGGCGGTCGTGGGCACCCTCCTGAACTGGGAGTTCGCAGCGGCTAAAACAAGTCCGCTCTGAACTTCTACTTCTGGCTCCGTGCCCACTAGTGTCATCGCCGTGAACGCATTCACAACCCGGATCCCACGCCCACCACGCGGAGATCGTCCGGCTGCGCCCACCGTCCGGATCCGACGGCCGAGACCGCCGGGCGGACCCCCCGTCGGCACTGGGGCCGTTGGGCCGCCGGCCTGGCCGTGGCGGCCCCGCTGGTGCTGGGCGGCTGCAACTTCTACCCCAGCTACGGCGCCAGCCGGGGGGCCACCAGCCAGGGCCAGGACACCTTCAAGCTCTACTCGGGGATGATGACCACCGGCATCATCGTCGGGGGCATGGTCTTCCTCCTGATCCTCTGGACCGTCCTGCGCTACCGGAAGCGCTCCGGGAACGAGATGCCCCGCCAGTTCCACGAGAACGTCCCCATCGAGGTCATCTACACCGTGGTCCCGATCCTCATCGTGGCGGTCCTGTTCTTCTTCACCGTCCTCACCGAGAACAAGGTCGACGCCATCCAGCCGGTCAACGCCACCGTCACCTCGACCGGGCAAGCCGGTGGTCGACATCACGGTCACCGCCTTCCAGTGGGGCTGGCGGTTCGACTACCCCAACCTCAATGTCGGGGTGGCCGGCGAGACCACCAACGGTCCCAACAACCACGGGCCCCAGATGGTGGTGCCCGCCGGGCCAGACCGTGCAGATCACCCTGGTCTCCGATGACGTCATCCACGGCTTCTACGTCCGGGACTTCAACTTCAGCCGCTACGCCCTGCCCGGCGTGACCAACCACTTCGACCTCGACGTCCTCCACACCGGCACCTACAACGGCCAGTGCACCCAGATCTGCGGGCTCTACCATTCGGAGATGCTCTTCAGCGTGCGGTCGGTGAGCCCGACGGCCTTCCGCGCCTGGGCCGCCACCCAGGTCCGAGCCGGGAACACCCTCAAGCGGTCGGGCTCCGGTGCCCAGAACAACCCGCCGCCCGACACCAACGTGTACCCGTCGAATGCCTAGCCAAGCGCACTGTCTACGGCAAAGGGACCCGCATGACGACGACCATCGAACCACCCGAGCTGGTCACGCCCGGAGGAGCCCGGAGGCCCCGACGGCCACACCCCGGGCGCCGACCACGCCCACGACGACCACGCCCACCACGAGGGGCCGACCGGCATCCTCAACTGGCTCACCTCCACCGACCACAAGGTGATCGGCAAGAGCTACATGATCACCTCGCTGGTGCTGTTCTTCATCGCCGGCATCATGGCCCTGGTCATCCGGGCCCAGCTGGCCACTCCCACCTCCTCGCTGGTCTCCTTCCAGACCTACAACGAGCTCTTCACCATGCACGGCAGCCTCATGCTGTACCTGTTCGCCGGGCCCCTTCGCCTTCGGCGGCCTGGCCAACTACATCGTGCCCCTCCAGGTGGGCGCCCCCGACATGGCCTTCCCCCGTCTCAACGCCCTCTCGTACTGGCTGTACCTGGGCGGGTCGATCACCATGATGTCCGGGTTCCTGGTGGCCGGCGGAGCGGCCAGCTTCGGCTGGGTGGCCTACGCCCCGCTGTCCAACGCCACCAACTCGCCCGGGGCCGGTGCCGACCTGTGGCTGATGGCGCTGGCCCTCACCGGTTTCTCGGCCATCTTCACCGGCGTCAACCTGTGCGCCACCATCTTCTACCTACGGGCCCCGGGCATGACCATGTTCCGAGTGCCCATCTTCTCGTGGAACATGCTGGTCACCGCCATCCTCATCCTCATCGCCTTCCCGGTGCTGTTCGGGGCGGTGGTGCTGCTGTTCTGCGACCGGCATTTCGGCACCCACATCTTCACCGTGCAGGGCGGTGGTGTGCCCGTGCTGTGGCAGAACCTGTTCTGGTTCTTCGGCCATCCCGAGGTGTACATCCTGGCGCTGCCCTACTTCGGCATGGTCACCGACATCATCCCGGTGTTCTCCCGCAAGCCCCTGTTCGGCTACAAGGGGATGGTCTTCGCCACCATGACCATCGCCGCCCTGTCGACCGGGGTGTGGGCCCACCACATGTTCACCACCGGGGTGGTGCTGCTGCCCTTCTTCTCCTTGCTGTCCTACGCCATCGCCATCCCCACCGGCATCAAGTTCTTCAACTGGATCGGGACCATGTGGGGAGGCCAGCTGAGCTTCCAGACCCCCATGCTCTTCTCCATCGGTTTCCTCTTCGCCTTCCTCATGGGTGGGGTGACCGGTGTGCTGCTGGCGTCACCACCGGTCGACTTCATGACCCACGACACGTACTTCGTGGTGGCCCACTTCCACCAGGTGCTGATCGGAACCGCCGTCTTCGCCGGCTTCGCCGGCTTCTACTTCTGGTACCCGAAGATGTTCGGGCGAATGCTGCGGGAGAACCTGGGCAAGCTGGCACTTCTGGGGCCTGTTCATCGGGTT
Organism: uncultured Acidimicrobiaceae bacterium; assembly: GCA_963754755.1. Lineage (GTDB taxonomy): Bacteria > Actinomycetota > Acidimicrobiia > Acidimicrobiales > RAAP-2 > Bog-756. The sequence continues at coordinate 914,847 of CAVWHF010000005.1, read as the reverse complement.
CTGGGTGACCTTCATGCCCCAGTACGTGGTCGGCCTCGACGGTATGCCGAGACGGGTGGCCGCCTACCTGCCCTCCAACGGCTGGACGACACTCAACGTCATCTCGACGGTGGGGGCCTTCATCATCGGGGCCTCGTTCCTGTTCTTCTTGGCCAACCTGTGGGTGTCGTGGCGCCATCCCGTCCCGGCCGGTGACAACCCGTGGGACGGCCACGCCCTCGAGTGGTTCACCTCCTCCCCGCCGCCGCACCACAACTACACCCACCTGCCCCCGATCCGCTCGGAGCGGCCCACCTGGGATGCCAACCACCCCGAGCACCGGACCATCATGAAGCACCGCCCGCCACGGCCCCCACGGCCGGATGTGGACGAACCCGAGACGGTGGGGGCGCCCTCGTGAGGGTGAACGGGGTCTTCCTCAGCGGCATCGGTGTCTTCTTCGGGGTCATCGGTCTCATCTACTGGTTCACCAGCTACGAGGACGGCGGGTTCCTCATGCTCATCGGCTCGGCGCTGCTCGGGCTGCTGCCGGGGTCGTACTACCTGTGGTGGTCCTACAAGATGAAGCCGCAGCCCGATGACGACCCCCACGCCGACATTCCCGACGGGAGCCGGCACCGTCGAGTCGTTCCCCGGGTCGAGCATCTGGCCCTTCGTGTTGGGGATGGGGGCGATGTTCGCCGTGCTGACGTTCGTCTTCGGACTGTGGATGGCCCCGATCGCCGCCACCCTGATCCTGTCGGCCGCCATCGGAGGCACCATGGAGAGCCGGCGCGGCGGCGCCGTCTGAGCGGTCGCTACCGGCTCGGGACCGATCCGGACAGCCTCCGGCCCACCCCGGGACGGCCTGACCCGAGCTTCTCCTACGCTCCACCATCGTCGGGCGATCGACCGGCATGGGCGTCCACCAGTAGCGCCAGCGAGGCGGTGATCCGCTCGGCCGTGGGCATGTGGAGGCCCTCGTCGGGTCCGTGGGCGTTGGAGCCCGGACCGAGCACGCCGAGCGCCAGGATCTGGGCGGCGGGGAACTGGGCCGCCAGCCAGCCCATGAACGGGATGGTCCCACCCTCGCCCAGCCGGCCCGAGGGCTGATCGAAGCAGGCCCTCGAGGCGTCGTCGAGGGCGGTGGCCAGCCACGGCGCCAGCGGGGGCGCCGACCAGCCCCCGGCCGGCACGGCGGAGCTCCACTCCACCGTGGCCCCGTAGGGCGGGTCGGACGTCAGGGCCCGGCGGAGGGCGTCGGCGGCGGCATCGGGGTCGGCGGTGGGCGGCAGGCGGACGACCAGCTTCAGCGTGGTGAACGGGAGGAGCACGGCGCCGGCGTCGGCCGAGGGCGGAAGGCCGTCGGCCCCGACCACGGCCACCGATCCCCTCCACGCCACCCGCACGGCCTGTTCGGCCGAACTGTCCCCCTGCAGGACGAGGCCGTCCACTATCGGGAACTCGGACCCCCCGAGACCGGCTCCGGCCCGGGCCCGGGCCAGATCGGCGGCGGCGACCACGGCCCCGACGGGCGGGTCCACCCGGAGCTCGGGGAGGCGCAGGTCGCCGGTGGCCGGGTCCTCGATGCGATCGAGCAACAGGCGGGCGATGCGGAACGAGGAGGGCACCACCGCCCCGGCCGAGCCGCTGTGCACGCCGTGTTCGAGCACCCGGACCGTGAGGGTGCCGACGACGGCCCCCCGGAGCGAAGTCGTCACCCACAGGCGCTCGTAGGTGGGACTGCCCGAGTCGAGGGCGATGACCACGTCGGGCACGCCGATCCGATCGGCCAGGTGGGACAGGACCGGCCGCAGGTGAGGACTGCCGCTCTCCTCAGAGCCCTCGGCCAGGATCACACAGCGGGCGTGACGCCCCCCGGCGGCCCGGACGGCCTCCAGGGCCAGCAGAGCCGAGGGCAGGGCGTAACCGTCGTCGGCCACCCCGCGGGCGTAGAGCCACTCCCCCTCCACCACCGGTGTCCACGGACCCCGTCCCGCCGTCCAGCCGTCGAACGGCGGCTGCTTGTCGTAGTGCCCGTAGACGAGCACCGTGCCGGTGGCGTCGGGATCGGTGGCCGGCACGTCCACCACCACGGTCGGGGTGAGCCCGGGAATGCGCACCACCTCGACGGTGGCACCGGGCAGGTCGCGGTCCCGGGCCCAGAAGGCCATGAGGTCCGCGGTCTCCGACAGCAGCCCGTGGTCCTCCCAGTCGGGGTCGTAGGCCGGGGATACTCCGGCGATGGAGGCATAGGTCTCCAGCAGGGGCAGGACGTCGGTCGACCAGTGGGACCGGGCGTGGGCGAGGGCAGCGTCGGGTCGGATGGCGGCGGTCATGGCCCGTGATCCTAGGGGCACGACCGGGGCGCTCCCAACGCCTTTGACCGTGCCCGTGCCCTCCCCTACTGTCCAACCATGACACGCGCGACGACCGTCGCCACCCACCTGCCCACCTCCCCTCCCCCCTGACTCCGTGTCCGTTGTAGACCACCTTCCGGTCGTTGCCGGCGGGAGGGTGCTGGAGCATCCGGGATGGGACGACCTCGCACCGGACGACCCCGGTGGACCGCGGGTCGAGCCCGGGCGGCAGGACGGGCTCGGGGACCAGGAACCGCCCGAGGAGCCGCGCCCTGTCGAGGACGAACCCCGCCGGCGCCGTGCCCTGTGGCCGTCGGGCCGGGTGGTGCTGGCGGTGGTGGTGGTCGTGGCGGCCCTCCTGCCCATGGTGACCGTGCTCCTGCAGCGATGGGGGCGTCCGTACGTGCCGGTGGCGGACCAGGCCCTCGAGGACCTCCGGATCCGAGACGTCTGGACCTTCTCCGCCAACACCCCGCTGACCGGCCCCTACAGCCGGTTCGGGTGGGACCACCCCGGTCCGATGCTGTACTACCTGCTGGCCCCGTTCTCGTGGGTGCTGCGCCAACGGGCCTGGTCCCTGATCGTGGGCAACGTCGTCCTCCAGGGCCTGGCCGTGGTGTGGACCGCCCGCCTGTCGTGGAAGTGGGGCGGCCTGCGGTGGATGGTCCCGTGGCTGGCGGTGATCACGCTGTCCTACTGGGCCACCGGGCCGTGGATCTTCCAACAGCTGTGGAACCCGTACCTGCCCTTCCCGTACTTCACCCTGCTGCTGCTGCAGGCGTGGCTGGTGGCCGTCGGGCAGACCCGGCGGCTGGTGGGCATGGCCTTCGTGGCCTCCCTCCTCGTCCAGACCCACGTCGGCTACGCCCTTCCGGTGGCGGCCATCGGGGCATGGGCCCTGGTCCGGCTGGGGGTCACGGAGCACCGGGCGGGCCGGTCGGCGTGGCGGTGGCCCGTCTGGCGCCTCCCCCTGCTGGCGGTGGGGATCCTGTGGTTCGTTCCCGTGGTGGTCGACACCGTGGTCCATCCGCCCGGCAACCTGGTCCGCCTCGTGCAGTCCTACCTCGGTCACGGCACGGCCCGGCTCGGCCCGGTGCTCGGGGTCCACGGGGCCCTCGGGTTCCTGGCCACCGAGTTCCGGTGGTGGCCGCCATGGCTCGGCGGAACCGATCCGGCCGTCTCCTACTCCTCCCTGACCCTGCCGTCGTCGGTGGCCTGGATGCTGGTCCCGGTGGTCCTGATCGGGACGTCGTGGGGCCTGGCCCGCTGGCGCCGTCGGGACGACCTGTGCGCGCTGGCCGAACTGCTGGCCGTGGCCGTGGTGGCCGGGGGGGCGGCCCTGTCCATGCTCACCGGCGAGGCCCTTCCCTACCTGTTCCTCTGGCGCGTCCCCGTGGGCGCCGCCACCGTGGTGCTGAGCCTGGTCGTGGTGACCGAGACGGTCCGGGGCGGGCGTCGGTGGGCGCTGGCCGCACTGTGCTGTGCGCTGGCCGCGGTCACCGTGGTGGCCTCGGTCAGCGTCACCCGGGGGGCGGCGGCATCGGACGGGCCGGTCGCACCGATGGAACCGGTGGCCGCCTCGATCCTCACCCAGCTGCAGCACGAGGGCCAGCCGCGGGGACCGATTCTGGTGCGGACCTATGGATCCCCGCTCGGGGGCCTGGCCGAGGCCGTGGTGGACGACCTGGCCCAGGAGGGAAGGCGTGTCTATGTCGACCGCGGCCTGGGCTACCAGTACGGCTACCTCCGCACCGCCACCCCGTCGCAGGTCGGTGCGGTGTGGTTCGTCATCGAGGAGAGCGAGCTCTACAGCATCCTGTCGAGGTCACCGGCGGCCCGCGTCCTGGCCGTCTCCCACCCGCTGCCGGCCCGCCGGCAGGCCGAGCTGGTGGCGCTCCAGCGCACCCTGGCCAACCAGTTGGCCGCCGCCGGGCGCTCGGGTGAGACCGGCGACCTCCTGACCGCCCAGGTGGTACCGGAGCTGGCGGGGGTCCCCGGTGTGTCGCGACGAGATCTCGAACGGCTGGCCGTCCTCAACCGGGTCGTCGTCCGCCACACCTGCCTGTGCGCCGTGGTGGCGTTCCGTCCCGACCGGATCCCGTCGTTCGTGATCGCCAGCTGAACAGTCGAGCCGGCCGCAGCCGAGCAGTCCGCAATCGGGAGGCTCAGCGCATGACCCGGCGCACACCCTCACCGGTGGCCAGTTCGGGGGGAACCAGGTCGATGTAGGTGGGCACGGGGACGGCCTCGAGCTCCTCGGAGCCGTCGCCGGGCCGGGGGGGCGACTCGGTGGTGGTGTACTCGCCGCTGGTCGACCGGGAGACCACCACGGCCCGCTTGCGCTTGCCGATGCCCTCGGCCGCCCGCATCTCGTTGCAGATCTTGAAGGCCAGGAAGTAGGCGATGATCGGCGCGATGACCACGGCGAACCGGAAGAACCACAGGACCGACTTCAGCGGCAGGTCGAAGAAGTTGGCCATGACGTCGGTGGACGAGGCGAAGAACGTCATGCCCAGCAGGGTGAGCATGGCCGCTCCGGCACCGGTCCGCATGGGGCGGTCCCGGGGCCGGTCCAACAGGTTGTGGTACGCCAGATCCTTGGTGTGCCTCGACTCGATGAACGGCCATATCAACAGGATGTTGAAGATCAGTCCGGGGAAGATCACCGCGGGCAGGAAGACCTCGAGGGGGATGGTGTGGCCCCAACCCACCCACTCCCAGCTGGGCATGATGCGCAGGGCGCCGTCGAGCCAGCCCATGTACCAGTCCGGCTGCACGGCGTAGGAGATCTGGTACGGCTCGTACTGCCCGAACTGCCAGATGGGGTTGATCTGGGCGAAGCCGCCCAACAGGAAGGTCACCGCTGTCGTCATGAAGAGGAAGCCGGTGGTCTTGGCCATGAAGGTGGGGAACATGGGCGAGCCCACCACGTTGTGCTCGGTCTTCCCCTTCCCCTTGAACTGGGTGTGTTTCTGTTTCACCAGCAGTCCCAGGTGGGCGGCGAGCAGGCCGATGAGTATGAGCGGAACGATCAGGACGTGGAGGATGAAGAAGCGGGGGATGATGACTCCGTTGCCGGGATAGTTGCCTCCGAACACGAAGAAGCCCAGATAGCTCCCGACTAGGGGGATGGACTCGATGATGGAGTAGGCGATCCGGATCCCGGTACCCGAGACCAGGTCGTCGGGGAGCGAGTAGCCGAGGAAGCCGTTGACGATGCCCAGGATGAGCATGGTCACGCCGACGATCCAGTTGAACTCGCGGGGCTTGCGGAAGGCGCCGGTGAAGAACACCCGGGCCATGTGGACGGCGATGGAGCCGAGGAAGATGTCGGCGGCCCAATGGTGGGCCTGGCGCATGAGGAGACCCGAGCGCACGTCGAAGGAGAGCCCCACCGACGAGGCGTAGGCCTCGGACACCCGTTGGCCCCGGAGCGGGATGTAGGAGCCGTGGTAGACGACCTCGTGGGCCGAGGGCACGTAGTACAGGGAAAGGAACACCCCGGTGGCCAACAGCACCACAAAGGAGTACAGGGCGATCTCCCCCAGCATGAAGGACCAGTGGTCGGGGAAGATCTTGTCGAGGAAGGTGCGGCCGCCCTTGGCCACGCCCAGACGGTCGTCGACCCACTTGAGCGACTTGTCGATGGTCTTGTCGATCATGGCCGCTCCCAGAATCCAGGGCCGACGGCCTGGTTGAAGCCGCCGGCCGCCTTCAGGTACCCGGCGTCGTCCACGGTGATCGGCAGCTGGGGCAGCGGGCGGGGGGCCGGGCCGAACTCGGGGATGGCGCCGGCCAGCACGTTGAAGATGGACTGGTGGCAGGGGCAGACCAGCTGCTGGGTCTGCTCCTGGTAGAGCCCGACCGGACAGCCCAGGTGGGTGCACATCTTGGAGTAGGCCACATAGCCGGCCACGCCCCAGCTGGTCCTACCGGGCGGGGTCAGCGGCTGGAGCTGGTTGGACAGCCGGATGAGGATGACCTGGTCGGGCGAGGAGCCGGCGAAGCCCAGGGGGAAGACGGTCAGCACCCCGCCGACGTCGAGGTCGCCCACGGTCACCTTCCGCCCGTCCACGGTGACGAGCTGGCTCCCCTGCCTCCAGTTGGTGGTGAACAGCGAGTCGGCCGTCCCCCCGTGGGGGTCCTCGGCCTTGGCCGGCTTGGGCCCGAGCGACCGCAGGAGGGGGAACAGCAGCACGATCCCCATGGCCGTGGAGCCCAGGGCGAACAGGCCGCCGAGCAGCTTGCGCCGTTTGACCACCATGCCCCCGCGCTGGGTGACGGCCGCCGTCATGGCCTCGCGCTCCTCGTCGGTGGAGTGGAACTCGTGCCGCTCCTCCACGAAGGGGCCCTGGGGCATCAGGTACTTGCCCCACGCCGTCACGCCGAATCCCAGGGCCAGCAGGCCGACCCCGAGGGTGATGGCCTCCCACTGGGTGCTGGCCGCCACCCAGTAGGCCACACCGAACCCGATGAAGCCCAGGAAGCCCACGGTCATGGCGACGGCCGCCACCGCCTGGGCCGCCGCCGGCCGCTTGGCGTAGGGCTGGAGGTGGGGATCGTCGAGGGCGGCCGGCGGGAGCGGTCCTTCGAGGCGGGGGACTCGTCGCTCACGTACGGTCTCCGATCCAGAAGCAGACGAGCATCAGGACTCCCACGCCGATCAGCAGGCCGACGAAGCCCTCGCCCACGGGGCCGATCCCGCCCAGGCCGAAGCCTCCCGCGTTGTCGGGGTGCTCGATGACCCCGTGCACGTAGGCGGCGATGTCGCGGGCCTCGGGGTTGGTGATGTTGCCGGCGCTGAAGTGGGGCATGTTGCCGGGACCGGAGCGGATGGCCTCGACGATCTGGGGGAGGGTGGCCAGGTGGAGGCTGGGCGCGTAGGCCCCGTCCATCAGGGCGTCACCGGCTCCGGTGATGGTGTGGCAGGCGGCGCAGTTGAGGGTGAACAGGGTGTTGCCCGCCTCGAGGTCGGCCCCGGTGGTGTTGACCACCGGCACCTGGACTCCCTCGCCCGGGGTGAGGGACTGCACCCAGGCCGCGATCTCCAGGGTCTGCAGACGGTTGAACCGGGGCGGCTTGCGGGTGGCCTGGACGCTGGAGTTGGCCAACGGCATCCGGCCGGTCGACACCCAGAAGTCGATGGTGCCCGCGCCCAGGCCCTGCAGGTTGGGACCCCGTGTGGTCCCGAGGGCCTCGGGTCCGTGGCAGCTCGAGCAGTTGGCGGAGAAGAGAGCCTGGCCGGGCGCCTCGAAGGCCTTGGGCAACGAGACGTAGAAGAGACCGGTCTGGTTGGAGGGGGCTTCGTACTTGACGGTGCCCGACGGGGTGACCGCGGTGACATGGGGCTGCAACGTGGTGGCGGTGGTGGTGAGCTGGGGCAGCGTGGTGGTCGGGGCGCTGATGGCGGTGATCGTGTTGGGTGCGCCGGAGTCGGCCTGGGCGGCACCGGGGGCGAACGTCAAGAGACCGACGATGGCGACGCATCCGACCAGGGCGGCGGGCGCCACGATCCGGGAGCGGAGCACGGTGCGGATCCGGGGTCCCATCTATTTGAGTAGGAAGAGACAGGCGTAGAGGCCGACCCAGACCACGTCGACGAAGTGCCAGTAGTAGCTGACGCCCTGGAAGACGGCCGTCTCCCCCGGATCGCCCTTCGGACCCCGCAATCGGCCCAGCAGGAAGATCATGGCCACCAGGCCCAGGGTCACGTGCAGGCCGTGGAGCCCGGACATGATGTAGAAGAGCGACCCGAAGGCGGTGTGGGTGGGATTGGTGGCGGGGTCGTGGGAGAGGCTGATCCACTCGTAGAACTGGTTGGCCACGAACAGGGCGCCGAGCACGAAGGTGGCCATCACCCAGATCTTGGCCTTGCTCCTGTCGCCGCGCTCCTGGTCCCAGACGGCCTTTTGCATGGTGAAGCTGGAGGACACCAGGACGAGGGTGAAGATCCCGGCCCGGACGGTGTCGAGATGGGTCCCGGGCGGCGGCCACACCGAGGCGTGGGCCCGGATGGTGAAGAACGAGGCGAACAGCGAGCTGAAGAACATCACCTCGGACCCCAGCCAGATGATGACGCCCACCGCCAGCATGGACGGCTTGTCGGGGCGGTGGCGCTGGCGGGTGGTGACCGCCGGTTCGGCGGCGAGGGCCTGAGTCACGCCGTAGTTTTAGTCGATCTTCGGCCGGTTGGGCCAACTCGGGCGGAGGACCCTCAGCGACCGTGGCCGACCCCCCCGAAAGCCACCATTCCGCCCATCGGCTGGTCTACAATCGCCCGTCCGAATCAGGCACAGGCGCAGGTGGGGTATGGCCCTCGGCCTGGGGCGTGGCGGCCAGCGCGGCGGGAAGCGGACCCCGATGGACCACGCTCAGCCGTTGGGTGGGACGGGTGAGGGCCACGTACAGGGTCCGCAGGCCCCGGGCCGTCCCGCCGGCGATGATCCCCGGCTCCACCACCACCACCGAATCGAACTCGAGCCCGTTGGCACTTTCGGCCGCCAACAGCACCAGGGGCTCGGACAGTCCCCCCTTGCGCATGTCCCGGGCATCGACCACGGGCAGCTCGGCCGCGGCCAGGGCCTCGGACAGCACGGGCAGCAACGTCTCGGGCGCCAGGATGGCCACCCGCCCCGGCGTCACCGCACCGACCTCCTCCCCGGCCACCCGGGCCACCGTGGCAGCCAGGTCCGTGACGGTGGCGTCCTCCGCCGACCCGCGGTCATCGGTCACCGCGATCATCCTCGGCTCCACCTCGGTGCGGCGCACCGGCGTGGGGGGGGTCAACTCGGGGGCCGCCACGGCCAGCACCCGGGTGGCCACGGCCAGGACCTCGGCCGGGGTCCGGTAGCTGACGGTGAGCTCGACCGAACGGGGCGGTCGCCGGCGGGGCAGATGGTCGGTGATGTCCGACCATCGGGTCGGAGCCCACGGTGCGGTGGCCTGGGCGATGTCCCCGACCACGGTCATCGATCCCGACAGGGAGCGTCGGGTGAGCATCCGCAGCTGCATGGGCGAGAGGTCCTGGACCTCGTCCACGACGATGTGGCCGTACTTGCGCACCCCGTCCTCGGCTCCGCCGGCACGCGGTCCGAGCAGGGACCGGGCCTCGTCGACCAGGGCGGCGTCGGCCGGGGTCCAGGCCACCTCGTCGAACGACGCCGACCGGGGTCGCCGCAACAGGACCTGCTCCTCGTCGGTGAGGACACCCCGGCAGGCGGCGGCGATGAGCGGTGGGGCACCGAACAGGTCGTGGAGCAGCTCGTGGGGGGAGAGCCGGGGCCACATCCGATCGAACGCCTCGGCCAGCTCGGGCACCCGCTTCACCTTCCGGGTGAAGTCCTCGAGGTCGAACTCGTCGTCGGCCAGCTCGGAGGGGTCCTCGTAACCCGGGAAGGCGGTGACCGAGGCCGGAACGCCGACGCCCAGGGTCTGCTGGGTCTGGCGGGCCCGGTCGGCCAGCAGTTGGGCCACGCCCTGCTGGACCAGCCGGCGGCGGGCGTTGTGGGTCCCGGGACGACGACGCACCGACTCCACGATCCGGGCACTGTCCCGCCGGGTCAGGCGCAACAGCAGGGCGCCGTAGGGGATGGCCACGTCCTCGGCCAGGGGCCGCTGCCGGGTCCGGACGGCCCGGGCCACCACGGTGGCCATCCGGGCGTCGCCCTTCAGCCGGGCCACGTCGACCGGCCCGTTCTCCTTCGCCCGGATCTCGGTCACCAGGCCCGAGACGGTGGACAGGGTGACCCCGGTCTCGCCCAGCGACGGCAGCACCTGCTCGATGTAGCGGAGGAACAGGGGGTTGGGCCCTACCACCAGCACGCCTTGCCGTTCGAGGGGGAAGCGATGGGTATAGAGGAGATAGGCGGCCCGGTGCAGGGCCACCGCCGTCTTGCCCGTTCCGGGTCCGCCCTGGACGACCAGCACCCCGGTCAGGGGGGCCCGGATGATCTCGTCCTGCTCGCGTTGGATGGTCGAGACGATGTCGGTCATCCGGCCCGACCGGGCCCGGTCCAGGGCGGCCAGGAGGGCGGCGGGACCGCCGATGGGCAGGTCACTGACGATGAGCTCACCCCCCTCCCCGCGGCTGTCGTCCTCGTCCGGACCGGCGGCGCCGTCGGGGGCGTCACCGGGTCCGTCCGTCGACCCCGGAGCGGCGAACCGCTCGTCCTCCAGCCCCACCACCCGGCGCCCCTCGAGGGCCAGATGACGTCGGAGGACCAGGCCCTGGGGGTCCCGACCGGTGGCCCGGTAGAAGGGCTCGGCGATCGGGGCCCGCCAGTCGACCACCAGCGGATCGTGATCGGCACTGTGGATGGCCAGCCGGCCGATGTGGAAGGTCTCGGTGCCGTTCCCTCCCCCGCCGGCCCCGTTGGTCGGCCCGGTGCCGTTGGTGGGGGTGAACCCGTTGGTGCCGTTCTGGCCGTTCTGGTCGGTACCGCCGTCGATGCCGTCGATGCCGTCGGGCACCCGGTCGATGCGTCCGAAGGTCAGGGCCTGGTCCCCGATGTCCAGCTGCTCGAGTCGGGCCAGGCTGGTGCGCACGATCACGTCCCGTTCCGTCCGGGACTGGAAGGTTCCGCCCCGGCCCAGGTCGAGCACACCCTCGAGCATGGCGTTGGCGTCGTCCCGCATGGCGTCGAGGCGGGCGTAGGCCATGTCCACGAACTCCTGCTCGGCCTCCTGCTCTGCTTCCACCCCCACCTCCGATCTCCCTACCCGTCCGGCCCAGGGGAACCCTCGATTGTATGCCCGGCGCCGCCACCTTGCGACGGGGGTCCCCCGCCGATTCGGCCGGCCCGCTCTTCTAGACTCGGGGAATGGCCGAATCCGCGGGCGCAATGCAGCCGGGTCGGGGCCCGTCGACCCGGCCCGCCCCCGCCGGGGCCCCTACCGGTCCGACCACCTGCTGAGGGCGGACGGGACGACGGGCGTGAGCGACACGCAGTCGAATCGGTTCGACGACGCCCCCTTCGTCCGGGCCTGTCGCCGTCTGCCCGTGGAGCACGTCCCGGTGTGGTTCATGCGCCAAGCCGGGCGTGCGCTGCCCGAGTACCGGGCGGCCCGGGGCGCGGGCAGCATCCTCGATGCCATCGCCCAGCCCGAGCTGGTGGCCCGCCTGACCCGTCAGCCGGTGGACCGCTACGGGACCGATGCCGCCATCTTCTTCTCCGACATCGTGGTGCCGGTGGCGGCCATCGGCTTCGGCGTCGACGTGGCGCCGGGCACGGGGCCGGTGGTGTCCGAGCCCTTCGCCGGGCGCCGGGACCTCCAGCGCCTGCGGCCGCTCGAGCCCGAGATCGACACGCCCTACGTCATCGACGCCGTGATGCTCCTGGCCGAGGACCTCGACGTGCCCTTGATCGGGTTCGCCGGCGGGCCGTTCACCGTGGCCAGCTACCTGGTCGAAGGGGGCCCCTCCAAGAACTTCACCAAGGTCAAGGCCTTGATGCACGGTGACCGCGGCCTCTGGAACGAGCTGATGGAACGGCTCGGCGACATGGCGCTGGCCTCCCTGCGCTCCCAACTGGACGCCGGGGCCGCCGCCGTGCAGGTCTTCGACAGCTGGGCCGGGATACTCTCTCCCTCCCACTACCGGGAGCTGGTGCTGCCGGCCACGCAGCGCATCTTCTCGGAATTGGAAGGGACCCACCCGGGAGTCCCCACCATCCTCTTCGGCGTGGGCACCGGCGAGCTGCTGTCCTCCATGGCCACCGCCGGCAGCACCGTGATCGGCGTGGACTGGCGCGTGCCCCTCGACGAGGCCCGGCGCCGGGTGGGGCCGGATCACGCCGTCCAGGGCAATCTCGACCCCGCCCTGTGCCTCGGCACCTGGGAGGTGGCGGCGGCCGAGACCCGCGGCGTCCTCCGGGCCGCCGGCAGCCGGCCCGGACACATCTTCAACCTGGGGCACGGCGTGTTGCCCGAGACCGATCCCGGCATCCTGGAGCAGGTGGTGGACCTGGTCCACGCCGAGGGGCGGGCCGGCGTCGGGGACCGGTCATGACCGTGACCGCTCCGGCCACACAGACCGTCACCGAGCCGGTCACACAGCCGGTCACCGAGCCGGGGGTGCCGCCCATCGGCGTGCTGGTCATGGCCCATGGGACCCCGTCCACGCCGGAGGGCATCGAGCCCTTCTACACCACCATCCGGCGGGGCCGACCGCCGACCCCCGAGCTGTTGGAGGAACTGGTCGGCCGGTACCGGGCCATCGGCGGCACCTCACCCCTGACGCAGCGGACGGCAGCACAGGTGGACGGCCTGACCTCGGCCCTGGACGGCGACACCCCCGGGCAGTTCGTGGTGCGCTACGGGGCCAAGTACGTCCAGCCCACGATCGAGGAGGGCGTGGCGGCCCTGGCCGAGGCCGGGGTCGGTCGGGTGGTCGGCATCGTCCTCACCCCCCACCAGTCCTCGTTGGGTTCGGGTGAGTACTTCCGGCGGGCCGAGGTGGCGGCGGCGTCGGCCGACCCACCTCTCGGGTTGACCCCGGTCCCCTCCTGGCACCGGGCCCCCGGCTTCGCCCGGCTGCTGGCCGACAGGACGGCAGCCTGCCTGGCGTCCCTGGCCCCGGACGACCACCGCCGGGTGGCGGTGTTCTTCACCGCCCACAGCCTTCCCGTCCGAGCGGTGGCCGAGGGTGACCCCTACCCCGAACAGGTGGCCGAGTCGGCCGCCGACATCGCCGCGCTGCTCGACCTGGACACCGAGCCCGGTCTGAGCTGGGGGGTGGCGTGGCAGAGCGCGGGCAGGACCGCCGACCCGTGGATCGGCCCCGACCTGCTGGAGGAGATACGCCGGGTGGCGGCAGGCGGCGCCACCGCCGTGGTGGTGTGCCCGGTGGGTTTCGTCTCGGACCACCTGGAGGTGCTCTACGACCTCGACATCGAGGCCGCCCAGGTGGCCCGGTCGGTCGGGGTGACCTTCGTCCGGACCCCGTCGCTCAACGACGACCCCCGCTTCCTCGGCGTGCTGGCCGACGTGGTCCGCCGGGCCGCCGCCGGCACGTCCCCGTCGGGGTGAGTCCCATGGCGCCCGGGGCCCGGTCCCGACCCACCATCGCCGTGGTCGGCGGGGGCATCGCCGGCCTGGCGGCGGCATGGGAGCTGGTGGCCGGCTCTCCGGTTGATCGGGGTGTCCCGGACGGTTCAGGCACCGGCAGCGGGGATGACGGCGGCGAGGACAGCGACGGCGTCACCGGGACCGGTCCCCGGGTCGTCGTGTTCGAGGCCGACGCCCGCTTCGGCGGGAAGCTCCGGGCCGAGACCATCGGGGACCGGCGGGTCGACGTGGCCGCCGATGCCTTCCTGGCCCGCCGGCCGGAGGCCACCGGGCTGTGTGACGAGCTGGGCCTCACCGACCAGCTGGTACCGATGGGGGCCTCGGGGGCGTCCATCTGGGCCCGCCACCGGCTCCGACCGATGCCCGACGGGCTCAACCTCGGCGTGCCCACCCGGTGGTGGCCGCTGGCGCGGTCGGGGATCCTCGGCCCCACGGAGTCGGCCCGGGTTCTGAAGGACCTGGTCCTGCCCCACCTCGGCACCGGGCAGCAGTTCGGCGACGAGACGGTCGGCGAGATCGTCGGCAGGCGGCTGGGTCGTCCCGTGGTGGAACGGATGGCCGATCCGCTCATCGGGGGGATCAATGCCGGAAACGTGGACCAGCTCAGTGCGGCCGCGACCTTCCCGGTACTGATCGCCGCATCCCACCAGTCCGGGAGCCTGATGCGCCGCCTGGGCGGGGCCCTGGCCTCCGCCGCCCGGTCCGGCCCGGGTCCGGGGACTCCGGTGTTCTGGTCACTGCCCGGCAGCACCGCCAGCCTGGTCGATGCCCTGACCGGGGCCCTGGTGGCCCGGGGCGTCACCTTCCGGGCCGGCACGCCGGTCGAGGCCGTAGACCGCAACACGGTCGGACCGGGAGGTGCCAGCCGGTGGGCCCTCGCCCTCGGTCCGTCGGGGCCGGCTTCCGGCCACTCTGACCGATCGGACCAATCGGACCACCCGGAGTTCGACGGCGTGATCCTGGCCACCCCCGCCCCCCGGGCGGCGGTGCTGCTCGCACCCCACGCCCCGGCCGCCGCCGGCCTGCTGAGCGGCATCCACTACGCCTCGGTGGCGGTGGTGACCCTCTCCCTTCCGGAGGGATCCGTCGGGGCACCGCTAATCGGGACGGGCTTTCTGGTGCCCCGGACATCCACCGTTGACGGCCGGCTCGCGCTGATCACCGGGTGCACCTATCTCGGCCGCAAGTGGCCGCACCTGGCCCGGTCCGGGGAGGAGTTGATCCGGGCATCGGTCGGTCGGTTCGGCGATGACCGGTTCGCCGTCCTCGATGACGACGGGCTGATCGCCGCCGTCCTCGGTGAGCTCGGCGCGCTCCTCGACGTCCGGGGCGAACCGGTCGACGCCATGGTGACCCGCTGGGACGAGGCCTTCCCCCAGTACGAGGTGGGCCACCTGATCAGGGTGGGGCAGATCGAGGAGGGCGTGGCCATCCTCCCCGGCATGGCTGTGGCCGGGGCCGCCCTCCGGGGGGTGGGCATCCCGGCGTGCATCGGGAGCGGCCGTGCCGCCGCCCGCCGGGTGCTGGCCTCGCTGGCCCTCCAGGCAGCCACCGGCGCGGCACCCACCGGTCACCCGCCCGGACCATGACCCTGCCGGTCCCTCCGGTCTCCTCCCCCCGGCCGACCGACGACCGGTCGGACACCCCCCGGTGGCGCCCCTCCCGGATCATCATGACCGAGTATCGATCGGCCCGGGTGAACCCTCGGCGGGGAGGGGTGGCCATTCCCGCGCTGGCCTCCGGCGTGGGCCTGGCCTTGTCCCTCCCCCCCTGGGGCTGGTGGATACTGGCCTTTCCGGCTGCCGGCCTCCTGTGGTGGCGCCTGGGCGGGCTGCGTCCTCGGACACGGCTGTGGGCCGGGTGGCTGGCCGGGTTGGGTCTGTACGTCCCCGGTCTGGCCTGGGCCCGGGCCTTCACCCTTCCCGGAGCGCTGGTGCTGATGGCGGTGGAGGCGCTCTTCGTGGCGGTGGCCTGCCTGATGGTGCCGTCCGGACCGGTGATGGCCAGGGTGATGGCATTCCCCGCCGCCCTCACCCTGGCCGAGGCGGCCCGGATGCGCTGGCCGTTCGGAGGACTGCCCATCGGTGGCGTGTTCCTGGGCCAGGCCGACGGACCGCTCCTGGGGGTGGCCCGGCTGGGCGGTCCCCTCGGCCTCACCATCGCCGTCTACCTGGGTGGGGCCGGTCTGGCCGCACTGGTGGTGGCGGCGGCGGAGGCGGTTCGGGACGGTGCCCGGGCCCGGAAGTTCGCCCGGGACGATCCGGGTGGCGGGGCCGGAGTTGGGGCGGCTGGTGGGGCGGCTGGTCGGGCGGCTGGTGGGGCCACAGCCGGGGCCGTGGACGGCCCGGCCCGGGTGGGCGTCGTGGCGGGGGCGGTGGCCGGGCTCGGGCCGCTGGTGGTCTCCGGCGCGGTGGCCCTGATCGTCGTGGTGCTGGTAGCCGTGGCCGCGGACCACGCCCCCGACGGAGGCGTCTCGTTGGGCACGGTGCCGGCGGCGGCGGTTCAAGGGGGCGGCGCGCGGGGGTTCTCCAAGTCCCAGATCAACCCGGCCGTGGTGCTGGCCGCCCAGCTGGCCGAGACACGCCGCCTCCCACCAGCGGACCGTGGCGTCGCGCCCCAGCTGGTGCTGTGGCCCGAGGACGTGGTGTCGCTCGACACCGTTCTGGCCGGATCCCCCGAGGCGGCCGCCCTCTCCGCCCTGGCCAGCTCCCTGCACACCACCCTGGTGGTGGGGGTGACCGAGACCGTGTCGGCGACCGCCTTCCGCAACGAGATCGTGGCCTGGGGCCCGGACGGGACCCTGGTGGCCCGGTTCGAGAAGGCCCACCGGGTCCCCTTCGGCGAGTACGTGCCCTACCGGAGCTTCTTCGCCCACCTCGGCAACCTGTCGGCCGTCCCCCGTGACGCCATCCCCGGGGACGGGTCCGGCCTCCTCGAGACGCCGGCCGCCCCCCTCGGGGCCCTGGTCTCCTACGAGGTCTTCTATGCCGACCGGGGTCGGGACGCCGTCCGTCACGGTGCCCAACTGCTCATCGTCCCCACCAACACGTCGTCCTACGCCACCGCCCAGGTGCCCACCCAGGAGATCGCCGCCTCCACCATCCAGGCCGTACAGCAGGGCCGGGACCTCCTCCAGGCCGCACCCACCGGGTACAGCGCCGCCATCACCAACCGGGGCACCCTGCTCGGGCGGTCGGTTCTCGGCGCGCCCCAGATCGTGGCAGCGACCCTGGCCCGACGGGACGGATGGACGGTCTACGTGCGCTTCGGCGACCTGCTCCCGCTGGCCCTGGCCGGGTTGGCACTGGTCGGTGGGTGGGTGGTGGCCGCACGCAGCCGCCGGACCGGTTACTCGTAGTACCCCGAGTGGATGTAGACGCAGGGAATCCCCTCGGCATGGAACATGGCGAAGTTGTTGGGATCGTCCTCGAAGGCCAGCCGGAGGTCGAACCCGTAGGACCGGAGCTCGTCCACACTGTCCCGCTTGAACCAGGTCACCTGCGAGTAGTCCCCACGGGCCCGCATCACCAACAGGTCCCAGCGCAGTCCGTACCGCTCCAGCCAGGCCAGGGTCTGGGGCTGGACGCGCATGGGACGACCGGTCAGCAGGACGACCTGCAGCCGGGGGTCGAGCAGCTCCAGCACCCGCACCAGCTCCCCGATGATGGGATCGTCGCCGCAGGCCTCGAAAAAGGCGTCCCAGTCCCGACGACCCCGTTCGATGAAGTGTTGGCGACCCACGGCGTCCGACAGCACGCCGTCGACGTCGAACACCACCGCCTCGCCCGGCGCATCGACGGGCCCGTCCCGCCACGCCCAGTTGGGCGGGCCGATGGACGCCGTCACTCGTCGGTCGGCGATGCCGCCGCCAGGCGCCGGATCTCGTCCACCACCGCCGGGTCGGCCAGGGTGGTGGTGTCACCCAGCACCCGACCCTCGGCCACGTCACGCAGCAGGCGCCGCATGATCTTCCCGCTGCGGGTCTTCGGAAGCTCGTCGGTGAAGACCACGGTCTTGGGCCGGGCGATGGGGCCGATCTTCTCGGCCACGTGACGGCGGAGGGCCTGTCCCTTCTCGTCGTCGGGGGGACCGGCGTCGGCCCGCAGGGTGACGAAGGCCACGATGGCCTGACCCGAGGTGGGGTCGGTGGCCCCGACCACGGCCGACTCCGCCACGCTGGGGTGGTCGACCAGCGCCGACTCCACCTCGGTGGTGGAGATGCGGTGCCCCGAGACGTTCATCACGTCGTCCACCCGGCCCAGCAGCCACAGGTAGCCCTCGTCATCGATCTTGGCCCCGTCGCCGGCGAAGTACCGCCCGTCGAACCGGCTCCAGTAGGTGTCCCGGTAGCGCTCGGGGTCCCCGTAGATGCCCCGGAGCATGGAGGGCCAGGGGCGGGTAAGGGTGAGGTAGCCCCCGCCCTTCTCCACCCGGTTCCCCTCCTCGTCGACCACCTCGGCGCCGATGCCGGGGAGCGGGAAGGTGGCCGAGCCCGGTTTGGTGGCGGTGAGGCCGGGCAGGGGGGCGATCATGATGGCCCCCGTCTCGGTCTGCCACCAGGTGTCCACCACCGGGCAGCGACCGCCACCGATGGTGGTCGAGTACCACATCCAGGCCTCGGGATTGATGGGCTCACCCACCGAGCCCAACACCCGCAGCGACGACAGGTCGTGACGCTCGGGGAACTGGGACCCCCACTTCATGAAGGTGCGGATGGCCGTGGGGGCGCAGTAGAGGATGGTGACCCCGTAGCGCTCGATGATCGACCACCAGCGGTCCCGCTCGGGGAAGTCGGGGGTGCCCTCGTACATCACCGAGGTGGCCCCGTTGGCCAACGGCCCGTAGACGATGTAGCTGTGGCCGGTGACCCAGCCGATGTCGGCGGCGCACCAGTAGACGTCCCGCTCGGGATGGAGGTCGAAGACCGACCGGTGGGTGAAGGCGACCTGGGTCAGGTAGCCCCCGGTGGTGTGCATGATGCCCTTGGGGGCGGCGGTGGTACCCGAGGTGTAGAGGATGAAGAGCAGGTCCTCGGCCGCCATGTGCTCGGGGGCGCAGGTGGCGGCCGGAGCCCCGCCGGCGGCCGGGTCCTCACCGCTCAGCAGCTGGTGCCACCAGTGGTCGCGGCCGTCGGTCATGGGGGGCATGGCGCTGTCGTCGCCGGCACTGGTCCGGCGGGCCACCACCACGTGGTCCACGCACGCCGACTCGGACACCGCCACGTCCACGTTGGCCTTGAGCCCGGCCGCCGCCCCGCGACGGAAGCCCCCGTCGGCGGTCAGCACCACCCGGGCCTGGGCGTCGAGGATCCGGTCGCGCAGCGCGTCCGACGAGAAGCCGCCGAAGACCACCGAGTGCACCGCCCCGATGCGGGTACAGGCCAGCATGGCCACCACCAGCTCGGGGATCATCGGCATGTAGACGGCCACCCGGTCGCCCCGACCGACCCCGAGGCCCCGCAGCACGTTGGCGAAGCGGGAGACATCGGTGAGCAGCTGGCCATAGGTGATGGTGGCGGTGTCCCCCGGCTCGCCCTCCCAGTGGAAGGCCACGGTGTCCCCCCGTCCGGCCGCCACGTGGCGGTCGAGGCAGTTGTACGAGACGTTGAGAGTGCCGCCGTCGAACCACCGGGCGAAGGGCAGGTCCCACTCCAGCACGGTGTCCCAGGTGCGGAACCAGTCGAGCGAACCGGCCTGCTCGGCCCAGAACCCGGTCCAGTCGGCCTCGGCCCGCTCATAGATGCCGGGGTCGCTGACCACCGCCCCCTTGCGGAACGCCTCGGCCGGAGGGAAGACCCGCTCCTCGGAGAAGTAGTCCTCGATGGTGGCGGCCGTGGGGGAGGGTCCCCCGCTGCCGGACCCCCCTGCGGTGTGCTCTGCCATGACTCCCCTGTTCCCGTGTGACCTGACCAGGGAGAACGTCCCGGATCGCCGTGGCCGGACCGAGGAGTCTGCCCCCGGGCGGCGTGCCTCAGCCTACCGGTGGTGGGCCTCTACGATGGAGGGGCCGTGAGTGCGACCACCCAAACGTCCAGTGAGACCGACCTGGAAGGTCTGAGGAAGAGCGCGGTGGCCCCCCGGTTCTCGGCCGAGCCCGGGGCCACCCGGGTGGACGTCCCCCTGGGGCGGCGGGTCATGGTCGTCAGCGACCTCCTGCTCACCCCCGATGCGACCCCGTCGACCCTGGCCGTGACCGCCCAGCTGGCCCGGGCCCTCGACACCTGGGACGGCCCGGGGATCCTCATCATCGCCGGCAACCTCTTCGACCTGTCCGGCTGTGCCGCACCCCTGGCCGAGGCCCGTCGGTCGATCGAGGCCCACCCGGCCCTGGAGCAGGCCCTGTCCCGGTTCCTCACCGTGGACGAGCGACGGGTGATCCGCCAGACCGGCACCCACGAGCCCGGCTTCGACACCGATCCCGAGGCCGTGGCCGACATCGCCGCCCGGGGCGCGGAACAGACGGGCCCGGTCGACCTCCACCTCCGCACCACCACCGGGACCCGGGTGGTCCGGGTCGAACCGGGCGAGCACGCCTACGCGTCGGGATGCAGCGGGGTGGAGACCGAGTTCGATCCGGCCGCCGACGCCAAGCCCGGGGTCATCGGCCACACTCCGGCCGGTCGGGGGTGGCGGTCGCTGGCCGCCCAGTCCAGCGACGAGGCCCCGTGGTTGGTCGGCCTCAACCGTCTGAGCGACCCGTCGGCCCTGTCCCGGTTCGTGGTCTCCCGCACGCTGTACCGTCGGCTGGGTCGCTACGCCTGGTGGCTGCTGGTCCCCTTCGCCGTGGCCGGACTGCTGCGGGTGGCCGTCACGCCCTGGGTCTCCGGCCATCTGGGATCGGGGCTGACCGCCCGGGCCATTCGCAACGCCCACACGGCCGACTTCGGTGACCAGCTGGTCATCGCCGCCCTGGTGTCGCTGGTGGTGCTGGCGGTGCTGGCCCTGGTGCTCGGGCTGCTGACCCGGCGGATGTGGGCCATCCTGGGCGGGGGGGCGCTGGACACGGTCCAGGCCGAGGCCGGGGCCAACGACGCCGCCCGGGACGCCGCCCGCCGCCTGGTGGGCCGGGGGTACGCCGGCCTGATCACCGCGGCCACCTTCCAGTCGGAACTGACCCACCTGGGCGTCGGCTTCTACGCCAACGTCGGTGCCACGGCCGAGGTGGTGGAGGAGCGCCGGGGACGGTTCGGCCTGCCACCGGTGTTCCTCCCGAACCAGCGGATCAGCTGGGTGGAGCTGGAGACGGGGGCGGAACTCCACGTCCGGATGCTGCTGGCCCGCAATGAGCTCCGGTCGCCCAGTGTGCTGGAGCGGATGATCGCCCGGGGCGGCAACGAGCGGAGCCTCCATCCCTCGCTGGTGGCGTCGTTCCCCATGGGCCAGTCGTGGCCGGCGGCACCCGATCTCCGCCAGGCCCACCGTCGGACCCGCCGGGTGCGCCGGTGGGCCTCGGCCGCCATCCTGTTCGCCGGCATCGTGGACCTGCTCGACGCCATCACCCCGCCCCTGCGGGGACGGCTCCACGTGGTGCTCGAGTTCCTCCCGCTCCGGGCCAGCGAGGCCGCCGGCGCCCTCATCGCCATAGCCGGACTGGCCCTGGTGGCGTTGGGCCGGGGCATCCTCCGGGGACAGCGCCGGGCCTGGCGGGTGGCCGTAGCCCTGCTGTCGGGCACCATCGTGCTGCACCTCATCGCCGGCGCCGACGTCGAGGAGTCGCTCTTCGCCCTGGCCGTACTGGTCCTGCTGGTGGTCAACCGGCGCGACTTCCAGTCCGCGTCCGACTGGTCCTCCCTCCGGTCGGCTCTGATCGCCCTGGGTGTGGGCGTGGTGGGGATCACGTTCCTGACCGCGGCCTCCATCGAGCTGTTCACCCACATCGGCCACCATCACCACACGCACATCCCGTGGTGGACGGCCCTGTGGGCGGTGTCCGAGCGGTTGGTCGGCATCCAGACCGTGCCCCTCCCCCAGCGGGCCGACCGTTTTGTGGCCCCGGCGCTGTTGGCCCTGGGTCTGACCATCGTGGCCCTGACCCTGTTCCTCCTGACCCGTCCGGTGGTCGACCGGCGCCTCACCTCGGGCCGGACGGCGGAGTTCCGGGCCCGGGACATCGTCCGGCGGCACGGGATCTCGACCCTCGACTACTTCGCCCTGCGGTCGGACAAGAAGTGGTTCTTCCACCGGGACAGCCTGGTGGCCTACGCCGTGTACGGAGGGGTGTGCCTGATCTCCCCCGACCCCATCGGCCCCCGCAACGAGCGGGAGCAGGTGTGGGGGGCGTTCCGCAAGTTCGCCGACAGTCACGGTTGGGTCACATCGGTGATGGGCGCCGGCGAGGAGTGGCTACCCGTCTACCGGGACTCGGGCATGCACAACATCTATCTCGGCGACGAGGCCGTCGTGCGGGTGCAGTCGTTCTCACTGTCGGGCGGGTCCATGAAGGGTCTGCGCCAGGCCCACAACCGGATCAGGAAGCACGGCTACACGGCCACCTTCCACGATCCGGCCCATCTCGACCCGGCGTTGGCCGCCGAGCTCACCGCCCTGATGAGCCTGAGCCGGCAGGGGGAGCACGAGCGTGGCTTCTCGATGATGCTGGGGCGGGTGTTCGACCCCCGGGACACCGGCCTGCTGCTCGCCGTGGTGCGCGGCCCTGACGGGGCCGCCGCCGCCATGTGCCAGTTCGTCCCGGCGCCGGGCATCAACGGCTACTCGCTGGACCTCATGCGGCGGGACCCGGCCGACCACCCCAATGGGCTGTTGGACTTCGCCCTGGTGGCCACCATCGAGCACCTGAGGGCCGGCGGGTACCAGGGCCTCAGCCTCAACTTCGCCACCCTCCGCTCCACGCTGTCGGGGGACAAGGGCGACGGGACCATGCAGCGGGCCGAGCGGTGGTTCCTGAAGAGGCTCTCGAGCTTCGCTCAGATCGAGTCCCTGTGGCGGTTCAACGCCAAGTACGAGCCCGAGTGGCTGCCGCGCTACGTGGTGTTCGACACCGCCGAGCACCTGGTTCCGGTGGTCATGGCCATCATGCGGGCCGAATCGCTGTGGGAGATCCCCGTGCTGGGACGCCTCCTGGCGGCCGGGGCCGAGAAGCGCATGATGGCGGCCCAGCAGGAGACCGAAGCCTTCATCGCGTCGTCGTTCGGGACCTGGGACGGCGACGACGGACCGGGCGGCGGGGCGCCTCCTCCCGGTCAGCGGGCCGACGACACCCCGGTACCGACCAGCCCGGCGGCCTGAACCCGGGGCGGCAGCCGGACCTCAACCCGGCCTGGGGTCCGGGAGTCCCATGGGGTTGGGAAAGGGGATCTCCCCGCTGGTGGCCACGCGGTCGGCCAGGGCCGCCAACGCCCGGTGGGAGTCGGCCACCTCGGCGTCGGACAGTACGGCGAAGGGCGGGGCGGCCAACCCGTCGGTGGTCTCCTCGATGGAGCGTCGCAGATCGAGGCCGAGCGGTGTGATCCGCTCCCCGTCGACCAGTCCGCGCCGATCGAGCTCGGACCGGGCCTCCTCCCACTCGCCGGTCGACCATCCCCGGCTGTCCCGGAACATCGCCGGCGGCAGCTCCTCGGACAGGGCGAAGAGCACCAGGGCCTGGCATCCGCCGAGCCCGGCTGCGGTGAGTGCGGCCACATGTCCGTCCCCCCGGTGCTCTCGGAGGCAGGTGCAGGCCTGCCACAGCGACTCGACCGGGTCGTCGACGGGATCGAGGTCACGGTTGGCACTGAACAGCACCCGACCGGACCCGTCGGCGGCCGCCACCACCCGGGCCAACAGAGGGACGACGATGGCGGCGGCGCCCTCCACCGACGGATCCAGCCGACGGAGGGCCAGGCCGGCGGACCGGCGGCGGGCCACCAGCACGGCCGAGGGCGGGGCGAAGGACCAGGCGTCGGGGAGGGACCGCCGCACCATGGCGGGGTGGAAGTTGAAGAAGGTGGCGATGGCAGTAGCCGGACCCACCGCCCCCACCGGGGCCACGCGGGCGGCGAAGTAGCCCATCCAGAAACCGCGCAACCCGGTGGCGGTCAGGTCCCGTCGGGACTCGGCGGCAAAGTAGGTGACGGCGTGGACGGGTTCGAAAGCCCGCCACCACGCCCGGGCGTCGGGCCGGGGCGTCGGGGCCGCCGGCCCGCTCACTCCTCGGTCCCGCCCCCGCCTTCGCTCTCGGGGGACCCACCGGTTGGGCCGGCCACTGCCGGGCGCGGGCCCCGGCCGGCGAACAAGCCCACCAGCCCCACCACGGCCAGGGTGATCAGCACCACGACCACCGCCACCAGCGCGGTGGGGTTGCCCCAGATGACCAGGATGATCAGCCCCAGGGCCAGTACCGCCCACTGCAGGGCCTTGCGGTGGCGGGCCACGAAGTCGTGGACGGGGCCACCGGTCACCCACCCCGGCTTCCTCATGTCGCCGGCCTTGGACCGGATCCACCTGTTGCCGGCGATCAGGCCACCGATGGCAATCAGGGCCGCCACGATGAGGATGATGCGAATGCCGTTACGCAGATTGGTGGTGACGATGTCGATCACGGCCGACTGGGCCGCCGGCGACTGGGGCGGCTTGACGCCGGCGATGTACTGATTGCGCCCCACGGCGATCAGGATGAGGATCAGCGCCATGGACAGGGCCAGTCCGGCCGCGGCCCGCACCAGGCCCCGCCGTCGGTTCCGGGCCAGCACGATGGCACCGGCGAAGAACAGCAGCGTGATGATCGGGAGCACGACGGCCAGCTTGTTGAGGAACTTCACCAGCTTCTGGATGTGTACGAGATTGTCCGACTGGAACAGCACGTAGTTGAGGCCCTTGACCGCCGGCACCTTGTCGAAGACGGTGATCCCCTTGGCGTCCAGTGCCTGCTTGACCTTGATCTCGACCTGGCTCAGATCGATGGTGATCCGCCCGTTTTTGGTACTGACGGCCCCCTGCTGGGTGCCGGTCAGCACGTTGACCAGCTGCTTGTGGGAAGCCCGGTTGACGGCGATCCACAGCTGCTCGAACTTGGGCGACTGCACCAGTTTGAGGGTGACCGAGTAGGTGGCGTTCTGCACCTCGTCGGTGATCGGGGTGACGAGGAAGCCGGCCTTGGGCGGCAGGGCGCTCTTCACCCGTTGGCTGAGGTCGGTCCGGGCGATCAACTCCTCGCTCACCCGGGTGGCTACCTGGGTCTGGATGGCCGGGTTGGTGGCGAGCGGGGCCATGGTGCTCACGTAGGCGTCGGTGTTGAGGAGCTGGTTCCGGACGAAGACCACCATCACGGAGACCACGGCCAGCAGGCACGCCAACACGACCAACACCCACGAGAGGATCCGCCGCCACCGTGGACCCTTGTCCTTCTTCGGGCCGACGTCGGCCTGCTTCGGCCCCTCGTTCTCGTGCGTCAACCCCTCGACCTGCTGTCCGGCGGGGTCGGCGTCGGGGCTGGGCTCTTCGTCGCCAGGAGTCACCGGGCCACTGTATCGGCGCTGTCGGGACGGAGTCGGGACCAGCGGAGGCCCCCGGGGTCAGCGGTCCCCAGGACGCGACGACGGCCGCCCCCGGGCACCGGGCACCGGGAACGGCCGTGGTGTGGATCGGGCAGCGATGCCGCCGTCTCCGGATGACACCCAGGTCGGGTCAGCTCAGGATCTTGGCCTTCTGGGCTTCGAACTCGGCATCGGTCAGGACACCCTTGGCCTTGAGGTCGGCCAGCTTGGCCAACTCGTCGGCGCTGCCACCCGATGATCCGGCCGCCTGCTTGACGTAGTCGTCGAAGGCCTGCTGCTGCTGTTGGGCTTGCTTCTCGGCCCGCTCGTGCATGCTGCCGCCGCGGGCGATCAGATAGACGAAGACACCGAGGAACGGGAGGATGATCACGAACAGGACCCAGAGGGCCTTGGCGAACCCACCCATGTCATGGCTCCGGAAGATGTCGATGAAGATGTAGATGAGCAACCAGATCCACAGAACGAAGAAGAAGAACTCCAACATCGTCCAGAAGATGCTGAGTAGGGGATATGTGTACGCAAGCATGGTCGGTCGTACTCCTTGATTGGGGACGACCTGCACCATAGTGGTCAACCGGTCGAATTTGCAGTGATCGGCACCCCGGCGGTCCATCCACGGATCCCCGTCCCCGACGGATTGGCGGGGTTTCCGACCGGGGCGTGTTCACTCCCACCGCGATGCCGCCACGCCCGCCGGCGGCCCCGATCCGACCTAGTGTCCTCGGGACAGACGGCAGACGAACGAAGGGGACCGGTGGATCGGATGGGCTGGATTGTGATCGCAGGATCGCGGCGGCCGGCCCCGTGAGCACTACCCCGCCGACCGACTCTCCCGCTGATCCCGGCGCGGCCACCGCTCCCGCCGACGCCCCTGCTCCCGCCGACGCCCCTGCTCCCGACCCGATGGCCATGCTCCGGTCGCGGAGTTATGTTCAGCTACTGGTGCTGGCCGCACTCCTCGGGGCACCGGTCTCGGCGGTGGCCTACTTCTTCTTGAAGCTGGTGGCCGTCCTCCAGAACTGGATCTTCACCTCGTTGCCCAAAGAGCTGGGATTCGCCGGGACCCCGGCGTGGTGGCCGCTCCCGGCGCTGGCCATCGCCGGCGTGCTGGTCGGCGCCAGCATCCACTACCTCCCGGGTACGGCCGGCCACAAGCCGGCCGAAGGGTTCAAGGCCGGTGGGGCACCCACGGCGCCGGAACTCCCCGGGATCATCCTGGCCTCGCTGGCCACCCTCAGCCTGGGTGTCGTGCTCGGTCCCGAGGCACCCCTCATCGCCATCGGCGGTGGTCTGGGGGCGCTGGCGGTGCACCTGGTCAAGAAGGACGCCCCGCCCATGGCGGCGGTGGTGATCGCCTCGGCCGGCAGCTTCGCCGCCATCAGCGCCCTCCTCGGCTCCCCCATCCTCGGGGCCTTCCTTTTGATGGAGGCAGCCGGTCTGGGCGGCCCGATCCTCGGCCTGGTCCTGGTGCCCGGACTACTGGCCGCCGGCATCGGGACGCTGGTGTTCATCGGGCTGGACTCCCTGACCGGTTTCGGGAGCTTCTCTCTCGCCATCCCCGGCCTGCCCCCCTTCAGTCACCCGACCGGGGTGATGATCCTGTGGGCCATCGTCTTCGGCCTGGGGGCGGCAGTGCTGGGCACGGCCATCCGGTTTCTCGGCCTGGTGCTCCAGCCGCTGGTGGAGCGGCGCATGGTGCTCCTCATGCCGGTGGTAGGCCTCGGGGTGGCCGCCCTGGCCATCCTTTTCGCCGAAGGCACCGGCCACGACTTCTCCGAGGTCCTCTTCTCCGGCCAGTCGGCCCTCCCCGGCCTGGTACTCCACCCGTCCGCCTGGACCGTCGGGGCCCTGGTGCTGCTGATCGCCTGCAAGTCGGCCGCCTACGGGCTCTCCCTGTCCAGTTTCCGGGGCGGGCCGGTGT
The DNA here is from genome assembly GCA_963754755.1 of uncultured Acidimicrobiaceae bacterium. Lineage (GTDB taxonomy): Bacteria > Actinomycetota > Acidimicrobiia > Acidimicrobiales > RAAP-2 > Bog-756. The sequence goes on along the minus strand of CAVWHF010000005.1, from coordinate 888,032 downwards.
TCCCGTCCCTGTTCATCGGCGGTGCCATCGGAGTGGCGGCGTCCCACCTCCCCGGCCTGGTGCTGGTGCCGGCAGTGGCCATGGGCATCGGGGCCATGGCCACTGTCATGTTGAAGCTGCCCATGACCGCCACCTTGCTGGCCACGGTGTTGCTGTCCAGCGACGGACTGAGCGTGGCCCCGTTGGTGATCGTGGCCGTGGTGGTGACCTACGTGGCCAGTGCATGGTTGCCCGATACCCCGGCCGACCTCCGGACGGGGCGCCGCGGGGCGAAACCGGCAGCCACCACGGACCCGGCCGGCCCGGTGACCCCGGCCCCGTCGACAACCGCGTCGCCAGTCACGTCGACAACCGCGTCGACTGAGGGGGCGTGACCGTACGGTGATCGTGGAACGCGTCGCCGCCGCGGTGTTCGGTGTGGCCCTGGTGTTCGCCGTGCTCATCTCGGCCCTGGAGACCGTGGTGCTCCCCCGCGACGGCTACACCCGGATCGCCCGGTTGGTCTTCGCCGTGGCCGATCGGATCCTCGTCCACAACTGGAGGAACAAGGACCGCCAGGCCAACCTGCGCGCCCTCTACGCCCCGGTGGCCCTGGTCAGCCTGCCCCTGGTGTGGATGCTCACGGTCACCCTCGGCTTTTCGTTCGTCTTCTGGGCCATCAGCCACGACCCGGCACAGCGATCGTTCGAGATCAGCGGATCGTCCCTGTTTACGTTGGGGTTCGCCGAGCCCGAGGGCACGGGCCGCATCTGGCTCACCTTTGTCGAGGCCACCATCGGATTGGGTCTGGTGGCTCTGTTGATCAGCTACCTCCCCACCATCTACGCCGCCCACCACGAGCGGGCGAAAGGGATCAGCGTGCTGAAGCCCTTCGCCGGAACCCCGCCGTCCCCGGTCAACCTGCTCGCCAACCTGCAGCTCCTGGACGCCCTGGACAATCCCGAGCTGTGGCGGACCTCGGCCAGCTGGATCCTCGACCTCGACCAGACCCACACCGCCTTCCCGGCCCTGTGCTACTTCCCCGAGGCCTCTGTCGCCGAGTCCTGGGTGGCGTCGGTGGGCTCCTTGTTGGACGCCGCTGCCCTGCTGCTGTCGGCGTCGGACTTCAGCACCGAGCAGCACGCCACCGAGGAGATCAAGGGCCCAATGATGGCCCTGGCCTACGGCGTCCCCACCATGGTCACCATCGGGCGGTCAGCCGGCCTGCCCATCGAGCCCCCGGCTCGGGTCATGGCGTTGCTGGCCCGGGCCGGCGAGCCGGCCCCGGACATCTCCCTGCGCCGGGACGAGTACATCGCCGCCCTCGACCGGCTCCATCCGCTGCTGCCGGTACCCGAGGCTGACCGGGAGCAGTGCTGGCGGCGTTTCGCCTGGCTGCGCTCCGGCTACGACGACGCCCTGCGGGGCCTGGCCGGGCTCACCCTGGCCTCCCCGGCCGCCTGGACCACCGACCGACCGGCCCACGTCGGCCGGCCCCGTATCTTCACCAACCGGCCCATCACCATCGACTGGACGGTCACGCCCCCCGGACCGACCGGCCCGGAGCAACCCGAACTGACCTGACGCGGGCGGTCTGACCTGAACTGCCGCCCGGGCCTGCGGTCGGTAGGTGGTTCGTCGGTTCAGACGCCGGTCTCGGCCTGGACCGCCCCACTGGCGATGGCCGCGGTGAGGGCGTCGAAGTCCCGCTCGTTCTGGTCGGCGTAGGAGGCGGCGAACTGGCTCATGGCCCGGTCGAAACGGTCCCCGCTACCGAGGTAGGCGCTCATGGCGATGGCGTCCCCGGAACGGGCGTGGGCCCGGGCCAGGGTCCAACCGCACATCTGGGCGTAGATCGCGAGCCCGTCCGGGGTCATGCTCTCGATCACCGCCGATCCCTTGCCGTCCCACAGCTGGCGCAGGTAGAAGTCGCGGGTGATGCCGTCGTCGGGGGTGAACTGGTCCCACCCGAGGAAGATGTCGCTGGCCCCTTGCATGAGGCGCTGACCCTCGACCACCCGTTGGCCGTGGTGGGGATACTCGCTCCGGCCCAGGAACGGCTCGCCCACGGCGGCCTCGGCTTCCTTGATCTGCAGGAACAGGGGGTCGGCGTTGTCCCGGCCCACGAACAGGGCCACCCAGCAGCGGCTGCCGACGCTGCCCACACCCACCACCTTGCGAGCCAGGTCGACGAAGTCGTACTTCTCGAGCAACCGCTGCCGGTCGCCGGAGAGGGTATGGCGGTACTGGCCCAACGCGTCGTAGAGATGCTCGACGGTCTGCTTCGAGTACACGTCGGTGAACACCGACTCGGCCGGGACGATCAACGGGGGGTTCTCCTTGAACCGCAACCCACCGTCGACCTCGACGGTCAGCTTGGCCAGGGCGGCCAGATGGTCCTTGGACTGTGCCTTGGCCACGGTGCGTTGGAAGTTCCTGATGAGTTTGGCGCCGGCCTCGGCGCCCCACCGACGGACCATGGTGGCCTGGTCCATCCGGAGGTACCAGATCTGCAGATCCCGCATGGCGGCGAACTCGGCCAGGGCCGTGCGGTAGGAGCAGGATGCCTGCTCCACGGCGGCGGCACGGACGGCCCGGTCGAAGCCCCGGCTGCGGGCGGCGATCTCGAGGCTGGCCGCCAGCCGCTTGATGTCCCACTCGAACGGGCCCGGGAGGGTCTCGTCGAAGTCGTTGACGTCGAAGATCAGGTCGCGGCTGGGGGCGGCGTAGAGCCCGAAGTTGGCCAGATGGGCGTCCCCGCACAGCTGCACCACCAGGCCGGACTGGTCCTCGGTGGCCAGATCGGCGGCCATCACCGCCGCCGCCCCCCGGAAGAAGGCGAAGGCCGACGCCGCCATCCGTCCGTAGCGGATGGGGACCAGGTCGGGCAGGCGGGTGGTGCCCTGGAGGGCCAGGATCTCGAGGGGGTCGGTCCGGCCCGGTGATGGGTGACCACTCGCCGTGCCGGGACCGGGGCACCTTGGCCCGGGCCTGCCGGCCGAAATCCGCCCGCTCTGCTGGCGTCGACTGTCGCATGGACCCATCCTCCCACCCCGTGGACGGTTTCGGCCTGCTGTCCCCCGGGGGGGCCTGGCCCCCGGAACGGGTCAAGGCCGTCTCGGACCCATTCGGACCCCCTTTCGGCCCCTTTCGGACCCCCTTTCGGACCCCCTTTCGGACCCCCTCTCGGACCCACCGGAAGACGCCCCCTTACCTGCTTAAGTCAACACCTGTTGCGGCCGATGGTCTCAGGGAGAGAAAGCCAAAATCGGAGCGGCGATGTCGAGGATGCCTGGTCCCCCAGACGGCGAACGTGGCACGGTCGATTCCGCCCCCGTCCGTTCCGGGGCCGCCGGATCGACCGGATCGACGGGATCGACGGGATCGACGGGATCGCGGGATCGACGGGACGGGCCACGGGCCGACCTCGAACCCCCGGATGCTGGCCTACCTGATGGGTCCGGCCGCGTCTGGGCGTTCTCCTCCTGCTCATGCGGTTCGGGGCGGCGGCCCGGGAGTCGGCCTGGCTGTGGCTGGCCATCTTCATCACCATCCCACTGGTCAGCGTGATCGCTGACCGCCTCTACGACGGCCGGCCGACCCAGGGTCGGCTCCACCTCCGCATCGCCGTCCACGCCGCCGCGGTCACCGCCGTCATCTACCTGAGCGGATGGGGCCCGGTCCTGTGGGGGGCCTACGCCTTCCTGGCCCTCGAGAACGTGGCCCGGTCCGGCTCCCGGGTCTGGCGGATCACCGCCCTGTGGAGCCTGGTGGGTATCGGTCTGGGCCAGGTGGCCGTATGGCAGAAGGTGTTCCCGTCGTTCCTCTCGCTGTCCCAGGCCAACGCCCTGGCCCTCATGGGCGCCTTCATCCTGCTCTTCGTCATCCGCATGGCCGGCGCCACCATGGAGCAGAAGGAGCGGGCCGAGGCCACCACCCGGCTGTCCGAGGACCGGTTCCGCTCGCTCATCCAGCACTCCTCGGACGCCACCCTGGTCATCGGCCAGGACGGGTTCTGCACCTACGTGAGCCCGGCCATCGCCGCGCTGCTGGGAATGATGCCGGCCGAGGTGATCGGGATCCGAACGACCGAGCTGGTCCACCCCGAGGACCGGGAACGGGTCACGGCCCGGCTGGGATCCGAGCTGGCCGACCCGTCGGACAGTGTGCTGATGCAGTTCCGGATGCTCCGCAAGCACGGCGGTTGGCGGGAGGTCGAGGCCGTGGTCAGCAACCAGCTGGACCGGCCTTCGGTGAACGGGTACGTGGTCAACATCCGCGACATCACCGAGCGCAAGGAGTTCGAGGCCCTCCTGGCCCACCGGGCCCTCCACGACCCCCTCACCGGGCTGCCCAACCGCCAGCTGATCCTCGACCGGACCGAGCAGATGCTGGCCCGGTCGCGGCGCTCGGGCCAGCCGGTGGCCGCCTTCTTCATCGACCTCGACCACTTCAAGGACGCCAACGACTCGCTGGGGCACGAGGCCGGTGACCGCCTCCTCCAGGCGGTGGGCGAGAGGTTCGTCGCCATGCTGCGGGCCGACGACAGCGTGGGCCGGCTGGGGGGCGACGAGTTCGTGGTGCTGGCCGAGGGGATCTCCCTCGATCTCGGGCCCGAGCCCATCGCCGAGAGGATCCGCGAGACCCTGCGGGCCCCGTTCGTCATCCCCGGCTACGAGGACCTTCCGATCACGGTCTCGGCCAGCATCGGAATCGCCACCGGGCAGCGGGCGTCAGCCCAGGAGCTCCTCCGTGACGCCGACGTGGCCCTCTACCTGGCCAAAGGCCGGGGGCGCAACATCTCGGTCCTCTTCGAGTCGGCCATGCAGGCCGCCGCCGTCGACCGACTGGCCCTGCGGTCGGACCTCGAGGGCGCCGTCGCCGCCGGCCAGTTCTTCCTCCTCTACCAGCCCATCTTCGACCTGGGTGACGGGGGGATCCGCGGAGCCGAGGCCCTCATCCGCTGGCAGCACCCCGTCCAGGGCGTAATCTCCCCGCTGGACTTCATCCCCGGGCTGGAGGAGTCCGGCCTCATCGTCGAGGTGGGCCGATGGGTCCTGCTCCAGGCGTGTGCCCAGGCGGCCCGGTGGCGGGCCGAGGGCTACTCCATGGCGGTGTCGGTCAACGTGTCCATGCGCCAGCTGGAGTCGACGGCATTCGTGGATCACGTCTCCGAGGCCCTGGCCCGGGCCGACCTCGAACCGGACCAGTTGACCCTCGAGATCACCGAGTCCAGCCTGATGCGGGACGCCGAGTCCACCGTCAGCCGTCTGCGTCGGCTCAAGGAGCTGGGCGTGATGATCGCCATCGACGACTTCGGCACGGGCTACTCGTCGTTGGCCTACCTGCGGCAGTTTCCCGTCGACGTGCTCAAGATCGACGGGTCGTTCGTGGCCGAGTTGGACGGCTCCCCCGAGCGGGCCGCCCTGGTCCACACGCTGGTCGAGTTGGGACGCATCCTGGGACTCATCACCCTGGCCGAGGGCATCGAGGAGGCGGTCCAACTCCGCGGCCTCCGGGCCGAGCAGTGCGACCGGGGCCAGGGCTTTCTGGTGTCGCCCCCGGTGCCGCCCGGCCCGTTCAGCCAGTTGCTACGCCGGGACCCGTCGACGCTGGCCACGCGGGCCACCCGGGTCACCCCGACAGCCGGATCCTCCGCGCCGGGTCTCCGCCGCTGATCACATCGGCCGGTCGGGGGCCCTGGCCTTCTTCCTCCGCTGTCGGATCAGGATGACCAGACGGTCCACCAGGGCACCCAGCACGGCGGCGATGAGCAGCACCCAGATGAGGCTGATGCTGGTGCTGAAGAAAACGAATCCGACCTTCACCGTGCGACTGTTGTCGAGGACGAAGGCGACGAGCAGGACCAGGCCGATGGTGGCCACGGCGATCCGGACGATCTCCCGGTTGTCCCGCTTCCTGCCCCAAGCCCGACCTGTCGACCTCTGATCGGGAACTCCCGGAGAATTGGCCATGGTTCACTCCTTCCCCCCGTCGGGTGGTGGACGCCCGCCCGGTCGACAGTACCCGGGGAGCGTCCGTGGAGTGAGGATCCGGCCGAAGCCGGCCGGCGCCGGCCGGTCGGGCCCGGATCCGGACCACCCGGATCTGCACCCGGATCCGGTGATGCCTAGGTGAACAGCAGGGTGGCCTGGTGGGCGAAGTCCAGGATGGGCCCGGGGATGATCCCGAACACCACGGTGAAGCCCACGCACAGCCCGATGGACACCGTGGTCAGCAGGGGGACGGGTACCACACCGCGTTCGAGGACCTCCTCGGTCGGTTCGTCGTCGGTGAGCACCGACAGGCTGGCCAGTCCGTCGGCCGGGAGTGCCGCCCCGCCGGGGTCGTCGCCACCGGTGGTGGCGCCGGCCTCAGCCGCAGAGTGCCCATCCCCGGTCGGCGCCGGGCGGACCCCGTCCGGCGCGCCGTCCCCGGTGTCCCCGTCGACGGGGTCGGCGATGGCCCCCACCGGCGAGTACATGGTCACGGCCACCCGTAGGTAGAAGAAGGCCGCTACCGCCGCCGAGGCCATGGCGATGGCGGCCAGGGCGTAGCCGTGGGTGGCCACGACCGCCCCCACCACCCCGAACTTGGCCAAGAAGCCGGTGGTGAACGGTATGCCCGCCTGGGCCAGCAGGAGGACGGCGAACGCCAGGGCCAGGACCGGCTGTCGTTGGGCCAGGCCCCGGTAGTCGGTGATGGTATGGCCGGTGTCACCGTCGCGGGACATCACGGTGATAACCGCGAACGATCCGATGGTCAGGAAGGTGTAGGCGAACAGGTAGTAGAGGGACGCCGACACCCCGCGGGTGGTGGCCGCCTCCACTCCGAGGAGGATGAAGCCGGCGTGGTTGATGGACGAGTAGGCCATCATCCGCTTGACGTCCTTCTGCATGAGGGCCACCACCGCCCCCACCACCAGGCTCAGGATGGCGAGGGCCCAGATGATCGGCTGCCAGTCGGTCCGCACCGTCCCCAAGGTCGAGACGAACACCCGGAGCAGGGCAGCGAACGCCCCGACCTTGGCCACCGCCGACATGAACCCGGTCACCGGCGACGGCGATCCCTGATAGACGTCGGGCGACCACATGTGGAAGGGCACGGCGGCGATCTTGAAGCCGAAGCCCACCAGCAACAGGGCCAGGCCCCCCAGGAGCACGCCGTTGTTGGCGATGACGTTCTTCGACAGGTAGTCGGCGATCTGGGGCAGGTTGGTCGATCCGGTGGCCCCGTAGGTGAGGGCGATCCCGTAGACGAAGACGGCCGAGGAGAAGGCGCCGAGCACGAAGTACTTGAGGGCGGCCTCGCCGGACTCGGCCCGCTTGTGGTTGAAGGCGGCCAGCACGTAGAGGGCGATGGACATGATCTCGAGTCCGAGGAACACCACGATCAGGTCGTTGGCCGCCCCCATCATCATGGCCCCCGAGGCCGACATCATGGCCAGCACGTGGTACTCGGGGCCCTCCACGCCCTCCCGCCGCAGGTAGCCGTCCCCGACCAGGGCCGTCAGCAGCATGGCGATGGCCACGGTGATCTGGATGAAGACGTCGAAGCCGTCGAAGGCGATGGCGCCGGCGATGGTGACCGAGGGTCCGTGGGTGGCCACGTGGTCCCACTGGACCAGGGCGGCCACCAGGGCGGCGATGGAGGTCACCGTGGCCAAAAGGGTGCCCGTCCCCACCCCCAGGATCTTGCGGAACAGCGAGGACACCACCATCAGGAGCACCGCGCCCCCCATCATGATCAGCATGGGGAGGATGCTCAGGTAGTCGACGTGGGGCGTGTGGATGACCGGGGCGGCCGCGGTCGTCGCCGCCAGCAGGGATGGCATCACGGGGCTCCTTCCGCCGAGGGCGAGGTCAGCGACGGGCCGGCCGGCCGGCCCAGGGCTGTTCCCGACTGGAGGTCGGCCGGCACCGGGGTGTGGGTGACCCGGTCGACGTGGACGACCAACTGGTTGACCGAGGGGGTGATGCGGTCCAGCACCGGCTTGGGGAAGATCCCGAGGAACACGATGGCGATGATCAGCGGGGCGATGATCAGGCGCTCACTCCAGCCCAGGTCCCGGGTCTTGGCCCTGTCCTCTTCGGTGGGCTCGCCGTGGAACACCTGCTGGTAGGCCCAGAGCAGGTAGATGGCGGCGACGATCACACCGATGATGGCCACCACCGCCCACCACCGGTGGGCCACGAAGGTCCCGATCAGCACGAGGAACTCGCCGACGAACCCGTTGAGGCCGGGCACCCCGATGGAGGCCAGCATGGCCACGGTGAACACCCCGGCCATCACCGGCGCCGGGCACTGGAGTCCCTTCAGCGCCGACACCTGCCAGGTCCTGCGCCGCTCGTAGATCCAGCCCACCACGATGAACAGGGTGGCGATGATCAGGCCGTGGTTGACCATCTGGAGCACACCGCCGGTCAGCCCCTGGCTGTTGAGGGCGAAGGTCCCGAGGACGATGAAGCCGATCTGGGCCAGGGACGAGTAGGCCAGTAGGCGCTTGAGGTCGCGCTGGGCGCAGGCCACGACGGCCCCGTAGAGGATGCCGATGGTGGCCAGGGTCAGGAGCCACGGGGCCAGTGTCCGGGTGGCCTGGGGGAAGAGGTTGAGGTCGAAACGGATGATCCCGTACGTGCCCAACTTGGCCATGACCGCGGCCAGCAGCACCGCGCCGGCCGTCGGGGCCTCGGCATAGGCGTCGGGCGACCAGGTGTGGAAGGGGAAGATCGGGGCCTTGACGGCGAAGGCGGCGGTGAAGGCCAGAAACAGCAGGACCCCCTCGGTCCCCGACAGGTGGGTGTGCATAAGGGCGGGCAGCTCGAAGGTCAGCACCCCGGTCTGGGACTGGTGGAGGAAGGCCACGGCCAGGATGCCCACCAGCAGGAAGGCCGAGCCGGCGAAGGTGTAGACGAAGAACTTGACGGCGGCGTAGCCCCGCCGGGCGTACCCCCAGCCGCCGATGATGAAGTACGCCGGCACCAGGGTCAGCTCGAAGAAGAGGAAGAACAGCACCAGGTCGAGCGAGACGAAGCTGCCCAGGCAGGCCGCCTCCATGAGCAGGATCCAGGCCACGAAGGCCCGGGGGTCACGCCGTCCCCGGGCGCCCAGGATGGTGAGCGGGAAGAGGAGGGCCGTCATGACCACCAGAAACAGGGAGATCCCGTCGATGCCCAGCGACCAGTGGATGCCCAGCTGCTTGGCCCACACGTGGTCGGACACCAGCTGGTAGCCACCGAAGCCCACTTTGAACTGGCCGGCGATGACCACCGACAGCACCAGGGTGAACAGGCCGACCAGGGCTCCGATGGCCTCGTGGAAGCGCTTGGCCACCAGGTGGGGCGGGATCAGGGCCACCACAGCGGCCCCGATTGCCGGCGTCAGCACCAGGACGGTGAGGAACGGGAAGTGCGACGTGGACGACATCAGCCCCACCACATCCGGGTCAGCATGAAGGCCAGCACCAGCACGGTGCCGAGCACGATGCCCAGCACGTAGTTGCGGACGTACCCGGTCTGGGTCCGCCGGATCAGCGCCCCCGACCGGCGGACCAGCGTGGCCACGCCGTTGACCCCGCCGTCGATCACCTTGGGGTCGATCACCTCGGCGCTGAAAATGGCCAGCCGCTCCGACGGCCGGCCGAACACGGTGTCGTAGAGCTCGTTGATGTACCACGAGTGCCGGAGGAACGGCACCTCGAGCCGGGGTCGCTGGGCCACGTTCATCCACAGCCGGAGGCCGATGAACACACCGATGACGGCGATGACGGCGTCGGTGATGCCGAGGGTCCACACCGCCCCGGTGCTCAGGTGGTCGTCGAACAGGTTGGACCCGAAGACCGGGTCCACCCACTTGGCCAGCGAGACGTGGTTGTTGGAGGCGGCCAGGATGCCGGCGGTGGCGGCGAAGAAGGCCAGGATCCACAGGGGGATGACCATGATCTGCGGCGACTCGTGCGGCTCCCCGATGGGTCCTTCGGCGTGCTTGGCGTCAGGCATGTCGGTGTCCACGTCGACTGGAACATCGAGGGCGAACCGGTCCGTGCCGAAGAAGGCCAGGCCGGTAAGGCGGCTCATGTAGTAGGCGGTGAGCAGGGCGGTGAGCAGGCCCAGACCCCAGAGGGCGGGGTGGGCGGCCCAGGTGTTCTCCAGCACGTCGCCCTTGGCCCAGAACCCCGACAGCGGGGGCACGGCGGCGATGGCCAGCCAGCCGATGCCGAAGGTGATGAAGGTCAGAGGCATGTAGTGGCGCAGGTTGCCCATGCGTTTGAGGTCCTGCTCGTCGTGGAGGCCGTGGATGGCCGAGCCGGCCCCGAGGAACAGCAGTCCCTTGAAGAAGGCGTGGGCCACCATCAAGAAGATGGCCGCCTCGTAGGCCCCGCACCCGATGGCCAGGAACATGTAGCCCAACTGGGACACCGTCGAGTAGGCCAGGACCTTCTTGATGTCCTGCTGGGCACAGGCGATGGTGGCGGCCACGAAGGCGGTCAGGCCGCCCACGATGGCCACCGTCAGGGCGGCCGCGCCCGAGGCGTGCAGCAGCGGGTTGATCCGGCACAGGAGGTACACCCCGGCGGTGACCATGGTGGCGGCGTGGATGAGGGCGGAGACCGGGGTGGGGCCCTCCATGGCGTCGGCCAGCCACGGGAAGAGGGGGATCTGGGCCGACTTCCCCATCACCCCCACCAGCAGCAGCAGGCAGATGGCGGTGACGTAGCCGGGGCCGATCCGGTCGATGTTGGCGAAGATGGTGGAGTACTCCAGCGAGTGGATCCGCTCGAAGACCAAGAAGATGGCCAACAGGAAGCCCACGTCGCCGATCCGGTTGTAGAGGAAGGCCTTCTTGCCGGCACTGGCCGCCGACTCCCGGGTGAACCAGAACGACACCAGCCAGTACGAGCAGGTTCCGACGCCCTCCCAGCCGACGAAGGTGACCAGCAGGTTGGACCCCAGCACCAGGATGAGCATGGAGGCCACGAACAGGTTCATGTACAAGAAGAACTTGGAGTAGTCCTTGTCCCCCTTCATGTACCCCACGGAGTACAGGTGGATCAGGGTGGAGATCCCGGTGATGAACAGCACCATGGTCATGGACAGGGGATCCACGAAGAGCCGGGCGTGGACCTGCAGGTCGCCGACCGGAATCCACGTCCACAGGTTCTGGGTGTAGGTCCGCACCGGGGCGTTGACCGTGAGCAGGTCGAGATAGACGCCTACGGAGACCAGGAAGCTGGCCCCGATGAAGGCCGTGGCCACCCCGCCGGCGGCCGGGTCCCCGAGGCGCCGGCCCGCCACCAGTTGGACGGCGAACCCGACCAGGGGCAGCAAGATGATCAGGTAGGTCACGTGGAGCACGTTCCGGTCAGCCCTTCATCGAGTGGAGATCGTCGGCGGTGGCGCTGGCCCGACGGCGGAAGATGGCCACCACCAGGCCCAGCCCGACCACCACTTCGGCCGCCGCCACCACCAGCACGAAGAAGACCAGCACCTGGCCGCCGATGTCGTGCAACTGGCGGGCGAAGGTCACGAAGGTCAGGTTGGCGGCGTTGAGCATCAGCTCCACGCACATGAGCATGACCAGCACGTTGCGCCGGATCATCACGCCGAGGGCGCCGATGGAGAACAGGATGACGCCGAGGCCGAGGTACCAGCCGGCGCTGATGGTCATGACCGGGCCTCCTCGGGTGAGCCGACCGAGCCGACCGAGCCGACCGAGCCGACCGAGCCGACGGAGTGCGGCGGGGCTGACGCCGGCGCCGTCTGGCCGGTGGGGGCGTCCCCGGGCCCATCCGCTCCGGAAGGGCCCGGATCCACGGCCGGGCCCGTGTCCCCGCTCATGTCCGGCCCCGTCGCCGTTCCCGGGCCCGTTTCCGTGCCCGGCCCCGCATCCACGGTGACGCTGTCACCGTCGACGGGGTCAGTCGTCGCCGGCGGGCGGCGGGCCAGCACCACCGCGCCCACCACCGCGATCACCAGCAGGGCGGCGGTGGCCTCGAAGGGGAACAGGTAGGTGGTGTAGACCGACTTGCCGAGCAGGTAGACGTTGGACTGCCGGCCGCCGTCGACACCGGCCACGTGCGGGGCCCCGGTGGTCCACCTGGACACCTGGCCGAGAAGCAGTAGGCCCGTGGTGCCGAGGACCACCAGACCGATGGCCAGCGGGCGCTGGCCCCGGAGCGGCTCGGCGGCGATGTTCTCCTGGCGGTCGACACCCAGGAACATGATGACGAACAGGAACAGCACCACGATGGCGCCGGCGTAGACGATGACCTGGACGGCGGCGAGGAACGGGTCGTGCTGCAGGACGAACAGCACGGCCACCCCGAACAGGGTCATCACCAGCATGAGCGCCGAGTGGACGGGGTTGCGGGCCACCACCACGCCCACGGCCCCGGCCAGGATGATGGCCGCGGCCACGGAGAACGTGCCCACGTCGACCCACGAGGCGTGGACGGCGGTGCTGGAGGCCGCGACCAGGGCCGACCCGAGCGCTCCGACCATCAGGAGCCGCCCGATCCCGGTGGGTCGACGGCGGTCGGAGTGCCCGGCGATCCCGGCCCGCCGCTCACCGACTCGTCCCGTTCGGCGTTGCCGGCCACCTTGGCGGCGGCGTAGTCGGCGTCGGCCTTCTCCCGGTGCTTCCGGCCCGCCCCGGGGGCGAAGCGCTCCGCCTTCTCCAGCATGCGGCCGATGGCCCCTCTCGGTCCCCGCTTGTCCGCCGGCATGTCGGCGGGGATGAGGTGGCGCTCGAGGGTGTCACGCAGCTGCCGGCTGCCGGTGGTGGCGTCGTCACGGTGCACCGACTGGCCGCCCTCGGGGGCACGCACGCCGAAGCCGAGCTCCCCCGACCACTGCACCTGCCCCTCGAACTCGGCACTGCCCGAGGGCGAGGTGGCCCGCATCCAGCCCGAGGTGTGGAGGTCGTCGTCCTCCCGCCAGTCCTCCCACGGCAGGTGCCGGGGCTTGCCGTCGTCGTCGACCAGCAGCTCCTCTTTGGTGTAGATGGCGTCGTTGCGGTTGGTGAAGGAGAACTCCATCAGCTTGGACTCGGTGATGGCCTCGGTGGGGCAGGCCTCCACGCACAGGTCGCAGTGGATGCAGCGCAGGAAGTTGATCTCGTAGACGTAGCCGTAGCGCTCCCCCGGCGACACCGGATGGTCCGGGGGGTTGTCGAGGCCGCGCACGTAGATGCAGTCGGCCGGGCACACACCGGCGCACAGCTCGCAGCCGATGCACTTCTCCATGCCATCCTCGTAGCGGTTGAGGACATGGCGACCGTGCTGGCGGGGCTGCTTGGGCCGCTTCTCCTCCGGATACTGGCGGGTGACCGGCGGCCGGCCCAGGTGTTCGAGGGTCAGCTTGAACCCGCCCAGGAAGTTCTGCCTCTGCCGGGGCGGCTGGGGCGTCGGTTCGGAATCAGCCATCAGGTGCCTCCTCCTTGGCGGGACGGGGCGGCCGACGTGGCGACCGTGGGATCGGGACCCGGACCAGGGGTGGGCTCAGGGGTGGGCTCGGGCGGACGGGTCCACAGCCGTACCCCCACCGCCGGCACGATGGCCCGCGTGGCCTCGCGCTCGGAGCCGATGGCGAAGGCCCGGGTGATGATGATGGCCGCGGCCACCACGGCCAGGGCCATGCCCAGGCCCCACCAGCCGTCGATGATGAAGCCGGCCACGATGAGCAGCCAGCCCAGCGACAACGGGATCAGCTTCTTCCAGCCCAGGTCCATGAGCTGGTCGTAGCGGAGACGGGGCAGGGCCGCCCGCAGCCACACGAAGATGAACAGGAAGATGATGGTCTTCCCCAGGAACCACAGGATGGGCCACAGCCAGTACAGGTGGGGGATGTGGGGGACGGGGCCGTCGGGTCCTCCGAAGAACAGGGTCACGGTGATGGCCGACATGGTGATGGTGTTCATGAACTCGGCCAGGAAGAACAGGGCGAAACGGATGGAGGAGTATTCGGTGACGAACCCGCCGACCAGCTCGGAGTCCGCCTCGACCAGGTCGAAGGGGGGGCGGTTGGTCTCAGCGATGATGGCGATGAAGAAGATGACGAAGGGCACCACGCCGAGCCGGATTGCGTTCCACTGCCACAGGTGGCCGGCCTGGGCGTCGACGATGGTGCGGGTGGACAACGAGCCGGTGATCAGCACCACGGTGACCACGGTCATGCCCAGGGCCGCCTCGTAGGAGATCATCTGGGCCGAGGCCCGCACCGAGCCCAGCAGCGGGTATTTGGACCCCGACGACCAGCCGGCCAGCATGATGCCGTAGACGCCGATGGAGGACATGGCCAGCAGGAACAGGATGCCCATGGGCGGATCGGCCAGCTGCAGTTCGAAGTGGTGTCCGGCGATGGTCACCTCGCCGCCGAATGGCACGATGGCGAAGACGAGGAAGGCCGGGATGATGGTCAGGTAGGGGGCCAACTTGAAGACGAACCGGTCGGCCTGGTCGGGTATCAGGTCCTCCTTGAAGAACAGCTTGATGCCGTCGGCCAGGGTCTGGGCGATACCGAAGGGCCCGGCCCGGTTGGGCCCGATCCGGCTCTGCATGTCCGAGATGACCTTCCGCTCGAACCAGATCATCAGCATGACCGACACCATCAGGAAGCCGAAGACCACCAGCACCTTGATGAGAACGATGAGGAAGACCGCCCAGCCGACGCCGTTGTTGTAGATCGGGTCGCCTTCGGCCAGCAGGGGATGGATGACTCCGAGGAGGCCGGTCACAGGCTCTCCAGCCGGAGCTCGACCACCGGTGCGGTGGCGTCGATGAGGTCGGCCACGGTGCCCTCGTCCAACGGGACGTTGAAGTCGGCGGCCACCACCTTGCGGGGCAGCGAGCCGTCGGCCACCACCGCATGGACCGTGGCGGCGGCGGCCGTACGTAACCGGACCGATCCCCCCGGGGACACCCCGAGCTCGTCGAGGTCGAGGGGGTTGGCCCGCAGGGGGGAGGCCTGCACCAGTCCGGCCAGGGCCGGCACCGAGGACACGGCCGCACCCTGGTCGTAGAGGACGCGGGACGCCACCAGCCGGTACGAGTAGCGGTCGTTCGGGACCACGTGGGGCACGTCGAGCGCCACCGGTCCCGCCAGGGTGGCCGGGCGGGACGGGGCATCGCCCCGGTCCTCCTCCCGACCGGTGAGGTCGCCGGCGCCGAGGCCGGTGCCGAGGCCGGCCGTCGGGGCCTCGGCCAGTCCGGCCCGGGTCGGGGCGCCCTGTCGTTCCACCGACTCCACCCCGGGGACGGCGATGGGGTCGAGCGGGGCCTGGGCGTGCCGACGGCCGAGGGTGACGGCACTGGCCACCAGGGGGGCGACCACACCGTCGCCGGCCCCCACTCCGTCGAGGACGGCCCGGGTCACCCCCCGGTACGCCGGGGCCAGGCGCTCGACCTCGTCCCAGACGTCACCCACCGAGTCCAGTCCCAGTTCCGCCTCGAGGTGTACGGCCAGCTCCGAGGCGATCATCCAGTCGGGCCAGGCCTGGCCGGGCGGCACCAGCTTCTGGCCCAGGCGGCTGATCCGGCCCTCGATGTTGGTGGTGGTGCCCGGCACGCTCATGGGCCTCGGCGGCGGGCAGGACCACGTCGGCCACCTCGGTCGCCGACCCCGGGGCGGACGCCACGGCCACCACGAACTCGACCCCGTCCAGGGCCCGGCGGGCCAGGCCGGCGTCGGGGAAGTCGCCGACCGGATCGGCACCCAGCAACACCAGGGAGCGGATGCGGCTGCCCTCCTCGGGAACGTCGGCCGCCGCGGCCAGGATGCCGGCGGTGTCCCGTCCCCGTTGGCCGGGCACCGAGCCCCAGGCCTCGCTGAACCAGGCGCGTCCGTCGTCGAGGGAGACCCGGCCGGGGAGGATGCCCGGGGCCATCCCCATGTCCAGGGCACCGTGCACGTTGCCCCGGCGCAGGGCGGTCAGGAACCGGGCGCCGGGGAGGGCCTGGGCCAGGGCCTGGGCCGCCTCGGCCACCAGGGCCCCGTCCTCGGACAGGGACGGACGGCCCACCACGACCACCACGTCCTTCGCCGCCACCAGCTCCCGGGCCCGGTCCAGGGCGTCGACGTCGAGGCCCGGCGGTGTCGGACGGGCGGTGTCGACGACCGCGCCCGGCCAGGCCGGTGGCCCCGGCCGGGCTGTAACGGAGGGAGGCCGCCGCGTACTCGGTCATGGACGTGGCCGCCGGCGAGAGCTCCACCACGTCGAGGTTCCCGTCGACCACGGCCGAGCGCAGGCGGAGGAAGAGGACTGGTACCTCCTCTCTGATGTCGCCGGTCAACAGGATCACCGTGTCGGCCGAGGCGGCCTGGTCGATGGTGGCCCGGGGCAGGCCCAGCACCACCTCGGCCGGCAGCCCGTCACCCAGCTGGGCGTCGACCGAGTCGGTGCCGAGGACGCCCTTGGCCAGCTTGGTCCAGGCGTAGGCCCCTTCGTTGGTCAACCGGGCCCCGCCGATGACGCCGACCGAGTCCGGCTCCCCCGGCCTCGACCGACCGCTTCAGACCCTCGGCCACCGCGCCCAGCGCCTCGTACCACGACACCGCCACCAGCGTCCCGTCCTTCCTCACCATCGGCTCGGTGAGGCGGTCCTCGCTGTTCACGGCGTCGAAGGCGAACCGGCCCTTGTCGCACAGCCATCCGTGGTTGACCGGGTCGACGTCGATGCCCAGCAGCCGGGTCACCCGGTTGGCCGACGACTGGACGGCCACCCGGCATCCCACCGAGCAGGTGGTGCAGGTGGACTCCACCTGGTCGAGGTCCCAGGGGCGGGCCGCGAACCGGTACGGCGCCGCCGTCAGCGCCCCCACCGGGCAGATCTGGACGGTGTTGCCGGAGAAGTAGGAGGCGAAGGGGAGCTCGGGGAAGGTGTTGACCTCGAGGTGCTCGCCGCGCCCGATGAAGTCGATCTGGGCCTCCCCGGCGACCTCGTCGGCGAAACGGGTGCAGCGGCTGCACTGGATGCACCGCTCCCGGTCCAACAGCACCAGCTCCGAGATGGGGATGGGCTTCTCGAAGTGGCGCTTCTCCTCCACGAACCGGGTCTCCCCCGGTCCGTAGGCCAGCGTCTGGTCCTGGAGGGGACACTCGCCGCCCTTGTCGCACACCGGGCAGTCCAGGGGGTGGTTGATCAGCAGGAACTCGAGCACCCCGTCCTGGGCCTTCTTGACCTTGTCGGAGTCGGTCACCACCTCCGCGCCGGACTGGACCTCGACGAAGCAGCTGGGCTGGAGGGTGGCGCCGCGGGGGCCGCTCACCTCGACCAGGCACATCCGGCACACCCCCACCGACTTCATGCGGGGGTGGTAGCAGAACCGGGGGATGAAGGTCCCGGCCCTGCTCGGCCGCGGCGATCAGCATCTCGCCCTTGTCGGCGGTGACCTGGCGGCCGTCGAGGGTGAAGGTGACCTGCTCCACCGGGGGGCGGCGGCCTCGGAGGCCACGGCGTGGTCGCCGCTGACGGTGGCGACCGTGGACGCCCCGGTCGGAGGGGTGGTCGGCTCACTCATAGGGGCAGCCCCCCTCCTTGATGTGGACGAGGAACTCGTCGCGGAACATCTCGATGGCCGAGCCGATGGACGAGGGGATGGACGGGCCCGAGCACGCAGATGGTGGTCTGCTGGGGCGGCCAGGTCAGGCCGGGGGCGATGTTGTCGCAGGCGTCGAGCAGCAGGTCGAGGTCCTCCTCGCGGCCCAGGCCGGTCTCGATGCGCTCCATGATCCTCTCCAGCCACCCCGCTCCCTCCCGGCACGGGGTGCACTGGCCGCACGACTCGCGGGAGAAGAACTTGGTGATGCGCCACGCCGCCCGCACCGCACAGGTGTGGTCGTCCATGACCACGATGGACCCCGACCCCAGCATGGAGCCGGCCTCGGCCACCTCGTCCTGGCCGAGGGGGAGGTCGATCTGGTCGGGACCGAACCACGGGGCCGACACCCCTCCGGGGATGAAGGCCTTGAGGCCCCGGCCGTGGGGGATCCCGCCCCCCAGCACCGGGGCGTTGATCAGGTCGTTGAAGGTGGTCTTGACCATCTCGAGCTCGAAGACGCCGGGGTTGTTGACGTGACCGGCCAGGGCGAACAGCCGGGTCCCGGTGGAGCGGCCCTCGCCGAGGGCGGCGAAGGCCGCACCCGCCGTTGGTCACGATCCAGGGCAGGTTGGACATGGTCTCCACGTTGTTGACCACGGTGGGCTGCGCCGTAGAGGCCGATGGCGGCGGGGAAGAACGGGGGCTTGATGCGGGGGAATCCCCGCTTGCCCTCCAGCGACTCGAGCAGGGCGGTCTCCTCGCCGCAGATGTAGGCGCCCGCTCCCGGGTGGACCACCACGTCGACCGAGAACCCGGACCCGAAGATGTCCGCCCCCACCGCCCCGTGGGCAGTAGGCGTCGTTGAGGGCGGCCTGCACCCGCTCGAGGCCGAGGGCGAACTCGCCCCGGATGAAGATGAACACCCGGGTGACCTGCAGGGCGTAGGCGGCGATGACCACGCCCTCGATGAGCTGGTGGGGGTCCCGCTCCACCAGCAGGTGGTCCTTGAAGGTGGCCGGCTCGCTCTCGTCGCCGTTGACCACCAGGTAGGTCACCGGGCTCTTGCGCAGCATGGCCCACTTGCGGCCGGCCGGGAAGCCGGCGCCGCCCCGGCCCGAGCAGGCTGGCCGCGTCCACCTCGGCGGCCACCGCCTCGGGGGTCATGGTCAGGGCCTTGCGCAGGCCCTCGTAGCCGCCGGTGGCCAGGTACGCGCTCGAGGGTGTGGGAGTCGTCGTGGCCCAGCCGGCTGGTGACGATCTTGGGCGGGTCGGTGATGGCCATCAGCCGGCCCCTCCCCCGCGGCCCGCTCCTCCGGCCACGGTGGTCTTGGCCGCCTCGGCCTCGGCGGCCCGGCCGGCCTGGGCCTCGGCCATGGCCGCCCGCTCGGCGGCCACCCGGTCGGGGTCGGCCTCGAGGCCGGTGGTCCGCCGCACCCGGTTCAGGGTGCCGTGCGGCGGGATGTCGGCCGACCGGGCCCCGGCCCGCAGGTCGGCCACCAGGGCATCGAAGCTGGCCGGCGGTCTGGGCCCCCACGAAGCGGTGGTTGACCTGCACGCACGGGGGCCCGGTCGCAGTCGGCCAGGCACTCGGCCTCCTCCAGGGTGATGGCCCCGTCGGCGGTGGTGCCCCCGGCGTTGACGCCCGAGGCGACGCCTCGGCGTGCTCCAGCAGCTCGGCCGCCCCGCCCAGCAGGCAGGCGATGTTGGTGCACACCGCCACCACGTGGCTGCCCACCGGCTCGGTGTGGAGCATGTCGTAGAAGGAGGCGGTGCCGAGCACCTCGGTGGGGGTCACCCCGACCAGCGCGGCGATGTCCACCATGGCCTCGGGGGTCAGCCAGCCGTCCTGCTCCTGGGCCAGGTGGCAGAGGGGGATGAGGGCCGAGCGGGGCTCGGGGTACAGGGCGATCAGCCGGCGGGCCTCGGCCAGCGGTGTCGGCGCGACAGGTGGCTGGGCTCGGGGGCGCGGTAGCGCCCCGGCCCGGCGGGGGGCGCCCACCGGGGTGGGCGTGGCCGGGTCGGTCACCGGTCCACCTCCCCCATCACCGGGTCGACCGATGAGCACACGGCCACGGCGTCGGCCAGCAGGCCGCCGCGCATCATGAGGGGCAGGCCCTGCAGGTTGACGAAGCTCGGCCCCCGGATGTGCATCCGGTAGGGCTTGGGCGACCCGTCGGACACCAGGTAGCAGCCGAGCTCGCCCCGCGGGGACTCGACGGCCACGTAGACCTCGCCCTCGGGCACCTTGAACCCCTCGGTGAACACCTTGAAGTGGTGGATGAGGGCCTCCATCGACTCGTCGATCCGGCCCCGGGGCGGCGGGGTGACCTTCTTGTCCTGGACCCGGTAGTCGCCGGCCGGCATCTTCTCGACGATCTGGCGGATGATCCGGATCGACTCCCGGATCTCGTTGAGGCGGATCGAGTAGCGGTCGAAGTTGTCGCCGTAGGTCCCGACGATGACGTCGAAGTCCACCTCGTCGTAGCGGAGGTAGGGCATGGACCGGCGCAGGTCCCAGGGCACCCCGGTGGACCGCAGGATGGGACCGGTGAGGGAGAGGGCCAGGGCCTCCTCGGCCGACAGTCCGCCGATGCCCTCGGACCGCTGGCGGAACACCGGCTGGCCGGTGAGCAGCTCGTCGTACTCGTCGGTGCGGGGCAGGACGGTGTCGCAGATGATGGTGACGTCGTCCTCCCACCCGTCGGGCAGGTCGGCGGCGGTGCCGCCGGGGCGGATGAAGTTGTGGTTCATCCGCAGGCCGGTGGTCTTCTCGAAGAAGGCCAGGATCATCTCGCGCTCGCGGAAGCCGTAGATCATCATGGACGTGGACCCGATGTCCATGCCGTTGGTGGCCATCCACATCAGGTGGGAGGAGACCCGGTTGAGCTCGACCAGCAGCATGCGGATCCAGTCGGACCGCGGCGGCATCTCCACGCCCAGCAGCGCCTCGACGGCCAGGGACAGCACCAGCTCGTTGTGGAGCGGGGCCAGGTAGTCCATGCGGGTGACGTTGGTCGACCCCTGGACGTAGGTCAGCTCCTCGGCCGTCTTCTCCATGCCGGTGTGGAGGTAGCCGATGACCGGCTTGGTCCGCAGCACCGTCTCGCCGTCCAGCTCCAGCATCAGCCGCAGCACCCCGTGGGTGGAGGGGTGCTGCGGGCCCATGTTGATGATCATGGTCTCGTCGTCGGACTGCTCGATGTCGATGTCGGAGGGGTCGACGGCCACGCCCTCGGGCAGCCGGAGCACGGCGCCCACCTCACGGCGCAGCTCGTCCGGGTCGGTCTCCGAGCGCCGGCTCAGCTCCTGGGGGCCCTCGGAGGTCTCGGCCACCAGGCCCTCGGCCTCGCCGCCGGGGCCCGGGGCCAGAGAAGGCGTCACCCGAGAGCGGGTGGGTCGAGCACGGTGTCGGGATGGGGCTCGGCCGACGCCGGCATCGTCCGCCGGGGACGTGGCTGTCACATCGCTCATCTCGGGCCCGGTGCTCCCTTGAACTGCACCGGCACCCGGCCCACCCCGTAGTCCTTGCGCAGCGGATGGCCCTCCCAGTCCTCGGGCAGGAGGATGCGGGTCATGTCGGGGTGGCCGACGAACACGATGCCGAAGAGGTCGTAGGCCTCACGCTCCATGGCCTCGACCCCGGGGTAGAGCTCGAAGAGGGTCGGCGACCACGGCGTCGGCCTCGGGCACCTGCACCCGGACCCGCACCCGGCGGGCCTGGCTCAGCGACAGCAGGTTGACCACCACCTCGAACCGCTCGGGACGCACGCCCTCGGGCAGGCGGCGGCCGCGGGTGGGCCAGGTAGTCGACGGCGCACAGGTCGGCGCACATCTCGAACCCGCCGTCCTTGTACTCCTCCACCACCCCGACGTACTGCTCCCGGGTGGGGAAGACCACCTCCTGGTGCGGACGGCCCGGGGCCCGCGACGACCCGCCCCCCGACCCGCTGGGCGCCGTCGGCTCGTCGACCACGCTCGGTGGCGTCGTCCGGGCTCACAGGGGCTCGCCCACGCTGCGGGCGATGACCGGGTTGCGCTTGGGGGTCCCCAGATGGACGGCGTCGGGCCGGTCCGGGGTCCAGCCCGTGGTGGTCTCGTCCGCGTGGGTCCGGGCGTCGTCGGTGTCGACGCCCTCGTCGTGGCCCTCCGAGCCGTCCTGGGGCCCGTCGGAGGCCGGCCGCAGCTCGACCGGCTGGCGGTGGGTGATGTCGTTGGTCCGCACCTTCTCGTGGAGGGTGAGGATGGCGTGCATCAGGGTCTCGGGGGTCGGAGGGCAGCCCGGGGGCGTAGACGTCCACCGGGACGATCTGGTCCACGCCCTGGACGATGGCGTAGTTGTTGAACATGCCGCCGGTGCTGGCGCACACCCCCATGGACAGCACCCACTTGGGCTCCATCATCTGGTCGTAGACCTGACGGAGCACCGGGGCCATCTTCTGCGACACCCGACCGGCCACGATCATCAGGTCGGCCTGGCGGGGCGAGGCCCGGAACACCTCCATGCCGAAGCGGGCCAGGTCGAAGTCGGCGGCGCCCACCGACATCATCTCGATGGCGCAGCAGGCCAGCCCGAAGGTGGCCGGCCACATGGAGTAGGTCCGGGCCCACTTGACCAGGTCCTCGAGCCGCCCGGTGAGGAAGTTGTGCTGCAGGTCTTCGAGACCCATGGGCCGCCGCCTCCCTCGTTCTACGCGGCGCGGCCGGGTCCGCTCGGCGCGGTGGCCGGCTCTCCGGTCGTCGGGGCGTCTGGATCGGTGATCACGGGAACCGCGGGATCCGTGGGGGACCTCGTCCCGCGCGCGGTCGAGCCGCCGGGACCCCCCGGTCCGGCACTGATGCGGGCGATGGTCGACTCCGAGGTGCGGGAGGGCATGGCGCCGACCAGATGCTTGGCCGGGCCCCAGCTGAGGGCCCCGTTGCTGACCAGGAAGAGGAAGGAGATGAAGACCACGGCGGCGAAGACCACCACCTCGACCAGGCCGAAGCTGCCCAGCTGGTGGAAGATCACCGCCCACGGGTAGAGGAAGACGATCTCGATGTCGAAGATGATGAAGATCATGGCCACCAGGTAGAAGCGGACCGGGAAGCGGGTGGGCGGCTCGATGCCGGGCACGATGCCGCACTCGTAGGGGGCGGTCTTGGCCGCGGTGGGCCGCTTGGTGGGCGCCATGAGGGCCGAGGCCACGAAGGAGAGGGCGGCGAACAGGAACCCCAGGATGAGGAGGATCAGAATCGGCAGATAGTCGTCCACAGGGACTTGTTTTTACCACGCACCCCTTCGTGCAAGCACATCGGTGGGGATGCCGGCCCGTCGGCGGCGATTCGCGTGTCCGCCGGGTGTGCCGGGCCGGTCGCGCCCCACCTAGCATTGGCGGTCGTGAGCCCCACCACCCCTCTCCTGCCCGCCGGTCGATCGACCGCCGGACCGGCCCCCGCCACCAGCCCGGATCGCCGGCTCCCGGGAGCCCGGGCACGTCCACGACGTCCTGGTGGTGGGGGGCGGCCCGGCCGGCTCCTCCTGCGCCTACTGGCTGGCCGAGGCGGGCTGGGACGTGGCCCTGGTGGAGAAGAAGGTGTTCCCCCGCGAGAAGACCTGCGGCGACGGGCTCACCCCGCGGTCGGTGCGCCAGATCGCCGACATGGGCGTCGAGGGAGCCCTGGCCGGGGCCCACCGCTACACGGGCCTGCGGGCCCACGCCTTCGGCCGGGTGCTCGACCTCCCCTGGCCCGAGCACCCGACCTTCCCCTCCTACGGCTACGTGATCACCAGGCACGACCTCGACGCCATCGTCAACGAGCGGGCCGTCAAGGCCGGCGCCACCGTGTGGCAGGGCACCGAGGCCGTCGAGCCCATCCTCGACGACAGCACTCCGCCGGCGGGCACGGGCCCGGTCGTCGACCCGGCTCCCCTCCTGTGTGGGCGCGGTGGTGAAGGACAAGGCCACCGGGGCCACCCGGTCCGATCCGGGCCCGCTACGTGGTGGTGGCCGACGGGGCCAACTCGCGGTTCGGTCGGGCCCTGGGCACGGCCGGGACCGCGACCAGCCCATGGGCATGGCCCTGCGGGGCTACTACACGTCGCCGGGGCACGACCAGCCGTTCATCGAGTCCCACCTCGACATCAGGGACGGCGACGGCGGCGTGGTCCCGGGCTACGGCTGGATCTTCCCGTTGGGCGACGGCCGGGTCAACGTCGGGGTGGGCCTGCTGTCCACCGACCGCCGCTGGAAGGGGGTCAACACCTCGACGCTGATGGAGCACTTCGTGGCCTACGCCCCGAAGGAGTGGGAGCTGACACCGGCGACGGCCCTCGGCCCCCCCACCGGCGGGCAAGCTCCCCATGGGCCTGGCCGTCGGTCCCCGGGTCGGGGCCACCACCCTGGTGGTGGGCGACGCCGGCGGCTCGATCAACCCGTTCAACGGCGAGGGCATCGCCTACGGCTACGAGAGCGGACGGCTGGCCGCGGCCTCGCTGGGCGAGGCCCTGTCCGGCGACGGGGTCGACGCCCTGCTCCGCTACGAGACGCGGCTCGAGGACGCCTACGGGCTCTACTACCGGGTGGCCCGGGCCTTCATCCGGGTGATCAGCCGGCCCGAGCTCATGCAGCTGTGCGTGGGGACGGGCATCCACTCCGAGCCCCTGATGAGCTGGATCCTCCGCATCATGGCCAACCTGCTCCGACCGGACGAGACCGGTCCGGCCGAGGCCGCCTACCGGGCCCTGGCCGCCATCGCCCGCCTGACCCCCGAGGCCGCCTGAGCCCGACCCCTCTCCGCCCGGAGGGGACGGCCGGCTGGCGGGTCGTGCTACTTGCCGACGTCGAGCGCCACCCGGCCGGCGATGGCGTTGTACGCCGGGGTGAAGGCGTCCGTCGGCACCGGCGGCCCCGCCGGTGGTGGGCTCGAGGGTGGACTCGATGCGACCGCCGACGATGAAGGCCTGGCCGATGACCTCGCGTGCCCTGGTTGGGGATGGTCAAGGTGGTCAGGTAGCCGAACGACTGGACGCCCGACGGGGCCGTCAGCGGCACCGACTGGACCGCGGCCGTGGCCCCGGGCACCGCCGCCGAGACCACCGACGACTGGTAGGCGGTGTAGCAGGCCACGAAGCTGGCGTTGGAGAACGGGGTAGCCAGGGCCTGGGCCTCGGCCGCCGAGGTCATGACCCGGGTCACCGAGTGCATCGGCACGGTCGGATCGGTCGGGACTCTGGAACGAGGGCGACGTGGCCGTGCCCGACTGGCCCGGTAGCGCCGTGCCGGCGAACAGTCCCGAGACCGTCGACGGGGTGGACCCCAGACACTGGGCCAGGGTCCGGCTGGCCTGGGCCTGTGCGGCCGCCGGGGCCACCGGAGGCCGGACCGGTTGCCCGGCAGCGGTGCTCGGGGCCCAACCGGCGGGCAGGTCGTTCTGGTGGAGGTTGACGGACGCCGCCAGCGCCGTGGCCGCCGTCGTCGCCGGCACCACGGCGACCGTGGTTGCGGTGCGTGTTCGAGTCCTGGTGCCGCTTGTACGACGAAGTAGCCGATGGCGGCCACCACGACCACCAGGGCCACGAGCAGCAGGGCCAGGAGGCGGCTGTTGCGCCGGCGCGGCCGCTCCTCGGGTGCCGCCGACCCGTAGGCCCCGCCGGGCTCGCCGGGGGGTGGGGTGGCGACGGTCGGATCGAAGGGGGTGGTGGCCGGCATGGATTTGGCCGGTGCCCCGAAGCCCGAGTCGACTCCGGGTACGGGAGGAGCTCCCAACGTGGCCGCATCGGGTCCGGGCGCTCCCACCGCCGCCACCGACGCCATGGCGGCGGCCGATGCCGCCGACGCGGCCTTGTCGGCCCGGGCCGCCTTGCGCTTGGCCCTGCCCTTGACCGGGGTGGCCAGCTCCGGCGCCGCCGTAACCGGGGAGCCGGGCTGCCCCTCCCACAGCGCATCGCCGGTGACCGGATCGACCGGTGGTCCCAGACGGCGGGACCGGCGGCCGTCGGGTAGCCGGGAGCGTCGGGCGGGGGAGGGGGCAGGGTCGTCTGGTCGAGTCGGACCGGATCGTTCGGTGGTGCGAAGGGGGCCTGTGAGGGATCGGCGGAGGTCTGGTACGAGACGGGGGCCGACGGCGCTTCCGGTGTCTTGTCCTTGCGCCAGCGGCTCGACTTCTGAGGCGGTGGCGCCATCACGGCGTCCCCGGCCGGAGGACCGGACCAGGCCGAACCGTCCGTCACCGGGTCGGGCGGGGGCGCCCATCCGGCGCCGGCCGCGGGTGTTCCGGGGCCCGGCGGCGTGGTGCCGGGCGGCGCAGGGGTGAACGAGGGTGCGGCCTCATAGGCCGACGGTGGAGGAGGGGGCGGCGGGGCCTGGGGCGCCGGCGGGGCCGCGCCGAGCCGGGGCGGGGAGATGCGGGGACGCCGCTGCCATCGGTGCTCCCCCGGCAGCGGCTGCGCCGGCCACCACTCCGTGCCGCGGCGGCACCGGCTGCGGCCGGCGCCGCCAGGTGCGACGGCGGGTCGGTGGTCATCGGGGGGTGGAGGCGGGGGCGGTGGGTTCGAGCCGGTTTCCCGCTCCGGCCGCGGCGGTGCGCCGGTGCGGGCAGGTGCCCCCTTGTACCGGGCCAGCCAGTGCGGAAGGGCCTGGTCGAGATAGGCGGCCTGGCCCGGCGTGACCGACTCGGTGGGGAAGAGGAACCGGATGGACTGACCGCCCGAGGTCAGCTCCATGACGGCGGCGTTGCGCCCGTCGGGCAACACGACCTTCTCGCGGCACGAGGCCGAATCCAACCCCGACCACACCAACAGCCGCTCGATCTGAGGCTGGGGACCCTGCACGGTGATCCCGGCCGTGGTGAACAGCAGGCTGAGCCCCTCGGTGGTCTTCGTCCCGCGTTCGGCGTCGCCGGCCAGGGCGACGCCGCCGAGCTGCATGCCCTCGGGCGGGAGTTCCGTAATTCCGACGGTCATGGACTTCTCCTCATTAGTGCCGAGGGCTCTCCCCGTCTTGGTGCCTCAGTCCTGCCATCCTGCCGTTGCCGCCCGCGGGTAGCAAGGATTTCCGGTCTGACGACAGAGCGCCCCTGGCTCCCCAGGCGTCACCGGTCATCGCTGCGCATCGTAACTGTTCCATTGTTACCCAGGACCGGGAGCACAGGCCAACACCGTGCCGGCCCCGTGGTGCTCATCGGGGGACCTCCCGCCAGAGGGTCAGACGACCGAGCTGGCACCGCCGGACGCCACCCGCCGCTCGAAGGTCGAGATGGAGGCGGACAGGGCCTGGCTCGGGATCTGACCCCCGATGGCGAAGACCTCGAGACCGGCCTCGACCCGGTGGGCCCCCAGGGTGATCGACTCCACCTGGACCGGGACGGTGGCCGTCCCGTCCTCCACGGTGAAGGCCATGAGCAACCCGGACAGCTGCTCCCCCGAGGTACCGGGCAGGTCGACCGGGGTCACCGTGGCCGGCCCGGCCTGGTCGCCGCCTCCCGAGGTCTGGTTCACGCCGAGTTGGAGCTCCTCGGCCGACGCCGTCGCCGCGCACTGAGGGTACTTGGGGTTGGAAAACAGAGCGAAGTCCTGCTGTTCGTCACGGTGGCTCCGCACCACGGTGGCCGCCGTCTGCAGCTCAACCGCCGTCTGCGCCGTGCGCCGACGTGGGGGCTACGAAGATCGGGGACGAGGTCTGCGCGGTCTGGTCCGAGGCCTGTCCTCCGAGGACGACCGCCCCCTCGGCGTCGGTGATCCCCATGCACTGGGCCAGGGAGCTGGTGATGCGGGCCTCGCCCTGTTGCAGCCCGGGTGAGTTGGCGGCGGCGCCGGGGTTGGTGGACGCCCGCCACCCCACGGGCAGATCACCCTTGGTCAGCAACAGCTGCTGGGCCAGGCGCTGGTCGGGTGACACAGCCGGGACGGTGGCCACCCCGGGGGTCGGAGCCGTGGTGGCGGTGACCGAGAATCCGACGGCCAGGCCCACCCCGCTCAGTACGAGGACCATCCCCACCACCAGGGTGACGGTCCGACGGCGCCGCTTCCTGCCGCCGGCCGCAGCGGTCACGCCGTAGGGGTCGTAGGGGGCGATGGGGCCGCTGGTATCGAAGGCGTAGGGCGCCGGTGGCACGTACCCGGGTGGGACGGCCGGCGGTGGGTAGGGGACGGGAACGGCCGAGCGCATCGTGGGCGGCGGTGGAGGCGGCGGCGCGACCGTGCCGGTATCGGTCGGATCCCCGGGGGGCGGGTCGGGTAGGCCCGGTGCGGCCCAGCGGGTCACCTGGACCTCCAGTGCGGCCATCGGCACCGCCAGGGGTCCATCCGACCGGACCAGGTACCGGACCAGGCCGGCCGTCGACTCCAGCTCGATGGGCGTATGGGTGCGGCCATCGGCACCCACGGTCGGCGCCCCCAACCAGACCCGGCCGACATCGGACCACGGCAGCGACTGGCGGTGGCCGGCCTCGGGTCCGGTGACCTCGATGCCCCGGGCGTCAAAGTCCAGGGTCAGTCCCGGCCCGACCTCGGGACCGTGGGCCCGGTTGTCGGCATCGTCGACCGGGTCGGCTTCGTCCGCGGGGTCGACCTGGTGGACCCGCTCGAAGCGGAAGGTGTCGGCCTCGGGGACGGCCGTGGGGCCGGCGCCGTCCGCCGACGGCCGCTCGTCGACGACTGCTCCGGGCGGCTGCCGAGATCCGTTCTGGTCGGGCTCATCCATGACGGGCTGGACGGGTCCGTGCGACCCGGCCTCAGACCGAGACGACGTCGGCCATAGCCGCCGTCGCCACGTCGAGGGCGTGCTCGAGCTCGGAGTCGCCGTGGGCCATGGACGGGAACCCCACCTCGTAGGGGCCGGGGGCGAGGGCCACCCCCCGATCGAGCATGGCCCGGAAGAGGCGGGCGTACAGCCCGGTCGACGCCGAGGCCGCCGCGCCCGTCGTAGTCGCCGACCGGGCCGCCGCCGGCGGGCACGAAGAACAGACCGAACAGCGGCCCCACCACCGGGACCTGGACCTCGAGGAGCCGACCCTCGTCGTCGGCGGTCCCCGCCTTGCGGAGGACGGCCGAGAGGCCCTCGGCCAGGGCCGACCCGAACCGCCCCACCCGCCCCGACAGGGCCGCGTAGGAGTCGGCGTCGAGCGCCGACAGGACGGCCAGCCCGGCCGCGGTGGCCAGCGGGTTCCCCGACAGCGTGCCGGCCTGGTAGACGGGACCGTCGGGGGCCAACGAGGCCAGGACGTCGGCCCGGCCGCCGAAGGCCCCGACGGGTAGGCCGCCGCCGATGACCTTGCCGAAGCACCACAGGTCGGGGCGGACCCCGGTCCATCCCGAAGCCCCGGACTCCCCCAGCCGGAACCCGGTGATCACCTCGTCGAAGATCAGCAGGGCCCCGACGGCGTCGCAGGCCTCCCGGAGTCCGGGCAGGAATCCCTCCGACGGGGCCACCAGCCCCATGTTGGCCGCCACCGGCCTCCACGATCACGCAGGCCACCCGGTCGTCGAGCTCGGGGACCCGGTTGTAGGGGGCCACGAGGGTCTCGGCCACCGCGCCGGCCGGCACTCCGGCGGAGTCGGGCAGGCCCAGGGTGGCCACCCCGCTGCCCCCACCGGCCAGGAGCCCGTCGGAGTGACCGTGGTAACAGCCGGAGAACTTGAGGATGCGGGAACGCCCGGTGAAGCCGCGGGCCACCCGGACCGCGCTCATGGCCGCCTCGGTCCCCGACGACACCAGGCGGACCTGCTCGCACCCGGGCACCCGGGTGCAGATGGCCTCGGCCAGTCGGACCTCACCCTCGGTCGGGGCTCCGAAGGTGGTGCCGGCGGCGGCGGCCTCGGTCACGGCCCGCACCACCCGGGGATCGGCATGGCCGAGGATGGAGGCTCCGTAGGACTGTACGAAGTCGAGCAGTCGGTTGCCGTCGGCATCCCACACGTAGGCGCCCTCGCCCCGGGTGACGAAGTAGGGGTGCCCTCCGACCGAGCGGAAGGAGCGCACCGGCGAGTTGACTCCCCCCGGGATCACCCGGACGGCCCGGTCGAACAGGGCTGCCGATGCCGCCCGCTCAACCACCGATGGCCTCGGCCAGCTCGCCGGCGAAGTAGGTGAGCACGAAGTCGGCGCCGGCCCGCTTGACGGCGGTGATCTGCTCGAGGGCCACGGCCGTCCCGTCGATCCACCCGCGCTCGGCTGCCGCCTTGACCATGGCGTACTCCCCGCTCACGTGGTACGCGGCCAGCGGGACGTCGACGGCGGCCCGCACGTCGGCGATGACGTCGAGGTTGGTGAGAGCGGGCTTGACCATGACCATGTCCGCCCCCTCGGCCACGTCCAGGGCCACCTCGGCCCGGGCCTCCCGCCGGTTGCCCGGATCCTGCTGATAGGCCCGCCGATCGCCGCCGTCGGCGATGGTGACCTCGGCGGCGTCCCGGAACGGCCCGTAGAGCGCCGAGGCGTACTTGGCCGAGTAGGCCAGGATGGCCGTGCCGGGGAATCCGGCCGCGTCCAGCCCGGCCCGGACGGCCCCCACCTGGCCGTCCATCATGCCGCTGGGGGCGATGACGTCGGCCCCCGCCCCTGCCTGGACCGCGGCCACCTCGGCGTAGAGGGGCAGGGTGGCGTCGTTGTCGACGGTGCCGGTGGTCGGATCGACCACCCCGCAGTGGCCGTGGTCGGTGAACTCGTCGAGGCAGCAGTCGGCCATGAGCACCACCGTGTCGCCCACGGCGTCGCGCACCGCGGCCAGGGCCCGTTGGGTGATGCCGTCAGGACGACGGGCGGCAGAGCCGGTGGCGTCCTTGTCCTCGGGCCGGGGCAGTCCGAACAGGATCACCCCGGGGA
Organism: uncultured Acidimicrobiaceae bacterium; assembly: GCA_963754755.1. Classification (GTDB taxonomy): domain Bacteria; phylum Actinomycetota; class Acidimicrobiia; order Acidimicrobiales; family RAAP-2; genus Bog-756. The sequence continues at coordinate 857,716 of CAVWHF010000005.1, read as the reverse complement.
CGCCGAGGCCGGTGAGCCGTTTGACCTCGGTGGCCAGGGACTCCACGGTGTGCTGGACCACACCGGGCAACGAGGCCACCGGGCGGGGTGCCTCCAGCCCGTCGGCCACGAACAGCGGCGCCACCAGGTCGTCGACGGACAGGCTCGCCTCGGCCACCAGGCGCCGCATGGCCCCGCTCGACCGGAGTCGGCGCAGTCGGGTGGCGGGGAATCCCGGAGCGGTGGCCCTCGAACCGGCCAGATGGGGGACGCTGTTGGGCACTGCCTCCAGACTACGGCAGGCCGCCGCGGCCCAGGCCGCCGAGGCCGCCGAGGGCGGCGACGACCGCCTCCACCAGTCCCTCGATGGTGTGGGGGTGCGCCTCGGCCGCCACCGTCAGCCCCGCCGACCGGGCCGTGGCCGAGGTCACCGGGCCGATGGTGACCACGACCGGCGGCATCCGGCCGGGACCCAGCAGCTCGATGGCCCGCTCCACCGTGGAGGACGAGGTGAAGGCCACGGCGTCGGCCCGCCCGGCCGCGTCCAGGGCCTCGGGCGAGGGGTCGCCGGCCACGGTGCGGTAGGCCACCACCTCGTCGACCACCCAACCCTTGGCCCGCAGCCCGGCGGCCAGTGTTCCCGGTACCGTCTCGGCCCGGGGGAACAGGACGGTCCCGGTGCTGGGGCCGGCGCCGGTCCCGGCTGCCCCTCCATCTGACCCGGTGGTTCCGTCTGACCCGGCGGTTCCGTCGGACCGGCACCGGGGAACGCCCGGGCCAGCTCCGCCGCCACCGACACCGAGGGCACCAGGTCGACGGGCCGCCCTCCCGCCTCGAGGGCGCGGGCGGTCGCCGTCCCCACCGCCGCCCACCGCGTCGAGGACGGGACCGACCGGTCGCCCAACGTCGCCAGCAGGCGGGTGACGGCGTTGGCCGAGGTGAACGCCACCCACCGGTAGGCGCCGGCCGCCAGGCGGTCGACCGCGCGCGCCAGGGCCTCGCCCCCGTCGGCGGGATCCACCACGGCGATGACCGGCAGCTCGACCACCTCGGCGCCCAGCCCCGAGAGCCGATCCACCAGCCCGGAGGCCTGGGCCCGGGTGCGGGTCACCACCACGCTGCGGCCGTCGAGAGGAGGCACGGTCAAGCGGGAGCCGTGTCCCCGGCGCCGGTCGGCTCCCCGGCGCCGGTCCTGCTCTGGCCCGACACCGGCCCCAGGTCCAGGCCGGCCACCGGGCCGATCACGATGACCGAGGGGGCGGGCAGGTCGACCGCGACCAGCCCGTCCAGGGTGGTCCGGACCACCTGCTGTCGGGACGTCGTGGCCCAGTGCACGACCGCCACCGGCGTGGCCGCCGGGCGCCCGCTCCGGATCAGCTCGTCGGCGATCCGCGCCCGCTCGGACATGCCCATGAGGATCACCAGGGTGCCGCCGGCCCGGCCCAGCGACGACCAGTCGACGCCCTCCGGGTGCCGACGGGTCACCGACGTGTCCGGTGACCACGCGTGACCGAGGTGGCCAGGCCCCGATGGGTCACCGGGATCCCGGCCGCCGCCGGAGCGGCGAAGGCCGAGCTCACCCCGGGCACCACCTCGAACTCGATCCCGGCGTTGCGCAGCGCCTCGGCCTCCTCGCCGCCCCGTCCGAACACGAAGGGGTCGCCCCCCTTGAGCCGGACCACGTCCCGTCCCGCCCGGCCCAGCTCGATCAGCTGGGCGTTGATCTCGGACTGGGTCGTCGACGCCCCCGGCGCCTTGCCCACGTCGATGAGCTCGGCGCCCGGCCGGGCCAGCTCCAGCAGCTCGGGGGCGATCAGCCGGTCGTGGATGACCACGTCGGCCCGCCCAGGAGCTCGGCCCCCCGCCGGGTGAGCAGGCCGGGATCGCCGGGACCGGCACCGACCAGGGACACGGTCACGACGACACCGCCGATGAGCTCGCCCCCGTGGTGCTCGGACGACGGCAGCCACTCCCCGAGGTCCCGGCCCCCGGCCTCGTCCAGCAGGTAGCGGGCCACGGCCCGCCCGAGGGCGTGCGGTCGGGACCCCTCCTCGGCGTGGCGCACCACCACCACGCCGTCGGCCGAGGCCATCATCCCGGTCAGACGGAGCTCCGAGGATCCGTCACCCGGTCCAGTCGGGCGTGGGCCCCGACCGGCAGCGTGCATCCCCCGCCCAGCTCGGCCAGGAAGGCCCGCTCCGCCTCCACCAGCGGTCCCACCCGCGGGTCGTGGATGGCGGCCAGGGCCGCCCGGGTCGACTGCGTCGTCGGCCCGGCACTCGACGGCCAGCGCCCCTTGGCCCACCTGGGGGAGCATGACGTCCGGGTCGAGCACCTCGACGGCCAGGCCGTCCGGCGGGGACCACGCCCAGCCGGTCGAGGGCCGCCTGGGCCACCACCACGGCCGCCACGCCCCTCGACTCCGACCGTGGCCAGCCGGGTGGCCAGGTTGCCCCGCAGGCCGGTGAAGGGGAGGTCGGGCCGGAGGTTGGCCAGCTGCACCCGGCGACGGGCCGAGCCGGTGGCCACCAGCGGCGCCGGTGGGCAGGGTGTCGAGCCCTCCTCCGACCAGTACGTCGCGTGGATCGGCCCGCTCGGGCAAGGCGGCCAGCACCAGGTCGGGGACGGACAGCTCGGCGGAGGCCGGCAGGTCCTTGGCCGAGTGCACGGCGGCATCGGCCTCGCCCCGCACCACCGCCGCCTGCACCTCCTTGACGAAGACCCCCTGTCCGCCGAGCTGGTCGAGCGGGACGTCGGTCCGCCGGTCCCCCGTCGGTCTCCACCACCACCAGCGTCGAGGGCGTGCCCGAGGCGGCCAGCAGGGCGGCCACCCGGTGGGCCTGCCACAGGGCCAGGGGCGAGCCCCGGGTGGCGAGGCGGAGAGGTGGTCGGTCGGTCACGGCGCGGGCGGCCCGGCCACCGTCTAGAGGTCGAACAGGGTTCGGAGTGCCTCGACCAGTCGTTCGCCCCGGGGCGTGCCGGCGGCGTCCTTCAGCGCCACCGTCGGCTGGTGGAGGAGCTTGGCCACCATGGACCGGGTCACGGCGTCGACCTGCTCCCACTGGGCGTCGGTGAGGTCGGACCGCCGGGACCGCTGCCGGTCGAACGCCGACAGTCGGGCCTCTTCGACCTGGGAGCGCAGGGCCGAGACGATGGGGGCGGCGTCGCGGGCCCGCGAGGCCACCCGGTACCGCTCCACCTCGTCGGTGACGATCCGGCTGGCCCCGGCCACCTCGTCCTGGCGGCCGGAGAGGGCATCCTCCACCGCGGCCCGGAGGACGTCCATGTCCAGCAGGACCAGGCCGTCCAGGTCGGCCGCCGAGGGCTCGACGTTGCGGGGCACCCCGAGGTCGACGACCAGCAGCGGTGCGTCGGCCGGGCGGCCGGCCGTCGCCGCCGCCAGCAGGGAGCGGTCGATGATCGGGAGGGTGGTCCCCACCGAGGTGAAGACCACGTCGGAGGAGGCCAGCAGGGGTCCGAGCTCGTCCAGCGACTCGGTGCGGACCCGGTCGGCCAACCGGTCGGGCAGTCCGGCCACCACGGCCTCGGTGCGCTCGGCCGTGCGGTTGGCGATGACCACGGAGGCGGCGCCGTGGCCGTCCAGGGCCTGGGCCACGCCCTCGCCCATCTCGCCGGCCCCCACCACCAGCACCCGGGCCCCGGCCAGGCCGCCGGGCCGGCGGCTGGCGGCCAGGGCCACCGCCCCGTGGGACAGCGAGGTGATGCCCCGGGCGATGGCCGTCTCCGAGCGCACCCGCTTGCCGGTCTCCACGGCGTGGCGGAACAGGGCCCCGAGCACCGGTCCCGACACCTGCTCCTGCTGGGCCCGCTCCCAGGCCCGGCGGACCTGGCCGAGGACCTCGGACTCGCCCGAGCACGGCCGAGTCCAGGCCGGCGGCCACGGTGAACAGGTGGCTGGTGACGTCGTCGTCGAACCGGACGGTCAGGTGGTCGGCCAAGGCCTCGACCGGGCTCCCGCTGATGGTGGCCAGGAACTCCTGCAGCTCGGCCACACCGTCGTGGAACCGCTCGACCACGGCGTAGACCTCGGTCCGCAGGCAGGTCGACAGGATGACCGCCTCGGACAGGTTGGACTGGTCCCGCAGGCGACCCAGGGCCTTGGGCAGGGCGCTCTCGGTGACCGTCACCCGCTCCAGCAGCTCGAGCGGGGCCTGGCGCTGCTCGAGGCCCACCACGATCACCGACATCCGGGCACCCGTACCTCTGTCACCTGGCGCACGTCGTGTTTCACTGGGTCACACTGCCTCGGTCGGTAACGGACGTTGCCGGCACCGGTCCACCCGTCAAGCGTAGGCGGGATCGGCACCGGTTTCCTACGGCGGTCCGCAGGGTCCACCAGCATGGCGGGCCTGTGCCCCTCCCGCCAGTCGCGGTGCCGTGGCACCCAGGGGAGCCGCTCGACCGGACTCCGGAGGCGGTCGTGGCGGGGCTCCCGCCGGTGGGTCGCCTCAGTCGCCCGGGGGCCCGGACAGACCGATCGACCGGATGCCCGGCATCTCCGCCCCGCCGGCGCTGTCCTCCACCCGGGCCTGGTAGAAGCTCATCACCTGCAGCTCGATGCTGAGGTCCACGTAGCGCAGCAGCACGTCGGGAGGCACCTCGAGGACCTGGGGGGCGAAGTTGAGGATCGACCGCACCCCGGCGCTGACCATGGTGTCGGCCGCCCGCTGGGCCACCGAGGCCGGGGTGGTGATGACCCCGATGGCCAGCGGGGAGCTCGGCGGCGATCATCGGCAGGTCGTCGGGGTGGCGGACCTCGACGCCGTCGACCCGCTCGCCGATGATGGCGGGGTCGGTGTCCAGCAGGGCGGCCACGTCGAAGTTGCGGGCGGCGAAGCCCTGGGACCGGGCCAGGGCCCGACCCAGGTTCCCGATGCCGGCGATGACCACCCGCCACACCCGGTCGAGCCCGAGCTGGCGGTCGATCTGCTCGATGAGGAAGGCGGCGTCGTACCCCGCACCCCGGGTCCCGAACGATCCCAGCAGGGACAGGTCCTTGCGCACCTTGGCCGCGTTGACCCGGGCCGAGGAGGCCAGCAGCTCGGAGGAGACCGTGGTGGTGCCCGACCGCAGCAGCTCCTCGAGGATGCGTTGGTAGACCGGCAGCCGGGCCACCGTGGCCTCGGGGATCCGTCGGGGTCCGGGCCCGGAGCGGTCCCGGCTCGGGGGGCGGAGGCTGGGAGCGGGGGGCGGCGTGCCACGGGTCGGATCGTAGGACCAGGGAGGCGGCGGCGGAAAGCCGGCTCGCCGGCGGCGGCTCCGCCCGGGCCGCCGGCCCGGGGGTCAGTCGTCGGGGCCCCCCGCCTCCGGGCTTCCGTCGGGGGCGCCGACGTGTGCCCCGATATGGACGGCGACCCCGGGACCGGCGAGATCGAGAGCAAGCGCCGCCGAGGCCCGGTCGAGCACCAGGGCCACCCGGCCGTTGGCGTCGACCAGCAGTCCGAGCTCGCCCCGGGCCAGCTGCCCGAAGGCCCCGACCCGCCGGGCGACCACAGCGCCGTCCTGCCCGTCGCCTCCGCCCTCGGGCCGGCCGGAGGACGGTGACCCGGGCCGTCCCGCCCAGGGTCAGGCCCATGGCGGCGAGGTCGGACGGCCCCGCCGACAGCTGGACGTTGCCGAACCGGTCGATCCAGGTGACCGTGGTGCGGACCCCGGACCCGTCGCTGTCCGGCTGCACACCGGTGCTCCTCGCCGCTCCGCCGATCGGCACGGACCCGAGGGTGGCGGGGTCGATCGGGCTCGCCGATGCCGTCGGCGTCACCCCCGGTGGCCAGGTGGGCGGCGGCCGGGGCGAAGACGTCCCGCCCGTCGAATGTGCCTGCGGGCCGGCTGGCCGCCGACTCCCGCCCATGGATCGGAGCGCCACCGCGGACCGGACGCCACCGAGCGAGGCGGCCAGGGGCAGGAGCAGGCCGTTGTCCGGCCCCACCAACCACGTGCGGCCCCCCGGCGAGCGACCTCGAGGGCCACGCCCCGGCGGTCCGTGCCCACGCCGGGATCGACCACCGCCAGCACCACGCCGGCGCCGAGGTAGGGGGCCGACCGCACCAGCATGGCCGCCCCGGCAGCCACGTCGAAGGGCGGGACCTGGTGGGAGAGGTCGATGACCGGACAGGCGGGGGCCAGTCGGTGGAGGACGGCGTGGACCACACCGACGAACTCGTCGGCGGTGCCGTAGTCGGAGAGGAAGAAGACAGCCGGGACCGGGCCCGGTCCGGCCGTGGCCGCTCGTATCCTGCCCGTGCCTCCGCCATCCTCAGGGACTGCCCATCCGGCGGCTGGTCACCGCCCCAGCTGCCGCGAGCGCTCGGTGGCCGCCGCCACCGCCTCGATGAAGGCCGACCGCACCGCCTTGAACTCGAGGGTCCGCACCGCCGCCGCCGTGGTGCCGCCCGGAGAGGTCACCGCGGCCCGCAGCCCCGCCGGATCCTCTCCCGTCTCGGCCATCATCCGGGCCGAGCCCAGCATGGTGCCCACCACCAGCTGCTGGCTCACCTCGCGGGAGAGCCCGGCGGTGACGCCGGCGTCGATCAGGGCCTCCGCCACCAGGAAGACGTAGGCCGGCCCCGATCCGGACAGGCCGGTCACGGCGTCGAGCTGGCGCTCGGGCAGCCGGACCACCGAGCCCACCGATCCCAGGATGCCCTCGGCCCAGTCGAGGTCGGCCGAGGTGGCGGCGGCTGCCACCGGACATGCCGGCCACCCCCGCCCCGATCAGGGCGGGGGTGTTGGGCATGGCCCTGACCACCACGACCCCTGGGCCCAGCGCAGCCTCCAGCCGGGCCGTGGACAGGCCGGCCACGATGGAGAGCACCCGGGTCGATCCCCACCGCCGCCAGGGTGCGGGCCACGGCCTCGGCCACGTCGGGCTTGACGGCCAGCACGGCGTCGGCCGGCCTCCACCGGTTCCCCGGTCACCAGCAGGCCGGGGTGGGCGTCGCCCAGCCGTCGGCGCTGTGCCTTCGTCGGGCTCGCTCACGGCCAGCTCGGAAACCGGGGCCCAGCCGCCGGCGATGAGGCCGGCCACCAGGGCCGAACCCATCTTGCCGCCCCCGACGACCACGAGCTTCGGTGCCATGGGCGGAGACGCTACCAGCGGGTAGTGGGGCCTCCGGGTGGCGCCGGTCCCGGTTCGGTGGCCCTCGCCGCCCGGTGCCGCCCGGCAACGACCGCCCCGGCGGTCCGGCCCCGGCGGGTCGACTCAGGCGGGTCGACTCAGGCCGGTTCGACTCAGGCCGGGCCGAAGCGGGCCGACGGTGGCCGCCGCCGGTACCGACCCTCGTAGCCGATGGTCATGGCCGTCGGGAAGCACTCGTCGGTGTAGGCCAGCGACGCCCCCATGATCCGGTCGAGCTCCTCGTCGTCCACCCGCTCCACCGGGACCCGGCCCACCAGGTAGACGGCCTCCTCGGGCCCCAGGGCGAAGGACATGCCCAGCAGGTCGGCGTTGCGCTTGAGCAGGTACTCCCAGGTGGCCTCGACGTTGGTCTCGGGAGCCGGGCATGAACTGGGTCTCGTGGTGGAGGGTGCGCTGGCGCAGGGTCAGCCACACGGTGACGAACTCCTTCTCGTCGCCCCGCAGCCGCAGGTACCACCGGGGGGCACCGGTCACCGGGTCGCCGCCCGCCTGGCGGTCGACGGCCACCAGTGCCGCCGCCGTCGGCCAGCTCCCGCTCCCCCCACCGGTCGATCACCGCGCAGACCGCCTCCCGCTCTTCGGGGCCGAGGATGCCGCTCCAGCGATCGGTCACGAGCACTCGACGAGGCGGCCCGCGGTGAGGTCGGCGTAGATCTCGGTGAGGAGGTGGGCGGCCCGGGCCCAGGTGTAGCGGCGGGCCCGCAGGACCGCCCCGGTGCTCAGGCGCTCGGCCAGCAGCGGCTCGGCCAGGATCTGGCGGACCCAGGCGGCGAAGGCCTCCGGGGTCGGTTCCTCCACCAGGTAGCCGGTGCGGCCGTGGTCGATGAGGCTGCGCAGGCCACCGACGTCGGAGGCCACCACCGGGGTGCCGCAGGCCGCCGCCTCCAGGGCCACCAGGCCGAACGACTCCGAACGGCTGGGCACCAGGCAGACGTCGGCTGGCCCGGTAGTAGGTGGAGAGCAGCTCGTGGGGTTGCGGGGGTACGAACACCACCCTGTCGGCCAGGCCCAGCTCGTCGACCAGCGCCCTCGGTTCTGGCCACCTCGACCTCGCCCTGGGGTCCGCTGGGACCGCCCACGATGACCAGTCGGGCGTCGGGATGGTCGGGGAGCAACGCCGCCAGGGTGCGTACCGCCACCGCCACCCCCTTCAGCGGTTGGATCCGGCCCGACGAAGAGCAGCAGCGGGCCGGACCCGTCGAGGCCGAGGGCCCGGCGGGCCTGCCTGCGGTCACCCGGGCCGAAGAAGGCGTGGTCGACGCCGGGGGCCACGATCCGGATGCGGGACGGGTCGGCGCCGTAGAGCTCGGAGATCTGCGCGGCCTCCACCGAGCAGGAGGCCAGCACGGTGTCCGAGCACCGGATGATGGTGGCCTCGGCCTCGGCCCGCCGGTGGGGGGCGTCGGCCTCGACCTCCTCCGGGCTGGCCTCGGCCTTGACCCGGTCGAGGGTGTGGAACGTGGAGACCAGGGGCAGGTTCAGCCGGTGCTTGATGAGATGGCCGGCCACGCCGCTCAGCCAGTAGTTGGCGTGGACGGCGTCGAAGGGCACGTCCCACTCGGTGCCCAGCCCCTCGGATGCCCTGCATGGCCTTCAGGACGCCCTCGGCGAACTCCTCGACCACTGCCGGGCAGGGCCTCCTTGGCCACGGGGCGGGGCGGGCCGGCCGAGATGTGGTGGACCCGGAACCCGGGCTCGATGTCGACCACCGTCGGGAGGTCGTCCGACCACGCCCGGGTGAACACGTCGCAGGCCACGCCGGCCCGGGCCAGGGCCGAGGACAGCTCGCGTACGTAGACGTTCATGCCGCCACCGTCCCCGGTGCCCGGTTGGGCCAGGGGTGAGGTGTGCAGGGACAGGACAGCCAGACGCCTCATGCGCCGCCGGAGCCTACCGGGAGGCCCCGCTCAGCCGGCTACCGGGGTCGGCCCACGCCCCGCCGGGGTCGCCACCTGGGATCGACGCCCGGACCGGCGTCCAGCCCGGTCGGAGGCCGTGTCGGCGCCGGCCCGGTCCGAGGCGGCCGGGTCGGTCGACCCGGGCCCGGTGCGGCCTGGTCCTCGTTCTCGTGGCGGAACGAGAGGTAGATCCGCATCAGGGCCTGGCGCTGCTCCTCGGTGAGGTGGTGGTCGGCGAAGATGTGCCGGGACAGGTCGGTGTCCCCGTCGGGCGCTCGAGGATGCCGGCCTGGACGTAGAGGGTCTCGGCCGAGATGCGCAGGGCCTTGGCGATCTGCTGGAGGATCTCGGCCGACGGCCGGCGCAGCCCCCGCTCGATCTGGCTGAGGTAGGGGTTGGAGATCCCGGCCAACTCGGAGAGCCGCCGCAGGGAGAGCCGGGCCGAACTGCGCTGCTCCCGGATGAACGAGCCCAGCTCGTTGACCAGCTGCGGCCCCCTCGCTGTGGGCGGGCTCGTCCGTCGGACCGGTCACTTCAGGAGGCCGTCGACCGAGGCGCGTCCCGTCTTGTGTCGGTCCACCAGCTCGGCCTGGAGGGTGTCGATCCGCTCGTGCAGGGCCCGGCGGTCGGCCGAGACCCGGGTCTCGATGGACTCCAGCCGACCGGCGATGCTGTTGAGCTGGTCGATGTCCAGCTCGGCCAGGTTGCCGATCTCGTCGGCGCCCAGCACGGCGTCGAGCTCGGCGGTGAGGTCGGCCTCCTCGGTGTCCGGGGAGAGCAGCTGGGGAAGGTGGGCCGGCGCCGGCGGAGCGCCCCGGACCGGACGAGAGGATCCCGGGCAGATCGTTGACCAGGGAGCCGAGATCCCGGAGGGCGTCGGACCCGGGGTGCTCGAGATAGGTGTGGACGATGTCCAGCCGACCCTGGATCAGGCGACGGAGGTAGGACAGGGCCACCTCGGCCTCTTGGCACTCGGTGCGCATGGACCGGATGTCGGCCAAGCTCCGGTCTTTCGATGCCGTCGAGGTAGGTGCTGGTCAGGATGCGGTCGAGATCGTCCTGGTGGCTGGTCATCACGCCCGATCGTACTCCCCCGGCCCGGGCACAGGGCCGTTCCTGCCCCGAGGGCGCGTAGCGGTAGACCGCCCGTGCCGACGATGGCGGAGCGGGATACGGGGCCGAACGAGCGGCTGTCGGTGCTGAGCACGGCGGGCGTCGCCCTCGACCTCGAGGGTGCCGAGCCCGAGGTCGACGGAGCGGACCCGCTTGATCAGGATGCGGTCGGGCCGTCGGGGGTCCCGGAGCGCCACCACCTGCCCGGGCTTGGGCCGGAACGGCGAGCGCCAGGGGACCCGCAGCACCACCAGGCGGTCACCGGGAAGGAGGGCGGGGACCATCGAGGAGCCGACCACCTCCACCCGCCGGAACGGGTGGTAGCGGGCTGCGGCCAGCACCCCGGCCAGCACCACCAGCCACAGGAGCGGACCCCACCGCCCGGCGGCCGGGTCGACGGCCCCCATCAGGAGGGCCGGCCGCCGGGGAAGGGGACGGGTCCCCTGTTCGGGACCCGGAGAACCTGGGTAAGGTGAGCAGGCAGGACACCGATGACCAGTCTGCACCAGTCCGAAGTCCACGACGAACACCAACCACCTGAACACCGGTATCGAATAGGAGTCATGCCCATGCGCCTCGCAGACCAACTGCTCGCCACCCTCGACCGGGTGTCCGCACCCCAGGCGGTGCATGCCCACTGCGACCTGCCCTGTGGCGTCTACGACCCGGCCCAGGCCCGCATCGAGGCCGAGTCGGTCAAGGGCACCATGACCAAGTACAACGACTCCGACGACGAGGCCTTCAAGACCCGGGCCATCATCATCAAGGAGGAGCGGGCCGACCTGGTCAAGCACCACCTGTGGGTGCTGTGGACCGACTACTTCAAGCCCGAGCACCTCGAGAAGTACCCCCAGCTGCACGACCTGTTCTGGAAGGCCACCAAGAAGGCCGGCGAGGCCAAGAAGACCAATGACGTCGCCGTGGCCGACGACCTGCTGGCCCAGATCGCCGAGATCGACAGGATCTTCTGGGAGACCAAGAAGTAGTCAGTCTGCCGGGGCGGCCGCGGGCCGGTCACCGGACCGAAGCGGCGTGGGAGGCCCTAGCCAGCAGCATCTCCTGCTCCCGCACATTGCCGGTCAGGAGTGCCGCCTTCTCGAACTGTGCGCTGGCCTCGAGTCCCCGGCCCAGCCGTTCGAGCAGATCCCCCCGGACACTGGGTAGCCAGTGGTACTCCTGAAGGGCGGGGTCGGTGGCCAGGGCGTCCACCAGCTCCAGACCCGCTGCGGGGCCGACGGCCATCGACACGGCCACGGCCCGGTTGAGCTCCACGACTGGCGACGGGGTCAGGTCCATGAGCCGTCCGTAAAGGAGGGCGATGGTCACCCAGTCGGTGTCCTCATAGCGCACGGCCTGGGCATGGCAGGCGGCGATGGCTGCCTGCACGGAGTACGGGCCGTCGCCGGAGAGCACCAACGCATCCAGGCCCCGGCGGATGAGCATCCGGTTCCACCGGGACCGGTCCTGGTCGGCGAGGAGTACCGGGGCGCCGTCGGGACCGGTACGGGTGGCCATGCGGGAGGCCTGCAGCTCCAGCAGAGCGGCGAGCCCGTGCACCTCCGGTTCCCCGGGCATGAGGCCGGACATGACCCGGATCAGGCGGAGGGCGTCCTCACACAGGGCCGGGCGGACCAGGTCCTCGCCGGCGGTGGCCGAGTAGCCCTCGTTGAAGATCAGGTAGATGACCTCCAGTACCGACGACACACGGGCCGACCGCTCGGACCCGTGCGGGATCTCGAAGGGGACCCCGGCCCCGGCCAGGGTCCGCTTGGCCCGGACGATGCGCTGGGCGATCGTCGTTTCGGTGACAAGGAAGGCCCGGGCGATCTCGCCTGTGGTCAGCCCGCCCAGCAGTCGCAGGGTGAGGGCGATCCGGGCCTCAGGCGACAGCAGCGGGTGACAGGCGGTGAAGATGAGCCGGAGGAGATCGTCGTCGATGTCATCGTCCACCGGATCGGGCAGCGATACGTCCTCCAGAGTCCGACCGACCTCGGCCAGCTTGTTGGCATAGGTCTCCTTCCGACGCACCAGGTCGATGGCCCGATGCCGGGCCGTGGCCATGAGCCAGGCGCCCGGGTTCACCGGCACGCCTGACCGAGGCCACTGCTGCAGTGCCGCCACCAGGGCATCCTGGGCCAGCTCCTCGGCGATTCCCACGTCTCGGACGATGCGGGTCACGCCGGCGATGATCCGCGGCGACTCGATCCTGAAGACCGCCTCGATGCTCTCGTTGGTCCTGGATGCGGTCACCACCACTCATCAGACCAGTGGACGGGCACGGCGGCAAACGCCGCCGACTCATGCCTCGGCGATCTCCCGGAGCTCGGCGGTCACCGTCCAGAACTCCTCGTGGCACTCGAGGAACCGCTTGGTCCACTCCAGTGCCTCAGCCTTGTCCTTGGCCTGCATGATGGCGTAGCCGCCCACCACTTCCTTGGTCTCGGTGAAGGGTCCGTCGGTGTAGGTGAGCTTCCCGCCCGACCAGGTCAGACGGGTACCCTCCGAGGTCGGGGTGAGCCCGGCCGTGTCCAACATGACTCCGGCCTTGGTGATCTCCTCGAAGAGGGCACCCATCCGGGCCTGGAGCTCGGGACTGGGACCCTCGGCGGGGGCGTTCTTCTCGTCGATACGGATCATGCTGAGGTAACGCGGCATGGAGACTCCTTGCTCAGTGGGCGGGGAACTTCCCCGCCACCTACCTGTACGTCGAACGGGAGGGGTCCGAATCGACATGTTCCCGGAAATTCATTCTGCCGGGGTGGCGGCTGTCCCGGCTCAGGACTGCGGCAACGCACCGAACGCTCCCGTCGTAGCGGCACCGGGGAGTCCGTCCCGGCTACCCGACTGGCGACAGCACCGGCGTCCTGGTGTCGGTGCCCGACCGTAGGACTCGTCCGGGCAGGGCCCCGGTCAGCTGGTCTGACGTGACCACCTCGGTCCCGTTGACGAGGACGTGCTTCATTCCGGTGGCCTCGGCGTACAGACGGCTGGCCCCACCGGGGAGGTCGTCCCGGGTGCGCATGGCCTGCGGCCCGATCCGCTCGGGATCGAACACCGCCAGGTCGGCCCACCACCCCTCGGCCACTCGGCCTCGGTCGGTCAGGCCGTAGAGGCGGGCGGGCACATCGGTGAGTAGGCGGACCGCCTCTTCGACGGTGATGAGCTTCCGTTCCCGGACCCCGTGACCGAGGAGGGAGGTGGAGTACACGGCCCCGCACATGGTGTCGAGGTGGGCCCCGGCATCCGAGCCCCCCACCACGGTCCTCGGGTCACGCCAGATGTCCGCCCTCGCCAGCCAGTCGGCGTCGGTCTCGGGGATGGGCACGGCGAATCCGGTGCGCAATCGGTCGGCCACGATCAGGCGGCACAGGGCGTCCCAGGGGTCCATCCCCCATTCGGCGGCCACGTCGCCCACCGTCCGGCCCTCGAGGGCCCGCTGCTCGGGGGCGAAGGTCTCGGCGATGACCAGGCGGGCCCACCCGGCCAGGAAGCGCAGCACCCCGGCCTCGTCGGACTGGGCCCGCTCGTCCATGCTCCGGCGCACTTCGGGATCGGACAGGGCCCGGATCCGGTCGTCGACGGAGGTTGCGAAGAACTCCCGCCAACCGGGCAGGCCGTCGAGGATGGCCCCGTGTTCGAACGAGAGTCGCAGGGACATGGTGTGCGGCAGTGTCAGCGCCACCACCCGTGCCCCTCGCCGTGTCGCCGCGTCGGACGCTTCCAGCTGGTGGGCGGTGCCCTCGGTGTTGCCGGCCGTGACGGCCAGGACATTCCAGTTGACCGGTCGCCCCGAGAGCAGCGACATACGGGTGAGGAGCTCCACCTCCTCGTCGGTGAAGCCGTTGATGCAGCCGGGCACGATCATTTCGATGGTGGTACCCGGGTGGTCGGCCACCGCCGCAGCCAGACGCTCCAGCTCCCCGAGGGTGGCCGAACGGGAGGGAACAGGCTGGCCCTCACCGTCGTTGTGGGTGGGGGCCCGCGAGGTGGAGAAGCCCATGGCCCCCTCGGACAGGGCCCGGTGGAGAGCCAACTCCATCCTGACCACCTGCTCCTCGGTGGCATCGTGCCCCACGGCATCCTCCCCCATGACCGAGCGCCGGAGGGTGGAGTGCCCGACCAGGAAGCCGGCGTTGACCCCGACCTTGCCGTCGAGGCGTGCCAGCCATTCGCCGAACGATCCCCACTTCCAGTCCAGGCCGGCCTCGAGGGCGGCCAGCGGCATGCCCTCCACCCGGGCCAGCATGCGCGACAGGTACCCGGAGTGCTCCGGTCCCGCCGGGGCCAGCGAGAACCCGCAGTTCCCACCGAACACGGTGGTGACCCCGTGCAACGGCGAAGGACTGGCGGTGGGATCCCAGAAGAGCTGGGCGTCGTAGTGGGTATGGATGTCGATGAAGCCCGGGGCCACCACGCATCCGGCGGCGTCGATCACCCGGTCGGCGTCGCCGGTGACGGTACCGACGGCCACCACCCGGCCGTCTCGGACTCCCACGTCGGCGCGTCGTCCCGGGGTCCCGGTGCCATCCACCAACGTCCCGCCCCGGATGACCAGGTCCATCATCGTGGGCCCCGCCGCAGGACCCGGGGTCGGGTCAGGGCGGCCATCCCCTCCACCCCGAGTTCGAGTCCCAGGCCCGACTGGCCCCAACCGCCCATGGGAGCCAGGTGGTCCATGGCCCCCATGCCGTGGGCGTTGACCCACACCGTGCCGGCCTCCAAGCGCTCCGATACCGCGTCGGCGAGGTCGAGGTCGTCGCTCCACACCGAGGCGCACAGGCCGAAGTCGGTGTCGTTAGCGGCGGAGACCGCAGCGTCGAGGTCGGTGTAGGCCAGCACCGGAAGGGCCGGGGCGAACTGCTCCTCCCGCACCAGCGGCGTGCCGGGGTCGGGGTCGATGACCAGCGCCGGTGAGACCCGCCACCCGTGACCGGGGTCGACGAGAGTACCCGGTCGAACCACCTCCGAGGCCCCGATGGCGGCCAGGGCGATCATGTCCTCGACTCGGTCGCGGGCCGATTCGGAGTGCACCGGGCCCATGGTGACACCGTCGTCGAGGCCGTCCCCGACGACGGTACCGGACAGGCTGGCCACAAGTGCGTCCCGCCATGCCGCCAGGCGGTCGGCGGGGAGGTAGAGCCGCTTGACGGCCATGCACACCTGACCCGAGGTGGCGAACGCCGCCTCGAGCAGGCGCGAGGCCACCTCCTCGGATGGCTCGAGGTCAGGGGCCACGATGGCGGCGTCGTTGCCACCCAACTCGAGGACGGCCGGGCGCAGGTGGGGGGCGCAGGCCGCCAGCACGGCCCGCCCGGCGGACACCCCGCCGGTGAACGAGACCATGTCGATGCCGGGGTGGCCGACCAGGGCCGCCCCGAGCGAGACCGTGGGTCCGTTCAGCGTGTTCAGCACACCGGGCGGCAGGTTGGAGGCGATGGCTCCGGCCAGGACGAGCATCGCACCGGGACAGCTGGGCGGCGCCTTGACCACCACCGTGTTGCCGGTCAGCAGCGCGGCGATGATCTTGTTCCCCATCACCGCGGCCGGCCAGTTGAAGGGAATGACGGCGGCGACCACTCCGTGGGGGACCCGTTCGACGACCGTGTCGCCCACCCTCCGGGCCTCGAGGGACTCCGCCGCCAACGGGGCCAGCGAGCCGACCATGCCGGCCGTGGTGGCCAGATCGAACAGCGACTCCACCAGGATCTTGCCGTGCTCCCTCGTCAGGAGGGCCGAGGTCGCCTCGAGGTCCATCGACTCCTGGGCCCGTTGGCAGGCTTGCTGCAGCATGGCCAGCCTCTGCTCGAAACCGAGGGCCGCCCAGTCCCGTCCGGCGCCGCGGGCCGCCGCCACGGCCCCGTCCAACTGGTCAAGGGAGGCGGCCGGTGCTTCCAGGACCACCTCGTCGGGGTGAGCCGGGTTGGTAACCGGATAGGTGCCCTCCTCCCCGGCCACCATCGCGGTGCCGATGGCCAGCTGCACCGTCCGGCTCTCCGTCAGTACTGCCATTGCGGACCTCCCCCGGGTCGGGCCCCGGCATCCCGGGTCACCCCGACGCTAGCCTCGGCGAACGTGTCGAGCACCCTGCTGCCGGACCCCGATCCCCGTCCGCTGGTGGCCCCGGTGATCTCGGTTGACGACCACCTGATCGAGCCGCCCGATCTCTTCGACGGGCGTATGCCCCGTGGCCTGGCCCCGCGGGCACCGGCGGTCCACGAGGACGAGGGCGGCGCCCAGTCGTGGCGCTTCGAGGGCCGCTCCTATCCCAACATCGGGCTCAACGCCGTGGTGGGACGGCCCCGGCACGAATGGAGTATGGAGCCGGCCCGCTTCGACGAGATGCGACCCGGGTGCTTCGACATCGAGGCACGGGTGGGCGACATGGACATCGCCGGCGTCTGGGCATCGCTGTGCTTCCCGTCGTTGGTGGCCGGGTTCTGCGGTGCCGTGTTCTCGCGGGCAGACGATCCCGAGCTCGGGTTGGCTTGTACACGCGGCCTGGAACTCGTGGCACCTCGAGACCTGGGCCGGACCGCATCCGGAACGGATCATCCCCCTCCAGCTCCCGTGGCTGGCCGATCCCGACCTGGCCGCCCGGGAGATCCGGGACAATGCCGCCCTGGGCTTCAAGGCGGTGAGCTTCCCCGAGTTTCCCGCCCAGCTCGGCTACCCGTCCATCTTCACCAGGTACTGGGACGGGTTCTTCGACGCCTGCCAGGACACCGGGACCGTGGTGTGCCTGCACACCGGGGCCTCGTCCTGGGCCCCTCTCCCCTCGCCTGACCCGCCCTTCGAGCTGTTGCCCACGGTGTTTCCGGTCAACGCACTCCTCGCCGCAGCCGAGTGGGTGTGGTCCGGAGTGGCGGTCCGCTTTCCCAGGCTGGCGGTGGCATTGTCCGAAGGGGGCATCGGATGGGTACCCATGCTGATGGACAGGGTGGACTACGTCCTCGACCATTCGGCCTCGGGTTCGGAGTCTTCCTCGTGGGTCTCAGACCTGCGACCGAGCGAGGTGCTGGCCCGCAACTTCTGGTTCTGCACCATCGATGACCCCTCGGTCACCCCCATACTCGACCGGATCGGGCGGGATCACGTCATGGTGGAGACCGACTATCCCCATGCCGATTCCACGTGGCCCGACACCCAGGCCGTCTTGGCGTCCACGTTCGGCCATCTGCCCGAATCCGAACTCCACCAGGTGGCCTCGGGCAACGCCGCCAGGCTGTTCCGCCACCCGCTCCCGCCCGCCGACGACTGGCGGGCGGCCGCGGCCATCCGAGCCTGATCGGGCTCAGCCCTCGGGCGGCCTGCCGAACGACCACGGCGTCGGATCCGCGTCGGTCACATCCTGCCCATCGCCGGAGGCGTCCACCACGTCGTCATCGTCCTCGTCGTCCGCCCGGTCCTCGGTCTCCCCCTCCGCGGCACGGTCTACGGCGTACACCGGCTCGTCGGCATCTGCCCGGTCCTCGGTCTCCAGATCAGCGGCACGGTCTACGGCGTACACCGGCTCGTCGGCATCACCCGCCCGGTCCTCGGTCTCCACATCGGCAACACAGTCCACGCCGTATACCGGCCCGTCGTCGGCATCTGCCCGGTCCGCGGTCTCCAGATCAGCGGCACGGTCTACGCCGTAGACCGTGCTGTCGGTGGCGGCGTCGGCGTCGGCGTGCCCGTACTCCGAAGCATCGGCATCGCACGCCGCGCACGTCCGGGCGGTCGGGTCGGCCGACAGCCGGGCATCCTCGATGACCGTGCCACAACTGCTGCACGCCCCATAGGTTCCTTCGTCCAGCCGGGTCAGGGCCGCCTCCACCTCGTCCAGGAGTTGATCCACCTCGTCGATGGTGGTCTCCGGGTCTTCGGTACCCCCCTCGGTGCCCTCCGCCCGCACCCCGCCGGCGGCAGTGCCGATTCCGGATTGCTCGATTACCTGGGTATCCATGGAGATGAGCGTACCCGCGGCGACCCCGGCCACCCGTAAGGTGAAGCCGTGGCACCCCTCCCTCGCAAAGGCGCCGCCCCCCCGGGAGGCGACGCCACCGACCCCCTGGCCGCCCTGGTCGGAAGCGGCCTGCTGGTCCCCTGCCTCGACGGAGTCGACCGGCCGGCGGTCGAGTTGGACCAGGCGGCGTCGACCCAGGCGCATCCGGACGCCGTGGCCCGCGTCGAGGAGTTCCTCCCCTGGTACTCGAGTGTGCACCGGGGCGCAGGCTTCCGTTCCCGACGGGCCACGGCGGCCTACGAGGCGGCCCGGCGGAGCGTTCTCACCTTCGCCGGTCGTGATCCGGACGGCCCCGACGTGGCCATCTTCTGCCGGAACACCACCGAGGCCATCAACCACCTTGCCTACCGGCTACGCCTGGCTCCCGACGACGTGGTGGTCACCACCGTGGTTGAGCACCACGCCAACCTGCTTCCCTGGGGACGGGTGGCCACCCGTCGCTACGTGGAGTGCACACCAACGGGCACCTTTTCGGTGGAAGCCGTGTGCGATGCGCTTGACGCCGGCCCCGGGCCACCGGCTCTGCTGGCCGTCACCGCGGCCTCCAACGTCACGGGATGGCTGCCCCCCATCGACGCCATCATCGATGCCGCCCACCAACGGGGAGTGCGGGTGGTGGTCGATGCCGCCCAGCTGGCCCCCCACCGGCCCTTGCCGGCATCGGCCGACTTCGTGGCGTTCAGCGGGCACAAACTCTACGCCCCGTTCGGCTCCGGGGCACTGATCGGACCCCGCTCGCTATTCGAGTCGGGCGACCCATTTCTGGCCGGCGGCGGCGCGGTGGACCTGGTCGGCCTGGACGAAGTGGTGTGGACGGCACCGCCCGACCGGGAGGAGGCCGGCTCTCCCAACGTCATCGGGGCCGTGGCCCTCGAGGCGGCCATCGAGGCACTCGGCGCTGTCGGCTGGGAGGCCATCGCGGCGCACGAAGGGGCGTTGGTCCGGCGGATGGCCGCCGGGCTCGGTGCCATCGACGGCGTACGGCTACTCGGTCCCCTCGGTTCGCCAGGGGAGCCTTCCGACCACGCGGCGGTCGAAACACTGGCGGTGGCCACCTTCACGGTCGAGGGCATGCATCACGCCCTGGTGGCCGCTCGTTTGAGTGCCGAATACGGGGTGGCCGTCCGGCACGGCTGCTTCTGCGCCCATCCCTATGTGATCCGCCTCCTCGGACTGTCGGAGCAGATGGTGCACGACTACCGGGATGAGGTGCTGCGCGGCGACCACCGCAATGTGCCCGGGGCCGTCCGGGCCAGTGCCGGGCTCGGCGCGTCGGGACAGGACATCGATGCTCTGGTGGCAGCAGTGGCCGACCTGGCCGGGGGAAGCCAACCTCCTGTCCCCTATCAGCAGGATCCGTCCACCGGGGACTACTTCCCCGTCACCGATCGACAGGGGTGGAAGGGTGCGGCCGATGAGCCCGGTGCCGCCTGCTCACGGGGTTGACGCGGCCAGGGGACGGGACTACGGGACGGCAGGTGCTTCGAGCACCGAGAACCACACCGGCCGGCGGACGATGAATCCCAACTCCCCGTAGAGGCGGATGGCGTCCTCGTTGCCGGCAGCGACATGGAGGAAGGGGGTCTCGCCCCGAGCACCGATGCTCGACGCCACGGAGCGGATAAGCAGTTGCGCCAGTCCCTGCCGCCGGTGGTCGGGGTGGGTGGCCACGGCGCTGATCTCGGCGAAGCCCGGCGGTCGCAGGCGCTCGCCGGCCATGGCTACGAGCAGACCATTTCTTCGGATGCCCACATAGCCCCCGAACTCGACGGTGCGGGTGGAGAACGGCCCGGGCCGGGCCACCGCCACCAGGGCCAGCATGTCCGGGACGTCGCCGGCGCCGAGGACCACCGTCGTGTCGGTCGGACCCTCACCGGAGTCTGGACCCGGTCGCCCGACGCCGGCGGTGACCGCCACCATCTGGACACCGGCGCTCCCCCATGTCATCGTCCACCCGGTCGGGGGAACGAGGATGTCCTCACCGACGCTGATGATCGCCACTGCAGATCCCGAGCCGGTCAGGGCGGCCATTTCGGCCCAGTGGTCCGCCGCCGGCGACCCGTCGAACGCCCCGAAGGGGGAGACCTCGGGGTCGAAACGAGCCGCCCGGGCCGCGGCCCGACCGAGGGAGCGCTGGGGGCCCGTCAGTGCCCCCCATACCGGGTTGTCCAATCCAGTCATCGGCCGTAGTCCTCTCTCGGTCGCCCCGCCGTCGACCCCACGCACCGGCCCGACTCGGAGCACGTCCCGGCCCGATGTGCGGTGTCCCCTGGTGAGCGCACCCGTGGCGAGGGGTCCAGGACGTAACCCCGCGACTGTACCGGTCGTCGAGCCACCCGAAGCCGAGCCGATACGCTCGGCGGCGGGCCGTTAGCTCATCGGGTAGAGCAGGGGACTTTTAATCCCAAGGTGGCGAGATCGAGACTCGCACGGCCCACTAAACGCCATCAGGCGGGTTCTGAGGCCGGACTGCGCCCGACGACCTCGCCTGGGCTCGTAGAAATCACCCGTGCACGGGGACGAAGCTGGCGACGTCCGAGGGGTGACCCGTGGCGACGACGGGATGAACGCGAGTTCCGGTCGCCTGACCTATTCGGTATTGAGGACCACTTCAGGACATCCGGGCGCTGGAACCGAGGCTGATCTCCATAATCGTGCCGGTCAACACTCCAGGGTCCTGGACCAGATACATCACCGCGCGAGTGACGTCCTCTGCTTCGATCCAGGGCTTCGGGATGGGATTGGTCCGCATGAACTGGTTCACAATCTCGTCTGGCAGCTCGCTCTCCGGGTCGGGCTGGACCATTGGGGTGAGGACCGTGCATGGACACACGATGTTGACGGTGATCCCCTCGCTGGCCACTTCCAGAGCCACAGATTTGGCCAGACCGATGACGCCCCACTTGGTGGCGTTGTAGGCAGACTGGCCCTTGATGCCCATACGTCCGCCCATCGAAGCCGTAACCACGATTCGGCCCCACCGCTGCTGACGCATAGGCGGCACTGCGGCCCGGAGTGTGTTGAATACTCCGGTGAGGTTGGTGGCAACGAGTTCGTCCCATTCCACGTCCGTGACGTCAACCAGGGGGCCGGTAGTCACGATGCCAGCATTGGCAACTGCGATGTCGAGTCGGCCGAACTCATCCAGAATTTGCTGTGCGCCGGCGTTGACCTGCTCGGATTGGCGTACATCAACCTGAACAGGCAGACAGCGACGCCCGTATCCGGCCACCATCTTGGCAGTGAGATTGAGGTCCTCGGTCGCGGCAACCGGATACGTGAGAGAAAACATGGGCTGGGGCACGTCCCACGCGACGACGTCAGCACCTTCGGCCGCAAGTGCGACGGCGTGCGATCTTCCTTGTCCCCTGGCTGCTCCAGTAACGAGCGCGACCTTTCCGTCCAACGATCCCATTGCGTTGCACAGTAGCGCGGTGCCCCTCGTCACCCGCCCTGATCCGGGGCTTGGACGGGATTCGATCGGCACGAGGATCCGGCTGCTGAACCACCTTTACGTGGACTCGCCTTTGCAGCTACGACGCGACCACAAATGTCCAATAGGGCGTAGTGACGATGGGAGCGGCACCGCAGTGCAGCGATGTTTGTCATACGGATGAGCGGAGCACCAGCGACGCCACGGGACGATGTGGTGGGGAGCCAGGACCGTCGGACCCGGCGGTGCGCGGTCCTCCGTATCGTTGGGGAACATGCTGAGGCCCGGACACGGTCGGAACCTTCCGCATCCGCGACGGGAGACGGTGCCCGGCGAAGGGCCGGGTGACGAGACCGAGGAGCTCATGCCCGGATCGACGTCGTCAGCGGCGCCGATCGGCAGTGGGCCATAGCACCCGCGGCCGCGCCTCCGATGCACGGTGCCACGCGATCGAGACACCACCGGGGGATGGTGTCCTCACTCGTGAGGTCAGCCCAGCCGACCACCGCCCCGCTCCGACACGCGAACAGGGGACGGGGGACGGGGGACGGGGGACACAGGATTCTGGCCTGGGCGTTCCGGTAGTCTCGCTTCATGGAGTTCGCTGAACGCTATGGGCCGTGGGCGATCGTCGCCGGTGCTTCGGAAGGGGTTGGCGCTTCGGTCGCACGCCTTCTCGGCGATCGGGGCGTGAATGTCGTGCTGGTGGCCCGTCGGCAAGTGGCTCTCGATGAGGTAGCCGCTACCATCGGCGGGGAGACGAGAAACCTGGTGCTCGACCTCAGTGACGGTGACGCAGCCTCCAGCCTTGCTGAGGCAACCGCCGACATCGACATCGGCTTGTTGGTCTACAACGCGGGGGCGGACCCCCACATGTCTCTCTTCCTCGATAGGCCGGTCGACGTGTGGCAGGGAATGGTTGCCCGAAACTGCGGGACGACAATGGCCGCCGCACACCATTTCGGCGGCCTCATGGTGGGACGGGGTCGTGGAGGTATCGTTCTCGTCACGTCGGGTGCGGCATGGGCGGGAGGATCGCACCTGGCTGTCTACGGAGCATCAAAAGCCTTCGATCTGTTGCTTGCCGAATCCCTGTGGGCCGAGCTCAACCCTCTAGGTGTCGATGTCCTCGCCATGGTGTTGGGTCAGACCGACACGCCTGCCTTCCGTCGCGTTCTCAACGGGCGGGAGATAGAAGGCCTGGCCGATCCCGATGACGTCGCTCTTGCCATGCTCGACCATCTGTCCGAAGGACCGACCTTTCCCCCCGGCCCTTCCCCATTCGGACCGATGCCCCGCCGCCAGGCGGTCGAGATCATGACGCAGGGTTCTTCATCCTTGCTTGGCTGAGGCTCTCGGGTTCGGACGGCATCAACGATGAGGGCAACCGAGTGGCCGATCACAACGGGTTGACCGGCTCTGCCTTGCCTACGGTCGGCAGGGCGGCTCGCCGCGTCAGACCGGTTCGTCGGGGGCCGAAGGCGACGCTTCCGCAACGGGAACCACCTGCACAATGTCATGGCGGTAGTGACGCTCGTCGATACGCCACCGGTCAGCCCGACACGACCATCTGTCCGAGTAGCGACCGCGAACCACGATGTCAGTGCCCTTGGCCCTGATGCAGGCGGTCACGTAGCTCTCACTGGTCGCTCGATCGCCGTCAATCTCGATGAGGACGTTTGCCACTTGGTGCGATGTCGCCTCGGCCCCACTGTGGCTCAGGAGCACAAAGTCGATGAGGTCTTGTCCTGTGCCCTCGAAGATCCCGTCGTAGTGAGCGAGCCCATCGGCGTGCCAAACCTCTGATCCCAAGTGAGGATCCATCCGATCGACTGCGTGACAGTAGCGATAGAGCACCTCGGTGATGGCCTGCTTGGCCCCAAGCACCTCCAGCGAATCCGACATTTCTTTCCTCCTTCAGTGGCGCAGCGACCGCTCCTGCGGGCGTCGCCTCACGCATCGAGTACGTCAATGAGCCATCCCGGACTCGCCACCCGTGCTCCCAGCGACTCGGCTCGCTGGCGCAGCGCACGATCTGCTGACACAAGCGTCACTTGATCGGCGGCATCGTTCACGACAGCTATGAGCATGTCGTCGCCACTTCCCGGCGCATGGATAACTCGGACACGGTCGGCAATGCCTTCCTCGACGCCGCCCCGAGCAGCCCCCTCGAGCACAACGACAACGGGTTCGGCAACCCTATCCGCTTGCGATGCAGCCCGAACACGTTCGACGAATGCTCGGGCTGCTCCCGGTCGATCGCGCCACCACCCCGTCGGTCTAGACCCAATCACGTTTGCCGCATCGATGAGAAGCACCGTCCCAGTCTCACCCATCCGGCACGCAGAGAAAGAAGTGGGGCAGGACTGTAGGCGATAGGGCGCAGGACAAGCCTTCGCACCACTGACGCTACTGGTTGATTCAGTCAAGATTGACCACCTGGTCCGCTTCCCTCATGCTGATCCAATGGAGACCTCGGCCAATGGACGCAGCCAGCGCGTCCCGTCGTCGAGAACTACAACACGCCTGACGCCGGCAGAATGACCAGGAGCATCCAGGAGTTGAGGGCCTACCTCATCGAGAGCATTGAGCTGCAACGCCTTGGATTTCGAAATCTCGGATCGCCATTTTACGACCGGTTGGGCGAGGAGCTGGAATCAGCAGTTGTCAACAACGGACCGGTCTGGAGGGTGTTGGCGCCATTCGCCGGTTCGACCTTTGAAGGTGCCTACGTGCTGCGCTTCTTCGCTGGAATTCACAAGCTGGCGTTGGATGGGTCTGCGCCGAATCTGGCTGCGCATTTCCCTTCGACGGGAGGCGACGGAGATGCTTCGGCTGCGATGGCCGCCATCGTGCAGCTGTTGGATCGGTCTCCGGATGCCGTACGAGATGCTCTTTCGGTCCCGCCTCAGACCAATGAGGTCGGTCGGTCGCCTGCCCTGGCGTCAGGACTCCTGGTCATCGCCGATCAAACCGGCATGCCGATCCATCTACGTGAGATCGGATCAAGCGGCGGTCTGAATCTGCGGCTGGACTCGTACTGGTACCAACATGACGGCGAAGGCTGGGGAGCGCAGGAATCGCCTCTACGGTTCGAGAATCTCTGGGACGGTGGAGCTCCGACATTCTCGCCGGGTGCTCAGATACTCGATCGGCGCGGTTGTGACAGGCATCCGATCGATGCGACCTCACCCACGGGTGCCCTGACATTGTTGTCCTATGTGTGGCCGGAACCGCACGCACGGTTCGTCCGAATACATCAGGCCATTGAGATAGCCCGGCGGACACCAGTCATAGTCGACGAGGCGGATGCGGCCACGTGGGTGCCCCATGAGCTCTCCACCACTGCCGAGGGAACCGTCCTGGTCATTATGCACTCGGTTGTCTGGCAGTACCTCGAGCCGGAAACAGCTGCGATCGTTACCGAAGCGATTGCTGAAGCAGGCGCAAGGGCCACACGCGAGTCGCCACTCGTGTGGTTGAGACTTGAACCGAATCCGGAGACATACGCTCCGGCCGAGCTGAAGGTCACCCTATGGAACGGCTCGGATCGGCGAGAACGACTTCTGGCCACGACCGGTTTCCATGGTGGGTCGATTGCGTGGCAGTCCGGCCGTTGAGCTGAGGCCCAGACGCGGTCGGGCAACTGTAGTAATCAGGCGCTGCCTCGAATCGGAATCCCGACGAGCCGGCCAGCCAGGTTCGTAGTCCCTCTGTCCAGCTAGGCGCGGACCATCGGTCTCGATGTGTACGGCGCCAACCATCGGGTAGGGAGAAGGCATGGTCCTCTGCTTGGCTCTGGCGGCTGCAGGCCTCCTCGGTCCGAGTATCGTCATCCGCGTGATCAGATGTGCTCTGGCGCTGGTAGTGGTGGCGTTGGTCGTTCATGTCGCCAGTGGCCATGGACCTACGACAGTGACGCAGCTGGCCCAGCTGCCGTAGCCCCCGGTGTGGGGCCAACGAGTCCGAGCTGGCTGGCACCGTTACGGCTGAGCGACGATCCGATCCCACCGCCAGGATTTCGGCACAGTGATTCGGCACAGGACTCCTTTCGGGGCTAGTGGCGTCGCTTCGGCTCAGACCCAGAGGAGCGGCCGTTGCCGCCGCAGTAGGAGCGATTCCGTGAATCCCGGTCTGCGGTTTTCACCCGGCGACGTTGAGGCACACTTCCGGCCGCCTATCCGAGCCAGGCACGGGCGCGACGATTGACCTTCAGCCAACGTGAGGACCAGTGCGCCCGGACGTGCTCCTGTCGACGACGCTGCTCACACGCAAGTTGGCCGGCCGAATAGGCGATCGTCGATGATCCTGCCTTTGCTCGCCGGCGCAGCCATTCCTCGGCTAGTACGGCATCGTGATGCTCACCGAGCTGCGTCTGTAGGCGTTCGGCCGCCTGGGCTGTACGCGTGGCCCGCTTGCCTAGGATCGGTTCCGCCACTTCGGCTGCATAGCGAAGTTGTTTTGCCCTGATGCGGATCTTGTGAAGCTGCCGGTCGGTCGGGTCCTGACCCGCCCGCCGAACTTCCTTTTGCAACTTCTTCCACGGCACCTTTACCATCCGAGGTAGAGCCTTGATCGCCTTCCGAGCTACAGGGTCCCTCCTGTTGTGGCGATTACCTGTGGCGAGAAATGGGGGCCGCACGCTTGCCGCGTGCAGCTTGTCCAGCAGAAGTAAGTATCGTTCACTGCTCAGCACATCCTGGAGACTCTGGGCTCCGGCGCCTCTCTGAACCCGAAGCTCCTGCCGTAAGCCGGTGACACCCTTCGTGTCCCCCATCCTGGCCTGTCCGTTCAGTCCAAGTCCATCGCCAAGCACGTCGGCGTCTCGTACACGACCGAGTGCATCACCCAGCCATTTCAGGTCGTGGCGGAGGTGCTTGACCCACACGGGGTCGAGGACCGACTTGAAGGTCTTCAGATCGGAGCGGAGCCGACGGGTGGCTACGCGGGTTTGGTGGATGGCGTGTGGCGGGGGAGAACTATCTAGCCTGAGGAGGTACTCGTGATCCAGAATGCGGTGGAACGCCGTCTCGATGCTGACCCGCACCACGTCACCGATCGTCGATTTCGCATCGAGGGAACGAAGGCCGCCAGGTCCCTTGGCCGACTCGCCATCAAGTGCCCGGGCCAGTTTGGGACCGCGGTCGTCGAGCCGGGCACCAGCACGGCGAAGCCGGTACACGCACTGCTCCAACAGATCGTCATCACCTTCGTCCAGTTCGATCTCGATCTGCCGGAATCGCTCGCCATCGTGAGGACCACCGTGGATCATCACCAGATCGTCGTCCAGCTCGGCCAGCACGCGCTGGTGGCGATCTTGCAGGATCAATCTCCGGCGAGTCGTCTCCAGCGAGGTGACCACTTGCAGAGTGGCCCTCCTGGCGACTCCAAGCAGGATGTCAACGACCCGGCGGGGAATGACGTCTCGAGGACTGGCCCATTCGTGCTCGATCCGTTCGAGAATCGGTCCATGGGCGGACCCGGGGAGCTTGAGCGTCCAGATCCCGCTGGGAATTCCCTCGCCGATTCGGTGACGGAGCGTGATGTCCTGAGCCCACAGGCGGAGGTCCGCAGTGTCGAAGTAGGCGGCCAAGAGCCGCTGCTCGGGCAGCCTCACGGTGTGACTGACGAGGTCCCTCAAGTCGGGCACAACGAACTGAGAGTCTGCCGACAGCTTGGCTTCCCGCTCGAAACTTCGCCTGGACACGGTAGGGAACGTACCCAACTCAGCCCTTCGTCAATCAGGACCTACCGCGCCCCCTTCGTCCCGTTCGACCTGTCGAGCGGCCTCCTCGGCCTCCTCGGCCACCTTGTCACCGGTTCCTCGACGGGCCATCAACTCGTCTACGACGATGTCAGCGGCCTCCTCGGGCGAATGGG
Source organism: uncultured Acidimicrobiaceae bacterium (assembly GCA_963754755.1). Lineage (GTDB taxonomy): Bacteria > Actinomycetota > Acidimicrobiia > Acidimicrobiales > RAAP-2 > Bog-756. Next base: position 830,249 of record CAVWHF010000005.1, on the reverse strand, counting down.
GGTCCCGACTGGCGAGTTGATCGTCGGTGCACGGCGGAGGTGTGGAACGGTTCCCGACCATAGCCCCGTACTTACCCCGATGACTGAGTTTCAGTCACATTGATGAACTCAACCCCGCTTAGCAACGAGGGTCCACAGGCCCCACTGGGCGTACCGGTTTCTTGGTCGTACCTCAGGTCACATGGGCGGAAGGCTCGGTGGTCCGGGTCCGCAAGAGGTGAAGGAGATTTTTGGCCTCCTGGGGACGGGAAAAGAGATAACCCTGGCCGATGTCGACTCCCTCAGATCTGAGGAGTGTCCACTGCTGTTCGGTTTCAATACCCTCGGCCACCGTTTCGAGACCGAGCACCTTGCCCAGTTGGACCAGTGTGTGAACGAGCGCGACCGACTCGGAGGATTCGCCCATCCCGGCCACAAACGTCTGGTCGATCTTGAGAACATCGATGGGGAACTGGCGCAGATATGCGAGCGAGGAATATCCGGTACCAAAATCATCGATGGCGATTCGAACTCCCAAGGTCTTCAAGACACGGAGTCGGGCCATGCTGGCCTCGACGTTGTTCATCAAAGTGGTCTCGGTAAGTTCCAGAATGAGCCGGTGAGGGTCCAAACCGGACACCGAGAGTGCCCGGCTTACGTCGTCGACGATCCGGTCCATTTCGAGTTGTCTGGCCGAGACGTTGACCGAGATGACCAGTTCATGGCCCGTCTGCGCCCAAGCAGCGCATTGTCGACAGGCCTCCAGTAGCACCCAGGCGCCTACGGGGATGATCAGCCCGCTGGATTCCAGGGCAGGGATGAACCCGTCGGGCATGACCGTGCCCCGTTCCGGATGGCGCCAACGCAAGAGGGCTTCGGCACCGGTGAATGCTCCGGTGCCGAGGTCCACGGTGGGCTGGAATTCCAGAAAGAACTGCTCGGCCTTCAGGGCGCCATGGAGATCCACCTCGAGCAGTCGATGAACATCCACCGCGTCCCTCATGGCGCCGGAGAAACCGATGGCACGCGCCTTTCCCGCCGCTTTGGCCTGGTACAGAGCGATGTCCGCATCTTGCAGGAGGCGCCCCGGGGTCGGGCGGTCACCTTCGGCAAAGCCCACACTGGCTGTGACCGAAAGAGGTATGTCGCTTCCGGGAATCTCAAAGGTGGCCGACAGCACGTCAAGGATGCGGTCGGCGACGACCGTTGCCCCTTCGGCCAGGGATGCGCCCTCGGCGAGGACGACAAACTCGTCGCCGCCCAGGCGGCCGACGGTGTCTCCCTGCCGAAGGGCACTGGTCAACCGTGAGCCCACGGCGACGAGCAACTCGTCTCCGACGGCATGGCCGAGCGTGTCGTTGATGTCCTTGAAATCGTCGAGATCGATGAACAGGGCGGCGATAGGAGCGTGCTGTCGGCGACCGCGGGCCAGCATCTGGTCCAGTCGGTCGAGAATCAATGCCCGATTGGGGAGTCCGGTGAGTGGATCGTGCAGCGCCTGGTGACGTAGCTCGTCCGTCCGCTCCTTGACGAGGGTCAGGGCCCGCCTCCGGCCCGTGGCCAGCACAACGATCAGCAGTCCGAGCAACAGACTGATCAGAATTCCCCCGAACAGCACAGCCAGCGAATTGGCATTGGCCACTATGGTCCCGGCATTCACGGTCTCCGATACCTGGACATACCATCCGTTGTGAAGACCGACGGACGTCGTACGGCCGCCGGTCGGCGCCGATCCCTCCTTGAACGTCACCCCACTCGATCCACGTCCGTAGTGAAAGGCGACTGCGGCATGAGGATGTGTCTCCACCGCGGTAGCCAGAAGGACATGGGGAGCCACCTGTATGCCGACCCACCCGAGGAGTGCCTTACGTCGACCCTGGACCGTGGGCGGCACCGCGCCATCCTGATAGATGGCCGTGCCCACGGCGAGGTCGACGGTCTTGGCAGCTCCGTAAGGAAGATAGGTGCTCTGACCGGAGTCTCGGGCTTTGAGGAAGCTCGCACCCAGAGCCATGGCGCAGAGGTCAAGGTTCGGTGGCGACGTAGTCAGGCCCCCCGGAGAATCGGCAAGGGTGGCGAAGCAGTAGTAGCTCCGGGATCCCGGCGGGCTCACCTCAAATGAACCCGGAGCCGCTCCCGAGGCAGCTTCCGAGCGAACGGCGAACTGACCCAGTTGGGCGGCGGTCACCGGTACGACGTTTCCGATCCCTATCAGTTCCGGAAAGCGCTGGAACAAACGGTCCGACTGCACCCACCGCTGAAACTGGGCCTCTGTCACTCCGGGATCGTTGATGATGAATGCCCCGGTGTCCGCAGCCAGGTCCTGCTCCCGCTGAATGGCCAGCCTGAGCGTCGAAGCGATCTCTACGGCCGCGGTCGTCGCCACCTCTCGTGACTTCTGGCCGTCGTTGTGCGCCACTGCTAGAGACCCGACGAAGGAGCCCGAGACCCCTACGACAACGATCAGGACGGCCCACAGAAGCCAGCTCCGTTCACGGATTCCGGCCACCGGACGGAGCTTCATCGTGAAGGAGCGGGCATCGGTGACAACGGCGATTCCCTGATCACGTCACCACAGCCACAGCCACGGGCTCCAGCGACGGAAGGGCCCATCGCTGGGCGCGACGAAAGCGATGCGATCCATCGGCCCAAAGGCCGGGACACCGGGGAGGGGGCAGCTAGGTTCCACGATCCCTCCTTCGGTTCACTCCCTAATCGGTGGATCGCTGCTGCTCAACGAGGACTGGGAAGACTGGATCGGGGGCTTCTCACTCACTTTCGACCAGAACAGGCCCCCACTTGAGCAGTTGCTCCAGGTCCCATACCGGGCGGTCACGCCGATCCAGAGGTCCAGTTGCGCCGCGGTGGAAACGGTTGAAGAACTGAGGTCCGAGGGGCAGATGAGCGGCACAGATCCACCACTCGGATCGTCTGTGGAGTCGTCCGCCCGAGGAGCTGCCAGGTGTCGCTCTGGGGGTCGTGGGAACGACCGCGGAGGATCGGGCGCTCCGATGGGACAGCGGTCCTGTCGAAATCCCATTCCATGGCGGGCGGCGCCCGACTGGCCGGCAACCACGGCGTTCCCCGGATCCCGTATCCGGTGGTGGCGATCGGCTCGACCGGCGTGGTCGTACCTATCGGGCACCGTGGGGACAAGACGCACGTTGGCCAGGCTTTTGGTGGGCCGGCGCCGGGCACCCCTGTCAGTCCGTAGGCTTGGGGCGCATGCCGACGGACGACACCTTTGCCTGTGCATCATGCGGAAGAAGCGGGGTGCTCCTGCCGTCTCCTTCGGCCGGTACCACCCTCGGAAACGTCGTGATCGGGCTCGATCCGGAATGCGACGGATGCCAGTCGATCGCCGACACAACCGGTACCGTCTTTCCCCCCAGGTTCGGTGGCATGCCCCTCGACGAACCCTAGCGGGAGGCCTCCGATGCCCATGGCGCCCGAGAATTACAACCGGATCCGTGACGCGAATGCTCACTACGGCGCCGCCCGGGAGGCCCTCGGCATCGCCCGGGCGGTAGCCGAGGCCAACCCTTCTGAGGCCAGCGCCAATGAGGTCGAGGCGGCCGAGCTCCAGGCGCGGAGGGCATTGGAACGGTTCTATCGGGCCCTCGGCGCGGCCGATATTCGACCTACCGTCCTCGGGAACTAGCCTCCTCGGGAACTAGCCTCCTCGGGAACTGGACAGACGGGTCAGCCGCTCGGCGGAGACACCCCACGCCTGACCGTTCAAACCACCCACGCCCCATCGCGCATGACGGTGCGCCCGGCCAGATCTTCGGCCTCCTGCCACACTTCGATGCGATCGGGTCGGAATGCCATATAGACGTAGTCCCCGCTGTCGGTCCGGGGGTCCCACCCCGCTTGGCCGGCATACCCGTCGGCCAGCCTGGCCGGCGCCTCGGACAGGGGAACGGCTTCGACCAGATCGGCGTCGATCATGACCACGTCCCGGGTCTCCCCGAGAGCGAGGCGCGCTCGTGGGTTGGCTGTGAGGTTGGCCACCGTGACCGAACCCGGTCCGGTGGCCACAACCACCAGGCTGCCGTTCCAGGTGTGGGTCACCGGGACCAGGTGGACACTACCGGTGGGCGAGGCCGACGCCACCCATACGTTGGCCCCCACCGCCGCCAGTTTGTCCAGCGCCGCCGCCTTGCGCTCCTCCGTCGATCGGGTCGCCATGCCCAGAGCATGGCACCGGGGCGGACCAGACGCCATGGGGGGGAACCCCCGCCCGCCGACAATCCGCCGGCGACTGGCCGCCCGCCACGTTCGGACCGGGCGGCAGCCCGATGGTGGCACGGTTATCCCGGGGACCCCGACCGATAGGGCTGTCGTCAACCGCCGCACCGCCCTCCCTTGACCCGATCCGATCATCCGCCGGCCCGGAGCTCGCGCTTGAGGACCTTTCCGGACGGGTTGCGCGGCAGCGCCTCGAGAAACGTGATGGCCTTGGGGACCTTGAAGCGGGCGAGCTGGGCGCGGCAGTGATCGAGAAGCACATCGGCCGTCGTGGTCACGTCCGGGCGTAGGACGACGAACGCCACCGGGACTTCGCCCCACCGGTCATCGGGACGGCCCACCACGGCGGCTTCCAGCACGGCCCCGTGCTCGTAGAGCACGCGTTCGATTTCCGAGCTGGCGATATTCTCACCGCCCGACACGATCATGTCCTTGAAGCGGTCCACGATATACAGATAGCCGTCGTCATCGCGGACGCCGATATCACCGGTGTGGAACCATCTCCCGGTGAAGGCTGCCACGGTGGCGTCGGGGTCCCGCCAATAGCCCTTGAAGACCTTGGGACCGCGCAGGACGATCTCTCCGCGCTCCCCCGCCGGCAGCGAACTCCCCGCGAGATCCCAGATGTCGAGCTCGAGGTACAGGCACGGGCGGCCCACGCTTCCGAGCTTGCTGAGCATGCTGTCACGGTCAAGGAACGTGTCACCGGACACGGTCTCGGTGAGGCCGTATGCATCGGCGAACCATGCCGAGGGAAAGGTGCGGCGGAGCCTCTCAATGAGGGGGATCGGCATCTTCTCTCCGCCATTGACGACCACGCGAACCGACGACAGATCGCGCCGCTCGATGTCGGGCAACGCCATGATGGCGTTGACCATGGCGGGAGCCAGCCACACGGTGGTCACGTGAGATCGCTCGATCTCATCGACCACGTGACGTGCTTCGAACGAGCGGTGGATGATGACCGTCGCTCCGGCGGCGATCAACGAGGTCGTGGTGAGGTCGAGCGCGCCGACGTGGTACAGGGGTCCACAGGCGAGACCGAGATCGTCGCTGGTGAAGCCGAATTCGACGATGTGAGCGAAGTTCTTCCAGGTCAGGTTGGCATGGGTGATCATGACCCCCTTCGGTCGCCCCGTGGTGCCGGACGTGTACATCAGACGGTGGATGTCGTCGGCCACCGCCGGGACACAGGCGACCCGGTTCCGGTGGGCACGCAGATCGGCCAGGGCTGTCCATCCCTCCGCCCCCACGGGCGACAGGCAGGCGCGCACCAGGCCGGTGTCGATACCCTCCGTCGCCTGGTTGGCCAGATCGACGAGAGACTCGTCGCACACGAGGGCAGCGGCTCCCGAGTGTTCGAGGATGTACCGCACCTCCGGTGGGGCCAGCCGCCAGTTGATCGGCATGGCGATCGCCCCGAGATAGTTGGCGGCAAAGACCGTCTCCAGAAACTCGGGGCAGTTGTACGAGAGGAGGGCCACGACGTCACCACGACCGATTCCCCGTTCGGCCAGGCCACCGGCCAGTGCGGTGGCGCGCCCGGCCATCTCGCCGTAGGTGATCGTCTGGCCCTCGAACACGGTGACCGCCTTGTCGGGCGTGCGGACGGCGTGGTGGGCGAGCACGGCGAACCAGTTCATGTCCGCCGGCATGGTCTGAGCGGAGGTCACGACCGCGACCTCACGACGGTGACGGCCTCACCGAGGAGTTCCTCAGCGTGCCCATCTTTGTCGCCCTCCGCCGTCCACGTCGCCTCATCTGGTGCCACGCTAGGCCCTCCCCCTTCGCATCGGGAAGCGGCCGCCGGGGTGGCCTGCCCGCTAACCTCGCTGCCAATGGCACGGACGGGGACAGCCGGTGATTCTCCGCGACGGGCGAACTGGCAAGCGCGTCGCGAGGTGATCATCGATACATCAGCGCCCGTCTTCGCCCGCCACGGGTACCACGCCACCGGCATCATGGAGCTCTGTGCCGCCAACGATCTGGGCAAGGGTGCGCTGTACCACTACATCGGCTCCAAGGAGGAGCTCCTCGCCGCCATCCACGACCGGGTGATGGACGAGGTGATGCTCGGCGCCGACCGCGTGGCCGGGACCGGCGGGTCCCCGTCGCAGCAGCTGGCCATGCTGGGCGAGGAGCTGCTCGATGTGATCCACCGTTACCCCGATCATGTCTGGGTCTTCCTCCACGAGTTCCCGGCCCTCACCGGCGAGCGCGCCGCCCAGTTCCGCGAGCGTCGCCGCACGTACGAGCAACGGGTCGAGGCCGTGCTCCAGGCCGGTGTGAACTCGGGCGAGTTCCGCCATCTGGACCCGAGACTGACCGCCATGGCGTGGCTCGGGATGCACAACTACACCTACCTCTGGCTGAAGTCGGGCGGCCGGCTGTCGGCTCGAGATGTGGCCGCGCCGTTCGCCGAGATCTTCATGCGGGGGATCACCAACCCGACCGTCGAGTAGCCCCGGTCACGGCGCTGAGTAACCCCCGTCGACGACGATCGCCGATCCGGTCGTCCAGGCCGATCCGTGGCCGGCCAGATAGGAGTACGCCCCCACCAGGTCGGTGGCCGATCCCAGCCCCAGGGGGTGGCGCTCGGCCACGGCGTCGAGCGCCTCCGGGGGAAGGCCGGCATGGATGGCCGACAGGAACGTCCCCGGACACACGCAGTTGACCCGGACGCCGTCGCGTGCGTATTCGACCGCGGCCACCTTGGCCAGCTGGATCACCGCCGCCTTGGTGGCACAGTACGGCGCGGCATGGGACCACGCCGTCATCCCCGCCACCGAAGCCGTCAGCACGATCGACCCCGACCCCTGCGGACGCATGACGGACACGGCGGCCTTGATGCCGTTGACGGCACCGAGGACGTTGACCCGGAAGGCGCGCTCCCAGTCCTCGGAGGCCAAATTGTGGATCCGACCGTTCGGGGAGAGGACCCCGGCGTTGCTGATGAGCACGTCCAGCCGACCGAAACGCTCGACAGCCAGGTTGACCACCGACTCGACCTGGGCGAAGTCGCTCACGTCGGCCAACGCCGTCTCGACCGACCCATCGGTGGCGGGCAGGCCGGCGACGGTCGCCTCCAGCGACGGCGCGCTGACATCGCTGAGGACGAGGTCGGTGGACGGCTCGCCGGCCAGCTGCTTCGAGACGGCGGCGCCCAGTGCGCCGCCCGCCCCCGTGATGACCACCACCCGTCGCTGGGTTGTCACAGCAGCAGGTATCCGCCGTCGACGCTGAGCACGGTCCCGGTGACGAAGGCGGAGGCATCGGACACCAGGAACAGGTAGGCGCCGGCCAGGTCCGCCGGTGCCCCCCACCGCCCCAGGGCCGTGTGGCCGGTGATGGCGGCCGAGTGCTCCGGACTGTTCTTCCACGGGTCGGCCAGCGGGGAGTCGAACCACCCCGGGGCCACAACGTTCACGGTGATGCCTACGGGGGCCAGGTCCAGGGCCAGACCCTTGGCCACGGCCACCACGCCGGCTTTGGATGCGCTGTAGGCGGTCAATCCCCGCCGGGGCCGCTCCCCCAGGACCGAGCCCGTGAAGATGAGCCGCCCGCCCTCACCCATCACCCGGGCCGCGGCGCGGGCCCCCAGGAAGGCGCCGGTCAGGTTCACCTCGAGGATCTGCCGCCAGACCGAGGCCTCGGTCTGGCGCGGGCCGGCCACGACGGGCGAGATCCCCGCATTGCAGATCCAGGCGTCGATGCCACCCCATTCGGCCACGGTGGCGTCGGCCACCGCCTCGTTGCAGTCCTCGTCGGTCACGTCACCGCTGAGGATCAGGGACGGCCCGGGAAGCCGCTCGGCCACCGCCTTCAGGTCCCTCTCGGTGCGCGCCACCAGTCCCACCGAGGCGCCGGCGCGCGAAAACGCATGGGCCAGGAGAGCACCGAGCCCCCGGCTGGCGCCGGTGATCACCACCCGCTTCCCCGAGACCGCGCCGGGGCTGGGGAACGACTCGGGGATCTCGATTTCACCGATCATCGCGCTTCCCTTGTTGTACCGACCGACCGGTATACTACACAATCCGTGAGCCCCGACCCATCGGCACCGTCCCCGTTCCCGACAGCCGACCTCCTCGAGATGTACCGGCGAATGGTGCTGATCCGCGGCTTCGAAGAGCGCGTGGCCGCGCTCTACCGCGACGGCGAGGTGCCGGGATTCGTCCACCTCTCCATCGGGCAGGAAGCGACGGCGGTCGGGGCGTGCTGGCCCCTCCGTGCGTCTGACACCATCACCTCCACCCACCGCGGCCACGGCCATTGCCTGGCCAAGGGGTTGGACCCCCTGGGCATGTTCGCGGAGTTGATGGGCAAGGACCAAGGCACCAACCGCGGCCGCGGCGGCTCGATGCACATCGCCGATCCGAAGCTGGGGATCTTCGGGGCCAACGGGATCGTGGCGGCGGGTCTACCCATCGCCGTAGGGGCGGCGACGGCTGCCCACCTGCGGGACGACGGCAGCGTGGCGGTGGCGTTCTTCGGCGATGGCGCGTCGGCCCAGGGTGCCTTCCACGAGGCCATGAACCTCGCCGCCGTGTGGGAGCTGCCGGTGATCTTCTTCTGCGAGAACAATGGCTACGCCGAGTTCTCCCCGGCATCGACCCAGCACGCCGCGTCGCTCGAGCAGCGCGCCGCCGGCTACGGAGCCGGCTATATGGCCGTCGACGGCAACGACGTCGTGGCCACGGCATCGGTGATGGCCGACGCCGTCCTAGCCGCTCGAGCCGGTGGAGGACCCGCCGTGGTGGAGGCGGCCACCTACCGCTGGCACGGCCACTACGAAGGCGATCCCCAGCGCTACCGGTCCCCGGACGAGGTGAGCGCCTGGGAAACACGGGACCCCCTCCGGGCCCACGCCGGCCGGCTTCAGGCCGCCGGCGTCGGGGACGACGAGATCAAGGCGCTCGAGTCGGCGGTGGCCGACGCCCTGGACGAGGCGGTCGAGGCCGCCCGGCGGCTCTCCAACCCGTCGGCCGCCACCCTGACCGACTTCGTCGTGCGGGCCCGTCCGGTCCCACTCGAGCCATCCCCGCCACCTGACGACGCACCGGTGTACCGCACCATGGACGCCATCCACGCCGCGCTGGAGGCCGAGCTCGGCGCCGACGACCGTGTGTTCGTGGCCGGCATCGACGTGGGCGCCGGTGGCAACGTGTTCGGGTTGACGAGGGGGCTGGCCGAACAGTTTCCGGGACGGGTACGGGACACCCCGATCTCCGAGACGGCCATCATCGGACTGGGCGTGGGTGCAGCCATGGCCGGCATGCGCCCCGTGGTCGAGATGATGTACCTCGACTTCCTCGGCGTCTGCTTCGACCAGCTGCTCAACCAGGCGGCCAAGCTCCCGTTCATGACCGGCGGCGCCGCGGAGATGGGGCTGACCGTGAGGACCCAGTTCGGCGCCGGGCGCTCCTCGGGAAGCCAGCACTCTCAGAGTCTGGAGGTGCTGTTGGCCCACATCCCCGGGCTGACCGTCGTCATGCCCTCGACACCGGCCGACACCTACGGGCTGCTCCGGGCGGCGATCCAGGATCCCAACCCCGTCGTCTTCATCGAGAACCGGCTGCTCTACGGCATGAAGGGACCGCAGCCGCCCCCCGACTACGTCCTCCCCATCGGGACGTCGGTGGTCGTCCGCAACGGTACCGATGTGACCGTGGTGTCCGTCTCGCGGATGGTCCACGAGGCGCTCGCCGCCGCCGAGCGCCTGGGCGACGAGGGCATCTCCGTCGAGGTGATCGACCTGCGGACGGTGGCGCCTCTCGACATCGCGCCGATCCTTGAGTCGGTGCACAAGACGAGCCGGCTCCTCATCGCCCACGAGGCCGTGGTCCCCTTCGGCATCGGCGCGGAGATCGCCGCCACGGTCGTACGCGAGGGTTTCTGGGACCTCGACGCGCCCATCGAGCGGATCGGGGCCGCCGCCACGCCACCTCCGTACGCTCCCGACCTCGAACAGGCGTGGCTTCCCGACCGGGACGACATCGCCGACGCCATCCGGCGTCTGGTGGCCGTCTAACCAGCAGCCGGCGGCGCGCTAACCAGCAGCCGGCGGCGCGTGCTCGCAACCAGCAGCCGGCGGCGCGCTAACCAGCAGCCGGCGGGGCGCTAACCAGCAGCCGGCGGGGCGCTAACCAGCAGCCGGCGGCGCGCTGACCCGGCAACCCCGGGCGCACCTGCTCAACAGCCCAGGGCCCGGGCGATGACCAGGTGCTGGATCTCGTTGGTACCCTCGCCGATCTCGAGCACCTTGGAGTCACAGTAGAAGCGGGCCACCGGCGTCTCCAGCATGTAGCCGAGGCCGCCGTGGATCTGGACGGCCTCGGATGCCGCCCAGGCGGCCACGCGGCTGGCCTTCAGCTTGGCCATGGCCGCCTCCTTCAGGAACGGCTGCCCGGTGTCCCTCAGCCAGGCGGCCCGGAAGGTGAGCCAGCGGGCCGCCTCGAGCTCGGTGGCGATGTCGGCCAGCTTGAACTGCACGGCCTGGAACGTCGAGATGGGCTGGCCGAACTGCACCCGCTGGCGGGCGTACTCGGTGGCCAGGTCGAGCACGGCCTGGGTCAGGCTGAGGGACAGGGCGGCGATGGAGATGCGCCCGACCTCGAGCGTGCGCAGGAACTGGCTGAGTCCCATGGTGGGATCGCCGATGAGCTGGTCATCGGGAACCCAGACGTCGTCCAGGTACAGCTGGCGGGTGTCGAGGCCCCGCCAGCCGATGCCCCGCATCTTCGGTCCCATGGTGAAGCCGGCGGTGTCCTTCTCGACCACGAAGCTCCCGTAGCTCGGCCTCGGGTCGTCGGCCGGCCCGATGCGGGCCAGGAGGGTCACCCCGAACGACATGTCCGTCCCCGCGTTGGAGATGAAGGTCTTCGCCCCGTTGATCAGCCAGCCACCGTCCTGCCGCTCGGCCCGGGTGCGGATGCCCCGGGCGTCGGATCCGGCCTCGGGCTCGGTGAGTCCGAAGGCACCCAGCACGCGCCCCTCGGCCAGCGGCCGCAACCAGCGCTCCCGCTGGGCGTCGTTGCCGAACAGGTACAGGGGCAGGGATCCGATGGTCACGTGGGCCTGCCACGCCGCCGCCACGGACTGGTCGGCCTGCCCGATCTGCTCCATGGCGGCGACGAAGCCGACGGTGGACATGCCGATCCCGCCCCACTCCTCGGGAATGAGCATGCCGAGCAGGCCGAGCTGGCCCATCTCGCGGAGCAGGTCGGTCGGGCACCGGGCCTCGTCCCAGGCCCGGGGGGCCCGGGTGGCGATCTCCTGCTGTGCGAAGGTGCGGCAGAGGTCGACGAGCATCCTGCTCCGACTCGTTGAGCGAGAGGTCCACGGCGTTCCTAGCCGACCCACCGGCGGGACGGCCGGCTCCCTAGGCGACGTCGGGATCACCGCCGCTCGGGAACCGATGGGCCATGAAGGCGCGCCGACCAGGCCATGAGGTCAGCCGGGACGTAGTACCCCGTTTCGTCGTTGATGGTGGCCCAGTGCTCGGCGACGTCCTCGATGGTCGGCTCCGGCGTGGCGTGGACGTATCCCTCGGTGCAGGCGATGAAGATGCGGGCGAACCGCCCGAAGCCGGCTGCATAGATCTCGCCGCTGACCGGGCAGGCCTCGTGGGCGAGGAAGGCGACCATGGGAGCGACGAGATCGGGCGACATCCATGGAGAGCCAGCGCCGGTGCCGCCGGTCGGACCGGTGTCGGCGGTCGGGCCGGCCATCCGGGTGACGGCGCCGGGGGCAATGCAGATTGACCTTGATCCCGTGAGCGGCGCCGGCCATGGCGAGGCTGCGGGTGAGCCCGATCACCGCCACCCTTGGCGGTGGCGTACGAGAGATTGTCCGGCAGGCCGAACAGTCCCGACGAGGTGGTCATGACGATGCGGCCGTACGCCCTGGTCGACCAGGTGGGGCCATGCGGCCCGGGCGGTGTTGAACGACCCCAGCACGTGGACGGCCAGGTGGCTAGCCAGATTCTCCCCGTCCGCCTCGGGCAGGCCGGCCCATCGGATGATGCCGGCGTTGTTGATCAGGATGTCGAGGCGTCCGAACCGCTCGATGGCCGCATCGATGAGCGATCGGCCGCCCTCGGCGGTGGACACGTCGCTGGCGTCGGCCACCGCCGCCCCCCCGGCCCCGACGATCTCCGTGGCGACGCCGGAGGCCACTCCGGCGTCCTCGCCCACCCCGTCCATCGACCCACCCAGGTCGTTGACCACGACACGGGCCCCCCGGGAGGCGAGCAGGAGGGCGTAGGCCCGGCCGATGCCGCGTCCGGCCCCGGTGACCACGGCGACCCGTCCCTCGAAACTGTGCTCGTTCACCACCAGACCGTCTTTCGCTGCCGCCGGTTCAGGGGTCGCTGTGGCATCGCAAGGTTGAGGTTGGCGGAGGCGGCGTCCTCGGGCCGCCGACGCGGGTCGCTCGCCGGTCTAGGCCCGGGAACCCGCCGCGGCCAGCTGGGCGTCGAGACCGAGGAGTCCGCCGAGGGTGCCGCCCACCATGGCCGCCTTCTCCTCGGCCGGCACCCCGGCGAACAGCTTCCCCATGAGCTCCCGGCTACCGCGGAACGTGCCCTCGGCGTGCGGGTAGTCGTTGCCCCACACGATGGTCGACAGCCCGGTGATGTGCCGGCAGGCCACCGCCACGGGGTCGTCCTGGAACGAGACGTGGAACTGGCGCTGGACGTACTCGCTGGGCATCAGCGGGTACGGCCACTTCTCGTTCAGCTTGAACAGCTGCGCCATGCTGCTCTGCTCGGTGGCCGGGAGCGACTCGTCCCAGACACCCAGCCACCAGTCGGGGTCCTGGCCGATTCCGGTGATCCAGCACTTGTCCATACTGCCCACCAGCGAACCGAGCCAGTGGGCGTTGAACTCGATCAGGGCGAAGTGGAGGTCGGGGTAACGCTCGGGCACTCCGCCCGCCGATGAGCTGGCAGATGACCTGCTGGGGGACGATGGTGCTGTAGATGGCCTGGGTGACCATCCGCTTGGACGCCGACTTCTCGGTCACCGGTTGGTTGACCTGGGCGGCGTTCTCCATGACCACCTTGAGCGTGACGGCCTCGGGGTCGTTGACCTTCACCCCGCCCGTCTGGGTGTGGATGAACACGTGGACACCGTTGGCCTGGGCCGCCGCCCACACCGGGTCGAAGTCCCGTGAGTAGTAGGGCTGGGGCGGCGTGGCCGGCAGGAGGATGGCCCGGAACCCGCCGGCCGCCACCCGCTCGATCTCGGCCACCGCGTCGTCGACGTCGGTGAGGGGGATGGGGGCGGTGGGGACCAGGCGTGAGAAGTACGGCGAGAACCGCTCGATGATGTAGTCGTTGTAGACGCGGGCGTGGGCGATGGACAGCTCGTGGTCGTCGGAGTACAGGCCGAAGAGCGACAGGTTCGGATGCATGACCCCGACGTCGACGCCGTCGACATCGAGATCGTCGAGGATCATCTCGGGGTCGCCCTCGGGCATCCGGCCGCCCGTCTGCCGGTAGCGGGAGATCGTCCACCCCTCGAACCCGGGTGTGTGCAGCCGCCGGAAGATCCGGGCCCCGCCCTCGACCATCGGCTCGATCTCGAAGTCGTCCTCCCACACCCCCCGGTCCCGCAGATGCTTGGGCAGCCGGGTGGTGAAGAGGTCGGTGGGCTCGAGGATGTGTCCGTCGGCGGAGACGACGAGTTGGTTCTCTGTCATGGTGGTGACCTTCCTGCGCCGACGACGCAAGATCTCGATGACCGGGCGGCCGCGCACGCGGTACCCTGCGCCCAGGAGTGTAGACCAACCGGTCGGTACAGGCAACGCTGACAGCGGGTCGCAGAGTGCTGTGACCAGAAGGAGAAATGGCCGTGACGCAGCGGTGGAAGCAACGCCCGGAAGGGTCGACGTGGGGGGATTGGGGCGAGGACGACGAGCTCGGCCGGATCAACCTGCTCACCCCGGAGAAGGTGCTCGAAGGCGTGCGGGAGGTCGAGGCCGGCATCAGCTTCTGCCTGAGCCTGCCCCTCGACTATCCCGGGCGGCACGGCGCTCAACCAACGCCGCTACCCGCCCGTCCTGGCCCCCACCGAGGACATGCAGGGCGATCCCGACACCTTCTACAACGTCCACATGAGCGAGATGGAGAGCTGGGGGAACCCCAAGTACGTGGATGTGTGGGCCGACGACGTGGTCACCCTCTCGCTGCAGTACTCGACGCAGTGGGACTCGCTGGCCCACGTCGGGGCCGAGTTCGACGCCGACGGCGACGGGGTCGAGGAGGCGGTGTACTACAACGGGTACCGGGCCGGGGTCGACCTGGTCGGACCGAAGCCCGACGCCGCCGGGGACGGGGGCAACCACCGCTGCTTCGCCCACCATCTCGGTCTGGAGCACATGGCCTACCAGGGCGTGCAGGGACGGGGCGTTCTCATCGACCTGGCCCACCACCTGGGGAACGACTGGCGTGGCGTGGACCTGACGACGCTCGAGGAGATCATGGCGGCCGACGACGTCGTCGTCGAGCCCGGCGACATCCTCCTGCTCCACACCGGGTTCGCCACCGAGATCCTCGCGTGGAACCGCCACCCCGACCCCGTGAAGATCCACACCCTGTGCAGCTACCTCGATGCCCGGGACGAGTCACTGCTGCAGTGGATCAGCGACTCCCAGATCGCCGCCCTGGTGGCGGACAACTACGCGGTCGAGGGCCTGACCGGCAGGGACCGCGACGAGAGTCGGCACTCCTTCCTCCCCATCCACCACCTCTGCCTGTTCCGCCTCGGCGTGCCCCTGGGCGAGATGTGGTACCTGCACGAGCTGGCGGCATGGCTGCGGGAGCACCACCGGAGCCGCTTCCTGCTCACCGCCCCCCCACTCCGGCTGCCCGGCATCGTGGGGTCCCCGTTGACGCCGGTGGCCACCGTCTGACCGGGCCCTACCGTCACCTGACCGGGCCGCCCCGGCCGCGCTCTCAGGCGTCGACCCTGGTGGGATCGGACGCGCCCGTCAGCCTGAACGCCTTGTAGTTGCTGTCGAAGACCCGCCGGATCTCCTTGAAGAGCTTGGGCCGGCCGCCCGAGTTCAGGAGGTACTTGCGAGGCTTCCCGGGGATGTTGGTCCCGAAGTAGTAGCTGCTCTCCCCGAAGGGGGACAGGGCGGCGCCGGTGTCGACCATGGCCGTCCACCGCTCCTCGGCGACCGGGTCCACTTCGATGGTGTCGTAGCCGTGCGTACGCAGATAGACGAGGGTGTCGATGATGAAGTCCACCTGGTCGCCGTTGTACCTCGGGTTGTTGCCGGCCGCGGCGTGTGGGCCGCCGGGAAAGAAGAAGTTGGGGAAGCCGGTGGTCTGGATGCCGAGAAAGGTCTTCGGGCCGTCCACCCAGTGATCGACGAGGGCCAGACCGTCCCGACCCCGGACGCCCATGCGGGCCAGGGCCCCGGTTCCGAAGTCGAACCCGGTTGCCCACACGATGAGGTCGAACTCCCGGGTCCCGTCCGTCGTCTCGATCCCGCGCTCGGTGACCCGCACAATCGGCGTCTGCTTGAGGTCGACGAGGGAGACGTTGGGGCGGTTGTAGGTCTCGTAGTAGCCGGTCACGAAGGGGGGCCGCTTCTCGGCGTAGAGGTGGTCCTTGGGAATCAGCCGTTCGGCGGTCTCGGGGTTCCTGACGATGCTGCGGATCTTTTCGGCGATGAACTCGCACCACTGGGCGTTGGCGGTGTGGTTCACCGTCAGGTCGGTGTAGTTGCTGGTCAGCTTCGAGAACCCGGGGCTCCTCCACATGGTCTCGAAGTAGGCCAGGCGCTGGTCGATCGGGTCATCGAACGTCTGGCGATCGTGGGTGGGGTGGAGGAACCCGGACGGCGACGTGTTGAGGGTCTCGCACATGGCCTCGAAGCCGGCCTTGAGCCGGGCCTGCTCCTCGGGGGTGATCGGTCGGTTGTTGAGGGGTGTGCACCAGTTGGCCGAGCGTTGGTACACGGTCAGGGAGGCCACCTCGTCGGCGATGGCCGGGATCACCTGCACGCCGCTGGAACCGGTGCCGACCACGGCCACGCGCTTCCCGGCGAAGTCGACCGGTGCCGCCGGCCACCGGCCGGTGTGGTGCGACTCGCCGCGCGAAGGCCTCACGGCCCGGCACCTCGGGGAAGTAGGGGACCGAGAGGATCCCGGTGGCCGCCACGACGAACCTGGCCCGGTACTCGGTGCCGTCGCCGGTCCGTCACCGTCCAGGTCCCGGACGACTCGTCGTAGACGGCGGAGGTGACCGCGGCGCCGAACCGCAGGTGGCGACGCAGGTCGAAGCGGTCGACTACGTGGTTGAGGTAGCGCTCGATCTCCGGCTGCTCGGCGAAGTGCTCCTGCCACTCCCACTCCTCGAACAGCTCCTTCGAGAACAGGTAGGCGTAGGTGTAGCTCTCCGAGTCGAACCGGGCCCCCGGATAGCGGTTCCAGTACCAGGTGCCCCCCACGCCGTCACCCGCCTCGAGCAGCAGCGCCGAGAAGCCGGCGTCGAGCGCCCGGTAGAGCTGGTAGATACCGGTGATGCCGGCGCCCGACGATCAGGACGTCGACGTCGGCAGCCGGCCGGGTCGAGCGCTGGTCCTGTGCGGGTTCAGGGGGTGTCATGAGCCTCCGCGGCGATCAGCACGTCAGGGGTCGCATCGTGGCCGGTGGCGGGCACGTCCTGCGCTCCTGGGGTGCCGGGCGCAAAACTTGTACCGACCGGTCGACCGGTGAGTATACACTGCTCCCAAACGCACGCCGAGAGGAAAGGGGGCCCGCGTGGCGATCGTGGATCGGAGATGGTCGGCACTGCCGGTGCCCTACGCCATGGAGTTCCCGGACCGGGCCCGCAAGGAGCGCTACTACGACCCGGACTTCTACCAGATGGAGGTCGACCTGCTCTGGCCCCGGGTCTGGCAGATGGCGTGCCGACTCGAGGAGATCCCGCAGCCATACGACTTCGTCGAGTACCAGATCCTCGACCAGTCCGTCGTCGTAGTGCGCACCGAGGACCAAGGCGTGCGGGCGTTCCAGAACACCTGCCGCCACCGTGGCGTCCGGGTGGCCGAGGGTCGGGGGACGTGCGAGACCGGGTTCACCTGCCCATTCCACGGTTGGTGCTACGGCCCCGACGGCACCAATACCTTCGTTACCCAGTCGAAGACGTTCGCCGCAGCACAACCTGGAGCCGGCGGACCTCGACCTCACGCCGGTGCAAGCCGAGATGTGGGGCGGATGCGCCTGGATCAACCTCGACGACGACGCGCCACCCCTGCGGGAGTGCATCGAGCCGTTCGCCACCATCCTCGACGCCTGGAAGGTGGAGTCGATGGGCGCCGAGTGGTGGTACGCCTGCCGTCTCCCAGTCAACTGGAAGCTGGCCCAAGAGGCGTTCATGGAGCAGTACCACGTGATCCAGACCCATCCGCAGCTGGTCATCCCGGGGAGGATGCCGCCCCGCCAGGGTGCCCCCGTCGACCCGCGGGTCCTCGTCGACGCCGAGCTCCACTACCTGCGCACCATGAGCGAGGGCATGGCCGGGATGGTGCACGCCAACGACGTGCGCCTGGCCGAGGGTCTGGCCGACATGGAGCTGCCGGCGGACCCCACCCTGGCCATGTCTACCTGGACCCGGGCCCTCAACGACGCCGTCGTGCGACTGGCACCGGGAGCGGGGCTCGGACATCCCTGATCTCAACCAACTCGAGGATCAGGGGCTCAACGAGCCGATGGGCTACTGCTTCCCGCACTACTTCGTCCTGCCCATGTACAGCAGCGCCTCCGCCTACCGGTTCCGCCCGCTGGGCCCGGAGGAGACCATGATGGAGATCTGGTCGCTCACCCGGTTTCCCGCAGGCGACCAGCCGGAGACGCCCACCCCGCCCGAGCTCTGGGAGTGCGACGATCCCCGCTGGCCCCCGATCCCCGCCCAGGACTTCTCCAACCTCCCCAGACAGCAGCGGGGCCTCCACGCCCGGGGGTTCGAGTACATGCGCCTGTCCGAACGTGCCGAGGGCGGGATCGCCAACTTCGAACGGACCGTCGACGGCTTCCTCGCCGGCCTCCCCTACGAGAAGCTGCTGCCGGCGTTGCAGGCGGTCAACGTGAATCCCCTCGAGAGCCCCATTGCCGACATCGACCTCTGAACGGAGGATCGCCATCGGGCACCGGATGTCGGCGCGCCCCGAGGGCGCCCGGTCATGCCACCGACGATGACACCGGCCGACGTGGCCGAGGGCGTCCGTACCGCCATCGCCGTCTACACCCAGGCCCTCGACGACGGCCGGACCGACGACGTGGTCGCCACCTTCTGCCCCGACGGTGGCATCGACCTCCCCGGTATGGGCACCCACCGGGGCCACGAGGCGCTCCGCCACGCCTACTCGCAATGGGAACCCCGGCGACCCCAGCGCCACCTGGTCCTCAACACCGTCTTGGCCGAGTGGAGCAACACCGAGGCCACGGCCATCAGTGACGTGGTCTTCCTCCTGTTGGGCGACTCCGGCTGGTCGATCCAGCTGGTGGGTCGGTACCAGGACACACTCCACCACGACGGCGGAACCTGGCGCTTCCACCATCGGGCCGCCACCTTCGTGACCGACAACGGACCAGCCAAGGGAACGCCATGACCGACGCCAGCATCGACTACGACGCCATCGACTTCTTCCGTGGCAACGAGCTCGTGGCCGACCCCTATCCATACTTCGACTGGCTGCGGACCCAGTGCCCCGTGCGCCGTGAACCGACCCAGGGCGTCTACATGGTGACCGGGTACGACGAGGCGTGCACCGTGTACACGGACACTGACACCTTCTCCTCGTGCAACTCGGTTACCGGGCCATTCCCCGGCTTTCCGGTTCCACTGGAGGGTCGCAGCGATGTGAGCGAGCTCATCGACCAGCACCGCCACGAGCTGCCGTTCAGCGATCAACTCACCACCATGGACCCGCCCGCCCACCGCGATCACCGCCACCTGGTCATGCGCCAGCTCACCCCGAAGCGGCTGAAGGAGAACGAGGAGTTCGTGTGGCGGCTGGCCGACCGGCAGATCGACGAGTTCCTGGCGGCGGGCGAGTGCGAATACATCGGTGACTACGCCAACCCGTTCACCCTGTTCGTCATCGCCGACCTCCTGGGCGTCCCCGAGGAGGAGCACGACGAGTTCCGCCAGGCCCTGGCCCGCCGGCCGGACGGCCATGCCGTGGGCAGCACCACGGACGAGATAGCCCACAATCCGTTGGAATGGCTCTACGACCGATTCAGCCGCTACGTCGAGGACCGCCGTCGCCGGCCTCGCCAGGACGTGTTGACCGCTCTGGCCACGACGACGTTCCCCGATGGCCGGCTGCCCGAGGTCATCGACGTGGTCCGCGTCGCCGCCAATCTGTTCGCCGCTGGGCAGGAGACCACGGTGCGACTGCTCGGTACCGCCCTCCAGCTCATCGGGGAGCGCCCGGATCTGCAGCAGCGGCTACGAGAGCGGCCCGAACTCATCCCCAACTTCATCGAGGAGGCGCTCCGGATCGAAGCTCCGGTGAAGGGTGACTTCCGACTGGCGCGGCGGTCGACGACCGTGGCCGGCGTCGATATCCCGGCCGGATCGACGCTGATGGTGGTCAACGGCGCCGGGAACCGCGATCCCCGTCATTTCCAGGACCCGGCCGAGTTCCGTGCCGACCGCGCCGATGCCCGCGAGCACCTCGCCTTCGGACGCGGGGTCCACAGCTGCCCCGGGGGGTCGCTCGCCCGCATGGAGACGCGGGTGAGTATCGAGAGGCTCCTCGACCGCACCGGGACCATCGGCATCGCCGAAGCGCACCATGGTCCGCCCGGGGCCCGCCGCTACCAGTACATGCCCACCTACATCCTCCGGGGCCTGACCCGGCTGCACCTGGCGTTCACCCCCGCCGGGGCGCCGGCCGGCTGATGGCGACCCGCATCCGGCCCGTCGGGGCGTGCCTCGTCGGGCCCGATCCTCGGCCACGGCCGACACTGTCCCCTGGAGCCAGTCATGCCGTCTGATCGCCTTCCGCCGCGGTTCCCGACGTTCGACCGCGTCGAGGACGAACGCCGGCACCGCAAGCAGCGCCTGGCGGCCGCCCTTCGGTTGTTCGGACAGTTCGGCTTCGATGAGGGCGTCGCCGGTCACATCACGGCGCGTGATCCCGAGCTGCTCGACCACTTCTGGGTCAATCCCCTCGGCATGAGCTTCAAACTCATCCGGGTGAAGGACCTCATCCTGGTCAACCACCGGGGCCAGGTGGTCGACGGCACCTGGCCGGTCAATACGGCGGCGTTCGCCATCCACTCGCAGATCCACGCCGTCCGCCCCGACGTCGTCGGGGCCGCGCACGCGCACTCGGTCCACGGCAAGGCGTGGTCATCGTTGCGGCGTCCGCTGGATCCCCTGACCCAGGACTCGTGCGCCTTCTACGGCGACCACGCCGTGTTCGACGACTACACCGGCGCCGTCCTCGACCCCGAGGAAGGCAAGCGCCTCGCCCACGCGCTCGGCCCGCACAAAGCCGTGATTCTGTCGAACCACGGGTTGCTGACCGTCGGCCAGACCTCGGTCGACGAGGCGGCGTGGTGGTTCATCACCATGGAGCGCACGTGCCAGGCGCAGCTGCTGGCGGAGGCGGCGGGCACCCCCGTGCCCATCGATGCCGATCAAGCGGCGCTGACCGCAACCCAGGTGGGACCACCGATGGCGGGATGGCGGGCGTTCCAGCCGCTGTACGAGTGGATCGTGACGGTCCAACCCGAGTTGCTGGACGAGTGAGCGTTACCAGCGTGACAGGTTGGCCGGCGCCTACCCCCCGGCCGAGACAGAGGAGGTTCGGATGATCGTCGTCATCGTCAAACAACCGGTGCGCGCCAAGTACGCCGATGAGTGGCCGTCCCTGGTGGAGGAGTTCACCAGCTCGACCCGGGCCGAGCCCGGCAACATCTCGTTCGACTGGTACCGGAGTGGCGAGGATCCCAACCTGTGGATCCTGATCGAGATCTTCCGCGACCGCGAGTCGGGCGATGCCCACGTCGAGTCGGCCCACTTCAAGGCGGCGTCGGCGCTGATGCCGCGCTGGCTGGCGGCGGCCCCGGAGATCATCAACGTCGAGGTTCCCGGCGACAGCTGGTCGCAGATGGGCTGAGCCGTCCCCGGTCGCGATTCCGGCCCCGGGGCTGGTGACCGCCGGCTCTCAGATGTACATGCCCCCGTTGACGCCGATCACCTGGCCGGTGACGTAGCTGGCCCCCTCCGAGCACAGGTATGAGCAGGCCGCGGCGATGTCGGCCGGGGTGCCCGCCCTCCCCGTCGGGACCATGGGCCCCACCACGTCGACACCGGGGAAGTCGCCGGCGGCCTCGGCCTTCCGGGCCATGGGGGTGTCGACCAGGCTGGGCGGGATGGTGTTGACGGTGATGCCGCTACGGGCCAGCTCCACGGCCAGCGCCTTGGTCAGCCCGATGACGCCGCCCTTGGACGCCGCATAGTGGGCCATATTGGGAGCGCCGGACTGGGCACTCGACGAGGAGATGGTGACGATGCGCCCCCACTGGGAGGCGAGCATGTCCGGAAGCGCGGCCTGGACGCAGGTGAAGGTGCCGGTCAGGTTGACCCCGATGATCCGGTCCCACCCGTCGGCCGTGATGTCGAGGACCGGGGTGAACGACTCGATGCCGGCGCTGGTGACCAGAATCTCGATGGGGCCCAGCTCGGCCCGGACACGATCGAATCCGGCCACGACCGATGCCCGGTCGGCGACGTCGACGGTGACGGCCAGCGCCACGGCTCCCCCGCTGCCCAGCTCATCGGCGGCGGCTTCGGCCGCCGCCGCGTCCCGGTCGAGAAGCGCAACCCGGTGTCCGTCGGCGGCCAGTCCACGGGCCACGCCCAGGCCGATTCCCGAGGCTCCTCCGGTGATGACGGCGACGCGGCTCACCGGCCGGCCCGGGCGTCGTCGAACTCGAGGTGCAACTGGGACAGACCGCGGAGGATCCAGGTCGGCTCGTACCGGAAGCGACGGGCACTCGGAGGCCCGTGGTGTTCCTCGGACAGGCGGATGTTGCGGGTCCTGTCGAGCATCCGCTCGATGCTGATCCGACCCTCGGCTCGGGCCAATGGTCCGCCCGGGCACGAATGGGCACCCCGCCCGAAGGCCACGTGGGACTGGGCGTTGGGGCGATCGGCGCGGAACTCGGCCGGGCACTCGAACTGCCTGGCGTCGCGGTTGGCGGCGCCATTGAGCAGCATGACCGGTGTGCCCGCGGTGACCTCGACCCCGCCGATCGATGTCGTGCGCCGGGTCAGCCGGAAGTCGGCCTTCACCGGGCTCTCGATCCGCAGAACCTCTTCGAGGAAGTTGGGGATCCGGTCGCTGTCGGCCCGTAGCTCATCTTGCAGCTCCGGGTGTTCGGCCAGGTGCTTGAGCGCCGCCGCCAGCAGGCGGGCCGACGTCTCCTGACCGGCGGCGAACAGGAATGTCGCCGTTCGCACCACCGAGGAGATCTCCGGCGTGGTGCCATCGGGGTACGTGGCCAGCGCCAGGTCGGTGAGTACGTCCTGGCGCGGCTGACGCCGCCGGTCCTCGATGTACTCGGTGAACCACTCGTCCAGCCAGGCCAGCGGATTCTCCGCCGGGCTGCCGTCCTCGCCGGCACCGACCTCGCCGACGGTGTGGAGTAGCCCGAAGCCCTCCCGGAAGCGTTGGTGGTCGGCGTCCGGCACCCCGAGGAGGTCGGCGACCACCAGCATGGCGAACGGCTGGGTGTAGGCGGTGATGAACTCGCATCGGCCGTCCCCGACGAACTCGTCCAGTTGCTCATCGGCCAGACGCCAGACGAAGGCCTCATTGTCCTTCAACCGCTTCGGCGTGATCAGCCGCATCAGCAGGGCCCGCTCACGGGTGTGATCGGGCGGGTCCATGGTCACCATGTGCTCGTGCATGGGCAGCTGGTCGCGGTAGCCGTCGACGACGGCACTGACGTCATCCCCCTCGAAGGGCACCGGAAAGGTGGCGAACGGGCCGATGACCGAGTTGCACGAGGAGAAGGTCTCGTTGTCCCGGTACACCTCGCTCGTCTCGTCATAGCCGGTCACCGCCACCACGCCCAGGTTGGGGAGCAGAAGAACGGGGCACTCCGATCGCAACGCTTCGAAGTACGGGTACGGATCCTCGACCAACGACTCGTCGAAGAAGAAGTCGGTCGTCTGCCAGTCGCTCAACCCGGTCTCGCTTTCGTGCCGCTGCTGCCCACCTGCCCAGCAATACTGTGCAACTGCTTAGCACCGGTGGGACCGCTGTGGCAAGGTATCGGTGTGACGCCCGCCGCCTCACCCCGCCGCATCGGCGCCGTGGACTCCAAGACCCGCGCCCAACTGCTCGATGCCGCCGAACTGCTGCTCCTCGAGGAGGGTTATGCCTCCGTCACCTCCCGCCGGGTGGCGGCGAGAGCAGGTCTCAAGCCACAGCTCGTCCACTACTACTTCCGCACGATGGACGAACTCTTTCTGGAGGTGTTCCGGCGCCGCGCCGACGAGAACGTGGCCCGGGTCGAGCGGGCCATCGCCACGGACGGATCGCTGCGGGCGCTCTGGCGGCTGAACGCCGATCCCCGGGGAGCCAGATTCAACATCGAGTTCGTGGCCCTGGCCAATCACCGTAAGGCCATCCGCACCGAGATCGCCCGCTACGCCGAGCGCTACCGGGCCGCCCAGCTGGAGGCCGTGACCACGGCGCTCCGGGCGATCGGCGTGACCGACGATGAACTCCCGCCGGTCGTCGCCCTGCTCGTGATCACCGGCCTGACCCAGGTTCTGGCGTTGGAAGACGCCCTGGGCGTGACGGCCGGTCACGACACCACCCGTTCGTTCATCGACCAGGCCATCGCCCGGTTCGATCCGACGTCGACTGACGCCTAGCCCCGGTTTCGCCGGCGAACTCCGGCCGGGGACACCCGCCTACCCGACCGGCACGCCACCGCGGGGCAGGACCAGCGGGAGATCGTTGTAGGTCACGATGCCCGGAGCCGCCGCCACCACGGCCGCGATGGCGTTGATCGGAGGCATGGCCGTCATGATGTGTCCCAGGACCATGAACTCCTCCATGGTCTCGGCCTCGAAGTCGGCCGGCGGCAGAAAACCGATGACGGCCGTCACCGTGGGACGCCCATCGATCTGGATCACCCAGCCGTCCTGGTCGATCTTCCAGTCAGGTTCCAGCGTCTGGCCCTTTCGCCACCGGACGTTGAGCTCGACGACGACCTTGTCACCTACGACGCCCTGCCAGCTGGCCGCCACACCGGCGACACATCCGGCGGCGATGGTCCACGACCCGAGATCCAGATCGGCCGTGGTCTCGGCGTACTCGGCCTCGCACCGGATATCGTCGAGTTCCACGCCGAGGGCGTCGGCGACCATCCGGACGGCCTCGGCAAAGACCGCTGTACCCTGGGCCGTCATCGCCTGCAGTTCGGGGTGGTCGATGGGTTGGCCGAAGCCCACCGGCCGCTCGGTGGCCGGCGAGTCGTAGAACGTCGTGTCCGCGGCCTCGTTGACCGTGACCTTGTCGACCCGGTCACAGACCGAGGCGGCCACGATGGCCAGCAGTTCGGCGAAGCCCGGGCTGATGCCCGTGCCGAACATCGTCGACCTGGCCGCGTCGGCAGGCCTGGGTGATGCGCTGGCGCTCATCACCCAAGTTGTGGCCGGTGATGAAGGCGGCCGTGGCCACCACGTTCACACCCGCCGACAGGATGCGCTCCAACTCGCCGACATCGAGCCACATCGGGTTGTAGACCACGCAGTCCGGCTTCAGGGCGAGCAGTGCGTCGATGTCGTTGGTGGCGACCACGCCCACCGGGTCGATGCCACAGAGCTCACCGACGTCCCGGTCGACCTTCTCCGGCGACCAGGCGTAGCACCCCACCAGCTCGAGCGAGGGGTTGGCGGCGATGGCCTGCACCGAGCTTTTGCCGACATTTCCGGTCGTCCACTGGACGACTCGATACCGTGAATTGTTGGGCACTCGCACAGCTTAGCGTCAGGCTCCTTGTGGACCATGGAGCTTGTCGACCATGGAGCTTGTCGACCATGGAGCGACCGAAGGGGCGGCCCGCCTGACGCCCCGGACCCGTCGCCCGATGCCGTATCAAGGCTGCCCGGAGGCACCCACTCCTCGGGGCCTCGGATCCATCCCGCGTAGACCTTCACGATGCACCAGCCAGGTCGGTGTGCGGATCTTCGGCCGGTGCCGATCGGGGTAGGAGCCAGACCAGCCCAAGGCACAGGGCGATGACGGCGGCCACCACGAGCAGGCTGGTCGTCATGGCCCGAGCTCCACCGCTGCTACGCAGCACGTTGAAATAGACCGTCGTGACCAGGGCGGACCCGAGAGCGGTGGCGAGCTGCTGCACGGCACTCAGGGAACCACTCGCGCTTCCGGCCTCGTCCGGGGTGACGTCGCCGAGGGCCACTTCGAAGATGGTGCTGAAGCTGGCACCCATGCCGAGGCCGACGATCAGGAGTGACGGTGCGGTCAGCCACGCGGTCACCGACAAACCCGCCTGCAGAACTGTGAACCAGAGACCGATGGTGCCCACCAGCGTCGTGATCAGCCCGATCACCACGAGCCGGCGACCGAGGACGGTGAGGAGCGGACGGCACACGACGGAGGCGGCGATGATCCCCACCATCACCGGAGCCAGACCGAGGGCGGCGTGCGCCGGGCTCAGGTGCACGACCAGTTGGAAGAAGAGCGAGACCACGTAGGCCAGACCGCTGACCGCGGCGAAGAACGCCAAGCCGAGGAGGAGTCCCGCCGTGAACCCCCGGTTCTTGAACAGCGAGGGGGTGATGAGTGGATTGGTGGCCCGAGCCTGACGGAGGCCGAAGGCTCCGAAGAGCAGCACGCCACCGCCCAGACTGAGGATGGGGAGGGTCGTCCATCCGTCGGTCGAACCCTGGATGAGCCCGAAGATGAGTCCCAGCATCGCGGCACCCAGCAGCGACGCGCCGATGGCGTCGATGGACTCCCCTGAGGTCGGTTGGTCATGCGGCAGGACCTTGACCGCGGCCATCAGCCCGGCCAGGCCCAGGACGACGTTGATCAGGAACACGGGACGCCAGTCCAGTCCGGCGATGTCGGCCGAGATGATGAACCCGGCCACGATCGGCCCCAGGACGGCGGCGACACCCATGGCTGGTCCGAAGGCGCTGAAGGCTCGCGGCAACTGCGCACGGGAGAACGTGGCCATGACGATGCTGATGCCCTGGGGAATCATGAGGGCGCCGAAACCACCTTGGATCAGCCGGCCGACGATGATCATGGCGGGATCGACGGAGAGACCGCACAGGGCCGACGCCGCCGTGAACCCGGCGATCCCGATGAGGAAGATCCGTCGCTTTCCGTAGCGGTCACCCAGGCGGCCCCCGACCACGAGCAGGACGCCGATGGCCAGGGCGTAGCCGGCACCCAGCCACTTGATCAGCGACTCGCCGCCCCCGAGTCGGTGGGCGATCGAGGGGGCGGCGATGGTGGTGATCGTCGAGTCCATCAGGTCGAGGATGTCGGCCACGAGCACGATGGCCAGGACGGCCCGGAGGTAGGGAGTGAGCCGTGTCGGGTCGTCATCGGTGGCGCCGGTCGGAGCCGTCGTCGGCTCCTCGACGTGCAACGCAGGCGCCTGCGTCATACCGGATCGTCCCCAGGCGGCCGGGGCCCGGGCACCGGCGTGGTCGCCATGCCGGCGAGCATCACCCGGACGTGCCACTCGAAACGGGCCCGGGGTGTCCCGGTGACCAGGACGTCACCCAGTGCGGCGATGGTCGGATACGTGCCCGGCGTGGCCTGTCGGAGGGCCCGGGCCAAGGCCTCCTCGTCGTCCTCGACATCGGCATCCTGTCGGCGAGTCCCGTGCTCCAGGGCGATGGAAGTGGCGAAGAGGAGCAGGATGTCCACTCCCCAAGCCGACTGGGCATCGGGGATCCCACCCCGCCCAAGCAGGCTGAGCAGGCGTTCGACCAGTGCGAGATAGCTGGGTCCGGACGGCCTGGTCACCAGGGCCGATCGGGCCAGACCAGGATGCTCGACGAGTACGCCGGTGTAGGACCAGAGGACGTTGACCACGCCGTCGCTCCACGATGCCGAGGGCCCGTCAGCGTCCAACCCCACCAGGCCGAGCAGTTCGTCCAGCACGGCGGCGTGGAGCTCAGCGGTGTTGCGGACGTAGACATAGAGCGACGCCGCTCCCGTGTCGAGTTGGGCGGCCAACCGCCGCATGGTGACCTGGTCGAGGCCCTCCTCCCGCATCAGTGACACCGCCGCCGCAACGATCCCGTCCCTGGTCAACGCCGGTTTGGCCGGGCGTTCCCGGCGGCTGGAGGTCTTCGTGGTCCGCATGCCGACAGCGTAACGAACATGTTCGTTACGATCAAGTTCGTGACAAACACGTTCGTCCAGCAGCGTGTTCCCCCATTCGGGGTTGCTGGTGGGCACGCAGATCGCTCGGCCGGGTGGCCGGATATGGGACGGGGTCGACCCACCGCCGGGTGGTCCCCGAACGCAGTCACCATGCCGGGCAGGCAGGCGGATCGTCGGCAGCCGGACGGCGCCGCTCCCTGACAACCGGATGGGGTCAGCTACGGGGCCCTCGTTGCCCCGAGGCCTCCACCGTCCCCAGCCGCCCGGCCGGCGACGAGCGCATGCGCCGGGGAGGTCAGCCCCCGTCGGGCTGGAACAGGAAAGCCATCGTCTCGCGCATGTCGGCGGCCACGATCTCGATGCGCACGCCGAGACCGTTGCGATGGTAGGCGAACGACACCGGGGCCTGATCCCCGGAGCGACCACAGAGCTGCAGGGGGCATCCCGAGCCGGTCAGGCCGGTACCGTCCATGGTCAGGTCGTCACTCCAGAAGCCGATGTGGTGGAGATTCGAGTACTGGTTGCAGACCCAGAGCGAACCGGGAACCTCCTCGATCAGCTCGAGGTGGGGCTCGTCCACCGAGTAACACATCGTGGTGGGCAGGACGACGTCACGGCCGGAGCCGTCGCGGTAGTCGACCGCGTCGAGATGGAGAATCGGACCCCAGGTTAGGCCGAGCTGCTCGCTCAGTTCCGTCTGGGCCGCCACGACATCGGGCACCACGATGCCCACGTGGTAGAAGGGCGACCACGACCGGGCGCTCATGGGAGCAGGTACCCGCCGTCGACCACGAGGACATGGCCGGTGATGAAGCTGGCCGCCGCGCTGGCCAGGAACTCCACCGCCCCGGCGATCTCCTCGGGTGTGCCCAACCGACCCATAGGGGTGTGGGCCAACTCGCCCCCCAGGAGTTCGGGGAATTGCGCCATCGGTGCGGTCATCGGCGTGTCGATGACACCGGGGGCCACGGCGTTGACCCGGATGCCGTCGTTGACCCAGAGCCGGGCCAGGTTGTGGGTGAGGGTGACCAGCCCGGCCTTGGCGGACCCGTAGCCGGGTACGAGGGGAATGGATCGGAAGGCGGCGAGTGACGCCATGTTGACCACGCTGGCACCACCGTCCAAGGTACTCGCGGCCAGGCGTTCCCGGCAGCCGGTGGTGAGCCGCATGGGGCCGACCAGGTTCAGGGCGAGGGCGGCGGCGAACGTGTCCGGCTCCCATTCGTCCCTGCCACCGGGGAAGTTGGCGCCGGCGTTGTTCACCAGCACGTCGAGCGTGTCGATCGACGCCACCACGGCGTCGATCGACCCGGGATCGGTCATCTCGAGCTGCCGGTACGAGAACCGGCTGAGGTCGGTGTCGTAGTCGGCCGGAGCCTCTCGGGTTCCGGTGATCGTCACCGAGGCCCCGGCGGCGGCAAAGGCGGTGGCGGTGGCGTGGCCGATCCCGCTGGTGCCCCCGGTGACGAGAACGGTGGCGGCCGAGAAGTCGAAACTGACCTGATTGGTCATCGCCCCACCAGCCGTTCGATCGAACGGGTCAACCAGGCCCGCTCCCAGAAGTTCCCGCTGGCCTCGAGCAGGGCGCGGGAGGCGTCGGCGGCCACTCTCCGTCCCTCGGCGTTCTGGGGGTCGTCAGCCAGGACGATGTCGGTCAGGTGCAGGGCTGCCACCGGCTGGTCGGCCTCGAGCCGGGCCCGGGCCGCCGACACCAACGCCTCGGCACCGGCTGCCGCCACCACGTCGGCCGCCACCGCCGCCGGCGGTACGTCGTAGAGCTCCGTGGTGGAACGATGGTGGAACCATCCCGCATAGTTCTCCCAGATGGCGCGGACGTTCCAGGGGGTGGTGCCGTAACCCTCGCCGATGTCCAGATGGTCGGGGGTCCGGATCTGGCCCATGAGGGTGTGGATGTCGGTCCCGGCGTTCATGCCCTCGACGGTCCGGTCGTGGACCCATGCCATCCCCTCACGCATCGCCGCCACCTCGGTGGCGATGCGGTCGGCACCCTCGACGGGACCGAAGTGCCCGGTGAGGAGCCGATCCGGAGCCAGGTCGAGGATCAGCCCCAGCGACTCCATGTAGGTGAGGGCATCTCGGTAGCGGTCACCCCGCATGGTGACCAGGTTGGGGACGTGGCCGAAGAGGGCGCCGAACATGTTCCCGGTGAACGCCGTCCGGCTCTCGGGGAGCCAGATGACCAACGAATCGGTCGTCTCACCCCCGGGGACGGAGTGGAGGACGACCTGTCGACCTCCCATCGTCAGTTCGAGCCGGTCGTCGAAGGTGGTCGTCGGCACCGGCTCGGATTGGGCCGTGACGCCCACCCCCAGCGACTCGGCGTGCTCCATGGCGGCGACGATGGCCCGCATCCAGGCGAAGGCGGCGTTGCGCGACCGGAACGTCCCCAGTCGCTCGTTGTCGGCCCGCCAGGAGAGGAAGTTCGACTGGGCGATCAGCTCGGTCTCCCCGTCCCTCAGGCTGTCCGTGCCGCCCACGTGGTCGTAGTGCCCCTGGGTGAACACGATGGCTCGGGTTGGTGCCGGGCCGATGACGTCGTAGGACCGTCGGTGCAGGGGGCCCTCGAATCCCATGCCTGTGTTGACGATCAGTCGGCCGTCGTCCAGCTCGATCAGGTAGCTGTTGGACAGCCCGGGTGACAGCCAGATGCCGTCACCCAGGTCGACGGCGGGCTGACCGGTGGCCGGGACGATGGCATCGGCCCCGGGTCGTTCCCTGTGGATGCCGGTCACGGTCAGTCCACCTCCCGGGTGATCTGGGGGAAGGCCTCGAAGTAGAAGGCGAAGCGGTGATAGAGGTCATCGGGGTCGAGCCCGAAGTCGCCGCGGAGGTCGTAGACCACACGGCCCTGCCGGCCCCGGGGGTTACCGGCCAGATAGGTTGTCAGCTCGGACCGGGATCGATCGGTGGCCTCGAGTCCCGACGGCGGCCAGGATCCTCGTGGCCATGGCCAGGTCGTCGGCCATGAACTCGCCGAATTCGACATCGACCCGCTGGTCGACCGGAATGCAGGGGGCATCGCGGACGGCCGCCCGCAGCAACCGTTCGACCCGGTCGACCCAGTAGGAGGCCAGCTGGTCCGGCTCGATCCGGACCCGGCGCAGTCGATCGCCGTAGGCGAGCATGGTGATGGCCGACTGCAGCACGGCCACCGGGTCCCGAAGGGTGAGGGCCACGGTGGCATCGGGAAACGTCTCGAGCAACGGCCCCAGCTGCTCGAGGTGCTGGGGGGTCTTCAGGACCCACCGGTTCGGACCTCGCAGGTAGCTCAGCACCTGCAGCTCCTTCCGCAGGAACCGGTAGTGGGCGCGGTGGTCCAGGCCCAGGTAGTGGTCGCGCCACGACGGCACCCGGGCGTGCCACTCGAGGACGTAGGAGCACAGGTCGAGGTCGATGAGCTCGCACTCCTCCTCGATGCTCCAGGGCGGACGGTCGTGCATCAGCGATGTCAGCGGGGCGACCCGGCCCGAGACCTCGTACGTGGCCAGACATCGGCGATACCGGGGGTCGATCCCGTCAGGGCCCGGTCCATCACCGGGGACCGGCGTCGGCTCGCCTACCTCCCACCACGGCATCGACCGGAAGCGGGTGTCGGCGGCCAGGAGGTTGACCAGGTGGGTGGTGCCTGACCTCGGGAGCCCGACCACGATGACCGGGGGCTCCAGCGCCACGCCGTGGACCTCGGGGTGGCGGGCCACGAAATCCTCGAACCGCAGACGGGCCTTGAGCAGGCCGAGGAGGCGGTTCCGCACGATGGAGCGACCCAGCCCGGACAGCCCGGTGTCGGCCTCCACTGCGTCGACCTGGGCCGCCAGCCGGTCGAACAGCGTGGCGTCGCCGAAATGCGACAACCCGGTGTCGGCGCGGGCCTCGGACACGAGGACGTCGACGTCAAGGTCGACCGCCATGGTCAGCGCATACTCATACAGGGACCGGTCCGCTCCCTCCCGCCGGGGCTGGCGGAGGTCGTCAATGTGCACATCGTTCACCGGTCGCCACCGGTCGATTGCCGGGTCCGGCCGGCTCTCGGCTCCTGGGTGCAGGGAAGCGTTGGCATGTCGATGTAGACCGTAACGAAATTCGCCGGCCCGTCAACTAGTCACGACCGGGGCCGATCCGGCCCGCGGGTCACTCAACCCGGGAGCGGGAGCCCCACCGGTCAGCCACCCCCGTGGCCGGATCCCCGGGGAAGGCGGTATGATATGGGGGTGAGTACCTATTGGTGGTTTGACCAGCCGGCCCTGGAGGGGCCTCGGAGCGTCATCCCGCACTGAGCGCACCCCCATCCAGGACCGGCTCCAAGGCAGAGGCTTCCCGCCTCTGCCTTTTGCTTTGCCACAAGGCAAACCGGTCACCTCCCGGGTCGATCGGATTGCGGGAAGGAACACCGTGGTACCCAACGACGCAACACCCGGTGGGCGGGTCACAGCCCACCGTCCGCTCATCCGACCAGGTGACGTGCGCAACCAGCTGCCGCTCTCCCCTGTCCAGGCAGAGACGGTCCGGAGGGGACGGCGGTCCATCGCCTCGATACTCCGCGGCACGGACGACCGTCTGCTGGTCATCGTGGGGCCCTGCTCGATCCACGAGCCCGCCGCCGCTATCGAGTACGCCCGTCGCCTGTCCGACCAGGCCGTCGAGCTCTCCGGTGACCTGTGCATCGTGATGCGCACCTACTTCGAGAAACCCCGTACCACTGTCGGCTGGAAGGGGCTCATCGGTGATCCGGGCATGGACGGTACCTTTCGGGTGAACGACGGGATCATGACGGCTCGACAGCTGCTGTTGGACATTCTCTCGCTGGACCAACCGGTGGGAGGTGAGTTCGTCGATCCCATGACGTCACCATTTCTCGCCGATGCCATGAGCTGGGGAGCCATCGGGGCGCGGACTTCGCAGAGTCCCATCCATCGGCAACTGGCCAGCGGCCTCCCCATGCCCATCGGTTTCAAGAATGCGACCAACGGTGATGTGGGGGTGGCCGTCGATGCCGCCGTGGCCGCGGCGGCGGCCCAGGTCGTCCTGGGCGTCGACGACGACGGGGGTGCTGCCGCCTTCGACACGGCGGGAAACCCCGACGGGCACGTCGTGCTCCGCGGAGGCTCAGGTGGCTCCAACTTCGACACCGCCACCATCGCCCTGACCGGCGCCCGCCTGGAGGGTTCCGGTCTGCCCCATCGGGTGATCATCGATGCCAGCCACGGCAACAGTGGCAAGGACCACCGGGCGCAGACGGCGGTGGCGGCCGAGATCGCCGGCCTCCTGGCCGGGGGTGAGCCCGGTGTCGCCGGTCTCATGCTGGAGAGTTTCCTGGTCCCGGGCAGGCAGAACGTCGTCGGCGATCCGCACGCCACCCTCATCTTCGGCCAGAGCGTGACCGATGCCTGCATGGGATGGGACACCACCGCCTCCACCCTCGGGTTGCTGGCCGAGGCGGTGGTGCGGCGACGAGGAACGGCATCGGACCGGAGCGCCCTGTCCGGCCGGTCGGCATCCGCATGAGGGGGACGCAGCCCGTCCGAGCCGCATCCACCCGGGGGCCCCTCCAACCGGGGGGCCCGGTAGGGCTGCTCCCGGCCACACCGGGCCCGACCCCGGGCCGGCCGGCGGGAGACCAAACCGCGTCGACAGAGCCCGCCCATTCGCCCCGCGCTATCGTGCTCTCGTTCTTCACGATCCACCGGCAAGGACCAGGGGGCCCGGATGACCCGATTCGTCGAAAGCACCATCACGTTCCCGTACAAGCGGTCCCTCGGGCCGGTGGTCGGAGCCTTCATGACCGCACTCACCGAGAAGCGGATCCTCGGGATCCGCTCCGGCGACGTCGGTACTGGTGCCTCCCATGGAGTGGGACCCGGCCACCGGAGCCGAGCTGGCCCACGAGTTCGTCGAAGTGGGGCCGGCGGGCACAGTCGAGTCGTGGACGTGGGTGCCAACGCCCTCGATGCAGCACCCCCTCGACCATCCCTTCGCCTTCGCCCTGGTCCGGCTGGACGGCGCCACCACGCCGCTTCTCCATGCGGTCGACGCCGGTGCGCCGGAGGGCATGGCCGAGGGCATGCGGGTGGCTCCCCGCTGGCGAGGCACGCGGGAGGGTCGCATCGACGACATCATCTGCTTCGTCCCCGGCGAGACGCCGGCGACCGAGGGCGAGGACACCGGCGGGGCGGCCGAACCGGTGACCCGCATGGACTACCTGGCCTCGATCACCTATCGGAACCCGGTACCCGAGGCCGCCGACCGGGCCACCGAGGCCTCGCAGGACCACCGACTCCTCGGCCTGCGCTGTCCGGTCTGTGCCCGGGTGTATGCCGGAGGCCGGGGCTACTGCCCCGTCGACGCCATCGAGCTCGGGCCGGATTGCGAGGTCGACCTGCCCCATACCGGGACGATCACCAACTTCGCCATCGTCACGCCGGTGCACTACCCGGGCCAGACCGAGACCGAGCCGTTCGTCCGGGCCTTCGTCCTCCTCGACGGCACCGACGTCATCATCCCCTATTCGCCGGTGATCGAGCTTGCCGGCCGACCAGGTACGGGTCGGCCAGCGGGTCGACGCGGTGTGGGCTTCGCCCGCCGAGGAGAGCGACGAGGCGGGCGGCATGGCCGGGAACTTCGGATCGCTCCTCGGTTGGATACCCAACGGGGAGCCCGATCAGGACGATCCCGACCTCGTGAACCGGATCTTCTGATCATGAGCGCACCCATCCTGGACACCACCGCTCCGGACATCGCCGTCATCGGCTGGGCCCACACCCCGATGGTCCGTCACACCGACAAGTCGGAGACCCAGCTGCTGATGGAGGCCATCACCGACGCCATCTCGCCCGCTCGGGCTCACCCGGGCCGACATCGACTTCACCTGCCTGGGGAGCTGCGACTACATCACCGGCCAGGCCTTCTCCTTCGTGTCCAACCTGGACGCCATCGGCGCCTGGCCACCGAAGCGGGACTCCCACGTCGAGATGGACGGGGCCTGGGCCCTCTACGAGGCGTGGCTGCGTCTGCAGGAGGGTGACATCGAGATCGCCGTGGTCACCGGGTCCGGTCGGTCGTCGACCGGCGACCCGGCCCTCATCTATCCCATGGAGATGGACCCGTACTTTCTCGCCCCCCTCGGAGCCGATCCCCTGACCTTCGCCGCCCTGCAGGCCCGGGCGGTGATCGCCGCCGGACTCGCCGACGAGCGCTCGATGGCCGAGGTGGCCGTGCGCTCGCGGGGTCGAGGGCGATGTCGACGCCCTGCTGGCCGAGGACTTCGTCCGCCAGCCGCTCCGTCGCCATGACGTGCCTCCGATCACCGACGGTGCCGCCGCCATGGTGCTGGCCACCGGCGACCGGGCCCGACAGCTGGTGGAACGGCCGGCCTACATCACCGGGTTCGATCATCGGACCGAGTGCCACAACCCGTCCTTCCGGGCGCTGGACGACTCCCCCTCCACCCGCATCGCCGCCGAAGCCGCCGGTCTCGGCGACGCCCCGGTGGAGGTGGCCGAGCTGCAGGCCGCCTTCACCCACGAGGAACTGCTGTTGCGGAGCGTTCTCGGCCTGGGGGACGACGTCGCTGTCAATCCGTCCGGTGGGGCCCTCCGGGCCAATCCGATCATGGCCACCGGCCTGTGCCGGGTGGGATACGCCGCCGACCACATCTTCGGGGGTGGGAACCGGGCCCTGGCCCATTCGACCTCGGGTCCCTGCCTGCAACAGAACCTCGTCTGCATTCTGGAGGGCCGATCATGAGCACCCCCCCGGTCGCCGTCGTCGGCGTGGGCCAGACCCACCACAAGTCCCGACGCCTCGACGTGTCCTTCGGTGGCCTGGTCCGCGAGGCGGTCTTCCGGGCCCTCGACGACGCCCATATGACCCTGGCCGACATCGATGCCGTGGTCCTGGGCAAGGCTCCCGACCTCTTCGAGGGCGTGATGAAGCCCGAGCTGTACCTGTCCGATGCCCTCGGAGCCGTGGGCAAGCCCATGTTCCGGGTCCACACCGCCGGCTCGGTCGGGGGGACGACCGCCATCGTGGCCGCCTCCCACGTCCAGGCCGGCAAGCACCGGACGGTGATGGCGGTGGCGTTCGAGAAGCAGTCCGAGGGCAACGCCCAGTTCGCCCTGGGCAGCGGGAAGGGCGCCTCCCTGGGGGCGGGAGGGGCGTTCGCCCCGTTCATCCGGGCCTACATCCAGCGCAGTGGGGCGCCCGAGCACATCGGCTGGAAGGTGGCGGTCAAGGACCGGCTCAACGCCCTCAAGAACCCGTACGCCCACCTGAAGATCGAGGACATCTCCATCGAGAAGGTCAAGGCCTCGCCGATGATGTGGGAGCCGACCCGGTTCCTCGAGTCGTGCCCGTCATCGGACGGTGCGTGTGCGGTGGTGATCACCGACGAGGCCGGTGGCGATGCGGCGGCGGCGGACGGACGCCCTCCGGCCTGGATCCTCGGGTCCTCGTCCCGTTCCGAGCCACCGAGCTTCCCGGGCCGCGATCCGGTGCGGCCGGCCGCCGCCCTCCAGTGCGCCGCCGACGTCTACGCCGAGGCCGGGATCACCGATCCCCGCCGCCAGATCGACATGGCCGAGCTGTATGTCCCCTTCTCCTGGCTCGAGCCCATCTGGCTCGAGGCCTTCGGTCTGGCCGAGGAGGGCGAGGGCTGGAAGCTGGTCGACGACGGCACCACCGAGCTCGGCGGCTCCCTCCCCATCAACGCCTCCGGGGGCGTGCTCTCCAGCAATCCCATCGGCGCCTCCGGCCTCCTCCGGTTCGCCGAGGCGGCCAACCAGGTGCGGGGCGCGGCCGGCGAGCACCAGGTGGACGGGGCCAAGGTGGCCATCGGCATGGCCTACGGGGCCAACAACCAGTACTTCAGCACCTGGGCCGTCGGGAGCACCCTCCACCCGTTCGACTAGGTCGGCATCGGGCCCGGCGACCCTCCCCCCGGACCCGGTCGGTCAGTCCGGTGGGGGGCCGGCGATGCGGGCGAACAGGTCGACCAGTTGATCCACCAGCTCGTCGCGTGGGATGGCCACGATCCCCTGGTGCCACGCCAGACAGATCTCGCCCAGTGCGCCGATCTGGGCATAGGCGATGAACCGTCGGTGGTCGAAGGATTCGGTGCCGGCCATGTGGTCGAGGGGGAGCAGGGAGGCCACCCCGACCTCCACGATCCGACCCCGGTAGCGGCTCAGGTCACCGGACTGGGTCTCGGTGATCAGGACACGGGCCAGGCGGCGGTCGTCGAGCAGGCCGTCGATGAAGGCCTTGATGGCAGCGTGCACCGACCCGCCGTCGGCCCCGGGCTGGTACGGCCGGGTGCGGGCCACCATGAGGCCGATGGCATGGTCCACCACGGCGGCACCCAGTTCGTCGGTTGAGGCGAAGCTCTCGTAGAAGTACCGCTTGGTCAGCCCGGCGGCCGCGCACACCTCGCCCACGCCCAGGCTGGCGGCGCCATGGGTGGCGGCCAGCTCGAAGGCGGCCTCGACCAGTTGTCGACGTCGGGTCTGTCGGCGCTCAGGAGCGCTCACCCCGCGGAAGGGTCGGGTGACGGGAGAATTCATAGTTGATACCGGATGGTATCCACTTTACGATACGGCAAGTGTTGATACGAAGTCGTGTCAACAGTTGAATCTCGCTTTGGACCGGGAGAGACGCCACGATGTCGACAGTCGTACCGCCGGGATTCGATCTCACCGACCCGGACATCCTCGCCGACCGGCTGCCGCTGGACGAGTTCGCCTTCCTGCGCCGGGAGGCGCCGGTGTTCTGGAACGCCCAGAACCCGACCACGTCGGGCCATGACGACCAGGGCTTCTGGGCGGTCACCCGCCACGAGGATCTGAAGGTGGTGTCCACCGCCCGCACCGGTTGGTCCGCCGAGGAGAACTCCGCCTTCGTGCGCCTCCTCGACCCCTCCGACGCCGCCCGGGACACCACCGGCGAGCTGTTGTTGTGCATGGACGCACCCCGCCACACCCGGGTGCGCGGTGTGGCCAATCGGTGCTTCACCCCGCGGGCCGTCGCCCAGCTCGAGGACGACCTACGGGAGCGCGCCGCACGGATCGTGTGGTCGGCGGCCCAGAAGGACAGCGGTGACTTCGTGGCCGACGTGGCCTGTCAGCTCCCGCTGCAGGCCATCGCCGGGTTGATGGGATTTCCCGACGCCGATCGGGAGCAGCTCATCCACTGGAGTGATCAGATGGCGGGCTCCGAGGACCCTGAGTACGGCACGATGGATCAGACGGCCACCTTCGAGCTCCTGGCCTACGCCTACGCCTCCGCCGAGGAGCGCAAGGCACGGGACATGGGTGACGTGACCAGTCGACTGGTCCGGCCCGACGCCTCGGGCCAGACACTGTCCAGCGAGGAGTACGGCTTCTTCTTCATGATCCTGTCCGTGGCCGGCAACGAGACGACCCGCCAGGCCATCGCCCACGGGATGCTGGCGTTCCTCGAGCACCCCGACCAGTGGGAACGCTGGCGGGAGGAGCGGCCCACGACCGCGGTGGACGAGATCGTCCGCTACGCCTCACCGGCGGTGGTCCTGCAGCGCACCGCCACCGAGGACACCCGGATCGGGGAGCAGGTCATCCGCCGGGGCGAGCGGGTGGGGATGTACTTCGCCTCGGCCAACTTCGATGACGAGGTCTTCGCCCAGCCCCGACGGTTCGACATCGGACGCACGCCCAACCCCCATGTGACATTCGGCGGCGGAGGACCGCACTTCTGCATCGGTGCCCACCTGACCCGGCTCGAGGTCCGGATCATGTTCGACGCCCTGGCCGACGGGCTGGCCCACGTGCGCCTGGCCGGGCGACCCCGGCGCCTGCGGTCCTCCTGGCTCAACGGCATCAAGGAACTGCCGGTCACCTACCACGCCGGAACGGCCCGGTGACGGGGGACTCCCCCGCCGGGCCGGCCCCGGTCGCCGCCACGGCGTGGGTGGCGGCCCGGCTGGGGGCACCCACCGACGCCCTCGAGGTCCGGACGGTCGAGGTCGGTCTGCCCGGCCCGGGCCAGGCACGGGTGGCCACGGAGGCCATCAGCCTCGACTTCAACGACATCGACACCATCCGGGGCCGCTACGCCCTCCTGCCCTTCGATCCCCCCTTCACCCCGGGCATGGCCGTGGCCGGGGTCGTCGACGCCGTGGGGCCGGGGGCCGAGGCCCTGCTCGGACGGAGGGTCGTGGGCGTGACCGCCGGGGTGCAGGGCGGCTACGCGTCGGCGGCACTGCTCGACGCCGCCACCGCCCAGACGCTGCCCAGTTGGCTCAGCTTCTCCGACGGGGTGGCCATGTACTTCCCCTATCTGCTGGGATGGCTGGCCCTGCGGGAGCGCGGTCGGGTCTCCGCCGGCGATGTGGTCCTGGTCCACGCCGGAGCCGGTGGCGTGGGTTCTGCGGTGGTCCAGCTGGCCAAGGCGCTCGGCGCCATCGTCATCGCCACCGCCGGGAGCGACGACAAGGTCGAGTTCTGCCGCCGTCTGGGTGCCGACCACGCCGTCAACTACACCACCGACGACTTCGTGGCGCGGGTGGACGACATCACCAACGGGCACGGCGTCGACGTGGCCTTCGACTCCGTCGGCGGCCAGGTCACGACCGACACCTTCCGGGCCATGGCCTTCAACGGGCGACACCTCATCGTCGGCTACGCCGCCGACATCACCCTGGAGGAGCGGCCCGTCAGCCTCCAGCCCAGCATCTACGGCAACTTCGACCTGGTCGGCATCTGTTTCGCCCTGGTCGACGATCCCCGGCTGACCCACAGCCTGGGCATGAACTTCCTGAGCCGGGCCGACGGCATCCGGATGTGGGATGCCGTCCTCCAGATGGCCGGGCGGGGGCAGATCCGAGCCGTGGTGGGGCGCCACATCGAGTTCTCCGACGTCCCTTCGGCGCTCGAGGCCATGGAACGGCGCGAAACCATGGGAAAGACCATCGTTCGGGCCCCGGAGCACCCACCAGGGTCCTGACAGGTCCGCCCCGACGGAGCGGGCACCCGCTCTGAGGCCCGGTCCCTCAAGTGTCGGCCGTGGCGTGACGATGTTCAATCGATGAGCGCCGCCACCACCAGACGACGCTCGGCCCGTGCAGGCACCTTGCGGGGGCTGAGCCGACCCGACCGGGTGCTGTGGGTCACGTTCGTCGCGCTCGGGTGCATTGTCGCCGCCTACATGATTCTGGTGGTGGAACGAGGTGCCTCCACCTACTGGACCTGGCTCGACGGTTGGACCGTCTGCGGCCTCGAACTCGCCGGTGCCGCCCTGTGCCTGACCAGGGCACTCGTCCGGCGCCCGGGGCAGACCCCCGCCCTCTTCCTGGGGCTCAGCCTTCTGGCCTGGGCCACGGGCGATGTGGTGCTCACCACCCAGTCGATCGGCGGGGCCGTCCCCCCAGTCCCTCGCTGGCCGACGTCTTCTATCTCAGCTTCTACCCGCTCGCCTATGTCGCCATCGTCCTGTTCATGAAGGCGCAGACCAAAAAGATCACCGCCACCAATTGGCTCGACGGCGCCATCGCCGGATTCGGTGCCGCGGCGGCCTGCGCCGCCTTCGCCTTCCACAGTGTCTTCCAGTCTTCGGGCTCGGCCTCGCTGAGCACGGTCGTCAACCTGGCCTATCCGATCGGCGACGCCCTGCTCCTCGGCCTCATCGCCGCCGGCTTCGCCGTGCTCTCGGGGAGACGGAAGATCCCGTGGATCCTCTTGGCCACCGGCATGTCCATCAATGTGATCGGCGACGCCGCCAACGTGCTCCAGAACTCGCTGGGCGCCACGTCGTTCGGAGAGTTCGCCAACGCGGTGGCGTGGCCCATCGCCATCGTCCTGATGTCCATGGCCGTGTGGATCCGACCGACACCGATCAATCCGCTGATCCCGGAACGGCGGGCCGGTTTCCTCCTGCCCTGTCTGGCCGCCGCCGCCGCCCTGGGCATCCTCTTCGCCGGCACCTTCTACTCCATCGGCCGGGTGGCCATCGCCCTGGCCACCCTGACGCTCGTGGCCGTGGGGATCCGGTTGATCGTGTCGGTCCGCGGCGTGGCGTCCCTGAGCCAGGAGCGGCACCGCCAGTCCGTGACCGACGAACTGACCGGACTGTGGAACCGTCGCTACCTCTTCCGGGTGCTGGATGCCTTCTTCGACGAAGCCGACGAGACCCAGACCGAACGGAGCCTGGCCTTCCTCTTCGTCGACCTCGACCACTTCAAGGAGATCAACGACTCCTTCGGGCATCCGGCCGGGGACGAGCTGCTGAGGCAGTTGGGCGACCGGCTGCACACCTCCCTCCGGGACACCGACCTGCTCGTCCGGCTCGGAGGCGACGAGTTCGCGGTGGTGCTGATCGACGGCGATGCCGACTATGCGGCCTCGGTGGCCGATCGCCTGACCGCCAGCCTCGATCAACCGTTCATGCTCGACGTGGTCAGCGCCACCGTCGGAGCCAGCATCGGGATCGCCGTGGCACCCACCGACGCCACCGACAGTGCCCGGCTGGTGTGGTGCGCCGACGTGGCCATGTACCGGGCCAAGCTCGGCAAGGTGCCCTACGCCCTGTTCGAGCTCACCATCGATGAGGAGCACGATCAGATGCGCCTGATGGAGGAGTTGGGGGTGGCCATCGACGAGGGCCAGCTCGTCCTCCACTACCAGCCCCAGCTCGACCTGCGCAGCGGCGAGATGCTGGCCGTCGAGGCCCTGATCCGGTGGTCTCATCCCCGCCTGGGCATGCTGCCGCCGGACAGTTTCGTGCCCATGGCCGAGGAGGCCGGGCTGATGCTGCCCATTACCAAGTGGGTGATCGAGACGGCCATCCTGCAGTGCGCGGAGTGGACGGCGTCGGGGCGTCGGCTCACCGTCGCCGTCAACGTCTCGCCCCGGAACCTGATGGAGCCGGGCTTCGTGGAGGCGGTCCGCGACGAGCTCCGACGTCAGGACCTCCCGGCCGAGATGCTGGTCATTGAGATCACCGAGACCAACGTCATCGCCGAGTTCGACGCCACCCGGCATGTGATCGAGGATCTCCGTGATCTCGGCGTCGTCGTCTCGATCGACGACTTCGGCGCCGGTGTGACCTCCCTGGCCTACCTGAGCAACCTCCCGGTCCGGGAGCTTAAGCTGGACCGCTCGTTCATCGCCGGGATAGCCGGCGGGGACCGGGACCGCGAGTTGGACCTGGTGCGTTCGACCATCGAACTGGGCCACAGCATGGGACTGCGCATCGTGGCCGAGGGCATCGAGGACACGGCCACGCTCGAGCTCCTCACCGAGCTCGGATGTGATCTGGCCCAGGGGTTCTGCATCAGCAGACCCAGGCTGGCCAGCGATCTGAACCTCAACGCCGGGACCGACGCCCGGGCGTCCGCGCCGGCCTGACTCCGATCCCGGCCCGGACCCGGCCCCGGGCCGGGATCGGGGGACACAACCGGGGACCGGACACGAGCGCCCACGCCGCCGTCGATGGTGCAACGCCGGTTGGACGAGGCGGCTCAGCCCGCCGGCGCGATGGTCACCGATACGGTGGCCGCCCCCGGAGTGGCGGTCACGGCCACGCGGTCGGCCCCCGATCTCGATCGCACCGCACCGCCCACCACCGTGACCTGGTAGCCGTGGGGATAGACGACCGAGGTGGGCACGGCGATCACCGTCGGCGCGTCGATACCGGCCGTGGGCACGTAGAAGAAGTGGAACTCCCCCGTGTGCGGATCGAACGAGAACGACACCGGGGTGCCGGCCACCGCCTGGGGATAGACCCGGCACAGGGCGCGCTCCGTCGGGGACAGCGATCCGTCCGCCTCCACCAGGGCCTCGGCCGAGCTGCCGGTGGGGTCGTCGTAGTACTTCCACTGCCAGTAGGTCCATCCGAGCTGGAGCTCGTCGGCGATCTTGGTCAGGCGTTCCATCAACGGCTCGCTGGTGGTGGCCCCGAACTCGCTCATGAACCACGCCGGGCCCTCGGGCTGCTTGACCGTGGCGATGTCCGGTCGCTCCTCACTGCGCCGCTGCATGGTCCGGAGCTCCTGGTCGGCACAGGCGTCGAGATCGGTGGGGTTACCGGTGACCCCGCTCCGGAGGCCGCAGTAGTCGTGGAAGTTGAACACCAGCCCCTTGAAGTTCATGGGCCCGATGTCGTTGGGGTGACCCGAACTGGAGAAGATGTCCGGTTCGAAGAAGACCAGCTTGTCCGGAGCCACGGACCGCATGGTCTCGATCAGCCCGGTCGACGGGTCGCCGGGAGGGCACGAGAGGACCGATCCGTCCAGGATGCTGTGCCCGGGGTGGGCCCCTCCCGTATACAGGCACTCCAGGTGGCTGGCCACCTCGGTCGATCCGGGTAGGAGCGACTTGGTGAACGGCTCGTTGATGGGATCGAATCCCACCACCCACGGATTGTCACTGAAGTAGGAGGCGGCCGCCTTCCACGAGCGGATGTACTCACCCTGGAGGTCGCCGACCACATCGTTGGTCCAGAAGTGCTGGACCGAGGCGATCAGGGCCGGATCGTTGTACGTGTTGGACCACCGGCCCGGCAGCGTGCCGATGCGATAGCCGTCGGTGCACACCGCCCATGGTGGTGCACCCTCGCCGCCGAAACCGGAGCTGTAGACGTCCTCGTGCATGTCGAGCAGCGTGTAGATGTGGTATCTCCCCAGCAGGTCGACCGTCCTGGCCACCCGGGCCAGATAGGCCCTGGCCACTGAGGCGTTGAACTGATGGGGATCGCGGGCCGGGCCCGGTGTGCACACCTGGGGACTGTTGGGCCCGAGGGTGCCGGGCTCGAGGCCCTGCCAGATGATCCCCAGGCGGACCA
The DNA here is from genome assembly GCA_963754755.1 of uncultured Acidimicrobiaceae bacterium. Lineage (GTDB taxonomy): Bacteria > Actinomycetota > Acidimicrobiia > Acidimicrobiales > RAAP-2 > Bog-756. The sequence goes on along the minus strand of CAVWHF010000005.1, from coordinate 786,779 downwards.
CGTTGAAGCCGAGGGAGGCCATGCGGGCGGCGTCGGCAGCGGTGAAGCTCCACGGCTTGCCCGGATCGGCGTACAGCTCGTAGGGGGCCCGCTTGTAGACGGCGTTGACGCCACGGAGGAAGACGACCCGGCCGTGGCTGTCAGTGAGGTACGGTCCCCCGTCCGCCGACAGTGGGCCCGACACCACGGTGTCGCCGGCGGGGAGGGGCCGGGGCCCGCTCGCCGATTGGGTTGCATAACCGATCACCACCCCGACCAGGGCGATGATGACGGCAAGGCCGACGGCAACTCGTCGGGTCACCGGCATTGGTGCATAGTACGACGTGCTCCCCGGCATCGGGCCCCATCGGCCCCGGCCCGACGGCTGGTGTCGACGGACGTGCGTAGGTGCCGGGACCCGGTGCCGGACCAGGAGGACGTGGATGACCGCCCCCAATGCCAGCGATGATGTCGGGTCCCGGTCGGGGCCGGCGCGCATCCTCGACGGCGTCAGCGTCATCGACTGCTCCGAAGGGATCGCCGGTCCGGTGGCGGCACTGCTCCTGGCCGAGGCCGGGGCCGACGTGGTGAAGGTGGAGCGGCCGGAGGGCGACGTGACCCGATCCACCCCGGCCTTCCTCACCTGGAACCGGAGCAAGCGCAGCGTGGTGCTCGACCTGGAGTCGGAGCCCGGCCGAGACCATCTCCACCGATTGCTGGCCGGGGCCGATGTCCTCATCCACGGGTTCGGTCCGACCACCGCCGACCGGTTGGGGCTGAGCGACACCGCCCTGGCCGCGTCCTGTCCCGAGGCTGATCAGCGCATCGGTGCTGGCCTGGCCGGCCGGCCACCCGGGCGCCGAGGGCCCCGGGGACGATCTGCTGGTCAGCGCCCGGCTCGGCCTCTGTGACGAGCAGCAGGGCCATCGGGACGGACCCGTCTTCCTGCGCGCTCCCATCGGCAGCTGGTGTGCCGCCTATCTGGCCACCATCGGGATCCTCGCCCGACTGGTGCAACGCCAGCGGGGAGGGGCCGGGGGAGGCCCCGCCCACACCAGCCTGGCCCAGGGCGCGCTGTTGCCGACGATGATGCACTGGGCCCGGGCGGAGACTCCCGGTCCCATGTTCGCCTTGGGCCTGCCCAAGGAGCTCCGACCATCCCTGTTCCGGTGCGGCGACGGCGTCTGGGTGCACCTCATGCGGTGTGCCGACACCGACTCCCCCCTCATGCGCCAGGGTCTGGCCTCCCTGGGTGCCGATGGCGTCGCCCGCGCCAACGCGGCCGGCGCCGGCCCCACCATGCCCGGGTTCCCCAACTTCGGTGCCAATCAGGCCGTCTTCGTCACGCGGCCGAGTGCTGACTGGGTCGACGACTTCTGGGCCCACGACATCCCGGCCCAGGTGGCCGCGCCCTTCGGCGCCATTCTGGCCGACGGGCAGGCCCGGCTCAACGGTTACGTCATCCGGGTGGAGGACCCCGAGCGGGGCACCCTGATCCAGGCGGGGACACCCTTCGCCACCGAGCCTCCGTCGCGGGTCACCGGCCCGGCCCCCGGCCTGGGCCAGCACACCGACGAGGTGCTGCGGGCACTGCCGGCATCGCCGCCGGGACCGCCGGCGACGTCGACGGCCCCGTCCGTGCGGTCACCTCTGGACGGGCTCCGGGTCCTCGACCTGGGCAACTTCCTGGCCGGGCCGTTGAGCCCGATGCTGATGGCCGACCTGGGTGCCGACGTGGTGAAGGTCGAGGCCACCACCGGGGACCAGATGCGCCCGATCCAGAGGGTCTTCGCCTCGTGCCACCGGGGGAAGCGGGGTGTGGCCCTCGACCTCAAGTCACCCCGGGCCCGACCGGCCCTCGAGGCCCTGGTCCGCTGGGCCGATGTGGTCCACCACAACCTGCGCCAGCCGGCGGCCCGCCGGCTCGGGATCGACTACGACAGCGTGCGCGCCGTCAACCCCGGGGTGGTCTACTGCCACACCAGCTCGTACGGGCCCGTGGGTGACCGGGCCGACTGGCCCGGATACGACCAGCTCTTCCAGGCTTCGGCCGGGTGGGAGGTACTGGGCGGTGGTGAGGGGAACGATCCCATGTGGCTCCGGTTCGGGTTCATGGACCACCTGTGTGCCATGGCCTCGACGGTGGCCAGCCTGCTGGCCGTGTTCCACCGGGACCGCACCGGACGGGGCCAGCAGGTCACCGGCTCGCTCCTCGGGGCCGGCGTGCTGACCAACAGCGAGACCTATCTGGACGCATCCGGGCGGCCGGCCCCGGTGGCCACCGTGGACCACGAGCAGACGGGCACCTCGCCCGCCCACCGGCTCTACCGGCTGTCCGACGGCTGGTTGGCCCTGTGCGCCCGCACCGACCGGGAGCTGGCCCTCGCCTGCTCGGTGCTGGGTGCAGCCGGTAGCGGGCAACTCGAGGTCGTGTTGGCCGGGGCCGAGTGCGATCCGACCATCGGGGCCCTGCGTGCGGCCGGCGTCCCCAGCGAGCCGGTCCGGGCCGACCAGGGCGACTCCTTTCTCGACGATCCCCTCAACCGCAGGCTCGGCCTGGTGGCCTCGTACCCCCACGCCGAGTGGGGCCGACTCGATCAGATCGGTGGGCTGTGGGACTTCGGGGACCTCGAGGTGACGCTGGACCGGGCGCCCCCGGCTCTGGGCCAGCACACTGTCGAGGTCCTCACCGCGGTCGGCCTGGACCGGGCCGCCATCGACGACCTCTTGGGCCGGGCGGTCGCCGTCCAGTTCCCGTCAGACGTCCCTGCGGTCTGACCGGGCCACACCGGCGAGGCCGTCGACAAGGACGTCCACGTCGCCGAGCGACCGTAGGGTGTCGTTCAGGTGGGTGCAGGTGGAGGTGCCCCTGAACTCCCGTCGGACGTGGCCCCGCAGTTCGGCGATGGCCATGCCCGACAGCCGGTCGGCACTGGCCAGTGCCCCGGGGCACTCCACCCAGGGCAGCACATGGGCCCGGGCGCTGACGTCCTCGACCCGACCTCCGGTCGGGTCGACGGTGCCGGACACCGCGTACTCGTGTAGGACCGTCTCGGCGCCCGACTCGTCCACGTGGCTGTCGCGGAAGTGGGCCTCGAAGCGGTACCGGTCGTCGGTCCCCCCGGGGGCGGCCACGTCCAGGCGCCGGCGGCGGCGCATCCCGTGGGGAGGGAGCGGCTCCATGGCGTGCCAGGCCAGCGGGTCATCCGGCCGCTCCAGCCCCGGCGCCGGCGGTCCGGTCGGGACGGGTATCTCACCGGTCGTGCGGATGGTCACCATAATGGTGCCCTCGTGGGCCCACCCGGCGCACAGATCGTCCTGGGCCGCCATCATCCCGGCCAGGTTCGGGCCGTCCCCGCCGCCGGGCTCCGGCCTCCGGGGTCGGCTGAACACCCCGGCCCGCTGCAGGGCGTACCCCGAGACCAGGGTGGCACCGGGCAGGTCGTCCAGGAGGAGGTGGAGGAGCGTGCCCGCCTCCTGCTCCTCCGGGCACACCTGGTTGACCCTCGATCGGAAGCCCGGACCGACCAGGCACCCGAGGAGCGGGTCCAACCGGGGGGCCGGTGGCGAGACCACGATGTCGACGAGCTGGTGGCTGGTCCCGTCGATGCGGGCCCGGAACTCCACCTCGGCGAGGACCGACGGCACCAGGTCGGGATCGGTGAGCAGGTCCCGGGCCCGGGCGGTCACCACCGAATCCCCCCCCAAACCCCGGGGTCGGACGGTGTCGATGCTGGACGTCCGGCGGACCGAGCCGGGCCGCCGCCAAACGGTGGTGGGCACGGGGTCCCTGGGGCCGCAGGCCTCGGGCAGGAACAGCATCAGCGGCCCCGCGGCCCGGGACGGATCGCCACGTCGGGGTCGGTCCGACCCGGGCAACGTCCACCGGCGCGGCGGCATGGGGCGATCGCTGGCTCCGGTCTCACGTCGCCCCTCCTCCGAATGTTCGACAGACTCATATCCATGGTTCCCCAGAAGCCCCGGCCCCGTGCCCGACCCGGGTTGCCCGGCACCCGGAGACTACCGTCGTCCAGCCGTGCGCCGACATCCTGGGTCGTCGGGTCGCCGCCGGACCCAGGGTCGGGGGGTCGCACTCCCCCCGGGCCCCCTGTTCCTCGGGCGCACACTACCGGGGCACCACGACAGGTCCACCGTGCCGGGTGATCCTGTCGGCGATCCGGGGATTCAGCGGACACTGCACTGGCCGGAGGGGTTCCTGTGGGGTACGGGGGCGTCCTCGACCCAGTGCGAGGGGGCCGCGCCGGCGTCGGACTGGTGGGAGTGGGAGCGCTCGGGCCGGGCCCCCCGGTCCCTCGACGGCAACGGCTTCGCCACCCGCTATGGCGAGGACTTCGCGCTGCTGGCCGGGCTGGGCCTCACCCACCACCGCCTGTCCCTCGAATGGGCCCGCCTGGAGCCGGAGGAGGGTGTCTATGACGCCGGGGCCGTGGCCCACTACCGGGAGGTCCTGGCCGCGGCCAGGGAGGCCGGGATCTCGGCCTGGGTCTGTCTCCACCATTTCACCCTCCCCTGTTGGTTCCTCGAGGCCGGCGGCTTTTTGGTGGAGCGGAACCGGACCGAGCACTGGCGACGGCACGTGGCCTTCGTGGCCGACACGTTCGGCGAGCTGGTGGACGGGTGGCAACCCGTCAACGAGATGAACTACTACGCCCGGGCCGCCTACGGCGGACGGGGCTGGCCCCCGGGGCATAACGACCGGGAGGAGATGGCGGTGGTGCACCAGGCCCTCCATCTGGCCGCCGCCGAGGGGGCCCTCCGGCTTGGTGAGACCGGCGCCCCCGTGGCTTCCCTGGCCGGACTGTCACCGATCGTGGCCCAGGACGACGACCCGGCCACCGCGGCCATGACCCGGAGACTCTTCGACTACTACTGGGGGCCGGGCATCGGCCTCTTCCGCGACGGCGTGCTCCGGGTACCCGGTCTCCCACCTGTCGACCGGCCCGATCTGGCCGGATCGTTCGACATGATCGGGTTCTCCTACTACGCCGCCATGGGTGTCCGGGACGGTCGCCTAACCATCCATCCCCCCGGTGCCCTGCTGTCCCCCCTGGCTTACGGCATCTGGGCCGATGGCGTGGGCGCGGTGCTCGACCGCCTGCACGAGGAACTCCCCCACACACCGCTGCTGGTGGCCGAGTACGGCATCGGCACCGATGACGACAGGGCGCGGGCGGCGTATCTCGAGCGGGGGCTGGTGGTGGTAAACGACGCCATCGCCCGGGGCATCGATGTGCGCGGCCTGTTCCACTGGACGGCGGTGGACAACTACGAGTGGCTCCACGGCTTCGACGTGGCCTTCGGGATCATCGACAGCGACCGCGAAGTGAAGGCCAGTGCCAACGTCCTCCAGCGAGCGGCGCGGGCGTGATCGTCGGCCCGGCGCGGCGGAGGAGCCTGGTCCGGCACCGGGTTCCTGGTGTGGCGGAGCTCCATCGCCGTCAATGTCAGGGGAGCGGAGCTGGCCGCCGTCCGCGATCTCCTGATCGCCACCTCCAAGCGGGAAGCCTCGACGCTGCTACTGGTCGACATACTGCGCCGGCCCCACTCCGGCGCCGCCGGCACTCAGGCGCCGCCGGCCTCGGACGACGCCAAGGCATCGGCACGTTCCCGCAGCTGGTTCTTGGCCACCTTGTCCAGCGTCGCCTTCGGGAACTCCTCGACCACGTAGACGGCCCGGGGCACCTTGAAGTCGGCGAGGTTGGCGGCGCACTGCTCGATGATGGCCTTCTCCAGCCGGCTGTCGTCCTCGTCGGCACCGGGGCCCCTGATGATGAAGGCCACCGGCACCTCGCTGAGCATCGGGTGGGACTGGGCCACCACGGCCACCTCGGCCAGGCCCGGCACCTGGCGGCACACGTCCTCCACCTCGCGGGCGGAGACGTTCTCACCCCCCACCTTCAGCACGTCACCGTCGCGGTCGCAGTAGACGAAGTTGCCGCCGTCGGCCAGCCGCACGATGTCCCCGGTCTTGAACCAGCCGTCGTCGGTGAAGCTCTTGGCCATGGCTTCGGGGTTGTCGTAGTACTCGTAGAAGAGCTGGATGCCACGGGTGCCCCGGACCCACAGCTCCCCGGGCTGGCCGTCCCGGCACACCTCGCCGGTGTCCCGGTCCACCAGCAGCAGCTCGTAGCCGGGGGTGGGCTTGCCCATCGACCCTTTGGGGACCATCCGGCCCGGATTGTCGTTGGTGGCGTGGATCACCGTCTCGGTCATGCCGTAGGCCGGCACCACCCGGAAGCCGAGCCACTGCTCGAGCTCGGGGACGATCAGCCCGAACACGCCCACCTTCACGGAGTTCTCGGGGATGGGCTGGCCGGCCACGGCGTTGTAGACGAATGGGATGAGGGAGAGGTGGGTGACGTTGTGCTCGGTCACCACCTCCCAGAACCTTGACGACGAGAACTTGGGCTGGAGCACCACGGTCCCCCCGACCCCCAACGTCGTCCAGAACGACCAGCTCTGGGCGTTGACGTGGAAGAAGGGCAGGAACACCAGATAGATGTCGTCGCGCTCCATGGAGATGTTGGCGGGGCCGACCCGGGCGGCCCACAGGGCGTTGGCATGGGTATGGACCACCGCCTTGGGCTGCGAGGTTGTGCCTGAGGTGAACAGGATCCCCACCGGGGCCATGGGGTCGGGCTCCCGATCCACCAGGTCGGCGGCGCTCCCCCGCAACGTGTCGAACCGCTCCCCGCGGCTGCCGGCAGTCGGGTCGGTGGTGGCCGGCACCCCGCTGTCGTCCTCGGTGACCACGATCCAGCCCAGATCGGGTCCGGACTCCGCCACCAGCGAGGCGTACTGAGGTTGGGTGATGGCGCCCACACAGCCGGTCTTGGTGATGAAGAACTCCAGCTCGGCCCGCACCGAGCGGGTGTTGGTGGTCACCCCCACGGCACCCACGGTGGCGCAGGCGTACCAGGCCAGCACCATCTCCGGACAGTTGTCGGCGTGGATCAGGACCTTGTCTCCCGCTTCCACCCCCCGACCGGCCAGACCGACGGCGATCTCCCGGACCTCCAGCCAAAATTCAGCGTAGGTCCACCGGCGGGGCCCGCCGCTCCGCGGCTCCCAGATCAGGAAGGTCTTGTCGGGCTGGGTCTCGGCCCAGTAGCGCAACAGCCACGGGATGTCCTGACCGGCGAACTGGAACGCGGCTGCCGATTGCTCGTCCATGCGATGCCTCTTCTCTGCTTCTCTGGCCACCGGTGGTCGGGCGAACGCCCGGCGGGCCCGTCCGGTGCCCTCTACGTTCCTACCATCCCCTCGCCACGGCCTACCACGCCGTGCCGCCTCCGCTCGGGCCGCCGGCCTGTCGACCCCCGCTGACGGTGAGGTCACAGCAACCCCCCTACCGGCCGATCCGCGCCCCGGGAACACTCTCAGCGGGAAGTTACCACGGCCGAAACACGCGAGACCGGGCCCGAACGCTTCAGTCCGCGGGTCCCCCGAACCGAAGCGGTATCCATGTTCCGGGAGCTGCTGGCAGCCATTGACGACACGGCCTCGGCCTCGGCGGCCCTCAGTTTCGCCACCGCTCTGGCCCGTGCCGAGGGCGCCACGGTGCACGTGGTCCACCGGCACCCGCGAGCGGATCATCCGGCACTCCACCCTTCCGGTGCTCACCCCCGGCTCCCCTCCCTGTCCCTGGGCGGCGCCGTGGGCGCGGGCGGCGGGGCGTCGGCGTCGGCGTGGGCGAAGGACGCCCGCACCACCGTCGTCAGCTGAACAACGCTGTCCGTTGACGCTGGCCGGGTCGGCGTGTTACGACCCTGGCCATGGAGGACAGGATCACCCCCGGGCTCTACCTCGAGATGACCGACGGGCCGTTGGACCCCTACGTCGACGACCGTGTCGACGCCGTTCTCGGTCTCGAGGGTGCTGACCGGGCCACCTGGTGGCGCAATGTCAACCGCGATCGAGCCGACCTGCCCCGGACACTGCCCGAGTTCGACCATCTGGCCGTCTACGAGGTGGGCGACGGATTCGAAGCCCCCGTGCCCCCACCCGGTGTGACGGGCTATCACTTCGGGCACTACCGGCGTCCCGGACAGGGACGCATCACCGGCCGGCCCACACTCGGCCTGTCCCTCGTCCTCATCTCCCCCACCGAGCCGGCCCGGGCCCAGGAACTACGGGACTGGGGCGACTTCGTCCACATCCGCTACATCGCCGAGGCCGATGTGCCCGGCTACACGATGATCACGCCCTATGAGAACGTCACCGGTGCCGACCCGCTCTTCCTGCACTTCTACGAGATGGACACCGACCGGCCCGAGGTCGCCTTCCGGGCCATGACGCCGCTGGTGGAGCGACTCCTCAACGAGGGTGGCACCCCGATGGCCGATCTGCTCGACGCCGAGGATGCGTCTCGCTCCGACCAGTTCCGGGTGGGCTCCGGGGGACTCACCGAGGCCTTTCGGGCGTGGGGATTCCACCCCGCTCTCCGGATCAACTATGTGAACTCGTTCGTGCGTGCCGGTGAGCGGAAGTGATTGGTGGCCGGCCGGGCGTCGCCCGTATCTTCTGTCAGTTACGATGACCATTGTGTGCGGCCGATGAAACCCCGACCGATGCCGTGACGACACGGGGCCGACGGTGCAGCTGATCACCCTGGGCACCGGCAGTCCCATCCCCGACCCCTCCCGGGCCGGGCCGGCCACGCTGGTGCGGGCCGGCGGCCGGGACTTCCTGTTCGACTGCGGTCGCGGGGTGTTGATGCGGGCCGCGGCGGCCGGCACGGGACCGGTGGCCTTTACCGCCGTCCTCCTCACCCACCTGCACAGCGACCACACCACCGACCTCAACGACATCATCACCATGCGGTGGGTCGGCTCGCTCGAGCCCAATCCCCTGCCCCTCGTCGGGCCGGTGGGCACGGAGCGGTTGGCCGACCGGACCCTGGCCATGCTGTCCGACGACGTCGGCTACCGGGTGGCCCATCACGACGACCTCAACTGGGAACCGGCCTGCTCGGTCACCGAGGTCTCCGACGGCGTGGCCTACGACGACGGGACCGTCCGGATCATCGCCGCCCCGACCGATCACGCCCCCGTTCACCCGACGGTGGGCTACCGGATCGAGGCGGAGGGGACGGCGGTGGTGATCGCCGGCGACACCGTGCCCTGTCCGGGCCTCGACCGTCTCTGTGCCGGTGCCGACGTCTACGTACAGACGGTCGTCCGCAAGTCGCTCATCGAACCCATCCCCTTCGCCCGGCTGCAGGACATCCTCGACTATCACTCGTCCGTCGAGGACGCCGCCGCCACCGCCGCCCGAGCCGGCGTCGACACCCTGGTCCTGACCCATCTCGTCCCGGCCCCGGCACCGGGTTCGGAACCTGAATGGGAGGCCGAGGCCCGGGCCGGGTTCGACGGTACCGTGGTGGTGGCCCACGACCTCTGGCAACTCGATCGCTGAGCTGTGGCGGTCGCTGAGCAGACGACTACGGCCCGTTGACCCCGGCGACTACGGCTCGCTGACCGTCCAGCCCCGGCGTCGGAGTTCGGCCGCCAGCTGGTGGGAGGGTATGGCGGTCAGCGACCGCCCCGATGGGGTCGGCCGGGCCGCCCGCCCTCGGGCCGCAGGTGCCTGCGGTGTCGCCGGCGGCCGTTCCTCCTCGGCCGACTCCGCGTCCTGGAGCCGACCGATGAACGCGTCGGCCTCCTCCCTGGTGAACTTTCCCCCGGCCTGACGCTGAGTGAATCCCATCGGGCCCCGGGCGTCGCGGAAGTCGACGTGCCCGGCATCGTGGAGCAGTTGGAGCAGCTCCTGCACCTGTCTTCCCGTGGCCGGCGGGCCGGCCTGCTGTCCGAACGCCATCCCCCGAGTCTCCCCGAATTCGGGGTGCCGACCGACCACGAGCCGCCGGCATGCTGCGTATCGTCGGTTTCGGCCGTAGCCGACCCGACGATCAGACGAGGTACTCGACGGCGCCGTCGGCGGTGACCTCGAAGCGCTCGATCCCGGAGGTGATGTGGGGGTCGTCAGCGGCCAGGGCCACGGCGACCTTCTGACCGCTGTTGCGCATCACGTCCATGACCAGCTCCACCACCTGCTCCGGGGAGAACCACCGTTGCACCTGCGCCACCAATGGCGGATCGACCGACCTCGGCCCGGTGATAACGGCGTCGGTCAATCGCAGGGCCACCTTCCGGGACTCGTCCAGATCGCTCGTCTCGTAGTGCTCGGTGCAGTCGAGGAGACCCTCGTCGGCACCTCCGTCGAGGGCACGGGCCGACCGGGTCGACTGACAGAGCCGGCAGTTGTGCTGGCGGGCCCCCCGCAGTCGCACCAGCTCGGTGGTCACCGGGTCGATGGCGTCGAGCAGGGCCACGGAACGGGACAGCCGGTCGAACCCGTCCAGCAGCACCGCGCCGGTGCATGACCCGGGTTCGGGAGCGCCGCCGTCGGGGACGTCACCCGATCCGAACGGGGGGTCATCGGGGAACAGCCGGTCCAGCACCATGGTCACCCGTCGGCCGTAGTCCAGGACGAACACCGCTACCACTACATCGAGCACGTGGGCCGGTCCGACGGCCGAGCTCAATTCGGTACGGAGATGTTCGTCGACGCCGGCCACATCGATCACGAACTGTTCGGTGAACCCCAGGACGGCCCGCTCGCCCGCAGTGAACAGCGGCGAGGTCGGCCACTGCGACAGTTGCTGTTGCCGGTTGAACTCGACGGAAGGAGCCGGATTGGTGCCGACCCAGGGAACGGGGTCATCGCCCAGCAGCTGGGCGATGCGCAAATCGACCAGTGCCAATCGGTCGGCGGAGGGCGCCGCCCACACGTCGGTCCGGAGCCCGGTAAGTCCCGCTCCGACCGCGGGGGCCAGGCGGGTCAGGGCGTCGCCTGCCTCCGGAGAAGACGGCACGGTCGGATCGGAGCGCACGGCGGCGACCGTAATCCGGGGCGCCGGGGTGGTCAATGCACCCGGGTCCACCGAGGGGCTACACCCGGACGATCACCTTGCCGGTGTTGCCTCCGCTGAACAGGAGGTTCAGTGCCTCTCCGGCGTGTTCCAACCCCTCGACGACGTGCTCGCGGTGCTGGATCCTCCCCTCCATGACCCACCCGGCCATCCGGATCTGCGCCTCGGGGAACCGGTCCAGGTAGTCGAGGATCAGGAATCCCTCCATGCGGGCCCGTTTGACGATGAGGTTGAGGTAGTTCATGGGCCCCTCGGGACGGTCCTCGTTGTACTGGGAGATGGCACCGCACAGCACCACCCGGGCCTTCATGGCCAGCTGGGCCAGGCAGTCGTCGAGGATCGTTCCGCCCACGTTGTCGAAGTAGACGTCGATGCCGTCGGGACATGTGGACCGGAGTCGCTTGCCCACGTCCTCGTCCCGGTAGTTGATGGCGTGGTCGAACCCCAGTTCGCCGGTGAGCCAGGCACACTTCTCGGCCGAGCCGGCGATGCCCACCACCGTGCCCGCGCCCTCGATGCGGGCCAACTGTCCCACCACCGAGCCGGTGGCGCCGGCCGCTCCCGAGACCACCACCGTGTCACCGGGCTGGGGCTGACCGATGTCCAGCAGACCGAAGTACGCGGTCATGCCGGTCACTCCCAGAACCCCGATGGCCACGGTCGGATCCACCCCCGGAGGCAGCACGGTCATGGGCGCCTCGCCCTCATCGGCCAGGGCGTACTCCTGCCAACCCAGCATGCCGAAGACCAGGTCCCCGGGCTGATAGCGCTCGCTCCGGCTGGCCAGCACCTCCCCCACCCCGCCGCTGCGCACCACGTCGCCGATGCCGATAGGCGGGAGGTATCCCGGGGCATCGTCCATCCAGGTGCGGATGGTGGGGTCGACGGAGAGGTACCGGATCCGCACGAGAGCCTGACCTTCGGCCGGTTCCGGCACCGGGGCCGAGTCGTCGACCCGTAGGTTCCCCTCGTCCACCAGGCCGTGCGGCCGGGAGGCGAGGAGGATGCGTCGGTAGCTGTCGGTCACACCAGGCATTCAAGCAGAGGGCCGGACGGGGTGCCGGGGGCGGGCGGACCGGTCATCGACGGGGACTCGGGGGCGCTGAGGAGGGGATTCAGAGGAGCCGTCGGAGCAGGCGCTCCTTGGCTTCGGTGAACGGTGGGTAGATGAGTGAGAGGTCGGGACGGATCCCCCGGCGGAGAACCGGCTTCCTGTGGCTCAACTCCTCGAAGCCGGCACGTCCGTGATAGGCCCCCGAACCGCTGGCGCCCACGCCGCCGAAGGGCAATTCAGGCACGAGGAAGTGCACAATGGTGTGGTTGATGCACACCCCGCCCGAGGTGGTGGCGTCCACCATCCGTTGCTCGGTGGCCTTCGATCCGGTGAACAGGTAGAGGGCCAGGGGCTTGTCCTTGCCGTTGACGATCCCGGTGGCCTCCTCCACGGAGTCGACCGTGATCACCGGCAGGATCGGACCGAAGATCTCCTCGGTCATCAGCGACGAGTTGGGGTCGGGGTCGACCACCACCGTGGGCTCGATCCAACGCTCGTCGTGATCCACCCCGCCACCGGTGGCCACCCGACCGCCCGACCCGGCCAACAGGGACTCGAGGCGGTCCAGGTGGCGGTCGTTGACGATCCGGGTCCGCGTCAACCGGGGATCGGATCCCTCCAGCCCGGCCATTGAGCGGCTCAGGGCGACGACCAGCTGGTCGGCCACCGGCCGCTCGACCAGAACGTAGTCGGGGGCGATGCAGGTTTGGCCGGCGTTGAGCAACTTGCCCCAGGCGATGCGCCGGGCGGCGATCTCGATGTCGGCATCCCGGGTCACCACCACCGGGCTCTTCCCACCCAGCTCGAGCGTGACCGAGGCCAGGTGGCGGGCCGCGGCCGCCATGACGACCTTGCCCACCGTGGTGCTCCCGGTGAAGAAGAGGTGGTCGAAGGGAAGGTCAAGCAGTCGGGTGGAGACATCGACCCCACCCTCGACCACTGCCACCGCTTCGGGATCGAGGTACTGCGGGACCAGCCGGGCCAGCGCCGCCGAGGTGGCCGGGGCCAACTCCGACGGCTTCAGCACCACGGTGTTGCCCGCCGCCACCGCGGCCACCAGAGGGGCCAGGGCCAGCTGCACCGGATAGTTCCAGGGGGCGATGACCAGCACCGTCCCCTTCGGCTCGGCCACCGTCCACGAGCGTCCGGGAAGATTGGCCCGGCCCGGCCAGACCAGGCGGGGCCGCATCCACCGGGAGAGGTGCCGTCGGGCGTGGGCGGCCTCGGCCACGACGGGCATGAGGTCGGTCATCCAGGCCTCGAACCGGGGCTTGCCGAAGTCGGCGGCCATGGCGCTCAGGAACTCGGACTCGTGTCCGGTGACCATCCGCTCGATTCCCTGCAGCTGTCCGATGCGCCACGCCAGGCTGCGCGTCCGGCCCGAACGGAACGTACGCGCCACCCGATCGAAGGTCGCCACCAGGTCGGGGGGTCCCCCGGCTCCGGCCGGCCCGGGGGCTGTCGTACCGGTCTCGTCGGTGGCGGCCTGCCGTGAGGTGTCCGTGGTGGTCATGATGGCCTCCCGCTTCTCTCGCTCACCTGCCACGGTACCGGCCGTGCACCGGAACCGTTCGAGGAGCGCCGACCGTGGAGCGGGACGGCGATCAATCGGTGATCAGGGCCGCTCGAAGTAGCGCCGGGGATTGTCGACCAGCATGGCCCGGATCTGGTCCGGGCTCACTCCCCGCTCGGCCAGGGCGGGCACGACATCGGACACGACGTGCTCGTAGTGCCAGTTGGGGGCGGCCCGGACCATCAGGTCCGGGGGGAACCAGTCGATGTAGCACGAGGCGTCCTGGGACAGGACCATGCGGTCGGCGTACCCGAGGCGGCACAGATGGGCCACGGTGTCGACCCGCTGATCGAAGGGCAGGATCATGTCGAGGCCGAACCGGTCCATGCCCAGCAGGGAGCCGGCATCGGCCAACCCGGTGAGATAGCCGATGTCGGCCGTGTCACCACAGTGCCCGATCACCACACGGGTGAGATCCGCCCCCTCCTCGGTCAGCACCCGCTGGGTGGTGGTCCCGCCCTGGTTGGTGGCGCTGGTGTGCACGGTGATCGGGGCGCCGGTGGCCACGTGGGCCTGGGCCACGGCCCGCATCACCCGCTCCACCCCCGGGGTCAGGCCGGGCTCGTCGATGGCGCACTTGAGAAATGCCGCCTTCACCGAGGTGCCGGCGATGCCTTCGGTGATGTCCCGGACGAACAGGTCGACCATGGGCTCACCCCGGTCCATCGGGGTCCCGGGCCCGGAGTAGTGGAAGGCAAAGGGAAGTTCGTTGTACGTGTACAGACCGGTGGCCGCCACGATGTTGAGGTCCACCTCGCCGTTGATCCGTACGATGCGGGGGATGTAGCGCCCCAGCCCCACCACGGTGGGGTCGACGATGGTGTCCACCCCCAGGGCCTTGAGCCGGGCCAGGCGGGTGACGGCGTCCTCCACCCTGAACTCCTCGTCCCAGCCGGCCGGGTAGTTGGCCAGCATGTCCGGGGTCAGGACGAAGACGTGCTCGTGCATGAGCGTGGTGCCGAGGTCGCCCGTCTCGACCGGTCCCCGCACCGTCTCGACGGTCGTCATCGCACCCTCCCCGGTGTCCGTGGTTCCGGGTCGACAGGCACGTTCGGACCGGCCCCGCCCGCCCCCGGATGGCCCGAGCATGGCACAACAGGGCTCCTCCCACTACCGTCGTTCCCCGGGCCGGTCGCCGAACCGACCCTCCCGGGGGAGAAGATGACGGACACCACGCTGACCACACCGACCGATCAGGTACTCGACGAGCTCCACGAGTGGCTGGTGGCGCAGTGGGACCCGGAACTGACCGTGGGGGCCTGGTGGGAGAGGCTGGGGCTGGCCGGATGGTCGGCCCCATCGCTTCCCGCCGACGCCTACGGCAAGGGGCTCACCCGCAACGACGCCGTCCAGGTGGCCCAGGCCATCGCCGACTTCGGCGCTCTCGGGGCCCCGAACGGCCTCGGCCTGCTGCTGGCCGCCCCCACCATCGCCACCCACGGCACCCGGGCCCAGATCGACCGGTACGTGCGGGCCATCGTCACCGGCCAGGAGTCGTGGTGCCAGCTCTTCTCCGAGCCGTCGGCCGGATCGGACCTGGCCGGGCTCCAGACCCGGGCCGTCCGGGACGGGGACGAATGGATCGTCAACGGCCAGAAGGTGTGGACCTCGAACGGCCAGAAGGCCGACATGGGCATGTTGTTGGCCCGCACCGACCCCGGGGTGCCCAAGCACCAGGGAATCACCTACTTCGCCTGTCCCATGGTGCAGCCCGGTATCGACATCCGACCGCTCCGCGAGATGACCGGACGGGCGCTGTTCAACGAGGTGTTCCTGACCGACGCCCGGGTGCCGGATGACGCCCTGATCGGCGAGGTGAACCACGGGTGGGCCGTGGCCAACACCACATTGGCCAACGAGCGGGCCGGCCTGGGCTCGGGGGGCGGCAGTGGCGCCGGCGGCATCGCCGTCCCGGGCACGGTGGGAGGTGACCTGGATCGGCGGGCCGGGGAGTTCGTCCTGGTCCCGTCAGGTGGCGGCGCCTCGGGCAACGGAACGGCGGCCCGTGAGACGACCATGCTCCAGGCCATGCGGGGCGGGGTCGGACTCTTGGTCGACCTGGCCCGTCGCAACGGGACCGGCGCCGACCCGCTGGTCCGTCAGGGGCTGGCCCGGCTCTACACCTGGGGCGAGCTGGGCCGTATGAACGGACTGCGCCTCAAGGCGACAAAGGAGGCCGGGGGCGACATCCCCGGCATGCCCAACATCTCCAAGCTGTCCATGAGCCACATCATGCGGCTCTCCCGTGACCTGGGCATGAGCATCGTCGGAGCATCGGGGATGCTCCACGCCTACGACGTCGAGGGCCGTGCGTCCATCGCCCGCGGCCACCGGCGAGCCGAGTCTTCCCGTCATCACCGAGCTGGCCCTGCTGGCCCAGGCCCCCTCCATCTACGGCGGGACCGACCAGATCCAGCGCAACATCATCGGCGAACGGGTGCTCGGCCTGCCCAAGGAGCCCAACCACGATCGGACCACGCCGTTCTCCGAGCTGCCCAAGAACGTCTGAGCGGCCCGGGACAACCCGACGAGCCGTACCCGCCGGAGGGCAGCTGCACCGTCCGCCCCCGGCACCGTGCTACAACACGTCAGTTCGAACAGCAACCAACCCTGCGCTGAACACGTCACCGCAGTGAACCAACCAGGACAAGGAGCAGAACCATGGCCGGCATCAACGAGGGACGGGTGGTCGTCATCACCGGGTCGGGACGCGGCATCGGCCGGGCCCACGCCATCGAGTTCGCCAGCCAGGGCGCCAAGATCGTGGTCAACGACCTCGGCGCCGAGGTCGACGGCAGCGGTCGCTCCGAGGGGCCGGCCGGCGAAGTGGTCGACGAGATCAAGGCCATGGGGGGCGAGGCCGTGGCCAACGGCGACGACGTCTCCGACGTCGAAGGAGCGCAGCGTCTCATCGCCACGGCTGTCGACACCTTCGGCGGTCTCGACGTGCTGGTCAACAACGCCGGGATCCTCCGGGACCGCATGCTGGTCAACATGACCGTGGACGAGTGGGACGCCGTCATCCGGGTCCACCTGCGCGGCACCTTCGCCCCCATGCGGGCGGCCGTCGAGTTCTGGCGCAACCGGACCAAGGCCGGGGAGACCAACGACGCCCGCATCATCAACACCACGTCACCGTCGGGCATCTACGGCAACGTGGGCCAGACCAACTATGGCGCAGCCAAGGCCGGCATCGCCTCGTTGACCGTGATCGCCGCCATGGAGCTCGGGCGCTACGGCGTCACCGTCAACGCCATCGCCCCGGCTGCCCTCACCCGGATGACCGAAAACCTGGGCGGCGGTTTCGACGCCACACCCAAGCCGGACGAGTTCGACCCTAACGACCCCGACAACATCGCCCCCCTGGTGGTATGGCTGGGCAGCCCCGAGTCCAAGGACATCACCGGCCGGGTCTTCAACGTCTTCGGCGGACACATCAGTGTGGCCGAAGGCTGGGTGGCCGGTCCGGGCGCCGACAAGGGCGACCGCTGGGACAGCGCCGAGCTCGGATCGGTCATCCCCGATCTGGTGGCCAAGGCGGCGCCCAACGCCAACATGCTGGGCCGTCGCGACTGAGGCGGGGTCGGGCGGGCGGCAGGCCGACTACTCCGAGGGCTTGGCCTCCGGCCGCCACGACGTGAGCAGAAGGAGGGCGGTGCCACCGACCCCGGCCCCGGCGGCGATGACCAGTCCCTTCCATCCCCACAGGTTGGTGAGTCCGGCGGCGTTGTCGATGCTCCACCCGCCGGGGCCCACCGCGGCCAGCAACAGACCTGACACGGTCAGCACCATCACGTACTCCCAGCCCTCGCCGGGACGGAAGATGAAGAACCCGTTCCTCAGGTGATTGGTGATCCAGGCCACCAGCATCACGCCGACCACGCCGGCGCCGCCGAACGCGGTCAGGAGCCCGAGCACCAACAGGGCGCCCGCACCGATCTCGGTGATGCTGGCCACCCAGGCATGGACGATGCCCGGCTTCATGCCCAGGCTCTCGAACCACCGGCCGGTTCCTTCGATCTTGCCTCCGCCGAAGATGTGATTGACCCCGTGGGCTATGAAGACCGCCCCGATGGCACATCGGAAGATGAGGAGGGCGAGGTCGACGGCGTGGACATTGGCCATGGTGGTGAGCTCCGTCTGCGCGATGGCAACGAGGGTGGGAACGTCGGTGGATCGGCGATGCAGGTGACAATGTAGGGAGTACCCACGGTGGACGCAATCGGGCACCCTCCTCGCACCGGGGTCCACCGTCCGCGGTGCCGGGGGCCAACCGCACCGACGACCGGCCCGCCGGTGGAGCCACCGGTGGGTCCCTGATAATTTCGGTTCTCTCGTGATGAGACGAATCCTGTCGTGACACCGACCGTGGTCGTCGGGCCCGGCGACCGGCCCGCCTCCGATCCCCCCGGGAGAAAAGCCGGTGGCATCCCGCATCCCGGGCTTTGCGGTCCTTCCCGTCGACAGGCGGGGGGCGCGCGGACGGGATGGCGGGCCCTGTCGACGGGGCCTGAAGCGGGATCCTGGGCGGGCGTCCGGCCGGCCTGATGGGTGAGACCGACGCCGCCCGACCCGGGGTGGGGGAGTTGGACCCGGAGGCGGGGCCCCAGGGTAGGGACCGGTTTGCCTCCTATACTCACGATCTTGAAAGGGCCGGGGCACGACAAGCGCACTCCACTGTGGGGGGCAGACCGGCGGCCGCCTCCCGACGGCGAAGTGAAGCGATGAGTCAATCGAGCAAATGGCAGGAGCGCACGGTCGAGCACTCGCTGAAGGACGCGCGCCAGAAGGCCATCACCCGGGGTGGGAAGTTCATCCGGGCCGCCAACCAGCTCATCCGCAAGACCGGCAAGGCCGATTTCACCGTCCAGGACGTCGTGGAGACCTCGGGCATGTCCCTCCGGTCGTTCTACCAGTACTTCGCCACCAAGGACGACCTCCTGCTGGCCCTGGTGGAGGAGGCGGTGGGCGACTACGTGGCCGATATCCGGGCCCGCATCGAGCCGGAGACCGACCCCGTCGAGATGCTGCAGCTGCTGGTCAAGACCATGTTCAGTGCCGCTGACCTGTCCAGTTCGTCCTCGCGGGGCATGGTGCTGTTCTCGTGGCACCTGGCCGACACCCGCACCGAGGAGTTCTCGGCCATCTTCAGCCCCCAGGTCACCATGGCGGCCGAGATCCTCGAGGCCGGTGTGGCCAGCGGGGTGTTCCGGAACGACATCGACGTGCCGGTCCTGGCTGCGCTGGTCATGCACACCGTGGTTTCGGTGATGGACATGCGTATCCTCGGGGTGCGGATGTCGCCGCGGTTCATCGACGAGGACGACCTGGTCCGGTTCTGCCTGGCCGGGGTCATGGCCCCGGGCGCCCCCGCCTGAGCCCGCCGCCGTAACCTGAATCAGGCCGGCGCCGGCAGCCATCGGCGCAGAAACGCTACTCTTCACCCGTGCGAACTTCCTTCTCGCCCGAAAGCCGCATGGCCGGTCGGCTCCCCCCGCCCAAGGAGACTGCCTTCCGTGACTGACCTCGCCGACCCGCCGACGCTCGGAGGGGCGAACGACGCCTCCGACGGGGCCGACCTGGCCGCTGGCTTCCGGGCCGAACTGCGGGGCTGGCTGCAGCGGGAGCTGACCGACGAGGTCACCGGTCTGGGCCAGGGGATGCCCGAGGACGGCGATCTGAGCGCCTACCGGGCGTGGAACCGTCGCCTGGCCGATGCCGGATGGGCGGCGCCGGCGTGGCCCGCCGAGCACGGGGGCCGGGATGCCGGCATCGACGAACAGCTGGCCTATCTCGAAGAGATGAGCGCCAATGCCGTGCCGGGTCCGATCAACACCATCGGCGTGGCCAATATCGCCCCGGCCATCATGACCTACGGGACACCGGAGCAGAAGGAGCGCTACCTCCGCCCCCTGCTGCGGGGGGACGAGATCTGGTCCCAGGGCATGTCCGAGCCCGACGCCGGGTCCGACCTGGCCTCCCTGCGGACCCGCGCCGTTGCCGACGGGGACCACTTCGTCATCAACGGCCAGAAGACCTGGAACAGCATGGGCTCGATCGCCGACTGGTGCCAGCTCTACGTCCGCACCGACCCCGACGTCCCCAAGCACAAGGGCATCAGCTGCTTTTTGGTCGATCTGCGCACGCCGGGCATCGAGATCCGACCGGTGCGGACCATCACCGGGGAGCGCACGTTCAGTGAGCTCTACTTCACCGACGTCCACGTCCCGGCCTCGGCCGCGCTCGGACCCATCGACGGCGGATGGACCGTGGCCATGACCACCCTGAGCTTCGAGCGGGCCGGCGTGGCCAAGCTCCACCTCGGGCTGTCCCGCAAGCTGGACCGCCTGCTGGCCGACCCCCGGGCCGCCGGCGCCCTCGGCGATCCGAGGCTCCGGGACCGGGTGGCGGCCATCTATGCCGATATCGCCTGCATGCGGTGGATGACCAACCGGTCCCTGGCCCGTATGCGCAACGGCCAACCGACCGGGGCCGACGGCAGCATGACCAAGCTGGCGTGGGGACGGGCCGAGCAGAAGCTGTCGGCGCTGGCCCTCGACGTGCTGGGGATGGGTGCCACCGCCGACTGGTGGGCCACCAATCTGGCCTCGTCCCGCCAGACCACCATCGCCGGAGGCACCACCGAGATCAATCTCAACATCGTGGCGGAGATGGGTCTGGGGCTCCCCCGCGAGCCCCGGGCGAAGAAGCGGACGCACCACGCCGGGTGACCACCGGCGGCGGCGGCAACCACCCTGCCGACCCGGCCCGGTGGGCTTGGGTACACTCCGGTCATGCGGGTAATCGTCGACTACGACCTCTGTGAATCCAACGCCCTGTGCATGGCGGCGGCCCCCGAGGTGTTCGAGGTCCGGGATGACGACTTCTTGTACGTGCTGGACGAGGAGCCACCCGAGGAGTTGCGGGAGAAGGTCACCGCGGCGGCCAAGGCCTGCCCCAAGGTGGCCATCACCATCGAGGACTGACGTCGGGCACCCGCCCGAGGGGTGATCGGGGCTGCCCAGTAGGGGCGGGGCCGGGGCGCCATCGGAACCGTCGGGGCGATGGCGGGGTCAACCCGGTCGTTGTTCCCTCCGGCCCGTTACCATGGCACTACGCGTGGGGAGTGCTGATGAATCACCTTCGACAGATCAAGAAGCAGACCAGTGGTCTGCTGGCTGAGTTGGGGAACAGCCCCGACGAGGTGGCCGAGTCCCTGATGTCCAACGGGGTGCACGGCGTCCCCCGGGACAACCGGTCGTGTGCGGTGGCCCGGTACGTGTCGGCCGTGGTGGGATCGGAGCCCTCGATCCGCTCAGTCACCGTCGGGCCCTGCTCGATGATGATCAGCCTGGTGCGACCGGCCGACGACCGCCCGGCGGGTCGGCTGCAGGTCCAACTGCCCAAGCCGGTGCGTGACTTCGTGGCCGCGTTCGACGCCCGCCAGTACCCCATGGTGACCCAGGAGCCGGAGCCACAGGCGTCGGCGGCGGCGCACCGCTAGGGCCCCGGCGTCGGCCCGGTGGGCGCCACCTCCATCTCGACCGGCGGCGCCCTGGCCTCACTCGCCGTCCTCCACGTGCTGTGGGGGCAGGGGTCGTCGTTCCCCTACCGCACCCGGGACGAGTTGGCCGATGCCGTGGTCGGCGGGCGTGTCGTGCCACCGCCGGCGGCGTGCTTCGCCGTGGCCGGAGCGTTGGCCATCGGGGCGGCACTGGTGGCCGACGTGGCCCCGGTGCCCCGGGGCGCACGGAGGGCAGCGCTGCTGGGCATGGCCGGCATCCTCGGCACGAGGAGCGTCCTGGGATTCGCCGGGAGGACGGCGGTGGTCTCCCCGGGCAGCACATCGGAGACCTTTGTCCGACTCGACCGGCGCTACTTCGCGCCGCTGTGCCTGGCCCTCGCCCTCGGCTCGCTCGCGGCCCGGGGCCCGGCCCCGTCCGGTTCTTAGGCGATCGTGACCGCCTGTCAGCGGACCCGGTGGACGGGCACGCTGGCATAGCCGGCCACGTTGGACATGGTGACCCGGGTGCAGTTGGCCTCGTCCACCTCGAAGGCCGGCCACCGCTTGGCCAGCTCCTCCAAGGCGATGCGGCTCTCCATGCGGGCCAGTGCGGCGCCGAGGCAGCTGTGGATGCCGTACCCGAATCCCATGGCCAGGCTGGCCGGCCGCTGGACGTTGAAGGCGTCGGGGCTCTCGTAGAAGCGCTCGTCCCGGCATGCCGAGCCGGTGACCAGCAGGGTGGGGAACCCGGCCGGCACCGCACCGCCGCTCAGCTCGGTGTCCCGGGTGCAGAACCGGCCCTGGTACTGCGAGGGCGGGTAGTACCGGAGGGTCTCCTCGACCGCCCCGGCCATAAGGCCCGGATCGTCGAGCACCTTTCGCCACTGGTCGGGATTGCGGTGGAACAGCACGCCGGCGTTGCCCACCAGCTTGGTCACCGTCTCGGCTCCGGCGCCCCCCAGCAGGGTGGTGAACCCGGCGATCTCGTCGTCGGTGAGCCGGGTCATCTGGCCGTCACCCCGGTCCACCTCGGCCTGGATCAACCGGCCGATCATGTCGTCGCCCGGGTCGGCGCGCTTGGTACCGGTCAGCTCCCAGAAGTAGGCCCCGAACTCCGAGCCGGCCTGGTAGCCCTCCGGCGTCGGGTCCATCTGGCCCGGCTCGCGGTGGAGCATGGCGTCGAGCAGGTGCCGGAGCTGCTGCCGCTCGCCCTCGGGGACCCCGAGCATGCGGCAGATGACCTCGACGGGGAACGGTCCGCTGAAGTCCTTCACCAGGTCGAACTGGTCGGCATCGTCGAACGGATCGAGGAAGGACGTGATGACCTCGCGGACCATCGGCTCGAAGGCGGCCACCGCCCGTGGCGTGAACACCCGGCTGACCAGGGCCCGCATGCGGTCGTGCTCGGGCGGGTCCATCATGATGATGGACCGGTACAGGTCGATCAGTTTGGGGTCCTTGGTCAGCATGGACAGGTCCACGCCGTGGGTGCTGGTGAAGGTGGGCCAGTCCTTGTGGGCGGTGCACACGTCGTCGTAGAGGAACAGGGCGTAGAAGCCGTACTCCTGGTTGAAGTACACCGGAGCCTCATCGCGCATCCGCCGGTAGATATCGGTCGGGTCGGTGAAGAACTCATCGGAGAACGGATCGAACTCCACCGGAGGCCGGCTCAGTGTGGCGTCGGACATGGTGCCTCTCCCCGGATGGCGCTGCTCGTTGACGTGGGTGGTCTCTCGGCATGGTACCGGCTGCCGCCGGGGAACAACCGCTTCGGCCCCCGGCCGCAGGCGGGCGTGGGGGCGGTGGCGGCCCTGGTCGGGGCCGTGGTCACCCCGACTGGCGCCGTCCGGCCCCGGCCCGACGGGGTCCCGTCGACGGCCGGCGGCGGGGCGTCATGTCAGTCACCGACCCGATGGCGGGCCCCGTCGGGCAGGGCACGGCGCAAGGTGAACAGCCAGCGGCCGTGGCGCTCCTCGTAGGTGTCGAGGTAGCGGCCCCAGTGGTCGAGTCCGTGCGGCATGAGCACGGCGAAGTAGCTCCGACCGGTGGCATGGGTCCGGTCCCCGAGGTCGATCTGGTGGGTCGAGGTGAAGTGCCGGACGTGACGGGGACGGCCCCGGTCCCCCGGGGGTGAACCTGATGTGGTTCCCCCCCGACGCCGGCGCCGCTGGCGACCGCCTCGGATCCGGCGGACTCGGAGTCCCACCGCTCCTTGGTACCGGTGAAGATGGTGGCGATGGCGTCGTGCCCCTCGTAGCGCTGCACGTCCCCGCCGGGGGTGGCGATCTCCATGGCGGCGTCGTCGGCGAACAGCTCCAGCACCTGGGCGAACCGTCCGGCATCCCCGTTGGCGTTGTAGCGGGCCACCAGATCGCGGATGGACTCGCGGGCCGTCAACTCCCAGAGCTCCATGTGGGGTCCTACTCCTCGATGCTGATGCAGCGCTCCGGGCAGTTCTGGACGGCCAGCCACGCCTGGCTCTCCAGACCGTCGGGCACCTCTGTCGCCAACAACACGCTGTGACCCTCGTCGTCGGTGTCGAACAGCTCGGGGGCCAGGGAGTAGCACCGACCGTGGCCGGTGCACAGCTCGGAGTCGAGGACGATGCGCACGGCCGATCAGCCTACTCCCCCGGTCCATCCGGAGACCGACCCGGACCGGTCGGAAGGGACGGTCACGACGGCACCGCCACCGGGTACTCCGCAATGGCCGGGAGGACGTCCTCGGCGAACCGGGTGATCCCCGCCACGGCATCCCTGGTGCTGTGGAACGGCTTGACCAGGGCCTGGCCCACGCCGGCGTCGGCGTGGGCCCGGAGGTCCTCCAAGTCCACGCCCCCGGCCCCCAAAGTGATCTCGACCACCCCGGGCAGACCGGCCTCCTCCCGGAGTCTGGCCATCTGCGCCGCCCGTTCCGGGATCTGCTCGACGGCGTGGTTCATGGGGATCCACCCGTCACCGAGAAGGGCGGCCCGTCGGAGGGCGGCGGGGCCGTCGCCGCCGATGTGCAGGCGGGGCCACGGTGCCTGGATGGGCTTGGGCTCGAACATGACCGGGCCGAAGTCGAAGAATTCGCCGTGGTGTTCAATGACCTCCTCGCTCCACAGCCGGCGGCACACCCCGATGGCCTCGTCCACCCGACGGCCCCGGGAGGCGAAGTCGAGGCCGACCGCCTCCCATTCGGCCTCCAGCCAACTGGCCCCGATGCCGAACTCCACCCGGCCGTGCGAGAGCACGTCCAGGGTGGTCACCGAGCGGGCCACGGTGAAGGGGTGACGGAGGCCGATGTTGTAGACCTGGGTGCCGAAGTGGATCCGCTCGGTCCTGGCGGCCAGGAAGGCCAGATAGGCGAAGACGTCGTAGATGGGGACGTGGGGCGGTATGGGCGGGTGGTCGGCGCCGGCGAAGGGGCTCCCCTCCGACTGCACCGGGATGACCATGTGCTCGGGCATCCACACCGAGTCGTACCCCAGCTGGTCGGCCAGCACCGTCACCTCCTCCCAGGCCGAGGGGCGGAGCACACCGAGCGAGAGACCGATCTTCATCGTGGTGCCTCCGGCGGGGGTGGCGGAGGCCCGGGCGGCACGACCGGGGTGCGGCCCACCGCGCCGCTACTGCCCGAGGGGGGTGGTCCGGGCCAATTCGGCGGCGGCGGCCATGGTGTCGAGCACAACGTACTCGTAGGCGGCCATGGCGGGGTTGTCGGCGTCGCCGGCCACCACCCGTGCGTAACCCGCCTCCAACACGATGGCCAGCTTGAACCGGGCCAGGATGATGTAGTAGTCGATCTCATCCACGTTGCGTCCGCTGACCTCGGTGTAGTGGTCGAGCATCTCCTGACCACTGGGCATGCCGGTCGTGTCGACGTACCCCTTCGTCCGGTCCTCGCCCGGATCGGTCCAGCCGTTCATCACCCAGGCCAGGTCCAACAGGGGGTCCCCGACGGTCGACATCTCCCAGTCGACCATGGCCGCCAGCCGGGCCGGGGCGCCGTGGGCGAACATCACGTTGGCGAACTGGTAGTCGCCGTGGATGATGCCCGACTCCCACTGGCTGGGCTTGTGACGGCTCAGCCAGTCGGCGGTCACCTCGAGCCCGGGGATGTCCCGGAACTTGACCGCGTTGAGGTGGGCCATCCACCGGTCGACCTGGCGGTCGTGGAAACCGTCGGGCTTGCCGAAGCCCTCGAGGCCCACCGCCTTCCAGTCCACCCGGGCGAGCCGGGCGATGCCGTCGACCAGTTCGATGGCCAGCCCGGACCGGGCCTCGAGGTCGGTGTCGAACGGGGCCGGCCACCGGTCCCCCATGCTCATGGGCGACCACCCGTCCACCAGGCTCATCAGGTAGAACGAGGAGCCGATGACGGCGTCGTCGCTGCAGGCGGCGTAGGCCTCGGGATGGGGCACGTCGGTGCCGTTGAGGGCGTGGAGCACCCGGTACTCGCGCAGCATGGTCTCGTTGCGGCCCTTCGGGACCACCCGCGGCGGCCGGCGCAGCACGGCGCGGAAGTCGCCCCGGCGGATCTCGAAGATCTCGTTGGACGCCCCCCCGCTGATGAACGAGGACGTAACCGGCTCGCCCGCCCCGGGCAGATCCTCGGAGTCCATCCAGGCGCCGAGGCGCTCCTCGTGCACCAGTCCGGCCGTGCGGACCGTGATGGCCTCTTCCTCTTCGGGCGTGCGTGTGGCCACGGGCTCATGCTCCTTCGGGGTGGGGGTATTCAGGATGATGGGGATAGGCAGGGTTGGACAGGGGGGTCATCCGGCCGGGGCGGGATCGTCGGGATACGGCTCCTCGAACGCGGTCCGGGTGGCGGCCACCAGGCCGTTGGTCAGCTCGACGGGCGGCGTCGTCGTCGCGGGGTGGGGCACCCGGGAGGCCATGATGCCCTCCCGGTGGCGGAGGGCGAACATGGACTCCCGCCGACCGGAATACGCCGTCGGCTGGCGCACCATCCAGACGATGCCCTCCGCCGCCACCTCCGACGGCTCCCAGTCGGAGTGGTCGGCTCCGGGCGTGTTGGCCACGAAGCCCTCGGAGGCCACAGCCAGGTCGATGCGGAAGCAGTTGACGGCGATGCTGTCGGCCGCCAGCTGCGAGGCGGCGTCGACGGTCAGGCGCTCCAGGGCCACCTTGGACATGCCGTAGGCCATCAGCGAGGGATGGGGGTAGAGGGCGGCCACCGACGAGACGTTGACCACCGAGCCCCCTCCGGCGGCCCGCATGGCCGGGGCGGCCTGGCGGAGGGCGATCATGGGGGCCCGCATGTTGACCTGCATGACCAGATCGAACCGGTGGAGGGGGATGTCGAGGTCGCCGATGAAGGTGATGGCGGCGTTGTTGATGAGGATGTCGAGGCGGCCGAAGCGGTCGAGGGTGGTGGCCACCATGGCCTCCACCTCGGCGTCGACGGCCAGGTTGGTCGGGACGGCCAGACCCCGTCGGCCGGCCGCCTCCACCCGGGCCACCGTCTCGTCGATGGTGCCCGCCGTCCGTTGGGGCTGGTCCCGGGTCGACCGGGCGGCACAGGCCACGTCGCAGCCGGCCTCGGCCAGGGCCACGGCGGTGGCCGCGCCCACGCCCCGGCTGGCCCCGGTCACCAGAGCCACCTTCCCGTCCAGATCGTCCACGGTCTCCTCCCCCCGGTCTCGGCACTGGCCGGGCCCGGTCCTCGGAGCGTGACTTCGCCCCCAGGACAAACATTCTGTATGTTGGATACGTCATGAATCAAACCTGCAGCTCCCAGGCGGTGACACGACCCTCGGAGGGCGACGGCGCCGGCCCGGCCGATGGCGGCGGTGGGACCGACGGAGCCCCGGGCCTCCGGGCCGCCCACGTGCGGGACACCCGGCAGGCCCTGCTCACCGCGGCCCGGCAGCTGTTCGCCGCCGACGGCTTCCAGGCCACCCGAACCGAGGAGATCGTCCAGCGGGCCGGCCTGACCCGGGGGGCCCTGTACCACCACTTCCGCGACAAGGAGGACCTGTTCCGGGCGGTCTACGACGAGGTGTCCGGCGAGGTCAGCCACTCGCTGTGGCGGCGGTCGGAGGACCGGCACCGCAGCGCCTGGGACCTCTTCCGGGCCAACAGCGAGGTCTACCTCGACGCCGCCTCCGCCAATCCCGCCTACCGGCAGATCGTGCTCATCGACGGCCCGGCCGTGCTCGGATGGAACTCGCTGTCCGAGCGGGGCGACGGCCCCACCCACCAGATCATCGGGCTACCTGCGTGATGCCGTGGACGAAGGCGTCCTCGAGCCCCAGCCGCTCGAGCCCCTGGCCCACCTGCTCTCCGCCCTGGGCACCGGGGTCGGCCCTCTACGTGGCCCACGCCGACGATCCCGAAGCGGCCCGACGGGAGGTCGCCGAGTGCAACGAGCGGTTCCTCTCGGGGCTGGGCGTCCACCCCGTCGACGTCCATGGGTGACCGGACCCGACCGGGCGGGCCGACCACACCGGTCGCCAGCCGGATCGACCGACCCGGCGCCACCGCCTCCCCACCCGCACACCGAACCGACGTCACCCGACGTACCGACACGAAAGGACCACCTGATGGCCTGGGATTTCTCCACCGAACCGGAGTTCCAAGAGAAGCTGGACTGGGCTCGCCAGTTCGTCGCCGACAAGGTCGAGCCGCTCGACATCCTCTACCCGCACAAGCAGTTCCATCCCCTGGACGACGAGCTGAGACCCATCGTCGACCCCATGAAGCAGGAGGTCCGGGACCACGACCTGTGGGCCGCCCACCTGGGGCCGGAGCTGGGGGGCAAGGGGTACGGCCAGGTCAAGCTGGCCCTGCTCAACGAGATCCTCGGGGTGTCGGCCTGGGCCCCCATCGTGTTCGGGACCCAGGCGCCCGACACCGGGAACGCCGAGATCATCGCCCACTACGGCACCGAGGAACAGAAGAAGAAGTACCTCCAGCCCCTGCTGGACGGCGAGGTCTTCTCCTGCTACTCGATGACCGAGCCCCAGGCCGGCTCGGACCCCCAGCAGTTCACCTGCGCGGCGGTGCGGGACGGCGACGAGTGGGTCATCAACGGGTGGAAGTTCTTCTCGTCCAACGCCCGCACGGCCTCCTTCCTCATCGTCATGGCCATCACCGACCCCGACGTGAGCATCTACCAGGGGGCGTCGATGTTCCTCGTCCCGACCGACACCCCCGGGGTCAACATGACCCGCCATGTCGGCCTGGCCGGCGAGTCCGAGGACGAGGCCATGCACGCCCTCATCCACTACGAGGACGTGCGGGTCCCCGCCGACAGCCTGCTGGGCGGGGCGGGCCAGGCCTTCGCCATCGCCCAGACCCGGCTGGGCGGCGGGCGGGTCCACCACGCCATGCGCACCGTGGCCACCTGCCAGCGGGCCCTCGACCTCCTGTGCGAGCGGGTCCTCAGTCGAGAGACCCAGGGGACCCTGCTGGCCCGCAAGCAGTTCATCCAGGGGGACATCGCCGACTCCTACGCCGAGCTCCAGCAGTTCCGGCTGCTGGTCCTGTACACCGCATGGGAGATCGACCAGATCGGGGACTACCGGCGCACCCGCAAGAACATCGCCGCCATCAAAGCCCTGACCCCCAAGGTGGCCCACGACGCCGTGTGGCGGTCCATGCACGCCCACGGGGCCCTCGGGGTGTCCAACGAGATGCCGTTCGGGAGCATGTGGATGATGGCCCCCATCATGAGCGTGGTGGACGGTCCCACCGAGGTCCACAAGGTCACTGTGGCCCGCGAGGTGCTGAAGGACTACGAGCCCTCACCCGGCCTCTGGCCCACGGCCCACCTGCCGGCCAAGCGCGAGGAGGCCCGGCAGAAGCTCGCCGCCCACATCGAGCACGTCGTCGGCAACTCCTGAGGTCCGGTGATGCGCGCCGTCCGGTGTGAGCAGTACGGGCCGCCCACCTCGGTGGTGGTGGCCGAGGTGGACGACCCGGTGGCCGGGGACGGCCAGGTGGTGGTGGAGGTGGTCGCCGCCGCCGCCAACTTCCCCGACGTCCTGGTGGTGGCGGACAAGTACCAGGTGTCCATCCCGGTGCCGTTCACCGTGGGCAGCGAGTTCGCCGGCACGGTGTCCTCGATCGGTCCCGGGGTCGAGGGTGTGGCCGTCGGCGACCGGGTGATGGGCTCGGTGCTGTTCGGGGCCTTCGCCGACCGGGTGGCGGTGTCGGCCGGCGCCCTGCAGCCGGTGGACCCGGCCATCGACCTCGTCACGGCGGCGGCCTCCGGCGTGGCCCACCGCACCGCCTACCACGCCCTGCGCAGCTTCGCCCGGGTCCAGCCGGGCGAGTGGGTGGTGGTGCTCGGCGCCGCCGGTGGGGTCGGCCTGGCCGCCGTGGAGTTGGCCACCCTGCTCGGCGCCCGGGTGGTGGCGGCCGCCTCCACGCCCGAGAAGCTGGCCCTGTGCGCCGAGCGGGGGGCGCTGGCCGGGGTGGACTACACGACCGAGGACCTGAAGGAGCGGATCAAGGAGGTGACCGGCGGCGGGGCCGGCGCCGTCATCGACCCGGTGGGTGGCCCCGCGGCCGAGCAGGCCCTGCGGGCCCTGGCCTGGGGGGGCAGGTTCGTGACGGTGGGCTTCGCCTCCGGTGAGATCCCGAAGATGCCCCTCAATCTGGTGCTGTTGAAGGGCGTCATCGTCACCGGATTCACCATGGGGGGCTTCGCCGCCAACCAACGGGACGACTTCGCCCGGGACCAGGCCGAGCTGACCGAGCTCTACCGGTCGGGCCGGTTCACACCGCACATCTCGGCCCGCTACGGCCTGGAGGGGGCGGGCCGGGCCCTCGACGATCTGGCCGAGCGACGGGCGGTGGGCAAGGTACTGGTGGTGCCGTCGGACTGAGTCCTCCGACGGCGTGACCCCCCGGACCGGTCAGGCCGGCGCCGGCCCCGACAACTCGTCGCGCACCACCCGGCGGAGGACCTTGCCGGTGGCGGTGGTGGGCAGCTCGTCGCGCACCTCGATGTGGCTGGGGGTCTTGAGCGAGCCCAGGGACTGGCGGACCCACACCACCAACTCCTCCACGATGACCTCGTGCATGGTCCCGCCGGCGTCGGGGACCAGCACCACGGCGGCGGCCACCGACTCGCCCCACTCGGGGTGGGGGACGCCGACCACCACGGCCGCCTGCACCGACTTGTGGCGCAGTAGCGCGTCCTCGATCTCCGAAGGGGAGAGGTTCTCGCCCCCTTTGATGATCACGTCGTCGGCACGGCCCTCGACGAACAGGTAGCCGGACCCGTCGACGAAGCCGACGTCACCGGTGGCCAGCCATCCGGCGCCGTCGACTCCCGAGGCCGTGTCGAGGTACTGTCCGCTGACCTGGGGACCCCGCACCCGGATGAGTCCCTTGGTCCCGACGGGTACGGGATCGCCCGACTCCCCCACCACCGCCACCTCGATGCCGGGAAGGGGCTGTCCCACCGACTCCAGTCGCCGGCGGACCTCCGGCTCGTCGGCTGGACAGCGCCAGGCGGTGGTCGTCGGGGCCCAGCACGGCGATGGTCGACGAGGTCTCGGTCAGCCCGTAGGCGTTGACGAAGCCGACATCGGGGAAGAGCTCCAGGGCCCGCTCCAGGATGGGGGCCGCCATGCGGGCCCCGCCGTAGGAGATGGCCCGCAGGGTGGGCACCCGCAGGGAGGGATCCGACTCCATGCACTGGACGATCCGCGACAGCATGGTCGGCACCACGAAGGCGTGGGTGGCGCCCTCGTCCCGGGCCAGCTCCAGCCACGCCTCGGGGGTGAAGGCGGGCAGGGGGAGCAGTCGACGGCCGGAGTAGACCGAGCTCAGCACGGCGGCCACCCCGGCGATGTGGAACGGCGGCGCCGCCAGCACGAGGGCCTCGTCCTCACCCGCCCCCAGGAACTCGACGGTGTCCATGATGTAGGACATGAGGTTGTCGTGGCTCAGCAGGGCCGCCTTGGGGGCACCGGACGAGCCACTGGTGAACAGGATGACGGCGGCCCCGTCCGGCTCGGGCACGTACTCGCCGGCCGGTTCGTGGTCCCCTCCGCCCGCGCCCAGCCGCTCCAGCCATGCCGCCCGGTCGGTGGCCGGCGGGTCGGTGAGCTCGGCCACCAGTGCGGTCGAGGACACCACCGTGGGCCGGTCGAGACGGGCCACCTGCTGGCGAAGGGACTCGGCCGGAAGGCGGAAGTTGAGCGGGGCGTAGGACGCTCCGGCCCAGGCCGCACCGAACAGGGCGGTGGGAACCGCCGACGAGCTCACGTCGGCGTAGGCCAGAGTGGAGGCCCCGACGGCCACAAGCTCGCCGGCCGCCGCCCGGGCCAGGCCCCGGAGTCCGTCGTAGGTGCGGGACTCCCCGCCTTCGGTGAGTGCCACCCGGTCGCCGAAGCTGTCGGCGACGAGATCCAGCAGCATGGCGATGTTCAACGTGGGCGTCCCGGATCGGTCATGAGCGAGGACACCCTAACGAAGTGGGGAAGGCCGGCGGGCGACAGGATTCACCCCTCCAGCCGATCGACCAGGCCCCAGGCCCGGGCGGTGTCTGCATCGATCCACGGTGGGCCCACGGCCAGCAGCATGGTGGCGTGCCGGCCGATCCGGCGGGGCAGGCTGACTGTTCCCCCCGCCCCGGGGATGAGACCGAGGTGGACCTCGGGAAGCGAGATTCTGGTGGCAGGGTCCGCCACCACCCGGCCGGCGAAGGCGGCCAACTCGATGCCGGACCCCACCGTGGCCCCGTGGATGTGCACGGTGGTCCGGTCGGCCACTTCGGCCAGGGCCCGGCCCGCGCTCCGCTGCAGTCGGACCAGGTGGGCGGTGGAGGGATCCGAACGCGACCCGAATTCGTCGAGGTCGCCGCCGCTGCAGAAGGCCTCCCCGGCGCCCCGCACCTCGACGGCGGTCACCGAGGGATCGAGAACCGCCACCTGCAGGGCCGCCACCAGCTCGTCCCGCATGGGGGCGCTGAAGGCGTTGAGCACGTGGGGACGGTTGAGGGTGATGGACAGCTCGTGGTCGTGCCGGGCCACCAACACCGCCGGCCCACCGCGGCCGGGACGCTCCCGCACCGGGACCCCGCTCCGCCAGGCGACGAACTCCGGTCCGGCCTGGAGGAGGCCGTAGGCCATCGACTCGGCCACGAGCCCCTGGGCCACGGTGCGCCCGCCGGCGCCCCGCAGCAGCACGGCGAGGGTCACCGACGCCAGGGGGTTGGCCGCCACTGTGGCCAGGGCGGCGGCCAGTTCGGGGCTGTCCGCAGCCACCACCAGGTCGGCCCAGTCGGGCCGGCGCCGCCGCGGGTCCGACACCACCCCGACCACCACGGCCGGGACCATGGCCAGCCGGTCAGCGACGTCGGGTCCCCCGGGGCCGGACGGCAGCGTGTCGGGGAGGTCGTCCCCGTCCACCAGGACCGCCCCCGACTCCAGCCCTACAATCCTCTCGAACACCTCACCGGTGTCCAGTGCCGCCACGAACTCCGGGCCGGGGAGCCGCACAGGGTTCATCCGCCGATGGTAACGAGTCGTCGGTGCCGGCGGTGACGGACCGACCGATACGAGGACCACCGCAGTGCGACAGCCGTGACCGACGAGAACCCCGACCAGCGCGCCGCCGCCTGGGCCGCCTCGGGCCTGGCCTGGCTGAGCGGCCGTCCCGAGGGGCCGGGGTTGGGAGGGCCGTCGACCCTCATCGAGGGGGTGGCGGCGTGGTCCGATGAGCTGTCGGCCCGTTCCTCCGCCCTCGGCCGACCGGTGGTCGTCGATCCCCTGGCCCTGCTGGCCGAGCGGGCCGCCCTCACCGGAATGGTGCGGGGCGGGCAGGTGAGCTGTGGCGGGGGATCCCGCCTGCTCCGTTGCGCCGACACATGGGTGGCGGCGTCCCTGTCCCGGGCGTCCGATTGGGAGCTGGTGGCGGCGTGGCTGGGTCGACCGGAACCGGTGCCGGAGGGCGATTGGGCCCAGGTGGGCGAAGGGGTGGCCGCTCGCCCGGCCGAGGAGTTGCGGGCGGGGGCGGAGCTGGTGGGCCTGCCGGTGGCTGTGCTGGGCGAGCGCCGGCCCGACCCGGGGGGCGCTCCCCCTCCGAATCGCCGCCGTGGCGCTCCGGAGGGGATCCACGGCATCCACCCCCGACGGATCGGACCGGCACCGGCGCTGCGCTCGTGCACCGGACTGGTGGTGGTGGACCTGTCGTCCCTGTGGGCCGGACCGGTCGTCGGCCGTCTGCTCCGTCAGGCCGGGGCCCGGGTGGTGAAGGTGGAGTCGACGTCCCGCCCGGACGGAGCCCGTACCGGCTCCGCGCGGTTCTACCGACGCCTCAACGGGGGCAAGGAGTCGGTGGCGCTCGACTTCACCTCGGGGACGGGCCGGCGCCAGTTGGCCGCGGTTGTGGCCGGGGCCGACGTGGTCATCACCGGGTCGCGACCCCGGGCCCTCGAGCAGCTGGGCCTGGACGTCGACTCCCTGGTGCGGCGGGGCCGGCCCCGGGTGTGGCTGTCCATCACCGGGTACGGGGCCACCGGCGCCTCAGCCCGGCGGGTGGCCTTCGGTGACGACGCCGCCGTGGCCGGCGGGCTGGTGGTCACCGACGAGCACGGCCCCTGTTTCTGCGGTGACGCCATCGCCGATCCCCTCAGCGGGTTGGCCTCGACCGTGGCGGTGCTCGGTGCCCTCACGAGCGACGGGGCCTGGGTCCTCGACGCTTCCATGGCCGACATCGCCGGTGGCCTGGCCGGCCCGGCTGTTCCCATGGCCGGGCAGATCCCACGGCCGCCTCCCGATCCCGATCCCGATCGTGACGCCGGAGCCGGCTCCGGCCCCGGCCCTGACCACCGGCTGCAGGCGGAGGCAAGGGACCTGGGAGCGGACACCGAAGCGGTCCTGTCCGGCCTGCCTCCGACGTGACCGGGAGCGACGGCAATGCCCGGCCGGCAGATACCGGGTCGGAAGGGGCATTCTCGCTCTGGGGCTACGGGATACGTCCCAGTGGATATGATTCTTTCCGACGGGGCAGTACAGGTCGTGTTCGGTGTCATCGACGCCGAAATCCGGGGGAGACCGGAGGAGGAGGTTGCGACATGGAGATCAACGACATGGTGATGGTGAGCGTGGACGACCACGTCGTCGAGCCTCCCGACCTGTTCGAGGGCCGCCTCCCGGCCAAGTACGCCGACCTGGCCCCCAAGTTCGTCACCAACGAGGACGGCACCAACGCCTGGCTCTACGAGGGCAACCTCCTCCCCAACGTGGCCCTCAACGCCGTGGCCGGCCGGCCCCGCGAGGAGTACGGGCTCGAGCCCACCTCCTTCCAGCAGCTCCGCCCGGGCTGCTACGACATCGACGAGCGGGTCAAGGACATGGACGCCAACGGGGTGCTGGGCTCGCTGTGCTTCCCCTCGTTCCCCCAGTTCTGCGGCCAGACCTTCGCCCGCACCGAGGACAAGGACGTGGCCCTGGCCATGATCCAGGCCTACAACGACTGGCACATCGACGAGTGGTGCGGGACCCACCCGGGCCGGTTCATCCCCTGCCCCATTCCGGCCATCTGGGACCCCGAGGTGCTGGCCGCCGAGGTGCGGCGCACCGCGGCCAAGGGCGCCCACGCCGTCACCTTCTCGGAGAACCCCTCCAAGCTGGGCTGGCCCAGCGTCCACTCCGACCACTGGGACCCGTTCTGGCAGGCGTGCAGCGAGGAGGCGGTGGTGGTGTGCATGCACATCGGCTCGTCGTCGGAGATCGTCATCACCTCGCCCGACGCCCCTATCGACTGCCTGATCACCCTGACCCCGATGAACATCGTCCAGGCCGCCGCCGACCTGGTGTGGTCGCCGGTGCTGCGCAAGTTCCCCGACCTCAAGGTGGCCCTGTCCGAGGGGGGCATCGGCTGGGTGCCCTACTTCCTCGAGCGGGTCGACTACAACTACGACCGCCACCACGCCTGGACCGGCCAGGACTTCGGCGACACCCTCCCCAGCCAGGTGTTCAACCAGCACATCCTGACCTGCTTCATCGACGACCAGTTCGGCGTGGCCAGCCGGGGGTTCCTGGACATGGACAACGTCATGTGGGAGTGCGACTACCCCCACTCCGACTCCACCTGGCCCACCGCCCCGGAGTCGCTGATGAAGGGGTTGGACGGCGTATCGGACGTCGACATCGACCGGATCACCCACCTGAACGCCATGCGCCACTTCCACTACGACCCCTTCACCGTGCTCGGGCGGCAAGGAGCACTGCACCGTCGGCGCCCTGCGCCAGCAGGCCGCCGGCCATGACGTCTCCATCCAGTCGAGGAACATGGACAGCATCGGGAAGCGGGGGACCAAGTCGGTGGACCTCCTCTCCGTCCGCCCGCGCCTAGCTCCTCGCCGGGCCGCCCCGTGACCGTGGCCCCCGGACCCATCTCACCTGCTTCCACCTGAAGGGGGACTGCCGTCATGGCCAACGCACTGGCTGGCTTCCGCGTACTCGAAGTGGCCGCGTGGACCTTCGTCCCCGCCGCCGGGGCCGTCCTGGCCGACTGGGGCGCCGACGTCATCAAGGTCGAGCACCCCGTGGGCGGCGATCCCCAGCGGGGACTCATCTCCATGGGCCTGGTCCCCGGTGGGCCGGGGGCGGTCAACTACATCATCGAGCAGCCCAACCGGGGCAAGCGCAGCATCGGGCTGGACATCAGCACCGACGAGGGCCGCCAGCTGCTGTACCGGATCGTCGAGACATCCGACGTGTTCCTCACCAGCTTCCTCCCCGACACCCTGGACAAGCTCAAGATCGACGTGGCCAGCATCCGGGCCGTCAACCCCGACATCGTCTACGCCCGGGGCACCGGCCAGGGCCCCCACGGGCCCGACCGCGGGAAGGGCGGCTATGACGGGGCCACCTACTGGGCCCGGGGCGCGGTGGCCAACGCCCTGACCCCGGCCGACAGCGAGTGGCCGGTGGGGGGCCGTCCGGCCTTCGGCGACCTGGCCGGGGGCATGGCCATCGCCGGGGGCATCGCCGCCGGTCTCCTCCAGCGGGCCACCAGCGGCGTGGCCCCTGTCGTGGACGTCTCGCTGCTGGGCCTGGCCATGTGGCAGCTCTCGCCGGACATCGTTGCCTCCGGGCTCTACGGCGGCGACCCCATGCCCAAGTTCGACCGGAGCTCCTCCCCCAACCCCCTGGTGGGCACCTACCGCACCAGCGACGGTCGCTTCATCACCCTCATGATGCTGCAGGCCGACCGGTTCTGGCCCGACTTCTGCGACCACATCGGGCGACCCGACCTCATCACCGACCCCCGGTTCGCGGACGGAGCGGCCCGCTACGCCAACGCCGGGGAGTGCGTCGCCGTCATCGACGAGGTCTTCGCCTCCCGGACCTTCGAGGAGTGGAAGCAGGCCCTGGCCACCCTGTCCGGGGTGTGGGCGCCGGGCCAGATGACCAGCGAGCTGGTGGACGACGTTCAGGTGAGGGCCAACGGCTACCTGGCCCGGGTGGACCGGGCCGACGGCAAGTCCTACGACCTGGTGGCCAACCCGGTCCAGATGGACGAGACGGCCGACCAGCTGATGGCCGCCCCCGAGCACGGCCAGCACACCGAGGAGATCCTCCTCGAGCTGGGACTCGACTGGGACCAGATCATCGCCCACAAGGACTCGGGCGCCATCCTCTGACCGGCCTCGGCCGGGCCGGGCGGGCCGGGTCTACTTGGGCGGGAAGCGCAGGGCCCCGTCCAGCCGGATGTTCTCCCCGTTGAGGTAGGGGTTGGTGACGATGCTCTCCACCAGCCGGGCGAACTCGTCGGGCTGGCCCATGCGCTTGGGGAAGATGATGCTCGCCACCAGCTTCTCCTTCAGGGCCTCGGGGGCACTCTCCATGAGCGGGGTCCCCATGGTGCC
Organism: uncultured Acidimicrobiaceae bacterium; assembly: GCA_963754755.1. GTDB lineage: Bacteria > Actinomycetota > Acidimicrobiia > Acidimicrobiales > RAAP-2 > Bog-756. The sequence continues at coordinate 749,872 of CAVWHF010000005.1, read as the reverse complement.
CGGGGCGATGGCGCAGACCCGGATCCCGACCGGGGCCAGGTCCCGGGCCAGGGGCAGGCTCATGCCCAGCACGGCGGCCTTGGAGGCGCCGTAGGCCACCTGGCCGGTCTGGCCCTCGTAGCCGGCGATGGAGGCGGTGTTGACCACCACGCCCCGCTGTCCGTACTCGTCGGGCTCGTTGGTGGCCATGCGTGCCGCGGCCAGACGGGTGACGTTGAACGTACCCACGGTGTTGAGCTCCACGGTGAACCGGAAGGCCTCGATGTCCATGGGCTCGCCGTCACGGGACAGCGTCCGGCCTCCGGCCCCGCCGCCGGCCACGTTGACCACCACCGCCAACGGGGCCATCCCGGTGGCGGCGTCCAGGGCGGCGGTGACGTCGGCGTCGCTGTTGATGTCCCCACCGACGGCGGCCCCCCGGCCCAGCTCGTCCACGAGGGCCTGGCCCGCCTCGACGGCGCGGTCGAACACCACCACCTGCATACCCAGTCCGGTCAGGCGGCGGACGGTGGCTCCTCCCAGCCCACCGGCCCCTCCGGTGACGATGGCGGATCGTTCGTTCCAGTTCATACGGGACTCCTCTGGGTCGGTTCTGGTCAGGTCGGTTCTAGTCGGTCCGGGCCGTCAGCGTCGACGGGTGTCGACGTGGCGCGGCCGTGCCCCGGTCGGGAGGGCCCGTCGGGATGACCAGTCGGGCCGTTCAGGAGGCGGAGGGTACGATGACCATCGGAAAGTAGTCGATGGACCGGATGCCGCCGGTGTACTGCAGCACGTGGCCGTCCTTCACCGAGTACTCAGGGATGCGGCGGTGCCACTCGCGGAGGGCCACCCGGAGTTCCTGGCGGGCCAGATGGGAACCCAGGCAGCGGTGGACACCGCCGCCGAAGGCCACGTGCCGGTTGACCTCGCGGTCGAACCGGACCACGTCGGCGTCGGGCAGGTCGGCCTCGTCGGTATTGACCGAACCGATCATCACCATGACGTTGTCGCCCTTGTGGATGGGGCACCCGGCCATCTCGGTGTCCTCCATGGCCACCCGGGACACGCCCATCACCGGGGTCTCCCACCGCAGCAGCTCCTCGATGGCCGCCGGAATGAGGTCCGGGTCGTCGATGATCTGGCGACGCTGGTCGGGATGGGCGGCCAGATAGGCGAACATGCAGTCGAGGGTGGCCGTCACCGTGTCCAGCCCGGCGATGAGGAACAGGAAGCAGATGTCGAGGATGTCCTCACGGGTCAGCTTGGCCCCGTCCACCTCGGCGTCGAGGAACCGGCTCAGGATGTCGTCCTCCCGCTTCTGCTCCCGCAGGTCGAGGATCTCGTTGAAGTAGTCGTAGACGGAGTCGGCGATCTCCTGCTGGTAGGCGTTGGCCGTCTTGCTGTTGAAGCGGGACCCGGTGACCACGTCGGGCCGGATGATCCCGTCCTTCATGGTCAGGAACCGGGGCAGCTCCTCGTAGGGGAGGCCGAACAGCGTGAGGAACACCTGCGAGGGGAACGGCACGGAGAACTCGGCGGCGAAGTCGATCTCCCCCTTGTCGATGAACCCGTCGATCAGCCCGTTGACCGTCGCGGTGACCGACTCCTCGATCAGGGCCATCTGCCGGGGGGCGAAGATGGGGTCGAGGATCTTCCGGTACTTCTTGTGCTCGGGCGGGTCGATCTGGAGGGGGATCATGGGCCGGTGGTTCTTGAGGTCCACGGCGTCGGCGTTGGACGAGAAGATCTCGGGGTGGCGGAAGACCTCCTCCACCTCGACCTTGCGGGTCAGGACCACGCCCATGCCCTCCACCGGCATGACCGGCATGGAGTCCCGCAGCTCCTTGAACATGGGCTGCGGGTTGGCCGCCGTCTCGGAGTCCATGGAGGCGAACGGGCTGTCGCTGCCACCTTCGTCGGATGCAGCCGGTGTCTCGTCCATGTACGCTCCTCGTGCCCTGAAATTGGCGTTCTCATGATGGCACATACGTCATCTTCAAGCGAACGATCGTCGGGGATGTGCGCGACCGCTCGGCCGCACCTGTCTGACGAAAGGAACCGTTCCACCGTGATCTGCGAACCCCCCCGCTCCGCCCGCCGGCACCCGAACCCATCAGGGAGGTCGACCCGGTGCTGGTGATCCGGGAGCGCTCCGGCCCGTCGAGACCCTCACCCTCAACCGACCCGAGGCGGCCAACTCGCTCAACCCGCCCCTGATGGCCGAGTTGGGCACGGCGCTCCATGAGATCCTCCTCGACGACGACGTCCGGGCCGTGGTGGTCACCGGGGCCGGGGAGCGGATCTTCTGTGCCGGCATGGACCTGACCGCCCTGGGCGGATTCTCCACCGACCCGATCTGCCTGGGAGGATCCCGAGGGGGCCCGGACCCTGTTCGCCTTCCTCGACGGCTCCTACGAGAAGCCCCTCATCGCCGCCGTCAACGGCGCCGCTGTGGGCGGAGGGCTGGAGCTGGTCATGGCCTGCGACCTGGTGGTGGCGGCGGAGCACGCCCGCTTCGGTCTGCCTGAGGTCAAGCGGGGCCTCTTCGCCGCCGGGGGCGGGACCCGCCTGTCCCAGCGGATCCCCCAGGCGCTGGCCCTGGAGATGGGGCTCACCGGCCGCCTCATCGGGGCCGAGCGCGCCGCCCAGTTCGGCCTGGTCAACCAGGTGGTGCCGGCCGGAGTGTTGATGGCGACGGCCACGGCGTTGGCCGCCGAGGTGGCCGGCAACGGACCGCTGGGCGTCCAGCTGACCAAACGTCTGATGCGGCGGGCCACCGACCAGGGCTCCGACGTCGGGAGGGCCACCCCCGAGGAGAACCGCACCCTCTTCCAGAGCGAGGACGCCACCGAGGGCGCCACCGCCTTCATGGAGAAGCGGGACCCCGTCTTCCGCGGCCGATGACGCCGGAGGAAGAGGTCGCCATCCCGGTCCTCGACCACCACCTCGGCCACCGGGCCGCCGCACACCCGGACCGTCCCGCCGTCATCATGGCCGGGACCGGCCGGGTGACCACCTACCGCCAGCTGGACGAGCGGTCCAACCGCCTGGCCCATGTGCTGCGGGCGGCCGGGTTGGGTGTCGGCGACCACCTTGCCCTGATGATGGAGAACAGTCCGAGCTGCTCGAGGTGACCTGGGCGGCCCAGCGGTCCGGCCTCTACTACACCGCCCTCAACAGCCACCTCCGCCGGAGCGAGGTCCAGCACATCCTGGACGACTGCGGGGCGGTGGCCTTCGTCGTCTCGGCCCGCCTCGGCGACGTGGCCCGGGAGCTGGACCTCGACCGGATCCGCCTCCGGGTGGCCGTGGGTGGAGCCGTCGACGGCTTCGAGTCCTACGACGAGGTCCTGGCCCGCGGGCGGCCCACACCCATCGGGGACGAGGCCGAGGGCCGGGAGATGCTCTACTCCTCGGGCACCACCGGCGTGCCCAAGGGCGTCCGCAAGACACTGACCCCGGGGCCGCCCGGCGATCCGAACTCGGCCTCGGTGCAGATCGCCATGAGCATCGGGGCCCGGGGCATCGGCGGCGACACCGTCTACCTGTCCCCCGCCCCGCTCTACCACTCGGCCCCGCTGGTCTACTGCATGGCCACCCACCGGCTCGGAGGGACCTGTGTGGTCATGGAGTCCTTCGACGCCGAACACTGCCTCGGGGCCATCCAGCGCTACCGGGTCACCCATGCCCAGTTCGTGCCGACCATGTTCACCCGGATGCTGCGCCTCCCCGAAGAGGAGCGCCGCTCCTTCGACCTCTCCAGCCTGACCTGGGCGGTCCATGCTGCCGCCCCCTGTCCCGTTCCCGTGAAGCAGGAGATGATGTCGTGGTGGGGACCGATCATCCACGAGTACTACGCCGGCACCGAGGACATCGGTGCCGCCCAGATCACCCCGGAGGAGTGGCTGGCCCATCCCGGCTCGGTGGGCCGCCCCCTGGGCGAGGTCCACATCGTGGACTCCGATGACGACGAGGTGCCTGTGGGCGAGACGGGCACCGTCTACTTCGCCGGCGGGCGTGACTTCGAGTACCACAACGACCCCGATAAGACGGCCGGGATACGCAACAGCCGGGGTTGGCGCACCCTGGGCGATGTGGGCCACGTCGACGGGGAGGGCTACCTCTACCTGACCGACCGGGCCTCGGACATGGTGGTCTCCGGCGGGGTCAACATCTACCCCCGGGAGGCCGAGCTGGCCCTGGCCGCCCACCCGCAGGTGGCTGACGTGGCCGTCTTCGGGGTGCCCGACGAGGAGATGGGCGAGACCCTCACCGCCGTGGTCCAGCCGGACGATCCCTCGGGTCCGCCCGACGCCGCCGACCTGCTGGCGTGGTGTCGCCAGCGCCTGGCCCCCTACAAGTGCCCCCGTTCGGTCGTGTTCATCGAAGCCATGCCCCGGGATCCCAGCGGCAAGCTGTTCAAGCGCGTGCTGCGGGACCCCTACTGGGAGGGGCGCGACTCCCGCATCGTGTGACCGGGCCCCCGGGGCGGCGGAAATGTCGCTCTCGGGTGGTGCACTGTAGGATCTCGCCTCGGGCGACGAGCGTCCGTGAGCCTCACCACCGCTCGTGTCCCCTACACGGCACCGCCCGCGGGAACCACGGGGGAACCGGACCACACCAGGGAGGGTCATGACCACCACAGCTTCTTCATCCACGCAGTCCGAACTGGGCAGTGAGTCCCGGATGCTGATCGACGGTGCACTCGTCGAGTCGTCTGCCGGCGCCCGGTTCGACAACATCAACCCCGCCACCGAGGAAGTGATCGGCCAGACCACCGACGCCACCGCCGCCGACATGGAGCGGGCCATCGTCGCCGCCCGCCGGGCCTTCGACGGAACCGCTTGGTCCACCGACCGGGCCTTCCGCCAACGGTGCCTCCGCCAGCTGCACGAGGCCATCGTGGGCGAGCAGGAGCTGTTCCGCTCCGAGCTGGTGGCCGAGGTGGGCACCCCGGTCATGGTCACCACCATGGCCCAGCTGGACGCCCCGCTGGCCGATGGCCTCCTGTGGCCGGCCGAGCAGATCGACCACTTCGCCTGGGAGCGGCCCCTGCCCGACAACGACGCCTTCGGCCAGCCCAGCTGGATGAAGGTGGTCAAGGAGCCCGTCGGCGTGGTCGGCGCCATCCTCCCGTGGAACTACCCGTTCGAGATCATCATCGCCAAGCTGGGCCAGGCCCTGGCCACCGGCAACACCATGGTCATCAAGCCCGCCCCCGACACCCCGTGGAGCGCCACCCGCATCGGTCGGCTGATCGCCGAGCAGACCGACATCCCGGCCGGGGTCGTCAACATCGTCCCGTCGTCGGACCACATGATCGGCGAGCAGCTGGTCACCGACCCCCGGGTGGACATGATCTCCTTCACCGGCTCCACGGCCACCGGCCGGCGGATCATGGCCGCCGGCGCCCCCACCCTCAAGCGGCTCTTCCTGGAGCTGGGCGGGAAGTCGGCCGACATCATCCTGGAGGACGGCGACGTGGCCACCAAGATGGCGTTCCTCGGTTTCATGTGCATGCACGCCGGCCAGGGCTGCGCCATGCTCACCCGCACCCTCATCCACCAGTCCCGCTACGACGAGGCCGTGGAGCTGGCCAAGGTGTCCATGGAGGGTGTCACCTACGGGGACCCCACCGACCCCGGCGTCATCCAGGGACCCCAGGTCAGCGCCAAGCAGCGGGACCGGGTGATGGGCTACATCGACAAGGGTGTGGCCGAGGGCGCCCGCCTGGTCACCGGCGGCCACCGGCCCGCCCACCTCGAGAAGGGCTACTTCGTCGAGCCGACCCTCTTCGCCGACGTGGACAACTCCATGACCATCGCCCAGGAGGAGATCTTCGGCCCGGTGCTGGTGCTCATCCCCTTCAAGGACGACGACGACGCCGTCCGCATCGCCAACGACAGCGCCTACGGCCTGTCCGGCGGGGTGACCTCGGCCTCCGAGGAGCGGGCCCTGGCCGTGGCGTCGAGGATCCGGTCGGGCACGGTCTCGGTCAACGGCGGCGTCTACTACAGCCCCATGTCCCCGTTCGGCGGCTACAAGGCCAGCGGCATCGGTCGCCAGAACGGGATCGAGGGGTTCGAGCAGTACCTCGAGACCAAGACCATCGCCGTCGGGAAGTGAACTCGGCCGACACCGCCGAGGCGCGTGTCCGGGCCCGGGCCGAGCACGACCAGGTGATCGCGTCCGGAGGCCATCTGCTCCAACAGATGGCCTTCCGTGATGTCCCTGGCGACGACGGCGACCTCACCATCGAGCTGGATCTCAGCCCGCGCCTGACCAATCCGCGCGGTGGGCTCCAGGGCGGCCTCATGGCCACCATGGCCGACGTGGTGGCCGGTCGGGCCGTCTTTGCCGGCGCCCCGCCCGGCTCGGCCTGCGTGACCTCCGACCTCGACATCCACTACCTCCGGGCCCTCACGGTGGGACCGGCCCGGGCCCGGGCCCGGGTGGTGCAGCGGGGTCGGAGCCGGGCCGTGGTCAACGTGGACATCATCGACACCGGCAGCGGACGGCTGTCGGCCACCTGCTGTGTGGCGTTCTCCATCTTCCCCGGTGACGCCTCCGCCGCCGGGGTGCTCGAGACGTAGCCGACCGGCTGTACCGACGGGACGACGGCGTCGGCGTCGGCGCCACGAGTCCTCTGTGGGTCCAGGCACGGTCTAGGAAAACCGCTAGAAACCTCCCCGATCTCTACAAAGGCGACACGGTACCGGTCTGACCGGGGACCGACCGAGTTCGTGGAGGGTTCCCGCCCCCCGGGACCAGGAACCCGGACCCGGACCCGGAACCCGGACCGGAGTTCTATGGCTTGCCGGTGACTATAGACAATCTCCTATAAAGCTCTGAAGCCTGTAGACCGACGGTCCCAAAAGAAATAAAAAGAAATTGCTCAAGTTTCGGCTCGGGATGCCGATACTGCCGTAGCCGGGGCTCTCTGCACCCAGGTCCCCCCGTCACGAGCCGCTCACCCGGGCCCGTCGGATCAGCCGGGCCAGGACCCGCCAGCCCAGGAGTTCCAGGCCGAGAAAGGCCAGGGCCACGGCCACGAAGGCCACCGCCGTCCCCTGGCCGGCCACCACCCGCAGCACCATCCCCACCGCCACGCAGGAGATCCAGACGGTCACCGCCGTCGGGGCCACCTCGAGTGGTCGGCACCAGGCCCGGGCCACGGTCCAGCCCACCGCCAGTCCGACCAGGAACGGCCAGGAAGTGCTGGCCATCCCCGCCGCCGTGTCCCCGTGCTCGTGCGAGGCCCGCCCGATGGCCACGAAGACCACGACGGCCACCACGTCGAGGGAGCCGGCAGCGGCGGTCAGGCGGAGTGACACCGCCGGGGACGCCAACGACGGTTCAGGAACGGAGGGCGGGATGGCGCTTGACCAGCATCGGGACCAGCATCCCGCGGGGGGCCAGCCAGCCGAAGGCGGACGCCATCCGGTTGGGCAGACCCGGGATGACCACGGCCTTGTTGGCGTCCATGCCCGCCACCGCCTTCTTCGCCACCTCGGCGGCCGGCACCCACATCACCTTGGGCAGCGACTCCGCCGCCTCGGCGTCGGTCATGCCGGCCGCCTCGGCGAACCCGGTCTCCACCGGACCGGGGCACAGGACGGTGACCGTCACACCGGTGGAGCGCAGCTCGCCCCGCAGGGCGTGGGTGTAGGACAGCACGAAGGCCTTGGACGCCCCGTAGCTGGCCTGTCCCGGGCAGCGGCTGGAATGCCGCCGTCGAGGCCACGTTGAGGATGGCGCCGCTGCGCCGCTCCACCATCCCGGGCACGAACAGCGAGCACAGGTGGACCACCGCCTCGACGTCGGTGCGGACCAGGGCGATCTCGCGGGCCGGGTCGGACCGGGACACCGGTCCCATGGTGGTCAGGCCGGCGTTGTTGACCACGACGTTGACCGACGAGACCCCGCCCGTCCAGCTCCGTTGCGATGGCGGCCCGGGAGGCCTCGTCGGTCAGATCGGCGACGATGAACTCGGCCCGGATCCCGTAGCGCGAGGCCAACTCGCCGGCCAGGTCCTTCAGCTTGGCCTCCCGGCGGGCCACCACCGTCACGCCGAGGCCCCGGGCGGCCAGCAGCCGGGCGATCTCGGCGCCGATGCCGGACGAGGCTCCCGGTCACCAGGCAGGTCCGGTCGGGATGGGGGGCGGGCAGGCTCATCCCCTGAGCGTAGGTGCCGCCGGCCGGGCCCGCCCGCGTGCATCCGGGGGTCGGCGCCTGCTCCTGGGTCCCGACCCGGGGAGGCGTAGACGGCGCGGGCCCGGTAGCGCAGGGGACGCTCGTCCAGCTCCTCGAGGTAGTGGGCCGTCCATCCGGCCACCCGGGCCACGGTGAAGATGGTGCGTCCGGCGTCGGGGGGCATCCCGGTGGCCAGGGCCATGGCGGCCAGCGCCAGATCGACGTTGGGGAGCGGGATGGCGTGGTCGGCGGCCAGCTCGACCAGCGAGTGGACCAGCTCCACGTCCTCGGGCGGCGCCAGCTCCTCGAACAGTCCGGACAGCACGTCGAACCGGGCGTCACCGCGCTTGTAGACGGCGTGCCCGAAGCCGGGCAGCACCCGCTGCCATCGCAGGGTGTCGTTGACGGCCCGCTCCACGCCGTGGTGTCGGGCCTCGAGCAGCAACGAGTACGCCTGCTGGCTGGCGCCCCCGTGCAGGGGCCGGCGATGGTGCCCAGGCCGGCCAGCAGCACGTCGTAGAGGTCGGCCCGGGTGGAGGCGGCCACCCGCACCGCCATGGTCGAGGTGGCCAGCTCGTGGTCGGCCATCAGCACCAGGGCCGCGTTCACACCGCGGACCAGGGCCGGGCTGGGCTCAGGGCTCAGCCGTGCCGTCAGCCGGGCCGCCATGGACGCCGGGGAGCTCCTCGTCCGTCGGGGAGCACCAGTGACGCACCGGGAGAGGCCGGCCCACCGGTTCGGGGCCAGGGCAGGGACTCGACCATCGAGGCCGCCACCCGGCTCGCCGTGCGGGTCACCACCTCGGGGCGGAGGTCGGAACGGAGCCGGTCGCGGGCCCCGGCCATCACCACCACCCAGCGCATCCGGTCGGAGGAGGCCATCTCCGGCGGTGGCCCGAGGTCGACGGGCGTCCACGACCGGACGAGCCGACGGGGCCTCCCAGTCGTCGGGTGCCACCGCTCCCCCGGGCCCGGACCACAACCACCCGGCCACCTCTTCGAACGACGTGGTCGCCGGCCAGTTCGGTGGCCAGACGGCCCCGGAAGAGCGGGCCGTCGTCGGTCAGCTGGGTGACGCCGGTGGTCACGGTGACCATGCGGGTCTCCACCGTCTTGCCCTGGCGGGAGCGCCGGGCCAGGCGCTCCACGTCGTCCAGGGCGAACAGGCTCCTTCGCCCCCCGGGGCGCCGGATGGGAGGTCAGCAGGCCCCTGCTCACGTAGGCGTAGAGCGTGGTGACCTTGACCCCGAGCCGTCGGGCGGCCTCGTCGCTCTCCAGCATCCGGTCCATGGCCGGTCAGCCTACGGTCTCCCCCCGACCATGAGTTGATCAACATTGCCAGAGCGCCGGGCCGGGGCCGGTCAGGCCTCAGGACCGTCAGACCCCGGATCACGCCGTCCGGCTGGCGGCCCCGAGTCACGACGGGGACGGCCGATGGTCGGCGAACCGCCTGGCCTTCCCCCGTTCCTGCCCGGTGAGCCCGTCGAGCGAACCGGGGGCCACGATCTCCACCCCGATGCGCACCCCGAGCCGCTCCCACAGCCGCTGCTCGACGGCGGCACGGATGGCCTGGTGCCGGTCGGCTCCGACGTCGCTGACCACCGAGACGACGACTTCGTCCCGGCCCGCGACGGTCACGGCCCGCACGAAGTAGTCGGGCGCGGTGCCGTCCACGCCGGTGGCGATGGCTCCGATGCCCTCGGGCCACACGTTGACCCCCCGCAGCTTGACCATGGTGTCCCCCCGACCGGCGAAGCGCCCCATCCGACGCAGCCAGCTCCCGCACTCGCACTGCTCCCGCGGGTAGAGGAAGGAGAGATCCATGATGTTGTACCCGATCTGGGGGCTCCCGGTCTTGTACACCTCGGTGACCACCAGCGCTCCGGTCTCGCCGTCGCGCACCGGCTCGCCGGTCTCGACATCGACCACCCGCACGTGGAAGGCGTCCTCGAAGATGTGGAGGCCCTGCTTCACCGGGCACTCCACCGCCACCGTGCCCACCTCGTGGAAGCCGTAGGTGGCCAGGGCGGTCAGGCCGAACAGCTCCTCCAGGCGTGCCTCGTGGCCGACGTTGGTGGCCAGCGCCCGGATGGACAGGTCGCGCTGCAGATCGAGGCCCATGGCCTGGGCCTCCTCGGCGATGCGCAACAGGTAGTCGCCGGTGGTGAGTATGGCCGCGGCCCGGAACCGACGGGCCAGTTCGACCTGCTTGCGGGTACCGGTGACGGCGGCGGTCCCGGCCGTGATGACCAGGCAGTTGAGCCACCGCTGCAACGTCTCGTCGAAGCTGAAGCCTCCGTTGTGCAGGCCGTAGGCCCAACTGTTGATGACGACGTCGCCGGGACGCAGTCCCTGGAGGTACATGCCTCGTGCGTTCAGCACCCCCGAGACGCCCCGGTCCCACTGCGTGTACAGGGTGGGCCGGGGCTCCCCGGTGGTGCCGCCCGACATGTGGATGCGCAGGGGCTGGCGCAGCGCGTCGTCGGCCGACACCCCCTGATAGTCGCCGTAGGGCGGATGCTCCTCCACACTCCGTCGGAGATCGTCGACCGTGTACGTGGGCACACGGTCGAGGTCCTCCACGCGGCGAAGGTCGGCGGGGTCGAAGCCGGAGGCGTCCCACAGCCGGCGGAAGAACGGAACCTGTCGGGCCTGATCGGCCCGACGGCGGGCCCGGCTGAGCTTGAGCCGGTCGATCTCCTCGGGCGGGGCCAACCATGCCCCCTCGAAGTACTCGGGCGGGGGCGGGAACAGTCGGGCCAACTCGTCGAAGTCGACAGCGTCCCAGGGACGTCGCAGTCCGGAAGCCATCGTCGAGGTCCTCTCCCTCCGATCCCGCCGGCGGCCCGGGATCCTTCTGCGCTGCGGGACGGCACGGTGTGCCGGCCGGCACAGCCAGTTCCAACGTAACCACTTCCGCTCGGACGTTCCGGCCACCTGGGTGCCGCCCAGGAAGGGAGGGACCGGGGCCATCGGGACGGTAGCTGTTCACATTGAGTTGATCAACATTTACAAGTGCATACCGCACCGGCACACTGGGGACAGAGAACCGAACCCATCGCGCCGCACCGGACGGCGTCCAGCGACGCACCCCAAGGAGCCCCTCCATGACCACCGCCGTCCAGGACCTGATGTCATCACCGCCGGTCACCTGTCCCGCCGACACCACGCTGTCCGAGGCCACGTGCCTCATGGACCGCCGCCAGATCGGATCGGTCGTGGTCACCGACCGGGCCGCGGTGATCGGGATACTCACCGAGCGCGACCTGATGCGGGCCGCAGCCACGGAGATCGACCCCCACGGTGAACCGGTGCGCCGGTGGATGACCGCCGACCCCGACGTGCTGGGCGTGGACGACGAGGTCGACGCGGCCTGGTCAGGCCTCACCCACCACCACTACCGGCACCTGCCCGTCGTCGACCACGGGGACCTGGTCGGGGTGGTGTCGATCCGCGACCTGTTGACCGTGGCCCAGATCCGCCCGGCCGACGAGGTCGGAGCCGACGTGCCCCGCGGGCTCGAGGGTGTGGTGGTGGCCGAGACCTCGATCGGCGATGTGCGTGGTCACGAGGGCTTCTACCACTACCGGCAGTACTCGGCTGTCGATCTGGCCGCCGCCCGGTCTCTCGAGGACGTCTGGCTGTTGCTCTTCGACGGGGCCCTTCCCGACCGGGGGCGTTCGGAGGCCTTCGCCGCCTGAGGTGGCCGAGCTCCGGAGCCTGCCCCCGGCGCTGGCCGGACTGTTGCCGGCGGTGGCCTCCGCCGGCTCTCCGCTCGACGCCCTGCGCACCGCGGTCTCCCTCCTCGGTGCCGAGTCGGGATGGCCCGCCGGGCTCGACATCGACGCCATCGAGCGACGGGCCCAGGCCCTCCGACTGTGCGCTGTCGTTCCCACCATCCTCACCGCCGTCCACCGCCTGAGGCGGGGACTGGCGCCCGTGCCTCCGCGCCCCGACCTGTCCTTCGCCGCCAACTATCTGTGGATGCTCTCGGGCGAGGAGGCGCCGCCGGCCCACGTGCGGGCCGTCGAGCAGTACCTCATCCTCACCATCGACCACGGCTTCAACGCCTCGACCTTCACGGCCCGGGTCATCGCCTCGACCGGCGCCGACCTGGCCGCGGCCATCGTGGGGGCGGTCGGGGCTCTGTCAGGACCGCTTCACGGCGGTGCCCCCAGCCGGGCCCTGGCCATGCTCGACGACATCGGGTCACCCGACTCGAGCCGAAGCGTGGATACGCGACGCCGTTGTCCGGGGGGACCGCATCATGGGCTTCGGCCACCGCGTGTACAAGACCGACGATCCCCGCTCGGTGTTCCTCCGCGGGGTGGCCCGGTCCCTCGGGGGCGACCTGGTCGACTTCGCCGAGCAGGTGGAGCAGACGACGGTCGAGGTCCTGGCCGACCTCAAGCCGGGCCGACAGCTCTACACCAACGTCGAGTTCTTCGCCGGCGTGGTGATGCACACCTGCGGCATCCCCCGGGACATGTTCACCCCCACCTTCGCCTGCAGCCGGACCATCGGATGGACCTCCCACGTCATGGAGCAGGCCGCTGACAATCGGCTGATCCGGCCGGCCGCCCGCTACGCCGGGCCGCCCCCGCCGCAGCCCGTCCCCACCCCGTGAACGGGTAGGGGGACCGTGTCGCGGGCCCCTTCGGGGAGTCGTTGGCGCGTGGGGAAGTGCGTGTGTCAATCGGCCGGCGGGCCGATCATACCAACCGGGTGCTCCTCCACCCACTGGAGGTTGAGCTCGCGGCGCACGAACCTCCACACCGTCCCGGTACGTCGGTACTGGTCGCGGTAGCGGATGAACCAGACCATGTCGGTCCCGGCCGGCTCGGCCGTCCCGGCCACTCGGTCCTCCCCACGCTCCTGTCGGCCGCCGTCACATGGTGGGCCACGCATTGGACCTCGCCGGAGGCCTGGTCCCCGTCCACCACGAAACGGGTGTCGGACACCACATGGAACGTCCGGTCGTAGCGACGGAGCATCTCGGCGACCCGGCGGAGGGCGTCGGGACCGGAGCGGGTGACCACCGGCCGCAGATCGACGGGGTACGTGGGCACCACCAGCGCTCCGTCATCGACGAACAGTGCCGCCAAGGTCTCGCCGTCCCGGGCATCGGCCGCGGCGGCGTAGGACAGGGACAGGTCTCGCAGCGCCTCCTCGTCCCCGGAAGGTCGGATCGGGTCCTCGGGGGACGTACCGGTGGCCATCCCGCTACCGGATCCCGAACCGCTCGGCTACCGGGGGGACGATTTCGAACTGCATGACCTGCTCACTTTCGCTCATCAGCCGGAGGCGGGGCCCGGCATGGTCGGCGCCGTCCGCGCTCCCGCCCGTGCGAGCGTAAGGCCGGCCCCGGCCCGGCGCCAGAGTTGTGGGCCCGGGCAACACCGTTTTCTGTGGTCTGCTCACTATGGTTAGTGGGTGACCATCGACGAGCAGCGCGGGGCCGGTGGCGTGGCCCGGGACTACGTCCCCACGCCGATTGCGTCCTGAGGCACGTGGTGGAGCAGAGCGACGACGGGTCATCGCCGGAACCGGAGGTTCCGGACGTACCGGTCGGACCTGACGCTACGGCCGGACCTGACGCTACGGCCGGACCTGACGCTACGGCCGGACCTGACGCGGCGGCCGGAACTGACGCCCCGGCCGGAACTGCGGCGGCGGCTCCGGGGCGCCACTCGTCCCGGGTCTCCCGTCGGCGCTTCATCGGGCTGTCGGCCGCCGGCGGTGCCGTCACCGCTGCCGCCGCCCTGGCCATTGCCCAGTCACCGTCCTCGGGTAGCCCGGAGACGGCGGACACCGCCCTCCGCCCGCGGGTGCGCGCCGTCGGCGACCGGGGGACCTCGGCGTTGGCGCCCGGTGACGCCATCGTCCCGGTCAGCGACACCGGGTCGACCACCCGGTCGGCCAACGGCGTACTGCTCCCCACGTCGGACGCCATCGTCGCCGAGAACGCCAAGACCGGGGCATCTGTGGTGGGTCACCACGCCGCAGGCGGCCGGCGACATCGAGGGCTACGCCAGCCAGGTCAGCGCCGTCGTCGGGGACACCGTCACCCTGTTCGTGAGCACCCAGGCCACCTCGTTCCACGTCGAGGCCTACCGCATGGGCTACTACGGCGGCATCGGCGGCCGCCTGGTCTGGCAGTCGGACGAGATGGCCGGGATCCGCCAACCCCCGCCGTCTCTGGCCCTGTTCACCAACACCATCGAGTGCCACTGGGCGCCGTCGCTGACCGTCACCATCGACACCGCGCTGGCCACCGGGGACCTATCTGCTGAAACTGGTCGGCGCCACCGGGGAGCAGCAGTTCGTGCCGTTCTGCGTCCGCGACGACTCCTCCCGGGCCGCCATCGTCATCCAGCAGAGCGTCACCACCTGGCAGGCCTACAACCGCTGGGGCGGCTACAGCCTCTACTACGGCAACCGGAACCGGGCCCTCTCCTTCACCCACGCCCCGCCGGAGGCAACTACGCCGACCGGGCCCGGATCGTCTCGTTCGACCGGCCCTACGACCACGACTGGGCCAGCGGCGCCGCCGACTTCGTGGGCAACGAGTTCCCGGTGATCTACCAGGCCGAGCAGCTCGGCCTGGACGTCACCTACTGGACCGACGTCGACCTCCACGCCCAGCCCCAGCTCCTCACCACCCACCGGGCCCTGATCAGCCTGGGCCACGACGAGTACTGGTCGGCACCCATGCGGGACGGTGCCACCCAGGCGCTGGCCGCCGGCGTCAACCTGGCCTTCCTCGGTGCCAACGCCTGCTACCGCCAGATCCGCTTCGAGCCGTCGCCTCTCGGAGCCAACCGCCACCAGATCTGTTACAAGTCGGCCGCCGAGGACCCGATGCTCAGCCAGGACCCCGCCCTGGTCACCGTCAACTGGCCCCAGGCACCGGTGTCCCGGCCCGAGGCCGAGCTGATCGGCAGCACCTATCAGGACATCGGGGCCCAGGCCGACCTGGTGATCACCGACCCGACCTCGTGGGTCCTGGCCGGCGTCGGGCTCCCCACCGGACCACCGCCTGCCCGAGCGTGGTCCAGGGGGAGTTCGACCGCTACGTCCCCAGCGGGGGCGGCCCGGCCAACCTGGACATCATCGCCCACTCCGTCGTGCCCAACCGGGGGGCAACTACTCCGACGTGACCTGGTACACGGTCCCCGGCGGTGGCGGCGTCTTCGCCACCGGCAACGCCAACTGGGTCGGCGTCACTGTCCGACAGCTCCCTGGTCCCGCCCAACGTGGTCCCCGACGCCACCCCGGGGTCACCGCCGCCGCTGCTGCGGATCATGGAGAACGTCTACTCGGTGCATCGGCATGGGCCCGGCCAGCCTGACCCAGCCCGTCCCAGGGCAACTGGACGCGCGACCTACGCGCCGGGCTCGCCCTCGAGCGCCGCGCCCAACACCGTCAACGCCGCCTGAGCGTCGCACCACGTACGGCCGACGACGCGGGAATGATCGACCGCTGAGCCGCCCCGAACGCAGCAGCCCGGGACGCACTGATGCGTCCCGGGCCGGCGAAGGTGCACGAGGCTACCCGCTTCTTTCTCGTCACGAAACCCGGCGGACTGTAGGACCATCGGCCGGACCGGGTCCCGGTCCGGTCTACTCGCTGAGGGTGATGGGCTGGTCGTCGAGGTCGAGATCGCGTCACATCGTCGGGCAGGGCGGCCGACGCCTCTTCGGCCTCGACGGCGTTCTGGGCGGCCAGGTGCTCGCGGATCCGCTCGTCGACCTCGGCCATCAGCTGCGGGTTCTCGGTCAGGAAGGTCTTGACGTTCTCCCGCCCTGGCCCAGCTGCTCACCCTCGTAGGTGAACCAGGCCCCGGACTTCTTGATGAAGCCCGAGCTCCACCCCGACGTCGAGCAGCGATCCCTCGCGGCTGATCCCCCGGCCGAAGGTGATGTCGAACTCCGCCTGCTTGAACGGGGGCGAGCACTTGTTCTTGACCACCTTGACCCGGGTCCGGTTGCCGACCTGGTCGGCACCGTCCTTGATGGTCTCGATGCGGCGGATGTCCAGCCGGACCGACGAGTAGAACTTGAGGGCCCGGCCCCCGGGGGTGACCTCGGGCGATCCGTACATGACGCCGATCTTCTCCCGCAGCTGGTTGATGAAGATGGCGATGGTCCGCGACTTCGACAGCGTGCCGGTCAGCTTGCGCAGGGCCTGGGACATCAGGCGGGCCTGGAGGCCGACGTGGGTGTCGCCCATCTCCCCCTCGATCTCCGCCCGGGGGGTCAGCGCCGCCACCGAGTCGATGACCAGCACGTCGAGGGCCCCCGACCGGATCAGCATGTCGGAGATCTCCAGCGCCTGCTCGCCGGTGTCGGGCTGGGAGATCAGCAGGTCGTCGATGTTGACGCCGATGGCCTTGGCGTAGACCGGGTCCATGGCGTGCTCGGCGTCCACGTAGGCGCAGATGCCGCCGTTGCGCTGGGCCTCGGCCACCACGTGCATGGCCAGGGTCGACTTGCCCGAGGACTCCGGTCCGAAGATCTCCACGATCCGGCCACGGGGGAGGCCGCCGATGCCGAGGGCCAGGTCGAGGGCCAGGGCCCCGGTCGGGATGGCCTCGATGTTCATGTGGAGGTTCTCGCCCATGCGCATGATCGACCCCTTGCCGAACTGCTTCTCGATCTGGCCCAGGGCCATGTCGAGTGCCTTGTCACGTTCCATGTCTTCTTCTCCTCGATGCTTGTCGCTCACTTGACCGTGCCGACCCTACGGAGAGGGTGTGACACTTGCTCTGGTGGGTCCGGACCGAGATCCGGAGCCGATCACTGCGGACTGCTGCTGCACGACGAGATCACTCTAGACCCGAACGCATGTTCGATGATGGATCCTCGGGACCACCGGCGTCAAGGGCCGGAGTTCGGCGCCGGCCCTGGTCGGGCGAGCCGGATCCGGAGCCCCGCCGCCGGGCTCTCCATCGACCTCCGGCGGACGGCTGGGCAGTAGCCTCACCCATCAATGCCCGATGATCAATCACCTCCCGGATCCGGCACCGGTGACGCCCCTGGCGGGGGGTCGGGCACCGGCCCTCCCGTCCTGTCCCGACAGGAATTGCGCCAGCAGGCCGCCGGAGGAAGCGGGGGCTCCCGCGCCTGGTGGTACGTGCTCGGCGGACTGGCTGTCGTGGTCATCGGCGTGGTGATCGGCCGTGGTGGCCACCCACAGGACAACAAGGACGCCACAGCGGCCACGGTGGCGGTCACCACCACGACCGACGGCCCCGGCGCCCACCTGTCCGCTCACCGGCACCCCGGCCCCGGGGGGTACGGTCCCGGCCCGCCCGGCCCTCGGGGTCAAGATCGGCAACTACCCCGGCGACCGGCCGTCGTCCGGCCTCAACCAGGCCGACATCGTCTTCGAGGAGCCGGTGGAGGGGGCCATCACCCGGCTGCTGGCCGTCTTCCAGTGCCAGACGGCGCCGCTGGTCGGCGACCTCCGCTCCGCCCGGCAGCCCGACGCCGGCATCCTGTCCCAGCTCTCCGACCCGCTGTTCGTCCACGCCGGCGGCATCGACCCGGTCATCGCCCTCATGCAGGCGTCGCCCCTCATCGACAAGAACCTCTACTCGGGCGGGAACGGCTCGGCCATCATCCAGCAGCCGGGCCGGGTGGCCCCGTACTCGACCTTCGTGAACACGGCCACGCTGTGGGCCCTCGACCCGACCGACACGACGCCGCCGGCGCCGATCTTCCAGTACTCGGCCGCCCTGCCCAAGGGTTCGGTCGCCGGCTCGGGGGCCAGCGTCCACATCCCCTTCTCCTCCACCTCCGACGTGACCTGGCAGTGGAGCCCGACGGCCGGCACCTACCTCCGGTCCTACTCCGGCCAGCCCGACAAGCTGCTCGACGGGTCACAGACGGCCGCCACCAACGTGGTGATCATGACCGTGCCCACCGCCACCGGCCCGTGGGTGGAGAACAGCGAGGGCGGCCACGAGGTGCGACGTCACCGCCACCGGGACCGGTCCCCTGGTGGTCATGCGCGACGGCGTGGCCATCACCGGCACGTGGACCCGCACCGCCCTGACCCAACCGGCCACGCTCACCGACCGCCGGCGGCGCGCCCATCACCCTGCCAGCCCGGCAACAGCTGGGTGGAGCTGGTGCCGGTGGGCATCCCGGTCACCCCGACGGCGTCGGCGCCGGCTCCGACCGTGAGCGCCACGACCAAGGCGCCGTAACGGCGCCACGGACCACTTCCGTGTGGCGCCGGTGGTGGCCCTTCGTGCGGGCGCTCCTGGGTCTGGCCGTCGTTGGCCTGGCCGTCTGGGTGCTCTCGTCGCACACCGACGAGCTGTCCGGACTCGGGGGCGTGCTCAGGAGGCTGAACTGGTGGTGGCTGGCGGCCGCGGTGGGGGCCGAGTTTCTCTCCTTTGTGAGTTTTGCCGCCATGCAGTACGGGCTCCTCGGCTTCGGGGGACTCCGGGCACCCCGGGGATCGCTCCTGAAGATGACATTCGCCTCGCAAGCCCTGGCCAATTCGTTTCCAGGGGGCAACGCCGTCTCCGCCGTCTACGGCTTCCGCTGGTACCGACGGTTCGGCGCCGGCAACACCCTGGCCACCTGGGCCATCGTCGGCACGGTGGTCGCCTCCATCGTCTCGCTGGCACTGGTCGCCACCCTCGGCCTGGTGCTGGCCACCGAACAGGGGGCCTCCCTCGATCTGGTCCCGGCCATCGTCGGCGCCCTGGTGGTCACGGTGGCCATCGGCACCCTGTTCGTCTACGAGCAACCCCTGGTGTGGCTCACCGACCTCCTCATCCGGTCGTCCCGCTCCGTCACCGGCCGGCCCTCGGCCGAGACCGAGGCCCGCATCCAGCGCAGCTTCCGGTGGACCACCTCGGTGCACCTGGAATGGCGCCAGGTGGTGGCCACCGTGGCCCTCGGCACGTCCAACTGGCTGTTCGACTGCGCCTGCTTCGCCATGATGTTCCCGGCCATCGGCGCCACCGTCCCGTGGAAAGGGCTCCTGCTCGCCTACGGGGCGGGTCAGCTGGCCACGTCCCTTCCCATCACCCCGGGGGGTCTGGGAGTCGTCGAGGGGAGCATCACCATCGCCCTGGTGGCGTTCGGGGGTGCCGAGACCACCACCGTCGACGCCGTCCTGATCTACCGGTTCATCAGCTTCTGGCTGATCCTGGCCGTCGGGTGGGCACTGTGGGGGGAGCTGGCCTTTGAGGTCCGCAAGGGGCGATGGAGCCGGCGTGCACTGTCCTCAGCCGTCGAGGCGTCGGATCCGGTACCGTCCCCCGACGTGCAGCCGTCCCCACTCGCGCGACCGGCCCGGGGTGTCCCCTTCATGAGTGCCCGCCGACCCGGACGCCGCCCGGTGGTCGGGCGGATCATCGGCGGGTTGGCCGCCTGTCTGGTGGCGGCGTGCGTCCTGGCCGGCTGCTCCGCGGTCCGCAGCGACCTCGGGACCTCCGACGGCCCCTGCTATCTGGCCCTGCCGGCGGCGTCCCAGGCCGTCCATGGGTCGGGCAAGCTGGCCGGCGTCCACCTGCTCACCCTCACCGGACTGCGCCGTCAGGCGCCGGACCTGTTCGCTCCCCTGGCCATTCCCCATCCGGGCCCGGACCGGATCTGCGTGATCGAGTTCACGGGCGCCTTCGCGGCGTCCTCGGTGGACAGACCCCTCGGGTCGCCGTCGGGGCGACTGGCCGTCGTCGTGCTCCGGACACCCTCCAACCGGCTGCTGGGTACGGTCATCCTCGACCACCCCGCGCTGCGCTTCGGACACGCCCATATCGGATGATCCGGTGCGGACGCCGGTCGCCCACCTGCACCCCGTACCGACGTCAGCTGCCGATGGTCCGTCGCAACAGGTCGAGGGCGGCGATGGTGGCGTACTGGCGGACCCGGTCCCGGTCGCCCGGGCACGGTGAAGGCGAACGACCTCGGTCTCGTGGCCGGGGCGGGACAGGCCCACGAACACGGTGCCGGGGGGCTGGCCGTCCTGGGGGTCGGGTCCGGCCACCCCGGTCATGGACAGCCCCACGTCGGCGCCGAGCACCGACCGGGCCCCGTCGGCCATGGCCCGGGCGGCCTCCTCGGACACCACCGGGCCCTCGGGCACCCCGAGCACGGCGAACTTGACCTCGGAGGCGTAGGACACCACCGAGCCCCGGAACCACCGGCTGGCCCCGGGCACGTTGACCAGCCGCGACGCCGCCAGCCCGCCGGTGAGCGACTCGGCCAGTCCCAGGGTCAGGCCCGCCGGTGGCCAGGGCCCGGGCCACGGCGTCCTCGATGGCCTCGTCGTCGATGCCGAACACCACGTCGCCGGCGGCCTCGGTGAGGATGCGCCGGATCTCGGCCTCCTCGGCGTCCAGCCGGGCGGCGGCGAGTGGCCTCGTCGTCGGCCCGGACCGTGACCCGCACCTTGATCCCCTCGATCCCGCTGGCCAGGAAGGCGATGGTGGCCGAGCCGGGGCCGGCCCGGCCGTCGCCGGCGCCGGGCGACGCCGGCCGGGACGGCGTCGAGCTGGTCGATGTGGTCGGCCAGGGTCTCGGCCAGCCCCGACTCGCTCATGCCCCAGGTCCGGATGACCCGGCTGGCGATGACCCCGGTGGTCTCGCCCCGGTCGGCCATGCGCTGGACCAGGTCGGGGGCGATGGCCCGTTCGAACATGTCGGACATCTCGTAGGGGACGCCGGGCACGGCGTAGACCACCTTGTGGCCCACCGGGCAGATCAGCCCGGGGGCGGTGCCCTTGGTCTGGGGGATGATGGTGGCCCCCTCGGGCACGTCGGCCTGGCGCAGGTTGGAGTCGGGCATCTCCCGGCCCCGGACTGGCGAACATGGTCCGGATGTTCTCCACCACCTCGCTCGTCCCGGTGGAGGGAGACGTTCATCACCTCGGCGATGGCGTCACGGGTGATGTCGTCGTGGGTGGGGCCCAGCCCCCCGCAGACGATGACCCCGTCGCTGCGGGCCAGGGCGGTCCGGAAGGCCAGCACCATCCGCTCGTGGTTGTCCCCCACCGCCTGGTGGAAGTGGGAGGCCACGCCCGATGGCGGCCAGGTGCTCGCCCATCCACTTGGAGTTGGTGTCGGCGATCTGGCCCGAGGAGCAGCTCGGTGCCCACGGCCACGATCTCGATGCGCACGGGCGCTCAGGCCGCCGAGCTCGTGCCGTCGACAGCCCCGGCCGCCGGCAGCGACGTGGCGGCGGCACGGACCTGGGCGGCCCGCCGGCCGTCGACGAAGTACTGGGCCCCGGTGAACACCGTCATGGCCGTGGCCACCCAGATGCCGGCGGACAGGATCGACTGGTGGGTGGCCAGCGGCGGGGCCAGGCACATGCCGATGGCGATGTCCTGGAGGAGGGTCTTGAACTTGGCCGAGTTGCGGGCCGGGATGGAGATGCCGTGGCGACCGACCACCGACCGGTAGACGGACATGGCGATCTCCCGCACGGCGATGATGGCCACCGGGAGCCACCACACGATGCCTTTGGCCACCAGGGCCACCAGGGCGCCCAGCACCACCACCTTGTCGGCCAGCGGATCGAGGAAGGCCCCCGACCGGGTGGTCCCCTGCTTGCGGGCCAGCCAGCCGTCGATCCCGTCGGACAGGGCCAGCAGCCCGCCGAACACGAACGTGAACCAGCTGGCCCCCCACAGCATGATCAGGACGATGACCACCGGGGTGGCCAGCAGCCGGAGCACGGTGATCCCGTTGGCCGGGGTGAGCAGGGCCGAGGGCCCGAAGGTGGTGGCCGGTGGCGACCATGGCGCGGTGCGCCGGCGTGCACGGCCCCGTCGCTCATCGGCACCCCTCCGGACACCGCAGCCAGGGTCGGCCGGTCGGCCCCGGGAGGGCGGCGGGCGCAGGCTCGGCGACCAGGTCGGGGCCGTCGGCCCCGGTGACCACCACGTCGACGAACGAACCGACCGGGAGGTCGTCCGGCAGCGATCACGATCCCGTCGATCTCCGGGGCCTCCCGGTAGGTCCGCCCCTCGCCGGGGGCGTCGACCAGCACCTCGACGGTGGCGCCGATCAGGTGGTCCCGTCGGGCGGCGGTGATGGCGTCCTGCAGCTCGGTGCACTCGCGCAGCCGCTCGGCCACCAGCTCCTCGGCGACCTGGTCCGTCGAGCCCGGAGGCGTAGGTGCCGGCCTCGTTGCTGAAGGGGAAGAAGCCCACCCAGTCCAGCTGGGCCGCGTCGATCCACTCGAGCAGGTGGTCGTGGTCGGCCTCGGTCTCCCCGGGGTAGCCGATGATGAACGACGATCGGAAGGCCGCGGTCGGCTCGGCACGACCGGATCGAGGCGATCCGGTCGAGGAACCGGTCCCCTTCACCCCACCGGCGCATGCGCTTGAGCAGCGGACGCGACACGTGCTGGAGCGAGAGGTCGAAGTAGGGCACCCCGGTGGCCAGGATGGCCTCGACCAGCGCGTCGTCGAGGGTCGACGGGTAGAGATAGAGGAGGCGGACCCAGTCGGACCCGCTCGGCCACCGCCTCCACCAGCTCCACGATGGGACGGTGGCCACCGACGGCCGGCCCGTCGATGCGGGGCACGGTCCGACCGGTGGAACGGTCGAGGGCGAACGACGACAGGTCCTGGGCCACCAGCACCACCTCGCGGAGCGAGCCGTCCGGTCCGCCCAGCTGGTCCACCTCGGCCAGGATGGAGTCGGTGGTGCGGGACCGCTGCTTGCCCCGGAACGACGGGATGGCACAGAAGCCGCAGTTGCGGTCGCACCCCTCGGCCACCTTGATGTACGACCAGGGTGCGGCGGCGGCCGGTCGGGGCAGGTTCAACAGGTCGAAGGAGGGGACCGAGCGCGCGTCCCGGCCGGCGCACCGGCTTGCGTCCGAGCGGCACCGGCGTGCCTGTGACCGGCGGTGCCGGCCCAGTCGGCCGGAGCCGCGTGGGTCCGACGTCGACCGGTCAGGGACACCCCGAACGGGGCCACCAGGTCCACCTCGGGCAGGGCCTCGGCCAGTTCGTCGCCGTAGCGCTCGGCCATGCAGCCGGTCACCACCAGCCGGGCCCCGTCCCGGCGGGCGTCGGACAGGGCCAGCACGGTGTCGATCGACTCCTGGCGGGCCGCCTCGATGAAGGCACAGGTGTTGACCACCACCAGGTCGGCCTGTTCCGGTGCGGCGGCCGCCTCGAAGCCGTCGGCGACCAGGGTCCCGACCAGCTTGTCCGAGTCCACCTGGTTCTTCGGGCAGCCCAACGTCTCGATCCAGTACCGCTCGGCCACCAGGACAATCTACCGGGGTGCCGGCGCCTTGGGCTCGGCATCCCCCTCGACGCGTCGGCCGAGACCCACCGGGACGGTCGGGGCGTCCTGATGGGGAGGTGGATCCCCACTCCCGACCGACCCTGGGCCCTGAGCCAGGGGACCTCTCCTTGCTAGGGTGGCCGGGCCCACAACCGGGGGGAACGGCAGCTCGCGCCGCTCGGTCAGGATGACAAGGCGCGCAACTCACTTTGGAAACGCACACGGCCACAGACCGCACCCGCGGCGGCGCCCGGACGGCCCTGCGCGAGGCGGCGTCGGCATCGTGGCTGCCCTGGTTGGCGGGTCGGGCCATCGTCCTGGCCGCCTTAGCCATGGCCAAGTTCGAGGTGACCCACTTCGCCATCCGGACCCGCGGCCCTGGCCACGCCCACGACGGCCTGGTGGCGTGGGACGCCGGGTGGTACGCCAACCTGGCCGCCCACGGTTACCACGCTGTGGGCCCGCAGGGGCTGCGGTTCTTCCCCCTCCTTCCTGCCGTCGCCAGTGCCCTGCACCACGTCACCTTCCTCCCCGTCGACGCTTCCACCGTCCTCATCTCCAATGTCTGCGGGCTGGGCGCCACCGCCGCCCTCTACCTGCTGGTGCGATCGGAGTTCGGCGATCCGGTCCCGGCCCGGACGGCAGCCTGGCTGATCAATCTGGTGCCGGCCGCCTTCGTCATGGTCATGGGCTACTCGGACTCCCTGTTCATCCTGCTGGCGGTGACCTGCTTCTACTGCCTGCGTCACCAACGCTGGTGGGTGGCGGCGGGACTGGGATTTCTGGCCGGGACGGCCCGGCCCGTCGGCTGCCTGCTGCTGATCCCCGCCCTCTGCGAGGCGGTACGGGGTCTGCGCTCCACCGACTGGCGTCAGCGCTCGGCGCGGATCGTCGCCGTGGTGGCCCCTCTGGCCGGGCTCCTGGCCTTCCTCAGTTGGACCAGTGTCGAGTTCGGGACCTTCACCAAGCCCTTGACCCTGCAGACCGAGTCCACCCGCCACGGCGGCCTCACCGATCCGGTGGACACGCTCTACCACGACGCCGTGAACCTGCTGGGGGGTCACCACGTCGGGACCGACCTCCACCTGCCCTGGGTGGTAATCACCGTGGGCCTGCTCATCGTGGTGTTCCGGAAGCTGCCCGTCTCCTACGGGCTCTTCTCGGTGGCCATGGTGGCCGTGGCAGCGTCGGGGTCCAACCTGGACTCGTTCGAGCGCTACGCCCTCTCCGCCTTCCCCCTGCTGATGGGGGCCACCACGCTGCTACGGTCCCGTCGGGTCGAGATCACCGTCCTGGTGCTGTGCGCCGTCACCATGTTCGGCTACGCCCTGTTGGCGTTTCTGGCCGCCTACGTGCCTTGATGACCTGAGCCGCGCCGGTCGGGGCGCAGGTGTCCACGATGTCCCGCGACAGGACACCGGGAATCACGACAGGACAATGGCTGAGTCGTGATCCCCAATTGGCGGAGAGGGAGGGATTTGAACCCTCGGACCCAGTTACCCAGGTCAACTCATTAGCAGTGAGTCCGATTCGGCCGCTCTCGCACCTCTCCGTGCCTGGTCAGAGCACCAATTGTTATGTGGCCGGCTCTGGCCCGGTTTGCCTCATGCCCCAATCTTGTCCTGATGTTGGGGCCGGTCAGGCACAACGACTAGGGCAGGGTGGAGCACGTAGCCAGGCAATCATACGGCAGCAGATCAATGGCAGAGCGTGAACCGGGAGGTTGGCGTCTGCAGGTGATGGTCGACGGTCCGCCGCGGCCCGAAAGCTGGTCACGCCGAGGACCCGACGCCAAGCAGCAGATCGTCACCGAGGTCTGCCGTGGACGAGTTGTCTTCCAGGCCCTGCCTCACGCGCGCTCCAGTTGAAATGTGGCCGTACTGGTTTAGGCTGGCCGACCAAGAGGGGGGTCGGACATGACACGAAACGCTCACGCCGGTGAGCCATTCTCCGACCCGGACTCGGCGATCGCCGCCGCGCTCCAGGACGTAAGCGTCCCGGCGCTCTTGTGCTCGCTGGTGCATATGACCGGCGATCAGGCCTGGATCCGCGGAGACGCTCGTCCTCGGTTGGCCAACTCACTCGATATTCAGAGCGGCATACCAGCAGATGAGCAGGCTGAGATTCTCCAGCTGGCCTTGCCAGCGATCGCCGCCTACCGGGACGGCGGGTGTGTGCCGCAGGACTTGGGGCGTGACCTCCATCAGGAGATGATGTCGTTTCTCGGCTGCAGGACGGTCGATGGCCCGCTGGCGGCGTTGTTCTTCGACGACCTGCAGTTCGAAGGCAGCGATACGGGCGCCGTCGCATGGGGTGACGAGATCCCAGCCGAGGTGAAGGCGGCTTCTCTCGTTGTCGTCGTCGGTTGCGGTATGGCGGGGATCCTGGCCGGAATCCGCCTGAAGCAGGCCGGTCTCCCGTTTGTCATCGTCGAGAAAAATGCCGGCCCCGGTGGAACCTGGTGGGAGAATCGCTACCCCGGAGCTCGCGTCGATATCGGGAGCCACCAGTACTGCTACTCCTTCGAGCCAGCTGACCATTGGAGCGAGTTCTACTCCCAGCAGCCCGAACTGCGGGACTATTTCCTCTCCATCGTCGACAAGTACGGTCTCGCCCAACACTGCCGCTTCAACACCACCGTCAACGAACTTCGGTGGGACGACGAGGGCGCCGTCTGGACAGTCCGCATTGGCACCGGGAGAACAGAGGAGGTACTCGAAGCCCGGTTCGTCATCAGCGCCGTCGGGTCACTTAACCTCCCAAACCTCCCTGATATCCCCGGCATGGAGGAGTTCACCGGACCGTCTTTCCACTCGGCTCGGTGGCCGGCCGACCTCGCGCACGCCGGAAAGCGGTTCGCCCTCGTAGGCGCAGGAGCGAGCGGCTTTCAGATCGGCCCGGCGATCGCCGACCAGGTTGAACAGCTCACGATATTCCAACGCACACCCCAGTGGATCATTCCGAATCCCCTGTACCACGCTTCCGTTCCGGTAGGAGACAGGTGGGCCTTGCGCCACCTCCCCTTCTACGGCCGCTGGTACCGGTTCATCATGACGTACCCGGGGATGGCCGCCGGTGTGGAGCCGTACCGGATAGACGCGTCCTTCGACGACCCTACGGGTCGATCAGTCAACCCGGTGCACGCCAGGAGGGCCGACGCACTTCTCGCCTGGATGCAATCGATGGTCGCCGACCGGCCGGATCTGCTCGACAAGGTGATCCCCGACTACCCGGCCCTTGGCAAGCGTGTGCTGCAGGACGATGGATCGTGGCTACGGTGCTTGCAACGCCCGAACGTCGAGTTGGTCCGCACGGCCATTTCGAGCATCGAACCGGACGGTGTGGTGACGGTTGACGGGGCGTTTTATCCAGCCGACGTCGTCTGCTACGCCACCGGGTTCCGCCACAACGAATTCCTGGCCTCCATGGAAGTGACCGGTCGTGGCGGTGTCTCACTTCGACAGCAGTGGGGTGACGAGCCCACCGCCTACCTGGGAATCACCATGCCGAATTTCCCGAACCTGTTTTGCATGTACGGCCCGGGAACGAACCTCGCCGCCGGGGCCAGCCTCTTCTACCACGCCGAGTTCCAGGTCCACTACGCCATGGAGGCCATTCGGAGAACTCTCACCTCGGGGGCCCGCACGTGCGAAGTAACAGTCGAGGCCCACGGCGCATACGCCGACCGCTATCGCGGCGAGATACGTCAGCTGGTCTGGTCACACCCTTCGATCAGACACAGCCACTACAAAAACCCCGCCGGCGAAGTGTTCACCCTCTCGCCGTGGCCCCTCGACCTGTACCGGGAGCTGACCCGTCATGTGGACACCAACCACTACGTGTTTGGCTGAACCGCGGTGATCCCGCCCCGTCTACGGCAGCGCTCCGAGCCCACAGCCGCCGTCGATCGTGACGGTGGCACCGGTCAGGTACGAGGACGCATCGGAGGCCAGGAACAGCACCAACTCCGCCACTTCTTCGGACGTACCGACCCGGCCCAACGTGTACTTGGCTGACCGCTCGTCGGCGCGGGCCCGGTCGGGCAGCATGTCGGTGTCGATGGGCCCCGGATGCACCGAATTGACGCGGATACCTGACTGGCCCAGTTCCAGTGCTGCCACCTGGGTGAGACCAGTCACGCCGAACTTGGACGCCCCGTAGGCGCCGTGAGCGACGAAGGGACGAATGCCGGCCAGGGACGAGATGTTGACGATCGATCCACCCCCGGTGGACCGCATCGGCCCGATCGAGCTCTTGATTCCCAAGAAGGTTCCCTTCAGGTTGACCGATATGATCCGGTCAAACCCCTCGGGCGTCTCGTCCTCGATGAGTCGCAGGTGGTGGATAGCGGCGTTGTTGACGAGCACGTCCAGGCGGCCGAACTCCTCGGCCACCTGAAGGTGCAGGTTGGCCCAACCAACCGGGTCCGAAACGTCATGGGCCACAAAGCGTGCGGCCTCACCGATGTCGGCTGCCGCCTGACGGCCTGCCTCCACGAGGACGTCCGTCATCACGACGTGCGCCCCCTCGGCAGCGAGGAGTCGGGCTTCGGCCTCCCCTTGGCCCCTCGCCGCGCCTGTGACGATCGCCACCTTCCCGGCCATCCTGTCGCCCATCCACCACCCCTTTTCAGGCAGTCCGAAAATCAGACGCGAACCAAATCGAGTCTGTCAGACTTTCTGGACGAGGCCCCGGGCATGACCGTATTTCCTTCGGGCCCCTACCTCGGAACCTCTCCGAAGTTGGCCCCGATGGCCCGTTCAGGCCGGTCGGACAGAGTTACCGGCCCGGTCCGCGGCATGGGCCAGCTTCTCCCTACTCTGGTCGGCCACGTCGTTGACCCTGTGCAACCCGTCGGACACCGCGGCGGACACCTTCTCCCGGGTGCCCGCGGCCATGGCCTTGGCCTGGGACGGCAACTCCGAGCTACGACCGCGATCGGCGGCGGCCGAGGCCGCGCCCGTCACCACCTGTCTGAGATGATCAGCGACTTCAGGGGCGTGCTGGGCGACGGCACCGCCCAGGGCCACTGCCCCCTCCGCACCCTGCTCTCCCAGGTCGAGGGCCAGACCGGCGGCAGCCCCGGTCAGGGCCCCGATCACCATTCCCTTCCAGACATTCCTCATACCACCACTTCCCTCTGCGCCCCACGACGCTCCGGTCGGTTCCGCCGCCCGGTCGCGGCGACCACCACGGAGAGGACCATTCCCCGACATGGGGAGATCCATGCATGGCGTCCACCAGACTCCGTGAGGTCGAGTCGCATGGCGAAAGGATCGACGCGGATGCACGTCCCGACGCGGCGACACCACGTCTGGTCCGACCGACGTCAGACGGGACTGGTCGACATTCCGCTCGGGGCGCCGGGCGTTCTCCGTGGTCGGTGACGCTCATCAGCGGGCCGACCGCGGCCAGGCACGGGCGCTACGCCGTGCCCCCGAGGCGACCCTCCCACAGACGGTCCAGTCCTTTGCTGTAGGCCCGCATGCCGGTGAGCCCGAGTTCATCGAGCGAGGGAGGATCGAGAGAGACCGGGTCCAGATCGGAGGCACAGACGTCGCCGAATCCGTAGATGGCCACGAACCAGGTGGCCGACATGGACGCGGCGATGATGCGGGGCTCGATGGCCCCCACCGGATAGCCCAGCCGCTGGCGGAACAGCTCGGTCATCCGGGACTGGAACCCCAGCAGCACCTGGTACATCCTCCCGGCCACCTCGGGCTCGGTCTCCGACAGCACGACGGCGGAGGCGATCGGCGGATAGGGGATGCCGCTCTCGTCCCGCAGGCGCTCGGAGGTGACGTAGCCCATCCGGGCCAGCTCGACGAGCGCCCCCTCGGCCATCTCGACCGGGTTCTCACCGGCCGGACGCGCCGCCATGGCCTCGTAGTGGCGTTCGGTCCACTCCTCGAACTGGGCCAGCGCCACGTCCACCTTGGCGTCGAAGTAGGAGTAGAAGGTGCGGGGGGCGACGTCGGCGGCCTCGGTGATGTCCTCGATGGTGGTGGCCTGGTACCCGTTCTTCCGGAAGAGAACGGTGGCCTCCTCGATGATCCGGGCCCGCGTGGCCGCCTTCTTGCGCTCACGGCGCCCCGGTACCTCCACCTGGGTCATCGGGCCTCCTCACCTGTCACCAGTGAAGCATGTCCGGACGCGTCCGGTCCACGGCCGGGACCTCCCGTGGTCACGGCAGCGTCGGAGGCTGCTCCGACGGGCCGGGTGCCGGCGGACGCCGTAGAGCCTTCACGGCGGCTGGATACCTCGACCTCAGCCATCATCGGACGACGCCCCTCGATCCCGGGCACCGGACGACGCCTCCGGGGCTGTTCCCGGATGAGCAGGCGCCGGCGGGGTGCCGCTTCGCACGGAACGATCCTGACGTTCCTGCCTCCATCTTCGGCAGTTCCGCCGACCACCTTGACGCCATGGCCCTGTTTACACTGCGATCGGTCCCGCAGATGGCGATACGGCTCGCCAGGGGTCGCACCCGCTTCCAGGGACAGGAGAACGACCGATGGGGCCCCGTGTGACCTTCCTCCAGCACAGCGACCTCGACGTCCCCGGGGTGCTCGGCCGCCTGACCGGGGACGCCGGATGGGACACCCGGGTCTGCCGGGCCGACCGCGGTGCATCCTCCCTCCCCAGGGTGGGATCGCTCGACGTGCTGGTGGTGCTGGGCTCGGGCGAGTCGGTGACGGATCCGTCCGTCCCGTGGATCGGGCCCGAACGGGAGTTGGTGGCCGAGGCGGTGGCCGCCGATGTTCCGGTGCTCGGGGTGTGCTTCGGGGGTCAGCTGCTGGCCCAGGTCCTGGGGGGTGAGGTGACCCGGGCCCCCGAGCCGGAGATCGGCTGGCGGGAGATCGAGTCGTCCGATCCGGCCCGGATCCCGCCGGGTCCGTGGCTGGAGTGGCACGAGGACACCTTCACCACCCCTCCCGGGGCCGAGGCGCTGGCCCGGACCGAGGTCTCCCTCCAGGCCTACGTGGCCGGGATCCACACCGGTGTGCAGTTCCACCCCGAGGTCACCAGGGAGATCGTCGGCCGGTGGGTGGACGAGGCCCGGGAGCGGGGCCGGATCCGGCCGGACCAGGCCGAGGACCTGCTGGGGGGCTTCGACAAGCCGGTAAACGGGGTCGGAACCGGCACGGCCGAGCTGTTCGACGGCTTCCTCCAGCGGGCCGGCTACCGGAGGTGAGGAACCGGGTCGGAGGGGGGACGGTTCCACAAAAATACCTCCCGAACTGCTCCGATACCGTCAAGCGGGCCCGGAACCGGGTCTCCCCTTTCGGTGCGGATCCAATCCCCCGGTTGCGCGCGGGCCCGGCACGTGGTTTGCTATTAGCACTCGACCTTGCAGAGTGCTAACGACACGGAGGAACACCTGATGGCCAAATTGATCACGTTCGACGAGGAGGCCCGCCGGTCCCTCGAGAGCGGAATGAACAAGCTCGCCGACGCCGTACGCGTCACCCTCGGCCCCAAGGGCCGCAACGTCGTCCTGGACAAGAAGTGGGGCGCCCCCACCATCACCAACGACGGCGTCTCCATCGCCAAGGACATCGAGCTCGAGGACCCTTCGAGCGGATCGGCGCCGAGCTGGTCAAGGAAGTGGCCAAGAAGACCGACGACGTGGCCGGTGACGGCACCACCACCGCCACCGTGCTGGCCTGGGCCATGGTCCACGAGGGGCTGCGCAACGTGGCCGCCGGGGCCAACCCCATGTCCCTCAAGAAGGGCATCGAGGCCGGGGTGGAGTCCGCCGTGGCCTCGCCTGCGGGGCATCGCCCGGGAGACCGACTCCAAGGGCCAGATCGCCCAGGTGGCGTCCATCTCCGCCGCCGACGAGGAGATCGGCGGCATGATCTCCGAGGCCATCGACAAGGTGGGCAAGGACGGGGTCATCACCGTCGAGGAGTCCCAGACCTTCGGCATGGACATGGACCTGGTCGAGGGCATGCGCTTCGACAAGGGCTACATCTCCCCCTACTTCGTGACCGACCCCGAGCGCATGGAGGCCGTCCTCGAGGACGCCTACGTCCTGCTGGTCGGCTCGAAGATCACCGCCGTGCGCGACCTCCTCCCCCTGCTGGAGAAGGTCATGCAGGGCGGCAAGCCACTGGTGATCATCGCCGAGGACCTCGAGGGCGAGGCCCTGGCC
This sequence comes from uncultured Acidimicrobiaceae bacterium, assembly GCA_963754755.1. Classification (GTDB taxonomy): domain Bacteria; phylum Actinomycetota; class Acidimicrobiia; order Acidimicrobiales; family RAAP-2; genus Bog-756. The sequence continues at coordinate 718,275 of CAVWHF010000005.1, read as the reverse complement.
ACCCTGGTGGTCAACAAGATCCGCGGCACCTTCAAGAGCGTGGCCGTCAAGGCCCCCGGCTTCGGCGAGCGTCGCAAGGCCATGCTCCAGGACATCGCCATCCTCACCGGCGGCCAGGTCGTCACCGAGGAGGTCGGCCTCAAGCTGGAGAACGTCGGCCTCGACCTGCTGGGCACGGCCCGCAAGGTCGTGGTGACCAAGGACGAGACCACCATCGTCGAGGGTGGCGGATCCGATGACGAGATCAAGGGCCGGATCAACCAGATCAAGGCCGAGATCGAGAACACCGACTCCGACTACGACCGCGAGAAGCTGCAGGAGCGCCTGGCCAAGCTGTCCGGCGGCGTGGCCGTCATCAAGGTCGGGGCCGCCACCGAGGTGGAGCTGAAGGAGAAGAAGCACCGCATCGAGGATGCCGTCTCCACCACCAAGGCCGCCATCGAGGAGGGCGTGGTCCCCGGCGGTGGGGTCGCCCTGCTCCGGTCCCAGGCCGCCGTGCTCGACACCGCCGAGAAGCTGGAGGGTGACGAGGCCACCGGTGCCCGCATCGTGGCCCGGGCCGTCGAGGAGCCCCTGAAGCAGATCGCCGTCAACGCCGGCCTCGAGGGTGGGGTCATCGTGGACAAGGTCCGCAACCTGAAGAAGCCCAACGAGGGCCTCAACGCCGCCACCGGCGAGTACGAGGACCTGTTCAAGACGGGTGTCATCGACGCCGTCAAGGTGACCCGGTCGGCCCTGCAGAACGCCGCATCCATCGCCGCCCTGTTCCTGACCACCGAGGCGGTCATCGTGGACAAGCCCGAAGAGGGTGGCTCGGGCGGCATGCCGGGCGGAGGCATGGACGACTTCTAGGTCGGTCCATCCGGCCGGACCTCGGTCGTCGCCGACACTGGAACGAAGGGCGCCCGACAGGGCGCCCTTCGTGCATCCTTTGCTGTCTCGGGCGCGTCGTGCACGAAGGGCGCCGTCCGGGGCGCCCCTCGTCCTGGTTCGGCCGTACACTGGCGGCGTGACTGAACCCCTCGTTCCCTCGGTCGGCTGGGGCGTCCTCCACCTGTTCTGCAAGCTGCCCGACGGTTCCGACCTCCGGCGGCGGGACCCGTGTCGAACCACCCGGCCATCATCCAGGCGGTGAAGGCCGCCGAGGCCGACGACCTCCAGGTGGTGACGGTGGCCATGCTGGGCCACAAGGCCGACCTCGGGTTCATGGCCCTCGGCGCCGACCTCTGGCGCCTGCGCCGGCTCCAGTCCGACCTGCAGGCCGCCGGCCTGGTGGTGGTCGACTCCTACGTGTCGCTGACCGAGGTCTCCGAGTACGCCGCCGGCCTCCCCGACGAGATGAAGCAGACCCGGCTCCATCCCAACCTGCCCCCCGAGGGCATGACCGCCTTCTGCTTCTACCCCATGTCCAAGCGGCGGGGGGAGACCGAGGGGTCCAACTGGTTCTCCATGCCCTTCGAGGAGCGCAAGGCCATGATGTACGGCCACGGGGCGGCCGGCCGGACCTTCGCCGGGCGGATCGTCCAGCTGATCACCGGCTCCACCGGCATCGACGACTGGGAGTGGGGCGTGACCCTGTTCGGCGTCCATCCCGACGACCTGAAGGACTGCGTCTACACCATGCGCTTCGACGAGGGCTCGGCCCGCTTCGCCGAGTTCGGTCCCTTCCTCACCGGCATGGTCGGCACCGGTCGAGCAGGTGCTGGCCCAGGTGGCCCCGGATGATCGGTAAGTGAGATAAGCGGGATGAGTGAGATGAGCGGGATGAGCCGGATGAGCGAGCCCCGGTCGGCGGCGATCTCGAGGGCTGCGGGCCGGGTTGAAGCGGACGGGCCCGATGGTGGTGGCCTTCAGCGGCGGGGCCGACTCGGCCTTCCTGGCCTGGGTGGCCACCGACACCCTGGGTTCCGACCAGGTCCGCTGCGTCACGGCCGTGTCCCCGTCCCTGGCCCCCGAGGAGTTGGCCGACTGCCGCCCCCTGGCCGCCGAGTGGGGGCTGTCGTTCGCCGAGGTGGAGACCGACGAGCTGGCCGACCCGGCCTACTCGGCCAACGACGGCTCCCGCTGCTTCCACTGCAAGTCCTCGCTGATGGAGGCTCTGGTCCCCTTGGCTGCGGCGGGCGTGGGCGGTGACGCCGGTGCGGGCGACCCTCGGCCCGCCACCGTGGTGCTCGGCGTCAACCTCGACGACCTGGGCGACCACCGGCCCGGCCAGCAGGCCGCCGCCGAGGCCGGGGCCCGCTTCCCGCTGGTGGAGGCCGGGTTCACCAAGGCCGACGTGCGGGAGTGGTCGAGGCAGCTGGGCCTGCGCACCTGGGACAAGCCGGCCGCCGCCTGCCTGGCCTCCCGCGTCCCCTACGGCACCCCGGTCACCCTGGGCACCCTGCGATCGGTGGCCGAGGCCGAGTCGGGCCTCCGGTCGCTGGGCTTCGGCCAGCTCCGGGTCCGCCACTACGGCGACACCGCCCGCATCGAGGTGCCCGCCGAGGACCTGGCCGCGGTGGTGGCCCGCCGCCACGAGGTCAGCGCCGCCGTCCACCGGGCCGGCTACCGCTACGTCACCCTCGACCTCGACGGGTTCCGCTCCGGCAACCTCAACGATGCGCTGGCCGACCGGTCGAGGGCACCGGACCTCGGGGCGACGGCCCGGTCGGACGACGGGTCGGGATCCCGGGCCCGACGGTCACGGCGGGATCCCAGCGGTGATCCGGGTCCGGCTGACCTTTCCCGAGGAGCTGGTCCGGGAGCCGATCATCGCCCGGATGGTCAAGGAGCTGGACATCGTCCCCAACATCCGGCGGGCCGACGTGGGCGAGGCCGACGGCTGGATCATCTGCGAGCTCGACGGCGACGGGGCCACCATCGACCGGGCCGTGGAGTGGCTGCGGGACGAAGGGGTGCAGGTCGACCTGCTGGGCGACGTCGTCGAGAGCTGAGCCGTCGGCGGCGAGAAGGCGGTGCCTGCGGCTGCTGGGACTACTCCCGGTCCGGACTACTCCGTGTCCGGACTACTCAGTGTCCCGGATGGTCCACCCTGCCCCGGACACCTTGCGGGGCTCGTAGAACAGGCAGCCCTCGGGGCAGGCGAAGGGGATCTGCTCGTTGGCGCCGACCCGGCACCGCTCGAGTTTCTCCTCGTGAGCGGTGGTCTGCATGATGTAGTGACGGCAGTCCTCGCGAACGGCCACACCCCATTCTGCCTGATGGATGCGGTCCGGCGTTGGCAGCGGGTAGCGTCGGTCGTGTGGAACCCGTTCCCTCCACCAAGCAGCTCCTCCGCTGGAGCGAGGCCCTGGCCGGCATCGCCCGAACCGGGCTGGGCTTCACCGAGTCCCTCTACGAGCAGGAGCGCTTCGAAGAGGTGCTCCGGGTGGCGGCCGACATCCGGGTGGCCGTCGACGCGGGCTCCGAGGGGGCCGAGGACGCCGAGGGCCTGGTCGAGGAGTGGCTGGGCTCGGTGGGCAAGGGTGTCCCCGGCTATGTGACCCCCAAGGTGGCCGTGGGGGCGGCGGTGGGCAACGACAACGGCGAGATGCTGCTGGTCCAGCGGGCCGACTCCGGGGTGTGGCTCTACCCCACCGGGTGGGCCGACGTGGGCTACTCGGCCGCCGAGGTGGTGGTCAAGGAGGTCGAGGAGGAGACCGGCATCGAGGTCGAGGTGGTCCGCCTCATCGCCGTGCTGGACGGGCTCCGGATCGGCATGAGCCGCATCCCCCTCTACTCCCTGGTGTTCCAGTGCCGGGCCGATCGGCGGCGAGCTCAAGGCCCACCCCCTCGAGTGCGCCGACGTGGGATGGTTCGCCCTCGACCAGCTCCCCTTTCCCCTGGCCGGCGCCGAGCGGTGGGGCCAGCACGTCTTTTCGGCCCTGCGGGGGGATCCCATCGAGGTCCTCTACGACTCGGTGCGCTCGCCCATCTGGCGCGGCGATCCTGACCGGGCCTGAGCGTCGCACCGGTCCCGTGCGGGCGGCGGGCGCATCCCCGGGGACCCCGTTGGGGGCTGGCTACACTCGCACCCTGTGACTCCCGAGGACGACCACTCGCCGCTGCCTGCCGCCGGCGGATCGAACGGGACGACCACCGGCGACGTGGTGGTGACCGAAATCGACGAGGTCACCAACGGAGCTGGTCGAGGCGTTCGCCCGGCTGGTGCCCCAACTGTCGTCCTCGTCTCCCCCACCGGACCGGAGCGAGCTCCAAGAGATCGTGGACTCGGCGCTCGGTCCTGTTCGTGGCCCGGGACGCGTCCGGCGCTCTGGTCGGCTCGCTGACCCTGGCCCTCTTCCGGGTGCCGACAGGCCTGCGGGCCTGGATCGAGGACGTGGTGGTGGACGAGTCGGCCCGGGGCGCCGGGGCCGGTGAGGCGCTGGTGGCGGCCGCCGTCGGGCGGGCCGGGGCCATGGGTGCCCGTTCCGTCGACCTGACCTCCCGTCCCAGCCGCGAGGCGGCCAACCGCCTGTACGTGCGCATGGGGTTCGAGCCCCGGACCACCAACGTCTACCGCTACCCCGTGGTCTGACCACCGACGGCACACCCATCTCCGGGGGTCGGGGCCGGGGTGCGGATGGCGGTCGGGGTGAGGGGGCGGATCGCCGAATGACGGCTCGGACGCGGGGCCGCCCGGGCCGGCTGCACCGGGCCGATGACTCCGTGGGGGCTGTCGTCGCTCAACGGCTGGTACCGCTCATCCGCCGGGCCGCTCAGCCGTCGTAGCGGGCCTCGGGTGTCACCAGCGCCAGCATCGGGGCCAGCTCGCTCCGGAACCCGTGTGACGACGCCAGGGCCGGGTCCTCGTCCCGGAAGCGCTCGGCGTCCTCCCGGTCCTCGGCCAGGACGATGGCGATCCCGTAGGGGCCGTCGGGGTCACCCACCGGACCGAAGGCCAGGACGTTGCCTGCCTCGGCCAGTCCCGTCCAGTAGTTGGCGTGCTCGGCCATCGTGGCCCGCTCGCCGTCGGTCATGGTGAAGGCGAAGTCCGGACGGGGCGGGAGGAGCCGGAGCACGAAGCCCTTCACGACCGGTCCGCCCCGGCCCCGACCCGGACCCGGTCGGCGTAGGCCGTGAGCCCGGACTCCCACCCGTCGGGCGAGCCCACCGCGTCCCGCATCTGCTCCCACCCGTCGCCGTGGTGGTCGAGCTTCCGGTGCTCCAGCTCCACCACTGTCCGACCGGGCGCCTCGGCGGTGAAGCGCACCTCGACCTCGCTGGTCCGGGTGGGATCGGTCTCGAGTCGCCACTGCAGGCTGATGTCCCATGACATCACGAACCGATGGGGTGGCTCGAAGGCCAGCACCCGGGCCCAACGGCACTGGCTGCCGTCCGTGCCCAGGTCGTAGACGTGGCCACCCACGCGGGGCTCGAAGACCATCTCGGCCAGCTCTCCGTCCAAAATGTGGTGGTCCGGTGGCCACCAGCTACCGATGTCCCCGGTGAAGACGGCGAAGGCCCGATCGATGGGAACGTCCACCACGATGGACGACCGGACGACCGTGGGGTCGCACTCAACCATCAACTGCCTCCTCGCTCGAGGCGACGACACCGTCTCTCGGTTCGTCGCGCTGTCCCTGCTCGGCCCGGTACTTGAATGAGGCCAGCGCCGTACCCCAGAACCGGTCGACATAGTCACGTAGCGCCCCGATACCGGTGGGGTCGAGCCGGTAGATGCGCCGGCTGCCCTCGGCTCGATCGATCACCAGGCCGGCGTCCTTCAGCACCTTCAGGTGCTGCGAGACGGCCGGACGGCTCACCGGCACCTGCTCGGCCAGCTCCCCCACCGCCTGGGGTCGCTCCGCCAACCGTTCGAACAGCTCCCGTCGGGTCGGATCGGCCAGAGCCTCGAGGGCGAGTGAGTTAGTTGCCACTTACCGTAAGCTACAGCTTACCTCTTTCCCCGTCAAGGAAGGGCGGGGCGTTTCGGCGCGGGGATTGGCGTTCGGCGCCGCCGGGCATGCTGGTCGGCGATGTCCCGCCCCGATCCCCCTCCGGCCCCGTCGTCCCCGCCCCCGGGTCCGCTGGCCCGCCACTGGGGCTGGGCCCTGGCCGGCCTGGGCGGGGTGGCGGGCGTGGCGGCTGTGGCCTTCGACGGCGGCGCCGCCCGCTCGGCCGCCTCCCAGGTGTGGTCGCCGTTCGTGCTGGTGGCCGGGCTCCTGCTGGTGGGACTGGTGGCCGACCACGACGGACTCTTTGCCGCCGCCGGTCACCGCCTGTCCCGTGCCGCTCCCGACGGCATGTCCCTCTTCGCCGGGGCCGCCCTGCTGGTGGCCGGGGTCACCGCGGTGTTGAACCTGGACACCTCGGTGGTCTTCCTCACCCCGGTGCTGGTCTATGCCGCCCGCCGTCGGGGGCAGGGTGAGGCTGCCCTGCTGGTGGGCTGCCTCCTGCTGTCCAACGCCGGCAGCCTGCTGCTTCCCGGCTCCAATCTGACCAATCTGATCGTCCTCGGTCACCTCCACCTCTCCGGAGGGCAGTTCCTCGCCCGTATGGCCCTCCCCTGGGTGGGGGCGGTGGTGCTCACCGGGGTGGTGACCGCCGTGGCCGAGCGGCGGTCGTTGGGTGCCCCCCGGTCCCGACTCACCGACCGGTCGGACCCGGACCTCGGGCCGGTACCGGACCCGGCGCTCCCTCCGGCCCCCCGGCCGGCCGATCTGACCCTCGGACTCGGCGCCCTGGGCGTGGTCGCCGTCGCCGTGCTGGTGCTGGCCCTGCGCAATCCGGCCCTGCCCGTGGCCGGCGTGGGCATCCTGATCATCGTCGCCCGCCTGGTCACCCACCGAGAGGACCTCGACCACGTGCTCGACGTGCTCGGCCTGCCGGTGCTGGTCGGACTGTTCGGGATCGCCGTGGCCCTCGGCACCCTGGGCCGGACGTGGTCGGGTCCGGCCATCCTGCTCGCCCATCTCGACGCCGTGGGCACGGCGGTGGTGGCCGCCCTGGCCACGGTGGTGGTCAACAACCTCCCGGCCGCCGCCCTGCTGGCGTCGAGGGTCCCGCCCCACCCCTACCCCCTGCTGGTCGGCCTCGATATCGGGCCCAACCTCTTCGTCACCGGATCCCTGGCCTGGATCCTCTGGTGGCGGACGGCGCGGTCAGTCGGCTCGGCTCCTCCGGTACGCCGTGCGGTGGTGCTCGGGCTGGTCACCGTGCCGCTGTCAATGGCGGCGGCGCTGGGACTGCTGGCCGTGACCGGTTCGCGGTGACCGAACCCGCTCGACCGTTCCCGCCCACACCGGCCGGCACCCCGCCCGTCAGACGCCCGCCGGTCAGTCGCCCGCCGGTCAGTTGATGGAGACCAGGTCCACGACGAAGATCAGCGTGTCGTTGGCCGTGATCCCCGACCCCGCCCCCGGGGACCGGTTGCCGTACCCGAGGCTGGGCGGGATGATCAGCTCCCGGCGTCCGCCCACCTGCATGCCCACCAGGCCCTCGTCCCAACCGGAGATGACCTGCTCCGGTTGGGCGTCGAGGGTGAAGGTGATGGGCTGGCTGGTCCACGACGACTGGATGGTCTTGCCCGAGGAGTAGCTGGCCAGCACGTACTGGACCGTCACCGAGTCCCCGGCCTTGGCCGCCGGACCGGTCCCGGTGATCAGGTCGGTCGACTCCAGACGGGTGGGAGGCGATCCCGTCGGGACGGTGATGGTCGGTGCCGTGCCCGCCTTCCCCACCGGCGACAGGTCGGCGGTCGGGATGGTGGTGGGCGGACCGGAGGTGGTGGGCGTGGTCGACGCCCCCGCCGTGGTGGTGGTCGAGCTGGACGGCGAGCTGCTGCACGCCGTGAGGCCCAGGGCCACCACTGACAGCACCACCAGGGTGAGGGTGCGCGCACGGGTCATGGGGGGCGGATCCTTTCCAGGGACGGGCGTGGGGGTGGGGCCGATTCGCGGACAGCCCCTCCAGAACGTGGAACCGTAGTGGCCACCGCTCCGATCGCGGTGTCACACCCCCCGGCCAGAGTGAAAGCCGTGAAGCTGACGACGCTGAAATCGGTGGCCGACACCCTGCGATCGGAGATCGCCGGGTTCGAGCCGGAGCTGGTGAGCGGGTCCGATGCCGCCAAGGTGCTCGAGGCCTTCGCCGAAGTCGAGAAGCTGGGCGCCGCCGGCAAGTTGCTGGCGGCCCGTCGGGTCGAGTCCTCCAACATCTGGCGCCAGACCGGCCACCGCTCGGCGGCCGCCCATGTGGCCGAGGCCACCGGCACCGGCCTCGGCCCGGCCATCACCGCCCTCGAGGCCGCCCGCCAACTCGGCTCCCTGCCGGCCACCGACGAGGCCATGCGCGACGGCAAGCTGTCCGAGTCCCAGGTCAAGGAGATCGCCGGGGCCGCCGCCGTGCAGCCCGAGGCCGAACAGGAGCTGGTCGACGCGGCCGGACGGCAGCCCATGAGCGTGCTGAAACTGCGCTGCCGCCGGGTCAAGGCCACCGGTCCGGACCAGGCCGCCACCTACAAGGCCATCCACCGGGGTCGTTACCTGCGCCACTGGACCGACAACGACGGGGCGGTCCGGTTCGACGCCCGGCTGACCCCCGACGAGGGCGCCCGGCTGGCGGCGGCGGTCAAGGACCAGACCGACCGGCTTGCGGCCGAAGCCCGACGGGCCGGCGTCGACGAGCCGAGGAAGGCGTTGGCCGTCGATGCCCTCGTCCGCCTGGCCTGCCGGGGGACCGGGTCCACGCCGGCGTCAGGGAACGGCAACCGGCCCGGTCGGGCCGAGGGCGATCGTGACTCCGGAAGGGGTGGGACCTCCGGGCCGGCGCCGTCGGGTCCCACCACCATGGTGCACGTCCGCGTGGACCATGCCGCTCTCGTGCGCGGCCGTGTCGAGGGTGGCGAGATCTGCGAGCTACCCGGCATCGGGCCCATACCGGTCGAGGTGGCCCGCCAACTTGCGGTCGACTCCATCCTCTCCGTCCTGGTCACCGACGGCGTGGACGTGACCGCCGTAGCCCACGCCGGCCGCACCATTCCCGCCGCCGTTCGCCGGGCCCTCATCGAGCGGGACCAGACCTGTGCCGTGCCCGGATGCGACGTCGGCGAGGCCCTCGAGATCGACCACATCGTCCCGGTGGGCGAGGGCGGGATCACCACGTTGAGGAATCTCGTGCGCCTGTGCCGCTGGCATCACTACCTGAAGACCCACCAACGCCACCGGATCGAACGGTCGGGCCACGGGTGGCACTGGATCCCTCCTGACGACGCGAGGGCAGGCCCGTTCTCCCTGCAGCGAGCCGGCCCTTAGCGGTCTCGGCGCTCATCGGCGGCGCCTGGCATCAGGCCGTCGCCCCGCCTCCGCCGGCTGTCCCCCCTGGCCCCGCTGGCCGCCACTCGGTCCGGCGCCGTCGCGTCCCCATCCGGGCCCGTCGTCGTCTCGATCGTCATGCCCACCACCATGCTGATCGCCGTGCTGATGGCGCCACCGCGCCTCAGCTCGAAAGGAGAGCTCGCGGAGGGACAGGCCCGTGCGACGGGCGGCCAGCGCCACGTCGTCGTACTCGGCCTTGACCTTTCCCGCCGCCACCTTGACCCTGATCATCTGGCCGTCGACCCACACCGACTCCATGGTCCGCGCCACCGGCCACCGCTCGCCGTTGGTCATCCGGACCCCGAGGGAACCGGTCGTCTCCCGCACCACGTCGCGCAGGGATGCCGTCCGGGCCGGGTCGCCCAGTACGTGGACGACCGTCCCCGGACGACCCTTCTTCATGATCACCGGGGTCAGCCAGGCATCGTGGGCCCCGGCCTCGAGCAGGGCCCCGACGGCGTGGGCCAGCTGCTCACCGGTGGCGTCGTCCACGTTGGCCTCGAGCAGGGTCACCGGTTGGCCGGCATCGGCGTCGGTGTCGCCCCCGCCACGGGCATCGACCCTCACCCCCGTCACCACCTGGGTGCAGTTGGGCAGCTCGTCGAGCTCGTGGGTGCCGGCCCCGAACCCCTGGCCCGTCACCCGCATGGCCGGCATGGGCCCGTAGCCCGAAGACAGGGCGGCGAGCAAGGCCGCCCCGGTCGGCGTGGTCAACTCCACCGGGATGTTCCGACCCCAGGTGGGCACTCCCTCGAGCAGGGCCACCACCGCCGGGGCCGGGTTGGGCAGCATCCCGTGGGCGGCCCGCACCATCCCGAGCCCCGTGGCCACCGGGCTGGCCTGCACCTCGTCGATGCCCAGCACCTCGAGGGCGGCCGCCGTCCCCACGATGTCCACGATGGTGTCGTGGCCCCCGACCTCGTGGAAGTGGACCTGGTCCACCGGGCGCCGGTGGAGCGCGGCCTCCACATCGGCCAGCGCCGCGAAGGTGGCCAGCGCCCGCCGGGTGACCCGGTCGGGCAGTCGGGCCTCGCCGACCAGTCCGACGATGTGGGCATGGGTCCGCACCACCACCGTGTCCTCAGCGCTGACCACGGCCCGGGTGGCGGCGATGCCGCCGCGCAGCACCGGCTCGACCTCGAGTGACCAGCCACGCAGAGGCAGCCGCTCCAGCAGCGCCTGCACCTCGCCGAGGTCGGCGCCGGCGTCGAGGAGGCTGCCGAGGGCCATGTCCCCGGCGATGCCGGCGAAACAGTGGAACCAGGCCACCGTGCCCGGACCCGCGGCTCCTCCGCCGTCGACACTCCCCCAGCCGTCGGCCCTCCCCTCACCGACCCCGACACCGGGGACGGCCGGATCCACCACTCTCACGACACCGTCCGGCTCACGGGAGCATCCGGGCGATGGCGCATGCCGCCCCGAACCCGTTGTCGATGCCCACCACGGTGATGCCGGCGGCGCACGAGGCGTGCATGGCCAGCAGGGCGGTGACCCCTTCGAGGGCGGCGCCGTAGCCGGTGCTGGTGGGCACGGCCACCACCGGGGCCGGGGTGATCCCTCCGATCAGGCTGGCCAGTGCCCCCTCCATACCGGCCACCACCACCACGACGTCGGCCTCGGCCAGCTCGTCGGCCGAGGCCAGCAGCCGGTGTATCCCGGCCACGCCGCAGTCGGCCAGCACGGTGGGCCTCAGTCCGAGGGCGGTGAGGGTGGCCTGGCACTCGCGGGCCACCGGCAGGTCGGAGGTACCGGCGGTGACCACCAGCGTCCGGGCCGGACGCAGGGGGGCCGGGCGCCACACCACGGTTGAGAGCTCGCCACGGACCTGGTCGGCCCCGGTGGCCGAACCGGTGACCGTGCGCTCCCCGCCGGGGTGGTCGGCCGCCACCTTTCCCACCTGGAGGGCGTCGGCCCGGGTGAGGATGACCGGCCCTTCGCCGTCGGCCAGCAGCTCTGCCACGATGGCCGAGCACTGAACGGCTGTCTTACCCTGGCCGTAGACGGCCTCGGGCAGGCCCTGGCGGAGCGAGCGGTGGTGGTCGACCTTGGCGAAGCCCAGGTCGGCGAAGGGCAGCCGGCGGAGGCGGTGCACGGCCTCGTCGGGCGAGCAGGCCCCCGACTGCACGTCGGCGAGCAGGCGTTGCAGTCCGGGTTCGTCCATGATGTTCACTATCCTGCCTGGGTATGGCCCCGGACGCATCCTCAGACCCCCAGGCCGTCCCGGCGCTGCGCATCGGGTTCCTCGGTCCCGAAGGCACCTTCACCGAGGAAGCCCTCCTCGGTGAGTCCGACTACGCCCGGGCCGAGGTCATCCCCTTCGGGTCCCTGCTGGAGGTCCTCGACTCGGTGCAGGAGGGTCGGGTCGACCTGGGTTTCGTCCCCCTCGAGAACGCCATCGAGGGCACCGTCCGTGACATCATCGACAGCCTGGTCTTCGAGTTCGACCTGCGCATCCAGCGAGAGGTCGTCCTCGACATCCACCTCCACCTCATGGCCCCTCCCGGCACTGCACTCGGGGATTTGGAGCGTGTGGCCTCCATACCCATGGCCACGGCCCAGTGCCGGGGCTTCCTCAGCGAGAAGCTGCCGTCGGTCGAGCTGTTGGCCACCAACTCCACCGCCGAAGCGGCCCGGCTGGTCGGCGAGCACGACCCGGCCATGTCGTCCCGACCCACCGCAGCCATAGCCCCCCGTCTGGCCGCCACCCTCTACGGCCTGGAGGTGCTGGTGGAGGACGTGGAGGACCACCCGGAAAACCAGACCCGGTTCGTCTCCGTGGCCCGGGTGGGGATCCCGGCCCCCACCGGACACGACCGGACCAGCATCGCCTGCTTCCAGAGCGCCGATCATCCCGGGAGCCTCCACGCCATCCTCGGTCAGTTCTCGGCCCGCAACATCAACTTGAGCAAGCTGGAGTCGAGGCCGACCAAGCAGGCCCTCGGTGACTACTGCTTCATCATCGACTTCGAGGGCCACATCGCCGACGCCGTGGTCAGCGACTGCCTGCGCGACCTCCACGCCGGCCTGGCCGGCGTCAAGTTCCTCGGCTCATACCCGGCAGCGGGACCGGCGGCCCCGGCTCTCCGACGTGAGGCCGAGACCTCGTGGAACGAGGCGGCGGCCTGGGTGGACGGCCTCCGGGCCGAGGTGGGGCCGAACGGTCGGGATTGACCCCCGATGGCCCTGGGCCGTATCGGGTGGCGGCTACCCTGACACACGCTCGGAGGGATGGCAGAGCGGACAAATGCGCGGCTCTTGAAAAGCCGTGAGGTGCAAGCCTCCGTGGGTTCGAATCCCACTCCCTCCGCCAAAGCATTTCATGTAGTCTTGCTGCCCCTCTTAGAGGTTTGAATCCCACTCCCTGTTTGGGATCAACGTCAGGCATCGGTCCGTGCATTCAGCACAACACTGAACAGGGGCGGGATGTACCGATCGGACACCCTCACCCTTCGCTATTTCGACCCCGATGAGACATTGAGAAGTAGGACACGTAGTGATGACGGAGATACTCAATCAGAGTGAGGTACAAGCCTTCATCGACGATCGATTTGGTGAGCGAGCCGGCGAGATCACTCGCCTCTCTGGTGGTGATTGGTCACATGCCTATGCCCTATCTCTCGATGGAACAGAAGTAGTTGCCCGTTTTGGTACCCACGGCGAGGACTACAAGAAAGACCAGATCGCCTCTGAGTGGGCATCTGATGAGCTCCCAATTCCCAAAGTATTGGAACTCGACGAGACCAGGGTCGGCTTCTTTGCCCTATCGGACCGTGTCAAGGGCGACTTCCTCGACGAGCTTGGTAGGGAGCAGATCAAGACAATTCTTCCTAGCCTCTTCAGGACGATGGATGCGATCCACGCTATTGATGTCTCAGCTACTGAGGGTTACGGCAACTGGACAGCAGATGGTCATGGCCCACAGAGAACCTGGCGAGAAGCGCTACTTCACAAATTTGAGGACGATCCACCTAGCCACCGAACCCACGGATGGCGAGCTGCACTGGAGGGTTCACCTGCGGGCACAAGAGACTTTGATGCCGCGCTGAAGGTACTTGAACAACTGGCTGAACGTGTCCCCAGCGAGCGACATGTCATCCACAATGACTTGCTCAATCACAACGTTCTTGTCCAGGGGGAAAGAATCAGTGCGGTCTTGGACTGGGGCAACTCTATCTACGGCGACTATCTCTACGACGCTGCGTGGCTTCTGTACTGCCAGCCGCGGTACACGTCCTGGCCAGAATTGGATCTGGCCGGCGAACTGCGACGGCACTGGGAAGCTGGTGGTTCAGTTCCAGATGACCTCGACGCACGATTGCTCTGTTATCAGATTCATGTTGGACTCGATGCACAGTCGTATGCCGCCTACAGGGGAAACTGGGATCAGTTGGGTCTAAACGCCGAGCAGACAATGAAGCTGGTGGAAACGGCTCGAGGGATCTTCTAGATCATGTCCCGACTTAGCAACAAACAGCACTGGGAGTTTGTTTGGCCCAGCACGAGAGCGCAGGCTGGCTCGGAAGCTCGGCCGCATCGATGACCCGACGGTGGGAGATCGCTTTCGATCTGCTCGTAGGCGCCTAGCCATTGGCTAGGTTGTCGATCCGCGTGTGCCGTTGAGGTATGGCTAATCCCGTAGTGCCATTGCCACGATCCTGAGGTTCCTCAGCTTTGATTGCCCATGGCGAGTTTTGGAGCGCAAACCACAGCTTGAGGCTGTGAACTCCCAGCTCAGGGTGTTCGCCGGAAGGTTCGGGGTCGGCGTCGTCACCTCCTGTCACCGGCTTGACCGCGTTGTCCGTGACCAGATCTCAGTCCTCGCTTTTGGCCACCAAAAGTCCCCACCCCTCAGAGCGGATGTTCAGGTTTTGGCCAGCGTAGATCGGTCTCCGCGGTAGACATTGCGTCGATGCTTGGTCCTCAGGCCGCAGACCCCAAGAAGGGCGCGTTGTAGTCGAACACGCCCCCGTCGGATGCCATGAGCCAGTAGCCGCCGGTGGCGTTATCGTCGGCGCCACCGATCATGGGGCGGTTGAGCTCGATGCTGCCAGCCGAGCCGTAGAACGGGGCACTCCCGAAGTCGAACACTCCCCCGTCACTGGCGATCAGCCGGTAGCCGTGGCCGTCTCCCGTCGCCTCCATGTTGACGATTGGCTGGTTCAAGTGCATCGAACCGGTCGACCCGAAGAATCCCGCGCTCCCGAAGGCGAAGATGCCCCCATCGGATGCCACCAGCCAATAGCCGTGACCACTGGGGGCGACAGCCATCCCGACCACCGGCCGGTTGAGCCGGATTGATCCGGTCGATCCGTAGAACGCCGCATCCCCGAAGCTGAAGATGCCGCCGTCACTGGCCACGAACCAGTACCCCTTGCCGTCCGGTGACGCCGTCATGCCCACCACCGGCTGGTTCAGGTGGATGGCCCCGGTCGATCCCAGGAACGGCGCATTGAACGAGAAGATCCCGCCGTCCGTGGCGACCAACCAGTAGCCGCCTGTCGCCGGGTCGACCGCCATGCCCACGATCGGCCGGCTCAGCGGTGAGCCGGTCATCGCCCCGTAGCACTTGGCTGCTCCGAAGGCGGCCACGTCACCGGCGCTGTCTACCTCGTAGTAGCCGGCGCCGTCGGGCAGCGCCGCGGTCCCGACCACCGTGCCGGCCGGCAGATGGACCATGCACGCCGTGCTGACCGGCGCGGGCGAGCTGGGAGGACTCGGTGGGCTGCCCGGTGAGGTGGTCGTCGTGGTTGGCGGTGAGCTGGGCCTCGTGGTGGTCGTCGTGGTTGTGGTGGTCGTGGTAGTGGTGGTCGAAGGCGGCGGGGTCGTGCCGAACTGGTAGGTCTGACTGTCAAAGGTCTGGCCCAGAGCGTTCTCCGGCGACACGGTGACCACTCCGTTGGCCACGGTCACGTTGAGGAAGTTATACACGTCCGCGGCCACCAGGCTTGAGCCGGCCGGCGCGGTCTGGCCACACGACGAGCCTCCAGTGCTGTCGTACCCAAGGGCGTAAACCTGCTGGTTGGCCTCGATGGCCGCACACGTCGATCCGCCCTGCACCGGCTCCAACGTCCCGCCCCCACCGCCGGTCACGTAGCTGATGATCTGGCTCGACCCGGGATTCGGTGTGAACCTCTGGTAGGTGTGGGCGTGGCCGTTGAATGCGATCTGGACGCCGTTGGCCGCCAGCATGGGCTCGAGATCCTGCTGCAGGTAGGGATCGCTGGGCTGGGTGGCGTTGTCAGACTGCAAGGGGTAGTGGAAGACCGCCATCTTGATCCCGCCGGGATGCGCGGCCAGGTCGGCCTGGAGCCACTGGTATTCAGCCGATGTCTGCTGCCAGTGTTCGGCGGCATCCAACTCGTAGCCCTGGCAGTAGCCGGCCTGCGGTGATCCCACGGCTCCGCACAGCGAGCCGGTGGCCTTGGTGGTGGCCACATAGGTCGTGCTGTCCTGCCAGGCGGCATCGAGAACGTAGATCCTCACGCCCCCGTCGCTGAAGGCGTACCAGGCATCGGGGGACGATGTACTCACATTCTCGGTCGGGTCGACGTAGCTGTCATAGGCGTAGGTCCCACCCGAGCTCTTGGCCGTCTGCTCCTCGGGAAATGTCCGCAGACCGGTGATGTTCTGGCCGTGGTTACCATCGGCGCTGAACACAGGGATCCCTCCGGTTTGGGCCCAGTACGCCGGTCCGAAGATGTCGCTCACCTCAGAACCGGTCGACGTCAGGTCGCCGTAGTTCGTATCAGTCCCGCCCGTGTAGCCCACATCGCCGGCCAGCAGCACGAACCTGGCCCCGGACTGACCGATCTCGTCGTCGATCGCCGCCTGGTCCTCGTTGACACCGGTGGTGCTCTCATCGACTCCGGTGGTCTCTCCCAGGTCGCCGACCACATCGAAGCTCAGTGGTGCCGTGGACGTGGTGGCGTCCAGCGTCGAGAAGCTCTGGGACACCCCTGGTCCCAGCAGGTTCACCGCCGTAGAGCTGAAGACCTCGTAGCAGTAGCCGGTGCCGGCACTCAGCCCGCTCAGCTGCACCGAGTCCTGGTAGTCACCGATGGTCGTCCCGATCTGGTCGGTCTCGGCGTTGGCGGTGTCGACATCGGGCTGGAAGGCCGGCAGCTTGTTCGTCGCCGAGATGGAGTTGGCCGTGCAGTTGCCGGTCGGGCCCCATTCCACGTACCCGGGGGGCGCGTTTGGGCCTGACTCGGCCCAGTTGACCTCAGCGGTGGTCTGGCCCAGGTCGGTCACATAGGCGGCCCTGGCCAGCGGTGCCACGTATGAGAACGAAGCGTTGTAGGTCGGAGATGCCTCGGCCGACTCGATCGACACCAGGGAGACCCCGAGCGCCACAACGGCCACCAGGGCCCCCCTTGTCTTCCACCGCTTCGTCACGCTCTGTGCCCCTCGCTTAGGTGACCACCTGTATTTCCGTGACCACTCTGAGTACAACGTAGAGGGGGAGCCCGAAGATAGGCCATGACGTTCAAATAGATGTCTGTCTTTTTTCACTGGGCGTGGTCAGGTACCTACGCCACGAAGTCGCCGCCGCGGCGACCCCTCTACCGACGGACGTGCCTCGGGCGGATTCGCTCGTGCCGCCTGCATTGCACCCAGTCGAATTGGGAGGTCAGGTACTCAGGCTTGTCTCCGAAACGGTGGGTGGAGGGGCCTGACGACGCGGCAAATGGAATAGCGGAACGCCACGGCACTTTGAGCGGGCTGCCCTGGGCGCGTCAGGAGATCTGCCCGGTGGAGCGGAGCCACTCTACCGTTGAGGCCATCGCATGGCCCAGTGATCGCGGCGCGTAGCTGAGCGTGTCGCGAGTGACGGCGTTGTCGAACCATGGCACGGGGTACTCCCGTCGAGCCAGATCGACCAAGGTCACGCCGTATCGTCGGACTATGTCGGGATCGGATGGATCGATCGCGACATCGGTGATCCGATGCGCCACTCCGGCCTCCACGCAGGCGGCGTTCAAGAAGGCCGCCGTGGACTGGGCGTCCTCGGCCCCGAATGCCAGGTACTTGCAACCGGCCAGGCCCTGCTTGGCGGCGGCGATCGCACACACCGCCACGTCGTCGGCATATACCCACGGCACCGGGTACGACAGGTACTCGGCGATCTTGCCGTTGATGGCTCCGCGCAGTGCCCGATTGTAGGAGGTTGGTGCCATCGCCCGCGGTACCGATACCCCCGGGCCGAACGTCCCACCAGGAACGACGACGACGATGTCCTGACCATCCTCGGCTACCCGGCGCATGGCCTCGGCGTAGGCCGTTCCCTTGGTGACCGTGTACGGGTCATCGCTCCAGTCGGCTGCCATGGGGGAGTCTTCCGTCAACGACGTTTCGTGCTGGAAGAACGTCGTGGTGCTCAACGTCACCACGCGGATACCGTGCTCGGCGCCGGCGACGAATACATTCAATGCGCCATCGACGTTCGTCGCCCGCTGCTCCTCCAGCTGCTGGACAGCCCCACCGAGCACAGCGGCCGAGTTTACGATGGTGTCACAACCAGCCGACGAGCGGACCACATCCTCACGTGATGTGATGTCTCCCTCGACCGGCTCGACACCGAGTTCGACAAGCGGCTGGTAGTCACTTCCGGGTCGGACGATCGCCCGAACCTTGTCGCCAGCCTCCAGCAGAAGGCGGCAGATATTCGATCCGATCAACCCGGTTCCGCCGGTGACGAGAACTGTGGGCATAGCTATTCTCCTGGTTCGCTACGTAGAGTCTGGCTAGGTCGACACGTTCACTGGCGCGGTGTTCGGAGCTCCGAGCGACGCGGCCAATCCTGTCGCCGCAGTCTTCACCGCAGCTTCATGGATGGCACTCTGACAACGGCGATGCTGACTTTGGACCGGTATGCCCGGAAGCGCCGGTCAGCCGGTGAACGGGTGGGTGGGAGTGGTCCCGTTGGCCAGGAGGTTGTCGAATCCGTCGGGGATGGACACCAGCCCGGGGGCCGTTCCGGACACGTCGGTGAGGCCGTACTGCCACACGATGGAGTGCGTGGCCGGGTCGATGGCCACCACCCGGTCGCGGTAGTCGTCGTTGAGCATGACCAAGCCGTTGGGCAGGCGCTCGGCCAGGGAGGGCTTCTTCAACATGGCATCGCCCGACTGGGCATCGTAGAGCCAGGTGACCTTGCCGGATCGGTTGAACTCGAGCGCCCGGCCCTCAGCCGGCGGGTCGTAGTCGGTCATCAGGTACTGGTCGGGCCCCAGCTGCTGGGGATCGGAGGGGTAATTGACGGTGGGGAAATGCACCGTCCACACCAACGTGCCGGTCGGCGTGTACTCGTCGACCCACGACCCGTTGATCTCGGACACCAGCACGTTCCCGTCGGCCAGGGGGGTGTCGCCGTTGGGGTAGGCGACCGATACCGGGGGGTTGTGGGTATCGGCACCATTGCCGATCTGCCCGGTCACCTGGCCCTGGGGTGAGATGAACAGTATGCGGTTGTTGGAGGCGTCGGCCACGGTGATGGTGCCCGACTTGAGCAGGTAGGCGTCGTCGGGCTGGTCGAGATACCCCGGGCCCGCGCCCGGCTGGCCCGGGTGCCCGTACTGCCAGAGGATCTTGCCCGACGGGTAGCCGATCTCGACGATGGTGTGGTTGTCCTCCTGATTGGAGATGATGCCGGTGCCGCCCCGGATGAAGAAGGCGTCGTCGGGGAAGTAGAAGCCCCCCGGCGGTGGCGGCATGGTGGCCGACGGGTACTGCCAGGTGATGGCGCGCTGGGTGTTGATGGCGACGAGCCGGTCGTTGCCACGGTCGGCGATGAGCAGGGTGCCGGAGAAGGGAGAGCCTGCCCCTGGCGTCCCGGCCCGGCCTCCGTAGGCGCTGAGGCGCAGGGAGATCACCGAGGAGAGGGACCCCGAGGCCATCCCGGCCTGGTCGTTTCCGGACTGGGCGGCCACCTCGCCCCCGACCATGTAGCCCACGGCGGCGTGTCCGGCGCCGAGCGTGGTCGAGCCGGCGAACGCATCCGCCTGGGGGAGAAGACCGGCGTTGAGCACCCGTCCGGTGGCCGGAACGAAGGCGTCGATCTGGGTGAGGGTGGCGCCCCCCGGGATCTGCCCACCGGCCACATAGATGTTCCCCCCCAGCAGGAAGGCCGACGCGCCGTAGAGGGGCTGCGGCAGGTGGCCGACCACCCTGGCCCGGTGGGTGCCCGGATCGACCATCTGGATGTCGTCGGTGGCCACCGTGGCCGCTCCGGGTGACGCCACCTGACCGCCGAAGGCGTAGATGTGACCGCCGTACGCGACCGCCGCCGGGTAGCGGACCGGGACGGGTAGCCGGGCCGTCGTGGTGAAGTGGGTTCCGTCGGTGGTGGCCAGTACCGAGGGCAGGTAGGTGGTCCCGTCGTAGCCGCCGACCACGTAGGTCGTGGGGTGGGCGCTCTTCGGGGTGGCGACGGTGACCATGGCCAGGTCGGAGCGAGGCTGGGGAAGCTGCCCGACCACCGCCCCGGTCGTCGCGGCTGGGCCGGCCGGCGCCGCCGGTGCGACCGCGGGGAACGACTGGACAGTGGGCACGGTGTCGGGCGATCCGCCTCCCAGGACGAAGGTGGCTCCACCCAGGGTGGCGGCCGCGGCGTCATGGACCGCGGTGGCCAGCGACCCGGCGCTTGTGACCGCCCCGGTACGCGTATCGACGGAGGTGACCTGGGCCAGGGACGTCCCGGCCGGGGTGATGCCGCCGAGGACGGTCAACCGGTTGCCGGCGGCGACCACGGCCTCCCGGGAGACGGGAGAGCCCATCTGCCAGGACTCGACGCCGGCCTCGATGGAGTCCGGGCCCCGGACCACCGGGGTCGTCGCGGCCAGGTGGTTGGGCTGGGTCGGGGACGGTGACGCCCCTCCGGACAGGGTGATCACCAGAACGCCGGTGATCACGAGAACGACCACCAGAGCCCCGGCCGCGGCCCGACGCCGTTGCTGGCGGATCCGACGGGCTCGCTGCGCCCGTCGTTCGCTGACCACTTCCGGCATCGCTTCGTCGTGCGTCGGTGCGTTCACGCGCCGTTCCCGGCGCTGCCGTCAGACCTCGTGATGGAGATCTCCGACCCGGGCAATGCGCACCATGCAATTGTAGGTGATCACGGCGATGGCCAGGTGCATGACGATGAGACCGGCGACCGCCTTGGCCGGCTCCCCCTGCAGGAGGATCCACAGGTCGGGAACCAGGAGGACCAGGGTGACCACCACGGCCAGCCGGAGGTAGAGCCAGCGGGGCGCCGAGCTGATCCGGGTGACGACGGGCCAGGCGATGCAGGCCACCACCACCCCGATCACCGTCAGTTTGGCGTAGTCCGAGAAACGGAAATGGACGAAGCCCCTGGTGGAGGGGAAGACGGACGTGCAGATGGCCACCAGCGCCGCATCGGCCAGAAGCGCGCCCACCAGCGAAGCCACCGTCGCCACCAGCACCATCAGCCCCGAAGGTTGCCGGTGACCGGGGGACAGGTCCACCCGGACCAGACGCAGAGCGTCCTCCAGCGTCGTGGGGTGCGAATTCACCGTCTGCTCCTCGTTCGAAGTCGGGGGGCCCGGCCCGGTCCGGGGGGCGCCGCAGTTCCTGCAACTCTAGAGTTCCTTCCTGACGGCTGGATGAAGGAGGCGTCACGGGGAGCTCACCCCCGCTGACATGGTGATGAAGTCACGGGACCACCACGATTCGAAGTAACGAGCGGGGGTCCCCACCATGGTGGAGAGGAGGTCGGAACCGTTGGCTGATGACGCCGCCCCGGCCGGTGTGCTCGGCGTGTAGCTGGCGAAGTTGACCCAGTCGGTGTTGATGTCGAGCTCCATGGCCCGGACGGCACCGGCCCGGGCCAGCAGGTCGGCGAGGTCGGTGATGTTGAGGCCCGGCCCCCCCATGTAGACCAGGGCGCCGTCGGCGGTGACGCCCAGGCCCGATCGCCACACATAGACGGCGTTGCCGAGCGTCGCCCCCCACTTCGTGGTGTCGGCGGCATCGAGGCCTGGAACCGGCTGCCCGTTGTCGACCACCAGATCGAGGTTCTGTCGGACGGCGACGACCTGGGGGGTCATGGACACGTCGGTCCCCCAGGATCCGACCGTGGCCGTCCCGTCGGCGTAGACCACGAAGGATGCCGCCCCCGTCCGCAGGGGGACAACGGTGCGGCTGTCCGTGTAGTACCCGCCGTTGGCCGAGGACATGAGGAACCCGGCATTGAAGGCCGCCACCAGGGTGTTCGCTGCCGTCGGGGAGATGGGGGCGGAGTGCAGGTAGGGTCCCCCGCCCGGGATCTGGCTGCCCGAGTAGAGGGTGGCCCGGAGCAGTTTGGTGTCCATCCAGGCGGCGCCGACCACGTAGCTGGTGTGGACCGCATCCGGTCGCAGCGTGGTGACGTAGACGGCGGGAACGCCCCCGACCAGGCGACCGACCGGCGACCACTGCCCCTCGCCGGGGATGGCCGGGGTGACCAGCGGCGGGATGGCGGTCGGAACCGGGAGGTGGACCGGGCCGGCGCTCGTCACCGGTTGGGAACGGGGCCGTCGGATGGCGTCGGCCGGCGGTCGTCCCCCCACCGGCGGGGGATGGTGGGAATACCACTCGTTCTCCACCCAGTTCACCATCCCGGAGCCGCCGTGCTCACGGGCCCATTCGGCGAACCGGGCGCCGACCGAACTGCCGAGGGCCGGGTCGGTCAGGGCCCCGCCGAGGGACACGGCCAACCAGACCAGCAGGGCGGCCAGCACGACGAGGACGGCCGTCCGCACCGGGTGGCCGCGGAAGCGGCCGCGGCGGCGGGTGAGGCGGCGAGGCAGCGGCCGCCTACCGGTACCGAGGGTGCCGTTCATGGTTTTCCGATCGGCCCGGTCGCTCCGGGTCCGCCACCGGGACGGTGTGCCCACGGTCGGCCGGACATGACGGTGACCCACCATGGGGCCAACCTAGGACGGACTCGGGCGGAAGGGCCGGCGGCAGATCGGCCCGACCAGCACCGAGCCGACGATCCGTGCTCTCTCACGGGTCAGCACCGTCCGCCACCCCGGTGGGCAGTCCCCTGGCGCCGGCCACCGGCAGGTGGTGCGCCTCGGCGAAGCGACGGTCATCGGCCGCCGGGTGGCCGGGCCCGGCGGTTCCTGCCGATCGGGAGCGGCTGGCAGCCGCCTGCCGCCACGACACCTCCATCCGGGCCCCACCTCCCGGGGCGTCGCCGATCATCCACGACCCGCCGGTGGCCCGGACCACCGAATCGGCGATGGCCAGGCCCAGACCGGTGCCGCCTGGCGCCCCGGTGGCCCGGTGGAAGCGGTCGAGTACCAGCTGCCGCTGTTCCACCGGTATCCCCGGGCCGCTGTCATCGACCCGCAGCACCGCGCGGTTTCCGGCGACATGCACGGTCACGTCGACGCTACCGTCCCGGCCGGCGTACTTGCAGGCGTTGTCGACGAGAACGCCGACCAGGCGGTCGATCCAGGCCGGGTCGGCCGTCACCGATGCCGGGCGATTCGCCTCGATGTCCATCTGCAGCCTCACGCCCTGGGCCGAGGCGACGGACTGGAATCGTTCCACCGACGAGGCGGCCACCGCGTTCAGGTCGGCCTCTTCGCCCCCCGCCGCCGCCGTGCGCCCGTCGTCGATGCGGGCCAGCCACAGAAGGTCGTCGACGATATTCCGGAGACGGTGGCCCTCGCCGCCGATGCGTCCCAGAACCTCCCGGTACTCATCGGAGGTCCGGGTCCGGCTGAGCGCCAATTCCACTTCGGCCTCGATGACACTGATGGGGGTCCGCAGTTCGTGGGAGGCGTCCGCGGTGAACTCGACCTGACGTCGGTGGATCAGCTCAAGGGGTGCCGACGCCCGCAGTCCGATGATGAGGGATCCGATGAAGGTGGCCACGGCCAGGAGGGTCCCGAAGAGGAGCTCGGGACCGATGAGGGCACTCTGCACCCGCTTGAGCTGGGCCAGGCTCTCGCCGGCGACCAACCATCCGTCGCCCGACCGGACAGCCTGGAAGCGGAAGTCGGTGCCCCTGATCTCGACGGTGCTGGCGCCGGTGCCCCAGGTGCGGTCGGGGAGTTCCGGCGCACCGGGGGTGAGGGCGATGGGCCGCCCCTTGGCGCTGACGATCCAGATGAACCGGGGGGCGTCGTCGACGTCGTGATCGGCGTCGGTGGGCGCGGGCGCCGTCGGCCGGGTGTGCGGCGTCGTGGCCCGGGCCAGGCGCTGGACCAGACGGACGTCGGCCTGGCCGGTCAGCCGGTTGGCGACCACGAAGTTGAGGGCGACCACGCCGAGGACATAGCAGACCATGACCACCGCCGCCGCCACGATGGCCACCCGGGCGGCGTGGAGCTGTCGGCTCCTCTTGCCGTTAGTAATGGCCCGATCCGTTCACGAAGCCACCATCCGATAGCCGGTGCCGCGTACCGTCTCGATCTGGGCTCTGCTTCCCCGGAGCTTGGACCGCAGCCTTCCCACGTGGACGTCGATGGTGTTGGACCCCACGGCGTCGGCTTCGTCGTCCCACACGTGCAGAGCCATGGCCCGACGGGTGACCACCGACGGGGAGCGGCGCAGGAGGACCTCGAGCAGTCCTGTCTCCGTGAGGGTGAGGGAGACCGGGCGACCGGCCACGGCGGCCTGACGATCCCCCGGGTCGAAGATCAGGTCACCGCACTCGAGCCGGGGGCCGATACTGACCGGTGGCCTCCGTTGCAGGGCCCGCAGCCGGGCGAGCAACTCCCCGAAGTCGAACGGCTTTACCAGGTAGTCATCGGCACCGCTGTTCAACCCGGAGATGCGATCCGAGGTGGTGTCGCGGGCCGTGAGCATGAGGACCGGGACATGGAGGCCCCGCCGCCGCGCCTCGGCGATCACTTCAACCCCGGTCATCCCGGGCATGCGCCAGTCGACCACAGCCACGTCGTAGTCGTAGGTACGTAGGTAGAGCCCGGCAGCCGCTCCGTCGTCCACGGCGTCGACCACGTAGCCGTTCTCGCGGAGGCCCCGTTCGAGAACGGAGCGGAGGCCGGCGTCGTCCTCGGCGACCAGGATCCTCACCTGGGTCCCGACCGGGTACTGGCTGTGTAGGACACGGCACCCACGGTACCCACCCAGGCTGACGGTTCGATGACGGGCCGGTGCGGAGGTCCCGATCCCCCCGGGGGCGACCCCGTCGCCGCCGTCAGGTATCCCGCCGTACCAGGGTCAGGGCCAGGCGGGGACAGCCGGTCACGGCCCGCTGGGCGTGCTCGATGAGGTGGTCGGGCACCACTCCGGGCTCGATGACCGGATAGCCCCACCGATCGGCGCGGATGCGCTCGGGGAGGAGCTCGGCGCACACCCCGGTGCCGTCGCATCGGACCGGGTCCACGACGAGAGAGAAGTGCGACCTCCTCATCGGCCGAGCCGCCGGTCATCGACGGGGAGGGGGAGCACCGGCGGCCGGTTGGTGTGGCACGGTCCACGTTGGAGGTGGAGGCCGGCGTGGCCCGCGAACACCCGGACCGCGGACCGGACGAACCGGGCCACGCCGTCAGGATGGGCGCAGGCGCCGCGGCCGTCCACCAGGCCGCAGAGGGTGTCGATGTCGGAGAGGCCGTTCCGGAGGGCCCGCGGCTGCACCGCCAGGGACTCCATCGCCCACGCCAGGGCGTCGAGGCCGTGGATGCAGGGTCCGCACTGGCCCGCACCCTGACCCTGGAGGTAGCGGACCACCCGGCTCACCTCGAGGAGTGGGCAGACGTCGCCGGGGAGGAGGATAACCACCCCGGCCCCCAGGGACGAGCCCAGGTGACGGGCAGCCTCCTCGGTCAGCGGCATGGCCAGGGCCTCGGCGGTGGGGATCCAACCACCGCCGTACCCTCCGAGGAGTACCCCCTGAACGGAGCGCTCGGCTCCGGGCGCCAGGCCGAGGACCTCTCCCAGCCGGCGCCCGAGGGGCGCCTCGACATTGCGGGGTTCCGGCCACCGGCCGGTCACCGTCAGCAGGGTCGAGCCGGGTGACCCCTGGGTTCCCACACTGCGGAACCACTGGGCCCCGAACCGGGCGATCAGCGCGGCGTGGGCCAGCGACTCGACGTTCTGGACGAGCGTGGGTCGCCCCCCGACCCCCCGCTCACGCACCGACCGTAGGGCCACGAACGACGGTATCCCCGGGTTACTGGCGTTGATGGTGTTGACCACCGCCGACTCCTGTCCGGCCAGGTAGCCGTCGGGAGCCGTCACCACCTCGAGGCTGCAGGGGTCGAGACCCCGGCGCCGCCGCTCGTCGAGGGCGCGGTCGAGCGACGGCCGGGCGAAGGCGGGGACATGGACGACGATGTCCGGAGCCCCGATGCTGAGGGCGGCCGCCACCGCCCCGTCCAGCACCAGATGGGGAAGTTGACCCAGCAGGAGCCGGTCCTTACCGCTGGCCGGTTCGCTCTCGGAGCCGTTGGCCACCACCACCGGCCGACGTAGGCCCACCCGGTGGACGGCCCGCCATTTGGTGCCCACCGGAAACCAGCCGCCGCCGCGCCCGCGCAGACCGCTTCGCTCCATCTCCTCGATGAAGGACGCTCCCGTCCACTGCGGCAGCACTCCCCACCGATCGAAGTGCTCCTCCAGCCCGACCGGCTGGTCGGCTGCGGTCACACCGGTCAGCAGGCGGAGGCTGCCCGACGGCGCCGCCACCGGGGGCCCGGACGGGGAGGCGGCCGTCGACGAGCGCAACCCCCCTGACGGCAGGGGCGGGGTCATCTCCCGGTCCCGGTCACGGTGCCGGACAGGGCAGACGAGTTGGCGGCCACCAGGAGCGACAGGGTCAGGGCCTCCAGGCCGGGGGCCGACACTGCGGCCACCAGCGTGTTGCCGTCCAGCGAGGTGACCGTCCCGCGGTAGGGGCCGAAGAGCACCGAGCTGGAGGTCATGGCGATCCCCCCACCCCGCGCCGGGCTTCCGACCAGGACCACCGTGAGCGACGTGGACGAGGGATTCCTCAGGTGGAAGGAGAGCGTGTCCTGCACCTGTCCCTGGGCGTCAGGGGTGGACGTGGTCTGGGACCCGGTCAGGTCGTAGGTGAACGGGATGGGCGGCACCGTGCCCGGCCCCGCCGTCCCGGTAGAGGCTGCCGACGGGGCGGCGGTGCTCTCCCGGGCCAACTGGTCGAGGAGGGCGGTCGAGGTGCCGGCCCGGTGCGACCACCCGGGCCGCAGGGGACCGAGGGTGGCGAACACCGCCGTGGCCAGGACCACGACCACGGTCCCGACCGCGGCGGCGACGCGCCGGCCGGCACTGAACGTGCGACCGGTGGCCAGCCGCCAGGCCACCGCGGCCAGCACGGCGACGGTGCACGCCGCGTCCAGGCCGAGGGCGAAGGGGAGCGACGAGTCCGAGCCACTGCCCAGGCCGTGGAACATGGCGATGGGCCAGCACAGGTAGGCCAGCCAGTGGACGAAGCGCCACGAGTCGTAGCCGATGCGGTGGCGTAGGGCACTGGTGACCAGCACCACCAGTAGAAGGTCGAAGGCCAGGGCGCCCAGCCCCACCCAGAGCGGGCGGTAGGGGGTCAGGAAGGGAAGGAAGGCGTCGGCGAATCCGATGGGAACGTAGCCGTCGCTCACCGTGGTCACCACGTGCAGAGCCACAAAGCCCACGCAGAACAGGGAGAGGTTCCGGTGGACGCCTTGGGAGAGGAACCGGGGCCACCGCTCGGTGGTCCAGCCCACCGAGGCCACCACGCCGAGGACCACGGTAGCGGTCAGCAGGAGCAGGGCCACTAGTCCGGTCGAGCGGGTGAGGTACCACAGGGTCCTCCCGCCGGTGGCGGCCAGGGGCAGGTCTACGGAACTCACCCTGGCCCGTCCGTCCCGTCGGTCGGCCACCCCCCCAGAGTCAGGACGACGCCGTCGGTCCGTACCAAACGCGCCGGCAGTCCCGCGTCAAGGAGCCATTCCACCGCGTCCCCGCCCATGATCACTGCGGCGGTCGAGGCGGTGTTGGCATCGACGCACGATCCGGCCGCGACCGACACGGTTCGCCACGGGCTGTCGACCGGTCGGCCGGTGGCCGGGTCGACCAGGTGGTGCGCCGGTCGGCCGTTGATCCTCCAGTGCCGGCGGCCCACTCCCGACGTGGCCAGGCCCCCACTGTCGATGGACACGGTTGCTCGGGGGCGGGGATCGCCGCAGACATCGGCGATTCCCACGCAGAAGCCGCCGACGGGGGCCTGTCCCGCCGCTGCGATGTCCCCACCCAGCGAGACCATCACGCCGCCACCGAGCCGGACGGCAATCTGGCCGGCGATCCGGTCAGCCGCCCAGGCCTTGGCCGTGGCCCCGAGGTCGAGCAGCGTGCCCGAAGGCATGGTCAGTGTCGATCCGACCGTGTCGAGGACGACTGATCGCCAGCCCGGGACCGGCCCGGAAGTGCGACCGTCGACCGTCACGTCCGGCGCCATCAGGGAGAAGTCGCGGTCGTAGCCGATCCGGCACAGGGCCACACCCACGGTGGGATCGACCGCCCCGTCGGTCAGGCGCGCCGCCCGGAGGGCGACGGCCACCGCGTCGGACAGGTCGGCGCTGATCGTGGCGGGGGTGCGGCCGTCGGCGGACTGCTGGAGGAGCCGAACCTCCGAGTCGGGTCGAAACCGGCTCACCACCGTGTCGATGCGGTCCAGGGCGGCGTGAAGGATCCGGCCGGCCTCCACCACCACGCCGGGGTCGGTGACAAGAAGGTCCACCCGGGTCGACCAGGCCGCGGTGGTGTAGAGGGCCGGCGTCGGTGACCGTTCGGTGGTCGTTGCAATCCTGCTCACGTCGAACCGCTCACCACGGGGGCCTGCTGCTGGGTCTGGCTGGGGGGATTGGTGGGTTGGGTGAGGGTGTCGGACGACCCGCCCGCACCGGCCGACGACCCCCCGGAGACACCGGATGGCGAAGAAGGGGCGCTTGAGTGACTCCCGGCGGCCGCGGACGATCCGGCCGTTCCCGATGTGGTGGCCCGGGCCGAGTGCCCGGGAAGGGCGCGACTCACGTACAGGCCGATGGCGGCGGCGGCGGCGATCGAGCCCACCGCAATCATCCGGGTCATGGAGCCGACCCGGTCCAGGGCCGCGTCCCGCTGGAGGCGGGCGCGTCGGTCGGCCCGTCCGGCCCGGTCAGCGCCGGCCACCGGCTTGTGCGCGTCGGGCATACCGCAAGGGTACGAATCAGTCCTGACTAAGACATGAAGGCCACCTAAGAAAAGGGGAAGAATCCTCTAGCGGCGCTGGGCCGGAGCAGACTCCTGTGCACCCGGCCGGCGGCCGCTACCCCCCGATCGGGATGGGGAACGGCTCACGCTCCTAGGAGAGGGGCACGACCGAGAAGTTGACGTCCTCATTCCCGTCGTCGAGGAATCGAAATGGCGTCACCGTCCTCGTCCGTGCATCCACGAGATAGTGATTGTCATTCGAGATCCCGTCTGGCGAACCCACACCGCCGGCGATGAGATGACTGCCGTCGGGAAACCACTCCGCCCAGGCCAAGGCGTCTCCGTTGTTGATGATCGCACCGGGGACGGTCCTGATGGTGCCGGGACCGGTGACGAGGGCGAGTTGAGTCGTCGGACTTAGGGTGGCATGGTCGGTTTCGACGAACACCGCCAGTCGGGTCCCGTCAGGAGAGAATCCACCACCCCATTCGAAGCCGTGACCGAGCGGGCTGTGCACCAACCGTGTGGACAGGGTGGCCGTGTCGGTGATCCGGAGTGAGCAGTTCTCGACTTCCTCACAGGCCGCCGGCGCCCAGGCGACCAGGCTGCTTCGGGCACCCGGCTTGGTGTAGGACCCGATGACCTTCCACACCTTCCCCATAACCCGCACGTGCCCGGTCCTGGGGTTCCAGATGGCCAGAGTGCGTGGGTTCCTGGCGTACTGCACCGGGGCGGATTCCACCAGAATCCCACTGGAGACAACAGGTGTCGGATCTCCGAGCAGACTGGGATCGGTCAGGAACCAACCGTCGGGTAGTTGCAGGATGTGGTCTCTCGACACGCCGTTGGGCCAGTACTCGGCCAGATGGCCGTAGTCGGTCTCGACGTAGACGAAACTGTGGTCCAGAGAGGCAAAGACCTGCGTTCCGGGTGCGACGGTGAAGACGCGCCCAGTGGCGGTGTCGAACCCCACTACGACGGGATTGGGAATCGGATCAACCGTCTGGTTGCTGTTGGGCAACATCGCCCGGTCCCACATGATCGTGTGATCCAACCAGACAAGAGTCGCCGTCGGGTCTGCGTCGGCCTGGGCGACGACATGCTGGGTCAGCCCGGCGAGGTTGCCGACGTGAAGCTGACCGTAGTAGTCGCCCCAGGCCAGCTGGGGGACGACGCCCGTGCTGGTGACGGGCACGGTCGGGAGGGATGGCGTACGCGGTGAGGAGCCGGCTGTTGGTGATGCCTGGCCGAGCTGCGTCAGGGCCAGGATTGCGCATCCCATCAGGACCAGCCCGACTGCCCCTGCCACCAACCAGCGTTGTCGGCGCCGCCGCCGGGCCTCCTCGAAGAGAAGCTGTGCCTCATCTCGCGCCGACTCGACCCGGGGGGAGTCGACAATCGTCACGGTGGGCCTGGCAATCGGAACCCCATGGGACTACTATGACTAGGACCATGATCTCTGTCAACATCGACCGGTCCGAACCCGTGGCTCTCCACGACCAGGTAGCGGCGGAGATCCGTCGAGCCATTGCCGAAGGTGAGGCGGGGCCGGGAGAACGGCTCCCTCTCACCAAGGACATCGCGGCCGTGCTCGGGGTGAACAAGAACACTGTGCTGCGGGCCATGCACATTCTCCGAGACGAAGGCCTGCTGGACTTCCAGCGAGGTCGTGGGATCACGGTGGCCGGGACGCCCCAGCGGGGTGCAGTGGTGAAGCGAGTCCGTGAGCTGGTCGATTTCTGTCGAATCCAGGGCTATCGACCCGAAGAAGTGATCCAGATCATCGAGGGTCTGTCATGACGCCGCAATCGCTGCAGACGGGCACACGGTCATGACCCTGCTCGACGAGCCGTCCCTCTTCGAGGACCTCGATGCTCAACTCCTCTTCAAGGAAGCCCGACAACGTCGCCGGCGTCTTCGGATGGCTGGCTGCATCGTCGTGGTGGTCGTCGTGGCAGCAGTGGTGACGGTGGGGTTCGGGCTCCACGCCATTCCCGGGCCGGGCGCAGCCGTGCCTCCGTTGGGCTCACGACCACCGTCGGCTTCTGGTGATGGTGCACGGGCGACGCTCGTCTACGCCTACAAGGACCTGCGGGTGATCAATGCGGACACCGGAACCAGCCACTCACTGCCCCTGCCCGCAGCCGAAGGTGGAAGCAGCGACCTGTCCATGGTGCGGATCCGACATTCGCTTGTGCTGAATCGGGGCGACACCGCATGGCTCTACGGACCCGATCTCCATGGTCCACCCGTCGATCTCGGTCCCTCCCTGCGGGTGATGCCCGGACCGAGCGCCGATGAGGCATGGATCTGGTCGGACCCGTGCGGCGCAGACGCTGGTTGTCCGAACGGGGGAAAGGCACTGCAGCAGGGCGATCTCCGGTTGGTCGACACGTCGGGGAACCAGATTGGCCCCCCGATCGCTCTGCCGGCGGATGCCACCTGGTTTCCCACCGGTGACGTGGTCAGCGCCGGGCTCGTACTGGCCGTCGCCTCCATCGGCCCAGACAGTGAAGAGGTGTGGAATCCGCTCACCGACCATGTGGTTCGGATCCTCCCGGGCGCTGACGTGTTGGCTTCCCGCGGAAACCTGGTTGCCTGGACCACCGGAAAGGCCTGCCTGCCACAGTGCGCGGTCCACTTCACCGATGTGCAGACGGGGATGGCGCGGACCCTGCGCCTACCATCCGAAGCCACCGGCACCGGCCACGGAGCCTTCTCGCCGGACGGTTCCACGTTCGCCCTTCCGGTGGGGATCGGGGGCCGTCCGGGAGTGCATCCCGCCGCCGTGGCGGTGATGGATCTACGAACGCAGGTGGTCAGACTCCTCCCCGGCACCGAACAGGCACCGGGTCCAAGCCGGGCCCCACAAATTGCCTTCTGGTCAAGCACCGGATGGCTCTTCGTCGCCGAAGTCGGGAGTACGCACGTACTGTCATGGCGACCCGGAGATCAGGGGGCGACCGTGCTGTCGAAAGTACGGCTTCCGTCCATAGCTCTCAACCCACCACAGTTCCAGAGTGAGTACCCAAATCTGTTTGCGGCGTGAGTGACGGATCGGATTCCGGAGAGAACATCACCGCGTCGTGTTCGGCGCTACTCCCGATCGTCACCTTTGTCCTCGATCTCCCAGGCGTGGTCGAGGACGTGCCAGGCACAGCGACGAATGGCGTAGCGGACCGGCCACGGTGACGAAGGGCTCCCTGATCGGAACCCAGCCGCCACCGAGATGCGCTGATCGGGCCATGGGGTACGAGGAGGAATTCGAGCACCGGCCTTGGCGCTGAAGGCGCGTTCGACCTGGCGAACGTGGTCGACGATGGCGTCGCGGTCCCGTCCGCCGCCCCGTGGGCCCTTCCGCAGTTCGGTTGGCGCCACGGATACCACCGTGTCGAAGTAGCGCCAGGAGGCTTCGAGCAGGCCGACGTGACGGTCGGCCTCATCGGCGTCGAGAGACTCGTAGTCCCACTGGCCCCTGGCGTCGGGCGCGCCGAAGTCCGTGGTCCGTGGTTCTGTTGCCGACGGCGTGGCCGACGACTTCTAGTGGTCCCGGAGTGAAGTCGGGCCCGGCGACGACGGCGTACCGTCCACATAGTCGAGGAGGGTGTCGATGGCGGCTTGTTCTCCCTTCCCCCTCCGGCACCAGCCCGGCCAGTCCAGGGCGGCGAATACCCACGTTCTGCCTTCTTCGAGGTAGATGCGAGTGGTCGGCGACCGGTTCCGCCTTGCCGTCCGCTTAGCTGACGTCGTTCCCCTCACCGATCGACCCGCGTTGGGAGTGTCGCAACTGTCCCGTGGCTGACTGCATGGCGCTCCGGCGGAACCGATGACCGGCGGGATCGGTGAGCACCCGTCAGCGGTCCCCGCCGGGATGGAACCCGGGGTGGGAGTACCCAGGTCCGCGGGCATCGTGGACTCTCAGGGTCGCACGTGCGGTGAGGCGCGAGCCTCGCTGCCGCCAATCCCCCTCTCTCCCCTGATCATCGACACTTACGATGCGGCCCCCCTCAGGCCACCACACCCTCGATCTTGAGGTCCAGCACATCCTGCGTGTCCACGTCGATGCTGGCCAGGATCTCCTCGCAGTGCTCATTGAACTCCGGCGCCCGTTTGGGCGGAGCCGGAGTCCCGCCGAACTGGACCGGGGTCGTCACCAGTTGGAACGGCACCCCGGCCGCGGTCTCGGTCCCGCCCACATAGCCGTTGGCCACGACCTGGGGGTCGCTCACCGCTTCGAGGCTGTCCTGGGCGAACGACCACTGCCCGTCGAAGTCGGCCAAGCGCTCCCGCCATTCAGCCAGGGGGGCGGCGGCGATGACCGCGGTGAGGATCTCACGGGCGGCGTCGGCGTTGGCCGACAGCCGTTCGTGCGAGGTGAACCGCTCGTCCGTGATGAGATCCTCGCGACCGATGACCCGGCAGGCCGCGGGCCAGTAGTGGAAGCCCTGGAGGCAGGTAAGGGCGAGGAACCGGCCGTCCTCGGTCTTGTACGTACCCACCAGCGGGTTGGGGAGACCACCTCCGCCACTGGACGATGCGGCCGGCGGGCGCCACGGCAGGCCGGTCTGGAGGGACAGGGCCACGGCCGGGCTCATGGCCCAGAGTCCGACGCCGAGGAGTGACACGTCGACCGAAACCGCCTCACCGGTCCGCTCGCGGTGGAAGAGTGCCCCCATGATCCCGCCGGCGATGGTCATGCCGCCGATGGAGTCGCCGTAGCCGGGGGCCGGCTGCACGGCCAGGCTCTCGGCGTCGGGAGGCGTGCAGCCCATGGCACTGGCGCCCCGGCACCAGTAGCTGAGGAAGTCGTAGCCCCCCCGATCGGCCTCGGGTCCCCGCTCGCCCCCACCTGTCCCGGCCACGTAGATGATGTCGGGATTGTGGGCGCGGATGTCGTCGATCTCCACCCGGAGCTTCTTGCGGACAGCCGGAAGCTTGTTGGTGAGAAAGACGTCACAGGTGGCGGCCAGTTTGTAGATCAGTTCCACGCCCTTTTCGGTGGTGAGGTCGACACCGATGCTCTTCTTGCCCCGGTTCGAGTGCTCGAGGAGGACGTGTACCGAACCGGCCATGGACATGACACCACTGGAGGCGAGGCCCCGCATGGCGTCGCCCCGTTCGACATGCTCGATCTTGATGACCTCGGCTCCCCAGTCGGCCAGAATGGCCGAGGCGGCGGGAACGAAGGTGTGCTCGGCCACCTCGAGGATGCGCACACCCTTCATGACGTCGGTCATCTGGACTCTCCCTACCATCTACTGCGACCCGTGGACAGGACACGTTCTAGCAGTGACCGGGTTCTCGGCGGCAGGTGGCCGTCTACTGCCCGCCGCGCCGGGCAAGGGTGGGAGGTCCCTCCGGTCGCCCCGGGGAAGGGGTGAGAGACCACGTGCTCGTCACAACGGAAGCAAAATCGGCGTCGAAAGACCAGGTCAGAGGCTGGCGGCCCTGGACCGCCCGATGGGAGCGTGCTGATGTCACGGCCCTGGTTCGGACGGCCCGGGTCCCCCGAATACCTCCGGCCGGTCAGTTGTACAGCGAGTTCTGCTTGAGAGCCGCCGCGCTCAGGGTCTTCATCTGGGCGGTCGTCAGAGGGGTCGGGGGCACGCTGGTCGACGTCGATGACGATGAAGATGCGGCGATGTTGACGTCGATGGCGGTGATCGCCACCTTCGATCCGGCGATCCAGGCGATCAGGTACTCGGGCGCATCGGTGGCGGTGACGAACGCCGTCGAACCCAGCTTCTTCGGGGCCACCAGCGCGCTGTCCACCTTCACATGCTTGCGGGCTGCGGTCAGTGCCTTGGTCGCCGCCGCGTTCGAGTTGCACTGCAGCGCTTCGGAGACAAGGCCGGTCTTGCTGCCCGCATCCTCGTACACCGCTTCGTAGGATTCGGTGCAGCCCTTCTGGCTGGTCACCTTGATTCCCTTCGCCGCCTGCACGGTCCTGGAGAATCCGATGGACTTGGCATAGCTCGGACTCAGCACCGTAGAACTAGCGGACGGCGCCGCACCGGCCAAGCCCGGGGAAGCCGCCACGAGGACGACGATGGCGAGACCACCGAAGGCAACGACGAGCTTGTTGCGCGGCCATGTCGATCTCTTCATGGGCCAGACGCTAGGGGTAAAACATGGGAGCCCGCTGTGCGCCAGGCGACCCTGCACCCATCCGGGCAGGAGCTCCATGGGGGGAGCGAAGCCAAAAAAAGGCTGTGAACAGGGATCGGATCAACCGTTCTCGCGCTCACCGCCCTGGCCGAACGACAGGTGATCGGCCCCAACCCCATGGCCGCGCTCCGTGGCCGACCAGGAGCCCTCAGCGCCCTGAGGTGAAGAGGAAGCACCCTCCCGGGGTGCCGCCACCCGTGCTGACCACGGCCACCTCGGCTCCCTGCACCTGGCGAGCCCCGCCGTCACCCCGGAGCTGGACCACGGCCTCGTGGATGAACCCGTATCCGTGGGTCCGACCGGCGGAGAGCTGGCCACCGAACGTGTTCAACGGCAGCTGGCCGCCCAGGCCGATGCGACCGGGATCGGCCAGGAAGTCACCGGCCTCGCCGATGCCGCAGAAGCCGAGCCCCTCGAGCCAGCTCACACAGTTGAAGGTGAAGCCGTCGTACAGCTCGGCCACATCCACATCGTCCGGCCGCAAGGATGTCCTCGACCACAGATGGGCCGCCGGGCCGGCGGTCTGGGGTTCGTGGCTCAACGTGCCCTGGTCCCAGCTCACCCGCTCGGTGATCTGGGTGCCCACCGCATCGACGAGCACAGGAGGGTGCGGCCGGTCCCTGGCCGTGTCGATCGCCGACACCACGATGGCGATCGAGCCGTCACAGGGCACGTCGCAGTCGTAGAGGCCGAACGGTGTCGTGATCATGCGGGCCCCGTAGTAGTCGTCCACGGTCAGCGGCTGTCGGTAGATGGCATCGGGATTCAACCCGGCGAAGGTGCGGGCATTGATGGCGACAGTAGCCAGGGCGTCACGCGTGGTGCCGAAGCGGGCGAAGTGGTTCGAGGCGTTCATGGCGATCCAGTTGCCGGCGCTCATGGCCCCGAAGGGCAGCCGCCACGACATGAAATCCCCGTCGACCCTCGCCCCGCCCGACGGCGGTGGTCCCCGGCGTTGACGGTCCTGGGCGGTGGCCTCCCACACGGTCCGGAAGCACAGCACGTGTCGACACAGGCCGGCCGCCACGGCCAGCATGGCGGCCACCACCGACCCTCCCTGGCCCGGAAGCTCCGCTCCCCCGTTGAACCAGGTGGGCCGGATACGCAGGCTCTCCTCGAGGGCGGTGACGCCCCCTTCCGAGTGGCCTCCCGCCGCCGCCCCCCCGGGGTAGGTCGAGAGGCCGTCGATGTCGGCCATGGTCAGGCCGGCGTCGGCCACGGCGCGGCGGCACGCCTCGACGGTGAGGCTCAGCGGCTCCACGCCCAGTCGGCGGCCGATGGCGGACTTCCCGATGCCGGTCAGCGCCACCCGCTGCTCGAACTTGTCGGGGCTGGCCATCGGCCGGACGAAGTCGGCGGCACGCTCATCCGGGGGGAGGGGGCCGAGATCGGTCCGGTCGGGTCGGACCGTGAACATGGGGAGCCACACGTCCTCCACCGGCTCGAAGCGGACGGTGACCCGTAGCCCGACGACGATCCGATCCGCCGGGATGTCGACCAGATTGGTGGTGAGACGGACCCGGGGGTCTTCGTCGATGGCCACCATCGCCACCACATAGGGGGGAGGAAAGTCCGGACTCCACTGGTGCTCGTTGACCGTGAACCCCACGACCACCCCATGGCCACTGACCGCCTCGGGAGTCAACTGGTCGGAACCGCAGGTCCGACAGATCGGACCGGGTGGGTGCTGGTACGACCGGCACACCTGACAACGCCGGAAGCGGAGCACGCCGTCGGCTCCCGACGTCCAGAAGAACTCGTTCTCCGGCGTGAGCTGGGGGAGGGGACGACTCACTGCGGCGCCCTCATCGTCGGGCCGTCGGGTGGGTAGATGGGCCAGCTTCCCGGTGGGTCCTCATGCCGGGAGTGTATCCACCTCCCGCCGGTGGCGACCGGGTCGGGTCGGCCGTCGCCTGCCCTCCGCGCCCCGGATTGCGTGGCCATCGGACCTGGACCGTCAGCATCCGACCCACCCCGAATGGATGTATCCTCGGCCCGGCAACGGCCAAAGAAAGGACTCGTCGTGGAGTTGAAGCCTGGGACACGCTTGCGCAGCGCAGTGGGCAGCACTGAGGTTGTCGTGATCCGTGCACCTGCAGGGGATGTCGCCATCACCATCGGTGGCGTACCGGTGGTGGGCCTCGACGAGGAGGCGCCGGCAGGGGCGATCCAACCCGGCAGCGAGGGATCCACCCTGCTGGGCAAGCGGTACGTGAACGATGACCAGACGGTCGAACTGCTGTGCAGCAAGCCCGGTGAGGGCGTACTGGCCGTCGATGGACAGCCCTTCGGTCTGAAGGAAGCCAAGCCCCTCCCCTCGTCCGACTGAGAGGCCGCCCCGGCCCGACCTCGACCGGCCGGACATGGGCGGGGACAGTGTCGGGGTCACGGTCCATCCGGAGAACGGAAGTCCACCTCAGACCCGCAGCGCCTGAGTAGGGCAGACAGGTCTTCGGGGGAGCAGTTCCTGAAGTCGGGCTCGGGCTCGACCACGAACCGCGCAGCCCCGACGGTCGAAACGGCCGTCGAGAATGGCCCGGGCGACCCGGTGCATCCCGTCCATCACCCGCCGTCCGCCCCAGGATGATGGGTACGAGCAGTCGACCTCCCCGATGTCGGTGCT
This sequence comes from uncultured Acidimicrobiaceae bacterium, assembly GCA_963754755.1. Classification (GTDB taxonomy): domain Bacteria; phylum Actinomycetota; class Acidimicrobiia; order Acidimicrobiales; family RAAP-2; genus Bog-756. The sequence continues at coordinate 681,021 of CAVWHF010000005.1, read as the reverse complement.
AACGACCTGGGCGCCGTTCCTACGAATAGGTGGGGTCGACCCAGTCCGGGAAGACGTCGGGAAGCTCGATCGAGGGCCGGCCGGTGAAGTGGGCGGGACGCTTCTCGAGGAACGACATGACGCCCTCATGGGCGTCGGGCCCGGCCCCGGTGGCATAGACGGCACGGGAGTCGGCCCGGTGGGCGGCCATCGGATGATCGGCCCCGAGCATGCGCCACAGCATCCGACGGGTGAGGGCGACCGAGATCGGGGCCGTCTCGGCGATCTCCGCCGCCAGGCCCCGGGCCGCCTCCATGAGGTCCTCGGGCGGGTGGATGCTCCGCACCAGTCCCCCGGCCAAGGCCTCCTCGGCGTCGAACAGGCGGCCGGTGTAGAGCCACTCGGCGGCCTGGGCCACACCGACCAGCCGGGGCAGGAACCAGGTGGACGCCCCCTCGGGGGCGATGCCCCGGCGGGTGAACACGAACCCGAACCGGGCCCGCTCCGAGGCCAGGCGGATATCGGTGGCCAGCAGCAGGGTCACCCCCATCCCCACCGCCGCCCCGTTGACGGCCGAGATCACCGGCTTGAGGCAGTCGAACAGCCGCAGGGTGATCCGGCCACATCCGTCCCGCGGTGCCGGCGCGTCGGCCACCCGCTCGGCGCCGACCGCCCCCATGCTCCGCTCGTCGTCGTAGTCGAAGGTCTGGGCCCCGGCCGACAGGTCGGCGCCGGCGCTGAACGCCCTCCCCTTGCCGGTCAGGATGACGACCTTCACGTCGTCGTCGCCATCCACCCGGTCGATGGCCTCCAGCACCTCGATGACCATCGGGGCGTTGAAGGCGTTCAGCTGGTCCGGTCGGTTGAGAGTGATGGTGGCGATGCCATCGGACAGCGCGTACTCGATCTCCTCGAACTCCATGGTCCTGTCCTCCGTGTCATCCGTGTCATCCGTCGGTGGTCGACCGACCGGCCCGGGAGCGCAACCACGCCCCCACCGTCCGGACACCGCGTCCCGGTGCCGTGTCCGGCGCTCCGTGGACACTACTTCCGACCGGCCGGGCTGCTCCCAACCGGCCAGGGCCCATCGACATTTAGTAGGACGTTGTAGTAATCTTCCTCCCATGCCCCCGCCATCGATCCCCCCGGGCCCGTCCCGATCGGTCCGCGCGCCCTCATGGTGACCGAGCTCCACCGGCCCGAGCACCCGGTCCGGTTCGTCACCGCCGCCAGCCTGTTCGACGGCCACGACGCCGCCATCAACATCATGCGGCGGCTGCTGCAGTCCCAGGGGGCCGAGGTCATCCACCTGGGCCACAACCGTTCGGTGGACGCAGGTGGCCACGGCAGCTATCGACGAGGACGTCCAGGGCGTGGCCATCAGCTCCTACCAGGGCGGCCACATGGAGTACTTCCGCTACCTGGTCGACCGGCTGCGGGCCGAGGGCCGCGACGACATCCTGGTCTACGGCGGTGGGGGCGGGGTCATCGTCCCGTCCGAGATCGAGGAGCTCGAGGCCTACGGCGTGCGGCGGATCTTCTCGCCCTCCGACGGGCAGCGCCTCGGCCTCGACCACATGATCAACCTCCTGGTCGAGGAGTGCGACCGCGACCTGGCCGCCGGTCCCCCACCCGCCCCGGACGCCCTCGCTGGCCGGCGACCACCGGGCCCTGGCCCGGTGGATCACCCGCATCGAGGCCGGCACCGATCGATGCCGACCAGTGCCGAGACGCTCCGGTCCCGCTCGGACAGAGCATCGCTCCGGTGCTGGGCATCACCGGCACCGGAGGTTCGGGGAAGTCGTCGCTGACCGACGAGCTGATCCGCCGGTTCCGTCTCGATCAGGAGGACAAGCTGTCCATCGCCGTACTGGCCGTCGACCCCACCCGACGCCGGGGCGGCGGCGCCCTGCTCGGGGACCGCATCCGCATGAACGCCATCGACTCGCCCAACGTCTACTTCCGTTCCCTGGCCACCCGGGGATCGGCGTCCGAGCTGCCGGCCCGGTTCCCGCTGGTGGTGGCGGCATGCGGTGCCGCCGGATTCGACCTGGTCATCGTGGAGACCCCTGGCATCGGCCAGGGCGACGCCGCCGTGACCGAGATCGCCGACGTATCCCTCTACGTGATGACCCCCGAGTACGGTGCCGCCTCCCAGCTCGAGAAGATCGACATGCTGGAGCTGGCCGACGTGGTGGCCATCAACAAGTTCGACCGCCGGGGCGCCGACGACGCCTTCCGCCAGGTGTGCCGGCAGTGGGGCCGGGACCACCGGGGCTCCTCGGCGCCGACGGGAAGAGAGCCGGTGTTCGGCACCATCGCCTCCCGGTTCAACGACGACGGGGTCACCGCCCTGTTCCACCGGCTGAAGGACCGGCTGAGCGACCGAAGGCCTGGCGGCAACCGACGGGGTGCTGGCGCCGATCGACGGTCGCCAGTCGACACACGCCTCGGCCATCGTCCCGGCCAACCGGCGCCGTTACCTGGCCGAGATCGCCGAGGCCGTCGAGGGCTATCACGCCACCACCGGGCGACTGGCCGACGAGGCCCGACAGGCCGAGCAGGTGGCCGCCGTCCGTGCCCTCGGCCAGGCGCGCGGCGTCGACACCGGCGACCTGGGCGCCCTGCCTGTCCCAGATCGACGCAGGAGCGGGACCCCGAGGGCCGGCGCCTGCTCGAGGAGTGGGACGAGCTCCGGTCCACCCTGACCTTCGACGGCGGGGACGGCGTCGACCCCGAACCGGACCGGGCCGCCCCGGACGCTGCCCGGGTCATCCCGTCCTGTGGCGGACCTCGCTGTCGGGCAGCCGCATCCCCCGGGTGGCCCTCCCCCGGGTCACCGAGCATGGCGAGCTGGTCCGCTGGCTGCGGGCCGAGCACCTGCCCGGCCACTTCCCCTTCACCGCCGGCGTGTTCCCGTTCAAGCGGGAGGGCGAGGACCCGGCCCGGATGTTCGCCGGCGAGGGTGATGCCTTCCGGACCAACCGCCGGTTCCATCTGCTGGCCGAGGGCCAGCCCGCCACCCGCCTGTCCACCGCCTTCGACTCGGTGACCCTGTACGGCTTCGACCCCGACGAGCGCCCCGACATCTACGGCAAGATCGGCACCTCGGGCGTCTCCATCGCCACCCTCGACGACATGAAGGCCCTGTTCGACGGGTTCGATCTCTGCGACCCGACCACCTCGGTGTCCATGACCATCAACGGGCCGGCCCCGACCATTCTGGCCATGTTCCTCAACACCGCCATCGACCAGCGGCTCGACCGACTCCAGTCCGAGCAGGGCCGCCCGGCCACCGCCGGACGAGCGTCGAGGCCGTCGCCGCCGAGGTGCTCCGCACCGTGCGGGGGACGGTGCAGGCCGACATCCTGAAGGAGGACCAGGGCCAGAACACCTGCATCTTCTCCACCGAGTTCTCGCTCGGGGTCATGGCCGACATGCAGGAATGGTTCATCGAGCACCAGGTCCGCAACTTCTACTCGGTGTCCATCTCCGGCTACCACATCGCCGAAGCCGGGGCCAACCCCGTCACCCAGTTGGCCTTCACCCTGGCCAACGGCTTCACCTATGTGGAGTCCTACCTGGCCCGGGGGATGGACGTCGACGACTTCGCCCCCAACCTCTCCTTCTTCTTCTCCAACGGCATGGATCCCGAGTACACGGTGATCGGCCGGGTGGCCCGTCGCATCTGGGCCATCGCCATGAAGGAGCGCTACGGAGCCAACGAGCGCTCCCAGAAGCTCAAGTACCACGTCCAGACCTCGGGCCGTTCGCTGCACGCCCAGGAGATGGCGTTCAACGACATCCGCACCACCCTGCAGGCCCTGTGTGCCATCTACGACAACGCCGGCAGCCTGCACACCAACGCCTACGACGAGGCCGTCACCACGCCCACCGCCGAGTCGGTCCGCCGGGCCCTGGCCATCCAGATGATCATCACCAAGGAGTGGGGCCTGGCCATGAACGAGAACCCTCTCCAGGGCAGCTTCATCGTGGAGGAGCTCACCGACCTGGTGGAGCAGGCGGTGCTGGCCGAGCTGGACCGGATCAGCGAGCGGGGCGGGGTGCTCGGGGCCATGGAGACCGGCTACCAGCGGGGGCGGATCCAGGACGACTCCATGCTCTACGAGCACAAGAAGCACGACGGGACCCTCCCCATCGTCGGCGTCAACACCTTCACCGCCCCGACCCAGGACGGCCCCCACGAGCCGATGGAGCTGGCCCGCTCCACCGAGGAGGAGAAGCAGCGCCAGCTGACCCGGCTCCGTGAGTACCAGGGTCGGCACGCCCTCGACCGGGAGGCGGCCCTCGACTCGCTGCGCCGGACCGCCCTCCAGGGCGGGAACGTCTTCGCCGAGCTGATGACCACGGTGCGCCACGCCACCTTGGGCGAGATCACCGCCACGCTCTTCGAAGTGGGCGGGGCCTACCGCCGGAACGTCTGAGCAGCTCCGCTCTGTCCCGGTCAGTCCCGCCTTCCCGCTCAGTCCCGCCTTCCCGCTCAGTCCCGCCTTCGCGCTCAGCCCAGTCGCAGCGCCGCCTCGACCCGGGACGACAGGGCGGCCCGCGCCGTGGCCATGGACGGTCCGTACCAGGTGAGGTCCCGACCCGACACCAGGGCCGTAGGGATGTCGGCGAAGGCCTCGGGGCCGTCGTCGGGGGCGAAGGGGTAGGGCTCGTCGGGCAGCAGGACCAGCTCGGGCCCCACGGCCACCAGTTCGGGCAGGTCGACCTTCGGATAGCGATCCTGACCACGGCCGAAGGGATGGGTGAGGCCCAGGCGGACCACCATGTCACCGCTGAAGGTGCGACGCCCCCACCACCATCCACGGGTCCCGCCAGATGGGCACCACCACCCGGGCCGGGGGCAGCTCGGTCGGACGTCCCCACTCGGCCGTGGACCGCGCCAGCCATTCGGGCTCGTCGGCCCCGAGAACGTCGACGAGCAGCCGGCGCATCGAGCCGAGGGCCTGGTCGACGGATTCCACCACCGTCACCCACACCGGCGATGCCGGCCGGCACGGAGGCGCTCCACGTCGACCCGCCGGTTCTCCTCCTGGTTGGCCACCACCAGGTCGGGGTGGAGGGCGGCGATGGCCCGGTGGTCGGGATTCTTCGTCCCCCGCACCCGGGTGACGTCGAGCCCGGCCGGATGGGTGCACCAGTCGGTCGCCCCCACCAGCCGGTCGGGCACGGTGGCGGCCAGGGCCTCGGTGAGGGACGGCACCAACGAGACCACCCGGACGGGATGATCCTCCAGGGCGACGGGGTGGCCACGGTCGTCCTCGAGTGTCGGCACGTTCCTCCTCGCCCCGGTCGGGCCCGGACGCTCTCGATCGGCCTCGGGGACCGGATAGCGTCATCCGGTGGCCACCGAACCCCTCGAGTTCGACCCTATCGAAGAGGCACGCCTCCAGTGGTCGGCCCGCTGGCAGCCCGACGTCAGCGACGCCATGGCCGCGGCCACCTCGATCATGCGGGCCCAGCAGGTGGTGCTGGCCGCAGTGGACGGGGCCCTGCGGCCCTTCGGGCTGACCTTCGCCCGCTACGAGGGCCTGGTGCTCCTCCTCTACAGCCGGCGGGGCGTGCTGCCCCTGGGGAAGATGGGGCAGCGACTCATGATCCACCCCACCAGCGTGACCAACATCATCGACCGGCTCGAACAACAGGGTCTGGTCCGCCGCCTCCCCCATCCGACCGACGGTCGGACCACCCTGGCCGAGATCACCGACGAGGGGCGCCGACTGGCCAAGCGAGCCACCCGGGCCGTCAACGAGGTCGCCTTCGGTCTGGACGGGCTCAGCCCGAGCGACCTCGCTCACCTGATGCGGATCATCAAGAAGCTGCGCCTCGAGGTCGGGGACTTCCACGAGTAGGCCCGGACCCCTGGGTCGGGCGGATCCTCCATGCGGCGCGGCTGTGGTTAGTCGCCCAGTCGGCTCCGGACCACCTTGCCCAGGGCATTGCGGGGTAGCTCGTCGACCACGTGGACCAGCCGGGGCCGCTTGTACGGTGCCAGCGTCGAGTCCGTGAACCGGGCCAGATCCTCGACGGACGGCGACGGACCGTCGGCGACGATCCACGCCGTCACCACCTCGCCCCACTCGGCCGAGGCCGTCCCGGTCACGGCCACCTCGGACACCGCCGGGTGGGTGGCCAGGATGTCTTCGACCTCGCCGGGGTAGACGTTGAACCCCCCGGAGATGATCAGCTCCTTGGTCCGCCCCCTGATCACCAGGTAGCCGTCGGACTCCTCCCCCACATCGCCGGTCCGGAACCACGGCGCACCCCCGGCGGCGACGTCGTCGGCCGCCACGAAGATCTCGGCGTTGGCCTGGGGGCGCTCCCAGTAGCCGTCGAACACGTTGGGCCCCCGGACCAGTATCTCGCCGTCGCCGGCCAGCCGGACCTCCACGCCGGGGAGGGGGAATCCCACCGTGCCGGCCCGTCGCTCCCCTTCGTAGGGATTGGACACGTTCATCAACGTCTCGGTCATGCCGAACCGCTCCAGGACCACGATCCCGCTGGCCGCCGTGACCGCTCGGTGCAGATCCGCCGACAGCGGGGCGGAGCCGGACACGCACAGCCGCTGGCCCCCGAGGCGTCCCACCTGACCGGAGGCGACCAGTCGGTGGTACATGGTGGGCACCCCGAAGAAGAGGGTGGTGGCGTGGTCCTCGGCCGCCGCCACCACGGCCCCCGGGTCGAATCCGGGCAGGAGCACGGCCGAACCCCCGGCCAGCAGGGTGCCATACACGCCGACGGCCAGACCGTGGGCGTGGAAGACGGGCAGGCAGTGCACCAGGCGGTCCTCGGCGGTCCAGCGCCACGCCGCCGTCACCGACGCCGTGGCCGCCAGCAGGTTCCGGTGACGGAGCACCGCCCCCTTGGGGACACCGGTGGTCCCCGAGGTGAAGCAGATCAGCGCGGGATCGTCGGGCCCGGCGGCGTCGACCGGGCCCGGGTCGCCGTCGGGGAGGTCGAGGTCCGGTCCGGTCACCACGACGGGCCCGGGTGCAGCCCGGCGCACCCACTCGGCCTGGTCGGCGCGCTCGACGATGGCGGCGGCCGCCCCGACATCGGCGACGATATGGGCCAGCTCCCGCTCGGAGTAGGCGGTGTTGGCCGGAACCACCACCAGCCCGGCCCGCAACGCCCCGACATGGGCCACCAGGGAGGCCACCGACGACGGCGTCGACCACACCACCCGGTCACCGGTCCCCAGTCCGGCGGCGCGGAGTCGTCCGGCGGCGCCGCGGGTGGCGGCGTCGAACTCATCGGCGGTCCACCACCGCCCGGCGGTATCGGTCGGGTCCGACCGGATGGATACTCCGGAGGAGGGCTCCCACCACAGGCGGGCCCCGGGGTGCTCACTCCAGCCACGGGACCAGGCCCGCAACAGTGTGCCCGCCGACGAGAGCTCGGACACCGCCATGTCCCGACCGGGGGGCAGATGGTCGCGCCACGGACGGATGGTCACGGCCCGGTCACGCTGTCGTCACGCTGGCCCGGCCATGGAGCCGACCGTAGTGCCGACGCCCCTCATCCCCCGTTGGCCGCGGCCACGTAGGTCCGGCACGGTTGGCCCCGCAGGGAGGGACAGGCCGGCGCGGCGTCCGGCGGGGTGACCCCGGGCACCACCGAAAGGACGAGGGCCGAGGGGTGCCAGCCTCCCAGCCCGATGGTGTCGGTGACGGTGCCGCCGGTCAGATAGGTGGCGAACTGCCAGGCCGGCCGGTCCCCCCCGGGGGCGGTGATGGACACCCGGATCCGGGAGCCGGTCCGGAAGGCGTAGGCGAACGGCTCGATGGGTATGCGGACCTCGGTGAACCGGCCCCCGGGCAGCGGGGACGCCGTGGCGGCGGCGTAGGTGGGCACGGGGTCGGTGGCCGTCGACGCCCACCGGTTGAGGGTGCGGTCACTGGCCCGCAGCTCCCCGGTCTGCACGAACAGCTCCTGCCCGTTGGGCCGCACCTCGGAGATGGTGGCCTGCAGGTCGGTATCGGCCGCCGTGCTCTCCACCCACAGGTTGAGGCTGGCCGGACCGACGGCCACCACGTCGGCGGTCAACGGAGCGCTGATGAACCCGACCCCGTCGGTCCCACTGGCCGGGACCCACTGGTAGGGCGGAAGGGCGGCCCAGACGTTGCCGGTGGGGAGGTCGTCGACCGGCCGGGCCGACGGATCGGGTCGGAAGGAGACGGTCCCCGCGGACGCCTGGGGCCGGGCGCCACCAGTCGGGGCCGGCGTGAGCGAACCCCCCGGACCGAGTCGGAGGCTGGTGGGCACGGCCTGGGGTGGGGGCCACGAGGTGTAGTCCTGGCTCCACACCGGCTGCATGGCCCCGGGCCCGGCACTCCCGCCGCCGTTGTCGAACAGCACCCGCACACGGGCCTGCTGTTCGAAGGCGGCCCGGGCCGCGGCCAGGGTGGGCTCGTCGGTGTAGCCCACCGGGGCCACCGGGCCCGACGGGGCGCCGACCACCTCCGAGTACAGCGCCGGAGCCAGCGAGGTCAACGGGGGCGACGGCGTGGGGACCTTGTCGGCCACGTAGAGGTCGAGGAACTCCAGCCACCGGGTGATGGCGCCCGGCCCCAGCGAGTCGATGTGGGTCCCGTTGGTGATGGTGGCCCACACCCGGGGGTCATGGGACAGTTCCTTGATGATGGCCGGCCACTGACCGCCGGTCTGCTCGTCCTGGAAGGCGCCGGAGACGAACACGGGAACGTCGGCCAGCCGGGCCCAGGTGGACGGGGACCGCTGGCTGTACAGCGAGGGTACGTAGTGGGAGGCCTGGCTCAGCAGGGTCTGGATGTTTTGGGCCTGGCCGTGGAGCGCCTGGTTGGCCAGGCACTGGATGTCCCCCTGTTGGATGAGCACCTTGGCGTACTCGAGGCCGCCGGCGGGCGCCACCTCGGCGTCGCTCTGGCGCTGCGCCAACCACGACCCGGCGAACCCGCGGTTGAACATGCCTCCGGGGAAGCCCGTCGAGTAGAGGTCGTCGGTGAGGCTCATGGGGGCGATGGCGGCCAGGCCCGGGGGCCGGGTCCCGGCCACGAACATCTGGGAGATGCCCGAAAAGGAGATGCCCACCATCCCCACTTTGTGGTTGGCCGCCCACGGCTGGGCGGCGGCGATCTGCACGGCGTCGTACCCGTCGTAGGTGGTGGGCAGGTCGAAGAGGTCGAAGGCCCCACCGGAGCAGCCGGTGCCCCGCATCTGGAGGCTGATGGTGGCGAAGCCGAGCAGGGGTGCCACCAGCGAGCCGACCACGGTGGCGCTGTCGGGGACCAGGGGGTCCGACGTGCTCTCGCCGTTCAGGTGCAGTTCGGCGTCGATGAGGCTGTGCGGGGAGGCGATGGCATAGCCCGACTCCTCGATCACCGTGGGGAACGGTCCGTCGGCCAGGGTCTTGCCCGGCGGCAGTCGCACCGTGGCCGCCAACGACACGCCGTCCCGCATGGTGATGTAGTTCAGTCCCACGTTGAGATGCTGGTCGCTGTAGAACGACTCGGGCGGGGTGTCGCTGGTGGACAGGACGCGGAACCGGGGCGTGGAGGTCACTGTGGTCCCGGCCGTCACGCGGAAGGCGTAGCCGGGCCCGGGCGGCACGTTGCGGACGATCAGGCTTCCCTGGGCGTCGACGGTCCCGCTGCCCACCTGGCGGCCGAAGGCGTTGACCAGCACCGCCGTAGTTCCGGGCAGGCCTCCGAGGAGGTAGGCCTGGTCGATCGAGCCGTGACCGCTGAACGTGGGCGCCGCCGCGGCCGGGGCGGTGGGCGCGGCCAGGGCCGGGGCGGTGGGCCCCGTCGTGGCCGCCGTGGCGGTGGATGTGGGCGCCGCTGTGGCGGGGGTGGTGGGCGCCGCTGTGGCGGGGGTGGTGGGCGTCGCCGGAGAGGGGGAGGACACCGGAGATGTGATCGACGCCGAGGCCGCCGCCCCCGACCATCCCACCGATGAACCGGCCATCATGACGGCCACGGCGGCAACCGGCACCCACCCTCGTCGGCCCATCGGCACGTCCCCCTATTTCCCTTGACCGGACCCCGCTCCTACCGGGTCTGCTGGCCGCCGACGGCCATGGTAGCCACGGCGGGAGCACGGCACCGCCCCACCAGGCCCGGGTCCCTCAGCGGGGCCGTCGTCGGGTAACACTGGGCCGGCCGTTGAGCCGGCCGAACATGCCCCGCTGGGCGCGGTAGAGCTTGGGGAACTCACGGAAAAGGCGGTCGTAGGTGGCCCGGTGGTCCCGGTCCGGTCGGAACACCGTATCCACACCCACCAGGGTCCCAACCTCCGACGGCCGGACCGCCCCGAGGGCCATGCCGGCGATGAGGGCCGCCCCCCGCAGATTGGCCAGCACCGGCGAGTCCACCCGCTCGATGGTGCGGTCCATCACGTCGGCGTGGATCTGGCACCACAGGTCCGACTGGGCCCCTCCTCCGACCATCCTCAGCGGGTCGAGGCGCCGCCGGGCGAAACGCTCCACCGCCTCGTGGAGCCACCGGTTGTTGTACGCCACGCCCTCGAGGACCGCCCGCACCAGATCGGCGCGGTCGACGGTGAGTGAGAGGTTGTGGAACCCGGCCCGCGCCCGGCGGTCGTCGACCGGCGACCGCTCGCCCCGCAGCCACGGTGTGAACAGCACCCCCGAGGAGCCGGGCCGGGCTTGCGCCGCCAGGGCCACGGCCCCGTCGAAGTCAGGACGACCGTCGGCCTCGAGCAGTCCGGGCACCACGCCGCACACCCAGTCGAGGCAGGCCCCACCGGTCTCATGGTTGTCGGCGATCAGATACCGGCCGGGCGCCAGACCGGGGACACTGGCTACTTGATGGAGGGCGTCGGTCCTCTTGAACGGCACCGGCGCACCGATCCAGGCGCTGGTGCTCACGGCCAGATGGCCCTGGTAGTCGAGGACGGCCCCGGCCCCGCAGGCCGCCGAGTGGAGATCCGGCGTCCCGGCCACGACCTGCACGCCGCCGGGGAGCCCGAGGTCGCTGGCCACACCGGGACGGACCGTGCCGATCACCGTGCCGGTGGCACGCAGCGGGGGCAGCCGGCTGAGGTCGACGCCGGACCGGCCCACCAGCACCGGGTCGTACTCCAGCACCTCCGTGTGCCGGTTGTCGGTGAGCCACGCTCCGACCATGGAGGCGTGGGATGCCACCGCCGTGCCGGTGAAGCACATCGACAGGTAGTCGACGGGCTCGAGGAACCACCGGGCCGGTGTCCGGGGCCGGGACGGGGACCGGGATGACCCCGACTCCGCCGCCTGCAGGTAGCGGATGTGTCCGATCGGATCGGCCCCCGACGGAGACGGGGCGCCGCCGGACCGCCGGATCCAGGTGAGGGCCGTGACCGGCGCGTACCCGGCTACCGGTCCGGCGATGACCTCCCGGGAGTAGTCCCGCCCCCTGGTGTCCATCCACAGGAGGCACGGCCCCACCGGTTCGCCCTCCTCGTCCACCGGTACGGTGCTGGCCCACTGTCCGGTGACGCTGACCGCCACCACCCGGTTCGGGGGCACGGCGCCCGAGGCCAACCCCCGCCTCGCCGCACGTCGGAGCAGCTCCCACCACCGGGCGGCGTCCTGCGTGGCGGCGTCCCCGTCCACCAGCGTCGTGAGAGGGACCTGCTCGTGCCAGGCGATCACCCCCGTCAACGACACCAGGCCGACCTTGAGTCCGCTGGTGCCCAGGTCCACCGCCAGGACGAACCGCCTGTCTGCCGACCGCTCCTGACCTGGGCCGTTCGTTCCCGCCGGGCTCACCGTGCGCACGCTATCCGTCCCCGACGACCCGTCCCCCAGTGTGGGCCGCAGACACGATCTCGGGGCCGCCGCCCGTTGCCTTAACCGCGTTCTGTGCCATACCATGCTGAGTGGGCGCTCTCAGTGGCTACATGGTCACTTCGCGAGAGCGAATCCACCGTCTCATCGTTCAATTCCCATAGTGCGAGCGATCCAGCAGGGGCAGGGCTGTTTCCCATGCAAACCGTTCTCGAAGTGACAGGTCCCCGGTCCTCGGTGGGACGCGCCGCCGGACCGGCCGGTGTCGAGGACCCTGGGCTGCGGTCATGACCATGACCGACTCCCCCGCCCCGGCGCCGGACCGCCGGTCCCGGGGCCAGCGGGGACCCCGGCTGTTCGAGCGGGGCCCGTTCCTCGACGAGTTCGAGGCCGTCTTCACCGGTTCGCTCCCCGTGCCCAGCCGCTGCATCGCCGTCGAGGGGCCGTGGGGCTCGGGCCGGACCGCCCTCATCAACGCGGCCGCCGACGTGGCCGCCCGAGCCGGCTGCCTGGTGCTCCGAGCCACCGGAGGCGTGGTCGAGCAGCGGACCCCCTTCGCCGTGCTGGGCCGGCTCGTCGAGTCGGCCGAGGCCCGGGCGGACGGAAACGAGGAGGCGCGGGAGCGGGCCCACGCCCTCGAACTGCTGCTGGCGGACCGCCCCGTGTCGCCGGCCGATGAGCCGCCGGCCGATCAGCCACCGTCCGATCTCCATCGGATCCCCTCCCTGTTCCACCGCCTGTTGCTGACCCTCCGCCAGGTGGCCCCGGTACTGCTGGTGGTCGACGATGCCGACCTGGCCGATCCCGAGACCCTCGGCGCGCTCCAATTCCTGGTCCGCCGACTCGAGCATCAGCAGATCTGGGTGGTGGTGAGTGCCCGCCCCCTCCACGCCGGCGTGGGTCTCCGACCCGTCGACGGACTGCTCACCGAACCGGACACCCGGCAGTTCTTCCTCGAGCCCCTGCACGACGCCAGCGTGGACGCCATCCTGGCCGGCCTCTTCGAGGTTCAACCCGACCCGCAGTTCGTGCGGGCGTGCACCGAAGCCACCGGAGGTTCGCCCTTCCTCCTCAAGGCGCTGCTGCCCTCGCTACTGCGTGGTGCCGTGGTCCCGACCGCGTCGATGAGTTCCTCGGTGGCACTGGTCCGGGCTCCGAAGATCACCCAGTTCGTGCTGAGCCGGCTGGCCCGGCTGCCGACGGCGGCCACCGACCTCCTCCAGGCCGCCGCCATACTGGGTGAGGTGGCCGACCCCACCGTGACACGCCAGCTCGCCACGGTGGATGCCCTCACCGCCGAGCAGTCGGCCGACGACGCTGAGCAGATGGAGCTTCTTCGCCCCGGTCGGCCGTTCCGGTTCACCTCGCCGCTCATCCGGTGGGCCGTCTATCACGACATCCCGACGGCCCGGCGCTCCCAGCTCCACGCCGCCGCCGCGCAGCTCCTCGACGCCCACGGTGCCGACGGGGCCACCGTGGCCGGGCACCTGCTCGCCACCGAGCCCGTCGGCGACGCCGCGGTCGTTGACCGCCTGCAACAGATCGGCCGCCGCGCCCGGGCTGCCGGCCAGGGTGACCTGGCCCTTCGCTGCCACGAACGGGCTCTGGCCGAATCCCCGCTGTCCGAACGCCGCGCCACCCTCCTCCTCGACCTGGCCGCGGCCGAGGTGGCCGACCGGGGGCCGCTGGCTCTCGGCCATCTCCGGCATGCCGTGGAGCTCGGGGACTTCGACGCCGCCGCCGCGGTGAGCGTCGGCGTGGACCTGCTCGGCCATCTGGCCGGGGATCCGGGCCTGAGGGCGGAGACGCTGGCCACGCTGCTGACGCTGCGCCACCAGGTCGCCGGGGGCGAGCGGGACCTCAGGATCGAGCTGGAGCTGATCCTGGCCGTGGCTTCGGACCCGGTCGATCGCAGGATCGAGTGTCTGGACCGGCTCCGCACCCTCCTGGCCGAGCCCGGCGACAACGGGACGGCGGTGGCCCGGCGTGCCCGCTCCGCCGTCAGCCTCGACGATGTGCTGTCCGACCCCGGCCCGTCCGCCGACGAGGTGGCGGCGACGCTCGAACAGGTCGTCGACCTGGATGAGCTGGTCGGCGCCGACCCGACCGGGGCCTGGGTCCAGACCACCGCTCTGCTCGGGCTGCTCAGCGTCGATCGCTTCGCCCCGGTGGACGACGTCCTGAGGGCCGCCCTGACCCGACCCACCGCCGCTGACCCGCTCCTTCTCCGACGGCGGATCTCGGCGCTGTCCGCCATCTCGCTGTTGTGGCAGGGCTCCCTGGTGGCCGCGGACGACGAGTGCTTGCGGGCCGAGGAGTGGTCGGACCGGGACACCGCCGGGCCGGGCCGCCGCCCGGTGACCGGACACATCGACGTGCTCGTGCAGCAGGGCAGGCTCGACGAGGCCGAGCGGTTGGCCCAGTCGACCGAGCCCGGGCGGATCGAGCTCACCCCCTTCTGGGCACTGTCGCAGATCGAGCGGGGCCGGCTGCTCGTGGCCCAGGGGCACGCCGAAAAGGCCCTGGAGGTGTTCACGGCCGTCGGCGATGGTGCCGAGCGGGCCGGGCTCTGCAACCCGACGATGGTGCCGTGGCGCGCCGATGCGGTGATGGCGCTGGTGGAGCTGGAGGCGTGGGAGCAGGCGGGACAGCTGGCCGACGAGAACCTGCGCCTGGCCCGCTCGTTCGGAGCGGCCCGCACCATCGGGACGGCACTTCGGGCCTGCGCCGCCGCCACCCCCGACCTCGCCCTCCGGACCGAACTGCTCACCGAGGCTGTGGCGGTTCTCGAGTCCTCCGACGCCCGTCTGGAGCAGGCCCACGCGCTGGTGGATCTGGGGACGGCGCTCATCGACCGCAACCGCAAGGAACAGGCCCGGGGTGTACTGCGCCAGGGAGCCAGCCTGGCGTCGTTGTGCGGTGCCCACCAGCTGTTGGAGCTGGCCGGTGAGCAACTGCGGGCCGCCGGGGCGCGACCCCGTCGGCTGGGCCTGGTCGGGCCCGAATCGCTTACCCCGGCCGAGTTCCGGGTGGTGCGCATGGCGGCCGACGGACTCACCAATCAGCGGATCGCCGACGACCTCTACGTGACGCTGAAGACGGTCGAGGGCCACCTGGCCAAGGCGTATCGCAAACTGGGGGTCGACGGCCGCCCGGACCTGCCCGAAGCTCTGGCCGGTCGTGACGACACCGACGGGGACGCCGGAGAGATGTTCCGCGCATCGGCGGTGTGAGCCCGCCCGGGCAACAGACCGCCGCGCCGATGTGCCCGCGGCGCCACCGCCCACCGCCCACCGGCACCGCCACCGCGCCGGCATCGCTAGGCCACCGTGTCAGCGTGCCTGCTGTGCCACCTCCGCGGCCCAGTAGTCGGCCGGAGGTAGGGACCCGAACGGATTGGGCAGGCCGGCGTCGGTGACGTAGACGTAGCCGGCCCCCCGCTGCCTGCTGAGGGCCATGGCCTGCTCCATCTCCCCCGAGGAGGTGGCGCCGTACACGATGTGCCAGATCTGGTGGGCGTCGTCCGGCGTCCAGTGCAGGGGCTCGTAGCCGTGACCCTGGCTGTCCGGGGTACCGGTGTAGTCGGCGTAGCTGCCCTCGAAGGTAACCAGCACATCGGCGGCGTGGCGGTAGCACTGGGGCACCACGACGCCGGGGTTGAGCACGGTCAGCGCCCCCGGATGGGCCGCCTGCAGGCGGTCCCGCACGGTCCGGTACTCGTCGACGTACTGGTGGGAACCGGAAGAGGGCCCACAGGCGCTGGTCCCCTCGTCCAGGAAGATGCCCCCGAGGTCAGCCCCGTAGAACCGGTACCAGGCACCGATGTCCGCCTCCACCTGGGACAGCCAGGCCTGCGTTCCGAGTGCCCCCGAACGGGTCGGCAGCCCGTCCGGTCGGGCCAGTGACGGAGTGCCCAGATAGCCGGTGTCCACGTAGCCGAGCACCCGGCTCCCCCCGGCCCGGGCGGTGTGGATCACGGCGGCCCAGCCCGCCTCCGGTCGCGACCCCGGGCCGTTGGCCACGTTGGCCACGACGATCCCGACCGCTCCCAGAGGGGAGGCGCCGAGCTGCACCCACGAGGCGGCATCGGCCACGGGATGGACGTAGGCCGGAACGGCCAGGTGCTGGACGACGTGAGCCGGGCCGGAGGCAGCAGGGGGACGGTCGACGATGGTGGCCGATGGTAGCAAGCACCCCACCGCCATCGAGGCCAGGACGGCCACGGACACCACCGTTCCCACCCCGAACCGACTACCGGACGCCGACATCAGCGGAAGCGTCGCCGTCGCACCTCGCCCATGAGTCCAAGCGTACGGACGGCCCCACCCGGCCGCTACCCCGGAACTTCTCCTCATGCACCCCGGGATTGGAGTCGACCACCCCGGAATTTGGGCCCGGGCCTCAGCCTCGTCCCGGGGCCGGCGGGGGTGGATCACTCAGCGGCAGGGTAGGCGGCCACCGCTCAATGAGACGTCCATCTTCAGGGCGTCCTCATTGGCGGCGTTGGCCGCCGGACAGAACAGGGTGGGAGCCTCCGAGTACTCGACCTCGAGGACCGCCTTGCCGGCCGAGGCGAAGGGCTGGAACGAGCTGCAGGTGTCGTACTGGTGGCACTGCTCGTCGATCACGAAGTCAGCGACGGGCTGCATCGACGCCGCGAAGCCGGGGTCGTCCCCGTTCTTCAGGGCCCATCCCAGGCCCAGACCGTGGGCGTAGGCCGCCAGGGTGGTGTCGTACTGCACGTTCTGGGTCTCCGTGATGGAGAAGCCGGTGGTGTCGGTGTAGCTGTCGTCGATGTCGGGCTCGACGGCGTCGAACCCCTTCGAGGCGCACATGGCGATGCGGGCCTCGATGATCCTCACCACGGTGGGGTCCTTGATGTCGAGGTACCGCTCCGCCGGGTAGCCCGAGACCACGCTGCCCAGGTCGGTTGAGGGGAACTGGCTGTAGTCGGGGCGATAGCTCTCGGCCGCCCCGACCTCGAGGTAGCAGATGGCGTGATCACCCCGGGCGTGGAGGGCGCCGACCGTGGCCGCGGTGTTGTCGAAACCGTCGATGTCGTAGACGGTGGGATCGGGAGCGGGGGTCCCGAGGTAGGTGGAGACGCCGGTACCCATGTCGCTGGCACTGGCCGGGTCGAGCGGGTGGTCGAGCTCCCACTGCCAGGAGAGCGCCGTCGGTGGTCGCCACCACGTCTGACCCGCACCTGAGGACCCAGCCGCGCCGGTGGGGGCGGCGGCGGTCGTGGTAGCGGGCGGGGTGGTGGTTGAGGACGTGTCCACGGTTCCCGAAGGCCCGGTACCCGAGGTTCCCGTAGCCGAGGATCCCGTTCCCGCCGAGGGGGCCGTCGTGGTGGACGGGCCCGAAGAGCCGGGATTGCCGTCGGGGCTACCGGGTCCACTCCCTCCGCCGACGTGCGGCGCGGATCCCGGGGAGGTGGTTCCGCGGCGGCATCCGGCCCCGTGGGTGCAGGTGACCGATCGGCCACTGGGCGTGGTCGGCCCCGACACCGTCGACGCACCGGGAGCCGAGGGGGTCACACCGGGCCATGGGGCTCCGGACCCGGATCGTCGGTAACCCTGAGCGGTGTCCGCAGTGGCGGTGGACACCACCAGGGCGGCCAGGATCACTCCCACGCCGACGATCACCGCCGTCAGCTTTCGTTGTCTGCCCACCGTGCCCCTTCGCCCGACGATCTGCCCGTCATCAGTGTGGCACCGGAGGGAGGGTGACGCTCCGTGCCATCCCTCCACCGTCACACCTCCACCGTCACACCTCTGCCGTCGCTACTCCACCGTCACCGTCTTGGCCAGGTTCCGGGGTCGGTCCACGTCGAGACCGTGGGCCTGCGCCAGCCAGTAGGCCAGAAACTGCAGGGGCAGGGCGTCGACGACCGGAGACAGCATGGGCGCCACCGAGGGCACCCACAGCACGTGGTCGGCCAGGTCCGCCGTCTGGAGGTCGCCGTCGTTGCCCACCAGGACGATGGTGGCGCCCCGGCTCTTGACCTCCCGGATGTTGGAGCACACCTTCTCCCACAGGCAGTTGCGGGTGGCCACGCCCACCACCACGGTGCCCGGCTCGATCAGGGCGATGGGGCCGTGCTTCAGCTCACCGGCCGGATAGCCCTCCGCCCGGAGATACGAGATCTCCTTCAGCTTGAGCGCCCCCTCCATGGCCACGGGATGGCCGACATGGCGCCCGAGGTAGAAGAAGTCCCGGGCGTCGGTGAGCTCCTGAGCCACCTCGGCCACGTCCTTGGACCGCTCGAGCACCTTGTCGAGGATGTCGGGCAGCCCCAGCATCTCCTGCATGATGGCATCACTGGCCGCCACCGTCATGGTCTGGCGGGCCTGGGCCATGACCAACGCCAGCAGTTCCAGGGCCACGATCTGGGTAAGGTGGGTCTTGGTGGCGGCCACGCCGATCTCCGGGCCGGCCTGCGTGTACAGGACCCCGTCGGCCTCCCGGGTCATCGATGAGTCCACCACGTTGGAGACCACCAGCACCTTGGAGCCGGCCTCCCGGGCGGCCCGCAGACCCTGCAGGGTGTCCACCGTCTCGCCCGACTGACTGACGCCGATGGTCAGGGTGCGGTGGTCGAGGATGGGATTCCGGTACCGGAACTCGCTGGCGATGTCGACCTCGGTGGGGACGCGGGCCCACTGCTCGATGGCGTACTTGGCCACCATGGCGGCGTGGTAGCTGCTCCCGCAGGCGACGATGCAGACCCGTTCGATGGCACGGAGATCCTGGGTGCTGAGGTCCGCCGCCGAGTCGAGGACCAACGTTCCGTCGGACCGTCGGTGTCCGGCCAGGGTGTCGGCCACCGCATCGGGCTGCTCGTGGATCTCCTTGGTCATGAAATCGTCGTAGCCCCCCTGGCGGGACGCCTCCACCTGCCAGTCGATGGTCAGGGCCCTCGGCTGCACGCAGGCGCCGTCCGGTCCCATCACCGTGACCCCGCCGGGCCGGAGCTCCACCATCTGGTCGTCCTCCAGGGTGAACAGGTCGCGGGTGAGACCGACGAGGGCGGGGATGTCCGAGGCCAGATAGGACGCTCCCTCACCGACGCCGACGATCAGCGGTGACACCCGACGGGCCGCCACCACCAGGTCGGGCTCGTCGGCATGGACGGCGGCCACGGCGAAGGTTCCCCGCACCAGGCGCAGGGCCCAGCGCAGGCTGTGCGACAGCGTGGAGCCGGTAGCCATCTGCTTCTCGACCAGATGGGCCAGCACCTCGGAGTCGGTCTCCGACGCCAGCACATGTCCTTCGGCCTCCAGCTCGCCGGCGATCTCGTCATAGTTCTCGATGATCCCGTTGTGCACCAGGGCCAGGCGACCGGTGCAGTCGAGGTGCGGGTGGGCGTTGTCCGTGGTCGGCTTCCCGTGGGTGGCCCAGCGGGTGTGACCGATCCCACTGCCGCATGGTTCGGGGGCGTCGTCCCCGAACGGTCGGAGGTCGCTGACCGAGTGCGTGCCGTCGGCGGCCCGGTTCCGCCACAGGGTGTCACCGCAGATGAGCGCGACACCGGCCGAGTCATAGCCGCGGTACTCCAGTCGGCTCAGCCCCTCGATCAGCAGGGGAAGGGCGTCGTCGACGCCGGTGACTCCGATGATTCCGCACATGGTTCAGCTTCCTGACTGCCAGAGGTCGTTGGCGGCCTCGGCGATTGACGTGGTTGGGACCCAGTGGAGATAACGGCGGATGAGGGTCAGGTCGGCCTGCTGCCACACGGGCGGGGCGGCGTGGCCGGCCCCTCCCCGCGACTCGAAGATGTCTCCCTCGAACCCGGCCGCGGCGGCCAGGAGCTCCACCATCGAACGGCTCGACATGGCCACACCCCGACCCACGTTGAGCAGGGGCGGCACCTCGGCACTGCCGGCAGCCCGGAGGACGGCGGCGGCGACATCGGCGCCGGCCAGGAAGTCCCGGCACGAGCTCAGGTGACCCAGCGTCACGAAGCTGGCCCGGAGGTCGAGGGCCCGGCGGATCTCCCGGACGGCCGTTCCCGCCAGCGAATGGCCCGGGGCCCCGGGTCCCACCGGATCGAAGACCCGGAGCACGGTGGCTCCCAGGTCCCCCCGGGCGACCCGGTCCAGGACCAGATCGGTCGCCACCAACTTGGTCCGGCCGTAGTCCCCGACGGGCCGGGCCGTGGCCGATTCGGCCAAGGCCACACCCCGGGGCTGACACCCGTACTCCGCCGCCGAGCCCAGGTGGACCAACCGGACCGGATCGATCCGGGTCAGCGCCTCCAGCAGCTTCCTGACCACCGAGACGTTGACCGCCTCGAGTTCGTCCACCGACCCCACCGTGCAACCGACGCAATTGATGACCACGTCGGGCTTGCAGTAGTCGAGCAGCAGGGCCACGTCCTCCACCGAGGCACGGACCAGGTCGACCCGCTGCCACTGACAGGCGGGCGACTCCGAGGGGCTCCAGGAGTGCCCACTGACCGCCACCACATAGGCGGTACGGTCGACGCGCTGGATGGCCCGACGGATCTGGTAGCCGAGGAATCCGTTGGCGCCGAGGAGGAGGAACCGGGTCATCAGTAGCTCAACGGTGAGGCCAGAACCGACCGGGCCGTGACGAGGAACAGGACGATGGCCGTGCTGCTGGCCACGACGAGTGAGAGCAGTCCGTCCGTGGGGGCGATGTGGCCCCGGAGCTGCTGGTCGGTGACCAGGGCCGCGGCCAGCACCACGAACGTGGCCGCCCAGCATCTGAGGACCAGGGTCACCCGTCCCGAGCACGCCAACAGCAGGGCCATGAAAAAGGCGATGCCCAGGGAGCCCACCGACGCCAGCAACAGGGGCACTCCCGGGAGGTGGTGGTGCCGGCCGACGACGAGGCAACCGAGGGAGAGCAGGGCCAGAACACCCACGTAGAGTCCGAGGGAGCGCCGGAAGGCGCGGCCGACACGGCGGCTGAAATCGTCGAGGTGGAAGCTGGCACCGAGGGCGGCGGTGGCCCGGCTCCGGAACGACCGCAGCTGCCACTCCATCAGCCCCAGGGTCAGCAGCAACGGCCAGACGGCGATGGACAGGGCCCGGGCGCTCCCGTTCACCCCGCTGGCGAAGCCGATGAGCACGGCCAGCAGGAGGCCACAGCTGGTGCCGTAGACCAGGAACTTGGCCGCCTTCATCCAGTCGGCCGGCGTGAGGCCGGGCCGGCGCCAGCGGTCGGTGGGGATGAACCGGTTGGCCACCGCCGCCGACAGGATCACGGTCGCCACCACGCACCATGCCGTGGCCGGACGGCCCACGGTGAACGGCAGGTGCCCCAACGACAGGACCGATCCCACCGCGGCCGGCACCATGCACAGGGCCAGCAACAGCTCGGACTGCTGGAACACCATGATGCCGCTGGCGGCGACGAACACCCCGATGCCGGCCACCGTGACGATGCTCGCCCCGTCCCCCCCGAGGGCCCAGCCCACCACCAGGGCGACGGCCAGGCACGCCAGGCCGGTGACGAGCAGCGAGCCGAGGGCCAGGAGGGCGTCGCTCCGGGAGTCCTTCCGTCCCCGCAGCGTCCAGGCACAGGTGGCCGCGGCCTGGCCCGTGCCCCAGGCCACGGTGAGTCCGACCGGGAGTACCCACCAGCTGAGGCGCAGGCCGAAGCCGCTGACCACCACCGGGAGGAAGAGGGCGGGGAGGGCGTAGAGGGCACCCCGGAGCAGGTCCACCGGTCCGCCCCGGGGCGGCACCGTGGGGGCCGGCGGCACGACTTCGTGGAACGGCAGCACGTGGTACACGGCCTCTGCCGTGCTGAACACGTCGGAGTAGCCGAAGGTGTCCACCGCCACCTGACTGCTCACGCCGTGGGCCTCGAGGCGTGCCGCGATCTCCACCGGGTCGACGGCGGCGGCACAGGCCACGGACAGCATCGGGTCGTCGGACACCCATGAGGTGATCCGGTCGAGCCGTTCCGGGCCGGTGAGCTGACCGGCCTGCGGACCTGCCACCGGCTCCGACCACTGGAATTCCGACGCGCTCATCAGGACGCCGCCGACAGCATCTCGTCACCGGACTCGGTTGACAACTCCTGGAACTCGACCGCCACCCGGGCGCCGGCGCTCGGTTGGTGCACCGTCCGGTACACCTCGCCGTAGTCGGCCAGGTTCTGCTCCAGGGTGAACTTGGCCAACACCCGGGCCCGGGCCGCCCGGGCCATCGACCGGCGGAACCCGGTGTCGGTGAGCAGCCGGAGGCAGGCTTCGGCCGTGCGCTCCGGGCTCTGCGGCGGCACGATCAGGCCGGCGTCCCCGGTGGCCTCGGCCACCCCGCCCACATCGGTGGCCACCGTGGCCATCCCCGATGCCATGGCCTCGATCAGGCTGTACGGGAAGCCCTCCGAGATGCTGGTCAGGAGGACCACGTGCCCGGTGTGGTACGCCTCGACCACCGAGTCGGTCTGCCCCTCGAAGGTGGCGCACTCCTCCAGGCCGAGACGGTTGCGCAGGGCGACGCACCGGTCGAAGTAGGCCAGGTTCTCCTCGGAGACACCGCCGTACATACGGAGCCGAGCCGTCGGCAGGACCTGGCGCACCCGGGCGAAGGCCTCGATCAGCGTCTCGACGTCCTTCAGAGGACCGATCCGCCCCATCCAGACCAGAGTGGGAACGTCGGGCTCGGCGGCGCTGACGGTGAAGTGGTCGGTGTCCACCCCGTTGTAGATGGTCCGGATGCGCTGCGGGTCGGCCCCGTTGGCCTCCTGCCACCGACGGTTGTAGTCGCACACGGGGGCGATCGAGCCGGCGATCTGGTAGCCGGCCCAGGCCAGGTGCTTGTAGAAGCGGAGCATGAGCGAGCGGACGGCGAAGGAGAAGGTGTCGGGGGCATAGGAGAAGTAGCGCTCCCGCAGATAGATCCCGTGCTCGCTGAGCACCATCGGGGTCTCGTCCAACCAGTGGGCGCCGAGGGCCATCAGAATGGAGAGTCCGTTGGCCGAGGCATGGCACAGGTCGGCCCGGGGGGAGGGGACGTACAGCGGCCGGAGGAGGTGGTCGAGATGGTCGAGCACCTGACTGGCATCGTGCACGGTCACCGGGCCCACGTCGGAGACGAACTCCCGGTCGCCCGGGGTGGCGTCCTGCATGGCGCCCAGCAGCACCTCGAGCGACTCCCGGGTGCGCAGGGCGCCGGCCATGGGCACCTGGCGCGCCAGCTGGTAAAGCTGATGGAGGGCGTCGAGGAACTGCGCCTCGCCGTCGGCCCGGGCCATGGACTGGGCCAGGCACCGGAAGGCCGAACGCAGTTCGACCGAGTGGTGCAGTGGATGCCTGCTCTCGGGACCGGGTCCCCACAGGGCGACGGCGTGCACGCCCACCACGTTCTCGGGGATGTCCCAGATGACCTCGTTGTCGTCGCCGGAGGTGATGGCGTGGACCGTGAAGCGATGGGCGTCCAGTCCCCGGATCAGCTGATCGCACCACACGCTGACCCCGCCTGCCCGGTGCGGGTAGGTGGCCTCGGTCAGGAGGGCTATATCCACAGTCCACCACCTCGACGGTTGTCCGCCGTCGGTGCGGGCCGGGCCTGTCCGGTGACGCGTTGGTTCGGTTTCATCGTTGGCTACGACAGTACGGAAGGAGGTGGGCCCTGAATACCCCCGACTTTCGGGACGACCGCCCGGCCCCCGGCACCGCCCGACCGCCCCCGACCCCGGTGGCAGCACCGGCGACCCTGGTCCTAACGGATCCCCACCCTCGGGCTAACCACACCGTCGAGGCGGGCCCATCCGACCCCGGGCGCCGGGCGTCCTCGGGTGTCGTTCCCGTTGACAACAGCACTGTCGTCGGTGGGCATGTCCGACCCCGGTCGCACCCCGAGGGGAGGGCGTCGATGGGGGTGGTCCACCGCTAACGACCGGGCATCCCCCGCCAAAGTGCAGGGTGGGGCGGGCACAGTGCAGGGTAGTGATGGGGGCACTCCGGGCTTACCGTTCCAAGTGGCTTTGCGGGCAGAGGGCACGCGGCCAAAGGATGAGCGATTCCATGACCCGAGTTCGTCAGCCCATTGTCAAGGTCATCACCACCGCGGTGATGACATGCCTCCTGGCCGCCACCCTGCTGTCGGCCGGGGCCCGTCCGGCGGCGGCGGCCACTGCACCTCAGGTCGACCTGCGGGTCCTCCTCATCGGCGATGCCGCCACCCAGGACTCCGCCACTGCGGCGTGGCAATCCACCCTGAGCAGCGACGGGGTGGCCTACACCATGGCGACGGCCTCGGGGTCCTACAGTGCCGAGACGGTCTCCCTCCCTCCCTCTCATCCGGATCGACCGGGAACTTCAACGGCGTGGTCATCGCCGATGCCCCGGCCGGGTTCGCCGGCGGGCAGCTCGACGCCCTCTTCACCTACGAGTCCCAGTTCGGCGTGCGCCAGATCGACGGATCGGCCTACCCGTCCCCCGCCCTCGGCCAGACTGCTGTGGCCGGCGCCGGTCAGACCCTCGACAACACCACCGCCTCACTGACCCCGGCCGGTCTGGCCGGGCTCCCCGGTCTCAAGGGCACGGTCCCCTTCGCCGCCGGCACCTTCGGCACCCCGGCCACGGCTGACGCCGGGGCGCCCTTCACGCCGTGGATCGAGAACAGCGCCGGGGAGTCGCTGGGCGGCGTCTACCAGCACCCGGCCTCCGACCCCCAGGCCGGGGTGGCCGAGCTGACCATCAACTTCAACTACAACGCCAATCCAGCTCCAGTGGCTGATCCTGGCCCCGGGCCTCATCGACTGGGTGACCGAGGGCACCCACCTCGGGCTCTACCGCAACTACTTCGGCCAGGACGTCGACGACGTGTTCATCGCCGACAACGAGTGGAGCTCGCCATACCAGTGCACCCCGGGCGGCACCAGACCCGCCCGACTACACCTGCCCGGCCGGCGTGGCCAACAACCCGGCCGACACCCCTCCCGACGTCCAGATGTCCGCCGCCGACGTGGCCTATGTGACCAACTGGGAGGCCCAACCACTTCACCCTGAACCTGGCCTTCAACGCCGTCGGGGCGTGCACCGGCACCGACTGCCGCCGCCACGAGTCGAGCGCCAACTGCACCGGATCGGCCACCGGTCAACGGCACCACCTACACCGACCCGGGCCAGGCCGTCGACACCGCCGCGCCCAACGACAGCGCCTTCGTCAACGCCCTGCTGGCCGACCAAGGCCGACTTCGACTGGATCACCCACACCTGGAGCCACCAGTTCCTCGGCTGCGAGGTCTGGATGCCCCAGGCCCTCACCACCGTGACGCCCAACGCCGCCGGCGGCACCCTCGCCGCCGGCACCTACAGCTACGTGATCACCGCGGCCACCGCCTACGGCGAGTCCGAGCCCTCCCTGCCGCAGAGCGCCACCGTCGGCGCCGGCGGGTCGGTCACCCTCAGCTGGCCCGACGCCACCAACGGCACCGGCACCGCCGGCAACGCCGGCCCGACGCTGGCCGACCTCGAGGCCGAGTTCACCGGGGGCACCGGGTTCTGGGGCTACAACATCTACCGCGAGGATCCCGGCACCACCGACCTACGGGCTGGTCGGCCAGGTGGCCGAGAACCGGGACCACGCCCCCTACAGCTTCACCGACACCGGGGCCACGCCCCGGGGGCTGCCCCGGACTCCAGCGACACCTTCCCGACGGCCACCAACCCGGGCATCGACTGCTCGAGCGCGCCGGGCAGCTGGGAGCCGGCGGCCGATCCCAGCCAACCCGACCGACGCCTCGATCGACACCGAGATCGGCCTCGACCACGCCTTCGCCGCCGCCAACGGACTGCCCAACTACACGCCGGCCGCCGTGGTCACCGGTGAGCACTCCGGGCTCGAGAGCCCCAACATGCCGGCGGCCCTGGCCGGCATCGGGGATCACCACCTTCGCCGCCGACGCCTCCCGCCAGCCCGCCCCTACACGATCACGGCTCGGGCGCTCGACCGGCCCACTCGGCGCCCCGCTACCCGACGCAACATCTACTACAACGCCGCCAACTGGGCCGACGAGCTGAACGAGTACAACACCCTCTACGCCTCGACCACGACCCCGATCGGACCAACAGCGCCAGCGGCCCCCGAGTACGGCCACTGCGTCGGACACCTCGTCGACCACCTGCATCACCACACCGGCCACCGAAGCGTCCCTCTGGCCTCGGAGACCGGCATCATGATGAGCCACGTCCTGGCCAACAACCCGCGGGTCGGCTACGCCCACCAGTCCAACCTGATCGGTCGGCCGATCCCACCAACGGCTACACCCTGCTGACCACGCTGAGTCCATGCAGGCGCCTGTACAACGCCTACGAGAACACCACCGCACCCACTCGATCCAGATGACCGACGTCACCGAGGCCCAGGTCCTCGCCCAGCAGTCGGCGTGGGCGGCGGCCGACACCGGCAACACGGTGACGGCCACCCTCAACGAGGCCACCGGTGCGGTCACCGTGACCAACACCGGCTGCCGGGGCCGTCGACGTGCCCCGTCACCACTCCCGCGGGCACCACCGTCGCCGGTGGGGCCGCCTACGGCGGGTCCTATGCCGGCCAGCTGTCGACCTGGACGTCGGTCGTTCCCGGCACGCCGCTGGTCCTGAACGAGCACGTGGCCCCGGCCATCACCAGTGCCGCCGCCGCCACCGCCATGGCGGGGACACCGTTCACCACGACCATCACCACCACCGGCGAGCCGACCCCGGCCATCACCGAGACCGGGGCGCTGCCCACCGGGATCACCCTCACCGACAACGGCGACGGGACCGCCACCCTGGCCGGCACGCCCGCAGCCGGTACCGGCGGGAGCTACCCGATCACCATCACCGCCACCAACCCGACCGGCACAGCCACCCAGGCCTTCACCCTGACCGATGACCAGGCCCCGTCGGTGACGAGTGCCCCCACGGCCACCTTCTACACCGGGGTCGACGGCACCTACACCGTGACCACCACCGGCTTCCCGGTGGCCACCATCACCGAGGCCGGGAGCCTGCCGTCGGGAGTCAGCTTCACCGACAACGGCAACGGGACGGCCACCATCGCCGGCCCCACGTCGGCCTCGGCCGGGACCTTCCCGGTGTCCGTCTCCGCCGCCAACAGCACCGGCAGCGTGGCCACACTGGTCCTCACCGTGACGGTGGCGGCGTCGGGTCCCCCGACCATCACCAGCGGGGCGGCGGCCTTCTTCACCGTCGGACAGACCGGCGCCTTCGCCGTGACCACGACCGGAGCTCCCATCGCCTCGATCACCGAGGTCGGTGCCCTCCCGGCCGGGCTCACCATGGTCGACGAGGGGAACGGGAACGCCCTCATCGCCGGCACCCCGACGGCGACCGGCACCGCCACCCTGGCCGTGACGGCCACCAACGGCCTGGCGCCGAACGCCACCCAGACGTTCACCATCATCGTGGGGAGCGCCCCGGCGGTGACCAGTGCCGCCTCGACCACCTTCGTGGCCGGGGGCCCGGGCGCCTTCACGGTGACCACCGGCGGGTACCCGGCCCCCTCGCTGGGTGAGACCGGGACTCTGCCCAGCGGGATCAGCTGGACCGACAACGGCGACGGGACGGCCACCCTGGCCGGCACGCCCGACGCCGTTACCTCGGCGACCGGCTACCCCATCACCGTCCAAGCCACCGACGGAACCGGCACGACCACCCAGTCGTTCGTGCTGACCGTGGCCCCGGCCCCGGTCAGCGGGGGCACCATCCCCCCGGTCGGAACGCCACCCGCCGTCACCACCCCCACCGTCACCCCCACTTCGGCGCTGGCCGGCGGGGACCGGCTGGCCGCCACCCCGGACGGCCAGGGCTACTGGATCGTGGGGACCAACGGTTCGGTCACCGCCTATGGGACAGCCACCAACTACGGCTCCATGGCCGGACACGTCCTCAACCGGCCCATCGTGGGCGTGGCCGCCACGCCGGACGGGAGGGGCTACTGGCTGGCGGCCTCCGACGGTGGGATCTTCAGCTTCGGTGACGCCCAGTTCTACGGGTCGACCGGCAACATCAAGCTCAACAAGCCCATCGTGGGCATCACCGGAACCACCGACGGCAAGGGCTACTGGATGGTGGCCTCCGACGGCGGAGTGTTCAGCTTCGGTGACGCCCGGTTCTACGGGTCGACCGGCAACATCAAGCTCAACAAACCCATCGTGGGCATGGCCTCCGACCCGGACGGGTCCGGCTACTGGCTGGTGGCCTCCGACGGCGGGATCTTCAGCTTCGGTGGCGCCCGGTTCTACGGCTCGACCGGGAACATCAGGCTCAACCAGCCGGTCATGGGCATGGCCGCCGACCGCTCCGGCCACGGCTACTGGCTGGTGGCCTCGGACGGTGGGATCTTCACCTTCGGCGATGCCGGCTTCTACGGGTCGGGAGGGAGCGCCGGGCGCACCGCGGTGGGGCTGATCGCCTCCCCCGGGAGCCCGGGGTACGCCCTCATCGACTCCGACGGCACCCGCAGCAACTTCGGGTGGTAGCGATCAACAACTTCGGGTGGTAGGGATACGGAGCGACCGGACCCCGGGGGGTGGTCCCGACGCTCCGGCCACCCGGACAGGTGGCCCCCGCTTCGGTGCTCACAGCCCGAACCGGGGGCCACCCCCGCGTACCGGGTCCCGCATGCGCCCGCCCGGGTAGTCGCCTCCCACCCCGGCCCGGTACCCTGGAGCTGAGGGGCACGGGAGAGGAGGCGACATGCTCTCAGCCGCGCCGTCCGACCGCGATGACGGTCACCCTTCGGCGGGCCACGACCGGGTCGATGCGATGGTCGACGAGATGGTGGAGGAGTCCTTCCCGGCCAGCGATCCTCCCACCGGCTGGGCCGGCGAGGACCCGAGGGACCGTCTCGATCCTCAGGAGAGTGACTCGTCCAGCTCCCCCAGCGAGCGGATGAGCTCGAGGTTGGCCGAGTAGTCGACGGGACAGGCGATGATCGAGACGGTGTCGGCCGCCAACGCCGTCCGCAAAGTGGGCAGGAGTTGGTCGGCCCCGGTGATCCGGTAGCCCACGGCACCGAAGCTCTCGGCGTAGGCCACGAAGTCGGGGTTGTCGAAGGTGGTGTCGACGTCGTGGCCCAGCTCGAGGTCCATCTTCCAGCTGATCAGGCCGTAGGCGTCGTCCACCCAGATGAGGACGACCATGGCGATCCGCTCCCGCAGGGCGGTCTCGATCTCCTGGCTGTTCATGAGGAAGGCCCCGTCACCGGTGGCCACCAGCACCTTGGCCTCAGGCCGGGCGATCTTGGCGCCGATGGCTCCGGGCACCGTCCAGGCCATGGTGGACAGGCCGTTGGAGATCAGGCAGGTGTTGGGGGCATAGGTGGGGAAGAGTCGGGCCATCCACATCTTGAGGGCTCCGGTGTCCACCAGCACGATGTCGTGCCGACCGAGGGCGGCCCGCGTGTCGGCCACGATGCGGGCCGGGGCCAACGGGAACCGGGCGTCGGTGCGGCCCCTGTCCAACTCCTGGGCCAGCAGCCCGCGGATGCTCAACTCGCCGGCAGCCGAATCGAAGCGCCGGTCGACCGCCCCGGCCAGGGCGTCGAGACTGGCCCCGATGTCGGCCTGCAGACCCACCGACACGTTGTAGTGCCGGTCCACCTCGGCCGGAAACCGGTGGATGTGGATGATCTCCTTGTCCCCGCCCGGATTGATCCGCACCGGGTCGAACTCCTGGAGCTCGTAGCCGACGGTCACCACCACGTCGGCCTGGTCGAAGCCGAAGTTGACATAGTCGTGACGCATGAACCCGATGGCCCCGAGCGCCCGGGGATGGTCGTCGGGGAAGACCCCCTTGCCGTGGAAGGTGGTGGCCACCGATACCCCCAGCTTCTCGGCGAACCGGCGGAGGGCGGGGCCGGCACCGGCCCGGGTGGCGCCGTGACCGGCCAGCACCACCGGGTTGACCGCCGTATCGAGGATGGCGGCGGCCCGGGACACCTGCTCGCGGGAGGGATCGTCGGAACGGGGGATGTTGACCGGCAGTGGCCGGGCGTCCCCCGGGGCGGGCGCCTTCTCCACGTCCTCGGGGACGGCCAGGTAGACGGCACCGGGGCGCTCGGTCTGGGCCAATTTGAACGCCTTGCGGATCATCTCGGGCGCCGCCCCCGGGGTGGCCATCAGCGCCGACCACTTGGTCACCGGGTCGAACATCGACACCAGGTCCACGCCCTGGTGGGACTCCTTGTAGCTCCGGTACATGCCCACCTGGGCGCTCAGAGCCACCACCGGGGTGGAGTTGGTGGTGGCGTCGGCCACCCCGAGGAGGAGGTTGATGGCCCCCGGTCCGAGGGTGGCCGAGCACACCCCGGCCCGACCGGTGAGTCGGCCGTAGGTCTCGGCCATGAACGAGGCGGCCTGCTCGTGGCGGACCAGCACGTAGCGGATCGGTGAGCGGGACAGCGCCTCGACCAGATGGATGTTCTCCTCGCCGGGGATGCCGAAGACGTGGGTCACGCCCTCCACCTCCAGGCAGCGCACCATCAGTTCGGCCACGCTGGGGTGGGATTCGGTCACGGTAGTGAGACTAGGGGGTGCTTCCACACCCGTCCGCCTCGTCCTGTCGCCGGGCCCGCCGGGCCGTCCGACCCCGGGCCTTCAGTCCGCCGGGCCGCCGCGATCGCCGGACTGCAGGAGATCGCTCAACCGCTCCAGCACCGGGACGGCCCGGCGCAGCACCCGTTGCTCCTCGCCGGTCAACTCGGCCAGGGCTCCCCTCAGCACCTCGGTGTAGCGGGCCCGGATCTCGTGGAGGAGGGCTCCGCCCTGCGGGCTGAGCCGGACCAGGCTGGCCCGCCCGTCGAGCGGGTCGGGTACCCGCTCGATCAGGTGACGGTCGGCCAGGCTGTCGATGACCCGGCTCATGGTGGCGGCCGTGGTCCCCTCGAGCTCGGCCAGCGTTCCGAGGCGCACCGGGCCCGACTGCTCGATGCGGGCCAGGGCTGAGGACTGCGACGGCGTGATGTCCGATGCCGTCTTCGACCGGAGCTGGCGTTGGATCCGGAGCAGGGCCACCCGGAGGCCCGAGGCCTCCTCGACGGCTCGGAGGTCCCGGCCGGCCGGCCGGGACGGTTCGCCGGCCCCACCTCCGGTCTGTTCGTCACCCTTGGTCGGCAGCCTCATCGCTTCCCCCTTGTACCACCACCGGTGAGGACCAGTATACTTAGTTGCCGACAACTATCTATCAGCTCTTCCCGCCCCTCCGGGCCACCGGAGGGTGAGGCCGGAGCCGGAGCCAGGCAGGAGCCGGAATGCCGTCCGTCGCCGAATCGAAGAACTACAAGTGGGTGGCCCTCACCAACACCACCATCGGCACGTTGATGGTCACCATCAACGCCTCGATCCTGCTGATCGCCCTGCCCGACATCTTCCGGGGCATCGGCCTCAACCCCCTCTCCACCGGCAACACCTCCTACTTCCTGTGGATCCTGATGGGATTCCTGCTGGTGACCTCGGTGCTGGTGGTCAGTTTCGGGAGGGTCGGCGACATCTTCGGGCGGGTGAGGATGTACACCCTGGGCTTCGCCATCTTCACCGCCTTCTCCATCCTCCTGTCCGTCACCTGGATGACCGGGCCGGACGCCGCCCTGTGGATCATCGTCATGCGGGTGGGCCAGGGCGTGGGGGGGGCGTTCATCTTCGCCAACTCCATGGCCATCATCACCGATGCCTTCCCGCCCGGCGAGCGGGGCTTCGCCATCGGCATTCAGGGGGTGGCGGCCATCGGCGGCTCCTTCATCGGCCTCCTCGCTGGGCGGCCTGCTGGCCCCGGTCGAGTGGCGACTGGTCTTTCTGGTGTCGGTGCCCTTCGGCATCTTCTCCACGCTGTGGGCCTACTTCCGGCTCCAGGACAACGGCGTGCGCATCAAGGCCAGCATCGACTGGATCGGCAACATCGCCTTCGCCGTCGGCCTGGTGGCGGTGCTGACCGGCATCGTCTACGGCCTCCAGCCCTACGGTGGCCACACCATGGGATGGACCAGTCCCTTCGTGTTGGCCTGCCTGTTCGGAGGCGTGGCCGTGCTAGCCGGGTTCGTCGTCATCGAGCACCACGTGGACGACCCGATGTTCCAGCTCCATCTGTTCCGGTCCCGGTCGTTCACCATGGGCAACCTGGCCGGCCTCCTCGCCGCCCTGGCCCGGGGCGGCCTGCAGTTCATGCTGATCATCTGGCTGCAGGGGATCTGGCTCCCCCTCCACGGGTACAGCTTCCAGCAGACTCCGCTGTGGGCCGGCATCTACATGATCCCCCTGACTGTCGGGTTCTTCATCTCGGGTCCCCTGTCCGGTCGGCTGGCCGACCGCTTCGGTCCCCGTCCCTTCGCCACCGCCGGCCTGGTGCTCACCGGGATCAGCCTGCTCGGGCTCCAGGCCCTGCCCATGAACTTCCCCTACCCGCTGTTCGCCCTCATGCTGTTGCTCTTCGGCCTGTCCCTCGGCATGTTCGCCGCCCCCAACACCAGCGCCGTGATGAACAGCCTCCCGGCCAACCAGCGGGGCGCGGGCGGCGGGCATGCTCAACACCTTCCAGAACTCGGCCAGCGTCCTGTCCATCGGGTTCTTCTTCACCCTGATCACGCTCGGCCTGGCCTCCGCCCTCCCCCATGCGCTGTTCTCCGGACTGACCGCCCAGGGGGTGCCGAGCCGCGGCGGCCCGGTCCATCTCCCACCTCTCCCCCATCGGCAGCCTGTTCGCCGCCTTCCTCGGGATCAACCCCATCCACCAACTCCTCGGTTCCCACCTGCTGGCCCAACCCGGTGTGCATGCCGCCTACCTGACCGGCAAGAGCTTCTTCCCCAACCTCATCGCCGGTCCGTTCGGCCAGGGGCTGCGGCTGGCCTTCGTGATGGCCGCGGCGATGTGCTTCCTCGGGGCGGTGTTCTCGTGGCTGCGGGGGCCGGGCCAGTCGGTCCAGATGCTGTCGCCGGCCGAGGAGGCCGAGGTGGGTCTGGCCGAGGTGGGGGACGTGGCCATGGCCGAGGTCGGGGCGGGGTCGGGTGGGACGTACCTCGAACCCGCGCCCACCGCCGGCACCCGCGGTTCCTGACCGGTCGCCGGTCGAACCGCGTCTGGGGTCTACCCCACCCGCACCAGCAGGGAGCCCCAGGCCATGCCGGCCCCGAAGCCGGCCATCACCACCGTGTCGCCGGTGTGGACGCGATCCGCCTCGACGGCGGCGTCGAGGGCCAGGGGGATGGAGGCCGCCGACGTGTTGCCGGTGTCCTCGACGACGGACAGGCACCGGTCCTCCGCTATGCCCAGCCTGGCGATGATGGCTTCGATGATCCGTTGGTTGGCCTGGTGGGGGACGAGGAAGGCCACGTCCTCGACGGCGCAGCCGGCTTCGTCCAGAAGACGGGCCACCGAGTCCGAGCAGAGCCGGACGGCCTGCCTGAACACTTCGGACCCCTTCATCACGAAGGTCCCGCCGTGATCGGCGTAGAGGGCCCAGCCGAGTGACCCGTCCATGCCGAGGTCGGCCCAGACGTCGTGCTCGGGGAGCGGCGATCGCTCGAGGATGATGGCGCCGGCCCCGTCGGCCATCAGGATGGCCGTGCTGCGGTCGAGGGGGTCGGTGATCCGGGACAGCTGCTCGGCCCCGATGACCAGGATCCGTCGGTGGCTGGCGGCGAGGCTGGTGGCGATGGCCGTGGCGTAGACGAAGCCGGTGCAGGCCACGTTGATGTCAAAGGCCGGGCCGTGCAGGCCCAGGCTGTCCTGGACCGCGGCCGAGGTGGGCGGCAGGATCTGGTCGGGGGTACAGGTGGCGAGTACCAGGCAGTCGATGTCGTCGGCGACCAGGCCGGCCCGGGCCAGAGCGTGCCGCGCCGCGCCGGCAGCCAACTCCGAGGTGGGGCCGCCGTGACGGCGCCGGGCGATTCCGGTGCGGGTCCGGATCCACTCGTCACTGGTATCGAGGTAGGACGCGAAGTGCTCGTTGGTCACGACCGAATCGGGCAGCGACTGCCCGACGCCGATGATCTTCGCTCGTCCCATAAGGGGCATGGTGATCTGCTCCGCACTGGAAAGTGGGCCACCGCGCCCACTCCCGATCGTCCGCCCGGGAGAGCCCGATGCATCTCCCGCCATTCAACAACGAGTTGGTTCACACGCCAATTCCGATGACACAGGTTCTAGCGGCTTGGCGCCCCCCGCCGAACGCGCGTGACCGGTGGATGCCCGCTACTCATCGGTAACCCCGGCCGTCCCGCCCCGGGCGTCCGACGGTTCCGAGCGACCGGCGGACGGGCCCGCTGTCGTCAATCCGGGATGTAGTCGAAGATGTCCGGATCGGGCCCGGTCCGCTCATCCCGGTTCAGGCCGGTGATGGCGTTCATGGCGTCGTCGGCGAGAGCGAAGTCGAAGATGGCGAAGTTCTCCCGGATCCGGGAGGCGGTCACCGACTTGGGGAAGACGATGTCGCCTCGCTGGATGTGCCAGCGCAGCACCACCTGGGCCGGTGTCCTCCCCACCGCCGCCGCCACCGAAGCGATGACCGGGTCGTCGAGGACCAGACCCTGGGCGATCGGCGACCACGCCTCCGTGGCGATCCCGTGATCGGCGTCGTACTTCCGGAGGGGGTCCTGGGTGAGGTACGGATGGATCTCGATCTGGTCCACCGCCGGCACCACCTCGGTCTCGTCCCGCAACCGGTCGAGGTGGTGCGGTTGGAAGTTGGACACTCCGATGGACCGGGCCCGACCGTCCTGTTGGAACTCGATGAGGGTCTGCCAGGTGGAAACGAAGTCACCGTCGTAGAGGGTGGGGAGGGGCCAGTGGATGAGGAACAGGTCGAGGTAGTCGAAACCCAGCGCCTCGAGCGACCGGTCGAAGGCCTTGCGGGCGTCATCAGGGCGGTGGAAGCCGTTGTTGAGCTTGCTGGTGACGAACACCTCGCCCCGGTCGAGCCCGGATGTGGCCACCGCCTCGCCCACCTCCCGCTCGTTCCCGTACATCTCGGCGGTGTCGAGGTGCCGGTAGCCGATGTCGAGGGCCTGGGCCACCGCCGCCGCCGTCTCCGTCGGCTTGATCTGGAACACCCCGAACCCGAGCTGGGGGATGGCATGGCCGTCGTTGAGGGTGATGGCGGGCACGTTCCCCGGGCCCGATGCAGTCTGATCCATGCCTGGTCCTCCTCGTCGTCGATGTTGGCCGGGGCGGTACTCCCCTACCTCCTACCCCGCAGGGATCCGTCACGAACCAGTATGGTCCTCCGCCGGCGCCAGGTCACCCCGTCAGAACCGTCAGAACCGTCAGCACCTCAGCACCGTCAGCACCGTCAGCACCGTCAGCACCGTCAGCACCGTCAGCACCGTCAGCACCGTCAGCACCGTCGCAGGACAGTACGCCGCCCGGGATCCCGGGTCCCGGGACGACGAGTAGTGACGTGGGCACCGGACGAGCGAGCCGGCGACTCGCGATGGCTCTACCTGGTGGTGGTGGCCGTGCTCATGTGCATCCTGATCATCGGCGACCCGGGGTGCATCGATCGGGACAAGCGGTGGCCACATATCATGACCGTGTCCCTCATCGGCCTGATCTCCGCGGTCAATGCCATCGCCGCCG
Source organism: uncultured Acidimicrobiaceae bacterium (assembly GCA_963754755.1). GTDB lineage: Bacteria > Actinomycetota > Acidimicrobiia > Acidimicrobiales > RAAP-2 > Bog-756. Next base: position 645,694 of record CAVWHF010000005.1, on the reverse strand, counting down.
TCTCCACTGTCAAGCCCAGGGCCAAGCTGATGATGATGGCTGAGGAGTCCATCTCCCTGGTGGTAGCCATTCTGGTGGGCCCGGGCCGTCAACATCCTGAAGCAGTGGGAGGCGCCCGGGCCGGTCCGGCCGCACCGATCGAATCAGTCGAAGCCCGCCGGCCCGAGGCACTCCGCCACCGCCTCCTCGATGCACCGGACCGTGTCACCGAGGGCCCGCTCCTGCCCGAACCGGTCGGTGAGGGAGACCACAGTGGCGCCTGACCCCCGGGCCGATGCCGCTGCCCCGGCCGACACCCGGCCGGCGATGATCACCACCGGGACACCCGCCGACGAGGCGTCCCACAGCACCGAGCCCACCACCTTGCCCAGCAGAGAGGTTTCGTCGAAGGCTCCCTCGCCCGTGACCACCACCCGGCTGGCCCGCAGGGCGTCGTCGAAGCCCAGCATCTCGGAGACCACCTCGTAGCCCGACCGCAGGCGACCGCCGAGGGCCACGATGGCCCCGCCAAGACCGCCGGCCGCTCCGGCGCCGGCCACCGACCGCACGTCGATCCCGTACCGATGGCGGTAGCGCCGGGCCAGACGGTCGAGGCGTTCGACCAACGTCGCCACCTGGACACTGTCGGCCCCCTTCTGGGGGCCGAACCGGGGAGCGGCCTCGACGAACCCGACGTCCACGTCACAGGCTCCGACCAGCTCCACCCCCCCGAGGCCTCCCGCCTCCTCGATGGCTGAGAGCGCTCCCCACCCCCCGTCGGTGGTGGCCGAACCGCCCAGGCCCACCACCACGGTGCCGACCGTGGTCTGTCCCGACCGACGACCGGCGGCCAGCGACCGGGCGGCGGCCACGACGAGCTGGCCCGTGCCCCGCGTGGATGCCCGCAGGGGGTCGTTTCCCTCGGCCCCACCGGCCAGGAGCAGCCCGGAGGCCAGAGCCATCTCCACCACTGCCACCGTCCCGACGCGGAGCCAGGCCGCCGTCACCGGCCGACCGAGCGGTCCCTCGACCTCCACCTCCTCCCGCTGACCCCCCACCGACCCGAGCGCCTCGAGCAGGCCCTCTCCCCCGTCGGCCAGGGGGATCTGCCGCGTCGTCCACCCGAGGGACGAGGCGCCCCGGGCCATGGCCTCAGCCGCCTCTGCCGGCGGTGGCGGTGCCCCGGAACTTGTCCGGGGCGGCCAGGAGCAGGGGCAACTCATCGACCCCGGTTCCGACGGGCCTGGTCCCCTGGGCCATCGTCATCCGGCCGCACGGCCATACCATCCATGCCTCTGTCTTAGCCGACCTGCTCGCCGTCACTCCATCTGGGGCCGGCGGCCGATTGGGGCCGAGCCCCGTCAGGCCGGGCTGACGAGTAATCTCCACGCGGGGGGCATGCCTGCTCTCCGCACGCACGTCTCTATGGACCCCTCTGCCGACGACACGACCGGATCCGTCGCCACCTCCGTCGACAGCGCTCCCGTGGGCACAGCCCGCTCCGACGAACGGGTGTGGAAGCTGCTGGCCGTCATCGCCGCTCTGGTCCTTGTCGGATTCATTGTCTTCGTGGTGACCCGGCCCAGGAGCCCCAGAGTGACGGCCTTCCCCGCCACCCCTCCGGCCACGCTGCCGTTGGGCAGCACCGCACCCGGATTCACACTGCCCCGCCTGGGCGGTGGGCCGGCGGTCACCCTGGCCTCCACCCGGGGCATCCCCACGGTGGTCAACTTCTTCGCCTCGTGGTGCCCCGACTGCAAGGCGGAGTTAGCCGCCTTCAGTGCCCTGGCCTCCCGTACCGCCGGCCGGGTGACCATCATCGGCGTGGACTCGAACGACAACAACGGGGCCACCGCCCAGACCCTGCTGACCGCGGCCAACGCCACCTATCCGGTGGGCGTGGACCCCAAAGCCACGGTGGCCGCCTCGTACCAGATCGATGCCCTCCCTGTCACGTACTACCTCGACGGTCAGGGCCGGGTTGTCCATGTGTCCTTCGGAACCCAGACTCTCGCATCCCTCGATCACTGGAGTGCCGTGCTGACCGGTTCGGTCGCCGCATGACCGGTGAATCTCCTGTCCAAGATGAGGCCGACGGCTCCGTCGATACCAGCGGACGCGCCCCCGGCGTCGACCTGTCCGAGGCGGAACGGGCCGCCGCGTTCACCTCCGGTCAGGCGCCGATCGACCGCAAGGCCGCACTTAGGGCCGGGAGCGTCCCCATCCCCCGCCGGTTCGTGCTCTGGGTCATAGCCGGATTTGCCGTGCTCGGTCTGGGGGGCGTCGCCGCCGAACATTTCATCGGAAACTCCGGGGTTGAATCGGTCATCTCCACACCGCTGACCACCTTGGCCGGCACCGGCACCACCCCGCCATCCACGCCCACGGCCCCCACGGGTCCGGCGGTTGGCGCCTCACCGGCCGCTGTGATTGGGCTCAGGCACCTGGCGCTCAAGGAACCGCCGGCGTTGGACCTGACTGATCAGCGGGGCACCCCGTGGACCCTATCGGTGGTTCGGGGAAAGGTGGCCGTAGTGGCCTTCCTCAACGCGGAGTGCAACGACATCTGCCCGGTCCTGGGCGCCGAGATCGTCCAGGCCGACCGTCTGCTCGGATCCCGGGCGTCGTCCGTGACCTTCGTGATCGTCAACACCGACCCCTTACAGACATCGCTGGCGATCACTCCCCCCGTCCTCAGCCAGACGGGCCTCGGCTTCCTCCCCAACGTCACGTTCCTCACCGGAAGCCTGAGTGACCTGAGTCGTGTCTGGAAGGCCTACGGTGTCACGGTGGCCGTAAGCAACACCACCCGCCTGGTCAGTCACAACGACATCATGGAGTTCATCGACCCCACCGGTCGGCTCGCCCTGCAGGCCACCCCATTCGGCAACGAGGACAGTCTGGGCGTCTACAGCCTCGACCCCACCACCATCCACACGTTCGCCAAGGGGGTCGCCACTGCGGCCGGTGGCCTGATCCGGAGCCGTCCATGACCGAGACCGGCCCAGGGGACGATCTCCCCAACGACCCTTTCACCCTGGAGGGCATCATCGCCGAGGAGCCGGTGCGGCCGCCGTGGTATCGCCGGGGATGGGTGTTGGTGGCGGCGGCCGTCACCGTCCTCGTCGCCGCCTCGGTGCTGGTGGACCTCCCGACCAGCACCACGCCCGCGACCGACACCTCCGACCAGGCGGCGGTGATGAAGCAGATCAACTCGGCCATAGCCGGCTGTTCCTTCGCCGCCAAGGAGACGTTCTTCATCTACCACGGCCTGCAGACCAGGGCCCTCAGCGCCGCCGACGTGGCTGAAAGTCCGTCCATGCTCCGCGACGACCAGGAGGCCTGTTCGTTCACCAGCAGCTCCATCTACGACCTGTCCAACGTGGAGGGCACCGGCACGCCGGCAGGCAAGGACATCAACCAGGTGACCGTGGTCACAACCACCTGGGCCACCTCGGACGCCCTGGCCGCCATCGAGGACATCCAGACCTTGACCAACGACCGGAAGAACACCACCGCGCTGAACGATCTGCGCAAACGGGAGGTACAGCTGGCCCAGGACAGGGCTAAGGCCGACGGGCTGGTGGCATCGGCAGACCGGATCCTGCACGCACACCTGCCCATGCCCGACCTTCCTAACCTCCCCCGGCCCTCCTCCAGCTGAGGTCCGCGGATCAGTCTCCGGACTGGCCGCCCTCGACAGTCCGTCCCCGGATCCGCTCCACCCGGAGGAGATGGTGGAGTTCCTCGTCGGGGTCCTCCTCGGACTGCAGCCACTGGATCAGGTTCCAGAACACCACGGGAATGAAGGCGCAGCCCGAGATGAACCACATCATCCCGGTGGTCAACTGCTGATCGGCGGAGAGGCTGAGCCCGGTGCCGGCGTGGTGGGTGAAGGCGTGATACCACGAGGCGTGTGACAACCCCACTAGGTAGGCCAGGATCCAGATGGCCCACATCGACACTGCCGCCAGCGCCACCCGATGAGGACGGGACAGCCGAGGTATGAGGGGTGGGGACTCCACCAGCTCCAGCCACAGACCGGCCCCCACCGCCACCAGGGTGACGGCCTCCACCGCCGCTAGCCACGGGTGTCGGACGAGGGCGTTGACGCTGGCCGGGGTCCTCCAGAGGATGGCCCCGGCAAGATACAGGGCGAAGAAGCATGCGCTCCGGACCGCCTCGGGGTGGCGACGCCGTCCCCGGGCCAGCCGGTCCACCGGCCGGAGCCGGGCAGTGGCTGACATCGCGCCCGGGGTACTCATCGGCGGCCCGGTGGGAGAGGCCAGGCCCAACCGCCGCCACGGGGCCGCGACGGCCAGCAAGGCCGGGATTACCACCCCGAGGATCGAGTACTGAATGGCCTCGGCGAACTCGTAGTGCCGGGATTCCGTGGCCAGAGGCGGTACTAGGCACAGTGCCAGGAGGATCAAGGCCAGAACGAACACCACTTCCCTACCAGTCCGGTGGGTGTCTGCATTGAACGACTGCGGGGACCGGTCTGACTCGGCCCCGACCGTCACCGGTGGGTGCGGCGTTGGAAGAATCCCCACAGCATCACCACGAAAAAGGTGCCGAGTGGGATGGCAAGCGTCAGGACCTGGGGCCCGATGAACGTGTCTGTAGCTAAAACTCACTGGCCGACCAACCTCGCTGTCAATCCGTGGGAACCATTTTACTCAGGCGACCTGTCCACGATCAATCACCCGAGTCAGATCAGGTAGAAGAACACCCAGAATAGACCACTGATCACGGCGATGAACCCGAAGAAGTAGGTGCAGGACTCGACGTTGGCCCGGAACAGCTGGGCCGAGGGACCACTCGCCGAAGACGGATCCCCGTCGTCGGCGTCGATACGCTTGAGTCGGTGGGAGAGGGCCAGGTTGGTCTCCAGCCAGTAGGCACCCCCGAACAACAGCATCAGGTTCATGACCGCCCACCCGATGAAGCACGAGGCGTAACCGCTGGAGCCGGGGAAGAACGGCAGCTGGGTGAGCTGCCAGATCTGGAGGCCGACTGGCTACCAGCATGCCCAGAACCGCCACCCAACCGCTGACCTGCCAGTCGAGGAGGGAACCCCGACGCATGCGCCACTGCCCGTAGATGACCAGTACCGCGGAGGCCAGCACCACGGCGAAGATGGCCCAGCCGATACCGGTGGGGGCGGTGATGTCTTTGGGTCGCCACAGCTGACCGGAGTTGGAGGACTTCAGGTAGAAGTAGGCGAAGGCCAGCGAGGCGAACAGGAAGGTGAACATCCCGATCAGCAGGCGACCACCCGTCCAGTACGAGCTCACCGCCGCCCTGAGTTCGAATTCCCGTTCCTCGGGGGTCTCGGTGAAGAGCGCTGGCTTGTCTGCGGTATCGGTCACGGCGTTGTCTCCGCTCATTGGGCCGGGGGCCGGGGGTCTTCGGCCACACTGGCCGGTGAGGATGCTCCGGCGGCCACCAGTGTCCCGTCACCCAGGTCGGCGACCGAGGGGGCGTCTTCCTCACCGTAGTGATAAGGATCGCTGAGCACGACGGGGATGCGCTCGAAGTTGTAGAAGGGCACCGGGGTGGGTGTCTGCCACTCGAGGCCCAACGAGTCCCAAGGATTGGCCGGGGACGGCGTGGGCTTGATGAAGATCGACCACACGAAGTTGGCCACGAACACCAGGAACGAGGCGCCGAGGATGAAGGCGCTGACTGAAGCGAAGTCGTTCAGTCCCTGGAGATTCTGGGCGTACTCGAAGACCCGTCGGGGCTGGCCCAGCAGGCCGATGAGGAACATGGGGAAGAAGGTCAGGTTGAAGAAGATGAACATGAGCCAGAAGTGGATCTTTCCCAGCTTCTTGTTCATCGTCTTCCCGGTCATCTTGGGAAGCCAGTAGTAGAGCCCGCCGAAGAAGGCGAAGATCAGGCCCCCCATGATGGTGTAGTGGAAATGGGCAAGCACGAAGAAGCTCCCGTGCACGGTGACGTTGACGGGCACGTCGGAGAGGAACACGCCGGTCACGCCGCCGATGAGGAAGTTGAAGAACACGGCGAGGCAGAAGAGCATCGGCACTTCGAATCGGATCTTGGCTTTGTATAGGGTCCCCATGCCTACGAGGAAGATGAATCCGGTCGGGATGGAGATGAGCTCGGTGGTCAGCATGAACAGCGGCCGCATGTCCGGATTGATGCCGCTCTGGAAGAGATGGTGCTGCCAGACGAAGAAGGACAGCAAGGCCACTCCCGACCATGCCCGCCGCGGCCACCTTGTAGGCGAAGAGCGGCTTTCGGGTGAACACCGGGAGCAGCTCGGCCACGATCCCGAAGCCGGGCAGGGCCATGATGTACACCTCGGGATGGCCGAAGAACCAGAACAGGTTCTGCCACAGGAACGAACTGCCTCCGTGCTCGTTCACGTAGAAGGCGGTCTGGGCGGCATGGTCGAGGATACCGAACAGGCCCGCCGCCACCAGGGTCGGCGTGGCCAGGGTGAGCAGGGCACAGGTGGCCAGGATGGACCACACGAAGATCGGGATGCGGCTCCAGGTCATGCCGGGGGCCCGGTAGTTGATGATGGTCACGGCCAGGTTGAACCCCGCCGTCATCATGCCCAAGCCGATGACGGCGAAGCCGACCAGGTAGGACATCATGCCTACGCCGGCCTGGGTCTGTAGGGGTGCGTAGCCGGTCCAGCCGGTGGGGAAGCCGCCGTAGAACAGTGCGGACAGGATGACCAGGTAGCCGGCGGTGAAGACCCAGAAGCTGAAGGCCTCCACCCGGGGGAACGCGGTCCGGCGGGACCCGATCATCAGGGGCACCAGCCAGTTTCCCAGGGGCCCGATGACCACCGACGTCGCCATCATCATCATCACCGTGCCGTGCTCGCTCACGATGGCGATGTAGGTTCCCGGGCCGAAGATATGGCTGGTGGGCGAGAGGAGCTCGGTGCGGATGGCCATGGCCAGTAGCCCACCGGTGAACAGGAAGCCCAGCACACCGATCACGTACTGGAGGCCGACCACCTTGTGGTCGGCGGTGTAGCGCAGGTACTTGGTCCAGCTGGTCGACTCGTAGTCGGGCCGGGGCTCCATACCCACTATCTTGGCCAGGGGGTAGTTAAGTGCCCCGATTCCCAGCAGCCAACCGATGCACCCCGGCAATCAGACCGGCGGTGACGGGCATGGCGTTGACACCGGCCGTGGCGACGTTGGTGTAGCCACTCGCCATCCAGTTACCGATCCAGTGGCCCAACAGGTAGCCACCGACGGCGAGGACGGCGGCGGTACCCAGGTGCTGGCTGAACCAACCGGGCCTCGACGGGAGCCCCTGGAACCCGCCCAGTACCGGTGGCGTGGGGTCGGGGTAGACGACTTCGGTTTCGCGCTCGGCGGCAAGGGTCATCGCGGGATCGTCAACTTTCTGATCATCCGGATGGAGTCGGCTTTCCGGGGGTGGCGCCGTAGACCTCGGCGTTGCTGTAGGGATCCACGTTGTCGGGGTAGTACCCGCCGTCGGCACCGTTGGCATCGGGCACATAGGTGAGGGCGAACGGCGGGAGCAGCTTGGTGTTCTTCGCCGTCAGCAGCTGGGTCGTGGTGGCCCAGGCTCTCGAAGGCGGACTTGGTCACCACCCGGCCGTAGTTGAACATGGCCCCGTGCCAGATCCCGCACAACTCGCTGCACCGGACGGTGAAGTTGCCGGTCTCGCGGGTGGTGGTGAAGGCCACGTTGTCCTGCTGGGGGTTGGCGTCAGCCTTGACGCTCAACTGGTAGGCCCAGAAGCTGTGGATGACGTCCAACGAGGTCACGTGGAACTCGATGGTGGTGTCGTACGGGAAGCACCAGCTGGCTCGTCTCAAAGCCGCCGAACGTCGGGTACCGGTAGGTGAACTTCCACTGCTGGCCGATGACCTGCACCGGGCAGGATGTGGGCCGACGTCGGGCGTCCAGATGGGGTTGGGGCCCTCACCCCCGCCGGAGCCGGCCCCGGTGATCAGGCGCACCGTCCCGAAGATGAACAGGCCGAGCACGATGACCGTGGTGGTGATGATCCACCCGACCTGCACGCCCAGGTGGCTGCGGGCCTCGGGACCCCCGACCGGCTCGGGCACGCCCGTGGCGGGAAGCCCGCCACGTGATGATGCAGTAGGCCAGGTAGGTCCACACCGCGATCAGCACCGGGCAGGGCGATGACGAGGAGGATGTTGAAGTCGAACTGGTTGTCCGAGGCACGAGGAGGTCATGGTCCCTGGCGGAACGTGGGGCCCGACCAGGGTGTAGAAGAGCACGTCGGCGATGACCGACAGGATCAGCCAGATGGTCACGATCCGCCACATGTGGCGGGGCTGGTCGGTCCGCGTGGTCGCGACGGCGGGGTGGTGGCCGTGGGCTGGTCGGCACCGCGTCCTGATCGTCTCGGACTGCTGGTCTCGCTCACGCCACGACGTCCAGGAAGCCGCCCATGTAGCCGAGCGTGCTCATCGGTCCCCCGTTTCCGTACAAGCCAGCCCAGCTCCGCAGGGCACGAAGCACTGCCAGGTGTAGTTACCGGCCCCGGGTGTCACGAAGGAGGCCTTGATGGTGTTGTCCACCGAAGCTGGGTGACGAGCAGGGCGCCTGGCTACAGATGTTGTTGGCGTTGGGGTTGACGCCCGACCAGGGGCACGCTGATGCCTGAGGGCCGGGACGGTGAAGGTGTGGCCGACCCCGTTGCCGGAGTTGGAGTCGTAGCACCTGAACCGGCTTGCCGTTGTAGGTCGTCACTCCCCCGGTGGTGCCCTGCACCCGGCCCCACTGCTGGTTGCGGAGCGGGCTGCCCGAGTCGAACTGCTCGATGGTCAGGTTGATCCGGGTGTGGGCGGGAAGCTGCCAGATGGTCGAGTGGATCCACTGGCCCTGGGGGTTCTGGACCAGATAGGAGACCCAGGTCGGGTGGACCGCCGTAGCCGTTGCCGATGGACCACCGTCTGCACTGTCAGGTTGACCGGGGCACCGGGCGGCGCGCGGAGGTGAAGTCGATGGTGGACGGCTGGGGTAGGAGGAAGCCGATCACGCCCCACACGGCGAAACCGATGACCACGATGAGGAGCCCCAGGACCACCGGTGACCCTTCCCCCGAACGACATGCTCGCACTCCTCGCCATGTTGGCTATTCCCTGCAGCAGCGCTGTGTCCCGACCGCCCCCCCGAAGTTAACGGTCGACCCTTTTGTCACGTTCCTGCAGGCAGTGCTGACAGTATTCCGATCCACAGGGCCGGTCAAGCATCAAGTGCCCGCGTGGCCAGACCATGCGGCGCCACGGCCCCCGGAGCCCAGTGATCGGCGGGGCTCGACCGCTCAGGAGTGGTCGGCGGCTCCTGCCCGCTGGGGCCTGATGTCGGCCGCCGACGGGGCCGGCGTGCGGTGGGAGAAGCGCTCCAGCACCCCGGACAGAGAGCCCTCCTGGTCGATGGCCCGCTTGATGATGATGGCCAGCGCCGGCACGGCCCAGAAGTCGCCGCACACCCAGAGGATGGCCGCCCCGATCTGCTGATCGGCGAACGGGGACAGGGTCACCCCGGGGACATGGGCGTACACCGGGTACCAGCTGGAGGCGGTGAAGATGCTCAGCGACATGGCCAGGACGAACATCACGATGTTGGTGCCGATGACCGCCCCGGCCTGCCAGAACGGGCCGGCCTTGAGCCGGAACGGGTGGGACGGGATGATCTGCAGCCAGAACAGCACCCCGGTCACGAAGAAGCTGCCGTGCATCAGCCAGATGTGCACGGCCTGGTTGTTCTCCGCCAAGTCGAACAGTGCCGGGACGTGCCAGACCACCATCACCACATTGAAGGAGATCAGTGCGAACCACGGGCTGGTCACCACCCGTCCCACCGGACGGAGCACCCGTGACCACGTCCCCAGCATGACGAAACGGCCCACCTTCCGACGGGCCCCCACCGGCAGGGCGAACAGCAGGGGGATCCAGGGAGCTCCGAAGACGATCAGGATCGGGCGCATAGAAGGCGATGAGCAGGTGCTCGAGCATGTGGACGAAGAAGTAGTCGCCGGCCCAGTAGTCGATGGGCGAGTCGATGGCGATGAGCAGGACGCCGAGCCCGCCGTAGAAGGCCAGCGAGCGGAGGCGGCGGCGGCGGGTCCGACCGGTTCGGACCGGTGCCGGAGCCGGGCCAGTCCGATCTCGTGGGCCACCACCAGCACGAGCCACCACGATGAGGAACGGATCGAACGACCAGTTCTGGGTGATGTAGTCCACGGTCGCACTCCTCGGTCGCGCACCTCGGTGGGGCGCAGCCGCCTCAGGCTATCCGGTCCGTTCGGCCCCAGGCGGGTCCCGGGTCAGCCTGACGATCCGTACTGGAGGGGAACTTGCAGTGACTGGACCCGACCCCATCCGGTGGCGCCCAGGCCGTAGACCGCCAGGGTGGACTGCTGGGGCACGAGGGCGTCGTAGCCCCCGACGGGCGTGGCCGTCACCGAGGTGGTCCCCGACGGCAGCCGGGCCAGGGGCTGCCACCGGGTGGCCGATCGAGCGCGATCTACCGATGCCGTGGCGGTGCCGCTCGGACCCTTCGAGGCAATGACGAAGGCGCCGCCTCCGGTCACCCCGGTGGAGAGCCAGCGTCCGTCCGGCGAGGGACCGCCCGGCCGAGACCGTCCAGGTCCGGAGGCCGTTGTCGCTCCAGAGCGCCAACAGTTGGGCGTTGCCATCCTCATCGGCCACCGACCAGGGCTCCCGTGGCCGTGGCCGTCTGGACCAGGCGGATGACCTCGGTGGGCCCACCACCTCCCCCGGGATCCCCGGTCCCACCGACTCCCAGCCGGCCGGGGTGGAGACGAAGATCCCGACCTGGCCACCCCGGCCGCAGGAGGCACCCACCACGGGGGCGCCGGTGGCGTCGAAGGCTACGGCGGTGAGCGCGCGAAATCTGACAGCCGCGCCGGCCGGGGAGGGAGGCCAGCTTGTTGGCGTTGGTCACCGGCGTCCACGTCGAGAGGTCCCCCCCGTTGCCCACGACGGAGCCTGCACCGGAGCGGAGCAGGGCCAGCGTCTGCCCGCCGTCGCTTTCGGCCAGGGCGTCGGGCATCCGGGCCAATCCGGCCGGCAGGGTGCCCGGGTCCCAGGTGGATCCCCGGTCGGCGCTGCGGGCCAACGGGGAGAACCGGAGGTCCTGGCTCGGTTCGAAGCCGGCCAGCACGGAGGTCGCACCGGTAGCGGCCACCAGGCCACCGTTGCTGGCCACGCCGGGCGGGGTGGCCAGCTGCCACGAGGACCCGCCGGTCAGGGCCACCAGCTGCCAGAAGGTGTTGAGGGGGTCGTCGAGATGACCCATGGCCACGGTGGCCCATGTCGTCGTGGACCCGACCGTCGAACTGGTCAGGGGGATAGGAGGCAGCCGGGTCGGCGCTGCAGTGGCGGCGGCCCCGGCGGAAGGGGTGGGGGCGGCCCCGGCAGCAGGGGTGGGGGCGGTAGCGGCAGAAGGGGAACTGCCCGAGGACGAGCAGGCGGCCAGGATGCCCGCGGCCAGGACGACTGCCCCCAAGGGGACCGGCCGCCGGCTGCGGCCGGCCCGGGGGCGCCTGCGCCACGATGCCCGGGGTCGGAGGTCAGCCCTCCCGGTCCACCGGCCGGTCACGAGTGGGCGATGTGCTGGATCTGGCTGGCGAGCAGGGTCGAGAAGGAGGATCTCGACGGCGCCGAGCCGTTCCCGGGATCGGAGTCGAGGATCTCCCGGGTGTGCCCGGTCTTGTCGATGATGTAGACGATGTCGCCGTGGGCGATCATGGCTCCGGCCGGCGTCACCTGGATCTGGACCCCGTAGTCGTTCCACACCTGGTGCAGCTGGTTCAACGAGCCGGTGAGGTAGGTCCAGTTGGCCAGATGGTCGAGGCCCTCCTGCTTGTCGAAGGCGGTCGTAGCCGACGTCGAGGTGTACAGGGGATTGGCCACCACCGCCACCATCTCGACCGGGCCGGCCGACGAGCCCAGCATCTGATCGGTCAACCGGAGCTCTTGGGCGATCAGGGGACAGTCCGACGTGCACACCGGATCGAGGAAGGTGAGCACCACGGTGCGGCCGGCCAGAGAGGACAGCGAGACGGTACGCCCGTTCTGATCGGTCAGGGTGAACGGGGCGCGCGGGCACGTCGACGAGGTTGGGGGAGCCGTTGGCCGCCTCGGTCAGGATGGGGTCGGCATTGGGGTTGGTGGCCGCCACCGCCATGGGGGCGGCACCGACCAGCACGATCCCCAGCGCCCCGATGGCCAGCAACGACCGCAACAGATAGTTGGGGCTGAGGCGATCGAGCCACCCGGTCGGTCCGGCCGGAACAGGCGCCCTCGCTGGCGCCGGGCCGACCACCGCCTCGGGGGTCGGGTCCACTCCATCCGGGGCCGGCACCCGTGCCGGCAGCCTCACCATGGCCAGGTAGCCACCCCAGAAGATGAAGACAATCGGGATCATGGAGTTGGGGTCGGTGCCGACGCCCCCGAAGAATCCGAAGTCCTGGATCAGCACCCAGACCGCCAGGCACAGCACGGCCGCGGTGGCCAGGCCGATGCGGACGACCCGCAGGGTTCCGCTGAACATGGTGACGCCGATCCCGATGAGCAGGGCCACCACGACGAAGTTCACCGACCAGGCGTGCCCAGCCTCGAAATTGGCGAACGACCGCACCCACGACGAGAAGACGGATGGCTGGGAGACCTGGGACATTTGCTGCACCATGGCGGTGAGGGTCCCCGCTGTCGATGGGGCATGGGCCTGTCCCGACCAGAAGCCACGGCCCGGCCACGCCTGCAGGATGCCCATGCCCACGAAGAACACGCCCATCCCCCGCAGCACGCCCTTCCCCAGCCGTGGCGTCTCCCACGACGTGTCGGGCAGAGCCACCAGCAGCCCGGCCACCGCGTAGAACAGCACCGCACCCGGCAGGCCGAAGAGCCAGCTGCTGCCGTGGCCGAAGATGTCTCCGAAAGCCTCGCCGAACACCCAGACCACCAGTCCCCACCCCATGCTCACCGCCCCGGCGGCCCGGGACCAGTAGCCCCGCGGCGCCACCAACAGGAGCACGCCCACACCGACCTGGATCCACACCGTGGCCGCCGCCGCCGACACCGGATGGTCCGACCAGATGGTGGTGCCCGTGTTGACCAGGCTCTGGACCCAGCCCGGGGACGAGGAGGCCGCCGGGGTGATGACCGAGCCGGGCAGCCCCAGCGGCATGGCCGCCTGCAGCTGCAGCAGGCCGTCGAACAGCCACAGGAAGCCGAAGGCGAGCCGGAGGAACCGCCGGGCCGGGGGCTCGGGGTAGGCCCAGGGGTCGGCCACTTCGGCATCGGCCGTGCCCGCGGCCACCGCCCGTCGGTAGTGGAGGGTGCGGGCCACGTTCCAGGCCACGGCCAGAAGTACCCCCAGGATCACCAGGATCAGGAGCTGGTGATCGAGAGCGGCACGGAAGGCCGCGGCAATGGTGGGGTTGTCGGACTGCAGTCCGTGCCCCATACCTTGCATGTGTGCTCACCACTCTTCCTGTGGCCCGACCCCGGCCTCGCGGCCCTGTGCGCACGGAGCCCTCGGACTCAGTGCGACAGAGTGTAGGTGGCGCTCCGCCCGGACCTACCGCGCCCTCACCGGCTTGCGAACGGGCGCCACGGGTTCGGCGCCCCGGTTTGTGACGGCACCACGGTCACCGGACCTCCGCGCCTTACGGCGTCGGCCCGCGGGCAGGCCGGCTGGAGGTCTCAGCCTCAGCCGCGGCTTCGGCTTGGGCCCGGGAGCGCTGGTGCTCCTGCCAGTTTCTGAGCATCTGGACGTGCTCGGGTGCCACCACTTTGGGACCGGGCTCGGTGAGCCTCTTCCGGCGGCTCTGGTGGAGGGTGGTCCACCACATGTACGCGCCGAACACGGCGAAGATCGGCCACTCGAAGACGTAGGCCCAACTCAGGTCGTTGCCGCCGAGGGCCCGCCGCACCTCGAACCAGAAGGCGGAGATGCAGAGGGCCAGGACCAGGATGAGGGTGATGTGGACCTTGCCCGCCTCCCACCCGCTCAGCGGCGTGGTCTTCGGGGGCGGGGGGATCGGCTCGGGTGGCTCGGGTGGATCCACCCCCGCCACCCTACCGGTGGGGCCTAAGGGGGTCGGGCGGACCGCTCTCACCGGTCGGCGACGGCGGCGCAGTCCGGTGCGCCGGTGACCTGCACGCCTACTCGCCTATTCGCCGAACAGCAGCCCGTAGTTGGCGCCCCGTCGCAGATGGTGCCCGCCGTCGATGGGGAGGTTGACCCCGGTGATCCAGGTCGACTCCGGCCCGGCCAGGAACCGCACGGCGGCGGCGATGTCGTCCACGGTGCCGACCCGGCTGATGGGCATCTCGGCCAGGTAGTCATCGAGCAACGGTCCGCCGGCGGTGATGAAGGCCATCAGCTCGTCGTCCACGATCCCGGGCTGGACGGAGTTGACCCGTACCCCGGTGGCGCCGAGCTCCTCGGCCGCGTACCTGCACAGGGTGTCGATGCCGGCCTTGGCCGCACCGTAGGCCCAGAGGTACCGGTGTGGGAATCCCCCCGCTCCTGAGGACATCCCGATGATCGACCCGCCGGGAGCCGGGTCCCCGTCCACGCCGGCACCCACCCCGGCGGCCATCAGGGGTGCGGCGTGCTTGATGCACAGGAACGTGCCGATGAAGTTGACGTCCACCGTGGCCCGCACCGAGTCCAGCTCGGCACTGACCATCGGACCCATGTGCAGGGAGCCGCCGGCGTTGGCAAACAGGATGTCGAGGCGACCCCGCTCATCCGCAGCCACCGATACCGCCGCTGCCACCTGCGCCTCGTCGGTCACATCGGCCACCACGTAGCGGGCGCTCCCCCCGGCCGTGGCGGTGCCCCCGGCAGCGGCGGCCGCCTGCTCCAGCACGGTCACCGCCGCCGCCAACTTCTCCTCGGTGCGGCCGCAGATGGTGACGTGGGCTCCGTCCCGGACCAGGCGGGTGGCCGTGCCCAGGCCGATGCCACTGCCACCTCCGGTGACCAGCGCCGATCGTCCGACGATGCCCGGTTCGGGGTTCGGCTCACTGTTCACGTTGTGCTCCTCTGGCTCGGCCCAGGTCGACGGGCGCCCGTCATCGAGGCGGGGCGTGGTACGACTTGACGGTTCGACGCAGCATGCTACGGGACCAGACCGACGCTCCCACCGGATCGGGGCCCAGACGAGGAGTGGTGCCATGGGTGACCGGGTGTTCAATCTGGCCGACCTGTTCGAAGTGGTGGTCGACACCGTTCCGGGACGGCTGGCCCTGGTCGCCGGAGCCGACCGGCTGACCTACCGCCAACTGGACGACCGGGCCAACCGCTTCGCCCACTACCTCGCCGACCGGGAGGTCCCCACCGGGGCCCACGTGGGCATCCTGTCCTACAACCGGGCGGAGTGGGCCGAAGCCATGATCGGCTGCTACAAGGCCCGGACCGTGCCGGTCAACCTCAACTACCGCTACGTGGCACCCGAGTTGCGCTACGTGATCGACAACGCCGATCTCAAGGTCCTGGTGTTCGAGCGGGCCCTCGCCCCGCTGGTGGCCGAGGCCACCGCAGGCATCGAGGGCGCCCCGCCGGCCGCTCAGCTCCGGCTGGTGATGATCGAGGACGGGTCGGAGGTGGACCCTTCCGGCCTCCGGACCACCTCCTACGAAGCCGCCCTCGACTCGTCGTCCCCCGACCGCGACTTCGGGACCCGTTCGCCCGACGACATCTACATCCTGTACACCGGCGGCACAACCGGTATGCCCAAGGGGGTCCTCTGGCGCCAGGAGGACATCTTCTTCGCCGCCATGGGCGGTGGCGGCTGGGGGTCCGAGCCCATCGCCCACCCCGAGGAGCTGGCCGGTCGGCTCAACCCCGACGACTCCTCCCGGGCGGTGATGCTCGTGGTGGCGCCGCTCATGCACGGCAACGCCCAGTGGGTCATGTGGAACGGCCTCATGATGGCCGGCACGGCCGTCCTCTACACGGGGCACCGCTTCGACCCCGACGCCCTGTGGCGGATCATTGGGGCGGAGGGGGTGGTGTCGGTGGGGCTGGTCGGTGACGCCATGGCCCGACCGTTGGCCGATGCCCTGGCCCACGCCCCGGCCGGCACCTACGACACGTCGAGTCTGCTGGTGGTGGGCTCCGGCGGGGCCATGCTGTCCAAGACGGTCAAGGACGAGCTGAAGGAACGGCTGCCCACCATCAGGGTGCTGGACAACTTCGGCTCCAGCGAGAGCGGGGCCCAGGGGGCGGTCCAGGACGGGGCCGCCGGGCCCCGATTCGTGATGCGGGACGACACCACCGTGCTCGACGAGGACCTTGTCCCCCTGACCCCCGGGGACGGCCGGATCGGACGGCTGGCCCGGACCGGCCGCATCCCCCTCGGCTATCACAAGGACCCGGCCAAGACGGCGGCCACCTTTCCGGTGGACGCGAACGGGGTGCGCTGGTCGATCCCCGGCGACCTGGCCTCGGTCGAGGCCGACGGCACCATCACCGTCCACGGCCGGGGCTCGGCCTCCATCAACTCCGGCGGCGAGAAGATCTTCCCCGAGGAGGTGGAGGCGGCGGTGAAGTCCCACCCCGGAGTGTTCGACGCCATCGTGGTGGGCATCCCCGACGAACGCTTCGGCCAGCGGGTGGCCGTTGTCCTCCAACCGAGGAGGTCGGACCGCCTGCCAACGCTGGAGGAGATCCAGGAGCACTGCCGGGTCCGTATCGCCGGCTACAAGCTCCCCCGGCAGCTGCTGGTGGTGGACGAGGTCCCGCTCACGGCCTCGGGCAAGCCTGACTCCAAGGCGGCCAGAGCCCTCTTCTGACCGCTCAAGCCGGCACCGAACATCGGGCCTCGACCACCGCGGCGACTGTGGCCACGACGCGGTCGGCCGCCCCGGTCAGGGCCGCCTCGTCGATCTCCACGCACCGGTCGGCGCCGGCGTCGGGCCACAGTCCGAGCACCCGGGCCGGCACCGGTCGGGACGGCGACCGCAACGAGGCCACCAGGGCCAGATAGGCCAATTCCTCGCGCCAGGCCTCGGGAGGGTGGCCGCCGGCCACCGACACCAGGCCCACCGCCCCGCGGTCTCCGCCCGTCCGATACCCGGCCGTCCGATTCCGGCCCGTCCCGGCGCCGGGCGCCGCACCGACCAGGGGCACCCGGACCTCCGGTCGGGCCTTCAGACGCAGGGTGCGCACGGCGGGACACACCCACTGGTCGCCGGCCCCGCCGATCTGCGGCAGCGGATCGATCTCCGACCAGTCGAGCGACGTCCATAGTGACGAGGCCCAGCCCACGGCCTCGGCCACCACCAGGGCCCGGGCTCCGGGTGCCAGCCCCGCCACCCACGGCTCCCAGTGGAAGGTGCGCCACCCCGTCTCCTCCCACCGGCCGACGGCATCGGCCACCACAGGGCCCACGGCCTCGAGCGGGGTAGCGGAACCGTCCGCGGGCACAGGAGTCGACGACCGCCAGGCCCAGGGACCGACGGACGTAGGCCGGCCGCCAGACGAAGGGCTCCGGCGGAATGGCCAACGACTCGGGCCGTGTCCGGGCCTGACGGAGCAGGGGCAGGTCCACCACCACCGGTTCACCGGGCGCCAGCGGTGCCACCAGCGGTCCCAGCCGCGCCACCAGCTCGGCACGGACAGCGGCGGGGAAGCCCGGGGCGATCGGGATCGATGCCGGGGCCACCAGGGCCCGGGTGCGGTCCCCGACCGCGGTCACGCCCCCACCTGAACCGCGGAGCCCACCCGGTCTGTCCCCCGTTCAAGGGCGGAAGGGCACGACCCGCCGGCTCCCTCAGGGAGGATCGAGCACCGTCCACACAGGGGGGCGGCGCTCCGATCGGGCTCGACGCCATGGGCCAGGTCGACCAACCGCCGGGCCCCGACCGCAGCGCGCCGGGCCGCGGCCACCAGGAGTTCGTCGGTGACCGGGTCCACGTCCAGCTCGCCGGTCCTCGAGTAGTAGGTCGCCACCACAAACGGTGGGGCCGGGCTGCGCAGCGACTCCACCAGGGCGTAGAAGTGGAGGTCGGCCCGATGCTCGATCCGGCGGGACCCCGACTTGACCTCGACGATGGCCACCGACCCCTCGTCACGGGCCGGCCGCCCGATGACCAGATCCACCCGGGCCGACAGCTCGACGGTCCCTGCGGCGGACCGGACCCGCATCGCCTCCTGCGTGCGGGGGAGCCACGCCGGATCGAGGGGCGGCCAGCGCCGGCGGAGCCCATCGGCCTGCCGTTCCACCTCGGCCCGGAGCTCATCGCGCTCGGGGCCGGCCAGTCGCTCGACCCACGACCGCAGGTCGGACTGGTGGTCGTCGACGGCCAGTGCCGCCAGGCCGTCCTCCATCGGATCGCCGATAGAGCCCACCGTGACCAACTGTCGGAACAGGGCGTCGACGAGGGAACCGCAGGCCAGGGCCACTGAGAAGGGCCTGGTCCCGAACCCGGTGGCCACCTGGTGGGCCTCACAGGCCAGCACCCGGGTCAGCCGGTCCTTGGTGACCAGCACAGGAAGCCCCGACGTGGGCCCGCCGGGACCGCCGGGACCGTCGGTCGGACAGACATCGGGCCCGGGGCGGGCGGATCCGTCACCCTCCACCCCCGAACTCACGAGGGCCCGGAGCATTCGGGCCAGCTCGGGCCGGGCCTCGGGTCGGGGTCGCCCGGTGATCCGCAGGCGCTGGAGCAGGGCGTCCCCGGACAGCGGTTCCCACCTCCCCCGGCGGTGACCGACCGGCACTGTCCCTGACCACGGTGACGGAGCGAAGGGACGACGACCCTCGGGGACCGGGACACACTCCGGGCGTGGTCCTGGCCCCACTACGGGGCGCTCGATGTCCATGACCGTCATGGCTCCACTGTGCACGAGGGGTGTCACAGCGGGATGCGGGGCCGGTCGCCGGTAGCCTCGGGACCGATGATGTACCCGGCCGCCGTCACCTCGTTCGCCGTCGTCTTCACCGTGTTCGTGGTGGTCACGGTGGTCCTGGTGGTGCTGGTCCTCCGGTTCACCCTCCAGCGGGCCGCCGTGGCCAGGGCCGCCTGGCAGGCCGACCAGGAGGCCGGGGAGGAGGACCCCGATGAAAACCGGCCCCGCACCGCACTGGTGCTGGCCGGGGGAGGGATCCGCGGGGCGGTCCAGATCGGGATGCTCCAGGTCCTCAGCCGAGCACGGCTTCGTCCCCGACCGCATCTACGGCTCATCGGTGGGAGCGGTCAACGGTGCCGCCTTCGCCGGGGACCCGACCCGGGAGGGCGTCCAGCGCATGACCGAGATCTGGCGCAGCCTCACCCGCGAGACCGTGTACCCGCAGGGTCGACTGCACGGACCCTGGCTCTACCTCCAGCAACGGGACTCGGTCTTCGTCAATGCCGGACTGCGCAAGGTCATCGAGGAGGGGATCGGGTTCGAGCGCCTCGAGGACGCGGTCATCCCCGTTGAGGTGGTGGCCACCTCGCTCACCGACGGTCGTGAGCGCTGGTTCACCTACGGACCGGCCGTGGATGCCGTGCTGGCCTCATCGGCCGTCCCGGCCATCTTCCCCCCCGTCGAGATCGACGGGGAGCGCTTCATCGACGGGAGTGTCGTCAACAATGTGCCCATCCGCCGGGCCATCGACGGAGGTGCCACCCGGATCGTGGTGCTGCTCTGCGCCCCTCCCATCTTCACCCCGGCGGCGCCCCGGCGTCCCGTCGAGGCCATGCTGAACGCCCTGCTGATCTCCATCCATGCCCGATTCGCCCGCGACATGGCCGAGCTGCCTTCGGGGGTGGAGGTCATCGTGTGCAGCGGGAGCGAGGGGGGGGCCCAGGACTTCGACGACTTCTCGACCACCGAGGCGCTGATCGCCCTGGGACGGGAGGAGGCGGCCGAGGTGATCCGGCGCTACGGGCTCGGCCGACCTGAGACCGCGGTGACAACCGCATCCGGAGACCCGGCGCCTCCGGCGGACGACCCCGCCGGGGAGATGGCCGGCGATCCGCGTGGCCGGCGAGGTGGCCGGCGATGGCTCCGGCGTAGCCGTGGCCGTAGGCCCCGATCCCTCCCTCGGCGGTCCGTCGACCCACCCCGAGCCCGGCACGTAGTGACGGACGATCCGGGCCGGCACCCCGGCAATGACACAGTGGTCGGGGAAGGTGCCCCGCACCACCGCCCCCGCCCCCACCACCACGTTCCTCCCCAGCCGGCTGCCGGGGAGCACCACCACACCGGTGCCCAGCCAGCTGCCGGTTCCGATGCGGACCGGGATCGTCGCTGGGCCACTGGACGTGGACCACCTCGTCGGGATTCTCGTAGCCGTGGTTCTGGTCGGTGATGTACACGTAGGGGCCGGTATGGACGTCGTCGCCGATCTCCACCTCGAAATGACCGACGATGTGACTGCCCCGGCCGATCATGCACCGGTCGCCGATGCGCACCACCGGGTCGGTGACCATGGTCTGGCCCGGGACCATGCCGGCCGAGATGCTCACGTACGGTCCGACCAACGTGTCGCGGCCGATGCTGGATCCACTGCTCGCCGAATACCGCACCGGTGGGGAAGGCCAGGCAGCTCCCCGCCCCGAAGGCCCCGAACCGTGCCGCCAACCGGTCGTCGGGTCCGGTCGCCCCGTACCGCGCCACCCAGTTCCATCCGGCGTGGATGAGGGCGTTGGCCCACCGCCGGTGGCGCGGGGACGGGGAATGGTCCGAGAGCGAGGGATGCCGCAGAAGCGGCGGCTCTACGTGTTCCGCCGAGGGGAGGGCGTGGTCCGACACTGACCGGTCGTCACGGCCCGGGCTGGCAGCAGTCACCCCGCGACGCTAACTGATGGCTGTCCCCACCGGCGATCGAGACACGGGCTCGGCCGTGGGCCGGGCTCCGACCCAGGGCCGGCGGTCAATAGAGTTGGCCTGTGCCTGACGACCGGACATCAGACCACCGCACCGGCGATCCCGATGGCCGGGCGGTCGCCCGGACACACCTCGGGCGGGCCGGGTTCGAGTCGGGGTCGGACATCTACGAGCAGGCCCGACCCACCTACCCGCCCGAGGCGGTGGACCTGCTGGCCGAGACGGCCGGACTGGTCCCGGACAGCCGGGTGCTCGACCTGGCCGCCGGCACCGGCAAGCTGACCCGCCGGCTGCGTCGAGCGTGGACTGCGCTGCGTGGCCGCCGAGCCGTCGCCGTCCATGCGGAGGTGTTCACCCGGGTGGTGCCCGGGGTCCCGCTGGTCGGGGCCACCGCCGAGCACGTCCCCCTGGTCGACGCCACGGTGGACGCCGTCGTGGTGGCCCAGGCCTTCCACTGGTTCGATCCCCCGACCGCCCTGGCCGAGATCGCCCGGGTCCTCCGACCCGGCGGATGGCTGGCCCTCATCTGGAACGAGCGAGACGAGTCCGACCCGGTGGTGGCGAGCTGGTGCGCATCTCCAAATGGGACACCATGGCGCCCTACCCGGTCGGGAAGGACTTCGGCCCGGACATCGACCGGAGCGGTCGGTTCGGGACGGTGCGGCGCACCAGGGTCCCGTTCACCCAGTGGCTGGACCTGCCGACCTTCGTCGACCAGGTGGCGTCCCGGAGCTACGTCCAGGTGCTGCCCGAGCCCGAGCAACGGGCCCTGCTGGACGAGGTCGAGGCGTTCGGCGCCGGCCTCCCCCAGCCCATCGCCATGCCCTACATCACCGACCTGTTCTGCGCCCCGGTGTCCCGCTGACCATGGGCGCCGGGCCCCAGCCGGACCTATGGTGGGCCCGGCGATTCGCCAACCGGATCCACCAGGGGAGGACCACCTCGATGATCAAGCTGACCTGTCTGCTCAAGCGCAAAGAGGGGATGACGCCGGCGGAGTTCCAGGAGTACTGGAAGAACAGCCACGGGCCGCTCATCGCCTCCAGCCGGTGCGGCAGCCACGTGATCCGCTACGAGCAGAACCCCCGTCCTCTCGGCGACTACCGGGGCGACGACGACCGGTCCGGGTACGACGGGGTCACCGTCCAGTGGTTCGCCTCCATGGAGGAGTACCACGCCCACATGAGCGATGTCGATGCGCCGGCCATGTTCGAGGACCTCCCCAAGTTCCTCGACACCGACCACCTGGAGTTCGTCCTGACCGAGGAGCCGCGGGTGATCATGGACGGCGAGGTCGACTGGAGCTCCTGACCGGCCGGGGGTCGGGCCACCCCCCGCGCCGACCCGCTGTGGGCGCTCGGTCCGATGCCACCTTCGTGCGGCCCGGCTCCCGCCGGGTGGACAGGATCGAGGCCCCTGGCCGGCCTGCTCCATCCCGGTGCCATCCCGTTCCGAGACCACCTGTCCGCCCTGATCAGAGCGGATACAGGCTGATCCGGCCCGCCCCCTGTTGTTGACACGACCTTCGATCGGACGTACGATCCAGTCCATCGGACACGCTGTCCGATCGACTGGAAAGAGCATCCGACATGCGCCACGACGAGATCGACATCAGCAACGTCACCTTCGACGACATCAACCTGCTGGACTCCAAAGCCTTCACCGAGCGGTGTGCCCCACGACTGGTTCGCCTTCCTCCGGAAGAACGCTCCGGTGTGGTGGCACGAGGAGGAGGCGGGTCCCGGGTTCTGGGCGGTGACCTCCCATGCCGGGGCCACCACGGTCAATCGCGACTACGAGCACTTCTCGTCGTCCAAGCAGGCCACCTTCCTCTGGGACCTCGGTCCCGACGACCTGGCCCAGCAGCAGATGCTCATGCTGAACATGGACCCGCCCCTCCACACCCGCTACCGCCGCCTCGTCAACAAGGGCTTCACCCCCCGCATGGTCAACCAGCTCCACGACCGGATCAACGCCGCCGCCGACGACATCATCGACTCGGTCATCGAGAAGGGCAGCGCCGACTTCGTCACCGACATCGCCGCCGAGCTGCCCCTGGTGGTCATCGCCGAGCTCCTGGGCGTACCCAACGAGGACCGGCACCGGATGTTCAACTGGTCCAACCGGATGATCGGCAGCGAGGATCCCGAATACCAGGCCGATGAGTCGGTCCCCCAGCAGGCGGCCATGGAGCTGTACGCCTACGCCTCCGCCCTCTTCGAGAACAAGCGGATCGATCCCCACGAGGACCTGATGAGCGTGCTCACCGAGGTGGAGGTGGAGGGCGAGAAACTCAACTCGGTCGAGCTCGAGCTGTTCTTCCTCCTCCTCACCGTGGCCGGCAACGAGACCACCCGCAATCTCATCTCGGGGGGCATGGCCGCCTTCTTCGACCATCCCGACCAGTGGGAACTGCTCCGCAACGACCGTTCGCTGCTACCGTCGGCCACCGAGGAGATGCTGCGCTACGTCAGCCCGGTGATGAATTTCCGTCGCCAGACCACCAGCGCCTTCGATCTCGGTGACCAGCACATCGAGGAGGACACCAAGGTGGTCTTCTTCCACATCTCGGCCAACCGCGACGAGTCGGTGTTCCAGAACCCCCAGACCTTCGACATCACCCGCGACCCCAACCCCCACATGGCCTTCGGTGCCGGTGGTCCCCACTTCTGCCTCGGAGCCAACCTGGCCCGCATGGAGATCCGGGTGATGTTCGAGCACCTCCTCGACCGCATCCCTGACATCACCCTCGACGGCGAGGTGGAACGACTGCAGTCGGCCTTCATCAGCGGCGTGAAGCACATTCCGGTGACGTTCCCGCCGGCGGCTCGCGTCTCCGCCTGATGCCGGAGGGCCGGTCGGCCGACAGCATCAAAGCGGTCATCCGGGACTTCCGGCGTGACCAGGTCATCGAGGTGGCCCGGCGCCTGTTCGGCGAGCGGGGTACCACCGACGTGTCGATGGATGACATCGCCGCCGCCGCCGGTGTGGCCCGGTCCACGGTGTACGTCTACTTCGCCAATCGCGACGAGTTGCTCCGGGCCTGCCTGAAAGGCATGCACGACCAACTGCTGGAGGACATCGCCGAAACCTGGGAGGACGATGCCGAACCCACCCACCGCCTCGAGCGGCTGGTGGAGGCCCTGCTGGTACGGACCGACGACAATCCGGCATTCTTCCGACTGGCCCTCTTGACCCAGGGGACGCTCAGCCAGGGAGGGGAGGCGGTGGGGACCGAGTTGGCCCTCATCGGCCTCAACATCGCCCGGCTCATCAACGATCTCTACGTCGATGGAGCGACCTCCGGCACCTTCCGCCAGATGGATCCGGACCATGCCGTCAATCTGATCGGCCAGCAGCTCTACGGGGCCATGTCGGTGCGGGCCGCCGAGCCGTTTCCCCCTGACGCCGCGGACGCCGCCGGCCGCATCTGCGAGTTCATGCTGCGCGGCCTCGGCATCTGACCTTCGCTGGCCACGGCCGGCCAGCCTCCGGCCTTGTCGCCGGTCAGCCTCTCCGGCCCTGTCGCCGGTCAGCCTCCGGCGACTGCCGGTACGATCGACAAGGTCTGGCCGTCGGCCACCGGGGTGGCCAGACCCTCGAGGAAGCGGACGTCCTCGTCGGCCAGAAAGACGTTCACGAACCGGCGGAGGCCGCCCTGCTCGTCGAAGATGCGCTCGGCGAAGCCGGCGTGGGCGGCATCGAGGGACTTCAGGGCCTCCCCCACCGTCGAACCTTCCACACTGACCTCACCGGCACCACCGGTGAGCGGGCGGAGCTGGGTGGGAACGCGGACCGTGATGCTCATCGTGCACTCCTTGCCACTGGCTCGGTCGGTTGACCGGTCTCGGCCATGGCCTCGTCAAAGGCCTCCAACGTGGGGGCGATGGTGGCGGTGGGACCGACCGAACCGGTCAGGGCCTCGACGGTCTTCAGCCCGTGCCCGGTGACCAGGGCCACCACCCGTTCGTCCGATCGGACCACGCCCTCGGCAGCCAGCTTGGCCAGGGTGGCGATGGTCACGCCCCCGGCCGTCTCGGCGAATATCCCCTCCGTCCGGGCCAGCAGCCTGATCCCTTCCAGGACCTCGTTGTCGGTCACTGACGCACAGGACCCACCCGAGGAACGGATGGTGTCCAACGCGTACCAGCCGTCGGCCGGATTGCCGATGGCCAGGGACTTGGCGATGGTGTCGGGTTTGACCGGTCGGATGGCATCGGTTCCCTCAGCGAAGGCAGTAGCCACGGGCGAGCAGCCGGCCGCCTGCGCCCCCGAGATCCGCACGTGGGGCTCCTCGTCGAGCAGCCCCACCTTCCACAGCTCCTCGAATCCCTTGGCCACCTTGGTCAACTGGCTCCCGGAGCCGATGGGGACCACCACGTGGTCGGGGGCCTGCCACCCCAACTGCTCACCCACCTCGAAGGCCAACGTCTTCGAGCCCTCGGCGTAGTAGGTACGCACGTTGACATTGACGAAGGCCCAGGTCGGCTGCTCGCTGGTCAGCTCGGCACAGAGCCGGTTGACATCGTCGTAGCTGCCCTCGACGGCGATCACCTTGCCGCCGTAGACCGACGTCATGGTGATCTTGGCCGTCTCGAGGTCGTGCGGGATGAGCACCACCGACTCCATGCCGGCCCGGGCCGCATGGGCGGCGACGGAGTTGGCCAGATTTCCGGTCGAGGCGCAGGCGGCGATCTTGAACCCCAGCTGACGGGCCTTGGTCAGGGCCACCGACACCACGCGGTCCTTGAACGATCCCGGTGGGGTTGGCGGTGTCGTCCTTGATCCACAACTCACCGAGGCCGAGCTCGGCGGCCAGGCGGTCGGCCCGGACGAGCGGGGTGAATCCGGCCCCGAGGTCAACCGGCGCCGGGTCGTTGACCGGCAGGAGGTCGGCGTAACGCCATATGGAACGGGGGCCGGCGGCCACACGCTCCCGGGTCATGGTGGCGGCCACGCCCTCGTAGTCGTAGGTCACCTCGAGCGGCCCGAAGCAGTAGTCGCACACATGCAACGCCTCGGCCGGATAGGCACGCCCACATTCACGGCAACGAAGCCCAGAAACGAAGTCCACAGCAGTCTCCTCATCGCTCGGGCATTGGCACCTGGTACGAGATCCGTCGGCCGAAGCCGTTCGGTTTCTCGCTCTGGTTGCCGCGGCGTCGCTGGGCCCGGTCCCTCAGCCGCTCTGGATGATGGGCTCCATTTTGGCCGAACTCGGGCCCGTCGTCAATGCGGGCGCCGCCACGGTTGGTAGTGAACCGGCCCCGACGCCGGCCCCGGACCCCTTCCGCACAGCCGGTCCCGGTGAGCGATGATGGCACCATGTCGATCGCGCCCACATCCGGCGAGGACGCGGGGCGCGCTCTCTCCCTTCCCGCCGGTGCCTCGACGCTGGTGGACGCCAAGGGGGACCGGAGCATCGCCGTGTGCATTCCGGCCCGCAATGAAGCCGCCACCGTGGGCCCGATCGTCGACTCCATCGTCACCTCCCTCACCGACCGGTCCGGCGGCATCTCCCTGGTTGACGACGTGGTGGTGGTCGACGACGGATCCGACGACGGCACCGCCGACCTGGCTCGGCGGGCCGGGGCCCGGGTGATCGGGTCCGAGTCCCGGGCCGGGGGGAAGGGCCAGGCCATGCGATCGGCGCTCATAGCCACTGACGCCGACCTGATCGCGTTCGTGGATGCCGACGTCACCAACTTCGGGCCCCACTTCGTCACCGGACTGCTCGAACCCCTGTTGATGGGCGACTCGGTGACGCTGGTCAAGGGGTACTACCGGCGGCCCCTGCACGGTGCGCCCGACGGGGGCGGCCGGGTCACCGAGCTCGTGGCCCGCCCGGTGATCGACCTCCTCTTCCCACACCTGGCGGTGATCGAACAGCCCCTAGCCGGCGAGACGGCCGCCCCGAGGTGGGTCCTCGAGAAGTGCGGTCTGGCCGACGGCTACGCCGTCGAGTTGGCCCTGCTGATCGATGTGGCCTCCCTGTACGGCGTCGATTCGATCGCCCAAGTCGACCTCGGTATCCGGATCCACCGGAACCGGCCCTCTCGACGAACTGCGTCCCCAGGCCACCGATATACTCCGGGCCGCCCTGGCCCGGGCCCGGCCCGTCACCCCCGACTGAGGTAGCGCACCGGACCCGTCCCCGCCCGACGATCCGGGCTCAGGGGGCGGCGACCGGGCTGGACGTGCACAGGACCCCGGCGGGGGCGTCCACTACGACCGGTTGCCCGGCCGGCTCGGGGATCGGGGATCCGCCGGTCAGGTCCACCAGCACCTCCGGTGCCACCAGACCGCCGTCGGGCCCGTTACGTCGACTGGGGACCAGCATGGCGGCAACCGCCCCGATGGCCACGACGGCGGCTCCGGCGTAGACGGCCACGGTCATCCCGTTGACGTAGTCCTGCCCCGAGGCGTAGCTGCCGTGGGAGCTGAAGATGGCTCCGAGCACGGCGATGCCCAGCACGCCACCCAGCTCCCGGAAGGCGGCGTTGGCCCCCGAGGCCACTCCCTCGAGGGCACGGGGCACGGCCCCCAGTACCAGCGAGGCCAGGGGCACGAAGAAGAGGGTCATGCCGATGCCGCAGATCACGAAGGGGACCACCAGGTCGGCATAGGGGACCGTCGGCGAGGTCACCGTGGCCAGCCAGGCGAGGCCCACGGCCTGCAGGCTCAGACCCGTGACCACGAGCGGCTTACCGCCCCACCGCTCCGCCAACTGGCCGACCACGGGGGCCAGCAGCATGGGCATGGCCGTCCAGGGCAGGATCCGCACCCCGGCGGCCAGGGGCGACAGGCCCTGGACCGTCTGGAGGAACTGGACCAGGAAGAAGATGGCCCCGAACATCCCGAAACTGAAGAGCATCGCCGTCACGTTGACCGAGGCGAAGCCGCGGTCACGGAACAGCCGTATGTCCAGCATGGGATGCTCGGAGCGGAGCTCCCAGGCCATGAAGGTGATGAGCGACACCGCTCCGACGGCGAAGGAGGTGAGCACCAGCGTGCTCGTCCACCCGTGGCTGTTGCCGTCGACCAGTCCGAGGACCACGCCCAGGAGGCCGACGCTGACCAGGGCCACGCCGACCAGGTCGAGACGGGCCCGGACCCCGCGGGACTCGGACAGCTTCCACCGGGCCAGGGGGATCAGCACCAGCCCGACGGGGACGTTGAGCCAGAAGATGTACTGCCACGACCATCCGCTGGTCACCGCTCCGCCGACCAGCGGTCCGAGGGCCACGGCGGCCCCGCCGATGGCCCCCCAGATCCCGAGGGCGACATTGCGCCGCTCGGGCGGCACAGCTGCGCTCAGCAGGGTGAGCGAGAGGGGCATGATCATGGCCCCGCCGGCGCCCTGAACGGCCCTCGCCATGACCAGCACCCCGATGCTCGGGGCCAGCGCGGCCACGGCCGACGCCGCCGTGAACACGGCGATGCCCAGTACGAAGATACGGCGACGCCCGAAGCGCTCGCCCATGGCCGCCGCCGACAGCAGTAGCACGGCGAAGGTCAGGGTGTAGGCGTTGACCGTCCACTCGAGTCCGGACAGACCGGCGTGGAGGTGCTGGCGGATGACCGGCAGGGCCGTCGACACCACCAGGTTGTCCAGTGAGGCCATGAACAGGGCCAGGCCGGTGATGACCACGGCCCAGACCGCCCGGGACCTCGTCCGCCTTCGATCCTGGTCGGAGCCGGCCGGCGAGCCGTGTCCGGCGGCCGGCGCCACCGGTGCCGGCTCCGGCTTCGCACCCACCGGAACCGGGGTGGTCTGCTCGGCCCGGGCCAGCACCGGTAGGGCACTGGGGCGGCGCCGGACACCGGCCCACCTCCGCCCGGTCGTGGCGGTTCGCCAACCCTTCGATTGTGATTGGTCACTAGCTATACGGGGCAAAAAAAGAGGGACGGTAAGGGGCTGATTCATGCGGGGACCTCCTGGTCGGCTGCCTGGTCGGCCTCACGGTGGTCGGCCAGGGCTTTGCTTGCGGCTCTGATGGAATCGGCTTTGTCGGGAAGCTGGCACAGGCTCTGGGCCCAGCCATCCGGAACGGACATCAGGTCGATCGCCGACATCACGTTGATCAGCATCCCCATGGCGAAGAAATCACGGAGCTCGTCGTCGGAGAGGTGGGTCCGCTCGCAGGAACAGGTCGGCCAGCACCTCGAAGGTGCGACGGCAGCCCCGGGCGATGTCGGGGTCGGCCGGGGCGGCGGCGAACCCGTGCAGCTGGACCTGGAGCATCTCGGGGTCCTGCATCAGCTCGAGGTAGGCCTCGCCCATGGCCATCTTGGCCTCCTCCCCCTCCAGGCCTTCGCCGGCCCTGGTCAGCTCCCTGATGATCCGGTCCCCGACCAGGTCGTAGGTGGCCACGAACAGGTCCTTCTTGGTGCCGAACAGCCGGAACAGATAGGGCTGGGAGATGCCGGCCCTGACGGGCGATGGCCTCGGTGGAGGTACCGGCGTAGCCCGATCGGGCGAACTCGGTGATGGCCGCGGCCAGCACGGCGGTGCGGCGCTCCCCTGCGGTCTGTCGGGTCGGAACCATCATGGTTACATTGTGATTGGTCACTCACTATCTTGTCAAGGGGCCATCGGGCTTTGTCTTCGGGGGCCCCCTACCGGGTAGCGTCCCTCCATGGCTGACGACCGCATCCCCCACTGGGGCGAGGGCTCGCTGGCCGATACCGTCCTCGTGTCCAAC
The DNA here is from genome assembly GCA_963754755.1 of uncultured Acidimicrobiaceae bacterium. Taxonomy (GTDB): domain Bacteria; phylum Actinomycetota; class Acidimicrobiia; order Acidimicrobiales; family RAAP-2; genus Bog-756. Next base: position 616,160 of record CAVWHF010000005.1, on the reverse strand, counting down.
CGGGGACCCCTGGCCTTCCACCTCGAGGACGGGCGTCCCCGTGGCCGGCACCTCGGCCGGCGGGCTGGCCGGATCCATGCAGCCCCTGGTGGTGGGCACCGGGGCCACCTGGGTGGCCTCGGCCATGGGCGAGGCCGACCGGGCGGCGGCGGCGGCGGCCTGATGTCCGACGACGGACATCCGCATCGAGTTGGTGGAGCCCGAGTCCGACGTCTACAACCTGGCCTACAACGTGGTGTCCAACTCCATGTTGTGGTTCTGCCACCACCATCTGTTCGACGCCGCCCGGCGACCGCGGGCCGACCAACGGTGGCTGGAGGCCTGGGACGCGTACCGCGAGTTCAACCAGCTGTTCGCCCAGCGGGTGGCCAAGGTGGCGCCCGAGGGGGGGCGGGTCCTGGTCCAGGACTACCACCTGGCCCTGATGGGTTCGGACCTGGCCCGTCTGCGACCCGACCTGCGGACCACCCACTTCACCCACACTCCCTTCGCCGATCCGTCGGTGCTGCGCATGCTGCCGACCGCGGTGGGCGACGAGCTGATGGCCTCCATGGCCGGCTTCGGAGCCTGCGGATTCCACACCGAGCGGTGGGCCTCGTCCTACCGGGCCGGTCAGGACATGGTGTCGGAGTCGACCGCGCCCGGGGACCGGAGCGGACCCACGTTCGTGTCGCCACTCTCCACCGATCCGGTGAAGCTGCGAGCGCTCCACGGCCGATCCCGAGGTCGGTCGGGCCCTGGCCCGAATCGAGGAGAAGGTCGGAGGCTCCGACCGACAGGTCATCGTACGGGTGGACCGGATGGAACTGTCGAAGAACCTCCTGCGCGGGTTCTGGGCCTTCGACGAGCTGCTGGAGCTCCAGCCCCAGCGACGGGAGCGGGTGGTCTTCGTGGCCCTGGCCTACCCCACCCGGCAGGGACTCCCCGAGTACCTGGCCTACCAGAACGAGGTCGAGTCCACCGTGGAGCGCATCAACCACCAGTGGGGGACGCCCGGGCTGGACCCCGATCGTCCTCGAGGTCGAGGACGACTATCCGCGCTCGCTGGCCGCCCTCACCCGCTACGACGTCCTGCTGGTCAACCCGGTGCGCGACGGACTCAACCTCGTGGCCAAGGAGGGGCCGTTGATCAACACCAGGAACGGGGTCCTGGCCCTGTCCCGCGAGGCCGGCGCCTTCGACGAGTTGGCCTCCGGCGTCGCTCGAGGTCAATCCGTTCGATGTCTCCGGCACCGCCGCGGTGATGGCCGAGGCCCTGGACATGGAACCCGAGCTCCGGGCCCACCTGGCGGCACGGCTCCGAGAACTGGTCCTCGCCCGCCACCCGGCCGACTGGCTCCAGGCCCAACTCGACGCCGCCCGCTAGTCGGGGCACCGACGGCGTCGGATCGCGGACCGATCCGGATCCGACGCCGGACAGGACCCTCGCGCAAGCGGTCATCCTTCCGAGACGCCGGCAGCCTCTCGGGACAGCCACGCCAGCGCCTCGAGGGCCCGGGCCGGCCCGGAGACCACCACATCGGCGGCGGCGGCCACCCGGTCATCGCTCTCCTCGTCGACCACGGCCACGGCCACGGTGTCGACCCCACCTCCGGTGGCCAGGGCAGCGCAGGGCGGCGAAGGCGGGCAGGTCACCGAGGTCGTCCCCGAAGTAGGCAGGCCGCCGAGGACGATGCCGCCAACCGGCGGACCACCGATCCCTTGTCCACGTCGAGGGGGGGCCGGAGCTCGACGGACATACGACCGGGGTGGGCCCGCAGCCCCGACCGCTCGACCTCGGTGGCGACAGCGCCGGTCGCCCATCCCGCCGCCTCGGGAGCCCGGCGCCAGTGGACGGTGACCGCCAGTCCCTTGGGCTCGACCAGAACCCCCCGGGGTGCGTCCCGCTGCAGCCGGGCCACCGAGGTTTCGACCACCTGGCCGCCACTCCACCGCTGCCGGCTCCACCACGATCTGGCCGTCGCCCCACGACTGCTCGAGGCCGTACAGGCCCACCAGCCGCACCCGGTGATCCCGGTTCGACGGCCCCGGACATGGCCAGGTGCTCCTCCAGAACGACACCGGGCGACCCGAGATCACCGCCACCTCACCGAACTGCTCGGGCCAGCGACATCATGACCCCGGCGACGGCCTCGAGCGGTCGGGCGTCGTAGGGGTCCGCCACGATGGGCGAGAGCGTGCCGTCGAAGTCGGTGAGGACGGCGGTCGAGGCCGGACGGGCCAACAGGGGGGCCAGCGCGATGCGCACGTCGGGGGCCGGATCGTCCCCACCCACCCGGTGGCGCTGCGGCATGCGGCCGGGCGATCAGCTGACGGTGGTCGTCGTGGCGGTGGCGGCGCTCCTGTCGGCCAGGTCGGGACCGACCACCACCAGCACCTCGGCCGTGCCGATGGAGCTCACCGGGGCCGAGGTGGTGTAGGGGACCACGGCGCTGGCCGGGAGCTGGAGCGAGGTGGCGATGGACTCCGCCGCCTTCTGCTGTCCGGCCACGTAGTACACGTTCGACTTGGTCACCTGGGCCGAGGCGTTGACCGGGGGCAGGAGGTCCCAACCGGCCGCCTGCAGCTGTGTTGTGACCGCACCGGCGGCGCCGGTGATCCCCGAGGCGTTGGCCACCAGTACCGGCACATGGCTGGGCGGGCACGGTGGTCGTGGTGGTGGTCGGATGGGTCGGCGTCGTCGTCGTGGCGGACACCGACGGGCTGGCCCCGGTGGTCGGGGTGGTCGGGTGGATGACCCCGAGCACCAACACCGTGACGACCACGAAGGCCACCAGCACGATGCCCGCCCGGACGGCCGGAAACCCGCCTCCAGGACCGTCGGGGGCCGCCGGAGGCCGTCCTGGTTGCTCGGGGGATTGGGGCACTGCGTGCCAGCCTGCCAACCAGGGGGGTACCAAAGCAAGCGTTTCCGGCTCTCCTCGATCCGAGCCCGCCGACTCGGGACCGCCGATCCCGTGGATGCGGGCGGGATCGACCGTAGAATGAGTGCGGCACCGGGTAGGTCCCGGCACCGGGCCGGTGTGGCGCAGTTGGTAGCGCAGACGACTTGTAATCGTCAGGTCGTGGGTTCGATTCCCACCGCCGGCTCCAATAATCCGAGTTCAGAGCCGCACCGGTCCCGGAGGTGTCCTGGTCTCCGGGACTGTAAAGGATCTGGTTGTCGGGTCGGGGATCGGGTTCCAAGACCGTGGCGAGCACGAACTCAAAGGTGTGCCAGGGCTCTGGAGCTGTTCGCTGCCCAGCTTTGATTTGCAGCAGCGATAGGTCTAGGTCCAGACGGAGAGCATCCCTTAATCGCTGCCGGTTATACAGCCCAAGACTTGCGGTCTCGGGTGCGGACTGTCGGCAGCGCCGATCGGGAGTGGTGGTACCACCCGTCCGACCGGTGGGCTGTCTCCCTTGGCTGAAAGGTGCGGTCCGATCAGACTGGGAGGACAATGGTCACGGAGGCGAGAGCATCGGGGTGTGGCTCGGCCGGCGGCCAGTTGGCCGCGGGCGACCCGGCCCGTGGCCCGAGGACACGATGAGCCGCATCCTCGAGACGGCCTGGTACCGCTTCCGGGCCACGTTCGGCCGGCAGTGGGGCGGCTATCTGACCGTACTGGTACTGATCGGACTGCTCGGTGGCCTGGCCATGGGAGCGGTGGCCGGAGCCCGCCGCACACTGGCCTCCCCCTCGGTCTACGTGGCCAGCAGGAACCCCTTCAGCTTCGGAATCGGCACCGCCGTCTTCAATCCCGAGGCCGGCCACAACTCGGGCTATGACCCGAGCGTGATCAACACCATGGCCCACCTGCCTTCTGTCGCCGCGGTGGTCAGCCAGTCCGGCCTGAACGTGGTGATCCTGGACAAAAGAGGTATCCCGGTTCCGTCGGACGCCAATGCCGGCAATGGCACGGGAAGCATCGACGGCGCCTACTTCACCTATGACAAGGCCAGCGTGCTCGAAGGCCGGATGCCCGATCCCGACAACCCACGCGAGTTCGTGGTCAATTCCGGCGGGGCGCAAAGCCTGGGACTCCACGTGGGCCAGGTGGTTCCCTTCGGCATCTACACCAACGCCCAGACCGCACTGCCCGGATTCGGCACGGCCAGCGTGCCGCCCTACCGCCGCCTCGACATCAAGCTGGTCGGCATCGTCGAAGACCCCGGGACGGTGGCCGCCGACCAGGCCGACATCGAATCGCTCCAGGTCTTCTCTCCGGCGCTCACCCGCCAGCTGCTGTCGTGCTGCGCCAACTACACGGTGACCGGCCTGAAGGTGGACGGCGGCAGCGCCATCATCCACCGAGTGGAACAGGAAGCCCAGGCCGCGGTGCCCGCAGGAGATCCGGTCATCTTGACCGCAGCCACCTCCGACGTGCTGGCCAAAGCGGTCCGATCGGTCAAGCCCCTGGCCATCGCCCTGGCCGTATTCGGAGGGATCGCCGGGCTCGTGGCGCTCGTCGTGGCCGTCCAACTCGTCGGCCGCCAACTCCGATTCGGCCTGGAAGAGCGTCGGGTCCTGCGGGCCCTCGGGGCCGGCCCTTCAGAAACCATCCTCGACGGCCTCCTCGGTCTACTGATGGCCATTGTGGTCGGCTCCGTGCTGGCTGCGGGGGTGGCGGTGGCGCTCTCACCCATAGCCCCGCTCGGCGTGATCCGCCCGGTCTATCCCGATCCCGGCGTGGCCTGGGACTGGACGGTGTTGGGCACCGGGTTCGCCATCTTGGTGGTGGGTCTGACGGTCATCGCCACGGGCATGGCCTACCGTCAATCGCCGGCCCGATGGGGTCGACGAGGGGGCCGGGTCATCCGTTCCGAGTCGACTTCAGCCGGCGTCGTGGCCGGATGGGGGTTTCCTGCGACGGCGGTCGAAGGTGTGCGCTTCGCCCTCGACTCGGGTGCCGGTCGTAACGCCGTGCCCGTGCGGTCGGCCATCCTCGGGACGATGCTGGCCCTGTGGGTCGTGGTCACCACGGTGACGTTCGGCACCAGCCTCAACACACTGGTTTCCCATCCGGACCTCTATGGCTGGAACTGGGACTACGCACTGGTCGGCGGGTCGGGGTCGGGAGACATTCCCTCGGCTCAGCTCAACCGGCTCATCGACCAGGACCACTCGGTGGCGTCGTGGTCCGGCGCGTACTTCGCCAGCGCCAAGATCGACGACCAGACGGTACCGGTGCTGGGTGAGCACGCCGGCGCTCCGGTGGAGCCTCCGATCCTGTCCGGGCAAGCGCTAATGGGTAACGACGAGGTCGTCCTGGGGCCACAGACCCTGTCGCAGCTGGGCAAGAAGGTGGGGGACACCGTGGAGGTGGACGCCGGCCGGGTCGGGTCGACCCGGCTCCGGATCGTCGGCACGGCCACCATGCCCTCCATTGGGAGCTCCGGGGAGCTGCATCTGGAGATGGGCAGTGGTGCGCTCCTCCCTTCGGCCGTCATGTCACCGGCCGACCGCAACCCGTTCGACGACCCGGCCACCGGTCCCGAGGCCGTCTTCGTCCGGCTCAAACCGGGGGTCGACAACAAGACAGCGGTGGCGTCGTTGCAGCGAATCGCCAATGCCACCACTACGCCGTCGAACTTCGGAGTGGCGGTGTCGGCCGTTCTGCGACCGGCCGAGATCGTCAACTATCGCTCGATGGGGACCACGCCGGTGCTGTTGGGGGCGTCCCTGGCCATCGGCGCCGTGGCCGCGCTCGGACTGACCCTGGTGGCATCGGTGCGCCGCCGTCGAAGAGATCTGGCCGTGTTCAAGACCCTGGGCTTCACCCGCCGCCAGCTGGCGGCCACGGTGGCCTGGCAGTCGAGCGTCTCGGTGGCTATCGGGGTCGTGGTCGGTGTCCCCTTGGGTATCATCTCCGGCCGCCTGTTGTGGGATCTGTTCGCCACCGAGATCAACGCCGTGCCGTCCCCGGCGGTCCCGGTGGGCTGGGTGGTGGCCATCGGGCTGGGCTCGCTGGTGCTGGCCAACCTGGTGGCGGCGCTGCCGGGGCGGATGGCCGCCCACACGCCGACAGCCCTGGTACTGCGGGCGGACTGATGGCTCAGGCCAACACCGACACAGCCGTCGGCGTGGTAGTGGTGGGTTCGGGTCCCAACGGCCTTCTGTCACGCCCGGAAGAGCTCAAGGGCACGTCTCCCAGTGCCCCTGAGGCGAGCGTTCCATCTATCAGCTCACCCTTCATTCGTGGCCTGAGTCAATGTGCACCACACTCCATTGGTCGGGTACAGCCGACGTACTGCTCACGTTCGTCGTCAGATCAGGTCAATGCAGGCGAGTGCGACTGTGAAGGCGCAACGGGAAAGCGTTGCTCCCGTCCAACGCCGCTTTCAACCCAACTCCAGCTCAACAATTCGGTCTCGGCATGTCACGCTGCGTGTCGGCGAATCTCAAACTGAGAGCCGACTGCCCAGCCCGTACCGCTTGAGGGCGGTCTGGCGGGAGACGCGCCTGGACTCGGCGGCAGCGGCCACTGGCCAGCCGTCTTCGATCAGCTTGTGGGGCGCAGTCGGCCTTCTGGTGTGAGCGGAGCAGTTCGGTGCACGGGAGCCTTCCGGTGGCTGTGTGGGCGTGCGATCGGCTCCACACTGCCTCGGGGCCTCACTTCATCCTGGGGGATCTCCGCGTCAACAAGGTCTGCGGGTAGATCGCTATCCGTCGATGTCAGGTGCCTTGGCCGCTGCAGACACCTGGGATGGTGTCGGTGTTCCTGTAAGCGTCGTCTTCGGGTGCACGGGCAGGACGAGGGGCGATCGAGGGGATCGGTTGAAGTCGAAATCGTTCTCCAGGTTGCCGAGGATCTTCTCGTTCTCGCGAACATCGGGCCTCGGATCTGGGCGACCATCGGTGGCGGGGTTGATGCGTTGTCCGTGCAGGAAGTCGTCCTCTATGAACTTGTCGTAGGCGTCGAAGCTGAGGGTCTGATGGTCGACGTACCCCTGCTTGGCATAGGGACTGATGACAATGCCTGGCACCCGCAGGCCGTACCCGTTCTCATCGACGGTGGGCGGTATGACGTGGTCGTAGAAGCCGCCCCAGTCATCCCAGGCCAGGAAGATGGCTGTCGAGTCCCAGTCCGGACTCTTCATGACGGCATTGATGAGGCTCGTCACATAGCTCTGTCCGTAGCTGACCGGGGCAGGCGGGTGCTCGCTGACCTCGCCGGAGGGAACCACCCAGGACACGGCCGGCAGGGTCCCGGCCTTGGCCGCCGCATAGAACTTGGTCACGTCTTTGATGTTTCCAAGCTGGTGGTCGTTCTGGACCGTGTTGAACCAAGGAAGTGGGTTCCAGATCCCGGGAGTGTTGGAGTTCTGCTTCACCGGAGCACAGGTCTCGGCGGCGTCGTTCTCGCAGTCGGGTTCGGTTCCGCTCACCACGTAATATCCCCAGCTGACGTGACTTTTGTGCAGTAGGTAGGTCAGATCGGTCCAGGCGTAAATGGGCTGATTCCCCGCGCTCTTGACCACGCCACGCTTGTTGGTCCTGGTGGCGTTGGTCGGACCGGCCTGACCGCCGAGGACAGCCGGGGCGCTGGGCGGCCGCTCGGCCGGCTTGGTCTGCAGGGCGTTGACGCAGCTGGCGGGGTTGTCTTCCTGCGTACAGTAGGCCGACCATTCCGACACCAGGAAGAGGTGGGAGGGAAGGCTCCACGAGGCATTGGGCTCGAACATGTGGTCCTGGAGGACGAAGTCCTTGGCGTAGGTCCAGTAGTTGGGGATGTCGCTCTCCGTGTGGTAGCCCATCACGTCCGGCTGAGCCGAGTTTGTGCAGGCCGGATCGGTCGGATCGAGGCAGCCCTTCCGACCGGACTGGGCCTGACCGATGAAGCCGTCCATCTTTCCCCCGTCGACATCCGCGGTGGCATTGACCGCCGAGTGGGGACCGCCGCCGTTCACGTCAGCGTGGTCGACGTACGGAGCCACGCAGGCTCCCGAGGACGGATCGGGCACGCACACCGTCGGCGTACCGTTTTTCACCGGGATGCCGTCAGCCCCCGGGAACGTCCCGAAATAGGAGTCGAAGGACCGGTTTTCCTGCTGGATGACGATTACATGCTTGATCTTGTGAATGCCTGGGGGGACCAAGTAAGTTCCGGAAGGACCGCCCGTCACCCGCTCCGTCGTGGCGGGCGCCGATGTGGCGCCGCTACTGCATGCCGTGGCAGTCAGGGCCAGGGTGGTCGTGACCGCGAGTACCAACGCAAGCTGAGTTCTACGGGCCTGTGGACGAGGGATCATGATTGCTGGCACCTTTGGTCGTAGCGAGTGTCGAACGAGCGACATCCGGCCCTGGTAGCCGGAAGGGCGCATTCACATGCTTCTACTCCGGGAATGTGAGCAATCTGTGAAGTGCCGAACGAGCCGTGAGCACTGGCTGGGCAAGCAGTCAGTAGCGAGCCGACCGGGAACGGGCCAGGGGCCATCCTCTGCCGCATCCCGCCATTTCCGACGGTCCACAGCATCGAGTAATCCCATGGCTCCTGTCCACGGGCCAGGAATCGGCCTGGGTCGCAGAAACCGACCGACCCAATCGGAGGCTTCCGCCGGGCCGTCAAGACTGGGTCGCCAATCAGGAATGATGCAGCCACATGGGCCGGTTCGATGGGGGTAGGCGGGGATACGACGCCGGCACGCGACGCATTCAATCGCAAGGCTGCGGTCTGATCAGAGGCGCAGATAAAGGAGGTATGAAGGTGGCTGGACCAAACTGGGCCGAGCAGGTTACGGCGATTGCCACCGCAGTCGGCGCCATCGGGCTGCTTGGTGCCCTTGGCGCGGCTATGTTCGCCGGACAACAGGTCAAAGAGGCCAGGAAGTCGCGGGAATCCCAGATCGCCGCTGACTTCTTCCGGCGATGGAACGATGACTCGCTCGTCGAGACGCGCCGCCTGGTCGCCAGATTCGAAACGAAGGAGGAACTCAGCGCGGCTTTTCAGGGCTTCATCGCTTCGAATGCCGATGAGGCCTACGTCCTGTACCGAGAACTCGATTACTTTGAGCAGCTAGCCGCCCTCGAACGCGTCGGTGCTTTCGATTTCGAGCTCATCAAGTTGCTACTCGGACGCACATTGATCGGTCGTTGGGAAATGTGGAAGCCGTCACTTGACGCCATGAGCGGAAAGGGCGGTTACCCGATGTTCGGGGCGCTGGTGGTCAAGATGAAGGGCGCTCTTGGTTCTGCCGGAGACCTGAATCAAGCGGACGACTCGTCGTGGTCGACCCCTACCTAGCAATTGACAACTTCACATAGGTGGCAATACCGACCGGCAGCGAGCGAAACCAGTCCGAGAGCGCCTGCTTACGGTCTCGCTGTGGGATGCCAGCCGTCGAATTCGAGGTGAACCGAGAATGATGGCGCCGGCGCACATCGCTTCGGCTTCCGAGCGCTCGGCCCCACGACGCTAGTGGACCCGGTGGACAATTCCACTGGCGGTGAGACCCTGGACCCGGAGCCCCTCGATGGCACCGACCACGTCGGTGGCCTCCTCATTCGTCAGGAGCGGTACCCCGCCACCACCGACCTGTTGGGCATTGACCCGGTACACGCGCACAGTCGACCCGCACTGTTGGGCCACGGAGACAGCAAAGGTGAGCGTCACTTCGGTCTGCTCAGTGTCGTCGATGCCAACAAGCAGTCGATGGAACATCGAGCACGGCGCCGATGAGCCAGCCGAGTTGAGGCATGTCCTCACTGCCGACGAACGCCTCTACGGGACTGTCATTGATGGAGGGCCCCAGCCGACCGCTACCTGCCAGTGCGCTCGCGGTGTGTACACCCGGGCCAGCAGCAGGGCCGACGCTGGCCTTCCTCCAGCTCCTCCTGGGTCCGGCGAATGCGGCGTTCTCGGGTCATCTCCTGCTTGGCCTCTTCGACCCAGCAGATGAACTCGTTGCGTGCTAAAGGGGTGATGTCCAGCCAGGCAGCAAGTGCCGTGGGGTTGGCGATTAGCGCCTTGCGCAGGTCTCCTGGAAGCTTGTGCACCACCCCGCCCGGCACTCGTGGGCTGCCCATGAGGCCACGGTAGCGGGTCACGGCGAGCCTTGGCACCATCCCCTTGGGCACCCAGATGACCAAATCATTGGACGCCCACCTTCCCTCAGAGCCGGGATGGCCCGATCAGGCGGAACGACGAGGATTCGGATGAGTTGCCGTGAGTCCCGGCCCCGACCCGGACGTGGTGATCGGCCAGGGGTGATGACCGACTTGCTCCCGGCCGTGGGATGGTCTCTGCCCCTGGAACTGCAAAAGAAGGCGCAAGTGCGGCCGCTAATCTCGCTCGACCCTTTGCCGCCCGCGCGCCGGCGTCCATGATTCAACGACGAGTTTGGTGGCCATGGTATTCAGCGCCGTGATGACGACCTCGGTGATGTCGGCCTTGAACAGGTCGCCTCCAGGATCGTCGTCATCCCCGTCCGAAGCCACCGGGCCCACGCGGATGGCTCGCCCCGCGACCTTTGCTTCGCCCGGCCAGTCGCCTTCCTTGCCCACCTCAGGGTGAAAGACCGGACCGTGCAGTGCAAATCGGGGATCCCGCATGAGGTCTGCCGCCTTGAGCGCGCCGGTCATGGATCCAAAGCGGAGATCGCCGTCGACGAACTCGCACTCGATTCCCGAGATCCGCGGTGAACCGTCGACACGAAGCGTTGCGATTGTCTTATGCCGACCCGCCTCCATCAGCCTGCGAACCCGCGCGGCAAATTCCGGCTCCACTTGCTCAAATTCGCTCCATGACGGCACGGCCAGAGCATATTCGGAGCCAAAGGAGGACAGCAGCGCAAGCGGGAGAGCGCCCTGCCGACTCCGCACTGTCCCGCTGAACCGGCGGGCGAGGGGACCGATGACCGGAGGTGAGTTCAGCCGGATCACCAGGACATCCGGAGGCCAAGGATTACAGCCCGCTCCCTCGCTCAAGCCGCTGTTGACAGACCTACAGGGATGCGTGGGTGTTCGGCAGTGTGGCAGAGATCCATGAAAGACCGAGACACATCTCGTCCGATGAGCCGTCACCCCAGGTGACGTAGTGGGGCGGCGCCTTGCGGAGGATGGGCAGTTCCTGGTCGAGGGTTGGATCGTAGGTGCAGGTAACCTGCAGCGGCTCACCAGCGGTAACCAGAACAGGCGTTGCCAGGTTGTACGCCTTTTGGTAGTGAAAGTTGTAGTGGGGCACGTTGAGCACCGTCTGGGCTTGAGGGGTCCCAGGATTCAAGACAAGTTTGAAGCTTTGACCCAGTAGGTGCATGTGGGCTTGGGCCCGAACGATGTATCCACTGGCCGAGGCGGGGAACGTGCACGACGTTGAGTCCCCGGCCGGAGGATTGGTGGGGTTACGCCCGCAGGCGGACTCGATGATGTTCACGAACCCGACGGCGCTTTGGCCGAACTCCTGGCCTTGACGAGCAAGGGAGGCGGCACGATCGCACAAGGGCCCGGTGACACCCGTCGGACACGGAAGGTCGGGCGCGGCGAAGGACAGGTCCAGTTTGAGAGGTAGGAGTGGAGCGGAGGTCGGGACCGTTTGGAGCACGAGCTTGTTGCTCACCGGCCTGTCCCCCACCAACAGGTTGTAGTGGACCTGCATGATCACCAAGGTCCCGGCCGGAAGCTCGATCCCGGTTCCCTTCGGGAGATCATCCACTCCGTGACCGGGAGACCAGACGCTCAGAAAGGGCGTGCTGGCAATCTGATTAATGGGCTCATTGGGAAGTCCTGCCTCACCGAAGCAGGTCCAGCCCTTCCCGCCGACGTTGGCCCGGTGAGCCTCGGAAGCCAGCGACGGAGGTACCAAGAAGAGTCCGGCGTGGTGATCCTCAGGGCTCCCAGGAAAGAACTGGCTCGAAATCACGTAGGAGTCTTTTTTGATGTGAGGATTCAGCAGGGTGCAGTGATAGTCGTCCGTCGTCCCTTGCTGGGCATTGGGGCGGTAGGTGGGCGAGGAGAGGGAGATCGTCGTGATGCGAGACGATGACGCGTCCGTGGGGGATGCCCCGGCCACGGTCGGGGGCCCGGCGAAGGCAACTGCCGCTGCGACAAGGACAACAACTCCCAGAACGACGCCCCAGGGACTGGCCTTGGATTGGCTGTGCACGACGATGCGTCCCCGTCGCCTGTGTTCCCCCACGTCCGTAGACCCCGCTCTCGGTTCAACAATCTCTCGTTGACGCTACAGGAAGGGCAAGTAGGTCGCCTTGATGAGATCTCCACTCGCTCCGAAGCGTTGGTCAGCGACGCTCAACCGCAACCTCACTCCGGGCACTCAGGGATGAGCGCAGGTTGTGACTCGCACGACAAGACCACGTCTCAGCATGGAGAAATCACGAGGACTCCCGGGCGGCTACCAGCACGGCCAGACAGCCCTCCCAGCCTTCCTGATGGGAGGGCTCGCGGTCGGGCGGGAGGTCGCGATGGGTGAGGTTCACTATCGTGTCGGCGCCGTCGGCGATGAACACCACTTCCACCGTGCTGCTCCCGGGGGGCATCATGGCGTCCTCGGGAATGCCCCAGGTGAAGACCACCCGATGGGGTGGCTCCACCACGACGTAGCTGCCGCGGGCGGCGACCCCGCTGAAGTCGAGGGCGAACGTCCCGCCCGGCCGGGCGTCGAGGTCGACCCGCTCTCCGATCCAGGTGACCATCAGCTTGGGGTCGGTGAAGTAGGGGAACACCACCTCAGGGGGTGCGGCGATGCGCACGCTGGTGCTAATCACGTCGGTCCTGTCCTCTCCTTGCGGGGGTGGGCTTGCTCGACAGTCTGCTTCAGGCGTCCGAGAGCGTCCGGCCAGAACTCGTCGAGCAGGTTGCGCAGCGGCTGGAGCGACTCTGATCGCAACGAGTAGAGCCGACGGGTGCCCTCCCGACGCTCGCCCAACAGCCCGGCCCGCTTGAGGACGGTGAGGTGCAGGCTGACGGCCTGTTGGGTGAGGTCGAAGTGGGCTGCGATCTGCCCGGCGGGAAGCTCCGTGTGCTGGACCAGTCGCAGGATCTGACGCCGGTGAGGATCGGCGAGCGCCCGGAGGACCGCGTCGGGTCCGGGGGGCGCTGCCGGCTCCTCGGGATCGGGCGTCATCGCTGCGTTCTAATTGAACACGACCACCGCCGTCCACCCTCGCTCAGTGGGTGGCGTGCTCGGCGCGCCAGGCGGCGAACCGCTGGACGTCGGCGGCCGGGTTCGGGTTCCCGGTGCCCTGGTCGACGTAGTCGACGAGGCTGGCGAGGAAGTGCGTCCAGCCAGCCTGGCAGTCGTCGAAGCACTCCAGCCTGGGATTGAGGCCGTGGTGGTCGAAGTGCAGCTCGGTGCCGGTGCCGGCCGTCTTGAGGCCGAAGACGATGGAGGTCCCGACCCAGTCAGGGGCGGGCTCGCACACGAGCACGTCCCAGCGGACCCGAGACGGCCGGTCGGCCTCGCCGACCCGCACTACGACCTCTTGGTCGCCCATGAGGAAGCGCAGCGTCTCGCCGGCGTCGGCGCCGCCGCCGGCGGGGGTCCACCAGCTGGTCAGGGCGTCGATGTCGGTCAGCGCCGAGAACACGGCGTCGGGAGCGGCGACGAACCGCTTCGTCGCTCGGAAGTCATCGGTGGTGATGGGGGTGATTGTCATGGCTGTTCCTCTCAGGTAGATGTACAAGGAGATCCTTGTACAAGTATTTTCTTGTACAGTAACGCTCGCCCGCATGCGTGTCAAGGGGGGCGGCTACGAGATGGGCAGCGAGCGCTCGGCTTGGCGCAGCCAGTCGGGCATTACTCCGAACCCGCCCCAGCCGAATGACGGCACCAGGTGCGCGCCGGCCGGAAGTCCTCCCGTTTACCTGGTCCTCTCACCTGATTCCCGAGTCAGGCCTGATCAGCCACGGCGGGGGGCCCACTGCCATCGCCGCAGGGTCAGAACAACGCCGACGACGCCCCAGATGGCGACCACGCCGAGGTCGTGCCAGGCCCAGGGCGATGTGCCCGGAATGTGGTTGAACGAGTCCTGCATGCTGACGATCAGTCTGCGCACCGGGAGATAGTCGGTGATATCCGACAGAGTCGATCCGGGCGTGATCGGGTAGTAGAGCCCCGAAAAGGCCAAGACGACGAAGAACACGATGTTGACCACCGGTCCGGCCGCATCGGCGTTGGGTACCAGGGTGCTCACCCCCATGCCGAGGGCCGTGAACCCGAACATGCCCACCACCACAGCAAGCAAGAAGGGCACCAGGTTGGCGGGGCCGTGGACGCCGAAGGCCCGGCCGACTGCCAGCATGAGCACGATCTGGATGACGCACACGATCATTGTGTTGATGAAGACGGCAGACATGAGGATCCACGTCGGGGCCGGACTGAGACGCAGGCGCTTGAGCAATCCCATCTCGCGCCGGTTCACAATGGTGATCGACAGGACGGAAAAACAAGAGGACATGATTCCGTAGGCGACAAAACCCGGTACGTAGTACTGGGCCAGCTTGATGCCACCCAGTGCTTTGATGGTCGACCTGCCGGCCGTCGACTCGAAGATGAGGAGGAAGACTGTCGAGAACCCAATGGTGAAGAGGGCTCCTATCGGATTGAGCCAGAAAGAGAGCTGCTCATAGTGAACCTGCCGCCCGATCAGTTTGAGGTCGTTGACACCTTCAAAGGATCCGGTTGCCGGCCCCGTTGCTGTCGCGCTCATTGGTCGGCTCTGGTCAGACTCAAGTAGATGTCTTCCAGCGAAACCCGCGTCACAGCCAGCCCCGGCAGGGCGTATCCGTGGTCGATGGCCCAACCAGTGAGCTCATGGAGGACTTTGAGCTCGTCGTCAGTTGAGGTCCGCACGATGCCATCTTCGACTGTGGGCGTCGGTGCCGGAATGTCAGATACGGATACACCCTCTGGCAGACTGAATTGGATCGTGACAGTCCCCGAGTCGCGACCACCGATGGAGGTCGGCGTCCCGCTCGCGACGATCTCGGCCTTGGAGAGGACGGCCACCTTGTCGGCCAGCGCCTCCACCTCATCCATGTAGTGGGTGGTCAACAGGACCGTGGTGCCAGACGCCGCCAGCTGGCGAATCAGGTCCCACGAGGCTCGGCGACCGGAGGGGTCGAGGCCGGTCGTGGGCTCGTCGAGAAACAGCAATTCAGGGTTCCCGATGATGCCCAGTCCGACGTCGAGCCGGCGCTGCTGGCCTCCCGAGAGCTTCTTTACCCTCTGATCAGCCTTTTCTTTCAACCCGATTAGTTCGATCACTTCGTCAACCGGCCGCGGCGACGGGAAGTAGCCCGCATTTCGGGTCAGAACCTGGCGTACAGAGTAGAACGGCTCGACGGCCAGCTCTTGGAGCACCACTCCGATGCGGTTCCGTAGCCAGCGCTGCGTGGCTCGGTTGGAGGGATCAACCCCAAGTGTTTGCACCTCTCCGCCGCTACGGCTACGAAATCCCTCGAGAATCTCGATGGTCGTCGTCTTGCCCGCGCCATTGGGGCCGAGGAGAGCGAACACCTCCCCCTTCTCGACGTCGAACGTCACGTCCTTGACCGCCACCACGTCGCCATAGGACTTGGCCAGGTGACTGACGCTTACGGCCGGCATGACGCTCCCGGGGCTCCGTTCGGATTGCATGAACCGGCCGCGATGACGACGTTCCCGGGCTGCGCTCCGAGCGTGGTGACCGACGACACAGGACGAGTCTCGCGCACGCACGGCGCGCCAACCGACAAGTAGCCAGTACGTGGCGTGGCAACCGTCCACCTTGTCGGAGCGGGTTGCTCGTGGGCATTCGAATCGGTCGGTGTCTCGACGTCCCCGGACAGGAACGGCCTACCCACCCTGATTCAGTCTTGGGGTGCCCAAAAGGTCGACATCCAGGACTCCGGAGATGCCCCGCGTGTTCCTGATCTGTGCCATCGTTGCCGGCAGCTTCGACGTACAGTTTGGGAGTGGGCAGCACCGAGAACATCGCCTCGTTGGAACGGGCCTACCGGCTCTTCAACGAGCGAAGGATAGACGACCTCCTCACCATGATGGTCGACGACGTCCGGTGGCCTGACGTCGCCCACGGAATGGAGGTCGAAGGTCAGGCAGCGGTCAGGCAGTACTGGGAGGCTCAGTTTGCGGTAGCGGCTCCGTATGTCGTCCCGACAGGCTTCACAGAGGTGGATGAAGACCTGGTTGCGGTCGTCGATCAGCGCATAGTTGACCTCACCGGCAATCTACTCATGGAGCCCGTAGTCGTATTCCACCGGTACTCCTTCACTACTGGTCTGATCAGTCGCATGAGAGTCTTCGGCACACGCGAGGAGGCAATGACGTCGTAGGCGCCGGAATCGGCCGGTGGCAGGAGATCTACAGCCAACTGATGGCATCCCACACCCGCTCCCCAATGGTAGGAACGGTGTCATGGACGGCGCGATCGAGCTGGACGAGGGCCGAACAGTCGGTTTCGCAACCTTCGGAAGCCGAGATGGAACCCCCGTCCTTTGGTGTCATGGTGGCCCAGGCAGCCGGCTGGACCCCGTCCACAGGGACGTCGAAGCTGCCAACGCCGGTCTCCTACTCGTCGGCATCGACCGACCCGGTTACGGAATCTCGACACCGCAACCGGGCCGAACGATTGCTGATTGGATCCCCGATGCCATGGCTGTCGCCGATGAACTTGGGGTGGACAAGTTCGTTGCCGTCGGCGAGTCCACGGGTGGTGCGTACGCTCTGGCGCTCGCTGCACTGGTACCGGACCGCTCACTGGGCGTCGTCGCATGTTGCTCGCTGACCGACACGCGGCGTGAAGAGGCGAGGGCGACCATGAGTCGTCCGCATTGTCACGCCGTGTGGGATGCACCCGACCGCCGGTCCGCCATGGCCGCTGCCGTTGAGGCTCACGGCATCGGCGGGAGCAAGATGACTGGTGATGGACTCAGAGAGGCACTCTCACCCTCTGACGTGGCCCTGTTTCGAGAACCGCTATGGGCCGAGCAGGCGAGGGCCGTGGTTTCCGGCCATGTTTGCCCAGGGACTAACGGGTTACACAGACGACCGACTTGCAGACGGTGGGGACTGGGATTCGTTCGATGTCACGACAATTACCTGTCCGGTGACAGTACTTCATGGCGGAATGGACAGGATGTGCAATGTGCTCAATGCCCACCTCACCGCCGAGATTGTCCCGAACGCACGTCTTGTGCTCTACGAGGAACTCGGTCACTTCAGCATCGAAGCCAAGCTGATACCCGCCGTCATGGACCTGCTCAAGCGCTAGCGGGCGACGGCCAAGCTCCCTGCGGGTTTCCATCACCGTCAATTGACCACCCCTGCCCACCCGGCATCGTCGAGCGCGGGGATCCAGCCGTGCCTCCGCCCAATACTCTTTGGTGATGCAGCCGGTGAAGCTGGCTCGAGACATTTCCGGACTGGCCGCAATGAAGGGGCCCCGCCGACCCACCCTGGTTGCCATCGACGGCCCTGACACATCGGGCAAGACGAAGATGGCCGACCAAATTGCTCGTGCCTGCGAGGCATCGGGCCGGCATACCGTGCGAATCGAAGCTGACCACTTTCTGCACGAGCCCCAGCGTCGCTACCGACAGGGGCGTGACTCGCCGGTCGGCTTCTTCGAGGATTCGTACGATCTCGAGGCGCTCATTGAACGAGTGCTACTTCCTCTGGTCGAGGGAGATCGAAGGATCGTACGGAGGCACTATGACCGTCAATGCGACCTCCCGTTCGACGATCCGGCTGAGGAGGTCCCCGTGAATTCGATCGTTATCGTCGATGGACTCTTCCTGCTTCGTCAAGAGCTGAGGCAGCTCTGGAATCTACGTGTCTTGCTTGAAGTCGTCGAAGACGAGCGGCTGAGGCGGGCCTACGAGCGTGACGCCGGCCGGCTCGGCGGGGTCGGAGGTGTGAATCGGCGCTACAAGGCCAGGTACCTGCCCAGCTATGCCATGTATCTCGATCGTGAGGCTCCACAGGCCATTGCCGACATCATCATTGACAACAATCACGTTGATGATCCCCAGGTAGTGCGCTGGCCGGGCCTGACTGGTGACTAGCTGCCCAAAGCACCCGGCATTCTGGGTGACTACGCACCGAAGGAATACGCCTGTCCACCCGTCGGCCGATCGGCCGAGCTGAGATGTGGGTCATCCCCGCTTGGCGGCCTCAATGTCCTCGGGTTCGGGAATGATTTCACCAGCGGCATCGAGGATCGGTGCCAGCAGATTGAGGTCTGGGTTGTCAATATCAGGACTGTTTGGATCAATGCCGTTCTCAGCGCAGAATCTGAGCAGTCGCCGCTCCTGCGCCATACGTAACATGTGTCCTGTCAATTCAGTCGCATCTGCCATTGTCGTATCCTCTCAGCCATCTTGCAGACAGGCTACCCAGGTGACACCAGCCGATACCTTCGCCCCGCCTGACCGGAACCACCAGCGAGCTGCCTCCGACCCCGGCCACAGAGAGGACACCCATGGCTGACGAACAGCCCGCCACTCCGGATAGCTCCGCTGTGCGGGTCGCACTCTGGCGAGCCATGCACGCCCAGGTTGACCCGCCGCCCCATGTGCTCGACGACGAGATCGGGCTGCAGTTGGCCGACCCCGAGGACGATTGGCGTCAAGCCCGGACATGGACCCGGCCGGTAGCAGGTGGTTCCGAGCCGGCATCGTGGCCCGTGCCCGGTTCGTGGAGGATCTGGTCATCGAACAGACCAGCTACGGCGTCGACCAGTACGTGATCCTGGGGGCCGGACTGGACACCTTCGCCCAGCGCAGGCCCGAGTTCACCGCCCGCCTGCGGGTGTTATCGAGGTCGACCGGCCCAGCCCCCAGGCGTGGAAACGCAGGCGCCTGATCGAGCTGGGCTATGGCGTCCCGGCATGGTTGCGCCTGGTCCCCGTCGACTTCGAGGCGGGAGGTTCCTGGCCAGAAGAGCTGGCCGCCGCCGGCTTCGATTCCGGTCAGCCGGCTGTTGTCGTCTCCACCGGCGTCTCCATGTAGCTCACCAGCGAGGCCAACACGGCCGCGTTGCACCAGATCGCTGGCCTCGCCCCTGCCTCGACGCTCGCCATGACGTTCCTCCTACCGACTATCTCCACGATGATGCAGTTCGACCCGGATTCGAGGCGGCCGAGCGAGGCGCGCAAGCAGCCGGAACGCCTTTTATCAGCTTCGACACTCCGGACGAGATGCTGGAACGGGCCCGCCGGGCCGGGTTTAACGGTGCCGAGCACGTGTCTGCTGCCATGCTCAACGGCCGTTACTTCGCCGGTGGGACGGATGGGCTTCGCACCCCAGGGCGAGAGGAGTTACTGGTAGCCACTACCTAGCCTTCAATGCGCCCCCGTTTGCCGATTCGTGGCGACTGAACTCGCGTCGGCGCCGGACCAACGACAGATTCACCTCACCGTGCTCCCCATGATCTGATCGGTGACACCACTGTGATCCGGACACATCACGGCCGAGGTCAAATTGGTGCTGATCAGACCGCGGACATGGTAAAGAAGTCTCGTGACCACCAGGCCGTGAAGTACCGGGCCGGAGTGCCGACCATGTCCGGAAGGAGGTCGGTCCCATTGGACACCGACGCCGGCGCCCCGGGTGGCGGGTCGTAGGTGGCCAGATGCACCCAGTCGGTGTTGATGTCCAATTCCATGGCCCGAACGGCACCGGCCCGGACCAGGAGGTCGGCCAGAGTGGTGATATTGAGGCCCGGACCGCCAACGTAAACCAGGGCTCCATTGGCTGTCACCCCGATACCGGAACGCCAGACGTATATCTGGTTCCCGAGGGTGGCGCCCCACCGGGTGGTATCGGTCGGATTGAGCGAGGGCACCGCCCTCCCTCCGTCAACGAGGAGATCGAGGTTCTGCCGGACCGAAGCGACGGCAGGTGACATGGTTGCGTCGCGGCCCCACTGGGCGACAGTGATCGACCCGTTCTTTCCGATGACCACCGAGGCGGCGCCGTCACGCAACGGCACGATGGTCTTCCCGTCCGTGTAGTAGCCACCGTCGGCAGAGGACATCTGGAAACCGGCGTTGAATGCGGCCACCAACGAGTCTGCGGCGGTTGGTGAGACGGGCGCAGAGAGCGTGTACGGACCGCCTCCCGGGATGAAGCTCCCCGAGTACAGACGGGCCCGAAGGAGCTTGGTGTCCATCCATGCCATACCGACCACCAGGCTTGTATGGACGGGGTCGGGCCGAAGGCGGGTCTCATAGAGGGCAGGGAGACCGCTCACCGTGCGACCCACCGGAGTCCACTCTCCTTCGCCGGGAAGGGGCGGGGAGGCCAGGGGCGTCACGAGTTGGGGAGCGGGAAGGTGTGGGGTGGTGCTGGACGATGGATGGACAGCTTGGGACTGCACCCTGAGAGCCCCCGCAGCCGGCAGTCCTCCCACCTTAGGCTCGTGATGGCTGTACCAACTATTTTCGACCCAGTTGACGACGCCATTTCCCCCGTGGGCCCGAGCCCACTCGGCGAGTCGCGCGCCGACCGACGATCCCAGGGCCTGGTCGGTCAGCGCACTCCCCAGAGACGGACCGACGACAATCCCGGCAACCACAATGAGTGCCATGCATGCCGCCACGATGCGACGCCGGCGATAGTTGGGCATCCGTCGGTGCCGGGACCCGCCTCGGGGCTGGACCGTGATCCGGTGGGCTGGTTCGGTCACTTGGCGCGTTCGCCACGCAGGACCCGCACCCGATGCCAGAAGAGTACGGCTACGGCGATGACAGCCAGCGCGGCAGCCAGGTATCCGGCGTAGCTGAAGGCGTTGAGCACGTGGCTGTAGCTGGACCCGAGGGAGTAGCCCAGGCTGGTCAGGATGGTGCACCAGATGAGGCAGCCGATGGCCGTGAACACCAGGAACTTACCCACGGCCATCTCCCCCAGCCCGGCGGCGAACGAGACGAACGTGCGCAGAAGAGGTACGAATCGGCCGAACAGGACCACCGACTCACCACGTCGGCCGAACCAGGCCTCGGCCCGGTCGAGGTCCTTGTGCGTGAGGAGGACGTACTTGCCGACCCGGTCGAACAGTGGCCTTCCCCCGAACCTGCCGATGAAATAGCCGGCGAGGGATCCCAGCACCTCGGCCACGGTGGCCGCCACCACTACCACCACCAGGTTGAGGTGGTGCGGCTCGTTAGGAATCTGGCCACTGGCCAGCACCCCGCCATAGATGATGGCGACTTCGGCACCTACCGGCAGACCCATTGCCGAGATCAAGCTAAGGCCGAATACGGCGACGTAACCCCAGGTCTCCAGAAAGTGCTCCACGAGAGTGCTCCTAGCGATCGCGTATTCAGACCGGATCGGACATCCGTTCTGTCAGAGGTGGAGTGACGACAGCGGCTCTCCGGCCGAACGGGATCGCGCCGGCATGGCTGGCCATCACTGCGATCCAGGCTAGAGAAGCAGGCCGACGACCACATCAGCCGCAGGGATGAAATCCGTCTCCGACTCCGGGATGAGCCGAGCGTGAGTTTCGCCTCAACGCGTCGGTTTGACCAACCCGGTTTGAAAGGCGAACACAGCGGCCTGTACCCGGTCTCTCAGTCCCAGCTTTGCCAGGATCTTGCCCACGTGGGATTTGACTGTGGCCTCGGACACGAACAGGTGCTGGGCGATCTCGACATTGGAGAGTCCCTCGGCCATGGCGACAAGAACCTCCCGCTCCCGTTCCGTCAACTCATCGAGTTCACTCGCACCACTGTCCGGTTCGCCCGACGTCCTGGGCAGCTCCTGGGCAAAGGTGTCCAAGAGTCTGCGGGTCACCCGCGGCGACACCACGGCATCCCCCCGAGCGACCACACGTATGGCGGCTATCAGTTCCGTCGGCGGAACGTCCTTCAACAGGAAGCCGCTCGCTCCGGCCCGAAGTCCGGCAAAGGCGTACTCGTCCAGATCGAAGGTGGTGAGGATCAGCACACGGGACGCCCCCCCACCACCGATTATCCGTGAGGTCGCCTCGATCCCGTCCGTGCCGGGCATGCGGACATCCATGAGCACGACGTCCGGGTCGTGCTCGAGGGTTAGAGCCACGGCCTCGTCGCCGTCCGAGGCCTCGCCGACGACCTCGATGCCGGGTTCTTCCTCGAGGATCATCCGGAAGCCTTTCCGCAGCAGTGCTTGATCGTCGACCAGAAGGACTCGGATGGTCACCTGTCGACCCGCACCCGCGCCATCACTTCCCATCCACCTTCGGGCTGGGGGCCGGCGATGAGGGTGCCTCCGGTGACCGCGGCCCGTTGTCGCATACCGTCGAGGCCGTGTCCGTCAGGGCTCGGCCGCGCCAGGTTGCCGTCATTGCAGACGTGGACATCGACAAAAGGTGCATCGAATGTCAGCGTAACTCGAGCGGTCGACGCAGCCTCCGCGTGCTTCAGGACATTGGTTAGGGACTCTTGCACGATCCGATAGAGGGTGAGCTCGACACCCGGTGGCAGTGCGAACGGTGGGCCCACCTCTTCGAACTCCACCTGGAGGCCGGTGGCACAGACCCCGTGGATCAGTTGGGGTACTCCGGACAGCTGGGGCTGCGGCTTCAGATCGACGGCGACGTCGTCGGCGCGCAGCACGCCGAGTAGGTGGCGCATATCGGTAAGGGCCAACCGGCCGGTAGCCGAGACGTCCGCCATCGCCTCTTTGGCCTTGCTGGGGTGGACATCGGCGGTGGCCAACGCTCCATCAGCCAACGTGACCATGATGGAGACGTTGTGGGCGACGACGTCATGCATCTCCCGTGCGATTCGGGATCGTTCGGCAGCGGCAGCCAACTTCGCCTGTTGGTCGCGCTCCACTTCGAGCTTCTTGGTCCGCTCCACCAGCGAGTCCATGTACGAGCGCCAGGTGCGCAGCGTGAAGCCGGCGAACAGAGAGGCAACCACCAGGCCGGTGAGGAAGACGAGGGACTTTCCCACATCCCCGGCCGGGGCCCATCGGATCGAGGCCATGATGACACCAGCCATCATCACACCGGCTCCCGTCAGTGCGCGCTTTGGTGGCGCGTGTACGGCCAGCGTGAACAGCGCGATGAGCAGGGAGACGTCGGCTGGGAGCGCCACCGTGACCAACCACTGGATGAAGGCCACGGAGGCGATGATCAAGAACACGAGAGTCGGGGCTCGCCGGCGCCAGATCAACGGAAGGATCAATGCGGTCTGGATGACGATGTTTTCCGGCCCATGAACGCCGAGGCTCCGGGGTGCCAGCGAGCAGGCGATGAGAAGCAGGACGGCCACGGCTGCGTCACACCAGAGCGGGTGGTCGCTGTCCCACTCCCGTAGGTGATCCCACCAGCCTCGGACGGTGTCGAGGTGCCGGTCTCCCGACATCGGCCGATCCACTGTCGACGCCGTCATCCCCCCATTGTCGCGTGCCAGGGTGTTATTCGGCATCCCCCCTGAGGAGGACCTCTGAGCTGGGAGATTCATCCTTCTGGTGGGCGATGAGCCACCTCCGCGCCCGTACGATCGGTCTGATGCCTCCTGCAGATCCTGGGCCTCAGGCTCCACCGGGCGACCGGTCCGAACGGCGGTTCGGAACACGGTCCTGGATCCTGCTCGGATGCCTGCTCGTCACCTCTGCTCTGGCGACGCAGCTCGTCGACTCCGTGGCCGACGGTTCGGTGGCGGCAACCCGGCAGTACAGCTCGGTGGCGGAGATCATCCGGCAGCGCTCGACCCCGGTGCCGGGCATTGATCAGGTTTCGGGACTCCTGAGTGCCCCGGGCGGCCCCTATCTCCGGGACCGGTACGGCCGCGTCATCACTCTGCACGGGGTGAATGCCGTCAACAAGAGGGCTCCCTACGAACTCTACCCTTCGCCCGGACGGAGTTGGAATTTCTCGGCGCGCGATGCCCGGCAGATCGCTTCGTTGGGGTTCAATGTGGTGCGTCTCGGGATTCTCTGGCAGGGGATCGAACCGGGCAGCGGTGGTATCGACAACCCCAGAACCTGCACCAAGGGTCGGCCTGCCGCGGGTCCGACATTCAGCCGAGCCGTAGCCACTTCCTACTTGCAGCACATCCGGGCCACCGTCGACCTTCTGGGTAGATTTCACATCTACACCATTCTGGACATGCATCAGGACGTCTACAGCCGTGCGTTCCGAGGCGAAGGGGCACCCAACTGGGCCGTCTGCACCAACGGGGAGCAGATCATTCCCACGGCCGGGCGATGGTCGAAGAGCTACCGCAGCCCGACGCTGGCCAACGCCGAGAGGCACTTCTGGCTCAACAATGTCATCGGCAATCTTCAGGGTCACTACGACCAGGCCTGGGCCATGGTGGCGAGCTACTTCAGGACCACCCCCTGGCTAGTGGGCTACGACCCTTACAACGAGCCCTACTCGGCGACCCTGACCGCATCCGACGACGAGCATTTCGCCGTCGATCTCGAGTGCTTCTACACGGGCAGGGCGCATCCGGGCACGGTGGACGGTGACGAGGCACCAATCACGTGTCCACCCGATGATCCGAAGGTCGGCGTACTACCGGCAATCCTGGCTGCAGATCCCCACCATCTCATCTTCGTCGAGCCGGACAACTTCTCCATCCGTCACCAATTGCCCAGCCTCCTCGGCCGGATGCCCTTTCCCAACCTCGTGTACAACTTCCATGCCTATTGCGGATACCGGAGCCCGATCACGGGTGACCCAACCGATCTCGCCGCCTGCGTTGAACAGATACGGAACAACATCACCAACCGGGAGGTGGATCTGGCCCGGATGTCAACGAAGTACCAGCCGGGAGGGCCGGCGTGGTTCCTGAGCGAATTCGGAGCCAGCCAGAACCAACCGCTGTTGGACGCAGCCACCGCCGTCGCTGACGATTTCCGCATCGGTTGGGCCTACTGGAGCTGGAAGTACTACGGGGATCCCACCGGTAGCAGCCACGAGGCGCTGGTCAGGGCGGACGGGACCCCGAAGGCGTCAGTGTCGGCGCTCGACCACCCCTATGCCGAGGCCGTCTCTGGTCGACCGGAATCAACGTCATTCGACCCGGTCAGCAAGACGTTTCGTCTGCAGTACCGCGCCAAACCACGCCGCCGGGGCTCCGACAATCGTGGCGTTGCCCCCGGCCGTGGCGTTCCCGGACGGGTACTGCACCGCGGTCACGGGCGGAACGATCACTTCGTCACCGGGCTCCCAGCACCTGGCCATCGTGGCCCGGCCGGCCTCGACGACGGTGGCCGTTCAGGTATCGGCGGGAGCGTGCCCATAACGATGCCCCTCCTGGATCACGGTCAGCCTGGGCCGGACTCCACTGATCATTCCTGAGGATGACTCCCCGGGGATCGATTTCATCCCTTGGCCAGTCGACGGCAACCGAGTCGCTCCCTACAGTCGATCCATGGACTTCGACAGCACTCATCGGAACCGGTGACGACCACCCACGCCTCTGCGCTGGCAGTCGTGACCACTGGTCTCACCAAGGAATTCGGCGAGCGCCGGGTCGTCGACAGTCTGGACCTGACCATTCCCAGCGGCTCGGTCTGCGGGTTCGTCGGACCCAACGGGGCCGGCAAGACCACCACCATCCGTATGCTGCTCGGACTCATCGGACCGACCAGCGGCGAAGGCCTGATCCTGCTGGGCGACATCAACGATCCCCCTTCCTACCTGGCCCGGGTAGGCGCACTGATCGAGTCGCCCGCCTTCTATCCGCAGCTGAGCGGCCGGGACAACCTCTTGGTCCTAACCCGGCTCGGCCGTCTGGACTCCTCCACCATCGAGGGCGTCTTGGAGCGGGTCGGCCTGGCTGATCGTGCCCGGGACCGGTTCAGTCGGTATTCGCTGGGGATGAAGCAGCGACTGGGCATCGCCGCTGCGCTACTGGCCGATCCTTCGTTGCTGATCCTGGACGAACCCACCAACGGTCTAGATCCGGCGGGGATCGTGGAGATGCGGAGCCTGATCAGATCACTGGCCGATGAGGGCATGACGATCTTCGTGTCCAGTCACCTGCTGGCGGAGATCGAGCACATCTGCGACCACGTGGTGATGATCAGGAGTGGCCGGAGTGTGTTCCAGGGATCGGTCGAGGAGCTCCGCGGCATCCGCACCTCGGAGCTGGTGGTCCGGCCCGACGACAGGAGCAGACTCGGCACCCTGGCGGAGCTGATCGCCGAGCTCGGGCTCGAGGTACAGATCGAGGAGTCCACCAGCTCGGTCATCGTCTCCGACGGAGCTCGACTGGCGGGCGAACTCAATCGGGCGAGCTTGGAGGCGGGCATCACCATCGTCCATCTGGCCGAGCGGGAGAGGAGTCTGGAGGAGGCGTATTTCGCCCTCACCGGCACCCATTCCGGGGACGTCGAAGGACTTGGCACACTGGGGGAGATCCAGTGATCGTGGCCGCATTCCGAAGCGAGTGGGTCAAGCTCAGGCGCCGGAACCTCCTCGTCGGCACCTATGTGGGCCTGGCGGTCGCGGCTTCCCTCTTCGCCGTCCTCCTGTTCGCCCAGGCTCCGGCCACCGGCGGCGGCTACCTACCGAGTCTCACCCGGCTGGCCCGGCCCAACGGCCTCATTCACGGCCTCAATCGGGCGGCCGTGCTCCTGGGCATCGTGGCCTTCGGCATCGCGGCCACCCAGATCGCCAGCGAATACAGCCTGGGGACACTCCGCCAGCTCCTCGTGCGTCAGCCCAGACGATCGATACTGCTCGCCGGCAAGTTCGTGGCCGTGCTCACCTTCATGCTGGGCGCGGTGGTGTTCGCTTCGCTCATCGCCACGGTCACCGCGTTCGTCATGGCCCATGCCCGCCAGGTGCCCGTGGCGGCATGGACGTCGAGCGCCGGCATCACCGACCTGACCCGGGCCCTTGGCGACCTGGTCCTGGCCACCCTGGGGTTCACCACCTTCGGGTTGGTTGTCGGGCTGCTCTTCCGGTCCTCGGTCACGGCCATCATCGTCGGCTTCGCCTACCTGCTGCCGGTCGAGGCCGTTGTGACCAGAATCGCCCCACACACTGCCGCTTGGCTCCCGGGCCAACTCCTCCAAGCCATCGCGGCCGGAGGGCTGTCCTCGGCGGGATTCGCCCATTCACTGATCCTGAGCGCCGTCTACCTGATGATCGCCGGAGGGGTGGCGACCGTGGTGTTCGCACGAAAGGACGTCACGGCCTGAGTGGAACGCGGCCCGAGTGGTACAGGACAGACCGTCGCAACCGAGCGGGCCTGCACCGTGGGTCGCCTTCGGGCGGTCTCATGGTGACGATCCACCACCCTCGGGATCCGATCCTGTAGGGGAGGCCCACGTTTAAGGTGCCCGTCAGTGGACCGGTCCGAGTACCGGCGGCATCGGCGGCATCGGGTGGACCGTCGTGCCCTCGGGACCACCTCCTCGCCGGTGTTCGGTAACACCCGATGTCAGCTTCAGGCCGTGACGGACTTCTAGGCTCACGGGAGCAGATGTGACTCGCGCAGGGGAACGGAAAGGAACGTTTCAGCTTCATGGATCAACGGGCCGAGCGGATCGCCCTTCCTTATCTCAGCGGAGTGGGCTCAACCAGCGCGACCGCAACGACGTCCCGATGATCCGTCGAATCTTCCCTGCGCCGGTCGCGGCCAAGGTGCCTGAGATCATCGTCCTGTTCTGGGTGGTCAAGATTCTGACCACTGCCGGAGGCGAGGCCACCTCTGACTACCTGAAGGCATGGGGGAACATCCGGGGCGGGGCCACCGAGGTGGGACTGTTCGTCATCGGACTGTTCCTTCAGTTCCGGACCCGACGGTACCGGGCGGTCGCCTACTGGTTCTTGGCCTACGCCATCGCCATCTTCGGCACCGGGGTTTCCGACTTCCTCCATCTCGACGTCCACATCCCCTACGCCGGCACGAGCCTGATGTGGGCCGGCGTACTGATCATCATCTTCCTGGTGTGGTACCGGGTCGAGGGAACGCTGTCCATCCACAGCATCACCACGCAACGACGCGAGTGCTTCTACTGGGCGACCGTCTTCGCTACCTTCGCCCTGGGCACCGCACTGGGGGACTTCACCGCCAACGCCCTGGGCCTCGGCTACCTGGCCTCGGGCATCTTCTTCGGTGTGGTCATCCTGATCCCGGCCCTGGCCTGGTGGAAATTCGGGCTCGACCCGGTGACCGCCTTCTGGCTCGCCTATGTGGTCACCCGTCCGCTCGGTGCCTCCTTCGCCGACTACATCAGCAAGCCTCAGGCCATGAGCGGAATCGGGTTCGGAAACGGTCCGACCGCGGTGGTGTTCACGCTGGCCGTCAGCGTGCTCGTGGTCTATCTGGCCATCGCCCGCCCCGACATCCAACCGGAGGAACGCGCGATTCGGATGTAGATCTCACCACCAGGGGCTGCCGGTACTTTTCTGGGCCGGCGAGGGTCGGACGGGGAGGGAACTACGATTCCCTTTCATGGCGGGGCGGCGGCATTGTTCGTGAGATCAGCGGCATTGTTCGTGAGATCAGCGGACTCCTCTCCCCCGTCTCCTCGTCGCCACGGGTCGATCGTGCCGGGCCACGCCTCCGCGGCACGGCCGCAGGGGCCGGATGCATGCACCGGTGCTGCCGTCGAGGATGTTTCGTCGACCGGACAGGCATCGATCAGACCGAAGGGATGGTCGCAACCACCGAACGCCGGCGGAGACCGTCGGCCAGTGCGGCCACCGTGGCCGCGATGCCGATGGCGGCACCGAGCACACACACGCCGGCCCAGCGGTGGCTCTCGTAGACCGAGCTGCCGACGGCGGAGCCGATGGCACCGCCGGCGAAATAGCAGACCATGTAGGCCGAGTTGACCCGACTGCGGGCGTCAGGAGCCAGCCGGTAGATGATCGACTGGTTGGTGACCTGCAGGCCCTGCACACCCACATCGAGGACGAGGATCCCCACGATCAGCATGGTCAGGTCGTGACGGCCCCACCACAGTGGAAGGAAGGACACCATGACCAGGCCGGCGAAGACCAGGGTGGTGGTCCGGGTCCAGCCGCGGTCGGCCCACCGGCCCGCCACGTTGGCACAGAGGGCGCCGCCGGCCCCCACCAACCCGAAGAGTCCGATGGTCAGGTCGTCATAGTGGTAGGGGGCGCCGGCCAGCAAGAACGCCATGGTGGTCCAGAAGACACTGAAGGCCGCGAAACCCAGGGCCCCGAACAGCGCCCGCCGTCGGAGGAGGGACTCGGTAACCAACAGCCTGGCGGCCGAATGTAGCAACGTTCCGTAGCCCATGCGGGGGCGATCGCTCTCCTCGGGCAGCCGCCGGGCCAGCACCAGGGCCAGCAGGACGGTCATCCCCGCCGCCATCACATAGACGACCCGCCAGCTGGACACCTGGGCCACCACCCCGGACACCGTACGGGCGAGCAGGATGCCCATCAGCAGGCCGCTCATCACCACCCCGACCACGTGGCCCCGGTGCTCCTCATCGGCCAGGGAGGCGGCCATCGGCACGAGAATCTGGGCGGCCACCGAACCGGCCCCCACCACCAGGCCCACGGCGATGAGCACGCCGATGTCGGGGGCGGACGCCGAGACGACCAGCCCCACGGCGGTCACCGTCAGCACCAGTGGGACCAACCAGCGCCGGGTCAGCAGGTCGCCCAGGGGGACGAGCAGGGCCAGGCCGACGGCGTAACCGATCTGGGCCGAGGTGACGATCAGGCCGGCCGTTCCGGAACTGGTCCCGAACGACTTGGCGATGTCGTCGAGGACCGGTTGGGCGTAGTACAGGTTGGCCACCGACACGCCGCACGACACGGCGAAGAGAAGGACGAGGGAGCGGCTGATTCCGGACGCCCGGGTCCGGGTGCTGGTGCTGGTGCTGGTGCTGACGTTGGCCATGGCGAGCTTCTCCCCGGCTCTAAGTGAACGCTCTGTACACTATCAGGTTTGTGTACGATACGTACATGATCTAGGCTTGAGGCTGTGACCAGCATTGATGCTTCGACCACCCCGAGCCCGGCCCCGACCCTGGCGGTCGGTCGGCCGAGAAGCGAGCGGGCCCGGCTGGCCACGCTTGAGGCAGCGGCCGACCTGCTGGTTGAAGGAGGTCTCCCCGCCGCCACCATGGAGGCCGTCGCCACCCGCGCCGGGGTGAGCAAGGTGACCATCTACAAGTGGTGGCCGTCACGGGGGGCCGTGGCGGTGGACGCCTACTTCCACCGCTTCGACGAGACCTACAGCTACGTCGACACCGGGGACGTAGCCGCCGACCTGACCACCCAGGTCCGGCTCCTCCTCCACTCCTTCCAGGGCCGGGCCGGCGAGATTATGGCCGAGCTCATCGGCCAGGCCCAGAGCGATCCGGCCCTGGCCGAAACGCTGCGGAGGGTCTGGCTGCTGCCCCGTAGGGAGGCCACCGCCACCGTGCTCCAGCGAGCCGTGGACCGGGCGCAGATCCGGCCCGACGTGGACATCCCCACAGTCATGGATCAGCTCTACGCTCCGCTCTATTGGCGGCTCCTCATGGCCCACCGGGGGCTGGACGACGACCTGGCCGGTCAATTGGTCCGAAACCTGCTGGAGGGCGTGGCCCGTCGCTGAGCCGAGGCGTGCCCCCGTTCATGGTTCGGACCGCGACCCCCCCTCCCCTGTCGGCGCGGCGTGCGCGCCCGAACGGGGAGGCCGAGCGGGTTGTCCTGCGGCCGACACCTCCTGATTGGATAGCGGGTGAACCCGCCGATCCCCGATGAGGGACGGTCGGTCCGCAGACGGCGAGCCAGACCATGAGCACCCCAGGCGACCAACCTCCATGAACCGGATCACCGACCGCTCCCCCCGACGGGGGCGGACCCACCGCGTCGATGCCGAGGGAGAGCTCGTCGACCCTCCGGCCGTTCTCCGGTACCTGTGGGCGGTACTGGTGGTCATGGTCGCCCTCGAGGCCGCCAACGATCTGGGCTGGATCGGTGGGCCGTCCGCCCTCTACCGGTCATGGTTCCACGATGTGGTGCTCGCCGCCGCGGCCGCGCTGCTGCTGGCCCGGGCCTTCTTCGAGCCGATGGCCCGACGGGCGTGGCTGGCGTTCGGCCTGGCCATGTCCGTCTGGTGGCTGGGGACCGTGACGTGGACCGCGGTCTACGGCGGCCAGTCCGACCCTCCCTATCCCACGTTCGCCGACGTGCTCTGGCTGCTGTGGTATCCGCTGATGGTGGTGGGCATCGTGTACCTGATCCGGGTCCGGTTCCACCGGTTCGAGCTCCATCGGTGGATGGACGGCATTGCCGTCACCCTCATCGTGCTGGTGGCCGGCTTCGCCCTGGTCGTCCAGCCGGTGGCGGAGGAGTCGTCACAGGGTTGGTCGGCCATCATCGTCGACTTCAGCTATCCCGTCCTCGACATACTCCTCATCGGGGCCCTGCTCGGCGTCTACGGGCTGCTGGCCTGGAAGCCGGACCGCATGTGGGTGCTGATCGGACTCGGCATCCTGGCCACGACGATCGCCGACGCCGCCTTCGCCGTCCAGGAAGCACGGGGCGTGGCCGAGGGCAGTCGCTACGACTTCGTGTGGACCGGTGGGGCCCTGCTGATCGCCTACGCCGCCTGGGTGCGGACATCCGGCCAGGACCGACACGAGCAGGTCACCGGCATGCGGGCCATCGCCCTGGCGCTCATCGCCCAAGCCCTGGCCATCGGCATCCAGATCTACGCCGTGTTCGAGGAGGTGGGACGGAGCGAGCGGGTGGTGACCGTGATCGTCCTGTTGGTGGCCTCGGTCCAGATCATCCTCACCCGCCCACGGGCGACCCCCGCCGCTCGGGAGGAGGCAGTCGCCGCCGCCGTCGGGGAGGACCCCGACCTCGCCGGGTAACGCCGTCGAGCCCGGCGGGATGGACCCGTCGTCGCCCGAGTCGGTCATCCGAACCACCCCGGACCCGTCCATCACCGTAAGAAATCCCTAATTCCAGAGTATTCCGGTAGATTTGATTCCAAAAAGGGGCTAGAACTGTCCCATGCTCTCTCTGGCCGACGCACCCCCACCCATGCTGAGTGACCCGGACACACCGCGCCGACTGGTGGGCACCCCCGGCGCCGGGCCCGTGGATGCCGCCGCCCCCCGGCCCGGAGGGCCCGGCGGCGATGACCTCGGACCATCACAGAGCAAGAACAGTTCCCTAACAAGTGATTTTTACGCTCAGTCGCGAGAGGTGCGATCGAGAGGGCTCATGCGACCACGGGATGCCGGATTCGAACTGTTCTGCCTGCTGCTGCCACGGGCATCGGCCGCGGCCAAGGTCACGCTGGGACTGCGGCAGTGCGGCTGCGGAGCATGCGCCGGTTGCTGGCGGTACACCGGTGATCACGACGACCAGGGTCACGGCGTCGTCCGACGGGCGTTCTCCGCCCGGACCATTCGGGCGGACGTGGCGCTGTGGACCCAGCACCACGGACCGGTGCCGGCCGGCTGGGACCTCGACCACAGGAGCGACCGGGGCTGCCGCCACGGGGACTGCTGCAATCTGGCCCACCTCGAGCCGGTACCGCACGCGGACGGGCGGATCCCGCTCGTCTCGGAGAGTGAACTCTGCCACCAGGGATGAGTGGATGGGCGCCCCCCCGTGGCACCGACCCACCCACACCCCCACCGGACCCTGGCCTCGGGTAGCCCGGTCCAGGCACCGCCTGTGTCCGCTCCCGTGCCTGTGACCAGGCACGACCGACCACGCTGGGGGTGTCCTCCTCCTCGGGGACCATCCCCACCGCAAGGATCGCTGCGCTGCCGGCCGCGCTTGAACGGAGGACTTCCGGGTAAGTTCTCTCCACGAAGGCGGACCGGGACGACCGGCTGACCTTCGTTTCGATCCCCACGCGGACCGGGAGGAGCGGGGATGACCGATCTACTGACGACCACCGGGCATCGGACGATCACGGATCGGTTCTTCGCCACCCGGGCCCTCACCGAGTCCCTGGCCGGTCCCCTGTCGGCCGAGGACCAGACGATCCAGTCGATGCCCGACGTGAGCCCCACTAAATGGCACCGGGCCCATACGTCGTGGTTCTTCGAGACCTTCCTGCTCGCCACCCGGCTCCCCGGCTACCAGCCCTTCCATCCCGCCTACGGCTACCTTTTCAACTCCTACTACGAGGGCGTCGGCGCCCGCTATCCCCGCCACGACCGGGGCCTGGTGTCCCGGCCCGGGATCGAGGAGATCGCCGCCTACCGCCGCTCCGTCGACGAGTCCATGGCCACGCTGCTGGAGGACGGCGCCGGAGCGACCGTCGACCCGCTGGTCGAGCTGGGCATCCACCACGAGCAGCAGCATCAGGAGCTCCTGTTGATGGACATCAAGCACGTGCTGTCCCGCAACCCCCTGCTCCCTGCCTACGACGACCTCCGCCATTCGCCCCCCGCCCCCGGCCCGGTGACGACGTCGTGGACCGAGTTCCCCGGCGGAGTGGCGGAGATCGGCCACGGCGGTGACAGCTTCAGCTTCGACAACGAGCTCCCCCGCCATCCGGTCTACCTCGGCGACTTCGCCCTGGCCGACCGGCCGGTGACCTGCGGGGAGTGGCTGGCCTTCATTGACGACGGCGGCTACCACCGTCCGGAGTTGTGGCTGTCCGACGGGTGGGCCAGCGTCCAGGACGGGCAGTGGGAGGCGCCGCTCTACTGGTCGGCGGTCGACCACGAGTGGCACGAGTTCACCCTGGGCGGCCCCATCACCCTCAACCCCGGTCAGCCGGTCTGTCATGTGAGCTACTACGAGGCCGATGCCTTCGCCCGCTGGGCCGGCCACCGGCTCCCTACCGAGGCCGAATGGGAGGTGGCGGCGGGCCGTCACCCGGTGGCGGGCCACTTCCTCGACCAGTCCCTCCTCCACCCCTCGCCTCCCGGACCCGGACCGGCCGGCGGTCCCTTCGGAGACGTCTGGCAGTGGACATCCTCGGCCTACAGCCCGTACCCGGGATTCGAGCCGGCACCGGGGGCGGTCGGCGAGTACAACGGCAAGTTCATGGTCAATCAGTACGTGCTGCGGGGCGGATCGTGTGTAACGCCACCCGGCCACCTGCGGACTACCTACCGGAACTTCTTCCCACCTTCCGCGCGCTGGGCGTTCTCCGGCCTACGGCTGGCCCGGAACGACTGACCAGGGATCCGTAATCCACGACGACCACCGCGGCGAAGGAACCGAGCACCCATGACCACCGTCATTCCCCCCACCATCGATGTCCACCTGTCCGGCAGCGACCTGCGCGGGGCCATGGAGCGCGACGTCCGGACCGGCCTCGCCACCGACCCCAAGAGCCTGCCGCCGGTGTACTTCTACGACGACCGGGGGAGCCGGCTCTTCGACGAGATCACCCGGCTCCCCGAGTACTACCCCACCCGTTCCGAGCGCTCGATCCTCGACGCCCACGCCGGGGACATCGCCCGGGGCTCGGGGGCTGACACCCTGGTGGAGCTGGGCGCCGGCACCTGCGACAAGTCGCGACTCCTGCTCGACGCCATGCGGTCGAACGGCCGGCTGCAGCGCTTCGTGCCCCTCGACGTCAGCGACACCACCCTGTGGGAGGCGGCCACCGCCCTGTCCGAGGAGTATCCGGGCGTGGCCGTGAGCGCCGTGGTCGGCGACTTCCACCAGCACCTCGACCGTCTGCCCCACGACGGCACCCGGCTGTTCGCCTTCCTCGGCGGCACCATCGGCAACCTCGACCCCGCCCAGCGCCACGAGTTCCTCATCCAGCTGGGCAAGGTGATGTCCATCGACGACCGCCTGCTCCTCGGCACCGACCTGGTGAAGGACCGGACCCGGCTGGTCAATGCCTACGACGACGGCGCCGGCGTCACCGCCGAGTTCAACCGGAACGTGCTGCGGGTCCTCAACCGGGAGCTGGGCGCCAACTTCGAGCCCGGTCGGTTCGAGCACGTGGCCCGCTGGAACGAGCCCGATCAGCGCATCGAGATGTGGCTGCGCTCCACCGACGACCAGCGGGTCCGGGTGGCCGACCTCGATCTGGACCTGACCTTCGGGGCCGGCGAGGAGATGCTGACCGAGATCAGCACCAAGTTCTCGCCCGATGCCCTCGCCGTCGAGCTCAGCGAGTGCGGCTTCGTCGTCGAGACCATGTGGCACTCCGACGGCGACGAATTCCTCCTCACCATGGCCCGGCCCTCGTCGTAGCGCCCGCCACCGCCACCGGGGGTCGGTTCAGCCTCCCAACAGGTCCTTCAGCGCCTGCTCGATGGCCCGGTGGAATGTAGGGTAGGCGTAGATCATGTGGCGGAGCTCGGTGGTGGGCACGGCGGCGTGGATGGCCAGCGTGAGCAGACCGAGGACCTCGCCTGCGGCCGGCCCGGCGGACGTGGCCCCGACCAGCACGCCCCGCTCGGAGTCCTCGACCAACTTGATGAACCCCCGGTTGCCGACCTTGTGGATCCATCCCCGGGTGGACTCGGGGACGGACGCCGACCCCACCCGCACCTGAATCCCGCCGTCACGGGCGGCCCGCTCGCTCAGGCCCACCGAGCCGACCTCGGGATCGGTGAAGGTGACCCGGGGGACCGCCCGGTAGTCGGCCGGGACCACCCGGTGGCCGAGGACGTCGTTGACCACGATGTCCGCCTGGTACATCGACATGTGGGTGAAGGCACCGTGGCCGACGGCGTCCCCCACCGCCCAGACGCCCTCCACTCCCGCCACGCGCATGTGGTCGTCGACGGGGATGGACCGGGCCGACTGGTCGAGCCCGAGGGAGACCACGTTCAGCTGGGCCAGGTCGGGACGACGACCCGTGGCCACCAGCAACCGCTCGGACACCACCGGCTCGCCGGCCCCGAGCGAGACGGCGAAGCGGCGGCCGTCGTGGTGGATCGATTCGATGGCCACCCCGGTGCGGACGTCGATCCCCTCGTCCCCGAACACCTCGGCCAGCAACGCCCCGGCCTCGGGCTCCTCGGGGCCGACCAGGAGAGGCCCCGCCTCCAGTACCGTCACCTCGGAACCGAAGCGGCCGAAGACCTGGGCCAGTTCCACACCGATGGCGCCACCTCCCAGCACGGTCAGCGAGCCCGGAACCTCGTCGGCCTCGATGGCCTCACGGTTGGTCCAGTACGGGGTGACGGCCAGGCCGGCCACCGGCGGGATCCACGGTCGGGTGCCGATGTTGATGACCACGGCCCGGGTGGCATCGATGACCCGGTCCCCGACGACCACCTGCCTCGGTCCCTCGAGGCGTCCCCAGCCCCGCACCAGGCGTCCACCCTTGTCCTTGAACCGCTTGGCCGCCGCGGCGTCGTCCCACGAGTCGGTGGCCTCCTCCCGGATGCGCCGGGCCACCGGGGCCCAGTCGGGGTGCACGGTGGCCGCGCCGGCCATGCCCGGCACCCGCCCCGCCTCGGCCAGCAGGTCGGCCGCCCGGATCATCATCTTGGAGGGGACACAGCCCCAGTAGGGGCACTCCCCGCCCACCAGCTCCGCCTCCACGCCGACCACGTCCAGGCCGGCCTCGGCCAGCCGACCGGCCAGGTCCTCGCCCCCCGGCCCCATCCCCACCACGATCACGTCGGCCTGCTCGCTCATGCCTGGCTCCTTTGGCCTTGCCGGACCCGCCGTCGTGGGTTCTCACGGTCCCCCACCCGGGCGCCACCGGTTCTACCCGGTGGCGGGCCGATCCGCACCTGGCTCACTCCGAGCCGGGAACAGCGGGTTGGGCGCCGGGGGTGTACCGGCCACGACCCGGCGGCGGACCGCAGGGCATAGGACGGAACCGGGCCGGAGCGATGGAACCGTGGTGGTCGAGGAGCCGCGTCGAACGGATGACTGTCGAGGTGGTCTGAGCGCATTCAGGCGGAACGCTGGCGGGCGACGTCGAAGCAGGCGATGGCCCCGGCGGTGGCCACGTTGAGGGACGAGAGGGTGCCGTGCTGGGGGATGGACGCCAGTGCATCGCAACGCTTGCGGGTCAGGCTGGCCAGGCCCGAGCCCTCCGAGCCCAGGACCAGGGCCACCGGCTGGTCCCCCAGCGGGAGCCGGTAGAGCGACTGGTTGGCCTCACCGACCAGGCCCACGGACCACACCCCCAGCCCGGAGAGCTTCTGGAGGGCGGCGGGCACGCCCGCCACCAGAGCCATGGGCAGGTACTCGATGGCTCCGGCCGCCACCTTGGCCACCGTCGGGGAGAGGTGGGCGGCGCGGTGCCGGGGCAGCACCACCCCGGTCACGCCGGCGCACTCTGCGCTCCGGAGCAGCGACCCGAGGTTACGGGGATCGGTGATGCCGTCCAGGACCAGCAGGAACGGTACACGCCCCCGTCGGGTGGGCTGGCACAGAGAATCAAGCGGCGTCTCCTCGATGGGCCGGGCCAGCGCCACGACCCCCTGGGCGGCATCGGTCCGGGCGACCGAATCGATCCGGCGGCGGGAGACGTAGTCGATGCGCACCCGACGGCTCGAGGCCAGGGCCTCGATCTCATCGAGGATGGGGGCGGCGTCCATTCCCTCGGCCATCAGGAGCGAGGTGACCGCCCGCCGGTGGGCACTGAGCAGCTCGCGGACGGCCTGACGGCCTTCGACCTGGTCCCCGCCCAGCCCGGATGGGGCCGACGTCCCCGGGGCCCGGGTATCCGGGGTCGACCGTCCACCGCTCCGCGGCGTCGGCCGGCGGGACGGGGCGCCTTTGGCGGCGCCCCCCTTGGATCCCGTGCCCCGCGAGGAGCTCGATGTGGACCGGCCCCGCCCAGCGCCACCGGGCGTCGGCTTCCCCCGTCCTCCGGCCTTCTTCGGCGGGCTCACCGGCTGCTCGCCCCCGGGTCCGGGCTCGAGCCCGCGGCCAACAGCACCACGGCGGTGCAGGCGATGCCCTCCTCCCGGCCCAGGGCTCCGAGACCCTCGGCCCGGGTGGCCTTCACATTCACCGGCGCGCCGAGGACCGCCGACAGTCGCTCGGCCATCCGGTCGACGAACGGGGCCAGCTTGGGCCGCTCGGCCACCACCGTGCAGTCGGCGTTGACCGGCACCCAGCCCGCCGCCGTGGCCAGCCCGACCATCCGGGCCAGGATGACCATGCTGTCGGCTCCGGTCCAGCGCGGGTCGGTGTCCGGGGCGTGGCGCCCCAGGTCACCCAATCCCGCTGCCCCCAGCACGGCGTCGGCCACGGCGTGGGCCACGGCATCGGCGTCGCTGTGGCCTTCGAGTCCCCTGGCCCCGTCGCCGGTGATGGTGACCCCGCCCAGGATCAACGGTCGTTCGGGCCGGTCGCAGAACCGGTGCACGTCGATCCCCTGACCGACCCGTATACCGGGTGGACCGGTCGGTCCGGGACCGTCGTGCCCCTCGTTCCCGCTCACCTGGCCACCTCCGCCATCAGCGCCTCGGCCAGGCTCAGGTCCTCGGGCCGGGTGATCTTCAGGTTCCTCGGATCTCCGGGGACCGTGTGCACCGGTACGCCCATCTGCTCCACCAGACCGGCGTCATCGGTGGTCAGTCCGCCGTCCCGATGGGCTTCCCGCAAGGTGGCGGCCGAGAACGCCTGAGGCGTCTGCACGGTCACCAGACCGTCCCGTTCGACGGTGGACACGACCAGGCCGTCCGAGGTCCGCTTGAGGGTGTCGGCGACCGGCAGCACGGGAATGGCGCACGCCGCGCCCCGGACCGCACCGCCTCCACCACGGCGGTGAACAGCGACGCGGAGGCCAGAGGTCGGGCGGCGTCGTGCACCACTATTACGGCGGCGTCCTCGGGGACGGACCCGAGACCGGCCCGCACCGAGTCGGCACGGGACATGCCCCCGGTCACCATGCGGTCAGCGCCCCAGGGAGCGGATTCGGAGACGGGCTCGAAGACGGATCCGGGACCCTCAGGAGCACCGCCGGGCTGGCCCGGTTCGGAGCCGGTCCCCTCCGGGACCACCACCACCACACCGTCGGCCACGGCGCGGGCCGCGTCGACCGACCAGGCCGCCACCGGTCTCCCGGCCAGTTGGAGAAATTGCTTGGGCCCTCCGAAACGGCGACCCGATCCGCCTGCCACCACGATGGCCCAGACGGACCCCGTTGGGCTCAGGGCAGCGCCTCGTTCAGCCGAACCTCGGCGGTCTCCTCGTCGACGCCCAGGGCAAAGGTCAGCTCCGATACCAGGATCTGGCGCGCCCGCTGCAACATCCGCTTCTCGCCGGCGGAAAGCCCCTTGTCCTTGTCGCGGATGGACAGGTTCCGCACCACTTCGGCCACCTGGTAGATGTCGCCGGAGCGCAACTTCTCGGAGTGGTTCTTGTACCGGCGCGACCAGTTGGTCGGCATCCGGGCCTCCTTCTTGCGGAGGACGGCGAAGACCTCTTCCACCTCTTCGTCGTTGATGACCTCCCGGAGGCCCACGCCTTCGGTGTTGTCGGCCGGGACCATCAGGGTCAGGTCGCCGTAGGCCAGTCGGAGCACCAGGTACTCCTGTTTCTTGCCGAACGCCTCCTTGGTCTCTCGTCGCTCGACCACCGCCGCGCCATGGTGCGGATAGACGACCTTGTCACCGATGTCGAACACCGTTCCTCCTGGCGTTGCGTGCTGATCCCGGGCTGGTGAGCTCGATCGGAACCGCGTAGGGAGCACGCAATGGTACACGGTGGCGGCGCCCTCCCCGACCGCAGCCCCACCACCAGGTGGCGCGGGCGACGCCGCGCCGCTATTGGTAACGCTCGAAGATGCTGGCCTCAGCCAGACGGGCCAGACCGTTCTTGACCGAGTGGGCCCGGGCCTCCCCCACCCCTTCGACCTTTTCGAGATCGCTCAGGGACGCCCGCATGATCTGTTGGAGGTTGACGAACCGGTCCACGATCCGCTCGATGATGGTGTCGGAAAACCGGGGCAGCCGATAGAGGAGCCGGTAGCCCCGGGGTTCGACGCCGGACTCGGAATCGTGGAACGAGCCGGGTAGCCCCATGATCTGGGCCACCCGCTGAGAGTCCTGGAGCTCGTCCGAGGAGAGATGGGCCAGCTGCTCGACCACCCGGTCCACGACGGCGAGGCGGTCCCGTCCCTTGACCGGCGGGAGCCGGAAGTAGTCCCGCACCACCAGGTGCAGAGCCGGGGCCACGCCGTCCACCAGCTCGGCGGACTGCAGGCCGACCAGACGGCCGTCGTCACCCAGCTCGACCAGGTATCCCTCCACCTCCTCGGCGATACGGAGCAGCATCTCCGCCGCCTGGACCACGCCGACCACGTCGCCCACCGACACGGTGTCCTCCACCTCCAGCATGGACAGTCCCGACAGGGCCACGTCGAACCGGCTCCGGAAGCGCTGCATGGTGGCCAGCGCCTGGTCGGTGCGGTCGTGCAACCACCCCGTCGGCTGCACGGTGTGCTTGAGGTCGTTGCGGTAGACGGCGATGACCGACATGGCTGCCGACACCGACAGGACCGGCACATCGATGGACCTCGCCACCCGCTCGGCCGTCCGGTGCCTGGTGCCCGTCTCGGTGGTGGGGATGGTGGCCTTGGGCATCAGGTGCACGTTGGCCCGGGCGATGCGGGAGGCGTCGGGAGCCAGGATGATGGCACCGTCCATCTTGGCCAGTTCCGAGAGGCGCTGGGGACTGAACTCGGCGTCGAGCAGGAAGCCGCCCGAGCAGATCGAGAGCACCCCCGGGCCGTCCCCCACCACGACCAGGGCGCCACGTTTGGCCCGGAGTATGCGATCCAGGCCGTCGCGCAGCGAGCGCCCCGGAGCCGCCATGGCCAGGGCGTCACTGAGAGGCGAGCTCTGGCGGACGGTCACAGACGAATCGTACCCGGACCGGTCTGTGTCGGGCCCCGCCCGGGTTGGGACCCGGTCGGTCACCTCCCGCTCGGCCGTTCTTCTCGGTGTCAGCCGTTCTTCTCCGTGTCAGCCGTTCTTCTCCGTGGCCAACCAGAGGACGGCCTGGGCCACGCTGTCCACCCGGATCAGCTCCACCCCCGGGGGTCCGTACGGTGCCGACGTGGGCACCGCCACTCGCTCGAAGCCGAGACGGGCGCACTCCTCCAGTCGCCGAGGAAGGTTGGTCACCTGACGGACCTCGCCGGCCAGTCCCACCTCGCCCACGGCGGCCAGGTTCTCGGGCAGGGGCACCCCGGTGACGGCCGAGGCCACGGCCAGCGCCACGGCCAGATCGGCGGCGGGCTCGGTCACCTTGATCCCTCCGGCCACCGAGGCGAAGACGTCCATCCCCATCACGGCCAGGTCGGCGTAACGGGTGAGCACAGCCAGCACCATGCCCAGGCGGCCACTCTCCAGGCCCACGACCGTGCGCTTGGCCTGGGCCTGCCCCTGGGCGGTCACCAGAGCCTGGAGCTCCACCACCAGGGTGCGGCGCCCCTGCATGGCCGGGAGCACCACGCCACCGGGCACGCCCACCAGCCTGTCCCCGAGCAGCAGTCGGCCCGGGTCGTCGACCGGTTTCAGTCCCTGGTCACCCATCTCGAAGAGCCCCAACTCGCCGGTGGGCCCGAACCGGTGCTTGACGGCCTGGAGGACTCGGAGGGCATGGTGCCGGTCACCCTCGAAGCTGAGCACGGTGTCGACCATGTGCTCGAGGGCCCGGGGGCCGGCCAACGAGCCGTCCTTGGTCACGTGACCAACCAGCACCGTGGCCACCCCGCCGGTCTTGGCCAGGCTGACCAGCTGGTCGGCGCACTCGCGGACCTGGGTGACGCTGCCGGGCACCCCGGTGGTCCGTCGCTCACCCGGCTGGGTGGGGCCGATCGACACCGCCTGGATGGAGTCCACCACTACCAGGTCCGGTTGCGCCTCGGTCACGCCGGCGATGACCGCGCCCACGTCGGTGACCGGCAGGATGAGCAGTCCGTCGGGGATGGGGCCCAACCGCTCGGCCCGCAGGCGGACCTGGTGGGCCGACTCCTCCGCCGAGATCAGCAGGACCCGGTGCCCGGCGGCGGCTCGGGCCGCCAATACCTGCAGGAGCAGCGTGGATTTGCCGATGCCCGGCTCGCCACCGAGCAGGGTGACCGACCCCGGCACCAGGCCTCCGGAGAGGACCCGGTCGAACTCCTCCACCCCGGTGGGGATGACGGCGGCCCCGGACATGTCCACCGCGGACAGCTGGAGCGGGATGGACTCGAGGCCGAGGTCATCCACGGCCTGGACCAACGATCCGAGCTGGTTCTCCTCCACCAGGGTGTTCCACTCTCCGCACGTCGGGCACCGCCCCGCCCAGCGGGCACTCGTCGATCCACAGTCGATGCAACGGTGTCGTTTCGCGGTCTTGGCCATGGCCCCGATGGTAGGGACTGGGTGTCACGGGTGGGGTGACCGGCGGTGGTGGCGGCGATGCGCTGGCCGCGTGCCGCGCTGATGGCCGACGGTCCCGGCCGACACCAGCTGGAAAAACCGGTCTACGGCGTAGACCGCAGCTCCCTATGACGTGGCCAAAGGACGGTCTCGGCGTGGGTCCGGGACCGGTTCGCCCCGGCCGGGACCGGTTCAGCCGGTGGGGCCGCACCGGTTCACCGGGCCGGTGACCCCGGACGCGGAACCGCCCCACCGGGATCCGGCGGGGCGGTCGCAGCCAGACTTCGGTGGACCGGTCAGTCGGCGGAGGCGTCGGCCAGTTCCACCGGTGGCGGGGGCTCGACGCCCTCGATGGCGGTGAAGGTCAGCTGCTGCTCGCCGGCGATCAGCGGAGGGGCCCCCTTCACGTCATAGGCCGCGGCGGCCTCGGGCGTGATGGTCTCCACGTCGACGACGATGGTCTCGCCGACTCGGAACTCCTTCCACAGGATCCGCTCCGACAGCGGGTCCTCGACCATCTGCTGGATGGCACGGCGCAACGGGCGGGCCCCCAGCTGGGGGTCGTACCCCTTGTCGGCCAGCAACTGCTTGGCCGGCGGGGTCAGGATCAGGCTGAGGCCCTGGAGCTCCAGCTGGGTGGAGACCCGCTGGATCATGAGGTCCACGATCTCCACCACCTCGAGCTTGGACAGCTCGTGGAACACCACGACCTCGTCGATGCGGTTGAGGAACTCGGGCCGGAAGTGAGCCTTCAGCGCCTCGTTGACCTTGGTCTTCATCCGCTCGTAGGTCACGGCCTCCGACGTCTTGGCGAAGCCCACCGATGACTTGCGGAGATCGGCGGTGCCCAGGTTGGACGTCATGATGAGCACGGTGTTCTTGAAGTCCACCGAGCGGCCCTGGGCGTCGGTCAACCGTCCGTCCTCCAGAATCTGGAGCAACGTGTTGAAGACGTCGGCGTGGGCCTTCTCGACCTCGTCGAAGAGCACCACGGAGAAGGGCTTGCGGCGGACCGCCTCGGTCAGCTGACCACCCTCCTCGTACCCGACATAGCCGGGAGGCGAGCCGACCAGGCGGCTCACGGTGTGCTTCTCCATGTACTCGGACATGTCCAGCTGGATGAGCGCGTCCTCGTCGTCGAAGAGGAACTCGGCCAGCGTCTTGGCCAGCTCGGTCTTCCCCACGCCGGTCGGTCCCAAAAAGATGAACGAGCCACTCGGACGCTTGGGGTCCTTCAGGCCGGCACGGGTCCGGCGGATCGAGCGGGCCAGGGCGGCGATGGCCGGCTCCTGCCCGATGACCCGCTTGTGGAGCTCGTCCTCCATGCGGAGGAGCTTGGCCGTCTCCTCCTCGGTGAGCCGGTACACGGGGATGCCCGTCCAGTTGG
Organism: uncultured Acidimicrobiaceae bacterium; assembly: GCA_963754755.1. Lineage (GTDB taxonomy): Bacteria > Actinomycetota > Acidimicrobiia > Acidimicrobiales > RAAP-2 > Bog-756. Next base: position 572,631 of record CAVWHF010000005.1, on the reverse strand, counting down.
CCAACACCTCGGCGATGACTTCCTCGTCGACCACGTCGAAGAGGTCCACGCCCTCGGCTCTCCACTCGGCCTCCATGGCCTCCTTGGAGTCGAGGCGCTCCTTCTCCTGCTCGGCGAGCTTCTTCGCCTGGTCGAAGGCCTGCTTCTCCAGCGCAGCCTCCTTGTCGGCCCGCAGCCGGGTGATGTCCTCTTCCAACTTCTTGTAGGCCGGAGGCGTGGTCATCCGACGGATGCGCAGGCGACTGCCGGCCTCGTCGATGAGGTCGATGGCCTTGTCGGGGAGGTACCGGTCGGCCAGATAGCGGTCGGCCAGGTTGGCCGCCGCCACCAAGGCCTGGTCGGTGATGGTGACGGCATGGTGGGACTCGTACCGGTCGCGGAGACCCTTCAGGATCTCGATGGTCAGGGCCACATTGGGCTGCTCGACCTTGATGGGCTGGAAGCGTCGCTCGAGGGCGGCGTCCTTCTCGAGGTGCTTGCGGTACTCGTCGATGGTGGTGGCACCGATGGTCTGAAGCTCCCCCCGGGCCAGCATGGGCTTCAGGATGGAGGCGGCGTCGATGGCCCCTTCGGCGGCGCCGGCACCCACCAGGGTGTGGAGCTCGTCGATGAACAGGACGATGTCGCCACGGGTGCGGATCTCCTTCAGGACCTTCTTCAGCCGCTCCTCGAAATCGCCGCGGTACCGGCTGCCGGCCACCAGGGCCCCAAGGTCCAGGGTGTAGAGCTGCTTGCCGGTGAGCGTCTCGGGGACGTCATCGGCCACGATGCGCTGGGCCAGTCCCTCGACGATGGCGGTCTTGCCCACGCCGGGTTCCCCGATGAGCACCGGGTTGTTCTTCGTGCGGCGCGACAGGACCTGCATGACGCGCTCGATCTCTTTCTCACGACCGATGACCGGGTCCAGTTTGTGGTCCCGGGCCAGTGCCGTGAGGTTACGGCCGAACTGGTCCAGCACGGGCGACCCTGTCGGCGCGTCCGAGGACTGCGAGCCCGGGGCACCGGCGCCCACCGACTCCTTGCCCTGGTAACCCGAGAGCAGCTGGATCACCTGTTGGCGGACCCGGGGAAGATCCGCACCGAGGCTGACGAGCACCTGGGCGGCCACGCCCTCGCCCTCGCGGACCAGGCCGAGCAGCATGTGCTCGGTGCCGATGTAGCTGTGACCAAGCTGCAACGCCTCACGCAGAGACAGCTCGAGGACCTTCTTGGCCCGGGGCGTGAAGGGGGGCGAGCCCGTCGGCGCCGTGCCGGCCAGGCCTATCGTCTCCTCCACCTTCTCCCGGACGGCCTCCAAGGAGACGCCCAGAGACTCCAGTGCCTTGGCCGCGACACCCTCGCCCTCGTGGATCAAGCCCAGGAGGATGTGCTCGGTGCCGATGAAACTGTGGTTGAGCAGCCGCGCCTCCTCCTGTGCCAACACAAGAACTCGACGAGCCCGGTCTGTGAATCGTTCGAACACTCCACCGCCTCCATCCGCGGTCAGTAACTGAAGCGAAGTCTACAGGTACCCGTGACACCCACACCCGCACGGACCCTTTTTCCGGTCCTTTTCTCAGCCATCGGCATCCGCGCCTATCGTCTGTAGGAAGTGAACGTCGTCGAACTCCTCGGGCTTCCCGCACTCGAAGAACAGCTCAAGCGCCTCGAGCCCCTGCTCGTGGAGTCGGTGGTGACCGGAGACGGCTTTCTCGACGAGGTGACCACCCATCTGCTGGCCGCGGGGGGAAAGCGGCTCCGACCGGTGTTGGCCCTGGCCACGGCCACGTCCGGGACGATGGCGGCCTCCCGGGAGGACCTGTTGGGGGCGGTGTCGGTGGAGTTGGTCCACCTGGCCTCGCTGTACCACGACGACGTCATGGATGAGGCCACTGTCCGGCGCAACGTCGAGAGCGTCAACGCCCGGTTCGGCAACCTGGTAGCCATTGTGGCCGGCGACTTCCTGCTGGCCCGGTCGGCCGAGATCGCCGCCGGACTGGGCACCGAGATCGCCGGCCTCCTGGCCGCCACCCTGGGAGAACTGTGCCAGGGCCAGGTGGCCGAGGTGCACTCGGCCTTCCAGACCGGCTCGGAGCCAGGGCGAGTACTACCGGGCCATCGCCGGCAAGACGGCGTCCCTCATGGCCACCTCGTGCCGCATCGGTGCGCTCACCGGTGGGCTCCCCCGCGACCAGATCGATACCGTCACCGAGTTCGGGCGTTCGTTCGGGATGATCTTCCAGGTCCGCGACGACATCCTCGACGTCGTCGGCACCGAGGCCGAACTGGGCAAGCCGGCCGGGCAGGATCTGGCCGAGGGGATCTACACCCTGCCCGTGCTGCTGGCCCTGGCCGATCCCGAGGCGGGACCGGAGCTGCGCACCCTGCTCGGGCAGCCTCTCGGTCAGCCCGAGCGGGACAAGGCCCGGGCCATCGTGGCCGCCTCAGGGGCCATCGGGGACTCGGTGGTGGTGGCCCGTCGGTATGCCGAGGCGGCGGCGGCGGCGGCGGGCTCGGGTCCGTCGCCGGAGCTGGCCGCGGGGTTCACCACCCTGGCCCATTCCCTGGTGGACGACCTGCCCGGCGACTGACCCCGGCGACTGACCCCAGCGGTTTTGACGCGCCGGGGCGGCCGGCCGACAACCGCATCGACCGACCGCCCGTTCACGCTGGTGCTGACGACGAGGTCAGCTCACCGCCGGCTCAGCTGGTGGCTCCGGGCGCCGACACGTTGCACTTGGTCTCGATGGCCGAGGTGGCCTTGTCCAGCCGGGCCTTGAAGGTGGCGCTCTCGAGGCGGCTGATCCGCTTCTCCAGACGGGTGGCCCGGGTGGTCTTGCCGTCCGATGCCGCCTTGGCCTGGGCCGCGGTCAGCTTGGGCAGACCGTTGGCGATGTCACCTTCGACCTTCTGGATCCGGGCCAGCACGTTGGTCGCATTGGCGCAATTGAAGGTGTGGACCCGGGCCGGAGTGGGGGTGGACGACCCGGTGGTGGCGGCCCCGGCGATGCCGGCGGCGCCTACGGAGAGTGCTCCGACGGCGACCACACCCACGATCACCTTCTTGGCGGTGGGGATGATGTGCTTCATGGCGGTACTACCTCCTGAATAGGGCCGGTGGTTCCGGCTACCTCTCCGTTATCGCCGCCCGGGATGTGCGATGCGTGAGGCCGATGTTAGGAACCGATGAGGGACGTGGGACCTCCAGATCAGTGGGGGTGAGCAGCGTCGTCCCAGTTCAGCGCGTAAATTGTCATAGGTACTGCCAACGGTTACCGTGCCGGGATGGTCCGTCTCGCCGGCATGCGCCCTTGCGCCCGGTGGCTCCCCCTGGTCCGGACGGCCCCGGCGCCACAGGACCGACGGCCACGTCATCGGTGGCGCCGGGGCCCGGCCAGGGCCCGGCCGTGACCGCCCATCGGGGAAGCACCCGCCACGCCGTCAGGCTCCGCTGTCCTGTCGACGAACTGTGGGCCCTCCTCGGGGCGCCCGAACGGGTCCACGAGTGGTTCCCCGGCATCGTCTCGTGCACCGTGGACGGCATCCACCGGGTGGTCGTGACGGCGTCGGGCATCCCCATGCCCGAGGAGCTGGTGACGGTGGACCCCACCCTGCGACGCCTCCAGTACCGGATCACGGCGCCGATGTTCGCCGAGCACCTCAGCACCCTCGACGTGCACGACCTCGACGACGGCACCTGTCTGGCCGTCTACTCCGTCGACGCCGATCCGGCCCCCCTGGCCCTGGTCATCGGGGGGGCGGCCCGCTCGGGCCTCGAGGCACTCCCGGAGCTGCTGGGACCCGGTGACCGGGTCGGGAAGAGACCGGTGACATGAAACCCGTCGACAAGAGGTTGGGAGCGCACTGATGGGCCGCAAGATCCTCCTGGTCACCACCGACCAGCAACGGTACGACACCCTGGGTTGCAACGGCGGCACGCTGGGACGCACCCCCGTGGTGGACCGGCTTGCCGCCGAGGGAGTCCGCTTCGCACGGGCCCACCCCCAGTCGGTGGTGTGCATGCCCTCCCGGTCGACCATCCTGACCGGCCAGCACCCGACCACCCACGGGGTGTGGATGAACGGCGTGCCCCTCCCGCTGGACGCACCGTCGGTGGCGACGGAGCTCCACGGCGCCGGCTACCGCACCGCCCTGGTGGGCAAGGCCCACTTCGAGCCGTTCCTCGACCCGTTTTTCCGCTTCGGAGAGAACTCGCTGGCCCAGACGGGGACCGAGCCCCCCGGAGGCCTCCACCGGGGGTTCGAGCACCTCGAACTGGCCACCCACGGGGTGATCGGACCGCTCCACTACGCCCGGTGGATGATGACCGAGCATCCCGAGGCACTGGGCGGCTTCTATCCCGCCCTCGACGGGTCCCTCCAGGTCAACGCGGCCGGGGGCGGGGACACCGGCGCCCCCCAGGTCAAGGTCAACCCGGTCGATCGGCGGATCTACCACACCGACTGGGTGGCCGATCGGACCGTGGCCTGGCTGGACACGCTCGGGGTCGACGAGGACTGGTTCTGCTGGATGAGCTTCCCCGATCCCCACCACCCCTGGGACCCGCCGCAATCGGAGGTGGGCCGCGTCAACTGGCACGATGTCCCCTTGCCGGCCGGCTATCCTGAGAACCGGTCCGAGCGGGAGGCCATCCTCGACGCCAAGCCCCGCCACTGGCGGCTCTGGTACGACGGGGCGCTGGTCTCCAACTACGAGGCTCCCGCCGACTGGGTGCCCGCCACCCTCACCCCCGACCAGGTCCGCGAGGTCAACGCCCGCAACGCCGTCGAATGCGAGCTCATCGACGAGGCCCTGGGCCGGGTCCTCGGACGGGTGGCCGAGCGGGGGTGGGCCGATGACCTCGACGTGATCGTGACCACCGACCACGGCGAGTTGCAGGGCGACTTCGGCCTGCTGTTCAAGGGCCCCTACCACGTGGACGCCCTGATGCGGATACCCCTGGTCTGGCGTCCGGCCCCGGGTGCGTCCACCCCGCCGGCAGTGGTGTCCCGACCGGTGGGCCTGGTCGACCTGGCCCCGACCTTGTGTGCCATCGCCGGGATCGAAGCCCCCCACTGGATGCAGGGCGACGCCCTGCCCGTGGACGACGCCGACGCCGACACCCGGGGGTTCGAGCGGGTCCTCACCGAGTGGGACAGCGAGCTGTTCGGCACCGACGTCCACCTCCGCACCATCATGCGGGACCACTGGGTCTGCACCGCCTACCGACCCGGGACCTCCCACGACGGCACCGAGGGCGAGCTCTACGACCTCGACGACGACCCGCTCCAGCGGGTCAACCGCTGGGACGATCCCGCCATGGCCGGCGTCCGGAACGATCTGCTGGCCGACCTGTGGGATCACCAGCCGCCGGCCCGTCAGCCCCGTCTGGCCCTCGAGGCGCCGGTCTGACGGCGACCGGGCGGTCGTTCAGCGCCCCGGCGGGCCCGAGGGCGAGTTGCGCTCGAAGATGATCCGCAGCCCGTGGAGGGTGAGCCAGGGCTCCACGTACTCGATCTCCTCGGCGTAGGGCGAGATGAGCTCCGAGAGCCCACCGGTGGCCACCACGGTGCAGTCCCCCAGGACGGCGGCGAACCGGCGGCACAGGCCGTCCACCTGGCCGGCGAACCCGTAGAGGGCGCCGGACTGGATCGACTCCACCGTCGACTTGCCGATGACGCTGCGGGGCTCGACCAGCTCTACCCGGCGCAGGGCGGCGGCGTGGGCGAACAGGGCGTCGAGGCTGATGGCCACCCCCGGGGTGATGGCCCCGCCCAGGTACTCGCCGGCCGCCGAGATGGCGTCGAACGTCGTGGCCGTGCCCAGGTCCACCACCACGCACGGTCCGCCGAACAGGTCGTGGGCACCCACGGCGTTGGCGATCCGGTCCGCCCCCACCTCCTTCGGGTTGTCGTAGAGGATGGGCATCCCGCTCTTCACCCCGGGCTCGAGCACGACGGCCGGCACGTTGAACCACCGGGACACCATCTGGCGGAGATTGGCCGTCACCAGCGGGACCGAGGAGGTCACGGCGATGCCGGAGACGGCGCCGTCGATGTCCAGCCCGTCGAGGTCCAGGAGCTGGGTGAGCAGCAGTGCATGTTCGTCGGCGGTGCGCTCGGCCACGGTGGACAGGCGCCAGTGATGGGCCAGGCCGGTCGGTTCGTTGCCGTCCCGGGGGCCGGTACCGGGGGGGTCGGAGGGGTCGTCGGCGAACAGGCCGACGACGGTCTCGGTGTTGCCCACGTCGATGGCCAGCAGCATGGTCAGCCCTTCCCCGGCGGGCCCGCCGCCAGGTCGAATCCGAGGTCGAGGACGGGAGCCGAGTGGGTGAGGGCCCCCACCGAGATGAGGTCGGCGCCGGCTGCGGCCAGAGCCGGGGCGGACTCGACGCTCACCCGACCGGACACCTCGACCAGGGTGTCCACCCCGTCGGCCCGCAGACGGGACACGCACGACGCCACCTGGTCGAGTGACATGTTGTCCAGCATGATCACGGTGGCGCCGGCGGCCACCGCCTCGTCGACCTGGTCGGGGCGGTCGCACTCCACCTCCACCATCCGTCCCGGCCACAGCTCCCGGGCCCGGGCCACGGCGTCGCCGATGGACAGCCCGGCCAGATGGTTGTCCTTCACCAGGACGGCGTCGGACAGTCCGCCGCGGTGGTTGTGGCCCCCTCCGGCCCGGACGGCGGCCTTCTCGAGGGAGCGGAGCCCCGGTGTGGTCTTGCGGGTGTCCAGCACCCGCGTGGCCGGATTGGCGGCTCCCACCGCGTCCACGTACCGCCGGGTCAGTGAGGCCACACCGGACAGGTGGCCGAGGAAGTTGAGCACGGTCCGCTCGGCGGTGAGGATGGAGCGCAGCGGGCCGCTGATCTCCGCCACCCGGTCCCCCGGGTCCACCCGGCCCGCCGTCGGGTACCGACCACGCCACGTCGAGGGACGGGTCGATCTGGCGGAAGGCCTCCACGGCGCAGGCCCGCCCGGCCACCACGCCCGACGCCCGGCTCACGATGGCCACGTCAGCGGTGGAGGTGGACGGCACCAGGGCCGCGGTGAGGTCGCCCAGCGGGAGGAGGTCCTCGGCCAGGGCCCGCGTCACCGCGTCGACCACCGCCACCGCGGGGGGGTCGACATCGGCGATGACGGCATGGGAGGACTGGTGCCCGGCCCGGGTGCCCACCGGTCAGACGGCCCTGTCGCCGGTCGGTGCCGACGCCGGGGCGGCCGGAACCGTCGAGGAGGGCCAGCCCGTCGGCGTCGTGCACGATGCGCCGACGCCACCGCTCGGAAGCCTCGGGATGGTCACTGCGGGCGTGGGCTCCCCGGGTCTCGGCGCGGACCGTGGCGGCGCGGAGCACGCTCGTGGCCGCCGTGACCAGGTTGGCCACCTCCCCGTGGGCCCGGTCGGGCGGCGTGGCCGTCCCCACCTCGGCGTCCAGGGCATCGATCGACGCGCCGGCCGACGCCAGGGACGCGGCGCTGCGGACCACACCCGCACCCTCGATCATCAGCCGCTGGAGCCGGTCCCGGGTCTTGGTGACGTCGGGCCAGGTGGGAACGGCGGGGGCCGGATCGACGGGCCCCGCCGGTGGCCCAGGGTGCGGCCACGCCCGGCGTCCACCCGCTCGACGGGCCGATGGAGGAGGGCGCCCATGACCCCGGTGGGCGCGGGACCGTCGGTCCCCCCAGGATGGCCTCGGCCAGACGGGCCCCGAACACCATCCCTTCCAACAGGGAGTTCGAGGCCAGGCGGTTGGCCCCGTGCACTCCGGTGCAGGCCACCTCGCCGGCGGCCCACAGCCCGGGCAGGGCCGTGGCCCCGGACAGATCGGTGATGACACCCCCGGACAGATAGTGGGCGGCGGGGGCGATGGGCAGCCAGTCCGTGGACGGGTCGAGGCCGATGGCCCCGCAGGGAGGCGGCGATGGTGGGAAAGCGGGCGTCGAAGCTGGCCAGGCCGGTGGCGTCGAGCCACAGGCTGTCCACGCCCTGGGTCCGCATGCGCTCGGCCATGGCCCGGCTGACCACGTCCCGCGGGGCCAGTTCGTCGACGAAGCGCTGACCCCGGGCGTCGCGGAGCAGGGCCCCGTGGCCGCGGAGGGCCTCGGACAGGAGGGGACGGGGCATGGCCGGGTGGTGGAGGGCCGTCGGGTGGAACTGCATGAACTCCACGTCGGCCACCGGCACGCCGGCCCGGAGGGCCATGGCCAGCCCGTCGGCGGTGGCCTCGGCCGGATTGGTCGTCACGGCGAACAGCTGACCGGCGCCGCCGGTGGCCAGCACCGTGTGCCGGGCCCGGACCTCGACCACGTCACCCGCCGCGCTGAGGGCCCGCACCCCCCGGCACCGTCCGCCCTCCACCAGCAGGTCGAGGGCGAACCACTCCTCGAGTACGGCGGCGGCGGTGGCCCGGGTGGCATCGACCAGGGCCCGCTCGACCTCGGCTCCGGTGGCGGCGCCGCCGGCATGGACCACCCGGGCCGTCGAGTGCCCGCCCTCGCGGGCCAGCGCCAGGGCCCCGCCGGGCTGCCGGTCGAACACGGCGCCCATGGCGATCAGCTCGTGCACCCGGGTCGGGCCCTCGTCGACGAGCACCCGCACCGCATCGGTGTCGCACAGGCCGACCCCGGCGGCCAGGGTGTCGGCCAGGTGCAGGTCGGTCGAGTCCTCGTCCCCGCCCAGCACCGCCGCCACGCCCGCCCTGGGCCCAGCGGGTCGCCGACTGGTAGAGCTCGGCCTTGGTCAGGACCCCCACCCGCAGCGCAGTGGCATCGAGCCCCCAGCCGGTGGCGGACGAGCCCGGTGGCGCGGCCAGGCGCACGGCGGCCGACAGGCCGGCCACGCCGCTCCCGAGGACCAGAACGTCCAGGGCGACCGGCGCCACTACCGGGTCGGACATGGCCTTCTCAGTGACCCGGGCGGGGATCGAGATTGTCGATCAGGCGCACCGGGCCCACCGTGGCCGCCACGATCAGCCGCACCGGACGAGCGGTGGCTCGGCTCCGGACCGGCTCGAGGTCGTCGGCCGTCACCAGCGCGGCGTAGTCCAGCTCCACCAGGGGCTCGAGGGAGGCCACCCGCGCCATGGACGCCTCCACCTCGGCCGGCCCCGCCCCCTCGGCCCACCGTTCGGCGCCGGCCCGCAGGGAACACCACAGGGCCAGGGCGGCCCGGCGCTGGTCGGGGTCGAGACGGGCATTGCGGCTGGACAGGGCCAGCCCGTCGGGGTCGCGCACGGTCGGGCACCCCACCACCCGGGTCGGCAGGGCCAGATCACGGGCCAGGCGCGTGACCAGGGCCAGCTGCTGGAAGTCCTTCTCGCCGAAGTAGGCCCGGCACCGGCCGGCGGCCGAGAACAGCTTGACCACCACGGTGGCCACGCCGTCGAAGTGGCCCGGTCGGGAGGCGCCCTCCCACCGGCCGCTCAGGGCCGGCACGGACACCGACGTCGGAGCCACGCCGGGCGGGTCGGGGTACATCTCCGCCACCGGCGGGGCGAAGACCAGCCGGCCGCCGGACGAGGCGATGGTCTCCAGGTCGGCGTCGAGGGTACGGGGGTAGTTGGCCAGGTCCGAGGGGTCCCCGAACTGGGTCGGGTTCACGAAGACCGACACCGCCACCACGTCACACTCCGCCGCCGCCCGCTCGATGAGGGAGCGGTGGCCGGCGTGGAGCGCTCCCATGGTGGGCACGATCCCGACGGTCCGGCCGCTGAGCCGGACGGCGTCGAGGGCCTCGGAGTACTCGGCGATGGTCTCGACGACCTCGGGCCGGGCCAGGGTCGCGGCCCCGGCCGCACCAGCCTCCATGAAGAGCGTGCTCACGCCACCTTCTCCACCGTCGTCGGGTCGGCGACGGTCGGATCCGCGGTCACCGGTGGGGACGCCCCCTCGGTGTCCGACGTGGCCGGCTGACCCGGGCGGGCCGACGGGGCCCCAGACCCTTCGGGGAGGACGGCACCGGTGGCGGCCGAGTCCAGCGACAGTCGCCGGGCCAGGCCGACCATGGCGTCGTAGGCGGCCAGCTCGTTGCGGTGACCGGCCATGCCGGCCAGAGCCGACCGGTGCCGCTCCAGGGTGTCCCAGTCGCCACGGGCGGCCGGCCCGGTCAGGGCCCGACGGGGCCCGAGGGACAGGGCGTCGTCGGTGGCGGCGTGGATGAGACCGGCGAAGGCCTCGAGGGGCAGGCCGATGGTGGCGGCCACCCGCTCGACCTGTCCGATGAGGGCCACCACGTGGTTGGCGGCGATGGCGGCGGCGGCGTGGTACGTGGTCCGGTCGCCGTCCTCGACGTGGACGGCCCGCCCGCCCAGGGCCTCGGCCAGGCGCCAGGTGACGGGATCGCCGGCCACGGCGAAGGTGATGCCCGAGGTCAGCCGGTCGGCACCGATGGCCGCCGTGGGCAGTGGCACGAGGGGGTGGAGCGATCCGCGCCTGCGGTGGCTGGCCAGTACGTCGAGGCCGAGGGAGCCCGACATGTGGATGACCGCGGTGGAGGCCACCGGGGCGATCCGGTCGGCCACCCGGCCGACGCTGTCGTCGGGGGTGGCGATGACCAGGAGATCGACGCCCTCCGCGGCGGCGGCCACACCGTCGTTGCGCCCGAGGACACCTCGCGGCTCGAAGCCCGCCACCGAGTCGAGGGCGGCCATGAGCGACAGACCGGCCCGGCCGGGTCCGACGATTCGGATTGTTGTCACAAGACCCCTTTGGTACGTTCCAGCCCCGGAGGGTGCCGTTCGCGTCAGAGAATCTGAGTGGTGCGCCTCACAGTGTACCCACGACGGTGACCTCGCCACCAGAGGTGGCCAGGTCGTCCTCGTCGACGAGGTCCGGGGCCAGCTCGGCCAGGGGGGCCAGCACGAACCGGCGCTCGCGCCAGCGGGGATGGGGGACGGTCAGGTCGGCGTCGTCGAGGGCCACCCCGTCGATCCACAGCACGTCGGCGTCCAGGGTCCTCGGGCCCCACCGGACGGACCGCACCCGGCCGGCGGCGGCCTCCAGTCGGCGACACTCCTCCAGCAGCCGGTAGGGGTCGGCGCCGGGAACCTCGGCCAGCTCCACCACCACATTGAGATACGGCCCCTGGCCCTCGGGGCCGCCCATGGGCTCGGTCTCGTAGACCCGGGACACCGCGGTGACCGGGGCCCGGTTGCCCGCCCGGAGTTGGTCCACCGCCCGCCGGAGGTGGGCCCACCGGTCGCCCAGGTTTGAGCCCAGCCCCACGAAGGCCCGCACCGTGGGCGGTCCGTCCGCCGGTGCGGTCACCGGCGACGGGTGATCCGGACCCCGACGGTGCCCAGGTCCAGCGGCACGGGGGGGCGGAGCTTGCGGAGGTGCACCGTCACCGCGGTGATCCGGAGATCCGAGGCCAGGACGGCCTCCGCCACCGCCCCGGCCAGGGCCTCGAGCAGCTGGAAGGATCCACCCGACACGACCGCGGCCGCCGTCTCGGCCACCTCCCCGTAGTCCACCGTGTCGGAGAGCCGGTCGGTGGCGGTGGCCAGGGCCAGGTCGACGCTCAGATCCAGGTCGACCTCGAACGGTTGGGGCCGGGCCCTCTCCTCGGCCAGGACACCGTGGGTACCCACCACCCGGAGGGCGCGCAGCTGGATCCGGTCCCCATTCCCGCCACCGCCGGCGCCGACGCCGGCCCCCGCCTGGCCGCCCGCCGCGGTCACCCGCCCGCCGGAGCGTCCCCGGTCACGGGAGGTGCCGGGGCCGGGGCCAGCTGGCTGGCGAACGCCACCAGCTCACGACCGCTCGGCCCCATCGGATGACCCGTCATGTGCTCGAGGACGGTGATCGACTGGGGCCCGCTGGGCAGGCGGTCCGACCACAGCAGGTAGCCGGCCACCACCCCGGTCACCCGGTCACCCAACTCCTCTTGGTGGATGAGGATCCGTTCCCCGCCCGTCAGCCGGGCATGGAGGTCACGGTAGAGGTCGGCCAACACCGCCCGGGCGTCGCCCGACGTCGGCAGCGGGAAGTGGACGCTGGCCATCGACTTCTCCTCGTAGGCCTGGAGGTTGTGCGAGGACGGCAGCAGCGACACCACCCGGGTGAAGCCCTGGACCTGCAGCCAGATGATCTCCTCCTGCCGGCGGACCTTGCGATGGTTGGGGGCGAAGCCGCCGGGCCGTTCACTCATGGCCAGACGGTCCTTGATCACCCAGGTGAAGTTGCGCGGCGCGATGCCGGCGGCCCACTTTCCCTTCACCACGTGGCCCCCGATCCGGGCACGCCCACCAGGCGGGCGGCCTGGACGGTGGCGGCCACGTCGTGGACCCGCACCATGCGCGCCCCCTGCTCCAGGGCCCATGTGGCGGTGGCCAGCGAGGCCGGAAGCCGCTCGCCCACCGGTGTCGGTGGCTCGCCGGGACGGCGGGCCAATGACCCGAGAAAGCTCTTCCGGCTGGTGCCCACCAGTACCGGGTAGCCCGTCGCCACCAGGTCGGCCAGGGCCCCCAGCAGCGAGAGATTGTGCCCGACCGACTTCCCAAAGCCGATGCCCGGGTCGATCCAAACCTCGCCCACCCCGGCCGACGTGGCCCGGCCGGCCCGGTCGGCCAGCATCGAGGTGACCTCCGCCACCACGTCGTCGTAGCGGGGGTGGCGCTGCATGGTGGCGGCGGTGCCCGACCGGTGCATGGCCACCCATCCCACACCGTGGCGGGCGGCCACCGGCCACAGCGAGGCGGAGACGTCGTTGATCAGGGTGGCGCCGGCCGCGACGGCGGCGTCGGCCACGGCCTCCTTGGTGGTGTCGATCGACACCCGCACCTGCCCGGCCAGGGCTTCGACCACCGGGACGACCCGGTGCGAGCTCCACGTCGGTGGGGACGGCGTCGGCCCCGGGACGGGTGGACTCGCCCCCGACGTCGATGATGTCGGCTCCCTCGTCGATCATCTCCCGGGCCCGACCGACGGCCCGCTCCGGCTCCAACCACTGCCCGCCGTCGGAGAACGAGTCCGGGGTGACGTTGAGGATTCCCATCACCAAAGGCCGTGACTGGTGCGTGGGGATGGGCATGACGACACAGAGTAAACCAGCCCGGCCAGGCCCGCGACCGTCCGGGGGCGCCTTCAGTGGCCCCGGACGAACTGCATGGCCTCCATCCGGGTCGAGGCGTCGCTCCGGAACAGGCCCCGCACCGCCGAGGTCACCGTGGAGGTGCCGGGCTTCTTCACGCCCCGCATCGACATGCACAGATGCTCGGCCTCCACCACCACCAGCACACCCCTCGGGGCCAGGGCATGTTCGATGGCGTCGGCGATCTCGGTGGTCATCCGCTCCTGCACCTGGAGCCGCTTGGCGTAGCCGTCCACCAGGCGGGCCAACTTGGACAGCCCGGTGATGCGGCCGTCGTCACCGGGGATGTAGGCGACGTGGGTCTTGCCGATGAAGGGGATCAGGTGGTGCTCGCAGAGCGAGGCGAACGGGATGTCGCGGACCATGACCATCTCGTCGTGGTCGGCGGCGAAGGTCACTTCGAGGTGGTCGGCCGGATTCTCGCCGAAGCCGGCGAACAGCTCCTTGTACATCTTGGCCACCCGGTGCGGGGTTTTGACCAGGCCGTCACGGCCCGGGTCCTCGCCGAGGGCCTCGAGCAGCTCCAGCACCGCGTGCTCGATGCGGGTGGTGTCGACCGTCATGGCGTGGAATCGGGCTTCCGGTACCGGGGCTCAGGACAGGTCGCCGGCGTAGGCGTGGATGGCCCGGAGGTTGCGCAACCGCTCGTCGACATCGAGGCCGTATCCCACCACGAACTCGGCCGGGATGTGGAATCCGACGTAGGCCAGATCGAGCTCGGTGCGCTGCTGGCCATCCTTCACCAACAGGGCGCAGACCTCGAGGCTGGCCGGTTGGCGGGCCAGCAGGTAGCGCTGGAGGTAGCTGAGCGTGAGCCCGCTGTCGACGATGTCCTCCACCACCAGCACATGCCGGTCGGCCAGGTCGACGTCGAGGTCCTTCACGATGCGCACCACCCCCGAGGTCCGGGTGGCGCTGCCGTACGAGGAGACGGCCATGAAGTCCACGTCCACCGGGAGGTCGATGGCCCTCGACAGGTCGCTCATGAACATGAAGGCGCCCTTCAACACGCCGACGAGGAGCGGTGGGCGTCCGGCGTAGTCAGCAGTGATCCGCTCCCCCAGCTCGGTGATCCGCGCCTGGAGGTCCTCCTCCGAGACGATCACCCGGCCCACGTCCCGACTCAGCTCGAGGTGCATCGACACTCGGGGTGCCTCCTCCTCAGCGGTGACCACGGCGCGACTGTACCGGAGTGTCACCACCCTCCGATACGTGCCCGGCCGGGGTGGTCCCCCGGACCGGGCCCAACGACAGGCGTCCCCGCGACCGGGTCACCCTCCGGCCACCGGCGACCTCGGCGGCCCGATGCTCCCGGCGGGCCACCTCGAGCACCCGTTCCACGGCGTCGAGCGATGGTGGGTGGTCGCCGCCGCCGAGCAGCCAGGCCCGTACGCTCCGCCGGGCCACCGCCGCCGGTGCTGCGGCCAGGGCGGCGGCGTCCTCGGGATCGACCAGGGAGGCCAAGGCGTCGAGCAGGTCGGCGTCGCCGGACAGGGCCCCGGCCTGGCGGGCCAGCACCGGGACCACGTCCCGGCGGGCCACGGCGGAACACAGGGGAAGGAGCTCGTGGCGGATGCGGTTCCGCAGGTGGCGCGGATCGTCGTTGGACGGGTCGGCCACCGGCTCCAGGCCCAGGTGAGCGGTGAGGGCCACCGTCTCGGCCCGCCGCAGGTCCAACAGGGGGTGGCGGACGCCGGCCCGCATGGCGGCCAGACCGTGGACGCCGGCGCCGCGCAACAGGTTGGCCAGGACCGTCTCGGCCTGGTCGTCGGCCGTGTGACCGGTGGCCGCATCGGGCCCGAGCGCCTCCCGGCGGGCCTGGCGGGCCCGGGCCTCCAGATTGGGCCCGTCCTCCAACACCACCCGTTCGGCCCGGAACCGGGCGCCGAACCGACGGGCGGCATCGGCCACCACGTCGGCCTCCCGCCACGACCCGGGGCGGAGTCCGTGGTCGACGTGGACCGCGGTGACACGACAGCCCGCCGCCACCGCCAGCACCAGCAGGGCCAGCGAGTCGGGACCTCCCGACACGCCGCACACCAGCGCGTTGCCCGCCGGTGGGAAGGTGCACCGCGTCACCAGTGATGCGACCAGGGGGTCACCCTCCCAGCCGTTCACCCCGGAGTCGGGTGGATCAGCCCGAGAGGGCCGGGGTGGTCCCGACACGGGAGATCCAGGCGGACGGATTGCGGATCTCGATCAGCGAGGGCAGCCACTCCGGTCCCCGCCAGGCCCGGTCGAGGAGCTCGGGGCCGCCGGAGTCCTCCACGGCGGCGATGAAGCGCTCGCCCTCCTCGTACTGGCGGAGCTTGGCC
Source organism: uncultured Acidimicrobiaceae bacterium (assembly GCA_963754755.1). GTDB lineage: Bacteria > Actinomycetota > Acidimicrobiia > Acidimicrobiales > RAAP-2 > Bog-756. The sequence continues at coordinate 557,242 of CAVWHF010000005.1, read as the reverse complement.
TCGATCCCGATCAGCTGCTGGAGGAGGCGGGCCGGCCCCCGGGTCTGCCGGCGGCGCTGGCGGAGCACCTCGCTGAAGCGGGCCGCGCTGGGGATGGCCGCGGCTCCGGCCCGGTCCATGGTCACGTCGCCGTGGCCCTCCAGCAGGCTCATCAGGGCCTGGATGCGGTGGAGCCCCTCCAGCTGTTCGGGCGTGGCCACCAGGCCCAGCGCCCCGCTGTCCCGCAACGGGTTCCGTCCGGCCCGTATCTCCTCGGTCATACGACGGAGGGCCTCGGCGAAACGGGAGGGGTCCGGTTCCAGCGAGCCGATCCCCTCCTCCACCAGCGAGACGAAGTAGTCACGCATCCACGGGATGGCGGTGAACTGGCAACGGTGGGTCACCTCGTGGAGGGCCAGCCACAGCCGGAACTCCCGGGGCTCGAATCCGTGGAGCTTCTCGAGGGCCACCACGTTGGGACCGACGAAGTACACCAGGTCCTGGTCCTCGACGGCATCCTCGGTCAGGAGCAGGTCGTACTGACCCAGCACCCGGGTTGACAGCCAGCCGAGCACCAGTCCCATCTGGGTTCCAGTGACCACCCGCCCCGCGGTGGCCAGGGGGACGGCCAGACTGTCGGTGACCCGGTTGGCACCCGACAGGCGGGAGGGGTCCAGCCGATCGAGATGGGGGCCGACCAGGCGCTGGAAGCTGGAGATGTTGGCATGGACCCAGCCGGCCCGGTCGGTCACACGGGCCCGGGCCGGGCCCGACGATGAGCGCAGGCCGGTGGATTCGGCCACGAGTTCCTCGGCCTGGGCGGTGAGCTCCTCGAAGTCCCGCTGGAGGAGGTCGGGCCGGTAGGGGGCCGGGATCCGACTGCGTCCACCGACCCATCCCGCCACCCGCTCGGCCGTGTCCCAGCCCACGGCACCGCCGGCCGGATTCCCGCTCGATCCTCCGGTGGATGGCGAGGTCTCGATCTCGGTCACGGGACCAGTGTAGGTACCTGCGCACCACAGCGGCGGCCGAGCCCCGGAAGGCCCGTCACCCGCCTACTCAGTTGCTCTGCCGGGTGTGCTCCTGGCGGAGGGCCTCGGCCACCCGGGTGATCAGTTCATCGGGCACGTGGTCCTTGCACCGACTAGCGATGACCTTGCGGAGCTCGGCCTCGAAGCCGTAGGCCCCCACGCACGGGCCGCACAGGTCGAGATGGCGGGTGATCTCGATGCGCCGCTGCTCGGTGAGCTCGCCGTCGAGATAGGTGTACAGCCGCTCGATGGTCTCGTCACAGCCGACGAAACCGGCGGCCGCCTCACCGCTCATCGGTCCTACCGGTTCTTCCGGCGCTTCCCTGTCTCCCACTGGTGGCGCTCTCCCTACCTGGCTTTGTCGGTCGCCCCTACGAGGCCCCGCGTGCTTCCACGATCGACCAACGCCTTCTGCAGGGCTTTTCTTCCGCGATGGATCCGGCTCATCACCGTCCCGATGGGTACATCGGTGATCTCGGCGATCTCCTTGTAGGAGAAACCCTCCACGTCGGCCAGGAGGACCGCCATCCGGAACGTGTCCGGCAGGGACTCGATGGCCGCTTTCACGTCGGTGTCGGTGAAGCGGTCCAGGGCCTCGTCCTCGGCGCTGCGGCCGAGCCCCGCCGCCTGGTCGCCGGAGAGGTGACGGTAGAGGTAGAGGTCCTCGACGTCCTCGACGTCGGCGATCTCGGGCCGACGCTTCTTGGCCCGGTAGGTGTTGATGTAGGTGTTGGTGAGGATGCGGTAGAGCCATGCCTTCAGGTTGGTGCCCTCCTCGAAGCTGGCGAAGGCCCGGTACGCCTTCAGGTAGGTCTCCTGCACCAGGTCCTCGGCATCGGCCGAGTTGCGGGTCATCCGGAGGGCGGCGGTGTAGAGGGCGGGCATGTACTCCATCGCCAGATCGGAGAACATCGCCTGGTCAGCCATGGATGCACCCTACACAGCGGCGGCGACACCCGGAGCGTCGGCCGGGGTGCACCCCACGCTCCACCGGCGCCATCGGTGGGACACGAGGGGTCTCTCCCAGCACCTTTGCGGGCTCCGGCCCGCTCGGGTAGTCAGAGGGGGAGACGATGACCCGCCGCGATCCTGATCCCCACCCCGCCCCAGTGCTGCCGCTCCGTCCCTCGGCGGCCGGAGGTCCCGCCACCCGGGGTCCGGTCATCGTGTCCATCGTCGACCTGAGGGGAGGCGGGTTTCGACCATCCGGCGCGGGGACGGCACGACCTTCACCGTGACCGTCCCGTCCGAGGGCATCGACGTCCCCGAGGACGCCCTCCGCCGGTCCGGACCGTGGATCCGTGACCACGGTGGCGGCCGCCGGGTTGGGGCGGTGGCACTCGAGGGGCTGGAGGGGCTGGCGGCCCGGGTCGGCATGTACCTGGTGCCGGTGCGACCGTCCGGAGGCTGAACCCCCGGCGCCACACCGGTACCGGCCCGGCATCGGGCCCGGTACCGGCCCGTCATCCCAGTAGCCGGTACCAGGTGAAGGCGCCACCGGCGCCGGTGGAAGGCGGCCGGCCCACCACCCACGAGAGGAAGTGGAGGACGGCGGTGGGATCGGCCTCCCCCTCGGGGAACGCCACCAGGCTGTCCACGCTCCAGCGCCGCCACTGCGAGCGCAGGGCGGTGCGTAGGGCGGGTGTCTCCGGAGGGACGGTCCCGGTTTCGAGGCCGGTGAGCACCCGCGCTGTCATGGTGTTGCGGGTGTAGGAGAGGCCCGGCGAGAAGGCGATGTGCCGGGCCGGCCCCGACGGCACCAGAAAATAGCCGCCGGGCATGGCGAACCGGAGCTCGGCCACCGCCTGCCAGGCCTGGGCGTTGGGCGTGATGCTGGAGGGGAAGGGGTAGAGCAGGGCCACGCTGCCCGGCGGGATGGCGGTGAGCTCGGGTGAGGAGAAGTAGGCCGGGGTGCCGACCGGGGCGATGCCGGACAGCGGGGCCACCGGGTACAGGGGGAACAGGGCCAGCGCGGCGACGGCCAGGGGGGCGGCCACAGCCACCACACCGCGGTCGTGCCGGGCCTTCACCGGGTCGCGGTGGGGGTGGAGGCGTCGTCGCGCCAGGGATGCGTGGATGCGGTCAAGGATGACCGCCAGCAGGAGCGAGGCGAACAGGACCGTATACACCGAGTACCGGACCGGGATGGTGTTGGCAAGGACGGGGAGCTTGGTGAAGATGCGCTCGGGAAGCGGGAATCCGCTGGCCGAACCGGGCGGGTTGGCCTTGACCACCAGGCCGGCACCGAGGGAGATGACGAAGGCGGCGACGCCGGTGATCGCCGCCACCCGCACCACCAGCGAGTCCCGCCACCACACCACGGTGCCCACGGCCAGCACGACGAGCAGGGTCACGCCGAGATACGACCCGTTCTCGGTGACACTGTTGGCGAAGTGGTCGGCCACCGAGGCGAGGTGGTGGGGTGCCAGACGCTGCAGGGAGTCCGGCACCAGCGGACCGAGCAGGTCGGCCCGGTAGCCCTGGGGCACGAGCTGGATCGCTCCCCGGATCGACCCCGGTCCACGGAGGGCGAACCACAGCGGGTAGGCCAACAGGACTACGGCGGTGCCGGCGGCCCATCCGGCCCCGACGACCAGGTACCGGGCCCGTCGGCGCAACTGGTGCCGTCCGAAGTACGCCGTCGCCAGCAACGCCACCACCCCGACGACGATGGTCGACGCCAGGACCTCGCTCGACACGAAGAACTGGGCCGCCACCAGCAGCCCGAGCACGACACCCCACCGACCGGCCCGGCCCCGCTGGCGGACGGCCAGTTCGTGGAGCACCAGGAAGATAAGAGGAGGGATGACCATGAACGTCAGATTGAGGTGGCCGGCACTCTGAGAGATCTCGTAGGGGCTGAACCCGTAGAGGAGGCCGGCGACGAACGCCGCCGGCCACCACGCCACCCACCGACGGGCGAAGAAGTACCCGGCCGTGGCCGAGGCCGGCAGGGCCAGGGTGATCAGGACGTTGAACGAGGCGATCGGTCCCCACACCAGCGTGATCGGGGTGGCCAGCCAGCCCAGCAGCAGCACGCTGGTGTTGGTGAGCAGGTTGACCCCGTAGGGATGGTTGGCGTAGTTCGAGAAGAACGGGTTCATCCCGTGCAGCAGGGAGTGGGGAGCCCACTGGAGGAACCACATGGTGGCGAACTGGTCGCCACCCACCTCGGAGACCGTGGTCGGGTGGGTGCTCCACACCGGCCAGAACAGGGCCACGGCCACGATCAGATAGACGGCGACGGCCAGCGTCGGGCCGCCGGCGGCCGACCACCACCCTGACCGCCGGTCCGTTCCCGGTTCGACGGTCTTGGCGTCGAGGTCGGCCGACGTGTCCACCGCCGCAGTGCTCATGGTCGGGCTGATGCTAATCCCGGCCGGGCTCGGTACGGGGTACCGCCAACCGGGGGCCGGTTTCCCGTCGCGGAGCCCGATCCCGGCATCCTTGAGCCCGTCCGGTCCGAGGCGGCCCGGTACCTCGGGGGCCAACCCTTCGTTAGTTGACACTTACGCAAGTGATAACTTAATCTTATGGTGTGGACTCCGCACTCAAGGCTCTCGCCGAACCCCGGCGCCGGGAGATCGTCCGGCTGGTGTGGTCGGACGAATTGGCGGCCAGCGACATCGCCTCGCACTTCGGTGAAATCACCCGCTCGGCCATCTCCCAGCACCTCGGGGTGCTGCGTAAGGCGAATCTGGTGATCGAGCGCCGCGACGGCACGCGCCGGCTCTACCGGGCCAACCACACGGAGATGGCCCAGCTACGGGACTTCCTGGACCGGTTCTGGACCGACAAACTGCACCGCCTGCGTGACGCCGCCGAGGCCGCCCAGGCCGCAGAACGGGCGCACGAGGACACTGGGGGCGACATCGACAATCACATCGACACCCACGAGAGGGAGTACTGAACCATGGAGGACCTGACCTGCGAGATCGTGATCGACGCCCGACCGGACACGGTGTTCCCGTTCCTCACCGACCCGGCCAAGCACGGCGAGTGGTTGGGCTCCGTCCTCGAGCTGGACCCCCGGGCCGGTGGCGCCTACCGGGTGAGCCTGGGAAACAACCACCTGGCGGCGGGCGAGTTCGTCGAGGTGGTCCCGCTCCAGCGGGTGGTGTTCACCTTCGGCTGGGACATCCCCGACCATCCCATCCCGGCCGGGTCGACGACCATCACCATCACCCTGATCCCCGAAGGGGAGAAGACCCGCGTCCAGCTGGTGCACAGCGGATTGCCCGCCGACGCCGTCGCCGACCACCGGGGCGGCTGGGACCACTTCCTCGGCCGCCTCTCGGTGCTGGCCACCGGCGGTGACCCCGGTCCCCACCAGGTGCCCCCGACCGACTGACCGGGTCGATCACTCCCCACCCGACTCACCTCTTGACCGAAGGAAGGGACACACCGATGGCTGCCGGCACCAACGACGACCCATGGGTCCTGAGGACCCCGCCCGGTTCGTCGGAATACACCATGTACCGGGACGAGGAGGCCGATCCTCCCGCCCTGGTGTGCCAGGTCGGGTCCACCACCCTCCGGTACCGCCTCCGGGCCGTCGAGGACCTGCACGCCTGGCTGCTGACCCAACCCGACTGGGTGCCGCTCGGAGCCGCCGACGAGAAGAAGAGCCCCGCCGAGGGGACAGTGGAGGCGTGGGGACGATCGGCCGACAACCCGGTGGGCGGCTGGTACGGCCTGCGCTCCGGCTATCGGGGCCGGTTCGGAATGTACCTGCCTCCCCTCCTCGAGGCGCTCGGCCTGGCCGAGGTGACCCACGATGCCCGCAACAACCGCATGCGGGCCACCCCGTCCTGAGCGCCGGCACACCCGTCGGGAGCCGGGTACCGGGGTGTCCACTCATGAGCACGACGAACCAAGGAGATGAGCTATGACCGACACAGTGGTGGTGCGGTACACGACCCATGCCGACCGGGCCGACGAGAACGAACGGCTCATCCGGGCCGTCTTCGCCGATCTGGCGAAGCAACAGCCCCGCGGATTTCGCTACACCGCCACCCGCCTCCAGGACGGCGTGAGTTTCGTCCATGTCGCCACCATCGAAAACGAGAACCCATTGGACACCTCGGTCCCCTTCGCAGCCTTCGTGGCCGGCATCGGGGACCGGTGCCTGGAGCCCCCCGTTTCCAGCCGGGGAACCACCATCGGGGCCTACGTCTCCCCCGGGTGACGCCACCAGAGGCCCCGACTTCCACCGGGCCCGCATCGCCGACCCGGTCGAGGCCGCCGGTCCGGATGTTCCGGCCTGCCGACAACTGTCAGGGTGAACGCGGAGCGAACGGGCTGACCCGGGCGGGGGTCCGGGCTGATCCCACCACCCGCGCCGGCCGGGCCCGCTCTCGCCGTGCGGCGGTCGGCGGGGTTGTGGGTGGCGCGGGGGGCGTGGAGCTGGTCGGCCCTTCCTCCCGGACCAGGGGGCTGCGGCTCAGCAACACCACGCTGCCCACCAACAGCAACAGCGCCGCCACCTCGCCGGCGAGGGGCAGTGGCGCATGATCGAGCCTGTCGCCGAAGAGCACGACCCCGAGCACACTGGCCACCAGCGGATCGACGATGGTGAGACCCGGTTGCGACGCCGCCAACGATCCGGCCTGGAAGGCGTTCGAGGCCAGGAACATCGATGCCGCCCCCGCCAGTAACAGGACGTAGGGCGACCAGTTGGCAAATACCGCGGCCGGCCCCTGCGACAGGTGGGAGCTGAGCTCTTTGATCACCGCCGCCACGAAGCCGAAGCCGGTGGCCGCGGCGATGCCGAGCAGGGCCGCCCTGCGACCCGAGCTCGGGCTGATGCCACGTCGCCCCGGCACGTAGGCCAGGACACAGAGCACCGCGGTGGCGGCGAAAGTCGACAGACCGGCCACCACCCACAGCGATGACGACGAGTGGTCGTGTCCACCGGACGGCCGGGCCAGGGCCAGGAACGTGCCCAGGCCGATGACCATGCCCACGGCGGCCAGCCAGTCCCGGCCCCGCACGCGGTGGCGGTCGTGCAGGGCGATCACGCCGAAGACGATCACCAACTCCGTGGCGATGATCGGCTGGACAAGGCTCAGGCTCCCCACCCGCAGGGCCTCGACCTGAAAGACGAAGCCCAGGATCATGCTGGCGATTCCGAGGAACCACACCGGTCGGTGCAAGAGGTAGCGGACCAGTCGCCAGCTGAAGCTCATCTCCCCCGGCGCCGGCGCCGCCGCCCGACGTTGCGCCACTGACGCCAACGCGGTCATGAGGCTGGCCGTCAGGGCCAGGCCCACCACCTCACGGTTCACACCGTCACCCGACCGGCGCCCCGGGCTCCGTCAACCGGCCCGCGCCCCCACCGCCGGCGACGGCCCCAAAGTCGCACCACCACCCACTCCACCAACCGTGCAACCACATGCGCTTTTGCCTTCACCAGAGGCCACTGAGTTGTGTGTCGACCGCACTGGAGACAGGAATGGCCGCAACCGGGAGGGCCACGTCAGTCGAACTACGGATAGCTCGGTGGTCCAAGAGCTCATCCATGGCGGGCGGAAGAAAGCGCGTCCGCTGCGCATAACTGTGCTTGTCAGTCCAGCCCCCCGGATCTCCATGGTGGTATCGCAACGGCGCATAAATGTGCAGGTGCTTTCGGGCCCGCGTCAACGCCACATAGAAGAGCCGACGTTCCTCGTCCACGCTCTCCTTGTCACCTGTAGCCATGTCGGACGGAAAAGCTCCGTCAGCTGCATGGATCAGATGGACCACTGCCCACTCCCCGCCCTTGGCTGAGTGCACCGTTGAAAGCGTGAGCCAGTCGTCATCCAGCGTCGGCTTTCCGGCCAGATCTCCGGTCGAAGCGGGTGGATCCAGCGTCAGGTCCACAATGAAGCCTTCACTGCTTCCATAGTCAGATGCCAGACCGGCGAGTGCGTCGAGATCGGCGAGTCGGGGCTCAGGATGGTCATAGCGGCGTCGAATCATCGGCTCAAGAGTGTGGCGCAGTGTCTCGACTTGTGTCCCCGGAGGAAGCCCCGGTGCATTGCATATCCCGAGTCCAGAGGCAATTTGATTCAGATCCTCCGCCGATCGGCGCGCGCTTCGCTCTCCGGTTGGATTGGAGCAGAACGCGACCAGAGGGTTCAGACCACCGCGTTCCGGATTTCGTACACCGAGGGCTTCGACTATCCGGTTAGCCGAGCCTGGTCCGATGCCGTCAGCCATTTGCAACACTCGCATCCAGGCCAGCTCGTCCCATGGATTGCCAACGATCCGCAGAGCGGCGAGCAGGTCGCGGACATGGGCGGCGTCCAGAAAGCGAAGGCCGCCGAACTTGACGAACGGGATGTTGCGCCGTCCGAGTTCAACCTCGAGCAGATCACTGTGGTGGGAGGTGCGGAACAGAACAACCTGGTCCTTCAACGCCGTTCCCGACTCGTGGTGTTCCAGGACGGTTTGACAAACGGCCTCTGCCTGGCTCTGCTGGTCCGGGCACGTGGCAAGAACGGGACGGACTCCGCCACCGTCCTCGGTCCATAGTTGCTTTCGATATCCCTCCCCGGAACCGGCGATCACTGCGTTGGCGAGGTCGAGTATGGGACCGGTCGACCGGTAATTCTGCTCCAGGGTGACGGTCGTCGCGCCGGGAAAGTGGGTGGGAAAGTCCAAGATATTGCGAACGGTGGCGGCCCGAAATGAGTAAATGGCCTGCGCGTCGTCGCCCACCACAGTGAGGCGCGCGTCCCGGGACCGGAGAGCTCGCAGGATGTCTGCCTGAACGACGCTCGTATCCTGATACTCGTCAACGAGTATGTGATCGAAGCTTGCCGCCAGCACCGGGCCAACGTCGCGATCGAGGACGGCGGCACGCCAGTGCAACAGCAGGTCCTCAAAGTCCAGGAGGTGTTGCGCTCGCTTTCGTTCCGTATAGGCCGAGAAGATCGCGCTCAGACCTTCGGTGTCGTCTGCGCACCACGGGAAGACATGCAGGACCGTGTCCTCGAGTGCCACCTGACTACTGACGACGCGGGAATAGATCGCTGTAACCGTCTCCGTGCGGGGAAAGCGATGGCGAACACCGGCCGCGATCGGCGCGCGCACCAGGCCGATCAGGTCGCGGACGTCGCCCGGATCGAGCACACTGAAGCCGTCGGCCAGTCCCAGAGCCGCCCGATACCGGCGCAGGACACGATGGGCAACGGAGTGAAACGTCCCCGCTTCCACCCGCCGTGCTGCAGCAGGATCAGCGATCTGCCCCGCCCGCCGAATCAATTCTGCCGCGGCGCGGCGACTGAATGTGACCAGAAGGATCCTCTCGGGTGCCACCCCGTCGTCGAGAAGCCGCGCCAGTCGGCTCACCAGTGTCCGTGTCTTGCCGGTGCCGGCACCTGCCACGATCAGCAAAGGACCGCCCTCGTGGTCAACGGCCTTTCGCTGCATCTCGTTGAGTCCACATGCCCAGGTAGGCGGCTCGGGCACGACGGTGGTTGTCACCACGGTTACTCTAGCCGAGTCACGAACATACGTTCGATTGTTACGAAAGGGCAGTCACGACCCGGACCAGCCCCGATGGCGACAGCGAACCCGGTGGTCGGCACCGCGCCCCGGGGGATCTCGTCAGGGGTGGGTGCACCTGTGACCCGGCACCCAGGTCGAGGCGCATGGACTGAAGGATCATGAAGGTTGAGCTCCTGGTGAACTCTTCGACGTCGGCTGCCCCCAGAACCCCGGTGTACTTCTTCACCACGGGAGCGGTCGCGGCGTCGGTCACTGCATCGAGATAGCCCTTTACCGCCGCCCAAACGTTCTCCCCGTACTTCGCCCAGTACGGGGTGGGGTCCACGGTGGAGAGCGCTCCCTGTGCGCTCGCCACGATGTCACCGATGTAAGCCTGGTGAAGTTCGATGTCCTCGCGGGCCCCAAGTCTTCCCAGATGGCCACCCATGTAGGTCGTCCACGGATACGTGAGGGCCGTGGCTGGTGCATCGATGTACCCAGGGATGTCTTCGCTGAGATTGCAGTTGTAGATGGGTACCCAGCCCGAATTGACGATGTCGATGAGCATCAGCGCGTCATGGTCGGGAAAGTGGATGAAGATGGGATCATTGGCGCTCGGGCCCGCCCCGGCGCCGCCGATCGGATTCCAGGTGCATCGGAACTCCTACCCGGCCGGAGCCGGCCCCCGATCCACGGTTTCTATGTCACGTGCCGGCGGCAAGCTCTGCCGGGATGGCAATCACGTCAACCAATGCGTCTGACCGCAGAACGGTCAACGCCAGCGGCTGGCCTATAGCGTCACCGAGCATCAGCTTCTGCAGGGTCTGAGCGCTGACGATCGCCTCACCGTTCGCGCTCACCAGGAGATCGCCGTTGCGCAGCCCAGCCTGCTCAGCCGGACCGTCGGGCGTGACCTGGTCGATACGAAGTCCAGTCTTCTGGGCGCGCTGGGTCGCCAGCGCTGGGGGAAGTGGAGCCGGAATGCCGCCCAAGCCCAGATAGGCCCGGCGCACCCGTCCTTCCGTCATCAGGGCGGCGATGATCTGGCGGGTTGTGGGATTGATCGGGATGGCGAGGCCGACTCCGACACCGGCCACCGCAGTGTTGATGCCCACTACCTCTCCCGACGCCACGACCAGCGCTCCACCGGAGTTGCCCGGGTTGAGAGCGGCGTCGGTCTGGATGACATCATCGATGATCCGCATGTTGCTTCCAGCGCTCGCCGGCAAGGAGCGGCCCAACGCGCTCACGACTCCGGCGGTTACGCTGCCGGCCAAGCCGAGGGGGTTGCCGACCGCAACCACCAACTGTCCCACTCGCAGTTGCGATGCCTCACCCAGGCGGGCCGGTGCCGGGGTGGGGCCATCGGAGCGGACCACGGCCAGATCAGACAGTGGGTCGCTTCCCACCACGTGGAAGGGGACCACCGTCCCGTCGGCGAAGGCGACGCGGCCGCTCTCGGCTGCGCCGATCACATGGGCGTTGGTGAGCAGGAAACCGTCGCTCGTGAACACCACGGCAGAGCCGGCCCCGCCGACGACACTGCCGTTCCGCCGGCGGCGGACAACCTCGAGAGCTGCCACCCGAGGTGTCAACTGTTCAGCGACTGAGACTACGACCTGGGAATAGGCATCCAGCGGCCCGACGTCCACCGCCGGCGCCGGAGAAAGGGTGTCGGTCAATGTTGCTCCTTTGCGACTGATTACATCATTACATCATTCCAGGTCTTCAACCCCGCGAGGCCACCCTTGCTTCCCCCGAGGTCAGGGACCTTTTCCTCGCCTGAGCTGCATCGGCCACGAACCATCCTGGGGCTCCCGGGTGCACCGCGATCACAAATGATCCGAGACGGCAGTGGAAGGTTCGACGATGAGACGGTCCTCAATCTGATCGATGAGTAGCCCAACGCCGACCTGCCGATCGACGCAGACCGGGAGGCGACCCGAACATGAGCGCCCGCCAGGTATCGAGCGGCCTGCCCGGCCGAGTTGCCGCCGCCCACGGGCGAAGGTGTTGACCCCCCGGCGGTCGATGCGGGCGAAAGGGCCGCTCACGGCACCTGAGGGCCACGGAGAGGTCATCGAGGCCCTTCACGGTGAGCTCTCGGTGAGCAACCTCGACCAGGGCCGACGTGATGATCATCCCGATGGTGCGGGCGGCGGCGGGTGGAGGGTGGAAGGACCTCGACACGTGCTCCGGCTGGCCCGCGACCGGCGATCGGCCGGTATGGACAAGCAGTTCTGGAACGGAGCTTCCGGGTCCGGGACGGAGACGTCTGGAAGCCCGCTGGCATGGATACGGTCCCGGTGGTCAAACACCCTGCCGACCTGGAGCCTGGGAGGAGAATCGAACTCCTGACCTACGCATTACGAGTGCGTTGCTCTACCGACTGAGCTACCCAGGCGCGGAGGGACACGCTATCCGAACAGTATCGGCCGCGGCGCCGTTCCCTTCAGTCGAGCATGCCCGACAGTTCGACCATCAGGGCATCCATGAGGAGCGACTCGTTGGCATTGCGACCCAGGGCCACCGAAGCCTGGTCGATGGCCTCCATCTGGCGCACGGCCCGGCGACCTCCGGCCGCGCTCCCGGCCGAGTGGGCCCCTCCGTCGGCCTCGACCGCAGCTACCAGGCGATCGCGGTACACCTCGGCCAGGGTGGCCAGTCCGAAGCGGAGGTCGTCGGTCCGCCACCGCCGTTCCTCCCGCTTGTGGCCCTCCTCCACCTGTTTGCGCCCGGGAACGCCCTTGGCCCCCATGGCATCGGCCTGGTCGGCCAGGGCCACCAGCTCGTCGGCGTGCTGTTGGCGTAACGGGGCCAGTGCCTCTTCGGCCGCCGCCAACAGATCGGAGGAGACGGCGGCGGCGGCCGCGCCCGTCCCGTCCAACCGGGTGGGCACCGATCGCCACTGGTGCCGGCGGGCGACGAAGCCGCCGTCGCTGACCAGCAGACGGGCCCGGTCGAGGCTCCCGCCCGACGCCTGGGCCACCGTGTCGGCGTGGTCGGGATCGACGCCGTGGTCGACCAGCCAGGCCACCACCGCCGCCGTGGGTACGGCATCGAAGGGCACCTGCAGGCAACGGCTCACGATGGTGGCGAGGGTGGGGGGAAGGTCGTCGGCCAGCAGCACGAACACGGTGGAGGGCGGGGGCTCCTCGACCGTCTTCAACAGGGCCGGGACCGAGTCCCGGGCCAGGTGCACGTCGGCCACCATCAGGACCTGGCGGGAGGCCTCGAGCGGACGGCGCTGGGCCCGGGTGACGATGGTCTGGGCGTCGGCGACGCTGAGGGCGGCACCGGTCCGCTCCACCATCACCAGGTCCGGATGGGTCCCGGCCAGGGTCCGTCGGCAGGTGTTGCAGACCCCACACCCACCGTCTGGACACAGCAGCGCAGCCGCCAGACCACGGCCGGCCGCCCGCTTCCCCGATCCCGATGGTCCGTGGAGCAGGTAGGCGTGGACGGGACGGCGGGCGGCCGCCATCAGCTGGGCGACGGCCCGAGGCTGGCCGATCACCTCCTCGAACAGCTCGGGGACGGGCGTCACTGCCGCGTTCGTGCCTTCGGCGTTCACGCCGGCTGCCCGAGGCGGTCGAGCACACCCGCCCATACGTCGGCGGCCACGTCCTCGACCGTCCCGGCACCGTCCACGACGAGCCACGGGGTCACCTGCCGTTCGGCCAGACGCCGATAGCCGTCGGCCACCCGCTGACGGAATCCGTCGCCCTGGCCTTCCATCCGGTCGTCCGCCGAACCGCTCCGCCGGGCCAGGCCGAGAGCCAGGTCCACCTCCACCAGAATGGAGAGGTCGGGGGTCAGCCCACCGGTGGCCCACTCGACCAGGCGGTGCAGATCGTCGAGGTCGAGGCCCCGCCCGTAGCCCTGGTACGCCAAGGTCGACGCCGAGTACCGGTCCGTCACCACCCACGTCCCCTGATCGAGGGCCGGTTGCACCACCTCGGCCACGTGCTGGGCGCGGTCGGCCGCCATCAGCAGAGCCTCGGTCCGTACGGCCACCGGGGCCTGCCCGGGCTCGAGGAGGAGGGTGCGCAACGACCCGCCCACCGCCGTGGCCCCGGGCTCGAAGGTGAGCAGGGCGCCGAGCCGGTCGGCGAGCAGGCGGGCCTGGGTGGACTTGCCGCAGCCGTCGATCCCCTCGAGGGCGATGAGGCGACCCGGTGCGCTCGCCATCACTTAGAAGGGTGGGTCCTCGTCGCTGCCTCCCGCGGACGCCAGCGTCGGTGCCGCCTTCTTCGTCGCCGCCTTGGTGGCGCCGGCCTTCTTGGCCGGGGCCCGCTTCGTAGCGGTCTTCTTGGCCGATGCCTTCTTGGCGCCGGCCTTCTTGGCCGGGGCCTTCTTGGCCGGGGCCTTCTTCCGGGTGGACGGTCCGGCCGCCCGCCGCTCGGCCAGCAGCTCGGCGGCCCGCTCCACGGTGAGGCTCTCCACGTCATCGCCCCGGCGCAGCGAGGCATTGGTGGTTCCGTCGGTCACGTAGGGGCCGAACCGTCCGTCCTTGACCACCATGGGCAGCCCGGTGTCGGGATCGGCCCCCATCTCGCGGAGTGGGCCCTTGGCGTTGCGTCCCCGCGTCTTGGGCTGGGCGAACAGGGCCAGGGCGTCGTCCACGGTGACCGACAGGATCTGGTCCTCGGTCAGCAGGCTGCGGGTGTCGGTCCCCTTCTTCAGGTACGGTCCGAACTTTCCGTTGTGGGCCACGATCTCCTCACCGGAGGCGGGGTCGGTGCCCACCACCCGCGGGATGCGCAGCAGCTCGAGGGCCTGCTCATAGGTCAGGGTGGCCGGGGACATGGAGGCGAACAGGGAGGAGGTGCGGGGCTTCGGACCACCGTCGATGAGCTCCCCCAGTTGGACATAGGGTCCGAAGCGGCCCGCCTTGACCTGGACGGGTTGGCCCGACTGGGGATCGGTGCCCAGCACCCGGTCCGAGGAGGGCGCGTCCAGCATGGCCTCGGCCCTCTCCACGGTCAGCTCGTCGGGGGCCAGGTCCTCGGGGATGGACACCCGGGCCTCGCCGTGCTGGAGGTAGGGACCGTAGCGACCGACCCGGGCCACGATGTCCTGGCCGTCGGTACCCGTCCCGATGGGAATGGAGTTGATCTCCCGGGCGTCGATCTCCCCCAGGTAGGTGCTCACCTCGCGCTTCAGACCGAGACCGCTCCGATGAGCCACCGCCGTGGTCGTCCCGGCGCCGCCGTCGTCGATGGTCCGGGCATGGTCCCCGGTGCCGTGGCCCGAACCGTTGCCGTTGGCCGGCTCCGCTCCTCCGCTCGAGCCGTTGACCGGCCCGGATCCCCCGAAGTAGAAGCGGGTCAGCCAGGGCAGCACCTCCTCGGTGCCCGAGGCGATGGCATCGAGGTCATCCTCCATCGAGGCGGTGAACCCGTAGTCCACCAGGTCGGCGAAGTACCGCTCGAGCAGGCCGACCACGGCGAAGGCGGTGAACGACGGGACGAGGGCGGTGCCCTTCTTCCAGACGTAGCCCCGGTCGAGGATGGTGGCGATGACGCTGGCGTAGGTGGACGGCCTGCCCACGCCGAGATCCTCCATCGCCTTCACCAACGACGCCTCCGTGTACCGGGCCGGCGGCTGGGTGGCGTGCGGGCCGGGGTCGAGGTCCGCCACCGACGCCGGGTCGCCCTCGGCCATGGGGGGAAGGTGCACCTCGCGGTCGGCCAGCTCGGCCTCGGGGTCGTCCTCGCCCTCCACGTAGGCCCGTAGGTACCCCGGGAACTGGATCACCTTTCCCGACGCCGAGAACTCGGCCTGCCGGCCCGCCACCCCCTCGGGTCCACCGGCTGTGCCGAGTAGGCGGACCTGGGCACTGGTGCCGGTGGCGTCGGCCATCTGGGAGGCCACGGTCCGCTTCCAGATGAGGTCGTAGAGCCGGAACTCGTCCCCCGACAGGGAGCGACCCGCCTCGTCGGGGGTGCGGAACGATTCACCGGCCGGCCGGATGGCCTCGTGGGCCTCCTGGGCGTTCTTCACCTTGCGCTCGTAGCGACGGGGTTGGGCCGGTACGTACTCGGGGCCGTAGAGGGCCGAGGCCTGGGCCCGGGCGGCGTCGAGGGCCTGACTCGACAGGGTGGTGGAATCGGTGCGCATGTAGGTGATCCAGCCGTCCTCGTACAGGCGCTGGGCCACCTGCATGGCCCGCTTGGAGCTGAACCGCAGCTTGCGGCCGGCCTCCTGCTGCAGGGTGGAGGTCATGAACGGCGCCGACGGCGAGCGCCGGAAGGGCTTGTGGGTCATGGCGCTGACCACGAAGGGCACGTCGGCCAGCCCGGCGGCCAGGGTCCGGGCCTCGTCCTCGCCCAGCACCACCACCGAACCCGGTGAGGTGAGGGCGCCGGTCTCGTCGAAGTCCCGGCCCGAGGCCAGGGCCACTCCGTCCAGGGCGGCCAACGACGCGGTGAACGAGCGCGGCGAGGACCCGGCCGCCGCCTCCCCTTCGGCGGTGAAGGCGGCGTCGATCCCCCACCACCCGGCGGAGCGGAACGCCATCCGGGCCCGCTCCCGTTCCACCACCATGCGGGTGGCCACGCTCTGGACCCGCCCGGCCGAGAGCCGCGGCATGATCTTCTTCCACAGGACCGGCGACACCTCGTAGCCGTAGAGGCGGTCGAGAATGCGACGCGCCTCCTGGGCGTCGACCAGCCTCCGGTCGAGGTCCCGCCACTCGAGGACGGCCCGCTCGATGGCGGGGCGGGTTATCTCGTGGAAGACCATCCGCTTCACCGGCACCCGGGGGGCGAGCACCTCCAACAGGTGCCAGGCGATGGACTCGCCCTCGCGGTCCTCGTCCGAAGCCAGGTAGACCTCGCTGGCCTGCTTCACCAGCTGCTTCAACTTGGCCACTTGGGACTTCTTCTGCGTGGAGATCACATAGAGGGGCTTGAAGCCGTTGTCGACGTCCACGCCCAGGCGGCTCCACGCCTCGCCCTTGTAGGCGGCGGGTACCTCGTCCGCCCCCCGGGGGAGGTCGCGGATATGGCCGATGGACGACTCGACCACGTAGTCGGAGCCCAGCAACCCGGCGATGGTCTTGGCCTTGGCCGGGGACTCCACGATGACCAGGGGCTTGGCCCCGCCCCGGGGACGCGTGCCGCCCGAGGCACCGTTGCCAGTACTACGGGCTGGGGGCGTGTCTGTCTGGTCGGAGGATGGCATGGCTGTGGGGCACAGGGTGGACGGTGGGGCGAGTCGTTGTCAACCCCACCCCCTGGCAACCCGGGGGCAAGCGCCTCCGCTGACCAGGGCGTTCAGTCGTGTGAAGTTTCCATGGCCACAGTAGCGGCCTGGTCCAGTGCAACCTGTTCAGCCGCCGGGAGCTCGTCGTCCATGGCCTCGGTCTTGCGCTTGGAAAAGGCGATGGCGACCAGCAGCACCACCAGGGAGGCGCCGGCGATGCCCAGGCGGGCCCCGGTGTGGTGGCGCAGCGTGATGACGGCCGGCAGGATCAGCAGCGAAACCAGGTTCATGACCTTGATCAGCGGGTTGAGCGCCGGTCCGGCGGTGTCCTTGAACGGGTCACCGATGGTGTCCCCGATGACAGCGGCCTTGTGGGCCTCGGAACCCTTGCCCCCCTCGTGGCCGTCCTCGATGTACTTCTTGGCGTTGTCCCAGGCCCCACCGGAGTTGGACAGGAAGTTGGCCATCAGCTGGCCGGTCAGGATGGCTCCGACCAGAAACGCCCCGAGGGCGAAGTAACTGATCCCGAAGCCCACGATGACCGGGCTGAGGATGGCCAGCAGGGCCGGCGTAGCCAGCTCCCGCTGGGAGGCCGAGGTGCAGATGGCGATGACCTTCCCGTACTCGGGCTTCTCGGTGTAGTCCATGATGCCGGGGTGCTCGCGGAACTGGCGGCGCACCTCTTGGACCACGGTGCCGGCCGAGCGCCCCACGGCCCGGATGGCCAGGGCCGAAAAGATGAAGGCGATCGACCCGCCGATCAGGACGCCGATGAAGATGGTCGGGTGGGAGACGTTGATCGAGGTCTGGGGCAGGTCGAACAACCAGTTGACCGGCGCCCCCAGGGGCGCATGGAGGTTGAGCTGGCTGCCGATGGTCTCGATGAAGGAGGCGAACAGGGCCACCGAGGCGATGACCGCCGATCCGATGGCCACCCCCTTGGTCACCGCCTTGGTGGTGTTGCCCACGGCGTCGAGGCTGACCATGACCCGCTCGGCCTCGCCGGTGAACTCCCCGGACATCTCGGCTACCCCGGCGGCGTTGTCCGACACGGGACCGAAGCTGTCCTCGGAGACGATCATGCCCGCCGTGGACAGGAGACCGATTCCGGTCAGGGCCACCAGGTACAGGGTCAGCTGGATATTGCCGCCGCCGAGCCCGATGGACACGGCGATGGCCAGGACGATGGCGATGATGGCCCAGACCGACGACTCCAGGCCGAGGGCCAGTCCGGACAGGGTCAAGGTGGCCGGCCCGGTCCGGGCCGTCTCGGCCACTTCCTTCACCGGGCCCCGCTCGGTGGAGGTGAAGTGCTCGGTGATCTGGCTGGCCACCAGCATCAGGATCACGCCGGTGAGCACGGCGTAGAACGCCTTCCAGTAGTGGAGGTAGGCGCCGGCCACGATGGCTGAGCCGGCGATGGTCAGGACGGCCGCCGTCCACACCCCCCGGTTGATCGGGGCCATGGCGTTCTTGTCCCTCTTGCCGGCCCGCACCACGAACACGCCGATGATGGTGGCCAGGATGCCGATGGCCGGGATGGCGATGGGGAAGATGACCGTCTTGGCCGCGTCGGCGCCCCGGTGGATGGAGTTGAAGGCGGTGACGCCCAGGATCACCGCGGCGATGATGGTGATCACGTAGGACTCGAACAGGTCGGCGGCCATGCCGGCGCAGTCGCCCACATTGTCGCCCACGTTGTCGGCGATGGTGGCGGCATTGCGGGGATCATCCTCGGGGATGCCGGCCTCCACCTTGCCCACCAGGTCGGCCCCCACGTCGGCGGCCTTGGTGAAGATGCCGCCGCCCACCCGCATGAACAGGGCCAGCAATGAGGCACCGAAGGCGAACCCGATGAGGACCGAGGTGGCGGTGTTCTGGAAGATGAGCACGATGACGGTGGCCCCCAGCAGGCCCAGGCCCACGCACAGCAGCCCGGTGATGGCGCCGGTACGGTAGGCGACCTTGAGGGCCGGGGCCATCTTCCCCTCACGGGCGGCGGCGGCCGTGCGGACGTTGCCCCGGACGGCCAGGCTCATGCCGATGAAGCCGGTGAGGCCGGAGCACAGCGCCCCGGCCAGAAAGCAGATCACCCGGTAGATGCCGGCCTGGGCGAAGGTGAGGTCGGTCACGGTGTGCTTGACGAACACGTGCACGCCGTTGACGTAGCCGTAGACGTACTCGGTGTGGGTGACCTTGGTGGCGGTGAAGAAGATGAGCACAGCCAAGGGGATGATGATGATCCCGATGGTCTTGAACTGCCGGGCCAGGAAGGCCTCGGCCCCCTCCTGGATGGCCTTGGCGATGTCCTTCATCGAGGCCGTGCCCTGATCGGCGGCGAGGACACCCCGCACCAGCAGCAGCGCCACCACGATGGAGGCCACGGCGCACAACAACGCGAAGTACAGCCAGGTCTTCTCGCTGTTGTGCAGCGTGAAGATCTGGTAACCCCCTTCAGCCAGGAGGTGGGTCATCGGTGTGGCTCCCTTCGGTGTACTGCGTGTTCATGGTGGACATCCCTGCCGGCGCACCCGACCGCGGCCCATCGCGGCGATCGAGAGATGCTCTCCCCCCGCGAGTCCACGGCCACGAGGCCGCACGCCGAGGCGCGCCTTTCCGGCACGCCGTTTCCGGCAACGGGGGGGAAAGATACCGACAAAAGGGTGCCGGGAGCAAGGAAGCGCCCCCGACCGGGACCTATCGCCCCGTCCGGAGGACCGCCGGCCCGGCCCCCGGAGCGCCGGCTCGGGCCCCCGATCGCCGGCCGGAGGACCGGTGGCCCCCGGTCTCAGGAGGGTTCGACGTCGGCCTCGGGACCGGCGATCAGCTCGTAGTCCGGATTGAGAATGGCCTGGCGGCGGGCCCAGTCCCCCACCATGCCCTCCACCACCAGCCGGGCCCCGGGCTGGATGCCCGGAATCCGCCGACGACCCTGGAAGACCAGCAGCAACCGGCCGGTCTCGTCGGCCAGCACGCACTCCAGGTTGGACGTCCCCGCCCGCGGCTGGACCCGCACCGACTTGACCCGGCCCGCCACCCGGACCCGGTGACGCCACTGGGCCTCACTGATCGGGGTGGTGCCCGCACCCCGGTCGCCGAAGGCCGCCCGGTTGAAGGCGCCCCGGGCCGTGTCGCGCTCGGCCTCGCGGGCGGCCGCCTTGGCCGCGGCCCTGGGCCTGGCCTCGACCACGGTGGCGCCGGGCTCACCGGCCGACGATGCTCTCCCCCACTGGCGCCGCTTCGACAGCCAGCCCCCGGTGAGCTGGTACGGGACCACGGTGGCGTTGACGTGGGGCAGCTGGGCCACAGCGGCGGCGATCTCGTCGGCGGTACCGTCGTGGAGGAGCCGGTGCCAGCCGGCGGCAAAGCCGCGGCGGGGCAGCAGGATGGTCAGCTCGGTCTGACCGTCGGCCACCGTCTCGGCCGCCATCTCCAGTGCCGCCCGGGTCAGCCGGCGGTCCTCGCACTCCTCGACGTCGAGAGGCAGGCGGGTCAGGCCCAACCGGCTCCACTCCGACTCCAGCTCGGCCGACACGTGGCTGTCCAGGGTGAAGTGGACGGCCCGCAACTCGTCGGGATGGAGCGTGCGGGCGTACTGCAGGGCCCGGGCCGTGGCCATGTCCAACCGGTCGACCAGCACGATCACCGTGTGCCGGGTCAGCACCGGGGCCTCGGCCGCCTCGGCCGCCCCCTGTTCCAGCTGGCGCTCCTCGTCGGCGTACTGACGGTGGAGGGCCAACAGCCCGAGGACCCCGAGCGGCAGGATCACCAGGATCACCCAGGCCCCCTCGCTGAACTTGGACACGGCAATGATGATCAGCACGATGAACGAGAGGACCGAAGCTGTCCCGTTGATGGCCAGGCGTCGCTGCCAGTGGTCCTCCCGGTGGCGCCAGTGGTACTTGGCCATTCCCGCCCCGGCCATGGTGAAGCCGGTGAACACACCGATGGCGTAGAGCGGGATGAGTTTGTCGACCTTGGCGTTGGTGATCCACAACAGGACGATGGACACCACGGTGAGCACGATGATCCCGGTCGAGAAGACCAGTCGGTGGCCACGCTTGGTCAGCTGGCGGGGCAGGTAGGAGTCCTCGGCGGCGAAGCTGGCCAGGAAGGGAAAGCCGGTGAAGCTGGTGTTGGCGGCCAGAATCAGGATGAGGGTGGTGCCCACCTGGAGCATGCCGTAGAAGACGTTTCCCAGTCCGCTGGTGCCGTAGACGAACTTGGCTATCTGGGAGATGACCGTCGGCGTGCCCGACTGGTACGGCACCGGATGGGTGACAGAGGCCAGCAGGGACACACCGAGCACCAGTGAGCCGAGGATCACCGCCATCATCACCATGGTGATGCGGGCGTTGCGTGACTCCGGTCGGCGGAAGATGCTCACCCCGTTGGAGATGGCCTCGGTCCCGGTCAACGCCGAACCCCCCGAGGCGAAGGCCCGGAGCACGACGAAGATGGTGGCCCCGTAGAGCAGCCCGCTCCCGGCGCTCCCGATGTGGACCGTTGGGTTGGCGACCGTGCCCTGGCCGTGGATGGCATGGGCGTGCAGTGACCCGTCAATGGCCTTGTAGAGGCCGACAGCCATGAGGGCCACCATGTTGGCGATGAAGAAATAGGTGGGGACGGCGAAGGTGCGGCCGGCCTCACGGATGCCGCGGAGGTTGCCGTAGGCGAGGACGATGACCAGGACGATGGCGATCTGGGTGGTGTGCGGTGTCAGCCCGGGGAAGACCGAAGTGATGGCGGACACCCCGGCGGCCACCGATACCGCCACCGTCAGGGTGTAGTCGATGAGCAGTGACATGGCGGCGATCTGGGCCACGGTAAGACCGAAGTTCTCGCGCGCCACCACATAGGCCCCGCCGGCCTTGGTGTACACCTTCACCACCTCGAGGTAGGAGAGGGTGACGAAGAGCAGCACGAAGATCACGGCGATGGTCACGGGGATGACCAGCGAGTAGGCCGCCGCCCCGATGGCGATGATCAGCGGGATGAGCATCTGCTCGGTGGCATAGGCCGAGGAGGAGATGACGTCGGACGACAGCACGGCGAGGGCCGTCGGCTTGCCTAGGCGCTCGGAGGTCTGTTTGTCCGAGGCGATGGGCGGCCCCAACAGCACGTTCTTGGCCCGGTAGCGGAGCGTCTCGGGGAGGTCCACGCTGACCTTCGGTGTGGCGGTCGGCCGCATCCGTGCCCCGGGGACGGCGCCGACGGTAGGGAGGGTCACGCCGACCCCGTCACCTGACGATTGGGCCGGAGCCGCACCTCCGGTCACCGATGGGTCCACCCCATCAGTAAATCATGGGCATCGGCCCCCCCAACACTCCGTGCCGGGAATCACCGCGCCCTTCGCCACCAGGCGTACCGGTCCCGTCCGCCCGGGGGTGAGTTGTGATCTCCTCACGATGCGTGTTGCATGGTTCAGGTGCATATCGTCATCGTGGGATGTGGTCGGGTCGGATCGGGCCTGGGCCTGGGCCTCGCTGAACAGGGTCATTCGGTCGCCATCATCGACCGCAACGCCAAGGCCTTTCGCCGGCTGCCTCCGGACTGGTCGGGGACGACGGTGGTCGGCTCGGGCTTCGACCGGGGGGACCTCGACCGGGCCGGCGCCGGCGAGGCCACCTCGCTGGCCGCCGTGACCAGTGGGGACAACTCGAACATCCTGACCGCCCGGATCGCCCGCGAGACCTATGAGATCCCCAACGTGGTGGCCCGGATCTATGACCCCCGCCGGGCTCAGATCTATCTGCGCCTCGGCATCCCGACGGTGGCCACGGTGTCGTGGACCATCGACCAGGTGCGGCGGCGACTGGTGCCCAACGAGGTGGAGTCGGAGTGGACCGACTCCACCGGGACCCTGTCCCTGGTGGAGCGCGAACTTCCCGAGCGATGGGCCGGCAAGCGGCTGGCCGATCTCTCGGTTCCCGGTGAGGTGACCGTCGTGGCCGTGACCCGGGCCGGTGTGGTGCGGCTCGACTTCGGGGACCTGGTGGGCCAGGACGGTGACGTCCTCCACCTGATGGTCACCGACACCGCGCTGGAACGGCTGAACGCCCGCCTCAGCGGGAGGACCGACGTGCCCAAGGTGTTCGGGCCCTCCGAGGCCGTCCCCATCGACCTCGATCAGGCGGTGGCCGGTGCCGGTGCCGGGCGATGCCGATTCCGATGACGGCGCGGGCAGAACCCCCGACGTTGCCGCCGGAGCCCCCGACGCCACCACCCGGTCGCAGGCATGAGGGTGGCCATTGCCGGAGCCGGCAGCGTGGGAACCGCCATCGCCGCCGACCTCCACGCCGGGGGCCACGACGTCCTGGTCATCGAGCAGGACCCCGAACTGGTGGCCCGCATCCGGGGCGACCTCGACATCACCTGGGTGGTGGCCGACGCCTGCGAAGTCTCCGCCCTGGACGCCGCCGGACTGGCCACCGTGGACGTCGTGGTGGCGGCCACCGGCGACGACGAGGACAACCTCGTGGTGTCCCTCCTGGCCAAGCAGGAGTTCGCCGTCCCGAGAGTGGTGGCCCGGGTCAACCACCCGAAGAACCAGTGGTTGTTCACCGAGAGCTGGGGGGTCGACGTCTCGGTGTCCACCCCTCAACTGCTGACCGCCCTGGTCGAGGAGGCGGTGTCGGTGGGCAGCCTGGTGCGGCTCCTCCGGTTCGAGGGGGGCAACGCCCATCTGGTCGAGGTGACCCTGGCCGAGGACTCCCCGGCCAGTGGCGTCTCCCTCGTCGACCTCGGTGTCCCCCGCGACGCCACCGTCGTGGCCGTGGTGCGGGACGACCACCTGATCGTCCCCCGGGGCGACACCCGCCTGGCCATCGGCGACGAGGTACTGGTGTTGGTCACCGCCGATGCCGAGGACATGGTGCAGCAGCTGTTGGTAGGACACTGAGCCGATGAGGGCGGCCTTCTTCGACCTGGACAAGACGGTGATCGCCAAAGCGTCGATTCCGGCCTTCGGCCGCCCGCTCTACCGGGGTGGGCTCATCAACCGGCGTCTGGTAGCCCGAGCCCTCGTCTCGCAACTCATCTACGTCCACCTCGGGGCCAGTGAGCAGAAGCTGGCCCGGGTACGCGAGTCGATGCTCACGCTGACCAAGGGGTGGGACCGCGACCGGATCACCGAGATCGTCCGGGAGGCCCTGGAGGAGACGGTGGAGCCGATCATCTACGCCGAGGCCCTCGACCTCATCGAAGCCCACCGCGCCGCCGGCCACCGGGTGTACCTGGTATCGGCGTCCCCCGATGTGATCGTCCTGCCCCTGGCCGCCCACCTGGGTGTGGACGGTGCCATTTCCAGCCGGCCCTTCGTGGGCGAGGACGGCCGCTACACCGGCGAGATGGAGTTCTACGCCTACGGACCGTTCAAGGCCGAGGCCATGCAGGAACTGGCCGACTCCGAGGGACTCGACCTGGCGGAGTCCTCGGCCTACTCCGACTCCTACACCGACCTGCCCATGCTGGAGGCGGTGGGTCACCCGGTGGCCGTCAACCCGGACCGGGTACTGGCCAAAGTGGCACGGGAGCGGGAATGGGAGGTCATGCAGTTCACCAAGCCGGTCCGTCTGCGCGACCGGGTCGGCGTGCCCAGCCTCCCCCTGACCGCCACCGTCGGCGGCGTCACGGCGGCGGCCTCAGTAGGCGCGCTGGTGGCGTGGCGACTGGCTCGCCGCTCTCAGCGCTGACCGGTGGGGTGGGCCGGGGGGTGACGCGCCGCGGCCGGCCTGGGACCCAGACCGGCCGAAGGTAGGACTCGGCGCAGGCGCCGGGCTAGTAGGGGTTGCTCAGGAGGGACGGAGCCGCTTGGCGGCCACGACACCCAGGGCAACGACGATGGCGAGGATCAGGAGCTTCTTCATGAGGGAGATGGTATCGCTTCGCGCCGGCTAACGCGCTCTTCGGTTCCCGAATGGGCCGGGCCCGATGGGACGGGACCGGCCCAACCTCAGACGGTCAGGAGGTCCCGGGCCCCGGTGTCCGACGACGGGTGCCGCAGCTTGGACATGGCCCGGGCCTCGATCTGACGGATCCGCTCACGGGTCAGGTTGAAGTGTTCGCCGACCTCCTCGAGCGTCCTCGGCTCGCCCCGGTCGAGTCCGAAGCGCAGACGGAGGATCTCCCGCTCCCGCTCGTCCAGTGGTGAGAGCAGCCGCCCGATCTCCTCGGGGAGGAGGGATACCGCCGCCACCTCGAAGGGCGACTCGGCCGACCGGTCCTCGACCACGTCGCCGAGCTCGGCGTCACCGTCCTCCCGCAGGGGCTCGGACAGGGACAGGGGCTCGGCCCGGAACCGCAGGGCCTCCACCAGCTTGTCCTCGGGCATCTCGACCTCGGCGCCCAACTCGGCCAAGGTGGCCGGTCGACCGTACTTAAGCTCCAAGCGGGCCTGGGCCTTCTGCACCCGGGCCAACGTGTCACCGGCGTGGACCGGGAGGCGGATGGTGCGTCCGGTGTTGGCGATACCACGGGTGATGGCCTGGCGGATCCACCAGGTGGCGTAGGTGGAGAACTTGAAGCCCTTCCGCCAGTCGAACTTCTCGACGGCGTGCATCAGGCCCAGGTTCCCCTCCTGGATGAGGTCGAGCAGGGGCAGGCCGGATGCCTGGTACTTCTTGGCAATCGACACCACCAGTCGGAGGTTGGACTGCACGAAGGTCTGCTGGGCACCCTCCCCCTGGAGGGTGGTGCGCCGGAGCTCCCGCTTCTTCGCCGGCGTCAGGCCCTTCGGGGCCGACGCCAGATGGGCGTCGGCCTCCCGACCGGCTTCGATGGCCTGGGCCAGGCGGACTTCGTCGTCCTTGGTCAACAACGGATACTGGCCGATATCGGTCAGATACAACCGAACCAGATCTTCGTCGTCTCGTTCGAGGCGCTCCTTAGCCAACTTCACCGGGTCCTTCGTTTTCCCCACCACAGTGGGGGACGGCCAACCCTCAGGGTGCCCCTCGGTCGCAACCGGTGGTCAGTGCATCGGGTCTGGCTCTTTCGGGCGCAACGATTGCTGCTTTCGAAGTTTACCGGACGCGTCAAGCCCTTCAGTCGGTCTGAGGGACCCGAGCGGCACACCTGCAGGTTCAGTCCCCTGGTACGGGCCCCGGAATCGCCACCAGTCCCGACGTGGCGCCGGCCCCCACCACCACCGCCTCGAGGCGCTGGAGGAAGCCGTAGACGGCGGCCACGTCGTGAGGCCGGCTGACCAGGCGTTCCACCAGGCGTTCCCCGGCCTGCCAGTCCTCGATCTCGTCGTTGAGCACCAGTCGGAGCGCCCGGGCCACCGGGGCGTCGGTCATCGGACTGACCACCCGCAGATGGAGCTCGTAGCTCGTCACCAGGCGCGGCAGGACCACCCGGTACAGCGCGGCCAGCCTCGGGAGGGCCCCGGGGTGCTCGAACACCTCCTCGTCGAGAGGCGGGGCGGCCGAGTCGGTCCCGAAGGCCGGCGGGGTCGTCCCCGACAGGGCGGCGAAGAGCGCAGTGGCGGGTGCCGAGGGAGCCGTCCAGCCGTCAGGGTCGGAGCCGGCCATCACCGGCAAGCGGTCGGCGAACAGCTCCGCGTGCCACGCGTGCCGCATGCTCTGGGCGTCCAGATGGACCTGGACGGCGGCGATGGGCATATCCGTGACCCACTGACCGAGCAGGCGGTAGAGGGCGTGCTCGATCCAGCGGTACTCCCCGACCAGCCCCGCAGAGGCGTCGAGCCCGAGGGGAGCCACACCGGGCAATGCCGCCACGGCATGGGGATCTGACGGCCCCGACGCGACCACCGATTGTTCGTACCGGTCAGACAACCGCCGTGGCCTCCCCGCCCGAACCGTCGGGTACCGCGGCCGGGGTTCCTGCGCCACGCGGCGCCGTGTCGTCCGGCGCGCCACCCGCCGCCGTGTCGTCCGGCGCGCCACCCGTCGCCGTGTCGTCCGGCGCGCCACCCGTCGCCGTGTCGTCCGGCGCGCCACCCGTCGCGACCCTCGACCGGTAGTGGTTGGTGATGGGCATGCGACGATCCTTACCGAAAGCCTTGCCGGAGATCCGGACCCCCGGTGGCATCTGGCGTCGTTTGTACTCGGCCCGGTCCACCAGGCCCACCACGCGTTCGACGGCGGCAGCATCGAAGCCCGACGCGATCAGGTCGTCGGCGGAACGGTCACCCTCGACGTAGCCGGCCACGACGGGGTCGAGCACCGAGTAGGGCGGCAGCGACTCGTCGTCCCGCTGGTCCGGTCGCAACTCGGCCGATGGCGCCTTGGTCAGGACCGGATCGGGGATCAGTGCGAAGCCGGCCTTCGTGTTCCGATACCGGCACAAGGCGTAGACCAGCAGTTTGGGCACGTCCTTGATCACGGCGAATCCACCGGCCGAATCCCCGTACAGCGTGGAGTACCCGGTAGCCATCTCACTCTTGTTGCCGGTGGTGAGGACGATCCATCCGTTGGCGTTGGACAGGGCCATCAACAGCACGCCCCGGATCCGCGACTGGAGGTTCTCGTCGGTCAACCCGACGGGATCGCCGCCGAGCAGGGGCTGCAGCGACGCCGCCAATGCCTGGTGGGCGGGCTCGATGGCCACGGTGGCAATGTCCATGCCCAGGTTGTGGGCCAGGGTCACCGCATCCCCGACCGATCCCTCGCTCGAATAGCGCGACGGCATGGTCACACCGTGCACGTGGTCGGGCCCGAGCGCGTCGACGGCCACCACCGCCACCAGGGACGAGTCGATCCCGCCGGACAGCCCGATCACCGCGTCGGTGAATCCGTTCTTGGCCACGTAGTCGCGAGTTCCGAGCACCAGCGCTTCGTACACCTCAGCCTCGGGGTCGAGAAGTGCGGCCATGCCGCCCCGCTCGCCCTCCCCGGTCGACGAGCGGGTCCCGGTGCTGACCACGATGGCGTCCGTCCCGGCGCTGGCCTCGTCCACCTCGACCTCCAGGTCGACCAGGAGGACCTCCTCGGTGAACTGGGACGCCGAGCCCACGATGGCACCATCGGCTCCCATGACCACCGATGCTCCGTCGAACACCAGCTCATCCTGCCCGCCGACCTGGTTCACGTAGACGATGGCACAGCCCGTCTCGGCCACCCGCTCCTCCAGGACGGCCAGGCGCTCCTGGCGGCGACCCCGCGAGTACGGAGAGGCGTTGAGATTGACCAGGAGGCCGGCCCCGACCGCGGCCTGTTCGGCCATGGGCCCTCCGGCGAACCACATGTCCTCGCAGATGGACACCCCTACCGGCACTCCGGCCACCACGTACCGCTCGGCCGGCTCGCGGCCCGGGACGAACCAGCGTTGTTCGTCGAAGACCCCGTAGTTGGGGAGCAGTCGCTTGAAGTAGCGACCGAGCACCCGACCCCCGGCGCAGAGGGCGGCGGCGTTGACCAGGTGGCCGGCGCCGTCGGTGTCCACGTAGCCGATGACCGCAGCACACGGTCCGCTGGCGGCGGCGATCCGGTCGAAGACGACCAGGTTGTCGGCCACGAATGCCGGCCGGCTGAGCAGGTCCTCGGGCGGATAGCCGGTGACGGTCAGTTCGGGGAACACGGCCAGGTCGGCCCCGCCGGACTCCGCCTCGGCCAGGGCCCCGAGGATGCGGCCGGCGTTCCCCTCGAGGTCGCCGACCACCGTGTTGATCTGGCACGCGGCCACACGCACTCGACGCAGCATCGCCCCAGACTACCGGGGCTGCTGCCTGGCCTTTTCTTCCCTCGACCGGCGCTCGGGCGCCGACTCCCGGGGTGCGGGCGGGTTGTTCATCCTGCGTTCACAATCGGGAAACGGGGCAGAAATGGCCCCCTGGGATAGTGGATTGGCTGTTCGAGCACTAATTTCGGCGTGTCCCCGTTCGGACCGGAGGCAAGGTTCCGATCACCGGCGCGGGGCACGCGGGATCGGATCGTCGGAGAAGGGATCGGGGGTGGGGTCAAGGACAACCGCAACCGCGTACGGTGAACCGGACAGGACGCCACGCATCGAGGCGTCCCGCAGTGGCAGCAGAGCAACCGAGTAGTTCGAGTAGTTCATTCGAGTAGTTAAGGAGTACACGTGCCGTATCAAGCCGAATACATCTGGATAGACGGGACCGAGCCATCGCCGCTCCTCCGCAGCAAGACCAAGGTGATCGCCGACGGTGAGGAACCCGGTATCTGGGGCTTCGACGGTTCGAGCACCAATCAGGCCCTGGGCCACGACTCCGACTGTGTCCTCCGTCCGGTCTTCGTGGTGCCGGACCCCCTCCGTGGCCCCAGTGACAAGTTGGTCATGTGCGAGGTGGAGTTGACCGATTTCTCCCCCCACCCCACCAACACCCGGGCCAGGCTCCGCTCCGTGGTCGAGAAGTACGGCGATCAGGAACCCATGTTCGGCATCGAGCAGGAGTACACCTTCTTCAAGGACGGGCGGCCCCTCGGGTGGCCGGCCCTCGGGTATCCTGCACCGCAGGGCCCCTACTACTGCGGCGTGGGAGGGGACAAGATGCCCGGGCGGGAGATCGTCGAGCTCCACACGGCGGCGTGCATCGACGCCGGCATCGGCATCGAGGGCACCAACGCCGAGGTCATGATGGGTCAGTGGGAGTTCCAGGTCGGGGTGCTCTCGCCCCTCGACGTGTCCGACCACCTGTGGGTGGCCCGGTGGCTGCTGTTCCGCATCGCCGAGGACTTCGGGGTGTATGCCACCCTCGAGCCCAAGCCCATCCTGGGCGACTGGAACGGTGCCGGGGCCCACACCAACTTCTCCACCAAGGCCATGCGGGAGGACGGTGGCTGGGATGCCATCATCGCCGGCTGTGAGGCCATCGGCAAGAGGATCGACGAGCACATCGCCGTGTACGGCGTGGGAATCGAGAGCCGCCTGACCGGGGCCCACGAGACCGCCCACTACACCAAGTTCAGCTATGGCACCTCGGACCGGGGCGCCTCCATCCGCATCCCGTGGGCGGTGGCCAAGGCCAAGAAGGGGTGGCTGGAGGACCGGCGACCCAACGCCAACATGGACCCGTACCAGGTCACCGCAGTGATCACCGAGACCGTCTGCAGCGACGCGGCGGGGGGCTGAGAGACGGCCGGGACCGTGGGCTGCCCTCCCCCCCGGCACACCCCCGAATCCCTGGTCATCGCCAACCTCAGCCAACAGAGCCGGGTCCCCGACGACCCGGCTCTGTTGGCTCACAACCCCACTCCTTAGACCCGCCTCCCTCCGACCTGCGACAATGACTGCATCAGCCCCGCCGACCGCCGCCCCACGACCCCGACGACCTCGGAGGTGCCCGACCCGATGAGGAGTCAAGAGGAGTACGTCCTCCGGACGGTCGAGGAGCGCGGGATCCGATTCGTGCAGTTGTGGTTCACCGACGTCCTGGGGACTCCCAAGACCTTCTCCATCACCCCGGCCGAATTGGAGAACGCCCTCGACGAGGGGATGACGTTCGACGGGTCGGCCATCGACGGATTCAGCCGGGTGCAGGAGAGCGATGTGCTGGCCCGGCCGGATGCCAACACCTTCCAGCTCCTCCCCTGGCACGGTCACGGCCAGGTCGGCTTCAACGGGGATGCCCCCGAGGCCCAGGTGGCCCGGGTCTTCTGCGATGTGGTCGACCTCGACGGCTCACCGTTCCAGGGCGACCCCCGGCACGTCCTGCGCCGGGCCCTCGACCGGGCCCACGACCTCGGCTTCACCTTCTACGCCGCCCCGGAGATCGAGTACTTCTACTTTGCCGACAGTGACCCCTCCACGCCGCCGGTCACCCTCGACTCCGGCTCGTACTTCGAGTTGACGGTGGCCGATCGGGCCAGCGACATCCGCCAGCGGACCGTGCTGACGCTCGAGGAGATGGGCATCCCCGTCGAGCACGCCCAGCACGAGGACTCCCCCAGCCAGCACGAGATCGACCTGCGCTACACCGACGCCCTGACCATGGCCGACACGGTCATGACCGTCCGCCTGGTGGTCAAGGAGATGGCCCGTCAGCAGGGGGTGTTCGCCAGCTTCATGCCGAAGCCGCTGGCCGGGGTGCAGGGATCCGGCATGCACACCCACATGTCCTTGTTCCGCGGGGACACCAACGCCTTCGTCGACCTCGACCGCCCCGGCGGCATGTCCGAGATAGCCGAGGGATTCATCGCCGGCCTGCTGCGCCACGCCCCCGAGATCACGGCGGTGACCAACCAGTGGGTGAACTCCTACAAGCGCCTGGTCACGGGGTACGAGGCCCCCATCCACGTCTCGTGGGCCCGCAACAACCGCTCGGCCCTGGTGCGGGTGCCGGTGGTCAAGCCCGGGAAGTTCGAGTCCACCCGGGTGGAGTACCGCTCACCGGACAGCGCCTGCAATCCCTACCTCGCCTTCGCCGTGATGCTGGCCGCCGGCCTGGAGGGGATCGAGAAGGGCTACGACCTGCCCCCGGAGGCCGACGCCAATCTCTTCGCCCTCAGTCCGGAGGAGCTGTCCAACAAGGGCATCCTCCACCTGCCCGGCAGTCTGTACGAGGCGCTCGGGCTGATGGAGACATCCGAGCTGCTCGCCTCGACGCTCGGCGAGCACGTATTCGAGTGGTTCATCCGCAACAAGCGGGCGGAGTGGGCCGAGTACAAGTCCCATGTCTCCCAGTTCGAGTTGGACCGCTACTTTCCACTGCTGTAACCCCGCCGACCCGACCCGATACATCCCGACGAAAGGGGGAAGCCCGCCATGGAACCACTGCTGTGCTTCCCCACCGTCCCCCCCGCGTCGGTGACCGGGGTCCTCGACCGGTCCGGCTACCCCTGGCGGGGCATCGACAAGCCTGAAGCGGCCGAGATCGACGAGCCCGAGGACGGGTGGTCGGGTGCGGTGATCTGCAGCGGTGAGGACCCGGTCGGGGCGTTCCTCCTCTGTCGGCACCTCCGCAAGCGGGAGGTGCCCCTGGCCCCGGTCATGGTGGTGGTGCCCCTCGACCAGCTGGGCGAGCTCGAACTGCGGGAGGACCTCTTCGACGACCTGTGCCTGGAACCCATCAACCCCGACGAGTTGAGCGCCCGACTGGCCCACCTGTTCTGGCGGACCGGGCGGGGGTTGCGGCCCGACCTGTTGGAGCATGGTCCCCTGATCCTCAATCTCGAGACCTACCAGGCCGCGGTGTCGGGAAAGGTGCTGGACCTGACCTACATGGAGTACGAGCTCCTGCGCTTCCTGGCCGCCCGGCCCGGCAAGGTGTTCACCCGCGAGACCCTGCTCAGCCGGGTGTGGGGCTACGAGTACTACGGGGGCGCCCGTACCGTCGACGTGCACGTCCGCCGCCTCCGGGCCAAGTTGGGCGAGGAGCACGCCCACCTGATCCAGACGGTCCGCTCGGTCGGCTACCGCTTCGGCCAGACCAACTGGACGCCGTAGCCGGACCCACCAGGGACGGGAGGCTGCTCACCGGGCCCGGTACGCCCACACCTCCACCTCGACGGCGGCCCCCATCGGCAGTCCGGCCACCCCCACTACCGACCGGGCCGGTCGGTGGTCTCCGAAGTAGGCCGCATAGGCCTCGTTGACGGCGGCGTAGCCGGCCATGTCGGTGACGTAGACCGTGGTCTTCACCACGTCGACCGTGCCCACCCCGTGGTCGGCCAGGAGCCGCCCGGCGTTGGCCAGGGCCTGGCTCAGCTGCTCCGGCGCCCCCCCGTCCACCAGGGCGGGCGGCTCGCCGTCCGCCGAGGGAACCAGGCCCAGCTGGCCGGAGGTGATCAACCACGGACCGGCGGCGACGATGGGCGAGTAGGGGCCGATCGGGGTGCTCATGGGACGCTCCTTGGACGGGCGGGCCGTTGCGACGAGCGGTCAGCCTATCCCCGCGGAAACAGGCCCCGGCCGTCCGTGCCCCGTCAGCGTCGGCCCGATCCGGCGCGGTCGGTGGGCCACGACTCCGCCAGCCCGTCCGCCAACCACCGGGCCGCCGCC
This sequence comes from uncultured Acidimicrobiaceae bacterium, assembly GCA_963754755.1. Classification (GTDB taxonomy): domain Bacteria; phylum Actinomycetota; class Acidimicrobiia; order Acidimicrobiales; family RAAP-2; genus Bog-756. Next base: position 524,630 of record CAVWHF010000005.1, on the reverse strand, counting down.
ACGGCACAGAACACGGCATCGGAAGCGTTGACTGGCGCCAGGGCCGATGCCGGCTCGATGGTCACGCCGACCCTGGGCATGGCCCGGGCCTGCAGGATGCCGAACGACCGCATGGTCAGGTCCTGGACCACACCGTCGGCATCCACGGCGATGCCCTCGGATCGGACCCAGCCCAGCGCCTGGTGGGCTGCCCCGATGCAGTACGAGCGCAGCACCACGTCGTCCAGGACCTCCCCGGCATCCACGACCAGGTCGATGGAGTCGTCCGGGAGGCAACGGGCCACCGCCCGACCGCCGGAGGGACCCACCACCTCCATGCCCACGTCCCGGTGGGAACCCGGCCCGAGGGAGCCGAGCGCCCGGGCACCGGCCGCCAGCACCGCAGCCTCCGCCCATACCGCGCCCCGCAGGGAGAACCCAATGGGAGGGCCGTTCAACGGCTCCGGCACCAGTTCCAGCTCGGGAGCGACCGTGGCCACGGCGGCACAGACGGCCGCCCACTGCGTCTCGTCCACCCCGTCCCGAGGGACACCTACACGGAGGAGCCCCGCCCCGGCACGGTCGATCCCGCCGGCCACGGGGGGGCGCTTGGCCCCCAGGCGGACCACGTCCTCACGGGACCAGAGGACCCGCACCGGGCGGTCGTGCTCGTCGGCCAGTCGGCGGGCGTCCCCGGCCACCGGTGAGTCCACCTTGCCGCCGAACGCCCCGCCGTTTCCGTACGGTGAGGCCGGCACCTGGCCGGGCCGGCACCACGAGGCGTCGGGCTCGACGTAGCCGGGCTCGACCCAGGTGGTCCGCAGGGTCAGGTCCCAGTCGCCGGTGGGCACGTCCAGAGGATGCCGGAGGGGAAGGCTGGTGCTGCGACCCTGTACCTTGCCGGCCCGGGCCCTAGCCTCCCCGACCGACTCGGCCACGGCATAGCCACCCTGGCCGTCCGGCACCGCCACCAGGGCCCCGGGCGGGCAACCGTCGTCGGCGAACCCGGCGTCGCCCAGGACGACGGCGGGGCCCACCCGCTGGGGAACCCCACCCTCGATGCCGGCCCGGGCCGAGGCCCGGTCCATATCCCTCGGGGACGAGGCCGACCCAACGGGGTCGTCGGCATCGAACACCGCCCGGGCGGCCTCCCTGATGGTCTGCCAACCGGTGCAGCGGCACAGGTGGGCCAGCAGGGCCTGGTTCACCGTGTCGTCCGGGACGGCAGGCCCGGGGTCACCCGTTCCCGACCGGCGCCCGCCGGGGTCGAGCGACGGGTCCAGAGCCGGATGCAGGGCGGCCAGGCGCATGACGATGCCGGGGGTGCAAAATCCGCACTGGCTACCGGCGGTGGCCACCAGCGCCTCCGACCAGCGGCGGCGCCTCTCCACCGGCAGGCCGTCGAGCGTGGTGACCTCTCGGCCGGTCAGCCGGCGAACCGGCGTCACACAGGCCACCCGGGGAGCGCCGTCGACCCACACGGTGCAGCAACCGCACTGGCCCTGGGGGCTGCATCCGTCCTTCGCCGACCGGATGCCCAGCTGCTCGCGTAGCACGTCCAGCAGGGAGGCGCCGTCGTCGGCGACCTCGACGTCGGCGCCGTCGACGCGCAGGCAGATCAGGGCTTCAGCAGATCAGCTGAACGACGAGCCGCAGCCGCAGGTGCGGGAGGCGTTGGGGTTCGTAACGTGGAACCCGGCGCCCTGCAGTCCATCGCTGTAGTCGAGGGTCGAGCCTTTGAGCAGGTCGGCGCTGGTGGTGTCCACCACGACCTTGACCGTGCCGAACTCCCGCACCACGTCGTCCTCGGCCACATCGGCGTCGAAGAACATCTCGTAGCTGAAGCCCGAGCATCCGCCGGGCCGAACCGCCACCCGCAACGCCAGGCCGTCGATGTCCTCCTGGGCCAGGAGCTCGGCCACCTTGGAGGCGGCGACGTCGGTAAGCGTGACCGGATTGGGCTTCTTCCCAATGCTGACGGTCTGCATGGTGGCACTCATCGGCGCTCCTCTTCGATGTCGACTCTTGCCGGGTCGCTGCTGGCAACGACCGGGCCCGTGGCGCCGATCCGCACCATCTCGGAGGCTCCTCCTCCGGCACGGCTCGCCGCTTCAAGCCCAAGCGTACCCGCGTCCACGACGGGGTGGTACATCCCATCGGGTGGCCGGAGGGGTCCGGCCGGTAGAATTGCCGGTGTGAGCAGGTCAGAGGGTGCCAAGGACCGTGGGGGGGACCGAGCGGAGCCGGTGCCGTCCGAGGAGGCGATCCGGTCCGCCCTCCGGGGCGTGGTCGACCCCGAGCTCGGGGCGGACATCGTCGAGTTGAACATGGTCACCGGAGTCGAGGTCGGACCCGACGGGAGCGTCGCCGTCGAAGTGGCCCTCACCGTGGCCGGTTGCCCCCTGCGCACCCAGATCCAGAACGACGTGGAGACCCATGTGGGGGCCCTGCCCGGCGTCCGGTCGGTGGTCGTCACCACCGGGGTGATGGATGCCGGGCAGCGCCAGGCGGTGATGGCCCGGGCCCGCAAGCTGGCCCAGGACCCGGCACCGGTCACCGACATCCCCGACACGGCACGGGTGATCGCCATCGCCTCGGGCAAGGGCGGCGTGGGCAAGAGCTCGGTCACCGTCAACCTGGCCGTGGCCATGGCCCGCCGGGGCCTGACCGTCGGGGTGCTCGACGCCGATATCTGGGGATTCTCCGTGCCCCGGCTCCTGGGCATGACCGGCGAGGTGGAGGCCCGGGACAAGAAGATGGTGCCCCTCGAGCGCCGGGTGGGGGACGGCGTGCTCCGGGTCCTGTCCATGGGCTTCCTGGCCGACGAGGACAGCGCCATCATGTGGCGGGGTCTGATCCTCAACCGCGCCGTCCAGCAGTTCTTGGAGGACGTCCACTGGGGGGACCTCGACTACCTTTTGATCGACATGCCCCCGGGCACGGGGGACATCCAGATGGGTCTGGCCCGGATGCTGCCCCGCACCGAGGTCATCGTGGTCACCACGCCCCCGGTGGCCGCCCAGAAGGTGGCGGCCCGGACGGCCGACATGGCCCGCAAGGGCTACCTGCGGGTGGCCGGTGTCATCGAGAACATGAGCGACTTCGTCTGCGACCACGGCACCTCCTACGCGCTGTTCGGGTCGGGGGGCGGGGCCCGCCTGGCCGCCGATGTCGGCGTCCCGCTCATCGGACAGATCCCCCTCCATCCCTCGGTGGCGGCCGGCGGGGATGCCGGCACCCCGGTGGCCCTCGACGAAGGGAGCCCGTTGGCGGCGGCGTTCGACGCCATCGCCGAGTCGGTCATCTCCACCATCGCCCCGGTCGTGGCCATGGACGGCTGCACGGTGCGCCTGCTCGAGCGGGTGGAAGCGGCCGTCGCCGCCGGGACACCGGTGACAGCCGAGACCACCACGGCCTGACCGGCTCCGGCGAGCCTCTGACGAACCCGGCTCAGACAGTTCCGGCCTTGGGTCCCCAGGCCTGGCGGGCCAGGTCGACCAGGGCCGGATCGAACGTCGAGCCCGACGCCAGGCGGTCGGCCAGGGCCTCCTCATAGCCTTCGTCCCCGGGGCGGAGGATGAGGACGTGTCCGTCCTCCACCAGCACGATGGGCAGGATCGTCGTCACGTGGGTCACCTGGCTGGCCCACGCCATCACCTCCCCGGTCGACGAGAAGCCCTCGATGCTCCGCAGATTGGCGATGGTGGGCGGCAACAGCTCGATCTCGCCGGCGGACTCAAGGGACAGCGCCTCGGTGGGCCGTATCCAGATGGTGGCGATGGTCTCGGTGTCGTCGTGACTGGCCACCTGCCCGGAAGGGGCGGCGGTGATGAAGAACCGGGTGTCGTAGCGGCGCGGCGCCAGCTCGGGTGTGATCCAGTGGCTCACGTAGTACACGGCGTCGACGGCCAACACCAGATCCTCCCGCCGGCAGATGTCGAGCAGACCCATCCGTCCATCGTTGACGGCGTCGCGGAGGGCGGCGAAGCGGGCGGCCACGGCGGGGTCCGACAGGTCGAGGAGGTCGCCTCCTGCACCGGTGTCACCGCTGCGGTGTCGGGCCAACATCACGCCCGACTCCTCGAAGCATTCGCGTAGGGCGCCGACCCAGTAGGACAGCCCACCCGACCCGACGCCGAGTACGGCGCTGGCCTCGGCGTCGCTCCGCCCCCGGCACAGGGCCTCGACCTCGGGCCCGTGATCCTCGGGATCCACCGAACCGCCGGGGAACACGTAGGCCCCGGCCACGAACTCGGACGCCAGATTGCGCCGCAGCATGCACACCTCGACGGCGGAGCCTCCCACCTGGTCGAGGCCGTCCCGGATCAGCATCACGGTGGCGGCGGGTTGGATGGGGACGGGTACCACTCAGGTCAGGCTATCGCCGCCTACCCCTCCCGGGCGGGCCGTGCCCCGTCAGGCCCGCTCCATGGCCGAGCGCGGGGTGAGGGCCCCCGAGTCCACCAGCGCGCTCGATGGCCAACTCCCCGAATGCGGACGGATCGGCGATGAGCCAGGCGTGGGCCCCGTCCACCACCACCCCGTCCACGCCGGCGGCATGCCGGAGATCGTCGAAGGCCGAGCGGGGTACCAGGCCGTCCCGGTCCGACCAGGCCACGGTCACCGGTATGCCCCAGCGGGCGATGGCCCGGACCTCGGCCACGAGGTCGGCGCGTCGGATGAACTCGCCGGTCCGGAACATGCCGAGCGGATTGCTCATCAGATTGGGGATGAAGTCCTCCAGCAGGATCGGCAACAGCCGGATCAGCCGCGGCGAGTGGAGCAGATCGGCCGAGAAGTGCCGGCCCCAGTCCCAGAACGGGCGCTGGACCATGGTCCGCACCTCGTCGGGGAAGAGCGCCCAGGTCGGGCTGCCGATGGCGTTGGCCAGCAACAGGGCCGAGACCCGCCACGGCTGCTCGTAGGTGAAGGCCGTGGCCACCCCGCCCCCGAACGAGTGACCGGCCACCAGGGCCACGTCACGCTGCTCCACGGCGTCGAGGAACCGCCCGACCCAGTTGGCGTAGCCCGAGAAGGTGCGCTGGTCCCTCACCAACTCGTGCGTCCGGCCGAATCCGGGCAGCGCCGGGGCGTAGACCCGGCAACCGGCCCTGGCCATGGCCTTGACCGGGGCCCGGTAGGCGTTGGGTCGGAGTCCCCATCCGTGCAGGAACAGGGCGGCCGGACCGGTTCCGCAGACGGCGTAGCTGACCCGGTGCCCGTCCACGTCCACCCGGTCCCAGTGGAACCCGGGGGCGGGACCGACCGGTGTGGGTTCGTCCCGGCGCGCCGCCACGCCCGGCCCCTGTGCTTCTCCCAGCATGGCCGGTCAGTGTATGCCCGTTCACCACGACCGGGGCTGATCGGTCCCGGCTGACCACCGGAACGGGCCCGGCTCCGGCCCTCTCACCCAGATCACCGCGGTGACCTGACGCCGGTAGCCCGGAACTGGCGGTTACGCTTCCTCGGACGACGCCACGAATCGGGGACTGCGGAACCATGGCACAGGACCAGAAGAAGCCCCCTGTCGGGGGAAACAAGCCCAGGCCCAGCACGACCTCGGGAGCAAACGCGGGCCAGAGCGCCAAGGACAAGAGCAGGGCCCAGAGCCGGCCGGTGACCGGAAAGGCGCCCACCGGCAAGGGTGGGGTTGCCACCGGCACGGCCAGGTCCGGCGGGGGCGGGAACCGTGGCGGGGGCGGGAACAAGCCCCGGCCGGGCGGTCGACCGGCACCCACCCCTCCGAAGCGCACGCTGTCGGGTGCCGCCATGGCCTGGGGTGCGGTCGGCCTCGTCATCGTGATCATCGTGGTCCTGGTGGTGGTGAAGGCCACCAGCGGGAACGGTCCCACCTCCAGCTCCCATCAAGCGGTGCGGCCGGCTCCGGCCTCCCTGGTCGACACGGTGACCAACGTCCCCACATCGGTCTTCGACGCCGTGGGGGCCGACATCCCCGCCGAGTTCGCCGGCAACAAGCCCATCGTGATTTCGGGACAGCCCCCTCTCAAGCTGAACGGGAAGGCGCCGTCGATGATGTACTACGGAGCCGAGTACTGCCCGTTCTGCGCCGCCGAGCGGTGGAGCATGGTGCTGGCGCTCTCGCGCTTTGGGACGTGGCATGGTCTGGACACCACGGCGTCAGGCCTGCAGGACGGTGACTACAGCACCTTCTCGTTCCGGAATGCCACCTACGACAGCCCCTACATCAACTTCGTTCCCATCGAGGCCTGCACCAACGTGGTGGACCCCAGCGCCTCTGGCTGCAACGGCTACAAGCCTCTCGAGACACCCACCAAAGCGGAGTCGGCGGTACTGGCCAAATACGCCAGCTCACGGTTCATCCCCGCAAACACCCAGGGGATCGCGTTCCCGTACATCAACGTGGACAACAAGGTACTGTTCTCGGGCTCGACCTACGAGCCCGGGGGACTGACCGGTCAGTCCCAGGCCGAGATCGCCGCCTCACTGAAGGATCCGACCAATCCGGTGACCCAGGCCATCGTGGCCACCTCCAACTATCTCTCCGCGGCCATCTGCGCGGCCAGCAATCAGCAACCGGCATCGGTATGCCAGAGCAAGGGCGTCATGGCCGCGGCCAACGCCATGAAGCTCGGCTGATCCCCAGCCCCCGGTGACCACGACCGTGCCCACGCTGCGATGGCAGCCCTTGGCCACCTTGACGCTGAGCATCGCCGGACTGGGGATCGCCACCTACCTGACCATCACCCACTTCGACAAGGTGGCCCTGGTCTGCTCCGACACCGGATCCATCAACTGCGCCAAGGTCACCACCAGCCCGCAGTCGGAGATCGTGGGCATTCCCGTGGCCATGCTGGGCCTGGCGTTCTTCATCCCGATGATCGCCTTGTGCCTTCCGGCGGCATGGCGGAGCGCCGACCGTCGGATCCATCTGGCCCGGCTCCTTCTCGCCGTCACCGGGGTGGGAATGATCATTTATCTGATCATCGCCGAGCTCTTCATCATCAAAGCCATCTGCCTGTGGTGCTCGGGCGTGCACCTCGTCACCTTCATCCTCTTCGTGATCATCGTGACGGCGTCACCCGTGGTGCTGGCTCCGGACTACGGATCGGATGTCGGTGACCGGTTCGACTACGTGGAGTAGGGTCACCGGTCCGGGGATGGCGGCGTGACCGATACCGAGGTGGGCGACCCCGGATCGGGAGAAACGGGCGGAGCTGTCGAACCCACGGCACCCGGCGGTGCTGATGCCCCTGCTGGTCGCGGCCCGCAATCGCACCGCCCGGTTCGCCTGGGGCGCGGTGGCCGTGATTCTGGTGGCGGTGATCGCGCTGGTGACCTACGCCCTCACCGATCCCAAGCCGAGGCAGCAGGAGGTGCAGCGGGCCACCGCCGCACCGACGTGGTCACCCAGCTGGCCAAGGTGCCGGCTTCGGTCTTCGACGCCGTGGGCGTCACCGCTCCGGACACGACGCTGGTGGCCCCCAGCGTGCTGTCTGGACAGCCCCTGTTGCGGGACAGCGGGCAAGCCCGAGGTCCTCTACATCGGTGCCGAGTACTGCCCGTTCTGCGCCGCCGAGCGGTGGCCGCTGATCGTGGCCCTGTCCCGCTTCGGGCACTTCGCCGGGTTGAAGGACATGCAGTCGGCACCGCTGTCGGTGTTCCCGGACATCCAGACCTTCAGTTTCGTGGGGTCCAACTACTCCAGTCCGCTACCTCTCCTTCACCGCCGTCGAGCTGTACTCCGATGCCGCCGACGCCGCGGGGCGTCTTCGCCCGCATCGCCACGCTCACGCCCGTTCAGGCGCTCGCCGTGGCCCACTACGGTGAGCGGCCCGGGACGTCCGCCTCACCGGGCACCTTCCCCTTCGTCGACATCGGCAACCGGATGGTCACCTCCACCTCAGGCTTCAGCCCGGCCGTCCTGGTCCGGCAGTCCCAGGCCGGCATTGCCGGGGACCTGACCCAGGCGGCCGATCCCGTCACCCAGGCCGTGGTGGCCGCGGCCAATCAACTGACGGCCGGCGTGTGCGCGGTGACCGGTCAGCGGCCCGCTCCGGTCTGTTCCAGCAAGGGCGTGCGTGACGCCGCCGCCTCGCTCGGACTGCCGTAGGACCGCACCCCGACCAGATGGGACCGCGCCGACCGATCGGCCCGCGGTCAGAGGGGTGCCGCTCTCCGCGGGGTCAGCCGGCCCGCCGGTCGGACATCTGCTTGCGCTCCATCTCGTTCAGGCCGCCCCAGATGCCGTGGGGCTCGTGGATCCTGATGGCGTAGTCGAGGCACTCCGACCGGACCACGCACGACTGGCAGATGGACTTGGCGCGGTCCTCACGCTGGAGCTTCTCCTCCTTGCGTTCCGCATGGGCCGGCGGGAAGAAGATCTCCGCCTGCGGTCCGCGGCAGGCCGCCCTCAGCTGCCATGTGTCCAGCGCTTGCTCCACGTGTCCAACTCCCCCTTCATGCCCCCCGGGTTCCTCCGGAACGCAAAGTACTCTCGCTGATCCTCGGAAACAAGGGGTCTGACCAGGATTTCTCACCAATCTGTCACCGGCGCCCACGGCGAGGACGGCCGCCGGCACTCATCGTGGCAATCCGCCCCGTTCACCGGGCACTGACGTCGGGGTCGGACACTACGCTCCTGGGGGTCATGGAGATCAGCGCCTTTTTCAGCCAGAGCCGGGTCCTGATCGTGGCCGGCAAGGGCGGCGTGGGAAAGACCACCATGGTGGCGGCCCTGGCCCACATGGCCGCCCAGGCCGGTCTCTCCGTCCTGGTGGTCGAGTTGGAGGGCCGCGGCGGGGTGGCCACCGCCTTCGGGAGCGACGACCCGCTCGACTATGCCGGATCGGTGCTCCGGGCGGCCGGGGCCGAGTCTGAGGCCGGTGACGAGACCGATCCGGCTCCATCCCCAAGGGCACGGTGCGGGCCCGGACCATCACTCCCGACGATGCCCTGCCTCGAGTACCTGGCCGACCACGGCATGCGTCGGATCTCCAAGCGCCTGCTGTCCTCGGGGATCATCGACATCGTGGCCGGCGCCATCCCCGGGATCCGGGACATCCTGGTGCTCGGCAAGGTGAAGCAGATCGAGCGCAGCGGAATCGCCGACCTGGTCCTGGTGGACGCCCCGGCCACCGGGCACACCATGACCTTCCTCTCCTCGGCGGGGGGCCTGCTCGACGCCGCCCGGGGCGGCCCCATCCGGTCCCAGGCCGCCGAGGTGGTCGACCTGCTCTCCGATCCGGCCCGCTGCCAGGTGGCTCTGGTCACCCTGCCCGAGGAGATGCCGGTCAACGAGGTGGTCGAGGCCGCCTACCAGCTCGAGGACAAGGTGGGCATCGCCCTCGGTCCGGTGATCGTGAACGGCTGCTATCCCAGCCTCGACGGCCTCGACCGTCCCCGCCGACCGGGCCGTCGGCGGAGGCCGGGGTGGCTCTCGGGCCCGACCTGGTGGCCGTCCGTCGAGGAGGCCCGAACGTTCCGCCTCACCCGTCAGGAGCTCCAGGGAGAGCAGCTCCAGCGGCTGGCCCACGAGCTTCCGCTGCCGCAGCTGCGGGTGCCCTTCCTCTTCGCGGCATCCATCGGGCCTGACCAGCTGGACGCGCTGAGCGCCGCTCTGGCCTCCGGGGTGCGGGCTCTCCACGACCCCGCCCCGGTTTCACCATGACGACCGTGGCGGCGGAACCGCCCGGGGTCACGATCGATTGGGTGGTCCGTGACCAGTCGATCGTCATCTGCTGTGGTTCGGGCGGCGTGGGGAAGACCACCACGGCGGCCGCATTCGCCCTGGAGGCCGCCCGGCTGGGCCGGCGGGCCTGCGTGGTGACCATCGACCCGGCCCGGCGACTGGCCAACTCGTTGGGCCTCGACGACCTGACCAACCGGCCCACCCGGATCGAGGGACCGTGGCCCGGCGAACTCCACGCCCTCATGCTCGACCCCAAGGGGACGTTCGACGACCTGATCCAGCGGTACTCGGACTCCGCCGAGCAGGCCGAGGACATCAAGGTCAACCGGATCTACAAGAACCTGACCGGAACCCTCTCGGGCACCCAGGAGTACATGGCCATGGAGAAGCTCTACGAGTTGGTGGAGGAGGGCGGGTTCGACCTGGTGGTGGTGGACACCCCGCCGTCACGCAACGCCCTCGACTTCCTCGACGCCCCGCGGCGCCTCACCCACTTTCTGGAGAACCGGCTGTTCCAAGCCCTGATGAAACCGACCCGGGCCGGGTCTCAAGTTCATGGGCGTGGCCGCCCAGGCCCTGCTCCGAACCATCGCCAAGGTGGCCGGAGCCGACATCGTGCGCGACGCCGTCACGTTCTTCCAGGCGTTCGAGGGCATGGAGGAGGGGTTCCGGACCCGGGCGGCCCGGGTGCGCGAGCTGCTGGTACAGGACGGCACCTCCTTCGTGCTGGTGGCCTCGCCCCGACCCGACTCGGTGGACGAGGCCGTCCACTTCGCCGGCAAGCTGGCCGAGTCGGACATGTCGGTCACCGCCCTCGTGGTCAACCGGGTCCAGCCCCGATTCGCCGAGGACGCCCAGCTGGAGGCGTTGCGACACCTCAGGCCGGTCCGGCATCGGGCACCGCCCTCGATCAGCTCATCGACAACCTGAGTGGCTACACGGCGGCCTCGGACCGCGAGGAGCAGGCCTTCGCCGACCTGGTGGACCAGGTGGCGCCGGCTCCGGTCTACCGGGTGCCGCTGCTCAACGGCGACGTCCACGACCTCGAGGGTCTCGGCACCATCGCCGACCTGCTGTTCACGGCGCCGGTGACCCTGGCGTCCGAGTCGGCGGGGCCCGCGGGCGACCCTACGGGGGAGCGCTAACCTGTGCGCGGTGCGCACCATCCTCGTGGCCAGCGATGCCCCGTCGGTGAGGGCCGAGGTCGCGGCCATCGCCGGGCGCCCGGATATCACCATCATCGAGGCCCGGTCGGGTCCTGCCGTGATGGCCGAGGTGGCCGAGTCCCTCCCCGACCTGGTCGTGGTGGATCTCCAGATGGGGAACATGGGTGGGATGGCGGTCTGCCTTGAGCTGCGCCTCGAGGCTTCCTACGGCAAGCTCGGTCAGGTGCCGGTGCTGATGCTCCTCGACCGGCGTCCTGATGTCTTTTTGGCCCGTCGGTCGGGTGCGGAGGGGTGGGTGGTCAAGCCACTCGACCCGATCCGGCTGCGCCGGGCCGTGACCTCCCTGCTCGATGGAGGCACCTATTACGACGAGTCCTACCAACCTCTCTCTGTCGTGTCCACGCCCGTACCTGCCGGCGCCTGACGGCTCCGTCCCAACAGACAGCGTCACCACCGTGTCCGTGTTCCGACGCCACGAAGACGAGCCACCGCCACCGGGCCGGGAGGGCCGGGCCCGACGCCGGGTGCGGCGCGTCCCGGTCCGACGCCGGAGCCGACGCCCAAGAGCAGTTCATCGTCGATGCCCTGAACGACCTCCACGACACCGTGGTCCGCGAGGTGATGACCCCCCGGGTGGACGTGGTGGCCCTGTCCATCCCCCTCACCGTCGATGCCGTCACCCAGGCCGTGCGGGAATCGGGTCACAGCTGCTTCCCTGTCTACGGGGACAATCTCGATGACCTGATCGGGGTCCTCTTCGTCAACGACCTGTTCCGCGCCGGCTGGCAGGTTACCGGGGCACGGGACTCGTCCGCCGGGGTTCCGGTCGGACGGGGAGGGACCGGTCGCTACGGCGGCACCGGACCCCATCGACATCTCCCGTCGCCTCCGCCAACCCTTCCTCGTCCCCGAATCCCACCTGGTCCTCGAGGTGCTGGCCGAGATGCGCCGACAGCGCCGGGCCTTCGCCGTCGTCGTGGACGAGCACGGTGGCGTCGAGGGGGTGCTGACGGTCAAGGACCTGCTCGGCGCCCTGGTCGGGGACCTGCCCGACGAGTTCGACCCCGACGACGAGCCCGACGTGGTCCGGGTGGACGGCAGCCGCTGGCTGGCCGATGGTCGGATGAGCGTCGACGACGTGCGGGACCGCCTGGACATCAACCTTCCCGAGGGTGAGTACGTGACCCTGGGGGGCTTCCTGTTCGACGGATTCGGGCACATTCCAGCCGAGGGAGAGTCGCTCGACGTGGACGGCTGGGAGCTCCGGGTGACCGAGATGGACAAGCGCCGGATAGCCAAGGTGGTGGCCAAGCGGCTCGATCCACCTGTGGCTCCCCCCGAGCAGGGTCAGGCCACGAACAGCGCGGGGAGCCAGCCCACCTCGGTCGGGTAGCATCTCGCTGGTCCGGGATCCGTCGTGTGGCGGCTCCCGGTCGACGGGCTGTGGCGCAGCTTGGTTAGCGCGCTGCGTTCGGGACGCAGAGGTCCCCGGTTCAAATCCGGGCAGCCCGACCAGAGAAGTACTAGAGCCTGTCTTTTTAGCTCCAAGCCAGGGCACACGCTGCGGTGGCGTGCGACCAAGCGAGCGGCAGCCCGGGCCCAGGGACACGCACCCGGCGGTGCCGCACCATCAGGTGACGGCCATCACGGTGATGAAGTCCCGCGACCACCCGACCTGGTACTGGTCACCGGGACGTCGCTGGCCCGGGATGGCGGGTGCCAGCGGGCCGCCCGGCGTGATGGCCGATGCCAGCTGGACCCATTCCGGATTGATGTCGAGCTCCATGCCGGTCGTCGCTCCGGCACTGATCAACGCGTCGGCCATATCCAGCGGGAGGGCGTTCATGCTGGCCGCGTACAGAAGATCGCCGGAACCATCCTCGGCGAGCGAGCTCCTGGCCACCGCGGCTGAGCCTCCCAGTGTCGCCCCCCAGGCGCCGATGTCACCGACGTTGGCCGCCGGTTGGCCGCCGGCGACCAACGGGGTGAGGTTCTGGCGGACACTGGCCACCTGCTCGCCCGGGGCGGGGAGATCATGACCCCAGACCCCCACGTGGGCCGACCCGTCGGCATCGATGACGAGACTGGCATAGCCGGACTGCAGCGGCTCAAGGACCTGACCGTTCACATCAAATCCACCTGCTCCCGCCGTCGCCTCGAAGCCCCCGTTGAACGCGGCCAGCAGTGCCGGCGCCTCGTCGGGGCCGATCGACGGACCGTTATCGGGGAGTAGGGCTGTGCTCCCCCGAGGCGGGTCGGAGCTCCCGACGTGGAGAGCGAAGCGGGTGCGGCCTGTTCTGAACCTGAAGATGGTCACCACGTGCCCGGTGGGCTCGCTCACCGACTGGCTGTCCACCGCGATCGCCCCGCCGATGGTGGAGACAGGAGTCCACCCCGGCTGTTCGGTGGTCGTCGTAGTGGTGGGAGCCACGGTCGTGGTGGTTGTGGTCTGTCTCGCATCGGGGAGCCTGGCCACCGCTTGACCGGAGGTGCAGCCGGCGAGCACAAGGCAGGCCATCGTGACGGTCGCGCCGACCGCGGCAGGCCGGTGCCGACTCCGCCCGCGGAGGTGGGACGAGCCCCGGGACGTGGGTCTGCGGCCGTCCCGATTCACGACGGCGTCGTCCCGCCGCTGGTGCCATGCCAGATCAGGCTGAGCAACCTCGGCGTCCCGCGGTTGGGTGGAGGCACGGCTCGAAGTGTCCCGCATGAACATAACGGCAGCATGAAGACCGCGGGATTACCGGCCGACCCCGGAATTGTTCACCTTCCCGTCAGGAAGGGTCAGTATCTTCGAACGTGTGGACCGCCGGGAGGGTGACGGAATGTGGGCCCTGACCGGCCCGGTCGCCCTCCGAAGCGGTGCGATGTGAACGACGGTCGACCCGGGGGCGATCGGGGGCGGCAAGCGCCGGTGGCGGCACGGTCGCGGTCGCGTCGTGACCCGACCGAGGGCAACGCTCGGCTGACCGGCTCCACCGCGGCCGTACTTCTGGTCCTCCTGGCCGTCGAAGGTGCAACCATCCTTCAGGTGGGGCGCCTGATCACCCTGCACGTGTTCATAGGCATGCTCCTCGTCCCCCCCACCCTGCTGAAGATGGGAAGCACCGTGTGGAAGTTCGTCCGTTACTACCTGGGGGCCCCGGCCTATCGCCAGAAGGGTCCGCCCCTGCTCCTCCTGCGTCTCCTCGGTCCGTTCGTGGTCGTGGCCACGCTGACCGTCATCGCCAGCGGAATCGCCCTTCTGCTGGCACCGTTCTCGTGGCGATCGACACTGTCGCTGGTCCACAAGGCCAGCTTCATCCTGTGGCTCGGCGTGATGACGCTCCACGTCCTCGGTCACCTGATCGACACGGCCCGTCTGGCCCCCCGGGACTGGCTCCGTCACACCCGCCACCAGGTGGACGGGGCCGGCGCACGCCAGTGGGCCGTTGCCACCAGCATCGTCCTGGGCCTGATTCTGGCCGTGGTGGTGGTACCCCGAGTCGGCCCGTGGCTGGCCCAAGGTCCGGTTGTGCACCGCTGACCTGACCGCGCCCACAGACGACCAGGGTCAGGTAGTCGTCGTGGCAATGGGGCCGCGGTGACACCGCGGTGGCTGACCTGTCCGGTTCAGTCGGCCATTCGGATCCTCGCCCGAAGCGCAGCGAAGGCGAGGGCCATACCCACCAGCGCCAGACCTGACACGGCCGCCAGCCCTTCCAGAAGGGGGCGGAGCTCCCATCCCGATGTGATGAGGGACCGAAGCGCACCAATCAGATAGGTCACCGGGTTGTAGCTGGCGATGGCGGAGAACCACCCGGTGAGCAGCTGCTTCGGGACCACGGCATCGGTGAGGAAGAAGAGGGGGAAGAAGACGACATAGCACGCATTGACGGCGGCGGGACTGCCCGTCCTGAGCGCGACGGCATAGGGGAAGCAAGTGAAGGCCAGGCCCCAGAGGGCCGAAAAGCCGACGAAGACCACGAGGCCCGGCAGCCCGGTGGAAAAGCGCACCCCGACGATGGCACCGATCGCAATGACGGGCAGGCACAGAGCGGCGATCACCGCCATGTCGGCCACCATCAGGCCGAGCAGCAGCGCAGACCGCCTGATCGGGGTCATACAGAGTCTGTCGAAGTAGCCGCCCTGGATGTCGGTCACCAGGGCCGGTGCCCGGGACATCCCGGTTACTGCAAAGGCAATGGCCATGGGGAGGAGGAACGCCTTGTAGTCAAGGGCCGTACCGGCCAGTTTCTCCAGAGCGCCGAGGTTGACGGTATAGAAAAAGGCAGGGACGAAGACGGCTGGGAGGACCGCGGCCGGCTCCCTCGGGATCTGGCGGAGGGCCCGGCCGGCCACCGCCCGGACGTCGTGGACGAAGCCCGCCTCCCGCCCGATGACTCCTTCCGGCTGTGCGGCGGTCACAAGAGAGCCCCGTCTGCCTCGATCCGAGATCCGGTCATCGCCATGAATACGTCGTCCAATGTGGGTGTCCGCATGGTGAGTCCCTTGAGCTGGAGACCGGCCCGGCCGAGGGTCACCGCCACTGTCCCGAGGGCTGCCGCTCCATCCGGGGTGTTGACGGTCATAGTGCCGTCGGCATTCCAGGCAGGCTCAAGCCCTTCGATGGAGCGCAGCGCCTCCAATGCCCCGGTGCCATCCCCCCCGACCTCGGCCACGATTACGTCGTGGCCCACGGAGTGCTTGAGGTCGGCCGGAGAGCCTTCGGCCACCAGGCGGCCTGATGAAATGATGCCCACCCGATCGGCCAAGGTGTCCGCCTCGTCGAGGTACTGCGTGGTGAGGAAGATCGTCATGCCAAGCTCCCGGTTCAGCCTCGCGACCTCCGACCAGACCGCCGATCGGCTGTGGGGATCGAGTCCGGTGGTGGGCTCATCGAGAAACAGCACTTCGGGGCGGTGGATCAAGGCGGCGGCGAGGTCCAGACGCCTCTTCATCCCCCCCGAGTAGGTGCCGATGCGCCGGTCGATGGCCGCACCGATGTCCACGAGGTCGAGAACCTCCCCGAGTCGAATCCGGATCTGCCCGGCGCTCAGTCCGTAAAGCCGGCCCTGGAGCGAGAGCAACTCACGCCCGGACTGTCGATCGTCGATGGCGGCGTCTTGAAGTGCAACACCGATCCGTACCCGGACCGCCTGAGGGTCCTCGGTTACGTCGTAGCCCGCCACCGAAGCGGTCCCGGCCGTCGGCCGCAGGAGCGTGCACAGGATCCGCACGACCGTCGACTTGCCGGCACCGTTGGGGCCCAAGAAGCCGTAGATCTCCCCACGGCGGACAGAGAGATCGAGGCCGTCCACCGCGGCAGTGGAGCCGAAGTGGCGAACGAGTCCGGCGGTGCGCACGGCATCCGGGCCGGTCTCGACCGTGCTGTTCGTCCGTTGCGCTCCGAGCATACTGGACAGAATCGTTCATACTCTTGAGTATTTACTATACTGATCCGTAGCGCAACCCCTATGGACCTCCAGCCCCTCACCCCCGAGCGACGACGTCTACAGACCCGTGAGCATCTGCTGGCCGCTGCCGCCGAAGTCTTCGCCGCCCGTGGTTTCCACGGAGCCACGCTCGACGAGGTTGCCGCGGTGGCGGGCTTCACAAAGGGAGCCGTCTACTCGAACTTCAAGAACAAGGAGGACCTCTTCCTCGCACTGTTCAAGGCGAACTACGACCGGGAGATGGACGCCATCCGAGGTGCACTGGCGGACTCCGAGGTGCCACCGGAGGACCGGATCTCTGAGTTCGTGGCCCTGATCCGGGACCAGACAGAACAGGCTGGTCGTAACTTCAACCTCTTGTACCAGGAGTTCTCCCTCTACGCCGCACGTAACCCCGCAGTACGAGAAGAGCTGAACCGAATCGATGACCAAGGAGCACAGACTCTGGCCGGGATCCTCGAGGCGGAGAGAGAGCGAGTGGGGCTTGAGCCCCTGGCATCGCCACTCCAGACGGCGAGAATCGTCGAATTGTTATTCCGCGGCATCGGCCAACTGCGTGTTCTCCAGCCGGATGTGGCTGACGATGACTTCGTCGAGGCCGCTATCGCGTTCGTTGCGCGTGGACTGGGCGAGCCTGTCGACTAGCCAATCGGGCGGTTCATGGCCTGGGGCGTCGATTCGTTCTGAGTCGACCCTGCGCTTCTGTAGATCTGACTTCGACAGTGGAAGCGCACCTGGTCCGGTAGGACCGGCTGATGTTCGGCCAGAACCAGGGGTCCGGCCGTGACAAGGTATCCGAACCGCCTCGGGGCCGAGCCCGCCGCAGGTCGACCCACCCTGGTGGTCACTGCGGGTGGTGCACTCCGATGGCCCGGGCGCCAGCGATCGCCTGGGGGCTGCTGAACCGACCGGCCATGAACTCCTCGACGGCATCCGTGTCGAGAGGTCGGGCGTAGAGGAACCCCTGGCCACTGTCACAGTGTTCGCGCTCGAGCTGTGAGTACTGTTCGCACTCCTCGATTCCTTCGGCCAGCGTTTGGAGACCCAAGGTCTTGCCCAGCTGCACCAGGGCCCGGATGAGTGCTCCGGACTCAGGCGACTCAGCCATCGAAGAGATGAACGAACGGTCGATCTTGATGGTGTCGACCGGGAATTGTTGGAGATGAGCCAGCGAGGAGAAGCCGGTTCCGAAGTCATCGATGGCGATGCTGACGCCGGTGGTCTTGAGAGCTACCAACCGCGGCACCACGGTATCGACGTTCTTGATAATGGCCGTTTCGGTTATCTCCAGTGTCAACGATGACGCCGGGAGCCCTGACGAGCGCAACGCAGCCCGAACATCGTCGACCAGCCCGTCGGTGTCGAGCTGTCGGGCCGACACGTTGACCGAGACGTCGAGCGGATACCCCCGGGCGTGCCAGCGGGCGCCCTGGAGACAGGCTTCGTCCAGTACCCACCTGCCGACCTCACCGATCATCCCGGTGCCCTCGAGGATGGGGATGAAGGTGTCCGGTTGAACTATTCCCCGTTCCGGATGCTCCCACCGTAAGAGAGCCTCGACGCCGGTGGTCTGGCCTCCGGCCAGGTTGAAGATGGGCTGGTACACGAGGCGAAACTGGTCGCGGGCCAGAGCATCCCGGAGATCCATCTCCAGCAGGAGATGGTCCTGTACCGCTGCGTGCATCTGCGGCTCGAACGCCACGAAGCAGTCCTTGCCGGCCGCCTTGGCCTCGTACAGGGCGATGTCGGCATCGCGGAGGAGCTCCGCGGCCGAAGGGCGGACGCCGGTGGCGATGCCGACACTGGCGGTGAGGGACAGGGGGCCCCCGGGTAGGCCGGGCAAGGTGAACGGGGTCCGAAGCACCGCCAGTAGTCGCTCCGCCACCAACTCGGGCGCCGCGTCCGTAGTGGCGCCGTCGACCAGTATGACGAACTCATCGCCGCCCAACCGGCCGACGCTGTCGCTCTCCCGCATGGTGACCGACAGACGTTCCGAGACCGCCTTCAGGAGCTGGTCCCCCACGCCGTGACCCAGGGAATCGTTCACTTCCTTGAATCCGTCCAAATCGATGAAGAGGGCGGCCACATGAACGTCGGATCGCCGGGCACGGGCCAACATCTGCTCGGTGCGATCCATGATGAGAGCACGGTTGGGAAGTCCGGTCAGCGCGTCATGGACGGCCTGGAAACGAATCTGATCCACAAGTCGCGCGTTGGCGATGGCGGTAGAGGCCTGTGCAGCGAGACCTTTCAGTCGATCGGCCAGTCGCGGAGTGACAGCGAGGCGTTCGGGCCCTACCGTTACGCTGGCCACAATGGACCCGATGGTCTCGCCGATCACGACGATCGGGGCGGACACGAAGGCGACGCTGGCAGAGTCTCCCTGAGCGCCGTGGACGATCCCCTGATCAACACGGGCGCCGGGCGGCGCCGTGGTGAACGAGCGGGGGCGGAGCACTGCCAGCTCCTCGTCGCTGTACCCCGTCGACCCCGCCAGGCGGAGAACGTCGGTGGACGTGTCCCGTAAGCCCACTGAGTCCAAGAACACGGCGGCACGATCACAGTCGATGATGTCGGGAACGGCCTGGGCCACCTTGGATGCCATCTCCTGCGTACTCACGATCTCGGTGAGCGAGGTGGCCAGATGCAAGAGGACGGTAGCCGTGTTGGCCTGATGGCGGGCCTCGTCGAGGGCATCCGCCGTGTCCAGGGCGGCCGCTGCCAACCGGGCATGGGTCTCGAGGGTGGACCGACAGAGCGAGGAGAAGACACCGCCGCCCTCGTTGACCGCCAGCGAACCATAGTGGCAACGGGCCGACGCCACGTCGACGGCCATCACCTGGTCCGAGGTGGACTGGCCGTCCAGGAGGCCGTCGGCGATCGATTCCGCCTCCGCTTCGGTCACTCCCTGGTAGTAGAGCCTGCGTGGCGAACCTGCCCGTGGCCCAAGAGCCAGCACGGCGCCGCCCACACCGACCGCCATCCGCAGTGAGGAGGCGACGAAACCCTGGAGCACGTCCTCGTAGCTCTCGTTGGAGGCAAGCTCAGTGATCATGGCCTGTATCTGTTCGAGCTGGGCCTCGGACCGTTCGGCGCGGTTCCGATAGTGGTCCACTCGCAACTGGTCGTCAGGCTGCCAGCGGAATCGGAACAGGCAGTCCGCATCGCCTCGACACTGGCACTCCTCTTCGATCACCTCACCCGGAGGAAGGTTGAACATCTGGGGGATCAGGGCGTACTGCGCCGCGGCGAAGTCGCAGAACTCCGGAAACGGCGGATAGCTGTCCTCGAACCCCTCCCGGATCGTCCATTCGTTGGGTCCGATCTCGGTCGTCTCGTACCGCCGGATGGGCACCAGCGGATTGTGGCTCGATCCGCTGGCCAGAAGGGAACCGGGGGAATCGAGCGTCTGGACGACATCGGAGAACTCCGAATTCAGCGCCTCTGACAGCAGCTCGATCTGTTCATACAGGCGGGTGGGGTTGGCGTTGGCGCGTTCCTCGAGCAGCCGGCGGAACTGCTGATAGGAGCTCCATGAGCCAGGGTCGCCCATCTCGCCGAGGGTTCTCGTCTCGCCCGCCCTCTCCAGCACCCCTTGGAGGTCTTCCGACGTCATGGTCTGGCCCATGAAGTCGACCAACATCTTCACGTAGTAGCCAGAAATATGATTCTCCGTCGGGATCGTCCCCATCCCTTACAGATCGGCAACTCCGAGGGTGCCCTTAACCCGGTCCTCCTGATTTGCCACGCGGTGGGACCGCGTTGGCCAACGGCGGCGGTGGGAGACGCCGGGGGAACCGTCCCATCCCAGCCCGGTCAGTTCAGGCCTTCGCCATCGATCGGCGCCCGTTTCGGAATGGCGAGATCTTGCAGTGAGAGATGCATCTCGTCGTAGAGGTGCATCTCCGGCCGGAACACGACGAAGCAGTCCTTGCCCATGTCTTTGGCTCGATAGAGCGCTATGTCAGCGTCGCGGAGGAGCTCCGTGGCCGATGGTCGAGGACCGGCGGCAATACCGATGCTGGCCGTGAGCTCCAGCGATCTCTTCGCCTTACCGTCGATCTCAAACGGGCTGTGGAGCGATGTGAGTAGCCGTTCGGCCACAAGCTCGGGGCCGAGGTCCGTGGTCGATCCGTCGACCAGCACAATGAACTCATCGCCACCGATACGGCCGATACTGTCGCCCTCGCGCATCACCAGCGTCAGCCGGTCGGCCACCGCACGTAGGAGTTGGTCGCCGATTCCGTGGCCGAAGGTGTCATTGACGAATTTGAACCCGTCGAGATCGACGAAGAGAACGGCCACTGGCACTTCGTTGCGGCGGGCACGAGCCAGCATCTGCTCGAGTCGGTCGAGAATGAGCGCTCGGTTCGGTAGCCCGGTCAGGGTGTCGTGGACCGCCTGATAGCGGATCTGGTCGACCAGCCGGGAGTTGTTGATGGCGATGGCAGCCTGTGCAGCCAGACCCTTGAGCCGGTCGGCGAGGCGGGGCGTCACCGCCAGACGTTCCGGGTCAGTAGCTACGCTGACGACGATGAAGCCGATGGTCTCGCCGCCGACGGTGATGGGTGCGGAGACCGTGGCCACATGCCCGACCGAGCTGTTGACCCGCTCGACGAGGCCGTACTCGGAGTCCATGCCCACCTCGCTGCCGAGGAAGACCCGACCGTTGAGGGATGCCGCCACCTCGGCGGTATAGCCGAAGCAGGCCATGACCTTAAAGGATCGGTCACCGGGGTCAAGCTGGCTTCCATCGTCTAGGAGGAGCAAGACCCGGTCGCAGTCGATCACATCGGGTACAGCCAGAACGACCTTCTGCGCCATCTCCTCGGTGCTGACGATCTCGGCCAACGACCGGGAGAGTTCCAACAGCGCTTGTGCCGACGTGGCCTGATGGCGGGCCTCCTCCAGTGCGGCTGCGGCATCCAGTGTGGCGGCTGCCAGCCGGGCATGTGTTTCCAGGGTGTTCTGCAATTGGGACCTGAACAGACCTCCGTGGTCCCCGATGCCGAGTACGCCGTAGTGCTGACGCACTGATGCCACCTCGACCACTCGAACGCCATTCCGGTCGCCCCGTAGGAGATCGTCAGCGATCTTGCCAGCTTCTGTCTCCGTGAGACCTTGCGAGTAGATCTTCCGAGAGTGGCCGATCCGAGGGTCGAGTGCCAGCACGACCTCGGTGGCGAAGACCGCGGACATCGTAGAACTGACAATCCCCTGGAGCACGTCCTCATACCGTTCGTTGGAGGCCAGATCAGTGATCATTTCCTGCAACTGCTCGAGGCGTGCCTCGAGGTGCTCGTTCCGCACCTCGAGATACTCGGCCCGTGATGTGGCCTCGTCAAGGTCCGCCCACCGCATCCGGTAGAGGCAGGCGCCGTCACCGCGGCACTGACATTCCTCCTCGGAGACATCGGCTTCGGGAAGCCCGAAGAACAGGGGGATCATCCGGAACTGTTCGGCAACGAACTCGCAGAACTCCGGATAGGGATCGAACCCATCAATGAACCACTCTCGGATGGTCCATTCGTTGGGTCCGACCTCGGTCGTCTCGTACAGTCGGATGGGCAGCAACGGGTTGGTGCCAGTGTTGGTGGCAAGTACGGCGGCAGGGGAGCCGAAGGCCTGGATGGTTCCGGCGATCTCGGTGTCCAGAGTGATCCTGGGCCTGCGGTTGTGCCGTCCGCCATCGGGACCCAAGTCCGAGGCACGCTTCGCCGCCTCGAGGAGTCTCCGGAACTCCTCATAGGAACTCCAGGTGGCAGAGGCGCTGAGCTCTTCGAGGCTGCGAGTCTCACCGGCCCTCGACAGGAGTTCTCTGACGGAATCAGTCGACAGGCGGTCGGCGAGGGAGTCAAGCAGCATGCCCACATAGAGGCCCGAAATGTGGTGAGCCGGGGACGGACCGCCAACAACTGTTGTCATCCCTTCACCATCGGCGGACAAGCCATCCTTCTTTACAGAAGCAAGTAGCAATCCACCGGGAGCCTGAGCCTGAGACTTCCCCATCGACATTCTGAAGATCGACCGCAGCTTCGTCGCTCCTCTGAATGAGAGCCGACGGGCGTGGTGAATGAGAGCCGACGGGCGTGGGCCCTGGTCAGGTCGATCATCAGTTTCGCCAAGGCACTCGAACTCGATGTGATCGCCGAGAGAGCGGAGACGACGTTGCGGGTCGAGACGTTGGCCCAGCTGGGTTGCATCGTCATCCCGGCCTGCGACTTCGGAAAGCCGAGCACGGCCGATGACGTCAGCCGATATCCGCTTCCCGCGACTCATCCGCTCGAACCCCCGTCACCGACATTGAATCCCTCTAGGTCTTAAGGGATATCGGGGCCCAGAGCCGATCAGCTGCGTCTGGTCGGCCGGACGCGTCGTGGGTCCGGACACGACAAAGCAGTAGCTCCGCCCGCATTGTCGCTCGACACAGATCGGCGCCACTGACCTCGTCCGACTTATCGGTCAACTCAGTGTCGCGCCGCCACCGCTGGCGCCGCCACTATCGGGAGCCCGTTCGAACGCGGCGGCACCGGCCCGCCATGTGCCGTCGAGGTCTGAACCGGGTGGATAGCGATCATCGAGCTCGAGAATCACCATGCCGTGCGCAAGTGACCACAGTGCCTGGGCCGAGCAGGCATCGCCGGTGACCACGAACCACGGGTTCCCGGCCCATTCCTCCAATCCCGTGGGCAGTCGTTGCCTGGCGAGGGGGCCGCTTGTGGCCAACCGATAGAGATTCGGATGGGACAACGAGTAGGCACGGTAGGTCACGAGCAGGCTCACCACCGGGGAGTAGTGACCCGGTTCGTGCAGTGCCCGATGGGTCGCCTCACCGACGGCGAACAGAGCGTCTTGAATCAGCAGGAGCTCGATATCCGCTTTGCTGGAGAAGTGCTTGTACAGAGACGGGGCTTGGATTCCCATCTCGTCGGCCAGTCGGCGCATGGTCATGGCATCGGCACCCTCGTTATCGAGGATCCGCCGCGCCACACCGACAGCCTCGGCCACTCGCCCCGACCGCGTCTCTGGCGTCGGGGGGCGATCGAGTTCGCCGTCAAGGAGCACGGCGTCAGGGGTAACGGCACCTGCCGTCGTCATGGCCTGTCCCCCATCCCTGCCGAATCGGGCGTAGGTGTGTACTGCCCCAGCCAGCGGGTAAGGAGGGAGTTGACCACTGCCAATGACGCGTAGACCAATCCGACCAGTACCAAGCCTGATGCGACCAGGGCCGCGGTGGCACTGGCGAAGATGGAGAGCTCGGCCATAAGGGCCGCTGGTCCGGTGAGTCGCCTGGTGGACCTGGGGGCCAGCCAGCGGGACCAAGCCGCGATGGCCGCCAGGGGAGCGGCCACGGCCAGCAGGATCCGGACGGCCACCGCGCCGTCGACAGATGCTCCCCAGTGGCCGAGCGAGACAAACGTAGCCAATTCGACATCGACCCGAAGTCCGAGGTTCAACACGGAAAGCGTGCGCAGTGCTCCCATCCGTCCGGCCAGACCAGCCACACCAGCCGGACCAGCCGGACCAGCCGGACCAGCCGGGCCAGCCGGACCAGCCAGACCAGCCAGACCAGCCAGCGAATCTGATCCGGGGGCAACGCCTGGACGCATCAGCAGGCCACGTTCGGTGGCGCTCATGTCAGTGCCTCGCTTCGGTGAGCACGAACACCGGGTGGTCCGAAGCAATTCGCTGAACGTCAGCCTCCTCCGAATCCGCGGTCACCCCATCGAAGAACACGCCCACTTCCATCTTCCACCTGCGCAGGTAAGCGCGAAGCACCGGCGACTTCTCGCCGTCGGTCAGCTCGTGAGCGGAAAGTTCCTGGCGGTGGCGACCCAGGAGGAGCGTCAACCCGCCATCGTTGGCGCGCACGTTCTTGACCCACTGTCCTTCGCCTCGGGGGGACACCAGGTAGCGGTCCCCGTCGAACTCGAGGAGGTTGACCGGTGTGCGCCGGGGGACGCCGCTCGTGCGTCCCGGGACCTCGAGGATCCGACTTCCCCACACGCTCACGCCGGCGCGCATCATCATCACGACAAAGGGGTTCATGAGCTTCCTCGTCAGCATTCCGGGCTTGCGGTAGTGCTCTGACTGTGCCATTCCGACTCTCCTCTCCTCAGGCCCTCGTTTGTGAGGCTAACGCTGTTACCCACTCTGGCTTACGCCGTTAGCCGTGTCAACCCTCGCCTCGCCCCTTTTCGGGTCTCTCGGCGCGCCGAGCACCGAAGGCCTGGCCGCATCATCGGGCGACGGTACGCTGCGGTGGTGGTGTCCTTCGACGACGTCGCCCGCATAGCCCTCGAGCTCCCCGAGGTGACCGAAGGATCCCGTCATGGGCACCGCACCTGGCTCGTCGACGGCAAGGGCTTCGCCTGGGACCGGCCGTTCAGCAAGGCGGACATCAGGCGATTCGGTGCCGAGGTGCCTCCGGGGGGGCCGATCCTCGCCACTCGGGTCGAAGACCTGGCGGAGAAGGAGGCCGTGTTGGCCGCCAACCCCGGGGCCTTCTTCACCATCCCCCACTTCGACAATTATGCCGCCGTGCTCATCCAACTGAAGCTGGTCACCAGAAAAGCGCTGCGGGAGGCCGTCCTCGACGGGTGGCTGGCCTGCGCGCCGGCACGGCTCACCCGCGCCTACCTGGTGCAGTAGCCGCTGGTCGTGGGGGTCCTTGCCTTGCCACCACGAACCAAGTGCGGACGGATTTCCGACGATACCTACCGGTCCCTCTGCCTCGAGATCACCGAGAGCGTCCTGGTGGACGACACCTTCGCAGTGACGTCGGCTCTCACGTCCATTCACGATCTGGTGTTCGCCTGGCGGTGGACGACTTCGGCACTGGCAACCGATCGTTCGTGTCCGGTGTCGACGAGAACCCCTGGACTCGATCATCGTCCGCTCGGTGATCGATCTGGCCCACTCGTTGGGGTTCTCCTCGAGTGTCCGAGGGTGTCGAGACCTGTGGGCAGCTCACCGCCGTGCGGGCTATGGGTTGTGACCTGGCCCAGGGCTTCTTCTGATCACCGGGAAACCCGGCGGCCGACGTCCACCGCCTGCTGGCCGGCGACGCTTCCTGCCGGTCCTCCACGACCTGGTCTCCGGGGCCACGACCCGGCCGGACCACCACCCGACCTGCGATCGACCGGGGCTGACGGCGCCAGGCGGAGTCAACCAGCCCCGACGGCCTTCAACGCGGGCGGCTGACCGCTCCGGATCGCCTGATCCCAGGCCAGGAGGGAGGCCGATGGCTCAGAGCGGAAACCGGGGCGACCCGATAGTTCGGAGAGATGAGAACCGGCCACCGCGACCGACTTCGGCTCCATGGTGAGTAACGTCTGAGGCGGACAGCCCCGTATCTCGGGTGGCGGAGCCACTGGTCGTCTCCGCCGACTCCACCTGCCTACCAGGAGCCATGGCCGACTACACGATCCTCGTACCCCCATCCAGGCGGCACCGGCGGACGCTGATCGCCGTCGGCGTGGCCGTCGTGGTGGTGGCCGTGGGCGTAGGTGCCTTCGTCGTGGGTCACCACACCGGCGCATCCGACCCCACGGCCAAGGCGGGCGGAGCCGCCGTCACCGCCACCACGGCTCTCGCCCCCCTCACGGTGGTCTCCACCACGCCGGCCCAGGGTGCCACCCAGGTGCCCTCCAACCAGGTGGTAACGGTCAACCTCTCCGCGCCGGTCACCATGGGGACGGCCGTCCCGACGTTCTCACCGGCTGTGGGTGGGACCTGGCAGAAGGCCGGACCCACCTCGCTGGTCTTCGAGGCCACGGCGCCGTTCATCCCCACCACCGCCGAGACCCTCACCATCCCGGCGGGCGTCGACGGGACCCGCAGCACCCACGGCGCCGTGCTGGCCGCACCGGTGACGGTCAGCTTCACCGTGGCCCAGGCCAGCACCGAGCGCCTGCAGCAGCTGCTGGCCGAAACGGGTTACCTGCCGCTGAGCTTCACCGCCACCGGAAGTGTGCCCCCCAACGGGGCCGCCACCGCCCAGTCCGGCACCTTCGCCTGGCGGTGGACGACGCTTCCCCCGGACCTCACCTCGCTGTGGACCGAGGGCAGCGAGAACGTGATCACCAAGGCTGCGGTGATGACTTTCGAGAGCCAGAACGGGCTCACCGTGGACGGCCTGGCCGGCCAGAACGTCTGGACGGCCCTCCTGGCCGCCGTGGCCGGTGGCAAGACCGACACCAGCCCCTACACCTACGTGCTGGTGTCCAAACAGCTTCCCGAGAATCTCACCCTCTACGAGAACGGCGCCCCCACCATGACCGGCGTCGCCGTCAACACCGGGGCCCCGGGAGCCGACACCGTGGATGGCACCTACCCCGTCTTCGAGCACGTCACCAGCTCGCGGATGCAGGGAACCAATCCTGACGGCTCGACCTACGACGACCCCGCCGTCCCCTGGGCCAGCTACTTCAACGGTGGCGACGCCCTGCACGGATTCGTCCGGGCCAGCTACGGGTCCCCCCAGAGCAACGGCTGCGTGGAGATGCCCATCGCCACCGCGGCCCTGGTGTGGCCTCTCACCCCCATCGGCACGCTGGTCACCGTGGTGGGGCCGCCCTCCTGAGCAAGACCGTGGCGGAGGCCGGGATGCCCCGTCGGGCCGAGACCGTAGGATTCGACGAAACGGGATCGGGAGGAGTGACGCATGGAGATGGAGTACCGACGTCTGGGGCGCACCGGCTCTGAAGGTCAGCGTGCTGTCGTTCGGCTCCTGGGTGACCTTCGGGCCCCAGCTGGCCGGCAGCCTGGCCGAGGACTGCCTGGCCGCGGCCTACGACGCCGGCGTCAACTTCTTCGACAACGCCGAGGCCTACTCCGCCGGCGAGTCCGAGCGGATCATGGGCGAGGCCATCGCCTCGCTGGGCTGGCCCCGCCACAGCTACGTCCTCTCCACCAAGCTGTTCTGGGGGATCCACGACGGGCGTCAACATGCGCAACACCCTCAACCGCAAGTACCTGCTGCAGGCCATCGACGGCTCGCTGGAGCGCCTGGGCCTCGACTTCGTCGACCTGGTCTACTGCCACCGGCCCGACCCCGAGACGCCCATCGAGGAGACGGTGTGGGCCATGTCCGACATCATCGTCCAGGGCAAGGCCCTCTACTGGGGCACCTCGGAGTGGTCGGCCGAGCAGCTCCGCGAGGCGTGGGACATCGCCGACCGCCACCACCTCCACAAGCCGGTGGTGGAGCAGCCCCAGTACAACCTGTTCTGGCGGGACCGGGTGGAGAAGGAGTACGCCCCGCTCTACGACGGCATCGGCCTGGGCCTGACCACCTGGAGCCCGCTGAGCTCGGGCCTGCTCACCGGCAAGTACCTCGACGGGGTGCCCGAGGGGTCGCGGGCCACCCTCCCCGGCTACGAGTGGCTGGCCAAGCTGCTCACCGACCCCGAGCGCAACGAGAAGGTGCGCAGCCTCCAGTCGATCGCCGAGGAGCTCGACTGCACGCTGGCCCAGCTGGCCATCGCCTGGTGCGCCAAGAACCCGCACGTCTCCACGGTGATCACCGGGGCCAGCCGGGTGGAGCAGGTCCACGAGAACCTGGCCGCCCTCGACGTCCTGCCCAAGCTCACCGACGACGTGCATGGCCCGCATCGACAAGATCACCGCCTGAGCCGACGGCGGCCACCGCGGGTCGACCCGCGCTCGGCCGGTCGTCGGTCGACCGGCCTCGGCGCCGCCGCGGCCGCCGGCGCGGCTCCGTCGCCGCGAGGCCACGGATGGCCGGCCGGCCGATGCCGGGCCAGCTCGAGGACCCGGCGGTTGACCGACGGGCCAGGTAGAGCGAGAAGACGGCGGCCGGGATCTCGACCAACAGCGGCCAGCAGCAGCGCCTCGAAGAACTGGCGCGCGGCCGCCCGACGTGGTGATGTCGAACCAGGCGTCGACGAACAGCAGGGTGGCGGTGGCCGTGGCCGGGAACTGGACCCGCGGGTCCACCCGGAAGGCCATGTAGGCGGTGCGGGCGATGGCGAAGACCAGCATGACGTCGAACCCGACCCAGGCCGCCCGGTAGTGGCGGTCGAACTGCCGGCGGGGCAGGGTCACGGCCAGGTAGACGATCCAGGGCAGCAGGATCGACGGCCGCCGCCGGCGTAGAGCCAGGCCATCCGCCGGGCCCGCCGGCGACCCTCCGGCGGCTGCCGGCCGGCGTCCGCCGCGGTCCGGCGCCGGCTCGTGGGACCCGTCGTCGCTCACCCGCGGCCAGCCTACGGGCGCCGGCGCCCGGGCCGCTGGCTCGACGGCGACGGCGATCGGGCTCAGCGGGAGTCGTCGAGCAGCGAGCTGCGCTCCAGGGCCGCCGCCTGGAGGGCCTCCTGGGTGGCGATCCCGACCACCGTCGGGATCCGGTGCCAGGTCCCGTCGGCGTCGAGCGACCACGACTGGGTGTCGTCGGCCAGATTGAGCTGGAGGATCTCCTCGAGCTGGTCCACGGCGTCGGGGTCGGCCACCGGGATCATGGCCTCCACCCGGCGGTCGAGGTTCCGCCGGCGGAGGTCGGCCGACCCGATGTAGTAGGTGGCCGGGCCGTTGGCGCCGCCCCCGAAGCGGAGGATCCGCGAGTGCTCGAGGAACCGGCCCGACGATGGAGCGGACCCGGATGGTCTCGGACAGTCCCGGGCACCCCGGGGCGCAGGCAGCAGATGCCCCGGATGATCAGGTCGATGGGCACCCCGGCCTGGGAGGCCCGGTAGAGGGCGTCGATGACCGCCACGTCGTCGAGGCCGTTGACCTTGATGACGATGCGGCCGTCGGGACCGGCCATGGCCTCCTCGTCGATGCAGTCGATGACCCGGTCGCGGATCCCGCCCGGGCGAGGTGACCAGCTCCTGGTAGCGGGGGGGCTGGCTGAACCCGGTGATGTAGTTGAAGAACCGGGTGACGTCGGCCCCGAGCGCCGGCCGGGAGGACAGCACCCCGAGGTCCTCGTACATGCGGGCCGTCTTCGGGTTGTAGTTGCCGGTGCCGACGTGGCAGTAGAGCCGGACCGCCTCGCCCTCCTGGCGGACCACCAGCGTGGTCTTGGCGTGGGTCTTGAGGCCCATCAGGCCGTAGATCACGTGGGCGCCGGCCTCCTCGAGGGCGCGGGCCCACCCGATGTTGGCCTCCTCGTCGAAGCGGGCGGTCACCTCGACCAGCACGGCCACCTGCTTGCCGTGCTCGGCCGCCCGCACCAGGGCGGCCACCACCGGGCTGTCGCCGGAGGTCCGGTACAGGCACTGCTTGATGGCCAGCACGTGGGGGTCGTCGGCCGCCTCGTTCATCAGCTCCTCGACCGAGGCCGAGAACGAGTCGTAGGGGTGGTGGACCAGCACGTCCTGGCGGTCGAGGACCGAGAAGATGCTCGACTCCTCCTCCCGCTCCACCGAGGCGAAGGCCGGCGGGACCAGCGGCGTCCACGGCTCGTCGTGCAGGTCGGGGCGGTCGAGGGCGTGGATGGCCCACAGGCAGTCGAGGCCCAGCGGGCCGGCGAACCGGTAGACGTCGTCGGGCCCGAGGCCGAGCTCCTCGGTGAGGCGCTCCACCGGGCCCTCCGAGGTCCGCGAGTCGATCTCGAGGCGGACGACGGGGAGGAACCGGCGGCGCCGCAGCTCCTCCTGGAGGGCCAGCAGCAGGTCGTCGGCGGCATCGTCGTCGAGGGCCAGGTCGGCGTCGCGGGTGACCCGGAAGATGCAGGGCTCCCCCACGTCCATGCCCGGGAACAGCTCGTCGATGAAGGCCACCAGGGTCTGCTCGAGGGGGATGAACCGGTCGCCACCGGGCAGGGGCAGCAGCCGGGCCACGTTGGGCGGCACCTTGACCCGGGCGAACCGGGAGGTGTCGTCGTTGCGGTTGCGGACCTCGACGCCGACGTTGAGCGAGAGGTTGGAGATGTAGGGGAACGGGTGGCTGGGATCGACGGTCAGCGGGGTGACCACCGGCAGGATCAGTCGGTCGAACACCTCGTGCAGGTAGGCGCTGGTCGCCGCCGTCGAGCGTGTCCCAGTCGCACAGCTCGATCCCCTCGGCCCTGAGGGCCGGCGACCACCTCGTCCAACAGCAGTGCCTCCTGACGGCGGACCATCCGCTCCAGCGAGTCCCGGACGTCGCGTCAGCAGCTGGTCCGGGGTGCGCGCCGTTGAGGGCCAGGCTCTTGATGCCGGCCACCACCTGGCGGCGCAGGCCGGCCACCTGGACCTGAAAGAACTCGTCGATCCGCTCGCTGAACAGGACCAGGAACTTGACCCGCTCCAGCAGGGGGAGTCTCGGTGTCGGCCACCAGGTCGAGCAGCCGGTCGTTGAAGTCGAGGTCGGAGAGCTGACGGGCGAAGAACCGCTGGTCGGCGTCCGGGCCTGCTCCCGGCCTGGGCCCCGCGTGCGGTCTCGACGCTCATCGACCAACGATAGCAACCGGGGCCCCGACCTCCTCCTGGGCCCGGGCGGCGGCCCGGTGACGTCGGCCGGTTCACGGGTGCCCGTCCGGCCCGGGGTCAGTCGTCGGGCACAATGGGGGTCGGACAGGGGGACCAGAAAGGCACGGCGACGTGAGCACCGATCGCACCATCGAAGTCATCGTCGAGATCCCCCGGGGAAGCCGCAACAAGTACGAGTACGACCACGAGCGCCACCTCATGCGGCTCGACCGGCGGCTCTTCTCGGCCACCTTCTACCCGGCCGACTACGGGTTCGTGCCCGACACCCTGGCCGAGGACGGCGACCCCCTCGACGTGCTGGTCCTGCTGGACGAGCCGACCTTCCCCGGCTGCCTGGTCGAGTGCCGGCCGGTGGGGGTGTTCTGGATGACCGACGAGAAGGGCCCGGACGCCAAGATCATCTCGGTGGCCGTGCGGCGATCCCATGTGGGAGGCGGTCACCGACCTCGACGGGCTCCCGCCCCATCTGACCTTCGAGATCGCCCACTTCTTCGACGTCTACAAGGACCTCGAGCCGGACAAGCTGACCAAGGTGGGCGGCTTCGACGGGGTCGAGGCGGCGTGGGAGGAGATCGACCGGTCCTTCGAACGGGCCCGGCACGGCCGACCGGGCTCCTGACGGTGCCGCAGGACACCAGCCCAGGACCTGCGCCTTGGCCGCGGCGAACTCCTCGTCGGTGAGCGCGCCGGAGTCGTGGAGGAGGCCAGCTGGGTCAGCCGAGCGACGCTGGCCTCGACCAGCGGGCGCAGCCGCCGGTGCGGTCGGTGCAGGGGCCGGCCGCAGCCGGAGCTGTGGCAGGCCTGAGGCTGCATGGCCCTGTTGGTCCCGGCCTTGGCGCCCATGTAGGCGACGCCGCCGACGGCGGCGGCCCGGAGCAGCGGGCGTCTGCGCATGAACGGCATCGGCGGCTCCCTCAGCTCTCGCTCGGCATCGAGCTCGATGCCGAGGGCGAAGGCGATCTCTGCGGCCGCCGACACGATGCGGATGTTGCCCACCGTGGGGTTGAGGGCCACCAGGAGGCCCAGGATCTCTTCGGGGGTCACGCCGGACTCGAGGGCGAATGCCACCTGGAACACATAGGAGGCCGGTGCGGCGTCGGCGGCGATCAGGGCGGCGATGTTGCACAGCGAGTAGGTCCGGGCGTCGAGCCCGGAGGCTTCGAGGTTGTCGAGTCGGGCCTGGAACAGGCCTTCGAGGGCGCCGGCGTCGTGCTGGGCCACACCTAGAAGCGCACCGCTGGTATCGGATGAGACGGGCACGGGGATTCCTCCGATCTTCGGACGTGTTCCCGCCATGGCGGGGCGGCAGACCGCCGGGTACCCGCAAGTACCCCGGTGCCGCTCGGACACCCTAACTGATCACGCCCAAACGGTCACCCGGCCCGCGTCGCCCGGCCGATGGCGCGGACCGCATTCGCCCCCTCCGGCGTCGGGGCATCGGCAGGTGGTGGCCGAGGGTAGAGAGGGCAAACATGCGAACCGATAGGATGAGCTGTCGCCCCTTCGGCCCAACGTCCCGATGGTCGACGCGCCGGTCGACGCCGTCACCGATCCGAGTTCGGCGTCTCACGGGGGTGTAACTCAGTTGGCTAGAGTGCGACCTTTGCAAGGTCGAAGTCGTGGGTTCGAGTCCCATCACCTCCACTCGTTGTCAGAACCACAACGTTTCCCCTGGTCAACGGTGGTATCTCGCTGGCAGTTCTCAACCAAGGCTGATGCCGGTATCGGGGAAGCCGTGACCGAGAACGGTGAGAGGCCCGCTACCTCTTTCGGCCACATGTATATGGAAGCCGTTCGTGTCAATCACCCATGAGAAGGGCTCACGGCCCCTTCTCCGTCGCCCCACCCTTTTCGCGGGGAATTGTCCGCCCACTCTTCTTTCGGCCTGATCGCATCAGCCAGCGGACGGCCCGCGAGAAGGACAGATCACGTTCTCGCCAGACAAGCCCGACAACCGCGCCGAGGATGATGACGACACCGATGGCGATAAGCCAGGACATGAGGGCGAAGACAACCCCGATCGGACCGTACTTCTTGTCGTCAGAAATGATCGTTCCGGAGAAGATAACTGAGAACACCGCCTCCATTCCCACCCAGAACAGCGCAGTTGCCACTGCGGATGGCAGCAGGGCGCGCCACGACACCCTCGCCGACAGCAGGAACCACATCGTCCCCCACCAGAAGAAGGTCAGTCCGACGAGCGCCAAAATGGCAACCAGCCACAGACCGACTGCAGTGCGCAACCAAGGTCCGGCCACCGCGGCAAGGGAGACGCAGCCAACCGTCATCACGAGCCATGCGAACCGACGTCCGACGTCCTTGAGACCCCCAGCCTTCAACTCAAACGAGCGCTCGTAGAGGTCTTGCACTCCGCTTGCTGCCGCAATTCCCCCAAGAATGAAGAAGAGGTAGGCGGTGCCGGTCACCGCATTGGAAGTCGCCGAGGATGATGCGAAGAGCCCGCTGAGGTCTCGCGCTGCCTGTTGATTCAGACCAAGGTGGCGCACCAAGCCCGTCACTGCCGACTGCCCGGCAAGCGCGTTCCCCACAATGATGAATGGGAAGAAGCACAACAGGAGCACAGCAGCAAAGAGCATTCCCTTGTTGATGAAGTCCATGGCGTTGAGCCGATTCCACAGATGCTCGGCCGAGGAACCCGAGTAGCTGCGTTCGAGCGACTTGACGCCACGCCGTACTCTCTTTAGTAGGGGAAGGTTGTCAAGACCCCAGCCGGACTCGTCGTCCGTTGTACTCATGGCCTTCGGTCCCTGCTCGCACCACATCCCACGAGACAGTCCACAAATGTGGCCTGGGGCGCGTTGGGCATCAGCCCCGCTCTTTCGCTACGAGTCATCGTCTGAAGCTGGATCGCCTTGCGCCGAGTCCGACTCCTCGACACCGAGTCCACGCTTCACCGGTTGGTATGAATTGATGACTTTGGCCACCGCGGTCACGAGGAACAATTGGCCGATGAGCATTTCGGCCACCGCAAGACCCTGGCCTGGATTCTCGGCCGGGACGAGGTTTCCATATCCCGTCGTCGTGAGCGTCGTGAAGGAAAAGAACAAGTCCTGCGCGAAGGTCCCATCGCCCTGAACCCCGAAGAATGCCGTTGCCTCGTTGGCGGCGGCGGCACGATAGACGAACGCGAAAAACATTCCAATCAGTAGATAGGCAGCAACTGCTCCCAAGACGGTCTCCAGGTCGATGACCGTTCTTCGCACGAGGCGGCGGATTACCGAGATGGGTGCGATCAGATAGAGCAGGCTGCTGACTGCTGGCAGGAATCGGGAGGCAGTGTCGTGATGGAGGAGCAGGGCCACGATGGCCGCCACAATGGCGAGGATGAGGCTGATGGCGGCAACGACTCGAATCGGGTGAGGTGCTCGCGAGATCCGGAGGATGATGGAGACAGTGGCCATCTGCACGATGAT
The DNA here is from genome assembly GCA_963754755.1 of uncultured Acidimicrobiaceae bacterium. Taxonomy (GTDB): domain Bacteria; phylum Actinomycetota; class Acidimicrobiia; order Acidimicrobiales; family RAAP-2; genus Bog-756. The sequence goes on along the minus strand of CAVWHF010000005.1, from coordinate 490,511 downwards.
GACGACCGACGGCCCCCAGGACGTCGTTAGGTTGATCGTGAGCACATAGGTGATGAGTATGAGGAGCACCACCCCGCCATAACTGTCGAATTCATAGACGGACTTGAGTGTCGGGAGACGGAACGACCCGGAGGTGGACGAAGGCATCGACTAGTCGCCCGGTCGAAGATTGGCCCAACACCTACGAGGCCAGGGGACACGTTGAAATTCCCTGGTCACTGAGGGATCTCATCTGTGACGACTTTGGATGGTGAACCCTGCTCGTCAGCACTCGGTCCGCTCGCAATCAAGGACCTTGGGAGGCGCGAGGAAAGCGAAGCCGACAAGGCCAGGACGACTAGATAGGCGACAACGACCGCCACGATGATCAGTGGTGTCGTGGAGGCCCCGGCTTGTGACACGACCATGGCGATGATGATCGAGGCCAAGGGAAGTCGGAGGATCGAGACCGTGGCTGCCCCCATCAGAGCCGCTACCGCAGGCTCCTCAGAGAATCCCGGCAGGTGGGCGCACAGAAGGCCCGCAACGATGCCGAGGAACATGGCCGGAAAGGTGGGTCCTCCACGAGCGCTGCCCAGCGACACGCTGTACGCAAGGCCCTTGAATATCAGGAATAAGGCAAAGGCCTTTTGTGAGAAGGTGGCGGCCTGGTTGACCACCGCCCCCATCGTGTCTTGGCCTGAGAAGAGGACCAGGTCCTCGGGTTTGCCGCTAAGGTGCCCGAAGACGATCGCCAACGCTCCAACGGTGAGGGCGGCAAGTGGGACAACAACGAACGGGCGGCGTAACGTGGTCGCGTTGACCACCAACCCGATCCGTGCGATGACGAAGATGACCACGGCCACGATGGCGGCAAGGAGAATCGTCCACCCGAAGGCCGAGAGCGTCGGGGTGTGATATTTGGGCAGCGACAGGGGTGGAATGGCGTAGGCGCTCGAGCTCAGACCCGTCAAGGACCCCATGCCGATGAAGACGAGGGAGCCGATACCCGCGGCCAACAGTCCCGGCAGCAGAATTACAGGAAGGGTCGCGCCTCCCAAGCCCGCCGCCTCGATGATGATCACGGCCCCGACGATCGGAGAGCCGAAAAGAGAGGACATTGCGGCAAAGCTGGCTGCCGCGGCGATCAGGGCGAGAACCTGGTCCGGTGCGTCTTTGCGAGCCGATCGCATTGCGAGGATTCCCAAACCGCCGGCTAGCGCGATCAGTGGAGCCTCTGGACCGAGGACCATTCCGAACCCGATCGAGGCAAGTGATGCGAGTAGAACCCCGGGAAGCTCACGCGGCTGGGTGGGAGGACCGGCCTTGAGCCCTTCGGCCGGCTTATGGCCGCCGCTTCCCGGCAGGCGGGCTATGGCGATGGCGATCGGCACCGAGGCGACAGCCAGGACCGGTAACGGCCACCACGTAGGGACGGGGGACAGATCGAGACCACCCGGTAGATCCTTGTAGAGCCACTCTTGGAGGTAGTGGATCAGCTCGAGATATCCCCATGAAGCGAGGGACACCAAGACGCCGATCGCTGCCGCGAACACGAGGAGTACCCGATAGTTCTTGGTGCGCAGCAACGTGTCGGGATCGGACGGTGATGAATTGTTTGATTTGGAGGGAATGTCGGAACGATCGTCCATCAGTTCGGCTCCGGTCCTGAGGTGTTGCCGTTCCGTCTCTGCACCTGCTTCGACCGCCCTCCCTCCGCGGGAGCCCGGTCCGGCACTCAGCTACCGCTTTCAGCGACGATGGCACCCGATGCGACGGCACTCAGTAGAGCCCGGCGGTCAGGCTCGATCTGCTTGGCGCACGAACACGCGAAATCGGAAAGAGCCTCGTCAAATACGCCGTTCAAACTGAGATAGGCCCCGATGGTCCTGGCACTCCCCGACCGTGCGTCAGCACGACCGAGCGTCAAGGCAGCGGAATGGGCTCCAATGTGATGACGAGAGCGATGACCAGGAGGTCGAGGACCATTGAGTCCCGCTCCTATCCAGCTCTTCGGTGCCATGCGGCTCTGTGTCAACTCTTCCTCACCGGGCTAGATGCCCATCTCCGATGCCAGGGAGCCGTCCTTGATGGCACGGGTGAATACCTCGAAGTCATCGTCGTTCTGATCGGCATAGGCAGCGGCGAAGTCGGCCAGCGCTCGGTCGAACACCTTGCTCGACCCCAGGTAGGCGCCGATGGCGATCGGATCGCCCGACCGAGCGTGAGCACGAGCCAGCGTCCAGGCACACATGCTGGCGTAGGTGCCGAGCAGGTCCGGAGTCATTGTTTCGACGGCCGCCGATGCCTTCCAATCCCACAGTTGGCGCATGTAGAAATCGCGCGTCCCATCCGGAGCCTCGACCCGGTGCCAACCCAAGAAGATGTCACTGGCCGCCTGCATGAGATGCTGGCCCTCGACCACCCGCTGGCCGTGGTTCGATGCGTCGCTCTTTCCAGTAAATCGCTCGAGAACGGAAGCTTCGGCCTCCTTCACCTGGAGCATCAGCGGGTCTGACTCGTCGCGACCAACGAAGAGGGCCACCCAGCACCGTGTCCCTACACTGCCCACGCCGACGACCTTTCGAGCCAAGTCGACGAAGCGATACTCGTTGAGCAGCTGACGGCGATCCTTACTGAGCGTCCGCCGATAGGAGCGAAGCGCGCCGTGGACGACCGCCTCCACCTGTGCCGCCTCGTCGGACCGGCTGTAAAGCTCTTCGATCGGGATCAGCAGCGGCGGATCGCTGAGGAACCTCAGCTCACCGTCCTTGATGCCAGTGAGCTTGTCACGGGCCTTCAGGTGATCCTTTGACTCGGCCTTGCCGCTCGCTCGCCGCAGTCGTTTGAGGGCACCAGTCCCGGCCTCCGAACCCCACAGGGCGACAATGGTGGGGACATCGAGCTTGGCGTACCAGATGTCGAGCCGAGCCATCCCGGCGAAATGACGCATCGCCTCGCGATAGGTACGCACGCCCCGCAGAACGGCCTTCCGCCTCGCATCGTCGTCGAACTCCAGGGCCCGGCCGGCAACTTCGAGGCTGGCAGCCAGCCGCTTCACATCCCATTCGAACGGTCCGGGAGCCGTCTCGTCGAAATCGTTGACATCGAAGATGAGCTCACGTTCGGGCGACGCGAAGCCGCCAAAGTTCGACAGGTGGGCGTCTCCACAGAGCTGGACCCGCAGACCGCTTTGCGAGGTGGTGACCAGGTCCGCCGCCATGGGCAGCGCGGCTCCCCGGAAATAGGCGAAGGGCGAGGTGGCCATACGGCCGTGGCGTATGGGGACCAATTCGGGCACACGGGTCTCCTCCTGCTCGAGCAGAAGGGACATCGGACGGAGCGTCCGTTGCGATGCCGACCAGGCAGCGTGCCCTTCTCGAGGGTTTGCCTTACGAGCCGCCTTCCCCTTGGCGGCCCGTTCATTCGGGGTGAGGTGTTGTGCGCTTCCGTCATCAGAAGTTGGCTTCATTGCAGTCCTCTGGATACGACGATCGCTCCGGCGCCCCTCGGCCTCCTCACGAGGCCGTCTCGTTGGCGATCAGCGCCGATCTTCTCGGTCCTCGCGGCGGTCCTCCCGGCGATCTTCACGCCGGTCCTCGCGGCGGCGCACACCGTGGGTCACCACGGCTGCGGTACCGACGACAGCTGCCGTGCGGGCAACGGGGGCACCGATCACGCCGCGGCGGGCGGCACGTGCAGGTCGAAGTGGCATTTCACCCTCCTTGGGTTGTCTCGCCCGACTCAAGCGAGGCGAGTATGGCTTGGATAGGTATCCTCCCGTTGGCGATGAGCTGGCCGCCGGAGCGCCGGGCTGCCGACGCGAACGGAGCGGCCCAGGTGTTCTCCCACACCAGTACACCCGCTACCGTTCCCGGCTCCATGGCCGCAGCGAGGTTCACGATGTCCTCGGCGGCGAGGAGCTCGGCCAGCTGCGTTTCGGCCACCCTCAGCTCATCGACGTGTTCGAGATCTTCCACCTCGATGGCGTCAATCGTGCCGTCTTGGTCTTTGGCCACGATGACGAGGTCCAGCAGACGCACCGTCCCGGCGTCGATGAGTTTGCTGAGCTCGGCTGCCATGTCGCCGGTAAAGTGCGAGAGGCCAGCGGGGAACTCGACGACCAGGTAGTCCACCGGTCCCAATTCGTCCGTCTCTGCTTCGGTTGCCATGTCGTTCCTCCGATTGTCACTCGATGTCGGCGGGGCGGGCGATGATATAGACCAAGGCTCCGAGGATCGGGAAGAACAGGATGAAGATCGTCCATCCGAACTTTGCCCAGCCATGATGGTCGCGGCGCCGGAAGTTGTCGATGAAGCACCAGACGATGAAGAAGAACATCAGCGCGACGCCGAAGAAGATCAACACCGACCAAAAGACGCTCAGCAAGGGGTACGTGTAGGCCAACAAGTTTCAATCCTCCTATTGTGGATCTCGCATTCAGCTCACATTTTGCAGTTCGCGGCCCAGCCAGTTGTCCCCCTTGGGGTCCATGCCCCACCCGTCAGTGCTGAGTCTGGCATTTTGCCATCATCGAGTCATCACCCCATCGGGGGTGATTGCAACCGCCGCCGCCGTGATGGGAACTGGGAGGAGCGGGCTGGGTGCAGGCTCAGAGCAGTCCGAGAGTCCGGGCGCGGGCGACGGCGTCGGACCGCGAGGACGCACCCAGTTTGCGATTGATGCTCTTGAGGTGGGATTTGAGCGTGTTCATGGAGATGTAGAGCTCGCCTGTGATCTCCCTGGTCGTGAGCCGCGTCTGCAAGCAACGTAGAACTTCCTGCTCCCGCTCTGTCAGTGTGGTGCCTCCCGGAGTTGCCCGGGCGGCGCGGCGTGCTTGGAGACGTTGGGCGGCGGTGAGGAGCGAGTCGGTGTAGTCGTCGCGACGGGAGCGCACCAGGAAGGCGATCAGATCGCCAACGAGGCCGGGGGGCCCGTCGACGACTGTCCGGCAGAACCCCTTGACACGAGCCATGTCGATGGCCTGCACTAGTGCTGCGTGGTCGTCCGGGCTCCTTTGCCGCTCCACCTCGGCCCGAATGACTGAGAGCTCGAGGGCCAGTCGGATGTCTTGGTCGGGGATATCAATACCTGCCGTTGTCTCCTCAGCTCTCTCCGTCTGCCCCAGGGACAGCAACGCCGTTGCTTCGATGAGCCGAGTGTTGGGTGTGGTCGGGAGTGTCCGGACCAGGGCCAAGGCCGGTTCGACCTGCCCCATGTCGATGCGAATTCGTCGCTTCGAGCGCATGCGCCCGGTGGTGGAGGGGTGAAACAACCCCGACCGGCAAAACCGTTCCGCCTCGTTCAAGGATGGCCAGGCCTTCGACGAGTTCGCCGCGGGCACGAAACAGGCTGGCCCTTTCGACAAGGGCCATCATGGTAAAGGGAGGTCGGATCCTCTCAGAACGCAGCGTGGCCTCTTCGATGAGATGCTCGGCCTCATCAAGTCGGTCCGCTTCGAGGTCGAGCCCGCCGAGGGTGAGCAGGGCATCGAAAAGACCCACGTGGTGCTCGATACCCATCCGTCGCGCCAGCTCGAGGGCTTCGGCTGCAGCCTGGTGGGCCAGATCGAGCCGTCCGAGTTCGAACATGGCCCGCCCTCGAACACCCAGCAGGACGGCGCGAGAGGCGTGGTCGGCACTGGTGAGCCCGCGGTCGCAGGTGGTGATGGCGGCGGTCGGTTGCCCGTTGTAGAGGTGGGCTCGGGCGGAGACGACCGGAAATTGGTCAATGACGAAGTCCGTGCCCGGCTTGAGGCGAGGACCGACATCACGCTCAAATGCAATGGCGGGCTCAGGGTCCCCCCGCATCCCGTGCCAGTGGGCAGTCGCTGCGGCCAACCTGAGATCGAAGGCGCTCTCGCCTCCGCTCTCGTCGCTGTCGGTACTCGAGGCCAGAGCCAGCCATCGGCCCTGTTCCTCGACCTTCCCCGCCAGGCCGAGGGCGATTGCGTAGTCGACCATGCGTCCTCGGTGTGCTCTGACCTCCTCGGCCGAGAGGTGACGGAGCCAGGCGTCGAAATCGGTGGGGTTGTTGGCGAACCAGTCGTGGGCCACGTGCTCGTGCAGAATGCCAAAGGCGCGACTGAGGTCACGAGCCCGAACGAACTGGTCGACAGCGGGTACGTACTGGCCAGACTTCTCGTACCACTCGCCGGCTCGCAAATGCAGCATCTCAGTATGGCCCGGATCCTCGGCCAGTTGAGCGTGGAGCAGTTCCCGAAAGAGCTGGTGGTAGCGGTAGCGGATCGGGTCGCCACCGAGTGGCGAGATGAACAGCCCGGCGTTTACGGCCTCTTGCAGCAATTGACCGCCGTCGCCGTGGCCGAGAAGGAAGTTAACCAGTTCGACGTCGAACTCGTCGATTACCGAGGTTGCCTTCAAGAACTCGACCATCTCTTCAGACTGCCGACTGAGCACCTCCTCCACCAAGAAGTCGGCCACGATCTGGTCGCTGCCCGCGAATCGCCGAATGAAGGTGGGCGGATCTTCCCCCCGCTGGAGGGACAGGGCGGCCAACTGCAAGCCGGCGAGCCAACCCTCAGTGCGTCTCGTGAGGGTGCTGATGTCGCCGACGGTCAGGTTCAAATCAAAATTCGCCATCAACTGTGCAACGTCGTTCTCGCTGAGCCGGAGATCGGCGTCTCGGATCTCGGCCAGCTGTCCCCGGACCCGCCAGCGCTGGAGTGGCAGCACAGGGTCGACTCGGCTGGCGATCACCACGTGCAGTGCGGGAGGCAGCCGCTCTACGAAGGTGGCGAGGCCACCAAGGGCCGAGGACGGGACGACGTGGAGATCGTCAAGGATCAGCCATATCGGTCCTGGCCGCATCACCAGTTCGTTCACCAGCGACGCCACCACGTCTTCGATGCTGTCGGGATCTTCGAGGAGGACGTCGAGCGTGTCGGCGGTAGAGCCGGGCTCCAGGACGGCGAAAGCCGAGGCAATGGAGGTCCAGAGGCGAAGCTCGTCGTGATCCCACCGGTCGCACGAGATCCAGGCGCAGCTGGCCTCGGGGCGCTCCGCCACCCAGGTGGAAAGCAGCACAGACTTTCCCGCCCCGGCGCTTCCGGCCACGAGCGTGCAAGGGTGCTGAGCGGCCGCATCGAGCCTGCTCAGGAGGCCCGGCCGTCTGACGACGGTGTTCGGGACCATCGGTGGGGCGAACTTGGTCACCGCCGGCCTGGCGCCGGTCATAGTCCGGATGCTAGCAAGGCGGTCGCCCAATCACCCTTTCCGGGGTGAGGACAGTCGGTTCGTGAGGGTTCACACTGGGGAAGAGTCCTATGGAACCGACCACCTACACCCTCACCTTCAAGGGTGAGGCTGGCAAGGCCGTTCGAACGGCATTCAGTGATCTTGAGCTTTCGACAAAGGGCGGGCTCACGATCTTGCGCGCCGACGTTCCGGACCAGGCGGCCTTGCACGGTGTGATCGAACGGATTCGAGCGTTCGGACTCGAACTCATGGACGTGCGGCGGGAGGACGATGCGCCGAATTGATCGAACCGTGACAACGAGTCCGCCCGACTCAGGACAGTCGGCGTGCCTGCCCGCGGATCGGTCCGCGTACCTGCACGCGAGTCTCGGCGCAGCCGAGGTGAGTGCGGTTTACCCCTGTGGCCGCTGGGCCAATCACTGGGACTCGCATCTTTCAGACATGATCAAGAACCAAGGAGGACGAAAACCATGAGCGACATCGATCGCAGCCATCTCCCGATCCGTAGGCCACCCTTCGCGGGGAAGATAAATAGGACATTAGACGGTGCGCAACCGGACTGGAACCTGATGGGCCACCCCACTCCGCCCAAGGGCGCGCCCAACATCCTCCTGGTTCTGATCGATGACGCAGGGTTTGGGAACCCGAGCACGTTCGGCGGCCCGATCGAGACACCCAACCTGTCTCGGGTCGCCGAGCACGGGCTTCGCTACAACCGGCTCCATGTCACTGCGCTCTGCTCGCCGACCCGAGCTTCACTGCTGACGGGGCGCAATAACCATGCGGTGGGTTTCGGCTCGATCGGCGAGTTCGCGGGCGGCTTTCCGGGGTACTCGGCGAACCTGCCACGCGATTGTGCACCACTTCCGCGGATCCTCAGGGACAACGGCTACAGCACCGCTATCTTCGGGAAGTGGCATCTGACCCCCGATGGGCAACAGGGTGCTGCCGGCCCCTTCGACCGTTGGCCCAACGGATGGGGATTCGACCACTTCTACGGGATCCTCGGCGGAGGATCGAGCCAGTGGGACCCCTGCCTCGCCGAGAATCAGAAGATCATCGGTACCCCGGAGAAGTACTACGACTCGGACGAACCGTTCTACTTTCCCGATGCGATGGCCGATCGGACCATCGAGTGGTTGCACGCCGTCCGAGCGCAGGATGCCGACAAGCCATTCTTCGTCTATTACTCCACCGGCTGCAGCCACGCCCCCCACCACGTAACCAAGACGTGGGCCGACAAGTATAAGGGTAAGTTCGACCAGGGGTGGGACAAGCTGCGCGAAGAGACGTTCGCTCGGCAGAAGGAGCTCGGGGTGATTCCTGCCGATACTGAGCTCACCCCCCGGGACGATGCATTCCCGGCGTGGGATGAGGTCCCGGACAAGCTGAAGGCGTTCTACATCCGCCAGATGGAGGTCTATTCCGGGTTCTCGGAAAATGCCGACTACAACGTCGGCCGAGTGATCGACGCGATCAAAGAACTGGGCGAACTTGACGACACACTCATTGTGTGGATTTGGGGCGACAACGGGGCAAGCATGGAAGGCACCATCACCGGATCGTTCAACGAGCTCACGATGCAAAATGGAATCCCGCTCACCGACGAGATGCAGCTCCAATTGGCGGAGCGTTACGGCGGCCTTGAAGAGTGGGGTAGCCCGATAATGGACCCCCACTACTCGGCGGCATGGGCGTGGGCCGGCGCCACACCCTTCCAATGGGGCAAGCAGGTCGGCTCACACCTTGGCGGAACCCGCAACCCGATGGTCGTCCAGTGGCCCGATCGCATCAAGGGTGCTGGGGAGCTGAGGTCCCAGTTCGCCCACGTCATCGACGTGGCCCCCACAATGCTATCGGTCGCTGGCATCCCAGAGCCTGCCACCGTCGACGGGATCAACCAAGAGCCTATGCACGGCAGATCGTTCGCCTCGTCGTTTACCGACGGCGCCGCGAGGGAGCACCGGACCCAGCAGTACTTCGAGACCCTCGGCAACCGCGGCATGTACAAAGACGGCTGGTGGCTCGCGATGAAGACCGAGCGGATTCCCTGGGTGCTCACCCCCGAGGCGCTCGCCCCCTACGCACCGGGGGTGTGGGACCCCGACGCTGAGCCCGCAGAGCTCTACTACCTACCCGACGACTTCTCGCAGGCAAAGGACGTCGCGGCCGACCACCCTGAGAAGGTCCAGGAGCTCAAGGACCTCTTCTGGGAGGAGGCGGAGAAATACAAGGTGCTGCCTCTGCTGGGTGCCCTCTCGACATTCTTCGGCATCCTGCCTCCCATTCCTGAAAAGACGACCTACGAGTATCGGGGCGATGTCCAGAATGTGATGCCGGGCATGATTCCCAGGGTGTACAACCGTTCGTACACCATCACGGCCGATCTTGTCGTACCAGAGGGGGGCGCCGAAGGCGTGATCGTGGCCGAAGCAGACCATCTCGGGGGCTTCTCGCTCTACGTCATGGACGGCAAGCTCACTCATACCTATTCGATGATGGGTGTTTTCATCTTCAAACAGGTGGCTGAAGAGGATCTGCCTCGAGGGGAAGTCACAGTGCGGATGGAGTTCGCCGCCGACGGCGCCAAGCCGGCGACGGGAGGCGACGTAACTCTGTTCGTTGACGACCGGCAGGTCGGCAAAGGGAGAATGGACCACAGCGTGCCGATCAGATTCTCTGGTTACGCCGGGATGGACATCGGCCGCGACAATGGTGGGGTCGTGGACCTCGCGTACGAGGACAAGAAGCCGTTTGCGTTTACCGGCACGGTCAAGAAGGTCGTCTTCGACATCAATCCTCATGTCGCCGACCAGGACGAGCTCGATGTGCATACGGCGGAGCAGCACGGTCGGACAGTGCACGCCCTGTCGGAATGACCAAGGGTTAGGAGACCACCAGGTCGACCGACGACGAGACGACGGATGTCCTCATATTGGTCGGCCTTCCCTTGGCGCCATAGGACCGCCCGGCGAATGCATGGGCGGTCAGGGCGCCGGCGGGCGCGGGTTCGTTGCTGTCGGGAGATAACCTCTGCGCCGGCTGTCGGCGTCCAAGCGGGAATACCACCTTGACCCGTCGATTCCAGATCCGTCGGGAGACGTTGAGTGACGATGCCATCGCTGGTCTGGTGCTGGGAGTTGAGAGCGTTCCCGATGGATTGGCTGCCGGGCTACTAGCTGGTGTCAACCCGCTGTCGGGACTGTACGCCTACATGTTCGGGACTCTGGCGGGGTCGGTCGCCACCAGTTCCTCGTTCATGGCCGTCCAGGCCACCGGGGCGATGGCGGTCATCATCTCCGATGTCCCAACCGTCCACACGTCGCGTGACCCGGCCCGGGCCTTGTTCACCCTGGCCATGGTCACTGGCCTCATCATGATCATGGCCGGGTTCCTCAAACTCGGATCTGCACTCCGATTTGTATCCAATGCCGTCATGGTCGGTTTCATCAGTGCCGTCGGGGTCAACATCGTGCTGGGCCAGTTCTCCAGCTTCACCGGCTACAAGGCAGAGGGAGCGAACCGGGTCGTGCGGGCCATCAACACCTTGATCCATCCCGGCCAGCTGCATTTAGGCACCGTACTGATCGGCACCGCCACCATCGTCCTCATCATCCTCCTCGAGCGGACCAGCCTCCGCGCTCTGGGCCTGGTAGTGGCCGTCGTCGCTACCTCCGCCGCGGTAGCCATCCTTCATCTGACCGATGTGGCCATCTTGGATGACTTGAGCACGATTCCCCGATCATTGCCCGTACCGCAAGCTCCACTTCTGGGACTGGTCCCCGTATTACTCCTTCCCGCTCTGTCACTGGCTTTCGTTGGCCTAGTCCAGGGCGCTGCCGTCTCGGCCAACTTCCCCAATCCCGACGGCAGTTACCCGGACGCTTCGGGTGACTTCGCGGGCCAAGGGGTGGCCAATGTCGTGTCTGGGGTCTTTCAGGGGATGCCTGTAGGTGGCTCGATGTCCGCCTCGGCCCTCAATAAGGTGGCCGGGGCAAGAACCCGGATGGCGCTGGTGATCTCCTCGGCGGTGATGGCCATTGTCATCCTGGCCTTCGCTGGCCTGGTGGGCCACATCGCCATGCCCGCGTTAGCCGGCCTTTTGATGGTGATCGGATTCCGAACGATCAAGCTCGACGACCTCTGGTCGGTCTGGAAGACCGGACTGGTACAGAAGGTGGTAGTGACCACGACGTTCGTGCTCACCATGCTCATCGCCCTCCAGTACGCGGTGATTGTCGGGGTTGGCCTTTCGATCATTCTCCACGTCGTCCGCCAGTCGAACGAGGTGACTATCAAGCGCTGGACATTCGACACTCATGGCAACACCATCGAAGGTGACCCGCCGGTCCAATTGCCCGCCAACGAGTCGGTCGTGCTCCAACCTTATGGGAGCCTCTTCTTCGCAGCCGCACCGGTGTTCGAGGCGGGACTCCCCGAAGTAACCGCCGACTCACACAATTGTGTCGTGATCCTGCGTCTGAGGGGTCGTACCGATCTGGACACCACCTTCATGGATGTGCTGACTCGCTATGCCGAAGCACTTGGTGCGGTTCACAGCAAACTGGCCTTCGTTTCGGCCAGTGAACGGGTACTAGAGCAGCTCGAGCTGGCCGGAGTCACGTCAATCGTCGGACGAGAGAACATCTACATCGGTGACGAACGGATCGGTGCCGCAGTGAGACGGGCCAACCGGGATGCCCTGGAGTGGATTGCTGCCCATGGCAGTGGCGGCGAAGCCGAGTTGCCGTAGTCCGTATTCGAGAACCTTGTTTCCTCGAACCTCGCCGGTACCAATTGCGCCCGTCGAATGCCACGTCAATCCCATCGACCATGGGTAAATTTGGCCCCACAGAGTCCGGTCCGTGGTGCTGTGTGACCATAGCCAATAGCCATTGGATTCCCTTTCGCGTCATGCAGTCGAAACATCTGTTCGATCCCCGTTGAGACCGTCGGTGCTTTCGATCTTCGTTCCGGGTTGATCGACACCGGGCATCGGGCGCTCGGACCTAACGTTGGGCGTCCGGAGCACAATCACCGGGAGCGCGACGCGCTATTCCGGAGTTTTCGTAGTCGGGGTCATAAACAACAGGGGCGCACCGACGCTAATCGACGTGGAATAGTGACCGAATGACGTATGACCAGGTGATCTCCGACCTAGTGAAAGTGGTCGAGGCGATTGGGGCGTCGATCATGGTCATTGGGGGATTGGTTGCATTTGTCGATTGCGGCATACAATCTCTTCGTGAAGAAACCCGCGAGGGGGCCTATCAACAACTCCGACGCCGCCTTGAGCAAGTGATTCTCTGGGACTTGAAGTCCTAATAGTCGGGGACATTGTTCGCACTATCATTATTGACCCCACACTTCGAGGCACGGCTGTGCTGGGGATGATCGTGCTTATTCGGATTGTCTTGAGATCAACGGAGTCCCATAACCTCCACCGAGATGTTGAAGGAAATACAACGTTCTCTCGGGCACGTTTTCCCTGGTCATGACCAGTATTTCTTGGGCACTTCCCAACCGAGCAAGATCCAGGCGTTCGAAACCCCGCATGGCGGTGCATGGACGCATGTGGGGCTGCCCCGCGCCGATAATCGGATGTCAACATTTCTCGTCGGAGAGTGCCCCACCCATGCGGCAGCGAGGCGACCGTGCTATTACAACCGTTTAGCGTCGCTCAGGGCGTTAACTTCACTCAGACCCCAGGGAAGATCGTTCGCAATCTGGCGAGCTCGGTGCCGCTGCTTTTCGGCGCTAGGACCCCGAGATGCCGGTCGTCCAATCTGCCGTAGACGAGGCGGATCAGTGCCTCCGAGCTCAGTTCAAGTTGGGGCGATCCCGCTGCGGCTTCACCGAATTCAAGTGAAACCGCAGACGTGTCCAGAACAAATCGACGAGCTGGAGATGAGGCGACGACACTGACGGACTGCGGTTCGCTCTCGGGTTGTCCTGTTCTCGATACGAGGGCGCCGAGGCCGTCGACCAGCAGCTCCGTGGCGTCTGCGTCGAGCACCGCGTCACGGTCAAAGACCACGGCCACGTCCCAGCTGTGGAGTGCGTGCTCACCGAGGCGCATGCTGAGGAGCCGTTCCGCATCGACAACCATCCCGAACAGATTCAGCTCGAATTGGGCGAGTTGGTCCGCGCTCATGGCCTCGAATCGCTCCAGCAGGTACGAGTCCGCAGCCAACGAATCGGCTGCCTTGGCCTCGGCGGACTTGGCGTTCCACGCATCCCAGATCGGCCCGAAGGACTCCGTCGATGGGGGCTCCGTGCCTTCGATGCCTGCATCGATGAAGAGCGAGAAGATCTCGGCCTGGCTCCCCAAATGACCGAGGACGTCGGCAATGGTCCATCCCTCATCGTAGGAGGGGCGCTCGAGCTCGGCCCCTCCGAATCGGTTGACCAGTATGGCAAGTTTCTTCTGTGAGGCACGAAGGGTTCGTAGGACGTGGATCGGATCAGGCATTTGGCGAGTCGATGGCGTGGGCGATCAATGGAGTTGCTTCTTTCGGTGGTGGGGTGACGAGTCGGATCAGTTGCGGATGAAGTGGGCGGTGACCACGGCGCGGGCCTCGGATCGGGTCATGTGGAGCGGGCTCCAAGTCATGTCGAAGGTGGTCCGGTCGACCGTCGCCTCGGCACGCAGGGTGACGCCCTCGGCAGTGGCTGACACGACCTGGACCCCGGTGGTCACCGCCTGCTGGTGCCCCGCTGCGGACAGCGTGATCGGTCCGCGCAGCTCGGTGCCGCCGACCGACTTCAGCCCCGAAGCACTGATGGTGACGGTGGGATGCGCCTCGACTGCGAAGAAGTCGTCGGAGCGCAGGTGCTTGTCACGCTGCTTGTTCTTGGTGTTCACCGACGCAGCGGTGATCCGGATCTCGCCCGAGACGGTGCCGTCACCGGCCACGGTCCCGTCTCCGGTGATGGCGTCGAAGTGGCCGTGGACCGTCATCACGCCCCAGAAGTGCTTGACGTGGAACTCGACGCTCGAGGCGGATGGGTCGAGCGTCCACTCGCTCGGGCCGTGTCCGACGAGGGAGTCGAGGTCGATGGAGGGGGTAGTGGCATCAGTCACAGTCGGGGTCCTTGTTGGTGGCGGATCTGCCTCGATATCCGGAGGAACACCTGCATCATAGCAGCTATCCGGAGGACTACCTCCACTTTGTCCCTTATGCTGGGGTCATGGACCTCATATCCGAAAGTGCCTCCCAACCCCCGACGCGGCGACGACGAGCCCGTTCGGACGCCGCCCGGAACCGTGCCGCCCTCCTGACTGCTGCCCAGGCCCTGTATGCGGATCGCGGCATCGACGTGTCGCTCGAAGCGATCGCCCGGTCAGCCGGCGTGGGCATCGGCACCCTGTACCGGAACTTCCCCCGAGGCAAGGAGCAGCTCGTCTCCGAGGCACTCGTCGAGCAGGTCACCCGCTACGTCGAGGCCGCCCAGCGGGCACTGGCCATCCCGGACCCCTGGGAGGGGTTCGCCAGTTTCATCACCGACATCTGCGCCATGCAGGAGGATCACGCCGGCTTCAGCGACCTGCTCGCCACCGTCCTTCCGGCCGACGCCGCTATCGAGGAACTCCGGGACCAGGCCAACACCATGGCCATCGAGCTGATGGACCGGGCCAAAGCAGCGGGTGTCCTGCGGCCGGAGGTTGTCGGCGAGGACCTGTTGCTCCTGCTCGTGTCGAACACCGCCGTGCTCTCCGTCACCCGCCAGGACGCACCGGCAGCATCGAAACGGGTCGTGGCCCTCTTCCTCGATGCCGTGCGAACCGATGGGCCTGCGACGACACTTCCCGACCCACCGACGTCGGCACAGATGTACCGGGCCATGACCCGGATGGCGGCCACCCGAGGGTGCACCTCGGCCGATGCAGGGGAGTCCGCGGCGGCCGCCGTCGACGGAGCAACAACGCACGCCAACGAGAGGAACGAATGAGGGAAGTAGGCGTCTACAGCTTCGGCCACCCCGGCCCGGCGACCCGATAGCTCCCTGGCATCGACATCGCAGTCGATCGCCGACCTGATGGAGGGTGTCAGACTCGCAGACGAGGTGGGGCTGGACTTCTTCGGCTTCGGCGAGCACCACACCCTTTCGATGCCGGTCTCTGCCCCGGTCACCCTGGCCGACCTTGCGATGGGTCCCGTGACACCCGAATTCGGCCCTGGCCCAGACGTTTGGCCACACATAACCCCTGGTCCTAAGCCCCAATAAGGGTTCGAACCTAGTCCCATAACCTCCACTGGGTGTTGACAAATTCACAAATGGGCGACAGTTCAGCCCTCCGGAACCAACCGCACGTCGACGAGCGTGCTGCTGAGTTCGGCGACGACGGCAGCTCCAGTCGGCCGCTCCTGGACGAACAGGTCCTGACCGCCTCCGGCGACGGCGAGCCCCAAGACGACATACAGGTGTTCGGCCATGCTCTCGGACTGGGGCGAGACTCGAACCTCAACTCCGTAAAACACACCATGGCTCGATGAGGCCGTCGTCGATTCCGGGCGATCGGGGCCCCTCTCGGTGTCGAGCAGGGTATCCGAAGAGCGAGCGGCCGCGTGCCGCCAGCGGATGTGCGAACCTGACGTCATGAAGGAGGTCCGAGCCCCATGTCGATGATTGATTACGACGCCAGGCCGGTCACTCCTCAGGTGCTACTGGTCGGGCACCGGGCCTCCTCCGTCGGCTACAACATTCGTGACTTTCTCAGCCGCAACGGCGTCCCTTATGAGTGGGTCGACATGGATGACGCGGCGCGGGCCGGAGCATTGCTGTCGGCAGCGGAGCGGGGAGACGACCAGCTACCTGTCTGCGTCCTACCGAACGGAATACGGCTTGCTCCGGCGACGCTGGAAGGTGTCGCGGCAGGACTGGGCATGGTGTCGACACCTTCGCTGTCGGAGTACGACCTGACCATCGTGGGCGCCGGCCCCGCCGGGCTGGCGGCCGCCGTGTATGCCGCATCAGAGGGTTTGCGCGCCGTGGCCATCGAGGCTGTGGCGCCCGGAGGTCAGGCTGGGACGACGTCCATGATCGAGAACTATCTGGGATTCCCCCAGGGGATCAGCGGTAGTGAACTGGCGACGCGGGCAACCGCCCAGGCGAAACGATTCGGGGCCGAAGTCCTTCTGGCCCGGCGTCTGACCGGCATCACCAGGGACGAACCGGACTATGTCGCCGACCTCTCCGACGGTACCGCGGTGCGGTCACGGGCGATGCTCGTCGCCAGCGGTGTCGACTGGCGCCGACTTGACGTTCCGGGCATCGATGAACTCCTGGGTTCGGGCGTGTACTACGGCGCCGGCCCGAGCGAGGCGGTCACCTGCAACGGGTGCCGAGTGGCCATTATCGGAGGAGGCAACTCGGCCGGCCAGGCGGTCGTCCGCTTCTCGCGCTACGCCGCCCACGTGACCCTGCTGGTCCGGGGTAGCTCGCTTGAGGCCTCGATGTCCCAGTACCTGATCAGTCAGGTGAGGGAGCTGGCAAACGTCGAGGTTCGCACGGACACCGAAGCAGTCGGTCTCGAATCGGATTCCTACCTTCAGGGACTGGTGATTTCGACCGGAGGCGCCGAAGCCCGAATTTCCGTTGACGCGCTGTTCGTGTGCATCGGAGGGGTACCGCGGACCCAGGGCGCGGACGATGTCGGACTCGCTGTCGACGCCGCCGGATACGTGCGCACCGGGGCCGATCTCAGCTCATCAACCGGCGCGCTCGACGGATGGCCGCTGTCTCGTCCACCCTTGCCTCTCGAAACGAACCTGCCCGGGCTGTTCGCCGCCGGCGACGTCCGGAGTGGATCGATCAAACGGTGCGCGGCTGCCATAGGCGAAGGGTCCATGGTGGTTTCGTTGGTCCATCAGCGCCTGGCTGAACTGGGCGGTGAATGACGTGGACGCCTCGCCGACGGCGGACCTACCCGCCGACCCGGCGGCGGGTCCCAGCCGGGAGGCCGAGGCGGAGTTCTCCCGGATGGCCTCACACGAGCAAATCCGTGCGGTGGCTGAAGCTCTCGAACGCAACGGAATCACCTGCACCATGGTCGACTCCGCCGAGGAAGCGAGAACAGCTGTGCGGTCCATCATCCCGGTGGGGGCCGAGGTCTACAACAACACGTCACGCACGCTCGAAGTCATCGGTGTAGCCGAGGACATCGAGCGATCCGGACAGTACCAGCCGCTTCGTCCCCGTCTCTACCAGATGGATCGCCAAATGCAGGGTCGGGAGATGCGGCAGCTGTCGGCGTCGCCCGATTGGGTTGTCGGGAGCGTCCACGCCCTCACCGAGGAAGGTTCAGTTCTCATTGCGTCCGCAAGCGGGAGCCAACTCGGTCCGATCGCTTCCGGTGCGGGTCATGTGATACTTGTCGTCGGTGCGCAGAAGATCGTTCGCGATTTGGTCACGGGGCTGCGACGCATCGATGAGTACTGCTTTCCTCTTGAGGATCGGCGGGCCAGGCGGGCCTACGGCGTTTCCAGCGGAGTCAACAACCTCCTCATCATCAACAAAGCCGTCGCCCCCGGCCGGATCACCGCCATCCTGGTGAATGAATCGCTTGGGTTCTGACCCAGCACCATCTGCCTCCTGTGCCCGAACATCGCCCGTGCCGCCGGGGGGCGATCCGCCTCGTCGGTGGTCGCGAATCCCCGGAGTTGATCGGCGAACCGGCGGCCTCCCTGTGGTCGTAGTCGGGGTGAACCACTCCCGACCGGTGGGTTGGCGTAACCGGCTCCGTCTACCCTGAGTGCACAGACCAAACGCAATGAGACGACCGAGGGAGACGTTCGATGGGAAACGCCGAGTGCGGACCGGTGTCGGCATCCCGTCGAATCGAGGCTCCGGCCCATCTCCTGTTCAAGCTGCTGTCCGACCCGGACCGGCACCCCGAATTGGACGGCTCCGGGATGTTGCGGCCGGGCGCCAGCAACGAGGTCGTCTCTGGCGTGGGGGACGTGTTCGTCATGAAGATGCACCACCCGGCCATGGGCGACTACGAGATGCACAACCGCGTGGTGGCGTACCAAATGGACCGGTGCATCGGCTGGGAGCCCGCCATGGCCGGCGACGACCCGACGGCCGCCGCGCCGGTCCGGAACGGGTCGCGGTGGAGGTTCGACCTGACCCCTGACGGTCCCGGCGCAACGGTGGTGACCGAGACCTACGACTGCTCCGACTCCCCCGAGCAGGTGCGTCAGGCCGTCGACAACGGCAACAGCTGGATCGCCGGCATGACCGGGACCCTGGAGCGACTTGACCGGCTCTGCGCCGAGGAGTGATGCCATGGGCGCTCCGACCGCCCGCCGGCGGCCCCACCGTGGGAGCCGCGCCAGTCGGCAGGGGCCAGTTCGCCGCTACCGCAGCAGGCCGGTCCCCACGATGCGGTCGACTGATTCCAGCAGCTCCTCCTGCAGCCGGCGCAGATCCGTCAGGCGTTCCGACAGCCACAGCAGCCGCAGGGCGGCGACCATCTGGTCGGGTCGCTTGGCCACCCGGGCCTCCTCGAAGGCGGCCAGCAACTCGGGGTGCCGGCCGTCCCCGACCGGCCCGATGGCCGGCGTCTCGGTGTGCCGTCCACTCAGCGCCCGGGCGAGCGCCTCGAACCAACGCCGGACCGAGTCGAAGGCGGTGGCGACCCCCCGTTCGGCCGACCGCACCGACTCCAGGGGCGCCGAAGCGAAGACGACCGACGGGGCCGGGTGCGGAACGGTCGCCAGGGTCTGGGCCACCGACAGGACCTGTGCACACCCGGTGACCAGATGGGTCACCGGCGGAAGGGCCATCGGCTTGGCCCCCCGTTCGGTCATGAACTGCCGGAAGGCGTCGTCCAGGCGGTGCGTCGCCGCCGCGGCGTCCGCGGCCTGCGACGCACCGGTCGACGCCGTCACCGACCCGTCCGGCCTGCCGATCTCGACGACGAGCCACGCCACCGCGCCGGCGTAGGCCTCGCTCAGGGTGCGGGCCAGCTCCGCCGCGGCCCCCCGGGGCCAGAACAGCAGGCCGACCACCACGCTCACCCCGGCCCCGATGGCCACGTCCTCCACCCGGACCAGGCCCACCGTGTCCACCGATGGGGTCGAGGATGTTGAAGATGATGACCACGGCCACGGTGAATCCGGCCTGACCGGCGGTGAAGGAGATGGCCGAGGGAGCCACCCCGGCCAGCAGGACGGCGACCGGAAGCACCGCCCACAGCAGGTCGAGGTGGGTGCCCAGCGCCACCAGCACCAGCGAGCCCACCGCGAACCCGGCCACCGTACCGACCACCGCCCGCAGGGCGTTGGCTCCGGTGCCCGAGGGCGTTCGACCGCAGCACCGACAGCGTGCCGAGCACCACCCAGAACCCGTGCTGCACGTCGCGTCGCCTGCGGCCACCGCCACCGCCAGGGCCAGGCCGGCCGCCCCCCGCAGGCTGTTCCGGAACCAGACCGAGCGGAAGGTGAGCCGGGCCGAGGTCGCCTGCAACGTGGCCCGCAGCGAGACGAGGACCCGGTCCCGCCGTCCCGGGCCCCGGCTGGCCGGGCACGGTGCTCGATGGCCACCTCGGCGGTCATCTCGGTGGCGATGGCCAGCATCCGGGTGGGGTAGGTGGGATCCACCGACCACAGCGGGTGCGTCCGCCAACCGCCTCGGCGACGGGGGCCCTTCGCCCGGTCCGACGACCGGTCCACCTCGGCCACCAGGTGCTCCCACGCCGCCTCCCTCGATGCCTCGACGGGCCGCGACCAGTCCGTCGACGTCGTCGGCCAGCGCGTCGGTGGCCGCCGTGGCCGTCAGGGCGTCCTCCCGTGCCATCAGGTCGGCGATCTGTCGGAGCACGCGGGCCACGGCCCGGTGCAGCGGCGGCGACGACCGGTCATCGGCCAGGGTGGATCGGGCCGTCCCAGGGGATCGAGCGCGTTCTCCCCCACCCACTCCAGCCTCGACACCAGGTCGGACCAGGGCGGTATCGGTCGGCCCGGCGCCCGCCGGCCGGTACGGCGTGGCCTCGTACTGGGCCCGGAGTTGGCGCATGGCCTCGTCGGCCCGCCGGCGGGCCGGCCGGATCGAGGTGCCCGTCGGCGTGGGCATCCACCAGTTCGGCCACGGCCGTGGCCGCGGCGGCCACCTTCTTGCGGAGGGGGTCGTGCCAACGCCCCGACCACACCAGCATCACCGCCGGGATGCACACCGCCCCGGCCAGGGCCCATCCGGCCAACCTGCTCCCGACGGCCGACGCCCCGGCGGGCACGGCGACCGGCAGGACGAAGGTGAGCAGGGCTGCCGTGGCCCCCACGGCGGCCTGCGGGCTCACCGACCCGGCGAAGAGCACGGCGAACCCGAACACGGCCATGCCGATCACGGCGGTGGCGGCGTGGGACGAGCACAGTGTTCCGACCACGATGAGCACGACCCCGGCGCCGAAGAGGCCGACGTAGGCCCGCAGCCGCGCCCGGGTGGGGCCGCCGAAGTCGGCGAAGAGGAGCAGGGCGAACGACCCGAAGACGGCGAACAGGGTGGTCTGGGCATTCCCTATGCCGAACTCGGCGATGGCGAATACGCCGGGCACCAACACCGCAGCCCGCACCGACCGCTTGGTGGCCCTCAGGCCAGGGTCGCGGGCCTTCCAGCGAGAGACGAGGGAGGCAGGGCCGGGGACGGGGCCGGACGCGGTAACGCTCCCTGGTTCACCGGCCGGCGACGAGGGGAGGCCCGGTCGGCCCCGCTCGTCCTCGGCCCTGCTCGCTTCCGACCTCCGGCGCTCGTCCACCGCGGCCTACCGTACCGGTGGGCAGCCGTCCCGGCGGCCCTGAGGCCCCTCCTCCATTCCGGGGGACCGGGATTTCACCCCCTCCCACCGAAAGAAGTGCCCTTCTGCCCTGTACACGGAGCGGGAGATGGGGCACGATCAATGTGACGATCGGTGAGGCACGCCGGTCCCCGACCGGCGCCCGGCGAGGGCATGGAGGGCCCTGGTGCCAACTGACCGTTGTCGGCGAAACCCGGAGCCCGAGAGTGTCAGATAGGAGGTCCCCATGGCCACACAGTTCGATGTGCCGCCCGCCGATCCCGAACCGGTGGCCGGCATCTCCGCGGCCGACTCGGCCCGTCGCCTCGACCGGTTGGCTCCGCTCCTCCACGAGCTGCTGGCCTGGGACCTGGTGCGCCAGACCGAATCGGGAGCATTCGTCATCCCCGACGAGGTACAGGAGCGCCTGTCCCATCTGACCTCGCTGCAGGCCGGGTCCATCGCCCAGGTCTACGTGGGTCGCAAGTGCGGTCGCTGTGGATCGATCCGGGTCACCCGGATGGTGGAAGGGGTCCGACTGTGCTCGACCTGCAGCGCCGAGCTCGCCTCGCCGTCGACCACCGCCGAGCCCGACAACTCCACCGGCGGCCGCAAGGGCCACAACGGCCGTTCCCGCTGGCACCGGAAGGCCGGCTGACCGCTCTACCCGGGGGGATCCTCCGAGGGTGGCCCGGGTGGGCCGGGGCCGGTCAGGCCGACTTCTGCAACTCGTCGAGGTCGGCGAAGGCCCCGGCGGCCTGCGAGGCGAGCGTGCGGGCCAGTCGGTCCAGCACGGCGTAGGCCGCCCTGACGTACCGGTCACCGGAGACCCAGAACGGTAGGTGGCGGGGGGGACGGATACCGATCTCGACCGAATGGTCGTTCCACCGGGACATCTCCACCGAGACGCCGAGCGGTGTGCCCAGGCGGCCGAACCGCAGTGTGGCCCGGCGGGCCTCGTCGGGAAGGCCGGCGACGCCGCCGGAGATCTGCTTGAGGTGGGAGACGGTGAGGGTGGCCTCCGGTGTCGCCACCTCGAGGGGGAAGTCCACCTGCTTCCAGTCCGCGTCGCCGCACTCGATGACCTTCGACACGTAGATGGTGGTGGGGGTGATGGTCTCTTCGTACATTGGGAGTCGTTCCCTCTCTGGGAGTGCGGCCCACGCAGGGCCGGATCGCCTTCGTATCCAGTTTCCCGGGTCTCTAACTATCTGTCAAACAGTTGAAACAGATCTGAGTGATCGTTATTCCCGATATCTGTGCCACGACCAGGGGGCCGGCCGACCTCGGGTCCGGGTCCCTGGTCCGGGACCACGGGGCGGGACGTGTGGAAGAGTGCACCAATGTCCCGGATCGTGATGGTGCACGGAGCAGGAAACGACCTGTGGGGGCCGTCCTCCATCAAGTCCCGGTGGTTCCCGGCCCTCGTCGACGGGCTGGCCTGGCACGGGGTGACGATCGACGAGGGGGACGTCACCGTGGCGTTCTACGGCGATCTGTTCCGGCCGGATCCCGAGGACGGCTATGAACCGGCGGTAGACCGGGCCGGTGCCATCGCCACCGTCGAGGACCTGGTCCAGCGGCTCGACCCCCATGTGGACCTGGCCGAACTCACGAAGATGCTCACCGAGAACCACTTCGACCGCCTGCTGGCCCAGGCCGCCGCCTACCTCCAGCAGCCGCCGTTGCGCACGGAGGCACGCTCACGGGTCGTGGCGGCCATCGGCCCGGACACCCGGGTCGTGGTGGCCCATTCGCTCGGCACGCTGGTCTCCTACGAGGCGCTCTGTGCCCACCCCGAGTGGCCGGTGACCGACTACGTCACCATCGGCTGCCCCCTGGCCGGTGACATCATCCGCGACCGGTTGGACCCCTGCCCCTCCGACGGGGTGAGCCCCTGGCCCGGGTCCGTGCTGCGGTGGACCAACATCGTCGATCCCGACGACCCGGCCGGTCGCACCACACCGTGCGGGCGGTTCGGGGGCCATGTCACCGAGTACAAGGTGGACAACGGCCATCGGGTGCACGACCCCGAGCCCTACCTCAACAACCGGTGGACCGGTCAGGCGGTTGCCGCCGGTCTGGCCGGTGGCTGAGCCGGGGACTCGGGTTGCCGGCCGGCCGTCGGGCCGGCCTCACGACCGAGGCGGGAACCGGTCGAGATAGGGTCCGAAGCGCTCCCGGACGCTGTCGGCGTCCAGCCCGAACTCACCGAGATCGAAGGAGTGCTCACCCCGCGAACCGGGACGATGGTCCCCGGCCCACGCCTCCACCGAGGAGCGGCCCTCCCCCAACTCCACGCCGATCGACTGGTAGGCGGTGGCGATGGCGCCCACCGGATCGGTCTGGAGGTCCTCGAACGAGACATCGGCAAACCGGTCCTCACCCATGCGCTCACGGAACGCCATGGCCCGTCCGATGGCATCGGACCACAGGAGCAACTGCTCGCGGCCCAGTTCCCGGGCATCGTCGCGGTCGCTGACCCAACTGCGGGTATAGGCGATGAGGCTGCACACCGAGCCCAGCACCGCCACCGGGTCGCGGTGGGTCCAGAGGAACCTGGCCCCGGGGTAGGCCGCCACCAGGTCATCGAGGGCCAGCATGTGGATGGGCGTCTTCAGGTGCCAGAGCCGGGGTGGACAGTGCCACTGCAGCAACTGGAGCACCCGCCGGTGGTAGCGGTAGGCACTGGACATGTCGCAGTCGAGGACCCAGGAGACATAGCTCGGGACCCGGGCCATCCCGTCGAAGTGGCCGCACCGGAACTCCATCCCCAGGAGATCCTGGCACTCGGTCGGTCCGGTGGCCGACTGGAAGTGCAGCGTCCGCATGCGGGGGAACGCCTCATACATGGCCTCGAGACCGGCGCGGGCGCCCTGGATGCGCGGATCGGTGGCCTCGGTGGCCGACTCGGGGGGTGGCACCGAGTCCGACGACTCCCACAGGCGCAGCGATCGGATCTGAGGATCGGCGGCCAGCAGGTTGGACAGGGCGGTGGTGCCGGTGCGGGGCAGTCCGATGATGACGAGTGGGCCCTCGACCTGCTGATCCTCGATCTCCGGGTGCCGGCCGATCTCGTCGACGATCCGCAACCGGTTGGTGAGGAGCATCCCGAGTCGCAGAGCGAGGATCTGCTCACCGCCCTCGGTGAGCGACGCCTCCCGGTTGAGGGACTCGACCAGTCGGTCCAGCCCCTCCCGCCAGGTGGTGCCCCCGAATTCGTCGAGCCCGGTCTCTTGGCGGGCCGCAACGACCAGTGACTCGGCGTCGAACATCAGATGAAGTCCGAGCCACCGTCGACGTTCACGTCGGCTCCGGTCACATACCCGTTCGTCCGCGACGCCAGGTATGCCGTCAGCGACGCCACCTCCTCGGGGAGCCCGGCCCGGCCCAGGTCGGCGGGTTGGTGGAAGTTCTCGTCGATCCACCGCATGACGTCGTGGGGGTCGGTGGCGTCGAGGCCGGCCTGCTCGAATACCTCCCGGAGGCCCTCGCTGAAGCTGGCGGTCACGATCGACCCCGGGCTCACGGTATTGACCAGGATGCCCTCGGGGGCCAGCGACTTGGACAGGTTCTTGGACAGGCTCGTGAGGGCGGATTTGGACGCGGTGTAGGCCACCAGCATCGGGCTCTGGCGCTGCGTCGAGTGGGCCGACACGTTGACGATGCGGGCCCATCCCGCCCGGCGCAGGAGGGGAAGGGCATGGCGGACGCAGCGCACCGCGGCCATCAGCCCCAGGTCGAAGGCCGCGTCCCAGGCGGCATCGTCCAGCTGCTCGAACCGACCGGCCCCGGGCCCCAGGGTGTTCACCAGCACGTTGAGCGATCCCCAGCGGCGGTCCAACTCGGCGAAGGTCTCGGCCACCTCGGCCGCAACAGTGGCGTCCATGCGGAGACCCAGTGATCCGGAGCTCCCCTGAGCCCGGAGCGCCGCCACCGTCTCGTCAACGGCATCACCACCCCGGGCCAGCACGGCCACATCGGCCCCTTCCGTGGCCAGCCGTTCGGCGATGGCCCGTCCCATCCCCTTCGAGCCACCGGTGACCACGGCATGCGCCCCGGTCAGTCCCAGGTCCATGGTCGCCCCCCCGCCGGTGTCTGCATCCCGTCCATCCCCTGTGCTGCCTGTCCGATCTGTGGTGCGGCCCACGGCATCCCATCCCCACGGAGCACCACCGGCCTCGACGGGACAAGCTAGCGCCCCGGCCCCGGCGCTGTCGGTCTCCCGGTCGGGGCGGGACGAAAACAGCCGCGCTGTCCCCCCGGCCGTCGGCCGCTTGGTAGCATGGGGGCGTTCACCCGGCTCGACCGAGTCGAGGTGACCTAGCGACCGAAGGTGGACCGATGATGGCATCGACCGACACAGGAGTGACCATGACCTCCGGTGCTTCCGTCGTGCCGTCCGACACCGTCGGCGGAGGTGGCCGGTACCGGACCCTCCGGCTCCCGCTGCCGCTCCGTGACCGGTTCGGCGTGGCCGCCCGGCGTGGGGCCCCCGGCCTCACCCGCTGACTCCCTGGGCATCCCCGATGCCCACAGCAGCACCGATCCATCCCTAGTCCCGGCCCCTCGGCCTCTCGGCCTGCTGCACCCGGCCCGGGACACGCCTCCCCCGTACCCTCTCCCGAAGGAAGCCATCGTGGCTGAGCTGTCCGAATTCCCCTCTGCGTCCGCCAAGGACACCATCGCCTTCTGCTGGGACCAGGTCGAAGGCCACCGGCGCCAACTGGTCACCTCCTGGGTGGTGATGGTGGCGGCGGTGGTGGTGGCCGACGTCGTCTGCCCGCTCATCTTCGCCTCCATCCTCGAGCGGGTGGCCAGTCTGTCCGGCCACCCGGGAACGGGCGAATGGGCCGTCTTCGGTCCCCTCCTGTTGGCCTACGGGATCGCCGGACTGGTGGCCATGGCCTGCTGGCGGGTGGCCGGCTGGCTGGAGTGGGGGGCCTGCCTGCGGTCCTTCGCCGCCGGGGTCAACAACGGCTACGCCCACCTGCTCCGGCTCAGCTACCGCTGGCACATGGACCACCCGGCCGGCGAGGTCATCTCCTCGCTGGGAAACTTCTCATGGGCCTTCGCCGAGATGGTCGACGTGGCCTCGTGGGGGCTGCTCCCCGTAGTGGTGGTGGTCCTCTCGGCCATCGGCGTGCTGGCCGTCGTGGCCTGGCCCGCGGCCCTGGCCATCCTGGTCATGGTGGCCGGGTTTGTCTATGTGATCCAACGGCGCCTCCGGCTGGTGCGCCAGGCGTCCCAGGCCTTCGAGGACCACCATTCGAGAGCCACCGGTGTGGTGGCCGACACCGTCACCAACCTGATGGCGGTGCGCACGGCGGCCACCGAACCCCACGAACGCCGGCGGGTGGAGTCGCTCATGCGCCAATCGGTCGACGCCGACCTGCGGGCCCGGTCCATCTTCATGCGCACCCAGTTGGAGTTGGAGACCTCCATCGTCGTCGGGACGCTGCTGGCCCTGGTGGCCGGCACCACCATGGCTGTCCACCACTGGGCCTCCACCGCCGCCCTCTACCTCATTCTCTATTACTCGGCCCAGGTGGCCCTCAGCCTCCAGCAGTCCTTCGAGCACCTCCGGTCCCTGGCCCGGTCCCTCGGCCGCGCCGCCAAGTTCACCGCTATAGCCGGCGAGCAGATCGAGATCACCGACCGGGGCGGGGCGGCGTGCCTGCACGTGGCCCACGGGAGCGTCGCCTTCGACCGGATCGGCTTCGGCTACCGGTCCGGGGCTCCGCTGTTCAGCGACCTGTCCCTCACCGTCCGGCCGGGCGAGCACGTGGCCCTGGTCGGTCCCTCGGGCTCGGGCAAGTCCACGCTCTCCAAGCTGCTGCTGCGCCTGATGGACGTCGACGAGGGCGGGATCCGGGTCGACGACCAGGACATCAGGGACGTCACCCTGGCGTCCCTGCGCCGGCACATCAGCTACGTTCCCCAGGACCCCCAGCTC
This sequence comes from uncultured Acidimicrobiaceae bacterium, assembly GCA_963754755.1. Lineage (GTDB taxonomy): Bacteria > Actinomycetota > Acidimicrobiia > Acidimicrobiales > RAAP-2 > Bog-756. Next base: position 463,582 of record CAVWHF010000005.1, on the reverse strand, counting down.
CTGCACCGGACCATCGCCGAGAACATCTGCTACGGGATGGAGCACGCCCGTGGACGACACGGACGGCCCCTGGCCTCGGAGTCGACTACGACCTGGTGCACCGGGTGGGCCGGGCGGCCCACGTCGAGGAGTTCGTCTACGCCCTCCCCGACGGGTACGACACCATGGTCGGCGAGCGGGGCCTCAAGCTCTCCGGCGGCCAGCGCCAACGGGTGGCCATCGCCCAGGCCATGGCCAAGCATGCTCCCCCATCCTGGTACTGGACGAGGCCACCTCGGCGCTGGACTCCGAGTCGGAGCACCTGGTCCAACAGGCCCTGTGGCGAGCTCATGGAGCACTCGACGGCCCTGGTCATCGCCCACCGCCTCTCCACCATCGCCCACATGGACCGCATCGTGGTCTTCGACCGGGGCGCCATCGTCCAGGAGGGGACCCACCGCCAGCTGCTCGACGAGGGCGGCTCCGGCCTCTACGGCAGGCTGTGGCAGCACCAGTCGGGCGGCTTCCTGGTCGAGTGACGGGGCTTCCGGTCGGGGGGCACGTCGGCGTCGGCCCCTCCCTCCCGGGCACCGACCAGCCGGCTCGGATAGCGTCACCCCGGTGAGGGACCGAGCCAACCCCACGCCGGGACCCGGGGGCCCGGGCCCGGCTGACCCGCCGGAGCCCTCCTGGCCGGGGCGGCGGCCACCGGGTTGGCCGCCGTCGGGTTGGGCGCGGCGGTGGGCACCGAGTCCTACGCGGCCGCCGCCACCGGACTGGGGCCGGGCGGGGCGATCCTTCCGCCGGGGTCGCTGCCCCATCCCCGCCTTCCGGCCGGCACCGACACCCTCCCCCAGATCGAGCACATCGTGGTGCTCATGATGGAGAACCACAGCTTCGACGACCATCTCGGCACCCTCGGCCGCGGTGACGGGCTGACGTCGGGCCACGACGGCCGTCCGGTCAACTACAACCCCGATCCGGCCGGAGGGTTCGTCCGCTCCTTCCACAACCCCAACACCTGCGGTGAGGCCGACTCGGGCATCGGACAGGACTGGAACAAGTCCCACGCCAGTTGGGACAACGGGACCAACCAGGGATTCGTCCAGGCGTGCGGAGGGGCGTCGATGGGCTACTGGACCGGCGACGACCTGCCCTTCTACCACTCCATGGCCCGGCAGTTCCCGATCGGCGACCGCTACTTCTGCTCGGTGCTGGCCCAGACCTACCCCAACCGCCGGTTCCTCATCGCCGGCACCGCCCTCGGCGACATCAGCACCGACGTCACCGGCATCTCGACCACCGACGCCCCCAACGGCACCATCTTCGACCGGTTCAACCAGTACGGCATCTCGTGGAAGAACTACTACCCCGACGCTCCCCACCTGCGCCCTGTTCGAACCGGTGCTGTTCAACAACCGGGACAAGGCCGTCCACGTCAGCCAGTTCTTCACCGATGCCGCCTCGGGCAGCCTCCCGGCGTTCAGCCTGGTCGATCCCTACACCAACTACTCCGAGGAGGACGGGGACATCACCGTGGGCGAGGCCTACGCCGCCCTCGTGGTCGACGCCGTGCTGAAGGGCCCGGCCTGGTCCAAGACCGCCCTCATCTGGGTCTACGACGAACACGGCGGCTGGTACGACCACGTGCCGCCCCGTCCCGCCGTCAAGCCCGACAACGTGCCCCCGGACCTGTTGGCCGGCGATCTCCCCGGCGCCTACGACTACACCGGGTTCCGGGTGCCGTGCTGCGTGGTCTCCCCGTGGGCCAAGAAGGGGTACGTCTCCCACCAGACCTTCGACCACACCTCGATCCTCAAGCTGGTCGAGACCAAGTGGAATCTGCCCGCCCTCACCTACCGCGACGCCAACGCGGCCAACATGCTCGACTTCTTCGACTTCACCGCCGCCCGGCCGCCGTTCGCCGAGCCGCCCGTACTCCGGGCCCCGAAGAACCCCTTCTCCAGTGCCGCCGCTCTGCCGGCCAGCTCACTCTCCACCCAGGACCTGACCCAGTTCCACCCGATCTGCACCGACCTGCCCAGCGGTTCCCTCCCCCCGCCGGGGGCCGCCGTGTCCTCACCCCCGGCCGGCGCCGACGCCCTGCTGGCCGCCCAGCAGAAGATCGTCCGACGTCAGACCCGGGCCCAGGACGCCGCCCTGGCCGCCCGGCCGGCCCGCTCCTGAGCCGTCCCGGCCCGCGGCCCCGTCCCCTCAGGCCGTGGTGCCGGAGAGGCGCTTGACCGTGCCCTTCTCCTGGGTGGGCATGGCCTGTTGGGCGGGCAGTGGATAAGGGGTGGGCGAGACGTCCAACTCCACCAGATCACCGGCACTGCAGCCCATGGCCTCAACCGACGCCGTCGTGTCCTTCGACGTCGACGGGAGCTTCGGAGGGACGGCGTCGGCGGACCCCAGCCGCAGGGTGGCGGTGAGGTCGCCCACGGTCTTGCGCCGCCAGGCCGAGATCTCCGAGGCGTGGATGCCGAAGCGCTCCTCGAGGAAGCGGATCTGGGAGGTGTGGTCGAAGGTCTGCGACGAGACGTAGCCACCGCGGCTGAACGGCGAGACCACCAGCATGGGAACCCGGAATCCGAGGCCCATGGGCCCGGCCACCCCCTGGGCCGTGGCCGGGAGAGGATCGACGGTCACGTACTCCCCCGGGGTCCCGGGCGGGGCCACCGGTGGAGGCACGTGGTCGAAGAACCCGTCGTTCTCGTCGTACATGATGAAGAGCACCGTCTTCGACCACACCTTGGGGTTGGAGGTCAGCGTCTTCAGGACCTGGTCGATGTACCACGCCCCGAGATTGGGGGGTGCCGGCGGGTGCTCGTCATAGCCCAACGGCGGGATGATCCACGACACGCTGGGCAGGGTACCGGTCCTCACGTCATGGGTGAAGTCGTCGGGGAACGTCGGGATGAAGGCCTTCTGGTACAGGGCCGACGACGGGTTCGAGTACTGCGAGAAGTACGGGAGGATGGCGTCGGAGACGAGGAAGACGTTGGAACTGTCGATCCGGTAGAGCTCGCCCGGGGGCGTGTACGTCTTCCACGACACGCCCTTGTCCTCCAGCAGCTCGGGCACCGTGGTCCAGTCCACGCTGAACTTGGCCTCCGGCGTGTCGTTGGTGATCAGTACCGGACCACCGTGCTTGCCGTCGGGGTCGATGGTCCCGGACAGGGCCATCAGCCGGTTGGGGTGGGTCGGCCCCATGATCGAGCAGTGGTAGGCGTCGCAGATGGTGAAGGCGTCGGCCAGCGCGTAGTGGTAGGGCAGGTCGGCGCGGGTGTGGTACCCCATGGTCTGCACGCCGTACTCGGGACCCTCGTACTGGGCCAAGGTGTGGGTGGCGACGAATCGGTCCATGGTCCCGTTGTTGCGGCACAGGTGCTGGGGCAGCCAGCTGTGGGAGAGGTCGTAGGTGCACTCGCCGAGGCCGGTGGCCGTGTCCAGATGGAACGGGAGCTGCTGGCCCACCGGCTGGGCCGTGGTGTTCCCGGCGTACGGTTGAGCGAAGGCACCCAGGTTGGCGCCGTGATGGTCGTTGAACCCGCGCACCCCTTTGTAGGAGCCGAAGTAGTGGTCAAAGGACCGGTTCTCCTGCATCAGGAAGACGACGTGCTCGACGGCCCCGAGATCCGAGCCGGCCGGGCGCGTGGTGGCGGCCCCGGCGATGGTCGGCGACGAGGCGTAACCGGCGGTCAGGGCCCCCGCCCCCACGGCCAGCATGCCCCCGAGGAACCTCCGCCGGTCGAACGGCGCCCTGCCCGAACCACCGGTCTCCTGCTGCTCCACTGTCGGTCCCCCCGGACTCACGGGCGCGCCGTCACGCCACTTCCGATCACCGGAGCGTTGTACGAAAGTGAACGTTGTGCAACATTATCGGCGCCGCACCGCTTTCACCAGGGAGTACGGCACGGACCACCCGAGGTGGTGCGGGTTCACTCGGTGGGCAGGTGCTGGATGACGTCGGGAGGCAGGTGGTCGTAGACGTCGGCGGGGAGGGTGTCCTGCACCGCGTCGGCCAGCCGCTTCGGAGCGCGAGCGCAGCGAGAGCATCTCGGTGTACTGCTGGTCGTCGCCCTTCATGCCCGAGACCAGGGGGGACTGGGCCACGAAGGCGGCCCCGGCGAACATGATGAGGAGGGACAGGGCCTCGAGGGGACCGTAACGCTCCCGCCGTGCGCAGGTTGTCCCCGAACAGCCCGATCCCGATGGCCATGCTGGCCAGCGGGTCGACCAGCACCAGCGCCGTCTGGGAGGCGGCGATGGGCCCGGCGTGGAAGGCGTTCTGGGCCAGGAACACCGAACCCACGCCGCACAGGGCCAGGGCGTAGGTCTCCCAGTGGGCGAACATGTGGGTCCAGTCACCGACGACGTAGTCGCCCACCCGCTTGATCAGGGCGGCGGTGAAGGCGAAGCCGATGGCTCCGGCGGCCCCGAACATGGCCGCCCGCCACCAGCGGGGGCCCCGGAGGGCCAGGACCACGGCCAGCACCACCGCCCCGCCGCAGATCGACCCGGCCACGGCCCACCCGAGGTTCGACGGGGAGAGATTGCCTCCACCGGGCTGGGCGAAGATGAGGAAGCCGGCCAGGCCGCCGGCGGCGGCCACGCAACCCAGCCACTCCCGCAGCCCGATGCGGAACCGGAACCAGGTGGCCAGCAGGACCACCAGGAACAGGAGTTCGGTGGTCAGGATGGGCTGGACCACGCTCAGGTCGCCCAGGTGCAGGGCCACCGCCTGCATGAGGAACGAGGCCACCATGAAGGCGAAGCCCAGCAGCCACACCCCCCGCCTGCAGGGCGTGGGTCAGCAGGCTGAGCTTGAGGGTCGAATCCTCCGGGGCGTCCTCCACCCCCATGCGTTGCAGCAGGCTGGTGAGGGCGTTGGACAGGGCCGCGAGCAGGGACAGCAGGTAGACCACGGTACCGGACCGCCTAGGACCGGTCCGGATGGGCCGACGGTGGAGGGGCCAGCTGCTCCATGAACTCGAGGCGGATGCCACCGGGGGCACGACGAAGGCGATGCGCCGGGTGCCGAAGGCCCCCTCCACGACGGCGGGACCCCAGACCACCTCGTGGCCGACCAGCTCGGCGTCGAGGTCGTCGGTGAACAGGGCCGGGTGCAGGAAGCCCTCGGTCGGGCACGTCCACGTCGTCCTCGTAGATGGCCCGCGTGAACAGGGTGATCATGACCGGACCGAGGAACACGTCGGCCCGCTCGCCGTTGCCCCACACCATCCGGTCTCGGACCTCGGCCCCCGCCTGGCTCGTAGAACCGGCAGGCGTCGTCGAGGTCGGCCACCTTCACCGCCAGATTGGCCAGTCCCGTCACGGACACGGATCCTCCTTGCTGCCCCGGGTGCCGATTCTAACGATTCCCACAGGAGACCGGCCCCGAGGGTCGTCCCGGGCGACCGGGCCGTCCCATGGCGCCGGCCGACGACATTGCCCCATGGCCGGCGCCGACGGTACTGTGCCCACTCCGGTACTGGGCCCGCTCCCGATGGGCCGGAGGGCCGGGACGGACGAGGAGACCGGTGATGCAGGTGTTGATGCCGTTGCCCGACCGCGACTTCGACACCACCGAGGTGGCTGTGCCGTGGCGCCTGCTCACCGACGCCGGGCACACCGTCACCTTCGCCACCGAGGACGGCGGCCGGGCGCCGGCCTGCGACCCCCGACTCCTCACCGGGGTCATCTTCGGACAGCTCGGGGCCGCGGACGAGCCGATCGAGTTCTACCGCCAGATGACCGCCGCCCCCGAGTTCGGCCACCCGGTCAGCTGGCACTCGCTCGACGTGGAGCGGTTCGACGGACTGCTCCTCGCCGGAGGCCACGCCCGCGGCATGCGCCAGTACCTCGGCTCCCACGAACTGCGGCGCCGGGTGGCCGCCTTCTGGTCCCTCGACCGTCCGGTGGGCGCCATCTGCCACGGCGTGCTGGTCCTGGCCCGGACCACCGACCCGGCCACCGGCCACAGCCTGCTCGCCGCCCGCCGGACCACCTGCCTGCCCCGTTACATGGAGCGGAGCGCCTACCTCGCCACCGCCTGGCGCCTCGGGCGGTACTACCGGACCTACCCGTCCTACGTGGAGGACGAGGTCTGCAACAACCTCGACGACCGTCACCGCTTCGAGCGGGGACCCCGCACCTTCACCCGAGGCACCGCCACCGACGACCGGCACGCCTTCGTGGTGGAGGACGGCCGCTACGTCTCGGCCCGCTGGCCCGGCGACGCCTACCTGTTCGCCCGACGGTTCGAGGCCCTGCTGCCGCGGACGTAGGGGCTGGTCCGGCCGCGGGGGCGTCGGGGACGGCGGGCCGGTGCCGGCCCGGCGGTCAGCCGGGTCCGAGGCCCTGGCGACCCCACTCGTCGGATCCGCCCGCGGAGGAGGTCGTCGAACAGCTCGGCGGCCATGGACGGTCGCTCCAGAAAGAGCCCCTCGTCCTCCTCGAGCCAGGCGGCGAGGGCGGCCACGTCATCGAGGAAGATCTCGGTGTTGGCATCCATGACGTAGACCACGATGGAGCCCTTGTCGACCGTGACCGACAGCTCGATCTCGGGCCCGGACAGAAGGCACCACTGGGACGGCATCCCCGGCGATGACGACGGCTCCAGTCTCCAGTGCTCCCGAGCCCGCAAGAGCGCCTCCACCTCGCCCCTCAGTGCCTTGTCGCCGGATGCCATCTGGGCCCTCCTCGGGTTCGACCACTCGGACCCCCGCAACGTAGGCGTGATCCCCGCGCCCGTTCGGGTACCCGTTCGGCCACCGGGACACGGTCATGGGCTGCCGTCGAGCGTCAACCGGTCCCGTCGCCCTCGGCCCCGGTCAGTCCGCCCAGAGCCGTGACGATCAGCTCGACGACCTCGTCCGCCGGCTCCGACCCCAGCTCGGCGAACCAGCCCAGTGACCGACCGAGCGCCACCCCCACCAGGGCCGACACGGCGATCTCGGCCCGGAGTTGGGCCCGGTCGGCCACCGCCCATGGCGGACACCAGCGGCTCCACCAGCCGTCGGGCCACGCGGGCCTGGGCGGCCGTCCGGATCTCATCGGGGGTGTCCGAACGGACCAGGGCCTGCAGGATGGGACCGGGTCCGTGCCGGTCGACCCGGGCCACCATGGTCTCGACCATCTGGGCCAACCCCTCGTACTCCGGGAGGGAGCTCGTCGTCCATCCGCTCGGCGGCCACCGCGGCGATGTAGAGGTCGGCCTTGCTCCCGAAGTAGCGGGCGATGAGGGCGGCGTCGACCCCGGCCCGCTCACCGATCTCCCGGACGGTGGTGCGCTCGAAGCCCAGCGTCCCGAACAGCTCCTGGGCCGCCTCGAGCAGGGCACGTCGGCTGGCCGCCGCATCCCGCGACCGGGCCGGCCTAGGAACGCCACGGGCCGCAACCGCGTCGGGGGCGGTCACGGCGAGGGCACCTCATGCGGCCCGGGGGAGGCGCTCTTCGGCCAACATCAACCCGGCCACGGCCAGCTCGCCCTCCTCCTCCAGGATGCAGGTCCTCCCACTTCCGGGCCGGGTCCGGCTCGACTGGCGAGGTGCCGGTTGGCGTCGACTCCGGGCAGCACGTAGCTGATCACCGCCGTGACCAGGCACAGTCCCGACGCCACCAGTAGGGCGGCGTGGAAGCCGCCGACGGTGGGGAAGGTGTGGCCCGGGTGGGTGAAGGCGATGAGGATGGCCGCCCCGAGGGCGCTCCCCACGGACAGGCCGATGTTCCGCAGCACCTGGTAGAAGCCGGTGGCGCTGCCGGTCTCGCTACGGGGGACGGCCCGCACGATGAAGCCGGGCATGGCGGCGAAGGTCAGGCCCACGCCCGAGCCCGGCCAGGCCCGAGGCCACGAACGCCTGCCACAGCGCACCGTGCTCCAGGGCGAAGAACAGCGTCGAGACGGCGAAGATCACCGATCCGAGGGGGATCATGGACCGCGTCCCGAAGTTCCGCTCGTAGAGCCCGAGGAACCGGCTGGCCGCGAACGTGGCCACCGACAGCGGCAGGAAGACCATGCTGGAGACGATGAGCGACGCCCCGAACCCGTAGCCCTCGACCGCCGGGACCTGCACGAACTCGATGAGGACGGGAAGGAACAGGTACATGGCCACGCAGATGAGGAACCCGGAGATGTCAGCCGTGAGCACCGAGCGGTTGCGGATCTGTCGGAGTTCGACCAGCGGATCGGCGCTGCGCAGTTCGAGGAGGACCCACACCGCCAGGGCGACCAGGCTGGCGATCACGATGGCCAGGGAGATCGGCGAAGTCCAGCCCCAGCGCCCCCCCTCGCTCAGTACCACCAACAGGCCGACCACCCCCAGGCTGAGGGTCACCGCTCCGAGGGTGTCGAAGGGACGGGAAGGTGTGTCCGAGCGGGAGGGCAGGATGAACGCCGCCGCCGCCAGGGCCGCGCCGACGGTGATGGCACCGAACCAGAAGGCGGCGTGGAAGTTGACGATCTCGGCGATCAGCCCGGTCAGCGGGTAGCCCAACCCGCCGCCGACAGCCACGGTGATGGACAGCGTGGCGATGGTCCGGCCGGCCTTCGCCACCGGCAGGTGCCGTCGGGCGATGGCCATGGTCACCGGCAACAGTCCCAGGCCGACTCCCTGGAGGGCCCGACCGGCCACCACCACGATGAACCGGTCCGACACTGCGGCCAGCACACAGCCCACCAGCACGACGGCCAATGCCCCCAGGATGACGTCCCGTTGCCGGGGCCCGTCGGCCAGCCGGCCCATGATCGGTGTGGCCAGGGCACCGGTCAGGAGGGCCGCGGTCAGCAGCCACTGGGCTGTGCTCAGACTCACGTGATCGGCCTGGGCGATGGACGGGATGAGCAGGGCCCCGAGGCTGCTGACGATGGCCACCACCGCACCCACCAGTACCAGGGTGGGCACCAGGGCCCGGGTCCGGAACGGCCCGGCTTCGGCGCCGCCCACGTTCCCGCCGGGCCCGAACGTGCCTTCGACCACGGTGGTCACCGCTCGGTTCCCATTCGCTCCGGTTCCGCGTCCGTCGTCATGGTGTTGTTGTCATCGGTCGATGTCATCAGCTGATGACATCCTAGCGGACTCCGTGCCCGGCCGGGTCGGGCCCGGCCCGCCGGGCGTCCGTGGCCCGACCCGTCCACCGCGGCGCGACCACAACCTTCATGCGCAGGAAATCTTCCCGTTACGAAGCGCTCGTAGGTTCATCGTTACAGATCGGTTACGGGCCACCACTGATGAGCGCACCTGAGCCGGCTGATCACATCGTCCGGACGTGACTAGGAGCGATCTATGAGTGGAAGCAAAGCCAGGCTCGATGCCATCGACGCCGTCAAGAACTACAAGGCGCCCGAATCGATCTTCCCGGTCGCCGAGGAGCCGGGTGAGATCTTCGGTGAGAACGTGTTCACCAAGGCCGTCATGCAGAAGCGTCTGCCCAAGCCGGTGTTCAAGTCGCTGATGGGGACCATCGAACACTCCAAGGTGCTCGACCCCGCCGTGGCCGACGTGGTGGCGGCGGCCATGAAGGACTGGGCCATGGAGAAGGGGGCCACCCACTACGCCCACGTCTTCTACCCGCTCACCCATCTCACCGCCGAGAAGCACGACAGCTTCTTCGAGCCGGGCGGTGACGGTGCCGCCATCGCCGAGTTCCAGGGCAAGACGCTGACCCAGGGCGAACCCGATGCCTCCAGCTTCCCCAACGGTGGACTGCGGGCCACCTTCGAGGCCCGGGGCTACACCGGTTGGGACGCCACCAGCCCCGCCTACATCCTCGAGAACCCCAACGGCAACACGCTGTGCATCCCCACCGTGTTCATCTCCATGACCGGCGAGGCCCTGGACAATAAGACCCCGCTGCTGCGGTCCCAGCAGGCCATGGCCAAGGAGGCGGCCCGGATCCTGCATCTGTTCGGACATCCCGACGCCGACGCCGTGGTGTCCTTCGCCGGGGCCGAGCAGGAGTACTTCCTGATCGACCGGAGCTTCTTCCTGTCCCGGCCCGACATCCTGAATTCGGGGCGCACCCTGTTCGGGGCCAAGCCCCCCAAGGGCCAGGAGTTCGACGACCACTACTTCGGGGCCATCCCCGACCGGGTGCTGGGCTACATGATGGATTGCGAGCGGGAGCTGTTCAAACTGGGCATCCCGGCCAAGACCCGCCACAACGAGGTGGCGCCGGGCCAGTTCGAGTTGGCCCCCATGTTCGAGCGCTCCAACGTGGCCGCCGACCACCAGCAGCTGCTGATGACCACCCTGAAGAAGGTGGCCCAGAAGCACGGCATGGAGTGCCTCTTCCACGAGAAGCCCTTCGGCGGCATCAACGGCTCCGGCAAGCACGTCAACTTCTCCCTCGGGAACTCCACGGAGGGCAACCTGCTGCTGCCCGGGGACACGCCCCACGACAACGCCCAGTTCCTGGTGTTCTGTGCCGCCGTGATCCGGTCCGTGCACAAGTACGGGGGACTCCTGCGGGCCTCGGTGGCCTCGGCCACCAACGACCACCGCCTCGGGGCCAACGAGGCGCCGCCGGCCATCATCTCCATCTTCCTCGGTGACCAGTTGGCGGACGTGTTCGAGCAGATCGCCGCCGGTGGTGCCACCAGCTCCAAGGAGAAGGGCTTCATCGAGATCGGCGTGGACACCCTCCCGGTGCTCCCGACCGACCCGGGCGACCGCAACCGGACCAGCCCGTTCGCCTTCACCGGCAACCGGTTCGAGTTCCGGGCCCCGGGCTCGCTCCAGTCCATCGCCGGGCCCATGGTGACCATCAACACCATCCTGGCCGAGGCGCTGGACTACATCGCCACCGAGTTGGAGGGGCTGGTGGAGGAGGGCACGGAGTTCAACACGGCCGTGCAGACGGTGCTGCAGGAGATCATCACCAACCACGGCCAGGTGGTGTTCAACGATGACGGCTACGCCGACGAGTGGCAGGTGGAGGCGGCCGAGCGGGGACTCCCCAACCTCCGCACCACCCTCGATGCCCTCCCCGAGCTCATCACCGAGGAGTCCATGGAGCTCTTCAGCAAGTACGGGGTGTTCAATCACCGGGAGATGCACAGCCGGTACGAGATCGCCCTGGAGCAGTACGTCCTGGCCATCGACGTCGAGGCAGAACTGACCCTGGAGATGGCCAACACCATGATCCTGCCGGCGGCACTGCGCTACCAGACCGAGCTGGCCACCAACGTGACCACCCTGAAGAAGGCCGGGGTCGAGGCCGACACCACCACGCTCACGGAGGTGTCGGGCACGATCGCCGAGCTCCGTTCGGGCATCGCCACGCTCCGTTCGGAGATCGACCACGACGACGTGGAGTCGGCGGAGAAGCACGCCGAGCATGCCCAGAAGGGCCTCCTGCCGGCCATGGACCAGGTGAGGGCGGCGGCCGACACCCTCGAGACGCTGGTGGCCGACGACCTGTGGCCGCTGCCCACGTATCAGGAGATGCTCTTCATCCTGTAGGAAACCTCCACGCCAGGGCCGGCGGGGCACGGCGGATGGCCCGCCCAGGTCCGGGGTCCACTGCGTCCAGCCGCCGTCAGCCCACAAACACCGTCTTGGTCTGCACCATCTCCTCGATGCCGGCCCGGCCCCCCTCGCGGCCGAAGCCGCTCTGCTTGGTGCCGCCGAACGGGGTGGCCGGTGATATGCGCCCCGGCCCGTTCACCACCACCGTTCCCGCGTCCAACTCCCTCACGAAGCGCTCGATCCGACGGTTGTCGGCCGTGTACAGGTAGGCCGCCAGTCCGAACGGGCTGTCGTTGGCCAGTCCCAGCACCTCGTCCTCCGTGGAGAACCGGAGGATGGACTGGACAGGCCCGAAGACCTCGTTGCGGGCCAGATCACTCCGATGATCGACATCGCCGAACAGCGTGGGGGCCACGAACCATCCGGCGGCCAGCTCGCCACCCAGCCGGGCTCCTCCGGCCAACAGGGTGGCACCGTCGGACCGGGCCCGGTCGATCACCCCGAGGATCCGCTCCATGGCCGCTTCGGTGACCACCGGTCCCACCGCCGTCCCCGGATCGAGCGGGTCCCCCACCGCCAGGGTGGCCAACGTCTCCACCACCGTGTGCGCCACCTGCTCGTAGACATCCTGGTGGACATAGAGACGGGTGGGCAGGGCACAGCCCTGGCCGGACAGCAGGGCCGTCCCGACCCGCGCCGCCACCTGGGCCGCCCGGTCCAGATCGGCGTCGGGGAAGACGATGAGCGGGGACTTGCCCCCCAGCTCCAGAGCCAACGGGGTGAGGTGGGCGGCGGCCGACGCCATCAGGCTGCGGGCGGTGCCCGAACCGCCGGTGAAGCTGATCTTGTCGATGCCGGCGTGACCGGCCAGCGCCGCCCCGGTGGCGGCCCCGCCGACCACCACGTTGAGCACCCCGGCAGGCAGTCCCGCCTCGACGGCCAGTTCAGCGAAGCGCAGTACGCCGAAGGGGGCCAGCTCCGGCGGTTTCGCCACCACGGTGTTGCCGGCGGCCAGGGCCGGGGCCGCCTTCTGGCCCATGCCCATCATCGAGCCGTTCCACGGGGGGACAACGGCGACCACCCCGTACGGATGGAGGCGCACCGAGGTCGAGGAGCGGCCACCGGCCACCGTCTCCCCGACCAGCTTGTCGCACCACCCGGCGTAGTAGCGCACCCAGGCTGCGGTGTAGGGCCCCGGGTGCATGACAGCCACGGGGGTCCCGTTGTCCAGGGCGGCCAACTCGGCGGCCTCGGTGCCGTGGGCCTCGAGCAGGTCGGCCAGGCGGAGGAGGACGGAAGCCCGTCGACCCGGGGACAACGCCGCCCAGGCCGGCTGGGCCTCCCGCGCCGCCGCGACGGCATCGTCCACGTCCCCGGCCCCGGCCAGGCCCACCTCGGCCTGGACCTCACCGGTGGCGGCATAGCGGTGGGGGAAGGTGCCGGCGTCGTCGCTCACCCTCCAGTCGACGCCGATCAGGTGCCCCTGCGTGGCCAGCCGGGTGACGGTGTCCGAGGCGGCGGTGGTCCTCACGGCACCACGTAGCCGCCGTCGACGGGGAGGGCCACGCCGAGCACGAAGGAGGCCGCCGGGGTGCACAGCCAGACGGCGGCCTCGGCCACCTCGGACGCCTCCCCGATACGCCCGATGGGGTGCAGGTTCTTCAGGTGGGCGTCGAGGGAGGGGAAGTCGGCCAGGGCCCGGTCGACCATCGGGGTCCTGGCCGTACCCGGGCAGACGGCGTTGACCCGTATCCCCTTGGCCCCGTAGTCGAGGGCGGCCACCTTGGTGAGGCCGATCACCCCGTGCTTGGAGGCGGTGTAGGCGGCCTGCTCCGGATAGGCCACGAGGCCCACCCCCGAGGAGGTGTTGACGATGGCCCCGCCGCCCCGCTCCAGCATCACCGGAATCTCGGCCTTCAGGCACAGGTAGACGCCGGTGAGCATGACAGCGATGGTCCGGTCCCACCCGTCGTCGGGGTAGTCGGCCAGCGGGGCCAGGGGAGCGGCGATCCCGGCGTTGTTGAGGGCGCAGTCGAGGCCCCCGAAGGTGTCGACGGCGTGACGGACCATGGCGGCCACGTCGGCACGGGAGGACACGTCGGTGGGCACGAAGGAGGCCCGGCCCCCGGCCGCCTCCACCAGCGCCACGGTCCCGTGACCGCCCTCGTCGTCGACGTCGGCCACCACCACGCTGGCCCCCTCGCGGGCGAACACCAGGGCCGAGGCCCGGCCGATGCCCATCGCCGCGCCGGTGACGACGGCCACCTTCCCCTCCAGGGCACCCATGCCGTGCACAGTATCGGCCGGCGCCGCGGCCGGCAGGGTGGCACCCACTACGTTCTGATCATGGGACGACTCGACGGCAAGGTGGCCCTGGTGTCCGGTTCGGCCCGCGGCATCGGGCGGGCGGTGGTCGAGCGGCTGGGCGCCGAGGGGGCGGTGGTGGCCGGTTGCGACCTGGTGGAATCGCCGGGGGGCATCGTCTGCGATGTCCGGGACGCCGGGGCCTGTGCCACCACCGTGGCCGCGGTGCTGGAGCGCCATGGCCGGATCGACATCCTGGCCAACGTGGCCGGCATCGGCATCTCGCGCCGGATCGGCGACCTCTCCCCCGACGAGTGGCGCCGGGTCATCGACGTCAACCTCACCGGCACATTCCTCCTGTCCCAGGCCGCCCTGCCGGCTCTGCTCGAGACCAGGGGATCCATCGTCAACATGGGCTCGGTGGCCGGGTTGCGGGCCACGCCCTACAACGCCGCCTACTGCGCCTCCAAAGGTGGCGTGATCATGCTGACCAAGTCGATGGCCCTGGAGCTGGCCACGGCCGGGGTACGCGTCAACGCCGTCTGTCCCGCCTCGGTGGACACCCCGTTCCTGCGCAATTTCCGCTCCCCGAGGGGGCGGACATGGCCCTGCTCGCCCGGGCCGCGTCCCCCATGGGCCGCCTCATCGACCCTGACGAGGTGGCCGGTGCGGTGGCCTACCTGGCCTCCGGCGACGCCGCCACCATCAGCGGCACCACGCTGGTCATCGACGGGGCCGCCACCGCCTGACCTCGGCCGGTGTCGGCCGGTGCCGTCCGGCCGCGGGGCCGCTCCGATGCCTACCGGCGCGCCTCGGCCAGGGTCACCGTCTCGGTGTCCCGACCGGAGCGCAGCACCCGGCCGGGGCGCTCGGCGGTCACCCGGCCGCCGCGGACCACCGGTCGTCCGGCCACCAGCACGTGGGTCACGCCGACCGAGCCGGCGTGCAGCCGCTCGCCTCCCCCGGGCAGGTCGTGCAGAAGGGTCACCGGCAGGCTCCCGACCCGGTCGGGATCGAACACCACCAGGTCGGCGTGCCAGCCCTCGGCGATCCGGCCCCGCTCCCTCAGGCCGTAGAAGCGGGCCGGGCGGTCGGTCATCATCTCGACGGCCTCCTCCAGCGAGAGCAGCCCGCGGTCCCGCACCACCTCCCCCAGCACCACCGTCGGGTAGTTGGCGTGGCACATCAGGTCGAGGTGGGCCCCGGCGTCCGATCCCCCGAGCATCACCCGCTTGTCCTCGCCACACAGCGGTGCGGGCCGCCCATCCTTCGTCGGTCCGACCGAGCGACGGGGTCAGCGAGGGGAGGACGGCGAACAGGGTCAGACCGTCGGCCAGCACCACGTCGATGAGAACGTCGACGATGTCGGTACCGCGGGCTTCGGCGATCTCGCCCACCGAACGCCCGACCCAGGGCGAGTCGGGGTCGGACACCTCCATGAGGGCGAAGTCCGAGAGCACCCCCATGGATCGTCGGGCCGCCTTCTCGGCCCCGGCCCGCAGCCCGATCCTGGTCTCCGGGTCGGCGATGGCCCGGCGGCGACCCTCCGGACCGAGCTGGGTGACGTCACGCCAGCCGGGCAGCCCGGGCAGCAGCGTGGAGGCCCGCATCCGCATCATGTCGGGCAGGGTCAGCGCCACCACATGGGCCCCCACCGCCGCGGCCAGGTCGGAGGCCTCCAGCTGCTGCTGGTAGATCTCCTCGGAGGCCAGGCTGCCGAGCAGGTTCCAGTTGAGGGGCCGGTCGGCGGCCAGGGACATGTCGGCCATCAGCTGCATGCGCTCCTCGGGGATGGGCCCGACCGTGGGGATGAACTCCAGCGTGGTGCCCGGATGGTCCCGCACCGCCCCGGCCAGGGCCACGAACTCGTCCCGGCCGGCCGAACTCGACGGCACCGGCCGGCCCTCACCGTCCAGGTGGCCTTCGCCCAGGGACGACGAGAATCCCAGTGCCCCCCCGGCCACGGACGCACCCACCAGTGCGACCATGGCCGCCATCTGTTCGGGCGCCGCCTCGGAGCGCGTGGCCTCGTCCCCCATCACCACGCGGCGCACCGTGGAGTGGCCCACGAGGAAGCCGGCGTTGACGGCCAGACCGGTATCGACCCGGTCGAGGTAGTCGGCGAAGGAGTGCCAGTCCCACGGGCCACCGCCCTGCAACGCCTCGAGGGGTATTCCCTCCACCACCGCCATCATCCGTTGGATGTAGTCGGCGTCGTCCGGTCCGAGCGGCGCCACCGAAAAGCCGCAGTTCCCTCCCAGCACTGTCGTGACCCCGTGGAGGACCGACGGGCTGGCGGTGGGGTCCCACAGCAGCTGGGCGTCGTAGTGGGTGTGCAGGTCGATGAAGCCGGGACAGACCACCAGGCCGGTCACGTCCATCTGGCGGACCGCCCTCTCGGAGGTCTCCCCCACCGCCACGATCCGACCGTCGCGGATACCGACGTCGGCCACCACGGGCGGAGCCCCGGTGCCGTCGACCACCGTCCCCCCCGAGAGCAGCAGATCGAGCACGTCAGCCCCCCGCCAGTAGCCCGTCGACGGCCGACTCCACCACAGTCCCCTTGAAGAAGGCGGGGTTGGTGCCGGTATAGAACCGGGCCGGGTTGGCGAACACGAATCTCTCGAAAGCCGCCTCGTCGATCCAGCGGTGCTCCACCATCTCCCAGGCCTCCTTCAGCACCCCGGTCACATCGGGGACGTCCCAGTGGGCGATGTCCGAGCCCATCATGGCTTTGAGTTCGGCTCCGAAGGGGTTCACCCCGGTGTTGAAGGCCATGGAGGTGAGCGGGTCGTCGGCCTCGCAGCCGAAGTAGAAGCGGTCGCAGAACCGGGCCTTGATGTCGGCCGCATCGGTGATGCCGCACGCCGCCCACTCGTCGAGCGTGCCCTCGTCCTCGACCGGGCGTCGGGTCGGATCGTCGGCCAACCGGGGGGCTCCCGACCCGTAGCGGCCCATCATCTCGGCCATCAGGACCCGGTCGATCAGGGCGGGGTCGAGATTGGCCCGGAGGGCGCCGAGGTTGCGCTTCTCCCAGTGGCCGACGATGTCGGAGTAGAGGGCGGCGGCCCAGGACACGCCGCCCTCGAGGAAGGCGAAGTTCATGGCCGGGAAACGCCGGGTCACCCCGCCGAGGAAGAGCGACTTGGCCAGGGACTGCTGGCCCTCGGCCAACATGGACAGGTGGTTGAACACGTAGCTGGACGGCGATCGGTAGGGGGTCATGCCGATGAACCCGGAGTGGAAGGCGATGGACACCCCGAGCTCCTGGGCCCGGTCCCACACCGGGTCGTAGTCGTAGGCCGAGTCCATCCCGAACTGGTCCAGCCAGAAGGCGTACCGGGACAGTTCAGGAGCAGTGCCGGCCAGGGCCTCGAAGGGGCGCTGCACGTAGCCGGCGCAGAGCACCGCCTTGTAGCCCAGGGTGGACACGGCGTACTCCAATTCGGCCACCGCCTCCTGCGGGGTGTGCATGGGGATGGCGGCCACCGGGGTCAGCCGGTCGGCCAGCGGGGCGAAGGTCTCGGCGTTGGCCCGGTTGAGGGCGCGGCAGGCTCCCACCCGGTACTGCTCGTCGTCGGTGTGGAGGAACACCAGGCCCAGGCTGGGGTAGACCACCCCGAAGTCGATCCCGATGTCGTCGAGCCGCTGGTAGAGGAGCTCGGGGAACAGGGCGGTGGCCAGGTCGATGGTCCGTCCGGCCGGGGCGCTCCACCACGGCCCCCGCGGCGTGCGGGTGGCGGCCCGCTCGGCCGGGGACTGGTCGTGCCAACTGCGGTCGGTCCCCCCGTAGGGCGGCATCAGCCGTCGGAACGAGGGGTGGTCGAGGGACAGCCCCTCCTGCTCGAAGTACGGGGCCAGCGTGGGCAGGTGCTCGGCCATGTGGCCGTCGATGTCGATGACCGGGTGGCCGAGGCGCCGGCGGATCTCCGAAGATGAGCCCATCGGGGACTAATATACGCTCATTACCCGCCCCGGGAGCAGTGAGGCATACGTGTCCTACGACTTGGTGATCCGCAACGGCACGGTGGTGGACGGGTCCGGGCTGGGCTCCTTCCGGGCCGACGTCGGGGTGGTGGGCGACCGCATCGCCTTTGTGGGCCCCATCCGCGACCGGGGCGACGGCGAGATCGACGCCGAGGGCCAGGTGGTCACCCCGGGCTTCATCGACGGCCATACCCATCTCGACGCCCAGGTCTTCTGGGACGCCAGTGGTTCCAGCTCGTGCTGGCACGGCGTGACCTCGGCGGTCATGGGTAACTGCGGCTTCACCCTGGCCCCGGTGCGGTCCGACCAGCGGGCGCTGGTGGTCCGCAACCTCGAGCGGGCCGAGGACATCGACCCGGCGGCCCTGGCCGCCGGGATCGACTGGGGTTTCCAGTCCTTCCCCGAGTACCTCGACGCCGTCGATCGGCTGGACAAGGGGATCAACTTCGCCGCCCAGGTCGGCCACTCGGCCCTGCGGACGTGGGCCATGGGTGAGCGGGCCTTCGAGGAGGAGGCCACCGATGAGGATCTCACCGCCATGCGGGGCCAACTGGGCGAGTCACTCCGGGCCGGGGCCATCGGCTTCTCCACCTCCCGCACCATGCACCACGAGACCTCGGACAACCGTCCGGTGGCGTCGCGACTGGCCTCTTGGTCCGAGGTGGTGGCGCTGGTCGGCGTGCTCGGGGAGATGGGCACCGGCATCTTCGAGACGGCCGATTCGGGCATGTCCGCCCCCGACCCCGAGGACCGGGCCCGCGGCCTCGACCGGGTGCGGCGCCTGGCCTCCGACACTCAGGTTCCGGTGACCTTCGGCATGGTGGCCACCCGGGGCTCGGACTACCTGCTCGACTTCTTGGACGAGGCGGCGGATTCAGGGGGGCGCTGCATCGCCCAGACCCACTGCCGGGGAATCTCGGTGCTGCTCTCCCTCCGGACCCGTCTGCCCTTCGACCTCATCGGGTCGTGGGGGGATCTTCGGGCCCGGCCCACAGGCGAGCAGCTGAATGTCCTTGGCCATCCCGACCTCCGCCGTCCCTATGTCGACGCCGCCGTGCACGCCGACTACTCGGGCTGGAAGGGGGTGGGGGCCCAGGCCCGGCCGCCCGACTTCGAGGGTATCCGTGTCTACCGCCACGGACTGCCCCCCAACCCGTCCGTGGCCGCCGTGGCCCGGGACCGTGGGGTCCATCCGGCCGAGGCCATGATCGATCTCTGCGTCGAGTCCGGTGGCGACCAGCTGTTCATCCAGCCGAGCCTCTACCCCCAGGATGAGGGGGTCCTGCTGCGGGCCATGCGCCACCCCCGGACGGTCATGACCTTCTCCGACTCCGGCGCCCACCTGAGCCAGATCGCCGACTCGTCCATCCACACCCACCTGCTGGGCCACTGGGTACGGGACCGCCAGGAGTTCACCCTGGAGGAGGCGGTACGCATGATCACCCTCACCCCCGCCCTGGCGTGGGGATTCACCGATCGGGGCCTTCTCCGGGAGGGCATGGCCGCCGATCTCAACGTGTTTGACCCGGCCACGGTGGGCCCGGTCGTGCCCCGGTTGGTGCCGGACCTGCCCGGGGGTGGCCTCCGCCTCGAGCAACGCTCGACCGGCTTCGCCGCCACCGTGGTGGGCGGCGAGGTGACCATCCGGGACGGCATGCCCACCGGCGCCACCCCGGGTCGGCTGGTGAGACGCCGGCCGGCTTGAGCCGGCTCAGCGCATCCAGAGCGTGCGGGACTCACGACGAAGGATGGCCCAACGACCGTCCTCGTGGACCACGTCGTCGAGATAGTTGATCCCGAGGGTCAGGTCGCCCTTCCCCGAGGCCGGGTCGCTCAGTTGGTACACGACGGCGTAGGTGTCGAGAAGGGCGGCGGTGCCGCCTTCGTCGAGGGTGATCAGCGGGTCGCCGAGTACGTGCATGCTGGTCGGAAAGGTCCTCGGGCCCCGCATGGTGTCCAGCCACTCCTCAAATGTCTGGCTGCCCCGCGTCCCCACCACCAGGGCACCGGGACGGAACAGGTCGGCCAGTGTTTCGAGGTCCCGCTGGTCGACGGCACGGGCGTACCGTTGGAGGAGGGCGCGCAGCTCGTCGTGGGCCGTCACGCCGCGCTCACAACACCGCCACCGGGTTGACCGGGCAGCCGGTGCCCCTGGCGATGCGCAGCGGACCCATGGTGAACAGGAACTCCCACCGCCCGGCGGCGGCGCAGCGTTCGCCCAGGCCGGCGAGCGCCACGTTGTCGATGAGGTGGAGGCCCATCCCGGTGATCCCGATCTGGTGGATCGGAAAGGGCCAGTCCGGGGTGCCCACGAACGGCATGGGATCGGAGATGCCGTCGCTCCCCAGCACCGCCACCCCCCGCTCCTGGAGCCACGGCAGGCATTCGGCATGGAGCCCGGAGAAGCCGTCGAACCCGCGGGTGGCGGTCCGCCGTGCCTCCCGCCCCCACGCCACCAGCAGGATGTCGCCGGCTCCGACGGTTACTCGCTGGGCGTACTCGGTCACCTCGAGGTCATCGACGGTGACCACCTCCCCGCCACCCAGGTAGGGGGATCCGAGCGCCCGGGGCACGTCGAGGAGCACGCCGCGCCCGATGACCCCGTCGGCCATGGACAGCACGGTGTTGGATACGGCCCCGTCGCTCCGCACCTCGCTGGCGGGCCGGCCGCCGTACATCTCGCCACGGACGAACATGTGGGAGAGGGCGTCCACATGGGTGGTCAACAGGCCGTGCACGTCGAGGGCCAGATGGTCCCGGGCCGCTTCGTAGCCGGGGATCCCGTTGGCATCCCGGGCGTCACCGGCGGCCAGCATGTGGTGCTGGACCGGCGAGGGGTGCTCGGGTTGGGGCTCGGTGGCCAGGTCGTGGGAGAGGCTGACGCTCTGGCCACTGTGCACCAGGGCCATGGCCGCGACCCGACGGGCGTCGGTCAGGTGGTTGAGCGCCCCCCGCTGGTCTTCGGCTCCCCAGCGGCCCCAGTTCTTGAGCTCCTCGTACATGGCATCGAGGTCACCGGTGGTCGGGACGCCGTACTCACTCCCCATGGCGTCAGCTTGTCATCCGCCGACGTGCGGCGCCGTCATCGCCCCCATCACCATGTCGAGCAGGTTGTCCACGAACCGGTCGTCGGACAGCACCTCGGTGTCGCCCCCGCGGTCCAACCGACGGGCCCGGTCGGCGGCGGCGCGTCCGATGAAGGTGATGGAGATCTCCTGGCGCACCCGCCACAGGTCGTCGGGGACGGTCGGGCAGCGGTGGCGCAGCAGGGCCCAGGCCTGGTGGCCCTCGGTCTGGGCCAGCAGGGCCCGTAGCTCGGGGCCGGTCCGGTCCACCGCCTCGGCCAGCTCGGAGCCGATCTGCAGGTAGGCCCGTTCACGCCAGCCGCGCTGGGCGAACTCGGTGACCGGGCGCACGATGGCCTCGGCGGCCGAGCGGGCGTCCTCGTCCGGGCGGTTCCGGGCTTCGTGGAGCAGCTGGAGACGGCGGTCGGCGATGTCGGGCACGTGCCGGGCCAGCACGGCCCGGAGAACCTCGTCCCGGCTCCCGAAGTGGTAGTGGACCGCCGAGGCGTTGCGCTGGCGGGCGGCCCGGACGATCTCGGCCAGCGACACGTTGTCGATGCCCCGCTCGGCATAGAGACGGGCGGCGGCGTCCAGCAGCAGGTCGCGGGTGGACGTCGACTCGGCCATCTCGCCCGCCACAGTAGTGGTGGCCCCGCTCTGGATCGGAGCCGACGAGCCCCGCCCAGCTCCTGGCACCTCCCCGGCCTCCCCTGTTTCCGTTGGGCTCCCGAGTGAGTTGCATTATGCAACACTGTCCCCTAGAGTGCCGTTAATGACGGAGTCGACGGCAGACCAGGTGGCAAGGACCGCGACCAGCCCCCGCCAACGGACCATCTTCATCGTCACCGCCCTCGGGGCCTTCATGGCCTCCCTCGACCTGTCCATCGTCAACGTGGCCTTCCCCGCCCTCGAGCACTCGTTCACCCACGACAGCCGGGCCGCCCTGGCCTGGGTCATCACCGGCTACGGCATCGTGTTCGGCTCCTTGCTGGTCACGGCGGGACGGACGGCCGACCGGCTCGGCAGCCGCAGGGTGTTCTTCGCCGGGCTGGGCATCTTCTGCCTGGGCTCGGCCCTGTGCGGAGTGGCTCCCTCGGTCATCCTCCTGGTGCTGGGTCGGGTGGTCCAGGGCGTGGGGGCGGCCGCCCTGCTCCCCTCCTCCCTGGGTCTCCTGCTCGGTGCCTTCCCCCACGAGCGTCGATCCCAGGTGGTGGCCCTCTGGGGCGGGGTCGGCGCCCTGGCCGTGGCCACCGGCCCATCCTTCGGCGCCCTGCTGATCTCGGCCGGGGGGTGGCGATGGGTGTTCTTCGTGAACATACCCATCGGGGTGGCGGCCTGGCTCATCGGCCGACGGGTCCTCAGCCAGCCACCGGCCCAGGCCCACCGGGCCGCCCCGGACTACCTGGGTGTGGGCCTGATCAGCGCGGCCCTGGCCGCCCTGGTGCTGGCCATCTCCGAGGGTCCCACCTGGGGGTGGTCGTCGGCGGCAGTGGTGGCCTGCCTCGCCGGGTCGGCCGTCGTGGGCGCGGTCTTCCTGCGCCGCTCCAGCCGCCATCCCGAGCCGGTCCTCGACCTCACCTTGTTCCGGTCCCGCTCGTTCAGCGTGGCCAACGCCGCCACCTTCCTCTACGCCATGGGGTTCTTCGCCATGCTGTTGGGGAACATCCTGTTCCTCACCAGCGTGTGGCACTACTCGATCCTGACGGCAGGCCTGGCCGTGACCCCGGGTCCCCTGGTGGTGGCGGTGGTGTCCGGCCCGGCCGGACGCATGGCGGCGCGCTTCGGCTTCCGGCCGGTGCTGGTATGCGGGTTCGTGGTGTTCGTGTCCGGACTGTCCTGGTACGCCACGCGGGTCGGCCTCCACCCCGACTACATCGCCAGCTGGCTGCCCGCCACCCTGATCACCGGGCTGGGCATCGGCCTCACCTTCCCGGTGCTGAGCGCGGCGGCGGTCTCGAGTCTCCACCCCGAGCGCTTCGCCGTGGGCAGTGCCGTAAACCAGACGGCGCGCCAGGTAGGTGGCGCCTTCGGCGTGGCCCTGCTGGTGGTGATCCTCGGTACACCGACCGGTGCAGTCGCCGCCCTGGCCAGCTTCCACCACCTCTGGTGGTACTGCGCCGCCACGGCCACCCTGGCCGGCCTGTTGTGCACGCTGCTGGCGCCGGCGCGCCGGGCCGGCCTGGTGGTCACCGCCACCGTCCACGGTCGGGACGACATGGTGCCGCTGTCGGGTCTGGCCGCCGGCGGCAGCACCTGAGATCCGTCGCCCGGACCGACCGGGCCGGCGTCAACACCGCAGCTGACAAGGGACGTTCGGGCTCCGGTCGCCGGGTCTCCTTGTTTGTCCGCGGCCCGCACCACTGAAATTGGCCCTCCATTGTGTTTCGCGCCCGGTTCTCACCGATGGCGGATCTGACCGCCACAGTGCACCGTCGACGCAGGATCTCGGCCGTGCTCCTCGCCACGCTGGTGGCCTCGACCTCCTTCGGGGCGGTCGCTGCTTCACGACCCGCCGGGGCCGATCAGGTCTCCACGCTGCAGTCCCAGGCGGTCGCCATCTCCCAGCAGCTCATCCGGGAGCAGCTCCAGGTCGACACCGACCGCCAGCAGTACTCGGTGGTCTCGGCCCGGGTGGCCGCCGACGCCCAGGCCATCACCCAGATCGGCCAGGAGATCGGCCAGGACAGCGAGCAGATCGCCGCCCGGGAGACGCTGGTCCGCCAGCAGGCCGTCCGCTCCTACATGGACTACGGAACAGGCTCGGGGAGCGCTACGAGCGCCCTGTTCGCCGGTGATCAGGAGCACGCCCAGGCGGCCAGCGAGTACTCCTCGATCGCCGTGGGCAACATCACCACCGTCGTGGACCAGCTCCATACCGCCCAGTCCGCGCTCCAGACCCATCAGGCATCCCTGCGCCACCAGCAGGACCTCGACCGCGCCGACCTGGCCACCCAGTCTGTCGACCTCTCCCAGGCCGATGCCAGCGCCGGCCACCTGGCCGCCCTCCACAGTCAGGTGACGGGGCAGCTGGCCACCGCCGTGGCCGCCCAGGCCGCCACGCAGGACGCCGCCGCCGTGGCCGCCGTGGCCGCGGCCCAGAAGCAGGCGGTGCGCTCCCCGACCACCGTGGCCCGCCCGGTGACGACCATCCCGGTGACCACCGGCACCGGAACCACCGGAACCACCGGAACCACCGCCCCCGCCCCGGTCGCTCCCCCGTCCGGGGCCGATCTCCCCGACCCCGCCCTCAACTCGTTCCTCCAGTGCGTAGTCCAGAAGGAGTCGGGCGGCGACTACAGCATCAACACCGGCAACGGCTACTACGGGGCCTTCCAGTTCAGCCAGTCCACCTGGAACGTGGCCGCTCAGGACGCCGGCCTCGCCTATCTGGTCGACGTCCTCCCGAGCTCGGCCTCCCAGGCGGAGCAGGACACGGTGGCGGTGGCCCTCTACGCCCTCGACGGCGGCCAGCCGTGGACCGGGGACTGCGGGGCGTAGTCCGGCCATGGTCCGACCCGACTCGGGGCCGGGCGGTGGAGATGCAGCAGCACGCGCCGTGCCCCGACTCCACGCCGGTCACACGTCAGGCCATCCGGCACCGGCCGGTCCCCGCGCAGACGTCGCACTCGGGGGCCTGTCCGGCCACGTGGGCCAGGCAGTGTTCGATGCGCTGCTCCACGATGTCGCCGAGCAGGGGGTGGGGTCCCAGCGGGGCCGCCACCAGGTGACGGACACCGGGATGGCGACCGCAGGCCTCGGCGGCCAGGGCCGGTATGTCACGGTCCCAGTGGTTGCCGGGCCACAGGAAGTAGGGAGCGACGACAACGGTGGTGGCGCCGGTGGCCACACAGGCGTCCACCGCCGTGGCGATGGAGGGCTCGGCCAACTCCATGTGGGCGGGCTCGACGTTGTCGAGCCCGCGGGCCCGCTGCCACTCGACCACGAACTCCTCGTGGCGCCGGTTGGCGTCGGGGCGCCTCGAACCGTGATCGACGATGACGATCCCGAGTGTGCTGCCCTGACCGATCACGGCCCCGAGCGTAGGCGGACAGGCCGCCGTCCGTCCCGAGGCCGGGCGAGCTAACGGGCGGAGATGTACTCCATCAGCTCGTTGCGGTCCTTCTCGAGCTCCTCGATGCGGCTCTTGACCACGTCGCCGATGCTGATGATGCCGACCAGGCGCCCACCCTCGACCACCGGCACGTGACGGAACCGGTGCTCGGTCATCAGATTCATGATGGACTCCACGTCGTCCCCGGGGGAGCACACCCGGACCTCGGTGGACATGATCGACGACACCGGTTCGTCGAGGAGCTCGGTGTGGAGCACATTGAGGCGCTTGACGATGTCGCGCTCGGACACGATGCCCTGGATCTGCACGCCGTCCGGGGACACCACCAGGGCCCCGACCCGGTGATGGGCCAGGTCGGCCACCACGTCGCCCACGGTGGCCTCCTTGGTGACGGTGACCACCATGGTCCCCTTGCCTTCGAGAAGGTTCGACACGAGCATGGACTTCCCCCTTCCGGAGTTCCCTCCGGGGTACGACCCCGACACGGCCGGCGGTCCGGCCACCCGCCATCATCGCACCCCGGACCCCGAAAGGGAACAGGGTCGCCAAGTTGCAACATTCCCCGGTGGGGGGCCGGCCCGGATCGACGGTTCACCGGGTGGGTTCTCCTACCATGGGCCCGATGGACGACGATGATCCCGCCGCCGGCACCTCATGGCCCCCGTTGGCCTCCGGTCCTGGTCACGACGGGCGGGCCGCCTCCCCGGGTGGAGCGGCCCGGCCGGCACGGACCCAGGTGCGTCGGGCCGAGGGCGACCGACGACGCCGGATCCGGGGGACGTTCGAACTGGTCGGGGGTCAGGGGGTCATCGTCCTCAACGATCGGCGGATCCCGGGGTCGAAGGCCACGGTGACCATGATCGCCGTGGCCCCGGCCGGCGTGTTCGTCATCGACGCCAAGCACCACAGGGGTCTGGTCCAGACCAAGCGGCCCGGCACCTTCGACCGGCTCGGACCACCCGAGCTCCATGTGGGCCGCAGGAACTGCACCCCGTCGCTGGACGCCCTGTCGCGCCAGGCCGACGTCGTCAGGGCCACCCTGGACGGGTCGCCCTGGGACTCCGAGGTACCGGTGACCGCCATGCTCTGCCTCACCCGGGCCGAGTGGGGCCTGGCCTCGGCGGCGCTGGTCCGGGACGTCTGGGTGGGCTGGCCCCGGCTGCTGGCCGGGACGGTCCGCTCCCCCGGGACCATGGACTCCCCCACCGTGGCGGAGGTGGCACAGGTGATCGACGCCGGGCTGCCGGCGGCGTGACGGGGACACCGGTCCATGTGGCGGTGGGACTGACCGGGTCAAAACGACTACGGGCCCGGCTGGTTCACGCGGCTCTTTCACTCCCGTCATGTAACCGAAACACGCGGTGAGTAGGGTCCGGGTGGGCAAGGGCAATTCGAAGGGCTGTTCCCCATGATGCAGGCATGAGCTCCGTCGCCGAGACCGATCTCTTCACCACCACCGATCCCCCCATCGAGGATCCCGTTCTGAGTGATCCCGAGGCTCTGCATCCGCACGTCATCGTGCTGTTCGGCGCCACCGGCGACCTGGCCCGGCGCAAGCTGCTGCCCGGCCTGCTCCGGCTGTCCCAGTCGGGCCTGCTCCCCGAGTACCAGATCATCGGCACCTCGCTCGAGGAGCTGGACGAGGCCGGGTTCCACCAGTTCGCCCTCCAGGCCTGCCGGGAGTTCGCCCGCCAGGACATCGTGGACGATCACTGGCCCGACCTTCCAGCCCCGGCTCCACTATGTCTCCCAGGCCCACGGGCCCGCGGCCCTGGCCCAAGCGGTGGCGCAGGCCGAGGCCAAGCTCAGCGGCGAGGCCCGCCGGCTCCACTACCTGAGCATCCCGCCCTCCGCCGCCCACGCCGTTGTCACCACCCTCGGCCAGGCCGACCTGGTCGAGCGGTCCCGCATCATCATGGAGAAGCCGTTCGGCACCGACCTCGAGTCGGCCAAGGTGCTCAACGAGGCCGTGCACGGGGTCTTCTACCCCGAACAGGTCTACCGGATCGACCACTTCCTGGGGAAGGAGGCGGCCCAGAACATCCTGGCCTTCCGGTTCGCCAACGGGCTGTTCGAACCCATCTGGAACCGCAACCACATCGACCACGTGCAGATCGACGTGCCCGAGACCCTCTCGGTCGACGCCCGGGCCAGCTTCTACGAGGGCACCGGGGCGTTCCGGGACATGGTGGTCACCCACCTCTTCCAGGTACTGGCCTTCATGGCCATGGAGCCGCCGACCTCGCTCGAACCCCGCTCCATCAGCGAGGAGAAGAACAAGGTCTTCCGGTCGATGTGCCCCATCGACGTGTCCCAGGTGGTGCGGGGCCAGTACGAGGGGTACCGGTCCATCCCCGGCGTGGCCGCCGGACTCCCAGACCGAGACGTTCATCGCCCTCAAGTGCGAGATCGACAACTGGCGGTGGGCCGGGTGTGCCCTTCTACCTCCGCACCGGCAAGCACATGGCCCAGGGGGCCCGCATCATCTCCATCGCCTTCCGGGAGCCGCCCAAGAGCATGTTCCCCGCCGACTCCGGGCATCGGGGCCCACGGGCCCGACCACCTGACCTTCGACCTGGCCGACTCGTCCAAGCTGTCCCTCTCCTTCTACGGCAAGCGGCCGGGACCGGGCATGCAGCTGGACAAGCTGAGCCTGCAGTTCGCCCTGCACGAGACCGAGCACGAGGCCGACGTCCTCGAGGCCTACGAGCGACTGATCCACGACGCCATGAGCGGTGACCACACCCTGTTCACCGCGGCCGAGGACATCGAGCGGCTGTGGGAGCTGTCCACCCCGCTGCTGGAGAACCCGCCCGACGTGGAGTTCTACGCGCCGGGCTCGTGGGGGCCGCCGGGGATCCGCGAGCTCATCGCCCCCAACGCCTGGCGGCTGCCCTTCGAGCGGGGGTGGCGCAAGGCCGACAGGCCCGACTGACCGGACCCGCTCACGGCACCGTCACGGCCCGGTACGGCGGGCGGCCCCGGGATCGTCAGACCGGATCGGGCCGTTGATCCATCACCCGCCAGCAGTACCAGGCCACCAGGCTCCGGTAGGGGCGGAAGGGCTCGCCCAGCTGGTCGAGCTCCTTCGGCGTGGGGATGGCGGGGAGACCCCAGGCCCTGCCGAACCCGGCCCGCACCCCGTAGTCGCCGGTGGGCCAGACGTCGAGGCGGCCGAGGGTGCCGAGCAGGAACATCTGGGCCGTCCACGGTCCGATGCCCCTGACCCGGGTGAGGTGGTCCACCACCTCCTCGTCCGAGAGCCGGCCGATACGGTCGAGGGCGATCCGGCCGCTGGCCACCTGGTCGGCCAGGTCCCGGATGGAGGCGGCCTTGGCCCGGCTCAGCCCGCACGCCGCCAGCACCTCGTCCGAAGCGGCCAGCACCGACTCCGGCGTGACGGTGCCGCCGAGCGCCGCTACGAAACGCCCGTGGATGGTGGCGGCGGCCCGACCGGCCAGCTGCTGGTAGACGATGGTCTCGGCCAGGGACTCGAACCGGCGGGCGACCGGCACCGGTCGGCGCCGCGGGGCCTGTCCGTACCGCTCGACCAGTGCGGCCAGCACGGGGTCCCGTTCCACCAGCAGTGCGGTGGCGTCGGCTACCGAGCGTGCGGGTCACGCCCCGATGATGCCATCGACGCGGCCCGTCGATGGACATGCCGAGGGCGGGAACCGCCGGGGGTGGGCCGTTAGGATCCGGTGATCGGCCGACCCCAGGAGTGGGACCGCCGCCGCCGTCCGCCGTCCGCCGGATCGTCACCCCTCAGGAGGAACATGACTCTCACAGGCAAAGTCGCCATCGTCACCGGTGGCAACACCGGCATCGGCAAAGCGGTGGTGCTGGCCCTCGCCGCCCAGGGCGCCACCATCGTCATCGACTACATCGCCAACGAGGAGGCCGAACACGAGGTGGAGCGCCAGGTGGCGGCGCTCGGGGACAAGGTGGTCGGGGTTAAGGCCGATGTCAGCAAGGTGGAGGATCTGCGGACCCTCGTGGCCACGGCGGTGTCCACCTTCGGCCGGCTTGACATCATGGTCAACAACGCCGGAGTCGAGACCCGCACCTCGGTGCTCGACACCACCGAGGAGGAGTACACCAAGGTCCTCGACATCAACCTGAAGAGCGCCTTCTTCGGCACCCAGCTGGCCGCCCAGCAGATGATCGCCCAGGGCGGCGGGGGCCGGATCATCAACATGACCTCGGTCCATGAGGACTGGCCCATGCCCGGCAACACCGCCTACTGCCTGTCCAAGGGCGGAATGCGCATGCTCACCCGCACCGCCGGGGTCGAGCTGGCCCCCCACGACATCCTGGTGGTCGGGGTCGGGCCCGGTGCGGTCAACACGCCCATCAACGCCGCCACCGTGGCCGACCCGGCCCAACTGGCCAAGCTCAACTCGTCCATCCCCCTGGGCCGGGTGGCCGAGCCCGAGGAGATCGCCAACGTGGTTGCCTTCCTGGCCGGCGACGGGGCCAGCTACATCACCGCCACCACCATCTTCACCGACGGCGGCATCATGCAGTCGAGCCCCGGCCTCTGATCGGTGGACGGGAACGTCGTCTCGGTCGAACGGGTGGTCCCCGCTCCGCCCCGGGCCGTCTTCGACCTGCTCGCCGACCCTTCGCGTCACATTGAGCTCGACGGCTCGGGCCAGCTGCGGGGAGTCAAGCCGGGCGGTCCCGAGCGGCTCTCCCTGGGCGCCACCTTCGGCATGTCCATGCACATGGGCGTGGGCTACTCGATGGTCAACACCGTCATCGAATTCGAGGAGAACCGGCGAATCGCCTGGCAGGCCACCATCGCCGGGTTCCCGGGTCGCTTCCTGGGCGGACGGATCTGGCGCTACGAGTTGGAGCCGGTGGAGGGTGGCGTCCGGGTCCGGGAGAGCTGGGACATCTCCCGGGACCACCAGCGGATCTTCCTCCGTCACGACAAGGTGGGCGGCGCCACCAGGGACAACATCAGCCGGTCCCTGGCCCGTATCGAGGAGCTGACCGCCCCTCCGGCGTGACGGTCCGGACTCCCGGCCCCCGGTCCGGTGACCGGGCCCGGAAGATCGGAGGTCCGGACGGTGTTGGGAGACACATGGTGCCGCTCTCCGTCCTCGACCTGGCCACGGTGGGCAAGGGATCCACCCCGGCCGACGCCCTGGCCGACACCACCCGGCTGGCCCCGGTCATCGAGCGCCTGGGCTACCGGCGGATGTGGGTGGCCGAGCACCACGGCATGCCGGCGGTGGCCAGTTCGGCCCCGGCCGTGCTCATCGGGCACCTGGCCGACGCCACCACCACCCTGCGGGTCGGGGCCGGCGGGGTCATGCTGCCCAACCACGCCCCCCTGGTGATCGCCGAGCAGTTCGCCACCCTCGAGGCCCTCCACCCCGGCCGGATCGACCTCGGCCTGGGACGGGCTCCCGGCACCGACCAGGTCACCGCCCGGGCCCTCCGGCGTAGCGCCGACACGGGAGCCGACACCTTCCCCCAGGACGTGGTGGAGCTCATCAACTACCTGGCCGACGGCGACGGGCCGGCCTCCCACCCGGCGCCGGTACCCGGACGCGGGCTACCTCCCCGAGATGTGGCTGCTCGGCTCGTCGACCTTCAGCGCCCAACTGGCCGGCCTGCTGGGTCTGCCCTTCTCCTTCGCCTACCACTTCGCCCCCGGGCCTGCTGGACCAGGCGGTGGAGCAGTACCGGGCCGGTTCCGGCCCTCCATCCTGCTGGACGAGCCCTACTTCATGGTGGCGGTGTCGGTGCTGTGCGCCCCGAGCGACGAGGAGGCCCGGTGGCTGGCCGGACCCTCGGCCCTGAGCACCCTGCAGCTGCGGACCGGACGGCTGGGCCCGGTGCCCACCCCCGAGGAGGCGGCGGCCTACCGGTACACGGACCAGGAGCGGGCCTTCATCGAGGACACCACGTCCACCCACCTGATCGGTGAACCCGAGTCGGTCCACCAGGGTCTGGTGGACCTGCAGGCCCGCACCGGCGCCGACGAGATCATGCTGTCCACCCGGGCCCACTCCTTGAGGCCCGGGCCCAGTCCCTCACCCTGGTGGCCGGCGCAGTGGCCCATGGCCGCCGTGGCGGTGGGCACCGCCTCCTCCGCCGTCTGAACATCCACACCGGGCCGGGGAGCGTCCGGCGTCGGTTCACAGGGAGGCGCAATGGGGCAGGACCGCCTCGGCGATCAGGGCCAGGTGGTCGAGGTCGGCGAGGTCGAGGATCTGGAGATAGACACGCTGGGCCCCGACCCCGGCGTAGGTGGCCAGCTTGGCCACCACCTCCTCCGGTGAGCCACACAGCCCGTTGGTGCGGAGCTCGTCGACCTCCCGGCCGATGGCCGCGGGCCCGGGCCGGCCACCTCGGCCTCGGTCGCGCCGCAGCACACCACCTGGGCGGCGGAGTAGGCCAGTGATCCGGGGTCACGCCCCTGGGCCTCGCAGGCCGCCCGCACCCGCCGGAACTGGTCACCGGTCTCCTCCAGCGACGAGAAGGCCAGGTTGAACTCGGCGGCGTAGGTGGCGGCCAGTCGGGGGGTGCGCCTGGCCCCGTGGCCGCCGATGATCACGGGCGGCCCGGGACGCTGCACCGGCTTGGGCAGGGCCGGGCTGTCCACCACCCGGTAGTGGCTGCCCTCGAGGGTGAACGTGGCCCCGTCCGGCGTCCCCCACAGGCCGGTGATCACGGCCAGCTGCTCCTCGAGGCGGTCGAAGCGCTCGCCCACGGGCGGGAAGGGGATGCCGTAGGCGGTGTGCTCGGCCTCGTACCAGCCGGCCCCGAGGCCCAGCTCGACCCGGCCGCCGGACATGGCGTCGACCTCGGCCACCGATGACGGCCAGCGGGCCGGGGAGGCGGAAGGTGGCCGAGGTGACCAGGGTGCCGAGCCGGATGGTGGAGGTCTCCCGGGCGATGCCGGCCAGGGTCGATCCAGGCGTCGCTCGGACCCGGGAGGCCGTCGCGCGTCCCCCATGGCCAGGTAGTGGTCGCTCCGGAAGAAGGCGTCGAAGCCCAGGGACTCCGACGTGCGGGCCACGGCCAGCAGGGTGTCGTAGGAGGCCCCCTGTTGGGGCTCGGTGAAGATGCGCAGCAGCATCTGCACGGTCTAGCCGAGAGCGGGACCCGGCGGTACCTGGTGCTCCGACCCGCGGGCGGGGTTCAACCCATCGCCGCGGCGTCGCCGATCAGTCCCTCGTCCAGCTCGGCGTCGCCGGAGCCGGCCATCCCTCCGCCCATGGCCACGTCCTCGCTGGGCCGCTCCAGTCCCGAGGTCGACCGCAGCCGCACCTCCTTCAGGAACAGCGTGAGGACGAACATGACCGCGGCCAGCGGCACCCCGAGCAGGAACACCGAGTGCAGGGAACGGACGAACGACTCCAGGATCCCGTGCTGCATGGCGGGCGGGAAGGTGTGGAGCTGGGCCGGGCTCATGGAGAAGCTGCCGTTGACGTGGATGGACGAGCCCTCGGCCCCGGGACCAGGTCGGCGATCCAGTGGCTCAACCGGGCGATGAACACCGCCCCGAACAGCGCCGTGCCGAAGGCCCCGCCCAGCGAGCGGAAGAAGGTGACCGCGGCGGTGGCCGCCCCCATCTGGATGGCGGGCACGGCGTTCTGCACCGCCAGCACCATCACCTGCATGGTCATGCCCATGCCGGCACCGAGCACGATCACGTAGAGGCTCATGGTGAGGTGCGGGGTGTGCAGGCCGAGCTGGGACAGCAGCCACATGCCCAGGATGACCAGTGCCGAGCCGATCACGGGGAACACCTTGTAGCGGCCGGTGCGGGTCACCAGCTGCCCGGAGAGGATCGAGGCCCCCAGCACGCCCACCATCATGGGGATCATCAGGAGCCCCGACACCATGGCCGACACCCCGTCCACCAGCTGCAGATACAGGGGCAGGTAGATGATGGCCCCGAACATGATCATGGACAGCAGGAACGACACCGACGTCGAGACCCGGAAGACCCCGATGTGGTAGAGGCTGGGCGGCAGGATGGGCTCGGCGGCCCTCCGCTCCCACAGCACGAAGGCGGTGACGAGGACCACGGCCACGACGGCCAGGCCGATGATCACCGACGAGCCCCAGGGGTACTGGGTGCCACCCCACACCGTCACCAGCAGGGCGGCGGTCACGCCCACCAGCATGAGGCCGGCGCCCAGAAAGTCGATCTTGTGGGCCTGGCGGCGGAACGGGAGCTTGAGCACCGCCGAGGTGACCACCAGGGCCACGATGCCGATGGGGATGTTGATGTAGAAGATCCACCGCCAGCTCAGGTTGTCGGTGAACACCCCACCGAGCAGGGGGCCGGCGATGGCGGACAGGGCGAACGTGGCTCCGAAGTACCCCTGGTAGCGGCCCCGCTCGCGGGGGGAGACCACGTCGGCGATGATGGTGAAGGCCAACGCCATCAGGCCGCCCGCGCCCAGGCCCTGGACCCCCCGGAAGGCGATGAGTTGGCCCATGTTCTGGCTGAGTCCGGCCAGGGCCGAGCCGATCAGGAAGATCACGATGGCGAACTGGAAGAGGCCCTTGCGTCCGAACTGGTCGGAGAGCTTGCCGTACAGGGGGGTGGAGATGGTCGAGGTCAGCAGGTAGGCGGTCACCACCCAGCTGATGTGGTTGAGCCCGTGCAGGCTGTTGACGATGGTGGGGAGGGCTGTGCCCACGATGGTCTGGTCGAGGGCGGCCAGGAACATGCCGATCATGAGCCCGCTGAAGACAATCAGGATCTGCCGGTGGGTCAGGGCCCCCGCCGCGCCGGGTTCCCGGACCGACGGGTCGACGGCGTAGTGGGCAGGCGCCGGCATCGGCTCCCCCGGTCGGGCCGGGGTGTCGATGCTCATCCCGTCCCTCCGCGGGTGTGGTGCTCGCGGCTGCGGCGAAGACCGTCCTCCAGGCGGACCAGGCCGCGGGTGAGGGCGGTGCGCTCCTCGTCCGACCAGTCGCTGATGACTTCAGCCAGTGCCTGGCGCCTGGCCTCGGACACCGCCTCGAGGACGGCCCAGCCCCGTTGGGACATGCTCAACAGTGAGGCCCGTCCGTCGTCGGGGTCAGGGACCTTGACCACCAGCCCGATGGCCACCAGGTCGCGCATCTGGCGACTCACCGTGGACAGGTCGAGCTCGACGGTCTCGGCCAGTTCGGACAGGCGCATCGGCGCCTCTCGGGACAGTCGCACCAGGAGCCAGTATCCGGCCCGATCGACCGACTCCCCCTCGGTCAGCTCGCTCCGCGGCACCTCGAGGCGGAGGATGGCCCGGGCCACCTGGGTCAGGGCCCGCTCCAGCTCGGCCGACACGAGGCCGGTGGACAACCCGGTGGCGGTCTCCTCCATCGGCGTCGTGGTCGGTGTCATGGGACGTCTCTCTTTCGGCGTCTCGTTGGGCGCGGGTCGGTTCGGTTCCGCTTTAAACTGCTTGTAACAACCAACTATATCATCCCGACCCCACACCCCGATCGGGCCGGTTCGCCGATCACCGCACTGGACCCACCCCCACTGGACCCACCCCCGAGGTCGCTCCAACCGCCGCCGCGGGCATGACCCGGCCGAGGACGAGGATGCCGACGACGACGGCCCGGCCCGATCGGATGGTGGCCGCCGCGCTCTGGGCCCGGGCCCCGGTACTGAAGGTGTCGTCGACCACCAGCACCCGTCGGCCGGCCAGCCAGGCGCTATCCACGTCGGCCCTCAGTACGAACCCCCGCGGCGACGCCACCAGGTGGTCGAGGGCGTCGGGTCCCCGCCCCAGCACGGGAACGTGGCAGTCCCCGAGATCGGGGATCCGTCGACGACCACGTCGACCGGCGAGCCGGGTCGACACGACGACGGCACGGTGGCCACGGCATCCCACGTCCCGCCGAACCGGTCGACCAGCCGGTCATGATGACCCGACAACCAGAGCCCGGCCATGGCCGCCAGCTCATCCACCCGCGCCCGGCGAACCTCGACCACCGGTGCGTCCTTGTAGCCCCGGAGTCGGCGGTGCATCCCGTCTCCCACCCGGTACTCGACCACCGCCTCGACCGGGGCCAGCGGCTGTCCGAGCTGTCGGACCAGCGTCATGCAGCAGTAGCAGCGGGCGTAACCGATACGCAGGAGGCCGCCGCAGACCGCACAGCGCCGGTGGAGGTACGACGAGCTCACGAGGGTCATCACTTCCGGATCTCACCGGGCCGGCCCGGGCCGGCGTCCTGTGCTGGCGGCCCCTTCACCGGTAGGAGGGGTCGCGATGAGGAGGGTCCGGCCTCCCCCGGCTCAGGCGGAGCGAACCGGTGTCGGTTCGGACTGCTCCGGCCGATGGAGGAGGAAGGTGCCGGTCGACCGGCTCACCATCCGGTCCTCGCCGTCCGACCACCGTGGCCTCGGCGTAGGCCACCTGGCGGGCCATCCGCACCACCTCACCCCGCAGCCGGTAGGTCTCCCCCACCATGGCCGGGCGCATGGTCTCGATCTTCATCTCGAGGGTGGCCCGGGTGCGGTCGCGGCCGGCCAGGGCCGAGTTGATGGCGAAGTTCATGGCCGCATCGAGGAGGAGCCCGTGCACGCCGGCCTGGACCACGCCGTGGGGATTGCCGGCCACTGCGGTGGGGACGAGCGAGCCGGTCGACCCAGCCCAGGTCCTCCCCGTCGACCCCGTAGTCGTCGAAGGAGCCGCCCACCGTGCCGATGAGCTCCATGCCGCCGTCGCCCAGCCAGCGGTCCATGTCCTTGATCCGACCTGCCATCTCCCCGACCGTAGTGCCGGGCTGGCTCACCGTCGGGCCTGCCGGCGACGCCGTGGCCGGCCCGGTCGCCCGGAGCCACCGGGGACCGGGCCCCGAGGCGCCGTTTGACGCCGACCGCCCGGCCGAGTACGATCGAATCGGGAAGATTTCTTGACCGAGCGGTCAAGTTTCTGTCACGGCCGGAGCACAGGGTTCCGAGTCAGCATTCCAACGAGACGACCACGGCCGGCAGGCACTGGCTCCGCCGGACCGCAGAAGGAGAGCACCCATGACCGACGCCGTCATCGTCGACGCAGTCCGCACCCCCGGAGGCAAGCGCAACGGGAAGCTGCGCAACTGGCACGCCGCCGACCTGGGCTCCGAGCCGCTGAAGGCCCTGGTGGAGCGCAACGATCTCGACCCGGCCCTGGTCGACGACGTGATCATGGGCTGCGTCATGCAGGTCGGCGAGCAGTCCCTCAACGTCGGCCGCAACGCCGTGCTGGCCGCCGGCTATCCCGAGTCGGTCCCCGCCACCACCATCGACCGCCAGTGCGGCTCCTCCCAGCAGGCCCTCCACTTCGGGGCCCAGGGCGTCATCGCCGGGGCCTACGACGTGGTCATCGGCGGCGGCGTCGAGGTCATGACCCGCACCCCGATGGGCTCGTCGGTCGTCCGTGACCTCGGCTATCCGTTCGGTCCCCGGATGATGAGCCGCTACGCCGAGCGGGGCGGACTGGTCGGCCAGGGCGAGGGCGCCGAGCTGATCGCCGAGCAGTGGGACATCAGCCGCGAGGCCCTCGACGAGTACTCGGTCCGCTCCCACCAGCGGGCCGCCCAGGCCACCGCCGAGGGCCGGTTCGAGCGCGAGCTCATCCCGGTGGCCGTCAAGGACGACGACCGGGCCGACACCGACGAGCTGATCGCCACCGACGAGGGCATCCGTCCCGACTCCTCGGTCGAGGTGCTGGCCAACCTGAAGCCGGCCTTCCGACCGGAGAACGGCCGGGTCACCGCGGGCAACTCGTCGCAGATCACCGACGGGGCCTCCGGCGTGCTGATCATGAGCGAGGAGAAGGCCAACGCCCTGGGCCTCACCCCGCGGGCCCGCTTCCACGCCTTCGCGGTGGCCGGCAGCGACCCGATCACCATGCTCACCGGTCCCATCCCGGCCACCAAGTCGGTGCTGGAGAAGGCCAAGCTGACCCTCGACGACATGGACGTCATCGAGATCAACGAGGCCTTCGCCTCGGTGGTGCTGGCCTGGCAGAAGGAGTTCGGCGCCGACCTCGACAAGGTCAACGTGAACGGCGGGGCCATCGCCCTCGGCCACCCGCTCGGGGCCTCCGGGGCCAAGCTGATGGCCACGCTGCTCAACGAGCTCGAGCGCACCCAGGGCCGCTACGGGCTGCTGACCATGTGCGAGGGCGGCGGCATGGCCAACGCCACCATCATCGAGCGCCTGGGCTGATCCCCGGCCGGGTCGACAGCCCGGCCGTCCGCCATCGGCCGGCCGAGAGCCACGCAGCAGTCCACGGAGAACCGGCCCCTGCGGCCGGTTCCGTCGCGCGCCGGGGGACCCGCCCCGTCGGCCTCAGTGGTATCGGGTGGCCACGATGAGGCCGGCGAAGATGGCGCCGATGGCGGCGATCAGCCACAGGTTGTTGACCCCGCCCGGGAGCAGGTCCGGCGTAGTTCAGGATGACGATCAGCACGCCGAGCAGGAACAGGACGATGATGACGATCGCCCATCCACCGCGGGCTGGTCTTGGACGTTCTTCGGGACGGGAGGGGTGTAGCGGCTGGACTCTGCACCGAGCCGCCCGGGGTCGGTGGTCCGCCCGCCCGGCCGAGC
The DNA here is from genome assembly GCA_963754755.1 of uncultured Acidimicrobiaceae bacterium. Lineage (GTDB taxonomy): Bacteria > Actinomycetota > Acidimicrobiia > Acidimicrobiales > RAAP-2 > Bog-756. Next base: position 426,139 of record CAVWHF010000005.1, on the reverse strand, counting down.
GACCCTTCTTCTGCGCCTTGCCCGGCCCCGACTTGGCCTTGGTTGCCATGGGCGAAGGATAGCCAGTCGCCGGCACCGGTTGGCGCCAGGTCCGAGGCGCCCGGGGCGACAAGTACGATCAACGGACCATGGGGACCCGGGTGCTGGTCATCGACAACTACGACTCGTTCGTCTACAACCTCGTCCAGGAGCTCGGCGAGCTGGGGGCCGACCCGGTGGTCCACCGCAACGACGCCATCGACGTCGACGGCATCCGGGCCGCCGTCCCCCGACGCCATCCTCATCTCCCCCGGGCCCGGGCCGTCCCGAGAGCGCCGGCATCAGCATGGCGGTGGTCAGGGAGCTGGCCGGCGAGATCCCCATCCTCGGGGTGTGCCTCGGGCACCAGGCCATCGGCCAGGTCTACGGGGGCGCGGTGGTGGCGGCCCCCACCCTCATGCACGGCAAGACCTCGTCCATCCACCACGACGGGACCGGCGTCTTCGCCGGCCTCCCCGATCCCTTCGTCGCCACCCGCTACCACTCGCTGGTGGTGGAGCCGGCCACGCGTGCCCGACGTGCTGGAGGTCACGGCCACGCACGGCCGACGGGGTGATCATGGGCCTGCGCCACCGCACCCTGGCCGTGGAGGGTGTCCAGTTCCACCCCGAGTCGTTGCTCACCCCGGAGGGGCCGAGCCTCCTGTCCAACTTTCTGGCCTCGACCCGGCCCGTCTGACCTGACTCACCCCGGCCGGGGAGCCGGCCCGAGGCAAGCCGCTCTAGCCGGTGGTGCTGGTGGTGGAGCTCGACGGACTGGTCGTACTCGTCGTGGTGGTGGTCGACGTGGATGTGGTGGTGGTCGGAGGTGGGCCGCTCGAGACCGTGATGTCCACCGAACTTCCCGGCTTGACCGAGGCGCCGGCAGACGGACTGGAGGAGATCACGATGCCGGCTGGTTGGTTGGAGCTGGCAGGAAGGATGTTCCCAAGATTGAGACCGTCCTGGCCGAGCTGGTTGCTGGCCTGATTCTGGGTCAAGCCGATCAGCGACGGCACCGTACGTTGGACGGGACCAGACGAGACGGTCAGGGCCACGGAGCTGCCCTTGGCACCCTGGTGCCGGAGGACGGGCTGGTGGCGAGCACCGTTCCGGCCGGTTGACGAATTGCTCCTGGTTGACGACGGTGAGGTCGAGCCCCTGCGCTGTCAACAGGGACTCAGCCGTGCTCTGAGATGTCCCGATCAGCCCGCTGGGGCACGGAGACTTTCTGGGCCGGTCGGCCACCGTCAGCGTCACCGTGTCACCCTTCTTCACCAGCGAGTTGGCCGGTGGATTGGTGGAGATGACCGTGCCCGGGGTGTCGGAGGAGATCTGGGTGGTGGTCTTGACCACCAGGCCGTCGGCCGTGAGCTTGGACGTGGCCTGGGCCACCGGCTGGCCGGTCACCGACGGCAGGTTGAACGACGCGCTGCCGCCCAGGTAGCCGAGGTTGCGGGCCAGGAAGTACCCGGCCACCAGCAGCAGGAGGAGCAGGACGGCCAGGATGATGGCGTAGGTGCGGGTCCGGTTGGAGCTGCCCTCGTCCTCGTCGGGGGCGGCATCGGCAGGGGCGGTGGCGGCCAGGGACTGGGTGGCGTCCATGCCGGTGACCGCGCCCACCACCTGGGTGGTGCCGGCCACGGCCAGCAGCGAGGTGGCGTCGTCCATGGCCAGCACGGTGCGACCCTCGTTGAAGCGGAGGAGGTCGGCCCGCAGATCCTCGGCGGTGGCGTACCGGTGGTCGGGGTTCTTGGCCATGGCCTTCAGGATGATGGCCTCGAAGGTCGGCGGGATCGACGGATTGAGCTCGCGGGGTGCCGGCGGGTGGTCACGGACGTGCTTGGACGCCACCGCCACCGGGGTGTCCCCGAGGAAGGGCGGGCGGCCGGTGGCCATCTCGAAGAGGACCACGCCGAGCGAGTAGATGTCGCTGCGGGCGTCGACGCCCGATGCCCTCGGCCTGCTCGGGCGAGAAGTAGGTGGCCGTGCCCATGACCGCCCCGGTCTGGGTCAGGCTCTCCTCGGTGTTGATGGCCCGGGCGATGCCGAAGTCGGTGACCTTCACCTGGCCCTCGTCGGTGATCAGGACGTTGCCCGGCTTCACGTCGCGGTGGATGACCCCGTGCTTGTGGGCGTAGCCGAGGGCGGCGGCCACGTGGGCCCCGATGTCGGCGGTCCGATCGGCCGAAGCGGCCCGGCCGTCTTCAGGATGGACGACAGGGGACGGCCGTCGATGAACTCCATGACGATGAAGTAGGTGCCGGTGTCCTCGCCCCAGTCGAACACCGGGACGATGTTGGGATGGGACAGGTTGGCGGCGGCCTGGGCCTCCCGACGGAACCGCTCGACGAAGGAGCGGTCCACCGACAGCTCGGGGAAGAGCACCTTGAGGGCCACCGGACGGTCGAGCAGCCGGTCGTGGGCGCGGTAGACCTCGGCCATGCCCGCCCCGGGCGATCAGGTGGTTGAGTTCGTAGCGCTCGGAGAAGATCCGTGGCGTCTCGTTCGGTTCCATGTGGGTCAAAGCCTAGGCCTGCGCTCTCTCGGGTCCGGGGTTCTCATCGTTCCTCGTCGGGCTCGGTGGTCGAATGGCGGTAGGTGGGTGGGGCGGTTTCACATGCTCGGTCATCCCGGCGATCCCTGATCGGCCAGGACGTCCCCGAGGATCTGCTTGACGATCGGGCCCGGAGTACGGCGGCCCCGGTGGCGCTGCCGGCCTGGTTGGGGAGGACCACGGCGATGGCCACCTTGGTGTTGCCCGACCGGGGCGAAGGCGATCAGCCAGTCGTCGGTGAACTGGGGGTTGGGTCCGAACGAGCCGGTCTGGGCGGTGCCGGTCTTGGCCGCCACGTTCCAGCTGGCCGGGAAGACGCCGGCCGCCGTGCCGGACTTGACCACCCCCTGCATGAACGTGGTCAGGGTGGCGGCCGTCTCGGCGGAGATGGGCTGCAGCCACTGCTTGGGCGTGTAGAGCCTGACCAGGTTGCCCTGGGAGTCGCGGATCTGACGCCATCACGTGGGGGGTCATCTCCACCCCGCCGTTGGCCACGGCGCCGGCCACCATGGCCATCTGGAGGGCCGAGGCGGTGACGTTCTCCTGGCCGATGGCCGACTTCATCAGACCGGGGACGTCGTCGGCGAAGTCGGCCGTGGTCCCGAAGTTGGAGACGGCCACGGTGTCCGACGGCACGTCCAGGGGGATGTGTCTGGTTGAAGCCGTAGGCCTCGGCCTGGTTGACCAGGGTCTGGGCCCCCAGCAGCTGGCCGATCTGGGCGAAGTCGGCGTCACAGGACAGGATGAGGAGCTGTCTCGAGGTTGCCCCCCGGGCCGGCGGACAGGCCCCGTGTGGTAGTTGGTCAGCACCTGGGGCGGCGTGCCGGAGTTGGGCAGGGTGACCGACGACACGCTCGGATAGGTCATGGTGGCCAGGTCGGGACGGTTCTGGAGCACGGCCGAGGTGGTGACCACCTTGAAGCTCGACCCGGGCGGATCGAGCTGGCCGTAGGTCCCGGCTATCGGGTCACCGGGCGCACAGGCTGCCTGGTTGGCCGACGGCGGACAGGCGGCGATGTCCCACGCCGTCGTCTCCGTGGCTCAGGTCCTCGGACACCAGCGGGTTGGGGTCGAAGGTGGGGTTGGAGTACATGGCCTCGATGGCACCGGTGGTCGGGTTGAGCACCACGGCGGCGGCGCCCAGGACCCCGGGCGCGTTCTGGTCGAGGGCCTGCGGCCACCTGGGTCTGCAGCTTGGTCCCGATGGTCAGGGTGACGTTGTCCACCACGGTGCGGTTGACCAGCAGGTCGCGCAGCGTCTTGGCCGGGCGGGTGTGGGGGGTGAGGTAGCTGTTGTACTCGGCCTCGACGCCGCGGAAGTTGCCGTAGATTGATGGAGTCGAACCCGACGATCTGGGCGAAGAGCGTGGCCGTGTAGGGGTCGTACACCCGCTGGTACTTGTAGATGCTGCCCTGGCGGGGCCAGCACCGAGGAGGCCAGGACACGCCGTCGGCGGAGAGGATGCTGCCCCGGGTCTGGCTGCGCTCCACCGCCAGGACACGGGGGTTGCTCGGGTTGTTGGCCAGCGAGTTGGCCTTGAGCACCTGGATGTTGTTGAGCTGGATGAACAGGGCCACGAAGCACAGCACCATGAAGATCCCCAGTCGTCGGATCCGGCGTCTCCATCAGGGTGCCTTGCCGCTGTGGTCGTCGGGGCGGCCGTGGTCGTCGGACCGGTCGGTGCCGTGGTGGTCGGGGCTGGGCGAAGGGGAGCAGAACGGATGAGCTGGGATCCGTCTGGCAGTTCTTGGTGGCCTCGAGGTTCGCGCACATAGTTGACAGGCGCTGGCCACCGAGGACTCCTCCACACCGCCGTTGAGCTGATCGAGGTAGGTGGCGGGCACGTCGGCGGTGGTGACGCCGGTGCGCTTCACCTCGACCGGGTTGTACCAGAGGAAGCCGCCGATCCGTCCCTGGTAGATGACCAGCTCGTTGTGGTTGACGCCGACGAAGTAGGAGTTGGTGTCGTACCACCGGACGGCGTACGCAGGCCCCGGCCAGCACCGCCGCCGAGCAGGATCACGAACAGCAGGGTCCGGAAGGTGATCAGGCGCCGACCCCGGGCGATCCGCCGCTCGCGCCGCTTGGCCCGGCGGCGCTCCCGCCGGCTCGGGAGGCTTCTCCTCGGCCACCGACGTCGGGTAGAGGCTCGGCGCCGCCCCGGCGCCGGCGTCCGGCCGCGTCCGGCACCGCGGTGAAGTCGGAGTTCACCGCGGCCACCACCGGGGCCGAGTCGACGTCGTCGCCCACCACGACGTCGACCACCACGACGGTGATGTTGTCGCTGCCCCCGTGGGTCCGGGCCGCCTGCACCAGCAGCTCGGCGGCCCGGCTGGGGATCGGGCACCGAGGACGAGGACCTCGCTGATCTGGTCGCAGCTCGAGCTCGTTGGTCAGTCCGTCACTGCACAGCAGGAACCGGTCGCCCCGGACCGGCTGGATCCGCCACAGGTCCACGGCCACGTCCGGACGACACCCCGAGAGCCCGGGTCAGGATGTGGCGGTGGGGGTGGACGGCCGCCTCGGCCGGTGGTCAGCTCGCCGGACCGGACCATCTCCTCGGCCAGGCTGTGGTCGGTGGTGATCTGGGTCAGCTCGCCGTCGTGGAAGCGGTAGGAGCGGGAGTCACCCACGTTGACCAGGGCCAACACGTCGTGACCGTCCTCGTTGACCAGGGCCACGGCGGTGAGCGTGGTGCCCATGCCCCGCAGTTCGGGATTCTCCTGGCTGTGCTCCCAGACCACGGCGTTGGCCTCGGTCACCGCCTCGGACAGACCCGGCGCCGGTGGGCTGCCGCCCGAAGGCCGACGGCCAGGGCGTCGACGGCCAGCCGGGCGGCCACCTCGCCGCCGGCGTGGCCCCCCATGCCGTCGGCCACGGCGAACAGGGTGGAGGTCTCGACGGCCAGGTCCTGGTTGACCGAGCGGACCAGGCCGGTGTCGGTGGCGGAGCCGGATCGGAGGAGGGTCATCTCACTTCCCGACTTCGAAGACGGTGCCGCCGACCTGGAGGAGATCGCCCTTCTCCAGCCGGGTGCGCTCGTTGATCCGGAGGGTGTTGACCCAGGTCCCGTTGGTGGAGCCCAGGTCCTCGGCCCAGAGGTCGCCGTCGAGGCGGAACAGCCGGGCATGCAGGTTGGACGAGTAGGTGTCGTAGTCGATGGGCACGCCGCAGCCGGCGGCCCGGCCCACCGTCACCTCGTCGCCGATGTCGTAGATCCGCCCGGCCTGGTCCTCGGGACGGATCACGTGGAGGCGGAGCAGCTTGCCCTTGCGACCCTTGGCCCCGGTGACGGTCGGCTCGTTGGCGTCCCTGCGGCGGCGGCGGCGCTTGAGGGGGCGGACCTCCACCCACACGGCCCGGACCACCCACATGAAGAACAGCCAGAGCAGGATGATGACCCCGTACTCGAGGGCACGGAGGACGGGGGTGTTGTCAGTGGGTCCGGGAAGCGAGACCAGTAGCAGATGCATGTGCGCCTCAGACGCCGGCCGTCACGAGGTCTCGAACCGGAGGACGGTGGTGCCGATCACGATCTGATCCCCGTCGGCCAGTTTCCGCTCGCGGACGGTGGCCCCGTTCACCCGGGTGCCGTTGGTCGAGTTGAGGTCGACCACGACCACGTCGTTGCCCACCCGCCGGATCTCGGCGTGGCGACGGCTGGCGTTGGGGTCGGTGACCATCACCGCACTCTCCGGAAGCCGGCCGATGGTGATGGGCTCGGGCCCGAGGACCACCCGGCACCCGTCGGCCAGCACGATCGAGGCCGCGGGAAGCCCGGACGGGCCCTTCCTCGACCTCGGAGACCACGGCGAACCGCCCCCGGCGCTGGCGGGTGTCCTCCATGACCGTGACGGTGACCGGCCCGACGAAGACGTAGTCCTCGGTGCGGGCGTGCTCCCGGGCGGCCTCCTCGAGCTCACGGACCAGGGCCTCCAGAAAGCTCTCGAACCGGTCGAAGTCATTGGTCGAGAGGTAGACCGTGAAGGCATTGGGCGCGATGAGGCCATGGACGCCCAGCCGGCGCTGGAGGTCCATCTCCCTGGTCAGCGCGACGGCCGATCTCCACGGGATGGAGCTCGCCCCGGAAGGCCTTGGAGAGGGTGCCGTCTACCAAGCGCTCGAGGCGCCCTTCGAACTTCTGGAGTCCCATGCTGGCGTCAGCCTACCGGTGGGCACCCCCAGATAGGGGGTAGGGCAGCGCCTGGGGCCCCGTGGCCGGTGCCGGTCCCCTGGCCAGCTGGGCATGGCCCGATCCGCTGGGGCCGGGTGAACGGCGGGTTTGGATCATCAGGTAGCCTCTAGCGGTCGCTCGGGCGAGTGGCGGAATTGGCAGACGCGCAGGATTCAGGTTCCTGTGTCCGAAAGGATGTGGGGGTTCAAGTCCCCCCTCGCCCACCAACCAACCAACCAACCACCACCACCTCAGGCCAGAAAGTCGGTCCGGTGACCCAAGTCGTGAATACTGCGGAGCGCCCTGACGGCATTCTGGCCTGGTTCGACCCCGGGCTTGTGCAGCGGAGCCATCCCCACGACCAGGGTCGGGAAGCTGCGCGGTTCGGATCGCCCGTCGCAACCGCTCACGATCAGTGAGGCCTCGTAGCCCCCGATCGAACGCTTTTGGGTCGACCCGACCATCCTCGTCCTCACGCTTGTCCCGGTGATATCGCCGCTCGACTCCTACTTGGAGTTCGTGGCTGGACGGGCCGAGCAAACACGCTGCGGGGCGCCGCCTTCGATCTGAAGACCTTCTTCACCGTCGTCGAGAAGCAGGCGATCACCCGTCGATCCATTTCTTCGTGCGGCCCATTCCCGCTGTGCGTCCGCACCGCCCATATCTGACCGAGTTGAGGGTCGCTTCAAATACGGGGCCACCAAGTGGCACACGGTCAAGGCGTGCGGATGCCGCCTTGCCGACCTGGACGCCGTCCCAGAGGTCATTCCTACCCCAGGATTGCCTAGGAGCCCCGCAAGAAGCAGATCCGAAACGTAGGTACGACGCGCGAAGTAGTCGGGGTGGACTTCGGAGCAAGGAGAGAGCGGTCAACTTGTTTACGGTGCCTGAACCTGTGGGTACCTCTGGGGGAACTTTGCGAAATGGAGTGGGGAGTTGCCCGGTGGCCCAGATTATTTGTCTCAGCACAACTGCAAGGCGAAGACCAAGGTCGTGCCTCAGTGGGGACCTGCAGACGCTGAGGCGAGGCACTCGTGGCGGAGGTGGAGGCTTGTCCGGCGAGTCCCGACGGTCGAGGTGCCGACATCGGTAATACGGATTATTGGCAAAAAATGGGACGACCGAAGCGCCGATGAATGGCGGCGATCGAGGCACTAGCTACTTCGACCTGAAAAAGTAGATGTGAAAGAACGCCCTGACCAGCGCGTTCATGTTCGGAGGGTGCTCGCGTTCTGGCCCCAATGACGCAACGATGGCTCCATCCCTCTTGCCGGAGAGAACGGAGCCATCGTGTTGCGGACCAAGGTAGACGATCAACAGACCCTGTGGGAGGCAATCCTCCCACCCCAGTTCAGCCGCCTCCCACCCGGGCTCGATCAGGTGGATCGTCTGCTCGACGACCCGGTGTTCTTCGAGCCGTTCAAGCCGTTCTTCGATCCGACGATCGGCCGGCCGTCGATCCCGATGGAGACCTATCTGCGGATGATGTTCCTCCGCTTCCGGTATCGGCTCGGCTTCGAGACCCTGTGTGCCGAGGTCGCCGATTCCATCGCCTGGCGACGCTTCTGTCGGATCGGGATCGCCGATTCGGTGCCGCATCCGACGACGCTCATGAAGATCACCACCCGCTGCGGAGACCAGGCCATTGACCAGCTGAACGAGGCGTTGCTCAACAAAGCAATGGCGGCCCACGTCGTGAAGCTGGACAAGGTCCGCGCCGACACCACCGTCGTCCCCGCCAACGTCGCCTATCCGACCGACTCGGGCCTTCTGGCCAAGGGAGTGGCCAAGCTGACCAAGACTGTGGCGGCGCTGCACGCGCTCGGGTTGGCCCGCCGGACCGGGTTCCGGCACCGCACCCGCTCGGTGCGTCGTCGTGCCCATCAGATCGCCGCCTGGCTGCGCCGACGCAGTGGTGACGCCAAAGACGAGGTGCTCGGACTGACCGGTGAGCTGGCCACCATCGCCGAGGCCGCCATCAAAGACGCCCAGCTCGTGGCCACAAACGCCCGCCGGAGCCTCCGCCGTGCGGGTAAGGGAGCCTCGGGCCGGGCAGCAGCCCTCGTCACCGATCTCGAGCGCACCATCGGCGTGCTGGATCAGGTCGTGGCCCAGACCCGCTGCCGCCTCGCCGGTCAGGTCCCCGACGGAGCCACCCGGGTGGTCTCGTTGCACGACACCGATGCCCGTCCGATTCGCAAGGGTCGACTCGGCAAGCCGGTCGAGTTCGGTTACAAGGCACAGGTGACCGACAACGTCGACGGCATCGTCGTCGACCATCGGGTCGAGAAAGGCAACTCGCCCGACGCTCCCATGCTGGTGCCAGCCGTCGCCCGGGTGGCGGCACGGTTCAACAAGGTCCCCAAGGCGGTGACGGCCGACGGTGGCTATGGAGAAGCCAAGGTGGAGACCGAGCTCGAGTCCCTCGGGGTGAAGCACGTCGCCCTCCCGAGGAAGGGACGCCCCGGTGCACAGCGACAAGCGCTCGAGTCCTCACGCCGGTTTCGCAAGTTGGTCAAGTGGCGCACCGGGTCCGAGGGTCGGATCTCCCACCTCAAACATTCGTGGGGTCGGGAACGAACGATGCTGGATGGCATCGACGGAGCGAGCACGTGGTGCGGCTGGGGCGTGCTCGCGCACAACGCCACCAAGATCTCCCTACTCATCGAGGAACGAGAAACGTCCCACTCCTCCGATGGCGCCAGACCGATCCGACGAGCCACCGCCACGGGACCACCCGGCCGACCCCCGACGCCCACCAAGAACCGCGCCGCCTGACCTCGATCCTCCCTCTCCCGTCGCGCCCCTGAGGCCGGAAACGGCCTGAAGATGGGGGCGAGACGACCAGAGAGGTTGGATCGGGGCCCCTGGCGGGCTTACGTCGGCATCTACGTCGGAAGGGCGTCTATGCCTGAGCCGGGTTTTTCAGGTCGAAGTAGCTAAGCGCACGGTCACGGTTTGGAGATTTGCCTACTTTGCGCATTGATCAACGACGTCGAGGGTAACGAATGTCCCATATGTCCCGATGGGTGGCCTACTCCGACGACATGAGCAGCCTCGGCACAGAACCGCGAGGGCGAATCCATTTCCTCGACGCCGAGAAGAACGAGTTTCCCTGTGGCACCACGACGGCCTTCCGGGAATGGAGCGACGAAACGGCCGCGTCAGCCGTCGATCGGGGCGTTGCAACCATGTGCCGGGCCTGCCACTACACCCGAGAAGCCCAGATCGCCGGGAGCTAGCGGTTCCTGGTAAGTGCGAGGCAACGGATTGCCCGACGCGGATCACGAGAACCCCTGCCGAACGAAGGTCGCCGCTATCTTCCAAACAGTGGGCTCTCGCAGGCAAGACAATGAAGTCCCTCAGGTTCGTCAGGCGTGGGCCAAGCTCGCATGGACGCGCGAATGTACCGCTGATGACGGTAAAAAGCCCAGCTCGCCGAAAGGCGCCGCTTTTGCGCTCGCGTCGGGGAAGGACCTTCCCATCTAAGCCCGGCGCCAGTCCACCCTCACCTGGAATCGTTGTTGTTTATTGGCCAAAGCAGTCGGGTAAATGGTTGTCGCCACATTCACCTACGAAAGAGGGAAAGATGATCATCCTCGGGGTTGTCCTGATGTTGATTGGTTTCATCGCAAAGATTGCCATTCTGTGGTCACTTGGAATCGTAGTGGCTGCTGTCGGATTGATCCTTCTTCTTCTCGGCGCTGCTGGCCGCGAAATCGGGGGTCGTCGGCACTATTACTGAGATGAGCTGCGGTTATCAGAGAATAATGCAGAATCCACTACAACATAGGAGGCAGGACTAATGGCTGGTGGACTTGTTGCAAGCATCATCGCATTTGCCGTCGGAGCTGTGCTCGATTTCGCCGTGACCGTCGGGCCAGATCAGCATGGGTTCAACATTCACACCGTTGGCGTGATTTTGATGATCGTGGGAGCCGTTGGAGCCGTGATTTCGCTGGTTGCCTGGTTCGCGGGTAGTGGTCCCCGTCGACACCGAACGACTGTGGATGATGGGCGGGGCAACGTGGTTCGTAGGGACGATGTGACCATTTAGGTCCCTGTAGGTTGCCGGCTCGTAACGGGGGAACCGCCTCCCCTGTTGCGAGTCGGCATAATCGCGGCTATTTGCGTGTCCATCTTCAGCGCTTGGTCCGCGGGCTTACGGTGCTGAGGACCCGGAACGGAAGGAGTTCGCCACGACGAAATGGTCTCGCTCCTCTTGACGAGCGAACCCAACGACTGCCCATGCCACTCGTCGACCGGCGCGGCGGACAGCCTCAACCCGGTGGTTGCCATCCTCCAGGACGAACGCGTCATCGCGATAGGTGACAACTACGGGCGGTGGGTCCCAGCCCTCCTCTGCGAGCTCGTCCAACGCGTCGACGCGCGTGTCCCAGTAGTCCTCGTCTACTGGACAGAGGACTGGGTCCCCGGCAGGGCCGGCCAGACGGTTGAGTTGGTCGAGCGGTAACTGCACCGGACCCGCCCACCAACCCAGCTCTTGGCAGAGCTGTTCGGCTAGAACGGGGTTATCGCTACCGGGGCTCGCCAAAAATCGAGCGACCCAACTAGCCAGCCGGCCCTGCTGGGCGGCCCGTCGGGCGCTTTCGACCGAATACTCGGGATCATCGTGCATCTCTTTCCTATTCCCCATTCCGCCCAGCTCTACCCCCTACGTCGACCTGAGAACCGAGTGCGAGTAGATGCGAATGTTCGTTGAACGAATGCAGTGTCCATAGGGCGCGGGTCGGCTCATACTCCCACTCAGTGATTCCGGTGTTCGTGGGTTGAATCCGTGCGCCGGTTCCGGAAAGTGGGATGTCGAAGAGGACACTGATCGATGCCATGATGAACCCAGCGTGGCAGACGGCAACGGCGGTTTGGTCGACGAACTCCGACGCCATTCGCCAGCACATCTCCCCGACACGTTCGTGGAAGGTCCTCCAACTCTCGCCGCCGGGCGCAAACGGGCGCTCGGACTCCACCGCCATGTCGAACGAACCATATCGCGTGGCATACTCTGTCCAAAGGAGGCCGTCTGCATCGCCTGTGTGGATTTCGCACAGACCACAGTCCTGACGTGCCACCCGTAAATCGAGGGCTGAAGAGATGATCTCGGCGGTTTCAACCGAACGAGGCAGCACGCTGGCGAGGAGGACGTCGGCGTGGATCCGGTCCGTCTCGGCAAGGTGATCTCGAAGCGCTTGCGCCTGCAGCCGCCCGAGGTCGGTGAGACCCCTGCAGCCGCGTGGCCCGCTGACTACGCCGTCAAACCCGGCGTATGCGTCTCCGTGACGGACGAGGATTAGACGCATAGTGCCACGGTACACAATCCGTTCGCTGACCAGGCGGGGATTAGCAGATTACTCAATACCGCGATCACCGCGGCGCCCACCGGAACTGCTCACAACCTAGGAGAAACGGGTGTCGGCCCTTGATTTAGCAACGCGGCTGGGCTCTCGAACATAAGCCATGCATGGTAGTCCCCGACTTACTGGTCTCGATGGAGCGGGGCATTGCCAGCCCCTCCGAGCCGCGGACGATACGGACCTGGTTCCGGTTTTAGACCTCCGAGTCCGGACCACGGCGATTTCCTCGCTAAATCATCTGCACCTCGTAGAAGTCCGAGGCTGAAACCCGTTTTAGGCACCTCTTGGCGGGGAATGTCAATGCCAGCGGATCGACGGGAGGGTTGGGTACGTGATGGGCCTCTGGCGCACGTCTACTGGAGAAGTACGCTCGCACGGCCGGACGATGACGAGATTCGTCGGTTGTCAAAGTAGTGATCGCGTCCGATGACGACGGCCGTAGCGGCCACGGGGCCCAGGCACTTGGCTGCCGACCGAGCGAAGTCAGATTGGATACGAACAGCTGGAAGGGTTGGTATTGCCTCACGGGGGGCCATCTATTTGATCCTGGCGTATCTCGCGTTTGACATTGCCCGACACGGAAATGCGCCTGCCCAAACCAGTACCACGGGTGCGCTCCAAGAACTCGCGGCTCGAACGGGAGGATCGCTACTCCTGGTGGTCTTGGCCACAGGACTCGCCTGTTACGGGGTGTGGCGCCTGTTCAATGCCATCACTGGCCCGAGTGGCACCATAAGGCGCTTGTCGTCATGTGCCGTCGGTGTCATCTACGCAGGACTGTGCGTCCGGGCGGCTGAGCTCGTGGTTGGTCATCCGACCGGTGGGGGGGCGTCCAGCAACCCTGAGCCTTGGATCGCAAAGATCATGCGCTGGTCGGGCGGAACGGTGGCCATCGAGGTAGCGGGGGTGATCCTCATTGGAGCGGGTCTCGGACTGGGAGCCTGGGGAATCTTGCACCACTACGATAAGGATCTGGCTCTAGAACGCTTGAGTCGTCGTTGGCAGACCGTTGTGAAGATTCTGGGTGGCCTCGGAAACATCGCCAGGGGAGCTCTGCTCGTCTTGGTCGGGACCTATTTCTTAGAAGCGGCCGTGACGTCTGATCCTGCTCATGCGAAAAGTGTGGACCAAGCGCTGCGAGCAATGGTGCACCGCTCATTCGGCGCCTTGGCGATCGCCCTGATCGCGCTGGGTCTACTTGCGTTTGGGGCATTTTCGTTCTTTGATGCACGGCTCCGGCGGTTATAGCAATGAAGATTGCAGGTAGGCCGAACGAGAGGAATGTTGGCAGGAACCGTAATGGGCACGGTGTGGGCGCTGGCACCGAAGTCGGAATTGGAGAGGCGGACGTCCTAATTCTTCCCCCCGAGGTCGAACGAGAGCTGAGCGAGACCGATGAATCGCTCGGGACTCTCGGACGGCCTCTCGACCGGCGGAATCCGTTCTTCGTTGGGCTGACCGGCGGACTCGGCATCGGCGTTGCCTACATTTTGTTCCGTGGTCTGGCCGACGTCACCAGCGCACTAGTGATAGTAGGGCTAGCGCTGTTCATCGCCGTTGGACTGAATCCAATCATTGACTTTCTTATGTCCAGGTCCGTGTCCCGTGGCCTTTCCGTCGGTATCGTCACCGTCGGGTTCTTGCTTGCGATCGCGGCCTTTGTGGTTGTCGCCGTCCCCCCGATTGCCCATGAATTTCATGTGTTGATCACCAATTATCCGCGCTACAAGGCAAACCTCATCGCTGGCCGTGGCTGGGCTGGACGATGGACGCACAAGCTCCATCTCACCCGCTATCTGAACGGCAAGACGAAACTGAAGCTACCCGTGGCCGGGGGAATTCTCGGTGCGGGACGGGTTTTGCTCTCCGTGGGGGTCGCCACCGTCAGCGTAGTGGCTCTGACCATCTATTTTCTCATCGCCCTCCCGGGAGTCAAGAAGTTGTGGTTGTCGCTGATCACCAGAAGCCGCCGTGAGCGAGTCGGACTTCTCACCGACGAGGTGTTCGATCGTGTTGGTGGATTCATGCTCGGGAACCTATTGACTTCGGTGGTCTCCGCCCTAGGCACCTACATATGGCTCGTCATTTTTGACGTTCCCTACGCTCTGCTCCTGGCCCTCGTCGTGGGAATCTTCGATCTCATCCCAATGGTGGGGTCGACCATCGCCGGCGTCATTGTCTCCTTGGTGGCGCTGTCGAAGGGACTGCCGGTCGGAATTGCCACGGCTGGCTTCTATGTCGCCTACCGCTTCCTCGAGGACTATCTCCTCAATCCACGGGTCATGAAACACACGGTCAAGGTCACTCCCGGTCTGACCATCATCGCCACTTTGATTGGCGGTTCGTTGCTCGGCATTATCGGAGCCCTCATCGCCATCCCTATTGCCGCCACCATTCACCTTCTCCTGCAGGAGGTCGCATTTCCCAGGCAGAACCGGCGATGACTGGGTGGGCGCAACAAAAAGGGTCCGGACTCACCCAACCAGCCAAGCCCGGATCACGGGCTCCGCTCTAACCAAATGAATTCATCGCATCGGCCGCAGGAGACCAGATGGGCCCCAAGAGGAATCGCAGTCGCCACCGGCGCGCCCGCCGCGAAAGCAGAGCCACACTCCACCCATTTTATTGAACGGTGCGCCTCCCAGATCAACGAGCATCGGTGGAAGGAGGTGCTCGGTTCCAGATGTCCAGTACGAAGTCAGACTCAACGTAGTGGCTCCTGTGCTTCAGGCCCGGTGTGGACGCCATGACGGCGTGAGCTTCGTCGCCGGTGAGCGGATAGTTGGTTGTACCCCGCCAGTGGACCCCGACCACCGTCGCCCCCGCAGTGGTCGTCGCCAGGATATTGACCATGATCTCGTTGAGTCCGCTGACATCGAAGTAGTAGGCAATTTCGCTCAGCACGACCAGGTCGAAGGGGCCAGTAGGCCACTCCTCAGGAATTGCCCGTACCTCGACCTGCGTCCCAAGGGACGCCCGACACCGATCTCGAGCACGCTGGACCACGTCCGGAACGATGTCCGTGGCCAAGAGTCGATCGCATCGTTGCGCCAAAAGCGAGCTCAGGACTCCTATGGAGCAGCCAGGTTCGAATGCTGACCGATAGCGACGTTCAGGGAGTGCGGCCATCGTGAGCTCGTACTTTCTCTGCTCGTACCAACTTGACTCGAACTGCCACGGGTCGGGATCCGACCTGTACATCTCATCGAAGTACGACCTGTGCATAGACGTCACGAGGTCGAGCCCCCTTCGACGTAGAGCTCGACCGCGCTCACCCCGACGAAGGTGATCAATGTGGAGGAGCCACCGAACATCGAGCCGTCCCGATCGCCGCAGCCCCTTGGGCGTGCCCAGCTAGGTTTGGTCAACGGTCAGCTCCACTTCTGGCCCTCGACTATGAGGCGGCCGAGGCGCGCCGCGTCTAGTGCCCCGTGATGCTGCGCCAGATATACATACAGGTCTGCCGCCCTTCGGGCTTGGGCGCGATCGTGACAGAGCGGTCGGGCCCCGCCGGCTGCTGCCGTCTGTCCGAGGACGCCCACACAGAAGTCATGAACGATTTGCCGAACGGCCAGCGCCCGTGCTTGGGCCTGTCCCTGCTTGTCCTCGGGATCGACGTCGATGGCCTCTGCCACACTGCGAAGGGCATCGCGCATGGCTTGGAGTCCGCTGACGGCCTTACCGATCTCCGTGAGAACGAGTTCTCCCGGATCGCTGGTGAGACTTTCCACGACTCCGGCCACTAGACCACACGCACCGCCGTACCAGCAGGCTGCCACGCCGCAGGCGCCGAACCAGAAACCTGGTCGATCGGTGTAAAACCCCGGTGGTCCAACAGCGTCGTCCTCTGAGATCATCGGTCCACCGAACGTGAGCGTCTCGCTGACCGAGTCAGCCATACCGACGGCTGGCCACGAATTGGGGGCCGTGTCGATCACGACGTCTGCGGTGGCGATGTCGAACAGTCGGTACCCGTCCGGCGCTTCGGCCGTGACCAGGGCCCGGTCGAGGAGATCGCTACCGGAACAGAAAGGCTTGCGCCCGGTCAGCATCCAACCGCCGGGCACCTGGGCCGCAGTTACCCCGCCCGTGCCGGTTCGGGCCGCCCAAACTCCGTAGCTTGTTCCAGGGTGCTGGAGCTGGCGCCCAGACTCCTGGAGGATGGCTAGTGCATCGGCATGCCCCTCCCCCAGCCGGGCCAACGAGAGATCCTCTCCACCGAGTGACGCGAGGATCTCGAAACGCTCCCAAGTATCGCCGTGCCCGGGCAGTGGTAAGCGATCAAACGAGGAGATGACCTCGAAGAAACGCCGCCCAACCCTGAGAGGGGCACGACCCTCGTTGGCCTGTTCGTGGGCTGACATCGACAGACCGTGCTACCTGCCGAGGGCGGTCAGGAGATCCTGCACGTGCTCCTGGGTCTGTTCGAGTAACGGCCGGAGTGCCTCCCCTACGTCCGCCAGACCCAGCTCGGTGGCCTGGGTGAACCGCTCCCGGTACCGCTCGAGCTGCTCTTGCTCGAGTCGAAGATCGGCTTCAAGAGCTCCACGAGAGTCCTTGGTCGCAGGCACGTTGCGAACGACGGTCGTGGGTTCGCCACCGAGAAAGGCAACCTGTGAGGCAAGGGTCCGGGCATGGATGAGTTCTTGGGAGAGGTGCTTGGTGAGTTCGTCGATCGTGCTCACGAATTCGGGACCGGTGACCGTCGAGATGTGGAGGTTGTATTGGACGATTGACTGGTATTCCATACTGAGATCCTCATTGAGAAGTTCAATGAATATTTCTTGGTCCATGGAAGAGTCCTTTCACGGGTTGGGAATCATTTGTCGAGGCCATGTCTGTTCGGCGAATCTGGGTCTCGGTTCTTCTTCGCCTCCTCCTCCAGGATGGGTTCACTGCGCCAAGCCAAAGGATGCCCGGGGCGGGCTCGCTCGTTTCCATGGATTGGACGGTCGAGAGTGTCTCATGATGCGGTCAACTCCACCTGGCCCAGCGGCGGGGTCGGCATTGTCGCTTCGATCAATGTCAAGGCGTGGGCGAAACCCTGAGGAGCGCGCGCATCGCGGCGGCCACTGGTCACCACTCGTACGAATGGATCGTGGCGGATCGCAGCGCCCAGAACGATCGCTCTTCTGAGGAGGTCTCGGTCCTCTCCGGTCACCAAACTCTCGAAGCCGCCCGCATCTAGGTAGGTTGTCGCATCTATACCGAAGTTCGCTCCATGGATTGGGAGTCCCTCAGACTCGTACTGGCAACGCCACGCTTCTGCCGTCCCCGGGGAACGGCCGGACCAGTCACGGACGCTTACGGCACCTACCCACACCTGGGCACCTTCGCTACGCATCCGAAGCTGAGCGGCGATCCAGTCCCGAGGCACTTCCGAATCGGCATCGGTGGTGGCCAACCAGATCTCCTCCAGCGGACCGTCAGACCACTCCCGAATAAGGGCCTGACAACCCGCGCTCCGCGCCGAGCCGACATTACCGGCCTCCACTTCAAGGATCTCAATGTGATGCGCTTCGTGAAAACCAGCAGTGCGATTCCGCCAGTCCGACACCAGGTCGGCACTTTGATCGCTGCACCTGTCCAATACCACGGCGATGCCGACCAATACTTGCCTGTCCGAGACGTAACTGATGGCCCGATCGAGCGAATCCAGTGCGGCAGAGACGAGGAGCTCCTCGTTGTGAACGGGAACCACGACGCCGAAACGGCTCAGATCACGCGAAGTCGTCGGTGCCAAGTTTTCGTTTGGCATCGAGGGCAGACCTTCGCCTGCGGGAGGCAAGCTGCTACTGAGTTCCCCGGGCGCTGGATATTTTCGACAAGCAGGAGGTTCCGAAGCGGGGTGCAGTGGTGAGTGCGACGCTCCGCTGTGATCATGCCCATTCTGGAACCTCCACCGATATTGATCTTCTACATTGTGCGATCGTGGTTGAGGTGAGCGTCTTCGGGTGCGAGCCATGAGGCGACCTTTCGGATACGGGATAGCGCACACAGCCGCTAGAGCTTTGCGATCTACGCCATAGCTACCCGATCTGCTGCGGCATAAACCATCCAGCCGAACGTTATTTTGCGTCGGAACGGAGCAGGTCGGATGACAGCGGACAACCCAGCGAAGTTCTTTTGTTGCGACGGGACGGGCTGTCAGGCCGCTGGAGGAGTTCTCCGAGCCACGGTCGCCAGGCGGGAGCAGACGGGCACAAGTGGCGCGTCTGGGTCATGGGGTTGAGGGATCGCGATCATCGCGAAGTCGCCGATTACTCCTGGTCCGAATACGAGGCAATGAGTAGAGCCTCCGAACTGGAAGTACCCGAGTTCCTCGCCCTTGGCGACATGGTGTCCGGGCTGAATTCTGGGATGGATGAGACAGGAGCTCACCTCTGACATCCCGACCGGCACGAATCCGACCATGCCGATGGCGGGATTGTCAGCCCGGATGATTATGACCGCCCGGGTGGCCACGTGCGCAAGGTAGGCCTGGGAGTGACTCGGTTCGACTGCGTCCGAACCCAGCGAGTCGGCCTCGGAGTAATAGGTGCCCTCCACGAGGAATGCCCGCACGATGGTTCCCGCCACCGGACTGTGCCAACGGTGATAGTTGGTCGCCGACAGGAATGCCTGATAGACGATTCCGCCGACGAACTCTTCGACTGTATCGTCACTGGCGAGCAGGTCCTCCAGTGAGTATGGCTGCGTCTTCAGCCAGAACTCATCCCGGCGATTCACGTCGGTTCGGATGCTGAACGGGGTAGACTCGCAGGCAGCGACAAGGACGGCGTCGTCCTCGGGTTCGGCGACAGGACGAGCGCCGTTGCGGAATCTTCGGGTAAAGAAGTCGTTCCACGACGTGAAGCCCCAATGGGAGTCCGCTGGGTCGTGCTCGTATTGCTCGATACCGATTGCCTGTCGAGCCGCCTCGCTGGTCCAACCCGTCGGGGAACTATTGAGCACATACAACGACTCGGGGCTGTTCAGGTAGTTACACCATGCCGCCAGGATCTTCTTAAGGGCTGTGTTGATCCTTGGATCGCGGAACGCCGCGAATCCAGCCGAGGTACCCATGGTCCAGTCGAGGATCGCTCCCAGCGGGAGGGTAACGTTCTGGTCACCAAACTCCGGGGCCATGGTCAGGACCTCGTTGATCAGGCGCAGCATCTGGTCCGGATTCTCCAGGTGGCGTTTGCTGTACGAGCGGCTCTCTGGCACTTGGGCGATCATCCGGTTCACGTGCATTCCGACAACCGGATCGGAGGCGATCAGGCGTTGGAACTCCGCCACTGCCGGGTGGAGTTCAAGGTCTTGGCCCTTGGCCTCGACTCGCTGCCGGTGGCCGACCAGCCACTCTTCTAGGGCGTCCTGGTCTACCGGAAGCCAACCGGCCCGACGACGTACGTCCCCGCCGAATCCATTCTGATTCATGGTCGGAACCGCCATCTTGCCATCGCCAGTGTCTGGTAATTCCGACATCGGTCCTCCGGTTCATCTGGAGAAGGTGCCGCGTGGGTCACTTCTTCTTCGACTTCTTTCCGATGCTCGGGAACCGCTTCTTTATGGCTGCTTTCACCTGCTTTTGTTCCGCTGGGGTGCCGTTCTGAGCAACCCTCGCCAGGGCATTTCGAGCATGAACTTTGTCGGGAATCGGATATTTGCGCTCCCCAGGGAGAGCAAATTGCTTTTTGCTCAACTTCTTCCGTTGCTTTGTACTCAAATCTTTTGCCATGGTCCACTACTACCCACACGCTCCGCCGGTGAACCCTCCGACTCGCCGCAGCTCACGGTAGGACTTCGACGAGTTGAGCGCCAGGCCGTCGGGGCGGCATCCGCCACTATCAGCTCCAGCCCGTGGCCCGGTAGTGCATTGGTCTTCATCGAACTACCGTGTGCCGACAAGGTCCCATCAAAGGGTTAGATCCTCAATACGCACGTGATCGTGGAGACACTCCAAGCAAGCTGGGACATCGCCAAGCGCCACCGAACAGGCCAGCCAACGGCACAGTGAGCACATTGGCCTTCAGGTCGCGCTATGTCAATGGCGGAGATGACCTACCTCCGAGGCCAGACCAGGTCGCCCCGAAATTCCAGGAGACCCGCCTCATGGATTAGTTGACCTTGGCTTGCGCAGGCCGAGTACGCCACATCGGAGCACCACCGGCCAGAACCCCTTCGACGACGTCCTTCGCCCCCGTGCCGTCATAGGTCCGTGGTCCGGGCGTGCTCGATCCAGAACGCTCCCCGTTGCCCATCACCTACGCGGAGCACGTCGTCGCCCCAGATCAGTTAGTTAGGCGGGGCCTTTGCAAGTACATGATGGAAACATCCGGCTCCACGGTGGTCATCGATCTGGCTGGGGGCAGTTCCGGTATCTCAGCCATTGCTCGGGCTAGGAACGAACTGGGCGATGACCTAGTACTCACCCGACGACAAATCCAGCGAGTACTTGAAGTCACCGGGCTCGAATCGTTGATCAGCGATTGGAATTGGGACGACGTAGAGGATTAAACGTTCGTTGGGTGGGTAAGGAGGCCCCGAGCGACGAAAGTTGAGCAATGCGCGAAGGGGCCATACTTTCCACTGCTGTGGATGATGCCGCTGAAGCCCGGGCTTGGGTAAGAGGCGCTCTCGATGAAATGGCGGAATCCGTAGTCGCTACCGCTGTGCTGTTAACCAGTGAGCTGGTGACCAATGCGATAGTCCATGGCTCGCCCCCCGTCGAACTTGCCGTAAGCACCGAGCCAGAACTAGTCAGGGTCGCTGTGACGGACGGGGGCGAAGACAGACCGATCGTGCTCAAAGCCGGGCCGGCAGACACTCGTGGTCGTGGAGTTGCGATTGTCGAAGCGCTAGCCGACGCTTGGGGGGTGGCAGAGCGCCAGGGCGGCAAGACGGTTTGGTTCTCCATCCGGTTCTGAGCCGCCGGAGTACCAACCCTGCCGGGAGGCAGGTGCTCCGCTCGGGATTGCCCTGGCGTCCCTGAAACCTCGGGGCGGGGACTAGGGCCGGGCCCCGGGCAGAGTCGTGAATGCGCCGCGGACCCTGCGTTAAATTTCGCGATGCGATGACAGATCGAACATCACACTGACAGCCCGAATGCTCGGAGTCGGGCTTCGAGTACGAGCAGGCAAGCAGGGAGGACTCAAGCCCTTAGAAGGGTCTGGGTACCGACGACAAAGTAGGCAAGAAGGCGGGAGACCTCGGATCACCCAAGAGATTCAAAGGACCTTGATGGCGGACTCTCACAGGATCAGTCAGCCAAGCCCTCGCCGCGTCAGGGGAGATGTGATTGGAGCTCTTTCTTGAAGAAGTCGAGAAATCCATGCTGATCGTTCCCCACCTGCGCGATGAAGATCTCGTCGTAGCCAGCGTCGACGTACTTGCCTATGGCGCTGGCGTGCACCCCCGGATCGGGTCCACAAGAGATGGACTCAGCAATGTCCTCCTCGCTGACTAACTGCGCTCCAGCTTCAAAGTGCGCTGGGAGGGCCAGTTCTTGGTTCAACTGACCCGGGAGACCCGATGACCTCCAGCGATCGTGAGCCAACTTTCGACAGGCAGCCTCATGTTCTCCCCAACAAATCTTCACGGCGGCGACGGCGTGCCCCTTCCCGCCTCCGCTGCGATATCGCTGCACCAACTCCGAGGTCGGTGACGTGTTGACATATCCGTCTCCCATGCGGGCCGCCAGATCGGTCGACTCCGGTCCAAATCCCGACATGAGGACGGGCGGCGTCTCATCTGGCATCGAGTAAATCCGCGCATTCTCAACCGTGTAGTAACGACCGTGGTGCGTCACAAAGTCGCCGGTCCACAGACGCCGCATTACGTCGATGGCCTCTTCGAGCATTTCGAGCCGGATGTCGACGGGTGGCCAACGGTGCCCGAGAATATGCTCGTTGAGGTTCTCTCCGCTACCAACTCCAAATCTGAAGCGACCCCGGGCGATCAGCTGAGTGGTCGCCGCCGCCTGGGCCAGAATGGCTGGATGGACGCGAAAGGTGGGGCACGTTACGCCGGTCATCAACCGCTGGCTCGTGGTGGCCGCGATGGCCCCAAGAACGCTCCACACAAATGGGCTCTGGCCTTGCGATTCGAGCCACGGATGAAAGTGATCCGAAATAAAGAGACTATCGATGCCAATGGATTCTGCGTACCGGGCCGATTCAATCATCGGTCCTGGGCTCAGCTCCTCGGATGAGAGGAAGTAACCGTATTCAGGCATCGAAACCCTCCAGTTCTGCGCCAGAGCCAGTAGTAAACGGTGAGTTAGCCGTTTTAGCCCGAACGGGCCTATCGCCCTTCCGTGCCCGGCACCCCATGAGGTTGTCGAGCGAGGAATTGCTACCCGTTACGGCCCTCTCTAACCACCCTCAGACCCATTAGTGCACTGACAATTCGGCTGCCCCATGTCACCGCCAGGGAGGCGAGGGGCCTTCCTCCCTTTCCTGTGTTATGAACCGCATTCTCGTCTTCGACCACGTTCTCGAACGGGTCCAAAGCGCGGTGGTCCAAACACTGGGAGTAAAAGTGGAAGGCAGATCGTGGGCAACCCCGAGGCGTTACGCAGCCCACGCCGGGTCCCAGTCTGTTACCCAGGCACCGAGCCCAACGACCTCCAGCGCCCGTTCTACGTTGGGATGGGGTCGGGTGAGTATGAGGTCATCGCCCATTTCCAGCATCTGGTTGCGCGCCATTACGATGGCAGTGATTCCTGAACTGTCCATGAAGGTCAGCTCCGATAAGTCCACCACGACAGTGGAACCGGAGATGCCGACAAGCCATTCGGCCAATCCCTCTGCCGTGGCCATGTCGAGCTCACCCTGGAGCGACACCACATGGACGGCGCCGCCCAAGTTGTTCGTCACCTTGCGAGAAAAGTCAGACACGGGAACCTCCCGGAACTGTCCAGGCAAGGCGCCACTGTGTCGGACGCCTGCACGCCAAATCCAACAAGCAACTTGGGGTCCAACTGTACCTTGTTCGTGACTGCCTGTCCTCTGCAGTGGAACGCAAAAAACCAGCCAGGGCCAGGTTCGTTTCGGGTTTTAGGCGGGGTGTGGTGGACTGGCCCCCTACGTCCCAGTCATTGCACGGACCAGCACCTGGCGCCGGAATCCCGCACAGTGGCGGGCACACCAATCCTTACCACTCGGTGCGACTTAACACGGTGGCCAGACACCGTCGGATCGCTTCTCCTCTCGAGGTGAGCGCTCCTCTCGCCCTTCTGTCGGTCCGCTTTCGCCGCCACCATCGCCATCCCCAACGGTGACTCCTTCGCCGCTGAGCACAGCCCCAGCGTTGTAAAGCGACTAGGACCAAGTTCCCTGGATCTGTTTCCTTAACCATCGATTGGGTACTCACTGAATGCCGCACACAAACGAAGGAGTGACCTATGACAGACGTGTGGATTTACAGAGTAGACGTGCTAGCCGCCGGCGATTCGGGCTGGGTCATACCGGATCTTACCGGCTTTGAAGTGGTCACCACGGACGACCAAAAGATTGGCACCGTGGATGAGGCCACAAACGCGGGGGGCGGTTCGTGGATCGTCGTTGACACGGGCTTCTGGATTTTCGGGAAGAAGCGCATGATCCCGGCCGGGGTGATTGAGTCCGTGGAGCGAGAAGAGCGCCGTCTTCTCGTCAGCCTGTCCAAGGGCGAGGTGAAAGAGGCCCCGGACTACGAAAAAGCGCGGGAGTTCGAGGATTCCTATCGGAACGAGATGGACGACTACTACACCAGGCGCCAAACGACGCCGTAACCGCTAGTTGTCGGTGTCCCGTTAGCGGGCTAGGAACTCCCCAAAGTCGAATCGTGCCTTGACCGGATCGGAGCTCTCCGGTAGTCAGCGCTGGTGAAGGCCAACGGGCCGAAGAACACGTTGAACCAGAAGATTGCCCGCCAGGACCATCCGAAGACCAGGAGGCCGCCGATCAGCGGGCCGAGAGCTAGCCCGAAGCTCGAAACTGCGGCTCAAATACCAAGTGCCCGCGCTCGCTCGGTCCGGTCGGGGTAAAGATGCGGATCATTGACAGGGTGCCCGGCTCTGATGCCCCGGCTCCGATGCCCATGATGACTCGCCCGCGATCAGAACATCGGTGGTCGGGGCCATCGCCGCGATCGCCGAGCCGGTACAGAATGCGGCTACTCCCGTCAGCATCACCTTCTTGCGACCGAAGAGGTCACCAACGGCGGCGAAACTCAACATGAGGCCGGCAAACGTCGGGGCGTAGCCGTTCACCACCCACTGCAGCTGGCTGACCGAAGCGTGCAGTTCTCCCTGGACGTTGGCGAGAACCACCGTCACGATGGTGTTGTCCAGGAACGTCAGGAAGAGTACGAAGAGAAGGGTCGCTAGGGCCAGCGATCGGGACTGGGATCGGGTCATGCCGACCTTGCCGTCATTCGACCGCCTCCGTCGCTGCCCGGTGAACGGCATCTCGTACTCGGTCGATCAGCGCGGCGATTGGCTCGGCGACCACGATGCCCGGTCGATGCTCGGGTAGATGAGGATGAGGGTGCGTTGGTGCTGCCCTGATGATGCGGGCGTACCTGTCGCCCAGCTCCCACCGGTGCACGTCTGCTTCGAGGTCGCGTAAGAGTGGGAAGAGGCTGACCTCCTCGTCGTGTAGGTGCTCGATCATCTGTGTCTGCAAGCCGTCGAGCACAGACTCGAATGCCGGCCCGGCCGAATCCAGTTTCTCGATGGCGACGATCAGTTCCTCGATGGCACGTTCCTGGTTGACCAGGGCGGCTGCGACGGCATCCCCTGGGAGCACGTCCACTCGTACGGCCGGGTACACCACTCGCTCTTCGGCAATCTCATGACGCACCAGCTGAACGGTCCATTCTCGAAGCCTCTGATTACGCTGATCCGGTTCGAGCCCATGAAGACCGGCCGCTAGATGCTTCAAGACATCGTGATCGTGAGTGAGTAACGGAACGATGTCACTGTCGGGATGCGGTCCAGTCACCGTAGAGGTCCTTTTCGTCCAGATGCTGCGCTGTGCCTGCTGCCCTCCCCGGCGGCAACGGCTGCTTGACGCCGATTGAAGGGGCTCAGTTCATTGTGGTTGCAGTGAGCGCGTAGCAGCCTACGGATTCGCGTGGTTTCTCTGAGCCGACGTCCTGTCATGCTGGGGGGAGGCCGCCATCCTTTCTGTCGGCGGGGCGAGAAGGGTCGATCCATGGCCGAGACCTGTGCCCACCACCTTGGCTTCATACAACCGGTTGAGCCTTCTTCTCAGGGTTGTCTCGAGTGTGTGATTGCCGGTCGGCGAGACTGGGTGCATCTCCGCATTTGCATGTCGTGCGGCCACGTCGGTTGTTGTGACAATTCACCGGGACGCCACGCCACGAAGCACTTCTACTCCACGAGCCATCCGATCATCCGGTCGTTCGAGCCCAATGAAGACTGGTTCTGGTGCTACGTGGACGAAGCATTGGTGGTCCCATGAGGGAAACGGCCCCGGCCAGCCATTCCGAGCTCCCGCACAGGGTGTGTCGAGTGACCGGGTCATGACGGTCGACAGAGGACCAGGAATGGAAGCCGTCGACGGATTCGTTGACCAAGACCCGCTCGTCCAGCTGACGGAGACGGCCGACCATCACTATGCCTTTCCCCGACTGACGGAGCGGCAGATGAGGGTCCTGGCGGAGAAAGGGCATCGCCGAAATACGACCCGTGGGGAGCGCCTCTACAACCAGGGGGATCGAACCTGCGATTTCTACGTCATCGCCAGCGGCTTGGTGGCAGTGGTCGACGGCTCTGATGCGGAGAACGACCAGATCGTCGGGGTCCATGGAGCCGGTCGTTTTCTCGGGGAGCTGAGCCTGCTGACCGGGGAGGCGCTCTTCGTCACCGCGGTAGTCGTCGAGTCGGCCGAGGTGATCGCCATCCCGGTGAGCGTCCTGACCCGACTGTTGACCAACGACACCGATCTCGCTGACGTCATACTGCGTGCCTACTTGACCCGCAGATCGATGCTCATCGAGGCTGGCAAGGGTTTCCGGGTCGTGGGATCTCGCTTCTCGAGCGACACCCAGCGGTTGCGGGAGTTCGCCATTCGCAACCGCCTCCCTCACCGGTTCATCGACCTGGAGACTGATCGGACCGCCGAAGCGCTGGTGCGCCAGCTCGGGGTGGCCCCAGAAGACACCCCCTTGTCCTCTGGGGTGACCAGATTCTGCGCAATCCGGCCAACGGGGACCTCGCGAAGGCGATGGGACTGTCTACCCACCTGGAACCTGAAACTCGATTCGACGTGGTAGTAGTCGGTGCGGGACCGGCCGGACTGGCATCGGCTGTCTATGGAGCCTCCGAGGGTCTGGCCACCATCGTGCTCGACTCGTCGGCCACTGGTGGTCAAGCTGGTCTCTCGGCCAGAATCGAGAACTATCTGGGCTTTCCGTCGGGAGTATCCGGGTGGGAGTTGGCCGACCGCGCCGTGGTCCAAGCGCGGAAATTCGGCGCACAGATCGCCGTGCCTGCCGAGGCGACAGGGCTCGAGGAGTCGCACGGCGATTACCACATTCGAATCAGCGACGGCAGCACCCTGACCGCCCGAACCGTTGTGATCGCCACGGGTGCCCGCTACCGCCGTCTCGACATTCCGGAGCTAGCTCAGTTCGAGGCCCACAGTGTCTACTATGCCGCAACCCAGGTGGAGGCCCAGCTCTGCGGGGGTGACCCAGTGACCGTGGTGGGCGGCGGGAACTCGGCCGGGCAGGCATCGCTGTTCCTCTCCAAGCGTGCTGGGCGGGTGACGATTGTGGTGCGGCGGCCGGAGCTCGGCCAGGACATGTCCCGGTACCTGGCGGACAGAATCGAGAACACCCGAACCATCGACGTGCTCTTGTCCAGTGAGGTCGAGTCAGTGACCGGTCAGGACGGGGTGATGGAGCGCGTCGTCGTCCGGGACAACCGCAGCGGGCTGCGCCGATCGGTGGAGTCCCGGGCGCTGTTCGTCTTCATCGGGGCCGAGCCCCATTTCGATTGGCTGATTGATGCTCTGGGTCTCGACGACCTGAGCAAATCACACCTGACGGAAGCCACTTCATTTTGGCGGTCCGTTTGTCAAGGCGGACTCACTCTTCCCAGGGCTCGACTGCCCCTGTTGATGATCCTGTGGGCGCCAAGAATGTCATATCCGCTGTTCAAGACCTTCGGCTTCACCCACGGTCAGCTTGCTGCCGCCGTCGTCTGGCAGGCGCCGGTGGTGGCGGTGATCGGGATTGTCGTCGGGGTTCCCGTGGGGATCATCGTCGGTCGCTGGCTGTGGATCCTCTTCGCCAAAGCCATCAATGCCGTCCCGTCTCCCTCGGTATCTGCCGTCGATGTTCTCGGGGTCGCACTCGGAACGCTTGTGTTGGCCGAATTTGGCGGCGCTCATTCCAAGCCGGATGGCGGCGCGCACCCCGACGGCCTTGGTATTGAGGGCCGAATAAGCCATCAGCGTGAGGTGCAAGTACGAGCTCGGACATCAAAGCTTGTGCAGGCTGCCATCGAACTCTGCGAAAAGGAGTCGAAACGGAGGTGGACGACTGGCGAGTTTACTGGCCCTGGTCGGCGATACTCAGGGGGTGTTGACACTCACTGACTCAACTCAACCCAACTCACCCACTCGCATTCATCACCAAGAACCAACCAACCGTCCGTGCCTACTCAGACCGGAAGACCTGGGCCGGCTTCACGCGGCTGGCGAACCAAGCCGGACCTATTGCAACGATCATGGCGATCAGCAGGACAGCCGGGACGCACAATAAGATCTGCACACTGGACGTTATCGATGACGATCCAATTCCGAGCTCACTCGCAAAGAAGGCCCACGCGCTGCGCCCAGCGATGATCCCCAGCGGGATCCCGATGAGCAAAGAGAGCGCGGCAAACGTCCCTGCCTGCCACGCCACAAGCGCCAAGACCTGCCGACGGACGAATCCGATCGTCTTGAGGACAGCGATCTCACGCTGGCGCCGCCGGACCCAAAGGGCCATCAATTGCGCCAGCACCCCCGCACCGAGAACGGCCAGCACCAGGGCGAGAAACTTCGGAACGTCTTCGATCCGCGCGTAGTTACCTACGTCAAATGGTGTCTGACTCGTCACGAAGCAGGTGGTCTGTTGCACCCCCGAGCAATAGCGAGCCGTGGCCCTCCCGAACCCCATGACCTCGCGGGCCTGATCAGGACCTGGAGCAAAGCGGACCAGGAAGAACACGTACGAGCCGGAGATCGGTACCCCTGGTGGCACGAGATTCCCCGCGGTGACCACGGCTCCGAGTCCCAAATCTGTCGCCGTGAAACTTCCCTGGTCGAAGGCCGGGAACACCGCCTGACCGGTGATGTGCATCTTGCGCTGTACGCCATTGATGTGGACCGTCAAGTCCTGCCCCACGTGGCGATCGATCGATCGCAGCACCGAAGCTCCCAACGCGATCTCATTGGGGCGCGTGGGCAAGTGCCCGGTCACCAGCGTCGGCCCGACCAGCGGGCCGGCTCCCCGGGAGAGCCCGATGGCAGGAACGTGGTGATCCATCACGTCGACCGACCCGAAGTTCCCGTCGGTCCAGGCGACGACGCCGGGACGGTCGCTCAGCGAGGCACGAATGAACGAGGTGGGAATTGACTGGAACTGGGTATCGATGGACGCCTGCCAGGTCTGGCCGTAGAGCTGCGGCGTCGTCACGAGATGGACGAGGTTGACTCCAAACGTCAACGTTCCGACGACCATCACGATCGACAAGATGGTTCCGACGAGCGCACTGCGCACGGGTACGGGACCCGGTACCCCCCCGGGGTCGAGTGCTTCGCGGATCCCTATGGACGCCGTTACCGGCACCGCGTTCGCGGAGAGCCAGCGCATCCGACCGTTCCGTGGCGAGGAGTGCTGGCTGTCGCTGGTCGACTTGAAGTCCGTGATGAGCCGCCACAACGGCCACGCGACGACCGCTAGCAATAGGATGACCAGCGCCACAAAGCCTACGCCGAGCACCGCCCCATCGACGTCAATGCCCGGGCTGGGTTCGGCAACGCGGGCCGCGCCGAGCGGCATGATTGGAGATGCGAGAACGCCGAGGACAACGGCGATCAGCCCACCCACGACGGCCATGACGGCCACCTGTAGCAAGTTGATCAACCAAAGCTGGCTGCGGCTTAGCCCCAGCGCGCGCAGAGTGGCGAGGTCAGTTCCGGATGCCCGGAGCTGTCGAAGCACCGCCTGGGCAATATTCACCAGTGCGGTGATGGCAACAACGAGGGCAAATATTCCTAATGCGATCGCCTCCGGTCTGATAGCGCGCTCGATCTGGGCGGCCTGGTCACTCAGGTTCGCCACGAAGACGTTGCCGCCGGTCGCCGGGTACCTCTTTGCCAGCGCTTCTGCCTGCCGACCGAACTGGAAGGCCGACGCGCCGGCGCGCAGGCGCACATAGGCGCCGTCGAAGCCTCTGTAGGGAGGCCCGAGTTCGGCATAGAAGGCATGGGTGGTGTACACGACCGGGAGTTGTGCCAGCGCGTTGATCGGCACCGGATTGTCACGGGTCATGATGATACCGACCACCCTTTGACGGAAGATCTTCAGTCCCTGTGGCTGGTGGCCGGATGGCCCAGCGGAAAGGGTTGCGGCCAACATAACGGTGCCGCCGACGTGAACATGGAGCTGCTGCGCCGCCTTGAGGTCCAACGCCACCTCGTGGGCGCGAGTTTGGTCCGGCAAGCGACCTGATACAACTCGCGGACGTTCGATTACGTTCCCGTAGCGCGAGTCGGCGGGCGCATAGACCTGGGCCTCGATCAGCCTCGGTCCTGGCTCGAAGGGCAGGGCCTGCACCCCGATGACCGGTGCCACCACCTCGGCGCCTGGAAGCTTGGCAAGGGCCTGGTAGTAACCGCCAAAACCGGTGTTGTCCGGGCTGACGAGAACATTGGCCGCATGGGCGGTCTCGAGGAATCGCTGGTAGGCGGAGTCGGTCCGTCTGGCTCCCGCGACGGCTATCAGCACAACGGCGCCGGTGAGGCCCACAATGACTGCAAGAACTGCCCAACTCCGCCATCGCGCCCGGAGCTGGCGCCACAAGACCCAGACGAGGGTGGTCACGCCAGCCCACCCCTCGGGGCCGAAGATCCGCTGGCGCACGTCAATTCCGCCATGGGATCAGTTTACGAAGGGCACCCCGATCTCGACAGGTGGGTAGCCCCATTTGGGAGGGGTGGGGACCATCCGGCGCAGCTGCAGGCGACCATCGGCGTGGCGGCTTCCCACTCCGTTGCTACTGAGTTCGGCGTAGGAGAGATTCACCCAAATCTGGCCAGGCTCGCCCCGCCGTCGAGTGTGCATTGCGAGCCGTGCCGGACAGGTAGGTGAGACATTCCCTATGGCCGGCGGCAAGTACATAGGGAAACTCGTGATCCACGAGCTTTGGCTCGATCGGCCTCCCCAGCCTCTGAGCCCGGAGGGGACCCGCCACAGCTCCAAAACAGGACGACTGGCGGCTCCTACGTACAGTCCTCAAGGCCGCGCCGCCCGGGATCATCGACGGCCTCTCGGGCCCCTCAGCCTCCGACCGGAGTGAGGTGCAGCACCACGTACTCCGCGGATGCGCCCAAAGGCGAGCCAACGGTGTAGGGGTTGGATGCGGATGGCCACCCGGTCACCTTGGCCGTCGAATATTCAGACCAGGCAACACCTTCGGCGAACGGGATCGTGGGGGATTTCGTGACCTGGATGGCTTCCAGGCCGTACAGTGCCGCCTGGCGTTGGGCATTCGTCTGGGCATTGGCGTACTCAGCCACGAGGGTATTGGTCGCGGAGTCGTTCCATCGCTCCTGATCGGCGGAGGCGATCGTGCCGATCGGCGCCGACAGCGCGTAGTTGAGTCCCAGGTTGTACCAGGGGAATGGGCTCGGATCGGACGAGCTGACGAGCGCACCACTACCGAAGGACACCTGGAACTTGCCCGTGAACAGGTCGACGGCCCAGGTTGAAATCGAAACGCTGTCGATGCTCGCCTTAATGCCTATCGCCTGAAGTTGCTGGGCGATAACTTGGAGATCGGTGGTCGTATCGGTAAACGATCCAGGAACGAGCATGCCGAACGAAAGCGCCTGTCCGCTCGAGTTCACCATCACACCGTTTGACAGGTGATAGCCAGCTTTGGCGAGAAGACCTTTGGCCTTCGCTATGTTCTGTCTGTACCGAAGATTCTTGAACTGCGGGGCTAGATCCTGTGCCTGCGTGGGCAGCGCCAGGCCCGTCGGTGACACCGCCGCTGGCTGTTCGTTCTGCTCACCGGCGGCGACGATCTGCTGTCTATTGAGCGCGGCGCTGATCGCCTGGCGTACCGACACGTTGTCAAACGGATGTTGCGTGATGTTGAGCACTAGCCCGTAGCTACGGAGCGGTGGGAACCAGAAGTGGTTGTGTTGCGGATCCTTGGCCACGTACAGCGACCGGATGTCCGGGACGAAGTTCGACGCCCAGTCGAGCTGGCCCTGCTCGAGCGCCAGGTTGGCGCTGGTATTCGAGTCAAAGGTCACATAGTTGAGCCCCGCCACCTTGGGTAATCCGGGCTGCCAAAATTTGGGGTTCTTGGTGAGAGAGATTCGCTGAACGGACCAACTCTTCAACAGGTAGGGGCCGGTCCCCACCGGATTGGGATTGATGTAGGCAGCCGGATTCCCCACCGTGCTCCAAATGTGCTGGGGCACAATATACGTATTGGCAATGTTGTACAACAATGTGTAGCCGGGACCGGTAAAGGTGACGATCACGGCGCTCCCCGATGCCACCGCGGTGGCAAATTGAACACCGGCCAGATTGAGCGATGGATTCTTCTTGAGAAGGTTCAGCGTGAAGGCTACGTCGGCTGCGCTGAAAGGCCTGCCATCGGACCAAAGCACCCCCTTTCGGATCTGGAAGGTCAATGTCCTGCCGCCATTCGACCAGGCGTAGGAGGTCGCCAGCCAGGGGCGCACTACCCCGGACTTCAGAGAGTCGAATTGGAGAAGGGTCTCATAGATCATGCTTGTCGCCCCGAGGAAGTTGAAGGCAGCAGTCTCGGAATAGGGGTTGAAGTTCTGTGAGATCGGTCCTGCCGGAGATGCCGAAACGTTCAGCACCACTCCCTTGGAGGTACCCCCACCAGCTGCTTCGGCCGTTGATGCCGAGCCGACAGAGCCGGCGGCCCCGACGGCAGCAGTAAGACAAACCACAATCCACGTCAGACCCCTTGCTGTCTTACTTTTCATCGGGACGACTCACCACTTTCTAGTTCTTGCCCCCCGCTGGGAGCGATTTCCTCTGCGTACCGGGTTGCGGTTATGGCCTGCTCCACATTCATTGCGGCTCTCGCGCCAAGTTCGACAGGGACAGGACGCCCCCCCAACCCTTCGTAGAGCCAACATGCCGCCCAGTGGCCCGATCGCACCGTCAACGGTGGCGGCGCCTCTTCGGCACAGCGTGGCATTGCCTTCGGGCAGCGGGAGTGGAAACTGCACCCACGAGCACTGCCGCCGCTGGCACCGATGGGAGTTCCCCCAGATCCGACGATTCGGCGCCGCCCCTGCTCGAGTTGGTCCGGATCGGGGGCGGCGTCAATGAGCACTTGCGTATAGGGATGCGCTGGCTCCTGTGTCACGTCCTCCGCCGAACCGCTTTCGACGAGCCGACCGGCGTACATGACCGACACCGAGTCGGCAAAGTACCGGGCCGAAGCGATGTCGTGGGTGATGTAGAGAACTGCCATCTTCTCACTCACCCCAAGATCGGCCAGGAGGTTGAGCACTCCCATCCGAATGGAGACGTCGAGCATCGATACCGGCTCATCGGCGAGAAGGACCGTTGGCTGCACGGCTAGGGCTCGGGCTATCGCCACCCGCTGGCGCTGACCACCCGAGAGTTCGTGCGGGTAGCGATCGAGGAACTGTGTTCCGGGCGTGAGATTGACCCGGGCGAGCAGTCGCTCAACCTCAGCCACTGCCTCGGAGTCGCCGGAGACAAGATCATGGATGAGGAGCGGACGCATCAGGTGGTAGCCGATGGTGTGCACCGGATTGAGGGACGCAAATGGATCCTGGAAGATCATCTGGACTTGGCGGCGGAACGACCGCATGCGGTGGGCCCCTCCCCTGCGGACCTTCTGGTCGCCCAACCACAGTTCGCCCGCGGTCGGCCGCTCGAGGGCGGCCATAAGCCGGGCCAAGGTGGACTTGCCAGAGCCACTTTCGCCGACGATTGCTGTGACTTTCTGGGATGGGAGCGTCACGGTGACGTCGTCAACCGCAACAAAACTGGCGCGACGCCCGTGGTATGCGGATCGTCCGTGACGACGCACCGTGTACGTCTTGGTCAGAGCGCGTCCTTCGAGCGCCACGTTGGGGGTGGGGGGCGTGCTCACGTCGCCTCGCCGAAAGTGAGTGTCGGTTGTGTTGGGGCGGGAACCTCGGAGCCCTCGTAGAGGAAGCAGGCGACGGGCCGCGGCGGTAGCCCGGCCTCGGCGAGGACCGGCACGGCGTCGCTGCACCGCTCCATGGCATGGTCGCACCGCGGCCGGAAGGCGCAGCCGGCCGGCAGGTCGCGAGGATCGGGCGGGAAGCCCCGGATGCCGGCAAGCGGGGTGCGAGGCCCGCGCAGCCGGGGAAATGACTCGAGGAGCCCTTGGGTGTACGGATGCTGGGGGCTCTGGTAGATCAATTCGGCCGATCCCACCTCCACGATGCGTCCGGCGTACATGATGGCGATCGTGTCGGCCACCTCGAGTAGGAGCGACAGATCGTGAGTAATGAAGAGGACAGCGATATCCAGTTCGTCCCGGAGGCGCAG
Source organism: uncultured Acidimicrobiaceae bacterium (assembly GCA_963754755.1). Lineage (GTDB taxonomy): Bacteria > Actinomycetota > Acidimicrobiia > Acidimicrobiales > RAAP-2 > Bog-756. The sequence goes on along the minus strand of CAVWHF010000005.1, from coordinate 392,205 downwards.
CACCTCTTCGAGGACCTCCCGCTGCACCACCACGTCGAGCGCCGTGGTGGGCTCGTCCATGACGACTACCTCCGGATTGAACGCCATGGCCATGGCCAGCATCACCCGCTGGCGCATGCCGCCAGACAGCTCGTGGGGGTATTGCATTCCCTTGTCGTGGCCGACGCGGACGAGGTCGAGGAGCTCATCGGCGCGCTTCCTGGCGGCAGTCCCCCTCATCTCCGGAATGTGCGCGGTGAGCATGTCCGTGAGCTGGGTCTGGACTCGCAGCACCGGGTTGAGTGCGCTCATGGCGCTCTGGAAGACAACGGACATATGCCTCCACCGAAACAGCCGAAGTTGATCGGTATCGAGGGTCAATAGATTGACATCGCCTGGCTGCTGCCCGTCTTGAGCCCGTGGCGTAAATGCCACCTCACCGGAGGTAACACAGCCCGGCGGCCTAAGTATCCTGGTGACAGCACTCGCCAATGTGGATTTGCCCGACCCGCTCTCTCCGGCCAAGCCGAGGATCTGCCCTCGCTGCAACGAGAGATCTACATCGACCACGGCCGGTACGGATCCCGGTCCGAGCCCGTAGGAAACCGACAGGTGGCGTATGTCGAGCACCGTCGGAATGTCGTTCATGGTGCATCTCCAGAGCGCTCGGCGACCCCTTCGGTGCTCACGAAGTCCTCGCTGATCGTTGAGCGATCGGACTCGTCCGGCCGAGAAACTTCGACCAGGCGGGACCGGAGCCGGGGATTGACGAGCTCATCGACGCCGAAGTTCACCATGGAGAGCGCGGCACCCAGGAGGGCGATGCAGACGCCCGGAGGAACGAACCACCACCATGCGCCCACGGAGAGCGCCTCGTTGTTCTGCGCCCAGTAGAGAATCGTCCCCCAGCTCCATTCCGACGGGTTCCCGAGACCGAGGAAAGCCAGAGACGCCTGGGTGAGGATGGCCAAGATGACGCTGAAGAGAAAACCGCTGGCGATAATCGCCCCGACGTTTGGCATGATCTCTGACCAGAGCAGGCGCAGCGTACCCTCCCCGGAGGCGCGGGCGGCAAGGATGAAATCGCGCCCGCGCAGCGACAATGTTTGGGCGCGAATCAACCTGCCGGTAAATGCCCACGCGAGCAACGCGATCACCAGGGCGATGACGAGGTCCCCGGCGTTCTTGATGTACGCGGTGACCATGATCAGGAGCGGCAGGGCAGGGATCACGATGAACACGTTGGTCACCAGCGAGAGCAGGTCATCAGACGTGCCACCCAGATAACCGGCGGCCATACCGACGATTACGCCGATGAACGTCGCCACGGTCCCCGCCACCAGACCGACCACCACAGATGTCCGGGTTCCCACGAGCATCTGAGACAGCACGTCCTGCCCCGTCTGGGTTGTTCCCAAGAGGTGTGCCCATGAGGGGGGTGAGAGGATGTCGGTGCTGAGCGCCGACGGGTTGAACGGAGCCATTACCGGTCCGAAGATGGCGATGAAGAAGAAGACCCCGACGATGACCAGTCCGGTCTTCACCCGGCCCGACAGTGAGCCCCACGCTGGTCCCGGCAGCCGTCGACGGCCATCCGATCGAATCAGCCACCTCATGGGGCCGACCCGTATTCTGGCGGCATTGGGTTTGATGACGCAGTCATCATGCCGCCTGGCTCGTTCGCGGATCGAGCAACACGTAGCAGAAGTCGGCCACGAGGTTGGCCGCAAGTACGGTGAGGGTGATCACGAGAAAGATCCCCTGCATCAGCGGGAAATCTTCATTACCGATGGCACTGAAGAGTACGAATCCGATGCCGGGATAGGAGAAGACGATCTCGGTGACAATGGAGCCGGCCACGACGAAGCCCAGCGCCAGGGCGAACCCGGCAAGATTCGGAAGAATCGCATTTCGAGCCGCGTAGGTGTACATCACGCGGCGATTACTCAGACCCTTCGCTTGCGCGAGCTGGACGTACTCTTCATTGAGGGTCATCACCATCATGTTGCGCATGCCCAGGATCCAACTGGCGACGGAACTGATGATGATGGTTATGGCGGGCAGAACTCCGTGATAGAGCGCCGAGAGGATGAACGGGAAGTTCCAACCCGGCGACGTGGAATCGCTGTAGCCGCCACTAACTGGGAACCAGTGCAAGGTCACGGCAAAGATGCTGAGGATGAGGAGCGCCATCCAGAAATAGGGAACGGCGGAGAAGAAGGTGGTCACGGGCAGGACACCGTCCGTCCAGGTGCCACGCCGCCAGGCCACCGTGATGCCGATCAGCGTGCCTCCGATAAAGGCCACGACGGTCGCAAACCCGACCAGCAAGATCGTCCAAGGCAGGGCGTGGGCGATCACCGTTGAGACCTTTTCCGGGAAGTAGGTAATGGAGATCCCGAGATTCCCGTGGAGGAGCTGGTTCAGGTAATGGAAGTACTGGGAGACCAAGCCCTGCTTCGTATTCAGGCCAAACGTGGTCTCCAGTGCGTGGACCTGACTAGGCGTGGCCTCGCTCCGGTAGCGTGTCAGGATCAGGTCGAGAGGGTTGCCAGGCATGAGGCGCGGCAGGAAGAAATTGATGGTAACGGCGATCCAGGCTGTCAGCAGGTAGAACCCGATTCGCCGAAGGAGGAATGTCATGCCAACTGAGCCTTACGACCTGAACGGCATTGATCGGCAGCCGCGCAGGGCTCGACGTGGGTCATCTGCTCGCTCACACAACCTCCCCCTGTCGCCAGCCATATCGCGCATCAAACCGACATCTGGCTCCACATCGCCAGTTCCCCATCAGCGGGTCATAAGGTAACCCCGTCACTTACTCGTGTCAATGACTGTACGATCAGCGTCATCGCATGGAGGTTGGAAAGGAGAAACTGTGCCATCCGAGCGTCGGCCGACCAGCCACGACGTCGCACTTGCCGCCGGTGTGTCCCGAGCGACTGTGAGCTATGTCCTCAACGACACGACCCATCAGCGGATCTCTCCGGAAGTGCAACGTCGGGTGTGGAAGGCCGTCGAGGACCTGCACTACACACCCCATCACCACGCCCGGATGTTGAAGACGCGCGAGAGCGACATGGTGCTGATCATGATGATCGGTGCCACTCCGGGGCCCTTACTGACGCAGCTGATCGACAACCTCACCCGCCAGATCGCGGCGGCTGGCTATACACCGCTCGTCGACTTCTCCGGCGCCCCATCTCGAACCGCCTTCAGCCGTGCCTGCGAACGTATCCAGCCGGTAGCCGTTGTCGCGCCAGGCCCCCTGCTTTCGCCCCAGATCGCCAAGGTGCTGGAACGGAACGGAACTCGTTGCCTGCTGGCGGTCGGGGACGGACCCGGCAAGTCAATTGCCCGGCTTCGATACTCAAATGAGTCGTCCGGGGAGTCCGCTGCCACCCACCTGGTTGAACGAGGCCGAAGGCAGGTGCTTGCGGTCGGGCCCGACGACCCGCGACTCACCGAAATCTGCACCGAAAGGTTCGACGGGTTGCGTGGAGTACTGGGCGAGCGGCGGCTGCACGTGGTCAATGTGCCCATGGAACTCGACGCCGCTCGTGGTCCGATTCTGGCCTCCTTGCGCAAGAAACCCCTCGCCGACGCCATATTCGCCTACAACGACGAATATGCCCTGATTGTGCTCCAGGTGCTGCACGATGCTGGCATCAGCGTTCCCGGTGATGTCGCCTTGATGGGTTGCGACAATCTTCATTTCGCTTCGCTGACCCAGCCCTCCCTGACATCGATGGATTTCGGGAATGTGGGAGGCCAGATCGCCGACCACCTTCTCGCCATGCTTGAAGGACGTCGGCGACCGGGTGGGATATTGGGCACTCCGATTGTGGTGGCGAGAAACTCGACCTGAGCAGTTGTGAGCGCTCATCAACACCGGAGCCCGTCGGATGAGTTAGGGCACTGCGGAGCCGCCGTTCCGGGTGGCTATTGACACGTGTAAGAGATCTCCTTAGCATCGACCTGTCATCGACCGCGCCTCAAACAAGCTGACGGTCCTGAGTAGATGGAGCGATGGTGGCTGACGTGACAACCGAGGAACTCCCCCGACCCGATCCAAGTGGCGCCGGAGCGGCGTCACTGAACCTCGCGGAGCAGACGGCGCTGACATCTGGCGTCGGCTGGTGGCACACGGCCGGTGTCGCCTCCCTGGGACTTGACGGTGTTCAACTGAGCGACGGGCCGAACGGTGTCCGAGGAGGCCGCTGGGGGGAAATCTCGGCCTGCATGCCGACGGCGACCGCTCTCGCCGCGACCTGGGACCCCAATCTGGTGCGGCTGATCGGTGAGGTGATCGGCGACGAAGCGGTTGACAAGGGAGTCCGCGTGCTGCTCGCCCCCACGGTGAATATCCATCGGCATCCCCTGGGCGGCCGAAGCTTCGAATGCTTCTCCGAGGACCCACTACTGACCGCCCGTCTGGCTGTCGCCTACGTCCAGGGTGTGCAGAGTCGAGGTGTGGCTTGCGCTATCAAGCACTTCGCCTGCAACGATCAGGAGCTCGAGCGAATGTCGATCAACGTCGAGGTGGACGAGCGTCCCTTGCGCGAGATCTACTTGGTACCATTCGAAGCCGCCGTCCGGGAGGCAGACGTTCGGATGGTCATGTCCGCCTACAACAAACTCGGCGGCCGCTCCTGCAGCGAAAGCAGTGCCCTGCTGACGGGCATCCTGAGGGGAGAATGGGGCTTCAGGGGAGCGGTCGTTTCCGATTGGTTCGGCACCTACAGCGAGGCTGCCCTCGAGGCGGGACTGGACCTCGAGATGCCAGGAGCAGCGTCTTTCCTGGGCTCCCACCTCGTCGACGCCGTAGCTGAGGGTAGGGTCCGCGAGGAAGCAGTGGCCGACGCCGCCGATCGCATGGTGCGTCTCCTGCGGATGTTCGACTCCCCTCCACCTAGCGAAAAGCGCTCCACCCACGAGCGGGCCGAACTGGCGCGTCGTGCCGCAGCGGCAGGCATCGTGTTGCTGAAGAACGAGTCCTCCATACTGCCCATCGAGCCGTCGGCCATCACGCATGTGGCTGTGTCCGGACCGGCCGCCGACCGACTGTGCCCGCAAGGCGGGGGCGCATCCGAAGTCACGCCGCCCTATGTTCGCTCGCCTCTCCAGGCCCTCACTGACCGCGCCGGAGCCACACGGCTGACCTACCAGGCCGGTTGTGTCATCCCTGGACCCGTGCTCCCCCTCGGACCATCGGGACTTCGCACCGAGGATGGTCAGGACGGCATTGCCGTTGAGTACTTTGCGGGCGACGACATGAGCGTCGAGCCGATCCATCGAGATGCCTTCACGGTGTCGCGGCTGGTGTGGCTTGGTGCGCCTCACCCGGATCTGACTGAAGGTGGCTTTTCGGCTCGGGCCACCACCGTCTTCACGCCCGACCACACAGGCACGTGGGACTTCGGTCTCCTCGCCACGGGTGTAGCCCATCTCTTCCTCGACGGTCGCAGGCTGCTCGACACTTCCGCCGCCCCATCTGGCGAGGGCTTCTTCGGGCTGGGCACTGAGGAGGTGACCGCCGCGATCGACCTGGTCGAGGGTACTGGCTATACCGTGACCGTCGAGTTCCGGGCAGGCAATGAACTTCCCATTGCCGCCGTCTCCTTCGGTGGTGGGTTCCGGCCCCCCGATGATGCCGTGTCGACGGCCGCAGAAGCAGCCCGCAGGGCCGACATGGCGCTCGTGGTCGTGGGCACAGACAGCCGTTGGGAGACGGAGGGCAAGGACCGAATCACTCTGCAGCTGCCCGGTGACCAGAACGCGCTCATCCGGGCTGTAGCCGCGGCCAACCCTCGCACCGTGGTGGTGGTCAACAGCGGGGCCCCAGTCGAGATGCCGTGGGCGGACGACGTCATGGGCATCGTCCAGGTCTGGTTCACCGGCCAGGAGGGCGGCACGGCCATCGCCGACGTGCTGTTCGGCGATATTGACGCCTCGGGAAGGCTGCCCACTACCTTCCCCGTCCACCTCGAGGATTCACCCGCATACCCCTACTACCCCGGGGACGGGCAGACCCTGCACTATGGGGAAGGGATCTTGGTCGGCTACCGCCACTACGACACGAAGAATGTGGAGCCGCAGTTCTGTTTTGGGCACGGTCTTTCGTTCACGACCTTTTCTTACGGAGACCTCGTCGTCGGTCGGGAAGAGAAGACCATCACCATCGAGGTCACTATCGAGAATACCGGTGCGCGGCGGGGCGCCGAAGTTGTCCAGGCGTACGTGAGACGTCCCCACTCAGGCGTCGAGCGGCCCGACAAGGAGCTGAAGGCGTTCGAAAAGGTGTGGCTGGCTCCCGGTGAGACAGCCCTGGTGCATCTCGATATCGCCGATCGGGATCTTTGCCATTGGGAGGCATCGAGCGGTGAGTGGGTGCTCGAGCCTGGCGAAGCTGAGATTCTGGTGGGATCGTCGTCACGCCAGATCCGACTCACGGCCACAACGTCGCTCTAGTGCCCACCCCCCGGGGGCGCACAGATGCGCGGTACCCCGGTGGCAGCCATTCCAACATGATCACCCAATGACTTGATCGAAGAACGGGGAGAACGATGGATTCAATTGTGAATACTGAGCAAGGGACGGTCCGAGGAACGGTCGAGGGGGGCATCCACGCGTTCCTCGGCATCCCTTATGCGGCGCCACCGGCAGGTGAAGACCGCTTCTCACCGCCACAGCCGCCCGAAACCTGGGAAGGGACCCGCGACTCGGTGGCCTACGGGGCCGCGGCCCTTCAGCCCAAGCAGGAGTTCACCCTGATTCCCGAACCCTTGGTCGAGGGGGACAACTGCCTCAACCTCAACGTCTTCACGCCGAGTCCGGGAACGTCCGGCCTGCCTGTTCTGGTTTGGATTCATGGCGGAGGTTTCTTCGCCGGATGCAACGCCAGCCCGTGGTACCGAGGGGAGAGGTTCGCCCGAGACGGCGTCGTGCTCGTCAGCATCAACTACCGACTCGGCATCGAAGGGTTCCTCCCCGTCGAGGACGGCGGCGTCAATCGTGGCGTCCTGGATTGGCTGGCCGCCTTGGAGTGGGTGCAGCGAAACATCGGGGAGTTCGGAGGCGACCCGGCGAGAGTGACGGTGGCAGGGCAGTCGGCCGGAGGCATGGCAGCCGCCATCATGCTGACCGTGCCTCGGGCGCACGGGCTCATCCGACGGGCCATCTGCATGAGTGGACCCGTGGCGCTGGTGCGGACAGTTGAGCAGGCGCAGGACACCGCCAGAATCGTCGCCGAGCAGCTCGGGATCCGACTCACCCGACAAGCCCTGAGCGAGGTGCCGGTGGAGCGACTCCTCGAGGTCCAGGCCCTGCTCATGCCAGGGGGGGTGGGTGGCACACCTGACCTCGACGCGCTCCTGGGAGGTGGGCAGGAGATGTTGCCACTGACCCCCCTCGTCGACGGCGACCTCGTGCCAGCCAGCCCGTTGGCCGCTGTCTGCTCGGGAACGGGGGGGTCGTGTGACCTGCTGACTGGCACTACCACCGAGGAGTTCAACATGGTGGCGACGTTGACGGCCGGCGCCATGGACGAGGCGGCGGCTGAAAGGGCCCTGCAGAAGGCCGGGCTCTCCTCCGACGGCCTGCGGACCTACCGCGCTGCCCACCCGGACGCCACGTGTGTGCAGCTGGTAGGACAGGCCCTCACCGACAGGATGTTCCGGGTACCGACGAGAGACCTGTGCGATGCCCGCGCCGGTGCCAGTGGTCGCACCTATCTCTACCAGTCGGCCTGGCGCTCGCCGGCAATGGGCGGGATGTTGGGCGCCGCCCACTGCATGGATGTGCCCTTCACCTTCGACAACCTGGACCAGTCGGGGATTGATGTCGCCCTCGGCTCCGACCCGCCCCAGGGCCTGGCCGAGGTCATGCACCGGGCCTGGGTGACCTTCGTAAGGGACGGCGACCCGGGGTGGTCGCCGGTCAACGCCGGCGAGCGGCCGGCCATGGTGTTCGACGACCAGAGCGCGGTGGTCGATGACCCGTTGCGGCTCCCGTCCTCCCTGTGGGGAGAGGCCTGACCCGGCTCAGCGAAAGCACCGGGACCAGGACCTAGTTTTGATTTGGTTGTGTTCACAACCAAATGCGGTGAATCAAGCAAGAGCGGGGCAAATGGCTCCAACCAAATTCTACGTTGCCCCAGGTCAATCGAGTTATGTCATTAGATCACCACCATTGGTCGAACGGAAATGCCAGCGCCAGCGAGCAAGAGCCGGCTCAGCAGGACGATCGCTGTCGAGTTGGATGCACTCGACAAGACACTGAGGGCAGCGTTACAGTGCGGTCCCAAACTCTCAACTGGATCGAACGCTCGTGCCTGAGTCCGCTGAGCCAATGCCGTCACCGAGTGCGCTGACTCCGGATGCGGCAGTTCCCCTGGTGCCGGCGCGGAGAGACCCGTCAGCACCCCAAGGGTCTGCGTCGAGTGCGGGTCTGCGGATCGTCGACCTAATCGCAGGGACCGCAAAGTTGGGGGTGGGCGCGGCGACCCTCGTGGCTGCCGAGATCACGAGTAGATCCGTAAGGATCGCGAGAGTCGTAGCACCCGCGTCGATTGCTGAGGGCCCTCTTGACGCAGTTGAGCGACGCCTCGGGCGGCGTATGGACGAGGCCCGCAAGAGCGAAGGTGAGAATCGGGACAACGTGGCCGAAGCTGCGGAGTCCGTGCTCAATCGGGTCGTCGTCGGGGTTGTCGACATGCTGGACATGGAGCAGCTGATCGATCATGTGCCGATCAACAAGGTTGTGGCCAGAGTCGATCTCCCAGGAGTAATCGATGAGATCGACCTCGCGGGGGTCATCCGTGAGTCCACGACCGGACTGGGGGCAGAGTCGCTCGACGCCAGCCGTGCCGGACTCATGGCAATGGATCTGTGGACGGCCCGAATGGTCGATAGGATCCTCCGGCGCAAGGAACCGCGTGACCTGGCGGTCCCGTGGAACGGCATTGCTCGACCGGAGAGTGCGAAACCGCAGGTCATCTCGTGAGTCGGCATCGCGAGATCCGCAGTGAGCGAGGGCAGCAGCTCCAGGGCCTTCGGGCTGGTTTCATCTCTCGGGCAGTGGCGAGCGGGACTGATGTTGTTCTCGTTCTCATGACCTATGTCGTTGGAGTGGTCATGGTGAGCATTGCATGGGATCTCTTTTTTTCGAAGTCGATTTCGGTTGCGGCTCCCCCGCATTGGTTGAATGCACTGTTGGTATGGATCCTTCTCGTCTGGTACTTGACAGCCGGCTGGTGGTCCACGGGACGCACACTTGGAAAGCAGATGATGGGCTTACGGGTCGTCCGTTCGGATGGGGGTCCTCTTCGGTTCTGGCGGGCGATCTGTCGAGCCATCCTTTGCGCTTCATTCTTCCCGGCACTTCTGCTGGCCTTGGTGAACCGTCGAAATCGAGGCCTCGAAGACGTAGCCTTTAAGACTGTGGTCACCTACGACTGGCGCCCAACAAGCTACGAACCGCTGGCTGAGCCGTCCATGGGCGCCCAACCAATTATTGAAATGCGACAGTCATCAGTTCCGATTGTGCGCCCCTGACGAGGGTTCGTCACCCCTCTTTGCCCTCTCGCCAGTTCGCTTTGCCCGCCGGTTGGCCCCCTTTGTGGGCTCCGGCTCTCCGTCCGCTCCCGTCGTCCGTCCCTCCCGATTCCCTGCATCTCTGCAATCATCACCGGAGCCACACTGCTCTTAGGGGCAAATCACCCATCAGCCGGTAAACGATGTACCGGGTCACTACATCTATGGCCATTCGTAGCGAAATTGCGTCAGTGACGATGTGGGAAATTCGGACCGATAGCGTGGTCAATGGCGACGAACAGAGCGCCAGTTATGTCGGTAGCCCACCAACCCGCATCACCTTTCAGCCATTTACCACTTCCCACCGCGGCAATAGGGTTCTGGTAGCGCCAGGGCCTTCTTCGCTAGCGAGAACGTTGGTTGGGCTGCACGACGGGGGTGCTGGTCCTGCCCTCTAGGTTGGTCATGGCGGCGCCGATGTTGGCGCCCAGCGATGCGAACGCGACAGGAATCCTGGGGTCATCGAGGTGGTCCGATGCTCCTCGGGCTGGATTGAGACGTGACCGCTCGGTCCACGCTGCCAGTTCCGGTTCCGCTCCCCGGGCCAGGAGTCCTGACATCCCGGCGTACGCCAGATGCAGCAGATCGGCCGAGGCGCCGGTGAACACGACTGGGATGCAGAGGCGGTTCTTGTGGACGTCGTCGTCGCTGGAGGCCTCGACGAAACCGATGGTCGCGGCACTCCAGGGGATGATGCCGATGGTCACGTACTGCAAGGTGATGCGGTCAGTCGTGAAGATGGGGCGGGGGATTGTGGATCTGACGCCGGCCGCCGTGCAGTCGATGTAGATCTCACCTGGGTCGGCGGCGGTGGAACCGCCTTCCATGACGATGGTGCTCGCGGCGACGCTCAGTACCTTTCCTTGGCGGATGACGCGCTCGATCGTGCGCAAGGAGTCGAGCTCGGTCGTGCTTAAGGTCGCCCCGCGGAAGGCGCTGGGCTCGACGGTGGGGTCGATCCGCATTAACTCGCCCTGCGCCTCAAGGCGATGGGCAAAGTCGTCGCCATCTACAGCCTCCGCTGCCGCTTCAACCCATCGCGCCTGGAGCTGCATGTATGCGCCGACAAGATCCAGCGGCTGCATCGAGGCACGGTTGAACATCCAGGGGTCGCGCGTCCTGATCCACCGGATGCTGTCGGCATCTACGCCGGCATCCAGGAGCCAGCTGCACGTGTCCATCGCTGTCTTTCCGGCGCCAATGACGGTGAAGCCTCCTACCACGTCGTGCAAGTGGACCAGATCGTTCGGCGAAATGATCCGCACGCCTGGCCCAACCGCGAACGTCGGCGTGTGGCGGGAGGGAATCGATGACTCCACGTAGGTGGCATCAACGAGCCTGCGCCGGACCTTCACTGTCGTCTCGGCACCGGTGAGGAACGAAGCGACGTGATGTCCCTGGGAGTCCGAGCCCCGGTAGTCGCTCATCCCGAAGAAGCGAACACGTCCCGACGGGATGAAGTCCGTACTCAGGACCTGGTCAAAATACGCGCAGATCTCAGCGGCGGTTGCTCTCTCGTAGAAGCCTGCATTCACACCGGATGTGTCGACGCGATCGTTGCCGAGGACCCTGGAGTTCACCCCGTAATTCGCAGACGGCTGGTGAAGCCGGACGAACGGATAGGCATCCAGCCAATGGCCGCCGGGTCGATGACGGCGATCCACGAGGACAACATCGACGTCCGACTCGCTGATCAAGGAGTCGACAAAGGCCATTCCGGATATCCCCGCGCCAACGACCAGGTAGTCCGTCTCAATCTCCGGCACGATTCCCCCTTCGGAGGCTGCAGACGATCCTATCCCCGACCTTGCCAAAGGTCTGAAGTGGCCGGCAAGCCAAACTGGACTCGTTAGTTCCGCAATGCGACTTCAAAAATGGGCACCGGCTCCGCGAACCCCTTCAGGCTGAGAAGGCCCTTGGACTCGAATCCGATGAGTTTCCCTGCACAGAGATCGCGGACGGCGCTCGAGACTGCGATGCCGTCCCTGGAAGCAACTCCACACAGCCGCGCAGAGAGTTGGACCGACGTTCCGAACAAGTCGCCGCCCTCTGTCACTGGCTCTCCTACACTGATCCCGATCCGAAGGTGGATCGGTGGTTCGGACTCCTGGTTCCGACGTTGCAACGATCGTTGAACGTCGACGCCGGCTTCGACTGCGCCCGAAATAGAAGTGAACGAGGCCATGATGCCATCACCGGTGTGCTTCACTTCGCGCCCGCCGCTTTTGTTTAATGCGGAACGCACAATTTCGTCGTGCTCATGCAAGAGCACCATATAACCTTCGTCCCCAAGCTCTTGCGTCTGTTGCGTCGAATCGCACAAGTCCGTGAACAGAATGGCCCGGACAGCGGATTCGACGTAAGCGTGTCCAGGTTTATGCTGGGGAGGCGCTCCAAGGAACGCGTTCATCGGCCCTTCACCCACCTCAATGATGTTGTCGGCTACGAGCCCATGAGACACTCTATGGACCGTTTCCAACGATTCCCGGTTGGGGCCCTCGGCGAGACAGAACGCGGTTCCTTCATCCTCATCAAACCAGTACGTTAGGTAGCGAACTCCGTAATCCTGTTGAACCGCTAGATCGAGCTTGTGGGCCTCAGCGATCTGAGTCGGTGTCACGCCCGGCACATTGTGGCGATCGAGGAACAGTGGCACGGGCGCAATGTTAGTGAGGCCAGGAACTAGGTGCATTGGGAGCGCCGTCCGATGCTCAATACATCCGACCTTACGGTCCTTCTTGCTCATGCCGATCCTGGCGATGGGCCGGAGCTAGATCCGTCCGCCTACTACCCGTTTCCTGGTGGTCGGCACCTCAGCGTGTGCGAGCAAGGACGTCTCGTATCAGGGATTCCACAGATAGTTGTACCGGCAACAATGTGGAAAACCAGGCGCAATAGCGTGGGGAATGGCTCCGGCCAGCTTGTATTCGGGGCAGGTCAACCAAGTACTGTCGACAGTCCGCCCACCTTGGCCCGGATTGTGGCGGTGATCATTGGGCGGTCACGACCCGGCCAGCAGTGCTTGCCAGTTGGCGGGGACCCGCCCGGCCGGTCCAGGCACGGGTTGATCGAGGGGGTGATGCTCTGGAGGTGCGAGAGGAGGCCCCTCGAGGTATTCGTTTGTCCGGTAGTTCCAATACCAATCCTCGTTTGGCTCAAAGCTCCGGATGACAGGGTGACCCGTCGACCTGGCATGCGCAGTTGCATGTCGCTCCAACGATTGATCACAACACCCAATGTGGCCGCACTCCGTACACCGTCGTAGGTGGAGCCACCAACCGCCAGCCTTTAGACACTCCAGACAACCTGTACCGCTGGGTGGAACCTCTGGATCGATGGAGTTCGTCATCGTGCACCTCCCGTTGCAAATCCGTCAATGGCAAAGACTGATAATGACGCCGGGCATGGTCAGAACGCCAGATACTGATGAACGGAGCGCAGAGAAGCCGTACCCGGGGGCCCTTCGGAGACATCCGGCCCGATGATCGACACCCGAGCCCACCGACGGGGACGAACCCGCCGACGGCGTTCATCAGCGTCGACTTGTCCGCCCCGTTGGCACTGATCGGGCCTGCGATCCCGTTGGGCTGGACAGCGATGGTGCCCAAGTCAACCGCTCGGAGTGGCCGTGTCGGCAGCCAACCCACCCAACCATCTGTCATCGCTGGTGCGAGAGCTCGCAGCTCAGCCTTTTGTCACGATTGCATCTTGATCACGGCAAAAACCGCTCCGTCCGGGTCAGCCAAGACCGCAAAGCGTCCCGGAGGAATGTCGGTTGGAGGCACGAGCGCGGTTGCCCCGAGTTCGGTCGCCTTGGAGACCGAGGCATCGGTGTCGTCGACGCCGAAGTAGACGAGCCAGTGTGCCGGAACCTCGGCTGGAACCATGTCCGGCATTGTCATCATGCCTGCCACGGTCTTGTCGCTGAGCTTCCACTCGGTGTACTGCATTCCCTCCATGTCCAGATCGTTGGGCTTCCATCCGAACACCTCGGTATAGAAAGCTTTGGCCGCCGGGAGATCTCTGGTATTCAGCTCGTTCCATGCGAAGGCCCCGGCCTCGTTGGCAAGCTCAGCTCCCTTGAAGGTCTTCGGCTGCCAAACCCCGATCGCCGCCCCCTCGGGGTCAGCGAATACTGCCATGCGTCCGATGTCAGCTACGTCCATCGGCTCGACAAACACCATTGCCCCCGCCTTCTTGGCCAGCTCGACCGTTGCGTCGGCATCGTCAACAGAGACGTAGGTGACCCATACGCTGGGTTGCTCTTCGCTCATCGCTGTCATGTTGCCCGCCACGGTCTTCCCGCTCTTGCGCATCAGGGTGTAGTGACCCATGTCCTCGCCCTGGTCGTCGGCTTCCCAACCGAAGAGTGCGCCGTAGAAGGCATTGGAGGCTTCGAGGTCCCGGCTCGCGTGGTCGACCCAGGACGGGGTCCCGGCGTCGTAAGAGGTGAACTCTGGCATTTTTCCTTCTCCTCTACTCGTTGGCACCAAACGCCAGAGAGCTTAGCGATTTTGTCGCTGGTGATGCCGGGAGAACCCTCGCCCCGGCTCGGGCTCGAAGCACCAGGCTGGTGGGGAGTCCCGAATGGGGCCCGGAACCCCACTCGGGAGGCATCAGGCCGCGAACACCTAGGTGGCCCACTCGGCATTGGGGGGGGACATCTCCGGTCCCCGTGAAGCCAGATTCGGCCATGGGCACCATCAGCGAATGGGTCCACCGAAGCGAATCACGTTTCCGTCGGGGTCGGTGATGGAGCCCTCCCGCTTGCCATGGTCCTCGTCCCGGGGGCCGTCCACTTCGAGTCCCGCCTGCATCCATTCCTCGGCTACCCGGTCGGAGTCCTGGCAGTGGATGTAGAGAGCACCGTGACCCGGAACTTCGTCTCCGGCCGCAGCAACCAGGTGGATTGTGAGGTCCCGATCTCGGTGGGCGAAGGCATAGGTGTCGGCGTGGATCGATACTCCGAAGCCCGCACGCTCGAACCAGGCGACCGAGCGGGTGACATCGGCGACCCTGAACATCGGTTCGAACCCGGTGACCACCCACGCTCCCGTCATGAGTTGCAGTTGGCCATCTCGCTGTGCATTCAGCCCGGCGAGGCAGTTGTGACAGATCGGCTGGTCGGGGTGCGAGCGCAGCCTGACCCACCAATCCACCGAGGTTGAGCAGCACGTGCACGTCACTGCCATAACTGAGCATGCTAGAGGGTTCCAGGCCCGCGGCTCAGTTGAGATCCTGAGAGGAACCGGACTCGACGAGCACATGGGCAGGTCCCCCGACAAACACTCCGGTCGGCAACAAGCGCGTCGAAGATTGGCTGGCGGCGGCATTCCTGGTCCTGGAGACTTCACTGCGACCGTCCGCGGGGCGATGACCATGGATGGGTTCGAGAAATCGATTGCCGATCGATTGGTGCGGCGCTACGGTCGGTCTGGGCGCCTTTCCAAGGGGGGACGGGTGCCCGCCAGGAGGGCAAATGACGGCAATCGGTGCTCCACAAACGTATTTCGATGCCGATAGCCATGTGCTCGAGCCAACGGATTGGCTCACCCCCTACGCCGATCCGGGCATCCGCGAGCGCCTGCGGACCCTGCCCCATCCCTTCGCCCCTGACACCGACGCCGCCGCTCGGCTTGTCGCCGCCCGAAGCCTGGATCCGCCGAATAATGCCCTCGACGACGAGAAGTTGTGGGGCAGGGGCTACGACGCATACGGAGCCTGGGACCCATCCGAGCGATCGGCCATCCTGGACAAGTTCAACATCGCCGCTCAGCTGGTGTTCTCCACATTTGCCCCCGGACAATTTCTGTCGAAGGACGTGGATATCGACCTTCTTTACGGAGGCATTCGGGCCCACACCCGGGCCCTGGCCGCGTTCTGCTCCTCGGATCCACGCCTGTTGGCGGTTCCGCTCATCCCCTTCGTCGACGTCGAACGAGCGATCGATGAACTTGACTTCGCCCTGGCCCAGGGCCCCGGTGCCATTGTGGTTAACTCCACCGCCCCCTCCAAGACGATGGGGCCGGGCCACGGCGCCCTCGATCCGATCTGGGCCCGGCTTCAAGACGCCGATACTCCGTTTGTGACCCACGTGGGCACGGGAGGCAAGCTCGTTCCCACCGGCTACCGCGAGAACGGCCGACCCCTCCCCCCTGACTTCCTCGGCGGGGGTGAGAACGTCCGCTCCAAGGATTTCATCAATATCGGCTACTGGCCCGAGAACTTCTTGTCCTGCCTCGCCCTCGACGGTGTCTTCGAGCGATTCCCGCGCCTCCGCGGTGCGTCGATCGAGCAAGGTGCCGAATGGGTCCCGGGCATGCTCAAGAAGCTTGACGGGGCCATGCAGTTCTCACGGACCGAGCCCGATTTGGCAGGCCTGTCTCTTACCGCCAGCGACTACATCCGACGCCAGGTCAAGTTCACTCCCTTTGCCAAAGATGACGTGGGTTGGGTGCTCGACAATGTGGGACCAGACCTCTTGATGTTCTCCACCGACTTTCCCCATCCGGAAGGGACCCGTGATCCCATCGGGCGCTTCGAGACCCACCTCGATCGCTTCGGCCTTGACGTCCGGGAGAGGTTCTACGTAGGCAACATGGCCGATCTGATCGGCACCTCGATCTCGATCAGCTGAGCCCAGCCGGCCTTGGCCCAACAGCAACCTGTTGGGGACGAAGGACCCTAGGGTGCTCCCGCACCGGTGTCGGTGTGATCTGACGTCCCGTTGTGTGCGGGTGAATCCGCCTCCGCGGCTTGCACGGGCCCCAGATAGGCAGAGTGGAGCACCGACTCCACGTCGGCTGTCGCCCCGGTCTGGACGATGCGTCCGTTCGCCATCACCATGGCCGAGGTAGCAACCGATAGGGCCGTGCGGGCGAATTGCTCCACCACTACGACGGTGATCCCTTCCGCCGCCAGCTGGACGACGTGGTTGTAGAGCTCCTCCACCACGAGGGGCGCCAGCCCCATCGAGAGCTCGTCCAGCATCAGCAGCCGTGGGCTGGTGGCGATGGCCCGGGCAAGCGCCAGCATCTGCTGCTCGCCCCCCGACAGCGTGCCGGCCGGCTGGTCACCGCGATCTTTCAGGCGCGGGAACCGTTCGAACGCGCAACGCTCGACATGTCGTCGCCCTGAACCGCTGTGCGTCATGACCCAGAGGTTCTCCCGCACGGTCAGGTTCGGAAACACGCCCCGGCCCTCGGGAATCAGGCAGAGTCCACGTCGGGCCAACGAAGACGTCGATCCCACCCGTACCTTTTCACCGGCGAAACGGACCTCACCCTCGCTCGGCCCCATGATGCCGGCCGCCAGGGCTAGGAGGGTCGACTTTCCGGCGCCGTTTGCCCCCAGGACAGCGGTCACGACACCCTCTTCGAACGTGGCGTCGATCCCGTGGATCACCTCGACTTCCTCGTAGGCGGCCCGCACTCCCCGGAACTCCAAGAGGGGTTCAGCCATCGGCCACAGCTGACGATACGGTGCCGAGATAGGCGGCCTGGACCTCGGGGTTGGCCCTGACCTCCGCCGGTGTGCCGGTGTAGATGACGCTTCCGTAGTCGAGAACCGCCACCGTGTGGCATACGTTCATCACCAGTTCCATGTCGTGTTCGACCAGCAGAATGGCGAGTCCGTCCTTAGCCAGGTCGCGTAGAACCGCCGAGAACCGCTCGGTTTCGTCGGTATCCTGACCCGCCGCCGGTTCGTCCAGGAGCAGGACCTTGGGTCTGGTGGCGAGGGCGCGCGCCAACTCAACCAGGCGACCGGTCCCCGTCGGCAAGGTGTCGGCTCGGTCATTGGCCACGGGCGTTAATCCCACCCGGTCCAGCAACTCCTCGCGGATCCCCTGGATCGCTCTCGACCTGGCCTTCACCACCCCCCGCTGGGCGATCGATGCTGCCACTCCGATATTCTCGGCGACACTCAGGGATCCGAAGAGCTCCAAGCGTTGAAACGTGCGGCCGAGCCCGAGCCGAGCCCGGCGATAGGACGAGACCCCGCGCAAATCCCGACCGTCAAGGCTCACGGTGCCCGCATTGGGGCGCTGCATGCCCGTCACCACGTTGAACAGGGTCGTCTTTCCGGCTCCGTTTGGCCCGATCAATCCGGTGATCTCCCCCTCGGCAACGCTGAGCGACACGTCGGACAGCGCGGCCAAGCCCCCGAAACGCACCGAGACCTCGTGGATTTCAAGCCCCATGGGTGCCTTCAGCTCCGGACAGAGCGGTGACGGGGTCGGCTGGGCCCACAGGACCTTCGTCGGACACCGCCTCGGCGAACCAGGTGTCCCTCTTTTCCTTGGATCGGCGCTCGGGAAGGCCGAATGCGGGCGGGGCGATCCTGGCCCGGTAGTCGGCGACGTAAGCCGGGACCGGCACGAGGGCCAGGTCGGCCATCATGATGATCGCCATCGGCCAGTTGCCGATCACCCCCCCCAGCCGGAGCGCCCAGGCCGCCCCGGCCACCGCCACGATCAGGCTCACCAGCCAGCGGCGCCGGGCCACCGATAGATAGACGGGGCGGATGCTGCCCGGAATGGTCCCGTTGGGTGTGGTCCCCACGCCGACACCGCCGAGGCCGACGAGGACCAGCGGCAACTGGGTGAGCGAAGGGAAAAAATTGGTGAAGAACGGCGATCCCTGGTAGAGGCCGTTCAGCCCCGCCGCACCGAACGAGGTGATGCCGAAGATGACCATTATCAAGAGCACGGAGAGCCCGGTGAAGAACTGGAACACGTCCGGCGCCGCACTACCTATCTCCATGCCGTAGATGCCACCACCGACCCCGGCCAGGGCGGCGGAGAAGGCGAATACTCCGATGAGCGTCGCCCGGCCGTTCATGCCCAGCGTCGCACAGGCGGCGGGACTGTCCTTGATGGCCAGAAGGCGTTGCCCGAACTCCGATCGTCGCAGGGCGACGACGACCACGACCAGCACCACGAAGGCCACCGACCCGGCGATGAACTGCGATGTCTTGGAGTTGAGCGCCAGCGAACCGATGCGGAAGGGAGCGAAGGCGAGCGACCCCGAGCCGAAGGGCGCGTAGGGATGCCCGAAGAGGTTGAAGGATGGGAGCGCGAACACCCAGTTGTCCATGGTGATGGCGAATGCCGCGGTAGCCAGGGCGAAGTAGATGCCCGAGAGTCGCAGGGCGGGGATGGCGACGATGACGCCGATCACTGCGCACACCCCGGCCGCGGCCAGTAGGGAGAGGGGGTTGCCCCCACCTCCCAGATGCCCCACCATCGTGGCGCCGATGCCGGCGAAGGTCATCTGGCACAACGACAGGCGCCCGGCGTACCCGACGATGGGGATGACCGAGAGCCCAACAATGGCCAGCCCCCACATGCGATTGAGGCTGAACAGATCGGGGGTCGAGACGGTGGTGGCCAGGAAGACGGCGGCCACGATCGTGCCGGCGCAGAACAGGCCGGTACCGTTCCAGGTGGGACGGAAGGCCAGTTCACGGCTCCGAAGCTGCCGGTGCCCCCGCAGGCGGGAAGCGGGCAGGATCAAGAGGGCAACGAAGAGGATGATCGCCGGCACCGCGTTCTCGAACCCCTGAACGTAGGGGTTTTGGGGCAGATAGGCCACCGAGTACGCAATAGAGAGGCCCAGGATGATCGCACCCACGAAGGTCATGGGAATGGAGCGCAGGCGCCCGATGACGGACGCGGCGTAGGCGTTGACGATGAGCAGCGTCAGCGCCGAGGCCGATAGCGTCAGGGTGGGTGCGATGAGGATCCCCGCCAGCGCCGCCAGCATGGAGCCGATGATCCAGGCGTTGCGGGCATTGGCAATGGCGCTCGACCCGTTGAGCGAGGTGAGCGTCCGGTCGTCGACGCTGGCCCGCATGGTGACGCCCATCCGGGTGCGGTACAGGAACAGCCGCAGCCCGATGGCGACAACCAGGGCCAGAATCAGGACGGTCACGTCGTTGTAGGAGATCCTGATCGACCCCAGGACCAAGGTGTCGTTGTTGAACAGGGGGGGCAGGGCCCGATAGGTCGTCGGGCTCCAGATCCATTGCGCCACGCCCA
Source organism: uncultured Acidimicrobiaceae bacterium (assembly GCA_963754755.1). GTDB lineage: Bacteria > Actinomycetota > Acidimicrobiia > Acidimicrobiales > RAAP-2 > Bog-756. The sequence goes on along the minus strand of CAVWHF010000005.1, from coordinate 372,594 downwards.
GGAGCATGAGGGCGACGGCCAGCGTGACGACCAGCTTGGACGCCTCCGAGACACCTTCGAGTCGGCGCATCACCGCCACTTCGATGATGACACCGATGACCGGTGCCAGCACGAAGAGGCAGACGAACATCGAGACCAGCGCCGGCCAGCCCCAGCCGATGCTCATCTGCCAGTAGGCGAAGGCACAGACCATCCCGATGGCTCCGTGCGCCCAATTGAAGATCCCGGTCGTCGTATAGGTAAGGGTGAGACCGCTCGCCGTTATGGCGTAGATGCCTGCTGCCGCCAGGCCGCCGATGGTGAAGGTGATGAACTCATGCACAGCCGTCCCCCGTCAGAATGATCAGTTGCCTGACCCGGCAAGACTATGCAATTTGCGGCCACCTCCGCGGCTGGCTGAGCCTGTGCTCACAAGGCGTTCAGTTGTTGCTGCTGTTGTGCGGTCAGATGGACGACGTTCTTGGGATTGCAGTTCCAGATGGACTGCGTGGGCTTGGTGATCGCCGGGTCCGTGATGAACCCCTTGGGGCCGGCCTTCATCAAAGTGAAGCACGGCGAGGGCTGGGGGTTCTGGTTGGAGAGCGTCAGGCTGGCAATGGGGGCCTGAATGCCTCCGGCGTCCCAGTTCTTTGTGGCTGCTGCGTGGTTCAGCACGCAGGTCACCGTGAGGCTGGCGCCGCAGGCCGAGGCCGACTTTGCCCACAGGAGCCACGCCTCGGCCCCCTCTTCGTCGTTGAAGTCGATGGAGTCGCCCTTGGCGTAGGTGTGCATTGTTGTGACGAGCTGCTCGGTCGAGGGGTTCTGCGAGGCCATCGAGAGCGGCCACCACTGCGTCTCGACGTAGACCGGGGGCAGACTGGGGTTATCGACCACGGCTTGCTGCGTCTGGGGGATGGCGAACTGGGTCCCCAGCGCCACGAAGGCGGGGTGGTAGCCGGCAGTAGTCATCGCCTGGGCGAACGGAACGAAAGTGGAGTTGTCGGCTGGCCACAGGGCCTGGACCCCTTTGCTCTGGTAGTCCTCGACGTAGGGAGCCCAGTTCTCCACCGTGAGCGGGGGCTCGAGGAAGTCCGCGACCTTCCAGCCCTGAGCCTCGGCGCCGAACTCGTACTTCGTCTCCGGCTGGAGGACGGAGGGGCTGTCGGACCCACCCATGCCGGCCTTCTTGACCGCCTGCGGGTAGGCCTTGGTAAGCGCTCCGAACCATCCCGAGCTCACCGAGTCGGTGTTGATGCCGGTCGGGTCTACCTGCAGGGCGGCAAGGTCGGAAGCGTTCGAGACGACATAGCCGGTGATCTGTCCCAGCCCGCAACCCACTCGGATGGGGACGGACGGTTGGTCGATGGCCATACCGCCGCCAACCGCCATGAAGTCGCTCTGGCAGGCCGCTGTTGCCTGCTGAGCGGCATTGAACAGCGCGGCGTCGCGATCATCGATCACGATGTGGCGCCCGTTGATGCCCCCCGACGCGTTGCACCAGTCTGCGAAGGCTTTGGCCTGCTGGACGAACTCGACTTCCAGCCCCGGATCAACGGTGTTGGCGGCGTCGTTGAACACGGCGATGTTGATCGTCTTCGGTTTCACGCCCCGGACCGAAGAGGTACCGCCGGACCCCGATTCGCAGATCTTGCCCACCCCGGGCCAGACGCCGTTGGTCGTAGCGCTTGACAGCAACGTCGCTTTGACCGGCGCCGCGTTGGCGGTCGTCGACGCTAGTGCGACGTAACCTCCGGCGACCATCACGGTCGCCATTGTCAGCGGTAACACCGAACGTCGGAGCACGGCTAGTCCTTTGAGGAACATCCTCACAACCCCCCCGGGAGTAGTTTGCAGTTGAGCTATTCAATCAGGTTTCTGAGCGGAGCGGACATCGGCCCGTGGAGCCGAGCCGGGTGCCAGGCGACCACAACCTGGTCGCTGGGCCGGCCCCGGCTCGGTATTTCGGACGGTACAGGCTCCACAACCAGACGGTAGCGCCGGCGTTATCGCCCGTCGCCACGGGGAACCCATTGGCGGGTCGACTCGGGTCCGTCCCCACACCCCACCCGTCGCTGACGGGTGGGACCTGTTCTCAATCGATGCCAACACCGGCATGGGTCGGCCGGTAGCGGTCCGAACCGGCCCAGGACCTCAATCCGAGAGCGGGTTCCTCCTCTTCCCCTTCCGCTCAACTGGCACGTCACGCTCGTCACGGAGAAACGGGAATGGTAGAACGGAGACCATGGAAACGCGACGGATCGGATCGCTCGACGTCTCGGTTGTGGGCCTTGGAACCAACAATTTCGGTATGGGGATGCACGAGGACGAGGTTCCCCCGGTTGTCAATGCCGCGCTGGAGGCGGGCATCACCTTCTTCGATACGTCCGATTCCTATGGGGATAGCGAGGAGAGGCTGGGCAAGGCGCTCGGCCCTCATCGTGACCGGGTGGTCATCGCCACGAAGTTCGGAAGTCCGGTAGGCAAAGACGGCACCGGCGGTGCGGCCCCCGAGTATCTACGGGAGGCCGTCGAACGCAGTCTGCGCCAACTTGGCACGGATCGGATCGATCTCTATCAACTTCACCGGCCCGATCCGCACACTTCAATTGTCGACACGCTCGGTGTGCTCGACGAGTTGGTCCAACAGGGCAAGGTCCGCGAGATCGGCTGTTCGAATTTCTCGGCCGAGCTCCTCCGCCAAGCCAGCGACGCCGTGCCCGCAGGACGAGCGCGCTTCGTGAGCGTGCAGAACCACTACAACCTGTTGAACCGGGGAGACGAACGTGAGGTCCTCCCCGAGTGCCGGCGTCTGGGACTCGCCTATCTGCCGTTCTTTCCCCTGGCCAGCGGCATGCTCACGGGCAAGTACACCAAGGGTGAGGCTCCCGCACCGGGGACCCGTATGCAGCGGTGGGGCAACAGGGCGAGCGGGGTGCTGTCCGATCAGAACTTCGAGGTCGTCGATTCCCTCAATGCGTGGGCGGTCTCGCATGATCGCAGCCTGTTGGATCTGGCCCTGGCCTGGCTTATCGCCAATCCGCTCATCCCGTCGGTCATCGCCGGGGCCACCAAGGCCGATCAGGTTCGAGCGAACGCGGCCGCGGGGGAATGGCACCTGTCCGCAGAAGATGCGGCGGAGGTCGATGCATTGGCCCCAATAGTCGCCTGAGCGGGAGGCCCTGGACTCCGATCTCACCGAGCGAGGTGGCTAGCGATGGCTCCGCAGAACCGCTCTAGGGGTCGGTGCCGCACGACCCATCGGGTTCTGTTCGGCGCCCGATCGACCATTAGTGCGATACAAGGCCGAGCGCGGTGGACAGCGCCGCCGTTTGCGCGGAAACAAAGTTCCGAGATACTCCGGCCTTGGGCCGAAGCGCATCGAAGCCATGGAACGCCCCGGGAACAATCTCAAGTTGGCAAGGAACGCCTGAGGAGCGGAGTCGTTCGGCGTAGGCAACGTTCTCGTCGTAAAAGAGATCCAGCGTCCCCACTCCGATCCAGGCAGGCGGCATTCCGGACAGATCGTCATAACGAGCGGGGGCGGCCAGCCCGCTGACCTCCGATCCTGGTTCCAGACCGGTATACGACTGCCACCCGAAGCGATTTGCCTTGTTGTTCCACATCCTGAGATTGCGTTCATCGACATCAGTTCGCACCGCCGTGCGGTCATCGAGCATCGGGTAGGCGAGCAGCTGGAAGGCGGGTTCAATCTGACCGCGCTCATGAGCCAGAAGGATCAAGCCCGCGGCCAGCCCACCCCCGGCACTCGCACCAGCGACGGCGATTCGAGTCCTGTCGACGTGCGGTTGCCGGGACAGCCAGTCGAGGATGTCGTAACAGTCATGCAGAGGACCCGGAAATGGGTGCTCAGGGGCCAGGCGATACTCGGGCACGACAACGACGATTCCGAGCTTCTCGGCGAAGTGGCCGCAGGCTGCATCGTCTTGAGCTGCCGAACCCATGACAAAGCCTCCGCCATGGTCCAAAGAAGCGCGGGGACAGGCAGCTCACTGGACCGGGGCCAATGCATCCGGATCGGGGTTCCACCGATGGTTCTCTTCTCGATGTTCGCAGCCGGTTTCCGTGCCGCAAGTTTTGTGAGCATCCGCGCCGTACCCAGCGACCGGGGACCGACGGCTGCTCGCGGTAGCCATCGAGCAAGACCGCGGAGATCGGGATGAAACTCGTCGACAGGCATCAGCGGGCGGGGCGCATGAACGTTGATGTCCGTCCCGTAGCCGTCCAGGTGTCGAGGGCGCCGCTACGGGGGGAACCACCTACCGCCTGTGATCTGCTGCTCTCCGCCTTCGCTACGTCGGTCGGAGCGGAGGTCGGAGCCAGGATCGCGGTACGAGTCTCGTTCTCCAACCTTCCCCTTCGATTCGAGTTAGACACCGGGATCGCGCCCCGTCGGACGCGCCAGTGCTCCGTGCCGATGGCCAAGGGGCAACCTAGTCGATCGTGTTCTTGCTATCGGCAACCATGTGCGCCGTGGTGTCGCGCCCGCTCCTCGGTTCTCTCGGAGGTGACGAACTCCGAGTTCGGCTCCTCAACCTCGCCGTCATGTCCTCCAGCGGACGTCGGATAGGCGAGCCGGGCCGGGGGCCAACTCCGGCCCCAGGATCACCGGCTGGGCGCATCTGCCTCGGGACACAGCTTCTCTTCACCGCGGCCCGTCGGTCAGGACGGCGAACGAGACGGGTGCATACGTCGGCCCGATCTCGCAGGTGGTCGGCGCCTGATTCCCCAGGTTCCAGAAGGAGAACCCGGCGGCCGCTGCCGTCGTTCGCCCGATCGGCTGATAGTTGGTGATCGGGTCGCCTGCCGCCAGGTTGACCATGTCGGTCACGTGGAGCGAGGCGGCGATGTCCGAGGTGTAGTTGTCCCCGCCGTCCTGCTCAGTGTTCTGGAGGCAGGCTGACCAGGCCGACAGATACCACGGCGCACCAATCGAGGTGGCGTAGCCGGCGAAGCCAGGAATGAGCTGCTGGTCATTCGTCGAGTTGTCTTCGATGTCGGCGGTGGCGTTGTGGGGCAGGGCGATGATCTGCTGCCATGGGATTCCGGCCGGACACGGATAGGTGCCGTCGCCCGCCACACAGCCGCTGTTGCCGTCGTTGAGATGGGAGAAGCCGCCGGACGAGATGAGGATGGGCGACAGGGAGTGCCAATATGCCTCCAGCGTCGAGTACCACGTGAGCATGGCCTGAGGATTGGCGGGGACCTGACAAGGTGAACTGATGCAGTCCTCCCCGGTTGGTGTCACGGGCTCACCCCAGAGCTCTACCTTGGCAATGGCAGGATTGTCCCAGTTCGGCACGCCGTTCACGCTCTGGTCGGCCACGAACTTGAGGTACTGCTCCTGGTAGCTGAAGCCGGTGCCGCCGCCCGCGGTCGGGCTGAACGGGTTCATCCCCGCTGTCTCCATGGCCGCGAAGAACTCGGAGAGGTTCAACAGTAGGTGGTGGCCTGTCGCTCCCATCTGCCCGACGTACGTCTCGACCCGGTTCCAGGTTGTCGAGTCCTCGGTCTGGTTGATGCTCCGGTACTGCGAATCGAAGTTCACCAGCTCGGACGTGTTCATAGAGCCCTCCGTGAGCAGAGCTGCCTCGCCGATCGGGTCGTCGTAGTGCCCGTAGGCAGTACCGCCCGCCATGTACCACGGCTGCCCGTTCAGACAGAGCTGGGTACCGCAGACGGTCACGAACGGATCCTCCGCCGTAGTCGTGGGGGTGGCGGTCGGCGCGGTGGTGGAGGTGGTCGTGGGCGGTTGGGGGGTCACCGTCATCGTGGTGTCGGCGGTCGCCATGCCTACAATCGGCTGGCTCGCCGCCGGTCCACCCGTCCCGCCGAAGGACGGCGCGTCGCCGAACGCATAGATGGCACCATTGACGGCGTCCATCCAGTAACCGAGTCCGTCTGGCGTCGCCTGCATCCCGACAATTGTGCTGGGAATTGTGGTGCCGCCCTCGGACCCGTAGAACCGGGCATCGCCGAACGCGAAGATCCCGCCGTCCGAGGCCACCAGCCAGTAACCGCCGCCGTCCGGGGTGGCGGCCATCCCGACGATCGGACGGTTGAGGTGGATGTTGCCCAGGGACCCATAGAAGCCGGCGTCGCCGGCGCTGAAGATCCCGCCGTCCGAGGCCACCAGCCAGTAACCGCCGCCGTCCGGGGCGGCGGCCATCCCGACGATCGGACGGTTGAGGTGGATGTTGCCCAGGGACCCATAGAAGCCGGCGTCGCCGGCGCTGAAGATCCCGCCGTCCGAGGCCACCAGCCAGTAACCGCCGCCGTCCGGGGTGGCGGCCATCCCGACGATCGGACGGTTGAGGTGGATGTTGCCCAGGGACCCATAGAAGCCGGCGTCGCCGGCGGTGAAGATCCCGCCGTCCGAGGCCACCAGCCAGTAACCGCCGCCGTCCGGGGTGGCGGCCATGCCGACGATCGGATCGTTCAACCGCGGGTGTACCGATCCGTAGGGCACGGTGTCACCGAACGCCCATACGCTGCCATCGGCGCTCGCTTGCCATCCACCCTGCACCGGGCGGAAGTCGGCGTCCGAAGCGGCGGTCCGTGCCGTCATGTGGGCACCACCGACATTGGCTGGGCCAATGCCGCTCTGCGCACAGCTGCTGCCCACCATCACCGTCATCAAGACCGTTGCGGCGACGCGGATGTTCCTGAGCCGGCCGGGACGGCCAAACGGAGTCATGAGCCACCTCCACAGCCCCTGTCTCGGTCGTGACTCAGCCGCTTGCAGACCTCTCACCACCGGGTCTATCGACTCACCACGCTCAATTCTTGAGGCGCAGCCTCATACGAGGATTTTCCGAGATCTCTGGGCTTCTGCAGAACCTGCCGAGGGGCACCTCTGTCACGATCGTCAGTTCACCCGGACGAACCGTGCATCCACGTCGACCCTGGTCAGCCTTTGAGCATCCCACCTTTGTTCCACGAGAGCCCGAAGCGGTCGCGGTCCAGGTCAGCGTCGACAGCGACGGCTGACCGATGCCGGAGTTGACCGACTCACGGCTCTGACAAGCGGCAAGGCTGGATGACCTTCTCGTCCCGGCTGGCCGACTGACCTCTCACCCGGCCTGAACCGGAAATCCGTCAAGTGGCTGAGCCAGGACCGGCTCACACAGGCCCACCCGCTTGCATCGGTACATGGCGGCGTCTGCCGCCTCCATGAGCAGATCCGCATCCAATTCGGCGTTGTCGGTCCAGGCCACACCCATGCTGACCGCTATTCGCACCTCATGTGCTCCGACGGTTGCTGCTCCACAGAGCCGGTTGCGAATGGTTTCTCCGATTCGAAGTGCGTCGTCGGCCGAGGACACCTCAGGGCAAATCACGATGAATTCGTCTCCCCCGATCCTCCCGACGAAGTCCCCGGCTCGTACCCCGCGGTTCAGACGTTCGGCTACGACCATCAGGACCTGGTCCCCGGCTCCGTGGCCATAGGCGTCATTCACCGGCTTGAACCGGTCGAGATCGAGGTAGACGATGCCGAGTCCCCCCCGCTCTGGCTTCCGATCCCTCTGATCATGACTTCCAGGGTGGAGATGGTGGCCGATCGGTTGTGGCACGCCGTAAGGGGATCCACCGACGCCTGGATTTCGAGTCGACGGCGCATCAATACTGCGTCGGTGACATCCTCGAGGCAACCGATGATGCCCGAGAAGCCTGCAGTTTCGAACTCGGGGGCGCGGAGCCGAAGGGTGGCATACCGCATACCGCTTCCGGCGGATGCGATCCCCAGCTCCAGATCGGCGGCCCCGCGCCCGGCCAGAGTGCTCAGGACCGCCTCGTTGACGGAGGGTCGATCGACCGGTTCGACGGCATCGACGAGATCATCAATACTGGCGATCCGATCTGCGCCCACGATGTCGGACAGGCGTTCGTTGGCGAAGAGAAACACTCCGTCCCGATCAGCGTGGAACAGTCCCAGGGGAACTGTCTGCGCCAGCCCGTTCAGCAGCTCTTCACGAGCTTGGAGCGCTTCATGGGCGGCCATCTCGTCGGAGATGTCAACCATGTCGGCGATGACATCCTGGTGAGTCTCATCCAACCGATTGAGATTGGTGATCTCGAGCCAGACCCATCGCCCGTCCCGGTGTTCGTGACGAAGCCGAACCCGGCGCCCGAGCCCCGGGGTGGCCAGCATCTCCACCCAATTGTCCACGGCCATGTCGCGATCGTCGGGATGAATGATCTCGAGTGCCCTCCGTCCGACCATCTGCTCCGCCGACCATCCCAAGATCTCCGAGAAGGCGGCGTCGACCGACATATAGACCGCCGAGCGGTCCTTGTGGGCCCGAGCCAGACGGGGCGGAAGGTGGGACTGCACGTCAATTTCGAGATTGGCGGATCCATCATCGATCTCCTCCATGAGCACGACCAGAAGGACGCCGTACGTTGTCCGAGCATCCATGAGATGGGCGGTGACCGCCCGGTCGGGATTGTCCACGAGGTGGACCGGGCCGCTGGCCATACCGTTGCGGCGAGCACGCCCATAGAGATCGATGATGATGCGGTGATCGGACGGAATCACCGCATCGAACGTCGAGGACAGCGTCCGGTCAGCGGTCACCGGCACGGCCGGAGGTACCGACGTCGCCACTCCGGACTCGCTGATGGCGGCAACTCGGGCGTTCGGCGACCGTGAAAGCAACGTCGAAAGGAGTCTCGAAACGGCCTCGTCGAGTGAGGTGGCGGCCGGAAGATCCTGATCTCTCTCATCTGCTCCGGGCGCATGAAGGCCGTCATTCCAGCTCATCCCTCCTTATCGACAGGAGAGCGGGCGTCTTGAGGAACGACCCCGAGGTCTTCGAGCCCTTCGCCGGGGCCGGCGACAGCACCCATCCCGTGCGTGAATGCAGTTCCGGCCCTACGACCCGATCGTTTGCCTACACATCACTTCGGAGGGGCAAGCTCAACTGTCTGGGGAATTGGCTCCCATTGGGCAGTTGGCCCAGGTCAATCGCACTGAGCCCAAAGCCGGTCGAATCCCGAGCAAGGGATGACCGATACCGCTGCGTCCGAGGGGCCGTCGACCGAAGCGGCCACCGAGGTCGACGGCGGCGGGGGCCCTGACGGCGTACGTTGGGTACCGATGAGGATCCTGATGATCGGCGGCACGGGCCCGAGCGGAATCCCCACCGTGCGGCGGCTCACCGCCAACGGCCACAACGTGTCGATCCTCCATCGGGGCCACCACGAGCGGTCGGAGACACCGCCGGACGTGGCCCACATCCACGCCGATCCCTACGACGAGGTCTCGCTCCGTGAGGGGCTGGGGAACTCCCGGTGGGACGTGATCGTTGTCATGTACGGCCGCCTCCGCATGATCGCCCGGCTCACCAAGGGGTCCTGCGACCGATTTGTGTCCGTCGGTGGCGTGCCGGCCTACCGGGGTTGGACGGACCCGTGGCAGTATGAGCCACCCGGCATGCCGGTGCCGGTCGGAGAGGATGCCGACCTCGTGGACGACCCGGAGATTGACGACAAGGGTTATCGCATGGTGAGGACCGAGGCCGCGGTGTTCGAGTCCCATCCGGAGGCCACCCACTTCCGCTACCCCTACCTCTACGGTCCCTACCAACCGGTCCCCCGGGAGTGGTCGGTGGTCCGACGCATCCTGGACGGGCGGCGGCGGATCGTCGTGGCCGACGAGGGCCTCACGCTGCATCACCACTGTTACACGGAGAACTGTGCCGCGGCGGTGGCGCTGGCCGTCGAACAACCGGACCGATCAGCCGCCGGGGTCTTCAACGTGGCCGACGAGGAGGTACTCACGGTGCGCCAGGTCATCGAGCTGTGCGCAAGGGAGTTCGGCGTCGACCTCGAGATCGTGTCGCTACCCTACGACCTGGCCGTGCCGGCGTGGCCCCTGTTGACCCAGCCCCTCCCGACCCACCGGGTCCTCGACCTGACTCGGCTGCACCACCAGCTGGGCCACCGTGACGCCGTGCCGGCCCGCCAGGCCGTGCCTCGGACTGCCCGTTGGCTGGCCGACCACCCACCGGAGCGGGGTGGCTCCGAAGAACACGTACTCACCGACCCGTTCGACTACCGCGCCGAGGACGCCCTGATCGACTCGTGGCAGGCGGCCCGGTCCCAGGTGGTTGTGCCCGAATTTCGGGTACGACCCGGGTGGGGACTGGCGTACAGCGGTCCCCAAGGTCGGCCCCGCAGCACAAGGGACTTCGTGGAGTGACGGGGCCCCTGGCCGGGATTCGTGTCCTGGACCTGTCGATCGCCCTCACCGGCCCCTATGTCGCCACACTCATGGCGGATCAGGGTGCCGACGTCATCAAGGTGGAGCGGCCGGGCGTCGGTGACATCGCCCGATGGATCGGTGTGTCGGTCAACGGCATGAGCGCCCTGTACCTGATGTGCAACCGGGGGAAGCGGTCCATCGCCGTCGACATCCAGACGCCCGACGGTGCCGCCATCGTCAGGGACCTGGCGGCGCGGGCGGACGTCGTCCTCCAGAACTTCCGCCCCGGGGTCATCGACAGACTCGGACTCGGCTACGAGGCCATCCGGGCGCTCAACCCCGAGATTGTCTATGCGTCCCTCTCGGGCTTCGGATCGCAGGGGCCCTATCGGGACCGCAGTGCGTACGACACGGTGATGCAGGCCTACGCAGGAATGGCGGCGAACCAGGCCGACCCGCATGACGGCATCCCGGTGTTTCTCCGCCAGACGGCGGCAGACAAGGTGACCGCCTTGTACGCCTCCCAGGCCATTACCGCGGCGTTGTTCGCCCGTGCCGTGGGCCGGGGAGGCCAGTGTCTGGAACTGGCGATGATGGATGCCGTGGCCTCATTTCTGTGGACCGACTCGGCCGGGAACGAGGTCCTGCTCGAGTCTGACGATTCGCAGAACTCGAGCTTTGTGGCCGGCTTCAATCCCATGCGCTTCAGCGATGGCTGGGGAATCGTCACGCCCACGTCGGTTGAGGACTTCGCCGGGATGTGCAGGGCACTGGATGTGGAGGGCTGGGACGATCCGCGCCTGGCCACCCTGGCCGAGCGCAACAGGAACCGCGACCTGACCTCGGACATGGTGGACATGTGCTACGCCCAGGCTGTCAATCTCACCATGGCCGAGGCCACGGCGCGGTTTGAGAGGCAGCGCATCCCGTTCTCGATGATTCTCTCCCCCGATGAGCTGACCCGTGATCGCCATGCGGTGGCCGTCGGACTGTTCGAAGAGCGTGACCACCACGTCGTCGGCCGGATTCGGTTCCCGCGGCACCCGGCCCGGTTCGGCGGGACTCCGGCCCGATCAACCGACGCCTCACCGGCCCTGGGTGAACACACCGACGAGATCCTGACCGAACTGGGCATGACCGATCGGATCGCCGCGCTACGGTCCTCCTCTGTCGTGGCCTAGAGGTGCCAGAAGAGCAGCAGAGACCCCGGCACCGACGCCAGTGAGGAACCACCGGTCGTTCCTCCCGGCCCGGCCTCGGAATCAGTCGTTGAAGACCGGAGGGCGCTTCTCCCTGCGGGCCCGGACGGCTTCCTCGAAGTTGCCGGTGGTCAGGCGCACGAAGAGCTGCGCGGTGCCCTCATTGTCCATGTGCGTCTCCAGGCTCGAGGCATCGAGGCCGGTACGAAGCATCCTCTTCGTAAGTTCCACGCCCACGTGGCTGAACCCGATGATCCGCTCGGCCATGTCGTAACACGTGTCGAGGAGCAGGTCGTCCGGAACGGTCTTGGAGACGATCCCGATGCGCTCGGCCTCGGCGGCGTCGACATCCCGCCCGGTCAGCATGATGTCGGCCGCACGGGAGGAGCCCACCGCTCGTGGCAGCAGGTAGCTGATACCGAGCTCGGCGGCAGTGAGCCCGTTGTTGATCCCGGCCGCCCGGAAGTACGCGGATCGAGATGCCACTCGGATATCAGCGGCCAGGGACAGGCAGAACCCTCCCCCTATGGCCGGCCCGTTGATGGCGGCGATGACAGGCTGGTGCATCCTCCTCAGCGCTCGGATCACGTCGTCAAGTAGTTCCATTGCTCGGAGCGCGATGGTCGGGACCGTAAGGCCGTCGATACCCGGCAACACGCCGGAGTCCTCGAGATCGGCGCCGGAGCAGAACCCCTGTCCGGCTCCGGTCAACACCACCACCCGGGCGGAGTTGTCGCGGCTCAACTCCTCCAGCAGCTGGCGCAACGGGAGCATGACGTCGAACGCCATGGCGTTCATCCTCTCGGGTCGGTTCAGGGTGACGAGCGCCACCGCTGGCGCGGGCCGGGAGATCTCAACGAATGCCATGGACTGAAAGTGTACGAGGCGATGACGCTGTGGGCCTGTGGTTCCTGACCGCCGGGGCCACTCGACTACCCGACCGAGGGGTCGGAGCCCGAGCAGTGTTCGGACGGCGACGAGGCCCTCGCACCGATGCCCCAGAGCTGGCAAGCTTGACCCGCTACGCGAGTACGGGGTGTCGCTTCCCGCAGATGGCGATGGCATCGGTCAGAACCAGCGGTTTTGGGCACCACTCCCGACAGGAGGACCGAGAATGGGCACGATCACCACTACCGACGGCACGGAGATCTTCTACAAGGACTGGGGCTCGGGCCCGGCGATCGTATTCAGTCACGGCTGGCCGCTCTCGGCTGACGACTGGGATACCCAGATGCTGTTCTTCCTCCACCACGGCTATCGGGTCATCGCCGCCGACCGGCGTGGTCACGGCCGCTCCTCGCAGACCGATGGTGGTCACGACATGGACCACTATGCCGACGACCTGGCCGCGCTGACCGCGCATCTCGATCTCCATGATGCCGTCCACGTCGGTCACTCGACCGGTGGTGGTGAGGTCGTCCACTACATCGCCCGGCACGGGGAGACCCGCGTGGCCAAGGCGGTACTCATCAGTTCGGTGCCGCCGCTCATGGTCCAGACCGATGCCAACCCCGGCGGCCTGCCGAAGAGCGTGTTCGACGATCTGCAGGCCCAGCTGGCCGCCAACCGGTCCCAGTTCTACCGGGCCCTGCCTTCGGGACCGTTCTACGGCTTCAACCGGCCCGGCGTGGAACCGTCGGAAGCGATCATCGAGAACTGGTGGCGCCAGGGGATGATGGGAGGAGCGAAGGCGCACTACGACGGGATCGTCGCCTTCTCCCAGACCGATTTCACCGACGACCTCAAGAAGATAACCGTGCCCGTCCTGGTGATGCACGGTGACGACGACCAGATCGTCCCCTACGCCGACTCCGGCCCGCTGTCCGCCCGGCTGGTGAAGAACGGGACGCTGAAAACTTACGCCGGGTTCCCCCACGGCATGCCGACCACCCAGGCCGAGACGATCAATGCCGATCTGTTGGCCTTCATCCAGACCTGAGAGTCGTTCTCCGCATATCACGGTGGTTGGCGGGTGGGAGGCGGCATCGCGGTCGTGATGGGATGCCGACCGGCCCGGTACCCTCCTCGGGCGGGTCAGGCCCCGGAGGCCGGCTGCCCGGCGCCGTCCGGCTCGGCCGGCGGGCCATCCCCATCACTCTCGCTGCCCAGATAGGCGCCGACCACCTCGGCCCGGATGACCTCGGGGGTGCCGCTCCTCACCAGCTTCCCGTTGACCATGATCACCGCATGGTCGGCGATGGACAGCGCCGTCTGCACGAACTGCTCGACCATCACGATCGTCAGGTGCTCCGCCTTCACCAACTGGTCAACCACGCCGTAGAGCTCCTCCACGATCAGCGGCGCCAGGCCCATGGACAACTCGTCGATGAAGAGGATCTCGGGATCGGTGGTGAGCGCCCGGGCCATGGCCAGCATGCGCTGCTCGCCGCCGGACAGCGTCCCGGCCAGCTGCTTGTGCCGGACCCCGAGAACGGGGAACCGCTCGAAGGCCTTCTCCTCGATCGACGACGCCTTCAGCCCCTGCCTCCGGTAGGTGTACATCAGCAGGTTCTCCCGCACCGTCAGGTTGGGGAAGATGGAACGGCCCTCGGGGATCATGCACACGCCGGCCCGGGCCAGGTGCTCGGAGGCGTTCCTCCCCATCGACCGACCGGAGAACTCCACCCTGCCCTTGGTCGGCGCCAGCTGGCCCGAGATCACCTTCAGGAGGGTGGACTTCCCGGCGCCGTTCGGGCCCAGCAGGGCCAGGGCCGACCCCGTGTTGACGTTCAACGACACGCCGTGGAGGACCTCGATGCGGCCGTACCCGGCCCGGACGTCGACGACCGACAGCGCCGGAGGGACCGAAGGGCCGGGTTCGGTCGACGGGTCGGCGGAGCCCGTAGTGCCGGTGGGACGGTTGCCGTTGGAGGTGACAGGACCACCGGTGCCCGCCCGGTCGCCCGGGCCGGCCACGTCGGCCTCGCCGCCCAGGTAGGCCTGCTGGACGAGAGGGTCGGCCCGCACCGAGTCCGGATCCCCCCGGCAGATGATCTGCCCGTTGTCGAGCACGTCGACCCGGTCGCAGATCGACATGACCAGCTCCATGTCGTGCTCGACCAGCAGGATCCCCATGCCGTCGCCGGCCAGCGCCAGCAGCACCTGACCGAGAGCACGGGTCTCCTCGGCGTTCAACCCCGAACTGGGCTCGTCCAGGAGGAGCAGATCGGGGGAGCAGGCCAGGGCCCGGGCCATCTCCACCAGACGGGCCAGTCCGGTGGGGAGCGAGTCGGTGGGCTCGTCGGCGATGGACAGCAGTCCCACCCGCTCCAGCTGGACGGTCGCCTCCTCGGCCGGCGTGCGACCGGACCTCAGCTTGCCCCGCTGCACCTCGGCCGCCATCTGTACGTTCTCCCGGGCCGTGAGGGTCCCGAACAGCTCCAGCCGCTGGAAGGTGCGACCCAGGCCGAGTCGGGAGCGCCGGTGCGGTTTGGTCCGGGTGACGTCGTGGGCACCGAGGTGGACCGTCCCCCCCGTCGGTCGCTGCAGGCCGGCGACCACGTTGAACAGGGTGGTCTTGCCGGCTCCGTTGGGGCCGATGAGGCCGTGGACCTCTCCCCCGGCCACCTCGAGGTCGACACCGTCGAGAGCCTGGAGGCCCCCGAATCGGACCGAGACCTGCGCCACCACCAGGGCGGGGGGCGCCAGGGTGGCGGCGGCGTCAGACAACGGACGGTTCCGGGGCCGATGGTGCCGACGCCGTGGGTCGCGGCGGTCCGTCCGCCGGGGGGGCGTCGGGCCCGGAGGGGCGGTGTCGGGCCCGGAGGCGGTCGCCCAGACGCTCGTACTGCTGGCCCAAACGGTAGGGGTTGCGACCGAGAGCGATGATGCCCACCCCGAACAGCACGTAGGTGAATCCGGCGAACGACGGCAGGTGCTGAGCGATGAGGGCGATGACCGCCAGGCTGATCCCGGCCTGGACCGAGGCGCTCAGCATGGTCACCCCGGCCAGTACCACCGCCACGAACAGGACCAGGCTGTTCACGAAGCCGAACTGGGTAACAGAGACGGACCGGGCCATGCCTCCGTAGAGGGCTCCGGCCAACCCGGCCAGTCCTCCGGCCAGCACGAAGACGGCCAGCTTGGTGGTGATGATGTTCATACCCACGGTGGCACAGGCCACCTGGCTGTCGCTCATGGCCACCAGTCGACGACCGAAACTGCCCCGGCGCAGGGTGCCGACACCCACGATGCAGGCGGCCAGCACGATGGCCAGCAGGATGACGAACGACCGGTCGGTGGTGAACTTCATCCCGAAGATGACCGGCCTGCCCACGGTGATCGACCCGCTGTTGACGACGGACGGGTTGGTGAAGAAGGTCTCGTCCATGAGCACGGCGAAGGCCAGCGTGAGCAGGGCCATGTACAGGCCGCGCAGGCGGAGCGCCGGGAGGGCCAGGAGTCCCCCGGCGGCGGCACAGAAGCCGATGGCCGCCAGCACCCCGAGGACCGAATTGCCGCCGTCCACCTTGGTCATGACCCACGCCCCCAGGCCCATGAAGGTGAACTGGCACAGCCAGGCCTGGCCGCCGTAGCCCGACAGGAGCACCAGGGAGAGTGCCGCGATTCCGATGGCCAGACCGAGGCCCTCGGTGTAGAGGTTGTTGCCGCTGATCAGGTAGGCCACCAGGGTGGCCAGGGCGATGAGCACTCCACCACCGATCAGTGTGGTGTCCAGGGACGGAGTCCGGGGGGGACGGTGCCGGGCCAGGCGACCGGCCGACAAGGTGCCCTGGGGGAGCAGGATGAGGACGATGATCAACAGCGCCATCGGTAGGGCGTTGGTCACGTCGGTGAGCAGACTCCCGGGCAGATAGCCGATGGCCATCGATCCGGCGATGCCCAGGATCATGGCCCCCAGAAAGGTCAGCGGCAGGGAGCGGAGGCGACCGACGATGGCGGCGGCGTACCCGAAGATGACCAGCTCCGAGAGGATCTCCAGGCTCATGCCCGTGCCCGGCGCCACCAGGATTCCGGCCAGTCCGGCGGCCATGAAACCGATGATCCAGGCCAGTCCGGCGATGCGGCCGGACCGGGCCCCGGTCATCGAGGCCAGAGCCGGGTCGTCCACCACGGCCCGCATGGACACACCCATCCGGGTGTGCCGGAAGAGGAACCACAGAACGCCGGCCACCCCCACCGCGCACCCCAGGGTGATCAACTGCTCGTAGGTGAGGTTGACATTGAACACGTCGACCTGATCTCCGGCGAACCATTCGGGCAGATTGCGGGTGGTCGACTGGTTCCAGATGGTGCCAGTCACCCCGTACAGGAGGAGGAACAGACCCAGGGTCACCACGATCATGGTGTTGAGCGTGGAACCGTGGAGCGGTCGCATGAGCACCCGCTCCACCAGAAGGGCGAAGAGCGGGGCCAGGATCAGCAGGACGATGGCCAGGGCCAGAACCGGGTTCCAGCCCCATCCCTGCCACAGCTGCCAGTAGAGGTAGGCCAGGATCATCCCCACCGCCCCATAGGCGAAATTGAAGATCCCGGTGGCGTTGTAGGTGACCACCAACCCGCTGGCGCTGACCGCGTAGATCGAACCGGTGACGATCCCAATCACGAGGTACTGGACGAACTCACTCACGGCTGCTCGACTTTGCCTAGATCACCTGTATCCCTAGCGGTTCACACCTTTGTAGCTGGAGGGGTAGAACCCACCCGGACTGCAGACGTACCCGGACTTGGGATCCGGGGGGATGCGCTTCCAGGTGCCGTTCTCGTACTCAGCCGCCAGCCAACATTGTCCGGGGATCTTCTTGGCCGGGTTTTGAGGGGAGATGAGGCCGTTGCCGTCGAAGGACGTGACCTTGTCCAGTTGAGCCTCCAGCCCGGCCCGGGTCGGGTTGGCCCCTGCAGCCTTCAACGCCTGCACGAACAGCTCGGCGTTGATCCACGAGTCCAGGGTGTACAGATCGAGCTGGGTCTGGGGGTCGACCTTCTTGGCCCAGTGGTCGAAGGTGGCCACGGCCGGAACGACCTTGGCGTCCTGGCCCATGTAGAGGGAGTCCACTCCGGTGACGATGGTTCCGTTGCCGGCGGAACCCGGGTCGAAGTTCTCCTCATAGGCATTGGATCCGCTGAGAAGGATGGCATTGAGGCCCTCCTGCTTCATCTCCTCGGCGATGTTGCTGATGTAGGCGCCCTGCTGGGTGGGTTCGAAGACGATCTTCACTCCGGCGTTCTTCATCTTGATGATGTCGGGGAGGAAGGAGGTCTCCGTGTAGGCGGCGTCACGTTGGTACACCCACTTGTAGCCGAGGCTGTTGGTGAGATTGTGAAAGACGTGCTCGGCGGAGATGGCGGTGGCCGCGGAACTGGACCCGATGACCCCCACGTGCTGGATGTCCTGGGGGTACTTGGACTTCAGCCACTTGAAGGGGCCGTCAATCTCCCCGTTGTTGACGAGTGGAACCGCAGAGTAGAGGTTCGGGTCGGAGTAGTACGCCGGGGTGAGGACCTGGGTGACGACCGGAAGGTGGGCGGCGTCGACCGCGGGCTGCTCGGAACCGTCCAGGAGGGAGAAGCCACCGACGATGGCGAAGTCGTTGGCGGCGATGCTGTCGGCCTCGTTGGCCACGGTGCCCGACGAGAAGGCGCTGTCCCGGGCGTCGAGCACTAGTTTGCGACCGTTCACACCACCCTGGCTGTTGATGTAGGCGAAGTAGGCCTCGGTCCCGATCTTGCCTCCCTCGAAGAGCCCGGGGATGGGCGCGGAGATGTCGCTGATGGATCCGACGGTGATCGAGTTGGCAGTGACCCCCGGCGTCGACGGGGTGGACGCGCCGGCCGTCTGGCCACCTACACCCACGGCTATGGCCGTAGCTCCGACCAGCAGAGCGATTCCCCCGGACATGATGCGCTTGCTCGACACGATGATCCCCCTTTGTCCGCCTTCGATCGAAGGCGTGCCCCCCGGAATGAGCCGAGCGGCTTCATGTGCTGCTTCCCCGGGGGCACATCAAATCACAGGTGGGTGGGCCGTGCGAGGAAAACCCGCAGTCGACCTCCGTCACCGGGGCCGGAGACCCGTCACCGGGGGGAGACCGACGTCCCCCCGGGATCGCCGCCGAGGGCTGTCGTGAGCCCCTCGAGGTCCGCCACGGTCACCGTCAGGGCGGAATGCCCGCTCTTGCTCAGTCGTGAAGGGACCTTGTCGGCAAAGTGGATGCACACACCGGCACGGTGGTTCGTCCCGAAGCTGAGACCGTCGTCGGCCATCGACCTACGGACGCCGAACGCCGTCCACCAGCGGTAGTTCCGGGTTATGTGGGCTCCGGAGATGTTGGCCAGCGACGTCGAGACGGCGACGAAGCCGAAGGTGGCGACGAACGATCCTTCGTCGTCCAGCGTCACCCCGTCCCGCTTCCGTCTCAGCCCGAAGGGCAGGATCACCGGCAGGTACCGGTTGTCGATGGCGTAGCGGAAGTGCCGGGTCATGGTCGGGCGTCCTCTGGGCGGGCGCTTCCCACCCGGGCACCCGTTCTATCCGCTCGCCGGGTCATCCGGTCCGCCCGGCCCCGGGGCGGCCTCCCACCTCGGGAGGAAACTCGGTAGGGTCGTGGTCCGTGAGGGGGTGTACCTGGTCTGCGGCCCGCCCGATGTCGGGTCGATCCGTGCGTTCGTCCCTCCGATCCGCCCGTTCGGCGGTTGCTGCCGCCGTGGTCACCGGGGTGCTGCTCAGCGGAACCGTGGCCGCCTCCTCGCTCGCTCCTGCCGCCGGGGCCGCCACCTCCCCGGGTTCCGCCGTCGGCGTCGCCTGGGTGCCGTGCCCTACGGAGCCGGGCTACCGGTGCGGAACGCTCCGGGTTCCCATCCACTACGACCATCCGTCCCGGGGTTCGCTGGCCCTGGCCGTGATCGAGCATCCCGTGTTGCACAGCCGGGGAGTCGTGGTCTTCAATCCCGGTGGCCCCGGTGAGAGCGGGGTGCTCATCCTCCCGCTCTTGGCGTCGCTGGTCCCCCCGGCCGTGCGTGACCAGTTCACCCTGGTCAGCTTCGACGAGCGGGGTACCGGGTCGAGCCGACTTCTCGTCTGCGGCCCCTCGGCCGCCTCGGCCGGAAGTGCCGTGGCCGGGACGGCGGCGGCCGCCCGGGTGTTCTCGGGCCTCGACCGCTCCTGCCGCGCCGACCAGCCCACCCTGTTCCCCACCGTCACCACCACCACCTCGGCCCGCGACATGGATCGGTTGAGGGCCGCACTCGGCGTCGCCCGGATCAACTACTACGGGCTGTCCTACGGGACCGCCCTCGGATCGGTCTATCGACAGCTGTTCCCGAGCCGCGTCCGGTCGGTGGTGCTCGACGGCGCCGTCGACGCCAACCTCAGCCTGACCACCGACGCCGCCCTGGAGGCCCCGGCTATCGAGACGGCGCTCACGCACGAGCTGGACGCCTGCACGGCAACCCCGGGTTGTCCCCTGGGTACCGACCCGGTCTCCTTCTACCGTGACCTCCAGCAACGGCTGGCCCGGGCGCCGCTTCCCGCCCCGGGCGACGGGGACACCGTGCCGGTCACGGCGGGGGACCTGGCCACCGCCTCCCTCCTCTACCTGTCCGTCCCGACCCTCACACCCGGGTACCTGCCGGCGCTGGGGTCGGCTGCCGCCGGCGACGGCGGACCCCTCCGTTCGGTCGCCCTGGGCCTGGAGACCGACCTGGACGGGAGTTCGCTGGTCGGACCCCTGTGGACCATCACCTGCAACGACGCCGTCGCCCATCCGGATGCCGCCGCCACAGCGGCGCTGGCCCGGGCACTGGCCCGGCGGTACCCGCTCGGTGGTGCCGAGGCCGTGTCCAACAACCTGATCGGCTGTCCCGGCTGGACCGGTTCGGGCCGAGCCATCGCCCCCCTCTCCCCGAACGGTGCCCCGACGGCTCTCGTCGTCGGCAACACCTACGACCCCAACACCCCCTACGCGTCGGCCCTCCGTCTGGCCGCCACCATCGGGGGGCGGCTCGTGACCTACGTCGGCTACGGGCACACCTGGCTGCTCAACGGCTCATCCAACGCCTGCATGCGGGATGCCGTCGGCGGCTACCTGGTCAGCGGTGTTCTGCCGGCCAGGGGCACGAGGTGCCAAGCCTGACGGGCCGGGTGGGACCCCCTCCCCTCACAGCGTGAGCACCGTCCGCAGTCCCCGACCCTCCCGCAGGTCGTCGAAGCCCTGGTTGACCTGGTCGAGGGGCCGACGGGCCGAGATCATGGCTTCGAGATCCAGAAGCCCCCGTTGCCACAGGCTGACCAGACGGGGGATCTGCCAATGGGGATTGCCACCGCCGTAGAGGCAGCCGACCAGGCGCTTCTCGGTAATGGCGAACAGGATGGCGGGGAGATTGTCCAGCACCTCGGCGGCATCGGGCGCACCTACCGATACCGTCGTCCCACCCGAACAGGTGGCCATGAAGCCCGCCTCGATCAGCCGGGCGCTGCCGGCGGCGTCGAAGGCGTAGTCGACGCCCACACCGGTCAGCTCCTGGCAGAACGCCACGATGTCCCCGTCGGCGGGGTCGAAGACGTCGGTGGCGCCGAAGGACAGGGCAGCCTGGCGTCGTTCCGCCAGCGGATCGGACGCGATGATGCGTGAGGCGCCGGCGATGCGGGCGCCCTGGACCACCGAGATCCCCACCCCACCCAGGCCCATCACCAGCACGGTGGCCCCTTCCTCCACGCCGGCCGTATTGAGCACGGCCCCCACGCCGGTCTGCACGGCACAACCGATCACGGCGGCCACGTCGAGGGGCACGTCCGGATCGATGCGCACGGCTCCCGACTCCGTGGTCAGGACCTGCTCGGCGAAGCCGCCCACCCCGAGGCCGCGGTAGACCGGCTGGCCATGGCGGGACAGGGCGGTCGTTCCGTCCGGCAGGGTGCCGGCCATAAACGTCATGGCTTTCTCGCACACGGTCGTCTTACCCCGGACACACCAGTAGCAACGGCCGCACGGCGGGATGGCGACGAGCACCACATGGTCGCCGGGCAACACGGACATCACCCCCGGTCCCACCGCCTCCACAATGCCGGCCGCCTCATGGCCGAGCACGATCGGCAGCGGCTCGTAGCCTGCCTCGATGATGGTGAGGTCCGAGTGGCAGATGCCGCAGTGGGACACCCGGACGAGTACCTGTCCGGCCAGGGGACCGGCCACCTCGACGTCGTCCACCAGTTCGAGGGGACTCCGCCCTCGTGTCAGCACAGCTGCTCGCATGGTTTGCCTCCGGGGTTGAAGGTGATGGGCCGACGACGGGACCCCATCGTGGGATGACGGAGTATCGCCGCCGGATGCCGCGACGCTACGTCGTCGACCGGCGGTGCGCACCCGCCTGGTCACCGTCGGAGTCGGTGTGAACCACCCGCCGGCACCGACGGCTGGATGCATGCCACGGTCCCGGGGAAGCCGTCCCGCACGCCGACGACCTGGTATATTTCCACCGAATCGAACGGGGAGAGGCCATGAGCGATATGTCCGGTGGTCCCGGTTGGTGGCAGGCATCAGATGGAAAGTGGTACCCGCCGGAGCAGCATCCGAACTATCAGCCGTCTGCCCCGGGGACTCCACTCCCACCGACAGGTGGAGGGATACCGGCCGCAGGTGGCGCGCCACCGGCCGGGTCGGCCGGTGGCGCCGCCCCACCCGGCGCCAGCCGCCCGGCGTTCTCCCTCGACGTCGCCCGCCTGGCCCGGGCCGAGCGGATCACCGGAATTGCCACGCTGGTGCTCTTCATCTCGCTGTTCCTACCGTGGTACACCTACGACTTCGGCCCGGTCTCGATCTCGGCGGACGGCCTGTGGCACGGGTGGATGTACCTGGTGCTGCTGGTCTGCCTGGCGGTGATGGTCTACATCGTGCTCCGGGCGGGATTCGACGTGATGCCGTTCAAACTGGCCATGTCGGACGCACAACTCCTGCTGATCGCCACGGTGTTCAACGTCGTGCTCTGCATATTGGCTTTCCTGCTCAAGCCGGGCGGGATCGGATTCAGCGGTATCGGATGGGGATTCGGGGCCTTCCTGGGTCTGGCCGCGGCGATAGTCGCCGCCGCTCCCGTGGCCGTGCCGGCCATCCAGGCCCGTCGTCAGTAGCCGGGTCGGGCCGAGGTAGCCACGCTCAAACGCCCGGGACCTGCTGGGTGATGCAGTGGATGTTCCCACCCCCGAGGAGGATCTCCCGGCCGGGCACGCCCTCGATCCGGCGACGGGGGAACTCCGCGGCGAGCACCTCCCCGACCTCCTCGTCGTAACGCTCGTCCAGCAGGGGATGGACCACCGACGAGTTGGTGATGAGGAAGTTCACGTAGGAACCGGCCAGCCGGTCCCCCGCCGACCGCGGTCGGGCGTAGGCACTGGCGTCGACCTGCGCGGCCTCGTCGCTCCCCATCGACAGGGGTCCCGGTGCGGGGAGGAGGCCCACGTCGAGGGGACGCCCCCGGGCGTCGGTGGCTGACTCCAACACCGCCCTGGCCTCCCGGGATATCTCGGCCTGAGGGTCGTCCGCCCCCTCGCTCCAGGTCAGGAGGACCCGTCCGGGGCGGGTGAAGCAGACCACATTGTCCACGTGGCCGTCGGTCTCGTCGCCGTAGACCCCCCGGGGGATCCAGACCACCTTCTCCACCCCCAGGTAGTCGACCAGCAGCGACTCGAGGTCCCGGCGGGTGAGGCCCGGATTCCGGTTGGGATGGAGGAGGCACTCCTCGGTGGTGATGCACGTCCCTTCCCCGTCGACGTGGATGGAGCCACCCTCGAGCACGAACGGTGCGCGGTAGCGGGACGCCCCCTCGAGCTCGCACACCTTGGCCGC
Source organism: uncultured Acidimicrobiaceae bacterium (assembly GCA_963754755.1). Classification (GTDB taxonomy): domain Bacteria; phylum Actinomycetota; class Acidimicrobiia; order Acidimicrobiales; family RAAP-2; genus Bog-756. Next base: position 349,390 of record CAVWHF010000005.1, on the reverse strand, counting down.
CACCAGATCATCGTTGGCCCACGGAAAGTACAGCCCGCCGTCGAGTCCGCCCCAGGCATTGAAGATCCAGTCCACCCCGCGTCGCTCACCGAGAGACCGGCTGACCACGAAGGTCGGTCCCGTGTCCCTGACCCAGGCGTCGTCGGTGGTTGTCTCCACCACCGAGATGGCGTCGGAGCATGTGGCCCGGGCATGCTCCCACTGCCGGGACGACACCAGGACGGTCACCGGCTCCGACCGGGCCACGGCCTCGGCCACGGCCACGAACGCCGACTGGGCCGGCTTGGCCCCCAACCGCCAGTTGTCCGTCCGTTCGGGCCAGACCAGGTAGCAGCGCTCGTGCGGCTCCCACTCCGCCGGCATGTGGAAGCCGTCGTCCCGCGGCGTGGACTCGAGGGAGCGGGCGGGCAAGGGGCATCTCCTGGCTCGAGGGTCGGTCGGTCCCGGAATCCTACCGCCCGGTTCCGGCCGGTAGTCTTGCCCCACGATGACGTGCGACCACACCGGATCGCCGGTCGCGGTGGGGGGACGCCGGGTTGGGGGTGCCCCATGACGGTGGTGGCGGCGATCCAACGGGAGTTCAGCGAGGACCGCGACGAGAACCGCGACGGCACCGTGGCCGCCGTGGCCGAGGCCATCGCCGGCGGTGCCGAGATCGTCCTTCCCAGCGAGCTGTTCGAGGGTCGTTACTTCTGCCAGTTCGAGCGCCAGGAGTTCTTCTCCTGGGCCAGCCCCGTCGACGAAAGTCCGGCCGTGGCGGCGGTCCAGAAGGTCACGGCGGGCACCGGGGCCGTGGTACCGGTGTCCTTCTTCGAGGACGCCCGGCCGTCCTACTTCAACTCGGTGGCCATCGTGGAGGACGGGAGCGTGCTGGGCGTGTACCGGAAGGCCCACATACCCGACGGCCCCGGGTACGAGGAGAAGTTCTACTTCACACCGGGGAATACCGGATTCCGGACCTGGTCCACCGGCCACGGCCGGATCGGGGTCGGGATCTGCTGGGACCAGTGGTTTCCCGAGGCCGCCCGGGCCATGGCCCTCCAGGGTGCGGATCTCCTGCTGTACCCCACGGCCATCGGCAGTGAGGTGGGCAGCCAGGCCGGCAACGACACCTCGGACATGTGGCGGCGGGCCATGGACGGTCACGCCGTGTGCAATCACGTCCCCGTGGTGGCGGCCAACCGGACCGGCGTCGAAGACGACATCACCTTCTACGGGTCGTCCTTCATCGTGGATCACCGGGGTCGTCCCGTGGTCGAGGCCGGCCGGGCCACGACGGAGACCATCTACGCGGAACTGGACTTGGCCCAGGCTACGGCGGACCGAGCCGGTTGGGGGCTCTTCCGCGATCGGCGCCCCGACCTCTACGGCGACCTCACGCAGCGCTAACCGGGCGTCCCCACCGGTGGGGTGGCCGGGGTGGGATCCCTCAGGTCCACCGATTTGGCGAAGCAGATGAACACCTGGTTCTTGCTGGCCACCACCGGCACGAAGGACTTCCCCTTCACCTCGATGAAGGACGGGCAGATGGGGAAGGCCTGGGTGGTGTGGGCCTTGGTCCAGTTGACCACCGCCGTGGTCCCTCCGGCCGTGAAGTCGGTGATGCGGTTGGTCTGGGCGATCAGGTTCTTCTGGGTCAGGTCGTTGCCGGCCGCCTTGACCCCGGCAGCCAGGAGGGCTGCCGACATCCATCCCTGCATGGCCAACTGGGAGGTGACCACGGCGGGCTCGTACTTCTTCATGGCCGTCAGGTACTGTTGTATCCCCGGATAGAGGCCGGGAAAGTCGGTGTTGGCCGAGAAGGGCACGAACCCGTTGGCATCGACGTACACCCCCTGCATCAGGCTCTGGTAGCTGTTGAGCAGATCCTGGTTGTAGCCGTTCAGCCACATCTGGTGCACGTTCAGCCCGTACTGCTGGATGGTCCGGGCCAGGGTCACATCGTCGGAGTCCTGCATGCAGGTGAGGACGAAGTCGGCATGGCTCTGGGCGATCTGCTGCACCTCGGCGGTGTAGTCCCCACCCAGTGAGGCGTCGAGACCGGTGTAGGCCACGTGGATTCCCGCCTTGGTCAGGTCCTGTGCCGTGGTGCGGCACGCCGGGTACGAACCGGGGATCCCCGGTCCATAGCTCACCAGGGCTATCGACGTGGAATGCGTCCGCTTCATGAGGTAGGCCACCGGTGCGGCCAGGGCGTGGTAATCCTGGGTGGAGCCGCCGGCGGCGAAGAAGTTGGCAGGTCCGGCCCAGTTGTCGCCGACGTTGTAGCCGTAGGTCGGCGTGTCGGTCTCTTCAAACAGGCCGGGTGTGAACCAGTACGTCGAGATGAAGGCGGCGAACACGTGGTCCTGCCCGAGGATGGTGTGGGCCTCCTGGGTGAACTGGGTCGGGCTTCCCCCGTCGTCGAGGTCGGCGGTCAGCTCCAGCTTTCGCCCGTCGATCCCACCATGGGCGTCGACCATGTCGAAGTAAGCCTGCACGCCGGGGATGAGGCCGGCGAAGTCGCCGGCGCCGACACCGGTCCGGGTGGCGATGGCCCCGACGTCGATCTGGGTGGGGGTCACCCCGGGTGCGGTGGTGGCAGCTCCGCTCGTGGCCGTGCCGAGACAGGCGCAGAGGACTAGGGCCATGCCGCCGATCGACGCGGCGGCGGCGCTCAGACGCCGACCTCGTGGTCGACGCTGCCCATCCCCCCGCGTCTGTGATTCGCCCATCCGATGCATCCCCCTCAGACCCCTCCCCCGGACCGCCCCCGTCGGTATCCGCGTTGCCGGGAAACGTAGCGCCGGGGACAACGATGTTCAACAGTACGTAGCCGCCCGCGCTACCGGTCAGTCGTCGACGGACATCTCCGGGCCCGGAGCGCGTTCGTTCGCCTGGTACACCCCTGTGTCAGGGTGGCCCCCATGGAGCGTCCCGCCCTGATCAGCCTGGCCGTCGTCACGGCCCTCGCCGCGGCCGGCTGCGCCCAGCCGACCGCCACCCGCCCGACCGTAGTGACCGTGGTCCCGACGACGCATGCAGCTCCTCCGACCACGACACCGCCGCCGACGCCCGCCACCACCGTGGTTCCTCCGCCTCCCTCCACCGCGGACCCTCCGCCTCCCTCCACCGGCGTCCTGATCGGTCCTGGCGTCCAGAGCACATACTCGGTCCAGCCCCAGCCTGCTCCCGGATCCTGCCGTTACACCTACATCGGGCCCGACCCCCTCCCCGACCCCAACTGCACCCCCGGTGCCATCAATCCCCAGGTCACCCAAGCCGACATCGACTCCACCATCTGCTCCAGCGGGTTCACTTCGACCATCCGTCCACCCGAGAGCGTGACCGAACCGGAGAAGGAGGCCTCGGCCGCCGCCTACGGCTACACCGGGTCGCTCCACGTTGCCGAATACGACCATCTGGTCCCATTGGAGCTGGGCGGCGACCCCAACGACGCCGCCAATCTGTGGGTTGAGCCGCCCGACGACCCCGATGCGACCTCGTTCGCCAACACCAAGGACGCACTCGAGGACAGGCTCAACAGCCTGGTATGTGAGGGCCGACTCCCCCTGGCCTCAGCCCAGCTGGCCATCGCCGGCAACTGGGTGTGGGCCTATCGGGCCTACGTCGGGTAGCCCATACCTGGGCTCTGGTTGGAGTGAGCCCATACCTGGGCTCTGGTTGGAGTGAGCCCGTACCTGAGCTCGGTTGGCCCAGGTCGACCTCAGGAGAGCTCGGCGTCGACCGATGCCGCCTCGAGGTCCAGACGACGCAGCAGCCCCGGCACGATCCGCCGCTCGGCCATGCGCCCGATACCCGGGACGGCCACCACCAGCTCCCCGTCCAGGGTTCTGACCGAGCCCGGCCCGGACGACGCCACCGCGAAGTCGGCACGCCCGTACAGCCGTCGGGGGTCCCGCTCGGCCTCGAACCTCAGGGTGCCCGAGCAGGTCGACCGGTCCACCCTGGCCTCTTGGATCCAGGCCAGGCGATCCGACCCCAGCAGACGCCGGGCCATCGGATCGAGATTGCCGGCGAACTCGTACCGGAGCCGGATCAACGCCCGATCCCCGTCGTCGGTGGATTCGAGCAACTCGGGCTGATCGAGGTCGGGCAGGGTCAGGGCGACGGCGAAGGCCGGATCGGCCAGGACCCCCACCACCGCCTCCCTGGTGGCGCGGAACGTGTGCTCGGCGTGGAAGTGCACCCGGCGCTCAGCTCAACGCCTTCTGCAGGGCCGACACCGTTTCGTCTGTGGCCCAACGGGCGGAGGTGAAGACGCTGTCCAGCCCGTAGAACCCGTGGATCATCCCGTCGTAGCGGGACGCCGTTACGTCGACCCCGGCCTCGGCCAGGCGCTCGGCGTAGGCCTCGCCCTCGTCACGCAACGGATCGAACTCTGCAGTGATCACCAACGCCGGGGGCAGTCCGGACAGATCCCCGACGAAGAGGGGCGAGGCGTCCGGGTGGCGCGGATCGGCCCCGCCCAGGTAGTTGCCGAGGAACCAGGTAATGGTGTCTGAGTCGAGCAGGTAGCCGGTGCCGTGCTCGGGGGCCAGGCGGTAGTCGACGCCCACCACCACCGCCGGCACCCCGGCGGCGAGCCGGTGGCACACGGCGTCATGGGTGGCGATGTCACCGATCACCCACCCGCCACCGTGGAAGTAGACGATCACCGGGAGTGGGCTGTCGCTGGGTGGCCGGTAGACGCGCACGGGGATCTCGCCGTTCGGCCCGGGTAGGGCGCGGTCCCGGGTCGGGACGGGCTCCTCAGGTGGTCCAATGATCACCGACAACGCCGCGTAGCTGGTCCGGGCCTCCTCGACAGTCCGGCCCGACATAGGGGGCGCCCCGAGATCGTCGAGTGGATCGAGCAGGGCACGGGCTTGCTGGTCGAGCGGCACAGGTCCTCCTGTGGTTCGGAGCCGGGGCGCCGCCTGCCGGCGCCGGGGTCGACGGTACTCGGGCGCTGGTGGTGACGCTCCCTCCACCCAACGGAAGCCGGCCACGGGCGGGACCGGTGGGCCTGTGCCAGCATGGCCCGGTGCGGGCGGGGGCCCGTCACGGGAGGCATCGGGGGACCATGGTGGAGGATCTGGCCGGCAAGGTGGCGGTGGTGACCGGCGGTGCCGCCGGCATCGGACGGGGGATCGTCGAGCACTGCTCGACGAGGGGGCCCGCGTGGTCATCGCCGACATCGAGGCTCCCGTACTGGAGGCCACCGTGGCCGAGCTGGCGGCACGAGGCGAGGTCCGGGGCGTCGTCACCGACGTCTCCGATGCCGACTCGGTCGAGGCCCTGGCCGACCTGGTCTTCGACGGACTACGGGGTCTGCCACGGGCTGTGGAACAACGCCGGCGTGACCTCCGGGGGAGGCGGGAACCCATGGGATCAGGAGGCGAACGACTGGCGGTGGTGCTTCGGGGTCAACGTCTTCGGGACCGCCAACGGGGTGCTGGCCTTCGTGCCCCGGATGATCGCATCCGGCCAGCACGGGGTGGTGGTGACCACGTCATCGGGCGACGGCGGCATCGCGCCGGTCCCCTACGCCTCGGTCTACGCCTCGTCCAAAGCCGCCATCAGCTGCTTCACCGAGGCCCTGGCCCACCAGTTCATCGCCCAGGAGACCAAGCTCTCGGCCTCGATCTTCTATCCGTCGGGGGGCCTGCTCGAGACCGGCCTGTGGGAGGCCCAGCGCAACCGGCCCGAGTCCCTGGCCCGCCAGAGGCCACGACCGCCGGCGCCGGGCACCACCTTCGCCGAGTTCAAGGCGGCCCTGGCCGCGGCCGGACGGCCGACCGACACCGTGGACCTCGCCGAGCTGGGGCGGTTCGCCGTCCAGGGAGTGAAGGAGGGGCGCTTCGTCATCGGCCACGACCTCGACCGCGCCGGTCAGCTGCTGCACGCCCGGGCCGACGCCATCGCCACGGGGGCCTTACCACCCTCCGCTCTCGAAGGCCTGACCTGAGTGGGTACGGTGTCCGGTACCGGCAGCAACAGGGGGGACCCATGATCGACACGCTCGGACCGGACCGCCGCTACACGGTGATCTCGGCCGACGCCCATGCCGGCGCCGACATCGCCGAGTACCGCCCCTACCTGCCGGTCTCCTGGCACGACGAGTTCGACGCCTGGGCCGGCTCCTACGTCAACCCCTTCGCCGACCTGCTGGCCCCGACCGCCTACCGCAGTTGGGACTCCGACCGCCGCCTGGACGAGAACGACGCCGACGGGATCACCGCCGAGGTGCTCTTCCCCAACACCGTGCCCCCCTTCTTCGAGGAGGGCAGCCTGGTGGCTCTTCCCCCCACCGAGTCCGACTACGACCGCCGCTGGGCCGGGATCCAGGCCCACAACCGCTGGCTGGCCGACTTCTGCGCCCGGGCACCGGGACGCCGCGCCGGTGTGGCCCAGATCTTCGCCAACCGCATCGACGACGCCCTGGACGAGGTGCGCTGGGCGGCGTCGGCCTTCTCCCCGTCGGGCGGCATCCTGTTGCCGTCACTCCCGCCCGGGTCGGGACTCCCTCCCCTGTGGGATCCGGCCTACGAGCCGCTGTGGAGCCTGTGCGAGGAGTTGGGGGTGGTTGTCAACATCCACGGAGGGGGCGGCATCCCCGACTACGGCGACGCCGAGGTGGCCCGGGCCATCATGCTGGTCGAGCTGCCCTGGTTCTCCCACCGGTCGGTCTGGCACCTGATCTTCGGGGGCGTCTTCGAGCGCCATCCCGACCTGCAGGTGGTCCTCACCGAGCAGGGTCTGGCCTGGTTGCCCCGCGGCCTCGAGACCCTCGACTGGTTCTACGGACGCATGACTCTGGGCGACGCGGCCGAGGCCAACTTCTTCGGCGCCGCCGCCAAGGGCATGTCGATGACACCGACGGAGTACTTCCAGCGCAACGTGTCGGTGGGCGCCAGCTTCCTCCGGGCCAGCGAGTCCGCCCTCCGCCACGAGGTCGGCGTGGACCGGATCATGTGGGGCGCCGACTACCCGCACTCCGAGGGGAGCTATCCCTACAGCCGTGAGGCCCTGCGGGCCGCCTTCGGTACCTGCGACCCGGTGGAGACCCTGGCCATGGTGGAGGTCAACGCGGCCGAGCGCTACGGATTCGACCTCGACATGCTGCGGACCATCGGCACCGAGATCGGGCCCACGGTGGCCGAGGTGGCCACCCCCCTACCCGTCGACGAGTACCCGACCGACTCGACGTGCAACGCCTTCGACCGTCACCAGGTGCTCCGTTCGTGGTGACGACGGGCACCCGGTAGCGGTCGGGCCGTCCCGCCCCCGCCTTCAGCCCGGGGGCGCCAGCCCGTACTCGGCCTTCCACCAGCGGCCACCGGCCCGTTCGGCCGGATCGCTCCGGAGCGTCGGGTCCTGGCCCAGGGAGTCCGGGGACGGCCCGATCCGATCGGCGATCGGCTTGAGCGCGGCCAGGTCGAAGCCGTAGACCTTGGCGGCGGTCAACCCCAGCAGATCGGCGGTGTCGTCCACCGGAATCCCGGCGAAGTCGGCCCCGAGCCTCTCCGCCGTGTGGGGCCAGGTGCCCTCGGGGTGCGGGTAGTCGGTCCCCCACATCACGACGTCGGTCCCGATGACGTACCGACGGCGGATCTCCTCCTTCGACATGGTGGAGGCGCCGATGAAGATGTTGGTGCCGAAGTAGTCCGACGGGAGCCTGGAGATCTTGCCCTTCAGGAGGGCCGCCATCTTCTTGGTGGTGTGGCCGCCCCCCATGTACTGGTCCCACTTCCACATCATGTCCGGGGCCCAGTAGGCCGCAGCCTCGGTGACCACGAACTTCAGGTCGGGGTACCGCTCGAAGGCCCCGCTGAACAGGAGGTGCCACGCCGGTCGCACCGCCCACCACACCACCTCGGCCAGGTAGACCCCGGTGTGGTCGCCGAACTCCTCCATGGGGGCCTCACCCGAGTGGGTGTGGACGGGCAGTCCGGCCTCGGCGCATGCCGCCCACACCGGGTCGTAGAGGGCGTCGTTGTACGGCGCCCGGCTCCGCCACATGGTGGGGATCATGATCCCCCTGATGCCGGGCTGGTCCGCCACCCACTCGATCTCGGCGACGGCCCGGGTCACGTCGTGGGTGATGGGCACCAGGGCGATGCCGCCCCGACGGTGGGGCGAGTGCGAGCACATCTCGGCCAGGAACCGGTTGTGGGCGTGCGCCCCGGCGAAGGCCAGCTCGGGATCCTCGATGGCCCCGGCGAACAGGCCGGCCCCGAAGGGCGGGGAGGCCATGCCGGTGATGGCGTCGGCGTCGGCGAAGAGCACGTCGGCCGCCACGCCGTCGGCGTCGAGCTCCTTGTCCCGGATGACGGGGTCGAAGGCCCCCTTCAGCCCCTCTTCGTTGTCCTTCTCCCAACCCATGATGTAGTCGTAGTTGAAGGCCAGCGACTCCTCGCGGTGGGCCATCCGCTCGGCCAGGTAGTCGTCGAAGGCCGGGTGGTACTTCGTGTCGAGATACTGCCGGTAGTCCTCGCAGGCCAGGCCGGCGTGCCCGTCGGCGGACACCACGATGTAGCGATCGGAGCCGTTGCCCGGGACGTCACTCATCCCTTCGCCCCCAGCACGGAGAGGTCGTCGTACCGCTGGTGCATGTACGGGACCAGCCACTCGGCCGGTACCCGACCCACCACCTCGCCCCGCTGGGACGAGGCGATCTCGGCGTAGTCGAACGACACCACCTTCCGCACCGGGAAGTCGGCGACCGGGTCGAGGGGCGCATCCATCAGCTTGCACTCCCCGCTCACCGGACGGACCATCCGGGCCACCTCGTGCCGGCGGCAGTAGACGAAGGCCGGATCCCCCTCCAGCCCGGAACCGGACGGGTCGGGGAGCAGCTTGAAGTAGAAATCGAGCTTGTCGATCTCGTAGCCGGGCGACTCGGCCCCCAGTGTGCCGCTCAGCTCGGCCACGGTGGATCCCATGCGGCCGATCCGGGCCGTCAGGGTGTCGTCTTCCACCGTCAGGTCCAGCTCGGCGATCTTCTTGGGCTCGCCGAACGTCTCCCGCCCCCCGATGGTGGCCTGCTCGGTGGTCATGGGCATGAACAGGGCGTACTCGCCCTCGGTCTCACCGTGTCGGGCCCGGACCCCGAACCACCCGGCGCCGAACGGCTTGAGGCCGGTCCCCATGTCGACGACGGCGATGCGGAGCCGCGCCGTGGGGACCGAGGGCTCGAGCGGTCGGGGCAGGACGGCGGCGACGGCCTCCGGATCGGTCTCGAAGACCACGGTCACCGCCCGGGACCAGATCGGCGTGATGGTCGCCTCCACCTCGCGGTTACGCACCTGCTCCGGTGGCCGGGCACCGTATCTGACGACTCCCATGATTCCCCCTTCCCCGGGCGGACAGGGACATCCACCCCTGGCAGTTTTGCATGCCGGGGGCCGAGGTGCCCCGACGGCGCCCCGTTCCCGGTCCGCCCTCAGGTCAGGGCGTCGTCCGGCAGGGGGTACGGCCTCGGGGGAAGTCCGGGCATGGGGTGGTGCCACCACAGGGTCTCCTCCACCCGGTTGGTGATGCGCCAGCCGACCGGCAGTCGCTCCAACCTGTCGTGATAGCGACCACCGACCACGAACAACCACGGCTCGCCGTGCACCACCATCTCGTTCGGGTTGTGGAAGTCGGAGCGGGCCCGGGCCGAGCCGGCGGCCGCGTCGACGGTGACCACCCGGTTCGCCACCAGGTGCTGGGTCCACGTGAACAGGGGCAGGACTTCGGAGAGCCACTGCCGCACCTCGGGGTACTCCCCATAGATGCCGCCGGCGGAGCGGTAGTCGAGGTGGGCATGAGGGGCGAACACCCCGTCGAGCTGGTCCCAGTCCCGGTCGTCGACGGCATGGGCGTACGCCGTCAGGAGGTCGTCGATCTCGAGTCGGTCGGTCGTCGACGGCAGGGCAGGCTCCATGGGATGCGAACCTATCCCCCCGTGGACATCCGAGGGGCCGTTCCCCTGCCGGCGCAGCCCCGGAGGACGGTCGCCGGCGTCACCCCCCACCTCGAACCCGCACAGGGTTCGGGATCCGCCGCCACCGCGCCGACCGTACTCGCTCCCCTGCGGCCCGGCAACCGGTAATTGCCACCCGGCCGACCCGGTACTCGACACCTCCTTCCGTCCAGCCCATGATGTGTCGGTGCGACACGGGGGTAGCAGTGGTCATGGCGGGATCACCGTTCGGACCGACCCATGACGGACAGGCGCAAGCCCCGATTGAGCCGCGAGGAGTTGCGGGCCGTGATGCTGCAGGGCGGCCGGGAGATCCTCAGAGAGGAGGGGATCGAGGCGACCACCGGCAACCTCACGTTCAAGCGGGTCTTCGACCAGGTGGAACGGGACACCGGGATCCAGTTGACCAACGCCTCGGTAATCCGGCGGGTGTGGGAGAACCAGGCCGACTTCCGGGCCGACGTCCTGTCGGCCATCGCCCACGATGTCGAACGACCCGAGGTGGACGAGACCCTCCGGACCATCACCACCTTCCTGGACGGCTTCGATCTCTCCACGGAGGCGTTGCGCCTGACCGCGGCCCGTCAACTGTGCCGGGTGGTGGGCGCGGCCAGCAGCGAGGCCCTGCAGACGTCGTCGAACTGGCCCCTGTGGATCTCGGTGGTGGCCATGGCTTCGACCGGCTCGCCCTCGGAACGACGCCACGGGTGCGGTGTGCCCTCCAGGAGGGCTACACCACCATCACCGAGTTCTGGGAGGAGAGCACCGAGATCTTCATGGCCCTCCTCGGGCTCCGGTTCCGTCCTCCCTGGACCATGCGCCAGTACACCGTCACCACCACCGCCCTCAGCGAGGGATACGCCCTGCGCCAGCACATCGAGGGGACGTTCGATCCGTTCATGCTCCCGACCGGGCCCGGGAGGGAGCTCCAGGACTGGACCGTGTTCGGCCTGGCCATGGAGGCCCTGGTCCTGCAGTGCATCGAGCCCGATCCCGACTTCTCACCGGGGCTGCCCCCAGCCGGCTGATCCCACCAGGTGGGCGGGCCGTCCCTTTTCCCAGCCGCTCGGGGCGATCGCCGCCGGGGGTCCCTCATGACCACCTAACAACTCCCTGACCCGGACCTCATAGTCCCGGCCGATCCTGTCGGTGACGGGGCGTCGACCCCGGAAACCGGAGGGCGACATGGAACAGAGGCGGTTCTCGATGCGGCAGGGATGGGAACGGGCCACCACCGGCGCCCGCCTGTGGTGGGCGGTGGCGGCGGCGACCGGCCTCTCGATGCTGATCGTCCTGGGCACCACCCTCCTGGTTCCCGCCGGTGGGGTGACGGGCGCCACGGGTACCGTCCGGGGGTCCGACCAGACCGTCGCCGCACCGGGATCGGGATCCGGATCCGGATCCGGCGGGGCATCCATGGCCATGACACCGACCCCGTCGGGCTCGGCCTCGAGCGGTCCCTCCCCGACCGCCGCCCTGACCGTGTGCCCCAACGTGGCCGGCACCACCACCATGTCCGACGGGATGGTCATGGCCCCGGTGCCGACCGGGGCCCCGACCGGAGCCCAACGCCAGGCCGCCGACCAACTGGTGGCCCGGACCGCCCAGGCCCTGAGCAGGTTCGCCTCGCTCGGAGCGGCGACGGCGGCCGGCTACGTACCGGCCACCAACCCGGACGGCTATGTCGTGCACTACGCCGACTGGCACACCGTGGCCTCGGGGGACGTCCTCGACCCGAACCACCCCTCGAGCCTGGTCTATGCCAACACCGTGTCCGGCCCCGTCCTCCTGGGCGCCATGTACATGGGTCCGGCCCCGTGCCAGCCCGGACCCGACGTGGGGGGATCGCTCACCCAGTGGCACGCCCACGCCAACCTCTGCCTGAGCGCCGCCCACCAGGTGGTCGGGAGATCGTCCGACACCGGTGTGTGCACCACGGGCACCCACAACACCGACACCTACTTCATGCTGCACGTGTGGACGGCCCCGTCCCTGGCCTCGACGGCCCAGTTCCAGGCGGATCTCACCAAGGCCGAGATCGCACCCATCATCAGGACCGGTCAGGGATGAGCCGGGCGCCGGAGGCGTCCCCGATGCGCCTCACCGTGCGGACCATCCAGATCGCGCTGGGTGTGCTCTGGATCGGTGACGGCCTGCTGCAGCTGCAGCCGAGCATGTTCACGACAGCCTTCGCCCACCACGTGCTGGCGCCGTCGGCGACGGGGCAGCCGGCGGTCATCGCCTGGCCGATCCACGAGCTGGCCGACCTGGTGGCCCGCCAGCCCCTCGGCTTCAACGCCGTATTCGCCGCCGCCCAGCTCCTGATCGGGATCGGTCTCCTGTCACGGGCCACCGTCAGGCCGGCCCTGCTCCTGTCGTTGGCCTGGGTGGCCGGGGTGTGGGCCGTGGGCGAGGGCTTCGGCATGGTATTCACCGGTACCGCCTCCCCCCTCACCGGTGCGCCCGGCGGCGTGCTCCTCTACGGGATCATCGCCGTCGTGGCCTGGCCCCGACGGGCAGCTGCCATGGCGGACGCCACCGGGTCGGCCGCCTCGGGAGGAATCCTCGGTGAGACCGGGGCCAGGGCGACCTGGGCCGTGCTGTGGGTGGCCTCGGCCGCCCTCTGGCTCCTGCCCGCCAACCGAGGCGGCGGCGCGGTGGCGGCGCAGATCGGCGCGGCCGGACCGGACGGACCCGTCTGGCTGGCCCACCTCGACCGGACGGTCGCCCACTCCCTGACCGGGGCCGGCACCGGCCTGGCCGTGACTCTGGCCGTGGTATCGCTGGTCATCGGGTTCGGCCCGCTCCTCACCCGTCGCCCCACGGCGTTTCTGGTGGCCGGCGTGGCCCTCTCGCTCGACTTCTGGCTCCTCGGGCAGTCACTGGGCGGGCTGACCAGTGGGATGGCCACCGACCCGAACGCCGGACCGCTCTTCTGCCTGCTGGCGTTGGCGCTCTTTCCCAACCACGCTCCGGTGGCGCCGACCTCGGCGACCCGGCCACCGATGCCGGTGCCGGCGGGCGCGGTCCCGGTCGGCGTGTTCCCCCTGGCCTCCCCGGTGCGGGAAACGGTCGGGGCCACCCCGGTCGGACCCTGACGACATAGACGGCACCCGGGGCGGGCCACGGCGGCCGCCGGTAGATTCGTGGCCCGGGCCCCCACGGGTGGAGGCCTCGACCCGCGGAGCAGAGCTGAGGTCCCATGGTGCCGTCCCATCCCCCCCTGACCGACCGGACGTTCTTCGACGTGGTGCTCCACCAGCGGGCGTGCCGGTCCTTCGACCCCCGACCGGTGGATGACGGGCTGGTCGGACTGTGTCTGCGGGCCGCCACCCACGCCCCCAGCGCCGAGAACCGCCAACCCTGGGTCTTCGTCGTGCTCCGTGACGACGAGCAGCGCCGGCAGGTGGCTGCCCTGACCCGACGGGCCTGGCGCGAGGGCGGTCGGGCCCACTCCGAGGGCCGACTGCCGACGTCACTCCTCGACGAGGTGGATCGGGGGGCGGAGACCGGCATGGAGGGCGCCCCGGTGCTGGTGGTGGTGTGCGGGGACCGTGCCCTCGGACTCGAGACCACCTTCCCGTCCTCGATCTATCCGGCCACCCAGAACCTGCTGCTGGCGGCCAACGCCCTCGGACTCGGCTCGGCCATGACCACGTTGGCCACACTGTTCTCCACCGAGTTGGCCACCGTCCTCGAGCTGCCCGAGACCGTGGTCCCCATGGCCGTCGTCCCCCTCGGGTGGCCGGCCCGACCGCTCGGCCCACCCCGACGGCTCCCGGTCGTCGAACGGGCCCACCTCGACCGGTACGGCACACCCTTCGAGGGGACCGCACCGGCGTGAGGCCCTCAGCCCTCGCCGACGGTCACGGGGTGGCCACCTCCTCCTCGCCCAGCTCTTGGGGGGGCTCGTCGTCCGACAGCCGGTCGAACCACGGGATGAGATAGCCGAACCCCGCCGACGCCGGTCCGATCAACATCAGGCCCACGCCCACCAGCCGGAGCGGATGGAACACGGTGAGCAACCCGCCCAGGCCGGCCAGCGCCACACCCGTCGCACCGATCCAGCCACTGAGACGGTGGAGCCGGGTGGACTCCCGGGCCCGGACCAGAAACAGGACGGCCAGGAGGGCCAGGGGGAGTCCCACCAGTGCATGGGCCAGGTAGACCAGCCGGCCCTGTCCGGGCCACCACCCGCTGGCCCGCCCGGTCGGGACCGCCACCAGGGTGGCGATTCCCAGTGCGAACTCCATCGCCACCAGACCGGCCAACAGCAGCGAGCCCCGGTAGACGGCCCCCTCCACGGCCCCCTCCACGGCATCGGCCTCGGTCCCGGCCGCAACGACCCCGGGCCCTTCGACCCCGGCCGAGGCCACGGCGCGGGGTGGAGCCACCCTGACCATGGCCTGGTAGGTCACAACAGCCACGGCCAGGTGCATGACCATCAGCACGGCCACGGCCCGACCGGGTTGGTGACGGAGGAGGAGGTAGAGGTCGGGGAGCCAGAGCACCACGGTGACCGCCACGGCCATGCGGAGATACAGGCGACGAGGCGCCGGTGAGATGTGGCACACCACCGGCCAGGCCGCGCCGGCCACCAGCACGCCGACGATCGTCAGGGTGGCGTAGTCCGGGAACCGGAAGTGCCCGTAGCTCGTGGTCGTAGGGAACAGACGCTCGCCCAGGGCCACCAACAGACGGTCCGCGGCCAGCGACCCGGCCAGGGCCACCGCCAGCGCCACCACCACGGCGACCGGGGTGGGTCGGGCTCGGGGGTGCGACCCGTCGACCCACAGCCACTCCCGGGCCCGGTGCCTGAGTGGGGAGGGCGGCATCCACGGAGGTTACGGCGTGGAGGCCGGCCGATACGGACGCCTCAGACTGCACCGACCCATCCCGCGCCCCCCGACGGTGTGCCCCGCGACTACGCGCTGCCCGACGTGATACTGCCCGACTGGGCGCGGCCCGACTGCGCCGCGTTCAACTGGGCACCGATCGACTGCGTGCCGCTCGACTGGATGGCCGCTTCGAGCACCCCGGCCATGCCGGCCATGCCCGTGGCGTCGGGGTGCAGCGGGAACGTGCCCGGCGACGGCAGGAGGGGCTCCACCCAGCGGGTGGCTCCGGACGTGCAGGCGCTGTGTCCGGCGCTGGGCGTGGCCATGTCCACGTAGTGCGCTCCGGCGTTGGCCGCCGCGGTGGCCAGGGCCGTGTCCAGTTCGACTTCCACGCCTCTCAGGAAGTCCAGATCGGCGGTCCGGAAGGGAAGCGAGGGCCAGCACCCCGACCCGGTGGGCGGGACGATGTCCGGATAGCCGACGACGAAGATGGCGGCACCGGGCGACCGCTCCCGCACCTGGGCGAGGACATCGGTGATCTTGGCGCCCACCGACTCGGCAGCAGCGGCCAGCTGGTCCACACCGCCGACGGTGTAGTGGCCCTGACAGCTCCATCCCACCCGGGTCGGGCCCCACGGCGTGTACGAGGCACAGTTGGCGGCGATGGTCGAGAAGCCGAGATCGTTGCCCCCGATGCCCACGGTGACCAGAGCGGTGGTGGGTTGCAGCGCATCCAGTTGGGGTGGGATGCCCGGGCCCTGGGACTGGGTCATGTCGACAGTGGTGGCGCCTCCGCAGCTCACGTCGTCCAGATCGAGGCCGAGCGCCCGGGCGGTCAGCGAGGGATAGTTCTGCAACGAGCGCTGACAGGCGGTGGGCGCGGACGGTGTGGTCGTCGGTCCCAGCTGGACGGGCACGTCCGGTCCCGAGGTGTACGAGTCGCCCAGGGCCACGTAGGTGCCGGGAATCACCGCCGGCGCCGCCGGTACCACAGCCGACCGGCGGGTCGGTCCGGCTCCGGCGCTGGTGGCGGTGGAGCTGGTGACGGCGAACACGGTGGCAGCGGCGGCCACCACCAGGGCCAGCACCACCAAAGCGGTCCGCCCCCGGGGGACAGCGGGCCCGGGGGGCGGTCGTCGGTCATGGGGCGCCAATGGTAGGGGTGGCGGGCCCGGTTTCGGCATCGCCCCCGGCACCGGAGCGGCAGCAGCGCGACGAAGTCGGCGACAATGGGCCGCAGCCGGCCGTTGGGATATTGTGACCCGGATCACAAAGATCTGTGAGCCGTGCCACCGGTAAAGGAGGCCTGTCCGATGAGGGAGCGCCGTCGAGATGCGGTTGGGGAGCCCAGAGTGACGGCAGGGGGGCGGAGGGCGGGGGTGTGGCGTTCGCCGCGGACCTGGGTGGCCATCGGCACGGCCATCGTGGCCGGATCCGCCCTGATGGTGTCGGGGTCCGCCTCCGCCTCCACCGGCGGCAATGTCAACGCCAAGGGCGTCCTCAAATACGGGGTCGACCTCAACGACACCTTCTCGAACACCTTCGACCCCGCGGCCAGCACCGACGACTGCTCGTACACCGAGTACACCGGCCTCTTCGACTCGCTGCTCTCGCCTTCCAACACCAAGGTCAACCCGCTGCTGGCCGCCAGCTACACCGCCACCCCGACCTCCATCACCTTCCACCTCCAGCCCGGAGCCACCTTCTCCAACGGCGACCCGGTCACCGCGGCGACGGTGCAGGCCAGCATCGAGCACATCAAGACCAGCCCCTTCCGTTTCTCGTTGACGCTACATCCAGAGCATCCAGCAGGTCAACCCGCAGACGATCACCTTCACCCTCAACAAGCCGGTCGCCGGCGACGTGCTCTGGGCCATGACCTACATCGACGGGATGCAGCTCGACCCGTCGGCCCTGCCCACCACCAGCACCGTGCCCGCCGCCTCGGGGCCCTTCACCCTGGTCAACTACCAGCAGGGCTCATCCATGCCTGCTCAAGGCCAACCCCACCTACTGGGGCAAGTCGGCCTACAAGCTCGGCGGCGTGGACTTCGTGCAGGTATCGCCCGGCCCCCAGGAGGTCTCCGCCCTGGAGACCGGGGCCGTCGACATGCTGCCCATCCAGCCCGAGGACTACGCCGCGGTGAAGTCCCTCCCCAACGTGGGCATCGCCACCACCCAGTCCGAGGACTACCTGGTGATGCAGTCCCGCCAGAACGCGGCGCCGTTCAACGACCCCAAGGTGCGGGCGGCCATGGAGTACGCCGTCGACCGCAAGGCCATCAACCAGGCCGTCTTCTCCGGTCTGGGCCAGCCGGCCTTCCAACCCTTCCCCACCGGGACCGCCGGCTACAACAAGACCGTCGGCAACAAGTACAGCTACCAGCCGGCCAAGGCCAAGGCCATGCTGGCCGCCGCCGGCCATCCCCACGGGATCAACTTCACCCTGGTCATCCCCTCGGGCTCGGCCACCTTCAGCCGGACGGCCCAGATCCTGCAGGCCGAGATGGCCCCGGCCGGGTTCAACGATGAGCATCCAGCAGGTCAACCCGACCGACCTGTTCACCGACGTCTACGAGCACGGACAGGGTGACGCCGTGCTGACCGAGGAGCTGACCAACGGGCCCGACCTGGCCAACAACTTCGAGTCCGAGTACACCGGGATCGGCTTCGCCGGCCGGGAGCTCGGGGACACCAACGCCGTCATCACCCCCCTGGTCGACAAGGCCCTCACCTCGCTCAGCCCCTCCGTCCAGGGGCCGCCCATGCGGCAGGCCAGCAGCATCGTCATGTCCACCGGCACCGAGGTGCCCCTGATCTTCGAGCCCTCGGTCGTGGCCTACAACAAGAACCGGGTGGGCGGCACGGTGGTGGCCCCCATCGGTGACTGCCGGTCGAACCTGGCCGGGATCTACATCAAGAAAGGCTGAGCACCCACTGTGGGATCATCCGGCGGTTCGCTGGCCACCTTCATCGGCCGGCGCCTGCTTGATCATGATCCCCCTGCTCATCCTGATCTCGCTGGCCGTGTTCAGCCTGGTGCTGATCATCCCCGGCGACCCGGCCCGCACCCTGGCCGGCGGGAACCGGGCCTCGCCGGCCGCGATCGCCCACATCCGCCACCTCCTCCACCTCAACGAGTCGTTCTTCGCCCAGTACTGGCACTGGCTGAGCGGGGTGCTCCACGGTCAGCTGGGCTACTCGCTGTTCAAGAACCAGAGCGTGGCAGTCCGGCATCGCCAGCGCCTGCCGGTCACCGTCAGTGTCGCCGCCGGAGGGCATGGTCCTGTCCGTCCTCATCGGCATCCCGGCCGGCATCGTCGCCGGACTACGGCCCCGCTCGTGGACCGACCGGGTGGTCTCGGTGGGCAGCAGCCTGGGCGTGGCCATCCCCGACTTCTGGTTGGCCATGCTGCTGGTGGTGGTGCTGTCGGTGAACTTCCACCTGCTGGCGCCCCTGGGCTACGTGCCAGTTCAGCCACGTCGCCCTACCAGTGGTTCCTCCACCTGATCATGCCGTGGCTGGCCCTGGGCATCGGCGGGGCGGCCACCATCGCCCGGCAGACCCGGGGCTCGATGATCGACACCCTGCGCCAGGACTACATCCGCACCGCCGAGGCCAAGGGACTGACGCCGGGCCAGGGTCATCGGCAAACACGCCGGGAAGAACGCCCTCAGTCCGGTCGTCACCCTGGCCGGCATCCAGTTCGGCTATCTGCTGGGCGGCACCTTCATCATCGAGGAGATCTTCTCCCTCCCCGGCCTGGGCACCTACATGCTGCAGGCCATCAGCCTGAAGGACCTCCCGGTGATCCAGGGGGTGGTGCTGGTCACGGCGCTCATGTTCGTCCTCATCAATCTGGTGGTCGACGTGATCTACGGCTTCCTCAACCCCAAGATCCGCCTGGCATGACCGTCGCTCCCTCCCCCGGGCACCGACGACCCGCTGATCGGGTCCGGAGCTTCCCGATCTGGTGGCGGCGGCCGAGGTCGCCGAGAGCCGGGCAAGGGGCCCGGCGTTTCTGGCGGGCCTTCCTCGCCGACCACTGGGCCGTGGCCGGGCTGGTCTTCCTCGTGGTCATGATCGTGGCGGCCATCTTCGCCCCGCTGGTGGCCCCGACGAACCCCAGTACCCAGGACCTCCTGGCCATCAACGCCCCCCCGGCCTCCACCACCTGCTGGGCACCGACGACCTGGGCCGCGACATCCTCTCCCGGATCATCTGGGGCGGTCGGGTCTCCCTGCGGGCCACCTTCGAGATCGTGGCCCTGGCCATCGTGGTGGCCCTGCCCCTCGGCCTGGTGGCCGGGTTCCTGCGGGGCTGGGTGGACTCGGTGACCATGCGGGTGATGGACGCCCTGTTCTCCGTTCCCTCCCCTGGTGCTGGCCCTCACCGTGGCCGCCCTGCTCGGGGACAGCCTCAACAACGCCGCCATCGCCATCGCCATCGTCTTCGTGCCCAGCTTCGTCCGGCTCATCCGCGGCGAGGTCATCGCCGTACGGGAGGAGGCCTACGTCGAGTCGGCCCAGTCCCTCGGGGCCCGGCCCGGGCGCATCATGCGCGCCCATGTCCTGCCCAACGTGGCCTCGCCCATCATCATCCAGGTGGCGCTGGCCCTCGGGCTTCGCCCTCCTGGCCGAGGCCGGCTCTGCCTTCCTGGGCATCGGCGCCCAGCCCCCCACCCCCAGCTGGGGTGACATGCTGAACGAGGCCTACCAGTTCATCTTCCACGGCCCCGCTGGCCCTGGTCTTCCCGGGCCTGGCCATCATGCTCTCGCGTCCTCTCCTTCAACGTGGTGGCCGACGGGCTCCGCGACGCCATCGGCCGGGGCAGCACGGTGGCCCGGCCGGCCGGGGTCCGCACCCGGCTGCGGGCCCGCCGGGCCGCCCGGGCCGACGGCGCAGGCCGGGTGACCGGTCCCGACCGCTCGGCGGGTGCCGGACCCGTTCCGCCCAGCACGGATCCGCGGCGTGCGGGTCGGTGCCGACCGCGGCCGCGGCGTCCGGCGTCCGGCCGGTGGCCACCTGCTCGACGTCGACCGGCTCCGGGTGGAGTTCGCCATCAGCGGGGGCTCGTGGCCGGTGGTGGAGGACCTCTCCTTCCCGTCGACCCGGGACGGACCCTCGGTCTGGTCGGCGAGAGCGGCTCGGGCAAGACGGTCTCGGCCCTGGCCGTCATGGGCCTGCTCCCCCGGCCGGTGGCCCGGGTCACCGGCGGGGTCGGTCCACTTCCAGGGGCGCAACCTCCTGGAGCTGGGCCCGAAGGAGCTGCGGGCGGTGCGGGGCGACCAGATCGCCATGATCTTCCAGGACCCCATGACCTGCCTCAACCCGGCCTTCACGCGTGGGCAACCAGATCGCCGAACAGGTCCGGGCCCACCGTGACGTGACCCGGACGGAGGCCAAGCGGATCGCCGTCGAGATGCTGGAACGGGTGGAGATCCCGGGTGCCGCCCGCCGGGCCACCGACTATCCCCACCAGTTCTCGGGCGGCATGCGCCAGCGGGTGATGATCGCCATGGCCCTGTCCTGCTCACCCCGGCTGCTCATCGCCGACGAGCCCACCACCGCCCTCGACGTCACCACCGAGGCCCAGATCCTCGACCTGCTGCACACCCTGTCGGTGGAGGAGTCCATGGCCATGATCTTCGTGACCCACGACCTCGGGGTCATCGCCGAGGTCGCCGACGAGGTGGTGGTCATGTACGCCGGCCAGAAGGTCGAGCAGGCCACGGCCGGGCCGGCCTGTTCGTCCGACCCCGGCATCCCTACACCGAGGCCCTGCTGTCCTCGATGCCCCAGTCGACGCCGATCGGCTCCCCGCTGCCGGTCATCCCCGGCGTGGTGCCCCGTCCCGAGGACTTCCCCGCCACCTGCCGGTTCCGCGACCGTTGCCGGCCACGCCGTCGAGGCCTGCGGCACCACCGTGATCGAGCTCCGCCCCACCCGGGGAGGGCGTCGACCCGTCGGACGGCCGCCGCGGACGGGATGGGCCCGGTGCCTGCGTCAGGACCAGCTCCACCTGGCCGGAGGCGGGGTCGCCCTCGACACCGGCGGCGCCGGCGGGGCCGGTGCCGACCCCGTCCACGCCGGGCCGGCCCATGGCCCTCTCCGTGCGGGACCTGGCCAAGCGGTTCCCCACCCGGTCGGGGGTCCTCCAGCGGGTGACCGGGGGGGTGGACGCCGTCGACGGCGTCTCCCTCGAGATCCCGGCCGGCACCACCCTCGGACTGGTCGGTGAGAGCGGCTCGGGGAAGTCCACCCTGGCCCGGCTGGTGGTCCGCATCATCGAGCCCAGCGCCGGCTCGGTCGAGGTCGACGGCACCGACGTGACCGTGCTGTCCGGTGCCGAGCTGGGGCGCAGCCGCCGACAGATGCAGATGGTCTTCCAGGACCCGTACTCCTCGCTCGACCCCAGCCACACCATCGGCGACACGGTGTCCGAGCCCCTGGTACTCCACACCGGGCTCAAGGCCGGCGGCAGCGCCGGGAGCGGACCCGGGAGCTGCTGGCCCTGGTCGGCCTGGGCGACGTCCCCCTCGACCGCTACCCCCACCAGTTCTCGGGAGGCCAGCGCCAGCGCATCGCCATCGCCCGGGCCCTGGCCGTCAACCCCAGCCTGCTGGTGTGCGACGAGGCGGTGAGCGCCCTCGACGTCTCCACCCAGGCCCAGGTGCTCAACCTGCTGGCCGAGCTCCAACGGGAGCTGGGCACGGCCTACCTGTTCATCTCCCACGACCTCTCGGTGGTCCGCCACATCGCCGACCGCATCGCCGTGATGTACCTGGGCCAGATCGTCGAGGAGGGCCCGGCGGCCCAGGTCCTCGACCGGCCGGCCCACCCCTACACCGCCGCCCTGCTGTCGGCCATCCCGGTGCCCGACCCGGCGGTGGCCCGGTCGCGCCGGCGGGTGGTCCTCCGCGGCGAGGTGGAGACCGAGGCGACGGCGCGGGTGGGCTGCCGCTTCGCCCCCCGCTGCGCCTTCGCCATGGACGTGTGCCGCCGGGTGGACCCGGCCCCGTTCGCCGCCGACGGTGACACCACCGTCCGGTGCCACCTGCACACCGAAGGCCCGGTACTGGCCGGTCGGACGCGTCCTCTCCCTCGACCCGGTCGGGGAACCGGTCCCCGTAGCGAGCCCGGTCCGGGCGGGGCATGATGGCCCGGCACGAGACGATCCGGAGGTCGTGATGGAAACTCCCCCGTTCCAAGGTGTCATCGGCGACGACTGGCGGGACTCCACGCCCTGGTGGCCCGACGGGCCCACCCCGCCGGCGGGCGCGCCCAACGTGGTCCTGGTGGTACTCGACGACGTGGGCTTCGCCCAGTTGGGCTGCTACGGCTCGGACATCGCCACCCCGACCATCGACGGCCTGGCCGCCGACGGGGCTCCGCCTCACCAACTTCCACACCACCGCCCTGTGCTCGCCCACCCGGGCCTGCCTGCTGACCGGGCGCAGCCACCACCGCAACGGCCTCGGGCGGGTGGCCGACCTGGCCGTGGGGTTCCCCGGCTACAACGGCGAGGTCCCGAAGGAGAACGGCTTCCTCTCCGAGATCCTCCGCCAGCACGGCTACGCCACCTACGCCGTGGGCAAGTGGCACCTCACCCCCGACGACGAGACCTCCATGGCCGCCCCCCGCCACAGCTGGCCCCTGGCCCGCGGCTTCGACCGCTGGTACGGCTTCCACGGGGGGGAGACCCACCAGTTCGTGCCGGCGCTCTACCACGACAACCACTCGGTGGCCCCGCCGGCGCTCGTTCGAGGACGGCTACCACCTGAGTGCCGACCTGGCCGACCGGGCCATCGCCCAGCTGGCCGACCTGCGGGCCGTCGACGCGGACCGGCCCTTCTTCCTCTACTTCTGCACCGGTGCCTGCCACTCCCCCCATCACGCCCCGCGAGGAGTGGATCGACCGCTACCGGGGCCGCTTCGACCAGGGCTGGGACCGGTGGCGGGAGGAGACCTTCGCCCGCCAGCTGGACGGGGGCCTCGTGGCCCCGGGCACCGAGATGGCCCCCCGCCCGCCGTGGGTGCCGGCCTGGGACGACCTCCCGGCCGAGGAGCAGCGGGTGGCGGCCCGGTTCATGGAGTGCTTCGCCGCCTTCCTCTCCTACACCGACGCCCAGCTGGCCCGGCTGCTGGAGTTCCTGGAGCAGACCGGGGACCGCCAGGACACCCTGGTCATCCTGGTGTCGGACAACGGAGCCAGCTCCGAGGGCGGTCCCACCGGGTCGATCAACGACAACCGGCTGCAGAACTTCGACCCGGCCGGACCCGGCGAGCTGGCCCGGCGCATCGACGAGCTGGGTGGGCCCCGGGCCCACAACAACTACCCCTGGGGCTGGACCATGGCCGGCAACACCCCGTTCAAGCGGTGGAAGCGGGAGGTCCACGAGGGCGGGGTGGCCGATCCCTGCATCGTGAGCTGGCCGGCCCGACTCCCCGCCGGCGGAGGGCGTGCGCCATCAGTTCACCCACGCCACCGACATCCTGCCCACGGTGCTGGAGTTGGCCGGCATCGACGCCCCCGCCACCATCGAGTACGTGCCCCAGACCCCCATCGACGGGATCAGCTTCGCCCCGATGCTGGGCCCCGACGGCGCCGACGCGCCGCCCGCACCGCGCCACCCAGTACTTCGAGATGTTCGGGAGCCGGGCCATCTACCACGACGGATGGAAGGCGGTGACCTTCAAGCCCATCGGCCCCCTCTACGACGACGGCATCAACTGGAACGCCCCCTTCAGCGAGGACCGGTGGGAGCTGTACCACGTGGCCGAGGATCCCACCGAGATCCACGACCTGGCCGAGGCCGAGCCGGACCGGCTCGCCGCCATGATCGAGCGCTGGTGGGTGGAGGCCCGGCGACAACCAGGTCCTCCCCCTCGACAACCGGATCCTCCACACCCTGGTCAACCCCAAGCCCGACCGGCGGGCGCCCCGGCTCACCACCACCTACTACCCGGATACCTCCCCGGTGCCCGAGACGGTGGCGGCCAACATGAAGAACCGGGGCCACACCATCGACGTCGACCTGACCGTCCCCGACGGCCCACCGGCCGAGGGGGTGCTCCTGGCCCAGGGCTCGGCCCTCGGGCGGCTTCTCCCTCCAGCTCCGGGAGGGACGGCCGCGCTACCTGCACAACCTCTACGGCAAGGAGACCTACGAGCTGGCCGACGCCCGGACGCTCGGGCCCGGGCGCCATCGGGTGGTGTTCCGCTTCGATCGGGAGGGGAACGCCGGCGGACCGGCCGCCCTGGAGGTGGACGGCGAAGTGGTGGCCGAGGCCCGGCTGCCGTTGTTCACCGTGGCCGCCTTCAGCGCCACCGGAGCCGGGCTGACCTGTGGCTACGAGTTCGGGCCCTCCGTCGGGGAGGACTACCGGGCCCCGTTTCCCTGCACCGCCACCATCCACTCGGCGACCGTCACCCTCAGCGAGGAGGTCCCGGTCAATCCCATGGTCGAGTTCGAGCGGATCATGGCCGAGCAGTAGGCGAGCAGTAGTAGGACAACCAGCCGGGCTCCGGCCACCGGCCGGTGGGCCCACGCATCGGTCGCTCTTGGGTCTTTCGGCCCTGGTTGCCATGGCATCCGATCCGTAACCTCCAATCCAGGAGGTTGTACGCAATGCAAACCGTGTCAGCAGTGACGACCCGACTCGTCGGAAGCCTCATTGACCTGAACCATCCCGGCCACTACGTGCACTGGGGATTCATCCAGATGTCGGTGGCCAATCTGATCCTCATCGGGCTGATGGTGGTCGTCTTTGTCGCCGCCATTCTCATCCCCTTCCGCCGCCACGGCGGAGGCGACCGGTGAGCGTCGATACCGGAGTACCGGTCCAAGCCCCGACCCCAGCCCCCCGAGCGCCAGCCGCCGACCGCCCCGAGGACGCCGGCCAGTGGACGGCCAAGCTCCGTCGCTCGGCGGTCAAGGCGCTGCCACCCGAACGGCTCATGCCCGACCGTCAACCGGCCTATGTCGCCTCGTGGATCTACGTCTTCGGCGTGCTCACCGTCGCGCGCTGGCCGTGGTCATCGCCACCGGGACGGTGTTGGCCATCATGGGCCCGACCTGGTGGCACGTTTCGACCACCGGCCTCTTCGTCAACTCGCTGCATCTGTGGAGTGTCGAGGTCTTCTTCTTCACCATGGTCGTCCACCTGTGGGGGAAGTTCTTCATGGCCGCCTGGCGGGGCAAGCGCCGGGCCACCTGGATCACCGGTGTGGTGTCCTTCGTCGTGTCGGTCGGGGCTGCCTTCACCGGCTACCTCTCCCAGCAGAACTTCGACTCCCAGTGGATCAGCACCCAGGCCAAGGACGGGATCAACTCCACCGGGGCCGGTGCCATCTTCAACGTCACCAACTTCGGTCAGATGCTGATGTGGCACATCGTCCTCCTTCCGCTCGTGGTGGTGGCCCTGGTAGGGGTGCATGTCCTGTTGGTCCGCCTGCGGGGCGTGGTGCCCCCCTTCGCCGCACCGGAACATGCACCTCGGTCAGAAGGACCGTCGGACGGATCGGATGCGGATCGCGGGACCGTCGCACTGGCTGATGCCGCCGTCGCGGCGAGCAACGGCACCCCGCATGGCCACACCACCGGCGGGGAGCCGGCATGAGCCCGGTCGCCCCCACCGGAGGGACCCGCCGGTCGCGACGCTTCAATCCCGACCGGGATGTGGAGGAGTGGCAGGCAAGTACCTGCCCTACGACCTGGTCAAGGAGTTCACGGTCGCTCTTCGTGGTGGTGGTGATCCTGGTGGTCGCCCTGGCCGTCGTGTTCTCCTCGCCCGACGACAAGCCCACCACCGTCAAGTCCTGGTCGACGGCAAATCCGGTCGACTTCGCCCAGACCGCCATCACCGAGCTCGACGGCACCAGCGGGACCGCCACCTACGGACCTCCCTACAACGCCACCCCCGCGTCCAGCCAGTCGTTGTTCGGCATCTCGCCCGAGAGCTTCCTCGGTGTGCACCATCCCATCGACACCGCCAACGACTACGTGCTGGCCCCACTCCGCACCCTGCCCAGCCGACCCGAGGTCCAGGCGGCCGTGACCGAGTACACCTCGGCCCCCGCCGACCAGCAGGCCACCTGGACGGCGGCGTACGAGAAAGCGGTGGCCAAAGCGGGCACGGGCGCCGGTGGCGCTCTGACCGTCCCTCCGGGCGACTACGGACCGGTCGGCACCATCATCTCCTCGCTGACCTCGATGGCCCGCAGCGGCGCCCTTGACGGGGCGCTCCTCACCTCCCGACAGTTCTACGGCACCGACTACACCAAGCCCCTCCTGTTCATCGCCGACGGGACCTACTTCGCCAACCTGGCCGAAGACCAGCACCTGTCCGGCGACCAGTGGGGAATGATGAACGAGACGGGCAACTTCCCCGGCCAGGCCTGGCTGTGGCTCTACACCCTCTGGTACCAGGTACCCCCGATGAACGCCTCGTCGAGCGGCGACCTCCAGGTCTGGGCGATCATGATGATCCTGACCCTGGGCCTGGTGCTGCTCCCCTTCATCCCCGGTCTGCGCTCGATCCCCCGGTGGTCCCGTGTCTACCGCCTGATCTGGCGCCAGCACTACCGCCAGCTCGCCGCATCGCCCCGGACCTAACCAGTCCCTTTCCCGCAGATAGGTGACTTGACCAGCGGGAACAAGTCTCAGCTGGCACTACGGTGCGGCCCAGGGTGCTCACGAATGGGCCTCGTACCGTAGTGGTCGAAGGAGGCAAGCAGATCCCCCGACCAACTGCTTGACGCACATGACACTGTTCATCATCATGGTGCCGCTGATGATCGCGGCCATCGCCATCGCCACCGTTCCCGTGCTCTACCACTCGGTGCGCGAGCACCGGCTCATCCATACCGGTTCGGCCACCCGGCTGAAGCCCGTGGCCGCCTCGCAGTATTCGGTCCGCACCGTGTCGAAGGACGACACCGACAATCGCCACAAGGTGGCCGCCTGACCACGGCCCCGCTCCGCCCGACCACCCCACGACGACCGCCTCCGGGCGGTCGTCGTGGCGTCCGGGGTGCGAGGATCCGGTCAGGAGGTCATGCCGCCCAGGCCCACCAGTCCCCGGGCCAACTCGATCTCGCCCATGTGGCGCAGCCCGTGCTGGTAGATCCAGCACTCGGTGGCGTCCAGCAGGGTGATCCCCTCTGGCCCGGCCACCCGCGCGCTGTAGGTGGAGGCCACCTGGGGCGGGAACGGGCGGCCCACCACCACCCGGGCCAGGCCGGCCGGGTCGAGTTGGTCCAGCCACTCCTCGGTGCGGGTGAACACGGCGGCCATGTACGCCTGGAACTGGTCGTAGTCGCCGATCCGCTGATGGATCATCTCGGCCACGGCGCGGTGCTTTCCGTGGTCGGCGATGGCCGGCCGCACCGCCGCCTCCCAGGCGTCGTCCCAGATGGGGGGCGTGCCGGTCATCAGGAAGAACGACGCGTCCATCATGTTGACGATGTGGAACAGGCTGAAGGCGATGGGGAGCACACCCTCACGCTCGAAGTGGTTGACCTGATCGAGGTCCATGGTGGCCACGGCATCGGCGTAGAGCGAGTGCAGGGCCCGCATCCTCCGTTGCAGGGAGTCCAGCACCAACTCGTCGCTCATCGCGCCACCCCGATCGGGCCGCCCGTCGGGACGGCGCTGTCACGCTAAACACTTGGCAGTCCGACTGTCAACGGTTACCCTCGGACAGCCGGCACCCGGTGCCGGCCTCCCCCACCATGGCCACGCGCCCCGACAGCTCCGCATGGGTACCCGGCCCCGGACGGCCGGCCGCCCCCGACGCCACCACCACCGACGGACGCCAGCTACGTCGGGAGCGCAACCGCGACGCCGTGGTGGACGCCCTGCTCGACCTGTACCGGGAGGGGAACCTCCAGCCCGGGACCGAGGAGATCGCCGCCCGTTCGGGCCTGTCCCCCCGTTCCCTGTTCCGGTACTTCGACGACGTGGACGACCTGATCCGCACGGCCATCCGCCATCAGGAGCACCGGGTCATGCACCTGGTCCCCATCGATGTCGGCCCCGACCGGCCCCTGGCCGTCAAGGTGGAGGCCCTGGTGGACCAGCGGTTCCGGCTGTTCGACGCCGTCGGTCACGCCGCCGCCGTGGCCCGCCTCCGCGCCCCGTTCCAGCCGGTGCTGGCCGAGGAGGTCCACCAGCACCGTGTGTTCCTGCGGTCCCAGATCCACACCCTGTTCGGGCCGGAGCTGGCCGGCATGGACAAGGGGGCCGGGAACGTCATAGTGGCCGCCGCCGATGTCCTGACCTCGTTCGAATCGTGCCAACTGCTTCTGCAGGGACAGGGCCTCAGCCCGTCCCGGGCCCGGACCGTGGTCGCCACGGCCCTGTCGGCCCTGTTCGGTCCGCCGGGAGCGGGGACAGGCGACGACCGGACCGCATGACCGGTTACTGGCCGGGACCGTGGTCGTGCGAGGACGGAGGACCCCGCCGCCTGCAGGTCCCGGGCGCCCCCCACACCCTCGCCCTCCGGGTCGGGGCCGAACTCGACGTGATCTCGCGACCGGCCCCGGCGGCCACCATGGTGGTCACCCGCGACCCGGGCCAGCTCTACCTGCTCCGCCACACGACCGGGGACGACGCCGTCTCCTTCGTCGAGCGGATCGATCCCCTCACTCTGGCCGAGAGGGGCCGCTCGCCCGACCTGGCCGGCGGGCCGGGGTGGCCAGGCAGTCTGGCCGCCCACGCCAACGGCTCCCTCTACGTCGTGTTCGGCAACCACGCCCACCGCCTCGACGCCGATCTCGCCGTGGCGGCCACCTCCACCCTGCCCCGGCCGCGCCCCTACAACGGCTTCGTGGTCCTGCCCGACGGCCACCTCGTGACCAAGGACTTCGCCGGCTCCCGACCCGGGGCCGGGGTGGCCTCCGGGGACCGGGAACCCTGTGAGCTGGTGGTGCTCGAGCCGGAGTCTCTCCGCATCGTGGACCGGTGCACCCTGGCCGAGCCGTCCGTCGCCCGGCTGTCGGCCCGGGACGACCAGATCATGGTGGTCGGGGACACCAGCCTGCTCCGCGTGCGGTGGGACGGTGGTCGCCTCCACGCCGACGAGGAGCCCCCCGTCCGCTACCGCTCCCTGCCGGGCCAGACCTACGGGTGGGACTGCGTGATCGCCCTCGGGGCCGCCTGGTTCCTCGACGACGGTGAGGGTAGTGAGGCCTACGACGGCTCGCTCTTCGGCCACGGCCGCTCGACCGCCCCCCTGCACCTGGTGCGGGTGGACCTGGACAAAGGTGCCTGCACCATGGCCGAGGTCTGTGGCCGGCCCGGGGGCCTCATCGCCAACCCGCCGGTCGTCGACGTCGACCGCGCCGTCGCCGTCGCCTACGACAGCGGCAACGCCGAGATGACCGCCTTCGACATCGCTCCCGACGGTGCGCTCTCGCCCCGGTGGCAGCGGCACCAGCACCACGGCGGCCACCTCCTGCTCGACCCGGTTACCGGTGCGCTGGTCACCGGAGACTTCGACGCCGGTCGCCGCGCCGACCAGGTGGTGATCCTCGACATCACCACCGGGAACGAGCTGGCCCGGGCCGACACCGGCAGCCCCGTCCAGTCGGTCCTGTTCCCGGCGGCCGGCTTCGGGAACGACGTCTACCTGTGCACGTTCACCACCGTCACCCGGGTGTCGGTGCCCCCGGACTGAACCAGTCGGTGCCGTCAGACCGTGGCCGACGGGTGGGCGTCGGCCAACAACCGGTCGTCGTCGGCCAACAGCGCCTGGGCCAGGTGCCGGATCATCTCCACCACCTCGGGGTGGTCCTCGGGATCCCAGCCCTCCAGCACCTCGGTCAACGACTGGCGCCGGGCGATGGTCAGCTTCTCGATGGCCTCCTCCCCCTCGGGCGTCACCACCACCGAGGTGGACCCGTCCCGCACCACCCGCTCCACCATGCCCGACGAGACCAGGCTGTCCACGCCCTGGCGCAGCACGGCCGGGTCCACCTTCAGCCGGGCACTCACGGCCTCGGCGCTGGTGGCCTCGCGGTCGGCCAGCCGGTAGAGGAGCCAGACGGCCCGGGGCTCGAGGTCGACACCGGCCCGGGCGGCCAGCAGTCCCGTAGAGCTCGCCCCGGTTCTCACGGCTGGCCGCCCGCTCCAGCAAGTGCTTGACCTCGTCGAGAGACGAACGGGGGGCCGGGATCCCGAGGTTCTCGGCCGGCTCCGAGGTGCGGATGGACTTGCGCAGGGCGAGCTCCGGCAGGGTCCAGCTCAGCAGGAAGGCCACGAAGGCGATGGGAACGCCGATGAGGAACATGGTCTGGATGGTGTGGGCGATGCCCTGGATCACTCCGGCCTGCACGGCGGAGGGCAGCTTGTGGATGGCGTCGGGGTTGTCGGCACTGAGGTTGAACCCCGACGGTGCCTGGGTGAGGTGCAGCGCCTTCAGCACGTTGCCGATCACCAGGTTGGCGAAGATGGCGCCGAACACCGCGGTGCCGAAGGAACCGCCGATCATCCGGAAGAAGGTGACCCCGGAGGTGGCGGTGCCCAATTCCTCGTAGGGGACGGCGTTCTGGACCGCCACCGTGAGGACCTGCAGGATCAGTCCCAGGCCCAGTCCGAAGACCACCATGTAGGCGGCCATGGTCCAGGCGCCGGTGGACACCCCGATCAGCGACATGAGGTAGAGCCCCACCGTCATCAGGGCCGTCCCCACCACCGGAAAGACCTTGTAGCGGCCCCACTTCGTCACCAGCAGGCCGGACCCGATGGAAGCCACCAGCAGCCCGCCCATCAGCGGGAACAGGCGGACCCCGGACTGGATGGGGCTGATGCCCTTCACGTCCTGGAAGAACAGGGGCAGGAAGGTCAGGGCCCCGAACATGGCGAACCCGACCACGAAACCGATGGCGCTGGCCGCGGCGAAGACCTTGTTGGCGAAGAGGGGCAGGGGGATCACCGGCTCGACGGCCCGCCGCTCGGCCAGCAGGAACAGGCCGCCGAACACCACCCCGGCCACGGCCAGGCCGACGATGAAGGGGGACGTCCACGGATAGGAGGTCCCCCCCAGGCTGGTGAACAGCACCAGGGAGGTGGCGGACAGGGCGATGAGGGCGGTGCCCAGGTAGTCGATGACCCGGTGGACCCGGCTCAGGGACCCCGGGCAGGGCCACGGCCGTCACCACCAGGGCCAGCGCCCCGATGGGGATGTTGATGTAGAAGATCCACCGCCAGCTCAGATAGTCGACGAACACCCCGCCGATCAGCGGACCGATGACCGAGGTCACCCCGAACATGGCCATGAAGAAGCCCATGTAACGGCCGCGCTCCCGAGGGGAGACCACGTCGCCCACGATGGTCTGGGCCCCGATCATCAGGCCGCCTCCGCCGAGGCCCTGCACGGCCCGGAAGGCGATCAGCTCGATCATGGAGTGGCTGAGTCCGGAGAGCGCCGACCCGATGAGGAACAGCACGATGGCCACCTGAAAGAAGAACTTCCGGCCGTACATGTCGCCCAACTTCCCCCACAAGGGGGTCGACACCGTCGAGGCCAAGAGGTAGGCGGTGACCACCCAGCTGAGGTGGGAGGCGCCGTGCAGGTCGCCGACGATGGTGGGCAGTGCCGTCGACACCACCGTCTGGTCCAGGGCGGCCAGGAACATGCCGAGCATCAGCGCCCCGATGATGACCAGGACCCGACGGTGGGTCAGGGCGGGGACGCTCTCGGGCACAACTGCCGTAGCCGTGTCGCTCATCGCCTCGCTCTCCACTTCGCTCCGACCGCCGGGCCGGTCTTGGGGCGAGTGTAGAAGGATCCTCCGGCGGCGTGGTCACCGGGGGTCGGGGGCATGTCGTGGACGGAGCCGCCGTGCCGGGCTGGACAAGGCGGGCCGAGGGCCGAGAAGCAGGTGGCCATGGAGCTGGACCTCGTGAAGGACGTGGACGCCGCGGTGGGGGCCGGCCGGCGCCGGTCGGCTGAACCGGTCGGCTGAGCCGGTCGTCGGTCAGGGCGACGACCGCAGCCGGTGCACCAGCGCCTCGAGGTCGGACTCGTCGATCCTCTCGCAGGCCCGCACGGCGGCCCGGCCCAGACCGGACGCGAACGGCAGGGCATCGACCAGACCGCGACCGACCCAGCTGCGCACCAACCGGAGCTCGGTGGAGACAGCCAGCGCCCGCTCGTCCACCCGGGGGCCCCTGGACATGAGGGCGGCATTGGTCAGGCGACGCACCTCGGCGCGATCGACGGCGATCCCCTGGTGGCGGAGCCGGCGCACCAGGTACGAGCCGGTGTTGTACCAGTCGCAGAACCCGTGGACCACGGAGGCCACCTGACCGACGGCACCGTCGATGGCCAGGGCCAGGACCGGTCCGCCCTCCAGGGTCGAGGCGGCGGCCGCACCAATCAGGGCCAGCTGCAGCGTCCCCACCGCGGTGGCGATGGACCGGGTCTGGCGGGAGGCGAGCATCTCCACGCCCTGCCGGTCGTAGAGGGCGGCCGGGTGCTCCACAACCTGTCCGGACATCCAATCGAGCAGGCGGGGTGGCGCGGCCTGCACCTCGACCCGAAGTCGACGGAGACGGCCCGGGCCACCGGAGAACGCCTCGCGGCCCACATTCCCGAGGGCCGACTCCAGCTCGGCCACCGCCTCGTCGGGCAGTCCCTCCGGCCGGAGCACCGACCGCAGGGCCTGGGCGAAACGGGCCCGGGCCCGGGCCAGGCGGAGCCGTCGGGGCCGGGGTCCGTCCGGGCCGGACGACGGGTCGGGGGGGATGCCGCTCACACCGTCGAGTGTGCGGCCCCGGCGAGACGGGAGCAAGCCGGGCCGGCGGTTCCCGGCATCAGTGGATCCGCTGGTTCGACGGATCGAAGGGCGGTCGCAGCCCCACACGGGCACCGTGGAGCCGACCACCCACATCGAGCTCGTAGCGTCCGGTGCCCACATGGTCGGTCGTGACGGAAGCCCCGTCCTGACGCCACAGATAGGCCAGCCCGACGCTGGCTCCGAGCGTCCCCGACCAGGCCGCCGACGTCACCTGGCCCGAGGGCTCACCGTCGCGCAGGAGCAACTCACCCCCCCACGGCATCGGTCCGGGCTCGTCGAGCCGGAACGACACCAGACGCCGGTGGGGCCCTTCGGCCATGGCCCGCTCGACGGCACCGCGGCCGATGAAGTCGATGTCGGAGCCGACCTTGCAGGTGAACCGGAGACCGGCCTCCACCGGGTTGTGGTCGGGGGTGAGGTCTGAGCCGAAGGCCCGGTACCCCTTGTCCAACCGCAGGGAGTTGATGGCGTAGTAGCCGGCGTCGGTGAGCGGGAGATCGGTGCCCGCCTCGAACAGGGCCTCATAAACGCCGACGGCGAACTCGCAGGGGACGTAGAGCTCCCAGCCCAACTCCCCCACGTAGGTGATGCGGGTGGCGCGGACGGTCGAGTAGCCCAGGTCGATCTCCCGGCTGGTTGCGAAGGGGAAGGCCGGGTCGGAGAGGTCGGCCCGGGTCAGGCGCCCGAGGAGGTCCCGCGCCCTCGGTCCCATCACCCCGAAGACGGCGTAGGACGATGAGAGGTCCACGACGGAGGCGTGTTCGTCGGGACCGATGTGCCGCTCGATCCACACCCGGTCCCGAACCACCGAGGCGGAGCCGGTCACCAGGAGGTACCGGTCCACGGCCAGGCGGGTCACGGTGATGTCGGCCTCGTAGCCGCCCCGCTGGTTCAGCATCCCGGTGTAGACGGCGCGCCCCACCGGCACGGCCACGTCCGCCGTGCACAGGCGCTGCAGCAGCGCCTCGGCGTCCCGGCCGGTGATCAGGAGCTTGCCGAACGAGGTCTCGTCGAACAGGGTGACACCGGTGCGGGTCCGGTGCTGCTCGGCGACCGACCACGCCAACCAGTCGGGCCGGTCCCAGGTGTAGTCCAGCCGGGGCACCTCACCGTCGGGGGCGAAGACGTTGGCCCGTTCCCAGCCCATCTTCGAACCGAACAGGGCTCCAGACGCCTCCAGCAGGTGGTAGACGGGCGAGCGCCGGAACGGCCGGGCGGTGACCAGTTCGCGGTTCGGCCACGGGACCTCGTAGTGCAGCCCCAGGATCTCCCCGACCCGGTCGTGGAGCCACTGCACGTTCCCGTTGAAGGGAGCGAAACGGCGGATGTCCACCGCGGTCAGGTCGGTGGTCGGTTCGCCCTCCACGATCCATTCGGCCAGGGCCCGTCCCGCCCCTCCGGCCGAGGCGATGCCGACGGAGTTGAACCCGGCGCCCACAAAGAGGTTGTGCAGCCCGGGGGCCTCGCCCACGATGAACTGGTTGTCGGGTGTGAAGCTCTCGGGCCCGTTGTAGAACTTTCGTATCCCCGTGTGGTGCAGGGCGGGAATGCGGAGCAGGGCGCTCTCCATGAGCACGGAGAAATGGTCCCAGTCCTCGTCGAGGAGTTGGAACTCGAACGGATAGGGGAGCCGGTCCGGAGCCACCCAGGGCTTGGCCTCGGGTTCGAACCCCCCGATCACGAGACCGCCTACCTCCTCTTTGAAGTAGGTGTAGCCGTCGGGGTCGCGCAGGATGGGCAGATCGGAGTGGACGCCCTCGATCCGTTCGGACACCACGTAGAAGTGTTCGGCCGAGTGCAGGGGGACGTCCACCCCGGCCAAGGCGCCAACCGCCTTGGCCCACTGACCGGCACAGATCACGACCACCTCGGCCTCGATGGGGCCCCGGTCGGTCATCACCCCGGTGACCCGGCCGGCGGCCTGCTCGATGGCGACCACCCGGGTGTGCTCGAACACCCGGGCCCCACCGGTGCGGGCTCCCCGGGCCAGTGACGCCGTCACGTCCACCGGGTTGGCGGTCCCGTCCCCGGGCAACCAGATGGCTCCGATCAGGTCGTCGGTGGCCAGCACCGGGTACAGCTCCTTGGCCCTCGCCGGGGTGATGAGCTCACAGTCGAGCCCGTAGACTTCGGCGGTCGCCGCCGTCCGGCGGAGCTGCACCATCCGTTCCTCGGTTCGGGCCACCGTCACGCCACCGCAGCGCTTGAACCCGGTGGCCAGTCCGGTCTCCTCCTCCAGCGTGCTGTACAGCTGTGCCGAGTACTGCACCAGTCGCGTCCCGCCCTCGGTGGCCCGCAGCTGTCCCAACAGGCCGGCGGCGTGCCAGGTGGTCCCCGACGACAGCTGACCCTGTTCCACCAGGACCACGTCGGTCCAGCCCAGATGGGTCAGGTGGTAGGCGGTGCTGGTCCCCACGATGCCACCACCGATGATGACCACCCGGGCCCGGCTCGGCAGATCCTGGTCTCCGCTCATCTCGCTCCATCCTCGGTCGGTCGGCGCGGGACCGGACCGACCGGACCCGGTGCCGACCGGTCAGTCGTCCCGCTGCACATCCTCGATGAGGAGGTCGAGCCGCGGGCCGCGGAACGACTCGACGGCCCGCTCGTACTTCTCCAGCCCCCAGGTCCAGAAGTCGAAGTCGATGTCGCTGGTGGCCTCCTGGATCGACGCCCACAGCGTCCAACCGTACTGGGACATGAGGGCCTGGAGTCGGGTCCGGGCGATCTTGTTGACCAGTCGTCTCCCGTAGTACGAGGTCACCAGGTGTTCCAGCTCGTCCTCGGAGAGGTGGCATTCGCTGCCGATGTTCCCGAGCTCGAAGCAGGCGTCGTTGTTGCCGGAGTACTCGTAGTCGATCAGTCGCACCTGATCGCCGTCGTCGATGAAGTTCCCGGCCAGAAGGTCGTTGTTGCACGCCACCGTCGGAGCCGGCCGGACGGCGAGCGCGCCGCGGATCCGGGCGACGCTGTCCCCGAACCCGAGGTAGTCGTCCGGCAGCCGGTAGCCCCGGGCCCGGACGAGATCGAGATAGCCGCGTTGGATCTCGAACATGTCGAAGTCGTTGACGAAGCGGCCCCCCCGGTGGAGCCGCCGGCAGGCCGCCGCGACCCTCTCGATGGTGCCCGGTACCGAGAAGTCGTCGTCGGTGAAGGTCCTGCCGTCGATGTAGCCGATCACCAGGACCGACTCGTCGGCGAGATACTCCACGACCGGCGCACCGACCCCGGCGGCGGCGGCGATGACCGAGTTCTGGTACTCGTGGTCCCGGTTGATGGCCAGTGCGCCGGTGTCGCGGCCGGGAACCCGGACCACGTACGCAGCCTCGTCGGTCGTCACCTTGAGGTTGGTGTTGGTGAGGCCCCCGGTGAGCTCGATGACCTGGCGGGTCCGGCCGCGCAGAACCTCGATCTTGTCGAGCAGCTTGTCCATGGCTCGTGGACCCTCCGGTCCGTGGACCCCCCGGCCCGCCCGGCTAGGCGGTGACGGGTATCTCGGGGTCCGGCACGTCCGGAACGTCGATGGTGTGCTTGGGCCCGGTGAACCAGTTCTTGACCGACGCATGCCAGTAGATCCACAGGAAGATCATGAAGGCGGGAACCACCAGGATGGTGTAGTTCACGTACTTCCAGGCGAACCCGGTGTCCCAGGGGACACCGAGGTTGGAGGTCGGCATGAACGCCATGAAGGTGACCAGGACGACGTCGATGAGCGCGATGACGGACAGGACCTTGTACTTGCTGCCGAGGTTCCAGCCCCCGGGGACGAAGGACGAGCCCATCCGCCACCGGTGCCAGATCGGGATGGAGAAGCACCAGTACAGGCCGATGACACCGATGGAGACGACGGCGAAGAAGGCCACCGGGACGGCCGCGCCGGCGATGTCGACCTTGATCAGGGCAGGTGAGGTGAGGATGATCCCGATGACGGCGGTGAGGATGACACCGGCCACCGGCACCCGCTTGGCGCTCAGCCTCGACCACTGCTTGTGGCCGGGCACCGCACCGTCACGGCTGAAGGCGAAGAGCATGCGGGAGCAGCTGGTCATGCAGGCCATGGTGCAGAAGAACTGACCGGCCGTCGAGATCAGCAGCACGGTGGCACCCCACCGCGAGGTCAGGGCCTGGGCGAAGATGGTGGCCACGCCGCCCCCCGCCGCGGTGACCTTGGCCTCGTCCTGGACGGCGAAGAGGAAGGCCAGCAGCAGGATCCAACCGCCGATGGCCGAGTAGAAGATCGACCGCCACATGCCCTTGGCCGCACCGTCCGCCGCGCTCTTGGTCTCTTCGGAGAGGTGGGCCGAGGCGTCGTAGCCGGTGATGGTGTACTGGGTAAGCAGGGCTCCGATGGGCAGCACCACGATCAGGAACCCCAAGCCATGGGTCTTCCCGCCGAAGAAGCCGGTGTTGTTCACGGTGGAGGTGAACACCATCGAGGCGCTGGCGTGGTGGGCGGGGATGAAGATCAGGATCAGCACGATGGCGGCCGCTCCGAATACGTGCCACCACACCGAGATGTTGTTGATCCAGGCCAACAGGTGGCTGGAGAAGATGTTGACCACGGCGGCGGTCACCAGGATGCCCACGAAGAACAGGAAGATCGTGTTGAGGCTGCCGGAATGCCAGCTGGTGGTGAAGAAGCCCAGCGTCAGGTCGAGGAAGGTGGCGCAGCCGTACGCCACCGACGCCACGATGGCCAACAGTCCGATCAGGTTGAGCCAGCCGGTGTAGTACCCGGCCTTGGCCCCCCCCAGTTTCGACGCCCACCAGTAGATGCCACCCGAGGTCGGATAGGCCGATACCAGCTCGGCCAGGCACAGCCCGATGCACAGGATCAGCGCGGCGAGGATCGGCCAGCCCCAGGCGATGGCGGCCGGGCCGCCACCGTTCCAGCCGCTGGAGAAGGTGGTGAAGCACCCGGCCAGGATCGAGATGATCGAGAACGAGATGGCGAAGTTCGAGAACCCGGACCACGACCGGTTCAGCTCCTGTTTGTAGCCGAGCTGGGCGAGGAGCTCTTCGTCCGTGCGGACCCCCAGGTGCTCCGGGTCTGATCTCGAGTGGCTCAATTCCCTCGGGCACTGGCGTCTCCTTCTCGTCGTTGCACTGGTCAAGTGAAAGCGAAGATGAAGCGGGGACCCCTCCTGGCTGGGGGCAAGGTAACACCGAACCGACTGGGTGTCTAGGGATGGTGTGGCGGCGGCGCGTGACCCCTTTCCCGGACGCTCGAGGCTGCCGACCCGGTAACGTCGGCGCCGGTACCGACAAGAGGGTGAGGGGGTTCGATGGCGTTGGGCATCGGCAGGCGGCGCCTGGCCCGGGCGGTGTCGACGGCCCGACGCGAAGGCCGGACCCCGCCCCGTGTGGTCATCGTGGGCGGCGGCCTCGCCGGACTGGGCGCCGCCATCCAACTGGCCCGGTCGGGCCTGCGGACGTTCACGCTCATCGAGCAGTCCGACGGGGTGGGCGGGACGTGGAGGGACAACTCGTATCCGGGCAGCGGGTGCGATGTTCCGTCCTACCTCTACTCCTTCTCGTTCGCCCCCACCGTCGGACTGGTCGCGCCGGTTCGCCGACCAGCGCGAGATCCTCACCTATGCCGAGCGCCTGGTCGACCGCTTCGGGCTCGGGCCCCACCTCCGCCTCCACACCACCGTCCGGGACGTCACTCTGGACGGGGACGACGGGCGGTGGTCGGTCTCGGTGACCTCGCCGGACGGCGACACCGTGATCGAGGCCGACACCGTGATCTTCGCCTGCGGTCAGCTCAACCGGCCCTTCGTCCCCGACCTCGAGGGCAGGGACCGGTTCGCCGGACCGTCCTGGCACTCGGCCCGCTGGGACCATTCGCGTCGACCTGCGTGGGAAGCGGGTGGCCGTGGTCGGCAGTGGGGCCAGCGCCATCCAGTTCGTGCCACCGGTCGCCGGCGTCGCCGCCGGCGTCACCATCTACCAGCGATCGCCCAACTATGTGGGCCCGAAGAAGGACCGGGCCTACCGGCCCAGGACCAGACGGTTGCTGGACCGGGTCACCCCGTTGGCCCGGGCCTACCGGTGGTGGATCTACTGGAGCCTCGAGTTCCGCTGGATCTGGTTCCGCAAGGACAGCTGGGCCGGCGCCCGCCTCCGGCAGCTCTTCGACCGGCAGATCAGGGCCGGGGTGGTGTCCGAACGTCTGCCCGAGGCCGCCGTGGTGCCCGGGTACCCGATCGGATGCAAGCGCATCCTCATCTCCAACGACTGGTACCCGACCATCATGGGACCCGACGTAGAGGTGGTCGACCGGCCCATCGACCACATCGAGGCCGATGCCGTGGTCACCACGGACGGGAGGCGCCGGGCTGCCGACGCCCTGATCTTCGGAACCGGCTTCTCCACCACCGACTTCCTGGGCCACATCCCGGTGACCGGCGACGGGGGGACGACACTGGCCGCGGTGTGGGAGGACGGCGCCCGGGCCTACCGCGGGATTGCGGTGCCCGGCTTCCCCAACTGCTATCTCCTCTACGGTCCCAACACCAACCTGGGCCACAACTCGATCCTCTTCATGGTGGAGCGCCAGCTCAACCTGGTGCTCCAGGCCGTGGCCGTCCAGACCGACGCCTCCGTTTCCTCGACAAACCCGGCGGTGGAGGTGGCCCCGGAGGCCTACCGGCGCGACGACGAGCGCACCCAGCGGCTGATGGCCGACACGGCCTGGGTGGCCAACTGCCGGAGCTGGTACAAGCAGGCGTCGGGCCGGGTGACCAACAACTGGCCCACCTGGACCGTGCGCTACTGGTCCGACACGCTGCGACTGCACCCGTCCGAGCTGGGACTGGTGCCTCCCCGGCCGTCGTCGACCCCCGCCGTCGTCGACGTCCCCGATGCGCTCCGGACCGAGGAGGGAGGTGTCCCGAACCAACTGGCCGTCCCGCCCTCGACCACCCCACGATGAGCGACCGGCCTTGCCACCGTCTTGCCCACGACGCTACCGAGGCAGACGGCGATGCACCCGGTCCCCCGTCCCTCCCACCCCGGACCCACCCGCCGTTCCAGCCGTTCGTCCGGCCGGGGCCGGTCCGGGGCCGCACGTCGGTCGCCGGCCCGTTCCTCCCACCCACCGCCGCAGTCACCCCGCTGCAACCGTGGGACCCGTTCATGCTCGGCCGCCGGACGGGGCGGGCTCCTGACTTGAGCGGGTCCTCGGGGACCCGTCATCCCAGCTCAGCCATAGAACAGTACGGAACGGTTGCGTTCTGCGCGCCGGCGTTGTACTCTTTGGTGAACGGAACCGTTCCGTTCTGAGCAAGTGGAGCAGCGTGGCGTGAGCACCGTAGGCATTGACGGCATTGAAGGGGCCGCCGAGAAGGCCGACCGACCCTGTGGCCCGCGGGCCGAAGCCCGCGAACAGGCCATCCTCGACGCCGCCCTCGAGCTGCTCATGGAGGTCGGCTACGACCGACTGAGCATGGATGCCCTGGCCGAGCGGGCCCACGCCGGCAAGGCCACCATCTACCGGCACTGGTCGGGCAAGGCCCAGGTGGTGGCCGAAGCGGTCCGGCGGATGAAGGGCGGAGGGGCGTCGACGCCCGTTGCCGTCCACCGGCTCGCTCCGGGGCGACCTCCTGGCCGCCCTGGACCAGATCGCCTGCTCGGCCACCGACGTCGACGCCGCCATCATCGCCGGCGTGATGTCGGCCATGCGCACCGATCCGGAGCTGGCCGAGCTGGTCCGTACCCAGATCATCGACAGCAAGAAGGGGGAGTTCAACGGGATCATCGAGCGGGCCATCCGCCGGGGGGAGTTGCCGCAAGGCGGCTCGGCGGAGCTCGTGGAAGAGGTGATCTCGGCACTGCTCATCAACCGGTTGGTCATCCATGGCCTGCCGATCGACGAGGAGTTCGTCGACCCATGTGGTGGACGACGTCGTCCTGCCACTGCTGCACCGGTAGTACCCCTCCGCAGTCCTCCACCCGTCACCCCAACCCGAGGAGCCCCGATGACCACCGTCACCGAGTTCGACGCATCCCCAGCGCCATCCACCCGCCTCCGCATCCGAGGCCCGATCCCAAGCGCTGGCTGGCCCTGGGCATCATCGCCGTGGCCCAGCTGATGGTGGTGCTCGACGCCTCCATCGTCACCATCGCCCTCCCCTCCGCCCAGCACGCCCTGCACATCTCCACGGCCAACCGGCAGTGGGTGGTCACCGCCTACACCCTCTCCTTCGGGGGCCTGCTGCTGCTGGGCGGACGGATCGCCGACTACGTCGGACGCAAGCGGGTCTTCATCATCGGCCTGCTCGGCTTCGCCGGCGCCTCGGCCCTGGGCGGTGTGGCCGTCAACTCCGCCATGCTGTTCGGGGCCCGGGCCCTGCAGGGCGCCTTCGCCGCGCTGCTGGCCCCGGCGGCCCTCTCGCTCATCTCGGTCACCTTCACCGAGGTCAAGGAGCGGGCCACCGCCTTCGGCGTCTACGGGGCCATCTCCGGCGGCGGGCGCCGCCATCGGCCTCATCATGGGCGGCGTGCTCACCGAGTACGCCTCGTGGCGCTGGTGCCTGCTGGTCAACGTGCCCATCGCCGTCGTGACCGCCCTGGCGGCGGTGCCGGTGGTGCGGGAGTCCAAGGCCGCACGGCAACACCAGCTACGACATCCCCGGCGCGGTGACCGTGACCGCCGGGCTGGTGGCCCTGGTCTACGGCTTCACCAAGGCCGCCTCAGACGGGTGGGCGGCCACGGCCACGCTGAGCTTCCTGGGCATCGCCGTGCGTGTTGCTGGCCGCCTTCGTGCTCATCGAGATCAGGTCCAAGAACCCCCTGCTGCCCATGCGGGTCATCCTCGAGCGCAACCGCGGCGGCTCCTTCCTGAGCTCGTTCATGGTCGGTGCCGGCCTGCTCGGGATGTTCCTCTTCCTCACCTACTACTTCCAGGGCAACCTGGGCTACTCGGCCCTCAAGTCCGGCTTCGCCTTCCTGCCCTTCTCGGCCGGGATCATCGTGGCCGCCGGGGTCGTCCAGCCGGCTGCTCCCCCGGATCGGGCCCCGTGCCGCTGATGGCCGTCGGATTCGCCGGCCGCGGCCCTGGGCATGCTGTGGCTCAGCCGGATCACCCCCGACACGACCTACCTGGCCCACGTCCTGCCGGCCGAGATCCTCATCAGCCTGGGCATGGGCCTGGCCTTCGTGCCCATGAGCAGCACGGCCCTCTTCCGGGTGCCGCGCCCACGACGCCGGGGTGTCCAGCGCCCTGGTCAACACCACCCAGCAGGTGGGCGGGTCACTCGGCACCGCCCTGCTCAACACGGTGGCCGCCTCGGCCACCGCCACCTACCTGCTGACCCGGGCCCGAACCGGGCCAACGTGCAGGCCGCCCAGGTCCACGGGTACACCGTCGGCTTCCTGGTCGGGGCGGCCTGCCTGGTGGTGGCGCTCCTGTCGGCGGTCTTCCTGGTCAACGCCACCAGGGAGGACCTGGCCGACGTGGACGGGGTCTCCGGCGAGGTCCGGTCCCGGTCTGACCGTCCGGGTGGCCGATCACGGCCGACCGGCGGTCGGAGCCGACCTACGAGCCGATGTGGTCGGCGGGAACCGTGCCCAGCCGGCCGGCCTGGTAGTCCTCGAAGGCCTGGGCCACCTCGTCGTGGGTGTTCATCACGAACGGTCCGTAGGCGTAGACCGGCTCCCGGATGGGCCGTCCGCCCGAGGATCAGCACGTCGAGGTTCGGGGTCCGCGAGTCCTGCTCGGTCGTCGGCCGCCGATGGTGACCGAGTCCCCGTCGCCGAAGACGGCCAGCTGGCCGGTGCGGACCGGGCGCCCGTCCGGCCCCACCGAACCGGCGCCACCCAGGACGTAGACCAGGGCGTTGAACTCCGGCCGCCACGGGAATCTCCACCCGGGCCCCCGGGGCCAGCGTGGCGTGCACCATGGCCATGGGCGAGTGGGTGGAGCCGGGCCCGGCGTGGCCGCCCACGTCGCCGGCGATCACCCGCAACAGCGCGCCGCCGTCGGGCGAGGACAGCAGGACGACGTTGGACCGACCGATGTCCTGGTAGCGGGGGGCGATCATCTTGTCCGCCCGGGGCAGGTTGACCCACAGCTGGATGCCGTGGAAGAGCCCGCCGCTGGCCACCAGGTCCTCCGGCGGGGCCTCGATGTGGAGGATCCCGCCGCCGGCCGTCATCCACTGGGTGTCCCCGTCGGTGATCAGCCCGCCGCCGCCGATGGAGTCCTGGTGCTGGAAGGTCCCGTCGATCATGTAGGTCACCGTCTCGAAGCCCCGGTGCGGGTGCCACGGGCGTCCCCTTGGGCTCACCGGGGGCGTACTCCACCTCGCCCATCTGGTCCATGTGGATGAACGGGTCGAGGTAGCGGCGGTCCACCCCGGCGAAGGCCCGGCGAACCGGGAAGCCCTCCCCCTCGAATCCGGCCGGGGCCGTGGTCACCGACACCACCGGCCGCCCGGTGGTCGCCGGCCGGGTCCAACGACCCGATCCTCGGGCAGCGCTCCCACATCGTCCACGGTCACTGCTGGCATGGCCAACCTCCTCGTCCGCTCTCAGGGTGCCACCGCGCACCGACCTGCGGCGTCCACGTCCCTGTGACTGCGTGTCAACACTAGTTGCGCTCGCAACATTCCGGGCCAGGCGGGCCGGCGTCGGCCGGCCGATACAGGTTGGCGGCCGTCGTGCCGAAAAGAGACAGTGAACAAGTACGCTTAGCCCACAGGGGAAGAGTCAGGAGACAGCTGGTGATCCGGCAACGCGGCGGCAGCGACTCGCCGGCGTGACGACCAAGAGGACGAGCCGATCTCCTCCGCCGAGGAGATCGGACGCTGCTCCGCGAGGCCCGTGAGGAACGCGGGCTCGATCTCCTGGCCGTCCACGACCGTCTGAGCCGGCCCATCACCCAGCTCGAGGCGCTGGAGTCGGGTGACCTGGCCGGCTCCCCGACCAGGCCCTGGCCCTCTCCACCCTCCGCCGCTACGCCGCCTTCCTCGGTCTGGACGGCGACGCCCTGGCCCTCCAGATGATCGACGCCTGGTCGACGCTCGCCGTCGGCCACCGGCCGGGTCCGGCCGGCAGCGACAACGGCGCCGCCGTCACCAACGTGGTGGCCGCGGTCACCACCGGACCCGACCACCTCCGGGCCTTCACCCAGACCGGCCAGGTCCCCAAGGTCGGGGCCGGGTCCACCGCCGCGGT
Source organism: uncultured Acidimicrobiaceae bacterium (assembly GCA_963754755.1). Classification (GTDB taxonomy): domain Bacteria; phylum Actinomycetota; class Acidimicrobiia; order Acidimicrobiales; family RAAP-2; genus Bog-756. The sequence goes on along the minus strand of CAVWHF010000005.1, from coordinate 305,614 downwards.
CGGGGGCTACGGCTACGACGTGGCCACCGGTCCCCCCACCGGCACCTTCCCCGTCGTCCCGCGCCAGGACCTCAAGCCAGAGCAAGCGGGCCGTGGCCCGGGCCCGGCGGAAGCTGCGGGCGCCCACGTCCGCTGAAGGTCGCTGACCTGGGTGGCCGCCGGGCTCCTGCTCGCTGGTGCTGGCCGGCTCCGTGATCCTGCCAGCAGCGTCCCCAGTGGCTGGCCTCCGCCCACATCCTGCGGGTGGTCGAGCCGGGCGGGAGCCCAGGCGTCGGCGTCCTCCCGGTCGACGGCGCGACCGGCACCGGCCGTCGCCGTCGTGCCCGCCGGTACCAGCGGCCAGACGCTCCAACTACACGGTCGACACCCAGGACGTTCGTGGTCGACGTCACCACCACCGGCCCGTGCTGGGTGCAGATCACCAGTTCGGATTCGCCGATACCCGCTGGTCAGCGGGGTCCAGCCCGCCGGCAAGCGGCTCAGCTACCCGGCCCAGGGGACCATGACCGTGCAGGTCGGATCGTCGGCCGTGGTGGTGGGCATCTCCGTCAAGGGCAAGGTGGTGTTCTACAACGCGCCGCACGCCACCCCGTACACCTACGTCTTCACGCCGTCGCCTCATCCTGAGCCCGACCGACGGCCCGGCCGGTGGGCACGTCGGCCGTCAGTCGGCGGCGGTCGCCGGTCCTGACCGTCCGACCGGTCTGCGCGGCCAGCTCCGGCGTCCAGCTGGGCGTCGTAGCGGGCACCCTTCCGCTCCTCCAGCCGGACCCACTGGACGAACACCGGGATCAGCGCCAGGAAGGTGAAGAGCTCGGCCCCGACCCACAGGATGCCGGCACCGGCGTGGGTGCTGGCCAGTGTGTACATCGGACGCCGCCGGCCGCGATGGTGCTCAGCAGGGCCAGGGCCAGGAACGACTCGATCGGCACACCGATCAGCAGGCTGGCCAGCTTGGCCCCGTGGCTCATCTGCCAGTGGGGGATGGGGTCCAGCCCCACGATGGGCCACCAGAACAGGGTGGAGGCGAACAGGAAGGCCAGGTTGATCAGGTCCATCAGCCACATGTGGTGCATGGCGAACGCCGAGGGCGAAGGTCAAGAAGAAGGCGAACATCGAGAAGTAGTAGGCGAACCACCACCGGCACCGGGTGGGTCATCAACCGGAACGGCCGGGAGTTGAGGATCCGGAGGAGACGCACCTTGGTCGTCCCGGCCCGAGGTCTGCAGGGCCAGGGTCATCGGCGCGCCCATGGCCAGCAGGGGCGGCGCCACCACCATCAACAGCAGGTGCTGGATCACGTGGGCCTGGAAGAACTCCATGGTGAAGGTGGCCACCGGCGACTGCAGGGCCACGTCCAGCGGCCACCAGTCCGGCCGAGGAAGGAGACGCGTGCGCTTCCAACTCCACCGCCGGCCCCGCGCCGCCAGCTGCGACCGGGCCCGCAGGTACCAGGCGGCGGTGACGACCACGGCGGCCAGGACCAGGAGGGGGAACGGGCTGAACTGCCACTGGGCCAGCGCCGTGTGGGAGTCGAGGGGGATGTACCTCATGCCCGGCATCCCGAGCATCGATTGCATCTCCGGCACGGATCCAGCGTACCGAGCCACGGTCCGGCCCTCCCAGTCGGCGGCCGACCGGCCCGGCCGGCCCGGCCCGGCTCGTCGCCCCGCCGGCTAGGCGGGTGAGGACCCGCTCGACCACGCCCGTCTCCACGTGGTAGCGCCACCCCTCCACGCGGATCCCGACCGGCAGGAGCGGGCAGGCCCGCACCAGCCCCACGTCGTGGCGCAGGGCGCCGTCCGGATCGGGCATGGCCAGGAACTCCCAGGCGTCGGCCTCCGCCCGGGCCCGCTCGGGCAGGTCCGACCGGACGTCCGTCGTCGTCACGGTTGGCCAGCGCGCAGTCGGTGTGCTGCATGACGGCGATCCGGTCCACGCCGAGGAAGTTGGTGGCCAGGATCAGCGACCGCAGCACGTCGTCGGTCACCCGCCCGCCGGCGTTGCGGAGGATCTTGGCGTCACCCGGGGCCAGCCCCAGCATGGTCAACGGCTCGATCCGGCTGTCCATGCAGGTGACCAGGGCGAACCCCTTGGCGGCCCGGGCCGGGATACCGGCCAGGGAGAACGCCGACGCGTAGGCCCGGTTGGCCCCGAGGAGATCGTCCATCATGGGTCCAAGCATGGCAGACGGGTCGCTCCCGGGGCACACCGGGGAGCAGCCCAGGGCTCGTGGTCGGGCCCAAGCTCAATCGGAGAAGTGGGTACGGGGCCGCTCGAGGAGCTCGTCGTCGACGTACGTGTCGACCTTCTCGTTGTAGAAGGCCACCAGCCCGGCGATGGGGAGGAGCTGTCGGGTCGGGAAGTCGTAGCTCCAGGCCAGATCGGCGTGGGTGGCGCCGTCGACCACCACCGACCAGTAACCGGTGGTGGTGCCCTTGTACGGGCATCGGGTCACGGTCGTGGTCGGGACCAGGTGCTCGAAGTGCACCTCGGTCCGGTTGAGGTAGTACCGGGTGGGCAACCCGGTCTCGAAGACCATGACCGGTGACGCCGACTCGGCCAGCACCACCCCGTCCAGAGCCACCCGCACCGGCCGGGCGGAGCGCAGGGCGTCCACCCGGCAGTAGGGATTGCGGGGGTGGACGAACACCTCCTCGTCCTCCTCGAACCAGTGATCGAGGGCGTCCCAGTCGAACCGGAAGGTGTCGATGAGCCGGGGATGATCGGAGCGACACCACGAGTCGGGCCGCCGGCGCGCCGTCGACACCGGTCGAGGCCAACCAATTCCACTGGACCGTCCCCCGGGAGGTGTCCTCGGTCCGGCCATCGGTGACCAGCAGATCCTCCACCACGTCCTGCGGGGCACGTAGTACTGCGGGTAGTTGGCCCACTCCCACACGTACCGGGCGGCCACGGTGTCGACCATGACCCGGCCGCCGTGTACCGCCCGGATCCGCCGGGGCACCGGCTCGACATGGTTGAGTCGGGTGATCAGCTTCGGATAGTCGGTCACGGTGCTCCGCTCCCTCGATGACGGTCGACGGGGACAGGCCGGTCAGGAGCCGTGGGGTCGATCCCGGCCCCTGCCAGCATCCGGCGCAGATCCACCACCATCTGGGTGTCGATGTCGTGGCCCCGGGGGGCGTCGAAGGTCTCGGTCTCCGAACCCAGCCTGACCCTGTACCGGCCGTCGTGCTCCTCGTCCACCGTCGCCACGCTGCTCGAGGAGGGAGAGCACGTCGTGCCACTGGATGTTGTGGCCGGCCGGGTGCTGGAAGATCTTCTCGACGGTGGCCCGGTGGTGGCCGTCGAGGTTGGTACCCTCTGCCATGTGACACTCCTCGGCTCATCCGTGCCCCTGGCGGTGACGTTAGCCCCCTCCCGGCCGCCGAACCTCCGCCCGGGCGGGCCCCGGGCGCGGGTAGGCGTCGGTGCTACCCTCACCCGGTCGGACCGCCCGTCCGAAGGAGGGACCGTGGCCCCTCAGGGCGCCAGCCATAGCACGGCAGCACCGTCGTCGGACGGCCGGCTGCCGGTGCGGCTGGGAATCACCACTCCGGTCCTGACCCTGCTCCCGGGCGGACACGCCGCGTGGGAGGTCGATGCCGGCATCGACGAGGTGGCCACGGTGGCCCGGGCGCCGAGGCGCTCGGGTACTACCACCTGACCTGCAGCGAGCACGTGGTCATCCCCACCGAGGTGGCCGCGGCCCGGGGCAGCCGCTACTGGGACCCCCTGGCCACGTTCGGCTACCTGGCCGCCGTGACCTCACGCATCCGACTGGCCACCAACGTGCTGGTCCTCGGCTATCACCACCCGCTCGAGATCGCCAAGCGCTACGGCACGCTCGACCAGATCTGCGCCGGCCGTCTGGTCCTGGGCCTCGGCGTCGGCTCGCTGGAGGAGGAGTTCGACCTGCTGGGGGCCCCCTTCGGCGACCGGGGAGCCCGGGCCGACGACGCCCTGGCCGCCCTGCGCTCCTCTCTGTCCACCCGACCTGCCGACCTACGAGGGGACCTTCTACCGGTACGCCGACGTGGTCATGGACCCCTGCGCCCGGCAGGCATCGGTACCGCTGTGGATCGGCGGACGCACGGGCCGGTCCCTGCGGCGCGCGGTGGAGCTGGGGGACGGCTGGGTCCCCTTCGCCCTCCGGGCCGCCGACGTCGCCGCCATGGTGGAGCGGGCCCGTGACACGCCCGGCGTGGGAGGCCCGCAGCCGACCCGCTCGAGGTGGTGCTGCAGAACGGCCGGCCCCTCGACCCCCTCGACGACCCGGACGGGGCCCGCACGGTTCTCGCCGCTCGACCGACGCCGGCGCCACCGGAGTGCAGCTGGGGTTCGTCCACCACTCCCTGGACCACTATCTCGAGCAGCTCGAGGCCCTGGCCGAGCTGGTGCGGAAGGGAATCCGATGAACCGGGTCAAGGCTGGCTTCTTCTCGCTGTCCCACCACGCCACCTCCGGCGACGACCGGGAGTACCTCGACTGGCACCAGTTGGACCACATGCCCGAGCAGTACCAGCTTCCCGGACTGGTGGTGGGCCAGCGGTGGGCGTCCACCCGGGCCTGCCGGGAGGCGCGGGCGGCGGAGGTCGGTGACTGGTCGCGGTCGAGCACGTGGTGCTCTACCTGATGGGAAATCCCCTCGACGAGACCATCGACGAGTTCCTGAGGCTGGGTCGCCACCTCGCCGAGCTGGGCCGGTTCCCCGTGTCCCTGCCCTCGCACTACCGGGGGGCCCTCCGACTGCCTCGAGGCCCACGCCGCCCCCCGGGCGCTCATCTCGTCCGAAGTGGTGCCGTTCCGGCCCCATCGGGGGGTCGACCTCATCGTGGAGGAAGCTGGACGGGGACGACTCTCAGGACGCCTTCCTCCAGCGACATGCACACCGACATCCTCCCGGAACTGGTCTCGGTGGACGGCGTGGCCGGCGCCTGGTCCTTCGCCACCACCCCGTCGATCCGTCGGCCCATGTTCACCGACGGCCGCTACCGCATGACGGTCTGCTACCTCGACGACGAGCCGGCCGTCGTCGGCGAACGACTGGCCCCGGTGCTCGATCGGGCGTGGCGGGACGCACCGTCCCGCCTGGTGCTGGCCGCGCCCTACGAGTCCATGATGGTCTGGGACTGGAACCGGTTCGGGCCCGCGACGTGAGCTGAACGGGGCCCGATCGGGATCAGACGGTCGGTGTGAGGGCGGCGTGCATCCGGTCGGTGAACTCGGCGATCCGGTCGCCGCCGACCTCCTTGGCCGCGAAGTTGGCCAGATCGGCGTTGCACAGGAGCTGGTCGGCGGTCACGCCGGGGGCGTCCACAGCGACGCCGATGCACGCGGTGACCACGATCTCTCGTCCGGCCACCCGCACCGGTCGGCGGATGGCGACCTGCACCCGCTCCGCCGAACCGAGGACGTCAGCCGTCCCACCGACGTCCTCCAGGAGGATCCCGAACTCGTCCCCACCGAGGCGGGCCACCGAGTCGCACTCCCGCAGGCAGCCGGAGATGGCCCGGGCCGTGGCCTCCAGCACCGCGTCACCGGCGGCGTGGCCCAGTGAGTCGTTGACCGCCTTCAGGTTGTCGAGGTCGACGAAGAGGACGGCCATATGGCCCCCGGAGCGTGCCATCCGTGCCGCCCCGTGGGCCAGCCGGTCCTGAAACAGGGCGCGGTTGCCCAGCCCGGTCAGGGAGTCGTGGAACGCCTGATAGGAGAGCCGCTCCTCCAGGCGCTTCCGTTCCGTCACGTCCCGGAAGCACCACACCCGGCCGACGACGTCCCCGTCCACCCGTTGCGGCCGGGAGACCCGCTCGAACACCCGGCCGTCCTTGAACTCCAGTGTGTCGTGGCTCTCGCCCTCACGATCCCGGTAGACCCGTTCCACCCGGGCCCGGTACTCCTCGGGGTCGGCCAGCTGCTCACTCACGAAGTCCGTCACCTTGCGGCGGTTGCCGGCCAGGATCGACTCGGGAACCATCCACATCTCGATCAGCCGCTGGTTGAAGCTCACCATCTGGCCGCCCGTGTCGACCACCATGATCCCCTCCGCGGTGGCATCCAATGTGGCCTGCAGCAGGGACAGGGCCTTGCGGAGTTGGAGGTCGGCCCGCTTCTGGTCGGTGATGTCGTGGGCGGTGACGACGTAGCCGCCCACGGTCGGGTCGTCGATCAGGTTGACGATGGCCAGCTCGAACGGCAGTGAGCCGACGTTGCCGTGGCGTACCAACGACAGGAGGGCCTTGACCGGGCCGGCCACCGACGCCCCTCGGGAGGCCCGTTCGAACGCGCCGACCAGCTCGGGTCGGTCCTCCTCGACCACCAGATCGGCCAGTGGCAGACCTTCGACCAGCTCGGGGTCCTGGCCGAGGATGCGGGTCAGTGCTCCCGACGCCGACTGGATGCATCCGTCCGGCGACACCAGCATGGTGATCCCGGCCGAATTCTGGACCAGCGAACGCAGCCGGGCATCGTGGTCATGCACAATCTCGTACTGCCGCCGCTGGGTCAGGTCACGCACGGTCAGCAGGATGGCCCCGTCCACCAGCCACGTCACCGGGGAACCGATGAGCTCCATCAGGCGCCACCCGGTGGTGGTCAGCAGCCGGATCTCGATCGGCGATCCCACCCGCTTCTCCTGCACGGTGGCGAGCGACAGCAGTACCAGCTCCATGTCGTCGGGGTGGACCAGGTCCAGTCCGTTGACCCCGATGACGTCGGCCATGGACCGGCCAAGCAGCACCTCGGCAGTCCGGTTGGCCCACTGCAGGACGCCGTGGGCGTCGATGACGATCACCGCGTCGGGGAGTTCGTCCAGCAGCCGGACCAGGGCAGGCTGGTTGCCGGCGAGGATCTCGCTGGGGGCACGGTCCAGCCCGGCTCGGGTCATACCCCCATCATCGACATGGGTGACCTGGCGCTTTAGGTGCGCCCGAGCGCGGCGTCGCCGGGTTCACAGCCGACCGGGCCGCGGGCGGTTCACGGAGCCCGGTTGACCAGGGTGAACGGTAGCGGCGGATCCCGCCACAGGAGGGGTCCGGCGGTGCGTGCCAGCAGGGGCCAGAGGCGTACCATCAGGGCGACGACCCGGCAGCACCGCACCCCACCGACGGGTGGCGTCCCGGGCGGTCCTCACCCACCGATGGGAGCCCACCGTGAGCCGGAGCGAAGCCGATGGTCGAATGGCCTCCCTCGTTGCCGCGGTCGGGGCCGTCGAGGGCCGTCGAGCCGAGGAGGTGCTCCCCGTCCCCGTGACCCCTACCGGTAGCCCTGACCGGGCCGGACCCACCATCGATCCCCGACGGCCATGACCCACGAATCGATCCGGTACGAGGTCACCGAGGGCGTGGCTGTAATTACCCTCGATCGTCCCGAGGCACGGAACGCCTTCAACAGCACCATGGGACGGGAGTTGTCCGACGCCTACCGGGCGTGTGACGCCGACGACGGGGTGGGAGCCGTGGTGCTCACGGGCACTCCCCCCGCCTTCTGTGCCGGCGCCGATCTCAGCGGGGGCGGAGACACCTTCCGACCCCGGCCACAGCAGGGGTTCAGTGCCGCCGGCACCACGATGAGGGCGTGGGACGTCCGCAAACTGGTCATCGCCGCCGTCAACGGACACGCCATCGGCCTGGGACTCACCCTGGCCCTCCAGTGTGACATCCGCATCTTCGCCGCCGACGCCACCTACGGCGTGGTGCAGGTGCGTCGGGGCATGATGGGAGACGCCTACTCCCACTGGACCCTCCCCCGGACCGCCGGGATGTCGGCCGCCGCCGACATCCTGCTCACCGGACGCACCTTCGATGGCCATGAGGCCCGGGAGCTCGGCATCTGCAGTCGCACCCTGGCAGCCGACGAGGTGGTGCCGGCGGCCGTCGAGCTGGCCCGGGATGTAGCCGTCAACGCCGCGCCCCTCTCGGTGGCGGTGAGCAAGCAGTTGTTGTGGGATACGTGGGACCGGTCCGCCGCCGAGGTGGAGGAGTCGGAAACCGACCTCCACCACCTGCTGATGTCGGAAGCGGACGCCCGCGAGGGCGTCGAGTCCTTCGTGGAGAAGCGTAGGCCCCGGTGGCGGGGGTCGGTGTCCCGGGACCTTCCGGGCCGGTCACCCGGACCGGGGTGAACCGCCGGTCGGATCTCCGCCCGTCCCGTGGAACCTCACAGATTCCTAACTTCCATCGTCTATACCTGGTGAGTCACCTGGTGAGTCGACGACGGGACAGGAGGGGGCGCGTGCACAAGAGGCCTGTCATCGTCACCGTGGCGGTGGCCATGCTGATCCCATCGGCATTCGTTGCCGTGCGGAGGGCCGGCGCCAGTGCGCCGGCCATGAGCCAGATCGTCCTGCAGGCTCCCACGGCCTATACCCCCAAGGCACCGCCGGGTGGGGGCACCGATGACTACCACTGCACGCTGCTCGACCCGCATCTGGCCACGAACGCCTTCATCACATCGATCGACTTCCAGCCCAACAGTCCCGAAGTCCATCATGAGATCACCTACGCCGTGCCGCCGGATCTGGTGACCGAGGCGGAGGCGCAGAACGCGGGCGGAAAGGGCTGGACCTGTTTCGGCGAGTCCAGCCTGTCGGGAGCCGCCGCCGGCCAGTCGTTGAACGGCGGGACCCCGTGGCTCACGGCCTGGGGACCCGGCCACAATCTCTCGACCGAGCCCACCGGAACCGGTGCTCCCATGCCGGCCGGCAGCCTGGTCATCATGCAGGAGCACTACAACCTCCTGGCCGGGGACAAGCCGGTCCGGTCCAAGCTCACGCTCGACACGGTTCCGGCCACGACACCGCTGCGTCCGCTGCGGCTCCAGCTGGCCGCCGCTCCGCCGGACGTCCCCTGCCCGTCCGGAGCCACGGGGCCGATGTGCAGTCGGTCGGCCGAGCTGGCCAGCGTGGGACAGCGCTTCGGGACCAGCCAGGAGTTGCTCGTCGACGGGCTCGAGGCGCGTTGTGGACGCAGCGTGACCGCTCCCCCGGTGGGCGACTCCACCAGCTGCACCTGGCCCATCAGGGGGCAGGGGAACATCGTCGAGCTGGCACCCCACATGCACCTGCTGGGGGTGGGGATGACGTTCGTGCTCAATCCGGGGACGGCGACCCAGCAGACGCTCCTCGACGTGAAGGACTACGACTTCCACTACCAGCGTGGCTACGACCTGGCCAAGCCCGTCGCCGTGGGTCCCGGCGACACCATCGGTGTCACCTGCACCTACGATCCAACCCGGGAACAGGAGCTCCCCATCCTGAGGAAGATCCCCCCGCACTTCGTGACCTGGGGCGACGGGTCGACCGATGAGATGTGCCTCGGACTGATCTTCATGACCCCACCCACCGGGGAGTCCGAACCCACGGCACTGGCCCACGCCTTCCCCCCCAGCGTCTGACACCAATCGGGCCGCCGCCCGACCGGGCCGCCGGGACGGCCGGCCACGACCGAAGACGATCCGGCCTCGACCAGCCTGTCGATGGGACACCTGCGGCTCGGGGTCGATGACCTCCTACACGCTCGGTGCCGGGCCTGGGGGCGTCCAACTCGGTTGGCCCTCTCGCCCCCGCTCTACTCCCCCGTGTCGTGCCCACCGAGGACACGAACGGTGATGGCGCCGCTCTTACGCCGTCAGGTCGTCCCCGCTGAGTCCGGCGTCATCCAGCGAGGTCCTGGCCGCGTCAGCGAGGTCATCACCCCAGGTGAGCAGCCCGGCTCGCAGATCGCCGATGGTGGCTTCGAGCCACGCCAGCTCAGCGGCCGTCATGGCGAGTTGGTACTCATCGTCAAGCAGAGCCACCCGAGGCAGAGAGCCCGAGTTGTCCTCCACATCGCGCTCGTAGGCAGCGGCGCGCTCGCTCAGAAGGCCAGCCCGCTCTTCGAGCAACACGGCCGCCTGTTCGGGATCCAGGAGCATGGCAAACGAGAGCGCCGCTGGGAACTGGGGAAACTCGTTGCGAGGAGTCGACACCATGTCGATGAGCCACTCCCGCGACTTCTGTCGCCCGCCGTCGGTGAGCTCGTAGACGGTGCGCTCCGGATACTGCTGGTCGCGTTCGGTTTGGCGAACAGCGATCAGATCCGCCTCCTGAAGCCTCTTGATCGTCTTGTAGAGGTTGGCCCGGTTCCCCACATTGACGACTTTGTCCTTTCCCCACTGTTTGATCAGGCGCTGGATGCCGTAAGGGTGGAGTGGTCCGACCTCGAGCAGGCTCAGCACGGCCAGGGCCAGCGGCGATGGCCGGAACTTCGAATCCATTTTGTTCAGCGTACTAGTCGCCTCCGCCCTAACCATCGGGCCCAATCTGGTGGACCTTAGGCTACTAGTTTGTAAGAGATAGGTTGACAAAAGACTAGTCTCTATGCGACGATGCCCTGGGTGAGCTGCCGTGCTGCCAGCCAAGCCCAGGGAGGGAATACCAACGTGACACTGGAGGACAACGCGGCTGCGGAAGCGCCGGCCACGCCCACCCTGGAGACCCAACTGATCAGAGGGCCCGATCAGGCGGCCGGAAAGCTCGACCCCTGGGCCACCCGTCTACACCACCGGGGAGCACCACAGATCATGAGCCTGACGACAGCGGAAACCCCGCTTCTCGAGGCGAGAGACCTCACCGTCCGATTCGGGGACACAACCGCCCTCGACGGCCTGAACCTTGTTGCCCCCGACGGGGAGGTACTGGCCATCCTGGGGCCAAACGGTGCGGGCAAGACAACCCTCATCCGGACCATTGCCACCCTCATCGCCCCGACCAGCGGAGTGCTCCGGGTTCGGGGCACCGATGTCGTGCGCGACCCTCTGGCCGTCCGCCGTGACATCGGATTGGCCGGCCAGTACGCAGCGGTCGAGCCCACCATGACCGGCCGTGAGAATCTGGTCATGACAGCCAGGCTTTTCGGACACCCCAAAAAGGATGCCAACCGGGCCGGTTCGATGGTGATCGAGCAACTCGGACTCGAAACAGTGGCAGACCGGCGCTGCCATACCTACTCAGGAGGCGAGCGCCGCCGACTGGACCTCGGAGCGAGCCTGGTCGGTGCCCCCCGACTCCTGTTGCTTGACGAGCCCACCACTGGCCTCGACCCTTCGGGCCGCATCGAGGTGTGGGGTGCCGTGCGAAATCTCGTCGCCCACGGAACCAACGTCCTCTTGACCACCCACTACCTGGACGAGGCCAATGAGCTGGCTGATCGCGTCGTCGTCGTAGACCACGGCAAAGCCGTTGCGTCCGGCACGCTGGACGACCTCAAAACAAGCATAGGGCAGGAGGTCATCGAGATCAGTGTCGATGAACCATCACTACTGGAATCGGTCGGTCGAATCCTCGAACAGGTCACGTCGGGCTCCGCCCGGCTGGACCACTCCAGAAGGAGCGCAACGATCGCCACCACAAACGGGACCTCCCAGCTCGGTGCCGTGATCGACTGCCTCAACAACGCCTCCCTACCCGTAGGTGAGATCGGACTGCGCCGACCGACTCTGGACGAGGTCTTCGTGGCGCTCACCGGTGGCGGTGTCAGCGCACCGACAACGCCCGATATCCGACCCGATCCGGGCCTGCGATGACGCCGACGATCACCGCCCCGACCCAGGCACCGACGGCGATCCAGGCGACCCTGGAAGTCACGCGCCGGAACCTGCGGAAGTATTTCCGGACTCCGGGACTCTTCGCCATGGGCATGGTCCAGTCGGTCCTGTTCCTATTCAGCTTTCGCTACGTCTTCGGTGGAGCTGTCACCACCGGGGCCTCGAGTTACGTCTACTACCTGGTCCCAGGGTATGTTGCCACCATCGTCCTCTTCACCGGGGGTGGCATCGCCGTGGCCGTTGCCGATGACCGCGCTGAGGGCTTCACCGACCGACTGCTCTCACTCCCGATACCGCGCCGTTCGATCGTAGGGGGACGAACGGTCGCCGACTCGGTTACCAACGGCTGGGCGATTTGCGCCACCGCCGCCTTCGGCTTCCTCTTCGGGTTTCGCCTCGAAGGCAGCGTTGCGCAGGGTGTGGCTGCCCTCGGACTGTGCCTCCTCTACGGGGTGGTGTTCACTGTCGTGTTTCTGGTCATCGGTCTCGTCGCGCCGAACAGCCAGGCGGCGCAGGGAATGTCCATGATCGCCTTCGTACTGGCATTCATCTCCAGCACCTACGTGCCCGTACCCACGATGCCCGGCTGGCTCCAGCCGTTCGCCAAGTACCAGCCGATCACCCCCATGGTGGATGCCGTCCGCTCGGTCCTCGTCGGCTCCAGCAGCGATGTGGGTCTTGCCGTCACCTGGTCGGTGGCGTTGCTCGCAGTCTTCACGCCCATTGCCGTTCTTCGCTATCGGCACGCGTGACCGTCGATTGTCACCGAGACACCGGTCCCGGGCCGACGGTTGGGCTACCAGCTCCCGATCGGCCCAAAGGGGGGCGAGCCAGCCGGACACCCCTGTGAGCAGGACTGTGGTGGTGGCCCCGCAGGTTCGGTGGTGGGGCTAGCTGGAATCGAACCAGCGACCTCAGCATTATCAGTGCTGCGCTCTAACCGACTGAGCTATAGCCCCGTAAACCGGTGCACGACGCTACACCACGCTCCGACCGGATCCCTGGACTCGGGCTATCCCTCCCCCGAGACCTCGCCGGCCACCGGGGCCACGGCAGCCACGGCATCGCCGTCATCGAGGTTCATCACCCGCACGCCGGTGGCATCCCGACCCTGGGAGGCGATCTCCCGCACCGCGGTCCGGATCACCACGCCGGTGGTGGAGATGAGCAGGATCTCGTCATCCAGTCCCGCCATAAAGGCGGCCACCACCTTGCCGCGCTTGGCCGTCAGCCGGATGCCCCGGACCCCCTGACCGCCACGGGCCTGCCGGTTGAACCGCTCCACCTTGGTGCGCTTCCCGTAGCCGGCGTCGGTCACGAGCAGGATGTCGGCCTCGTCCCGGGCGATGTCGCAGGACACCACCTCGTCCCCGGCCTTCAACCGCACGCCCCGTACCCCGGCGGCGTCCCGGCCCATGGCCCGAACGTCCTGTTCGGAGAAGCGGATGGTCATGCCCGACTGGGTCACCAGAAAGACGTCGTCATCACCGTGGGTCTCCACCACCTGCACCAGCTCGTCACCCTCGCGCAGGTTGATGGCGATGAATCCCTCGCGGCGCGACTTGTCGTACTCGCTGAAGGCCGTCTTCTTGACCTGGCCCATCTTGGTGGCGAAGACCAGGTAGTTGTCGGCGGAGAAGTCGCGGGTGCCGATGATGGCCTGGATGCTCTCGTTCGGGGCCAGGGGCAGCAGGTTCACGATGGCGGTACCACGGGCCGTCCGCTCCTTCATGGGGATCTCCAGCGCCCGCAGCCGGAACACCCGACCCCGGTTGGAGAACAGTAGGAGGTGGGCATGTGACGAGGTGTGCACCACGTCGTCGATGAGGTCCTCCTCCTTCAGCTTGGCCCCCTGGATTCCCCGGCCCCCCCGGCCCTGGGTGCGGAAGGCGTCAGCCGAGACCGCTTTGATATACCCGGCGCGACTCATGGTCACGACCAGCTCCTCGTCGTCGACCAGGTCCTCCACGTTCATGTCGCCGGGGTCGTGGGTGATCCTGGTGCGGCGATCGTCGGCGAACTTCTCCCGGATCTCGCCCATTTCGGTGGCGATCACCCCACGCAGCTTGGCCGGGTCGTTCAGGATGGACTCCAGCTCGGCGATCTCCTCCAGCAGCTTGGCCATCTCGTCTTCGAGGTTGGTACGGCCCAGCCGGGTCAGCCGGGCCAGCGTCATGTCGAGAATGTGGTTGGCCTGCTCCTCGGAGAAGTCGAACGGGGTCGCCCGTAGGGCCTCCATCGCCGCCGGCCGGTCCTCGGATCCCCGGATGGCGGCGATCACCGCGTCGAGCATGTCGATGGCCTTGAGTAGTCCCTCGACCACGTGGGCCCGGGCCCGGGCCTTGTCCAGCAGGAACTGGGACCGCCGGGTGACCACTTCGATCTGGTGGGCGACGTAGTGGGTGAGCATCTGGGCCAGATTGAGGGTGCGGGGCACCCCGTCCACCAGGGCCACGGCGTTCACAGAGAAACTGGTCTGCAGCGGGGTCTGCTTGAACAGGTTGTTCAGCACCACGTTGGCATTGGCATCGCGCTTCAGCCGGATGACCAGACGCGTCTTGCCCCCGGACGAGTCGTCCTGAGCCTCGGCGATCCCGTCGATGTCACCGGTGCGGACCAACTCGGAGATCTTCTTCTCCACCGTGGCCACCGACGTCTGGTAGGGCATCTCCGACACCACGATGCGGGTGGCGCCGTCCCGTCCCTCGTCGATCTCCGCCACCGCCCGGAGCTTGATCGACCCCTTGCCGGTTCGGAGGGCGTCGAGGATACCCTGACGCCCGAGGATGAGGGCCCCAGTCGGGAAGTCCGGGCCCTTCACGAACTCCATGAGGTCGTCCGGCGTGGAGTCGGGGTGCTCGAGCAGGTGGACGGTGGCGTCGATGACCTCGCCGAGGTTGTGGGGCGGGATGTTGGTCGCCATCCCCACGGCGATCCCCTGTGAGCCGTTGACCAGGATGTTGGGGAAACGAGAGGGTAGCACCGTCGGTTCCACCGACGTGGCGTCGTAGTTGGGGGTGAAGTCGACCGTCTCCTGGTCGATGCCCGCCATCAACTCGAGAGCCAGGGAGCCCAGCCGACATTCGGTATAGCGCATGGCCGCCGGGCCCTCGTCGGGGCCGGTACCGCCGAAGTTGCCGTGCCCGTCCACCAGGGGGTGACGCATGGAGAACTCCTGGACCATACGGGCCAGGGCCTCGTAGATCGACGAATCGCCATGGGGGTGGTAGGAGCCCATGACATCCCCGACCACCTTGGCGCACTTGGTGTGGGGTCGATCGGGCAGCAGGCGCTGGTCGTACATGGAGTACAGGATCCGGCGGTGGACCGGCTTCAGACCGTCCCGCACATCAGGCAGGGCCCGCGACACGATGACCGACATCGAGTACTCGAGGAAGGAGCGCTCCATCTCCTCTTGGATCTCAATGGGCTCGATGAAGCCCGAGACATCTTCGTCGGTGTCCATCCCCCGACCGTCGTTGTCACGTCCTGGCATGCGGTGTCCTTCTCCGTCTCACTCGTCTCGTCCCGTCCCGTCCCTCGCCACCGGCAACGGGCCCCACGGCCTCCTCAGATGTCGAGGAAGCGCACGTCCTTGGCATTGGTCTGGATGAAGTGGCGCCGGAGTTCGACGTCCTCCCCCATCAGCACCGAGCACACCTCGTCGGCCACCGCGGCCTGCTCCACGGCCACCTGGAGGAGGGACCGCCGGCCCGGATCCATGGTGGTGTCGCGCAGCTCCCCGAAGTCCATCTCGCCGAGCCCCTTGAGGCGCTGGAAGTCGGCTTTGTGGTTGGGGTTCTCGACCAGAAAGGCCGCTTTGGCCGCGTCGTCCTTGAGGTAGATCTTCTCCTTGCCCACCAGGGTGGAGTAAAGCGGCGGCTGGGCCACGTACACGAAGCCCCCCTCGACCAGCGGCTTCATCTGGCGGAAGAAGAAGGTCAGCAGCAACGTCCGGATGTGGGATCCGTCCACGTCGGCGTCGGCCAGGATGATGATCTTGTGGTAGCGGGCCTTGGTCACGTCGAAGTCCTCGGCCAGTCCGGCGCCGATGGCGGCGATGAGGGCCTGGATCTCGGTGTTCTTCAGCATCTTGTCGATGCGTGCCCGCTCGACGTTGAGGATCTTCCCCCGAATGGGCAGGATGGCCTGGGTCCTCGGGTTGCGGGCGTCCTTGGCCGACCCACCGGCCGAGTTGCCCTCCACGATGAACAGCTCGCTCTCGCGTGGGTCCCGTGACGAGCAGTCGACCAGCTTGCCCGGCAGTCCGGCTCCGTCGAGCGACGACTTGCGACGGGTCAGGTCGCGGGCCGACTGCGCCGCCACCCGGGCCCGGGCCGCCGACATGCTCTTCTGGATGATCTGTCCGGCCTCGCGGGGATTCTCCTCGAACCACTCGGCCAGCTTCTCGTTGGTGGCCCGTTCCACCAGCGAGCGCACCGGCACATTGCCCAGCTTGGCTTTGGTCTGCCCTTCGAACTGCGGGTCCTGCAACCGGACCGAGATGATGGCGGTCAGACCCTCGCGGATGTCCTCCCCGCGCAGGTTCTCGTCCTTCTCCTTCAGGGTGCCCTTGGCCCGGGCGTACTTGTTGGCCACGTTGGTGAGGGACTTCTTGAACCCCTCCTCGTGCATGCCGCCGTCGATGGTGGAGATGCCGTTGGCAAAGGAGTGGATGCTCTCGTAGAAGCCGGTGTTCCATTGGAGGGCCAGCTCCACCTCCATGGTCTCCTCCTTCTGCTCCAGCGAGCTGACCTTGCGGAAGAGGGCCTCCTTGGAGGCGTTGAGATGCCGGACGAAGTCGATGATCCCGTCCTTGTACTTGAAGACCTGGGACATCTTGCCGTCGGGCCGCTCGTCCACGAAGCGGATCTCGAGACCCTTGTTAAGGAACGCCATCACCTGGAGCCGTTCCATCACGGTCTGGGCCCGGAACTCCACCTCCTCGAAGACGGAGGCGTCGGGCCAGAAGGTGACCGTGGTTCCGGTGCGGCCCCGGGGTGCCTTACCGGTGACCTCGAGTTTGCCGATGGGCTTGCCGCCGTCCTTGAACTCCAGGGTGTGGTGGTCACCCTCGCTGTCGATCTCGAGCACCAGTCGGGTGGACAGCGCATTGACCACGGAGATCCCCACACCGTGCAACCCGCCGGAGACCTTGTACCCGCCCCCCTCGCCGAACTTGCCGCCGGCGTGGAGCACGGTCAGGACCACCTCGGCGGCGGACTTCCCCCCTTGCTCCTTCATCGGTCCGGTGGGGATGCCCCGGCCGTCGTCGGCCACCCGTACCCCGCCGTCGGCCAGCAGGGTTACGTCGATCTCGGTGCAGAATCCGGCCATGGCCTCGTCCACGGCGTTGTCCACCACTTCCCAGACGAGGTGGTGGAGACCGGTGGGACCGGTGGATCCGATGTACATCCCCGGGCGTTTCCGGACCGGCTCCAGACCCTCCAGGACGGTGATGTCCTCGGCGTTGTAGGTCGGTTCCCCCATGCTGCCGTCGTCGTCTCGTTTCAGCGCCACGGGCGCGCCCTTTCCAACATCGATTGACTGATCGGGAACCGGCGGGACAGGCCCGTCGGCGGTGCGCTCGGCGCATTCCGGAGACGGTGGCGGTTCCCCGATTCCAAGGTACCCAGTGTAGCTCCCGGGGGTGCCCTTCCGGACCGATGGTCGGCGGCCGACGGGTGCTGTCAGCGCTGGACGCGGACCTCTACCCGGGACGGTCGCTGGGCCCCCGTCTCCTCGGCCACCCGGTCGAGGAGCTGGTCCCCCATCCGGCGCACCTGCGTGGCCCAGGCCGGGTGGTCCACGCTCACCACCAGCGACTCCGCATCCAGTCGTACTGGTCGGACGTGCTCGGCCATCCCCAGGCCCACGATCTCGGACCAGTGGGCGAAGAGACGTCCCTGGCCCCGGGAGTCCGTCATACCCAGCTTCCTCGAGACGGCGTCGAGCGAGGCGTCGAGCGGTCGCGGCCCGGTGTCGCCCCGGTCGGACGGTGGCGGCACTACTCCGGCTCCACCTCGGCCGCGCCCGGTGGTCCGACCATGTCGGTCCGCCCCCCGCCTCCACCCCGTAGACCCGGGCCGGCTCGACCTCGACCGGGGCCGGAAGGGCGGTGGTCAGCAGGGCCTGCCCCGGGGCAGCCCGGCCAGGAGGGCCCGCGACCGGAAGGGGTCCAGTTCGGAGAAGACATCGTCGAGCAGCAGGACCGGGGCCGATCCCAGGCGTTCGGTGGCCAGCTGATGGGCGGCCAGCTGCAGAGCCAGGGCCAGGGAGCGCTGCTCCCCTTGGGAGGCGTGAGTCCTGCTCGGGAGTCCACCCACCGCCAGCTCGAGCTCGTCCCGGTGGGGTCCGATGGTCGAGACCCCCCGCTCGAGGTCCTTGGCCCGGGCCCCGAACAAGGCGTCGGACAGTGGGCCCGCCCACGAACGGACGTACTCGAGACCGAGGACGGTGTCGGTGCCGGCCAGCCGCGAGTAGTGGACCCCGGCGAGGGGAGCCAGCTCCTCCACCAACTGTTCCCGGGACTCAACCAGGGAGGTGCCGGCCACGCCGAGGCGAGCATCCCACACGTCGAGCGTGTCGGCCACGTCCGGTGTGAGCCGCCGGCCGGAGGTGCGCAGGAGCGCGGTCCGCTGTCGCAGGATCTTGTCCACATCCTCGGCGACCCGGGCCGCCTTCGGATCCACCACGGCCAGGGTCTCGTCGAGGAATCGGCGCCGATCGGCCGGGCCCGAGCGGACGACCCCGATGTCCTCGGGCGAGAACACGGTGGTCCGCAGGGCCTGGTGCAGGTCGCCCCGGCGCCGCACGCTCTGCCGGTTGACCATCGTCCGCGACCGTCCTGTCGCCGAGATCTCGGCCTCGATGGTCACGGCCCGCCCCTCCACCAGGGTCTCGGCCCGAAGGATGGCCTGGTCCGCGCCCCGACGGACCAGCGCCTCGCGGGGGGAGCCGCGAAACGACTGGAGTGTCGACAGGTAGCTGATGGCCTCGAGCACGCTGGTCTTGCCGGCTCCGTTGCGGCCGGTGATCACCGTGGTGCCCGCCGGGTCGGGTTCGATGGACAGCTCGATGATGTTGCGGAAGTCGGTGATGGCCAGGGACACGAGATACACGGGGGCGGGGCCGACCAGCGGCTCAGGACACCCGTACCGGCATCAACAGGTACCGGAAGTTGGTCTCCTCCGCGGCTCGGACCGTGGCCGGCTTGGTGGCGTCCACCGTCTCCAGTAGCACTTCGTCACCACTGACCGCCTCCACCCCGTCGATCAGATACGTGGGATTGAAGGCGATGGTCAACTCGGTCCCGTCGAAGTCGGCGTCGACCGTCTCGCTGGCGTCACCCACCTCCTGGGACACCACGGTGAGGTCGACCCCTCCCGAACGCATCGACAGCCGTACCGGCGTGGTGTTGTCCCGGACCAATAACCGCACCCGTCTCAGGGCGTCGAGCAAGGAGTCCTTGCCCACGTGGAGCCGGTTGGGGTACTCGGCCGGGATCAGCTGGCGGTAGTCGGGGTAGCTGCCGTCGAGAAGTCGGGTGCTGACTTTGACACCCCCGGCGGTGAAGGTCACGTCGTGATCACCGACCGAGAGCCCGACCGTCGGACCTGCCTTGCCGTCCCCTTCGGCCGTGGTGCTCGCCTCCCGGCCCGCCGAACCCAGCACGGAGAGTTTCTGCAGTTCAGACAGGGCCCGGGCCGGGACCAGAATCTGGGCACTGTCGACCAGGGCATCGCTCCCGTCGATGTCCCGCATGGCCAATCGGTAGGAGTCGGTGGCCACCAGTCGTACACCACTCCCTTCGGCTGCGATGAGCACACCGGTGAGGAGGGGTCGGGCATCGTCAGCGGAAGCGGCCCGGACCACTTGGCGCAGGGCACTGGCCAGACTGTCGGCAGCCAGGAAGGTCGCTGGCTGGGGGGGTTCGGGCAGCGTCGGGAAGTCGTCCACCGGAAAGGTCCGGAGACTGAAGCGCGAGCGGGCCGCGCCGATCTCGATCTTCTCCCCTTCGGATTCGATGGTCACCGCCCCGGGTTCGAGCGACCGGACGATGTCGGCCAGGAGGCGGGCCGGAGCCACACACACACCGTCGGTGATCCCGATGGCCTCGGTGGAGGCGTGCACCGTCAGATCGAGATCGGTGCCCACCACGGCCAGGTGGTTTCCGGACGCCTCGATCCTGACTCCTCCCAGCGCCATGGCGGTTGTCCGCGCACTGACGGCGCGGCCTGCAGTGGTGAGCACTTCCACCAGGGAGTCACGCTCGCATCGAAACTTCACCAGGGAGTCCTTTCTCGTTTTTGCTTTATAGATCTAATTAGGTAGTGATGGTAATAAGGCCTGTGGATTGTGGATGAACCTCGATCGTCCCAGTTCACGGGGTTTTGGTCATCCCCGCTCCATCCACTGTTTCCCGGGACGCGGGGTTCGGGGATGTGTGGAGGGTGACAGGTTATGGACAAGTTCATCTGGGTTCACAGAATTACCCCAGATGTAACCCGAGATATCCACAGATAGTGCACAACCTCCGGAAAGAGATGTGCGGCGACATCGCCTGAACCCGGCCGGCGGAGCTGACAGGGGTGCGGAGCGGTGGAGTTCCCGGGAGTGTGAACCGGCGATCACGCACCGCTCTTGATCCGAACGATGAGATCGGTGACCTGGTTGTAGATCTGATGCCGTTCCTTCATCAGTCCGCCGATCTTGTCCACGGCGTGCATCACCGTGGAGTGGTCGCGGCCACCGAACTCGCGGCCGATGGCCGGATAACTGAAGTCGGTGAGTTCCCGGAAGACGTACATGCTGACCTGTCGCGCCGTGACTAGGGGTCGTCGTCGGTTGGGACCGCAGAGCTCGTCCACCGAGAAGCCGAAGGTCTCGGACGTGGCCTCGAGGATCACCTGGGGGGTGATGCGCCGGGGTTGGTGAGCCGAGACGATGTCGGAGAGGACCTGCTCGGCCAACTCCCTGCTCATCGGCTGCCGGTAGAGGCTGGCGAAGGCGGTGACCCGGATCAGCGCCCCCTCCAGCTCGCGGATGTTGTCCTTCACGTGGGTGGCGATGAAGTCCAGCACGTCGTCGGGCACATCGACCTGTTCGTGCTCGGCCTTGGCCTGGAGAATGGCCAGGCGGGTCTCGAGATCAGGGGGCTGCACGATGGTGATGAGCCCGGAGAGGAACCGACTGCGTAGGCGGTCCTCGAGGGTGGCGATGGACTTGGGTGGCCGGTCCGAGGTGAGGACGATCTGCTTGGAGGCGCCGTACAGAGAGTTGAATGTGTGGAAGAACTCCTCCTGGAGTGATTCCTTGCGCTCCATGAACTGGACGTCGTCGATGAGGAGGACGTCACACTCGCGATAGCGGCGCTTGAAGGCCGTGGTGGCGTTGGTCCGGATGGCGTCGACGAACTCGTTCATGTACGTCTCGGTGGTCAGGTAGCGGACGTGACGTCCGGTGAAGTTGTCCAACACGTAGTTGCCGATGGCGTGGAGGAGATGGGTCTTGCCCAGCCCGGCGTCCCCGTAGATGAACAGCGGGTTGTAGGACTGCGCCGGCGACTCGGCCACCGACTGCGCGGCGGCATGGGCGAAGCGGTTGGAAGAGGCGATGACGAAGGTGTCGAAGGTGTAGCGGGGGTCGAGCACCGGCGACTCGAATGTGCCGGACCGACCGTTGGTGGGGGCGGTGGAGGAGGCGTCCCTCCACGGTGCGGGGGACCTCCGGTCGGTGGGGGGCGAGGGGACGGTTTCCGGCAACCATTCCGACGGGAGCGATTCCTCGGCCGGTTCGGGAGTGGGGGCGATCACCTCGAGCTGGACAACCAGGTCCCTTCCCACCGTCCCGGTCACCGTGTCCTGGATGAGTCCGAGGAACCGGGACTCGACGCGGTCACGAATCAGGGTGTTGGGCACGCCGAGCACGATCTCGCCACCTGCGATGGAGAGAGGCGTGATTCCGGACAGATAGGCCTGCCAGATGGAGTCGGAGACCTGCTCACGCAAGGCCTCCGAGCACAATATCCACAACTCATCAGTGTCGTTCACGTGGGCCTCCGCCCTTGGACGGCTCAATCGGTCCACAAAGATATCCACAGCTGTGGACGAGTACCGATGGGTGTGCGCTCCGTCAGGATGGGGGTGGAGCGTCGTTCCGTCTTGTTGTCCTGCGTCGTTCTCCGAGGCAAGCGTTGTGACGGACGGCGTTCCTTCCGGCCGGCAGCGCCGCTTGCTGTGCTCGGAACGGTACACCGTGACCACTCTGTGCGCCTCCCGACCTTCGACTAGAGCGACGGACGATTCGCGCCTAGCATGTAGGGGAATGCCCTGATCCCTGTGACCGGGCCCCCTGCCGAACGCGACGCCGATGTCCCCGGTTCAGGGAGAGGAAGGATGTGGATGGATGAAACGCACTTATCAACCGAACGTACGCAAGCGGGCGAAGACCCACGGCTTCCGCAAGCGGATGTCGACGAAGGCCGGCCGGGCGGTGATCCGGTCGCGCCGGGCGAAGGGACGCCATCGCCTGTCAGTGTGACTTCCCGAGGGGGTTCCCTGACGGCTCTAGCACCGGTCCGATCGCGGCACACCTTCGAGGAGCTGAGACGGTCCCGCACGCGGGGGCGCTCCGGTCCCCTCACTGTGGTGTTCATTCCACAAAGTACCTGGTCACGGTGTGAAGTGGCCTACGCGATCAACAGGAAAATGGGAAATGCGGTGACGAGGAACAGACTGCGGCGACGGCTTCGGTCGATCCTCTCCGGGCATACGCCGTCCCTGCCGGCCGGTGCCTATCTCATCCGTACCGGTCCCGGGGCGCCCCGTCTGGCGTTCGATCAACTGAAGGTGGCCATGAGCCAAGCGCTGGAACAGGCCGTAGGACGGGCGGCGCATGACCCCGCCCCAACCGCCGGTGCCACCCCATGACGGCCCTGGCGACGCAGGAGCAGGTGAGGACGGACCCGCCGGAGACCGCCCCCTCGGGGCGGGTCGTCGGGCTGATGACTAGGGCGATCCGCGGCTATCAGCTGGCCCGGAGCGGCCGACCCACCGGCTGTCGTTACATCCCGACCTGTTCGGAGTACGCCATCGAAGCGATCGAGAGCGACGGAGCGCTCCGGGGCGGTGCGCTGGCCGCACGCCGGCTGGCTCGGTGCGCCCCCTGGGGCGGACACGGCGTCGACCCCGTCCCCGACCGGAGGACCCCATGTACGCATCCATAACCACGCCGATCGGCAAGATCTTCCAGCCCCTGCTGGACGCAGTCGGGGCCGTCCTGGCCTTCTTCTACTCGGTCATCCCGAACTACCCGATCGACGTGGCCCTCCTCACCATCGTGATCATGGCCCTCCTCACCCCGCTCACGGTGAAGAGCACCAAGAACATGGCGGCCATGCAGGCGCTGGGCCCGGAGATGAAGAAGCTTCAGCAGAAGTACAAGGGCGCCGAGAACCGCGCCCAACTCAATGAAGAAATGATGAAGCTCTACAAAGAGCACAAAGTAAACCCGGCTTCCGGGTGTCTTACCGATGTTGTTGCAGATGCCCGCATTCTTCATCCTTTACAGCGTGATCCGAGGGATCACCAACACCGTCGCCAAGGGTGTCACCATTCCGTACACTCTGACCAGTACCGGATCGATCATCCCCAACAAAGCCAGTAAATGTGCCGAGACGGTCTGCGCCGATCCCCGGTACACGTCGGAGACGACGAAGATGTATCACGACATCGTCGCAGCTCACGGCCAGCTGATCTCCTTCGGGATGGACTTCTCGCAGAAGCTGCTGTCCCATCACAGCTCGATCTTCGTGGCCATCCCCTTCCTGCTGCTGGTGGTGGGATCGGTCGGACTCCAGTACCTGCAGATGTCGCGGCTCAACAAGCGGAACGGCGGTGCCGCGCAGGCCAATCCTCAGGCGGCCATGCTGCAGAAATACATGCCGCTAATATTCGGTTTTATTTATATAAATGTTGCTGCTATTTTGAATGTCTATTTCATTGTTTCCAGCGCCATCCGAATCGCCACTCAGGAAATCCTGTTCCGTCGCGGCATGGTGGGTGGACCACCACCCTCGACCGTGGACGCCACCGCCACGGAGAAGAAGAAGCCGAAGGGTCCGGTGGTGGACCGAACAGAGCGGGCGCTGCCCAAACCCAAGACGGGGAGCGCTTCCGCGGCCGGTACCGCCAAGAAGAAGGCGCCGCCGGCCAGGTCGGGTGGGTCCGGAGGTAGCAACGCCAACGGCAGAACTCGCCGTCCGGTACAGACCGCCGCTGACGTCGACGCCACCGCCACCGTCAAACGGGCCGGGTCGACCGGCGGGACGAACGGCAAGCGGACCCCGAGCTCGACCAACGGGAACGGTTCCCGTCGGGGGCCGGCCAAGCCGTCGGGCAACGGCAGCAATGGGAGCAACGGATCGGGGGGGTCCGCAACCGCCTCGAGTGGATCCAGCGCTCCGAAGGAGCATCCGCGCTCCAAGGCCAAGCGCGAGCGAAAGGCGCGATAGAGCGTGGAGTGGGTGGAAGCCAGTGGTAAGTCGCTGCCCGAAGCCAAGGAGATCGTGCTCGATCTCCTTGGGGTGGCCGAGGACGATGCCGAATTCGTGATCCTCAGCGAGCCGAAGTCCGGGCTCTTCGGAAGGGTGCGCGGGGAGGCCAGGGTTCAGGCCCGGGTTCGACCGGTCGCTCCCCCGCCCAAGCGGGGCCGCCGACAGCGGCCCGACCGCAACCGTGGCGGCGGCGATCGACCCCGGGGGGGTGGCTCGTCGGCGAACAAGGGTGGGAACGGCCGGGGCGACCGATCCCGCAGTGGGGCGACCACCGGTGGGTCGGATTCTTCCGGGGAGATCGAGAGTCGAGGGTCGACCGGATCCGACGCCGGGTCGGCGGATCCGGTGGCGGGTAACGGGGGGATAGCGCCGGTCGCCAACGGATCGGGTCGGGCGACCTCGTCCGGATCGGGGAGCCGGACTAGGCGGGGTTCACGCGGAGCCGCATCGAACGGCGGAGAGCCGAAAGCGCAATCGAAGCAAGGATCCGGGCAGAGCACCGGAGATAGTGAGGACACCATGGAAGAGTCACTGACCCTCGAACAACAGGGTGAGGCGGCGACGGAGTTCGTAGCCGGCCTGGTGCGGGAGTTCGGACTGGATGCCGATGTCGGCTTCGTCGAGTTAGACGAGGACACCGTGCAGGTGGCAGCCATCGGAGACGACCTCGGCCTGCTCGTCGGTCCGCGGGGGGCTACGTTGTCGGCGGTCCAGGATCTGACTCGTACCTTCGTTCAGCGGCAGTCTGAAGTCAGGACGGACCGCATACTGGTGGATGTCGGTGGATACCGGGAGAAGCGGGCTGCGGCCCTGCGGCGGTTTACCGAGGGCATCGTCGCTGAAGTGAAGACTTCGGGTGAGGAACGGGCGCTCGAGCCGATGTCACCCGCCGACCGCAAGGTCGTGCACGACACCGTCAACGAGATCGACGGCGTCGAGACGCGATCCGACGGCACGGAGCCTTCCCGATACGTGGTGATTCAACCCTCGAGTTGACGATGGGGACGTTCCCGTTGGTGGCCGAAAACGGCACCGGGCTCCGCTCGGTGCCGTTTTCATTGGTGACGGGCGATCGACCACGAGGAACCACCGTCGAGGCCGTACGACCCCGACGGTCCGGATTCGATCCCTCGACAGAAGGTCGAGGGATTCGTGGAAGTTGACGACTCCGCCCCGCGCTCCGTGCCCGGGTGGACGGCAAGGTGACGGCCGCCCTTCACCGATCCGCCGCTCACGGATTTCTCGGCAGCATGCCGGTGGATGATCAGATCGACCATGCCTTGGGCTTCGTGGCTGCCGCTGAAGCTGTGCTGGGGAGACCTCCCGAGACGGCGGTCGATCTCGGGACGGGCGGGGGCGTACCCGGACTTGTGCTCCACTCGTGTTGGCCAGCCTGTCATCTGGTGTTGATGGACGGCAGCGAACGACGAACCGACTTCCTCTCGGCCGAGATAGCCGATTGGGACCGGGGGTCGACGATGGTCGTGGTCCGGGGCAGGGCGGAGGAAGTGGGTCGTGACGACCGGTATCGTGGAATGTTCGAACTCGTCACCGCCCGTTCCTTCGGCCGTCCGGCGGTGACAGTGGAATGTGGAGCGCCGCTCCTCGGACCGGGTGGCGTGATGGTGGTGTCAGAGCCCCCTCACGAGGACGTCGAGGCTCGATGGCCGGTAGAGGGATTGGTCGAGGTGGGACTGACCCGACGAATGCGGACTCGCTTCAACGGCCGGTTCGGCTATCAGGTCCTGCTCAAGTCGGGGAAGACTCCGGACCGCTATCCCCGACGGGTGGGGATTCCGGCCAAGCGGCCACTCTTCTGACCCCAGCCGAGGCCATGCCCCTCGTCCTCGTGTACGCAGGGCCGCTCCTTCAGGGTGGGCCGCCTGGCGCCCGCGCTTGGGACTGGGAGCAGAAGTGGGGCGATGGGGACCATCCGGGCTCGCATTGTTCCACGTGGAACAATGCGAGGCCAACCCTCAAGTGTCACTTTGGTCACGCCCAGGACGATCCAGTCGAGGTGTCACTCCCCTATCAGACATCGGCAGACACCCTTCAGCCGGGGTGTCCGGACGGCCGTGGCCATCGGCCGTCGGGTGGAAGCGAGCCGCCCCGTCCGGATCTCCACTAGCGGGGCGGTGACCGCGTCCACATCCGAGCATCAGGTTCATTTCGTCGCCAATCTGAGGGGTTTCTTTGTCCCGTGGGCTTGCCTGCGGGTGGACTTCGTGGTTTCACGTGGAACAATTTGCCGCAAAGGCTTGACCTGGTTGTCGAACCGGTGAAGTATGAGTCCCTTGATGCCTGCAGAACCAAGGACGAGATAATGCGCGGCCGTCGTCGGGGTCGAAATAGATCATCCTCTCAGGATTCGCCTGATCAAGGTACGGATTCAGGATCCACTCCGGTGGGAACCGGCTCGGTCACCCTTATCCAGACTCCCCCATCGCCGACCGCTCCGGAGCCTATCGAGGGTTCTCCCCCCCCCGGGCGCACCACCGGCGACACCACCCCCTTCCGGGAGTTCGCCGGGCGGGGCCCCACCGCAACGGAATATTGAAGAGACCATCTCCGACGTGGTTACCGCCCAGGCCGAACTGGACAATGTCCTGACCCCGAACCCGCCGGTAGGCCAGCCGCCCTCCGGACGCATCGAGGAGACATTCCGGGACATCGAGCGGGTCTCGGACACGCCGGTGGCCCCCGTCACCCCCCCGGTCACGTCCCGCCAGCCCGTCGTCGAGGTCACCCGGCCGGTGGAGCAGCCTCAGCCGGTGGAGCAGCCTCAACCCAAGCCGCCGGTCGCTTCGGCGGAGGACCTGATGGATCCGCTGGACTCGGTAACCGAAGTCGGTACCAGCCCGCCGGAACCCCTGGCGGAGGAGCCCGCACCCGCCCCGGCCGTGGTGGCGCCCGTGGCCACCCGCCCGGAGGATCCGGTCCCCGACGGGCAGGAGCAGCCGGGCGTCGATGCTCAGGCCGCTTCGGGCAACCCACTCCCCCGCGTCCTGGCCGTGGCCAACCAGAAGGGCGGCGTCGGCAAGACGACCACGTCGGTGAACCTCGGCGCCGCCCTCGCCGAGCTCGGGTTCCGGGTCCTGGTCATCGACCTCGACCCTCAGGGCAACGCCACCACCGGGCTAGGGATCGACGCCCGCAACTTCGAACTCTCGATGTATGACGTCCTGATGAGGGACTCGTCGCTGGAGGACTGTGTCGAGCCGACCAGCATGAAGAACCTGTTCGTGGCTCCGGCCACCATCGCCCTGGCCGGCGCCGAGATCGAGCTCGTCCCGGCGTTCAGTAGAGAGTTGAAGCTGAAGAAGTCCATCGAATCGGTGATCGACGAATTCGACTACGTGCTGATCGACTGCCCCCCGTCACTGGGGCTCATCACGGTCAACGCCCTGGCCGCCGCCGACGAGGTGCTCGTGCCCATCCAGTGCGAGTACTACGCCCTCGAAGGACTCAGCCAGTTGATGCGCAACGTGCACCTGGTGGCGTCGAACCTCAATCCCAAGTTGGATATCTCGACCATCGTGCTCACCATGTACGACGCCAGGACGAAGTTGTCGGACCAGGTGGCCAACGAGGTCCGACTCCACTTCGGGACCAAGGTGTGCCGGAGCGTGATCCCCCGGACGGTGAGACTCTCTGAAGCGCCCTCGTTCGGGCAGCCGATCACTGCATTCGATCCGGCCTCGCGTGGGGCCATCGCGTATCGGGAACTAGCCAAGGAGGTCAGCGGTGGCACGACGTAGCGGACTGGGCAAGGGCCTGAGTGCCCTCATCCCCAACGAGGTAGTGGGTGATCGCTCGTCGGCACTTCGAGAGGTTCCCATCGGAAGCATCAAGCCCAACCCCCGCCAGCCCCGGGTCAACTTCGACGAGGACACCATGTCATCGTTGGCCGCTTCCATCAAGGAGTTGGGTGTGCTGCAGCCGGTGCTGGTGCGACAGATCGGTGGTATCGCCGCCGACGACTTCGAGCTCATCGCCGGCGAGCGCCGCTGGCGGGCGGCCCGGCGGGCCGGGCTCCAGTCGATCCCCGTTCTGGTACTGACGTCTGATGAGACCCAGAGTCTGGAGCAGGCTCTGGTGGAGAACCTCCATCGCCAGGACCTCAACGTCCTCGAGGAGGCGGCCGCCTATCAGCAACTCATCGAGGAGTTCGGTTACACCCACGACCAGGTGGCCAAGCGGGTGGGCAAGAGTCGCACCGCTGTCACCAACATCCTTCGACTCCTGCAACTGCCCTCGGGGGTGCAGCGTCTGCTGTCGGAGGGTCAGATCAGCCCCGGACATGCCCGCGCCCTCCTCGGCACTCCCGACCGTGGCTATCAGGAGATGCTGGCCAAGGCGGTGGTGGCCGAGGGTCTGACCGTCCGGACCATCGAGGATCTGGTGCGCGAGCACAACGGTGGGGGAGAGGCGGATGCCGTCGACACCACGGCCCAAGGGCCTCGCCCCGTGGCTTCGGTGGACGACCAGCCCCAAGCGCCCGGCGCCCCCAGGCGCCTTCCTCCACCGGGAATCCTCGAGTTGGAGGAGTTGCTCTCCGGCCATCTCAATACCAGAGTGAAGGTCGACCTCACGTCGAAGCACGGGAAGGTCGTGGTGGAGTTCGCCACGCTGGAGGACCTCGAGCGCATCTACAAGCTGATGGTGGGGAGAGGCGAGTCGACCCCGGTGTGATGCCATCACTCAGAGTGGCGGTCGTTTGACATAACTCGCAACGAAGGGGATCTGTGGTCACTCAGAGTGGTAGTTCATCCCTGAACCCACGGTAGAGCGTAATCCACAACCTGTGCATGAGGTTGTGGATTACGTCAGAGATGCCGCCGTCGGCCGCCGTCGTGCTCAGGTGACGGTCGATGGTTGCCCCAGGTCAGTCCCACGATGTGTCGACCCACTCGGTCAGCGCCTCCACCACGGATCGGGCGATGGTCGGGGCCTGTTCGACCACCACCGTGGCCGGTCCGATCTCACAGATCACCGCCGGCATGCGGGTCTCCCGCAGCAGCGGGAGGGACATGCCCCGGCTGCCCCGGTCGGGGAGGGCCAACGACGACGTGAGGGTCCGCTGCAGGAGCTCGGCCAGCCGACGCCCCCCGGGGGAGGAGTAGCGGTATCCGGCGTAGTAGGCGGTGGAGCAGTGGTCCTCCCCGACGGCCAGGCGGAGGCCGATGTAGACATGGGCGTCGCCGGCGTTGGCCTCCGAGGCCTGCATGGAGCCGTCGGGATGGTGATGGGTGGTGACCTCGGCCCCGTGACTGACCAGCAGTCGACGCAATGCCGCCACCGTGGCGTCGAGGCCGCCCTCCTCGCCGATGGCCACCCGCTGACCGCCCAGGGTCCGCGGCCCCTGGCGCAGTCGCTCCCGGTCCCGGACCGAGGTCACCAGCTCGGTGTGGTCGTGGCGGGTGCCGAAGCGCAGCAGCTCGGACACCGTTGACCCGCCGGCGATCCCGTCCACGGGTAGTCCGGCGTTGCGCTGGAACTCGCCCAGGGCCGCCGACGTCATGTCCCCGAAGATCCCGTCCACCCGGCCGGTGTCGAACCCGAGGGCGCTGAGCCGCTGCTGGAGCTCGGCGACGTCGTCGCCCCGCAGCATGGGCGCCTGGCGGTAGAGGAACCGGTCGCCCAGGCGACGCCCCGCCTCGACCAGGGCCGACCAGGTCTGGGGTCCGCAGATCCCGTCCAACCGGAGGCCGCGCCGGTACTGGAAAGCCTCGACGGCGGCACGAGTTCCGGGACCGAAGGCGCCATCGGCGTCGATCCCGGTGGAGAAGGCCAACTGTTCGAGCCGACGCTGCACATCGGACACTTCAGGGCCGCTGTTGCCGACCTCCAGCCAGATCTTTGACTCGGCGCTCACCCCGGGCCCGGTGGGACCAGTCGAACCGCGATACGGCGGGGCCCGATCGCCGCATGCGCCCCTACAGGTGGGCGGCGAGCTCCTGGAGGAGTTGGCCCTTGCCCTTGGCACCGACGATGCGGGCCGCGGGCTCCCCGTCCTTGAACAGGATGAGGGTGGGAATGCTCATGACGTCGAACCGACGGGTGATGTCCAGGTTGTCGTCGATGTTGAGTTTGGCCACCCCGAGCTTCCCGGCTTGCTCGGTGGCGATCTCCTCCAGCACCGGGGCGATCATCTTGCACGGGCCACACCATTCCGCCCAGAAGTCCACCAGCACGGGAACGTCCGAGGACTTGACATGCTCGTCAAAGCTAGCGTCGTTCAGCGTCGTGATCTGCTCACTCATGATGGCCCTTCCTCCTGCCCGTCTCGGCGGGCCGTGCCTGATGCCCCTTGGTGGGACACGTTAGATCAACCCCGTCCCGGCCCCGGTATTCCCGGCCTCCCCACGGCGGGGGAGGGCGTGATGCCGTGAGGTCAGGACACTACGGAGTGCTGGTCCTCGAGCCACTTCTCCGCGTCGAGGGCGGCCATGCAGCCGGAGCCGGCCGCGGTGATGGCCTGGCGGTAGCGGTGGTCCTGTACGTCGCCGCAGGCGAACACCCCGTCGACATTGGTCCGGGTCCCGTCGAAGGTCCGGAGATAGCCGTTGTCCTCCATCTCCAGCTGCCCTTTGAACAGGGAGGTGTTGGGCTGGTGGCCGATGGCCACGAAGAGCCCGGAGACATCAAGGACCGTCTCCTCCTCGCTCTGATTGTTTCGCACCCGCACGCCGGCCACGGTGGTGTCGCCCAGCACGTCGATCACCGAGGAGTTCCACAGGAACTCGATCTTCTCGTGGGCGAAGGCCCGCTGCTGCATGACCTTCGAGGCCCGCAGCTCGCCGCGACGGTGGATGACGGTGACCTTGTCGGCGAAGCGGGTGAGGAACAGGGCCTCCTCCAGCGCGGAGTCGCCCCCGCCCACTACCGCGATCTCCCGCTCACGGAAGAAGAAGCCGTCGCAGGTGGCGCACGTCGACACGCCGTAGCCGAGGAGGCGCTCCTCGTTGGGTAGATTGAGCATGAGGGACTGCGCCCCGGTGGAGATGATCAGCGCCTCGGCCTCGTAGGTGGGCTCGGCGGTGTCGGGATCGCCCACCCACACGCCGAACGGACGGTGGGACAGATCGACCCGGGACGCCTTGGCCGTGAGGTAGTCGGCTCCGAACCGGGCCGCCTGCTCGCGGAAAGCCTGCATCAGCTCGGGTCCCATGATCCCGTTGACGAAGCCGGGGAAGTTCTCCACCTCGGTGGTCAGCATGAGCTGGCCACCGGGCTGGTCGCTGGTCGAGGACGGCTCGCCTTCGATGACCAGGGGGAAGAGTTGGGCCCGGGCGGCGTAGATGGCGGCCGTCAGCCCGGCCGGGCCCGAGCCGACGATCACCACCTGTCGGGACTCGGTCATGCCACCTCCTCGGCGGTCGCTGACGGGGCGGTCCTCTGCGACCAGGCCACGATGCCGAGGACGACGAAGACCACCCCGACCACCAGGTCCGAGAGCCAAACCCGACCGTCGAAGGCGTACACCGTGAGCAGGCGGATGAGGGCGATCGACACCAGGACCACCGTGGTGACGGCGGCGGCGAAGACGATGATCCCGAAGACCACCACCCGGGCCACCAGCGTGACCGGCCGGACCGTCTTGTCCCGTAGCAGCTCGACCACGGTGTCGACCCAGTCGGCGCCACGCGTGGGCAGGTCGGCGAGAGCGCCGGGGCCGGGCAGGCGGGGAGCGGGTGAGTCGGGCTTCGGATCCATGCTGCGAGGATAGTCCGATGGGCCGGTTGGCCTGCCGGTACGCGGTGGTCCCGGCCGGCGGTGACCTACTCCCGGGTCACGATGCAGACCCCGATGGTTCCCGGGCCCGTGTGCGTGCCCACCACCGGCCCGAGGTCGGTCACCACCAGGGGATGATCGCTGGGTACGCCGTCCAGCATGCCGATCACCTCGTCGACGTCGGCGGCGGCGCCGTTGCACACCGCCAGCCGGCTGATGGGGGGCGAGTCCTTGGCCTTGTCGGCCAGGTAGCGGAGCGAGCGACCCCGGGTGCGCTGCTTGGACTCCTCTTCCACCCGGCCGTCCAGCAGGGTCACCACCGGTTTGATGGCGAGGAGGGAGCCGAGCAGCTTCTGGGCCCCGCCGATCCGGCCCCCCTTCTCGAGGTGTTCGAGGGTGTCGAGGACGCCGTAGACCTGGGTGCGTTTCACGAGGGCGCCCACCCGGTCCTCCAGCTCGTCGAGGGTGGCACCGGTGGCCGCCAGTTCGGCCACGTCAAGGGCCATCAGGCCGAGGCCCATGGTCAGTGAGCGCGAGTCCACGGTGCGGACCGGGATCCGGTCACCCACCCCCTTGGCCGCCGCCACCGCGGCCTGGTGGGTGGCGGACACCTCCGAGGACAGGTTGATGCACAGCACCCCGTCGTACCCGGCCTCCGCCGCAGCCACGAACGCCTCCTGAAAAGCGCCGGGTGAGGGCGCTGAGGTCTCGGGGAGGACGGTACTGGCCTTGCACCGGGCCCAGAACTCGTCGGTGGTGAGGGTGGAACCGTCGACGAACTCCTCGGAGCCGAAGCGGATCGACAGGGGAACGATGGTCAGTCCCCGCTCGTCGGCCATGGCGGCCGAGAGGTCGCAGGCGCTATCGGTCACCACTCGTATCCGGGCCATCCAGGTCCTCCTCGTCGTCCCCCGTCGGGGGTTCGTCCCCCGCACCCGAGTCGTCGTCCGGTGCCACGCTCACCGGCCGAAGGTGTCGGTACGGGAGTTGACCGGGCTGACTGTCGAGTCTGTCACGGAACGGGTCGGGGGAGGGTCGCTCGGGCCGGTCACGGCCGGCGCCGACCGACGGTGGAGGCGAGGACGCCATCACGTTGGCGCGGTGGACCCGCTCCTCCCTCATCCGACGGTCCTGGCGGGCTCCGAGCACTCCGGCCGTGGCCACGTAGGACACCACCCCGATAACCACGGCGAAGGCCACCCGGGCCAGCAGACCGAATCCGGAGGAGGCCCCGGACACGCTGAGGGCCAGTACCGTGGCCACGGCCATGACGGCCGAGGCCCCCAGCACCCGGGTCACCGGGGTGGTGAGCTCGGGACCCCCCAGTCCCCCCACCCGGTTCCGCACCACCGAGAGGGCCAACAGGGCGGCGACCGAGTAGGCGATCGACAGGGAGAGGGCCAACCCCCGCACGCCCAGCGGACCCACCAGCAACAGGGCCACGACGATGTTGATGGCGTTCTCCACCAGGTACAGGCGGAAGGCCGTCCGGGTGTCCTGCATCGACTGGAACACCCGGACCATGTAGAGGAAGGTGCAGAACCCCGGGAGCCCGAGGGCGAACATGGCCAGGGCGGCGGCGGTCGAGTCGGCGTCGGCCGAGGTCTCGGCCCCGTGAGCCAGCACCAGGTCGATGAGGGGATGGGCCAGGATCAGCATCCCGACCGCCGAGGGGATGATGATGGCCAGGATGCCCCGGAGCCCGAAGGCCATGCGGTGGCGGAAGCCGGACAGGTCGCCGGTGGCCCAACGGGCCGACAGCGAGGGCGTCACCGCCGTCATGACCGAGACCGCCACCACTCCGTAGGGGAGGAGGAAGAAGGTGTAGGCGTAGGTGTACGACGACACCGCACCGGGGATCTTGGCCCCGTCGGCCAGGGCCAGGACCACGACCAGGGCCACCTGGTTGGCCACCACCCAGCCGAACGTCCATCCGGCCAGACGGGTGATGGTCCGCATGGCCTGATTGGCCGGCTGCCACAGAACTCGCAGGTGCAGGTCGGCCCGGAGCAACGAGGGCACCAGGAGCGCGGCCTGGACCACCACACCGAGGGTGGTGCCGATGCCCAGGAGCACCAGGCCGTGATGGCTGGCATCGACCGAGGCCAGGCTGGGATGGGGCACCAGGGTGTGGAACCACAGCAGGACACCGATCACCACCAGGTTGTTAGCGATGGGCACGAACATGGGGGTGGCGAACTTGCCCCGGGCGTTCAGCAGGGCGGTGAAGACGGCGATGAGGCCGTAACAGGCCAACTGGGGGACGAACCACCGCAGGAGGAAGATGGCCACCTGCTGCTGCTGGTGGACGTCGGCGCGGTGGTTGGTGACCGTGTAGAGATGGATGATGCCGGGCGTGAGTACGAAGAAGGCCACGGTGGACGCCACCAGCACGGCGATGGTCACGGTGACCACGGCCGAGATCGCCTCCCAGGCCTCCTTGTTCCGCCGGGTCGTCAGATAGTCGACGAACACCGGTACGAAGGTGGCCGACAGCACCCCGCCCAGCACGACGTCGTAGATGATGTTGGGCGTGGTGTTGGCCAGGTTGTAGGCGTCGGCGAAGCCCCCGCCCCCCAGGGCCAGGGTGAGGGCGATGACCCGGCCGACCCCGGTGATGCGGGACAGCGTGGTGCCGACGGCCATCCCCAGGGTGGCACCGGCCAGTCGGCGCCGGCCCCCGTCCGGAGCGGGGGGCAGTCCGTCCACCTCGACGTCGGGCCCGCTCACGCCGTATCCGCCGTTAGTTCCGCATCCTCGGCCCTGTCACCGGCGACCCGCCGCCGCCGCTTCCTCGAGGTGCGGAACCACCACACCGCCAGTACCGCCACGGCGCCGACGGACAGGACGATCCCCACCACCGAAGTTGCCGTCGAGCGCACGCTCACCTGCCCGCTGGCCAGGGTGACGCCGCCGGTGGGGGAGTAGAGGGTGACGCCCACCTTGAACAGGCCCGACGCCCGGGTCTCCACGTTCACGTAGAAGTTGTTGGTGTTGGGGTGCAGCGTGACGGCCTGGGTCTGGCCGTCGGGGAACAGCAGCTTGTCGCTGGTGAGGGTCAGGGTTCCGTGTACCGGGTAGGGCGCGTCCGAGGTGATGGTGACCGGTATCCGTCCCCGCTGCGAGGTCAGGGTGATGCTCTGGTCCCCGGCCACCTCCAACTGGTCCAACTGGGCGTTGACGGCCAAGCCGGCGTTGTGGACCACGCCGGCCTGCTGGGGGGGACGCAGCCGCTCGGACTCCCCGGCCAAGACCAGGTCGCCCAGTTGGGCGGTGAGGGCACGGGCGGGCGCGGTGGACGTGGCCCCGTCCAGTCCCTGGATGCGCTGGCGTTGGGTCCGGATGGCGGTGCCGGGGAGACCGGCGCCACTGGTGCCGGCCACGCTGCGGCAGGCCGTACGGCAGGTGCTGGTGGGGAGGGTGGCGAACAGCTCCGAGGTGGTCACCGGCTCCACCACGGGATTGTCGGTCAGGGCCCCCAGCAGGGTCCCGACGAAGGAGGGGTCGTCGGACCAGCTGCCCGGAGCGACCGCGGCCACGATGCGGGGCGTGGTGTCGTTGGGCTTCTCGAAGTAGATCTGAGCCAGTTCCGCCACCAGCTGTGAGGCGGCCAGCACCGGGTTCCCCGGGGCACCGGTGAAGCGGGAGGCCAGGTCGGCGTCGGCGGCCACGGCCACCACCGGCGAGCCCGTTGAGGGGCTGAGGGGGAACGGTTCCGCCGCCGAGCTGTTGGTCGGAGCCTCCGGAACGCTGGTGGAGGGCACCACCAGCTCACGGTAGCCGTCGGTCTCCAGCTGGGAGAGGGTGGCGGCATCGACCCCGTCGTCGGTGATCCAGGCACTCGACGCCGTTGGCGACGCCGCCCGGGGCAGGTAGCCGGCGAGCACCTGCGACCCCCGGCTAATCTGCAGGGCCAGCTCGGAGCTGAGGCCGGCTCCGACCAGGTCCGAGGCGTTGACCGGTACATAGGGGACCGCGGTGAGCTGGTGGACCGACGGGGTGTCGGCCAGGGACTCCAGCTGGTCCACCGTGGACTGGTGGCCGGTGGTGGCGAGGTCGGCCACCGTCTGGGGGCTGGCCTCGAGGGTGACGGCGACGCCCGGGTGCACCTCGGCGATGGCGGCCACCGTGGCGGCGA
Organism: uncultured Acidimicrobiaceae bacterium; assembly: GCA_963754755.1. Classification (GTDB taxonomy): domain Bacteria; phylum Actinomycetota; class Acidimicrobiia; order Acidimicrobiales; family RAAP-2; genus Bog-756. Next base: position 269,600 of record CAVWHF010000005.1, on the reverse strand, counting down.
GGGCCGCGGTGGCGGCAGCCGGGGGGTGGGCCAGTGCGGCTCCGGGCCGGACGGTCAGCTCGGCGGTGTCCGGCGACGTGGCCGGCCTCAGGGTGGTGGCGACGGGAAGCACCACCCCCACCCGGAGCTTCTGGGTGGAGGCCGGGACCTCGGTGAAGACCAGGTGGGTGGTGAAGCCTCCGAGGGCCTGTCCGCTGGAGGTGTCGACCAGCTGCACCCGCACCGGATAGACGCCGGAGGGGGCATTTCCGCACTGCCCCCCGCTGGCGGGCAGGTCGATGGCGAACCCACCGGCCGGCCCGGTGACCCCGTGGCCGACATAGACCGGCAGGGACAGGTCGAATCCGCCGGAGGCGACGACCGGAAGGCCGGTGACGGCCACCGGTGTCCGGGTGGCGTCGATCGGTGTCCCCGACGGGCCGACCGTCGAGTTCACCGACTGGTCGAAGGCCGAGACGCTGGACAGGCAGGGGTAGACGCTCACCGACACGCCCAGCTGGGACGTCGGCGGGGTGCCGGTGCCGGCCCGCAGCTTGAGGTCGAAGGACCCGTTGAGGGTCACCCACGGGGTCTGGGACACCAGGATGAGAGGAGGGCCCGCCGCCGCGGTGGGGGACACCGCACCACCTGCCGCGCCCGCCGTCTCTCCGCCGGCGACGAGGACGATCCCCAGGGCCGCGGCCAGCGCCAGTCGCACGCCCGTGCGGATGGGGCCTGGTGGTCGTGGCCGGACGCCATGGAGTCCCACCCCGACGATCGGGGCGGGCCCGTCCCCGATGGGCATGCCCGCCCGGGGGTGGCTGCCGCTGGGGCACAGGCTGCCTCGTTCCCGATCCACTTCGGACGCCACCCTAGGCCAGAACGGATGGCTGACTACGCCAGCCGCACTACCCTCGGCGGCGTGTTCCCCGAGCGACTGCAACCGTTGGTGGAGGCCACCGCCGACCTCTCCGCCCGCTTCGCCGCCGCCGCCCACTCCCTGTACCTGGTGGGGGGCTCGGTACGCGACGCCATCGTGTCGGAGCCCGACGCCGACGTCGCCGCGGCCGGACGGGATCTCGACTTCACCACCGATGCGCGGCCAGACGCCATCGAGGCGGTGGTGTCGGGATGGGCCGATGCGGTGTGGACCCAGGGCAAGCGGTTCGGCACTATCGGGTGTCGTCGGGGGACCCAGAAGTACGAGATCACCACCCACCGGGCCGAGGCCTACCGACCCGATTCCCGGAAGCCCGACGTGGCCTTCGGCGATCGGGTGGAGGACGACCTGGCCCGTCGGGACTTCACCATCAATGCCATGGCCCTCAAACTGCCCGACCTCGAGCTCATCGATCCCTTCGGCGGGTTGGTCGACCTGGCCGAGCGCCGGTTGCGCACCCCCCTCGACCCGGCCGTCTCCTTCGCCGACGACCCGCTGCGGATGCTCCGGGCCGCCCGGTTCATCGCCCGGCTCGAACTCGAGCCTGAGCCCGGTCTGGTCGAGGCGGTGCAGGCCGACCATCACCGGCTGGCCATCGTCTCGGCGGAACGGATCCGCGACGAGCTCGACAAGATCGTGATGGTCCCCGTCCCCTCGGTGGCCCTGTGGTTCGTCGTCCGGACCGGCCTGGCCGAGGAGTTCCTACCCGAGCTGCCCGGGTTGGCTCTCGAGCAGGACCCCATCCACCGTCACAAGGACGTGCTGGCCCACACCCTGGCCGTAGTGGACAAGACCGGTCCCGACCGCCTACTCCGTCTGGCCGCCCTCTTCCACGACGTGGGCAAGCCCAAGACCCGGTCCTTCGTCGACGGGGGAGTGACCTTCCACCACCACGAAGTGGTGGGGGCCCGGATGACCCGCCAGCGCATGCAGGCCCTGCGTTACCCCAACGATGATGTGGAGGTGGTTACGGAGCTGGTCAATCTGCACCTGCGCTTCCATACCTACCGGCTGGGGTGGACCGACCGCGCCGTGCGCCGCTACGTGCGTGACGCCGGCCCGCTCCTCGACCGGCTGAACGAGCTGACCCGGTGCGACTGCACCACCCGGAACGCCGCCAAGGCCCGGGCCCTGGCCCGTCGCATGGACGAGCTGGAGGCCCGGATCGCCGACCTCCGCCAGCAGGAGGAGCTCGACGCCATCCGACCCGACCTGGACGGGTCCCAGGTCATGGAGGAACTGGGCCTCGGCCCCGGTCGCGACGTGGGCCGGGCCCTGGCCTACCTGTTGGAGCTGCGGATGGACGAAGGCCCCCTGGGTGAGGAGGAGGCGAAGGAGCGGCTCCGGGAGTGGTGGGCCCGGCCGTCCTGATCGGGCCGGTCCGTCGTCAGTCCTCGGGCCAGACGGGATTGGGCTCGCCGGCGGCGAACGCCTCCACCATGTCGTGGCAGACGTCGTCGTGGAACTGCACCGGCGGCGACTTCATGAAGTAGGCGGACGGTCCGAGCAGCGGTCCCCCGATGCCCCGGTCGAGGGCCACCTTGGCACACCGGACGGCGTCGATGATCACACCGGCCGAGTTGGGCGAGTCCCACACCTCGAGCTTGAGCTCGAGGTTGAGGGGCACATCACCGAAGTTCCGACCCTCCATCCTGATGTAGGCCCACTTGCGGTCGTGAAGCCACGGCACATGGTCGGACGGTCCGATGTGGACGTCGTCGGCCGGGAGGGTGCCGTGCTCGATCTGGCTGGTGACGGCCTGGGTCTTGGACACCTTCTTGGATTCGAGGCGGTCCCGTTCCAGCATGTTCTTGAAGTCCATGTTCCCGCCCACGTTGAGCTGGTAGGTGTGGTCGAGGGCCAGACCCCGGTCCTCGAACAGGCGGGTCAGGATCCGGTGGACGATGGTGGAGCCCACCTGGCTCTTGATGTCGTCGCCCACGATGGGAAGGCCGGCGGCCCGGAACCGGCGGGCCCACCCGGGGTCCGAGGCGATGAACACCGGGATGGCGTTCACGAAGCCCACACCGGCCTGGAGGCAGGCCTCGGCGTAGAAGCGCTGGGCCTGCTCGGATCCGACGGGAAGGTAGCTGACCAGCACGTCGGCCCCGGAGTCCCGCAACGCCGCCGCCACGTCGACCGGCTCGGCCGGCGACTCCTCCACCGTCTCCCGGTAGTACTTACCGAACCCGTCGAGGGTGGGACCCCGCTGGACGGTGATGCCCAGCTCGCCCACGGCGGCGAAGCGGATGGTGTTGTTCTGACCGGCGAAGATGGCCTTGCCCAGGTCGGTCCCGACCTTGGCGGCGTCGGCATCGAAGGCCGCCACGAACTCGAGGTCGCCCACGTGGTACCCGCCCAGCACCACGTGCATGAGGCCGGGCACCGTCTCGGTGGGATCGGCCCCCCGGTAGTACTCGACTCCCTGGATGAGGGAGCTGGCGCAGTTGCCGACGCCGGCGATGGCGACACGGATGGTGCTCATGGGTTGGTTCCCTTCGTTGCTGTCACGGCGTCCCCGTTTCGGGGCTCGCGGCTGTCGGTTCGTGGTGTCGTCTGTTTCTGCCGCTCGGACTCGATCAAGCGGTCCAGCCAGGCGATGTCGTGCTCGGTGGCCTCGGTGCTGTGCTCCACGAGGGAGCGGGTGTAGACGTCGAGCCGTTCCCCGGCGGCCCGGGTCCGGTCGACGGCGAGGCGTCGGGTCAGCTGGGCCCGCCGGCGCTCGAGGAGGCCCAGGCGGGCCTGGGGGGCGAGGTACCGGGCGAAGGCCAGTCGGAGGCCGAAGCTGCGGGCGTCGTCGGTGCCGGCGGGCTCGTCGGCGTCGAGGAGCTGCTCGAAGAGCTCCCGCCCCTGATCGGTGATCCGGTACACCTTGCGGGAGCGCTTGGTGCCCCGGGTGGCACCGGCCCGGCGGGCCCGCAGCCCGGCCCGCTCACCGCCCAGCGAGCCCGTGGACGGCAGAGGAGCCACAGCCCCCGTGCCGGTCGACTCGGTGACCGTGACGGCGGCGGACTTCTCGAGCCGGGACAGCGCCGGATAGAGCGACCCGAACGAGATGTTGGCGAACAGGCCCAGCTCGTCACGGAGCCGGCGCCGGATCTCGTAGCCGTGGAGCTCCTGTTCGTGCAGGAGGCCGAGGATGGCCAGATCGAGCATCAGGCGGTACCCCGTCCCATGTTCACCCGGTGCATACCATCCACGATATATCAGATCGATATATCAATGCAATACATTGCGGCGACGGGGTCCCCGGGGTCCGCGGACACGACGGGTGGGGGAACTGGCCCGGAGGGTGGAGGGTGATGCCCGTCGGTGCCCGAGGGATTACCCTTGGCGGCGTGGGCTTCCGACCCGGACCGCTGGACGGAGTGCAGACGTCTCCCACCGGGGGACAGGTCGAGTACCTGCTCGCCCGCAATGCCATCATCCGCGAGTACCGCAAGGGCCGCCTCTCCCGCCTGGACGTCTGCGACGCCCATCCCGAGCTGCTCCGCGCCGCCCGCAACCTGGGTCGTCCCACCGGCGAACGGTGTCCCATCTGCGAGGAGGCGGACCTGGTCGATGTGACCTTTGTGTTCGGGTCGCGCCTACCCCCGGGGGGCCGGTGCGTGGCCACCCAGGCCGAACTCACCCGCTACTGGCGCCGGAAGGACCCGGTGGTCTGCTACGTCATCGAGGTCTGCACCGACTGCTCGTGGAACCACCTGGCCCGCATGTACCCGGCCGGTGCCGGGGTGGAGGCGGTGGCCCGGAAGCCGCTGCGGGGACGGGCCAGTCTGTAGCCTCCCGGCCCTCCGACGGACAAATGGAACGCGTTCCACCGTGAAATGGTCTAGAAGGGGGGGATGATCCTCAACGGAAAGACCGTCATGGTGACGGGAGTGGGCGGGGGCCTGGGCCGCGAGTGCGCCACCAGCGCCCTGCGCGACGGGGCCAATGTGGTCCTGGCCGCCCGGACCGCCGACACCCTGGACAGGACCGCCACCGAGCTGGACCCGGGCGGGAAGCGGGTGACCGCCCACGTCACCGACATCACCGACGCCGAGTCGTGCGAGGCCCTGGTACGACACGCGCTGGACCGGTTCGGCGCCGTGGACGCCCTGATACAGGTGGCTGCGTACGAGAACGTGTGGGGCGGCCTCCATGACCTCCGGTTCGAGGCGTGGCGCAAGGCCTTCGAGACCAACGTCATCGGGGCCCTCACCGTGCTGCGTCCGGTGGCCACGGCCATGAAGGCCGGAGGCGGGGGCTCGGTGGTGCTGATCGGCTCGCAGTCCATGTTCCAACCGGCGCTGCCCCAGAGCGGGTACGCCGCCTCGAAGGGCGCGCTGCTGTCGGCCATGTACTACCTCGCCGACGAGCTCGGCGCCGACAACATCCGCTGCAACATGGTGGTGCCGTCGTGGATGTGGGGTCCCAACGTCGAGATGTACGTGAACGGGACGGCGGCCAACCAGGGCGTGGAGCCGGCCGAGGTGCTCGAGGGCATCGTGGGCAAGTTCCCGCTCCGCCGGATGACCGAGGACGGTGAGGTGGCCGACGTGGCCGTCTTTTTCGCCTCCGACTACGCCAAGGCTGTCACCGGACAGCATCTGATGGTCAACTCCGGGGAGATGATGCGATGAGCTCCGCACCCAAGCGGGTGGTGGTCTGGGGAACCGGCTTCGTGGGGAAGATGGTCATCCCCGAGGTGGTCCGCCATCCGGCCTTCGAGCTGGTGGGCGTGGGTGTGAGCAACCCCGACAAGGTCGGGGAGGATGCCGGCGAGCTGTGCGGGATCGGACCGGTGGGAGTGACGGCCACCGGCGACCTCGACGCCCTGGTGGCACTCCGGCCCGACGCCCTGGTCCATTACGGGCCCACCGCGGCCCATGCCAACGACAACATCCGGGACATGAGTGCCTTCCTCCGGGCCGGCATCGACGTGTGCTCGACGGCCATGACCCCGTGGGTGTGGCCCACCATGACCCAGAACCCGCCCAGCTGGGTCGACCCCATCACCGAGGCGTGCGAGGCCGGGAGGTCGTCGTGCTTCACCACCGGCATCGATCCCGGCTTCGCCAACGATCTCTTCCCCATGACCCTGATGGGGCTGTGCGGGGAGGTGCGCCAGGTCCGGGCGCTCGAGATCCTCGACTACATCAACTACGAGGGCGACTACGAGGACGAAATGGGCATCGGCCGACCGCCTGAGTATGTGCCCCTGCTCGAGCACACCGAGATTCTGGTGATGTCGTGGGGGGCCACCGTACCGATGATGGCCCACGCCGTGGGCATCGAGCTGGACGAGATCACCTCGACCTGGGAGAAGTGGGTCACCGGCACCACCATCACCACGGCCAAGGGTGTCATCAACCCGGGCGAGGTGGCGGCCATCCGGTTCACCGTCAACGGCATCTACCACGGCGAGCCCCGCATCTGCCTGGAACACATCAACCGGGTGGGCACCGACGCCGCCCCGGACTGGCCCCGGGGCAACCAGGACGACGTCTACCGCGTCGAGATCGAGGGCTCCCCCTCGATCACCCAGGAGACGGCGTTCCGGTTCACGGACGGGAGCGGCCGGGACGCCGCCGCCGCGGGCTGCCTGGCCACCGGGCTGCGCGCCCTCAACGCCGTCCCCGCCGTCAACGCCCTGCCTCCGGGCTGGGTGACCGCGCTCGACCTGCCCCTCATCCCCGGCCTGGGCACCATACGGTGACCGTGGACCGCTCCACCGGGCCAAGCCTCCTCACCGTGCCAATCTCCGCCGAGCCAATCTCCACCGAGCCAATTTCCACCGAGCCAATTTCCAGCGTGCCCGTCCCCTTCCGATTCCGGCCCCAGGAGCGACCATGACCCCCGAAGACCTCGTCGAGATGGAGCTGATCAAGCGGCTCAAGTACAAGTACCTGCGGTGCCTGGACCAGAAGCTGTGGGACGACATCGAGACCTGCTTCGTGCCCGAGGCCACCGCACGCTACGGCGGAGGACTCTACGAGTTCGAGGGTCGCCCGGCCATCATGGACTTCCTGCGCACGTCCATGGGGGCCACCACCATGCTCAGCAGCCACCGGTGTCACCATCCCGAGATCGACCTCACCGGGCCGGACGAGGCCACCGGGGTGTGGGCCCTCGAGGACGTGGTCATCCTCACCGACATCGGCGTCAACGTCCAGGGGGCGGCGTTCTACACCGACCGGTACGTGAAGCGGGACGGGGAGTGGCTCATCGCCCACACCGGTTACAAGCGCTCCTACGAGGAGCTGATGCCCCGGGCGTCCATCGCCGGTATCCGGCTGACCGCCGACTGGTGGGCCACCGACGGACGGTCCACCCTGGGATAGGGCCCCGCCCCGCCCCGCCCCGGTCGTGGTCAGGCCAGCGTTGCCCCGTCGATGAGCAGGTCGGCCCCGTTCATGTGGGAGGCCTCGTCCGAGGCCACGAAGGCGATGGCGGCGGCGATCCCCTCCGGTGTCCCGAACGGCCCGAGCGGTGTCACCCGACCGAGGAGCTTGATGTCGGCCCCCTCGGGCAGGTGGAAGGCCCCGGTGATGGGGGTGTCGATGGCGCCCGGACTGATGCTGTTGACCCGCAGCCCCTGGGCGGCGTACTCCACGGCGAGGGACCGGGTGAGGGCCAGCACGCCCCCCTTGGAGGCAACATAGGCGGTGGCCCAGGGCTGGCCAGCGTGGGCCGCCGTCGAGGCCAGGTTGACGATGTTGCCCCGACTGGCCAGCAGGTGGGGCAGGGCCTCCCGGCACATCAGGAAGGTCCCGGTCAGGTTGACGGCGATCAACCGGCTCCACTCGTCCAGGGTGACCTCGTGGGTATGGGAGAAGGAGAGCACGCCGGCCACGTTGACCACGACATCGAGGCCGCCGAGCCGGTCGACCGAGGTGGTGACCAGGGTGATCACCCCCTCCTCGGTGGAGACGTCACCGACCAGGGTGGTGATCGACCCGGCCGCACCGTCCGCGTCCACCGCCAGCTTCGCCAACAGCTCGGCGTTGACGTCGACGGCCATGACCCGGGCCCCCTCGGTGGCCAGGCGGATGGCGGTGGCCCGACCGATACCGGAGGCCGCTCCGGTGACGAGGGCACGGCGTCCGGTGAAGCGGGTGGGTGTCATGGCCAGACTGTACGGCGTCCGTTGCCGGCGTGTCCCCCGCCGGGCCCGGAAGTGGCCGGTACAGTTGGCCGGTCGAACCGGGCCGGCGGGTCATCGGTGCACATCGCGGGAGGGTGAGTATGCCGGGCAGTGCCCCAGCCGGAGGCCAGTCGAAGAACCTGATCCTGGCGGCGATGATCTTCGCCGTCTCCATGACCTTCATCGACCAGACCATCGTGTCGATCGCGGTGCCCGAGATCCAAAAGGAGTTGGGCCTCTCCGCCACCGGTGTGCAGTGGGCGGTCAACGCCTACCTGCTCTCACTGGCCGCCTTCTTCGCCTTCGGGGGCCGGTTGGCCGACACGCTCGGGCACCGGAGGATGGCCACCCTCGGTGTGATCATCTTCGCCGGCGCCTCCACCCTGTGCGGATTCACTCCCAAGGGCGGTCTGGCTGAGGCGTGGATCGTCACCTTCCGGGCCGTCCAGGGTCTCGGTGGCGCCATCATGTTCCCGGCCGCCCTGGCCATCGTGGTCCAGACCTTCCCGCTCCGGGAGCGGGGCAAGGCCCTGGCCACCTTCTTCGGCATCGCCGGAGCGCTCACCGCCGTGGGCCCCATCCTCGGTGGCTACCTCACCCAGTGGACGTGGCGGGCCATCTTCTGGGTCAACATCCCCGTCGCCGTCATCGCCCTGGTCCTCATCGTCATCGCCAAGCCGGTCACCTCGTACCAGGCGGCCCGCATGGACTACCGGGGCCTCGTCCTCATCGCCTCGGGAGTCGCCCTTAGCGTCTTCGGGTTCCAGCAGTCCTCCATCTGGGGCTGGAGCAATCCCGGGACCGGCCTGTGCATCGCCTCCGGCCTGGTCCTGCTGGTGATCTTCGCCCTGGTGGAGTTGCGCACCGACTCCCCGTTGATGCAGGTCCGCATCTTCCGGGTCCGGCCTTTCCTGTTCGAGAACCTGGTCCTCGGCATCGCCATGCTGGCCTTCGTCCCGGTGTTCTTCTTCGCCAGCGAGTACGCCCAGATCTCCCTGGGCAAGACGGCCTCCGAGGCCGGCCTGTTCCTCCTCTACTTCTTCATCGGCTTCGTCATCGCCGCCCAGATCGGCGGCCGGATGCTGGACCGGGGCGGGGCCAAGCGCCCGGTGGTGCTGGGCTGCATCTTGGCCGCCGTGGGCTTCTCCCTGTGGGCCGGCAAGGTGACGGAGCTGAGCTTCCACAGCCAGCAGTGGTACATCGTCCTCGCCGGTGCGGGCATGGGCTTCATGCTGGGCCCAGCCAGCACCGACGCCGTCAACCGGGCCTCCCGCCTGTCCTACGGCGAGGCCACCGGCATCACCCAGACGGTCCGGAACTACGCCGCCAGCCTGGGCCTGGCCATCCTCGGAACGGTGCTGGTCACCGAGATGCGCTCGCACCTGACAACATCGCTCGAGGCCCAGGGCCTGCCCAAGGGCCAGGCGACGGCCAAGGCGGCCCAACTGGCCCAGTCCCAGGGGGGCGGCAGCGGAAGTGTCTCTTCGATCCCCCACTTCTACCGGCTGGACTTCGCCTACGCCATCCGAAGCGTCCTCTACGGGATGGCCCTGGTCATGGCGGTGGCCGCCGTGGTGGGGCTGATCGGACTGCGCCGGGGCCGGCAGGAGGATCCAGGCGCCGACGGCCCCCCCGTCGACGAAGGCATGGCAGCCCCGGCCGAAGCCTGAGTCGCAGCGCCCAGGCGCCCGTCGGGTCGGTCGCCAGGCTGAGGTTTAGGGATGAGGCAACGTTTGACTACGCGGAGGTTTCCGGTGCGTCAATGGGTCGGGCCTCCCCTTGAGGCCGGCCGGGCGGTAGGCTGCAGGCGGCAGTATGCAGTGCTCCGCGGCGACGTCGCCGCCCATGCCGCCGGCAGCCTTTCCGGGCGCTGGACGGTTCGATCAGGAGGATTCCCATGCCCGAGACCCGGTCCCTACCGGTCACCGTCCCGTCGGTCCGTGCCGCCAAACGTCGCCACGGCCACGCCCCCCTGGTCATGGTGACCGCGTACGACGCTCCCGGGGCGCGCATCGCCGACGCCGCCGGTGTGGACCTCATCCTGGTGGGGGACTCGGTGGGCAACAACGTGCTGGGCTACGAGGACAGCCTGCAGGTGACCGTGGAGGACATGGTCCACCACACCGCGGCGGTGGCCCGGGCCAAGCCGGGACCGCTGATCGTGGCGGACCTGCCCTGGCTGAGCTACCACATCGACACCGCCGACACCGTCCGCAACGCAGCGCGGCTGATCCGGGCCGGGGCCCAGGCGGTCAAGCTGGAGGGCGGTGCCGTCAGGGCCCCGATGATCGAAGCCCTGGTCGCCGCCGAGATCCCGGCGATGGGCCACCTGGGCCTCACCCCCCAGTCGATCAACGTGATGGGCGGGTACCGGGTCCAGGGTCGTGACCAGGCCGCCGCCCATTCGCTCAGCGTCGACGCCAAGGCCATCGCCTCGGCCGGCTGCTTCGCCGTGGTGCTGGAAGGAGTGCCGGAGTCGGTGGGTGCGGCCATCACCGAGTCGCTCGACGTCCCCACCATCGGGATCGGAGCCGGGCCGGCCTGCGACGGACAGGTCCTGGTGTTCCACGACGTCCTGGGCTTCAACGACCGGGTGCCCAAGTTCGTCCGTCGCTACGCCGACCTGGGCGGGGCGGCCACCGCCGCGGTGGCCGCTTACGCCGCCGATGTCCGGTCGGGGGCCTTCCCGGCCGATGCCGAGGTCTACCACTGAGCCGGTTCGGATCCGGGCGGTTCCGCCCCCCGGTCGATTGCCGGTAGGGTAGAGGGGTCGTTCCGGCCGCCTTCGGGCGGCCGACCTGTTCCGACCTGCCCCACGCCGTGGGGCTCGGGCAGCCTGATGCCCGATCCAGAGGGAGGTGAGCCGTTCATGCGGCCCTACGAAGTCATGGTCATTTTCGATACCGGCGCCGATGAGGCCGCTGTGAACGGCGTCCTCGACCGGGCGCTGGAGGCACTCAAGGCCAAGGGGGGCAGCCCGGGGCGCGTCGAGCGCTGGGGCCGACGCACCTTCGCCTACGAGGTGCAGCACAAGCGTGAGGGCTACTACGTCGTCATCGAGCTCACCGCCGAGCCGGCCGCGGTCGCCGATATGGAGCGGATCTTCGTCCTGGCCGACGAGGTGCTCCGGCACAAGGCCATGCGCATTCCCGACAAGGTGGCCGGCCGCCGGGCCGCCGCTGCCACCGCCGGCGCCGGGGAGGCCTGAGATGGCCCCCGGAAACGCCATCACCCTGGTGGGGAACGTCACCCGCGACCCCGAGCTGCGCTTCACCAACACCGGCCAGGCCACAGCCAGCTTCGGCCTGGCTGTCAATCGGCGGTGGCAGAACCGCCAGACCCAGGAGTGGGAGGAGGCCGTCTCCTTCTTCGACGTGGTGTGCTGGCGCGAGATGGCGGAGAACGCCGCCGAGAGCCTGTCCAAGGGCTCGCGGGTGATCGTGACCGGTCGCCTCGACCAGAGGAGCTGGGAGACCCCGGACGGCGACAAGCGCTCCAAGGTCGAAGTGGTTGCCGACGAGATCGGGCCGAGCATCCGCTGGGCCACGGCACAGGTGACGAAGAACGAGCGCCGCGGTCCGGGCGACGGAGGGTCCGGCGGTGGCGGTGGCGGAGGCGGCGGCGGTGGCGGAGGACGCCCGTCGTCGTCAGGCGGGTCCGGCGGCCCGGCGGCAGAGCCCCAGGGGTACGGATACAGCGAGGAGCCTTTCTAGTCATGGCACGCAACAATGATCGTGGTGGTACCACCCGGCGTTCCCCCAAGGACACCGGTCGGCGCATCAAGAAGAAGCCCTGCGCCCTGTGCAAGGACCGGGTGGAGTGGGTCGACTACAAGGATGTCGGTCTGCTGCGCAAGTACATGAGCGACCGGGGCAAGATCCGGGCCCGGCGGGTGTCGGGCAACTGCACCCAGCATCAGCGCGACGTGGCCATCGCCATCAAGACCGCCCGTGAACTGGTCCTACTTCCCTACACCCAGCGCACCACCACCGAGCGCCCCGGCGGCCGGGGTGGCGGCCGCGGTGGCCGTGAGGGTGGCGGCTACGGCGGCCAGGGTGGCCGCGGTCGCCGCGACGAGGAGCGCTCCTTGTCCGCCGACGCCACGTCGAACGCGTTGTCCGACGACGCGCCGCGACCCACGACCGTCATCGACGAGGTGGTTGAGGTCACCGGCACCGGCGACGGCACGGTGACCGAGTCGGAGGTCGAGGAGATCCTCGTCGAGGGCGGGGAGGCCTAAATGAAGGTCCTCCTGCGCAGCGACATCGACGGGGTGGGCAAGCGCGGGGACATCATCGATGTCTCCGGTGGCTTCGCCCGCAACCACCTGCTCCCGGCGGGCAAGGCCATCGCCGCGTCGCCCGGGATCGAGTCCCAGGCCGCCGCCATGCGCCGGTCTCGGGACCTCCGGGACGCTCGGGACCGCGAGTCCTCCGAGACCGTGGCCCGGACCTTGGTGGGCAACGTCATCACCCTGCAGGCCCGCGCCACCGGCGACCGGCTGTTCGGCTCGGTGACGGCCGCCGACATCGTTCGGAAGGTCGAGGAGCAGACCGGGGCCGTGGTCGATCGCAAGGACCTGGTCCTGGACGAGCCCATCAAGACGGTGGGGGAGCACAACGTCCGGGTGGAGCTCGTCGGTGGCGTGGTGTTCGAATTGACCGTGGACGTCGCCGCCGAGGGCTGAGCGCGGCGACCCGGCGGCGAGCGGTCCGGCGGCGGAGGCGACCGGCGGACACAGCCGGTATCCCCCGCGACGTCACACCCCCCGGGGATGATGGCGACATGCCCGGTTCTGTCCGCAGTCGGCCCCACCTTGTCCACGCATCGTCCACACCCACGGGCACCTATTTCCCCAGGAAGATGCCCTTACGCTCCACAGGGCAACGCGGACAGGGTTGAGGAACAATGGTTCAAGCGTTTGACGACACGCGACCCCGACGGCTCCCGTCCTCCGCCGGGGGCGGTGGCATGCCGGCCGGCCGCATCCCTCCCCACAACCTCGAGGCCGAGGAGTCGCTGCTCGGCGCCATGCTCCTGTCCCGTGACGCCATCGCCTCGGCCATGGAGATCTGCAAGCCCGAGGACTTCTACAAGTCGTCCCACGGCCACATCTTCCTGGCCATCACCTCGCTCTTCAGCCAGGGGGAGCCGGCCGACTGGGTGACCGTGACCGAGGAGCTCCGTCGGCGCGGCCTCCTCGAGACCATCGGCGACCCGTCGGTGTTCGTCTCCCTCCAGGCCAACACCCCGTCCATCGGCAACGCCGACTACTACGCCCGGATCATCGAGGAGCACGCCCTGTTGCGGCGCCTGGTGGGGGTGGCGGGCGAGATCACCGAACTCGGCTACAGCGTGCCCGAGGACGTGTCCGACGTGCTCGACCGGGCGGAGAGCCTGGTCTTCGACGTGGCCCAGCGCCGGGTGGTCGACTCGATGACCCCGCTGCGCGATCTGCTCGGCGACGGTCTCGACCATCTGCAGCGCCTCTACGACCAGGGCGACTCCATCACCGGCCTGGCCACCGGGTACGCCGACCTCGACGAACTGTTGTCCGGGCTGCAGCCGTCCAACCTCATCGTGGTCGGGGCCCGTCCGTCCATGGGCAAGACCGCCTTCGCCCTCGGCATGGTGGCCCACGCCGGCATCAAGCTCAATGTCCCCACCCTGCTCTTCTCACTGGAGATGAGTCACATGGAGCTGACGCAGCGCCTGCTGGGCTCCGAGGCGCGTGTCGACGCCAACCGGATGCGCACAGGAAAGCTGCGGGAGGCCGACTGGTCCAAGGTGGGCAACGCCATCAGCCGGATGAGCGAGGCGCCCATCTTCATCGACGACAACCCCAACCTGACGGTGATGGACATCCGGGCCCGCGCCCGTCGGCTCAAGAGCCGGGTGGGTCTGGGCCTGGTGGTGGTGGACTACCTGCAGCTGATGACCGGCCGGCACGGGGCGGAGAACCGGCAGGTGGAGGTGTCCGAGATCAGCCGGGGTCTCAAGATCCTGGCCCGCGAGCTCGAGGTGCCCGTGGTGGCCCTCTCCCAGCTCTCGCGCGGCCTCGAGCAGCGTCAGGACAAGCGTCCGATGCTGGCCGACCTGCGCGAGTCGGGCTCCATCGAGCAGGACTCCGACGTGGTGATGTTCATCTACCGCGACGAGATCTACAACCCCGAGTCCGTGGAGAGCCAGGGTGTGGCGGAGATCCACGTGGCCAAGCACCGCAACGGTCCGACCGGTCTCCAGCGGCTGGCCTTCATCGGCCACCACACCCGCTTCGACAACATGGCCCGGCCCTAAAGGGGGTGGACCACTAGAGGGCGATGGGCGTCGGGGCCTCCCCCCGACCCCTGACAGGGACGGCCGGTGCCGAATTCGGTGAAGATGGACCGGTGGCCGACCACGTCCTCCCCCGGATCCCGGCGTCGGCCGGCGCCCTCATCCGCAACGGTGCCGGCGACCTGCTGATCCTCAAGCCCACCTACAAGTCGGGCTGGACCATCCCCGGGGGCCAGCTCGAGGAGGACGGGGAGACCCCCTGGGAGGGCTGCCGCCGCGAGGTGCTCGAGGAGACCGGCCTCATCGTGCCCACGGGTCGCCTGGCCTGTGTGGACTTCCTCCGTCCCCGTCCCGGCCGGCCGGGAGGCCTCCGGTTCCTGTTCGACTGCGGCTCCATCGGCCCCGAGGGGGAGGACGGGATCGTCCTGCAGGCCGAGGAGATCAGCCAGTGCCGGTGGGTCACGCCCGACGAGGCCGAGCACCAGTTGAGCGGTCCGGTGGGACGACGGGTGGGCCAGGCGCTGGTCCACCCGGGCGGCACCGTCTATCTCGAGGACGGCCGACCGGTGGAGGGGGTCACCCGCTGAGGGACGGATCGGCCAGCTGGGTCACCAACCGGTGCAGCGGCCCCCGATCGAGGTCGGCCGACCGGGTGCAGGCGAACCAGGGCTCCGAGGGAGCGACGGGGGCGACGGGATGGAGCTCGACCATGGTGCCCCGCTCCAGGCCGTCGGCACAGGAGAAGTCGGGGAGCAGACTGCATCCGAGGCCGCGCTCGACGGCCGCCGCCACCGCCCGGAGGTCGGGAGCCACCAGCCGCAGATCGCCGGCGAACGGCCGTCCGAGGGCGGTGACCCAGAACCGTCGGGTCAGGGGCAGCTCGGCGCTGTAGGCCACCCAGGGCCTTCCCACCAGCCACGAGCCCAGCGCCTCCAGCGAGCCCAGCGGCGCCGGCGGCGCCGAGCCGGGGTCGCCGACCAGCACGAACCGCTTCATCCCGACGGGTACGGCCGACAGCGATCGGCGGCCCGGGGTGGTACTGGTCACGGCCACGTCGAGCTCGCCGTGTTCCAACCGGGCCAGGTTCTCGTGGTCCGATCCGAACCGGGCCACGAGGGCCGGGCCGTCGGGTGCGAGCCGCGGCACCACCACGGCCGAGAAGAACTCGGCCGACGATCCCAGCCGGAGCACGGGGTCCGGAGCGGCCACCGGTCCGCCGTCCAGGCCCAGGAGCACCGGCTCGAGCTGGTCGAGGGAGTCGGCCACCTGGGCGTGCAGCTCCCGGCCCCGCCGGGTCGGCTCCACCCCCCGGGGCGTGCGGGTGAACAGGGGCCGGCCGACCCGGCGCTCGAGCGAGGCCAGCTGCTGGCTGGCCGCCGGCTGGGACAGGCCCCGACGCTCGGCGCCGCCGCTCACCGACCCGGAACGGTAGATGGCCATGAACGTGCGGAGCCACTCCGATCCGGCCATTCAGCAAGCTTATAGCCATAGGTTCACAATGTTGCTTTGCCAATGATTGGCAGGGGGCGCATGCTGGACGGATGACCGATGTCCCCTACACCCATGGCCACCACGACAGCGTGCTGCGCTCCCACCGGTGGCGAACGGCGGAGAACTCGGCCGCCTACCTGCTGGACCACCTCCGACCCGGCCTGTCGCTGCTCGATGTGGGCTGTGGTCCGGGGACCATCACCGGTGACCTGGCCCGCCCGGGTGGCGCCGGGACCGGTGATCGGGGTCGACCCGTCCGAGCGACGTGTTGGTCGAGGCCCGGGAGATCGCCCGGCGGCCCGGCGTGGTCAACCTGACCTTCGAGGTCGGGCAGCGTCTTCGACCTCCGTTTCGACGACGACACCTTCGACGTGGTCCACGCCCACCAGGTCCTCCAGCACGTCGGTGACCCGGTGGCCGCCCTCGTCGAGATGCGGCGGGTATGCCGGCCCGGTGGCATTGTGGCCGTACGTGACGGCGACTACCCCGGCTTCCGCTACTACCCCGACGATCCCGATCTCGACCGGGCCATCGCCGCCTACGGGGAGCTGACCCGGCGCAACGGGGCCAACTGGGACGCCGGCCGCCGCCTGCTGGCCTGGGCCCGTGCCGCCGGGTTCGCCTCGGTGGCCCCCTCGGCCTCCACCTGGTGCTTCGCCACGCCGGAGGACCGGGCCTGGTGGGGCGGGCTGTGGGCCGACCGTTTCACCCGGTCGGGCATGGCCGAGCAGCTACTGACCCACGGGATCGCCTCGGCCGGACGACCTGGCCGCCTTCGCCGCCGCCTGGCGGCGGTGGGCGGCCTCGCCCGATGGCTGGTTCGTGGCCGTCCACGGGGAGGTGCTGGCCACCCCGTGATGCGGTCTCAGGCGCCCGGTGGGCCCGATGGGGGCGTCGCCCCGCCCCCCAGCGCCTCGATGAAGCGCTCGGGTGCTTCGACCATCGGGTAGTGCCCGACCCCGTCCAGCAGGGTGACGGCGCAGTCGGGCCTGGCCCCGGCCAGCCGTTCGACCATGGCCGGCACGGCGATGGGGTCGTCGACGCCCCACACCACGGCCAGGGGCGACGGATGCCGCTCGATGGCCCCGGTGAACCGGGACTCGCTCCGGCGCCGCTCCTCGATGTAGCGGATGAGCCGGGGGAGGAGCAAGTGGCCGTCCTGGTGGGCGATCATCGCCCACTGGGCGTCTGACTCGTCGGGGTCGACGACGGTGGCCGGGCTGAACGTGGCCGCCACGCCGGCCATCACCGCCTCCCGGTCGAGGGGGCTCCGTCCGGCAGCCGCTCGTCGGGCAGGTCCAGCAGGAGGCGCTGGCCGGCGCTGAGCTGGGCCAGCTCCACGTAGATGCTCCCGTTGGTCAGGTCCGGTCGGTGATCTCCACATCCCACTCCCCGTCGAGCTGGCGGGCCAGCAGCTCGCCCCCGACGGTGTCCCCGACGTCGTGGGTCAGCAGCCCGATGCGGTCCACCCCGAGCGTGGCCAGGAAGGCCATGGCCACGTCGGCCTGGACGGCCATCGTGTAGGCCAGGTCGGGCTTGTCCGAGAGCCCGTAGCCCGAGCATGTCGAAGAGCGAGGACCCGCCGGTGGGCGGCCAGCCGGTCGACCACCCGGTGGAAGTCGAACGACGAGGTGGGGAAGCCGTGCAGGACCAGCAGGGGTGGCTCCGTCTCGGACCCGACGGCCGGGATGTCCACGGTGAAGATGCGCCCGCCCGCACAGGGACCGGACCTCGCCGCGGGCCCGCCAGGCCGGGCCGGCCCGTTCACACCAGGAGGCGTTCGGTGAAGAACGCCAGCACCTGGTCCAGGGCGTCACGGGTCGGCGTCCCGGGGCGGTCGTCGAGGTCCTCGGTGAGCACGGAGTGGGCCGCCTTCTTG
Source organism: uncultured Acidimicrobiaceae bacterium (assembly GCA_963754755.1). Classification (GTDB taxonomy): domain Bacteria; phylum Actinomycetota; class Acidimicrobiia; order Acidimicrobiales; family RAAP-2; genus Bog-756. The sequence goes on along the minus strand of CAVWHF010000005.1, from coordinate 251,906 downwards.
TGGCCGTGCGGGTTGCCGGCGAGGAGTCGAGCTCCACGCCGATGAAGGCCGTCGCCCAGCAGCTGACGGAGGTGCTCGAACCGCTCGGGCGGGCTGGCCCGGTCCCCGGTGAAGCGGAGGCCGAGGACCTGGCAGCCGGCGGCGGCCCGCTCCTCGACCCGCCGGACGTCCCCGGCCGACAGCCCGAGGTCGTGGCGGTGGGACCTGCTGACCGGGAAGGGCAGGGAGGGCTGGCTGAGCACCGGCGCCACCACCACGTCGTCGACCATCATGCCCGAGGGCGAAGCCCCCGGTGAAGCACATCCCCACCGCCCCCACCCCGGGCCCGCCGCACCGTTCCGTGCTCGTCGGCGGCCAGGGCCCGCAGCCATCCGATGACCGGGCTGGTCCGGCCCCGGGCCAGGACGGTGAACTCCTTGGCGATGCAGGCCCGGGCGAGCGACGAGCCGATGTAGCCGGGCGAGGGGGTCCGGCCGTCGTCGCCGAACAGGTGGGGCATCACCGCGGTGAGGCCGGTGGCGGCCACCTTGCGTGCGAACCCGGCCACGTCGGGGGTGATGCCGGGGATCTCGCTGATCACGATGACGGCCGGGCCCGATCCGGCCCGGTAGACGGTTCGGGTCTCACCGGCGTGGGTGAAGGTGGACCGTTCGAAGTCGCTCAAGGGGTCGGTCATGGTCCGACGCTACGGCCGTCGACCCTCCCGTCCTGCCCGGCCGGTCGGCTCCCGAGCCCCGGACTCCCGGGCCCGGGGCCGTTGGCACGCCTCAGGACAACGAGAGGGTGGCCACCACCGGGCGGTGGTCGGACCCGGCGAACTCGCCGATGCGGGCCTCGGTCACCGGTGACCGGCGGGGTGACCATCACATGGTCGAGTTGGCTGTGGGGCCGGCAGGGCCGGCCAGGTCCGCCCGGTGATGCCCCGGCGCCACCCCCGCACGTACGAGCTGACCGGGGGTCCCCACAGGTTCATGTCCCCGGCCAGCACGGCCGCCGTGGTCGACCGGCGGGCAGCTGGGTGCCCAGCAGCCGGTACTGGGCGTGCGACCCGTGGGTGATGTGGGACATGTGGGTCCCGTGGAGGACGAGCGGCCCGCCCTCCAGGTCGACCACCGCCCGGATCGACGGCCCGGCGGGCCGGGTCCCGGCGCAGCTGGCCGAGGGAGATCACCTCCACGTCCCGGAGCGGCACCCGGGACAGCAGGGCGATGCCCCACTGGCCCCGGACGAACGTGCGGCCGGTCCGGCTGCTTCGGCCGAGGACCAGCGCTCGCCGTCGAGACGGAGGGTCTTGCGGACCGAGGAGGAGCGGCGGGCCCCACCGTTGGTCGGCGGCCGGGTGGGGGGAGTAGAGCCGGCCGTGGGCCAGGGCCACCTCGGCCACCACCTGTAGCCCCAGCTCGGCGGCGATGCGGGCCGCCGTGCTCGGGCTCCCGTCGTCGGGGGCCCAGGACTCCTGCAGGACGTAGACGTCGGCGTCGAGCGCCCGGCACCGGCCGACGATGTCGTAGGGGCGGCCCCAGCCGTCGACCCCCATGTGGATGTTGAAGGTGGCCAGCGTGCAGCGACGGCCGGGAGCGGCGGGATCGGCCATCGCGGTCAGTGTCGCCCGAGGGTGGACGCCGCCTGGCGGAGCTCGTCCCGGAAGTCGGGGTGGGCGATCTCGGCCAGGGCCGCGGCCCGCTCGCGCACGGTGAGGCCGGACAGGTCGGCCGACCCGTGCTCGGTGATCACCACGCCGGTGTGGTGGCGCGGGGTGGAGACCACCGAGCCCTCGGGCAGCAGCGGCACGATCCGCGACCGGGTGACGCCGTTGGCCACGGCGGTGGAGCGGAGGCAGATGAGCGAGTGGTCGTCGACGCGCAGCTCGGCGCCGGCCACGAAGTCCTCGTGGCCGCCCACCCCGGAGATCTGCCTGCCGTCGATGTGGTCGGCCACCACCTGGCCGTAGAGGTCCACGCTGAGCGCGCCGTTGATCGAGACGAACGAGTGGTTGCGGGCGATGACCGTCGGGTCGTTGACCACCTGGACGGGCACGAAGGCCACGTCGTCGTTGCCGTCCAACCAGCGCGTAGAGCTCCGACGACCCGAGGGCGAAGGTGGTGATGGACACCCCGTTGAACACGCTCTTGGCGTCGTTGGTCACCTTGCCCGCCTGGTGCAGGCTGCATCAGGCCGTCGGTGAACATCTCGCTGTGGATCCCGTAACCGCCGCCGGTCCCCTGGGCCAGCAGGGACGCCACCATGTTGGGGACGGCCCCGATGCCGATCTGCAGGGTGGCCCCGTCGGCGATGAAGGCCCGGGCCTGCTCGGCGATGGCCTGGTCGATGTCGTCGGGCGCGGGGCCGGGCAGGGCGTAGGGCGCGCCGTCCGCCTCGACGAGCACGTCGACCAGGTCGAGCGTCGCATGGTGTTGGTGAACTCCGGGCCGAGCGAGCAGGTCCGGGGCAGGTTGGGGTTGACCTCGACGACCAGCAGCCGGTCGGGATCGCGCCCGGCCAGCACCAGCTCCTCGAGGGTGGCGCCCAGGTGGAGCGAGAGGTTGACCGTGCCGTCCGGCCCGGGCGGCGCCGCCTGGGCCGTCATCACCCTCGGGGCGAACCGCCGCAGGATGGGGGCGAACTGCCGGAACCCGCCCGGCACCAGCTCGATGTTGGCCCCCTGGGCCAGCATCATCCGCTCGGCCGGACCGAAGAAGCCGCTGCGGTAGGAGACCCCGGGTTGGAGGAGCACGGTGTAGTAGCCGAGGAGGAGGGCCCCGCCGAAGGTCAGGTCCTCCCAGTCGTCGCGCCGTCCGAGCGCGGTGAAGAAGGCGTCGGGATTGGCCGGGCCCAGGCCGAACCCGATGGTGTCCCGGGTCCGGATGAGGGCGGCCGCCTCGTCCGGCGTGCAGCGGATCGGGTGCCATGGCCCCAGTGTGTCACCGCCACCCGACCGCCGCTACCCGGACCGCACCGCCGACCGGTCCCCGGGGCGGTCGGCGGTCGCGGCGGGCACCGGCCGGGATGGGAACATGGGCCGCATGAAGATCGACACGCACCTCGTCGGGACTGGAGGACGCCCCCGACCACGCCCGCCGACTGGAGGAGCTCGGGGTGGACGGGGCCTTCACCTTCGAGGGACCCCACGACGTGTTCACCCCGCTGGTGCTGGCGGCCGGGGCCACCGTCCCGCTCGAGCTGGCCACCAACGTGGCCATCGCCTTCCCCCGCAATCCCGTCCAGCTGGCCCACCAGGCCTACGACCTCCAGCTGCTGACCCGGGGGCGGTTCACCCTGGGCCTCGGGTCCCAGATCCGGGCCCAGGTGGAGAAGCGCTACGGCGCCTCCTTCGACCGGCCCATCGCCCGCATGCGCGAGCTGGTCGGGGCCCTCCGGGCCATCTTCGCCACCTGGGAGACCGGGGAGCGGCTCGACTTCCGGGGCGAGTTCTACCTCGCACACCCTGATGCCCCCGATGTTCAACCCCGGGCCCGCTCCCCTTCGGCATGCCGCCCATCGCCATCGGCGGGCTGGGCCCCCAGATGGTGCGCCTGGCCGCCGAGGTGGCCGACGGGCTGCTGGTGATGCCGTTCAACACCGCCGGCCACTTCCGCGAGCGCACGGTGCCGGCCATCGAGGAGGGGCTGGCCCGGGCCGGGCCGGAAGCGGTCCGAGCTCACGGTCACCGGCGAGGTCATCGTGTGCTGCGGGCGCGACCGAGGAGGAGATGGAGGCGGCCCGCGCCGCCGGCCGGCTGGCTGCTCTCCTTCTACGCCTCCACCCCCGCCTACCGGCCCGTCCTGGAGGTCGAGGGGTGGGAGGAGCTCCAACCCGAGCTCAACGTGCTCTCCAAGTCGGGCCGGTGGGACGAGATGCCGGCCATGATCGACGACACCATGCTCGGCGGCCCTGGCCGCGGTGGGATCGCCGGAGGAGGTGGCCGCCGACATCGTGGCCCGGTTCGACGGGCAGGTCGACCGGGTGGGCGTTCTACACTCCGTACCTGATGGCCGACGAGACCCTGGGCGAGATGGTGGACGCCCTGGGGCGCCGGGCCGCCGAGGACGCCGGAGGGCCGGACCGGTGAGCGGCGCGGGTGCCGGCCACTACGACGAGTTCTCGCTCTTCCACGAGAACGCCAGCGAGGTCGGGCTGCCCTGGACCGGGCCGCCCACCGTGCGCCGCGAGTTCGTGGAGGTGGCCCCGGGCCGCCGGATGAGCGCGCTGGTGTGGGGCACCGGGCCGGCCGAGGTGGTCTTCATCCACGGCGGGGGCCAGAACGCCCATACCTGGGACACCGTGGCCCTGGCCCTCGACCGGCCCCTGGTGGCCGTCGACCTGCCCGGGCACGGCCACTCCGACTGGCCCGGCGACGACGCCGTGCTCAACCCCCGGGCCATGGCCGACGACGTGGCCGTGGTCATCGACCGCCTGGCCCCGGACGGCCCGGATGGTGGTGGGGATGTCCCTCGGTGGGGCCACCTCGATCGCCCTGGCCCGCGCCCATCCCGGGCTGGTGCCGCAAGCTGGCGCTCATCGACATCACCCCGGGGGTCACCCGCGAGAAGAGCTCGGACATCGCCGCCTTCCTGGCCGGCCCGGAGTCCTTCGCCTCCTTCGACGAGATCCTCGAGCGCACCATCCAGTTCAATCCCACCCGGTCGGAGTCGTCCCTGCGTCGCGGGGTGCTGCACAACTCGGTGCAGCGGGACGACGGCACCTGGACCTGGCGTCACCAGCTGGGCCGACCGGCCGGCTCCAGCGGCATGCACGTGGGCTCGGTCGACTTCGGGCCGCTGTGGGACGACCTCCAGGCCGTCGCGGCTCCGGTGCTGCTGGTCCGGGGCGCCCTGTCCCCGGTGGTGGACGACGCCGACGAGGCCGAGTTCCGCCGCCGCCGGCCCGACGACCGACGTGATCACGTCGACGACGCCGGCCACAGCATCCAGGGCGACCAGCCCGTCGAGCTGGCCGCCATCCTGGAGGCCTATCTCACCGCCGACTGACCCGGGGCCGACCGCCGAACTACCGGCGACCGCCGGCCGGCCGACCGACGGTCAGGCCGCCACCGGGTGTGCCTCGGTGGCGGCCCCGACGGCGGCGTCCGGTGCTCCCACCAGCGCGGCGTCGAGCACCTCGCCGATCTCCGTGGCCAGATGGAAGGTCATCTCGTCACGCACCGCCTCGGGAACGTCCTCGAGGTCCGGGCCGTTGCGGACGGGCAGGACCACCGTGGTCAGCCCGGCCCGGTGGGCGGCCAGCACCTTCTGGCGCACGCCGCCGATGGGCAGCACCCGACCCTGCAGGGTGACCTCGCCGGTCATCCCCACCACCGAGCGCACCGGTACGTCCCGGAGCAGGCTGACCAGGGCCGTGGTCATGGTGACCCCGGCCGACGGCCCGTCCTTGGGGATGGCTCCCGGCCGGGACGTGCAGGTGGAACCGCTTGCCGGCGAAGACCGCCGGGTCGATGCCCAGCTGCTCGGCGTGGGAGCGCACGTAGGACAGGGCGATCTCCGCCGACTCCTTCATGACGTCGCCCAGCTGACCGGTCAGGGTCAGACCCTCGGGCCCGTCCATCATGGAGGCCTCGACGTAGAGCACGTCGCCCCCGGCTCCGGTCACGGCCAGTCCGGTGGCCACGCCGGGCACCGCGGTGCGGTCGGCCGCCTCGAAGAAGAAGTGCGGCCGGCCCAACCAGTCACGGACGTCGTCGGCATCGATGGTCAACGGTGTCTCCACGTCGTGCGAGGCGATGCGGGAGGCCACCTTGCGGAGCAGCCGTCCGAGCTCGCGCTCGAGCGAGCGCACCCCGGCCTCACGGGTGTAGTCACCCACCACGGTGCGCAGGGCATCGTCGGTGATGGTCACCTCGTCGCCGCCCAGGGCGGCCCGCTCCAGCTGCCGCCCGACCAGATGGTGGCGGGCGATGGCCACCTTCTCCTCCTCGGTGTAGCCGTCCAGGCGGATGACCTCCATCCGGTCGAGCAGAGGCCCGGGGATGGTGTCGATCATGTTGGCGGTGGCGATGAACAGCACCTTGGACAGGTCCAGCTCGACCTCGAGGTAGTGGTCACGGAACGTGTGGTTCTGCGCCGGGTCCAGCACCTCCAGCAGGGCCGACGACGGGTCGCCCCGGTAGTCCGCCGCCGAGCTTGTCCACCTCGTCGAGCAGGATGACCGGGTTCATGGTGCCCGCCTCGCGCAGGGCCCGGACCAGCCGTCCCGGCTGGGCCCCCACGTAGGTGCGGCGGTGGCCGCGGATCTCGGCCTCGTCGCGGACCCCGCCCAGGGCCACCCGGACGAACGTCGCGCCCGAGGGCCCGGGCCACCGACTCGCCCAGGGAGGTCTTGCCCACCCCGGGGGGGCCGACCAGGGCCAGGATGGCGCCGGCACCCCGGCCCGACACCGGGGCCAGGCCCCGTTCCGACTGCAGCTTGCGGACGGCCAGGTGCTCGAGGATGCGGTCCTTCACGTCGTCCAGCCCGTCATGGTCCTCGTTGAGGATGCGGGCCGCCTCCACCACGTCCAGCCGGTCCTCGGACTGCTCGCCCCAGGGCAGCTCGAACACGGTGTCCAGCCACGTGCGGATCCAGCCGTGCTCGGGATTCTGCTCGCTCATCCGCTCCAGCTTGTCGATCTCGCGGTCCACCGCCTTGCGCACGCCCTCGGGCAGGTCGCGCTCGGCTCGGCCTTGGTGCGGTAGTCGTCGGGCTCGTCCTCGGTCGCCCGAGCCCATCTGGCCCAGCTCCTTGCTTGATCGACTCGAGCTGGCGGCGCAGCAGGAACTCGCGCTGGGTCTTCTCCATGCCCTCCTCGACGTCGGTCTTGATCCGCTCGCGCAGGGTCAGGTCGGCCAGGACCTCACGGGACCAGGCGATGACCATGCGCAGCCGGGCCACCACGTCGAGGGTCTCCAGGACCTCCACCTTCTGGGCCAGGGACAGATCGGGCGAGTAGCCGGCCATGTCGGCCACCCGGCCGGGCTCGGTGACGTCGCCCAGGCGCTCGGCCAACCGACCGGCACCGCGGCTCACCAGGATGTTCTCGACCACGGCCCGGTACTCGCGGGCCAGCTCGGCCGCCTCGTCGGACGGTTCCCCATCGACCAGCAACTCGACCTCGACCCACAGGGCCCGTCCCGTGCCGGGAACGGCGGTGCCCAGGCGGGCCCGCTCGACCCCGCGCACGGCCACTGCCGGCATGCCGCCGGGCAGGTCGCCCCTCTCCATCACCTCGGCCACGACGCCGACCGACGCGTAGCGTACCGTCGATGAACGGGACGATCACGAACTGGCCGCCGGCCGCCTCCGCCGCCTCGGCCGCCGCCTTGGCCTCCTCGGACTCGAGGGCCATGGTGAACACCATGCCCGGGAGCACCACCCCTGAGGTCAGGGGCAGAAGGGGCAGATTCTGGGCCCCGGCCGACCGGTTGGTCCCGGTCGTTTCAGTCGTCTCGTCCGTGTTTTCGTCCATCGATCCTCCAGGTGTCGCCAGCATTTGGCTGTCGAGAGGTTAAACAGGGGAAGCGAACGTGTATTCCCCTGCCGGCCTGGCCTGGGGCTCCGTCCCACCCGCGCCGGCCGTGCTTCTACCGGAAACACTCCGGCAATCCGGCAGAAATGCTCCTGGGGCACCATACGGGGATGGATCGAGCGCCGGTGGCCGACTGGGAGGGCCACGTCATCGTGTGCGGTCTCCAGGGGGTGGGTCTGCGGATGGTGGAGCAGCTCCACCAGGCCGGGGTCCAGGTCGTGGTGGTGGACGAGGACCCCGACCCCCGGCTGGTCCGGATCGTCGAGGGCTGGGAGATCCCCTTCATCGTGGGGAGCCCCCGCATCGGGGGGTTCCTCGACCGGGCCGGGCTGGCCCGGGCCCGGGCCGTGGTGTGCGCCGAGCGCACCGAGGTCCAGACACTGGAGACGGCCCTCCTGGTCAGCGAGCGCCGGCCCGACATCCGGGTGGTGGTGCAGCTGGCCAACGCCGCGGTGGGTGCGGCCGTGAGTGATGTCACCGGGCCCGGGCACGGTCCTCGACGTGGCCGCCCTGGCCGCCCCGTCCATCGTGGAGGCCTGCCTGGGAAGCGACTCGTACCAGATCGAGTTCGGGGGCGCCCGGTTCATGACCTCCGAGGTGGAGGTGGCCCGTTTCGCCACGCTCCGGGCCCTGTTCGGCGCCCTGGCCCCCATCGCCGTGGTCCCCGCCGACGGCTCGCCTACGGTGGCCTGCCCCGGACGGGACTACCAGGTCCACGTAGGCGACAAGGTCACCGTGCTCGGGACGCCCGACGAGCTGGAGGCGGCCGACCTCCTGCCCACCACGGGCGGGCGACGACGGGTCGGCGTTGCGGGTGCACCACCGTCACACCGGCGCCGGTCTGCTCCGGCGGATCGGCTCGCTGCTGGCCTCCGACGACAACAGCGCCCTGCGTTTCGCCATCGTCGCCGCCTCGACCCTCATCGTCGTGTCCACGGTCATCCTCCGCCTGGCCTACCGCCTCCCCCACGGGGGCCACATGACCACCCTGACCGCCCTCTACTTCACCGTGGAGACCATCTCCACGGTGGGCTACGGCGACTTCTCCTTCGCCGACCAGTCCACGGCCATGGAGGTCTTCGGGATCCTGCTGATCGCCGGCGGCGCCACGCTGCTGACCACGGTGTTCGCCCTGATCACCAACGTGCTGGTGTCCTGGCGGATCGAGCAGTCCCTGGGCCGCCAGCAGCTGGTCGGACTGGAGGGCCACGTGGTGGTGATCGGCCTGGGCTCGGTGGGCATCCGGGTGCTCGAGGGGCTGCAGCCGAGGGCCGGGAGGTGGTGGTGGTGGAGCGCAGCGAGAACAACCGCTTCCTCAACCAGGCCCGGGCCCTGGGCGCCCCCGTGCTCATCGCCGACTCCACCCAGCGCCAGACCCTCGAGGACGCCAACGTGCACTCGGCGGCGGCGGTGGCCGTGCTCACCAGCGACGACCTCACCAACATCGAGACCGGCCTGGCCGTCCGCGACTATCTCGGGGAGCGGTGGCGCAACGTGCCGGTGGTGCTGCGGGTCTTCGACCGCGAGCTGGGCCACACCGTCGAGCACCACTTCGACTTCCGGCACGTGCGCTCCACCTCGGCCATCGCCGCCCCCCGGTTCGTCGGCGCCGCCCTCGGGCTCGACATCCTCGGCTCCTTCGACGTCGGCCGAGCAGGCCTTTCTGGTGGGCCGGCTCACGGTGGCCCCGGGCCGCGGCCTCGACGGTCTGGCCATGGTCGACCTGCCCGCCCAGACCCGGGTCATCGCCCTCAGCCGGGCCGCCGACGGCGGGCGCCTCGAGCACCCGCCCCGGCGGGACACCCGGTTCGCCCCCGGCGACCAGGCCTATGTGCTCGGGCCCCTACGAGGAGCTCCTCCGGGTGCTGCGCCACCAGCACGAGGGGGACGTCGGCCCGGTGACCACCTGAGCAGCACTTCTGCCTGGCGGTACGCCCGGTGGCCGTTCCACCCCTGTGGGGCAGGGCCGATCGGCCAATTCATCCCAAAACCACGCAGTGTTCGTGCTGAGTTCACCGCAGGTTTGCCGAACGTTCACTTCCGATCGGTACGGTCCTTGCGGGGCGTGCGATGCGCCCTGACCTCGTCCACCAGGGTCGAGCGTCAACCCTCGGCATCAAACTCACGGAGGTTAGGGCACCAGTGGACTCAGACATGACCCTTCAGGCGACATCGGGGCCTCGGCGGAAGCGGGCGCTCGTGGCAGTGGCGTCCCTCGTGGCCGCAGGAACCCTCCTCTCCACGGTCGGTGCCTCGACCGCGGCCGCGGCGGCGACCGCACTCGCCGCCAACAACTCGCCAGTACATCGCCGCCGACCTGAAGGCACCGGCGGCGAGCATCCAGGCCGCCGGCTCCACCTTCGTGCAGCCCTTCTTCACCAAGGCCTTCTTCACCTACACCGGCAAGAACCAGGCGTGCAGGTGAACTACCAGGGCGTGGGTAGCGGACACGGGCATCACTCGACTTCGAGGCCGGCACGGTCAACTTCGCCGCCTCCGACGTGCCCATGGCCGCCTCCGACCTGGCCAAGGTGCCGGCCTCCTCGGGCCCGGTCATCCAGGTCCCCGACACCCTCGGCGGCGTCGCCGTCTCCTACAACCTCCCCGGCGTGACCAAGCAGCTCCGGCTCGACGCCGACCGACCATCGCCGGCATCTTCGAGGGCACCATCAAACTGGAACGCCTCCCAGATCAAGGCGACTCAACCCCGGTGTGACGCTGCCCGCCCAACGCCATCGTCCCCGAAGTCGGGCGGACAGCTCGGGCACCACCTACATCTTCACCGACTACCTAGCCAAGGCGGCCCGGCCGCTACGGCGTGGACGCTGGGCACCAGCAAGACCATCGCCTGGCCGTCGTCGGCCGTGCAGTCGCCGAAGAACTCCGGGGTGGCCTCCAGCATCAAGTCCACGCCGTACTCCATCGGCTACGTCGAGCTGGCCTACGCCATCCAGAACAACTTCACCTACGCGGCCATCAAGAACGCCGCCGGCGTCTACGTCGTCCCCGTCGCTCGACCACGGTGGCCGCTGACGCCGCACCAACACCAGCCTGTCACCCACCAACTTCTCCATCGTCAACGAGCCGGGCGCCAGCCAGCTACCCGATCTCCGGCTACAGCTGGGCCATCCTGCTGCAGAAGCAGACCAGCGCCACCACCGGTGCCGCCGTGGTCAAGGTGCTCGACTGGACCACCCACACCGGGGGCGGCCAGAGCCTCGCCGCCGCGCTCGACTACGTGCCGCTGCCCCCGGCGGTCCAGAACCAGGTCCGCACGGCGCTGCTGACGGTCACCGGGCCGAACGGGAAGGCCCTCCTCACCAAGTGAGTCGGCAAGGCCACCGGCCTGGCATGAGGGGCTGACGGCGGCCGTGACCACCACAGATGCACCGAGCCGGGAGAGGGCGAAGCGCGGCGGGCGCTTCGCCCTCCCCAACGGCGCCTACCGGGGCATTCTGGCCGCCGTGGTGGCCATCTTCGTGGCCCTCGTGGTCTGGTACGTCGTCTCGATCATCGTCCAGGCCAGGCCCGCCTTCTCCACCCTCGGCTTCTCGTGGATCGTCCAGAAGACCTGGAACCCGAACCACGAACCAGTACGGGCTGCTCCCCTTCATCCTCGGCACCATCGAGACCACCGCCATCGCCCTGGTGCTGGCCGTCCCCATCGGCCTCGGCACGGCCCTGGCCCTGGCCTACCTGGTCCCCCACCGGTTCCGGGCCGGGCTCTCGACGGCCGTCGAGCTGCTGGCCGCCGTGCCCAGCGTGGTCTACGGCCTGTGGGGGCTCGATCGTGCTGGCCCCGCTCTTCCGCGAGCACGTCGAGCCGTTCCTCACCTCGGTGCTCGGGTGGACCGGGCTGTTCAACGGGCCCAACGACGGGGTGGGCCTGCTGCTGGCCGGGGTGATCCTCTTCATCATGGTCCTCCCCACCATGGTGGCCATCTCCCGGGACGTGCTGGCGGTCGTGCCCAACGAGCAGGTCGAAGGGGCCATGGCCCTCGGGGCCACCCGCTGGCAGGTGCTCCGCAAGGTGGTCGTCCCCGGCGCCCGCACCGGCTGCTGGGTGCGCTTCACCCTGGCCATCGGCCGGGCCCTCGGGGAGACGGTGGCCGTGGCCCTGGTCATCGGCAACTCGCCGTACATCGCCCACTCGGTCAAGAGCGCCGGCGGCCACCCTGCCGTCGCTCATCGTCAACAACTTCGGTGAGGCCACCGGCACCGAGCTGAGCGCCCTGTTCGGTGCCGGCCTGGTCCTGCTGGTCATCGGGATCGCCGTGAACGCCGCCGCCCGGGTGCTGGTGCGCTCGTCGGCCCGGAGCGGCGGCGGTTCGACACGGTCGCGTCGGCCGCCTCAGTGGCGGTGGCCTGATGACCACCCTCACCTTCGACGCATCGGCCGACCCCATCCTGCCAGCGGCGAGGCCAGATCCAGAGCGTGGCCGCGGCCTCGCTCAAGCGGCGCAAGGTCTACTCGACGATCGCCATCGGCATCTGCTGGGTGCTTCTGGGCATCGCCATCGTGCCTCTGGTGGCCGTGGTGGTCTACGTGGTGATCAAGGGCCTGCCCGCCTGGAACGTCGACTTCTTCACCAAGGCCACCGTGCCCGAGGGCATCCCTGGCGGCGGCGTGTGGAACGCCATCGTGGGGACGGTCGAGATCGGCGCCATCGCCACCGCCGTCACGGTGCCGGTCGGGCCTCCTGTGCGGACTGTTCCTGGCCGAGTCGGACGGCAGGATCGCCGCCGCCATCCGGTTCATCGCCGACGTGATGACCGGTGTGCCCTCGATCACCATCGGCATCTTCGGCTACATCGCCATCGTCAAGAACTTCGGCGGCTACAGCGGCCTGGCCGGCGCCTTCGCCATCGGGATCATCATGCTGCCGGTGATCATGCGGGCCGGCGAGACCGCCATCCGCGGCGTGCCCGGCCACCTGAGCGAGGCCGGCCTGGCCCTCGGGGCCCGGCAGGGCCACCATCGCCCGGCGGGTGGTGCTGCCCGCGGCCCTGCCCGGCATCATCACCGGCGTCCTCCTGGCCGTGGCCCGGGGACTGGGCGAGACGGCACCCCTTCTGCTGACCATCTTCGGCAACCAGTATCTCCAGTGGAACCCGACCAAGCCGATGGAGGCACTGCCCATCCTGATCTACAACTACAGCAGCCAGCCCTATGCCGACCTCGTCCAGATCGCCTGGGGTGCGGCGCTCCTGCTCATGGTGATCGTCCTGGTGCTGAGCGTGGGAAGCCGTGTGCTCGCGGCACGACTGCAAAGGGAGAGACGATGATTGATCCGACCGCCAACTCGACCACCACGGAAGGGCTCTCGCTTGAACACCGCGCAAGTGCTGTTGGAACCACCCGTCGGGCCAGCCCGGTCATGCGTCTGGATGACGTGTCGGTGGCCTTCGCCGGCCGCAAGGCGGTCCGCGACGTGAGCTTCGACGTCCACGAGGGGGAGATCACCGCCCTCATCGGCCCCTCCGGCTCGGGGAAGACCACCCTGCTGCGGGCCCTGAACCGGATGCACGACACGGTGCGCTCGGCCAAGGTCGACCGGCAAGATCATGCTCGGCGACACCGATGTCAACGCCGGCTCCACCGACGCCACCCTGCTGCGCAGCCGGGTGGGCATGGTGTTCCAGCGCCCCAACCCCTTCCCCACCATGAGCATCTACGAGAACGCCGTGGCCGGGCTCAAGTTCAACGGGGTGCGCAAGAAGGCCCTGCTCGACGAGGCGGCCGAGTCGGCCCTGGTCGGCGCCGCCCTGTGGGACAGCGTGCGGGACCGTCTGAAGGCCCATGCCAGCACCCTGTCGGGTGGCGAGCAGCAGCGGCTGTGCATCGCCCGGGCCCTGGCCGTGGAGCCCGAGGTGCTGTTGATGGACGAGCCCACCTCGGCCCTCGATCCCATCGCCACCAAGCGGATCGAGGAGTTGGTCGGCGAGCTCAAGCACCGGGTGACCATCATCATCGTGACCCACAACATGCAGCAGGCCATGCGGGTGTCCGACCGGTGCGCCTTCCTGCTGATGGGCGAGGACAAGGCCGGCGAGCTCATCGAGTTCGGACCGACGGCCAAGCTGTTCAGCGAGCCGACCGACCCCCGCACCCTCGACTACGTGAACGGCCGGTTCGGCTAGGCGCTCGTCGGACGAGCTGTCCGTCGGCCAGCGGCCGGACTCGGCTTGGTGCCGGGGACGGGGGAGGAGGCTCAGGGGCGCCGTCGGGGTCGATGCGGAAGCCCACCCCCCGCACGGTCACGATGTAGCGGGGCTCGGCGGGGTCCGGCTCGAGCTTGGCCCGGAGCCGGTGGATGTGGGTGTCCAGGGTGCGGCTGTCCGAGAGGAACCGGTCCGGCCACAGCAGGTCGATCAGCTCGTCCCGGGTGCGCACCCATCGGGGCGGGGACAGCAGCACGGCCAGCAGGTCGAACTCGCGCCGGGACAGGTGGGTCCGGGCCCCGGCCACGGTGACCTCCCGCCGGACGAAGTCGACGGTCACCGAGCCGAAGGTGGGTCGGGGCGTGGATCCCGTCCTCGGGGAACCCGCGGGCCGCCGGCCCCGTCGAGGGCCGCCGCCTTCGGCCACCGGCCGTCGTCGGCCGGGACACCCTGCGGAGGATGGCGTGCATGCGGGCCACCAGCTCGCGGAGGCGGAACGGCTTGGTGACGTAGCCCGCCGCGCCCAGCTCGAAGCCCAGGACCACATCCAGTTCGGCGTCGACGGCGCTCACCATCACGATGGGCACGGCGGACAGCTCCCGCATGCGACGGCACACCTCGATGCCCCGCATCCCCGGCAGCAGGATGTCGAGCAGGACGATGTCCGGAGGGCGCTCGGCGAAGCTGCGGAGCGCCTCGGTCCCGTCGGCGGCCACGTCCACCTCGAAGCCCTCCCGGCCCAGGCCCGAGGTCAGGGCCTGGCGGTAGGACTCCTCGTCCTCCACCACGAGGACCCTGATGCTCTCGCCTTCGGTGACCATGGGCCAGCTACCACCTCCGAACGGAGAGTAAGGAGGTCAGGTGAACGGGGGACGTCCGACGGGCGACACCGGGGTGATCATTCGGTGAACGTTGCGGGGCATCAGCGGTCCTCCCTGGTCAGCGGGTCGGGCCCCGGCTCAGAGGGCCGACCCCAGCGGCCAGGCCGAGGGCCGCCGCCCCCAGACCGAGGCCGATGCTGAGCACCACGTTGAGCAGCGGCCAGACGCCACCGGTCGGCCTCGGCCAGGCGGACGGCGTCGAAGGTGAAGGTGGAGAAGGTGGTGTAGGCGCCGATGAGCCCGGTGCCGGCCACCGTGAGCCAGGGGGCCGAGACTCCGTGGTGGAGGGCCGAGCCGGTCAGGATGCCGAGCACGAGCGAGCCGCTGACGTTGATGACCAGGGTGCCGACCGGGAACTCGGTACCGGCCCGCGCGCTGGACCACATGGTCCACCAGGTAGCGGAGCACCGCCCCGCAGGCTCCGGCCACCACCACGCCCGACCACGATCATGTCGCGGGCTCGGTCAGGGTCGGGCGCCGGGGCGCGAGGGAGCCCAGTGTCGTCGGGGTCGGGGAGGGGTCGGTCTTCGGGGCACGGGCAGAAGTCGGCCCCGGGCCACGGCCATCCCGACCATGGCGGCCACGACCCCCGCCGCCAGTGAGGCCACCACGTAGCCGGCGGCCACGGCCGACCTGGCCGTGCTGGGCCCGCTGCGCTGTCTCCACGGCCAGGGTGGAGAAGGTGGTGAACCCTCCGCAGAACCCGATGGCGGCGAAGGGCCGCACGAAGCGGGTCGGCGGCCACCGCTCCACCACCAGGGTCACGATGAGGCCGAGCAGAAACGACCCGGCCACGTTGACGGCGAAGGTGGCCCAGGGGAACCCGGCGGAGGGCACCACGAGGGCCCGGTCGGTGCCGTAGCGGGCCAGGGTTCCGAGGGCCCCCCCGGCGGCGATGGCCGCCACCCGCAGCGGAGCCTCGGGAATCCGGTGGCCTCGGGCCGGTCCCGGCTGACGGCATGGTCGCTCCTTCCGGTCTCGCGTCACGTGCTCTTCCGGTAGGAGTCATCAGCCGGTGCCGGCGGTTACGGCGAACTCCATCGCCGCCGCGATTGTACGGCACCGTAGGCCCGTCGGGCGGAATCCCGGGGGAGGAGACGGGACGGTCGGGGCCGGGTGCTGGTGGGCGCCCTGCCCGGGCGCCCACCAGGGGGGTGGGTGCTGCAAACCCCAGGGGCCGGCCCACGCCGTGCCGCCGGCCAGTGCGGATGGGGCGAGGCGCACCCGGAGGCGGGCCGACCCCTACGGCTTGAAGCGGTAGCCGATGCCCCGCACCGTCAGCACGTGCCGGGGCTCGGCCGGGGTGAGCTCGACCTTCTTGCGCAGCCGCTTGACGTGGGTGTCGAGGGTCCGGCTGTCCCCCTTGGTGCGGTCCCGCCAGATCCGCTCCATGCACTGGGTGCGGGTGACGACGTTGCCGGCCTCGGACACCAGCAGGGCCAACAGGTCGAACTCCTTGCGGGACAGCTCGATCTCGTGCTCGCGCACCACCACCTGACGCAGCGAGACGTCGATCCGGACCGGCCCCAAGGCGTAGACGCCGACGGGTGGTCCCGACCACGGGACTCGTCGAGGGGCTGCCCGACCCGGCGCAGGACGGCCCGGATGCGGGCGGTCAGCTCGCGGGGGCGCGGGGGCTTGATGATGTGGTCGGCCGCCCCGGCCTCGAGGGCCACCACGGCGTCGAGCTCGTCGTGGCGGGCCGTGACCATGATCACCGGGGCCGAGGAGATGGTGCAGATGCGACGGTAGACCGACAGGCCCTGGGCATCGCCCAGCTCCATGGCCAGCAGGACCAGTGAGGGATGGGCCGCCACCGCCTGGGCCACGCCTTCGGACCCGTCGGCCGCCGTGACCACGTCGAACCCCTCCACGGACAGGGTGGCGGCCAGCCACTCGCGGGACTGGGTGTCGTCGTCGATGATCAGGATGGTGGGATGACCCTCCGGCGGGAGCATGCCGTCCTCGGTCGGTCGGAGGGCCAGGGTCACGGGCGACCCGCCGACCCTCCGGAACAGGGCGCATGTCGACACCCCGGGTCGACGCCGGCGGGCCCGGGCGGTGACGCCGTGGCCGGACCGCCACAGCGGTAGCGCACGCCGGGTGAGGCTGCCGTGAGAGGCAGAGGGGGCCAGGCCCCCGGACGGCCCGGCCCGGTCGGATCGTCCCGCCCGTGGAACGGCCGGAGGCCGGACCGGGCGTGTGCAGCGGATATCGCGGTCGGCCCCCATCGGATGCACCCTAGGAAGGCCAGGTGAACGGAACGCGATCGTCAGGTCACTGGAAGGTGAATGGTGGGTTATCTTCTCGTTCAGGCAGGCCGGGACCGGGTACCGGGTGTGCCACGATGGGCCCGCCACCGGTCGGCCGGCATCATCGACCCAGCGCGAACGGGAGCGGCATGGACGGGACAGCAGGGACCGGCGACGGCGTGGTGGATGTACCGTCCACCGACGAGTGGCGGGCCCTGAAGGACCACTTCGAGGCGGTCCGCGACCGCCACCTCCGCCAGCTGTTCGCCGAGGACCCCGGTCGCGGCTCGTCGATGGCCGTCGTCTGCCGGCGACCTCTATCCTCGACTACTCCAAGCACCGGGCCACCGCCGACACCCTGCCGGGCCCTCATGGCCGTGGCCCGCCGGGCCGGGGTCGAGGCGCGTCGGGACGCCATGTTCGCCGGCCGTCACATCAACACCACCGAGGACCGGGCCGTGCTCCACGTGGCCCTGCGGATGCCCAAGGGCTCCCGCCTCGAGGTCGACGGACGGGACGTGGTGGCCGACGTGCACGAGGTGCTCGACCGGATGGGCTCGGTGGCCTCGTCCATCCGCAGCGGCCGGTGGACCGGCGCCACCGGTCGGCGGATCACGCGCCGTGGTCAACATCGGCATCGGGGGTTCGGACCTCGGCCCGGCCATGGCCTACGAGGCCCTGCGCGACTACGCCGACTCCGGCCATCGACTGCCGCTTCGTGTCCAACATCGACCCGGTCGACCTCTACCACAAGACCCACGACCTCGACCCGGCCGAGACCCTCTTCGTGGTGAGCTCGAAGACCTTCACCACGCTGGAGACGCTGACCAACGCCACCGCCGCACGCCAGTGGCTGCTCGACGGGCTGGGGGCCGGCGACGAGGCGGTGGCCAAGCACTTCGTGGCCGTGTCCACCAACGAGGAGGGGGTCAGCCGAGTTCGGCATCGACCCGGC
Source organism: uncultured Acidimicrobiaceae bacterium (assembly GCA_963754755.1). Classification (GTDB taxonomy): domain Bacteria; phylum Actinomycetota; class Acidimicrobiia; order Acidimicrobiales; family RAAP-2; genus Bog-756. Next base: position 234,137 of record CAVWHF010000005.1, on the reverse strand, counting down.
CAACATGTTCGGGTTCTGGGACTGGGTGGGCGGCCGCTACTCGTACGACTCGGCCATCGGGTTCTCGCTCATGGTGGCCATCGGTCCCGAGGCCTTCGCCGACATGCTGGCCGGGTTCCACGCCATCGACGAGCACTTCGCCACCGCCCCGCTCGAGTCCAACCTGCCGGTCATCCAGGGCATGCTCAACGTCTGGTACGACAACCTGTTCGGGGCCGAGACCCACGCCGTGCTGCCCTACAGCCAGCGGCTTGGCCCGGTTTCCCGCCTACCTGCAGCAGCTGACCATGGAGTCCAACGGCAAGTCGGTCCGCCGGGACGGCTCCCCGGTATGGGGCCAGACCGGGGAGATCTTCTGGGGCGAGCCCGGCACCAACGGCCAGCACGCCTTCTACCAACTCATCCACCAGGGCACCAAGCTGATCCCCTGCGACTTCATCGGCTTCGGTGAGTCCACCCACGAGCACGGGGACCAGCAGGACCTGCTCATGTCCAACTGCTTCGCCCAGTCCAAGGTGCTGGCCTTCGGCCGCACCGCCGAGGAGGTGGCCGCCGAGGGCACGGCACCGGCCGTGGTGCCCCACAAGGTGATGCCGGGCAACCACCCGAGCTCGACCATCCTCGCCCCGAAGCTGACCCCCTCGGTGCTCGGCCAGCTGGTGGCCCTCTACGAGCACACCGTGTTCACCGAGGGGGCCGTATGGGGCATCGACTCCTTCGATCAGTGGGGCGTCGAGCTGGGCAAGGTCATGGCCGCCCAGCTGGCCCCGGCCCTGACCGACACCGCCGCCCCCGATCTCGCCGATCAGGACTCGTCCACCGCCGCCCTGGTCCGCCGGTACCGGGCCCGGCGGCAGCGCCCGATCTGACCGCCGGTCCGCCGGCGGGGCGGCGGACCGGTCAGGCCGAGGCCAGCGCCCGCCACAGCGAGCGGTAGTTGGGATAGGTGATCCCCTCGGTGACATAGCCGGCCCGCTCCAGCTCGGCGTGGAAGGCGGGCAGGTTGCGGAACGGAATCCCCATGTCCACATGGTGGGCCAGGTGCCACCCGGTGTTGTAGGGCACGAACCAGAACCGGGCGGCCAGGGACTGGCGCACGTTGTGGGTGGTCACCCTGCGGTCCGGCCCGGCCTCGAGACCGCCGTGCTCGGCTATGGCCCGCAGCCGGTTGATCACCCTCCATTGGGTCATCCACGGGAGCCACCACAACAGGGGGTAGATCCACCACCGGCCGGTGGTGGCCCACAGGACCGCCCACAGCGCCAGCTGTACCCCGAGGATCGAGCCGGCCACCCGCTCGGGTGGCTTTCCGGCGGAGCGCCTTGAACAGCGGGGTGAAGTTCTTCCAGCCCGAGATGCCCATGGCATCGCGGACCAGTCGGCGGGCCAGCGTGCGCCGGTCGCACCGGTACCCGCCGTAGAAGGCGAGGTCGGGCTCGCGCGGCCCGAACTCCTCCTTGTGGTGGGCGAAGTGGCCCCGCCGGTAGATGGAGATGGGGGTCCAGGTGGGGTAGGCCAGGAGCCAGGTGCCCACCCAGTCGTTGACCCGCTTGTCGGTGAACAGCAACTTGTGGGCGGCCTCGTGCATGAGAATGGCGAACCGGGCGTACATCGGGCCCATCAGCACGAAGGCCGCCAGGTAGGCCCACCAGCGGTCGATCCAGACCGAGCCGCCGATGATCACCGCCACCCACAGCCACACCGAACCCACCGTCACGGCGTTGCGCCGGTCGGCGATGCGGCGGAGGTCGTGGCGGAGGTCGGGTCGGGCCATCCCGTTCTCCATCAGCCGGTCGGTCGGGAAGACCTCCGGACGGGCCTCGGCATCGGCCACCATGGTGAGTGACATGTGTGGCATATTACAGAAATCAAACAGTTGATGCAAGAGGGTAATGTCCCGCTCACGGCCCGGTCGGTCCTGGCCAGCGCCCTCCTGGGCGAGGACCCCCCGCAGCTGCCCGTGTCCCACCTGGTCCACCTGGCCGGGCTCTTCGGCATCAACGAGAACCGGACCCGGGTGGCGCTGTCCCGGATGGCCTCGGCCGGAGAGGTCACCACCGACGGATCCGGCCGCTACCGGCTGGCCGGGCACCTGCTCGACCGCCAGGACCGTCAAGCCGGCAGCCGGCGGGGGGACACCCGCCCGTGGGACGGGGTGTGGCGCATGGTGGTGGTGACGGCGTCGGGGCGGTCGGCCGACGACCGCGCCGCCCGGCGCCGGGCCCTGGCCCTGGCCCGGCTGGCCGAACAGCGCGAGGGAGTGTGGCTGCGTCCCGACAACATCGACCTGCGTCCCGACCCGGCCGATGATCCCGACGTGATGCTGTACTCGGGGACACCCGACCGGGACCCCGCGGTGCTGGCCGGCACCCTGTGGGATCTCGCCGCCTGGGCCCGGGGCGCCAGGCGACTGGAGGACCAGATGGAGGCCCTGCCCCCGTCGGACCCGGACCGATCTGGCCCCGGGGTTCGTGCTGTCGGCCGGGGTCCTCCGCCACCTCCAGGCTGATCCGCTCCTGCCGTCGGCCCTACTCCCCGGGGGATGGCCCGGGGCGTCACTGCGGGAGTCCTACGACCGGTGGGACCGGCAGTACCGCCGGGTGCTGCGGACCTGGGGCCGCGCCGACGAGGGGCCGTCCTGAGCCGAGGCCGGACCGCTACGGTGACGACACCACGACCCGCCGCCATCACGGCGGCACCAGGGCATCAGGGAACCAGGGGGAGACACATGACGGGAACGACGGCATCGGGAGCGGGGGAGGGACCGTCCTTCGGGGGGAGGGTGGCGGTGATCACCGGAGGGGCCCGGGGCCAGGGCCGCTCCCACGCCCTCGAGTTCGCCCGGCTCGGGGCCGACATCGCCATCTGCGACCTCTGCCACGACCTGGACAGTGTGGGCTACCCGCTCGGCACCGCCGACGATCTGGCCGAGACGGTACGGCTGGTGGAGGAGCAGGGCCGGCGCTGCGTGTCGTCGGTCACCGACGTGCGCGACCTCGACGCCACCGTGGGCTTCGTCGAGCAGGCCCGCGCCGAGCTCGGCTCGGTGGACATCCTGGTGGCCAACGCCGGCATCTCCACTCTGGGGTCCATCTGCACCATGGGCGCCGCCCAGTGGAGCGAGACCATCGATACCAACCTGACCGGGGTGTTCAACGCCATGCGGGCGGTGGCCCCCCACATGCGCCGCCAGCGTTGGGGACGCATGATCGGCGTCTCGTCCATGATGGGCCGCACGTCCAACCCGGGCATCCCGGCCTACGTGGCCTCCAAGTGGGGGGTGATCGGTCTGGTCAAGTCGGTGGCCTTCGAACTGGCCGGCTTCGGGGTGACGGTCAACGCCGTCGCCCCGGGCAACGTCTCCACCCCCATGATCCACAACGACACCCTCTACGGCCTCATGCGACCGGACCTCGAGCACCCCACCCGCGAGGACGTCGAGCCGGGCATGACGGCTCTGCACGTGCAGCCGGTGCCGTGGCTCGAGCCCGAGGAGATCACCGCGGCGGTGGTGTTCCTGGCATCGGAGGGGGCCCGCCACATCACCGGGTCGGTCATCGACGTCGACGCCGGCGCCTCGGCCCGATTCACCGCCTGACCGTATCGTCGACCCCACCGCCGACCCCACCGCCGACCCCACCGCCGACCCCACCGCCGACCCCACCGGTGAGCGGGGTCCGGCGACGATGACCGGCGAGGATCACTGGCGGGACATGGCCGCCCGTTCGGCGGCCATGTCCTCCGCTCCCCGGCCTTCGGCGACCGCCGGGCCAGGGTCACGTCCAGCCGCGTGAGGGTACCCTCGAAGGGGAAGGGGGCGGCGTAACGCTCGCTCACTGCCGAGCCGTGGTCGTAGCCCACGCTGGGCCCGACGCTCGAGATCATCGTCATGGCGAACGGCACGGTGAGGGTGCCGCCGGGCTCGCCGTCGATGACCAGGGTGGCCTCACCGCCGCTACCGGTGCGGACGAAGTGGACGCCGATGACCGACGGACCGACCGGCACCGGGTCCGCCGACACCACCACGTGGTGGTCCCCGAAGCAGTTGTAGTCGAGTACCAGGCGGTCGTCCTGGACGAACAGGCTGATGCCCGAGTTCTCGTTGCCCGAGGCGTACAGGACACCGTTGGCGCCCCGGGGCCGGACGACGGTGGCCGCCATGTCCCAACCCCGTCCCCCCAGCGACGGAGCCGCTTGGCCGGGCAGGGGTGACATCGGCGGGAAGTAGGTGTAGTGGCGGCTGGTGGGGTGGGGGGACCGGTCCCGGTAGCGGGTGGAGAACAGCTCGATGGTGCGGTCGTCGAGGGGGAGGACCCCGTACTCCTCGGCCTCCCGCCACCACAGGTCGACCAACTCGGCCACCCGCTCCGGCTGCTCGGCGGCCAGGTTGCGGCACTCCGAGCGGTCCTCGTCGAGGTGGTAGAGCTCCCAGTCGTCGTCGGCGAAGGGCACCCCGGGCTGGTGGCGGGTGACGGCCTTCCACCCGTCGGCGTAGATGCCCCGGTGGCCCATCATCTCGAAGTACTGGACGTGTTTGCGGCCGGGCTCGTCCGGCGCACCGAACGAGTAGTACAGGGAGGTGCCCGACACCGGGATCTGTTCGAAGCCGCGGTAGACGGCGGGGGCCCCGACCCCCAGGGTCTCGTAGATGGTGGGGACGATGTCGCTCACGTGGTGGAACTGGTGGCGCAGGGAGCCGCCGTCGGTGATGTGCCCGGGCCAGTGCACGATCAGGGGCACGTGCACGCCGCCTTCATGGGTGTTCTGCTTGTACCACTTGAACGGGGTGTTGCCGGCCTGGGCCCAGCCCCACGGGTAGTTGGAGTGGCTGTGGGGACCACCGATGTCGTCGATGCGCTCGACGGCCTCGTCGGGCGTCTCGGCCAGGAAGTTGAAGTACTTCATCTCGTGCATGACCCCGAACGGACCGCCCTCCTGGCTGGCTCCGTTGTCCGACATCAGCATGATCAGGGTGTTGTCGAGCTGGCCCAACCCGTCGAGCGCGGCCACGAACCGGCCGATCTGGTCATCGGTGTGTTCGAGGAAGGCGGCGAAGGCCTCCTGCAGGCGGGCGGCCAGGCGCCGATGGTTGTCGGGCAGGGAGTCCCACGGCTCGACGCCGGGGTTGCGGGGGGCGAGCTCCGTGCCGGGGGGGAGCAGGCCCATCTCCTGCTGTCGGGCGAACCACCGGTCGCGGGCCACGTCCCACCCCTCGTCGAAGTGGCCCCGGTACTTGTCCAGGTAGGCCTGGGGGGCCTGGTGGGGCGCGTGCATGGCCCCGAAGGCCAGGTAGGTGAAGAAGGGCCGGTCGGGACGGATGGAGACGGAGTCGTGGATGAAGCCGACGGCGTGGTCGACCAGGTCCTCGCTCAGGTGGTAGCCGTCGCCGGGCGTGTCGGGGGGCTCGACGCTGTGGTTGTCGTAGACCAGTTCGGGGTAGAACTGGTCGGTTTCGCCCTCGAGGAAGCCGTAGTAGCGGTCGAAGCCCCGTTGGCAGGGCCACTGGTCGTAGGGACCGGCGGCCGAGGCGTTGTCCATGGCGCACAGGTGCCACTTGCCCACGGCGAAGGTGGCGTAGCCCTCGTCCCGGAGCACCTCGGCCACGGTGGCGGCGTGGTTGGTGATGTGGCCGCGCATGTGGGGGTAGCCGCTGTCGAAGTTGGAGAGCGACCGCATTCCGACGGTGTGGTGGTTTCGTCCGGTCAGGAGCGACGCCCGTGTGGGTGAGCACAAGGGTGTCACGTGGAAGTTGGTGTAGCGCAGGCCGCCGGCGGCGAGCCGGTCGATGTTGGGTGTGGCCAGGTCGGAGCCGTAGCAGCCGAAGTGGGAGAAGCCGGTGTCGTCGAGGAGGATGACCACCACGTTGGGGGCGTCCCCGCCGGGGTGGGCCGGGGTCGGCCACCAGGGCGTGGACTCCGCCTGGGTGCGGGCGATCACCCCGTCGAAGGGTTCGTAGCGCTTCATCTCGGTCCTTCGCTGGTGCACGGGTCGGCGGCCGGGCGGGGGACCCGGCCGGGGTGGGAACGTTGTGTCACCGGGTGTGACGATACCGGTGGGCGGAATCCCCTGTCGATCGGGCCGGGTCGACCGGCGCCGCGGTTCCGGTGGTTTCCCCGGACTCGTGGGCCCCGGAGTGTGGACGCTAGATTCACGGCGTCCTCCGGTCCGACCCGATCGGGGGCGCCGACCGTGGGAGGGGTGCACCGAGACGATGACAACCGGCGACCGACTGCCCGTCCCGGCACCGGACACGGCCATCGTGGTGGTGGAGCCGCCCGGGGAGGGTCCCGGCTACTGGGCCGGAGCCCCGAGCGTGACCCTGGACGAGGACGGCACCTACTGGTTGGCCTACCGCCTGCGCCGGCCCATCGGCGTCGGCCGGGGCTACGCCAACGTGGTGGCCCGCTCGACGGACGGTGAGCGCTTCCAGACCGTGCTGGTGCTGGAACGGGACGACTTCGGGTGCGACTCCCTGGAGCGGCCGGCCCTGGTGGCACGGGACGACGGGGGGTGGCGCCTGTACGTGAGCTGTGCCACCCCCGGCACCAAGCATTGGCGAGTGGACGCACTGGACGCCGACGACCCGTCGGAGTTCGTCCCGGGTTCGGCCCGGACCGTGCTCCCTGGGGACGCGTCCGTGGCGGTGAAGGACCCGGTGGTCAAGGTGATCGACGGGGATTGGCACCTGTGGTTGTGCTGCCACCCGCTCGACCATGCCGAGGACACCGACCGCATGACGACCCACTACGGCACCAGTGCCGACGGCCTGGCCTGGACCATGCACGGGGAGGCGCTGGCCGGTACGCCCGGGCGGTGGGACCAGCGCGGGGCCCGGCTGGCCGACGTCGTGTACGACGGGAGGAAGTGGCAGGCCTACTACGACGGCCGGGCCGACAAGGCGGCCAACGCCGAGGAGCACACCGGCATGGCCGCCGGGGACTCGCCCGGCCGCCTGGTGGCCGGACCGGAGCGCTTCGGAAGTGGCGACGGAGGCCAGGGGTCGCTGCGGTACGTCTCGACCCTGGCGCTCCCCGACGGCGGCACCCGGCTGTACTACGAGACCAGTCGGCGCGACGGCGCCCACGACCTCCGTACCGAGTACGTGCCCCCTTGGCGGTAGATCCGCCAGGCCCGGAGATCCCAGCCGGTGATCTCCTCGACGATGTCGATGTCCTCGGCGAAGTGGTCGACCAGTTGGGCCCGTTCGCTCGCCAACAGTTCCGGCCGGTGCTGGGGTGTCCGTTGGATGAGCCACTGCAAAGGCAGGCTGGCCTTCCTCCACACCGGGGGAGGGAAGTGCCGGCCGAGCGAGGCGCCCCGCCGGAAGGTGGCCCGCAGGACCCGGGAGTAGCGGGTGGGGGGTACGTAGCCCCCCACGTTGCGGGCCGGCACCTCGGTCACCACTCCCTCCTCCACCCCCAGGAACCGGCACACCCCGTCGAGAGTCTCCGTCGGTGACTCCACCAGCTCCAGGTACCGGATGATGTGGACCTGGTCCCGACGGAACTGCGTGAACAGGTGCAGCAGTTGCCGGCCGTAGAGCCCGGTCTCGAGGTACCGCCAGAACGGTGCCCAGCCCGCCTCACGGCGCCGGGGCTCCTCGGCGCAGGCGGCCACGAAGTCGTCGATGGTCTCGAGTCCGTCCGCCCAGAGGTGGGCCCAGTTCGAGTAGGCCCGGTCCACCGGGTCCCGCAGGACCACGACCAGCCGGGCATCAGGCACGGCATCGTGGATGCGTCGGTGTGAGGCCAGGTCGGCGAGGTAGAACGGGGTGCTCTCGCCGCGCAGCACCCCGACCGGCGCCGGTGCGAAGAGCTCCTCGTAGCGCTGGCGGCTCCAGACCCACTCGCGGGCGCTGTGGGCGTCACCCGGACCGCCCTGGTTCGGGGGAGGGCGGTCCTCGCCCAGGAAGTACTTGGGCTCCTTGACCGGCGACAGATAGAGCTGCGGATGCTCCGCCAGGGCGGCGTGGAGTGCGGTGGTCCCGGCCTTCGGGGCGCCCATGACGAAGAAGTCGGGGAGTGCCATCATCCCCCTCTCTCTAGTAGGTCTAGCGAGTTAATAGATTACGGCCAGGCCGGCACGCCGTCAACGGAACAGCGGACTCCGCCACGCCGGCCCGGGCTCAGCGCTGGCGGTAGCGGATGCGACAGGGCCGGGCCGCACGGGCCACGCCGCCGATCTGACGCCGGCGGGGAACGGCGTCGGTGAACAGGGGGGTCAGGTCGTAGCGGTCGAGGAGGCCGCGGGTGGCGACCCGTATGGCCGAGATGGAGAAGCGGGCCGCCGGGCACGAGTGCACCCCGTGGCCGAACGTGCTGACCAACTCCTTGGTCGCCAGGCCCACCTGGGTGGACAGGCGTCGACCCTCGTAGTGGTCGGGGTCGAAGCGGTGGAGGCCCGGGGCGGCCGAGGTGTTGTGGGAGGACAGCATGGTGCACAGAAGCACCCCGGGAGCGAGCCGGTAGGCGCCCGCACCGGTGTCCACGTCGATGGGCGCGAGCACCTGGCGCAGGGTGATGGAGCGTTGGGCCATGCGAATGGACTCGTTGGCGCACCGGTCGAGGAGGGCGTCGTCACCGCCCCGCACCCGCCCCAGCAGGGCCGGGCGCTGCACCAGGTTGACCAGGGTCCAGGCCAGCGCGGCGTAGAGGTTGGACTGCGAGCCCATGTGGATGACGATCACGTCCCGGGCTGCGGCCACCGCCCGCTCGTCCTCAGGCAGGTCGTCGTAGGACCGGAGGATCTGGGTGAGGAAGTCGTCGACGGGGGGACGCCCGGACCGCGCCCCGATGATCTCGGCGAAGATCTGCTCGATCCCGGCCATGGCCGCCCACTCCCGGCGCTTGCCGGTGGCCCAGGTGAGCAAAGCCTGTCCGGGCCGTACGAAGGACTCCGAACTGTCCAGGCGGTCGAAGAGGGGGATGAGCCTCTCGACATAGGGGTCCGAGGCCGCCTCGCGCCCGGCCCACGACGCCAGACCCAGGCGGTGACCGAGCCGTCGCATCTCGGCGAAGACCTCGAAGGTGCCGGTCGGCCCCAGCCGGGCCAGCTCGAGACCTACCGCACCGTGGAGGTGGTCGAGGTAGTCCTCCACCCGCTGGCTCCCGAACAGCGTCTTCGGATGGTTGCGTCGACCCAGCAGCAACTCCACGGGGACCTTGGCCTTGATCAGCTGGTAGGTGGCCAAGCCGAAGCTGGCCTGGTCCTCGGGCTGCGCATAGAGGGCACGGACGCCCTCGGGTGAGAAGACGCAGAAGAGACGGTGGCCGAAGGCCTCGACCACGAACGTGTCGCCGTGGCGCTGCCGTTGCCGGGCGAAGTAGGCGGTGGGGTCGGAGAGCAGGCCGAGGCCGCCACCGACCCAGGGGAGGGGCCCACGCACGGTCGGCGCCACCGGGTCGACCGGGGGGGCGGAGGTGGCCATGGCGTGGAGCCTACGGCCTGGGTGACGACGCACGGGGGTGACCCTGGCGGTCCGGATCCCGTCTGCCCGTCGACCGGGGCGTGCGATCCACGCTGACCGCCGGCACGGGTGTGGTATCCCTGGGTGGTGGACGGAGCCGGGGACCGGACGAGGTGACCGAGGCACCTCGGATGATCGGCACGTCGGCGGCCCGGCCCATCGCCGGAGGCCTTGGTGTCGTGTTGGACGAGTTGCCGGCGCTCGTTCTCGACCCGGCATGGTCCGAGGGCCACGTCATCGAGGCGTGGCGGGAGGCCCAGCGGACGGCGACCCCGTCCGGCCGCCTGGTCGTGGCGGTATGGGCCGACACGGTGGCGCCGTCCTCGGTCGTTCACCTCGGTATCAGGGAGTGGTCGGCTCGCATGGAGACCTCGTTCGCCCTGTGGTTCGCCGCCCTCGCCGCCGCCGGTGAGCGCTGCATCGACGGTGGTCAGGTGGTGGCGGTCACCGAGCGACCGGAGGGCAAGGAATCGGCCGGGTGGTCCCTCGAGTCCGCCGTGGCCGATGCCGTCGAGGTGATGGTCCGGTCACTCGCCCTCGTGCACCGGTCCCGCCGGGTCCGGATGCATGTGGTATCCACGTCGGCCCGGCTGGGCGGGGCGGCGGACGCCCCCCTCGACGGTGTGGTCGGGGCGGTGGCCATGCTGCTCGCCGCAGACGCTCCCGGGGTCGACACCGCCGTCCTCCGGGTGGCGGCCGGCTCGTGACCGCCACCGGGGCGGGACCGGTGGTGCTGGTCACCGGGGCCAGCGGTGGTGTGGGCCGGGGCATCGCCATCGCCTGCGGCTCAGCCGGATGGTCGGTGTGGGTGGCGGCCCGTCGCCGGGTCGAGGGCCGGAAGGTGGCGGACGAGGTCACCGCGGCCGGTGGGCGCGGCACGTTCGTGGACTGTGACATGACCGACGGCGACTCGGTGGCCGCCGCCGTGGCCGCCGTGGTCGAGCGGGAGGGGCGGCTGACCGGGGCGGTACACAACGCCACCAGCGGGCGCTCGCCCGTACCGGTGGTCCCTGTCGAGGTCCCGATGGACCACCTCCGGGATCACGTGGTGGTCTCGGTCCGGGGCGCCTACTGGCTGGCCCACCACGCCTACCCCCATCTGGTGGCCAGTCGGGGCAGCCTGGTGCTGCTGACCTCGGAGGCCGGCTTCGGGGGCACCATGCGGCTGGCGCCCTACGCCGCCGTCAAGGGAGCCGTGCGGGGCCTGGCCCGGTCCTGGGCCCGGGAATGGGGTCGGGACGGCGTGCGCGTCAACTGTGTCGCCCCCCTGGCCGAGTCACCGGCGGTTACCGCGGCCATGGCCGCCGATCCCACCATGGCGGAGCGGGTGCTCGGTCACCACCCCCTGGGTCGGTTGGGCCATCCGGTCGAGGATGTGGGACCGGTGGTCCGGTTCCTGCTGTCGGACGAAGCCGGGTATGTGACGGGGATGACCGTGATGGTCGACGGTGGCAATGCGCCGATCACCTGAGCGGTGCCGCCGCCTTCCGACCCGGTGTCGGGGCCGGAGAGGCTGTCCGGTCGGCCCATGCCGCCCGGTTGGTCAATGCCGCCCGGTCCGGGGCGACCGGGGTGCACCCCGAATCGCTCCATCTCCGGATGTCGGGGATTCGCCGCCCGTAGGGGTTCAGTATGAGGAGTTCCCGTCGGGATTGCAATCATTGGTTGCAAATTCTCCACGGCGTGCAGTCCCGGCCCAGGCCGACCGGGGAGACCCGCCACCGCCTGACCGGGCGACCCGGTCGTCGCGAATTTACGAACTTCATACGGGGAGTTGATGGTGTCCTTACCCCTCTGGCCTCCAATGGGAGTCGTGAGGTCTACCGCCAACCGGGCGGATCCTCTTCGGAACGACGCAAACTCGGAAGGTGGAAACAGATGAGCGAGTACTGGGACCCGATGATGCCGGTGAACCCCCCGACGCCACCGGCGGGGGCCGACGCCGTCACCCCCGACGCCACGACGACTGGGCCGGTCGACGCGGCCGGGGCCGACCGCGACCTCGGCCGGGGGACGGCCATCCCCCTTCCGCCGGTGGGTGGCACTCCGGCCGCGACCGTGCCGCTCCCTGTCACCGCGCCGGGTGGGTGGGAACCGACCGGTGGTTACGCCCCGACCGGGGAGCAGCCGACGGTGGGCTCGGGCCCACCGACGCCCCCTGCCGGGACCTGGGGCCCGCCTCCGCCGGCGGCCTGGGGTGCCGGTCCCACCGGCGCCGGCGAGCCGCCCTACTTCGGATGGACCCCCCCGGGCACTCCGGCGTCCGCCGCACCCGCGGGCCCGTCCACGCGCAAGAAGCGGAGCGGTCTGGCCGCCTCCCTGGCCGCCGTGGTGGTCGTGGTGGCCGTTGTGGCCGGCGTGGGACTCGGCCACGCCGTATGGCCCACATCGTCCACGACCTCGTCGGCGGCCGGTCCGTCGGCGGGCGCGGCAGGCGGCACCGGCTCCTCGGGGAGCGGATCCTCCCCGTTCGGCTCGGGCGGCTCCTACCCCTTCGGCTCCGGCTCCTCGGGGAGCGCATCCCCCTCGTTCGGCTCCGGCTCCGGTTCATCGGGCTCCTCGGGCAGCACCTCCACCGGCGCCGGTGCCCCGTCGGACATCTCGGCCATCGCCACCAAGGTCTCGCCCGGTCCTGGTGGACATCAACACCAACCTCAGTTACCAGGACGAGCAGGCCGCCGGAACCGGCATGGTGCTGACCTCCACGGGTGAGGTCCTGACCAACAACCACGTGATCGACGGCGCCACCAGCATCAGCGTCACCGACGTGGGCAACGGCAAGACCTACTCGGCCAGCGTGGTCGGCTATGACCGGACCGGAGACATCGCCGTCATCAAGCTGTCGGGGGCCAGCGGCCTCCAGACCGTCACCACCGCCAGCGAGGCCGCATCGGTGGGCCAGGCCATCGTGGGCGTCGGCAATGCCGGCGGCACCGGCGGCACGCCGAGTGCGGCCGGAGGTTCGATCACCGCTCTGGACCAGTCCATCACCGCCAGCGACGACGGTGGCGGCAACGCCGAGAACCTGAGCGGTCTCATCGAGATCAACGCCGGCATCGAGCCGGGCGACTCGGGGGGCTCCCTGGTCAACTCCCAGGGTCAGGTCCTCGGCATGGACACCGCGGCCTCGTCCGCCTCCGGTTACCAGAATGTCGTCCACCCAGGCCTACGCCATCCCGATCGGGACCGCCCTCTCGGTGGCCAAGAAGATCGAGGCCGGCCAGGCCTCGTCGACCATCCACATCGGACCGACGGCGTTCCTCGGCGTCGGCGTCGGGTCCTCGTCGGGCGGCTCGGGCAGTTCCGGCGGTTCAGGAACCAGCGCCAACTCCACGGGCGCCGCGGTGTCCCAGGTGCTGTCGGGCTCGGTGGCCGGCCAGGCCGGAGTGGTGGTGGGTGACACCATCACCGGCATCAACGGGACGACCGTCTCCTCGCCGACCGACCTCAGCAACCTGCTGGAGCCGGAGCACCCCGGCGAAACCGTGCAACTCCAGTGGACCGACCAGTCCGGTCAGACCCACACCGCATCGGTGACGCTGGGATCGGGTCCGCCGGCCTGATCACCCCCGGGAGGGTGCCGGTGGCGCCGGGTTCAGGACGCGATCCGTCCGACCCGCTCGGCGCCACCGAGCCGGGCCCGGAGGGCCAGCCGGTCCGGCTTGCCCAACACGGTGACCGGCAGTTCGTCGGAGAACTCGAGGTACTCGGGCACTTTGTAGGTGGCCAGCTCCGAGGCGCAGTGCCGCAGCAGCGCTTCGACGGAGACCGGCTCGGACACCACCACCATGGCCCCGACCCGCTCACCGAGATCGGGATCGGGCACACCCACCACGCCGGCATCGACGACGAGGGGGTGGGAGCGGAGCACCTCTTCCACCTCGACCGGCCCGAACTTCTCCCCACCCCGGTTGATGGTGTCGGAGAGCCGGCCGACCAGATAGAGGTAGCCCTCGTCGTCCTGCCGTCCGGTGTCGCCGGTGTGGAGCCACTCGGTGGTGGTGTTCTGGTCGGCCCGCACCACGAACTCACCGACCCGGCCCGGCTCCACCTCCCGGTCGGTGCCCGGCTCCACGATCTTGAGGTCCACTCCGGCCAGCGGGCGCCCGACCGAGTCGAACCGGTCGCCCCGCCGGTGGTCCTCGGGGGTCAGGGCGGCGTAGGCGCCGAGGGTCTCGGTCTGACCGAAGGTGTTGGAGAAGTCGACGGTGGGGAAGGTGGCCACGGCCCGGCGTACCAGGTCCACCGGAGCGGCGGCGGCCCCGTAGCTGAGCGACCGCAGCGAGCTGAGGTCGGTGGCGGCGAAGTCCGGGTGGTCGAGGATGCGACGGAGCATGGTGGGGACGACGAAGGTCTGGGTCACCCGGTGCCGCTGAACCAGCGCCAGCCACTGCCCGGGGTCGAACCTGGGCAGGAGGACCATCTGCTTGCCCTGGTGGAGGGAGACGAACAGTCCGAGCGTCCCGGCGATGTGGAAGATGGGGGCCGACATCATGTCGACCACCTGGGGAACCTCGGGGTCGATGGGCTTGGAGTAGAAGGCCAGGCGGTCGGCGACGACCCCGTGGCTGATGGGGATGGGTTTGGGGAGCCCGGTGGTGCCGCTGGTGAACAGCACCAGCGCGGTGTCGGCGTCGCGTCCCACGCTGGCCGGTTCGGCCCCCTCGTCCACGGCGGTGTTGAACACCTGCTCCTCGACCAGCACCGGTCCGTCGAGGACCGACCCCAGGCTCCCGGCGTAGCGGTGGCCGGCCACGCCGATCCGGGTGCCGGTCAGCGCCGCCAGTTGGCCCAGCTCGCCGGGGGTCAGGTAGGCGTTCATCTGGGCCGTGGCCGCACCCAGTCGGGCCGCTCCGAAGATCGTCGCCACCGAGAGGACACTGCCCAGGTTGACCAGCGCCACCCGGTCACCGGGACCCACCCCGACGGCGGTGAGGGCCGCCTCCACCTGGCGGATGCGGTGCTCCAGTTGGCGGTAGGTGAGGGCCTCACCGTCGACCACCAGCGCCACCCGGTCAGGGACGGCGGCCAGAGGGGCGTCGGTGGCGTGTCCGACGTTCATGGACGAGGGCGTACCGAGGGGAGGTGCTGGGGCACGATGGCGACATGGTAGGCCAGAGGCCGGCGGTCGGCACCGGGGTCCGGAGGGTCACGGTCACCCCGGTGGACCGGGCCGACCCGGGTCGGGCCCGAGGCGATCGTCACCCCGTGGGCAGGGGGGCGAAGGGTCTGACCGTCACCCAGCAGGTGCCCTGGGCCTTGCCCTCGGAGGTCAACTGGCACGCCGAGGACGGGGGGACGTTGTTGCGCAGCTGCACGATCTTGTACAGCGTCGGGCCGTAGTGCTTCTTCGGTCCGAAGCTCAAGATGGGCGTGGAGGTCCCGGGGAAGTTCTTCACCTTGGAGAGGGCGGTCACGAACGTGCGCCGGTTGAGGTCGGTGCCGGCCGCCCTGGCCGCGGTGGCGAACAGCGTGATGACCTGGCACCAGCTCACGACGGGTCCCTGCTGTTCGATGTAGTCGTTGGTGTTTCCCGGTGGGGTCTGGGGATAGGCCTTGTGCCAGGGGGTCCAACACGCCTTCACCCCGGGGTCGTAGCCCAGCGGTCCGGTGTAGTTGGAGGGAGTGGTGCCCCCGCCCAGCGTCTGCACGGTGAGTCCCTGCTGGCCGTCGAGCGCCTTCTCGTAGGGGATGGGCATGAGGCCCAGTGCCGACTCGATGCTCGACTCGTAGTCGCTCAACAGCAGTTTGGGGTAGTAGTTCTGGCTGGTCTCGGCCTCCAGCACCGGATAGAAGACGTTGAAGGGGATCAAGGGGATCACCGACGTGACCCCGGCGCTGCGTAGTTGCTGGACCACCAGCGGAGCCTGGGCATCGGTCGTGGCGGTATCGGTCGGGTCCGAGGCGATGGTCTTGACCACCGGGGTGATGCCGGCCCGGCTCAGGTCGGGTAGCAGATAGTCCTTCAGGGCCAGTTGGTCCGAGGCGCGGTCGCCGACCATCACGCCCACCTTCTTGCCGGCCAGGAGACCGTCACTCAGACCCCAGTTGACCACGGCCTGGAGGATGACCGCCTGGTCCGGCCCGGTCCACCACAGATAGGGCGAGCCCTCCGTCGTCCAGTTGGTGACCGTCGTCCACTGACCGATGAACGGGGTCTGTCCCTCCTGGGTGATGCACAGTTGGTTGTCGCCCGACCAGGCCCCGATGCCGTCGAGCACGGCGAACGCCGGCGGCGATCCCTCCGTCCAGGTCTTGCACAGGGCCCGCATGGCCGACTCGTTGGTGGGGTCGTAGGTGGTGATGATGGGGTGGATCGTGCGGCCGTTGATCCCCCCGGACTGGTTGATCCGGTTGACGTAGAAGTCGATGGCCTTGGTCTGCTCCCCGTACTCGGCGTCCTGGGCGAAGCCCTCCTGGCCGGCCAGCGAGTTGAGGGACACCACCGGGAACACCACATTGATCGCCTTGGCCGTGACCCCCCGGGACGAGGTACTGGCCTTGCTGACCGGTCCGGGGGCGGCGGACGCCGACCCGGCGGGAACCGCGGCCACCAGCGCGGTCGATCCGACCACGACGGAGGCGGCCAGGACCAGTGCCCGCCCCGCCCCGGCCCATCGCCGCCGGCCCCGAGGATCCGCGTACCTGGTGCCATCGCCGTGCCGCCGGGTCCATGACCTCATGCACCCCTCCTTGCCGAGAAGCCGACCGTGGTCCGGAGACCGCAGCGAAACCCTACCGATCAACCCGGTTTCCAACAACCGCCGCCGGGCCGTCGCCGTCACCGGCGAAGGCCCATCCCGCCGGTTGGCGGCCCGCGGCCGCGGAACCTGGCCTAACGTCACCGTCATGGAGGTGTCGCAGAGCGTCATCGGGTGCCGGCAGGCTACGGCCGTGCTGTTCGAGGCGGTGGACGGACTCAGCGACGGACAGGCCCGGGCACCCTCCCTCCTGCCGGGATGGAGCGTGGGCCACGTTCTCACCCACCTGGCCCGCAATGCCGACAGCCACCGTCGCATGGTCGAAGCCGCCGCGGAGGGCCGCGTGGTGGACCAGTATCCGGGAGGGTCGACTCAACGCGACACGGAGATCGAGGCCGGCGCCGGCCGGGCCGCCGACGTCCTGCTCGAGGATCTGCGGGTCGCCACCGCGGCCCTCGACGACCTGTGGGAGGGGGCGACCCCCGAGGTGTGGGCCGGGTGGAGCCGGCGCTGGGGCTCGCAGCCGTGGCCCATGGCCGAGCAGCCGTTCCTGCGGTGGCGGGAGGTGGCGCTCCACTCGAGTGATCTGGGCCTGGACGGGCTCACCCCCGACGCCTGGTCGGACGGGTACGTCGACCACGAGCTCCGCCGCCAGCTGGCGGCGTTGGCGCCCCGGCTGCCCGGTCAGCGCCCCGTCCACGTACGCCCCACCGACCGGAACTGGGACGTGGTGGTCATGGGGACCGGTGAGGCCGACCCCGAACCGGAGACGGTCGTGACCGGCACCTCGCGCCGGGTGCTGGCCTGGCTGGTGGGAAGAGGCTCCGTCGATCCGGCCTGGCCCAGGTTGGCGGGCTGGACCGCCGTACCCTGAGACCGGTGGCCGGCCGGGGCGCGGGCGTTCCCGGTCAGGGCACCTGGAGCGCCGGCACCACGTCGGCCATGAACCGTCGCAGCGTCTCGTCGGACGGGAAGTCCCGGAGCCAGAGGATCAGGCCCCGGCAGCCGGCGTCCACGAAGGCCTGGGTCTTCTCGACCACCTGGTCGACCGTGCCCACCAGGTTGTCGGCCAAGTACCGGTCCGTCGGGGTGCCGCCCCACAGGTCGCCCCCGTCCTCGGACTCGCACCAGGCCCGGCACTCAGCGTCGGTGTCGAACAACCGGCAGTCGGGGCCGTGGGTCCGCCGGATGGCCCCGAACGGGCGGCCCACCTCCTCGCAGTACGGCTCGAGCAGCCCGGACTTGCGCTCGAAGGCCTCCAGGCTGACCTGCCAGTTGGTCATGTCGGCCCGGCGGGCGGCGATCCGGAGATTGACCTGCTCGCCGCCCCCGCCGATCAGCACCGGCGGCAGCTGCTGGACCGGCTTCGGATCGCAGTAGGCGCCGTCGAATTGGAGGTGGTCGCCCTTGAAGGTGACCGTCTCCTCGGTCCACATCCGCCGGACCACCTCGAGGGTCTCGTCGAGGATGGCCAGCCGTCGGCGGTCGGAGTGGTACTCGTAGCCGTAGGAGTGGTACTCCTCGTGGAACCATCCCGCCCCCATCCCGAGGATGAGGCGGCCTCCCGAGTAGACGTCGACGCAGGCCGCCTCCTTGGCCAGCAGTCCGGCGTTGCGGTACGAGGCGCAGGTGACCAGCTGGCCCAGGCGTACCCTCGAGGTCCGCTGGGACAGCGCAGCCAGCATGGTGAAGGCCTCGAAGACATGGGTCGGCTCGCGACGGGGCACCGTCTCCACGTGGTCGTAGACCCACAGATGGTCGTAGCCCAGGGATTCGGCCAGTTCGGCCAGCTCCACCGAGCGGGCCCAGGCGTCGGGTCCGTCCCACCCGGAGTACTCGAGCTTCCAGCCCTGGGGGACGAAGACCCCGACCTCGAGGCCGTCCGCCGCCACGGCGTCGCTCACTGGGCGAACTCCCACCACTGCACCTCGCACATCATGGGCAGCAGGTACCGGACGTAGAGCGAGTGGATCTTGACCACGCCCTGATCGTCGGCGTGCAGATCGATGAGATCGACCCGGTCGTCGTGGGTCCGGAAGGTCTGCGGCCCGGTCCTGGACGCCCTGCAGCTCGGCCATCGATCCCCACCGAGAAGCCGAAGTGGTCCATCCGGGGGCACGCCATGGGCTCGGTCGTCGGCGATGAGGAAGATGAACTGGTCCCAGTGGACGCACGACAGGATCAGGCGACGACGGTCCTCGGTCATCACCTCGATCTCGTCGAACCCGAAGACCTCGCCCCAGAACCGGCAGATCTCCTTGCGGTGCGCCCGTCGAGCAGGTCGGCGGGCATGCTCATGGCCACGTGGTTGAAGCGGGGCACACCGCTCGGGTAGAAGGGATGGGCCATCAGGCCTCCTTCCCGTCGCTGGTCCGGCGTCCGACAGTCGCGGCACCACCATGACCTTGCCGGCCAGTCGGCCCTCGGCCAGTCCGGAGAGGGCCTCGGACAGCCGGTCGAGGGGCACGTCCTCCGCCTCGATGAGCAGATCGGTGGGGAAGCCCGTCGGAGGCCAGCAGATCGAGGGCCCGCTCGAAGCCGTCCAGGTCGTAGACGAACGAGCCCACCACGTGGAGCTCGTTGAGCACGAAGCGGTTGGGGTCGAAGGCCGGATGCTCCAGCCCCGCCCCCACCAGCACCAGTGTGCCGCCCCGCCGCAGCTGGTGGAAGCCGGCCTCGATGGCCGCCTTCTTTCCCGAGCACTCCAGCACCACGTGGGTGGCCCGCCCGGTGATCCGCTCCGGCTCCCACGCCGGGAACGTCTCGAGGTCGGTGGGGTCGAGCACCTCGGCCGCCCCGAGCTCGGCGGGCCAGGCGCTTGCGGCGCGGCTCCGGGCTCGACGGCGATGACCGGTCCGATGCCCGCGGCCACCAGGGCGGCGATGGAGAGCGCGCCGATGGGTCCGGCCCCGATGACCATCACCCGGTCGCCGGGGGCCGCACCCGACCGGGTGATCCCGTGCAGGGCCACGGCCAGCGGCTCGGCCAGCGCCGCCTGGCGGGCCGTGAGGCCCGGCGGCAGGCGGAGCAGGGAGGCCTCGCGTACCAGGACGTAGCGGGCGAAGGCGCCGTCGTGGCCGTCGACGATCGATCCCTGCCGGTTCTCGCACTGGGACGGCTTGCCCTCGAGGCAGCGGCGGCAGTGTCCGCACCTGGGGGAGGTGCCCGCCCACCACCACCTCGCCGAGCTCCCATCCCGTGACGTCGTCGCCCAGCGGCCACGATGGACCCGGTGAACTCGTGCCCCGCCACCAGTCCCTTCTCGCCCCACCCGTCGAGCAGCATGTGGACGTCCGAGCCGCAGATGCCGCAGTGGTCCACCTCCACCAGCACCTCGTCGGGCCCGGGCCGCGGTACCGGACGCTGCTCCACCACCACCTCGCCCGGTCGCTGCAGCACGGCCGCCGGCATCGTCTCGTGGAAGCTCGGTCATGGCACCACCCCCCGGATGGGCCCGCCCCCGGATGGGCCGGCGGCGGCAGGAACTCTGGTTCGGGCGACACTCTATGCCAGGCGACCCCATCCGGCCCCGGCCGGGACCGCTCCGCCCAGGTCGGAGTGGGCTAAAGGGTTCCTCACCGCGTGACGATGTTCTCGGCATGGCACCGGACCTACGCTTCGATACCGACGATCCTGAGTTCCAACGGGGATTCGAGATCGGCGTCCTGTGGGAACGACTCGTCACCGACGGGGCGTGTCACATGGCCGTCTCGGCGTCCAACGCCGAAATGGTCATCCGGGTGGCGCAGGCCTTCGGATGTGAGTTCTCCGGGCGGGAGATCGAGGACGATCAGATCTCGGTCGAGCTGCACCAGGTGACCGGCTAGCCAGCCCGTCTGCGGCTCCCTTCCCGACGGTTGGACCGACCTGAGCACACCCGCCATGATCGCGGGGTGGGTAGGGCGCCGACACGGACCGACCATCGTCACACCGACAGGTCCGTTCCGGTGCCGGACGCCGTCCACGAGGTGATGACCATGGTCGTCGCCCTCACCGTGCCTGGTGCCCTCAATCTGTACGACGAGGAGGCCTCGACGGCCTGGGGGGACCCACCGGGCGCGGCGACACAACGCCGGCAGGCCCTGACCGACTATCTGGTCGACCACTGGTCCGCCCCGGTGGTGCTGGTCGGCGAGGCGCCCGGCCGCCACGGGGCCCGCTGGACGGGTGTCCCGTTCACCTCCCCCCATCTGCTCACCGGCTCCGGTCCTCGGGAGACTTCGGCCACGGTCGTCCGACGGGCACTGGCCCAGCTGGGCAGGACCGCGGACGTGCTGGCGTGGAACGCCTCGGTGCTCTTTCCGCCGGACAACCGCGACCCCCGACGCCTCGAGGTCGAGGCCTGTGCCCCGGTACTCGAACGCGTCTGCCGGGGACGGACGGTGGTGGCCGTGGGCCGGCACGCCGAACGGGCTACGGGCGCTCCCTACCTCCGCCACCCCTCGCACGGCGGCGCCACCCGTTTCACCGAGGGACTGCGCCAGCTCCTCGGCTGACTGTGAGCGTCGAGCGTTGCCGACGCTGGCACGAAGCGGCGGAGCGTTCCGCTCGGAGGCGGTGCGCTACCGTCGGCACCATGGGAGGAGCGGTGATCGAGCAGGTGATCGAGCGGTGGCAGGCCCACCTGCGGGGCGACCTTCCGGGCGGCCTCGAGGCCCTGCTCGACGACGACGTCGTCTTCTACTCGCCCATCGTCTTCACGCCCCAGCGGGGCAAGGCCGTCACCATCCTCTACCTCGAGGCGGCGGCCCAGACGTTCCCCGGGGACTCCGACGCGGCGCTGTCCGAGCGGGGGGCACCAACGCCCCGGGGCTTCCGCTACACCAAGTCCGTGGTCGCCGGGGACACCGCGGTACTCGAGTTCGAGACCACCATGGAGGGCAAGTACGTCAACGGGGTGGACATCATCCGCTGCAACCCCGAGGGTCGGATCATCGAGTTCAGGGTGATGATCCGACCCCTGCAGGCCGTCGATCTCGTGCACCGCCACATGGCGGCTGTGCTGGAGCGCATGGGATCGTCGGACTGATCCGGACCGGACCGGACCGGACCGGGCCGGTCGGGTGGGACCGAGCCGACGCCGGACCGTCAGTAGCCGCCGCTGCAGCCGTGCTGGTCCGGTGCGGCGTTCGGATTGCCCCAGTACCGGACGGCGAAGGCCACGGCCACCCGGATCTGCTGTTCCGCCGAGGCATCGGCGGCATCGGCCGGGTAGCCGAACGTGTTGAAGGTGTCCCAGTTGGCGTGGCTGAAGCCCAGTCCGCCCGCAGTAGACCGGGCCATCCACGTTCCAGAGGCCGCCCTCCTCGCACATGTTGACCCGGAACCACGCCTGGCGCTGGAAGTCGGTGACGCCGTCGGCTCCCACGTCGAGGGCCAGCGCCGGCTGGCTGGAGACGCTGCTCCCGGCCAGCGAGCCGTAGAAGCCGGCGTTGCCGTAGGCGAAGATGCCGCCATCGGAGGCCACGGTGATGTACCCCCCGTCGGAGGACGAGATCCCGATCATGGGCTTGTTCAGATGCTGCCCCCCGGTGGAGCCGAGAAAGGGAGCGCCACCGAGATCGAAGATCCCGCCGTCGGCGGCGACCAGGCGGTAGCCGGTGCCGAGGGCGCTGATTCCCACGATGGGCTGCGCCGATGACGCGCCGCCTTGGTACGGGGCGTCACCGAAGGCGAAGACCGAGCCGTCGGCGGCGGCCTCCCAGTAGCCCCTGCCATCGGGACTCGCCGCCATGCCGACGACGGCGCTGTCGGGGGAGAGGTTGGCGGCCGACCCGTAGAACGAGGCGTCCCCGAAGGCGAAGATCCCGCCGTCCGCGCCGACCAGCCAGTACCCCTGGGCATCCGGCGTGGCCGCGATGCCCACGATCGGCCTGTTCAGATGGATGCCGCCGGTCGAGCCGTAGAACCTGGCATCACCGAAGGCGAACACCCCACCGTCGGAGGCCACTTCCCAGTAGCCCCCACCGTCGGGAGTGGCGGCGATGCCCACGATGGGCGCATTGAGGGTCAGGGAGCCGGTGGAGCCGTGGAAGGCCGCCTGCCCGAAGGAGAAGACGCCGCCGTCGGCACCGACCAACCAGTAGCCGGATCCGTCCGGCACGGCCGCCGCGCCCACGATGGGCGCGTTGAGTTGCGTGCCGAAACCGGTGGGGAGCCCGGCCCCGGCCCGGCCGGAAGGGGACAGGGAGAGGGCGCCTCCGGTAAGAACCAGCGCGGCGACGATGGCCCCGGCGATGGCAGCGGCGCGTCGACGCCGGGTCGGTGAAGGTGCCAGGGTGGCGGGGGAAGTCCCGCCGCGGTGGGCTGCGCTGGGATGGTGCGTGGCGGGGACAACGGTGGATCGGTGGGAACGGGTACTGCGAAAGAAGGCAGGGGAATGCACTACGGGTGACCTTTCCTCGGTCGGTCAGGCCTACGTCGATCCTCGACGCCGTCCTGGCTCTCTTTTGGTTGGGTGGACCCCACGTCTGTGCATTCAACGCCCCAGCCGGCCACCGGGAAGGGTGGTACGGCCTGGCTATAAGAGCCGGGTGTGCTCGCGGGTTTTTTTCGTCCGAGTCGTCAGTGTCGTGTGTCGTGATCTCCTGATGGATGGGTTTCGGCATGCGGCACATCGGTGCCATGCAAAGGGGGGGGTCCACTGCCCAGGTGGGGGGCGGGCCGCCAGTGGCGCCCGCGATGTGACGACGAGAATGTACCGGTCCGAAGCCGCGATCGGTAATCGCCCTTCCGATTCTGGGCTATCCGGTTCAACGGCGCCGGGGACCGGGAATACCGTCTGTACTGGGATCTCGCTCGATCGGGCCGGTCTGATTCGGGCGGGGGAGAAACTACGGAGAGTGGTGGTTTCCGGGACCGACCGGGCACTCGGGAGCCGGGATCGCGCCGGATCAGCTGGCCTGGCTCACCGAGCTCATGTTGAAATCGGGCACCCGCAGCGCGGGCATGCGGGCGCGGTTGAAGTACTCGCCGAACTCCCGACCGAGGGCCCGCACGCTGCCCCCCACCTCGGTCACCCGGGTCAGGAGGTCGACCGGGCTCTCGTTGAAACGGAAGTTGTTGGCCGCTCCCACCACCCTCCCGTCCTCGACCACGTAGACGCCGTCCCGGGTGAGGCCGGTCAGCAGCATGGTGGCCGGGTCGACCTCCCGGATGTACCAGAGGCAGGTGAGCAGCAGGCCGCGCTCGGTCCGGGACACCAGATCCTCCAACGTGCCGGCGGCCCCGTCGACCTCCAGGGTCAGGTTGCCGATGAAGCCCGCCGGCACGGTCCCCGAGCGGGCGGCCCCGGCCCGGTGA
The DNA here is from genome assembly GCA_963754755.1 of uncultured Acidimicrobiaceae bacterium. GTDB lineage: Bacteria > Actinomycetota > Acidimicrobiia > Acidimicrobiales > RAAP-2 > Bog-756. The sequence goes on along the minus strand of CAVWHF010000005.1, from coordinate 210,668 downwards.
TAGCGGAGCCGATTGAGGGCTCCGCCGGCGATCCAGTCGGTGCGGTCGAGAAGAAGGCCGTTGTCGAAGACCGAGGTGTCAGCCGTGGACGACGAGGTGGTGAGGAACGGGGAGCACTGAGTCCGGGCTCGTCGGGATCGCTGCGGAGGTCGAAGGGGTGCGTCGAGAGCTGCTGGCCCACCCGGGTTCCGCCCCCCGGCCGGGAGAAGACGGTCCTCCCGTCCTCGGCGTTCCGGCCGCTGAGCTCGTAGGCCAGGCCCACCATCAGGTCGGTCACCGCCTCCGGGGGCAGGAGCACCTCGTAGCGCCCGGCCGGGCTGCTCCAACCGCCGGGCCGCCCAGGCCAGTCGTTGCTCCAGTCCGGCGTGCAGCTCCTCCACCGAGACGTCGGCGAAGTCCGTGGTGCCGGCCCCGGCCCAGGTCGAGTCGGTGCCATCGGCGCTGCGGGCCACCAAGTGCAGGGCCCCCTGGGGTTGGGCGTGGGCCAGCCGGATGCCGGTGGACGTTCCGAGATACTCGGTGGTCCGGCGGTGTTCGGCGAATCCGGCCAGTACATGGCCGGACCGGCGGGCCCGGCCGAACGCACCGCGACAGCTCGCCGAGCACACCGGACAGCACCGACAGCTCCGTGGCGTCCGGTGGCGCGTCGAACCGGCCCTGGGAACCGGGCGCCACGTCGGCATCCCCGGGGACCGAGCAGCGGGAGGCGTCGTCGGCGGCGGGTGAGCCCGATGCGTCGTGTTCGGCCGCCTTCGGCCAGTCGACGACGTCCACGTCCCCGCCCCGCCGGGCCACCCCGGCGGCCGATGCCTCCCTCGACCTGACGCAGGCTGATCACCGTCACCCGCCGGTCCCGTCGGCTGCCGTTGGTGGTGGTGGTGTTGTTGGCGTAGCGGACCTCGACCTCGCTGGTCTCCTCCACGATCACCACGCAGTGGTCGCTGTCGGGTCCGGCCGCGGCCAGGGCCCGCTCCACCACGTCCTGGGCCGGGCGGGAGTCCGTCCCCGACCGTCGGTCGGGTGGTCACCGACCCGACTCCTCGCGGGCGTTGAGCACCCGGACACCCCGTACCAGCACCGAGGGGCATCCGTGGGAGACCGGTGCCACCTGTCCGGGCTGTCCCTTGCCGCAGTTGAACGCTCCCGCCCAGGAGGTAGGTCGACCGTCCCCCCACCGCCTCCATCGACCCCCAGAACTCCGTGGTGGTGGCCTGGTAGGCGACATCCCGCACCTGGCCCACCAGCCGGCCACCCTCGATGCGGAAGAAGCGCTGACCGGTGAACTGGAAGTTGTACCGCTGCATGTCGATGGACCAGCTCTTGTCGCCCACGATGTAGAGGCCCCGGTCGACCCCACCGATCAGATCCCCGGTGGTCGGGCCCTCCCCCGCCGACCGGTTGCAGGGATACGTTGGCCATGCGCTGGATGGGCACGTGGAGCGGGGAGTCGGCGAAGGCACAGCCGTTGGACGCCCCGAGGCCGCTGATGGCGGCGATGGACCGGTCCAGCTGGTAGCCGGCCAGGACGCCCGTCCCGCACCAGGTCGAACGACTGTCCGGGCACCCCCTCGTCGTCGATGGCCACGGTGGCCAGGCCGTGCGGGGTGGTGCGGTCCCCGGTGACATGCATGACCCCGGACCCGTAGCGCAGCGATCCGAGCTGGTCGAAGGTGGCGAACGAGGTCCCGGCGTAGGCCGCTTCGTAGCCCATGGCCCGGTCCAGCTCGGTGGCGTGCCCGATGGACTCGTGGATGGTCAGCCACAGATTGGTGGGATCGACGACCAGGTCGTAGGGACCGGCCACGATCGAGGGGGCCCGGACCTTCTCGGCCAGCAGGTCGGGGATCGAGGCCAGTTCGGCGTCCCAGTCCCAACCCGCACCGTGCAGGTACTCCCAGCCCCGGCCGACCGGGGGGGCCAGGGTGCGCATGGTCTCGAATCCGCCGTCGGGATCGACGGCGAACGCCTCGACGGTGGGATGGACCCGCACCCGCCGCTGGGCGGCCTCGGTGCCCCGCAGATCGGCGTAGAACTTGTCCTCGGTCACGGCCAGCACGTCGGCGGTGACGTGGTCGACCGAGCCGGACCCCAGCAGACGGTCGCTCCACTCGGCGAGCAGGCCGACCTTGTCGGCCAGGGGGACGTCGACCGGATCGATGTCGTAGGGCGACGCCCACGTCACCGCACCGTGACCGGGCTCGTCGGCCAGCACGACCGCTGTCCCCACCGGCCCGGGCGATGGTGCGGGCCACGTCGACCGCCTCGTCGACCAGTGCCGCCGCCTGGCCGCTCCCGGTGGCCACCGATGCGGCGAAGCCCATGGCCCCGTCGACGACCACCCGGACCCCCATGCCCAGCTCGATGTCGTCGGCCGCACCCTCGAGGCGGGCGTCCCGTAGACGGACCTGCTGGGACCGGAGGTGTTCCACCCGCAGCTCGGCCTCCGAGCACCCGAGGTCCCGGGCCCGCGACAGGGCGGCGTCGCGGGCGGCGGCGAGCCTGACGGCGTCGAGCGGACCGGAGGAGGGAGCCACCTACGGCACGATAGACCCCCACCCGGCGCGCCGGGACTGCCGGGCCCGACCTACCGTGGCGTCCGGGCGGACCCGCGCACCGAGTCGAAGGGTGGAGCCATGTCCCACGTGCAGATCCAGTTCACCATCGATGATCCCGACCGGGCCGACGGGATCATCGAGCAGCTGCTGGTGGAACGGCTGGCGGCCTGCGGTCAGCGCATCGGACCGGTGGTAAGCCGCTACTGGTGGGAAGGAGCCCTGGAGCGGGCCGAGGAGTGGTTGGTGCTGGTGAAGACCCGCGGCGACCTGGCCACGGCGGTCATCGACGCCGTCGTGGCGGCCCATCCCTACGACATCCCTGAGGTGGTGGTGCTGGCCGTCACCGCCGGCAGCCCCGGCTACCTGCGGTGGATCGATGGCGTCACCGCCGTGGCCGGTACCATCGGGCAGGCCGGGGAGACGGAGGAGCGATGAGCACGGACCAGGGACCGCGTATCTGCCTGATCGGAGCGGGCGGGATGTCGTTCGGGCCGGTGATGGTGCTCGATGCCGTCAACACCCGTCGTACCCGCGGCGCCACCATGGTGCTCCACGACGTCAGCGCCGAGCGGCTCGAGGTGGCGGTGCGCTTCGCCAACCGGATCAACGAGCGCAACGGGGCGGCCCCATCACCATCGAGGCCTCCACCGATCCGGCCGAGGCCATGGCCGGGAGCGGACTTCTGCCTTACCAGCGCCGAGGTGGGGCGGTGGCCCCACTGGGTCGAGGACTACGAGATCCCCCGGCAGTACGGGGCCACGCAGATCACCGGTGAGAACGGGGGCCCCGGAGGGGTGTTCCACTCGCTCCGGTCCATCCGGACCATGCTCGGCATCTGTGCCGACATCGAGCGCTACTGCCCCGACGCCTTCCTGATCAACCTGACCAACCCGCTGAGCCGGGTGGCCCTGGCCGTCAACACCGCCACGTCGGTGAAGAACGTGAGCATGTGCCACGAGTTCGCCGGGGGGCTGGCCCGTATCGCCGGCCTGCTCCGCATCCCGAAGTCCAAGATCGAGGCCAAGGCGTCGGGGATCAACCACTTCACCTTCTTCACCGAGATCCGGCGGTCCGACACCGGCGAGGACCTCTACCCCCGCCTGCGCCGGCTGTGGCGCCGGCGCTACTTCGACTACCCCACCCCGGTCACCGCCGCCGCCCGTCAGCTGTCCAAGGTGCCCCTGGTCAGGGTGGCCGTGGAGCAGATGTACGCGCCCCTGGTGGCCCACATGTTCCGCGAGTACGGTCTGCTGCCCTGCTCGGTCGACAGCCACATCGGCGAGTACGTGCCCTTTGCCCAGGAGGTCGCCGGCTGGCATCCGGTGCCGGTCTACTTCCACCAGGGGATCGGCACCCAGATGGAGCGGCTGATCACCCGGTACGGCAACGGGCGAGTCCCACGTCCCCATGCACCGGGCCGGTCGATCGGCGGAGGAGGTCTTCCCCATCATCGGGGCCATGTGGACCGACCATCACCGAAAGCTCAACGCCGTCAACGTCCCCAACCGCGGCTATGTGCCCAATCTGCCCGAGGGGGCCATCGTCGAGGTCCCGGCCACGGTCGACGGCAAGGGTGTCGCCCCGACCTCCGTGCCCCCGATCCTCGAGCCGCTGGCCGACGTTCATGCGGACCCAGATCGAGTTGCAGCAGCTGGTCGTCGAGGCGGCGGTCACCGCCGACCCCGAGCCCGCCTTCGAGGCCCTGCGTCGAGACCCGCTGTCGCCGTCCGACGAGGCGTCGTGCCGCACGATCTTCGACGAGCTGATGTCGGTCCAGGCCGAGGCGCTGCCCTTCTGAGACGTCCCCCGGTTGGAGCCGCCCGGGGCGGTCGGCTTCAGCCGCGGGACTCCCCGGCCTGCTTCTCCTCGTTGTGCTTCTCGAAGGCCGAGGTGACGGCGGCTGGTGGCTGCGCCGATGAACTCCGGTCGGTTCTCCGCCGCCCAGTCACGGCTGGCGGTCAGTGTCGCCGATGTCCCTTGGAACTCCGGCGCCACGTAGCGGGCGATGAGCTCGTAGGAGTGGCGGGTGGCGGCGGTATCGGCCCACTCGTGACCCATCAACAGGAAGGTCCCGAACCCCTTGGACTGCTGCCGCAGCCGCTCCACCTGGTGGACGGCGTCCTCCACCGTCCCGATGACAGCGAAGCCCGAGGCGTTGAGGGCGTCGACCAGCGTCTCGTGGTTGGCGGTGTCGGGAGCGAGGGGCAGGGCGGCCACCCGCTGGAAGTAGTCCACCCACTCGTCGAGGCCGAACTCCACATCGGCGATGGCCTGCTCCTTGGTGTCGGCGATGTGCATGGGCCCGACCAGGCGCCACCGGCTGCGGTCGATGGTGGTGCCGAACTGGGCCGACCGCTCCTCCATCACGTCCCAGTGCAGGCCGAGCACGTCGAACCCGCCGGCCGAGGTGGCGCCGATGGAGAGGAGGCTGCACCCGAAACGGCCGGCGGCCCGGGGACCGGCCGGCGACACCTGGGCGGCCACCGCCACCTCGCGGATACGGGCGCTGGTAGGGCCGCAGCTGCAGCCGGGCCTTGACCAGGCGGAACCAGTCGGTCTCCATGGTCACCGGCTCGTCGCCGGCCAGCAGGGCCAGGATGGCCTCGAGGGCCTCCTCCATCATGTCCCGCTGCCTGACCGGGTCGATCCCCATCATGAAGGCGTCGGAGGGAAGGGCGCCGGGGCCCACCCCGATCATCAGGCGGCCCCGGGTCAGGTGGTCGAGCAGGACCAGGCGGTCGGCCAGCATGAAGGGGTGGTGGTAGGGCAGGGACGACACGCCGGTTCCCAGCCGGATCCGTCGGGTCCGGGCGGCGGCGGCGGCGATGAAGACCTCGGGGGAGGCGATGATCTCGAATCCTGCCGAGTGATGCTCGCCGATCCACGCCTCGTCGAAGCCCAGGGCGTCGAGGTGCTCGATGAGCTGGAGGTCGCGTTCGAGCGCCAGCGTCGGGATTCTGGCCGACCGGGTGGAACGGGGCCAGAAAGATCCCGAACTTCAGGTACTCGCCGGCCTCCAGGGTGGTCATGTCGGTGTCTCGTCTCTGATCGTCGCGCCACTGGCGGTGGTTCCGTTGGTCATGGTGTCGAGGCGATCATGGATGCACCACGATCTTGCCGTGCCCGCCGGGGGAGCGGAGGCGGTCGAAGGCGCCGGCAACACCGTCCAGGTCGACCGATGAGGTGATCAGCCGGTCGGCTCCGGGTAGGCCGGTGGCCAGCCGCTCCAGCGTGGAGGCGAACTCGTCGGGGGTGTACCCGAACGAGAAGACCAGCTCGATCTCCTTGGTCACCGCCATGAACGGCTCGATGGTGTCGGTGTGCATGCACACACCCACCACGACGACGCGGCTCTTCGGTGGGGCGTCGGCGATGATGGACTGCAACAGGCCGGGCACCCCGACGGCCTCGAAAATGACCGGGCTGGGTGTCTCGGCCCCCGACATCGAGGCCACCGCCCGTTCCACCAGGGTGGTGGGCACCCCGAACGCGCCCCAGCGCTCGTGGGGTGAACCCGCCGCCGGATCGATGACCTCGTCGGCCCCGAAAGCCTCGGCCAGCCGGCGTCGGGTCGGGGAGAAGTCGGCGGCCAGCACCGGTCCGTGCCCGCGACCCCTCAGTGCGGCGATCACGGCCAGGCCCACCGGTCCGCACCCCACCACCAGGCAGGGCTGCCCGGGCTGGAGCCGGGACAGGCCCACGGCGTGCTCTCCCACCGCCAGGGGCTCGGTCAGAGCGGCCAGGTCCGTCGGGACCGAGTCCGGTACCGGGAGCAAGAACAGTTCCTGCAGCACCAGGTGCTCGGCCAGTGCACCGGGATAGACGGACGAGTAGCCGATCTGTTCCACACCGGTGGGACCGACGAGGACCGGTACCGAGCACACCCGCGTCCCAACCGGGAGGACGCCGGTGGTATCGGGACCGTAGGCCACCACCTCGGCACAGAACTCGTGCCCGAACACCGTGTCGTCGTCCGGATCCGGTGACGGCGCACCCACCCGCGCCATCAGCTCCGCGAAGCGCGGGAAGTCGGCCAAGACGTGGAGGTCGGATCCGCAGATGCCGGCAGCCAGGGAGCGGACCACCACATGGCCGGACCCCGGGGACGGGTCGGTCACCGAGTCGACGATCAAGGCTCCTCCCCGGGTCACTGCCGCGCGCATTCACTTCCCCCAGTCGGTGCGCCAGGCCCGGCGTCCCGCCTTTCGCCTGTTCGTCGCAGGCGAGTCTCACACATCGTGCCCCGGCGCCGCCGGGCGGCGGGACGGTCGTCCGAGGGGAGGACCCGACCGCCGGCGGTCAGTCGGCGTTGGCATCGAGGAACTCCCCGGCGAGGAGGTCCATCAGGAGGGCATCGTGCCAGGTGCCGTCGGGACCCCGCTCGTAGCGACGTCGGATCCCGACGGGGCGGAACCCGACCTTGGCGTAGCAGCGGATGGCGGCCAGGTTGTCGGCGGCCGGGTCGATCTCGAAGCGGCGGTGCCCGCGATCGGTGATCAGGTGGCTGACGACGGTGCGCACGGCGTCGGTGCCGACGCCCCGGTTGTGGACGGCCGGGTCGACGTAGAGATCGATGCCGGCGAAGCGGTAGTCGGGCTCCTCTTCCGCCCACCACTGGATCCAGCCGACGACCCGCGACCCGAGTTCGATCACATAGGCGGTGGAGCCCTGCTCGGCCAGGTCCTCGTCGATGGCGGCGCCGAGGTCGTCTCCTCCCCGCCAGCGGGCGTAGACCTCGGGGGACCGCCGGATGGGGAGGAGGGCCGGGACGTCGCTCCGGGTGGCTAGGCGGAGCCGGACCTTCGATCCCTGCAGCGCGGCCATCGGCCCATGGTAGGACCGCCCCGGAGGAGCCTCAGGTGCCCGCGCCGATTCCCCTCGGCTCCGCGCCGACCCCCCTCGGATCGAGGCAGTGCGGGTCGAGCTGGAGCTCGCGTCGGGCCATGGCCTCGAAGAACCCGAGGAACCCCTCGCCGTCCGAGGCCCGGAAGAAGCTGCGGGCCGGGTCGGGCAGCTCGCGGCCGGCACCCACGGCCTCCACCTGCCAGGCCCGTCGGCTCCGGTACTCGAGGGCAACGGCCCGCTGGTGGGCGGCCCGGATGCTCCCGGCCGTCACGAAGACGCCGTGATTGGCCAACAGGGCCATGTCGGCCGATCCCATGGAGGCCACCGCCTTGGCCGCGCTGTCCCGGGAGTCCACCGGCCCGTCGTACTCGTCCACCACCACCAGCTCGCCGCCGCCCAGTGCCGAGCTCTGGTCGTAGCAGCCCGGCACCCGGGCCAGGTCGGCCCAGACCGTGCCGTAGCGGGGATGGCTGTGGACCGCCACCACCACGTCGTGGCGCTGGCGGTGGAGCTCGAGATGGAGGGGGATCCCGAGGGGGACCGGCCAGTGTCCCTCCAGCCGCTTGCCGTCGAGGTCGATGACCAGCAGGTCGTCGGGCCGGAGCTCCTCCCACAGGAGGAGCCACGGGTTGCACAGGAGGGTGCCGTCCTCCTGGCGGTAGGTGATGTGGCCGGCCAGATGGTCGTCGTACCCCTCCCGCCACAGGGTGCGGGCCAGCAGCACCAGCTGCTCCCGGACGGTCAGCTCGGGCAGCAGCGCGTCGGGTGAGGCGACGAAGGCGCCCGGGCTCACGGCACGGTGCGGTCGGGTAGGGGCCAGCGGTAGAGCCGGGCGGCGTTCTGGTGGGTCAGCTTGCGCAGGTCGTCGACGGGCAGGTGGCCCCAGCAACGCTGGATGACGGCCTGGGTGTCGGGCCAGGTCGAGTCGCCGTGGGGGTAGTCCACCTCCACCATGATGTGGTCGATCCCGATGCGGTGGCGGGTGTCGATGGTGGAGGGGTCGTCGATGGTGCAGAACCAGAAGTTGCGGGCCAGCACCTCGGCCGGGCGCAGCCCCGAGGGGTCGTAGTCCCGTCCGTACCCCGAGCGGTCCACGATGTTGTCCAGCCGGTCGAGCAGCATGGCCACCCAGCCGATGCCGCCCTCGCTCATGGCGATCTTGATCTCCGGATAGCGCACCGGCAGCCCCGACCAGACCCACTCGGCGCACGCCGACAGCGACATCTGGCCGAACAGCGTGGCCCCCAGGGCCACCAGCGGGCTGTCCGAGGGCATGTCGGGCATGCCCGACGACCCGACGTGGAGGGAGATCACGGTGTCGGTCTCCTCGCAGGCGGCGACGATCGGATCCCAGTAGCCCGAGAACAGGCTGGGAAGGCCGATCCGGTGGGGGCGCTCGGGGAGGGTGACCGATCGGAACCCCCGCTCGGCGTTGCGCCGGACCTCGGCGGCCCCGAGCTCGGGGTCGGCCAGGAAGGTGATGCCGCACGGGATGATCCGGTCCGGATAGGGCTGCCACCACGCCTTCGTAGAGCCAGTCGTTCCAGGCCCGGGTCACGGCCAGGCCCAGCTCGGGGTCGCGAGCCTCCGAGAACACCCGTCCGGAGAACCCGGTGATCTGGGAGGGGAAGTTGAGGGAGGCCCACACCCCGTTGAGATCCATGTCGGCGATGCGGGCGTCGATGTCCCAGCAGCCCCGCCGCATGTCCTCGAACCGGGTGGGCTCCAGGGTCACCGACTCCGGTCGGCGGCCGGCCACGGCGTTCATGCCCACCTGGGAGTAGCGCTTGCCGTCGAACTCCCACAGCTGGTGGCCCCTGCTCGTTCTCGACGATCCGGGGGGCCCGGTCGGCGAACCGGGCCGGGAGCCGTCCCTCGAACATGTCGGGGGGCTCCACCAGGTGGTCGTCGACGGAGATCACCGTGTAGTGGACCGGCCGCGGCGCGGGGTCGGGCAACAGGGTGTCCTTCCGGGTCACGATGGTCATCCCGTCCTCCCCACGGCCCGAGTATGCCAGGGCCCGACCGCTGGTGCCCGCCAGGGGAAGGCTTGATGGCACCTGCTAGACACGGGCCATGGACAGTCGCCCGGCCCCGATGGATCCGGCTCCCCCATCGGGGACCCGGCCATGAACGCCGAATGAACAAGTCCCGGGTGGAGACGTTCAGCGACGGGGTCTTCGCCATCGCCATCACCCTGCTGGTCCTGACCATCGCCCAACCGGGTGCCGGCGACTACCTCGACCTCCGCCACGCCCTGTTGAAGCGCTGGCCCTCCCTGGCCGCCTACGCCGTCAGCTTCGCCGTCATCGGCATCATGTGGGTGAACCACCACACGGTCTTCTCGCACCTCCAGCGGGTCGACCGGGGGCTGTTCTACTGGAACCTGGTGCTGTTGATGACCATCGTGTTCATCCCCTATCCCACCGAGGTGTTCGGCGAGGCCCTCCGCCTGGGACAGGGGGCCCGCACCGCGGCCGTGTTCTACAGCCTCACCATGACCGTCAACGCCGTCATGTGGACCGGCCTGTGGCTGCACGCCTCGCGGGGCCGACGCCTGCTCCAGGACGAATTCCCCGAGTCGCAGCGGACGGTGTCCACCCTGCTGTTCACCGGCGGGACGGTGCTCTACGGGATCTCCATCGGGGTGGCCTTCATCAGCGCCTATCTGTGCCTGGCCTTCCACGGCGTCCTGGCCCTGTACTACGCCCTCGACCCCATCTCCCGGCGACTGGAACACACCGCGTCCTGAGTTTCCCGAACGGGCGGGGGCGACGGGACCGTCGTTCCCGGCCGGCGTGCGATGCTGGTGCCGTGAGTCGTGACGCCGTGCCGACCTCGTGGATGTGCGACATGGACGGGGTCCTGGTCCACGAGGGGCAGTTGATCCCCGGGGCCGACGCCTTCCTCGAGGCCCTGCGGCGGCGGGGCCACCCGTTCCTCATCCTGACCAACAACTCCATCTACAGCGCCCGCGACCTCTCGGCCCGTTTGGTCGGTCTGGGCCTCGAGGTCCCGGCCACGTCGCTGTGGACCTCGGCCGAGGCCACCGCGGCCTTCCTCAGGTCGCAGCGGCCGGGAGGCACGGCCTTCGTCCTCGGCGAGGCCGGCCTGACCACCGCCCTGCACGAGGCGGGCTACGTCCTCACCGACCGCCGACCCGACTACGTGGTGCTGGGGGAGACCCGCACCTACAGCTTCGAGTCCATCACCCGGGCCATCCGCCTGGTCGAAGGGGGAGCCCGGTTCATCGCCACCAACCCCGACCCCACCGGACCGACCCTGGAGGGGATCGTGCCGGGGACCGGGTCGGTGGCGGCCCTCATCGAGCGGGCCACCGGCGTGGCCCCGTACTTCATCGGCAAGCCCAACCCTCTCATGATGCGGGAGGCCATGAACTCGCTGGGCGCCCACTCCGAGTCGAGCGTCATGGTCGGCGACCGGATGGACACCGACATCGTCGCCGGCATCGAGGCCGGGCTCCAGACCATCCTGGTCCTCTCCGGGGTGACGAGCCGGTCCCAGATCGAGCGTTTCCCCTACCGACCGGGACGGGTGGTCGGCTCGGTGGCCGACCTGGTGGAGGGCATCGACCGGGACGACGGCGATCCGACCGGACCCGACGACGATTGACCGATCGACGACCGGGCCGTACGATGCCGCCCGGTCGGCCGTCGCACCGGCGTCGGCACCGACCGGGCCAGCGGGGACGCCCGGCCCACGAGGGGGGTCGTGCTCTTCATCCACGAGTTCCACAAGGTGGTGGGCAAGCGGGCGGCGGCGTTCGAGGCGTCCTACCGCCAGCGGTGGATGCCCCTTCTGGCTGAGGGAACCGAGGCCCGCCTGGCCTGGTATTTCGACCTGGCCCACGGCAGCGGCCTGGCCTACCGGGTGGTGACGGTCACCGCCGTCCGGGATGGTGCCGCCTACGTCCGCCTGGCCGAGCGGGTGGCCCGTGGCGATCTGCAGTCGTGGGCCCGTGACCTCGACGGCCTCCGCCACGAGACCCGCAGCCGGGTCCTCGCCCCACTGCCGTGGTCACCGGGCTTCCCCCCGCTGGCCGAGATCCCCACCGGCGACGTCTCCCGTGAGCCCACCATGTACATGGAGGACACCATGTGGCCGTTCCCGGGGAAGCTGCGCCGGTACGTCGAGGCGGCGGGAGCGGTCTACCGGCCCTCCCTCCAGGCCGAGGATGCCCGGATGCACATGCACGTGGCCCTCGGACTCGAGACCCTGCCCGGAGCCGGCCGCAGCCCGGAGGTGACGTTGCTCCAGCGGTTGTCCAGCCTCCCGCCCCTCATCACCCTGCTGACCCGGGACATCCCGCCCGAGGTGACCGGTCCCGGATCGTGGATGCACGAGGCCCTGGATCTCCGCGACCGGTGGCGGTCGAGGCTGCTGCGCACGGCACCATGGTCACCGCTGCCGTGAGCGCGCCGGGAGGTGGCTGAACCGATGCTGTTCATGCACGAGACCCACCGGGTCATCGGCCGGTACGCGCCGGAGTTCGAGGCCCTGATACGCGACGAGTGGATGACGGCCCTGGCCGGCGGCGACGATGCCCGGCTCCTCTGGTACCTCAACCACGCCATGGGCAGTGGCCCGGCCTACGAGGTGGTGACCATCACCGCGGTGGCCGACGGGGCGGCCTGGGAGGCCCTGGGCCACCGGATGGTGGGGGGCGACCTCGCTGCGCTGGCCACCCGGTTGGACAGCTGCCGGCATGAGGTGGAGGGGAAGCTGCTGCTCCCCGTCTACTGGTCGGCCCTCCAGGAGGTGGACCTGAAGGAGGTACCCACCGACGCCCGTACCCACGACCTGACGGTGTACATGCAGGACACCGGTTGGCCCGATGCGACGCTGGACGAGTACATCGAGCTGTGGGACCGGGACTACTGGCAGATCATGCGCCAGACCCCGCCGGAACGGAAGCTCCTCGACATCCAGGCCTGCTTTCAGGTGGCCCACGGCTCGGGCATCCGACCCGAGGCCATCCTCATGCAGAAGATCATGAACTTCGCCACGCTGGGCCGCCTCCTGACCAGCGCCGAGGAGCCCGACCCCACCACCTGGCCCGGTACCTACATGGCCAAGGGACTGGAGGTGCGGGACCAGTGGGAGTCCAAGCTGCTGCGCACCAGCGAGTGGTCGCCCCTCTGGTAGCCGCACGAAGGCGCCCGGCGCCGGCCCCACGCCGCGACCCTGTCTATCCTGGGCCGGGCACAAGGGGGAGTGAGCATGACCGACGGTGACACCGACGCGGGAGCGCAGTCCCTCGAGGCCTGGGCGTTCGTGCGCCAGATGCTGGAGGACATGACCGCCATGGTCACGTCCGACTCGGAGACGGAACTGGAACTGGTGGAGGGCCTCCGGGTGCTCGGACGGGTCACCGCCCTGTGCTCGGAGCTCTCGCTGGACGTCGATCCGCAGGTCCCCTGGTTCTTCTCCATGAACACCGAGGCCCGTCTGGTGGGCGGGCCCAATCCCGACGGGGAGTACCACCTGGCCATGATCGACGGCCGTCACCGGTACCGGATCACCGGGAAACGGGGGACGGTGACTTACCTCGGCTTCCAGGTCCTGGCCGGCCGGGGTCTCACCCCCCGCCGCCAGGCCGCCTACGTCTCCGACACCCAGCTCGAGGTGGACGATTCGGGAGCCTTCTCCCTGGTGCTGTCCACCGAGGAGCCCACGGCGGCCGAGACGGCCGGGTCGACCTGGGTCCCCATTCCCGGGGACGCCTCGGCCGTGCTGGTGCGCCAGTACGTGGCCGACCGCACCGCCGAGCGGCCGGCCGACTTCCGAATCGAGCCCCTCGATCCGGTCGGCGTCCCCGACGTGCCGTCGGACGGACAGGTGGCCGAGGGTCTCTCCGCCATGGGCTGGACCATCGTCAAGCTCATGACCCTGCACCGGACGGTCATGCCCGAGCTGCTGGAGCGGCCCAACCAGCTGGCCACCGCCGAGGCCGCCGCCCTGGGCGGGGAGAACACCACCCCGGACAACCTCTACATGCTGGGCACCTTCCGGCTGGATCCGGGCGAGGTGCTGGCCGTGGAGTTCACCCCGCCGGGCAGCCGTTACTGGAGCGTCACCGTCGAGAACATCTGGCACGAGTGCATCGATCCCCGGCGCCGGACCAGTTCGGCCACCAACGCCACCGCGGCGGTGGGGCCCGACGGCAAGGTCCGCCTCCTCGTCGGGGCCCGCGACCCCGGAGGGACCGAGGGGTTGCCGCCCACCTGGCTCGACACCGGCGGACGCCATCGCGGATTCCTGACCCTCCGCTGGCTCGACCATCCCGACCCGCCGGCGGTGACGACCTCCGTCCTCACCGCCCAGGAGGTGTGACCCACGATGACCCCACTCCCGTTCACCCGCGACGACCTGGTGGCCGCGGCCATCGAGGCCACCGGCCTCGATGATCTCGGCGAGCCCACCTGGCAGGACGGGCTCGACCGGATGCTCGACGACCTGGACCGGTCGGCCCGCCTCAACGAGCTCGGTGTGACCATCGTGCAGTCCGAGTTCACGGGCTACCTGAGCAACCGCCTGCGGATCCTCGACTGGCGGGCCACCCACCCCGCCGTGGCCGAGGGCGACGTGAGGCGACCCCTGGTCATCTGCGGCCAGCCCCGGACCGGCACCACCATCCTCTTCGACCTGCTGGCCCAGGACCCCGCCCACCGGGCCCCGCTGACCTGGGAGGTGGACTTCCCGGTGCCTCCGCCCACCACGGCCACCTACGACACCGACCCCCGCATCGAGGAGTCCGAGGTCATGTCGGGTATGGCCGACCAGATCATCCCGGGGTTCAGCAACTTCCATCCCCTGGGGGCCCGGCTGGCCCAGGAGTGCGCCCGCATCACCGCCAGTGAGTTCCGCTCCATGATGTTCCAGACCCAGTACGACGTGCCCGAGTACGAACGGTGGCTGCTGCACGAGGCCGACCCGACCCCCCTCTATCGCTGGCACCGGATCTACCTCCAGCACCTGCAGTCCGAGCACGCCGCCGACCGGTGGCTGATCAAGTCGCCGGCTCACCTCTGGCACCTGGCGGCGCTGATGGCCGAGTACCCCGACGCCGTGGTCATCCAGACCCACCGCGACCCGCTCAAGGTCATCACCTCGATCAGCGCCCTGGTCGCCCACCTCCGGCGCATGGCCAGCGACCACAGTTCGGTGGCCCGGGCGGCCGCCCAGTACAGCGACGACATCTTCGTGGGCCTGGAGCGGTCGTTGGAGGCCCGCACGGACGGCACACTCCCGCCCGGACAGGTCATCGACGTGCAGTTCGCCGACTTCATGGCCGACCCCTTCGCCACCATCGGGGCCGTCTACGACCAGTTGGGCATGGACCTCACCGCCGAGGCCGAGCGTCGAATGCGGGACTTCCTGGCCACCCATCCCGGTGACGGCGGGGGTGGGGGGACCCGGTACACCTGGGCCGACACCGGCCTCGACGAGCCCACCCTCCGGAAGCGGGCCGCCCCCTACCAGGACTACTTCGGGGTGCCCACCGAGACGCTGGTCTGATCCCCCGGAACGGGGAGCTCCCGGGGTCTCATCCCCCGGTGATGCCGGCGTGGGCTGCGACCTGCTCGTCGATCTGGTGCAGGTCGAAGTAGTCCCGCCATCGGGTGACCAGCCCGTCGGCGTCCACGTCCACCACCGTGCACCCGTGGATCTCGATGGGGATGGTGCCGCCCAGGGTCCCCCGGCCGATCCACTCGAAGGCGCCGCCGTGGTCGTCGCCGTGCACCCAGGTGATCTCCTGGCGCCAGTCGGGGAACGACGCCTTGGTCATCGCCTCGATGGCCGCCAGGTCGGCGGTCGGCTCGTTGACCGGATCGCTGAACAGCGCCCCGGGTGCGAAGAACGACGGGAAGTCACCCTCGGGCCCGAGGGCGTACTCGAGGCGTTTCGCCCATGCGGTCCAGTCCATGGCGGTCACCGTACTGCGTGGTTCCGGGTGTCGCCCGGGCTGCCCGCCCTGGGCGTCGGGGGGCGACCCGCACTAGTCTGCGCTCGACGCCGATGTGGGGGGCGAACGGCAGCCGGGGGAGGCGAGTCGCATGGCAGCACACGACGGTGGCGGTCCTGACACCGGGCGGCCCTACGTGGTGGTGTCGGCCGACGCCCACGCCGCCCCGGACACCCTGGACGCAGTTCCTCTCCTACGTCGACCCGGCCCACCGAGAGGCGGTGGCCGCCTTCGGGGACCTCTCGGCCGTGGCCATCCCCATGTTCGGCGGCGTCGACCCCGGCGAGATCGACGACGCCGACGCCGTGCGGGCGGTGGCCACCCGTCGCCTGGCCGGCATGGGTGTCGACACCGAGGCCGCGGCGGACTGGCTGGCCAACTACGGCGAGGAGTGGGTCTTCCCCTCCGACGCCGACGGTCGACGGCTGGCCTACCTCGAGGAGCAGGGCATCCACGCCGAGGTGGTCTTCCCCGGCCCGGTGCTGGCCGGCGGCCTGTCCCCGGCCATGTACCTGGGCGGTCACTCGTCCAAGAACCTCGAGGTGGTGTGGCCGGCCCTGCAGCGCCTACAACCGGTGGCTGGCCGAGTTCTGCGCCGCCGCCCCGGGACGGCGGACCGGCTGCATCCCCATCGACCTCCACGACATGGACCGCGCCGTCGAGGAGATCGCCTGGGCCCGGGCCAACGGGCTCCACGGGGGCATCATGCTGCCGGCCATGTCCCTGCGCAACGGTCTGCCCGGCTACGCCGACGACTACTACGAGCCGCTGTGGAGCGCCTGCGAGGACCACGGCATCGTGGTCAACCTGCACACCGGCGCCTCGGGCACCGCCACCGACGCCAAACAGCTCTACGACGCCAAGCACGGGGGCTTCCTCGGCCTCTACGAGGTGTTCGTCTTCACCCGACGGCCCCTGTGGTTCCTGATCTTCGGCGGTGTCTTCGACCGGCACCCCGACCTCAAGGTGGTGGTCACCGAGAACGGCGTGCAGTGGCTGCCCTCCCTGGTACGGGACATGGAGTCCTTCTTCGACACCCACGGCGGGGCGCCGGTGCGCTCGTACCTGAAGATGCGGCCGGCCGAGTACGTCGACCGCCACGTGTTCCTGGGTGGCTCGCTGATGAAGCGGTCCGAGGCCGAGATGCGCGAGGAGATCGGCGTGGACCGGCTCATGTGGGGGGCCGACTACCCCCATCTGGAGGGTGCGGCCCCGGTCCACCGGCTGGTCCTGCGCCAGGTGTTCGGGGGGATGCCCGAGGAGGACCTGCGCCGGATCCTCGGCCCAACGCCGTGCCGGGTCTTCGGCTTCGACGGCGACCTGCTCCAGGAGGTGGCCGACCGGGTGGGCCCGACCGTGGCCGACCTCTCGACCACCGGTGTCGATGGACGAGATCCCCAAGACCTTCAGCTGGAGCCTGGCCCGGCCCGTGCCGCTCTCCTCGGCGGCGGGCGCACCGTCCTGAGCCGTGGGCTCGCCCGGGGTCCACGGTGACCGGGCTGCTCACCGACCAGCTCCGCACCATGGCTGGGGCCTATCCCGACGAGACCGCCTACCGGAATCTCGGAGACGACACCTCGATCACCTTCGCCCGGTGGGAGCGCCGGTCCAACCGCCTGGCCCGCGGTCTGACCGGGCTGGGCGTGGCCCCGGGCGACCGGGTGGCCCTTCTGATGCGGGCCGAGGACATCCTCGAGTGGATCGTCACCTACAGCGCCGTCCACAAGCTCGGCGCGGTGGCCGTCCCGCTGAACAACCGCCTGTCACCCCTCGAGGTGCGCGGCATCCTCGAGCACGCCGAGCCGTCCGCCGTCGTGGCCAGCGGCGCCTACGGGCCTTCCGTGGGACCGCTCATCGGCTCCCTCCCCACCCTCGGGGTGGTAGTGACCGTCGGCCCCCCGGGGATCGAGGGGGCCACCGACATCGAAGCGGTGCTGGCCGACGACGACTCGGCCGTTCAGGCCCGGCTGGACGGGTCCGACCTGGCCGACATCATGTACACCTCGGGGACCACGGGAAGGCCCAAGGGGGTGGCCGTCCGCCACGACCAGGTGGCCCGGGTGCCCAACGGGCTCCCCGAGTGGCAGGGCGACGGCGTGGTTGACCGCCTCGCCCGTGTTCACCTTCGCCGGCCTGGGCTTCATCCACAATCCCATGAAGGCCGGGATGACCGTGCTCTACCTTCCCGTCTTCGATGCCGGCCGCTGGCTCGAGATCGTGGAGCGGGACCGGCCGGTCTCCGCCTTCGTGGTGCCGGCCATGGCCCAGCTCCTCATCCACCACCCGGCCTTCGGCTCGGCCGACCTGAGCAGCCTCCGGCTGCTGGTCCTGGGCAGCGCCCCCCTGGCCCCCGACACGCTCCTGCGCCTGCAGGCGGCGCTGCCCCGGGCCGCCGTGCTCAACAGCTATGGCATGACCGAGGGGGGTCACGCCACCTTCACCATGGACCCCGAGGCGGCCCGGACCCGGCCCGGGGCGGTGGGGCGACCCACTCCGCCGGTTGAGGTCCGGATCGTGGACGACGACGGGCGGGACCGCCCGACCGGCGAGGTCGGCGAGGTCCTGACCCGTAACCCGGCCGGGCACCGGGAGTACTACAAGGACACCGAGGCCACGGCGCGCCAGTGGGAGGGGGGCTGGCTGCACACCGGCGACCTCGGATCGCTCGACGCCGACGGGTACCTCTCCATCGTCGGCCGCAAGAAGGAGATGATCGTCCGCGGCGGGCATGAACGTCTACGCCGACGATGTCGAAGCCGCCCTGCAGGCCCACCCGTCCGTGGTCGAGGCAGCCGTGGTCGGGGTGCCCCACGAGGTGTTGGGGGAGGAGGTGGCCGCCTATGTCGTCCTGGAGCCGGGATCAGGGACGACGGTCGACGAGCTGGTCGCCTTCGCCGCCAGCCGCCTGGCCGACTACAAGGTGCCCCGTCAGATCCGCGTGGTGGCCCAACTCCCGAGGAACGCCGGGGGCAAGGTGGTGAAGTCCGACCTGGCGGCGACGCCGACGGTCGGGGAGCGCCACGGAACCGGGCAGCTCACCTAGGACGAGACGGGCCGACCCAGCCGGGCGATGCCGGACAACCGCAAGACACTGGAGAGACAGGAGGCAGGGACGTGCAGGTACACAACTTCGACTTCGTCGTCGACGGGACACCTGAAGAGGTGTGGGACGTGATCTGGAAGCGGACCCGCGTCGGGGTCGAGACCGACACGGTCACGATCGAGATCTACCACCCGGGGGACGAGGAGGGAAACGGCCTGGTGCGGCACTGCCACTTCCCGGTACCCAGGTATCTCCTGTCCAAGGGGCGGGCCCAGTCGTGGGAGTGGATCACCGAGGCCCGGCGCCCGGTGTCCTGGCGCTACGACGCCGTGGGCAAGCCGCTGTGGTCCAAGGCCTCGGGCCTGACCCGTCTGGAGGACCAGGGTGACGGCAGGACCCGCGTGTACTTTCAGGAGACCTACGAGGTGTTCAACCCGGTCATGAGGGCGCTCTTCGAGAAGCGGGTGCACCACTTCATCTCCAAGGACAACGACAGGCTCATCGAGGCGTCGCTCGTGCACTCGCTCAAGCGGCTGCACGAGAAGCAGGAGAGCACCAGGGACGAGCACCCCGCCTGAGTCCCGGGGAGCGCTCCGGCGGGATGGACCGGGGCGCAGTTCAGGCCGCTTCCGCTCCCGGCGGCCCTGCCGGGGTGGACGGTGTCCTCGCCGAGTCCTGTGCCGTCCCCCACCCCGGACCCCGGACCACGTGGGACAGTCGCTCGACCCACCCGTCCGACCGGGCCACATCGTGGAACATGGCCGCCAGCTCGTGGGTGGCGATCCGGCCCGGGTTGAAGGTCTTGATGTCCTTGGTCAGTCCGTAGACCACCGTCTCGCCCTCGGGTTCGAAGGTGCCGAACAGCCGGTCCCAGACGATGAGGATGCTGCCGTGGTTGCGGTCGAGGTAGGGAGGGTTGGAGCCGTGGTGGACGCGGTGGTGGGAGGGGGAGTTGAGCACCACCTCCGGCGCTCCCAGCCGGCCGACGGTCTCGGTGTGGATCCAGAATTGATAGAGGAGGTTGACGCCGCGGGCCGTGGCCACCAGCTCGGGGGAGAGCCCGGCCAGGCACAGGAGCCCGTAGGGCACGGAGGTCCCGAGGGTGTCGGCTACCGGCTGGCGCAGGGCTGTGGACAGGTTGTAGCGCTCGCTGGAGTGGTGCACCACGTGGATGGCCCACAGGTGGCGGCTCTCGTGCATGAAGCGGTGGTTCCAGTAGTAGATGAAGTCCCACCCCAGGATGGCCAGGGCCACGGCCACGGGACCCCGGCCCAGGTCGGGGAGGAGGCGGCGCCGTCGCCACAGTCGCTCCGGCGAGGTGCGCTCGGCCCAGGTGGCGGCGGCGGCCAGCCCGACCAGCGCCACGGTGGTCACGCCCCCCATCGAGGCGACCTGGGCTGCCCGGGTCGGCGGCCCGTCAGCCCCCTCCGTCGGCATCGCCGCCGCCCCGAGGTCCCTGCCGTCACCGTCCGGGGCGTCACGGTCCGAGCGTCGCACCACCCGGTCGGCGACCGTGGTGGCTATCGCTGTGCCCGCCACCAGGCCCACGACGATCCGCCCGTTCCTCCCGTGCCCCAGTCGGAACGGACGGAGCAGCCGCGGGACCACGAACGGCGCCACCAGACTGCCTACCCCCATGGCCAGGCTGGCCAGTGTGTCCCGTCGCTCGTACTGACCGTCCGACGGTCCCCTGCGCTTGGCCCTCTGGCGCAGCCATACGTACTCGACGGCCATGGCCCCGAAGTAGAACGGGACCGCCACGACGGTCAGGTCCCGGGACGGTGGCCGGGTCGACGCCATCAGGCCACCAGCACCGAGACGCAGGCGTTGGCGCCTCGGCCGATCACGTGGGCCAGTCCGACCCTGGCCCCGGTCACCTGCCGCTCCCCGGCGCCGCCACGCAGTTGGCGGACGATCTCCGCCACCTGGCCCAGGGCGGATGCGCCGAGCGGCTCCCCCTTGGAGAGCAGGCCGCCCGACGGGTTGACGGGAAGCCGACCACCGATCAGCGCCTCCCCGTCGGCCAGCATGCCGGCCTGCTCCCCGGGTCGGCATAGCCCCAACTCCGCCCAGGCCAAGAGCTCGCGGGCGGCATCGGTGTCCTGGCACTCCACGACGTCGACGTCGGTCGGGCCCCAGGCCGGCCTGGGCGTAGGCATCTTGCGCCGCCAGCGTGCTCGGCGGCGTGATGGCCTCGTCATCGATTCCGCACAGAGGTGAGTCCTCGCCGAGGACGCTGCCAGGCAGATGGGAGCGGAGGGAGATACCGGCCAACCGGACACTGCCGCTGTCGCCGCTCCGATCGAGGACGACGGCGGCGGCGCCCTCATTGGGCGAGCACAGCATGAACAGCCGGAGCGGGGGGCAGATCATCCGCGAGGCCAGCACCTCCTCGGCGGTGACGGCCTGGCGGAACATGGCGTCGGGATTGGCCACCCCGTGGCGGCGGTTCTTGACCACCACCTGGGCCAGATGGTCCTCGGTGAGGCCGGTATCGGCCAGCAGGCGCTGGGCCCGCAGGGCGAAGAACGCCGGCGCCGGGCTGAGCCCGGCCGCCTCCTGCCACGGGGCGAAGAAGGATGACCGGATGATCCCCTTGGGCATCTTCTCGATCCCGAAGACCAGCACCCGGTCGTGCTGTCCCGAGGCGATCGACGCCGCTCCCAGCTGCAGGGCCGCACCCCCCGAGGCGCAACCGGCCTCGACGTCGTAGATGGGGATGCCCGTGCCGGCCAACGACGACAGCACCCGGTGCCCGGCGGCCACCCCGCCGTAGGCTGTACCGCAGAAGGCCGCCTGGACGTCCCCGACACCGACCCCGGCCTCGGACAGCGCGGCCCGGACCGCCGCCACTCCCATGGACGTCCCGGTCACCTCGCCGAACCGTCCGAACGGGTGCAGTCCGACGCCGGTGATCCGCACGTCGCTCACGGGTGGAACACCCAGGTCACGGCCGGCTCCCCGTCCGGTCCGGGTACCTCGTCGGCGCCCAGGGCCACGGGGGTGCCGCGGACGAGGCCCTCACCGCTGAGGCGGGTCACCACCCGGAGCAGCGGGTCGCCGTCGAGCTCCACGACGCCGAGGCCATAGGGGACGGGCCCCGAGTAACCGGGGGGAGCGACGGTGACGGTGGTGTGGAGCCAGACGGTGCCGGTGCGGGGGAGGTCGACGGCCACGACGTCGTCAGCGCCGGTGAAGGGGCAGACGGGGCTGGGCGGGAAGTGCCGCAGGCCGCTGGTGGCCGACCACCCGCCCAGCAGGGTGACGCCGTCCTCGTCCATGCGCAGGACACTGGGGTCGATGGGCTCCGGTGACACGTCTGGACTATCTCACAGGTGACCCTCGGATGTCCCTGGCCGACCCCAGTCCTCGAGGAGGCCCGTGCCGGCCGGATCGGGCCGGAACAGGGGCACCGAGCCGAGGCTCACCACCCGGGCGCTGTCGGAACCGAGCGTCTCCCGCCAGGCCTGTCCCTCGGTCATCAGGACGCCGATGGCCACCGGGTCACCGCTCACCCGGCGGACCAGGGAGAGGGCGGCGGCCGTGGACGCCCCGGTGGAGATGACGTCGTCGACCACCGCCACCCGCCGACCCCGGACCACCTCGGCCCGGTCCGGGTCCATGCGCAGCATCTGCGGGTGGTCGGTGGTGATGGACCGCACCGGTTCGGCCAGGGACTCGCCCAGGTGGATCTTGGGCGTCTTGTGCACGATGAGGTAGTCGTCGAGACCGAGGGCGCGGGTCACCTCGATGGCCAGGGGGATGCCCATGGTGGCCACCGAGACCACCAGTTCGGGCCGGGCCGGGGCCAGAAGCTCGGCGAGCTCCCCTCCCGCCACCTCGGCGAAGTGGACGCCCAGGTCCACGCAGATGAGCAGGGCGATGGTGTAGTCATCGGACACCGGTACCAGCGGCAGGTTCACCAACTGGGAACCGATGCGGGTGGGGTAGGTGCGGGCGGTGCTCATGACCAAGACTCTCGCCGGGCCCCCCGACCGGTGCAACCGACCGACGTCGGCGAGGGGAATGACCGGGTCCGACCGTTCGGTCGACCCGCTGACCTAGTCTGCAGGTCGGACCACCGTATGGGACGACAGGAACGGGGGCGGACCCGGCTCGAGGCGGTGACCGGAGATCGGAGCGATGACCGCACAGCGGCAGCCGCAGCTGAGCCGCGACGAACTGCGATCGCTCCTGCTCGAGACCGGCCGGACCCTGCTCATCGAAGAGGGGTTGGGCACCGGCGTCGAGACCCTCACGTTCAAGCGGGTCTTCGAACGGGTCGAGGCCGATACCGGCCGGCGCCTCTCCAACGCCTCGGTCATCCGACGGGTGTGGGAGAACCAGGCCGACTACCAGACCGATGTGCTGGTCTCGGTGGCCCGCCAGGACGGTCTAGGCGAGTTCGACGAGACCTTTGCGGCGGTGGTGCCCCTGTTCACCTCCCTCGATCTGTCGACCGAGGAGTCCCGGGAGCGTTCGCTGCGCGAGGTGTGCCGGGTGGGAGGGGCGGCCAACACCCTGGCCCTCCTCCAGTCCCCCCACTGGTCGTTGTGGATCGCGGTGTGGGCCCTGGCCACGACGGAGTCCCTCCGCCCCGATGAGCAGCAGGCCGACAATCAGGAGAAGATCAGACGGGCCCTATTGGCGGGATACGAGGGCTTCACCCAGCTGTGGGAGGACGCTTACGCCGCCCTGGCCGCTTCGCTCGGGGTGCGACCGAGATCCCCGCTCACCGTACGGCAGTTCACCGTGGCCGTCGGCGCCCTGGCCGAGGGGTGCTCCCTCCGCCAGCGCCTCGACCTTGGGATGGACGGCATCCTCCGCCCCACCGGGCCGAATGGTGAGGACCAGGAGTGGTCGGTCTTCGCCATCGGCCTCGAGGCGCTGGTGCGCCTCTACTTCGAGCCCGACCCCGACTGGACCCCTCCCGCCTCCGACTGAGGCCGCGGCCTCGCGGCGCCGGGGCCCGCCCCTACCCTGGGGGCGTGGCCGTACCCGTGTTCACGTGCCGGCGCGACGACTACTTCGGACTGCCTCCCGATCGCCTGTGGGAACGGATCGGGGAGGTGGAGAGGTTCGAGGGATGGTGGCCGTGGCTGAGCGAGTTCCGCCTGGATGGTGACGGTCTGTCCGAGGGCTCGGTCCTGCGCGGCGTGGTCACGCCACCGCTGCCCTACCGCATGCGACTTGAGGTCGAGTTGGGCCGGTGCGACCGCCCCCACGCCATCGACGCCACCGTCCGGGGGGACCTCGCCGGTGAGGCCCGGCTCCGGATCCGACCTGAGGGCACCGGCTCCCGGGTCGGGGTGGCCTGGACCGTCGAGATGCGCCAGCCGGTCATGCGCCTGGCCGCGCGGTTCGGCCGCCCCCTCCTGCAGTGGGGGCACGACCGGGTGGTCGAAATGACCGTGGCCGGCTTCCGCCGGCGTATCGAGAGTCCGTAGGCGCGGCGGCGGGGAGCGGGCCCGGTCGGTCTCAGTCCAGCCGGGCCACGGCCAGTGCCGCCGCGGTCAGGATCACCGCCCAGGACATGGCCCGGAGGGCCCGCTCGAGGGGGGCCAGCAACAAGGCCCTGCTGACGGCCGTCGTTCCTCCGTCGGTGCCGACGATGGTTCCTGACACGTGTCCCGTTCTCCGGCGCAGCATCCGGGCCGGCGTGCTCAGGGCCCGCTGGGCCGCCGAGAGGGCGAAGGCGCCCAGGGCGGCGAGGACAGGGGCCAGGGCCATGGTGCCGGTCTGGGCCACGTAGGCGGTCAGCACCGGGAAGGCCCCCCAACTGGCGGCGAAGCCCACGTCGTTGTGGACGACCCCGCCGAAGAGCTCGAAGTTGTAACCGACCACCAGGACCGGGCCGATGACCAGAAAGGGGACCAGGGCCCACCCGACCTGGATCGCTCCGGCGATCCCCAGTCCCACCGCACCGGCCAGGCCGACGGCGGCCGCGGTGCCCAGGGCCGGGCCGGAGATCTGCGTGCGCAGGGGACGGCCGTGCAGCTCGTCGAGGGCGTGGGCGGCCAGCCCGACGGCGCAGAAGAACGCCAGCAGCGTGGCGATCAGACGGGTGGCATTGACCACCGGGGCCAGGCAGGCCCCGATGACCACGTAGGACAGGTGCCAGGCGGTGTAGGGCGGGTGGAGGAGCGTCCACCAGTCCCGCCAGCCCCCCGGACGCGCCGCGTAGAAGGCGGCCCGGGCCTCTGACTCCCCCCCGGCCAGGTCGGGAGATTCAGGCGCCGCCACGTCGTCCCCACATGACCAGTCCGCCGCCCAAGCTCATCCGGCGCAACCCCACGTCGACGAAGCCGGCCCGGCGCCAGGCCTCGACGGTCCACGCCAACGGGTAGCGCCGGTAGTGGTTCGAGATGTTGGGCCCGAGGAAGCGGCCCACCTCGAACCAGGCCTTCCCGCCGGTGACCCAACCGCCGAGGGGCAGGAGCAGACGGGTGTAGCCCCACCACCAGAACCGCCAGAACCGGCTCTGGGGGAGGAGGAACTCCATGTTGGCCACGGCGCCCCCCGGTTTGACCACCCGGGCCAGCTCGACCAGCGTGGCCTGGGGATCGTCGACGTAGCGCAACAGGTAGGTGAAGGTCAGGGCGTCGAAGGTGGCGTCGGCGAATGGCATCCGCTCGGCCCGTCCGTTCACCAGTTGGATCCGGTCAGCCCGGGACCGTCGGGCGATGGTGCGCTGTCCCTCCCGCAGCATGTCCAGGGTGAGGTCGATCCCGACCACCCGGCCGGCGCCGCGGTCGGACAGCTGCAGGGCCACTCCGGCCGGGCCGGAGGCCACATCGAGCACCAGGTCGGGGTGGTCGGGGACGACGTGGTCGACCATGGCCCGCCGCCATCGGCCGTTCTGGCCCATGGACAGCAGCTCGGCCAGCCGGTCGTAGCGCTCGGGCAGCGGCGAGAAGAGTTTCTGGGCGAACCGGTTGGGGTCCTGCCGCTCCACTGTCTCCATGGCGTCTCCTCGGGGTGCGAAGATCTCACCGTAGGCGGTGGAGACGAGGGGAGTCCTGTGAACACGAGGCGCTACGACGTGCTCGTGGTGGGGGCCGGCCCTGCCGGCAGCATCGCCGCCCTGGTCCTGGCCCGTGCCGGTGCCAGCGTGGCCCTGATGGACAAGGCCCGGTTCCCGAGGGACAAGGCCTGCGGTGACTTCATCGGGCCCCGGGGTCTCCAGGTCCTGGCCGACCTCGGGGTGCCCGAGCCCCCCGGCCTCGACGTGGGCGACATGGTGGTGGTGGGCCCGACCGGGCGCCGGGTCGTCCTGCCCTGCTACGACGGCGACTCCTACCCGGGGCGGGCCCGAGCCGTGCCCCGGGCGTTGCTCGACGATGCCCTGCGGAACGCGGCCCTGGAGGCGGGGGCGGAGCCGGTGGAGGGCCGGGCCGGCGAGCCGACCGGATCCGGGGACGAGTTGGACGGGTTCGCCCTCGACGACGGCCCCCCCGTCCGCGCCGACTTCGTGATCGGGGCTGACGGCGCCACCAGCCACGTGGCCAGGACGGCCGGGCTGGTGGAGGAGTCCCGGGTGCTGTGGGGCTTCGCCGTGCGCTGCTACCTCGACCAGTCGGTGGCGCTGCCGGCCATCACCCTGTGGGAGCAGTCCCCGTGGCGGGCCTTCCCCGGCTACGGCTGGATCTTCCCCGGTCCCGATGGCGTAGCCAACCTCGGGGTGGGCGTGGGTACCCTGGCCGATCGTCAGGCCGGATCCGAGGCGGTGCGGGTGCTGCCGGCCTACCTCCGGTACCTGGCCGACCTCGACCTCCTCGACCGGGTGCCGGACGGGTCCGGTCCCCGTCGCCTCGGGGGGTGGCTCAAGATGGGGATGGTGGGGACCGTGCCCTCGGCGGGGCCGGTCCTCTTGGTGGGGGACGCGGCCGGACTGGTCAACCCCCTCCAGGGCGAGGGCATCGCCCAGGCCATGAGCAGTGGACGGTCCGCCGCCGAGGCCATCCTCGGGACGCCGGGCACCGCCGCCGCCGAGTACCGGCGCCGGCTGGCCCGCGCCCACCTGCCCTATCAGCGTGTCACCGCCGCCGGACATGCCGCCCTGGTGGGCCGGCCCCGGGCCGTCTCCGCCGTGGGGCGCCTGCTCACCGCCCCGGTAGTGGGGCGCACGCTGGCCGGGGGGTGGGGCATCTTCTGGAACGAGCTTCTGGAGGGGGCGGCTCCGGGAGGGGCGCGCACCGTGGCCAGGGCATCGACCCGACTGGGCCGCGCCGTCACCGCCCGCACCCGGGTGGCCCGGTGGTTCGACTCGACCTACGGCCGTTCCCCCTGACGGCGGTTCAGCCGGTGGCGAGGTCCCGGCCCACCAGGGCGATGCCACGGCCCCGCCAGGCCAGCGGTCCGGCCGGCAGGTAGGCCACGTCGCGGGCCGTGCCGTCGACCGGGGGCGAGGCGATGTACCGCTCGAGACCCCGGGGGTCGATGAAGTACAGGGCGCCGGTGGGATGGACGTCGATCGTCGGATTGGGGGCATCCACCTCGATGCCGTAGACCGGCCGGAGGGCCCGGAGGTCGCCGACGGAACCCGTGACGAATTGCCAGGAGGGGACCGAGCTCAGGTTGTGATTCTCGGTGTAGGACGCCGTCAAACACGGTTCGGCGGTCGGGTGGAGCGTCCGGCGCGTCCGGGGCCGGTCGCCGGGACCCTACGGTCGGAGGGCGTGGCCGGCTCATCCCGGCACACACGATCACCAGGACGACACACGATCACTACGACAACAAGGAGCGTGATCCATGCAGCGCAGGATCCTCGGCGGTACCGGCATCTCGGTCAGCGAGTTCGCCCTCGGGACCATGATGCTAGGGGTCATGGGCAATGCCGACCATGACGACTCGGTCCGCATCATCCACCGCGCCCTCGACGCCGGCGTCAATTTTGTGGACACCGCCGACGTCTACTCCCTGGGGGAGTCGGAGGAGATCGTCGGCCGGGCCCTCACGGGGCGTCGTGACGACGTGGTGCTGGCGACAAAGTTCGGCCTCCCCGTCGGGAACGAGCCCAACCAGGCCGGTGGCTCGCCCCGGTGGATCGCCCGGGCGGTGGAGAACAGCCTGCGCCGCCTGGGCACCGACTACATCGACCTGTACCAGATGCACCGACCGGACCGGAGCACCGATCTCGACGAGACCCTGGCCGCCCTCTCCGACCTGGTCCACGCGGGCAAGGTGCGGGCCATCGGCTGCTCCACCTTTCCGGCCGAACTGATCGTCGAGTCCCACTGGGTGGCCGAGCGGGGCGGGCACCACCGGTTCCGTACCGAACAGCCGCGCTACTCCATACTCACGAGGATCATCGAAGGGGATGTCCTGCCCACCGCCCAGCAGTTCGGCATGGGTGTGCTGACCTACGGCCCATTGAGCAGCGGCTGGCTGTCCGGTCGGGCCGACCCGACCTCGGGCCACCGGGCCCAGGGCCGTGGTGCCCGTGGCTTCG
The DNA here is from genome assembly GCA_963754755.1 of uncultured Acidimicrobiaceae bacterium. Lineage (GTDB taxonomy): Bacteria > Actinomycetota > Acidimicrobiia > Acidimicrobiales > RAAP-2 > Bog-756. Next base: position 182,787 of record CAVWHF010000005.1, on the reverse strand, counting down.
ACATGTCGGTGCCGGAGAACCAGAAGCGGCTGGAGGTGGTCGATAAGCTCACGGCACTGGCCGCCGAGGCCGGCCTTCCGCTGACCCACCTGGCCACCGCCTTCGTCCGGAGCCATCCGGCGGTCACGTCGGTGATCATCGGACCCCGCACCTTCGAGCAGCTCGAGGACCTGCTGGAGGGGGCCGAGGTGGCGCTGAGCGAGGACGTGCTCGACCGGATCGACGAGATCGTGCCACCGGGCACCGAGATCAACCCGGCCGACCGCTACTTCGCCAGTCATCCCGCCCTCTCGGACAAGCGACTGCGCCGACGCTGACCGATAGGGCGGGGACCGGGGACGTCACGGGGAGCCGGCGACGGAGAGCGGGCGACGGGAATCGAACCCGCGTTCTCAGCTTGGGAAGCTGATGTTCTGCCTCTGAACTACGCCCGCGTGGCGCCGACACCCTATCCCTTTGATGGCGGCGTCTCATCCCCGGCCCCTCGTGGATCTGATCCCGATCTGACGGCACCCATCGGGGCCGGACCGACACCGGGCCGACACCGGGCCGACACCGGTTCGGCGGAGGCCGACCCGACGGTTCCCGGAGTCCGGGCGCCCGCCGACGCCCGCTCCGAGACCCACCTACTGCAGGTGATCCGCCGCCCAACGGTCATCAGTATCGGGGAACCCACGGCAAAATTGCAACTCCTAGTTGCAGTGCCGATCCGAACGGCGACGTCGGGTGGCCGGAGCCGTCCCGTTCCGTCGCACCGGAACCGCCGCCGTCGCCGTTGGACGGGGAGGGGACGGCCGTTGTCGGACGGTCCCGTCATCGGGGAGGGCGATGGGGGAACTACGCCCGGGGGCGTGCACCCCACTATCGTCTGTCCGGCATGGTTCTCTCTGACCGCTCCATACGCGAGGCGCTCGCCGCCGGCCTCATCGTCATCGACCCGTTCGATGAGAGCTGCATCCAGCCCTCATCGGTCGACCTCCACGTGGACCAGTACTTCCGGCTGTTCCGCAACCACACCAGCCGCGTCATCGACGTGCGCGAGGACCAAGAGGACCTGACCGAGCTGGTCGACGTGGGCGAGGAGCCCCTGATCCTCCATCCCGGCGAGTTCGTGCTCGGATCCACCACCGAAAAGGTCACCCTCCCCGACGACCTGGTGGCCCGGTTGGAGGGAAAGTCCTCCCTCGGACGCCTGGGCCTCCTCATCCACTCGACGGCGGGTTTCGTTGACGCCGGATGGGACGGTCACCTCACCCTCGAGCTCTCCAACGTGGCCAATCTCCCCATCACCGTCTACCCGGGCATGAAGATCGGCCAGATCAGCTTCTTGCAGATGACCACGGCCGCCGACCATCCCTACGGCTCGGCCGGCCTGAAGTCGAAGTACCAGGGCCAGTGGGGTCCCACCCCCAGCCGATACGCCGACAACTTCCGCTCGTGACCGGCGGGGCACCGGAGCCGTCGCCGTCGACGTCCTTTGTTACTCTTCAGTAACCAACCAGGAGGAACGCAGTGCCCCTCAGACTCGCCCTAGGGCTCGGGATCACCGCGGTGATGTTCGCCATCGCCGGTCGTCGGTTCTTCTGGCTCTACCAGTTGATCTCGGCCGGTGAGCCGGCGGTTCCGTCCCGCTTCAAGGACGTGCCCAAGCGGATCAAGGCGGAGCTGGTCGAGGTGGGCGGTCAGAAGAAGCTGCTCCAGTGGACCGTTCCCGGAATGGCCCACGCCTTCACCTTCTGGGGCTTCACCATCCTGTTCCTCACCATCATCGAGGCCTTCGGCTGCCTGTTCCAGCGCGACTTCCACATTCCCCTCATCGGGCACACCGCGTTCATCGGTTTCCTCGAGGACTTCTTCGCCGTGGCCGTGATCGTCTCCCTCCTGGTGTTCGTGGGGATCCGGGTCAAGCACTCTCCCAAGCGGGAGAACCGCCGGTCCCGCTTCTTCGGGTCCCACACCGGCGCAGCCTGGCTGGTCCTGCTCATGATCTTCGGGGTCATCGCCTCGCTGCTGCTCTACCGCGCCGCCCAGGTCAACACGGGCAACTTCCCCTATGGCTGGTGGGCTTTCGCCTCCCACGGACTGGCCAACGCCCTCAAGCCCCTGGGCGAGGGGGTCAACAGTGTCATCGAGACGGTGGCCCTGTTGGCCAACATCACCATCATCACGGGCTTTCTGGTCTTCGTGTCGTACTCCAAGCACCTCCACATCTTCTTGGCCCCCATCAACGTGGCCACCTCGCGTCGGCCCCGGGCCCTCGGGGCCCTGGCGTCCACCCCCGACATGTCCATGGAGGACGTGGGCGAGGACGACGAGGTGGTGTTCGGGGCCGGGCGCATCGAGGACTTCTCGTGGAAGCAGCTCCTCGACATGGCCACCTGCACCGAGTGCGGACGCTGCCAGTCCCAGTGCCCGGCCTGGAACACCGGCAAGCCCCTCTCCCCCAAGCTCCTCATCATGGACCTGCGCGACAACCTGTTCGCCTCGGCGGACCGGGTCATGGCCAAGAACCGGGCGGCCGGAACCGAGGTGGAGGCGCTGGTCCCCTCGGTCATCGATCCCGACGTCCTGTGGTCCTGCACCACCTGCGGGGCGTGCGTCGAGCAGTGTCCGGTGGACATCGAGCACATCGACACCATCATCGACATGCGCCGCTACGAGGTGCTGATGGAGTCCAAGTTCCCGACCGAGGCCGGGCTCATGCTCCGCAACGTGGAGAACCAGGGCGACCCGTGGGGACTGGGCGCCTCCAAGCGCACCGACTGGATCGACGCTCTCGACTTCGAGGTCCCGGTCATCTCGGGCACCATTCCCGACGACGTGGAGTACCTCTACTGGGTGGGCTGCGCCGGCGCCCTCGACGAGCGGGCCCGCAAGGGGGCCCAGGCCACCGCCCGCATGCTCCACCGGGCCGGGGTCACCTTCGGCATCCTCGGGCCCAAGGAATCCTGCACCGGCGATCCCGTCCGCCGCCTGGGCAATGAGTACCTCTATCAGGAGCAGGCCCGGATGAACATCGAGACCATGGAGAACGCCGGGGTCAAGAAGGTCATCGCCACCTGCCCGCATTGCTTCAACTCCCTGGCCAACGAGTACCCCTCCCTGGGGGGGAACTTCGAGGTCATCCATCACAGCCAGCTCCTCGACCATCTGGTCCAGGCGGGGAGGCTCACCCCCGGCGGCGGCTACCAGGGCACGGTCACCTACCACGACCCCTGCTACCTGGGCCGGCACAACCGGGTGTTCGACGAGCCCCGCTCGGTCATCGACTCGATCCCCGGGGCCAACCAGGTCGAGATGAAGCGCTGTCGCGAGAAGGGGTTCTGCTGCGGCGCCGGTGGGGCCCGGATGTGGCTGGAGGAGAAGCTCGGCACCCGGGTCAACATGGAGCGGACGGCGGAGGCCATCGACACCGGGGCTGACGTGGTCTCCACGGCCTGCCCCTACTGCATGATCATGCTCGACGACGCCGTAAGGGCCAACGCCAAGGAGGACGACGTGCGGGTCCTCGACCTCTCGCAGCTACTGGAGGAGTCCATGGGGGATCCGGTGGCGGTGGGCGGTGGGCAGGCCGGACCGGACCGGTCGTCCGACGCCGGCAACGGCCCGGCGAGCGAGTAGGGGGTGGTGGGCCGGCGGTGACGGGTCGGCCCCTCCCTCGGCCACTGCGGTAGATCAGTCGTAGGCCAGGGCGTCAGCCTCGCGGAGGCGGTTGGCCAGGGCGGCCAACAGCTTGCGGGCGATGGTGGGCACCGACGCCAGCAGACCGTTGAACTGGCGTTGCGACAGCACCAGCACGTCCAGGTCCGTCTCGGACTCCACCGACGCCGACCGGGGTCTCCGGTCGAGCAGGGCCAACTCGCCGAAATGGGCGTTGGGGCCCAGGGTGGCCACCTTCTTGCCATTGCGGGTGACCGCCGCCGTCCCGCTGACGATGATGAAGAACTCGGTGCCGATCCGGCCTTCCTCCACCAGCACCTTGCCCGCCGGCACGGTCAACTCGTCGAGCGATCCGCGGATCTTCTTGAGTTCGGAGTTGCTGCAGTTGGAGAACAGCCAGACGGACTTGAGGTCCAACGTCTTGGGAGTCGGGGACATGCGGTGGAGGCTAGCCCTCGGGCCGTGGCGATGCCGGAGGAGCGGGTCCGACCGTCTCGTCGGTGGCCCGGGCCTCCGGCCTGGCGGCCCCGGGCCACTGCTACAGTCCTCGCATCGCTGGAGCACTACAGCCGGGTGGACAGAGACCGGTAGCCGACGTGGGAACGGGCCGATGATCGCCTCGGAACCGACCACACCCGCGGGTCCCGTCGGTGGAGACGGCCGGGCGGGCTCCCCGGCGGAGCCCTCAGACCAGCCGCTCACCATCCTCCGTGGCGCCGGCGTCGACATCGACCCCCGCCGCGCCGGCCAGTGGGTCGTGGGCGTATGCATGGTGGTGCTGTTCGTCGTGGCCATGATCCTGCTGGTGGCCGGCATCGAGAAGAACTCCCAGGCCGACACGCTGACCAACCACGGGGTGGCGGTCAATGTCAAGGTGACCGGTTGCCTCGGACTGCTGGGCGGCAGTGGGTCCAACGGCGCCGGCTACGCCTGCAAGGGCACCTACACCTACCAGGGTCACCACTACGGAAAAGACATACCGGGCAACTCACGGCTGGCGCCGGGATCGACCATCCGTGGCGTGATCGCACCGGACGATCCGGGTCTCCTGTCCACGCCAGCGGAGGTGGCGACCCAACAGGCCTCGTGGAGTGTGTTCGTGGCACCGGGCGTCCTCTTCCTCGTGTTCGTGCTGGCCCTGGTCGCCCTGATCCTGATGGGGCGCCGCCGCCGGGCCACCGATCCGGTGGGCCCCACGTGACGGCGGTGACGCTCACGCCGGTGTCCGCCCACGTGGGTGCATTTCCGGCCTCCGGTCGGGCGCGGTAGCCTCGCGCATGGCCCGGCCCGACCCTGACGGATCCGACGACAACCCGCGTCCGCTGAGCCGATGGGGTCGTCTCACCGCCTCGGTCAGCAACTTCATGCTGAAGCCGGCCGTCAACGAGGCCACCGGCAAGGCGACGAAGGAGGACACGGGTCCGACCACCGTCCCCGAGATCGAGGCGAGGATCAAGCGGGCCGACGACAAGGAGCGCGCCATTGGGCTGTTGGCCGCGCCGATCGCCGCTGCCATCGGTCTTCTGGTCACGGGTGCCCTCATCGCCCATGACCCCAAGGAAGTGACCAAGCACGTGTCGCCGTCGCTCTATGTTGAGCTGGGGGCGGTGACGATGGCCCTGGCCCTGGCCATGCTGGCCGCGGCCTGGTTCCGCAAGCGGACCTTCCTCGGGATCGCCATGGCGCTCTACGGACTCTCGATCTTCAATCTGCACTACTGGGGTTTCGGGCTCCCCTTCATCATGGGCGGGGCCTGGTACCTGGTCCGCTCGTACCGACTGTCGGAGAGGCTCAAGTTCGCCAAAGCGGGTGGTGGCACCGGTACCGCCACGGCCACCGGTCCGGCCGCCGCTCGCCCCCAGTCGTCCAAGCGCTACACCCCGCCGGCGACCCCGGCCCGCCGACCGGCGAAGCCCAAGCGCGGCAAAGAGCTCGAAGCCGGCTGAGCAGCTGGAGGGCTGGTTCGGCCCTCCCCACCCGGCACCGTGGGTGCCCTCCCGATGCCCGACGCATCGGGTGCCTGCCCGATACACGACGCACCACTCCGGTTTGTCGCGCCCGGTCCATTTTTTACCCCACTGAGCTGGACCGTTGGATCAGTTCACACAGTGGTAACACGGATGTGACCGTGCTGAAATCCCCGCCAAGCATTGTTGGCGCCGGCAAGCCGAACCTGCTCGTCTTGTCCTTGGCGTATGCCGTGTCTCTGACCGAGGGCGCGGATTCACCATGACGCAGTGTCAACAAGAGAGGAGCACTTCAGCGTGCTAGCCGCAGCAGTGTCATATGTTCCGTATCCGAGTTGGCTGAATCCCGGCGACAACACGTGGCAGATAACTGCCGCCACGTTCGTCGGCCTGATGAGCCTCCCCGGTCTGGCGGTCCTCTATGCATCGATCGTCCCCAAGAAGTGGGCCGTCAACGTAGTGGGGATGATGTTCGCCGGGTTCTCATTGGTCATGCTCTCGTGGTTCTTGTGGGGCTACAAGATGGGATTCGGCGTTCCGTCGGTGGGTCATGGCGTCACCGATGTGGCTGGTGTGCCCGTCCAACACGATCTCACCGGCGTCGGTTGGGTCAAACACTTCTTCGACAACCTCATCGGGGTTCCGGGTCCGGCGCTGAGTCCCCAGGCTGAACAGGGCCAGGCCATCTCGGCGGCCAACACCATCATTCCGTTCCACTTCCCGACAGCGTCGCTGGCCTACTTCCAGCTGGTGTTCGCCGCCATCACGCCGCTGCTCTTCTTGGGAAGTGTGCTCGGACGGATCAAGTTCAGCGCCTGGTGCCTCCTGGTGCCGCTGTGGTCCACCTGCGTCTACTCGGTCGACGCCTTCCTGCTCTGGGGCGGTGGTTACTTCGCCCAAGAGGGTGCTCTCGACTTCTCGGGCGGTTACGTGATCCATATGTCCGCCGGTGTGTCGGGTTTCGTGGCCGCCTGGGTCCTCGGCCCCAGACTGCTCCGGGACCGACAGCACTTCCTCCCCAACAACCTGGTCATGGCGGCGGTCGGAGCTGGCATCCTGTGGCTGGGCTGGAACGGCTTCAACGGTGGTGACCCGTACTACGCCGGGGCCAGCGCCGCCGGCGCCGTCGTCAACACCAACCTGGCCACCGCGGCTGGTCTGCTCACCTGGGTGGCCTGGGATGCATGGGTCTCCAAGGAGAAGAAGCCCACCTTCCTCGGCGCGGTGAACGGCATGATCTGCGGCCTGGTGGGGATCACACCGTGCGCCGGCTGGGTCAACGGTCAGGGCGCCATCTTCGTCGGGCTGATCTGCTCGAGCATCGTCTGGGTGTGCTGGAACTTCCTGTCCAAGGTGCGGCCGTTCTCGAAGGTGGACGACGCTCTCGGCGTGATCTACACCCACGGCATCGCCGGGTTCTTCGGCGGTCTGCTGCTCGGCATCTTCGGGGATCCGAACATGCTCGAGTACGGGTGCGGCCACCTCGACCCGGCGGGCCAGGTGGTTGCCACGACCGCCACGCAGTACGCCACCGGTAAGGGCACCTGTGTGCCGTTCGGCGTGAACGGGCTCATCTACACCGGATCCGCCCACCAACTGTGGGAACAGTTCCGGGCCGCCATCTGGGTGATCGTCTGGTCGGCCCTGGTGACGTTCCTCCTCATGCACCTGATCAAGCTGGTGCTCCGTGGTGTCCGGTACAAGGACGAGATCCTCGAAATCGGCGACCTCGCCATCCACGGTGAGGAGGCCTTCCCCGAGGAGGCCTTCGCCTCCCGGGTGGGCATCGGTGTCGGAGCCTCGGGCTCGGAGGAGGTCTTCGAGAACGAACCGCCCTTGCCCGATGACCCGGTACCGTCCGGCGGGTCCGGCAGCTAGAACGACCACTACGAACGCAAGGAGAAACTGAAGATGAAACTCGTCGTAGCGGTGGTAAAGCCGTTCAAACTCGATGATGTCAAGGAGTCCCTCAAGACGTTGGGAGTCCACGGCATGACGGTCTCGGAGGTCCAGGGCTTCGGTCGCCAACGTGGTCACACGGAGGTGTACCGGGGTGCGGAGTACGAGGTCGAGTTCGTGCCCAAGGTACAGCTGGAGATCGTCGTCGACGACGCCCAGGTGGAGGAGGTGACCACCGCCATCGTGGATGCAGCCGGCACCGGCAAGATCGGCGATGGCAAGGTGTGGATCCTCCCCGTGGAAGAGGTGGTCCGGGTGCGCACGGGAGAGCGGGGTTCCGAGGCTCTCTGAGCACGCCCCTGGCAACATCACGGTGTCGTATGTGGGGACAGACGCACCGGGTAGTACGGAAGGTCGGCTCTTCGGAGCCGGCCTTCCGTCGTTGACCGGCCAGTCGTGCTCAGTCGGTCATCACGTCAGCCGCCTGCGCACGGGTGTCCGGTCAGCCGGCCTGACGGCCGACCGCCGCCGCGGCTTGCGCCGCCGTATCGGGGTCGCCCAGGTAGCCGCTCGACACCACTGACAGGTCGTCGGCCAGGTGGTAGAGGAACGGGATGCCCGTCGGTATCTCCAGGCCGACGATCCCGTCGTCCCCGATGTCGTCGATGTGCTTGCGCAGGGCCCGCAGACTGTTCCCGTGCGCCACTACCAGTACCGCCCCGCCCCGTGCGCCCTCGGAGAGCAGGTCGGGCACGATGGCGTCGTACCAGTAGGGCAGCACCCGGGCCACCACGTCGGCCAGGCATTCGCCGACGGGTAGCAGCTCGGTGGGCACGTCCCGGTAGCGGGGATCGCCGCCCGGGTGGTGCTCACTCCCGGGCTCCACCGGCGGCGGCGGCGTGTCATAGCTTCGGCGCCACTCCTTGACCCGGGCCTCCCCGTGCCGGGCCGTGGTCTCCTTCTTGTCGAGCCCCTGGAGGGCCCCGTAGTGGCGCTCGTTCAGCCGCCAGTGGCGGCGGACCGGGAGCCAGCTGCGGCCGGCCACCTCCAGTGACAGCTCGGCCGTCCGGATGGCCCTGGTCAGCAGCGAGGTGTGGAGTACCCGCAGATCCAGCCGGTCATGGTCGGCCAGCAGCCGGCCCGACTGGCGGGCCTCGTCCTCACCCTGTTCCGTCAGGCCGACGTCGTTCCACCCGGTGAACAGGTTCTCCGCGTTCCACCGGGACTGGCCGTGACGGAGGAGCACCAGCTGGGGCATGGGATCGAGCGTATCCCGACCACTCCGTGGGCTTTGCACCAGAACGCCGGGCTGCACCAATAGTCGGGCGGTTGCACCAAAACTCGGATCCCCCGTTCTCCCGCCTTGCTGTCCCAGTGAGGCCGGTGGCATTTGTCCCGCGAGTGCTCGTGACTCCCGCCATCGGTGTAATTCACGGCTTTGTCCACAGGCATTAGGATGTTGTCCACAGGCTGTGAATATTCGGCACGGAAAGGCGTGAGAAACCCGCGCGCGTTTCTCACGCCACCTGTTACCATGGTCGCATGACAGATGACCCGATTGCCGAGGTTCTCGAATCGCTTCGCCTCAAGCTGGCAGGCGTTGAGCGGGAGGCTGACAGGATCACTGACGCCATCGCCGCTCTGGAAGCCCTGAGCGCCGAAGGGATCAGGGTGGCTCAGGTGGTTGCCCGCAGACCGCCCACCAGATCGGTCCCGTCGGCACGCCTCAGTGTCAAGCAGATGATGCTGAATCTGCTCTACGAGCAGGACCGCGATTGGTCGGTGAACGAAATCCTGGCTGAATACGAAAGCCGGGGTACGCCCATCACGGCCAAGGATCCGAACAATGCCTTGCGCGCCGCCGTGGCCGAGGCCAACAAGACAGGCGACATCGTGCGGACCGCCCAGGGCCGCTACAAGGCCGCTGAGCCACCCTCGGACGACTCCGTTCCATTGGACCCGTCCGAGGGCCTCGGCTTTGTTGCTGGGGGGCACCATCCCGAATCGGAGGGTGCCCTTGGCTAAAGGTTCCGAGTCCTGGGAGCAAAAAGAACTTGGCCGCTCTCGCACTCCCAGGACTCGGCTAGCGGGGGTAGCAGGTTCGCCAGAGAGGGCCCTTGAGAAGCTCGTCTGACGGGTTCGATTCCCGTTGCCTCCACGCGTGTTGCAGAAAAATTCTACCTGCTCAGAGGTTCCGACGCACCACTTTTGGGCGTCCGACGTGGCCTGTCCCAGTACGGGGACTTGCACTTCGGGCACACCCGGGGCGCTACGCCTTCCTCGTGTGGCATCCACACGTGGTCGCACCGCTCGCATTTCCACGCCCAGACCTGGACTTTCACCATTCCCACCGTCTTCGGATCTTTGGTTTCGGTTCTCAACTATATACCTCCTAGGTATTGCTTTAGTGTTTACCCTCTGGTATATTCTCTTTAGGTACATAGTACAAGGGAGAAACCGATGGAAGCACGAGAGATCAAGGCCCTGCAGATCGCAGCAACGATGCCCCTCAAGCGCACCACCTACGGGTGGCAGGTCCCCTCTCAGAGCGGGAACGGCATCTACCGGGTGGCATCCACGAACCCCGCTATGGCCCAGATGGACACGGTTTCCGGTCTGGCATGCAACTTCCCCGACTATGAGACGCGCGGTCTGCCGTGCAAGCACGTAATGGCCGTGGAGTACACGATCAAGCGGGAGATCACCCCGGAAGGTGAGATCGTCACGGAGTCGGTCAAGGTCACCTACGGCCAGGACTGGACCGCCTACAACAAGGCCCAGTGCGAAGAGAAGGACCGCTTCCTCCCAATGCTGGCCGACCTGTGCTCCACCATCCCCCAGCCCGCTCAGGGCCGCGGTCGTCCCCGTCTGCCGATGAGCGACATGGCCTTCGCTGCCGTCTCCAAGGTCTACGGGGGCATGTCGGCCCGTCGATCGGACAGCGACGTTCGGGAGAATGCGGCCAAGGTACACACCGCCCAGGACCCGCATTTCAACACCGTTCTGCGGTACCTGAGGTCGCCTGAAATGACCCCGGTCCTCAAGAGCCTGGTGGAACTGTCGGCGCTGCCTCTCAAGGGCGTAGAGGACGATTTCGCCGCCGACTCCACCGGATTCAGCACCTGCCGCTTCATCCGCTGGTACGACCACAAGTGGGGCAAAGAGCAGACCAAGCGAGAGTGGGTGAAGCTCCACGTGATGACCGGTGTTCGCACGAACATCGTCACCGCCGTCGAGTTGTCCGGCTGGCGAGTCCCACGACACGAACTACTTCCGTCCCCTGTTGGCGACGACCGGTGAGAACTTCGACTACCGGAACGTGACCGCCGACAAGGCGTACTCGTCCAAGAAGAATCTGCAAGCCGTTGCTGACGGCGGTGGGACCCCCTACATCCCGTTTAAGTCGGACAGCACTGGTGGGGCCGTTCAAGCCCTCTACAACCCCAACGCAACCCTTCCGGGCATTCAGGCGTCGGCCTGGACCCGCATGTTCCACATGTTCGCCTACCAGCGGGACACGTTCCTCTCCCGCTACCACCAGCGGAGCGAACGTCGAGACGACGTTCTCCATGATCAAGGCGAAGTTCGGTGACTCCCTGCGGAGCAAGTCCGACGAAGGACAGATGAACGAAGTCCTGTGCAAGGTGATCTGCCACAACCTGTGTGTGCTGATCTCCGCCATCCATGAGATCGGGCTGGACGCTCCGACCTTCGGCAGTGCGGCCGCCTGCTGACCTAGATTGCCGTCGTGCTTCAATCAATGATCTCCTCGGCGTCATAAGAGCGCCCCATCAGAGAGATGGCGGACCCTCTTAGCGCTCGGGCCAAGTTCACGCGGGCAGAAAAACACCGCCGAGAGCTGAATGGACAGATCACGCGTTTCCGGGAACGCTATTCGTACACCCTCAGCATCGAAGACGACCCAGGAGCGCATGAGAGCGTCCATGAGATCCGATACGGCCGACGCATTCCAGCCCAATGGCAACCAATCCTCGGCGACTGCCTCCACAACTACAGGTCGGCTCTCGATCACCTGGTTTGGGAGGTCTGTCGCATCCACAGCACGAGGAATGAACACCGACAGTTCCCCATCAATGTCTCGCGCGACCAATTTCTTTCTAGGTACCGCAATCACATCGGGGTAGTGCCCCCGACGGGTCGTGTTGCGACAGCATTCGAGGCATTGCAGCCGTACAAGAGAGCGAATCGGCCTGCAGAGGGACCGGCTAGGCATCCACTCTGGCTGCTCCACCGCCTGGACATCTTGGACAAGCACAGGCAGATGCTTGAAGCTGCTACCAATCCGGTGATCTCGATAGACGCCGCGATTCCCGGGTACCGCTCTATAGACAAGACTGCAAACAGGGAGAGGTTTGCGATCCCTTACGCTCCGGGTGGTCCAGTGCATGTGGACCCCGAGGTCGCCGTCAATGTAATGATCTCGAAGGTTGACCTTGGGAAAATCGGAAATCGATCCCTCGGCATCGCCAGGGACCTGCCTCTGGATACCACCATCTTGGAGATATCCAATGCCGTGGATCACGCCCTTTCCACCCTCAACCACCTGTGCGACGAGTGAGCGAGTGAGGGCGACCGACGGGATGGAGACCGCAGGATTAACGAGTAACTTTTCCGAGGGCGGCCCAGCCGCAGAGAAGACAATCACGATGGCCCGCCAGAAGGTGCCCGGAAATGGCTAAGGCAAAGACTAAGCGGGGCCGAGTAACGCCACGCAAGGCCCTTCCTCGGTCCCACGTCGCCCTCCGCGTGATTCCAGAACCGGCAACCGGCACAAGATCGGTCTTCATTTCCACCAGCGATAACCCGGATTTCGTGTTCTTTGCTGCCACGACCACTGGTCTGACGTTCATTTGTGGAAATTGTGAGCGTCCGCTGATGCGGGGAGTCCCACGGGGCCAAATCTCGAATGTTGTGATGCAGTGCCCTCGCTGCGGGGAGTTCAACGAAACCCTCGACTAGCTCGAGATCTGGGATAAAAGCCCAGGTCACGCATGTGGACGACGTTGGTGGCGGGTTTTGGCTTAATCCTCGACGTTCTACCTGGTCAGCGGGTTGTCGCTGCCATATCTGGAGGTTTTTTGAAGAGGGCCGCTGCATTGATAGCAGCGGCCCCGACTGTCGCCACGTTTGCAGCGACCGAGAGCGCCAAGGCCAGATCCACTGTTGACAGTCTGACATGAACCTTGGATTTGTGATGCAGAAATCCCGTTTGCACCCAAACTCAGGCCCCTCCCCGAATTTGGGTGCAAAGCCCACTCCGTGCTTCGCTTCACAAAGAATTGAGAGAAAACTTAACACTTAGACACTCAACTTTGGTATAGTGGACTCCGTAGAACGAGCACCAGCAGCACAGTTCGAGTCGGAAGGGCTCGGATCGCAGGGTCCGAACCGCATTGAGAGAGCCCGGAGAGGGCAGGAAGCAGGAGGCAGCAACGATGGCCAAGGCTGTAGGAATCGACCTCGGGACCACCAACTCGGTGGTCGCCGTACTGGAGGCCGGCGAGCCGGTCGTCATCCCCAACGCCGAAGGCGGACGGACCACCCCCTCGGTCGTGGGTTTCGCCAAGTCGGGCGAGGTGCTGGTGGGTGAGGTGGCCAAGCGCCAGGCCATCACCAACCCCGACCGCACCATCCGATCGGTCAAACGTCAGATGGGGACGAGCTGGACCGTCGACATCGACGGGAAGCACTTCACCCCGCAGGAGATCTCCGCCCGCATCCTGGGCAAGCTGAAGCGGGACGCCGAAGCGTTCCTGGGCGACACGGTGACCCAGGCCGTCATCACGGTGCCGGCCTACTTCGACGATGCCCAGCGCACCGCCACCAAGGAGGCGGGCACCATCGCCGGCCTCGAGGTGCTCCGTATCATCAACGAGCCCACGGCGGCAGCCCTGGCCTACGGCCTCGACAAGGAGGGCGCCGACCAGACCGTCCTGGTCTTCGACCTCGGTGGCGGTACCTTCGACGTCTCGGTCCTGGAGATCGGTGACGGTGTGTTCGAGGTCAAGTCCACCGCCGGCAACTCCAAGCTGGGCGGCGACGACTGGGACCAGCGCATCATCGACTGGCTGGTCAAGACGTTCAAGGACACCGAGGGCGTCGACCTGTCCAACGACAAGATGGCCACCCAGCGCCTCCAGGAGGCGGCGGAGAAGGCCAAGATCGAGCTGTCCTCACTGCAGGAGACCCAGATCAACCTGCCCTTCATCACCGCCACGTCCGAGGGACCCAAGCACCTCGATGTCAAGCTGACCCGGGCCCATTTCAACGAGCTCACCTCCGACCTGGTGGATTCGTGCAAGGGCCCGTTCGACCAGGCCATCGGCGACTCGGGGCTGGCCAAGTCCGACATCGACCACGTGGTTCTGGTGGGAGGGTCCACCCGGATCCCGGCCGTGCAGGAGCTGGTCCAGCAGATGACCGGCAAGGAGGCCCACAAGGGCGTCAACCCCGACGAGGTGGTGGCGCTGGGTGCCGCCGTCCAGGCCGGCGTGCTGAAGGGTGAGGTGAAGGACGTCCTCCTCCTCGACGTGACGCCGCTGTCGCTGGGTATCGAGACCAAGGGCAGTGTCATGCACCGGCTCATCGAGCGGAACACCACCATCCCCACCAAGCGCAGCGAGGTGTTCACCACGGCCGACGACAACCAGCCGTCGGTGGAGGTCCATGTGCTGCAGGGTGAGCGGGAGATGGCCATGTACAACAAGACCCTGGGCAAGTTCCAGCTGGTCGACCTGCCTCCCGCCCCCCGGGGCGTGCCGCAGATCGAGGTCACCTTCGACATCGACGCCAACGGCATCGTCCACGTGTCGGCGAAGGACCGGGCCACGGGCAAGGAGCAGTCCATGACCATCACCGGGCAGTCGTCGATGGCCAAAGAGGACATCGAGCGCATGGTGAAGGACGCCGAGGCCCACGCCGAGGACGACCGCAAGCGCAAGGAGGAGGCGGAGGTGCGCAACAACGCCGACACCCTCGTCTACCAGACCGAGAAGCTCCTGAAGGACCAGGGCGAGAAGTTCGAGGGCGACGAGAAGGAGAAGGTGGAGACGGCCCTGGCCTCGGTCAAGGAGTCCCTGGCCGGATCGGACGTCGAGGCCATCAAGACCTCGACCGAGTCGCTGCTCACCGCCAGCCAGTCCTTCAGCCAGCGCCTCTACGAGGAGGCCTCCAAGGCCGACGCCGGAGCCGGAGCGGCCGGAGGGTCGCCCGGGGACGACGATTCCTCGGACGACGAGGTCGTAGATGCCGAGATCGTCGACGACAAGAGTTGATCGCCGATGAACGGCAACGACCAGGCAGACGGCAACGACCAGGCAGATGGCAACGACGAGCCGTGGGTCCCGGGGGCCGGAGGGCGCCCGGGATCACAGCCGCCCGAGGACACCGAACTGGGCCCGGACTATGAGGCCCACGGCGGTGCGCCCGAGGGAAGCGAGAGTGACGAGGTCGCCGACGCCGAGATCATCGACGCCGCCGACGTGAGCGCGGCGGTGGACGACGTGTTCGCCGACGACGACCCGCTGGCCCTGGCCCTCAACCAGCGCGACGAGTACCTCGACTCCCTGCGCCGGTTGCAGGCCGAGTTCGAGAACTACAAGAAACGGGTGGTCAAGCAGCAGTCCGAGCAGATGGCCCGGGCCGCCGTGTCGCTGGTGGAGAAGGTCCTGCCGGTGCTCGACACCCTGGACCTGGCCACTCAGCACCTCGGTGACCCCGAGTCCGCGGACGGCCGCGCCCTGGTGGCAGTGGCCAGTCAGCTCGACGGCGTACTGGCTAAAGAGGGTCTCGAGCGCATCGATCCCCTGGGCGAGGAGTTCGATCCTAACGCCCACGAGGCGGTGGGCCACCTGCCGGCCGCCGACCCCGACGAAGCGGAGGACGACACCGGTGCCGGCGGTGCGACCGCTGTGGCCGGCGCGACCGGTGAGCCGGTGGTGGGTCAGGTGATGAGGGCCGGCTACCGGTGGCGGGGCACGGTGGTCCGTCCGGCCATGGTGATGGTGCGGGGCTAACCCCGAGACAAAGGCCAGAACGG
This sequence comes from uncultured Acidimicrobiaceae bacterium, assembly GCA_963754755.1. Taxonomy (GTDB): domain Bacteria; phylum Actinomycetota; class Acidimicrobiia; order Acidimicrobiales; family RAAP-2; genus Bog-756. The sequence goes on along the minus strand of CAVWHF010000005.1, from coordinate 167,202 downwards.
CAGGAAAGGACCGGGTAGACACCGAGTGGCGCCCCAACGCGAATGGTTCGAGAAGGATTACTACAAGACCCTGGGTGTGTCGTCGACGGCGACGGCCAAGGAGGTCACCAGCGCGTACCGGAAGCTGGCCAAGAAGCACCATCCCGACACCAACCCGGGACAGGAGGAGACCTTCAAGGAGATCTCCGCCGCCTATGACGTCCTCGGCGATGCCGAGCGACGCAAGGAGTACGACGAGGTCCGGACCATGGGCCCGGCCGCCGGCGGCTTCGGCGGGGGCTTCCCCGGCGGCTTCGGCGGTCCCGGTGCGGGAGGGGGCTACCGGGTCGAGGACATGGGCGACCTCGGGGATCTCTTCGGCGGTCTGTTCGGACGGGGACGCCGGGGTGGAGGCGCCACCGGGCCCCAGCGCGGCAGCGACATCGAGACCGAACTGCACCTCTCCTTCGAGGATGCGGTGGCCGGGGTGACCACCTCGGTCAACGTGACCAGCGATGTCCGCTGCCACACCTGCAACGGCTCGGGAGCTGCCCCCGGCACCCAGCCGACGACGTGCCCACGCTGCGGGGGCACCGGCTCCCTCCAGGACAACCAGGGCCTCTTCTCGCTCAGCCAGATCTGCCCCCAGTGCGGGGGTCGGGGCACCGTGGTGACCACGCCCTGCCCCACGTGCTCGGGCACCGGGGTGGAGCACCGCAACCGCTCGGTGAAGGTGCGTATCCCCGCCGGTGTGGAGGACGGCCAGCGCATCCGGGTCAAGGGGCGCGGCGCGGCCGGACGGGGCAACGCCCCGAGCGGTGACCTCTACGTCGTGGTCCGGGTGGACCGGCACGGCCTGTTCGGCCGACGGGGCCGCAACCTCACCCTCTCGGTACCGGTGTCCTATCCCGAGGCCACCCTCGGGACCACCCTGACCGTGCCCACGCTGACCGAACCGGTCACCCTCCGGGTCCCGGCCGGCACGCCTTCGGGTCGCACCTTCCGGGTCAAGGGGAGGGGAGTCCCGGCCGGAAAGAAGAGCAGCACCGGCGACCTGCTGGTCACGGTGGACGTGGAGGTGCCCGAACAGCTGACCGACGAACAGCGCGCCGCCGTGGAGGCGTTGGCGGCGGTGGTCGAGCCACCGGCGCGCGACACCCTGGGAGTGTGAGATGAGCCAGGATCCCCATACCCGGGCCGTGTACGTGATCTCGGTGGCCGCCGAACTGACCGGGGTGCACCCCCAGACGCTGCGGGTCTACGAGCGCAAGGGCCTGCTCGATCCCAGCCGGACCGAAGGGGGGAGCCGCCGCTTCAGCGAGGAGGACCTCGACCGGCTCCGCCACATCCAGAGCCTCACCAGCGCCGGCCTGAACCTCGAGGGGGTCCGCCGGGTGATGGAGCTCGAGGCCGAGGTGACCCGGCTCCGCCGCGAGCTGGAGGCCACCCGGGCCGAGGCCCGTGAGGCGGTGGCCGTCACCCACCGCCAGTACCGGCGCGAGCTGGTACCCCTCAGCCAGAAGCTCGTGCCCACCCGGCCGAGCCGTCGTTCCACCCAGGGAGTGGGAGGTACCCGATGACCATCAACCCGGACCGCTGGACGTTGAAGACCCAGGAGGCGTTCTCCGCCGCCGCCGAGCGGGCCCGCGCGGCCAACAACCCCGAGATCACCCCGGACCACGTGCTGGCCGCCGTGCTCGACCAGGCCGACGGCATCGCCGGTCCCATCCTGACCCGGGTGGGCGTGGAGCCGGCCGTGGTGGCCGAGCGGATCGCCACCACCCTGGCCCGCCTACCCCACACCGTGGGCGGCGCCGAGCCCGGCATCGACCGCGCCCTGCGCGACGTGCTGACGGCGGCCGACGGGCTGCGCACCGACATGGGGGACGAGTACCTCTCCGTCGAGCACCTGGTGTTGGCCATGGCCGACCGCATCGGCGTGGACCGCGACCAGCTGCTGGGGGCCCTGCGCGACGTGCGGGGCAGCCACCGGGTCACGTCGCAGAATCCGGAGGAGACCTTCCAGGCGCTCGAGCGGTACGGACGGGACCTCACCGCCCTGGCCCGACAGGGGAAGATGGACCCGGTCATCGGGAGGGACGAGGAGGTGCGCCGGGTCATTCAGGTGCTGTCCCGCCGCACCAAGAACAATCCGGTCCTGATCGGTGAACCCGGAGTGGGGAAGACGGCCATCGTGGAGGGCCTGGCCCAGCGCATCGTCGAGGGCGACGTGCCTGAGGGGTTGAAGGGCAAGCGGGTCATCGGCCTGGACATGGGCTCGATGGTGGCCGGGGCCAAGTACCGGGGTGAGTTCGAGGAGCGGTTGAAGGCCGTGCTGAAGGAGATCACCGACGCCGAGGGCGAGATCATCACCTTCGTCGATGAGCTGCACACCATCGTGGGGGCCGGCGGTGGGGCCGAAGGGGCCATGGACGCCGGCAACATGATCAAGCCCATGCTGGCCCGCGGCGAACTGCGCCTCATCGGCGCCACCACTCTCGACGAGTACCGCAAGTACATCGAGAAGGACGCCGCCCTCGAGCGCCGGTTCCAGCAGGTCTTCGTGCCCCCGCCCTCGGTGGAGGACACCATCGCCATCCTGCGCGGACTGAAGGAGCGCTACGAGGTCCATCACGGCGTCCGCATCCAAGACGCCGCCCTGGTGGCGGCGGCGGTGCTGTCCGACCGCTACGTGACCGGACGGTTCCTCCCCGACAAGGCCATCGACCTGATGGACGAGTCGGCCAGCCGGTTGCGCATCGAGATCGATTCCATGCCTACCGAGCTCGACGTGGTCACCCGGCGTATGCGCCAGCTGGAGATCGAGCGCATGGCCCTGGCCAAGGAGACCGACAGCGCATCGGCTGAGCGGCTGGCCCGCCTGGACGAGGAGCTGGCCAACCTGTCCGAGGAGTCGGTGGCCATGACGGCCCACTGGCAGTCGGAGAAGGAGGCCATCAGCAGGATCCAGACCCTGAAGGGGGAGTTGGAGCAGCTGCGCGGCGAGGCCGAGCGGTTGAGCCGCGAGGGCAACCTGGCCGAGGCCTCCGAGATCACCTACGGGCGGATTCCCGCCCTTGATCGCGAGGTGGAGGTGGCCACCCACGCCCTCGACGAGTTGCAGAAGAGCCAGCGCTTCCTGAAGGAGGAGGTCGACGCCGAGGACGTGGCCGAGGTGGTCAGCCGGGCCACCGGTGTCCCGGTGAGCCGCCTCCTGGAGGGCGAGGTGGAGAAGCTCATCCGCATGGAGGACGCCCTCCACGCCCGGGTGGTGGGACAGGACGAAGCGGTCTCGGCGGTGTCCAACGCCATCCGGCGCAGCCGGGCCGGTCTGTCCGATCCCAACCGTCCCATCGGCTCGTTCCTCTTCATGGGGCCGACCGGGGTGGGCAAGACCGAGCTGGCCCGGGCCCTGGCCGAGTTCCTCTTCGACGATGCCAAGGCCATGGTGCGGATCGACATGGGTGAGTACGGCGAGCGCCACTCGGTGGCCCGTCTGGTGGGGGCGCCCCCGGGGTACGTGGGCTACGAGGAGGGCGGCCAGCTGACTGAGGCCATCCGGCGCCGGCCCTATGCCGTGGTGCTGCTGGACGAGTTGGAGAAGGCCCATCCGGACGTGTTCAACATCCTGCTCCAGGTGCTGGAGGACGGACGACTGACCGACGGCCAGGGACGCACTGTGGACTTCACCAACACCGTCCTGATCATGACGTCCAACATCCCCGGTGAGCCCATCGAGCACTTCAAACCCGAGTTCGTGAACCGCATCGACGAGATCGTGCGCTTCCAGTCCCTGACCCCGGCGGACCTGGCCCGCATCGTCTCCATCCAGCTGGGTGGGCTGCGGAGGCGGCTGGCCGAGCGCCGTCTGACGCTGTCGGTGACCCCGGCCGCCGAGGCCCTGTTGGCCGAGGAGGGTTTCGATCCCGACTTCGGGGCCCGTCCCCTCCGACGGGTCATCCAGCGCCAGGTCGAGGACCCGTTGGCCCTGGCCCTCCTCGAGGGACACTACGCCGAGGGGGCCACGGTCACGGTGGACGTGAAGGACGGGGCCATCGTCCTGGTCTGACAACCCGGCCCGACAACCCGGCCCGACAACCCGACCCACCGACCCTCCGTCAGTCGGCGCCGAGTTCGACCAGCGAGGCCAGGGTGGCCCTGGTAGAGGTTACGTGGGCGGAACCCACCCGCCCGGCGAGGGCGGCATCGACCTCGGCCACCGCGCCGTGGGCGGCGTCGGCGGCCAGGCGGCCCCGCTCGGTGAGGGTCACCGTCATCCGGCGTCGGTCGTCGCTGTCGGGTGTGCGCACGAGATAGCCCCGGAGCACCAGGGTGTCCACCAACTGACCGGCCGCCTGCTTGGACATGCCCAGCTCGCGGATGATCCCGCTGAGGGGGGACCCGGTCCGGGCGATGGCTCCGACGACGTAGGCGCCGTTGCGGGGCAGGTCGTCGCATCCCACCCGGCTCAGTGCCCGGCGCGTCGCCGACCCGTAGCTGCGGAGGGCTCCCCGCAGCAGGGTGGAGACCACCACGTCCTCGTACCACGGTCGGTCCGGGCTGTCGGGTCCCCCGGGCCGGTCCGGGCGGTCGGGCCGCTCGGTCCGGTCGGTGTGGTCACGGCTGGCCATGGCCACGACCATATAGTCAAAAATAGTGATAGTCAATATATATGACTATACTGACCGTCATGAGCCCCTCCGGTGCCACTCCCTCTCGGACCAGCCAGGCGGTGGCCGCGTGGCGGGCCGGCCTGGCGCGGCCGTCGAGCCCATGGGGCGATGCCGGGGCCCAGTCGGTGCTGTGTGAGGGGATGGTCCCGGTCCGCGACCCGGCCATGCAGGCCCACCTCCGCGCCCGCACCCGGTTCTTCGACACCCAGGTGGTGGCGGCCCTGGGTCGGGGGACCGACCAGGTGGTCGTGCTCGGTGCCGGCTACGACGACCGGGCCCTGCGGTTCCGGTCACCGGGCGTCGACTTCTTCGAGGTGGACCATCCGGGCACCCAGGACGACAAGCGCCTCCGGCTCGAGCGCATGGGGGCCGACCTGACCGGACTGGCGCTGGTGGCGGCGGACTTCCGGGAGGACGACGTGGCCTCCGTGCTGGCCGGCGCCGGCCATCGGGCCGACCTCCCTACTCTGGTGCTGGCCGAGGGTCTCCTGGTCTACCTCGACGGCGAGGCCGTGGTCGGCCTGCTGGGCGGTGTGCGGGTCCGTGCCGCCGTGGGCAGTGCCCTGGTCGCCAGCCTGGCCGTCCACCCCGAGGGGGTCGACTCGGCTTGGGTCACGGCGCGGGCCAATGCCGCCCGACCCGGGGCGGCGGCTGAACCGTGGCGCACCATCCTGTCCCGATCGGCCCATCTGGAGCTGGTGGAGCGGGCCGGTTGGTCGGTGGTCGAGGCGGTGGACGCCGCCTCGCTCGAGGCCGGGGCCGTCCCCGGCCGATCCCTCTTCGCCGTGGCCCGGCCCTGAGGTGACCGTGGGCCACCGGTGTCCCGACCGGCCCTCACGGGCCGGGGGCCGTGCGGGCTACACTGGTGCGTAATCCGCTTTTCGCAACGGAGGAGAGACGCGTGCCGGCAACCGTCGTCGTCGGGACCCAGTGGGGTGATGAAGGCAAGGGCAAGCTGACCGACCTCCTGGCCAAGGAGATGGAGCTGGTCGTCCGGTACCAGGGCGGCCACAACGCCGGCCACACCATCGTGGTGGACGGTGAGACGTTCGCCCTCCAGCTGGTGCCGAGCGGCATCCTCTACGACCACATCACCCCGGTCATCGGCAACGGTGTGGTGGTCGACCCCACCGTGCTGCTGGCTGAGGTGGACACCCTGGCCGGCAAGGGCATCGACACCAGCCGGCTGCTGGTCAGCGGCAACGCCCACCTGATCATGCCGTACCACCACGAGCTCGATCAGCTGGCCGAGCGGTATCTGGGCAAGAACAAGCTGGGCACCACCAAGCGGGGCATCGGCCCCGCCTACGCCGACAAGTCGTCACGGGTGGGACTGCGGGTGCAGGATCTGCTCGACCCCAAGATCTTCCGCCAGAAGCTGGACGTGGTCCTGAAGGAGAAGAACGCCGTCCTGGCCAAGGTGTACAACCGCCTGCCGCTGTCGGCCGACGAGATCTGCGACCACTACCTCGACGAGTTGGCCCCCCGGGTCATCCCCATGGTGGCCGACACCGTGGGACTGCTCCACGACGCCCTCGAGCGGGGCGCCCATGTGCTGTTGGAGGGGGCCCAGGCCACCTTCCTCGACCTCGACCACGGCACCTACCCCTTCGTCACCTCGTCCAACCCGGTGGCCGGCGGGGCCTGCACGGGGGCGGGGATCGGCCCCCGCTACATCGACGAGGTCATCGGCATCGCCAAGGCCTATGTCACCCGGGTGGGGAGTGGTCCGTTCCCCACCGAGCTGCTCGACGACATCGGCGACACCCTGGTGGACCGGGGCCACGAGTACGGGGTCAACACCAAACGCCGGCGTCGACCCGGTTGGTTCGACGCCGTCATGATGCGTCAGGCGGTCCGCCTCAACTCGCTCTCGGAGGTGGCCCTGACCAAGCTCGACGTGCTGGACACCTTCGATACCGTCAAGGTCTGCGTGGCTTACGAGGCCAACGGTGAACGCTTCACCCACCCCCCCTATCACCAGTCGGTCTTCCACCAGGTCACCCCGGTCTACGAGGAGCTCCCCGGGTGGAAGAGCGACATCACCGGTGCCACCGAGCTGGGCGACCTGCCCCAGGCGGCCCGGGACTACGTCGGCTTCCTGGCCGAGCAGATCGGCACGCCGGTCCGTCTGGTCGGAGTGGGCCCCGGCCGCGATCAGTTCGTCCGCTTCGCCGCATGAACGGATCGGTGCCTCCGACGTCAGGGACCCCGGCGGCACCCGTCCGCACCGTGTGCGTGGTCGGGTCGGGAGGGCGCGAACACGCCCTGGCCGTGGTGCTGGGGCGCACGGCCGACGTGATCGTGACCCCGGGCAACCCGGGCATCGGCGGGGTGACCGGTGAGGGCCACACCATCACCAGCGTCGCCACCCCGGCCGAGGACATCGAGGCCGACCTGTTCGTGATCGGACCCGAGGCCCCACTGGTTGACGGCCTGGCCGACCGTCTGCGGGCTGCCGGCCGGCTGGTGTTCGGCCCCGGCGCCGACGGCGCCCGGCTGGAGGGCTCCAAGGCCTTCATGAAGGAGATGCTGGCCGAGGCCGGCGTGTCCACCGCCCGCTTCGACGTCTTCACCGATCCGGCCGCGGCCAAGGCCTATCTGCGCTCCCTGCCCGGGCCGTGGGTGATCAAGACCGACGGCCTGGCCGCCGGCAAGGGGGTGCTGGTCACCAGCTCACTGGCCGAGGCGGAAGCCGACATCGACGCCAAGCTCTCCGGTGACGCCTTCGGCGACGCCGGCCGGCGGGTGGTGGTCGAGGAGGGACTGGTCGGACCGGAGTGCTCCCTGCTCGTCCTGTGCGACGGCCACCGCCTGGCCGCCCTGGCCCCGGCCCAGGACTTCAAGCGGCGGGACGATCTCGACGGGGGTCCCAACACCGGGGGCATGGGCGCGTACTCGCCGGTGCCGCTGGTCGACGACGAGCTGGTCGACCGGTTGCTGAACGAGGCCGTGGATCCCCTGGTGACGGCGCTGGTCAAACGCGGGATCGACTACCGGGGCGTCCTCTACGCCGGGCTCATGCTGACTCCGGACGGCCCCAAAGTGCTCGAGTTCAACGTGCGGTTCGGCGACCCCGAGACCCAGGTGGTGCTGCCCCGGCTGCAGGGTGACCTGGCCGGCCTGCTGGCCGAGGTGGCGTCGGGCTCCCTCCGGACCCGGCCCCGGTTCACCGACACTGCCGCCGTGTGCGTGGTCATGGCCTCCGAGGGCTATCCGGAGTCGCCCCGGACCGGAGACGGCATCGCCGGTCTCGACGCCGCCTCCCGGATCGAGGGGGTGACGGTCTTCCACGCCGGCACCGCGCCCGCCGGCCCGGGTGCCTCGGACCGACAGGGTGGCGCCGCCCCGGCCGTGATCACGGCCGGGGGCCGGGTCCTCGGTGTCACCGCCCTCGGTCCGACGATCGGGGAGGCCCGGTCCCGCGCCTACCGCGGCGTGCAGGCCATCTCGTGGCCCGGGGCCCACGCCCGCACGGACATCGCCCAGGAGGCGGCGTCCTCCGACGGCTCCGACGGGCTGGTGGCCGCGTCCACGGAACCGGTGGCCCGATGATCCCCCGCTACGCCCCTCCGGCCATGGCCGGACTCTTCTCCGACGAGGCCCGGTTCGCCATGTGGCTGCGGGTCGAACTGCTGGCCACCGAGGGCTGGGTCGAGGTCGGTGACGTCCCGGCCGAGGCCGCCGAGGTGTGCCGGGCCAAGGCCCCGACGGTGGACGCGGCCTTCGTGGAGGCGGTGGCCGAGCGGGAGCGGATCACCGACCACGACGTGGCCGCCTTCGTCGACGTGGTGCAGGAGGCCATCGGCCAGCCCGAGGGCTCATGGATCCACTACGGCCTCACCTCTTCGGACGTGGTGGACACCGCCCTGTGCGCCACCCTCACCCGGTCCTCCGATCTCCTCATCGGGGCCGCCTCGGCGCTGGTGGGGGCGCTCAAGGCCCGCGCCCTCGAGTGCATCGACATCCCGGTGACCGGACGCACCCACGGGATGCACGCCGAGCCCACCACCTTCGGGGCCAAATTCTCACTGTGGGCATTGCAGTGCCGACCGGGACGTCCAGCGACTCCGTGCGGCCCGCGAGCGGGTGGCCGTGGGCAAGCTGTCCGGCGCGGTCGGGACCTACTCCAACATCGACCCTCGGGTCGAGGACCACGTCTGTCGGGCCCTGGGCCTGACCCCGGCCCCGGCCACCCAGGTGGTGGCCCGCGACCGCCATGCCGAGTACCTGTGGGCCTGTGCCTCGGTCGGGGCCACCATCGAGCTCATCGCCACCGAGGTGCGCCACATGGCCCGCAGCGAGCTGGGCGAGGCCGAGGAGCCGTTCAAGCCGGGCCAGAAGGGCAGTTCCTCCATGCCCCACAAGCGCAATCCCGTCCTCTCCGAGCGACTCACCGGCCTGGCCCGGGTCCTGCGCGGCTACCTCTCGGCCGGCCTCGAGGACGTGGCCCTGTGGCACGAGCGGGACATCTCCCACAGCTCGGTGGAGCGGGTGGTGCTGCCCGACGCCAGCATGCTCACCCTCTACATGCTGGAGAAGGCGCGGGGCCTCGTAGAAGGTCTCGTCATCCACCCCGAGCGGGCGCTGGCCACCCTCACCGAGGGGAGCTACGGCCTGGTGTTCAGCCAGTCGGTCCTGCTGGCCCTGGTCAGCGGGGGACTGAGCCGGGATGCCGCCTACCGGATCGTGCAGCGGGACGCCCGGGTGGCCTGGGACGAGGGGCGGGCGTTCCGCCAGGTGCTCGACGAGGATCCCGAGGTAACCCTGTCGCCCCAGGCCCTCGAGGCAGCCTTCGACCTGTCCCGTACGCTGCGCCATGTCCACCGATTCACCGACGCCCTGGAGGAGCTCGCCCCATGACCACTTCATCGACCAGTGAACCGCTCGCCCTCATCCAATCGGGCAAGGTGCGGGAGCTCTACGACGCCGGCGACGGCCGGCTGCTCATGGTGGCCTCCGACCGCATCTCGGCCTTCGACGTGATCATGGACGAGCCCATCCCCGACAAGGGCCGGGTGCTGACAGCCATGACCGCCTACTGGTTGGAGGCTCTCTCCGACCTGGCCCCCAACCATCTGATCAGCGCCGACACCGCCGACTTCCCCGAGGGAGCGGCGGCACTGCCGGGCGGACTGGGCTACCTGGCCGGCCGGTCCATGCTGGTGCACCGGGCCGAGATGCTCGACATCGAGTGCATCGTCCGCGGCTACCTGGCCGGCTCGGCCTACAAGGAGTACCAGAAGGAGGGCACCGTCCACGGCATGGCCATGCCCACCGGCCTCCGCCACGCCGACCGCCTGCCCGAGCCCATCTTCACCCCCTCCACCAAGGCCACCGAAGGTCACGATCTGAACATCGGGATGGCCGAGGCCATCGACATCGTGGGGAAGGAGGCCGCCGAGGCCGCCTCGGCCCTGTGCCTGGCCGCCTATACCCGGGCTGCCGCCCGGGCCGAGTCGCAGGGCATCGTGATCTGCGATACCAAGTTCGAGCTGGGCTACATCGACGGTGCCCTCTCCATCTGCGACGAGGTGCTCACGCCGGACTCGTCCCGGTTCTGGCCCGCCGACGACTGTGCTCCCGGGACCAATCCGCCCTCCTTCGACAAGCAGCGCCTCCGCGACTGGTTGGAGGCCCAGCCCTGGGGCAAGCAGGCGCCGCCGCCGACCCTGCCCGACGAGATCGTGTCGGCCACCTCCGCCCTGTACACCGAGTCCTACGAGCGGGTATGCGGCCGCCGGTTGTCCGACTGGTACGGTGCCTGAGCATGGGCTCCCCGGAGCGGTTCGCGGTACTGGTGGAGGTCCACCTGCGCCACGGCATCGCTGATCCGCAGGGGGCCACCATCGAGCGGGCCCTCCCCGCCCTCGGACTGGGTGGCGTCACCGGGGTGCGGGCCGGCAAGGCCTTCCGCTTCGACATCGCCGCTGACGACGAGGCCTCGGCCCTGGCCCAGGCGACCGTGGTGGCCGACCGCCTGTTGGCCAACCCGGTCATCGAGGAGTCGGCGGTAACCGTGACCCCGGCCGAGGGGGCGGGGTCGACGGGGTCCGTGGCCTGATGACCGCCCGGGTCGGCGTCGTGATGTTCCCGGGGACCAACTGCGAACACGACGCCGTCCTGGCCCTGCGGCGGCTCGGGGCGTCGGCCGACCTCTTATGGCACGGCGACACCGACGTGTCCGGGTACGACGCCCTGGTGCTCCCGGGAGGGTTCGCCCACGGTGACTACCTCCGGCCCGGGGCCATCGCCCGCTTCTCGCCGGTGATGGAGGGAGTGGCCCGATTCGCCGCCGAGGGTGGTCCGGTGGTGGGGATCTGCAACGGCTTTCAGGTCCTGACCGAGGCCGGCCTCCTGCCCGGAGCCCTCCAGAAGAACCGCGGTCTCCGGTTCGTGTGCGCCACGGTGACCGTGCGGGTGGAGTCGTCGGCGTCGGTGCTGACCGCCGGGGTACCGGTGGGCACCGAGCTGTCGATCCCCATCAACCATTTCGAGGGCAACTACACCTGCGACCGGGACACCCTGGCCGTCCTCCGTGACGAGGACCGGGTCGTCCTACGCTACGTGAGCAATCCCAACGGGTCGGTGGACGGCATCGCCGGGGTCTGCAACCGGGACCGCAATGTGGTCGGCCTCATGCCCCATCCGGAGCGGGCATCGGATCCCCTGCTCGGATCGGTGGACGGGGCGGTCCTGCTCGGCGCCCTGCTGGGCTCAGCCGAGCCCGCCGCCCAGGCCACCGTGGCCTGAGGTCAGCTACCGCCTCCACCCCGGCGCCAGCCCCGGCCGCCGCCGGATCAGCTGCGGGTGCGGGGGATCTTGGCCTGCTGGAGGACCGAGGCGCTCACGCCCACGGTGCGCCAGGCCGAATAGGAGATGCCCTTGCGCTCGCCGTAGACCCGGGCCACCTTGATGAAGCTCTTCTCGAGAGCGGCCAGATCGACGGTCTCGCCGGTGTGGGAGAGCTCGGCCTCGAGACGCTGGCGCTCCTCGATCAGGTGGAGGCGTGACAGGGGATCGGCGGTGGCCAGGGCGTTGTCGATGGCGATCAGGCGTTTGCGGATCGATTCGGGGGTCCGCTTCCGCCCCCGGCGGGGCTTGGTCGACTCCAGGGCCTCGAGGTAACGGCGCACGATGCGCCCCTCCTCACGTCCTTTGGCCAGGGCCGCCTTGTGGTCCTCGGACATGGGAGTTTTTTTGCGAGATTTCGTCGGAGTTGTAGCTGCCATGCCGAGAGCCTCGCAGAGAATTCCATACAACGCAACCCGTCAAGCCAGCGGGGACTCCATAGGTCCATTAGTTGCTGATGATTACCCGACTGCCCGGTGCCCCGCCGCCCGCATGGTGGGAATGGAGCTCCACTACTTTGAGGACGACACGGCGTCACTGGTCCGCCCATTGATAGCTGCCGGTGGTGCCGGCTCGTCATCTATTGAGTACGGATTCCTACCCCGCCCTGCATTCCCGCCCCCGTTACCGGGCGGGATACAGGGTGGATCCGGCCCGGAGTGTATGAAGAGGTCCCTGTATCGGAGGGCCGGTTTATCGGTGGGTCACGGGCTGCCGCCAACCGGGAATGACCTCCAATGGTCCCCCGGCTTCGCCGAACGTGGGGCCACCGAAGAGGGCGAGGAAGGACATGAAGGGGTAATCGACCTTGCTGGTCGTGCTCCCGTCCCTTTATCCCGTGTGGATCGGTACGCAGTGGTGTAGACGGAGATCTATCGCCGGAGGCGATGGAGCGGCGTCGCGCACAGCGGGCGGCGATGGGCCCGACCGGACCCGGGACCCGTCCGCAGGGTGCCGTCGAGGCAGCCGGGCGGGCCCGCCCCGACAGGTACGCTCACAGCACGTACCGGGGAGGACCGGTGCGGGACCGCGGAACAGGAGCGAAGCAGGCACGTGACAGTGGAGACGGATGCGGCATCCAGTGAGCCACTGCACCGGGCCCTCGGCCTCACCGACGGGGAGCGGGACGAGGTGGAGGCCCTCCTCGGTCGCCCGCCCAACCATCTGGAGCTGGCGCTCTTCGCCGTCATGTGGAGCGAGCACTGCTCGTACAAGTCGTCACGGGTCCACCTGAAGCGACTGCCCACCGAGGCCCCCCACGTACTGGTGGGCCCGGGGGAGAACGCCGGGGTCATCGACGCCGGGGACGGGATCGCCGTGGCCATCCGCATCGAGAGCCACAACCACCCGTCGGCCATCGAGCCCTACCAGGGTGCGGCCACCGGGGTCGGGGGGATACTCCGGGACATCTTCACCATGGGGGCCCGCCCCATCGCCGTCATGGACCCGCTGTTCTTCGGCGATCCCACGGACGCCCGCCAGCAGTGGTTGATCGAGGGTGTGGTGGCGGGCATATCGGGCTACGGGAACTCGGTGGGGGTGCCCACCATCGGCGGCGAGCTCACCTTCCACGACTGCTACGCCCAGAACCCCTTGGTCAACGTGCTGTGCATGGGGGTGCTGCCCACCGAGCGGCTGGTTCTCGGGGCCGCCACCGGGGTGGGGAACCTAGCCGTGCTGCTCGGCTCGTCCACCGGGAGGGACGGGATCGGCGGGGTCAGCGTGCTGGCGTCGGCCGGTTTCGGGGGCGGCGACGCCGGGGCCGAGGCGGCCAAGCGGCCCAGCGTCCAGGTGGGGGACCCCTACGAGGAGAAGCGGCTGATCGAGGCGTGCCTGGAACTGCTCGACGCCAAGCTGGTGGTCGGCATTCAGGACCTGGGGGGTGCCGGCCTGGTCTGTGCCACCAGCGAGACCGCGGCCCGGGGCGGGGTGGGCATGGATGTCGACGTGTCGGCCGTGCCCCGACGGGAGCCGGGCATGGCCCCCTACGAGGTCATGACCTCGGAGAGCCAGGAGCGCATGCTGGCCATCGTCACCCCCGACGATCTGGCCCGGGTGCAGGAGGTGTGCAGCCGCTGGGAGGTGCGCGCCGCCGTCGTGGGACGGGTCACCGATCCCGGCGGCGGGCAGCCCGGGCGACTCCGGATCATGGACGGATTCGACGGTGAGGTCCTCGGGGACGTGCCGGCCAGCGCCCTCAGCGACGACGCCCCCCTCTACCACCGCCCCCTGGCCCGACCCGGTGACCACGAGGCACGGGCCGCCGACGACCCCGGCACCCTGCCGGCCCCGGTCGACTGCGGCCCCGACATCCTGGCCCTGTTGGCCGATCCGTCGTGGGTCTACCGGCAGTACGACCATCAGCTGTTCCTCAACACCGTGGACGGTCCCGGGGGCGACGCCGCCGTACTCCGTCTGGCCGCGCCCGGTCTCCCCCCCTCGGCCAAGGGACTGGCCCTCACCACCGACTCCAATCCCACCTGGTGTGCCATCGACCCCCGAGCCGGGACGGCGGCCACGGTGGCCGAGGGCGCTCTCAACGTGGCCTGTGCCGGGGCCCGGCCCATGGCCGTGGTCAACTGCCTCAACTTCGGCAACCCCGAGCACCCCGAGGTCATGTGGCAGCTCTCCGAGGCCATCGACGGGATGAGCGAGGCCTGCCTGGGCCTCGCCGTGCCGGTCATCGGGGGCAACGTGAGCCTGTACAACGAGAGCTACGGCGTCGACATCAACCCCACCCCGGTCATCGGCGTACTGGGGCTCATCGACCACCTGGCCGTGCGCCCTCCCGGGGTCACCCTGGTGGAGGACGCATCGCTGGTCCTGTTGGATGCCAGCGTCGGCTCCACCGCCACCCACCGGGGTCTGCCGTCGCTGGCCGGCTCGCGCTGGGCCGTCGAGGTCCGTGGCCATCGCCACGGGACCCTGCCGGCCCTGGACCTGGTCGCCCACCTCCGCCTGGTGGAGTTCGTGACCGCCGTCGTGGCTGAGGGCGTGGGCCGCGGCCGGGCCGGTGAGAGGAGTGGGGCTGACCCGGGCCCCCCCCTGGTGTCGGGGATCCACGACGTGTCCGGCGGCGGGTTGGGGGTCGCCCTCACCGAGATGGCGGTGCGCTCGGGCGTGGGGTTGCGGGTGGCCGGCGTATCTGACCATCACGAACTGTTCACCGAGGCCCCGTCGCGGGTTGTGGTGTGCACCACCGACCGGGCGGCGTTGGTGGCCCGGGCCGCCGAGGCCGGTGTGGGCTTCCGGGTGCTGGGCACCACCGGGGGCGACCGGGTGGTGGTGGACGGTCTGGTCGACCTCGATCTGGCCCGGGCCACGGCGGCGTGGCGCGACCGGCTCCCGGCACTGCTGGACGAGTTGGCCCCCATCACCAACTGAGCCACCCGTGGTGCCGCCGGGCCCGTCGTGCCCCGGTCCGGTCCCGAGCCCGGGCCGGCCCGACATTCAACCCGAGGGCCGGCGGGCCTCGAGCAGTCCCAACACCTTGTCGGGCACCTTCAGGTCCCCCTGGCCGGTACCCACCCGCAGATCGGGCTTGCTGGTCCCGTGGTGGTCCGACCCTCCGGTGGCGACCAGATCGAAGCGGCGGGCCAGGTGGCCGAGCTCGATGCGCTGCCGGGGCGAGTACCGCCCGTAGACGGCCTCGATCCCACCGAACCCGGACTGGGCCAGATCGCCCACCACACGGGCCAGTTCGGGACCGTCGAGGCCCATGCTGTAGGGGTGGGCCAGGACGGCCACGCCGCCCGAGTCCTGGGCCAGGGCGGCGACGTCGGGTCCGGTCAGCCGGGCCTTGCTGACGTAAGCAGGCCGGTCGTTGCCCAGATACCGGTCGAAGGCGTCGTCGATGGACTCGGCCGCACCCACCTCCACCAGGGCCACGGCGAAGTGGGGCCGGCCCATGCCCTCCTCGCCACCGGCGATGGCCATCACCCGGTCGTAGGTGACGGGGATCCCGAGGTCGGCCAGGCGGTCGGCCAGGGCCAGGTTCCGGCGCCGCCGGTCCTGTCGGAGCCGACCGAGCTCCTCGTCCAGGGGACCGCCGTCCTCCTCCACGAAGTACACGAGGACGTGCATGCCTCCGGGGCCGACCGGCCGGCACGACACCTCGCACCCCGGCACGAAGGTGATCCCGAGCTCATCGGCCCGTCGGCGGGCGGGGCCGTGGCCGGCCAGCGAGTCGTGGTCGGTCAGGGCCAGCGCGCTGCATCCGGCCTCGACGGCCAGCTCGACCACCCGCCCGGGGGCGTCACTCCCGTCCGACACGGTGGAGTGGGTGTGCAGGTCGATCACACCGCCCGACGCTACCGGGGTCGGGCCGGGGACAGGGAGGTCACCGCCGGCGCCGGCGGCCGAGCGACTCCCGGGGCCGACCGGCGGCGTCCGCCCTCCGAGTCGCTCCCCAACCGTGCCGTCCCACTAGTCTGGAGTGGCACGGTGAGGCGATTGTGTGGCCTAATCGTGGCGAACGACGAGCCCGACGACCCCCGGTGTGTGCGGTGATCATCCGATGATGGAGGCCAAGGAAGCGTGCGGAGTCTTCGGGGTCTATGCCCCGGGGCGTTCCGTGGCACACCTGACCTTCGACGGCCTCTACGCCCTGCAGCACCGCGGCCAGGAGTCGGCGGGCATGGCGGTGAGCGACGGGGACGTCATCACGGTGATGAAGGACATGGGCCTCGTCACCACGGTGTTCGACGAGCGCAAGCTGTCCGGACTGCGGGGACACATGGCCGTCGGCCACACCCGGTACTCGACGGCCGGTTCCAGCGACTGGATCCACGCCCAGCCGGTGTACCGGGCGGTGGGGCGGGCCGGGTTCGCCCTGGGCCACAACGGCAACCTGACCAACACCGCCGAGTTGGCTGAGGCCGCCGGCATGCTGCCCGGCCTGGTGTCGTCGGACAGCGACCTGGTGGCGGAACTGCTGGGGCAGGCGTTCCCGCCCGACCTGCCTGAGCGCACCCGCGCCGAGGTGGGCGACGATCTCGAGCACGCACTGCTCAAGGTGCTCCCCTCGGTGGAGGGGGCCTTCTCCTTCGTGCTCCTCGACGCCGACCGGCTCATCGGGGTGCGCGATCCGAACGGCTTCCGACCGCTGTGCCTCGGTCGGCTGGATGCCACCGACGAATTCGAGCAGGGCTGGGTGTTGGCTTCGGAGTCACCGGCCCTCGACGTCATCGGGGCCACCTTCATCCGCGAGCTGGAGCCGGGCGAAATGGTGGTCATCGACGGCAAGGAGGTCCGCTCGGAGCGGCCTTTCCCGGAAGGGCGCCTGAACCCCAAGCTCTGCATCTTCGAGTTCGTCTACTTCGCCCGTCCCGACACCCGTCTGTACGGGAACGAGGTGCACGGGGCGCGGCGCCGGATGGGCCAGCTGCTGGCCACCCAGGCGCCCATCCCCGCCGACCTGGTGATGGGAGTGCCCGACTCGGGCGTCCCCGCCGCCGAGGGCTACGCGGTGGAGTCGGGGATCCCCTACGGCCAGGGTCTGGTCAAGAACCGCTACATCGGCCGGACCTTCATCGCCCCCACCCAGGCCGAACGGGCCAACGGGGTGCGACGCAAGCTCAACCCGCTGCGGGAGAACATCACCGGCAAGCGGGTCATCGTGGTGGACGACTCCATCGTGCGCGGCACCACCACCCGGGCCATGGTCACGATGCTGCGCGAGTCGGGCGCCACCGAGGTCCACCTCCGGATCTCGTCGCCACCGTTCCGGTGGCCGTGCTTCTACGGCATCGACACTCCCGACCGGAGCGAGCTGCTGGCCTCCATCAAGACGCTCGACGAGATCGTCGAATTCCTCGACGTGGACTCTCTCGAGTACCTCACCCTCGACCACCTGGTGCAGGCCATCGACGCCCCCGGGGCCGGATTCTGTGACGCCTGCCTGACCGGCAACTATCCGGTGGCCGTGCCGGTCCAGTTCGCCGAGCGGGCCGCCCTCTCCGGCGTGGCCGGCACCCCGGCGTGACCGGGTCCACCGACCCGACCCAGCCCCCGACCGACGCCGGTGCCGCCGGCACTCCCGCCCACACGCTCCCTGGCGCGGTGGCTCCCACGCCGGCCACCTATGCCGGCGCCGGGGTGGATATCGACGCCGGCGAGCGGGCCGTCGAACTGATCAAGCCCATGGTCGCCTCCACCCACCGGCCCGAGGTCCTCGGGGGACTGGGTGACTTCGGGGGGCTCTTCGAGTTGGACCCCCATCACCGGTACGCCCAGCCGGTGCTGGTGGCCGGCACCGACGGGGTGGGAACCAAGGCCCTGGTGGCCCAGGCTCTGGGCCGGTTCGACACCATCGGCATCGACCTCGTGGCCATGTGTGTGGACGACCTGGTGTGTCAGGGGGCGGAGCCGCTGTTCTTCCTCGACTACATCTCGTCGGGTTCGGTGGAGCCGGCCCAGATGGCTGAGTTGGTCTCCGGGGTGGCCGACGGGTGCCGGCAGGTCGGGGCCAGCCTGCTCGGTGGCGAGATGGCCGAGCATCCCGGGGTGATGAAGCCCGGTGAATTCGACCTGGTGGGCTTCGCCGTCGGTGTGGTCGAGCGGGCCGATGTGCTGGGCCCGGCCCGGGTCCGCCCCGGTGACGTCCTGATCGGGCTGGCCTCACCCGGACTGCGCTGCAACGGGTACACCCTGGCCCGCCACGTCCTGCTGGAGCGGGCCGGCAGGGCCCTCGACGCCCCGGCCTGGCCCGGGGCCCCGGTGTCCCTGGCCGACGAGCTGATCCGGCCGTCGTTGCTCTACACGCCGGCGGTGCGGGCCGCCCTGGAGGTGGCCGATGTCCACGCCGCAGCCCACATCACCGGTGGCGGGTTCGAGGGCAACGTGCCCCGCGCCCTTCCCCACGAAGGACTCCGGGCCGTGCTCGACCGGGGTACGTGGGCGGTGCCGTCCATCTTCGGGGAGATCCGGCGGGTGGGGCGCGTGGCCGACGACGAGATGGCCCGGGTGTTCAACCTGGGTGTCGGGATGGTCCTGATGGTGGACCGGGCCGGTGCCGACGACGCCATGGACGCCCTGCGGGGTGCCGGGGTCGGCGCCTCCGTGGTGGGCCGGGTGGACGAGGGTCGGCCCGGGGTGGAGTTCGCCGGCCCCGGGTTCTGGCCCGACGCTCCGGGTGGACCAGGCGGACCGGACGCCGCCTCCGGTCCCGACGGGCCCCACATCGGCCCGGGTCGATCACGGTTCGGCGACGACGTGCCGGTGCCCCCGGCGTGAGCGACTCCCTGCCGGCGACCGAGTTCGAGGCGCTCCGGGCCCATCTGCTGGAGCACTCGGTCCGGCGCGGCGACTTCACGCTCAAGTCAGGGCGGAAGAGTTCCTGGTTCATCGACTCCAAGCAGACGGTGTGCCGGCCCGAGGCCATGGTGCTGGTGGCCGACGGGGTGCTGTCGGCCATCCCCGCCGACGCCGACGCCATCGGTGGTCTGACCATGGGCGCCGATCCGGTGGCCTTCGTCACCGCCGGTGTGGCGGCCACCCGGGGACGGCCCCTGAAGGCGTTCAGCGTCCGCAAGGAGGCCAAGGACCACGGGGGTGGGGGCCGGATCGCCGGGGCCCTCGATCCCGGTGACCGGGTGGTGATCACCGAGGACACCGTCACCCGGGGCACGTCCCTGCTCGAGGCGGCCCACGCCGTCACCGAGGCCGGTGCCGTTCCGGTCCTGCTGGTGGCGGTGGTGGACCGGGGGGAACGGTGGCGGCCATGGCCGAGGCCGAGGGGCTCCCGTTCCGGGCCCTGTTGACAGCCCCGGACCTGGGCTTCCCCTACGAAGGAGCCTGAGTCCCGCCCACGTCCCCCCGATCGGCCGGGGTGTCGACCGTCCGCCGGCCCGGTGTCGGGGTCAGCCCGGGTGGGTGAGGACGATGGCCCGCTCGGGGCAGGCCACCACACACAGCCCGCACGCCCGGCAGTCGCCGGCATTCGGCGCGTAGGCCGTGACCATCCCGTGCGCCCGGACCTTCAGCCGGGACAACCGGCCCAGATCCCGGTAGTCGGTGTCGTCGATCCGGTGGACCTCGAATACGTCGTTGGGACACACGTCGACGCAGTCCCGCTTTCCCTCACACCGGCCGTGGTCGATGACGGGCACGAAGGTGCCGGCCGGAGCCGAGCACCGCTCGCCGGGACGACCCGGGTGAGCGGCGGCTCGCCGCTGCTTGGCCAACCGCTCGGCGTCCGGACTCACGAAGCGGACTCCGTCTCGTTGTCGTCCGGGCCTGGGGCCCCGTCGGCCAGCACCAGGTAGATGCGTCGGCGGGTGTCGGCCAGGATCTCGCCCACCGCCTTCACCTGGCCCTCGCTTCCGGATCGACCCACCTGCATCGAGGCCGCGGCCACCTCGGCCATGAGGCCGCGCAGGTCGACCAGGGACCGGTCGGCCCCCCGGGCGGCCCGCTCCCACGGTGCCGGTCCGTCACCGGCATCCTCGGCCAGGGTGCGGCCCTCCGCGGTCAGGCTGAACACCCTGCGGCCCTCGCTCTTGTCGGCGGTGACCAGTCCCTGATCCTCCATGGCCTGGAGGGTGGGGTAGACCGAGCCGGGGCTGGGGCGCCACACACCCCCGCTGCGCTCGGTCAGCTCGGTGATGATCTGGTAGCCGTGCATCGGCTCCTCGGCCAGGAGGGCGAGGATGGCCGCTCGGACGTCCCCCCGCCCCCGCTTCGGGCCCCGGCCGAACATCGGCGGGCCGAATCCCGGCCCGAACGCCCCGTGTCGTCCGCCTCCGAAGCCGAAGGCGTCATCCCGTCCCCGGCCCCGGCCACCGCCCCGTCCCCGGGGGGCACCTCCGAAGCGGTCGTAGCGGTCCCGGCGGCCCGGGAACCCGGGTCCGGCCTGCGGGCCGGCGGTCTCGTCATCGAATCTCTGGTGTTCATGCATCAGGTTGTTCTCCTTGAGTTCTCGTCCGGGAACGGCCGGATTGCCGTCCCGGAGGCTGGTGGAGCTGATCATCCGACCGCTCACGATGTGTAACGATATATCGCGATGCACTGGATGTCAAGGGGTCGTTCCCGTTGAGGTGGTCGGAGATATCCGTGGTGGTCGGAGATAGGGAGCGCGGCCGGGGCCGGTCTCGGCCTACCGCCGGCCCGACCGCCCCCGGGGGGGCGGCCGCCTCCTTATGCCGGAGCGCCGGGAGACGATGCCGACCCCGGTCCAACTGCTCGGCCCACCCCGTGCGGGCGTTCCCGGGACGAGCCGGCCCGTCGGCCAGGGCGTCGAGCCGGGTCCGGTCGTTCGGTGCCAGTCCTTGACGTGTCAGTCCTTGACGCCGTCCGCGACATAGGGCACCGGGTGGTTGCCCCCCAGCTCCACGAACCGTTCGTTGAGGGCGTGGGCGAGGACGTCGTGGTCGTGGGGGGTCGGTGTCAGTGCGCCGTAGAGGAACGCCTCCATCTGGAAGGCCGAGCTCATGCCACCCAGTTCGAAGTACCGGAGCCACAGCTCTCCACGGGTCAGCCCGGCATCCTGGCGAAATCGGTCGAAGTGGTCGGGCTCCTGTTCAGCCACGGTGATCACCGTCACTTCGCCCGAGCGGATGATGACCGGGTCGGGTGGACCCGATGACCTCCTCGGCCCGCGCCCGCAGTGAGAGCCCGGTGCGCTGGGAGTGGACACGGAGCTCCGTGTACGCCTCCTCCTCGGTGATGCCCTGGCGGTCCATGATCACACCCTGGGCCTGGGCGATGACCTCCCGGGAACGGAGGGACGCCTGGAACCGTTCGGAGCGGCGGTCGTCGGAGACGTCCACGCCGGCATCGGTCAGGATGGCCGAGACCTCGGTGGCGAACCTCATGGCCAGGCTCTGGTCATCGTCGCCGAAGGCCCGGGGTTGCAGTGAATAGATGTTGAGGGCCCCGACGGGACGACGGTGGGCCAACAGCGGGGACGACAGGATGGCCTGGATTCCCAGCGCCCTGGCCTTGGGGGTGAAGTCCGGCCAGCGGTCCTCGTCCTCGAGCGACTGGGCGTGGAATCGGCGGCCCTTGATCGAGGCGTCGACGCACGGCCCCTCGCCGGTGGCGTACTGATCGGCATCCATCTCGAGGATGACCTGGTCACTGGCGGCCACCGTGGCCAGTTGGCCGTGGCGTCGGAGTGACACGCTGACCCCGTCGGCGCCGGTGACGGTGGTCCGGGCCAGCTGGACCACCAGACGCAAGGTGGCGTCAACCAGGTCGGTGTCGGTGGGGATGGCGCCCGCCCGCTCGGCGAACCGGCCGGACCGGTGGAGGTCGGCGTTGTCGGGCACCCGTACGACGACGGTCGACCGGTCGCCGGGTCGCCCGGCCATCAGCTCGAACTCTTCGTCGACGAGGAAGTCACCCAGTCCGGCCGCAACCAGTCGGCTCTCGATCGCCGTAGAGGGAGACCGGATGGTGAGGTGTCGGCCCTGCTCGGCCAGGCGCTGCGCCGCCGCGGTGATGACAGCCGGACCGGTCTGGGCCAGCGAGTCCACCGCCACCAGATCGAGGACGATGGCGGTGTAGCCACGGGCGATCACGGTGTCGAACAGGCCGACCAGTTCGATGAGGGCGGCGGCGTCGAGCGCTCCCCGCACGGACACCACCGCCTCGGACCTGTCGGCGTCCAGCGAGAGTGAGAACGTCTGGCCCGACTCCTCACCGGAGGTCATGGGTCACCGCTCGGCCGGAACGCGGCGGGCGACCACGGTGGTGGTTGGCCGGAGAGGGTGGACCACCGTCGCGTCGGATGTCCGGGCCGAGGGTGAGGGCGCGTCGCACCGGGTACAAGGAGTACAGGGAAGGCGCACGCACGCCGAAACTGGCCAGACGACACAGGGTGGGGGCTTTCAGGCTAGCCAACCCTCGCTGCAGAAGGCCCTGTCATGGTATCAGCCACGGGGTGTTCGTCCCCCGCACTCTTGAGTATCGGGGCCACAGGTGCCAGGCTGAGAAGAGCGATGACCACCAGGGACCCTGTGGGAGATGACCCGCTCTCCACCTCCGCGGCCGACCCGGCCCTTGAGTTGACCGCCACCGTGGCCCAGACCGTCACCCTGTTCGCCGCTGACACCGTGCAGGACGCCCTCGACCAGGTGGTCGATCTGGCCGTCGCCACCATCGAAGGCTGCGATTTCGCCGGCATCTTCGTGCTGGAAGGGGAATCGGTGACCACACCGGTGTTCAGTGACGCCGTCGTCATCGAGGTGGACGCTCTGCAGCACACCGCCGGTGAGGGGCCGTGCCTCGATTCTCTGGCCGGCGCCGTCGCTGTCTACGCCGAAGACCTCGGCGACGACCTCCGCTGGCCCACATTCGGGCCCGAGGCAGTGGACCACGGGATACGGAGCCTGTTCGCGCTGCCCCTGGACTTCAACGGCGCACCCGCCGCCCTCAACCTCTACGCCCGCTACCCGAAGGCGTTCGGGGTCATCGACCGCGGCCGGGGGCTGTTGCTCGCCGCCCTCGGCGGCCTGGCCTTCACCACCGCCACCGCCCACGAGGAGGAGGAGCGCAAGGCGGCCCAACTCCACGCCGCCCTGGCCACCCGCGAGATGATCGGACAGGCCCAGGGCATCCTCATGGAGCGCGAGCGCATCTCCCCCGATCAGGCGTTCGACATCCTGCGCCGGGCCTCCCAGCATCTGAATCTCAAACTGCGGGTGGTGGCCCAGTCCCTGGTGGACACGGGCGAGCGACCCGAGACCGGGGTTCCCGACGACGCCTGAGGCAGGCAGAGCCGGATGCTTCCCACCGGGCCTTCGGTGGTCGGGACCGGCGTCGATCCGGTGACCTCACGCTTTTCAGGCGCGCGCTCTACCAACTGAGCTACCCGACCTCGCCTCGGCGGACCGAGGTGGCGGACCTGACGGGATTTGAACCCGCGACCTCCGGCTTGACAGGCCGGCGTGCACTCCAAACTGCACCACAGGTCCCCAACCAGCACTGGCGCTGGGGAATACCGCACCCCCAACGGGATTCGAACCCGTGTTACCGCCTTGAAAGGGCGGCGTCCTAGGCCGCTAGACGATGGGGGCTCAAACCCGATCAGGGCTTTTGGAGATTAGCAGAGGGATACGAGCGGCCCTCCGGGGGCCGGCCGGTCACAGCTCCCCCTCCGGTCGGCCCTCGTCGGGCAGCCCGGCCGCCAGCACCTCGATCATCAGGTACTGGAGTTGGCCGAGCAGCTCGTAGAGGGCGTATTCGGGCGCCGTCGGATCCTCGGGGTCGGGGGCCTCCATCTCCTCGCTCACGTCGAGACGGGTCCCGAGCACCAGCCGCAGCGAGCCCACCGCCGACAACCAGGCGTTGAGCTCCGGCTCGGTGAGGATGTCCGCCTGGGCGGTGGCCGCCATCACGGCGAAGGCCTCCTGGTGGTGGTTGACGAGGGCGTTGTCGACGAGGTTCCGGTACTCGTACTCGGCTCCCTGCTGATCGTCGCCGGCATAGGCCGGCGGGAAGAGGCGCCGGGTCATCGGCTCGTTCGGGCTGAGGATCGGTGACAGCTGCTCGGACATGGTCACCAGCACCGCCCGCACGCTGGGATCGAGCTTGACGGAGTAGCGGCCGTCGCGCCGGCGCCGGATGGGTGCGCTCACGTAGAGGGTTCCATGGTGGCCCACAGTCCGTACTCGTGGAGCCGGTAGACGTCCAGTTCGGCGCGCTCGCGGGTTCCCGACGAGACCACGGCGCGACCCTTGTGGTGGACGTCCAGCATCAGCTTGGTGGCCTTCTCCTTCGAGTATCCGAACAGCTTCTGGAAGACGAAGGTCACGAAGGACATCAGGTTGATCGGGTCGTTCCACACGATGACCAGCCACGGCTTGTCGGTGCTCTGGGACTCGTCGAGCTCGGTCCACTCGGACGTGGACGGATCGGTCTCGAGGGGAGCGGTCTCCACCTGGCGGGAGCGCACCGTCTCCGATGCCCCCGACCCGGTGGTCGGACCGGACGGCGGTGCCGTGAACAGCGAGGAGATCACGGGGTTGCCGGGGACGCTCACACCGTCTCCCGGGTCGTATCGAGTCCAGAGGTCGATGCCTGAGCCGCCGCCTCAGCCGCCGCCCCAGCTGGAACCGGCGCCGCAGCGGGCCCGGTCCCGAGGTCCGACGCCACCCGGTCGGTCCCGTCGCCGTCCGCCGACCCCGGGGCCCCTCCGGCCTCGGGCCGGTGGTCGGAGAGTCCGTGGTGGAACCACAGCACCGTGGACCACACCATCGTGGCCCCGAAGACGTGGATCCCCACCAGCACGGCGGGCAGGTGGGTGAAGAACTGGGTGTAGCCGATGATCCCCTGGACGACCATGACGGCCAGCAGGATGCGGCCGGCATCCTGGACGCGGGCGGGGGCGTTGGTCCGCCACAGCACCCACAACAGGACCAGGAGCACCAGCACGGAGGCGATCACGATCTCGGCGTGGATGCGGGTCATGTCCTCGAGCCCGAGGGGGATCCGCTTGGCTCCCTTGCCTCCGGCATGGGGACCGGTACCGGTGGTGGCCGCCCCGGCGGCCAGGACCACGACGATCAGTCCGATGAGGACCCGGGTCAGCCGCAGGGCGCCCCGGCTCACGGCCAGGGTGCCCCGTCCGGCGCCGGTGGCCGGCCCGGAGGGTCAGGACGACTGCCACCGCCACCAGGGCCATCCCCAGCAGGAAGTGGGTCATCGACCACGTAGGCGTTGAGCTTGGAGTACACGACGAAGGCACCGAGCACGGCCTCGCCGATCACCCCGAGGATGAGCCCGCCGGCCAGCCACCGCAGGTCGCGCCGGGCCGGGCGGCGGAGGAAGGCGGCGATCACGGTCACGGCACAGGCCACCACCAGCAGGAACACCACCAGGCGATTGCCGAATTCGACCAGCGGGTGGAGACGGAGCGCCGGGGTCAGGTGGTGCTGGGAGCAGGTCGGCCAGTCCGGACAGCCCAGGCCGGAGTCGGACAGCCGGACGGCGGCTCCGGTGATGACGTTGAGGACCACGGTGGCCAGGGTGATCCGGCAGATGAGGAGGAACGGGCGAGGGCCGATACGCAGGGAGGACACCGTTTGCGTATGGTATCGGCCCGATCGGTCACCGAGGCGTCCTGCCCACTGGCCAGGACGGATTCCGTCAGTGTGTCCTGACGGCGTTGGCACTATTGTCTCACCCATGGCGCTCCCCGCGGTGGCTCTGCCCCGCCGACATTCGCTCGGGACCCGGATCGGTGCCTACGTGGCGCTGACCAAGCCACGCATCATCGAGCTCCTGCTGATCACCACGCTGCCCACCATGATCGTGGCCCAGCGGGGCATGCCGCCGGTATGGCTGATGGCCGCCACCCTGCTCGGCGGGGCCCTGGCCGCCGGCGGCGCCAACGCCATCAACATGTTCATCGACCGCGACATCGACAAGCTCATGCACCGCACCTCGAAGCGGCCGCTGGTGACCGGTGCCGTCACCCCCCGCAATGCCCTCGTCTTCGCCATCGGCCTCGAGGTGCTGGCCTTCGCCGAGCTGTGGGCGTGGGTCAACCTGCTCTCGGCCGCCCTGGCCGTGTCGGCCACCCTGTTCTACGTCTTCGTCTACACGCTGTGGCTGAAGCGCACCAGCAGCCAGAACATCGTCATCGGGGGCGCCGCCGGGGCCGTACCCGTCCTGGTGGGTTGGGCGGCGGTGACCGACAGCCTGTCGTGGACCCCGGTGGTCATGTTCGCCATCATCTTCGTGTGGACCCCGCCCCACTTCTGGGCGCTGGCCGTCAAGTACAAGGACGACTACCAGGCCGCCAGCGTCCCCATGCTGCCGGCCGTGGCCACATTCAAGCGGACGGCCCGGGAGATCCTGCTCTACAGCGTGCTCCTGGTGGGGGTGTCCCTGCTCCTGGCCGCCGTGGCCAGCCTGGGAACCATCTACGTCGTGGCCGCCTGCGGTGCTGGGAGTGGTGTTCCTCGCCATGGCCGTGCGGCTCTATGCCCGGGCCACACCGAAGGCGGCCATGCAGCTGTTCAGCTACTCGATCACCTACCTCACCCTCCTGTTCGTGTTCATGGCGGTCGACATCTTCACCAAGCACTGACCATGACCCCACCCGGGACGGACACCGAGGAGATCCCGGCCCCCCCGGCCGGGGGCTCCGGGGCCCCTCCCACCCCCACGCCCACACCGGCCTCGGCGCCGAAGCCGCCGCCGGCCGGCCCGCGCAGGCTCCGGGCCCTGATCATCGGCTGCGTCATCGCCGCCGCCCTGGCCGTCTTCCTGTTCGTGGGTCTGGGCACCTCCTCGAACTCCGGCCCCGGTTCCGGATCAGGACCGGTGGTCGGCGTGGGCGATCAGGCCCCGCGCTTCTCCCTCCCGTCCCTCACCGGCGGCCCACCGGTCAGCCTCGAGGCGCTCGGCCCCGCGAGGCCACCACCCGGTCGTGCTCAACTTCTTCGCCTCGTGGTGCATCCCGTGCCAGAAGGAGACGCCGCTGCTGGCCCGGACGGCGGCGGCGGAGCAGGCCAAGGGTTCGTCCGTGCGGTTCATCGGGGTGGACGTGGCCGAGAAGCCCTCGGACGGTCTGGCCTTTGTCCGCAAAGCGGGGATCGCCTATCCGGTGGGGGCCGACACCGACGTGCGGGTCACCTCGGGCCTCTACGGGCTCAACGCCGAGCCGAACACGTTCTTCATCGACGCCTCGGGCCACGTCATCGGCCACGTGATCGGTGCGGTGTCGGCCGTCCAGCTGACCCAGTGGCTGCACCGGCTGGCCGGCGCCGGCGGCTGACCCGGACCCGGGGACGGGCCCGGGCGTCCGGCCGCTACCGACCCGCTCGCCGCCGCCCGCTCATTCCCAGCGGAAGGTGAGGCCGGCCACCACCGGGGCGGCCACGGCCCACACCACCAGCACCACCCAGTCCCGGGTCGTCACCGGGGTGCCGTGGCCCAACGCCCCGTGCAGGGCGTCGGACAGGGCCGAGGCCGGCAGCACCTTGGAGGCGTCGGCCAGCCAGGTGGGCAGCTTGCCCAGGGGGACGAGCATGCCGCCCAATAGCAGGAGGACCACGAACAGTCCGTTGACCACGGCCAGATTGACCAGTGGCTTGAGGGTCCCGGCCAACAGGAGACCGATCCCGCCGAAGGCCACGGTACCGAGCACCATGGCGCCGATGGCCGCGCCGACCAGAGCTCCCGCCCCGCCGGGTCCACCCGGGTTCCATCCCAGGGCGTAGCCCACCGACACCAGCACGGCCGCCTGGATCAACTCCACCAAGAGGATGGCCAGGATCTTGGCCGTCAGCAGGCGGGGCCGGCCCAGGGGGGTGGACCCCAGGCGCTTCAGCACGCCGTAGCCGCGTTCGAATCCGGTGCCGATGCCCAGCGCGGTCATGGCCGTGGACATGATGGCCAGCGCCAGGATCCCCGGAACCAGGAAGTCGACCGGATGCTTGGTGCCGGTCGGGAGCACGTGCACCGCCGAAAAGAACAGCAGGAACACCACCGGGATGCCCAAGGTCAGGAACAGGGTCTCGCCGTTGGTGGACAGCAGGGTGATCTCGGCCCGTAGCTGGGCGGCCAGCGGCCTCATCGACCCGGTCCGGCGGAGTCCGGTCCTGGGCCGGGGACCGGTCCGTCCTCCCGGCCACGGCCCGGACCGTCACGCCGACCGTCACGCCGACCGCCAACTCGCCCGACACGCCGACCGTCCCGCCCGCCCCGGCCTCGGCCTCGGCCCTTCCGCCCGGAGGATCCCCCGCGGTTCGCCCGTTCGGGGCCGGTCCCGGGTGCTGCCGGCTCGGCGTCGGGCCCGGATCGCCCCCCGGTGATGGACAGGTACGCCTCCTCCAGGGACTGTCCGGTGCGGAGGTCGCCGAGGGAAAGGTCCCGCTCGGCCAGCCAGCCGGCCAGGGCCGCCACCACGCCGGGACTCGACGCACCGGCGGCGGGCCAGCAGCCGGTAGGACCCCGGGCCTTCCTCGTTGACGACCGTGCCCTCGCCGATGGCGCCGGCCAGGGCGGCGGTATCGATGGCTGGCCGGGTCGAGAATCGGATGGAGCCGTCGGCCGTGCCCGAGGCCAGCTGCGCCGGCGAGCCCTCGGCCAGTACGCGACCGTGGTCGATGATGACGACGTGGTCGGCCAGGCGCTCGGCCTCGGCCAGCTCGTGGGTGGTGAGGATCACGCAGATCCCCCGGTCCCGCTGGGCGGCGATGATGTCCCGCACCACGATGCGCCCCTCGGGATCGACGCCGGCCGTCGGCTCGTCGAGGAAGAGCACCGAAGGCTTGCCCACCAGCGCCAGCGCCAGGGCCAGCCGCTGCTGCTCGCCGCCGGACAGCCGTCGCCACGGGGTGCGCCGCACGTCGGACAGCCCCACCAGGTCGAGGAGGGCCTCGGGATCCTCGGCATCGTTGTAGTACCGGGCGAACAGGTGGAGGACCTGGGCCGGGCCGAGCATCGGGTACACCCCACCTTTCTGGAGCATCACCCCGATACGGGGCACCAGAGCGGCGTGGTCGACGATGGGATCGAGCCCGAGGACCCGGGCCGATCCCGCCGTCACCCGCCGGTATCCCTCCAGCGCCTCGACCGTGCTGGTCTTGCCGGCCCCGTTGGGTCCGAGGAGGGCCACCACCGAACCGGCGTGGCCGGTGAGCGAGAGGCGGTCGACGGCCACGGTCTCGCCGTAGCGGATGACCACCCCGTCACAGACCACGGCGGGCGGGTCCCTCCGACCGTTCGACCCACCGGTCGGAGCTTTGGCGTCGTCCACGGGTGGTCACGCTACCGTTGTGCCCGTCATGATCGATATCCGGCTGGTGAGAGACGACCTCGAGTCGGTGAAGGCCGCGCTCGGACGGCGGGGGGTGGATCCGGCCGAGCTCGACCGGCTGGACGAGCTGGACCAGCGGGCCCGGACAGCCATCGGGCGCCGGGATGAGCACCGGGCCGAGGTGAAGGCGCTCTCGAAGCAGGTCGGCGCGGCCCGGAAGTCCGGTGACACGGCCTTGGCCGAGGAGTTGACCGAGACGCAGCCGGCAGCTGGGACGACGAGGAGCGGCGAGCTCAACGCTGTGGCCGAGACGGCCCAGCTGGAGGTGCGCCAGGCCCTGCTGTACCTGCCCAACCTCCCCGCTCCCGACGCCCCCGACGGTGCCGGACCCGAGGACAATGTGGTGAGCCGGTCCTGGCCCGATGAACCGCCGACCTACAGCGAAGCCCAGCGGATGCCCCACTGGGAGATCGGCGCCGAGCTGGGGCTCCTCGACATGGAGCGGGGGGCCAAGCTGTCCGGCTCGATGTTCCCTCTCTTCCGCGGCTTCGGCTCACGGCTGCTCCGGGCGCTCACCTCCTTCGCCCTGGACAGTCACGCCGACGAGTTCGAGGAGGTGCGGCCGCCCACCCTGGTCCTCACCGAGACGATGGTGTCGACCGGCCACCTCCCCAAGTTCGAGGAGGACGCCTACCACCTGGAGCGTGACGACCTGTGGGCCATTCCCACCGCCGAGGTGCCGCTCACCTCGATGTGGCGGGGCGAGATCCTGGAGGAGTCGTCCCTTCCACTCCGGCTCACGGCGGCCACGGCCTGCTTCCGGCGGGAGGCCGGGTCCGCCGGTCGGGACACCCGGGGCCTCCTCCGTGTCCACGAGTTCGACAAGGTGGAGCTGTTCGCCTACACCACCCCCGACCAGGCGCTGGAGATCCACGCCGATATCGTGGCCCGGGCCGAGCGGCTGCTCCAACAGCTCGGCCTCCAGTACCGGGTTCTCGACCTGTGCACCGGAGACCTGGGCATCTCGTCGGCCCGCACCTTCGACCTCGAGGTCTACTCGCCCGGCGTCGACCAGTGGCTGGAGGTCTCGTCGATCAGTTGGTTCACCGACTACCAGGCCCGCCGGGCCAACATCCGGTACCGACCCGACGGGGGCGGCGGCCCGGTGCTCGTCCACACGGTCAACGGCTCGGCCCTGGCCTGGGCCCGCATCTGGGCCGCCCTGATGGAGACCGGGCGGCAGGCCGACGGCTCGGTGGTGCTGCCCGAGGTACTGGGCCCCTACCTCCGGGACGAGCTGGTCATCCCGGCGGCCGGGTAGGGCCACCGGCCCCGGTCCGGCCCCTGTGCGGGACCCGGTCCCGCCGGCGGGCCCGTCTCCGCACTGGCGCCCAGCTCAGAGCGACTCAGCCCGAGTCGCGGGGCGCATCGAACCGGTAGCCGACCCCCCGGATGGTGGTGATGAGCTTGGGGGAGGAGGGGTCCTCTTCCACGTGGCTGCGCAGGCGCTTGATGTGCACGTCGAGGGTCTTGGTGTCGCCGAAGTAGTCCGATCCCCACACCCGGTCGATCAGGACGTCACGGGTCAGGAGCCGACCGGTGTTCTCCATCAGCAGCGAGAGCAGCTCGAACTCCTTGCGCCGGAGATGGACCTCCTCGCCACGGATGAAGACCAGGTGCCGATCGGGGTCGATCTGGATCCCCCCGGCCTCGAGGACCGCCGTTCCCGTCCTCCGATCGGTGCTGCGCCGGTCGGAGCCGCTGCCGGAGGAGTCAGCCGGGTCCCGGTCGCGCGACGTCTCGCTCCCGGGCGTCCGCCGCAGCACCGCCCGCATCCGGGCCACCAGCTCGCGGAGACGGTAGGGCTTGGCCACGTAGTCGTCGGCGCCCACCTCGAGGCCGACCACGGTGTCGATCTCCGTGCCCTTGGCCGTGACCATGATGATGGGCACCGAGGACTGGGCCCGGATGGAGCGGCAGACGTCGATGCCCGACAGCCTCGGCAGCATCAGGTCCAACAGCACGAGGTCGGGCTCCACGGAGGCGAACAGGCGGAGGGCCTCGTTGCCGTCGCGGGCCACGGTCACATCGAATCCCTCCCGGGACAGTCCGATGACCAGGGCGTCCACGAACGACTCGTCGTCCTCGGCCAGGAGCACCTTGGTCTGGGTCTGGTCCTCGGGCGTGGTCTCATCGCCCGCCTCGGACTTGTCGGCCCGGTCGGACTTCCCGCCCGATGCGGAGGCGTCTCCCGAGGTTCCCTTTCCGGTCGAGCCGGTCTTTTTGGCACTGTCCGTCTTGGCGCTCATGAGGAGTACTCCGGAGGGCTGGGGAGGATGAGGGTGAAGGTCGAGCCCTGCCCCTCGCGTGAGTCGACCTCGACCCGGCCCTGGTGGTTGCTGGCCACGTGGCGGACGATGGACAGGCCGAGACCGGTGCCGCCCGTGTCCCGGCCCCGGCCGTGGTCGACCCGGTAGAAGCGCTCGAAGATCCGGTCGAGGTCGCGGGCGGGAATGCCCACGCCCACGTCGGTGACCGACAGTCGGACCTCGCCGTTGGCCCGGACGCCCAGAACCTCGACGGCGGTGTCCTCGTAGGAGAAGGTCACGGCGTTCTCGAGCAGGCTGTGCATGGCCGAGACCAGCTGGCGACGGTCGCCGAGGACGTGCACCGGGGGGCTGGGCTCATTGAGCTCGATGGTAATCCTTCGCTGCTCGGCCGCCGACCGCACCCGCTCCACGGCCTCGGCCATCACCAGGTTGACGAGGATGGGCTCGCGGGGAGGGGCCTCCTCGGACTCGATCCGGCTCAGGTCGAGCAGGTCGTCGATGATCCGGCTGACCCGGAAGGCCTCGGTGTGGATGCGCGACGCCAGCCGCTGGGCCACCTCGGGGTCGGGCTCGACGGTGAGGGTCTCAGCCAGCAGTCCGAGGGCGCCGATGGGGGTCTTCAGCTCGTGGCTCACGTTGGCCACGAAGTCCCGGCGGACCTCCTCGAGCCGTCGCCGGTCGGAGACGTCCTCGATGATGGCGATCACACCCAGAGGCCGCCGCCCGTCGTCGATCAGCCGGGTCCGCACGGCCAGCGTCTGGCGGGGCGGCCCGTAGAGGTCGAGGGTCCGCTCGGCCGAGCCGTCCGTCCAGGCGTTCTCCAGCAGCTCGGTCACGGCCTGGGCGGCCAGGGCGTCCCCGTGCCGGTTGTTCATCAGCCCGGTGGCGCGGGCGTTCTGGAAGGCGATATCCCCGTTCTCGTCGCACACGATGACCCCCTGGGGGAGGGTGTCGAGGGCCCGCCGGAGCCGGATGGCGTCCGAGCTGGACTCGGTGACGGCCTCGGCCGCCTCGCCGGTGACCTTCTCGAGGTGACCGAGGATCGGCTCGATCCCGCCCTCGTCGGGAGGTTCCACCCCCAGCCGGTTGGACAGCGACGACCAGGCGCTGCTGGAGGGCCCGGCGGCCGGATCGACGTCCCAGACGGGCGGCGATGATGACGGCCACGACGGCTACAACGCCCAGGACGATGTACCCGATCACATACGGCTTCACTGCCTAAGCATGGCAGGCCGGTGGACCAGGCGTGATGATCCGCCCCGCCTGACAGGGGAGACAATGAAAATACATAGAAAGTATTGAAACTTTCGATAGCACTCCCTACTCTGGCCTCATGCCCGCCAACCTGCTCCCCGCCCTCCATCCGTCGCTGTCCGCCCCCCGGCCCACGCCCGACCCGCTCGTCCTGGGTTCCTATGTGGGTGGAGGCGCCGGAGCCGTTCATCGGACCGCAGCCCGACTCCTGGTCGACGTGGTCGGAATGAATCCCCAATCGAACCAACTCCCCGGGGGAGCCATGCTCCAGAACCTGATGAACGGACTGCAGTTCTGGGCCCTGGCCCTGGCCCTGGTCGGTCTGGTCATCGGCGCCGCCGCCTGGGCCCTCGGCTCCCACGGTCAGAACTACCAGCAGACGTTCGTCGGTCGCCGTGCCGTCCTCATCTCCGGGCTGGCGGCGCTGCTGATCGGCGCGGGCCCCGGCATCGTGAACTTCTTCTACACCGCCGGAACCGGCGTCCACGGAGGGTGAGCGCGCTCTCGGCCGTTCCCACTCTGCACGCCGCGGCCTGCCCGGCCGCGGCGGCGGCCCTGGCCGCCACGGGAATCGGCGCGGTGTGCCAGGTGGCCTCGGCCGCCTCCAGCGTTGTCGGCTCAGCCGCCTCCAGCGTGGTCGGTTTCGGGGTCGACAGCGTGCTCAGCGGCCTCGGCAACTGGGTCGCCCAGGGGGCCTCGTGGCTGCTGGCCCAGATCGGCACGGTCATCGGGGACACCACCTCCATCGACCTCGGCGCGTCGTGGTTCCGTGCCCACTACGGGACCATGGCCGAACTGGGCGGCGTGGTCATCGTGCCGCTGCTCCTGCTCGGGAATCATCCAGTCCATCTACCGTCAGAGCCTCTCGTCGTTGTTGCGCTCGGTCCTGGTCAACGTCCCCCTGGCCGTGCTGCTGACGGCGATGGCGGTCAAGTTGGTACAACTCGGGCTGTCCCTGACCGACGCCATGAGCAACGCCGTCGCCCACGGGGCCGGGCTCGATACCGGGCACTTCATGTCCTCGGTCCTGGCCGGCCTGTCGGCAACGGGTGCCGCCACCGGCCAGCCGTCAGCTCCGGCGTTCGTGCTCTTCCTCGGGGCCCTGGCCGTGGTGGTCGGGGCCGTGGCGGTGTGGGTGGAGCTCCTCATCCGGGCCGCCGCCGTCTACGTGGCCGTCCTCTTTCTACCCTTGGCACTGGCCAGCCTGGCCTGGCCGGCCATCGCCCACTGGTGCCGTCGGCTGGTCGACACGCTGGTGGCGTTGATCCTGGGGAAGTTCGTGATCGTCTCGGTCCTGAGCCTGGCCGCCGGCGCCCTGGCCGGCGGTACCGGATCGACGCCGAGTGGCTCCGCCACCTCCCCCACCCCCTCTGGAGGTGGGGGGTTCACCGCCGTACTGGGTGGTGCCGCCCTGCTCCTGCTGTCGGCCTTCGCCCCGTGGGCGCTCTTCCGCCTGCTCCCGTTCGTCGAGGCCGGGGCGGTGGGCCACCTCGAGGGCCTCAGCCATCAGGCCCGCCACTCGGTGTCGGCGCCCATCCGCAGTCTGGCCCACACGGCCATGCAGAAGGCCTCGGTCGGTGCCGTGGCATCGGCCGGGACGGCGATGGCTGGTGGTGCTCTGGGAGGAGCGCTGGGCGGCGGCCGTGGCCGTGGCGGTGGCGGTGGCGGCGGCGGCGGCGGCGCAGGTGGCGGCAGTGGCTCCGGGTCTTCGGCGGGCGGCGGTCCTAGCGGACCTCCGTTCGACGACGGGTCGGGAGATGGCGGGTCGGGAGGCGGCGGGCCGGACCTCGGTCCCTCATCGGCGGAAGCCACCGGGGTCGGGACGATGGAGCCACCCGGCAGCGGTATCCCCCTGTATCCCGTCCATGCCGGCGCCACTGCCGTGGCCAACGGGCACGGAACGCCGACCGGGGAACCGGCCCGACCAGGAGGGTCGACCGGGCCGCGCTCGGGCGGACCGGGCGGGTCGGGCGGAGCCGGCCGGGCGGGGTCAGCGTCGGTGAGCTCGGAGCTCATCCCCCTGCCCCGGGCCACCGGTACCTTCCGGCCCGCCTACCTGGGCCGGGACGAGCTGGGCGTCAAACTGATCGCGCCGGCCCAGACGCCCCCGGACGAGAACGATGGTTGAGGCCGACCGCGCCGGGCGGATCCGCTACCGGTTCTCTCCCCTGGAGAGGAGGGGGGTGATCGCCGGATGGCGGGGTGGGCAGATCGCCACCGTGGCGTCGAGCCTGGCGGTCGGGGTGCTGGCTCTGCGCTGGCGTCCCTCGGTGGTGGGGGTCCTGGTCGCGGTGGTGGTCCTCGCCCTCGGGGTCGCTCTGGCCTTCTGGCCCATCCTCGGGCGGACCGGGGAGCAGTGGATGCCGTTGGTGGCACGTTGGCTCCTGGCGCGCTCCTCCGGTGACGGTCGGCAGTTTGCGCCCGGACCCCGGGAGGGGCAACGGGTGTCCGCCGATCTCGATCACGCCGTCGTCCATCGGTGCGTCGACGGATCGGCGCCCGCTCCGGCCCGGTCCCGGTCGACGGGCGCCCCGGGCCTCCGCTCCCGAGCCGGCTCCCCGTACCGCCCCCGGATGGGGAAGGCGGTGTTCGGTGGGCTGTCGATCGAAACGCTGCCGTTCGGACCCCACGGGTCGACCTTCGAGGTCGGCGTGGTGGTCGACGGGCCGTCCCGCACGGCCACGGCGGTGCTGTCGGTGCGCGGGCACAGCTTCGCCCTCCTCGGCCCCGGTGACCAGGACGCCCGCATCGCCTCGTGGGCCCGCGTCCTGTCGGCCATGGCGCGGGAGGGTACCGACGTGCACCGGATCCAGTGGATCGAGTCGTGCCTCCCCGACGACGGAAGTTCGGTTCGCGAGCACTGGTCCCGTCATGCCGTGCTGGGTACGGACACCCCGGCGGGCCGGTCGTACCGGGCCCTGGTCGACGAGTCGTCCCCGGTCACCCGGCGTCACCGGGTGCTGTTGGCGCTGTCCATCCACACCTCGCGTTCGGCCCGGTCCATACGGGCTTCGGGACGGGGACTCGTCGGTGTGGGTGCCGTGCTGAACCGGGAGGTGCTCTCGTTGCACCGGGCCCTCGATGGAGCCGACATCTCCGTGGACGGCGTCCTCGGCCCGGCCGCGCTGGCCCGCGCCATCGGTGAGTCGTACGCTCCGGTCGCCAGGACGGGAGACGGCGGCTTCCACCCGGGGACCGCAGACCCGACCCGGGTGTCCTGCGACGGAGGGTTCCCGGGGACGGCGGAGCACGCCCACATCCACCCCGGGGTGGACGTGGGCCCCTCGTGGCCCTGGCCCATGACCGTCGAGCCGCACTGGGACACGGTCCGCACCGACGGCACGTGGCACGCCACCTACTGGATCGCCGAATGGCCCCGGGTGGACGTGACCCCCGACTTCCTCGGCCCGGTGCTGTTCTCGTCCCTGCGCCGGACGGTCGTGCTCATCATGGAGCCGGTCAGCCCGGCACGCGCCGCCCGCCAGGTGGCCCAGGCCCGGACCGCCGACATCGCCGATGGGGAGATGCGACGGCGGGGCGGCTTCCTCGTCACCGCCCGGCAGACCCGCGAGAAGGAGAGTGTCGAGGAGCGCGATGCCGAACTGGCCGATGGCCACGCCCAGTACCGGTTCACCGGCTATGTCACCCTGACCGCCGACACCCGCCACGAGCTCACCACGGCCCGTGCCGCCCTGGAACAGGCGGCCGGCCAGTCCCGGATCGAGCTCCGCCTGCTCTACGGCGAGCAGGACGTGGCCTTCGCCTGCAGCTTGCCGCTGGGTCGGGGTCTGTCGTGACCAGTCGTTCCCCCCGGGTTCCCGCCCACGTAGCCACCACCCGGCATCTCTGTGCCGCCTATCCGCTGGTCAGCGAGGCCGGACTCGGGCACGAGGGCGTCCTCGTAGGTCGCGACCTGCTGGGCGGGTCGTTCGTCTACGACCCCTTCGTCCTGTACCGGCAGGGCGTGGTGACCAACCCCAACGCCGTGGTCTTCGGCCAGATCGGTCGGGGTAAGAGCTCCTTCGTCAAGTCCTATCTGTGGCGTCAGGCGGTGTTCGGACGTCACGCCTGGGTGGTGGACCCCAAGGGTGAGTACGGGCCGCTGGCCCAGGCCTGGGGAGTCCGACCGGTGGCACTTCGTCCCGGAGGAGGAGTCCGGCTCAACCCGCTCGACACCGACGACGAGGTCGACCGTTCCGGTCGCGGTCCGGATCCTCGGGCTGCGGATCCGACCCCGAGCTCCCGTGCCGACGAGCACGCCGACATCCGCTCCGACACCGCGTTCGCCGACGACCCGGCCGCCGGTTACGACACCCGTCGGCGACGGATCGTCCTCACCTCGTCTCTGGCCGTGGCCTGTCTGGGCCGGGACCTCCGGCCCCGCGAGCGGGCGGCGATCGACGCCGCGCTGGGCGAAGCAACCGATCGGGCCCGTCGGGCCGGGATGGCGCCCACCCTTCCCCAGGTGGTGGAGGCACTCCTCGACCCCGGTTTCGAGGCGTCCGTGACCCTGCGGACCAGTCGTTCGGAGCTGCTGGAGGACGGCCGGGACGTGGCCCTCGAGCTCCGCCGGCTGGTCCACGGTGACCTGTGCGGCATGTTCGACGGTCCCACCTCACCCGGCCTCCGACTGGACGGACCTCTGGTGGTGCTGGACCTGTCCGCCGTCTACCACTCGCCCGCGCTGGGGGTGCTCATGGCCTGTGCCGCGGCGTGGCTGCAGAGCGCGGTGCGGGCCCGGCACCGGAACCGGATCATCGTGGTGGTCGACGAGGCGTGGGCCATCCTCTCCAATCTGGGCGTGGCCCGGTGGCTCCAGACATCGTGGAAGATGTCCCGGGCCAACGGCGTGGCCAACATGGCCGTCCTGCACCGGCTGTCCGATCTCCGCTCGGTGGGAACGGGCGGCTCGGAGCAGGTCACCCTGGCCGAGGGACTCCTGTCCGACTCGGAGACCCGTGTGGTCTACGCCCAGTCCCCCGGGGAGGTGGCCCGCACCGGCGAGCTCCTCGGGCTGACCGACACCGAGGCCGAGCTGGTCACCCAGCTCCGGCGGGGCATGGCCCTGTGGAAGGTGGGTCGGCGGTCGTTTCTGGTCGAGCACCGACTGGCGTCGGGTGAGCAGTGGCTGACCGACACCGACCAGGCCATGGCGGAGTACACCGGCGCCGACGGTGGAACGTGGGCTGAGTCCGGTGGTCGGCGGTGAGCGTTCCCGCCCCGGTGTCGTCGGTCATCGGGCTGACCGCCTTCGTCGGGGCCGCCGTGCTCGGCTCCGACCGGTTCAGCTGGGGTCGCGCCTCCGGTGGCGGCCCCCGATTCGGCACCCGACGCCCGTTCCCGCCCCCTCCCGGGCGTCGGGTGCCATCCCGGTCCGAACGAGCGGGAGCGAGGGCCGTCGCCTCCGGACCGAAGCGGTCCGGAGGGTGGAGGAGACCGGCAGCCCGGTGGGCCACCCCGGCTGATCTCGGAGGGCTGGTGCTCCCGTCACGTCGTTCCGTCCCTCCGCCCCCGGGACGCCTGGTCCTCGGACGGGCCGGCCGGCGCCTGGTGGCGGCCGAGCGGGCCCAGTCGGTCATCGTCTTCGGGCCCACCCAGTCGCACAAGACGTCGGGATTCGCCGTGCCGGCCCTGCTGGAGTGGTCGGGACCGGTGGTGGCAGCCAGCGTCAAGACCGACCTGATCGACCACACCATCGGTCACCGACGCTCCTGCGGCGAGGTCCAGTGCTTCGACCCGTCCGGGTCCACCGGCCTGCCCTCGGCCACCTGGTCCCCGCTGGCGACGGCACGGACCTGGCCCTCCGCCCGCCGGGCCGCGGCGGGATTGACCGAGGTGGCCAAGTCATCCGTCGGGACCATGACCGACGGGGACTTCTGGTACGCCACCGCCACCAGGATGCTGGCCCCCCTGCTCTTCGCGGCGGCGGTCGGTCGACGCGACATGGACGACGTGGTCCGCTGGGTGGACACCCAGGAGGAGACCGAGGTGTTGGACCTGCTGGCCGCGGCCGGCGTTCCCGAGGCCGTCCACGCCGCCCGTTCCGCCTTCGGCAAGGAGGACCGCCAGCGCAGCTCGATCTACACCACCGTGGAGACCATGCTCGAGCCGTTCGCCGCCACCGCGGTTCCTCCGGGGCCGGCACCCTGGGAAGCGCTGGGCGGGATGACCGGGGGAGCGACCGCAGGAA
Source organism: uncultured Acidimicrobiaceae bacterium (assembly GCA_963754755.1). GTDB lineage: Bacteria > Actinomycetota > Acidimicrobiia > Acidimicrobiales > RAAP-2 > Bog-756. Next base: position 128,214 of record CAVWHF010000005.1, on the reverse strand, counting down.
GGGGCGAGCGGGCGACGGGTGACTCGGGGGTGGATCCGGCCCGGTTGGTGAACGGGAGCAACACCCTGTACCTCTGCGCCCCGGCCCACGACCAGAGGAGACTGACCCCGCTCTTCGTGTCCGTGGTCCGTCAGATCATCGAGCACGTCTACGACCGGGTCACCCTGACCCACCGCCCCCTCGACCCGCCGTTGCTCGTCGTCCTGGACGAAGCGGCCAACATCGCCCCCCTGGCCGATCTGGACGCACTGGCGGCCACGGCGGCCGGTCACGGGGTTCAGCTGGTGACGGTATGGCATGACCTGGCCCAGATCACCGCCCGTTACGGACCCCGGGCCACCACGGTGGTGAACAACCACCGGGCCAAGCTGTTCCTCTCGGGCATCTCCGATCCGTCCACGCTGGACTACGCCAGCCATCTGATCGGTGACGAGGAGGTGCTGTTGCCGGCCACGACCCGGGGCGGCCGGAGCGGTCCGAGCACCACCCGCTCGCCCACCACCCGGAGGCTGGCCCCTCCCGACGCCCTTCGACGGATCGCCCCGGGTGAGGGCGTCCTCCTCTACGGGGACCTCCCCCCGGCCCGCCTTCGACTCCGGCCCTGGTTCGCCGACCCGGTGCTCCGGGCCCGCGCCGGCACGCCGGGCCGGTCAGGCCACCCAGGTGCCGGTCTCGCCCAGGACGACTGATCCGTCGAGGTCGGACAGCTTCATGCCTACGAACGCCTCGACCCACGGTCCGGTCTGGACCCGCATCGACGGGCGCTCGGCCTGCAGGACACCGAGGATCACCTCGGCCACCTGGTCGGCGCTCTGGGCCGTCTCCGATCCGAACTGGGCCACCACCCGGTCCAGGTAGCCCTGCATGGCGGGCAGGTAGGGGCCGGCGGCGGCGAACAGCGCCGAGATGTCGACGCCGACGTTGTTGACGAACTCGGTGGTGACCGGCCCGGGCTCGATGATGGACACCTGCACGCCGACGGTGCCGGCCACCGGGGCCAGGCTCTCGAGGAATCCCTCGACGGCGAACTTGGCCGCGCAGTAGGCCTCGTTGAACGGCTGTCCGACCGCGCCGCCCACACTGGACACCGAGATGAGCCGCCCGCCCGAGGCGCGGAGGTGGGGCATGGCCGCCTTGGTCATGGCCACCACGCTGAAGTAGTTGGTCTCCATGACCCGGCGCATGTCCTCCATCGACACGTTCTCGATGGTGCCCACGTAGCCGGCCCCGGCGTTGTTGATCAACGCGTCGAGGGCGCCGTGATCGGCCACCACCCCGTCGATGCAGGCCTGGATGGAGTCCCCCTCGGTGACGTCGAGGGAGCGCACGTCGAGCTCCACCCCGGCTTCGGCCGCGGCGGCAGTGAGGGCTCCGCCGCTGTCGGGGTTGCGCAGCGTCGCCACCGTCCGGTAGCCGGTGGCGGCGGCCGCCACCGCGGTGGACAGGCCGATGCCCGACGAGGTGCCGGTGACCAGCAGTACAGGTTGGGCCATGGGACCACCTTTCGGAAAGTACGGAATCCACAGTAGGGAGGATGCGGGTCCGGGGCGACCGGAATCGCCACTCGGACCCGATGGCCCTACCATCGATGACGGTGACCTCTCCGAGCGCGGACCCGCCGACCACCACTCCTCTCACCGAGCCGGCCATGGCCGCGGCCCCGGCCCCGGCCCACCCGGTCTTCGACCCGTTCGACCCCCAGTGGTCGAGCGACCCCTTCCCCCTCTACGCCGATCTGCGGGAGCGGGCCCCGATCCACAGGAACGCCCTGGGCTTCTGGGTGGTGGCCCGGCACGAGGACTGCCTGGCCATCCTGCGCGACCGGCGGGCCAGCTCGGACAGCCTCAACGTGGACATCGACCGGATGCCCGAGGGGTTCCGGACCCCCATCGCCGAGGACGACCCGGTGGCCGCAGGCCATGCTCGAGATGCGGCCGTTCCTCTTCCGCGACCCGCCCGACCACACCCGGCTGCGGGGGCTGGTGTCCAAGGCCTTCACCCCCAAGGTGGTGGAGTCGCTGCGGGACGGGACCCAGCGAGGTGGTCGACGAGCTGCTCGACGCCGCCATGGAGCCAGGACCAGGTCGACCTGCTGGAGGCGTTCGCCTATCCCGCTGCCGGTGCGGGTCATCTGCGACCTGCTGGGCGTGCCGCGTCGAGGACCAGGCCGGTTCAAGGAGTGGTCGAACGCGCTGGCCCGGGGCCTCGATCCCGACTTCCTGCTCACCGCCGAGGTCATCGAGGCCCGGGGCGAGGCCGTGCTCCAGTTCTCCCAGTACTTCTTCGAGCTGCTGGCCGAGCGGAAGCGGGACCCGGGCGAGGACCTGCTGAGCCGGCTGGTGGCAGGCCGAGGACGGGGGCGCCGTGCTGAGCGAGGCCGAGATGCTCTCGACGTGCATCCTGTTGCTGGTGGCCGGACACGAGACGACGGTCAACCTCATCTCCGGGGGGACGCTGGCCCTGCTGCGTCACCCCGACCAGTTCGAGCGGTTCCGCACCGATGCCGGCGTGAGCCGGAGCGGCGGTGGAGGAGATGCTCCGCTACGTCTCCCCGGTCCAGCTCACCGGCCGGGCCCTGACCGAGGACTGCGAGTTCGGCGGCGTGCGAGTTCGCCGCCGGCGACTTCGCCATGCTGCTGCTGGCCTCGGGCAACCGCGACCCGGAGCAGTTCGACGAGCCCGAGCGGTTCGACATCACCCGGACCCCCAACAACCACCTCGGGTTCGGATTCGGCATCCACCACTGCCTGGGGGCCCCGCTGGCCCGGATGGAGACCCAGGTGGCCCTGACCTCGCTGGTCCGGCGGGCCCCGGATCTGGCCCTGACCGTGGACGACGTGACCTACAAGTCCAACGTCGTGCTGCGGGGTATGGAGTCGCTGCCGGTGGCCATGCGGGGCTGACCCCGCACCTTCCCGCACCTTCCCGCAGCTTCCACCGACCTCAGGACGCCGCGGCCCGGTCGAACACCGGCTGCAGGTCGTCCAGGGCCTTGCGCACGTCGTCCTCGCTGAAGGGCAGGAGCAGGGCGGCCACCGCGTCCACCCCGGCCTCGGCGTACCGGCCGGCGATGTCGGCGTCGAGGGGCTGGAAGTAGGGGCAGACGGTGACGGTGACGTCCGCCGCGGCTCCGGCCCTGCTCGGCCAGCAGCCCGTCCAGGGTGGCCAGCGGCTCGGCCAGCTGCTCGGGCGTCCGGTTGAAGGTGTGCCACCCCTGGCCGGCCCGGGCCACCCGGGCCAGGGCGGCGTCGGACTCGCCCGCCGATGTGGATCGGGGGGTGGGGATGCTGGACGGGCTTGGGGAACATCTGGCACGGGTTGAGCGAGTAGAACTCCCCCTCGTAGGCGGAGGTCTCGTCGCACCACAGGGTGCGGAGCACCTCGAGGTACTCGTCGGTCCGCCGGCCCCGCTGGGGCCACGGGCACGTTGACGGCGTTGAACTCCTCCTCGAGCCATCCCACCCCGATGCCGAAGTCGACCCGCCCGTTGGACAGCCAGTCCAGGGTGGACACCTCCTTGGCCGTGTACACCGGGTTGCGCTGGGGCAGGAGCACCATGGCCGTGCCCAGCCGCACCGTGGTGGTGTGGGCGGCCAGGAACGACAGGGTGGTCAGCGGCTCGAGCAGCCCGGTCCCGGACGGGGCCGGGATGCGTCCGTCCTCGGCGTAGGGGTAGGACGAGGCGTACTCCTCGAACAGCACCACGTGCTCGCCCACCCAGATGGTGCCGACGCCGCGCTGCCTCGGCCTCCCGGCCGATGACGGCCAGCAGCTCGGGGGTGGCAATGGGTCTGGCGGTGGGTACCCACAGGTCGATGCGCATGCTCGGTGCTCCTTCGGTCGGCTCGGTCGGTCGGCTCGGGGTCGGCCGGCGTGGTCGGCGGGCCGGCAGGTCAGGCACGGGCGCGGCGGGCGCCACCAGGGGCCAGGGGCGCTCCCGCTCGGCCAGGCGGGCCAGGTCCAGCAGCAGCTGCTCCTCGTGGTGGCGGCCGATGACCTGGAGGCCCACCGGCAGCCCGTCGACCGTTCCCGCCGGGATGGACACCGCCGGGTTGCCGGTGAGGTTGGCCGGGATGGTCAGGGCCCCGTTGTTGCCGATGGCCCGGTTGAAGCCGTACTCGGCGATGAGGTCGACGTCCGCCGACGGTGGTGGGCATGGGGCCGGCGGCGGCGAAGGCGGTGTCGGGGTTGGTGGCGCAGAAGACGAAGTCGGCCTGCTCGAACAGGTCGGCCATGCGCTCGTTGACGTCGATCCGGAACATCTCGGTGGTCCCGGCCGTCTGCACGTTGAGGTTGTGGGTGGCCAGGTTCATGCCCAGCTGGATCTCGGGGGTGAGGTCGTCGTTGCAGGCCGGGGTAGCGGTCACCGAGCTCGCCGGCCAGGCCGATGAGGTTGGACATGGCCCACTCGAGGCCGCCCTGGGGGAGGTCGACCACCACGTCGACCCGGGTCAGGCCGGCCGCGGCGATCAGCGCCTCGGCCGCCTCGGCCACCAGGGCCGCCACCCGCGGCTCGACGATGGCCGAGCCCAGGTCGATGGAGATCACCGCCCGCTTGCCGGCCAGGTCGAAGGTGCCGAGGCCGGCCTCCCATCCCTCCACCCGGGGCAGGCTCAGGGTGTCGCGGGGGTCGAAGCCGTTGCACACGTCGAACCACCGGGCCGTGTCCCGCACCGAGCGCGACACGCAGCCGACCACCACGGTGAGGGGCGGCTGGAGGGTCTCGGGGCCCCGGGGGATGCGCCCGTAGGTGGCCTTCAGGCCGAACAGTCCGGTGAACCCGGCCGGGATCCGGATGGACCCGCCGCCGTCACCGCCGCTGGCGATGGGCAGCAGCCCGCCGGACACCGCGGCCGCCGAGCCGCCCGACGAGCCTCCCGGGGTCCGCTCCGGGTTCCACGGGTTGCCGGTGGTGCCGTGGAGCTTGGTGTTGGTGCAGTTGATCGCCGCCGAACTCGGAGGCGGTGGTCTGGCCGGCCAGCACCGCCCCGGCGGCCCGCAGCCGGGTGACCTGGGTGGAGTCGTGCGTCGGCCACGCCGGTCCTCGAAGACCAGCGAGGCCTCGGTGTAGGGCCAGCCCGTCGACCGGCTCGAGCTCCTTGATCCCGACCGGCACCCCGCCGAAGGGGAGGGAGACGTCGGCCGCCGCCGCCGCGGCCCGGGCCGCCTCGGCGTCGAGGTGGCTGAAGGCGTTGAGCTCCGAGGCCTCGATGGCGGCCAGGGAGGCGTCGAGGGCCTCGGTCGGGGAGAGGGTCCCGGCCCGGAAGGCGTCGACGAGGGAGCAGGCATCTCCGAGCCAGGGTTGATCGGTCACGGTGGTCGACGCTACTGGCCGCGGCCGGTCCGCGGAAGTGGGACGGCCGCCCGGCCACGGCACGCCTTAGCGGCCCCGGATGTCTAGCGTGGAGGCATGAGCCCTGACCAGCCCCCGGCCGATGACGACAACAGCGCCATCGGGAACGTCCTGCCCGGCGCGGCCAAGGCCGAGCCCCGCCACCCCTTCACCCTGGCCGTCGACATCGGCGGGACCGGCCTCAAGGCCTCGGTCCTCGACGCCTCGGGGGCCATGGTGGCCGACCGGGTGCGGGTCCCGACCACCTACCCGCTGCCCCCCGACAAGTTGGTGCGCGATGCTGACCCGGCTGGTGGCGCCGCTGCCCGACGGCCGAGCGGGCCTCGGTGGGGTTCCCGGGCATGGTCCGGGACGGCCTGGTGCTGTCGGCCCCCCACTTCTCCACCAAGCACGGCCCGGGCAGTGCCGTCGACGCCGACCTGGCCAAGCAGTGGTCGGAGTTCGACCTGGCCTCCGAGCTGACCACGGTCGTTCGGCTCTGCCCACCAAGGTGGCCAACGACGCCGACATCCAGGGCGCGGCGGTGGTCCGGGGCAAGGGTCTGGAGCTGGCCATCACCCTCGGCACCGGGTTCGGGACCGGGCTCTTCTACCAGGGCCAGCTGATGCCCCACCTCGAGATCGCCCACCAGCCGTTCCGCAAGGGCGAGACCTACAACGACCAGCTGGGCGAGGCCGACCCGCAAGGAGATCGGCGAGGAGCGATGGAACAAGCGGGTCCACAAGGCCATCGCCAACCTGCGGGCCCTGATGTTCTTCGACCACCTCTACATCGGGGGCGGGAACTCCCGCCGGGTGACCCGCCACCACCTCGACGACGACGTGACCATCGTCGACAACACCGCCGGCATCCTCGGCGGCATCAAGCTGTGGGAGACCGACCACCTGGCCGTCAACGACGTCGTCAGCTAGATCGGGCGGGGCCGCCGAGGCCGGTCACCCCTCTCTACCGGTCAGCCCTGCCAGCTCCTCCAGCGGCGCTCGACCTCCTTCAGCTCGCGGTTCCAACCCTTGCGGGCCGCCGGCGGCCGCGTCCTGCTGCATCTCCACCAGGGCCTCGACCGGCTCGGCGCAGGTCGGCGGTGCTCGCGGCCAGGTCCTCGAGCCACTCGATGGAGAAGCAGGCGTCGTGCAGGTCGCCGAGCTTGCTCTGCAGCCGCTCGGCCGCCCTGGCCGTCTTGCGGGCCGGGCCCCCCTCGACCAGGGCCACCGTCTCGCAGCCGTAGCGGAGGTCCTTCAGCCGGATCCGCAGCTTGTGGAGGTTGGCGTCGCTCCGGTCCTTGCGGGCGGTCGCGGGCCGCGCCCCGGAGGTCGTGCCAGGCCCGGTGCAGCATCGCGCGGCAGGACCTCGTCGGCCGGCCTGGTCGCCTTGGGCTTGAACTCGGGGCCGTCCCACAGCACCATCATCTGCTCGTTCAGCTGGAACCGGCGGGCCCCGCCCCGCTCCTTGGCCACGTCGGCCAGGGCCGCGGCCATCCGGACGCCCACCACCGAGTCCAGTCGGTCCACCGTCCTCGGGGTCGATGACCTCGGGACCCTTGATGGTGACCACGTCGCGGAGGATGTGGAGGTCCCGCGACCTGGCCCAGGCGGCCCCCGTACCAGGCCAGCTCGGCCCGCAGCGACGTGCCCCAGGCCGGGTCGAGGGCCAGCCGGAAGGTGCGCAGGTTGGAGCGGATGCGGCGCAGGGCCACCCGGCTCTGGTGGATCCGCTCCACCTCGGTGGTCCGCCGCTGGGCGCCGTCGGCTGGAGGTGGCGGCCGACTGGGCCCACAGCGGTCGGTCGGCCAGCCGGAGCGGTGCAGGGGGTCGACCGTGCCGCAGCGCGGTCGGGCGCGTCGACCAGCTCCTCGTCCATGTCGTTCAGCAGGAAGGTGCGGGCCGCCTGGGCCAGCACCCGGTGGAGGACCATGCCGGCGGTCGGGATCGGGCCAGGACGTCGTCGGACTCGACACCGACCGGATCGACAGGCGTTGACTCCCGGCGGGATCCCCGGCCCTTCTTCGACTCCGGTGCGGTCGCCATGTCCGAGACCTCCTGCGCACAGACTAGGAGGCCGGGTCCGTCTGTCACCGTCGGTGGGCCTCGCGGACCGGTGCCGGAGGGCGCCGGTGGCGGACCTGGTCACCGGCCGTCTACTCTGTGGCCCATGTACGCCGTCACCATCGTCGGACGGGGCCCTCGAGTGGCGGGAGCACCCCGACCCCGTGCCCGGCCCCGGCGAGCTGCTGGTGTCGGTGGCCGCCGCCGGCATCAACGCCGCCGACCTGATGCAGCGGCGGCGGCCTCTACCCGGCCCCGCCCGGGGCCCCGGCCGACATCCCCGGGCTGGAGTTCGCCGGCGAGGTGGTGGCCGCGGGCGCCGGCACCGACCGCGTCACCGGGTCGGCGACCGGGTCATGGCCATCACCGGCGGGCGGCGGCCAGGCCAGCTGGTGGTGGTGCCAGAGACCATCGCCCTGCCCGTGCCCGACGGCGTGGGGTGGGACCAGGCCGGCGGGTTCCCCGAGGCCTTCTGCACCGCCTATGACGCCCTGTTCACCCAGGCCCGCCTGGGCGCGGGCGACCGGGTGCTGATCTCGGGGGCGGCCGGTGGGGTGGGCACCGCCGCCGTGCAGCTGGCCCACGCCGCCGGGCGCCCACGTGGTGGCCTCGGTCCGTTCCGAGGACCGGCGACCCGACGTGGCCGGCCTCGGGGCCGACGAGGTGATCGAGCCCGACGAGGTGGCCGACCACGGTCCCTACGACGTCTCCCTCGAGCTGGTGGGCGGGGCCAACGTGGCCGCCGTCGCTCCCGCTGATGGCCGTGGGGGGACGGATGGTGGTCATCGGGGTCGGGGCCGGGGCCAGGGTCGAGCTCAACCTGCTGGCCCTGATGGCCAGCCGGTCGACCATCGGGGGCTCCATGCTGCGGGCCCGCACGGTGGAGGAGAAGTCGGCCGTGGCCCGGGCCGTCGCGGAGCACGCCGTGCCCCTGCTGGCCGACGGGCAGGGTGACGGTGCCGGTGGCCGAGCGGCTCCCCATGGCCGAGGCCGAGGAGGCCTACGAGCGGTTCGCCGCCGGCGGGAAGTTCGGGAAGATCGTCCTCGTCAACGAGTGACCTGGCCGGCACCGGCCCGGGCCGGCCGGGTCTACCGGGAGACGATGACCGACGAGCCGTGGCCGAACAGGCCCTGGTTGGCGGTGATCCCCACCCTGGCCCCCTCGACCTGGCGGGCCCCGGCCCGGCCCCGCAGCTGCCACACCAGCTCGCACACCTGGGCGATGGCCTGGGCGGGGATGGCCTCCCCGAAGCAGGACAGACCCGCCGCTGGGGTTGACCGGCACCCGGCCCCCGATGGTGGTGTCGCCGTCGCGGAGCAGCCGCTCGGCCTCGCCCTCCTTGCACAGCACGATGTCCTCGTACCAGTCGAGCTCGAGGGCCGAGGAGAGGTCGTAGACCTCGGCCAGGTCGACGTCCTCGGGGCCGATGCCGGCCTCCTCGTAGGCGGCCAGGGCCACCGACTGCTTGAAGGCGGGACCGACGGAGTCGGTGGTGGCGGCGGAGTCGGTGGTGATGTCGGGCATGTCGAGCACGGTCTGGGGGAAGCGTCGGGGTGACGGTGGACACGGCGTCGATGGTGACCAGGTCGTCGGTTCCGGCGTGCCGGCGGGCGAACTCCATGCTGGTACAGGACCAGGGCGGCCCCGCCGTCGGAGGTGGCGCAGATCTCCAGCAGCCGGAGCGGGTCGGCCACCATGGGGGAGGCCAGCACCTCCTCGGCGGTGACCGCCTTGCGGTAGCGGGCGTTGGCGTTCTCGAGGCCGTGCCTGGGCGTTCTTGACCTTGACGGCGGCGAAGTCGGCCTCGGTGGCCCCGAACAGCTCCATCCGGCGCCGGGCGTAGAGGGCGAAGTAGGTCGGGTTGGTGGCGCCGATGCAGGTGGAAGCGCAGCCAGTCCGGGTCGTCCTTGCGCTCGCCGCCCACCGGCTTGAAGAAGCCCTTGGGCGTGGTGTCGGCCCCGACCACCAGGGCCACGTCGCACAGCCCGGCCAGGATCTGGGCCCGGGCGTTGTTGATGGCCTGGGCCCCCGAGGCGCAGGCGGCGTAGGCCGAGGAGACCCGGGCCCCGGTCCACCCCAGGGCCTGGGCGAAGGTGGCCCCGGCGATGAAGCCGGGGTAGCCGTTGCGGATGGTGTCGGCCCCGGCCACGTACTGGATGTCGGTCCAGGGCAGGCCGGCCTCGGCCAGGGCGTCCCCGGCCGCGGCCAGCCCGTACTCCACGAAGTTGCGGCCCCACTTGCCCCACGGGTGCATGCCCGCACCCAGCACGGCGATGCGCTTGTCGTCAGGCATCGGCCCGCCCCTTCCCTTCGGCCGTCCGGCACCGGCGCCGAGCCGGTCGGGCCGCCACTTCCACACCACGTACTCGTGCTCGTCGTCCTCGTAGAGGGTGTCGAGGACCAGCTCCACCTCGTCGCCCACGTGCAGGTCGTCGACGCCGACGCCGGGCACCACCTGGCCCATCACCACCATCTGCTCGGCGGCCAGCTCGACGGCGGCGATGGCGAAGGGGACGTAGGGGTCGGCGGCCACGTAGGGCTCGGGGGGCTGGTAGCCGGCGTTGGTGTACGACCAGACCCTGCCGGTGCGGCTCAGCTCGGTCTCGGCGAACTCCCTGCCCTGGCACTCGGGGTTCCGGCAGAAGTAGGTCTCCTTGGGGAAGGCGAAGTTCCCGCACGAGGTGCACCTGCTGCCGAGCAGGGCGGGAGCCTCGCTCGTCGAGGGTGAACCACCCCTCGATGGCGGGCAGGCGGGTCTTGGCCGGTGGCATGGCCGGATTCTAACGCTCCGTCAGATTGGCGGCCCGGGGCAGGGGGTGGCGGCGTGGTCAGTTCAGGATGCCGGCCCGCCCAGGCCGCCCCGGGCCCGGGACTCGGCGATGCGGTCGTCGTCCCAGCCGAGCAGGTCGGCGAGCACCTCGTCGGTGTGCTGGCCGACCGTCGGGGCGTGGAACGGGGCCGGCAGCTCCTCGCCCACGAACTTGAGCGGGGTGGGCAGCTGCTCGGCCCCCAGCTGCTCCGTCGGATACCACGTGGAAGCGGTCGCTGGAACTGGGGGTCCTCGGCGATGGTCTTGGGCGAGTTGACCGGGGCCACCGGGAAGTTGGCCGTGTCGCCGAACTCCAGCCACTCCTCGGCGGTGCGGGTGCGGAAGATGTCGCGCAGCTCGGCCCGCATCTCGAGGTTGTTGCGGGCGTGGTCGGCGAACTTCGAGCCCGGCCACTTCTCGAACATGTCCATGCGGCTCGACGGCCTCGCAGAAGTTCTTCCAGAAGGCCTGCTCGGAGGCCATGAACAGGACGTACCGTCCGTCCTTGGCCTCGTAGACCTGGTAGCGGACGCCTTCGATCATGCCGGCGGTGCCCGGCTCGCGCCGCTCGTAGTCGTCGGCCTTGTTGCCGGTGACCTCGGACTCGGGCCGCTCGTAGGCCTTCCAGGTCTCGCTGACCGGTACCAGTCCATGGCCGCGGCGGCGTCGGACTGGGCGATCTCGAGGAACGAGCCCTCGCCGGTGGTCTTGGCCCGCAGCACGGCGGCCAGGATGCCCAGGGCGCCGAAGAGCGGCCCGGCGTGGATGCCCATGGAGGCGTGCTCGGGCAGGTAGGCGAAGCCGTCCTCGTTGACCTGGGGGGTGACGATGCCGGCCCAGGTGTCGAAGGCCACGCCGTGGGCCGGGAGGTTCTGGTAGGGCCCGGTCATGCCGTAGCCGGAGATGGTGCAGAAGACCAGCTCGGGGATTGATCTGCTTGCAGGTCGTCGTAGCCCACGCCCCGGCGGGCCAGGCCGCCGGGGCGCATGGCCTCGACCACCACGTCGGCGGTGGCGGCCAGCTCCTTGAAGGTGGCCACGTCCTCGTCGTTGCGCAGGTCCATCACGATGCTGCGCTTGCCCCGGTTGATGTGGAGGTGCATGAGCGAGACGCCCTCCACGATGGGCCAGGTCATCTCGCGGATGTAGTCGCCGGCGGGGGGCTCCACCTTGATGACCTCGGCGCCCAGGTCGACCAGCGGCATGGTGATGGCGGCCGGCCCGAGGGCCGAGCACTCGAGGATCCGGATTCCGTCCAGGGGGGCAGTGCGGGAGGCGTCGGTGGGCATGGGACGGAGTGTAACTGACGGCCCGTCAGAATCGGTCGGGACCGATCAGCAGGGCCCGATCACAGGCTTGATCAGCCGCCCCCCAGCGAGGTGGCTTCGAAGCTCCGGACCGGGTCGTCCATGGGGAGGATCATCCGGGCCCCCACGTTGCGGTGCTCGTCGGCCAGCAGGCGGACCACCGTCCCGTAGGCGGTGAAGGCCACGGCGTGGTGGGCGAAACCCATGGGACCCTCGGTCACCTTGACCTCGACGACCCCGGTGCCGTCCATCTGAGAGCCGACGTCTGCATCCGCTCCATGGCCGCCTCGCGGGCGGCGTACATGGCCTCGGTGAAGTTGGTCAGCTCGACGTTCTGGCCCTTCTGGCTGCATGGCCGTGCCCATCGAGCGCCGCGGGGCGTAGACGAAGCTCGCCCCGGCGGCCAGGCCCAGTGGCGTCCATCCGGAGTTGTGGAGGAGGGCGAAGTCACGGCCCGACAGGTCGGAGACGAACACCGGGTCGGCCGAGAGGCCCTTCCAGTCCACCGGGCGCACGGCCGTGCCCACCAGGGCCACGTCGATGTGGTGGCGGTGGATGCCCACCTCCACGTGGACCCCGACCACGCCCTGGGCTCCGGCCTTGGTGCACTGGTCGTGGATTCGCTCGGTGGCATGGGCGAACGACCGGGCGTAGGCGGCCGAGGCCCACGTGATCTCGCCCTGCCCCCAGTTCCACACGCCGTAGGGGACGGAGTGGATGGAGACCCCGCTGACCAGCTCCACCGGCTCCCAGCCGATCGAATGGAGTACCAGTTCCTCGTCGATGGACAGGTCTGACATCATCCGGGCGGCCTTGGCCGGCGGCTGCTGGCCGAGGGCCCGGGTGGCCCGGAGCATCTCGGCCTTGAGGTCTACGGGACGTGGGGCGGGGAGGCCCGGGTTGGCGGGGACGATGGCGGTCACAGCAGCCGCACCGTGGGCACCGGGGGCGGCATGGGGTCGAACTCCTTGAATCGCCGCACCCGGTTGCCCCGCAGGATGCACTGGAGCTCGGCATCGCCTTCGCCCATCTCGCGCTCGGTGGTGACCATCTCCGCCCCGTGGAGGGAGTCGTGCTCGAGCTGGTCCCGCACCCGCACGGCGGGCCAGGTGGCGGACGACCGAGTGGGCCTTGACGGTCTGGTCGATCTCGGACCCGGGTTGGGCCACCGAGTACATGGAGTTGGAGCCCTCGCTGAGGTTGGCGGTGACGCAGTTGGCCCACACCCGCACCGAGGCCACCGAGGCGGCGATGGAGACCGGGGCGTACCCGGCCTCGACCAGCTTGGCCAGCCGCTGGCCGGCCAGGTAGGTGGTCCACGGTCGCCCGTCGGACGGTGGGGCACCGCCGGCCACCCTCACCGCCGTGCCCTGCACCTTGAACTCCAGCACGCCCATGTCGGCCAGCGGGTAGCTGGTGTCCACCACGCCGACGATGCCGTGGGCCCCGGCTTCGGTGGCCTCCTCGACCATGCGGGAGTAGGAGGAGGTGAACCCCTCCGTCCAGGCGCTCTCCACCCAGGTCTGCTCGTAGTTCTGGCCCCAGGAACGGTGCTCGGCCGAGACCATGCCGTGGGGGCACTGCCAGTTCTCGGAGTAGCCACCGGTACTCCCGCCGTACATGGGGCCCGTAGCCCTCCGAGGCCGATTCCCATCCCGCTGCCGGCCCGGTAGAACTGCCACTGCATCACGCAGAAGCCCTGGACGAAGCCGACAGGCTCCAGACCCATCTGCAGGCAGGCGGCGAAGTCGGGGACGGTGAGGCCGGAGGTGAACGCTCCCTCGGAGAAGCGGCGTACGGCCGCCTCGGGGAGATCGGCGGGGACCTGGGTCATGGGTGGTCCGGGCCCATCAGTTGTCCAGGGAGATGATGGTGGTGGGGGTGGGGAGGGTGACCTCGTCGGAGGTCTTCACCACGGCCGTGCCCAGGGAGAGGAACTCGATGGTGTGGCTGCCCCACTGGTGGGACTTCTCCTCGAGGCGGACCCCGACGATGCCCGAAGCGCCGAGCTCGTTGGCCTCGTCCTGCATGCGGGTCATGGCCAGCTCGCGGGCCTCGTAGAGGGCCTGGGTGAAGTTGGGCAGCTCGACGTTCTGGCCGGCCGAGCCGAGGGTGGCCCCGAGGCCGCGGTGGGCGATGTGGTAGACGCAGGTCCCCATGACCAGGCCCTGGGGGATGTGGCCGGTCTGCATGAGGGTCCAGAAGTCCTGACCGGAGAGGTCCGAGGTGAAAGGCTTGCCCAGCTTGTTGCGGTGGGAGACCCCGTTCTCGGCCTTGACGGCGGTGCCCACGGCGATGAACTCGGCGGCGTCCTTGCCCCACTCGTAGTAGTTGACGTCGAGCCGGACCCCGACCACACCGTCGGCGCCGAGCTCGGCGGCCTCCTCCTCCATGCGGGTCATGGCCAGCTCGCGGGCGTTGTACATGGCCTCGGTGAGCTTGGTCAGCTCCTGGGATCTGGCCCCACTTACGGGTCTGGATGCCGGTGTGGTAGATCGACGAACCCATCACGAAGCCGAGGGGATGGAAGCCGACCTCCTTGATGAGGAGGAACTCGTTGACCGAGAGGTCGGAGGTGAACAGCCCGTTCTCGAGCTCCGGCCAGTCGGCGGCTGGCCCCTTCGGGCAGGTCCTGGGGGGTGTCGCCGGTCTCGCCGGTCTCGCTCACGTCGCTCATGTGTTTCCTCCGATGACCATGTTCTCGAGGGCCAGGCGCACGGCCTGACTGTTGGCGGCTTCAGCCTTCAGCACGGTCAGAAGGCGGTTGAGCCAGGTGTCGACGTCGACCTTCTCACTGCGGATGCGGATGCCTCCCGAGCGTGCGCCCGATGGTGCATTTGAGGGTGTTCCCGTCGACGACGGCGTCGAACTGGTCGTCGCCCATGGCGATGCTGAGGGACTTGACCTCCTCGGACTTCCGGAACCGGCCGGCCCGCTCCACCTTCAGGCGGGAGCCGAGGGCGTCGGACAGCTGGTCGACCAGCACTTTCACCAGGATGTGGACGTCGGAGCCGTCGGCCCGAAGCGACGCGGCGGCCAGTTCGAGATCGAAGGAGTCGTCCATGGCACTCACCCTTGGAACCCTAATCCCCCGATCCCTGGCAAGGGTCGGCGGCTCGGGGTGTTTCGGCTGGTGACGGGAGGGCAACCTGGCCGAGTGGATGCCGACGGGATCGCCATGATCGGGGTCGGTTAGAGTGAATGGCCGCTGCAGTGCCGGTCTGCCCCCGACTGTTCGGAGCGCTATCAGGGCCCTGGTGGTGTGGCGGTGACCAGCGCTCGTAGCTCAACGGATTAGAGCATCTGACTACGGATCAGAAGGTTGGGGGTTCGAATCCCTCCGAGCGCACCAAAAGTCCTGGTCAGAGCATTGTGGTGGTAGTTGCGGCAGCAACATAGCCAACAACCCCAATGGCGCTCACACGAAAGTCCTGGTTTCGGCCATCAAATGAAGCCAACAAAAAGCCAACAATCGACTGTGACGCCGCTGGATCACGTAGGACTCGCTGAGCCTTGATGGGACAGCATCGTTCTGATTCACGATGACCAAACCCCGGTTCAGGGCGTTGTGGTCGAGCGACGAGGTCCAGCGACACGCCGTACATCATCAGCGGGAACATCGAGGCGGTGAGCTGGGATACCTGCGTCTCCGGCAGCCACGGCCACCCTCGCCCGGTCGATTCCACTTTCGACCAGATCCTTCGGTCCTTGGCGATCGGTTCCCTGGGGTGCCGAGTGCACGACTGGATTGTGACCGACCAGTCCGACGACGGCGAAGACAATGGTGACTACGGCCAGGAAGATCCAGCCTGTTGTGTAGCTCGTGTGCGGGACGAGGTGACCGAAGAGAATGGGAATGAAGAACCCTCCTACAGCCGCCAATGTGAGCATCAATCCGGTGGCCGTCCCTACGTAGGCATGATCGATGTCACATACCCGCGCCGGCACCGCTAACCACGCGGCGAATCCGAAGATTAGGAAGAATCCGATCCCGATGCCCAGGAACCAGAGCGCACCCGTCGGTACTGCCGGAATGAGGGCCAGGAGGACGGCGACAACCAGCAGCGAACCCACGATGAAGGCTCGCAAGTTCCTACTCCGATCGGCCCAGTAGCCGCCCAGCAGACTGCCGGGTATCCCGGCCAACAGAATCAGTGCGGACAGCAGCCCACCGGATGAGGCACTGAGATGGCGGTCCTGCGTCGCATACCCGGCGAACAATTGCGAGGTTGTGAAGTAGGCGCCGTACCCGCCGAGGAGGGCGACCCCGTAGATCCACAGGTCCCTGCTGGCCAGAGACGCTCGGAGGGCAGTGATCTCGAGACGCCCACCAGTGAACGGTGCCATCCCCCTGGGAGTGACAAAGGTGACCATGGTGATCATCACGACCAGGAGTTCGAAGACACCGGCCAGGACCAGCGACGTGTGCCACCCCACCGCTCGCTGCACGTAGATCCACACGTACAGGGCAACGGCTGCTCCGGCACTGAATGCCGCACCCCCGGTGATCCCGAGGGCCAGGGTGACATCGTGCTCGCGGAACCAGACGACCACGGCCGCCATGCCCACAGCCACGAACACCGAGCCGCCAATGCCGCTGACGACGCGGAAGAGGGCCAGTTCGGGGTAGCTCCGGGACAGTCCGGACATCACTCCGGCCATGCCCTGGACGGCCAGGCCGAGGACGATGGTCCGCTTCATTCCGATCCGGGTGGCCAGCATGCCGCCTGGGATGTGGGAAAGGCCGTAGCCCACGATGTACAACGAGATCAGCAAGCTCAGCGACCCGAGGCCAACGTGGAACTCCGCTCCGATGAGCGGGAACGCCGTCGCAACGTCGAACCAGTTCAAGGTGAGCGCCATCACCCCCAGGCTGATGACCGCGAGCATCCCCCACCGGATCGGTCCCTCGTCGTCGCCAGGGGCGGAGGCCACAGTGATCCCCTTATCGGGAGTGCTACTCGAGGTGGACCAGGGCTGCCGTGACCTGGGCTCCGAGGGACCCGGATCGCCCTCCCAGCTAGCATACGCAGATGATCCGTCGCGCTCCTGGACGAGGCGACGACCTGCCGAATAGGCACGACACCAGGGCGTCCTCCGTCGGCAGTAGCTGCAACGACTGCTGTTCGTTGGCCACGAGCCCCGCCTCGACACGGTCCGGCTGATCCAGTGGCCGGTCCGGGCGGGTTTGTCGGTCGTCAGCGTGAGCTCGGCCTGCTCCAGGAACGGCTCTCCGAGGCACGAGCCGGTCACCCACAGATCGTGTACTTGGAGGCGGCTCCCGGTTCGGGGAAGTCGACCCTCATGTCCTACTTCGTCGCCTCCCTCAACGACGCTACGGTCCTTGAGCTCAGCGCTGACGAGGACGAGATGATGCTCTCCTATGGAGTCATCGACCAACTGCGGCCGAGTGTCTCCACCGACCCAGGCGACGACCCGATGATCGTCGGGGCACAGCTGGTCGATCTACTCGACCAGTTGCAGAAAGACGGCCAGGTGGTGGTCCTGGTCGTCGACGATCTTCAGTGGATCGATCGGCCCTCTTCACGCGCCGTGCTGTTCGCGTTGCGCAGATTGCGAGCCGACAGCGTGCTGACGGTGGTCGCCACCCGTGCCGACACACTGGGAGACTCGCCGTGGGCCCGCTTCGTGGCTGGTGATTCCCGGGTCACGCGGCTCCGCTTAGAAGGATTCACTCTCGACGACCTCGTCGACTTAGCTCGTGTGCTCGAGCTCGGCACGCTCACCCGAAAAGGGGCAGCCCGGCTGCTCGACCACACCGGGGGTAACCCCCTCTACTGCCGTGCGCTGCTCGAGGAGATCGGGGTTTCGCTGCTCAATGCCCCAAGCCACGGCGGGCTCCCTGCACCCCGCGACCTCTCCGCGGTGATCCTGACCCGAGTCGCCACCCTGCCCGCCGCAGCCCAGGCCTATCTCGCCGCCGCGTCGGTCCTCGGACAGCATGCACCCATTGGGGTCGCGGCTGCGGTGGCTGGGCTGGCCGACGCGCAGGAGGCAAGCGACGATGCCATCGCTGCCGGACTGTTGGTCGAGGGACCCCAGACCGAGCTGAGCTTCGCCCACCCCCTCTACCGGGCAGCCATCTATGCCGACCTCAGGCCGACCAACCGTCGAGGGCTCCATCAGGAGGCGGGGAAGGTGGTCGATAGTCGGGCTGGGATGGCCCACCGGGTGGCCGCCACGCTCGGTGCGGACGAGCAGCTGGCCAACGAACTCGAGGCGACCGCGTCCATCAGTACCTCCAGTGGTGACTCGAGTGCAGCAGCGTGGGCGCTCGAGCAGGCCGCATCGCTGTCGGTGGACCGAGGGGAGCAGGAGCGTCGACTGCTCGATGCTGCCGTTGCCCACCTGAGTGCCGCCGACACCGATGGCGCGGCACGGGTCTTGGCCAGTTGCCAGGTCGCCAGTGCTCGCCGTGATGCACTGACCGGCTTGCTCGGCGTCTACATGGGATCGCCCGCTACCGAGTCTCGCCTGACCGCAGCATGGACGGCGCACGATACGGAAGTCGAGCCGACCATTGGCGCACGCGCCGCCACATCCCTGGCCAACTGGATGGTCGTCGGTGGTCGGCCGGAGGAGGGGCTGGTCTGGGCCGAACGTGCGGTAGGGGCCACGGAGCCGGGTACCCCGCTGTGGGCTATGGCCAAGACCGCCGAGGCGTACTCGCTGGCCAACGGCGGCCGATTACCGGAGGGCCTGGAAGCACTCGGCTTTCTGCCCGACGCGGGGAGCGAGGTGCCTCTGGTCGAGATTGATCCACTGATCATGCGAGGCATCGTGAAGATCTACGCCGATGACCTGTCCGGTGCCATCGCCGATCTGGGTGTGGCAGCCGCCCACCTCCGCTCGGGCGTCCCATCGACCTATCCGGTCCCCTGTCTGTCGTATCTGAGCGAAGCTCACTGCCGCCGGGGTGACTGGGATACCGCGATGACCTATGCCCAGTTGGCCACCTCCGTCGCTCAGGATGCCGATCGTCCGTTCGATCTCGTGCGGGCCCATGCACGGTCGGCCCAAGTGCTCACCGCTCGGGGCCAGTGGTCAGCCGCGGAAGAGTCCGTCGCTGCAGCCCGAGCAACGACGACCCGGTTCCCTGCGGTGCTGGCGGTGGCGACCTGCGCCGTGGCCGGTGCTGGTTTGGCCTCGGCCCGAGGGGATCACCTCGGCGTGGTGGCGGCCGTCGAGCCGGTTCGCGCCACAGGCCGGCTCGCTGTGGCCGGCCGACCGGGCATTTTCAACTGGCGGGCCAGCGAGGTAGATGCGCTGACCGCGATGGCTCGACTGGGGGAAGCCGCGGCCGCGCTTCGCGAGTTCGAGGCAGCATGTTCGGAGGTTCCCGTTCATTCGGCTCTCCTCATGCTGGCTCGGTGCGAGGGCAACCTGGCGACAGCGAGGGGTGATCGCTCCGGTGCGGAGGCGTCGTTCCGGCGAGGACATGTGCTCGCCCCCGGAGTGGCCATGCCGTTGGAGCTGGGCCTGCTTCACCTCGATGACGGGCGCCGTCTGCGCCAGGTAGGCCGACAATCGGATGCGGTCGGCCAACTGGGGAAGGCCCACCGCCTCTTCTCTGACCTGGGTGCCGACCCCTACGTGCGGCAGTGTGCCGACGAGCTGGAACTCTTGCAGGTGTCGGCTACATCGGAGAGCCCGGAGGTCACGCTCGGGCTCAGTCGAGCGGAGATGGCGGTGGCCCGACTGGTCGCCACTGGGCTGACCAACCGTGAGGTGGCGGCTGAGCTGTATGTCTCGGTCAAGACCGTCGAATACCACCTCCGCAACAGCTTCATCAAGCTGGATATCACCTCTCGGCGCCAGTTGGCCTCCCTGCTCCAGTGAGCTGACCAACGGCGTGTCAGTGACCCGAGGCCTGCGCCCCTGATTTACCGTGCCCGGGCTCATCCACCTGGGGATAAGCAGGCACCAGAGTGAAAACCAGGGTCAAACCTAGGGTCCTTCCCTGGGGATATCGCCGTGCGATTCCCGTTGACTGGTACCCATGGACGCCTCATCAACACCGAGTCGGACTGTACGCCTGCTTCTTGACGTCAACCGAGCCCCCGACAACCGGATTGAGGGTCGTATCGGCCCCGATGGTGCCGAACGGGTTGACGACTGGACGGCCTTTTCCGGCGTGCTCGAGCTCCTCAAAGTGCTCGAAGAACTTGCCTGATGCCGTTGTCACCTCGGAAAGGACCCTCGTCATGAGTCACCGCCTCTCAGCACCGTCCGCACAGCCAGACGACAAGCGGCGACATGCCCGTCTCGTCCTGTGGCTGGCCGGCATCATCGCTCTGGTCGGCCTAGTGGGCGGGGGCATCGCCTCGGCCCATCTCACGTCATCGCTCAGTGACTACGACGCTCCCAGTTCGGCCGTGGCTGCTGCCCAGCACCAGGTACAGCGGGTGACCGGAGCAAACCCCGAGGAGGGGTACCTCGTCGTCGTCCGCACGGCCACGCCGATCACCACGTCCTCGGCCGTCCCGTCCCGGGTTGCCGCGGTGGTGTCGATCCTGCGGGCCCGTCCCGAGGTGAAGCGCGTCCTCGACTACGCCACCACCGGCGACTCGAGCATGATCTCGAGCAACGGGAAGCTCACCACGGTGGTAGCCACCGTCGGAGCCGTCAACGAGCAGAAGGCCGTCACCGCACTACAGAAGGCCATTGCCGCCCAACCCTCGCTCAGGACCAACACCTGGCTGGGTGGCCCCACCGTGGCCGCCGTCCAGATCGCATCGGTCTCCTCGCAGGACCTTGGGCGGGCTGAGCTCTTCGCCCTGCCCTTCCTGTTGTTGCTTCTGTTCTTCGTCTTCCGGGGCCTCCGGGCAGCGGCGGTGCCGCTGGTCGGAGCGGTGTTCGCCATCGCCGTCACCCTCGGTGTGATGGGTCTTGCCCTGGTAGTGGTCCCGCTGTCTATCTTTGCCCTCAACCTGGTCATCGCCCTCGGGATCGGGCTGTCGGTCGACTTCAGCCTGCTGATCATCTCCCGCTTCCGTGAGGAAGTCGGCCAAGGTGCTTCGATCGGCACCGCCCTGGCCACGGTCCGTCGGACCGCGGGTCACACCGTCCTGTTCAGCTCGTTGACCATTGCCGCAGCGCTGGCCACCCTGGCCGTCTTCCCCGAGCGGTTCGTCTACTCGATGGGGGTGGCCGGTGCCATCGTCGTCCTGGCCTCCGGCGCCTTCGCGCTCCTCGTCCTGCCGGCGATCCTCACCGTATTCGGCGGCCGGATCGCTCAGACTGCTGATTCCAAAGGCGGCCCCGCAGCTCAGGCGGCCACCGGGCGACGCTGGTATGCAACGGCCAGGCGGGTCATGAACCGGCCGGTCACCTGGGGAGCGGCGGCCGTCGTCGTGCTAGTGGTCCTGGCCTTACCGTTCCTCCACGTGGCCTTCACCGGTGGCGATGCCAGCGCCCTGCCCGCCAGCAGTTCGGCCGGAGCGGCCTACAGCCTGGTGCAGAGCCAGTTTCCGTCCTTCTCCGAAGCGCCCGCCGGCGTCCTCGTGGACTCGAATCACGTGACGCCGACGGAGCTGGCCACCTACTCGGCCGCCGTGGCCCACGTTTCCGGCGTCGGGGCAGTACCTACCTTCGAGCACCTGGGAGGGTCGCTGTGGGAGTCGAGCGTGGTGCTGACCGACGCACCCCTGTCGCCGACCGCCCAGCGGGCTGTCGAGTCGATTCAGGCCCTTCCCGGCCCGGGCCAGGTGACGGTCATCGGCCAGACGGCCTCCTTCGTCAGTCTCCAGCACAGCCTCAAGTCCCATCTGCCGCTGGTCCTCGGGCTGATCGTCCTGATCGCACTGGTGATGCTGTTCGCCATGACCCGCTCGGTCACGCTGCCGCTCATGGCCGTGGTGATGAACTTTTTCACCATCCTGGCCACCTACGGGGTGCTGGTGTGGGGCTTCCAGCGGGGCCACCTGAGTCGCCTGCTCGGGTTCCATGCTCCCGGAGCGCTCCAGTCGACCTCGCTGATCATCATCCTGGCTGTGGTGTTCGGTTTGTCCACCGATTACGGGGTGTTCCTCCTCGGGAGGATCAAAGAGGAGCACGACGCCGGGGCATCACCGGACGAGGCCGTGGCCCTCGGTATGGCCCACACCGGGGGCATCGTGACCGCCGCGGCCTGCTGCCTGGCCGTGGCCATGGGGGCCCTGGTGTTGTCCCGGCTGGTGTTCGTGAAGGAGATCGGGCTGGGCGTGGCGTTCGCCGTCCTGCTCGATGCCACGTTGGTCCGGGCGGTACTGGTCCCCGTCGTGATGAAGCTGCTCGGAGCGGCGGCCTGGTGGAACCCGTTCTCCAGACGCCCAGCACTGACGCCGCTCTTTCCGCTCGCACCTTCCCGGCCGTCCGTGCCGTTGGCGGTCCGCAGTGCGGATCTCGAGGAGGTGCGGTGATGACCACCTTCCAGCCCTTCTTCAACCCGGCCACCGGTGAATGGATCGAGTACACCACCGTGGCCGAGGACAGCCATGGTGAGCTGGTCCGCTTCACCTGGCGCAGTATGCCCGGCGGGGTGATCTCCGAGCACGTCCACCCGCACCAGGAGGAGCGGTTCACCATCGTCTCGGGTGAGGCCTCCTTCACCCTCAACGGCGAGCCAATCACCGCCACGGCGGGGGACACCATCGTCGTGCCCCCCGGCGTTCCGCACTCCGAGGGGAATCTCGGCACTGTTGAGATCACCGGCGTGGTCGAGCTCCGTCCCGCGCTGCACACCAAGGAGTTCCACGAAGCGCTGGCCGGACTGGTGGCCGACGGGAGGACAACACCCCGGGGGGCGCCCAAGAACCCGTTGAAGCTCGGTGCCACCTTCTGGCACTTCCGCCATGAGAGCCGGGTGACCTCCCCTCCGATCTGGGTCCAGAACCTGTTCTTCCCGCCCCTATGGGCGGCGGCCAAAGTGTTCGGCCTGCGTCCCTACCATCAGCGGTGGGACAGCACCGATTCGGGGGCTCCAGCCGTTCCGGACCCGGCCACATCACACACTGGGCTGGGAGTCGACCATGGTTGATCGCCCGCTGCACGTCGTGTTCGGCGCCGGCAACGTTGGCCGGGCCCTCGTGGCCCGATTGTCGGAACTCCGTCTTGCGGTCCGAGTGGTGACCCGAACGCAACCTTCAGGACTGCCAGAGGGGGTGCAGTGGCGAGGGGCCGACGCGGCCGACACAACAGCGGCGACCGAGGCAGCCCGTGACGCCGCGGTCATCTACCAGTGTCTGAACGCCCCCTATGCCAAGTGGGCAACGCGGTTCCCGCCGCTGCAACGAGGCGCTCTGGCCGCAGCCGAGCGCAACGGGGCACTGTTGGTCAGCCTGGAAAACCTCTACGGTTACGGTCCGACCGGCGGCGTACCCATGACCGAGGACCTCCCCCTTGCGGCCACGACCGTCAAGGGACGGACCCGGGCGGCGATGACCCGAGAGCTGCTCGATGCCCGGGACTCCGGTCGAGTCCATATCGCCATCGGACGAGCATCGGACTTCTTCGGAGCCGGCGTTACCGACGGTTCGACGCTCGGAGAGCGGGTCTTCGGCAACGCCCTGACCGCTAGGCGGGCGGACTTCATCGGCAATCCCGAGCTTCCCCACACCTACAGCTACGTCCCAGACATCGCCCGGGGCCTCGCCACCCTGGGTACCGACCAGCGGGCCGTGGACCAGGTCTGGCACCTACCCGGCCCCGAGACCGCGACCACCCGGCGAGTCCTCGAGCTCGTCGCTGACGAGGTCGGCCACCCGGTTGACAGCCGATCGGTGCCGAAGCTCGTCCTCCGTGGCCTCGGTTTGTTCAACCCGGTGCTGAGGTCCATGGTCGAGATGACCTACCAGTTCGAGCAGCCCTTCGTGCTCGACACCTCCAGGCACGAATCCACCTTTGGGCAGAGCGGCACTCCCCTCCGCCAGGCCATCGCCGCCACCGTCGCCTGGTACCGGGACCGACCCGGTGAATCACAGAGTGATCCACCCATCTCCGTCTCGCGTGCGCTGTCGGGACCTCCCGAGACACAACGAAAGGAGGAGCAATTATGATCTCGACCACCACGGCCCCAGCTCAGGCAACTCGGCCGGTATTCACCTGGGCACGAATCGTTGCCCTGCTGATGACCATCGTCCTACTAACTGGACTTACCTACCTGCGAGTCTCGTCCAGCTCGGCAGCGATTTCAGTCCCGCAGGGGGCGCACTCCGGCCAGTTGACCATGCATGCGTGCACTTACGCGACCGAGCAGGGTGCGGTGCCCGCGGACTGCGGCACGTTGATCGTGCCGGAGAACCGGGAAGACCCCCGGTCGCGCTTGATCGCGCTGCCGGTGATCCGGATCCTGGCTCGCTCATCCCATCCACTGGCACCGATCTTCCATCTCAACGGCGGCCCGGGCATAACCAACATGACGTTCCCCCAAGCGAGCCGCCTGACCGCCCAGCACGATGTCGTCATGGTCGGCTACCGCGGCGTCGACGGCTCTTCGGTGCTGAACTGTCCCGAGGTGACAGCGGCGCTGGAGAAGTCGGCAGACTTTCTTGGGAAAGCATCGCTGAGGACGTACTCCCAAGCCTTCGCCTCGTGCGCGCAGCGGCTTGAGCGATCCGGCGTAGACCTCGCCGGCTACACGCTGGCCGAGCAGGCCGACGACATCGAGGCCGCTCGCGTCGCTCTCAGCTACCAGCGCATCGACCTGCTCAGCGAGAGCGCCGGGACCCGTCTCGGGATGACTTATCAGTGGCGGTACCCGAACAGTGTCGACCGCTCGGTGATGATCGGGGTCAACCCACCAGGGAACTTCATCTACAGCGGAGCCGAGATCGATCAGGGGATCGAGCGTTATTCGGCGCTGTGCGGACAGCAGCCTGCCTGCCGCGCCCGCACCGGCAACCTCGCCGCGAGCATGAAGCACACGGCGGCAGACATCCCGAGCAGTTGGTTCTCCTTGCCGATCAAGCCGGGCAACGCCCTGGTCGGGACGTTCCTCGGGCTCACGGAGGCTACCGGTTCGCCACTGTCTGGGCCGATGACCCTCGACTCGTGGATCTCCGCCGCCCATGGCGATCCGAGCGGCTTGTGGTTTCTATCGACGATGGCCGGTCTCGTCCTCCCCTCGTCGTTCGTCTGGGGCGAGTTTGCCAGCATCGGGATGGCCGACGCACAGCCCGTCGACCGCTACTTCAGGTCCGGCTCGGATCGGGGCTCGATCATCGGCAATCCCCTCGGTGACTTCTTGTGGGGGGCAGGGGGCATGGCTCACGCCTGGCCGGCCAACCCGGGCGAGAAGCAGTACACCAGCGTGCAGAACTCGAGCGTTCCGACGCTGCTCATCGGCGGGACGCTCGACTTCGAAACGCCGGCCCAGAACGCCACGAAGGAGCTATTGCCGCACCTTTCCCACGGGCATCAGGTCATCCTGTCCGGGCTCGGGCACGTGGACGACTTCGACGCCTACGAGCCGAGCGCCAGCACGCAGCTGCTGACCGCGTTTTACGCCACCGGCCAGGTCGACACGTCCCGCTACACCCCGAACGTTGTCAGCTTCACAACATCGTCCACACAGACAGCGATTGCCAAGGACAGCCTTGCGACAATGATCGGCTTCGTCTTGTTGGCAGTGATCTGGCTTGTGGTGTTGGCGGTCCGGATCCGGCGCCGAGGCGGTACCGGCGGCAAGACGGGCGCATGGATCCGGTCGGCCGGTCCGATCGTGTTCGGACTCGGCGGATGGTTCCTCGGCGCACTGTTGGTACTGCGGTTCTGGCCCAACCTGCCGCTTGACGACCAGCTGCTGGCAGTGGCCTCGATCGCGGTGCCGATCTGGCTCGGGGTCTACGCCGGCTGGGTCCGCATCGACACGCCAAAGGCGATGCGGGCCAAGGGCA
Organism: uncultured Acidimicrobiaceae bacterium; assembly: GCA_963754755.1. Taxonomy (GTDB): domain Bacteria; phylum Actinomycetota; class Acidimicrobiia; order Acidimicrobiales; family RAAP-2; genus Bog-756. The sequence continues at coordinate 102,808 of CAVWHF010000005.1, read as the reverse complement.
TCGGTGCCGCGGGTGTCGGTGCGGTGGTTGGAGCCGCACTCGGTTTTCACGTGACCAGTGGACTGATGGCGTGGATCACGGCGATCATCGGTGCGGCGGTCGTGTCGAACCTGAGTCTGCTCTTGCTCGACATCTGGACCGATCGGGCCGCACGCGCTGCCAGGGCAATGGCCTCGCCGCAACCTACGGTCGCCCGGCGCACTCTCGACCGGGTCGAAGGTCTCGACCATGATCTCGTAGTCGTTGGTCACGTCGACTGAGAATCTAGCCTGCCAAAGTAACTCTCAAAATCCACTAGTTCTTGCTGCGATGGAGTTATCGGCTCTTCACCATCTCTGATAGTCTAACGCCAATAACTCACTTCTGGAAGAATGTACAGGTATGTCAGTACCAGCCGGGATCAGTGGACGGGGGCGGGTCGATCTGGCCCGGGTCATGGTCCCTGGGCGGCGGTTCATCACTCCCACAGACGTCGTCGACGCCCTCGGCGTGGATGCGGAGGCCGCCGCCAAGAAATTGGCCCGCTGGGCCAATGACGGTTGGGTCAGACGCGTACGTCGGGGCCTCTACATCGGAGTTCCTGTCGATGCGGTTAATCCGGCCGCCTGGTCCGAGGATCCGCTGCTCGTCGCCTCTGAAGTCTGGTCCCCCTGCTATTTCACCGGCTGGACATCAGCTAGGCACTGGGCCCTCACCGAGCAGGTCTTCCGCACCACCGTCCTGAAGACGACAGAGCGAGTCCGGAACTCCACAGTTCGGCTCCTCGATCACGACTACCTCGTCAACCATGTCGCCGGAGACGCGCTCGGTTGGGGAGTGAAGAGCGATTGGATGGGCAACTCCCGGCTCCGCTTCGCAGACCCGGCTCGGACGGTAGTCGACATCTTCGACTCCCCCAAGCTTGGCGGTGGCATCCGCCACGGTGCAGAGATTCTCAGTGCGTACCTTGATGAGAACGACCCGGATCTACTTGTCGAGTACGGAGACCGACTGGGGAACCACGCGGTCTTCAAACGCCTCGGATTCGTCGCCGAAACGCTCGACCTCGGAGGGCCGAATTTCATCACAGCCTGCCGGGATCGACTGTCTGCGGGGATCTCGTCACTGGACCCGGACGGGCCACGGCAAGGGCGACGGGTCATGCGGTGGGGACTTCTGGTGAACGTGACGATCGTTCGTGAAGGGGCGTCATGATCACCCAGCGGGAGCTCTTGGGGCTAAGGGCCGAGTGGTCGCTCGCGGTGGACGTGATCGAGAAGGACTACCTGCTCGGGTGGCTCCTGGCCGGGATCGCCAGCCACGACGAGCTCTCCCGATCTTGGGTATTCAAGGGCGGGACGTGCCTTCGCAAGTGCTACTACGAGACGTTTCGGTTCTCGGAGGATCTCGATTTCACCATCGTCGACGGTGGACCCGAGGAGCCGGACGATCTCACACGGATCTTCGGGGAGATCGCTGGGTGGGTCCGAGAGGAGTCGGGTATCGAGCTGATCGTCGACGACAGTTCATTTCGACAACGGATGAACCGGCGAGGACGCCCAACGGTCGAAGGACGGGTCGCGTACCGGGGGCCGAGTGGCCAGTCGTCACTACCGAAGGTCAAGCTGGACCTCACCTCCGATGAGGTCCTGGTGGAGCGCCCGGTAGCCCGTCCGATCGGACATCCCTACAGTGACGCGTTCCCGGGCCCGGGTGTCTGGAGCTACTCGATCACCGAACTGTTCGGGGAGAAGCTCCGTGCACTTGCCGAACGATGTCGGCCGCGAGACCTCTACGACGTGGTCCACATGCACCGGCACCGGGACGTGATCGGACTCTCCGGCGCTGTCCGCCGTGTGCTGCAGCAGAAATGCGCTCATGCCCGCATCGAAGTTCCCACCCTCGAGTCGATTCATGAGTCGCCCTTTCGGGCGGAGCTCGAGAGTGAGTGGAGCAACATGCTCGGACATCAGCTGCCGAGCCCCCTGCCGCCCTTCGAATCATTCTGGTCGACCCTCGACAGCGTCTTCGGCTGGCTGGACGGGTCGCGACAGATTGCACAGCTGCCCCGGGCCGAGGTTGGACAACCCGACGCAACCTGGGATGCTCCGCAGGCAATCACATCCTGGAGGCGCCAGGTCCCCCTTGAACTCCTCCGCTACGCCGGCTCGAACCGACTGAAGGTGGATATCGACTACCGGGCGGCCGAGGGACGTCAGGGAGTTCGTCGAGTCGAGCCGTATGCGCTGCGGCGCACGCGAGACGGCAATCTTGTCCTCTTTGTCGCTAACGATCAGGGCGAGTTGCGGAGCTATCGGGTGGACCGAATGGCTGGTATCCGGCCAACCGCCGTTCCCTTTACCCCGCGCTACCGAGTCGAGTTCTGACCCTGACTGCCGAAGTCGATGTCACGCTGCGCATGGACGTGAGTGTTTCTATCCGAAAACTGGCAAGGCGTGGACGCTTGGCAGGCCGTCCGTATTCGGGGTTGGCAATTTGGCGGTTGGCGAGAACCTGGCGGTACCTCTCACCGTGCGACCGATTTGGTTCAGAACATCTGACCAGAGTCAGAAGCTCCACATGGCTGCTCGATCTGGGGGAGCCCAGTAGGCTTACCCCGACTTTCTGGTTCAATCTTCTGACTTGGTCTTTTAAGGGGCGCAACAGTGGGCAGAACGTTCTGATTCGACCGCCTGCAAGGAGCGAATTTAGCCAACAAAAAGCCAACAATTGGGTCCCAAGGTGTAGCAACGGGTCCCACACGATTTCAGGGTTCCGAAATTAGACCCCATTTGACCTGCGCATTTGAGACAATTTGGGACTTGCCGGGATCTCCTGAAACGACTCAAAGGACGGCTACGGATCAGAAGGTTGCAGGTTCGAATCCTGCCGAGCGCGCTAAAAGTCCAGGTCAGAGCCTTAGAGGATTGATTGTGTAAGCAACGTAGCCAACAACTTCGCCCTCGTTAGCCTAAAAGCCCAGTTCGAACGCCATAAATGGATCTATAGAAAAGCCAACAAGCGCCTGAGACGCCGCTGGATAGGTTAAGACGACCTGGGACTGAATGGCACGATGTCGTTCTGACTTCGACCGACGATGTGGCGCACGTATAGGGGCGCTTCGCTACTCCGAACATTCCCGCCAATCTCATCTGTCGTTCTGCGCTAGCGCCGACGGTAGCTGCACCGAGACACAGAGCCCACCAGCCGCCCTTGGGGTGAGAGTGACGTCTCCGTCGTGGGCGTGGGTGATGCTCTTTACAATCGCCAAGCCGAGGCCGACACCCGCGTCGTTAGTGCGAACACGTTCGGTGCCGCGGCGAAAAGGCTCGGTCAGCGTGGAAGCTAACTGCGGGGTGAGCTTCGGGCCAGTGTTCTCTACGGTCAGCACCACAGACCGGGGATGAACGCTGGTCGTGACCCACACCAAGCCCTGCTCAGGCAGATTGTGGACGATCGCGTTATGAACGAGATTCGTCGTCAATTGCAGCAGGAGCGCGTGTGAGCCGAAGGCGAATGTCATGTCGCCCGAAATTATGACGGTGACGCCATGTCCTTCGGCAAGGGGGAGGAGTATTTCGGTAGCTTCTTCGGCTAAAAGGGACAGGTCGACGGGTTCAGGGGTGAAGGACTTCTGGTCGGCGCGGCTCAGCACGAGTAACGCCTCGGTTAGGTCGATCGCCCGAGCGTTGACGGCGTGTAGCTGGTCGACGAGTTCGCCGGTGTCGCTGTTCGGATCTTCGCGGGCCACGTCGAGCAGTGTCTGCGTGATAGCTAACGGGGTGCGCAACTCATGGGAAGCATTGGCCGCGAATCTCTGCTGTTCGGCGACTTGCGTCTCGAGGCGGGCGAGCATGGTGTCGACTGCGTCTGCAAGTTCGCGAAACTCATCCTTGCGGCCCGGTAGCCGGATCCGATGAGAGAGCGCTCCGGTTGTGGCCTTGCGTGTGGCGTCGGTAATGCGAGTGAGAGGGGCGAGCATCCGGCCGGCGAGAAGCCATCCTCCCAGGAGGCCGAACACAACGAGGAACGCCAGCAAGATGGCGGCTGCCGGAGCGAAGTGGCGCAAGAGATCGCCACGGCCTGGCCTTACGAGGACTTGCTGGTGGTGGACAATGACGGTCTCGCCTCTGGGCACGTAGCGCAGCAGGAACAACCACACGGCGGCGAGCAGCAAACCGCCGGCGAGCAAGACGAAGCCGGCATAGGTGAGGGTAAGTTTGAGGCGAACACTCAGACCTGGAGTTCTATCCATTGCCTCCTCCCTCAGGAGCGGCGTTTGGTTGAGCATCGATGTGGTAGCCGACACCGGCCACAGTGGCGATAATCGAGGGTTCGCCGAGGCGTTTGCGCAGGGCCGAAACTGTGATGCGCACGGCGTTGGTGAACGGGTCTGCGTGCTCATCCCAGGCTCGTTCCAGGAGCTCTTCGGCGCTGACGACGCCGCCTTCGGCGGCAACGAGAACTTCGAGGACGGCGAACTGCTTGCGGGTGAGTGCTATGTAGCGGCCGTCGCGGAAGACCTCCCGTCGGAACGGATCCAGACGCAGGCCTGCGATCTCCCGCACGGGTGGCCTGCTGTGGGCGCGCCTGCGGTCGAGCGCTCTGATTCGGAGCACAAGCTCTCGAAACTCGAACGGCTTGGTGAGGTAGTCGTCGACGCCGAGTTCGAACCCGGAGGTCTTGTCGTCGAGCCGGTTGGCAGCGGTGAGCATGAGGATTGGCATTCCGCTGGCGGAGGCGACGATGTGTTTGGCGATCTCGTCGCCGGAGGGGCCGGGGACGTCGCGGTCAAGGATGGCGATGTCGTAGGTGTTGATGTTCAGCAGTACTAGGGCCGCGTCACCATCACAGGCGATGTCAGCGGCGATCGCCTCCAGGCGAAGACCATCGCGGATGGCTTCTGCCATGTAAGGCTCATCCTCGACGATCAACACACGCACTTTCACTTCATCCTAGGCACGGGGCATATCGCCGGCGTATCGAAAACCACATACGTGCTGGCAACGTCAGGCTGGCTTGACTCGATGCATGACCTACAGCGAGCCGCCACAAATAGCAGGTGAAAGTCCCTCGAAACGCCAGGGCCGGATTGTGTCGACAAGGGGAATCACACGCTCGTCGCATCTGTGGGCTGCCGCGGTTGTGGCCCTGGGACTCACCCTTGCCGGCTGCTCAGGTGGTGCGACGGTCCCCGGCGTCGGCTCGAGCGGAGGATCAGCTTCGGCCGGCTCTGGGGCGGGGTCGTCGCTCGCCGAAGCTGTGGCCTACTCCCAGTGCTTACGGAGCCACGGCGTCCCGAACTTCCCCGACCCGGTGCAAACCCCCAGCGGGCACTACGGCTACCGGACCTCCGGAATTGACCCGAACTCAACTGCATTCCAAGCTGCTCTACAGGCTTGCAGGGCCCTTCCGTCGCCTTGGAACTCAACGGTCCAGCAGCTGTCCTCCGCCCAACAGCAGGCGTGGCTCAACTGGGCCCAGTGCATCCGTGGCCACGGGATGTCGGACTTTCCCGACCCGACGTTCTCGGGCAGCGAAGTGCACGACTCTGGCATCCAGTCGAGTTCGCCGCAGCTGCAGTCGGCGATGGACGCCTGCAAGTCCACGAAGCCATCCGTCGGGGGTCTCGGCGGATGACCACCAACTGCAGGACAGAGGTCGAGCAGCTCGTCGCTTCCGCTGGAGGCGAAGGGGAGCCGGCACCGAATCCGGAGCGGGGTGAAGGTGACTGCCGGCCAATTCGCAGGTTCGAGCTTTCCATCCGGGCTGAAGGGCGTCGCGGCGGCACCTCCGATACCGATTCTGAGAAGGCAGTGAATTCCGCCTACTGGGCGAGCGTTAGCGACCTCGATTACTTCCCCTCTGGGCCTTTCGTCGCCGCGAGTCGACTCCCATCCGCGGCGCGGAGGGGCGTTCGATCGAGGCTCCGAGCCGCGGCGGACAAGGGCAGCACCATTTCATGCGAGCTTGGGCGGGTGGTCCAGTGAAGCAGAAGACCTGGGTGCTGGCCGGAGTGACCGTCCTGGCTCTCGCTATTGCCACCGGTGGGTTGGTCGTCATGTCCAGTGGAAGGCAGGCAACCTCTGTCACTCAGGAGCCGGCGTCGCAGACGGTGAAGGTGGAACAGCGGGAACTCTCGGCCATGGCCTCCCTGAGTGGGACACTGACCTACCAGGCAGGCCCGGATGGTTCGCCGTACTCCGTGATCAACCAAACCATCGGGACGTACACCGAGGTGCCCGTGCCCGGCCAAGTGATCTCCCAGGGTCAGGTGCTCTACCGGGTGAACGACAGCCCGGTGGTACTCCTGTATGGCTCGACACCTGCCTATCGGAGCCTGTCGGCTGGAGCGAGCGGGGCCGACGTGGCTGAGCTCAACGCGGATCTGGTCGGGCTGGGCTACGCCACGTCGGCCCAGCTGAGTGCAACTTCCTCCTTTTTCGGTTCGGCCACCACCGCAGCCTTGAAGAAGCTCCAAGCCGACCTGGGGGTGACCCGGAACGGCACGTTGGCTCTTGGTCAGGCGGTGTTCGAACCCACCGCCGTGCGGGTCACGAACCTGTTAGCGCAGCTCGGGAGCAGCACCATCGCGGGCCAGACGGTGATGCAGGGAAGCTCGACCACTCGCCAGGCGCAGGTGGCGGTGGACGCCTCGCAACAGACCGACGTGGCGGTCGGGGACACGGTGACGATCACTTTGCCCAACAACCAGGCCACCCCGGGTGTCGTCTCTTCGGTGGGTACGGTCGCTACCTGCCCATCGAACTCCGGGTCCAGCGGCTCCAGCTCCAACTCCGCGACACCGGCATCCGGCACCTGCCCGTCAGACAGCTCGGGGAGCAGCCCCACACCGACCATCACCGTGGACGTCAACCCATCGGACCCGGCCGCCACGGGTACGTGGGATCAGGCTCCGGTACAGGTCACCATCACCACCGCCAGCGTACCCAGCGCGCTGGTGGTACCAGTGACAGCGCTACTGGCTCAGTCCGGTGGTGGCTATGCCGTCGAGGTACTCGGCGCGGGCGGGGTCAACCATCTTGTGCCGGTCTCGCTCGGACTGTTTGACGACGCCGACGGGTTGGTACAGGTCACCGGCTCAAGGCTGGTCGCCGGACAGAACGTGGTGGTCCCGACTACATGACCTGCACCCTGCCCCCCACACCCGACAAGCACCCGGTTGTCGCTGGCAACGACTCGGTTACTGACGAGGAACAGGTTCCGGTACTCGAAGTCGACGATGTGATCAAGAGTTATCCCGGCGAGCTACCCGTCATGGCCTTGCGCGGGGTGAACCTCACCATTGCCCAAGGCGAGCTGGTCGGGATTGTCGGCCCCTCGGGGTCGGGAAAGACCACGCTGCTGCAACTGATGGGTACCCTCGACCGACCGACCAGCGGCCATGTACGGATCACCGGCCTCGACGTCGCCACCATGGCCGACGACGACGTCGCCTATCTACGGGCCAGCCGTATCGGGTTCATATTCCAACAGTTCTTCCTGGCCGAGCACGCCACCGTGTTGGACAACGTGGCCGATGGGCTCCTCTACGCCGGCGTCCCCCTCAAGCAGCGCCGCCAGCGGGCCCTCGACGCCCTCGATCTGGTCGGCCTGGCCCAGCGTCCTCATGCCCGTCCAACCCAGCTCTCTGGCGGGCAACGCCAACGGGTCGCCATCGCCCGGGCTTTGGTCGGCCAGCCTGCCATCGTGCTGGCGGACGAGCCGACCGGCAACCTCGACCAGGCCACCGGCCACGCCATCCTGGCCCTGATTGATCAGCTTCACCAGGCCGGCTCGACCATCGTGGTCATCACCCACGACCAGGCCATCGCCGAGCGCATGCCCCGCAAGGTCAAGATCCTTGACGGCCACATCGTCGCTGACACTGGCCCGGCAGTCGGATCTGACCCCCACCTCCGCCCGCTCGCTCATCACCCACCCGGCGCACCGCAGGCTACGTCCGTCGTACCCCTGACTGAGGAACCGTCATGACCGACAAAAGCGGTCCGACCCGGAGGCGGCTACCACTATCCGACTTGACCCGACTCTCCACCGTCGGACTACGCACACGGAAGCTACGAGCCGGACTGTCCGCCCTCGGTATCGCCATTGGTGTCGCCGCCATCGTCGCCGTCCTCGGTCTCTCGTCCTCGTCTCAGGCCGGCCTGCTCAACGAGATCAGCCAACTCGGTACCAATCTGCTCGCCGTCAGCAACGGCCAGAGTGTCACCGGCGCCCCTGCCGAGTTGCCCATCACGGCACCAGCGATGATCGGCCGGATCCCCGGTGTGCTGCAGGTGCAGACCACCGGAACGGTGAGCGGCGCCAATGCCTACCGCAACCCCTACATCCCCTCAATCGACACCAACGCCTTGACGGTCCAAGCCGCATCCCTCGACCTCCTCCAGGCGGTCGCCACCAGCGTCGCCCAGGGCCACTACCTCAACGCGGCAACTGCCCGAGAACCGGTCGCCGTCCTCGGCGCCGCTGCCGCACAGCGCCTCGGGATCGATCGCATCTACCCCGGCGAACGCATCTGGGTCGGCGGCCACTGGTTCTACGTGGCCGGCACCCTCAAGCCGGCCGTACTCGCCTCTGCCATCGACTCCTCCGTCCTGGTCGGCTACCCGATAGCAGAGAAGTACCTAGGCCTCGATGGCCATCCCTCCACTGTTTACCTCCGTACCCAAGACGACCGAGTGAACGCCGTCGACACCCTTCTCGCTGCCACCGCCAACCCCGAAAACCCCGGCGAGGTCGATGTCAGCCAACCCTCCTCCGCCCTGGTCGCTCAGGCCGACGCCAAAAGCGCCCTGAACGGCCTGTTTCTTGGCCTCGGTGCTGTCGCCCTTCTGGTAGGCGCCGTCGGTGTCGCCAATATCATGATCATCTCCGTTCTCGAGCGGCGCTCTGAGATCGGCCTGCGCCGGGCGCTCGGCGCTACCAGGGGCCATATCCGTACCCAGTTTCTCTCGGAAGCCGTCTTTCTCGGCCTCCTTGGCGGCGTCGTTGGCGTTGGGCTCGGCGTCGTGTCCACGTCCGTGTACGCCCACACCAAAGGCTGGGCCACCGTCGTGCCACCTGAAGCCTGGCTTGGCGGCTTCGCCGCTTCTCTCATCATCGGCGCAGTTGCCGGACTCTTGCCGGCCCTGCGAGCTGCGCGGATGTCACCCACCCAGGCACTGTGGAGCATGTGAGTTCGCGGGGCTTCGACCGATTCGCAATAACGATGCTTGACGTGCTTGAAATTCGTGGGTTGAAATTGGGGACCGCCGTCGAGGGCGAGCAGGGGTGTCCACATCGGAGCGGGTGACCGTCACTTTCGCCCCGTATGACCATCATGTCGCCAGTCAGACGAAGCGGTGTTTCACGCAGTGCATCTTCGCCTCGGAACGCCCAGTCGAGGTGAGGAGAAATCGGCCTGGTCTGAGTTCTTCATCGCGATCTGCGAATAGGCAACAAACGATGAAACGCCGTGGGATTCGGTGCCACGAAAAGCCAACAAAAAAGCCAACAATTGGGTCCCAGCGCGTCCCTTGCCGTCCCAGTTGATTTCGCGGTCCGAGAATTGCACCCCATGCGAGCTGCAGATTTGCGACAGTGCGGAACATACCGGGACGGGGCGGAACGATCAGAGGGCGCGCTACGGATCAGAAGGTTGCAGGTTCGAATCCTGCCGAGCGCGCACTGTGATGTCGCGAGACATCGGAGACCGGTGTGTCAAGACATCGTAGACCAGGACATTCCCGTCATGGCATGCGTTGGTAGTCCTTGGTTGGGTCGAGGACGAGGCGCCGCAGGGGTGAGCCGCCCAGGCCGACCACTTCGATGTCGAGTCCCTCGATGAGCATGGCCACCCGCCAACCGGCATAGGCACGACCGATGCCGATGTGGTGGAGCTGGCCTCGATGGCGCAGGGTCACCGAACCGGCCGAGTCCACCTTGTCCAGGCGCAGGCGCCGGTCGTTGATCTTGATCAGCGGTGCGGTCGGCGCCGCCTTCTCCCGCGCTTCGAAGACCGATCGGGGGGTGCGACGTTTCACGCCTTGATGGGGTCGGACGTCGTTGTAGTAGGCGACGAAGCGGTCGATGGCGCGCTGGAGTTGCTTCTTGGTCACGATGTTCTTCTGGGCGGCCACGAACTTCTTGAGCGTCTGGTGGAATCGCTCGACCTTGCCGCAGGTCTGGGGATGGTAGGGACGTGAGTGCTTGGCCGTGATGCCGAGGGCGAACAGCTCTTGCTCGACCACACACTCGACGCCGAAGCGGGTCCGCGCCGTGAAGATGAGCCCGTTATCGGTGAGGAACGAGGCCGGATACCCCAGGTCTCAGCCGATTTGTGCAGGACTCGGACGACGTCGTGGGCTCTGACCACGTTCATGACCCTGGAGGCCACGCACAGCCTCGAGTGGTCGTCGATGATGTTGAGGACCTCGAACACCTCGCCGTTAGGCAGCGGCACGTGGGTCATGTCGGCCTGCCAGCGCTCGTTGGGCAGATCGGCCACGAAACGGGTGTAGGAGCTCGTGGGCCGCTTCTTCGGCTGGGGGGTGACAAAGCCCTGGGCCCGGAGCACCCGCCAGATGGTGGGAACCGAGGGCGCCTGGCGGTGTCGCTGACTAAGGTGGAAGTGGATGGTGGCCGCCCCGGCGTCGAAGCCGGCATCGGTCAGCTCCTTGCGCAGAGCCACGATCTCGTCCTCGTAAAGATCGGCGATCCGAGACGGCGAGGACTTAGGACGCCGGCTGCGGGGCTCGAGACCGGCCGGGCCCTCCAGTCGGTAGCGGCGGAACAACTTGAAGAGCCAGCTCGGGTTCACGCCATGGGTCCGGGCCAGCTCTTTGATCGGTTTGCCCGTTCGCAGATGCATCTCGATGAGAAACCGGCCCATGTCCACAGGAGACCCTCCTCAGTAGCGGTCTCCCATGTCTTGACACATCCACGGAAGTGGCGGTGTCCGATGTCCTGAATTCACACACTGCCGAGCGCGCTAAAAGTTCAGGTCATACGCTTACGTTGAGCACTTGCGTGAGCAATATAGCCAACAACCCTCTGCAGGATGGACTAAAAGTCCTGCGTATAGTGCCTAAAAGGACTCAACCGACGTTCTGCGGTATGCGGCGGAGCGACCAGCAGACACCAGTGAATGGTTGGTCCACGGGCACGTCCACGAGAGTTGGCTGCAGTCCGGCAGGCAGATCAACGTCGGCATAGATGCCTGGGGCGGGCGCGTCGCCAACGCCGACGAAGTTGTAGCGTTGATCGAGGCCGGACCGAGGGACCTTCCACGGATCGAGTGGTCTGAGTGAGTAGCACTACGCCTCAACACCTGGTGGCTCGGATAGCGGGGCCTTGGTGGGAGTCACCCTTCGTAGAAGATCGACGGGTTGAGAATCTGGCTCTCCCAGAGCAGATCCCGGTCAGCTTGCGTGAGGCGGGCCCGGTCAGCGACGTCGCTCCACTCGGCCCGGATCACCGCGACAATCCGATCGACGATCTCCTGTGCCTCAACCCGTTCGAGGAGATAGAGATGAGCGGTGTCCACAAGGAGCGCCAGCCGGGATCGCCGCTCGCCGTCGGGACCGTAGGCCATGGCCTGGCTCGCCTCACCCGTCGAACGTTGTTGGGGGCACACGTCATAGGCGGGGGTGAGCGTCAACCGCTCCTCTCGACCATCCCAGAAGGCGGCGTGGTTTCGGGCGTGGTCATCGGTGTTGCCGACGCAGATATTGAAGGCGATCCGGGAGAAGAGTTCCCGCAGCGTGGACGCCGCATCGGTGAACCGCAGACGGATCGCCTCAGTCAGCCCTGTATACGTCGCATACCTGGCCCAACGTTCGTCGAGTTGCAGGATGGTCAGCGCGCTCACGGTCAGCCTGCGTTCACCCTCACTCGTGCTCCGATCGAATCGGTCGACGAGGAGAACGTCGGAATCCAGGCAGTGAACGACCTCGGCGGGTGCGACGTGTAACCCGGCGCGTCGGGCGAGATCCATGGCCGCCCCCTCGGCGTTGACGACGGGATAGTTGTCCGAGCGTTGAGCGAACTTGGCGATCAGCCTTCGGCCGTCCGGGCCGGTGAGGAGAGCCTTCGGGCGTGCCCCACCCAGCGACGAACCGTGGAGAATGGCCAGTTCGAGTTCGGGGCTGAGGGGTAGGCCGGCCTCCACCAGGTCGGCGGCCGTCAGCAGGTCCTCCAACGTGGCATGGGTGATGCGGGGCTCATACACCGTGGGACTGGCCTGGAAGTCGAGCGCCCCGAACCGGTCGGTGCCCGACTCGAGGAAGTAGGTCAGCAGCCCGACCTGCTCTGCGGCCTCAGCCCCTAGACGTCGGAGGATGACCCGCTGCCCCCAGCTGTCGGGACCTGAATCGGCGATGCACCCTGGAGCGCGCATGCCGTCCAGTGGATAGAGGGTCGCATCCCCGAAGGGAAGCTCGGGCAGGAAGAGCGGGACCCGTTCCGGTCGCTCGAGGTAGCTGCGGCCGTAGATGAACGTGACCACATCCCCGACAAGATCCAGGCGCCCGGCCACAATCGGCTCGCTTCTCCCGGGCAGCCACACCCAGACGAATGCCTGGTCGTATTCAGAACTCATTCGACGGTGGGTCGCGACGGTCGACGACCCTGCCGGGCAGCAGCGCCAGCCGGTCCTCCTGGCGGTGGAGGATGGCCGGGAGTTCGGCTGGATCAGGAGCGAACAGGCTGACGCCGACGAGGCTGGCCACTTCGAAGGCGGTGCCGATGGCGACGGTTGGGTCCCCGTGTTCCACCTTGCTGAGGGTTTTCGTAGCGATATGGGCCCGGTCGGCGAGATCCCGGGCTGTCATGCGACGGCTCCGGCGTGCCGCCGAGACCTGTAGACCCAAGACCCGGACGGCGTCAAGAGTCTGGGGAAGATAGGCATGGGTACGCTTCACTTGGACCACCTCCAGGAAGCATTATAGTACGTTTAGTGACTATAAAGGGTAATATATTACTAATCCTTCACGTTCGAGGCTCCTGGGGACACGAACGACGCCGCGTCCGCCTACCTCGAACTGATCGAAATGATGCCGGACCCCGTGCCTGATCTTCCGGCGGGGGAGCCCGGCGTCAGGGACACCGATGAGACCTACCTGGTCTCCTTGGCCCGGGGGACCACGGTGACCTCATCATCACCGGAGACAAGGAGCCTCTCGAGTGAGAGCGGCAGGAGCCACCTTGCATCACTCCTGGCTTCGTTCGCCGAATTGTGGTGAAGCACCTTGGCACATCCGGCTTGCAGCCCTGAACCAACGGTCACAGGTCCTCCAGAAGTCCATCGACGACCTGTTCCTCGAAGACGGCCACACCCGATTCGGCCATGGTGGGCGCAAGGGCACTGTCCCACGGCGACTCTGTCCGACGACCGGTAAGTGTGATGCCGCCTCCGGCGTCACGCACGGCCGACCGGTAGTCGTCGGCGCCGAACTGCCAGGGCGAGACCTCCAACCGGCGACGCAACGTCGAGAAGATGGAGAGGCCGGCCCAGTCGAAGTCGCCGTGGTAGCGGAGGGGGCAGCCAGCTGCAGCCAGCCGCTCCAGCAGTACCAGGCCAGCCGTGCTCGGGACCCCTTCCAAGCACACCAAGGTGGCTGACTCTTCGCCCAGGCGATCGGCAGCCGTAGCCACCACGGCGGGGTTCTCGCAGCAGAAGATGGTGGTGGGCGATTCGGGCTCGAGCTCGCCCGCCGATACTTGGCGGAGGGTGAGCCGGATCGGCTCACCGAAGTCAGCATGATCGCGGACCATGCCGCCGATCAGCTCGGACGACCCCCGGGGGCGAAGGTTCATCACCAGGACGTGACAGGACAGGTCATCGCAGACGACCCCGGCCGCCTGCCAGGCCGCCCGCCATTCGCCGGCGTCCTGCGGTGGTGGTTCATCGGACAGCGAACCCAGCGCATGCAGGACTAGCGTCCCTGTCGGACGACCGCGATCGAGACCGTGGGCGTCACCCGTCGTCTCGGCGGCCAGCACGGCGAGACCGATCCCGTCCCCGGGCAGGCGGGCCAGCACATCGAGCGCCTGGCCGACGAGGCGCTCGACCCCGTCCGCTCCGGCCAGGCGGCTGGCCAGACCCGATCCCCGCAGGTCTGAGAGCCAGTCGGCGAGACGGGGGTCGACGATGACGGCCGGGTGGGCGCCGAGCCCCGCCCACGTCGTGGCCTGTCGATATGCGGTCGCCTCCTTCTCGGCCCGCCGATCACGTAGCGGGCCTCCTAGCGCGACCAGTACGTCGATGAGCCCATGGCCGGCGCTGCTGGTCCGCAGGACGAGATCCAGGGCGTCGAGGCGGACCCGGGCCTCGCTCCGTGGTCTCAGGATGCCCAGCAGGCCGGCGACGGCGGTGGCTTCGTCCCGGCTCAACCGCTTCAGCACCAGGGGCGTCCCGTAGAGGGTCAACCCGTTTCCCTCGAGCCGGCGACGGGCGGCCCGCCACAGCTTGTCGAGGTCCGGGCCGGCCAGCAGCTCAGCGACCTCGGGGTCGACCGACTCCCACCCGGTCACCACGCGGTGCTCACAGGGAGAGCTCCGTCGTCTCGGTCGGGCGCGGTCGCACCAGTGTCAGCGTCCGCTCCTCCACCAGGGCACCGCCGTCCCACCGCATGGGCATGGAACTGACCCCCTCGGCCGGCGGCCGCCGCAGCAGGTCGTAGATCATCACTCCCGGTACCTGCTCGTAGGCCCCCCACAGCTCGTGCCCGGTCATGATCACGTCGAGGTCGAACCGGACCAGCAGGCCCATGAGGTCGGCCCGCATGCCTTCGTCGATGCCGGCGAACGCTTCGTCCAGAGCGATCAGACGCGGCGCTCCGTCTCCGGCCGCGTTGTAGTGGGCGGCCGCAGCGGCGAACAGGGGGAGGTGCAGGGAGACCGACTGCTCGCCTCCGGAGAGGCTGCGGAACACCGACCGGGTCAACTGCCTGCTCCCCCCGGTCGGCAGCACCAGGAACGGCACGAAGGAGTGCCAGGCCCGGTAGTCGAACACCCTGTTCAGCACTGCTTCGTAGCCTGCTCCCGGGTTGGCCGCCCGCTCCTCGGCGATGGCGCCAGCGAAGAACCGGCGCAGGCGCTCGCGCTCGTCGGGGCCCAGCAGCTCGGGCGTCTTCCTGAGCAGTTCCATGGCGTCCTGCTGAGCCGTCGAGGTCTGATCGAGCTGCCATCGGAGCCGGACCCGGAGCCCACTGGCCGTGGAGGTGTCGCGCAGGCATGCGTTGATGTCCTCCACCAGCTCGTGCGCGTTGTTGAGCAGATCCCGGAGCGCCTCCGACACCCGGGTGAGCAGGTGGCGTTCGAAGATCTCCTGGTCGCGCTCATCGAGGAGCTCCTCGTGCTGGGCCACCTGTGTGGCCAGCTCGCGGGCCAGCTGGAGCACCGAGATCGTCCCTGTCTCCGACGTCACCTGCACGATCCCCACTCCATCGTCGTGGATCTGGGCGGGCTCGAACCCGTTCTGCAGGCCGTCCATGAGGACGCGGTAGGCGATGTCCAGCCGGTTGGTGGCGGCCCGGACCGCCTCGGGTCCTGCCTCCACGTTGGCGGTGGCCTGGACCACGAACCGGCACAGCTCGACCAGATCGCCGGACGGTGCGGCCGCTGCCCCCTCTGCGTCTGTGGCTGCATCGCCGTTCCTCCGGTCGTCCCCGTCGCCCTCCGAGACGGCGTCCCACATTTCGGCCCGGGCCAGCACGGCGGCGCTCGACCGCTGCACCTCGGCGCTCCGGTCCGCCCGCTCCACCGCCTCAGTGGCCGAGACGGCCAGGGACCTGGCCGATCCGACTCCTTCGCTCCGGGCGATGGTGGCCTCGGTCATCGCTTCGACTTCACCCTTCCGGGTGATCAGCTCGTCCTCGAGCTCCTGGCGCCGTCGCAGGGGTGCCTCGGCGTCCGGGCCCAGCTGGCGGCGCATCTCGGTAACCCGCGCCGCCAGCCCGTCGGCCCGTTCCTCGGCCGCCCGGTGCTCGTGCTGGCGTCGGTCCAGAGCCTCCTGGCATCGGTGCATCCGACCGGTCACCTCGTCGGCCTGCCGGCCCAGATGGGCGGCCCGGTCGACCAGCCGCAGCAGCTCCCCCACCAGCTCCTCGTAGCCGCGGACCGCCGAGGTGGCGCCCTCGAGCCCGTCGGCGTCGGTGGGTAGGCCGAGCCGAGTCGCCTCCGTCCGTACCACCTCGGCGGCCTGAGCGGCCTCCGTGCGGCGTTCGACGGCCGCGTTCCGGTCACGCTCGGCAATGACCTTTCGCTCGGAGGCCACGGTCACGGCACGGTCCCGGTCCGCTCTGGCCGCGACGACCGCATCGGAACTCGGCAGCGACGCCTCGGCCGTATCGAGCTCGGCGAGCCGGCCCTCGACGCCGCGGCGCTCCTCGTCCAGGGCTACGAGCACCGAGTCGACGCCGGCCACCATGGCATCGAGCGCAGCCAGCCGACGCTTCCTGCGGGTCTCCCGGGCCGTCGACCCGATGAACTCTGCGGTGCCCTTGGCGTACCGGCCGCTCAGTGGCCCGAGCGAGAACCGACCGTCGGGGAGGATGCCGATGTCCGTGTCAGACAGGGGGATGGACCGGAGCACGGCGGTGACGACCTCGAGGCCCAGGCCCGAACCCGGGGCCGGGTCGGCGATGAGCACGTCGTGGAGGGACGGGCCGTCCGTGGCCGGGCCTGCAACCAGCCAGGCATCGAGTTCGGTGCCGCCAGGAGGGGGCCCGGATCCCAACCGGTCCCCCGACACCCAGGCGTCGAGCAGGCCCGCAGCGTGGAGTGCGGCCTCGATGCCCGATCGGTCATGCTCGGTTACTCCCTCCCGGAAGTCGCAGCAGGCAAAGAGCGGCGCCCCGGACCGGCCGGCGCGGTCGGCCGGTCGGACGGGGAGCCGGTCGGGAGCAGGAAGGGGATCGTCGGCGACCCGGTTCCGCTCCTCCACCAACGTTCGGCGTTCGTCGGCCGTCGTTTCACGGCGATCACCGATTCGGGCCAGGGCGACACCGAGCTCCTGTCGTTTGGGTCCCAACAGCCCGGTCAACGCCTCGGACAGCGTGGCTTTCGCCCCACCGCCACCGCTACCGCTACCGGCGGCGTCGATGAGGAGCTGCCCTTCAGCGGAGGTCAGCGCACCGGTCGACCCGTTCCACACCCGGATCGCATCGACCAGGGTGGCCACCGCGTCACTGAGCACACCCTCCGCCGAGTCCCGCAGGGAGGCGGCATCCTCGGCCGCTCGGCCGGAGGCACCGGCGCGCTCCTCTGCGTCGGCCGCCCTCTGGGCTGCGGACCGGGAGGACTCAATGACCCGGCGGACCTGGCTGATTTCGTCCAGACGGAAGGTCGCCGGCGACCGGAGGGCGATGTCCAGACCAGCTACGAAGAGCTCGTCCCGCCGTGCCGACCACGACACCCCTGCCGAGTCGGCCGCCCGCGCCGTGTCGGCGAACTGCCGGTCGACCTCGGCCTCGACGGCGCGCAGCTCCCCCGCCGCGCGCTCAACCTCGTTGGCCACTCCGTCCCGTAGCCGGACCGCTTCGTCTAC
Source organism: uncultured Acidimicrobiaceae bacterium (assembly GCA_963754755.1). Classification (GTDB taxonomy): domain Bacteria; phylum Actinomycetota; class Acidimicrobiia; order Acidimicrobiales; family RAAP-2; genus Bog-756. Next base: position 85,278 of record CAVWHF010000005.1, on the reverse strand, counting down.
CAGGCCGGCGGCCCCGTCCGCCTGCTTCCGGGCATCGGAGGCCTGGTCGGCCAGCGTGATCAGCGCCGCCGCGTCCCGGAAGGCCGGTGATTCGAGGACGGCGCGCAAACGCTCCTCGGCCCGGCTCAACTGTCGGCCGGACTCGTCCCGGGCCCGCTCGATCTCCTCCAGGTCGGTCATCGCCTGGGCCAGGGCTCGCTCCGAGTCGGCCAGCTGGGAGCGCGCCCGTCGGCTGGCCCGCACGGCCTCGAGCAGACCGTCGGCTCGGGTCCGGGCCACGATGCGGAGGTAGGACCGGTAGAGCGGGCAGAAGTCGTCGACAGCTCGTTCGGCGCGGCGGAGCCGTAACAGGTCGTTCTTCACTGCTTCGAGGTCCTCGAAGCTGGCCGCCACCTCGGCCACCAGGGTGTCGGGGACCGGAGGGAGGCCCTGGGTGAGCACGGCCGAGAGTTCCTCGGGGTGGAGCTTGCCGGCCAGGTGGGGCCGGCGCAGGACCAGCAGGAGGTCGACCAGGTGGCGGTAGCGTTCGGGTCCGATCCCGAACAGCGCTCGGTCCACGGCGTCCCGGTAGGACTCGGCGGTGTCGTGGACGGCGTCACTCCCGAGTGCTTCGACCAACTGGGCCCTGGTCATAGGAGTGCCCTCCGGCACCAGATCGAGGTCCTCTCCTGGCCGCCGGTCAGTAACGAAGAACCAGGCCTCGGCGTCCCGTTGCACCGAGGCACGGGCGCCGCAGCCGATGATGAGGTACCGGTCGCCCCGCGACAGCTCCATCCAGACGTACCCGGTCCTCTGTTCACGCCGGAAGCGGGCACCTGTTCCCTCCTCCTTCTGTTCGGAGAGCAGGAGGGTCTTCATCGACCGGCCGCCCCCGAATGGGTCCATTCGGCCCGAGCTCATGATGGCGTCGAAGACGAAGGGCACCAGCAGGGCAAGCGCGTTGGACTTCCCCGAGCCGTTCGGACCCCGCAGGATCAGCCGCCCGTCGACGAAGTGGAACTCCTGGTCGTCGTACTCCCAGATGTTGCGGATCCCCACCCGGGTGGGTCGCCACCGCTCCGCACCGCTGTCCCCGGACCCGGTGACGTCACCCATGGTCGGCTCCGGACGTCCCGGCCACCCCGAAGAGGGTCGGCACCGGGTCGGGCAGCCGCACCTCCGCCCGGTAGCGGGCCATGGCGGGCCGGACGATGAGGTCATCGCCGTCCGTTCGGACCAGGTCCAGACGGCCCAGCAGTCCGAGGGCGTCGCGACGGAGCCGCGGGTGGTCGTCCCGGTAGTCGGCGGTGAACCGGTCCCCGAACGACTCGACCACCCGTTCCCACGCCCCCTCACCGGCGGTGGCCCCGATACGCCGCCCGGGCTCCGGGGTGTCCGAGATCGTCTCGCCATCCGACTCGGTGAGTCGCAAGGCGTCTTCCACGAGCTCACCGCCGAAGAGGAGGGCGGCGTGGGCCACGGCCCCGCTGCCGGGGAAGGTGATGGCCGAGGGGGCCTCGATCAGGGCCATGCCCTCGGATCGGATCTCCAGCCACCGTCCGGTCAGCCGCTCGATCTCGTCGCGCAGGCGCCCCCGCCGGTGCCGGGCGAACGCTTGCTCCTCCTCACCGAGCTCGTCGAAGTAGACGGTGGGCTGCAGCAGGAGGCGCCGTATGACCTGGTGGCGGACTCTGGCCGCTGCCCCGTCGGGCGTGGCCGGGTACGACTCGACCAGGAAGTCCTCGGGGGCGTCGACGCCGGCCAGCACCGTCGGAGGTGACACCAGCAGGTGGCCGGCGGCGTCGGCGTCGACGTCGTAGAGGGCATCGCCCCCGTGCTCCTGCGATGTGGTCAGGAAGGCGTCGGTCGCCCCGTCGACCACGGTCAGGACCCCGAGCTGCTCGAGGGCGCCAACGGCGTCGACGAACGCCCGACGCTGCTCGAATACCGTGAGGTCCACGGGAAGCGTGTCGTCACCAGCCCGGATCCTCGTCACCTCGTCGGCCAGTGCCGAGATGGTGGTCTGAATCCCGACGGACTCCAGCGCAGACAGAATGAGGCACCAGTAGGCATAGGCCCAGGGGGAGAAGGGTCGGCCGGTACGCGACAGTGCCGGTCTCGCTGCGCTCGCTTCGGCCGGCCGTCGGAGCAGCCGTCCGCACCGGGCCCCAAGGTCGAGCCGCCAGCGGCACATCCGCCAGAACTCGTTGCGCAGCGGCTCCTCGAACCGGCGGATCAGCGCCAATGCTCCGGGATCCGGCCAAGACTCTGTCACCAGGGGATGGGCCAGCAGGGTCCGGGCCGCCTGCTGGAAGTCCTCCCGCTCAGTGACGTCCAGTTGTGCGGCTACCCGGGCCATCCCCACCGTCATGCCCGCTGCACCTCGAGCGCGAGCCCGTCCAGGGTGAGGGCGCCCCCCGGCCCGTGCACATGGGTGGTCACATCCGCGGTGGCCAGAGACAGGCGGACCCCCTCCGCCTCGACCTCGACTGCGAACTCGCCGGCCAGCGGACGGCGGTGCAGCCCTCGGTCCAGCAGCTCGAGGAGGAGGGCGAACTCGCCCCGGGGCAGGCGACGGTCCTCCACCGGGCGGGCCCCGAGACCCGAGGCCGCCTCGGCCCGGGCGGCCCGGTACCGACCGTGCTCGTCGGCGAGCCCTTCCTTGACTCCGGAGAAGTCGTCCGCCGGCCGGGGCGGAGGGGGTGCTGCTCGCTTGCCGTAACGGCGCAGGGTGACCGGCACCTCGACCGGGTCGGCCTCCCACCAGCTCGCGCCACCGGGCTCGGCGTCGGGGTCGATCATGGCGGCGGCCAGGTGGATGGGCTGGGCCAGGCCGAAGGATGCGTCGAACAGCCGGTGGACCTCGTCGGCGTCACTCCGCAGGAACCACCGGGCCAGGTGGCGGAGCTCTGACGCCCGCGTGATGGGACGGGTGGCGCTCTCGGTCAGGCGCCGTAGGAGGGCCATCAGATCGCGGATAGCTGACGTCGTGGCTCCCGAAAGCTCTTCCACCCCGGACGGGCGTCCGAGGCCGGGCCGGAACCAGGCCACCAGGCCCTCCCACCGGTCGTTCCAGCGGGCCGCCAGGTCGATGTCGACGAACAGGCCGGCCGAGTCGTCCCCTTCGGTGGCCAGTTGCACGACGCGGTCCACTCCCCGCCGCTCCACATCGCTGATCCGGGCGGCGATGGTCAACCGGTGGCGGATCACCTCGTCGAGGAACTGCTGAAGGTAGTCGATGAGGAGGTGCTTGTAGGCCAGGAACCGCTCCGGGGCGACCTCGTGCTCCCGCCGGAGCTCTCCCATGGTGGCGTGGAAGTCCCGGGCGTTGGCCGCCAGGTCGTGCAGAGAGCCGTCGAGGTCGCGTAGCCGGAGGTAGGTGGCGGTGGCGTCACCGTCGTCGACTGCCGCGGCCAGGTCCTCGAGGTTCTCCCGGATGTCCCGGAACAGGGCGCGCTGCAGCGAGCCGGACCGCTCGGCGGCGCCCAGGACGCGGACGACGGCGTCGTGGGCGGCCTGTCCAGCCGGGGTCAGGTGCCACAGCTCACGCCGCCGCCGGAACTCCTCCAGCCGGGCCACCCGGTTGGTGTCCTGGGTCCAGGTGACCGCTCCCCAGTCCTCGAGCTGGACCAACTGTTGGGCCAGGTGGGAAAGGTCGTGTCCCGCCTCCGACAGCTCAGCGGCGAGCTGCTCGGTCCGCACCTCCACCTGGTAGCGCTCCTTGGCCGCCACCAGCACGGAGAGGATGGCGGCGTAGATCGGGGCGGAGGGCTCGACGGCCGCTCGCAGGACCTGGAGCTGGTCCAGCTCGTCGGCATCGAGGAGGCGTTCGTGCAGGTGAGGTCGGCCAATGCCGCCGGGCGCCGGCACGCCGGCCACCGGGGTCTCCATGGTCTCGGTCGGCGGGAGGCCGTTCCCATTCATGTCTCGGATCGATCCGGTATCAACGCCGAGCCGTCGAGGTGGGTCGAGCGCGTCGGTCATCGTGGACAGCGTATGCAGCGCTTGTCACTGCGACGAACACAACGTGCCTGGTTGCCTGGCCACATCGCCTCTGTGGGAGTCGGGAGGGGCAGAAGTCCGAGATGGGTCTCATGGTATTCTTCCTTCGTGCCCGCACGAGCAACGAATAATCCTGCTGAAGAGGCAGTCCGATCGCTGGATTTTCTCGCCGTCCCGGCCAAGGCACTGGCCCCGAACATCCTCGAGGTAGGTGGACATCAGATCCCCGTCGAGACACGGCGAAGCATCAGTCGAACTGAAGCCGAGGGTCTGTCCCGCCAACTGGCTGGCGGCTTCATCGTGGCGGACCGGATCTCTACGGAAGCCCGGCGGGTGCTGGCTGACGGTCAGGTGGCCTGGCTCGACCGCCGGGGCCACCTCCAGCTGCGCGGCGCGGCCCTCCACATCGACGCCGAGGTGCCCCCGCTGATCGGGCCCGAGCTGACCCGGGTTACCGATCCCTTCGTCCCGACGGGTCTGGATGTCGGGATGGCCCTCCTGCTCGAACCCGAGCAGGACCATCGCACCACCGAGTTGGCAACGCTCATCGGACGCTCCCCAGGGCGGGTGTCAGAGATCCTGGCTGCCTTGCGGGACCGGGGGCTCGTCGACCGCTCCGGTCGGCCATCGATCCCCGATCTGTTCAACGAGATGGCCGAAGCCTGGGCTCCGGCATGGCGACCGCTGGGAAGTCTCCCCAAGTCCGAGTCCGACATCTACCGGCTTTCGGGAACCCTGGGGGCCGTCTGGCATCAGGCTCCGGTCGTGGCTACGGCGGACTGGCCCGCCGAGCTCTACGTGGAGAGCCAGGACGAGCTACGAAGCGTGCTGCGCTCACACGGGGTGGCCCCGGGCGCGCCGTCGGCTGGACGTGTGGCGGTGTGCCCGTCCCGTTACGGGTGGTCTGTACCCGCACGGCTCCCGGACCACGACTTCCCGGTGGCCAATCATGTCGTGGTCGCACTGGACCTGGCCCAGGATCGCGGTCGGGGCCGGGAGATCCTCGAGGGGTGGAATCCGGAAGGCCACGTCCGTGTCTGGTGAGATCGTCCTTCTCGACGGGCCGGGTGGGTCGGCGTCGCGTCTGGTCGGTGCCTTGCACACACTCACCGAGGAGGTGCCACCATCCGAGTTTGCACTCATCGGTGGCCTGGCCGTCATGACCCGACTCGGTCGGGCCCAACGCGTCACCGACGACCTCGACGCGGCTGCACAGAGCGTTGCCGGTGGCCCCTCCCGTCTCTCGATCCTGGTGGGCGGTGGCGAGAGTGGGCGGGCGCCACACCCGGTTGAGGGCGTCAAGGTCGACTGCATCGATGTCGGGTCTACTCCGGCTGCCGACATTGACCCGGATTCCCTTCCGGAGGACCAGTTCGACCGGGCCTTCATCTTGGCCCACCGCTGGGCGCTCGACTCGGCCACACCGGCCTCGCTGACCGTTGTCTCGGGGGAACGGGCCCCGTTGGCCGGGGTGACCCGCCGTGTGGCCACCCCCGCTGCCCTGGTGGCCATGAAACTCCAGTCCGCACCTCGTCGGCGGGCCGAGCGGGCGCACAAGGGGCCAACGACTACGGGGACCTGTACGCACTCTTCACCCGTCCAGAGTCGCTAGCCGGGATCGCCGCTGACCTACCGGGTGCTCCCCATGGCTTCGGCGAGTGGTGCGCGCAGCGTATCGAACTCGAATTCGTGACGGGTGCCGCCCGGACCGCCCGGGCCATCCGACAGACCATGCTCGCTGACCCTCCGACTCCCGCGGACATCGAGTCGACCGGTCGCTCAGTGCTGACCCGGATCGAACGAGGGTAGAATTTCACGGAGTTGCGAAGGGAATCTCCGGAGGGGGCAACAGAGGTTGTCAAAACCTTCTGATTCGGCCCCTCCGAGGCCCAAAAAAGCCAACAAAAAAGCCAACAAAAAAGCCAACAATTGAGTCCCAGAGCGTCCCAATCCGTCCCAGCCAATTTTGCGGTCCGAAATTCACACTTCCTCTGAGCTGGGGATTTGAGACAATTTGGGACTTGTCGGGACCCAGTAAAACGACCCCAAGGCGCGCTACGGATCAGAAAGTTGCGGGTTCGAATCCTGCCGAGCGCGCTAAAAGTCCTGGTCAGACCGCCATTCAACGTCGGGCACAATGCTCGGTGAGAACCCCGTGAGAACCAAACGGTTCTCACGGACGGCTGAGTGCCCGGGCACGCACGGCCGCCGGATGCGGGCTCGCCTGGTCGGTCGCGGCCATTCGGATCGAGTCCGACCGAGTGGAGATAACGATCTCCTATACGAACCTCCCTGGGGGACGGATCCGGGCACTCTGGCCAAGTCGGACGCGGACACGAAAGTGGAATGCTTCCTGCACGTTTTGGACGGTCATGGCACGGTCTCGCTTGGGGCACGATGACAGCCGGGAAGCTGGGCGCTGAAGTCCTCGAGCCCATCCAGGTTTCCTATGCGCCGTCGGAGGTCGGAAACGATGTGCAGAGCGAGCGGGTCGCAGCCGACGCTGGCGAGATGTTCATGGAGCAGATCGGTGGCTCGACTGAAGTTGCCGGCGGCCGCGGTGTGGACCACTTCAATGTGATGGCGTTCCCAGCTCATCGGGCGGCCACCGATGTGACTTGGGGGTGCTTCGATGTAGGCGGCGAGATCGGCGACGGCGAGTGCGAAGCCAGGATCGGCTATGACCGCGTGACGGAGCGCCTTTACGGTGGCCGACGCGCCCCCGGCTCGTTGCGCTTGGCGATAGAAGGCGGCGGCCCGGTTGTTGGCCGTGACCACCCGACCGTGGTCCTCGACCGCAGGACCTGCAGAGTCCGACCGGCCAAAGCGGGTGTTCGGTTGTTCTGGGTCGCGATACATAACTATCAGGTTGCGCTTGTGACCTGAGGCCGCCCTGAGGTGGTGCTGAGGTGCCAGCCCCCGCTTGAGATGGCCTGCTCGAAGGGAACTCGAGCTGCGGCTTTGGTGGTTCAGGTCGCGGGTGGTGTGAGACGGGTCGCGAGGGCCACCAGATCTGGCTCGTCGGTGAGGGAGCGATGCGAGGGACCTGAGGCTCGCTGTTGGGCCAACGCCACGAAGTTGTCGGTGTTGCGCTGAGTGGGGTCTGCGATCGCGTTCGCTGCGGCCAGGGCGGAATCGGCGAGCAGTTGGGATTCAGGATCCCCGATTGCCTGTGCGGCTCTGACAGCATCTGCCGCGAAGCTGACTGCAGCAGCGGGTTGATCTGTACCGATCGCCCACCAGGCCAGGCCGGCAAGCACCCGGGTTTGGCCGGCGGGAAGGTCGGCGTCCCGGTAACGCTCGGCGGCAGTGTCGAGCAAACCTCTCGCCCGTGACAGGTCACCGAGGTGACGGGCGACTGCCGCTTGGCCGACCATGGCGTCGGCCGAGAGCCACGGGTTGTAGCAGCACCCGATCGCCTCTTGGTAGAGACGGTCGGCGGCAGTGGCGTCACCTTGTCTGGCCCGCACACCGGCCAAAGAGACGAGGCAAAATGGCAGGTAAGGGTGCTGCTCGGTCGCCCGGCACCGTTCCAACAGCGCTTCGTAGGTTGCTGACGCGCCCTCGAAATCACCTTTTGCCGCGGCAACTCCGGCGAGGGCGTTCAGTGCGTTGACCACCAGCAATACCTCACCTGCTGCGTCGAAGTGCCCAATGCTCGAGAGGGCCGCGGCCTCCGCCTCGTCGAGACGCCCAAACGACGCCATATTCCAGCTGACCAACATGTCGTGCGTGCCAAGCAGCCACCCGTGCTCATGAGGCCCGAGGTGCATCTGCGTCTCCATCGTGTCGTCTGTACCGGGTAGCCACCGTTGGTCATCAGGTCCGAGCAGCATCTGTGCTTCTGCCAAAGCCTCCAGCGACCGGCTGAATTGGTGGGCGCGTATCAGTACCGACGCTCCAAGCAGGAGCGCCTCGGCTAGGCGGATAGGGTCGCCACCCGGCCTCAAGACGGCGATTGCTTCTTCACATTCGACGACACCCGCCGCCGGGCTGAACGACATACCCACGCAGTAGCCGTGCCAGACGAGGGCGGTGGCGTGCAGCTCAGCACGGCATTTCCCTTCGGCACCCAGCGCGCTGGCTAGCCAACGGGCGCCTTCGGCAAAATCGCTGTTGACGAACCACAGCCAGGCCATTCCGGAGACCATGGACAGTGCGGCATCGATGTTTCCGGTGCCCAAATGCCAATCGATCGCAGCTTTCAGATTGCCCAACTCCGGGGTTAGGCGTTCGCTCCACTCCGGCGCTCTGGCACCTCGTAGGCGTTCGTTGGCGTTCTCGGCGAAGCGGCGGTAGTAGCCGGCGTGTCGGGTGCGAACTGTGTCGGCCTCGTCGGAGTCGTCGAGGCGGGCGGTGCTGTACTCCCATAACGTCTGCAGCTGAGTGAACCGAGTCTCGCCGGGTGTCGGAGCCGTGACGAGGGACTTGTCCACCAGCCGGCTCATGACGTCGAGGACCTCGGTGCTCGGGAGCTCGTCGTCGACGCAGACGGCCTCGACGGCTTCGAGCTCGCAGCCGCCAACGAAGACCGACAGCCGAGCGAACAGGCGCCGCTCGTCTTCGAAGAGGAGGTCGTAGCTCCAGTCGACCACGGCACGCAGCGTCTGTTGGCGGGGCAGAGCGGTGCGGGCGCCGCGCGTGAGCAGCGCGAAGCGGTCGCCGAGTCGGTCGGCCAGCGTGGATAGGGGGAGGGCTCGAATGCGGGCGGCGGCAAGCTCGATGGCGAGGGGCAGGCCGTCGAGTCGCTGGCAGATGCCATCGATAATCGCTTTGGCTGGGCCGTCCCCTTCGAATCCTGGCTGGACCGCACAAGCACGATCCACGAAGAGTTCGATGGCAGCCGGGGAGGCCAGCCCGGCTATGGGTATGAGGATCTCGCCGGGAACACCGAGGGGCTCGCGGCTGGTGGCCACGAGGTGAAGACCGGGTATCTTTCCGACCAGGGTGTGGGCGAGGCTCGCAGCCTCGTCGATGACGTGCTCGCAGTTGTCGAGGACGACCACGAGCGAGCGGCCGGCGAGGTGGCGGGCAATGAGCTCGGCCGTCGATCCAGAGGGCTGGGCGTCACCCGGTGCCGGCCGTACAGCTCCGAGCGTGCCGGCCGCGGCCGGGGCGACCCCTTCGGGATCAGTGACGCCGGCCAGTTCGATCAGCCAGGTGCCGCCCGAGTGTTGTTCCCGCAAGCGGGCCGCGGCCTCGACCGCCAGACGGGTTTTGCCTACCCCACCGGGTCCGATCAGTGTGACCAAGCGGCTAGAGGAAATCGCTTCGCCCACCTGTTCCAGTTCGACGTCACGCCCCAGGAATCTGCTTAGTGGTTCGGGCAGGTTGCCTGGCACCGACAGCAGAGCCGGCACACGGGGCGCCGACGGTTGCTCGGCGGCGAGCGATGGGTCGTGCTCAAGGACCCGGGCTTCCAGCTCGCGCAAGCTGGAGCCCGGGTCGACCCCGAGCTCATCGACCAGGCAGTCACGGATCTCGGCGTAGGCCCGCAACGCTTCGGCTTGCCGTCCCGCTCGATAGAGCGCCAGCATGAGCAGCTCCCACAGGCGCTCGCGTAGCGGGTGGTCCCGGCACAGCGCTTCCAGCTCGCCCACCAGCTCGTTGTGATGGCCAAGCTCCAGGTCCGCTTCGACTCGGTACTCGGTTGCCACCAGGGCCAACTCGTTGAGATGGGCCCGCTCGGCGTCAGCGAAGCCGGCATAGGCGAACTCGGACAGCGGCTCGCCGCGCCGCAACCGGAGAGCATCACCGAGCACGGCAGACGCCCGGGCTACCTCGCCCTCAGTGCTGAGGCGGCGCCCTTCGGCTACCAAGTCCTCGAATCGGGCTGCGTCCAGATCAGCGGCACTGATATCGAGCGCGTAGCCGGATTCTGACGTGACGATGGCGGAGGCTCCGAGGGTTCGGCGCAGGTGGACGATTTGGGCCTGCAAGGCGTTGGCCGGCTTCGCCGTCTGCCCGTCGCCCCAGAGCTGGTCGATCAGACGATCGGCGCTGACCGGATTCCCTCGGTTGAGTGCCAGGAGAGCCAGTAGGGACCGTTGCTTGGCGCCACGAACGGGTATCGCCACACCCCCTCTGACCACCTCGAATTCGCCAAAGAGCTTCACCTCCACGCTCCCACGGTACGACCGATGGCCAGGTACGGCGTGACTGAGCTGACTCGCCCACCTCAGGGCCACGTCAGCGGCACCTCAGGCACCGAGCGCAGGCTGCTTCCAGGACCAAGAACATCGAGGAAAGGAAGCACCATGATCGAGGCAAACCACCTGACCAAGCGCTACGGCAAGACGGTAGCGGTCAGCCAGGTCTCCTTCACCGTCAAGCCCGGACAGGTGACCGGATTCCTCGGGCCCAACGGGGCCGGCAAGTCGACCACCATGCGCATGATCCTGGGCCTGGACACCCCGACCTCGGGAGAAGTCCGAGTGGACGGCAAGCTCTACCGCCAGCTGGCCGACCCCCTCCGGTCGGTCGGGGCGCTCCTGGACGCCAAAGCCATCGTCGGTGGCCGCAGTGCCGCCAACCACCTCCTGTGGCTGGCCGACAGCAACGGCATCCCCCGCCGACGCGTGGCCGAGGTGCTTGACATCGTCGGGCTCAGCGACGTGGCCGGAAAGCGGGTCGGGACTTTCTCGCTTGGCATGAACCAGAGGCTCGGCATCGCTGGAGCGCTGCTCGGCGACCCCGAGACGGTGATGTTCGACGAGCCGATCAACGGGCTCGACCCCGAGGGCATCCTGTGGATCCGCAACCTGATGAAGTCCCTGGCATCACAAGGTCGCACGGTGTTCCTCTCGAGCCACCTGATGAGCGAGATGGCCCAGACCGCCGATCACCTGATCGTTATCGGTCGGGGCCGCATCATTGCCGATGCCGGTACCGGTGAGTTCATCAACCGGCACACGGCGTCGAGTGTTCGGGTCCGGGCCGTGGAGCAGACCGATCTGGCCGAGGCCCTGACTCAGCGCGGCGCGTTGATCGAGCGTGGATCTGACGGCGCCATGGTCGTGACCGGAATGGACTCCACCACCATCGGTGCCGCCGCTCGTTCCCATGACATCACCCTTGTCGAGCTGGCCCCACTGGGATCGTCGCTCGAAGACGCGTATTTCGACCTGACCAAGGACCAAACCGACTACCACGCCGGCCAGCTGGTTGGCGCCACCAAAGGAGCCTGATATGAGCACCACCACCCAGACCATCGACGCCACTCTCTCCACACCCCCCGCTCCATCGGTGCGGGCCCCCAGGATCCGCAGGATCGTCAAGGCGGAGTGGACCAAGCTGCGCACCCTGCCCTCCACGTGGAGGACAGTGGTCATGGCCCTTGTCATTTCGGTCGCCCTCGGGGCGATCCTCTGTGTCTCCCAAGTCCAGCAGTGGTCGAAGATGACGGCCGGGCAGCGCCAAACGTTCGACCCAACCGCCTGTTCCCTCTTCGGCATTGTGTTCGTCGGTGCCGTGCTGATTGCGGCCCTTGGAGTACGGGCCATGACTTCCGAGTATGTGACGGGGATGATTCGGTCTACCTTTGCCGCTACGCCCAACAGGCGGCGGGTACTTGCAGCTAAGGCCGGGATCATTGCGCTGTTCGTGTTCCCGGTGGCGCTGCTGACTTCATTGGTCAGCTTCGAAGTCGGCCAGCGGATCTTCACCAGCAAGCACCTCGCTGTGTCCTTTACACACCCCGGCGTCCTCCAAGCGGTCGTGTTCTGTGCCCTGGCAGTGACCCTTGTTGCCGTCATGGGGGTCGGGCTCGGAGGCCTCATACGACACACCGCGGCGGCGACTACGGCCTTGGTGCTGCTCATCGTGGGTGGCGTCACGCTCGGCCAACTGCTTCCTGCCGGCCTTCGCCAGTACGTGCCTGGGACTGCGCTGCAGGCCGCCATCACGGTGAACCACTCAGCGGGACTTCTACGGCCGGGCACTGCCGTCTTGGTCCTCGGTATCTATGCCGCAATCGCATTAGCGGGGGCCTCCATCCGGATGTCCCAGGGCGACGCCTGAACTTCGAGCTCCGATCGACCACCCGAAAGGAAGAACAATGATCGAGGAAAACCACCCGACCAATCGCTACGGCAAGACCGTGGCCGTCGACCACCGGGTACCGCTAGCCCAAAGCCCACGGGCATTCACCTGGAAACGAATCGCTGCCCTGCTGATGATCTTCGTCCTACTGACGGGACTCACCTACCTGCGAGTCTCGTCCAGCCCGGAAACGGTCTCGGTCCCTCAGGGGGCACACGCCGGCCAGCTGACCATGCACACGTGCACTTACGCGACCGAGCAGGGTGCGATGCCCGCGGACTGCGGCACGTTGGTCGCGCCGGAGAACCGAGCGAGCTCGAAGTCGCGGCTGATCGCGCTGCCAGTGACCCGGATCCTGGCTCGCTCATCCCATCCGTTGGCACCAATCTTCCATCTCAACGGCGGCCCGGGTATAACCAACATGATGTTCCCGCAAGCGAGCCGCCTGACCGCCCAGCACGATGTCGTCATGGTCGGCTACCGAGGCGTCGACGGCTCTTCGGTGCTGAACTGTCCCGAGGTGACGGCGGCGCTGGAGAACTCCGCTGATTACCTGGGCAAAGCGCCGCTGAGCGCGTACTCCCAGGCTTCGCCTCGTGCGCGAAGCGGCTTGAGCGATCCGGCGTTGACCTCGCCGGCTACACGCTGGCGGAGCAGGCCGACGACATCGAAGCCGCTCGCGTCGCGCTCGGCTATAAGCGCATCGACCTGCTCAGCGAGAGCGCCGGGACCCGTCTGGCGATGATCTACCAGTGGCGGTACCCGAACAGTGTCGACCGCTCGGTGATGGTCGGGGTCAACCCGCCCGGAAACTACATTTACAGCGGAGCCGAGATCGATCAGGGGATCGAGCGTTACTCGGCGCTGTGCGCGAAGCAGCCTGCCTGCCGCGCCCGCACCGGCAACCTTGCCGCGAGCATGAAGCACACGGCGGCACACATGCCGAGCAGTTGGTTATCCCTGCCGATCAAGCCGGGCAACGGCCTGGTCGGGACGTTCCTCGGGCTCACGGAGGCGAACTCGAACGGCGGTTCGATACTGTCCGGGCCGATGACCCTCGACTCGTGGATCTCCGCCGCGCATGGCGATCCGAGCGGCCTGTGGCTGCTCTCGTGGCTGTCCGGTGTCGTCCTCCCCTCGTCGTTCGCCTGGGGCGAGTTTGCCAGCATCGGGATGGCCGACGGGCAGCCCGTCGAGCGCTACTTCAGCTCCGGCGCGGATCGGGGCTCGATCATCGGCAATCCCCTCGGGGAGTTCTTGTGGGGGGCCGGAGGCCTGGCGCACGCCTGGCCGGCCAACCCGGGTGAGAACCAGTACACCAGCGTGCAGCACCCGAGCGTCCCGACGCTGCTCATCGGCGGGACGCTCGACTTCGAAACGCCGGCCCAGAACGCCACGAAGGAGCTGCTGCCGCACCTCTCCAACGGGCATCAGGTCATCCTGTCCGGCCTTGGGCACGTGGACGACTTTGACGCCTACGAGCCGAGCGCCAGCACGCAGCTGCTGACCACGTTCTACGCCACCGGCCAGGTCGACACGTCCCGCTACACCCCGAACCTGGTCAGCTTCGCCACGCAGTCCTCGCAGGCAGCGATTGCCAAGGACATCCTTGGGTTCATGATCGGCTTCGCCTTGTTGGCAGTGATCTGGCTCGTGGTGTTGGCGATCCGGATCCGCCGCCGAGGCGGTACCGGCCGCAAGACGGGGGCATGGATCCGTTCGGCCGGTCCGATCGTGTTCGGACTCGGCGGATGGTTCCTCGGCGAACTGCTGGTACTGCGGTTCTGGCCGAGCCGGGCGCTCCCCGACCAGCTGCTGTCAGTGGTCTCGGTCGCGGTGCCGATCTGGCTCGGGGTCTACGCCGGCTGGGTCTGCACCGACACGCCGAAGGCGATGCGGACCAAGGGCATCGTTGCCGCGGCTGTCGGTGCGGTGGTCGGAGCCGCACTCGGTTTCCATGCGACCAGCGGGCTCATGGCATTGATCACGACGATCATCGGTGCGGCGGTCGTGTCGAACCTGAGTCTGCTCGTGCTCGACATCTGGACCGAGCGGGCCGCCTCCCGGGGAACGGCCGCTCCGGCGGTGGATCTGCCGGAGACGGAGCACCTGGAGACGGAGCACCTGGAGCCGGCCCTGCACTGATCGCCCGCGCTCGTCGGGAAACCCTTGGAGGATTCCCCGACGTGGCCCGTGTGATGGCGAGTGGCGCATGAGCGTAGAAACATGTGTTTGTGGCGGGCAATGCCACCATTCTTCACGCTGATCACGATGCGTGCGAGGCATCGGCTGATCAGCCCAATAACGCGCCGAACACGCCGGTTTTCCTGTCCCAGTCGTGCCGTTCGGGGCGCTGCAACTGTCGCGACCAGAAGAGGCGCCGATGGACTTCCCGTGCGGACACTACATTTGCCGACGGAACGCAGGCGCATAAGGACCGCTACGAGTCCGAGCGTCTCATCCCGGTCTTCCAGTCGCTCGGCTTGACGGCCGAGGTGGTGGCCACCACCGAGTTCGCCACGTGCGAGGCGGATTCGCTCTACATGCGCTGATGCCCCCACCGCTGCGGAGCCGGCCCGGGCGCTCGGACGGGCGTCTCGGGCCGGCATCCCGGTGGTGGCACCTACGGAGGGCTGTATCTGATCGATGATCGCTCCAGGAAAATCACCTCTACCAGCGTAGCCATAGCAGTGGCGCGTACTTGCTGGAGACGAAGTTGATCGGGGTAACGGTATCGTCGTTGCAGTTGCCTACGTAGGCGGTCCGGCAGTTGGGGTGAGGGCGATGGCCGAGGGTCCACTTCCGACCGGCGTAGCGAAGATCGTGACGCTACCGGATCAATCGGACTGCGACGGGTAGCTCGAGGCTGGCCCAGGCCCGATCCGCCGTTAGGACTTCGGCTGGCGTACTGCGAGCTGCGAGCGCCAGGCAGCAGCGGTCTCCAAGCGACAAGGAGCGCCCCCCGCTGAGGGAGCGCAACGCCCCGGCCAGTTCGGCATCGGCTTCGGAGACTGGTTCGATGGTGACGCCAGCGGCGGCCAGCAACTCGCGGACTCGTCTGATGTCGATGTCGGCGTCAACCAGCTTCCCGATGACCTCAGCCAGGTTCGCCGTCCCGAGGGTGGCCGAGGCGATCGCGCCGGCGACGACATCGGCGCCTGGCTCGTCGTGGACGAGTGCGAGCACGGCCGAAGCGTCCAAGACCGTCATTCAGCAGCCGCGGCCAGCCGACGGTCGGCAATCAGCTCATCGACGAGCGAGCGCTCCTTGGGGACCGCAGACGCCAATCGCCGCAGCTCGGCAACCGCGTCCTGCTGACGCTCAAGCACGAGCCGCTGACCGGCGACGTGGAGATGGAGCCGATCCCCTGGAGCGAGTCCAAGTGCACTCCGGATGTCGGCCGGGATGACGACCCGACCCTGCTGACCGAGTACCAAAGTGGCATCCATGGGTCGAGTATGCCACGACGATCCGGTCTGTGCCACACGGTGGCCCATGGAAACACCCGGGGGATCCAAAGAGGGTCTTCTGCCGATGGTGTGGAGCCTGCACAAAATCGACCTGGTGGCGGTCGGCGATGGTGGCGGCTGTGAGAACCGCCGGGAGAACCAAAACGACGGCAAACCGTGGAAAGTGGCGGAGAATGATGGTCAGTGCTGGTTAAATGAAATCGACAAACATCCCAGGTCAGGGTGCGAGAATGTGCTCAGTGGGTAGCAACGGTATACAGCGGATAGAGGGCACTTCAGACCACGGATCAGAAGGTTGCAGGTTCGAATCCTGCCGAGCGCGCACTGTGATGTCGCGAGACATCGGAGACCGGTGTGTCAAGACATCGTAGACCAGGACATTCCCGTCATGGCATGCGTTGGTAGTCCTTGGTTGGGTCGAGGACGAGGCGCCGCAGGGGTGAGCCGTCCAGGCCGACCACTTCGATGTCGAGTCCCTCGATGAGCATGGCCACCGCCAACCGGCATAGGCACGACCGATGCCGATGTGGTGGAGCTGGCCTCGATGGCGCAGGGTCACCGAACCGGTGGTGGCCACGGCGGACTGGCCCGCCGAGCTCCACGTGGAGAGCCAGGCCGGCTCGGCTGAAGTCCGCTGTCCAGCTCTCGGCCGATCGAGCTGAGAATCGCTGCGCCTCAGCCCGGCAGCTGCTGTCAATAGCACTCAGCTCACTGAGCTGAGTACGAGAAACTCTTCGACCCCTGAAGCTGGCGGCAGTCCTTTGTTTCCGGAGCTCTCGGCGGGGTACTACTGCAACTGCGTCCAAGTGGATGTACTCCGATGTGGTGGGTAGAGAAGAGAAAGAGGGTCGGTCTCATGGTTGTAGGAACGTCGCAAAAGAAAACATCTGCTCGTACCGTCAAAGACGCGCTCGCCATTCTCAAAGCCGACCACCAGACCGTAGAGAAACTATTCACTTCCTTCGAGGCCGCCGGGGATCGGGCCTATAAGACGAAAGGGCGTCTGGTCGAACAGATGATCGAAGAGTTGTCCATCCATGCGTTCATCGAGGAGCAGGTGCTGTACCCCGCTGCTCGGAGCGATGTCCCCTCGGCCGACGATGACGTCTTGGAGGCACTCGAGGAACACCACATCGTGAAATGGGAGTTGCAGGAGTTGCTCGATCTTGACCCAAAGGACGAGCGGTTTGCGGCCAAGGTGACCGTTCTCACCGAGAACGTCCGCCACCACGTGAAGGAGGAGGAGAGCGAGCTCTTCCCCCTCCTCCGTTCGAAGCTGCCCAAGACTCGGCTACAAGAGCTGGGGACTCAGTTGGAAGAGGCAAGGGCCGTGGCTCCCCATCGTCCCCACCCCCGACTCCCGACCGGGCCACCCGAGCACCTACTACCCGATGCCGTGAGCTCGGTGATCGACCGGGCTAAGGAGACTGTCAAATCCATGCGCTCAGCTTCGTAACTCCTGGTCGAACGGCCCGCGGCTGTAGGGCCTTGCGCCGACAGGCCGACACGCTTCGACCTCCGACCAGTCGTGCGCTCGTTGGAGGGAGCGTATCGGCGGCGCCGAACCACCAACGATTCCCAGCCACCGGGAGTTGAGGCGTCCGCCTGCACCTTGTCACCGGGGGCGATCTCCTCACCACCCAGCGATGTCATCTTTTCCCTGGACATAGCACCGGGCGTACAGTGACCCGAGCCAAGTACCTCGGTCGGAATGCCCTTCCCGAGACGCAAGGCTCTCGGGACAGATGGGCGACAAGGGGGCACGCCAGGTCGCCCATCTGTGAAGGGGCAAATACGGGGGCGTGGGAGTGGCTAGTGGAGAAGCTCGAAGAGTGGGAGACGGCATTTAGGCCAGTGTTCATGTCTGTCACTGCCGCTCTCGCTCACTGCGATACAACCTGCGAACGACAATGGGCGCCGGCCCTGCTGTCCAACGCTGATCAGCTCCGCGCTTCAACGAAGTCCTTGGAGCATTGGCATTCAGAGCATCCTTGTCCCGAACCCGATTTCGACGTGGCGCTCACTCGTTTGGCAAGGTCATTTGCGTATGCCGGGAACAGTCTCGAGACGGTGTCCAAGGGCTCGTACGTCCGGTGGCTAGTGGTACAGCGCGAGCTGCAAGGTCTCCACGCCTTGGTGGCCAAGGTCCTGACTCTCCACTACGAGCACGTACGGCGTTTGTCCGATGGGATGTGGGGTGCCTGACTGAGGCTCCCCGCCTGATACCGCCTGATACCGCCTGATCGCCGCCGGGTCGGCCCCGATTTCTACCGTTTCACTTGAGCAAGAATTGTGGTTGACATCAGAGGGAGGAGTGCGAACATCTCGTCGCCTTGCGTTCCCTGCTCCACCCCTCCGAACCCGGCCGAGCTCGGCCGGATCACGGGTGATAGTCCTCGATTGCGGTGGAATATGAGGGCGTCCCCAATACGAGTGAGCTTCGGCTGAGTCCACCCCTTGGGCAGCTTTAGGCACTGATGGCATGCTGCCCACAGCCCTGGAGGCTGAGGCGACAAGACGACGTCTCGTACCCTTCAGCGTCGCTTGCGGCGGTCATGGCGCGACTGCGACCGTTCACGTTTACGATTCTTCCGGGCGCGATTTGTCGTTGCGCTGTGATGTTCTTCCCGTTCCAGGTTCTTTCGACGACGTGACATCCCCGATATTCCGCCGACGACGAGGATGACAGCAAGGATGGAAAATATGATCACGTAAAACATGACTCAGTAGACCACACCCTGAGCTTTTCCAATCCCATACGTTTAGGCACGGAACCGCCTGTCGTCATGAATCTCGACTGGTTCGCCCGGGCCACGGTGGACTGAGTGCTGCGATCGAGGTGCATCGAGGCCTCGCAGATGAGAATGGTGGAGAACACAGCCGCTTACGAAGGAGTCCTGTGGACAGCGAACGAGCCCGGGAAGCAGTAGCCAGAGTTCCGGAGCCTCTGGCGGTGCCCTCAAGGAGTTGCCACGCGGTGATGCGGGGTCAGCAGCCACTGACCCTTAGTAGTGGTGGGGCTGAGTTCCGCGTCCGCCTTCTTCTCGGGAGCACTCAGGCAGGTCAAGGGTGATGAACTGAGTCTCAGGCGCCACCATAAATGGTCCTCAAGGAGCTTGCAGGCGCATCAACCGTTTGTGCTCACGAATGACCTGTCGATCCTTCTGGGCCAGCTCAAGTGCGCGCTCCATAGCGCGGGTAACCACCGAGTCTTCATTCGCCAGTTCGTGGGCGATACCCGATGACAGTGCTTCAGAACCCGGGTACCGGTGACCTGTCAGTAGCGATGATCGCAGAGTCGCCCGGGGGAGGTGAGCAGCAACCACCTCGAACATCGTCGACGTCAACGGGAGTCCGAGATCGACCTCAGGCAGACACCAGAATCCTCTGTCCTCACGCATGATGACAATGTCGTGTGCGGTCGCCAACATGGCGCCGGCGGCAAACGCGTGGCCATTCACGGCGGCCACTGTGATGGCCGGAAAGTCCAGAATGCGGATCAAGAGCCGTTCTACGTCGTTGAGGAACGTCTTGTCAGACGCTCCCTCTCCGAGTAGCCAATCGAGATCCAGCCCATTGGAGTAGAACCTTTCGGCGCCAGTCGTCACCAGGGCGAGGGGACCCTCAATCGACTCGAGTGCATTGAGCGCGGCATGCCACGCGTCAATGCTGGTGCGATTGAATCGGTTCTCACCAGCCCCCATTCGGACCAGGGCCACATCTCCATGTCGCTCAGTAGTTAACACCCGCTCAAGTTCATTGTCGTCATTCAGCATCGGACGCCCAGTGTGTCGAATCCGGAAAAGGGGCCGCCCATCATTAGCTGCGACGAAGCAGAAGGTGAGACCCTTCGACCTTTCAATGTCCACGGTCCCGGCAATATCATCGTTCCTCTAGATGAAGGTGGGAACATTCGGGCACAATCGTTTCGTTTGCTAACACGTACACAGGCTCTCACAGGGGCGAGTTCCAACCATCGATCTAGTTCCCCAACACGGCCAGACGCCTCCTCGCTGGCAATGACAGATACAGGCGCCCGACCCCTCAACGATCTCAGCTCACTCAGCTGAGTGCGTGGTGACTCAGCGCCTAGGTCCCAGGCGGTTAGGTCTATCCCGTACCAGACACTTCGCGGATACCTGGTTAGCCGTCCCCGTTGAGGTAGCAGTTGTTCTTGTTGGGGTCCATGACTCCGTTTGGACACGTAGTCGTCGTGGACCACGTTGAGCCACTGAGCTTGGCCCCTTGAATGTTGGCTCCCGTGAGATTCGCGCCAGCAAAAGAGGCATCAGTGAGGTCGGAGTAGCTGAGGTTGGCGCCCGAGAGGTTGTCGTTGATGAGGTCCGCGCCACTGAGATTGGCGTCGTATGCCGCAACTCCCGCCAGATCGGTGTTGCTGAGCTCCGCGTTTCCTAGCTGCGCGTAGGGTCCGACCAAGTACCCGGCGACGTCCGTCCACCGGGGGGGCAGGGCCGCAGGTGTACCGTGATTCCCACCAGAGCTAAGCCCTTTTAGATTTGCACCCGCGAGATACGTGCCGTACACCTTGGCGCCGATGATCCAGCCGTTGACGAGTGATACGTCACTCATTGATGCGTACGACAGGTCGGCATCCTGCATATTCGTCTGATTCAACACCGCGCCCCCCATCTTGGCGGCGTAGAACGACGCCATCGGAAGGTATGCGCTGGTCAGATTGGCGCCGGACAGATTGGCGTCGGCGAAGTTCGTTCCGACGAGGTCCGAGTTGCTTAGATTGGCGTCCCCCAGATTGGCGCCCATCTTGTCGCAGCCAGCCCAGTTCACGTCGGGTCCGGCCGGAGCCGAGCAATCGGGGCTGGATGGTGCAGCGGCAGTCGCCGTAGGGACTCCGTATAGGAGCCCAGTCATTGCGACGAGAACTGCCGACGTGAGACTTGTTACTCTCATTCGCTTCATTTGACCCCCCGTTCGGATGCCCAACATTAGCTATCAGTACCCCGCTGAGGGAAGTGTCTCCGAACGTCGGCTCTGTGACCTTGAACGAACCCACCCAGATGCGCTGGGCTCCAAGATATGGGAACCTCGCAAGTGACGAATACTGCGGGATCGGCCGATCGCGCAGGGAGAGGAGCACCATGATTGGTGTCAGTGTGGTCTTCGACTACGACGGGGATTTCGATCGTTCTCGGGTCGCCACGGTGGCCAAGAATGCCCGGACGATGTTCGAAGGTTTGCCAGGTCTGCGCTTCAAGTTCTTCACCTTGGACGAGAAGCAGGAACGAGCTATGAACTTCTACGTTTGGGACTCAAAGGAGGCAGCCGAGGCCTTTTTCACCGACGAGCTTCGTGAGAGGGTTACTGAACTGTACGGAGTGTCGCCCACCATCGGTTACTTAGAGGTTGCTGAGTTCGTGGACAACTCATAGTTGGAGGACGCTACTTTAGAACGTCCAACCGTGGCCCCCCGGTCGCCAGTTACTGAGCGATAGGTAATAGCGTTGAGGCCAATGACTGAGTCTCCTGCGGTTGGCCGTGCGATCTTTCTGAACGGGGGATCAAGTTCGGGGAAGTCCACGATCGGCAGAGCGCTACAGTCCACGCTCCACGGCGTATGGCTGTTGATTGGCATCGACGTCTTGATCTGGTTGCTCCCCGTCGAGCTAACCGAGGGCCCGTCGGGTTTCTCCGTGGTCGATGGTGAGATTCGCCGAGGACCTGCATTCCGAACTGTTTATGAGGGGTTTCAGCATTCGGTTGCAGCGCTCTGCCGGGCAGGTCAGTACGTCATCATCGACGACGTACTGATCGACGGTGGAACTGACCAGCGCCAATGGAAAACTTCGTTGACGGGCATCGATGCCATTTGGGTTGGGGTTCATTGCGATCGAGAGATCGCCACTGCTCGAGAGTCAGAGCGTGGGGATCGGCCTATCGGCATCGCAGAGCGGTACGCCGAGCGTGTTCACCACGGTGTGAACTACGACATCGACTTGGATACAAGTGCAACCTCCGTCGAGGACACCTTGGACACTGTCACCAGGGTGCTCCTGGAACGGTGGGATATTGCGCCCAGAGCGCAGGAACGAGCACGAGATACCTTGCCGCCTCGCTCGGCATTGAGCCCGGACAGCTCGCGGTCGCCTGCACCTTGGGAGCGTTGATCAAGCGGCAGACCACCACCACACAGCCGGCCTCACATCGCTGGACATAGGCACTTCGTCAAGGAGCCCGACGGTCTGCGATCTCTCAGTTCTAAGGTTGAGGTCATCGAGCCTCGGCCTCAGAGGCAGGGGCCCGGTCTGCTTCTTCGCCCTTACGACGCCGCCCCGAGGCTGAAACCAGGTCGGGTCCGGGCTCTGCCGGCTAATACTTTCTGTTGGTGTATACGCGGCCGGGTGAGATTAGTACGGCCGTCCGGCGCTCATCGGCCATGGCCCGGTCGTAGGCGTCCCAGTCGTCGTGGGTTCCTCCGGCAGCGGAGAATACGTCGCGTAGAAGCTGTCTGCGATCCCACTCGGAGAGTCTCGGGTCCGGATCGTCGGGTCCTATGAGCGTCGACTCGCCTTCAACTGCCACCCAGTCCCAACCGGCTCTTACGACGATCGTGGCGGTGGGCGATGCTCTGAGGCAGGTCAGCTTGAACGCTCCCCCGGTCGTGACGAATCCTATGACATCGAAGCTCGTCAGGGGACTTGCGAGGACGCCCGCATTGATCACGGATGAGTGAATGGAGCCATCAGGTCGATGCACCGAGATGACCGACAGCCCGTGGTCGATCGCCACCAGTCGAGCGAAATCACCGAGATCAGCCATATTTGGCTCCTTGAGTCCTAGCGACGAAAGTGCCTGGGCTCCATTCATGTTGCCGGCAGGTGGAAATACCAATATCCATCTGCATCGGGGCCGGAACGTCTAGGGAAGGAGGCACAGGAGAACCCACAATTTCTGCCAGATCCACGCACTGCAGCTGGCCCGCCAGGTAGATAGGGCGCGTGACGGCTGTTCCGGGCTCACAGCGAGTCAATCCAGCGGTCCAAACGACGGGCTGATCCAGAAAGGACCTTCGGGTCGCGGAGCGTATTGGCCAGCAGGGCACTTCCTTGGTACGCGGCGAGCAAGTCAACGGCGAGTCCCCGGGCCTCGCCTACATGGCCAATGTCCCGAATCTGTTCCTCGGCCCAGCCGATGATGACAAGCATCAGCTCAGCCACGGCGAAGACGGGTGCGTCAATGCGTTTATCGACCTCCGAGCACAAACTGCCAAGCGGACAGCCGAACTGCGCCACGATCTCGCTCTGGCCGCTGAGCTCGTGCACCAGGGCCTTCAGTCGAGCCTTGGGTGTCCGGTGACCATCGTCGATCGAAGCGAGGGTTGAGCGAACCTGCTGGACGTGGGCATCAACCACAGCAGCGACGACATCGTCTTTGGTTTTGAAGTAGTAGTAAACGTTCCCAGCCGGGACATCGGCGAGTTGTGCGATATCCGCCAAGGTCGTCCGTTCTATGCCTTGCTGATGCAGGAGCTGGACGGCCGCAGCCACCAGGCGGTCTCGCTTACCCGGCCGTGGATCGATAGAGCCGGTCTTCTGCGGCAATGAGTCAGTCATCTCACTCAACACTACGGCCGGGCGGGGATCGACCGAGCAGTTCACGGGGCGGTCGGCTCAGGAACAGGTACGGTCTCCGCGCTGACCATGACCAGTGGGGCGGTCTCGCGGGTATTTTCGATCCGAAGAGCGATCACTGAGGCGGCGGCCATCATGACGGCGCCGACCAGGAGGGCGAGGTGATATCCGTCGTCCGAGGCCACGAGGTGCGACGTTCCCGAAGTCACCAGGTTGTTGGTATGCGTAATGGCGACAGCCGAGAGGATTGATAGCCCGAGGGCGCTCCCCACCTGTTGGGACGAGTTCAACAACCCGGCGGCCAGCCCGGCCTTGTCCGCCGGCACGCCAGCGTTGGCGGCCGCAGTCACCGAAACAAACACCGAGCCGGCTCCGAGAGACATGATCACGAATCCGGGAAGCAGATCTGTTACGTAGGAACCGTGCAACGGCACTCGAGACACCCAGTAAATGCCGGCTGCGGCCACCAGGCAACCAGTCACGACCACCGGTCGGGTACCAATGCGCGTGACGAGTTGGGAGGCCAGGCCACCGGCAACGGCGAACCCCGCGGTGATCGGAAGGTAGGCGAAGCCGGCCTTGAGCGGGGAATAGTGCAGGACCTCCTGCATGTACAACGTTGCGTAGAAGAACATCGAAAAGAATCCGCAGAAGGCGATGAGTTGGGTGAGGTCCGCCGCCACCAGTCCCTTGACCCGGAGAATGGCAAGGGGCAACAGCGGGCTTCGGCTTCGACGTTCGTTGACGACGAACCCAACCAGCAGAACGGCCGATCCGCCGAGCATAGCGACGGTCTGGATCGATCCCCACCCAACTATGGGTGCTCGGACCAGGCTGTAGACGAGTAGCAGCATGCCGCCGGTCAGCAGGGCCGCCCCCTGCGAATCGAACGAGGTTTCGCTGCCCCGTGAGCCGGGATCTCTGGCCAGCAGAGCCATCGCCCCCACCGCAACGATCACGCAGATTGGTGGGTTCACAAAGAAGACCCAGCGCCATCCCGGCCCGGCCGACAGCACGCCGCCGAGAAAGACACCGGCAGCAGCCGCCATGCCGGTGATGGCACCCCATACCCCGAGAGCGGTATTACGGTCCTTGCCTTCACGGAAGCTGGTCGTGAGTTCAGACAACGCAGCAGGAGCCATCAGCGCCGCGCCGATTCCCTGAACAAGCCGAGCGCTCACAAGCAGTCCCGAATTCTGGGCCAGCCCCGCGGTCAACGACGACAATGCAAATACACCCAGGCCGATAAGAAGCATGCGACGCCGACCGAGGAGGTCGGCCAAGCGACCCCCTAGCAGAAGGAACCCGCCGTAGGTCAGGATGTAGCCGCTCGCCACCCACTGCAGGTTCTGCTGGGAGAAGTGCAGGCTGTGCTGGATCGACGGCAGGGCGACGTTGACGATGGCGGAGTCGACGATGTCAAGGAATTGGACAGCGCACAACAGCGCCAACGTGATGGCCCCGAGCCTCGATCGAAGTACCAGCCGTGAATCTGAATCTCGGGTAAGTAGCCCGTTCTCCGTCCTCATCCGTGAGCCCTCCTGAGTTAGTTATCTCACTCACTATTGAGGGCCCGGTCCCAATTGTCAAGTGAGTTCACTCACTCAGTCCTAGGAGCTCGCCAGCGGAGGGCGAAGTCCGCGAACTTCATCGCGGATCAACGGAATCAGGAGCGCTGCTTTTTCAAGGCTGTCGAAAGATCATCAAATCGCGGGCCTGATCGAGCCGAGTTGGTGGAAGGTCCAATACGATTTCGACATCGGCCAACGAATCAAAACTGCCGAGGTGTTCTCTCATTGTGACGATCTGTTCGGCCAGCGTGTCGTCGATTCCAGGAAGGGATGCGAGCACCAAAGCAGGCACGTGATTGACGTCGACCAGTCCTCCGTCATCGAATCGTCTTGGCAGATCAGGACGACCAATTCGCAGCTCGGATGCAAGCTTGGGATTTCTCTCGAGCGTACGCAGAGAGCGCTCTCGAGCACGAATGCGGGATTTGGCGTCCTCGATGGTCGGATGGACCAGAGGCACGAAGTGGGCATACCAACCGATCCACATTGAAAAGAGCAGTCCGGCAGTTCCAAGTACACCACCGACGGGTTGAACGTGATTACCAGGACTTGGGGCGAGCGCCGCAGCGAGCACAGCAACACTGATCCCAGCTCCGGCAAGCGAGATAATCCACAAGTAGATCTTGCGCCAGACGGGATGCACTGAAGGTCCCGGATTCGGTGTGACCTTTAGCCATAGCTCCTCAATCCGCACCAGGTTTATTCTACCGACGACCCGCACAGGCAGCTAGGACATGCCCCCCGACTTTGAAGATCGGATTGAACCCGGTGATAAGCCAAGTGCCCGTCATGAGCTGTAGCTGGCCGTCCGCTGGCTATTCAACCCGCCGAGGCAGTTGTGACAGCTCGGTAGGTCTGGATGCGAGCGCATCCTGACCCACCAGTCAACCGACATTGAGCAACATGTGCATGTCATGGCCATGGCCGTCAATCGTCGATGGCCCTTGATCCTCGGTGGTCCGCTACGCCGAACCTCTCCCTGGCGGACTGTGGCATATTGTCGTTGCCGGACGGGCGAGGTGACCCGATTCGGCTCCTGTTCCGCCGCTGAGCCATCGGGGTCAGGGAACCCAACCCGGCACAATTGCCGGAGGTCTCAGCTTTACACGCTGAGAACGGAAGGTGACCCCGTTTCTTTGAGAGCGAAGGACCGCGAGGGCCCCGGGACAGAAGCCGAACGGCATGCGACGAATCTCAGGCCGCAAGGGTGCCCGTGGAGTTCCAACCCTCGTGACCGCTGGTGGTCGGGCCCGGTGATAAGTGGACATGCGGTCGCAGCAACAGTGCCAGCAGTCAATCGGGCACTCAGGCCGCAGCCATCCCCGTCATAGGGGCGTTGAGCGGCTGTCCACCCGTGCTACCGGAGAAGTCGGCGTCGCCAAAGTTGAAGATGCCCCCGTCCGAGGCGACCAGCCAATAGCCCACACCGTCGGGTACCGGCGCCATGCCGACTATCGGCCTGTTCAGGGGATGGCCACCCATGCTGCCGTAGAAGCCGGCGTCCCCAAAGTTGAAGATGCCTCCGTCGGACGCGACCAGCCAATAGCCGATGCCATCGCTTGTTGATGCCATGCCGACTATCGGCCTGTTCAGGGGATGACCGCCCATGCTGCCGTAGAAGGCCGCGTCGCCAAAGTTGAAGATGCCTCCGTCGGAGGCGGCCAGCCAATAGCCTCCGCTGAGGGGTGTCGATGCCATACCGACGATCGGCTCGTTGAGGTGGTGTCCACCCATGCTGCCATCAAAGTGAGCGTCACCAAAGTTAAAGATGCCCCCGTCGGAGGCGACCAGCCAATAACCTCCGCCGTCAGACGTTGATGCCATACCGACGATCGGCTCGTTGAGGTGGTGTCCACCCATGCTGCCGAAGAAGTGAGCATCACCGAAGTTGAAGATGCCACCGTCGGAAGCGACCAGCCAATAACCTCCGCCGTCTGGTGTCGATGCCATACCGACGATCGGCTCGTTGAGGTGGTGTCCACCCATGCTGCCGTAGAAGCCTGCGTTGCCGAAGTTGAAGATGCCGCCGTCAGTGGCAACGGTCCAGTATCTGGGTGCCGGATCGACTCCCAGACTGACTGAGGTGGTATGGGTTGCAGTGGGCCCAGTCGCGTTCACGAAGACGGCATAATCGTCGCCCACCGGCGTCGAGGGGGCGGCCTTGATCGTCATCGTGGAGCTTGCCCCGGCGGCGATCGAGGTCGGGTTGAACGAAGCTGTCGCTCCTGCGGGAAGCCCGGTTGCGCTGAGCGAGACCGCCTGTGAGGTGCCGTGGGTAACGGCAGAGGTGATCATCGTCGTCCCGCTCTTTCCCTGGGAGACGTCGATGCTGTTCGGACTGGAGTCGATTGAGAAGTCATTGGCGGCGATCACGGTCAGACTCATCGACATGTAGTAGGTCGTCGAGGTTCCCGTCCCTTGCACATTGACGGTGTACGTCCCCGTTGGCGTGAACGGTGAGGTGAAGATGGTCATGGTCGAGCCTTGACCAGAGTTGATCGGATTGGAGTTGAACGAGGCGGAGGCTCCGAAGGGAAGGCCGCTGGCGCTCAAAGTAACCGCCTGGGACGAACCACTGGTCACCTGGGTGCTTATGGAGGTTGTGGCGCTCTGCCCTTGCATCACGCTGGCACTGCCCGGGCTGGCGTTCATGGTGAAATAGTTGGTCGGAGGGGGACTCCCGGGATTGAAGTTGATGTTGAGCACGGGATGAAGCTCGATCTTGTTGGGTGCCACGTTCGATGTCAGCGTGTTGCTGTCGAAGAAGCCGGGACCGTTGATCGCCACGGTGGACCCGATCGCGGTTGCCAAGTGGGCAACGAACGCGCTGCGGGCATTGTTGATCATCGCCGCGAACGGGCTCGAAGGGGGCACGCAGGCGGGATCGGGTATCTCGGTGATCATCACATTGTTGGAGGAGTTGTCCTTGATCACCACGTGATAATCGTTGTCGTGTTCGAAGGAATAGTCGACGATCGTTCCCGTGATCTGGTACTGGGTAAGCTCGACCGGTGGCACGCGGTAGTCGTCGGGAAGGCTGGGCTGGGCGGGAAGGCTAGTGAGGTAGCCAACCGTGGTAGGTGTCACCGACCCCAGGTTCACCTCGCCGGCCTGGGGATCCTGACCGGTCTTCACGTCCCACCGGTAGCCGCTGCAGTTCGCTGGGCCGTAGTTTGCCCCAGCCGGTTGTTGCACTGCGACCGAGACCAGCAACGTCCCGAGCAACACACCTACCGCGAGTCCTGCGAACATCCGTGACCGTGCCACAGCCAGCACTCGGTGGAACGGCCGGTGGCCCCCGACCCTGTGCATTCCCAGCACCCCCTCATCTTCAACTTCCGAATTCCGCTTCACGCCACTGCGTGCTCTCCCAGCCTCCCCAACTGCACCGGCCCCCGCCCCGGCTGTCAAGCGATTCCACAGAGCGTGAGAATCCCACTACACCTGGCGACGGGGGCTGAATCCCAGGGGTCGCCGGAAGGCCATTTCCGAGACTTTTGGGTCCGGCTTCCCGTAATAACTATTGCTGGCGTTGAGAATGAAGAGCTCCTTAGCCGAACCTGTCGACATGGTGGCTCGATCTACGAGGAAGACTCGCGAGCAGGCGGATGAACGCCTCTTCTACCCTGAAATGCCACAGGTGCCATGCGCGACTTGCATTCCTTAGCAAGTGCCGGCGGATGGCAACGGCGTAGCCGGACGGCGCTCGGAAGGGACTATTGCTACTCGACGCATGCGACGTCGAGGGCGACGGAGAGCCCCTTCAGATCGAGTTCGCGGCGGTTGCGAACGTGGATGTGGTCCGTGACCGAATCGATGACGGCCGCGGTCACAAGGATCTCTCCGGTGCCGGCGGCGGCACCGACACGGGCAGCTTC
This sequence comes from uncultured Acidimicrobiaceae bacterium, assembly GCA_963754755.1. Taxonomy (GTDB): domain Bacteria; phylum Actinomycetota; class Acidimicrobiia; order Acidimicrobiales; family RAAP-2; genus Bog-756. The sequence continues at coordinate 56,731 of CAVWHF010000005.1, read as the reverse complement.
GTGGACTCCCTTGCCCAAGTAGTCATCGCCAAGGTCAACAGCTTCGTTGGCGTGGACACCAATCAGACGTTGAAGCTGAGGACACTCCCAACTGGCTGATTTTTCGGAACGCTCCAGACTCCCAACAGAGAGTGGAGTTCATACGGTCGGATTTATAGTCTCTCGCCTGTAACCACCTTGCGCGGACCGCACCTCTCATCCCTGCTCGGTGCGGGTACAGTTCGGTAGATCCTCGGTCGCCATGGACCACTACGTTGCCGAAGTGAGAGCATTCACTCCGGATCTGCGGGATGGGTTATGGCACGCGGGCCATCGTGAGGAATTACGTCTCGGTCTTCGGAGCGAAGAAGCCTTTCGTTGCGATCCCTGGAGTTGCTCCATCTCGATAGTGATTTCGGGAAATGTACATTCCGAACGTAATCAGCCAGATGGTCTCTGGGTAAGCAGCAATACGTTCCATCGTGCCAGCTCCGAGTCCGAAATACTTGCCGGACGCGAACAGTACAAGAGCTGTGAGGGAGATGATGCTGAATGTGACCATATATCTCCGCATGCTTTCCGGAAGGGGAAGCACCAATCCAAGAATCAAGATGCCGACATTTCCGACGCCGATCGCCAACGCAGCGCCCGCTATGTGCATGTCCCGGACCGAGTTCTCCGGGAACAATCCAACAAGGATTGCACCCAGACCCCCGATAGCCATCGAGGCGAAACCCACCACTGCGGCGATCTGTTGCCTCCGCTCTCGCTCGGTGAACTCTTGATAGATTAACAGCGAACCGATGACCATGATGAGGCCTAGAAGGACAAATGCCAAGTTCATTAGAATGTGCCGGGGTGAGCAAACTTGACCCTCTCCATACTGGCCGCATGCTGTATTGCCTAAGTCACTGATTGTGTTGTTGACGAGGCTGTAGGGAGGATGCCACACCCATCCCACCGCAATCTGTGCCAAGAAGTAGAGGGCACTCAGCATGAATATGGCTGGCCCTATCCAGTCGTGCCGGTCAGTGAAACTCTTGACACGGGTGTTGTTTTTGCCCACCGCATCCTCCGCCAAAGCATCCGCCATAAATGGCTCCTTCCGCCTGTGGCGATCCGTCCCGTTCACTCTTTCATGTTCGAAACCACGCAGTGGGGGATGATGCGGCGACACGACCGAGCACGCCGGGTGCCCGACGCGACGCACCGTCCTGCAAATATTCGCGGTGGGGGAATGATCGCCTGGCGGAGCCTGGAGTCTTAAGCGATCGAGCTTCCCTGAAGACCGGATATGCGCCGGTTTGGGACCTCGGCATGGACCGGTCAAGCAGTGTGAGTCGTCGTCGGCAAACTGAATAACTCCAACCAAGGGGTGGCGAGGCTGGGGCTCCGACGGGGGTTTTTTCAAGCCCTGTGAAGCTGAGCCGGTTCGGATGATCCAGCGGGGCCGCTCGACTCCGGCCCGGTCCGTCCTCCGGGACCGTTATCCGGGCGCGGAGAAGGGCCCGGCTGAAGCCGAGCGCTCGGACAGGCGCGATCGGAAAGCGCTTGTTAGATCCCGCGAGATCTGCAGCAGCTGCTGCTGCTGATCGACCGTTAGGTCCCCGAAGGCCACTCCCACCTCGGCCTGGTGCTGTTGCCAGTCGACCGCCTGGTGCTTCAGCCCATCCTTGGTGATGGTGACCAGAGTGCTCCGGCCGTCCTTCGGGTGAGGGTGACGTTCGACCAGGCCGTCCTCTTCGAGAGCATCAACCAGGGCAGTGACCCGCCGAGGGGTCACTGCCAAAGAGTCACTGCGACACCAAGGCCGTCGTGGAGAGTCCCCCTTGTGGACCTGCGTCGGCGTCGTCGCATTCTCTTCGTCACGACCCGTCAACATCCCGCTTCCAGCGAGCACGCCGATCGCCCTCGATGTTCCCTCAACGCCGAAGTTAGCGATCAAGATTCCTAGCTATGCCATCGACAGGTACCGGATCAACTGGGCCAAGGTTCCGTCCTACGTTCCGCTGTACTTGGGGACCTTGTTAATCGGGTACGTCACGAAGACCAGTGTCGAGCACTCACCGTTGATTGCGGCTCCGGCGATCAAACCGTTGCCAATCCCGTCGGGACAATCTGTAGGGCCACCCTGTGATCTGATTTCCCCCGACAGCTCGGATGTCGTGAAGGTGTACAGCAAATCGCAGGTCCTGGTGGGCTGGATATTCCCCACGGCGGGTTTCGTCAGAGTCGGGGATGGCCCAACCTGTGGCCAGTGACCCGTTGCGGTCCTCCAGCTATTTGGCGTCCTTCGGAAAGGCAAAGCCGGTAGGGCGCTTGCCCTTCGTCGGCAGTCGGCCAAAAATCGACCTTGTCCAGTGCCGAGATTGACGAATACCTGGCCGACCTCGATGAGCCGAAACGGTCGACGTTGCAACGCTTGCGCCAGACCATCCTTGAGGTGGTGCCCAACGCTGACGAAGGAATCTCCTACGGTCTCCCGGCATTCAGGGTGGAGGGGAAAGTCATCGCCGGATTCGCAGCGTTCAAGAACCATCTCAGCTACCTGCCTCATAGCGGTTCCGTATTTCCGGCCCTGCAGGACGAGGTTGCTCACTACAGGACGTCGACCGGGGCACTTCAGTTCCCAATCGACTGTCCACTGCCGCAGCCCCTTGTAGAGCAACTCGTCAATGTGCGAATCGCCCAAGCCTTTCCAGAAAGACAGGACTGATTTGTCGGCCACCTCGGTCGATGACCCACGCTCCCGGTGGTGGGGGAACCCTTGGTGACTTCCCCTCATGTTTGGGGCAGACTCACCCTATGGGCCGATTTTGTGGGGTTGTAGTCGCCGTTGGACTTTCTGGGATTCTGGCTGGCTGCGGCACTGCAACCGGGGCGACCTTAGGTACGACCGTTGCAAATGCAACAACCTCAACCACTGCTGTTCGATTAATCAATGTTCCAAAGAGCGTGACCCTCGGAGCCAACGGTTTGGGCATCGTCATAGTTGGCGAAAGCCAGGTGAGGGTTATGGGCACCATGACGGACGCCATCGGTGAACCCACAGCTAGAGGAGGAGGTGGCTGCAGGGACAGAACCGAAGTCCACTGGGGCGACCTGTCGTTGGAGTTCTACTCGGGAAGACTGGATGGCTATCGCTACCTCAATGGCCCCCAAACGTTGATGGGCTTGAAGGCACTCACTCCGCCACCCAATACGCCCCTTCTCCGCGACCCAGGCCGGTGCGACGACAGGCATGGCGCTGGCCAGGTACGGGGTCTCTATCCGCAAAGTGATTTCAGCCTCGCTCACGACGGGAGTATCGCGGTGCCCGGAGACTCCGCCAATCCGCTATTGCTGAGTTTCTGGGGAACCGAACCGGCGACACGGTTACGGGAAATCAAGGCGGCCCCCTATGCGGTGACTTCTGAAGCCGTCCCCGAGTGCCGTTCCGCCCCACCCACCCGGTGATTTAGGACACTCAGGCTCACAGAGCGCCCTGGGCCCATCAGGGCAGGACGACGCCGACCTCTGCCCATCATCACGAGTTGAAACCGTCTTGGGTCCTCGGTCGCCTGCAAGCACGGCAAGCGACTCGGCCACCGAGGACAGGAAGAACGTTGACTCCTTGCGGTCCAGCTCGAGAACAGCGGTGGCGGCAAGGTCAGCGGGAATGCGACCCTCGTCCCGCAGGGTGATCACGGCCTGGGCCAGCTCGAGGCGTCGGCTGGGTGAGTCGACCTCGGCCATCACCTTGTCGAACACCGCATCGAGCACGTCAACGTCGTCGTCCTGGATCGAACGGATGGCGCTGTCCATGGTGGGGGTCAGGATCCCGAGGCGCAGCTGGAGTGACGTGTCGAGCTCCGGCAAGTAGAGCAACTCATCGAAGAGGTAGCGGAGCTCGACCTCGTCGATACCCCTCAGGTCAGGGACCACGCCTTCGCAGAGCTCGGGAGGGAGGCAGTGACCCTCGATGGTCTCGAAGTTCCCATAGCAGCATCGTTTCGCCTTGGATCCGCTCCCACAGGGACAGGGTTCGTTGCGCCTGATCTTGGCCATGACCACCTCCTGGTGAGGCCATTGTCTCGGCCGGACCAGTGCCGAGGGTGGACCGCTGCTGACCAGGGAGAAAGGTCCACCGGTCGTTGTGTCGGACCGGACAAGATCCGGCTGAGTCCCAACACCAACGAACCAGTGGAGGTCCCATGCTTGCACTCAATCCCGCCGTCGTCGATGCCGTCTGGCAGTCTTTCGCCGGCTACCTGCCCAAACGCGGCCACACCAACCACCCGCTCGGCTGTCATCGACCACGGATCTCGGACCGTGACTGCTTCGAGGCCCTCCTGTTCCGGTTGGTCACCGGGTGCTCCTGGGACGTGGCCGGAAGGCTGGGCAAAGGTGGTGAGACCACCCTCCGCCGGCGGCGTGACGAGTGGGTGGCAGTTGGTGCATTCCAACACCTGGTCGAAGAGGCCATCAACGCCTTCGACAAAGTGATCGGCCTCGATCTCTCCGAGGTGTCGGTCGACGGATCACTGCACAAGGCGCCCATGGGAGGCGAAGGGACGGGAAGCCAATCGACGAGTTTCACCACTCAGCATCGGTGGGAGAGTGCTGACTGACAGTAACGAGTCGCCCGCTTTCGACCTGGACATTCGTGGCGGAGGCGGGGAAGCTGCCCACGACTCCCAGAAGAATGCGTCCACCCGATTCATCGACTGACAACCCTTGAAACATCGATCCCCGTTGCGCCGATGCGATGAATGACACCGGTTTGCCCGTTTCAGTGTTGAACACCAGCGCAGCGCTCGTACCGGTTTCTCCGGACTTCCCCGAGCAGGTCCGGATCACTGCCAGCTCGTTCGGGCGTGAAAGGAAGACCGGACTGGTCAACCTGCAGCCACTTGTCACCTGCATTGCGTTGCCTTGCCTCAGTGAAGCCTGACGGGCAGACATCACGTCAATCGTTTCGCCTGTCTCGACGGCAAGTAGTCTCCCATCTCGACTCCATGCGATTCCGTTGTCGTTGCTGCTTGCCACAGTCCCGAGTGCGATCGTTGTTTCGGTCTTGACATCCGTGACGTAGAGCCTTGACGTGGCCACAGAGCCCGAGGGGCCGCAGGTAACGCCCACCCAGGCCAGGTCGCTCCCTCTGGGGCTGGCCGCCGGTTCAAGCGCCAGCGTTTGCGGAACCGAGATGACGGCCGTCGGCGGACTTGCCCCAGATACCGGCGCCCGGAGAATAGTTCCACCACATGCTCCACTGGGCTCGACGAAGTAGACGGACTGGCGGTCGCTTGACAGCACTGCTTGTTGGTCAGGGCCTCCAGGTGCTTGTGGGCTGAGTGTTCGTAGAAGCGACCCCGTTGCGGTCGAATACACCCCAACGCCGCCTTTTCCGTTGCCGTCGACAAAGACGGCTGGGGCAGAGCGACCAGCTCCTGGCGGTGGGACCCACCGTCGAAGCCCAACGTGTGGCTGCGGACGAGGACGGCGCGGAACAGACTCGTTGGCCAGGAGCGGTACGGCAACCAGGGCGGTAACGATCAGCAGAATAACGGCGCTCCAGCGTCGTCGTCTCCGGCGGCGAGCCTCCCGAAAAAGTGCCTCCGCATCCACTCCGGCCGGAACTACCGGAGGTGGGGCTGTCACGGTCATGGGGGGCCTGGATACAGACGCATCATAGAACTACTATGCATAGCACCATGTTCAATGTCAACATTGACCGCACTGAGGCGGTGCCCCTTCACGATCAAGTGGCCGCCGAGATCCGCCGAGCCATCGCCGATGGCGAGGCCGGACCGGGGGGATCGCCTCCCCCTGGCTACGGACATGGCGGCCCTCCTGGGAGTCAGTAAGAACACCGTGTTGAGGGCTCTGTGCATACTCCGAGATGAAGGGCTCCTGGACTTCCAGCGGGGGAGAGGAATCACCGTGGCCGGGACTCCCGAACGCAGTGCGTGGTCAAGAGGGTTCGGGATTTGGTCGATTTCTGCCGTTCGCAGAACTACCGGCCCGACGAGGTGATTCAGATCATCGAGGGTCTGTCGTGATCCGAGCTACATGCGAAGGTGTGGATCCATTGACCCTCTTGGACAATCGACCTACGGAGAATGAGCGCTATCAGCAAGAGGCGCTTTTCAGGGTGTTCATCGGAAAGTCACCCTTAGCCCATTCAGCGGGACCGTGGGTATTGACTGGCCCATGGTGATCGCCATGATTGCGGTAGCCGTCCTCACTGCGACCCTCGTCGTTTGGCTTCGTCGCCGCAGCCGAGGAGCTCCGTCAGTCGGGTAGCTCCTGTCCGGCAGCGTTTTGGGGCACGGTTGACCGAGGGTAGCCGATTGGCTATCTTCGGCTCTGAGGCCAACTGGCCTGGTGACCGCATAGGGAGTTTTGTCATGTCAGACATCGACGACCAAGTGAAAGAAACGTTGTCCGAGGTTCGCAAGGTTGGCGTCAACTATGGGGAACATCAGCAGGAAGTGGGACTCGACATTGCGGTCGATCTTGTCCATTTCAAGAAGTTCCCGGTAGTCGATCCACCGGGCAAGTACTTGAAGGTGGGTCACGACACTCGATCCGACATCAGCCCCGACGACAGTCCCGAGTTGCCGGACTACAGCGGCCCCTTCAACGGGAACCTCAGGTTCTCCGACTTCTCCAAGGATGCACTCATCAACATGCTGGAGATGAGCGACGAGTACTACCGGGTGTGCATCGAGGGCTGGGCAGTCTCCGTCGCCGAGCGCTACGGACGTGACGATATGGAGCGGATCCAGGCGGAGGCGTGGCGGGACACCATCCTCCCCCAACTGCGGGGCATGATCAATGAATGGATGGAGCTCACCGACGAGGAATCCGAGACCCTCATGGCCGAGACGCAGAAGGAAGTGGAGGCCGAGGTCGCCCAAGGTGGTGCGATCCTGATCAACCCCTACAAGCCCAAGCCGGACTGGGCGCAGTACTCCAAAGAGCGCCTGGTCAAGCTAGCTCTTGGCAGCCATGAGTTCCTGCTGGCCGCCATCGAATCGTGGGCACTGGTGATCGTCATGAGAGACGGCTTGGACGAGATGTTCGCCTTCCAGTGGACTCTGTGGAGTGACAAGCTGCTACCCGCAGCAAAGGACATCAAGAGACGCTGGATGAAGATCTCCGGGGACCCGGTTGAGGCCTTTATGAAGGACATACAGGTAGACGCCACCTCGTTCCCCGGCAAAGCCTTCGAGATGACCTTCGAGATGCCCGAGAAGGAGGTCGGGGTCTTCACCTTCAATAGGTGCGTCTCGGTCGACCAATGGGAAGCCCTGGGTCGACCGGACATTGCCGAGAAGGCATCTCACACCTCTTGTCCGGCCGCCATCATCGAGACGGCCAAGATGTACGACCCGAATATGAAGGTTGAGATCTTGGCGATCCCACCCCGTGTGGGCAAGGACGAGGTTTGCTGCAAGTGGAGGCTTTCCATTCGAGATGAATCAGATCCCGAGTTCGTTCGTTCCGAAGATGCTGGCGGAGGGACCGCTTAGCGTCTAGTCGCAGGTTGCGACCGCTTCGTCTTCGTATTCATGGGAGGGAGAAGGCGTTGGGCCAGTCGCAGCAGCTGTGATCGAAGCACGTCGTCATCAAGTCCAGCAACGAGGGGATGCATTACAGTCCCGCTGATCGCTGCAGTCAGCATCGCCGTTGAGACACGTCCTTCGTGCCCTACATCGTCGCCCACGAGGACATGAGTCATCCGGTCCATGACAGGTCGGAACGAAGCGTGCTCGGCAAAGAAGCTGACGATGACCGGATCGTTCAAGATGGAACTCGCGGTGCGGCGGCGGGCGACAGCGAGATCTACCATCCCCGTTATCAGCGTTCTGCGAGCTCCCAGTCGCGATGGTTCAGACTCGGCGATGCGGACAACGGCATCGACCCGCTCCAGCTCAGCCTCGGCAGCGGCCAGCACGATCTCGTCCTTGGTGTTGTACTGGTGATAGACGGCGGCCTTCGTCACTCCAACGGCGTCAGCGATCATCTTCAACGAGCATCTACATCTGCTTGGCTCAGTTGCGTGTTGCTGTAGTCGTGGAGCGTGGGGAAAAATGTTGACAGGTTCGAAATTCAAATGAAGCAGCATCGGATCCAGGAAACATGCGGGTCCGGCCGAGGGTAGAAACACGCGCGGACGAAGAGTTTCAATTGCTCTTGCCACCGTTTCAAACTTGCTCAAGGATTTCTTTTCCGAGATCTGTCCGTAGACCTCCCTGGGGTAGTCGTAACAAGTTGGATGCCAGGTGGCCCCGGAAAACTGGCAGGTAAAGACGTCGATCGGGCCCTGGTCCTGAACGATGGACGGCAACGCATCATACAACTTGCAATCGTTCAGGTCTAAGAAGGAATGTCCCTCGGCTTTGATTAAGATGGCGGAGTCGCGGTTTATGGCCGAATCATCCAAATACAGCTTCAGATATCCGCCAGGAATTGCTACTTCTTGTCCGTGACTAAAACTGATCAGTGCTTTGGGTCGATAGTCCGCCAGGGCATGGCGAAGAGCTGGTCGCTGGAAATGTGGAACAATAACGGTGAAGTCTCTGTTTTGCAAACTATTAAGGAATTCCGGGTCAAAGTGGTCTTTGTGCTCGTGGCTGATGTAGATGAAGCGCTCTTTGCGCGAATCGGAAAGCTTCTCACGAACGAGCGCGGCCATGTGATGATTGCGGGGGAACTGGAACCAGGCTGAATCGAAGGCTCCGTGCGCCGAAAGCCATGGATCCGTGATCACGATGGCTCGGGGAGTTTCGACACAGAAACCGGCGTGGCCGAGATAGGTTATGTGCATCGCAGGTTTAGTGGCCATTGGGCTCAGGCAAGATCCGCTATAGCCGGAGATCCGTTCGGTAATTCACTTTGGGAAGATTTTAGGTTTATATAAATGGATACGTGGGGTGGGCCAATGCTGCTTCGCTGAACCGCACGTTGGGGCAGTGTCACTAAATCAAATGACCGCAGCTTTGCATGATTTCATCGTGGAGTGTTGTAACCTGCTGCACTGGCGATGCCATCAGCAACTGTTTGGATTTCTCTGGGAGTCAACTCGGCGTAGATTGGAAGGGACAATACCTCCTCACACGCCCGTTCTGTATGTGGCAACATGCCTTTACCATAATTCAAATAGCCGTACATCGGTTGTAAGTGCAGAGGCGTCGGGTAATACACCGTGCTTCCGATACCGCGTTGCTTCAGGTGCATTTGTATAAGCGCACGTTGTTTCGCACGGATTGTGTACTGATGAAAAACGTGGGTCCCGCAATCCCGCACGGCCGGCACCACGATGCCGGGTACAGCACGCAGCAGGTTATCGTAGAGTGAGGCGTTAGCTACTCGGGCATCGGTCCAATGGTCCAGGTGCCGCAGCTTAACCCTCAACACAGCAGCCTGTAGCTCGTCGAGCCGACTGTTCCACCCAAGCTCCTCGCTAACGTATTTCTTTGTACTGCCGTGGCTGCGTAAAGTCTTGATCTGCCGATACACGTCCTCTGAATCGGTTACGATCATGCCACCATCGCCATATGCCCCGAGATTCTTACTTGGGAAAAAACTGATACATCCGCACTCTCCCAAAGCCCCCGACTTCTTCCCCTTATACATTGCTCCGATCGCCTGGGCATTGTCCTCGATTACGACCAGATCATTCTTTCTGGCGATTTGCAGAATGGGGTCCATATCGGCCGTCTGACCATACAGGTGCACCACGATAATGGCCCGCGTGCGATCCGTGAGTCGCGAAGCTATCTCATCCGCGGAAACGGTAAAGGTGGCGGGATCAATATCAGCAAAGACTGGAGTTGCCCCGAGCATGCTTACTGAATCCGCAGTCGCGATAAAACTGAATCCGGGAACAACGACCTCATCTCCCCGGCCAATGCCAAATGCATGCAGTGAGAGAATGAGGGCGTCGGTTCCTGACGCTACGCCGACAGCAAACTGTGTTCCACAATAGCGTGCTATTTCTTCCTCCAGCGCCTCTACCTGCGGGCCGAGGATAAAGACTTGAGACTCTAAAACGCCCCTTAAAGCAGCCTCGATTTCATCGTGTATTTCATGGTATTGGCGGCCCAAATCGAGCACGGGAATCGTTTGCGCTGCCACAATATTCTGAACCATCGTTGGAGTCGGTTTAGCCAGAAAGGTCATAGAACACTTGCGACCATCAATACTGCCCAAACAGTTTGCAAGCGATCAAGCTATCTCTGTGATTGTAGCAAGCTGCGCTTCGAAAATAAGCTGCGGCCTAAAACCGGAGTAAGAGTTCTGCATGCTATCCCAGAATCGAAAATGAAGCTGTCCGGCAATATTTCAGGTCCAGTTCTATCTTTCGCGGCAATATTCGTGCGGTAAAAAAGCTGGGAAGCGACTCTTGTTCGTAAGCAGCTCCTCTTCGTTTATAGACTCCAGAGAGGCAGGTTCGGCAATGCCAGACTTGACCTCCAGCACCATCCTCTGCCTGTTATCGTAGTAGCCCACATACTTCCGGAGTTCAGGCCGCGGGCCAATCAGACTCATGTTTCCCCACGAACATGAGTAGCGGGAGATTATCCAGCTTCGTTTTTGCGCAGCCATTTGCCAACCCTCATGACCCTCGGATCTCCCGGCACGGCAAATTTTGAACTCGTCTCGTCTCGACTCACTTCTCATGGTGCGGAACTTGAACACGATGAACAGCCTTCCGCAATGCCCAGCCCTTTGCTGGCCGAATAACATGGCGCCGGGAGATTCTAGCTTAACGGTACATGCGCACACGATTAGAAAATCGGCGAGGTTAGCGCACTGTTTTATAAAATCAGCTGCATGCCGATGCATCTAAAGCATCCCTCAATGCGCGCTTGTTACGCGGCAACTTCGGCGAGAAATTCACAAATTCTCGCGGCTTCGCTCTCATTTATCCTAGGATGGGTTGGAAGGTTGATGACGTGCCGAGATGCATTCTCCGCCACGGGGCATTCGCCTCCTTTATAGCAGACCCGCTCTAAGTGCTCCGTCAAAGGATGGAGAGGCGAGACGAACCAATCCCCGATTTCCACTCGGCGTTTCCTTGCTTCACGCACAACTTTCACTTTGTCCCTAACTATTACAGGAAAGCGCAGGATGACTGGCGCAGTGCCTGGCAGGACTCTTATCCCATTCAGCCCAATCTGGGCCAAGCGCTCGGCGTACAATCCTGCTATACGACGACGGTGGTCCCAATTGGCTCCCGCTGTAACGGTCCCTTTCCGTAGCAGTTCTGCCTGGAATCCGGCCATGCGCTTTTCGTAATCGCCCGGCTTTTCTCCGGTTAATTCCTGGGCCGAAGAAGAACCCACAAACATTCCGAAGCGTGCCAAGCCGTGCAACCAATCGAGGGCCGTCCAATACAGCGCCGGCTTGAAAAAATGTTTGTGTATATTCTGTTGGAGATACAGCGCGCACGTCTCGCGCAGAGATGGCGTTGCATAATCGCCTTCAAGTTTGTCCAGACGCGCGGCGACCAGAGGGTCACGCGCGACCGCGATGCCACCCAGCCCAGTCGTGATCGGCTTCGACCACTGTGTACTGAAGAACGCCGCGTCTCCCAAACTGCCAACCTCCTTGCCGCGGTATGTAGTACCCATAGTATGGGCACAGTCCTCAATAATCTGAATTCCTCTCGCCTCTGTTACTGCCCGGACCGCGTCAATATCAGCGGCCAATCCGAACGTATGTTGCACAATAACTGCGCGCGTGTTCGGGGTCAGCACCGCAGCAAGTCCCTTAGCATCAATATTGAACGTATCCGGTTCCACATCCACGTAGATCGGCCGCGCTCCTGTGAATCGTACCGCCTGCGGCACTACTACACATGTGAATCCGGGGACAACCACGTCGTCCCGTGGGCCAATCCCCATTGCTTTGAGAATTGCATAAAGCGCCACGCGGCCCTTCCAAAACAGGAATGGGCGTGAACCGGCCGCTGAGTTGGCGGTTTCGTAATGGCTTTTGTTTGTGACAACCCCGGCCGGACCGGGATCACACGTCTGTGGCATGACGATTCGTAACCTCATGGTCTTCAGTTCGGGTCTTAGCAGTCCTCGGCTTCACAACTTGTACGATCAGCTCCGACAGCTCTCGAGCACGCTGGTCGCGGCTGAAATTCTGTATTACGCTATCCCGGCCTCGGCGGCCCATCTCTTCCAACTGTTCTCGATTGCTCATCAACTTTATTACCGCATCATGGAACGCCTGCGGATCGCCAGGCTTGACAGAAAGACCGGCGCGTGCGTCTTCCAAGATTTTCGCCCCTTCCCCCGCAACCGCAAGCAATACGGGCTTGCCTGCGGCCATCGCCTCGAGTAACTTGGATGGGATGGCGCCGCGAAACAATTGCAGATCGCGCAGGCAAATTGCCATACAATCCGCGGCCGCCAGGACTTTTGGCATGCGGTCGCGCCGGTAGAGCCCGGCGAAGGTTACATTCGACAGGCCCATCCCCTTTGCCTGTGCTTCCAGCTGCGCGCGTTCGGCGCCCTCTCCTGCAATTATGAAATGCACTTGGTTGTCGGCCTCGTTGTGAAACAACGCAGCTGCCTCTAGCAACATGTCGAGGTTGTGCGCTATGCCGATGGTGCCGGCGTACAGCACCACAAACTTGTCGGCGGGGATTCCAAGTTCCCGCCGAATGTCCCCGTTGGGCTCTGCTCCAGGACGGATCATCTCCACATCCACGGCGCCACGAAATAAGATCACTTTGGGCGCCGCGATTCGCTCTGCTCTTATCTTCCTCTGTATTCCTTCGGTGAGGGCCAGCACCCTCGCGGCTCGGCGGTAGATGGTCAACTCCAATTGCTTGGACAGCCAGATCAAGGACCGGTTCTTGAGCACGCCCAGCTGCACGGCCGACTCCGGCCACAGGTCCGCCACCGAGAACAGATAGGGCGCCCGCTTCAACGCGCTGACCACGATGCCACCAATACCATTAAACAAGGGCGGAGAATCGACGATGATCACATCACAGCCGGGCAGCAGTGGAGCAGAAATTGACGCAAAGAACGAAAAAGAGAGGAACCCTAACACCCGCTTGAGAAAACCCCTATTAGGCACTAAGTACGCCCATATCCGGTACACCCGCATGCCGCTGTCCCAGCCCTTCCAATAAAAGCGCCCGCGCCACTCCTTTTGCACGATCCCAGTTGGAAAGTTGGGGAAGGTCGTGAGCACCGATACCTCGTGGCCGAGCCGGCACAAGCGCACTGCCAATTCGTAAATACGAATCTGAGAGGCACCTACTTCGGGTGGAAAGTATGGAGTTAGAAAAAGTATTCTCATAATTGGTACTTAAAAGCGCCTTGCTCTTGTCTTTTTGTATCCTCCTGGCCTCTGCCGCCGGACGATTCCACCTCTTCCAATAACAACGCCGTGTCAGCATCACGACCGTTCGCTGAATGGATGCCATCTTGCGAGGCGGCATCTATCCACCAACGGTTGGAAGATCGCTTTCCAGGGTTGAGGACCGAATCCGAAAGGGCGGTTATCTGAGTCGCCGTACTGAAAATCCGTAGATATGCTTACGAACTCGCAAGGTGAAGTTGGTGAAAGCTCAGAAACTCAGGTCGAGAAAGCGACCTCACACTTTCTGTTTGGAGCTTGTACTCGATTGAGCCATTTTATGCAAGGTCATACAACCATTGAGCAAAATGCCGACAATCTGCTCTGCGGAGCGGCCTCCTCCGTATAGGTGAGTAACCGAACTGGGCGCAGCAGCAGCAATTGCGTCTTCGATTCCGGCCATAATTGTCTCGGAGTTGAGAGGCGGCACCAGTCGGTTCCACCCGGAAGCGAGTAGTTCGATCCATTCCGTTTCGCATCTGAGAGTGACACATGGCACTCTATGGAAGAATGCTTCTTTCTGGACTCCGCCTGAATCGGTTACGATGACTAGCGCGTGTTTTTCGAGCATCATCATGTCCAGGTAGCCTACTGGATTGATAAGCTGAAGCCCAGATGGCGTGAGGAGGACTCCCAACCTGCAAGCAGCATGCCGCGTTCGTGGGTGCACGGGAAATATCACCGGTATCGTATGTGCTATTTGCCCGAACGCGTCCAAAATGGCTTGGAGTCGGCCCGACGAGTCTGTATTTTCGGCTCTGTGAATGGTTGCTAGGACGTATTGTTTGGTTGTCAGGCTGAGCCTCTGTAAAATGTGGCTTTTGGCGTCTGCCATGCTTGCATACTGTAGGACCGCGTCATACATGACATCGCCAACAAGGTGTACGCCTTCTGCAATGCCCTCGCGGCGAAGATTGTCAACGGCATTTGCTGTTGGCGCAAACAGGAAATCGGAACTGTGGTCAGTTAATACACGATTAATTTCCTCGGGCATTTGGCGATTGAAAGAACGAAGGCCAGCTTCAACATGGGCGAGCGGTATCTTTAGCTTGGTTGTGGCAAGGGCTCCCGCCAGTGTCGAGTTTGTATCTCCATACACCACTACGCAATCGGGTCTTTCCGCCAGCAGAAGTTGCTCGATCGCCCGCAGCATCTCTGCGGTTTGATGACCATGATGTCCCGATCCGACACCTAAGTTGTAGGCTGGCTCGGGGATCATCAGGTCACGGAAGAATACGTCCGATAGCTCCCGATCATAATGCTGTCCGGTGTGGATCAACACTTCCTTAACATCAGAATCTAGATCGCAGGATTCTCGACACAACGGCTGCCTTGATGAATTGCGGCCGTGCCCCAACAATTGTTGCGATTCTCATTAGGGACGTGCCTCGCAGGGACAGTCAGCAACAGGAAATTCTCTGTCATGACGCGGCCGCGCTGCAGGGGGAAGCAGTCCAACCCGGCAATACCGTTCGTGGATTGTTGAAGCAAAGGCCGCCCCCGAAGTCCAAGCCTCATTCCACTTCTCTCGACAGTCGAGCAGCTTCCAAAAAACCCTGCCTATGTCAGGTGAAAGCTGGCCTCCGCCAAATGCTGTGGGATGCCAGAGGACAGATATCCCACCCCAACCATATCGTCGGCTCGTGGCCAAAAGCTCTGCGGCTGCCGCATACCGGCTCTCCTCGTCTCTCTCTCTTTCCTGCAGCGCCTGGTCCATTAATACCAGCGGAAACTCGACGAACGTTGCCGCGCGCTCGTGCTCAAAGTCGTAGGGCGGAAAGGCAAAGCATGCCCCAGCCCGAAATCCGATTTGATTTGACCATCCCAAAGACGCATCGTAGACAGCTCCGGCTCGTTCGAGTGCCGGAATCAGTCGATCGATGGTAAAGCGAAGCCAGTGCTGTCGACCACCCGCGGGGTAGAAACCGACATTCCGCAAACGGATGAATTCACGCCGCAGCTGGTCGGGCTCATCGAGACTGGTATAGGATCCGTGAACGCCCACTTCCATACCTCGCCCGACCAAGTCGCGTACGAGTTGCACAATCTGCGGGTGTTCTAGTTTGTAGTTGGCATCCCTTCGATGCCGGTTAGACGTGAGGAAAAAAAAACTTGCGCCCGCCGATCGCTTGGATTCTCCTGACAATAACGCTGGCATTTGGTCGAGTGCGTTGTGTGCTGTTATCACAGCATCTAAAGCGTGTCCTACCTGACTGAAAGCCAGTTGCGGCGATTTCGCAAGCAGAAGCGATGCCACCGCATTCTTTGTCAAACGCTTGACGCTGCTGAACCGATCGAGCGGAAAGAAGTCCACATCATGAGTGTTGACTACAAAATGCCGGCAAAGGCCAACGGGACACACCGGTTGCTGACCACAGCTTGGAACCAGCTCACAGAGCGCCCGCTGGAGCATGTGCATCCCTACTGCCGCATAGGGTTGCCTGACATTTAGACCGTGGCGGCCCACATAGCTTTTGCTAAATGGAATTCTACCAACGCTGTCACGTGCCGTCACACTGTATTCGTCGGCACAGGATACCCACTCAAAGATCTCAGCGAGCCAGTCTGGCCTGGTACCATACTCAGGAGCATAGAACAGCACCGTGTGTTCGTCATCGAGCTGAAAACGTGTCGGCGATGGGGCCGGAAACTGGGGCGAGCGAGGTGTGTATAAGTTACTCAAAGATAGAGTCCGTCCGGCGGCTCGAGCCATGTCATGTCTGTAAGTGAGCCACACGTCAGCAGTGTGCGCTTGTATCGGATCAACGAGGGCCTCGTGGTCGTAGATAGCACAGAACAGTCTGAACGCATAGGTCAGGCGCTGCCGGTGCACTGCAGGTTGTTCCGGAACGAACTCCAGAAATAGACGCATCCCTACAAGATTCCCATTAAGGCACAATAAGCTCGCAGAGGACGAGGAAGTTTTAGAATTCGATTATAGGGGACGAGCGTTGCGCCAAAACCCCTCTCGAACCTCTCGATACGTTGCACTACCGACCCCGCAAAATCAAACGTTTCTGCGCGATCGGCTGTGAACTCGAACAGATGCCATAGGAGAAAAGACTCAGCTCCGCTAGACCGCAGTTCTGGATCGCTTCCACTGGCGAGAATGTATGCTCTCTTACGATCCCACACGACAAATGTAGCTGCGTGTGTTCTCCCTTCTTTGTCGATCGCGGCGAAGCACTCCCCAGCACCTTTTTGCTTGGCGGCACTGTATAGTTGATTGAGGTACTCTCTACTGTAAGGCAAGGATTTATGCTGGTGTTTAAATGTTTTCTCGGCTGTGGCCGATACCAGACTGCTGTGGCACGGAACAACTGTTATTCCTTTTGTTTCTGCCTTTCGTATATTTTGGCGCACACGGCGTTCCATCTTGTCCCATGTTTTGTGTAGATTCGTAAGGTCCTCGAAGACGTACCCGAAGTAGGTCACTTGTCTAAAGCCATTCCAGTAAAATGGTAACCAGTTTAATAGAGTCGGATGAAATGATTGAATAAAGAATCTCTGCTTTGCCAACTCTCTCGCGAAAACCGTGAGAATTTCCATTTCCCTTGAGAGAACCGTTGCGTACTTCTCTTCGACCGGTCTTATCACGACGCCCCAGGTGTGCACCAGCTTTGGCATCCGGCACAGCTTTAAACCCATCCGATGTTGGAAGTACAGCGGAATGCCAGCCATCAACTGACCACCACGAAAGTAGCCCAGCACTCGAACGTCTCCCGGAAGAGCGCCCAGCCACCATGAGCGACAAAGCACGTTTCCTTGCGGTGATTCCTCTACCAGGGCATCCCATAACCCGTACTCCTCTGGCCTCAAATAGCGAAGACACTGCCTGGGTTCATAATTGACCGCAGCAGCATTCGTCAAAACAACCCTTGCGTCGCTAACCACATAACCTCATTTCAAGCCCGGCTCTGGTTTGACGGAGAAGGTCGTGTCTCGTCGAGACGGCGTGACATGCAGATACGCGGAAGCTGTGACGACCACGGGACCCCGACCAAATCAACGATTTGTTGGCCATCGGCAAGTAAGTCCAAAGTGCGCTTGTATTCGTCATCGTTGTTGCCGATGACAATTACCTCACTTTCGCGTACAACCTCGTCGATGGTTGGCCGAAGGAGAGAAAAGATATGAGGAATTTCACTTTCCGCGAACAAACGATTTGCGCCTTGGATGAAACTGCGCGAAACACTGCGATCGTACACCAAAACGTGACAGCCGTCTCCGATTAAACGCTTAACGATTTGCAGTGCTGCGCTCTCCCGCAAATCGTCAGTACCGGATTTAAAGCTCAGCCCTAGTAACCCTACTCGCTTTTTGCCACAAGCGAGAATCGATTCCATGGCCCTGTCAATGTGAGCCTGATTGCTAGGAAGAATAGACTGAAGCAGGGGAAGCGCGAGGTCCAATTGGCGGGCGCGATAGGCCAACGCTCCCACGTCCTTGGGCAGGCAAGAGCCTCCAAAGGCAAAGCCTGGCCTCAAGTACGCGCGTGAGATATTTAGTTTCGTATCGGCACAGACGACATCCATGACTGCGTATGGATCGACTCCGAGCTCGCGCGATAAACTGCCAATTTCATTGGCGAAATCGATCTTAAGCGCGTGGAAGGCGTTGCACGCATATTTCACCATTTCTGCCACACGAATCGATGTTTCAAACACCGGACCTGGAAGACCCCCATACACGTCCCTAAGCGGAATCAACCACCGCGAGTCAGGTGCCCCTATGACCGTGAATGGCGGATGGAAGAAGTCCTGGATGGCAGTTCCTTCTCGTATGAACTCAGGATTCGCGCACACTGCAAAATCGGTTTCCACACGCTTGCCGCTGTTCCGCTCAATGGTCGAAATTACAACCGATTCGATAGTGCCGGGTAGCACCGTACTTCGTATTACGACGGTGTGCCATCTGTCGGTTACCGCTAAGGCTGCTCCTAGCTCCTCGCTTACCCGTTCAACACTGCTTAAGTCAAGCCTTGCGGCCCGCAGAGACGGAGTTCCAACACATACGAAAGATATATCTGAGTTACGGACTGCCTCAAGGGCGTCGGTTGTGGCGCGGAGTCTGCCCGTCCGGTGTTCCGTCGCTATTATTGGATCCAGGTCAGGCTCGATGATGAGACTGCGGCCCTCATTAAGCAGTTGAACCTTTACCGGATTTGTATCGACACCAATTACCTCGTGGCCCAAACTCGCTAAGCATGCGGCCATGACGGAGCCAACGTAACCGAGTCCGAAAACGCTGATCCGATAGGGCTTGCTTGACACATGTGATGGCCTCAAAGTTTGCCTCCCGGCTACATAGTTGTGAATGCCGCCGCAGCCCGACTTGCGGGCATTAGCGCGTCATAGAGCCGCAGTAGTTTGTCATTCTCTCGGGTCCAATCAAAGTTCCTTCGAAAGGCGCGCCGCCCGCGTTTTCCCATCGCTGCTGCTTCCTGTGGATGAGTTATTAAATACTGCAGCGCATCAGCAATGGCCTGTGGATTGCTCGGATTTACGGTCAAGCCACATCCGATCGATTCGACGACGGTTCGCCACTCGGGAAAATCAGGAGCAACCACCGGTGCTGCCGCAGCCAAAGACTCGTAAAACCTGTTTGATCGGATGCTTGAGTGATTGCGCGGCTCGTTATAGAGCACAACTGAAACGGCACATTGCGAGAAGACCTTGGCTAAGTCTTCTCGGGTAAGGAAGCTCAACATTTCTACCCGCCGGCATAGAGAGCGCTGTACAAATTGTTCAGCACCACGCGCCTCAGACGGTGTGGACCCCGACACGACCAGCTTAATCTCGACGTCCTCAGGAATTAATTCGAGAGCCTGTAACACAGCAGGGAAAGATGTCCTTTCGCTTGCCGCGCAATGAAAAATCACGCCGCACCCATAACGGGAGTCGTCGGTTTCTGGAACATCGCCGAACTCATCATCATCTGCGTAATTGTGAACTGCGATGACCGGGCCGGCAATGTGCTGGAACCGCTCATTGATGTCTTCGTTTGCGGTCACGATCGCAGAGAGATTTCTGGCACAGTAGCGCTCGAGACGATCGTAAACAGCAGCCACCAATTTCCGAAGCCCACGCGGAATGTAGTACTTACTCAGGATTTGGTCTGGCACATTTTCGTGGATATCGTAGATCACTTCAGCCTTGCTAAGAAATCGAAGCGCTAAGCCGACCGGGAGTAGCTCGGGATCGTGGAACTGATAGATGTCCGCGCGTTCCTGGACGGCGCGTCGATAGACCTGCCAGGTAGTACAAAGCATCCGCTTCCATCGGGCCAAAACCAGCGGGACCGCCTTGATTGCCACTCCGTCCACGAAAGAATCTCTATCTGTCGGTACGACGAAGCTGACCAGTCGACCCGTGCGTGCGACGGATCTACACATCTTGAAGATCCGATTGTCGTCCGGCGGATGAACGGAGCTGAGGTGGGTAATCTTCGTCTTGGCATCCGGGAGCACTCTCCGAGACATTGATTTCTTATACATTGTCAGCAGGTGTGCACGACCAGAGAATGAGAAGCGAAGGGGTCTACGCTATCTGCTATTGCTTCCTTACAACTGAACTAACGGATCAGTGATCTCGCGGGTCGAGCGCGGTCGAAACACCAGTTTCGCAAGAAGCTGAACCCAGCGTACTCCAGAGCAGAAACACACACCGAGGAATACCAGACTGAAAACCAGCTCCAGGACAGCCAGGTGCAGCAACGAGCCATTTGAGATTTTGCGATACATGAGGCCGAGTACAGCCAAGACCATCGCGCAGAAAATCGGCACGCCCGACTCCCTCCATTGCACCTGCACGCCATACAGTTCAGTCAATGACATTCGTGTAGCGTACGCCAGCAGAGTGAACGCGAGCGTCAAAGAAATGGCGACGGCGTGGAGCACGAATTCTCGCGGTGCCAGATGCGCGCTCAGACCGATCATGATTAAAAACGCTATGAGCGATACCAGAATATTTCGAGCATTCAGCGGGCGAATGCTTCCAGCGTCCACCGCACTTCGCAGCGCGGTGTGAAACAGGTAACACGGTATGCCGATCAGTACAATCCGTATGACCGTGATGCCTTCAAGGAGGCTTGCACCCACCCATGCCCGGAGCAGCACATCCGCGAATACGATCAGTTGCAGCGTTAGAAACACCGAGAGATCGACGGTGGCCGATATCAGATGCGACAGATAGATCCGAACATCATCTAGACGGTCGTCAGACATCATCATGCTTATCTTGGACAAAAAGACTAAGCCAAGAGGATCAGTACTGACGCTCGCTGCCGCTAACATGCTGATGGCAACTAGCAAGTAAGACACACGTGAAACGGGCATGTAGTGCGCTGCAAATACGGGACCTATCGCCAGCAAGGCACCATTGCTAAGATCTCCAGGAACCCGCGAAACACCGTATTTCAGCAATTCGCGCGCGCGTGCGCCAACGTTTTGAATGCTGTTCCAGTACCGATGCAGGTCCTGAACGATAGGAATCGCGAACACGACTGCAACACCCGCGACGGAATACCCAATGGCGCTAACTATGAGTACCACCGAGTGGGTACGGAACAACGCTAAAGTTGAGATTATGGGCACGACCGCGGTACAGAACTGCATTGCTCCGGCGTGCTTCATCTTCAGACATCCTCGGTAAAACCCGTATACGGTAACTTGTGCCGCTCCACCAAGCATGAGAAGAAACAGCGGAACCATGAGCCGGGCGAGCTCAGCATCACCGAACAGAATAGTACCTAAAGGCCTGCGAGCGACGCCGAGCACAACGCCTAGGAGCGAACCGAAAACCACAATACAAGCAGCCGCTGCGACGAAATATCCCAACCGGGAAGTAGGCGACTGCTGCGTCGAATACGCCACATATCGCGGTAAAGCGACTCCCAATCCTAAATAGGTTAAGGGTTGGAGCCACGATGCGACACGACGCAGCAGCAGATACTCGGCGAGCAGCGTAACTCCCAGTAAGCGCCCGAATATAGAGATCAGCACAAGACTCGCAAGGAAACTTGCGAACGACGTCGCTGCCGTAAGCATCAGATCCCGAAAGACGGGATGGGCCCGCTTAATCAGCGACATGAGTCAGCGCCCACTTCCGCCGTACACTTCTCTGCGCCCGATTGGACACCGGTTCAAAGGACACGAAGTCTCGGGGTAACAAATAGATTAATGCCAGTGTAAAACCAAGACCATGGTTGCCGAGGCAGGTAAGCAATCCACAGTTCGCAAGCACGATGCCTGGCACTCCCACCATCAACATAATCAGCCTTCCGTTCCGGTCAATTCCGCTGCTGTCCACTAGCCACAGCCAACACCCAAGTAGAAGGGTCGCACCGAGCATTCCAAAGTAGCCAAAATTTGCGAATCCGTCGCCCCAGAGATTGGCGTCGGCCGCCATCCTGTCGTTGCTGAAGTATGTTTCCCCGATCAAGTAAGGCGGCTCTAGAGAATACGGATAATTGACCAAACCCTTTAGGACGCTGTGTCCGAGAAGGGCAAATCGATTGTGTGAGAAAAAGTCAAAAAACATGCCAGTAAGTTGACCGGGTATAAACACCAGCCTGCGGACAAAAAGACTAGTCAGGCCCAATGATGTATGCAGTAGGAAACGGTCACAAACCATGCACACCCCGACAAACAGAGCCATGCCCCACAGAAAGGTCAATCCAAAATGCCGGCATCTTTGCATTACAAGCAGAATCACCGTTAGCAGTAATGAAAACAGTACTGTCTTCAACCCTCCCAGCGCGTAAATTGCCAGCTGTCCTGCGGCTCCTATCGCAAGTAGGTAATACTTTCGGGATAAGAATCCATAAGCCACAAAAAAAGGATTGATTACAAACGACTGCCAATTGGTGCAGTAGCCGAGCCATTTGCTATTGATGTTCCCCATGAGTTCGTTGTAGTCTCCGCGCACTGCATAAGGGTCTGACGGATCTGGGAATCGAAAGGAGAATCCGACGAAGTGCACAATCGTCACATACGAAGCACAACTAAAGAGCATGACGAGAATAAGAAACCACATTTTGGAAAGGTGAACTCGTGGCAGATAGGACAGAGGTAAAAGATAGACAAGACCAAGAAGAGCAAAGCAAACGACTAGCGCGATCTGCATTTGTGTCAAATTTTCTATCGACAGAGTGCCCGTGTACGCCGGGACGATGCACGCCGGGATAATTACGAAGGTATATAAAAAGTAGTATACAACCAGGGAAGGTCGCTGGAATTTAAGAGGTAGCCAGACGACTGGCAACAGTGCGATCAGCCAAGACCACACCACAGCCCCTTCGGAAATGGGAGAGTAATACATACCCACATACGAAAAGTAGGGGACTGTAAGATACAGATAAGCAATATGCAGCAAGCCAATGTACAGCGCGACCGCGGCAAGTAGTTGAAGGCGCAGAGAAATAAACATCGTGGGCGAAGAACGCATCAGCTTTGCGCCAGAATTGCTGCGATACGTCGCGTTTCGATCTTGCATACTTGCTGAGTCAGCCTGTAGGGTATCCATTAGCTCGATATCGATAGCCATAATCGGACAAACGGATCGGTCTACTCCGTTCAGTACAACCCCCACGTTAGTGGCATTGGCTTTGCGTAGCAGCTCACGGCTGCGGGAAAGAGCCTGTTTGGGAGTAATCGATTCGCGCACCACGAGCAGAACGGCATCAACCCGTGACACCAGGATCAAAGCATCGCTGACACCCAAGATGGGTGGTGTATCAATGATGATGTAGTCAAATTGTTGCTTCAGATAGGCCAGAAGCTGCATTGTATGGGGACTGCTAAGCAGTTCTGCTGGATCAACAGGCGCAAGCCCTGCCGGCAGAATAAATAGGTTCCTGTTTTGTGGACACCGGACCAGCACTCTTTCGAGCCGGGTGTCGGACTCCAGAGCGGTGCTCAGGCCTTCCACATGAGTACTAAACCCAAAGGCCTTGGGAATAGATGGATTGCGCAGGTCGGCGTCGATGAGCAGTACACGTCTGTCCTTTTTTGCAAAGGTTATAGCTAAATTGATGGCGGTAGTGGTTTTTCCCTCCCCCTGCAGAGAACTGGTGACTAGCAGCACGCGACCACATGAGTTCTCGGAGAATTGAAACAGGACCAAGCTTCGCAGCGAACGATACGATTCGACAACCAGCGAGTCCTGCGGCACTTTGGTGTCGGGCGAGGAAGCTCTTAATAGTTCGTTGGAATTCGAGATCGTGCCACTAAGCTCCGGGGTTTCCGGGATCATTGCCAAAGCAGGCCGAACCCGAGATGTTCTCAGCGTCCTGAGCACTTCGAACGGTATTGTCGAGGTGGTCACGGACCAGAGCCAGGAAAACTCCGCCAATGAGACCCCCGAAGAGCGCCATCGCAAGATTGAAAGGAATATTTGGCTCAGACGGCTTGGTTGGAACTGTTGCCAGTCCCTCGATTCTGACATTATCTGCGTGAAGTCCGGCTGCCATCTCAGCTTCTTTTAGCTTTTGGAGCAAATCGGCAGACAGCTGTCGATTCGCATCGGCTTCGCGTTTGAGATTGTCATATTCGATTGCGGCCTGGCTCTGCTGATTGGCTTCACGTTTCTGACTCTCAAGAGCCTGCCGTAGCCAGGTTTCTCGTTTGAGAATAGTAAGATATTCATTGCTGACCCTGTGCCTCATTCTGTTTAGCTCAGCGGCGATCGATCGATGGATCTCATCGAGTTGGTCCTTGAGTTCGATCACCTGTGGATTAGCAGGTCCCATCTCACTTGTCACTTTCGCGTATTCTGCACTTAGTTCGCTCTCTCGGGTCCGCAGACGCTCCAGCAAGCTGTTGGCGTCGATATGGGCCACTTGATCCGGGTCGTTTGAGCGGACGAGGTTGTATTTCGCCTCTTTTTCCGTCTTTTCGAACTCAACTGCGGTGAGGTCCTTGTTGAGATCCCCCAATCGTGGGCCGATCAACTGATCTGCGTCAACCATGCCATGGCTGCGCTGATAAGCTACGAGCTTCGCCTCAGAGTTGTTCGTGGCAACTGCAGCTGAGCGAGTTCGTCCGCAAGGCGCTTCGAAGCCTGCATGGTTATGTCGTACCTTACGGCATATGAGTGGTCGATATAGGCATTAGCCATTGTGTTGGCGACTTCAGCGGCAAGACGCGGGTTCGAGCTGAAAAAACGAATTTCTAACAAGCGGGTATGTGGTACTTTGACCGCCCTCAGATTGCTCATGAAATTGTTTGAGGGCCCTTCGAAGTCACCCTTCTGGGTGTTGTCAACCTGTTTAACAAAATCCGGATTCCGATCGAGGCCCAGCTTATGAATGACCTGGCTTGCGAGCCCATCTCCTTCGATTATCTTGGCCTGTGTGTCTAATGTGACCGTGTAGTCAGAATCCTCCGAGGAACCGCCGACGTCTTGTTTCAATGTCAGCAGGCCCTGGTTTTCCCGGTAAATTGCGATTTGAGCGATGCCTTCGTATGTCGGCTTTGTTTTCAAGTGAAATAAATCCCACAAGTAACGTGAGAGTCAGGGCAAAGCCTGCCACCGTCCGCTTCCGTTTCCAAACCGCGAGAAGATAGTCGGTAATAAGGGCACTATCAAAAGCGATAGTCCCCTCGGTGGCAGGCACGGTCAGCGACCCGACCGGCCGAATCGCCTGCTGAGACGAACGGTTGGGTTTCTCTCCCAGTCTCTGCCAAAGCTCGTAATTTCTGCTCATATGAATTCGGTCGTGCTGTGAACTAAGTATCGACATTTCGTCATGTCAACCACAACAAGAATCTCTGAAAATTCAGATCTCGGGATTCAAATTGATTCCCGGGCGTCCGGCTTTTACCACGACTTCTTTCCCGCTCACGCCACATCCGCGATGCCCAAGCCTACGCGTGCCCGGTAATAGCCGGACACAATATCGTGCCGATCTATGTCACACAAAGACAACATTTCCTTGCTAGGGGGAGTATCTCGGCACGATCGCGTTCAACGTATTCACCAGCAAGCACACGTTCTTTGGCCTCGACCGCTTCGGAAAGCCGATCGAGCCATTGCTGTATTTGCCGGAACTCAACGTGGCCGCCGTCCAAAACTCGAATCTTGCTATGAGGAGTAGGTTTGACACCCTCTCCCTCAAGGATTATTTCCTCAAGCAGTTTTTCTCCCGGACGCAAGCCGGTGTAAGTAATGGCGATATCACGGTCCGGTTCAAGTCCGGAGAGTCGAATCAGATTCTTCGCAAGGTCGACAATCTTGACCTGCTGTCCCATGTCCAGAACAAAAATTTCCCCGCCCCTTCCGATAACGGACGTCTGGAGCACCAGTTGGACAGCTTCTGGAATCGTCATGAAGTATCGTTGAGCCTCGGCGTGCGTGATCGTCACCGGTCCACCTTTTGCAATCTGCTGCTGGAACAGCGGCAGTACACTGCCGTTACTTCCGAGTACGTTTCCGAAACGAACGGAGGTGAAGCGGGTATTTAATGCTGGAGTCCCAAGATAACCAATTCCGCGATTCTTTTGGAGACCCCCATCACGTTGGTCGGGCGAACAGCTTTGTCCGACGAGATCGAGAACAAAATCTTCAGCCCCGTATTGTTTGGCTAACAGCGCCACGTTGTAAGTGCCAAAGACATTGTTATGTATGGCCTGAAAGCAGTTCATTTCCATTAACGGCACGTGCTTGTATGCAGCCGCATGAAAGATAGAGGCGGGCCGAGTCTCTGCGATGAGTTCTCGCAACAAACGAACGTCCAGAATATCGCCAACCACCAAGGCAAATCCTAAATGTGGAAACGATGCAGTGAGCTCAACCTGGAGCTTGTATAGCTCGTTTTCCGAGCAATCAAAAAGTATTAGCTTGGCAGGACAAAACGCTGCGAGTTGCCTTGCCAGCTCTGAGCCGATCGAGCCCCCTGCCCCGGTGATTAGGACAGTCCGGCACCGAAACTTGTCTCCAATGCTCTTGAGATCCAACGAGACTGGCTCTCGCCCCAGCAGATCCTCCATGCGGACCTGCCGCAGTTCTTTGATTGAATACGCACCGTTAATGCGATCCGCTATCGGAGGAAGAATTTTTATTTCGACTTTGCACGCACGGCATTTCTCAACGATTCGTTGCAGCGTGGGCCCTTTCGCAGACGGAATCGCAATCAGGACACACTCTATTGTTTCTTGATTAATCACCGTAGGCAGATCATCGAGCGTCCCGAGCACCCGGACACCATGGATTCTTATATTCTTCTTGCTGAGGTCATCATCAACGAATCCGACCGGTTCGAGGTCAAGGCTGGGATCACACCTCAGCTCCTGCACGATTTTGCCGCCTGCGTGCCCCGCGCCGATAATCACTGTCGGCTTTCGTGCCTGCACGACCATAACCGTTTCGGTGTACATCCGCACGGCGAAACGTGCGCCTCCAATTAGCAAAATGCTCATGACAAAGTCGATGGCTAACACCGAGCGCGGAAAACCAGGAACGCTGAAGACGTAGAGCAGGAGCAGATAGCCGAGGGCAAATGCCATTGCGCAAGCTTTTGTGATATCTAACAGATCACTGATTCCGACGTAGCGCCACCATCCCCGGAAGAGGCCGGCAGCATAGAAGATTGGTAATTTCACGAGCAAAATAATGGGTAGCGTTCTAAAGAGAATCAGCTGGTATTGCGGCATCAGCCGGAAATCGAAGCGAAGGAGGAAGCTCACATAATATCCGCACAACAGGAGCATTATCTGCGACGACAAAATTATCAGGAACCGACACTCGAGCGCCGTGTCGGCAACTGACAGGTACTTTCGGAAGTTGCGTTTTATCATAAATCTTTAGTTCCCGCCCGATGGTCCTTCTTGCTGAAGCTTGGATTAGTCTGAGCCGTGCACTCAGGGCGAGCTGCTACCAAGGGGCTAGTAGCGGCTGTAAACAGCTATTCCGGTCGCAGTCTGGACAATCGCCTCCAGGCTACGTTTCGCCGCCCCCTTCGCCGCACTGCCGGGTACAAACACGATATCGCCGGCCCGTAAGGGCAAATCGGGAGACTTACCGCTGAGGATCTTCTTTAGTGGGATCTCTGTTTCTGACAAATTACCTTCTGTTCTGCGAATCAATTTCGCCCCGTTGAGTGCGGCGTTGGGTTTTGTCCCTTCCGCTAATGCTATCGCCTGCAACACCGTAAGCTGAGCGCGATTGTTGACCGGAAATCCTCCTGGTCTGCCCACCTCTCCCACTACGTACAAGATTCCGGTCTTGTCCACCACCACTGTGTCTCCAGGAAATATGGACACGTTCTGTTGTGAATTGCCCTGGGCTGACAAGGGGACGTTCACTTGCTCGTGCGGAGGTTGCCTACGGGTGATCGTAACCGTATTACCAGCGGTCGACGTGAGACCGCCCGCGGCCGATAGTATGTCGAGCAGCGCTCGGAAGCCGAGTACGGGATAAATGCCCGGCTTCGTGACCTCGCCGAGGACCGAGACACCCTGCGTGGCATACTCGGTGACAAAAACGGACACATGAGGGTTCCTCAAATACTGCCCGTCCTTGAACTCTTGCTCAATCCGCGATTGAGCCTCCTCAGCGGTGAGGCCTGCGACCGGAACGCGACCTACCAGAGATAAATAGATGTCGCCAGTATTGCTGACCCGAACTGACTGAGTGATATCGGGAGTTCCGTAGCGAGTGTAAACCTTGACTTCAAGGACGTCGCCGGTGTCGATCCTTAATGCAGCTCGCGGAGACTGTTTATCTGCCGATGTTGTTTCTTTCTCTGATCCCTGCGCGACCCCGTCACTCGAATCCTGCAGACCTTGTGACAGACTATAGGTGCCAGGCGGGCACGCGAGTAGAGCCAGTATTAGCAACCGCTTAGTTAGCATCGCATCACCATTCGTACTCTTGGATGTCGGTACCCAGAGCTGGGAATTACAGCACATCCAACATCCACAGTCGGCTCAAACTGAGTTCTCCTTCAATCACATCGGTTCGCACCGCGTATCAGCCCTGGACTGAGGAACCAGGTAACTAAGTTAAATGAAGCTTTTCTAGATGCTGAGCTGCTCGATTGACTGGATAGGCGCGACCATTGCCAGGCAGCTGCGGGGTCCGACTCTTTTTCCTGGTCACTAGTTCTGGAGCGAGTTCCATGCACACGCCCTCATCAATCAGATAGCGACGCCCGCAAGCCAGGCATTGAGGGCGCTTCGCGGAATTAGGCAAGCGAATTCCGCAATAGCACACCCAACCTATTTGTGTGGCAGGGACGCCCACCGCCAGCGCGTAATCGAGAACGTCGCGGGTGACCACGGCACCCGCACCGATGAAGCTGAACCTACCCAGCGTGACGCCGCACACCACGGTAGCGTTCGCCCCAATCGAGGCCCCCTGCTTTACTAAGGTACGGCGATATTCATGCTTCCGCACGATGTGACTGCGTGGGTTGATGACGTTGGTGAACGTCATTGAAGGCCCGCAGAACACATCATTTTCCAATTCGACACCGGTGTAGACCGAAACATTATTCTGGATCTTCACATTGTCGCCGATGATGACGTTCGGGCTGATAACCACGTTTTGGCCCAGGTTGCAGTGTTTGCCGATCTTGCAATCAGACATGATGTGCGAGAAGTGCCAGATCTTGGTGCCGATGCCGATTTGGCAGCCTGGATCGATAACCGCCGTGGGGTGGGCGTAATGCTTGGACTCTTCCGATTCGACAAACTCGGGAAGGCCCTGGCGAAGAGAGCGCTCGCACGCTTCAAGTACTTGCAATACTCGCGTACCACTTTCACCGCTGGTCCGCGGCGTCTGGCGAGTGCGAATGCAGTCAAGGAAGTGCTGGCATTCGCGCCGGAGTGGCTCCTCTTTCGCCAAAGGGACTACATAACCTGAATCTTTGTAGGCGACCGGCACGCGATCGAGCCAATCGATGCGGTGCGAATATAGGACGAGTTTTCGCTCGTCTTCCTGATCGTCAAAGACTGCCATCTTTCCGCTGCCGACGATCGCGAGTTTCTGCTCCTTAAACGGGTGCAACCAACTCACAAAGATGTGTGCGTTAACGCCCGTCTTGAATTCGCATGTAGTCAGCGTGGTGTCGGGGATCAGCGGGTTAACGTAGTTGCCCCCCTGGGTAGAGACACGGACAGGACTTTCCTCGAGCAGGAAAAGGATTGCCGAAATATCATGAGGCGCGAAGCTCCAAAGAATGTTCTCCTCCGTGCGCAGTTTACCGAGGTTAAGGCGCGAGGAGTAGATGTACTGAATTCTTCCGAGTTCGCCCGCGCCGATCAATTTCTTCAATTCCAACACAGCCGGATGATATTCGAGGATGTGGCCGACCATTAGGATGCGCCGCTGACTGGAGGCGAGTTCAACCAACATTTGTCCTTCGCACGCGTGCAGCGCGAGAGGCTTTTCGACGAAAACGTCCTTGCCGGCGCGCAATGCCCGACGGGCAAGGTCGAAGTGCAACGCCGCGGGTGCCGCAATCACGATGCCTTGGAGTTCCCGGTCTTCCAGCAGCATTTCGAAATTGTCGGTCGTTTCGACTTTGAAGTTGGTGCGGGCGATCTGGAGTACCTCGTCACGGGTGTCGCAGACACACTTAAGAGCGCCGAGTTCATGGAAATTACGCACTAGGTTCTTACCCCAGTAACCAGAACCGACAACAGCAATCTTTGGCGAAAAATCCTCAGCTGACATTTCAAAGCTCCTATCGACCGTCGGGCAATTCGGTAATATCCTTGAAGAGGAGATCCGGTGTGAGATTTGAAGCGCCGAATCTGGTTGATTGAGAATTTAGAGGATCGTGCAGCCGAGCAGACCGCTTGCGAAGACTCCAATTTGTCTGACGCTTTGTAGGAGGGACTTCAGGCCGGAAGTGTATTCTTCCGATTCGGCGCTTACACCAGGCTCACAGGTCTCTTTAAGCGCGCGTTTTTAGTTACTGTTCCGGTGCGTCGCTGCAATCCGCTAGGTACCCACTCTCGTCCCCGATCACGAGATGACGCTTTACGAAATTTTCGAGTTCTGGTGGTTGAAAGGCTCAAAAGGAGTCTTCTGGTCTGGTGACCGGGGTCCCGGACACCAGCATCCAGAATATAGGGGCCAGAATCAAGAAAAGATTGCGGCCACAGTCCGAAGCAGGACCCATATGTCACTAAGGAAAGTCGCATCGCGGGCGTACTCCAAGTCCATTCGTATTTTTTCGGGGAGAACCCGGGAGGTGTAGAAGTGTTGCAACTCATGGTCGTCAACTTGCGCTAGCACCTCCTCCTCGTGGCGAAAATGCAATGTGGCTGCCCCCGTAATTCCAGGCCGAAGCGTGAGAATCTCCTGCTGCTGGTCTGTCAGAGTCGCAAAGTATTCGGCCAGATCTGGACGCGGTCCGACCAAGCTCATATCTCCGCGAACCACATTGAAGAACTGAGTTAGCTCATCCAGCTTCCAGCGGCGTAACCAACGTCCGGCAGGAAAAACCCTGGGATCACCTTGTCGTGTCAGGCCCGGGCCAGGATTGCATCTGGCATGAGTCATGGTGCGAAACTTCAGCAACTGAAAGGATCTGCGGTTCTGGCCTAAGCGGAACTGCCGAAAGAGCACAGGCCCGGCTGAGGTGCACTTTATTAGGAGCGCCACGAGCAGCATCAGCGGGAATGCCAAGAGCAAGAACGCTGTTGTGAAGACAACATCAAAGAGCCGCTTACCCCTGGAGAGACTCCATACATACTCCTCTGCCGAAGCTCGAAGCTGGGCGCTGGGCGCGGGTTCGGAGAGGGCGGAATTCCTATGCATTTGCCCGCACCAGGGTCTTCTTACGATTCTTGGCAACGACCCGAACGACGGTCTGGACAACACGGTCGATCTGCGCCTCACTAAGGTCCGGATAAATGGGCAGGGATATTGAGCGCGAGTAAGCGTCGTTTGCATTCGGGAACTGATCCACACGATATCCGTAGGTGCGGGTATAGTAGGGATGCGTATGCAAGGGTATGAAGTGCACGCTTGTGCCGATACCCTGCTTCTTCAGCTCTTCGATAAACTGGTTCCTATTGATCTCAAGCAGCTCGGGGTGGATGCGAAGAATGTAAAGGTGCCAGGCATCGGTATCACCTTCTGAGCCGGAGGGAAGTTCGAGTTCTTCAAGCCGCCCGAACGCATCGTCATAGAGAGACCGGATCCGGCAGCGGTCCTTCCAGAACTGGTCGCACTTCCGCAACTGGACCCGCCCCAGGGCGGAGAGAATGTCCGACAAATTCATCTTGTACCCGGCATCCTGGACTTCGTAATACCACGACCCGTTGGCGGAGTACCGCTTCCAGGCGTCTCCTGCGATGCCGTGCAAACGCATCTGCGAAATGCGTTGGGCGTGGTCTTCATCGTTGGTGGTCAGCATGCCGCCCTCACCCGTGGTCAATGTCTTGGTGGCGTAGAAGCTGAAGGCGGTCAGCTCGGAGATCGCTCCCACCCTCCGGCCGCGATAGGTCGTGGGCAGAGCGTGAGCGGCATCTTCGATGATGTGCAAGCCGTATTCGTCGGCTATGGATTGCAGTTCATCCATGGCGCAAGCCTGCCCCCCGATGTGCACGGGAATCAGTGCTCGAGTCTTCCCAGTAATCTTTCGTCTCACGTCCGCGGGGTCAATATTGAACTCACTCTGGATGCTGTCACACAACACCGGGCGCGCGCCGAAGTAAGTCACTACCTCACCGGTTGCGGTGAAAGTGTAGGTGGGAACCAAAACTTCGTCCCTCGGCTTTAGCCCGATGGCATCCAGCGCCAGCTGCAAAGCAGCCGTGGCAGAGTTCACTGCCAAGGCATACTTCACTCCCAGGTAGGCGGCGAATTCACGCTCGAACTCCAGTGTGACTGGGCCGGTAGTCAGCCACCTGGACTGGAGAACGCTTTGAACCGCCTTAATTTCTTCCCGCCCGATGCAAGGACGATGAAAGGGAATAAAAGAATCGTTGGACATGGAAATTGAAACGCTGACTCTTGATCTCCTGAACGAGACCGTGACTTCCGGCTCCGAGATATAGCAGTGTAACTTTTGTTATTTCTTTTTCCAGCTGTCATGGGGTCTGGCCGCTCGCTTGCAGCTCGCCTACCAATGGCAGCGAGGTCTTACCATCGGAGCACACCGGTACGGCCCGCGATACTTCTGGCTGCTTCCATACATTGATGGCGAGAACGCCATGTTCCCGATGAGGAACTCTGAGCACTGCGAAGTGTCTTGGCCCCGGGTTGGTGCAAAGTCCTCATGTGCGGCTTCTCCTCTGCCACCGATGTTTTGTGGAACGTCTTGTGGTCCGGAAGCGCAGCCGCGTGGCCCAGTTTTTGCCGTCCGCCAGAAGAAGTGCTTGTCCTGCAAGGCAGCACCTTGGCCTGGAGGTTGGGCTACATCGCCGTCCCTTCGTCCAGCAAAATGGTTCCCTTGTCGCACAGTTCGAACTTGCCCTGCTTTGTGCGCATCACCCCGGTGAAGGCCCCACGTTCGTAACCGAACAGCTCGCTTTCCAGCAATCGCCGGGCGGTCCAAGGCCCCCCCTCGGATACATACGCGTTGACCGACTCTTAGGAACGAGCACATAGTGTGAGGCGCGCTGCTTGCTACAGTGTTCGAATGCGGTTGCTTAAGATGAGTCTTGGGTCACTGGCGGCACAAAATCGAAATGGCGCAACACTGGCGGCGGCCCTCTTCTACGGCGACCGCAGCGGCTACACCGGCCTCACTCAGGTCTACCAAGCTCCATCGGTCGGGCTCATCCCAGTCCACTGAGATTAATCGAGCACTTTGGTCGGCACGTACCGTAACCCGGAAACCGTCGAACGGCACAGACAGCCCGGTGCCGACGGCTTTAACGAACGCCTCCTTACGACTCCAGCAGGCAAAGAAGGCCGCACGTCGCGCCTCGGGGGCCAACGCCAAGATCTCGTCGGCTTCGGCGGGTGCGAAAAACCGCCGACTTATGTCTTCCACCTCAATCACTGGGCACACTGTTTCCGCGTCGATGCCTACGCGGCCAGCGCCCGCGACCGCCAAGAGAGCCAGACTACGGGTGTGAGAAAGATTGAACGGAATATCCTCGCCTGGCCCGACCAACTCCGGCTTCCCGTGCGGCCCTGCTCCCAACACCAAAGTTCGTGGCTCTGATCGGGTATAGGTCCCTAGAATGCAGCGTAATGCTCCACGTGCGACGGTCCATTCCTGGCACAGTTCAGCAGTTCGAAAGCGCGCCGCCTTCTCTCGTTCTTCCTGGGAGAGCATGGCCCTTAGTGCGGTCACGCTGCTTGCCGTGGAATCCAGTTCAATCCGCCACACGTGAACCTCACCGGCCACGCACCTCACGGCCGACTCCCCCTCAGGAAGAACAGTGGCAAAAATCCTCTCTGCTGGGATCTAACCGCCATTTTCTTCTTGGCGTCCCAAGCAATGGGCGTTGTACACCCGGTTGCCTCCTCTCGGACCGGTCTGGCGTGGTTCCCATTCCGGTGGTCCCCGCAAGGCCGGACTGCCTCTCACCCCGACCTCAACAAAGGAATTGTCTTTGCTCGAAGCGATTTCTTCCACATCGCTCCCTTGTTTACCTCTTTTGGACTCATTTCTCTCGGTTGGGACGCTCCGGCACGCCAACGCATACGCCTGCTCCCCCACTGAATGCTTTTGTCAACTTTCTTGTGACCTCTGAAGTGAGGCCTCATGGTCCCACTCGTTCCGGGTTATTCCGTGCTGGCGAATCTTGTAGAGCAATCCGCGATAGCTGATATTCAAGAGTCGCGCGGCCCGCTTGCGGTTCCAATTGGTTTCTGCCAGGGCCTTCGTGATCGCTTGGATCTCAGCTTCAACTTTAAGGCTGCGTACCAGGCACTTCAGGTTCCGATCTTGTTCCTGACCATTTTCGAGCAGGTTCGTGACGGTCCCCGCGGGCGCCGGGATGCGCCTGGGGCGGGGAGCTGCCTGTAGTTCACTGAGTGCCTGGGACTCGTCTCCCATCACCAGATACCGCTTCACGAAGTTCTCCAACTCTCTCATATTGCCAGGCCAGGGATGATGGAGACATGCTTCGATCAACGCCGGGGTGAACGATACGGCGGGCCGCGAGTAGCGAACAGCCATCCTCCCCATAAAGTGACGCAGTAGCAGGGAAATCTCTTCCCGCCGGTCCCGTAGTGGCGGCAATGCGATCGTGAATGCGCTTAACCGGTAATAAAGATCTTCCCGGAACTCCCCGTCTGCCATCGCCTGGTGAACATTTACCGTGGTGGAGGCGAGGATACGTACGTCGATGTCGATCATGCTCTCGCCGCGCAGACGGAAGAATTTCTTGTCCTGCAGCACGTGCAACAGCTTGGCCTGAAGGTGGGGGGACAATTCTGCCACTTCATCCAGCAGAACGGTTCCCTTATCGCATAATTCGAACTTGCCCGTTTTCGTAGGCATGGCTCCGGTGAAAGCGCCGCGCTCGCAACCGAACAGTTCGCTTTCCAGTATTTCGTCGGGTAAAGCGGCACAGTTGACCTTCAAGAACCTGTGCTGCGATCGCGACGATAACTTGTGGATGAGGTGAGCCACAGCTTCTTTTCCGGTGCCGCCCTCCCCGAGGATCAGCACCGGCACATCGAGGTCTGCCAAGAGCTCCGCCTGCCGACGCACCTTGCGCATGGCTGGACTGGCGGCGAGGAAGAATTCACCGTTATCAAATTCTTCGATGGCCTGGGCTGGTTGTTTGGTCACTGATTCGCCGATTTTGGGGTCCAAGTAGCGCCCAAGCACTTGGTTCAATTCCGTCTCTTGCAATGGAAAATTCAGGTAGTCCTGCGCGCCTAGACGGATCGCCTCTACAACGTGCCGTGAGTCAGTGGAAGCGGAAAGGACTACGATCTGTCAGATCTGGCCGAACGAAGCGCAATTGCTGCAGTGTCCGCAGGCCGCTCTCATTGCCGTTTCCAAGCTCCAGAAGCACGAGGTCCGGCTCGGGATTGTGCTGGACCGTCGCCAGCGCGTCAGCACCGATTGCACCCTCTGCGGAGTACGGAGTGCGCGCCGTTAGCACGCTGAGAGTCTCCAGTGTTGTTGTTTCACTGCCCACCACTAGAATATGCGACGAGATCATACTCCTTACAGGCACCTTCTAATGGGTTTCACCTAGATGGCTTCCACTTTGTAATCGTCGATCCGGACGGCGAGCGAACGCTGAATCGGCTCCACTGAGATCACCAAAGTGCGTTCTCCGTTGCGGGCGGTTAGAATTCCTTCCACGCCGTCCAGGGAGCCTCCCCGCACCCGCACCCGTTGGCCGATCTTGAGGAAAGGGCAAAGGATGTACGGTGCGCTGCAGGCTAACAGTGCCTGAAGGCTCTCGATTTGATTATCAGGAATGGGGACACCTTCTCCCCGACCGCCAACGAATCTGAGAACGCCATCCGCACGTAGAACCTTCACCTGGA
Organism: uncultured Acidimicrobiaceae bacterium; assembly: GCA_963754755.1. Classification (GTDB taxonomy): domain Bacteria; phylum Actinomycetota; class Acidimicrobiia; order Acidimicrobiales; family RAAP-2; genus Bog-756. The sequence continues at coordinate 20,957 of CAVWHF010000005.1, read as the reverse complement.
ACTCGGGTACCGGCGGTATGCGCACAAAGGCGTAGCATGAAAATAGCGGCAACTGGACGACTTTGCGCCGGTCGCTCCAACGATGCACCTCGGACACCAGGGGAAGAAACGTGGTAATCCCTTCGTTACGCAGGCGAGTCACAACACCCTTTTCATGGCGCGCATATGTGTGGATCGCGTACCAACGGTACGCGTTAGTAGCAGGGTTGACAGCCCAATGTTGCGCGACTGGCGGGTTCCATACTTGTTCGCCGCTGCTCATACACCTCTCCCCCCTGGGTCACATGTTGGATCGCCGACTAGTCCGAGCTCAGCTTGGAAAGCTGCCAAGATGGAACGTGTGCTAAGGTCGGAAAGTTTCGCTAAGATCTACCGAAGCGTACAGCAGTCATCTTTCAGTACGGGGGAAGTACTCAGGGAAAAGTATGGTCGCTAACTTCAACCACACCTTTAACGACTGCAGCGCAAAGTTAAGCCACCTTGCAATTTCGTGCAAGATTAGGAAAATCTCCGGGGCCGAATGCTCTAGACATACCTCTTTCGGGTTGGACCTTACGAAACGTTATGTAGGCGGATATTCTCTGGGACATTCGATCTCGTAAATGGGGCCAGTTGGCGATGCGGACCGACCTATTCAGGGTGGAAAGTTTTGCCGTCCAATACTTTTTACTTGTCTCCGGGCGGCCAGACTTCTAGAATCGCGTCGGGCGAGCAGACTCGAGAAGAAGAGCAGTTGAGCAACGATAAAACAACAACCACGGTTCTTGTTGCGGATGCCACTCGAATGGATTGTCAACTTCTGGCCGAGGCCATTCAGCGGCGCCAGAACTTTCGAGTAATCGGTTGCGCCACCAGTGCCACCGAAATCATCTCGGCGGTTGCCAAAAGCCAGCCTGAATTGGCCGTGATCAGCATACGGCTGCAGGACGATGCGGTTGCCGGTTTGCTGGCATTGCGAAAACTGCGCACGTCACAGACGCGATCACGCGTGGTCATGTTGCTGGACAAGGACGAACGCGAATTGGTCATCGAAATACTTCGCAACGGCGCCAGCGGCATCTTCTGTCGAACCGGATCGTTCAAAGATCTGCGCAAGTGTATCGAAAGGGTTCGCGACGGTCAGATCTGGGTCAACAACACGGAGGTGCAGTACGTCGTCGATGCGCTGGTGCAGGCTCCAGCCCTCAGAGTGAACAGCGGGAAATTCGTGACCCGTTTAAGCAAACGGGAGAGAGAGGTTGCGCAGCTTGTCGCCGCGGGCCTTTCCAATCGTGGCGTCTCGGAAAAACTCGGATTGAGCGAGCACACGGTAAAAAATTACCTGTTCAGCATCTTCGAGAAGCTGGGCATCTCCACACGGATCGAACTCGTGATATGTGTCTTGAACCAGGCGAAACCACCTGAATCTGAGAATAGTCTTCCCTCCGATTTGTCCTATGACAAAGGCGCGTAGGCACCGAGACTGGGCGTAACTTGGTAGGAGTACGGCTTACGCATCCACTTTCAATACCCGAGAATTGCGCTCACGAAGGTGGACCCATCACGCCAGATCTGCCCGATATCCTTGAGACGCTCGGCACGCCTTTGCATAACCTGCAGGATATGGGTGTTGAAACTTTGGTGTTGGAACTACAGAGGCCGGGAAATCCGATTGGGGGCAGGGCGTACGCCATCGCGGGGGTACGGTTCCGCTGCCCAGCGCTGACTGGCAGCATATAGCACCACCTCCACTCGGCTGGACACTCCAAGTTTATTAAAAATGCGGAACAAGTAATTTTTGACAGTATTCTCACCGATCTTAAGCTCTCGAGCAATTGCTCGATTCGTGAGGCCCGCAACGAGCCACCGGAGGACATCCTGCTCACGCTCGGAAAGCAACATCGTTCCTTGTGAATCCACAAGTCGTGTGGCTGGCGCTTGAGCCAGCGTTTCCAGCAGATACCCAACCTCCCGCCCACTGATCCACAACTGACCCTCGTGCACTCGATGAACGCATCGAGTGAGCATTTTGAGAGGAGCTGAGCGGGAAAAAACCCCTCGCGCCCCACTCCGAAATGCTTCCACTACCGGGGCGCGCTCGGCAGAATCAAGGAGCATCACCGTGCGGGTGTTGGGGGCGACTGAACGCAACTCTCTGAGGACTTCAATGCCTTTGCCCGGCTTGCCCTGAAGTTGTTCACTGATGATCGCGACGTCAGGCTTGAGAGCGCTGGCCGTCAGGATGACAGCACTGGCCTCCGAAGTGGTGATTGCCAGCCTTCGATCCCTTCTCAATGCCTCAGCGATCAGATAAGCAGTCAACGGCGTGCTGTCGGCCACGAGCACACTCACTCCTGCGGTACTGGCTTCTAACGAAGTGGCGCGGACCATAAAACAGTCCTTGATAGGTCCAGAGTTCGCTCAGTATTGATAGGTGTTTCTGGTTTTGACTTCATTCATCATGCTAGAGTTGGGGATGGATCGTCAATCACCAAAAAGTTGTAAGTCTTTGCGTACAACTTTAGTTGTAGTTACCTTGTTAGGGGCAAGTTGGGGGTCGGGCGTCCCACTTCTCCGGATGTGGTTGCCTGCCCGCAGACCGGCTACATATAATCGGCATAGCTATGGCGGTACCCGCAGTTTCGAGCTCTCTCGGCCGCAGGCTGGCCCTGGGGCCGATTTTTGGTGATCTGATTGAGAACGAGCGGATTCTCGCCACCACACGAGCGGCGCTCGCAATCGGTTTTCTTGTCGCAATTCATCTGGATCCTACCCAACCCTTACGAGACACCAATCTAGCCTACAATTTGCTTCTTTTGTATTCCGGCTACAGTGTCTTGCTACTTGCCGTCCTGCTGTTTGAAACCGAAGTGACGCGGCAATTCGCGGTCGCGGTTCACGGAGGGGACGTGCTCTGGCCCGCTGTCATCAGCTTGTTTACCGACGGCCCCAATAGCCCGTTTTTTTTATTATTTATGTTTGCCATCCTGGCGGCGGCGTTTCGCTGGGATGTGCGCGAAACCATCTTCACTGCTGTGCTGTCAGCTGGAGCCGCAGTCGCGGAGGGAATCGCATTGACTTCCGGTCCGGGCGCTCATCTGGTCGGGAGGCGATTCGATCTCGATGTCTTCATCATGCGGGGTGTGTATTTAATAATGTTCGGATGTCTGATCGCATACCTGGCAGAATCCTGGGAACGGCGCCGTGCCGAAGCTTTAAGTATTTCCCGGCTCACTGCTAAAGCTCGTGTTGAGGCCGGTTTGAAGGGTACCATGCTCGCGGTTCTGCAGGAACTGCTGAGGCTGTTTGGCAGCCGCGAATTGCTCCTGGTCACCAGCGATGCGGAAGCAAATCAGGCGCATCTGTGGCGGATCGACACGATCGGAGAGACGGGTGAGGTGTTCCTCACACGGCGGATGCTCGATGCCTCTGAGTCACGGAAATACCTCTTTGCCACCCCGTCGGACTGCACGGGAGCGGTTTGGCGGGGCGGCAATACCGCCAGCGCTCTGACGGTCGACCACAATGTTGCTCGAATCCGGGGTCCAAAATGCCATCTCCCTGAGAAATTCCTGGCCCAGCACCCTTTCAATTTGCTGCTCATGACCACCGTGTCGGCCGCCCCAGTCGTTTCGGCCAGGCTGTTTGTGCTTGATCCGAAGGTTGGGGGACGCCCGGAAACACAGTTGCGGTTCCTCCGGAATCTGGTCAATCAGGCTGCCCCCGGGGTCTATAACGTCTACCTCTTGCGCCGGTTGCGTTCCCGCGCCTCCGCGGTGGAACGCGCGCGAGTGGCGCGCGACCTGCACGACGGGGCGATCCAGTCACTACACGCAATTGGATTCCGTCTATATGCTCTGCGTACTCAAACAGAGATGGATGCCGGCGAGCGGAATCAAGAGCTTCTCGACATTCAGCAGCTGGTGCAAAGGGAAGCGGTGAATATCCGCATGTTGATTCAGCAACTTAAACCCATGGATTTCGACTCAAAACATCCGATCGAGTTTCTGGCCGCAATGATCGAGCGGTACCGCTACGATACCGGCATTACGGCGAAGTTTGTGTGCGATCTGGGCAGTGTGATGCCGCCTCTGCGGGTGTCTCGTGAGGTGGCCCGCATCGTGCAAGAGGCTCTGGCTAACGTGCAGAAACACAGCATGGCGCACCACGTGCTGGTGAAGTTTGGGTTGCAGAACGGATCGTGGCTTCTCACCATCGACGACGATGGTCGCGGTTTTGAATTTTCTGGCCGGTTTTCGCATTCCGAACTGGAACATGCTCGCCGGGGACCGATGATCATCAAAGAGCGGGTGCGTTCCATCGGCGGTGAACTGTCGATCGATACTAGGCCGGGTCAAGGTGCACGTTTGGAAATAAAAATACCCAGAGAGGATAAAGGAATCATTGCCTGAGATAACGCAGGATCCAGTCCGGATTATTATCGCCGACGACCACGCCATTTTCCGCGATGGTCTGCGCCGCTTACTCATGACCCAAGGCGATTTTGAGGTGGTGGCGGAGGCGACGGATGGGAACGAAGCCCTGGCTCTAACTCACGAGCTCAAGCCGGATGTCCTTCTGCTCGATTTGGCAATGCCCAGAGTCCCAGGAATGGAAACGTTGCGGCAATTAGCCCATCACGGAACGCTCGTGTACACGATCATCCTAACTGCCGCTATTCATCCTCTCGAGGTGACGCATGCATTACGGCTCGGCGCGCGCGGGATTGTGCTCAAGGCGGCGCCACCAGAAATACTATTGAAGAGCATCCGATCGGTCTGCAAAGGTGGGTATTGGGTGGACGATGAACTGCTTGCTGGCTGGGGTCGATTTGAAGACAATCCAAAGAACAGATCGGAGCTGACGCCTCGGGAGGTAGAAATCATCTCTGAAATCAAGACTGGCGGGAGTAACAAGGAGATAGCGCTCAAATTGTCGATAAGCGACGAGACTGTCAAGCGCCACCTGAGCAATATTTTCGAGAAACTGGGTGTTTCCAGCCGGCTGGAGCTGGCGCTTCTGGCGAGCAAACATGATTTATCGGCCTAAAGTGGATTCTCGACCGGGACCCGCGAAGGCATCAGACCGCAAATGCGGCAACGAGGTGGAATCGCAAAACATCTAAGCGTATTGTCCAACGAATAAGTCAGGTGCTGATTTCGCTGCCGTATCAATGGGAGCGAGGTTTTCATCGAGCTCCGAATTCCTGAAAGCGGTAAGGATTCGGTTGCCTACATATTTGTAGAACGGCATGCCTCAGCGCAATACCTGCGCCCTGACTCAATCAGAGAACGGAGCCGCGCGGCTGACCTACCGTTCTCAAGGGCTGGGAATTACAGCTTGTTGCTGACTTGAGTACACACTTTCGATGCCGCTGCCATCTACAGCGGTACTCACGTAGTAGTACGTCGTTCCTGCCTGGACCGAATTGTCGGTGTAGCTCGTAGTGGCATTCAGGACCGGGTTTATCTTTGTGTATGGCCCACCCGATTTTGCTCCGCGGTACAAGTTGTATCCCACAACCGCGGAAGGGCTAGAGCTCCAAGACAGGCTGACGCTGTGAGTGGGCGTCGCAGTGCCCGATCCAGTCAGGGTCTCGATCGTTGGGGTATTGGTGGCGTTGCTGGCGAGAGAAATGATCCCGGATGCCGTGCCGCTTGTTCGCGGGGTGAAGGTCAAGGTGAGCGACGCGCTCTGCCCGGCAGCGATGGTCTTGGGCAAAGATATCCCACCCAGACCGAACTCGGGACTGTTAGAAGTAGCCGAAGACAGAATCACGCTCGATCCTGTGGCGGTTAGAGTGGCGGTCAGGGTCTTGCTCGTGCCCACGGTCACGCTGCCGAAATTCAAGGCGGTCGCACTGGAAGTTATCCGCCCGGCCGGGATACCGTTCCCAGACAGAGCGATAGATAAATCCGGAGTCGAAGCATTCGAAACTATAGCGATTCGGCCGCTCGCGTTCCCCCCGACCCTCGGAGTAAAGTGGAGGCTGAAAGTGACACTCTGTCCTTTATTCAGGTTCAGGGGCAATCTTAGGCTGCTCAAACTGAATCCCACGCCTGTTACAGTGGCCTGCGAAATCGTTACTGTCGAACTACCAGAGTTGGTCAACGTTTCATACTGGGCCAGGCTGTTTCCCACTTGGATATTGCCAAAGCCAACGCTCATCGGATTGGCCGCGAGGCGTTTCCCACTGGTAGAGGACGAAGATGCGGCGCTCGTCGCCAATATCACAAAGAATGAAACCGTAAACACTACGATCGGGAGACGGGAAAAGCGTTGGGGGCAGAACATGGCCCGAATTGTGAACCGTCTTCGGCAGGGATCGTAGGGCTAGGAAGGGCAGTTCCGAACTCATAGGTTTGAAGACTAATGAGTAATTACAAGGACACAGCCCAGGAGCCGCAGAAGGCGCCGCCGCAAAATGCTGAGAGACTCGCTGCGCGCTGCGATCGATAGCTTGAGCCCTAAATCTAAATAACGGCGACTTCCTCCTAGCCCGATTCCTCGTTCCCCGGCTCTTGCCCAAGCGAAATACGCTTCACTTTCCCGAACGTCTCTGTGATGATTTCAGGCATTGTCATGGGGCTCGATGGTGGTTTTACTTCATGTTGGGTCCAAAGTTGGGTCCAATTGGAGGGTCTTTTTCAGCCCAAAATGGCTCGTGAGTTGAGCCAGATCAACGAAAGCTTAATCGACTACGAACCCGAGTCGGGAGTTCGGGTCTCTCGGGGCGCACCATTTCACAAGGGTTTAACGAGTTGCCCTCCGAGGCTCCTACCGTGGTACCAATTTGCTGCCGCTGGCCAGGTAGGCGGCGCACACAGGCGGGCAACGATTGCCAGCCCTGTGGATTTGAAACTGCACCAACTACCACCCCGTCACGGCACCCTATAAACTGATGCTCCAAGGCGTATAATCCACGCCGCCATGAAAAGAGCGCGCCAGGTCGCTTTGTTACGCGTTCTAGCCGTCTTTTACGTCGGACTAATACTGGGTGGCTTCGGTCTTCACTTCTGGACAGTTAAGATAGTTCACCATGTCGAAGGTCGCGGCTGGATTGTGGCGCTTATGTTTCCGGTGGGAGCCGAAATCTATTGGGCGATCAAGGAGTGGCGTTTGGCCGGATTCGCTAACCTCTACACGCTCGTTGTCATCGGCTACGGCATGGCCTGCCTACTCGTGGCATGGGTACTCACCATTCTAGAAAAATGTGAGAGTGATGAGTCGTCGGTGGGACTCAGGGGGCGTAATGGGACGCTAAAGGATTGAAATGCGACAGGTGGGACTGAGCACAATGCTTTAGGAAACCGCTGCTCTATCCATTTGAGCTACACACCGATCAATCTATCGCATTCAGCCGCAGATGTTGATTCGGTGGTCCGCCGTCGGCAATTCCGCCTCAACCGACCCGATCCACTAACACCCAGGAAATCATTGGGGGATTCGTTGCGGACCTCAAATCCGCGTTCTAGCGCTGACAGAAAACTCTGAGCAACGTCAATACGGCGCGCGAATTCGGTTTGTGTCATCGAAGCCTCGCACTTCCCGGACTTATGGGCCCACTGCGGCGAGTCGGCCTGGCAGTGTGAGTAAGAGTCGCGTACTGAGGTCCGTGCCGCTTGTTTCGCCGATCTATTTTGATCCGCAGTTCTTGAAGGTTTTAAATCTTCATGCTCCATGTTGCTTCAGCTCATGTCAGACTTCTGAACTTCTTTTCCTGCCAGGAAGGATTTCGCGTAATCTTAGGTCAGTTCGTCCTATTGGTGATCACCCGCAGCAATGGAATCTCAGAGGATTCAACGGCCCACAAGCTGGAAGGTCGGCGCAGGTCTTGTCGGACTGTTTGTCTTGATATTTGCCGTGGGCTCGGGGCGATTCCTGGTCGTGGACCTGCCGCGCAGATCCGATGTCATCGTGGTTCTGGCGGGAGAAACGTACCGGCGCCCAACGCGCGCTTTCGAGTTGCTCGACAGCGGTTACGCGTCGCGGTTGATCCTGGATGTACCCGCGGATGCCAGAATTTATCAGTGGACACAACCGGAACTAGCGGAAAGATATGTGCAGGGACTGCCCGAAAGCAAATCGATCAGTATCTGCGCAATTCATGGCGTCTCGACGAAGGAGGAGGCTTCTGAGGCAGGTCGCTGTCTCGAAAGCATGGGCGCAAGCGATGTTCTGCTGGTAACCTCCGATTTTCACACCCGCCGAGCGCTTAGCATCTTCAGCAGGGAGGTACCCAATCACAACTACAGTGTCGCGGCCGCCTATGATCCGCGCGAGTTTGGGATCCAATGGTGGCGACACCGCGAGTGGGCTAAGACGAACTTGTACGAATGGATGCGGCTGGCCTGGTGGGAACTGATCGACCGCTGGGGGCCGCGATAGCGGCTGGTACCTCCTTCGGATTTAGGATCCCAAAAGAAACATCCAGGCAAACAGTCTTAACACCGGTCTTGCGGCCTTCACAGTCTTGAGGCTTTGTCTCCCACGGGCCATTCCTTTGCCGCCACGTTCCGTGGGCAGACTGCCCTCCGTTTGGGGTCCCCAACCACTTTTAGCTGGCGTAACATTGCCTCTCTAACAATGTCGGCGTTGTCAATCAGTATTGGCGCACACTTCAGTATGCACTCGATGAGGAGCGCCATTTCGCTCTAGCGGAACAAGTGCCGATCCAACCAAGTGCTCGCTCGCAATCAGGGTTCAGGTGGAACTCAGTCCGACCATTGCATCTCTTCGGTCACGATGTCGATCATGATTGCTGTTCGAACTCCCCCGAAGGGGAGCGGGACGCGGTTTAAAATTCGCGTGGCCGGGCTAGACTGTATTGAAATGTAATTGTTGCACCATTAGAACGAGTCGTTTCCAAGCAGAACGGATCAGCCGGCTTTTCGATCCCCGCCGAAGGGAAACAGTTGGCGGAAGGCTGACATTTTGCGGCTTGCCCTGTAAATTAATACTGCTTTTAGCGGTCATTCAAGGATCAAGTGGGGATATCCATTCCGCCAGAAATGGCCTGCGGTTGGGACTTCCGGGCAACAACCGCTTCATCTTTCAGGAGCGGCGAAGAGTGGCAGGGAAAAGTTCAGGCGGCACCGGCCATTGCTACTCCTGACCGCACATCCAAGAGAATCGCAGGCCGGGGTTGAACCTCGCACCCTGCAGTCACATAACGTCGTGATCGTCTGAACCGAGCTACTAGAAAAGTCGAGTCCTATAAGGGCAGAACATAAGCGATTGGAGATCCACTGAGATGAAGATCGGACGGAAACGAGCGCTTCTGCTGCTTCTGGCCTCTATCACTTGCGGCTGCGGTGCGCCATACAAAACCCGCCAGACCCGCCAGGTAGCTACTCTACGACTTTCGAATTGGCCGAAAATCCTTTCCGGCTGACCTGCCCCGATTTTCTCATCCATTTAGAAGTGAGGATCTCAACGTTTTGAGCGGCTCGGGTTTTCTCTGCCAGCGCTAAGGTCTGCAAGGCCAGTCAGCTCGCGCTGAGCAGCGAACTGACTGGCGAACTCGCTCGGCGTTTGCTCTCCGAGAGCCCGGTCACCGGCAACATGACTGGGAAGACGGCGAATGAAATGGCACCAATATACTTGACTGACTTTTCCTGCTAAGTTGTTGAAAGCCGTGACGGGCATCGGGAAACATGCAAATGAAAAAGGGTCCAAGGGCCATATCGGATGGTTGTTGAGGCCGTGACGGAAGCTGGAGCGGGGAGGAGGAGTTGAACCTCCATCTCTAGGGTGGATCCCCAGCGCACTACGTTTGTGCTATCCCCGCAATGCCGTCCTCCAGTTTTTGTGCCAACAAAATGGCAGGAAATTATTGATTCCAAAACTGCTTTTCCATAGCGCCGCGAATTATACACTGCTGGAAATCCACATGGTTGTCGATACCGTGACAGGGCATCTCACGCAACTGAAAGGAATGTTCTGACCGCCCTCGAAAAACTCAGCCAGTTAGAATTGGGGGACCTCACGGCGCGGCGGTAGCGGCGAAGGAGGACCATGGCCATGAAGCGAGGGCGATTCAGCGAGGAGCAGATCGTAGGGACTCTGAAGGAACACGAGGCGGGGCGGAAGATCGCGGAGCTGTCTCGGGAGCACGGCATCAGCGGGGCGACGCTGTACGGCTGGAAGAGTAAGTACGGCGGGATGGAGGTTGGGGAAGCGCAGCGGCTGCGGAGTCTGGAAGACGAGAACCGCCGGTTGAAGCAACTGGTGGCCGATCTCAGCCTGGACAAAGGAGCGCTCAAGGCGATCTACGAAAAAATTTCTCTACAAAGCGCGCATCCATTCGTGCGTGCCGGATCCGGCGTCGCACCGTAACTCAGCAGAATCTTGTGAATCCTACGCTTCGTAGCAACAGTTAGTCGTAGGCCCCTACCAAAAGTGTCAAGTTTCTCGGTAATAAGGCCCAGGGATTTGAGAATCGAACCGACAGCTCGCGGTTTGAGGTCGGGCTCCTCTCCAATTTTCTTCCTGCAAGCATTGACCCAGGTAGCGAGTTGTCCTACAAGGACGCTTGACAGTTTCTCGTCGTGGCAGTAGCTGAAGAGCGCAGTAGTAACCAAGGCCTCGGGCTCGGAAGTTCTTCGACCGTCGCCTGATTCATTTGCTCTTCGAACGCATCCCTGAGTGAATTGATGACGTCAGGGGCACCCTGGAAAGGTAGGCACAGCGCCCACATGAGGTCTCTGAATCGCGGACTCAAGGGCGACAGATCTGGAGTTATTGAGCAAAGCTCTCGGTAGTATTGAAGACGGAACATCAAAAGCCGTGGGAGAAATTCGTTTGCGATCTGTTCTGCTGCCTCATCGTCAATAATCTGCAGATTTTTGCGCGTTGGAACCATTGGAATATGCAGAGCGCGACTGGCAAGGGCGCTGTCTGCGGCCGGCTGTCGCGAACAGAGAACTTTCGCGCCAAAACTATCAACCAACCGTCCTCCGACTGTGATAGGAACCCCGCGAGCATTGCCAGCACGTAGCCACGACGCGAGTTCGTAGGAATTTTGCGTGCCGCTGAATCGAAGTTCGTCCAAGAGGAGAGTAGGCAGTAACTGTGCCAAGACGGGATGGACGTGCGCAGGAACGTTACCAGCGAGGAGGACAGAGCGCCGGCATAGACAGTGAAGCACCCGCAGAAGAGCAGTTTTGCCGCTGCCTGGTGGACCACAAATCCACAGATACGGAGCCACGCCCAGTTTGTCTATAAACCAAGTGGAAAAAATGAACGCAGTAACGATGGAAGCGTAAGTCTCGCTCAAATCGATGTAGGTGTGAATAAGCCGGTTAATCTCAACGAAGAATTCCGCGCCTGCGGCACAGGCCTGGACTCCGCTTGCCAGGCGCAAGTTAAGATTTTCGGAGACTAGCCCTCCGAGCACGGGCGGCATATAACGAAAGCCGTCGTGGTCGAAATAGTCGACCACCTCTACGTTGTCTTTGTTCCAGAGCAAGAAACCGAGTTTCTTCTTTTGGATTCCGTGGCGGAAGACGAGTTCGACGAGAGGGCCGTCCGGAAGGCTGCAAAAATCAACGGTCAGAGGAGCCAGCGGAGGTGTGTTCTCCTTGAACTCGACTACCGAAAGCCGTTCCTGAGCGGACAACCCGCCGGATCCGAAACCGGATCAAGAGGACTTACTGCTATCGCGGAGACCAAACTTTACCCGATTTGGCGGTGAATCGCACACCGATGGGTATGGGACTGTATTTACTTTATGCGTCCGACTCTCTTCGTTGTCAAGACTGTCATTCCTGACTATTCCGTCTCTTTCTTCAGTTTGGCCCATCTAGCGAGGGCAGCCTTCTTAGCACTAGCACTCCTCTCCTCCGGAGTCAGCCGAGCGGCTCTTCTCTTTCCACCTTTCGAGCCGCCCATTTTTCCTAGTGCAACCGCGTGAGGATTCTTCTTTGGCATCTCTGGAGACCTTTATGCCTGAACGCTACCTAAAAAATGCAACCGTTAAGAAAAAGCCTTGACTATGCGTAGACGGCTACGCATAATAATGAATATGCGTAACCGCCTACGCATACTTGGAGACATTTTTATGACTTGGGCAACAACCGGAGCGAATCGAAACGCAAGGCTCGCAAAGCAACGATGGGGGAAACTGCCCCGGACGGCCCTTACCGCGTTAAGAGAGTTGAGCCGACAATATCGGCTGTCCGTGGTTTTGGGCGACATGCTTTACCTCGATGATCGCTGGTATGTAAGCCATGCGGGTCTCTTGAGAATTGCTCAAAGAAGGAAATGCTCTGGAATAAATGTGGAGTGCCTCGGGGAATTCTCCGATCCGGCTTCACAACGATGGGCATTCAAAGCCACGGTCTTTAAGTCCGGCGATTGCAAAGGTTTCGTCGGCTACGGCGACGCCGATCCGTCCAATGTCTCTCCCCTGGTCCACGGCGCCGAGATGCGCGTGGCGGAGACCCGGGCGGTCAACCGGGCCCTGCGCAAGGCCTACGGCATCGGCATCTGCTCGGTCGAGGAGATCGGCTCGTTTGCCGAACCCGCTCCGTCCCCGCGAGAGTCGAAGAAGACTCCCGCCCCAGCCGGTCAATGGGAAGAACGGAAACTACGGCGGCCCCAAGGTCCGCGACCGCCTCTGCCAGCTCATCCGCCAGCATCAGCTCGATGCCAACCTCGTCAAGTCCTACGCTGTCGATTTCTGCGGTACTAAATCCCTCCGCGAAGCCTCGCGCGAGCAGGTTGAAGCTTTCGTCGCCCACCTGGCCGACTGGGCCGAGAAAGATCGCAATGCCCTGCTCTGCCAGCTCAACAGCTACCCCGCAAATAAGGAAGGTGCAGCGTGAGGCGCTATTTCGAGTCGCTCCGGCCAGCGGATGTGTCAGCCATTCACTCGGTTCCAGACGGGATCTTCCTGGTCCGGGTGGATCGAGCCCAGTATCGCTGGCACAAGCAGAAGCCCTATTACGAGATCCGCTTCGCCGTCCTCAAGCCCAGACATCTGACCGGGTGTTTCATGACCGGCCGCCTGTACTGCACACCCAAGGCAATGTGGAAGCTGCGTTGGTTCCTGCGCGACTTCGGCTATGACGCCGACCTGCTGGGAAAGAACGAGATCGATGACAAGGCCCTGATCGATCTCTGGGGCGTGGTCAAGGTCAGCGAAGTCACCATTCACGGCATCTCGGTCCTCAACTTCGACGGCTTCGCGCCGGCGGCCCGGTGGGAAGAACTTTCGGTCTTTACCGACAATTGATCCTCGCGGGTCTGAGGTGTCCTCATGACCTACAGCTACACCCAGATCAGCCAGTATCTGTCCTGCCCGCGCCGCTACAAGCATCGCTACCTCGATGGCTGGAAAGAGAAAGACACCCGGGCAGCCATGCTGTTCGGCCGGGCGTTCGAGCAGGCCGTGGCTGCCTACTTCCAGCGGCAAGATGCCGCCGCGGTGCTCTACCGGGAATGGGTCGCTCACCGGGACAGCGGCATTCACTATTCCGAGCGGGATAGCTGGGACCGCATGCTGCAATCGGGTGTGCAGTTGCTGGATCGCTTTGCCCAGGACGATCGGATTCGGATCCGTCAGCCTCGTCGCAACTTGCAGGTCAAATTCAACAAACCCCTGGCCGGACAGAACGACTTCGTAGCCTACGTGGATGCCGTCGGAGAACTGGACGGCACTCGCTGCCTGCTGGAATGGAAGACCACCGCCAGCCGCTATCCGGAGGAACCATCCGGGCTGCTGGCTCTCGATCCTCAACTGGTCTGCTATTCCTGGGTCACGGGTATCGCCGACGTAGCCCAAGTGGTGTTTGTTCGCAAGCGGCTGGTCGAGATTCAGTACTTCCGGACCGTCATCAGCGACGAACAACGCGAAGAGTTCGGCCATCTGGTTCAGGACTCGATCCGGAGGATCGAAGCGGCCGAGTTCCTGCCCCACAGTGGCATTCGCTTTCCCCAGAACCCCTGCACCAGCTGTCCCTACATTGGTCTCTGTCTGGGAAGGCCGGACCTGACCGAAGCGGCGCTGGTGCGGCGCCCAGGAGCAGAGGACTTTGGTCTGTTTGACGAGCTTAATTACTAAGACGCCGCCCATGTTGCCCAAGCTCAATCGCAAGCGGGCTCTGTTCGTTCTGACCAAGATCGACGAGATCCTGGCCTGGGAGCGGCGGTCCGAAGCCGAGCGGGACACCCGGTTCGTGGAACTGGGACGGTATCTGTGTGAAGTGCGGGCGGGGCAGTACTGGCGGCTGGAGAACCTGAAGTCCTTCGACGAGTTTCTGGCCAGGCGGTTTCCGGAGTCGAGGCGAAAGGCGTACTACCTCATGTCGATCCATGAGCACCTGCCGCCGCAGGCCAGAAAAGAACTGAAGGAAGTGGGATGGACGAAGGGACTGGAGTTGGCGAAAGTGGCCAGGAGGGATGGGCAGGAGTTCGATTGTGCAACCTGGCTGCACAAGGCGCGCTCCCTGCCGAAAGATGAGTTCAAGCGGGAAGTGGAGCGGGAACTGACGGGGCGGGAATCGGAACCGTGGGAGATTATCTACTTCAAGCTGTACAAGACCCAGATTCCAGTGGTCGAGCAGGCGATTGAGACAGCAGCTTTGATGCTGGGTACGGACAAGTCGCGAGGCTACTGCCTGGAGATGATCTGTGCGGACTTCCTGGCAGGAGCAAACCTCGAGAATGAAGACCCAACCGTGCTCCTGCAGTCCATGTCACGGTTCTTCAAATTTCTGCCTAGGGAAAACAGGCGGCTTTTCTTGGAGGCCTCAGCGAGAAAACATCATGAGCCCGATCAACCCAAAACTCGCGCTAGCGGCTTGGATCCGGAAGTATACGAGCAGCCTGCATTTGCTGGCCGGGCGATTTCCCGGACATGCTATCTTTAGCTTACGGATCGAGAAGTTGCAAATTGCGCGGCCATCTAAACGGAGGCAGAAGTGAAACCCTTTTACACGCATCACCCTGGACCCCAACCAAATGGGAGGCCTCCCGTGCATCCGGGGTCTGCGTATACCTGTCGCTACCGTAGTCGGCATGGTAAGCGAGGCTATGACGGAAGCTGAGATCCTGGTTGCTCACCCCGACCTTGAGGTCGAGGATATTCGCGAAGCATTGCGCTACGCGGCTGAGGCCGTCCGTGAGCGGGAACTTCCTGTTGTTGGTGGTTCTTGAAGTTCCTGGTTGCAATGCTTTGTCACCTTTAATTGCGGAGGGTTTGCGATCCGCAGGCCACGATGCGATTCATATCCGCGACTACAATATGCAGAGAGCACCATCTTCAAGTTTTCGCACGGGCCGCTGACGAGGATCGAATTTAATCTCCGCCGATACGGATTTTGGCACGTTACTGGCTTTGCGAAACGAAGACAAGCCATCCGTCATTCTGCTTCGCCGCGGACCCAAACGTCCCGCAGTTCAATTGCGATTGCTGTTAGGGGCTATGCCGGTGATCGAGGAGCCTTTGCGCGAAGGCAGCATCGTTGTCATCGAAGAAAAACGAATTCGAGTCCGGCGATTACCTATGGGGCGTTAAGAATTAAGACGGGCAGCCCTTCGATTGTGCAACCTAGCTGCACAAGGCGCGCTCCCTGCCGAAAGGTCAGTTCAGGCGGGAAGTGGAACGGGAACTGACGGGGCGGGAATCGGAACCGTGGGAGATTATCTACCTCAAGCTGTACAAGACCCAGATTCCGGTGGTAGAGCAGGCGATCGAAACAGCAGCCTTGATGCTGGGCACAGACAAGTCGCGGGGCCACTGCCTGGAGATGATCTGTGCGGACTTTCTGGCAGGGGCAAACCTGGAAAACGAAGACCCAACCGTGCTCCTGCAGTCCATGTCACGGTTCTTCAAATTCCTTCCTGGAGAACAACGGCAGGCCTTTCTGCACGAAGTTACCGAGAAGGCTTCGTGAATCGGGTCCTGCCCAAACAGCCGCGTCTGCGGCTTGATCTCGAGTTGTACGATCGACTCCGGGAGCAAGTGCTGCGCCGCGACGGTTGGAGATGCCAATCTTGCGGGGCCAGGTCGAACCTCGAGGTTCACCACAAAGAATTTCGTAGCCAGGGCGGAGATGATTCCGAGGAGAACCTGATTACCTTGTGTGTCGGATGCCATTCGCTTACGCATCGCCGGAACGATCGTGCCGCGCTGGCGCGGACAACCACGACGGTTCGGTGACGTTGCTGCGAAGTTGTCCATCGCTTCGCTCGACACCGGTGCGCCCTCGACTACTGAAGCTACGGCGGTGACGAAGTTTTCGCTCCCAGCTTTGTTGGCAGAGCTGAAACCAACAATCAAGGCGGCATACCCATCAAACTGACTTCATTCTCGCAATCCATCTTGGTGGGGACAATTCGCGTTATCTTCACAGCCGTCACGATTTCGAACTCCGGGGTAACTCTCGCGGGCAAGTTTTTAGAAACTTCTCCACTTTTCTTGCAACGGGAGGACCTGTACTTCCGCGTGTCCGGGAGTTGCTCGACCCAGGCGAGGTCAGAGGTCTGCTGTCCCTGGTCTGACCAGCGTTGAGTCTTGATTAGTCCGAGCGACGGCAGGGAAGAGTTGCCTGACAGGCTGCAGAAACACACCACCGTGGAAGAACGGCGCTCTATCACCGCAATACTGGGCGTCACTGAACTGTCAGGGTTACCGTCGTGGAATGCGTCAGCGAGCCCGACGTTCCCGTGACCGTAATGGAATAGGTTCCCCCGGGCGTAGCAGGTGTGCCAGTGCCACCACCGCCGCCTCCTCCACTGGAAGACGAGCCACCGCAGGCCACCAGGAAGATCAGGCCCGAAAACAGCGCGCAGCCCAACAGGAAAGACCAGAACCTTTTCTTACGTGACGTGAAACCGGTTCCCAGTAGCGCCAACCCGCCAATCGGCAGCCACATCGCATAGAAGATCCCCTTAGCATGCGGTGCCAGGGATGCGGTCGTTGTAGCTGTGGTGCTGACCGTTAGCTTCGCGGTGCCCGAACCGCCCGCTACTGAGTTCGGGGCAAGCGCGCACGTGGGCGCCGGAGTCACGACCGGGGTAATGCTGCATGTCAGATTCACCGTCCCACTGAAACCGCTCAGCGGAGCGATGGTAATCATGGAAGTGGCCGATCCCCCCGCCGCAACAGATGCAGGCGAGAGCGCCGACGCCGAGATCTGGAAATCTGCAGGCAGAGTGGCCTGAACCGAAAGGCTGAGCGTTGTATTGTGGCTTATAGATCCGGAAGTTCCGGTGACAGTCACATTGGAAGTCCCAGCCGGCGTAGCGGTAGAGGTAGCGATCGTGAGAGTGGAGCTCACGGGCGCCGAACCCGGGGTCACCGACGGTGGGACGAACGCGCAGCTCGCGCCTGACGGTAGGCCCGCAGGGCATGTGAGCGTAACTGCGCTGTTGAATCCGTTCAGCCCGTCCACCGAAATAGTGTAGGACGCAGAAGCGCCTGGAGTTACCGAAGCGGTGGTGGGCGGCGATACGCTCACGATAAAATCGGGTATAGTCCCGGACAGCTGGAACGCCACTGCCTGCATGACCCAAGGTCCATTGACATTTCTGGGTCGCGGTTGCGTCGATCGCTCCCGGCGGCGAGCCTATCAGATGTTCTACGTTGTCGCCGGCGGCAGTGACGGCCACGGTAGTGAAGCCCGGGCCAGCCGCAGTCACACTACCGATGACAGTTGAAGCACCAATGATCAAGTCCGCTGCGCCATGTGAAGTGCTGCTGCGAAAGCAGGAAGACAAGTGGTGTGCAAGAGCGTGCCGGACACCTGCTTGACGTCGAGGCCAGGTCCGACAGATCGCTAAGGCGTGTTTCGTCAAGATTAACGCCGATGCCGGAGATGAGGATCCGGGCCCGGGGATTCTCTGGTCATCAGCCGAGAGTTTGGAAAATCTGTTGATTGGTTCCTAACGGGAAAGGCATACGTTGAGCCAAAGAAACGGTAGCCAAAGATCCGGCAGCACTGGAATAAGCACATTCCAAAGTGTGCGACGAGCCGCAGGAGCGGTCATTGCTCCTCCGGCAATTCGGAGCGTGCGTTAGCGTCGCCAGGGGAGAGTATGGGGTATTCAGCGAGTATCAAACTTCAGTTCGACCACTCGTTGGTCCGCTGAGGACCCGCATCGTATTTCCATTTGCGAACTGCCTCAACCGCAGCAGCGGATTCCCACCAATCACTCGGGTGGACTCTACCCTGCCATCGGGCGCAATGACGACCCCAGCTTCACGGTTCCATGGATGTTGGTCTTGCGGGCTAGATCGGAGTAGGTCGGAGCCACCTTGCTCAGCACTTTGCGCGCAACTTCCGACTCGTCTTGCTGGGCGAATGAGGAACGGTGAGAAAGGACGACGCTAGTTGACGAGCAAACCAAGAGTGCCATTGCAATGCAGCGCGTCATAGTCGCGAAGCTCAAGCTTAGCCGCAAGAGGGGGCGATCTGGAGGTAACCAGGGTAACGCCAATGGAGTTCCGATATGACATGTCCGTCTCCTTCACGCACAATCTGGCGGAAATGCTGCTACATACCGTCCCTGATATTTCCCTGTTCGATCAAGGGCCAAGTTCTTGTCTTGGCAGTTCTATCTCTTCGACTTCGGTACAGAATCAGCAGATGATCAGCGCCGGGAAAACGGACAATTCCCTGTATTTTTGCTTTCCGTCAAGGAAGGCAGCGAGAATAATCGCGATTATTTATTTCTTTTGTGAAATGCGGCTAGTCACGGTGTCAGGAAGGATATTTTCCCGAAATGTAGCCTTCAAGTTCCTGAATCATCTGTGCTTGACCCGAGATGATCGATTTCACGAGATCACCAATCGACACCACCCCCACGACCGAATCTCCATCTACGACGGGAAGATGCCGAAAATGGTGCTTGGTCATGAGGGCCATGCACTCGTCCACTGTATTTTGCCGCGTAACGTAGATCACGGGGCTGGTCATGATCTCATGGACCCGAGTCTCCTACGACGAGCGGCCCCTCAGGATCACCTTGCGGGCATAGTCACGTTCTGACAGGATGCCAACGAGGTGTTTGTCGGACAGAACCAGCAGTGCGCCCACGCCCTCTGCCGCCATTTTCTCAATTGCTTCGTAAACGGAATGGTCAGGTGTTACAAAAAGGACTCTGTTATCGGCTTTGCCCTTTAGCACCAACTCAATCGTGTCGGCACGTTCCATTAGGCACCCTGCCTTTGAGGCTGCCATACTAGCACGTAGGCGGAGCTCATGATGCCGGACAAACAATGCTGCGAAGGGTGCGGCGCGGACTTCGAGGCCGCTATGATTCACATTACCGCGGGTGCCTTAGCTCCCACCGACCGTGGACAACCAACATCGCTTCCGCTATGCAAGCGGTCGAAAAAGAGTAGACCCGTTTTTCAGCTTTGCCGAACATCTTGGGCCAAAGAATGGGGTGGCCAAAGCCTCGGCAGAATCTCGGATAGAAACCAGACCCTTGGCAGGGTAGCGAGCGCGTCGGCTATTTCAGTCGCAAAGAGGGGAGAAGCATCGCGCTTACACCAATGACCCGTCGCAGGCACTCCGCCGCCCTATTGTCAGCGGAGCAGTTGGTGTGAACGGTGTTAACAACAGTTGGGAGTCGCCACTCGTTTTACTGTGCGTTTGCCTCGACAGTTGCGCAGAAGCTGCGAAAAGCTCTCCGCGCCGCTATCCAAGCGGGATGAAACTGAAACTCCGGACGAACATGTAACGGGTGATGTTGGTGGTGGCCAGGCCGCCCCACCCCCTGCTGTTCGTTCCCCAGTGGTTGATCATGGCGTACGCCGGCACTTGCGGGACGACGCCAGTGTGCGAGGACACCAGCACGTTGTCGACATAGAACTTGATTCCAGTCCGCGCCCACACGCACTTATAAGAGTGGAAGCCTTTCTCGGGAAAGAAGGGCGCTTGCGTCGATGTGTATTGCTTCCTATTCAAACCCGCCCAGCTTGTCCACCAGAGCGTGCCGGGATTCTGGCCTTCAATCTCCGGGGTGTCGATCTCGGTCTGGGAGTTGTTCACAAACACGAAGCCCGAGCTGATCTGGCCCGAGACGGCTACGCCGAATCCCATGGGAGTGCTTGACGTCGAAGAAGCGCGCATCACCCACTCATAGATTCCGAAGCCGAGGGTCTTTCTGGACTGCAACTCGCCGCCCACCGAGGAGATCGCGCCGGTCGAAGTGTACGTCTGCGTGAGTTTGATCCGTAGCATCCCGGAGGAGAAGTCGAGATACGAAGGAACAAACTTGCCTCCACCAGGAGCACCCCAATTGGAGGCGATCCATTTAGAAGTGTCGAGCGACCCCTTCGAAAAGTCGTCGAAGAACGTCGCGCCAGCCGGAGCTACCACGCGGCTATCCGGCCCGCTGGCAGTATCCAAGGCATCATGGGAATGAGCGAAAGCCATGCTTCCGCCACAACCTGCCAGGAAAAGAGTTGCCAAAACCAAAACACTCATCCTCTTCATATTCATAGAAATTCTCTCTTGTACAGGAGATAGGGACTGGCGAACCAATCCCTTATGGCCAGAGGGACGGCGGGGCCTAGGAACGTTTCAAATTTCCGATTGCTGAGTTCTTGAAAGATTTACGCTCGGCGTGCCAGTTCGACACCCAGCGGCTGTCTACCCGTAAAGCAGGGCACAGGTGGACTACTCCGCTCATTACTTCTTATGATGAAAACCCAACGCACGTCCATAAGGCATCAAGATGTGGCTGAACTGGAACCCGAGGCGTTACTGCAAACAGTGTTTTCCTAGTTCCACATCAGAACTCGGACAGAACCATGGGACTCGACGAAATAGCGGCGACCGGCATAGTAACAAAAGCTCCGCTAAAAGTTTTCCACAGGCAATCCTAAACCCCGCCCCCGGCGGGCGATTTGGCCCATAGGGCCACAGATAGTCCGATTCCGAAACGCGGGGGAAGGGGTCCCCGAGAGTGAGGCGGCAAACCACCTCCCCGACTAAGAAGAGCCGACGATTGCGAACCACATG
>CAVWHF010000004.1:0-917328 GCA_963754755.1 uncultured Acidimicrobiaceae bacterium | reverse complement strand
CGAAGTGCCTCCAACGCCATGCTGAGCAAACAGATCCAGCGCGGCGCTGATGATTCGGGCTTGAGCAGCACTGGGCATCGCCACCGTGACCGCTTGCATCGTCGACCCTTGATCGTCCATCAAGCGAGACTAGTTGTCGTCATTCCCAGAAGAGGTCCCTGACTACCGGAGGGGTGCGGCATAAGTGCCGGTCGGTGGGAGGCATTTCCGGCGTTGTTGGATATCCCGGCTTCTCTGACCGCCGGAGCACCGGCCGACCTCGTCGAATGCTGAAGTCGGCCGGTGCTACAAGGAACTCATCGTGACCCAACCGTGGTCAGGCGTCCCTCACAACCTCGTAAGTCACGAAGGTCAGGCCGTCGCCGATGGTGGTCACGTCGACGAGACGCATGGGCTTCTTGCCACTGGTTTCTCCAAAGAGGCGCTCTCCAGCCCCGAGCACGACCGGGAAGATCACGAGTCGCAACTCGTCGGCGAGGTCATGCTCGATCAGAGTGCGCACGAGTTGGTAGCTAGCGTAGACGAGGATCTCGCCGTGGAACTCCCGCTTCAGCTTCAGAATCTCCTTGACCACGTCGCCACTAATGATCGTCGAGTTGGACCATTTCGCATCCTTAAGGGTTGAAGACACGACGAATTTGGGCATTCTATTTAGCTTGTCTGCCCACTCTCCGCTTCGGGAAAGCCAACGCGAGGCGAACCACTCGTCGCTGCGCCGCCCCAGCAGCAGGGCCTCGGCTCCCAGCGCCTCCTCCGTCTCGACCTTGGCCCAGCCTTCGAGGTCCTTGCCCCCGAACTGGCCGAACCAGCCGCCGAGCGTGGATCCCTCTTGGCCGTCGGGGTCCTCGACAACTCCGTCGAGCGAGATGTTGGTGGTGATGACGATTTTTCCCATTTTCGGTCTCCTTTTCGGTCGGTGTTGTTACCTTCACGGATACAGACACCCCAACACTGAGAAACTGGGCGCTCCCGGACCGCCCAGTTCGTCCTACGAGCGGTGTCTATAGGAACGATGGAACAACGACAGGTTCGGAAGGAGCCGCCACCGTGGGCACAGTCGACTTGATCACGAGAGCACGTGCTGGGGACGGCGACGCCTTCGAGGAGCTGACCCTGCCCTACCGCCGAGAGCTCCAGATGCACTGCTACCGGATGCTCGGTTCCTTCCAGGATGCCGAGGACGCCCTCCAGGAGTCGTTGCTCGCCGCCTGGAAGGGCCTTGGCGGCTTCGAGGAGCGCGCCTCGCTCCGGACCTGGTTGTACCGAATCGCGACCAACCGATGCCTAAACGCCCGTCGCTCCTCGGGCAGGCGCCGCGCCAAGGAGTGGGATGTGTCCGGGGTTGAGCCGCCCGAGCCGACGCGGTTGGGCGAGGTTCCTTGGCTCCAGCCATATCCCGACGCACTCCTCGAGGGCGCGCTCGATGTGCCACCCGGTCCGGAAGCCCGTTACGACCAGATCGAGTCCATCTCCTTGGCCTTCGTGAGCGCCATCCAGCTCCTTCCGCCTCGACAGCTGGCCGTGGTCGTGTTGCGCGATGTGCTCGGATTCCACGCCGATGAAGTCGCCGACATGCTCGATTCGACGGTGGAGTCGGTGACCAGCGCCCTCAAACGGGCCCGCGCCAGCCTCCAGGTGAAGGCGCCGTCTGGTGGCGACCGCATTCCGGCACCCGCCTCCAACTCGCCTTCGGAGGCGGAGATCGTGGCCAAGTTCGTCGTGGCATACGAGGCGTCCGATCTCGACTCGCTGGTGGCACTCCTGACCAACGACGCCTTCATCTCGATGCCGCCGCTGCCCTTCGAGTACGAGGGCCGTGAACCGGTATCTCGCTTTTTTGTCAGCATCTTCGGCTCCGGCCGCAAGTTCAACCTTGTTCCAACGCGAGCCAATGGTCAGCCCGCGGTCGGTGCTTACGTGCGCGACTCGACGGGCATCAGTCACGGGGTCGGCCTCTTTGTCCTGACGCTCACGGGCGACCGGATCCGCGCCATGACCCGCTTCGAAAACAGTGTTCTGCCATGGTTCGGGCTCCCGCGATCGTTCGTCAACCCATAGCTAGAATCAGCAAAAAGCAGACTCCCCCAAGGTCCCGAACCGTCCCACCTTCCCGGTGAACGCTCCTATCAATGTCAAGCCCTTAATCGGGGCTCCGGGGTGAAGACGGCGGACAAAACAATGATGAGCCACTCGTGAATCGAGGGCATGCTCTTACGAAGTCACGCGTCTTGGTAAAAGTGGTCCCGAGTCGTCGGCGGGTCACCGGCAAGTCAGCCCCGGGGGGCGACAGTTAGGGGGAGAGCCAGACCCACGGCCCGGGGATTCAGCCGCGAGGGAGATAGCGATAAACCTCTCGGGCGATGTAGCGCTGGAGGATCCGGATGACGTCCCGCTCGGTCCGTCCTTCCTTCACCCGGCGGTCGAAATAGGCCGTCGTCTCGGGGTCATGGGCGATCCGCACCATGGCGATACGCCACAGGGCGCTGTTGGCCTGACGATCGCCACCGTCGTGCCGACGATAGTGACCGGCGGTCTTCCCCGAGCCGGCCGGGACCGGGGACGCGCCGCACAGGTGGGCCCAGGCGGCCTCTGAGTGGAGCCGTTCGGGGTTGTCGCCGGCCGCCACCAAAAGGGATGCAGCAGTATCGAGGCCAACCCCGAAGCGGGCCAACAGCTCAGGAGCCGTGGCTAGGAGAAGTGATTCGATTTTCTCGTCCAACTCGACGAGCTCTTGGTCAAGACTCTGGACCCGGTGAGCCAGCGACGACAGCGATGCGTTGGTGGCTGCGGTCACCGGATCGGGTGATCGTGTCGATCGGAGCTTCGCAGATTCGGTTACGAGTGCTGTAACGGTGAGGCCCTTCAGGCGGGAATGCAGCTGGTCAGGGGCGGTGATTCCCAGATGACGCATCTGGACGATGGCCTTGACCCGGGCCTGACGAGCCGACCGTTTGGCCACCACCAGAACCCGGATGGCCTCGATGGGACCGTCCTTGGTCTTCCCCGCTCCGGAAGCCCGACCGCTGATGGCGGCCCGGGCAGCCTCGACCGCGTCGAGCGGATCGGACTTGCCGTTATTGCGCCGGGACTGCCGGTTGGGTCGGTTGACCTCGACGACCTCGACGCCCTTCCTGCGCAGGAACCTTGTCAGACCTACCCCATAGGACCCGGTGCCCTCGACACCCACTTTGGTCACCTGGCCGAACTCCTCGAGCCAGACCAGCAGCGCCTTGTAGCCGGCGGCATCGGCAGCGAACGACTCGGTGCCGACAAGTCGGCCCAGAGGGTCGAGTGCTGCAGCGACGTGTTTGTCCAGATGGGTGTCGATACACCACCCGTGATCCCGGGAGTAGCTTCTACGATGGTCATGGCCATCCCTTCTTTCTTAAACGGTTGAGGGGTGGCACGGCCGTCCTTGATCGGAGCGACGGGCGGTCCAGGTTGTTGGTGCAACCTGGACCAATCACCCAACCTCAGAGACGGGGCGTGCCGTTGTCAATGTGCAACTGGAAGAGCCCGGCCGACGACGCCCGAGGACGCCTCATGACTGCAAGTCAAACCGAATCTCCCAGTGCTCCCGAAGCTATTGAGAACCAGCTGCCAAGCGGTGGACCCTGAAGACCATTGTCATTGTTGGGGGGCAGTCAGCCCCCAGGTTTAACGACACCCGCCCGCCTTTGCTCTTTGTCTGCCCGGTAGATGAAATAACCCCCAAGCAGCAGCAGGCAAAAAGCGGTCACGCTCAATCCAAGGATGGTCCAACGTAGTGGACTCTTGTCGGAAACATGAGGGTCGGTCACCATCCCAACCAGAAGCCCGATGCCTAAACCGATGAGGATCGCAGAGGCATAGGCGATTACGGCGGCACGACCCAGGCGACCCGATCTCCACCACTTCAGGAAGACCGAAGGTGCCTTGGCCGGATTGCCGCCGGGCAGCCGCCGTCTGGTTGCCGCAGTCACCGAAGGACCCCTGGGCGTCCGCTCCCTTCGCCACTCATCAGGCCCACCTCGTATCCACTTGCGAAGCTTCCCACACGCCTGCATGACCGACCCGCTCACGGCGCTCTGGAGCAGGCGGTAGATGCACCGATAATTTGTTTTCACTAGCGCCGTCTCCGATGACTAGATCAGAGGTTCCAGAAGGAAAGGACCACTAGATGTCAAAATCAGTGCTGTATATGTCGATGTCGCTTGACGGGTACATAGCTGGCCCAAATGACGAACCTGGCAACCCCGGCGGTGACGACTTCATGAGGCTGCACGAGTGGTACGGCTTTGCAGCAGATGCTGGGCCGAGCGAAGAGGCCCTTGATTCGGCGAAGCTGGGCAAGCATTTTCTTGGCGAAATCAAAGAAACCGGTGCTGTTCTCTCTGGGCGCAATACTGTGGAACAGACCGATCACTGGGGCGGTGATCATCACGATGGCGTGCGAATCTTTGTCCCCAGTCACCGGGCGCCAGGGTCGTCGGTCGCCAACTATCCATTGGTGACGTATGTAACAGACGGCATCGCTAGCGCGATGACGCAGGCGAAGGCCGCCGCGGGTGACCGTAACGTCCTGGTGCATGGCGCTTACACGGCGCAGGTGGCACTTGAGGCGGGTGTCCTCGACGAGTTGCAGATTCATCAGGTCCCGGTGCTATTCGGCAGCGGTCGCCGACTATTTGAACTGCTGCCAGAGAGGATCGAGTTGGAGATCGTACGAGTGATCGATACCCCAGAAGCCACCCACATCCGATATCGCATCGCCTCCTGACCATCGGCTGGTCCACACGCCCGAAAGCGCCTGGTCGGAGGCACGCCAGGTGCCCCAGCCAGGGTGGGTTCAGGTGACAAGCAGGCGAAGGCCAAGCTCCGCCGCTTCGAGATCGACGAGGTCGCGGTTGCGTTCGGCCCACCGACCGGAAGCGAGGTCATCACGGAGGGTATGAACCGCCCGCTGTTCGGCGTCCGGTCCAACCATGGCCCAGACCGATACTCCGCGACGTACATGATCATCAAGGTATGCATCGGGCCGCCGCCAGTAGGCCTCGAAGAAGCCGTCAGCGCAGTCCCACGGGATCGGCACCGCCTCCACATGAGCTCCGATGGCGCGAGCCTGCTCGGTCAATGAAGGTCTGCCGACTAGGAGTTCCGCGACCTCGGGCAGGTAATCGCGGGTAAGCCAGAACCGACGACGCCATCCGGTGTCACTGCCGTCGAACGTGAACACCACCACGCGTTGAGCGACGCGGCGCATCTCGCGCAGGCCCGCGATTGGGTCCTGCCAGTGATGGACGGTGGAAAAAGCCATCGCAGCGTCGAAGGACTGGTCCTCGAACGGAAGGCTCTCAGCGACGGCAGCCACGCACGGCGCTGCCGCTCCGGGTCGCTGCGCACGCATGAGGGCCGAGGGTTCCACCGCGGTTACGTCACAACCGGGGGGCTCGTAGGAGCCGGTGCCAGCTCCGACATTCAATACGGTTCGCGCATCGCCGAGGGCAGCCCAGACCCTGGTGGCGATCCGCGGCTCGGTGCGCCGTGTAACGGCATAAGTGGCTCCGATGGTGTCATACAAGTGCTCGCTGGACACGTCACCGCTCTCTCTGGCTGCCACCATCCCAACGCCTCGCACATCGCCTGGCGTCCCCGCCCTGGACGGTCGGTCACTTGCGCACCATTTCACCACACGGACCAACCTGGCGTTCCGGCAGTCGGTCAACGACCGCCTGTGCGATCTGCGGTTATCCACACGCCCGAATGTGCCGGTCGGTCGGTGGCGGTTAGCGCGTGGCGGCCCGTCTATAACGCACCCACAGCCGGCATCGTTGTTCGGGGCTATCCCGAACCCGTTCGGTATCGGCACTTCTCGCCCTCAGGCCATTCCGATCGACGCGGGGCGTTTCCGGGCGGTTAGCCCTTCACGGCAAACAGCTTCCAGATTCCTGGAACGCCTTTGCGCTCGTGCTCGCCACGGTCGTCGAACTCGAGCTCCGAACCGATCACTAGATCCCTGACTGTCCCCGAAACCAGGCGCCCTCAACTAACAAAACTGAGGTCGGCCCAGGATGCGACTTCGCATGTTGAGTACCAGCGTCCTAGTGGCCGATTCTGCAGCGGGTGATCTTCGAAGAAGCTCCAAATCGGCTAACTGAACCTTCTGGTCAGTCGAAGGGTCAAATACCCGATTGCGCGATTCTGCCCACCATTGTTCGGCGATCGTTTAGCTCGGCCACGTGATCGGCGCAGTACTTCACAAGCCTTTTCTGACCGTTCGCTCCAAAATGCCCAGCGTTGCGCGGAGGGCTGACTCGGGAACGATCGGGAAGTGTTCCTTCATGTCTTCGCTTACCTTTGACCAGTCGTAGTAGGTGGTCACATCGGTAACACCGTCCTCACCCGCAGCTAGGCGGTAACCGTAGATGTGCGGAATCGGAATGTCAGGCCCGAGATCCCACGCGATCTCCTTGTCGCGTTCAAAGAGGATGATGCGCACGGTCACGTCATACTTGCCGAGCGGAAAGTCATTCAGCGATTCGCGATCCATGTGGATGACGAATGTATCGCCGACTTTCTCCGCCGGCTCGCCGGTGAAGTCTTGCAACATCCCAGATGCATCGATTGCCACATGGCCAGCCGGGCTACGCACGATCTCGAAGATGGCGGCAGGTGTGGCCGGGATCGGCCGAGTGACCTCGATTCGCTCAGACGTGATGACGGAATCGGGCATGTGGGCTCCTTGGGGTGGGGGGGTAAGTGCTTCCTTGAAACTCCAAGACAATCACATCCAGACTATTGGATAGTGGGGCAGCGGAAATGGCTTGTGTGGCGTTCCGAGCCCGTGGGCCCGGCTTCGAGACTAAGCACCTAGTCCAGGTGGGCTCAAGCTCACTGAGATCACCAAATACGGATTCTGTGCGTGAAGACCCGAGGCTGCCTACGAGCAAGATCTGTGGTTCGAGTCGTAGATTCATCGAGGAGGGGCGCAGGCTGCCCATGTCAACTTCTCCCCTCGCGCTCCGATCATCTGAACGTGAGCGTCGATGAGCGCCGCGCAGACAGTATGGGCCCCCGAAGATCGAAACTGGTCTCGTCCACCTCAGCTTGGGAGCCATCGCATTTATCGGAGCTGAGGAGTTCTTTCATTCGCTAGCTCAGCCGTTGAAGTTGCGATCTCAGCCTGAGAAGCCGAGGGTTACGGTCTCAGCCGGCGGAGCTGATGCCTCGCATAACTGACGTGCCGACGTGCTGCCGTGTGCATAGCCGGCGTTATGGGCGACCCTTGGTCAACGATCACCTAAAGCCGGGTGCATTTTCATAGGCCAATCTTCGACGCCCAGGACCCGGAGCTGTCGGCGTGCAATGCGCCAACCCTCCGACAGGCGTACCACCGTGTCGAGGTAGTAGCCCCATAGTTGGGGAGTAACTCCGTCTGAACGCTCGTGCCAGGCATATACGGATGCGCGCACCGAGGCCTGATCGGCACCGTCAAACGTCACCAAGACATTCGCATTGTGGTGGCTGGTGGCGGCATAGCCCCCACTGGGGCCCCGAACATCTTCCGGAGACCAGCCCGAGAATGCACAGGCGGCCAATCTGGTCCGTAGTCGACGATGCAATCCTCGGTGAAAAGTTCAACGACTTGGTCGTACAACCGGTGATCGACGCAATACGAATACCCGTGAACAAGGTCGATAATCTGGTCTTAGTCGATGAGTTGCAGGATTGAGACGTTGTTGTCACTTTCCATCGATCCCCCTGAGTTCGACTTGGCATTCCGCTATCGGTAGATGGCCCCGCCAGCAGACCGGCTGCCATAACTCGCTCATCGTGCGGGAAGAGGGGTGAGCTCAAGCTGCAGCTTCCTCAGGCTTCGAGACAGATAGGTCGGTACGTATTTGTAAGTGCGGTCTCCAGCTGGGCCGTGTGTGGAGTCCGAGATGCCAATGTGGATGAAGCGAGACAGCATTCGTTCTACTCCGACACGACTTTCGAGACGCGCCAAGGGCGCACCGATGCACAGGTGGATACCATGTCCGAAGCCCAGGTGTCGACGAGGATTGGGTCGATCGATCCGGAACTCATTCGGGCAATCGAACTTCCGTGGATCACGATTCGCAGCACCGACAACGAGCATCACGGTGGACCCGGCAGGGATCGTTTGACCGTCGACAGATTTCTCGATCTGGCTCAGCCGGAAGGTTCCCTTGATCTCACCGTCAATTCGCAATGTCTCCTCGATGAAGTTGGGAATTAGGTCGGGCTCGTCGCGAAGGTGCCTCTGAAGCACTGGATCGTCGCCCAGCACCTGGAAGGCCGTGGCGAGAAGGCCAGCAGTGGTCCCAATTCCGGCGATGAACAGCATCGAGGCCAACCGAACAGCATCCATAACGGTTGGCATCGAACCGTCAGGAAATGGAGTGTTGAGCAGGCTCGTCATGACGTCGTCCCGTGGCTCATGCACACGGTCCTCGATATATGCAGCGAAGCGTTCGTGGAGAAAGGCAAATGGGTCATCGGGCATTGCCGAAGACAGGTTTCCACCCACGACGCCCCGCCTCGGGTTGAGCATCTCGTCCACGAATGCCGGGTGGTCAGACTCAGGTACCCCGAGCAGTGCATAGATGCTCAACAGCGAGAGTGGTCCGGAGAACCTCGTGATGAGTTCGCATTGCCCGCGCTCAACAAAACCGTCGATGAGTCGGTCGGCGGTTCTGTGCATGAAGGGCTCGGTGGCCTTGATGTGCTTCGGAGTTAGGTGGCGGGCAACGACTCCTCGGTAGGCCGTGTGCTTCGGGGGGTCCATCGTGGCCATCTCTTCGCTCATCGGCAGCTGATCGCGGTACTTCTCGACGAGGTCCCGGACATCGTCCCCCACAAGGGGAACAGGAAATCCCGGGAACGGTCCGCTCAATGCATTGCAGGAAGAGAACGTTGTGGAATCGGAGAACATGGCCTTGGCTTCTTCGTAGCCGGTGACCATGACCACATCATGGTGGGGCTCCTTCTGGATTGGGCAGCCGGTTCGAAGATGATCGAAGTACGGGTACGGATCATGGACCACAGACCTGCTCGTGAAGAAGTCGATCTCATCGAAGTCGATATCACCCATGACCCACATCCCAGAATCGGAGATTCAGTTACTCGGTCAGCTCAACGCTCTCGTAGGTAGCAATCGTCCCATTGGACCGATCAGTACAGGTTATCCTCCAATCCGGAGCTCGGACGCTCTGGTTGATGTCCCCTCGAGTGGTGTAGTTCCCGGGGTCCACCACTTTGAGGTGGCCACCGGGTGATCTTCGGTTGAACCGACAAGCTCAACCAAGGAGACACCCAGTGACCATTACCAATAGTGACCTGAACGAACTGCTCGACGCTGTCCGCGCCGGTGGAGACATCGACGTCGTGCGCCGGGGCGTGGAACTCATGCTCCAGGCCCTGATCGACGCCGAGGCCACCGCTCAGATCGGAGCCGACCGGTTCGAGCGGTCGGAGAATCGGACCACCCAGCGCAACGGCACCCGTGACCGGCTGCTCTCCACCAAGGCCGGGGACGTGGACCTGAAGATCCCGAAGCTCCGCCAGGGCAGCTTCTTCCCTTCCATCCTGGAGCGTCGTCGTCGGATCGACCGAGCCCTGTTCGCCGTGGTCATGGAGGCCTACGTGCACGGGGTCTCGACCAGGAAGGTCGACGACCTGGTGGCCGCCCTCGGCCTCGAGTCCGGCATCTCCAAGTCCGAGGTGAGCAGGATCTGTGCCGAGCTCGATGAGCAGCTCGGAGCCTTCCGGGCCCGGTCGCTCGCCCACGTGGAGTTCCCCTACGTGTTCCTGGACGCCACCTACCTGAAGGGCCGGGTCGACCACCAGGTGGTCTCCCGGGCTGTCGTGGTGGCCACCGGGGTGTCGATGGACGGGAACCGGGAGGTTCTGGGCTGTGCCGTTGGCCACTCCGAGGACGGGGCCTTTTGGACCGAGTTCCTCCGTTCGCTGCGGGCCCGAGGGCTCGGCGGAGTGCGCCTTGTCATCTCTGACCAGCACCTGGGGCTCAAGAAGGCCATCGAGGCGGTCATGGTGGGATCGGCCTGGCAGCGGTGCCGGGTGCACTTCATGCGCAACGTGCTGGCCCGGGTGAAGCGGAACAACACCCACATGGTCATCGCCGCCATCCAGACGATCTTCGCCCAGCCCGATGCGGCCTCGGTCCGAGAGCAGTTCGACCGGATCGTCACGACGCTCGAGGGCCAGTTCCCTGACGTCGCCACCATGCTCACCGACGCCAAGGAGGACCTTCTGGCCTTCTCCGCCTTCCCCGAGGCCCACTGGCGGAAGGTGTGGTCCTCCAACCCGCTGGAGCGGCT
The DNA here is from genome assembly GCA_963754755.1 of uncultured Acidimicrobiaceae bacterium. Taxonomy (GTDB): domain Bacteria; phylum Actinomycetota; class Acidimicrobiia; order Acidimicrobiales; family RAAP-2; genus Bog-756. Next base: position 906,988 of record CAVWHF010000004.1, on the reverse strand, counting down.
CCACCGGGAGATCAAGCGCCGGACCGACGTGGTCGGGGTATTCCCCAACGACAAGGCGGTCGAGCGCCTGGTCACCGCCGTGGTGGTCGAGACCCACGACGAGTGGCAGGTGGCCGACCGCCGCTACTTGTCGGAGACCTCGATGGCCCAGCTCCGCCGTGACGAGAAGGCGGCCATCGCCGAGGCTCCTGAAAGCAGGCCCCTGGCCGGCTGAGGTCGTTAGCCTTTCAGGGTGTCCACGGTCCTCCCCGAGCTCGATGTCGAAAAGGTCAAAAGGTGGTGCCGGGACCGCGTGCCGGCCAAGTTCGCCGACGAGGTCCGCCTCGAGGTCACCACCCGAGGCAAGAACATCTCCATCCACGAGTGCAGGCCCATCTGGAAGGGCGCGCCCGGGGAGTGGACGAAGATGGCCATCGCCCAGATCCGTTACCAAGGTGATGGCACCTGGAACCTCTACTTCGGAGACCGCTATGGCAAGTGGACGGAGTACTTCGACCTCGACACCAACCAGCCGATCGGCGTGATCCTCGACGAACTCGGCATGGACCCCACCTGCGTCTTCTGGGGCTGATTCAGCACAATGTGAACGACGGCATCGGCGCGCCTACCATCACGTCAGACCGAGGATCACTTCTCCACCACTCGGCGGGACGTCATCACGCTCTGTCCCAGAAGAGAGGTCTCTTGTTGAATACGGGGTTCTGCGTGGATGTCAGTAACAACTAAGCCCGAACTCTCCTGCGGGCTTCCACCAGGCCCGGAGTTTCCCGACCTAGCTGTGCTGGCCGAATCGCTCGGCTATGCACGTGTCTGGGTCTACGACTCTGCTCCGCTTTGGGAGGACCCCTTCGTCCATCTCGCTCTGGCTGCCGAGAGGACCAACCGGATCGGCCTCGGTACGGCCGTATTGGTCCCAAGCGAGCGGTCAGAGATGAGCATGGCCACGGCCCTTGCGACTGTGTACCGCATCTCGGGAGGTCGACTTCGGGCTTGCTTTGGGACTGGCTTCACCGCTCGTCTGGCTGTTGGCCAGCCTCCGATGACCCTCGAGGCCTTGTCCGACTACGTGACCGCCATCCGTTCTCTGTTGGCTGGACAGACAGTCGAACTGGACGGTTCGCCCACCCGGATGCTCCATGCTCCAGGACTGGCTGCCGCCCGACCTATCGCCGTCCCGCTCTGGCTTAGCGTCTTTGGACCCAAAGGAGCAGCATTGGCGAGTGAAGTGGCAGACGGCATCATCGGGCCCACCCATCCGACCTTGCCAACAGCGATGCTTCTATCTGGTACGGTGCTCTATCCGGATGAAGCGCCAGGCTCGGACCGTGCGAGGGAGGCCATCGGGCCGTGGCGGGTGGTCAACTGGCACAGCACATACTCCAGCGGCGGTGCCGACGCCATCGATCTACTGCCCGGAGGACGGGCCTGGCGCGAAGCACTTGAGGGGTTGGCCCCACCGGACGAGCGGCACCTGCTGACGTTCGAAGGTCATGTCACACACCTTCCCGACCGAGACCGACAATTGCTACCTCACATCGACATTCAGCACATGGTCGGCCACCCTGAGGCGCTTGCTCGACGAATTGACCGTCTGGGTCAGGCAGGGTACGCCGAGATCATCTACACACCAACAGGTCTCGATGTTGCCCGAGAGCTCCAAGCAATGGCACTGGTTCGCCGTGCATAGCGCCCCTCGCTGAAGGAGGAACGGGGCCAGAACCTGGACGGACCTAGTCCTTGTTATCCACACGCCCCGAAGTGCGATTACATGGGTGATCCACTGGGCCTGGGCTGAGGACATCGAAGCACATTCAGGCCCCAGAGTCGATGCCGTCGATAAAGCCTTCGAGGAGCTGAGCCCTGTCCTCTTGGCCGTGGCCGACGGCGTCATCTCGCTGGCGGCGAAGGATGGTCAGGAACTGGGGGCCGGTCTCGAAGAAGCCGCACCGTTCGCAGATGGACTCGAAGTTGCAATCGAGCCCGGTCGGTCGCGTGCAGTGACCGTTACCCAATAGACGTCGATGCTCGGCGGCGATCCGTCGCATGTTGGCGCCCTCGATGCTGGCGGGGAGCGGCTCGCCGGTTTCGTAGCTCGCTTCGACGGCCTGGGTCACCCGGAAGTACTCCTCGGCCACCGTCCGATTTGAGATGCGTGCGTAGGTCAGCGTCATGCGCATGGAGCGGTGCCCAAGGAGGGCGGCGATGGCCTCGAGGCTCATGCCTCGGTTGATCATTCGAGTGGCCAGCGTGTGGCGGAGTTGATGGGGATGAACATGGCCGACGCCGGCCCGTTTAGCCACCCGCTCGACGTAGCGATGGATGGTGCGTCGGTCGAACGGTTGGCCGTCGTCGCGTTCGACGAGGCGTCCTGATCGGCTCGGACCCCGCAACTTCTGGTAGTCAGCGATCAGTCGTGCGAGCTCAGGGGGCAGCGGCACGTAGCGGTCGTCGTGCAGCTAGCCGACCGGGATGCGGAGCGACATCGTGTCGCCGAGCTGGGTCACTGCCTTGTCATCGAGTCCGGCGAGTTCGCCCACTCGGATGCCGGTCTGGGCCAAGATCTCGACCATGAGCCGCCGACGGGGGTTGGGATCGTTGGCCAGTGCGGCGGTGAACTTCTCCATGGTCGGGTCGTCGAGGAACTTGGGCAGCGGCTCGTCGGCTTGGGGGAAGTCACCTTGGAAGATCAAGGTCCGGCTCGGGGCGTCGTCGTAGTCCCAGTCCCGCAGCCGCTCGAAGAACGTGCGCAACGTTCCGAGTCGGTTGCGGATGGTGACGGCGGAGAGTGGCTTTCCGGCCTTGCCCGGCCGAGCGACCAGCCAGAGTTTGTGGGCCTCGACGTGGCGGCGTTCGACGCCGGCCATGGAGTTGCACGTCGGATCGGCCTGGGTCACCTGGCCTGCGAAGTGACGCAGTGCCTGCTCGGCGGCACTAACCGTGCTCGAACGGGCCGAAACACCCAGTTGGTCCAGGTAGGAGGCCATGGTGGCCACCATCACCGGTGCCCTGCGGGCGGTCTCGACCCAGGGGAACTCCAAGGTGCTCCACCGAGGTGACGGGGCTTCTGATGACTTCGGTAGGGCGTTCCTCGGGCCACCTCCGTCGATGCCCCGAGGGCCTCCATGGCCTTGCGGTACTCCTCCGCCAGCCAGTCAATGCTGAGGTGCAGATAGATCCGGGTCGATGCGATGGAGCGATGACCAGCCTGGGCCTGGACGGCCTCAATGGCCATGCCCGCCTCGCGCAGTCTGGTGGAGCAGGTGTGGCGGAGCTCATGGCACGTGCCGTGGGCGAGTCCGGCCCGCTTCCGGGCTGCGCTGAAGATCTCGATGATCCCTTCGGTCGAGAGCGGTTGTCCCCGTCTCGGACCCTTGAGCGAGACGAAGAGCCGATCAGTTGGGGCATCAGGTGGTCGTTCCTTGTTCATGTACTCCGCCACCGTGGCGAAGAAGGTCGGCGAGGTCGGCACCAGACGTTGATGCCCTCCTTTGCCGTCTGCGATGAACACCCGCCACTCACCAAGACGAAGATCCTCGAGTCGGAGGCCAATCACCTCACCACGACGCAAGCCGCCGAGCAGCATGGCCTGGGCCATGGCCCGGTCTCGATCGGTGCGCAGGGCCGCCATAAGTACCTCGACCTCGTCGGGGTTCAAGATGCGCGGCAGACGGCGAACCCCACGCACCAGCGGTGCGGGGCCTCACCCCGGTGCCGATTGCGCCGGGTGGGCAGACCCCGTGGCACTGGATTGGTCACCACGCCGGCGTCACCCCGGACGACGAGATAGCCGTAGAGGCTGGACACCGCGGCGAGCCGTCGCTTGATGGTCGAGGTTGCCAACCCCGAGCCCCCGTCGGAGATCCGCACGACATTCTCGGCCCCCTTCCTCGGGCGCCGCTGTTCGGTCACGAAGCGCAGAACGTCTTTGGAAGTCACGTCCTTTGGCTCTTTGCGGATGACCCCAAAGAACACACTCAGATCATGGGCATAGGCCCGCACGGTGCTGGGCCGGGCCCGCCCGGAGGCGAACTCCAAGAACTCGTCGACCAGCTCGTGGCCGACCCGATACTCCCGAACACTGTCTGCGCGAACACGGCTCTGAAACGACGGACACCACACCACCGCACACCTCCTTGTCGGACCTCCATCCGAAGAAGGCTCCCCGGATGGTTAGTCCAGGTGGCGGATCACCACCCATGTAAGTGCCGTTGCGGGGCAGTCGACATCCCAGATTTCAGCGTTTCGGGGATGCCTTCAACCAGCCACTCTGCCTTTCAGTACAGGACGGCGACCAGGTACTTTGCGCAAAATGATGCGAAGTGGGTTCGGAATTGTCATGCCCGTTATTTGGACGGCTGAGAGCGAGCCATTCAGGCACCTCTTGTGGGCACGTGGTAGCACTGTCGGCTCTTCGGTGGAGTGGTCCGATCGCCGATCTAGAGGTGGATGTTGCTCAAGGGTCTGGCGCCAACGTCGAGGGGGAAAAGGCGGTCGGCGACACAGGCAACGCAGCCATTGTTCTGGGACACTGGTGTGCGAACCGCCACTTCAAGTGACATGCTTCCCCCCGTGCGTGGACTGGCGGCAGTAGGCGTACTGGTCCTTGCCATCACGGGGCTTGCGGGTTGGGGTGCAGCGACCCCGACAGCATCCCGAGGCAAGGTCATCTGTCCGTACAGCGACCAATACAGCTGCTACTTCTCGGGCACGAACACGCCCGTTCGGGGTCCTCGCACGGTCAACGGCTACAAGGTGGTGGGTGTACTCCCGAGCTACTGCAGGGCTCAGGAATCAGACAGCGTTCGTCCTAGTGTAGGTCACACTGCCAGTTTCTTTGACCTTCCGCCGACGAAGAAGACTCCGCACCCCACGGGCGAATACGTGGCATGGCAGATTCGGAAACATGGACCGGGGGACATCGTGGTGACCTATGTGCCCATTGCTGCGGAACCGAAGCTTTTCGGTCCCTGAACTATTGACGCCATCGCGGGCATCTGGAGCAGCGGACCGTTCCCGCCATCCTGTTGTTGTGGGGAGTCCGACCCTCCGGCAAGACTCACGATATGAGCCAACCTCCGGAGGGGTCACAGGGTCGCACCTTCGACCTCTCCATGAGACGGCAGTATCGATTCGGTAACTTCAAAGTTACTCTCGACCCAGTTGGGTATGGCTACCAACCGAGGGCATTTCTTCATCTCGGTGAGACCGAACTGAATCTAACCAGAGTCAACCTGCGAGGTAACCCGATAGGGGGAACGTGCATCTTTCCTACCTCTTGGACTTGGCGCCTAGGTCAAGTAATCGGTGCCCAGGCGATTGTTGTGAACTCCAGCGGCTGGGGTCCTGGGCATGCGCCTTCTGGGCTTCGCTTGGACATCCACGGCGAATCCTTCTACCCGCTGTTGGCCACATATGCGATTGATGATCTGATGAACGCCCTGAAGGAGCGTGGGGTGGCAGTAGATCGCAACCCAAGAAAGCTGAGCCTGTTCTTGACCGGTTGGAAATAGGCGCATCCCATCCCCGGTCCGGCGGACACCATTCGGACTCTCAGCTCTGAAGGACAAGCGGTGGCGACCTAAAGACCTTCGCGTAATACCGCGCAGACTGTTATCCACAGGAGCCCCTGGTTCTCCTGGGCTCCGGCGAAGTTCACCCGCAGGGTCTTTGGCGAAGATCTTTAAGTCCGCACGTAGCCTGTGACCACTGCACGTGACTGTTCCCTCCTGCCACATTGCACGGGATCAGCGCTCGCCGCCACGGTGGGCGATCATCTGCATGTGTGGGCGTGACAGCAGAGTCCGGCTCGGGCAAGATGAGGCCGTCCATTTCGGAGCGGGAGCGGCGCATCACGGGGGCATGCCGACGGTTCATGAATGAAGGGGGCTTCCATGCAGTCGATGGGCAGAATCGTCCTCTGTGTACTCCTGGGTCTCGGACTCGCCATCGGCATACCCAATGTGGCTAGTGCCCACAAGAGGACGACGAGGGAGATCAAGCACCAAAAGGTGAGCCTCCTGATGCTCGGGGACTCGGTTGCCCTGACCCTGGGATGGGACCTTGGTCATCCCGACCTCGCTGTGCAGTACGACTACTCGTTCGCTGACTTCGGGATCGTGGGGTGTGGGGTGGTCATGGGTCGAGCCATCAGAGCCGACGGGAAGGCAACACTGTCCGAACCCCAGTGCAACGGCTTTACTCCGGCACCAGACACTCCACTCGTGAAGCAACCATGGCCGGTGCAGTGGAAGGCTGAACTGGTCAAGTACCACCCCAATGTGGTGGTCCTCCTCGCCGGACGGTGGGAAGAGGTCGATCGGGTTTACGACGGCGCTTGGACAAACATCCTGAACCCGACATTCGCCGCCTACGTCAAGCAGCAGTTGGAACTGGCATCGATCCTGGTGACTTCCACCGGGGCGAATCTGAAGTTCATGACGGCGCCTTGCGACGACGCAGAGACGGCACTGGACGGTGCGCCATGGCCAGAGAACGACCCCGCTCGGCTCGCCGAGTACAACACACTGGTCCGACAGGTTGCGGCCGAGTTCCCAACGACCGATTCCGTCTATGACCTCAATGCACTGGTGTGTCCGGGTGGCAAATACAGCCCGACCTACCGGGGGGAGACGATCCGTGACCCTGACGGTGTCCACTTCGCCCTCTCCGCAGGCATCACTCTGGCTCCTGAGATCCTTCCGCCGATCCTGGCGTCGGGACGGGCGCAGATCGCACGGATGGCTAAGGAGACTGTCAAGTGACTGACCCGATGGAGTAACCGACCTTCTCCCGGTCTTCGGACTCACTCAAGAGCGGTTAAATGGCAGAAGCAATGATTGGCATCTCGCCGATCTGCTCCATGAGGTTGATGTAGTCGAGGTATGTGTCTTTGCGGGCTACAAGGCCGTCTCGAATGGCGATCACGTCGACTCCGTCGCAGACGAACGGCGATCCGTCAAACGTTCCCGACATGTCGTACTCGAAGACGATGTGATCGGCTCCCGAGTAGAGCCTCGTCGGCTCAAACTTGAGATCCGGCACAAGTCTCAGCAGTGCAACGATTAGTTGTCTGACGGCATCTCTTCCGATCGCCGCCTCCGATGCTCCGTGCATATGAAACACGGAGTCTGCAGAGTGCAAGGCGATGATGGTGTCAGGGTCTAGCTCTACCCATGCTCCGTGGTACGCCATCGCCAGTTCATCGACAGTAAGGCTCATAGAGCCTCCCTTCGTCTCGCCCCACTATCTAGGACCGTAACATCTCACCCTGAAGGTCCTTTTGGATGTGACTACCCGTCCTCAATGTGCGTTTGCGACGCTCGATGACCGCCCCGCTCCCGGCGTACGGGGCAGGCTGGCCCGACGATTGCGGAGCCCGGCGAACCAGGCTCCAACTGGATCTATGCCACCGGAAGGCGCCACACGCTGACATGGCTGCGGCTCTCGCCAGTGAACGGCGACCGGTCGGCTCTCGCCAGTGAACGGCGACCGGTCCCACCACGCCCACCGATGTTCCAGCGTCATGCCTGCGATCCGAGCCATCAGGTCCAACTCAGCCGGCCACACATATCGGAACGGTGCTGTGAACTCGCTGAAGCTGCCGTCGGGGAGTCGGTTGAAGTGCCGAGATCGGGAGATCTGCTTGTGCGTGCGATCAATGAAGTCGTCGATGCCGATGTAATCCTCTGTCAATGCGAACGGGACTCCGAGACTGCCGGGTGGCAACTGGCGAAGGCCCGGCACGATAGTTTCGATGACGAAGCGGCCACCAGGGCGAAGGTTTCGGGCAGAGTTTTCGAAACAGGCGACCTGTTCGTCCCGCGACGTCAGGCTCATTATCGTGTTGAAGACCAGATACACGAGAGACAACCCGCCCTCCACGAACGTCACGGCCATGTCGCCTTCGACGGCCCTGATATCGCTCGCTTCGGGCTTCGATCGCAACACGGGAGCATGTCGGCGGACAACTCGATTCCCGTGACTAAAACGCCCCGGGCGGCCAAAGGAACAGCGACCCGGCCAGTCCCAATAGCGAACTCCATCGCCGCTCCACCGCTAGTCAACTCGACCAGGCAGTCGACGGTCGCTTCAAGCACGCCGTCGTCCCATATCCCCGTACCTGGTTGGTCGTAGGTTCTGGCGATCTCGCCGACGAATCGGTTTTCGGGCACACGCCAGCTTGGCTTGACCCGAATCGGCTTGCAACGTCTTCTGTCCTTGTCTCATAGGTGCCGGTCGGTGACACCCTGAGGTCTCCCCCTGACCCGGTGAAGTGGGATACCCGCCTCGGTACGGGAGCAGGTCGTGCCAGGGCAGCAGGAGGCTCCGCTCTTCTGCGATCATGAAGCTTGACCGCATTCGAGTTAGACCAAGGAGAACCATGGGAGTACCGACGAGAGAAGCTCGACTCGCCCACGCTCGCATCCACTGCGATTACTGGAACGAGGGCCGCCCCACTCGATGACGGGGGCTATGAGGTCGCTGAGAACGATCCTCTCTGCCAGGAATGGGAAGCGGCACAAACGGAATACTTGGAGAGCGGATACTGGGCCGCCGGTGCACCTCGGCGTCCGTAAGCGCCCACCGACCCGGCGTACTGGGGTACCCAGGGGAATCACTATGTAACGCTGAACAGCTCCCAGCTACCAGGGAGCCCCTTGAGGCTGTGCTCACCCTCCGAAGCGAATTCGAGATCACTCCCAGCAACCAGGTCGGTGACCGTCCGCGACACGAACACTCTCCCCTCTGGTGCGACCTCACTGACCCGCGCGGCGGCATGTACAGCAATGCCAGTTACGTCCTCTCCGCGAGCGTGGACTTCACCGGCGTGCACACCGGCCCGCATCTCCAGACCCAGGTGTCCGACCTCAGTCCTCAGGGCGATGGCGTACTGGATGGCTTGCGCTGGTCCGTGAAACAGGCATAGCGTCCCATCGCCGGTGCATTTCACGAGCTGACCCCCATTTGCCTCTGCGATGTTTCGTGCTGCGGCGTCGTGCAGGTCGAGCATTGCTGCCCATCGACTGTCCCCCAAGTTTGCAAGCTGCTCGGTCGACCTAACGATGTCCGTGAATACGACCGCCGCCAGCCTTCGAGGATCGACCTCGGGCGGCGCTTCGTGGGCGACGAACCACCGGATGGCGTTGGCGATCTGGGTGTTGTCTCCGGACCAAGGCATGTGATCACTCCCCGGCAACTCGACCAGCCACGCGTCCGGGATCCGGTCAGCCATGTAGCGCCCGCTTCCCCGAGGAATCGACGGATCGTCGCGTCGTGCGATCACGAGCGTCGGCACGCTCACGATCCCGAGCAGGTGGCGGGCATCGGTAGCGAACGCCTGCTCGGTCTGTGCCCTCGCCTGGCCTGGTGAGCATGCTGCCTGCTCCAAGCGTGCCCATCGTTCGCGACCGTCAGGCATGGCCGCGAACGACGACGCAAGGAAGTCAACGCTCCAGCCCGTCCCCCAATTGGCGTGCATCTGCTCCAGAAACCAGTCGGCGGTGGCATCGTCGAATCCGGCGGGGTAATCGGGCGCTCGACGTAGACAAGGTGCCGTGCTGACCAGGATGAGGCCACGGAAACGACCGGGTTGGGTCGTCACGGCAAGAAGTGCCGCTGGACCGCCATCATGGGTTGCCAAGACAAATGGGCGATCCAGATCGGCTGCTTCGAAGACGGCGAAGGCATCGCCGACCCGATCCTCGAGTGGAGGTAGATGTCCGCCCGGCAATGGGTCGGAGAGGCCAGCTCCTCGCTGATCGAACGTCACGAGACGCGCGAAGCGGGAGATCTCCCACAGGATTTCCGACGCCGTGGGATCGGCCCAGGTCGCCGACATGCCGGCCGAACCCCCCATCATCAGCAGTTCGACATCGGAGCCGACGGTCTGGAAGGCGAGACTGACACCATCCAAACGGGCGTACCGAACCATGGGAGCGTCCATGCTCCTAGTCTCCCGCAAAACAGCAACCGGGTCTCCGTACGGCACTGCGATCTTGATTTCGGAGTCGCCGCGACGAATGCGATTGTGACTGGATCTACTCCTGTAGCGCGATCGACCGATCCAATGTATCCGCGAAGTGCCAATCGGTCACGGTCCGATAGCCGCCATCCGCCCGGCGTTAGGAGGCAGCCTGAGATTTGGCTGGAAGCGCCACTTATCAGATGGCCATGCGCTTCATGAACCGTCCTGTGCTCTCGACATGATTGCCATTGTTAAGGGGGCTGCGTCGTAGTAGTGGCCGATTCTGGTTGCTCGGCCCCCAGAATCAAGCTCAATGAAGTAGCCAACGGTCTCGTCAATCTGCGTACCGGTCGCCGGAAAGGTTCCGAATGGAGTTTCGAGGGTCCCGGTATGTGTCTCTGCGATATGCAACTCAAAGGCAGCCTTTCCCTCTCCGGCCAAGAGGAATGTCGCATCCGCCTTCTGGTCAGGGAATGCAGTTATCAGCGCCTTGAAGCGTTTGAGGACTTGGTCACGTCCTGAGAGCTTCCAGGTCGGGGAACCGTTTGCCTCGTAAGTGCACCCATCTGAGAGAGCCGCTTCGACGGTGTCCCAATCACGTCTGTTCACAGCGTCGATTACCCGCACCACCCACTCGCCAGCATCGCTCATTACGGTCACCTCTCTGTAGCGACATCCATCGATCTATGAACCTATGTCACTCCCGTCGGGGCTGCACGAGAATGGCAATATCGGTCGGCCTATTGGTTCTGGCGGACTGCCACCGAGGTGCGATTAGATGGGTGATCCAGCGGGCCTGGGCTGAGGACATCGAAGCACATTCAGGCCCCAGAGTCGATGCCGTCGATGAAGCCTTCGAGGAGCTGAGCACCTCGCCTCAGCCTCAGTAACTGAGGTTGTCGATCGGGTCAACGCGGGTCGGGTGCTCCCGCGAAACGCGAGAGCTCCACGGTTATGTAGATAGCCCGGCACGTTGCCACTATCTCATTACCGCTGTGCAGGTCTGCACTAATGAAGAGCTTGCGGCGCTCTCGCCCATCTAGTCGGGCACGAATCTCCAGTGCTTGGTCGACAGGTACAGCCGCTAGATAGCGAACTGTCAACTCGCCGGTGAAAGCAGGCTCCTGGAGTCTGCCGATCACGAACCCCGTTACGTCGTCGAAAGCAGCGGCGACAATTCCGCCGTGAGCACGACCGGGTGCTCCTTCGAATGCCCTCCGCAATATGAAGGCGGCGATCACTTCTTCGTCCTTGAGCCGAATCTCGAGTTCGACACTTGTCGGATTCGAGTTGCCCCCCACGGCTCGGTCTTCGAACCCGCTCCCGCCCAAGATGGATTTGTCGGGGCCGGACCGCATCAGGGCCAGACGATCACGTATCGGCGTCTGGCTGACGGCGAGTGTCAGTTCATTCACCGTCTCCGTCAAAGATGCGAGCACACCGTCCTCGGGGTCGTGCGCCGCAAACCCATGGCTAAGCGCTCGCAAGCTTGCGGCTGCTCTTTCCCGTTGCTCTTCGGTCCTCATAAGGGCAAGTGTAGGGACCACCTCTGATCGCGAGGACCTGAATTTCGACTCGCCCTTAGCCTCACAGGCTGAGGTCGATCGTAGAAGCCAGGCAGTCATTTGAGATTGCTCGTGGCTAGGGATGCATATCCCGCGATTAAGGGCGCGGGGCATTGGTCAAGGTTTGCTTTGCCCTGCGACCGATCCGGCAAGCGTCTTACGTCCGGCCGACTCAGGCAAGTGGATTCTCGACCCTTTCGATCGACCTTGGCGCGACGGTTGCAGCCGATGACGCCGGTGGCGCGCCAGGCTTTGCGGTCGAAGTTGAACCACCCACCGGGACTGAGGTGAAGGGCTCACAGGAGTCAGCCATCGTCGCCATGATGGCGGCTAGTTTGCCGTCGTCATCACCTGACTCGGCCCGAAGGTCATCGACTTCGACGGTGATGGCCACCAAAAGCTCGCTCGCCCCCACCACCTTGTACGCCAGGTCCCGCAGCCGGGTCTCCCTGTCCCTCGACAGGAGCAGCTCGGCCTCCGCACGCACGGTCCTACCGCTCTCCTTGGCCAGCTTCTTCGCGTGAGCGATGAACGCATCGGCCTCGACCTCGGAGTGGGACACCTGCTTCTCGATCAAAAGTCCGATCACATCACGTCGGGCAGTCCTGGCCACCTGACGACTCTAACGTCTCCGAGGCTACGGCTATGACCGGGTTATTTCAAGGGGAAAGCCCGAACCAGATCGAGATGTGAGGGCACACCCTCCCCATCCAGCAATCCGCAGCTGTTGCCTCATCGGCGGAAATTCGGTCAACCCCAATGCACCTATATGAGAATATCGGCCGGGACGAATGCCTCCTTCATGATGACTCGAGCGCCACGCATGGGGACACCCTCGGCCTTCAATAGGCGCTGCTGATCCGACCCTTTGGCCAGCGTGCCATCTGAACGAACGACTCGCCACCAAGGAATCCCGGATGGCGCCTGTGACAGCAGGCTGCCGGCGCGACGCGGCGCATTCGGCGTCAAGGCACCGTAGGTCGTCACGAACCCGACCGGTATCCGCCGGACTCGATCAAACACGACGTCAGCATCCATCTGGGACTCCCCGTGACGAGCACACTTGCGCAGTCGATCGCTACCAGTCCATCCAAGCGCGGCGGCTTCTGATCGCCCACACACAGATCCTATGTTCCCGGTCCGGCTGGATCAGTTTGCATATTCGGCGGTCGGGTTCGTCATCCCAGGACCGATATTCCGCCTCAGTGGGTTACATACGCACCGTTGTCTGGTGGCACCAACTGGCAGTCGCATCTGGTCCGACCCCATTACTCGCCGCCCATGCCGAGCCGCTGGAGTCCACGTTGTAGAGCGGCACGGTAGACACCGATCCTTCAAGTCAAGCCGAATCTTCCAGTGCTCAGCGGTGGTTCCTGAAAGGCCATTGTCATCGGTAGGGGGCTCCCCCTACCGATGGCAGCTCGCATCTGGACCGAGCAGGGATTACCTGTGGCGACCGACGTTGGAGCCAGAGGCAGCCTGTCGGCAAGCCTTGGGCTGGGGGGCAGGGCGGGGCCGGGTGGACGGCGTGCCAGCATGGGGCCATGGAAAGCGTGACATCCCCTCATGACGCGACCGGCGACGCTGAGGGGTGGGACCTGCGACCCATGGCCCTCGATGATGTCGAAGCGGTGATGACCGTGGTCGAGGCCGCCGATGCAGCGCAGGCAGAGGCGGGTCAGCTTCCGCCGCGCACCCCACCGAGCGACGCCCAGTTGGAGGCCAGCCGTGTGGGCCATGCCCGTTTCGTCCAGCGCGACGGGCCCGGAGCTTGGGTGGCCACCTCGGAAGGGCAGGTGGTGGGCGTTGCCGAGTCTGTCCGACGGGAGAGTTTCTGGGGCCTGTCCATGCTGTTCGTCCATCCAGCGCTCCAGAGCCGGGGAGTGGGCAGGCGGCTCCTCGAGGCGGCCCTGGGCTACGCCACCGGTGCCACCCAGCGCATGATCCAGTCCTCGCCCGACCCCCGCGCGATGCGCCGCTACTTCCTAGCCGGACTTGCCATGCACCCGACGGCCGAGATGGGAGGCCAACCCGACCGCCGGGCCATACCACCCTCGCTGCCCGGTCGGGATGGCGATGAGGGGGACCTCGAATTGGTGGCCGAGGTGGAGGCACAGCTGGGCCGTTCGCGTACTGAGGATGTGGCCTTCGGGCTGAGTGACGGGCATTTCCGCATTGACGTGGTGGACAGCGACCCCGGGCGAGGATGGGTGCTTTGGCACCCGGACCGACTGGTCATGCTTGGGGCAACTAACGAGCAGACAGCCGCCGTCCTCCTGTGGCGGTTCCTCGCCGGCTCCGAGGGAGAAATTCTGATTCACGGGCTCACCGCTGCCCAGCAGTGGGCGTTCGACGTACTCCATCAGGCGCGTCTCACGGCGCAGATACGCGGGTCCTTGTTCATTGACGGCATGGCCGTCCCGGTCCCCTGGATCCCTTCGGGCTGGTACTTCTAGACCCTGACTTGGGGAAGACTATGAGGATGGATGTACCAGAGGTGCGCTACGCCCGGTGGGATCAGGCATCTATTGCGTTTCAGCTAACTAACGGTTACGAGCCTCGAACAGAGTGTGCCTTGGTACAAGGCCCTGTTCGGCTCGGACCCGATCCTTGACGAGGACACAGGTCCTTTCACGCGTGTCGCCTGGCTTACGAGTGACACAATCGTCGGTCTAACTCAGTTCCCTGATTTGAACAGTACTCAGCCGTTCAACGAGCGCCGGCCGGGTCTCGATCATCTGGCTTTCGGCTGTGCCAACCGCGATGAGTTAAAAGCGTGGGAAATCCGCCTGAACGAGCTCGGCATCCCCAACGGTGGCATCGTGGACGCACCTTCCTACTCGGCATTGTCATTTCGAGACCCCGACAACATCGCACTCGAGTTCTTCGCACCTCGGGGCTAGGACGGGCGGAGTATCCGACTGCGATGACCTCCGGCCATCCCCTACCACCGGGTATGCGTTCCCGAGGTATGAGGAAGTCCATCACCAGGCGATGGTGTTGCCCTGGTAGTCGAGGTACTGGAGACCTTCGCGACCGCGCTGCTCTTCGATGACCGTGACAAGGCTGGGGATGCTCTCGTCGACCGTGAGGCGAGCACCGGGGCCGCCAAGCGCAGTCTTGACCCATCCCGGTGCCATGAGGAGAAGGGTTCGGCTCTCACCGCGGTGCCGAGCAGCGTAGCTACGCATGAGTTGGTTGAGGGCTGACTTGCTCGCTCGGTAGATCTCGAAGCCCCCGTTCTCATTGTTGGCGACACTGCCCTGACCTGAGGACATGACCCCAATGGTTCCGTCTGACCGGACGAGGTCACCGAGGGCCTCGACGACTCGCATCGGGCTCAGCGCGTTGGTTACCATCAGCCGGGTGAACTCATCGGTCGAGATATCTGCGGCGGTCGCCCCATGCTGGTTGGCCACGCCAGCGTTGACGAAGAGGACGTCGAACCTCCGAGCAGCGAGCCGATCGCGCAGAGCGTCAAGTTGTTCGGGAACGTTGATGTCGAGATGTTCGATCTCGAGGTGCCCGCCCGCAGACTCCGCCAGTTCGTGGAGCGCAGTGCGATCCGAACCGCGGATGGTCGCTACGACCTCAGCACCGCGATCGAGGTACTCCTCCGCCATAGCGAGGCCCAAGCCACGAGAAGCACCGATGATGAGGACGATCGGCTTGTCAGGGGTCGCTGTCACTTTCGGTCAGGGAGAGTCATTGACATCCCCCAAGTCTCGTACATCCGACGAATCTGCACCGCTGTCCGACGCATGCCCCCGATCACCGGTCGGCGGCACTTATCAGCCGTGGCTGATCGGCACGTCGGGGACAGGATGGCGAGTCCTATAGTCAGGGGGAGATTCCAGATCGCAGGAGGCGGAGACTTGCCGGTGGCAGGGTGGCTATGGACGACTCTAAAGATAGGGCCTCCATAGGAAAACCGTCAGAAGTGGTCCGATTGCGAGGGCTGCGAGGAGGTGAGTCCATGAGAAGCCAGCGACGAACCCCGAGGATCAGCAACCTCCATTGGAGCACCGCCGACGGATTTCCCCACCTCGGTGCGGACCGTGCCAGATACCGTGCCTTGATGTTGCCCACATGGAGGGATCGACACCAGGATCGCCGGACTTGAGATGGGCCTGCCCCTGAACACCGGATATGTCGGCTCAAGCGCCGGTTGGTGGCTCCGCAAGTCTGGTTGATATTGCTCTCGTGATGGCGGGTTTGTTGGCTGGGGGCTCAGGACTTCGTCGGGCCGGTTCCGGTCCCGCTGGTGTTGCTGCTGGTCCCGGCTCGGGTGACGTTCTGGCTGCTGCCGCTGTTCCCAGAGTTCTCTGACCCCACCCTTCCATCGCCGGAGCTGGTGCAGTGGATTACCCCGTTCGTTCGGTCGGGAGTCGTGGTCGGCGTGCAGGAACCGGGGGCGGGGGGTGTTGGCGATCCCTTGGTCGATAAGACCAGAGTTTCGGGCGTCGTACCGGACGCATTCGTTACCTGCGACGAGGATGCCGCGGCGTCGCTGGGCCACCAGGCGAGAAGCCACCCGTCGGCCACGGTGACCACAACGTCTTGCCCGTCATCGAGCACGAGGGTGACCCCTGTCACCCCTGACGCGACCCGCCCGTCAACGAGTGTGTACGGGCCGTCAGCCGTGGAGAGATGCGACTGCACGACGTTTTGGAGATCGCCAGAGGTGGTACCGCCTACCGTCACCGTCGACAGGCCCTGCGAGGGGCTGCCAGAGCCAGAGCTGAAGCCGCTGACCTTGAGTACGCCGTTCGAGGCGTCGCCGTCCGAGTTAACCTGGGTCACTTGCGTGAAGGAGGAGCTGGTGAAGCAGCCCATGTAGGCGCTGTCGTTCTGGTAGAGCGCCACCGTGAACGGGCCACGCACGTCGGTGAGCAGGGGCTGCCAGGGCCCAGAACCGAGTTCGCCGCCGGCAGGTTGGTCAGACGAGAGCGCGCCCAGGCAGCTCTGGTCGGCCTGAGACGACGGTGAGGACAAGGCCGCGGCCGGCGCAGCGCTCCATCCCGCGTAAGCGGGAGCGGCCCCACCGAGGGCGACTACCAGGGCGGTTCCCGCCGCGGCGACACCGACAGCAGTGGCGCCGAGTGCCGCGGGCGCGGCGCGGCGATGCCGGCGTGGGTGGTAATCGACGGAGCGCAGCTTCTCCGACGCGTCCGTAGGCAGCGCTGCTGCGCGAGCTCTGAGGGCGGAGATCAGCTCCTCTTCCAACGTCGTCTTCATTTGGTAGTGCTCCCTTCAGTCGCTGGTGTGGTGTCTTGTTCGATTGCATCCACGTCTGGCCGGGCGTGTGAGAGCGCGGCCGTTCGGAGGTCGGTTAGCCGCGACGAACCGCTGGTACCGCTTTCCTGTGTGCCGTCCGCCGTGATCTCGGATGCCGCCTCCGTGCCTTCGACCTCCCGACGGAGGCGTCCGAGGGCTCGCGACGTGGTGCTCTTCACCGTCCCCACCGAACAACCCATGACGTCCGCGACCTCCGCTTCGCTCAGGTCGTCGAAGTACCGCAGTACGAGTGCGGCGCGTTGCCGCGGTGGCAGCTCTCTGAGCACTCCCAGCAGGTCGGTACTCGTCTCGACGCGTCCAAGGAGGCGCACGGCGGCATCGTCGTGGTGCGCCTCGAGGAGCCCGGTCGCTTCAGGTCCAAGCTCTGAGCGCCGCTGGCTCCGCCGCTTCCCTTCGTCCAACGCAAGGTGGATGAGCACCGTGCGCGCGTACGCGACGGGCCACTCCATCTTCTTGACCCGGGGCCATCGGCGGGCGACCTTGAACAAACACTCCTGAACCAGGTCTTCCGCCTCTGCGAAGTCCCAGGTGATCAGGTAGGCCGACCGCAGGAGCGACTCAGCCGTCTCGGCGACGAAGCGGTCGAAGTCAATCCGGGGCTGGCTCTGATGCCGACGTCCGTGCATTACCTACCTCAACCCTCCTTTGTGTTCGAAAGGTTGCCTCCTACTACGGCAAAACCGGAAAAAGCTCGGCACCGACGTCCCGGTGTCGTTCGCCGAGAGAGGATCGGTGGCAAACCATGTGGGCCTGTTCAGGCCACATTGATGGACTGACCTGCGACTTCAGGGAATCCGGTCGCCGGCACCTGACGCTAAAGCCTGCCTCATATCACCGCATATGCGCGGGGCGCACGGAGTGCCAGTGGAACACTTCAACTCCGCAATCAGTAAGGGCGAAGACAAGGCCTCAGCTTCGGCGGCTGAGCACCTCAGCCTCATAGGCTGAGCTCGATCGAAGAAGCGTCGCGGGGACATAGCGGCCACTCGTCGCGGTATTGAGCGAGTGCATCTATCGCCGTTGTGGGGCACTGTTCCCGCATCTGGTTCACATAGAACCCCCTGCCACCCCGATGGGCGGCGTTGTGGTGCGGGCGCTTCCTCGCGGATCTGGTCAAGTGGAAGTCGTAGCTCCTGGTTGACTGCCTGGAAGTGCCAAGACTGCAGCAATGCCAGCAAGATTGAGGCCGTCGTCGAGCTCACATCGACCCAAAGTCCAGCAGTCCCTGATAGAAACAGCGGTGGTGGCGCCTAAACGAACAGGGTCTGAGCTCCAACATCAATCTCGGTCGAGCCGCTGACAATGAGGATAATTCCGATTTCGTTGCCCAACCAGGGCACAACATTCCCGGTGGTGACACTCACTGCCACGGTCAGCGTCAAGTCGCCGGAAGACAACGAATGAAAAGGCACAGCCGGGCGCGACCTAGAGCCGGGCTGTACCCGCTCTGAGCGACGTAGGAATGACTAAACGATCTCGGCCATCGGTAACTTGGTGGCGGAGACTGATTAGTAAGTGGTCACTAGCCGCTTGAGGACACACGTCGAACTGGGACACCTTCGATTTGGTATTTCTAGGTACTCCATGGGACCGCCTGCGCGATACTTGGATTGGGGTCTTAGCGGCGGAGGGCTCATGACAGAAGACTGGTTCGTGGCTTCCGTTCAGAGAGTGTCTGATTCTGGCAGGACTGCGTGCGAGTCGGTCGAAGCCGCAGTTCAGCCTCTCCGTAGAGCGCGGGAGGCCCGGCTCGCGGGCCGGCCTATAAGTGAGATTGTGGCCGACTTGATCGGTGGCGGTGGCCGCGATATCCGGCTCGGCGCGGCAGAGGCGTTTCGCCAGTTCGAGAGGGAGATCCAGTTAATGCGGGTGGGAGTAATCCGCGCCATGATCGATGAGGAGGGCCTCTCAATCACGGACGCGTCTGCCCGGCTAGGTATCTCGCGACAGGCGGGCGCCCGCCTCTATCGCTCGGAAGAAGACCACCGGGCTGCACCTTCCCCAGAAATCTGAAAATTGGTGCTAAAGGTACCCCCCCGGTGCGTACCGACTCTGCTGTAGTGACCTTAAAAATGCCCTCAGTCTCCCGGTTTTCGCTCGAAGGCTTGGGTCATTCGGCCGGTCAGACTGACGCAGACGCTCAGCTGATCCTGGACTCGGTGCCCCATGTTCTATGGACGGCGTCGGCTGACGGCCTAACGATGTCGTTGAACCCCCGTGGATTGGCATATACGGGTCCTTGCCCGACTCGGAACCGTGAAGGTGGGTGGCTGGTCTCGACTCATCCCGATGATCAGGAGCTGGCCAAGGGGGCTTGGGCCGAGGCAGTTGCTGCGGGGACGGAGTACGCCGTCGATTGTCGGTTCCGTCGATTCGACGGCGCGTACCGCTGGTATTCCTTCCGCGCCGAGCCAGTGCGTGGCCCTGATGGCAGAGTGGACTTCTGGATCGGAACGGCGACCGACATCGACGACCAACGGAGCTTGGAGTTGTCCCTACGCCAGTCAGAGAAGGAGGCCGTGCAGGCACTCAGCTTTCTCGAGATCATAGGAGATGCGGCTCCCGTTGGCATCAAGCTGGTCGATCGGGATCTCCGAATCGTGTGGATCAACAAGCGACTGGCCGGCATCGATAGCCGGACTGTTTCCGAACAGATCGGACGCACGGTTGCCGAGGCAGTTCCGGATCTGTGGCCCGAACTCGAAGATGTCTATCGCCGGGCACTGGCGGGTGAGCACGTGTCGAACATCTTGCTGACCCGCACCAGCGTAGATAGGCCGATGCGAGTCGGGCACTTCCTGGCTAGCTTCTACCCGGTCCAGGTCGACGGCGAAATCATTGGTGTTGGCAACGTTGTCGTGGACATCACCGAACGCAGAGAGGCAATGGCTTTCCGAGAGACAGTCATGGACAACATGGCCGAGGGTCTCTACACGTTGGACGCGGAGGGTCTGGTTACCTCTGTCAACCCAGCTGCCTCTCGCATGCTGGGATGGACAGAGGAACAGCTGCTGGGCCAGCCCATGCACGAGACGATCCATTTCCAGGACGCGGACCACCAACCAATCCCGGCTGACGAGTGCTCGCTGCTAGAGGTCCGCATTCTGGGCCGGACTCTACGCAGCTCTGACGCCACGTTCACTCGTAACGATGGGACGACCTTTCCGGTGGCGTTCTCGTCAGCACCTCTGCAAAGCGAGGGGACCATCGAAGGTGTGGTCGTGGTCTTCCGGGACGCCACCGACGAGAAGAAAGAGGAGGAGGCGTTGCGGCGCGAACTGGCTGCTCTAAGCTGGGTCGGTCGAATCCGCGACGCCCTGGATGAGGACCGCCTTGTCCTGTACTCGCAGCCTATTGTGCCGCTCGTCCAGGGTCGCCCTGCTGAGGAGGTCCTTGTGCGCATGGTGGACCGCCGCGACGGCAAGATAATCCCGCCGGGCAAGTTCTTGCCGGCCGCAGAAAAATACGGGCTGATAGCTGAAATTGACCGATGGGTGGTTGCTCGAAGCGTCGAATTGGCGGCTCAGGGGCGGACCGTCAGCTGCAATTTATCGGCCGCGTCCATGGAGTCACCGGGCATGTTGTCATTCATCGAGGAGGAGATTCGCAGGACTGGAGCTGATCCAGTTGACCTCGTGTTCGAGATAACCGAGACGGCCCTCATGACCGACCTGAGGGCCGGGGCGGAGTTTGCTAGGCGGCTGGCAGGTCTGGGATGTGGTCTGGCCATCGATGACTTTGGCACCGGATTCGGGAGCCTCGTCTACCTCAAGAAGCTGCCAATCACCCAGCTCAAGATCGACATCGAGTTCGTCCGGGATCTGGCGACCAACCAAGCCAATCGTTACGTTGTCGAGGCAATCGTCCGCCTCGCTAAGGCGTTCAACGTTCGCACCGTGGCCGAGGGGATCGAAGATGTCGCCACACTCGAGTGTGTGCGGGCCGCCGGTGTCGACTTCGGTCAAGGATTTTACTTGGGCCGCCCAGCCCCCATCGGACCCCTACCTGGATGAGATAGGGCCAAAAGGAGGCAACTTTTCCACCCCCTCAACCGGCCTGTATCCCTCGTCCGAGACTTCGCGATGCCTAACATCAGGGCCATGGATCAGCTCCGGAATGCTGCCATCGGGGAAATCGAGCGTCTCATTGAGGTGGCGAAAGACTCCGCTCCTCGTTGCGAGCGAATGAAGCCGTCTACTCGAAGGCGCTGGAAAAGTTTCGCCTTGGGGATCCAATTCGAGAAACCCTGGAGGACGTTAATGCCAAGGCAGCGCGACAGCAGCTGAATGATGCACTCGAAGCTCTTGAGAAGTGTCGCCATCAAGTCCGGAGTACGCTCACCGCCGCTGGACTTGAAGAGGGGATGACCGTCGCTGAGAACGGTAGAGCTTGGGGGGTCTCCCGGCAGTTGGCCCCGCGCTACGCCAATGAGACAAGGCGGCTGTACTGAGGCGAGGAGCGGGCCTGAGCACAGGATCAGGCAAGCGCTCATCGCGGAAGGCTGGTGACCTTGGATGGCGGCTCGTGACGATGGTTTCCGTATCCCGACTCGTCCTCGGCGCTCATTGACTCAGCAATGTTGCATTCGGGATCGTGGTGGGGGTGGTCTGGGGCACAATGGCTGCTTTGTATTCGGTCCACAGCTTCGGAGGCTGAGGTCGCAGCTCTGTGGGCTGAGATGAGGTCATGTATCTACTGCCCAACGGACTGAGGCCCATTGGACCAGTACGTTTTCTCATCTCGGCCGAGTCCACAGCCGCGACGTCGGAAAGTTAGGCAGGCTTGATGTTTGGGTTGAGATGAAAGAGGTTGTCAGGATCGTAGGCCGTCTTGATTTGTTGCAGTCGCTCGTACTTTTCGCCGTACGAGTTCCGCACTCGATCCTCGTCGTACTCGGTCATGAAGTTCACGTAGCCGCCGCTGCCCGATGCATGCGGAAGAATTGCGGACCAGTAGTCCCGGACCCACGCCCGTTCGGCGTCGAAGTCATCCGGAGATAGGGCGGTTGCGGAGATATTGATCACGTAGCCGGTATCGCGAGATCCGCCAAAGGCAGTGGCCTCTTCGTCCGCCCGTCGAAACGCACCTCCGAAGTTGAAGATCGGGACAAAGGACAACGGCGACATCTTCTTTGCTTGATGCTCGACGATGGCGTCGATGACGCTGTCTGTCAGGTCCTCGACGTAAACGGACTTCTCGTACGAGTGCAGACCCCATGGGGCAGACGCGTCGAACATCTGCTGGAGGTCCACATAGGGAATGGGGGTGACCAACTCGACGGCTGGACTCAGATTGTCCTTGATCGGACCGATAAGCCGCTGATGCGTTTCGGCATCACCAAGTCCCACGACGACGAGGCCGAAGACCGGGCTGAGCTGCAGCTCCTCAGGTACGAACGGTTCGGGGGGAGCACTAAGTCCGGCGAGAAACATCTGCGATTCGTCTGGGAGGTCCCGGACGAACTCGCGCGCGAAGCGGAGGAGGGCGGGTCCTTGCTCGGGGCTAAAGAGGAAGAGTCCCAGATTCACCAGGGGCCCGACTTCATGCAGCCCGAACTCGAACTCAGTGACAACACCGAAGTTGCCACCGCCGCCGCGGATGGCCCAAAAAAGATCTGGGTTCTCATCGTTCGAGGCCTTCAGCACTCGTCCGTCCGCGGTCACCACCGTGGCTCCAACCAGGTTGTCTGCTGACAGTCCCGCCAACCGCGAAAGCCAACCGATGCCACCGCCCAGCGTCAATCCGGCGACTCCGGTATGACTGATGAAGCCACCAGGGACGGCCAGGCCGTGCGCCTGAGTGGCAGCGTCGAGCTCACCCCAGGTCGCTCCTCCTCCACAGGCGGCTCGCTGGGCTTCAACGTCCACGGTTACCGTCTTCATGGGTGTGAGGTTGATCATCATGCCGCCCTCGCACAGTGCATTGCCTGCATAGTTGTGACCGCCACCCCGGACCGAGACTTCGAAGCCCTCCTTGCGAGCCACCTCGAGTGCGGCGACGACATCTTCTGGCGTGACACAGCTGGCGACGATGGCCGGTCGTCGGGTGACTGCGCCGTTCCAAATGCGCACCGCCTCGTCGTACGACGGTGAGCCGGGGAGTGAAACCTCTCCCCTCAATGATTTGCGAAACTTGTCTACCGTGTCGACTGCAATTTCCGCCATGGTTCGCCTCCGATTCGCATCAGAATCCAGACTGTCAGAATCCAGACTGTCAGAATCCAGACTGTCAGAATCCAGACCAAGTGAACCCTCACGGCAGAGGGCTGTCAATCGCAAATGGCCGGTGCTCGCTGGGGCCCGGGGACGTCGGGCAATTCTCACGAGGCAGAGCGCTGACGTGAGGCTGGGTTTGAGCGGACCTCCTTGGCTTTGACCTCTGAGGTCGAGAAGTCTCTGCTCAGCCGGCTGAGTCCCCCTGAGGCTCAGATCCGAGCGTTGGTTCCGGGCTGTAGAGTGGATTCGTAACCATCCAGAGGAGTCGAGGCACCTGGGCCCGCGACGCTCCACCAACCGGCCTCCGGGCACGGTGGTACCGCCAGGTTCGATGGAGATGATGAACATGAAATCTAGAACGCTCGCGGGCGTCGACGGCTGGCTAGAACAAGCCGAACAGGTCCTCACGGACCAGAGAGAGCGGTCACTGTCGCCGTCGGCGATGCCCGTCTGGGACACCGGACAGATAGACCGGACTATCACCATGGCCGAGTTCGTTGAGGGCGTAGAGGACATTCTGAGGGCTCTCACCGAGCGACCTGGGCGCTGGATTCTGATCGCCGAGACTGGTCCCTATCGGTACTGGCAGGCCCTGGCCTTTGAGGACGGAGCGCTCGTTACGGAAGTGGTGTCCAACCACTGGATCGAGGGTCAGCACCGATGGGCTCCGAAGCAGGAGGAGGAGTTGCGGGAGCTCGGATGGATGTTGCCCGATCCACCCCGAAGGCCCAATTGGTCGAGGGTGGAGTCCACTACCTCGCCCGATGTGGCCGCAGTGGCCACACAAGCCGTCGAGACCTTGAGCGCGTATTTGGAGTGGGAGAGCAAGAGAAGATCGAGGTAAAGCAGTTCAGCTCACCGATCAGGGGGGGTACGCCCGCAACCGGCAAGTCCGTATCTGAGGTTCCAAAGTCTTGAACTGGCCGCAGTGAACCGTTCGGAGTACGAGGGTTTCGTTCTCAGCTAATTCGAGGGAGACCAGTACCTCCGTCCTCAGCTCGGTCAGCTGAGTCTGAATGTTCCATTAATACTGAAGCGAAATCCGATTGAGGCTCGCACCTGGATCGCCATCAGAAGACTTTCATCTCTTTCACGAGATCCAGCATTCCGTTGTCGCCTGAGATCTCGACGTCCTCGTCCTCCCACGTCGCACGTTGCGTGATCCACAGGACGAAGGAAGCAGTGCTCGAACGGATCTCGGCGCCGAGTGCGCCATTGCCGAGGTGGATGGCCCCACCCCCCGGGCCGTCGAGCACCACATCAACCATGCCCGCAAGGGCCGACAGACGCTCAGCATTCTGCTGGGGAAGGGCGACCTCGATCCAATCGACGGCGGGACCCAGCCGGAGCTCGTCGGCAGGCGGCGGCTTCCCAGTCAGCGGCCCGCGGGGCGAAAACAGATCGGCACGAATGTGGGTGTAGTGGTCGAAGGAGAACGCATTGGGGAGCACGGATGCCGGGTAGGTCCCGAGGTCCCCGAGCGGCAACTCGAAGTCCTGGCCTTCCAATCCGGCCAATCGCTCGATGGCCTGAGTGCTCACCCTCTCATAGTCGGCCACGACCTCGTCGGCACCCCACGTGCGTCGAGCCTCGACATAGACATCCTGGGCCCGCTCGGTCGGAAGATTGGTGGTGTCGGGCAGCTTCGACGGGTCGACCACCATCCAGAACAACGCACCCATGTGGGCAACCACGTCCTGGACCGACCAGCCCCCGCAACCGCTTTCCGCCTTCCAGTCGGCGTCGCCGAGTCCTGCGCAAATCCCGAGTAACACTTCCCGGTCGGCCTCTAGGGCCTCGATTGCTCCTCTCATCACGATCTCCTGTTCGTCATCGAGATAATATAGATATGTTGCATAGCGTTACTATGTCAAGGTCATGAGTGACTGTCAAGGACAAGAAACGCGCTACACAGTCGGGATGACTGAGTTGCCGGCGCCGGATGGGCGCCCGCCAAATCTGCGAGCCGAGCAGGTAGCTCAGACGCGCAAGGCTCTGTCGGCTGCCGGGCGCCTCCTATTCGGGCGACACGGCTTTGCCGCCACGTCGGTTGAGGACCTGGCCGAGCAGGCGCGGGTTACCACCGGAGCCCTGTACCACCACTTCCCGTCGAAGACCGCACTTTTCGAATCCGTCTTCGAAGACGTGCACAAGGACCTCCTGGCCGCGTCGGCGCGGGCCGCCGAGGGAGCGCCGGGCAACGTCGAGTTTCTGTCCCGGGCATTCGAATCGTTCCTCGATGCCGTGCTCGAACCAGACGTCCAGCGGATCCTCATCACCGACGCCCCTGCCGTGCTCGGACTGGCCCGATTCACTGAGCTGGACGAGCGTTACGCCTATGCCGAAATCGTGGCAGTCATCGAAGCGGCGGTGGCTGAGGGGGAACTTCGGGTGGAGGACCCCGAAACCTTCACCCGTCTGCTTTTAGGGGCCTTGACCCGGGGCGGCATGCTGATCGCCAACTCGGAGCAGCCGAGGGCGACCCGGGATGCGGTGGCCAAAGCTATGCGCGCCCTACTGGGCAGTCTGTCGATACCGGGCGGAGAGCCAGAGCGAAGACCCTGAGCGGAGGGTGGCTCCCGACCACTTATTCCTGCCAACCCACCCTCTCTGCGCTCTCAGCCTGACTGGCTGAGTTCGCAGACCTCGGCATCAGCTCGACCGGCTGAGGTCTGGAGATCCATCCCCTGGGTGACCCGAACTGGGCTCCGTCAGCAGAGTACGCGATACGTCCATTCAGTTGGCGGATGTTCAGGGCGACATAGGTCTGCAGGGAGGTCACCCCGGCGAGGTGGTCGGCCTCGCGGAGCAGGGAGGGGTCGCAGGGGCCGTTGTCGATATTGATGTCGGACGGGTTAGTTGACTGCAAGAAGGTAGGGAGCGCCGACTAGGTGGTCCGGGCGCCGGCGATGCTCGCCAGCGAGATCCCTCCGACCAGGGCCACCAGCACCACCAGCCCGACATAGCCGGCCCACCGATGCGCGAACTCACGGCGGAACCGATACCAGGCCAGGTGAGCGTGGTGACCACTCACCTGCGTCACCGCATTGCGCCGATCATGGGTCTGTTCTCTCATATCCCGCCTCGGTCAGCCAGGGCACGAGCACCTCTTTGGGTGGTAGTGCCAGCCCCCGGTGCCACCACCGGCAGCAATGCCGTCGAATCCAGCATGTCTCCTGCTCATTTCAGAGTGGCCCAGCAGGTCATAAGGGCTCTCGGATCATGCGTTCGGCCTATCGAGGAACGACAAGCTGCTCGGGGAGCTGTTCAGCTCGCCTAAGCGGGTCGACTCCAGACACAGAGGATGCCAAGCTGAGGCGATGTCGACAGTCCGGGGATCAATGATCGTAATCACCGGTCCTCCAGGCGCTGGCAAGAGCACCGTGGCTCGAATCGTTGCGGACAGTTTCGACCCCTCGGTACTCCTTGTGGGTGACGACTTCCATCACTTCATACGAAATGGTTACATCTCTCCGTGGCTGGCAGAGTCAGCGCACCAGAACGAGGTTGTGATCGACTCAACAGCAGTGTCAGCGGTTGCATTCGCGCTGGGGGGGTACTGCGTAATCGTTGACGGCATCATTGGTCCGTGGTTCATGAAGAAATGGCTGGGCCATGTTCCCGACGACTTACTCGTGCACTATGTCGTCCTGCGCCCTTCTAAGGAAGTGGCGTTACAGCGTGCCGTCGAACGCACCGGCAAGACCGATTTGACCGATGAGGAGCCGGTGTCGTTCATGCATCAAGTGTTTGTCGAGCAGGGCGGCTCGGAGGATCACATTCTCGATTCTTCGAGGTCGACTGCCGAGGAAACTGCTTCCGAAATCCTCAGGCTTGTTTCAGAAGGCCGCCTGCTGGCGAGATTAGTGTGAGATCTCTGCCAATGACGGAGTTGTCCCGAGGTGCCGAAAGACCGCCACCCCTACCCCGCGTTCGGGTACGCCCCAGCAATGACTATCGCTTGACGATTGTCGTCATGGCAATGCCGCAAGGTTGACTTCCTCGACGGAGCCAGAGTCGTAGTCGGTCACGAGAAGGTCCTTCCCGTTCGGGCTCACGACCATGTCCCTCGGAAAGCCGCCGGTTGGCAAATAGCCGAGGGATTGAAGTTCTCCGTTTGGGTGCATAGAGACGACGGCCAGGTTCGAGGACACCTCGCCCTGCGCAAATCGATTCGAGTCGGCAACGACCACGAGTCGGCCACGATTCACGAGAGCTAGCCCGACTGGCGACTCGCCAACCTGTTCTTGAGATTGTAGGGCTGCGGAAGGATTTGAGAGCAGATCACTCGCAGCGAAGTCGAGCAGTTCGTCACTGGCCCTGGCTGTGACCAACACCGAGGACGGCGAGGCCACGACCCGGACGGGATCGCACCCAGCCCAGACGGTCGAGACCACCGACTGGGAAGGATCCCTTTCTGCCTGTCCGAGATCGATGGTCGTCAACGTCCCATCGGTACTCGCGGGCGAGTTTGCCTCGGATGTGGCGAACAGGTACCGACCGTTTGCAGAGATAGCCATTCCCACGGGTGCCCTGCCCATGGGGACATAGCCGACCAAATCTGAGCGAACAAACCCCTGCCTCTCAGCCCGACCCAGATTGAACACGCCCAGTTCGTTACTGTCCTCCAGGCTGACGAAGACGAAGCGGCCGTCAGGAGAGACCGCTGTTTCGATGGCTCCCTGTCCACGACTTGAAAACGTTCCCACGGTCCACTTCGATGATGGATCCTTCGTATCCTCGACCCGAGCGACCGAAAGTACTGTTGCTCCTGACCCCTCGGCGGCCACGAGGTACCGGCCATTTGGCGTCAGAGACAGGCCGAGGGGCTCTTGACTTCCGATGGTGCCCAACCGCTCGGAAATGAGCCCCGTTGGCGTCACGTCATACTCCTCGATCCCTCCGTTAGCACGCCCCGGGCCGATGGACGGCTGTCGAACCCCTTGATTCGTGAGGACGGCCACAAAGGCACGACTACCGTCAGAGCTAAAGGCGACACCGAACGGCGTCAGAAGATTGAAGGCGAAATGAGTACCGACGCCACTGAGAGGAGGAGCGCTCGCTGCCGCCGTGGAGCAGCCGATCTGCTGACCGACCGGCTCGCCTAGCTTGAAATGGTCTGTTGACTGGGTCGACTTCGTCCAGCCCGTTCCCGTCGACGAGGCACCGCAGGCTGACAGGAGCAAGGCTGAGACGATCGCCCCGACTGCCGCTTCGACCAAATGCCGCATTCACTCAGTTCAGCATCTTTCTCTCGCCCACTGGCATTGACCAGTGACAGACTTCGCCTGCCGTGTCCCGACAGTCGTGGCCTGGTTGGGTAATCCGGACGCCCCCATGTGGCGCGCCGGTTGCTGACATCGCAAGGCGTCCCACTGACCCGCCGATCAGAGGCATCCTGGGCGAGCCCAGGTCCTGTAGGCCTCCACACACATCGTCTCCGGCGATGCAGACCCCTCAACCTGCAAATGACGTTAACGAGGAGAACCTCGGGAGTCAGCACGCGGAATCTAGTTTCGGGCGGCGTGTTCAGGGACCCTGCATTGAAATTATCGTTCGCGAACAGGCCTCGGAGATACGCAACGATCTCGTCCGCACCCGCTTGACACTCTCCCGAATGCGTTGACCCTGTCGGCGCCGGCGCCGGCGCCGGCGCTGTACGCGCCCACCAGTTTGTCGGCGTTACGCTCCCGGAGTCTGCTTAACACGGCCATGAGAGTAACGCCGATTGCGTCTTGATCGCCCTGCGGAAGGGATGAGAGATCGTCCATGAGCCAGTCCTCCTAACGGTAGTGGTTGAGGATGTGCCGACTCATTGCGAAGGACAGGATCGGTTCGGTGCAAACGATCCAAAACGGCTACGCGACCCTTAGAAAACCGCCACAATCCGGCGTCCGGGTGAGCACGGTTCGGTAGTCCGGGCCGGGCATTCCTGTCGCAAGGGATCGGTCACCGTGATGCCACGAACTGGCGATGAGATTGCCTCAGGTACTCGGTCCCAGCCTCGGTCACTGAGATGTACTGACCACTTCCAGGGACGTGGAGACGTTCGACATAGCCCCGGTCGTTGGCCTCCTCCCAGACTGGCAGGCGTGGACATGATGTTCGCCATGCGTCAAGTACCTCCGAGCATGGGCGCGGACTGGGGCTTAAAGAGGTTCGCCTAATACCCCGCTAGCGCTGCATGGAGTGGAATAATTGGCGCATGCCCACTTCCACGTCAGCGGCCGGAGCAGCAAGCACAAACAAGGCACCACCCCGAGTCCGTCCACGCCGAGATTTCGAGGCCATGGAGGCCACACGGATGCGGGCCGCCGACCTGTTCGCCAAGGGGGTGTCCCAGGCCGACATCGGCCGTGAGCTCGAGGTCTCCCACCAGTCAATCTCCGATTGGCACAAGCTTTGGAAGGTCGGCGGGAAGCAGGCCCTGAAACGCACCGGAGCGCCTGGTCGGCCCCGCAAGGTGACCCACGCCGAGCTGGCCAAGGTGGAACGGGCCCTGCAGAAGGGTCCGAAGGCCAACGGGTATCCGACCGATCTGTGGACCCTGGCCCGAGTCGCCGAAGTGATCGAGGAGACCACCGGGGTCAAGTACCACCCCGGACACGTCTGGAAGGTGCTCCGCCGAATGGGCTGGAGCCGACAGCGGCCGGCCCGCCAGGCGGCTGAGCGCAATGACGAGGCCATCGAACAGTGGGTCAACGACCGCTGGCCCCGTCTAAAAAAAACGCCAGGGCCAGGAACGCCTGGATCGTCTTCCAGGACGAGAGCGGGTTCAGCCTCCTCCCCTCGGTGAGGTCGACCTGGGCGCCCAAGGGGCAGACCCCGGTCCTCACCCACCACTTCAACTGGAAGCGCCTGTCCATGTCGGCCGCGCTGTGCTTCCGGCCCGACGGCAGCGATGCATCGCTCGTCTTTGGCATGCAGGCGGGTAGCTACAACGACGAATCCATCATGGAGTTCCTCACCGAGCTTCACCGCCACCTGGACGGCGACAAGGTCACTCTCATCTGGGACGGACTTCCTTCCCATCGCAGCCGGGCCATGCAGGCCTTCCTCAGGAAGCAACGGAGGTGGCTGGTCGTCGAGCGGCTGCCGGGCTACGCCCCCGATCTCAATCCGGTCGAGCAGGTCTGGGGCAACCTGAAAGGCGGCGAGCTGGCCAACCTCTGTCTCGACACCATCGGCGAGGCCGAGGAGATCGTCGACCAGGGGCTCTGCCGCATCGGCAGCGAGACCAGATTGGCCTTCGCATTCCTCCTCCACTGCGGCCTTACGCTATAAACCAGGTCGGCGCGGTATTACGCGGAAGCTCTTTAACCACTCCAAGAGGTCGAGAATCAGGCTGTCCACGGCGTCACGCATAGGTTAATGATTGTACAAAGGCGAGCGTCGAAGTGTGCCATCCATCCGGCAGCGATTGGTGGCAGACGGAGCCGTCAACATTCGAGTGGGTCTAATCCTCTCCCGGTGCCAGAGGATTCGAGCCCGGAACCGAGTGAACGACGTTCGGTCTGCTATCGCTGAGCTCTTCTGGCGATCCAACTGCACCTTGTGATCCCCAGCTCGATAAGCGGAGGCGCGCATGGCGGCGTCATCTCTCCCAATCGTGACGGTCACCGAGTCATCGGCAAAGTGCCGAAAGTTGAAGACCTGTTTCGAGCGCGGCCCATTCGCGGAGGTCATAGAACCCCGCACAAGCTCAGTTGCTCGGGCGAACTCTGCCGGTCTGGCTGGGTCGAATCCGTCGTCGATGGTCCAGCCAGCCGAGGTGATTGCGAGCAACCAACCCTGGTGTCGGCTCAACTCGCCAACCGAGAAAGCTTGGCCAGGCGACGTCATATCCAGCCAGTTCACTCTGATCCAGTTAGCCGATGGCGGGAAGTCTCCTGGGATAATGCGTCCCGAGCCGGTGATCGGTGGCAGTCCTTAGAACTTGCAGAGTTGTGGGTCCTTAAAGACGAGACAACTCCTTGGGGCTACGTCGGTCGTCTCAATCCGTGGGAATAAAAGACGGACTTGTTTGGAGTTGCGGGTCACCCGGAGACCGCGTAGAGCTTCCAGCTCCCCGGCACCCCCTTCAGCACGTGCTCACCTCGGTCATTGAACGAAATGCCCGAGCCAACCACAAGGTCCTTGACGGTGCCCGAGACAAGAACCTCGCTCGGTGAGGCCAAAGAACCGACGCGAGCTGCGATGTGAACGGCGAGGCCGCCCAGATCGTTGCCCCTCACCTCGCATTCACCGGTGGGGAGACCCATGCGCAGCTCGATGCCGAGGGCTCGGGTGGCGTCGATGATCACCTGGCCACAACGGATGGCTCGAGCCGGACCATCGAAGGAAGGAAGCGACAAAGCCGTCTCCAGTCGTGTTGACCTCCCGGCCTCGGAAGATCCGAAGCTGTTCCCGGACGATTTGATCGTGGCGATCCAACAAGGACCGCCACCGTTGATCACCCAGCGAGGCTGCACGTTCGGTCGATCCGACGATATCGGTGAAGAGTACAGAGACCAGAATTCGGTCGATATCGGTAAGTGGCCTCGTACCGGTCAAGAACTCGGCCACTTCGTCGAAGATCAGGTCCTGCTGGCTGAATATCAACATATCGTCGCCCGGCAGCCCGACGAACTTGGATCCCTGAATGTGCTCAGCCACATAACGTCCATGTCCCATGGGTAGGAAGCTCTGGTTGTCGGCGCTCAGGACCAGCGTGGGTGCCCGGAGGAGCGGGAGCACCGGGCGAACGTCGAGGTTCCGAAGCAGGTAGTCGTACTGTGCGGCCGCGGTTCTCGGGGTGACCGACGACCGGAAGAGCCGAGCAAGAGCATCGCGGCGAACTGGGTCTTCTTCCGGCCCAGCTGCACCAGCCAGCGAGATAAACTCCGGCGTGCCCCAGCGGGTCCGAAGGAACTCGATGACGAGATCGAGGGCTTCAGGTGTGAAACCGATCGGATAGTCATCAGCGACTAGATATCGGGCGGTGGTATTGCACAGCACCAGGGAATCGACCCGTTCGGGATGTGCAGCGGCATAGAGGATCGCGATCGGGCCGGCATCGACCGCCGCGAGAATGGATGTCTGCTCGGACCCGACCGCGTTAAGAACGCTTTCGATGTCTTCCGTCCACTCCTCCCATGTTGGTATGGCGTTACGCGGCACACCGTCAGATGCCCCTGTGCCTCGTCGATCGAGAAAGATTAAGCGGCGTAACGACGCCAGCCGTCTGAGGAAGTCGGCAATTTCGCGATCCTCCCACGCCATTTCGACGTTGCTGCCAAGCCCGTTGAAGAAGAGGAGGTCGGAAGGTCCCTCACCGAGCACCTGGTAGGCAACGTCAGCCTCCCCGACGGCGACGTACTTGGTGTCCGGACGATTCATGAGGCAAACAGTCTGGCTTGCATCCCGGCTCGACGTGGGAACTCTTCTTCAGGCCAGGTTTTATGTGTCACGAGCGATCGTCCTGACTGCAGACGCCATGACGATCCGCTGCCCGAGGTGATCGACCAGACAATCGTGTTCATCAACCGATACGTCGTGCGCTGGCGTCTGACGGGTAGCGCTTGCCATCTGATCGTCCGAAGGGCGAGTCACGACCATTTGGCCACGTTCGATAACCGCCGCGACCCGGCCGTACCGGACACCCAGAGACGCCGCTCATTATCGGCTGTGGTCTCAGGTGGTCTACAACCACTGTCCGGTCAGCGGCTCCTCCCGATGGGGTCGTTCGCCGTCGCTCAGGGACACGTGGACAGGATTGAGCCGCACGGGCGCCCAAACGCTCGTCATGAGCCTTGTGCCCAGCGTTCCCGCGTTGAAGGTTCGCATGGCGTCTCGATGGACAGTCTGTCGTATCCCCGTTACCGCTTCCACATCTCGCCACGCAGTGAACGTGTACTGGCGACCTCCAGCTGTGGCGAAGACCGAGCCCAGATAGCCCTCTTGCGCCATCAGTTCGGTGGTGATCTTCTCGGTGAAGTCATTGATCTCCCACGCGGACTGGCCGGTCACATCGATCGACGTGACGGTGAAGCACCCAGGTGATGTGGGATCGCCCTTTGTGGCCCGGACTCCGATGCCGAAGTCGATGAGCCCTGGGATCCCGGCTGGAGAGGGATGCACCTGCATGCCCATGGACGCCAGGAAGCCTCCAAGGTCCCAGTACCCACGAACGCTGGTCAGCAGCTCGCGACCGGGATCCCACGTGAAGAAATCCGAACCGGGAAGGGTGCCCACCTGGCCGGACGGTGGGCCCAGGGGTGTTGCGCCCGTGTTGGTTCCGCGCATGAGGTACTGGGCAGCCGCAGAGCGTGGACCGGGTTCGATGCGGACCTCGGTGAACGAAACGTCGGGAAATCCGACGAACAGGTCATTCGCCGTCTCGCCGATGGCGGAGCCTGTGATGGGTCCTCCCGTGGTGGGGTCCTGGAAGGTCCCTTCTTCGGTGAAACACGCCATGATTGCATCGGGATCGTGAGTGTTCCAGGCCGCAAAGTACCGGTCGATCAGTTCCATCGTTCTCCTTTGTCCGAGCACCTCGATTGCCTACTGTTGAGTTGACTCGACCCCTGAATGATGCCATCGGATCACCCTTGTCGAGGCGGTCACGATGCTCGAAGCGTTAGATGCCCGGGTCAGAGGACCTCGGAAGAGGTGCGATACCGGCGAGTGCGTGGCTCTCGACCAAACGAATGCCGCACAACGGTCTGCCGCGATTGATCGCCGACTGCCCCACTCGTGCCGTTGGGGAACACCCCTGCTGCTGTATCCATGCGGCCAAATCGGAGACGATCCTTGAGACCCGATAATTCTCAGACTGGCAGGCTGAGAACCTCGCTCCCTGTTGATAGTCAGCCACTGGCGAATCATCGGTGTGATTGTGGATTTGACGTTCAGATCGCGGGTTTGGACCCGGCAGGCGACGCCAGGACAGCGGTCGACCCGGACCTACCGTGACGCTTCGGGCAGCGACGCCGCCCATGTCTCAGCCCAGGAATCCAGCGGCTTGAGAGCCAATCCAAGCGCTGTGCCCAGTTCACTGAGGACGTATTGATCATCATCCGTCCGTTCGACGAGCCCCGATCTACCGAGATCCCGGAGGCGGTCGTAGAGGACGCTCGACGACATGCCACCGCACTTGGCCCGAAGGGCTCTCGCCCCAATCGGTCCACTTCGGAGTTCCCAGAGGACGCGAAGTGCCCAACGCCGCCCCAGAAGATCCATCGCGGCCATGATGGGACGGCCCGTAGTCGAGCCGCGAACCTCCTGACCTGGCCGTGGTGGTGGGCTGTGGGTCACTCGGGTATCACCTCCAACCGTTGCATTTCGATTAACGAAACACTAGCCTGGTAGGTGTTTCGGAATCCAAAACATCGGGAGGAAGGCATGCCAAGAATGAGTCCGGTGGAACCAACGTACGAGAGCGACGCTGCCGCTCAGCTGGAGAAGATGATGCCTCCTGGCGTTCCGCCAATACTTCTCTTTCGTACCTTCGTGAAGAACATTGCAATGGCCGACGCAATGGGGACATGGGGCGCGTACGAACTGAGCAAACGACTGTCATTGTCGATGCGCGACCGAGAGATAGTGATCGATCGCACCTGCGCACGCTGTCACTGCGAGTACGAATGGGGTGTCCACGTGGCATTCTTCGCCGACCGGGTTGGCCTCACTCCCGACCAGGTCACCTCATTGACCCATGGCGCATCAACTGACTCCTGCTGGTCTGACGAGCGAGAGCGGGTCCTCATCAATGTCGCTGATGCCCTGCACGATGGGTCCCGCATCGACGATGGGCTGTGGGTACGGCTGTCGGGCCAACTCACGGAAGCTGAAATCCTCGACCTGCTGATGCTATGCGGCTGGTACCACGCGATCAGCTTTGCGGCCAACGGCGCCGAGGTTGCTCTAGAGGACGGGGCGCCCCGATTCGCAGACGTTCTCGGGACACGGGTTCATACTTAGGGGCAAGGCTGAGCTTCGGATTCATGGACTTCTGGCGGCAGTCGGGCCGGCAGGCAGGAAGGAAGTCAGGCAGGCAGGCAGGGTGCGGTGAGGGAACAGGTGCCACGTCTAAGGCTCTTGGGGCGCGCCGGTCGCGTTATGGCGCGCATCGTCATTGTTGAAGAGCCGGGAACCAACCGGGCCTTTAAGATCTAAGCGGGGTGTATCGCTGGCGGGAGCAAGTACTCGATCGCTGTGAGGTGAGAATGTGTCCCACCCCGAGGCGATTGGGGGCACAGGTGTTTCCGGCCAGTGGTCTCTCGGGTCTGGTCGGACCAGGGCCGAACGCTGGCGATCCGACCGAGGCCTTATGGGCTCAATACTCACCCTTGATCACGAAATACGAGCCCCGGATGGTCCCCGCCAGCTTCGATTTCTGGCGTGCGAACTTGAACGAACCCAACTCGGCGGGAACGTTCATACCTTCGGAGAGCTTGAAGCCGACCGCCCGCTTCGGATTCGGTCCGTCCAGTGTGTACAGGACGTTGATCGAAAGCCCGCTCTGGTAGAACACGTAGGTCCAGCGTATGTTCTCGACCTGGAACGTCGTTGCCTCGAGCGGGGGCGACCCGATGACGATGTCCCGTTCTTCTTGGAGGATGCGGTGCACCAGGTCGATGTCCTTCTTGGCCTTGGCGGCAGGCTCAACCGTAAAGACGTGGTCGTACTTGTTCTTGAAGTACCGAGCCTCGTTCGCCCGCAGTCCGGCCAGCGCAGTCACCACCGGCGACGACTCCAGGCCAACGGTAGAGACGTTGACGAAATCCACGGAATAACTCATAGACGGCGAGTATAGGTGGCAACACATTTCAGCCGCTGCTTGAGATTGACTGACCTTCGAGGCATGGCCGACGGCGTTGTTACACGGGTGGGGCTGACCATCGCGAGCGCGAACCCTGGCGCGCGACCGCACCCCGCTAGGTGACGAAGAGCCACCAACCCCAGCTCGGTCGGTCAATCAAATTGCTCTAACCATCCGGCTGCTCGTCGGTGCACCGTCCCGTACCCGTAAGCCGACGCTGCAGTCAGCGCGCTGGATAGCAACTCATGGGCGCGGTCAAGGTCACCTGGAGATCGGCGTTCAATGAGCATCTGTCCCCACCGGAGTTCGGTTTGGGCCATGAAGAACTTCGCTCGCATCCGTCCGCTTATCTCCATCGCCTGGTCGAAGTAGGCATCGGCCTGGTCATACCGACCCAGGACCCAGGCAAGGCCTCCCAAGTAGTGGCTCACCGGCGCGAGTGCGCTTCCACCTGTGGCCGGAACCTGTGTACGCCATGGCTCAAGCCGTTCGAACAGGCGTCGGGCGAAGGTTGTCTCCCGGCACTCGATAGCCGCCTCAGCAAAGTCGACCATGCCTGTCAACCAGATTTGGTCCAATGGCATCTCGAAACCCGCGGCGGCAAAGTCGTCGAGCAGAATGCGGGCGCTATCGATCCGATCGCCCTCGACGTGGGCTTTGGCGATGAGTGATCCGAACAACCACCGAGAGATGTTCGGAGCGTTCGCCGCCATATCTTCTATAAGCGGAGCCAGTTCGCTCATTGTCCCTCGCTGCCCGCTCGAAACGATGTACTGCGCTCCGAAGATAGTGGCGGCATCAGGTTGGCCGCCTTCAGTTCCGATCCGCAGCGCTTCTCTGGCCAACGCCTCAGCACGATCGGCATCGCCTGCAATCTGCGCCTGCAAGGCCTGCAGAAACGTGTGATCCCACGTGAACATCGGCTGATCCAGCTGTTCCGCCATCGCACCGTGTATTTCGATGCACCGGTCCATCTCCTCAATATCAGCGGCACGAGCGGCGTCCGTCGCACGCCAATGTGCCGACCAGAAGATCTGAACTGGGTCGCCAACGCGTTCTGCCCGGATGAGCGCTTCAGCCGTCCGCTCCAGCGATTCATTGAGTTGGGAGGGGACCTGTAGAGCCACATGCACGTGGTTGAACACCCGCACGATGATCGCGTCATTGTCGAGTGCCTTGGCGATGGCGACCGCCTCGTCAGCCAGAACGCGGCGTCGGTCAAGTGGGCTTCCGTAAGCGAGCTCGGAGCAGAGTGTTGCCAGCACCAGCGCACGTTCAGGGGTCTTGTCCGAGACCAGCTCGGCCGCCCGTTCTAGGATTGCCACCTTCTCTGAGTCAATGGCACCGACCGCGCTGTAGAAGCCGCGATCATTCGCGAGTACGGCGGCCACGAGACGGTCCGTTTCCTGGAGGGCAGCAGCCCGCAGCGCGGCGTCTAGAAGCGTGTTCCGGAAGGTCGGCTCTCCCGTTTGGCGCTGCGCGATCCCAAGCCCGATCATCAGATCAACCTCAAGGGCCGGGTCGAGTTCGTCAGTGTGAGAGTAGAGATCGAGTGCACGTCCGTAGTAACGCAGCGCGTCGTCTGGAGCGAGGGCCGCAAGCGCGGCATCACCTGCCTCACGAGAGAAGTGCACAGCCTTGGACACGTCGACGGTCTGGGTGGCACTAAACCAGTGATGGGCCAACTCACCTACCCGTGACTCGGGGCGGTCCCCACACAGTTCTTCGAGTGCTTCGGCTACGGTCCGGTGAGTCCGTGCCCGTCGGGTGGGGCCCATGTCCTGATAAAGGGTGTGCTGTATGAGGGCATGCGCGAATATGTAGCGACCTGGGGCATCGGCGAATTCTCGCACCAGTGCGGAATCGACCGCCTGATCCAAAATGTCTAGCAGCGCGTCCTCCGAGGTCGAGGTGGCGCGGGACAGGAGATCGAGATCGAAGTCCCGACCGATCACCGCGGCCACGGAAAGGATCCGCTCTGAGGTTGCTCCCAGCCGCCCGACTCTGGCCCCAATCACTTCGCGAACGCTTTCAGGGAGCGCCACTTCCTGCAGTGAGTCCTGCGCCACCCATCGTCCGGCTGCGTCCTGGTAGATGGCCCCTGATTCGGACAGATGGCGGAGTACCTCGTAGACAAAGAACGGATTGCCATCCGTGTCCCGGTAGACCGCGTGGGCCAGATCAACGGCGGCATCGTCGAGGACGTAGCCCGCAATGGCCTCCATCAGCTGGACGACCCCCGTGTCGTCTAACCCCGCCAGCTCGATGCGAGTAACACTCCTATTGCGACGCAGCGCTGCCAATGTGGCGAGCAAGGGATGGACATGAGATAACTCGCTGTCCCGGAAGGTCCCAAGGATGAGCAGCGGCCTGCCCTCTTGACCCGCCACCAAATGCCTCAGCAGCAGGAGGCTTCCCGTATCCGCCCATTGGAGGTCCTCGAGCACCAGAACCACTGGTTGGTCCGAGGAGGCCATTGATAACAGACCGCATGCCGCGCTGAACAGGAGATAGCGTTCGGAATCGGAGTCGGTGGCTCGAGACGGCGGGAGGTCCCGGATTCTACGGGCGAGAGTTGGCACCAGCCGAGCCAGTTCGGAACCGTGAGCATCTATGTGGGCGAGCAGCTGATCATCCGGAGCATGAGTGACGAAGTGCCCGAGTGCTTCGGAGAACAATTGATAGGGAGTGGCGAGGTCTTCTTCGCAGTGCCCGAACAGGACGCAGGCTCCACCGTCCCACGCGACACGGGCGGCCTCGGCCACAACGGTTGTCTTTCCCTGCCCGGCTTCACCAGAGATGAGGAGGACCTCGCTCCCGCCACCAGATGCCACCCGCTTCAGCGCATCGCCCAGCTCTGACAGTTCCGGGTCCCGGCCGATGATTCCCGCCCCCGGCCGCACGGTCAGGCGACCCGGGAGCGGGACAGATCCTTGGTTAATCGATGAACTAAGCGGCTCCCATAGCACCTCGGTAGCGTCGACCAAGTCTGGGAGCCCTTTCAGCGACAGGCCGCCGACCGGACGGGTGTTGTGGCTACTTCGGCGACCGGCCATGAGACGGACCACCTCTGCTGCCAGGATCTGCCCTCCGTTACTGGCGGAGCAGAGCCGGGAGGCCTCAACCACCGGGTCGCCGAAGTAATCGCCCTCCTGGTGTGCTACCTCACCGCCGCTCACCCCGATCCGCAGGCCGATCTGATGCAGGCGCTTTCGGTTATCGACATCGACGGCCTGTTGCATGGCCACCGCGCAGGCGAGCGCTGCCGAGGCCGAGACGAACACCACCATGAGTCCGTCACCGAGATTCTTCACTTCCATGCCACCCGATGCCGCAACCGGCCGGCGCAGAATCGTGAAGTGCCGCTGGAGCGCCTCATCCGCCTCTTCCGGGGAGAGGAGCTGCGACAACGCCGTCGAATCAACGATGTCCGTGAACAAGATTGCCACGTTCTCAGTACTCACGGAGAACCCTTCCGCCGACACTCTCGACCACCGTAGTCAGCAATGAGTGAGCGTGCTCAGCTGGCAGGGATTTCCTGTTCTGAGCATGGCTCTCAACCGCTGTCCCTGTCGGACCTGTCGAAGTGACCTTCTTGTTGTCAGGACTGCTCTCCAATTGAGGAATGTGCTTCGTATCCAACTGCCTTGTCGAGAGGCGAGGTCGTCGGAGGGCCCGTCCACCGCATAAGGGAATGATCCACGTGAATGCGGATGCCGGAGGAGCCGGCCCTTCCATACTGACTCGGGGGCAACTATCGGTGTGACAACCATGGTTGAATGCACGATCTCCGGCAGGAGTTGGCCGATCGGAACAGAATTGTCTTCCTCCGAACGGGTTCGGAACGGCGGCGAAACGACAGATCTCCAAGCAGGCGACCGCGGATGCGTTGTCGATGTATCCAGTATTCCTCCCGTATTCGTATAGATGCGTCGGAAGCCGATGGGCAGTACTCTCACGACACCATTCATCCATCCCGAGAGATTGGCGGAACGGAATGACGCTAAAGGTTGTAGGTGCCGGAGTCGGTCGTACGGGTACCCATTCACTGAAGATCGCCCTCGAACAGTTGTTAGGCGGCCCGTGCCATCACATGATCGAGATCCTCGGAAATCCGACCCAAGCTCCAGGCTGGATCGACGCTATCGAGGGCCGACCCGTTGACTGGGCAACGATGCCTGCCGGCTATGTTTCTCTTGTCGACTGGCCCGGGTGTTCATTCTGGCCCGAGCTGTCAGCCGCTAACCCGGACGCGCTGGTGTTGCTCTCTGTGCGAGATCCGGAATCTTGGTACCGCAGCGCATCCAATACAATCTTTCAGTCGTTCGACAAGGTTCCACCGGAGTTGGTGCCCTGGATGGCTGCTGTCGTTCACCTGCTACGCGATCGGTTCAGTGATTCGTTCGAAGACCCGATGGCCATGATGGACGCCTACGAGCGACACAACGAAGCGGTTCGGCAACGTGTCCCGAGTGGACGCCTGCTGGAATGGTCCCCCGCGGACGGGTGGGATCCCATCTGCGAACGGCTGGACCTCGATGTGCCAAGTGGGCCATTTCCAGTCACGAATACGACTGACGAGTTCCGGGCAATGGTTGGGATGCCTGCGCTCTCGTAGTCGGCTCGGCGAGCGCCCCCCACCTCGGTCCGCCGCTACCGGCAAGTTACCCGTACACGGCATACGTGGATGCAGTCATGAGACTCGGGGCGCTTCAGTTGGGTGGTTGGGCTGGGTTGGAATCTGTAGCGCTACCGGAGCCGTGTGATGAAGCATCGCTCAAAGGGGATCTAGCGTTGATGAACCCGTGATGAATCGAGATGCGCCACAGCCCCTGAAACGCATCTCGTGTGCAGGTTGCCTCTAGACCTCTCGGTCGAGCGCAGTTGAGCCGCCTGATCCGGTCGAGACCCGACTATCCCGTGGATGTCCATCCGCATCTCTCTCAGTGGCGGGGGGCCGTATCTCTGCGGATGAGCGCGGTCCTTGGTTCTCGGCGTCGAGATCGGCAGCTCGGTGATCCGTTTCCGCCCCATCACGGCGTTGGCGACGATGGGCAACAGTCCTGGATCTAGTACGACCGATCCCAGCAATGATCAGGGCGAGTCCCAGAAGTATGACTGCACCCGTAATGGCACCGAGAATGAAGATCTGCTCCGCATGGTGCAATCCAAGGGTGCTGCCAAATGCCTCGATGTCCCGCACGCTGAAACGATTCTTCATCGTTACGTCAATCCCAAAGGCTGCTCCAGCTACTACCAGTACCAGTCCGACGATGATCATGATTCCTCCGATCAGCTGTGTCCACGGATACGACGTGCGTTACCTGCGAAATGATTCGACCGTACGCGAATGGCCTACTGATTACCCGATCTGTCGTCGACGTCGTCGACTGGTGAGTCATCCACTAAGACGCGGGAGACGGGATGTACTTCTTCTGTCACCACGTATTTCCTGAGGCGGGTTTGCCCTGGGCCCTGGGACCCCGTTTCGACCTCTTTTCGATCGCCACCCTCTTGACCGTCCTCGGTTTCTGTGGCGTCCTGCCGGGTGTGTTCGTCAGCTTCGGCAGCCGAACGTTGCTGTTTGTTGTAGTGCCGGCAAAGCTGTACCTCCTCTTCTGGGGTCAGATGGCCACTGCCATCGTCGTCCACCTGAGGTGCGTCCTTTACCTGAGCACGGTCCCAAGGGATTACCAGGTCGTCGCCCTCCAGCCTCACTTCCTCTATCGGAATGAACGACGATCGCCTCCCGAAGAGGCCGGTATTGATTGCCGCCCAGACCGGGCAGTTGCTTGCGTCTTCAACAAAGATCTGGGACACGGTCCCCACCTTGTGGCCGGACGGGTCCAGGACGCTTCGGTCAATCCAGCTCCTGACTTCCTCCACCTTCATTGGCTCTCCCCTGTGTCATGTACACGATTCGCCACCACTACCTAGTGCCCAGCGGAGAGCGGACCAAACCACAAAGATTCCGTACACGACAGGACCATTTGGGCGGACTGTGACGGGGTAGGGCACGGGGCGCCTCAGGGTTGTCCCGCCCCTCGTCAACCCCGGTCGCATCGTCGAGGAATGAGGGTTACCGTTTCAGGGTAGGTAGACCACAACGCTCGGGGTTGTCTCCGTCAGTGGCAGCTCACCGGTGCGTTGCCCAGGGGCAGTGGCTGGCGTCGGGTCGTGTTACTCCGATCCCGGCGCCAGTCACACCATCACTCCTTGCTTCCGCCTTTTCGCGCCAATGTCGTCGCAGGGACAATTTGCGCAGCAAGGCCGCCGAAGCCACTCGAGACAGCGAATCCTGGATGCGCACTCAGTTCCTGGGTGCCCTGGTCGATCCAAGCAACTGGGCCATTCGATGGAGCCAAGGGTGCACTATGTGCGGTCCCCATTGTCAAAATGGGCCGTCGGCAACATGTGTTGTCACCTTGAGCGAAGGCGGGTCGGAGGGGCTTGCCGTCGGGCGCCGGACGTAAATGTCAACAAAGGTTCAGTTTTGCGTAAGACTCCGTTCATCAAGCGTGATCAATGATGAAGGGCGCTCTTCTTCGCCTGGCTCGGTCCGGACTTGAGGGGGAGGGTTGAACGCTCGGTCCCGTCTGGGATCGAGGAGCAATCGGAGACAAGAACCAAAAGGGGGGAGGTGGATCACAGCATGGGCTCTTTTCGACGGTCTAAGACAGCGGTGACCGCAACCGATGCCAGCACGTCGAATGACCGGCACCGGCCCGCCAGCCACAGAGGCACCGATGGAACCACCTCCCCACGGCTCCGATCGCGCCGACCGGTCATCCGACTGTTGACCGCGGTGGTGGCGGCGGTTAGCTCGTTCGCCGCCCTCACCGCCACGGCCCGACCAGCCAGTGCCGGGAGCGTGTGTCCGGCCGGATGGACCTGCACCGATGTCGGAGGGGCACTTCCTCCCGGCCAGGCGACCCTGTTCAACGGTATATTGAGCGCCGTCGGTGGCGGGTACGACCTTTTCGGCACCGCCGATTCGTTCTTCTTCGTGTCGCAACCTCTCAATGGGGACGGTGCGGTGACCACCCAGGTGGCCTCGGTGCAGCCGACCGATTCCGATGCCCTGGCTGGCGTGATGCTCCGTAACTCCACCGACGCCGGTTCGCCCTACTACGGCGCCTTCATCACCCCCGGCGTCGGCCTCGTGGTGCAGTGGAGGTCGAGGGAGGGGGGCCCGACGACGGAGTACCGGTTCAGCGGCTTCTCCGCCCCCATCTACCTCCGTGTGAGCCGCTACACCACTACGGGCTCGGCACCTCAGACCTACTTCGGCGTCCAGACCTCCCCCGACGGGAACCAGTGGGCAACGCTCACCGGCGCCACGGTGGCCCTCAACTTGGCCCCCACCATGGTCGGGGGGGTGGCCGTGACCTCGCACAACCAGCAGTCCAGCGCCATGGCCGTGACCATGAACTCGCCCACGGTGGCGGCGGGTGAATACCCCGGCACCCAGCTCTCGTGCCCCGGGGGATGGAATTGCACCGATGTCGGTGCCGTCTCGCCGGGGGGTGGCCAGTCCTCGTCGGG
Source organism: uncultured Acidimicrobiaceae bacterium (assembly GCA_963754755.1). Lineage (GTDB taxonomy): Bacteria > Actinomycetota > Acidimicrobiia > Acidimicrobiales > RAAP-2 > Bog-756. The sequence continues at coordinate 863,599 of CAVWHF010000004.1, read as the reverse complement.
CGGCCAGCTGACCGTGCTGGGCGGTGGACCGGACATCTGGAACACCGCCGACGCCTTCCACTATGTCTGGCAGGATCTGGCCACGAGCGGGACACCCACCATCTCGGCCCAGGTGGCGTCGCTCACTGCCGCCGACCCGTTTGCCAAGGCCGGCGTCATGGTCCGGGCCAGCACCGACCCGGGATCGGCCTACTACGCCATCTACGTCACGCCGGGTAACGGCATCGTCGTCCAGGAGCGGAGCTCCCTGGGTGCGACGGCGACCGAGCCGAACGTCACTCCTGGTGCCGCGCCCGAATACCTGAGGATCATCGAAACGAGCTCCGACACGTTTCAGGCCGCAGAGTCGTCGGACGGGACTACCTGGTTCAACGTTGGTGGCGCGGTACATATCGCCATGCCGGGCCCGGTGCTGGCCGGCCTGGCCGTCACCTCCCATGACCTGACCACGGCCGATCCGGCCGCCTTCAACGCAGTCACCGTGACCGGGGGAGTCCCCACCAGCACCACGACGGCCACGGCGGCACCTGCCAGCGCGCTCATCGGGGGCCACGTGGCCTACTCGGCCACGGTGGCACCGAACTCGGGCGGAGGGACACCAACCGGTACGGTGACATTCACCACCGGAGCGACGGCTCTCTGCTCGGCTCCGCTGGCCGCCGGCACGGCATCGTGCTCGTCGACCTCCGCGCCGCTCGGCTCGGACAGCATCCTGGCCAGCTACGGCGGGGACGGCACCTACTCGGCGTCCTCCGGAACCGCGGTTCTGACCGTGGGGACGCCGGCCCCCCCGGCTCCTCCGGTCACCACCGGCACCTTGAGTGCGCCGGTGGTCGGCATCGCCTCGCTACCTGACGGCACCGGTTACTGGCTGACCAACGCAGCCGGAGCGGTGTCGGCCCACGGCAACGCCGTGAACTACGGCTCCATGGCCGGCCAGCACCTCAACGCGCCGATCACCCACATCGTCGCTACTCCCGACGGCGAGGGGTACTGGTTGGTGGCGGCGGACGGGGGGACGTTCACCTTCGGGGACGCCGGGTTCTTCGGCTCCATGGGCAACAGGCACCTCAACGCCCCAGTGGTGGACATTGCCTCGACGGCCGACGGCCAGGGCTACTGGTTGGTGGCCTCGGACGGCGGCATCTTCTCGTTCGGTGACGCCACCTTCCACGGTTCGATGGGCGGGTCCCATCTGAACCGACCAGTGGTGGGTGTCGCCGCTGACTACGCCACCGGCGGCTACTGGTTGGTGGCCACGGACGGGGGAATCTTCTCCTTCAATGCACCGTTCCTGGGTTCGACCGGATCCCTGCATCTGAATCAACCGGTCAACGGGATGGCGCCCACCGCTGACTTCCAGAGCTATCGGTTCGTGGCCTCCGACGGGGGCATCTTCTCCTTCGGCAACGTGCCCTTCTACGGCTCGACCGGGGGCCAGCACCTGAACGCACCGGTGCTGGGGATGGCTGCCGATCCGGCCACCGGCGGCTACTGGCTGGTGGCCTCCGACGGCGGCGTCTTCAGCTTCAATGCCCCCTTCTACGGCGCACGCTGAGTCACTGTGCCGACGCGGGCACGGCTTGGACTCGACACCTCGGCAGCCTTCACACGGCCGGATAGTCCTCGAACTCTTCGGTCGCGCCAATCGGTTGATTTGTGGGCGGCACTCCGTCCTGGTCGGCCGTGATCGCCAATCCGGCCTCTTCAATGCATTGTTCGAGCTTCTCTCGTCGCAACGGGTCCTCGATCGTGGCCATGCGCTCCCGGGCGCGATCGAGAACTACGGGAGCTTCTTGTTCACGGCGATCCAATGACCCGTGGCTTGCCCATTGCCTCGACTCGTGCCTGGCCCAATGCACAAGCGTGTATACATCCATTTCCGCGGCATCATCATGGTCAAGCTCAATCTCCAGGCGATGGTCGATAGCTGCGGCGTAGGCATCCCTGGCCCGTTCGATGTCCCCCCGGCGCCCTCGATTGAAGTAGTACCGGCCGAGGCTGCGACGGGTGAGGACGCGGGAAAATGGAGTGTCGGCGGAGCCACAATCGCAGGCACTTCGGTGGTGTCGTTCCGCCTTTTCATCTTCTCCGACCAGGTCAAAACTCCACCCAAGAGCGAGATAGCCGGTGATCGGTACCCGAAGGTCTTCGCCGCCCTGCTCGATCAGCGACTCCACCATCAACGCGAGATGGTGAACCTGGTTGATGGCGTTCCTGGTCATGTTGGGGTGGTCGGGCATCGAGCCCTGGATCTCGATGAGCTTCATAACCGCCTCATGGAGATCGGCTCCGGTGTCTTCGGTAAATTGAGCCCGTAACACCCGGTACGTGAAGCCGAACGAGAGCAGCGAGACCACCAGGGCGATCAACGCAAAGATGTCGGTTAGCGACATAGAGATCCTCCGCCTAGGAGTGAACCGTCATACCCGACCCGACGTTGTTTGGCGCCGCGTCGACTACAACCGGGCCGATGTTAGCGCTGACAGGGCCCTCGTGACGCTCTCAGTGGGCCCCTACCGGCTATCGATAGCGACCTTGATGGCCCCTGACGTCTCCTGGTCGGCCAGCACGGTGAAGGCGTCGCGCCACTCGTCAAGGCGGAACGTATGGGTGAGCATCGGTGTCAGGTCGATCCGGCCGGATCCGACCATGTCCAGGAAGTGGGCGATGCCGTGCTTACGCACGCCCTCGACCTCCTCGATCCCGAAGGCGTTGGAACCCGTATAGGTGATCTCCTTGGTGTACACCGGCGTGTCTTCCCACTTGGCGGCGCCGTGCATGCCCAGCTTGACAAGGGACCCTCGGGCGCGGAGGAGGCGGCAGCCGACCTCCAACGTCTCGGCTGCCCCGATCGTGTCGTAGACCACGTCGATGCCGCCCGGAAAGGCCATCGGGAGCCCGTCGGCCGGTTGCAGCACGCCGCCCGACCAGTCCGCCACCCGCTCGATGAGGTCAAGTCGGGGCTCGTGAGGGACCGTCGATGCGCCGAAGGTCTCGGCCAGCCGGCGCTGCGCATCGAACCGGGCGACCACCATCACCTCGACCGTCGGGTGCAACGCCCGCAGAATGGCGACGGCGCACTGGCCGAGGGCGCCGGCACCGTAGACGAGGACCTTGCTGCCCGGCTGCGGCGGATGGCGGGTGACTGCATGGAGTGACACCGCGAACGGGTCGGCGACGACGACCTGCTCGTCGCTCAGGGTGTCCGGCACCTTGAAGAGCATCGAGTCGTGCGCCGGCATGAGGTCGGCGAACCCCCCGCTGACGTCGGCGCACATGCCGATGTGGATGCCCGGCGCGAATGAGCCCTTCCCGAACGAGTGGCACTGGCTCAAGTCACCCGCCTCACACGCCGGGCAGACGGGCGAGACCCCTCGGGTCACACATGTGAGCCACGGGTTGAGGGCGACACGGTCCCCCGGCTCGAGCCCCTCCGCCTCGGGACCGACGGCGACCACCTCGGCGATGACCTCGTGGCCCATCACGTGAGGCATCGAGACGAAATTCTTCATCGGATTCTGTTGCATTCCCGCTCCGTTGGCCGGATCGATCAGGCTGGCGTAGTCCAGGAACACCGCCTTGGACTCCGACCCGCAGATCCCCACCAGTCTCGGCCTGGTCACCACCCAGTCTGGGCGGAGGAACCCGGGCTCGTCGACGTCGATGAGCTGCGTGGGCGTTCTGGCCAGCATCCGCAACAGGCGGTTGTCTGTCTCACCGATGGGCTGCACCTCCGGCTTCACCCCGTACATGAGCGCTCGCATGGCCACATCGTAGGGCTCCGCCGGCTCCTCGTCCCGGTCCGGGGGCCTCAGCTGGCATGGCTGAGGATTGCAGCCTCAGATGGGTGGAGGGCGGTGTGGGCGGCCGGAGTCAGCCGGGATGAGGCCCGGCCGAAGCGAGTACCAGGTCGCTCAACCGGCCCGCCTCTTGGTCCAAACCTGAACTTCCCGAGCCACGCCCATGGCGGCGGTACCCATGGCTACGACCATCAGGGCCACCGTGGTAACGAGCCAAAAGTCCCAGGGTGAGCCCGGGGTGCCACCGGGCCTGGCATTCAGAAATGTGGGCGCGAAGTTCGCCATGGCTCCCCACCAGACCGCTGTGGCGCCGACCATCACCACCATCGCCCCGGCGATGACAACCGCCAGCGTCGCCTCCGCAATGAGCACTGCCTGGGTGAACTCCACCCGCCTGGCTGCTGCGACCGCCACCACCGTCCACAGTGTCAAGGTCAGGGCGATAAGCGCCGCCCCCATCAGGAATGCCGCCCCGTACCAATGCAGGCCACCGTTACGTTGCTCCGATGTGAGGTGGTGTGCCCATGCGAGAAGCGGCACCGTAGCTGCGACCGTCACGCCGGTGCAGGTGAGCGCCCGCAGGACATGCCCACGCACAGAGGTCCAGCCGCCGGCTCGCAGGAATCGTACGAATGCAGGTAGTGCGAGAACAGCCCCGGCCACCACCACGACACCGGCTACTCCGGCCACTGTCTGGAGCACCGTGAACGCCAGGTCCGGCACGTGATGAGCCTCGGTACGGTGAGGCAACGCCTCGTCGAAGTGTTCGGCGAACTTGGCGAAGCTGGCACCGGCAACCACAAAGGCGGTCCAGGCAGCGAATACCACCAGCGCCCCGGCACGGACGCCATCGGCCGCCGGTGCCGAGTCACCCGTAAGTCCCGACTGCCGGGCCCGCTGGCGGAGACCCCCGGTGACGAGGCCAAGGCGAACCAGGGACGGGGGATGGTCGCCGTATTCCTCGTCGAGCAGGGCGACGAGTTCGTCTCCGTAGCGGACCCGCCATGACCGCGGATACCAACGGAGACGGGGGTCGCTGGCTCCTCCGTCTGTGTCCCCGTGAACGTCCTTCGCCTTCCCCGCCTCGGCTGGCATCAGGCCAGCCTTGGGCGCGGCGACCGGACGATCTTGAGCCGGGCTTGTCCCACCCGGACCAGGTCGCTCATCTGGGCGACTGCATCGCTGAGAGCCTGCGAACCCGAGGCCGTGATCTGGTACGGGCGACGGCGGTCGTCGGATTCGAGCGGCTCGATGAGCCCGCGTTCCTCCAACCGGGTGATTGCCCCGTAGAGGGCCCCGGGACCGAGTGTGACACCCGCGAAGCCTTCGATGTCCTTGAGCAGTGCGTGCCCGTGCTTGGCTCCGGCCGCAAGGCTCATGAGGATCAGGGTCGGCGGGTCGTTCGACCGGCGCCGAGATGATGTTGTTCCCCCGTGGGTACCGTTGGGGTGTGCGGTTGGCATAGCCCGACTTTACTACGTACTACGTAGCTTCGCAATACGTAGATTCAACGTGTCGGTTCAGCGTCGTCCTGCGACGGCAAGTGGGCGGTTCGCAGCTGCGCTTCCCATCGGGAAGATCACGTACCGGACGGTCGGCTTTCATCAGGTCGCCATCTGTCGGGGTTCGACCACATCATCCCGTTCCGTGTCGGGCGCTCTGCGTCCGGGTGTCGGTGAGCCAGTCGGCGACGATGGCGGCGACCTCGGCGTCGCGCCGCCGGAGGGAGTGGTCGCCGTCCAAGAAGACCAGGGTGACCGGCCCGGGGATGGCGGCCGTCTCGTATTGGATCTCATCGGGGGTACCCAAGGCGTCCCGACGCCCGCTGACGAAGAGGCAGGGCACATGGAGTTCGGGGAAGTGCCCGGTTCGCAGACGTTCGGGCGCCCGCGCCGGATGGAGTGGATAGCTGATGAGTACGAGGGCTGCCACCTCCAGGCCCTCGGCGGCCGCCATCGAGCACATCCGGCCCCCCATTGATCGGCCCCCGATGGCGATGGTGGAGGTGGAGGTGGGTGCGCCGAGCCGCCCGGCGAGCCCCGAGGTGGCGGTCCGCACCGAATCGATGCAGACCTCGGGCGGGTCCGGCCTACGCCGACCGGCGGTCCGTCCGGGGAACTCGATCCGTTCAACCGCCAGGCCACGACCGGTCACCGCCTCGTCGACCGCCACCAGGGCCGACTGGTCCCGACCGGCGCCGGCCCCGGGGGTGAGCAACAGGCCGGTGATGCCCGTAGGCGTCATCCGGCCATCTTGGCCCCGTGACCAGGCCGGCGCCAGCCACTCGCCGCTCCAAGTGTCCCCGTCCCTGCGGCCTTCAGCGACAGGGGCTTCAGGGGTCCGAGGCCCGGGTCATAGCCGGATCTTCGGGATTCAGCCGGATGGCGTCGGACAGAGTGCCGTCAGGTGCCTGGGGCGAACGAGTAGCGGCTGCCCGGCCAGTAGGTGTGACTGGCGAAGCGCACCGGTCGCGTCGTTCCGGGCAGGCTCAGGGTCAGGGCTCCGACCACCGGTGGGGAGTTGATGGCCGCGGGGAAGGTCACCGAACCGTGGGTCGCCACCTGCTGGCTTCCGTCCAGGCGGGCCACAGTGCCGTCAGGGAGTCCCGTCGCGGTGACGTCGGGATCGCAGACACTCGAGTACCCGTCATAGGCGACGGTGTAGGGGGTCTGGCGGGCCTGCACCTCCAGGTAGGGCTGAAACGGGGGAGTGATCCCGAGCTGGAGGATGTAGGCGTAGTAGAAGAGGGAGCCGTTGACCCACACACTGAGCCGGTTGTCGCCGTTGGTCTGGATGGCGACCTGCAGCGGCCCTGGACTCCACGGCACCTGTTTCAGGATGTGCTCGGTTGCGTGGCTGAGGCGGCCCTGGGAGTAGCCCACGGTGAGGTTCCGGTGACCGTTGGAGGCAACGTTCTCGGCCACGAAGACGTAGTTGATATCGCCGGTCGTGATGGTGTCGCTGGTCTGCACGGCCATCACCAGCTCCCCGATGGCACTGGGGGAGGCGGCGATGACGGGCGGGGGCGATGTCGCCGAGAACTGGAGGGCGCAGGAAGCAGGCGTCGTGCCGGTGGTGGTCAGGAACCAGCCCCGGAAGTCCGTGGTCGCCCGGCGCACGCTGATGTGTAGGAGGCCCCCGCTGACCGACGCCAATCCGTTGCTCGCCCCGGCACTGCCGTTGGCCTCCCAGCCCACATAGGGAGGAAGGGCCAGGGAGGTACTCCCCTGGATCGGCCCGCTCGGCCCGCTCGGTTGCGAGAAGGTCACATTCTGGTAGTCGGAGAGCTGGCCGCTGCCGGCCGTGGGCACCGCCGCCGTCGGTGGTGCACTCGACAGAAGGGTTGCCCCGCCGGTCCCGACCACCGACTGCACCTGTTCGATGGCGCCCTGGGCCGATGAGGTGGTGTGCACGAACAGAGCCCCGGCGAGCAGGATCCCCACGATGGGGAAGGCGGCGACGGCCCGCCGTCCCCAAGACTGGCGGCCATGCCAGTTCCAGTTCACCTGACGATGCTCATCCGACCGCTTCTCGTCGTCGGACGGATCCCATGACTCGGTCAACTTGTCCGGCGATGTGTACGCGGTTGGTCCGTCGGGTGTCGGACGCGACAGGTTCGGGGCCGTCAGGATCTCCCGGGGGCGGTGGTCGGGGTCCGGGGGCTTAGAACGAGCCATAGAAGGACTCCTCGCCGGCGGACAGGACCCGATAGGACGCCAGTCCGGTGATCAGGGCGTAGACGATGCTTCCGGCCAGGAGTCCCCAGGAGGCGATGGTCAGATCTCCGCCCCGGACCAACAGTGCCGTGACGACGGCGCTCGTGCATCCACCCGCCACCGCCCCGGCCACCGCCGCACTCGGTTTGCTGAGGAAGAACAGGTACTGGCTGCACAGCATCCCGATCGGCACGACGGCGAAGCCGAATGACGCCACTTCCAGGACGGAGAGTCCACCCGGAGTCCGGACCGACGCGGTCAGACCCGAGGGGAGCAGGGCCAAGAGGATGCTCGGGAGTAGCCATGCCACCACGCCCGACACCACGGTCAACACCGAGACGGCGGTGAGCCACTCACGACGGAGCGTGGTGCGGGCCTGCCGCCAGCAGTCGAGGGTCTGGTGCTCGAGCAACGGGCGTAGGCGTCGGCCGAACCGCTCGATCAGCGCGTAGACCAGGCCGAGCAGCACCACCAGCTCCAGCAGGGCCAGGTCCACCGAACCTTCAAATGTGGACGGGTAGACGTACTGGTCGACCCCGAGGCTGTGGCCATAGGCAAAGCCGACGATCATCGGGCTGACCAGGATCATGACGAAGTAGGCCATGCCGTAGACGGCGTAAGGCGCGGTGTGCCAGAGGACGACCCGTAGTTCCGGTGGTTTGACGACGGCGACGGAATCCTCGTCACCGGGCCGAGTTTCGGATCTCATGGTCAGGTAGCTGGCGGCGATGACCACCATCGCCCCCGATCCGACGGCGATGCCGAGCAGCTGGGCGTGACGGAAGCCGGACGAGGTGGTGGTGAACAGGTGTGCGGTCGCCAGGGTGACAACCAGTGCGAGTCCCGTGGCCAAGGCGAGCGTGTAGAAACGACGGAGCATATACAGGGGGGCGGCGCTGAGAAGGAAGATGAAGATGGCCACGGCGAACTCGGCAAACAGCTCACCCAGATGCAGTCCGTAGTAGGGCACGACGTAGAACGTGTAGGCGAGGGCGATGACCAGGGCCGCCAGGGAGCAGCTGTAGATCATGAAGCGGGCCACCGTCCATCGGACGAGGGGGTAGTTCTTCTGCAGAAGGTAGAAGGTCCCCTTCCGGCCGATCATCTGCGAGCACCCGCCGGCCAGGACGGCGGCCAGGAAGAACGCAAGTGACACCATGGCCTCGGACTGGGGTGTGGAGTCGAGCGAGGACCACAGGGCCACCCGGCCGAAGAACAGGACGACCACGGACATGATCCACGGGACGCCATACCACGATCCGGCCAGATAGTCGTCGGCGAACCGACGCCAGGCTCCGATCCGTTCAGGGGTTTCGCGGACTTGGGGGACGTAGTAGAGATAGGTCAGCTCGTAGACGGCCGTGGCCAGATCGAACACCGAGTCGAAACCGAGTGCCTCGGCTCCACTCGTGGTGTAGCCCATCGACTCCAAGGCCACGGTGACATCGCGCAGGTTGCGGGGCTCGGGGTTACGATCAAGCACCCGTCTGGCCTCGACATGCAGGTCGTCATAGACGCCCGGATCCTCCCGCAGCTCGTCAGAGCCGCTCGTCCGGGCCATCAGACCGTCAATGGACCGGAGCACGGGTACGAACCTCGTCGTAGAGCCATCGGTAGCCGTCAAGGAATACGTCAAGCGTGTAGGCCTCGAGCATGGCCTTCCGTCCCAGCTCTCCCAGTAGGGCCAGAGCGGAACGGTCGGCGGCCATCTCGCAGATGCCGTCGGCCAGCTCGAGAGGACGCCCCGGGGGAACCAGACGCCCATAGGGCGGCATGATGACCTCGGGTACACCGCCCACCTCGGTGGCGACCATGGGTCGACCGGCCATGAGGGCTTCGACGGCGGCGAAGGGGAATCCCTCCGAGATGCTGGAGAGGACGGCGATGTCCCCTTCATTGAGGGCCTGGCCGACGTCGGCGGTCGGACCCCGGAACACGCAGGACGAGCCGAGGCCCAGCTGCTCTGCCAGCGCATAACACCCCCGCGCGTACGACACGTCGCTCTCCGGGCCGTGGATCTGGAGCGTGACCCCGGGGAGGCGATCACGGACGATGGCAAATGCCCGCAGCAGCGTGTGGATATCCTTGAGCCGCTCGAGCCGGGCCACCGACACCAAGGTCAGAGGGGCGTCCCCGGATCCGGCCGGACGGGTGAGGGGGAAGCGCTCCGGATCCACTCCGTTCGGCATCGGGTGGATCTTGTCCGCGTCGACCCCCAGTTTCGTCTCCCAGGTGGCATTGAAACGCGCCACCGGCGATACCAGATCGGCCCGGGAGTACGCCATGGCCACGACGGCGGCATAGAAATTCGACAGGAACACCCGATAGGGACTGTTGGTCCGGTTGCGCCCCAGTGCCAGCAGCCGCTCGCGGTAGTACACGCCGTGCTCCGTGAGGAGGAACGGGACACCCCACCGCTCCCGCAGCACGACGGCGGGGATGGCACAGAACGCGGCGGCAGAGGCGTGGACCACCTGGGGAAGCTCGGCGGGATAGTCGAGTGGCGCCAGGTAGCGGTAGACGGATCGGGCCAGGTCGATCGCCTCATAGGTGGTCAGCCTCTGATAGAGCGGATGGTCGGCCAGCGTGTCGCGGAACAGCCGCCAGGTGCGACCGTCCCGCATTGCCCGTTTCAGGCTGTACCGGTCGGCGTAGATCGAGAGAGCGCACAACGCCGCCACCAGGTCGTCCGGTCCGCCTTCGCCGAGCGCCACGGAGATCACCAGCTGTGCGTAGGCGGGGAGGAACTCCTGCTCGAAGTGCCGACCGGGTCGACGAAGCTGGCTGGCGATCCACCCCGGACGGGGGTTGAACTCGGCGTTGTCCTCCGTCCCCCACAGTGGGACCTGGATCATGTGGGCCAGATTGGAAGGCGGTTCGTACCGGATGGCCAGGGACGTGTTGGCGACCACGGAGTACACGACGAACTGCTTCTCGGACAGGCCCGTGATCAACTGGTGGGCCCACGTGCTCACTCCGCCGGTCACGTAGGGGTAGGTACCCTCCGTGGTGAGGAGGACGTCAATGTCGGGACCCGCTCCTTGGCTCGGGGTCCGCCCGGTCGCGCTCCTTACCGGTTGTGTCGTGCAGGAATTGGTACGCATGACTCGTGATCAGGCCACATGGCCAGCCGGTCGGGCGGGCCGGAGGCGCCGGAACCATCGACTCCGGCCGGTGCCCACGTCAGGCACGTCCAGAGTGGGATCAGCCGTCGGTTCGGTCAACGCCGAACTCGACGGTGAAAGAGAAGTCCCGGTCTCGCCACCGAGGGCCGGGGAAGGTCGCACGGTGGCGCGTCGCTCGATCCGGAGATCGACATCGTGCCGGTCCGGTTCCGGCTGCGCTCCGCTCGTCTCGGCCATCAAGTCGTCATCAGCCCGGAGCACGGACTCGATGGCCTGGGCACGGCGCAGACCCTTCGATGCCACGTTGAGGTTTTCTACGCTGAGAAAGCACTTGGCCGCCATCATGGCGGCCTCACGGATGAACGGAAGCGGTGTCCGATCGTCCTCGGTGACCCGAAGATATTCCCGGCCGGCCAGACGCATCCAATGGTCCGATGCATCCATATTGCCGATCCGCCTGGCGGCGAGCGCCGCTTGGCGGTAGGAGATGGCTGCCCGCTGAGGAGCGGAGTCGATGGTGCGCTCTGCCTCCTCGAGAAAGAGTGACTCGGCGCGTTGAAACTCTCCGGAGTGGAAAGCGACCACCGCCGCCTCGAACAGCGTGGTCTCACCGTCCTCGATCTCGAGGTTGAGCTCGACCGCGGCCCCGTCGCTCGATTGTTCGACCCCTCCGTCGTGGTCGGCCCCGTCCGGACCCGAACTGGTGTCCGAGCCCATCCACCCCGGTTGAAGGGTGGTGGAGCGAGCCTGTGGAGTCCTCGTTTGGCCGCTGTCGCCGGAGGGCGCATCGGACCGGGCCTTGGGCGCCGCCATCACGATCTCCGTGGCCACAGGGTGCCTGACATCTCCATCATTGAGTCTTCGACCAGGTGGGACGGATACTTGAGACAGGACATCGACCCGCCGGAGCGCCCCCAACGACCGGTGGTCGGCGTCCCGCCTGCCTAGCCGCGGACCTCGACAAGTCTCAGCTACCAGCAGATGACAGTGGCCCAGACCGGAATCTCAGCTTCACAGGCGGAGGATCGATCTCGTTTGGGCACCTCGACGTGTGCCGATGAGGACTCTGGTGGGATGGGTCTCAGCCGGACTCCCAGCCCATGCCGGTCTGCCAGTTTCGTCAGATACCCCGCGTCGTCTGCGCCCGCTCCACTGTTACGCCCGTGAAGTCGGGCTCCTGGCGCCAGCGTTCCAAATAGCCGACGTACTCCAAAAGACTGCCGGAGTAGGTGAGGTTCCGGGCGGCCCGAGCGTCTATTGCCTGCTGCTCGCTGTTGTAGAAGCTGGGCGTGCAGCTGGCGAAGTAGCGGGCACCGCCGGCGCCGACTCTCTGCAGCACTGCGAGCCATTCGTCCTCAGCGGCCTCCTCCGGTTCAATGGTGACGATCCCCCGTTCGACGCAGGCCTCGACGACGTGCGCCACATGCTTGGCTGATTCCGACAGCAGATGGGAGAAGTTGGTGCCGAACCCGCCCTGGACGAGACTGATCAGAAGGAGGTTGGGGAACCCACTCGCCAGTACCCCGTGAAGGGTATGGGCACCCTTGGCCCACCGCTCTGAGAGGGTGACTCCGTCGCGACCCTTGGGGTCGAAACCCAGGCGCTGGTGCAGATCCGTTGTGACCTCGAAGCCGGAGGCATAGATAAGCAAGTCCACCGGATACTCCACGCCGTTGACCACCGGGCCGCGTGCCGTGACTTCGTCGACCCCTCGTCCGTCGGTATCCACCAGATGCACGTTGGGCAGGTTGAATGCAGGCAGATAGTCGTCGTGGAAGCATACGCGCTTGCAGTGCTTGCCCCAATACGGCTTCAACTTCTGGGCCGTTCCGGGGTCCTGGACGATGTCGTCGATGCGTCGCCGGATCACCTCCATGGTCTCGAAGTCGGTCCGCTCGAGCGCCTCGGCATCCTCCGGTGCTTCCGGCGCCCTCTGGGTGTCGACCCACATCACATCGGTCCACCCGTCAGCTACGAGATCCACCTCGGGCTGGGCGCCGGTCACCGCCTGGGTGAAGTTGATGATCCGCTCCTTCTGCCAGCCAGGTTCGAGACTCTGGAACCACTCGATATCGGTGGGTTGCTGGTTGCGGACGCCCACCGCTCCCGGGGTGCGCTGGAAGACATAGAGCTCCTTGGCTACGCGGGCGAGCTGGGGCACCACCTGTATGGCGGTGGCGCCGGTGCCGATGATGCCGACGCACCTGTCGGCCAAGCGGTCCATCGGCTCGGTAGGGCTCCCGCCGGTGTAGGTGTAGTCCCAGCGGCTGGTGTGGAAGGCCTTGCCCTCGAACTTCTCGATCCCCGCGATCCCCGGCAACTTGGCCTTGTGCAGGATGCCCCCGGCCAACACCATGAAGCGGCTCGACAGCTGATCGCCACGGTTGGTGGTGACCTGCCAGCGCCGCACTTCCTGGTCCCACTCGGCACCGGTCACCACTGTCTGGAAGCGAGCACGGGGGTAGAGGTCGAACGTGCGGGCCAGACGCTGGGAGTACTCGAAGATCTCTGTGGCGCTGGCGTAACGCTCAGTCGGCATGAATCCGGTCTCCTCGAGGAGCGGTAGGTACGTGTACGACTCCACATCGCACATGCAGCCCGGGTACCGATTCCAGTACCAGGTGCCACCGAAATCGCCCCCCTTCTCGACGATCCGGAAGTCGGTGATCCCGTGTTTGCCCAGGTCGACCGCCGTCAGCATCCCGGCGAAGCCGCCGCCCACGATCACGACAGTGGTCTCCTCAACGAGCGGGTCCCGGGTGAAGCCGGGTTCGACGAACGGGTCCCGGTCGAGGTCCTCGAAGCCGTCCGTCAGCTCACGCCACTGGGCCATACCCTCGGGACGCAGTCGCTTCTGTTGCTCCTGCCGGTACCGTTGGCGTAGCTGCTCGATCGGGGGACCCTCGGCGCTGTCGTCCTGCTCCATTGCTGTTGCCCTTCCCCTGTGGACCGCACCCGCCTACTCATCGAGTGCTGAGACAGTGACGATCCTGACACGCTCAGCGGCGGCTCAACCAGTGGACCATGAGGATCGCAACGCCCCCTCTTCGTGAGGCAGGTGGCGGCCGCCCTCTAGGTTCTGTTCCGCCGGGACCCGGACCGCTCCCCGATGAGTCCCAGCGTCGTGAGGTTGGCCCGGATGGGATCCGGCGCGTCGGGATCGAGGCTCCTCGTGATGTCCCGCTCTATCCACCTCAGCGTCAGCCCACTGGGCTGTGCGGGGACATCCACTGAGGCGGCCATCTCCCGGTAGATCAGGGTGATGGCGAGCACGTTGGCCTGCACCGACGCCAACCAGTTGGAAAGGTCGAGTCCTGCCACTGGGCCGGGCAGGAGGTCATCGGCGGTTCTGGCCAACTCGACCGGCATCCACGGTCCCTCGACGGTGGACAGTTCGTCATGGGCCGCAACCAACCGCTCGCGGGTCGGGACACCACCCGCCGGAAAGGCCGTGGGGCCGGCGTCTCCGAACAGTCGCTCGATGGCAACCAGATTGGCCAGGACCGAATCGAGCTGCACCCCGGCCACGAGCCTGGCGTCGGAGAACAGTCGCTCGATGGCAACCAGATTGGCCAGGACCGGATCGAGCTGCGCCCCGGCCACGAGCCGCGCGTCGGAGAACAGGTGCTCGAAGACGACCAGATTGGCCAGGACCGGCTCGATCTGTGCCCGGACCATGAGCCGCGCGTCGGAGAGCAGGTGCTCGAAGACGACCAGATTGGCTACCACCTCGTCGATGGGTCCGGGCGGCTCGATGCCCCCTAGCTCGACGTAGAGCCGGTTGTACGAGTCGATGACCTCGTCCAGCCGGAAGAAGTTGGTCACCCGGTCCCGGGCCTGCCGGGCGAACTCGACGTAGGCCACCCGGTCGGACATCACGCGGGAGAGGGCGTCGGCCATGGCCGAAGCGTCGCCCGGTGCCACCAGGACCCCGCAGGGCCCGTAGGTCTCCCCTCCGTGGGCCACCAGCGAGTCGGTGATCAGCTGCGCCATCCCCCCCACGTCGGTGCCCACCACCGGGATGCCCGCCGTCATCGCCTCGAGCACCACGATGGGCTGACCCTCGTTGTAGCTCGGCAGCACAAGGAGATCGAAGTCCCCCAGCACCTCCCGCACCTGCACCGTGCCCCGGAAGGTCACGAACTCCCCGAGAGCCAGCTCGTGGGTCCGCTCACGGCACAGCTCGTAGTACTCGGGCGCGTGGTCGGTCGGGCCCAGCACGTCCAGATGGAAGTTGGTGATCCCGCTCTTGACCATCATGTCCACGACCCCGAGGAGGTCGTAGAGGCCCTTGATGGGGACGACCCGGGCGATGTAGGCCAGGTTCCACCGCTTGGCCTCATGGCCGTGAACGATCTCGGCCAGGGCGTCCTGGCGCTGCTGGTAGAGGTCGTCGAATTCGCGGACCTGCATGCCGTTGGGCACGATTGTCGACCTGTCCACTGGGGCGCCGAGATCGGCCGCCTCGGTGATGGCGTCGGGGTAGAGGTAGGTGATGACTTCGGCGCTCGGGTAGGACAGCCGGGCCATCTCGATCCACCAGGCCATCCACGCCCGCTTGTCCGGGGACACGTCGAACTCCCGCCAATCGTGCTTGGTCAGCGGGAGGGCGAGGCTCCGGTCCAGAAGCGTGTTGACCGTGTCCCGGACGTAGAGATTGTGCTCGGTGAGGAGGAACGACGAGTCGTTCTGGCGGGCGCCGATGGCTCCGAGTAGCGATGCGTAGCCGGTGGTATGGGCGTGGTACACGCGGGCGTCAGGAACGTCGACGCTCAGGATGGCGTAGGCCAGCGAGAAGAACTCCCGCAGGAGCCAGAAGGTCTCGACGAACGGCATCCCGAAGCCGCGGAGGCGATCCTGGGCCGCGGCCATGAACTCCTTGGTGCCGAGGATCGGCCAGATCGAGTAGGACCGGGTCCGGGGGTTGATGCCGACGTCGTAGAGCTCCCAAATGGGACCGTAGTCACCGGCGGCCACGGCAGCCAGGACGTCGAAGATCCGGTAGGACAGCTCGAGCCGGGCCGCCGCCCGCATGCCCAGCGACCTGGGCTTGAGCAGCATGAAGTCGTCGCGGTGCTCCTGCATGCTCAGGTACACGTGCTGCAGCCACTGGACGTTGGGGGGCATGCCGTACAGGTCGCGCTTGGACCCCCTCGAGTCCCAGGCGATGTGCAGGATGCCGAAGGTCAGCCCGGGGTTTCCGATGATGATGTCGTGCATCACGGCGGAGACCCCGCCCTTCAGATACGGGTAGGTCGACTCGGCGACGATGGCCACGTCGACCTTCTCGTACCCGTGGACCTCCCGCGGCACCAGCCGGGGGTCGAGGTCCGGGCAGTCGGACCGGGCCGAGGACGGGACGGGCCGTCGGTCCTTCACGGCCGAGCCTGGGGCGGGGCTCACGGCGCGCTCCTCACCAGGCCATGGCATAGCGCCAGAACAGGCTGTACTCGGGCGACCGCCAGTGGGCCAGTGCGGACCGCAGGGCCAGGGCCACGAGGACGACGTCGAACGCGATCAGGGCCACGAACGGGGCGGGGCCCAGGGGGAGGAGTGTGAAGGCGGCCATGCAGCCGACCAGGTAGATGGCGCTGAAGCGTTGGGCCGGTCCGCTCTGCCCGATGTAGTCGAGCTTGTAGCAGAGCAGGGTCAGCATCATGGCCAGCCAGGACGCCGCGGCGATGGCGGCCACCAGGGGGACAGACCCGGGGCTGTGCGCGGTGAGGAACCAGGTGACGAAGAAGGCGATGACCGCCCCCACCGCCGCGCTGCGGCCGAGCGACCGGGTCACTAGCCGGTAGACGGAGCTCGACTGCTCGGCCAGTACGTCGTAGGTGTCGTCCTCCATGGCCCGGCGCAGCTCGAGGATGGAGGCGTCGAAGGCGGGGGCCAGTCGGACGAAGTAGTAGTTGAAGGCCAGCACCGCCGGGAGCAGGGCGATGTACACCGAGGTCACGGCGAAGTGGTCCCCGGCTTTCAGGAACAGGAAGTACTTGTCGGACCAGAGGACCGCCCCCAGCATCAGGCCGCGTAGGACGTCCTTCGCCACGTCGGCGCCGTTGAGGCGGGTCCGGTGGATGAACGAGGCCCAGTGGCGTCGGAGGGGGATCAGCTGGGTGGCCAGTCCAACCAGTGGGGGGAGGAACCACAGGGACGGGGCGACCAGGAGGGCGACGGTCAGTCCGGCCCAGCCGATGGCCCACAGCCCGCGGCGTCGGTAGACGATGCTCAGGATGAGCGACTGGGCGAATGCGATGTAGAGGACGCACAGTCCGATATAGGCTCCGAGGGCCGCCGTCGACCAGTGCATGGCGAGCTCGACGGGCACGGCGAACAGGGCGACGACGGGGAGGCACTGCAGGAAGGTGGTGGGCCACACCTCGCAGAGGCGTCCGGTGATCCTGTCGAACTGGCCGGAGGCCACGTAGGGCCCCACGGCACGGTAGAGGGGGAGGCAGACCGCCTGGGTCAGCCACGGCACCGTGACCGACGAGGCGAGCAGCAGGGTGGTCAGGGGGATACCACCGATGTAGGTGCCGTGGAGCCGGTGGCTGGCCACCGGGTAGGCCACCGTCAGCATGGCGATCGGGGAGAGGTAGAGGAGCATCTCCCACCCACCACGGAGCAGGCCGGCCCCGTCCGCCCGGGGGCTCTCCTTCGCGCCCTGCGGGTCCCTCCGGAACTCGATCACCAGGACCACGATGGCCAGCGCGGCGACAATCAGGCCGACTACCCGGGCCTCCCTGAAGACCAGCAGGCCGGTGGCCCCGAGCAGCACCACGGCGGCCGCCGGCAACACCGGCTTCCGCCAGGGCGCGTCCCGCTTCGAGTGGGCCCTCTTCCCCGTGAACAAGGAGATGGACAAAGCGATCGTGTCGGTACTTTCTCGAGCAGGCCCCTCGCTTCTGTGGTCAGCGCGCCGTTACGGCGCGACCGGTCAGTAGACAGCCTTCCTCTCGCGCCACCGTCGGTGTCGGCCGACACCGCTCCATGCCGGAACGGTGGGATCGGTGATCGGTCCGTGGGGGCCGGCTCGGGGTCCGGCCGCCAGCGGTGGCGTGAGGAGAGTCCGGCGTACGGCGGTACAGCCCCTACCACGGGTGGGTCCAGGCTGGTCTTCCCGGTTCGGGTGCCGCATCGCCAGTGACTCAATCCGCTCGATGGTGGTGCCTCAATCCCACGTTGAGGGCGGCTCTTTGGACACGAAGAGTACCGGCCGCGGCCCGCCCCACCAAGGAGTTTGGAGGGCAAGAATCTGGCCTCGTGACGCTCTACGGTCAGTCGCTCACTTGGTGTAGTGAAATGGACGTCGAAGCCTGCGGTGGCCTGCAATTCGGGGACCGCCTGCAGCGGTCCCGAGGTCCTCCCTTCCGCTGGCTGCCCCCGCCGGGACCGTCGGGTTCGCCGGGGGTCAGGAGCCGAGGAAGAGCACGCCCTCGTGCGGAGCCAGCTTCACGCTCGAGGGAGCCGGCTGTCCGTTCGTGTCCATCAGGCCCGCGGGCGGTTGGAAGTTGACGGTCCGTCGCCGGTTGGCGTTGAAGTTGACGGCGGCCCAGCCGTGGCTGAACGACCGGGACCAGCCGTTGCCCTTCCGTCGGGGCTCCTCGGTGGGACTCCCGAGGTCGACATCGAGGGCGGGGATGTAGGGGGTCGAGGAGTAGCCGTCGTGGGCCGTGGCTGTGATGGCGCCACCCCGGCCACCCCCGAACACCCAGAAGGCGGCCAGCCCGTAGAGGAAGTTCGGGTGCTGGTCGGTGCCGTCGGAAGCCACCCGCATGATGGTGAGCCCGGGTCCCTCCACCTCACCCGTCTGGAGGAGCGACGTCTCCGGATCCAGGTAGTCATCGGGGCCGTAGGCAAGCCACACCTCCTCGTAGCCACCGCCGTAGGCGGCGTGGCGCGGCCACCGGTCCGGCTGACGGTGGGACTCGGCGATATTGGGCACCAGGATCTTGTCCATGCCGTTCAACCGGGTGCCCGCCTCGGTGACGAACCGGTCGAGGGCATCCCGGATGTCCGACATGACCCGACCCCCCTCGATGGGAGGCCGGAGCCCGTAATAGTCGTCGTACACGTCGTTGTCGGCCAACACGCCGTCCCAAGGTGACCCCTCGAGCTCGTCGGCCACGTTGTCGCACCACCGCTGGCGGTACTCGTCCTCCCACACTGCCATCTGCCAGTGGTCGTCGTAGTTGGCCCAGCCGATCCGGGTGGTCCCGTCGGCCCGGTGGGCGAACCAGTGCTCCCCGTTCTCCTCCGCCTCCCCGTAGGCCACGCCGGAACTGATGACCGGCCCGGTCTCGTAGCCGCGGACCGAGGACAGGCACTTGTAGCAGAGCACCGTCATCTCGGGCCGCTCCGACTTCAGCCGGCCGAGCGCCTCCGTTTCCCAGGGCTGGAGGACGGCCACCCGGTAGTGGTCGACGGCGAATTGGATCTCGTCCCCGTCGATCGGGTCCCCGTAGCGGAGCCAGGCACCGAAGTGGGCGGTCATCCGGAAACCCTACCCAAGTGGAGGCGCCGGACGTCCGACACCATCGTGCGGCATCGACGGACAGAACACCCGACCGACCGGCATACAGAGGTGGACGGAGCCACGGGCACGCGGCCTCGTTCCTAGCCGGTCGGCCACCCCTCAAGAAGTCGGCGGGACGTACCGACCTTGACAGGGACGCACGCATCGGCGTGGACGGATCAGGTCGGGATGGGCAAGATGGTGAGGTAACCGCTGTGCCAAGCAGTATCCCACCCCTTGGCTCCGGTCACCAGGTGCCACAACAGGTCTCGCTCGGCGATGCGAGGCGCATGTTCTCTCGAGGAATGCTGAAGCACTTCTGGTAGTCCGCCCGACACAGAGAGTGAGCAATCATGAAGCTCAGTGGGCCCATGCAGTGGAAGCGCTCCATGCGAAAGCGGGTGCTCGTCACCCTGCTTGTGCTCGTTCCCCTCCTCGCCGGGTATGGCGTGGTGCAGGCGGCGGCATCGGCGGTGAGCCTGCAGCCCGGGGAGAACGACTCGTTGACCTGCAACGGCAGCCAGCTGGCGGTGGTTCGGAACTCGGCCAACCAGGTCACCGTCACGTGCCGGGCCAGCTCGTCCACCACCACCACCACCACCACCACTGCGCCGCCTCCCATCACGACCACCGGCACTCCGTCACCACCCACGACCACGACCGGCCCGGCGCCACCTGCCGCGACGACCACCACCACCGAACCGGCCAGGAGCCGCTGGTCGATACCGACCGGTAACGTCTCGTGGCAGTGGGTACTGAACCACCCCTTCGACATCGGCAGCCCGAGCGATCTGGGGACTGACGACTCCCTACCCGACGGCAGCCCGGCACCGGTGCCGTCGGTCTACGACATCGACGGCATCATCAACCCGGCGTCCACGGTGGCAGCGCTCCACGCCCGGGGCGCCCACGTCATCTGTTATGTGGAGGCCGGCTCGGCGGGGAACTACTACACGGCCGGCCAGGAGGGGATAGCTACCAGCTACTACAACCAGCTCAAGGCGGCCGGGACTCTCGGTAATGTGCTCCCCGGCTACTCCCAGGAGAACTTCGTCAACATCAACGCGCCCGTGGCCGTAGGCATCATCGAGTCGATGATCCAGCAGCAGTGCGGTGCCAAGGGCTTCGACGCCGTGGAGACCGATCTCGATGAGACCTTCACCGGCTACGACGGTGCCACCGGCTTCCCGCTGACCGAGTCCAACGAGCAGACCTTTCTGATCACACTCTCCTCCTATATCCACAACCTCGGCATGGGGTGGATCGCCAAGAACCTGGTCGATACCGGTGACAACTTCGCCACCACCATGGAGCCGCTGGCCGATGGCCTGCTCACCGAGAACTGCAACCAGTGGAGCCAGTGCGGCCAGGCGAGTACCTACATCGCCAACGGCAAGGGTGTCTTCAATGCCGAGTACAACCTCACCACCAGTCAGTTCTGCCCCGCCGACAACGCAGCCGGCATCGACGGGGCCCGCATCGACTCGAGCGTGGACGGGTACCGACTTCCCTGTCGATGAGAGCGCGGCGGGGCGGTCGGGTCCGACTCACCCCGGGACTAGGACCGACCTGGCGCCGGTGGGGTCTATCGCCTCATACGTCGGTCTTCCGCATTTGCCGGATGCCCTCTTCGATGCCCCGGCACAGAACGTCAAGATCCCCGGTCGTGTCGTAGTCGCCGGTCACCCCGAAGCTGACCTCACCGTTGTAGGAGAAGATGGCGACGCCTATCCGCATCTGGGCACCCAGAGGTACGTAGGGAAAGGCTCTGATCATCTGGCGGCCACCCATGTACAGCGGGAGCTGGGGCCCGGGCACATTTGTGGTGACGGTGTTCACCTGGTGCTGGGCCATCCGGGTGGACACCCGCATGCCCAGGGCCAGCAGCATCGGTGGAGCGAAGCCGGTCATCGAGGTCAATGCCTCACCGGCCACGGCCTGGCGGGAGTCTTTGACCCCCGCCATCTGACGACTGACGGCGCGGAGCCTCCCCGGGGCGTCGTCGATGGAGACGGGAAGCTCAGCGAACATGGCCGAGACCTTGTTCTCGAGCGTCCCGTCACCGACGGCCAACCCGCTGTTGTCACGAGGGCGCACGGACACAGGGACCAGCGTTCGCACGACGCGATCCACGGACTCCCCCCGTGACAGGAGCAGCTCGCGGAATCCGTTGGTAATGGCAGCCAGGACGACATCGTTGAACGTGCCGCCGAGTTCATTTCGGATGGCCTTGATGTCGCCGACGGTGGTTGAGGCCCATCCGTAGCGCCGATGGGGCCCCAGTGGGCCGTTGAGACTGGAGGTGGGCGTTCGCTTGGCCAACCCCGTCATCGCCATCAGCCCTCGTAGGACCGACACCCCTTGCTCCAGAGCATGTCGCGGTACGGAGACCGCATTCCGAAGGGCGCTCAACTGTTCGTAGGGGCTGCGCAACAGTTCACGAGAGGCATCGACAGCGAGGGTGAGCGCCGACGGAGACGGGCCTGGCTCCCAAGCCAGTGTCGGAAATAGCTGCTGATCAGGTGAACGATCCATGATCACGGCCAGGACGTCCGTTCCGGAGACGCCGTCCACCAGGGCGTGATGAGTCTTGGAGAGGACTGCCCAGTTGCCCTCATCGAGCCCTTCCACCACCCAGATCTCCCAGAGCGGCTTGGACCGGTCCAGCGGCTGGGACATGACCCGACCCACCAACTTCCGGAGCTCGGCCTCGCCACCAGGGGAAGGAAGGGCGGTGTGCCGTACGTGGTACTCGATGTTGAAGTGGGGGTCATCGACCCACACCGGTCTGCCCAGCTCCAACGGTACGTGGCGAACCACGCAACGGTAACGGGGAACCAGGGTCAGTTTGCCCTCGATCATGGTCTGGAGCTCGATAAAGGGAGGCGCCGGCCCGCTGAAGATGCCCACCGACGCAATATGCATATGGCTGACGCTGTCCTCGATGTGAAGGAAGGACGCGTCCAGCGGGCTCATGCGGTCGACTCCCACTCGGACCACCTCCTACACCGTCACCGGGCCCCGGGCACCGAGGTTACTACCGGGGAGAGCCGGGCCTCCTGGCCGGACCTCAGGTCAAGGGCCGCTTGAGACTCTCGCAGTCGCCGGGATCTCGGCAAAGAGGCCTTCGTCGATCCGACGGAGCGTCTCCTGATAGGCGGTTTCCGCCACCGGCGACGCTCGGTTCTCATCCATAGGCCGCAGGCCCATGGCGTGGAGGCAGCTGGGGCCCGGCTCGATCCCGACCACCCTGCAGCCAGCTGCGGTGAGGCGACGAGCTTCTCGTTCGAGGCGGCGATGAGCCGACCACCTCATCAGCGCATCGGCTCTCCAGGACGGGAAGCTTGACGCCGACATCGGCGAGATGACCAAGACCACCGCAGGGCGAAGTGCCAGAAGGACGTCTGCATTGGTGGGCGAATGGACACCTCCGTCGAAGTACTCGACCCCGCCAATGACCACGGGAGCGAAGTAGGCGGGGATGGCGCAGGAGGCGAGCACTGCGGCGGCCAGCGACGCGGGAGGCGAGCCGGGTCGACCGAATACCACCCGGGCACCGTCATCTCGGCGCACCGCACAGATCCAGAGATCCTCAGGCCACCGGTCGCCAACGAAGCGATGAAGTGGAGCTGCGCGCTCGGAGAGGTCAATTCTGCCAGCCGGGAGCATGGTCATGGCGGCCACATCGGGACGGAAGCTCCACGGCCGCCTGGCAATCCTCGACAGGAGCGCCGGCGATGGCGGACGCCACGGTCGGAACCACGACGCCGGTGTAGGCATGGGGAGGATCGATGAGTTGGGAAGGATACGGTCAACCAGCTTCGAACCGCTTTCCGACAGCGGTGAACGCGTGGCCATCGCCGCCAGGTCGGTCGCTCCAACACCGAGTCGGAGCATGGTGCCGGTGATCGATCCCGCCGACGATCCGACGATGATGCCGGCCGAGCGGGGATCCCATCCAGCCGACTCGTAGAGGGCGGAAAGGACTCCGGCGTGGTAGGCCTGTCCCACCACGCCCCCGGCACCAAGAACCAGTCCCACGTCGGTCATGCTTCCTTCGCTCCCTCATCCATGCGGGCTGTCTCCGCACCATCGACCCAAACTGTCCAGTTTCCAGCGGTGGCCGAAGCCCACATGAGCGTAATGGTCACCGCCAGTCCGAGAACGTCTGTGGGGCCGGAAGGCTCGACCACGTGGAAGCCCGGGCGGGTTCACGCTCAGAGAGTGTCAGGCCCGCTAACGAGTGGCTCCGCTGACAATCCTTTCAAACATCAGCTCGCCGTCGGTCTGCGGAGCGGCGGTGTCGGTCCGATCGGGGCGACGCAGCGCTCAGGCACTACGAGGTTCAGCGTCGGGCCAAACTCTGGAGGGCCTGGCGGGCGCTTCGTTCGACACTCCCATAGCCGTTGTCCGTTGCTGCCCGATGCGCTTCGGCCAGCAGGTCTTGTGCCCTTTCGATATCTCCGACGGCGGCACGGTGGGTGAGCATCCTGCCCCATGAGAGATTCGTCCGGGCCAGGGAAAAGGGTGCGTTCATTCGATGGCCAAACTCGGTGGCCTCCACGAAGTAGGTCTCGGCTTCATCGAAGCGTTTGAGCACTGTCGCAAGTGAACCCAGGTACATCGCAACGGGCTCGAGAGGCATCAACCCGTTGAAGCCCATCTGGTCATGATAGGGAGCGAACATATCGAACAAGATGGCGGCGGCTTCCGCGTGATGCAGTTCGATGGCCACCTGAGCATAAGCGGTGACAGCTTCGAGCCACCCGATGCCGACGAGAAGCGATGCGAACCCCTCCGACACGGCAGCCTCAAGTAGGGCAACGGCATCGGGTTCCCCATCCGCATCCAAATAGGAAGCAGCGAGTGCGCCCTTGTAGCCGGGCATGCCGGTCTCGGCGGCGACTGCTTCGATCACGGGCAGGAGTTCTCCCAGCCGCCCCTGTTCATGGCGGATGATCACCATCTGAGAGCCGTAGAAGGAGAGGGCATCGGGCTGGCCACATTCAGTCCCGATCTGCAACGCCTCGGTCGAAAGGGCTTCTGCCCGTTCAGGGTCACCGGCTATGAGAGCCTGGGCAGCCTCGTGAAAGGTGGTAATCCACATCAGAATCGGCTGCCGGAGCCTCTGGCTCAGCGACTGCATGAGGTCAAGACAGCTCAACGCCGTTTGCCGATCTCCGGCGGCCGCTGCACTGATTCGCCGATAGACCGCGGCAAAGTAGTGGTGGTAGGGATCGCCGAGGGTCTCAGCCAGCATCAGGGCTTCGTTGGTGTCGGCTACGCGTTCGTGGAGCGTGGGCGGAGCCTCAAGTGGCTGCTCGACAAGGTTGAGGACCTGCACGATGGTGGCTGGATCGGCCAGTCGTCGCGCCATGTCCTTGGCCCTGTTCGCCAGGCCACGTCGTTCCTCCAGTGGCCTTCCGTGGGTGAGTTCATTGCACAGGGTGGCAAGAAGGAGGGCACGCTCGTTGCTGTCGTCCGGCGGCATCGCTTCCAGCACCGCCTCGAGCACCTGCACTTTTTCGCCATCGACCACGCCAAGTGAGCTGAACAGGCCGCGATTGTTGGCCAGCGCCGCGGCCACGAGACGTTCGGTGGCCCCGAGGGCCTGGGCCAGGCGGGCCGCGTCGAGCAGGGTCTCGCGGAAGGAGGAGAGCCCAGCCTGCCGCTGGGCGCTCCCCAGGCCGATGAGCAGATCGACCTCGAGGAGGGGATCGGGTTCACGTTCTTGTCCGAGTAGTTGGAGAGCCTGCGAGAAGTAGTGGACAGCTTCGTCCGGGGCCAATGCCGCCAGGGCGGCCTCGGCCGCTCGACGTGAGTACACGATGGCCTTGGTGACGTCGACGGGTTGGGTGGCGCTGAACCAGTGGTGGGCGAGCTCCCCGATGTGGGCTCCGTTGCGCTCCCCGTAAATGGCTTCCAGAGCCTCACCCGCTCTCCTGTGCGCTCGGGCTCTGCGGGTGGGCCCGAGGTCCTCGTAGAGGGTCCGCTGAATGAGTGCATGGGCGAACCGGTACTGACCGGGAGCGTCCAACCGTTCTCTCACCAGGGCGGCGGCGGCCGCCCTGTCCAGTATGTCGAGCAGCTGGTCCTCGGGAACTCCAGTGGACCGGGCGAGGACATCGAGATCGAAGTCTTGACCGATGACAGCGGCCTGGGCCAGGACCCGCTGAGCCTCGGGACCCAATCGTCCCACTCGGCCGCCGATGACCACGCGCACGCTTTCGGGTAGAGCGATCACTTCGAGCGACGCGACCGCCAACCACCGCCCGTTTGCGTCCTGATAGATGGATCCCGTCTCGGAGAGGTGCCGCAGCACCTCGCTGACGAAGAACGGGTTGCCATCGGTCTCGCGGTAGAGCGCGTGGGCGAGGCCGACTCCGGTGTCGTCGAGGGTGTGGCCGGCCGCGGCCTCCATGAGCGAGACCACGCCGGCGTCATCGAGCCCGGTGAGTTCCACGCGGGTCACTCCGCTCTGTCGATGCAGCGCACCCAAGGTGTCAAGGAGGGCGTGTGAGTAGGACAGCTCGCTGTCGCGAAAGGTACCCAGCACGAGGACCTGCATCGGAAGATCAGTGGCAACCAGATGGCGCAGCAGAAGCAGGCTTCCCTTGTCCGCCCACTGCAGGTCGTCAAAGACGAGGATGACGGGCTGGTCCTGCGAGGCCATGGCCAGCAGATCGACTGCTGCACCGAAGAGAAGGTAGCGCTCGGTGTCGGCATCGGTGGCCGTCGAGGGTGGAAGGTCTGGCAACCTGCGGGCCAGGGCCGGGACCAACCGGGTCAGTTCGGATCCGTGAGATTCCACATGAGTCAGGAGTCGTTCTTCGGGGGCGTGGGCGACATAGTGCCCGAGCGCCTCGGCGAAGAGCCGGTACGGGGTGGCGAGGTCCTCTTCGCAGTGGCCGAAAAGCACGCAGGCCCCATCATCGAAGGCGGCCCGTGCTGCCTCACCCGCCACAGTGGTCTTGCCCACTCCGGCCTCACCCGAGATGAGCACCACCTCCCGCCCGCCACCATCGACTACGCGCTTGACAGCGGCGGCCATCGCCTCAACCTCGACTGCCCGCCCGACTACTCCCACCGAGGGAAGTGCGCCCACACGTCCGGGCAGAGGCACATCGTTGCCGGGGACTGTTCTGAGGGGCTCCCACGTAACTTCCATGGTCTCTACTGGCTCCGGTAGGCCCTTGAGGGCCAGCGAACCCACACCAAGTAGCCGGTGACGGCTTCGGCGACCGGCCATCGCTCGCACCACGTCCGCGACCAGGATCTGGCCGCCGTTGCTGGTTGCACAGAGCCTGGCTGCCTCGATCACGGGGTCTCCGAAGTAGTCGGCGTCTTCCCGGGTCACCTCGCCCCCGCTCAACCCGATGCGCAGGCCCATCGAGTAGCCGCGGTCGCTGTTGTCGCGTTCGACGCCTTGCTGCATGGCCACTGCACACGACAAGGCTGCCGAAGCCGAGGAGAAGACCACCATCAGACCGTCGCCGAGGTTCTTGACCTCGGTACCACCCGTTTCCGCAATGGCCCGACGCAGGATTGAGAAGTGGTCCCGGCGGACCTTGTCGGCCGCTTCCGGAATGAGGCGCTGCGACAATTCGGTCGAACCCACGATGTCCGTGAACAGGATCGCCACGTTTTCGGTGGTCATCCCGCACTCCTTCCGCCGACGCAGCACAATCCTACGCAGGCATCGGTTTTCGGTGCCAGAGAGTGGCTGAATCGAGCTTCGGGTGAAGCGATTGCCCGGACATCTTGTCGGGATGAGTGCTCGACCGTGTTCCGGCGTCCGCTTGCGCTGTCGCCCGCGGGAGCCTGGCACCACGTTGAGCACCCGGAAAACCCCATTCAGTGGTGACGGGGGTCATAGATGAACCTGCGTACCAGCCGCTTCGAACTTCCGTCGGTGCTCGGCCACTGAAGTGTTGGCCGGGCTCAGCGGGGGCCAGCTGAGAACGGGCGGCAACTGGGCCGGCGGAGCGGGGTACCAATCCACCCGCCTGCCCAAGCCGGCCCGGGCCGCTTCGACGGCGGCTACATCATGGAGGTCGGGACCGAGCGCCGTCGCCTGGCCGGCACCCGGGCCAAGGGGGCCGGAAAGCGGACCACGTGGGGTCAGCGGATCCGCTGGAGGGCGGCGTTGGCCGCAGCCAGGTCGAACTCGGTGGCGTTGAAGGAGCCCCCCACCCACTCGAGGTAGTGGTCGTGCTCCTCGTCCTCGGGATCGGCGATGGCTTCGAGGAAGTCCTCATAGCCGGGAACGCCACCGACGTCCTCCGGCGGGCAGGCATTCTGGCCGTCGATGCACACGCCGAACTTCAGCCCCAGATACGGCCAGGTCAGGTCCTCAATGACCACGTCGTGCTCCCAGCTGTCGCCGAAGTCGTATTCATAGGCGAAGCGCCGCTCCTCCCGCAGGGCCTGGAGCACGGTCACGGTCTTCTCATCGATCTCCCCCTCGGGGTAATCGTCGAAGCACATCCCATAGCGCATTTCGCCCGCTTCGAACGCGTGAAGATGGGAGTTGGTCCAGCCCATGGCAGCCAGCAGCATCTCGCTCAGCTTGGCCATCCGCACAGCACCGGGCACCAGCACCCGTCTCCAGACCACCGGGTGGACGTCGTTCAACTGGATGCGCAGTCGGAGGACGCTCTGACCGGGTGGTTGCGGAGTGCTCGGGGTCACGCACCGAGGTTACGCGGACGACGGTCACTTCGACAGGATCTCAGGGCTGGGCAAAGCAAGAGGCGGTTCGCATCCCAGCTCACAGGTCGTAGATGAGGTTCAAGGTGACTCACGATACACAATCGAAATTGGGTCAAGTGGATGCTCCGTGGAGCACCCGATGATCGGGAAGCTCGTCGTCAGGTGGCGGGCGAACTGGCCGGATGCCGGTCCATGGGACGGGAGTGAGGTACACCGTCACCTCGACCGTCATCCCGTGACGGGATGGCCGTCGGTGGATGTCGATCCACCCGGCCACCGGGGCTAAGCACTCCACGGTGATGTTCCGATGCGCCTAGTGGTCGTTCCCCTTCGCATGCTTGTCATGGGAGGGAGGTGTCCCGTTGGTTCCCGCACTCGTCGTGGTTGTGGTCGTGGTCAGAGGCGGAGGGGCCACCGCAACCGCTATGACGACGGGAGTGCCCAATCGGACCCGACCGCCGGGAGAGATCGAAGCGACGGTGCCCGGCACAGTGGTCGAGACCACTGTCGTCTGGACCGGCTTGAGGCCCAGCGACGAGAGCGCCGCCGCCACCTGCGCGGCCGACTGACCCTGCAGGGCCGCAACCTCAACCGTTACATAACCGGAAGCGATGGTAAGGCGTACGTGCGAGCCTGCCGGTACCGAGGTGCCTCCTCTGGGCATCTGCGATACCACTCGCCCCGCCCTCTGGTCCACATCGACAAGACGCCTGTTGGCCCGCAGCCCGAGCTGGTCCACCCGTGCCAGTGCTGCGCTGGTCGTCAGGCCAGTCAGGCGTGGCACCTGCACGGGTGTCGGCCCAGCTCCGAGCCAAAAAACCGTTGCCACCGTGACCACCACCACCAAGGTCGAGATCAACACCCACGGTCCTCGTCGGCGCCGGCCCTTCCGCGGGTCGTCGGTTCCCGGAGGAACCGACAAGACCGCGGTGGGCGGGCTATCGGTCTGTGTCGGCTCGGAAGCAACGCCTTTGGCGGGTACGGGGCCGCCGACCATCCTCCTGGTCGTGTCGCCGGCTCGAACCAACGCCGGAGCACGACGCTCTTGTCGCTGCGTCGAAGCGGCTACCGGCGCGGCGACCTTCAAGGCTGACGCCCGCAACGACACATCGGTTGCGGTAGGCGGGCGTTGACCGGGGTCCTTGGCCAGCATCTGTGAGATGAACTCCGCCACTTCAGGCGGAACGTCCGGAGGCATCGGCGGCAGCGGGTCGTGCACGTGGGCCATGGCGACCGCCATCGACTCTTCGTAGTTGAACGGTGTATGGCCGGCAACGCAGAAATAGGCGACGACACCCAGGGCGTAGACATCCGACGCCGGTGTGGCGGTGTGTCCGGAGAGCTGTTCCGGCGACATATACCGCACCGTGCCGACCATGATTCCCGTCTGCGTGAGCGACGTCGAGTCGAGGACTCGCACGATACCGAAATCGGTGAGCTTTACGACCCCATCCGTCCGGAGCAGGAGGTTGGCCGGCTTGATATCTCGGTGTACGAGGTCACGATCGTGCGCAACCTGGAGGGCAGAGGCTGCCTGGGCGATGATATCGAGCGTCTGCGGTACCCCGAGTCGAACTTCCCTGTGGACGCGTTCCTCGAGGGATTCGCCATGGACGAGCTCCATCACGATGTAGGCCTGCTGAACGCCGTCCGTGCCGACCTCTTCGCCGTAGTCGTAGACCGAAGCAATCCCTGATGACGTCAAGCTCGCCGCCGCTTGCGCCTCAATTCGAAACCGCCGGCGGGTCACCTCGTCGAGAGCGAACTCACTCCGCAGCACCTTCACGGCGACTTGGCGACGAAGGCGCTGGTCGGTGGCTCTCCAGACGTCGCCCATGCCGCCACTGGCGATCAGGGTGGTGAGAACGTAACGGCCGCCGAGTGTGGACCCTCCCGAGATTGTCGTCATCGCAGCATCACCTTCACCTCGAGCGGCCTGTCCCACCCCGATCGCCCCCGCCCACTTCCGACAGTCCACCGGGGAGTGGACATGATACGTCCAGCCAGGTTCCGGCTCCGCTCGCCGACAGTCGTGTCACGGCCTGCAATCCAGTCACCGGTGAACCCGCCGCCGTGACGAACGCCGAAGCGTAGGGGTCCGGCTGGTAGGGCAGATTTTGCATCTGGGTCAGCGAACACGCAGGTAGGGAGTATTCGACTACAAATGGTACGCCGTGCGATCGTGACCAGATCCGAATGATCCCGAGCGAGCTGCACCAGGGGGCGGGAGAGGAGGAGCGGGCCCATGCCCAAGCGAAGTGCCGGACTGCTTCCCTTTCGCATCGGCACGGACGGGACGCTCGAACTCTTCGTCGTCCACCCCGGGGGACCCTTCTGGGTCGGGAAAGAGGAGGGAGCCTGGTCCGTGGCCAAGGGAGAGTACGGCGACGGCGAGGAAGCGTCCGTGGCCGCCGAGCGTGAGTTCGCCGAGGAGATCGGTGTGCCGGCCCCTGCCGGGCCCCGGATCGACCTGGGCCAGGTTAGGCAGGCGAGCGGGAAGCTGGTCACGGTGTGGGCGGTCGAGGCGCCGCACCTCCAGGTCGACCAGCTGGTGAGCAACCAGTTCGAACTGGAGTGGCCCCCGAGGTCAGGTCGAAAACAGTCGTTCCCGGAGGTGGACAAGGCCGAATGGGTGTCCGCGGCGACGGCCCGAGTCAAGCTGATCAAGACCCAGGTCGCCTTTGTCGACCGGTTGACCGATCGCCTCGGGGACGGTGACACGAGCACAGCCGAGGACGTCTGCAGTCCGGAGCGTGAGTGATCCCTCCCGGATCGGAACGCGGGTCGGCGGCCCCGGTCAGGCCGGTCCCGGCACCGCTTCAGGGTCCAGCCGGCGGTACCAGAGGCGCCACGGGGTCTTGTGCCGTTGCCAGACCTCGGGGCCGGTGGCGTACGGGGGCCCCGAGTGCCGACGGTTTGCCGCCGACTCCTCGTCGACCTCGTAGGCGGCCAGAAACCGGGGAGCCCCCTGATAGGGCGATCGGACCGCCTCCACCAGCTCGTACCGGACGGCGCGGAGGGCGTGGCGCCGCTCGGCCACCTCGGGGAGGTGGACGTCGGTGTAGAAGTCGTTGAAGACCACGAGCTCGTCCTCGGTGGCGTCACTCGGGGGATTGACGCCCAACAGGTAGATGGCGAAGGGGACGACCTCGGCCGGGGCGGTCTCGGCCACCGTTCGGTAGAGCAGTGACCACGTCCGCCGCAACCCCGGCTGGTCCGGCTCCTGGGCGACCTTGGCGGCGCCCGCTCCGCCACCGGCCTGGGTCGCGCTCAGGAACGCCGGGGGGCGGAAGCCCCGTGCCGCCACGGCCAGGAGCTCATAGCGACCACCGGAGGCGGGGTCACCGGGCGCTGATCGGGCGAACTGCCGGGCGGCGTCGGGGTC
Organism: uncultured Acidimicrobiaceae bacterium; assembly: GCA_963754755.1. Taxonomy (GTDB): domain Bacteria; phylum Actinomycetota; class Acidimicrobiia; order Acidimicrobiales; family RAAP-2; genus Bog-756. The sequence continues at coordinate 832,343 of CAVWHF010000004.1, read as the reverse complement.
GGCGTTGGCGCCCGTGCGCAGGTCCCATCCCGTCCACCCGACGAGCCCCTCCCTGGTCACGGCCACTCCCGGGCGCTGCGTCTCTCGTCACCGGTCGGGTCCATGGCCCGAGGATACAGATCTGTTGGCGCCGAGTCGGGACCGGCGCCCGGACCCCAGCCCCCGAGGGGCGACAACCTCCGGGAGGTGATCGCCGTGGTCGGGCCGGATAGCGTGGGTCCGTGCCCGCCAAAGAGGTCCGATCCATCGAGGTCTCGGGCCGGACCGTCGAGATCTCCAACCCGGACAAGATCTACTTCCCCGAGCTCGGTGCCACCAAGTTCGAGCTGGCCTCCTACTACGTGGCCGTGGCCGAAGCGCTGGAGGTCACCGCCTTCGGCCGGCCGGCCATGCTCCAGCGGTTCCCCGACGGAGCCGGGGGGAAGTCCTTCTTCCAGAAGCGGGTGCCGGCCGGGGCCCCGGACTGGCTGCAGACCACCGTGGTCACCACCCCCAACGGGACCACCTCCAACGCCCTGGTCGTCGCCGACGTCGCCCACGTCCTGTGGGCCGTGAACCTGGGGTGCCTCGGTCTCCACCTGTGGCCCTACCGGGCGGACGACCCGGGCCACGCCGACGAGCTCCGCATCGACCTCGACCCGCAGCCGGGCACCTCCTTCGGCGAGATCCGGGCGGCGGCGGTCTGCGTGCACGCCCTGCTGGCCGAGCTGGGCGTCACCGGCCTACCCCAAGACCACCGGCAATCGGGGCCTCCACGTCTACGCCCGGCTCGAGCCGCGCTGGGACAGCTTCGAGGTGCGGTCCGGGGCGGTGGCGCTGGCCCGGGAGCTCGAGCGGCGCCATCCCGACCTGATCACCGCCAACTGGTGGAAGGAGGAGCGGGGTGAGCGGATCTTCGTCGACTTCAACCAGAACGCCCCCCACAAGACCGTCTTCGGGGCCTGGTTCGCCCGGCCGCGGGTGGGTGGCCAGGTCTCCACCCCCCTGTCCTGGGACGAGGTGGACACCGTCGACCCCGAGGAGCTGACCATCCTGTCGGTCCCCGAGTTGCTCGACCAGCGAGGGGACCCCTGGTCGGCCATCGCCTCCGAGCCCCAGTCACTCCAGCCCCTGTTGGACCTGGCGGCACGGGACCGGGCCGACGGCCTCCACGATGCCCCGTGGCCACCGGAGTACCCTAAACAGCCCGACGAGCCACCCCGGGTGTCCCCCAGTCGGGCCAAGAAGGCCTGACCGGTGGATCCGACCGGGGCTCTCCGCCGGATCGCCTACCTCCTCGAGCGGGACGGTGCCGAGTCCTACAAGGTCCGGGCCTTCCGCAAGGCCGCCGCCGCCATCGCCGACCTGCCCGTCGACGAGCTGGCCGCCATGACCCCGGCCCGGCTGCAGAGGATCCCCGATGTCGGGAAGACCAGTGCCCAGGTCATCGGCGAGGCGACGGCCGGCGACGTGCCCGAGTACCTGGCCCGGCTGGAGGCCGCCGCCCCGCCGGCCATGAGCGCGGCGGCGGCCGAACTGTTCGGCCGGCTCCGGGGGGACTGCCACAGCCACTCCGACTGGTCGGACGGGGGATCCCCCATCGGGGAGATGGCCGAGGCGGCCAGGGAGTACGGCCACGACTACTGGGCCCTCACCGACCACAGTCCCCGACTGACCGTCGCCCACGGACTCGACGCCGACCGTCTGCGCCTCCAGCTCGACGTCGTGGCCGAGCTCAACGACGAGTTGGCCCCCTTCCGCATCCTCACCGGTATCGAGGTCGACATCCTGGTCGACGGGGCCCTCGACCAGGACGAGGCACTGCTGGCCCGGCTCGACGTGGTGGTGGCCAGCGTGCATTCGAAGCTGCGCATGGAGGGGCCGGAGATGACCAGGCGGATGCTCCGGGCCGTGGAGAGCCCCCACACCGACATTCTGGGCCACTGCACCGGTCGGATCGTGGTGGGGAAGGGCCGTCCACCTTCCACCTTCGACGCCGAGGTGGTCTTTGGGGCGTGCGCGGCGAACGGCACCGCCGTCGAGATCAACTCCAGGCCGGAGCGCCTCGACCCGCCCGAACCGCTGCTGGAGTTGGCGTTGTCCCTGGGCTGCATGGTGGTGGTGGACACCGATGCTCACGCCCCGGGCCAGCTCGAGTGGCAGCGCAACGGCTGCGAACAGGCGGCCAAGGTGGGCGTCCCGGTGGACAGGGTGATGAACACCCTGCCCCTGCACGACTTCCTGGCCTGGACCGCCGGGCACGGATAGCGGGGCCTGCGGCCCGGGATATCGGGGCCGGAGTACCATTCGGGAGTGGCTCTTCCCGTCGTGCCGCCGGTGGCACCGATGTTGGCCAAGCTGACCCGTGAATTGCCGGAACGGGAGGGCCTCTACTACGAGCCCAAGTGGGACGGCTTCCGGTGCATCGTGTTCCGGGACGGAGACGACGTCGTGTTGGGCAGCCGTAACGAGAAGCCGCTGACCCGGTACTTCCCTGAGCTGGTGGACACGCTGCGGGCCAATCTGCCCGGGCGCTGTGTCATCGACGGCGAGATCGTCATCGCCGGCCCGGATGGGCTCGACTTCGACGCCCTGTCCCAGCGGATCCATCCGGCCGACTCGCGGGTCGAGCTGCTGGCCCGCACCACGCCGGCCTCCTTCGTGGCCTTCGACCTCCTGGCCCTGGACGACGCTGATCTGCAGGCCGAGCCCTACGCCGCCCGCCGCCGGACCCTTGAGCAGGCGCTCGGCCCGGCCCGGCCTCCTGTCCATCTCACCCCGGTGACCACCCGGCCGGACGTGGCCCGGGACTGGTTCTCGCGGTTCGAGGGCGCCGGACTGGATGGCGTGGTCGTCAAGGACGGTGAGCTCCGCTACCAGCCCGACAAGCGGGCCATGATGAAGGTGAAGCACGAGCGGACGGCCGACTGCGTGGTCGGCGGGTTCCGGTGGCACAAGACCGGGGGGGTGGTCGGCTCCCTGCTCCTCGGCCTGTTCGATGGGTCGGGCGTACTCCATCATGTCGGCGTGGCCTCCGGGTTCAGCGCCGCCCGGCGGGCGGAGTTCGTCGGGGCGATGGAGCCGTACCGCCGCGACGCCACCGGCGGCCACCCTTGGCTCCCGGAGGGAACACCGGCTGGCCGCGTCCCCGGGGGACAGAGCCGGTGGAGTGCGGGCAAGGACCTGAGCTGGGAGCCGATCCGCCCCGAGCTGGTGGTGGAGGTGGCCTACGACCACCTGCAGGTGGACCGCTTCCGGCACGCCACGTCCTTCGTCCGCTGGCGTCCGGACCGGAGTCCGGCGTCGTGCACCTACTCCCAGCTGGACACGCCGGTGCCGACCGAGCTGGAGGAGGTTTTCGGCACCCGCGGGTAGCCGGTGGAAACGGTCAGCGGGCCGCCACGGCATGGGCCCGCTCGGCCAGGGCCGGGTCCCGCAGCCGGCGGCATACCTCGTCGAACCGGCCGGTGGGTCCGGCCCAGCGGAGGGAGGAGACCCGGTCGAGCAGGTCCGGATCCCGGCGCAGGGTGGCCAGGTCCCGGAACAATTCGGCCCGGTCCCGCTCCCCGGCCAGTCGTGCGGCCAGGGTGGCCGCCCCCCGCAATCCATCCCGCACCTCGGGATCCCAGCTGGCCACATCGTCGGGCACGGCGTCGAAGGTCCCGTAGTGGGCCAGCACCACCGAGGCCGACCGTCGGCCCCATCCGGCCAGTCCGGGAAAGCCGTCGGCGGAGTCCCCCACCAGGGCCAGCCAGTCGGGGATGGACCGGGGGCGACCCCGAACTTCGCCCACACCCCGTCCTCGTCGGTCACCACCCCCTTGCGCCGGTCCAGTTGGACCACCCGCCCACCGACCACGCACTGGGCGAGGTCCTTGTCCGGGGTGCAGATGATCACCCGGTCGACGGCACCATCCTCAGCGGCCACCGAGGCTGCCGAGGCCAGGGCGTCGTCGGCCTCGAGCTCGACCATGGGCCACACCACCAGGCCCATTGCCTCCAGGGCCGTCTCCAGGATGCCGAACTGCGACGCGCAGCTCGGGCTCGATGCCGGCGCCGGTCTTGTAGCCGGGCCACAGGTCGTTGCGGAACGACTCGACGACATGGTCGGTGGCCACGCCCACATGGGAGGCGCCGTCGGCCACCATGCCGAGCAGGGACAGCAGGACACCACGGACGGCACCGATCTCCTCGCCGTCAGCCGCCTTCCTCGGGGGCTGGCCGAAGTACTGGCGGAACAGCTCATACGTCCCGTCCACCAGGTGCACCTCCATGACCGAAGTCTTGCAGCCCCCACAGGCTCCGTGTGCAGATCAATGGGCGAGTCGGATGAGGGATGGCCGTCCCATCCGATCAGGCCAGCGTCAGCTGGTGAACAGTGGTATTGCCGCGCAGGTAAACGTGAATGCAATCAAAGGAATCATGATGAGTAGGACCATCTTCGTTCAAGCAGTGGCGTGGTCTGCTTGCCTCCTGGTACTGAACCTAGGGACCGAGTTCAAGAGCAACATAAGGTGCCGCGCAGAACTGCATAAGGACGGTCCCGTGCCTGGGTCGCCAACCGGCGGGCGGCACCCGCCTGGTCGGCTGAGGCAGGGGAGAGCCGGCCCGTCGGAGCTGACGTCGGCGGGCCCAACGGGGGGCGTCGGTGCATGCCGAAGCCGGAGTAGTCCCGTCGAAACTGGATACGGCTCCTTCTGTCAGGACGCCTGGCTGGTGCGCTCGGCCCACTCGTAGTCGCACCAGCGGCACATGTACGAAATACCGGGGTCAGGGCCGCTTCCCCTCCATACTCCGCCCCGGATGACGAGCTTGGGGATGAGGGTGCGGTGACAGTTCGGACAATCGGATTGCGTTATCACGGTGCGAACCTTTGTGTCGGTGGCATCCCTTGCCGACAAGCCACACCAGCACCAGACGATAGCGAGCCTGGGAATGGGCTGCCCGCCTCCTCCGGCTCCGACCACGGGGCGGATCGACTCCCACAGTGAACGTCGTGTGAACTCGGTCGGCTGAGCAGGTTCCATGCGCTGCGCCCTCAACCGGACTCAACATCGTGCCGCGGGTCAGCGGGGCGGCGACGAACAGGCGCCGGCCCCATCTCAGAGCGGGAGGACCCTGGGTGATGCCCTGGTGGGACTCGGTCGCTCCTAGGCGGCAGTTGTGCCCAAGGCTCCCGCGATGTCGTTAATTGCCGCCTGCTCGGACTCGCTCACATCTACACCGTGCTCCCGATGGGCAGCTGCGACCTTGTGGGTCAGCGTGATGATGAACCGGCGATAGTCGTCAACTTCCGCCGGGGTGGCCTTCTGCTCCAGGAGGGCCACTGAGTCACGCAGGTGTTTCAGTCCGCTCTGCTTCAACTCGTCGGGGGAGTGGTAGTGCGTGTGGTCCCGCTCAGGTTTGGCCGCCACGATCGCATCCAGCAGTTCGCTCTCGCCGTGTTGTCGGCGGGCCTCCACGTAGGCCTTGGCGATGGCGATGCTCTCGCGAAACGATCCGCCTCGTTGCGCCGTGACCACGATCATTCCCGCACTCGGTGGCGCTTCCAGGATGAGCTGCCACTCCTCGGTTGTGAAGGCGGACTTTGTGGTCATTGCCGGTCTCCGATCGTCGTCAATTGCCGTTCCCCGCCGGACTCCACCGTAGCGACTGAGCCGGCACGAGGTGCCGGCTCGAATCCTCCCGAAGTCCGAGGCAAAGCTGAAGCCCTTCCTCCGGAGACACACCCCGGGGCCGGCTGAGGCGTTGTTCGCATCTCTTCTGTGGGTCAGGGGGGACCGTGATCGGATCCGGTCCAACGGGCCTACGCCGGCCGATGATCTCCTCAGGCCCGCAGAGGACTGACTGCTCCCAGCGCTTCGATGAGAAACGGCGGCAGGTTGCGCTTGCCCGATCCGTCCGTGTGAATCGAAACGTAGACGCTGCTGGCGGTGGCGACGATCTGGTCGAGAGAGCGGAAATCGAACTGAAGCGTGAAGGAGGTGTGGCCGACGTTGGCGAGGCCGACCAAGACCCGGGCGGGGCTGGACCAGGTAAGGGAACCTGTCCAGTCGAGCTCGGTGTGGACCAGTTGGACATCGCATCCGCGGCCGACCATTTGGCTGTAGGGAAGTCCCCCTCGAGAAGGAAGGCGGTCATGGCGTCATCCAGATAGGCGAGGTACCACATGTTGAAAACAACCCGCTGTTGATCAACCTCCAGGTACCGGACTGTGATGGGGTGGACAAAGGGCGAGGTTCGGATCACGCCGGAGATTCTCGCATCGATCAGGACCGTCAATCCTGAGTCACGCCGACGAGAACTCCTGCAGCCTGGAAGGTCTCGGCCAGTTGATCCCGGAGGGCGGACAGGTTCTTGGTGGTGCGGGATACGCCGATCGCACCTCCCATGGCGCCCGATGACCCCTTCTGCAGCCGGATCACGATGTGACCTGGCTCGCCTCCAGTATGGAGAGAGACCATCACCTTCATGTATTGAGCCATGGCACCGGCCAATGCATTTGCCACCTTGTTGCCACGTTCGGCGATGGCGCTCCAATCGTCTGTCCAGTTGACCCTGAACTGTCTGTCCACGAGAGCTTGTTCCGCGGTGGCCTTGGCTCGGGCAGAGTCGCCGACCACCGTCAGACTGAAGATCACGGATTTCGCCATATCGACATCACTCCTCCCCACGTGGGGCGCAAACGCGGTTGACCAGGCTCTTTACGTTGAACCGGCGAGCTACTGCCACCGCCAACTGTTCACGATCACCCGTGCCGCCGCCTGGGATTTCGACGGGTTCGAGGTAGTCACTGAAATGATCTCTATGTACGATTTGTGCATCGCGTAGATCTGATCGCCGAACTGGGGGGGCGATCCTTTCAGGGTCAGCTCGTAGGTAGCTTGGGCGACCGTACCGAGGCGATTGTGGACAACAGATATCCTGGTGTGATTCGTACCGAGCTCAGTGAGACCGATCTTCGCTTCAGCCACTGCCGCCGGTGCGAACTCACTTCCGGTCGGCGCCCCTGCGGACGACGTGATAACGATGTTCATGTTCGCCGCCATCGAGCCGCTGACCGGACCGACGGCAAACACCTTGATGCCCTTCGAGGCCGCCCCATTGACTTCACCGCTCAGAGCATTGGCCAACGTCGGATCGTTGTGGGCTGCGGCGTTCAGGAGTGCTGTCACATCACCGCCGTTGAGGGGAACTGTCTTCCAGCTCGGTGGAAGGAGGAACGAGAAGCCGTACGTGGGCTCGTTGACCGCCGTGCCCACTGCGGCTCCGGCGCCGCTCTCTCCCACCACGAGCAAACCAGCCACCAGCGCTACCGATGCTCCCAATAGCAATGGCCACCACTTCGGACGATCGCGCCTCATCCGGTCTCCTCGTGAGTGTCGACAGGCACCCAGGGCATGGACGAATGACGATGGCCCGACTGCCTTTCTTCGGTCCATGTTCCCTCGGATGGCGAGCAGTAGGCAACAAAAGATTTTGTCGCCGATCTTCGTGGGTGGTCCGAATCACCTTCGCCGTTCCGGACGCCGTCGGCGGTTCGACGGGTCGATCTCATCAACCGGGTGCATGGGACGCCGCGACGCTGACCGATGAGATCGGCCCCTTCCTCAGTCGAGAACGGGTCGCCCAGCAACTCCTCCGATCACCTGGCCTGAAATAATGGGCGAACCGGGCCGACGGCGAACCACGACCGACTCGTAGAGCCGCTGTGTGACCTGCATTGGTCACAGACGCCGTGGACGGTCACAATAGAGGTCGAGGTGGACAAGAAATGAAGCGGAAGAACGTGGTGTGGACGGTGCTCGGAGCTTTTGCTCTGATCGCAGTTGGCTCATACCTTCGACGGACAACAGCGAAAAGGAAACTCACCATGAGCGAGACCAACGGCACATCAGCTGGCGAGGATTCCCTGGAGACAGTGGAGATCGAGACCGACGCGGTCGACGAAGGAGGCAATCTCGTCATCGATGACCTCGTAATGGCGGTGGACGGCGAAGGAAACATCGTGGCAACGGACGAGACCGTCGCTGTCATCACGCCAGAGGGCGACGCTGTAGTAGACGAAAAGCTCTCGGTGGTGGGAGAAGACGGCAAGCTCCATGCCGTCGAAGAAGACATCGCCATCCTGGAGGCCGAAGACAAGTAGCGCCTGGCAGTCGTGATCGTGGAGGGAGGGTACTGGCGGCCTCGGCCTCAGAAGGCTGAGTAGCCCCTAGCGCGTCACCGTGCCCATCGGGGAACCCGGTGCCACGGACCCACGTGTGCAGGATGGCTCGCTGACTCTGACTGGTAGGCCGAAACCCTGACTCCTGTCGCTCCATGAAACTGAAGACGCCTCGGAGTGTCTCCGATCGATTCACCCTCACCACCGGCCGGCCGTCGCTACGATGCCCCAATGGATCGGTCGACCGTGTATGTCGAGGTCCACGGGCCGCCGGTGAGTCCGCCCATCGTCCTTGTCCACGGAGCGCCCGACCGCTCGACCAGCTTTCGGGGCGTGCTGCCCTACGTTTCCGATCGCCGGGTCGTCCTCTACGACCGACGTGGCTACGGCCGATCGATCCGGGCCCGGCCGGCTCGGACCATGATCGATCATGCCGATGATCTGTTGGCGATCCTCGACGGTTGCGACCAGCCTCCTGTTGTCGTCGCCTACAGCTTCGGCTCAAATCTCACGATGCTCGCCGCAACGATCGATCCGAATGCATGTTCCGCAGTCGGGTTGTGGGAGCCGCCCCTCACCTGGGTCGAGTGGTGGCCCCGGAGTACCAAGCGCTACAACGCCAAGGTCGCGGCATCGGAGGAGCCGGCCGATGACATCGAGAACATGTGCCGCATGTTGCTGGGCGACCAGGGGTGGGAACGGCTCCCGCCCGATGTGAGGAACGAGCTCCGCTCGGAGGGACCGGCCTTTCAGCAGGACATGGCGTCAGAGTTGGACTCCCCGTTCGATTTCCAGGACATGCTCGTACCGGCCCTTGTCGGCTATGGGACGGCTACGGTCAAGGAGCACTACGAAGGGGCCCGATGGCTGGTCGAGTGCCTCCCGAACGCCCAGTTGCATGCAGTTCCTGGGGCCGGTCACTTTGCCCCGCGTACCCATCCCGAGGAGTTCGCAGGCTTCATGGGCGCCGCCGTAGCCATGGCCGGGACAGGCGGCGCCGCTACCAGCCGAGAGCACTGATTCTTGGGGAGCACGGGTCCCCATCCCCGGTGTCCGGTGACGGGAGCGACTTGCTTGCCACCGTGCAACTACCAGCATCCTCGGCCCTGACCGGGGTCAATCGCTGACCGTGGGCCGGCGGCCGGCGGCCGCCAGATCCGAATCGGCGCACTCCGCCCATGACGCCGTTGACGGGGCCACGATTCCGCCCCCAAATCTGAGCGGGTCCGATGGACGGATACCCCGACCGCTCTCGGCACGCGGGCCGGGGTGAAGTTAACCTTCGAGTACGAGCATCAGCCCTTCTCGATCAAGGAGAACGGCACCATTCGACCCACAATTCATCAGACGCTTCTATCGGCGCCGAGGATCCTGGGATGAGGTCCCGATGACCGACCTCGATCACAGCCGATCGCCGATGGTGGTCGCCGACCCATCTGACCTGCGGTTTCCTTCGTTCTCGCCGGATGTCCTCCTGGAACTCTCGGAGTTCGGGGAGCGTCGGGAACTGGCCGCCGGAGATGCCCTCTACCGTGCCGGCGAAGCACGGTGGGATTTCTACGTGGTCATCGAAGGGGAGGTCGAAGTCGTCCGAGACGACGAAACCCAGCAGGTGGTGGTGGTCTACGGGCCCGGACAGTTCGTTGGGGAGTTGGGCCTGCTCACCGGACAGCGCACGTATCTGACGGCGCGGGCCACCCGCGAGGGGGTGGTTCTCGTCATTCTCCACGACGAGTTCCGTCGATTGATGGCGACGAAGCCCACCATTTCGGACACCATCTTTGGCGCTCTGGTCGGGCGGCGCGAGACCTTGCGGACCACTTCAGGAGGCGAGGCGGTGCAGATCCTGGGTTCGCGGTTCTCACGCGACGCCTTGGCTCTCCGCACGTTCGCCGCCCGCAACCGTTTGGCCTATGCCTGGATCGACCTCGAGGAGGCGGACGACGTCGAGGTGCTGTTGGCGAGCAGGGGACTGCGCCCCAGCGACACCCCGGTTGTCATCACTCCTACCGGAGTCCTTCGTCACCCGACGCCGGGTCAGTTCGCCGACGAGATGGGACTCACGTACCATCCCATCCCCGGGCGGACCTTCGATCTGGTGGTGATCGGCGTGGGACCTGCCGGCCTCGCCGCTTCGGTCTACGGGGCTTCGGAGGGACTTGATACCGTCTCACTCGACGCCGTCGGCCCGGGCGGCCAAGCCGGTTCCAGCTCGCGCATCGAGAACTATGCGGGATTTCCCAATGGCATCTCGGGAGGGGACCTCGGGGCCAGAACGGCCGTCCAGGCCCAGCGACTGGGAGCGTGGCTGGTCAGCCCCTGCGAGGTGGCGGGACTTCGCGTCGAGAATGGATTCCACGTCGTGTCGCTCCTCGACCAGAGTGAGGTACCGACCCGGGCCGTCATCATCGCCACCGGTGCCCGCTACCAGCGGTTGGCAATCTCCAATCTTGAGCAGTTCGAGGGGAATGGTGTCTACTACGCCGCGACGGATATCGAGACCCGATCGTGCAGCGGTTCGGATGTTGTAGTTGTTGGTGGTGGAAATTCGGCCGGACAGGCCGCCCTCTACCTGAGCCAGGGTGGTAGCAGGGTTTCGATCGTCATCCGTCGGTCGGACCTGTCGAGCAACATGTCGAAATACCTCATCGACCGCATCGCCGCGGATCCTGATGTCGATGTTCTGAGCGAAACCCGGGTACAGGGCCTCGACGGCGACACCCATCTGGAGCGGGTCGTCCTGGAACACATTCCCTCCGGACATCGCCAGGTCAAGAACTGCGTCGCCCTCTTCTGCTTCATCGGCGCCACACCAGCCACGTCATGGCTGCATGGCACCGTCGCTCTCGACGACAAGGGGTTCATCCTCACCGACCGGTCGCTCCCTGCCGAAATCCAGGCCGACTCCGTCTTCGCCGGAAGAGAGGTGCTGCCCTTCGAGACCTCCGCGCCGGGAGTGTTCGCCGTGGGCGATGTGCGGCTGGGATCCATGAAGCGGGTTGCTGCCGCGGTCGGAGAGGGATCGAGCGCGGTGCGGGCAGTCCACGAGTACCTGGCTTCGTATGCCTGAGTCGGTCGGTTGCGACCCATCCCCAGCTGGCCCGGTATAGGCGCCGCAACCAACCGGTCGGTCTCGAGCGGTTGCAGCTACGTCAGCTGATTGGAGCTGAAGGACTCGTCGTCTTGGGCTTGCGGTCGGGCTCAGCTCGGCCAGCCGCGGCTACCGCGAGGTGACCGAGCCGGGCGGCGGAATGGTGCCGGGACCGGTGGCCAGGCAGCCGGCGGCCAGCGACGGGTCGATCGGAGCGGCCAGTCGGGGAGGCGTCAGGAAGGCCGGCCGCTTGGTCAGATCGACGGAGTCCAGGAGGTTGTCGGCGGCAGAGTCCCGATAGGTCAGGGCGGGCAGGTTCCACTTGGTCTCGACCAGCTTGAGGACTGAGGTGTGGTCGTGGACGACGTGGGACACGTAGTTCCGGCGGGCGAAGGGGGAGACGACACCGGCCGGAACTCGAAAGCCGAGCCGGGTGAATCCTCCCCCGTGGTCCCCGGGTGCGGTGACAGGGACCACGCCGTCCGGCTTGACCGCCTTGGGGGGAGGAACGTGATCGTAGTAGCCACCCGATTCGTCGTAACACCACACCAGCAGGGTGCCGGGCCACTGGGGCGAGGCCATCACGGCGTTGACCACCCGGGACAGGAACTGGTCTCCGTACTGGACGTCCTGGGGGTTCTCCTCGGATTGATTGTCGAAGTCCGGGTCGACCAGGCTGAAGGACGGCAAGCTGCCGGCGGCGGCATCGGCGAAGAACTGGTCGATCTTGGACAGGTGGGAGGCAAAGCCCGGCACACCGGTCAGGTAGCTCCAGATCAGTGGGGAGGGAAGCGAGGAGTAGTAGTTCTTCCACGAGATGGAGTGCGCCATCAGAGACTCGAACACCGTGCCGTTGGGCGGCCGGGCGGATGTGAAGGTGTCGGTGAGCAGTCCCAGCGAGGTCCCGGCCATCAGAAACCGCCGGTTGGGATAGGTCTGCGCTCCGACCGAGCAGAAATACCGGTCGCACACCGGGAAGGTTGCGGCCAATGAGTTGACGAACGGCATCACCGCTGGCTTGAAGTACCCCATGGAGACCGGGCCGCTCTGGCTCTTCACGAAGCCGTTCATCCTGCCGCCGGCGTAGGACGTCCAGTAGGCGTCCCAGGTGTTGTAGGGGTAGTGCTCCTCCTGGCACGGGTTGGGCATGGGAAAGGCCCGCACCGCCGCGCTCTTCACCGGCGGCGGGGTCGGGCTGTCCTCCGGCCAGGGGTTGGTGACGACAGGCAGGCCGTGGGCGTCCAGCTTGAATCCGTCCCCGCGGTGCTTCATCATCCCGAGGATGTTGTCGTAAGAGTGGTTCTCCATCATCACCACGACGATGTTGGTGATCAGGGGGAGCTGGTCGGTGCCGGCGGCGGCGGCCGGATTGGGGAGAGTACCCGGCCTGGGCCTGGCCCGGGAACCAGAACCGACCGTGGAGGCCCCGGCGGACCCGGCGCTGGCCGCTGCCGCCACCAACGCCGATGCCCCAGCCACAGCGCCCCCGAGAATGGCCCGTCGCGAGATCGGTAGCCCTTCGTCCACGGCCTTCACACTACCGAACCACCGGTAGCCGGGCGACGTAGTCCCGATTGCCACGGAGGCGGGAGCGCCAGCAGTTGACCGTTTCGTATGGCCCCCGAACGTTCCTCACCGGCAGTGGTGTCGCCCTCCCCTGGCGACCTTGGCCCAGGCACGGTCTCGCACTAGCTGATGCGACGAGCGCACAGCAGCATCAACCGCGGGATGGCAAAGGCGTTGGGGAAGTTGCCTGTTTCGACCAGAATGGCCGGGGGCGGGATGGGCTCCACCATGTCCTCGATGAACAGTCCGGCTTGGCCCATGGCGTGCACATACCGGTTGAGGGGTCGGTGGGCGAACTGCAGATGAACCCCGGGTGCGATCTCGTCGACAGCGATGTCATCCTGCAGATAGGTGCCGATACGCCAGAAGCGATCGTCCGAGTTCAGGTCCTCGACCCATCCGCTCCCGGGCGACTGGAGGAGCGGATGCACCATCACCAGGAGGAACAGGCCGCCCGGAGCAAGTACCCGGGCGACCTCATCGACGGCGGGCTCGAACGGATCGACGTGCTCGAGTGCCAGGCACAGGACCACGGCGTCGAAGCTGGCGTCCGTACAGGGGATCCGCTCGGACCGCGCCCTCATGTAGCCAGCCCGGCCACCGCGCCCATGAGCGGTACGGATCTGTGCCGCCGTCGGATCCAGGCCGACTACCTCGGCGCCCAGATTGGCGATGCGACGGCTGACCTGTCCCTCACCGCATCCCACATCCAGGACCCGCCGGGCCCCGTGCACAAACTGCTCAATCAGTGGAAGGATCTGCTGTTCGTACTCCGGGTCGGCTCCGTCGGTGAATCCCTCCTGCCACCAGGCCGCATGCTGCTCCCAGAGAGGATCTCCGACCATCACCCCGAGGGTAGCCACGATCCGTGCCACCCGCCCCGGTACCGCTCACCGCATGGCTCCTGCGCCGCCGGTGGACATCACTGCTTGGACGGAAGCGAGCGGGCGTAGGCCGTGCCCAGGGCCGTCCATGTAGCCAGCCGGCGTCTGGTCCGCACATCGTCGGCGGTCACGCGGAGCCAACCGTCCATCGGGCGCCCCCGCATCACCGCTACCTCGGCGTTCGTCGTGGCGACCAACCGGTCGGATTCGCTCGGATCGACGCGGACGAGTAACCCGCCTTGGCCACTGGCGGAGATGGCCATGTTGCCTCCGATCAGAAAGGCTATGCCACCGAACATCTTCTTCTCCGTGAGCTGAGGTTCACCGTCCAACAGCACGCGGAGGCGCTCGGCCAGCTTCTCGTCGTGGGGCATCGCACCATCGTATAAACCGGGCGCCGGCCGAGCGAGAGGCATCCGACCCTTTTCAATCCGAACTCTCGGGTACATAATGGCGGTGAGGGATCCGGGAGGATTCTGAAAGGAGGCGCTTTTGCGAAGCATGCAAGGTGGCTCATCCTGAGATTGGATGGTGCGGGACCAGTAAGGCCCAGGTAGATCGAAGGCAAGCGGCTCGAAATGGGAGCGTTGTAGCGAAAAGGACAAGGAAGCCCTTCTGGATGCCAGATCCCGAGGCGGTCCGTTCTCGGAGTACAAATGAAGTAAAGCGCCCGATCCCCGTCAACTCGTGGGACGGGCGCTTTCGCGTGCGCAGGGCCGATGCACCGATAGCGAGTCAGTGATCAGCACCAATGGCGGTGGTCCCGACCGGTCACGGCCAGGCGGCGCGGCCCGGCTCCTGCCGCCTCCGACGATACGGGCGATTCTCGCTGTCGAACCGCTGGCAACGTGGCCGCGCCGGGGTCAGGTTCAGGCGTCCCGCTTCACCATTCTCCAAGCGCCGAGGGCCGTCCACCCGACCAGCCAGGCGATGATGACGAAGACGGCCGTCGTCCTCGACTCCGGCACCAAAAGGGAGGTGCCTCGACCACCGTCGGGTCCCCCACCCCCTCCGAACACGAATCCGAGGCCTGACGGTTCCAGATGGGCCACGGCCAGACCTACCACCGAACGCTGGAGATTGATCATGTGGGGAATGGCGGCCCGCGACAGGATCGGGGTGAGGACGATCTCCAGCACGATCATCAGGATGACGGCAACGGTCCGCTGCCCCAGCAGAGACCCGAGACCGAGTCCGACGATGAAGCCGACTACCACCTCGAGCTCGATCCAGAGGCCGGTACGGACCATGAGCCCGACCGGAGGGGAGAGGAAGATGGAGGCGTAGCCCGAATAGTCCTGGGTGGCGATCTGAACTGCCGCGGCCCTGATCATCGCCGGCGTCGGCGCGGTGGTCACACCGGATCCGGACGGACCTGTTTTGACGATACCGGGCCCACCCCCCGGACCGCCGCACGAGACGGCGTTGAGGACATTGCCGACATTGCCGGGGTTGGTGGGCCCGGCTACTCGGTACGGGAAGTTGCACACCACCTCGTTGGCATGGTCCCCGGCCCAGTGCTGGAAACCGGCCTCCGAGAGGCCGGCAGGCACGTTGGTGCCCTGATAGCTGATCTGGGTGGGTGCGGCGAACACGCACACCGCGCAGACGATGGTGAACCCGATAGCCACCAGCGGCACCACGATGGCCAGGCCGGCCGGTATCCGCGCCAGGTAGAGCGCCCATCGCGAGCGGCCTGTGACCACCAGATGGCGGAACATCCCCTCGGTGAGGTCGATACAACCGGCCGTGCAACCCAGGGTGGCGGCCACGATGAAGCCGAAGACGTAGAGCACGCCGGCTACGAGGGCGTTGAAGATGTCCTTCCCGCCGGCTGGCCCGTAGGAATGCGGGGCAAAGGCGTGGGCCAGGAGGCGGATGATGAGGAAGACGGCGGGGAGGACGATGGTGACGAAGATCAGGGCCACCATGAGGCCCCGTCGCCTCCGCAACTCCATCATGCGGGTGGCGATCATCCCGCCGGTCGGGATCCACGAGCCCCGGCGGTCGCCGGAGCGACCGAGCGGGATCGGGGTCGGGGTCGGCACCGGGGCGATCACATCAGGAGTAGCGGTCATTCGGACGCCCCCAATCGGCTGGTGACCTGTAGGAACCACGACTCGAGCGAGGTCTGCACCTCCTGGAGTCGGTACACCGAGACTCCGCCTCCCACCAGCACGCGGTTGATTTCGGCGATGACATCGCGCTCCGTTCCCGCCGGCAGGGTGACTCTCAGCCCCAGAGGCCCGATCTCGACGCCTCCGCCGACGGCCGTGCCCTTCAGCAGGTCACCGGCCCGGTCCGGCTCCGCGCATTCGACTTCGACCACGAACGAGGATCCGGCCAGCAGATCGGTGATCGCTCCCTGGCGGATGACCTTACCCCGGTCCACGATGGCCACCGCATCACAGGTCCGCTCGACCTCGTCCAGCAGGTGGGACGAGAGCACGACCGTGCGGCCCTCGGCCACCAGGGAGAGGATCATGTCGCGCATGTCCTGCATGCCGGCCGGGTCCAGGCCGTTCATCGGTTCGTCCAGGATCAGGAGCTGCGGATCCCCGATCAGACAGGCCGCCACGCCGAGACGTTGCCGCATTCCCATTGAGTACTTCGAGACCTTGTCGTCAGCCCTGTGCAGCAACCCGACGCGCTCGAGCGAGGGCCCGATCCGCTGCTTGGCTTCCGGCTCCCGGGCCGCCGCCAGGATCTGGAGGTTCTGCCTCCCGGTCAGGTGCCCGTGGAACCGGGGTTCGTCGACGATCGCTCCCACCCGGGCCAGGGCGGCCGCACGATGCCGGGGGACGGTGTGGCCGAGCAGTCGCATGGTGCCGGCGTCGGCGTGGGTCAGGCCGAGCAGGACCCGGATGAGGGTGGTCTTCCCGGCGCCGTTGGGCCCCAGGTAGCCGAATGCGCAGCCACGTGGTACCAGGAGTTCGACCCCGTTGACCGCTACGTTTTCGCCGAACCGCTTGGTGAGGCCGTGCGTCTCCACGGCCCACTGGCCTTCTGAGTCGCGGCGGCCTTCTTTCGCGGTGGACATGGTGAGGCTCATAAGGCACTTCCGGTCGTGAGCATGGTTCCAGGGTAGGACGGCTGAACCGCAGATGGAATGCGGCTAGCGGGTGATTCGAGGGGGGGAAACCCCCCGATCGGGGACGCATGGCGGTCCGATGGCAACGGTGAGGGCCCCGACCACTCCCTCAGGCGAACGTGAGACCGGAGGTCAGGTGTCGAGGTAGCGGAGTACGGCCAGGACACGTCGGTGGTCGGACTGGGAGACGGGAAGGTCCAACTTGGAGAAGATGTTGGTCACGTGCTTCTCGACCGCTCCTTCGGACACTGAGAGCGAGGCGGCGATCGCGGTGTTGGTCCGTCCCTCCGCCATGAGGGAGAGGACGTCCCTCTCCCGGGTGGTCAGCACGGTGATCGAGTCACGGCGCCGTGAGGCCCCCATCAGCTGGGTGACGACCTCGGGATCCAGGGCCGTTCCTCCCGACGCCACCCGCTCCAGAGCCTCGACGAACTGGCTCACGTCGGCCACGCGGTCCTTGAGGAGATAGCCGATACCCGCAGCATCGTTGCCCAGCAGCTCCTCCGCGTACCGGGTCTCGATGTACTGCGAGAACATGAGTATGGCTAGTCCCGGGTGGCGGAGACGGAGCTCGATCGCCACCCGGAGCCCTTCGTCCGTGAACGACGGCGGCATCCGGATGTCGACCACCGCCACGTCCGGCCGCTCCCGTTCGATCGCGGCCCGCAGCGCCCCGGCGTCGGCGACCGCGGCGGTGACCTCGAATCCGCGGTCGAGCAGCAACTGGACCAGTCCATCCCGGAGGATGACCGAGTCCTCGGCGATGGCGACTCGGAGCGGCACCGCCGGCTAGGCCCGAAGGGGGAGATCGACGGTCACGACCGTGGGCCCCCGTGGGGGGCTTGTGACCTCGAGGCTTCCGTCCACGGTCCGAACCCGGTCGGCCAGCCCGCTCAACCCACTCGAGGTGGAACCGGTGCTGACCGCCTGGGCCCCTCCGACGCCATCGTCTCGAACCACCAGGCGGAGCCAACGGCCCTGTTGGCTACAGGAGACGCTGGCCCGGGAGGCGAAGGCGTGCTGAGCGACGTTGGCCATGAGCTCGGCTACGCAGAAATAGGCGATGGCCTCGATGGCCGGGCTGGGGCGCTCGTCAATGGTGACGGAGAGCTCGGTCGGTATCGTGCTCCGCGCTGCCAGCGTGGCCAGAGCACCCTCCAGCCCCACGTCGAGGGCCGGTGGGTGGATGCCCCGGGCCAGGTCCCGCAACTCGACGATCGCCTCCTTGGCTCCTCTGTGGGCATCGTTGACGAGCTGCCTCACCTGGTCGATATCGAGAGTGTCCGGGTCGGCGAGCTTCTCCTTGGCCATCCCCAGGCGCATCGCCAGCGCCACCAGCTGGGCCTGGGTTCCGTCATGGAGATCCCGCTCGATTCTCCGCAGGGTGGCGGCGGAAGCGTCGACGGTCTGGGCCCGGGCGTATTCGAGGTTCCGGACCCTGACGGTCATGGCATCGGGAGCCAGCAGTGAGCGCATGAGCAGACGGTCGAGGTAGTCGAAGAACCGGACAGGCCACGGGGCGATGAAGAAGAAGATGGCCCCGGTGATCACGGTGGCGAGGGCCACGAAGGGGCCGCCGTTACCCGAGGTGAGATAGGCGGGATGGAAGATGAGCCGGGCGAATCCCCAATCCGCCACCCCGCCGTGGTTCGATATCCCCCACAGGGGATAGGTGAGGCACCGGAACGCGTCCCACCAGAGACTGAAGGCGGTGAAGAGGGCCACGAAGGTCAGTGGCACCTTGATGGCCAGGTAGGCCATCGCCTTCCAGCCTGTCCGGTCCCGGAGGGCAGACTGCAACCACCCCAGATATCCGGGTCGGGGCGCGAACGGCTCCGGCTCGGCAATGGTCTCGTCGAGCAGGGCACCGGCCAGCCGTCGCTGCATCCCACCGATGCCCCGGGCCCCTCGCACCGCCACTCCGATGAGGGCGATCCCGATGAAGGTGACGGCCAGCACTATGCCGGCCGCCATGGTGACACCCACGAACGCGATTCCGATGAACGCGATGGGCATACCCACGGTCAGAAAGAGCAGCTCGGACCACGTGCGTCGGGTGAACGGAGTCTCGACGACTGTTCGGGCGATCTCTTCCAGCCGGGAGTTGGGTTCCGATCCCCAGGTGATCAGCATGTGGTCCTGACGCCAGAATCCGTGCTGTCGGGGGTATGGCGGTGTCCGGTGGTGTCGCACCTCTCCGGGTGGCGCGGCTCGTCTATCTTCACACGCCAACCATAGAGAGAATCGGAGGTTACGGGAATCCGGCCAGCCGGATTCGTCAGGTGGGGGTAGCCCCCCTCGCTCCCGCATCCGGCCTCAATCGCGCATCCGGCCTTCACTTGGGATTCAGTCCTCGTGGACGGGACCTCTGGCCTGGACGAAGGTCCTGGGTGGGTGCGGGCGATGCCCGAGAAGGTGGGGACGATCTTCCCGATGACCACAAAGGACGCTCTCGGCGTTCACGTCATCACGCCGGGCGTCGTCATCTACCGGCGTTTGACGCCGGGTGCGATGATGTGAACGTGGGGGCCGCCTCGAGATCAGTGGAGAACGCCGCCGGGGTCTCCCTCGGCGACCTGATCGATTTCTGTGCACGCTGTGTGGCTCTGGGCATTCCCGAATCCACCAAGGTGCAAGCAGTCTCCGGTGACTGCACGTCGCTCGTCGCCATTTCCGCCGAGAGCCAACTGGCGGCGTCACCGGACGCCGTGAACTCGGTGAACGCCGACTACGGCACAATCATCGATGGCGGGGTCGTCATCGAGATCCCCGGCGAGGAGTAGCGGGCCGGTTCCACGTCGGCGTGGGACCACCAGGCAGCCGGCCGGTCCATGCCTCGGATCCGGGCCCGACGTTCCTATCTGACCCGGCCCGCGCGGAGCCCTCCGCTCCCGGCAGGTGGAATACTGCGCCTGTGGATGTACCGATCGCCGGTACGTGCGATGTCCGGTTTCTCCGTGTCCGGGACGAGTTCGTACGCAACTTCTCGGAGCGGGGCGAGATTGGCGCAGGAGTGTGCGTCCTTATCGACGGCCGTACCGCTGTCGACCTGGTTGGCGGTTGGCTCGACCATCGACGTTCGAGACCATGGCAGCCCGACACGCTCGTGAATTTCTACTCCGTGGGCAAAGCTCTCGTCGCCCTGCTGGCGCTTCGTCTCGTCGAGCAGGGGTTCATCGATCTCGACGATCCGCTCCATTCGGTCTGGCCTGAGTTCGCGGCTGCCGGCAAGGACACGGTCACGCTTCGCCACGCCCTGTGCCACCGGGCCGGCGTGCCGGCGATCCGCCAGCCCCTGACCGATGCGGATCTGTGGGAGTGGGATCGGATGGCCGGTGCTCTGGCTGCGTCAGAGCCGTGGTGGGAGCCGGGTACCCGCCATGCGTACCACACCAATACCTACGGCCACCTGATCGGAGAGACGGTCCGGCGAGTCACCGGGACGACCTGTGGCGCTCAGCTCCGGGCGCTGGTCGGACCGCTCGAGGCTGACGTCTGGTTCGGCGTTCCGCGGCAGCAGCATTCGAGATGTGCCGATGTCGTCTGGAACGGCTCGACCGATGTCGAGGTCGACTTCGGTGCTCTGACCGGTGATGAGCTCATGACCATGCTCAGCTACTTCAACCCGGCCGGCTACTCGTCCGTCGGGGTGGTCAACACCGAGAATTTGGCGGAGCGCGGAGGTGCCCTCGACCAACGGCCACGGTACCGCTCGAGGGATTGCCCTCGTGTACGACGCATTGACAGCCTCGCCCGGCCTGCTGTCAGCCGACCTGCTGGCCGAAGCCACGGCACCGCAATCGTCCGGCTTCTGCCCGGTACTCGGCGAAGACGTCACCTTCGGGCTCGGGTTCACCCCGACGACGGCGCGGAGGCCATTCGGACCCAATCCGGGCAGCTTCGGCCACTTCGGAACCGGTGGAGCTGTCGGATTCGGCGATCCCCGGTCCGGCATCGCCTTCGGCTACGTGATGAACGACGTTCTACCCCGTTGGCAGAGCACCAGAAATCGGGCGCTCATCGCCGCCGTCTACGAGTCGCTCTGAGCCGCACCCCGGCTGTCGCTCGGGCGCCGCTCGGGTGAGGGCGTCTCGGCGTCTCGGTGTCTCGGTGGGCGAGCGAAACTCCTAGGCGAAGCGTCGAACGAATGCCAGGGCGGTATCGGCGACTTCACCCCAGCCGTGGTCAATCGTCAGCGAGTGTCCGCGGTTGGAGATCTTGACGATCTCGGTCACTCCGGGATTCCGCCGCTGCTTCTTGAACGATGCATTGGCGATCGCCCAGGGAACCGTATTGTCCCTCTCCCCGTCAATGATGAGGAGCGGTCCCCGGTCGGGGCTCTTCGTGTTCACCTTCGCCTCGGTCCAGGGATTGAGGTTGGCCGTGGCGGCTTGAAAGAGCGGAACGCCCGAGCCGGGGACGGCGTAGGTCGCGTAGAGCTCTTTGGCCTCTTCCTCGCTCACCGCATTGGCGAACGCATATCTGAATTGGTCATAGGTGAGGGGTACGGCCCGACCGTGATTGGCTGGATTGCCGATTACGGGAGCGGCCGACTTGAGGGCGGAGATCGGGAGGGGGAGGACTCCGCGGAACGGTGCCGGATCAATGGCGACTGACGCCGCCGACACACCCCGTCCAGCCAGAATCTGGGTCAGTAGTCCCCCGAAGGAGTGCCCGATGATGTGCGGCTTGGCGTCGAGTTTGCTGATCACGTATTCGAAGTGATCGGCAATCTGACCGATGGTCTTGTGCGCCATCACCTCGGGGTGCCGGTTCGCCTCGTCGACTGTGTTGGGGTCGTCGGGCCAGCCGGGGGCGAGCGTCGCGTAGCCGGCCTCCTCGAATCGGGTCCGCCAACGGTCCCAGCTGCTGGGCAACAGCCAGAGCCCGTGGACGAATACGGCAACGTGGCGATCGGATTGATTGGCTGCCTGGACCTGGTCCGCTTCCACCTTCGAAATATCTGACATGGCGCCAACTCCGTTCGTCCGGTGTCTGGTCGTTTACGACAGTCTGGAGTGGCATCGGAGGGCGGTCAACCCGGCCCGCGGCCCGGCCTGCCGCCCGCCGACCTCGAAATCGGAATCACGGGACAGCGACGGCAGCGGCGTAGACCAATGTCGTGACCTCATCTGTGGAGGTGTCGATGAGCTCGACCTGGACGGGAGCATCGGGTCCGGAACCCAGGAGCCGGCTCCGTGTGCGCACAGGACCTGCCTGCGTCTTGCGGAGATAGCGGAGGTCGAGGTCGGTCACCACGAAGGACGATTGGAAACGTGCCGCCAGGAGATCTTCGGCCGCGGCTTCGGCCACAAGCGCCACCATCGCGCCCTGTAGGGTTCCGGCCGGATTGAGAAGATCTGGAGTGATCCCGACCTGCACGACGCCCTGCGACGCCTCGATCACCTCGATACCGGCCTCTTCGCGCAGCGGGCGGGCCAGCGTGGTGGGATCACGGAAGATCAAGGGGGTCTGCCCCAGCGGTACATTCGGTTTGGGCGGATCGGTGGCCTTGCGGGGAATGCTGGCGAAGCCGATGGCCCCGGTGGCGATCGGCGCCCCTCCGTCGGTTCTCAGCTCGACCACGGAGGTGGCCGATCGCCGGCCTCTGCGCAGGATGGTGCTCGTGGCGTCGATTCGCTCCGGTGCCGGGATCGGGCGCATACGGACCGACATGTCCGAGGTCAGCGTCCAGACATCGGGGTCCTGATCCAACGGGATCCCCGCCACCACGTCGATGACGAACGAAAGGACACTGGCCCGGACGATGCCGTGGTGCAGCGACTCCTTCCGGGGCCTGAGTTCGAGGACCAGGTTGCCGTCATCGAATCGTGCCGCCACCCCGAGTCGACTGGGGACTGAGTTCCCGGGGCCGGATAGATCGGTCATATGGTCTCCAGAATCGACATGAGCCGTAGATGCTAACGGTGATGGACAGCAGCCACCGCTTCCCGGTCGACTCTCAGTAGCCAGCTCGGCTGCCGGCAGCCCGGTGGGGCACCGCTTTCCCCTGATACAGGGGTCACGGATCCGGTTCCACCCGGTCACCCCGTGCACGGAGCCTTTTCCCAGTTCAAGGGTCCCGGTTCGACTGCCGATGGAGAGAGGATGGACCCTGTGAGCTCACCGGGAAGGGCATCTCCCCCGCTGGGCTCCTTCACGGGCCGGCTGAAGGAGGAACTGGCCGACCCGACGTTGCTGGTTCTGCCCGTCGTCGCCGGCGCCTTCTGCCTGCTTCGCTGGCTCGACCTCATCGCCCCCGAGCCCTACTGGCTCTACATCACCATCATCATGGCGGCTGGAGTCATCCGGCTCGGCCACTCGGCGCTGTGGTCTGCCTCGGCGCGGCCGTGGCAGCGAAACGCCAATATCGCAACCAGCATGGCGGTGATCGCGGTCGTCGCCTACTCCACCGGCTGGGGACCCATCCTGTCCATCGGATTCATCTTCGGCGCGGCCACGGGGTTGCAGATGTACGGATCATCGGCGACCTGGCCCTGTTTGATCCTCACGGCAACGTTCATCGTCTTCGGCCAGATCGCCATCATCACCCATCGTGCCCCGACACTGATCCATCAGCCCACCGTCGAAGGTGTCGCCGCCCTGGGACTGCTGGGGGCGCTCGTGGTCATCGAGATGCTCGGTAGAGCCACCGCGGATCAGGAGCAGTTGTCCGATCAGCTCCGGCGGTCGGAGCGACGCTTCTCGGCGTTGGTCACGCGGTCGAGCGACATCGTCCTGATTGTCGAACCGGACGGATCCATCATCTACGCCAGCCCGGCATTCGAGGTGGTTCTCGGCTATCCGGTCGCCGAGGCCGAGAGCGTCTCCGGTGCGGCTCTCGTCCATCCCGACGATCTCCCCCGGTTGCGGGGGTCGCTGGAGACGGCCGGATCGGCCGGTTCCACGGCGTTCCAGGAGTTCCGACTTCGCCGTAACGACGGGGAGTATCTGTGGTTTGAGGCCGCCCTGACCAACCTCACGGCTGATCCCGATGTAGCCGGGATCGTGGCCAACATGCGGGACATCACCCGTCGGAAGAACGCCGAGGACCGGCTGGCCTACGCCGCCGAACATGACGCGCTGACCGGTCTGCCCAACCGAACCCTGATCCACCGTCGTATGGAGCGACTGCAGGAACAGGCGAGCCGGCAACCCGCCTTGACGGCGGTGTTGTTCATCGACCTGGACAACTTCAAGGACATCAACGACACCCTGGGCCACGAGGTGGGTGATCAACTCCTTGCCGGTGTCGGTGCTCGGTTGTCCCAGGCCGTACGGGACGGCGACACCGTGGGCCGGCTCGGCGGGGATGAGTTCGTGGTTCTGGTCCACGATGCGGCCCGGGTCAGTGCCGAGTCGGTTGCCGAACGGATCCACTGGCTTCTCGACACACCCTTTGAGGTTCCCGGGTCCGACGTGGCCCTCCAGGTGACCGCCAGCATCGGCATCGCCGAGGGGGCCCTGGCTCGGGCCGACCTGCTCCGCGATGCCGATATCGCCCTCTACGAGGCCAAGGCCACGGGGAAGCACTGCTCGGTGACCTTCGCTCCTTCGATGCAAGAGGCGATTACAAGGCACCGGGCCATGGATGTCGATCTCCAGCGTGCGCTGGAGGACGAGCAGTTCTTCCTGCAGTACCAGCCGACCGTCGATCTCAGCTCGGGCCGATTCATCGGGGTGGAGGCGCTGCTCCGCTGGCGCCACCCCGACCGGGGTGTCATTCAGCCCAATGATTTCATTCCGGCGCTGGAGAGAACCCGGCTGATCGTGCCGGTGGGTGAATGGGTGCTCCGGCAGGCCTGTGAGCAGGGGGAGCGTTGGAGACGCAAGGGTCTGATCCAGACGATCTCGGTCAACGTGTCGGCCATTCAACTGGAACGGGATCGGGTGATCGATGACGTGAATCGGGCCCTGGCCGCATCCGGGCTGGAGCCGCACCGGCTGATCGTGGAGGTCACCGAGACCGCCCTGATGAACGACGTCGAGGCGACGCTGACCCGACTGACCCTGCTGAAGAGCCTCGGTGTGCGACTGGCCATCGATGATTTCGGCACCGGCTACTCCTCCCTCGCCTACTTGCGGCAGCTTCCGATCGATGTCCTGAAGATCGACCAGTCCTTCGTGTCGGGCATGCTCGAGAGCCGGGAATCGACGGCGATCGTCCACACCCTGGTCCAACTGGGAAAGGTGTTGGGACTGACCACCGTGGCCGAGGGCATCGAGCACGTCGAACAGCGGGATCAGCTCCAGCGGGAGGGAGTCGACATCGGCCAGGGATACCTGTTCTCCCGTCCTCTCGACGCCGCCGTCATCGAGACATTCTGGGAGCGGGCGGCAGCCGATCGTGAACCGGTAACATCGGCCGGGTCGCCGATGCTGGGTACGTCGTAACCACCGGCTCGTCCCTCCCCGTACCGGCCCCGCTTCGTCGCTGTTGCTTCGCGGCCGCACGTTCCCCTCGGAGGACGGCAGACCCCAGGGTCGTGGGGGGACGGTCGCCACGCCCGGGACAGAACGCCGACTGGTCCCGATCGTCCTCGCCGATGTCACCGTCTCCGGTTTGTGTGCAATCCGAACTGGGTATCTCGACGCCAGCAACGGCACACGAACAAAGGAGACCTCGTGATCGTCCTCGGCGTCGTCTTATTGCTGATCGGATTCCCATCCTGTGGAGTCTCGGGATCCTTGTCCTCGTGGTGGGTCTGATACTCCTGCTCCTGGGAGCGATGGGGCGCGCCGTTGGCGGACGGAAGCACTACTACTAGGAGCGACTGTCCGAAGCCGATGTTTAGACCTCACGCCCCAGTGGGCAGAGCATCTGGGCATCATCACCCAAACGAGGAGGCAGGACCATGGCAGGTGGATTGGTAGCGAGCATCGTCGCCTTTGCGGTCGGCGCAGTTCTTGACTTTGCCGTGACCGTGGGGCCAGATCAGCACGGATTCAATATCCACAATGTGGGCGTCATCCTGATGATCGTCGGCGCCGTCGGCGCCGTACTGTCGCTGCTGGCCCTGTTCGCCGGATCCGGACCACGTCGCCATCGCACCGTGGTCGACGACGGCCGGGGGAACGTGGTGCGCCGGGACGACACCTACATCTGAACAGGTCGGGTCGCTCGGTCACGGAAGGGGAATTGCGGTCGCGCACGCAAAACAGGTCCGAGCGGCGGGCAATGCCTCGAGGCGGTCCCGGGCGATCTGCTCGCCGCAGACTTCGCACCGGGAGTAGCGCCCGTTCGCCAGCTTCGCTAACGCCCGGTCCAGATCGCTCAGGGTGGATTCGACCTTGGCCAGGAGCGCCGCCACCCGGGCCCGCTCGTAGGCCACCGTCGATCCTTCCGGATCGTGTTCGTCGTCGCCATTGGCGTGGTCCGCATCGCCGGCCAGTCCTTCCAGCTCCGTCCGCATCGTCTCTGCCCGGTCCCACGCCGCCCGTCGCTCCGCTTCCAGTAGGGCGCGGCCATCCGGGTCCTGCACGTCCCTCCCGCCCCTCAGACGAGTCGTCGCTCGGTGGCCCAGCGGGTGAGCTCGTGCCGGGTGGACAGCTGCAGCTTCCGGAGCACGGACGAGACGTGGGACTCCACCGTCTTGGTCGAGATCGTCAGATCGCGGGCCACCTCCTTGTAGGTGTAGCCGCGGGCGATGAGCCGCAGGACCTCGCGCTCCCGGGGGAGAGCTGGTCCAGCTCGGGATCGAGACCCGCCGCCGGAGTCTGTCCGGACCCGTCGGCGAAGGCGTCGAGCACGAACCCGGCCAGCCGCGGGGAGAAGACGGCATCCCCGGCCCGCACCGTGTGCACGGCACGGAGCAGCTCCGGGCCCGAGATGGTCTTGGTGACGTAGCCCCGGGCCCCGGCCCGGATCACGGCGATCACGTCTTCGGGGGCGTCGGACACCGATAGGGCCAGGAAGCGGACCTCGGGATGGTGGGGCAGCACCCCGGCCAGCACGGCCTGGCCGCCTCCGCCGGGCAGGTGCACGTCGAGCAGGACCACGTCGGGAGTGCGCTCGCCGATCAGCTCGATGGCGGCAGCCGCCTCGTCGGCCTCCCCGACCAGGTCGACCGCATCCCCCAGCTCCACCCGCACCCCGGCGCGGAACATGGCGTGGTCGTCGACCAGAAAGACACGGGGCCGCCCGGCGTCACTGCACGCAGCTCGAGGGCGCCGCGGCATGGACAGTTCGACCTCGGTGCCCTGGCCGGGGGCGGAACGGACGGTGGCCGAGCCGTCGAACCGGGCCATCCGGGCCCGGATGGACTGGGCGATCCCCTGCCGGTCCCCGGGCACGTCGGACGGGTCGAACCCCCGACCCCGGTCGCGCACGAAGACGGTGACC
This sequence comes from uncultured Acidimicrobiaceae bacterium, assembly GCA_963754755.1. Classification (GTDB taxonomy): domain Bacteria; phylum Actinomycetota; class Acidimicrobiia; order Acidimicrobiales; family RAAP-2; genus Bog-756. Next base: position 805,224 of record CAVWHF010000004.1, on the reverse strand, counting down.
GCACTGCTGCTCGACCTCGCCGTAGATCGAGACCTCGGGCGCCCCCGACCATTTGGCCGCGTTCACCGTGGCCTCGCGGGCCGCGTCCAGCAGCGCCCGCAGCCGGTCGTTCAGCGGGCAGTCTCCGACCACCACCACCTGGACGGTGATCCCGTGGTCGGCCTCGACCAGCCGCTGGAGGAGGCCGACGCCCTCGGCCACCGTCGTCGCCTCGGCGGCGACGGAACCGGGGGGCCGGCCCTCGAAGAGCCAGGACCGGAGCTCGCGCTCCTGGGCCCGGGCCAGCCGGACCACGTGCTGGGGATCGTCGGCCGACCGTTGGATGAGGGCCAGGGTCTGGAGGACCGAGTCGTGGACGTGGGCCGCCATCTGGGCCCGCTCCTCGGCCAGGGCCCGGGCCTGGCGCTCCGACATCAGGTCGCGCACCAGGCTGATCCACCACGGTCCGAAGATGACCACGATGGCCGCCAGGACCAGCAATGCGCCGGACGACCGGCAGGAGCGCGGCCGAGGTCGGGTGCCCGTCGAGGAGGAGGAACAGCCCCCCGATGCCGACCAGGATCCCGAGGGCGATGCGGACGACCAGCGAGGTCCGGGTGTGGCGGTCGTGCCCGGTCCGGAACATGGGGAGCAGGTCGTCGTTGATCCACACCCGCTCGTCCTGGCTGGCGTTGCGCCGGATGAGGATGGCGGCCCCGGCGGCCAGGAAGAGGGGCCAGCTGAACGAACCCACGTAGCCCAGGTGGAGCCCGGCCGACACGATCTGGACCACGCACCAGCAGGGGGATGATGGCGGCGATGAGCCGGATGCCCCGGCGGTCGCTGACGGCCCGGGAGAAGATGGTGGTGGTCTCTCCCTGCAGGGGGACGAACAGCCAGGCCAGGGCGTAGACCAGAATCCCGACCCCGCTGCCCAGGGACAGCAGGACGAAGCCGATCCGGACCAGGGTGACGTCGATGCCCGTGGCCTCCGAGATCCCGCCGCACACGCCGGCGACGACCCGGGTGTCCCGGCTGCGGCGGACCGGACCCTTCCGGTGGCGGTGGGCCGAGGCGGCCGGGGCCGCCGTGGCTGGCCCCGGGTGGGAGGGCCCCACGACCGTACCAGGAGCGGCCCGCGACTCCGAGTCGCCCCATCCGTCCCGGTTGGCGGGCGGAGGGGGGTCCGGCGTGCCGGGTACCCCGGTGCGGGAATCGGTGGGTTTGGCGATACCCGATGATCGCGCACCCCGCTGGGCCTGGCCATCAGGGACATCCCTGACCCGATGGGCCCGCCATCAGGGTCCGACCAGGGACGTGCCCGATACCGGATCGGGCCGCCGGCCGTCAGGCTGGCTCCATGACCACTTCCACACGTCTCCAACCCACCACCGTCGGACCCCGGCCCCACCGGAGTCGGAGCCGGAACCGGACCGCGATGCGCCTGCACCGCATCCGGTCCGGGCGCATGCTCGGCCGGAGTGGCCGCCGGACTGGCCGACTACCTCGACATCGATCCCACCCTGGTCCGGATCGGCTTCGTCGTCCTGGCCCTGATGGGCGGCCTCGCCGTACCCCTGTATCTGGCCGGCTGGCTGCTCATCCCCGACGAGGGGTCCGAGCAGTCGATGGCCGAGGAGCATGCTGGGCCACCAGTTCAGCCACTGACGCACCGTACCCAGACCGAGCGAAGGAGACACGCCATGCGCTACCGATGGGATCCCGCCTACCCCGGCTCCACCCACCGAACAGGCCCCGACGACGGATCGGGGCTCCGCGCCTCGGACGCCGAGCGCAACGAGGTGGCCGAGCGGCTGTCGCGGCACTTCGCCGACGGTCGGCTCGACCAGGCCGAGTTCAAGACCAGGCTGGACCGGGCCATGGGGGCGGTGACCCGCGGCGACCTCGACGGCCTGTTCGACGACCTCCCCCGGCTAGCCGAGGATCCCGAGCCGCCCCGACGGCGGCGGCGACTGTTCCTGCCGGTGGTGATAGCCATGGCGCTGGTGGCGGCGGCCGGCTCCACCCTCTGGGCGGTCCACATCCCGTGGCTGCTGCTCGTGGTGGGTGGGATCTTCCTGTGGCACCGGGCCGCTCGTCACCGGAACCACTCACACCACGACCCCCAGCTCCACCGGTAGCCGCACCCGGACGGCGAGGGACGCCGGGGACTCAACGCCTGCCGGAGCAGGTGGGACCCCGGAACCTGACAGTCGTCAGCCGTTCACCGGGCCGCGTCGGAGGGTGTCACCGGCCCGTGGACCTTCCACGGTCATCTATGCCACTGTGTAGTGCCGGAACTGGCACATCTTGATTCGGGCGCACACCGAGCCAATGCCGTGACGGAGGTGCCCGACTGACACTCGAGGAGCACACATGACCATCGTCACAGCCACCGAGGCCCAGCATCGGGGCTCAACCGACCTTCCGTTTGTGGAGATCGGCGGGGGCAACAAACTCAAGGTCATCCAGGTCGACGTGGCCGAGGGCCTCTGGATCGTCGAGAACATCTTCCAGGCCGGCTATGCGGTGCAGACCCACCGCCACACCGGTCCGGTCTACGGCTACACGATGTCCGGTGCCTGGAAGTACCGCGAGTACGACTATGTCAACAGGGCCGGCTCCTTCCTGTTCGAACCGGCCGGATCCGTGCATACCCTCGAGTGCGTCGAGGACGACACCCAGGTGTGGTTCCAGATGTACGGGGTAAACCTCAACCTGGGCGCCGATGGCAGCATCGAGAGCGTCTTCGACGGACCGGGCGCCCTCGAGGCGTACTACGCCTTGTGTGAGGCCGAGGGCTTGCCCCGCCCCAACGTGCTGGTGAGCTGATGTCGGCTGGCTGTTCCCGCCGGACGGCACCACGGGGCGGACGGGTTCGGTAGGCACCTCCCGGCATCCGACCGGGAGGTACCCCGCTCGTCGAAGCTGACCCCCACCGGCGGCGATGGATCCTCAGGGGAGGATCAGATGTGTGTCGCCGAATTCGTGCCAGCGGAAGCCCTGGGCCAGGGCAGCCTCGTACGAGGTCTGGAGGAGCCCACGACCGGCGATCGCTTCCAGCATCATCAGGTGGGAGGACGCCGGCTCGTGCCAGCCCGTGATCATGCCGTCGACGACGCCCACGCCATGGTCCGGGGAGATCACCAGGTCGGTCCAGCCGTCATAGGCGCGGACGGTTCCGTCGGGATCTCCCGCCGTCTCCAGGGCCCGCACCACGGTCGTCCCGACGGCGACCACCCGGTGACCCCCACGGTGGGCGCAATTCACCTGTGCGGCCGTCGGCTCCGGCACGGTCATCCGCTCCGGATAGGGGAGTTCGTCCGCTTCCAATGAGGCGACGCCGGTGTGGAGCACCACGGGGGCGACCCCCACCCCCTTGGCCACGAGCCCGGTGATCACCTCGGGCGTGAACGGTCGGCCCGCGCTCGGCATCTCGGCACTGCCCGGCTTCGTGGCGTACACGTTCTGGTACATCTCGATGGGCCACGGCCGGTCGACATAGCCGTAACGGATGGGCCGGCCGTGGGCGGCCAGCCAGCTGAGCGTGCGCATGCCCAGATCGAGTGTGGCGATCCACAGGCGCCCCCGTTCCCCGTAGGGTTGCTCGAGCGTCGCCGAGGCGGTGCCGGCCAGCCGGAGGTGCCGGGGCGGTGGCGGGCCGGTCCACCTCCCGGTGGTGTGGCCGACGATCTGACGGGGTTCGACAACCCACCTGGTCCCGTCCAACTGGGTGGAGAGATGGATGGCCAGCACTGTCCCGTCATCGGCCTCCGCATCGATGGCCGCCGGCAGCGTGCCGGACGTGTTGATGACCAGGAGATCGCCAGGGTCCAGGAACCGCGGCAGGAACACGAAGGAACTTGGCACGATCGAGCCCGTCTCCCGGTGCGAGACGAGCATCCGGACGGCGTCTCGTGTGAGCCCCCGTGCTTCGGGGGGTTCGGAGGCTTCCAGCGCCTCGGGCAGGTCGTAGGTGTACCGCTCCGGCACCGCCGTTCCCGCCGTCATGGCCATGTCACCCAGGCATCGGCCCGGTAGCGGCCACTGGGGGCACCCGACCCGAGCAGCGCCCGGAACGGCGCCACCACCGACTCGGGCTCCGGCCGGTCGGAGATGTCCTCGCCCGGGAAGGCAGCCTGGTGCATCGCCGTACGCATGTCCCCCGGATCGAACTGGTAGACCCGCAGCTGCGGCTCCTCGGTGGCCAGCACCCGGTGGAGCTGGTCCAGAGCGGCCTTGGACGAGCCGTAGCCACCCCAGCCCTCGTAGCCCTCTACGGCGGCGTCGGAGGAGAGCGAGACGATCGTGCCCTGCGACTGACGGAGCTGGGGGAGCGCCTCTTGGATCAGGGCCAAGGGGGCCACGACGTTGACTTCGTAGACCCGTCTCAGATCGGCGAGGGGATAGTGCTCCAACCTCGGCAGTGGACTCGGTCCGAGGGTGCTGGCGTTGTTGACCAGCAGATCCAACGAGCCGGCCTGCCGGGCCGATTGGATGAGGGCGGTCCGATGGCGACGAGAAGCCACATCGCCGACTAACAGCTCCGGGCTCGCTCCCACGCTGGTGAGGCGGTCACCCACCTCCTGCAGGGCTCGACGATCACGACCATCGATGATCAGGCTCCAGCCGTCCTCGGCCAGAGCGATGGCCAGGGCCCGCCCGAATCCCCGTGACCCTCCTGTAATGACAGCGACCGGCATGACGTCACCTCCAGTGTCAGCGGCGCTCCGTGCGCCTGTGGGGTGAGTGTAAGAGTTAAACTAATGTTTAAGTCAAGGGATTGTTTCGGGAGGTTACCGGATGGAGAACATGCTCACCATCGGCGAGGTGGCCGAGCGCAGCGGTCTGGCCGCCTCGGCCATCCGCTTCTACGAGCGGCAGGGGCTCGTGCACGCCGAACGCACCGCCAGTGGCCAGCGACGGTTCCGCCGGGACGTTCTCAGGCGGTTCGCATTCATCCGGATCGCCCAGCGGGTGGGGCTGACGCTGGAGGAGATCGTCACCGCCCTGGCGGTGCTGCCGGTCGACCATGCTCCCACCCGTCGGGACTGGGAACGCCTCACCGCCGGCTGGCAGGATCGCATCGAACAGCGGATCTCCCTCCTCGAGGCGCTCCGGAGCGGCCTGTCGAGCTGCATCGGTTGCGGCTGCCTGTCCCTCCGGACCTGTGCGTTGGCCAACCCCGATGACGTGGCCGCGGCCATGGGTCCGGGCCCGCAGTATCTGATGGGTGACTGAATCCGACTCCCCGAACGGGTGTGGTCGCCATGGTCCCGGGCCCGACGGATCAGTACGGCACCGGCCCCTTGCGCTCCGACGAGTAAACTGATAGCAATTAGATATCAGTTTAGGACGCTCTCCCCAGGAGGAATCATGAGCCAGTCGGCCGAGCCATACGGCGATCCCGGGGCGACTCCGGTCGGTCATTCGGGAACCCGTGTCCAGATCCGCGAACGGCCGGCGCGGGCCGTCAATGGCTGGTTCGGGGTCCTCCTCATCGCCGCCTGCGTCGTCGCCGCCATCCTCATCGACCACACGTCGACCAAGGTCCTTATCGTCGTGCCCATCCTGGTGGCTGTGGTCATCCTGGCCTCGCTGGTGATCGTCCAGCCCGGCCAGACCAAGGTGGTGCGGTTCTTCGGCAGCTATGTCGGCACCGTGCGTCGCACCGGCCTTTCGTGGCTCCTGCCCCTGACCGACAGGCGGAATGTGAGCATCCGGGTCAGGAACTTCGAGACCAGCCACCTGAAGGTCAACGACGCCGATGGCAATCCGGTGGAGATCGCCTCCATCGTCGTCTGGCAGGTTGCCGACACATCCCGGGCCCTATACGCCGTCGATGACTACCTCAATTTCGTGCGGGTCCAGGCCGAGTCGGCCTTGCGGCACGTGGCCACCACCCATCCCTACGACGATCCCGTCGGCGACGGCCTGTCCCTGCGGGGCTCCACCGACATCGTGGCGGCCGAGCTCGCCGAGGAGATGGCCCAGCGCGTGGTCATCGCCGGGGTGGAGATCGTCGAGGTGCGCATCAGCCATCTGGCCTACGCGTCGGAAGTCGCCCAGGCCATGCTGCGTCGCCAGCAGGCCAACGCCATCGTCGGGGCCCGCACCCGCATCGTCGACGGCGCCGTCGGGATGGTCGAACTGGCGCTCGACCGGCTGCGGGAGCGAGACATCGTCAACTTGGACGAGGAGCGCAAAGCGGCGATGGTGAGCAATCTGATGGTCGTACTGTGCAGTGACCAACCGGCTTCACCCGTCGTCAACACCGGCACCCTGTATTCGTGATCCGTGAGTGACCGCAAGCAGGTACTGCTGCGGATCGATCCCACTGTTCATGATGCCCTGGCCCGGTGGGCGGCCGATGAGTTCCGCAGTCTCAATGCCCACATCGAGATGCTGCTCCGCCGGGCGCTCGCCGAAGCCGGACGTATGCCCAAGAGCGCGGCGCCCCTGCCCCGGCGGGGCCGGCCCCCCGTCATCTGATCCCGGCTACGAGGCCTTTCGACGCGCCGGAGCCTTCGGCTTGGCCGCTTTTGTGGCCTTCTTGATCGGTGACGGTCTCTTGGCCGCGGTGGTCTTCGTGGCGGTCCGAGCTGCGGGCTTCCTCGCCGGCCCTCTACCGGCCTTGACCGAGTCGATGCTGGCGCTGAGGACCTCCATGAGGTCCACCACCTTGGTCGACGCCGGTTCTGCCTCCACCCCGGTGACGATCTCGTTGCCCTGACGCTTCGCCTCGATGATGGATTCGAGCTGAAGGCGGTGGGTGTCCTGGTACTTGTCCGGGTCCCAGTCGCTCTCCATCGATTCGAGGAGGAGGCTCGCCATCTGCACCTCCCTGTCGGTCACCTCGTTCGCACTGGGCAGCTCGGGAAGGTCCTTGGTCGGCGACCGGATCTCGTCGGCGAAGTACATGGTTTCGAGCTTCAGGACATCGTCGTCCGGACGGATGGCCACCGGATACTCCTTGTTCCTCATCACGACCGTCCCGATGGCCACCTTGTTGGCCTCGCGCATGACCTGGCGAAGCAGGGCGTAGGCCTTGTTGGCGGCCTCTCCCTCGGGGGCCAGGTAGTAGGTGGACCGGTAGAAGATCGGATCGATCTGATCGAGATCGACAAAATCGGTGATCTCGATCAGCTTGGACTTCTCGGGCTCGGCCGCGTCGAGCTCCTCCTCGGTCAGCAGGACGTACTCCCCGCCGCCCAGGTCGTATCCCTTGACGATCCTTCCGGCCGGAACCTCGACGCCCGTCCGCTCATTGACCTTCTTGTAGCGGATCCTGTCCGACGTCCCCTCCTCGAACTGATTGAAGTGGACCGTCTTGTCCTGGGTGGCCGAATAGAGCCCGACCGGGACATTGACCAGCCCGAAGTTGAGGGCACCCTTCCAAATGGTTCTAGGCATGGACCTATCATTACCCAGGTCAGGGGCCATCCACCACCCCTGATACACCCCATTGTCACACTGAGGTTCGTGAGCAAGCCTGAGACCGTCGAATTCGCCCCCGCCGTGCTCCGGAGCCTGCCTGTGCTGGTGCCCACGGGGATGACCCAGGCTGATCTGGCCCTTGAGCTGGGACTTTCTGCCTACATGGAGATGACCGGCACCGAGCTGGATGACGCCATCGGCCAGATGTGGGCCATCCGACAGGCCGTCCTGGAAGCGGGAGACATGGATGTCTCCACTGAGCCGATTCCCTTCGGCGGGAGCTCCGCACGGCTCGGCCTGTTGAATCTGGCCCTCTACCTGGGGAATCTCATCGATAGGGCTGCGGCCGGTCAGGAATGCGCCAGTGGGACGATCGTGGCCCGGGCGCTGGACCGACCGGTACTCCGGCAGGTCCGCAGGGCCGTTCCTGACGTTCGGCAGCTGCGCTCCTCGTAGGGCGGGGCCGGCCTGGTGCCGTGAGGACGGCGCCCTCCGCCCCGGTGGTCGCGGCCATTGGGTGGACCGTCGTGAAGAGGGGTAGACATGACCTGTGACCGCGGGATCACTGGCCAGCTACCGGGAGAAGCGACGGCCGGGCCGCACGCCGGAGCCCCTTCCCGACGATGCCACCACGGCGGGAGAGGGTGGAAGGCCGACCTTTGTAATCCAGGAGCACCACGCCTCGAGCCTGCACTGGGACTTCCGCCTGGAGCACGACGGGGTGCTCGCCTCATGGGCGCTTCCCAAAGGACTCCCCGTCACCCCCGACGAGAATCATCTGGCCGTGCAGGTCGAGGACCATCCTCTGGAGTACGGGAAGTTCAGCGGCACCATCCCCAGGGGTGAGTACGGTGCCGGCCAGGTGTCGATCTGGGACCGCGGGTACTACGACTGTGAGAAGTGGCGTCCTCGGGAAATCATGGTCGTACTGCACGGTCAGCGGGCGACGGGTCGTTACGTCCTGTTCCCCACCAAGGGATCGAACTGGATGATCCACCGCATGGATCCGCCCCGAGAGGGATTTGAGCCTCTTCCCACCCGGATGCAACCGATGCTGGCCACGCCGGGCCGGCTGCCCCCGGACGACGGTGACTGGGCCTACGAGTTCAAATGGGACGGCATGCGGGTGCTGGTCTGGATCGACGGCGGCCGGCCGCGGGCAGTGAGCCGCAATGACAAGGACGTCACCGGTTCGTTCCCCGAGTTGCGAGCCTTCGGTGAGGCGATGGGATCCCACCAGGCGTTGTTCGACGGTGAACTCGTGGTACTCGGTGCCGACGGGAAGCCCTCATTCTCCCAACTCCAACACCGGATGCATGCCACTTCTCCGGCCAAAGTCCGCAAGGCGACCGCATCCCATCCGGTCAGTCTGGTGATCTTCGACCTCCTGCACCTGAACGGCACCTCACTGGTCGGACTCGATTACGACCACCGACGCGCCGCCTTGGAGCACCTGGACATCGCCGCGTCGGGGTGGGCGATTACCCCTTCGTTCACTTCCGACTCCGGGAAGCGCGTCTTCCAGACCGCGGTCGACCTGGGCATGGAAGGGGTGGTGGCCAAGCGGCGCAGCAGCTCCTATCAAGCCGGCCACCGCAGTCGCGACTGGATCAAGGTGAAGAACCAACACATGCAGGAGGTGGTGATCGGTGGCTTCACCGAGGGAAACGGAAGTCGCCAGGGCGAGTTCGGCGCCCTACTGCTCGGAATTCCCTCAAGCGACCGCCGGAGGTTGACATTCGTGGGCAAAGTCGGGACCGGGTTCTCCGACCACTCCCGGGCCGAGATGGCCGGCGAGCTCAAGCGGATGGTGCGCGCCACCAGCCCGTTCGACGGCCCTCTCCCCGCTGCGGTCCAGAAGGTGGCCACGTGGGTGACTCCCAGGCTGGTCGGTGAAGTGCGGTACGGCGAATGGACCCCCGACGGGCACCTACGGCACCCGGTGTGGCGCGGCCTCCGACCGGACAAGACGGCAAGCGACGTGCACCGTGAGCCCTGAGCGCTCCGTGCGGACGACCGTAGACGGCCGTGAGCTCACGCTGTCGAATCTGGAGAAGGTTCTCTTTCCCGCCACCGGATTCACCAAGGGACAGGTGATCGACTACTACGCCCGGGTGGCCGCGGTCATGCTGCCCCACCTGCACGACCGGCCCCTGACCATGAAGCGGTATCCGAACGGGATCGACCACGCCTACTTCTTCGAGAAGCACCTGCCTGACCATGCTCCTTCCTGGGTCCACCACAAGGCCGTGCCTTCCACTTCAGACGGCGATCCGGTCGACCACCCCGTCGTGTGCGATCGCCCCACCCTGGTGTGGACGGCCAACCTGGCCGCCATCGAATTGCACGTTCCGCTCTGGCACGTGGGCCGGAGGCGCGTCCTCCCGGCCCCTCCTGATCACATGGTGTTCGACCTCGATCCGGGCGAGGGAGCGTCCATCGTCGAATGCTGCTCCGTGGCCAAGCTGGTGGCCGACCACCTGGACGAGGGCCGTTCCGGCTGCCGGCCCAAGACCAGTGGGTCCAAGGGCCTCCAGCTCTACGTCCCACTGACCGGCCGCCCCACGTGGGAGAAGATCCGCGACCGGGCGCACCGGATCGCCGTCCAGCTGGAACAGGATCGTCCCGACCTGGTGGTGTCGAAGATGCGGAAGAGCCTCCGTGGCGGAAAGGTCCTCATCGACTGGAGCCAGAACCACCCGGCCAAGACTACGGTGGCCGCCTACTCGTTGAGGGCCAGGGAGGAGCCCACGGTCTCCACCCCGGTCACGTGGGACGAGGTCGACGCCTGCGCCCATTCCGGGGATCCGGCCGATCTCCGCTTCACCTCTGATCTCGTGCTCGAGCGGATCGAGGCCGGGGGAGACCTGTTCGCGGCCGTGTAGTGAAGGTCCACTCGCCCCTTGTCGACGGCGAATCGGCCCCGTATGCTCGTTGGGCCTGGTCAGGGCGGCGGTAGAACGTGTGCCGAGGAGGCATCTGTGAGCGCGATGGGTGAGCGGTTCCTAATTCTGGAAGAGACGGCCGACGCGCTCGACGTTATCGATCCGGAACTGGCCGTCCAGTTCCGTGTTGTCAACGGTCTGCCCAGGCAACCTCGGGATGAACTGTCTACGGGCCCCGGTCCAACCGGCCCGAGTTCGTCCGAACTGAAGCGGGCCCCCGCCCCTCCCAAGCACCATGAGATTCGCATGGATGTGGGTGACCATCACATCCAATCCGTCTGCTCCTGCGGGGAGTGGACCTCCGCGGTGGGTTGGGACGAGATCGACGACATGGTGGCAAGGATTCGCGACCACGTCGGGGCCGTTGGGGTGTCGACCCCGGATGGGATCACTACGACCGAACCGTCAGTTTCGGCTTCCGGCGCCGAGAAGCGGGTCGGATGAGCCCGTTGCCCTGTTCCTACCTCTGACCCGCTCCGCCCGTCTCGATAGTTCGGCGGCGGGCCCCAACGGAGGCCCGGGAGCCGAGGGATGACCCCCGGCCCGGGACCGCACCCGCCAGCCCCCACTGCCGGAGCGGTCCGCGTCGACGCCTGTCACCACCGATAGAACCGATGGCTCCCGGCGCTCTCGCCACGGCCCAGAGCGACCCCGATGAGCCAGACGACGAAGAGAACGACGGCAGCCACCCACAGGATGTGAAGCGCAAATCCGGCTCCAGCGAAGATCAACACCAGCAGCAACGCCAGCAGAATTAACATCGGCTCCTCGTTTCGTTGATGGGGTGTCCCATCTACCCAGCCGAGCCGAACCGCCAAACATCGCCGACCATTGACGCGTGTTCCGCCGGCGTCGGGTCGGAGAAGGCCACAGTCTGCACCGCCGGTGGAGGATTGGCATGACCCATTCGCGGGTAGGTGGGTCGGGTCATGGCCCACCGGGGGTCCTGTCGAATGTGCTAGGAGCCGACGTGGACGTGATCGACCTGCTCATTGCCGACCACAATCGGGTGCGAGGTCTGATTTCCCGATACAACCAAGCGGATGCAGACGCAGACAGAGTCGTGTTGGCATCCAAGATCATTGACGAACTTCAGATCCACATGGTGACTGAGGAGAAGGTGTTCTATCGGGCCGTGAACGACCGTACCGGCGAGATCGGTCGAGAAGTCGACGAAGGCGTCGAGGAACACCGCGTGGCCAAGACGCTGATCGATGAGATCGAGAGGCTGAAACCCGCCAGTGACCAATGGGTGGCAAAAATGACCGTCCTCATCGAGAGCGTGGAGCACCATGTCGATGAGGAGGAAGAGGAGCTGTTCCCATCGGTGCGGTCGTCGAGCAAGGTGGGGTGGCGGGAACAGCTGGGTGAACGACTGGAGTCCGAAGAGGTCAGCCTGGGTGCGCCACCGCTGGCGGAGAGGATGGATCGGACCACGTCCGATCTTCGGAGCTCGGCCCGCCGTCAGCGGATCCCCGGGCGGTCAACCATGGACCACGACCAACTGGCGGCGACGGTAGGAACGGATCCGTCCTGATCCCCGACCGAACGGGCCGGGTCGACCTCACCGCCGAGCCCGGCGCTGCGTCCGGACCGCGGACCGTGCCGACGTCCGTCGGGCAGGGCAATGGGAGGATTGAGATGGGCGGCCTTCGAGCTTCGCCAGGCGCGGCAGCATCGTCCGGAGGCGAGGTCCGCAGATCACGGAAGTCGGATCGCCATTCGGATCTCCACGTTCACCGGTGTGGTCGGGGCCGTACTCCTCAAGAAGGCCTTCCCTTCGGCATCGATCAGCGCCCATGATGCCGCCGAATGGGTCGGACTGGTGGTTCTGTGGATGGGGATCGGTCTTCGGCTGTGGAGCTTTCGAACCTTTGGTCGCTACTTCACTTTCACCGTCCAGACAAGTGACGATCAGCCGGTCGTCTCGACCGGTCCCTACCGGGTGATCAGGATCCCGGCTATGCCGGGATCCTGGTGGCCGTCGTGGGCCTCGGATTGGTCATCAACAATTGGGGGTTCCTCGTGGTTCTCACCGCCGGTGTGGCGTATGGGCTCATCTTCCGAATCAACGTGGAGGAACGTGCGCTCTCCGGTGAACCTGGTGGCCGGTACCAGGAGTATGCCCAGAGCCGGAAGCGACTCATCCCCTACGTCTGGTGACGCGGCACACGGGCCCCGCCTGAGCCGGAGCCCGTGTGCCGATCAGACGGCCGTGATCATCGGGCGCTCCTCAGGATCTCCACGGTGGCTTCCGCCGCCATTCGGGCGGCGTCCTCCGGCGGGATCTGATGGAGCGCGTCGGAGAACACCTCGACGCCGATCGGTGCCCTAGTACCGGTCTGGCCCAGGGCCCGGACCATGCCGGTCAGGTCGAACCCGCCTTGTCCGGGGAGCTCCCGGGCGTGCAGCGTCGCCTCGACGAGGTCGGGCTCGGGGTCGAGGGGCCCGTCGTCCAGCTGGATGCCCAGAATGAGCGGGCCGGGCACCGCCCCGAGCTCATCGAGCCCGACCCCCGACCGCACCAGGTGCCAGGCGTCGATGTTCAGTCCTCCGTTGGGCTGACCGGCCAACTGCACGATGCGTAGGGCAGTGGCCAGGTCCGGGATCTTCGACCAGGGAAGCCACTCGATGTGCACGAGCAGGTCGTGTTCGGCGGCCCTTCGGCACAGTCCGGCGAAGGCCTCTGCCGCCCCGTCGACATCCCACTCGCCACCGAAGACGTCGACGGCGTTGATCGAGCGGGCACCGAGCGTATCGGCCATGGCGAACAGGTCCCGCTCGCCGAACCGGAAGATGTCCTCGCTGTCCAGGTGGGGTGGGATGTGGATGTCCGTAGCGCCCGGGAGCCACCACCAGGCCGGATCCAGTTCGGCGACCCCCAGTCCCTGGGCGGCCAGCATGGCCACCATGTCGGCGTCACTGAGGCCCTCGGCACGCGCTGCCGCGTGGTCCCGTCCCCACAGGGACACCGCGGCGAAGCCGGCGGAGATGCGGCGGCAACGCGTTCGGCGAAGGGAAGCCCGCGCCGGAGCGTTCCGGAGCAGAGGATCAGGTCATCGGGTCCCATCAGTACCCTTCCTTCAGGTTGACCACACCCAGCAGTGCTCGACCGGCCCGGTAGCGGACGAGGTTGTCCGCGAACATCTCCAACGTCCGCATGATGGTGTCGGGGGACGACCAGGAGATGTGGGGCGAGACCCGGACCCGCTCATGGGCGAACAGGGAATGCCCGGAGGGCAACGGCTCTGGATCGACCACGTCCAGCGAGGCCCGGGCGATGCGGCCGTCGTCGAGGGCCCGGATCAGGGCGTCCTGGTCGACCAGGGATCCCCGCGCCACATTAACGAAGTGGGCCCCCGGCTTGATGTGCTGCAGGGTGTCGTCGTTGAAGAGATGGTTGGTCCTGGTGGTGGCCGGTGCGGCCACCACGACGTGGTCGGACACACGCAGCAGGGACGCCAGATCCGGCGACAGGGCCACGGAGGGCAGTGGCGCCGGGTTGGCACTGCGGCGGATGCCGACCACGTGCATATCGAAAGCGAGTGCGCGCCTCGCCACCTCCGTCCCGATGGCGCCCAGTCCGACCAGGCCGAGCGTCCGGCCTGCCAGCCCACCCAGGCTGCCCGAGTTCCACCGGGGCGGCGGTTTGTCGATCCAGGACTCGGGGAGGTGCTTCTCGAAGGCCAGCATTCCGGCGAGGACGAACTCGGCGATGGCCGGCGCCGCCGCGCCCCTCGAACCGGTCAGGACCCGGTCCCCCACGAGATCGAGCGGGAAACCGTCGATGCCCGCCCCGAGGACGTGGATCCAGCGGATCCGCGACGTGAGTGCCCGGGCGATGGCCTCGGGCCCGTCGGCCAATGTGGCCAGGACGTCAGCCCCGGCGTCTGCCTCAGGGCTCCCGGCCTCGACCACGGTGACTTCGGGTAGTGCGGCCTGCAACCCGCGAAGTAGTCCCTGGCCCGTCTGTCCTTCATGGACAGCCACCGTGGTCATGTCATGAGGCCGGGAGGTCCCCACGCGCACCGGGCCCGTCTACCGCGGCCCAATTGCTCTCCCGGCACGGGTACGTCTCGCTGGTCTCGATGGGCCAGCCCTTGCATGGTCACGATCTCCACGGAGGGGAATCCCGCAGCACGGCAAGCTTCACATCGTTGGTCATCTTCCCCGATTGTAGGGACCGGGCCCGCCCGCCGCCGGGCTGTGGCCGACCTTGGGGGCTCCGGGCGTCCCCGGACGACGTACTCCCTGATGGCCGGCCCGGTCGTGGTCGCACCACTACCACTTGTGTGGCTTCCCGCTTGGCCGTAGCGTGGCTCCAATGGCGGTGAAGGGTCGAGTCTGCTGGCCGGGTGGTGCCCTCGTGATCGGGTTGCTTCTGGCCGGATGCAGCTCCGGGTCCGGCGCTCCTTCCGCCACTTCGACCTCGTCTCCACCGACGACCACAGCGCCGGTGGCGACGACCACCGCGCCGCGGTCGCGCGGTCACCACCGCTCCGGTCCCGACCACCGCAGCAACGACCACGGGGACCGCAACCTGTCCGACGCTTGCTCAGGCCAACGCCGCGCTCGGAGGCTCCTATGCCGGGCCGATCTCCCATCCGACACCGGGTGGTGGGATCGTCTGCGAGTACACGGGCAGCGCCGGCAACGCCGCTGTGGCCATCTTCGCCCATCAATCGGCAACGGTCTTCGCCGGGCAGGTCGCCAACGCCCCCGGGGCGCCCGCCATGCCGAGCATCTCCGGCGTCGGGGACGGGGCGTTCGGCATGACCACGGCCGGTCGTTCCATCGTCAACGCCTACTCCAACGCCAGCCGGACGGTGGTGGCAGCGCAGGCTCCCGGCGCCCTGGACCCGGTCGAGGCGCTGGCCCGGGTCGCTCTCGCTGACAATTGACCCAGCCCGGCGGGGCGAGCACCGTTGGTGTGCTCTCGCTGCCCACACGGGAAAAACCCGTCCGTCATCCCTCTGACCAGTCCCGGGCGCGTCCCGGGGGACCCCGTCAGGGGATGAGGGCGATCTTTCCCCGGGTGTGGCGCGCCTCCAGCAGTTCGAAGGCCTCGGCCACCTGGTCGAGCGGAAAGGTGGCGGCGATGGGTACCTCGATGGCCCCTGACGCCACCAGCTCGGCCATCTCGTTGAGGACTTCGGGGGTCGAGGCGGTGCCGCTGCCATCGGCCTTGGCCCCGATCTCTTCCGCCTTCTCCCACGAGATGATGGTCTCGATCCGCTCCGGACTGATGCCGAGGTGGACGGCCAGGTCGACGTACTCCGGTCCGAACAGGTCGATGAAGGCGTCGATACCTCCCGGCGCTTCCTCCTGTAGCCGCTCGGCCAGTCCCTCGCCGTATGCCACGGGGATGGCTCCATGGGCGCTCAGCCACTCGGCATTGGCCGGTGAGGCGATGCCGAGGGCCCGGGCTCCCCGTACCTGGAGAAGCTGGACCACGAGGCTGCCGACTCCTCCGGCGGCGGCCGAGACGGCCACGGTGTCGCCGGGACCGGCTTCGACCGCCCGCACCGCGGCGTAGGCCGTGCAGGCCACGACGTAGAGCGAGCCGGCCACCTCCCAGCCGAGAGCGGGAGGCTTGCGGACCAGTTGATCCTCGGGGACGGCGACGTGAGTGGCGTGACTGGAACGCCGCATCGAGAAGCCCAGCACGTCGTCGCCGACCGCCCACCGGTCGACTCCGTCACCCAGCTCGGTGACGACGCCGGCCAGATCGCTTCCCTGGCCGGAGGGAAAGGTCGCCGGGAACCGCTTGTGGAGCAGTCCCCGACGTATCGAGGCCTCGCCCGGGTTGATGCCGGCGGCCTTGACCGCCACCACCACCTCACCAGCCACCGGGGTGGGCATGGGGATGTCGGCGACGTACAGGACCTCCCGGTCGCCGTACCGGTCGAAGCGCACCGCCCGGGCGGTCGCGGTCACACCGCCTCCCGGGCGGTCCCGGTCACCGCCTGGCGCGTGGCGCCGGTGGCCATGTGCTGGCCGAAGCGGTCGGTGAAGGGCCCGCGTTCCACTCCCCTCAGCGTAGGGTCACCGGCCATCCGGCCGTGCACCCGACGAACTGCGCCGGCAGGCTGGGACGGGCCGGGTGAGGTTGAGTCGACGACGAGCTCGAGCCGTTCGTCGCCCTCCTCGATCCCCGGGGAGTCGAGGGTGGCCTCGGGCACCCCCGGCCGCATGGTGGCGACGATCACCACGAGGGCCAGGGCCAGAAAGACGGCCGAGCCTCTCAAGGCGGCGGCCACATCGTGGGCCAGGTTCCACTGGACCACCGATCGGATCGGGGCGACGGCGCCGGGGCGGCCCGCCCGGCTCGGGTTGGCGGCGGCGAACACTGTTATGAGGATGCTGAGTCCGAGGGATCCGCCGAGCTGCTGGGCGACGTTCACCAGTCCGGAGGCTGCTCCGGCATTCTTCTCCTCCACGCCGGCGATACCGGCGCTGGTCAGAGGAACCAGCGCCGATCCGATGCCGATGCCGAGAAGGGTCATGGGCACCACGATCTGGGGGAAGAACGGGGTCGTGGGCGACAACCGGCTCAGCCAAGCCATGCCGAGGAAGGCCACGAGCACCCCGCCGGCCAGCAGGCGGCCTACGTGGGCGTCGACGCGCAGGCCGGGGGGATCAACGGTGAAGCGGGTTCGATCGCCGGGGCCGCGGGTGCAGGTCCCATCAAGCAAACGGACCCCGCTCGCTACGGATCCCTGCAACATCCCGGCGACAGCTACTCGTACAGCATCTTTCAGCAGACCGGT
Source organism: uncultured Acidimicrobiaceae bacterium (assembly GCA_963754755.1). Classification (GTDB taxonomy): domain Bacteria; phylum Actinomycetota; class Acidimicrobiia; order Acidimicrobiales; family RAAP-2; genus Bog-756. The sequence continues at coordinate 788,093 of CAVWHF010000004.1, read as the reverse complement.
CAGGCTCTCCACACCTCGGGGTCAGAACTGCTCGGGGGCCTGCATCCCCAGCGGGTCCTGGCGCTGGGGGAGTCACAGTCCGCCTTTCGACTCGTGACCTACATCGACGCCCTCCAGTCCCGCTCACCGGGGATCTACGACGCCTACTTCGTCTACAGCCGGGGTGGGAACAGCTCCGATCTTTCGCAATCGCCGCAGGCGACGATCACGACCCCGACCCCCACCTACATCCGAACCGACCTTCATGTGCCGGTCTTCCTCTTCGAGACCGAGACGGATCTGCTCGACCTCGGCTACCTGTCCGCCCGCCAGCCGGCGACCCGGTACATCCGGGAGTGGGAGACGGTCGGAACCGCCCACGACGATACCTACGGCCTCCTCTACGCGCGGGCGGACACCGGCAACGGAGTCGCCGATACCGACTCGTTCCAGTCGATGTCCGATCCGCCGAGCAACCCGATTCCCGGCATCGTCGACTGTCCGGCCCCGGTCAACGCTGGGTCCCACACCTACGAGCTCCGGGCGGCGCTGGCCGACGTCAACCACTGGATGGCCACTGGGGCCGCACCCCGTCAGTCCCCTCGTCTCGAGGTGAACCCGGCCAACCGGCATGTGTTCCTGACCGACAGCAACGGCAACGCACTGGGCGGGATCCGGACCCCCCAGGTCCAAGCGCCAGTGGCCACCCTGTCGGGTGTTGGCCAACCGGGCTCCACCTCGTTGGGGAGTCAACCGAGTAACTCCGACTCCATATCCAGCGGAACGTTGTGCGGCATCCTGGGGACGACGGTTCCGTTCACCGCCACCCACCTCTCCGCCCTGTATCCGACCCACGCCGCCTTCGTTGCCAAATGGGACGCGGCGACGGCCGCCGAGGTCAAGGAAGGATACTTGCTCCCCGCAGACGCCCGCACCCTCGACCGGGTGGCCGCACAGTCAACCGTGGGTGGCTGAGCCCTCCGCGGGCCGGTGAGGTCGAGCGGGGAACCGCTCGAGCGGGAGTTGCCTCCCGGCACCGCCCCGGCGCTGATCGTCGTGAGCCGTGCCGTCATCCCAGTTCTGTGGCTCAATTCTCCGGCGGCGTCAGCTCAGGCCCGTGCCCGGGATCGGTGGGAGGCGTCGCCACGCTGCCGCCAACTCTGCCCGCAACAGGTGTTGCAATGCTACGTTGACCCCGCCTCGGGTCGGCCCTGGTTCCGCCACCAGTTGTGACCGGTTCCCGCCAACCGCGCCACATAGGCCGGCCCGGGGCACTCTTGTTCTGGGGGAGCCGATCGGGGCTGGCCCCGAATCGCCGGCGCAGGCGATGGGTCCGCGGGGTTCGGCCCTCGATCGGTGGGGGATCCAGCCAATAGGATCATTCCGATGCCCGATCCCCGTGACCAGTTCCTGCAAGACGTACGGGCCTACACGCGGGCCGGCGAGCGCCTGGCGTCCGGACTGATCGAGTTCAACGCCATGAACGCCCAGGCCGTCGAGGACATCGAGGGGGGAATGAGCCTGACCGAGTCCTTCGAGTTGCGGGACTCGGCTACCTGGAGCCGGAGGATAAGCGGTCTGCTCGAGGAGTTCGAAGCGCGCCGCCGTACCACCCGGGCCTCGGCGGCTACCGCCCTGATGGCCGAAGGTCGGACCGTCAGCGACATCGGCAAGGCCTTCGGGGTGTCCCACCAGCTGGCCAGCCGGTTCGCCCGGGTATCCCGGGGTGAGGCTGCGGACCACCTCTCACCCGGGCCCTAGCCCTTCACGCCGAAGCGGCGTCACTGAAGCGGTGGCCGGAGTCGGAACGTGGGTGATCGTGTCATGGCCGGGGCTCCGGTCCGGTAGTGTCCGTCGTCGATCGGACCCGGCTCGTCGTGGTCCTGGCACCGGCCACGGGGGATCAGCAGATGGACGAACCGAACGAGGCGGACGGTCCGGAGACGGAGGCGTTCCGCCGGCAGCTGGCGGCCCTGATCGGGAGCCCGGTCGGATCGACGGGGCCATCGGTCGGTCCCGACCCGGTCAACCAGCCCATGATCCGTCACTGGGCGACGGCCTTCGACGACGCCAACCCCGTCTACACCGATCCCGACGCCGCCTCGACGACCCGGTTCGGGCAGGTGGTGGCGCCGCCTTTGATGCTGCAGACCTGGACCATGGCGACACCGACCATCACCGGTATCGCCGAACGGGGTGGCTCCCCGGTCGAATCAACCGGCGCCGGTCCCCTGGCCGTCCTGGACGACGCCGGGTTCACCGGCACGTTGGCTTCCAACACCGAGTTCGACATCGAGCGCTACCTCCGGCTGGGGGAGCGGGTGACCGCCTCGACCGTCATCGAATCGATCTCGCCGAGGAAGGCCACCCGCCTCGGTCCCGGCTACTTCGTGACCTGGGTCACCACCTACGTGGTGGGATCGGGCGAAGTCGTGGGTCGGCAACGGTTCCGGATCCTCAAGTTCAAGCCACAGGCGCCGGCGTGACCGGCCGCGCCCCCAGATCCACGCCGGCGTGGCGGGACATCGCCGTGGGGGACCGCCTGCCCGATCTGGTCGTCGTCGTCACCGCCACCCGGATCGTGGCCGGGGCAATCGCCTCCCGCGACTTCATGCCCGTCCACCATGACCGGTCCTATGCCAACTCGCAGGGGGCCCCGGACATCTTCATGAACATCCTGTCCGACACCGGGTACTGCAGCCGGTTCCTCACGGACTGGGCCGGTCCCGAAGCGATGATCAGGAGATTGGCGATTCGGCTTGGCGTCCCCCTCTTCCCCGACACGGTCCTCACCTATTCGGGCTCCGTGACCGCCACCCGGACCGAGGGAGACGAGGGGATCGTGGACGTGGAGCTCAACGCCTCCACCCCGCTGGGAGATCACGTGACGGGTAGCGCGGTGCTCACCCTGCCGATTCGGTAGCCGCTCGACCCGCCTCCCGTGGGGATTGCGGACGCCTACACCCCCGGCACCCCTATCCGCACGTTGTGAATAACATCGTTGTAGTTCGACACGCCCCACACCCGACCCCGGGCCCGGGCCTTGTCAGCCCACACGTATGGCGGTACCGTGAACAACTAGTGGATACACACGAGTACACGTTGGAGCCGTCCGGTGGGCTCGCCGAGCGGATCCGCTCCTTTCGCCTGGGCCACGGGATGACCCAGCGGGAATTGGCCGACCAGCTCGGGGTGACCCAGCAGTCAGTGGCCCGATGGGAACAGGGATCGCCACCGAGGAGGTACATGCTCCGCGCCATCGAATCGCTGCTCGGAGAGGGCGTCGCCGGCGACCCACCGGCGGACCTGGCCGAGATCATCGGCATCCGCCCTCCCGCCGCCGGGCCCGTCCCGACCCGGGGCGTCGAGGAGGCCCGGAAGGCCTACGTCCAGGGCTGCCTCAAGCTCCTCGAGCGGGGCGAACGACTGCCCAACCGTGTGCTCCTGTTGCTGGCCGATGAGCTCGGATGGGGTGCCGGCGACGGCTGACGGCCGGAGCGGGTCCCGAGCCGGTCACGACCGGTGGGGGGCGATCACCGACGCCCCGTAGCGCTCCAGTCCCTCGAGGGACTGAGCCGGCGATGCGCCCGGGACGGAAACTCCGACCCAGGTTACACCCAGTGCGGCCAGTTCCTCGAGTGCAGCCCCGTGGGCGTCGGCGTCGAAGTGGTCGTCCAGTCGACCCCCGGCCGAGGTACTGAAGGCGACATCGAAGTCCGACCGGTCGCGTCCCTCATCGTCGACGAACTGCCAGAGTTCGTCCAGCATGGCGGCAAGGTCCTCCACCGTCTCGAGCGGGGGTGTCTTCGTGGTGGCGGAGAGGGACCTCGGCGCCGGAAAGGGCGTCCATCCGTCCCCGTAGCGGGCCACCCGCCGTCGGGACAGCTTGCTGTTCCCGCCGATCCAGATCGGTGGTGGGGTACGGGGCTTGGGATTCGCGGTCAGCCCCTTGGCGTCGATGCCGATCCCGGCGAAGGAGAAGTCGTCCCGGGTCCACATGCCCCGGAGGACCTCCACGGCCTGGTCGAAGAGGGCGTTGCGCTGCTCGAAGTCGATGCCGAGGCCCTGGTACTCGCCCCGGAGGTAGCCGGTGGCCACGGCCAGGGTGAAGCGGTCATCCGACAGCATGGCCAGGGTGGCCACCGTCTTGGCGACGATGAGGGGGTGCCGGTAGGGGAGCACGACGATATTGGGTATCAGGCGGATCCGCTCCGTCACCGCGCAGCAGAACGCCAGTGCCACGAAGGGGTCCAGGGCGTCGTGTCCCCCGGCCTTGAGCCACCGGTCGGTCGGCGCCGGATGGTCGGTGAACCCGATGCCGTCGAACCCGGCGGCTTCGGCGGTCCGGGCGAAGGCCGAGATGGCTTTCCGGGTCATGAGCTCCGGGCTGGCGGGATGGGTGATCATGGGATAGGTGACCGAGAATTTCACGAGGGCTCCAAGCCGTGTTGTGGGCATCAGCCGGAGACCGGGCGGACGATCGGGATCGTGTTCCGTGTCGGACACCGGCGGGACGTTGCGCAAGCACCGTAACGCGGCCGGCCCGGTTGCGCCCGTGGTGATGCCGGTGACTGCCCACCGCAACGGACATCTGCGCTCCTACAGCGTGGCCACCTCGGCAGTGAAGATGGCCATGTCCGGCCTCCTGTCGGCCAGGGCGCTGACCTCGCGTACGAAGTCGTTGGAGGCCTGCACCTCGAAGTGCGCCCGGAGTGCGTCGGCGTCGGCCCACTGTTCGACGAATACCAGGCGGAGCTCGTCTTCGATGTCACGGTGTACGGAATGGGCGAGGCAACCGGGTTCCTGTCGCGATCGGCGCACATGGGCGAGACTGAGGGCCTCCGCCTCGTCGATGGTCTCGGGTCGGGCGTGAACGCTGCCGGTGACGATGATCACCGGGCCACCCTACCCAGGCCGGTCGGCTCGGCCGCCTCGTTCCATGGTCTCGGGCACCGTCCTGGTCAACAGCACCACGCCGACACACAGGAGGACGAAGGCCATGGATGCCACCATGAGATCTACCGGATCCGACGTGAAGTACTCGCCGAAGAGGTAGACGCTGAGGACGATGCTGACCAGCGGGTCCACGATGACCAGAAACGGCTGTGATGCCCGGAGAGGGCCGACATGCAGGGCCGTCTGGGTCAGGAGCGCCCCGGCCACACCGGTTATGGCCACGGCGTAGATCGGCCACCGGAGGAAGGCTCCTCCGATCCCGTGTTGGGTCAGGGTGTCCGTCATGGCCTTGATGAACGTCGCTTCCAGGGCCCAGACCACCGACGCCGACGTGGCGAACAGGACGGCGCGTCGCCCCGGCGTCCCCCGGGTGCCCAGCAGGGCGAGCAGTCCGGCCACGCCGGCACACGACAGGATCGAGGCCACCCAGTCCCCCGGGTTCGGCGCGGCCTGCCCACCCCGGGGTTCGGCGGCGACGATGAACACCGACACGGCCACAGCGGTCAGGAGGGCCGAGCCCCAGGCCTTGCCGCTGACGGGCTGCCGGATCCACACCCGCCGGATGACCAGGGAGAACAACAGCTCAGTCATGAGGAGGGTCTGCACGACGGAGATGGTGCCGATGTGGAGGGCGATGGCCTGAAAGGCGAACGCACCGATGAGCGCGGCGCCGCCGAACAGCCACAGCGGGTTCCTGACCAGGTAGCGGACGAAGCGCCACCCCGTGGACTGCTCGGGGTCACCGGTACTGGCCACGTGTTGCGTGGCCACGTTCACGGCGTTGGCGAACGCGGCGAGGAGAGCGAACAGCAGGCTCATCAGAGGATGTTACTGAGCCGACCGGCGCCGGTTGATGGAGGACTGTTCCCGGGCCCCGGATCCCGACCCGGTGGCCATGGCATCATTCCGGGTGCTGCCGGTTGAACGAGCGAAGGATGGTACGTCATGAGCATGGGTATGACCCAGGGTGTGACCCGGTGATCCTCGATCGGTTCGGGATCGGGGGTCGGGTGGCAATCGTCACCGGAGCCGGTCTGGGCATCGGGAGGGGGATCGCCATCGGACTGGCCGAGGCCGGTGCCGATGTGGCCCTGGCGGCGCGGACCGAGTCCGACCTCGAGGAGGTGGCCGACCGCATCAGGACCATCGGTCGCCAGGCGTTGGTCGTGCCCACCGACGTGATCGACGCCGCCGCGTGCGCGCACCTGGTCACCTCGACGGTCAACACCTTCGGTCGGCTGGACATCCTGGTCAACAACGCCGGAGGGGCCATGCCCCGGGCGGCGATGGCCACCAGCGAGGGGTTCATGGCCCGCACCTTCGCCTTCAACGTGACGGCACCGCTGACGCTCACGAAACTGGCTGCCCGCCACATGGTCGACACCGTCGGCCGGGGGGCCGTGGTGAACATCTCGTCCCGCTCCGCCAGTATGACCCAGACCATGTTCGTCGCCTACGGGGCGGCCAAGGCCGCCCTCGACCGCATGACCCGCAACATCGCCCCCGAACTGGCCCCACGGGTGCGGGTGAACGCCATCGACGTGGGCGGCGTCGCCACCCGGTCCCTCGACATCGTGCTCACGGACGACACCCTCCGGCAACAGTTCATCGACGGCACACCCATGGCTCGGCCCGGGGAGCCCGAGGACATCGCCTGCGCCGTCCTCTACCTGGTATCGGATGCATCGTCATGGGTCACCGGCAAGGTGTTCGAGGTCGACGGAGGCAGTGAGGCATCGTCGATCGCCGCGCCCGCACCTCCCCTCGAGCCGTCCGCGCCGGGAGACGGGAGCTCGTGAGCAGCCCGCACCCGGACGCCACGGATGAGGCCGGTTGCTTCGCCCCCGACGTGCTGGAGGGCCGCGTCGCCCTGGTCACCGGCGGCGCCACCGGCATCGGCAAGGAGATCTGCCGGATACTGGGCGGCCACGGGGCCCGGGTCACGATGGCCAGCCGGAAGCGAGAGATCCTCGAGGCGGCCACGGACGAGCTCCGGGGGGAGGGTCTCGACGTCTCGTTCGGAGTCTGTGACGTCCGTGACAGCGAGGCTGTACGTGCCGTCGTGGACGAGGTCGTCTCGTCCCGGGGTGGTCTCGACATCGTGGTCAACAACGCCGCCGGCAACTTCCCGGCACCGATGTCGAAGATCTCGCCCAACGGGTTCAAGGCGGTCGTGGACATCGACCTGTTGGGGACCTACAACGTGACCCGGGCTGCGTTCGACGCCTGGCTCAGGGATCACGGGGGTGCCATCGTGAACATCAGCGCTCCGTTCGACCAGCGGGGCGTCGTGTACCAGGCCCACGTGGCGGCGGCCAAGTCCGGCGTCGATTCGCTGACCCGGACCTGTGCCGTCGAATGGGGACCGTACGGCATCCGGGTCAACGCCATCGCTCCCGGTTCCATGGGCGACACGGAGGGGCTCCGCCGCTTCGCCGAGGCCGTGCCCGGTGCCTCGGAACGGCCCACCAACCCCCTGGGGCTCCAGGGCCACGGTTCCGACATCGGCTACCTGACGCTCTTCCTGTGCAGCCCTGCCGCCCGGTTCATCTCCGGCCAGGTGATCGCCGTGGACGGCGCCGGCTCGACGGACATGCTCAGGATCCAGGCCGGCCAGATCTGAGCGGTCGGGGAGGGCTCCGACTCGTGTGGATCCGTGGCCGAGGGCTACGACCGCTTCCGACCGACCATCCCGGGTGGGGCCGATGCTCGGTTTGGTACGGTCGCAGCGTTCCTCGAGCGTGGCCGGGAGGCGTTGACCGATGCTTTCGAAAAGTGAGCGACGGCTGGCCGCATGGTCCGACAAGATCCAGAAGTGGGCCGATGGACGGATCGAGGAGTTCGGCTCCAACAGCAGGGAGGGCCAGTACGCCTTCGGGGTTTCGATGGGGGTCTCGGTGGCCAAGGGGAAGTCGACGGCGCCCAAGAATATGAAGAAGCGCTACAAGCCCCAGGCCATCAAGGGCTACGAGGATGTGCAGTGGCTTCTCAGCAAGGCCCTCAAGTACGGCGACGCACCCGAGGGGAAGTTCCTCCCCCTGCTCCAGGCCCCCCGGATCGAGCCGGTGACCGGATCGTGGTCACGCCGGGACAGCCCCGACTGACGCTTCCCGCCAACCGCCGCCGGTTGGTCACCGGCCCTGCCACCTGGGCTTCCCTCCTTCCGCTGCGGCTCGGAGGCCCTCGGCGGCATCCTCGGTGGCCTGGGCCACCAGGCGCATGGTCTCGCCGAACCGGATGGCCTCGACCGGCGGCAGCGACTGGGCGCGCACCGCCACCTCCTTGGTGGCCCGGGCTGCCAACGGGGCCGCCGCCACCAGCCGCCCGGCCAGGGACCGAGCCTCGTCCATGAGCTGGTCGTGCGGTACCACCCAGCCGGCCAGTCCGATCTCCTTGGCCCGCTCCGCGCCGATCCGCTCTCCGGTCAGCAGCAGCTCCATGGCGTACTGCCAGTTGATCTTCTGGGGCAGGCGGATGGCCCCGACGATGGTGGGTACCCCGATGCCCACCTCGGGGAAGCCGAACTCGGCCCGTTCGCTGGCGATGACGAAGTCGCACCAGGTGACCAGGGTGAGGCCGTAGCCCAGACAGAAGCCGTTGACGGCGGCGATGACCGGTTTGAAGATCTCCCAGCCGCTCTCGAAGGAGTTGACCGTGGGCTTTTCCCAGAAGGTCCCGGCGAACTCACCGGCCGCCCCGCCGCCGCCCCGCATGTCACCGCCGGCGCAGAAGGCCCGGCCGGCTCCGGTGACGATGGCCACCCACGCCTGCTCGTCGTCGCGGAAGCGGCTGAAGGCGTCGTTGAGACCCTGTCGCATCTCGGCGTCTACGGCGTTGAGGGCCTCGGGGCGGTTGTAGGTGATCGTGGCCACGTGACCGTCGATCGCATAGGTGACCAGCGAGCTCATCCCGACAGCATGCCCCATTCCCCCGGCCGGGAGGCCGGTGGTCCCGATCAGAGGCGCAGCTGCATGTACCAGGGATAGGAGACCGGCGGGCGCGACACCTTGGTCAGGCCCTTCCCCTGTTCGCCCGGCAGCTCCAGATCGAATCCGGCCAGGTTCTGCGACAGTTGGTCGAGAGTGCGGGGACCGATGATGACCGAGGTGACACCGGGTCGGCCCAGCAGCCAGGCCAGGCTCACCGCCGTCGGCGTCGCTCCCAGCTCGGCAGCGGCCTTGGCCACTTCGGCCACGATCTCGAAGTTGTGGTCGGTGAGGGTGAGCTTCCGCATCCCTTCCGCTCCCATGTCCGTCCCCTGACTCAGCCGCCCGTCGGCCGGCAGCTCGCCGCCCCTGGCGTACTTGCCGGTGAGCATCCCACCTCCGAGAGGGCTCCAGGCGATGACCGCCACGCCGTGGCGGACGGCTGTCGGTAGGATGTCGAGCTCGATGTCACGCCAGATGAGCGAGTACTGGGGCTGCAGGCTGACCAGCGGCGTGGCGTGCGACCGTTCGGCGGCCCACTGCGCCTCGACCAGCTGGCTGGCGTAGAAGTTGGAGCAGCCGATGTACCGGACCTTGCCCGACCGCACGAACGAGTCGAGCGCGTCCATGCTCTCCTCGATGGGGGTGTCGTGGTCCCAGTTGTGGAGCTGGTAGAGGTCGATGTAGTCGGTGCCCAACCGCCTCAGGCTGGCCTCCAGGGCGCGGGTCAGATGGGCACGGGAGGAGCCGCGGTCGTTGGGCCCGGGCCCCATCACGTTGTAACCCTTGGTGGCCAGGACGACCTCCTGGCGCCTCGGGCCGATGGCGCGGCCGACGAACTCCTCCGACACCCCGGCGTTGTAGACGTCGGCCGTGTCGATGAAGTTGTGGCCGGCATCGAGGAAGGCGTCGACGATCCGGCGCGACTCGCCCTCGTCGGTGCCCCACTCCGGGTTGCCGAAGGTCATAGTGCCCAGGCACGCCCGTGAGACCTGCAGGCCCGATGTTCCCAAGCTGACGTAGTTCACGGGGGCACGATAGCGTCGATCGACCGGGGCGTCCGAGGGTTCGGCGACGGTGCCCTCCCACCGGAATTGTCACGCGCCCCGGGTCTCCGGGAGCCTCGCCGGACCTGGCGGTCGGGGTGTTTGGCGCCCGGGGCCCTACCCGTCCACGTGGGCTCCCGGGACCCAGAGCAGCTCCCAGCGGTTGCCCTCGGGATCGGCCAGGACGGCGGAGCGACCCCCGAAAGACTGGTCCTGGGGTTCACCGACGGGGATGGCGCCCACCGCCACGGCGGCGGCGAAGGCCGCGTCCACCGCGTCGCCGGTCCCGACCCGGACCACGAGCGTCATGCCCGTGCGCTCGGTGGCCGTGGTCTCGTCGGAGCCGACGGTCCCGGGGGTGAGGGGGAAGAGGGCCAGCGTGACCCCGCCGAGGGGAAAGAAGGCCAGGGTGTCGGAGGCGCCGGCCTGCTCCGACCAGCCGAGGCGCTGGTAGAAGCGTCGCAGCCCGGGCAGGTCCCGGGCGCTCAGCACCACCATGTCGAGCTGTGCCGGCATGTCGCCGGCCGCAGGCGCCGCCACGGTGGCTCAGGCCACCGGCGGCGGTGTTCCCTCGGCGCTGGCCGTCAACGCCGGGTCCCATTGGCAGACCGCACAGGCGTGTCGGAACGCCGAACGGGCGAACTCCAGAGCCGTCGCCCGCGGTTCCGGGCTGGCACAGACGTCGCTCCACTCGAGGAGGTACTCACCGAGGGTCGCGTCCCATCGGGCCGCCGGGGGATCGAGCGTCGCACCGGCGAACCCGACCGGTGCCGGATGGGCGTAGGAGTAGAACGCCGCCTGGTGGTGGTTCCGGTCACCGGGCCACCATCCGATGGCCACCTCCTGGGCATCCATGGCGTTGCGCATGATGAAGTCGTCGGACGGGGGAGGGGCCGGCTGGCCGGAGAAGAGGTTCACGGCCAGATCGAACGAGCCCCACCAGGCGTTGACCGGCGTCGAGCGTCCCCGGTAGGGGGCCCGGAACTCGGCGAGCACCAGTGCGGCCTGGGTCGCGGCGGTGAAGTAGGCGGCGACACGGTCGGTGTCGAAGCCGGCATGCTCGTCGTCCTCGTCGAGCCGTACGCTCCACGGGACCTCCTGGGGCGTCATGTTCACGGCGACCGGGCCGACCAGGCCGGCCATGGTGGCCAGCACCTCCCGGGTGACCTCGCCGACCGAGCGGTCGGGGACCAGCGGGATGCGGCCTCCTCCACCGCCGCTGGTCTCGACAACCGCTTCGTGCACGCGCAAGTCGAGCGCGACCGACACCGTCCCCGACCCGTCCGGTGCCGGCAGAGGGGCGGTCTCCCATCCCCTGGCGGTGAGGCGCAGGGCGGCGTGCTGGAGTTGGGGCTCGGCCGGAGCCAGGGCCACGGCCAGCTTGCCCAGCAGTTGGGTGTGGCCGTGCAGCGTGTCACAGGTCTCGGCCCACTCGTCATAGGCGAGGAGCGGCCATGACGGGGACATGGCCCGACGCTACCAACGGGCCCGGGTCCACTCAACCACGGTGACGAGCAGAAGCTGCCTACGGTGACCCCCCGGTGAGGGGACGGTGAGGCGCCCTCCTCGGGTGGCGGTCCGTTCCGAGCGGCGATCAGACCTCGGGCCCCGAGAGTCCCAGCATGGCGGTCACCCCGTGGTCCCGTCCTGCCGTGTACCCCCCGTCCACCGGCAGGGCGTGGCCGGTGATGAACGAGGCGTCGTCCGACAGGAGGAAGGCGACGGCGGCGGCGATCTCCTCGGGCCGTCCCAAGCGTCCGAGCTTGTGCTCGGCCACGACGCTGGCCTTGGACTCCTCCAGGCCGGGCCAGTCGAACACGCCCCGCAACATCGGCGTGTCGATGAAGCCCGGGGCACACCGCGTTCACCCGGATACCCCGTCCGGCGTAGTCGATGGCCATGCTCTTGGTGAGGATGACCACGCCGCCCTTCGAGGCGCTGTAGACGCTGCCACCGGCGGTGCCCTCGAGACCCTCGATGCTGGCGATGGTGACCACCGAACCACGGGCGCCGCCCACCATCGGTTGGGTCGAGCATGGCGTCGATGGCGTGCTTGGCCACCAGGTACGTGCCGGTCAGGTTGATCCCGCAGGACCCGGTCCCACTCCTGCGGTGGCCAGGGTATGCACCGGTCCGCCGCTGGCCACCCCGGCCGAGTTCACCACCCCGTCGATCCGGCCCCCGAAGCGGACGGCGGCGGCCACGAGGTCGACCACCGAGTCCTCGTCGGCGACATCGGCTGGTCGGAACTGCCAGGACGTCGGCCGACGACCCCGGTGGCGCCGCGGCGGGCTCGACGATGTCCGACCCCACTACCCGTGCCCCTTCGTCGATAAGCCGGGTGGCGCACGCCCAGCCGATGCCCGACGCCGCCCCGGTGACGATGATGCACTTTCCCTCGAGACCTCGCATGGAACCTCCGTTCACCGGGCCGTAGGCGACAGCTCCGGTCATGTCCGTGTTGCCGCCCGGCCGCCCTACGGTCGGAAGACGACCTTGATGGCGTGTGACATTCTCGCGGTCGATGGCCGTCTCGACCGCGGCGCGGTACTCCTCGAGCGGGAACTCGGTGGGTGACGACCGCCGCCGGGGAGGAGGCCGGCGGCCAGCACGTCGAGGGCCCGGTCGACGGAGTGCCGGTCGGGCCCGCCGGCCAGCCCCGGAGCGGAGCCGGAGTCCACGGTGTGGTCGATCGAGCCGACCAGCGCCGCTTCCTTGTACCAGATCGGGCGTCAGGTCGACTTCGCTGATGCCGGCCGCGCCGAGCAGGAGCACGGTGCCCCGGTGGGCCACGGCCCGCAGCGCCTCGGTGACCGACTGCGGCGACCCGACCGCCTCCACCACGTAGGGGAAGCCACCCATCAGCATGACGGTGGGCCTTGCCGCCGATGACCCGGGCGCCGACGAGGTCGGCCAACGCCTCGCAGTGGCCGTTGTCGTCGGCTCGGTCCTCACCACGTGGTCGGCACCGCACAGTGACGGCCGCCTCGGCCTGGTGGGCGTGGCGGGCCAGCACCGTCACCGGGCACCGGGGGTAGAGGCCCTTGAGCGCGGCCACCGTGGCCAGGCCGATGATCCCGCGCTCCGACCACCAGCACCGGGTCACCGTCGGTGGGCGGGGCGCGCAGCAGGCCGTGGCAGGCGATCGAGACCGGCTCGTGCAGGCAGGCCAGGTCGTCGGGCACCGCCTCGGGAATCGGGTGGAGCATCGACATGTGGGCCAGCACCTGCTCCGCCCACCCGCCGCCGAGGTCGGCGGTGAAGCCGAGCGTGCGTCCGCTGCTGACGATCCGGCTGTCGAGCTTGAGGCATGACGATGTCCATCCCCGTGCACAGTTGGCGCAGGGCGGGGTCGATGCCCCGGGCCAGGCAGGGGATGCACGGGTCGACGGCCACCCGGGTCCCCGCCGGGAACGGGCCATCCGGTCCCGCCTCGATGACCCGGCCGGCGATCTCGTGGCCGAGCACGAAGGGGAACGAGCCCATCGACATCAAGGTGGGTGACGGTCCGGTGTTGTGGGCGAACAGGTGGAGGTCGCTCCCGCAGATGCCTCCGGTGGTCACCGCCACCCGGGCCCACGCCGGTCCGGGCAGCTCGGGCTCGGGAAGGTCGACCAGTGACGCCGGGAAACGCCGGATCGGCCATGTCGAACTGGACGGCGCGCACCGGGCCAGCGTACGTGGTTTTCGGCCCACCGGGCCCGGTGACGACGGGCCGTCGCCAAGGGGGGTCCGGGCCTAGGATGCGGGGACGGTGCGGATCGCCGATGCCAGCCTCGACGAGGTCCGCGACCGCGGGTTCTGCCTCGTCGAGGGTTTTCTGGCCCCCGACGAATTGCACCGCGGCCCGAGAGGCCCTGTGGCTGCACTTCCCGAGGCCCGAGGAGTACTTCGCCGACCCGTCCCGCTATTCCGGACTACGCCGGGGACCAGTTCGGCGGCGTGCTGGAGTTCCCCTACCGGTCCTGGGATCTCAATCACCTGGCCTTCCACCCCGACCTGGTCGATGCCGCCGAGCGCTACCTCGGCACCACGCGACCTCCACCTGTACAAGGTCGAGCTGTGGGCCAAGTACGCCGGGGCCGCCGACTACGACCAACCCCTGCATCGTGACTACGGCAGCCACAGCCTGGTGGTCCCCCGTCTCGACGGCCGCTTCCAGCAGTTGACCACCTTCATCTTCCTCTCCGACGTCACCGACCGACGACGGTCCCACCCGGATCGTCCCCTTCGAGGCGGCCCGGGACGTGCCGTTCACCCCGCTGTACCTCCCCTTCGGCCAACTCGACGGAGTGCGAGGTGGCCGCGGTGGGGCCGGCGGGAAGTCTGCTCGTCTACCGGACGGACATCCTGCACCGGGGTTCGAACATCACCGGCGCCGGTGCCTCGACGATTCTCGATCCTGGCCGACTTTCAGGTCAGGGGGACGACGTGGGGCGGGAAGATGGCGTGGCCGAAGCAGTCCCCCCAGCGGTGGGCCAAGCTCCTGCCCCAGTGCTCGGTCCGTGAGCGGGACCTCTTCGGGTTCCCGAGGCCGGGCCACGAGTACTGGAACGAGCAGACGCTGGCCGACGTGGCCCTGCGCTACCCGGGTATGGACATGGAGCCGTACCGGAGGGCGTAGCTCTTAGCCCGCTCTTCCGGTCCGACCACCACCCTGTCCAAAGGCCGGAGTGAGTGCTGCGTCACCGGTGCCACGGTTATGGCCGGTGGTTCAGCCGACGGAGGCGGAGGAAGGAAACGACTCCGGTCTGTACCGGAAGCATCGGGGATTGGAGCAGGCGATACTCTCGGCGGCGATCCGACCGGGAAGGATGATCTCCTCCATCTCGGGATCGATCCATCGCCCCTTGGCGGGGAATTCGCAATTGGGACAGTGCATCCGGAGCTCGGCAGTGGTCACGACGGGTACCTCCGTGGATCTCAACGCACCATCAGGATCCCATAGGTGATCGCCGTCGTCCGCGGATACCCGGCCCGTAGCCGGGATGGCTCAGCCTCGGTCGACCGCCGGTGAACGACGGGATCCGACGGGGTCGGACGGTGTCGCCCTCCGACTGTCATGTCGTATTCCCGCCAGTACAGACCACCCTGCCGGCATACCCTGCAGGTGTGTACGAGAACTTCGACCGGTGCTACCGGGCCGTGCAGTCCAAGGACGCCCGTTTCGACGGGTGGTTCGTCACCGCCGTGGTGACCACCCGGATCTACTGCCGGCCGAGCTGCCCGGTCCGGCCGCCCTTCGCCCGGAACCTGTGCTTCCTGCCGACGGCCGCGGCGGCGCAGCGGGCCGGATTTCGGGCCTGCAAGCGGTGTCGACCCGATGCCTCACCTGGATCGCCGGAGTGGAATGTGCGACGGGATCTGGTCGGGAGGGCGATGCGCCTCATCGCCGACGGCACCGTCGACCGCCGCGGGGTGACCGGTCTGGCCGCCCAACTGGGCTACAGCACGAGGCAGCTGGAGCGTCACCTGATCGCCGAAGTGGGTGCCGGTCCCCTCGCCCTGGCCCGGGCCCAGCGTGCCCAGACCGCCCGTCTGCTCATCGAGACCACCGGCGTGCCCTTCGCCGACGTGGCCTTCGCGGCCGGATTCTCGAGCATCCGGCAGTTCAACGACACCGTCCGTAGCGTCTTCGAGGCCACACCGACCGCACTCCGGGCCCGGTCCCGACGAGGTGGTGCCCCGGCGATGCCCGGAGTCCTCACCTTCCGTTTACCCTTCCGCACCCCGTTCGTTCCGGACAGCCTCTTCGGGCATCTGGCCGCTACCGCCGTGCCCGGCTGCGAGGAGGTGCGCGACGGGGCCTACCGCCGGACCCTCCGGCTTCCGGCCGGATCCGGCATCGTGGCGCTGGCACCGACTCCGGAGCACGTGGTATGCCAGCTGGCGCTCGAGGACCTGCGCGACCTGTCGACCGCCATCGCCCGGTGCCGCCGCCTGCTCGACCTCGACGCCGATCCCGAAGCGGTGGTCGAGGTCCTGTCCGACGAGCCCCGCCTGGCCGCCGAGGTGGCCCAAGCACCGGGCCGGCGCATTCCGGGCTCCGTCGACGAGGCGGAGCTGGCCGTGCGTGTGGTGCTGGGTCAACAGGTCTCGACTGCGGCGGCGCGCACCCATGCCTCCCGCCTGGTCGCCGATCACGGCGCGGCGGTGAGCGATCCGGGCGGTGGGCTCACCCGCCTCTTCCCGTCCATCGGGGAGTTGGCGGATCTGGATCCGGCCACGTTGCGGCTACCCACCTCACGGCGACAGACGCTGGTCGCCCTGATCGCGGCCATCGCCTCGGGCGAGGCGGCGATCGGTGTCGGTGCCGACTGGGTCCGGGCCCGGGAGCAACTCGCCGCGGTCCCCGGCGTCGGCCCGTGGACCGTCGAGATGATCGCCATGCGCGCCCTCGGCGATCCCGATGCGTTTCCCCGATCCGACATGGGTGTCCAAAAGGGCGCCGGGGCACTGGGGCTGCCTGCTGCCGCCTCGGAGTTGGATCGTCACTCCCAGCGTTGGCGTCCCTGGCGCTCGTATGCCGTGCAGTACCTGTGGGCTGCCCTCGATCACCCGATCAATCAGTGGCCCCCGAAAGGAGCACCATGAAAGAGAAACTCTTCCGTACCCTCGACAGCCCCGTCGGCGTCATCACGGTTGCCGGCGACGGGACGGTCGTCACCAATGTGCGGATGACCGATCAGACCCACCCACCGGCCGGTCGGGAGTCCTGGCGTCACGAGCCGACGGCGTTCGTGGACGCAGTCGGCCAACTGCGCGCCTACTTCGAGGGCGACCTGACCCGGTTCGACCTCACCCTCCGCATGGAGGGCTCCGGGTTCCAGCGGCGTGTCTGGGATGCGCTCCTCGATATCCCCTACGGCGACACCACCTCCTACGGAGAGATCGCCCGCCGGGTCGGCAAACCGGGAGCGGCACGGGCGGTGGGACTGGCCAACGGGCAGAACCCTGTTGCCATCATCGTCCCGTGTCACCGCGTCATCGGTGCCGATGGCTCCCTCACCGGCTACGGAGGCGGTCTCGACCGCAAGGTGACCTTGTTGCAGCTCGAGCGCGACCATTTCACCCCCCGGCTGGCAACCCTGGGGTGACTGTGGCGCTCACGGGACAAGATGGCCACCGGACGCCCGGCTCTCTCGACAGGCGTAGCCTCTGCTGTGGGGCAACCGTTGACGATGGGGAGGCCGAGATGTCGGGCATGCGTTTCAACCACATGGAGCTGTCGTTCCCGACAGGCACCCTGACCAAGGAATTCCGCGGTGAGGTCGACTCCTTCTTCTGCGAGGTGCTCGGGTGGGACTCCCTCGACACCGAGGTTGTCGGGCAGTCCTGCCATCTCCTGCGACCCGACGACGGACAGTTCATCCTGCTGGCCGAGGGGAACGAACCGATGTCGTCCCCCGGCTACGACCACCTCGGACTCCTCATGGACACCCGCCACGAGGTCGATTCCATCCTCGGACAGTGCCGGGAGTTCGGGGCGAAGGACGAGCGGCTCCGCATCAAGGAGTACGAGGACTTGGTCGGGCCCACTCTCACTGTCCACGCCTTCTACGTGAAGTACCTCCTGCCCATCTGGTTCGACGTCCAGTGCATGGAGTGGCCGGAGGGACGGGTGCCGGAGCGTCGCTGGCAGTACACCTGATCGGCCGGCCGGTGGTCCGGTGAGTGCCGAGACACTCGAGCTGGTGACGGTCGACTCCTTCACCGATGTGGCGTTCACCGGCAATCCGGCCGCCATCGCAGTTGTCGATGCCTTTCCCCACGAGTCCTTCATGCAGGCGGTGGCCCGGGAGATGAACCTCTCGGAGACCGCCTTCGTCGTGGCTAGAGGGGACGGCGATCACGATCTACGGTGGTTCACACCGACCACCGAGGTCGAGCTGTGCGGACACGCCACCCTGGCCGCTGCATACCTGCTGGGCGGTACGGCGCGGTTCCACACCGCCAGCGGGGTGCTCACTTGCACCTCCTCTCCCGACGGCTGGATCGAGATGGACTTCCCCGCCGATCCACCTGTGGAGGCGGAGCCGCCGGTGACGCTGGGCCTATCCGATCTGGTCTGGTACGGCCTGGGCCGCTGGGACGCCCTGGCCGTGGTGCACGAACCATCGGAGGTGCGTGAGTTCGTGCCCGACCTGAAGGGGATCGCCTCGGTCGGCACGCGCCTGGTCATCGTCACCGCTCCCGGCGACAGCCCGGGCATCGACTGCGTGAGTCGGGCCTTCGCTCCGAACGCGGGCGTGGCCGAGGACCCGGTGACCGGCTCGGCCCACTGCACGCTGGCCGGGTACTGGGGAGCCCGGACAGGTCGGGACGCGCTGGTGGGGGAGCAGGCGTCCGCCCGGGGTGGCATCGTGCGGATGCGACGGGCCGGCGACCGCGTCGCGATCGCCGGGCAGGCGGTCACCGTGGCCCGCACGAGCATGGCCATCCCGTAGGCCTTTTCCGTGCCGTGGGTCCGGTCGTGGGCGACCGCCTTCCCGATTCGACCGTTCCCTAGTTGTGCAGAGCCTTCCACCACCAGGTGGGTTCGGGCACCCTGTGGAGCAGTCGCAGGCGCACCGTCTCGGTCTGCTGGCCCAGGGTGAACCGGACCGTTCCTGCACCGGAGCGAGGGCTCTCCCCCGTCGAAGGGGCCATGGGTGCGGTGGTGACGGCGACCCGCTGGCCCGGGAGCCCAAGCAACCATGCCGAGCGGGTGGCGACGGCCGGGACCTCGTGGTGGACCCCGCCCCAGTCGGCGCTGGCCATGCGCACCACGGTTCCCTCGGTCACGGCCGGGACCGGAACCACCGCCGCCTCCGAGGAGTCCAGCAGGTGCTGGACGATGGGGCCGGTGTAGAGCAGCGGGTACTCGGCCTCGATGGGGCTGTACGGGGTCGTCGTGGTGGTCGAGGCGGGGATCGCGGTCCTGGGGCTGGCCGGGGTGGTCGTGGGCGTTGTCGCCGTCGTGGTGACCGGGGCGGCCCCGGCCGCGGGCGCCGTGGTCGGCGGACTCGGGGTGGGCGGGGGTGGCTCCCGCTGGGCCAGGGCTGCCGCCAAGACGAGGACGGAGCGTCCGTCGATGGTCCGGTACCCGGCCAGCACCATGCATCCGGCCGCCTGCGACGTGTAGCCGGACTTCACGCCGATGATCCCGTCGGTGCCGATCAGCTTCACCACGTTGTGGACCACTCCGGCCAGCGGCAGGCTGACCGTGGGCATGGCCACCACGGCGGCGAACGCCGGGATGGCCATACCGGCCGCGGCTATGCGCAGGCTGTCCGCCGCGGTCGACACCGACTGGGGATCGAATCCGCTGGTGTCGGTGTAGTGGGTCTGGTCGGCCCCTAGGGAGGAGGCCAGTGCGTTCATCTTGACCAGGAAGGCCGGCACGGAGCCGGCATCCCACACGGCCAGGGTGTACGCCGCGTCGTTGGCCGATCCGATCAGCAGTGCCTCGATCAGCTGCTGTTCGGTGAGTGTCTCACCCACCTGCAGCGGGATGTTGGTCTCGTCGTTCTGCAGGTCGACGGCGAACTGGTTGGCTTCGTCCGCCGTGATGGAGATGGCGGGTCCGCTGGCATCGACCGCCATCGGGTGGTCGCGGAGGACCACTACCGCGGTGGCCATCTTGACCAACGAGGCGATGGGCACGGGGCCCTCGAGGGCGGACTGTCGTGCGTAGCCCAGTGAAGGGATGGCGACGGCGGCCTCCCCCGTGGCCGGCCAGGGCTGGGCGGGGGCGGATCCGGGCACCGTGAACGAGTACGAGCGCCCGGTGGGAATGGTGGGCTGAGCCAGGGGACGGTTGACCCGTTGGGCCACCATCAACGCCGCGCTGGCGAGGAGCAGTAGCAGCACCATCATCAGTGACCAGAGGATCCTGCGTCGGTTCCGACGCCGCTTGGCCCGCTGTGGTCGCTCCACCACTACTGGTGTCGGGGGCGCACCGGCGGGGCCGGCAGGAGCGGGGTCGGCACTGGCGGGGTCGGGAGTAACGGGGTCGGCAGGAGCGGTGTCGGCACCGGACGGCACGTCGACGGAGGGTACGGCAGCGTCGACAGAGGGCGGTGCCGCCACCGGCTCCGCCGGCCTGTTCTCGGCTCCGACTTCCTCGAGTGATGGCACGGGGCCGGCCCCGATCAGCTCGCCGGAGGTCACAGGCCCCCCGTATTCTTGGCCTTCACCGGCATGCGCGTTGACTCTCACTCGATGAGCACGTCCCGCGGCATTCCCGTGACGGTGGCGTCACCATCCCCCCACCCGGTGCAGCCTACGCGTGCAGACCGTCGCCGTCCCGTATAGGCCTCGACCAGCCGGGAAGCATCGGGGTCCTACCGCCGTGGGTCAGTTGGTGAACGCTACGTAGCGGGACGGCGGGGCGGGCAGCCTCGGTCGCCGGTTCTCGCCTCCGTCATCGAAGAGGGTGAGCTCCCGGGCCACCGACCGCCACCAGTCGGTGTGCGAGAACAGCCGTGAGCCCAGTTCGTTTCCCTGGGGACCCATGACCAACCGTCGGGGAGCGGGCTGGTCGCCCAGCTGCCAACGGTACTCGGCCGAGAAGCGCATGCGGCCGGACAGGTTGGGGAGAGCGGCATGGGTGGTGAGGCAGTGGAAGACCAGGACGTCCCCGGCCCGGTAGTCGGTGGTCACCCATCCGCGCTCCAACCGGGCGAGCGGCCGGTGGCGCACCCGTGCCGTGAGGTGGCTGCCGGCCTGGACGGCGAGACCGCCCATCGACCGGGATACGTCACCCAGCGGAACCCAGCAGGTGAACATGTCCTGCACGGCCCGGTAGTCCTGGTGGACCACGTTGCCCGGCTGTCGGGGGACGACGGCTGTCGGATATACGATCCGCGGCAGCTTGAGGGGGTAGCAGAACCCGGCCGGCCCGAGGATCTGCGCCATCAGGTCGACCAGTGGGGAGACGAAGGGGATCCGGTTGAACCCCGGGTCGGCCAGGATCCGTCGGTACCCCTGATCGCCGAAGGCGTGGCGCATGGCCACAGCGCGCACCGGCATCTGAGATGGGGCGGTGACGGGGTCGCACCCGTCCTCGGTCCACCCCGCCTCCTGGAGGTGGCTGAGCCCGGTGCGGCCCACCGAGCGGATCGTCTGGGGGTCGAGCAGTCCACGCACGAAGACGTACCCGTCGGTGGCGATCCGGTCCCGCAGCGCCTGCCAGTCCCCCACCAGCTCCTTCGAGTCGGTGAGCTCGCCTTCCAACGTCGTCGCCGTCACGGATTCAGCTTCGGCGACGATGATCAGGGGAGTGTTGGCGAGTTGTGAGGAAGCCGTGAGGGCGCTGGTGGAGTCGTCCCCCGCCTGCGCCCTTCCCCGGTCTCCGATATGCGCATCAGGCCGATGCGTCCCCGGGGTGGACGGAAGGGCCCCACGGTGCCCGTTCGGGTGGCGGTGGTGGAGGTGGAGGTGGCGGCGGTGGAGGAGCAGAGGTGGGTGGTGGGGGAGCGCCAGGGAGTAGAGGAGGTGGGTCGGCGCCCCCGTACGCACCGCGGCCGGCCGCTGGTGGCGGGGCCACCAACGGGGAGGTGGCGGCGAAGAGCGTGTCGGGTGGTGGCGACCACCGCTGTTCCTCCGTGGGCGTCCCACCGGTCGACGGACGCCCCCGTCTCCGCAGCAGCACGAAGCCCACCACGGCGATACCGGCCGAAACCACCAGCACGGGGAAGGCCAGCAGGGCCCGGTCGTTGGTCGCCGTCTGGCACTCGTTCACGAACTGGGACCACTGAGCCCGGGCGGCGGCCCGGGCCGCCGGAGGCTCGGTGCCGGCACCGATGGAACCCGGATCGACCAGGGCCTCGATGGCGGTCTCGGATCCCCTCCCGGGCCCGCACGTGCCCCCGGCCGACGGTGCTGGCAGATCGGACCACAGGGCGGTCAGGGCCACGGCCACGCCGAACAGGCCCACGAAGATCAGGACGAGCGCCGCCCACGACACCTCCGAGCGCTGGTTCATCGGGGACCACCGTCCATGTCCCCCGATGGTAGGCGCAGGGCTGCGCCGGGAGAGGTCGGGGGTGGGTCCCGTGGCCCACCCTTCATCGGCCCGCCGATATCGAGGAACGCCTCACGTTGGCCCCTCAACGTGTCGATAGGGTTGATCATGGAATCACAGCGCTTCCGCGGGAGGGGATCCATGTCGGGACGGTCCACGGTCACGAACTTGCTGGTGACGGCCTTGGGGGCCCTGGCTCTCACCCTGGCCCTGGTCGGCGTCTCCCTCGCCACGGACCCCATCGGCGCCGGAGCGTCAACCCAGGGCGACCAGATCGCGGCCTTCGCCGCCTCGCAGGCGGGCGTGCCCTACTGCGACGGTGGAGGGGACGTCAACGGTCCCACCAACGGCGGAGTGAACGAACCTGGGTGCGGCCCCGGCGTGAGGGGTTATGACTGCATGAGCCTGGTCCAGTTCGCCGTGTACCAGGCCACCGGGATCGCCCTTCCCGGTAACGGGAGCCAGAAGAGCGGGGCGGGGACGTTCATCGCCCCCCAGTCCACCATCGCCGCGGACACCGCCGAGCTGCTCCCCGGTGACGCCGTCTTCTGGGGAGGTGGGGGCGTCAACTCCTTCGCCCACTCGGGCAT
Source organism: uncultured Acidimicrobiaceae bacterium (assembly GCA_963754755.1). Taxonomy (GTDB): domain Bacteria; phylum Actinomycetota; class Acidimicrobiia; order Acidimicrobiales; family RAAP-2; genus Bog-756. The sequence goes on along the minus strand of CAVWHF010000004.1, from coordinate 765,589 downwards.
CTACGCCGGCAATGGGGAGGTCTGGGACGCCATCGGCGTGAATCAACCCGTGCAACAGCACACGATGTCGTACCTGAGCACGATCTACAGCTACGACGGTGCCGTGAGGTATTCCGGCTCAGGCGGCAATCCGGTGGTGGGAATGACTTCCACGCCCGACGGCAATGGTTACTGGTTGGCCGATGCCGCCGGGGACGTCTACAGCCACGGGTCGGCCGTCAACTACGGGTCCATGGCCGGGCAGCACCTGAACGCGTCCATCACGCACATCGTCTCGACACCGGACGGCAACGGCTACTGGCTGGTGGCCTCCGACGGGGGGATCTTCACCTTCGGTGACGCCCCGTTCTACGGCTCGATGGGGGGCCAACACCTCAACGCCCCCGTCGTGGACATCGCCCCGACAGCGGACGGCAACGGCTACTGGCTGGTGGCCTCGGACGGCGGGGTCTTCTCGTTCGGGGATGCCCAGTTCCAGGGCTCCATGGGGGGTCGGCACCTGAACGACCCCATCGTGGGGATCAGTGCCGACGACGCCACCGGGGGCTACTGGATGGTGGCCACTGACGGGGGAATCTTCTCGTTCGGTGCGCCGTTCCTGGGGAGCACCGGAGGCATACACCTCAGCCGGCCCGTCAACGGCATGGCCTCGCTCCCTGACGGCCAGGGGTACTGGTTCGTCGCCTCCGACGGCGGGATCTTCGCCGAGGGCAGCGCACCGTTCCGTGGTTCGATGGGCGGGTCGACGCTGAACGCCCCGGTGGTGGGGATGGCCATTGATTCCGCCACCGACGGCTATTGGCTGGTGGCCGCCGACGGTGGCATCTTCAGCTTCGACGCCCCGTTCTACGGGGCCGGCTGACCTTCCCGCCCCGGGTCGGTACCGGGGCCGGCAGCCCCGGTTCAGAGCACCAGCGCCGCGAGCTGGTCCATCGACCGGAGCCACGCGTCGAGGTCGCGACGCCACGGCGCCGAGACGACGTGGCGGATCCCTGCCTCGGTGTAGGCCGCCAACTCCTCCCGGATCCGGCCGTGGTCCATTCCCTGGGGGTCCCACCCGGTGCGCAGGGAGACGGGGAAGTCGGGGTCGGGGTGATCCCGGCGGATGCGCTCGACCACCGGCGCGGCCTGATCCGGCGTGAGCCCCACGGCCTGGTAGCCGTCCCCCTTGTTGGCTACGCGTCGGTAGGCGGGCTCGCTGCTCCCACCGATCCAGATGGGGATGGGATGGCCGGGCTTGGGCAGGATCCGCATGTCGTCGAAGGAGGTGTGCCTCCCGTGGAAGCTCACCGGGTCCTCGTGCCAGACCGTCCGGAACAGGTCGATGGCCTCGTCGAGGCGCTCCCCCCGGTTGTGGAAGTCCTGTCCGAGGGCCCGGTACTCCAGTTCCGACCAGCCCACGCCCACGACGATGGTCAGGCGCCCCTGCGAGAGCGCGTCCAGGCTGGACAGAGAGTTGGCCAGCTCCAGGGGATTGTGGGTGGGCACGACGAGCACGCTCGTGCCGAGCCCGATGCGCTCGGTGACCGCCGCCGCCCACGTGAGGGTGACCAACGGATCGAACAGATACGGCGAGGGATAGTCCTGGGCGGCCGGGTGGACCACGTGGTCGCTGACCCACAGGTCGACGAAGCCCAGGTCCTCGGCGTGGCTGGCCGCCCGGGTGATGGCATCGGGACCGGCCACCCGGCCGTACTGGGGGAGGTGGATTCCGACCTGCATGCGCTCTACCTTCTTCGTGCTCTCCGCTGTGCTCGCCGTGCGCTCCGTGTTGCCGGGCCGCGGCGAGGGCTCACCGCCCGCGGGCCAACGTTACCGGTGCACCATGATGGGGCCCGCCGGGAAGGCCGCTCACCGGTGGCACCGCCCAACGGAAGGCCGGCATCCTCACCACCGGCGGGGACGCTCAGTTCGAGCCGGGTTCGTGGAGCCAGCCTCCACCGCCGGATCGCACCTCATGGACGACCCCGGCACCTTCGGCGACCAGCACCGGGGTGGCGTCGGCCGGTGGCTCGGAGGCGGTGACCGTCTCGGTGGGCCAGTGCGCATCAGTATCCGGAGCGAACTCTGTCTCCGCTACGGCATCCGGCGACCCCGTGGCCGGCCCCATGACCGCGGCGGCCGCGGACACGGTGCCGTCCGCCGGCGGGGGCGCATCGGCCAGGGTGTCGAGGAGGCTCAACGGGGCCCGCACCGCCCGGGTGATGGTCTCGGTGGAGGGCAGGTCGGGAAAGGAACCCCGGACATCGGACTCCAGCTTCTGGCGGAACCTCGAGAAGTCGCGCCACAGGCTGCCGACCTGCTTGGCCAGGGTGGGGAGCTTGTCCGGTCCGAGGACGGCCAGGGCCACCACCAGGATGACCAGCAGCTTGGCCGGGCTCAGGAAATCCACCTGTCAGGCCTCCTGCCGGTCAGTCGGCGTCAGACGTGGCCCGCACGCCCGACGTCCCGCCGGGGGCGACGTGGACCGGTGGGGCGGCCAGGACGGCGGGGGACACCGGGACGACGACCTCGACGGCCGGGGCGCTCTCGCCCTCGGACAGGCCCTGTTTGAACTCCGTCTTGGCCGATCCCAGGGACCGGGCCAGCTTGGGGATCTGCGTGGAGCCGAAGAGGACCAGCGCCACCACCACCAGAACGATCAGTCCGTCCATGCCGAATATCTCTGCCGGTGAGCTGACGTGCACGAGGGTCCCTCTTTCTGGGGCTGGTATGGGTGGCCGTCGCGCCCCCTTCAGGCGAGGAGCGCGCACCCGGATGTACCGGGTATTCGGTACCGGCCCCGATCCGGATGTCCCCGGCTCGGACACCGGTGCCCGGACCGCCCGGTTACCCCACGGCTTCGGTGGCGAGGACCCAGAGGGGACCGTCGCCACACTCGACCCGTACGGCCTCAGGACCGTCACCGTCGTCCGGCCGGTGCAGGCTGGTCCGTAGGACGCGGACGCGCCGGCCGTGGAGGTCCGCCGTCGGGCCGGTCACGGAGTGGGTACCGGGGGTGAACGCCCAGGCTCGCACCTGGGTGTGGATGGCCCCGGCCGGCAGCGACCAGTCGATCGTGGCGTAGTCGTCCCCGAAAGGGCCTGCTTCGGTGACCCCCTCGGCCGGCTGCGGTTCGCCCGGCTCCCGGCCGAGAACCCGTTCCATCACGCCGGGCAGCATCCTCAGCCCGAGTACGGTCAACCGGGGGACGACGTCGTAGATGGAGTCATCGTCCAGGACGGGGGTGGCCCGCTGGGCCAGGATCGGTCCGCTGTCGAATCCCGGTTCCATGCGGTGCCATGTGACGCCGTAGTCGCGGTCTCCCATCCGGATGGTCCACGCCACCGGGTTGGCCCCGCGGTGGCGGGGGAGGAGCGAGGGGTGGTAGTTGATCGAGCCGTACCGGGGCACGGCGAGGGCCCCTTCGGTTACCCGCCACGGGAACGCCCACGACAGCACCAGGTCAGGATGGAACGAGCGGAGGATCGGTTCGACGCCGTCCTTGTCCGGTGCGATGACCACCTCGGTGCCCGGTACCGTCGACGTCTCATCGAGCGAGGTCAGCCCGGGGGTGGGTTTCTTGCGCCGGGCGCCCACCGCGGCCACCGGCTGGTGGCCGAGCCGACGCAGTGTGGTGGCGGTCATGGCCGCCACCTCGGGGATGGCGGAGAGGATCACTACCTGCAAACCGCTCGGCCCCGTCCCGTCGTCCATACCAGTGCTAGTCGGCATGGCCCGAGCACCTCTTGACCGGGGAACGGCCGACCGACGGCCACACCGGGTCCGACGGCGGCCGCACCCAGAGCCGGGGTCGGCGACGGATGTTTCCCATCGGCTCAGGCGGTCCGTGAGGCCGTGCGGGCTGGCACCCGGGTGTCGGGTGGGTGGAGGCCGGCCCCGGCCAACAGCCTGCGCTCGTCGAGCTTGCTGGACGGTGTGAGGGGAAGCTCGTCGACCAGCTCGATCCGGTCGGGGAGCATGGTGTCGGGCAGCCGCGTCGCCGCACCCCCGCGCAGCTCGAACGTCGACATCGGGGCCTCGGCCACCACGAAGGCGGCGATGCCGACCCGGCCGTCGTTGTCGAAGACCACACAGGCGGCGTTCGACACGCCGGGCAGCCCCTGGATGGCATCGGCCAGCTCGACGAGCGAGATGCGGACCCCTGACCGCTTGATGACCCGGTCGGCGCGGTCCACGTAGACGTACTCGCCGTCCCGGTCCCGGTAGACGAGGTCGCCGGTGCGGTACAGGGTGGTCCCGGTGACCACGTCGGTCCTCAGCACGTCGGCGCTGAGCCCGGGAGCCCCCCAGTAGCCGGACATGAGCTGGGTACCGCCGATGTAGAGCTCACCGACCCGGTCCGGCTCCTCGACCAGACGGCCGATGTCGTCGACCAGGTGGAAGGTCACCCCGGGGTGGGGACTCCCGATGGGCACCGTGCCGCCGGCCACCAGGTCGGGGGTCAGCTCGATGTGGGTCACGGCGATGGTGGTCTCCGTGGGACCGTACCGGTTGAACACCCGGATCTGCGGGGCCGCCGCCCACAGGGACCTGAGGTCGGACGGGGCGGTGGCTTCCCCGCCCAGGGCGATGAGCCCGAGGGTGCCACCGGCCAACTCACCGACGTGGGGGCTGGCCAACAGGAGCTTCAGATAGCTGGGCGAGAACCCGGTGTAGGTGATGCCCTCACGTTGGACGGCCCGCACGAAGGTCCGGGGGAAGAGCAGGGCGTCGCGTGGCCGGATGACCACGGCGCCCCCGGCGAGCAGGGTGGGGAACAACGTGGCGAACGAGCCGTCGAAGTGGAACGGGGACACGCACAGCGTCCGGGTGGAACGGTCGAGGCCGAGCACCCCGGCCGTTGCGCTGACGGCGGCGACGAAGGCCCCCTGCCCGATGAGAACCCCCTTCGGCGTGCCGGTGGTACCCGACGTGTAGATGGCGTAGGCCGGCCGCCCCGACGGGGCGGAACCGGGCCGGGCGGCAGTCGTGTCCGACCCGGCCAGGTCCGAGCACCGGATCTGCGGAGGAAGCCCCGGGGCCCCGGCCCGGCCGTCGTCCACTTCGTCATCGCGCCCTGTGACCAGGAGCGCCGGCGCGCAGTCGGCCATGATGGCCTCCACCCGGGCCTTCGGGTCGGTCACCGCCAGGGGGACGAAGATGGCGCCGACCCAGAGCGTGGCCAGGGCCGCCACCACGAAGTCGACCGAGTTGGGCAGGCGGAGCGCCACCCGGTCGCCCTCCTTGACGCCAGAGGCCTCGAGGCCGCCGGCCCACCGACCGGCCTCCTCGACCAGCTCGCCGTAGGTCAGGGCCCGGTCCAGGTCCCTGACGGCAGGGCGGTCCGGTCCGTTACCGGCCTGTTCGAGGACGGCGGAGAGGACGTCGGTGCTCACCGGTCCGGCCCGGGCTGGGACCCGCGCACCAGCTGGCCCGGGAGCTCACCGGTCGGCGTTCCGTCGTCGAAGGTCACCGCTCCCCGCTTGACCGTCCACCGGTAGCCCCGGGCCGCCTGGAGCAGACGACGGCCACCGGCGGGCAGATCGGCGGTGATCTCGGGTGGGGCGCACTCCAGGCCGGCCAGATCGATCACGTTGAGGTCGGCCAGCAGCCCGGGCGCCACGACCCCCCGGTCGAGCCAGCCGAAGTGGGCGGCCGGGCGGCGCGTCATCTGGTGCACGACCGTCTCCACCGGCAGTCCCTCCTCGCCCTGTAGATCGCGGGCCCACATCGAGAGGTAGGTGGTGGTCATGCTGCCGTCGCAGATCTGTCCGCAGTGGGCGCCGGCGTCGGAGAGGCCGAACATGGCCACCGGCGATGTGATCATCTCGCGGATGGCCCCGAGGTCGCGGTGGGCGAAGTTGAAGAGCGGGGTGTAGATGAGCTGGCGACCGCCCCGCTGGAGCTGCACGTCGTAGGCCAGCTGGCGGGGGTCGACACCGGTACGACGGGCCATGGCCCCGAGCGACCGGGAACTGTCGAAGTGGTAGTCCACCGGATCGTCGAGGACGTACATGTCGTCGAACCGGCCGAAGAAGGCGTAGCCGGCGAAGGCGTCCGGTCCGGAGGTGAGCTGGGCGTGGCCCTCCACGATCCTCTGCCGCCGGTCGGGATCGCCCAGGGCCGCCACCCGCTCGGTCCGCGGGAGCCCGGCGATCTTGGCGTAGCCCCGGGTCGGGGTGAAGACGTTGGCCGAGGCCTCCAGGCCGAGCAGGACCCCGATGGGCCGGGGAGCCACCTGGGCCTTTACATCGAGGCCCTCGGCCCGGAGCGCCACGGCCAGGGCCATCAGGTCGCGCCACCGTTCCGGGGCGGCGATGTCCTGCTGCACGGTGAAGCTGACCGGCCGGCGGCTGGCCCGGGCGAACGCGGTCACCAGGGCGAACTCGGCGTCAGCGAACTCGTCGTCGGTGGTCCGGTAGCTGTCGCTGATGAACTGGAAGACACCGGTGCCGCTGGATCGGAGCGTCGCGGCCAGGGCCGTCAGTTCGGGCTCCCGGGTCCGGAGCGTACCCAGGGTCTTGCCCGCGCTGGTGCGGTGGCGGTCGGTCCGCGACGTCGTTACGCCCAGGGCCCCGGCCTCCAGTCCCTGGCGGAGGAGGGTGGTCATCGTCTCGAGCTCGGCTGTGCCGGGATGCTCGTTGAGGTCGGCGCCCCGCTCGCCCATCACGAAGGCCCGCAGCGCGGCGTGCGGGACGTGGGTCCCCACGTCGATGGTCCGCGGTTGGCGCTCCAGGGCGTCCAGGTACTCGGGGAAGGACCCCCAGTCCCATTGCAGGCCCTCGTGGAGCGCGGTGCCCGGTATATCCTCGACCCCCTCCATGGTGGCGATCAGCCAGTCGTGCCGGTCGGGCTCGACCGGAGCGAAGCCCACGCCGCAGTTGCCCATGGCCACCGTCGTCACCCCGTGCTGGGACGACGGGGCCAGGAGCGGGTCCCAGGTGGCCTGGCCGTCGTAGTGGGTGTGGGGATCGACGAACCCCGGGGTGACCAGCAGGCCCTCGGCGTCGAGCTCCCGCCGTCCCCGGGCCACGTCGTCCCCGACCTCGACGATCCGGTCGCCGCTGATGGCGATATCGGCACGCCTCAGCGGGCCGCCGGTGCCGTCGGCGAGAGTTCCGTTGCGGATGACCAGGTCAGCGGGCACGGGAGCGATCCTCAGCTCATCCGGCCAGCGCCCACCGGCGCAGGGGCTTGCGGGCGTCGACCAGGGTGTCGTACTGCCCGTCCGAGAGCGAGATCTGGGCCGCCGCGCAGTTCTCCTCGAGGTGGGCGACCGACGACGTGCCCGGGATGGGCAGCACCACCGGGGAGCGACGGAGCAACCAGGCCAGGCACACCTGGGAGACGGTGGCCCCCACCTCGTCGGCCACGGTGTCGAGGGGACCTCCGGGCCGGGACAGCTTGCCGCTGCCCAACGGGAACCAGGGGATGAACCCGATCCCGTGGTGCTCGCAGTAGTCGATGACGGCATCGGCCTCCCGTTGGGCGATGTTGTACTGGTTCTGCACCGTTGCCACGGGCACTATCCGCCGGGCCTCCTCGATATCGGCCACGTTGACCTCGGACAGCCCGACCTCGGTGACCTTGCCGGCGTCACGCAGCTCCTTCAGCGCACCGAACTGGTCGGCGGCGGGCACCCGGGGATCGATGCGGTGCAGTTGGAAGAGATCGATATGGTCGACCCCGAGGCGCCGTAGGCTCCCCTCGCACTGGGCCACGAGGTACTCGGGCCGGCCGCACTCCTCCCACTGGTCCGGGCCCGGGCGGGTGTACCCGGCCTTGGTGGCGATGACCAGCCCCTCGGGGTAGGGGTGGAGGGCCTCGAAGATGAGCTCCTCGGCCACATCGGGCCCGTAGGCGTCGGCCGTGTCGATCAGGTCGACACCGAGCCGCAGCGCCGTGAGCAGGACCTCGACGGCGCCATCGTGGTCGCTCGGGGCGCCCCACACGCCGGGACCGGTGAGCTGCATGGTCCCGAACCCGAGGCGGTGGACCTCGAGGGCGCCCAGCTCCACTGTCTCCGAGGCGTCGACCATCGTCTCCACTTCCTAGTTGACGGATCCGCCGGCATGGGTATTCATGAAAGGCCACGTACCGGGCGTCGTCCCATTCTACCGTTGGCGTGGCCATTTCGACAGGGTCTTGTGTAAGCCCGGGCGCAGCATCTAGCGTTGTTGTGCACCGGGAATCACTGGAAATACCCGGTGTGCATGTTCTTACTGCAACGGTTAAGAAGGGGCAGCAGTACACATGATTTCGTCGCGTCCTTTGTCGTTTACGCCACCGGCTGAGTGGTACGCGGATACTGTCCGCACGGACACGATCGACCTGGCTATCGTGGGTCTGGGCTCGTGGGGCATGTGTGTCCTGGAGCGTGCCGTGGCCCGGGCCCGGCGGGTGGAGACCCCCGTCCGGGTCCATGTCATCGAACCCGGAGCCCTGGGTGGTGGCATCTATGCCATGGGCCAACCCGACTATCTGGTCCTCAATAACCCGTGCGGACAATTGTCCCTGTATACGTCACCGGACGGCGAGCAGGCCCCCCCCAATGCGGTCGGTCTCTTCGAATGGGCCGTCGAGAGCGGCTACCAATGGGTCGGGCACGAATGCCGGATCACCGCCACGGGCCGACCGATCCTGGCTACCGACTACCTGCCCCGGCGGCTCATGGGCGAATACCTGGTCTGGTTCTACGAGTCCCTCGTCACCAACGCCCCGCCCAACATGGAGGTGGTGCGGCACTACGCCTCCGCGGTCGACATCACCTCGGTCGGCGGCCGCGAGGCGGTGACGCTCGACAACGGCCGCACGTTGTGCGTCAACCACGTCGTTGTGACCTCCGGTCACACCTGGAACGAGGAGTCGGTGGGCACCGACTCCACCGTCCGCCTCCTCCGTCCCTATCCGGTCGAGTACTTCGATGATCCCGTCCCACCGGGCCAGCCTGTGGCCATCGCCGGCATGGGACTGGTCGGCTTCGATCTCCTGACCGCCCTCACCGTCGGCCGGGGCGGGACCTTCGAGGACGTGGGCGACCGCCTGCGCTACGTGCCCAGCGGCAACGAGCCGTTGATCTATCTCTACTCGCGTTCGGGGGTTCCCTACTGTGCCAAGTCGGCCCACGGCGTGGACCCCTACGGGAACTACCGGCCGGTGGTGTGCACCCCGGAGGCCATCGCCGCCCTGATCAATCCGGGAGGTGCACCGGAACGGCATCAGGTGGACTTCCGCCGCGACCTCCTGCCGCTGCTGTTCGACGAGATGCGGTCCCGCTACCTGACCCATGCCGCCTTCCTGAAGGGAGGCGCCGACGAGTCGGACGACGTCCGTCGTCGGCTGGTCTGTGCCTCGGCCCTCGGCCACTTCGATGCCGTGGTGGAGGGGTTCGAGCCCGTCTACGGGCGGTTCGATCCGGCCAGTCATCTGTTCGCCGGGGCCGGGCGTACCTACACCTCCGGTGAGGACTACCAGTCGCAGGTCTACGACATGGTGGAGACCGACCTCGAAGAGGCCCTCTTCCCGGGGGGCAGTCCGGTGAAGGCCGCCCTCGAGGTCCTGCGCATCCTCCGCGACCAGCTGCGCCGGGTCATCGAATTCGGGGGACTCACCCTCGAGTCGTACCTCGACTTCCAGACCAATGTCCGCGGCCGGATCAACCGGATGGAGGCCGGGCCCCCGCCCCTCCGGTCCCAACAGCTGTTGGCCCTGCTCGACGCCGGCGTGGTGCGGGCCACCCTCGGACCGAATCCCCGGCTGGCGCCGGAGTCCGACGGCCGGATCACGCTCCGATCCACCGAACTGGCCGACGAGACCACGGTCACCGTCAATGGTGTGGTCCGCGGCCACCTGGACCTTCCGTCCCTGGCCCGCTCGAGCTCCCCGCTGCTCACCCGGCTGTACGCCGAGGGGCGGCTGGCCCAGATGACCTACGGCGATACCGCGGTGGGCAGTGTGGCCGTCAGCAACGACTTCCATCCCTACGACGCCTGTGGCCGGGTCCAGCCCCACCTCTCACTGCTCGGCGTGCTCACCGAGGGGACCCGCTACTTCACCCACTACATCCCGTCCCCCCGGAGTCGGATCCGGGCGGTGCTCGATGCCCGGGAGTGCGTGGACGCCGTCATCGTCTGACCGGACGGCGACCCGGCCGGGCCGGGACCGGGTGAGGACGGTCAGGCCGTGGCCTTGGCCAGCGCCTGGTCGAGGTCCTCGATGAGATCGTCGATGTGCTCGAGACCGATGGACAGTCGGATGGTCTCGGGCCGGATACCGGCGGCGGCCCGCTCATCGTCGCTCAGCTGCCGGTGGGTGGTCGAGGCCGGGTGGATGGCCAGCGACTTGGCGTCCCCCAGGTTGAGCAGCCGCTTGAACAGCTGCAGGGCGTCGAAGAACGCCAGGCCGGCCTGATAGCCCCCGACGGCCCCGAAGGTGATGATGGACGGGACCCGTCCCTTCAGGTAGCGCTGGGCCAGGTCGTAGTAAGGATGGTCGGGAAAGCCCACGAAACTCACCCACTCCACCCGGGGATCGCCGGCCAGGTAGTCGGCCACGGCTCGGGCGTTGGCCTCGTGCCGGTCCAGGCGGACCGACATAGTCTCGAGCCCCTGCAGCAGTTGGAAGGCGGCCAGCGGCGAGAGGGTGGCGCCGGTGTTCCGTAGCTGGACCGACCGGGCCCGGACGGTGAAGGGACGCTCCGGGAAGTCCCGGGCGAAGACCACGTCGTGGAAGGCCGGCTCGGGCTGGTTGAACAGCGGGAACCGCTCGGCGTGCTCGGTCCACGGAAAGGTGCCGGCGTCCACGATGGCTCCTCCGAGGGTGGTGCCGTGGCCCCCGACGAACTTGGTCAGTGAGTGGACGACGACGTCGGCGCCGTGGCTGATCGGCTTCAGCAGGAGCGGGGTGGCCACGGTGTTGTCCACGATGAGGGGAACCCCGGCATCGTGGGCCACGGCAGCCACGGCCTCCAGGTCCACGACGTTGCCGGCCGGGTTCCCGATGGTCTCGCAGAAGACGGCGCAGGTCTTGTCGTCGATCAGCGCACCGATGGAGCTGGCCCGGTCGTCGGGGGCGAACCGGACCTCGATCCCCAGGGTGGGCAGCACGTGGGCGAAGTAGGTGAAAGTGGCACCGTACAGCTGCGGGGCTACCACGAAGTTGGAACCGGCCGTGGCCACGGTGAGGACGGCGTAGCTGACCGCGGCCATGCCCGACGACACCACCAGGGCCGCCGTCCCTCCCTCCAGGGCGGCGATGCGCTGCTCCAGGACGTCGTTGGTGGGGTTGTTGATCCGGTTGTAGTGGAAACCCGGCACCTCGAGGTCGAGGACGGCGCCGGCGTGCTCGGCGTCGATGAAGTCGTGGGCCACGGTCTGGTAGATGGGCACAGCCACAGCCCGGGTGCCGTCCGGCGTGTACCCGCCGTGGATGGCGATGGTCTCGTCGCGCATGCCTCAGCGACTCCCGGCCGGGACGCCGGCCAGCCAGTTGGAGTACAGGCGGGTAGCCACCGACCGCCACCCCCACGGGGCCCGGGCCTCGACGGCGTCGAAGGGGAACGACTCGAAGAGGGCCACGTCCCGTTCCCCACCGGCGATCCGTCGCTGCAACCCCTCCAGGCGGTCCCCGTCCTCGGGTGCCGCACAGTGGCGGGGGAGGATCGGGAGGTCGTCGCGCTCGTGGCGGACGAAGCGCCGGACGTCCCGCTGGTACTCGCGGAGCAGGCTGGTGGGCCCGTACTCCGGGTGGGCCTGCACCAGTACCACTGCGCAGCGATCCACCTGCCGGGTGGCCACGCTCCAACCGACCTCCTCGCACTCCAGGGGGATGTCGTAGCCCGCCGCCCGCACCCGGTCGGTGGGCACGGTGTTCACCCGGGAGTGGGGGAGGATCACCGACGGTCCCAGCCCGGCCGTCATCGGATCACCGGGGACGGCCCGTTGGGCGAAGACACCGGTGCACTTGGTCGGCAGGGACTCCCGTTCCAGGCCGTCGAAGACGGTCAGGGCGGCGTGGGCCGACAGGCAGGACAGCAACATCGAGGGCACCGCACCGCTGGCCCAGGTGAGCAGACGGGTCAGGTCGGCCCAGATGGGCTCGTCCTCGAGGATCGGCTCGACCGGATTGGCCCCGGTGACGACGACCAGATGGGGCGGACGATCGTAGAGTTGGGCCATAGGCCGGTACCGCTCGGCGATCCGGAGTGCGGTGGCCTCGCCCCGGGGCACGCCGGCCATGGCATACAGCCGGACATCGAGGCCCTGGTCACCCGACCCCACGTCGAGCAGGTCGAGAAACTGCCCCTCGGTCTGCACGAACGCCCCGTCGGGCATGTTGTTGACCAGGGCACAGGTCCACCGCGGCTCGACAGAGCCGCCGTCAGTCGTCTGCGGGTGGCCGGCCGCCGGCGTGTCGACATGGGAAACGACCATGTCCTGGTATCGGCAGCACCGGTGCACTTCCTAAAGGAGGAGGCCGGATTGTGACGATAGAGGTACGGGTGACCCGATTCGGGGTGAGCGCATCCGCGGGCTCAAGGGCCGGCGGATGCCCGGTCGGAACCGGGTCTCAGCCCACCAGGAGCCAGACCGGGCGGGACGGTGCAGAACGTCCCGCCGTGGCCACGAGAAGGGGACCGATCGGCATGCCCATGGAGATCATCGGGATGGTGGGCACACGGGATGCCTCGGAGATCAAGGGACCGCTGGTCGATGGGCCGGTGGTGGACTGGACGGACGGCCCGGTCATCGACCCCGCCTATCTGGTGGAGATCTCCCGGGCCCACGAGAACGCCGGATTCGACCGGGTGCTGGTGGGCTACGGAGCCGTCGGTCCGGAGGGATGGGCGGTGGCCTCCTCGGTCCTGCACCACACCGACCACCTGAAAGTGCTGGTGGCCCACCGCCCCGGCTTCGTGCAACCGGCGCTCCTGGCCCGGAAGGCGGCGACCCTCGACCACCTGACCGGAGGCGGACGGATCGCCATCCACTTCATCACCGGCGGCGATGAGGCCGACCAACGGCGCGAGGGCGACTTCGTCCCCCACGACGCCCGCTACCGCCGTACCGGCGAGGTCATGTCCCTGGTGCGCAGGATGTGGGAGGAGGACTCGCCCTTCGACTACGACGGGGAGTTCTTCCGGTACGAGGGCGCCTTCACCTCGGTCAAGCCGGTCTTCCCCGGGGCCATCCCGCTCTACTTCGCCGGCGCGTCACCCGCAGCCGTCGAGGTGGGTGCGTCCCTGGCCGACGTGTACGCGTTCTGGGGTGAGCCCCGGGCTGCCGTGGCCGACCGGATGAGCTCCATCGTCCAGGTGGCCGAGCGGGCCGGACGCCACCTGCGGTTCAGCATCTCACTCCGCCCGATCATCGCCGACACCGAGGACGAGGCCTGGGAGAAGGCCGAATGGATCGCCGAGGAGACGGCCAAGCGGATCGAGTTGGCCCGGGAGCGGATGGCCGGCCACCAGGACAGCTACCAGGGACTCGGCGGGGGGGCCAACGCCACCCTCTCGGTCGACCGCGACACCTCGGGCACGACGTCGGTGGGGCGGAAGCGCCTCATCGCCATGTCGGCCGAGCGGGAGGTCTACGACGAGCGCCTGTGGATGAAGGTGGCCAACCTCACCGGTGCGGCCGGCAATTCGACGGCACTGGTGGGTACGCCCGAGCAGGTGGCCGAGGCCATGCTGCGCTACTACGACCTCGGGTGCACCACCCTGCTGCTCAAGGGCTTCGACCCCGTGCCCGACGCCATCGAATTCGGTAGGGAGCTCCTGCCCATGGTGCGAGAGGGTGTCGAACACCGGTCCGAGGTACGTCCCCTCACCGTCTGATCACGTTCTCGCCGCACCGGTACCGCCACCGGCCCCGGCACCGACCCCCGGAAGGCCTGGGGTCACGTCACCGTCCGTGCCCTAGCATCGGACCATGGCACGACTCGACCTACCCGGGGGGGACGGCGGCGACGCCGTTCAGCTCTGGTCCCTCCGGCCGGAGATGGGTGCCGCTGTCAACCGCCTGGTGGATGCGGCCTACAACAAGAGCATCCTGCCGGTACGCGAACGCGAGGCGGCCCGGATGCGCATCGCCCAGCTGAACGACTGCACCGTGTGCCTGGCCTTCCGGGCGGACGCGGTCAAGGCCCAGGGGCTGACCGAGGACTTCTACGGCCACGTCGGCATGCACGACCGGGGGGCGGTGTTCACGCCGCGGGAGTCCCTGGCCATCGAGTACGCCGAACGGTTCGCCATCGACCACATGAGCATCGACGACGAGTTCTTCGAGCGGCTGCGGGGCCTGTTCACCGATCCCGAGATCCTGGATCTGACCATCTGCCTCTCGGCCTTCCTCGGGCTGGGTCGGACCCTGAGGGTTCTCGGGATCACGGAGACATCGCTCACCGACGTGTAGTTCGGCCGCCACCTCCCGCTCGGTGGGGGGCCCGGTCCCGGGGAGACTACTCCGGGCTGGTGGTGAGCTCCCGGTGCAACTCGGAGGCCGGCTTGGAGATGGGCCGGGTCATATCCTCCCGGCGGACGCTGAACCCGAAGACAGCGCGGTAGCGCGCACTGCCCGACCGGTGCACCACCCGCGCGGGCTGCTCGACCCGGGCCCCGGGCCCGCAGGTCAATAGGGTGCCGTCTGCGAACACCGTCTCCAGTGTGCCGTCGAGGACGAAGGCCACCGCCTCGTAGTCGTGCCAGTGCAGCTCGGTCTTCTCGGCCGGCACCTCGTACTCCACGGCCTCCCAGCCACGGGCGACGATTTCGGCCACGGCCTCATCCCTGGTGGTGAAGTACCCCTCGGTCACGGTGTAGTCCATGGCGATCCCCCACCTCTTCCGGGCCTCCGCCATGGTATCCCGGCGGTCGCACGACGAGATCCCGTTACGGAGAGATCGGACGAACGGTCAGACGCCGAGGAGGAAGTGGCGGAGCTGGCTGGTGACGAAGAGGACGTCGAGAGGAGGAACGACGGTCAGATAGACGGCCAGAGCCGGAAGCCAGGGCGAGAGACGGACCCGTCCTGCCGTGTCCGGCCGGGGAGGGGCAGCGTGACCACCGGCACCCACCGGATCGGCCAGCAGCACGGCGAAGGCCTGGACGATCAGCCACGAGGCACCGCAGTCGGCGAACCACCGGACCCAGTCGAAGCCGGTGGCGAAGAGGAGTGCGGTGGTAGCCAGCAGCAGTCCGGCCAGACCGATCCCGAGGGCCCGCCTCTTCGGTCGGCCGAACGGGGTCCACAGCCGGGGTCGAACCCACCGGGCGATCCACGCCACCTGCAGAGCGACCAGAACGAGTCCCAGCACCAGTGTGCGCGCCTTGGCCGAGTCGGGTATGGCCCCCACCTGGCCGATGGCCGTGCCGATGGAGTCGGGCAGATAGGTGAAGACGGTGTTCCCGACGAAGTGGAACCGGCTTACGTCGGACGCCAGCGCGCCCACCCGTTCCGTGGTGGGCAGGCCGTAGGCCAGCAGTGCCGCGGTGGCCATCACCGACGGGGCGACGAGGAGGCCGAGGCGGCCGGCCAGAGTCCGGGCCAGACCCTGTCGGTTTGCCGCCACGCCATCGCCGCCCAGGGTGGTCACCGTCACCAGCACGACGGCCCAGGGGACCTGCACCAGGACCACGTCCTCGTGCACCAGCACCATGGCTCCGAAGCCGAGCCCGAAGACCGCCAGCCACGGCATGGGGGACCGGCGGCCCCGGAGGAGGGCGATGCCCAGGGCCACCAGAACCACCGGGGCCAGGAGGTCGGGCCGGCGGTCGACGATGAAGAAGTCGATGGTGAACGGAGTGGCCACCATCAAGATGGCCATGGCGTAGGAGCTCGCCGTGCCCCGGCGGATCAGCAACTCCGCCGTCACCAGTACCGCCCCTACGGCGAGGGCCACGACGATGTCGGCGGCCACGTCGACCTCGACCCGGGTAGGCACCCCGAAGACCAAGCGGAGACCTTCGCCGAGCAACCCCCGGCGGATGAAGCCGTGGTGGTAGGTGACCAGGTAGTACGACTCGGTGAACTGCACGTTGCCGGCGGGGATCCGGTCGAACAACCCCTGGAGCACCTGCACGAGCACCAGCAGTCCCACGAAGCCCCGTACCTGGCCGGCCGACCAACCCACCGAGGCTTCCGGTCCACCGTCGGATCGCCCCGGCGACAGCATCGCCGCAGTCTTACATCACGTTGTCGTCCGGCCCCGCCCGGCCCCCCGGGCCGACACCGGTGATCCCAAGCGGAGGCTGATCCGTAGATCATACCGAGAAGCGACGAAATCGGGTACCGACGAACGCGAGGGGCCACCCATGAGAAACCATGTCGTACGTACCGGGCCGGGTCGGCGGAGCCGACCCACGACCCGCTGGGTGGCCGGGGGCCCCCTGGTGGCGCTCGCCTCGCTGCTTCTGTCCGTCCCGGCGCCGGTGCCGGCCTCGGCCACCACCCACGGCCCGGCCGTCGTGAAGGTCGAGAGGACGGCGGGTTCGCTGGGCACGGTTCTCGTCAGCGGCAGGGGACGGACGCTGTACGTGGACGTCCATGACCGTGCCGACCACGTGACCTGCACGGCGGCCTGTGCCCGGGCGTGGCCACCCCTCCTGTTGGCCCGAGGGGTCACCAGGCCCGTGGCCGGAACCGGCGTCAAGGGGCTCGGTACCGTCCGTCGGCCCGGTCACCGGCTGCAGGTCACCTGGCACAAGTTGCCCCTCTACCTCTTCGCCGGGGACGTCCGTCCGGGCCAGATCCAGGGCCAGGGTATGGGCGCCGCTTTCTTCGTGGTCACACCGACGGGCGTGCTCCGGACAGTGCCGGCGACCACCACCGCTCCCACCAGCCCGCCGGCCACCACTCCTCCAGTCACCAGCCCCCCAGCCACCAGTCCTCCCGTCACGAGTCCTCCCGTCACGAGTCCTCCCGTCACGAGTCCTCCCGTCACGAGTCCTCCCGTCACGAGTCCTCCCGTCACGAGTCCTCCGGCTACCAGTCCTCCGGCCACCAGCCCGCCCACCGTTCCGGTGGGCGGCGGCGTGGCGTACTGACAGGTGAATTCCCCGGTGCGGGAAGGGTCCGGTGATCCGTTGGCCGCTCTGGGACGTAGTGCTGTTTGGAGGGGCAGAACCCGACAGCAGTGGAACAGGAGCACGATGTCAGAACGACCGACGCAGCCGACAGCGACGACCAGGATGTCACGGCATCTCGTGGCCATGGCCGTGGCGCTCCTCGGCGTGGCCACGCTGGCCGGGACCCTGGTGCTCCCGGGCGTCGCCGGTGCCGCCACCAAGACGACGGTGACCACCAAGCACAACAAGACGTGGGGCACGATCCTCACCCTTGGATCCGGCGTCACCGTCTACCGCCTGACCCTGGACCCCAAGAACAAGAGCGTGTGCACGGGGACCTGCGCCAAGATCTGGCCACCGGTCGTGCTGGCCCCGGGTCAGAAGAGTGCGGTGGGCAACGGTGTCAGTGGACTGGGCTCGATCAAGCGGTCCGACGGCACCCTCCAGGTCACCTACAAGGGCGTGCCCCTGTACCGCTTCGTGGGTGACCACAAGGCCGGACAGGCCACCGGCAACATCAAGGACAGCTTTGGCCAATGGTGGGTCGTCAACCCGGCCCATCCCACCGCCACACCGACCGCATCGACCTCGTCCGGTGGCGGCTCGACGCCGACCACCGTGGCCGGTTCCGGGGCGGCGTACTGATCCCTTGACTATCGCCCCATCGCCTCCGGCCACCTCCCACAGGGAGTCAGCCCGCCCGCAGCCGCACCCCGCGGCACCGGGCGGGCCGACTCGCGCCGCCGGCTGGCTCGGCGTCCTCATCGTGGCCGCCGGGGTGGCCTGGCTCGGCGTGGTGGGCGCGGGCGCCCTCCTCGGGGCCGGCGAGCTCTCCTCCGCCCTGGCCACCGCCCAGGGGCGGACCGTCGGGCCGGCCCTGGGCGTGGTGGTGGCCGGGCTCTTCCTCGCCGAACGACGGTGGCCCGCCGTTCCCCGGCCCGCTCTGGCCCGGGCCCACCGGGTCGATGCCGGCTACCTGGTCCTCTTCGCCGTGGTGGTGGTGCCGCTGCTCACCCTGGTCGAGACGGGCTTCGCCGTGGAGGTGGGGCGGCACGCCCGGTTCCTGATGGTTAGCCGGATGGCGTTGGTCCCCCAGGTCGTGGTGGTCGGGGTGATCCTGGTCGGCATCGACGCCATGAACTGGGTGGCCCACGTGGCCAATCACCGTTCGCGGTCCCTGTGGAGGCTCCACGCCCTCCACCACTCCCAAGAGGACATGAGCGTCTTCACCACGTTCCGGACCCATCCGCTGGTTCACGCCACCTATCTCGGTGCCCTCCTCCCGGCGCTCGTCCTCGGAGCCAGCGGCACGGTGCCGGCCGCCGCCCTGATCATCTACGGCTGTCTGGTGACGCTGCCCCACGCCAACCTCCGGTGGGGGTTCGGTCCCCTCGGTCGCGTCTTGGTGAGCCCCGCCTACCACCGTCTCCATCACGCCCGCGACGCCATCGACCCCCGGGGCACGGTCAACTTCGGCTTCGTGCTTGTGTGCTGGGACCAGCTGGCCCGATTGGCCCTGTTCCCCTCGGCCGGACCGCCCGTTCCCACCGGAATCTCGGGGCGTCCCGTGCCCGTCGAGCAGGGCCCATCGGGGAGGGGAGCGGTGGGTGTCATCGGCGCACAACTGGGCCAGCCGTTCCGGATGGGTTCGTCGATGGAGAGCCCGTCGTGACCGATCTCGCCGTGCGCGTCCGCCAGGCCAACCAGCAGATCAGGTCGGTGAAGGAGGCGCCGATGGCCCGAGATGTCGCCCTGCTCGTGGTGCGCATCGGCCTGGCCTGGATCTTCGTCTACCACGGCGCCGGCACCCTGTTCGGCGCCTTCGGCCAGGCGGGCATACACGGACACGCCATCTTCTTCGCCAACGTGGCCCACCTCCATCCCGGGACGTTCTTCGCCGTGCTGAGCGGCATCACCGAGTTCTTCGGGGGCCTCGCCGTGGGCGTGGGCATCCTGGGCCGGCTGGCGGCGGCGGGCCTGGTAGGGGACATGGTCATCGCCATGATCACCGTGACCTGGCACAACGGGATCATCTCCAACGCCGCCGGATCGGGCTACGAGCTCAACGTGGCCCTGGCCGCACTGGCCATGGTGATCGTCATCATGGGCACGGGCCGCTACTCGCTGGACGTGGCCATCCGGTCCCGGCTCGGGAAGGGCCAGGCCCCGTCGTGAGCACGGCCGGCCCGATGACGCCATGCTTGGTGGAGATGGAAATTGTGCCCCCCGATCGACGTGTCCGCCGCCGTTCCCGCTGGCACGAGAGCCCGGAAGCCTCGGATGAGGCCCTGGTGGCCGGCATGGCGGCCGGGGACGAGCGGGCCGCGGCGGCGTTCGTGCAACGGCACGAGCGGCGCGTCTTCGGCATCGCCATGGCCATCATCGCCGACCGCGCCACGGCCGAAGACGTGGCCCAGGAGGCGTTCCTCCGGGCCTGGCGGCACGCCACCGTGTTCGACCCGAGGAGGGCGGCGGCGGCGTCGTGGCTCTCCACCATCTCCCGCAACCTGGCCATCGACGCGCTGCGGCTCCGGCGCGCCATCCCCATCGACCCCGACGACGCCGTCTGGCTGGAGATGGACACCGGCGACAAGACTCCCGAGGCCCACGCCGAGCACGCCGTGGCCATCGACCGCGTCCGGGCCGCACTGCGGGCCGTCCCGGTCGACCAGCGCCGGGCCCTGGTCCGGTCGGCCTTCTACGGACAGAGCGCCACCGAGATCGCCGTGGCCGAGGCGATACCGGTGGGTACGGCCAAGAGCCGGATCCGGCTGGGCCTGGGCAAGGTACGCGAGATCCTCGGTGGGGAGGAGGGCTAGATGGAGATCACGATCCCCACCACCCACGACCCCGGATGCGAAGCGTTCCGCGACGACCTGGCGTCGCTGGCCATCGGAGCCCTGGCCGGAGTGGACCGGGCCCGCGTCTTGGCCCACCTCGAGGAGTGTCCCCACTGCACCGCCGAGGTCGAGGAGCTGTCGGCCACCGCCGACGCCCTGACCTCGGTCATCCCCGAGGCCACCCCGCCGGAGGGGTTCGCCGACCGCACCATGGACCGGATCCGCGCCGACCGCACCGGGGACCGGACCCGCGCCCACCGGTCCGTGCCCCGTCGACCGGTGTTCCGACGGATGGCCGCCGCAGCCGCGGTGGTCGTCCTGGTGGTCGTGGGCAGCGTGGTGGGAGCCGCGGTCGCCTCGTCGGGCCGGCCCACCCCCACCACCGTCGTGCGGACCACATCGCTGCACTCGTCGATGGGGACCAAGGGCACCGTGCTACTGGTGTCCGCAGGTCACCAGGGTTGGCTGGTCATGGCCCTGCACGACGCACCGACATCGGGTCTGGTCACCTGCTCGATCACGCTGGCCGACGGATCACGCCAGGACGTCGGCGAGTTCGAACTGACCAACGGCTACGGATCGTGGTCCGTGGACCTTCCCGTCGCCGCCTCGACAATCCGTACCGTGAGCGTGGTCGACGACACCGGGTCCACGGTCGCGTCGGCCCGGGTGGGCTGACGCCGTGGGGTGTCCGGGATCGGCGTCGTGACCCTGCACCCACCGGTAGGTGACCGCCTGTTCGTCTCCGACGTGGCCGCCACCGTCGGGGTCACCCACTCGACCATCCGCCAGCACATCCGACGGGGCACCATGCCGGTCCCTGACGGTTACGTCGGGCGCCGCCGCTGGTGGCGCCGGTCCACCATCGAGGCCTGGACCAAGACCCGCCGGAAGCCAGGAAACCCCAACTTCCGCCGATCCGGTCGGGCCAGCCCGGTGTCATGACCCGAGCTCCGGCATGCCCGGGCTCGGGGCCGTCACCGGCCGCGGTCCCCAGCACACCGCCGGCGCCGTGCGACAGACTGACTCACAATGGACACGCCCGAGACCCACTACGCCCGGCGCGACGGTCTGCACATCGGCTACCAGGTCTGGGATGACGGCGACGTCGACATCCTCGATGTCGGCTCGGGGACCTACATCTCCATCGACGAGAGCGGTGACGAGCCCCACTGGCGTCGCTACACGGAGCGACTGGCTGCCTGTGGCCGGGTGATCCGGTTCGACCCCACCGGCATCGGCCTGTCGGACACCCCCGTCGACCTGGAGGAGCTCACGTTCGAGGCCTGGGTCGGCGATGCGCTGGCCGTCTTGGACGCGGTGGACTCCACCCGGGCCGTGGTGCTGGGGACGGCCAGCTCGGCGATGCTGGCCATCATGGTCGCCGCCCTGCACCCCGAGCGGACGGAGTCGCTGATCGTCGTCAACGGTTCGGCCCGCTACCTCGAGGCCCCCGACTATCCGGTCGGAATCTCCCGCAAGCTCATGGAGGAGTTCCGCTCGGGGCTCGACCCCGATCACGGTGGTGACGCCGACGGGGCTCTCAGTGATCTGGCGCTCTTCGCTCCCAGCGCCGTCGGGGACCCTGAGTTCCAGCGGTGGTGGTCCCGGGCGTCGAGGCGGGGAGCGGCACCGGCCACCGCCGCCGTGTTGCAGACACGGACCACCGAGGCCGACGCCCGCAGCCTGCTCCCCCGGATTACCGCACCCACCCTGGTCCTCCACCGGGAGGACGCACGGGCACCCAGTGTGGAGCACGGTCGCTTCATCGCCGAACACATCCCCGGGGCCCGATTCGTGTCCCTGCCCGGCGACGACGTGGTGCCGTTCACCGGGGACCTGGACGGACTCGTCGACGCCATCCAGGAGTTCGTGACCGGGGACCACTTCCAACCCGGACAGGACCGGGTGCTGGCCACCATCCTCATCACCGACATCGTCGACTCCACCACCACCGCCACCCGTATGGGTGATCGCCGGTGGACCCAGGTGCTCCGTGACCACGATGCACTGGTGCGCCGGCAGTTGGACCGCTTCGGCGGTCGGTTCGTGAAGGACACCGGTGACGGACTGGTGGCCACCTTCGACGGTCCCACCCGGGCCATCCGCTTCGCCCTGTCGCTACGCGACGGCGCCGGGCACCTCGGCATCCGGATGCGGGCCGGCGTGCACGTGGGAGAGATCGAACGACGGGGCGATGACGTCAGTGGTATCGCCGTGCACGTCACGGCGCGACTGGCCGCCGAGGCCGGGGCCGACCAGCTCGTGGTGTCCAACGCCGTCGTCGACCTGGTGGAGGGGTCGGGTATCACCTTCGCCGATTGGGGCACCCACACGCTCCGGGGGATCCCCGAGCCACGACGGCTGTGGACGGTCACCGGCGGGTAGGGCCCACCCGTCCGTAGTGCCTTCCCTACTCGGCTTGCCGTCGACGGGTGGCGGCCCGCCGGGCCCGGCCGACGGATAGCACCAGTGCGGCCATCACGATGACCACCATGGCCACCCATCCGGGGAACCCGGCACGGGACAGGGCCCAGGTGGCGGCCAGGGCGACGACCACGACCACGGCCAGGGTCCAGTCGTCCCCGACGACGAAGTCGACCCAGAAGAGCCCGAAGCGCTTCAGGGTCCGCATCAGCCGGCCGCCCGCAGCCGTGAGGTGTCGGCAGCCCGCAACACGGCCACTGTCGAGCAGGCCACCGCCGCCGTCAACGCCACGATGGCCAGGATGAACAGGTCGTTACCGGGCCAATGGGCTCCGGCACCCTCGGCCGACCAGAACAGTCCGAAGGAGGTGAGCATGACCCCCACCATGAACTTCAGGGTGTTCTCGGGCACCCTGGTCAAGGGTCGGTGGACGGCGACCCCGACCCCGGCCACCACCACCAGTGCAGCCACGGCGGCCAGGGCCGCCGCACCCGTATGGCCCTGGGTGGCCCCGAAGGTGATCACGATGAACACCACCTCGAGCCCTTCGAGGAAGACCCCCTTGAATGCCACCGTGACCCCGTACCAGTCCACCCGCCCTCGGCCACCCCCGGCCGCCCGCAGGCGCTGGAGCTCCTCGGTGTAGATGGCGTCTTCATCGTGCAGGGCCTTGAGCCCGCCGGCCCGCAGGATGGCCTTGCGCAGCCACTGGAGGCCGAATACCAGCAACAGGCCTCCCACCACCAGTCGCAGGGAGTTGAGAGGAATGCGGTCGACGGCCGGTCCCACCAGCGCCACCAGGCCTCCCAGGGCCACGAAGGCTCCGACCGTACCCACGACCACCGGACGCCAGCCCCGGGTCACGCCCACGGCCAGGATGATGGTGAGAGCCTCCACCATCTCCACCGTCGAGGCGAGGAAGGTGCTCAGTACCAACAACACGACGTGCAACGGCTCACCTCCTCGTGACGCGCCGACCCCGGTACTGTAGTATTTGCTACATGGATGGGTCAATTGTGCAGGATTCGCTACAGGAACCGCTGACCCGGCGGGTGGCCCGCTCGCACGGAGTGCTCAGCCCCGCCCAGCGTCTGGTGGCCGACTATCTGGTGGGATCGGGGCGCTCGGCCATGGTCGAGTCGGCGTCGGCCATCGCCGGGGAACTGGGTCTGAGCGACGCCACCGTCGTCCGGACGGCCCAGGCACTGGGCTACAGCGGTCTGCCCGAGCTGCGTCGGGCACTGGCCGCACAGGTCGAGGACGTGACCCTGGCCCAGCGGCTGCACGAGTCACTGGCCCGGACCGACAACGACCTGGTGGCCGAGGCAGTGGATTCGCTCGTCGTCTCCATGGACGCCCTGGTGAGGCAGGTCGCCGGGTCTCGCTTCGGGCATGCCGTTGAGATCCTCGGTCGGGCCGACCGCCTGCTGTGGAGTGGAATCGGACCCTCGGCACCACTGGCCGACTACGCCTCGGTGCTGGCCCGGCGGTTAGGACGGCCGTCGACGGCCCTCACCCGCTCGGGGACTCCTGCCGCCGACGACCTCTTGGAGCTGACGCCGGGCAGCGCCGTGGTCGTGCTGTCCTACGGCCGCCTGCACCCGCACGTCGATGCCCTGTTGCAGTGCGCTGCCGACGTGGCCGTTCCGGTGGTGCTGGTCACCGACGTACTGGAGCGGGAACTAGGTGACCGTGTGGCTGAGACCCTGGTGTGCTGGCGGGGGACACCGGGTCTGTTCGCCAGTCATGCACCGACGATGGTGCTCCTGGAGACGCTGTTGATGGGACTGGCCCGCGTCGACCCCGAGCGGGCCGAGTCGTCGCTCGCCCAGCTGGAGGGTCTCCGGGCACTCGCCGTGTAGCCCCATCGCGTGGGCGAGGGGATGACACCGGTGGCGAGGCATCGCCGGCCGATCACCTGTTCTCCATCCCCGGTGCCGCCGGCTTCACTTACCGAGGCTTCTGCGCAGGCTGTCGAGGGAGGAGCTGACCTCGCTGAGTTGGCGCCGGAGCGCTGCCAGTTCCGACTCCAGGATCCCCACGCGGTGATCGAGGTCGGTCCGGTGGCGCCCGGATTCCTCGGGGACGTCGTCCCCGACCGATCGCTCGGAATGGGTGCGCTCCGTTCCGCCCGCCGACTCCACGACCGGTGACTCCGACGCCAGCAGTTGCTGCCACCGGTCTTCCTTCTGTCCCGGTTGCCGGGGCAGCAGGCTTACGAGGGGCTCCGGCTGGTCGGCCAGGATCTCGAGCTCACCCTGGATCACCACCGGGGAGTCGAACTCCGCCATCCGCCCGGTCCGGGAGCGCAGCTCTCCGGGAGTCTGCGGGCCCCGCAACAGCAGGACGGCCAGGAGCGCCACCCGGGCGCGGTCGAGACCGTAGGCCTCGTCGAGGACGTGCCGGAAGCGTGTGACGGACTTGCCGTGGGACGGCAGCACGAACCGTACCAAGCGGAGGTCCTTGAGCTCCTGGAGGGCCTGCTGCACGGCCAGGTCGTCCATCGCCATCACCGGCTCGCGGTTGGTGGTCTGGCTGCACGCCAGTGTCAGGGCGTTCAGGGAGAGTGGGTACTGCTGTGGGGTGGTGAGTGCCTTCTCCACCAGGCACCCGAGCACGCGGCCGCCTTCCGGTGTGACGGTCACGGGCCCGGAGTGCCGGCCAGGCGGGCCATCCGGCTGAACAGCTTCGGGACCGACATTCGCACGTACCCGGGTTCGAGGGTCGCCCAGATCGTCTCCACGTTGATGACCAGCCGCTCCGGGTCACCCCACGACCCGAAGGGTGTGGCGCCGAGTTCGG
Organism: uncultured Acidimicrobiaceae bacterium; assembly: GCA_963754755.1. Lineage (GTDB taxonomy): Bacteria > Actinomycetota > Acidimicrobiia > Acidimicrobiales > RAAP-2 > Bog-756. The sequence goes on along the minus strand of CAVWHF010000004.1, from coordinate 740,476 downwards.
CGTGGAGGTCGAGCACGGTCTCGGCCGACGTCATCCCCACCCCGTGACGGAGTCTGGTCCCCTCCTCCACGACCCGGAGGTACTCGCTGACGGCCCGTACCCCCGTGGCGTCCGTCAGGGGTCCGTGGCCGGGGACGATGACCGCGGCATCGAGTTCGATGATGCGGTCGCACGCCCGGATCCAGTTGGCCACCGGTCCGGTCCAGAGGATCGGGGTGCCCTCGATGAACAGGATGTCGCCGGTGAAGACCACGCGCTGATCGGGCAACCAGGCCAGTACATCGCCGGCGGTATGGGCCGGGCCGACCTCGATCAGCTCTACGGCGCGCCCGCCCACCTCGAACCGGTCGACCCCGGAGAACGTTCGGGTGGGAGGTGTGGACGTGATGCCCCCGAACTCGAACGATCCCAGATTCAGCCGGATGAATGCGGCCATCGGGTCGGGCATCTGATCCACGCTGCCTACCAGTGCCGCCAGGGATTCCGGTGGCGCCTCGTCCATCTCGGCCGCGGCCGCGGCGGAGGCCACGATCTCCACGCCCGGACCGGCCACCAGCTCGTTGCCGAAACAGTGGTCCCCGTTGGCGTGGGTGTTGACCAGCGTGGTGATGGGCCGGGTCGACGTGAGCGGGTCCATGGCGTCGAGCATCTGGCCGGTGAGTTGAAGGTCGAAAAGCGTGTCGACGAGCAGGGAGGCCCCGTCGCCCTCGATCAGCCCGGCATTGCTCCACCCCCAACCGCCGTCAGGCTGCAGATATGCGTGGACACCGTCGGCAACCTCGTGCAGCCCCTTGGTGAAGGGAACCGTCATGCCTCCTCCTCTCGCTGCGACCACCCCACAACCTAGGGGCGACCGGTACCGCCGGGGGATGCATGGGCCGACGCCGGGTGGAGTCGGCTCGACTGCGTAGGCTCAAGGGCTATGACGGACTGGGCCACCCTCGCGTCGTTCGCCACCGCCGGGGGCACGCTGGTCCTGGCCGTGGCCACCTTCTCGGCCGTGCGCTCGAGCAACCGGTCCGCCCGTATCGCCGAGCGGTCGTTCCAGATCGGCCTGCGGCCCGTCCTCGCCCCGTCGCGCCTGGAGGACGCGCCCCAGAAGGTGATGTTCGTCGATCGCCACTGGGTCACCCTCGAGGGCGGGCAGGCCGTCGTGGAAGAGGTCGACGATGTCATCTACCTGGCCATGCTGGTTCGGAACGTGGGGAGAGGCATGGCCGTCATCGAATCGTGGCTCCCGTACGCCTCCCAGGTGTCTGCCTCTGACGAGCTGGTGGCACCGGACGACTTCCGCCCCCAGACCCGGGCCCTCTGGGTGCCGCCCGGCGATGTGGCTTTCTGGCAGGGAGCATTGCGGGAGCCCAACGAGGGCATCTACGACCCCATGCGCAGGGCCATCGAGTCGGGAGCGGTCTCGATCGACCTGCTCTATCGGGACCACGAGGGCGGTCAGCGCACCATCAGCCACTTCTCGCTGGTCAGGCGGGACGACGATGTTCACGGGCACGAGGCCACGTGGTGGAGCTCCCTCGGGAACCACCGGTCCCTCGATGGGACGGAGGACTCCCGGGCGATGTGAACGGGTGTCTCCCCCGACCGGCCGGTCGGCCGGTGTCAGCCGGCCGGCGCCGCCACCGGCCGGTCCGTCGGCACGGGCACCGGAGCGCCGGTCGCCGTGGTTGTGGTGGAGGTCGTCGTCGTTGTGGTCGTTGTGGTCGTCGAGGTCGGCGTGGGAGCGCCAGGCTCGGTGGTCGTCGTCGTCGTGGTCGGCGGGGCCGGGGGGTTGCTGACGGGATCGGGACACCCGGCGGCAGCGTCGGGGGTAGCGGCCAGGCCCACCGGGACGCTGTCGACGCTCGCCCCGCTCTGGTCGAGTCCGACCACCGAGGCGCCGGCCAGTCCGGCGTTGCCCGACGCCGCCAGTACCACGACCCCGCTGTCCGGTGGCATGGCATCGACCACCGCGCCCCCCACACTCAGCTGCACCGATGCCACCCCACTACCCGTCCAGACGGCCACCCAGCCCACCGGCGCTCCCTCGGCGGTGCCGAACGAACCCGTACCCAGCACTTCAACCGTGCTCGGGGCGGGTGTCCCCGTGGCCGGTACTGACACCGAGCCGGTCCCCACGGCCTTGTCGGTCGACAACTCGACCACCAGCGGTGCACAACCTGCGGTGCCGGATCCCGTCGTACCGGATCCAGCCGTGCCTGATCCCGTCGTGCCGGATCCCACCGGCTGGCTGGGAGGTGACGACGGCGTAGCCGTGCTCGTGGTCGGCACTACCCCACCCGGGTCGGACGGAAGGCCGGATCCGGTGGTGCCGCCGGACGTGTGCGGAGTCACGAGCGGTCGAGCGCACTCGGCGCCGGGAGGGCAGGTCGGGGATGGCGGCAGGGTGGATGTCGGGCTGCACACCACTGCCGGGCCGCACCCGCCAGTCGTAGTGGATCCGGTCGTGTAGGCCCGGATGGTCACACCGGACGAGCTCACGCGAGTGAAGAGGAAGGAGTACGGCGTCTGGAACACGATGGAGGGGGGAACCTGGGCTCCGGAGCCGGCAGGCGCCAGGTCGGCACCGGCCCGAGCGGAACCGGTCGTCGGAGCCGAGGCCTGGGGTTTGGCCGCCGATGTGGCCCCGCCCAGGTTGACGCCGGTGAGTATGCCGGCCCCGGCTACCACGACGGTGATGGCGGCCGCACCCGCGGCCACCACACCCCGTCGTCGCGACGGTCCGGCGGAATGCTCCACGAAGGCGGAGGGGTCGGATTCGGCCCGGACCTGGGCCGCCTGTCCGGCGAGATGGTTACGGAGTCGGTCTTCGAGTTCATCAGTCATAGTTCGATGGTCTTTCTCAGGTCGGCCAGGGCCCGATGGATGAGGGAGCGGACGGTGCCAGGGCGGCAGCGCAGGGCACGGGCGATGTCGGCATCGGGGAGGTCCGCGTAGTACCGGAGCACAACCGTGGCGCGTTGCCGGATCGGGAGCTTGGCCAGCGCGTCCCCCAGCTCGTCGGCGCCGAGCACCGAGTCCCTGAACTCCGGGGGAGGTTGCCGGCGGGCGCGGGCGAGGCTCCGGTGGTGGGAAGCACAGGCGTGGACCACGCTCCTGCGGACGTAGGGGAGGGGCTCCCGCACCGCATGCCAACGACCGTGAAGCCGCACGAAGCAGTCCTGCACCAGGTCGGGAGCGGCATCGGGGGACCCGCTCACCAGGGTGGCCAGGCGGACCAGGTCGGCGTAGTGGCCGGCGTAGAACTCGGCAAAGCCGGCACGGCCGTCCTCTGCTGTTCGGGCGTCCGGCTCGACCGGAGCCTCGGGTACATCGGACGGCATCGCTGGCGTGGACGGTCCTCCTGCAGGCCCGATTCCCGCACCCGTGCCGTCGGGGGTCTCCGCGTCGACGATGTCGCTCAGTGTACCCATCACTAATTGAGACGCTCGGGCGGACCGAAACGTTGCAGGCGATCTCGATGAGGCTCGGATCGGGTCCCTCTCCCATCCGGACCGAACTGTCACCGCCGCCCCGTACCCTGGGCCGGTCGACGTCGGCGATACTCCTCCGGGGCCGGCCGGTCGAAGGGAGAGGACGGCGATGGTGGACGGCGTGGTTCCGCAGTGGGCAGATCGGTCGCGGGCCGAGCTGATCGAGGTGGCCGACCGGCATCTGACGTCGGTGCTGCATTCGGTGGCGGGAGACGGGGCAGTTCCACGGGAGGATCAGCGACGTGCCGTCCGCTCCCTGGTCGCCGACCGGTCGCGGGTGCTGGTCGTCCAGGCCACCGGGTGGGGCAAGTCGGCGGTCTACTGGGCGGCGACGTCGGCCATCCGCTCGCTGGGCGGGGGGCCGAGCCTCGTCGTTTCACCCCTCCTGGCCCTGATGCGGGACCAGGTCAAGGCAGCAGGGTGGGCCGGCCTCACCGCGGCCACGATCAACTCCACCAACATCGACGACTGGGACGGACTGATGGCGGATGTGGAGTCCGGCCGGATCGACGTGCTGCTCGTCTCACCGGAGCGGTTGGCAAACCCGACGTTTGCCCACCGCATCGGTCCGATCCTCGGGCAGGCCGGCCTCATCGTCATCGACGAGGCCCACTGCATCTCCGACTGGGGCTTCGACTTCCGTCCCGACTACCAGCGACTGTCCAAGGTACTCACGGCGTCTCCGGCGACGCCCGTGCTGGCCACCACGGCGACAGCCAATGACCGGGTGACCGACGACGTGGCCCGGCAGTTCGGGACTTCGACGGTGGTCCTCCGGGGGAGCCTGTCCCGCACCTCGCTCCGGCTCTCGGTCATCGGCGGCCTCGGGCCCCTCGAGCGGTACGCCTGGGTGGACGGTGCCCTCGACCTGCTCTCCGGGTCGGGAATCGTCTATGTGCCAACGGTCGCCGACACCACCCGACTGGCCGGGTTCCTCTCGTCCCGCGGACACAGCGTGGCCCCCTACTCGGGGAAGCTCGAGGCCCGAGAGCGGGAGCAGGTCGAGGACGCGCTGCGGGCGAACGGCCTGAAGGCCGTCGTCGCCACGTCGGCCCTCGGAATGGGCTACGACAAGCCTGACCTCGGCTTCTGCCTCCATGTCGGCTCTCCCGACTCGCCCGTCGCCTACTACCAGCAGATCGGCCGGGCCGGGCGGGCCATCGAGCGGGCCGACGCCGTGCTGCTCCCGACCGAGACCGACGAGCGCCTCTGGGAGTTCTTCGCCACTTCCTCCATCCCCGATCCCGGCGCCATCGAACTCGTCCTCCAGCTGTTGGCCGACCGGGGCGAACCGGTGAGTGTGCCGTCGCTGGAGGCGGTCACCGGGGTCCGCCGGGCCCGACTCGAGTCGCTGCTCAAGATCGTCGCCGTCGAGGGAGCGGTGGAGCGGGTTGCCGGTGGGTGGCGGGCTACCACCGTCCCGTATGCCTACGACGAGCTCAAGTGGAGGGCCATACGCGCCGCCCGCGCCTCCGAGGCCGACCTCATGCGCTCCTACGCCGGGGGCCTCGGATGCCTGATGGAGTTCCTCCAGCGTGCCTTGGACGATCCGGACCCGGGACCATGTGGGCGGTGCTCGGTGTGCTCAGGGGCACTGCCGGCCCAGGGCCTCGACATCGACCCCGTGTCCGTTGAGGCGGCGCGGGTCTTTCTGCGGGGGGCCGACGTGACGATCGAGCCCCGCAAGCTCTGGCCCGGCGGGCTGGGTGACGGCCGCAAGGGAAGGATCCTCGGAGCCTCCGCGGGGCGGGCCCTGACCTTCGCCGACTCACCCGGGTGGGGTGAGGCCGCCATGGCCGTGGCCGGGACTGACCGTCCGCTCGCCGAGGACATCGTCGCCGGCATGATCTCGGTGCTCACCCGGTGGCGGCAATCGTGGAGGTCCCGACCGGTGGCGGTGGTCCCGATGCCCTCCCGCCGCCACCCGCGCTTGATCGAGGACCTGGCCCGCCGGATCGCCGACGTCGGGAGACTCCCGCTCATCGACGCCCTCGAGTTCCGGGGTTCGCGACCCCCCGACGACGTCGCCTCGGCCCCGCGGGTCAAGGCGCTCCTCTCGGGCCTGCTCGTCCGGGACGGCGTCGCACTGCCTGCCGGCGGCCCGCTGCTCCTGGTCGACGACAGCTATTGCAGTGGATGGACCGTAACGGTGGCGGCCGCGCTCTTGCGGGAAGCGGGGGCCGGGGACGTGATGCCACTTGTGGTCCACCAGCTCCCGTGAGCAGCGAAGGGCGCAGGCGGAGCCCAGGCGAGAAGGTCACTCAGAGTGGTAGTACGGCTACAAGCTGCGGTTGCGTAGTGATTTGGCCACCGGTACCTTCGTCTTATGGGGCAAGGCGGGGCGCAGTTCGAGGTGGCATGTCCGTTCGAGTACGGCGAGTGCATGCTGCGTTTCTACAGTTCGGAGGAGTACGTCGCCGGCGGCTGGTGGCTCGGCATCACCGAACGCAGCGGTTCGTTGCTGCGTACCGAGTTTCTGGCCCGGGCCACGGCGACACCCGGCACGGTGCGGGCCTGGCTCGAGGACTTCATCGGCTACGAGCTCGCCGACAAACTGGTCGACTCGGCGCGGGTCGTGATCGAGGCCCGTCTCCGTGGTCCCGCCGAAACCGGCCCCGTAACACTCACGCCGCTCACACCACGGGTGTCCGTCATGACCGGCCGTGACGGCTGAACCTCCCGGGTCAGTGACCGGTCCGGTCACTGTATGACGGGCTGATCGTCCTTAGGCAGACACAGTCGGGCGCCGTGGCGACGGAGTCGACCACGATGCGGCTTTGCGGTCGAACTCCTGGAGCGCCTCCGAGAGTTCCTCGGCGGCTCGGGCGATCCCGAACGTCTCGCCGTCGCTCACCTTGTCGGTCTCCGGGTAGACACGGGGCTTCTTTTGTTTTGCCATGGAAGCCCACGGTACCTATCGCCACGGGACAGGAGGTGGATGGCGACCCACCAGGTTTCTGGATCCGCCCGCCGGGACCGTCGGTGCGGCCCGGCGGACGGGCAAGCTGTCGCCCGGTTGATGTTCGCGCAAGGTTCAGCGGCTCGTAACCGCGGAGGTAACCCGGGGTTGAGACCATGGTTGGAGGCTGGGATCAGCCCCCCACAAGCTCCCCAGCCATCCACGGGTAGATGCGCCGCCGTCGCCGGGTATTCCATTGGCCCCGCGACGGCGGCCGCTCCCCAAAGCGGATCCCCTCGGGGGTTCATATGATCCCGCTGCGGTGGCCCCACCGCCATGGCCTCCGAGAAACGTGGCCCGCCCGAGGCCGAAACCCGACACCGCGATCGGTCACGGAGAGTGCGGGCACACCCACGGTGGTGGGTCCCACATCAACATTTCTGGACTCGGACGGGAACGTCGCGCAAGATTCATCTCGATGTCACCTTGACGTAAGGGTACGTGGCCACAATCTTGGGGAGGGCCAGAGGGACAGGAGAACGCCACGGTGCAACGCGCATGGCAGACCGACTCTTCAGGTCGGCTCCGGTACAGCGAGTTCGAGGCAGTCCCACCTACGGCGCGGTTGCGAGCCGCCTCCGGTTCCGTCTATCCGCCGGAACCACCGACGGGGAACCCGGGCCCCCGGGCCGTCGGCTGGTACCGCCACCGATCCGATCCGACTGTTTTCCGGTACTGGGACGGGACCAGGTGGCTGGCGCCGGTCCATCCCCATCTTCCCGTGGCCGTCCCTTCCCAGTCGCCGACACCGAGCACCACAACGCCACAAACACCAACCACACCGACACCGACACCGAGCACCGCACCGACACCGACACCGACACCAACACCAACACCGGTGAACAGTGCAAGGACCGGGGGCCGGAGACGGCGGCCCCGGTCAGTGATCACGGTGGCCGAGGCATTGGTCGTGGCCCTGACCCTCGTGGCGGTGGTGGCCTTCGTCCGCAGCACTTCCGGTCCCGTCCACCCGGCGGGGCTGTCGCACCACGCGATTCCACCAGCCACCTCCCCCGTTGCGGTCGCCACGACAACCGCGCCGGCGGAGCCCTCGATGGCCACTCAGGTGTCGGTGTGGTGGTCGGGCACCGGGGAGCCGGAGACGTCGGCGCTCATGACCGACCTCAGGGCCGTGGAACAGGGCGCTGTCGCCGGGGCCGCGCCGTCCGTGACCTGTGCCGGCATCAGCCGCGATACGGCCGCGGCGGCGTCGGCCCCACCGGCCCCGGAGACGTCCATCCAGAGGGAGTGGCAGCTCACGGTCTCCACGTCGACCCGGGCCGCGGCGGCCTGCGAGGCCGGGCGGGCGACCGCCCTGGCCGGGGATCTGCAACCGGCGTTGTACACCATCCGGGATCTGTCAGCCCAGATCAAGCCCTACCTGGCCGGGCAGGTCCCCTGACCGCGATCGACTTGTCACCCCGACGCGATGACCGGAGACAGCCCGATCAAGTCGGGGGACGGGGGCGCCGATGTATCTAACTGTGGGTATTCCGGGACTGCAGGTCGATGAGAAGGTGTTGGTGCGGGCGATCGCGGCCGACCCGCGGTCGGACTGGGCCCACGGGTACTCGTCCGGTCCGCTGTACGTAACCGACCGGCGCCTGGTCCTCTACCCGTGGGCGGTCCTCGGCGGTGACCTGGGGTCCTGGGAGCTGTCCCTCGATGCCATCGAGAGAGTCTCGTCGGCCCCGGTCCCGGTGTGGCTGTTCGGTCTGGTCCGGATCTGGCTTCACGGCATCCGGCTGGTCACCGTCGACGGCAAAGGAAAGACCATCATCGTGGGACGGGCGCAGGCGGCCGAGTGCGTCGCTTCCCTCGAGGGCATCCTGACGGCGCGGCGTCGGTCCTCCGGTCGGACCAGGGCCACCGCGTCGACCTGAGGGGATCCAGAGCCGGATCGGCACCGTGATGTCCGTCAGGACGTCACCCGTCGTCGGGATCCAGGAGCACGTTGGGGTTGAGCACACCGTCGGGGTCCAGCGCCCGCTTCAGCGAGCGGAAGGCCGCCAGTTCGGTCGGCGATCTCGACAGGGACAGCCACTGTTTCTTCGCCGTGCCGATGCCGTGCTCGGCGCTGATGCTCCCGCCGAGACCGGCAACCAAGCGCAGCACCGCATCGTCCACTCTGCCGTCGTCCGGGGACAGTCCCGTCACATTGACGTGGATGTTCCCGTCCCCGACATGGCCGAACAGCCAGGTCCGGGCCGTCGGGACTGCTGCCGACACGACGGCCGGCACCGTGTCCACGAACTCGGCCAGCGCACCGAATGGCAGTGTCACATCGAGCTTGTGCGGTGGCCCGAGGGTGTTGACGACTTCGGTATGGGCCTCGCGGTAGCGCCAGAGCTCGGCCCTGCGTGCTGGCTCGGTGGCCACGGCCACGGCAAGAACATCCCCGATGGCGTCGGTGGCCTCGGCTGTCGCCCCGGTGGGGTCGGTCCGGTCAGCCGCCTCGACCAGGAGGTACACGGGATGGCGGACCGGGAAGGGTGGGGGCATCCCGGTCACCGAGCACACCAGGTCGACCCCGGGCGCCAGGATGAGCTCACAGGCCTCCAGCGACGGCAGTGCCCGACGGAGCAGCCCGGCGGCCTCGATGGCATCCGCCACCGTGGCGAAAGCCAGGAGGGCTACCGTCCGGTACGGCACCGGGGGGACCAGTCGCAGTCGGGCTGCGGTGACCACGGCTAGCGTGCCCTCACTGCCGCACACCAGGCCGGGCCAGTGGTAGCCGGTGTTGTCCTTCACCAGCCCCCCGAGGTGGGAGAGCACAGCACCGGTACCGAGCACCGCCTCCAGACCCAGCAGCTGGGCCCGGGTGTCGCCGTAGCGGAGGACACGCAGCCCGCCGGCGTTGGTGGCGATCATGCCTCCCACCGTGGCTGAACCGCGACTGGCGATGTCCACCCCGTAGGACCAACCGGCCGCCGACGCTGCCTGCTGGATACCGGCCAGCGCCACCCCGGCCCCGGCCGTGATCTGACCGGCACGGTCGTCCACCGGATCGAGGTCCCTGAGCCCGGCGAGCGAGAGGACCACTTCACCGAGGAGCGGCACCCCTCCGCCCACCAGCCCGGTGTTCCCACCCTGGGGCACCAGGGCCAGCTCCAGCTCCCGACAGGCCGTGATGATGCCCGCCACCTCCTCGGTGGTCTGCGGTCGGACCACCAGCGGGGAGCGACCGACGAAGCGTCCGGTCCAGTCGGTGGTGTAGGACGCGACCACCTCGGGATCAGCCACGGCGAGGGGGCCGACGACCTCACGGAGACGTTCGACGGATCGGGGGAGGAGGGCCACGGAACCCACTCTGCCCCAGCACCGACCCCGGGGGCACCTCGTGCCCACCCGCCCCGGGTGGGGTGGTCTGCACTACCTTGACGGAGGTGGACAATGAGCGATTCGGCCCGATCGACTTCGACCGGTTCCACCGGGAACAGCTGCCGTCATTGCTGGGGACCCGGGACCGGATGTTCTCCGATGCCGACGCTGCCGCCGTGCGTCCCCTGGCCTTCCGGCTCGAGGACGGCAGGTCCTATACCTATGTACCCACCGCCGGGAGCTTCACCGTGGAGGCGGGAGCTGACCACGCCCACACCGTCGTCGACCTGGACCACGAGGCGTGGTGCAACTTTGTGTGGGAGCTACGGTCGTGTTTCGCCCTCCTCTACGCCGAGGAGCTGGTCATCGGGCGGGGGAGCTTTGGGCAGCTGACCCGGTGGGAGCCGTCACTGCGGGTGGCCTTTGACGGCCAGTCCATCTACGACCTCGATGACCCGCCGTCGGTGCTGGACGGTACCGGCCGACCGCTCGAGTGCACCCGGTCGTTCACCCTCGACGATCCACCCGCCGAGTTGGTGGACTTCCTCGACCGGGCCGGATTCGTCCACCTCCGCGGGGTGTTGGAGCCGGCTGAGCTCGCCGCGCTCCGAGCCGAGGTGACCAGGGCTGTCACCGACGCCCGACCGGACGACCGACGGTCGTGGTGGACGACGGTCGGGGACCGCGAGGTGTGTAGCCGGGTCAACTACATCAACGACCGGTCGCCGTTGGTTGCCGGCCTTGGGGCCGACGAACGGTTCGTGCGGATCGCCGGGTTGGCCGGGTCCGATCTTCGTGATGCCAAAGACCGGCTGGACGGCAACGGCGTGGTCATCAAGGTGCCGGGCGCGACAGGGGGTCTCGCTGACCTCCCCTGGCACCGCGACTGCGGCATGGGGGGACATCCGGTCAAGTGTCCGATGCTCAATGTCGGCATCCAGCTCGATGCCGCCACTCCCGAGAGCGGCCAGCTGCAGATGATCCCCGGTTCGCACCGTGGGACGTCGCGACTCCCCGGTCCCAGCGAGGCCGCCGGCCTCCCGGTCACACCGATCTCGACCGAGCCGGGGGACGTGACCGTCCATTTCGGACACACCCTGCATGCCGCTCCGCCTCCGACCGATCCCGACGCCGTGGGGAGGAAGGCGCTGTACCTCTCCTTCGTGCCACCGGTCACCTTCGAGCACGTGGGACCGGGCCAGGGCTACAACGATGTGCTGTTCAGCCGCCGGGGCGGCCGGGTGCAGCACGTCGACCAGCTGCACTGAGGCGGTGATCCGGTGAACCCGGCGGCGGTGCCGCCGGGTTGGATCCGAAACGTTCACCCGAAGCCGAAGAACCTCATGGTGGCATCGATGACCCCGAAGTTGGAGGGAGTGGCAAAGTGGTCCACCCCGGGCGCGGCATGGAAGGTGGCGGACGGCAGTGCTTCCACCAGCCGATCGGCGGACGGGATGAAGTCCCGGTCCCCGAGGATGACCAGCACCGGGCAGGTCACCGCGGCCAGCTCCTCGGTCCGGATCGGGTCACGCTCCCGGCGCAGGAATGCCGCCAGCGCCTTCGGATCGTTCCCCGTGGTCCGGGCCAGCCGGAAGAACAGGCGGGCCTGGACATCCTCGGGCTCGGTGTCACCGTCGAGGGCATCGACGACAGAGGTGGCATCGCGCTCCTCGAAGACATTGTCTCCCACGCCCAGTAGGGCCAGCCGCTCGAAACGCCCGGGATCGGTGATGGCCATCCGCAACAGGATCTCCGCTCCGGCCGAGAACCCCACGGCGGCTGTCGGCGACGGCAGCAGGGCGGCCACGTCCTCCTCAACGGTGGCGTAGGACCCCGGGTCCACCGGACGTTCCGAGCTGCCGTGTCCGGGCAGGTCGACTTCGGGAACGGTGCAGTCGAAGTCGGCCAGGATGTCCACCCATCCGTTCTGGCCCCAGGTGTGGTCGAACGTGGAGGCGAATCCGTGCAGAAGGACCAGCGAGCTCGGGGGCGTAGCCATTGGGGCCCCAAGGTAGTGGAACCGCCGCCGGAGGCCTCGCCGCCCGCTCGAGGGTCCGCTCCTGCCTCCGGGCGGTGCTGTCAGGCCCTGGTCCCCGGGTCGAAGCGGCCCGGGGACCAACGCTGCAACAGCAGACGGGACAGTTCCCTGTCCCGTGGCGTCCCCTCGGGGCCGCCGCCGACCAGCTGCCCGGCCAGCACCCGGGCACTGAACGGACCGAGTAGCAACCCCTCGGCCCCGTGCCCGGTCGCCACGTAGGCGTTGGTCCAGCCCGGTACCCGCCCGACCAGCGGTCGGCCGTCGAGGCTGGCGGGACGCAGCCCCACCCGGACCTCGGCCACGGAGGCCTCGGCCAGACCGGGCGCGGTGCGGAGGCACTCGCGCAGGAGCTGGTGGAGTCCGCCGGCCGTCGGGCGGGAGTCGAATCCGGCGTTGGCTTCCATGGTCCCCCCGCAGGCCACCCGACCGTCAGCCCACGGGACCAGGTAGAACCCCAGAACGGGCTGGACGATGGACCAGTCCCTGCTGTCCGTGCCGGGCAGGGAGAGGTGGACGATCTGGCCTTTCAACGGCTCCACCGGGAGCCGCACGCCGAGGGCGTCGGCCACCGCCGGCGACCACGCCCCGCCACAGACGGCCACGGCCCCTGCGCCCACGGGCCCGTCCGTGGTCACCACGCCGGTGACGGTTCCCTCGGACCGGTCGAAGGTGAGGGAGACGACGTCGGCATCCACGATCCGCACTCCCCGGGCCACCGCCGCCGACCGGAGGGCCGCGTTGAGGGACCGTCCATCGACCCGCCTCCCGGCCGGGTTGAACAGCGCCCGACGGACAGGGGCGAGCGGTGGGAAGTGCCGGGCCGCCTCGGCCGGCGTGACCTCGTCCACCAGGTCCCGGGAACGCTCGCCGATGAGCCCGGCGGCCCGCTCCATGACCTCGTCGTCGCCGGGCCGCTCGGCCACCAGCAGCGAGCCGGTCACCGCGAAGCCCGACTCCGGCGCCCCGTCGTCGGCCAGTCGGCCGACCAGGACCGGATAGTGACGCGCCGCTGCCATCCCGAGGGCGAAGGTCTCCGGGTCCGGGTCCAGGTGGGTCTCGGGCGAGAGGATCCCGGCCCCGGCATCGGTGGCCCGGCCCGGGTCGTGCCGGTCGATGAGGACGGTGCCGGCACCGGCGGTGACCAGTTCGTAGGCCAGAGCGCTGCCGACGAGACCTCCTCCCACCACCACGACGTCGGCGACCGGCGGGGGAGGCGTCATGGGTTCATTCTGGTCGTCCCGAACATCGGACGTCGGGTCACCGGCAGGGTCGTGTTCGGTCGCCCGTCGGCGCGGGCACCCACACTGGCTTGGGGCCGCCCAGCCGAAAGGGAGGGTGGTCCGTCCCGGGTCAGACCGGTGGAGCGAAGAACTCGAGGGCGATGTTGTCGGGGTCCCGGAAGGACAGTCCCGACCCGTAGGCGGCATCCACGATGCCGCCGTGGGCCATCCCCAACTCATCGAGTCGGGTCCGCCACTGGTCCAGCTCGGCCCGGTCCGCGCAGGCGAAGGCGAGGTGGTCGAGTCCGAGCCGGCGTTCGTTGAACGGGGCGGAGTCGGCCGGGTCGGGGAACTGGTGGAGACCGACCAGGGTCTGGCCGCCGACCAGCCACACCACATGGCGGAAGGGACCGGTGTCCTCGTCCAGCACCGGTTCGGCGTCGAACAGCCGCTGGTACCAGGGCACGCTCCGGTCGAGGTCCCTGACCGTCAGGGCGACGTGGGTGATGGTTGGGAACTCGGGCATCGGGTCTCCTCTCTCCTGTCGGGTGGTGGCCACGGCGAACAGGTCCACCATGGTGAAGCACGAGCTGTTCGCCAGCCGGACCCGGAGGCACGCCGCCGCCCCGGTTCCGGCTCGCCCCAGGCTTACCACCGGGCGGACGGTCTCGCTCGGGGTGATGCGAACAACCGGGTCGGTGTCCCCCGTGAGTCGTGGCCGGGGGTCGGGCACTCCGAGGCGCCGGTATCCGTTGGGGTCGGCCAAGCGTGCGTATCCTCCTGGCCCCGATTTCCACCATGCCCCGCCCTCCGGTGGGCCGCCGACGGGTCCTCCCTCCTCCTCGACGACTGGCGCCGGCCGGTTGATGACGTTGACGGGCACGTCGCCTTTCAGGACCTGCAGCGATCCGGACACCAGCACCCAGATCTCGCCGCTGGTGCTCCCCGGCCCAAACCACGGCCTGGTCCGTGTCGATGGCGATCTCGGGGAGGTGCGTCGAGGCTTCCAGCCTGTCGGCCTCGCCAGCGATGGCAGCGGTGGGACGGCTCCTACTCCTTCTTGTCCACCTTCTTGAGGGAGCCGTAGCCCTTCTGCATGGCCGACATGATGATCGCCTCGAAGTCCTTGTCGGTGAGGATGTGGGGCGTGCCCATGGATGACGAGCGCCAGTACAGCTCAGCCAGCCACTCGAGGAGCTCGAGCCGCTCGATGGCCTCACTCATCGTGTTGCCGTAGGCGATGGAGCCGTGGTTGCGCATCATGGCGGCATTGCGACCCTTGAGGGCCTCGATCACGTTGTCAGCCAACTCCTGTGAGCCGAACGTGGCGTAGGGCGCGGTGCGGGGCGCCCCGCCCAGGCCCAGGCAGCTGTAGTGCAGCGGTGGGAGTTCGTCGTGAGTGCATGACAGCGCGGTGGACGCCATGGCGTGGGCGTGGGTGACGGCCCGGGCGTTGGTGGCCTTGTAGATGCCGGTGTGGAGCGGCACCTCCGACGTGGCGGCCAGGTCGCCGTCCACGTGCTCACCTTCGAGTGTGATCACCGCCACCATCTCGGCGGTGACGTCGCCCAGGTCGGAGCCGGTGGGGGTCACCGCCACCAGGTCGTCCTTCCGGGCGGAGATGTTGCCGGCGGTTCCGATGACGAGCCCGGTCTTGGCCAGGTGGCGGCTGGCGCTGGCCACGGCTTCCCGTTCGTCGGCCAAAAGCAGGTCGCTCATTCGTAGTTCCTCTCTGAGGTGGTGAATCTTGCTCTCCGGATGATGGCACGGTTGGACCACCCGTGGAGAATGGGGTTTCCGCAAGCTACGACCGCGGTCGCCGTTTTTCGGGGTCGTAGATGGCCAGCGGGGCCACCGTGGCCCCGGTCGTCCCCTCGGCCAAGGCCACTTCGACCGATCCGCCGTCGGCAGCCACCCCGGACTCCAGGATGGCCAGGGCGATGGGCCCGAAGGCCGGGCTCACGGCCGGGCTGGTGAGGGTCCCGACCGGCTCCCCGTCCCGGGTCACCTCGACTCCGTAGTCGGGGAGCTCGTCCCCCTCGATCCGGAGGGTCTTGAGTCGCCGGGGAGGTTCTCCGGCCACCGCCTCGAGGGCGGCGCTGCCGTGGAACGCCACCTTCCCCAGCGCCACCATCTTGTCCAGCGACAGGTCGAATGGGCTCTGCTCGTGGGCCCTGTAGTCGTAGTCCAGCACGATGAGCCCGGCCTCCACCCGGAAGCACTCGAGCACCCCGACACCGAACGGAGAGGCCTTCATCTGGGAGACGGCGACGTCCCACAGGTCGGCGGCGTGCTCGGGCCGGCAGAACAGTTCGTAGCCCAACTCGCCCCCGTAGCCGGTCCGCGACACCACGCAAGGGACGCCCCCGACCCGGGTCTCCTCGGGGAGGAAGCGGAAGTAGCGGAGGCCCGAGAGATCGGCGTCGCACAGCGGCCCGAGGGCCTCCCTCGATCGGGGGCCCTGCAGTCCGAGGTGGGGCATGGCCAGGGTCACGGCCTCAATGGAGACGTCCAGGCCCTCGGTGACCTCGGCGAAGTGCTCGGCGTGCCCCGAACCGTTGGTCATCACCCACACCCGGTCGTTCAGCCGGTAGACGGTGCCGTCATCCACCATCATCCCCTCGGCGTCGCAGAAGGCGCCGTAGCGGACCTGGCCCACCTCCATCCCCAGGATGTTGTTGGTGTGGAGCCGCTGGGCCGCAGCCAGGGCGTCAGGGCCACGGAACTCCCACTTGTTGAGCGGGGAGACGTCCCACACCCCGAGGTCGTGGCGCACGCCGCGGTACTCGGCGTCGGGGTCCCCGAACCCCTCGGTCCACAGCCAGCCCCCCTCTTCCATGAAGGTGGCCCCCATGGCCTCGGCCGACTCGTAGAACGGGCTGCGCAGGGGCTCGGTGTCCACGCCCGCACCCTAGCGTCGTGACCCCGGTCTGACCGGGGCCGTCACGGTGGCGGCGCCGTCGGATACCGTGCACGGAGGGGAGGTGACCGCCGATGACGGAGCACGGGAGCAGCATCGATCGCAGCGCCGAGTGGGCCGCCATGAAGGAACGCCATCTGCGTCCCCTGGGGGAGCGTCCCGCCTCGGCGGCCCGGGGTCTGCACCACTTCGCCCTGCTCAGCAGCGACGTCGAGCGGACCATCGCCTTCTACCAGGACCTTTTGGAGTTCCCGTTGGTGGAGCTGTTCGAGAACCGGGACTATCGGGGCTCGACCCACTTCTTCTTTGACGTGGGACACGACAACTACCTGGCCTACTTCGACTTCCCCGGCCTCGACCTCGGCTCCTACCGGGAGGTACGGGGCGGCCTCCACCACATCGCCATCTCGGTGGCCCCGGACCAGTGGGTCCGGCTGGTGGCGAAGCTCGAGGCGGCCGGTGTCGAGACCCACATCGTCAACGGCACTTCGGCGTACTTCCCCGGTCCCGACGGTGAGCGCCTCGAACTGCTCTCCTACCCCCTCAACGACATGTACGGGACCATCGTCGGCTAGGTCCGGTCGCACGGTGGTCCGGGCCGGGTCCGTCTACCTACACTGGCCCGCATCCACCCGGAGGGCGACCTCCACGGCGAACGGGAGCGAGCGATGGCGAACGAATGGGGTCCCCTCGGGCTGCTGGCGGGCGAATGGGCGAGCGAGGGCGGGGGACTGGACTCCGCCTACTCGCACGCTCAGGACCGGGTTCTCGGCACGCCCTACCGCGAGAAGTGCAGCATGAAGCCGTTCGGGCCCGTGGACAACGGGAGCCAGCACCTCTACGGCCTCGACTACCGGAGCGCCATGTGGCGGGGTGACGAGGAGAACCCCTTCCACACCGAGGTGGGCTACTGGCTGTGGGACGGCGCCACCGGCGAGGTCATGAAGGGCTTCGTGGTCCCCCGGGGCATCACCACGCTGGCCGGTGGAACCGCCTCGGCCGACGCCACCCAGTTCACGCTTCGAGCCGACCTGGGCCACAAGCTGTATGCCATCGGCGAGAACCGGTACCTGGCCAGCCATGCCAGCACACTGAGCTACGAGGTGACCATCTCCGTGCAGGGAGACTCCTGGTCCTACGACGAGTCCACCATGTTGAGGATGAGCGAGTTCGACGAGCCGTTGGCCCACACCGACCACAACACACTCCACCGGGTCGCCTGAACTGAACGGCCCCAACGGCGCGGGCCTCGCCGCTGGGTGATCAGAGCGGGGGCGGGATGAACCCTGGCCCGGCGGCGGTCTCGAGCAGATCGGCAATCCGCAGCAGGCGCCGGTCGCCGAGGAACGGGCCGACCACCTGTACCCCCACCGGCAGCCCGTCCGGGGTGGGCCCGGTGGGCAGGGTCACCACGGGGAGGAGTACCGAGCCGACGGCGCCGCACCAGGCCATGGCCACCAGATGGGAGACAGCCGTGCCGTCCACGTCGATGAACCGCTCCGGGAGGGGTCGGTCCACGTCGTGGGGGAAGGCCGTCGTGGGCATGACCGGGGCCAGCACCACGTCGTACCGCTCGAAGCAGGCGGCCCAGGCAGCCCGTTGGTGCTGCCGGCGCCCGTTGGCCCGTGCCCACGTCCGGTAGCGGCCGGCCAGCGCCCGTCCGGCCACGAGCATGGGGTCGTCGCCGGGGACGGCTTCCAGTCCGGCGAACGAGTCGAAAGCGTCATCGGGCAGACCCAGACCGATGATGGGAAGTACCAGCTCCTGCCAGGAGTGGAGCCCCTCGGCCAGGGGCACGGGGAGGGAGATGGCTTCCACCCGGGCCCCGGCGTCGGCCAGCCGTGCCGCATATCCCTCGAGACCGGCCTGCAGGTCCGAGGTCAGGGGCAGGACGTCGGTCCCCTCGTGGAAGACGGTGGCCACCCGCAGGGCGGAGATGTCGTCGACGGCAGGGCCGTCGTCCAGGACGAGTCGCCACCCGGGGGCGTCCTCGGGCAGGGGACCGGCCACCACATCGAGGGCCAGGACGAGGTCCTCCAGGCTGCGGGCCAGCGGCCCGTTGCAGTTGACGTCGCTCTCCACCAGGGTGCCGGGCGGCCCGGGGATGTGGCCCCGGCTGGGGACCACCCCCCACGACGGCTTCATCCCGAACACCCCGTTGAAGTGGGCAGGGTTGCGGATCGAGCCACCGATATCGCTCCCCAGCTCGAGCGGCGTAAGCCCGGCGGCCACCGCCGCGGCTGCGCCCCCCGAGGAGCCGCCGGCGGTGCGGGCGGTGTCCCAGGGGTTGCTGGTCAAGCCGTAGACATCGTTGTAGGTCTGGAAGTCGCCGGCGTAGAGCGGGGTGTTGGTTTTGCCGAAGATGATCGCTCCGGCGTTCCGTAGCCGACCGACGGCCAACGCGTCGCGCCGCCGGCACGTACGAGGCCAGCTCCGGGGCGCCCGACGTGGTGACCAGGCCTTCGGTCTCCCAGACGTCCTTCACGGTCATGGGCAGGCCGTGGAGGGGACCGGTCGGCGCGCCCGATGCCGTTACCGTGTCGGCGGAATCGGCGGCGGCCCGAGCCCGGTCGAGGTCCAGGGCCACAATCGCGTTGAGATCGCCGTCGATTCGGTCCACCCGGGCAATCAGGTGTTCCAGGACCTCCCGGCTGGAGACGGAACGTCCGGCGATGGCGGTGGTGATCTCGGTGGCGGTGGCGAAGTCGAGGTCCACGGACGCAACCCTACGGCCGCATCGTGCCGCCGGCCCGCTCGCCGGCCTTCTCCCCCGGTCGACCATCGGCGAAGAACTGCTCCCGGAGCTCACGCTTGAGGATCTTGCCGGACGGGTTTCGGGGGAGGCGCTCGTCGGTGAAGACGATGCGGCTGGGGATCTTGAACGAAGCCAGACGCCCGGCCAGGAACTCCCTCAGCTCGTCAGCGGTGAAGTCGGCATCGACCTTGCGCTGGATCACGCACGCCACCTCCTCGCCGAGACGCTCGTCGGGCGCCCCGAACACCGCCGCCTCGTACACGCCGGCGAACTCGTAGATGGCGCTCTCCACCTCGGCGCAGTAGACGTTCTCGCCGGCCCGCAGGACCATGTCCTTGGCCCGGTCCTCGATATAGAGGAACCCCTCGTCGTCGATGCGTCCGAGGTCGCCCGATGCCAACCAGCCGTCCACGATGGCCTCGGCCGTCGCCTCCGGCTTGCCCCAGTACCCCCGGATGAGGTTGGGACCCTTCATCCAGATCTGGCCCCGTTCGCCCACCGGGACCGGACGGCCCGCCTCGTCCCTGATCTCGACGTCCATGATGGTGGTCCGGGCCCGGCCGGTCGACGTGGGATGGGTCACGTAGTCGTCGCCGCTGTTGCCGGGTCCGAAGGCGTTGGTCTCGGTCATGCCGTAGCCGATGTTGGGCCGACCCCGTCGGAACCCCTTCTCCACCCGGTCCACCAACGTGGTCGGGGCCGGTGCCCCACCACCGCCCACCGTGGCCAGCGAGGAGGTGTCGTAGCGGGCGAAGTTGGGGCTCTCCAGCATGTCCCAGCTCTGGGTGGGGACCCCAACGAACGCCGTCACCCGTTCGGATTCGATCAGACGAAGTGCGGCTTCGGGGTCCCACCGGTACATCATCACCAGCTTCAGCTTCATCCCGAAACAGGAGAGCATGACCGGGACGCAGCCGGTCACGTGGAACAGCGGGACGATGAGGATGAAGCAGGGTGCGAACCCGCCGCCGCTGATGGGATCGATGCCCTTGCGGGCGCCCTGGATGGTGGTCCCGGCCCAGAACGCCATCAACGCCTGGGTCACCGCCCGGTGGGTGGAGACCGCACCCTTGGGGAAACCGGTGGTGCCCGAGGTGTAGAGGATGGTGGCATCGTCGTCCGGGCCCACCTCGATCGTGGGCATGGGATTGCCCAGCGACACGACGTCGCGGTAGTGCCGGACACCCTCGGTCACCGGTGCGGACCGGTCCCCTCGCACGACGATGACGGGGATGTCCCGGGAGCCGGCCGGGCGGTGGGCCCGCTCGGCCCGTTCGGGATCGGCGACGAGCAGGCAGATGCCCGAATCGCCCACGGCATACTCGAGCTCGCTCTCGGTCCACCAGGCGTTGAAGGAGACCGACACCGCCCCCACCGAGAGGATGGCGGCGAACGACACGATCCACTCCGGAAGGTTGCGCATGGCGATGGCCACCCGGTCCCCCTTGGTGATGCCAAAGGTGTGCACCAGGGAGTGAGCCATCGCGTCGACATGGCGCATGGTCTCATCGAAGGTCCAGCGCTCGTCCTCGTAGACCATGAACTCCGAGCTCACGCCCCGCGCCCCGGCGAAGAGCTGTCCGAGGGTGGTCGGGGCGTTCTTGAACAGGCGGTACTCCCTGCCCCCGACCGTCGCCTCGATCAACTCGAAGAGCTGACCGGGCCCGGTGACCTGGGCGTAGGCCTCCTCGTACTCGACCGACATCGACGCCTCCCCACTCGCACTGCTTCCCGGTCGACCCTCGGAAGGGCCACGGCACCCTCCGGCTGTCGTGACCGGCGATCTTAGGCCGGTCGTGGGAGCCGGCCACGGGCGCCCGGGGTCGGAGGGGGATGGAGGCGAAGGCGGGTGCGGACAGGCGGGGACCTTCCCGGCTCGAGCCGGTCGGGTCACAGTCAGCCGACGCCGGACGGGCCCACCCACACCGACTTGAGGTTGCAGAACTCCCTGATCCCGTGGGCGGTGAGCTCCCGGCCGTAGCCCGACGACTTCACCCCCCCGAAGGGAAGCTCGGGGAAGGAGGTGACGTTGCCGTTGACGAATACCATGCCGGCGTCCAGTTCGGTCACCAGGCGTTCGCGTTCGTCCTCGTCCTCGGTCCAGGCGTTGGCCCCGAGGCCGAACTCGGTGGCATTGGCCAGTTCGATGGCCTCGTCCAACGTGGCCACCCGGTACAGCGTGGCCACGGGAGCGAAGGCCTCCTCGGTGTGGATCCGCATCCGCGGGGTGATGCCGGTGAGGACCGTCGGGGGATAGAACCATCCGGGACCGTCGGGAACGGTACCCCCGCACCGGACGGCGGCGCCGTGGTCCACAGCGTCATCCACCAACTGGACGATGTCGGCCCGCTGCTGCTCGGAGGCCAGTGGACCGATGTCGGTGTTCTCGTCCATGGGGTCGCCGACCACCCGGGAGGACATCCGGGCCACGAAGAGCCGCTCGAACTCGTCGGCCGCGTCGGTGTGGACGATGAACCGTTTGGCGGCGATGCACGACTGGCCATTGTTGAGGCACCGGGCCGTCGTCCCCACCTCGGCTGCCCGGGCCAGATCGGCCGATGGCATGACTACGAAGGGATCGCTCCCACCCAGTTCCAGAACCGACTTCTTGACCACCTGGCCGGCCACGGCGGCCACCGACGATCCCGCCGGCCCCGACCCGGTCAAGGTCACGGCCACGACGCGGTGGTCCCGCAGGACGCCCTCGACTTTGCCCGAGCCGATCAGCAGTGTCTGGAACGCCCCGTCGGGAAATCCGGCCCGCCTGAACAGCTCACCGAGGAAGAGCGCCGTCTGGGGAACGTTGGAGGCGTGCTTGAGCAGTCCGACATTCCCGGCCATCAGGGCCGGCGCCGCGAACCGCATGACCTGCCAGAGCGGGAAGTTCCACGGCATGACGGCCAGTACCGGCCCCAGCGGCTGATAGCGGGCGAAGGCCGTGGCGGCCCCGACGGCCCCGGCGTCCGCTGGCTCGTCGGCGAGGAACTTCTCGGCATGGTCGGCGAAGTACCGGCAGGCCCTGGCACACTTCTGCACTTCCTGGCGAGCGGCGGCCAGCGTCTTGCCCATCTCGGTCGTCATCATCTCGGCGGTGTGGTCGACCTCGGCGTCGAGGATTTCGCCGGCCCGCCGCATCCACGCCGCCCGCTCGGCGAAGGTGGTGCGCCGGTAGGTGGCGAAGGTGGCGGCGGCGAGGGCCAGACACGTTTCCACCTCCGCATCGGTGAATTCCTCGAAGGCCTTGACGGTGTGGCCGGTGGCCGGGTTGATGGTGGCGATCGCCATGGGTGCACCTCGCTTGTCGACTCTCCTCACCTTCTACCCGATTCCGGGGGAGGGCAACACCGCGACGATCCGGTTCCCCACGGCGGGCCGGAGAGACCGCTCGGCCCGGTAGGACCAGTGGGCTCCGGTCATCGGGCTCCGGGAATCGGGGTCCGGCGCGGCCCGGCCCGTCCGGATCCGGGCGCCGAGGCCGTAAGGTCAGGGTCTCGCCCCCACCCTTCAACCTCAAGCCGATGGGACCGCCATCAGTGCCGGTCCGTCGGCGGACGGCCCGGACAGCGACCCGCACACAGAGGCATGACGAGACAGAGGAGAGGTCAGCAGCGATGAACAGCATCGACGTTCTCATGGACGCCTTCGAACGAGTCCGGGACTCGGTACACCCGGCCGCCAACGGACTCACGCTCCAGGAACTGACGTATCGACCCGGCGGCGAGTCCAACTCCATCGCCTGGCTGATCTGGCACCTGACCCGCATCCAGGACGATCACATCGCCAATGTCGACGACGGGCGGCAGCTCTGGATCGCGGACGGATGGGCCGAACGGTTCGCACTGCCCCTCGACCCCAGCGACACTGGCTACGGCCACGACTCCGATGCTGTAGCCCTGGTGACGGCGGAGGCTTCCCTGCTGCTCGACTACTACGAGGCCGTCCATCAGCGGACCCTGCGCTTCCTGACCTCACTCCGGGAGGACGACCTCGACCGGGTGGTGGATGAGCGGTGGGATCCCCCGGTGACCCTGCTGGTTCGGTTGGTGAGCGTGATCGCCGACGACCTCCAGCATGCCGGCCAGGCCGCCTACGTGCGCGGCATTCTCCCCGAATCCGTTGCCCCTGAATGAATCTCGCCAGGCCCGACTGACCGACGCTCCAGCCTCCCCTGGAAGATGCGCGACTCAGCCCGGTCCCATGCCCACCCAGATAGTGTCGACGGCCCGCTCGGCCCACCCTTCTTCGCTGGTCTGCCCGGCCACCCGTCGGGCGAACACTGAACCGGTCAGCATCTGCAGGGCCAGGTCGAGGTCGGCGTCCCGGCCAAGCTGGCCCAGCTCCTGGGCCCGCACCAGTAACGACCGCTTGTACTCCATCCGGGGTGCCACCACCCGCTGGCGGTGAAGGTCCAGGGCCCACGGGTCCTCGCGCATCCCGATAAGGGTGCCGACAACCTCGAGGCAGCCCTCGGCGAACCGCTGGTCGAACTCACGGAGGTAGGCGATGAGGTCCGACCGCGGGTCGTCGGAGACCTCCTTCGACAGGTGGAGGGTGCTGTTGTCGGCGATGGCCGCCGTGATCAGGTCGGCCTTGTCCCGGTAGCGGCGGTAGATGGTGGCCCGGGCCACACCGGCCTCCAAGGCCACGCTCTCCATGCTCACGTTGGCGTAGCCCGACTGCTCCAGCTGACGGAGGGCGGCGGCGCTGATGGCTGAGCTCACCCGTTCGTCGCGGGGCCGGCCCCGCCGACGCGACGCAGGCTCGGTCTCCGCCCCCGTAGGGGCGGAGACGGCCCCCGTGTTCATGCCGGTGCCACTTCCACCACCGGGTCGGTGGCCGGAGGACCGGTCGGCACCACACTGGGCACGAAGTCCCTCTGCCGCACCAGGACGAAGGCGCCGATGGAACCGGCCAGGGCGATGACTGCACCGATGATCATGATCGTGTTGAGGGTGGAGGAGAAGCCGGTGTGGTAGGCGTCGAGGAGGGCGGCCCGCGCCGTCGGCGACGGGATGGCCGCTGCCGCCTGGTGGACGGCCCCGCCCAGGATGGCGCTCTGGACGGCGGCGCCTCCGTGGGCCAGTACCCCCTGGCCGTCCGCCGTGCTGCGGAGCGCGGCCAGGGTGTGGGACTGGAGGTGTGACTGGAACACCGAGCCCAGTCCGGCGATGCCGGTGGCGATACCGACCTGGCGGAAGGTGCTGTTGGCTCCCGAGGCCATGCCGCTCCGTTGCGGGGGCACCACCGAGATGGCCGCCGAAGCCAGCACCGGATTGACCGTGCCGATGCCGATACCGGCCACGATGAACCCGGGCAGCAGCACCGTCCAGGTGGAGTCGGCCTTGGTGGTGGCCATCAAGGCACAGCCCAACGGCGATGAGTAAGAGGCCGGACCCGAGCAGATACCGCGAATGGATCCGCACGGTCAGCTTGCCGGCGATGGGGGCGACGATGAAGGCCAGCACGGTGAGGGGCAGGAAGCGGACCCCGGCGGCCAGGGGCGCGTAGCCCAGGTCGTCCTGGATGTAGAGGGTCAGATACAAGAACAGGGCGAAGATCGATGCTGACAGGGTGAAGGCCGAAAGCGACACGCCGCACATGGCCGGTCGCTTGAACAGGGTCAGATCCAACATGGGGTCCTTGCCGCGCCACTCAGCGAGGAGGAACACCGTGAGGAGCACCACGGCCCCGACCAGCAGGCCCACGATCAGTGCGCTTCCCCACCCATCGTCGTTCCCCCTGATCAGCGCGAATACCAATAGGAACAGGGCGGTGGAGAAGGAGATGAACCCGATCCAGTCGACACGCTTGTGGTTGGGGTCCTTCGATTCTTGGATCTTGGCCAGGGTCACCGCGATGGCCAGCACTCCGATGGGCACGTTGACGAAGAAGATCCAGCGCCATCCGATTCCGCTGGTGATGGCGCCGCCGACCAGGGGCCCGACGGCCACCGCCCCGCCCAGCACGGCGCCGTAGATGCCGAACGCCGTTCCCCGCTCCCGCCCGGTGAACGCCGCCGCGATCAGGGCCAGGGAGGTGGCGAACATGATGGCCCCTCCCACCCCCTGGGCCGCCCGCGAGAGGTTGAGCATCAGCGAGGAGGTGGACAGTCCGCAGACCAGCGAGGCTACCGAGAACACCCCCAGTCCGACGGCGAAGACCTCGCGACGGCCGAACATGTCCCCGATGACGCCGGCGGTGAGCAGGAAGGCGGCCAGGGTCAGGGAGTAGGCGTCCACGACCCACTGGATGTCACTGAAGCTGGAGTGGAGGGACTGCTGGATGTCGGGCAGGGCCACGTTCACGACGGTGATGTCGAGCAGGAGCATGAACGTGGCGGTGCAGACGGCGATCAGGGTCCACCATTTGCGGTCGAGTGCTGGCATGGGAGGGGTGCCTCCTGTCGGGTGGTTTCCGGTCTCCGGCCCCGGGGTTCCGGGAGAGATTACGATTCGATACGTAGTGTATTGAATCAGGTTCCCGGACCGATGGCAACGGTCCGAGCGCGGAGTCCGGCGGTGGATCAGTCCGTGCAGGTGGCGCCCGCTGCCGGCAGGGTCCCGGACACCAGGTAGGCGGCGCTGGCGGCCCGCACGCACGGACTGTAGAAGGAGGCGACGTGGCTGGCACCCCTCCAGGTGAGGAGGACGCCCCCGGTCAGTTCACCGGCCAGGGCCACGGCCCAGGCGTAGGGCGTGACCGGATCCCCGGTCGTGCCGACGACCAGTATGGGTGGAGCACCCGGGTCGGAGGCCGGCGCGGGGTCGCGAGTCGGGAGTGCCGGCCAGGTGGCGCAACCGAGGAGCCCCCACGCCAGCAGCGGGCCGAAGACCGGTGCCGACTGCCCGATGTCGTCGGCCAGGGTCGTGTAGGTCGACGGGTTTCGGTCCACCGGGTGGTCGAGGCAGTCGATGGCCTGCTCGGCCTCGGCGGCATTGGGCGATCCGCCCGTCTCGTACCGGTCCGACATGGCCACCGCCGCCGCACCGTTTCCGGCCTCCGCAGCCTCGAGAGCGGCAGCGAGCGTGGGCCACGACGACTGCGACTCCAGCCCGGCCAACAGGGCGTCGTAGAGCTCGGCGGGCCCGGCCGTGCCACTGCCCGCCGCCAGGGGTCGGGTTCTGGTGGCCTGGATGAGGCCGAGCAGGGCCGCGGTCGGATCGCCGACTGGTCGCCACGGGCAGCCGGCGTCGGCGGCACACCAGGCGAAGAAGGACCCGAGGGCGGACTCGAGGCTCACGGCCTGCTCCGTGGCGTAGGCCGTGGTGGTGGAGGCGGGGTCGATGGCGCCGTCCAGCACCATGGCCCGCACATGGGTCGGGAAGAGCTCGGCGTAGGTGGCGCCGAGCAGGGTTCCGTAGGAGTGCCCGATGTAGGTCAAAGTGGCGTCGCCCACGGCGGCGCGGATGCGGTCGAGGTCCCTCGCCGTGTCGACCGTGCCCAGGTACGGGAGGATGCCGCCGCTGTAGTGCTGGCACTGGGCGGCGAAGGCCTGGTCGTTGCCCAGAAGGGCCTGGCGGGCCGCCGGTGTGGTCGGGACCGGATCGACGGCCAGCTGGGTGGCGCCGGATGAGGAGCCCGAGTCACTCCCGCTGCTGCACCGCACCGGGCTGCTGCGGTCCACCCCACGGGGATCGAAGGAGACGATGTCGAAACGGTCCAGTACGTCGGGTGCCAGCGCCGACAGCTCGTTCGGCAGGTCGTTGATGCCCGAAGCACCCGGCCCACCGGGATTGATGACGAGGGACCCGATCCTCTGCGAGGGGACTTCCGCCAGATGGCGGGCCACGGCGATCTGGACGGTGGGACCGTCCGGATGCGCGTAGTCGAGGGGGACGGTCACCGAGCCGCACTGCAGGGTGCCGCACGGTGACCACGCAACCGGGACCACCGGGGTCGTAGTCGTGGTCGACGTCGTCGTGGTGGGGGACAGGTGAACGGCCGGGTTCACGGTGGACCCGGCCGACCCGGCTGATGGGTCGGCTCCCCCACACGCTGCCAGGAGCACGCCCGTGGCCACGAGCACCGCCGCCGCCACCACGATCGGTGGCGTGGGACGACGGGCCGGGGTAGGGAGGAGCGGACTCCTGGCTGTCACCGCTGCAGTCTGGCATCCGGGCCGGTTGCCGCGGCCTCGGCGACAGGTCCAGCCGGTCCCGTCTCCATCCCGTTCCGACCACCGATGCGCCAGCCCGCCGGCGCCGGGTTACTGCAGCGAGGCCGGGTCCACGCCGACGCTCCCGGCTTCGCTGCTGGCATAGACGGCCAGGGCGAAGCGCAGCACCGAAACCGCCTCCTCGGCGCTCCACATCATCGGGCCCTCCCCCGTGTGGAGCCAGCGAATCCAGTGACGGCCCGAGTCGCGGAAACTGCTGGCCCAGTCATCGTCGAGGGCGTGGTACGACCGCATCTCCCCGTCGGCGTAGACGTCGAGACTGGGCTGCTGGATGCCGCGTCCTGTGCACCGGTTGACCCGGGCATAGCCCTTGCGACCGGTGACCTCCCACCGTTCGTCGTTGGTGTAGTAGTCCGACCGCAGGTACATGTCCGGGGCCAGCGTGATGTCCCACACACCCCGCACCCCGTTCTCGTGCTCCCAGATCAGTGTGGCCGGCGCATCGATCTCGAGTCCTTCCATGACCTCGGTCCCCCCCACCCAGGCCCGAACCTCGCGGATGGGTCCGAACAGCCACAGGGCGGTGGCCAGCTTGTGCCAGCCATCGTCGAAGACCAAGATGCCGCGGCCCTCCTTCATCTGCTTGAACTGCCACTCGTAGCTGCTGCCCGGGACGTCCCATCCTCCGAGGCCGCTGGCCACCATCTTCATGTGGTAGCCGCTCACCGGGCCGATGGCACCCGAGTCCACGGTCTCCTTGAGCCTGACCAGCGGCTCGTAGAAGATGTAGTTCTCCATCACCCGGAACTGGCAGTCGTGAGCCTTGGCGGCGTCGATCATCCGGGCCGCGCTGGCCAGGTCGTTGCACATCGGCTTCTGCAAGTTGACGTGCCACCCGTGGGAGAACAGCTCGATGACCCCGTCGACGTGCAGCGGGATGGGCAGCAGCGCCTCGACGGCGTCGACGTCGAGGCCACTGGCGGCGAGCTCGGCCACGGTGGCGAAGGTCCGGGCCGCCGGCCAATCCGCCTGGCGCTGGGCTCGGCGTTCCTCGCTCGGGTCGACCAGGGCCACCACCTCGACGTCGGGATTGTCCACATAGGCCCGCATGTTGAGGTCGTAGATGCGTCCGAGGCCCACGAAGGCGGCCCGGACGGGGCGGTCATAGGGAACAAAAGTCATGGCGGGGGCGTCTCCTCCATTCGTCGGGCACCAGTCGTCGTCCGACACACCGGATCGCTCCGAGGTACTGGCCCGGTCGACGGAACACTAGGTGACGCAGCGACCAGGGAGGTTGTCCTCCCTGGTCAGGCCGATGCTCTGTCCCATGGGCGGGACGGGCGGGACGGGCGGGACGGGCGGGACGGACGGGACGGGCGGGCGGGAGGCCGGAGGGCCAGAGACCTACGCTCGCGCCATGTTCACCGGATTCGCCCACACCGCCGTCTGCGTCCCCGACGTGGAGGAGGCCGCCCGCTGGTATGCGGAGGTCCTCGGCCTCCGGGTGCTGTCGCCGCCCTACGAGATGACCGGTGCCGCCATCGAGGAGGACATGGCGGAGCTGCTGCCGAGCCCGGTGGTGGTCAAGGCCGCCATCGTGGGCCTGGGCGCCGACGACCGCGTGCTCGAGCTCATCGAGTACCCGGGGGCAGGCGTCCCGTCCGGGCCCGCCGAGCGTCCGGACATCACCCGTCCTGGCCTCACCCACGTCGGACTGGTCTGCGACGACGTCGAGGGTACCCGCCGGGAGCTCGAGGAGCGGGGGGTCACGTTTCTGACCAGCGGGATCGCCGACGTGGCCGAACTGCGCACGACCTGGTTCGCCGACCCCTGGGGGACCGTCTTCATCCTGGTCGAGAAGCGTCATGACGAACGTCCCTACTGGCATCAGTACGCGCCCTGAGGCGCAGCGCTGAACCTGTCGACCTGTCTCGGCCGAGGGACACCCCAAACCGGTCTACGCCGTAGACCGGTTTCCGGGGCCGGACTGCGAGAGGGTTCCTCTCGGCTTCGGGCCGACCCGGCCGCACCGTACGCACAGGAAGGCGGGGGCCTGTTCGGTGTGGAGCCTCCTGGAGCGCGCTGCGGGCCCCCGGCGTAGTGTCCGTCCATGCCATCTGACACCGACGCCCAACGGGAGCGGAACGAGCTCTGCGACCTCTTCGTCGAACTCGGGCCGGAGGCGCCGACCCTGTGCGAGGGGTGGACCACCCTCGATCTGGCCGCACACCTGGTGGTTCGGGAGCGCCGGCCCGACAGTGGGCCGGGGCTGGTGTGGCCGCGCCTGGCCGCGTACACCGACCGTGTCCGGCTGGCCGCACGGGACCGCATGACCTGGCCGGAACTGGTCGACGCGGTCCGCCGGGGCCCACCGGCGCTGCTCCGACCATTCGATTCCGCCATGAACACCGTGGAGTACTTCATCCACGTGGAGGACGTGCGGCGGGCCCAGCCCGAGTGGGCGCCCCGCCCGATTCCTCCGTCGTTGACTGACGCGCTGTGGAAGCGGGTCGGTCCCGGCGGCATGGCCAAAAAGGTGGGCGCCACCGTCGAGCTGACCGCCCCGGGCCGACCCTCCAAAGTGGCGGGAAGCGGTCCCGGGGTGACCATCGACGGCGACCCCGGGGAGCACACGATGTTCGGGGCCGGTCGTCAGGGCGCCACCCGGGTAGTGATCAGCGGCGACGCCGACCTGGTCGAACAGCTCCGCACCGCCTCGCTCGGCATCTAGCTCCGACGGCCCGGGGCAGTGGGCCATGGGCCGGTCGGTCGGGCCGCCGATCAGTTCCAGCCGGGGCGGGGCGCCGGGGCCACCAACTCGATGGCGGTGCCGTCGGGGTCGTGCAGCGCCAGTGACGGGCGTCCGTCCTCCAGCACGATCCCCTGGTGCTCGATACCGACAGCGGCCAGGTGGTCGGCCCAGTCCGCCAGGGTCGTCCCGTCGGCCACGGCGAAGGCCAGGTGGTCCAGCGGCCCCGGGCCGTCCACTCCCCGACCCGAGGTGAGCACGATGACCACGCTGGTCGGGCGGTGGCGAAGGGCGACGTAGCCCACCGAGAGATCCTCGACGAACTCGTCGAGGCCGAGAGCGGCCCGGTACCAGGCTGCCGAGGCCTCGACATCGGAGACGAGCAGCTGGACATGGGAGAGCCCGGTGAACGGTGCGGACCCAGAACCGGCGCGGGGACCGGCATCCGGACCGCCATCCGTGCTGCTCATCCCGACACGCCCGCGAGGATGCGGTCCGATGCCGGTACAGGCCTCACAGCTGGTCGACGTAGGTGTCGGTGCCGACCACGGTGCGGAAGAACGGGGCGGCGAGGAGCAGGTCAGCGAGGCCGGCCGATTCCACGCCGTCGGTGTAGGCCCGGACTCGGTCGAGCGAGGCCTCGGTGTCGCCCTCCACGAAGAGCAGCTGAACCAGGCGGTCGGTTCCGCCTGCCGGTGAACCGAGGTCCATGGGCACGTCACGGGGCGCTTCGTCCGGGACCGAGGGCACCCAGGACGCCGCCATCTCGATGTCTGAACCCTCCAGCATCGGGCCGAGGTGGTCGGCGGCCAAGCGACCCTGGAGCTCCTGGGCCGTGCCCGATCGGGCATCCCACCACAGGATGACCAGGCCGTCGTAGTGGTGGTCGAGGGCCAGCTCCACCGGCACCGGGTCCTCGTCGCGGTACACGGTGGCCAAGTGGTTGAAGAGGCCGGTGTGGACGTGGGTCCGTTCGGGGAAGCCCCGCCCGTCGGCGTAGAGCTTGCGGACCTGGGGAACGGCCCACTCCTCGAAGTGGTCGACGTGGTGACCCTGCTCTACCCAGTAGATGGCCACATAGCTGCCGGCGTCCACCGGCCGGGCGACGGTGCTTTCGGCCGGCCAGCGCCGGTCCTTCAGGGTCCGGGGGGCCACCCACCGGCTCCCAGCGAAGAGCCAGGGACCGACCAGGCACCCGGCGTAGTAGTGATCCCGCTCGTACCAGCGGTTATAGGCCCGCTCGTACCCCTTGGCCGGATCCACCAGAGTGAGCAGCATGCTGCCCACCTTTACGGGGTAGTCCCCGACCCCACCGACGTCCAACGGATAGCTCACGACGACCTCCCCCCGGCGGTTGCTCCCGCCTGATCCATACCTGCTGACCGGTCGATGGTAGTGCCGGGACGGCACCCGTGCGGCTGTGGTCCGGCGACCGTGGGCGGTCGTGCGGCAGTGGTCCGGTGACCGTGCGGCGGCGGTATGGCCACCCCTCCCTGGACCCGGGAGGCATCCGTCGTCCCGCCGACCGGTGGTGCTTTACTCCACCTCTGGATGCCTCCAGCCCCGTCACGCCACCCCCAGGTCCGTCGACCGGCGCCGCGATGGTGCCGGTGAGCGCTGACGCCGGCCCCGCCGCCGATCGGTCCGAGGCGGTCCGACCGGGTCCGCTGGGCGCCACCTGGCGGGCGCTGATGGGCCGGCCCCTCAAGTCGAGCGAGGCCCGGCACGGTGAGATCACCCCCCTGGAGGGCCTGCCCGCCCTTTCCCTCGACGCCCTCACCTCGGTCGCCTACGGCCCCGAGGCCATCGTCCTCGTGCTGGGCACCGCCGGTGTGGCCGCTCTCCACCTGGTCCTGCCCATAACCATCGCCATCGTCGTGCTCCTGGGGCTCCTGGTCATCTCCTACCGGCAGGTCATCGATGGCTACCCCCACGGCGGCGGCGCCTACGCCGTGTCCCGTGCCAACCTCGGGGTGGGCGCGTCCCAGGTGGCCGCGGCGTCGCTCGTGGTGGACTACACCCTTACCGTGGCGGTCTCCATCGCCGCCGGCATTGCCGCACTGACGTCGGCCTTCCCGGCCCTGACCGGAGCCACGGTCCCACTGTGCCTGGCCGAACTGGCTGTACTCACCCTCCTCAACCTGCGCGGCCTCGGGGAGACAGCCCGGGCCTTCCTCCTCCCCACATTCGTGTTCATCGTCGGCCTGCTGGCTGTCATCGCCATCGGTATCGTCCACCCGCTCGACCCCAACCTGGCCCCGACCGGGGTCTCGCAGGCGGCAAAGGTGAACCTGGCCCCCGTCGGCTTGCTGCTGATCCTGAAGGCCTTCTCCGCCGGGTGCAGCGCCCTCACCGGTGTGGAGGCCATCGCCAACGGCGTGCCGTTGTTCCGTGAGCCCCGCCAGGCCCGGGCAAAGCAGACCGAGCTCCTCCTGGGAGTTCTCCTCGGGGTGATGCTGCTCGGACTGGCCGTCCTGGTCCGCAAGTTCCATGTCGGTCCCCGCACCGGGCAGACGGTGCTCAGCCAGGTCATGGCGTACTCGGTGGGTCGCGGCTGGCTGTACTACGTCGTGTCCCTCGCCATCACTGTCGTGCTGGGACTGGCCGCCAACACATCCTTCGGTGGGCTGCCGGTACTGGCCAGCCTACTGTCACGTGACCACTACCTCCCCCACGCCTTCGCCCTGCGGGGGGACCGTCTGGTGTTCAGCAAGGGGATCTGGGCACTGGCCGCCGCCGCTGCCGTGCTCCTGGTCATCGTCCGTGGCAACACCAACACCCTGATCCCCCTCTTCGCCATCGGGGTGTTCACCGGGTTCACCCTGGCCCAGACGGGGATGGTGCTGCACTGGCGGCGGGACCGCCCGCCCCACTGGCGCCGGAAGGCAGCCCTCAACGGCGTCGGTGCCTTTGTCACCGCCGTGGCCACCGTGGTCTTCCTCTTCACCAAGTTCGTCGAGGGGGCCTGGGTCGTCGTGGTCATCATCCCCCTCCTCATCGTGCTGTTCCACCGCATCCGGGCCTACTACACCCGCCTCGGCGAGATCCTGGGTATCGGATCGAAACCCCCGCCACCCCACACCGGTCGTGTGCTGGTCATCGTCCCGGTCAATGGGGTCAACCGCCTCACGTCCTACGTGATCTCCGAGGCCCTGTCCCTGGGGGACGACGTCGTGGCCCTGGCCGTGACCTTCTCCGACGACGTCGAGCGGGAAACCGAACTGGAGGCGGAGTGGCACCGCTGGGACAGCGGAGTCCGGCTGGTGACCCTGCGGTCCCAGTACCACTCGGTGGCCCGGCCCATCCTCCGGTTCATCGACGCCTTCGAGAACCGGGACCACGACTACGACCACATCGTCGTGCTCATCCCGGTGGTGCAGCCCGACCGGTGGTATCAGCGCGTCTTCCACAACCAGCTGGACCTGGTTCTGTCGGCGGCGCTGCGGGACCGACCCGAGCTGGCCGTGGCCCGCCTCCCGGTGACCATGAAGCAGCTCCAGTCGTAACGGTTGCGCCACCCGGGGCCCGGCCACGCTCCCCACCGGTGACCTGCCCCAGGAGCGGCCCTACCGGGCAGGGCGGTCCCCGGTCGGCGATGATGCATCCATGCGTGAGCACCGTTACTCGTTCGAGATGCCCCATTCCCCGGCACGTATCTGGGCCCTCTTCCAGGACTACGACCGCTGGACGGACTATGCCCCCATGGTCCTCCGGGTCGAGGTGCTCTACCCCGGGGACGAGGAGCACAACGGCCGGCTGCGGCGGGTCATCTTCAAGATGCCATTGGGCCGGGAGGGCACGGCCCTGGAGCTGGTCACCGACGTGGAGGCGGAGCGGGGCTACACCTACACCATGATCTCGTCGAAACCGGGCAACGACCAGATCGGGCACGTCCGGCTCGAGCCCCTGGGCCCCAACCGCACCCGCTTCCACTTCGACGAGCGGTACGACCTGACCACATGGCCGTTCCGCTGGTTCGAGGGGCCCATCTACAAGTTCATCAACAAGAACAACGAGGACAGCATGCGCCGGGCCTCGACGTGGTTGACCGACCATCCCGAGTACCGGGCCGACCTCGTGGCCACGTGAAGTGAAGAACCCTTAAGTGAGGACCTGAAGCGGCGACCCTGAAGCGGCGACCCCGAAGCGTGAAACGGTGAGGCGTGAAACGGCGAGGCGGGGAACCGCGAGGCGGGGACCGGCCCGAGCCACCGGCGACACGGTGGTCAGGACGCCCCGGTCAGCTCGTCGGTGATGTCGTGGAGCAGGGGGCGCCCCGACCGATAGCGGTCCAGGTTGTCGGCGAACAGGTCGGCCTGCCGCTGGAGCCGGCCCAGGCCCCCGGCCGAGTTGTGGGGGGTGACCCGCACCGAGGGGTGGGTCCAGAAGGGGTGGTCGTCGGGCAGTGGCTCGGTGCGGAAGACGTCGAGCACCGCAACCGCCGGCACTCCCCGGTCCAGGGCCTCCACCAGGGCGTCCTCATCGACCAGTGAGCCCCGGGCCACGTTGACCAGGATCGAGCCGCTCTTCATCCGGCCCAGAAACGCCGCGTCCACCAGGTCGGTGGTCTCCGTAGTGGCCGGAGCGGCCAGGACCACGACGTCGGCCAGGCCGATCACCTCGGAAAGGCGGTCGGGCGTCACAGTCCGGTCGGACGGGTCGTCCGGCCCCGGCCGCCGTCGGCACCCGATCACCCCGGCCCCGAGGGCCCGGGCCCGCACGGTCACCTCGGTGCCGACTCCGCCCAGGCCCACCACCAACCACGTGGTGCCGGCGACCTCCCGCCAGTCATGGATGCGCCACGACCGTTTCTCCGACAGCCGGCGCCACTCCCCGGCCCCCTGGAACTCGTCGAGCACCGCCCGGATGACGAACTCGGCGATAGGGACGCTGTTCACATGGGCGTTGGTGACCCGGACGCCCCGCGCCGCCAACTGGGAGAAGACCGGGGCGTCGTACCCGGCCGCCGGGGACGCGAACCAGCGCAGGCTGTCGAGGCGGGTCAGCGCGGAGAAGAACGCCCCGATGGGGGCGTCCTGGCGGAACAGGTCCGACGTCCCCCAGGCCACCTCGGGTCGGGCATCGTCCCACCCGACTGGCTCTCCGTCCCCGTCCCGGAGGGTGCCGTCGAACTGCAGGGTAAGCCACTGCAGTCCGGGTCGGTCCAGCTGGGTGACGAAGCTCTGGTGGGCCACCGAGGTGAGGAGAATGATCACGGGGTCAGGGAGCCGGGGGGCCGGGACCGTCCGACATCGACCGGCCGGTCAGCTCGAACATCGTCTCGTCGTCCGACTGGCGCCACACGTCCAGCAGCCCGATCGACAGCGGGTCGCAGCCGTACCGCATGGGCCCGTTATCCTCCAGGATGGCGTCCACGATGAGGGCGGCGGCGCTGGCCGGGGTGGCCACCATCGGGTCGGCGTTCTCCACCCGGAGTCGGGCGGCGTGCTCGGCCATGGGCCGGTAGCGGTCGTAGCCTGCCGCCGCCGCCTCCCCCTTGCTCAGCTGGAACATGTCGGTGTCGACGGGGCCAGGAAGGATCTCCACCACGCGGATGCCCGACGGCGCCACCTCGACCCGCAGGGAGTCACCGAAGGCGGAGACGGCGGCCTTGGAGGCACGGTAGGTGGAGTAGAACGGGACGCTGGCGAGGATCGACGACGAGGAGATGTTGCACACCACCGCGGGCCGGTTGGCCCGGAGGACCGGGATGGCGGCGATGGTTGTCGCCACCACGCCGAACACGTTGGTCTCGAAGACGTGCCGCCAGTCGTCCAGGTTGCTGTGCTCGACCGGGAGGTAGTCGGAGTCCACCCCGGCGTTGTTGACCAGCACCCGCAGGTCGTCGGGCAGAGCGCCGGAGTCGACGTCTGTGACATCCATGCGGGCCACGGTGAGTTGTCCACCGGTGGCGGCGGCCAGATCGGCCCCGTCCTGGGGATGCCGCATGGTGGCCACGGTGGCGAATCCCCGCTCGGCCAATTCGATGGCCACGGCCCGGCCGATGCCTCGGCTGGCGCCCGTGACCAGCGCACTCCCGGTGATGTCCACAGACGTGCCTCCTTCACTCTCGGCCGGATGTGTCCCCGGGTGCCGGCGCCCCGGCGTCCGCCACGGCGCCAGTCTGTCAAAGTACCGGAGGGCCGATCATGGTCGACCCCTGCGGGTGGTGCCCGGTGGTCCTGCGGACCGGTTCCGACCCGGTTCAGCTCCTCGGGAGCCCCTGCCCGGGCCACCGATAACCCCCTGGCTCACCGGTCCCAGGTTGCGTCCGAGGCTCGGGCCCGCCCTCGGAGGCGCGCCCGGGGATGACGGGGATCCGCCCTATCGTCGCCGTCACTCGTTGACGCCTCCGCGGGTCCCCCCTACGATGCTGCCCGTCAGCCCACGACCCGGTGCCAAGGGGAGGTCTGGAGTGCGGAGCGGTTCCAGACTGTCCCCCCGGGACGAGTGCGGTGCGTTCGGCTTCGACGGTCAATTCGAAAGCCAGATCGATGACGGGTTCCCGTCGTGAGCCAGCGCTTCGAGGCCGCCCAAGAGCACTATCCGATGTCCGGCCTGGACGAGTTCCTCATCCACAACCATCCCCACCCGGTGAGGATCATGTGGACCTCGGACGTCCAGGCCTACGAGCGGATGTGGTTCACCAGCGGGGACACCACCGGTGATCTTCTGGTGGTGGCGGGTATGGGCATCTATCCCAACCTGGGCACGGCCGAGGCGTTCGCCATCGTCAATGTGCGGGGCCGGCACACCACGGTCCGGGCCCACCGCAAACTGGGCCTCGACCGCATGGACATGTCCGTCGGTCCCCTCCACTTCGACGTGGTCGAACCGTTCCGCCAGTGGAACCTCGCCCTGGACGAGAACGAGTACGGCATCGCCTTCGACCTTTCATGGTTCGACACCAAGCGGCCCGTGTACCGGCTGATCGGGGCGGGACTGTTCATCGGGACCAAACCGTTTGCCGGCGTGGCCGGCTACGACGGCTTCGGCCGCCAGAGCGGATGGGTGACGGCTCACGGGGAGCGGTTCGAGCTGGACCGGGCCGTCCACCGCGGTACCCGTGACCACCACTGGGGCACGCGGGACGGTGTCGGAGGCCCCACCTTGTGGAGCGGGACCCAGCATCCCCACTCGGGGGAGTGGGTGGAGTTCGAGGAGTACGGGGTATGGGGAGATCACATCCTCTACAACCTGGGCGATCCCCGGCGGGGCAGTGCGACCCTCCGGGGCCGGCGCCACCGGCTCCGCTTCGAGCCCGACACCCACCTGCTGCTCTCCGGTGAGGTCGACCTGGTTTTCGCTGACGGCAGCGAGAAGACCATGACCTTCGAGCGGTTGGGCAATCAGATCGCCTTCCTGCGGTGCGGCATGTACGGGGGACCCAACGGGGGAACGCCCGACGGCGACATCTGGCACGGGATGGATGTGGGGGACGGTGTGGTCAGTGGGGAGACCTACGATGTCAACGATCCGGCCGTCCGGTCCCGCATCTGCGGTCTCGACCAGCACCACGCTCGGTTCGAGTGCGACGGCGAAGTGACCTACGGGATCATCGAGCCGTACGACACGCTCTGCTACGAGATGGCCTCGAGCGGACTGGGCGGGTTCTCGCTCCTCTCGTGACTGAAGCGGGCCGGACCCAGGGGAGCGGTGACCATCAGGAGGACGACGACGGCGACGGGCGCAGGGGGGATGACGTGGATCTGACCTTCTCCCTGACCACCTCGGGGTTCTTCCTCCGGCCCGACTATCACGTGGTCCTGGCTGGGCTCCGCCGCCGGTCGCCGGTCCACCGGACCGCGGACGGACTGCTGGCCATCAGCCGCTACGAGGACATCCGTTCCATCAGCCGTGACCCTGCCCGCTTCGTCTCCGGTCGGGGGGTGCTGGTCAACGATCCCCTGCGCGAGACCGAGGGGACAGGGCAGAACGCCTTCTCCATCCTCCATCTCGATCCGCCTCTGCACGCCACCTACCGGACCCTGGTCAACCGGCAGTTCACCCCCCGGGCCGTGGGCCGGCTGGCGGACGGGATCCGCGGCGTGGTGGCCGAGGTGCTCGACGCCGCGCCCTCCGATGAGACCATCGACCTGGTGGAGGAGGTGGCCGCCCCTGTCCCGATCACTGTGATCGCCGAGATGTTCGGGGTGCCCGTGGCCGATCGGGACCAGTTCCGCCGGTGGTCCGACGCCGTCATCGAGAGTACCGACCGCTCCGAAAAGGAGCAGGCCGACGAGTTGGGGCAGATGGCCGCCTTCCTCCTGGAACACATCGACTCACCCCGCACCGATGGCAACGACCTGCTCAACCTGCTCAAGACATCCCAGCTGGGTGACCGGCCCCTCAGCCGGGCCGAGATCATGGGATTCTGCATGACCCTGCTGGTGGCCGGCAACGAGACCACCCGGACGCTGATCACCGGAGGGGTCGAGGCACTGGCCAGCCATCCCGACCAGCGGGCCCTTCTCGTGGCCGATCCCTCCCTGCTACCCGGAGCCGTGGAGGAGATGCTCCGGTGGGTGACGCCCATCCAGGCGTTCGGACGCACGACCGCGGTCGATGTGGCGATCGCCGGCACGCCGGTGTCGGCCGGGGAGTTCGTGGTCCTTCTCTATGCCTCGGCCAACCGTGACGAGGAGGTCTTCGGCCCGACCGCCGACCGCTTCGAGGTGGGGCGCCCCCACCTGCCCACCCACCTGGCCTTCGGATTCGGCGAGCACGTCTGCATCGGGGCCAGCCTGGCCCGGCTGGAGGCCCGCATCTTCTTCGAGGAGCTGCTGGCCCGTCATCCCGCCTTCGCACTGGCCGGCGAGCCTGAGTACACCGCCTCCACGCTGGTCAGCGGGGCTCGGACCCTGCCGGTTCGCCTGGCCGGCTGAGCTGGGCGGGCCCGGCGGGCCGCCGAAACAGTCCGACGCCTCTGACACACGTGCCCCTCCTGTCGCCCCGGCCCCTCCGGTCACCCCGGACCCTCCGCACCCCGGCCCCTCCGGCTCAGTGCAGGATGAGGTCGCTCCGGCCGTTGGCGGCAAACTCCGCCTCCAGGTTTTCGACGTCCCGGCGGGTCATAGGCACGTACTCGTTGTTGCGGCCGACTCGGTGCCACACCGGGTCGTCGGTGTTCCATCGCTCGGCCCGGAGGGGTTTCTTGTCGGTCTTGTCGGTGGCGGTGACCGGTAACGCCGGCACCAGCCGCACGTAACGCGGTGCCCATTTGGTGCCCAGATCTTCCTGGGCGGCCAGAAAGGCGGTGAACTCGCCGGGCTCGAAGGTCACGCCGGGCTCGAGCTCCAGGGCCACCATGACCTGGTCGCCGGTGCTGCTGTCGGGGACCGGGTACACCGCCACCCCGCTGGTTCCTGCGAACCGGGCCAGGATCCGCTCCACCGGCGCGGCGGCGAAGTTCTCACTGTCCACCCGAAGCCAGTCACCGGTACGTCCGGCGAAGTAGAAGATCCCCTGGTCGTCGCGGTAGGCCAGGTCGCCGGACCAGTACCACCCGTTGCGGGTGCGTTCGGCGTCGGCCGCAGGATTGTTGTAGTAGCCCTCGAAGTTGGAGCGGGCCTGGCGCCCGACCAGTTCGCCGATGCACGCCTCGCCGTTGGTCAACCGTTCGTGCTCGTCGAATTCGGCCTGCGGTCGTTCCACCCCTGTGGTCGGGTCGACCACAGCCACGTCGTCCCGGGAGTTAGCCCGACCCAGTGCCCCCGGTCGGGCCCCGGGCACGGGCTTCAGCACGATGGCGTTCTCACTCGATCCGTACCCCTCCACCAGCGGGACGCCGAACCGCTCGGTGAATGCCACCTTGTCCTGGGCCGAGGTCTCCGGACCCAGCACGTAGCGGAGCCGGTGGTGGCGGTCGTGCTCGGTCGGTGGGGTGGCCACGATGTGGGCGATGGCCCGGCCCACCGTGTTGAAGAAGGTGGCCCCGCACTGGCGCACGTCGGGGAGGAAGGCCGAGGCCGAGAACTTCCGGCGCAGGGCCAGCGTGGCCCCGCTGGCGAAGGCTGGGAGCACGGCTGCCGACAGGGCGTTGCCGTGGAACAGGGGCATGGCCGAGTACAGGACGTCGTCGGAGCTGAATCCGATGCGCGCCGCCGCCCGCGACGCCCGGCCCTGGGTCATGCGGACGGCCTTGGGGCCGCCGGTGGAGCCGGACGTGAATATGAGCAGGTACAGCTGGTCCGGCGTCGGCTCGGGGAGCTGCGGTCGAGCTTCGTCCCCCGTGTCCCGGAGGCCGGCCAGCATGTGGGCGTAGGCATCCTCGTCGACCACCAGCAGGCCACCGGGGGCAAGGCCCAGGTCCAACTGGTCCACCAGCTCCACCTGAGTTGAGTCGGTGACCAACATCTGGCAGTCGGCGCGCCGGATGTCGGCGGCCAGCTCGGCACCCCGACGGGTGGGATTGACTCCGACGACCACCGCACCGGCCAGGGCCGCTCCGGCCAGCAGGAACAGATACTCGGGCGTGTTCTCGAGCAGGACGCCCACGTGGAACG
Organism: uncultured Acidimicrobiaceae bacterium; assembly: GCA_963754755.1. GTDB lineage: Bacteria > Actinomycetota > Acidimicrobiia > Acidimicrobiales > RAAP-2 > Bog-756. The sequence continues at coordinate 700,408 of CAVWHF010000004.1, read as the reverse complement.
GACCGTCCCGCCGCAGTGAGGTGAGCAGCTCGGCCCGCAGCTCGGCCTCGGCCACCACCTGGCGCCACGTCCACTGCCGTCCCTCGAACAGCACACCGGTTCCGTCGTCCTCGGCCCGGAGACGGACCAGTTGGGCCGCAGTGGTGACGGCGGGCGCGGTGGCTCCGGAGGGTTCGCTCATGTGAGTCGACCGGTCAACAGGTCGAGGAGGGGATTGTCCTCGATAGGCAGCATGAGGGGCTCGCCGGCCTCCCGGCGCAGGAAGCTGATCCGGGTCATGACAGCTGTGCTGCGCACCATGGCCAGGGTCTCGTACCAGTCGAGATCCCGGACCGCTCGACCGCTCAGTTCCTCGAACCGGGCCACCGTGGACTCCCGGTCGGGGAATCCCTCGACCCGGCGACCGAACAGACGGTGCATGGTGAAGTCGAGGCTGGTGAACCAGGCCAGGTCGTGCTCGGGTGCACCGATGGAGGTCATATCCCAGTCCAGCACGGCCCGGGGACCGAGGTTGTCACCGAGCACCATGTTCTCGAAGCGTGCGTCCCCCCACAGGAGGACCGGAGCGTGCTCGCGGGCCGGACGGTGCCGTCGACACCAACCCAGAGCCTCCGCCAGCGCCGGTACGGGGTGGCCACCGCTCGACCACGAGAGGTACTCGTCCCAGAAATCCAGTTCGGCCCCGTTGTCCCGGCGGGGCACGGCGGAGGCGGTGTCGGGGTCGGCCCGATGGATGGCGGCCAGCGCGGCCACGAAGCCGTCGTACACCTGACCCCGGTCGGTCGGGCTCAGGTTTCCGATCCACGGGTCGCGGTGAGCCTGGGCGCCGACGATGTGGCCTTCCACCCGGGGCATGACCATGAACGGCGCGCCCAACCACCGGGAGTCGGTCTCGACCACCGGGTCGGCCACCGGCACTCCCACTGCCGCCGCCGCGGCCTGGGCCTGCCACTGCGACACCAGGTCGTAGTGGCGGAACGTGCCTACGACCGGGGGAGCCATCCGGACCACCAGGCGTTCATGGTGGTTGTCGGCGCTCCGGGCGCCGTCCCCGACGTCGGTGCCGGCCCGGTCGGTGCCGACCACGTCCGTGCTGGCCCTTCCGGCCCAGGTGACGTCGGCGAAGACGGTCTCGCTCGAGTATCCGGCCGAGGGGCGGGACAGGTTGCCGACCGTCGCGCCGGTGAGGCCCCGCTGTTCGGTCAGCCACCGGGCCAGGCCTTCGGCCAGGGCGGCATCGTGGGGAGCTGGGTCCCCGGGAGCGGGGGCGCTCTGTCCTGGTGCCGGTGCCATCGGCCTCTGCTCCACTCAGTGTCCGACGACGTGCCGGACGGCGTCGGCGATGGAGTTGACTGAAGGCAGCACGGACGCCTCGAGCTCAGGGGCCGAGCCGATGGGGGCGAACCGGGCCCCCACCCGGACCACGGGGGCGTCGAGCTCGCCGAACAGCTCCTCATTGATCACGCTGGCCACCTCGGCGCCGAAGCCGCCGAACCGGGTGGCGTGGTGGGCCACGACGGCCCGGCGGGTACGCGCCACCGAGGTCAGCATTGTGGCGGCGTCAAGGGGGACCAGGGTGCGGAGGTCCACCACTTCGACGTCGATCTGCTCCCCGCCCAGCTCCTCGGCAGCAGCAAGGGCGTCCCGCACGGTGCGTCCATAGGTCACGACAGTGACATCGTTGCCGGGGCGCTTGATGTCCGCGCTCCCGAGCTGGACCCGGTGGTCCCCGTCGGGGACGGCCCCCGTGGATCCGTACAGAGCCACGTTCTCGACGAAAACACAGGGGTCGTCGTCGAAGATGCAGGTGGTCAGGAGACCTTTGGCATCGGCCGGTGTGGAGGGCACCACCACCTTCAGTCCCGGCACGTGGGTCAGCCACGCCTCCAGCGTCTGGGAGTGGGTGGCCCCTGAGCCGATGCCTCCGAACACCGCGGTACGCAGGGTGAGGGGCACGCCGACCCGCCCGCCCGACATGAAGCGGGCCTTCGCCCCGTGGTTGACCAGCTGGTCGAGGGCGATGCTGATGAAGTCCATGATCATGATCTCGGCCACCGGTCGGAGGCCGGCCAGTGCGGCGCCGATCGCAGCGCCGACGATGGCGACCTCGGAGATCGGAGTGTCCCGGACCCGGTCGGTCCCGAACACCGAGGAGAGCCCCCTGGTCACCTGGGAGATGCCGCCGCCCGGGTCGGCCAGGTCCTCCCCGATGAGGAGGACGGCCGGGTCGAGGGCCAGAGCCTCGGCCAGGGCCAGGTTCAGCGCTTCGCGCATGGAGCGGGTGGTGGAGGTCCCGGCGTCGGTTGTGACCTCGGGTGTGCTCACGTCGGCATGCCGCTGGCGTCGGCGTAGACATCGGTGGTCGCCCAGGCTCCCGGGGGCGGGTCGGCGGCCAGGGCGGCGACGAAGGCCCGCTCCACCTCCTCGGCGGCCCGCTGCTCGAGGGCGGTCACGGTCGGTTGGTCCATCACAGCGTCGTCGATGAGCCGGGTCCGATAGCGGCGGAGGGGTTCGCCCGCCCGGGCCGCCTCGAGCTCCTCCACCGGTATGTAGCGCATGGGGTCACCGAAGTAGTGGCCGTGGAGACGGAAGGTGGTGCACTCCACCAGCGTGGGTCCGTTACCGGACCGGGCGCGCTGCACGGCCTCTTCGAGGGCAGCGTGGGTGACGTCGGGGTCGTTGCCGTCGACGGTCACGCCGGGGATGCCATAGCCCCGGGCCCGGTCGGCCACGTCCACCACGGGCTGGGCATCGGCGGTGGGGGTCATCTCGGCATACCGGTTGTTCTGGCACACGAAGACCACGGGCAGTTGCCACAACGCGGCGAGGTTGATCGCCTCGTGAAAGGAGCCCGTCCCGGTGGCCCCGTCGCCGAAGCTGGCCACGGCCACCCGGTCGGACCCCGACATCCGGGCGGCCAGGCCGAGACCGGTGGCGATGGGCAGTCCCGACCCCACGATCCCGGTGGACAGCACCAGACCCGAGGGAGGGTCGGCGACGTGCATCGAACCTCCCTTGCCCCGGTTGAGTCCGGACGCCCGGGTCAGGATCTCGGCCACCAGCGGGCCGAGTGGAACCCCCTTGGCCAACTGGTCGTGGAGTCCCCGGTACGTGGTGACCAGCTGGTCGTCGGCCCGCAGCACCACGCCCAGGGCGGCGGCGATCGCTTCCTGACCGGTGGCCGGCCAGTAGGTGCAGGCGAACTCGCCGCCGCTCAGCCCCCGTCGCACCCGGTCGTCGCAGGCCCGGATGGACACCATCAACTCGAACATGCGACGGCGTGAGCCGACCGGGGGCGTGGCATACGACGGTCCGGTCACGGGGCCGTCCCCGGGGAACCGCCCGTGGCGTAGGCCGCGGCATGGGTCCCCGAACCGTGCCCCCATACCAGGCCCATGCCGATCGAGGTGCCCCCGCCGTAGTAGGCCGGCCCGGCCGGACTGGCGATCACGTTGCCAGCGCCGTAGAGGCCCGGGATGGGTCGGTCGCCCACGTGGAGCACCCGTCCGTCCACGTCCACGCGGGGCCCGCCTTTCGTCCCCACCGATCCCACATGGACCGGAAGGGCGTAGAAGGGGCCTTCCTCGACCGTGCCCAGGTTGGGATGGGGGGCCGTCGGGTCGCCGTGGAACCGGTCGTAGGCGCTCCATCCCCGGCCGAAGTCACGGTCGCGGCCCTGGCCCACGAAGCGGTTCCACCGTTCGACCGTCTCGGCCAGGCCCACCGGATCGATGCCGGCCCGCAGGGCCAGGCCGCCCAGGGTGTCGTGGACCGGCAACCATCCGGGATCGGGATCACCGGGTCGGCAGGTGGCCACGGGGTATCGGGACCGGTACTGCCGGTCGAACACAACCCAGCACGGCAGGTTGCGGGGGGCGTACTCGTTGATGTCGAAGGAGAAGAAGGACTTTCCGAGGTCGTTGTAGTTCCCCGCCTCGTTCACGAACCGCTGGCCGAACCGGTTGACCATGATGGAGTGGGGGGCGGTACGCTCCACGCCGACGAACCGGGCCAGCGGCCGGCCGTCGTACTCCTCGCCGGGCAGGGACGACGCCGGGTACCACCAGGACTCGTTCATGTTGGCCAGATCGGCCCCGACCGCCATGGCCATGGCCAGGCCGTCCCCCTCGTTGGACGGCGGGCTATGGGGGTGGGTGAGGGGACCCGGAAGGAAACGCTCCCGGAGCGCGCCGTTCCACTCGAAGCCTCCCGAGGCCAGCACCACGGCGGCGGCGGGCAGCTCAGTGAGACCGCGGTCACGCTCGACCACCAGGCCGGTCACCCGTTCGTCGGCGCCCCGGCCGGACATGGCGATCTCGACGGCCCGGGTCCCTACGAGGGGCTCGATGCCGGCGGCCAGGCAGGCCTCCAACAGTGCGCCGATGAGGGCCTGGCCGCAGGCCACTTGGCCCGCGGCCACCCGGGCCTGCACGGCGGCGGCGTCGAAGCACTCGGGGGTGTACGACGGGCGCCACTCGACGGTGGCCTCCTGCAGCGGGATGGGCAAGCCCAGCACTGGGGGCCGGCGCAACCGGGCCGCCCAGGCGCCGAGGCGTCCGGTGTCGTACAGCGCCGGCTCCAGCATCCGGCCCGAGGCTTTGGCCCCCTCCATCTCCGGGTGGTAGTCAGGCCAGGTCATGGGGCGCAGCTCGAGCGGCGTGAACCGTTCCAGATGGGCCAGGATGCCTGGTCCTTGGTCCACGTAGTGCTCGAGCAACTCGGTGGGGGTCCGTCCGGCTGTGAGGCGGCCCATGTAGGCCAGGGCCTCGGGCCGGGAGTCCACCATGCCGACCTCGGCCATGTGGTCGTTCCGGGGCATCCAGACACCCCCGCCGGAGACGGCGGTGGTGCCGCCGATGGACTGGGTGCGCTCGACCACGGTGACCCGGGCACCCCCGGCCCGGGCGGCCAGGGCGGCGGACAGCGCCGCCGCCCCCGAGCCCACCACGACCACGTCGTTGGTGGCACCCCGATCGGCGGCTGTGGTCACAGGGGTCGGGCCACGTCAGGGACGAGCCAGGTAGCGGTCGAGCTCGCGGTGCATGTTGGCGATGCCGCCCTCGTAGGTCCGGGACAGGCGGAGGGCGTCGACGCTCCGGCTGTGGATGCCCCGTTGCTGGCGGCCGATGGTGGAGAAGTCCTGGAGGGGGATGCGCGGCCAGTGGTCGGCGTCGTCGGGTTCGAACGGGCCCTGGAGGACCGGCCGGGCCACCTCGTCGTCGGCGGCTGGAATGGAGATCGACCACAGCTCGAACAGGCACCGTTCCGGGTCGTCGCCGTACGGCCGCGACCGGTAGACGAGGGCGTTGCCGTACTGGGGGAGGACGAAGTAGTTGGGGAACAGATAGAACATCCCACCCCACCGGGCCAGCGTGGCGGGATCGGGCGCAGGCAGGGGGATGCCCGCCTCCCCGGCGTAGCGGTAGAGGGCCCTGATCATCTCGGCGCCGAAGGTGCTCCCCTCGGGCACGGGGCGTCCCCGTAGGGCCTCGAAGATGCGGACCTCGCGGTCGAGTGTCATCGCCTCCAGCCCCTTGCTCAACAGGTGCACCGACTCCAGAATGGCGTCGATCTCGTTCACGCCCACGTCCCGGCCCTTCTTGGCCTGGGCGTTGGGACGGAGCTGGAAGCTCGAGTGACCGTTCGGATGGACGGCGTACGAGAGGCTGTCGGGGTCGTACTGCTCGGGATGGCCCAGGGTGAGCTGGGGATGGGTACCGGGGACGTGGTAGCCCTCCATGAAGGCCTCCTGGGCCATCTTCCAGTTGGCCGGCAGGACCACCGATTTCCACCACACCACCCGCATGTCGGCCACGCCGAGCGGATCGAGCAGACCGGGGATGGGGTCGAGGGCCTCGAGTAGGGGCGGAGCGGAAGGGTCGAGGTTTATCCACGCACTTCCGCCCCAGGTTTCCACCCGGACCGGTCGTAGGCACAGTTCCTCAGCGGTGATCAGCGATGGGTCGAACGCGTGACGCCCGAAGACGAAGGAGCTGGTCCCGTCGAGGTTCCACCGCCACCCGTGGAACGGGCAGATGATCTGGCCGCGAGGGAAGGTGCCGGTGCCCTTGGCCAGCTCGGTGGCCCGGTGGCGGCAGGCGTTGAGGTAGCCGGCCACGGTGTCGGTATCGGTGCGGACCAGCAGGACCGACTGGTCGCCCACTGCGTACTCCACATAGTCGCCGAGGTCGGGCAGCTCCTCCAGGCGGCAGGCCATCTGCCACGTTCGGGACCACAGATACCGTTGCTCTAATTCGGCGAAGTCCCGGTCGTAGTAGCGCGCCACCGGCACCCGGTCCGGTTCGGTCACGGGGAAGGGAACCGTGCGACCTCCCGCTCCCTCCACCGCCGGCGCCACCTCCGCCGCCGGTCCCGAGGGCGGGCGGACCCCGAGGTCAGTCACCGGCTTTCCCCGGAGGGAGGCCCAACAGGGTGATCTCCCGCTGGCGGAACCGCCACCGGTCCCCGTCCCGCACCAGCTGGTCGTGGTAGCGGCCGGTGGCCACGGGCACCAACCCTTGAGCGGTGGGGCGCACGAACAGGTAGTCCGTGTGGGCGGTGGCCGTGTCCCGGTCCACGTCGACCAGTATGTTGGCGGTGATGTGCTTGCCGCGGCCCTCGGGGGGCTGGACCTGCTCCATGTACTCCCGGATGGACCGGCGCCCCTCGGAGGTTCGACCGGCGAACAGCAGTAGGGCGTCCTCGGAGAACAGCTCGACCCACCGGTCGAAGTCGCCGTCGTCGAGGTACTGGCAGTAGCTGGCCAGCGTCCTGCGGACCTGATCCTCGTCGTCCCCCACGATCCTCCCCCACTCCGTCCGGTGCCGTCGGACCACCGGGGCGGACGGTCAGAGGGTCGGACGGTGGCCATGATAGGTGCGGCCCGCCGCCGACGCTCCTGGCCGTTACCGTTTCGACGAGCCGGCCCACGCCGCCTATCCGAGGTCGGCGATGACTTTGCCAACGGGATACGCGTGGCCCTCGACGCCGATCCGACGGAGTACCCCGGCCCTGGGAGCGCCGATCTCGCTCTCTACCTTGTCCGTCTCCAGCAGGTAGAGCGGCTGGTCCTGGGCTACCTCGGCACCGTCATCGACCAGCCACCGGGCCAAGGTGGCCTCGGTCATCTCCATGCCCAACTTGGGGATGCGGATCTCGATGGTGGTCACCCTTCGGGACTGCCGTGTTCTCGAGTCGCACTCTAACCATGTGGCGATGTCGACTACCGGTCCTCCTGGGCCGGGCGACTCCGGCGATCCGGTGGGCCGTCTTTGCTAGCTTCGGCAACCGGCGCGGGGACTCCTCGAACCGTGCGGACTGGAGATGGTCATGGAGACCCGAGCGCTGAACACGGTGATCTACCAAAAGGACGGTCCCGTCGCCTGGATCACCCTCGACTACGCCGAGAAGGCCAACATTCAGACCTCGGACCTGGTCTTCGACGTGGACGCCTGCCTCGACGACGCCGACCGGGACTACGACATCAAGGTGCTCATCATGAAGGCCAACGGCCCCGGATTCAGCGCCGGGCACGTGGTGACAGGTACCCCCGGCACCGAGATGCGGGAGATCGACGCCAGCACCGCCGCCCTCGGCAGCGTGTGGAAGGGCCAGTGGGACATCTACGGCACCCCGGTGCTCAAGCTGTGGGACTTTCCCAAGGTCACCATCGCGCAGGTCCACGGCTACTGCCTCGGTGGTGGCACGGCATGGGCGCTGCTCACTGACATGACGGTGGCCTCCGAGGACGCTTACTTCCAGTTCCCCGTGCTTCAGGGTATGGCCATGCCCAACATGGAGACCGGCATCGAGCCGTGGATCTTCATGAACTGGAAGCGGGCCACCGAGTACATGCTCACCGGTCAGGAGGTCGGGGCGGCCCAGGCCAGGGAGATGGGCCTGATCAACCGGGTGGTGCCCAGGGAGCAGCTCGACGACGAGGTCAACGAGCTGGCCTTCCACGTGGCCCAGGCCCCCCTCACCACGCTGATGGCGGCCAAGGCCAATATCCACCGGGCCTGGGACCACATGGGTTTCCGGACCCACCTCCAGGCGTCCAACGACCTGCTGACCATGGCGACATCGGCTCGCGACGTGCAGGAGTACATCAAGGGCGTCTACTCGGAGGGGCTTCGTCCGCGGGACGCCGCTCGGCGCAACGCTGAGCGAGCCAAGGGGCTGGCTGCCGAATCAAAGGCCCGGTTCGAGGCTGCCGACTGACCGGTTCCCGCTGCCGGCTGCCCCGCCACCACCGGACCTACGCCGGACCGACGCCGGACGCCGGGCGCCACCGGCCCACGGTCAGCTGGTGCGGGGTGGGAGCGAGAACCGCTCCCGGATGGAGTCCTGTACCTCGTCGACCGGCCGGGTGGCGTCCACGGTGGCCACGAACTCCTTGCGTTCGAAGATCTCGATGAGGGGTTTGGTTTCCTCGTGGTAGGCGGCCAGCCGGACGGCCAGGGACTCGGGGTTGTCGTCGGATCGGGCCTCGAGGGTGCCACCGCAGACGTCACAGATGTCGGGCCGTCCCGGCCGATGGGCCATCAGGTTGTAGTCGAGGCCGCACTGGGAGCACACCCGGCGGGACAGCACCCGACGGGTCACCTCCTCGTCGGGCATCTCGAGATTGATGACCCCGTCGATGTCGTAGGTCTCGAGGAAGAATTCGGCCTGGCGGGCGTTGCGGGGGAACCCGTCGATGATGAACCCGAAGTTCCAGTCGTGCTCGGCCAGTCGGCCGCGGACCACCGCTTCCACCAGGTCGTCGTCCACCAGGTGCCCGGCGGCCATGGTGCGCTTGACCTGGGCCCCGAGCTTGGTGTGGTGCTGCACGTTCCACCGGAAGATGTCCCCCACGCTCACGTGCTCGAGCTCGAGATCCGCAGCCAGCAGCTTGGCCTGCGTGCCCTTGCCGCTTCCCTGGATGCCCATGATGATGAATTTGCGCACGACCGCTACGGCCCTATCCATCCTGGCGTCAGAACGGGCCGGGTCACTTGACGATGAAGCGCGTCGGCACCCACGACTGGCTGTCGATGGGGGGTCGCTCGTAGTTGCGCTGCTGGCGGGCCGGCAGCGCCACCGCCTCGTGGGGCACCGCCTCGTAGGGGACGACGTCGAGCAGGTGGCTGATGATGTTGAGGCGGGCGGCCTTCTTGTTGTCGGCGTCGACCACGTACCACGGCGCCTCTTTAATGTCGGTGTACGAGAACATCTCGTCCTTGGCCTCGGCGTAGTCGACCCACCGGGCCCGGGCCTCGAGATCCATCGGGCTCAGCTTCCACCGCTTGCCCGGGTTGTTGATCCGCTCGGTGAACCGTCGTTCCTGTTCCTCATCGCTGAGCGAGAGCCAGTACTTCACCAGAATGATGCCTGAGCGCACCAGCGCCCGCTCTATCTGCGGACAGGTCCGGAAGAACTCGGCGTGTTCCTCCTCGGTGCAGAACTCCATGACCCTCTCGACACCGGCCCGGTTGTACCAGCTCCGGTCGAACAGGACGATCTCGCTGGCCGCCGGGAGGTGGGCGATGTAGCGCTGGAAGTACCACTGCGAACGCTCGCGGTCGGTGGGTGTGCCCAGTGCCACCACACGGCAGTAGCGGGCGTTGAGCCTCTCCATGATGCGTTTGATGGTGCCGCCCTTGCCGGCGGTGTCTCGACCCTCGAAGATGACCATGACCCGCAGGCCCTCGTGGACCACCCACTCCTGCATGCGGACCAACTCGGTCTGCAGGCGGGCCAACTCCTTTTCATAGGCGGTCTTGCTCACCACCCTCGGGGCCAGGCCGGTCACCACCTGGGGCCCATGCTGGTAGGGCGCGTGGAGGTCAGGTCCCTCGTCGCGCTTCGATTCGAGACTGCTCTTGGCCACTGCGTCGGGATGGTAGCGGCCGAGGCCCCGATCTAGGTTGCCGGAGCGTTAACAGGCGGCCGAAAAGCTATGCCGACACACAGGCGGGCAGGCCGGAGGCCCGATCCGCCGGCGGGCGCCCGGGCTTCTGACCTGGTGCCGTGCCATCATGGCGCCGGTCGGCTCGCTCCCATGGGGGGACCGGCCGTCACTACGGGAGGTGCCACCGTGAGTGCTGGGTCCGACACTGCGGCGAACAAGGAGCGGGCGCTCGAATTCTGGGCCGCCCTCTACGAGCGGGACTGGGAAGCCATCGGCCGGTTCTTCGGCCCGGACAGTGAGTACACGGACGTTCCGTCCCCCGATGAGGACGTCGCCCGGGGACCGGAGCTCATCGTGGCCCGACTGCGCCTCGGACTCGAGCCCATCTCCGGATACGAGCACCAACTCCGGCTGATCGTGGCCGAGGGAGACACGGTGGTGACCGAGCATGCCGAGACGTGGCGGTGGCACACCGGCGAGGAGGTAACCCTCCCCTTTGTTTCGGTGCACGAATTCCGGGACGGGACCATTGTGCGCTGGTGGGATTACTGGGACCTGCAGACGCTGATGAATGCTGCACCGGCCTGGTGGGTCGAGCACATCATGCAGGGCTACACCCAACCCGGCACCGAGTAGTACCGGGTTCTGGGGCCGCCGTGGGCGGCCCTGGCCGTCGGCCTGACCACCGGGCCTGACCGCCAACCCCGGGAGCCGGTCAGGCCATGGTGGCGATGATCTCCTCCACCATGGCCACCGTGGTGTCCGGGTGGAGGAGGGCCAGGCGACCGACGGGCTCGCCTTCCCAGAGCGTGGGCACCACGAACCCGACCTGGTCCCTGAGGAGCTGATCGGACCACTGCTCGTACTGGTCCCACTGCCACCCGGTGCGTCGGAAGAGCACCACCGACAGTTCCGGACGTCGCACCAGCTCCAGGTGGGGTGTCCGCTCGACCAGGTCGGCACACTGTTGGGTGACGGTGAGCACCGTCTCGATGGCGTCGCGGTAGGCGTTGGTCCCGTACACCGCCAGGGAGAACCACAAGGGGAGTCCCCGGGCCCGGCGGGTCAGGTGGTAGGCGTAGTCGCTGGGATTCCAGTCGTCGCGGTCGTCATTGTGGAGCACGTCGAGGTAGGAGGCGTCCTGGGTGTGGACCGCCTTGGCCAGACGGGGCTGACGGTAGATGAGGGCCGCGGAGTCGAAGGGGGCGAAGAGCCACTTGTGGGGATCGACGACAAACGAGTCCACCATGTCCATGCCGTCGAAGCGGTGGCGGACCGAGGGTGCGAACAGGGCGGCGCATCCGTAGGCCCCGTCGACGTGGAACCACAGGTTGCGCTCCCGGGCGATCCGGCCCACACCGGCCAGGTCGTCGACGATGCCGGCATTGGTGGTGCCACCGGTGGCGACCACGGCGATGACGTCATCACCCCGGGCATCGGCCGCGAGGGTCGAGGCCAGACCGGTGCCGGTCATCCGATGGTCGTCGCAGGGGACGAGAAGCGCCTCCACCCCCAACACTCCGAGGGCCTTCCCCACCGACGAGTGGGCCTCCTCGCTGATGGCCACCACCGGTCGCCGCCGCGCCCGTTCCCCCATGCGGTGGACTGCGGTGTCTCGGGCCACCATGAGGGCGGACAGGTTGCCGGCCGAGCCACCGGAGACGAAGCACCCGCCGGCCCCGTCGGGAAGACCGGCCAGGTCGGCGAGGACCGAGAGGGCCTGGTTCTCGGCTGCCACCGCCCCGGCGGCCTCCATCCACGACGTACCTTGCAGGGACGAGCAGGCCACCACCATGTCGAAGAGCAGGGAGGCCTTGGTCGGGGCGGCAGGAATGAACGAGAGAAACCGGGGGCTGTCGCATGAGACCACGGCGGTGGCCAGTTCGTTGTCGAAGATCTCCATGATGCGGTGGGGGTCGGTTCCCTCCGGGTTGATGAGGCCCCGGAGGCTGGCGTCCAGCGACTCCGCCTGGGCGCCGCCGAAGTCGAGCGGGACCGGATCGAGGGCCAGGCGCCACCGGCAGTAGTCGAGGATGAGGGTTGTCAGCTTCTCGTCGTGGACGAACATGGGGTTGCGCATGGAGTCCTTTCTGCGTGGTCCCCATGATCGCAGACGGAGCCGGCGGGCCTTCGACCACCCCGTGCCCGGGTGAGCGGTGCCGGTAGCATCGGAACGGTGGATGACCGGGTATCTCCCTACCTGTTGTACTCGGACGCCGGAGCGGCGATCGAGTACCTCCAACGGGTCTCCGGGTGCCGCGAAGAGATGCGGTCCACGGCCCCGGACGGCCGGGTCAACCACGCCGAGGTCACGTGTCCCGACGGAGGCGTCGTGATGCTGGGGGATCCCGGAGAGGGCTACCGCAATCTCCGGGTACTCGGGGCGGTCACCCAGATGGTCCACGTCTACGTCGACGATGTCGACGGGCACTATCGGCGGGCCCGCCAGGCCGGGGCGGCCATCGAGCGGGAGCTGGCCGACCAGCCTTACGGCGACCGGAGCTATTCGGCGGTGGACCCGGAGGGCCACCGGTGGTTCTTCGCCACCCGGGTGCGGGAGGTGGCTCCCGAGGAGTGGGGAGCGGAGACCGCGCCCATCCAAGACGGGGGGTAGCGGACCGGACCCTGATCGGGGACGGATCCGGGCGACGGCGACATCTCCGGCCGGTCGGCATCTGGATCGCTACGGGTCATCCGCGTTGGTGCCGGTGTCGGCATCACCGAGGCGATGGATGTTGACTGCATACATCCCGCCGTCCGCCCACGGCTCCCCCGACCAGGTGGCCCACCGGCCCTCCGGCACCAGGCCGGCCCGGAGGCAGTGGTCGTCGTACCGGGCGAGGTCGTAACCGCGGTCCAGCTGGAAGCCCGCCACCAGATGTCCCCCGTCCCGGAGATGGCGGGCGCAGGTCGTCACCACTGCGGCCTGGGTGCCGTCCGGTGTGAACAGCGGCACATTGCCGGCCATCACCACCACGTCGAACCGTCGGTGGAGGTCGAGAGTGGTGAGATCGGCGGTCACCCAGTCCAATGCCGGCGACAACCGCCGCGCCGTCTCGATCATCGAGGCATCGACATCCACGCCCACGACCTCGACGCCTCGCCGGGCCAGCTCCCGGGCCACCCGGCCGGTGCCACAGCCGGCGTCCAGGACGGTGGCGGGGCGCCAGCGCATCACGAATCCGGCCTCTCCGTGCACGTCCACACCGGTATCGGCCAGATCGTCGAATCGCTTCTGGTACTGGTCCCCGTCCCAGTTCACTGGGCTAGGGGCCGGTCACGGGGCCGGGCCGACTGGCGGAGTGGGCCGGCTCGTCCGGGTCCAGCGGGTGGCGGGCGGGAAGCTGCGACATCGGCCGGGTGGCGGTAGCGAAGGGTGTCGAGCGCGGTGTCGAGTTCGGCAACGGTGGTCCGCCCCGGTGGGCTAGGTGGTGCAGCCGTTCGGCGCCCACCGGGTCCAGCAGCTCGACGACGTCGAAGACCGGCCCGTCGCCGTCAGCGCCCTGCATGGCCCGCAGTGCCTTGCCGCCGGCGGTCCGGGCACCGGGGAGGTCGGTGGTGAGCAACACCAGTGGGCCCAGGTCGGCTCGGGGGCGACCGTCGACGCGGGCCTGATGCAGGACGCCGGCTTTGCCCAGTGACTTCCACAGCACGTCGGGGCGACGCAGGCCGGGCCGGGTGGCTGAGAACGCCCCGGAGAGGTCGAACAGCCAGGTGGTTCCCGAAGAGTCCCGGGCCCGGAAGTCGACGCCGATCCCCAGATCGCCGAAGGTCACGCTGTCCTCGATGTCCACGAACCCCGCCGTGACGAGTGCCAGACGGGCGAGCGTACTGGCCTTCTGCCCGAGGGCGACGGCGCGGGCCTCGACGTCCTCACCGGACTCGGCGTCGTCGCCGGACTCGGCGTCGGACCCGGAAGCCCGGCCCGTGGCCACGGTCACCCGGCGCCGGCTCGGCCCTCCGAACCCCGGTCTCAATCCGGTGGCCCGCTCCTCGGCCACTCGCCGTTCGGCCAGGGCCACGTAGGTCTCGTCGGTGTCGAACCCGGCGTAGTGCCGCTCGGTCGTCACGGCGGCGACGGCCGTCGATCCCGATCCCATGAACGGGTCGAGAACCAGATCGCCCCGGTAGGTGAACAGCTCGATGAGCCGACGGGGCAGCTCGACGGGGAAGGGGGCCGGATGGCCCACCCGTGTGGCCGATTCCGCCGGGATGTCCCAGATGTCGATGGTGGCGTCGATGAACTCGTCCATGGTGATCGTGCCCTCGTGGGGAAGGCCCCGGGACGTTCGCTCGTCGGGGGTCAGGGCCCGGTCGAACCGACCCTTGCTGGCCACGATGATCCTCTCGGACACGTCTCGCAGCACCGGATTACCCGGTCTCTGATATGTGCCCCATGCGCACGAGCCGCCGGCTGCGTGACTCTTCTGCCAGACGATCTCACCGCGGAGGAGGTAGCCCAGCTGGTCGAGCAGATCGATCACGTCCCGGGACAGCGAACGGTAGGGCTTGCGGCCCAGGTTGGCCACGTTGACGGCGATGCGTCCTCCCGGCTCCAGCTTGTCGAAACACTGGCTGAAGACATCGAACAGCATGCCCAGGTAGGCCTCGTAGTCGGCCGGAACTCCCCCCACCCCCAGGACGGCCTCGTACTCCTTGCCGGCGAAGTAGGGGGGTGATGTGACCACCAGGGCCACCGAGCCGTCCGCCACCTCTCCCCACCGGTCCATGTTCCGGGCGTCGCCGACCCAGATGGCATCTGTCGCCGCCGGGGCCTGCACGGTGCTGTCCTCGGAGACCCGTGGAGGTGTGAAGCGGGCATAGAACGAGGACGAGTCGTGGGCCTCACGTCGTCCGACGCCGAAGGTGGAGGTGGCGGTGGGAGGCCGGCGGGAGCGGCGCGGGAGGGGCTCTGCAGTACTCACGGACGGCGGCCCGATCCGATCGGCAGCCGCGGGTAGGGACCGTTCATCGGTGGCCGGCTCACGGAGGTGGTTCTACGAACCGGGCCTGACACGCAGATCCACCGGTCCGGCCGAGGAGGATGCCCGTCGGCACCGGCGACGCGCCACACTGAAAATCCCCGAAGGGGACGGCGCCATCCCATGGTCACGGAGGCTAGCGGTGACCTGGCACCGCCCCGTGGATGACCCGACGGCGTCTCATCCCGGTACCAGGCGCTGGCTGATGGACTCGCCGACCAGTACGCAGTGGGACAGCGAGATACAGCTGGCCCCGGTCAGCACCTGGGGCGACGTGACGGCGGCGGCCCGCTTCCACGGGTGATCGTGCGGGCCGGTGAGGACGGACAGGCCGGCCTCGGGAGCCAGGCCCACCGCGCTGCCCACGGTGACGCAGGCGTTGTCGCCGGTGCAGGACACACCCATCAGCGCCGCCGCCGTCGGGCTGACGGGCTGGGAGGTCCAGGACGTTCCGCCGTCGGTGGTGGTAAGGACGACGCCGTGGCCGGTCCGGGTTCCCGTGACGGTACTGGCCGTCGTCCCCACCGCCACGCACCACGCCCCGTTCACTCCGGTCGGGGCCGTCGTGGTGGTTGAGGTCGGAGGTGGAGCGCTGGTCGTGGTCGGGCTGGCCCCGGACGTGGTGGTCGATCCGGACGCGGTGGTCGACGGAGCCGTGCCAGAAGGAGCCGGGCCAGAAGGAGTCGGGCCAGAAGGAGTCGCGACCACTGCCGATGTCGAGGCGGGAGTGGGCACGATGGTGGTCGAGGTGAAGGGCAGACCGATGTTCCCGGCAGCACCCCGTGAACAGACGATGCCGTTGAGATAACCCACGGTCTTCGGGGTGGCGGTCGTGGCCCATGTGGAGCCGCCGTCGGTGGTCAGCGCCACCTGGCCGGAGACGTGGTCCACGTCGATGGCCTGGCGGATGGTGACCCAGCAGTGCTGGCTGTCGGGGCACGAGATGGCGCTGGCGCCGGTCAGGCCGGCGGGCAGTATCCCCTGTTGCACCCATGCCGGCCGGGCCGGCGAGGAGGTCAGTGCCGCCGAGCCGGTGGCCGCGGTCCCGATGGCGATGCACTGCCGGCTGACCTGGCAGGTGACGGCGGTGACGTCGAGGATGCCCGCAGGCACGGTGGTCACCGCCCAGGTGGTCCCGCCGTCCGAGGTGGTGATGATGGCCCCCAGGCCGTCGGACGTCTGGGAGACCTGGCCCACGGCGACGCAGTAATGACGGTCACTGCACGAGATGGCGGACAGATAGCCCACCGCGGTGGGGATGGGCTGGATCTTCCAGGTCGACCCCCCGTCGGCGGTGGTGATGACGGCCGCTCCGTTCGGCGAGCCTGCCGTGCCCACCGTCGAACCGACCGCCCAACACCGAAGCGGGCCCACGCAGTCCACGGCTGTGAGGGAGTTGACCGGAGCGGGGAGAGTGACGGTGTCAAGCGTCCCCATCCACGGCGACCCCGGGGCGATGGTCGACGGCGGCCCGGAACCGGCGTTCGAGCCGCCGGTGGAGCACGACGCCATCACCAGGGCGAGGAGGGCGACGGATACCGTGGCCGCGGCGCGGGGGCGGGGGCGCCGGCCCTTCGGCCTCGTCGGCTGTGTCGACTGTGTGGGCTCCATGGGTCGGCGAGAGCGAGGCGTGGTCACGGGGGCGGTAGGTGTCGGATCACTCACCGTTGAACCCCGATCGCTTCTTCCCTGGCCGGGACCGTCACCGGGCCCACAGTGGTGGTTTGTGTGATCGCGCCAGAGATATTGCCACGCCGTCACCCGACAGCGGGGTGATGACGGCCGGCGGGGATGCCCGAGGTCTACCGTACGTCGGTGGTATTGGTCCTGGTGGTGCCGGTCCGTCCCGAGCGCCGAACCCTCCTGCCCACTCCCACGTGAACGTCGTCGACGTGGTGGTGCTGATCCTGGTGGCGCTGGCCGCCGTACAGGGTCTCCGACTCGGCGCCGTCATCCAGGTCCTCTCGTTCGGAGGCTTCCTGGTCGGCCTGTACTTCGGGGCGCAGCTGGCCTCGGTCACGGTCACTTGGGGTCATTCCCAATCCACTCGAACGGCACTGGCCCTGGTGACGCTCCTGGGTGTCGCCGTCCTGTGCGGGGTGGCGGGCCGGATCATGGGCAACCTGGTCTTCTGGCGGGTGCACCGCGGAGCCCTCGGCGCTGTCGACTCGGCGCCTGGGCGTGGTGGTGGCGGTGGTGGCCTCCCTGCTGGCCGCGTGGCTGTTGGCCAACACGCTGGTCAACAGCTCGCTCGCTGACCCTCAACTCCTCCATCGACCAGTCGAAGATCATTCGCTCGCTCGACAGCGTGCTCCCGGCCCCGCCGTCGGTGTTCTCCCAGGTCCAGAGCTTCCTCTCGGCCGAGGGATTCCCCCCGGTCTTCGCCCAACTGGCCCCGGAGTCGGCAGGACCGGTGGCCCTGCCCGGCGGTCCCCAGCTCGATGCCGGCGGTCGCCCACGCCGAGGCGTCCACGGTCAAGATCGTCGGGGACGGGTGCGGTCAGATCCAAGAGGGCTCAGGGTTCGTCGTCGAGCCGGGACTCGTGGTGACCAACGCCCATGTGGTGGCCGGTATCGCCCATCCCATGGTCCAGGTCGGCGCCAATCTCCTGGCCACCACGGTCATCTACTTCGACCCGTCCTACGACCTGGCCGTGCTGCGGGTCAGTGGGCTCGACGAGCCGGTGCTCACGCTCGATCCTGCACCGGTCCACCCGCGGCGTGCAGGCGGCGGTGCTCGGCTATCCCGGAGGCGGGGCCGTTCCAGGCCTCGCCGGCCGGGATCATGGCGGTGTTCGAAGCCGAGGGCCGGGACATCTACGGCCAGGGCCTCACCGTACGGAATGTCTACGAGATCCAGGCCATGGTCCGACCGGGCAACTCGGGTGGTCCCCTGGTCCAGTCGGACGGGCAGGTCATCGGCGTCGTGTTCTCCCGGTCGACCACCAACGGCGACATCGGCTACGCCCTGACGTCCCCGGGCGTCCTGTCCCGGGTGCGACAGGCCGAGTCGTCGCCCAGGGTGGTCGGCACCGGAGCCTGCGTCCCGGGCTGAAGCCACACCGCCGGGCACGGGGCCCGACTAGACATGGGGCATGGCGCTTCCCATCGAGGATTACGGCATCATCGGCGACCTCCACACCGCGGCCCTGGTGGGCCGGGACGGCTCCATCGACTGGCTGTGCCTGCCCCGCTTCGACTCGGCGGCCTGCTTCGCCAAGCTGCTGGGTGACGACGACCACGGCTCGTGGAAGCTGGCGCCGAAGGGATCACACAGCGCCACCCACCGCCACTACCGGGGTGAGACCCTGGTGCTCGAGTCGGAGTTCGTTACCGACGAGGGGACCGTTCGGGTCATCGACTGCATGCCGATCCGCCAGCAGCACCCCGAAGTGGTCCGTCTGGTCGAGGGGGTACGGGGCAAGGTCACCATGGAGATGACCCTGACCATCCGCTTCGGGTACGGGCAGATCGTCCCGTGGGTGCGCAAGACCGACGGCACGCTGAACGCCATCGCCGGTCCCGACGGGCTGTCCCTGTGGACAACGGCCGACTGCCAGGGCCGTGACTTCTCCACCGTGGCCGAGTTCACCGTCTCCGAGGGACAGCGCGTCCCGTTCTCGCTGACCTGGTTCCCGGCCAACGAGGAGCCCACCTCGACCGGTCGACGCCGCCTACGCCATCCATGGACACCGAGTTGTGGTGGAGCGACTGGGTGTCCCAGTGCACCTACGAGGGTGATTACCGGGAGGCCGTGGTCCGGTCCCTCATCACCCTGAAGGCCCTGACGTACGAGCCCACCGGGGGCATCGTGGCTGCCGCCACCACCTCGCTTCCCGAGACGCTGGGAGGCAGCCGCAACTGGGACTACCGGTTCTGCTGGCTTACGGGACGCCACCCTCACACTCGAGTCCCTGATGCGGGGCGGCTTCTACCAGGAGGCCATGGCCTGGCGGAACTGGCTCCTTCGGGCCACGGCCGGCGACCCGTCCCAGATGCAGATCATGTACGGGGCGGCGGGCGAGCGGCGCCTGGACGAGTGGGAGGTCGACTGGCTGCCCGGGTACGAGGGTTCCGCGCCGGTGAGGATCGGCAACGCCGCCGCCGGCCAGTTCCAGTTGGACGTCTACGGCGAGGTCATGTCGGCGCTCTACGAATCGGAAGCCACCGGCCAGTCCGGTGACAGCCCCACCTGGGAGTTCCAGCTCTCGCTGATGGAGTTCCTTCGGGACGGCTGGCGGGAGCCCGACGACGGCATCTGGGAGGTGCGGGGCCCCCGGCGTCACTTCACCCACTCCAAGGTCATGGCCTGGGTGGCCATCGACCGGGCCATCAAGACCGCCGAGGAGTACGACATGCCGGCCCCGCTCGATCCGTGGAAGGAGATCCGACAGGAGATCCACGACCAGGTCTGCGACGAGGGCTTCAACGCCTCGATGGGCTCGTTCACCCAGTACTACGGCTCCGACCAACTCGACGCCAGTCTGCTGATGATCCCGCTGGTCGGCTTCCTGCCCGCCCACGACCCGAGGGTGCGGGGAACCATCGAGGCCATCGAGCGCGAGCTGGTCGATGGCGGATTCGTTCTCCGCTACCGCACCGCCGACACCGGGGACGTCGACGGACTCACCGGACGGGAGGGCGCCTTTCTGGCCTGCTCGTTCTGGCTGGCCGACTGTCTGTCCATGCTGGGACGGGACCATGATGCCCGCCAGTTGCTCGATCGGTTGATGGGCCTGCGCAACGACCTCGGTCTTCTGTCCGAGGAGTACGACCCGGTGGCCGGACGGCTGGTCGGCAACTTCCCTCAGGCCTTCTCGCACGTGTCCCTGGTCAACTCGGCGGCCAAGCTCATCGGCCAGGAGAAGCCGACCTCCGACCACATGATCCTGGGACTGGCCCAGCGCTCCCTGACCCGAGGGAAGTCGAGGCCGGTTGGGCGCCATGTGGGTGGATTCTCGGCCCAGTCCATGGTGGCCCGACTGGTGGAGAACGCCGGTCGCAGCACCCAGCGGGGTGCCGCCCGGGTGATCCAGGACGTGGTGTCCTCCGCCTCCGGGGACCAGGCGGGTATGACGTCCGAGGGCAAGGCGTCGGAGGAACACAAGCGCCCGGCCAAGCCGCGGGGGAGGCCGACGACCAAGCCGAAGGCGAGAAGGGCCACTCCGGTGGCCACCAGGGCTCCCATGGGCCCGGCCCGTCCGTCACGACCCGCTCCGGGTTCCGCCGTGACCAAGGCGTCGGGTACGAACGTCCCGGCGAAGAAGGCGGCCGCCACGAGTGTCGGCCACCAAGAAGGCAGCCACAAAGAGAGCCGCCGGCCAAGAAGGCAGCCGACCAAGAAGGCAGCCGACCAAGAAGGCAGCCACCAAGAAGGCAGCCGGCCAAGAAGGCCCCGGCCAAGAAGGCCCCGGCATCGAGGGCGACGACCGCCGTCAGGGGCCGGTAGTCATCCATGGGACGGACTGAATCATCCCGATCGGACGGACGAGGGGTATGAGCGGATCCCACCATCATCACCTCGGCACGGCGGCGACCGGCATTGGCAACAGCGACGACGGGGGCGAGGGCGAGGGCGACGGAAGGCCGGCCGGGTCTGCGGACCACCGCGCCGACCCGACCCACGCCGGGCAGACAGTGGCCGACGGGGTCATCGAGGTTGACACCCTCCTCGGTGGCTGGGAGCGGGTGACCGCCGGCTACCTCATCGAGGGTGACGCCCCCGTCCTGGTGGAGACGGGCAGCCAGAGCTCGGTGCCGGTGCTGCTGGCCCAGCTCGAGCGGCTCGGGGTCGGTGCCGTCGGACCTGGCCGGCGTGGTGGTCACCCACATCCATCTCGACCACGCCGGTGGCGTGGGGGACGTGGCCCGGGCCTTTCCCAAAGCCACCGTGTACGTGCATCCCAAGGGGGCCCGCCACCTGGTCGACCCCACCAGGCTGGTCGACTCGGCCTCCCGGGTCTACGGACCGCTCCTCGACTCCCTGTACGGCCGGCTCGATCCCACCCCGGCCGAGCGGATCCACGTCCTCGAAGACGGCGAGGCCATCCCGGTCAGCTCCAACCGCTCACTCATCGCCGTGGACTCGCCCGGTCACGCCAAGCACCATGTGGCCCTGCACGACACACTGAGCGGGATCCTGTTCGCCGGGGACGCGGTGGGGGTGAAGCTGCCCGACGCCGGCGTGCTGCGGCCCTCCACACCCCCGCCCGACTTCGACCTCGCATCGGCGCTCACCTCCCTGCAGCGCTTCGCCGACCGCCGCCCGACCGGGCTGGCTCTGGCCCACTACGGGCTGCTCGCCGACCCGTTGGACGTGCTGGACGAGGCGGCCGGGACCCTCCGGAAGTGGGCCGACGTCGCCGAGTCGGCGTTCCGCAACGGCGACGACATCGCCGCCGCCCTGGCCACCGAGTTCGCACTCCGACCTCGACGGGCGTCCCCGATGAGCACCGCGAGAAGCTCGAGGTCATGAACGGCGTTCACTCCAACGCCGCCGGTCTCCATCGCTGGTTGTCCACCCACGACTCCGTCGCTGGCTCCGACACCGAAGGTCCGTGAGGACCGCCTCCCGGCGGATAGCGGCGTGAGTTGGGTCGAGGGTTGCCCATAGCGGCCGGCGTCACCGGCCTGGCGGGCGTTGTGGTGACCCTCGGCCCCCGGGTGCTCCACGACGTTCCCGGGCAGGCCTACCTCTGGGGCTTCGTGGCCGTACTGGCCATGGTGGCGACGACCGTTGGTCGAACTGCCCCCTGGGTGCTTGCGCGCCGCCCCGACGTTGGTCTCGAATGGCGGAACCGGCGCGGGGGAGAGAGGGGAGGGTGGGGTCGATGAGCATCCTGTTCGCCCTACTCGGTGCCTTCAGCCAGGCTCTCACTTCGGTCCTGCAGAAATTGGCCAACGTGGCCGGTTCCGACGAGAAGCGCTCGGGATGGGAGACGACCAAGTTCCTGATCCGCCAGCCCATCTGGCTGCTGGGCATGGTCTGCATGGGCGGGACCTTCATCTTCACCGCCCTGGCCCTCTACTTCGGCACTCTGGCCTCGGTGCAGCCCATCCTGGTCACCGAGCTCATCTTCACACTGGCCCTCCGGGTCGTCTGGCTGCACGACCGGATCGCCCCCCGTACCTGGGGAGCCGCCGCCCTGCTGTGCGCCGGACTCTTCGGGTTCCTGGTGGTGGCCCATCCCGAGGAGGGGCACGGACGTCCGACGGCAGCGGCCTGGGCCGTGGCCCTCGGGAGCTCGGGGACTGGTCATCGTGGTCCTCGTGGTTCTCAGCCGGTGGGGATCCCCGGCCCGCAAGGCCGCCCTGCTCGGGGCCGCCGCCGCACTGGTGTGGGCCATCGATGCCGCGTTCGTGAAGGCGGCCACCGAGGTCCTGGCCCACGAGGGTTGGTCGGGACTGTTCGTGCACTGGCCCGTCTACGCCGTCGTGGTCACCGGGGTGTTGGGGACAGTGCTGCTGGAGGCGGCGTTTGCCGCCGGACCTCTGGCCGCCTCGCAGTCGGCGCTGCTCATCGTGGACCCTCTGGCCAGCATCACCATAGGCATCGAGCTCTTCGGCGAGCAGCTCCGGAACTCGCCGGCGGCGATCGTGTTGGAGATCCTCTTCCTGGGCGGGATGTTCGCCGGGGTGGTGCTGCTTTCGAGGTGGGCACCTCCCGAGATGGAGGCGCGGGCCAAGCGGTCGCCCCGCACCATCATCGCCAGCGGCCCTGGAGGCGCCGGGGACATGGCCACCGGTGCCTCCTGATCGGGACGAGGGTATGCGAGCTAGCGGATTTACCACTATAAGGAGTCAATCAACCGCGCTCAGCGTAAAATAGGGGGACGCCATCTGGTACAAGAGGTGGTGGAGCCAACACGCAACGCGCAGAATCGGGCTGTTCCCGAGCCCCAAATAGATCGCGTCATGTGGTGGTCTGAACGCTATATGTGCTGGTGTCCTTGTAAACCGCCGTAAGCAGCCGGTCGCTGGGCTACGTCCCACGTGGTCAAGGGCGAATTGAGCATTGCCCCCCGCATGTCGTGTGCTGTAGCTTTCCCGAGAACCAAACAAGGGTTTCGCACGACGAGTAAGGGCAGGGTGCGATGTTGAAGCGCGTAATAGGCGGAGTTGTCGTGGTAATTGCTGGGGTGGTGCCGCTGGCATTGCCGACGATCGCCGGCGCCGCCGACGCACCGTTGCCAGTGAACCCGTATTCGGGATTCAATGCCCTGTTGACCCGGGCGCCGTATGTGACCGACCTGACCCAGACGTCGGCCTACATCAACTGGGCCACCACCGACACCAATCCGGGGGGCGCCAACATATTCGGCTCCGTCCAGGTCGCACCGATGTCCGGATCCAGCTGCGCCGCACCGACGACCTGGACGCCGTCGGCCGTCACCGCGCCGTCCACCCTTCCGGGCGACGTCAATCCGATCTCCCCATCGGGGACGCCGACCGGGACGGAGTTCACCGTCACCGGCAATCTGGGAACGATCAACGAGTACCAGAACTCCGTTCCTGTCACCGGGCTCTCGCCGGGCACTGTGTACTGCTATACGGTCCTGTCGACCCACTCGGCCGGAGCCTCGGATTTGCTGCCGGCGTCGAAGCCCTATCAGACGTTCACCACCCTCTTGCCGGCCAACACGTCGTCCGGCCGACCCGTCACCTTCGACGTCATCAATGACACCGGCGAGAACTATTACGACACCAGTGCCACTGCGAGTTCCGACGTGCCCTTCCCCAATGGGGTCAACCCCGATCAGGCATCGCTGTACAGCCAGATCGGCAACTCCGGTGCCAACTTCCTCCTGTCGGTGGGCGACATCGGCTACAACAGCTCGAACCAGTCCAACTTCGGCGACTTGGAGCAGACCGGGACCCAGCCGGAAGTGAGCGACATCTTCGGAACCTCCTACTTCCCTCAGGCCGGGGGGATCCCGGTCTTCGCCGGCTCGGGAGACCACGACCAGACGATCAATCCCGAGAAGATCTTCCCCACGCCGACCACCGCGGCGACCTCGGGCGGCACGTATGCCTTTGACAGCTATTCGGGTGTCGACGGCATCACGGGCAACGCCGCCGACGACTGGTACGCCTTCTCCACCGGCAACGTCCGGATCTACGTCGTCGACGGGACATGGTCCGAGGCGCAGGCCAACAAGCTCGGCAACACCACGGGAGCGTTGTGCGGCACGGTGACGTCATCGGCGGTGGCCAGCTGCGAGGGCTACCAGGCCGACGCCGACGAGCACTGGCAGACCAGCTCGCCGGAGTACAAGTGGCTGCAGAAGGACCTGCAGGAACATCCGGGTGGCGTGAAGATGGCCGTGTTCCACTTTCCGCTGCGATCGGTCCAGCTCTCCGAGCCTTCGGACCCCTACCTCCAGAACAGCTCGGCCAATCCGAACGCCTCGACCAGTCTCGAAGCCCTGCTGGCCAGGTACGGCGTCAGCATTGCCTTCAACGGTCACGCCCACACCTACCAGCGCATCATCCCGAACAACTATCAGCAGAACGGCCAGCTCATCAACTACGTCACCGGTGGTGGCGGAGGGGTGCTCGAGCCGGTGAGCAGCGGTAACTGTGCCTCAGTGTCGGCCACGGCCAGCGTGTACGCCCTGGGCTGGTCGCCGAGCACAAATGCCGGGTCGGCCTGTGGTTCCGCCCCCATACCGGGGTCTGCCGCCGACGTCTACGAGTTCCTGAAGGTAACTGTGAACGGCGACTCGGTCACCGTCGCTCCCACCAACGCCGCCGGCGCCACCTTCGACGTGCAGACCTACAACCTGTCGGCCCAGGCCGGCACGGTCGGACCGGGGTCCGCTCCTCCCAGCCAGGCCGGCTCGGGCTCTGGCTCGGGCTCGACCGCCTGCATGGCCCATCTACCCTCCGGCTCCGTGGTGGGCTCCGCCGCCACCACGTCGGGCGCCGGGTACTACGAGGTGGACGCCGCCGGAGATGTGGCCGCCTTCGGCAACGCCACCTGCTTCGGCGCCATGACCGGCACAGCGCTGACCCAGCCCATCGTGGGCATGGCCACTGATCCCACCGGACAGGGCTACTGGCTGGTGGCCCGGGACGGAGGCATCTTCTCCTTCGGCGACGCCCAGTTCTACGGGTCTACCGGGGCCATGCACCTCAATCAACCGGTGGTGGGGATGTCGTCGGACGCCACGGGACACGGCTACTGGCTGGTGGCCTCGGACGGAGGCATCTTCTCCTTCGGTGACGCCTTCTTCCACGGGGGCACCGGAGGGATACACATCAACAAGCCAGTGGTGGGCATGACCACCACCTCCGACGGCGGCGGCTACTGGCTGGTGGCCTCGGACGGAGGCATCTTCTCCTTCGGTGACGCCGTCTTCCACGGAAGCACCGGTGGGATGCACATCAACAAGCCCGTGGTGGGCATGACCACCACCTCCGACGGCGGCGGCTACTGGCTGGTGGCCTCGGACGGAGGCATCTTCTCCTTCGGTGATGCCGTCTTCCACGGATCCACCGGGAACCTGGTCCTCAACCGGCCGATCATCGGTATGGCAACGGACGCCTCGGGCCAGGGCTACTGGTTGATGGCATCCGATGGGGGAGTCTTCGCCTTCGGCGACGCCCCCTTCCTCGGATCGGCGGCCTGAGGCCCGTAGCGGCGATCTGAGGCCGGGAGGATTTGAGGACAGAGAATCGGACGCCCGGGACTGATCACTCCTCCCCACCGTCGCCGGGGGAGCACCGGAGCGGGGACCCCGGCGGTCTGTAGGTACGCCCTGGTGCGCCCCCCCGGACTCGAACCCAGGAACCTGCAGATTAAGAATCTGCTGCTCTACCGTTGAGCTAGGGGCGCCCGGGCAGCATAAGAGCCGACCAGACGGGCGTCAACGAGCCGCTCGGCGCAACCGTCGGCTCACGGACGGGTGGATCGAAGGTGGCGGCCAGGTCGTGCCGGGTTAGTCCCAGCCGCCTGGCCAGCCAGGGCAGAGCGATCCTGAACGCCGCCGACCGTACCGGCAAGGGGTGGTCGCCGTCTGGGGTGTACACGCGCACCTGCGTTCCGGCTTTCCGGCCAAGTCGGAAAGGTGGTAGGGCCAACCGGTGGGCCCTGGTCCGGCCCTGCACAATGGTCACTGCGACGAACCACAGGAGCCACGTCCAGTGGCAGAGGGGGCTGGAGAACATCGTCCGGGACCGGATCGAACACCTCGTAGGCCAGCCCGGTGAGGAGGGTGAGGACGAAGCTCACCGGAAGGCCGATGCCCAGTTGGCGCCTTCACGCCCCTTTCGTGCCGTCCGACCGAAGGGACCACCGACGCCACGGCCACGATGACTACTGTCAACGGGAACCATCCCGTGATTAGAACGACGTTGACGGCCAGGGCTCTCATGGATTCGGGATGCCCGAGCCAGATCAGCGCCTCCCAGCGGTGCAGGGCCCGCCCGTGGGCGTCAGGAAGAAGAGGGCAACACCGTGGCAGATGAGTCCGAAGCGAACGGCGACGAGGCTGGGGCCAGCACGTTCGACTCCCTGAGCGCTGATCGTCGCAAGAAGCGGGAGGTCCTGGCGGCCCAGGGGGTCGATCCGTATCCCCTTCGCTTCGACCGGACGGCCACAGCCGCCGAGCTGCACCAGCGCCACGATGGACTGGAGCCCGACGTCCGAACCGGCGAAACCGTCCGGATGGCCGGTCGCCTGACCAGCATCCGGGGCCACGGCAAGCTGTCGTTCGCCACCCTCCAGGACGTGACCGGCCCGGTGCAGCTCCTCATGCAGGCGTCCAAACTCTCCGACCAGGCCAAGTTGGTCCTGGCCAACGCCGACTTGGGCGACTGGATCGGCGCCGTCGGCGAGGCCGTTACCAGTCGACGGGGCGAACTGTCGGTGGACGTCCAGGAGCTGTGGCTCCTGTCCAAGGCGCTCCGGCCCCTTCCCGACAAGTGGCACGGGCTGACCGAGACCGACACCCGCTACCGGCAACGGGAGGTAGACCTGTTGGCCAATCCCGAGAGCCGGTCGGTGTTCGACGTTCGGTTCAAGGCCATCGCGGCCCTGCGCAAACAGTTGGTGTCCGAGGACTTCGTCGAGGTGGATACGCCGATCCTCCAGCCTCAGGCCGGCGGGGCCTTGGCCCGACCGTTCATGACCCACTCCAACGCCCTCGACATCGACCTCAGTCTGCGCATCGCCCCCGAGCTCTACCTCAAGCGCATGGTGGTGGGGGGATATGAGCGGGTCTTCGAGATCGCCCGCAACTTCCGCAACGAGGGCATCGATACCCGTCACAGCCCCGAGTTCACCGCCCTCGAGGCCTACCGGGCTTTCGGCGACGTCAATGACGGTATGGATCTGACCGAGCGCCTGATTGTGGAGGCGGCCCGATCGGCCACCGGTCGCCTCGCCTTCACCATCGGGGAGCGACCCATCGACCTGACGCCGCCGTGGCCTCGCCGCCAGCTGTTGGACTGGCTCGAAGAGGTGCTCGGTCGCCGCCTTCACCCGTCCGATCCGGTGGACGAGGTGCGGGACGTGTGCCGGGAGCACGACGTCGACTTTCTCCCCGAGTGGGGCTCCGGGAAGCTCATCTTCGAGCTGTACGACACGGTCCTGCTCCCGGTGGTGGCGGACCCGGTGTTCGTGGTGGGTTTCCCTGTCGAGGTGTCCCCCCTGGCCCGCCGGACCCCCGAAGACCCCACCATGGCGGCGCGTTTCGAACTGGCCATCGACGGCAAGGAGTTTGCCAACGGCTACAGCGAGCTCAACATCCCCGAGGAGCAGGAGGAGCGGTTCCGGGGCGAGGCTGAGGCCGCGGCCCGCGGTGACCTCGAGGCCCACCCGGCCGACACTGCCTTCGTGCGGGCACTCGAGTACGGCCTGCCCCCGACGTCCGGAATCGGAATCGGCGTGGACCGCCTGGTGATGCTCATCACCGAGGTCGAAGCAATCCGGGACGTGATCCTCTTCCCCATGATGCGCCCGGAGGCCTCCGGTTGACCGGAGTGACGGAGGGATCCCGGACTCCGGTGGATCTGGTCGCCGAGACCTGGACCGGTCATCGGGGCTGAAGGGTCGACCGTGATCGGGTGACTGATCGACCAGGAGATCCAGATCGAGCTCCCCGCCGGCCGTTGGACGGTACTGGCGAGCGACCGGCACCGTTCGACCGTGGCCGCGGAGACGTCGACGGTCGTGGCCGACCGGTTGGCCGCCGTGTCGGCTGGGATGTCCCGCCGGGGGCTTTCCTCATCGCCGGCCAGGGGATCGAGATGCTGGCGGCCCGCCCGAGGTGGGACGCAAACCTCGAGGTCACGTCTCTGAAGTCGCCTACCACCGGATGAGGAAGGCCGGCTGGCGCGTGGAGTGGGGCTGAATACCCACGAGCCGGCCCATGCCAACGGGACCCACCGGGAGTAGGCGCCACTGCCCCGGCATCGGGGGCGAGTGGCTCAGGAGCCGGCTACCTGTGCGGGGCGGGACTCCCGTTCCGTCGCGCGGTCGGCGCTCCGGTGGGCCTCACTCCATGCCTCGGGGGTGTCGGCCCGGGTGGCTCTGGTCACGATCTCCTCGACCAGCTGCACCTTGCGCTTGGCGGCGGCCGCGGCCTGGGCCGCATCGTTGGATCGAGCCGCCACCCGGGGCATGGCTTCGGTGGCCCGCTCGGCCTTCTGCTTGGCCTCGGTGGCGGCCCGTGATGCCGCCGCCGCTGCGTCGGCCGCCTCCTTGGCGGCCTGTGCGGTCTTCTGGACGGAGCGCTGAGCCTCGGCGGCCAGTTCCCCGGCCTCCTCGGCCCTCCGCCGGGCTTCCTCGGCGGCCTCGTCCAACTGTTCGGCGGACCGGCGCAGGTCGGCTGCGACCTGCATTGTCAGGGCCAACTCCGACACGACGGCGGCGGCCTGGGCCGCCTCCTGCCACGCCTCGGGCGTGCCGGCGGCCTGGGCTCGGAGGAACGCCTGTTCAGTCCGCTCCGCCCAACTGTCGGCGGGCTCGGGAGCGGTGGGGGCCATCGGGCTCGTCATCCGGGCGAACGACGCTGTCGCCGCCGAGACGGGCGGGGTCACGGGGTTGACCGGGGTCGCAGGGGCAACCGGCGCCGCAGGGGCAACCGGCGCCGCAGGGGCAACCGGCGCCGCAGGGGCCACGGGGGTGGAAGGGGTCGCGGGGGCCACGGACGACACGGGGGGCTCGCCGGTCTCACGGGCTGGGGCCGGAGCATCCGACGGTTCGGGCCGCACGGGCGACGCGGTTTGGTGTCCAGGGGCGCCGGTGTCCGCCGCCGACGGCAGCAGCTGGGACCCCAACAGGGGGACCTTGGGTTGGTCCGGAGCCAGCAGTTCGGTGGCCGACGGGCTGGGAGTGACGATCGGATCGACTGTTGCTGTCGCCTCGCCCGACTCGGGGGCGACCGGCCGAGCCGGGTCCACCCGCATGGTCTGGCCGGTGAGGTGGAAGCCGTCCCAGTACCGCATGAGTCCCGGGTCCTTGGAATCGGGGTACCACCCGGCCGCCGAGTGTTCCTTCATGGTCACCGAGGGCGCGGGCTGCTCGGTCGGGACCGGGGGCGTCTCGCCGGTCGGCGGATCGTCGGGACGGGGATCGTTGGAGAAGAACTGGGCGAACTCGTCGGCAGCACTCGGAGTGTTGTCGTCGTCGTCGTCCGCCTTCCTCTTCTGATGCTTTGCAAAAGGTCGAAGTGCCATACCACCTGTTTCGACACCTCCCCCTGTTTCCTTGAGCGGTTCACCATGCCCTTTGGTGGCCTCCCAATCTGCCGGCTCCGTCCCCGACACGGATGTCCCGGGTTCCCACCGGCCCGGAGGTTCACCCCGGGATGGCACGGGGGCCGATCCCCAGTCAGCGAAAGGCTCAAGTCGGGCCCGTAATTGGTCGATGCCGCAGAGGTGAGAGGACTGGTGGGATCGCCCACGGGCGTATCGTCGAGCATCGAAATCCCCCAGCTGGGGCTGGGGGGCACGCCGAGCCTGGCGTTCCAGCCCGCCGTGGACCTGGCCACCGGTCGTTTGCTCGGCTTTGAGGCGTTGCTTCGCTGCCACGACGCCACCGGGGCCAACATCCCTCCCGACGTCCTGATCCCGTGGGCCGAGGCCCACGGGCACATGAACGAGCTCAACGAGTGGGTGTTGAGCGAGGCCTGCGCCCAGGCCTCCCGTTGGCCTTCGGACCTGCAGCTGGCCGTGAACTGCTCGGTGTTCCAACTCCGACGGGGCACGGCTGCCGTGGCCGCGGCCTCGGCCCTGGAGCGGTCGGGTCTCAACCCCGACCGCCTGACCGTCGAGGTCACCGAAGTGTCGGTGGCCGACGACGCCGCCGCCGAGGACCTCCATGTGATGACCCGACTGGGCATCCAGCTCACCGTGGACGACGTCGGCTCGGACTTCTCCGTGCTGGAGAACCTCCGCGAGGCCGTGGTCAACACGGTGAAGATCGATGCCAACCTCATCGCCGGCCTCGCCAATCCCGACGGGCAGAGTCGCGCCGTGGTGAAGTCCATCGTGACGTTGAGCCGGTCGCTGGGGTTCTGCACGGTGGCCGAGGCCGTTGAGACGGGAGACCAGGTCGCCATCTTGCGGGAGCTCGGTGCTGAGACGGCCCAGGGCTACTTCTTCTCGGCCCCGTTGACGGCTCAGGAAGCCTGCGACCTGGCCAACATGGTCCCGCACCCCTGTTTCGCGCTGACGTTGCCGCCCCTGCCGTAACGCCGCCTTCTCCGCCCTCTCCGAAAGGCCCGTCGGCTCGTCTGACCCGTGAACGGTCGCGCCGTCGTTCCGTGGCGTAGGTTCTCCACTACTACTGGTGGTAGTAATACGACCGGGATGCGAGGTGGCAAGGTGTCGACGACCGGGGTGAGAGGCCGACCTGTGGCGGAGCCTGCTCCGGCCCCCGCCGGCTCCAGCGGTCTTTCCGGTCGCCCCCCGGTGGAGCGCCAGCGGATGTACCGGCTGGTTCTGGCCACGGTGTGGCTTCTCGACGGGCTGTTTCAGCTCCAGCCGTTCATGTTCACCCGTGGAGCCGACGGCCTCAGCGGAATGTTGAACGGGAGGGCGGCAGGAAACCCTGCCTGGATCGCCCACACGATCACCTGGAACGGCTCGATCGTCTACCACCAGCCGATCCTGACCAACACGGCCTTTGCCGGCATACAGCTCCTCATCGCCTTCGGCATCATCTACCGGCGTACCTGCAAGCCGGCCCTGGCCCTGTCCATCGTCTGGTCCCTGGGCGTCTGGTGGTTCGGGGAGGGGCTGGGTGCCCTCCTCTCCGGCGCCGGCACCCCGTTCGGTGGGGGTCCGGGTGGGGTGCTCTTCTACGCCGTGCTGGCCGTGCTGCTGTGGCCGCGGGAGGGATCGGACCGGCCCTTCGTGGCGGCGAGAACCGTGGGTGTACGGCCCGCCAAGGCCATCTGGACGGTCACGTGGCTGGTGCTGGCCCTCTTGTCGGTGGTGGGTTCGGGTCGCTCGCCCACCGCACTGCGTGATCTCGTGGCCGGGGTTGACATCGGCCAACCGGGCTGGCTGGCCCACATCGACCGATCGACCGAGTCGCTGTTCCTCCACCACGGCACCACGATGGCGATCCTCCTCTGTGGCGTCTGCGTCGCGGTGGCTGTTGGCGTGTACCTGCCTCCGAGGTTCACGAAGTTGTCGGTAGCGCTGGCCGTGGTGGTGTTCGCCCTCATCGGGGTGGCCGTCCAGGACCTCGGAGGCGTCCTGGCCGGCGGTGCCACCGACCCCAATGCCGCACCCCTGGTCGTGCTCACCGCCCTTATCTACTGGCCGCTGACAACCACGCGGGAGATACCGCGGCGATGTCGGCCCGCGCCCGTCGCTCGTGGCGGACGGAGCCTGACCCGATGGCGGTGCCGGTACCCCCGTGGTTGTACTACCTCTTCGGCGTGCTGATGCTCAGCGTGGCCGCCTACTGCCTCGCCCTGTTGGTCCTCGGAGTACTCACCCACCGGCCGGCGGGTCGGGACGTCGAGATCTCCCACCTGTTCATGGGAGTGGCGATGGCCGGCATGTTCGTCGGAACCTGGTCCTTCGGGCGCAGCGCTGTCTGGGAGATCACCTTTGGGGCGTTGATGATCTGGTTCCTGGTGGCGAGCTTCCAATCGGTGCAACGGTACGGACTCCATCTGCCCCACGCGCTGATCCATGCCGCCATGAACTTCGCCATGCTGCTGATGTACTGGTTTCCCCGGGGGGCATCGTCGCCTTCGGGGGCGATGTCCATGTCCGCTTCGGCGACCGGTGGCCGGCTCGACCCCGGATTGGCCCTGGTCCTGGCCTTCTCGCTCTGTGCCTCAGCTGTCTTCACCCTGGCCTCCCCGGTGAAGGGGAGGACCCACTTCGGGAGCCATGCCCCCCTCTACGCCCTGACCGGCTCAACCGGCTCAACCGGCTCAACCGGCCCGACCGGCGGCTCAACCGGCTCAACCAACCCATCGGGACCTATCGGAACCGACCCGGCCGGATCGGCAGGCCCACTTCCGGACGACGACCCACGCCGGGAGGTATCCCCGCTGGTGGTTGCTGTCGGGAAGCTCGTGGCCACCCCCTCGGTGGTGGATGTCAGCCACGTGGCCATGAGTGTGGCCATGGCGTTCATGCTCATCCTGCTGACGTAGGTGGTGGCCCGGGATGTCCCCTGGACCCCCGGCGCGGCTACCCCCTCGACGCCACTACCGGCTTCTGTCCGTCCTCTCGAGGGCATCCAGGGAGGAGCGCAGGACGGCGGCCTCCTCGGGCGAGAGGGTCCCGGCGAAGTGGACGAGTGCCGAGCCCGGGTCCTGACCGTGGGATAGCGCCTCGTGCATGAGTACGGCGGTGTGGGCGCCCTGGGTGCCCACAGCGGCGAAACGGATCGTCCTTCGATCCATTCTCCGGCGCACCAGTCCCTTGTGCACCAGGCGATCGAGGACCGTGGCCACGGTGGTGTAGGCATGCTCGGGGAGGGCGTCGGCCACCTGTCGGCCCGTCGACTCGCCGGGACCGTGCGCCCAGAGGATGGTCATCACCCGTCGTTCGAGTTCGCCGACCCGGGCCACACCGCACGTACAGGCATCGCACGCGCACGGATCACACGTGCACATCGGGTTGTCACAGGTCGTGGTCTTCGGCATCGGCTTCCTCGGGTTCCTACTGTACGGGTCTCGATACCCGAACCCACCTGGCCGTGTGCGGCCTTCGATCGGAGCCGGGTGAGGATGGCCCCCGGCTGGGCCCGCGGGCCTCAGCCGGGAACCGGCCCCGACCTGCGGAGGGAGTGGGATTCGAACCCACGGTGCCTTGCGACACAACGGTTTTCGAGACCGTCCGATTCGTCCGCTCTCGCATCCCTCCGTCCGAGAGGCTAGCCGCGACGTCAGCGGGTTCCGTGGGCTCCTCACCCGGGAGGCGGCCCGTGGACGGACCCCGGGCCACCTCGCCGCCGACCCCTCCGGTCAGGGCTGAGGCTCGCCTGACGGCGTATCGGCGAGGGCGGGCATGGACCGGCGGCCTACCCGGACCGGGTACTTGGCACGGGCCAGCATGGCGGTGTCCCCACTGCTGTTCCCATAGGCGTAGGCCAGATCACAGGGGACACCGAGCAGTTCCTCGAGAAGGGTGACCTTGGCCTCACTCCGGACATTGAGGCCGTCCAGCCGCCCGGTGAGCACGCCGGTCTCCGGGTCGACCTCCCACCGGGTGGCGATGACCTCGTCGATGCCCAGGGAGGCCACCACCGGCGTCACGTAGGCCTCGAACGAGGCACTCACCACGATGATCCGGTGCCCCCGGGCCTGGTGCCACCTGATCCGGGCCTCGGCGTCGGGACGGATGAGGCGGTTTCGAACCGCCTCCGCCGTCTTGGACGCCGCCGCCTCGGCCCGGTCGCGGTGGAGGCCGCCGAGAACGTCCATGCAGATCAGCTCTTTGGCCCGGTCCCGGGCAACGCCGCCGCGCAGGGCCATCCCCAGCTGGGGGGCGTGCCGGGCGAAGGTCGTGGCCAACTCCCGGGGGCCGCGGATGCGGGTCAGGAACAGGCGCAGGGTGTCCCTCGTGGTGATGGTCCCGTCGAAATCGAAGGCGACGACCGGCCGATCCGGCCGGCCCGTGGCGGCAGCGTGGCGAGGTTCAGCGCCCATGACACCGACCCACGGCGCCACTGCCACCGGTCACGCCGCTGACCTGCATGTTCAGTCCCTCTACGGCCCGTCTGGGAGTCCGGCCGGAACCCGGTACGCACGGGAGATCTGAGGCGGTCGGTGTCCTCAAGACGCCGGGTCCGGATGCCGAAGAACTACCCAGAGGGGCGTGTCCATCGGGGCATCTAGCCAATCAGGGAAGCAGGTCCGGTCGGTGTTGTTCGTCATGAAGTCGTCAGAGGCCTCGTTCATCGTGGGAATCGACTCTTCTCCTTATCGCACCGTCGGACCCCAAGGGAGGGCCGGCATCTGGTCGGGACGGAGCGCGAATAGCCCGTCCCAAACGACTGTGATCGTACCGGCCGGATCCGTCTCTGGGAGTCGCCGGTTTCCGAGCGCTCCAATGGCAAAGGAATGGGACGAATAAATGTCAATGGACGGGGTCCCCAATTCGCGAGATGACAAGATGCACGCGATAGCGTGGCCTGGCATGGAATCCCCGAAGGGCGGCGGTACGATTTCCGCCGTGTCCCGGTGGTTCGAGCGGTTGGTCTGTCGCTACGGTTCGCACGACTGGTGGTCCCTGGCCTACCCGCCCGCCCGCAGATGGGAGTGCCGCCGTTGTGGGCTCATCCTCGAGGAAGCCTCCACTTCCAAGCCCGATCGGCGGAGCACGCCGCGGGACAAGACCAGGCCGGCGACCGGACCGCACCTGGACTGAGGCGGTCGCCGCCTGGGTGACGGTCTCCGCCGATCGCCTGAAGTGGCTCTGAGGCACGGAAACAGGGCGTTCAACCGCCGGTTTCACCACTTGTCGTGGTGGTTCAAGCGCCGTCCGTCGGATCAGTGTTAACCAAGGGATAACTTGCCGTTTTCCACTTGTTTACCAGCGAGAGCGCCGTTACGGTGACCTGTGATGCAGGGAAGGCACACGCTCGGCGTACTCGCGAAATGGACGGGAGATGGGGGCAACAAAGCCCCGTCGTCTAGCTGCTCGCGGCCGGGGCGGCCCGCTGGGTCGGGTCGCGGGGTTGCTGCCCGGCGTGCCAGGCGGCGCC
The DNA here is from genome assembly GCA_963754755.1 of uncultured Acidimicrobiaceae bacterium. GTDB lineage: Bacteria > Actinomycetota > Acidimicrobiia > Acidimicrobiales > RAAP-2 > Bog-756. Next base: position 665,349 of record CAVWHF010000004.1, on the reverse strand, counting down.
TTCAACTGTGTCGAGTCACGGGCGGATCCGTTGCGTCGTGGCAGTATGTGTCCCGTAGTTGTGCGGGCACGGCGCTCGAGACAGTCGTGGGTGGTGAGATTCATTTAAGGCAAATAGATGCGAGGCGTGCGCATCTATTCTGCAGTCGCATAGGGACTAACTATAAGACCAACATGCCAGCCGGTGTCGGAGGTCTTGCAGTTACCGAGGGGCTAAGGTGCATTCCATAGACATAAGTGTGGTCATTCCCACACGAAATGAGCGCGAGAATATCGAACCTCTGATCGCTCGACTGGCATCGACGTTGCCGGTCGGGCAGTCCCAGGTCATATTCGTCGACGACAGCAGTGACGATACTGCTGCCGTAATTGCCGAACTGGCCCAGACGGCCACCATCCCCGTCCTCGTGCTGCACCGGGAGCCCGGTGAACGGAGCGGGGGCCTGGGCGGTGCCGTGGTGGCGGGACTCCGTTTGGCCGAAGGTCGGGTGGCCGTCGTCATGGACGGCGACCTCCAGCACCCGCCCGAGACCATCCCCGAGCTCATCCGACCTATCGACCTCGACGAGGCCGACCTGGTGGTGGCCAGCCGCTACCGCGACAACGGCGAGGCCGCCGGGCTGGCCAACCGCTCGCGTGAAGGCGTCTCCCACGCCGCCACCAAGCTGGCCAAGTCGGTGTTCCCCCGGCGTCTGCAGGAGGTTTCGGACCCGATGAGCGGGTTCTTCGCCCTCCGGCTGTCGGCCGTGGACATCGACACGCTCCGACCGGTCGGCTTCAAGATCCTCCTCGAGGCCGTGGCTCGCTGTCGTGTGAGGGTGGCCGAGGTCGGCTTCAGTTTCGCCCCCCGCTACTCCGGTGAGAGCAAGGCGAGCTTCCGGGAGGGCCTCCGTTTTGTCAGCCACCTGACCCGGCTGCGGATGGGCACCCTGCTCTCGGCGCGTCAGCAGCGGGCGGCCGGCTTTGCCGCCGTCGGGGCCACCGGTCTGGTGGTCAACACCATCGCCTTCTGGCTGCTGATCAAGTACGGACATCTGCCGTACCTTCTGGCCGCCGTGTGCTCGACGCAGATCTCGACCACCTGGAACTTCGTGGGCATGGAGCTGTTTGTCTTCTCCGGTCGGAAGTCCATGGGGCTGTGGAGCCGCTACTGGCGGTTCTGCCTGCTCAACAACACCGTGATGCTGGCTCGGCTTCCGCTGCTGGCCTTCATGGTGGAGGTGCTGCACACGCCGAAGACCGTGGCCAACGTGGTCACCCTGCTGGCGGTGTTCCTCGTCCGCTTCGGCATCAGCGATCGCTTTATCTACGAAGGAGAGAAGAACATGGCCAAAGCCGAAACTGCGCCCACCAAGGTCGGTCCGATCGTGTTGGCTGTGGAGGAGTCTCGACCCGAGTTGAAGAGCCTCGAGTCGGCTCTCGGGACGCCATTCCGGTTCTACTACGACCTGCACGGGATCGTGACCATCGGCAGCGATGTCGTTCTCCCCGAGTTGGCCTACTTCCTCACGCCCAACCGGGTCGGCGACAGTGCCGGTCCCGACCTGGCCATCCGGATAGGCAAGGTGGGTCGCCCCCGCGGGAGGACCCGTATGGTGCGGTCCGCTGACGGCAAGACCGTCCGGTGGGAGGAGCAGCTGGGAGCGGCTTCGGCCAACTTCGCCATCCACTTCGGGCCCCAGATCCTCGTGACCACCTCCAAGGCTCTGGCCCGTAGCCCCCACGTCCTGTACACCAACGTGGTGGAGGCGCTCCTGCGGTTCGTGTTCGTCGACCGCGGCTACATGTTGCTGCACGCCGCCTGCATGGACGTCGGGGGCCGTGGTCTGGTGCTGTCGGCCCGTACCGACACCGGCAAGACCGGAACCGTCCTGAAGCTCCTCCGCACCAGCGAGGGGAACTTCCTGTCCGATGACATGACCATTATCGACAGCGCCGGTGTGGCCAGGAGCTTCCCGAAGCCACTGACGATCAGCCAGCACACCCTGCGGGCCATCAACGCCGGTGACCTGACCCGGCGGGAGTGGACGTGGTTGCGGGTCCAGAGCCGACTGCACTCCAAGGAGGGCCGCGGGTTCGCCATGAAGTTGGCCGACCACAACGTGCCCATCATGACCATCAACGGATGGATGCAGCGGATCATCCCGCCGCCGAAATACCACGTCCAGCGGTTGGTGACGTGCGAGCTGGGTTCCACCACCACCATCGACCAGCTCTACATCATCGAGCGGGGCATTCCCCACTACAGCGCGGTGTCGCAGTCCCAGGCCATCGTGGAGCTCCTGGCCAATACCGAGGACGCCTACGGCTTCCCGCCCTACCGCTACCTGGCCGAGGCCCTGTCCGTGGGTGGGCTCACCTATGACGAGCTTCGGGAGCGGGAACGGCTTATTCTGGTCAGCGCCATGGAGAGCGTGCAGATCCACCGGCTCGGGTCTGACGACTTCACCTGGGCCGAGCAGATCTCGGCGGCCATCGCTACGGCTCCGGCGACAGCTACAGCTACGGCACCGGCGCCCGCCAGCGACGGCCCGTTTCTCGGCATCAACGAGGCGGCGACGAGTGGACATGAGTACTTCGGCATCGAAAAGAGCGTTCCGGAGGGGGATCCCCTGTCCGGCTCTGAAGCCTGACGCGAGCTGTTCATCCTCTCGCAAGGGCCTCAATGACGCTGCTTAGCGACGATCCCGCCGGGACACTGGCGCGCGACCAATCGCCCTCCGTAGGTGCACCGCGCCCCCATGCCATTCAGAAGCCGTCGGCGCGACACCGGCTGTGGCCGTTGCCCGCCCAGGTGTGGCTGGGCCTCACCCTGGCCCTCGGCCTGGCGGTGCGCCTGATCAATCTCAACGCCTTCGGGTTCAACAGCGACGAGACCGTCTACGCGGGGCAGGCGGCCTCGATCGCCGGGAATCCGCTGTTCGTGAATCAGTTCCCCGTGTTCAGGGCCCACCCACTGCTCCTGCCCACCCTGCTGTCGCCTCTCTTCCGATCGGGGACGCCGGACCTGCGAGGTCGGGTGGTTGTGGCTTTCTTCGGCCTGGCCACGATCTTCGCCATCTACCTGGTGGGCAAAGAGCTCTACGGCCCGAAGACCGGGATCCTGGGGGCCCTGATCCTGGCCCTCATGCCGTACCACATGGTCGTGACCCGACAGCTCCTGCTCGATGGCCCCGCCGTCCTGTGGATCACCCTGTCCTTTTGGATGTTGGCTCGCTTCGTCCGCACCGACCGGTTCGAATGGCTGGCGGCCTCGGCGGCGACACTAGGCCTCGGGGTGCTCACCAAGGAGACGAGCATCGTCCTGGCCGGCAGCGTGGTCATCTTCCTCCTCATCAGCACCGAGGTGCGTCGTCCGGGCCGGGCCGTGACCCTGAGCCTCGGCGTGCTGGCTGCCGTGACCCTGGTGTTCCCCCTGGCCATCAAGCTGGCCGGCCACAGCTCGACAGGACAGAGCTACCTGGCGTGGCAGCTGACCCGGACGTCGAACCATGCCGGGACGTTCTACCTGACGGTCGTCCCGGCCGCCATCGGCTGGCTGGTGGTCGCGGCCGCCATCTCCGCTCTGATCTTCCGTATCAACCGGTCGTGGCGCGAACTGCTGCTGGTGCTGTGGATCTTGGTGCCGTTCATCATCATGGAGGTCTACCCGCTGAAGGGGTACCAGTACCTCCTGCCCATCGCTCCTCCCATCGCCCTCCTGGCCGCCCGGGCCCTGACCACCTGGCACCTGCCGGCCCGGTTGGACCGGTACACCAAGTCGATCATCCGGCCGGCGGTGATCGCCGTGGTCGTGCTGTCGCTGCTCCCCGGGGCGTGGTCGGTGATGTTCCCCTCGGTGAGCGCCTCGAAGCTGGCCGGGCAGGGAGGTGTGGCCGGCGGACGTGAGGCCGGTAAGTGGGTCGGAGCCAACCTGGTCCCGGGCACCGAGCTCATGACCATTGGACCCAGCCTGGCCAACATCCTCGAGTACTACGGCCACCGTCCCGCCCAGGGCCTGTCGGTGAGCACCAACCCCCTCCACCGCAACCCCGCCTACACGCCCATCTACAACCCCGACAAGAGCGTGCGCAGCGGTCAGTTCACCTACCTGGTCTGGGACGCCTACTCGGCCTACCGGTCCCCGTCGACCGCCCATCGGCTGGAGGTGCTGATCAAGCGCTATCACGGCTTCCCGATCCACACGGTGCGGGTGAGCAGCAAGCCGGTCATCATCATCTACGAGGTCCACCCGTGAGACGACGCCCTTCCCGAGGCCGGCTCGGCGTCTGTGCCGCCGTGACAGCCCTGCTGTCCATGGCCACCGTGCCGATCGTGGCCCTCCCCTCGGCCCCGGCCGGCGCCACCCAGCCCTCCATCTCCACCAACCCCCTGGTGATCAGCGGATCGGGTTCCGATCCGATCAAACACGTGATCGTGGTGGTGCAGAGCGGACACTCCTTCGACAACTACTTCGGCATCCGGCCCGGCGTCGACGGTCTGGGCAACCCCACCAAGATCCACATCCCCCTGGTGGTGGGCAACACCACCAGCGCGTCGCCCTACCACCTCTCACCTGACCAGGCCCGGGCCGGCCTGGTCGACACGCATTCGCTCCACCCAGGAGGCGGTCGACGGCGGGAAGATGGACGGCTTCAGCCGGGCCCAGCACAACATCACCATCGGTGAGGTGGCGCTGGGCTACTACGACAGCACCGACATCCCCTACTACTCCAGCCTGGCCGACCGGTTCACCCTGTTCGACCACTTCTTCGCCTCCAGCCAGGCCGGCTCCCTGCCCAACCGGTTGGTGGCGGTGGCCGGGACGTCGGACAACGTCACCTCCAACCGGGTGCTGGGGGTGGGGATCTCCGGCCCCACCATCTTCGACCAGCTGAATACGCATGGTCTGAGTTGGAAGTACTACGTGCAGGGCTACAACCCGGCCAAGGCGACCACCTCCGCCGCCATCGCCCGTACGCCCCTGCTGGGCATGCCGTCGGTCGTGAACACGCCGTCGAACCTGGCCCGGGTGACCAGCACCAGCCAGTACTTCGTGGATCTGGACAAGGGGCAGTTGCCGGCTGTCTCCTACATCACCGGCGTGGCCGACTCCGAACGCTCGCCCCAGGATCCGGCCCAGGGTGAAGCCTTCGTCCGCTCCCTGATCAACGGCCTGATGCAAAGCAACGAGTGGAGCAGCTCGGCCCTGCTCCTGACCTACGACGACTCGGGTGGTTGGTACGACCACGTGGCGCCGCCGACGGTGGACGGGGCCACCCTGGGCCCGCGGGTGCCGGCCATTCTGGTCTCGCCCTACGCCCGGGCCGGCTACGTGGACAGCAGCCAACTCGACACGGCCTCGATCCCCGGCCTCATCGACAGCGTCTTCAAGTCTCCCCCCGCTCACCCCGCAGGTGGCCGACGGCGGCAGCGTCCTCACCGGCCTCGATCTCCATCAGCAGCCCATCGCGCCGGACATCGGTCCGGCCAACGGTACCGAGGCCACGCTGGTCAGGCCGGCAGTCGGCACCATCTACACGCTCTATCTGGGTGCACTGCTGGTGGCGGCACTGCTACTGATCCTGGCCACCCTCCGGCAGCGACGAGTGTCCCGGTCCCTGGCCCCGAGCGGCTCCTGGAGCACCGCGGGTGCCGACGTTTCGTCCGGCCCGGAATCGACCCGGCTGCCGCCGGGCGCGTCCACAGGTGCAGCACCGGTCCCCACGCTTCTAGCTGACGATGGCGCGCCGCCTGAAACGGCGACAGAGGCTCCGCCGCCCAACTCGCCCTCGGCGAAGATCCTCACGGGCCACCGGCCCTCCGCCCCGTCGAGTTCGGAGCCGTCCGAATGAGGTGGAGCCGGGTGCGCCAGTTGGGTGTGGCGCTGGCCGTGGCGACCCTGGCCGGTGCCGCCTCAGTGGCCACGGCGTCAGCAGCCCAGGCCGTCACCCCACCGGCTACCAGGACGGTCAGCGTCCAGGTGGTGCCGGCCCTGGCCGGTGTCAACTTCACGTTGGACGGAATTCCCGGCGTTACCGGTGTGGGCGGAACGGCCGCCGTGGTCGACACCAACCTCAACGGCGCCGCCGAGCGACTCATCGTCCCCAACCAGACACTGACGCCCAGTCTCCGGGTCTCGTTGGACCGCGTGGCCAACGACCCCCACCATGGTGCCTTCACCCGCAAGCTGGTGGCGGAGTTGGACGAGGACCGGGCCGTGACCATCTCCATACTGACGCCGAAGAAGACGACTCTGCCCCTCGATGAGGTGACGTCGGCGGCCATCACCAACAGCCTCGGGAGCACGATGCAGCTCACCCGGGCGCAGCTGGCCACGCCGATCTGGCTGGCGGCCAGTCGCCCGGCCCTGGCCAGCAACGGGGCCAACGGCCGTCTGGTCACCTACGCCTTCAAGTCCGTGATCATCCACGGCGCCAACGTGGTCAACAGCGGACAGCTGCACTTCACCCCCAACAAGCTCCTGGTGTGGCAGGTTCCGGTGATCCTGCACTCCCTGACCATCCAGGCCAACGACCTTCTGGCCGGTCGACCCGCGGGCAAGACCGTCCAACTCACCTATCCGGACGGCTCGAAGGTGACGGTGCCCCTCCGATCGGAGCATGAGCACACGTTTGTCAACCTGCCCCGGGGGACCTACAAGGTGAAGGTGGGCGGTGGCCTGATCGCGCTGGCGTCCACGGTGCGCCTGTCCCGCAACCAGACCGCCACCGAGGTGGTCATCACCACGGCCGATGCCGGGGAGTTGGCCCTCATGCTGTTCACCGTGCTGGCAGTGGTCGTGGCGGCCGGGGTGATCGGACGCCGGCTCCGCCGGCACACCGGTCGCAAAGAGGGCACGTCACGTGCACTCCTGGCGTAACGCCCACCCGGCCCGACTCCTCCTCGTGATCGCTGTTGCCGGTAGCGTGCTTGCCGGGTGCGGATCGGGGGGTTCCGCATCAGACCCGTCGGCGGGGGGTGGGGCGCAGAACGCGGTCACCTCGACGACCCCGGCCCCGACGACCACCACGACGCCGGTTGCCACCAGTCCCAATCACCGGATGTTCGCCTTCTACTACCTATGGTGGGACACCGCCCACTGGCACGCCCGGCTCGGGCCCAACTACCCCTATACCGCCAACCCGCTGCCACTGCCGGCCACGTTGACCGGGAACGGGTGCACGGTGACCAACAACTATCCGGGGAACCAACTCACCGACGTGGCCTCTCCCCTGTGGACCCAGGACGACCCCAAACAGATCCGATCCGACGTGGACCTGGCCGCCGCCGCCGGCCTGGCCGGCTTCGCCGTCAGCTGGGCAGGAACGGGACAGCCCCGCCAGACGGCGAACTCGTCGGCCTTCAACCACCGACTGGCCCTGCTGGTGGCGGACGTGCACCAGATCAACAAGGCGGGGACACCCTTCTCGCTGTGGGTGGCCTACATCTCCTCGGCCCGCATCCGGACCACCACCGAGATCAACAACGACCTCTCGTATCTGGACAAGACCTACGGCATCGACCCCGCCTTCGATCACAGCAACGGCGGCCGACCGACCCTGATCATGATGGGCAGCCGGAAGTACCCGCAGTCGGTCCTGGACGCCTTCAGCGCCCGTTGGCGCTCGCACTTCTATCTGGTGGGAGACGAGAACTGGGACACCTGGGACAGTGCCAAGGCCGCTGACTTCGACGCCGATCAGTACTACTGGTCCAGCCAGAACCCCGTGTCCAACCGGGCCTCCTTCGCCGACATCGACCGTCTGGCCGCCGAGGTCCGCTCCAGCCGGAACCCGGACGGGAGCGCCAAGCAGTTCTTCGCCCCGCTGGCGCCCGGGTACAACAAGGTCCTCGGCGGCGGCTCGGGATGCGTGCCCCGGCTCGGGGGCCAGACCATGGAGGATCTCTACGCCGGCAATTCCTCCGCCCACCCCGATGGCTGGACGGTGATCAGCTGGAACGAGATCGACGAAGGCACCTACATCGTCCCGCTCGAGCGGTACGGCGAACAGAGCCTCAGCACCCTCAAGTCCATCATCGAGAGTCCGGTGGCGGGGAGTATCGGGTGACCCCCGACCTCGCAGAGTGGCGACCGTCCCACGCATCACGGTCAGGATCCTCCATCCCTCCCCTGCATCTGATTTCCTATCGGTATAGACCGCTGTCCCCATCCACGCCGCCGAGGTGGCCGGAGCCCCCGGTCATCGACGCACCGGGATGGTCGCAGTTCAACGAGTCGCAGTTCAACGAGAGGCACGCTCATGTCCACTGACTCCGATCCGGCTGCCCGCCCCACCCATCTACCGGCCCGACGGCCCCACACCCGGCGGCCATTCACGCGGCTGATCCCGGCGCTGCTGGTGGTCGCCGCCGTCATGGCCACCGTGGCCGTCATCCCCCTCACCTCGGCGACGGCCGCCGGTCCCGGTCCCATCGCCGTCACCCCGTTCGCCGGCTACAACTCGACGCTCACCCGGGCCCCCTACGTCACCGACCTCACCCAGACCGGAGCCGACGTGAACTGGGCCTCCACCGCCTCCACTCCGGGAACCCTCGAGTGGGGACCTCTGGGCAACTGCACCGCCCATGTGGCCACGGTCCCGTCCAGCCTCCCCGACTCCTACCCGGCTGCGGGCACCCCCACCAGCATCACCGCCCCGGAGTTCAACGTGGTGTCAGGGACCAACGAGTACCAGTCCACGGTGGTGCTGACCGGCCTCACCGCCAGTACCACCTACTGCTACCGCCCGCTGGGCCCCGGATCGGTCGACCTGCTCGGATCGAATCCGTCACAGGACTTCACGACCCTCGACCCCACCGGCTCCTCCTCGCCGCTCACCTTCGACGTCGTCGGTGACATCGGCGAGACGCTCTATTCGTCGTCCACCGCCTTCCCCGGCAACCTCAACACCGACCAGGCGGCCATCGACTCCCTGATCGGCTCCTCCGGGGCCAAGTTCGTGGTCACGGCGGGGGATGTGGGGTACTCGGGGGGCACCCAGGCCAACTACGGCGACCTCGAAAACGGCGGTTCCGAGATCAGCGACATCTTCGGCCCCTCCTACTGGCCACAGACCAAGGGTCTGCCCGTGTTCGCCGGTGAAGGGAACCACGGACAGAACACCATCGGCCTGCGGTCGTGGCCTGAGAGCAACATCGCGGCGGCGTCGGGCGGAACGTATGCGTATGACTCGTACCCGGCCATCGCCGGTGACGGAACCAATCCCGGCAGCTATCCCGACGACTGGTACGCCGTCTCCGACGGTAATGTCCGGCTCTACGTGCTCACCGGAGCCTGGGCCGACGGGTCCAATGTGGGCACGGCCTCGGGCGCGGCCTGTACGGCCGCCGGCGAGGCGGCCTGTCCGGGCTACCAGGTCGATCACGACGCCCACTGGCTGACCAGTTCTCCCCAGTACAAGTGGCTGGCCGCCGACCTGGCCAAGTATCCCAACGCCGTAAAGATGGCCGTGTGGCACTACCCGCTGCGCTCCGATGAGTCCTCTCAGGACAGCGATGTCTACCTGGAGAACAGCCCGTCCAACCCGTACCAGTCCTCCAGCCTGGAGTCCCTGCTGGCGGCCAACGGGGTCAAGGTGGTCTTCAACGGTCACGCCCACAACTACGAGCGCATCGCGCCGGCCGGTGCCGGTCTGGTCACCAACTACGTGACCGGCGGCGGGGGGGTGTTCTCGAGCCGGTCAGCACCGGAAGTTCCTGCACCGGCTTCAAGAGTGTGGGGTCCATCTACGCCATCGGTTGGAGTCCGACGTCCAACACCGGCACCACCTGTGGGACCGGTGTGCCCACGCCGCAGTCGGCCGCCCAGGTCTTCAACTTCCTGAAGGTGACGGTGAACGGAGGGACGGTGACTGTCACCCCCATCAACGCCGCCGGTCAGTCGTTCGACGTGCAGAGCTACACCTACTCGGTCAGCACCACCCCCTCGACAGTGATCGACACGCCGCCCCCGGCCCTGACCAATGCCACCAGTGCCACGGTCAGCTTCCACTCCACCGGCGCCGGCGCCACCTTCACCTGCAAACTCGATTCCGCCACCGCCACCGCCTGCACCAGCCCGGTCACCTACACGGGCCTGGCCCAGGGGTCCCACACCCTGACGGTGACGGCCTCGGGCGGCGCCACACCGGCCACGGCGACCTGGACGGTCGACACCACCGCGCCCAGCGTGCCCACCGGCCTGACTGCCAACGCCGGCTCCTCCACCCAGGTGAACCTGTCGTGGACCCCCTCCTCTGACAACACCGGAGTCACCGGCTACGACATCTACCGCAACGGCACCCTGTTGACCACCACGACAGGGACCGGCACCACCTACTCGGACAACTCGGTCACGGCATCCAAGCTCTATTCGTACACCGTTGACGCCCGCGACGGCGCCGGCAACGTCTCGGGCCAGAGCACGCCACCGACGACCATCACGACGCCCACGGGACCCACAGGTCCGACCCTGGTCCAGACGGCAGGCTCGTCGACCACCACGGTGACCTTGGCGGCCGCCAGCACCCCCGGCGACCTCCTCGTCCTCTCTGCCGGCGTCTTCACCGGGGCCAGCAAGCCCATCACCGCCGTGTCCGACGGCAAGAACATCTGGACCAAGGTCATGGCCAAGGATGTCGCCGGGGAGAATTCGGACGGCGAGCTGTGGTACGCACCGAATGCGGCCTCCGTCCAGAGTGTGACCGTCACCACCGGCGCGTCCACGGTGGCCCTGCGGCTCCAGGAGTTCAGCGGTGTGGCCACGACCAGCCCTCTCGACACGTCGGTGGGTGCCGCCGGTGACGGCACCGCCGCGGCCTCGGGGACGGTCACCCCCGCCACGGCCGGCGAGCTGGCCGTCGGGTTCATCGCCGGCCACAGCTCGACCCAGGCGATCACGGTCACGTCACCGGGGTACACGACGCAACCGCTGGTCACCACCTCCAGCCCGAGCAACGTCTCGGTCCAATCGGGCTACCAGGACCTGACCTCCACGACGGCCCAGAGTTTCGCCGGCTCGTTCGGGTCCACCATGTACTGGGCCGACGGCATCGCCCTGTTCAAGTCCGGCGCTCCGCCCCCGCCTCCGGGTGACTTCTCCATCGCCGCCTCACCGACCTCGGGCTCCGCCCTGGCCGGATCGACGGCCACCAGCACCATCAGCACGGCCACCATTTCGGGGACCCCCCAGACGGTTGGGCTCACCGCCACCGGACTGCCCACCGGCACCACCGTCGGGTTCTCGCCGTCGTCGGTAACCTCGGGCAGTAGTTCGACCATGACGCTGACCCCGTCGTCCACCACCCCGGCCGGGACCTACCCCATCACCGTGACCGGGACCGGCACGAGCGCCACCCACACCACAAGCTTCTCGCTGACCGTCAATACCGCGCCGGCCATCACGTCGGCCAACAACACCACCTTCACCCAGGGCAGTGCCGGGACCTTCACGGTGACGGCGTCCGGAACGCCCGCGCCGGCCATCACCGAGTCGGGCCCGCTCCCCACCGGGGTCAAACTGACCGACAACGGCAACGGCACCGCCACGCTGGCCGGTACCCCGGCCAGCGGCTCCAACAGCTCGTACCCCATCACCATCACTGCCACCGGGGTGGGCAGTCCGGCCAGCCAGAGCTTCACCCTCACGGTCCTGGCCCAGCCCAGTGACTTCTCCATCGGCGTCTCGCCCACCTCGGCCACGGACACCGCCGGCACCGCCGTCACCACCACGGTGAGCACCGCGGTGACCCAAGGTACGGCCCAGACCGTGGGGCTCAGTTACTCCGGTGCTCCCACCGGATCGCTGGTGTCGTTCTCCCCGCAGTCGATCACCTCGGGTGGGTCCTCGACCCTGTCGATCACCCCGCCGGTCAATGCCACCCCCGGTCTCTACACCGTGACGGTGACCGGCACCGGCACCACGGCCACCCACGGCACCACCTTCGCACTGACCGTCGACACGCCCGCCAGCATCACCTCGGTGAACAACACCACCTTCACCCAGGGGAGTGCCGGCACCTTCACGGTGACCACCTCGGGAAGTCCCACCATCACGCTCTCTGAAAATGGCCCACTGCCCACCGGCGTGACGTTTACCGACAACGGGAATGGGACCGCCACCCTGGCCGGCACGCCCGCCAGTGGTTCCAACTCCTCGTACCCCATCACCATCGGGGCCACCAACGGATTCGGCGCGGCCGCCAGCCAGAGCTTCGTGCTGGATGTCAACGCCCCCGCACCGGCACCGGACTTCACCATCGCCTCGGCGCCCACCTCAGCCAGTGTGGCCGCCGGAAGCGCAGCGACCGCCACCATCTCCACGACGGCGATCAACGGACAGCAGTCGGTCGCCCTGAGCTCCTCCGGGGCGCCGCCCGGGTCCCTGGTGTCGTTCGCCCCGTCCACGGTGACCTCGGGCGGGAGCTCGACCCTGCAGGTGACCACGGCGGCGGGCACCACCCCGGGTCTGTACACCATGACGATCACCGGGATCGGCAACGCCACCGGCACCCCCACTCACACCGCCTCGTACGCCCTCACGGTGACGGCCGCGGCGACGGCCCCCCATCTGGTACAGACCGCCAGCGGCACCGAGACGGCGGCGTCCACCTCGCTGTCGGGGTCCTTCCCCACCCAGACCGGGGGAGGTGACCTGCTGGTCCTGTCGGCCAGCGAGTACAACGGCGCCACCAACCACATCACCTCGGTCACCGACACAGCCGGAAACAAATGGACTCTGATCGGTTCGTACAACCTTTCGGGCCACAACTCGAACGGCGAGATGTGGTACGCCGCCAACACATCCCCCACCTTGACGGTGACGGTCCACAACTCATCGGCGGCCTTCGAGAGCTTCGAGGTTCAGGAGTTCGCCGGCATGGCCACCACCCCGCTCGACGTGGCCACCGGGACCTCCAACACCAGCACCACCCCCGCCTCCGGTTCCGTCACGTCGACGGTGGCCAACGAACTTGCCGTCGGGTTCATCGCCGGCCACGGCAACTCCGAGGCCATCTCGGTGACCTCACCCGGCTACACGTCCCAGGCCCAGCAGACCACCACCGGCAGCATCGCCACTGTCAGGACCGCTTACCAGGTCCTGGGCACCCCCGGCACCCAGAGCTTCGCCGGTTCCTTTGGGACGGCGATGTACTGGGCCGCCGGTATTGCCATCTTCAAACCGGGTTCCTGACGCCGGGCCGCGCCCGGACAGTGAGGCCGGTGGCCCGACGTGAGGCCGGTGGCCCCGAAGCAGTGAGGCCGGCCGCCGGGAACCCCCGGGCTTCGGCCACGGGAGACGGCTTCAGCATCGGGAGGCGGCCAATATCTGCTTTTCGGGACCGATCGTGACCGCTCACCACGAAGAGTGGTCAGATGTCCCTCGGTGAACGGTGCCTGAACGGAGGGTGACATCTCCTATCTCCCCAGTTCAACCCACTTCCAATCAATCAGATAGTGGCTGAAGCACTCGAATGGAGCCATCAATTGCTCACCTTGTGTGGTTAGAGCTCGCCACTCCTTGCGGCGCCGCGCAGCGGGCGATACCGTCGCCCACGCATCTCGTCGGTCTCGACTTGCGGCGGTTTGGGTCTGGAATTCTCAGTGCGGGGGCAGTCATCGAAGGCTGGATCCGGTTCTCCTGGCTATCGGGCAGGGAGCGGCCACAAGAAAGGAACTCCCATGATTCGATCTCCATTCGGAGGAGTCGGGCGATGCCCCCTTCAGAGCGAGCGGACGGGCCGACGCAGTCGGAACCTGGCCGGCGCCGCCCTGGTGGCCGGAGCCATGGTGGCGGCACCGCTGGCCCTGGCCGTTGCTCCGGCATCGGCGGCGCCGTTGGCACATTCGTTGACCGCCGCCCCGACCGACTGCCCGGCCTACGCCGCGACGTTCGGGGCCAACGTGGTGACGGTCAGGTTCAGCTACAACAAGGACCCGCAGACCTGGGTGGTGCCGTCCAACGCCATTCTCAGCTCGATCTGCATCGATGCCAGCGGCGGCCAGGGCGGCGCGGGCACGGCCGCACTGCCGGCCGGTGCGGGCGGCACGGGCGGCACTCTCAACCTGGTCCCGAGTCTCAGCTCGGGCCAGTCGCTGCAGATCGATGTCGGGCAGCAGGGGGGCAGCACGGTGACGGGCAGTAGTGGGGTCGGCGGAGTCGGCGGAGGGGGCACCGGTGGACCGGGGGCCGGCGGAGGCGGGGGATCGACCCAGGTGTTCACGCAGGGCAGCTTGCTGCTGGCCACCGGCGGTGGTGGCGGTGGTGGTGCCGCCGCGGCCGGAGGTGCCGGTGGACCCACTTCGGGTAACTCGGTCGGCAGTGGCCTGACCGGGACGGCCGCCACGGGTGGCGGTGGTGCGGGGGCAACCGGGACGGCGGCAGGCGCCGCCGGCGCCGGCGGATCGGCCACCAACGGGGCCGGCCCTGCGAGCAAGGCGGGGTCGCCGCCCGTGGGCGGGAATGGCGACACGACTGCAGCTGACGGCGGTGGCGGTGGCGGTGGCGGCTACTTCACCGGCGGCGGTGGCGGCCCGGGTGCTGGCGGCGGCGGTGGTGCGGGATACGCCAACCCGGCCCTCTCGCTCTCGAATCCGTGGTTTCAGGGCCACTGGACTCTGAACGGCAACTTGACCATCTCCTACCAATCCAGCGTGCCGTTGCCTCCGCCTCCTGCCGGCGGTGGCACGCCCCCGACCTCCTCGCCCAGTAGCGGCTACTGGCTCGCGGCCACCGACGGCGGGATCTTCAACTTCGGTTCCGCCGTGTTCCACGGCTCCCAGGGCGGAGCCCCGCTCAACCGGCCGATAGTGGGCATGGCCGCCACGCCGCCGAGCGGGGCCAGCCCCTCCAACGGCTACTGGCTGGTGGCCTCCGACGGAGGGATCTTCACGCACGGATCGGCCCTGTTCTACGGGTCCATGGGAGGCCAGCACCTCAACCGCCCCATCGTGGGCATGGCCGCCGACGCCACCGGCCAGGGCTACTGGATGGTGGCCTCCGACGGCGGCATTTTCGCCTTCGGTGATGCCGGCTATTTCGGCTCGATGGGAGGCTCGCACCTGAACCAGCCCATCGTGGGCATGGCCGCCACCCCCGACGGTGGCGGCTATTGGCTGGTGGCCTCGGACGGCGGCATCTTCGCCTTCGGCGATGCCCAGTTCAACGGCTCGATGGGCGGCTCGCACCTGAACCGACCCATCGTGGGCATGGCCGCTGACGCACAGGTGCCCGGTGCCTACTGGCTGGTGGCCTCCGACGGCGGCATCTTCACCTTCGGCGGAGCACCGTTCCTCGGCTCGACCGGCAACATCCCCCTGAACAAGCCCATCGTCGGTATGTCGGCGTCTCTCGACGGGGCGGGCTACCGCTTCGTGGCCTCCGACGGCGGCATCTTCGACTTCGGCAGCGACCTGTTCTTCGGGTCCATGGGTGGCTCGCACCTGAACCAGCCCATCGTGGCCATGGCCAACGCCTGACCTACGGGTCCCGGCCTCAGGGAGTCGCAGAAGGGCGCCTGACGGCAAAGAACAACTTGAGCTGGGCCGATGCCTCGGCAGCCCTTATTCCGGGGGTCACCGGCACTTCGTGGTTGAGCCGGGGGTCGGCGCACAGGTTGTACACGGATCCACACGCTCCGGTCTTCGGGTCGACGGCCCCGAACACCAGGCGACCGACCCGGGCCGCCACCAGGCCACCGGCGCACATGGGGCAGGGCTCGAGGGTGACCACCAGGGTGATCCCGCTCAACCGCCAGGTGCCCAGGGCCGCCGCCGCGTCGGCCAAGGCCAGCAGCTCGGCGTGGGCCGTCGGGTCTTCTCTCAGCTGACGCTCGTTGTGCCGGGCCGCCACCAACCGGCCGTGGTGGAGTGCGACGGCACCCACCGGGACGTCACCGTGGGCCGCTGCCGCCGCGGCCTGGTCCAGGGCCAGCCCCATCGCCTGGTCGTCGCTGAGTGGTGGTCCGTCCAGGGGGTCCG
Organism: uncultured Acidimicrobiaceae bacterium; assembly: GCA_963754755.1. Taxonomy (GTDB): domain Bacteria; phylum Actinomycetota; class Acidimicrobiia; order Acidimicrobiales; family RAAP-2; genus Bog-756. The sequence continues at coordinate 649,390 of CAVWHF010000004.1, read as the reverse complement.
GGTCGTCCGGGCCGGCTCCTGACGGACGGCCCGGGGGTGGTGAGATCGCGTCAGTGCCCATGTGGCGGAGGCGGTGGGATTTGAACCCACGGTGAGTTTCCCCACACACGATTTCCAGTCGTGCCGATTCGGCCGCTCTCGCACGCCTCCGGGTGATCGACCCCGTCCGGAGCGAACCGGTGAGGTCAACAGCCTCGACAGGCTACTCCGACGCCTCGGATCGGTCGGGCGTGCCTCACGCTGTCAGTAGCCCGGCCCCCACCGCTCCCCGGTCTTCGCTCCCCGCACCCCTTCCTCTCGGCACCCGCCCGTCCCGAGTAACCAGGTACTCGACCGACCCCGGCCGGCCCCCGAGAGGTAGCATCGGGGCCGCCCCGACGTTGTGTGCGACGGCTGGGTCCTGCGCAACGTCCTCCTGTGAATCGAGTCAGGGTCGGAAGGCAGCAGCTCTCAGCAGGTCAGGCCGTGTGCCGTAGCCAACCTGGCCGTCGCACAGAACGTCGGGGCGAGAACCCGGTCGGGAAGGGCTGGGGCCGACAGTGCGTCCGGACCCTACCGATGCACCTGACCGGACCGGGGCGGTTCGGGTGTCTGGGGGCGGAAACGCGTATCGTGGTGACCGGTAGGCTCCCACGACGTGGCCGACCTACCGGACGACACCCCCTACCAGTCGCTGTATCGGCGGTTCCGTCCCTCCACTTTCGGTGAGGTCCGAGGCCAGGACCACGTGGTGCTGGCCCTCCGGAACGCCGTGCGGGACCAGCGGGTGGCCCACGCCTATCTGTTCAGCGGACCCCGCGGGACGGGCAAGACGTCTACGGCCCGGATCCTGGCCAAGGCACTCAACTGCACCGACCTCCGCGACGGTGAACCCTGCGGGGTGTGCGCCTCCTGTGTGGAGATCGCCAAGGGCACCTCTCTCGACGTCCACGAGCTCGATGCCGCCTCCAACAACGGGGTGGAGGCCATGCGGGACCTGGTGTCCCGCGCTGCCCTGGGCACGCCGGGCCGCCAGAAGGTCTACATCGTCGACGAGGTCCACATGCTGTCCACGGCGGCTTCCAACGCGCTGCTCAAGACCCTTGAGGAACCGCCGGCCCACGTCATCTTCGTGCTGGCCACCACCGATCCCCAGAAGGTGCTGCCCACCATCAGGAGCCGTACCCAGCACTTCGAGTTCCGCCTGCTCGGGCCCGGAGACCCTGGGCGAGCTGCTGGACCAGGTGCGTCGTGACGCCCACCTGGAGGTGCCCGACGAGGCCCTGGACCTGGCGGTGCGGCGGGGCAGGGGCTCGGCCCGCGACGCCCTCTCGGTCCTCGACCAGGTGGTGGCTTCGGACTCGGTCGACGACGACCTGCCCGAGCTCGACGAGGTGGTCGAGGCCCTGGCCGAGCGGGACATCGGGCGGGCCCTGGTGGCGGTGGCCCACCTGACGTCGGCCGGCTTCAGTCCCCAGCAGCTCACCGGCGATCTGGTCGACTACCTGCGGCAGGGCTTTCTGGCCCTGGTGGCACCGGATCTGATGGCGGTATCCGGAGGCGAGCGGGACGATCTGGCCGCCCGGGCCGGGCGGGTGGGCCTGGCCGCCCTGGTCCGGGCCATGGAGGTCCTCGGGCAGGCCCAGGTCGCCATGCGCGACGCCCCGGACCCCCGGGTGAACCTCGAGGTGGCCCTGGTCCGGCTGGCCCATCCCGAGGCCGACGACTCGCCCCAGGCGCTCCTGGCCCGGATCGAACGTCTCGAGTCGACGGCACGGTCACCCGTTGCTCCTGCCTCGGGTGCTGCCCAACCGGCCGTCCCTGCCACCCGGGCCCAACCCGCCGCCCCGGCCTCGATGCGGCCCCAGCGGCCGCCCCTGCCGCCCATCCGCCACCCACCGGGGCTCGGAGACTCCGGCGGCAGCTCCCGCCGGTGCCGACCGATCGAACCCGATCCGGGCGTACCGGTCAGCGGACGCTGGGGCGTACCGACGCCAGTCCGCCACGGGAGCGTCGATCGGGTGGAAGCGGCCCCACGGTCCGACAGGTCCGGCACCATCGGACGGCACCGTCGGACCATCGGACCCACCGACGACGGACCCATCGGACGGGCCCACCGACGACGGATCCATCAGGGACGGCCCCACCGACGGTCCCGCACCACCGGGACCGCCCGGGGATCGGCATCCGGGACGCCCACCACGCACTCCGATACGCCCGCGACGTCGGCCGGCCTCCGCCGGTCCGTTCCCCACCCGCGACCAACTGGTGCAGGCCTGGGGCGATCACGTCATCGGTCGCCTGAGGCCCAAGGCCAAGGCGCTGTTCCAGGCCGGCCGCTTCGTCGGCGTCGAGGGCGAACGGGCCGTGTTCGGCCTGCCCAACGAGATCCACCGGAACCGGTGCGAGGAGGTGCGGGGCGAGATCGAGGCCGCGCTGTCCGAGCAGTTCGGCCGGCCCGTCGGCCTCGAGCTGGTCGTCGACCCCGGGGCCGAGCCGCCCCGCAACCGGTCCGGATCGTCCGCCGACGGCTACGACGAGCCCGGCTCCGGCGACCGGCGGTCTCCGCCGGTACGACCGGGTCCTCATCGGTGACCCCGTCATCCGATCGCCCACCAGCCCCGCGCCCGGCCGCCCTCCCGGCGGCCGGATCCGCCCCGGTGCCGACCAAGCCCACCCTGACGACCGGGACGACCGGGACGACCGGGAGCACCGGGACGAGCGCGACGACCACGAGGACCTGTCGGTGTTCGACGAAGCCGAGCTCGGGGAGGTCGCCGACGTCGACAACTCGGCGGAGGCCCGGGTGCTGCAGGCCTTCCCCGGTGCCGAGGAGGTGGGCTAGGTGGCCATCTTCTCCGGGCCGCTGCAGACCCTGATCGACGAGCTGGGACGGCTGCCCGGGGTGGGCCCCAAATCGGCCCAGCGGATCACCTTCCACCTCCTGAAGGTGGCCCCCGAGGACGCCCTCCGGCTGGCCGAGGCCATCATCGCCGTGAAGGAGCGGATCACCCTGTGCACCCGGTGCTTCAACGTGGCCGAGGGGGGGCTGTGCGCCATCTGCCTCGACGACCGGCGGGACGCCACCTCGGTGTGCGTGGTGGAGGACCCCCGGGACATCGTCTCGGTGGAGAAGACCGGGGAGTTCTCGGGCAGTACCACGTGCTCCAGGGGGCCCTGAACCCCATCGAGGGAATCGGCCCGGAGCAGCTCCGGGTGCGGGAGCTGCTGGTTCGGGTCGAGGCGGAGGGGATCACCGAGGTCATCCTCTGCACCAACCCCAACCTCGAGGGCGAGGCCACCGCCATGTACCTGGCCCGCCTGCTCAAGCCCCTGGGTCTCACCGTCACCCGGATCGCCAGCGGACTTCCCGGTGGGCGGCGACCTCGAGTACGCCGACGAGCTGACCCTGGGCCGGGCGCTCGAGGGACGTCGGGAGGTCGAAGCCTGAGACGGATGAGCCGGCCCGACGGACACCCCGGAGCGGGCACGTGCACCCAGCTGCCGTCCCATGACGGCACCCGCATGCCCGTGAGGGATGGTCGGCCCCGGTGAGCCCGCCCGTCCGCTATCTCTGGATCCTCCGCCACGCCAAGGCCGCATCCGACGCCCCCTGGGGCGGCGAGCGACCGACAGCGTCCACTCACCGCACGGGGCCGACGCGATGCCTCCGCCCTCGGGAAGCGGCTGGCCGCGGACCCTGTCGACCTCGACCTCGATGCTCGGGACCCATCCGGACGGCGTTCCCCGACCCGAGCTCGCCGTCTGCTCGGCCGCCGTCCGGACCCGCCAGACCGCCGACCTGGTCGTCGAGGCCATGGGTGGACGGCTCCCGGTGGACGCCTACCTCTCGCTCTACGGTGCCGACCCCGATCTCCTCTTCCAGTACGTCCGGGAGATCGACGAGGGCGTGGGGAGCGCCCTCGTCGTCGGACACAACCCGACGGTGTTCGAAGCGTCGTGGCTGCTCCTCGCCGATCCCGGACGATCGGCGTGGAGGACGACAATCGCACATCCTCCGATCGCGCCAGCTCGAGGCCCACGGCTTCCCCACCTGCGCCCTGGCCGTCCTGGCCCTCGACGTCGGCGCCTGGGAGGACGTGGTCCACGGGTGTGCCACCCTGGTCGGGGTGTTCAAACCGCCCTATTGACCCCGCTCAACCCGATCCGGGCCCGGAGGCTCAGACCGACCCGGACGTCTTCGAGTCCCTGGTCAGAGCGTGCGCAGCACCGCGGCGTCACCCTGGCCGCCGCCGCCGCACAGGCTCACGGCTGCGGTGCCGCCACCCCGACGCTTGAGCTCGAGGAGCGCGGTGAGGGCCAGCCGGGTGCCGGACATGCCGACCGGGTGGCCGAGGGCGATGGCCCCACCGTTCACGTTGACCACGTCGTCGCTGATGCCGAGGTCGGCGGCCGAGGCGCAGCCCACGGCGGCGAAGGCCTCGTTGATCTCGAAGATGTCGATGTCGCTCACCTTGAGTCCGGCCTTGTCCAGTGCCACCGAGGTGGCGTGGGAGGGCTGGTGGAGCAGCGACGGGCTCGGGTCCGGCCACCTGGCCGTAGCTGACCAGCTCGCCGAGCGGGGTGAGTCCGAGCTCCTCGGCCTTGGCCTTGGACATCACGATGACCGCGGCGCCGCCGTCGGAGATCTGGGAGGCGTTGCCCGGCGGTGATGGTGCCGCTCTTGTCGAAGGCCGGGCGCAGCTTGCCCAGGGACTCGGCGGTGGTCTCCGGACGGACGCCCTCGTCGGTGTCGACCACCAGGGGATCACCCTTGCGCTGGGGAACGCTGACCGGGACGATCTCGTCGGCGAACTTGCCGTCCTTGATGGCGGCGGCGGCCCGCTCGTGGGAGAGGGCGCTGAAGGCGTCCTGGCGCTCGCGGGACACCCCGTCGGCTCCGTTGTACCGCTCGGTGCCCAGACCCATGGCGCAGTTGTCGAAGGCGCAGAACAGGCCGTCGTACATCATCGAGTCGACGACGGTCTGGTCCCCGATCCGGTAGCCGGCGCGGGCCCCGGGAAGCAGGTAGGGGGCCTGGGTCATCGACTCCATGCCCCCGGCCACCACGATGTCGGCCTCGCCGGCGTTGATCATCAGGTCGGCCAGGTAGATGGCGTTGAGCCCGGACAGGCAGACCTTGTTGACGGTGGTGGCAGGGCACGCTCATCGGGATGCCGGCGTTGGCGGCGGCCTGGCGGGCGGTGATCTGTCCCGGCTCCGGCCAGGATGACCTGGCCCATGAAGACGTAGTCGACCTGCTCCGGCGTGATGCCGGCCCGCTCGAGGGCGCCGGCGATGGCGAACCCGCCCAGTTCGGTGGCCGCGAACCCGCCGAGGGCGCCGGACAGCTTGCCGATCGGGGTCCTGGCCCCTGCGACGATGACGGTTCCGGACATGACGACCTCCGCGGCCTGGCGGCCAGATCAGGCGGCGTTCCCCCACGGGCCCGCCACGGCGACGGGACCATGATACGGCCTCGCCTGCCGGCCCGACCACACGAACCCAGGACCGGCCCGGTCCGCCGATGGCCCTTTCCGGCCCGCCCCCGATTGCCCCCGACCTCGTCCCGTGGTCGGCCGGCCCGCCCCCGTGGTCGTTCCCTGCGCCGGGCGCGGCCGTCCTGAAGGGACGGCTGTGGCCCGGTCGGCCTCGATCCCGGCCCGGGCCGGGATCCACGAATGACGGGCGGACTATCCTCCCCTCCCATGCAGGAGTTCCTCTCAGCCATCCAGGCCGGTGCTTCGGGCGACGAGCTCGAGGCCATTCCGCTTCCCGGACCACTACCGTGCCTCGTTCGTCCTCCGGGACGAGGTGGACATGTTCGAGGGCCTCGAGACCGAGGACAAGGACCCCCGGAAGTCGCTCCACGTCGGCGACGTGGCCGTGCCCGAACTCGCCCCCGACGAGGCGTACATCGCCGTGATGGCCAGCGCCATCAACTTCAACACCGTGTGGACGTCCATCTTCGAGCCCCTGCCCACCTTCGGGTTCCTCGACCGGCTGGGCAAGGAGAGCGCCTGGGGCAAGCGGCACGCACTCGACTACCACGTGGTCGGGTCCGACGCCTCGGGCGTGGTCCTGCGGACCGGGTCGGCTGTGCGGAACTGGAAGCCCGGCGACAAGGTCACCGTCCACTGCAACTACGTCGACGACCAGAGCCCGAGCGCCCACGACGACTCGATCCTGGCCGACAACCAGCGTATCTGGGGCTTCGAGACCAACTTCGGCGGGCTGGCCGACCTGGCCGTGGTCAAGGCCAACCAGCTGATGCCCAAGCCCACGCACCTGACCTGGGAGGAGGCCGCGGCCAACGCCCTGTGCAACTCGACCTCCTACCGGATGCTGGTGTCCAAGAACGGCGCCCACATGAGCCAGGGCGACAAGGTGCTGGTGTGGGGGGCGTCCGGGCGGGCTCGGGCGCCTATGCCGTGCAGTACGTGCTGAACGGGGGCGGGACGCCGGTCGGCGTGGTCTCGTCGCCGTCGAAGGTCGAACTGCTCCACGAGCTCGGGGTGGAGGCGGTCATCGATCGCAAGGTGGCCAACTACCGGTTCTGGAAGGACGAGCACACCCAGGACGAGTCGGAGTGGCGACGGCTGGGCAAGGACATCCGGGGCCTGGTCGGCGACGACGTGGACATCGTGTTCGAGCACCCCGGGCGACAGACCATGGGGGCGTCGGTGTTCGCGGCCAAGCGGGGCGGGACCATCGTGACCTGCGCGGCCACCTCGGGCTACATGATCGAGTACGACAACCGGCACCTGTGGATGAAGCTCAAGACCATCAAGGGATCCCACTTCGCCAACTACCGGGAGGCCTGGGACGCCAACCAGCTGGTGTGCGAGGGCAAGATCCTCCCGCCGCTGTCGGCGGTCCACCCCCTCGACGAGGTGGGGGACGCCGCCTACCAGGTACACAAGAACCTGCACGAGGGGAAGATCGGCGTGCTGTGCCTGGCCCCCGAGGAGGGGCTGGGCATCGACGATCCCGAGTTCCGCGCCGAGGTGGGCGAGGACCGGATCACGCTGTTCCGGAGGCACGGGGCATGACCGAGCACGCTGCTGACCGAGATCGACCACGTGGCCATCGCCGTGCCCGACCTGGAGGCGGCCATCGGCTACTACGAGGAGACCTTCGGGGCCACCGTGGACCACCGCGAGGTGGTCGAGTCCGACGGGGTCGAGGAGGCGCTCCTGAAGGTGGCCGACAGCTACATCCAGCTGCTCACCCCCACCCGCGAGGACTCACCGGTGGCCAAGTACCTGGAGAAGAAGGGACCCGGTCTCCACCACGTCGGCTACCGGGTGGCCGACTGCGCCGTGGCCCTCCAGTCGGTCAAGGACCACGGAGGCCAGGTCATCGACCAGGCTCCCCGTCCGGGATCACGGGGGACGACCGTGGCCTTCGTGCATCCCAAAGGGGCGTTCGGCACCCTGATCGAGCTCGTCCAGGAGTGAGCGGTCACACCGATGGACAGGGCTCCGGCGGCCTCTGAGGACAACCCCGAGGAGGCAGAGGCCCGTCGATCGCCATCGATCGGTGTCCCGAGCATCCCGGCCCCGGCCGATGAGCGGCGAGCGCCGGCGCCCGTGCCGTCGGTCCCTGTGCCCACGAACGCGACCGAGGAGCCGGCCCAGTCCGCTCAGCCCTCCGGGCCCGGGACGGCGCCGGACATCGAACCCGCGGATGCGCAGAAGATGCTCCGGGCGTATCCGGTCCGGCCGTCGACCAACCCGAGAGCGGCCCCGGCACGGTACGTTCGACCTCCCGGGCCCGACCACCGGTCTCCGTGGTGTCGACGCGGTCGACGCCGTTGCCGGTTGAGCGAGAGCGAGGCGTTCCTCCGACCGGATCTGACTCTGGCGTCGAGCCGGACCCGGCTGACCGTGATCACAGCCCCCTGCTCCGTGATCCCTTCGACATGGCGTTCCCGCCGGGCGTGGCGGCCAAGTTGGGGTGGTACGTCTACCTGCTGACGGACCCCGGATCCGGTCGAGCCGTTCTACGTGGGTCGGGGGCGTGGAAACCGCTGCTTTCGCCATCTGCAGGCGGCTCGCGCCGACGCCCCGGCGTCGCCGACGCGGCCGACGAGGCCGACGGCCAGGCTGAGGCCGGACCGGCTCGATGCCAGCCCGGCCACGCCCACGTCGACCCTGACACCCCGGTCCAGGCGGAACCAGCCGCCGACGCACCCCGGCCCGAGGGCCGAGGACGGCACCCGGTGACGCCGCCGAACGGACCGATGCGTTCCCCGCGCTGGAGCGGATCCGGGAGGTGGAGGCCCGGGACGGTCCGGTGCGGGTGGAGATCCTGCGCTACGGGCTGAGTGCCGACGAGGCCCGCCTGGTGCGAGGCGGCCACCGCCGACGCCCTCGGCCTCCAGCAGGACCTCAAACTGGGAGGGCAACGTCAGCCGGCGGCCGAGCTGGGAACCCGGTCTGGCCAAGCGGGCCAAGTTCAAGCGGGACCACCAGGTGGTGCTGCTGCGCGTCGGGGACAGGGGCGCCGACATGACTACGAGACCGGTCCGTCACGGCTGGCGGATCGGGAGGCGGTGGATCGATCCCCGATCGTCCCGCTCGCCCCGGTGGGCGGTGATCGTGGCCGGTGAGCTGGTCGTGGCGGTCTACGGGATCGAACGGTGGGAGCCGACGCCCCTCCCCGGCCCGGGACGGTGCCGTCCGGCGCCGCGGGAGCCGCCACCTTCACCGGCCCGCTCGACGTATCGCCACTCGTTCATCGGTGAGCGGGACCACGAGCTCGAAGCGGCGGTACGTGGGGAGGAGCGTGGTGGCCTACCTGGCGCCGGTCCCCGGGACGGCCACGGTCCGCCGACGCGGGCGCGGGACCGCGACCGGGCTCGGGACCGGGAATGGTGCGAGCCGCCGCGGGTGTCGGACGCACAGAGCCAGGTCACCTACGTGTGGTGCGGCCCCCACTGGGTCAATCCCGGCCGGCTGACCCGGTATCGAAACCCCCGTGCCTGGTCCGGTAGCCTCACAGACCATGGATCACCCGATGACCCAACGACTGGAAGAACTGGCCGAGCGACGCGAGCTGGCCCGGAACGCAGGCTCCCCCCGGGCGGTGGAGAAGCACCACGCCAAGGGCAAGATGACGGCCCGGGAGCGGATCGACTACCTCCTCGACGACGGCTCGTTCCAGGAGCTCGACATGCTGGCCCGGCACCGGGCCCACGGCATGGGCCTCGAGGAGAACCGGCCCTACACCGACGGGGTGATCACCGGCTTCGGCACCATCGAGGGCCGTCGGGTCTGCGTGTTCAGCCAGGACTTCACCGTCTTCGGCGGGGCCCTGGGCGAGGTGTTCGCCGAGAAGATCCACAAGGTCATGGACCTGGCCAGCTCCATCGGGGTGCCGATGATCGGCCTCAACGACGGGGCCGGCGCCCGCATCCAGGAGGGTGTGGTCTCGCTCCACTCCTACGGCGGCATCTTCCACCGCAACGCCCAGGCCTCGGGGGTGATCCCGCAGATCAGCGTGATCCTCGGGCCGTGCGCCGGGGGTGCGGTCTACAGCCCGGCCATGACCGACTTCATCTTCATGGTCCAGGGGACCAGCCACATGTTCATCACCGGGCCCGACGTGGTGAAGACGGTGACCGGCGAGGACGTGACCCTGGAGGAGCTGGGCGGGGCCATGAGCCACGCCACCAAGTCCGGGGTGGCCGCCTTCGTGGCCCCCGACGAGAAGGCCTGCCTCGACGACGTCCGCTACCTGCTGAGCTTCCTCCCCTCCAACAACCTGGAGGAGGCCCCGCTGGTCGTCTCGGGGGACGATCCCGAGCGGCTCACCCCCGAGCTCACCGACCTCATGCCGGCGTCGCCCAACCAGCCCTACGACATGAAGAAGGTCATCGAGGCGGTGGTCGACGACGGTGAGTTCTTCGAGGTCAACCACCACTGGGCCATGAACCTGGTGTGCGGCTTCGCCCGCATCGACGGCCGGGCGGTCGGCATCGTCGGCAACCAGCCCCAGATGCTGGCCGGCGTGCTCGAACATCGACGCCTCGGAGAAGGGCGCCCGCTTCGTCCGCACCTGCGACGCCTTCAACGTCCCCCTCATCACCTTCGTCGACGTGCCCGGCTTCATGCCCGGCACCGACCAGGAGTACGGGGGCATCATCCGCCACGGGGCCAAGCTGCTCTACGCCTACTGCGAGTCGACCGTCCCCCGGGTGCAGATCATCACCCGCAAGGCCTACGGCGGGGCCTACGTGGTCATGAACTCCAAGTCCATCGGGGCCGACCTGGCCTACGCCTGGCCGTCGGCCGAGCTGGCCGTGATGGGCCCCGAGGGAGCCGTCGAGATCGTCTACCGGCGGGACCTGGCCGAGGCCGCCGACCCGGTCGGCCGGCGCAAGGAGCTGGTGGAGGAGTACACCGAGCGCTACGCCAATCCCTACGCCGCCGCCGAGCGGGGGTACGTCGACGACGTCATCGACCCGGCCGAGACCCGCCGGGTGCTGGTGCGGAGCCTGGCCCTGCTGGTGTCCAAGCGGGAGGACCTGCCCAAGCGCAAGCACGGGAACATGCCGCTGTGAGCAGTGGCTCACCGGCCGCCCCGTCCGGAGCCTCGGCCCCAGCCGGCATTCCGGCCCCCGCCGGACCAGCCCCTGGGACCCCGACAGGGATCGCCCCGCGGCCGGAGATCGACCCGGTGGTGCTGGCCGTCCTCGCCGCCGCCGTCGATCAGGCCTGGCCCCGGCCCCGGGTCGTGGTGGCCGACGAGGCGCACCGGCCCCCGGCGTGGCGGTTCAGCGGCCGGTGGTGGTCCCGACCGGCCACCACCCGCCGCGACCGCCCTGGGCCGGAGGCTGAGCCGGTCCGGGGGCTGAGCCGCCGAGCCGGTCCGGGGCTGCAGGTCCGGGGACTCAGGTGGGGTCGGTGACGAAGTCGATGAGCCGCTCCACCGCCCCGACCAGGGCCGGCTCCAGGTCGGCGTAGGTAGCGACCGACGCCAGGATCCGCTTCCAGGTCGTCGGCGGGTCCCCGAATCCGAGCGCCTGGCAGACGCCGGTCTTCCAGTCGAGGCCCATGGGGATCCGGGGCCAGGCCTCGATGCCCAGCACCGACGGCTTCACCGCCTCCCACACGTCGACGAACGGCGTGCCGGTGATCAGGACCTGGGGGTGGCGGAGGCTCGGGGCGATGCGCGACTCCTTGCTGCCCGTCCACCAGGTGGTCGACCAGGACCCCGAGCTTTCGGGCCGGACCGGGACGGAACTCCTCGATCGCCGCGCCCAGGTGGTCGATGCCGTCCAGGCGTTCGACCACCACGCCCTCGATGCGTAGGTCGTCGCCCCACACCCGCTCCACCAGTTCGGCGTCGTGGACGCCCTCGACCCACAGGCGGCCGGCCCGGGCCACCCGGGCCGAGCGCCGGCCACGGCCACCGATCCCGAGGCGGTGACCGGGGCCGCCCGACCTCCCGACGCTCCGGCCGGCGCCGGCCGGACCAGGGAGACCGCTCGTCCGTCGACGGAGAACGCCCCCGGGGCCAGGCGGAAGACCCGTTCGAGTCCGGTCTGCCCGCGGATCTCGACGCCGCCGCCCTCGATCCGCACCAGCGCGCCGCTGAAGCCGCTGGCCCGGTGGCTCACCCTCATGCCGACCACCGCCTCGACCTTGGGATACACCTTGGCCAGCCTGTCCTCGGGCGGGGCGTCGATGGGGCCGGAGAGGATGCCGGCCATGGGAGTTGCGACGGGTGGGCACGTCGGGAACCTATCCGGTGGCAGCGACGAAGGGGTGGAACCGGACCGCCCTCGACGGTCTACGCCGTAGACCGGTTACCGATGACAACCGAGAGAGCCCCGATGGCCGACCCGGACCGGAACCCCGCCCCGGGCCGCCGGACCGCGCGCCCGGGCCGGCGCCGGTCGGCCCCGGGCTCAGCGCACCGACGTGGCCCGGTGCTCCTCGGCCAGGCCCAGCATGTCGTCCATCATCTGGCCGATCTCGAAGTCCTTGGGCGTGTACACCCGGGCCACGCCCTTGCCCACCAGGATCTCGGCGTCCTCGGGGGGGATGATCCCGCCCACCACCACCGGGGCGTCGACCCCGGCGGCCCGCAGGCGGTCGACCACCTCGGGGACCAGCTCGAGGTGCGACCCCGACAGGATGGAGATGCCGACCACGTCGACGTCCTCGTCCCGGGCGGCGGCGGCGATCTCGGCCGGTGACAGACGGATGCCCTGGTAGACGACCTCGAAGCCGGCGTCCCGGGCGGCCACGGCGATCTGCTCGGCACCGTTGGAGTGACCGTCGAGACCGGGCTTGGCCACCAGCAGCTTCGGGGGGCCGCCGGTCCGGTCGGCCAGTGCCTTCGACCGGGCCAGCACGGCACGGAACTCGGTGCCCCGGTGCCCGACGCCGCCGCCGACCCCGGTGGGGGCCCGGTACTCGCCGAACACCTCGCGCAGGGCGCCGGCCCACTCACCGGTGGTGCCGCCGGCGTGGGCCAGGGCGATGGTGGCCGGCATGATGTTCTCGGTGCCCTCGGCCGCCCGCCGCAGAGCGTCCAGGGCCCGGGCCACGGCGGCACCGTCCCGCTCCGACACGCCACGCCTCCACGTCGGCCCGCAGCTCGGACTCCACGGCCGGGTCGACCCGCAGGATCGACCCGATACCGCCCCCGCCATCGCTCTCCGGCGACAGGGGTGACTCCGCCGTCTCGGTGAAGCAGTTGACGCCGACCACCTGCAGCTCGCCGGTCTCGATGCGGCGGACCCGCTCGGCCTGGCTGCGCCACCAGGCGGGACTTGAGCTCGTCGATGGCCTCGAAGGCGCCGCCCAGCGAGAGCACGTCCTCCAGCTCGGCCCACGAGGCCTCGGCCACCTCGGTCGTCTTCTTCTCGATGACCACCGAGCCGTCGAAGATGTCGCCGTACTCCAGGAGGTCGGACTCGAAGGCCAGGATCTGCTGGATGCGGAGGGACCACTGCTGGTCCCAGGGCCGGGGGAGTCCGAGGGCCTCGTTCCAGGCCGGGAGCTGCAGGGCACGGGCCCGGGCCCCCTTGGACAGCGTCACCCCCAGCGACTCCAGGACGATCCGCGGCACGTTGTTCTCCGGCTGCGCCTCGGTCAGGCCCAGGGAGTTGACCTGCACCCCGTAGCGCATGCGTCGCAGCTTGGGGTCGGTGACGCCGTAGCGCTCGGAGCACACCCGGTCCCACAGGGCGGTGAAGGCCCGCATCTTGCAGGTCTCCTCGACGAAGCGGACCCCGGCGTTGACGAAGAAGGAGATCCGGCCGACCACCGAGGGGAACTCGTCGGTCGGGGATCTGGCCCGAGGCCTGCACGGCATCCAGCACGCCGATGGCCGTGGCCAGGGCGTAGGCCACCTCCTGGTGGGGAGTGGCCCCCGCCTCTTGGAGGTGGTAGCTGCACACGTTGATCGGGTTCCACTTGGGGACGTTGCGGACGGTGTAGGCGATGGTGTCCACGGTCAGCCGGCGACTGGGCAGGGGCGGGAAGATGAAGGTCCCCCGGGACAGGTACTCCTTCACGATGTCGTTCTGGGTGGTGCCCGAGAGCACCCGGGGGTCGACCCCGTGGTCCTCGGCGTTGGCGATGTACAGGCCCAGCAGCCACCCGGCGGTGGCGTTGATGGTCATCGAGGTGTTCATGGACTCGACGGGGATCTGGTCGAGGAGCTGGGCCATGTGGCCGAGGTGGGCCACCGGCACACCCACCTTGCCCACCTCGCCGGCCGCCTCGGGGGAGTCGGGGTCGTAGCCGATCTGGGTGGGGAGGTCGAAGGCGATGGACAGGCCGGTCTGGCCCTGGGCCAGGTTGGTCCGGTAGAGCTGGTTGGACGCCTTGGCCGTGGAGTGGCCGGAGTAGGTCCGCATGACCCAGGGCTTGTCCCGGACGGGGGTCGCAGTCGATCCGGCCCCGGGCTTCTCCGGTTCCCCCTGTGTCCCGTTCGCGGCGGAGACCCCGCTTCCGGCCCGGCCCTCGGCCTCCACCTGGTCTCCGTCGCTCATCCCCCCATTGTCCCCCAGAGGGGAGGCGGCTGGCGAGAGCACGCCCGTCCGCGTCCTACTTGCGGTAGTCGAGGAAGCCCTGGCCCGACTTGCGGCCCAGGAGCTCGGCGGCTGACCATGCGGCGCAGGAGGGGCACGGCGGCGTAGTTGGGGTCGCGGAACTCGGCGTAGAGCGCATCCAGAATGGCCAGCGACGTGTCCAGTCCGACCAGGTCCAGCAAGGCGAACGGCCCCATGGGGAAGCCGCAGCCGCCCTTCATGGCGGTGTCGATGTCCTCCACCGAGGCCACGCCCTGCTCGTAGAGCCGCACGGCGTTGTTCAGGTACGGGAACAGGAGGGCGTTCACGATGAACCCGGCCTGGTCCTTGACCTCGACGGGGGTCTTCCGCAGGCCTCGGCGAACGTGCGGACCGAGGCCAGGGTCTCGTCGGAGGCGGTCAGGGGCCTGACCAGCTCGACCAGCTCCATCACCGGGGCCGGGTTGAAGAAGTGGACTCCGCACACCCTGTCGGGCCGTCCGGTCTGCATGGCCAGCTCGATGACCGGGAGGGTGGAGGTGTTGGTGGCCAGGATGGTGTGCTCGGCGGTGATGCGGTCGAGCTCGTTGAAGAGCTCCTTTTTGACGGCCAGGTCCTCGACCACCGACTCGATGACCAGGTCCAGGTCCTTCAGGGCGGCCAGGTCGGAGGTGCCGGTGACCCGGGCCAGGGCCTCGTCCCGCTCGGCCTCGGTCTTCTTGCCCTTCTCCACCTGACGGTTGAGCGACTTCTCCATCGAGGCCAGGGTGGCGTCAGCGGTGGACTGGTTCCGGGACCGCAGGACCACCTCGAAGCCGTGGGTGGCTGCCGTCTCGGCGATGCCTGAGCCCATGATCCCGGATCCGACAATTCCCACGCGTGCGATTGGCATAGGGGTCAATGGTAGTGGGGCCCCTGATAACGGCGCTCTGGCCCCTGTGCCGGACCGCTTTCTCAGGAATTCTCCGTGCGACGTCCCTCCGGCGGACCTGATCCTCGACTCAGCATGACCGGTCCAGGCGGGGACCGGTGATGGCCCGGAGACGGCGGGGGCTCTGGTCGATGAGGAGGCCGGGCGCGAGCCGGTAGGCGGCCCAGACCAGGCGGGCGTGGCGGGGCGAAACGATGATGGCCCGGTCCAGGGCCACCCGGTCGAGGACGTCACGGGCCAGTGAGATGGCCGGATAGGGCTGGCCCACCATCCGTGTGAGCAGGTCCCGGATATCGGGCATGGAGTCTGTCGGGGGCAGGTCGTCCGGGTTCGGCTTGTCGAGGAGAGGGGTGTCGATGACTCCGGGACAGACCACGCTGACCCGCACCCCGTGGTTGGCCGCCTCCACCCGGAGCCCGACACTGAGGCCCACCACCGCGTGCTTGGTGGTCGAGTACGGCACCAGCAGGGGGCTGGGGACCAGGCCGGAGAGTGACGCCGTGTTGACGATATGGCCCCGGCCCTGAGCGATCATCATCGGATAAGCGGCGGTCACACCGTGGACCACGCTGCGCAGGTTGACGTCGATGACCCGCTGCCAGTGGGCCAGGGTCAGCTCCCGGACCTCGCCCCCGATGCCAATGCCGGCGTTGTTGAAGAGGAAGTCCAGCCCGTCGTGGTCGGCGGCGAATCGGCCGACCACCCCGGCCACCGCGTCGGCGTCGGTCACATCCAGCGTGACGGCGGTGGCGGAACCCGGACCGGTGCCCGGCCTTTGGAGGGCATCGGCCACGGAAGCTGCGCCGGAACCGTCGATGTCGGCCACGAGGACGGATGCGCCGCGTGCCGTCAGCTCGGTGGCCAGGGCCTTCCCGATACCCGAAGCACCCCCGGTGACGATGGCGCTGGCCCCGGCGAAGTGTGTCGCCTGCATGGCCTTTCGTACTGCTGCTCTCCTCATGATCCACCTCTCATGAACCCTCGTGCTGCTCGTGTCGGACCTGTCCGTCGGGGCGACCCGACCCGTCCAGCCTGCCCCCGACGCGAGCAGCGTGCCCCCGACCCGTCCAGCCTGCCCGCAGTTCGGTCCTTCCGCGCCCCCGGAAGGGGGGCCGGTCCAGCGATCCGATCGCCGTGACGCCGACGGGAGCGCTTGCCTTCACACCACCCTCCCGCCACGATGGTGGCCTATGGACGACACTCCAGCTCGGGGCCCATCCGCCCGTCGAACGACCCCCGGAGCTTCGGCCAAGCCCGCCCCAGCCCGGGCCAACACCAAGGCCCGGGCGAACGCCAAGGACGGGGTGCCCAAAGGCGACGCCAAGACCACCCGGGCCAAACCGACCGCGTCGAGGGCCGGTGGGCGACGCACCAGACCGGTGGCAGCTGCCACCGCCACCGCGGCCGGCGGGGGAGCAGGGCCGGGACCGGAGCCGAACTCGGGGTCAGGCCCGGGTTCCGACCGGGGCCCGTGGCGCGGTTCCCGCAACCGGGCCATCTACAGCCGGCGGATCCAGCGCGCCAACGAGCGCTGGCCCCTGGCAGCGCGCGGTGTGGCCGGACTGCTGAGCCGTCCCGAGCTGGTGCTGGCCATATTGGGCAAGAGGGAGCCGGTGGAGCGGGGCGGACGAGTACTCAACCGGGGGGTCCAGGCCCTGCTGGAGCTGGCCAGCAGATTCGATGGGGGAAGGAGTGGGCCCGATGGTGGGGCGCAGCCGGCCGACCCCGTGGTCATGCGAACCCAACTCCGAAGGACGACGCATCTGGCCATGCCGGTCCGCACCGACGTCCACACCTGGGACCGCCTGGTGCCAGGACCCGAAGGTGCACCCCCGATCCCGGTGCGGATCTACCGGCAGTACGGCTCCGGGCTCGGCATCGGCGGCGACCGACGGCTGCCGCCCGCGATCGTCTACTACCACGGTGGCAGTTGGGTCACCGGTGATCTCGATACCCACGACGCCGGCTGTCGCCTGCTCGCCGCCACCGCCCGGTGCCTGGTGGTGGCCGTGGACTATCGGCTGGCCCCCGAGCACCCGTTTCCGGCCGGCGTCGATGACGCGGTCGCCGCCTACTCCTGGGTTCAGCGTCACACCGACGAGCTGGGCATCGATCCCCACCGCGTCGGGGTCATGGGGGACAGCGCCGGCGGCAACCTCGCCGCCGTGGTGGCCCTCGAGGCCCGGGCCGGCGGGCCGGTGGGCGACGTGCTTCCGCCAGCCGCCCAGGGCCTGATCTATCCGGCCGTCGACGCCCGTCTCACGACCGAGACGGTGCGGAGCCTGGCCGACGGCTTCTTCCTCACCAGCCAGGGCATGGAGCAGGCGAGGCGCCTGTACCTGCCCGATCCCGAGGACTGGACGGCGTGGAGGGCATCGCCCCTGTTGGCCGAGGATCACCGGGGGGTGGCCCCAGCCCTGGTGGTGACGGCGGGCTTCGACCCTCTGCGGGACGACGGGACGAACTACGCCGAGGTGCTGCGGGCCGCCGGGGTCCCCGTCGAGTATCGGTGCTACGACGACCAGATCCATGGGTTCATGGGAATGGGGTTCCTGCCCGACTCCCTGGCCCTGGCCACCGAGGTCTGCGACGCCATGGGCAGGTTGCTCCGACGGTCGGCCCACGGGTCCCCGGCGGCACAGTAGCGACCTCTACAGTTGGGCGGATGGACCGATCACCCGGCATGTTGGCGCTCGTTGGCGGAGGCGAGTGGACCGAGGGGTGCACGTTCGACGCCGAGTTTCTGGCCGCCTCGGGATCCGCCGAGGTGCTGGTTCTGCCCACGGCCGCGGCCTACGAGCACCCCGAGCGCCTGGTGGTACGGGCCGGCGAGTGGTTCGAGTCGCTCGGTGGCCAGGTCGAGGGGCTGATGGTGTTGTCCCGCTCCGACGCCGAGGACGTCGGAGCCGCCGCCGTCATGCGCAAGGCCCGCCTGATCTACCTGGCCGGGGGATCGCCCATGCACCTCCGCAGCGTGCTGAAGGCCTCACTGGTCTGGGAGGCCCTGCTGGGGGCGTGGCGGGACGGCGCCGTCGTCGTCGGCTCCTCGGCTGCGGCCATGGCCCTCACCGACCCGATGGTCGATGCACGCGGTGGCGGGTTGACCATCGGCCTGGGCCTGATGACCGGCGTGGCCGTGGTGCCCCACTTCGGTGACACCCACGAGGACGGCCACGGCGAGAAGCTCCACCGGTCGGTGCACCTGGCGCCGCTCGGGACGCCGGTCGCCGGCATCCCCGAGCGCACCGCCCTCATCCGGGATCCCGACGGGGGCTGGCGCACCGCAGGCGTGGGTCGGGTGGCGGTGTATCTCGACGGCGCCCGCGCCGAGGCGGGCCTCGGCGCCCTCCCGGCCTGACCGGAATCCGGTCCGATCCCGACCGGTCCGAACCCGAACCCGCCGTCCCCGCCGTCCCCGCCGGGTGCTCCCGGGACCGGGTCAGTCAGCCTCGGTGATGGTGACCGACTCGATGATGACGTCCTCCGACGGCGCCCCCGAGCGGCTGCCCACCGCCTCGATGGCCGTGACCACGTCGTGCCCACTGACCACCTTGCCGAACAGGGAGTAGCTGGGCGGCAGGGAGACTCCCGAGGGACCGCTCACGATGAAGAACTGACTGCCGTTGGTGTCGGGGCCGGCGTTGGCCATTGCCAGTGAGCCGATCTCGTAGCGGCCGGGGGCGGGCAGTTCGTCCTTGAACCGGTAGCCGGGACCACCCCGTCCCGATCCCTCCGGATCGCCGCCCTGGAGCATGAAGCCCGGAATGATCCGGTGGAAGACGATGCCGTCGTAGTAGTGCCAACGGGCCAGGAACACGAAGTTGTTCACCGTGCCCGGAGCGGCGATGGGGTCGAGGGCGATGGTCAGGGTTCCCTTGGAGGTCACCATCTCGGCCGTGTAGCGCTTGGCCGGGTCGATGATCATGGGGGGTGGGGCGTCGAAGCGTTGGGTCTTCGGGCTGGAGCCGTCGACTGCGGGAACCTCGGGGGCCATGGTGGTCTCCTCCTGGGTGCTGGGGTTGGTAGGTGGACTGGGGTCGGCGTTCGGACTGGCGGGCCCGAACGGCTAGGACTCGGAGATGGTGACCGAGACCATCCGGTGCAGGGTGGTCGGGTGTTCCGCTGCTGGCTCCGTCGGCGTTGATCTTGTCGATCACGGCCATCCCGGCGGTCACCGTGCCGAAGAGCGAGTAGCTGGGCGGCAGGGTCTCCCCCTGGGGGCCGGCCACGATGAAGAACTGGCTGCCGTTGGTGTTGGGCCCGGAGTTGGCCATGGCCACCGAGCCCAGCGGGTACTGGGGCGAGGCCGTCTTGGGCAGCTCGTCGGCGAACTCGTAGCCAGGTCCACCCGTGCCCTTGCCGGTGGGATCTCCGGTCTGGTCGACGAAGGACGGGATCACACGGTGGAAGATGATGCAGTCGAAGAAGTGCTGTTTGGCCAGGAAGACGAAGCTGTTGACTGCCTTCGGCGCCGTTTTGGGATCGAGCTGGATGGTGAACGGCCCGATGTCGGTGGTCACGGTGGCCGTGTAGGTCTTCGACGTGTCGATGGTCATCGGCGGGTACGACGAGTACGAGGGCTTGTTGAGGGTGGCGCTGAAGTTGGACGGGCAGTCGGCCGAGGTGGTGATGGCGCTCGGCGAGGTATTGCCCGACCCGCCTGCCGGTGCCGGCTTGGTCGTGGTCGTGGTTGTCGCCGGCTTGGATGTGGTGGTCGTGGTCGCTGCGCTGCTCTTCTTCCACGGCTTGGTGATCAGAAGGGAGAGGCCGACGACCACCGCGGCCACGATGAGCAGCGAGATGAGCCGGCGCAAGTTCTGCTTCCGTTTGAGGGTCTTCTGCTCGGCCTCCAACCGGGCCTGGCGGCCGGCCTTCTGGCGCTGACGTTTCTCGGTGGGCACGGGGGTTCAGGGTAGCCGGTCCCACCTGGGCCACCGGTGTCGCCCGGCGGGAGGTAGATCTGTCCCCCGAGGTGGCCCCTGTAGCCTTGGACCCCATGTCGCTGGTGGTGCAGAAGTTCGGCGGGACCTCGGTCGCCGACGCGGATCGGATCCGCGCCGTCGCCGATCATGTGGCGCGCTCACGTCGGGCCGGCGACGACGTGGTGGTGGTGGTGAGCGCCATGGGCAGGACCACCGACGACCTGGTCCGGTTGGCCAACGACGTGAGTTCGGTGCAGCCCTCCCGTGAGGTCGACATGCTGTTGAGCTCGGGTGAGCGGATCTCCATGTCGCTGTTGTGCATGGCGCTGGCCGGAGCTGGGGGTCGAAGCCACCTCCTATACCGGCAGTCAGGCCGGGATCATCACCGATACCGTCCACACCAGGGCCAAGATCGTGGAGATCAGGGCCGATCGGCTTCGGGCCACCCTGGATGGGGGCGGGGTCCCGGTCGTGGCCGGCTTTCAGGGCATGTCCGTCGACCGGGACGTGACCACTCTGGGCCGTGGAGGCTCGGACACCACGGCGGTGGCGTTGGCCGCCGTGCTGGACGCCGACGTCTGCGAGATCTACACCGACGTGCCCGGGGTGTTCAGTGCCGACCCCCGTATCGTGCCCGAGGCCCACAAGCTGGCCCGGGTCAGCTACGAGGAGATGTTGGAGATGGCCGCCACCGGTGGCCGGGTACTCATGCTCCGGTCGGTGGAGTTCGCCCGCAACCATGGAGTGTCCCTGCACGTGCGGTCCAGCTTCACCTGGGAGTCCGGCACATGGATCGACGAGGAGGATGCCAGTATGGAAGATGCCATCGTGACCGCGGTGACCCACGACGTGACCGAGGCCAAGGTCACGGTCATCGGTGTGCCCGACCGACCGGGCCTGGCCGCCCGGCTCTTCCGGGGGCTGGCCGACCGCCACGTCAACGTGGACATGATCGTGCAGAACACCTCGCTCCACGGAACGACGGACATCTCCTTCACTGTGCCCGAGTACGACCTGGCCGTGAGTACCGAGGTGTGCGAGGAGCTGGTCCCGGTGCTGGGGGCCTCCGGGGTGACCAGCGACAACGACGTTGCCCGGGTGTCGCTGGTGGGGGCGGGGATGAAGACCCATCCGGGGGTCACCGCCCTTACCTTCGAGACCCTGGCCGAGGCCGGCATCAACATCGAGATGATCTCCACGTCGTCCATCCGCATCTCGTGCATGATCCGGGCCGCCGCGGCCGAGGAGGCGGTCCGGGCCCTGCACGCCGCCTTCGACTTGGGCTGACCCATCTCACCTGGCGCGAACCCGCCCCGCCGACCCGGGCGAGCCGGTCCGATGTGCGACCGGTGGGACCCGTAGACTGTTCGGCATGCGAGTGGCTGTCGTGGGAGCAACCGGGCAGGTCGGGACGGTGATGCGGACGATGCTGGCCGAGCGGGGCTTCCCCCTCGACGAGCTCCGTCTGTTCGCGTCGTCCCGCTCCGCCGGTCGTCGGCTGAGTTTCGGCCAGGCAGAGTTGGAGGTGGAGGATGCCGCCACGGCGGACGTGTCCGGGCTGGATCTGGCCCTCTTCTCCAGCGGGGCCACAGCCTCGCGGGATCTGGCCCCCCGGTTTACCGCGGCCGGGGCCATCGTCATCGACAACTCCTCGGCGTGGCGGATGGACCCCGACGTCCCCCTGGTCGTGCCCGAGGTCAACGCCGGCGCCATGGCGTCCATCCCCAAGGGCATCGTGGCCAATCCCAACTGCACGACCATGGTGGCCATGCCCGTGCTGAAGCCGCTGCACGACGCCGCCACCCTGCACCGCCTCATCGTCTCCACCTACCAGGCCGTCTCCGGGTCGGGTCTGGCCGGCGTGGCGGAACTCGAGGAGCAGTTGGTCAAGACGGTGGACGGGGCTGCAGCCCTGACCTTCGACGGACGCGCCGTGGAGTATCCGGCACCTGTGATCTTTCCCGACGTCATCGCCCACAACGTGGTGCCGGTGGCCGGCCACGTCGTTGACGACGGCACCGGCGACACCAGCGAGGAGCTGAAGTTCCGCTTGGAGAGTCGCAAGATCCTCGACATTCCCGGCCTCGATGTCACCTGCACCTGCGTGCGGGTACCGGTGTTCACCGGGCACTCGTTGGCCATCGTGGCCGAGTTCGGGCAGGCACTCAGCCCCGAGGAGGCCACCGAGATCCTGTCGAGGGCCCCCGGCGTCGAGTTGGCCGATCTCCCCACCCCCCTGCGCTCCGCCGGGAGGGACCCCTCGCTGGTGGGTCGGGTGCGGGCGACCGACCCTTCGGGTCAGAAGCTGGCCCTGTTCATCAGCGGAGACAACCTCCGCAAGGGAGCGGCCCTCAACGCCGTTCAGATCGCCGAGACCCTGGTGGCGATGGGCGCCGTATCCTGACGCTGCCGGTCACGAGGACAGGCCGGATCCACCCCGGGCCCGCGTCGGGGACGGCCCGCCGAGACCTCGAATGTCGCCCTTACGGGTCCCCGGCGCCCATGGGCTGCCCGGCCGGGGCCCTCGTGGTCCAGGTCGATTGACCGGTGGAGGGCACCAGCACGGCGACCCGCTTGGCCAGGTTCACGGCGTGGTCACCGAAGCGCTCGTAGAAGCGGGCCACCATCGCCAATTCGACGGCCACGGGCAGGGGCATGGTGCCCGCCACCACTTCGACGGTCAGGCTGACATGGAGGTCGTCCATCTCGTCGTCCAGGGTGTCCAACTGCGAGGTGCTCATCGGGAGCCTCTCCGCATAGGCGTCGGTGGTGGCCCGCCACATGTGGATGGCCACCTCACCCATGCGCTCGACCAGACCTCGGCTCCGCGCCGAGAGCTCGGCACCGAGTCCCCGGGCGGCCCGTCGGGCCACGTGTTCGGCGAGGTCCCCGTTCCGCTCCAGATCGGGAAGCATCCGGATCACCGTGACCAGAAACCGGAGATCCTCGGGGGAGGTGATTCCGGCCACCGTGAGCTGTTCCAGCGTCAGCTGCTCGATGTCGTGGTAGAGGGTGTCGACCACTTCGTCGCGGTCGGCCAGGATCTTGGCCGCCTCGCGATCGCCGGACAACAGGGCGTCGGTGGCGCCGGACACCGACTCCCCGACCAGG
Organism: uncultured Acidimicrobiaceae bacterium; assembly: GCA_963754755.1. GTDB lineage: Bacteria > Actinomycetota > Acidimicrobiia > Acidimicrobiales > RAAP-2 > Bog-756. Next base: position 626,415 of record CAVWHF010000004.1, on the reverse strand, counting down.
GCGAACAGCTGGAGAACCTTCCGGTCGATCTGATCGAGGGCGTCATCCACGCCAGCAACCGTACCCGCACCGGAGGCGCTGAACGCCCGCGCCACCACCCCCAACGCCCGATCCTGGACGCCGACCACCGCTGCCGCGTTGACGCCTAGCGGTCGGTCGTCCCGGCGGGCCCGCCCCGCTCGGCCTGCCCACCTTCTTGACCACCGCCGAGGACATCACCCACGATCACTCTGGGTCCCGAACCCCACGAAAGGTAGCGCCACGACCAGTTGATCAGGACCACGATCCTGTTGCGGAACCCGATGAGATAGACGAGGTGCAGCCCCAGCCAGGCCAACCAGCCCAAGGTGCCCCGGACCTCGAGGCCGCGGGGAAACTCGGTGATGGCCGCCCGCCGCCCGATGGTGGCCATGATGCCCTTGTCCCGGTAGCTGAAGGGTCGGGTCGGACGGCCCAACACCCGGTGGACGATCTGTTCGGCCGCATGCTTTCCCGACTGGATGGCCACCTGGGCCAACTGGGGACAGATCTCGGCCGGATCACGGGAACCGGGTCCCCACGGTACGGCGGCGGCGTCACCGATGCCATAGGCGTACCGGCGTCCCGGGAGGGAGAGATCGGATGCCACCTCGAGGCGTCCGTTCGGGCCGGTGGCCAGGTTGAGCCGGTCGGCCACCGTCCCCTCCACCGACACGCCGCCGGCCCATACCACGGTGCGGGTGGGGATCTGGGAACCGTCGTCCAGCTTCACGCACGACCCGTCGACCGACCGGACCATGTGACCCAGCTTCAACTCGACGCCGCGTCGCTCGAGGGTGCGGGCGGCATAGGAGGCCCCGGACGGCTTGAAGGGGGTCAGCAGGCGATCGAGGCCGTCCACCAGAATGATCCGGCCCGAGCGGCGGGCGAAGTTGAACCCGTCGTGCCGCACGGCCACGTCCAGCAGCTCGGCCAGGGCCCCGGCCACCTCGACGCCGGTGGGCCCTCCGCCCACGACCACGAACGTCAGCAGGCCGCTGGTGGCCCGACCCGGGTCGGTGTCGGCATCCTCCAGGCGCCGGAGCACGTGGTCCCGGAGGGTCCGGGCGTCTTGGAGCGTGTAGAGCGGGAAGGTGAACTCCGCCGCACCCGGGATCCCGAAGAATCGGGCGGTGGCCCCGCTGGCCACGATCACCGAATCGAAGGGCAGGGGGTCCGATCCCTCCACCATGACCAGGCTGTGCTCCCAGTCGACTCCGGTCACCGTGCCGAACCGGAAGGAGACGTTCCGGCTCCGTCCGAAGATGGCCCGGACCGGGTAGGCCACGTCCCCCGCCTCGAGGCCGGCCGTGGCCACCTCGTAGAGGAGCGGCTGGAAGGTGTGGAAGTTCCTCTGGTCGACGATCGTCACCTCGACGGGCTGGTCGACCAGTGCCCGGGCGGCTGAGAGGCCCCCGAATCCGGCCCCGATGATGACCACACGATGCACCGCTCCATGCTGGCACAGCCCACGGAGGCGTCCCACTTGGTTGATATACCCCCTCGGTACGCTGGTCGACGTGGGCCATCACGGTCCCCGAGGAGGATTCGCCATGATCACCGGTCTCATCGTCGGACTCATCGCCGGAGCCACCGTGGGCGTGGTGGTGGGCCTGCTCATCCGCGCCAATCAGGTGACCGCGGCCCGGATGGCGGAGGCCCGGCGGGTCGACGTGGTCGCCCAGAACCACGGGTTGACCGCCGAACTCCAGCTCGTCCGGTCCCAGTTGGCCGAGCAGCATCAGGGGGCCTCGCGGCTGCAGGCGGACGTGGCCCGGTTGACGGCGGACCTCGACCACGAGCGGCAGGCCTCTGTCCAGCGGGCCGAGGCCTTCGAGGAGACCCGCCACCAGCTCACCGGGGAGTTCGCCCGGCTCTCGACCCAGGCCCTGCAGCGGAACAACGAGCAGTTCCTGCAACTGGCCGACACCAAGCTCAACGAGACCCGACAGGCGGCCGAGGGTGAGCTGGCCAAGCGGCAGGAAGCCATCGAGCAGCTGCTCAAGCCGATCGGGGAGCAGCTCGGCAAGTACGAGGTGGGGATGCAGCGCCTCGAGGTCGAGCGCCAGCGGGCCTATACGACCCTCACCGAGCAGATGAAGACACTCTCGATCTCGCACGACCAGCTCCAGAAGGAGACACGGAATCTGGTCACGGCACTCCGTTCGCCGCAGACCCGGGGCCGCTGGGGCGAGCTGCAGCTCCGGCGGGTGGTTGAGATGGCCGGCATGCTCGAGCACTGCGACTTCGACGAGCAGGTCACCTCCGATGCCGACACCGGCCGGATGCGCCCCGACATGGTGGTCCACCTGCCGGGCGGTAAGAACGTCGCCGTCGATGCCAAGGTCCCCATGCAGGCCTTCCTCGACGCCAACGAGGCCGACGACGAATCTGTACGCCGGACCCATCTGGCCAGCCACGGGCGTCAGATGAAGTCCCACGTGGACGCCTTGTCGAAGAAGGAGTACTGGAAGCGAGTGGACCCGTCGCCCGAGTTCGTGGTGGCCTTCATTCCCGGTGATCCGCTGCTCACCGCGGCGCTCGAGCACGAGCCGGGCCTCATGGAGTACGCCGTGGCCAATCACGTCCTGCTGGCCACGCCGACCTCCCTCATCGCCCTCCTCCGGGCCGTGGCCTACGGATGGCAGCAGGACGCGCTGGCCGAGAACGCCCGTGAGGTCCAGCAGCTGGGGGCCCAGCTCTACGAGCGCCTGTCGTTGCTGGGTGAGCACGTTGCCGGGGTGGGCAAGGGGCTGAACAGCGCAGTGACCGCCTACAACAGAGCGGTCGGGTCCTCGAGAGCCGTGTGCTGGTCACGGCCAGGCGGTTCGTCGACATGGGGGTGGTCGGGGCCGGCGAGAAGGAGCTGGCCCACCCGCCCACCGTCGACACCACTTCCCGGGCACTCCAGTCCTCAGAACTCGTACCACCGGTGCTGGAGCTCTCCCTGCTCCCCGGCACCGGCGTGTCGGACGATCCGCCCGGCGCCCTCTCGGTGGCCCACCCGGCCCTGGATGACGACGCGGGCTCCTCGGGTGGTCCGCTTGAGGGCCCTGGGGCCCGCCCGTCGCGCCCGGGCCACGCTGCCGGGATCTTCCGGCGGCGCCATCTCGGCCTGCTCCCGGTCCGCAAGCAGCGGTCGGCACCTCAGATTCGTCTCCGATCCGGCCTCGGCGGTCTGTCGGTCACCTACCGGATCCCGGCCATTTCGACTGATCCCGAGAGTCCGAAGGGCCTATGGATCGGTCACTGTCGGCCGAGTTGGACTTGTCTCCGATGAATCAACGGTGAACAATCTCTCCTATGTCGGCGGCGGTCCGCTGATCAGATCGCCCCGGAGGGAGCCTGTCGCCAGGGAGTTCGCGCTGGATCAGGCACGTGCAATTATGACGATTCCATTGCGAGTCACAGGGTATTCCAAGGTTACTGATGCTAAAAGTAATGCTGTCCACATCCGTGTTCGGAGGGATCAACGGGGGACGGGGCGGCTATGCAGGAGCGAGAGGGAGACGAATAAGTGAACATTCTGGTACTCGGTGGTGACGGCTACCTGGGCTGGCCAACTGCTCTCTACCTGTCCCGAAAGGGTCATCGTGTAGGGGTCGTCGACAACTTCGCCCGTCGGGGCTACGACCTCGAGATGGGGGTGGACACCCTGGTCCCCATCGCCAGCCTGCAGCGCCGTGTCCGCTGTTGGCAGGAGATCTCCGCCAACACCATGGACGTGTTCGTCGGCGATCTCACCGATCCCGCCTTCGTGAGCGAGACCCTGGCCTCGTTCGAGCCCGACGCCGTGGTGCACTTCGCCGAGCAACGCTCGGCGCCCTACTCCATGATCGACCGGCAGCACGCCGTCTACACACAGGTCAACAACGTGGCCGGTACCCTCAACCTGCTCTACGCCATCGCCGAGCAGAACCGGGAGATCCACCTGGTGAAGCTGGGGACGATGGGTGAGTACGGGACACCCAACATCGACATCGAAGAGGGCTTCATCGAGATCACCCACCGGGGCCGTACCGACGTTCTGCCCTACCCGAAGCAGCCCGGCTCCTTCTACCACCTGTCCAAGGTCCACGACAGCGCCAACATCATGTTCGCCTGTCGGATCTGGGGGATCCGGGCCACCGATCTCAACCAGGGCATCGTCTACGGGCACGACACCGAGGAGACGGCGCTCCACCCCGATCTGGCCACCCGGTTCGACTATGACGGTGTCTTCGGCACCGTGCTCAACCGCTTCTGCGTGCAGGCGGTGACCGGGCATCCCCTCACGGTCTACGGCTCGGGCGGACAGACCCGGGGCATGCTCAACATCCTCGACACCCTGGCCTGCGTGGAACTGGCCCTCGAGACACCCGGCCGACCGGGGGGAGTTCCGGGTGTTCAACCAGTTCACCGAGTCCTTCTCCGTGTTGGAGATGGCCGAGTTGGTGGCGTCGGAGTTCGCCGGCAGTGCCGTGATCGAACACACCGCCGACCCAAGGGTCGAGAAGGAAGAGCACTACTACCGGGCCGCCCACACCAAGCTGCTCGACCTGGGCCTGGTCCCCACCTCCTGACCTCGTCGGTCATCCAGTCCATCCTCGCCGTGGCCGACCAGCACAAGTCCAATGCCGACGCTGCTGCCATCCTGCCCACGGTGGAGTGGCGCAACACGGCCAGCGACCTGGTGACGGCGGGAACGCCTGCCGACGACCGCACTGTCGACAGGGGACAGGCTCCGGCGGCCTCCCTCTCGGACCGGTAGCAACGGCGGCCAACCGGTAGTCCGGGCCGCCCGGCAGTCTCCCGTGGTGGCTTGTCCACAGACGGGCGGGGGTCGGTGCCACCGACCTCATAGGGGTTGCCGGCGCCCACGGTGCCGCCGACCGGGTCAGCGCCACCGTCGGCGATCATCGATTCCGAACCTGTAGCGGCGAGGTGACGGTGGAGGCGGCGCCCGCCGTCTGGCCGCAGGCTTGCGCCCCGGAGGCAGCACTATCGTCGTCGGCGATGCCGAGGGCCCGACGGAGACGCCCCCGCTCCGCGGCACGGAGAAGTTGGGGGCGGACGGTCCTCCTGGTTCTGCTGGTGGCCGTGTCCCTGGTGCTGGTGGTGGGGTCGCTGGCCGAGATCCACGCCCAGTCGAGTGGCTACCGGAATGCGACCGACTCCGGCTACGGGGCCCTCGCCGCCACCGTGGTCGAGTCGTCCAACCAGACCGGGGCGCAGCTGGCCGCGCTGATGGAGTCGGCACCGGGCCTGACCAACCAGGCGCTGCCCCGCACGGCCCGGGCCGTGTTGCAACAGGGGCTCGACGCCGCCGTCAGCGCCACGGCCCAGGAGTCCGACCAGGCCGGCCGGCTGGTTCCCCCGTACCCGTCGGGCCAGGTCAGTGACCAGTTCAGCCGACGTCATGGCGGAGCGGGCCGCCGGGGCCTCCGACCTGCGCACCACCATCGATCGTCTGCTCGGGATGACGCCGCTGCCGATCGCCGGTGCCCCCACCGCGCCGGCGCTGCCCAGCTCGGCCCCCCTGATCGCCATCGGGCAGGCCACGACGGCCATGGGCAGTGCGGGACTGGTCTTCCAACGGTCCGACGTCGACTACCGCAACCTGGTGGCCCAAATCCACCGGCAGAAGCTTACCGATCCGGCTGCCCCGATCGGTCTGGGTCCCGGCCCCGATCGCCACCGCCCCACTCGGATCCCCCCGCCTGGCCGCGGGCGCCGTGGCTCTGGGCAACGCCAGCGAGCTGCACCCGTTCCACCGGTTGGCCATCACCGCGGTGGGCCTCTCGCCCCCGGCGGTGTCGACCGGCGGCCCCGGACTGTTCGGCGCCGACTGCGTGTCCGTGGTCTCCAATGCCCCCGGGTCGACGCCGACCGTGCTTCCCCCGACGACCACGGTCACCGCGGAGGTGACCGTGACGAACTGCGGGACCGTTCCCGAGGCGGGGGTCGTGGTGACCCAGACCCTGTCTCTGGCGGATCCGGCCGGCACACCGTTGCCGCCCGGCGACGCCCGGGCGTCGTCCTCACGGACCACCGTCAACCTGGCATCGGGATCGTCCATGGCGCTCACTCTGCGTCCCCTCAGGGTCGCCGGGGGTCACCTTTACACCCTCACCGTGGCGGTGGCGGTGCCGGCCGGTCAACAGGACCGGGCAGGGACCACCCAACAGTTCCTGCTCCGCATCGCCAGCTGATCCGGACTGCACCGCCCCGCCCATCACCACTGAGCGGGGTTGCCGGGACCACCGGACCACCACCCGACGACCACTCGGCCACCGACGGACCACCCGGGGGGCTCGGGGCCCTCGACCGGCTGGTCAAGGAAGGCGGGTGTGGATCTAGGATTGGGTGACGAGATAGATCGATTCCACGACAGAAGGGTCTGAGGATCAGTGGCCGAAAGCATCACGATCACCGACAACCGCACTGGTGAGTCCCTCGAGATCCCCTTCGAGAACGGGGGCATCTCGGCCGCCCAGTGGTCGAAGCTCCTACCCGGCACCTGGTTCTTCGATCCCGGGTTCACGACGACGGCGGCGTGCGAGAGTGCCATCACCTACCTGGACGGCGAGGAGGGGATCCTCCGCTACCGGGGCTACCCCATCGAGCAGTTGGCCGAGAGCTCGACCTATCTCGAGGTGGCCTACCTCCTGCTGAACGGGGAACTGCCGACCACCGACCAGTACGCGGTGTGGGAGCGGGAGATCACTCTGCACACCTTCATCCACGAGAACGTACGGAAGCGCTTCCTCGAGGGGTTCCACTACGACGCCCACCCCATGGGCATGCTGGTCTCGGCGGTGGCGGCACTGTCCACCTTCTACCTCGACGCCAAGGACATCTTCGACGTCGAGTCCCGCGAGAAGCAGATCATCCGCCTCATCGCCAAGATGCCCACCCTGGCCGCCGCCGCCCACCGGTTCAGCGTGGGCATGCCGTTCGTCTACCCGGACAACTCGCTGCCGTTCACCTCGAACTTCCTGTCCATGATGTGGAAGATCGCCGAGCCCCGCTTCGAGGCCGACCCCGTCCTGACCCGGGCCCTCGACGTCCTGTTCATCCTCCACGCCGACCACGAGCAGAACTGCTCGACCACCGCCATGCGGACCGTCGGCTCGTCGCACGCCGACCCGTACTCGGCCACCGCCGCCGCCGCCGCCGCCCTGTACGGGCCTCGTCATGGAGGGGCCAACGAGGCGGTCATCCGCATGCTCACCGAAATCGGGTCCATCGAGAACGTGGAGCCCTTCATCACCTCGGTGAAGGAGGGATCGGGCGGTCGGCTCCAGGGATTCGGCCACCGGGTCTACAAGAGCTACGACCCCCGGGCCAAGATCATCAAGAGGACCGCCGACGAGGTCTTCGCCGTCACCGGCAAGAACCCTCTCCTCGACATCGCCCTCAAGCTCGAGGAGATCGCCCTCTCCGACGAGTACTTCACCTCTCGGAAGCTCTACCCCAACGTGGACTTCTACTCGGGCCTGATCTACCAGGCCATGGGCTTCCCGCTCGAGATGTTCCCGGTGCTGTTCGCCATCCCCCGCACGGCCGGATGGCTGGCCCACTGGCAGGAGATGCTGGATCAGGACTCGAAGATCGCCCGGCCCCGCCAGCTCTACATCGGGGCCGAGGCCCGCGACTACGTCCCGATGACCTCCCGGTAGGGGTCCGCTCCTCACCGCCTGCATCCACCCCGGCTGGCCACCGGGGCGGGACGGAACCCGGTGATCAGTCCCCGCGTTGGCGCGGGACCATACGCATCAGACCCTCCTGCACCATGGAGACGGCCAGGTCGCCGTCCCGGGTGAACAGGAACCCCCGGGCCAGTCCCCGGGCCCCGAAGGCCACCGGGGCTGTCCATGTCGTAGAGCAGCCACTCGTCGGCCCGGAACGGACGGTGGAACCACATGCAGTGGTCCAGGCTGGCGCCCATGAAGTCGGCGTCGTCCCAGCTGACGTCGTGGGGAGCCAGCATGGTGTCGAAGAGGGACATGTCCGAGGCGTAGGTGGCGATGCAGGCGTGGAGCAGAGGATCGTCGGGGAGGGTGCCGTCGGCCCGGATCCACAGTCGCTGGACCGGCTCCTTGCTGGCGTTGTGGGTGAAGGGGAGCTCCCCGATGTGGCGCTGGTCGATGGGGTGGGGCTTGGCGAACCAGTCCCCGAGGGTCTCCCGGTAGGGCTCGAGCCGGTCGGCCAGGGAGTCGAGCTCGTCGGGATCGGGGACCTCGGGCATCGGGAACTGGTGGGTCAGTCCGGGCTCGTCCACGTGGAACGAGGCCGACAGGTTGAAGATGGCCCGTCCGTGCTGGATGGCCACCACCCGGCGGGTGGTGAAGGACCGGCCGTCGCGGATGCGGTCCACCTCGTAGAGGATGGGCACGGTGGGGTCGCCCGGTCGGAGGAAGTAGGCGTGCAGCGAGTGGGGCCGACCGGTCTCCACGGTGCGTCCCGCCGCCATCAGCGACTGGGCGGCCACCTGACCGCCGAAGACCCGCTGGCGGTCCTCGTTGGGGCTCACCCCCCGGAAGATGTTGACCTCGATGGACTCGAGATCGAGCAGGTCGACCAGAAAATCCAGGGCTTCGCTCATCGGGCCATCCTGCCAGGCGGAGGTGGACCCTCGGTGCCGACCCCGACCGTGCCCGCACGCTCGTCGACACCCTCCTGGACCCGCTTCGGGGCCCTCGGTGGCCACACGCCGCACGCCTCGCCGCTACGGTACCGGATCGTGCCTACCGTCAACTTCCCTGACCACTTCCTCTGGGGGACGGCCACCGCCGCCCATCAGATCGAGGGAGGCAACGTCAACAACGACTGGTGGGAGTTCGAGCACGACCCGACCTCGGGCTGCGTCGACGTCAGCGGGGACGCCTGTGACTCCTTCAACCGCTATCCAGAGGACATCGCCCTGGTGGCCGACCTGGGCCTTGGCGCCTACCGGTTCTCCCTCGAGTGGAGCCGCATCGAGCCGGAAGAGGGCGAGTTCTCATTGGTGGCCCTCGACCACTACCGGCGCATGGCCGCCACCTGCCACGAGCACGGGATCACGCCGGTTGTCACCTTCCACCACTTCACCCACCCCCGCTGGCTCTCGGCCGTAGGGGCCTGGGAGGCGCCGCACGCCCCCGACCGCTTCGCCCGGTACTGCGAGCGGGTCACCGCCCACCTCGGCGATCTCATCGGCATGGCGTGCACCCTCAACGAGCCCAACGTCGTGGCCACCATGGGGTGGCGCCTGGGCATCTTCCCGCCGAGGGTCAGGGACCGGGGCCGCCGGGACGCCGTCAACCAGGCCCTGGTGACCGCCCACCGCATGGGTGTCGACGCCATCCGGTCCGGTCCGGGGAGGCTCCGGTGGGCCTCACCCTGTCGATGGCCGACTACCAGGCAGCGCCCGGAGGCGAGGAGTGGGTCGAGCGGATCCGGCGACCCACCGAGGATGTGTTCCTGGAGGCAACCGGGGGCGACGACTTCATCGGCGTCCAGACCTACACCCGCCGCCGGATGGGCCCCGGAGGCGCCCTTCCCGGCGAGGAGGGCGTGCCGACCACCCAGATGGGCTACGAGTTCTGGCCCGAGGCCCTCGAGGGCACCATCCGCCGGGCGTGGGAGATGACCGGCGGCCTCCCGGTCTACGTCACCGAGAACGGGATCGGCACCGACGACGACCCGTCCCGGATCGAGTACGTGACCAGGGCGCTGACTGGCGTGCGGCGCTGTCTCGACGACGGAATCGACGTGCGCGGCTACTTCTACTGGAGCCTGCTGGACAACTTCGAGTGGGTCCTCGGCTACGGCCCCACCTTCGGGATGGTGGCGGTGGACCGGGCCACCTTCGAGCGCCGACCCAAGCCCAGCGCGGCGTGGTACGGAGGAACTGGCCCGGGCCAACGGTCTGGTGAACCACCGGTCGCGGAGCGTGCCGCCGATGGGTGGTTCGGATCGGTCACGGCTAGGGTTTCCCCGATGACCAGTCTCGCGGTGCGCGCCGAGCACGTCTGGCAGAGGCGACATACGCCCGAGGCCAAGCAGCTCATCCGCTACACGATGGTCTCGGTGATCTCGACGGTGGTCTCCTTCGGGGTACTGGCCATCGTGTTCGGCGTCTCCACATCATCAAGGGGAGATCGAGAGCACCGTGTTCGCCAACGTGGTGGCCACCGTCCCCTCCTACTTCCTCAACCGGAAGTGGGTGTGGGGGAAGGGCGGGCGGTCCCACGTGATGAAGGAGATCGTGCCCTTCTGGGTGATGTCGGCCATCGGCATCATGGTCTCGATCGGCGGCGCCGCCGTGGCCCGCCACATCGGCAAGGCTCACCATCTGAGCCACTTCCAGCAGACAGCGGTGGTGCTCGCTGGCCAACGTGATCTCGTTCGGGCTGTTCTGGGTGCTCAAGTACATGCTCTACAACCGGCTGTTCCACGTGCACCCGGTCGAGGAGCTCGACGAGCTGGTCGAAGCGGTCTGAGCCGGTCGGTTGCCGCCCGCGATCGCCCGGCGGGCCGGTCGGAGCTCAGTCGCGGAAGTTGTTGAACTGCAGCGGGATGCCGAAGTCTTCGGCCTTCAGAGCGGCGATGGCCGCCTGGAGATCGTCCCGCTTCTTGCCGTTGACCCGCAGCTGATCCCCCTGGGTCTGGGAGCTGACGCCCTTCAGCCCCAGGTCCTTGATGAACTTGTTGATCTTCTTGGCGTGGTCGGAGGAGATCCCGGCCTGGATGCCCAGGCGTCTGTCGGGCCGAGCCCCGGGAGGCCTCTTCGATCTTGCCCACGTCGAAGGACTTGAGGGAGACCTCCCGCTTGACCAGCTTCTCCTGGAGGACCTGGTAGAGGGCTCGCAGCCGGTCCTCGGTGGACGAGGTGAGGACCAGTTCGGTGTCCGAGAGCTCGATGGACGAGTCGGTGCCCTTGAAGTCGAACCGGGTGGTGGCTTCCCGGTTGGCCTGGTCGACCGCGTTGCGGACTTCCTGCATGTCGACTTCGGAGACGACGTCGAAGGTGGGCATGCCGAAACAGTACTCCCGCACCAGGCGATATCCTTCCGGCCTGCGGGTCGGTGCCCGAGTGGCCAAAGGGAGCAGACTGTAAATCTGCCGCGCAAGCTTCGAAGGTTCAAATCCTTCCCGGCCCACCGCAGGCGGGGTCCGGAGGTGGCGAGGACGGTGCGTCCGCAGCCGCCTCCGGGCGCCCGGCGACCGTGGCAGGTCCCCGCCGGGCCGACCGGTCCCCGAGCCGGGCCGGCCGTAGAGTCGGCCTGGTTCGACGCCGGTGACCCCCCGGACTTGATCCCGTCCCGCCCGTTCGTTACAATGAAGTTACGGAATGATTGCGGTGGTGGCCGCCCCTTTGCGGGTGGCCCGGCGGCACCGGAGGGTGCCGCTGACCGCACGAACCGGACGATCCTGCCCGCCCACGAACGCCGACCAGACCGCCAGCAGTCGAGGAACTAGGGAATAGGTCCTCTTCGCCCCATGGAACTGACTGATGCACCTGCAGTTCGACCGAGGAGAAGTCCCCCAACCTGATGCCATCCGAGATCACGGCAGCGGAGGAGCCGCCACGAGGCCCGTCTGCAGGCATCGGGCCCGGCCGTAGCCTCCACCGGTGGATTGAGGACACTGGCCGTCGGAGGTCGGCAGGCGCCGGCCTCCAGGCCGTCGAGGGCTTCGGCGGATGGGTCCGGAACCGGCTGGGCGGCGACGGGGCCGTGGCCGGCGACGAGTCACCGGGCTACGACGCCGGGGCGCAGCCCAGGGGACTGGTGCTCCGTCCGGCCCTGCTCGGGTTCGTCGCCATGGTGGCCATCGCCATCGGGGCCTCGCTGCCCAGCTCGCCCGTTCAAGCTCGAGATGCCCGGCGTGTGGTTCTTCGGCGTGCCCGAGCACCGACGGGGCCAGCACCTGGGGCGTCTACTTCACCCTGGCCGCCGTCTACGGCGGCCTGCTCCTGCTGATGCGGGTGTGGTGGGGCATGACCCGCCTCTACGCCCGGTGCCCGGGTGTGGCCGATCAAGCGGATGATGTGGGTGTTCGCCCTGTGGTCGCTGCCCATGCTGGTCATCGCCCCCCTGTTCAGCCGGGACGCCTACTCGTACGCCGCCCAGGGCGAGATGGTCAGCCACCACATGAACCCCTACCTCTACGGGCCCTTCGAGCTGGGCAACAACTCCTACACCGCCCCGGTCGACCCGCTGTGGGGCAACGCCCCGGCCCCCTACGGGCCGCTGTTCCTCCAGCTCGACGGCTTCTTCGCCCGGATCACCTTCCACAACGAGCTGGCCACCATCGTCCTGCTCCGGCTGCTGGCCCTGGTCGGCGTGCTGCTGATCGCCTCGTGCGTGCCCCGGCTGGCCCGCCTCTACCACCGGGACGGCGCCGAGCTGTTCACCCTGATGGTGCTCAACCCGGTGACCCTCCTCCATCTCATCGGCGGGGCCCACAACGACGCCCTGATGCTGGGGCTGCTGGTGGCCGGCCTCACCGCGGCCAAGGAGAAGCGGCCCATCGTCGGGATCCTCCTGTGCGCCCTGGCCACCGCCATCAAGGCGCCCGGCCGCCATCGGCATCCTCTACGTCGGCTGGAGCTGGCTCGGGCCCGGCGGCCTCGACCCGCGACCGATTACGACCGGTGGTCACCGCCGGCCTGATCGGCGCCGGGCGTCCTCGGGTTCTTCTCCTACGTCAGCGGGCTGGGATGGGGATGGGTGACCATCCTGGGCACGCCGGGAGCGGTGCGGTCGTGGACGGCGCCGACCACGTCGCTGGCCCTGCCTGGTCACCGGCATCGCCCACTTCGCCCACATCGGGGTGGGGCTGGGCGGGGTGCTCACGGTGACCCGGTTCCTCGGGCTGCTGGCCGCCGGCGATCGCCGGCGTCTGGCTGCTGCTGAACAGCGACCGGATCGGCACCCTGAAGGCGCTGGGCGTCACCCTGCTGGTGTTCGTCTGCCTCGGCCCGGTGGTGCAGCCCTGGTACCTCTCGTGGGGCCTCATCCTCCTGGCCCCGGTGGCCCTCGGCCGGCTCCGCTCGCTGATCATCGGCCTCTCCATGGTCACCGCCTTCATCGAGCTGCCCGGGGGGACCCAGCTGGTCAACAGCCTCATCCACGGCGATCCCGCTGCTGATCGTCCTGACCCTGCTGTGGATCCTGGTGGTGCTCACCGTGCCCCTGGCCACCTGGGAACGGACGGCGCCCGGTGCCACGCCGTCCGTCTCGGCGGCCGCCGACGCCGACCGCGCTCCGGCCCCGGCTCCGGCCGCCTGAGTCCGGGTCGAGCCGGCTCGTACGGTGCCCGCGGCACCGACCCGGACCGGGACCGTCGACACCGGGGAGCCGAGCGCGATCCGCTCAGAGCAGGCGCTGGAGCACCGAGACGTCCAGCCAGCGGTTGAACTTCCGGCCCGACCTCCCGCTCCACGCCGACCATCTGGAAACCGCAGGCCTGGTGGAGGGCGATCGAGGCCTGGTTGCCCGCCGCCGACCCGGGCGATGACCGTGTGGAACCCGTGCTGGCTGGCCAGGACGACCAGCTCCTCGAGCAGGGCCCGGCCCACGTCCGGCCCCCCGGCTGGCGGCGTCGACGTAGACCGAGTTCTCGACGGTGGTGGCGTAGGCCGGGCGGTCCCGGAACGCCGAGAGGGAGCCGAATCCGAGGACGGCGTCGCCGTCGTCGACGGCCACGATGGCCGGATGCGGGCCCGCGGTGCTCGGCCATCCAGGCCTGCTGCTCCTCGGGTGTCCGGGGCACGAGGTCGAAGGTGGCGGTCGATCCGATGACCTCGGCGTTGTAGATGGCCCGGATCGGTTCGGCGTCCGAGGGTCTCACCAGGCGGATGTGCATCCGACGATGGTAGCGAGGCCCCTCGCTCTCCTCGGTGGCCCCAGGGTTGGCTATGCTTGTCCCTCTGCTGCTCGCTCGAGCCGCACTGCCCCCTTAGCTCAGTGGCAGAGCACCGCCATGGTAAGGCGGGGGTCGTGGGTTCAATCCCGACAGGGGGCTCGCCCATGGCGGCGTAGCTCAGTTGGTTAGAGCACACGGCTCATAATCGTGGGGTCGCCGGTTCGAGTCCGGCCGCCGCTACCAGTTGGAACCGCAGGACGCAGCACGCAGGACCAGCAGTATCGCAGAGGATTCGATGGGCACTACCAGGTAGAAGTCGAAAACTGAAGCTCCCGGCCGGTTCGGCGCCGGGGGCGCAAGGGAGTCACCGTGGCAAAGAACGAGAAGCGCATCCAGGTCACCCTGGCCTGTGAGGTGTGCAAACGACGGAACTACATCACGACCAAGAACAAGGTCAACGACCGCGAGCGGATCGAGATGAAGAAGTTCTGCCGCTGGGACCGCCAGCAGACGCTGCACAAGGAGACCCGCTAGCCCGAGCGGGTGGACCACCGGGGGGGCGACCCGACAGGGTCGGAGCGACCGGTCGGAGACCACCGGCCCCGGCCCGACCGGGGCCGGGGATCCCTCCGTCCTCGCCTGGGAATTCCGGCGGGCCTGGTGATAACCTTGGCAACCGCCCCTGCGATCGGCTCGTCCGTTCGCGGCATGGCGGTCGACAGAGGGCAGTAGCTCAACTGGTAGAGCACCGGTCTCCAAAACCGAAGGTTGGGGGTTCAAGTCCCTCCTGCCCTGCTCACCACCCGTGGAAACGGTCGAAGGACAAGACCACGTGAACCGAGAACAGAAGCGAGCCATGCAGCGCCAGGGGCAGGACCCCGACGGGGAGGCCGCGCCCAAGCGCACCGCCGCCCCGCCCCGGCGCCCGCCCAAGCGTGAGCCGTTCCGTCCGGGACAGTTCCTCCGCGAGGTACGCTCTGAGCTTCGACAGGTGGCCTGGCCCAACAGGTCCGAGGTGATCAACTACACCACGGTGACCCTGGTCACCCTGCTGTCGTTGATGGTCCTGATCTTCATTCTCAACTACGCCTTTGCCAAAGGCGTCCTCTGGCTGTTCAAGACGTGATCGGTGTGACTGTGACCCACGACGAAACCAATACGCCCCTCGGCGACGACGAAGGACCCGACACCGTCGAGGCTGCTCGGCGCGCCCGACGCTGACGGGGCTGCCGCCGACGTGCCCGCTGAGGCCGTCGGAGCGGAGGACGTGGCGGGGGAGTCAGCGAGGCGGCCGGGTCCGAGGGGACCGTCGAGGCCGAGGCCCAGGCGGACGCCGACGACGCCGACGACGAGTACGAGGACGACGACGAGCCCTTCGTGGTCAGCCCCTACGACCAGCCCGGTCGCTGGTTCGTCGTCCACACCTACGCCGGGTACGAGAACAAGGTGAAGTCCAACCTGCACAGCCGGGCCGTCTCCATGAACATGGAGGACCGGATCTACGAGGTGGTCATCCCCATGGAGGATGTCATCGAGTTCAAGAACGGCAAGAAGGTCGTGGTGCAGAAGAAGGTGTTCCCCGGCTACCTGCTGTGCCGGTGCGAGCTCGACGACGACAGCTGGTCGGTCATCCGGAACACGCCCGGTGTGACCGGGTTCGTCGGACCGGGCACCAAGCCGACCCCGCTGTCCCGTCGCGAGGTGGAGGGGATCCTGCAGGTCAAGGTGGAGGGCGCCGAGGCGCCGACCAAGCGCAGCCGGCCCCGGCTCGAGCACGAGGTCGGTGAGACGGTCCGGGTCAAGGAAGGCCCGTTCGCCGACTTCTCGGGTCAGATCGCCGAGATCAACGAGGACCAGCTCAAGCTCAAGGTGCTGGTCAACATCTTCGGCCGGGAGACCCCGGTGGAGCTCGAATTCAGCCAGGTCGCGAAGCTGTAGGCCGGCGGACCCAGGTAAGGAGAACGGTAACCAATGCCACCGAAGAAGCGCGTCCTTGCGGTCGTGAAGATCCAGCTCCCCGCCGGGGGCGCCACCCCCGCGCCCCCGGTGGGCACGGCCCTCGGGCCGCACGGGGTCCAGACCATGGAGTTCTGCAAGCAGTACAACGCGGCCACCGAGAGCCAGCGGGGTTCGATCGTTCCGGTCGAGATCACCATCTACGAGGACCGGAGCTTCACCTTCATCCTCAAGACCCCGCCGACCCCGGCCCTGCTCCGGCAGGCCGCCGGTCTGGAGAAGGGCGCCTCCACCGCCGGCCGTGAGCAGGTCGGCACGGTCACCAGCGCCCAGGTGGCCGAGATCGCCACCATCAAGCTCCCCGACCTGAACACCGCCGACCTCGAGGCGGCCAAGCGGCAGGTCGAGGGCACGGCCCGGTCCATGGGGATCGCCGTCGCCGGCTGAGGCCGACCACCGAACACGATCGAGACAACGGAGAGTCATCATGTCCAGGGGAAAGAAGTACAAGGCCAGCGTCGCCCAGTTCGACCGCCAGCATCTCTACACGCCCGCCGAGGCGGTCGACCTGGTCAAGGCAGTCGGCCAAGGCCTCCTTCGACGAGACGGTGGAGTTGGCCGTCCGGCTGGGCGTGGATCCCCGCAAGGCCGACCAGATCGTGCGGGGGACGCTCTCACTGCCGGCCGGCACCGGGCGCACGGCCCGGGTGGTGGTGTTCGCCGCCGGGGAGAAGGCGGCCGAGGCCCGGGCCGCCGGAGCCGACGTGGTCGGCGCCGACGACCTGGTGGCCCGGGTGGCCAACGACGGCTTCCTCGACTTCGACGTGGCCATCGCCACCCCCGACCTGATGGGCCAGGTCGGCACCTTGGGCCGGGTCCTCGGTCCCCGGGGCCTGATGCCCAACCCGAAGACCGGCACGGTGACCGACGACGTCGAGCGGGCCGTCCTCGAGTTCAAGGGCGGACGGGTCGAGTACCGGACCGACAAGGTGGGCAACATCCACATCCGGATCGGCAAGGCATCCTTCGAGCGCCCCCAGCTCCTGGAGAACCTCCACGCCGTCATGGAGGAGATCCACCGGGCCAAGCCGGCCTCGGCCAAGGGACGCTACGTCCGGGCGGTGACCCTGTCGTCGACCATGGGTCCGGGCATCCACATCGACCCGCTCCTGGCCCGGAAGGTCGACGAGGAGCTGGCCGCCAGCGCCTGAGGGGTTCTGGCGGGGCCGGGCCCACAGGGGCCGCCCTGGCCACCCGGTGACCGGTGGGCTACAGTTTCACCTTTCCAGATCTAGAGAACTGCCGTAGACCTCCGGTGTACCGGTCACCCGGTACCGAAGGGATCCAGACGGATCCACCTGATGAGGCGTTCCGCGTCGAGCCCCGGCTCACGCGCCACCACTCGATGGTGTCTACGGCCCACAAGCGAGCGCAGGCTCAGCGGAGGGACCATGGACAATCCGAGGGCCGAGAAGGTCGCCGTCGTCAACGAGGTCAAGGACCGCCTCGAGGCGTCGGACGGGGCCGTGCTGACCGAGTACCGGGGACTGACCGTGTCCGAGCTGGCCGCGCTGCGACGCGAGCTGGCCGCCGCCGGCGGCGACTACAAGATCTACAAGAACACCCTGGTGCGCCTGGCTGTGGCCGGCGGTCCCCAGGCCCCGATCCACGATCTGCTGACCGGGCCGACGGCGATCGCCTTCGTGCAGGGGGACGTGAGCGCGGTGGCCAAGGCCCTGCGGGACTTCGCCCGGGGCAACCCCAATCTGGTGGTGAAGGGGGGCATGGTGGGGACCGGCGTCCTGTCGGCCTCCGACATCGAGGTGCTGGCCGACCTCCCGCCCCGGGACACCCTGCTGGCCCAGTTCGCCGGAGCGCTGGCCGCACCGCTCCAGCAGTTGGCCGGACTGGTCCAGGCACTGCCCCGCAACCTGGCCTACGGGATCTCTGCGCTGATCGAGCAGCGCCAGGCCGGCGGCGAGGTGCTGGAGGCCCCGACCCGGACCATCACGGAATCCACGGAACCGGCAGAACCGGCAGAACCCGTCCCGACCGAGGATGCCCCGGTTGCCTCCGTGGAGTCCAGCGAGGCCGAGGCCACCGCCGTCGCCTCTGCCGCCGACGCGGCCTCCGCCGGGGTGGCCGAGCCCGCAGCCGATGCGCCGGCCGACGGCCCGGGGGAAGGCACCCCGGGGGAAACCGAGTCCAGCGACGCCGAGTAGGCGCCGGCGCTTACGAGAACCACCAGTACCAGCCCACATTCGCACGAAGAACACGAAACAAGGAGCAAGACAATGGCAGGCACCCTGACCAAGGACCAGATTCTGGACGGCATCTCTGAGCTGTCCGTGCTCGAGCTGAGCGAGCTGCTCAAGGAGTTCGAGGAGCGCTTCGGCGTGACGGCGGCGGCCCCGGTGGCCGTGGCCGCAGCGGCCCCGGCGGCCGGCGGGGCGACGCCGGTGGAGGCGACGAGGAGAAGTCGGAGTTCGACGTCATCCTCACGGCTGCCGGAGACAAGAAGATCCAGGTCATCAAGGAGGTGCGTTCGCTCACCAGCCTGGGCCTGAAGGAGGCCAAGGACCTGGTGGACGGTGCGCCCAAGCCCGTCCTGGAGAAGGCCAACAAGGAAGACGCCGAGAAGGCGAAGGCCCAGCTCGAGGGGGCTGGCGCCACCGTCGAACTGAAGTAGCGCCGCTGGGGTCCGGCCGTCGCACCGACGGCGGCCGGGTCCCGCCGGTCGGCCGGACAGGCTGAAAACAGGGATTGACCAGGCACGTTCGCACCCGATCCGGGCCGTACGGGCCGCCTCCGACGCCGTTTCGGGGATCTGCCGGAAAACGACAGGATCCTTGACGTCGGCCGGTGGGTCTCCTACCCTGTGCAGGCCTGGATCGGGGCCTTTCCGTCCGCGGGTTGTAATCCTGTGCGTGTCCGTATAGGATTGCTGGTTGCCGTGCCTGCTCCTTCCGCCTTCTTCAATGTTCTGGCTGATTGACGCGCGCCCTGGCGCCCCCGACGACTGCTCCGGCGGTAGTCGTCGACCCCTGTGAAGCCCCGAACCTTGCCCAGCAGTCCCGAGAAGTCTTGAACTGCCCCATCACCGCCTGACGTGACTCACCGCACTAACCCGTCGTAGTCCCATTCACCCTGCAACTGGGAGGAGTAGGCCGTTGCCTACACGGTCCAACAGCCCGGAACGTTTTTCTTTCGCCAACATCGACGAGGCCCTGCCGTTGCCCGACCTCGTCGCCATCCAGCGTGACTCCTTCCAGTGGTTTCTGGACCGAGGACTGGCCGAGACCTTCAACGACATCAGCCCGATCGAGGACTTCACCGGCCAGCTGAGCCTGGAGCTGGAGTTCGATCCGACCGATCCCGACCTGCGCCCGCCGCCCAAGTTCTCGGTGGAGGAGTGCAAGGAGAAGGACATGACCTACGCCGCGCCGGTCTTCGTGCGCGCCCGGTTCATGAACGCCAGCACCGGCGAGATCAAGGAGCAGACGGTCTTCATGGGGGACTTCCCGGTGATGACCGACAAGGGGACCTTCATCGTCAACGGCACCGAGCGGGTGGTGGTCAGCCAGCTGGTCCGGTCCCCCGGGGTCATCTTCCAGCCCGGCCGGGACGCCAAGACCGTCTTCACCGGGACCATCCATCCCTACCGGGGTGAGTGGATCGAGTTCGACGTGGAGGCCAAGCCGGGCAAGGACGTCACCGCCGGCTGCCGGGTGGCCCGCAAGCGCCGCCTCTCCCTGTTCGTGCTGCTGCGGGCCCTGGGCTACGAGGACCAGGCCTTCCTGGAGCGGTTCGTCCGCCACTTCGACTTCCTCGAGGGTCAGTGGGAGAAGGAGCAGAACCTGGCTCCCACCCGCGAGGAGGCCCTGCTCGAGATCTACAAGCGGGCCCGTCCCGGTGAGCCCCTCTCGGTGGAGGCCGCCCGCCAGTACTTCGAGAACGCCTTCTTCAACCCCAAGCGCTACGACCTGACCCGGGTGGGCCGGTACAAGCTCAACCGGAAGCTCGGTCCGGAGATCGAGCGCATCTCGGACATCCTGAAGATCGACCTGGAGCGGCCCACGCCGACCCAGGGGGTCCTCAGCCCGTCGGAGATCCTGGCCTCGTCCACCTACATGCTCCACCTGGCCAAGCACATGGCCGACGGTGAGTCCAACTACCGCATCGACGACCAGGACCACTTCGCCAACCGCCGGATCCGCTCGGTCGGCGAGCTCATCCAGAACCAGGTCCGGGTGGGTCTGTCCCGCATGGAGCGGGTCGTGCGGGAGCGCATGACCACCCAGGACGTGGAGGCCATCACCCCGCAGACCCTGATCAACATCCGTCCGGTGGTGGCCGCGGTCAAGGAGTTCTTCGGGACCAGCCAGCTGAGCCAGTTCATGGACCAGAACAACCCGCTCTCGGGTCTGGCCCACAAGCGCCGCCTGTCGGCCCTCGGGCCCGGCGGACTCTCCCGTGAGCGGGCCGGCTTCGAGGTCCGGGACGTCCACACCTCCCACTACGGGCGCATGTGCCCCATCGAGACCCCCGAGGGCCCGAACATCGGCCTGATCGGCTCGCTGGCCACCTACGCCCGGGTCAACGAGTACGGCTTCATCGAGACCCCGTACCGCAAGGTGGTCAACGGGCAGGTCACCAAGGAGATCACCTACCTGGCCGCCGACGAGGAGGAGGAGCACGTCATCGCCCAGGCCTCCGCCGCCCTGGACGACAACGGCCGGTTCACCGAGGAGAAGGTGCTGGTCCGTCGCGGACCGCAGGGCACCGGCGTGCGGGTCGGTGCCACCACCACCTCGTACGGCACCACCTCGGAGATCGACTTCGTGCCCCCGGCCGAGGTGGACCTCATGGACGTGTCCCCCAAGCAGATCGTCTCGGTCTCGACCGCGCTGATCCCCTTCGTGGAGCACGACGACGCCAACCGGGCCCTGATGGGCGCCAACATGCAGAAGCAGGCCGTGCCGCTGGTCGTACCCGAGGCCCCCTACATCGGCACCGGTGTGGAGGCCCGCGCCGCCCGTGACGCCGGCGACGTGGTCATGGCCGAGGCCGACGGCGCCGTCGTCGACGTCTCCGGCGACCAGATCATCGTCGAGTACAAGGCCGGGGCGAAGGACCGCAACGGCACCGTGCTGGGCAAGAAGACCTACCGGCTGGCCAAGTTCCGCCGCTCCAACCAGAACACCGCCATCAACCAGAAGGTCATCGTGGAGGAGGGCCAGAAGGTCTCCGCCGGCGATGTCCTGGCCGACGGCCCGGCCACCCACAACGGTGAGCTGGCCCTGGGCAAGAACCTCCTGGTGGCCTTCATGCCGTGGGAGGGCTACAACTACGAGGACGCCATCATCCTCTCCGAGCGCCTGGTGAAGGACGACGTACTCACGTCGATCCACATCGAGGAGCACGAGGTCGATGCCCGTGACACCAAGCTGGGCGCCGAGGAGATCACCCGGGACATCCCCAACCTGTCCGAGGAGATCCTGGCCGACCTGGACGAGCGGGGCATCATCCGCATCGGGGCCGAAGTTGGTCCCGGCGACGTGCTGGTGGGCAAGGTCACCCCCAAGGGCGAGACCGAGCAGACCCCCGAGGAGCGCCTGCTCCGGGCCATCTTCGGTGAGAAGGCCCGTGAGGTGCGGGACACCTCGCTGAAGGTCCCCCACGGCGAGCAGGGCACGGTCATCGACGTCCGGGTGTTCTCCCGCGACGACGCCCACGAGCTGCCGCCCGGTGTGGAGCAGCTGGTCCGGGTGTACGTGGCCCAGAAGCGCAAGATCTCCGAGGGCGACAAGCTGGCCGGACGCCACGGCAACAAGGGCGTCATCTCGAAGATCCTCCCCATCGAGGACATGCCCTACCAGGCCGACGGCACCCCGGTCGACATCATCCTCAACCCGCTGGGTGTGCCCAGCCGGATGAACGTCGGGCCAGGTGCTCGAGTCCCACCTGGGCTATGCCGCCCGCTGGGGCTGGGAGGGCGCCGGCGATGTGGCCACGCACCCCGCTGCGGGGCACCGAGACCAAGACCCGTCCCCGGACCGATCCCGCCGTGTGGGTGTCGACCCCGGTGTTCGACGGGGCCCACTGGGACGAGGAGGCCGACGCCGGCCGCCACCCGACCATCCAGCAGATCTTCCGCCGGCTCAACCCCGACGGCGTCGACGGCGTCGTCCAGGTGTCCGACGACGGGAAGAGCCACGCTGTGGAACGGCCGGACCGGGGAGAAGTACGACAACCCCATCTCGGTCGGCTACGTCTACATCCTGAAGCTCCACCACCTGGTGGACGACAAGATCCACGCCCGTTCCACCGGTCCGTACTCCATGATCACCCAGCAGCCCCTGGGCGGGAAGGCCCAGTTCGGTGGCCAGCGGTTCGGGGAGATGGAGGTGTGGGCCCTCGAGGCCTTCGGTGCCGCCTACGCCCTGCAGGAGCTCCTGACCATCAAGTCCGACGACGTGCTCGGCCGGGTCAAGGTCTACGAGGCCATCGTCAAGGGCGAGAACATCCCCGAGCCGGGGATCCCCGAGAGCTTCAAGGTGCTCATCAAGGAGATGCAGTCCCTGTGCCTGGACGTCGAGGTCCTGGCTCCGGGCGGAGAAGAGATCGAGATGCGAGAGCTGGACGAGGACGTGTTCCGCACGGCTGAGGAACTAGGTATCGACATCAGCCGACCCGAACGCGGGTCGGACGAGGAAGATGCCCGACGCGCTGCGGAAAGGGGATTCTGATGTTGGATGTCAACGATTTCGACCAGCTGAGGATCGGACTGGCCACGGCCGACTCCATCCGGGGTTGGTCCAACGGTGAGGTGAAGAAGCCGGAGACCATCAACTACCGGACCCTCCGTCCGGAGAAGGACGGCCTCTTCTGCGAGAAGATCTTCGGTCCCACCAAGGACTGGGAGTGCTACTGCGGGAAGTACAAGCGGGTCCGGTTCCGGGGGATCATCTGCGAGCGCTGCGGCGTCGAGGTCACCCGGTCCAAGGTCCGCCGCGAGCGGATGGGCCACATCGAGCTGGCCGCCCCGGTCGTCCACATCTGGTACCTGCGGGGCACCCGGAGCTGGCTGGCCTACCTGCTGATGGGCACCGAGGCCCGTGAGGAGCTGAAGGCCAAGCAGCTGGAGAAGGTCATCTACTTCGCCGCCAACCTGGTCACCTGGGTCGACGAGGCCAAGCGCCACGAGGACCTGCCCGATCTCGAGGCCGAGCTCCGGGTGGAGCTCGCCGACATCGAGAAGAAGCGCGACCTCGAGATCGACCGCCGCTTCAAGGTGCTCGAGGGGGAGTTGGCCGACCTGGAGAAGTCCGGGGCCAAGGACACCGAGGTCAAGGCCCGCCAGCGCAACGTGGAGAAGGAGATCGCCAGCGTCCGCGAGCGCTACCAGAGCGAGATCGAGCTGGCCCAGCGGGCCTTCGACGAGTTCAAGAGCCTCCACTCCCGCAAGATCCTCGAGGACGAGATGCTCTGGCGTGAGCTGCGCATCCGCTACGAGGACTACTTCGAGGGCGGCATGGGCGCCGAGACCATCTCGCGCCTCATCGACCGCATCGACCTCGACGTCGAAGAGATCAAGCTGCGCGAGATGATCGACGCCGCCGACGGCCGCAAGCCACTGTCGGCCCAGCGCCGCCAGAAGGTCATCAAGCGCCTGAAGATCGTCACCGCCTTCAACCGCCGCGACGAGAACGGCCGCCGGGTCAACGACCCCCGGGCCATGATCCTCGACTCGGTCCCGGTCATCCCGCCCGACCTGCGCCCGATGGTGCAGCTCGACGGTGGCCGTTTCGCCACCTCCGACCTCAACGACCTCTACCGACGGGTGATCAACCGGAACAACCGGCTGAAGCGCCTGCTCGACCTGGGCGCGCCCGAGATCATCATCAACAACGAGAAGCGCATGCTGCAGGAGGCCGTCGACGCCCTGTTCGACAACGGCCGTCGTGGCCGTCCCGTCACCGGGCCCGGCAACCGGCCGCTCAAGAGCCTGTCGGACATGCTGAAGGGCAAGCAGGGGCGGTTCCGCCAGAACCTGCTGGGCAAGCGGGTCGACTACTCCGGCCGTTCGGTCATCGTGATCGGCCCGACCCTCCAGCTCCACCAGTGCGGCCTGCCCAAGCTGATGGCCCTGGAGCTGTTCAAGCCCTTCGTCATGAAGCGGCTGGTCGACGCCGAGTACGCCCAGAACATCAAGTCGGCCAAGCGCATGGTCGAGCGTCGCCGTCCCCAGGTGTGGGACGTGCTCGAAGGGGTGATCAAGGAGCATCCGGTGCTGTTGAACCGGGCCCCCACCCTCCACCGCCTGGGCATCCAGGCCTTCGAGCCGGTGCTGGTCGAGGGCAAGGCCATCCAGGTCCACCCGCTGGTGTGCACGGCCTTCAACGCCGACTTCGACGGCGACCAGATGGCCGTCCACCTGCCCCTGTCCGCCGAGGCCCAGGCCGAGGCCCGGGTGCTCATGCTGTCGGCCAACAACATCCTGTCGCCGGCCACCGGCCGCCCGATCACCGTGCCCACCCAGGACATGGTGTTCGGCATCTACTACGTCACCCTGCCGGTGGACGGGGCCAAGGGCGAGGGCCGGGTCTTCCGGCACGCCTACGAGGTGGAGACGGCCTTCGACGCCGGGGACATCGACCTGCAGGCCAAGATCGTCCTCCGGCCCGAGGCCGGCTCGCACCTGGCCAAGTCCATCGCCCTGGCCAACGGGGCCGAGGTCGACGACGAGGGCAACCTGGTCGGCGTGGACGAGGACGAGCGGGTCGAGATCGAGACCACGGCCGGACGGCTGTTCTTCAACACCGCCCTGCCCGACGGCTACCGCTACATCAACGACATCGTCGGCAAGCGGAACACCGCCATCGGCACCATCGTGGAGGAGGTGGCGGCCGGCTTCACCAAGCGTGAGGTGGCGGCCAGCCTGGACCGGATCAAGGACCTGGGCTTCCGCTACGGGGCCCAGTCCGGTCTGACCATCTCCATCAGCGACGTGGTCACCCCGCCGGAGAAGGGTGCCATCCTCGACCGCTACGAGAAGGAGGCGGAGAAGGCGGAGGCCCAGTTCAAGCGGGGCATCATCACCGACGACGAGCGCCGCCAGAAGGAGATCGAGATCTGGACGTCGGCCAACTCCGAGGTCGGGAAGGCCATGGAGAAGACCATGTCCTCGATCACCTTCAACCCCATCGACATGATGGTGGACTCCGGGGCCCGAGGGAACAGCCAGCAGATCCGCCAGATCGCCGGCATGAAGGGCCTGGTGTCCAACCCCCGGGGCGAGATGATCCCCCGGCCGATCAAGTCCTCCTTCCGCGAGGGCCTGTCCGTGCTGGAGTACTTCATCTCCACCCACGGCGCCCGCAAGGGGCTGGCCGACACCGCCCTGCGCACCGCCGACTCGGGGTACCTCACCCGCCGCCTGGTGGACGTGGCCCAGGAGCTGATCGTCCGCGAGGACGACTGCGGCTCGGTCCGCGGCATCTGGATCGAGGGCATCGTCCCCGACGGGGCCGGCAAGCGCTCCTACCTCGAGACCCGGGTCAACGGCCGGATCACCGCCGAGGCGGTCACCCTGTCGGACAAGTCGAAGATCGAGGCCGGCACGGTGCTCACCGAGGAGATCGTCAACCGGCTCCGGGACGACCCGTCGGTCGACCGGGTCCGCACCCGGTCCGTGCTGACCTGCGAGGCCGAGCAGGGCATCTGTGCCGCCTGCTACGGCCAGTCCCTGGCCACCGGCGAGATGATCGAGCTCGGCGAGGCGGTCGGCGTCATCGCCGCCCAGTCCATCGGCGAGCCCGGCACCCAGCTGACCATGCGGACCTTCCACACCGGCGGCATCGTCGGTGAGGACATCACCCACGGCCTGCCCCGGGTGGTCGAGCTGTTCGAGGCCCGCACCCCGAAGGGTGCCGCCGTCCTGGCCCGCCACTCCGGCGTGGTCCGGGTGGAGGAGGACGAGTCGGGTCGCCACATCACCGTGGTGGCCGACGACGGCGAGGAGCACACCGTGCTGGTGGCCCAGCGGGCCCACCTCGAGGTCGCCGACGGCGACGAGGTCGGCGCCGGCGATGCCCTGGTCGAGGGCCCGAAGGACCCCAAGGAGCTCCTCGAGGTCAAGGGGATCCGCGAGACCCAGCAGTACCTGGTCGAGGAGGTCCAGAAGGTCTACCGGGACCAGGGCGTGTCCATCCACGACAAGCACATCGAGCTGATCGTGCGCCAGATGCTCCGACGGGTGCTGGTGGCCGAGCCCGGCGACGCCTCCTTCCTCCCCGGCGAGCGGGTGGACAACCGCAGCTACGCCGAGGTCAACCGGCAGCTGGTCCAGGACGGGAAGCGTCCCGCCGAGGGCCGGCCCGAGCTGATGGGCATCACCAAGGCCTCGCTGGCCACGGAGAGCTGGCTGTCGGCGGCCTCCTTCCAGGAGACCACCCGGGTGCTCACCGAGGCGGCCATCGAGGGCAAGTCCGACCAGCTGTTCGGCCTCAAGGAGAACATCATCATCGGCAAGCTGATCCCGGCCGGATCGGGCATGGAGCGCTACCGCGACATCAAGCTGGAGATGCCCGGCGCCGAGGCCATGCCGTTCTGGGCCCTGGGCTCCGAGGGCGACGCCGGCACCGAGGACCTGGCCGCCTGGCTGCGGGACACCGGGGGCGACGCCGCCCTGGGCGGGTTCAGCTCGGAGATCGATGCCAGCTGGCTGGGCACCATCCCCTCGTCGGCCGAGCCTGGCCGAGGGCACCCCGGACTTCGGTGCGGTCGACGCGCCGGCCGCCACCGACGGCCCGCTCGAAGCCGGAGCCTGATGTCGCCGGGGAGGCCACGGGTCCGATCACGGGCCGGTGGCCTCCCGGCAGGCCGCACGGGACCGTGGCCGGGCCCGGTATCCTGGTGCAGGCGCCCGGGGCGCGCTTGCCCGCCAGGCACGCGATGCCGTAGCATTGGTCCTTTGCGGCTGCGCGCCCGATGGCTTGCGCCTGCCCGCCCGCAGCCCATCGGAAGTACCCCTGAGCAGTTCGTCTGAGTCAGTCCTGAAGTATCCCCGCAGTCCACAACGTAGAGGTAACGCGTGCCCACGATTTCCCAGCTCGTCCGCAAAGGCCGGGCCACCAAGCCGACCAAGTCGAAGACCCCGGCCCTGCGGGGAGCCCCCCAGCGCCGGGGTGTGTGCACCCGCGTCTACACCCATACCCCGAAGAAGCCGAACTCGGCCCTCCGCAAGGTGGCCCGGGTGCGTCTCACCAGCGGGCTCGAGGTGACCGCCTACATCCCCGGCGAGGGCCACAACCTGCAGGAGCACTCCATCGTGCTGGTGCGCGGCGGCCGTGTGAAGGACCTCCCCGGTGTCCGGTACAAGGTGATCCGCGGCACGCTGGACGCATCGGGTGTCCGCGAGCGGAATCAGGCCCGTAGCCGCTACGGCGCCAAGAAGGAGTCCTGACGTGCCCCGCAAAGGTCCTGCCGTACGTCGTGAGCTGATGCCCGACCCCGTCTACCACTCGGTGCTGGTCACCCAGGTGGTCAACCGGGTCCTGAGCCGGGGCAAGCGCACCCTGGCCGAGCGCATCGTCTACGACGCCCTGGCCGACGTGGCGGAGAAGTCCGGCAACGATCCGGTGGCCGTCCTGAAGAAGGCCGTGGAGAACACCCGTCCCGAGCTGGAGGTCCGCAGCCGCCGGGTCGGTGGCGCCACCTACCAGGTCCCCGTCGAGGTCCGTCCCCGCCGGGCCACCACGCTGTCCATCCGGTGGCTGGTCGGCTACTCCCAGCAGCGTCGGGAGAAGACGATGGCCGAGCGCCTGTCCAACGAGATCCGCGACGCCGCCAACGGCATCGGCGCCGCGGCCAAGCGCCGCGAGGACCTGCACAAGATGGCCGAGTCCAACAAGGCCTTCGCCCACTACCGCTGGTAGGGACCGGCCCGTCGCGGCCCCACCCCGACTACCGGCACGACCTACGAGTACTACCCGAGAGCTGATGAACCATGGCTGAAGCGAGCACCCGCCACCATCCCCTGGCCAAGACCCGGAACATCGGGATCATGGCCCACATCGACGCGGGCAAGACCACCACCACCGAGCGGATCCTCTACTACACCGGCAAGAACTACAAGATCGGCGAGGTCCACGAGGGCGCCGCCACCATGGACTGGATGCCCCAGGAGCAGGAGCGGGGCATCACCATCACCTCGGCCGCCACCACCTGCATGTGGCGGGACACGGTGATCAACATCATCGACACCCCGGGCCACGTGGACTTCACCGTCGAGGTGGAGCGCTCGCTGCGGGTGCTCGACGGCGCCGTGGCCGTGTTCGACGCCGTGGCCGGCGTGGAGCCCCAGACCGAGACGGTCTGGCGCCAGGCCGACAAGTACGCCGTCCCCCGGATCTGCTTCATCAACAAGATGGACCGGACCGGCGCCAACTTCGACCAGTGCGTGGACATGATCAAGGACCGCCTCGACGCCACCGTGGCCGTGGTGCAGCTGCCCATCGGGGCCGAGGGCGGCTTCCGGGGCGTGGTCGACCTGGTGCACATGCGGGCCCTGGTCTGGGACGACGGCATGGGCGAGGAGTGGACCGAAGAGGAGATCCCGGCCGACCTGAAGGCCGCCGCCGAGGAGGCCCACCACCAGCTCATCGACGTGGTCTCCAACCACGACGACACCATCATGGAGAAGTACCTGGGCGACGAGGAGATCACCCCCGAGGACCTCCAGCGGGCCATCCGCACCGCCACCCTGGGCAGCCACGCCGTCCCCATCCTGTGCGGCTCGGCCTTCAAGAACAAGGGCGTCCAGCCCATGCTCGACGCCGTGGTCGACTACCTGCCCAGCCCGCTCGACATCCCGCCGACCATGGGCACCGTCCCCCGCAAGGAGGGCGTGACCGTCGAGCGCCCCCCCGACGACACCGCCCCCTTCGCCGCCCTGGCCTTCAAGATCATGACCGACCCCTACGTGGGCAAGCTCACCTACCTGCGGGTCTACTCGGGCACCCTGACCAAGGGCTCGGGGGTGCTCAACTCCACCAAGGACCGCAAGGAGCGGATCGGCCGCATCCTCCAGATGCACGCCAACTCCCGCGAGGACCTCGACGTCACCTACGCCGGCGACATCGTCGCCGCGGTGGGCCTCAAGCAGACCACCACCGGCGACACCCTGTGCGACCCCGACGACCCGGTCATCCTCGAGTCCCTGACCTTCCCCGAGCCGGTCATCCACGTGGCCGTGGAGCCGAAGACCAAGGCCGACCAGGACAAGCTGTCCAGGGCCCTGTTCTCGCTGTCCGAGGAGGACCCGACCTTCCGGGTCCAGTCCGACGAGGAGACCGGCCAGACGGTCATCTCCGGCATGGGCGAGCTCCACCTCGAGGTGCTGGTGGACCGGATGATGCGCGAGTTCAGCGTGGACGCCAACGTGGGCAAGCCCCAGGTGGCCTACCGCGAGACGGTGCGCAAGAAGGTCGAGAAGGTCGAGCTCCGCTACGTCCGCCAGACCGGCGGCAAGGGCCAGTACGGCCACGTGGTCATCACCCTCGAGCCCACCGGCCCCGGCGGGGGCTACGAGTTCGAGGACAAGATCACCGGCGGGGTGATCCCGAAGGAGTACATCCCCTCGGTCAACCAGGGCATCCAGGAGTCGATCACCTCGGGCGTGCTGGCCGGCTACCCGACGGTGGACATCAAGGTGACCCTGACCTACGGCTCCTACCACGACGTCGACTCCTCGGAGATGGCCTTCAAGATCGCCGGGTCCATGGCCATCAAGAAGGCCGCCAACCTGGCCGACCCGGTGCTCCTCGAGCCGGTCATGGCCGTCGAGGTGACCACCCCCGAGGACTACATGGGCGACGTGATCGGCGACCTGTCGGCCCGACGGGGCAAGGTCGAGGGCATGGAGCAGCGGGGCAACAGCCACATCGTCCGGGCACAGGTACCACTGAGCGACATGTTCGGCTACGCTACTGACCTGCGCTCGCGGACCCAGGGACGGGCCACGTACTCGATGCAGTTCCACGCGTACAACGAGGTTCCTGAGTCGATCGCCAAGGAGATCATCGCCAAGGCGCGTGGAGAGTAGGGAGTCTGCACAGCCCGGTCCGCCGGGCCGCGCAGGCGGCAGTGGACCGGGGAGGTGCCCGGGGTGCCGTCGGAGTCGTCATCGCAAGCAACCGTCACCAGCAGTTCAGGGCCCCGGCATGCAGTGCAGACCGCCTGGCGGGTGGCACGCAGGACCAGCGTTACCAGCAGCACCAAAGCAGCAGCACCGTTTCACCACCGATACACGAGGAATGACGACAGGCAACCGCCTGCGTCGTGGCGGGCCCGAGGGGGTACCGTCCGAGATCAGGGAGCATTACCCCAGCCATGGCCAAGCAGAAGTTCGAGCGCAACAAGCCCCACGTGAACGTGGGAACGATGGGACACATCGACCACGGTAAGACCACGCTCACCGCGGCCATCACCAAGGTCCTGCACGACAACGACCCGACCACCAACTTCACGCCCTTCGACCAGATCGACAAGGCGCCGGAGGAGAAGCAGCGGGGCATCACCATCTCGATCGCCCACGTGGAGTACGAGACGCCCAACCGGCACTACGCCCACGTCGACATGCCCGGCCACGCCGACTACATCAAGAACATGATCACCGGTGCCGCCCAGGTGGACGGGGCCATCCTGGTGGTCTCGGCCGCCGACGGCCCCATGCCCCAGACCCGTGAGCACGTGCTGCTGGCCCGCCAGGTCGGCGTGCCCTACATCGTGGTGGCCCTCAACAAGGCCGACACCGTGGACGACGAGGAGCTCCTCGACCTGGTCGAGCTGGAGGTCCGTGAGCTGCTCAACGAGTACGAGTTCCCCGGCGACGACACCCCGATCATCCGGGTCAGCGCCCTGAAGGCGCTGGAGGGCGACGCCGAGTGGGCCGCCAAGATCACCGAGCTGATGGCCGCGGTCGACTCCTACATCCCCGAGCCCGAGCGTGACGTGGAGAAGCCCTTCCTCATGTCCATCGAGGACGTCATGTCCATCACCGGCCGTGGCACCGTGGTGACCGGCAAGGTGGAGCAGGGGATCGTCAAGGTGGGCGAGGAGGTCGAGATCGTCGGCCTGCGCGACACCCAGAAGACCACGGTCACCGGCATCGAGATGTTCCGCAAGCTGCTCGACGAGGGCCGGGCCGGCGACAACATCGGCGCCCTGCTGCGTGGGACGAAGAAGGAGGAGGTGGAGCGGGGCCAGGTGCTGTGCAAGCCCGGCTCGATCACCCCGCACACCAAGTTCGAGGCCACGGTCTACGTGCTGAACAAGGACGAGGGCGGTCGCCACAAGCCGTTCTTCACCAACTACCGGCCGCAGTTCTACTTCCGGACCACCGACGTGACCGGCACCATCGCCCTCCCCGAGGGCACCGAGATGGTCATGCCCGGCGACAACACCGACATGACCGTGGAGCTGGGCAAGCCCATCGCCATGGTCGAGGGCCTGCGGTTCGCCATCCGTGAGGGTGGGCGCACCGTGGCCTCCGGTCGGGTCACCAAGATCCTCGAGTAGTCGAGCCCCGCGAACACCAACGAGAGGACGCCGTACCCATGGCCGCAGAAGGCCCCCGTCAGAAGATCAGAATCCGCCTGAAGGCCTACGACCACGAGATTCTCGATCAGTCCACCGAGAAGATCGTCCAGACCGTGCTCCGGACCCAGGCCAAGGTGCTGGGCCCGGTGCCCCTGCCCACCGAGAAGCACCGCTACACGGTGATCCGGTCGCCCCACAAGTACAAGGACAGCCGGGAGCACTTCGAGATGCGGGTGCACAAGCGCCTGGTGGACATCGTGGACCACACCCCGAAGACGGTCGACTCGCTCCAGCGGCTCGACCTCCCGGCCGGCGTGGACATCGAGATCAAGATCCAGACCGTCTAGGGGTCGCCACCAGGGCACCGAGACCCCTCGGCAGGCTCGGAGGGCCTCGTTGTCAGCCCGGGCGGGATGGTATACAGTGATCAGTCGGCCCGATTTCGGGTCCAACCATGTGAGTAGGACGTGTTCGAGCGCCCGTCGGAAGTCGGCGGGGACCTCGGACCAAACCAGGCGAGCGCTCCGCTCGGGTTCATCCGAGCGGAGCGTCTGCGTGCAAGCCGATGCGGTGTACGGCCTCGATGAGGCCGGCAGAGCACGGTGATCGAGCAGTTGTGGACAACAGGCAGTCGTGAAGAGCAGAGCAGTGTGCGAAGTACCCGATCGACACCGGCCGGTGTCGACGAGAGCACAGAGTCGAGACGGAGAAGCTCCAGTGGCCACCAAGGCGATCGTGGGCGAAAAAGTGGGAATGACCCAGATCTGGGACGACCAGAACCGGGCGATACCGGTGACGGTGGTGCGCGTGGCGCCGGTCCGGGTCGTGCAGGTCAAGACCCCCGAGCGGGAGGGCTACTCCGCCCTGCAGGTCACCTGGGGCCATCGCCGGACCTCGACGCTGACCAAGCCCGAGCAGGGCCACTTCGACAAGGCCGGGGTGGACCCGGGTCGCCGGCTGGTCGAGCTGCGCCTCGACGACGCCTCGGAGTACGAGGTCGGCCAGCAGCTGACCGCCGACCTGCTCCAGGCCGGCGAGCTGGTCGACGCCATCGCCGTGTCCAAGGGGAAGGGGTTCGCCGGGGCGATGAAGCGCCACAACTTCAAGGGCCAGGGCGCCTCCCACGGCAACCACAAGAAGCACCGCTCGCCCGGCTCGATCGGCGCCTGCGCCACGCCGGCCCGGGTGTTCAAGGGGACCCGCATGGCCGGCCGGATGGGTGGCCAGCAGGTGACCACCCTCAACCTCGAGATCGTCCAGGCCGACCCGGAGCGGGAGCTGATCCTGGTCAAAGGGGCGGTGCCCGGTCCCCGGGGCGGCATCGTGGTCCTGCGGGACGCGGTCAAGACGCCCCTGGTCAAGGGAGGGAAGGCCTCGTGAGCACCGCCGACGCCGCCGCGACCATCGACCTGGAGACGGCCACCCCGTCCGAGATCCGCCGCTTCCTCCGCCCCGCCCCCGAGCCAGCGGACGGTCGACCCGGCGCGTCCATCGACGGCACCGAGCTCGGCCAGGTGGACCTCGAGCCCCCGCTCTTCGGCATCGAGCCCAACCTGGCCGTGCTCCACCAGGTGGTGACGGCCCAGCTGGCCGCGGCCCGCTCGGGCACCCAGTCGACCAAGACCCGGGCCGAGGTCCGCGGCGGCGGGGCCAAGCCGTTCCGCCAGAAGGGCACCGGCCGGGCCCGGCCGGGCTCCACCCGTTCGCCCCAGTGGGTGGGCGGTGGCGTGGCCCTCGGGCCCAAGCCCCGGTCCTACGCCCAGAAGACCCCGAAGAAGATGATCCAGCTGGCCCTGCGTTCGGCCCTGTCGGACCGGGCCTCCCAGGGCCGGGTGGCCGTGGTCGACGCCTGGACCTTCGAGGTTCCGAGCACCAAGGCCGCCATCGCCGCCCTGAGCCGCCCTCGGGCGTCACCGGCCGGGTCCTGGTGGTGCTGGGCGACGAGGACGGCTACGCCGACCGCTCGTTCGGCAACCTGCCCGAGGTCCAGACCATCATGGCCGGCGAGCTCAACGCCTACGACATCCTGGTCAACGACTGGCTGGTGTTCACCGACGAGACGCTTCCCGGCGGGGCGGCCCCTGTCGCCCCGGCCCCGACCAGGGCGACGGACGAGCCGGTCGACACGGCCGACGGCCGACGCCGCCCGACGTTGCCGGTTCTGCCGACGCCACCGATAGCGCCGAGGAAGAGGGAAGCGGGTCATGAGGGATCCCCACAACGTGCTCATCCGACCGGTGGTGTCGGAGAAGTCCTACGCCCTGATGGACAACAACGTCTACGTCTTCGTCGTGGACCCCTCGGCCACCAAGATCGACGTGCGCCACGCCGTGGAGCAGGCCTTCAACGTGCGGGTGGACAAGGTCAACACCCTCAACCGCAAGGGCAAGACCAAGCGCAACCGCAAGAACAACTCCCTCGGCCACCGTCCCGACACCAAGCGGGCCATCGTCACCCTCCACGAGGGTGACTCGATCGACCTCTTCGAGAACTGAGAGACCGGGACCAGCCATGCCACTCCGCTCACGCAAGCCCACCAGCGCCGGCCGGCGCTTCCAGACCGTCTCGGACTTCGCCGAGATCACCCGCGACCGCCCCGAGAAGTCCCTGCTCGCCCCCAAGCCGTCCACCGGCGGTCGCAACAGCTACGGCCGCAAGACGTCCCGCCACCGCGGCGGCGGCCACAAGCAGCAGTACCGGATCATCGACTTCAAGCGGGACAAGGACGGCGTGCCGGCCAAGGTGGCCGCCATCGAGTACGACCCCAACCGCAACGCCCGGATCGCCCTGCTCCACTACCTCGACGGCGAGAAGCGCTACATCCTGGCCCCGGCCCAGGTGGCGGTGGGCGACCGGCTCCAGTCGGGCCAGGGGGCGGAGATCCGTCCCGGCAACGCCCTGCCCCTCCGCTACATCCCGGTCGGCTCGGTCATCCACAACGTCGAGCTCCGGCCCGGCGGCGGCGGCAAGATGGCCCGCGGGGCCGGCATGAGCGTGCAGCTGGTGGCCAAGGAGGGCGCCTTCGCCACCCTCCGCCTGCCCTCCACCGAGATGCGCCGGGTGTCCATCGACTGCCGGGGCACCCTCGGGCGTGGTGGGCAACTCCGAGGCCGAGCTGATCAAGATCGGCAAGGCCGGCCGGAACCGCTGGAAGGGCAAGCGCCCCCAGACCCGTGGCGTGGCCATGAACCCGGTCGACCACCCGCTGGGCGGCGGCGAGGGCAAGACCTCGGGTGGCCGCCACCCGGTGTCGCCGTGGGGCCAGCCCGAGGGCCGCACCCGGGCCCGCAACAAGGACTCCGACAAGATGATCGTCCGCAGGCGCCGCACCCGCGGTGCCCGCCGGTAGGGAAGACAGAGGGAACGCCACACTATGCCCCGCAGCCTGAAGAAAGGTCCGTTCGTCGACGACCACCTCCTCAAGAAGGTGGACGCCCTCAACGCGGCCGGCGACAAGAAGGTCATCAAGACCTGGTCCCGCCGCTCCACGATCATCCCCGACATGGTCGGCCACACCATCGCCGTCCACGACGGCCGCAAGCACATTCCGGTCTACGTGACCGAGTCGATGGTCGGCCACAAGCTGGGCGAGTTCGCCCCCACCCGGACCTTCAAGTTCCATGCCGGCCAAGAGCGGGCGGGGAGGCGCTGAGGTGCCCGGCGTGAAGACCAACGAGCGAGAGGGGACCCGGGCGGTCCTCCGCCACAGCCGGATGTCGGCCTACAAGGTCCGCCAGGTACTGGACCTGATCCGGGGCCAGGACGTCGACCGGGCCGCCGAGATCCTGTCCCTGGGCGACCGTGAGGCCGCCGTCACGGTGGGCAAGGTCCTGGCCTCGGCCGTGGCCAACGCCGTCCACAACGACGGGCTCGACGCCGAGGAGCTGTTCGTCTCGGCCTGCTACGCCGACGAGGGCAGCACCCTCAAGCGCTGGCGGCCCCGGGCCCGGGGCCGGGCCACCCGGATCCGCAAGCGCACCTCGCACATCACCATCATCGTGAGCCGGCTCCCCGAGGACCGGATCGCCCGTCGCCGGGCCAAGCAGGCCGCCAACACCTCGCAGCGCTCGCGCCGGGTGGCCGGGTCGCGCCGTCGCCAGCAGGCCGAATCGAGCAGCCGCCCACCCCCGATCCGGCGATCGATGAGCAGGACACCGGGGCCGAGGCCTGGGACGAGGAGGCCACCCACGCCGACGACCTGGTCACCGAGACCGAGGCCGGCCCGCTGGAGGAGTCGGACTTCGAGGACGAGGACGACGACGACGACCGACGAGACCGATCGACGCGACCGAAGACGACGACGACGCCGACCGACGCCGGGCCGACGATGGACCGACGGACGAGGACTCGACCGACAGACGACGACGGAGACGCAGACGAAGACGAAGACACCGACGGCGAATCCGCCGAAGAGAAGGGCAAGTAGATGGGCCAGAAGGTAAACCCGTACGGGTTTCGACTCGGCGTCACCACCGACTGGAAGTCGCGTTGGTTCGAGGAGCGCAACTACCAGAACTGTGTGATCGAGGACTGGGAGATCCGCGACTACCTGATGTCGCAGCTGGAGTCGGCCGCGGTCAGCCGGATCGAGATCGAGCGCACCCGTGACCGGCTGCGGGTGGACATCCACACCGCCCGCCCCGGCATCGTCATCGGCCGCCGCGGTGCCGAGGCCGACCGCCTGAAGAAGAAGATCGAGGAGATCACCGGCCTCAACAACCGGATCCAGCTCAACATCCAAGAGATCAAGCAGCCCGAGCTCGACGCGGCGCTGATCGCCCAGGGCATCTGCGACCAGCTGGCCCGCCGGGTGGCGTTCCGCCGGGCCATGAAGCGCTCCATCCAGACCGTGCAGAAGGCCGGCGCCCTGGGCGTCCGGGTGCAGTGCTCCGGTCGCCTGGGCGGTTCGGAGATGTCCCGCAAGGAGTCCTACCGCGAGGGTCGGGTCCCGCTGCACACCCTGCGGGCCGACATCGACTACGGCTTCCGTGAGGCCAAGACCACCTTCGGCCGGATCGGCGTGAAGGTGTGGATCTACAAGGGCGACATCCTCCCCTACAAGATCTCCACCGAGGACAAGATCACCCGTGAGGCGGCCATGGCCGTGGGCGAGACGTCCGGGCAGGGCGGCGACGCTCCCCGTCGCCTGATCACCGCCGGTGGCGGTCGCCGCCGGGCCGAGCAGGGGGCGCCGGGCAGCGTGGTCACCGTCGACGCCGACTCCGACGGTGAGACCGAGATCCCCGAGGGCCTGGTCGACCGGCTCGCCGGCCGACATCGCCGCCCCGCCGGCCGTTCCCGACGAGCTCGAGCGCATCCTCACCGAGGACGAGGAGATCGAGCGTCGGACCCGCGAGCACCACGAGACCCCCCACTTCCGCAAGGAGGTGGACTGACGTGTTGATGCCCCGGAAGGTCAAGTACCGCAAGCAGCAGCGGGGCCGGATGAGCGGCAAGGCCAAGGGTGGCAGCGACGTCACCTTCGGCGACTTCGGCATCCAGGCCCTCGAGCCGGCCTGGCTGACGGCCCGCCAGATCGAGGCGGCCCGTATCGCCATGACCCGCCACGTGAAGCGTGGCGGCAAGGTCTGGATCCGGGTCTTCCCGGACCGTCCGGTGACCCAGAAGCCGGCCGAGACCCGCATGGGCTCGGGCAAGGGCAACCCCGAGCACTGGGTGGCCGTGGTCAAGCCCGGCCGCATCCTCTTCGAGCTGGCCGGCGTGGAGCCCGAGCTGGCCAAAGAGGCCATGGACCGGGCCATCCAGAAGCTGCCGTTCAAGGCCCGCTTCGTGATCCGTCCCGGTACCCACGGGACGCCGGAGGTGCAGGTCTGATGGCCACCGCCGCCGAGATCTCCGAGTACGACACCGAGGAGCTGGAGCGCCAGCTGGGCGAGACCCGGCGCGAGCTGTTCAACCTCCGGTTCCAGCTGGCCACCGGCCAGCTGGACAACTTCTCGCGCATCAACCACGTGCGCAAGGACGTGGCCCGCATGATGACCGAGCTCCGGATCCGGGAGATCGGCGAGGCCGAGGGGCTGGCCCTCGAGGAGCTTCCCGGCCACCGGGCCGCCGCCCGCCGCCGCTCGGAGGACGAGGCACTGGGCCGGGACCGGACCACGGCGTCGGAGCGCCGGGCCGCGGCCAAGGCGGAGGCCGAGGCGGACCGATGCGGCCGCCGACGAGGGTGCGGTGGACGAGGACGAGCTGGCCGAAGAAGTGGCCGACGACGACGGCATGGCCCGTCGCCGAAGACGAGGCCGACGACGACGTCGAGGCGACGAGGCGCGACGACGACGCCGACGAGGCGACGACGCCGACGACGCAGAGGAGAAGAGCTGATGGCTGACGAGCAGACGGCCCCCGAGGCCGAACGGGCCAACGGCCGCAAGGTGCGTGAGGGCCTGGTGGTGTCCGACGCCATGGACGCCACCGTGGTGGTGGCCGTCATCGAGCGGGTGCGCCACCCCCGCTACGGCAAGACCGTCCAGCGGACCAAGCGGCTCTACGCCCACGACGCCGACAACGCCGCCAAGGTGGGCGACCGGGTCCGGGTGGTGGAGACCCGCCCCCTGTCCAAGCTCAAGCGCTGGCGCCTCTCCGAGGTCCTGGAGCGGGCCCGATGATCCAGCAGGAATCCCGACTCCGGGTGGCCGACAACTCCGGCGCCAAGGAAGTCCTCTGCATCAAGGTGCTCGGCGGCTCCCGCCGGCGGTACGCCTCGATCGGGGACGTCTTCGTGGCCACGGTCAAGGACGCCATCCCCGGTGCCGCCGTCAAGAAGGGCGATGTCGTGAAGTGCGTCGTCGTCCGCACGAAGAAGGAGAAGCGCCGTCCCGACGGCAGCTACATCCGCTTCGACGAGAACGCCGCCGTACTCATCAACGACCAGCAGCAGCCGCGGGGGACCCGCATCTTCGGGCCCGTGGGCCGGGAGCTGCGGGACAAGCGCTTCATGCGGATCGTCTCGCTGGCACCGGAGGTGTTGTAGATGCGAATCCGCAAAGGTGACAAGGTCCAGGTGCTCTCGGGCAAGGACAAGGGCAAGCAGGCCAGCGTGGTCCGGGCCATCCCCGCCGAGGGTCGGGTCATCGTGGAGGGCGTGCACGTGGCCAAGCGCCACGCCAAGCCCACCCGCGCCACCATGCAGGGCGGCGTGATCGACAAGTTCATGCCGGTGTCGGTGTCCTCGGTGGCCATCGTGTGCGGCACCTGCGGGCCCACCCGCATCGGGATGCGCATCGACGAGCAGGGCCGCAAGGTCCGGGTCTGCAAGAAGTGCGGAGGCTGATCTGTGATGGCGGCACCGCCGCAGCCGGCACCGCGACCCGACCGCGCCTCAAGGAGCGCTACGACAGCCAGGTCCGGGCCGAGCTCAAGGAGTCCCTGGGCCTGGACAACATCATGGAGGTCCCCCGGCTCGACCAAGATCGTCATCAACATGGGCGTGGGCCGGGCCACCCAGCAGAAGTCCCTGATCGAGGGGGCCATGCGCGACCTCGAGATCATCGCCGGCCAGAAGCCGGTGGTGACCCGGGCCAAGAAGTCCATCGCCTCGTTCAAGCTCCGCGAGGGCCAGGAGATCGGGGCCAAGGTGACCCTCCGGGGCGACCGGGCGTGGGAGTTCCTCGACCGGCTGCTGGCCATGGCCATCCCCCGCATCCGTGACTTCCGGGGCCTCTCGCCCCGGTCGTTCGACGGCCACGGCAACTACACCTTCGGGGTCACCGAGCAGCTGATCTTCCCCGAGATCGACTACGACCGCATCGACACCACCCGGGGCATGGACATCACCATCGCCACCACCGCACGTACCGACGACGAGGGCCGGGCACTCCTGGCCGCGTTCGGCTTCCCGTTCCGACAGGAGAACCAGTAACCCCATGGCGAAGAAGGCATTGATCGAGAAGCAGCAGCGCACCCCCAAGTTCAAGGTGCGCGGGTACACCCGTTGCCGTCGGTGTGGCCGGCCCAAGTCGGTGTACCGCAAGTTCGGCCTGTGCCGGATCTGCCTGCGGGTGATGGTCCACGCCGGTGAGATCCCCGGCGTGACCAAGGCCAGTTGGTGAGAGGAGGCGACGAACGATGACGATGACCGACCCGATTGCCGACATGCTGACCCGCATCCGGAACGCCAACACCGCCCACTTCGACACGGTCAAGATGCCGGGCTCGAAGCTCAAGGAGTCCCTGGCCGCCATCCTGGTGGACGAGGGCTACATCGTGGGCTACCAGGTGAACGAGGACCCGGGCAAGCCGGGCAAGACCCTCGAGATCACCATGAAGTACTCCCCCGACCGCGAGCCCGGACCATCTCCGGCATCAAGCGGGTGTCCAAGCCCGGCCTGCGCATCTACGCCCGGGCCGACAAGATGCCCCGCGTGCTCGGCGGCCTGGGTGTGGCCGTGGTCTCCACCTCCAAGGGCCTGATGACCGACCGCGAGGCGCGCAAGCGCCGCATGGGTGGCGAGGTGCTCTGCTATGTCTGGTAGCCGCACCCCCGCCTCCCGCGCCGACCGCCGGAGGTACCTGCTGATGTCGCGCATCGGACGTTCCCCCATCCCCGTCCCCTCCGGGGTGTCGGTGGCCGTGGGCAGCGACAACACGGTCACGGTCAAGGGACCCCAGGGCGAGCTGGCCCGCTCGGTGCCGGCCGCCATCACCATCCGCCAGGACGGCGACGTCCTGGTCGTCGAGCGACCCGACGACCAGCGTCAGAACCGGGCCCTGCACGGGCTGACCCGCTCCCTGGTGGCCAACATGGTGGCCGGGGTCACCGAGGGCTTCTCCAAGGAGCTGGAGATCGTCGGCGTCGGGCTACCGGGCCGTGCCCAAGGGCCCCTCCGCCCTCGAGCTGGCCCTCGGGTTCTCCCATCCGGTCAACGTCAGCGCCCCCGACGGGGTCACCTTCGAGGTGCCCTCCGCCACCAGGATCATCATCAAGGGGATCGACAAGGAAAAGGTCGGCCAAGTGGCCGCGGACATCCGCAAGCTGCGCAAGCCCGAGCCCTACAAGGGCAAAGGGGTGCGCTACCTGGGCGAGCGGGTCGTGCGCAAGGCCGGGAAGGCAGCCAAGTAATGGCCCGCACTGATCACAAGCTGGAGCTCCGCCGCCGCCGGCACAACCGTGTCCGTCGCAAGGTGCACGGATCGGCCGAGCGGCCCCGCCTGGCCGTGTTCCGCTCCAACAAGCACATCTCCGCCCAGCTCATCGACGACGACGCCGGCCGCACGCTGGCCGCCGCCTCCTCCACCGAGGCCGACCTGCGGGGGAGCACCGGGGGCAACATCGATGCCGCCACCACCGTCGGCACGCTGGTTGCCTCGCGGGCCAAGGCCGCCGGCATCACCACCGTGGTCTTCGACCGCGGCGGATTCGCCTATCACGGGCGGGTGGCCGCCCTGGCCGACGCCGCCCGTGCCGAAGGACTGGAGTTCTAGGACCATGGCCGTGAACGATCTGCAATTCGAAGAGCGCACCATCCGGGTCAACCGGGTGTCCAAGGTGGTCAAGGGGGGCCGTCGCTTCTCCTTCGCCGCCCTCATGGTGGTGGGAGACGGCAACGGCGAGGTGGGCCTGGGCTACGGCAAGGCCAAAGAGGCCGGACTGGCCGTGCAGAAGGGCATCGAGGAGGCCCGCAAGAACATGTTCGACGTGCCTCTGGCCGGCAGCACCATCACCCACCCCATCGTGGGCGAGAGCGGTGCCGGACGGGTCATGCTGAAGCCGGCCGCCCCCGGTACCGGGGTGATCGCCGGAGGCGCCGCCCGGGCCATCCTCGAGATGGCCGGCATCCGCGACATCCTGGCCAAGTCGCTGGGCTCGTCCAACGGCATCAACGTGGCCCACGCCACCATCGCCGGCCTGAAGGGCCTCAAGCGGCCCGACGAGATCGCCGCCCTCCGGGGCAAGTCGGCCGAAGAGGTGGCTCCCGGCCGCCATGCTCCGGGCCTACCGCGAGCGCCGCCGGGAGAACGACCTGTTCACGGAGGTGAGCTGAGATGGGCGCCGCCCCGGCATCGGAGACGCCCTCCACCACGGCGTGGCTGCGGGTCACCCAGGTCAAGTCGGCCATCGGCACCAAGCCCAAGCACCGGGGCACCCTCCGGGCCCTGGGTCTACGGGGCATCGGGCGCACCAACGTGCTACCCGATCGGCCGGAGATCCGTGGAATGCTGGCCCGAGTCCCCCATCTGGTGGACGTCACCCCCGCCGAACACGACGAGAAAGGCTGACCATGAAGGTCCATGAGCTCCGACCTCCAGCAGGCTCGACCCGCGCCCGCCGCCGGGTGGGACGTGGCATCGCCGGCAAGGGCGGCAAGACCGCCGGCCGCGGCACCAAGGGGCAGGGCGCACGCGACACCATTCCCATGGGGTTCGAAGGCGGCCAGCTGCCCCTGATGCAGCGGATCCCCAAGCTGCGAGGCTTCACCAACCCCTTCCGGATCGAGTACACCCCGGTCAAGGTGGGTGCCCTGGAGGCCGTCGAGGGTGACTCCGTCGACGTGGCCGGTCTGGTGGAGATGGGCCTGGCCCACAAGGGCGACCTGGTCAAGATCCTGGGCGGCGGTCAGCTGACCCGGGCCATCCGGGTGGAGGCGCACGCCTTCTCCAAGTCGGCAGAGGCCATGATCACCGGCGCCGGAGGGTCCGTCACGGTGGTCCCCCTGCCGTTCGGCCACGACCGCCCTCCGGCACAGGGCAACGCCCTCACCAACCGGTAGCATCGGCCCACCGCGGCGTCGAGGAGCCCCATGCTCGCCAGTCTGGCCAACATCTTCCGGATTCCCGACCTTCGCAAGAAGGTTCTCTTCACGCTGACCATCATCGCCCTGTACCAGTTCGGGGCCAACGTGCCGGTCCCGTTCGTCAACTTCTCCAAGGTGGCCCAGCTCACGGCGGCCTCGAAGTCCTCGGGCGTGCTGGGCTTCCTCAACCTGTTCTCCGGCGGGGCGCTGACCCGCATGGCCGTGTTCGGCCTGGGGATCATGCCCTACATCACCTCCAGCATCATCATCCAGCTGCTGGCCACGGTGATCCCCAAGCTCGAGCAGTGGCGTGACCAGGGGGCGGTGGGCCAGAAGAAGCTGACCCAGACCACCCGTTACCTGACCGTGGCCCTGGCCCTCATGCAGTCCACCGGACTGGTGTACCTGTTCCACAAAGGCGGCGGGGGACTGTTCGGTTCCACCCAGAACGTCGACCTGATCCTGAACTACTCGATCTGGCGGGCGGCCTTCATCGTGATGACCCTCACCGCCGGCACCGCCTTCGTGATGTGGCTGGCCGAGCTGATCACCCAACGGGGCATCGGCCAGGGCATGTCCATCCTGATCTTCGCCAACGTGGTGGCCGGCATCCCGTCGGGGCTGAACACCGTCCTCCAGGAGGGGGGACGGGTCAAGTTCTCGGTCATCCTGCTGGTCTCCCTGGCCCTGCTGGTACTCATCGTCTTCGTGGACCAGGGCCAGCGGCGTATCCCGGTGACGTTCGCCAAACGGGTGGTGGGCCGCAAGATGTACGGGGGCTCCAACACCTACATCCCCCTGAAGGTGAACCAGGCCGGTGTGATCCCGATCATCTTCGCCAGTTCCGTCCTCTACATACCGGTCCTGCTGTCCAACATCATCCCCTCGGCCGCCTTCCGGACCTGGGTCAACCACAACGTGACGCCGACCAGCGTCTTCTACATCCTCACCTACTTCATCTTCATCCTCCTGTTCACCTTCTTCTACGTCTACGTGGCCTTCGACCCCCACCAGCAGGCCGACATCATCCGCAAGCAGGGCGGCTACATCCCCGGCATCCGGCCCGGGCATCCGACCGAGCGGTACCTGGCCCACATCCTCAACCGGATCACCTGGCCCGGGGCCCTGTTCCTCGGGGCCGTGGCCGTGACACCGTCCCTGCTGATGGCGGCGTGGAACATCACCAGCTACCCCTTCTACGGCACCACTCTCCTCATCGCAACTGGCGTGGCCCTCGAGACGATGAAGCAGATCGACAGCCAGCTCATGATGCGGAACTATGAGGGCTTCCTCAAGTAAGTGGTACCCGGAGCCAGGCTCGTTGTCCTCGGCAAACAGGGGGCAGGCAAGGGGACACAGTGCGTGCGCCTCTCCCACCACTACGTGGTGCCCCATGTCTCCACCGGGGACATGCTGCGTGCCGCCGTCAAGCAGGGCACGGCCGTCGGACTCAAAGCCAAGGACCAGATGGACCGGGGCGAGCTGCTGGGTGACGATCTGATCATGGAGATGGTGGCCGAACGGCTGGGGGAGAGCGACGTCCGGGCCCGGGGCTTCATCCTCGACGGGTGCCCCCGCACGGTGGCCCAGGCCGAGAAGCTGGCCGCGGTGCTGGCCCCCTTCGATCTGGACCTGGCCATCGACATCGAGATCCACACCAGCCAGGTGCTCCGACGGCTGGCCGCCCGTCGGGTGTGCATCGGACTGCGGGGCCAACTACTCGCTCTCGTCGCCCCCGCTGATCAACTGGACGTGCGACGTCTGCGGCGGCGAGGTGGTGCAACGTGAGGACGACACCGAGGAGGCCATCGAACGGCGTCTGCAGCTCTACGAGCGCCAGACGGCCCCGCTCATCGAGTGGTACCGGGACCGCAGCCAGCTGGCGTCGGTGCCGGGCACCGGGTCGCCGGACGCCGTGACCCGCCGGATGGTCAAGGTCATCGAGCAGCGTCGGGGCCAGAAGGGTGGCTGGCCGACGTGAATCGCTCCGTACGATGAGGGCATGAGGCGCAGACCCCGATGAGACGAAATGCCGAGGAGCTGGCCAAGATGCGCCGGGCCGGTCGGGTGGTGGCCGAGATCCACCAGGCCACCCGGGAGGCGGTCAGGCCCGGGGTGTCCACCGCCGAGCTCGACCGGGTGGCCCGCCAGGTCCTGGACAAGCGCGGCGCCGGTTCGAACTTCCTCAACTACCACGGCTTCCCGGCGGTGATCTGCACCTCGCCCAATTCGATGATCGTGCACGGGATCCCCTCCGACACGGTGATCCTCGAGGAGGGGGACATCATCTCGGTGGACTGCGGAGCCATCATCGAGGGCTACCACGGTGATGCCGCCTACACCATGGGCGTGGGGGAGGTGTCCGAGGAGGCGGCCCGACTCATGGAGGTCACCGAGCAGAGCCTCTTCGCCGGGATCGACCAGCTCAGCCCGGGGAACCGCCTCCACGAGGTGGGTCGGGCCGTGCAGCGAGTGGCCGAGGCGGCCGGCTTCTCGGTGGTCAGGGAG
Organism: uncultured Acidimicrobiaceae bacterium; assembly: GCA_963754755.1. Lineage (GTDB taxonomy): Bacteria > Actinomycetota > Acidimicrobiia > Acidimicrobiales > RAAP-2 > Bog-756. Next base: position 581,743 of record CAVWHF010000004.1, on the reverse strand, counting down.
TACGTCGGCCACGCCATCGGTACCGCCATGCACGAGGAGCCCCAGGTGCCCAACTACTGGCCTGGATCGGGCGGTCCCACCCTCAAGTCGGGGATGGTCTTCGCCGTCGAGCCCATGGTCAATGCCGGGGGGGCGGGGACGGTCCAGCTGGACGACGGGTGGAGCGTGGTGACCGCCGACGGGCGCCTGTCCGCCCACTTCGAGCACACCATCGCCGTGACCGAGGACGGGCCGGAGGTGTTCACCGTCCTCTGAGAACGGCCCGCGCCGCCGTGGTCCGGGTGCGAATTGCAGGGCGGACTGGCAATTTGGCGTCAACGGGCTAAACTAGTCGTTCGGCTGGCCACGGTTGTGTGGTGGCGTGCCGATCCCGCTCCTGGTGGCGCTCCCCTGGTGTGCCTCCGATTGCGGTGCGGACGGACGACGAACGCGTCGTGCAGGACGCACGCCCAGCTCCGGCCGGGCGGACCAGAACGAAAAACTATCGAGGAGATTCACCTGCCCAAGCCCAAGGAAGATGCCATCGTGCTGGAGGGCACGGTCGTGGAACCGCTCCCCAATGCCATGTTCCGCGTGGAGCTCGAGAACGGCCACAAGGTGCTGGCCCACAGCTCCGGAAAGATGCGGATGCACCGCATCCGGATTCTTCCCGGCGACAAGGTGCAGGTGGAGATCACCCCCTACGACCTGGCCCGGGGCCGGATCACCTACCGGTACAAGTAGTCCGGCCACGGGCTGGCGGTCGGGCCCGGCGGAGCGGACCAGGGGGCGTCGGGGCTCGGGAGGGCATGCAGTACGAGCAGTGGAAGTCAGCAGGAACGATCTAGTTGGACGTAGTACAGGACGAAGGACGACAACGTGAAGGTTCGACCCAGCGTCAAGCCGATGTGTGAAAAGTGCAAAGTGATCCGCCGACACCGGCGGGTCATCGTCATCTGCGACAACCCGCGCCACAAGCAGCGCCAGGGCTGATGTTCGCGGATCAGGCGTAAGAGAGAAGGAAGCAACGTGGCCCGCATTTCAGGCGTGGACATCCCCCGTGAGAAGCGGTTGGAGATCTCCCTCACCTACATCTTCGGCATTGGACGGACGACGGCCCAGCGGATCTGCGCGTCCACCGACACCAGCCCCGACACCCGGGTCCGCGATCTCACCGACGAAGAGGTGACCCGGCTCCGCAACTACATCGACGCCAACCTGCAGGTGGAGGGGGACCTCCGTCGCGACGTGTCCCAGGACATCAAGCGGAAGATGGAGATCGGCTGCTACCAGGGCATCCGCCACCGCAAGGGGCTGCCGGTCCACGGCCAGCGCACCCACACCAACGCCCGCACCCGCAAAGGACCGAAGAAGACGGTCGCCGGAAAGAAGAAGGTTCGCAAGTAAATGGCCAAGACCACCAAGCCGGCGGCGGGAGCCCGACGGCCCCGCAAGCGCGAGCGGAAGAACATCACCTTTGGGGTGGCTCACATCAAGAGCTCGTTCAACAACACCATCGTGTCCATCGCCGATCCGGAGGGCAACGTGCTGGCCTGGGCCTCCGCCGGCAATGTCGGCTTCAAGGGCTCGCGCAAGTCCACCCCGTTCGCCGCCCAGCTGGCGGCGGAGCAGTGCGCCAAGAAGGCCATGGAGCACGGAGTGCGCCGGGTGGACGTGCTGGTCCGGGGCCCCGGCTCCGGGCGTGAGACCGCCATCCGCTCGCTGGCCGCCGCCGGCATCGAAGTCGCCGGCATCAAGGACGTGACGCCGATCCCCCACAACGGCTGCCGCCCCAAGAAGCGGCGTCGGGTCTAGGGCCGGGGACGAAGGGAAACGAAGGAACACTCATGGCTCGATATACCGGACCTGTCTGCCGCCTCTGTCGGCGCGAACGCACCAAGCTCTTCTTGAAGGGCGAGCGCTGCTACTCGATGAAGTGCCCCGTCTCCGAGGCGGTGACCGACCGTCACAGCCGCGCCTATCCCCCCGGGGAGCACGGGCGTGACCGCATGCGCCAGGGTTCGGAGTACCTGGGCCAGCTGCGCGAGAAGCAGAAGGCCCGCCGCATCTACGGCCTGCTGGAGCGCCAATTCCACAACCTCTACGTCGAGGCCAGCCGGGCGCCCGGAATCACCGGTGAGAATCTTCTCCGGATGCTGGAGCAGCGGCTCGACAACGTGGCCTTCCGGGCCGGGTGGGGGGCCAGCCGGTCCCAGGCCCGCCAGTTCGTCCGTCACGGTCACGTGCTGGTCAACGGCAAGCGGGTGACCATCCCCAGCTACCGGGTGCGCCAGGGAGACGTTGTGGCCCTCAAGCCCTCCTCCCGGGAGATGTTCCACGTGCGCCGCAACCTCGACACCCTCGACCGGCAGCTCCCGCCGTGGCTGGAGACGGTCGGCGACCGTTTTGAGGTCCGGGTGTTCTCGCTGCCGTTGCGCGAGCACATCGACGAACCCGTGCAGGAACAGCTCATCGTCGAGCTGTACTCGAAGTAGCCCACGCCCACACCCGGGCCGAAACCGATCTGCTACCCAACAGCCGGTCACCACGCCGAGCCCACTGAACCACCCACGATCCACCCAATCCGCACGACCACTACCGACACCGCGCACCAGACCGCCGAGGAGCCCTGATCAGCATGCTCATCATCCAACGACCCACCGTCGAATCGATCGGCGAAGAAGAGGACAACCGCCAGCGGTTCGCCGTCGGCCCGCTCGACCCGGGCTTCGGGCACACCCTGGGCAACTCCCTCCGTCGCACCCTGCTCTCGTCCATCCCCGGGGCCTCGATCACCCAGGTCCGGTTCGACGAGGCCCTCCACGAGTTCACCACCCTCCCGGGCGTCAAGGAGGATGTGACCGACCTCATCTTGAACCTGAAGGACCTCCTGTTCCGCGTGCACAGCGACGAGCCGGTGACCATCCGTCTGGACAAGCGGGGCCCGGGCGATGCCACCGCCGGGGACCTGCAGGTCACGGCGGACGTGGAGGTACTGAGCCCCTCCCAGCACATCGCTTCGCTGAACGCCAAGGGCCGGCTGGCCGTGGACCTGACCGTGGAGCGCGGGCGGGGCTACCTGTCGGCGGACAAGAACAAGCGCTCGACCACCATCGGCGTGATCCCGGTCGACGCCATCTTCTCGCCGGTGAGGCGGGTGGCCTTCACCGTCGAGCCGGTCCGGGTGGAACAGTCCACCGACTTCGACCGGCTGGTCCTGGACATCGAGACCGACGGTTCGCTTACCCCCCGCGAGGCCCTGGCCTCGGCGGGGGACACCCTGCGCACGCTGGTAGGACTGGTGGCCGACCTCGAGGATGAGCCCATGGGTCTGGAGTTGGGGGAGGTCGGGACCATCGGGACCGGCTCACCCGACCTCGACCTGAGGATCGAGGACCTCGACCTCACCGAGCGTCCCCGCAACTGTCTCAAGCGGGCCCAGATCAACACCATCGGCGAGTTGGTCGACCGCACCCTCGACGACCTGCTCAACATCACCAACTTCGGCCAGAAGTCCCTCGACGAGGTGCTGCAGAAGCTGGACGAGCGGGGGCTGTCCCTGCGGGTCAAGGACTGAGGCTGAGACCGTGCTCGGCACTCCAAAGAAGGGACGCCGCTTCGGCGGAAGCTCCGCCCACCAGAAGGCCATGATGGGCAACCTGGTGGCCTCGCTCATCGCGGCCGAATACCTGGTGACAACCGAGGCCAAGGCCAAGGCGCTGCGCCCGGTGGCCGAGAAGGTCATCACCGCCGCCGCCAAGGGGGGGGTGGCCCGTCAGCGCAACGTGGTGGCTTTCATCCGGGACAAGGACATGGCCCACAAGCTGTTCGTCGAGATCGGACCCCGCTATGCCGAGCGGCCCGGTGGGTACACCCGGATCCTCAAGCTGGGCAACCGTCTGGGTGACAACGCCCCGATGGCCCGCATCGAACTGGTGTGAGCCCGCCCCCCGGTTCCGGGGGGAGCGACGCCGGGGACACGGTCAGCACCGACGACGCCGGCGGCACCGTCGCTGACGGGCCGGTGACCGGTGGCCCGGTGGCCTCGGGCGGTGAGGCCGGCACCCGTGACGCCGACACCGTGCGGTGGCGGATGACCGTGGCCTACGACGGTTCGAGCTTCCACGGGTTCGCGGCCCAGCGTGATCAGCGGACTGTCGCCGGCGTCCTGGCCGAAGCCCTCGGACGGGTGGTGCGGGCGCCGATCACCCTCACCTGTGCCGGACGGACCGACTCCGGCGTGCACGCCCTCGCCCAGGTGGTCCACTTCGACGTCCCCGCCGACGAGGCCGCCGACCTCGACCCCGTCGCCGTGGTCTCGTCATGCAACAGCCAGCTGGGGCCGGCCGTCGCGGTCAGGGAGGCCGAGGTGGCGCCGCCCGGCTTCGACGCCCGCCACTCGGCCACCGCCCGTCGCTACCGCTACCTGGTCGTCAACTCCCCGGTGGCCGACCCCCTGTTGGCCGGGCTGGCCTGGCACGTGGCCGATCCCCTCGACCTCCGCTCCATGGCGGCCGCCTCCGACGCCCTCCTCGGAGAGCACGACTTCCGGGCCTTCTGCCGACGGGTACCGGGCACCTCCCCCGACGATCCCATCCCCAGGCGGGTGACGGTCGCCTCCTGGACGGAGTTGAGCCGGGCTGCCGGTGACTCGGGCGTCCGCACCCCCCGCCTGGCCGCCCCCGCCGCCGGCTCGACCCCGGCCCTGGTCCCGGCGGTGGGCAGCCTGCTGGCGTTCGAGATCGAGGCCAATGCCTTCTGCCACCAGATGGTCCGGTCCCTGGTGGGCACCCTGGTCGACGTGGGGAGGGGCCGGAAGCGCCCATCGGACATCCTGTGGATACTGCGATCGGCCGACCGGCAGCAGGCGGCCCAGCCCGCACCCCCTTGGGGTCTGACCCTGACCGATGTCCGCTACGGAGGCGGGCGGCTTGCCTGAGGTGCCCATTTCGTCGTATCCTGGGCAGTCGCCGGGTTGGCCAGAGCAGCCGATGGGCGGAGGCGGGCCACTCGTCGAGGAGGTCCGGATCGGCAGCAACCACAGGCTCCGCACCGTTCGGTGCCTGACTACCCGCAACCACCGGACTCGGTAGTACCGGACAACTCACCGGACAAGGAAACTTCGTGCGCACGTTCTCACCCAAGCCTGCTGACATCGCCCGCGCCTGGCGCATCGTGGACGCCGACGGTCTGGTCCTCGGCCGACTGGCGACCGAAGTGGCGTCCGTCCTCCGGGGCAAGCACAAGCCCACCTTCGCCCCCAACACGGACATGGGCGACCACGTGATCGTCATCAACGCCGCCAAGGTGGTGCTCACCTCGGGCAAGGCCGACTCCAAGATGTCCTACCGCCACAGCGGCTATCCGGGCGGGCTGACCGCCACCAGCTACGGCGACCTGATGATCGACCGGTCCGACGACGTGGTGAGGAACGCCATCACCGGCATGCTGCCCGAAGAACCGCCTGGGTCGGCAGATGGCCACCAAGCTCAAGGTCTACCAGGGACCCGAGCATCCGCACGATGCCCAGTCGCCCGAGCCCCTCGACCTCCCCGGGGCCCGTCGCACGGCGTCGGCCCGGAGCGGTGCCTAGGCACCAGGTACGGGTGCCCATCGGGCTCCGTCCGGGCCAACGACGCACCGAACACTGAACACGCTCGACTGCACGTCCAGAACAACCAACACGCACAGAACAACGAACGCGAGGAACACGCTGTGGCCAACGCCGCCCCCATCTGTCAGACCACCGGCCGCCGAAAGCGAGCAGTAGCCCGGGTGCGGATCCGCCCGGGCCAGGGTGCCATCACCGTCAACGGACACAAGTTCGAGGACTACTTCACGTCGGCCACCCACCGCATGATCGTCACCGAGCCCCTCCGGCTGACGGAGACCACCGAGTCGTGGGACTTCGACGTGACCATCGACGGTGGGGGTGTCTCCGGTCAGGCCGGTGCCTTCCGGTTGGGGATCGCCCGGGCCCTGTGCGAGCTCGACCCCGAGCTGCGGGCCTCGTTGAAGAAGGCAGGATTCCTCACCCGTGACTCCCGCGAGAAGGAATCGAAGAAGTACGGACTGAAGAAGGCCCGCAAGGCGCCGCAGTACTCCAAGCGGTAGCCCGGTGGACCCGACCCGGTTCGGCACCGACGGCGTCCGAGGTATCGCCAATGTCGAGCTGACGCCGGAGCTGGTGTTGGCCCTCGGCCGGTCCGTGGCCCGGACCATCTCGGCCACCACCTTCCTCATCGGGCGGGACACCCGCCGTTCCGGTCCACTGTTGCAGGCCGCCCTGTCGGCCGGACTGGTCAGCGAAGGGGCCGACGTGGTCGACATGGGTGTCCTTCCCACTCCCGCCCTGGCCTGGGTGTCGGCCGAACGGCACCTTCCCGCCGTGGTCATCTCGGCCTCGCACAATCCCTTCGGTGACAACGGCATCAAGCTGTTCGCCGCCGGCGGATCGAAGCTCAGCGAGGAGATGGAGCGTGCCATCGAGGACGAACTCGATCGCATCCTCGATCCCAACGGTCAAGGGTCCCCGGAGCCTCGAGGGCCACGGGGTGGGCAGCATCACCGCCGAGTCGGGGCTGGGTGAGGCGTACGTCGCTCACCTGGTGTCGTTGCTGGAGGGCCGGCGACTGGACGGGCTCCGGCTGGTGGTGGACAGCGCCAACGGTTCGGCCTCGTCGTTGGCCGCCAGTCTCTACGAGGGTCTGGGGGCCGAGGTGGTGGCCATCGGCTGCGAACCGGACGGGACCAACATCAACGACGGATGTGGCTCCACCGCCACCGGCACCCTGGCCGTCGCCGTGGTGGAACACCAGGCCGACCTGGGGCTGGCTCTCGACGGGGATGCCGACCGGCTGTTGGCCGTCGGGCCCGACGGGGCGCTGGTGAACGGTGACGAGCTGATCGCGCTGTTCGCCCTGGACCTGGCCGACCGGGGCCAGCTGGCCGGCAACACCGTGGTGGTCACGGTGATGACCAACCTGGGATTCCGCCTGGCCATGGAGGACCGCGACATCATCGTCAAGGAGACCCCGGTCGGCGACCGCTTCGTGCTGGCAGCCCTGGACAAGGACGGACTCTCGCTCGGCGGTGAGCAGTCGGGACACATCATCTTCCGCCGGCTGGCCACCACCGGCGACGGGCTGCTCACCGGACTGATCCTGGCCGACCTGGTGGTCCGGGCGGGGAGGCCGCTCAGTGAGCAGCTGGACGGCCTGGTCACCCGGGTGCCCCAGGTACTGGTCAATGTCCCGGTGCCCGATATCGAACTGCTGGACGGCGCCGAGGCGGTGTGGTCGGCGGTGGCCGAGGAGGAGGCCCTACTGGGGGAGGGCGGCCGGGTGCTGCTGCGACCCAGCGGCACCGAGCCTCTGGTCCGGGTGATGGTCGAGGCCACCGGCGAAGGTGTGGCCGAGGCCATCGCCGAGCGGCTCGGCAAGCTGGTCGGCTACGAGCTGCAGGCGGCAGCAGCCACCCGGGGCTGACCGGGAAGCTCCCGGGCCCCGGGGCTGCCATAGATACCCCGGACCCCCGGACCCGGGGCCCCCGTACCTCCGGACCACCGGGGCTGCGGGCCTGGCGGCTGCCGCTCCCGCCCCCGGGGCCTGACACGCCGACCCCCACCCAACCGGCACCATGCACGTGCCAGCCCCGGAACTCCGGTGCCGGCGGCCGCCAACCGCGGCAATGGCAGTCTCCCGGTCCCCTTCGGCCGCTAGCCTCGGTACCCATGTGCGGCATCATCGGCATCACCCGGGCCAGCACCGGCGACGACCCCGATCGGACCGACGTCGCTGGAGGTCCTGCTGGAGGGGCTCGGCCGGCTCGAGTACCGCGGGCTACGACTCGGCCGGGATCGCCCTGGTCGGGCCGCAGGCCTCCGACGGTCTGTGGCGGGCCCGGGCGGCCAACGGCACCCGGTCCCTCGACGACCTGACCAAACGGGCCGAGGACGCCCCCCGTGGCTCCGGGGCCGGCATCGGCCACACCCGGTGGGCCACCCACGGCGGCCCGACCGAGGGGAACGCCCATCCCCACGTGGACTGCACGGCCAGGTTGGCCCTGGTGCACAACGGGATCATCGAGAACCACGTGGAGTTGACCGACGAGCTGGTGGCGGCGGGGCACCACCTCGAGTCGGAGACCGATACCGAGGTCCTGGCCCACCTCATCGAGGTGGCACTGGACGAGCAGCCCGCACTCGGCCTGGCCGCGGCGGTGCGCATGGCCCTGGGCCGCGTCCAGGGGGCCTTCTCCCTTGCCGTGGTGCGGTCCGACGAGCCCGACCTCATCGTGGCCGCCCGCCGGGTGTCGCCCCTCCTCATGGGGATCAGCGGGGACGCCGCCTTCCTGGCCTCGGACATCCCCGCCATCCTGGGCCTCACCCGGGACTTCTTCGTGCTGGAGGACGATCAGGTGGCTGAGCTGCGCCCCGGCACCCTGCGGGTCACCGATCTGGCCGGCGCCGAGGTGGTCCCCCAGACCATCACCGTCGACTGGGACCTCGACGCCGCCCGCAAGGACGGCTACGACGACTACATGAGCAAGGAGATGCACGAGCAGCCCAAGGCGGTGGCCGACACGCTGCTCGACCGGCTACTCCCCGACGGCACCCTCGTCCCTCGACGAGGTGCACATCACCAACGCCGAGCTGCGGGCGGTCAACAAGGTCTTCATCGTGGCCTGCGGGAGCAGCTACCACGCCGGCCTCATGGCCAAGTACGCCATTGAGCACTGGGCCCGCATCCCCGTCGAGATCGACATCGCCAGCGAGTTCATCTACCGGGATCCGGTGCTCGACTCCACCACCCTGGTCATCGGGGTCAGCCAGTCCGGCGAGACGGCGGACACCCGCATCGCCATGGAGGAGGCCCACCGCCAGGGGGCCAAGGTGCTCGTCATCTCCAACGTGGTCGACTCGTCCATGGCCCGGGGCAGCGACGCCGTCCTCTACACCAGGGCCGGTCCCGAGATCGGCGTGGCCGCCACCAAGACCCACCTGGCCCAGATCACCGCCCTGGAGATCCTGGCCCTGTACCTGGCCCAGGCCCGGGGCACCCTGTCCCCGACCGACGCCCGGGACCTGTTCGAGCACATGGGAGTCCTGCCCGACAAGGTGGCCCTGGCCCTGGAGCGGGGAGCGGACGTGGAGGCGGTGGCCCGCCGGTACCGTGACTCGCCGTCGTTCATGTTCCTCGGTCGCCAGGTCGGCTACCCGGTGGCCCTCGAGGGCGCCCTCAAACTGAAGGAGCTCTCCTACCTCCGGGCCGAGGGCTTTCCCGCCGGCGAGCTCAAGCACGGACCCATCGCCCTGGTGGAGCCGGGCACGGTGGTCATCGCCGTGGCCACCCGCACCCCGATCTGGAAGAAGTTGATGAGCAACGTCACCGAGGTCAAGAGCCGGGGGGCGACGGTGGTGCTGGTGGCCAACGACGGCGACGAGGAGACCGCCCGCCACGCCGATGCCGTGCTGTGGGTCCCCGAGACCGAGTACCTGTTCGCTCCCATCGTGGACGTGGTGCCACTGCAGATGTTCGCCTACTCGCTGGCCCGCCTCCACGGACACGACGTGGACCGACCCCGCAATCTGGCCAAGGTGGTCACCGTCGAGTGACCAGAGGTGACCGAGCCGTTCCGGTGACCGCAGTGGCCCGGAGCTCGGCCGGCGACATCCTGGCCGGGATCCGACCGGCGGCCGGCGTGGTGGGCGTGGGGGTCGACGCCGTGGATCTCGTACGGTTCGCACGGGTGCTCGGCCGTCGGGCCTCGATGGCCGACCGTCTGTTCACCCCCGGGGAGCTGGCCTATGCCCGTTCCGCCGCCGACCCCGTGCCCCGTCTGTCCACCCGCTTCGCGGCCAAGGAGGCGGTCATGAAGGCCCTGGGCGTCGGACTGGGGGCCTTCCCCTTCCGTGATGTGGAGGTGGTCCGGGTCGGCCTGGACGCGCCGGGCCTGGTCCTCTCGGGCGGGGCCGAGGCGTTGGCGGTGCGCTCGGGCGTGTGCCGCTGGCACCTCTCGCTCTCCCACACCGACGAGGTGGCCGTGGCCCTGGTCGTGGCCGAGGGTGATCCAACCGTCCCGTCCACCGGCCTCCCGGCGAAGCCGTAGCGTCGACACCGATGCAGCCGGTCCTGACAGTCGCCGAGATGAACGCGGTGGACGCCGCCGCCCTGGCTTCCACACCCCTCGAGGTCCTGGTGGGCCGGGCCGGGTTGGCAGTGGCCCTGGCCGCCCTCGACCTCATGGGCGGGGCCTACGGACGGCGGGTGCTGGTGGTCGCCGGTCCGGGCAACAACGGCGCCGACGGGAGGGTGGCCGCCGGGCACCTGCGGCGACGGGGTGCCCGGACCGAGGTGGTCGAGGCCGGGTCGCCCACCACCGTGGGCCCGGTCGACCTGGTCATCGATGCCGCCTTCGGCACCGGGTTCCGGGGTGAGTACCGGTTCCCGGCGGTACCCGAGAGGACGCCGGTTCTGGCCGTCGACATCCCATCCGGCGTGCACGGCGACACCGGGGCGACGGCGGGCCGCCCGGTGGCGGCGGACCGGACGGTGACCTTCGTGGCCCGCAAGCCCGGCCTCCTCCAGGGTGACGGCGTGCGGCTGGCCGGCACGCGTGACCGTGGCCGACATCGGCCTCCCCACCGGGCGCCCGCCCATCGCCGTCGTCGAGGACGACGATGTGGGCGTCGTGGTCCCGCCGCGTGCCCGAGGGGGCAACAAGTGGTCGGCCGCCGTCCTGGTGGTGGCCGGATCTCCGGGAATGACCGGGGCCGCCGCCCTGTGCGCCCGGGCCGCCTACCGGGCCGGCGCCGGCATGGTCCGCCTCGGCGTGCCCGGACTCTCCCTGGACCAGTTGCCGGCCAGCGAGGCCGTCGGGGTGCAGCTCCCCGTCCCAGGGGTGGGCCGGCGCCGCCCTCGAGGCCGCCTCCCGCTGTTCGGCCGTCGTCGTCGGCCCGGGCCTGGGCCGTGACCCGGGCACCGCTGACGAGGTGGCTCGGCTGGTGGCCGACTCGCCGGTGCCGGTGGTGGTGGATGCCGACGGACTCCATGCCCTGGGCAAGGTGGGCGGGGACCGATCGCTGCAGGCCCGCTCCCGGGTGGTCCTGACCCCCCACGACGGCGAGTACGTGCGTCTCACCGGCGGCGACCCCGGACCCGACCGGATCGCCGCCTCCCGGGCCCTGGCCTCCGCGTCGGGTGCGGTGGCTCTGCTCAAGGGTCCCACCACCGCCGTGGCCCATTCCGACGGTCGGGTCCGTCTGGCCCTGGCCGGCACCACCGCCCTGGCCACGGCGGGCTCCGGGGATGTCCTGTCCGGCGTGATCGGTGCCCTGCTCGCCCGGGGTGTCGATCCCCTCGAGGCGGCGGCGCTGGGCGCCCACGTCCACGGACGGGCCGGTGGCCTGGGCCGCGGGGAGGGCACGGTGGCCGGGGACCTGCCCGACCTGGTCGCCACGGTGCTGGCCGCGCTACGGGCCCCGATGGACCGCACCCACCACCGCCCCGACCACCGCCCCGACGACCGCACCGACCACCGTAGAGGTCGCCGTGGCTGACCGTTGGCGACCGGCCTGGGCCGAGATCGACCTCGACGCCGTGCGGCACAACACCGGTGTGCTCCGCACCCTGATCGAGCCGACGGCACTCTGTGCGGTGGTCAAGGCCGACGGTTACGGCCACGGCGACCTGCCCGTAGCCCGGGCCGCCCTCGAGGGCGGTGCCACCTGGTTGGCCGTGGCCCTGGTCGAAGAGGGGGTGGCCCTCCGGGAGGCCGGGATCGAGGCACCGATCCTCCTCCTGTCCGAGCCGCCCGTCGAGGGGATGGCCGAGGCGGTGGCCCGGCGTCTGGTCCCCACCGTCTACACCCCCGGGGGGATCGCCTCCCTGGGCCGCGTGGTGGCCGCGGGCGGCTCACCACCCGTGGCTGTCCACCTCAAGGTCGACACCGGGATGCACCGGGTGGGTGCCGATCCCGACGAGGCCGTGGGGCCTGGCCGACGCCATCGCCGCCGACCCCGGTCTGGTCCTGGGGGCGGTATGGACCCACCTGGCCGTGGCCGACGGGGAGGGTCACGACGACCGGGCCTTCACCGCCCTCCAGTTGGAGCGTTTCGAGCCGTCCTGGCCGTCCTGGCCACCGCCGGCCACCGTCCCCCCATGGTCCACGTGGCGAACTCGGCCGGCACCATCGCATCGGCGGCCGCCCGCTACGACCTGGTCCGGTGCGGCCTGGCCGTGTACGGCCTGACCCCCACGCCCGTGCTGGCCACCGCCCTGGCCGACGCCACCGGCGGGCTCGGGCTCCGGCCCGTGCTCTCCCTCCACAGCCGGGTCACCTACGTCCGGGACCTGGCCGCCGGTGAGCGGCCCTCCTACGGCCGCCGACGGCCGCTGCCGGTCGACTCGACGGTGGCAACCGTGCCCATCGGTTACGCCGACGGCGTGCCCCGACGCCTCTTCGACCAGGGCGGCGAGGTGCTGATCGGAGGAGTGCGGCGTCCGCTGGCCGGCGTGGTGACCATGGACCAGATCGTGGTCGACTGCGGGCCGGCGGGCTCGGCCGCGGTAGCCGTGGGCGACGACGTGGTGCTCATCGGCCGGCAGGGGACCGAGGAGGTCACCGCCGGCGAGTGGGCCGACCTGCTCGGCACCATCAGCTATGAGGTGCTGTGCGACATCGGCCCCCGGGTCCCCCGGCTCCTGCATGGCGAACGCACCCCCGTCCTGACCCGACACCGGCGAGCCACCGGATCGGGGCCCACCCGGGCGGTACCATGCGGCGGTGGCACCCGGGACCGATCTGGCCGAACTCGCCCGGGAGGCCTCCGGCTGCACCCGGTGCCCGTTGTCCGGCCACCGCACCCAGGTGGTCTTCGGCGTGGGCAACCCTGACGCCGACCTGATGTTCGTCGGCGAGGCCCCGGGCCGGGACGAGGACCTGCAGGGCCAGCCGTTCGTGGGCCGTTCGGGCAAGCTGCTCGATCGGCTGATGGCCGAGGAGCTCGGGATCGACCGGGGCCGCTGCTACATCGCCAACGTGGTCAAGTGCCGGCCTCCGGAAAACCGCGACCCCAAACCGGACGAGATCGCTCTCGTGCCGGCCCTACCTGGCGGCCCAGCTCGAGCTCGATCCGGCCGGTGGTTGTGGTGACCCTGGGCAACTTCGCCACCAAGCTCCTGCTCGAGACCGATCTCGGCATCACCAAGGTGCGCGGCCGCGCCTATCCGATGGGGTCCTATCAGCTGGTGCCGACATACCATCCGGCGGCGGCGCTGCGATCGGGAGGCGTGGTGGTGGCCGAGATGCGGGCCGACCTCATCCGGGCCAAGCAGCTTCTGGGGTGGGGCTCGTGACCGGGACGATCCGGCTGGTGACCCGTGGACCGGACGAGACCCGGGCCGCTGGCCGGATCGCTGGCGCCACTGGCCGGGCCCGGCGACATCGTCCTGCTGGTCGGGGACCTCGGTGCCGGCAAGACCACCTTCGCCCAGGGTTTCGGCGCCGGACTGGGGATCGAGGAGCCCATCACCAGTCCGACCTTCACCCTGGTGCGCCAGTACCCGGTGGGGGGACCCGGCCGGCCGGCCCCGGTCCGCTCCCGCTCCCGGTCCACCCGGGCTGTACGCACGCTGTTCCACGCCGACCTCTACCGGCTGGACCGCCTGCGGGAGATCGCCGAACTGGGGCTGGGGGAGCTGGTCGAGGACGGTGGCGTGGCGCTGGTCGAGTGGGGGGATGCCGCCGAACCGTTGCTCGGTCGGGGCTCGCTGCACGTGACCCTGGCCGCGTCGGAGTGCGACGAGGACCACCGGGTGATCGTCGTAGAGACCGTCGGACGAGGCCTGGAAGGCCCGTTGGGGGGCGGTGCGCCGACGCCGCTCGGTGCGGTGGGAGGTGCCGGGGTGACCCTGCTGGCCATCGAGACGGCCACCGACACGGTGGCGGTGGCCCTGCTCCGGGACGACGGCGGTGTGGCCGAGCGCGTCCACACGGGAGGTCGGGCCCACGCCGAGCTCCTGGCCCCGTCCATCGGGAGGTGTGCGCCATCTCGGGCTGCACCGTTGCCGACATCGATGCCATCGCCGTCGACATCGGTCCGGGCCTGTTCACCGGGCTGCGGGTGGGCGTGGCCACGGCCAAGGCGTTGGCCCAGGCCCTGGGGATCGGCGTCCTCGGCGTCGGCAGCCTCGACGTGTTGGCGGCGGCGGCGCTCGACGGCGGACCCGGGAGGTCGGGTGGTCCGGTCGGAGCGACGGCCGCGGTGGTCGACGCCCGGCGCGGTGAGGTCTTCGCCGCCGTCTACCGTTTCGACCGTTTCGACCGGGGCGAGGGACCGGACCGCCCGGCCGAACCCAGCCCGACCCTCGACCCAAAGGACCCCGAGTCCGTCCGCCACGATCGGATGGAGCCAATGGCACCCGAGGCGCTGGTCGACTGGCTGCTCGGCGTGGCCGGCGACGCCGGATCGGTGTCCGTCGTGGGCGACGGTGCCGTGCGCTACCGGGCCCTGCTGGCCGAACACCGTGCCTTCGACCTGTCGCTGGCCGACGCCGGACTGGCGGCACCACCACCGCTGGCCCTGGCGGGACTGGCGAAGCGCCGCCTCGACCGGGGTGTGGCTCCCGCCGCCCCCGAGGAGGTGGTGCCCGACTACCGGCGGCCGGCCGATGCCCGGATCAACTGGGAGCAGCGCCCGACCCGTCCCGCCGCCACCACCCCGGCCGGTGGGCCGGAGGGCGGCCGGCCGGGGTGACGGCCGAGACGACACCGACAACCGGGACGGTCGAGGTGGTGATCGCCCCCATGCGGACCAAGGACCTCCGCGGGGTGCTGCGGATCGAGCAGGCCGTCTTCCCCCAGCCGTGGTCGCACCGGCTGTTCGTGGAGGAGCTCTCCCAGCGGACGTCGCGGGCCTATCGGGCCGCCTGGGTCGGGAGGACCGTCGTCGGGTTCGCCGGCCAGATGTTCATCGACGACGAGTCCCATGTGAACAACATCGCCGTGGATCCGGGTTGGCAGGGGCGGGGGCTCGGTGGCGTGCTCCTGGCCGACCTGGTCCGCACCGCCCTCGACCGGGGGGCGCGCCACCTCACCCTTGAGGTCCGGGTGGGGAACGATCCGGCGCTGGCCCTCTACTCGCGGTTCGGCCTGGCTCCGGTCGGGGTGCGCCGGAACTACTACCCCGTGACCGGTGACGACGCGCTGGTGATGTGGGCCCGGGACATCGACTCGGAGAGGTATGCCGAGCGGCTGGCGTCGATCGAGGCCGCGTTCCCCCCGACCTGGCGGTGACCTCCCGGCGATGACTTCCGGCGCTGACCGACCCCGTCGAGCGAGGACACGGGAAACTCGCCGGGACCTCCCGGTGGTCGACGATCGGGCCGATCTCCCGGCCCGGCACACTGGGGCCGTGACCACGACCACCGTCCCCATGAACCCGCTCCCCGGTAGCCCCGAGCGTGGCTAAGGTCCCCGCCGTGACGCCACCGCCGATCCGCCGCGTCCTCGGCATCGAGACCTCTTGCGACGAGACCGCCGCCTCGGTGGTGGATGACGGCACCGCCATCGTCTCCTCGGTGGTGAGCAGCCAGATCGACCTCCATGCCCGCTACGGCGGCGTCGTGCCGGAGTTGGCCGGTCGGGCCCACGTGGAGCTGCTGACGCCGGTGCTGGCCGAAGCGCTGGACCGGGCCGGCTCGGACACCTCGGGGACCGGCATCGACGCCATAGCCGTCACCTACGGCCCGGGACTCATCGGGTCGCTGTTGGTGGGGGTAGCCGAGGCCAAGGCGCTGTCCCTGGCATGGGACGTGCCACTGGTCGGCGTGAACCATCTGGAGGCCCACCTCTTCGCCTCCCTGTTGGAGCAGCCCGATCTGGGCTGGCCGCTGGCCGTGCTCCTGGTCTCCGGCGGCCACACGCTGCTGATCGAGGTCACTGCGCCCGGTCGCTACCGCCTGCTCGGCGGCACCATCGACGACGCCGCCGGGGAGGCATTCGACAAGGTGGCCCGGTTCCTCGGGCTGGGCTATCCCGGGGGTCCGGCCATCGATCGGATCGCCGACGAGGGAGATCCGGACGCGTTCGCCTTCCCCCGGTCGTATCCCGGCGAGGGCTACGACTTCTCCTTCAGCGGGATCAAGACCTCGGTGGTCAACACGGTGCGCAAGCATCCCGAGGCGGAGACGGCCGACGTGGCCGCCTCGTTCCGTCAGGCCGTCGTCGACGTCCTGGTGACCAGGGCCATGGCGTGCCGCCGCCGAGATCGGTGCCACGGCGGTGTGCCTGGCCGGTGGCGTGGCCGCCAACGCGCTCCTGCGCTCGCGGACCGAGCAGGCCTGTGCCGCTGCCGGCATCGGCGCCTTCCTGCCCAGCCGGTCCCTGTGCACGGACAACGCCGCCATGGTGGCCGCCGCCGGGTGGTGGCGTCTCAACCACGGCGGGGCCAGCGACCTCTCCCTGGGCGCCGATCCCAACCTACGACTGGCCGCGGCCTCCTGACCGGATCGGCGCCTCGGCTCGGTCCGGATAGGGAAAGTCCCAGGTGGATGGGGCTATCCGGACGGATGTCTGGCAGTCGACGGTGCCGGTTGCCAAACGCCTCGGACATCGCTACCATTAGCACTCTCAACGCTCGACTGCTAACGCGTGCCACAGGAGGCCCGAACCAATGAGTCTGCATCCCCTTGACGACCGAATCGTCGTCCGCCCCGGCGAGTCCGAGGAGACCACCGCATCCGGTCTGGTCATCCCCGACACCGCCAAAGAGAAGCCCCAGCAGGGCGAAGTCCTCGCCGTCGGCCCCGGCCGACGGGCCGAGGCCAGCGGGGATCTCATCCCTCTGGACATCGCCGTGGGCGACACCGTCGTCTACTCCAAGTACGGCGGCACCGAGATCAGCTCCGACGGTGAGGACCTCCTCATCCTGTCGAGCCGTGACGTCCTGGCCAAGGTAGGTAAGTAATGCCCAAGATCCTGAAGTTCGATGAGGCCGCCCGCCGCGGTCTCGAGGCGGGGGTGAACAAGCTCGCCGACACCGTCAAGGTCACCCTCGGCCCCAAGGGCCGCAACGTGGTCATCGAGAAGAAGTTCGGTGCCCCCACCATCACCAACGACGGCGTGTCCATCGCCCGTGAGGTCGAGCTCGAGGACGTCTTCGAGAACATGGGCGCCCAGCTGGTCAAGGAAGTCGCCACCAAGACCAACGACGTCGCCGGCGACGGGACCACCACGGCCACCGTGCTGGCCCAGGCCCTCATCAAGGAGGGTCTGCGCAACGTGGCCGCCGGAGCCAACCCGCTCGGCCTGCGCAAGGGCATCGACAAGGCCGTGGCCGCCGCCGTGGCGTCCATCAAGGAGCAGGCCAAGGAGATCGACTCGAAGACGGAGATCGCCCAGGTGGCCTCCATCTCCGCCGCCGACACCGCCATCGGCGAGGTCCTGGCCGACGCCATCGACAAGGTCGGCAAGGACGGCACCGTCACCGTCGAGGAGTCCAACACCTTCGGCATCGACCTCGAGTTCACCGAGGGCATGCAGTTCGACAAGGGCTACCTCTCCCCGTACTTCGTGACCGACGCCGAGCGGCAGGAAGCCGTGCTCGACGACCCGCTGATCGTGTTCGTCAACCAGAAGATCAGCGCCGTCCACGACCTCGTGCCCGTGCTCGAGAAGGTCATGCAGACGGGCAAGCCCCTGCTGATCATCGCCGAGGACGTCGAGGGCGAGGCCCTGGCCACACTGGTCGTGAACAAGATCCGCGGCACGTTCACCTCGGTGGCCGTCAAGGCCCCCGGGTTCGGTGAGCGCCGCAAGGCCATGCTCCAGGACATGGCGGTGTTGACCGGCGCCCAGGTGATCTCCGAGGAGATCGGGCTGAAGCTGGACACCACCACCGTCGACCTGCTGGGCAAGGCCCGCCGGGTCATCGTGACCAAGGACGAGACCACCATTGTCGAAGGTGGTGGCTCCGAGGACGAGGTCAAGGGTCGCATCGCGCAGATCAAGCGTGAGATCGAGGACACCGACTCCGACTGGGATCGGGAAAAGCTGCAGGAGCGCCTGGCCAAGCTGGCCGGGGGCGTGGCCGTGGTCAAGGTCGGTGCAGCCACCGAGGTGGAGCTGAAGGAGAAGAAGCACCGCATCGAGGATGCGCTCTCCGCCACCCGGGCCGCCGTGGAAGAGGGCATCGTGGCCGGCGGGGGGACCGCACTGGTTCGCTCCCGTGCCGCCGTCCTGGCGGTTGTCGAGTCCCTCACCGGGGACGAGGCCACCGGTGCCTCCATCGTGGCCAAGGCTCTGGCCGCACCGCTGCACTGCATCGCCAGCAACGCCGGCCTCGAAGGCTCGGTCTACGTGCGTCAGGTGGAGTCGGAGACCGGTTCCATCGGCCTCAATGCCGCCACCGGCGAGTTGGTGGACCTGGTCAAGGCCGGCGTGATCGATCCGGCCAAGGTCACCCGGTCCGCGCTGCAGAACGCAGCGTCGATCGCCGGACTGCTGCTGACCACCGAGGCACTGGTGGCCGACAAGCCGGAGAAGGCCGATCCGGCCGCCGCCGCCGCTGCTGCTGCCGCCATGGGTGGCGGCATGGGCGGCATGGGTGGCATGGGCGGCATGATGTAGTTCCCCTCCGGCTCCCCCGGGGGTCGGAGCGCCGCATCATGGCGCACACTCAGCGTGTGATACCGACCGGGCCCTCGGGCCCGGTCGGTTCACGTTGCGGGCACACTCGACACGTGCGCCGTCCTCCGGTCCCCAGCGGGTCGGACCCTCCGGCCCCAGGGGAGCGCTCCACCCGGGTCGGCACCGCCCTACTCTGAGGGCCTCCATGGAATCCCCCGACATCCCGGCTCCCGTCGCAACCGAGGTCCATCCCACGACCGCGGCGTCACCGACCCGGATCACCGGCGCCGTGGGCCGACCTTCCGCCCGCCCGACGCAGCCACATCACCCTCGGCCAGGTCCGCTCCGCCCTCGACGGCGACGGGCGGGAACGGTTGGGCCACACCCATGAGCCGTGGCGGGCACCGGCCTGGGCGGGCGCCGGGGGCAGGCCGGCAGCGGTGCTGGTCCCGCTGTTCGAGGAGGACGACGAGTCGCGGGTGGTGCTCACCGTCCGGTCGGACCAACTCCGTTCCCACCAGGGAGAGGTCGCCTTCCCGGGCGGGAGGCTCGATACCGGTGAGGACGTGGTCGAGGCGGCCCTCCGGGAGGCCGACGAGGAGGTCGTCACTCGACTCCTCGTTGGTGACGGTGATCGGTCAGCTGACGGCGCTGCCCACCGTGTCGTCCAACACCGTGATGACCCCGGTGGTGGCGGCGCTCGACCGGCGACCGGTGCTGCGGGCCAACCCCGCAGAGGTGCACCGCATCTTCGACGTGTCCCTGAGGGAGTTGGTGGCCGACGGCGCGTTCCACGAGGAGTGGTGGTCGGTGCCCGATCGGGTCGACCCGATCGGATTTCCCGCCGGCGAGTTCCCGGTGTGGTTCTTCGACGTGGCCGACGAGACGGTGTGGGGAGCCACGGCCCGGACACTGATGGAGCTGATCTGCCTGGTCCTGAGGGTGCCGTTCCCACCATCGCTCCGGGCCCAGGCCCCCGCCGGCTGACCGACCCTGACCCGGGCTGGGCCCCGACCGGAGTCGGTACCCCCCTGGGGTGACCGACGGAGCGGGGGGCGCAGGGCGGCGGGCCGAGCGGGGGCGGAGGCGCTCCCGGTGACCGCTGGGGCCAGTCGGGGTAGGGTCCAGCTCCACTGTCCCAGGCGGTATCGTGGGGTGCAGTCGGACGGCTCGGTGTCGGAGCAGCCGCCGATCGGAGGTGTGGAGAACTGCGACCAGGGTCCGGAGGAACAGCACGTGGCTGAGCTAGAGATTGGCATCTTCAAATCGGGACGGAGGGCCTACGGGTTCGACGACATCGCCATCGTCCCCAGCCGACGGACACGCGACCCCGAGGACGTCGACATCAGTTGGGAGATCGACGCCTACCAGTTCGAGCTCCCCCTTCATGGCATCGGCCATGGACGGAGTGGTCAGTCCGGCGACCGCCATCGAGATCGGGCGGCTGGGTGGCCTGGGCGTTCTCAACCTCGAGGGCCTGTGGACCCGCTACGAGGACCCGACGCCCCTGTTCGACGAGATCCGTGAGCTACCCGACCGACAAGGCCACCGCCCGGATGCAGCAGATGTACGCCGAGCCGGTGCAGCTGGAGCTGGTGACCGAGCGGATCCGGAGATGAAGGCGGCCGGCATCACCACGGCGGCCTCGGTCACGCCGCAGAAGACCGAGCAGTTCGCCCCGGCCGTACTGGCGGCCGAACTGGACCTGCTCGTGATCCAGGGCACCGTGGTGTCGGCCGAGCACGTGTCGAAGACGGTGGAGCCGCTCAACCTCAAGCGCTTCATCCGTGAGTTCGAGATCCCCGTGATCGTCGGAGGCTGCGCCTCGTACCAGGCCGGGCTGCACCTCATGCGCACCGGCGCCGTGGGCGTGCTGGTCGGCGTGGGCCCCGGCAACGCCTGCACCACCCGGGGCGTCCTCGGGATCGGCGTGCCCCAGGCCACGGCCATCGCCGACGTGGCCGGCGCCCGCATGCGCCATCTCGACGAGACCGGGGTCTACTGCCACGTCATCGCCGACGGTGGCATGTCCAAGGGCGGCGACATCGCCAAGGCCGTGGCCTGTGGAGCCGATGCCGTCATGCTGGGGTCGCCGCTGTCCTCGGCCGTCGAGGCTCCGGCCCGCGGCTTCCACTGGGGCATGGCCACCTTCCATCCCACCCTCCCCCGCGGGGCCAGGGTCAAGACGACCACCCGGGGGACCCTGCAGGAGATCCTGCTCGGACCGGCCCACGAGAACGACGGCCGCATGAACCTCTTCGGCGCCCTGCGCACGGCCATGGCCACCTGCGGGTACCAGACGGTCAAGGAGTTCCAGAAGGCCGAGGTCATGGTGGCTCCTGCCCTCCAGACCGAGGGCAAGGACCTGCAGCGTTCGCAGGGTGTCGGCATGGGCCATTGAGCCCATCGCCCCCCGATGCCGGTGGGCCCGGTGACGGTCCCGATCCTGGTCGTCGACTTCGGGGCCCAGTACGCCCAGCTGATCGCCCGGCGGGTCCGGGAGGCGCACGTCTACTCGGAGATCGTGCCCCACACCGTCCACCGCTGCCGACCTGGTGGCCCGGCGGCCCTCGGGGATCATCCTGTCGGGTGGGCCCAAGTCGGTCAACGAGACCCCGGCGCCGATCCATCGACCCGGCCATCTACGACGCCGGCATCCCCATCCTCGGGATCTGCTACGGGGCCCAACTGCTGACCCAGCAACTGGGGGGCGAGGTGTCCCGGACCGGTCGGGGCGAGTACGGACGGACCACGTTGACCGTGACCGGTTCGCTCGCCGTTGTTCGTCGACTGGCCCGGCGGCGGCGAGGTGTGGATGAGCCACGGCGACGCCATCACCACGGTTCCCGCCGGGTTCGTGGCCACCGCCACCAGCCCTGACGCTCCGGTGGCCGCCCTCCACGATTCCGAGCGGGCCATCTACGGCGTGCAGTTCCACCCCGAGGTGGTCCACACCGAGCGGGGACGTGACCTCCTCGAGCGGTTCCTCTACGACATCTGCCGCTGCCCTCCGTCGTGGACCCATACCTCGATCATCGAGTCCCAGGTGGAGGCGGTCCGGGCCCAGGTGGGCGCGTCCCCGGTCCTGTGCGCCCTCTCCGGCGGGGTCGACTCGGCCGTGGCGGCGGCCCTGGTGCACAAGGCCATCGGCGACCAGCTCACCTGCGTCTACGTCGACACCGGCCTGATGCGGGCCCACGAGAGCGAGCAGGTGGAGGAGACCTTCCGCCGCCAGTTCCACATCGACCTGGTCCACGTGAAGGCGGCCGACCGGTTCTTCGAGGCCCTGGCCGGGGTCACCGATCCCGAGGCCAAGCGCAAGATCATCGGTGAGCTGTTCATCCGGATCTTCGAGGAGGTGGCCCGTGACCTGGTCATCGAGGAGTTCGACCCCGCTGACGGCGGTCAGGCCGCGACCGGGACGACCGGATCGGAGGAGCCCTCCGGCTACCTGGTCCAGGGCACCCTCTACCCCGACGTGATCGAGTCGGGTTCGGACTCCGCCGCCACCATCAAGTCCCACCACAACGTGGGGGGCCTTCCCGACGACCTGGCCTTCGACCTGGTCGAGCCCCTCCGCCTGCTGTTCAAGGACGAGGTGCGGGCCGTGGGCGAGGAGTTGGGCCTGCCCCACGACATCGTGTGGCGCCAACCGTTCCCCGGGCCCGGACTGGCCGTGCGCATCGTGGGCGAGGTCACACCCGAGCGGGCCGACATCCTGCGGGCCGCCGACGCCATCGTGGTGGAGGAGATCCGCCGGGCCGGTCTCTACCGCGACCTGTGGCAGAGCTTCGCCGTGCTGCCCGCCGTCCGCACCGTGGGCGTGATGGGGGACGGGCGGACCTACGCCTATCCCGTGGTGATCCGCGCCGTCACCAGTGACGACGCCATGACCGCCGACTGGGCCCGCCTGCCCTACGACTTGCTGGAGCGCCTCTCCTCGCGGATCATCAACGAGGTGGAGGGCGTCAACCGGGTGGCTCTCGACATCACGTCCAAGCCCCCCGGCACCATCGAGTGGGAGTGACGTCGGTGGGACATACCGCCGGGCCCGGGCCGGTCGTGGGCGACGACGGCGACCCGGGGCCCTCCGACCCGGAGCTCGCCAGTCCGCCCAACCCGTGGGGGGAGCAGGGGCCGTCGCAGTCGGAACCGGAACCGGAGCCCGTCGCCCCGGAGACCTCGGTCCGGGCCGACGCCCTGCTCGAGGGCCTGACCGAACCCCAACGCGACTCGGTGCTCCACCGGGGCGGGCCCCTGCTCATCGTGGCCGGGGCCGGATCGGGCAAGACCCGGGTGCTGACCCGGCGCATCGCCCACCTCATCGCCACCGGCGACGCCAAGCCCTGGCAGATCCTGGCCATCACCTTCACCAACAAGGCCGCCGACGAGATGCGCAAGCGGGTGATCGAGCTGGTCGGGCCCCGGGGCGGGCGGATGTGGGTGTCCACCTTCCACTCGGCCTGCGTGCGGATCCTCCGGGCCCACGGCGACCGCCTGGGCTACAAGGGCTCCTTCACCATCTACGACGACGCCGACTCCCGGCGCCTGGTGGAGATCGTGGCCCGGGAGCTGGACATCGACACCAAGAAGATGTCGCCCCGGTCGATCCTCGGCCAGATCAGCCAGGCCAAGTCCCGCCAGCAGGGGCCCGAGGAGTACCGGGCCGCCGCCGTGACCATCTTCGACCGTCGGATCGCCGACGTCTTCGACCTCTACCAGCAGCGGATGGTGGCGGCCAACGCCATGGACTTCGACGACCTGCTGCTCAACACGGTCCGGCTCTTCCGGCTCCACCCCGACGTGCTCGAGCACTACCGCACCCGCTTCACCCACATCCTGATCGACGAGTACCAGGACACCAACGCCGTGCAGAACGCGCTGGCCGTCCTGTTGGCCGGCGAGCACCGCAACATCGTGGTGGTGGGGGACAGCGACCAGTCGGTCTACCGGTTCCGGGGGGCGGACATCTCCAACATCCTCGACTTCGAGCAGGCCTTCCCCGACGCCACCGCCATCACCCTGGACCAGAACTTCCGCTCCACCCAGACCATCCTCGACGCCGCCAACGCCGTGATCACCAACAACGTCTCCCGCAAGCCCAAGTCGCTGTGGACCGACGGCGGGGTGGGGGAGCAGATCGTCCGGTACCGGGCCGAGGACGAGCACGACGAGGCCGAGTGGGTGGCCCACGAGATCGTCCGCCTCCGCGGCGACCAGGGACTCCGGTGGGGCGACGTGGCCGTCTTCTACCGGACCAACGCCCAGTCCGCGCCCTCGAGGGGGCCATGGTCCACGCCGAGGTGCCCTACAAGGTGGTGGGGGGCACCAAGTTCTACGACCGGCGCGAGATCAAGGACGTGATGGCCTACCTGAAGGTGCTGGTCAATCCGGACGACGAGATCAGCTGGCGGCGGATCGTCAACGTGCCCAAGCGGGGGGTGGGGGAGACCTCGGTGGCCAAGCTGTCGGGCTGGTCCGGCTCCCGGGGCCTCTCGTTCGGCGAGGCCGTGGCCCACGCCGTCGAGGTCGGCATAGGCGGCAAGGCCGGCCGGTCGTTGCAGCGAGCTGTCCCGGCTGCTGGAGGGCCTGCGGGTCCGGATGATCGTGCCCCGCTTGGTCGATGAGAACGGTGACGCCGTCGCCCCCCTGGACATCGACGACCTCATGGAACCGGTGGTTCCGGTCCGCCGCCGGGGTCGGCGCTGGCCGCCGACGCCGACGAACCGTCCATCCTGGGTCCCGGGGAGCTGGTCACCGCGGTGGTAGAGCAGACCGGGTACCGCAGCGAGCTCCTGTCCGAGGGGACCATCGAGGCGCTGGGACGGGTGGAGAACATCGACACGCTGGTGGGCATGGCCGACGAGTACCGCACCCTGGCCGAGTTCCTCGAGGCCGCCTCGCTGGTGGCCGACTCCGATCAGCTCGAGGGGGACGGCACCAAGGTCTCGCTGATGACCATGCACATCGCCAAGGGCCTGGAGTTCCCGGCCGTCTTCCTGGTGGGCATGGAGGACGGCATCTTCCCCCACATGCGCTCCCTCGGTGACCCCGTGGAGCTGGAGGAGGAGCGCCGGCTCTGCTACGTGGGCATCACCCGGGCCGAGCGGCACCTCTATGTCTCCCACGCCTGGTGCCGCATGGTCTTCGGCCGGGGCAGCAGCAACATACCGAGCCGGTTCCTCAATGAGATCCCCGACGAGCTGGTCCGGGATGTGGCCGGGGACGGCGGATCGAGGGCCGGGTACGGCTCGGGCCGCAGCGGAGCCGGGGGATCGGCGTCCCGGGACCGCGACGCGGCCCTCGACGACGGGGGCACCCCGGGGAGAAGCGTGTTCGGACGGGGCCTGGCCCGGGCCGATGCCGAGTTCGACGCCACCGGGCGACGGCGGCGGGCGCCGGCACCCAGCGGGGCCGAACTGCTGGGGCTCGAGACCGGGGACCTGGTGGTCCACGGCAAGTGGGGTGAAGGACGGGTGGTGGAGACCTCCGGCTCGGGCGAGGACGCCGAGGCCGTGGTCATCTTCACCTCGGTCGGGCGCAAGAAGCTGCTCCTCCGGATGGCACCGGTGAAGCGGGCCTGAGGGACCGGTCACCGGCCTGGCCACCGCGCCGGCCGCCATGGGGCTCCGCAGCCGCTGGGGACTCCCATCTCGAAACCGGCCTCCCCCCCGGGAACCCCCGGTGTCGGATCTAAGGTCGGAGGTCGGAGGGCTGGGGTGCCGCAGTTGGACAGCCTCCAGCCCCAGGTGCCCGCCGCCGTCCGGGGCGGGCTAGGCCGACGACGAGGAGTGGGGCCATGGTCCAGCAGCTGTCGAAGCGGCTCTACGAGAAGGAGCTGCTGAGGCTCCAGGGCGATCTGGGGGCCATGACCCAGTGGATCCAGCGCAGCGGTTCCCGGGTCGTGGTGCTCTTCGAGGGTCGGGATGCCGCCGGCAAGGGTGGGGTGATCAAGCGGGTCAGCCAGTACCTGAGCCCGCGGGTGTGCCGCATCGTGGCCCTGCCCACACCGACGGGTCGGGAGAAGGGCGAGTGGTACTTCCAGCGCTACGTAGCCGAACTGCCCACCGCCGGCGAGATCGCCCTCTTCGACCGCAGCTGGTACAACCGGGCCGGCGTGGAGCGGGTCATGGGATTCTGCACGGACGACCAGTACCAGCGGTTCCTCCGCCAGTGTCCGGTGTTCGAACACCAGCTCATCGAAGACGGGATCATCCTGATCAAGTACTGGTTCTCGGTCAGCGACGAGGAGCAGGAGCGTCGCTTCCAGAGCCGGGTGGATGACCCCCTCCGGCGCTGGAAGCTCAGTCCGATGGACCTCGAGGCCCGACAGCGCTGGGTCGACTATTCGCGGGCCAAGGACACCATGTTCCTCCACACCGACACGGCCGAGTCCCCGTGGTACGTGGTGGAGGCCGACGACAAGCGTCGGGCCCGCCTGAACTGCATCGCCCACCTGCTGAGCCAGGTTCCCTATCAGCCGGTCGAGGCGGTCAAGCCCCGACTGCCCAAGCGGGTGAAGGACGAGAACTACCAACGGCCACCCCGGGACCTGGCCACCTACGTTCCCGACTACGTGGCCACGCTGTCCGACCGCTCCTGACGTCGCCGGACTCGAGGGACCGCTCCGGCTCAGCCGGGCATCCGGCGCCAGACGGCCCGGGGCAGGTGGCGCATGACGGCGAACACCCAGCGGAGGAGGGGCGGGGCGTAGACCACCGTGGCGCCCGAGGCGATCCCGCCTACCACCGCGTCGGCCACCGCCTCGGGGGTGGTGGAGAACGGGGCCGGGGTCATCCCCTCGGTCATCCGTCCCACGACGAACCCGGGGCGCACGATCATCACCCCGACACCGGTGCCCACCAGGGAGTCCCCCAGGCCCTGGGCGAAGGCGTCGAGGCCGGACTTCGAGGAGCCGTAGATGAAGTTGGCGCTGCGGGCCCGTTCGCCGGCCACCGACGACAGCACCACCAGGCGTCCGTGGCCCTGGCGGCGGAGCCGGGCGGCCACGGCCAGCATGGCCGACGCCAGGCCGGAGAAGTTGGTGGTGATCACCGCGGCCGCGGCCGGCGGGATCGTGCTCGTCGGCGCTCTGGTCCCCGAGGACCCCGGCGGCCACGATCACCAGGTCGATGTCGCCGAAGCGGTCGAAGACCCCGTCGGCGAAGGCGACATGGTCCTTCGGTGTCGGTGGCGTCGAAGGCCACCGGCTTCGGCCACGTCGGCCCCGGCCGCCTTGGCCCGGTCCACCGCCTCGGTCAGGCGGGGTCCCTCCCGGCCGGCCAGCACCACCGTCCGGCACCGACCGGGCACCAGCTTGTCCACGATGGCCTGGGCGATCTCCGAGGACCCTCCGAGGACGAGCACCGACTGGGGTCGCCCGATGGCGTCGATCATGATCCCGTCCGTTCTGGTGGTGGGTTGGCGCCGTTGGCCGGCGATCGGGTGGTGGTGGCCGGCGATGTCGCCGTCCGGCCGACCGTGGTCGCCGGAGTCTCTCCGGCCGTGGTCTTCCCCGCCGCACCGGTCTTCTTCCCCGCCGACTTGGTCGTGGCCGCCGCCGTCTTCGCCGACCTGACCCCCGCCGTGGCGGCCCGGGGGGCCCTGGCCCGGGTCGGCCGGGTGGCGGGAGCGGTTTGTCGGTGGTGGACCGGCGTCGTTGCCCCCACCGGGCGACGGGGCATCGGTGCACAGCCCGAGTCGCCGCCCGAGGTCGGACCGCAACACCCCGGCCGGGATCCACCCGGTCCCGCACGGCCTGCCACTCGTCGACCCGGGGGTACATGGCCCGGAACGCGGCCGGGAGCGAGCCGCGAGTCCTTGGCCAGGTAGACCCGGCCGCCGGCGGCCAGCACCAGCTCGTCGAGGTCGTCGAGCAGACGGTCCAGTCCAGGATGACCGACCGGGCAGGTCGAGGGCCAGGGTCCACCCGGGCATGGGAAAGGACAGCGGCCCCGGATCGCCGGGACCGAACCGCTTGAGCACGGCCAGGAAGCTGGCCAGCCTCAGCACCGTCAGGCGCTCGATGACCGTCCGCACCGTCTCGCCGTGCCGGTCGGGCACGACGAACTGGTACTGGAGGAACCCCTTCCTCCCGTAGAGGCGGTTCCAGTCGCCTACGCCGTCGAGGGGATGGAAGAAGCCGGTCATGTGATGGGGCTTGGCCACCTGGTGGACGCGGGGCCTTGCGGAACCAGAACTCGTTGAAGGCCCCCACCGTGAGCGGATTGAGCAGACCGCCGGGCGGGGTGACCGGGACCCGGGCCAGGGTCCGGGGCACGAAGGCCCGGGCCCGGTCGGGCGCACGCCGCAGCCGTTCGGGCAGATCCTCCAGCCGGGCGTGGTCACCCCGGGTCAGCACCGAGCGGCCGAGACGGCTGCCGGTGGACTGGCAGTCGATCCAGGCCACCGAGTAGCGGTAGCCATCGTCCCCGGTGAGCATCTTGTCCATGACGGTGTCCAGGTCGGCGGCCCGTTCGGTGTCCACCAGCATGTAGCTGGTCTCGACCGGGATCATCTGCAGGGTGGCCGAGGTGACCACCCCGGTGAGGCCCATGCCTCCGGCCGTGGCCCAGAAGAGGTCGGGATCCGAGGAGGCCGACACCACGGCGGTCCCGGTCGGGGTGACCAGCGTCATCTCCACGACATGGGAGCAGAAGCTGCCGTCCACGTGGTGGTTCTTGCCGTGGATGTCGGCGGCGATGGCACCCCCGACGGTCACCAGCCGGGTCCCGGGGGTCACCGGCACGAACCAGCCCAGCGGGACGAACCGCTCCATCAGCGTCTGCAGGCTGACGCCGGCCCCCACGGTGACCGTCCCCGGAGTCCAGGTCGACCCGGTGGATGGCGTCCAGCCAGGTGGCGTCGAGGACCGCCCCGCCGGCGTTCTGGGCGGCGTCGCCGTAGCTGCGACCCAGACCCCGGGCGATGATGCCCCGGTTCCCCGCTCCGGTGGCCACGGCCTCGGCCATGGCCTGGTCCACGATGTCGGGATGGACGGCGTGGACCACCTCGGCCGACGTCGGGGCCGTCCGGCCCCATCCGGTCAGCAAGGACCGCCGGCCGCGGGGGGCGCTCACGTGGCGTAGACGCCCGACGGCGAACAGGGCGATCCAGCACACCCCGTAGATCTGCAGGCGGTGGTCGTGCAGGGCCAGCTCCTCGGGAGCCGCCCCGCCCCCGGAGTCGAGCAGGCGCATGATGTGGAGGAGGGCCACGGTGAAGGGGATCACGGTCAGCTGGAACCAGATGGGGTCGGTCCCCCGGTGGAGTTCGGCGGCCCGGCTCGAAGGCCCACAGACAGTAGGCCGTGACCGTGACCGCTGCCGACAGGGTGCGCACCGACCGCAGGAACGAGGGCGTGTACAGCCCGAGCGTCTGGCGGACCGAGCCGTCGTCGGCCTGCTGGTCGGCCAGCAGCTGCTTCTCGCCCGACCGCTTGCCGGTCACGATGAGCAGCGAGCCGAACGAGGCCACGATGAGGAACCAGTCGGACAGGGCGACGCCG
Organism: uncultured Acidimicrobiaceae bacterium; assembly: GCA_963754755.1. Taxonomy (GTDB): domain Bacteria; phylum Actinomycetota; class Acidimicrobiia; order Acidimicrobiales; family RAAP-2; genus Bog-756. Next base: position 552,627 of record CAVWHF010000004.1, on the reverse strand, counting down.
GTGGCCACCCCGCCGGCCACGGCCCGCAGGACGAACCCGGCGCTCACGGCGGCCAGGTCCAGGATGGGCTCGTTCTTCAGACCGAGGGAGTAACCCACGTTGACCAGGGCGTAGACCGCCATGACCAGGGCCAGGTGCCAGCCCGGCCAGCCACTGGCCCAGGCCGATGGAGACCGCCAGCATGACCACGCCCGACGACCACGGCCAACCGGACCGGCACCACGCCCGAGGCCACCGGACGGAAGCGCTTGGTGGGGTGGGCGCGGTCGGCCGGGGCGTCGATGGCGTCGTTGAGGAAGTAGGTGCCCGAGGCGGCCAGGCAGAAGATGCCGAAGGCGGCGACGGCATGCCACAGCACGGTGCGGTGGAGGAGCACCCCGGCGGCGGCCGGGGCCACGAAGACCAGGAGGTTCTTGATCCACTGGCGGGGACGGCACAGCTTGACCAGGCCCAGCGGAAGCGACGCTGATGCCGGTCTCGGCCGGCCAGGATGTTCGTCGGGTCGGTCCACAGCTTCAGCCGAAGTGGTCAAGGCGTCCTCAGGAGGGTCGGGTCGTGCCACCTGTGCCGGAGCGACGGTACCACGCACGTCCAGGCTAGGGCCTTCCCGGGGCCGGGTGGGACCCCTGGGCCTGGCGCTGCCCTCCCCGTGCGCCCCGGATGGGCTTTTCGGACCGGCCAGCGCTTAGTATCTGCCTCCGTGAAACGCCCGTATCGAGTGGTGGTGGCCAAGCCCGGGCTGGACGGGCACGATCGGGGCGCCAAGGTCATCGCCCGGGCCCTCCGCGATGCCGGCTTCGAGGTCATCTACACCGGCCTGCACCAGACCGCCGAGCAGGTGGTCCAGGCGGTGATCCAGGAGGACGCCGACGCCGTGGGCCTCTCCCTGCTCTCCGGGGCCCATCTCACCCTGGTGCCCCGGATCATCGACGGCCTCCGGGAGCAGGGCCGCGGCGACGTCCTGGTGCTGGTGGGCGGGATCATCCCCGCCGCCGACATCCCGGTGCTGAAGGACCTGGGGGTGGCCGAGGTGTTCACCCCGGGGGCACCGCTCCCCGCCATCGGGGCGTGGCTCGGCGAGGCCCTCGACCAACGGGAGAGTGGCGTGACCGGCTGATACCACCGGTCCCCGGGACCGCCCGCCGGGAGCGGGCACCCCACCCCGTCCCCCGGTGACCCGACCGACCGGGCCGGCGCTGATTCCAGCGGTGCCGGTCGGGCTCCCCGGCCGGGGATGACGTCGGGCGCCGGAACGGCGCCCGGGGCCGCCATCCCGAACAGGACAGATCGCAGCATGCACACCAGCCGCAACAACCAGGCAGCACGGACAGAGAGGAACGGATCCGGTGGATCTCTTCGAATATCAGGGTAAGCAGTACTTCGCCCGCTTCGGCATCCCCATCTCCAAGGGGGGCGTCGCCGACACCGTGGACGAAGCGGTGGCCCAGGCCGAGGCGTCGGGCTACCCGGTGGTGGTCAAGGCCCAGGTCAAAGTGGGCGGCCGCGGCAAGGCCGGCGGCGTCAAGCTGGCCGACAACGTCGAAGAGGTCCGGGAGCACGCCGGCAACATCCTCGGTCTCGACATCAAGGGCCACGTGGTCAAGCGGCTGTGGATCGAGCACGCCTCGGACATCGCCAAGGAGTACTACGCCAGCTTCACCCTCGACCGCAGCGCCAAGAAGCACCTGGGCATGCTCTCGGCCGAGGGCGGCGTGGAGATCGAGGAGGTGGCGGTCACCAATCCCGACGCCATCGCCATCCTCCACGTGGACCCGGTGGACGGGCTGAGCCTCGAGGCGGCCCGGGCATGGGTGGAGCGGGCCAACCTCGACGAGGTGGCCCGGGACCAGGCGGCCGACCTGCTGGTCAAGCTGTACACCTGCTACACCGAAGGTGACTGCGACCTGGCCGAGATCAACCCGCTGATCCTCACCCCCGACGACCGGGTGCACGCCCTCGACGCCAAGGTGACCCTTGATGCCAATGCCGCCTACCGCCACCCCGAGTGGGAGGAGTTCGAGGGTAGCGACGTGGAGGACGAGCGGGAGACCCGGGCCAAGGAGCGAGGACTCAACTACATCGGTCTGGACGGCTCGGTGGGCATCATCGCCAACGGGGCCGGCCTGGCCATGAGCACCCTCGACGTCGTCAACCAGTGCGGCGGCTCGGCGGCCAACTTCTTCGACATCGGGGGTGGCGCCAACGCCGACGTGATGGCCGCCGCCCTCGAGGTCATCAACTCCGATCCGGCCGTCCGGTCCATCTTCGTCAACATCTTCGGGGGGATCACCCGGGTCGACGAGGTGGCCAAGGGCGTCCTCGAGGCCCTCGGCCGGGTCGAGATCAACTCACCCATCGTGCTCCGGCTGGATGGGACCAACGCCATGGCCGGGCGCGAGATCCTGGCCAGTCATCTGTCCGATCGCCTGGTCGCCGAGCCGACCATGCTCGAGGCCGCACGCCGTGCGGTCGCACTCGCTGGAGGTCAGTCATGAGCATCTTCGTCGACGAGAACACCAAGGTCGTGGTCCAGGGCATCAGCCCCACCAGCCAGGGCCTCTACCACGGGCTCCGCAACCGGGCCTACGGCACCAAGGTGGTGGCGGGCACCAATCCCAACCGGGGTGGTGAGGAGATCGAGGGCATTCCGGTCTACGCCACGGTGGCCGAGGCCGTCGCCGCCACCGGGGCCAACGCCTCGTTCATCTCGGTGCCGCCCAAGTTCGCCGCCGACGCCATCGTGGAGGCCGCCGCCGCCGGCGTGCCCTTCGTGGTGTGCATCACCGAGGGCATCCCGGCCAGCGACGAGGCTCTGGCCTACAACCGACTGGTCCGGGAGTACCCGGCCACCCGCCTGCTCGGGCCCAACTGTCCCGGCATCATCTCGCCCGGTAAGTGCAACATCGGCATCACCTCGGGCGACATCGCCATGCCCGGCGGTCCGGTGGGCATCGTGAGCCGCTCGGGAACGCTCACCTACCAGGCGCTGCACGAGCTCTCCCAGCAGGGTGTGGGCCAGACCACCTGTGTGGGCATCGGCGGCGACCCGGTTCCCGGCACCAGCTTCATCGACTGCCTGAGCGGCGTTCGAAGCCGATCCGGACACCAAGGCCATCATGATGATCGGGGAGATCGGTGGCTCGGCCGAGGAGGAGGCGGCCGAGTTCATCGCCACCTCGGTGACCAAGCCGGTGGTGTCCTATGTGGCCGGCGTCACGGCACCCCCGGGACGGAAGATGGGTCACGCCGGCGCCATCATCTCGGGCTCGAAGGGCACGGCCCAGGCCAAGATGGATGCCCTCGCCGGGGCCGGGGTCATCGTGGCCCTCAACCCCACCGAAGCCGGCGAGGCCATGGTCGACGTCGTCCGGAAACTCGGCTGAGCCCGGATCTCCCATCGGCCGCCGCCCTGGGCGGCCGGCCCATCGGGGCGGTCATCTTCGACCTCGACGGCCTGCTCATCGACTCGGAACCGCTCTGGCGCCAGGCCGAGATGGAGGTATTCGGGGCTGTCGGCCTCCACCTCACCGCCCAGGACGTGCGCCAGACCATGGGGCTGCGGATCGATGACGCCGTGCGGCACTGGTGGGACCGGTTCCCGTGGGAGGGCATGGCCCCGGTGGCCGTCGAGCGGGCCGTGACGGCCCGGGTGGCCGAACTGGTCACCGAGCGCGGTCGGCCCATGCCCGGTGCCCTGGAGGCCGTCGCCCTGTGCGGGCGTCTGTCCCTCCCCGTGGCCGTGTGCTCGGGCTCCTACGCCGTGGTCATCGCGGCCGCCCTGGATCGCCTGGGTATCGGATCCGCGGTCTCCACCTGGCACTCGGCCGAGTGGGAGCCCCTGGGCAAGCCCCACCCGGGGGCGTACCTGTCCACGGCGGCGAAGCTGGGCATGGACCCGAGGGGATGCCTGGCCGTCGAGGACTCCTTCAACGGGGCCGTCTCGGCCAAGGCGGCCCGCATGCGGGTGATCGCCGTGCCGGAGCCGGACGCCTTCGGCTCCCCCCGGTGGGGCCTGTGCGACGCCGTTCTCCCGAGCCTGGCGGGCCTGGACGAAGCCCTCCTGCGCCGCCTGGAGTCCTGAGCAGTGCGAGGGGAGTCCGCCCCGTCGTGCCGGCCGGGGCGCGCCCCTCGCGGGCGGGATGGACGGAGCCGGTGCTGCCGATGACCCGGGACCGTCGGAATCTCCGGAACTTTCGCTTCGGAAATGCCGTGTGGGTGCCGATACCACTGTCACGAGGGGCACTCCCTGGGCAGGGGGGACCGAGCGACGTGGGCCCATGTACCGGAGGCAGGCCGGTCGGGCCACGTCGCCCCGGTCCCAGGTTCGTGACCGTAGCACCGGACCTCCGGACACTCCCGGGAGGGTCGCGTGCCGCGCGAGGCTGGGCACTCTGCGGCGCTGATATCGTGCGGCCGTGGTCCCCGGCGCACCTCGAGACACCGCTCCGGACACGCTCGGAGACACTGCTCCGGTCAGCGCCGGCCATGAGGACACCGCTCCGGACATCGCCGGCCCTACGGTGAGGATCGGGGTCCTCGCCTCGGGGAGCGGCACCATCCTGGAGGCCATCGTCGCCGACGGCCTGCCCGTTCGCCTGGTGCTGGTGGACCGCCCCTGTCGCGCCCTCGAGGTCGCCGGGGCCGCCGACATTCCCGCCGTCCTGGTCGACCGGGCCGCCTTCGGTGGCTTCGGACCGGCCTTCGACCGCCACGGCTACACCGCGGCGGTGACCGAGGCCCTCCGCGACAGCGCCATCGACGTGGTGGCCATGGCCGGGTTCGGCACCGTGCTCGGCGAGCCGATCCACGCCGCCTTCCCCGGCCGCATCCTGAACACCCATCCCGCCCTGCTGCCGGCGTTTCCCGGATGGCACGCCGTAGCGCGACGCCCTGGCCGCCGGTGTGGGCGAGACGGGCACCACCGTCCATATCGCCACGGTGGAGATGGACGCCGGACCGGTGCTGTCCCAGGCCACCGTCCCGGTACTCCCCGGTGACACCGAAGAAACCCTCCACGAGCGCATCAAAGAGGTCGAGCGGACGCTCTACCCCGCCACCATCCGCACGTTCGTCGACCGGTTGGCGGCGACGGTCGATGATGGGCCAGGATCATCCACGGAGGTTGCACCATGAGGGCACTGCTGTCCGTGTACGACAAGACCGGAGCCGTCGACCTGGCCCGGGGGCTCGCCGATCTGGGTTGGGAGCTGATCTCGAGTGGTGGCACGTCGGCCGCCCTGGCCGAGGCCGGCATCGCCCATGTCGAGGTGGCCGACCTGACCGGTGCTCCCGAGATGCTGGGGGGCCGGGTCAAGACCCTCCATCCCACCATCCACGGGGGCATCCTGGCCGACCGGTCGAAGCCGGAGCACCTCGGCCGACCTGGAGCGTCAGGGCATCGGTCTCATCGACCTGGTGGTGTGCAACCTCTATCCGTTCGCCTCCGACCCCTCGATCGAGCTGATCGACGTGGGCGGGCCCACCATGGTCCGGGCGGCGGCCAAGAACCACGCCCATGTGGGCATCGTGGTCTCGCCCGCCGCCTACGACACGGTGCTGGACGAACTGCGCCGGCATCGGCTCCCTGTCGGCGGCCACCCGGTTGCGATTGGCCCGGGACGCCTTCGCCCACACCGCCGCCTACGACGCCGCCATCGTGGACTGGTTCGACGAGGAGGGCGCCGCCGGACCCGCCGACGCCGACGCCGACGCCGACGCCGACGCCGCCATCCTTCCCCCCACCATCCACCTGGCCCTCGAGCGGGCCGGCTCGCTGCGCTACGGCGAGAACCCCCACCAGCACGGTGCCCGTTACCGGATCGTGGGCCGGCACTCGTGGTGGGACGACGTGGTCCAGCACGGCGGCAAGGAGCTCTCCTACCTCAACATCTTCGACGCCGATGCCGCCTGGCGCCTGGTCCACGAGCTGACCGACCCGGGGAGCGGCGACCTCGCCGTGGCCATCATCAAGCACGCCAACCCGTGCGGGGTGGCCGTCCACCCCGACCTGGTCACGGCCTACGTGCGGGCCCTGGAGTGCGACCCCCAGTCGGCCTTCGGCGGCATCGTGGCCATCGGGGGACCGGTGACCCCGGAGGTGGCCGAGGCCATCGCCGCCGGGCCCCAGGCCGACCTGATCATCGCCCCCTCCTATGACGACGGCGGCGCTGGCCCAGCTGACCTCCAAGCGCAAGGCCACCCGTCTGCTGTCCGCTCCCGCCCCCGAGCCCCTGGTCCGCCAGTTCCGCGGCCTGGGCGCCAGCATGCTGGTCCAGGACGCCGACCGGTTCCTCGTCGCCGGCCTCCTCGTGGGAGGTGGCCACCAAGGCCCAGCCCACCGAGTCCCAGTGGCGGGACCTGGCCCTGGCCTGGACGGTCTGCGCCCGCACCACCTCCAACGCCATCGCCATCGTCACCGACGGCCAGGCGGTCGGGGTGGGTGCCGGCCAGCAGTCACGGGTGGTGGCCGCCGAGATCGCCGTGTCCAAGGCCGGGGAGCGGGCCGCCGGGGGGGCGGCCGCCAGCGACGCCTTCTTCCCCTTCCCCGACGGACTGATGGTGCTGGCCGAGGCCGGGGTGGCCGCCGTGGTCCAGCCCGGAGGGTCGATCCGGGACGGCGAGGTCATCGCCGCCGCCGACGAGGCCGGTATCGCCATGGTCATGGCCGGCGGCGAGCGCCACTTCCGGCATTGACCCCCGGCCGGCATCGTCGGACCTGCTCCGGCCGGCCCGGGCCCGGGCATACTGGGTGCATGGGGGAACGGCCATGACGGCGACGCTGCTCGACGGCGAGCTGCTGGCGGCCAAGATCCGGGCCGAGGTGACCGACCGGGTGGCCCGACTGCGCAGCGCCGGCGTCACCCCCGGCCTGGGGACCATCCTGGTCGGGGACGACGGGCCGAGCGCCCGCTACGTGGCCATGAAGCATGCGGACTGTGCCGAGGTCGGCATCCACTCCGCCCACGAGCACCTCCCCGCCGACGTGTCAGCCAAGCAGAGCTCGAGGCCGTGGTGGCCCGCTTCAACGCCGACCCCGCCATCCACGCCTACCTGGTCCAGCTGCCCCTGCCCGAGGGTCTGGACGAGGAGCGGGTGCTGCTGGCCGTCGACCCGGACAAGGACGTCGACGGCCTCCACCCGGTCAACCTGGGCCGGCTGGTCATGGGGGCCGACGGCCCCCTGCCGTGCACCCCGGCCGGCATCGTCGAGCTCCTGGCGGCCAACGACGTGCCGGTGGAGGGGAAGCACGTGGTGATCATCGGTCGGGGCCTGACCATCGGACGGCCCCTGGCCCTGCTCCTGGCCATGCGCCGTCCCGGGTGCAACGCCGCCGTGACCGTCGTGCACACCGGGGTGGAGGACCTGGCCGGCCTGGTGCGTCAGGGTGACGTGGTGGTGGCGGCGGCCGGACGGGCCGGGCTGGTCACGCCGGACATGATCAAGCCCGGGGCCGCCGTGGTCGGCGCCGGTACCTCGTGGGAAGGGAAGAAGCTCTTGTCCGATGTCGACGCCGGTGTGGCCGAGGTGGCCGGCTGGATCACCCCCCGGATCGGCGGGGTCGGCCCGATGACCCGGGCCATGCTGCTGCGCAACACCGTGCGAGCCGCCGAGCGGGCGTCATGAGCGGGTCCGAGGGCCTCGAGACCGACCACCGTCCCTGGGGCATGCTACACCGTGCTCGACGACGACGGGACCCACAAGGTCAAGCGCATCGTGGTGCTCGCCGGGCAAGCGCCTGAGCTACCAGCGCCACGCCCGCCGCTCGGAGCACTGGTTCATCGTCCGGGGGACCGCCACAGGTGACCCTGGACGGCGTGGTCACCGAGCTCGCCGCCGGCGACTCGGTGGACATCCCGGTCGGGACCGACCACCGCATCGCCAATGCCACCGACACCGAGGTGGTGTTCGTCGAGGTCCAGCACGGCGAGTACTTCGGGGAGGACGACATCGTGCGGCTCGAGGACGACTTCGGCCGGAGCGACTCCTGATGCACGCCGCCGGAGGGCCGGCCCGCCGCTCCCGGACCTGGCCGTGCGGATCGTGGTCGCGTTGTCGGCAGGCACGCTGTCGGCCGGCATGTCGTCGGCCGGCCTGATCTCGGTCGCGCGGTATCAGCCGGTGCGGCCGGGCGGCGGCGGGGCCGCGCCGGCTCCCCGGCCGCCGGGCCCGCCGGGGTCCCCGACGGGGGAGTGACGGCGTCCAGGTGTCCTGGTAGCCGTCACCACCACCACCGGTGTCACGCCGACCACCGCCGACCACGGTTCCGGCGACCACCACCACGACACCGCCGACGACCACGACCACCGACCACCGACCACCACCACGACCGTCCCGTCGACCACCACGACTACCGTCGCCCGACCACCACGACCACGTCGACCCCGTTGCCCGCCACCAAATCCTCGTCCAAGACCCCGTGGGCACTGATCGTCGTGATCGTGGTGCTGGTCCTGGCCATCGGACTGCTGATCGTGCTGCTGGCCGCCCGCACGGCGCCGGGGGGTCGGAGGCCGCCTGGCGCAAGGCGGTGGTTCCCGCCCTGTCCGACGCCCAGCTGGCCCGGGCCTCGCTCCTCTCCGACAACGCCGTCTCGGATGACCCCGAGGTCGCGGAGTGCGGTGGCGGTCCAGGTCGAGCGGGCCGCGGTGGCCCTTGAGCACTCGGTGGCGACGGCACCGGACCCCGAGGCCGGCCAGATGGCCACGACCGCGGCCGGCGCCCTGCGGGGGCTGGCCTTCGCCATCGAGGCCGACCGCCTGCTCCGGCAGGGGACGGCGGCACCGTCGGGCCTGCAGCTGGCCGAGGCCGACGAGGCCCGACGGGCCCGGAGCGGCGAGCTCACCTCGGCCCTGGCCCGGCTGTCCACCCGGATCGGCCCCGCCCCCGGCTGACGCCACGGCCGGCTCCGGCCGCCCACCGGCCCGCCGCCGGTGCCGTCGGCAGTAGGCTGAAGCGGCCATGACCCGCATCGCCGATCTCCTGGCCAAGGGGAGGACCTACTCGTTCGAGTTCTTCCCGCCCAAGTCCGACGCCGAACAGGCCACCCTGGTCAGGACCCTCCGGGACCTCGAGCCGCTCGAGCCCCTCGTTCGTCTCGGTGACCTACCGGGGAGGGGCCGAGTCGCGCCAGCGGACCTTCGATCTGGTCACCGGCATGCTCCGCACCACCACCCTGGTGCCGATGGCCCATCTGATCTGCGTGGCCCACACCCGGCTGGAGCTGGCCGAGATCCTGGTGGCCTACCGGACCGCCGGCGTCGAGAACCTGATGGCACTGGGCGGGGACCCTCCCGCCGACCCGGCCGAGGGCCTCGGTGAGCTCCAGCACGCCTCCGAGCTGGTGGAGCTGGCCCATGCCATCGGCGGCTTCTCCGTGGGTGTGGCCGCCCAGCCCAGCGGGCACCCTCTCTCCGGCCGACCTGGCGACGGACCGGGACCATCTGGCCGCCAAGCTCTCGTTGGCCGACTTCGCCATCTCCCAGTTCTTCTTCGAGGCGTCCGAGTACACCGGACTGGTCGCCGAGCTGGCCGCCCGGGGCGTGGACAAGCCGGTCCTCCCCGGGCATCATGCCCGTCACCAGCCTCTCGTCCATCCCCAGGATGGCCACCATGGGAGCGGCCGTGCCGGCATGGATGGTGGCGCGCCTGGAGGAGGCCGACCAGCGGGGTGGCAAGGAGGCCGTCCGGCACGAGGGCGTGGCCGTGGCCACCGAACTCTGTGAGCAGCTGTTGGAGGCCGGGCGTGCCCGGCCTGCACTTCTACACGCTCAACCGCTCCAACGCCACCCGGGAGATCTACTCGGCGCTGGGTCTGGCCGCACCCTGAGTCTCGGGTTCGGAGGCCGGGATCCCACCCGGTTCAGCCGGGCCGGAAGCCGAGGGGGCGCGGTGGGAATCGTCCGATGGGGGCATCCGGGGTCGCCATCCGGTCGACGATGCCGTAGGCGACCGCTTCCGCCGCGGTGAGGAAGCGGTTGTGGGCGGCATCCTCGCCGATTTGCTCGGCCGTCCGGCCGGTGGCCTCGGCCAGTCGGCGGCAGAACATCGCCCACCGGGCGGCGTGGTCCGAGGCCAGGCGTTGCAAGAGCCGGGCGTCCCCTTCGAACTCCATCCGCGGCTCGGCCAGATGGACGCGGGCGTGGGGTGAGATGGTCCGGTGGGGACAGACGGCCAGGACACCGACGGCAACTCCGGCCGCCTGGCCCGTGCACCACCCCCGGACCGTGACACCCACGAGATCGACGATGTCCATGAGGGCCAGTGCCGCACCCATCGACCCGCCCGGGCTGTCGATCCGCAACTCGATGGAGCCGTCGCCGTCGGCGTCGAGGGTCATCAGTGCGGCGCCCACGTCATTGGCGCACCGGTCGTCGAGGGGCCCGACGAGGGCCACCACCCGGCGTTCGAAGAGCCGGTGGCGCATCCACTCATGGGGACCCGCGGGTTCCCCGGCACCACCGCCGCCGTCGGGGAACCATCCGGGCAGGCTCACCGTGACCCTCCCCGCTCGGTCGGCTCGAGCGACCACTCGAGCCGCCAGCCCAGTGCCGAGGCGTAGCGGTCGACCGTAGACATCAGGACGTCGGAGGCCCCGGTCTCGATCCGGGCCACCGCCGACTGGGAGGTACCCATCCGCGCCGCCACCTGGGTCTGGGACAGACCGAGGGCCCGTCGCCGCTCGACGAGGTCATCGCTCAGGGCCCGGCGGCGTTCGGACATCTCCCGAAAGCCCGGGAACACCGGGGGGTGGCGTCGTTCGTTCATCTGGTCCACCTCCTGGTGGCAGTGGCAGGCCCTGTGTGTACCGGTCGGACCGTTGGGGGAGCCCGGCAGTGAAGGGCCTCAGGATATCGCACCCATGATATCTCATCCTTGAGATATCATGGGCGATGTATCCCCGGTCGGGACCGCCGGCCGGGACCGACCATGGAGGACTCCGATGACCCAGGTCCACGCCCTCATACCCACTGTCCTCGAGGAGTCGAGTCGAGGGGAGCGGGCCTTCGACATCTTCTCCCTCCTCCTCCGGGAGCGCATCGTCTTCCTGGGCCAGGAGGTGGACGACCAGGTGGCCAACCTGATCATCTCCCAGATGCTCTATCTGGAGGCCCAGGACCCCGACAAGGACATCTCGCTCTACATCAACTCGCCTGGCGGCGTGGCCTATGCCGGCATGGCCATCTACGACGTCATCCAGCACGTCCGGCCCGACGTGTCGACCATCTGCGTGGGCATGGGCATGTCCGCTGCGGCCATGGTGCTGTGCGGTGGTGCCGCCGGCAAGCGGCTGGCCCTGCCCAATGCCCGCATCATGATCCATCAGGGCAGCGCCGGCACCCGGGGGGCGCCCAGCGACATGGAGATCCAGCTACGCGAGGTCCTGGCCCTCACCCGCCGCATGGCCGAGATCATCGCCCACCACAGCGGTCGGTCCGTCGAGCAGGTGGCCACCGACATCGACCGGGACTACTTCATGACGCCGGCAGAGGCCATGGGGTACGGACTGATCGACGGCATCGTCGAGCCCCGAAGGGGCCTGTCGGCACCGTCCCTGGTCGAGGCGGCCGGCTGATCGCCCGGCTGAGCGGGCCGTCCAGGTTCGCCCCACCGGAACCGGTCCGATTAGCCTCGGCGGCATGGCAGCCAACCCTCCCGTTCACGTCACCGTCACCGGGGCCGCCGGCCAGATCGGCTACGCCCTCCTGTTCCGCATCGCCTCGGGCCAACTCCTCGGGAGTGACCAGCCGGTAGTCCTCCGGCTGCTCGAGATCGAGCCGGGGATGCAGGCCCTCGAGGGCGTGGTCATGGAGATCGACGACTGCGCCTTTCCCCTGGTCAGCGACATCGTGACCACCACCGACCTGGACACCGCCTTCGACGGCACCTCGTGGGCGCTGCTGGTGGGATCGATCCCCCGCAAAGCCGGCATGGAACGGGGCGACCTGCTGACCGTCAACGGCGGGATCTTCGGGCCCCAGGGTCGAGCCATCGCCGCCAACGCCGCCTCCGAGGTGCGGGTGCTGGTGGTGGGCAACCCGTGCAACACCAACTGCCTGATCGCCCGGTCCAATGCGCCCGACGTGCCCAGCGACCGGTGGTTCGCCATGACCCGCCTCGACGAGAACCGGGCGAAGAGCCAACTGGCCCACAAGGCCGGTGTTGCCGTGTCGTCGGTGAGCAACCTGGCCATCTGGGGCAACCACTCGGCCACCCAGTTCCCCGACTATGCCAACGCCCTCATCGGTGGCAAGCCGGTGCCCGAGGTCATCGAGGACACGGCCTGGCTCCAAGGGGAGTTCCTCACCACCGTGCAGAAGCGGGGTGCGGCCATCATCGACGCACGTGGGCTCTCCTCCGCGGCCTCGGCGGCCAACGCCGCCGTCGACTCGGTCAACAGCATCCGCCATGCCACCCTGGGCGACGATGTCACCTCGCTCGCCGTGGTGTCGAACGGCGAGTACGGCGTGCCCGAAGGTCTGCAGTTCGGCTTCCCGGTCAGGACCAACGGCTCGGGCGGCTGGACCGTGGTGGAGGGGTTGTCCCACGACGAGTTCGCCACCGAGCGGATCCGTATCACCACCGAGGAGCTGGAGGCCGAGCGGGCCGACGTGGCCGACCTGCTCCCCTGAGCCGGAGCCGCCGTTGGGGCGGGGTGACCGGGGTGCCCGGGGCGTAACCTGAAGGCCATGTGCCGGAACATCACAACCCTGCGAGGCCTCGAGCCCCCGCCCACCGAGGACGAGGTCGAGGCCGCCGCCCGCCAGTATGTGCGCAAGGTCAGCGGCGTCCAATCGACGTCGGCCGCCACCGAGGAGGCCTTCGAGCGGGCGGTAGCCGTGGTGGCCGAGGCCACCGCCCGGCTGCTGGCCGACCTGCCGCCCCGACGACAGCCTCCTCCGACCCTCCCGCCCCTGCGCCGTCGGGTGGCCGCTACAGGCTGACCGGGGTCGGCGGAGCCAACGGCGCCGGTACGACGCCCGAGACCGCGGGCCACCGGACCTTGGTGGCCCAGCCGAACTGCTCGAAGCGGCGGATGAGCCAGGCCGACGGGTCGATCATTCCCCGTCGGGCCCCGTGGCGGGCCCACGAGGGATGGGCATGGTGGATGTTGTGCCAGCTGTCCCCGAGCGACACCACCGCCAGCACCCACAGGTTGCTGCTCTGGTCCGTGGTCGCCTCGGGGCGCCGCCCGAAGGTATGACACAGGGAGTTGACTCCCCAGGTGACGTGGTGCAGGAGCGCCATGCGCACCAGACCGGCCCACAGGAGTGCGGTCAGGGCCCCGGCCAGGGTTCCGGACAGGGCATAGCCGATCCCCAGTGGGATGGCCAGGGAGGCGGCCGCCCACAGGGGAAAGAGACGGTCGATCCGCTGGATGTCCCGGTCCCGGAGCATGTCGGGGGCGTAGCGGCTGGCCAGCGAGGCGTCCGACACGAACAGCCACCCGACGTGGGAGAACGCCAGGCCGCGCAGCAGGGCGCCTCCGTGGTCCCCGTAGCGGTGGGGCGAGTGGGGGTCGCCGGGGAGGTCACTGAACATGTGGTGGCGCCGGTGGGTGGCCACCCAACTGGTCAACGAGCCCTCGACGGCCATGGAACCCATGATGGCCAGGGCGATCTTCAAGGTCCGGCGGGGGCCGAAGGCACGGTGGGTGAACAGCCGGTGGAACCCGACCGTGATCCCGAATCCGGTGATCAGATAGAAGACGACTCCGATGACCAGGTCCGAGAGATGGACGGCATGGCCCCACAGCAGGGGGATGATGACGGCCAGCGCCACGGCCGGGCCGGCCACGATGGCCACGGTGACCAGCTTTTGGCTGGCGTGAACAACGGGAGGGTCCTGGTCCGGCGGACGGCACGGGTCGCGCGCCGCCATGGGCTCCGGCGAGATGAGCAGGGACTTCACGGATCCTCCCGGTTGGGCGCTGAAGCGCGGGCGCTGGATGCACCGCCTTGCCCGATGTCCTCAGGGGGTCACGTGATCACCACCGACCCTACTCCGCCCCAGCCCAAACGGGGTGGCGCCCCCCTCGGCCCGGGTCCCCGCCCGCGGGGAGGTAACGCCCGTCCTACGCAGGCCGGGCGCCGGGAAGAGGTTCCGGCGGAGCCGGAGGCATGCCAAGATTCCGGCGTGCTGACCAACCGTGTGACCGAGCTGCTCGGCGTCGACATCCCCATCGTGCAGGCCCCGATGGGATGGATCGCCCGTTCCTCCCTGGCCTCGGCCGTCTCCAACGCCGGTGCCATGGGGATCATCGAGACGTCCTCAGGTGAACTCGACGCCGTGCGGGACGAGATCGCCAAGATGAAGGACCTCACCGACCGACCCTTCGGGGTCAATATCGCCCAGGCGTTCGTGTCCGACCCCGCCGTCATCGTCGACTTCGTCATCGCCCAAGGAGTGCGGTTCGTCACCACGTCGGCCGGGAGTCCGACCCGCTATACCTCCCAGCTCAAGGAGGCCGGTCTCACCGTCTTCCACGTGGTGCCCACACTGCGGGCGGCGGAGAAGGCCGTGGTCGCCGGGGTCGACGGCCTGATCGTCGAAGGGGGAGAGGGAGGCGGGTTCAAACACCCCCGTCCGGTGACCTCCATGGTCCTCCTGCCCTCGGTCACCCGGGCGTTCGACCTCCCCGTCATCGCCGCCGGAGGGTTCCTCGACGGCCGGACCATGGCGGCGGCCCTGGCCCTCGGGGCCGAAGGCGTCCAGCTGGGGACGGCCATGGTGTCCTCGGTGGAGTCGCCGGTGCACGCCAACTGGAAGCGGGCCATCATCGACGCCACCGAGACCGACACGGTCTTCCTGAACAGTCACACGTCGCCCGGTCTGCGGGCGCTGCGCACGGCCCACACCGAACGGCTCGAATTCGATCACGACCACAACGCCATGGCCTCGTTCGGCAACGTCCAGGACGTCTATTTCGGCGGCGACCTGTCGTCGGGGATCGCCCTCGGTGGGCAGGTGGCCGGCCGGATCGACGCCAGCCGTCCTGTGGCCGAGATCATCGGATCGTGCCTGGCGGAGTGCGAGGAGACGCTGGCCTCACTGACCTTGCGGTACGTCGACCGGAGGGCAGCGACGCCCCCGTCCGGCTCCGCCGACTGAGCCGTGCCGGACTACGACCGCTTCGCCCGGTTCTACGACGCCGCCATGGACGATCCCCGTCCGAGGGGTGCCCGGGTCCTGGCCAGTATCGACCGCTACCTTCCCCGGGCCTCGTCGGTACTGGAACTGGGGTGCGGGACCGGATCCATCCTGGCCCAGCTGACGGCGTTCCCGGCCCTGACCGGCATGGACCGCTCGCCCGAGATGCTGGCCGTGGCCAGCCAGAAAGTTCCCGACGCCCGGCTCCTCCTGGGCGACATCGGGGACTTCTGGCTCGGGGAGCGGTTCGATGTGGTCGTGTGCGTCTTCGACACGCTCAACCACCTGCTCACGTTCGAGGCCTGGCAGACCATGTTCGACGCTGTCTACGACCATCTGGTGGAGGACGGTCTGTTCGTCTTCGATGTGAACACCGTCGGCGAGCTCCGGCGCCTGGGGGAGGAACCACCATGGGTCTTCGAGTTCGAGGACCACCTGCTCATCATGGATGTGACGCTGGCCGAGGACGGCCTCTCGGAGTGGGACATCCGGATCTTCGAACACCTGGGTGCCTCGCGGTACCAACTCCACCACGAGCAGATCGGTGAGCTGGGCGTGGGCCTGCGCCGGATCACCGCGGCCCTCGATCCTGGGTTCACCCTCCTCGAGGCGAACAGCGACAGTGGCGAGGCGCCGACCGACAGCTCGGTGAAGGCGTACTTCACCTACCGCCGTAGGCCGTAGGTGCCCCACCCGGGAGGTCCGCCTGTCGGTTGTAGCCGCCCGACAGGGCCGGTCGGGCCGGTCGGGCCGGGGCCATTCCCGCGGACAGCCACCTCGACCGGTACCGTGGGCTGGAGATTCGCCCGACCGCCGTGCGGAGTGCCTGGTCCGGGCCCAATGAGGAGGATGCCGCGTGGCGTGGAGCAGTGTGGAATCTCGAGCGACTCCCATCCCGGTCGGCTCGCCGGCTCCCGGCTCACGTCCCCGCCCTCGCCGGACATGGCGCTGGTGGCTCCCGCTGGTGGCGACCGGGCTCATGGTCTCGGCGTGCAGCCTCCATATCTCCAAGCACGGCATCAGCGGCAATGTGTTCGGCCACCACTTCTCGGGTGCATCCGGTCAGCTGCCATCGGGATTCCCGAGCAATGTGCCCGTGCCCGACAACTCCCGGGTGCTGTTTGGTGGCGGAACCGACAACGACTGGGACGTGAGTTTTGCCGTCACCGGATCGCTGTCGTCCGGGACGACCGCCTATCAGTCCAAGTTCCAGTCGGCCGGCTACACCATCAGCAACGTTGAAACAGGGTCAACTACAGTCACGTCCAACACGGTTACAGGGCAAACGAACGTCGCCGGGTCGGTGTTCACGGCCAAGAACTCGCAGTGGACGGTGGAGGTGGTCTCGGGGACCACGTCCTCGACCAAGGCCGGTCCCCTCAAGGCGGGGGAGTTCGCCATCAACATCACCGTTGCGCCCGTCACGTCGGCGTCGCCACCTTCTACCTGATCCCGACCGCCATGGGCCGCCCGGCCCATCACCCATCACGGTGGGCCCGATCGGGGTACTCGACCGCACGTCTCCCGGGCGCGCTCGAAGGGCACCCTCTACAGTGGGCCCCTGACGGCCTCCGAACCCGGGTGACCTGCCGTCGGCCGGGGTGAACGGAGGGTGGACCCACTAGCTATGTCGTCCACCGGCTGCGCCGAACGACCGGGGAAGCTGACGGGAACCAGGTCGAGCGGCTCCGGGAGAGGGGACGGTGATGAGCGGTATCGGTTGGCTGATCATCCTGGGCTCCGGCCTGGTCGGCCTGGTCTTCTGTCGTGCCGCCCATCTCGAATCGGTGGAGCGGAAGCGGGCGTTGATCGAGCAGACCCTCGAGTACGGACGCATGGGACGGGGCCCGACATCTGACGGTCCAGGACAGCGGTGATCGGTTGAACCTCGGCCCGGAAAGGCCCGTTGGCGGTAGGGAGCCGATGGCGCGAGAGTGGAGGCGGACGGCACGGCGGCCCGCTCCCGGACGTCGAAGGAGGAAACCATGCCCGTGCTCTCGTGGTTCGCCCATCACCGGCTGTGGGCCCTGGGTGCCGGTATCGCCGTCCTCATCGCCGCCGTGGCCGCCGGTGTCTGGTTCATCGTCCTCCGGAGCCCCGGGACCCAGGTGGACCTGCGCCAGGCCCTCCGGCTCTACCGTCACGACCAGCAGGATCCGCCATCGGCCGACGGGTCGCTGCTTCCCGCTCCCGGCGTCTACAACTACCGCACCTCCGGGTACGAGCGACTGAGCCTCGGTGGGATCAGCCGTTCCTTCCCCTCCTCCTCGGAGGTGGTCGTCACCGACACGGCCTGCGCCACCGTGCGCTGGGTGCCGTTCGAGCAGCACATGGAGGGACTCGTGGAGTGCTCGGGCCGCAACGGTGCCGTGGGTATGGTGTCGGCTCTCACCGACGAGGAGATCGCCGGGGTCCGCACCACAGAGGTCATCCACTGTCCAGCCGGCGCCTACTTCGTGCCGCCACAGCCGGCCCCGGGGCAGCGGTGGTCGGCCACCTGCCACGCCCGGGGCCAGGCCGTCGCCTTCGGCGGCCGCGTCCTCGGGTGGTCGACGGTGGCCGTGCGCGGTCGGCGCGAGCCAGCCCTGCACACACGGCTCACCCTGACGTTCCGGGGCGGGGAGAGCGGCTCGAACCCCTCCGACTACTGGGTGTCCCCGACCACCGGGTTGATCCTGAAGGAGCAGGAGGCAGTCGATCTGGCCCAACAGGCCGGACCGCTCGGCTCGGTCCGCTACCACGAACAGATGGCCATCACCCTCACCTCGATGTCGGCCGCCCGCTGACCGAGGGCCGGACCGGTGTCAGACTGCGGTGAAGAAGTGGACCAGCGCCTCGCCCACCTGGTCGGCATGCGTGAAGATGCCCAGGTGGCTGGCGTCGGCGATCTCCACAAACCGTGAACCGGGGATGGTGTCGGCTGCCTCACGGGCCCGGGCCGGCGGTGAGTCGACATCGTGCTCGAAGGCCAGGATCAGGCACGGCACCGCGATCGACGACCATGCCGCCGTGCGTTCGAGGTCATTCGACCACGCCAGGCAGGCCTCGTACTGACCGAGTCGTCCCGGGTTGGGCCAGACCGGCTGGTTCTCGATCATGGTCAGCCACGCCTCCACCACGGCGTCGTCTTGGAGGTCACGGTTGGGCAGGTAGCGCAACGTCTCGGTGGCGTAGTACAGCGGGGGCATGGAGTGGTCGAGTCGAGCCAGGTCGCGCTCGACGGTGGTGATGGCCTTCTCCCACGCCGTGCCGACGTTGCAGCTTCCCATGAGGGCCGCGCCCCGCACCCGCTCGGGGTGGTGGATGGCCAGGGTCTCGGTCACCCAGCCACCCATGGAGTGCCCGGCGATCCGCACCGAGTCCAGCTCGAGATGGTCGAGGAGGCCCAATGTGTCGGCGGCCATGTCCTCGACGGAGTACGGGGCCGGTGGGGAGGACGAGGGGGCGACTCCCCGGTTGTCGAACGTCAGGACCGAGAACCCCGCTGCCGTCAACGCCGGCACCACGCTGAACTGCCAGGCCAGGGCGGGTTGACTGCAACCGGCCACCAGCACGACCGGGTCCCCCTCCCCAACCAGGTCGTAGGACAGCGTGACGTCGTCGAGGTTGAGCTCGGGCATGGAGCCCATGATGTCGCTCGCCGACGACCGGGCACAACCGTGCCCCGACCCGAAAGCCTGCGGGCGTTCGCCGCCCGCCCCCCGTGGCCGTGGGCCCAGTGCTGGTCACGCCGCGTTCGGGTACCGTGCAAGACATGATCCCGGACCACTACGTTC
This sequence comes from uncultured Acidimicrobiaceae bacterium, assembly GCA_963754755.1. Lineage (GTDB taxonomy): Bacteria > Actinomycetota > Acidimicrobiia > Acidimicrobiales > RAAP-2 > Bog-756. Next base: position 533,704 of record CAVWHF010000004.1, on the reverse strand, counting down.
TGGCTGGCTCCGACGTCGTCGTCCCACCGCTGGGCGTGGGCACCTGGGCGTGGGGGGACCGGTCCACCTGGGGCATGGGGGGCTACGACACCGACCTGACCCGGGACACCATCAGCGAGGCTTGGGACGCCTCCATCGACAGCGGGGTGACGCTGTTCGACACCGCCGAGGTCTACGGCGGGGGCGAGAGCGAGCGGATCATCGGTGGTCTCCTGGCCGCCGACCCCGACCGGGCCGCCCGGGTGGTGGTGGCGACCAAGTTCATGCCCTCGCCCTGGAAGCTCCAGGTCCGGGTGGCCCTCATGGCCTCGTTGCGGGCGTCGCTGGACCGCCTCGGCGTGCCGTCGGTGGCCTTGTACCAGATCCACGGACCCATCAGCCTCCGCTCCCACTCTGCTCTCGCCGACGCCCTGGCCACCGCCCACCAGTCCGGCCTGATCCAGGCCGTCGGCGTCTCCAACTACTCGGCCAAGGAGACGGTGGCCATGGCGGCCGCTCTCGACAGCCGGGGCATGAAGTTGGCCACCAACCAGATCGAGTTCTCGCTCCTGCGACGGTCACCCGAAGCCAGCGGGCTGCTGGCCACATGTCGGGACGCAGGTGTACTGCCCCTGGCCTACTCGCCCATCGGGCAGGGACGCCTCACGGGCAAGTACACCGCCGCCCATCCTCCACCGGGCAAGCGCACGTTCTCCAACCACCCCATGGAGGTCGTCGACGGGGTCGTGGCCGAGCTCCGCCGGATCGGGGAGAAGCACGGGGGGAAGCTGCCGAGCCAGGTCGCTCTCAACTGGGTGATGGCCAAGGGGGCCGTGCCCATTCCGGGTGCGAAGAACCGCCGTCAGGCCGAGGAGAACGCCGGAGCGCTGGGCTGGACGGTCGATGAGGACGATCTGGCCCGCCTGGACGGGGTGGCCCTGTCCGGGATCCGGACCCTCCAGAGCCGGATCTGGCAGCACGGCTGACCTCGGCCCGGTTGCCGGAGCGACCGTCATTCCAACAGGGCGATCTCCAGGATCACGTGCATCGAACCGAGGACCGAGAGTCCGTGGCGCAGGCCGTTGCTCGACCACTCCATCAGTACGATGCCCCGGCCCACCCGCGTACCCGACGGCGCCATCGTCGTGGCGATCGGCGCCGGCACGTAGCCCACACGCTGACCGCCGCCGAAGATGGCCAGAGGGTTCCGGTCGCTGGGGTTGGCCGGCTCCGGCCGGATCTCCACACTGCTCCCGGCCCGGAAGTGAGGTAGCTGCACGACATCGTCGTGGAACGACACGCCGGTGAGCCGGGTGCAGAAGACACCGGGCAGGACCGGGGACCTGCTGTCCTCGAACAGGGTGACCTTTCGCTCTGGGTCCAGGTAGGGCGTGTAGCCCACCCCGATGACTTCACCGTCGGCCACTTCGACCGTGCGCCGGTCCTCGGCCAGCCAGACCGGGAGCACGACACCCTCGGTGGACCGCCGCTCACCCCCGCTCACCGGTACCGCCCGGAACAGCCGGCGCCGGGGACGTCAACAAGCCGCGTCGTCACGTCCTGTCCCGCTGTCTTGTTTGCCTGACCATCGACGCCTCCCTCCGGTCGTGCCGCCGATCCCGGGCTTCCCTCGGAGCAAGGTCCTCGGACCCGGTGGTCGGCGGCCCAGATTGTCCCACTCTCGGGGCCCACCCCATGACATCCGGCCGGGAACGGACACTCCAACCGGCCCGGTGGCTAGGGCGTAGGCAGCAGCTCGATCCGGTTGCCGAACGGGTCGTCCACGTACCATTGCGGCCTTCCGGGCACGTCCTCGGTGCGCCGGGTGGGATACCCGGAGGCGTCCAGCCGCCGGCACAGGACGTCGAGGTCGTCGACCAGCAGGGCGGGGTGGGCCTTCCGGGCCGGCCGGAAGTCCTCCTCCACTCCCAGGTGGACCTTGGCGGCCCCCAGTTCGAACCAGCAGCCTCCCCGCACCGCCAGCTCCGGTGGTTTCGGCACCCGGCGTAGTCCCAGCAGGCCGGAGAAGAACGCCTCGGCCTGGGCGTCGGCCTCTGGGCCGGCAGGCATGGCCAACTGCACGTGGTCGATGCCGACGACACGGTAGGCGGGCCCGGGGGCGGTCACTGCCCGGCTCCGGCCGCCGGACCCCGGGAGTCCCTTCGGAGCGGATGGTCGGCAGGTACCTCCACCAGGTGGATGCGGAGCCCGTCGGGGTCGTCGATCCACGCCTCGACCAGACCCCAGGGCTCGAGCACGGCCGGTCGGGCCACCGGCACTCCCCGCCCGGCCAGATCGGCGAGTGCCTGGTCGAGGTCCCGCACCTGCAGCCACAGGACCACCGCCCCGGGGTCCGGAGGGGTGGAGGGCGACGACCGGACCGAGTCGCCCGCGGTCACCTCGAGCAGTCCACCCCCGGTGAAGAAGACCACGCCGCGCTGGTCCCCGCTCCCGAACTCCCGGGCCACGGCCAGACCGAGGCCCTCCTGGTAGAAGGCCAGGGTGCGATCCAAGTCGCTTGGGTGGACGATGGTCCGACTGGTCAGTACTTCCATGACTGTTGTCCCCTGCTCGTAGGTGGCACCACCGAGGCCGGACCGCGTGTGCCGGACCCGTTCAGGCCAGTACCGGAGCCGCGCCTCCGGGCACGGTACACCGGCAGAAACCGGGGAGCCTGCTCAGTACGTGGTCGGTGGGATGACGTCCTCGGAGCCGGACCGGACGTCGTTGAGCAACTGTTGGGTGGCTGCCAGTGTCGACAGGTCCCCCCGGACCCGGATGCGTCCGGTCGTCAACGCCTGCGCCGGGGACAGCTCCCCACGGGACATGGCGGCGGCGTCGTCATAGGCCACCACGATGGTCACATCGGGAGCGGCTCCCGAACCCTGCTCTCCACCCCGCTCGTCCTCGCCGACGCCGAGGGTGGCCTCCGGAGCGGTGTCCAGTTCGAGACGGACGGAACCGGCGTCGATCCTCATGACCAGGCGTACATCACCGTCCGGTGTCCCGTGGACCTCCTGGACCACGGTGACCGGCCCGTCGGCCCCGTCCAGCCCGTCATCATCGCCCCGGTCGGGTAGCGGTACGGAGGCGAAGGCCCCATTCATCTCCTCGACCCACCCGAGGCTCAGGAACCGGGCCATGACCGGCTTCCGCGGTGGGTCCGGCGCGTTGGTGTCGCCATGGACACCGCACTCAGCCCGACGGCGTGTCGTCGATACTGATGACGGTGGTGCCCGCCATCTCCACCTCGACGGCGTGGCGCGGGGAGGGGATGCCGCGCACCTCGACGCCGGGTTGTACGGCGGCAGGCCCGGCGGCGGGCGAGTCGGCGGCGGCCTCGGCCGGTGTCCGCTTGCTCCGATTGAGGATCTTCCGTCCCAGCCAGGCCACCGGGTCGTACTTGGCGTCGACCACCCGTTCCTTCAGGGGGATGATGGCGTTGTCGGTGATCTTGATGTGCTCGGGGCACACCTCGGTGCAGCACTTGGTGATGTTGCACTTGCTCAGTCCCTGCTCCTTTTGGAGCAGCTCCCGGCGGTCGTTGACGTCGAGGGGGTGCATCTCCAACTCCGCCGATCTAGCAAAGAAGCGTGGCCCGGCGAAGGCCGTCTTGTTCTCCTCGTGGTCGCGCACCACGTGACAGACGTCCTGGCACAGGAAGCACTCGATGCACTTGCGGAACTCCTGGCTCCGCTCGACGTCGATCTGCTGCATGCGGTAGCCGCCCGCCTCCACCTCGTCGGCGGTCTTCGCCCGGGGCTGGAACGGGGGGATCCGCTTGGCCACCTCGTAGTTGTACGAGACGTCGGTGACCAGGTCGCGGAGGATGGGGAAGGTCCGCATCGGTGCCACCGTCACGGTTTCGCCCGCGGGCAGGGTGTCCATCCTGGTCATGCACATGAGCGCGGGACGGCCGTTGATCTCCGCCGAGCAGGATCCGCACTTGCCGGCCTTGCAGTTCCACCGGCACGCCAGGTCGGGCGCGCTCGTGGCCTGCACCCGGTGGATGACGTCGAGCACCACCTCGCCCTCGACCGACGGCATGACGTAGTCGATGAAGTCGCCTCCGGTCTCGTCGCCGCGCCACAGTCGCATGGTGACCTCTGCCGCCCCGTCGGCTGAGTCGTGTTCCTCGGGCATCACGTCGCCTCCTCGAACAGTTCCTTGAGATCGTCGGGCATCACCGGGATCGGCTCCGGCGTGGCCGTGATGGTGCGGATGGAGGGTGTTCCCCCGGCGCCGTCGGCGCCGACGTCCTTGATCCTCTGCACGAAGTTGACCGAGCCCATCTCCGGCACCGGCTTCGGGTAGTCGTCCCGGGTGTGGCCGCCCCGACTCTCCTTGCGGTTGATGGCCCCCAGCGTCGTACACCGCGAGACGCTCAGCATGGAGGGCAGGTCGGTGGTCAGGTTCCAGCCCGGGTTGTATTTGCGGCCCCCGGTGAGTGACACCCGCTTGGCCCGGTCCTCCAGTTCGTCGAGCTTGCCCACGGCCTCCTCCAGCTCCGGCCCGGTGCGGATGATGCCGACCAGGCTCTGCATGGTGGCCTGCAGGTCGTGCTGGATGTCGTAGGGGTTCTCGCCGCCCTCCCGCTCGAACGGGGCCACGGCGGCGTCGATGGCTGAGCTGATCTGGCCCTCGTCGAGCTCCACCGATCCTGTGCGGTCGGTGGCGAACTCGGCGGCGCCGATGCCGGCCCGGCGCCCGAACACCAGCAGGTCGGAGAGCGAGTTCCCCCCCAGGCGGTTGGCCCCGTGCATGCCGCCGGCCACCTCGCCGGCGGCGAAGAGGCCGGCCACCGTGGTGGCGGCGCTGTCGGCCTCGACCCGGACACCGCCCATGATGTAGTGGCAGGTGGGCCCGACCTCCATGGCCTCGGCCGTAATGTCCACCCCGGCCAACTCCTTGAACTGGTGGTACATGGAGGGCAGGCGCCGCCGGATGTCCTCGGCACTGCGCCGGGAGGCGATGTCGAGGAACACGCCGCCGTGCGGGCTGCCCCGTCCCGCCTTCACCTCGCTGTTGATGGACCGGGCCACCTCATCGCGGGGCAGGAGCTCCGGCGGCCGGCGGCCGGCGGAGTGGTCGTCGTACCACTTGTCGCCCTCCTCCTCCGAGTCGGCCGTCTCGGCCGCGAACATCGGGGGGATGTAGTCGAACATGAATCGCTTGCCCTCCGAGTTGCGCAGGACGCCACCGTCGCCCCGGACTCCCTCGGTGACCAGGATGCCCCGCACGGACAGGGGCCACACCATGCCGGTCGGATGGAACTGGACGCACTCCATGTCGATGAGATCGGCCCCCGCCCACAGGGACATGGCGTGCCCGTCGCCCGTGGACTCCCACGAGTTGGAGGTGTACGTCCAGCTCTTACCCACGCCACCGGTGGCCATGATCACCGCCTTGGCCCTGAACACCACGAACTCGCCCGATGGACGCCAGTAGCCGACGAGGCCGGACACCGTCCCGTCGACGTCGTGGAGGAGGCGGAGCACCTTGAGCTCCATGAACACCTCGATGCCGTCGGCCACCGCCTTCTGCTGCAGGGTGCGGATGAGCTCCAACCCGGTGCGGTCGCCGATGTGGGCCAGTCGAGCGTAGCGATGGCCGCCGAAGTCACGCTGGAGGATCAGGCCGTCCTTGGTCCGGTCGAAGAGTGCCCCCCAGTCCTCGAGCTCGCGGACACGGTCGGGGGACTCCTGGGCGTGGAGCTGGGCCATGCGCCAGTTGTTGAGCATCTTGCCGCCGCGCATGGTGTCGCGGAAGTGGACCTGCCAGCTGTCCTCGTCGTAGACGTTGCGCAGAGCGGCGGCCACACCGCCCTCGGCCATGACGGTGTGGGCCTTGCCCAGCAACGACTTGCACACGAGGGCCGTGCTCAGTCCCCGGGACCGGGCTTCGATGGCGGCTCGGAGGCCGGCGCCGCCGGCTCCGATGATGATGACGTCGAACTCGTGGGTCTCGTACTCAGCCATGGGTCGATACCCCTTAGAAGTGGAATCCGTAGTCGTGGATGGTGCCGCTGGCCACCAGACGCACGTAGAAGTCGGTGAAGGCCACGAAGACCAGGCTCATCCAGGCAAAAAGCATGTGGCGGGCGTTGAGGGGCGTGAGGGTCTTCCAGATCCGGTGCCGGATGGGGGACCGCGAGAACTGCTTGACCCCGCCCCCGCACAGGTGCCGACAAGCGTGGCAGCTGAGCGAGTAGAGCCACAGCAGCGTGGCGTTGATCAGCAGGACGGCGGTGCCCACGCTGAACCCGATACCGATCCCCGGCTGGCGGAAGGCCACGACGGCGTCGATGGTGAGGATCACGTTGAAGACCAGGCCGAAGTAAAAGAAGTAGCGGTGGACGTTCTGCAGCAGCAGCGGGAAGCGGGACTCGCCGGTGTAGGAGCCGTGGCCGTCGGACACGGCACAGGCCGGCGGTGCCTGCCAGAAGGACCGGTAGTAGGCCTTGCGGTAGTAGTAGCAGGTCATCCGGAATCCCAGGGGGAAGATCAGGATCAGCAGGGCCGGGGAGATGGTCCACCAGGTGATCACCGTGCTCGGATGGCTTCCGGGGACGCAGCTCCCGGTGAGGCAGGGGGAGTAGAACGGCGAGATCAGGTCCCGGTGGAGGGATGAGCCGACGTAGTAGTCCTTGTTGACGAACGCCGCCCAGCTGGCGTAGGCGACGAAGGCGGTGAGCACGGTGACCGTGACGACCGGCTGGACCCAGTACCGGTCCTTGCGCAGCGTCGGAACATCAGGCCCGCCCCGGGCCCCGCCCAGCACCACAGGGGTGACAGGTGCGTCCGGGGTGAGTGGTGCGTCCTGCAACGTGGTCACGTCGTCTCCCTCGTCCTTCTCTGTGTCGATGGGTCTGGCCGCCGCCAGCCCTGTGGTGACGAACGATGTGCTCGCACGGCGGACGCGGCCGCTCTTCCCCGACAGGGTAGCCAGTCATTCGGCAGAAGTCGAAGACATGTTCGGTCTTGTAACCATAGGCTGTAACTATGCTCCCGGCCGTCCATCAACTCCGGTACTTCCTGGCTGTGGCCGAGGACGGCCAGTTCACCCGGGCCGCCGAGCGCTTGCAGGTGGCCCAGCCCTCGGTGAGCGCCCAGATCCGGCGACTCGAGAAACTGCTCGGTTCGCCGCTCTTCCATCGGGGCCCCGGACCGGTCACGTTGACCGACGCCGGTGCCACCCTGTTGCCGATCGCCCGACGGGTGGTGGCCGACCTGGTGTCGATCGAGGACGAAATCTCGGGGCTCGAGACACTGCTCAGAGGGCATGTGGCGGTGGGCGCCACTCCGAGCCTGAGCGCCACGCTGCTGCCGAGCGTGCTCGGTCGCTTCCACCGCCACCATCCGGGCGTGGCCATCAGGGTGTCCGAGCAGGGGTCCCCTCAACTCGTGGACGAGCTGCTGGCGGGAACGCTCGACCTGGCCCTGGCCATCGCGCCGGTCCAGCTGCGTGGACTGGTGAGTACCGCCCTGGCCGAGGAGGAGCTGGTGGTCGTGACCACACCCGACCACCCGCTGGTCCGGCACCGATCCGTGACGGTTCCGCAGCTGGCCGAGCACCCGATGGTGATGTTTCGGCCTGGCTACGACCTGCGCACGTCCACGCTCGCGTCCTTTGCCGAGCACGGGGTCGAGCCGACCGTGGCCGTCGAGGGCGGCGAGATGGGGAGCGTCCTCGCCCTCGTGGCGGCAGGGCTCGGGGCGGCCGTGGTGCCGGGCATTGTGACCACGGGTGAAACCCGGCTGCGGGTCACCCGTTTCCGCAAACCGCCACCCACCCGCACCATCGCCCTGGTGCGCCGGGACGACCGCGTTCCTTCGCGGGCAGCCGAGGCGCTGGCGACCGCGTTCACCGAGGGGATCACCCTCGACGGGTGGCCGGGATCGATGCCGCAGGGGATGCGGCTCCTCCGCTGAGCCCGGGATCCGTCCGGGCGGCATCACGGGTTCTTCCGGGCGGGACGGGTGGGGCCGGGGTATCCCCCCTGGGCCGCACCGGCCCCGAAGGCGCGGTCCAGGGACCGGGTCGACGCACCACGGGCGGATCGTGCCGCGTAGGCTCGCAGCCATGACCACCCCGGAGCCCACGCAACCTACGGACGCACCTCAACCCGCCCTCGATCTGGCAGCCCGACTGACCCCTCCTCCGGACATCACCACGCTGGGACGGCTGCGCGAAGCCGGGTGGCAGTCCATCCCTGTGGCCGAAGAGATCAGGCGCAACGCGTCGGCCCTCATCGCCGCGGGTCGCCCCCTGGTCACCGGCGTCCTCGGCTTCGAGGACACTGTCCTACCCCAGCTGGAGAACGCCGTGCTGGCCGGTCACGACGTGATCCTCCTCGGGGAGCGCGGCCAGGCCAAGACCCGGATCATCCGCTCCATGGTGGGCCTCCTCGACGAATGGCTGCCCATCGTGGCCCACTCCGAGATCAACGACGACCCCTACCACCCCATCTCCCGGTTCGCCAAGGATCTGCTGGCCGAGCTGGGGGATGACATCCCGGTGTCGTGGGTACACCGCAGCGACCGCTACGGCGAGAAGCTGGCCACGCCGGACACCTCCATCGCCGACCTGATCGGTGAGGTCGACCCCATCCGGGTGGCCGAGGGCCGCTACCTCTCCGACGAGTTGACCATCCACTACGGCCTGGTCCCCCGGCTCAACCGGGGCATCTTCGCCGTCAACGAGCTTCCCGACCTGGCCGAGCGCATCCAGGTCGGTCTGCTCAACGTTCTGGAGGAGCGCGACGTCCAGATCCGGGGCCACCGGGTGCGGCTGCCGCTCGACATCGTGCTGGTGGCCACGGCCAATCCCGAGGACTACACCAACCGCGGTCGGATCATCACCCCCCTGAAGGACCGCTTCGGCGCCCAGATCCGCACCCACTACCCGCCCGACGCCGCCACCGAGCTGCGCATCGCCGAGTCCGAAGCCAACCTTCCCGGCCGTGGCACCGGCGGTCATCACGACGGTGCCGGCCCCCGGGTCGAGATCCCCGACTTCATGGCCGAGGTGGTTGCCGAGCTGAGCCAACTGGCCCGGGAGAGCCCTCATCTCAACCAGCGATCGGGGGTATCGGTCCGGTTGACCATCGCCAACTACGAGACCCTGGTGGCCAACGCCACCCGTCGGGCCCTGCGCAACGGCGAGGACGAGGCCGTGCCCCGGGTGTCCGACCTCCAGGCCCTGGTCTCCTCCACCCAGGGCAAGGTGGAGATCGAGTCCCTGGAGGAGGGGCGCGAGCAGGTGCTGCTGTCCCAGCTGGTCTCGGCCTCGGTCCTGCTGGTGTTCCGGAGGAGGGTGGTGCTCGAGGATCCCCAGGCGGTCATCGGCTCCTTCACCGTGGACACCGTGGTCCACGCCGGTGACGACCTGCCGGCCTCGGCCTATGCCGGCACCCTGAGCCAGATGCCGGCGCTCTCGGCCCCCGTGTTGGGACTCACCGGTGGATCCGAGGACCCCGGGGTGGTCGCCAGCGCCGTCGAGTTCCTCCTGGAGGGCCTGCACCTGACCAAACGCCTCAACAAGGAGGCCGCCGGGGCCCGGGCGACGTATCGTGGGCGCGGATGACCTGGCGCTTCGACTACCGCCGTTGGGACGGCTCGCAGGACTCACTGATCGACGACACCGACTCGGTCCTGGCCCAGCTGACCGACGACCTCTTGGCCAACGGTGACCTCCACGAAGCGCTGCAGCGGATCCTGAACCGCGGCTGGGAGACGCCGGACGGCGAACGGGTCCAGGGGCTCCGCGAACTGCTGGACGAGCTCCGGCTGGAGCGGGAGGAGCAGCTCGACCGGGGCGACCTGGGCGGGGCCTACCGGGAGGTGGCCGAGGAGCTCCAGGAGGTGCTGGCCGAGGAGCGGACCGGCATCGAGCAGCTCCAGGCCGATGCCCAGGCCTCGGGGGACCAGCGCCGACAGGAGGTCACCGACGAGGTCGCCGCCGAGCGCCGCATGCAGCTCGACCTCCTGCCCAGCGACCTGGCCGGCACCGTGCGGGGACTGCAGAACTACGAGTTCGTCTCCTCCGAGGCCCGCCAGCACTTCGAGGAGCTGATGGAGAAGCTCCGCCAGGAGGTGGCCAAGACCTACTTCGACCAGATGTCCGAGGCGCTGTCCAATCCCGATCCCGAGCAGTTGGCCCACATGCGTGAGGGGTTCGACGCGCTGAACCGGATGATCGAGCAGCGCCAGGCCGGCGAGCCGATCGACCCGTCGTTCGAGTCCTTCATGGAGAAGTTCGGGGACATGTTCCCCGGCAATCCGTCCGATCTCGACGAGCTGCTGGAGCAGCTGGCGGCCCAGATGGCCGCGGCCCAGGCCATGTGGAACTCGATGTCGCCCGAGCAGCGGGCCCAACTCCAGGGTCTGGCCGAGTCGCTCCTCGAGGACATGGATCTGCGCTGGCAGGTCGACCGGCTGGCCGGCAACCTCCAGCAGGCCTTCCCCGGGGCCGGTTGGGAGCAGCGCTTCCGCTTCCGCGGCGACGAGCCCATGGGCATGGGGGAGGGGACCGACGCCGCCGGCCGGCTCCGGGACCTCGACGAGCTGGAGAACTTCCTACGCTCGGCCAACTCGCCCGCATCGCTCTCCGAGGTGGACCTGGACAAGGTGCGGCGCCACCTGGGTGACGATGCCGCCAACTCGCTGGACCGCCTGGCCAAGCTGACCAAGCAGCTGCAGGATGCCGGCCTCATCGATCAACGCGAGGGACGGTTCGAGCTCACCCCCCAGGGCATCCGGCGCATCGGCCAGCAAGCCCTCGCCGACCTGTTCGGCCAGCTCACCAAAGACCATGTGGGCAATCACCGCACCACCTGGACGGGCATCGGCCACGACCGCGAGGAGACCACCAAGCCGTACGAGTTCGGCGATCCGTTCAACCTGGACCTGTCCCGCACCGTGCACAACGCCGTCCGCCGGGGGGGCAGCGGCGTGCCGGTCCGGCTCTCCCCCGACGATTTCGAGGTCATCGAGACCGAGGCACTGACCCGTTCGGCCACTGTGCTCCTCCTCGACCTGTCGCTGTCCATGCCCATGCGGGACAACTTCGTTCCCGCCAAGAAGATGGCGATGGCCCTGCACACCCTGATCTCGACGCGGTTCCCACGCGACTACCTCGGCCTGGTGGGATTCTCGGAGGTGGCCCGGGTCATCGAGCCCGAGGACCTGCCCACGGTCAGTTGGGACTACGTCTACGGGACCAATCTGCAGCATGGCCTTATCCTGGCCCGCAAGATGTTGGCCCATCAGCAGGGGACCAGGCAGATCATCTTGGTCACCGACGGTGAGCCGACCGCGCACATCGTTCCCTACGCCGACGGGGTCGGTTACGACGTGAGGTTCGAATATCCGCCGATCCCCCAGACGCTCGAGCTGACCCTGGCTGAAGTGCTGCGGTGCACCCGGGCCGGCATCACCATCAACACCTTCCTCCTCGACCCGGACCGGGGCCTCCAGGGCTTCGTCGAGCAGTTGGCCCGCCTCAACCGGGGACGGACCTTCGCCACCTCGCCCGACGAACTGGGTGACTACGTGCTGGTCGACTTCCTGGCCCACAAGACCACCTTGCGAACCCGCGGCCGCCGGGCCGGCTGAGGACGGCCCCGGCTCCTCAACGCCCTGGTCGCCGGCTGTCCGGCGACTTCGCAGGGTCCCCGTGATGTCACGGTGGGTGGTACCTGTGGGGTGGCGAGTTCCCACGTCAGCGGCGGTATTGGGTCCCACGGGACGGCGCCCCGGAACGAGAACTCCTGTTCACGAGCAGAATTATCTTGCGTTTCCCCCGTCGATAGTGAATGATGACATATCTGTAGTTACATCCGTGCTATGCGGTTTCGTCTGAGACCGTGTGGATGACTGGGAGGGAGACCTGTCAATGGACATGGTGTCATTGATGTACGGGCCCCAAGAGCGCAGCTGGCAGACCAGGGCCAACTGCATGGGGGTCGACCCCGATCTGTTCTTCCCCGAGCGGGGTGCGTCCACCCGCGAGGCGAAAGAGGTGTGCCGGGGTTGTGTGGTCCGCGAGGACTGCCTCGAGTACGCACTGGCCAACGGGGAGAAGTTCGGGATCTGGGGCGGGCTGTCCGAGCGGGAGCGTCGTCGCCTACGCCGGCAGCGGGCCATGCAGCGAAGGGCCACCGCCAGCGCCTCCTGACCTTGGGCGGAGCGGGTGCGGGCACCTGTCCGTCCGCTTCAGATGGTGCCGGTGGGGTGACCCCGTCTGACTATGCGGTACTCGATCGTCCTGTCCTCGGCCAGGTCCAGCTGGGTCCATCGCTCCGCCGGAGCCGAGTGCAGCACGGCCTCGGGCAGCAGCCCGACCAATTCGGCCCGGATCACCGAACAGCCCTGGGCTGCGGCCCCGCTGGCCACGGCGTCGTAGAGTTCAGCGATCGGTGCGGCCCCCGGGTCGATGAGGTTGCAGCTGACCTGGGCACCGCCCGCCACCGGCAGGCCCAGGCTCCGCACGTAGGGTCCCCGCAGCGAACTGGCCAGCCCGCGGGCCACCGACAACACGGCTGACATCTGGCGCCGCCCGCTGGTGATCCACACGTTGTAGGCCACCAGCACCGGGCGGACACCCACCGCGCACGCCCCCGCCGTCGGGTGCGGCGTCGAGGGGCCGGTATCGGGAGCCAGCGCCCCGAAGGCGTGGCGTCGGATGTCGGGCAGGGACCGCTCCGGACCATAGAGAAAGCAGGGGAGACCGAGGTCGGATCCGGCCCAGGCGGCGAAGCGGTCCCGTGCCGTCAGCGCCCCATGCCACCCGGCACCGTCGGGGGTTGCGGTGTCGAGGGCCACGAACGGCACCACGTCGACGGCGCCCAGGCGGGGGTGGACCCCGGTATGCGAGCGCAGATCGATGGCACCTACCGCCGCCTCGGCCACCGAGCGGGCGGCCGCTTCCACCTCGTCGAGAGGTCCACCCAGCGTCAGGACCGAACGATGGTGGTCGGCGTCCCGGTGTACGTCGAGCAACCCGTCCCCGCCGGCTGCGGCGATGGCGCCGACCACGCCCCGGTCACGCCCCTCGCTGATGTTGATGACACACTCGGCCGACGGGCCCGGATCGGGCACGTCAGCGCTGACGGGTCATGCGTCAGACGGCCACCGCACGTCCGACGCGGCGCCGACGGAGCATGCGACGCCGCTCACGCTCGGACTTGCCACCCCACACTCCGTGATCGACACGCTCCTCGAGCGCATATTCGAGGCAGGCGGAGGCCACCGGGCACTCGGCACAGATGCGTTGCGCCGCCTGCACACCGACTCCGTCACTGGGAAAGAAGATGGTAGGAGAAAGGTCCTTGCACTTCCCTACGCTCATCCACTCCGTGTCCATGGTCCCTCCATCGATTTCGAGGAGGCTGCGGTGGGTTTCCGGCCTGTGGAGCGAACCCTGGTGCCGCCGCCTTCCGTTGCCCTACTAGTCTCGCATTTTGAACTGTTCTGCAGTGCGATCTGGGCCGGTATTGATGGAATCCTCACAATATTCTTATGAGGCACCAGGGGCTTCTTATGAAGGCCATGACCCGCAAGCCGACGAGGCGACCGGAGATGGTCCCGAGACCCCGGCCAGCCCGCAGAGCGTGCCGTCGTTCACCTCTCCGCCCGGGACCATGCCCGACGGGATGCTCCCTCCCCCTCCCTCCCCTCCGTCGGACGGGCCGCCGACCGCACCGCCTGCCGTGCCGCCTCCTGTGCCCCCCCTCGATCCTCGGTCGGCCACGCCCCCGGTGCTTGCCCCTCCGGCCTATCCGGCCCCGGGCGCCTACCCGACCTACGTGGGCTACGTGGCGTACCCCTACGGCGGCGGCTACGGGCCGCCCGCTCCTCCGGCCGGCTATCCCTACCCGTACCAGCCGTTACCGGCACCGCGGTTGGTACGCCACACCCTCACGCCGCGCACGTGGCTCTGGGTGGTGATCCTCACCGCCGTGGTGGCGGCGACGGTGGGTGGGCTGGTCGGCGCCGTCGTCGGCGCCGGGAGCCAGCAGACCATCGTGAGGAGCTTCTTCCCCAATCGCAGTGCCCTGGTACATCCGACGGACATCCAGGCCGTGCTGGCCCGGGTGGAGCCGGCCGTGGTGGCCATCGACAGCCAGTCGGGTGGTTCCTCGGGATCGGGGGACTTCGTGGAGGCGGCCGGTACCGGCATGATCCTGACATCCGACGGCGAGGTGCTGACCAACAACCATGTGGTCTCCGGCGCCTCCACCGTGACCGTGACCCTGTTCGGTCAGACCAAGGCCCTCCCGGCCCACGTGGTCGGCACCGATCCCAGTGTCGATGTCGCCCTGGTGCAGATCGACCACGCCAGGAACCTGCCCACGGTCACGTTGGGTGACTCGTCCCAGACCCGGGTGGGCGACTCGGTGCTGGCCATCGGCAACGCCCTGGCCCTGGCCGGCGGCCCGTCGGTGACCGAGGGCATCGTCTCGGCTGAGAACCGGACACTCTCGGCCCAGAACGACAGCGGCCAGACCGAGAATCTGACCGGTCTCCTCCAGACCGACGCTGCCATCAACCCGGGGAACTCGGGCGGTCCGCTGGTCGACTCCCAGGCCCAGGTGGTGGGCATGAACACGGCCGTGGCGTCGAGCAGTGCGGGGAACGCCCCGACCCAGAACATCGGATTCGCCATCACCGTGAACTCGGTCAAGCCGCTTCTGGCCCAGCTGCGCCAGGGCGGCACCGGCGGGTCGGGAGGGAGCACCGCCACGACCGTCCCCGTCAACTCGGCCTACATCGGGGTCACGGTGGGACCGATCACCCCGGCCCTCCAGCAGCAGGACCGCCTGACGCCGTCGAACGGGGCGCTGATCCTGTCGGTCCAGACCGACAGCCCCGCGGCCAAGGCGGCACTCCAGGTGAACGACGTGATCGTCTCGCTCAACGGCACCCCCATCACCAGCCCCAACGACCTGCATGCCGCCATCCATCCGCTGAAGCCGGGAGACCAGGTGGCACTCGGCATCTACCGGGGTAGCACCAAAATGACCGTCAGCGTGACGCTCGGGGTACTCCCGGTCGGCGGGTAGGCTGCCTGCTGCCGCGATCCCAGGAGGACCCACTGCAATGACCCAGGTCACCGACGACCAGATGCCCCCCGAGGAGAACGACGAGCCGCTGCCCCCGGTCGGCCATGTCCGGGTGGTGTACCTCGGACCCGTGGCTCCGCACTGGGAGGTGCGATCCGACTTCGGTGATCCGGCGTTCATCGAGGAGTTCCGCCGTCGGACCATGGCCCGGTTGGTCCTCCTGCCTCCGCACGATCCTCAGTACCGTCGGAACCGCGAGCGGGTCATCAGGGACGCCGAGCGGGAGAACATCCTGCTTGAGTGGGATCTCGGGGTGCCTGAGGAGGAGCCGGCGCCGGTGGTTGCCGCCGAGCCGTCAGCGGAGCCGGCCACCGATGGGGCCGCCGAGGCGGAGCCGACCACTCCGGGCTGACCCCTTCCGGCCACCCCCACCCGAGTACCGGACCGGGGGGACCCGACGCGGTGCCGAGCGCCCCGACGTCACTCCCCGGGGGGGCTGTCGAGCTCAGGGAGGCTGATCCGCTCCAGCCACAGTCCCGGAGCATCCACTTCGGAAGGCGTCGGCAGGTTGCGTGCGGACGCCCACAGGAGCGCCAGCCCGTCCGGCCCGGCCCGCTCCACCACGCCACTCACGAACGACCGGCCTCGATCAACCTGGGACTGGTCGAGGTCCAGCCCGAACAGGGCACCGGCAGCCTCCTCACCTTTGCCCCGCTCGATGCGACGTCGGTACCACGCCTCGGCCAGTTGGGAGTGGGAGCCGACCAACTTCTGCCCGACCAGTGTGGCCACGTGGTCGGCATAGGCGTCGATGACCACGGCCAATGCCGTGAGCTGGTCCGACGATCGGCGTGACTCGGGTGTCAGTAACTCGCCGAGCAGAGCCTCGGGGTCGCCGAACATCCCCTGCAGCGACTCGAGGTCCATGGTGCCGCTCTCCAGCCCACCGGCACCTCCGAGGGCGCCCAGGCGTCCGGTCAGGTCCTGTTGCGCCGCCGCCGACGAAGCGGCCAGCGCCAAGAGGAGCTCCTCCATCCGGGCGCGGACGGCGGGGCGGGTCAGCACCGTGTTGGAGGCCAACTCGCGGGCGCAGACCCACAACAGTGCCTCCTCCTCGGGGAGGCTCCAGTCGCGGGCGAACGACACGATGTTGTCGGTGACCAGGATCAGCTCGTCCGAGGGTGCCCACGGGACCGCCAGCGGGTACTGGCCGAGGGCGCGTTGGGCCAGGTGGCCCACCACCGATCCCACCTGAAGCCCGAAGAACATCGGACCGATGGCCGAAGCCCACTGGCCGAGCAGATCGCCGAGACCACCCAAGGGGTCTTCGGCGCCGAACGGATCGTCCGACGACCGGTCGAGGTCGGCGGCGGTGGCGGACGGCGCCGCTCCGGGGGCCGGCGTCATGGCGACGAGAAGGGTCCGCCATGACTCGAGGGCCCGGAGGGTCCAGTCCCCGGGGCCCACAGGCACACAGGTCAGTCGCCGGCCGTCCGGTGCGACGGGCATGCCGGTGGCCTCGGTCACGTTGAGCTCGGCCACCCGGGCCAGCTGCTCCAGACGGATCCGCTGGACCGGGTCCACGTTGGCTTCGGGGGTGCCCCCGGTGGCCACATTGAGGGCGAAGGAGCGGGTCATCTCCCACTGGTTTCCCGCGTTGGTGCCGAGCATGTTCACGAGGTCGCCGAGCAGGGATTGGAACGGATTGCCCGCGTCGCCGGGTTCGGGCGGTGCCATGCACTCATGCTACGGCGATGAGCCGCTCTTCGGTGCATCGGGGGGCGGAGGCTGCGTCGCCACCACCGTGTAGGTGATCGGGCTTCCACCCCGGTCGACGGTGATCTTGAGGTCCGTCCCCGGGGGTTCGCTGTAGAGCCAGGTCTTGAGCTCGGCATCGGACCGGACCCGGAACCCGTTGACCGCGTTGACCACGTCGCCGTTCTCGAGGCCCCCCTCCGCCGCCGGGCTGCCGGCGACGACGGACTCGATGACGGCTCCGACCGGCTTCAGGGGATCGGTCGGGGCCTCGGCATTTCCGGCCGAGACACCGATCCACCCCGGGACCACCGCTCCGGAGGAGACCAGCTCATTGGCCACGCTCCACACCAGTTCGGCGGGGAGGAAGACCGAGGCCCCGGTCGGACCGCTGCCACCCGTCCGTTCGAGCACCCCGGTCACATGGCCCCCGTCGTCGAGGAGCGGGCACCCGAGGTCACCCGAGGCCAGGGGCGCGGCCACCGCCGTGGTGGCGAAGGCCGAGGTGATCCGGTCCAGATCGAGGGCCACCCCGCTGGCGACAACGCTCCCGGCGTACAGCGCCGTATCCGGTGCCGCGCCGACATGGCGACTGGGTTCGAGGGCCATGGCGAGGGCCACCGTACCGGTGGCGGGGGCATCGAAGTCGAAGACGGCGGCAGGGAGGTCGTCGGCGATCCTCAGGACGGACAGCCCCGTGGTCGGATCGGAGCCGACCATGGAGGCGCCCCACCGGTCCCCGTCGGGTTCGATCACCGTGACCGATCGGGCTCCCGCCACCACCGCCGACGCCGTGACGATGATGCCGCCCGACTCGGCCACCAGGCCCGTGCCGAACCTGTCCCCGGACGGACCCGAGACAGCCAGGGCCACGGCCGAAGGACGGGCCACGTCCACCATGGTGTCGATGGTCGACTCCGGTGGCATGAGGCCGACGCCCGGCTCGGTGGTCGGTACGTCGGTCAGGGTGGCCAGTTCGGGCGTGGGGCCGTTGCCGCCCGTTGCGGGGCGGTTGGTGGTGCCCACCACCAGTCCCACCGCCACCAGGACCACGATCACACAGGCCGTCGCCCCTCCGACCAGCCACGGGCCGGTGCGGTCGCGTGGCTCGGGCCGACCGGCGACCAGGGGCCCGGGCGAGAGTTCCGGCCGACCCGAAGCCGACTCCGAGGGGTGACGCCACAGCCGGTCGTCGGGCGGGATCCACCCCCGCAACCGGTCGGCGTCGCCATCGTCCCAGTCGTCACCGGGGTCCCCTCCCGATGACCCCCGGTCCTCTCCGTCCACGGCCCAGAGGTTAGTGACGACCGGACCGGTTGGTGCATCGGGCCACCCGCCCCGGGGATCCCCGGGGCCCGGATCCCGCAGCTCCACACCGGTGAGACACCAGCGGGCCCTACGATGACGTCGTGGCTCGGGACCTCGCGATCGACCTCGGCACGGCGAACACCCTTGTCTACGCCAAGGGCCGGGGGATCGTGCTCAACCAGCCCACGGTCATCGCCCTCGACACCAGATCGCACGATGTCCTGGCCGTGGGCAACGAGGCCTGGCAGATGATCGGGCGGACACCGGGCTACATCGTGGCGGTACGACCTTTGCGCGAGGGTGCCATCACCGACTTCGACATCACCGAGCGGATGATCCGCCTCCTGCTGCGGAGGGCCGGGGTGACCAGGCTGAATCGACCCCGGGTCCTGATCTGCGTGCCGTCCGCCATCACCTCGGTGGAGCGCCGGGCGGTGAAGGAGGCGGCCCGCCGGGCTGGGGCGTCGGCAGCCCATCTGATCGAGCAACCCATGGCCGCAGCCATCGGCGCCGGTCTCGACATCCATGAACCGGTTGGCAACATGGTGGTCGACGTCGGTGGCGGCACGACGGAGACCGCGGTCATCTCGCTCGGGGGAGTGGTGGCGTCCCACGCCATCCGGTGTGGCGGGTTCGACATGGACGCCGCCATCCAGAGCTACGTGCGCCAGCACTACGGGATCGCCATCGGCGAGCGCACCGGCGAGGAGCTCAAGCTGGCCATCGGCTCCGCCCTCCCCTACGCCGACGAGATGAAGGCCCAAGTACGCGGCCGCGAGATCTCCAGCGGACTGCCCAAAACGGTGGTCCTCTCGCCCGAGGAGATCCGGTTCGCACTGCGGGACCAGGTCGAGCTGATCGTGGCCACGGTGGTGGAGTGCCTCGGCGAGTCTCCCCCGGAGCTGGCCCAGGACATCATCTACGAGGGGATCCACCTGGTGGGTGGAGGGGCGCTCCTGCGGGGCCTGGCCAACCGGTTGGCCGACGAGACTGAGGTGCCGGTCCACCTGGTGGCCACGCCCCTGGAGTGTGTCGTTGTGGGAGCCGGGATGTGCCTGGACTCGTTCGATAGTCTGCGACCGATCTTCGCCGCCGCCGAGTCCTGAGCCACTGCCGAGGGCCCGGGTGGATGGTCGGTCGGATGCGCTATTCCACGGCCAACAGGTCCTCGGCCACCTGTCGGACCTGCCAGTCGCGGTCCTCGAGGCACCGACGCAGCGCGGCCTCCACCGGCGGTCCGTCAAAGGCGGCCAGGGCCACGGCCGCCCGTCGTCGCACGGCCGGCTTGTCCTCGAGGGCGGCGAGCACGGTGGGAAGGCCGGAGGCGTCGCCGATGGCCCCGAGGGCGGCCACCGCGGCCTCGCGGCAGAGCGGGTCGCCATGGCCTGAGCCCAGCGTGGCCAGGGCCGACAGGGCGGCCACGGCGGAACGCTCACCCCGCTCCCCGAGCGACCATGCCGTCATCTCCACCACCGAATCATCGGCATCGTGGAGCAGTACTTCGATGGCCACCGAGGAGCGGGTGGCAGCCAGCTCACAGGCCCGCCGGCGTACCGCCGGGGCCGGATCGGCCAGACATGCCGCCACCTCCTCGTCGGAAAGGGCGCCGAGTCGTTCGAGGGCTCCGAGTGAGGTGGCCCGAACCGAACCCGCCGGGTCGGTGAGCCCCGATCGGGCCGTGGCCTCGTCATGGCGGTGGCCAGCCAAGGCGACCGCCCGACGGCGTCCGACCACATCGGAACCGTCGGGTTCGGTGACATCGGAACCGTCGGGTTCGGTGACATCGGAACCGTCGGGTTCCATGGCAGGCTTCAGGACTGCATCGGCGGACCCGCCGTGGGCCGACGGCACTTCGGCTGCATCTGGAGCGACCACCCCACCACTATGACCGACGACCAAGACCCCATGCGGCTGATGCCGAGCCTTCCCGACGCCGGTGCCGGCGTCGACGACCCGTCGCCCGTTCCTTCGACCATTTCGGCTCCGCTCGTGGACGGGGATGGTTCCGGGGCACCACCCCCTCCGGCCCGCCGCCGAAGCCGACGTCGGCTCTGGGCGTGGACGGTCTTCATCGTCGTAGTCGTGGCCCTTGTGGTGGCGTCCCGGTGGAATCTCGACTACTACGCCCTGCAGCCCGGGACCGCCCAGTCGGTGCAGCAGTTCATCACCGTGCCCGCCGACAAGAACCACCCGGTCACCCATCCGGTGCTCCTCACCGACGTGGAGATCGGCAGGGTCACCGCCCTCACCTATCTATTCTTCAAGCTGCAGAGCAACTCCGCCCTCGAACAGGTCGAATCGGTGACGGGTGGCACGCCGCCGTCGCAGCTGACGGCCCAGGGGAACCTCGAGATGTCCCAGGCGGAGGACGACGCCAAGGCCGCAGCCCTCGACCGGCTGGGCTACTCGGTGAAGGCCACCCCGTCGGGCGCTGTCATCTTCGGTACCTTCCCGGGCACGCCGGCCTACGGGGTGCTACAGGTCGGTGACGTGATCACCGCCGTCGACGGGGCCGTGACACCTTCGACCGCAACACTCAACGCCGCCCTGGCGCACTACCACTCGGGACAGACCGTCGACCTCACCGTGCGCAGGGGGGGGACGGCGGCCCCGGTCTCGGTCCCCATCACACTGAGGACGACCGAGGTCGACCTTGGACAGGGCCAGATGGTCCATCTGGACTTGGGAATCGACTCCGAGGACCAGGTGGACTACTCCTATCCTTTTCCGGTCAAGATCGATGTCACCAACATCGGGGGGCCATCGGCCGGCCTGGCCATGACCCTCGGGGTCATCGACGCCCTCACCAACGGGTCGGTGACCGGGGGGCACACCGTGGCCGCCACCGGCACCATCGACGCCCAGGGTGACGTGGGGGACGTCGGCGGGGTGGCCCAGAAGACCGTGGCCGTGGAGAACGCCGGGGCCACCATCTTTTTGGTGCCCCCCCAGGAGTACAAGGCAGCGTTGTCCAAGGTCAGACCAGGATTACATGTCTACGCCGTGTCCACTCTGGACCAGGCGCTCGCGGTGTTGGAGGCGCACGGCGGGAAGGTGCCTCCGGCACCGTCGGCGTCCACGCCCCCCGCCCCCCGCAGCACCACCACGGGATGACGGCGTTCGTCGACGCACGGTCGTAGGCTCTCGCCCATGCCCGAGGAGCGACTGATGTCCATCTCGTCCTCATCCCACCTGACCCCCGACGATGTGGCCCGGCACTCGTTCGGGACGGTGCGTCGCGGGTTCGACCCCAACGAGGTACGTGCCTACCTCGAATCCCTGGCCGTCAGCCTGCGGGGCGTGGGCGATCGGGAGCGGCAGCTACTCGACGAATTGGCCGACGCCGAGTATCGGGCCGCCCACCCGGTGCTCGACGAGGCCACCCTGACGGCGGCGCTTGGGGCCGAGACGGCACGGGTCCTCCACAGCGCCCACGAGGTGGCCGCGGAGATGCTGGCCAAGTCGGAGGCCGAGGCCAACCGCCTGCTCACCGAAGGTCGTGAGGAGATCCAACAGACCCGAGCCCACACCGAGGCCCGGCTGGCGGAGAAGTCCGACGCCATCGAGACCGCTGCCGCCGAACTGCAGGAGCGGATCGAGCAGCAGTCCGCCGCCACCATGGAGAAGGCCCGCCACGAGGCCGACACCATGCTGGAGCAGGCGCGGGAGAAGTGCCGGTCCATGGTGGAGGAGGCCCAGGGCCTGCGGGCCCGGGTGCTGGCCGACCTGTCCAAGCGCCGCAAGGTACTGCATGTACAGATCGAGCAGCTCCGGGCCGGTCGGGAGCAATTGGCCGAGACCGTCCAGGATGTGCGGCGATCGGTCGACACCATCGCTTCGGACCTGTTCGCGGCGGAGGACAACGCCCGACTGGCGGCCGAGGCCGCCGGCCGTGAGGCTCTGGACCGGGTGGATACAGCCACACCCGAGGAACTCGCCGCCCAGTTGCTGGCCGACGAGCACGAGGCGGCGGCGGAGGCGGCCGCGGTGGAGACGGCGGCGGCGGTGGAAGGTCGGGCCGAAATGCCAACCGAGGTCGGAGCCAATACTGAGACCGATACTCCGATCAAGACCCAGGTTCCGACCGGGGAACAGACCGATATCGGGCCGGCGACTGAATCCGACAGCGTGGCCGAGGGAGCTACCGCGGCACCCTCGGGGACCAAAGCCCCCTACGACCAACTCGGGGGCCAGGGCCCATCCGACGCCACTGACGGCGTGCAGATCATCGGCGCGGTGGTGGCCGGGCAGGGCCTCGCCGTCCAGGACCCAGCCGGACCGGATCAGGGTCACCCGCCGGATGAGGCTCCCGGACCCGAGGAGGTCGACGCGCTCTTCGCCAAGCTCCGGGCGGCCCGGCAGAGTGAGGGGCCCGAGCCGGTACCCGAATCGGTGCCCGATGCCGATACGGCGAGCCGCGCCCCCACCGCGGCCGCATCCGATTCCGGCCCCGAGCCGAGCCCGAAGTCCGGGCCCACGTCGGGCCCGAAGTCCGGTCCCAAGTCGAGCCCGAAGTCCCCTCCCAAAGGTGCAGCCGAGCGGCACCCCGGCGAAGAAGCGGAGAGTGCCGTCGGCGCCGATGAGGACGGACCCCCGGAGGAGCGCAGTCCCCAGGCCGTCCGCCGCGACGAGTTGATCGACCCCATCGTGACCACGCTGTCCCGTCGCCTCAAGCGGACCCTGCAGGACAGCCAGAACGAACTGTTGGACAAATTGCGCTCCAACGGCTCCCGCTGGTCGATAGACCTGCTGCCGGACGAGACCGAGCACGTGGACAGCTTCTCCACGGCCGCCATGCCGGCCCTCGAACAGTCGGCGGCGGCCGGCGTGTCCTTTGCCGGGCTACGGGGTGTCGCCGGACCCAAGTCCGACGTGTTGCTGGGCATCGCCCACGACCTGGCCGAGGCCGTGGTGGGACCTCTGCGCCGTCGCCTGGCCGGTGGGGACGGGCTCGAGAGTGCCGATGAGTCGGTGGTCGCCGAGCATGTGGGCTCGGCCTTCCGCGAGTGGAAGGGCGAACGGATCGAGCGTCTCGCCGGAGATCACGTGGTGGCGGCCTTCTCCGCTGGCACCATCGCCGCGGCCGAGGGGGGATCGTCGGCCCAACTGGAGTGGTTGGCGGCCTCCGATTCGGGGGACACCCCCTGCCCCGACTGCGAGGACAACGGCCTGACCGGCTCCTTGGTGCCCGGTGAGGAATTTCCCACCGGGCACCGGCATCCGCCCGCACATCCCGGGTGTCGATGCCTGCTCGTCCTCTCGGCCACCTAGGCTGCTGCCGTGCGTCCCCCCAGTGACATGCCTCAGACGGCGCGCCCTGCGTCCAATCGCCGTCGCCGTTGGATCATCGTCGCCGTCATCATCCTCATCATCCTCTTTGCCTCACTGCGTACCTTTGCCGTCTTCTATACCGACGCACTGTGGTTCTCCTCGGTCAATCTCCATTCGGTGTGGGTGAAACTGTTCGAGATCAAGTTCGGTCTCATGGTGGTCTTCGCCGCCATCTTCGCCGTGCTGCTGCTGGCCAGCCTCCTGGTGGCCGAGCGTTTGGCTCCCAAAGGGCCGTCACTCGATGCCGAGGACGAGTTCGTGAAGCGGTACCAGGAGATCATCGGGCCCTACTCCCGCTGGCTTCGGGCCGCCGTGGTGGTGGTGCTGTCCCTCATCATCGGGTCCCAGGCCATCGGACAGTGGAACAACTGGATCCTCTTCCGCAACAGCACCCCGTTTCCCACCACCGATCCCCAGTTCCACCGCAACGTGGCCTACTTCGTCTTCACCCTCCCCTTCGAGCAGTTCCTGGTCCACTGGACCCTGGTGGCGCTCTTCGTGGTGCTCCTGGTCACCCTGCTCAGCCACTACCTGAACGGCGGGATCCGCCTCCAGGGATCGCGCCCGCGGGTGCGCCCCGCCGTCAAGGCCCACATTTCGGTCATCCTGGGCCTGTTGGCCCTGGTCAAGGCGGTGGGGTACTACCTGGCCCGGTACAGCCTGGATCTGTCCAGCAACGGCTACAACCAGGGCGCCGACTACACCGACGTGCACGCCCGATTGCCCGCCCTCGAGCTTCTCATCCTGGTGTCGCTGGCCGCCGCCGTGCTGCTCATCTACAACATCCGCCGCCAGGGTTGGGCCTTACCCATCCTCGGGGTGGGCCTGTGGTTCCTGGTGGCCCTCACCGCCGGAACCATCTACCCGGCCGCGGTCCAGGCGCTGAAGGTGAACCCGGCGCAGAACACCCTCGAACGTCCCTACATCCAGCGCAACATCAATGCCACCCGGGCGGCCATGGGCCTCGACGCCGTGAAGAGCGCCTCGTATCCGGCGTCCTCCACGCTCTCCGCCGCCCAACTGTCGGCCAACAGCGACACCCTGGCCAATGTCAGGCTCTGGGACCAGACCCAGACCCAGCCCACCTACGACAAGCTCCAGGACATCCGTACCTACTATCAGTTCGACACGCTGGCGGTCGACCGCTACAAGGTGAACGGCGCCGAGACGCCCACCATCGTGGGTGTGCGGGAGATCAACGACGCCGATCTTCCTTCCACGTCGTGGGTGAACACCACTCTGCAGTACACCCACGGCTACGGGATGATCGTCTCACCCGCCAACCTCACTACCAGCAACGGTGACCCCCAGTTCGCCGTGGGCTACGTACCGCCTGTCTCCAACAGCGGGTTGCCCACCGTGACCCAGCCATCCATCTACTTCGGGCTCAACAACTCCGGTTACGTGGTGGCCAACACCAAACAGCCGGAGATCGACTTCCAGTTGACCAACGGGACCAACGTCGAGACCCACTACAAGGGCGATGGCGGGGTGCAGCTTTCGAACTTCTTCGACCAGGTGATGTTCGCCGTCCGGTTCAGTGACATCAACCTGCTCATCTCCAATCAGATCACCAATGAGTCCCGACTGATGTTCGATCGGGGCGTACAGGCCCGGGTGTCCAAGGCCGCTCCCTTCCTCAGCCTCGACGCCGATCCCTACCCGGTGCTGCTCAACGGGCACATCGACTGGATCCAGGACGCCTACACCACCAGCGACAACTATCCCTATGCGCAGAACGCCGACACCAGCGCTCTGCCCAGCGGCAGCGGGCTCAATCAGAACCTCAACTACGTCCGCAACTCGGTCAAGGTGCTCATCGACGCCTACACCGGCAAGATGACCTTCTACGTGATGGATCCGAAGGACCCCATCATCCAGACGTACGAGAAGGCCTTCGGGGGGATGTTCACACCGGCGTCCAAGATGAGCCCGGCCCTGCGCCAGCACCTCCGGTACCCCGAGGACATCTTCACCCTCCAGGCCACCATGTACGGGAAGTACCACATCACCACGGCCCAGAGCTTCTACAGCGCGGCCGACGCCTGGGCTCTGTCCCCCTCGCCGGGCTCGGGCTCTCCATCCCAGCCCCTCCAGACCACGCTCACCACCAACGCCCAGGGTCAGGAGGTCTCGACCGGTCAGTTGCAGCGCATGGCCCCCATCTACCAGGAGATGGAGGTGCCGGGTCAGTCCAAGCAGTCCTTCACCCTCCTCGACGCCTTCGTGCCGATATCGGGGCAGAGCCAGATCCAAACCCTGTCCGGATTCATGATGGCCGGCTCCGATCCGAGCGATTACGGGAAGCTCCAGATGTTTGTGACACCCCGGGACCAACCGGTACAGGGGCCGTCCATCGTGGCGGCGAAGATCGATGCCACCAAGGCGGTCTCCCAACAGATCTCGTTGCTCAATCAGAACGGTTCCTCGGTCCAGCTCGGCAACGTGCTGATGATCCCCATCGCCGACTCGTTGCTGTACATCCAGCCTCTCTACGTGCAGTCTTCGCGAAACACTTTCCCCGAACTGCAGCAGGTGATCGCTGTCTATGGGAACCAACCGGCGGCCATTGGGGCGAGTCTCAGCGATGCCCTGACCACGCTGTTCACCGCTCCGGTGTCAACTACGCCGGGTGGCGGTGGTTCGACCGGGGCCCTCTCGCCTCAGGTCCGTGCCCTGCTCAACGCGGCCCAGGCGGCCTATGTGCAGGCGCAGACGGATCTCAAGGCCGGCCAGCTCGGTGCCTACCAAACTGACATCCAGACGCTCGAGTCCAACCTGCAGGAAGTCCAGCAATTGACCGGGGGCACGGTCACCCCGACCTCCTCGGGATCGACAACCACGACCACCTCGCCCAACGCCGCCTCGACAACCACGACCACCACCCCGTAGCGTCGGCGTCGTCGGGTCCCGGTGGGTTCGGAGGGGGCACGACGGAGGATGTTGTGCACGACCGGTCGTTCCCAGAGGTGATGGACGCGGCCGACCGTCGAGATGGTAAGTTGTGCCCTTGCGACGCGGGGTGGAGCAGTCTGGTAGCTCGTCGGGCTCATAACCCGAAGGTCGTGGGTTCAAATCCCACCCCCGCCACCATTGAAACGCTGGTCGGCGCATCTTGCGCATTAAGCAAGGGCGCCTGACCAGCGGTTTCGCGTTGAGGCGAGATGCCGAAGATGGGTTTTATCGGGGCTTTTCTCGGGACCTACTCCCCATTGCCCTATGCAGCCCCACGCAGGCGGTCGCCGCGCACGCGGTGTCTGCCCAGCGGTTTCGCGTTCGAGTCGTCGATCGAGGTGTTGCTTCATGGGGCAGCACAGGGCATGCCCCATGCAACTGCACTACTCATCCAGACCAAACTAGATCACGGTTCCGGCGTCGACTGGTCGGGTTCAACCACCGCCGCAAGCCTGTCCGGAAACGGGCCCTAGGACTACCGAGGCGTCAGGGCGGTTCGTTCACTCCCGAGCGCCGTGGTTGAGCCGACGAGACCACATTACGGGACTCCAACTCCGTCAGCCGTGGTCGATCACTGGCCCACTGACGATCCGCGAATGGTTCGTATTTTCGTAACCAGAAATCGCTCCAAGAGCAGCGACGCGCTCAGACGGCGGCGCGCTCCTCGGCTGGTCGGCGGCGAAGGTCCGATCGCTGGATGGCTGGGGGTAGGTATGCCTGGCCGACGAGGGTGCCGATGTCGGTGCCGGGTGGTACGACCTCATCGATCCGGTCGAGGATCTCGTCGGTGAGCGTGACGTCGAGGCCGGCGAGCAGGTCGTCGAGTTGCTCCATGGTGTGCGGCCCGAGGAGCGCGCTGGTGACGCCCGGATGGGCAATCGCGAACGTTATGGCGAGGTGCGTCATCGGCAATCCCGCCTCTTCGGCGATCGGAACGAGCTGTTCCACGGCATCGAGCCGGCGCTCATCGCTGAGTGCCTTGACGAAGGGAGCGCGGATCACGTCGGTCTGCTGACCCTTCCGGACCCGGCCGGTGAGCATTCCCTGCCCGAGTGGACCCCACACCAATACGCCCATGCCGTAGCGCTGCGCGATCGGTAGCACCTCGGACTCGATGCTGCGGTTGAGGATCGAGTAGGGCGGCTGCTCGGTACGGAAGCGCTCCAGACAGCGGCGCTCTGCGACCCATTGGGCCTCGACGATCTCGGACGCAGGCGTCGTGGACGACCCGATCGCCCGTACCTTCCCGCTGTGGATCAGGTCTGACAGAGCAGAGAGCGTCTCTTCGATGTCAGTGTCTGGGTCCAGTCGGTGGATTTGGTACAAGTCGATGTGGTCGGTCTGTAGGCGGCGCAGCGAATCCTCGACCGCGGTCATGATCCAGCGCCGCGAAGTGCCCTGTCGATTAGGGTCTTCGCCCATCGCGCGGCTGAACTTCGTCGCCAGAACCACGCTGTCGCGGCGCCCCTTGAGCGCCTTGCCGACGATCTCCTCGGAGTCGCCGTAGCCGTCGGCTGTGTCAACGAGGTTGATCCCTGCGTCTAGTGCCTTGTGGATGATGCGGATCGAGTCGTCGGGATCCGGGTTGCCGATGGACGTGGCGAACATGAGAGTGCCGAGCGCGTAGGGGCTGACCTTGATGCCGGTCCGTCCGAGGGTGCGGTACTGCATGTCACGACCTCCTGAAGCCAGGTATGGAGTAGGGCATCGTCAGCCTGTGCCGCACTAGGTGCGGGAGGAGCCGCGAACTCACGCGGTCGGTACTACCGGTGAGCGAGGTCGTCATGATTCGTTTCTCTCCGATAGGTGGTCGTTGAGGCGTTGCGTGGCGGCCTGGAGCACCTTGACGACCGTCGCGAGTTCTGCGCCGTCGACCCCGTCGAATGCAATCGCCTCGATGAGGGTGAGATCGGGTAATTGATCCCAGAGGTTCAGCCCCGAGGCTGTGATGCGAAGCATCCGCTGGCGCTGATCAGCCGGGTCCGGGGTTTGTTCGACGAGGCCCTTACGCACCAGCGTGGTCACGATCCCGCTCAGTGTTGCCCTCTCGATCTGGAGCATCCGACCGAGATCGCGCTGCATCGTAGGTCCATCGTTCGCCAGCTGGTAGAGCACGTACCACTGCGTCGATCCGATGTCGTATGGCCGCAGGACTGAATTCATGACGGCCCGGCTTGCGAAGTACAACCTCTTGGCCCATGCCCCCGCCGACGAGTGTCTCGTGTCAGGTAGTTCGTCTGCCACCTAACGAATAATGCTAGGTACCGAACGATTAGTCAAGGGCTGTTTCTCTGCTGAGGTCGAGGCCCTCACCGGTTCGGAACGCGTCGAGTGGTTTTGGGCAGGACAGACTGATCCAGGGCCATCGCCCTTATGGCCTAGTCGACGTCACAGGTCGCTTTCGAGGGTCGACCCTTGGATCTGGGCACGGCGTACCGACTTTCGTCCGAAGAAACGCGCCGATCTGGTCAGTCGCCGACACAGCCTCAGGTGCGTTGCCGACGATCTGGTAGACGGGTGGAAGCCCGTCACCGAGTTGGAACGTGACGTCTACTCCCGCTCTGGTCGCGAAATTCTGCGAGACGCTCCGCGTCGCTGAATAGAACTTCTTCGGTTCCGGCCTGCACGAGGAGCGGAGGTAGGCCCGCCAGCGATGCGAAAACTGACCCAGGGCGGACCGGTGTCCCACTGGCTCTGGCTCTCGATCGTCTGGTGCGCTGGCCTCCTCCTCGTCTTCGTACCGCTGGCTGTTCGCCTCTATCGCAAGATCTGATCTGAGACGATGTCGACTCGCTCTGGCTCAATTGGTCGCTACTGACGCTTGCTTTGGTTCAACGTGACTTTCGACCATCTGGTTGTAGAGCCAACCCTGGCGTGCGATACGAACCACAGGAGGCGACGAACCGTGAGTGACTCCAACGAAGAACTGGCCAAGAAGCGCCGGGCCGCGCAACACCCAGACCGTCCGGGGGAGCGGTGCAATGCTCCAGGAGAGACTTGGACGCCAATTGTCGATCATCGGCGGTGCGAAGCAAAGAGTGACTGCGTCGTCGTTTGTCCCAACGACGTGTTCGAGATTCGGCGGATCGACGACGACGACTTCAGCCGACTGACCCCTCTCGTAAAGCTTCGGGTACTCGCCCACCGTCGCAAGACCGCTTACACGCCCAATGCCGACGCCTGCCGCGCCTGCGGACTGTGCGTGGTGGCCTGTCCCGAAGGCGCCATTGCGCCCGTACCCGCCGCCAGAGACGGCTGAACCACGTCGCCCAGGCTTGTCATGCCGTGAACCCGAAGCTCATCCTGGCTTGGCCCAGCGCCCTTGCGATTACTCCGCCGAGGGATCGAGACGCCACCGCACGATGCCGGAAACCGTGGGCTACGGCGTTGACGAGTCTGTCACGGTCGAAGTGGCCGTCGGCTCGCCGAGCGATGGGGATGAAGCCGGCGATTCTCGAGTTCGCTGCGGTCATCGCCACAAGAGCGTTGTCGATCTCGTCGACATCGTCGACGAGGTCGGGTCGTGCGGTGATGTCGCGTCCGTCGAGTCGAATTTGTTTAGGGCGCCCGGGCTCGAGGTTGAGCTTCCAGTTCCCGCCTCCTGGCGTAAGCAGCGAGTCTCCGTCCTTTACGTAGCTGACAGGTTGTCGATAGGACCTCCGCTGCGTCTGCCGGTGAGGTAGAGCAGCATGAGCCGCTTGCTCAGTGGCGTCGGAACGGCAGGGCGAGGATTCGACGCATGGGCAGGTTGACTAGCCGCATCATGGTTGCTTGGCGCTGCAGTCGTGGTGGCCGGTCAGTCACTGATTTCTCCGTTCTCATGTTTCTATTCGTCTCGATCTCACCGATGAGCGATGTTGGCGTGTCTGGCCGTTTAGACAAGGACGGAGCCGCCGGCTACGTCCAGCGTGACTCCGCTGATCCACGAGGAGTGATCCGAGGCCAGGAACAAGGCGGCGTGGGCCACGTCATCAGGCGTTCCGAGGCGCTGGACCGGATGCCTGTGGCGCAGCTGTTCTTGGACGGTCTGAGGGATCTGCTGCTGATTGCGTTCGGTCAGGATCGTCTCGGGGGCCAGGCAGTTAACGCGCACGCCATCCGGTCCCGCCTGGGCGGCCAGCTCCTTGGTCAGCACTTCGATGCCGGCTTTGGCGGCGGCGTAGGCCAGGGGGGATTGGGGGGTTGGGCGGCGGGCGGCGGCAGAAGACATCGTGATGATGGTGCCGTTGTGGCGTTGTCTCATCCCGGGCAGGAATGCCTTGATAGTCAGAAAGGTGGCAGTGAGGTTGGCGTCGACCGATTCTCGCCAGTCGGCCTCGCCGATGTCTTCGAGCGGCCCGGGCCGGACGGTGCTTCCGCCTGCATTGGCGACCAGAATGTCTATGGGGCCGAGGCCTTGCTCGATCGAGTCTCGCATGCCCTCGATCTGCTCGTAGCGGGTGAGGTCGGCGATCGCCGCGAGGGCATGACCGCCGGATTGCTCGATGTCTGAGACCACGGTCCGCACCGCATCGGCGTCCCGGCCATGGACGATGACGGTGGCCCCTCGTTCGGCAAAGAGTCTGGCGATGGCAGCCCCGATGCCGCGCGAGCTTCCGGTCACCAGCGCGATACGGCCGTCCAACTCCGTCATTCTCCGTTCTCCTCTGCGTTTATGTTGGCACTGCTCGCTACGGAGTCGGCTGGTCTTGGCATGGGTGGGGAGCCCTTCGTGCCGGCGATGAAGCTCATGTGGACGGCGGCCAACCGCACTGCCTCCGAGTTGGACGCGATGACGAGGGTGGCCCGTAGCGCTTCGGGCAGGGGCTGGTCTTGATAAGTGCCACCGGCGTTGTTCCGGGCCGTGATTACAGCGACCTCGTCGTAGAGGCGAATCTGGATCTCTTCGAGACTGAACTGCTCGTAGGCCAGGCCTTGGCGATAGCGGTCCAGCCATGCGGGCCGGGGGAGGACGAATCCGAGTGGGCCGACTCCAGCGAAGTCGTGCGTGAGGAGGGTCGCCAGCCTCTCAGCATCTCCGGCGCGCTCGGCAGTAGTCCATTTCGAGAGGAAGGCGTGGATGTGTTCTGACATCTGGTGGGTCTCCTTGGACGACGGTGCACCCGTAACCATAGGCATCGAACGATTAGAGGTCAAATCATTAGAGGTCGATGGGTAGTGGTATCCTGACCGAGTGCCGCCTCCTGTCCAGCCACCGATCGGTCTTCACCTGGCGAGTGCGGCCCGGATCGTGCGGCGGGCCTTCGATGAGGCGCTCGCCGAGGCGGGAGGCTCTCTACCGGTCTGGCTGGTGCTGCTCAACCTGAAGATTCGACGTCCCGCCAACCAGCGGGAGCTGGCGGAAGCAGTCGGGGTCAGGGAGGCCACGCTGACCCACCATCTCAACTCCATGGATGCCGAGGGGCTTATTACCCGCCAGCGCGACGTCACCAACCGTCGGATTCACGTGGTGACGCTAACCGATGCAGGTGAGGAGACGTTCCTTCGGCTGCGGACAGCCGCGGTGGCGTTCGACCAGCGGCTCCGCGCCGGCATCACCGAGAAGGAAGTGGCCAACCTCGAGGGCGTACTCGAGCGTCTCGTCCGAAACGTGGCCGACGACGAACCTGGCCAATGGGCCGGGCTTTTGGAGACCAACCCTTAGCCAACCCGAGGTAGCCCGTAGCCATCTTGACCTTCGGGCACCCAAGCCCGAAGGTCGACCCGTGTGGCGGGTGGCGCGTTTATGGGGACTCACACCGCGGAGCCCCGACACTGAGTAGTGCAGCGCCCGGGCGGCTGCGTATGCAGGGCGCCACTACCAGCACCTTTGCGCTCGCCGAGGTCCGGGCGGCTCGCGAACCAATGGAACCCCCGCCACCATTTGGCTCCAACTGGGCGCGGACTAGTTCCCGCCCGGTTGGAGCTTCTTTTTCATATTTGAGACTGAGGCCTAGGGGACTACAGGGAGCTGCTTGCTCGATGCGCTCGGCTTCGCCCAGGAGCTTGACCAGTCCGCTGGTTGCCGTGAGTACCGCCCGAAGGTCGGCTTCGCCGAGTTGGGTAGGTCGATCGTGCGATCGTGCCCACCGTTCGATGATCGATCTGGCGGTCATGATGTCGGTCTGGATCTTGCGGGTCCGCCCGGCGACCAGGGTCGGGTCCATGCCGGCCCGGACGGCGTCGAGCATGCGGTCGAGTGCCACCGCGAGGCGGTGCTCCCGGTTGCGCGCCCGGGCCACGTCCGCCGGTTCCGTGTCGGCCTCGTCGTCGGCCTCCCGGAAGGTGGCCACGGTGGCGTCGAGGTGGTTAGGGTCGGTAAGGAATCTGAGCCACTTGTAGACGGCGGCAAGAATGCGTTCTTCGCGGACCATGTACGTGGGTGGGTGCCCGGAAACCGAAGGCGTGGTGTAGTCGGGCCCGGTCGCCGAACAGCGGTAGTAGGGCTTGTTCTTGGTGGTGTTGCCGGACATGGACCTTCCGCAGTGCCCATGTCGGATTGCCCCAGAGAGCAGGTATTGGCCTGGTTCGGAGCGCTGCCGTCGGCGGCCATTTCCGTGGGTATTGGTGACGCGCTCGTTTACCCGCTGAAACAGGTCCTCGGAGACGAGTGGCGGCCACGACGGCCGTTCCGACCAACGACACCAGACGTCGGGTCCTGGCACCGAAGTCGGTAGGTCGTGCCGAGGGCGGGGTCGCGGGTGTCGGGGAGTTCGTCGTGGCGACGCTGGCATCCGGCGACCTGGTGGCCGAGATAGCGGGGGTTGATGAAAATGGCGCGCACGGCGGACCCGCCCCAGACCCCGGCGGAGTGGGGTGTCGGATGGGTCCGACCTGGCCGTGGCTCAAGGGGCGGCTCATTTGGGGGGACCCCGATCTGACGGTGACCGGAGGGTCCGGTACAGTCACGTATCAGCCGAACCGACAAGCGAGCGGACCTCGGGGCCCTGGCGTTCTCCGACGGCCCCGACGGCCGGGCCGGGTCCGTCCTGCGCCTTCCCCACCCGGTGCGAGTTCTGCGTCATGCCCTTCCGGTCATCCTCGAGAGCGTCATCGCGCCGGTTGCCGCGTACTACTTCGTCCTCCTCCTGGCGGGCTTCCGAGGCGCGTTGCTCGCTGCCCTGGCCTGGTCGTACGTCCTCGTGGCCCGACGGCTGTGGAGGCAGGAACGGATCTCCACCTTGCTCCTGCTCGGCACCGCGCTGCTTACCCTACGTACGGTCATCTCCTTCGTGACCGGCAGCGCCTTCGTGTACTTCATCCAGCCCACGGTGGCTGCGTTCCTGGCCTCCATGCTGCTGATCCTCAGTGCACTCGCCGGTCGGCCTTTCACCCAGCGGTTCACGCACGACTTCTGTCCCCTCACCCCCGAACTTCTGGCGCGTCCGAGCGTCCACCGCTTCTTCGTCCGCGTCTCGTTCCTCTGGGCGGTGACCATGTTCTTGAACGGAGCGGTTGTCCTGGTCCTACTGCTGACATCGTCGACCCAGTCCTTCCCTCTCGAACGGCTCGGTGCGACGCTCTCCCTGACGGCGGGTTCCATCGCGCTCTCAATTGCCTGGTTCGCCCGGAGCATGCGGCACGACGGGGTCACCGTTAATTTCGGCGGTCACCGGCCCTCGGCGGTCGTGTAGGCCGGTCCACGCCGAGTCTTCAAGCGTCGAAGGTGAAGAAGCACAGTTGCGTGGCGTAGATCGCCAGACGGGGCGGGTCGACCGTCGGTCACCGGCAGCGCCACGCGGGCCGTGCAGGTGGCCCGTCCGGCCCGGCGTCCCGGAGGGCCATGTCCACCGATACCTTGCCGTCTCCGAAGTCGCGGGTTCGGTTGTGAGCGAGCACCCACTCCGACTGGCATGTCTCAATCAGGTGCACGGTTCGGCCGACGCTCGGGCCGAATTAGCCGGATCGCCCGGTTCTCGCGATCAGCCATTGCTCAACGCGCCTTGATCCACCGTTCGCGATTCTGCCCGACGATGAGACCGACGATCCCTTCAACGCGTTTGGTGTCGCCGCCCGAGCGATCTCAACCGATGACCTGCCGGTTGTGGCGCCGAGGGGTCGAGGTGCCAGTGCACGATGCCGAATCCATGGATCACTGCGTTGACGAGATCGTTCTGGTCGAAATGGCCGTCGTCCCGCCGGGCGATGGAGATGAAGTTGCGGTGCTCGGATTGATCGTAGTCATGGCTATGAGAGCCTCGTCGATGTCGTCGATGAGGTCTGGACTTGCGGCGGCGTCGCGACCGTCCGGTCGGATCCTTTCGGGGCGCCCGGCTCGAGGTTGAGTGTCCAGTTGCCGCCGTCTGGCCTGAGTAGGGAGTCCCCATCCTTCACGTAGCTCACCGGTGTCGATAGGACCGTTTGCCGCGTCGCCCTGTGAGGTAGAGCAGCATCGGCCGCTTGCTGAGCGGCGTTGGGAACGGCAAGGCAAGGATCCTGCGCATGGGAACGTTAACCAGTCGCACCAACCCTTCCTTGGCGACGCATCTGTGGTGGCCGGTCAGCCATCGAATTCTCCGTTGTCCTCGGTCTGCGCGTCTCGCTCTTCGTTGGGCTGTCTGGCTGATCAGACGAGGACGGAACCGCCGGCTACGTCGAGGGTGATTCCGCTGACCCAGGAGGAGTCACCGGAGGCCAGGAACAAGGCGGCGTGGGCCACGTCATCGGGCGTACCAAGACGTTGGATCGGATGGGTGTGACGCAGCTGTTCTTGGATGGCCTCGGGTATCTGCTGCTGGTTGCGCTCAGTCAGGATCGTCTCGGGTGCCAGGCAGTTGACGCGCACACCATCGGGTCCTGCTTGTGCGGCTAGCTCCGTGGTGAGCGCTTCAATACCTGCCTTGGCGGCGGCGTAGGCCAAGGGGGGTTGCGGGGTGGGACGGCGGGCGGCCGCCGAGGACATGGTGATAATGGTCCCGTGGTGGCGTTTTCTCATCCCGGGCAGGAATGCCTTGATGGTCAGAAAGGTGGCGGTGAGGTTGGCGTCGACCGAGGCTCGCCAGTCAGCTTCGGCGACGTCTTCGAGCAGCCCGGGCCGGACCGTGCTTCCACCCGCGTTGGCGACCAGGATGTTAACGGGACCCAGTCCTTGCTCGATCGAGTCTCGCATGGCCTCGATCTGCTCGTAGCGGGTCACGTCTCCAATCAAAGCTAGGGCACGGCCGCCGGATTTATCGATGTCCGCGGCCACTGTCCTCACCGCTTCGGCGTCGCGACCATGGATGGCGACGGCGGCCCCTCGCTCGGCCAAGAGTCTGGCGATCGCTGGCCCCGATGCCGCGCGAGCTTCCGGTCACCAGTGCGACACGGCCGACCAACTCGCTCATCGTCCCTCCCAGTCTGCGTTCGTGGCGGACCTGTTCTCGGCGGAGTCGGTTGGTCCTGGCACCGGCGGGGAGCCCGGGGTGCCAGCGATGAAGCTCAAGTGGATGGCTGCCAGTCTCAGCGTCTCCGAGTCGGACCCGATGACGAGCGTGGCCCGTAGCGCTTCGGGGACGGGCTGGCCCTGATAGGTGCCATGCGCATTGTTGCGGGCACCGACCACAACGACGTCGCCGTAGTGGCGAATCTGGATCGCTTCAAGACTGAACTGCTCGTACGCCAGTCCCAGGCGATGGCGGTCCAGCCATGCCGGCCGGGGCCCAACCGATCCGGCCAGAACCGGGTCGCTCGACAGGTTGCCGCACTCCCAGCCTGCGCTCTCTTCTGTGTCGCTGGGCCCCATCATGTCACCCGAGCGACCTGGCATGCGGCGCCTGCCGACGGCGTGAGCACCGAGCACGGGTGACGACAAAAGGCTGATACCGACCACAACCGGGGACGCACGGACGCCTGCCCAAGGACGAAACCCGAGTGCCCTACACCGTCTTGCAATGGGACAATCCTTACCCATCGCGCCCAACGGGGGCCGGTTCATCCTCCCCGCCATTAGAAGAGTACACCGGGGTGGGGGTCTTGCTGCAAGGACCCCTTGTGTGCTGACAATGCACGCCACAAGTCCGACCGCGGCCTACGCGTGGCTGACAGCATGAGTCAGCTAGGCCCTAGGGGGCTCAAGGGGAGGGTGGACGGATGGGCAACTACGTGCTGGGTTTCCAGGAGATCGACCAGACGCAGGTGGCGCTTGTTGGTGGTAAGGGCGCTCACCTAGGGGAGATTTCGCGGATCGAAGGCATCCGCGTACCGGCTGGCTTCTGTGTGACGACCGATGCCTTCCGGCGGATCATGGCGGAAGTGCCGTCGATCGACGATCGGCTTGATCGGCTGTCGCTCCTGAGCCCGGATGACCGGAAGGCGATCCGCACGCTCAGCGCCGAGATCCGCCGCACCCTCGAAGGGATCGCCATCCCCGACGACCTGGCGGCGGCGATCACCCGCTCGGTCGCAGTGCTGGGCGAGCAGGCCGCCTGTGCAGTCCGATCGAGTGCGACGGCAGAGGACCTGCCGACGGCCTCCTTCGCTGGCCAGCAGGACACGTATTTGAATGTTGTGGGATCGGCGGCGATCCTCCAGCACGTGAGCCGGTGCTGGACCTCCCTGTTCGCCGAGCGGGCCGTGGTCTACCGCTTGCGGAACGGCTTCGGCCATCGGAACGTCCACATGGCTGTGGCCGTGCAGCAGATGGTCTTTCCGGAGGCGGCCGGCATCCTGTTCACGGCCGACCCTGTCAGCTCGAACTGGAGGGTCGCCTCCGTGGAGGCAACCTTCGGACTCGGCGAGGCCCTGGTCTCCGGCCTGGTAAACGCGGACATCTACAAAGTCCGGGACGGCGGGGTCGTCGCCAAGGCGGTCGCCACCAAGCAGCTGGCCGTACACGCTTCGCCGGCAGGCGGGACGCGGAAAGAAGCGATCGATCCGGAGCGTCAGAAACAGCCAGCACTGACCGATGCGCAGGTCGTGCGACTCGTACAGCTAGGACAGCGGATCGAAGCGCACTTCGGCCGCCCTCAGGACATCGAATGGTGCCTGGTCAATGATGGTTTCCAGATCGTCCAGAGCCGGCCGATCACCACGCTGTTCCCCATCCCCGCGGCCCGCGACCAAGGGAACCACGTCTACGTCTCTGTCGGTCATGGGCAGATGATGACCGACGCGATGAAACCCCTGGGGCTCTCCCTCTGGCAGCTGACGACCCCTCGGCCGATGTATGAGGCCGGTGGGAGGCTGTTCGTCGACGTGGCACCGGACTTGGCGTCGCCAGCGAGCCGCGCCGGCCTACTGGAGGTCATGGGGAGAGGCGATCCCCTGATCGGGGACGCGCTGCAGACCATCCTCGATCGCGGTGACTTCATCCCGTCGCTCCCGGACGAGGGTCTCGGCCGGGCGCCCGTAGGCGGCGCGCCATCCCCGATCGAGACCGATCGGGCCATCGTCACCGATCTGATCGGGCGTAGCCAGGAATCCATCGCCGCCTTGAAGCGCGAGATCGCGACGAAGTCCGGTTCGGCGCTGCTCGACTTCATCCTGGCTGATGTCCAGGAACTGAAGCGGATCCTGTTCGATCCGCGGAGCCATCAGGTGTTCATGTCAGCGATGGAGGCCACGTGGTGGCTGAACGAGCAATTGGAGGCCTGGCTGGGTGAGAAGAACGCGGCCGACACGCTCACGCAGTCTGTCCCCAACAACGTCACGTCGGAGATGGGGCTGGCGCTCCTGGACGTAGCGGACGTGATTCGTCCGCATCCGGAAGTGGTGAATCTCTTGCAACACGTCGAGGACGAGGGTTTCCTGGACGAGCTGGCACGACTTGCGGGCGGACCGGAAGCGCGCCACGCCATCCGAGCCTTCCTCGACATGTACGGCATGCGCTGCGTCGGCGAGATCGACATCACAAGGCCGCGTTGGAGCGAACGCCCCACCACGCTGGTGCCCGTGATCCTCGGCAACATCAAAAATTTCGAACCGGGCGCCGGCAAGCAGCGCTTCGAGCAAGGCCGGCAAGAGGCGTGGACGAAGGAACAGGAACTGCTGAAGCGCTTGCGGGCCTTGCCGAACGGAGAGCAGAAAGCCGAAGAGGTCAAGCGGAAGATCGACCGCGTCCGTACGTTCATCGGGTTCCGGGAATATCCAAAGTATGGCATGGTCAGCCGCTACTTCGTTTACAAGCAGGCCTTACTGGAAGAGGCCGGGCGCCTGGTGAAGGCCCAGGTGCTCAGTGAGAAGGAGGACATCTTCTACCTCAGGTTTCAGGAGCTCCACGACGTCGTGCGCACGAACGACATCGATGATCAACTCATCTCCCAGCGCAAGAAGGCGTTCAGGTCGTATCAAGCGCTGACGCCGCCCCGGGTACTCACCTCGGATGGCGAAGTCGTCGCCGGGGCCTACCGACGCGCTGACGCGCCGACCGGTGCGCTGGTCGGCTTACCCGTATCCGCCGGGACCATCGAGGGGCGGGCCCGCGTCATCCTGGACATGGCGCAGGCCGATCTCGAAGCGGGCGATATCCTGGTCACGGCCTACACGGACCCCAGCTGGACACCGGTGTTCCTGGCGATCGCGGGCCTGGTAACGGAGGTGGGGGGCCTGATGACCCACGGGGCGGTGATCGCCCGGGAGTACGGCTTGCCGGCCGTCGTAGGCGTGGAGCAAGCCACCCGGCTGATCCGGGATGGACAGCAGATCCGCGTGAATGGAACGGACGGGTACGTAGAGATCCTGCGCTAGATGCCCGGCGCCCGGCAACGTGTTCGGTATGCCGATCCCCCGTGGTCACCTCGACACAGCCACTATGGACTAGTTGGTCACTGCCGGACGTCGCTCGCAACTGGTGGAAGTATTAGCCGCGTGCACGCAGTCGAGCTCGTCTTCGCCATCGGATGGGTGGCCTTCTGGATCTACTGGCTCGTGGCAGCCTTCTCCATGAAAAAGGGCCGCATCCCTTGGTCCCGCGAGCTGCGTATCAGGGCAGTGGTCGTAGTCGGCGCCATCCTCTTGATCCGCTTGGGGACCTTCCGACACGACGGCCTCAACTCGGATGCATTGCGTTCCGCCCTCGGGCTTTTCCTCTTCGCGCTCGGGTTGGGGCTCGCGATCTGGGCCCGCGTACACATCGGGCGCAACTGGGGTACACCGATGTCGCAAAAGGACGAACCGGAGCTGGTTACCAGCGGCCCCTACCGCCTGGTCCGCCACCCCATCTATTCTGGGATCCTGGTCGCGGGTATCGGCACCGCGGTGGCGCTGAGCTGGTTGTGGCTGATTGCCGTGACCCTGGCCGGGGTCTATTTCGTCTACAGCGCCAGCGTCGAGGAGCGCTACCTGACCGAGCAGTTCCCCGATAGCTACCCGACGTACAGGCGCTCGACCAAGATGCTCGTGCCCTTCATCTTCTAGGGCGGACTGGGTCGGTATCTGCCGTCAAGGGTGAGATCACCCCTCAGCCCTCGCTCGGCATCAACTGGTCTGCCCGGGGAACCCGGTCGTTGGCCCATGAAACGGTCCAACCACTGCTGGTGGAGATGCCCTGGGGATGGCAAACACCAAGACGAGCAGTCCTTCTCGGTGATTCTCGATATGCAACATAAGGTTGCACTTATGGGTCGTCACATGCTACCGTAGGTTGCACATCGACTGGAATGAAGGAGCGGATACTGATGGCAGGCTTAATGATTGAGCGGGAGGTTCTGATCGAGGCACCGGTGGAGGTGGTATGGCGCACCATCACCGAGCCCGACCAGATGAGCCTGTGGTTCGCCGACCGGGTGGACCTGGTCGCCGAACCTGGCGGTCATGGCTATATGCACTTCGGCGATCAGGGCGGGCCGGTCGTCGTGGAGACCGTTGATCCCCCGACTTGCTTCTCGTTCCGCTGGAATCATCCCCGCGAGGAGGAACCGGTGGTGGGCAACTCGATGCTCGTCGAGTTCACGCTGACACCCGAGGGCGACGACCGGACCCGTCTCCGAGTGACCGAGACTGGCCACGAGCTGCGGGACTGGATCGAGGAGGAGAAGCAGCGATACGCCGACGACCATCAGGGCGGGTGGGCCAAGTTTCTGAACCGCCTCGCCGGCGTTCTCGCCGAGCGCCGATCAGGATGACGGCGCAGCCCGAGGACGAGTTGTGGTCTGTGGTTGCCGACCCGTCTCGTCGTCGGGTGCTGGACCTCCTAGTCAACAACGGTGAGGCCAGTGCATGGTGGTTGGCCGGCCATGTGCCGTTCTCGCGCCAGGCCGTATCCAAGCATCTGGTCGTGCTGGAAGCGGCGGGGTTGGTTAGCCGTCGCAAACAAGGTCGAGAGGTTCTCTTCCAGGTAGACCCCGATCGTCTCCACCAAGCCACTCAGGCCATGGCTGACCTCGCCACGCAATGGGACCGGCGACTCGACACGATCAAACGCCTCGCCGAGGCGGCCCACGCAGAGGCAAAGAGCCAAGCAGCCACTCCAAAGAAGAACGGGAGATGATCCTGATGACAAGCCATCGCGCTGGAACCCATCCCAGCGGATCGAAGCCTGATCGAGAGGCTGAGGGCCGAGAAGGAGCCGATCCGCCTGAGCGACGACCGGGCCCACCGACGGCAGCAGCTGCACTGAGTGTCCCTCGAAGAAGGGCTCCCTCTTGTCGCATTTCCGACCAATAGCCGGCGTGTGCGGCCACTGGAGCCCGGTGCTGGCTCCGGGACCAATCCACAGTCAACCAACCGCAGACCATGAATGATCAACGAAAGAGAGCACATGATGCAAAGCCGGAACTTCACCAGTACCTTCACCGTCGAGCAGACCCCGGCGGAGGTCTTCGACGCGATCAACAACGTCCGGGGATGGTGGACGGGAGAGATCGAAGGCGGTGTCGACGAGGTGGGCGACGAGTTCTCGTACCGCTACCGTGGCGCCCACTACTCCATGCAGAAGATCGCGGAGCTCGGCCCGGGCAAGAAGGTCGCCTGGCACGTCATCGACGCCCACCTCGAGGGCCCCGAGGACCCGAGCGAATGGACCGGGACCGATATCACTTTCGAAATCACCACCAAACAGGACGGGACGGAGGTCCGCTTCTCACATCTCGGTCTGGTGCCCGAGTTCGAGTGCTTCGACAGCTGTTCGAGCGCCTGGGGGTTCTTTGTCAACGGGAGCCTCAAGCGGCTGATCACGACAGGCGAGGGTCCCGCTCAGCCGCCTTGGGCATGAACCAAGTTCCCTACATCCGGCAACCGTCAGAGTGTATGACCGTCGCTAGACCGGCCGGCGAACCGGGGCGGGGAGATCCTGCTGTACTCGGGTGAGGCGCTCGAGAAGAACGCTGCGGTGGCACTTCGTCGTGCCGGCGCCAACCCTTCTCGTGTGCTCCGCCGTGGTATCGAGTGTCTCCGCCGCTGGGTTGCTCGACCACCGGAGCTGGGATGTCGGGAGCCGTCAGCCGGAGTCCGAACCGTTGTGGGATGGCCTCGCCGAGTTACGGATCATTTGCACCACAAGATCGGGAGTTTCCATCTGGGGCATATGCCCCGAGGCCGGAAGGACCTCGAAGCGCGCCTCGTGGATGGCAGCGGCATAGGCCTGGCCGTATGCGGCCTCGACGATCCGATCGCTGTCGCCCCACAGCACCAGGGTGGGGATAGAGATGCCACCGAGGCGGCCGAGCAACGTAGGGTCAGCCATGGCGGGGGAGCCGGCATAGACGGCCAAAGCTGCGCCATTGGCACCCATGATTGCCTTCTGGACGTCGGGGATGGTGGCGGGATCCACTAGGAAGGGCGTCGGGTCGTGGAACGAGAGAGCCTGAATCTCGGGTACGGATAGGCCGGAGACGTCGGCGACCGGGTGGCTTTCCACTTCGATGCCCACCGCATCGAGGAGCACGATTCCAGTGATTCGAGGTGAGCCGAGCAGGGCCATCTCGGCTGCGATCCATCCCCCCACGGAGTTCCCGATGACCGTCACGTCCTCGAGTCTTAGGTCGTCGACCAAGGCGCCATAGAGGGCGGCGAGCCCGGCGACACTGTTCAACTCGTCCGGCCGGGATGTGCCACCGAAGCCGGGGTGGACGGGCGTGAGGACCCGGTTGCGGTCCGTCTCGGCGAGCTGCTGTGTGAACGCGGCGACGGACTGTGGACCTGCTCCCCCATGCAGCACCAGAAAGGGCTGCCCGTCGCCTCGCTCCTCTACGGTCAGCTCAACGGGGCCGATGTCCGGGATCGTGAGGGTCGTGGTGCTCGACACGGCAGTGGCGGTCATGGTTGTCCTCCTCGGCTCGACGCCGCGCAGTTTTGATGGTGAGTCAGAGGAACGGGGTAGATCACTGCCGCCTGGCCATCCGGCTGGCTTACGTCAACGCTGCGTCGAGCAGCGCCAGCACTGCCTGTCGGGCAGCGGGCGCGATCCCCGGGTCGTGATGGTCCATGCGGCCCGCCAGTCCGGCGCCGTCGTAGACGAAGTGGAGCTGCCGTCCGAGGCTGACTGGATCGGGTGCTCCGGCTTGGCAAGCGAGATCGGTGAACATAGCGCGGATCCAGGCCCGGAACTGATCGGCGGCATGTTCGACGAGACCGCCGGAGGGTGCTTCGGTGGAGGCGGCGATGAACGCGCAGCCATTAAACCCGGGTTGCTCGTACTGCTGGGTTTGGGCGTCGAAGACAGTCAGAATTTTCTGGCGGGGATCGTCGATGCTCTCGATCGCCCGGGTGAGTCTGTTGGTCGTTAGGTCATGTCGTGACGCCAGGTAGGCCGCCACCAGCCCTTCCTTGCTTCCAAAGAGGTTATAGAGCGAGGCTTTGGCGACCCCGGCGCGCTCGATGATGCGGTCGATGCCGACGGTCTGGACGCCCTCGGCGTAGAAGAGCTCGTTGGCTGCGCCAAGAAGCCGCTCCCTCGCCGAGGCTCGATGCTCGGTCGGAGCTCGTGCGGTACTCACGGTCTTCGCCTCCAATCAGACAGGTCTGTCTATTGTAGGGCGCGGATTCGCTGGATGTGGCGTCCGGGCGTCATAGGGACGGCACCGGTCATTGGGAGATCCTCCTACGGACCAGGTTGACGGTGGCAACGGTGATGAGGACGATCAGAGGGGAACCAGAGAACAGGACGAGACCATGTCGGGCCGCCCTGCTCCGGGAACCAATGGAACGGTGGCTTCAGGCTCTCCCTGAGTTCGGCGGCACCGCCGGACGATCTCGGACCATGTGGACTCGTGGCGGTTGCGTTGGGGTGACCGAAGCACCGTCGAGGGTGCGGGGTAGATCGAACAGCTCGAAGAGGCTCGGGTCCTGGAAGACGACGTTGCCGGCAATTCCGGCCGGGGTGAGGCTGAAAACCTGCAGAGTGTGGGCGTGGTAGGTATCCGGGTCGCCGCGGAAGTACGCTCCGACCGCAGGTTGGCCGTTGGCGGTGGTGGGGAGCATGCGCCAGTCCGGGCCTCGTAGCCGGAACACCCGGGCGATGAATTGGCTGTAGTGGTCGCGGCC
The DNA here is from genome assembly GCA_963754755.1 of uncultured Acidimicrobiaceae bacterium. Classification (GTDB taxonomy): domain Bacteria; phylum Actinomycetota; class Acidimicrobiia; order Acidimicrobiales; family RAAP-2; genus Bog-756. Next base: position 489,933 of record CAVWHF010000004.1, on the reverse strand, counting down.
GAGGAACCACAGTGGAACGGGCGGCATCTCCAGTACCACTTGATCGGTCAGCAGCCGGGTGAGCGCAGGGACATCAGCCGCCTCAAAGGCAACGACGTACTGGTCGATGAGGGTGCGAGTCGTCGGGTCGGGTGGCTCTTCGATCCGGTATTCGGCGACGGAGACGTCATCGAGTCGAGCCCGGGCGCGCTGCAGACCGCTGTTCACTGCGGCGGGGGTCGTGGCCAGGATGTCGGCAACTTCGACAGCAGAGAACTCGAGCACGTCGCGCAGAATCAGGATGGCGCGTTGGCGAGCTGGCAGGTACTGGATTGCCGCGACGAATGCCATACGTAGGCTGCCACGAACGCCGATCATCGTCGCCGGATCCCCTGGAGCCGCGCCGAGCATCGCATCGGGTATCGGCTGGAGCCAAGGGGTGTCGAGCGCCGGGATCAGGGGCTGTTCCGGATCTTCCCCCGGGGCACCGAGCCCTGAGGGCAGGGGGCGGCGACTCACCCCCGACAGTGCGGTCAGGCATGCGTTGGTGGCGATCCGATACAGCCAGGTGCGAAGCGAGGCCCGCCGGTCGTCGTAGCGATCGTAGGAGCGCCAGGCGCGGAGCATTGTCTCCTGCACCAGATCCTCGGCCTCGTGGACCGATCCGAGCATCCGGTAGCAGTGGGCGAGCAGCTCGCGCCGGAACGGCTCGGCTCGGCACTCGAAGTCGTCGCTGACGGCCGTCACTGCCACTCCTCCATGTCCCATACAGATACCTACCGGGCAGCGTCGCAGAAATCATCGCTCCGAGCGATGAATTTCGATGGTTGGCCCGGTAGGTAGCTGTGTCAGACCCGCCAACCGGTGGGAGACCCGAGAACGGAGGCGACCATGCCGATCGCGCCGCTGACCAGCTGACCAGGGGTAACAGCCACGGCCACCGTGCCGACGCGCCCACCATGCCACGCGCCCGGCAATGGCGATCGGCGATCGGCGCCAACCGGAAGTAGCCATCGGGGCCTTCCACTGACAATCCCGGAGACACCTCGGCTTCGCGGTGAGACCGCGAGCCAGCCCCATTCATGACCGTCAAGAAAAGTGAGCCACCTCCCAGCGAGGAAATGAAAGGCAACCACTATGACCAGCAACCCTCCCACCGAGAGCATCTTGAGCGTCCTCCAAGCCGTCTACGACGCGTGGGCGGCCGGCGACGCCGATGCGTTCGCCGAGCTCTACACCGACGACGCGACGGTGGTGCAGCCCGGCATCAACAAGCGGAACCGCTGCGACATCCGTACCACCATGGCCGCCGGGTTCGCCGGACCTCTCAAGGGATCACGTGTCTTGGACGAGCCGCAAAGCGTCCGGTTCCTCGGGTCCGACACTGCCGTCGTCATCACGGAAGGCGGTGTCCTGATGGCTGGGCAGAGCGAACTTCCGGCTGAGCGCCGAGTTCGAGCCACCTGGGTACTTACCAAACAGAATGAGCAGTGGTACGTCGGCGCCTATCAAAACAGTCCGGCAAACTGACCGACCATCAGTGGTAGCCCCGTTGGACCATGACGGCAGATCACATCGGGGTCAGGCACGTTGGTCGACCAACCGAAGGAGGGCGGCTGCCGGTGCCGTCACGGATTCGGTCGGCGAACGCGAGTGTCAGAACCCGCCGCCACCCAGTCCGATGTCGACGACGACCAGACCACCCCGGCCATCATGGCCACCGGAAAGCGGCCCCATTGGGCGCAGAGTCGACCGCCACCCATCGGCGGCCTCCCCTGCCCGAAATTAGGGAGGATTGTCATGGCGCCTCGGCGGAATGGAGAATTGTCGTCAGCTTGTCGGCACTGTGACCGATGCCGAAAACGGGTCCGCCGGGCTGAAGGGCGGCACCGGCCTCGAGCGACCCGGCGTCAACCGGGTCGAATCCGAGCCGATCGATGAGGTGCATTACCGCCGCCACCGCGTCCGGGTCATTGCCGGCCGCAGCCATTGCCAGACGATCTGGTGCTTCCCGCGGCCGCCGTCCTTGTTCAAACTTGAAGTATCCAAGGTGATTGAGGCTCTTGACCACTCGCGCCAAAGGGAAATGCTGTTGCACGACGACGCTGGTGCCCGTCGGCGCTGTCGCCAGTCTTTCGTCGATGCCGTCTATCTCCTCCCAATAGTTCACGGCGTCGACGACGATCTTGCCGGCGAAGAGATCGCGGGGCAGCTCGTGGAAGCGATGCATGGGAACCGCCAACGCGACCAGGTCAGCGTGACGGACGACGTCTTCGGTGATGAAGGCGCGAGCGCCGGGGGCGAGCACCTCAACAATGAGTTCGATGCGCTCGACAGCACCCGAACCCGAGATGGCGACGTCATATCCGCCCTCTACTGCGGCGCGGGCGATAGCGGTGCCAATCTTTCCGGCTCCGACGATGCCCAGGCGCGGGTCGGTGGCCTCGTGGCTGGACACCGGACGGATCCTACGTTCCGGCCACAGCCTGTGCCCCTACGGAGGTGAGGTTGGTGGGTTCGGCCAGAAGTTCCCTCACTCGCGGAATCACCTCCCGGCCGTACAGCTCGATGGTCGCCATTTTCTGTTCGTGCGGTACGCGCCCGGTGGCGTACGCCAGGTCGAATCGACTGAGCCCGAGCAGGCGAATTACCCAGGCGATCTTGTTGGCCACCGTCTCCGACGACCCGAGGTACAGCGAACCTTCGTCGATCTCGGCTTGGAATCGGTCCATGGTGGGACGCGCCCATCCCCGCTCGGCGGCCGCATTCTCGTACACATGCGCCCAATGCGGCCACTGGATTTCTGCCGCTTCCTGGTCGGTTCTGGCCACATAGCCGTGCGAATGCATGCCGATGCGCAGTTGTGGATATCCATAGTTGTCCAACGCTCGTTTGTAGAGGTCGACCAACGGTGCGAACCGGATGGGAGGCCCCCCGATTACCGCCAGCATCAGGGGTAGTCCGTAGCGGGCGGCCCGGACCACCGATTGGGGACTGCCTCCGACACCCACCCACGTGGGGAGGTGGCCCTTTGGGAGCGGAGGACTGAGGGACTGGTTGGTGAGCGGGGAGCGGAACTTCCCCGACCAGGTGACAGGCTGGTCGCGCAGCAGGCGCGTGAGCAATTCGAGCTTCTCCTCGAAGATATCCTCGTAGTCGGCGAGGTCGTACCCGAACAGCGGAAACGACTCGGTCAGCGAACCGCGGCCGACGATCAGTTGGGCCCGGCCGTTGGACACCGCGTCGAGGGTGGCGAATTCGGTGTACACGCGAACCGGGTCTTGCGTACTGAGAACAGTCACCGCGGTGCCGAGCCGGATGCGCTCGGTTCGACCGGCAATGGCGGCCAGGATCACCTGCCCGGCAGAGTCCATCATGTCAGACCGGTAGTGCTCGGCGATGTTGAACGAGTCGATCCCGACGGCATCGGCGAGGACCGCCTCCTCCACCGTGTTGCGAATGACGACGTCGCCGCTGAGTTCCTGACCCGACTCGGTCACGCTGATGGGAACGAACGAGTCCAATCCGAACTCAATGTCCGGGGTGGTCATCTCTGTACCTCGCTTCCTTCCACTAGTCCGGCGAAGATTGCTGATTGTCCGGCTCGGTCAGGGAGCCGCCGGTAGGCCGAGTCCGAAGACCTCGCCGAACTGGTCGACCATCATGTCCCTGCCCTTCACCTCGGAAATGGTCTCGCGCCCGACGATCTGGTCCTGCCCGGGGAACTGACCCGCCCCGCCGGTGGGTCCGATGGGAACTGCAATGGCGACGCCCATGGACTCGTAGGGCACGAGGTCGGATCGTCCCTGGGCCAGGGTGTTGATGTTGTCCGCCACCGTGGCGGCCTGGTGCCGGGCGAAGCCGGCCATCTTGTTGTCGGCGGTCGAGATGTCTCCGACGGCGAAGACGGTTGTCTGCCCGGCAACCTGAAGGGTGGGGCCGACCTCGATGAACCCGTCCGGGCGACGAGCCGGTGCCAGTGCGTCCCCGAGGTAGTCGCTGTTGGGGACCACGCCGAAGCACCGAAACCAGATGTCAGCGGTCACTTCGGTGCCTGCTTCGGTGGTGACGGTGAAGGTTGCCAGCTCTCCGGGCACGGAGGGCGGCCCCTGCCGTAATGGGCTGCCCAGTATCAGCTCGACCCCGGACTCGACCAGTTGCCGTCGTAGCTCGGCTTTCAACTCGGGCATGTACGGACCACCGAGGACCTCATCGGCGACGTCGAGCAGGACGATCGTTTTCTTGGGCCACACCTGACGTATCTCTCCGGCCAACTCGATTCCAACCGGGCCCGCCCCGACCAGCAGGACCCGATCCGCCCGGGCCAGTGCTCGATTGGTTCGGCGTACCTGCTCCTGGGCGTGATGGGTGTCGACAAGGTCGGTCTTGGCCGGAAACGGGTATCTCGACCCGGTTGCCAGCACGACATAGTCTGCGACGATCTCCTCGCCCGACGCCGTCACCACCCGGTGGGGGTCGATCATGACAGCACGATCCCGGACCACTCGGCCATTGGCCAGGAGCCCCCCGTAGGGGAGGAAGATCCTCGGGAGCCACGAGGGATCCACGAGCGCACGCAGAGCGGCGATGTTGTGCATGAAGGCGTCTTTCGGCTCGACCAGCACCACATCGCTCGTCTCGTCCAATGCCTTGGCCACCGTGATGCCGCCATAGCCGCCACCGACCACCACCACCGTGGGCCTCACTGACTGATTGCTCTCGGTCATTTCGTCTCCGATCCTCGTCTTGTGGCCCGATCCATGCGTCTACAACTATATTGGAGACAGATGATCATGTCTACAGAGTATCTAGTCCACAACGCTTCTCAGTCCAGCCCGTATGATGGGTTGGTGGACGACATCGCTGGTCACCGCGACAAGGTTGGCGCCTCGCCCGGCTGCGAGGATGCGTTGGCAGACGACCTCGGATGGGGCCTGGGCATGATCTTTCGGGCCTACGTCAAGGCAGCTCATGCCGCGGTGGCCGACCTTCCTGGTGGCCCGCGGGGCTACCAGGTTCTTTCAGCCGCCGCCCAGGGCACTGTCGGCAGCCAACTCGCCCTGGCCCAGCATCTGGGGGTCGACCGGACGGTCATGACCTACCTCCTCGATGACCTCGAAGCGGCGAGCTTGATCGAGCGCCGCCCTGATCCGGCTGACCGGCGGGCCCGCAGAATCGTCGCCACCCGACCGGGCAACGAACTCCTCACCAGCCTCAATGACCGTCTCCGGGCGGCGGAGGCCAACCTGCTCGCTCCCCTTGGCCCCGAGAGCCGGGATGCATTCCGCGCTCAGGTCCGGTTGCTCGCCACGCAGCTCGATGCCCTCGACCCGCCCGCCCGCCCCTGTGACCTTGCTGATGAGGTGGACACCGAGATACCCGCTCCTCGCCAGCGCGTTCGGTCCGTTCGTTCGCGCTAGGACCGCTGAACCGATTGTCACGCCATCCCTAACCCGAGCCGATTCCGCCCCACACCGGCGTCTCCGGGCCGGGCGCCTTGTCGACCAGACTATGTCGTCGCCGAACCCCCACTGGCGCCTGGCGCCGTCGATCGGCTCACCTGAGGGAGACAGGGTGGCCGGAAAGGCACAGCGTCGTTCCGACCTCCGGCGCCGACGGATGGTCCTCGGTTCCCGGCACCACGGCGGCCGGTCGGGTCTCCAGGTTGCGTCCAACCAGGTGGGAGTGGTGTTCTTGAAGCCGGACGAGGCCGATCCTCGTACGTCCCCACGACGAAGCGGAGCACGGTTGCCTGACTCGACCATCATCTACACGCACACCGACGAGGCCCCGGCCCTGGCGACCTATTCGCTCCTCCCGGTGATCCAGGCCTACGCCTCCACGGCGGGGATCCGGGTAGAGACCAGGGACATCTCGCTGGCCGGACGCATCATCGCCGGCTTCCCCGAGTACCTCGACGAGGGCCAGCGCATCGGCGACGCCCTGGCCGAACTGGGTGCGCTGACGGCCCACCCGGAGGCCAACATCATCAAGCTTCCCAATGTCTCGGCCTCCCGCCCCCAGCTCATGAGGGCCATCGCGGAGTTGCAGAGCCACGGCTACGCGCTCCCCGACTTCCCGGACGACCCGAAGTCCGACGAGGAGCATGACGTACGGGCCCGCTATGACAAGACGATGGGCAGTGCCGTCAACCCGGTGCTGCGGCAGGGCAACTCCGACCGGCGCGCCCCGGCCTCGGTGAAGCGCTACGCCCGGGCCCACCCGCACCGGATGGGCCCCTGGTCGCCGGAGTCCAAGACCAACGTGGCCCACATGGACGCCGGGGACTTCCGGTCAACGGAGCGGTCGGCGGTCATCACCGAACCGGGGTCGTTGCGCATCGAACTGATCAGCGACGACGGCGTCACCACCATCCTGCGGGAGTCGGTGCCGGTTCTTGCCGGTGAGGTGGTGGACGCGTCGGTGATGCGCGTCTCGGACCTGCGCCGGTTCCTGACCGACCAGGTCACCCGGGCCAAGGAGGAGGGTGTGCTCTTCTCCGTTCACCTGAAGGCGACCATGATGAAGATCTCCGACCCGATCATCTTCGGCCACGCCGTGCGGGCCTTCTTCCCCGACACGTTCGCCCGCTACGGCGAGGAGCTGGCGGCGGCCGGCCTCAGCCCCAACAACGGCCTGGCCGGAATCTTCTCGGGCCTCGAGTCACTACCGGAGGGAGCCGAGATCAGGGCGTCGTTCAACGGCGAGCTGACCGAGGGGCCCGCCCTGGCCATGGTGGACTCCGATCGCGGCATCACCAACCTGCACGTCCCCAGCGACGTTATCGTCGATGCCTCCATGCCGGCCATGATCCGTGCGTCGGGGCACATGTGGAGTCCGGACGGGGACGAAGCGGACACCCTGGCCGTCATCCCCGACAGCAGCTACGCCGGCGTCTACCAGGTGGTCATCGACGACTGTCGGGCCCACGGGGCCTTCGACCCGGCCACCATGGGCTCGGTCCCCAACGTCGGCCTGATGGCCCAGGCGGCCGAGGAGTACGGCAGCCACGACAAGACCTTCGAGATCCCGAGCGCCGGTACCGTCAGAGTCGTTGACGCCACCGGTACCGTCGTCCTCGACCAGCCGGTGGCAGCCGGCGACATCTTCCGCATGTGCCAGACCAAGGACGTGCCCATCCGAGACTGGGTCAAGCTGGCGGTGGCGCGGGCCCGTGCCACCGGCACGCCGGCGGTGTTCTGGCTGGACGAAGGACGGGCCCATGACGCCAACATCATCGCCAAGGTGGGTGCGTACCTGTCCGAGTTCGACACCCGCGGCCTCCAGATCGAGATCATGCCGCCCGAGGAGGCCACGGCCTTCACGCTGGACCGTGTCCGCCGCGGCGAGGACGCCATCTCGGTGACCGGCAATGTCCTGCGTGACTACCTGACTGACCTGTTCCCGATTCTCGAGCTCGGCACCAGTGCCAAGATGCTCTCGATCGTCCCGCTGATCCACGGGGGCGGTCTGTTCGAGACGGGCGCCGGCGGCTCCGCCCCGAAGCACGTCCAGCAGCTGGTCAAGGAGAACTATCTCCGCTGGGACAGCCTGGGCGAGTTCCTGGCCCTGGCGGTCAGTTTCGAACAGCTGGCCCGGAGCACCGACAATGCCCGGGCCCAGATCCTGGCCGACACCCTCGATCGAGCCACCGGCACCTTCCTCAACGAGGACCGCTCGCCCACCCGCCGGTTGGGCGGCATCGACAATCGCGGCAGCCATTTCTACCTGGCCCTCTACTGGGCCCAGGAGCTGGCCGCCCAGACCGAGGACGCCGGGTTGGCCGAAGCCTTCAACGGTCTGGCCACTGCCCTCTCCGAGCAGGAGCAGACCGTCGTCGACGAACTGATCTCGGTCCAGGGCTCGCCCGTCGACATCGGGGGCTACTACCAGCCCGACCCCGTCCTGGCCGAAGCGGTCATGCGACCCTCACCCACCTTCAACGGGGCCATCGCCACCCTCGGTTGACAGGTCCACATCGTCGGGGGGCCGCCCTGGGGGAACCGTAGGATCAGGTCCGTGAACGGGACCTCACGGGACCGACAGGCTCTGACGCCCGTCCTTCCCAGTGCTGGATCGGGCCGCCTCGACGGAGAAGCCCAACGAGGAGATCGTCGGGCTGACCATCCACGGGCTGCAGTGTGCCCCCCTGCTGGCGCCTCGGACCCGGACGAGCCGGAGCTCCAGGTGGCGGACCTTCTCCACGACGTGGGCCATGTGCTCATGTCGGGGGCCGATGCTGTCTACGTCGACGTCGACGTAGACGTCGACGCCGCCGGCGCCCCCGTGCTCGGCCCGCGGGTAGCCGCTCTCATCCAGGGACATCTGGCCGCCAAGCGGTACCTGGTGACGGAGGACGGGGCCTATCGGGGTGAGCTCTCCGGGAGGAGCCTGTGCACCCTCGCCGTCCAGGGCGGGGCCATGTCCGCCATCGAGGCGGCGGCGTTCGCCCGTACGCCCACTTCGACGCCACGGTCCGCCTCCGCCGTGCCGACGAGGTGGCCAAGGAACCCTATGCCGTGGTGCCGGCCCTCGATCACTGGCTCCCGACGCTGCACCGGCTGTACCGGCTGTACCGGCGGGCCCGGTGACCCAGGGGTGCAGGGCGGGGCGGGAGGCGGATGGAGCCGGCGGGACCCGGATTGCCCTGACCGGGATCACCCTCCTCGGAGCCGGCCCCGGTAAAATTCGCAACCGCTGGCGACGCCCGGAGCGAGCCGGACGGTCACGGCGCTCGCTAACATTCCCCGGTGTGGCCATCCGTGAGGCACCCCCGGCACCGCCCGACCTCGAGCCGTTCCGTCGGGAGCTGACCGGCTACTGCTACCGCATGCTGGGGTCGGGGTTCGAAGCCGAGGATGCCGTCCAGGAGACCATGGTGCGGGCCTGGCGCAACGCCGAGGGCTTCGAGGGGCGGTCCAGCCTGCGGTCGTGGCTCTACCGGATCGCCACCAACGTCTGCATCGACATGCTCCGGAGCGTCCAGCGTCGGGCCCGGCCCATGGACATGGGACCGGACTCACCCCCTCGGGAGTCGCTGCTCGGTCCGATGCTGCCCGAGGCCACGTGGGTGACCCCGGTAGCCGACCGACGGGTCGTTCCCGAGCACGCCGATCCGGCCGACATCATCGAGCACCGTGAGTCCATCCGCCTGGCGTTCGTCACCGCCCTCCAGCGCCTGCCAGCCCGCCAGCGGGCCGCCCTGATCCTGGCCGACGTGTTCCGGTGGAGCGTCGCCGAGGTGGCCCAGCTCCTCGACACCACAGTGCCGGCAGTCAACAGTGCCCTCCAGCGGGCGCGGGCCAGGCTCCGCGCCGAGGAGACGGAGGGCCGGCCCGATCAACTGGACGGTCCCGACGCCGCTCTCCTCGATCGCTACGTCGACGCCTTCGAGCGCTACGACATCGAGGGGCTGGTGGCACTCCTCCGCCACGATGCCGTGCAGTCGATGCCCCCCTTCGCCCTGTGGATCCAGGGGGCCGAGAACATCGGACGCTGGATGGTGGAGCCCGGCCCCAGCGCCTGTCGGGGCTCCCGTCTGTTGCCATCGTCTGCCAACGGCTGTCCGGCCTTCGGACAGTACCGGCGGGACCCTTCCGGCGGCTATGCGCCGTGGGCGCTCCAGGTACTCGAGATCTCGGGTGGTCTGGTTACCTCCATGAGCTTATTTCTGGCCGCGTTGGATCCCGAGCGACTCTTCCTCGATTTCGGGCTCCCGCCGCACCTCGCCGGGTAGCGCGGGCCCGGCCCCCACCACGAACATCACGGATTCCGCCCGCCACCGATGAGTTCTGGGCCCGGCGCCCGTCGGAGTGGTTGACTGATCCCAGCGACCCGTCGACTGATCCCACCGACCTGAGGAGTGCCCATGACCACCCGAGATCACGCACCCCTAGGATCGCCCTGCTGGGTCGATCTGTGGACCTCCGACATCGGCGGCAGTCGCACCTTCTATGGCGGCCTGTTTGGATGGGAGGCCGGCGATCCTGACCCCGAGTTCGGCGGCTACTTCATCTTCACCCGCCAGGGCGTCGACATCGCCGGCGGCATGGGCGACATGGGCGAAGGGATGGAGGCCAACGACACCTGGAAGGTCTATCTGGCCACCGACGACATCACCAAGACCACCGAGGCCGCCGGTGCTGCCGGGGCCGAGATCCTCGCCCCGGCCATGCCGGTCGGCGACCTCGGTATACAGACGGTCCTCGTCGACCCGACCGGAGCCAACCTGGGGGCGTGGGAGGCCGGGACCTTCCCCGGGTTCACGGTGCTCGGTGAGCACGGCGCCCCGAGCTGGTTCGAACTGCACACCCGCCGGTACGCGGCGGCCCTCGACTTCTACCGCGACGTGTTCCACTGGGAGATCACCACCGTCGGTGACGGTGACGATTTCCGCTACTCCACCATGCAGGATCCCGGCCGCGACGAACCCCTGGCCGGGATCATGGACGCCAGTTCCTTCCTGCCGGAGGGGACCCCTCCCTACTGGACCGTCTACTGGGAAGTCGACGACGTCGATGCCTCCCTGGCCACGGTGCAGGCCCTCGGGGGCACGGTCGTCCAGACGGCCGAGGACACCCCGTACGGTCGTATGGCCACCGTTGCCGACCCGGCCGGGGCGGTCTTCCGCCTGCGCACCGGACCCCGGTGAACCGGCCGACCGCGTCGACCGGAGGGCACCACGCTGATGGCGTGACCATCCCCGAGCTGGCTCAGGTCAGACCCGGTCGTCACCCAGCCGACGGGTGAAGCCCGGCGGCACCACCAGGTCGGCAGGGGAGAGGTCGTGGACGGAGGAGTGGCCCAGCCCGAGCACCCCCGAGTCGAGGCCCCCCCGCAGCAGGTCCAGCACGTTCTCGACGCCGGCCTGACCGTTGGCCGCCAGTCCCCAGAGGTAGGCCCGTCCGATCATGACCGCCCGGGCCCCGAGGGCCAGAGCCTTGACCACGTCGCTGCCCCGCCGGATCCCCCCGTCCAGGAGGACCTCGACCTCGTCGCCCACCGCCTCGGCGATGACCGGGAGCATCCGGATGGTCGCAGGGGTGCCGTCGAGGTTGTTGCCTCCGTGGTTGGACACCGAAATGGCGGTGACCCCGGCGTCGACGGCCCGCCTGGCGTCGTCCAACCGGACCACACCCTTCAGCATGAACGGGCCGTCCCACTGCTCCCGCAACCAGGCCACGTCGTCCCACCCGGGATTGGGCGTCTGCATCCACCTCCCGTACGCCCCGAAAAAGGTAGGGGCGTCCTGTCCGGGACGGGCCAGGTTGGGAACGGTGAGGTCGGGGATGGCTCCGGCCCGGGCGAAGTCCCGCAGCCAGCGGGGCCGGCGGAGCACCTCGGGGGCGAAGCGCAGGGCCGTCTTCACATCGATCTGCTCGGGAATCACCGGGCTGCCCCAGTCCCGCCCCATGGCAAAGGACCAGTCGAACGTGGCGATGAGCCCCACCGCTCCAGCGACCCGGGCCCGATCGAGACGCTCGGACATCTCGTCCTTGTCACCGACCCAGTAGGTCTGGAAGAACGTCTGGGGGTTGGCCTCGACCACTTCTTCGATCGGCTTGCTGGCGAAGCAGCTGAGGCCCATCACCGTGCCCCGGGCCGCCGCCGCCCGGGCCACCGCCACCTCGCCGTCGGGATGGACGGCCTGGACGCCGGTCGGCGAGATGATCACCGGCATGGACACGGGTTGCCCCATCACCGTGGTGGCCAGGTCGCGTTCGTCGCACAGGCCGGCCACATGGGGGGCCAGGCCCAACTGGGCGAATGCCGCCACGTTGTCCTCGACGGTCAGGCCGTTCTCCGACCCGGCCACCAGGGCCGCATACACCGAGGGGGGCAGGCGTCGCTTGGCCCGTCGCTGGGCCTCGGCCACCGTCTCGAACCAGGGATTGCTCATGGCCTCGTCCTGTCCCTTCTCGCTGCGCCCCCCATGGTGGTCACCACGGCCTCATCGGATGGTCTGGCCGGCGTCGATGGTGAACTCCAGGCCCGTCACGTAACGCGGACTCGTCCGAGGCCAGAAACAGCACAGCCTCACTGACGTCCCGTGATTCGATGAAGCTGACCGGCAGAGTGTTCTGGAAGATGCCCCCGAGGTCGGGGTCGATCTCGAGCAGTGGGGCCAATGCACCCAGGCCCATGAGCATGGGGGTGTTGACGCCGGCCGGGAGCACCGTGTTGACCCGGATGTGGTGACGGGCCAGCTCGTTGGCCAACGACCGGACGATCCCGACCACGCCGTGCTTGGCCGCCACGTACGGGGACAGGAAGGGCACTCCCTTGACCCCCGACGTGGACGCGGTGGCGATCATCGACCCTCCGCCGCCCTCGATGAGGTGGGGCACGGCCGCGACCATGGTGTTCCACACTCCGGTCAGATTGGTGTCGAGGGTGTCCCGCCAGAGCTCGGGGCTCACCTGGTCCCAGGGCTGGACGCTGCAGATCCCCGGCGTTGGCGCTAACGATGTCGAGCCGGCCCAGGCGGGTGACGCCGTCACGAGGAGCTCCCGCAACGAGGCGGGATCACGAACGTCGGCCCGGGCGGCCACGATGCGCCGGTCCAGTGCCTCCACCAGCCGCACCGTCTCGGCCAGGTCCTCCGGCGAGGCCATCGGGTACCCGACGGTCCCGGTAGTCCTCGAGCACGTCCATGGCGATGATGTCGGCGCCCTCCTCGGCCAGACGGACGGCATGGCTGCGCCCCTGTCCACGCGCCGGCGCCGGTGATGAACGCCACCTTGCCCTCGACTCGTCCCGCCACGCCCTATGCCTCCGGAACCCGGACGTCACCACGAATTTCCACCCCGGCGATAGTAATGGCACTCAGTGCCATTTACAAGGGGAAGCCGCTGCCCGTACCCCGGCTGCCGGCGCGCTCGTCCCACCGCGGGCGGTCACGCCCTATCCGGGCCTCCGGCCTCCGGTGTCCCTCACCCCGGGCCCGGAGCGGTGATGCGGGCCACCACCTCCTCCGGATCGGGTGTGGTGAGCACGAGCCTGGAGAAGGGCTGGTCGACAAGTTCCACCACCACACCGCGGCCCTTGCCGTGCACCACGACGAAGTCCTTTCCGAATGACCCCCGGCGGGTGCCCACGGCGATCACACCGGGGATGCCGGTCCCGGGCGCCCGGATCCCCCTGAGTTCGGACCAGACATCCTCGGTGACCCGGACGGTGGCCACCGAGGACCTCGGCACCACCACGTCGCGGTGGACGCTCTCGAGGTTCTCCGTGGTGCTGAGCCGGAGCACCAGCCGATCGCCGTCGACCTCCAGGAGGGCCATGCCCAGATGGTAGGACCGGCCCCGCCGCCATCGTCTCCTTCTGATGGGCGAGTACATGCCCACCTGGGCTTAAGGTTCGCAGCCGGTCCGCCGATAGTCGTCCATGGCTCTGACTTCCGAGCAACTCGGTCTGGAACCGGACAGCCCCTTCGCGGTGCAGACGGGCCATCCAGTTCCTGTGCGAACCGGGGGTGGTCGATGCCTACGTCCAACCGGTGGTGCGACCGGCCGACCAGCTCATCGTGGGGTACGAGGCCCTGGCCCGCATGCCCCTCGAGCCGGTGCGGTCACCCGACTGGTGGTTGGCCAAGGCCGAGGAGGTGGGCCTCCGGCGCCAACCTCGAGATCGCCTGCCTGGCTGCGGCCACCGATCTCGGGACCCCGCCCGACGACCGCCTGCTCTTCGTCAATCTGAGCCCTTCCCTGCTGGCCGAGCCGGCGGCTTTGGGCCTGCTGGACCGCCTCCCCGAGCGTGTTGTGGTGGAGCTCACCGAGCAGGAGGCGGTGGAGGACTATGACGGGCTCCGCCACGACCTGGCGCCGTGGCTGGCCCGGGGGGTGCGGATTGCCATCGACGACGCCGGCGCCGGCTACTCGAGCCTGCGGCACGTGATCGAGCTCACCCCCGACTTCCTGAAGCTCGACCGTGAATTGGTGCGCGACCTCGACCGCGACCGCAACCGCCGTGCCCTGGTGAGCGCCATGTCCGCCTTCGCCGCCGAGGTCGGCACCAGTGTCATCGCCGAGGGCGTGGAGACCGCTGACGAGCTGGAGGTCCTTCGTGACGCCGAGGTCGATCTGGTCCAGGGCTATCTACTGGCCCGTCCGGGAGAGCCGTGGCCCGTGGTGTCCGATCGCTCCCGCCTGACGGCTGGCCGGCATGGCCTCCAGACCGGATCGGGGTCGGCGGCAGAGGAGCGGATGATCGAGGCGCTCGACCGAGCGCCCGACTCCCGGAGGGCCTGTGCCGCCGTCGTCGAGCACCTGTTCCGCCAGGGCCAGATCATGCCCAGCGCGTACCTCGAGCGGCACGGGGAGCTGCGGTGCACGGCCCAACGGGGCCTGTGGCAGATCCTCGACGGCATGTCCGGCTCGTCCGGCATCACCGGCCGGACCTGGAAGACGGGCAAGCCCATCGTGGTCCCCGACGTCTCCAAGAACCCGGCTTATCTGGAGGCCATCCCCGGTGTGGTGTCGGAGATCTGTGTGCCCATCTCCGCCGGCGGGAGTGCCGTGGGCGCGCTCAACGTCGAGTCGCTCACGCCACTGCCCACGGGGATGCTGGCCCAGATGGAGCGTTGCGCCGACCTGCTGGCCGAGCGGCTCCAGGTCATCGGGGACCATCTGGAGGAGTCGTCCTGGGACCGGACGGTCCGGGCCTCGGTGGTCATCTCCGGTATCGCCGACAACCCCCAGATGCCCGACCGCCTTCTGCGCTGCCTGAGGGACGCCTCGAGGATGGACTCTGCGGCGCTGATCGTGAACGGGCCCGACCGGCCCTCGGTGGGAGCCGTGGTGGGACCGCTGGGCGAGGCGCTGGTCGGACTGAGCCCATCCGAGCTCCACTCGCTGTCCTCACTGGTCAACGACATCCGCTCCTGTTACACCGGCGGCGACGCCCTGGGCCGGGGCTTCGTGGGGACCGACTCCCTGCGTGACGCCGGGGCCCGGGTGGTGATGGTCCTCCCCTTGTGGGCCCAGCGCACCCGGCTCGGCAGTGTCGTCCTGGCCCACTCCCGTCCCCTCCAGCTGAGTGGGGAGGAGGTGCGCCCACTCGAGACCCTGACCGACCACGTCGCCTCCGCTCTGGCCTCACGCCGGCGTGTGGCTCTCCCCGCACCCCCTGTCCGCTGGGAGCGGCGGACTCCGGGCGGGGACGGGCCCTTGCCGGTCCGCTGGGAGCGGCGGGCCGCCACCCCCGTCACTCCACCACCACCAGGCCCGCCTCCACCAGGCCCGCCTCCACCAGGCCCGCCTCCGCCAGGGCCAACAGGGGGATCACCGCCGCCGGCCTGACCGGATCGCCCCGACCGCCAGCCGACAGGTCGGTGGACGCCGGGGGGCGGGTACACCGGTGGAGCCGGCCGGTTCCGTTCACTTGATGGCTCAGGGGCCGCGGTCGCTGCTGTGGAGGGCCGCGGTCGCGGCGGAAGTCGGCGCCGAAGGAGCCGAGACGCGCCGGTCCAGCGTGTTGGACGGAGCGTGTCCAGGGATGGGGGCGACCGGTACCATCGAGACGCAGTCAGGTCGCAGCGGTCACCACCGCCGGGCCGGGCTGGGACCAGCGGAGGAGGCACCATGACGGACGCCGAAGAGTTCTGCCACCATCTCGACCAGGTACAGGAGGTCAGTCCTTCCTCCAACGGGTGCGAGGACTGCCTCCGCCTCGGTGGCCACTGGGTGCATCTTCGGATGTGCATGATCTGTGGCCACGTCGGTTGCTGCGACAACTCGCCCGGCCGTCACGCCACCGCCCATTTCGACGAGGTGGGTCACCCCCTTATCCAGTCCTTCGAACCCGGTGAGGCGTGGTGGTGGTGCTACGTCGACGAGTTCGCCTTCGAGGTGGACGGCGTCCCTCAGTTCCAACACTCGTAGGCCGGCACGGCCTCGGGGATCGGTCCGGGCCGACAACTCCGCACCGTCGGGTCATCCGGACCGGGTCACCCAGCCACGGGGGGCCACGTCGCTAGGGTCGGACCACGCATGACTCCGAATCGAACCTCAGGACGCGGCCGATCCCGACGCCCCGCGATGGGCACCTTGCTGGGCCTGGCGTCCGTAGCCCTGTCCGGCTGCGGCCTCTTCGCCCAACCGCAACCGCCCCCGGCGGGCGGGTCGTCGCTGGCCCCGTCGGGATCGGTGGGCTATGTGGTGTGCTCCAACGCCGTGACGCCGGTGGAGCTGGCCACCCGTACCGCCGAGGCGCCGATCCGGCTCCCCATCTCGGGGACACCCGACCTCGGAGACTTCGCCATCGCCACCTCGGCGAGCGGACGGTGGGCCTACGTGGTGACGGCCGACGGCGCCACCACCTCGCGCCGACGTCTCCGCTCCGACGTCCGACCACTCCGCGGCCGGCACCGTCACCACGACCGCCACCGCCGCGCCACCGACGCCCGCCACCGCCGACCGTCGACGACCTCCAGCCCATCGTCGACCATGGGCGTCCAGAACGTGGTCATCCCCATTGACCTGGTGACGCAGCGGGCGGGCCGCCCCATCGACATCCCCGGCCAGGGCGCCACCCACGCCATCGTGGTCCTGCCCGATGGGCACACCGTGCTCGCCGCCAGCGGAAGCACCATCGTTCCGGTGGACGTGGACCACCGGCAGGTGGGCCGGCCCCTGGACCTGGGCGCGGGACACACCATCTACGGATTGGCCCTCGACCCCGTGGCCGCCACCGTCTACGCCCTCGTCCCCGGGGGGGTCGTGCCTGTCGACACGGCCAGCGACACCGTGGGGGCCCCGATCGCCACCGGTCTGACCGTGTCGTCGGTCTACTCGCCGCACGGCATCGCCGTGACCGATGACGGTGCCAGCGTCTACATCGTCGGGCAGGGCCCACCGGACTTCGGCGGACGGGTCCTTCCCATCACCACGTCCACCGGCGCCACCGGCGCCGCCGCCAGTTTCGACAACTACGGGATCGCCGACCCGGCCGCCCTGGCCGTGGAGCCGGACGGGAGCTCGCTCCTGGTGGTGGACTCGGCCAACAACTGGATCAACCCGGTGCCGCTGGCCACCTTCACCAACCCACCCGCAGCCGGTGCGGCTCCCGGTCCAGGCCACCGGCGAGCCCAGCTCGGGAACCCAGCACCCCACCGACATCGTGCTCGACCCGTCGGGAGCCGACGCCTTCGTAGTGGAGGGCTTCGATTCGGTGCTGCCCTACGATCCGGCGTCCCAGACCTTCGGCCGGCCCATCCCGGTGTGCACCGGGGCCTCGTCGATGGCCGTCGCCCCGGCTCCCTGACCGTCGGCGCCAGCTCAGCCGTCGGGGATCGGGACGTCGATTCCCGACGCCCGGGCGGCGACGGCGGCATCCACCGACCGGTAGGTGGCCGGGCCCTCGCCGGCGGCCAGGAGGAGCTCGTCCAGCGCCACCGGGACGGCCGCGGTGAGATTCCACAGTCGGGGGATGGTGTCGGGGCTGGCATGGAACCCCCAGTAGAGAACGCCGCGGTAGCTCATGATGGTGATGTTGACCCCCATCCCGTCCATGACCGGGCCGAGCGGGAATCCCGCCTCCAGCTCGGCGCCGGCCAGATACAGCGGGAAGTCGGGTCCGGGAACGTTGGAGATGACCAGATTGGCGATGGGCCGGTGCCGGTCGGCCAGTCGCATCCGGGTGTAGAACCTGGCGGCGTTGGTGAAGAAGTTGGGGGTGGCGTGCTCGGCCCAGCTGATCAGGGTGTCGGGCCCCAGTGCCTCGTGTTCCTCCTTGGCCCCGAGGGTCCCGTCGTGGATGGCCTGCAGCCGGTCGATGGGGTCGTCCTGCTCCACCGGGAGCTGGACGAACATCGTCGAGACCTGGTTGGAACCCCGAGGATCGTCCACCTCGGAGCGAACCGAGACCGGAACCACCGCCACCAGGGGCTTGGTCGGGAGCTCGTCGCCCTCCTGGAGGAAACCCCGCAGGGCACCCGTGCACACGGCCAGCACCACGTCGTTCACCGTGGTGCCGGTGGCCTTCTTCAGCCGCTTGACGTCCTCCAGTCCGATGGCGGTGAGGGCCACACTGCGTCGCCACGTGAGTGAGCCGTTGAACGAAGTCCGCGGGGCCGAGAGCGGTAGGGCCGCCTTGGCCTGGGGAGCCCGGTTCTGGGGCTCCTGACGGACCCGGCGCACGTTCAGCACCCGGTGTCCGGTCCTCACCAGGTCGAGGGTCATATCGATGGGACGGAGCGTCCGGGCCACGAGGGCCTGGGTCATCAGCTCCAGACCCGACGGCACCCGCTCGTCCACCGCCGGCTCTGCCGGAAGGCTCTCGGCCGTGGGCTCAGGGGTCAGGTCGAAGAGGACGGAGAGCAGCGCCGCGCCCGAGACCCCGTCCACCGTCGAGTGGTGCATCTTGGCCACGAATCCGATCCGGTCACCGCTCATGCCCTCGACGATCCACATCTCCCACAGGGGCCTCGATCGGTCCAGTTGTCGGCCGGTGATGTCGCCGGCCAGTGTCGGCCAGTTGGCGGAGGCCTCCCGGCCGGGGCACCGCCGCCAGGCGCACGTGGTAGTCGACGTCGAAGTCGGCGTCGTCCACCCACACCGGGTGCCCGAGGCGGAACGGGACCTCCACCAGTCGTCGACGGAACACGGGGGCCGAGGGAAGGCGGGCCTCGATGGAGCGCTTCATGCGGTCGAAGGAGTAGCCGCCGGGGACGGTCGCCGGGTTGAAGACCAGGCACAGGCCCACGTGCATGTGCAGGCTGGGGGTTTCGAGGTAGAGGAAGCTCGCATCGAGCCCACTGAGTCGTTCCATGACCGCTCTCCTCCCTCCCGGGTCCGGCGCCCCACTCCGGCCGCCCCCACCCCGGACCCGCCCACCCGTTGGTTTCACTCCGGCGACCGGAACGTGTTGTATGGAGGGGTGGTTTGGGTATTCCTGGCAGTCAGCATGGTCTTCGCGATCCTCGCGGTCAACGCCTACTTCCCCGTCCGCCGCGAGCCCTTCGCCGTGGCCAGCTTCGCCATGGGGGGGATCCCCAGCGAGCTGCCCGTGCATATGGCGGTCCTGTTGGTGGCCGGAGCCGTGGCCTTCGGCCTCAACGGCGCCCTCGGGGGATGGCCCGGTTGGGTGGGACTGGGCGTCGATGCCGTCACCACGGCGGCCTTCGTCCGTCTGGCCGTGGTGGCCGCGGGGACCGCCGCCGTGGTGGCCGAGGCCCTGGACCGGGCCACCGGTGGTGCTGTGGCGGCACTGGCCGGCAGTCCCCGGCCGGCGTGGAACCACCGGTGGCGGCTGGCGATCGCCGTGCCGTTCCGGTTCCGGGCCATCCGGAGGGCCCGGAACATCGACTACTGGGGGGACGGCAACTACCGGCACAAGCTCGACGTCCTGTCCCGCCGGGGTGTGGTCCCCGTGGACGCCCCGGTGCTGGTGTATATCCACGGCGGCGCCTGGGTGATCGGGGACAAGCGTCAACAGGGCATCCCCATGATGCACGAGCTGGTTCAGCGGGGTTGGGTGTGCGTGGCCGTCAACTACCGATTGAGCCCCCGGGCGACGTGGCCGGCCCAGATCGTGGACTGCAAGCGTGCGGTGGCCTGGGTCCGTGGACACATCGCCGAGTACGGCGGCGACCCCGGATTCATCGCAGTGTCCGGGGGATCAGCGGGAGGGCACCTCTCGGCGCTCGTGGCGCTCACCCCTGACCAGACCGAGTGGCAGCCCGGGTTCGAGGACCTCGACGCCTCGGTGGACGCCTGCCTCCCCTTCTATGGCGTCTACGACACCACCGGTGACCCGGAGCGGTCGGGCGCCTACGGGGATGGGACCCTCGACCTGCTCGAACGCCTGGTCATGAAGACCTCGAGCCGTGACAACCCCCGACTCTTCGAAGAGGCGTCTCCGGATCGACGGGTCACCACGGACGCTCCGCCCATGATGGTGTTCCACGGCGTCAACGACACCCTGGTGCCGGTGGCGGTGGCCCGGCACTTCGTGGCCCAGCTGCGGCTGCGCTCCCAGGCGCCAGTGGCCGCGGTGGAGCTGCCGCGGGCCCAACACGCCTTCGACGTCCTGGCCTCCATCCGCTGCCGGCACACCACCATGGGGGCGGTCCGCTTCCTCGAGGCCATGCGGGTGCGGGCCGATCTGCGGGCATCGTCCACCGGCCCGGAGGTCTGAAGGGCACATGTCCTGACCTGCGGCTCCGGACACCCCCGGCGAGTTTCTGACCTAAAGTCACATGACTTTGGCCGGCCGGCTGGACGGGCCGCCACCCTGGGTCCGGTCAGCAGCGCGAGGGTCAACATTGCAAAGGGGAACCTTGGATTCAGCAACGTGGAGGACGCGTCTGGCCGCGGTGGGACTGGTCGTTGTGGTGGCCTCGACCGCCGTGGCCTGCAGCTCTACGCCTTCGTCCACCGCCGCCGGGTCGGGGTCGGGTCGGGTCGGGCAAGTCCACCATCCCCTCGGGCGCCTTCAGCGACCACACCGGTATCACCTCCACGTCAGTGCGGGTGGCCAACGTGTCGACGTTGGCCGTCGGCGGCCTGTTCAAGGGGGCCCTGGTGGGGACGGAGGCCTATGCCAACTACATCAACTCCACCGGCGGGATCAACGGGCGGATGATCACTGTGGACTCCGCCGATGACGGGTCGAGCGGGGCCGGCAACGAGCAAGCCACCCAGAACGCCCTGACCAACGACTTCTCCCTGGTGGGCGGATTCTCCCGACAGGACTACTTCGGCGGTCTCCTGTTGAAGGCCAATCCGGGGATTCCCGATGTCTCGGTGGTGCTCGATTCGACCATCAACGCCCTCCCCAACGTGTTCAGCGCGGTGCCGCTTAACGGTGGCTGGGAGGAGGGGCCCCTCCGGTACTACAAGATGAGGTTCCCGAAGGACATGGACGCCGTAGGCACCGTGGTCTCCGACCAGGCCTCAGCGCAGAAGGACTGGTCGGGCCAGAAATACGCCATGGAGCAGGTGGGCTACAAGGTCATCTACGACCCCAGCGTCCCGATGACCCAGACCGACTACACCCAGAACGTCATCGCCATGAAGAACGCCGGGGTCAAGATCCTCTTCCTCTCCCAGCTGCCCCAGACCTACGCCTCGGCCATGCTGAAGGACCTCCAGCAGCAGAACTTCCATCCCCAGGTCATCCTGGGCTCGGCCAACTACAGCAACGACCTGGTCTCGGCATCGGGCGGGCCCGCGGCGGTGGACGGGGCGCTGTTCGACCAGAACACGTCGCTCTTCCTGGGTCAGGACGCCGCCCGGATCCCGGCGGTGGGCCTGTTCGACAAGTGGGTCCAGAGGGCCTCCCCCGGATTCACGACCGACCTGTCCACCCTGTACGGGTGGCTCTCGGCCGAGCTGTTCTCCCAGGCCCTGAAGAAGGCCGGATCCGACCCCAGCCGGGGCTCGCTGCTGAAGGCGCTGACCGCCATCACCTCGTTCAGCGGGCACAACCTCATAGCCCCCAGTGATCCGGCGGCCAAGACCGTGGGGAACTGCTACCTGATCGGCCGGTTGGCCAACGGGCAGTACCAACGCCTGGACGACCCGCCGATCACCAGCACTAGCAGCGGGTACCGGTGCGACTACCGGTACATAACACCGCCGGCGTCTTGAGCGGCCCGGGCCCGACTCGGAGTGTGTGACGTGACGCGACGGGAACGAGGGTGGCGCGCTGAGCGACTTCCGGCGGTACACCGTGGTTCGGGTTCATGCTCGGCGCCGGCCACGTCATCGCCGCCTCCGGGCTGGTGACCCTCACCACCTCGGGGGTGTCCGACTCCGCCCAGGGCGTGGTGGGGATCATGGCGGCGTTCTGTTACGACGACCCTCCGCCCCCCGGGGCATGACCACCTGCTGGTCGAGCAGTTGGTGACCGCCGCCGTGGACGGGGTGACCCCCGAGCCGGTGAACGGGCCGCTCACTCCTGGTCGGAGAGCTCCACGTCGACCACGGGCTGGTCGGCCTCGGTGGTGATCAGTGTCGCCACCCCGCCGGCGTCGCGGAGGTCGTCCTCGGCCGACAGCAGGGCGGCGATCCGCTCGGGGGTGTCGGCCACCCTCAGCGTGGTCACCGGCCACCGCATGGACCGCTTGGCGGTGGTCTTGGCCCGGCGCACCTGCCCCAGCACCTCGGCCGTGACCTCCAGCACCGAGCCGGCCCTCTCGGCCCCGCCGGAGCTGCCGGAGCCGGCCCTGACCGGCAGGGCCTCGGCGAACTCGGACGGGGTGGGCCACGGGGCGGTGTGGATGGAGCCGGGCTGCCACCACGACCACACCTCCTCGGTGACGAAGGGCAGGACCGGGGCCAACAGTCGCAGCAGGGCCGACAGTGCCAGGGCCAGCGCGGCCTGGGCCGAGGCCGGCCCGGGTTCGCCGGCATCCCCGTAGGCGCGTGTCTTGACCAGTTCGAGGTAGTCGTCGCAGAAGGACCAGAAGAACGATTCGGTCCGCTCCAGGGCCCGGGCGTAGTCGTAGTCCTCGAAGGCCGTGGTGGACTCGGCGACCACCACGGCCAGCCGGGCCAGCATGGCCCGGTCGAGGGGCGCGGTGACCGAGCCCGGACCGGGCACCACCACCACGGCGCCGTCGTCGCCGGCCATGCGGCCCAGAGCGAAGCGGGACGCATTCAACACCTTGATGGCCAGACGCCTTCCCACCTTCATCTGGCCCTCGTCGAAGGCGGTGTCGGTCCCCGGCCTCCCGCCGGCGGCCCAGTAGCGCACGGCGTCGGCACCGTGCTTCTCGACCAGCGGGAGCGGGGTGACCACGTCCCCCTTGGACTTGGACATCTTCTTGCGGTCGGGGTCGAGCACCCAGCCGGAGATGGCGGCGTCGCTCCACGGCAGCGACCCGTGCTCCAGCTCGGAGCGCACCACGGTGGAGAACAACCAGGTGCGGATGATCTCGTGGGCCTGGGGGCGGACGTCCATGGGGAAGACCCGGGCGAAGAGATCGGGGTCGTCCTCCCAACCGCCGGCGATCTGCGGAGTGAGTGAGGAGGTGGCCCAGGTGTCCATGACATCCGGGTCACCCACGAACCCGCCGGGCTGTCCCCGCTGGTCCTCGGTGTACCCGTCGGGCACGTCGGTGGACGGGTCGACCGGGAGCCGGTCCTCGTCGGCCATCAGCGGCTGGCCGAACCGGGTCGCGCCGCCGGCGTCCACCGGGTACCAGACCGGGAAGGGGACACCGAAGAAGCGTTGGCGGCTGATGTTCCAGTCGCCGTTGAGCCCCTCCACCCAGGCCCGGTAGCGGTGGGCCATGTAGGGAGGGTGCCAGCGGAGCTCCTCGCCCCGGGCCAGCAGCCGGTCCCGGAGGGGGAGGGTGAGGACGAACCACTGCCGGGACGAGACGATCTCGAGGGGGCGCTCGCCCTTCTCGTAGAACTTGACCGGGTGGGTGATGGGACTGGGCTCCCCGATGAGGGCCCCGGCCTCGATCAGCAGTTCGACGATACGGGTCTGGGCCTGTTTGACGGTCCGTCCGGCCAGCTCCCCGTAGACGCGGCTGGCGGCACCGGGGTCGTCGGACTCCCATCCGTCGGTGCCCCACTCCACCGGTAGGAGGCGGCCGTCGCGACCGACGATGGTCCGGGTGGGCAGGGACAGCTCGCGCCACCACACCACGTCGGTGGTGTCGCCGAAGGTGCAGATCATGGCGATGCCCGAGCCCTTCTCGGGATCGGCCAGCTCGTGGGCCAGGATAGGCACCCGCACCCCGAACAGGGGCGTGGCCACCTCGGTACCGAACAGCGGGAGGTACCGCTCGTCGTCGGGGTGGGCCACCAGGGCCACACAGGCCGGCAGCAGCTCGGGGCGGGTGGTCTCGATGTCGACCCCACCGTCGTGACCCACCCGGCCGAACCGGAGCCGGTGGTAGGCCCCGGGACGGTCCCGGTCCTCCAGCTCGGCCTGGGAGACGGCAGTGCGGAAGTCCACGTCCCAGAGGGTGGGGGCCGTCCGCTGCACCACCTGCCCCCGGGCCACCAGGCGCAGGAAGCCCCGCTGGGACACCCGTCGGGCCCGATCCGACACGGTGGCGTAGGTGTGGGACCAGTCCACCGACAGGCCGAGCATCCGCCACAGCTGCTCGAAGACCTTCTCGTCCTCCTGGGTGAGCTGCTGGCACAGGGCCACGAAGTTGGGCCGGGAGACCGAGATCGGATCCTTCCCGGGCCGCGCCGGGGGTTCGAAACCGGGGTCGAAGGGGAGGCTCGGGTCGCACCGTACCCCGAAGAAGTTCTGCACCCGCCGCTCGGTGGGCAGGCCGTTGTCGTCCCATCCCATGGGGTAGAAGACGGCCCGGCCCCGCATGCGGTGGAAGCGGGCCACGGCGTCGGTGTGGGTGTAGGAGAAGACGTGGCCGATGTGGAGCGAGCCCGACACGGTGGGGGGAGGGGTGTCGATGGAGAAGACCCGCTCCCGGGGGGCTGACCGGTCGAAGTCGTAGGTGCCGTCCTCCTCCCACCGGGACGACCAGGCCGCCTCGAGGCCTTCGAGCCCGGGCTTCTCGGGAATCCCGGTCGGTCCCGTCGGCCGGCTGGCCGACCCGGTCGTGTGCACGCTCATGATCGGGTTACCGTACCCTGCGTGCTCCGGCTCCACGACACTGCCACCGGCGAGGTGGCGCCGCTCCGCCTGCGGGATCCGGGCCGGGTGTCCATGTACGTGTGCGGGCCGACGGTGGACGGGGTACCCCACCTGGGCCACGGCCGGTTCTCCCTGGTGTTCGACGTGCTGCGTCGGTACCTCATCTTCACCGGCCTGGACGTGACCTACGTCTCCAACATCACCGACATCGAGGACAAGATCATCGCCCGGGCCAACGACCAGGGTGTGCCCATCGCCGAGTTCACCGCCGTCAACGAGCGCCTGTGGTGGGAGGTGATGGACGCCCTCGGCGTGCTCCGTCCCGACGGGACCCCCCATGCCACCGCCTACGTGGACCAGATGGTCGCCCTGGTCGAAGCGCTGGTGGAGCGGGGAGTGGCCTACGAGACGGGCGACGGCGTCTACCTGTCGGTGAGGGACGTGCCCGGCTACGGACTGCTAGCCCATCAGCCCCTCGACTCCCTCCGGTCCGGGGCCCGGGTGGAGGCCGACGAGGAGAAGCGGTCGCCCCTCGACTTCGTACTGTGGAAGAAGGCCAGGGCGGGCGAACCGTTCTGGGGTTCGCCGTGGGGTGACGGCCGGCCCGGTTGGCACACCGAGTGTGTGGTGATGTCCCTCGACCTGTTGGGGGACGGATTCGACCTCCACGGTGGGGCCATCGACCTGATCTTCCCGCACCACGAGAACGAGCGGGCCCAGGCCGTGGCGGTGGGCCGTGAGTTCACCCGGCACTGGGTCCACAACGGGTGGGTGACCGTGGATGGTGAAAAAATGTCCAAATCGTTGGGCAACTTCACATCGCTGTCCGACCTGCTGGAGCGGAGTGACGGCCGCGCCTACCGTCTGTTGGTGTTGCGGTCGCACTACCGCTCTCCCATCGAGGTGACCCCCGAGACCATCGCCGACGCCGAATCGGGCTTGGCCCGCCTGGACGAGGTGGCCCGGCGCTTCGGGCTCGGTGATCTACTGGCGGGAGGTCCGGTGGTCGATCCGGTCGGACGGACCGGATCGACCGGCGACGGGGCTGTCGATGCCGACTCGGTGGCCCGCTTCCGGGCCCGCATGGACGACGACCTCGACACCCCGGGGGCGCTGGCCCTCGTGTTCGAGCTGGTCCGGCGGGCCAACAGCGCCGCCGATGCCGGCGACGTAGCCGGAGCCGAACGGTCGGCGGGAACGGCGTCCCTGCTCGGCGCGGCCCTCGGTCTCTCCTTCGGGTCCGGTGCGTCGAACGAGGTCGATCCGGACACCGCCGAGCGGGTGAGACGACGGGACCAGGCCCGGGCGTCACGTCGATGGGACGAGGCCGACACTCTCCGCGGTGAGTTGGAGGCGTCCGGATGGGTGGTCGAGGACGGGCCCGAGGGGACGCGAATCCGCCGTCAATGAACGGCGCGTGAACACCCGGCCAGAAGGGGCCTCCACAGTTGATTCTCACAATCAGACTGGTAGCGTTTTCCTTCTCAGGGGGGTCCCCCTGGGCCGGTGGTCGGCGACCCACACGCAGGCGTGGGATCGGGCCGGTGGCCCCGGATCGGCCCGCTGTGCACGAAGCGTGTGGAGGAAAGGGGAATGCCACCGTGGCTTCCGGAACAGTCAAGTGGTTCAACGCGGAGAAGGGCTTCGGCTTCATCTCACAACCGGATGGCGGGGCCGATGTATTCGTCCACCACACGGCCATCCAGATGAACGGATTCCGCTCCCTCGAGGAGGGCCAAGCGGTGGAATTCGACCTGCAGGAGGGTCCCAAGGGCCTCCAGGCGGTGGATGTGCGCCTGGCCCAGCCGGCCTGAGTTCCACTCCTCCGCCTCCGTTCCCGGGCGCCCATCCGGGGCCCGTCCTCCCGGTCCGGCCCGACATGTGGACCCGCCGGGGTGGTCTGTTCCCGCGTCCGGATGGTCCTACCGCCTAGATCGGGGCCGTGACCGGGCAGGCCAGCGGGGCCGCCCACACGCTGGTCCGACCGCCCGGAGCGGGGTCCGCCCGGAGTCGCCACCGCTGATCTGACGCCAAAACCGTCCCGGCCGGGACGTGTGTGGCGTCAGCCCCCATTTGTGGTTACCATTGAGTAACTACCAAAGATCCACCGCCAGTCATGGTCGGTGGAGGGGCGGCCGTCCATGCGACGGTCGCCACCGAGCACCACTCGCGTGGGACAGGCCCGAGGGGCCGGAACGGAGCAGGGCACCATGGCCGAATTCTCACTGGACCTCAACGAGGACCAACTGCAGATCCAGAAGTGGGTCCACGACTTCGCCGAGAACGTCATCCGCCCCGCCGGGCACGAGTGGGACGAGCGGGAAGAGACCCCCTGGCCCATCATCGAAGAGGCCGCCCGGATCGGGCTGTACTCCTTCGACTTCATCAGCCAGGCCTTCTTCGACGACAGCGGACTGCTGATGCCCATAGCCAGTGAGGAGATGGCCTGGGGAGACGCCGGCATCGCCCTGGCCATCTTCGGGAGCACGCTCGGACTGGCCGGCATCGCCGCCAACGGAACCCCAGAGCAGCTGCTCGAGTGGGGCCCCCAGTGCTTCGGGACGCCGGAGAAGATCCAGCTGGCGGCCTTCGCCGTGTCCGAGCCCGACGCCGGCTCCGATGTGTCCTCCCTGCGTACCCGGGCCGTCTACGACGAGGCCACCGACGAGTGGGTCCTCAACGGGACCAAGACGTGGATCACCAACGGGGGGATCGCCGACATCCACGTGGTGGTGGCATCGGTCGAGCCCGAGCTCGGCTCGCGCGGCCAGGCCAGCTTCATCGTGCCGCCCAACACCCCGGGCATCTCGCAGGGCCAGAAGTTCCAGAAGATGGGCATCCGGGCCTCGCACACGGCCGAGGTGGTCCTCGACGACTGCCGGGTACCGGGACACTGCCTTCTCGGAGGCAAGGAGAAGCTCGACGAGAAGCTGGCCCGGGCCCGGGAGGGCAAGCGGTCCACCAGCCAGGCGGCCATGAAGACCTTCGAGGCCTCCCGTCCCACCGTGGGCGCCCAGGCCCTCGGCATCGCCCGGGCCGCCTACGAGTACTCGCTCGACTACGCCAAAGAGCGCAAGGCCTTCGGCCGTACCATCATCGAGAACCAGGCCATCGCCTTCAAGCTGGCCGACATGAAGACCCGTATCGACGCCTCCCGCCTGTTGGTGTGGCGGGCCTCGTGGATGGGCCGTAACGGTAAGGAGTTCACTGCCGGTGAGGGTTCGATGTCCAAGCTGTACGCCGGGGAGACCGCGGTCTACGTGACCGAGGAGGCCATCCAGATCATGGGTGGTTACGGCTACATCCGCGAGCACCCGGTGGAGCGCTGGCATCGCGACTCGAAGATCTACACCATCTTCGAGGGAACCTCCGAGATCCAGCGTCTGATCATCGCCCGGGCTATTTCTGGAGTGCATATTAAGTAGTTGAGCTGGGATTTTGTCTCCGGCCTTCCGGAGGCGATCGGCCGTCGCCCAGATCTACAAATCGGGCGAAATCGGGGTCTTGTCCTACTTTGTCCTACTTTTTGCTACCGTTCTTCTCTGTGGCGACCATTCGGGAGCGCAGTCCAGGGGTCTGGCAGGTACGGGTCTTCACCGGCCGCGACGGAACCGGTCGGCCCACCCAGACGTCGGTCACCGTCCGGGGCGGCAAGCGGGAGGCACTACGGGAAGCTGCCCGGCTCGAATCTGCTCCCCAACGGGGTGCCGGAGGCCGCACGGTGTCCGACGCCCTGGACGGCTGGCTCGAGCGCAACGAGGGCTCCTATACGCCGGCCAGCCTGCGGGACCAGACCAGTCGGGTCCGACTCGTCCAGAAGGATGCCATCGCCCGGACACCCTTGGCCCGGCTCGGTGTCGCCGAGGTAGACCGATGGCTCACCCGGATGCGTCGATCCGGATTGGGCGATGCGGCCATCCGCAACCGGCTCACCGTGCTCCGGGCGGCGCTCCAACAGGCGGTCGTCTGGGGCTGGATCCCCTCCAACCCGGCTGCACTCAGCCGGCCCCCCGGGGTCAAGCGCACGCCTCGTGACGCCATGAGTCCGGCCGACGCGGTCGCTGTGATCAGGGCGGCCGCCGACAGCGACCCTCTGGCCGGCTTGGCCCTCCGGTTGGCGGCAGTGGCGGGGGCCCGCCGAGCCGAGCTGGCCGCCCTCCGGTGGACCGACCTCGACGGCTCGGTGCTCACGGTCGACTCCGCCATCACCGTCATCCGTGGCGCGGGAGATGGGAGTGAGGCCTCCAGGTTCGTGGACACACGAACCAAGACCGCAGAACGGCACACCGTGACCCTCGACACCGAGACTGTCCGGCTGTGGAACGAGCTTCGTATCGAGTACGAGCCGTATGGGCCCTACGTCTTCAACATTGGCGAGGGACCCCCAAGCCCCGACCGGATCGGGTGGTGGTGGCGGTGCGCCCGTGAGGCGTCTGGCATCGACAAGCGCTGGCGACTCCATGACCTGCGTCACTTCTCGGCGACCATGGCCATTGCCGGCGGCCACGACGTGCGGACCGTCGCCCATCGCCTGGGTCACTCCGATCCGGCGATGACGCTCCGGGTCTATGCCCATGCGGTCGAGGCTGCCGACCGGGGCATCGCCGATCTGCTGGGCGCTGTCCTCGACGGTTCCACCGGCACGGCCGAGGTGGCCAGCCAGGGCTGACTACGCATCGGCTTCCTCCAGTGGACTGGTAAGCAGGAAGGTCCACTTTGCCCACTGGACTTCTGCTTACCCCGACTTCGTCGCTCGCAGTGGCCCATTTGGCTCAGGGCCTTATCGTCACCATGGCCCGAAGAGCGTCGGCCGGTACCCGGAGTAGACGCGCACCCACCCGGACGCAGGGAATGCCCTCCGCGCCGCCGGTAGCCTCGAATCGACGGGCCAAGTCGTAGGCCGCTGATCGCCCGATCCGGAGGAACCGGGCTGCTTCCGGGATGGTGAGCAGCTCGATCGAAGCGGGACCATTCGTAACCGGCCTCAGCTCCAACTGTTTGTTGTCGTCTCTTATCATGTCCCTCTCCTTGACCGACGCCGTTCCGACGTGCTGCTTGTTCTCCGGCGGTAGGCGAGTGGTGTTCTTTCGACGTAGGGGCTATCCCTTCGTAGTGATTGATTCTCCAGATCAACGTCACCCTCAACGTCACCCTGGAATTGTCGAAGGAGGTCGGAGCTCCTTAGCGAACGTCACCCCGGTGATCACAACGTCACCCTTGCACCGCCAGGACGAGCGGCCCCGGCAACTCCTCGGCCCTCCACTTGGGGCCATCGAAACGGTCTGCCGTCTGGTGCAAAGCCAACGTCACCCTGATTGGCTGTCAACACCGCTCCAAAACTGACCCCCTGCCACCGGTTGAAAATTGACCCCCCTCCCGGGGCCACCGTCACGCAGCGTCGTCAGTAGGCACCCTCCCGAGGTCTCGGTCCTTCAGCCGGTAGCTGTCGCCCTTCATCGAGACCACCTCGGCGTGGTGGACCAGTCGGTCGATCATGGCGGCGGCCACGACGGCGTCTCCGAACACTTCGCCCCAGCGGCCGAAGGGCTTGTTGGAGGTGACGATGACGCTGGCACGCTCGTAACGGGAGGACACCAGCTGGAAGAAGAGGTTGGCGGCCTGGGCGTCGAAAGGGATGTAGCCGACCTCGTCGATGACGATCAGCGGATAGCGGCCCAGCCGGGTGAGCTCCTCGTGCAGCTTGCCGGCGTCGTGGGCCTGGCCGAGCCGATCCACCCACTCGGCCGCGGTGGCGAACAGCACCCGGTGCCCGGCCTGACAGGCTCGGATGGAGAGGCCGATGGCCAGGTGGGTCTTCCCGGTCCCCGGTGGCCCGAGGAAGATCACGTTCTCCTTGGCCTCCACGAAGTCGAGCGCCCCGAGGTGGGCGATCACGTCCCGCTTGAGGCTCCGCTGGTGGTCGAAGTCGAACTCCTCCAAGGTCTTGCGGGCCGGGAGCCGGGCGGCCCGGATGCGGATCTCCCCGCCGTTGGACTGGCGGGCCGCCACCTCCCGCTCGAGGCAGGCGGCCAGGAACTCCTCGTGGGTCCAGCTCTCTGTGCGGGCCCCGTCGGCCAGGCGCTCATAGGCCTGGGCCAGGGACGGGGCCTTGAGCGCCCGGCACAGGTAGGCGAGATCGCTCGCCGGCTTGGACTTGGTGGCCATCACGCCACCCCGAGGGCTTTGTCGTAGTCGGCCAGGTCCCGCTCCTCGACCAGGGTCTCCAGCGGCGGGACTGGGACCTCCTCGGCCCGCATCATCCGCAGCGTCATGGCGTGGGTGGCGTCCAGGATGCTCTGGTGCTTGGCCAGACAGCGCCGGTGGCGAGCCACCTCCACCCCGCCGCAGGTGGCGATGACCCACTCGAGGTCGACCCGGACCTCGATGCGGCGGCCCACGAAGCGGGGGTTCACCGAGTAGTCGTTGGTGTCGACGCGGACGTAGTGGTCCCTCGGCAGGCGGGTGGCCAGGCGCAACGCCGGGTCGGGCAGCACCGGTGGGAAGGCGCTCATCGAGCCCCGGTCCTCATAGATCTGCTCGGCCGGGACCATCCGGGTGGTGGCGTGCACCCGCCGGTTGGCCCGCTTCAGCCAGGCGTGCAGCTGGGCGTTGAAGTCCTCCACGTCAGAGAACGTCCTCCCGGGGAGGAAAGAGGTCTCGTAGTAGCCGTTGGCCCGCTCGTTCATGCCCTTGGCCTCGGGGTCGTTGGGCTTGCACAGTCGGGCACCCATCCCGAGGGTCCCCCGGAACCGCTGGAACTCCTCGGTGTAGACCTGCTTGCCCCGGCGCCACTGGCCG
The DNA here is from genome assembly GCA_963754755.1 of uncultured Acidimicrobiaceae bacterium. Classification (GTDB taxonomy): domain Bacteria; phylum Actinomycetota; class Acidimicrobiia; order Acidimicrobiales; family RAAP-2; genus Bog-756. Next base: position 458,589 of record CAVWHF010000004.1, on the reverse strand, counting down.
ATGCAGCCCTCACCGTCCCACACCGCAGTGCGGGGGATGCCACCGATCTGCTGCAGGCAGGACAACATCCCGGCCAGCACGTCGTGCCCGGCCCGGGTCGGGACCAGGTGGGCGCCCATGAACCGGGAGTAGCCAGAGACCGCCGTGACCACCCAGAGCTTGTCCATCTGGCCGAACCCGAGGGGGATCTCGTAGTCCGGCTGCCACAGGTCGAACTGGACCACCTCGCCGGGCACGTAGTGGGTGCGCTGACAGGGATCCGGCGGCCGGAACAAAGGCCGGAGCTCGGCCACCCGGTCCCGCAGGATGGTGATGCCGTGCTGCCATTCGATGCGCTCGGCGATCACCGTCGCCGGCATCGTCGGGCAGTCCCGGAGCAGCTCACAGATCTGGTTCTCGACGGCGTCCACCAGCGAGCCCTTGGGTTCTCGTTTGTAGTCCGGCGGAGCGGACCCCCGCACTGCCGTCCTCACGGTGTTCCTCGCCACGCCCAGCTGCCTGGCGATCGTCTTGATGCCCAGCCGCTCGGCGAAGTACAGCCGACGGATCTCGGCCCAGTCGTCCACGTTGATCATGTCCTTCCTCCCCGGCTGGCGATCCAGCCAGGGTCCGTGATCCAGCACACTCAGTCGTGGACCACCGGGAAGGGGGGTCAATTTTCGGGCGGTGATAAGGGGTCAGTATTCGGGCGGTGATAAGGGGTCAGTATTCAGCCGGTGGCGACAATTGCACCCGCCACTTTGCAACGTCACCCTCCCAGGTCAGAGTCCTGGCCCAAATATTCGAGCCAGTCTCCGGTTTGCCGCGTTCGACATCCAAATGGTGATCGGCTAGCAGACGACGGTGGGCCTGAGGAGGCACCCCAGGCCCACTTGACCGACGGTTGCGTGCGCGTAGGCATAACCTCGGCATTGACCCGTCCCATCGCGATTCCGGTCCTCCTGGCCAGCGAGGGTTACGTTGGCATCCGAAGATTCAACTGAGTGGACATGGATGAACCGCTTGCCGGGGAGCTGATCCCCTGAGTCATCCAGAGATCCAGGCGCCTCGATTCAGAGCGGTGGAAGCAACAGCACGCATCGAACTGATTCATTTTCAGTCCTCCTCGAGAGGCTGCATGTGATCTCATCCGGCCACCCTCAGAATTTCGTGCCTCGACCCCCTTGACATTTGAGTAAGGCAAGATCACTTTAGGTGGTGGAGCAACCACGAAGCGTCATATTGCCGTCGAGAGGAGAGGCCAGTGCGCAAGTCGCAAGCAGGTGGTCGAGGTCAGCCGAAGCTCAGGCGTTCGGGCGCGATCCTGATCCTCGGAATGGCAGTAGTACTGTCAGGAACACTCCTTGAAACGAGCCCAGTTGGTGCCAGTGTGAACTGCGTCTCATCGCATTGTTACGGGATTGCCCAGATGTACAGCGCCTCGTTCGGGGGAGCCGATACTGTGTACGTGGTTTCAGGATCGGCCGCGGATTGGTCATCAGGCAAGTTCCTGGACGAGGAGCTCTGGGTCGGGACCAACAATGGACCCCCGGGGAGTACTTGGGTTGAGGTTGGGTACACCTACGGTGCAGTCGCTGGATACAGCGGTCCTGGGCCGAACTGGTTTTGGGCTGATATGCGTCCGAACGGTGGGGGCTACCACGAACATATTCCCAGCTTTCCCAATCCCACTAACTATATGAACCAGAACATTTCGGTCGCTGCGGCTTAGGCGGGCAGCAATACCTGGAATGTCTACATCGGTGGATCTCACCAAGGAACAAGTACTTCAAACCCCGGAGTATCCGATTTTCTTCAAACCGGTGTCGAGGCCTACACGGGATCAAGCTCAAGCTACTTGAGTGGATCAGTCGACGGTTCGATGCAGTGGCAGGACTATGCCGGCGGCTGGCATAACAATTGGCCATCAGCAACGACTTACATAAATCCGCCGGCCACCGGTGCGTGGTATATCACGAACTACGTTTGGACGAACTCGTTTAACTGACGATTGACGAAATGAGGTCACGATGATCAAGAAAGCCGTTCTAGTGGCAGCCATAGCTGTGGCAGCAGTCACCACTTTCGCGGGGGCAAGGGCCGTGGAGTCGCAGGGGGGCCATCGCAGCGAAGCTGCCGCCGCTTCAGTCCCGGTGAGCGCTGCAACATCTTCCCTCGTTTCGCAGTTGGCTGAAGTAGTCAACCAGCGGACAGGGGTAACTCCTTCTTCTGCTGACGTCTACCAGACCACTCGAAGTATTGCCAACGAAGTGGTGGATGCGGGGCTCGATGGATTCAGCGGCTCGGATGCGGTCTCCGTTGTCGTGTTCACAGGCAACTTTACCGACAATTCGGCTCGGATTCCACGAGGCGGAGTTGCTCCGGCTGGCACAACGATAACCTTCGTAGTCGATTCGAGTACGGGTAAGTCGACGGACTACGGAATCGGACCTGCGCCAAGCGACCTTGCCCAAATGGGGGCAGCTCAGACAGTGCCTGTCTCGGCCTCTTCCACTTCGCCATAGCCCGAGGCAATCTCTTCATTCGATACACCTCTGGCGACTCCGACGGAGCTCGGCTGAGGTGAATAGCTGGACCCACAATATAGGTCGCTTGGTTCTCATTGCGTCCCTTCACCCTCTACCCCAACGGGCCTGTTCACGAACCGTATGGCCCTGCTGATGACCTCGGCAGCAGGAGATAAATGGGGACGCGGATGTCCTAAGGCGGAATGCCAAAAGCAGCCGGTGTGACGGCGGTTCGCAGGAGAGCGGGCTGCTTTTCCCATCGCCAAACGTCCCCCTCAACGTCCACCCCCCGACGTCACCCTCGGACGTCACCCTCGCAGGTCAGAGGCTATTGGTGCACCCACGGATTCGGCCAGCACGGTGGCGCTCCGAGGCGCCGGCTCAGATGGAGCCTCACCTTGTCGATTTATCCGCCGGACGCCTCGGTCCGCTTTGGCTCCTGCTCCTTTCGACCTCGAACGACGGCCTGCTGGACGAGTTCGTAGCGTTCAACGCTAGGGCGTGTACAACGACGAGCAACTCATCGGCATCAACTTCTGGCTCACAGCGATCGAATCCGGATCGCCAACTCGCATGCCCCCAGCCGGCAGTTCGGATCTGAGCGTCAGCGGGCCAATCCATCGATGGGCCATTTACAAACCAGCAGATTTGGATTGTGCCGGATCGACTGTCACATCCCACTCGGGCTGCCTCGACTTGGGATCCCTGACCAGGCAGGGTGACGTTGAGGGTGACGTCGACTCCGGAAACTCAACTTCTGAACACGATTGCAAGGGGTTCCCCTTGCCGGTGAGAGGGAGCTTTTTGTGGCCTGGATGCGGATGATGGGAGCCGATTCTGTTGCTTATCACCGGGAGACCATCATCGAGCGCGGCGACGACTTCCCGAGCCGGTCTCGAGACTCGCCTCGAGGGGTGAGACCCCGCTCCTCTGGGGCGGGATGGGAGCCGAATCCCTTGGCCTTGTCGGCCCCGTCGACGGCCCCTCCTACGACGCCATCTACGGCCCGGGCGGAGCGTGTGATCCTCGGACCGGTGAACGCCTAGTCAACGCCAAGCGGCCGGGCATGGAGCTGGTCATCGCTGCCCACAAGTCGGTGGCCGAGTTCGAGGTCCTCAGCCGGATGGACGACATGCACGTCATCATGGACGCCGAGCGGGACGCCACGCTGGACTATCTCGACCAGCTGACCAGAGAACGCGGTGGCCGGCGGGGTGTGGCCGCCGTGCCCACACCCACCACCGGCCTCGTCTACGCCCACGCCCGGCACGCCACTACTCGGGCCGGGGATCCTGGGCCTCACGACCACGTGCTCATCGCCAATGTGATCGAGATGCTCGACGAGAGGGCGGAACCAAGGCTCCCGACACCACCCTGTGGCGGGAGCACCTCCACGCCGCCACCATGGTCGGCCGGGTGGCCTCGGCGAGGAAGGCTGTCGACCTGGGCTACGGGATCGAGGACGACCCCGACCCTCGGCAAGCTCGGCCATTGGAAGATCCAGGGCATCCCCGACAAGGCCCTGGCCGTCCACTCCAAGCGGTCCCAGGAGATCAACCAGGCGTTGGCCGAAAAGGGCTTTGACTCCTACCAGGCCCGCCAGGTGGCGGCCCGTGAGACCAGAACCATCAAGCGCCACACCGGGGTCGACGAACTGTTGCCGGTCTGGCGGAAGGAGCTGGCCGACGCAGCTTCCCACTCGAGCAGCTGGTGGCCGATATCGAGCAGGCCGGGATCGAGTACGGGCGTGAACACACCGGCCAGCGCTTCTCCGATCAGGGCCTGCGGCAACTGGCCGAAAGGGTGCTGGGGCCGAGCGGGACGCTGTCGGAACGCAAGGTCTTTGCCAAGCGGGACGTGATCGTGGCCGTGGCCCCCCGTGTGTTCGGTCTGCCCGCCGTCGAGCTCGAAAAGGCCACCGACAGAGTCCTCCGGGATCCCGACGCCATCCCTCTGCTCGGCGTGCCCCGGGCTTCCGAGCGGGCCTACGCCACGGCCCACGTCATCGCCACCGAGCGGGCCATCGAACAGGCGGTGGAGCGAGTGTGGAAAACCTGGGTGCGGCCAGGGTGCCGCCCGAGGTGGGAACCGCATCTCTGGACCGCCAAGCCGCTGTCCTGGGGTCTTTATTGACCCCCGGACAGCAGGCGGCGGTCATGGGCATCACCACCTCGGGCCGGGGCGTGGAGTTGGTCGAAGGGGTGGCCGGCTCCGGCAAGACCACGGTGATGGCCGCCGTCCGGGATGCGTTCGAGCACGGAGGCTTTACGGTGATCGGCACGTCGACGTCCGGTCAGGCAGCCCGAACTCTCGGTGAGGAGGCAGGGCTCGCCGAGTCCCGGACTCTGGCTTCACTCCGCTGGCGGCTGGAGCGTGATCAGATGCGGTTGACTTCCAAGCACGTCCTGGTCCTCGACGAGGCGGGCATGGCCGAGGACCGGGACATCGCCTTTCTGCTCGATCAGGCCCGATGGGCCGGAACCAAGGTGGTCATGGTGGGTGACGACCGCCAGTTGGGTGCGGTCAAGGTAGGGGCGCCCTGGGCGCCCTGGTCAACGCCATGGCGGCCTCGTGCACACCCTCGCCCAGAACATCCGGCAGCACAATGAAGCTGAACGGGCCGCACTCGGTGAGCTCCGCGCCGGCGACGTCGCCCGGGCCGTCGATTCTACGTCAACCACGGCCGGTGGCCACCGTTCGCAGCCGAGACGAGGCCCTGGCCCATCTGGTCGACCGGTCGGCAAAGGATGCGCTCAGGGGCAAGGACGCCGCCATGTTCGCCTGGAAACGGGCGAACGTGGCCGAGTCGAACCGCCTGGCCCGGGAGCGGATGGTCGCAGCAGGCCGGGTGTCCGGACCCGAGCTGGTGGTCGGCGGAGTCAGGTATGCGGCCGGTGACCGGATCATCGCCCTGGCCCCTCTGGCCCAAGGTCAGATCGTCACCTCGGAGTGGGGAGTGGTCACTGAGGTCCAGGCCGAATCCCAACGTCTGATCATCGAGGTGGAGGACGGCCGGCGGTTCCGGCTGGAACAGGAGTCCGTAGCGGCCAAGCTGGCTCACAGTTATGCCACCACGGTCCACCGCAGCCAAGGAGCCACCCATGACATCGCCCACGTCTACGAGGACGGGGAGGGAGGGAGCTGGCCTATGTGGCCATGTCCAGGGCCAGGGAGGAGACCCGCCTCTACCTGGTGGCCGATGACCTCGATCAGGCCCGGGAGGATCTGGTCCGGAACTGGGAGCGGGAACGACGGGAGCGGTGGGCCATCGACACCGGCACCCCACAACCGGGTGCGCCCGGGCTTGAATCACCCGAGCCGGCCGCGCTCCGAAAGCTGGCCCTTCGGGCGGAACGGGACGCCCTGGAGGCGGCCATCCCCCAATCCATCGACCACCAGCTGGTTTCAGCCACCTACGAATGCAAAGCGGCCGAGCGGGATCTCGCCAACCTCCGGAAGGAACGGGGGTGGGGTGCCGCCGGCGACCTGGCGAGGGTCGCCGGTGAGTTGCTCAGTGCTCGCCGACGCGCCTTCGACCATGAACGAACGGCCGCCAACAAGGACCGTCCGCGGAGCATCCGCCGGGATGCCCGCCGGGAGGCCGGTCTAGACGCCGAACGAGTGACAGCGGCCGAGGAGAAGCTGGACAAGCTCCTGGAAGCCGAGGAGCGCAAGCTCACGGGAGCTCTGGAGCAAGCCAAGGAGAAGGTCAGCGACATCGACCACGAGATCGGCGAACGGGAGCAATGGCTGGATGAGCACCCGAGGGTCACCGAACAGCTCCATCGGCTGAACGCCCAGGTCAACCAGCTCAACCATGAGAATGACAATGAACGTTGGGCGGTTGAGGGCGAACTGAATCCCCGACCTGTGCCGGCACTCACCATCGAGCGCTACCGGTCGCGCAGTGACGACCGGTCGATCGAGCACGACAGGGACTACGGATTCGGGTTGTAGTCCGAAGGACGCGCACCCACCGAGTCCCGATGTCTTCATTCAAGAGCGAGCTTCCGCAACCACCGAGAAATGAAAATGATGTATCGGCGCTTCTGGCTCGTCCTCATGTCTTCTCGACAACTTGCCGTCGGGAGAACCTTCGAAATTCCTTGATCCGGGATTGACTTCGGTGCCGCTGCAGACCAGATTTGGTTCTCGTGAGCCACACGCAGAGTGATCAAGTAAGCACTCTACGTAGCGACTCTGACCGTTGACCGGATGTTCCCAGAACGGCGCAGCCGATCGTTCTTCGAACAGGTCCCTGACGAACGCCGTGTGGTGGCGGGAGTCTTCGAGAGTGAGGAGTTCTGGTGTCAGCTTCCCGGAACAATCGTAAGAAGTTCGACCACGACCGTCACTCGCCAGCCTATGGCCGTGATCGTGGAGCGGGCCCTATTCGCACCAGGCGCCGAGGACTGATCGTCGCCGCAGTCTCGGTGGCCATGGTCGTGGCCGGCCTGAGCGTCGGCATCGAAGCCTCGGGAGCCCTCTCGGGCTCAGCGAGCCCGACCACTTCGACAGGTGCCACCGGCACCGGAACATCAACGACCGCTGATCCGACCCTGTCCACCATCCCGTCGGGTCCCTCTCAGACACAGGCGCCTGGTCTACGCACTCCAGGTGGTGCGTCACCGGGCAAGGGCGCATTCAACGACGTCGCCTGTCCGGATGCCACGAAATGTCTGGCCGTCGGGGCTGACGCTACGGGGGTTGGAGTCGTTTCCTCGAGTGGTGACGGCGGCTCGTCGTGGTCGAACGTGGCGGTTCCCCCATCAACGTCCACCCTCAACGCCATCGCCTGCGGCGACGCTAGTGACTGTGTGGCTGCTGGCGAGGGGACCCTGCTCGCCACCCACGACGGTGGGACCACCTGGTCCCGGACGGTTCCTCCGACTGCTGACACCACCCTGCTGGGTGTGGCTTGCACCGGCGCCAAGGTGTGCCTGGCCTCGGGAGTGTCGCCGAACCCCGGCGGCCCCTACTGGGGCCAACTGTTGCGATCGGTGGACGCCGGATCCACGTGGACGCCGATCTCCCTGCCTATGGGCACTCTCGGCATCGGAGGTGTCACCTGCCCCACCTCGTCGCTCTGCATCGCTGTCGGCGCGGGGATCTATGTGAGCGCCGACGGCGGAGCCACATGGCAGGAACGGACGGTGGCCAATGGCACGGGCGCACTCCGGTCCATCAGCTGTTCAACGGCATTGCACTGTGTAGCCATCGGGCCCAATCCCGCTGGTCTCTACCATCCTGATGCTCCGGCCATTGCCGTCAGCACAAACGATGGCGGTCAGACCTGGCAGCAGCTGGCCTTCCCAGCGAAGACCGGGTCGCTCGAGCAGATCGCCTGTTCGGGTCCGAGCACCTGCTTTGCCGGAGGGGCCAGCCCCGGGGAAGCGCAGGCGCCGCCTTCGCTTCGACCAGCGACGGGGGAACGACGTGGACGACAGCCAGTCCCCCCGGTGGCGCCACTTCGGTGTCGGGACTCTCGTGTCCCGAGTCCAGTCACTGCGTGGTGGTGGGTCATCAGGGATCCCAAGCCATCACTGCCTCGACCACCGATGCTTCCAGCTGGAAGCTCACCTCGGTGGCGGCGTCATGAGCATCGGTGAAGAGATCGGCGAGGGACAGAGGGGCAAAGGACGCAGCGGCAGATTCGACAACTCCGTTGGCTCGACGGTGGAGCAACGGAGGTCCAAGAAGGGATGGAAGACGATGATCGGTGGACCAGCATCAAACAAAAATCCGCGACAATCGCTGTTTTCGATCCTCAGCATCCCGCTGGTCTTCGCCCTCCTGCTGGGAGCCTTGGCAGTGATCGATGCTGCTCCTTCGTTGCAGTCGGCCGGTCCCTCCGGAGGACAGAAGGTCTCCGTCTCCGGTTCGTTCACCACCTACACCCCTCAGGAATTATGGGGAGGCGGCAACCCATCGGAAGGCTGTCTCTCTTGCACGGCGACCTCGCTCATCGGCTCGGACAAGGCCACGAGCATTTCGAGCGGGCAAGACGTCGATCCTGCCACCGGTGACTTCTCCATCACCCACACCCTGTTCTCCTATCCTGCCGTCGGCACGGACATGGGGGTCACCCTCACCTATGACGCCGAGCGGTCCGCCTCCTCCTCGGCCCTCACCTCCTTCGGGGAGGGGTGGGACTCGAACTTCAGCGCCTCGCTCGTCTACAACTCGTCAGCGGGGTCGATTGTCGTGAATGAGGGCAACGGCTCCCAACTCAACTTCCAGACGCCCTCGGGAAGCAATTGTCCTGCCGGGAGCTACAACGATCCCGAGAAGTACACCCTTCCCGGCAGTAGTCAGTCCTTCTGTGCTCCGAACCGGGTGGATGCCCAGGCCGGCGTGTCGTTCGCCTACAACACCAATGAGCTGGCCGAAAACGGACAGAAGAGTCTCAGCACCTTCAACTATCTCGGCCAGCTGGTCTACACCGGCGACATGGCCAATCCGACATCCGTCGGCTACCAGTACAGCATCAGCCCGGGCTCGCAGAGCAACTGCCCCACCAGTGGGGAGTACATGTGCATCGCTGAGACCGACCAGTTCGGCCATTCAGTGGTGGCCTTCCAAAACATCTACGGCATCATCGGCAATATCTGGGACCCCATCGGCACCGACTACATCATCGGCTATGGCGGCAACGTCGATCTGGAAAGTATCTCCAACGGCGGGTTCGACGATTCGACCTGGAACTTCACTCCGCAAGGCGGCGCGGCTCCCTACGCCCACGAGATCACGGCCGTCACCACGCCCGATGGCGGACAGGAGCAGATCTTTTACAGCAACGGCATGGTCAGCCAGGAGAACGCTCCGGATGGTCAGGGGACGACCTTCACCAACTACACCCAAACCACCTGTGCCACCTCGGCCGGGTGTACGACCAACGGTCAGAATGTTGATGTCACCTACCCCGATGGTGAGCACGACCTGGACTCGTACTTCGACGGTCTGCTGGTCGGGAACGAATACGGTGCCGACACGAATTTCACCATGGCCGACGCCAACTTCGGATTCAATTACGTCTTCCCGGAACTCAGAACCAGGACGCCCCGACGACCGAGACGGTGGTGTTGCCTTCCGCTTCCCCGGGCACGGGCACCATTCTCACGGACTCCGTGGGTAACGTCACTTCGTATACCGATCCCAACGGCAACGTGACGACCTCGATGTACAACAACTCAGGCGGCAATAACTTCGATGAGCTGTGTTGGACGGCGGCGGCTGGGGTCACCATTCCCAACGGCGCCTCGTGCTCGAGTCCGCCCACCGGCTCGACCACCTACACCTACGACTCATTCGGCAATGAGCTCTCGGAAACCGATCCACTGGGGAACACCACGCGAGCGGCTACTACACCAACGAACTGCTCTGCTGGACGGCCCAGCCCACGGTGACCGGCGGATCCTCCTGTACCAACACCGGATCCAGCCCCAACGGGGCACCGGTGGGTTCGACCGACTACACCTACGACGCCATGGGTGATGTCACCTCCAAGACGGTGGCCCAAGGCACCGGCTCAGCTCAGGCGACCTCGAACGACTACGACGGCCTGGCCCGCCTCATCTACACGATTCCCCCCGACGGCTCGGGGGCCGGCGGGTTCGGCTCGAACCCTTTTGAGACGGCGCACAGCTACTGGGGCAACAGCAACCTGGCATCGACAACGGCACCGCTGGGCCGGGTCACGAATTACACTGACGACCTCTCGGGCAATGTCATCAATGAGAGCGATCCCGGAGGTGTGACCTCCACCGCCTATGACTCCCAGGGCCGGGTGCGCCGGACCTTACGGTCGACATCCGCGGTGAGTAACCCCAACTGCTCAAGTCCCCCCGGTCAGAGCACCATCACCGGCTACCTGGACGACACCTCGGCCCCGCTGACGGTGACCGACCCCAACGGTCAGACTACGCACTATGGCTACTCGGATCTGACCTATCCGACCCAGCCGAACGCAGTACTCGATCCGATGGCCAACGAGATCACCTACAACGTCTACGACATCTTCGGGCGGACGTGTGTCACCGGGGCCGTGAGTGCCACGTCCTGTGCCGCCACCACGGGAGACACCTACAACAACATGAATAACGAGGGCCAGCTCGTCTCTTCCACTGATCCGAACGGCCTGGTCACCAGTTACGGGTATACCAACCCGGCATTTCCGACCGATGCGACTTCGGTGACGTCGCCATCCAGTGGCACGACCAACTACACCTACGACGCCGACGGCAACCAGATCGAGTCCGTCGACGCCGCCAGCAACACGGTCTCGACGGCATACGACGCCGACGGTCGGGAGTGCTACATCGCGCCGACCCTGTCGACTTCGGCGTGCTCGTCACCACCGACCGGCGTCGGGGTGTCCACCTACGCGTACTATCCGAGCAATCTGAGAAGTCAGATGGTCGACAACAACGGAGCAACCGGACAGGTGACCTCGAACTACACCTACGACGCCGACGGCAACCTGCTCTCGTCCAGCGACGACAACGCCCGGACCATCGCCTACACCTACGACGTGGCCGCCGAGGCCACCTGCATCACCTATCCGGTGATTGCCAGCCCGAACTGCGCCAACGCCCCGAGCTCGACCAACTCGGTGGTCGACCGGACCTACGATGGCGATGGGCGGTTGGCCACGACCAAGGACTGGTTCGGGCACACCATCACCTACTCCAACTACAACCAGAACTCCCAACTGGGGAAGATCAGCTACCCGACCACAACGGCCGAGTCCCTCTCCTACGGCTACGACCCGACCGGCAACTTGACCTCAGCCAACTACGCCGGGCCCACTGCGGGAACAAACTCGTGGACCTACAACGCCGACGAGCAGGAGGCCACCACGAACCAGTTGGGCACCTTCACTTCGCCGACCGACTCGTACAACAGCTACAAGCAGGTGAGCACGGCCTCGAATCCCACCGGGACAGGCTCCATCGCCGATACCTATACCAATGCCGCGAATGGAGAGGTTCAGGTCGACCAGCCGACCGGACAGTCGGCGATCGACTACTACTACAACTCCGGAGCACAGTTGACCTCTGTGTACAATCTCAACAATCCGCCGGCCACCGATGACGCCACGTTCTCCTACACGGCGGATGGGCAACGGTGCGCAACCTACTTCGAATCGGGTACCTACAAACCCAACAATTGCGCTGCCCCTCCAGTGGGTTCGTCGACAGATCAGTGGAACGCATACGGCGAGCTGTGCTGGTCCAAGGGCGCCTACTCCCTCCCGAGCTGTTCGTCCCCACAGGCTGGTGCCACCAAGTACACCTACAACGGAGACGGACTCCGCATGAGCGAGTCTCCTTCCACCGGATTCCAGTTCAAGTTCAGTTGGGACAACGTGGACGGTGGGTCGACACCCCTCATGATGGATGACGGTGACTACGCCTACATCTACGGACCCACGCTCTTTGGTGGCACCGCTCCCGTCGAGCAGATCCACCTGAGTACCAACGTTGTGACCTACCTGACGGTCATTCCCTCCGGTGTCCAAGACGTGCTCAGCACCGCGGGAGCAATGAAGGAGCAGTCCGCATACTCGACCTATGGGAATCAGGTCGTCGAGGGCGGAACCGCCGGCACAACATTCATTGGATTCCAGGGATCGTTCACAGATCCCTCGGGGCTCCTCTACCTCGTCAATCGCTACTACGACCCGAGCACCGACCAGTTCCTTTCGGTCGATCCCGACGTGGCGACGACGGGTCAGCCCTACGCGTTCACAGAGGATGATCCACTCAATGTTACGGACCCTCTGGACTCAAGGGCTGGTATTGCATTGCCGGTCAGTCTCGCTACTACTCGGGCAATAAATTTGCGACTGTACGGTACGGGAAAGTGCTCTCCAGCGATATCCCGCTCATTCAAATTGTCGAATCGTAGGCAAAGCCTTCATCTGAAATTGGCGGCAGCCGTCGGTGCACGTTGCAAAGAGTACGGAGGCTGCGGTTTTACATCGGCGAGTATCTACCTCCAAGTGTGCGGCAATCTAGGTGTAGTTGCCGGCTGCATTACCCTCAATCAAGGCAAGGTCTATAAGTCAGGAGGCGCAGGTGCAGGAGTTCCCGGTGTGTCGCTCGATGTGGGTGACATCGTCGACCAGAAGCCATCCAAATTTATCACTGGCATCTCTACGCAAGCCGGCGGCAATTCATTACGGCGGCGGAGGATTCAGTGTGAGTAATTCGGGCGGCTATAGTCCATACCTAGAAATTGGGACCCCCGGATTCGGGGTATTCAGCACATACGGAGCACACTTTTCGACAACAGGCCCACCCTCGCTCGCGGAGCTGGTTTCTCGCCACACCATCATCCTTCGGCATCGTCTTTGGCGTAATCGCCCTAGTACTAGGTGGGATGGTCTTGCTGGCGGCGGTGCTCGATATTAATGGATCGATAAAGCCAACTTTACGAAAACGGGCGGCAACGAAAGATCTCGTTCTGGGCGGTATCTAACAGCCCGAATCAGTTCCGGATTTGGCTAGGAGCCCTGGGAATATCTGTTTCGTCGGTAATAGAGCATCGGTGTTTCTGAAACCGAAGATAGACACATAACTTCGTTTGTATCCGACTGAGTTTGGTCTGGAGGTCCAGGCGAGCCGCACTGGTCTCACCGTTCTGCGCTTCACCGGGCCCATTTCCAGTTGCTGGGCATCGTTGGTGGATGCGAGCCCGTCCGTTCTTGCCGTGGTCCTAGTAGCGGCCATCTACTCACCGAGCGTCTAGGTCCGAAGCTTCGTCACGAGCGTCTCCTGCCTCGACGTGTCCGATGCACACCCGTGGTCCTTACAACCGCGATCAGAAGGACTGCCCAGACCCACAGCGGCAACTGACCAAGTGAGTGCAGGGCGGCATGAATCGTTGCCGAGTCGGTTTTTCGATCATTGATTGCCATCTACCCCTCCTCCTTATGGATGGTGCTTTAGTTAGAACGATAGGGACAGGGTGTGACATCTGGGCCGAACCTGCGAAGGTTGCAATCTCAAGATGGTCGACCTATTCCTTTGTGACCGGCCCTTCACCTTGACCTCCACGCTGCCGATTCCAAGGTGACAGCTACTTGGGCGGCGGTCCAAGCCTCAGCATCAGCACTCGTCGCCCTGTCCAATGACAAAGGAGACGATTCATGAGGGCCATCGATACCGACATCGAGCAGTACCTCTTGTGGTTAGGAGTCCACAACTACGCCAAGACGACGGCAGCAGATCGCCGACGCTACCTCGGCTATTTCACGCGGTTCCTAGAGGCGAAGGGGATCGACGAGGTGGGGCTCGTCACCTACGAGCTCCTGAAGGAGTACCAGGAGACACTCTTCGCTCATCGTAAGGGGAATGGCGAACCCCTCACGTTCGGAACCCAGGCTCAGCGTCTCATCCCTGTCCAGCAGTTCTTCTCGTGGCTCCGAAGGAGCGGGAAAATCACGGTCAATCCAGCGAGTGACCTGAGCCTGCCTAGACCGGATCGCAGACTTCCCGAGGCAACCCTCAGTGTTGGTGAGATGGCAGCCTTCCTGGCGTGTCCCGACGTGAAACGACCACTCGGCCTCCGAGATCGGGCCGTCCTCGAAGTGTTCTACTCCTGCGGGCTGAGACGGAGCGAACTGATCGAACTCCGGATGAGGGACGTCGACTTCGACCGTGGAACGGTATTCGTCCGGAGCGGAAAGGGAGCCAAGGACCGCTACGTTCCGATAGGCGAACGCGCGCTCTTTTTGGCTCCGGCTGTATATCGAGCTGGTGAGACCGGAACTCTGCAAGGACAGCACTACTGACTACCTGTTCGTCTCCAGGGAGGCAACGCCCATCTGTGCCGATTGGCTGTCGAGGCGGGTTCGTCGCTACTTGTCCAAGGCCGAGATCCACAAGAAGGGTAGCTGCCACCTGTTGCGACATTCGGTGGCGACCCTCATGCTCGAAGGGGGAGCCGACATCCGATACGTGGCGGAGTTGCTGGGTCATGCCCGCTTGGAGACCACCCAGCGCTATACCAGGGTGAGTATCGATCGGTTGCGAGCGGTCCATGCCGCAACCCACCCGGAGCTGGGCTCTCCACGGCCATGGCTGTCGAACTCTGTTCGGTGCTACCGGGTCGCCCAGGCCTCAACGGCTCGTGGGTTAATCGCTACTACGACCCGAGCACCGACCAGTTCCTTTCGGTCGATCCCGACGTGGCGACTACGGGTCAGCCCTACGCGTTCACAGAGGATGATCCACTCAATGTTACGGACCCTCTCGGACTCAAGGGCTGGTATTGCATTGCCGGTCAGTCTCGCTACTACTCGGCAATAAATTTGGACTGTACGGTACGGGAAAGTGCTCTCCAGCGATATCCCGCTCATTCAAATTGTCGAATCGTAGGCAAAGCCTTCATCTGAAATTGGCGGCAGCCGTCGGTGCACGTTGCAAAGAGTACGGAGGCTGCGGTTTTACATCGGCGAGTATCTACCTCCAAGTGTGCGGCAATCTAGGTGTAGTTGCCGGTTGCATTACCCTCAATCAAGGCAAGGTCTATAAGTCAGGAGGCGCAGGTGCAGGAGTTCCCGGTGTGTCGCTCGATGTGGGTGACATCGTCGACCAGAAGCCATCCAAATTTATCACTGGCATCTCTACGCAAGCCGGCGGCAATATTTTCGGCGGCGGAGGATTCAGTGTGAGTAATTCGGGCGGCTATAGTCCATACCTAGAAATTGGACCCCCGGATTCGGGGTATTCAGCACATACGGAGCACACTTTTGACAACAGGCCCACCCTCGCTCGCGGAGCTGGTTTCTGCCACACCATCATCCTTCGGCATCGTCTTTGGCGTAATCGCCCTAGTACTAGGTGGGATGGTCTTGCTGGCGGCGGTGCTCGATATTAATGGATCGATAAGCCAACTTTACGAAAACGGGCGGCAACGAAAGATCTCGTTCTGGGCGGTATCTAACAGCCCGAATCAGTTCCGGATTTGGCTAGGAGCCCTGGGAATATTGTTTGTGGTAATAGGCATCACGTTTCTCTGAAACCGAAGATAGACACATAACTTCGTTTGTATCCGACTGAGTTTGGTCTGGAGGTCCAGGCGAGCCGCACTGGTCCACCGTGCGCTTCACCCGGCCCATTTCCAGTTGCTGGGCATCGTTGGTGGATGCGAGCCCGTCCGTTCTTGCCGTGGTCCTAGTAGCGGCCTACTGAACGGGCTGACCGGGTTCGAAGATCTACTCGAAGATCAGTCCTACTTTCTGTCCTACAACTACCGGAAACAGCCCGATACAGGCCATCATGAGAGCAGGACAGCGACGCTCGCGATGGCACTTCTGACCACCTGTCGGACGGTCTAAGCAGATCTACACCATCTTCGAGGGGACCTCCGAGATCCAGCGGCTGATCATTGCCCGGGCCATCTCGGGCGTGCACATCCAGTAGGACGGAACCCGGCGGCGGCCGGAGCCCGACGGGGGGATCGGGCGCGGGACGCTCCGGGCGTATGCCCCGGCGTCCGCCGCCGATCGGACACGGTCTACGCTTCGGTGATGCCCGAGCCCGGACACCGCGCTCCTCCGTCCTTCGACCTGCTGTGGACTGTCCGGTGGCCCTGACCGCCGGTCTTCTGGTGCTCCTGGTCCTCCCCATCGCCATCTGGGCGGCCAAGCGTTGGTGGCCGCGTGGCGGACCCGAACCCAAGGTCCCGCACTCGGGACCCAAGCACCGGTGGTGGCAGCCCTGACCGCGGTCGGGGACGTGGCCACCGGTGGCGCCACCCAGCCGCAGCGCCGTAACGCCGTGGCGCCGCGCCGCGCCGCGCCGCCGCATCGCTGTGGCGCCGCTCGGCCGCGGCCACCGCCGAGCGGATGTCCACGTGGGGTTAGGCGGGTAGCCCGGCCAGGAACTCCACCAGCAGGTCGTTGACCTCGGCCGGGCGCTCTTGCTGGGTCCAGTGCCCGCAGCCCTCGAGGACGACCGCCTTGGTCAGGTTGGGCATCGAGAACTCTCTCAGGATGCCGACGAGGTGGCGGAATCCGGGCCAGTTGAGCACGAGATCGCGGTCACCTCCTATGTAGAGGGAGGGCGGGAGCAGCGGTGCGTTGTGCCAGGCCCCCATGAGCTCCCAGTTCAACTTCGAGGTGCGGTACCAGTTCAGGCCGCCGCGGAAGCCGGTCCGCTCGAACTCGGTGGTGAAGTAGTCCACGTCGTCGCGGTTGAGCCACGGCGGCAGCTCCACACCGGTGACGTCGGGGAAGGTGTATCCACCGCTGAGGTCGCTCAACGTGTTGATCTCCGGCGCGTCACCGGATCCACCGATGAGGCTGCCGACCACCGAGGCCCGGACATCGGCCTCCAGGGCCGCCTCGGCCACACCGGGCTCTTGGAAGTAGGCCTGGTAGTTGTCGGGGCCCAGCAGTTCGGTCAGTGACGTAAGCGTGTCGGAGTCCCCCCGGGGAAGGTACGGCACGCTCAGCAGCGCCACCCCGCGGACCAGATCGGGGCGGAACAGGCCCACGGTCGACGCCACCGGGGAGCCCCAGTCGTGGCCCACCACGACGGCCGCGTCCCTCGCCGAGCGCCTCCATGAGCCCGACCACGTCGCCGGCCAGATGGAGGAAGGAGTACTTCCCGATCTCTTCGGGGGCATCGGTTCCGCCGTAGCCGCGCTGGTCCGGTGCGACGGCGTGGTAGCCGGCCGCAGCCAACGCCTCCAGTTGGTGCCGGTAGGAGTACCACAGCTCGGGAAATCCGTGCAGCAGCACCACCAGGGGACCGTGGCCCGCTTCGGCCACGTGCATGGTGATGCCGTTGGTCTGCACGGAACGGTGTGTGATCGTCATCGAAGCCGCCTTCCATCGCCACGGGTCGCCACGAACGGGTCGGATGGGTTTCCCTGGTGCTGACCCTAGGTCTCCGGTCGGGCGCCTGCCGGGTAGGGGTGCGTCCCACCGGCGGTGGGTCGACCGACACCGGTCGTCGGTTGACGATACTGTCGAGGATCCGAAGTCCACGGGGGGGATATGACTGATTCGACCACGACCAAGGTACGGAACGCGCCTGGGCCGAGAAGTGTGGTGATCACCATGGGAGTGGTCGTCGCCATCGTGCTCGGAACCGGGGGGGCCACAGCTGGAGCCGCCCAGTCGTCGACGGCGGTCTTCAGCCGGGCCGCCACACTGGAGGGTCCCATCACCACGGGCCACGTGGTCGAGCCGCTATCGGCCAATGCCCCCAATCTCGCAGCCAACGGCTACGTCGAGCAGGAGTACTTCGCATCAGGCACCGCGTCGGCGTTCACGGCGACCTCCATGCCCAGCAACGGCCGGTGGACGATCAAACCGACGACGTCGGCCACGTACGCCACGAGGATCCTGGTCCGTCGCCCGGCCAGCCCGGCCCACTTCAACGGAACCGTGGTCGTCGAGTGGATGAATGTCTCGGCCGGCGAATCGGCACCGGACTGGGACTATCTGAATCCGTCGCTCATGAAGGCCGGCTACGCCTACGTGGGGGTATCGGCGCAGGAATTGGGCGTCGACGGCGGGCACGCCATTCTGGGTCAGGCCGGAGCGTCGTCCGGTGGCCTGGTGGCTGAAGAGCCGGCCCGCTACGGATCACTCCACCATCCCGGTGACCAGTACGCCCTGGACATCTACGCCCAGATCGGCAAGGCCCTCTCGGTCCCAAAGCCGGTGGCCCTCGGGGGTCTCCGGCCCAAGCATGTCATCGCCCTGGGTGAGTCGCAGTCGGCCTTCTACCTGACCACCTTCGCCGACGCCCTCCAGCCCCGGACCAACATCTTCGACGGCATCTTCATCCACAGCCGCGGGGGCGGCGGGGCGTCCCTGAACGGCACAGCGATCACCAAGAGCCAGGGCCCCACCGATCTGCGGATCCGGACCGACCTCCGCGTTCCCGTCTTCATGTTCGAGACGCAGACTGATCTCATCGCCCTCGGGTACGCACCGGCGCAACAGCCCAACACCAAGCGGATCCGGACATGGGAGGTGGCCGGCACGTCCCATGCCGACGCCTACGAGGTGGGTCCGGCCCTCAGCCTCCTCGGGTGCACCACCCCCGTCAACAACGGCCCTCAGCACAACGTCGTCCAGGCCGCATTCGCCGCCTTCAACCAGTGGGTGGACAACGGGACCCCGCCGCCGAGCCCGCCGCGGTTCCGTCTGTCCAGTACGGATCCGGCCGTCCTGGCTCTCGACAGCCACGGCAACGTCGTCGGCGGGGTACGTACCCCGGCTGTCGATGTCCCGGTGTCGACACTCAGCGGTGCCGCGCCGGCCGGCACCAGTACCCTCTGCTCGCTGTTCGGCCAGTCCACCCCGTTCACCCCGGCCCAACTGGCCAGCCTGTATCCCACCAAGGCCGACTACCTGGCCGCCTACTCGGCCAGCCTGAACAAGTCCATCGCCGGGGGATATATCCTGCCCGCCGACAGGGCGGCCCTCTTGGCCCAGGCCCAGCAGGTGCAGATCCCCTGATCACCGCCTGAGCTCGGGTCCCGTCCCACGCAGAGGGGAATCTAACTACGATCGGGGCGTGCTCGCCTTGATCATGTTGGGGGTGGTGGGGGTCGTGTGGGCCCGGCGCCGATGGACGAGGCGACGCGAGGTCAACGACGCCACTGCCGCCGCCCACGGTGAGGCCGAGGCCCTGCTCCGGGAACAGGAGATCATCGAGGATCTCGAGGCCAGGTTCCACCAGTAGGCCCGGTTCCGCCGGTGGAACGCCCCTGGCTGACGGCCCGCCAGTTCGAGCCGGGATCGCATCGGGGGTGGGTTGGGCCCCGGAGGCACAAGGCGTCGACCGGAATTGCCTCCGGTGATCGCCCGTGGACCACACTGTGGGCATGGACCCCGACCCGAACGGTGATGCCACGCCACCCTTGGTGCTGACCTTGTGCACCGGCAACGCAGCCCGATCGGTGATGTCGGGTGCGATGCTGGCCTCGCCGGCGATCCGGATCGAGACGGCCGGCACCCATGTGGTCGAGGGCCAACCCATGAGTCGGCGGACGCGGGACGCCCTGGCCTCCGTCGGCTTCGCCGCCCACGGTCACCGGAGTCACCAACTCACCGACGATGACGTGGCCCGTGCCGATCTCATCGTGGCCATGGCCGGCGAGCACGTGGCGTTCATCCGCCGCCGCTACGCCGGTGCCGCGGCCAAGACGGCGTCGATCAAACGACTGGTCCGCGATCTGCCTCCGGGGCCGTCACCTCTCACCGACCGGGTGTCGGCGTTGGGGCTGGCCGACCTGCCTGTCGAGCCGTGGGAGGACGTCGAGGACCCGGCCGGGGGAGAGGACGAGGCCTATATCTCCTGTGCCAAGGAGCTGGCCGACCTCTGTAGCGAACTGCTCCCTCGACTGGGCTGACCCCGGCGACCGTCCCGACCTCCGAAACCGGATTCGGGCCCGATCGGCCCCGGTCGGGGTCCCGGCGCTAACTCCGGGAAAGTTGGGTAGGGCGGAGCGAGAGATCCGAGCAGGCCGCGCAGACTTCCTCGGGGATGACACCGGCCTTCATCAGGTAGCCGAAGGCGATGCATCCGAGGCAGATCCCGAAGACCGACTCGAGGGTGGCGGCGCACGCCAGCAGGCCCACCACCACCCAGGTGGCCGTGGCCTGTCCGAAACCGAACCACAGGATGAGCGCCGTGGTGGAGAACACCACGCCGATGCCCTGGGCGAACCGCTTGGGCGGTCCGGCCACGAGTTTGGGCCCCCAGGGCAGTCGGGGGGCGATCACCCGAGTGGCCAGCTGGCCCAGTGGGCTCAGGGTCGGTCCGGAGAGCACACGGGCCCAGAAGCCATAGGCCAGGGGGATGAGGATCCATGGCTGCCGGAAGACGATGGCGGCCACGGCCATGACCACCACACCCGCAGCCACCGAGCGGGCCGCATACTCGTTGACCGGATTGGGAAAGCTGAACACCCAGATAGTTTACCGGATCGCTCAGGTATCGGTGCGGGCTGCGTCCGGATGCCGGAACCGGACAAACCGCAGCTCCGGGTCCTGTTCCGGTAGGTGGCGGACGCTACGGATCAGGCCGCCGTCACGGCACCCTGCAACAGGTGGAGGCCGTCGAGGCCCGGAAGCCGGTCGACCCGACGGTCGATCCGATGAGCCATGGCCCGGCCGTCCTGGTCGCCGAAGAGGTAGGTGCGCAGGAAGTCGACCTCCTGATCGGGGACCACGCCGGTCCCCACCGGGGCCCAGAAGCGCCGAAGGGCCCACCGGGTGACCTTCTGGGCCGCCCGGCTGTCGCCCAGCCTCGATTTGGCTTGGCTGGCGTAGAAGTCGATGTGACGGCCCTCCTGCTTCATGATGCGCCGGAGCAATTCGGAGAGCATGGGGTGCTCTGCCAACTTGGCCAAGCGGGCGTAGGCCGCCTGGGTGGTCCACTCGTTGACTGCTCCCCATGTCATGTGCACCGCGGTCAGGTGGGGCGTGAGGGCCGACGCCACTTGGAAGCTGAGTGGCTTCCACTTGTCGCTCTTCGGGAGCCGGTTGCGAAGGGCGGCGATGCGGCCGGTCCCGGCCACTTCGTCATGCGCGGCCAGGATCCGGGCGATGGCCTCGCCGTGCCAGAACTCTTCGTAGTTCCACAGGGTGAGGAACGTGGTGACCTCGGGGTCGCGGTGGGCCCGGGTGACCAGGACGTCACGGAGGTAGCACACCGTGTGGTTCTCGACGTCGTGCATGTAGCGCAGGCAACGGAGAGCCTCGGGGCTGAGTGGTTGGTCACGGAACGAGTCGAAATCGATGTCCTCGAGATCGAGCTTCTCCGAGTGGGCTCGGTAGGTGGCGATGTCGAACGTCATGCTGTGTATTCGTCACCGAACCGGGCCGGGATGACATCGGATCGCCGGTGAACCGTCCCGGATCGGCTCCGCTCCGGAGCGTCGGGATGCATGGTCTGAAGGTTAGGTGACCCCACCAACTCTGCGGTGGAATCCCGAGCGGCTCGCTCGGCCGTCCACCGGCTCACGCTGGCGTGCACCGGCCGCCCGTCCGAACCTGCCGCGTTGGCCCACTCATGTGCCAACGCACCGATGCACCGGCGCGACGGACGCCGGCTCCGAGGAACCGGCGTCCGTCGTTGTCCCCGCTCGAAGGGAGGGGTAGGTGCCGGCTCAACCCTTGGTGTAGTCGGTGAGCGGTCGGGCACCCCTGGTGGGACTGAATGCGTTGGGCACCGGATACTGGCCGAGTACGAAGTTGAGGATGGCGGCGTGCTGCATCTCGACCGGCTCGATGCTGGCTGCCACCTTCACCGAGGACGTCGCCTTGACGGCACTGATGGCCGATTGGTAGGTGGAGGCGGCGATGTCCTCGAGGGTCAGGGCCAGCTTGGCCGCCCCCGTCACGTTCTTCACCTTCTTGAAGTCGGCCACGACGATCGGGGTCAATACCGGGTCGGTGGCGGTGATGGCTTTGTGTCCGGCCGCCACGATGGCCGAGTTCCAGGCCTGGGCGTGCTGGGCGTGCTGGCCCTTGACGGTGGTGGCGAACGTGGCCACGGCCGGGGGAACGGTGCCGAGCTTGCCCGCCGTGGCGGCGGCGAGCACGTCCCCGTAGGCCGCCACGGCCAGGTTCTCGAGGCTGGCGGCCAGGGCGGCCACGGCCAGATCACCTTTGAGCTTGCCCGATTTCGAGTGATTGGACGAGGTCCCGGCCCAGGCGGCCGGGCTCGACGACCCCGCCGCGATCAAGGCGGCGCCTCCGGCCACCGCACCGGCGCCGATGAGGAACCCCCGTCGGCTGGTGCGCGAGCGCTCGGTCCACTCACCGATGGCCGACTCCATGGCCGGTATGCCCACGTCGTGGTGGATCTGCTCGAGGTCGGTGGTCATCACGGTGAGCTCGTGCTCGGAGATGGCCATCACTTCGGTGTTTCGGTTGCGACGCCTCATGAGAGTGCTCCTTCGGTGGCCGGGCGGGCCTGGTCGGTGGGGAAGAACGCCTGCGGGAAGCCGACGGATCCGGCGGCTGCCGGCAGGTTGGCAACGTTGCCGGGGGCCAGGGTGATGAGCTGCGGGGCATTGGCGTTGAGCAACGCCTGCACCGCCAGCAGCACCGAGGCGTGCTGGGCCTCGACACCCATGATGGATGCGGTGACCTTCCGGGCGTTGGCGTCGGACAGCGCCGCCACATCGGCCACGTAGGTCTCAGCCGCACCTTGCTCCAGCTCGAGGGCCAGGGCCACGACCGGTCCGGCTGACGTCAGTCCGGGAACGGCGGCGGCCACGACCTTCTGCAGCGCCGGGTCCGGATTGGTCTGGGCTTTGCCTCCGAGCCCGGTGATGGCCGCGTTGAAGGCGGCCAGGTGCTGCATGTGCTGCTGCATGGTGGTGGTGGCGAACGTCTTGACGACCGGGTTGGCGGAGGACCCACCGATGAACGGCAGGGTCAGGGCGGTCTTGTACGTGGACGCGGCCAGTACCTCGATGGAGGACGCCGTCTGGAGGATCTGCACGTCGGCAGCTGAGGCGGCGAACGCCGGGGAGGCGAACAAGGTCTCCAGCGCACCGGCGATGCCGGCAGCGGCGAGGAGTCCTCCCCCGAAGGCGGCACCGGTCATAAGGGTGACTCGGCGTGCGGCCACGTCTCGGGACTCATCGGGGTCGATGGTTCCGTGGGCCCGTGCCTCCTGGCCGGTCTCGACCAGCTCTTCCAGTGAGACGGCGGTGGCGGCCATGGCGTCATGGTGGATGTCCCGGCTCTCCTCGATGAGCCCCCCCATGGCGTGGGGATCGACATCGACGGGACACTCCTCCGGGTCCGCCGGGCTCTGCTTCAACCTGCCTCTCATGGTGTTCCTCCTGTGCGTTGTGGTGGTGGGTGGATGTGGTGGTGGGTGGATGTGGCTGTACTGGGTAGAACCGGGTGCCGTCGATACGCCGGCGTCGTGGATGTTGTTCGGCTGTGCGCTGTTGACCGCAGGCCCGATCCGTCCCCGGTACGTCGGAACGGCTCAGCCCGAGACCACCAGCGTCCCGGTCATGTACTGGTGGATGGAGCAGATGTACGGGTACCTGCCCGGGATCTTCGGCGCCGTGAAGGTCTTGGATTGACCGGACGCGATGTCGCCGGTGTTGAAGTCGCCCTTGGTCGAGGTGATGGTGTGGGCCACCTGATCCTTGTTGGTGACGGTGACCGTTGCCCCGGGCGCCACGGTGACCGTGCCGGGGGCGAAGGCGAAGTTCTGGATGGTGATGGCATCCGTCGCCGTCGAACCGGACGATGTGGATCCCGACGCCGTGGTCGGAGCCGACGGCGCTTTGGTGGTCGACGTGGTCGACGTGGCGCCACCGGAGCTGGAGCAGGCCGCCAGGAGGAGGGCCGCTCCCACCAGGGTGGCCATGATCAGGCCGCGGGCCCTCCGGGGTCCCGGGCCGGCGGCATCCTGAGTGGTTGGTGTCTGGTGCTGGGCGAGGTGGGTCATCACCCTCCGTTCGGTGCCACCCTCGATGTGGATGCGTCCCCGTCGGCCACAGCTGCAGCTCGTCGGACCATCGTCCCTGCTCACCGGCTTGGAACGTCGAGCGGAATTTCTTCATCTGGCACTGGGGTCTGCTCCGAATACAGTTCCGTGATGGTTGACGTTGAACAGGCCAGCGACGCCAATCTGGTCGTGGCCGTGGGTCGGTGGCATGAACAGGCCCTGGCCGAGGTGTACCGCCGCCACGGTGGCGCGGTGCACGCCCTGGCCCGACGGATCCTCCGCAGCGACCCGCCGGCAGAGGAGATCACCCAGGAGGTCTTCTTGGACCTGTGGAACCGCCCGGAGAAGTTCGACGCCCAGCGGGGAACACTCCGCTCCTTCCTGCTGGCCCGTACTCATGGCAAGTCGGTCGACTACGTCCGTTCGGAGATGTCCCGTCGCCAGCGTGAGGAGAAGACGTCCCGGGAGACGGCCACGGCCGGATACGACATCGATCGTGAGGTTTGGGACATGGCCGTGGCCGAGCAGGTGCAGGAGGCCCTGGGGGCGCTTCCCGACGAGCTGCGACAACCCATCGAGTTGGCGTATTTCGGTGGCCACACCTATCGGGAGGTGGCACAGATGCTCCAGGAGCCGGAGGGAACGGTGAAGAGCCGCATCCGCTCGGGCCTGGGTCGCCTCCGCATCAACCTGGCTGAGCGCGGCGTGCAACCGGCCGGAGCGGAACAATGAGCGAGAATCTATCCGTGCCTGAACACCGCGAGATCCAGGAACTCCTGGGTGTTTACGCCCTGGACGCCGTGGATCCCGAGACCGCGGCCATGATCGAGCGGCATCTGGCCGGGTGCGTCAAGTGTTCCATCGAGGTGGCCCAGCACCATGAGGTGGCCGGCCTGCTGGCCAACTCCGGTGGGGCGTCGCCCGCTGGACTGTGGGACGGGATCGCGGCGCAGATCGACGGCTCGGTCCCACCCTCGTGGGAGCGGTTGGCGGCGCGCCTCGAGCCGGGTGACGGTCGTTCCGAACGGTTGGTCCGTTCCGACGAAGACGAAGACGAAGCCGGTACCGGTGCCGACGCCACGGTCGTGCCAATCACCAGCGGGCGAAGGAACCGATGGATGCTGCGTGGCGCCTCCCTCGTGGCCGCGGCCGCGGCCATCATCGCCCTGGTGCTCGGCGTACAGGTCCACCACCTCAACAATCAGGTGAGCGCCCTCCAGGCCCATCCACTGCTGTCGGCGGCCGAGCAGTCGGCCCTCGGTCAACCCTCCACCAAGCAGGTGGAGTTGACCTCCATGACCAGCTCGATTCCTGGCAAGGTGACCGTGGTACTGACATCGTCGGGCACTGGTTTCGTCGAGGTCGATCAGCTCCGTGCGCTCCCGTCGGACAAGACCTACCAGCTGTGGGGCGTCATCGGTGGCAGGACCATCTCACTCGGCCTGCTCGGACCACACCCCTCGGTGGTTCCGTTCAGTGTGGCCGGTGACGGCTCGGTGCAGGCGTTCGCCATCACGGCCGAACACGCCGGTGGTGTGGTCCAGAGCGCCAACCAACCGGTGGTGGCGGGCGAGGTGACGGCCTGACCCGTCGAGGTCGGAGACCCGGGGGCTCCGGCGACGACCCCGGGAAGGATCCGAAGTCGGTGCGACCGGCCGGCGGAAGTGATCGGCCGGTGGACCCGCTCAGATGCGGTGGACCTGGCGCAGTCCGGCCCAGGCGAAGTCGGCCAGACGGGTAGCCAGGCGCTTCGCCTCGGCATCCCGTTCGTCCTGGGTGCTCGCCTGTCCCTCCGCCGAGACCGTAGACGCACTCGTGGGGTCCGGCTCCTGCTGTCTCGCATCCAGCCAGTGGCGGCTGGCGCCCTCGGCCATGCCCACCACGGCGTGGGCCAGGAGTAGACGGTGTTCCGGATCGAGCCCGGCGTCGATCAGCGAGTTGATGGCCTGGGCCAGCGTCCCCTCCACCCGTCGCAGCGACTCGCCCAACTCGGGATCGTCGGGTGCGTCGCGACCGTAGAGCAGTCGGAACGCCTCCTCGTTGCCGAGCATGAGTTCGAAGTAGGCCGCGAATCCCTGCTCGACCTGCTGGCGGGGCCCTTGGGCATTAGCGGTGGCTTTGACGATGCGGGTGACCAGCTCACGCGAGAACACGTCCATCAACTCGAGGTAGAGGGCCCGCTTCGACTCGAAGTGCTGGTACACCAAGGGCTTCGTCACCCCGGCCGCCTCGGCGATGTCGTCCATGGTGGCGGAGGCGTACCCGTGCTTGGCGAACAGCGAGAGGGCCACATCGAACAGCTGCCGACGGCGGGCGTCCGCGGTCAACCGCCGGACTCCCGCGCCACCAGAGCGACTCCCGCGGTCGTCCGCGTCCGACTCCGGACTCAACACGCTGGGCATGGTGACCAGCGTAGTTCGGGGGGCGCATGTGGGCACAGGACGACAGGGGGCCACCACCGGGGACCGGGCCGGCCGGCGCCGCCCTTGCCACTGTCACCAGGGCGGCAGTACGGCGGCTATCCGGTCGGGCAGGTCGCGGAGCGAGAAGTGAGCGGCCGCCACGGCCAGGTTCCGGTGGAGCAGCCGGGGGTCCGGCTCGGCCAACCACGCCGTCAGCCGGTCCGTCTCCCTCAGTCCGAACCAGTCGAAGCCGAAGGCGGCCAGTTCCGTGGCGACCGGGTACGGCCCGATGGCCAGCGGCCGCCCGTGCACCGCCGACTCGACGGTTGGATTTCCGAAGCCCTCCCACGTGGACGGGAGCGCCACCACGTCGCAGGCCCGGTAGGCGTCGGTGACCGATACCGGATCCCCGCCCCCGGGCATGCCCCGCACCACCGGGCATCGGGCCGATGCCAGCACGGCATCGAGCTCATCGCCGTAACCGTCCTCGGCCGGGCCCAGCAGCCAGAAGGTGGCACCCAGCCGGGTGGCGAAGGCCACACCTCCGGCGATGTTCTTGCGGGGTATGGCCCGGGTCGGCTGGAGGACCAGGCACTCATCGGGGTCTACGCCCAAGTGCCGGCGTACCCGCTCCCGGGTGCCGGCCCAGCGGTCGGAATCGCCGGTCCCGGGCGCCGACCCATCCGGGCCGGCGCCCGGGATGTCGAAGGCGTTGTAGACGGTGGTGGCCGGCAGGCCCCGGTTGCCCAGCTGGTGGCGGCTCAGGTCGTTGATGGTGACCTGGCTCCAGTGGGGATCGTTCGGCGGCGGGGGATGGTGGGCGTAGCGGACCCTCTGCCACGGGAGGTCGTGGTGGTGGAGCACGGCCGGACGACCGACGAGTGTGGAGGCCACAACGTCGGCGGCGGCGGGATTGAGTGGCAGGGAGCAGAGGTTCTCGACCACGACCAGATCGGCGTCGGCCAGGACCGTGACGAGTTCCTGACGCGTCGGCGGCTGGTCGGCTCCGATGGCCAGTCCCGGCAGGAGGTGGTCGACGGGTCCGTCACCGGCCACGGTGAAGGTGGTGAAGCCCAGCCGGGCCAGCGCCCCCTGCCACTTGGCGGTCTCGACGGCCACGCCGTCGGTCCCGCCGAGGCGGAAGGAGAGGAGGGCTGCGGTGGGAATGGCGTCACCGTAGCGGTCCCGCCGGGCCGGACATGTCGGTCCGGAGGAACCGGAGCACCCCGGGGCAGGCCCCTGGACCCGCGATCTCGACAGGCCGGCCCGACCCGACCGGCGCGACGTGCGGGACAGGCCCGGCAGGCCCGGACAGGCCTGACCCACCACGCCCGACAGACCAGACCCGACAGGCCCGAAGGGCCGGACCCGACATGCCCGAGGGGCGCGGCACCGCCGGACGGGACAGTGGCGGGGCAGCCGGGATAGCGTCATCCGGTGCCCGATCTCATCTCCGACCCGTCTCCTACACCGAGGAACGACCTGTTGGTCGACCGCCGGGGGGCCGTCCTCACTCTGACCATCAATCGTCCCCAGCGACGCAACGCCATGACCTGGGAGGTCATCCGTGGGTTGCGGGACGAGGTGGCCCGGGCCAAGGCCGACCCGGCCGTCCGGGTGGTGGTCCTGGCCGGAAGCGGTGACCAGGCTTTCTGCGCCGGCGCCGACCTCACCGGCATGGTGCCGCATGACACCGGGGCCGTCACCGACGCATACGCCCAGCACCACCAGGCCCGGGGCTGGGTGGCCGAGCTGTTCGAGGACCTCTGGCACCTGGGCAAGCCGACGATCGCCCGGGTCCAGGGTTGGGCCATGGCCGGGGGGTTCGGGCTGGCCCTGGCCTGTGACCTGCTCATCGCCTCCGACGAGGCCCGATTCGGGGCCCCCGAGCTGAACGTGGGACTGTGGCCCTACATGGTCACCGTTCCCATGCTCCGCTCCATGCCCGCCAAGAAGGCCCTGGAGCTGTGCCTGACCAGTCGGGTGGTGGGAGCGGAGGAGGCCGAGCGGATCGGCTTCGTCACCCAGGTGGTGGCCCCGGACCGCCTGGATGCCGCCGTAGCCGACATGGCGGCCGTACTGACCTCGAAGCCTCCCGGTGTGATGAGGATGGGCCGCGAATCGTTCTACGCTGTACTCGATTCGGCCGCGAGCGAGGCCTTGCCCTATCTCCATGCCATGCTCACGGTGACCAGCGAGACCGCCGAGGCGGCCGAAGGGATCGCCGCCTTCGCCGAAAAGCGGGCACCGTCCTGGCAGACGCCATCCGCCGACACACCCGACGACACCGACCCGAACTGAGATCCGAGGAGCCCACGCATGGCCAAACGAGCACTCATCACCGGCATCACCGGCCAGGACGGCTCCTACCTGGCCGAGTTCCTGCTCGACCAGGGATACGAGGTCTGCGGCATGGTCCGACGGTCGAGCACCCTCACCTTCGAGCGCATCGCCCATATCCAGGACCGCCTCACCCTGGTGGCCGGGGACCTGCTCGACGAGGTCTCGATGATCAACATCCTGCGGGACAACCACCCCACCGAGGTCTACAACCTGGCGGCCCAGTCGTTCGTGCAGACGTCGTGGAGCCAGCCGGTGCTCACGGGGGAGACGACGGCCCTCGGGGTCACCCGGGTACTCGACGCCATCAGGATTGTCGACCCGGAGATCCGCTTCTACCAGGCCAGCTCGTCGGAGATGTTCGGCAAGGTGCTCGAGGTTCCACAGAAGGAGTCGACCCCCTTCTATCCCCGGAGCCCCTACGGCGTGGCCAAGGTCTACGGCCACTGGATCACTGTCAACTACCGCGAGAGCTACGACCTCCACGCCTCCTCGGGCATCCTGTTCAACCACGAGTCGCCCCGGCGGGGGCTCGAGTTCGTGACCCGCAAGGTGACCCACGGGGTGGCCCGGATCAAGGCCGGGATCGACGAGAAGTTGGCCCTGGGCAACCTCGACGCCCAGCGGGACTGGGGGTTCGCCGCCGACTACGTGCGGGCCATGTGGATGATGCTCCAGCAGGATCAGCCCGACGATTACGTGGTTGCCACCGGCGAGACCCACTCGGTCAAGGAGCTGGTCGAGCTGTCCTTCTCCGCCGTGGACCTCGACTGGGAGCAGCACGTGTACATCGACGAGCGGTATCTGCGCCCGGCTGAGGTGGACCTCCTGGTGGGGGACCCGGCCAAGGCGGAGTCCACGCTCGGATGGCATCGTGAGGTCGACTTCCCCGATCTGGTGCAGATGATGGTCGAGGCCGACCTGGCGTTGGTGAAGAGCCAGATGGCCTGACCGCCCATGCTCGACCCGGCCACCATCCACGCCGATCCCCTCGGTCTGCTGGTGGCGTTCGGTGCCGGCATGCTGTCGTTCCTCTCGCCCTGTGTGCTGCCCCTGGTGCCGGCCTACCTCTCGATGGTGTCGGGGTTGTCGGCGGCCGAGCTGGGCGCCCTCCAGGACCGGCCCCGCCCGGACCCGTTGCCGTCCCCGTCTCCGTCTCCGCCTCCGTCGAAGTCACCGTCACCGTCACCGCCACCGTCTCCGTCGAACCAGGCCGTTGACGTTGAAGTGGCGGTCGGCGCCCCGGCTCCCGTTGACTCGGTTCTGGTCGACACGGCTCCGGTCGCTTCGGGACCGGCCGGTGCGGTCGCGGCCGTCCGCGGCCCCTCCCCGGTCGTCGGGTCCGGACCGACGTCTGCTCCGACGTCCGGCACCTCGTCCGGGGATCAGCCGGGGGATCAGCCGGGGGATCAGCCGGTAAGTGGGGCAACCGGACCGAGCGCCGCCGACCTGGCGCGGGAGCGGGGCCGCCTGCTGCGGGGAATCCTGGCCTTCATCGCCGGATTCACCGTCATCTTCACCATTCTCGGTGCATCCGCCTCCGCCGTCGGCCGGCTCTTCCTCACCCACCAGCGCTCGCTCGAGACCGTGTCCGGCATCCTGATCGTGATGTTTGGTGCGGTACTCGTCGCCATGGCCGCCGGAGTGCCGATGCCCTTGGCGGTGTCGGGGGAGCGGCGGTTCGTCGTACGACCCTCGGTGCTCGGGGCCTGGGCCCCACCGATCATGGGCATGGCCTTCGCCTTCGCCTGGACCCCGTGCATCGGACCGGTGCTGGCCAGCGTGCTCGCCCTGGCCGCCGGAACCGGCGGATCGGCAACTGGGGGGATCGCCCTGCTCCTGGCCTACTCGCTGGGGCTGGGGGTCCCGTTCCTCCTCTCCGGCCTGGCCTTCGGTCGGATGACCGACGTGCTCGCCCGGGTCCGGAGCCGCCTCCGTCTGGTGGACCTGGTGGGTGGCACCATCCTGGTCGTCTTCGGGATCCTTCTGCTCACCGGCAACGTGGACGTGATCTCGGCCCATATCTCCAGTTGGCTCCATGACCTGCATCTCGACCGGCTGTCGGTGAGCTGACCCGACCGCCGGGACCGGGGTCCGGACTCCTCCCGCCCACCGGTCGCGGCCGACCCCGACCGGGGTCGCGGCCCGGTCGGGCCCCGCCTGGCTCCCGGAGGCCCGCCCCCGTACCATGGAGGTCGCCCATGGCCTCCCCAGCCCCTCCCCACCCGGCAATTCTCCTCCAGGACGCTGTCGCGCTGTCAGGACGGTTCCCGCTGCTCGCCGGAGTCGACCTCGAGGTGGCCGTGGGGGAGACGGTGCTCGTGGAGGGGCCCAACGGTGCCGGCAAGACCAGCCTGCTCCGGGTCTGTGCCGGACTGGTGCCCCTGGCCTCGGGGCAGGCGGCGGTGCTGGGCCTCGATCCCACCCGCCAGCGGAACCAGGTGCGGCGCCGGGTGGGGCTCCTGTCCCACGCCTCCCACCTGTACGACGATCTCACTGTCCGGGAGAACGTGAGGTTCGCCGTGCGTGCCGCCGATGGGGACACCGACCGCATCGCCGGGGCCTGTGACCGCTGGGGACTGGCCGGACGACTGCTCAAGACCAGTGCCTCGAAGCTCTCGGCCGGCCAGAGACGCCGGGTGGCGCTGGCGGTGCTCACGGCACGGTGGCCCGAGTTGTGGCTACTGGACGAGCCCCATGCCGGGTTGGACGCATCGGCCCGGGACACGCTGGACCGGCTCGTCGGGGACGCCGGTGCGGCCGGCGTGACCGTGCTGATCGCCTCCCACGAGACCGAGTTCGTGGAGTCCCTGGCCGCCCGGGCCGTCACCGTCACCGGCGGACGTATCACCGGCGGCCGATCCATCACCGCCACGGCCGCGGGCCTGACTGCCGCCCCGGCGGCCCGACCTGACGTCGTTCCGGCCCACGGTTCCGGCGGCGTGCCGACCGCCGAGCCGGTCACGGCCCCGACTGCCGACCCGGTCAGTGAACTGGACGCAGGAGCGGACGCAGGCCGTCCCACCGGGCAGGTGGCCCATGTGGCGTGACACCCTCCTGGTGGCCGGCAAGGACCTCCGCATCGAGGCCCGGTCCCGGGTCGGTCTGTCCCAGGTGGCTCCGTTCGGCGTAGTGGCCCTGGTCCTGTTCGCCTTCGCCCTCGGCCCCGACCGGACGCTGATGGCCAAGGGGGCCCCCGGGCTCTTCTGGGTGGCCGTGCTGTTCTGCACCGTGCTGGCCGTCCAGCGCAGCGTGTCGGTCGAATCGGTGGACGGGGCCCGCGACGGCCTACGACTCTCCGGACTGGACCCGGCCGGGCAGTTCCTGGGCAAGGCGGCAGCCGTCGCCGCCCAACTGGTGGTACTCGAGGTGGTTCTGGGCATCGGGGTGGTGTTGCTCTACGGGGCCCGGATCGAAGTGCCCTGGCTCATCGTGGTCTCCTGCATTCTGGGCACGGTGGGCCTCGCCGCCACCGGCACGCTGTACGGCGCCCTGTCGGCCGGGCTGCGGGTCCGGGAGACGCTGCTGCCCTTCCTCTTCCTGCCCATCGCCGCACCGGTGCTGTTGGCCGGCACCCGCGTGTGGCAGGCCGGACTGGCCGGCGGGACCGAGTCGTACGGGAGTCCGTGGCTGCGCTTGCTGGTGGTGTTCGACGCCGTCTACGTTGCGCTCGGCATCGTGGTCTTCGGTCCCATCCAGGAGTCGGCGTGAGTCCGAACCAGCGTGTGCCCGCCCCACCGGTCCAGTCCCAGCGCAGCCGCTGGACGACCCGCATCATCGGGATCACGGCCCTGGTGGCCACGGCGTTCACCGTGTGGCTGGGCCTGTGGGTGACGCCACCCGACCAGGTCCAGGGCAACCTGGTCCGCCTTGTCTACATCCACCCCGGTGTGGCCTGGGTAGCCCTGTACCTGGCGTTCGCCCTGGCCGCCCTGGCCAGCCTCCTCTACCTCTGGCCCCGGACCCGGTCGCTGTTCTGGGACCGGCTGGCCGCCGCGGCCGTGGAGGTCGGCGTGGTGTTCAACGTCTGCACCCTCATCTCCGGTTCGATCTGGGGGAAACCGACCTGGGGGGTGTGGTGGGCCTGGGACGCCCGACTGACCAGCACCGCCGTGCTCCTGGTGCTCTTTCTGGGCTATCTGGCCCTCCGCCGGGTGCCGGCCGAGCCCGAGGTCCGGGCCAAGCGGAGCGCCTTCGTGGCCCTCTTCGCCGCCGTCGACATCCCCATCGTCCACTTCTCGGTGCTGTGGTGGAAGACGCTCCACCAGGGTGCCACCGTGCTCAATGCCAATCTCTCGCCCACCATCCACGGCTCCATGGCGTGGACCCTGCTGCTGGGCTTCGTGGCCCTCACGCTGGTCTTCGTGTGGATGCTGCTGGTCCGGTACCGGATCGGTGTCCTCGAGGACTGGTTGGGCACCGGTGAGCTCGACGTGGCCCTCCGCGAGCGACAGGCCGAGGGCGCCGGTCTCGACGAGGACGAGGCGGCCTGATGGGTTACGTGCAGGCCGGCTACTCCATCGTCCTCGGCATCCTCTTCCTCTACGGGCTGCAACTGGCGTGGCGTCGCCGGAGGCTCAGCCGGGCTGTGGCCCGGGTGGTGGCGGCAGACGCCGGTGCGGCCGGGGTTGCATCCCCTCCGACCGCTACCGTCCTCGCCGCCGAGGGACCTGCGGTAGGTCCGCCGCCGGGTGACCGGTGACCACTGCCCCCCCGCTGCCCCCGCCCGCCTCGGGCGGAGCCGAGCCGGAGCCGGGTGGGTCGTCGGCACCGCCCCCGGGTTCGAGGTCGGGGTCAGCCCCAGCGCCCGGCCGGAGACCGCCCGCCGTCCCGAGCGGCCATCGGCTCCGGTACGCCATGGTGGGTC
Organism: uncultured Acidimicrobiaceae bacterium; assembly: GCA_963754755.1. Taxonomy (GTDB): domain Bacteria; phylum Actinomycetota; class Acidimicrobiia; order Acidimicrobiales; family RAAP-2; genus Bog-756. The sequence goes on along the minus strand of CAVWHF010000004.1, from coordinate 425,018 downwards.
TGGTGCTGGTGGGCGCCCTGGGCTTCCTGGTGGCCAAGGGCCTCGGAACGGCGCTCAACTTCTACCTCCCCGCCAACCAGGCGGTGGCCCAACGGGCCACCCTCGGATCCAAGACCTTCAATCTTGAGGGCGTGGTCGAGGCGGGGTCGATCCGGCAGACATCGGTGGGGGTGGACTTCGTGGTGACGTCCGGGGCCGCCCGGGTCGAGGTGCTGAACACGGGCAGCCCACCCGATCTCTTCCAGCAGAACATCCCGGTCATCGCCGTGGGGCACTTCGCCGGCTCGTCCTTCGTTTCCGATCAGATCCTGGTCAAGCACTCGTCGACTTACATCGCCCAACACCCGGCCCGGGTCACGGCGCCGAACGGCACCAAACGATGACCGTCGGCCGTCTCCGGCCCCGCACCGCCGCGGGCCGGCCGTCGTGAACGGAGCCCTCGGCCACACCGGCGTCCTGCTCGGCTTCCTCGCCGCGGTCGTCGGCGCGGTGGTGCTGGCGGTCGGTCTGGCCCGGGGCCGGCAGTCGACCATGCGCAGCGGTCAGGTCTACGCACCCATCGTGCTCCTGGGCGGGCTCATCGGGGTGGTGGCGATGGAGCACGCCCTGCTCACCCACGACTTCTCCCTGGCCTACGTGGCCGCCAACAACAGCCGGGCCACCCCGTGGCTGTACTCCATCACCGGGCTGTGGTCGGCCCTGGCCGGGTCCATCCTGCTGTGGGGCGTGGTGTTGGGGGGGTACGCCACGGCCATGGTGTGGCGGTTCCGCCGTCGGTCCGGCGACGAGCTGGTGGCGTGGGCCACCCTGGTGGTCTATGTGGTGGCGGCCTTCTTCTTCGCCCTGATGCTGGGGCCGGCCGACCCCTTCACACACGTCGCCGGTGCCATCCCCACCAACGGCCCCGGACCGAACTCGTTACTCCAGAACAATCCGTTGGTCCTCATCCACCCACCCATGCTCTACCTCGGCCTGGTCGGCTTCACCCTGCCCTTCGCCTTCGCCGTCGCCTCATTGATCACCGGTCGCCTCGACGAGGACTGGCAGGGGGAGACCCGCCGGTGGACCCTGTTCGCCTGGGCCTTCCTCACCATGGGCATCCTGCTGGGGGCGTGGTGGTCGTACCAGGTCCTCGGATGGGGCGGGTTCTGGGGATGGGACCCGGTGGAGAACGCCGCCCTCCTGCCGTGGCTGGTGGGCACGGCCTACCTCCACTCGGTCATGGTCCAGCAGCGACGGGGCCTGCTGCGGATCTGGAACCTCTCGCTGGTGGTGGCGGCCTTCAGCCTGACCATCCTCGGGACCTTCCTGACCCGGTCCGGGGTCATCCAGTCGGTCCACTCGTTCTCCGAGTCCACCATCGGGCCGCTACTGCTGGGCTTCTTCGGCGTCGTCCTGTTCACCGGTGTGGGCCTGATCGCCTGGCGGGGGGACCGGCTCCATTCGTCCGGCGGCATCGACTCGCCCCTCAGCCGGGAGGGTGCCTTCCTGGCCAACAACCTCCTCTTCGTCGGGTTCGCCTTCGTGGTCCTGTTGGGCACCGTCTTCCCGCTCCTCTACGAGGCCGTCAACCACGGCACCCAGGTCGGGGTGGGGGCCCCGTACTTCAACCGGTTCTTCGTGCCCGTGGGGCTGGCCCTGCTCTTCCTCATGGCCGTGGCCCCGGCCCTGCCGTGGCGGAAGACCACCGTCGAGGTGATGCGCGGCCGCCTGGCCGTCCCCGCCGCCGCCGGCGTGGTGGTGGTCGTGGCCTGCGTGCTGGCCGGGGTCCGCGGGGTCGAGCCCCTGTTGGCCTTCGGCCTCGGGGCCTTCGCCGCCGCCTCCGCCGGTCGGGCCCTGGTGCTCTCCGTTCGGGGTGCCTACCGGGGGGCGCGGTCCTCCGGGGCCTCGGCCGCCCGGGCCTCCCTCACCGGGTGGCGCGGCTTCGTGGGCCGGGCCAACGGGGGCATGGTGGTCCACATCGGGGTGGTGGTGGTGGCCATCGGGCTGGCTGCGGCCACGTCGTACCTCCACCGGGGCCAGCTCCACCTGGCCCAGGGCCAGTCGGCCACGTTCTCGGGCCACACCATCGAGTTCGTGGGCACCCGGGTGGTGACGTCGCCGTCGCACTCGTCCTACCAGGCCGTCCTGCGCGTCGACGGTGGCGGGCGGTTCTATCCGGCCGTGAGCCAGTTCGGGACGGGAACCGCCACCGTGGGCACGCCCGCCATCGACTCCAGCTGGACCGACGATCTCTACCTCACCATCGCCACCAACCCCAAGGGCTCGGTGTGGGCGTTCGGGGTGGTCGAGCAGCCCCTGGTGATGTGGTTGTGGGTCGGTGCCGGCATCATCGGCTTCGGCTCGGTCCTCTCGGCCATTCCCGGGCGCCGGCGGCGGCCCACCGATCCGGTCTCCGCCCCGGTGGTGGATGTGGCCCCGGCGGTGTCGGGCGGCGACTCGCCCCCGGTGGCCGGACCCGAGGACCAGCCCGACGTGGAGGCCGACCCGTTGCCGGTGGGAGCCGGGGAACCGTCGTGACCATGGACCTCGAGACCGGGACCGGGACCGGGACCGAGTCCGGTGCCGCGCCGATCGATCCGGCCGAGCCTCCCGTGCCGCCACGGACCCGGGGCGGCCACACGGCGCGCTGGGTGGCGGTGGGGGTGCTGGTCATCGCGGCCGGGCTCATCGCCGTGCTGGCCACCCGGCCCTCAGCCACCACCGTCGAGGCCCAGAGCCCCCTGGTGGGCCGAGCGGCGCCGGCGGTGGCGGGGGTGACCGTCGAAGGCACACGCTTCTCGCTGGCCCGGGCGCCCGGCCACTATGTGGTGCTCAACTTCTTCGCCAGCTGGTGCGTGCCATGCCAGCAGGAAGGTTCCGAGCTGGTGACGTTCGCGTTCCAGCACCAGCAGAGCGGGACGCCCGCCGTGGTCAGCGTGGTCTTCCAGGACACGACGAGCAGCGCACGCGCCTATCAGCGCACGATCGGGGTCACCTGGCCCACCATGGCCGATCCCAACAACGCCATCGCCCTGGCTTACGGGGTCCGTGAGGACCCGACCTCGTTCCTCATCGCCCCCGACGGCCGGGTCGTGGCCTCGATCGTCGGAGGAGTGACGGCCACGGGACTGGACGCCCTCGTGGCCAGGTCCGAGGCGCGTGGGTACGGCCGGTGACCGGGCGACGATTCCCGCTGTGGACGGCGTTGGGCGCGGTGCTCATCGTGACCCTGGTCGTGGGCAGCGGCGTCCTCACCTCATCGCCCCCGACGGCGGCCCAGCGGGCGGTGGCCATCGAGTCCGTGGTGCGCTGTCCCACCTGCGAGGACCTCTCGGTGGCCCAGTCCACCGCCCCGACGGCGGTGGCCGTACGGGTGGCGATCACCCAACTCATCGGCGAGGGTCGCAGCGATCAACAGATCCAGGAGTACCTGGCCGCCCGGTACGGGTCGTCGATCGTGCTCGACCCGCCGGCCAGTGGTTGGTCGTTGCTGGTCTGGCTCCTGCCTCTGGTCGCTGGTCTGGCTGCCACCACCGCTCTGGTGGTGGTGCTGGTCCGACGGCGACGCATCTCACCCGGGGAACCCGGTGGCGGGTCCCGGGCCGGTGGGACGCCGCTGACCCGGGCGGCCGTCGAGGAGCGACGCGCGTTCCTCACCCGGTCACTGGCCGACGCCGACGCCGAGTATCTGGCCGGCGATCTCTCGGATCAGGACTATCTGGCTCTGCGCCAGCGGGACATGCTCCGGCTGGCCGCCCTGCCGGCGCAGGCGGATGTCGGGACGGCCGATGGGCGTCCGGCCGATGGGGGTCCGGCCGATGGGGGTCCGGCCGGCGGCGCTTCCCCGGTCAGCGTCCCCGTCGGGGCTGCGCCCGCCACGACCGGCACCGGCATCTCCGTCGCCCTCGACGAGCGGGCACCCGGACCCGAGGGGTCCGCTCTCGCCACCTCCACCGAGGCTCCCGCCGGCAGCCCGTCCGACAGCCGGGTCGTCAGCCCGTCCGTCAGCCCGTCCGACAGCCCGGTCGTCAGCCCGTCCGACAGCCCGTCCGGCAGCCCGGTCGACGGTCCAGTCGACACCGAGCCCCGGGCCCGAGGGCGCAGCCGGCGGAGCTGGTGGTTCCTCGGGGGGGCGGTGGTGGCATTCGGCGCCGCCCTCATCCTGGCGGTGAGCCTCTTCGCTACCAACCGTCAACCGGGCCAGTCCATCACCGGCTCCTTCGCCCAGTCCCAACAACAGCAGATCGAAGAGACGCTGGGCCAGGCGGCCACCGACGAGAACCAGGGTCAGGCCGGCCAGGCCGCCCAGCTCTACCAGTCAGTCCTCGACAAGCATCCCGACAACGAGGTGGCCCTGGCCCAGCTGGGCTGGCTCGAGTACGAGACCGGCGTGCACGGGAACAGCGCTCCGTTGATCGCCGACGCCCGGGCCAAGATCCTGCCGCGCCATCCGCCTCGATCCGGGCGACTATGCCGCCCGCCTGTATCTCGGGACCGTCCTGTTGCAGCGGGATGACAATCCGGCGGGAGCGGTGGAACAGTACCGGCGGTTCCTGGCCGACGGCCCTCCGGCGGCGCTGGTGATGCAGGCGTCGCCGGAGATCCGGGCCGCCTTCGAGGGGGCGGGTCTACCGGTCCCCCAGGGGCTGTCGGGAGGCTGAGCCGGAAGACCCAGCTGCGCTCCTACCCCACGGCGGGATGGCAGGGACGGGCCACCCCGAACTGGTCGGCCGGGGCCAGGCCAGGGCCAGGCGGGGAGTCCAGGCCAGGGCAACCGGCCACGCAGCGCCCGTGGGAGATGGACCCGGCTCTAGCTGCGGAGGGCCCGGAGGCCTTCCACCACGGCTCCGAAGGACGACTCGAACGCCTCGATGTCCGAGTCCGTCGTCGACCAGCCCACGGACAGGCGGAGCGATCGCTCGGCGTCCACCCCCATGGCCTCGAGGACGGGGGAGGGCTCGAGGCTCTCGGACGAGCAGGACGATCCCGAGTGGGCCGCCACCCCGGCCTGGTCGAGGCCGAGGAGCACCGGTTCGGCCTCGACCCCCCCGACGCCCAGGCACACGATGTGGGGAAGCCGATGGACCGGGTCACCGAACCGCTCGACCCCGGCCACGCCGGTGGCCGTCCGGGCCAGACGCTCGCTCCGGCGCCGGGCGGTGGACGCCTCGTCCTCCAGCCTCCCCGGTTGGGCCAGCCACGCCGCCGCCGCGCCGAAACCGATGGCGCCGATGACGTGCTCCATCCCGGCCCGGCGGGCCCGCTCCTGGTCGCCTCCCACCACGAACGGCTCGATCCGCAGACCCCGGCGAACGATGAGCGCTCCGATACCGGAGGGTCCGCCCATCTTGTGGGCCGACACCGACACCAGGTCGGCGTCGAGGGCACCGAGGTCGCAGGCCACATGGCCGGCAGCGGCGACGGCATCCACGTGGATCGGCACGCCCCGGTGCCGGCACCGTTCCACCACCTCGGCCACCGGCTGGACCGTACCCACCTCGTGGTTGGCCCACTGGCAGTGCACGAGGGATGCATCCTGTCCGTGGATCGAACGGCACCGGTCCAGGGCGTCGTCCACCGCGCTCACCTCGATGCGGCCGAGGCCGTCCACGGCGACGGGCTCGACTGGTGCCGAGCGGGCCGTGGCGTCGCGGACGGCGGAGTGCTCGACGCCGGCCAGAGCCACCGGACCGGGCCGGGAGCGGAGGGCGCCCCACACGGCGGCGTTGACCGACTCGGTCCCTCCGGAGGTCAGCACCACCTGGCGGGGACGCACGCCGAAGAGGGCGGCCACCTGGTCCCGGGCCTCCTCCAGCGTCGCCCGCACCATCCGGCCCTCGGTGTGGACCCGCCCGGGATCGGCCGTGACGCCCAGTTCGTCCCACGCGGCCATGGCAGCCCGGGACACCGGTCGGAGCGGGGTGGTGGAGGCGTGATCGAGGTAGTGACGGGCCAACGGCCGACTCGCCGGTCAGACCACGGCAGCGCAGGCGTCGTCGCCGCGGGCCCGCGACGACGACAGCACCACCGGCACGGTGCCCCCGGCGGCTTCACCGCACAGCCCGGCCAGCAGGCCCTTGACCATGCCGCGGTCGACGGCGCACAGGACCGGGTACTGGTTGGCGGCGTTGCCGAAGGGACAGTTGTCGGCCACCACGGCGGTGGTCGCTCCCTGGTCCTCGGCGTGGGCGGCGAAGCCGTGGGCGGTGAGGGTGTCGGCAATGGCGTGCATGGCCGTGCGCAGCGAACGCTGGCCGTCGCCCGGCGACATCTGCCCGGCCAGGGTGCGACCGTACTCCTCGCCCACCCGTTCGGCCATGCCCTCGGCGGCGCCCGGCCCGAGGAGCTGCAGAGCCTCCTGGAGGAGCAGCACCAGCAGGTCGTCGCGGCGGGTGAGGAGGTCGAGGGTGGGGTCGTTGCCGATGGCCCGGAACCGCTTGGACGGCCGGCCCGCCCCGTTGCCGGCGGCCCGTTCCATGGTCACCTCGACGTAGCCCCCCGTGGCCAGGCGGTCGAGGTGGTGGCGGGCCACGTTGGGGTGGAGGGAGAACCGGGCGGCCACCTCCGAGGCGGTCGCCCCCGGATTGGCCCGCACGAAGAGGTAGATCTCCCGACGGGTCGGATCCCCGAAGGCTGCCGTGACCGCCGTCACGGCGGCGGAGAAGTGGCTGTCGGACTCGGTTGAGTCCGAACTGTCGGCTCTTGTCCCCGGCCCGGACGGCGTCGGGACGAGCTGGGCGGGGCTGTCCGAGTCCGGGTGCACGTCACCTAGTCTACCGGTGAGACCCAATTCCTCCGAGGAGCTGCTGGATGTCCATCGACGAGTCCCAGGTCACGGCGGCCGTGTCCGCAGTGACCGATCCCGAGTTGCGCCGGCCGCTGGGGGAATTGGGCATGGTGGGCTCCGTCCAGACCAGGCGCAAGCGGGTGGCCGTCGAGGTGGCCCTGCCGGTGGCCCACTATCCCCAGGTGGAGGAGTTGGAACAGCGGATCCGGGCGGCGGCCGGGCTCGTCCCCGGTGTCGACGAGGTAACCGTGACGACGGCGGTGATGGACGAGGAACCCCGGGCCCGGCTCCGGATGTTGCTCCGGGGTGAGGCCGTGGAGGGTGGAACCCAACACGCTCCCGACGACGGCCATGGGCACGGCCATGGCGACGACCATGACCACGGCGGTGGTCGCCTCGGCCACGAGGAGGGCCGACCCAACCGGTTCATGCTGCCACGCTCGAAGACCAGGATCCTCGGCATCTCGTCGGGCAAGGGCGGTGTGGGGAAGTCCTCGGTCACCGTCAACCTGGCCGTGGCCCTGGCCCGCCGGGGGCTCGATGTCGGGATCCTCGATGCCGACGTGTACGGGTTCTCGGTTCCCAAGATGCTCGGGGTAACCAACGACCCGCTGATCATCGGAGATCTGGTGGTGCCGCCTACGGCCAACGGTGTCCGGTGCCTGTCCATGGGGTACTTCGTGCCCGATGACACTCCGGTGATCTGGCGTGGCCCGATGTTGCACAAGGCCCTGGAGCAGTTCCTGGTCGACGCCTACTGGGGCGAGCCCGACTACCTGCTGATCGACATGCCCCCCGGCACCGGTGACGTCACCCTGTCCCTCGGTCAGTACCTCACCAAGACGGAGGTCTACGTCGTCACCACGCCGCAGCCCGCCGCCGAGCGGGTGGCGCAGCGCTCGGCCTACGCAGCACGCAAGCTGAAGCTGGCCGTACGGGGGGTTATCGAGAACATGAGCTGGTTCACCGGTGACGACGGGAAGCGCTACGAGTTGTTCGGGGCCGGCGGAGGCACCCAACTGGCCGACGAGCTGGGTGTGCCCCTCCTGGCGCAGGTGCCCCTGGTGAGCGCCCTCCGACAAGGTGGCGACATCGGCATCCCCACCGTGGTCGCCGAGCCGGACGGCGAGGTGGCGTCAGTCTTCGAGGCGCTGGCCACTTCGATCATCGAGCTCGGTCCGGCCCGCGTCTACCGCAAGGAGCTCAGCCTGAGTTAGGCAGCGCCGGCACCGGGTGCCGATCATTCCGAACTCAACCCCACCGGGTTCGGGTGGGTGGCATACCGCTGCTCCCACCGGGTCCGGGGACGACCCCCAGCACCTGGTGGACGGCCAGACCCCCGTCGTCGAAACCGTTGGCGGACGCCGCCATGTACAACCGCCAGATGTTGGCGCGGGGGAGCCCGACCAGTGTCACCGCCTCGTCCCAGTGCTCTTCGAGGTTTGCCACCCAGTGGTGGAGCGTCCGCGAATAGTGCTCCCGCAGGGACTCGACGTCGCGCACCTCGAAGCCGGCGCTCTGCATGGCCCGGACCACATCGGACACGTCCACAAGCTCGCCGTCGGGGAAGACGTACCGGCCCACGAAGGTCCGTCGGCCGAGCCGCGACCCACCCGGGGTGGAGATGGCGTGATTCAGCAGTCTCCCGGTCGGGGTGAGCAGTTCGTGGAGGGTCTCGCAATAGAGGGCCATCCGCTGGCTGCCCACGTGCTCGAACATCCCGATCGACGAGATGGCGTCGAACCGCTCCCCGCGGAGGTCCCGGTAGTCCTGGAGGCGGATCTCCACCTGTTCGTTCAGCCCGGCCTCGTGCACCCGGCGGGAGGCCTCGTCCACCTGCTCGCGGCTGAGAGCCACGCCCACCACTCGGGCCCCGTGGTGACGGGCCGCATGCATGGCCATCGATCCCCACCCGCAACCGACGTCGAGGAGCCGGGAGCCGGGAGCGGTGTCGATGCCCAGCTTGCGGCAGATGAGCTCGTACTTGGCGGCCTGCGCTTCTTCCAGCGTGGTGCCGGCGTCGGCGAACCTGGCACACGAGTAGGTCATGCTCGGCCCCAGCACCAGCCGGTAGAACTCGTTACCCACGTCGTAGTGGTGGCTGACCACCGTGGCGTCACGGGCCGGGGAGTGGAGTCGGCCGGCCGGTTTGCACTCCTCGGGCGGGGCCGGCAGCGGGGGTCCGAGGACCCCCAGTCGCCGGGCCGCGGCCACCATGGAGGGGAGGGTCCGCACTCCCACCTGACGGAGGTCCCGGGGCGAGGCGTCGTGCAGCGTGCGTAGCAACCGGAAGATGTCGCCCTCGATCGTCAGGTCCCCGGCGACGAAGGCCCGGGCCAGGCCCAGCTCCCCTGGGGACCACAGGATCCGCCGCACGGCGTCTGCCGACCGGACGTACAGCGTGCCGACCCCGTCGGTGGGTCCGACGGCCGACCCGTCCCAGAACTCGAAACGCACCGGGACATCAGAACCCACCACTAGGCGGAGGAAGGGAGCGAGCACGTCGGCGACACGACCACCAGGCGATGCACCGACCGGAGGGCCCTCCGGGGCGTCTGCACCTCTGGTCGTGGTGCGGGTGTCCGTGGCGTTGGGCACGCGTGACAGTTGGGTGACCATGATCGACCTCCTCGACCGGTGCGGACGACCCGATTCTATTGGCGGCCCGTTACCGGCGGTCCTCCGACTCCCCGTCGCCGGTCCGGGGTCGGAGGTAGAGGAGGACGGGGTCGGAGGACGGGATCGGTGGGCGGGGGTCGGAGGTCGGGGTTCGGGGCTCAGAGACCGGGGCGGGCCGACACCCTGCCCGATCGGGCCGCCAGTGCCAACGCCTCGAAGTCACGCTCGTTCTGATCGGCATACGCCACCGAGAAGTCGGCGATGGCACGATCGAAACGGTCGCTCTTCCCGAGGTAGGCGGCGATGGCGATCCAATCGCCCGAGCGGGCGTGGGCCCGGGCCAGGGTGGCCCCGCACATCCGGGCGTAGCGAATGGCACCGGGCACCCGGAGGCTGTCGACGTGGGCCGAACCCTTCCAGTCGTGGAGTTGGCGGATGTAGTAGTCGCGGGTGTGCCCGTCGATGTCCTTGACCCGCTGCCACCCGAGGAAGATGTCACTGGCATTCTGCATGAGTCGCTGTCCCACCACCACCCGCTGGCCGTGGTTGTCGTACGCGCTCCTTCCGGCGAAGCGCTCCAGCACCGAGGGTTGGGCCTCCTTGGCCTGCAGGATCAGTGGGTCCGCCTCGTCCACGCCCATCATGAGGAAGACCCAGGCCCTGGTGCCGACACTGCCCACGCCCACGACCTTGCGGGCCATGTGGACGTAGCGGTACTCCTCCAGAGGGTGGTGCTCGCCGGCCAGCGTCCGGCGATACTTCTTGATCAGCTTGCGCAGTGACCGCTCGGTCTCGTGCCGGGCCCGCTCCGTGAGCACGAGGTCCTCTACGGGGACCAGGAGAGGCGGGTCCTTGATGAAGCGGATACCACCGTCGACCTGCTCGGTCAGCTTGCGGAGGGCGCGATGGCTGTCCCTGGTCCGCGCCTTGGCCACGTCCATGACCGGGTCGGACCCGCCTCGCTTCTGCAGGCGGGTGTCGGAGTCCTCGGTGCGGATCCACTCGAGCATGTCGCCGATCTCCATGTGGGAGTACCACACGTCGAGCGTGGTCATCCGGGCCGCGTCCCGCATGCCGGCGCGGTACTGCTGGGCGGCGGCCATCACCACGCGCCGCCGGTCGGAGGGGGAATAGCCACGGTCACGTCCGGCGATCTCGAAGCTGGCCGCCAGTCGCTTGACGTCCCACTCCCACGGCCCGGGAAGGGTCTCGTCGAAGTCATTGACGTCGAACATCAGCTGGCGCTCCGGTGAGCCGAACACCCCGAAGTTGGAGAGATGGGCGTCGCCGCAGCACTGGACGGTGATGCCGGAATCGGGCGTGGCGGCCAGGTCCGACGCCATGATCAGGGCGCCCCCCCGGAAGAAGGTGAACGGTGAGACCAGCATCCGTCCGTACCGGATGGGAACGAGCTCGGGGACCCGACTGGCCGCCTGCTCCTCGAGGAGCGAGACGGGATCGGGTCGGTTGGGCTCGGCACGCCACTCGCCGTGGGACGACCGGGGTGCCCCGGACCGGGCCGCCTTGCCCCGGGCCACCCGGTTGTCCCGGCCGGGTCGGTGGGTCTTCCTGACCGTACGTGCCGGCGGAGCCTGTCCCCGCCCATGGTTGCCCCTGGCCACCTGGGCAATTCTATCGTCCTCGAGCGTCCGGACCTCCCGATGGAGGCCGACGCCGCGGGGCGACCGGATCCGGTGGGTGCGAAGGGTTCGTCAGGTTCAGAGCCTGGCGGTCATGCCGATGCCCGCCGGGAGCTTGCCCGGGTCCCACCCGATCAGGGCGACGGCCTGGCTGAAGGCGAAGCGGTCGGTCATTCCCGCCACGTAGGCCACCGCCGCCCGCACGGCGGCCGGCTCCCCGCCGACGAGGTCGAGCGCCTGCCCCCCGCCGACCGGGATCAGATTGGGACGGTCCCCGAAGTACTCGACCAGAGCCCGGAGGACGGCCACCACCGACCTCCCCTGGGCCACGGAGCTGGGCCGGAGGTAGATGTGGTCGTAGTTGCTGGCCCGGAAGGCGGCCAGGGCCTCGGCCTCCTCGTCAGCCATGCCGATGGTCCCGTGGGCCAGAGTGGTCGACACCAGGGCGTCGATGAACGTGCCCAGCTGCTCGCTCCGCTGATCACCGCACCGCCGGCGGACCAGCTCGGGCAGCGCACTGGCTGTCACGATGCCGCTCTTCACGGCGTCCTCGAAGTCGTGGCACACATAGGCGATCCGGTCCGCCCAGCTCACCACCTCGCCTTCGGGGGTGGTCGGCGCCGGCCGCGACCACGAGTGGTTGCGGACGCCGTCGAGCGTCTCGAGACACAGATTGAGGGAGGCCAGTGAGACGTCGGCCCCCCATGGGGCGTGGTCGAACCCGTCATCGAGGTAGGGGGAGAGGGCATCCTCGCTGGCGTGCCCCCCGGGTCCGTGGCCACAGTCGTGCCCGAGGGCGATGGCCTCGGTCAGGGCCACGTTCAGCCGGCAGGCACGGGCCACGCTGGTGGCCACCTGGGCCACCTCGAGGGCGTGGGTCAGCCGGGTCCGCTGGTGGTCGTCGGGGAAGACGAAGACCTGGGTCTTGCCGGCCAGTCGCCGGAACGCCGTGGCGTGGAGGATCCGGTCACGATCGCGCTCGAAGCATGTCCGCCACCGGTCGGGCTCCTCCGGATGCAGTCGGCGGCCCGCTCCCAGCGCCCGAGTGGCCCCGGCAGCCATCTGATCCGTCTCCGCCGACTCCCTGGCCTGGCGATCCAGGCCGGGACGGTCGGGCCCCTCCGGGCCGCCCTCGTCATCCCCGTCGGCACCAACGACCCCGGCGTACGCCGAGGCATGGCTGTCGGCATGGGCGACGGTGATCCCCGGCCCTCCGTGGCCCGCCATGGTCGAGGCCCATCGCCGGTTCCGCTCGGTGGGACCGATTCTGGCGGCGCCGATTCCGGTGGAACCGATCCCGGAGCCACCGTCGGTCTCCGGGGCCCCGTCGGGGCCAGGCACGTGCTCATCGGTCATGGTGCCAGTGTGCCCCATGGCCGTGACATCGGGACCCGCGCGTCCGCCGGGGGGTCGAAGGGGCACTGGATCCGGGAACGCCCTGGGAGTCTCCGCGGGACGCCGCGGGGCTGCCCGGGGGACGCCCGGTGTCGCGGACCTTGTATCGTCGGAGGAACCCGGCAGCATGCCGGGTCCCCAGCTGAGAGGAGCGTGCCAGGTGGACGTGCGTATCGGAATCGTGCAGTCGATGAAGGAGCTCGACATCGAGTTGCCCGATGATGCGGACCGCGAGAAGGTCCTGGCCGACATCGAGGCGGCGTTGGCCGAGGACGGGACCATTCTGTGGCTGACCGATCGGAAGGGTCGCCAGGTGGGTGTGCCCGTGGCCAAGGTGGCCTATGTCGAGGTGGACCCTCCGGTCTCGGATCGACGCGTCGGCTTCGGGATCTCCTGACCCGACCGCGTCAGCGCATCCGGCCGTCCGGCCCGGATCGACGCCGTGATGCGGGAGCGGGCCATCGCCCCTCGCTCCATGAACCCGCTCCTCGACCTGAAACTGCTCTTCGTCACCGGCAAGGGTGGCGTGGGAAAGACCACGGTGGCCTCGGCGCTGGCCCTGCTGGCGTCACAGCATGGGAAGCGGGTACTCATCTGCGAGGTCGACGCCAAAGGCGATGTGGCCGGCTTCTACGAGACGTCACCGACGACCTTCCACGAACGGGAGGTCCTACCGGGCCTCTTCGCCATGACCATGGACACCGAGGCCTCGCTGCGTGAGTATCTGAAGCTGCAGTTGCGCATCCCCGTGGTGGGGCGGATCGGGCCGTTGGCCAAGGCGTTCGACTTCGTGGCCACGGCCGCCCCCGGTGTCCGCGAGATCCTGACGGTGGGGAAGTTCTGCTACGAGGTCCGGGAGCGCCACTACGACCTGGTGGTGGTGGACGCGCCGGCCTCGGGGCACATCGTCGGCCAGTTGGCCGCCCCCCAGGCCATCAACAGCCTGGTCAAAGTGGGCCTCATCCGGACCCAGACGGACTGGTTGCTCGAGATCCTGTCCGATCCCCGGACGACCGGCCTCGTGGCGGTGTGCACACCCGAGGAGATGCCGGTCAACGAGACCATCGAGCTGGCGGCCCGGGTGCGGGACGAGACCACCGTGCAGCTCTCCGCCGTGGTCGTCAACCGGGTGCTGCCCGAGCTGTTCGGCCGCCAGGAGGAGGCCGTCTTCGACGCCTTGGGCAGCCCCGTACCGCTGGCCCGGTTGACCGAGCTGCTGGGGGGCGACGCCGGGCCGGTCTTCGACGCCGCCCGCCTGGCCGTCACCATGCGCCGCACCCGGGCCACTCATCTCGACCGGCTCCGACAGGGCATCGACAGCGCCGTCCCGCTGCTCTACCTCCCGTACCTGTTCACCCGTTCGCACGGTCTGCGCACCACCCGCCAGGTGGCGGCATCCCTGGGTGAGGAGTTGGGTTTCTGATGGCGGCCGAACGGGCATCGCACCGCGGCCGGGCCGGGCGGTCTCCCGTCGAGCCGAGCGACGGGTCCGACCGCCGAACCAACCTGAAGGTGTCGTCGGCCGGCAGCGGTTCCATGGACGGCCTTCTGGCCACCAAGGAGATCGTCATCGCCTGCGGGCCGGGCGGCGTCGGCAAGACCACCACGGCCGCCGCTGCCGGGGTGATGGCGGCGGTCCGGCACGGCAGCAAGGTCCTGGTGCTGACCGTGGATCCGGCCAAGCGCCTGGCCAATGCCCTGGGGCTGGACGGGATCGGCAATACCGAGCACCGGGTGCCCGACGAGGCGTTCAGGGCGGCGGGGATCAAGCCGCGGGGTGAGCTGTGGGTGGCCATGCTCGACACCAAGGAGTCGTGGGACGCCCTGATCCGGCTCCACGCACCGGACAAACAGACCAGGGACGAGATCCTCGCCAACCCCCTCTATCAGAACATCTCGGGGAAGTTCGTCCAGAGCCACGACTACATCGCCATGGAACGTCTCTACGAGATCCATTCGGAGAGCGACTACGACCTCATCGTGGTGGACACCCCGCCCACCAGGAACGCCCTCGACTTCCTCGACGCCCCCCAGCGCATGGCCGACTTCTTCTCGTCCCGGCTGTTGCGCTGGCTGATCGTCCCCTACCGGTCCCGCCTGGTCAATGTGGCCACCAAGCCCTTCTACTCCATCGCCGACCGGATCCTCGGTACCGAATTCCTGGCCGACATCTCGGAATTCTTCATCCTCTTCCAGTCCATGTACGACGGGTTCGTGGAGCGGTCCGAGTCGGTGGGTCGCCTCCTCTCCGACCGCCGGACCACCTTCATCGTGGTGTCCACGCTCGAGGCGGTGCCGTTGCGAGAGGCGGAGTACTTCGCCGAACAGCTGGTCTCACGCCGTCTCCACCTGGGGGCCATTGTGCTCAACAAGGTGCTTCCCGACTACCTGCGCGGATCCGAGGGCACCGCGGTGGCCGAGGCGGTCAAGGAGCGGTCCGACGAACTGTCCGGGCTGCTGGCCCCGGATCTGGCCGCCGTAGACCCGGCCATGGGCGATACCGATCAGGTCGCCCGGGTGCTGGGCGAAGTGGCCGACAGCTACCTGAACTTCCAGGTGGTCGCGCTACGGGAGATGGAGGAGCGGGCCATGCTGTCGGTGGTGCCCGACGTTCTGGCCACGGTGCCGTTCTTCGACACCGACATCTTCGACTTGGCCGGCCTGGTCCGACTGGGCGGACAGATCTGGGATTGATCTGTAGCGCTCCGGGCGGGTGTCCGGCCTGCCTTACGATGCACCAATGACCGACATCGTCGACCCTGCCGTCGAGGCCTACGCCGAGGAGCACACCACCGCTCCCCCTCCCCACCTCGAGGAACTGGCCCGTGACCTGCGGGCGACCCTGGAGGCCCCCGGCATGATGGTGGGCCGCCTCGAGGGTCGCTACCTCGAGCTCCTGACCTTCGCCCTCGGAGCCCGTTCGGTGCTGGAGATCGGCACCTTCGGGGGGTACTCGGCCCTGGCCATGGCGGCCGGGTTGGCCCCCGGTGGGCGCATCACCACCTGCGAGATCTCCCCGGTGCACGCCGAGTTCGCCCGGCGTCACATCGCCGCCAGCCCGTATGCCCAGGCCATCGAGGTCCTGGTGGGCCCGGCCCTCGACACCGTCGCCAACCTTTCGGGTCCCTTCGACCTGGTGTTCATCGATGCCGACAAGGCCGCCTATCCCGACTACTTCGAGGCGGTCCTGCCCAAGTTGGCGCCCCGGGGTCTCATCGCCGCCGACAACACCCTGTGGAGCGGTCGCGTCCTCGACGACTCGGACACCTCCGCGGACACCGTCGCCCTCCGGGCGTTCAACGCCGCGCTGGCCGTCGACCCGAGGGTCGTCGTGGTGCAGACCACGGTGCGGGACGGCGTCACCCTCATCCGGCGGGCCGGGTAGGGGCGCGGCGGTGTTGGACTACCACCTCCACCTCTGGCCCCACTCCCAGGCCGACGCCGAGGCCACCGTGGAGCAGGTGGCGGCGTACTGCACCCGGGCCATGGAGGCGGGCGTGACCGAGATCGCCCTCACCGAGCACCTGTTCCGCTTCACCCAGGCCAGGGATCTGCTCGGCGGCTTCTGGGACGATCTTCCCGGGGACGCCTTGCGACCGGGGATGGCCGCCTATTGGGACCACCATGCCCGGGTCGACCTCGATGCCTATGTCGAGGCGGTCCTGGCCGTGAAGGCCGAGGGGTTGCCGGTGGTACTCGGCCTCGAGGTCGACTACTACCAGGACCGCATGGACCAGGTGGCCGGGCTGCTGGCCGGCTATCCCTTCGACGTCCTGCTGGGCTCGGTGCACTGGCTGGGCACATGGCGGTTCGACGTCCTGAACGATCCGTTGGTCATGGCGGAGTGGGACGTGCGTGACATCGAGGTCGTCTGGGACGAGTACACCCAGGCCATGGAGGAGCTGGGGGCGTCAGGGGTGTGCGATGTCTTCGCCCATCCGGACCTGGTCAAGGTGGCCGGACGGGTCCCGGTGGTGCCCGATGAGTACTACGACCGGATCACCGAGGCCGCGGTGCGTTCCGGCATGGCGGCCGAAGTGTCCTCCGCCGGTTGGAGGAAACCGGTGGGGGAGGAGTATCCCGCCCCGCCCCTGCTCAAGCGGATGGTGGACCGGGGCGTTCCCCTGACCACGGCTTCGGACGCGCACTCCCTCCCCGACGTGGCCGAGCGGGCCTCCGATATCCGGGACCTGCTGACGGCAGCCGGGGTAACCACCCTCCAGGGTTACCGCGGCCGCAAGCCCTATGCCGTGGACGTCGCCCCACCTCCCGGAGTCTGACCGTGGCCACCCCGGCCGAGCTGGCCTTCGAGCGGACCAACCTGAACGAGGTCCAGCTTGGGCACCTGCAGCGCCTGCTGGGGACGTGGGGGATCCTGGCCGACCTGTCCTTCTCGGATCTGGTGCTGCTGGCCCCGATGGCGGACCCGCCGGAGGACCTCGCCCCCCTCCGGGGCGAGGCGGTGCCCGGACCGGGGACCGAGCTAGTCATTCTGGGGCAGATGCGTCCCTCCAACAGTGCCACCGTCGTGGAGCACGACCTGGTGGGCCAGACGGTGGAGGCGGCGGACTGGCCCCTGGCCGTGCTCACGGTGGAAACCGGGGAGGTGACCAGGGGCGAAGTCCTGCTCGATCCCAGTGACGAGCCGGTGCGCCTCCACTGCATCCCGGTGCGGTGCGAGGGGACGACGGTGGCGGTGCTGGCCCGTCTGGCTGCTGGGGCCGGTCGCCGCCCGGGTCATCTGGAGCGGACCTACCGGGACCTCTTCGACCGGTTCGCCGTCATGATCTCCGAGTCGACGTTCCCGTTCCCCAGCGAGGAGGTGGCCACCGAGGAGGCGCCCCGGGTGGGGGATGGGGTTGTGGTCGTCGACGAGGAAGGACGGGTCCGCTACGCCTCGCCGAACGCCACCAATGCCCTCCACCGCATGGGCATGTACTCCCAGACCGAGGGTCGGCGACTCACCGACCTGGGCATCGAGGAGTCGGCCATCGAGTGGGCCCTGGCCTCGGCCCTCCCCGTGGTGGAGGAGGTGGAGCGGCGACCGGACGTGACGGTGCTGCTCCACTGCATCCCCCTGATGGCCGACGACGTGGTGACCGGGTGCCTGGTGCTGCTGCGTGACGTCACCGATGTCCGCCGACTCGACCGCCTGCTGCTGTCCAAGGACGCCGCCATCCGTGAGGTGCACCACCGGGTCAAAAACAACCTCCAGACCATCTCGGCCCTGCTGCGCCTGCAGGCCCGTCGCCTGCCCCGAGGCGAGGGCAGGGTGGCCCTGTTCGAGGCGGAACGGAGGGTCCGTTCCATCGCCATCGTCCACGAGATCCTCTCCCGTGAGCCCAGTGACCAGGTACCTTTCGACGAGATCGTCACCTCCCTGATCCGGATGGCCGAGGACTCGGTGGTTCAGGGGAGGGGACTGACCTTCGAGGTGACCGGCGAGCTCGGCGAGGTGCCGGCCGACGTGGCCACACCGCTGGCCGTGGTGCTCGCCGAGCTCCTGCAGAACGCCGTCGAGCACGCGTTCACCCACGCCGGCGCCGAGGACGAGCCCGGACACGGCGACCGGACGGCCGCAAACGACAACGGCTCGACGGAAGGGACGCAGCCCCCGGGTCGCATCCGGGTGCACCTGGTCAACGACCTGTCGGCTCTGACACTCGAGGTCAGCGACAACGGTTCGGGCCTTCCCGAGGGATTCGACATCGACGCCACCCAGAGTCTGGGCCTGTCGATCGTCCGCGACCTCGTCCGCAGCCAATTGGACGGCACCATCACCATGCGCAACCGACGGGACCACTTTCCCGGGACCCGGGGGACCATTGTGGCGATCAGGTTGCCGGTGCAGGACGGCGACTCGGCAGGGCTCTGATCCCCGGCTCGAGCTCGCCGGGTGCCGCCGGATTCGGTGGACCACTGGGTGACGAGACGGCCGGCCCCCGTGTTGCGGCCGGGATGGGCCGTCGGGTCGGTACGGGGCGGTCAGTGCGGGGCGGTCAGTGCGGGGCGGTCAGTGCGGGGCGGTCAGTGCGGGGCGGTCAGTGCGGGGCGGTCAGTGCGGGGCGGTCAGTGCGGGGCAGTCGGTGCGGGGCGGTCAGTGCGGGGCGGTCGGTGCGGGGCGGTCAGCCTCGGTTGCAGGTGGGCAGAGTCAGGAGGCCCGCCGGCGAGCCGCCAGCCAAGCCTTGCGGAGCTTACGTCGCTCCTCCTCGGAAGTACCGCCCCAGACACCGGACTCCTGGTTGGTGGCCAGGGCGAAATCGAGACACGGCTCCTGCGCGTCACAGCCACGGCACACTCGCTTGGCCGCCTCGATCTGGTCGATGGCCGGACCCGTCGTCCCGATGGGGAAGAACAGATCCGGCTCGGTGCTGCGACAGGCGGCTAGATAGCGCCAGTCACCGTCGTCCCATTCGACCGTACGGTTCCACATAAGGGCCACGATGCTTCCTCCGCTCCCGTTCCCAGGATTTCCTGTTTGTGATCTGTTTCACATAGCACGGCGTCAGGCTGTCACCGGCCGTTCAGGTTTCGTTCACTAGAGTAATCACCGGCAGTGCCCGGTGCAACCGGTTTTTGGGTCGGAACGCACCCTTGTTCTGCCCGAATGGGCAACGCGGAGTCAGCGAGTCCGAGGAGGATCCGGAGCGATGACGGTACCGGCGATCCACGCCCATCGGGGTAGTCCCGACCCGGCCAGTGGCGTCCGGGAGAACACTCTCGAAGCGTTCTTCCGTGCCCGGCTCCTCGGGGCCGCCGGGGTTGAGCTGGACGTCCGGAGGACGGCGGACGGGGCCTTGGCCGTCCATCACGACGCCGGAGATCCGAGGTCTCGGCCCCGTGCACGAGGTGGTCTCCGACCAGCTGCCCGAATCTGTGGCCTTTCTGTCGGCGGTCCTCGACGCCTGCGAAGGCCTCGATGTCAACATCGAACTGAAGAACCTGCCGGGGGAGCCGGGGTTCGATCCCGACGAGCAGATGGCCAGGGAGGTGGCCGAGCTGGTGGTGGCGGCAGACCGGGTCTCCAGTGTGGTGGTCTCGTCCTTCTGGCCGGGCTCGCTGGCCGCCGTGCGCCAGGCCCGACCCGAGCTGGCCACGGGCTTGCTGGTAGCCCACTGGTTCGACCCTTCCGATGCGGTGCCCCTGGCCCTCGATCACGGATGTTCGGCCCTCCATCCCCATTTCTCCCTGGTGGACGCGGCGCTGATGGCCCAGGCTCACGGTGCCGGGCTGTCGGTGGCCACCTGGACGGTCAACGACCGGCGGCAACTGGACTCGGTGGCCGCCCTCGGCGTGGGCACCGTGATCACCGACGACGTGACCATGGCGGTGTCGGCCCTGGACCGGAACTGACCCTGCGGAAGCGGACCGCGTGTGTGACGGCCCGTGGCAGGGCCCTGACCGGGTGGTTCGGGCCGGGTTGGCCCCGCAACCGGGGCGCAGGGAACCAGCGAGGTCCTGACCAGGCAGGACGGGTCGATTAGCCGAGAGGCCGGATTTCAACAACAATGCACGCCCATGAACGTCGTTGTCTGTGTGAAGCAGATCCCCGATCCTGCCGCGCCCGGCGCCCTGGATCCGGGGACAAAGAACCTTGTCCGAGCAGGAAAACTCATCCTGGACGATTCCGACGCCTACGGCGTGGAGATGGCTCTCCAGCTGGCCGATGCCGCCGGGGGCGGCGACGTCACCCTGGTGTCCATGGCGCCGAACGGTGAGACGTCGGGGCTCCGCACCGCCCTGGCCATGGGGGCGGCCAAGGCCATCCTCATCAGTGACGACGCCCTGGCCGGGTCGGATGCCCTGAGCACGGCCAAGGTGCTGGCAGCCGCCATCAGGCGAGCCGAGCCGGACCTGATCCTGGCCGCCACCGAGTCCACGGACGGTTACACCGGCACCACTCCGGTGCAGGTGGCCGAGCTGCTGGGTCTTCCGTCGGTCACCTTCGCCAAGAAGGTCGAGATCACCGGGAACTCGGTGAAGGTCGAACGTCAGACCGAGGCCGGCTATGACGAGGTAGAGAGCCCGCTCCCTGCGGTGGTCACGGTTACCGCCGGGGTCGTCGAGCCCCGCTACCCCTCGTTCAAGGGCATCATGGCGGCCAAGTCGAAGCCGGTGGAGACCCTCACGGTCGCCGACCTCGGTTTCGATCCCAGCCAGGTCGGCGCGGCCGGCTCCCGCCAGGAGGTCACCGAGGTGGCCGACGCCGACGCCCGCTCGTCCGGCGAGATCGTCGTCGACGAGGGTGAGGGCTATGTCCGCGTCATTGAATTCCTCGAGCAGCTGAAGGTCCTCTAGGACCGGTAGGAGAACAAGCACACATGTCTGTCGACAAGATCTGGGTCCTCGCCGAAGTTGCGGACGGGGCCCCCATCAACACGTCCCTCGAGTTGATCACCGCCGCCCGGGAGTTGGGGCAGACGGTCGAGGCCGTCGCCTACGGTGACGCCACGGCCTCGGTGGCCGGCACGCTGGGCGAGTACGGCGTGACCACCGTCTACGACGTCGGTGACCTGGCCGGGGCCCTTCCCGGCGCCCCGGTGGCGGCCAGCATCGCCGCCGCAGTGGCATCGGGGAGCGGTCCCGACGCCATCCTGTTCCCCGCCACCTACGACGGGCGGGACATCGCCGGCCGGCTGTCGGTGAAATTGGACCGACCGGTTCTGACCAACGTGGTGGGACTGTCGGCCGGAGACGGGGGGCTGGTCTCGCAGCACGCCATCTTCGGCGGCAGCCAGATCCTCACCGCCCGGTTCGCCGGGGACGGACCCGAGATCTTCGTGGTCCGGGCCAAGTCCTTCGCCGCCGAGCCGTCCGGTGGAGCGCCGGCCGCGGTGGTGGCGTCCCCGGCACCGGATACCGGCGCCACCGGTGCCGCTCGGATCGTCTCCCGTCACGTGGAGGAACGAACCGGACCCAAGCTGGACGAGGCCGACGTGGTCGTGTCGGGTGGACGCGGGCTGGGCGAGAAGGAGCAGTACGGCCTCATCGAGGAGTTGGCCCGCTTGCTGCACGGTGCCGCCGGGGCCAGCCGGGCCATCGTCGATGCCGGCTGGGTCCCGTACTCGCACCAGGTGGGCCAGACAGGCAAGACGGTGAAGCCCACCGTGTACGTAGCCTGCGGCATCTCGGGTGCCACCCAGCACCTGGTGGGGATGAAGAACTCCAAGAACATCGTTGCTATCAACAAGGACCAGGACGCACCCATCTTCTCGGTGGCCGACCTCGGAATCGTGGGCGATGTCCACAAGGTCGTGCCTCAACTGATCGAGGCGCTGAAGAGCCGCGCCTGATCGGCTCCGTTGTGGCCGGCTGACCGGGCTCCGGCCGGCTCCGGCTGGCGCCCGCTACCGTCCGCTTCCCCTGGGGGGGGACGCCGGGCGGGATGATGTCGCCGAGCGGAGGGAAGGCCCTGTATTTCGGGCCGGGCGTGCCATACTGGGACTTCAGCGTCCCCTCGTGTACAGATCCCCCAGGTGTGATCCCCGCCTCCTTCCGTCGCCGCAGTCATCCGTCCCCTGACGTGAGCCGCGACGGTTCGTGGAACCCGGTGTCCGAGCCGTGGATCGGTCGGATCGGCGGGATCCGTGCCTAGGCCGGTCGAGGGAACCAGTCCCTACCTTCCCGGCCTCGACGGCATCCGGGCCATCGCCGTTCTGTCGGTCATCCTCTTTCACCTCAACTTCGGCTGGGCCTCAGGAGGACTGCTCGGCGTACAGGTCTTCTTCGTGCTGTCGGGGTATCTGATCACCGACCTCCTCATGGCCGAGTACCGCCGACACCATGGGATCGCTCTTGCCCAGTTCTGGATCCGGCGGGCCCGACGGCTACTTCCCGCGCTCTTCGTGGTGCTGTTCGTCACCGTCGGATGGGCCACGCTCTTCGACCGCAGCCAACTGGCCGCCCTGCGCAGCGACCTGCCCTCGGGCATCTTCTACTTCAGCAACTGGTGGTTCATCTTCCACCACGTCTCCTACTTCGCCAAGTTCGGGCCGCCGTCGCCTCTCGGCCACCTGTGGTCCCTCTCGATCGAGGAGCAGTTCTATCTGATCTGGCCGCTGCTGGTGCTGGTGGCCATGAAGTACCTCCACAGCCGTCGGACCGTGATCATCCTCACCCTGACGGCGGCGGCCGCCTCCGCTATCGAGATGGGCATCCTCTTCGTGCCTGACGGGGATCCGACCCGCGTCTACGACGGCACCGACACCCGGGTCTTCGCCCTCCTGATCGGGGCGGCTCTGGCCATGGCCCTGCCCCGTAACCAGGTCTTCGCCCCGGTGAGCGTCAACGCCCGGCGACTCCTCGACGCGGTGGGAGGGCTCTCCCTGCTCGGCATCTTCCTCATGTTCTGGCTGACCAGCCAGTACGACTCGTTCCTCTACGAAGGTGGCATGGTGCTGCTGGCGCTGCTCACGGCGTTGTTGATCGCCGTGACCATCCATCCCGGTTCGCACCTGGCGGGCCTACTCGGATGGGAGCCGCTCCGTTGGGTGGGTGAGCGATCGTATGGGATCTATCTGTGGCACTACCCGGTGATCGTGCTCACCACCCCGCTCGATTCCTCGCCGAGCGTGGCGCGGGCCAGTCTCCAGATCGCTGCCACCCTGGTGCTGGCCGCCCTGTCCTGGCGATTCATCGAGCAACCGGTGCGGCACGGCGCGCTCGGTCGGCTGTGGCAGCGGATCAGGAGCCGAGAGCGGACCAGACCCCACCTGAGGCCCGTGGGTTGGGTAGTGGCCGCCGCCGTCTCCTTCAACGCCATCGTGTGCGCCGTTGGCCTGGTCGGTTTGGTGTCAGCCTCGGCCGCCGACCCAGCCTCGCGGGTGACGAGCATCATCCCCCACATACGCCATCCGTTCGGCAGCTCGACCAGCACCACCGATGCACCGCCGCCGCCCGGCCAGGGGGTAACGGCCATCGGCGACTCGATCCTGGTCGACGCCGCGCCGTATCTGCAGACGTCGCTACCAGGCATCGCCATCGATGCCCAGGTCGGCCAACAGCTGGCCCAGGTACAAGCGGCCGTGCCCCAACTGAAGTCGGAGGGTGCGGTGGGTAACCGACTGATCATTGAGCTCGGAACCAACGGACCCTTCTCGCCGAACCAGCTGACCGGCCTGCTCGACTCACTGGGTCCGGCGCAAAGAGTCGTCCTGGTCAACACCCACGTACCCCGCCCGTGGCAGCAGCAGGTCAACGACACCATCGCCAACGTGGCCCAGAGCTACCCCAACGCAGTACTGGTGGATTGGGCCATGGACAGCGCCAACGATCCCCAGTACTTCTATCCCGACGGGGTGCACCTCGATCCCGCCGGTGCCAAGTACTACGCAGCACTGCTGGTGCAGGCACTCTACGAGCCGATTCCCAAGCCTTCGGTCCACTGAGGCATTCGGCGACGGAGGCGCGGGACGGGACTGATCCCGTCGGCGGCCGGCCTCGACCTCCGGCCACGACCGGGCCTCCGGTCCTCGGCCGGTGGTGCGGGCGCGCGCTCGAGGGCGGGCCCGAACCTCACTCCTCTAGGTCGAACAGGGGTGGGCTGGTGCCGGGGGGTGGGACGGGAGGACGGGGTTCGGCCGTGGTCCTGGCCTTGCGCCTCCGTGTGGGCCGTGTGGGTTCCTTCGGGGTGTCGGGTGGGATCCACTCCCACCCCCCGGGGCCCTTTTGAAGCACATAGCCCTGGTGGGTGCGCTGGCGGTGGTGGCGGGTGCAGATCCGGGCCAGGTTGTCGAGGGTGGTGAGACCACCGTGGGCGAAGTCCTTCACCCAGTGGTCGGCCTCCAGGCCCAGGCGGGCGTCACAGCCGGGCACCACACACCTCGGGTCCCGGAGGAGGAGGCCGGCCCGGACGTCACGGTGCTGGTGGCGACCGGGTGACCATACCGAGTGGACGTCGGTGGCACTGGTGACGAACACCTGGAACAGGCAGTCACCGAGGAGCTCTTGGGCCCAGGCCACCGACACCGGTCCCACCCCGGCGATCTCACAGCGGCCCCCGGGTCCGACCTTCCCCCGGCGCAGGGTGTCGAGGTCGATGATCACGTTGAGCTTGGCCCCGGGCTTGGGGGTGCGCACCGGGGGGGCGGCCGCTTCGGGATCGCCGGTGTCGGCCCCGGTGGCCGGGTCGCCGGTGCCGGGTTGGGCCGCCTCGGCCCGCTTCGGGCTTAGGGGGCCGAGGAACGTGCCGGTGATGAGGGCGTAGAGGGCATCGGCCCGGTAGTTGTCGGCGGTCTCGAAGCGGCCCTCGGCTTTGGCCTGGCGGTACTGGCGGTCGGCCTGGGCGTCCAGGCACGCCTTGACCTCGGCCCCGACCTCGGGGGTGAGGGTGGCCCGGAGGCCGAAGGACCCGTCGTCGTCGATGTAGTCCCGACAGCTCCGGTTCTGGTGCAGGCGCCGGTGGTGACGGGCGGCGTCCTCTGTCGAGCGTCCCTCGGCTCGGGCCCGTTGGCACCGCTCCTTGTGCTCGGCGTCGGTGTCGGTCTGTGCCCCTTGGACCAGGTCCTCTTCCCGGTCGGGGTTGATCCGGGCCGCCTCGGACACCCGTTGGGCCCGACGTCTGGAGATCCGGCCCCCCCGGAGGGCCTCGTCGATGGCGGGCTGGTCGGCCAGGTTCTCTCCCAGCCGCACCGTGTCCTTCGACTCCCCCACCGAGTCCCCGGTGGCAGCGGCGATGTACTCGGCCGCCGAGCGGTGCCCGGTGCGGGTGTGGATGTTGGAGCCGGCCACCCGGGCCGCGGCCAGGGTCTTGCCGGCCATGGCGGTCCGTTCCATCTCGGTGAAGAACTTGAGCAGGGTGACCGAGTCGTCCCCCGAGTAGCGCCCGGCCTCGTAGCCGGAAACGAAGGCCTTCAGGACCTCACCGGCGGCCCGGGTGCAGGCGAAGTCGGGGCCGGTGTGAGAACCGGTGCCGGGACCGGTGTCGGGACCGGTGCCGTTCTGCTCGGAGTCGGGGGCCGTCACTGCCATGGGAACAGTGAATCAGGGGGGTGTATCAGTGGCCCGGGCGGGGGGTTCCGGAGGAACCTAATTGGCCGAATCACCAGGTCGACGGCCCACGATCTCGAAGCCTGCGAGACCGGGACAGCCGGAGGGGACTGTCCCGTCCGGTGAACTCTCAGACGAGGGGCCAGGGATACGGCGGCCGATCGCCGAGCGGTTCGGGGAAGGTGGCGGTGTGGACCAACCGGGCGATGCGATCGATCATGGCCGAACGTTCATCGTCATCGAGGAGGCTGCCCAGCTCATCAGGGAGGTCCACTGCCAGCGCCTCGATGTCGTCGAGCATCTGGTCGGGAACCGGCTCGTCGGCGAAGTCCCAGATCACCGTGCGCAACTTGGGCTGCTGGTGAAAGCAGAGTCCGTGGTCGATCCCCCACAGGCGACCGTCGTTTCCGAGCAGCACGTGACCGCTCTTCCGATCGGCATTGTTGGCCACGATGTCGAAGACACACATCCTCTGGAGCGTCTCGACATGGTCACCCTGGTCGAACAAGGTGAAGTAGTGGTGTTCGTAATCGGCGGCCACAAACAGCTGAAGCGACCCGGAACCGAACGGGCCGTCGTGTCGTTCGACGGTGGGAGGCACGAGACCCCAGCCGATTGTCTCGGAAAGGGCGTAGGCCGCCACCTCTCGACGGTAGAGGCCGCCAGGGAAGTCCCACAGGGACTGCTCGCCCGAGGCCGGCTTGTACACGCCGTAGAGGAGGCCGGAGGAGGCGACCCCATCAGCGTCCTCGGTGGCGTCATCCGAAGAGTTGCCGTCCGCCCTACCCGCGCCACCCCCACCGCCCTCGCCGTCATCCAGGGAAACGAGGAAGGTCAGATTGGAGCTCCACGGCAGGCGACCTACGACCGAGAGCTCGCTCTCGTGCAGCAGCTCGGTGGTCGACTCGAGCCCGGGACCCGCCGCAGGGCTCCAGCCGGTCACACTGCCGGCGGACGGTGGCCGTTGGTGCGCGGGCACTCGTGTCCTGAGGGGTCGAGAGGGGATCCGCATAGGGGACAGGGAGGCCGGCCCGACTCGACGAGTCGGGTGGCCTGAATGGCGAAGGCCGCCGCCTGCTCGCGGGAGATGGACAGTCTGGCGATGGCACCGGTCTCGTCCTCGGGGACCAGCTCCTCGATAACCAGGATGACCCGGTCGTCGGTCTCGTCGTAGGAGACGCCCACCGTGCCCACCACCCAGGCCGGATCGGCTGGTTCTTCCAGCTCGATCTCCTCGGGCAGATGAGCCGGACGCGGTTGGTCCCGCACGATGCGGGCCAGATAGTCGGCTACCACCGCCACCTGCTGCTTCTCGATCTTGAGGGTCAACAGCGTGGGACCCTGTCGGCACTGCAGGAGGAACAACCGGTCACCCACGGGACCCACCGTCCCGACGGTGATCCGCTCCGGTGCCGGAAGGTCGTACCCCTCGCTCATGAGACGACCTCGGTTACGACGTCGTGGGGTCCACGGGTGGACCCGCTCGTGCGGTGGCTCATGAGATGGCCAACTCGCCCAGAGCCCCGGTGGAATTGACCGCCAGAACATGGGGACCGGCCGGGCTGTAGGCCAGGGCGGAGACCGAGCACGGGGACACGTTCAGGCGCTGGAACAGGTCGAGGGGAGTGCCGGCGGCGGCGGCCACGGCGGCCTTGATGGGATCGGCATGGGACACGGCCACGATGGTCTGCCCGGGGTGCAGTTGAATCAGTCTGCTGATGGCTGAGGTGATCCGGGCCTGCATCTCGAGGAAGGACTCGCCCCCCGGGAACCGGAAACCGCTGGGGGAGTGCTGCACTTGGTTCCACTCGGGCCTTTTGACCAGGGATGCGAGTCGGGCCCCGGTCCACTGCCCGAAGTCGCATTCGAGGAGCCCCCGTTCGGTGCGGACCCGTAGGCCGAGTTGTCGGGCGATGGGTCTGGCCGTCTCGGCCGTCCGCTCAAGAGGCGAGGCGTAGACGGCCACCGGTCCGGGCCGGTCGGGACCGGCAAGTGCGGCGATCCGTGCCGCCACCGCCTCAGCCTGGGCCACGCCCTCGTCGGAGAGGTGCAGGCCGCCGGCGCGACCAGGGAGCACCTTGCCGGTCGTCGGCGTCTTTCCGTGGCGGACCAGGAGGACCACGGTAGGACGGCGGGGAGGGTTCTTTCGGCTGGCCACGCCCGTTCACCGTACTCTGTCCCCGCTTTGGCCCCGCCGCCCCACATTGCCCGTGGATGGCCGCCCCCTCACCCGGTCAGTCGGAGCCGTCCCCTCACCCGGTCAGTCGGAGCCGCCCCCACACCCGGTCAGTCGGAGCCGCCCAGCCCCGCCCCGACCAGCGGTCGCTCCGGCTGCTCGGTCAGCTCTGGGAGCTCAAGCTCGGCCCCCGCCGGGCACGGCACCGGGCCTCGGGGGCCGCCCGTTCCGTCCAGGTCGCCGAATCCCCCCAGACCGCCGAAGCCTCCGAATTCGCCCGGTCCGTCGGGGCCGGTGTCGGGGAGCACGGCATCGTGGCTGTGGTCTTCGTGGGACAACTTCGAGGGCCACCAGTTCCATCGGCCGAGCAGGACCACGACGGAGGGGACGAGCAGGGTGCGGACGAAGAAGGTGTCGAGGAGGATCCCGGCGGCCAGCCCCAGCCCGATCTCCTGGACCTGGGTGCTGCCGGTGGCGGTCAGCACGCCGAATGTCCCCGCCAAGATGAGCCCGGCCGATGTCACGGTGGTTCCCGTGGCCTCCACGGCCCGACGGACGGCCACCCGGATGGGGGCGTGGTGGGCCTCCTCACGGATCCGGGTCATGACCAGGATGTTGTAGTCCTGTCCCAACGCCATGATGAAGATGAACATGAAGAAGGGGAGGACGAAGTTGATCCCGTCCTGCCCGCCGATGAGCTCGAACACCAGCACGGCCAGGCCCAGGGAGGCCAGATAGGAGAGGCCCACGCTGATGACCAGATACAGGGGTGCCACCAGACTTCGCAAGACGATGGCCAGCAGCAGGGCGAGGACGATCAAGACGATGGGGATGATCCTCATCAGGTCGTTGCCGGAGATGGAACCCACGTCGGAGGCCACCGGAGCGTACCCGGCCACCCCCGAGGAGGTCGCCCCGATGTCGCGGGCCACCTCCGTCACGACGCTGCGCACGGCGGGAATGGCGTCGGCCGCCTCCGTGCTGGTCGAGGGGCCGGCCCGTAGCGAGGTCTGGTACTCGATGGTCTTCCCATCGGCACTGATGAACTGGGCTGACTCCTTGTAAGCGGTGTATTCGGCCGGGGTGAGTGAGACCCCGTCCGGTATGGCCACTGGCAATTGGGACGCCGGGCCGAGGGGGGCCAACTGGAGGTGGGCGGTGGCCAGCTCGTCGGCAGTCACCACCACGCCGTCGGGATCGAGGACGCTGGTGACGGCGTTGAACTGACCGGATTGGGCCAGTCCGTACAGGGCGGTCGAGAGCACCTCGGGGTCGTTCCACACCGAGGTGGGCAAACGGAACAGGACCATGGTCGGGTCGGAGTCCGAGGAGGGGAACGTGGACGACAGGACGGTCTGTCCCCTGCCCGAGTCAGAACTGGCCGGAGCGGGCGGATCGCCGAATCCCGAGGGGGCATAGGCCAGCATGGACAGCGCCAGTCCCCCGAAGATCACCAGGCCGATGACCAGGGTGAGCACCGGACGCCCCACCACCTTGGCGGCGATCCGTCCCCAGGCGCCGCCACGGTGCTGGCCCGGCTGGGGGATGCGGGGCCAGAATACGCTGCGTCCCAGCACCGCCAGCAACGCCGGCAGCAGGGTCAGGTTGGCCATGAGGGCCACGGCGATCCCGATGGCCAGCGCGGGACCGAGACCCTGGTACAGCCCGAACGTGGCCACCACCACCGTGGCCAGGGCCCCGATGACGGTCAGTCCGGAAAAGCTGATCGACTCGCCCACCTTGCACAGCGAGAAGGACACGGCCTCGTCGACAGGCTTACCCCGACGGAGCTCCTCCCGGACCCGGAAGATCAGGAACAGGCCGTAGTCGGTGCCCGCCCCCAGCAGGACCACGGTCAGGAGGATGGGTGTCAGGTCTGACACCTGCACGCCGAGGTGGGCGGAGACGGCGATGACCGGTCCCGCCGCGAACATGGCCACCACCGAGGGGAGCAGGGCCACGAACGGGGCCAGCAGGGCCCGGAAGGTCAGGAGCAGCAGGGCCAGGATGAACAGGACCGAGAGCAGTTCGGTCAGGGTCTGGGTATGGCCGTTCTGGCTCTGCTGGTCGACGGACGAGGCGATCCCGCCGGTGAGGTGCATCGACAGTCCGGGAGGGGCTCCCGAGGTGGTGAAGGTCGAGCGGAGCCCGACCACCGTGTCCGTCGCCACCTTGTCGGTGGACCCGGGCCGGACCGACAGCTCGACCATGGCCCGGCGGGCCTGGCCGTCGGCCGACTCCCCCTGGTCCACCACGGAGACGACCCGGGGTATGGAGCGCATGGCCTGTTCGGCCCGAACCACCGCGGCGTTGTCGACCTCGGTCAGCGAGCCGTGGTCGGCGGAGGCCACCAGGGTCACCGCCGAAGTGGTCTGGGGGTTGAACGGGCGCGCCAGGTGGTCGGCACGGACACTGGCGGCCGTGGCCGGCAGGAACTGCGAGTTGGAGGACTTCTCGACACTGGAGAGCGACGGAAGGCAGACCATGAGGAGGACGGTGACAACGATCCAGCCGGCGATGATGAGCCAGCGGAACCGGACGGTGAACCGTCCTAGGGCGGCGAACAAGCGGGTGGTCCTCCAGGGTTGGTCGGTTGGTCCCGTGGCACACCGGGAGCACCGAGCTTTGGAGAACGGGGAACCTGGCACTTCCGGGACGTCACCAGGGCCGATCGGTCAGCTGTTCGTGCCTGGCCCCTCCTAGCCAGACTAGGTCCACCAACGGGCCGAGCGCAGGGTCTTCGGGTCCGAACCGGGTGATTATTACGAGATTTTCACGTGGGATCGGCTGGGATCGACGGGGGATTCACGTGGGATCGACCGGGGACCGACCGGGGGACCGACCGGGGACCGACGGAGACGAGGCGGGTTTCGTCCCGTGGTCAGATGGAGTCGGGCAGCAGGCGGGGCATGGGCACTGCCGTCTCCGGCCACCGCCGGCGACTGACCCGGGCCAGCCTCTGGAGCAGGGCGATGGCCCCGGGGTCGTCGTCGCCGGGTCGGGTCTCGACGGCGCCTCCGGCGATCATCCCCTCCAGGAGATCGCGTCCCGTGTCGGTCCGGACCATGGTGAGGGTCCAGTCGTTGAACGCCCCGATGCCACCAGTCGAGATGTCGGCGTGCTCGGCGGCGAAGTCGGGACAGGACTTGCAGCCCTCGCGGGTCCAGGCGTGGGCCTCCTTCAAGGGGATCTCGTGGTACCCGCCGTCGCGGGTCCAGACCTGGAACACGCCCTTGATATTCATCTTGGCGATGTCGGCCCGGGCGATCCCGTACTTGGCCTCGAACAGTTCGGGGAAGATGGCGTCGTCAAAGGTCTTGGAGCACATCAGGCCGATGGTCAGTGAGAGGCGACGGGCGATCTTCCCGGCCTTGCGGGCCTTCATCACCGGTGCCGCCGAGGCCTGGCACCCCATGCCCACCAGGGCGATGCGCTCGGCACCGGCCTCGATGGCCAGGGGGTAGGCCAGTGGGTTGGCCGAGTAGGTGTACCGGGACCCCGCCGCCGCCAGGACCTCGGCCCGGGTGGTGGCCAGACCGGGCACGGCCTTCCAGGTGGAGCCGTCACCCTCGAGATTGGAGACCAGGGCGGCGTCGATCATGTCGTGCTCGAGGGCCCAGATGAGGAGGGCCGAGACCAGCCCGCCGTCCTGGCCCAGCTCCAGGATCTCCGGATCGGTGGCCCGGACCAGGAGGATGTCCTGTGACACCCCGGCCACCTCGTCGGCGGTGCGCTCGCGGCCGAACAGATGGGTGTCGATCTCGGGCTCCCAGAGGCGGAAGCGGGGGCAGGCACGGGTGCACATGGTGCACCCCTTGACGCCGTGGGTGCAGCTCTCGGGACCGCCGTCAGCGTCGATGTGGAACGGCTTGTACTTCCCCCCGGTGTCGTCGTAGGACAGGACGTCGTAGGGACACGCCACGATGCAGCCGGCACAGCCCGTGCACAGGCCGGACGTCACGACTTCGGTGAACAGCTCGGCCCAATGGGGCTTCTCGGGAGGCATGGCCCAACCCTAGCGAGAGCCACCCGACCCGGGGTACGGACGGGAGGGCGATCGGCGCGGCGGCGCCGATTGGCTACCCTCGGGCCGTGCCCGAGCTCCTCGAAGTGGAGACCTACCGCCAGCTGGCCGAGGGCGCCCTCGACCGCACCGTCAGCTCGTTGTCCAGTCCCGACGCGTGGTTCCTGAAGGGCGCCGCCACCGGACCGGTCCTGCGGCGGGCCCTGGTCGGGCACCGGTTTGTGGCGGCGCGGCGGATCGGGAAGCTCCTCTTGTTGGACGTCGACTCCGGTCCGACGGTGGGCATCCGCTTCGGGATGACCGGGACCCTGGTGGTGGACGAGCGGGTCGGGGTGGACGAGATGTACTACGCCCCGCACCGCCGCGACCCGGCGTGGGACCGGTGGAAGGTCCGGTTCGCCGACGGCGGCTCCCTGGCGGTCAACGATCCGAGGCGGCTGGGCGGGGTGCTGCTCGACCCGGACGTATCGGGGCTCGGCCCCGACGCCGTGGCCATCACCGCGGCGGAGCTGGCGGCCGCGCTGTCGGAGTCCCGGGTCCCGCTCAAGGCCCGCCTGATGGACCAGTCGAAGGTGGCCGGGATCGGGAACCTCATCGCTGACGAGCTGCTGTGGCGGGCCGCCCTCTCCCCGCTTCGACCGTCGGACTCCCTGAGCGCCAACGAGATCCGCCGTCTCCACCGGAACCTGGTCCGGACCCTCGCCGACCTCACCCGCGGCGGGGGATCCCACACCGGTCGCCTCATGGAGGAGCGCCACCCCGGTGGCCGATGCCCGCGGGACGGCAGCGAGCTGATCCGATCCACGGTGGGCGGGCGGACCTCGTGGTGGTGCCCCGGCCACCAGGTCTGAGGCCGGTAGCCCGGGCCCGGCATTCGGGGCCACCCGGACCCGGCCCCCGGGGACCGTGGTACGACCCGGACCGAGGCGGGACCGAGGCGCACGCCTTGACGGCCATATAGTAAGTGCGCATACTAAAGTGATGCTTGAGCTCAGCTCGGTCAGCGCCACCTCCACCTCCCCGCCCTCTGCCTTCTTCGATCGGTGGGCCGATATGGACACCTGGCCCGAGTGGGACGAAGCGGTCCGATGGGTCCGCAGGGACGGCCCCTTCGCCGAGGGCACCCGAGGCAGCCTCAAGCCGAAGGGGGGACCAAAGGTCGGCTTCGTGATCGAGACCCTGGTGCCGGGCCATGAGTTCACCGACCGCTCGACCATGCCGGGAGCGGCCCTGACGATCCGTCACCTGGTCGAGGTGCTCGACGACGGCCGGACCGGCATTGCCGTCGTCGTCTCGATCGAGGGACCGCTGGCCCGGCTGTGGAAGTTGGTGGTGGGCCGGGGCATCGCCCGATCCACACCGGCCGGGCTTCGTCGCCTGGTGGAGGTGGTCGAGGCCGACGCAGCCGACATCGCCGGAGAGGCCACCGGCGCAGCGATGACCACCGGCGCAGAGACCACGGGCGGGGAGACCACCACCGGGGAGGCCCGCGGCGAGACCACAGGCGGGGACGCCGCCGATGTGGAGTCCGACCGGTGACCCGTTGGCTCGGTGTGGTGTCCCGCCATCACGTCCACCGGGGGATGATGCTGGGGATCGCCCAGATCGGGCTCGGAAGGAAGGCCGGGTTGTCCCGCTTGCGGGCGGGGGACGGCCTCGTCTGCTACTCGCCACGGGTGACGATGGACGGCACCAGGCCGCTCAGGGCCTTCACCGCTATCGGCAGGATCGCCGATGAGGAGGCGTGGCAGGCCGACGAGGGGGACTTCACCCCGTGGCGCCGGCGGGTCGAGTGGGACACCGGGGCCGCCGAGGTCCCACTGCTCCAGGTGCAGGCCGACCTCGAACTGACGCGGGGGCCGAACTGGGGCTATTCACTCCCGGCGGGGACTGGTGGAGCTCGGCGCCGACGATTTCACGTGCATCGCACTGGCGATGGGATCACGGTCCGCCCTGAGGCCGGCGCATGAGCGCCGGTCGCCGGCTGACCACGAGCTTCTCGAGGGCGGAGGAGAGCACGGGCCTGCTCCTGTGGCAGGTCACCAACCGGTGGCAGGCAGCCCAGCGTGCCGCCCTCAAGCCCCTCGACCTGACCCACGTGCAGTTCGTGCTGCTGGCCTCCCTCATCTGGCTCAGCACCGACGGACCGGTCACACAGCGGCGGTTGGCCGACCACGCCCGCACCGACCCCATGATGACGTCCCAGGTGGTGCGGGCGCTGGAGCACCGCCACCTCCTGGTCCGGACGGCCCACTCCTCCGACGGTAGGGCGTGGTCGCTGTCGGTGACGGACGCGGGTGCCGTGTTGGCCAACCGGGCCGTCATCGCCGTCGAGGCGTGCGACGAGACCTTCTTCCGATCGCTGGGACGCGACCGGGATGTGTTCGCACGCGCACTGGCTTGCCTGGCCGGACCGCCGGCCTGAGGCCCGGGATCGGCCCACGTACCAGGCCGGCCCGCCCGGTTGGCCACCGAGAGGTCCGTCGACCAGGCGTTCAGCCCTCCAGTTCGGCCAGGACCTTGGCGGCGTGACCGTCGGCCTTCACGTGGTACCAGGGGCGGGCGATGGTGCCGTCGGCGTCGATGAGGAATGTGGACCGGATGACCCCGACGGACTTCTTGCCGTAGAGGGTCTTCTCGCCCCAGGCTCCGTAGGCCTCACCTACGGCGTGGTCGGCATCGGTGAGCAGCGGGAAGGTCAGGCCGTACTTGGCCCGGAACTTCTGGTGCTTCTCAGCCGTGTCGCCGGACACGCCGAGGACTGGCACCTTGGCCTTGGCGAAAGCGTGCAGGTTGTCGTTGAACTGGCACGCCTCCTTGGTGCAGCCCGGTGTGTCGTCCCGGGGATAGAAGTACAGGACGAACCGCTTCCCGGCGAAGTCCTTGGACGAGACCTTCTTGCCGTCCTGGTCGGGCAGGGTGAAGGCCGGTGCCTTGTCGCCGGCTTCGAGTTTTCCCATGGTCGGCTTCCTTTCGTCGGGGTGTACCGGACCCGATCGGTCCGGACCTCGACACAGGGTAGGGGCTGGAATGCGACCGGGCATCCTGGGCCCCACCGGGTCGGCCCCGGTCGGTCCCGGGTTACTCCCGCATCCGGGTCACTCCCGCATCCGGCCCACGGCGAGGACGGCGACACCGAAGAGCAGCCCGGCCAAGCCGAGGTAGACGGCCGACCCGCGCCACTGCAATGTCCACTAGTGGTCGGCCGGCTGGTAGCGCTCGCCGGTACGCGGTGCGTAGGCCGATTCGCTGCTTCCGAATCCCCACCTGGTGCGGTAGCGGCGTCCGAGGCCCTCGGTCTCCAGGGCGATCGTCATGACGGACCCTCTCTCTCCGATGCGGGAATCGACTCCGGTGCGGGCCCGGTCGTGGACCGCATGGCCTCGGCCACCAGGGCGGCGATGGCCTCATCGCCCAGCCCGGCCGACCGGGCCGACCGGATCCACTCCTCGAGTCGGCCCAGCAGGAGGGGCTGCTCGTCGGGCACCCGGGACAGGGACCGCTTGATGAAGGTCCCGCTACCGGGCCGACCCTCGGTCAGGCCCTGCTGCTGCAGATCCCGGTAGGCCCGGTGGACGGTGTTGGCGTTGATGGCGATCTGGCGGACCACGTCGCGGACCGTCGGGAGCTGGTCCCCGGGCCGCAACAGGCCCAGGCGCAGGGCGTGACGGACCTGGTCGATCAGTTGGCGGTAGGCGGGTACCCCGGACCGGCGGTCGAGCCCGAACTCGATCAGCGGCTCGGGATCCATACCGCCTAATATATTAGTAGATTAGTACAATTGCACCGAGTCGATTCCGAGCCCGGGAAGGGTCCCCGGCGTGTCGGTCGCCTTCTGACCTGGCCTAACGACGGATACCGGGTAGACTGGTGGGCGTGGTCGAGCTGGTGCTCGGTCACCGGGGTCTTCCTCATCCTGTTTCCGGCCTGCCGACGCAGTCCGGACGATGGCCCGAGGCGGGCCCGCAGGCATCCGTGAATGGCACGGTGTCGACGGTCGGCCTCCGGCCGTCACTGAACGATGAGAGCGAGTTTCTGAACCCCATGACCACCATTGCCGATCCGTCGGATCGCGTCTTCGATCCGTCCGATCTCCCGCCGGTCGACGCCGGCTCCGCCCCCACGTTCGCCTCCCTCGGCGTTGACCCGTCCCTGGTCAAGGCCCTGGCCCATCAGGGCATCACCACCACCTTCGCCATCCAGGCCATGACCGTGGCCGACGCCCTGGCCGGCCGGGATGTGTGCGGCAAGGCCAAGACGGGCTCGGGCAAGACCCTGGCCTTCGGCATCCCGCTCCTCCAGCGGACCATGGCGGCCAGGTCCACCGAACCCGGTCGGCCCCGGGCCCTGGTGCTCGTCCCCACCCGCGAGCTGGCGGTGCAGGTCAGCGAAGTTCTCGAGCCGCTGGCAGACGAGGCCGGTCTCCGGATCGTCGCCGTCTACGGCGGGGCGGACATCGAGCGGCAGGTCAAGAAGCTCCGTCGTGGCGTGGACGTGATCATCGCCACGCCGGGCCGCCTCATCGACCTGGGTGACCGGGGCGAGCTGTCGGTGGCCGACATCGAGACCCTGGTCCTCGACGAGGCCGACCGGATGGCCGACATGGGCTTCATGCCCCAGGTGGAGTGGGTGCTCCGGCGTCTCGAGCGGGAGCACCAGACCCTCCTGTTCTCCGCCACGCTCGACGGGGCGGTGGACCGCCTGGTGAGCCGGTACCTGACCGACCCCGTCCTCCACGAGGTAGCGTCCGCCCGCACCACCGTTGACGCCATGGAGCACCGGTTCCTCGAGGTGCACCAGATGGACCGGGTCAAGGTGTGTGCGGCCATCTGCCAGAACTCGGAAAAGACCCTGGTCTTCGTGCGCACCAAGCGGGGTGCCGACCGGCTGGTGGAGCAGCTCCGCAAAGAAGGCGTGAAGGCCGACGCCATCCACGGCGACCTCCGCCAGTCCAACCGCGAGCGGACCCTGAAGGACTTCAGCGAAGGGAAGCTGCCCGCCCTGGTGGCCACCGACGTCGCCGCTCGCGGGCTCGACATCGACATGGTCGACGTGGTCGTCCACTTCGACCCGCCCGAGGATCACAAGGCGTACCTGCACCGCTCGGGGCGCACGGCCCGGGCCGGCGAGGCCGGCATGGTCGTGACGCTGGTCCAGTGGAACCAGGTGCTCGAGATCGAGCGGATCCAGACCCGCATCGGGCTCCGGTCGCCGATCGTGGAGATCTTCTCCAACGACTCGCGTCTGAAGGACCTGGCGGCGTGGAACCCACTCGAGGACTGATCCTCCCGACGCCCCCCTTCCGCCCCGTCCGCTGTCCCCCCTTCCGTCGTCCGCACGCTCGGGCACCACGCCGGCCCCGTCGGGCGGGAGCGGCCGGGCCGGCGGCCACCGGTCCGCGATCCGGCGCACCGATCCAGGAGGTCGCAGTGCCTGACCGTCACTTCACCGAGCCCATGACGGTGGGTGCGGGCACCGAAGGGATCGAACGGATACTGGTGGTCACGGCCCACCCCGACGACGTCGACTTCGGCACGGCCGGGTCGGTGGCGGTGTGGACCGATGCCGGGGTGGAGGTGGCCTACTGCATCGCCACCGACGGGGAGGCCGGGGGTGACGACCGGTCGCTGGCCCGCGCCGACATGGCCACCATCCGCCGTGGCGAGCAGACCGAAGCCGCCGCCCAGGTGGGGGTGAAGGACCTGACCTTCCTCGGCCACCCCGATGGCCGACTCCAGGCCGACCTCGATCTCCGCCGGGACATCGCCCGGGTCATCCGGCGCTTCCGTCCCGACCGTGTGGTCACCCAGTCACCCGAGCGCAACTGGGCCCGGATCTACGCCAGCCATCCCGACCACCTCGCCGCCGGTGAGGCCGCCGCCTGCGCCGTCTATCCCGATGCCCGCAATCCGTTCGCCTTCCCCGAACTCCTCGACGAGGGGCTCGAGCCCCACACCGTGCCCGAGCTGTGGATCATGTCCACCGAGCGGGCCGACCGTGCTGTCGATGCCACCGAGTCCTTCGACCGGAAGCTGGCCGCATTGCGCTCCCACCGGAGCCAGGTGGGCGACGGTGAGCACCTCGAGGAGCTCCTCCGGACCTGGATGTCGGGCACCGCCCTGGCCGCGGGACTGCCCGACGGCCGGCTGGCCGAGGCGTTCCACGTCGTGGCGACGGCGTAACGGCCAGGGGCACGACGGAGTGAGGCTGTGACGGAGTTCGCCCTTCGCCCGACGAGATGGGTCCTCCTCCAGCACGTGGCCCACGAGGGCCCAGGTCTGATCGCCGACGAGCTCGAACGGGCCGGCCAGCCCTTCGAGGTGGTCCGCCTCGATCTCGGGGAACGCCTGCCCCCGCCCGGCTCGTTCGTCGGTCTGGTGGTCATGGGCGGACCGATGGGGGTGCACGACGGAGAGGCCCATCCTTGGCTCCCGGCCGAGCGGGAACTGATGGCGGCCACCATCGCCACCGGGAGACCGGTGCTCGGGGTATGCCTCGGCGCCCAGCAGCTGGCCATGGCTCTCGGAGCCGAGGTGACCACCGGGGCTACGCCCGAGATCGGTTTGGGACGGGTGGAGTTGACCGGTCCGGGTCGCCAGGATCCTGTGACCGGCCCGGAGTATGGCGGCCTGGCCGCCACCACCATCCCGTGCGTGCACTGGCACCGCGACACATTCACCCTTCCGGACGGGGCCGTCCACCTGGCCGCCACCCAGCTCTTCCCCCATCAGGCCTTTCGCTGGGGTGACCGGGCCTACGGGCTGCAGTTCCACGTGGAGGTGGACCGGAGCCTGGCGGCGGGGTGGGAGCCGTACCTGCCGGTCGGGGTGACGCTCGACCGATCACCACTGGCCGAGGTCGAGACGGTCGGGCACCGCCTGCTCCGACGGTTCGTCCAACGGGCCCTCGCCCCGGCGCCGGACGGCCCGACCGACGGCGCCGCCCATGGGACCGAGCGGACCGACCGGGCCGACGCGGGGGAAAGGTGAACAGACCCACCGGCAGCCTGACCCGGGTGCCCGGGCCCGGGGGTCCGGCCGACCACGGCGACCCCGGCGACCCCGGCGACCCGGCGGGGCGGTCAAGCCCCGGCTCCGGGGGGTCTTCCACGAGGTGGCCTTCTTCGTCTCGCTGGTCTCGGGGGCCGCCCTGATCTGGGCCGCACCGACCACCGGCTCGAAGCTCGTCATGGCGGTGTACGCCGTGTCCATCTCGCTGCTGTTCGGGGTGAGCGCCCTCTTCCACCGGCATACCTGGGGCCCCGTGGGTCGGCGGCGGATGCGCCGGGCCGACCACTCCACCATCTTCATCGCCATCGCCGGGTCCTACACCGCGGTGGCAGGCATCGCCCTCACCGGCTGGGCCCGGACGACCGTGCTGTGCATCGTGTGGGGTGGGGCGGTGGTCGGGATCACCCTGCGCCAGCTGTGGTTGGATGCGCCGAAGTGGGTGATCGCCGTGCCCTACGTGGTGGTGGGGTGGGCTGCGCTGGCGGTGCTTCCCCAGCTCGTTGAGGCCCTGGGCGGGGTGGGCTTCACCTTGCTGCTGGTGGGTGGACTGGCCTACTCGGCCGGAGCGGCCGTCTATGCCCTGAAGCGGCCCAACCCGGTACCCGGGGTGTTCGGATACCACGAGGTCTTCCACGCCTGCACCATCGTTGGGGCCGTCCTGCACTTCGTGGTCATCGCCTGGTTCGTGCTGCCGTTGGCCCAATGAGGTCGTCCCGCCCGGGAACCGTCGCCGACTCAGGCCCGGGTCGGTGCCGGCCGTCCCGGGGATGCCCCGGTACTCAGCCGGCCATCTGGCGGAGCATGTAGGGGAGGATGCCGCCGTGGCGGTAGTACTCGGCCTCCATCGGCGTGTCGATGCGCAGCCGGGCCTCGAACTCCACCACCCGGTCCCCTTCTTGGGCCCGCACGGACACGGTCTTCGGGGTCACGCCGTCGTTGAGGGGTTCGAGGCCGGTGATGGCGAAGACCTCGTGGCCGGTGAGGCCCAACGAGGCGGCGCTCTGGCCCTCGGCGTACTGGAGTGGGAGCACCCCCATGCCGATCAGGTTGGAGCGGTGGATGCGCTCGTAGCTCTCGGCGATGGCGGCCCGCACGCCGAGCAGGGACGTGCCTTTGGCCGCCCAGTCGCGGGAGGATCCCGAGCCGTACTCCTTGCCGGCCAGCACCACCAGGGGGACGCCCTCGGCGGCGTAGTCGACGGCGGCCTCGTAGATGGTGGTCTGCCGACCGTCGGGAAGGTGGAGGGTGATGCCGCCCTCCGTGCCCGGCGCCAGCTGGTTGCGGAGCCGGACGTTGGCGAAGGTACCCCGCACCATCACCTCGTGGTTACCCCGTCGGGCACCGTAGGAGTTGAAGTCGGTGCGCTCGACCCCCTTGTCGGCCAGGTAGCGGCCGGCCGGCGAGGTCGGGCTGATGTTGCCGGCCGGCGAGATGTGGTCGGTGGTCACGCTGTCCCCCAGCACGGCCAGGGCACGGGCGCCCTCGACCTCGGTGACCCGGGACGGCTCCATGGTGAGCCCCTCGAGGAAGGTGGGCCGGAGGACGTAGGTGGAGTCGTTGTCCCAGCTGAAGGTGGTGCCCGTGGCCGTTTCTACCGCCTGCCACCGCTCGTCGCCGTCGAACACCGCACCGTACCGGCTGACGGAACATCTCCGAGGTCAGGGAGGTGCGGACAGCCTCGGTGATCTCCTCGGGCGAGGGCCACAGCTCGGAGAGCAGTACCGGCTGCCCGTCGGCGTCGGTGCCCAGCGGGTCGGTGGTGAGGTCGATGTCCATGGTGCCGGCCAGGGCATAGGCCACCACCAGGGGGGGAGATGCCAGATAGTTCATCCGGACGTCGGGGTGGATGCGCCCTTCGAAGTTGCGGTTGCCCGACAGCACCGAGGCCACCGACAGATCGTGGTCGTGGACCGCCTCGGAGATCCCGGGCAGCAGCGGGCCCGAGTTCCCGATGCACGTCGTGCACCCGAAACCCACCAGATCGAAGCCCAGCTGGGCCAGGGGCGCAGTCAGACCGGCCCGGTCCAGGTAGTCCATGACCACCCGGGATCCGGGGGCCAGCGAGGTCTTGACCCACGGCTTCGGGGTGAGGCCCCGCTCCACGGCCCGCCGGGCCACCAGACCGGCCGCCACCATGACCTGGGGGTTGGAGGTGTTGGTACAGCTGGTTATGGCGGCGACCACGACCGCCCCGTCCCCCAACATTGTCGTCGACCCGTCAGCCAGCGCGGCCGGGCCGGTTCGGGACTCCCGGCCGAGGGCCGACTGGTAGGCGGTGCCGGCCCCGGCCAGGCTGACCAGGTCCTGTGGTCGGGTCGGGCCGGCGATGCTGGGCACCACCGTGGACAGGTCCAACTCGATGGTCTCCGAGTAGACCGGCTCCTCCCCGCCGACCATGTGGAACATGCCCTGCTCCTTGGCGTAGGCCTCCACCAGGTCGACGTGCTTGTCGTCCCGACCGGTGAACCGCAGATAGTCGAGGGTGACGTCGTCGATCGGGAAGATGGCGCAGGTGGCACCGTACTCGGGGGACATGTTGCCGATGGTGGCCCGGTTGGCCAGGGGCACCGCGGCCACACCGGGTCCGTAGAACTCCACGAACTTTCCCACCACGCCGTGCTGCCGGAGCAGGTGGGTGATGGTGAGCACGAGGTCGGTGGCGGTGGTGCCGACCGGTTGCTCGCCGGTGAGCCGGAAGCCCACCACCGGTGGGAGGAGCAGGGACAGGGGCTGGCCGAGCATGGCGGCCTCGGCCTCGATGCCGCCCACGCCCCAGCCCAGCACGCCCGAGGCCGTTCACCATGGTGGTATGGGAGTCCGTCCCCACCAGGGTGTCGCAGAAGGCCCGACCGTCGTCGGTGGCGAAGACCACCCGCGACAGGTACTCGAGGTTCACCTGGTGGCAGATACCGGTGCCCGGAGGCACCACCCGGAATCCGTCGAAGGCCTGCTGGGCCCACCGTAGGAGTTGATAGCGCTCGATGTTGCGCTGGTACTCGATGTCCACGTTCACGTCATAGGATTCGGGGCGGCCCGACGACTCGGCGATGACCGAGTGGTCGATGACCAGCTCCACCGGCACCAGGGGATTGACCTTGGCCGGATCGCCGCCCAGCTCCGCCAGGGCGTCGCGCATGGCCGCCAGGTCCACGACGCCGGGCACACCGGTGAAGTCCTGCATGAGCACCCGCTCGGGGGTGAGGGCGATCTCAGCGGCGTCCTCGCTCCCGAACCCGTGTCGTTCCGGGTGATTGCCCCACCCGGCCACGGCTTCGATGTCGGCCGGTCGCACGGCCAGGCCGTCCTCGTGGCGGAGCAGGTTCTCCAGCACCACCTTGATGGAGTACGGGCAGCCGGGCCACGTCGAACCGGTCGGCCAGGGCGTTGATCCGGAAGATCTCGTAGGTGGTGTCGCCGACGGCCAGCGAGCCGCGGGCGCCGAAGGAGTCGGGGGCGCCGGAGAGGGGTGTGTCTTGCCATGCCCCTAGTCTGCCACCGGACCGGCCACGGTGAACCGGGCGAAAGGCCTAGGTGCGGGTCCGGTAGCGCCTGACAGCCAGCGGGATGAGGACGATCAGGAACCCGATGGTCCAGGCCAGGGTCTGGACGACCCAGGTGGATGTGGGTCCCCCGATCATCAGGGCGCGACAGGCGCTGACCGTGACGCTCACCGGCTGGTAGGTGGCGAACCCCTGGAGCCAGCTCGGCATGGAGGCCACCGGCACGAAGGCCGAGGAGACGAAGATCAGGGGGAAGAGAATGGGGAACGACATGACCTGGGCCGCCTCGGCATTGG
Organism: uncultured Acidimicrobiaceae bacterium; assembly: GCA_963754755.1. GTDB lineage: Bacteria > Actinomycetota > Acidimicrobiia > Acidimicrobiales > RAAP-2 > Bog-756. The sequence continues at coordinate 382,602 of CAVWHF010000004.1, read as the reverse complement.
GGGCGGAGAGCCCGATGACGGCGAAGCCCCAGGACAGGGCGTAGGCGAAGAGGAGGATGAGCAGGACGGCGGCCACGTAGGGCAGGACGCCGGTGGTGGGTCGGAAGCCCACGGCGAGGCCAACCGCAGTGATGATGATGACGGTGAAGACGTTGCGCACCATGTCGGCGGTCGTCCGTCCGGTCAGCACGGCCGAGCGGGCCATGGGGAGAGCCCGGAATCGCTCGATGATTCCCTTCTGCAGATCCTCGGCCAGGCCGATGCTGGTGCTCACCGCCCCGAACGCCACGGTCTGGACGAACACGCCCGGCATCAGGTAGTTGATGTAGCTACCCCCGGGGACCTTGATGGCACCACCGAACACGTAGGTGAACAGCAGCACGAACATGATCGGCTGGACCGTCGAGAAGAACAGCTGCTCCGGGATTCGCAGGAGGGCCAGCAGGTTCCGCTGGGTGATGGTCAGTGTGTCGGACACCGCCCAACGCAGCTTGGCCCCCACGGAGTGGGCCGGGGGTGCACCCGAGACGGACGGGGCAGTGATGGTGGTGGTCACGAGATCGTCTCCGCTGACGACGGGCATGGCTTCACCGGCGGCCTTGCGACGGGACCGGCGGCGTCTCTTCTTCTCGGGGTCGTCGGCCTCCTCCGTCTCCTCCTCGGCCCGTCGGCCGGTGAGCCCCAGGAACACGTCGTCCAGGCTGGGCTCCCGGAGGGTGAACGCCGTCGGCGTGATCCCCGCCTGGTCGAGCGAGCGGAGACCGGCCATAGCCGAGGCGGGACCGTCGTCCACCGTCACCTCGACCACGGTGCCGTTGACCGTCGGGGTGTGGGATCCGAGGGACCCGAAGAGTTCGGCCGTCCGATGGGCGAGATCGAGGTCGTCGAGGCCCACCTCGAGCACGGTCGCCCCCAGGCTGGCCTTGAGCTCGGTCGGTGTGCCCTCGGCGATGACGTGCCCGTGGTCGATGACCACCAGGTCGGTGGCCAGCCGGTCGGCCTCCTCGAGGTACTGGGTGGTGAGGAGCACGGTGGTCCCCCCGCCGACCAGGCTCTCGATGACCTCCCACAGGTCGTTGCGGCTCTGGGGGTCGAGCCCGGTGGTGGGCTCGTCGAGGAAGAGCACGGTGGGCCGGGCCACCAGGGCGGCCGCCAGGTCGAGCCGTCGGCGCATGCCACCCGAGTAGGTCTTGAGGGGGCGGTCGCCGGCGTCGTCCAGATCGAACTGTGTGAGCAGTTCGCCGGCCCGACCGGTGACGTAGGAGGGGTCCAGGTGGTTGAGCCTGCCCACCATGCGGAGGTTCTCCCGGCCGGTGAGGTTCTCGTCGACGGCGGCGTACTGGCCGGCCAGGCCGATGAGGCTACGCACCAGCCCGGCCTTCTTCCGCACGTCGTGTCCCAGCACCCGGGCGTTGCCACCGTCGGCTTTGAGGATGGTGGTGAGGATCCGCACGGCGGTGGTCTTACCGGAGCCGTTGGGCCCGAGGAGGCCGAACACCCTGCCCTCCTCGACGGCGAACGACACCCCGTCGAGGGCGCGGACCTGGTGTTTGCCCTTGAAGGTCTTCTCCAGGTTGTCAGCTTCGATGGCGTACGGCATGGACTGAGGATCCTGACTGTCGAGGGGCACCGGGCCCGTGGACGGCACCGTGGGCACCGGGGTCCGGCTCGCTCCCGTCCCTGGGTCGGTGCCCGCAGGTCACGACGGCGACGCGACCACGGCGTCGTCGCATCTTACGGGAACCCGAGCCGACCCTGACACAGCGGTGCGCGGCACAGGTGCACCGCTGACCGTTGCCCGGTAGCCTCGGGCCCATGCAAAAAGGAGACCAGGCACCGGACTTTGAACTCCTCGACGAAGATGGCAAACCGAGGAAGCTGAGCGAGCTGGCGAGCTCGGGACCCGTGGTCCTGTTCTTCTATCCGGCGGCGATGACCTATGGCTGCACCAAAGAGAGCTGCCACTTCCGCGACATGAAGGCCGAGTTCGAGGCCGTGGGCGCCCAGCGGGTGGGTATCAGCGCCGACCAGGTGGAGAAGCAGAAGCAGTTCTCCGACAAGCACTCGTTCGACTACCCACTGCTCTCCGACCCCGACGGTGCCGTGGCCACGCAGTTCGGCGTGCGACGGGGCTTCACCAAGCTGTCACCCACCAAACGGGCCACCTTCGTGATCGGACCGGACCTCAAGGTCATCGAAGTCATCCAGAGCGAAGTGCGGATGAACGTCCATGCCGACCGGGCCCTCGAGGCGCTCAAGGCCAACACCGCCGCCTGAGGGGCTGACCCGGCCCTCGAGGCGCTCAAGGCCAACGCCCCCGCCCGAGGGGGTCGGAGCGTCCCCGTGTGGGACCCGTTCCGATGGGAGGCTGTCCGGATGGATGTCCGGGCGTCGAACCGACCCGCATGACCCCGGTACCGGGATCCGGTCGAGTGGAGCAGCTGGCCCAGGCCGTGGCCGAGCGGGTGGTCACCATAGTCATGGACGCCATCGACATCGATGCCCTGCTGGATCGCATCGATGTGGACGCCCTCATTTCGAGGGTGGATGTCGACGCGGTCGTCAGCCGGGTCGATGTGGACAAGTTGATCGACCGGGTCGACGTCGAGAAGATCATCGAGCGTGTCGACGTCGAGAAGATCGTCGAGCGTGTCGACGTCGAGAAGATCGTCGAGCGTGTCGACATCGACTCCATCATGGAGAAGACGGAGCTCGGCACCATCATCGCCCGGTCCACCACCGGTGTGGCGTCCGAGGTCCTCGACGTCATCCGGGCCCAGGGGGTGGGGCTGGACGACTTCTTCGCCCGCTGGGCCAACCGGGTCCTCCGTCGCGCCCCCGATGCACTGCCTCTGGGCCCGCCTACCCTGGTGAAGCCGGCTCCGTCGCCCGCCGAGCTGAACCCCGCAGAGTCGTGACGGCATCGACCACCCTGACCGCCCAGCCCATCGAGGGCCGCCAGGGTCACTACGCCGGAGCGGTCAGCCGGCTGGTGGCCTTCGGGGCCGACGTGGGTGCCTCGTGGGGACTGTTCACCCTGGCGGCGGCGGCACTCTCCTTCACGGTCCAGCTGGCCACGGGGACCAAGTTCTCCCTGGCCAACCACCAGATTGCCTCCCTGATTGCTGCCGTCGTCTGGGAGTTCGTGTACTTCGCCTACCAGTGGGCCCTGAGCGGCAAGACCATCGGGATGGCCGTGCTCGGGATCCGGGTGGTCAGGACGGACGGCACGCCCATCGGTGCCCGTCAGGCGATCATCAGGACGGTCACCTTTCCGCTCAGCATCATCGCCTTCGGGCTGGGATTCCTCGGCATCCTGACCAACCGTGACCGGCATGCCTGGCACGACCGGTTCGCCGGCACCGCCGTGGTGTACTCGTGGGATGCCCGGGCCGCCCGCCTCCGCTGGCTGGCCAAGCAGGACTCCCCGGCCTCGGTGGCACCGGAGGCCTCGACACCCACCTGAGCACCCCGACTCCGGCACAATGCCAGGGTGAGGAATGGTGCAACTGAATCCGGTCCGCCGGTGTTGAGTAGTACATGAGGTCGGAGCACGCCGCGGTCGGGGTCCCGGGGTCCCCATCGGGTACGGGGGCAGTGCCGCGCCGGGAGGTCGACGCGGTGTTCGGTGCCCTGTTCACCCAACACCGTCACCGGGTGTTCTCCACGGCTCTCCGGTTGACCGGTCGACCCGCGGACGCCGAGGACCTGACGGCGGACACCTTTCTCCAAGCTTACCGTTCCTTGTCCGGCTTCGACTATGAACGGCTGGACACGCTGCGGCCCCGTGCCTGGCTGAGTGCCATCGTGGTGAACCTGTGGCGCAACCAGTGCCGCGCCCCCTCGCGCCGGCCCCGGCCGGCGGAGTCCCCCGGGGCCATGGGGCCCGTCCCCGTGGATCCCCACCCCGGAGTGGAGGAGCAGATCAAGACTCGTGAGGACGGCAGGGAGTTGGCCGCCGCCCTCCTGACCCTGCCCGTCAACGGGTCGCCGTCGTTCTCCGCCACATCGGTGGCCTGCCGATTGCCGAGGTGGCCGAGGCCATGGAATGCCCGGCGGGAACGGCCAAGTCACTGGTCAGCTGGGCCCTGGACCGCCTCCGGGCCGTCAACCCGGCAGGCAATGCGACAGTGGGAGCGGGGACGGCGACGGTCCCCGTCAGCCCGGTCAGTACCGCCGCAGCAGGCCGGGCCACGAGGGCGCCGGCCATGACGGGATTGAGCCGTGTCCGACCATGAGTGACCACGACGACCGCGAGCTGAGCACCGCCCTGTCTCAGCTGTCCACCTCGGCCCCGGTGGACCTGATGGATCGGATCGCCGCACAGTGGGCCTATGTCGAAGGTCCGGTCGAAGACGCCTACGTGGCGTTCACCAGTGAGGGGATCGCCAGCGTGGTGCCGGCCAGCACGGTCCCGGGGGTCGAGGAGTTCGCCGCAGCCTTCGGCCGCTCCTTCGGTCGACCCCTGATGCCGGCCGACCTCCCTCCCGATGGCGTACTGGAGGCCTTCCGGACCGGTCGGGCCACTGATCTCCGGTTCGATCTCCGGGGCCGAACCGACTTCGAACGGGCCGTCCTTGAAACCACGTTGCGCATTCCGCCCGGTGAGCTCCGTCCCTACTCGTGGGTAGCCGCCGAGATCCGGCGACCCCGTGCCGTCCGGGCCGTGGGCACCGCACTCGGGCACAACCCCGTTCCGCTCCTGATCCCCTGCCATCGGGTGATCCGATCGGACGGCACCATGGGCCAGTACGGTTTCGGGACAGCCATGAAACGGCGACTGTTGGACGGGGAGGGCATCGACGTTGACCAGGTGGAGATCCTGGTCCGCGGCGGATCCACGTACGTGGGCGACGATGCGAGCCACCGGGTGTGCATGCCCACGTGCCACCGGCTGTCGACCGCCGCCGGGCACCACCACGGTTTTCGCTCCCTGGCCCTGGCGTCCGCAGCCGGCTACCTTCCGTGCCCGGAGTGCCGTCCGGTGGGTCGTTGACCGGTGTCCCCGCTGTTCCCGCGTGAGCCGGAGATCGTGGCGCCCGGGGCGGTCCTCCTGCCCGCATGGCTGGGAGTCGAAGAACAGAGGGCCCTGGTGGAGTCCTGTCGCCGGTGGGGTGAGGCCGCCGGCGGTTTCCGCTCGCCCCGTATGCCCCGCGGCGGTCTCATGTCGGTTCAGATCGCCTGTCTCGGGTGGCACTGGCTGCCCTACCGGTATTCGCGCCGGGTGGAGGACGGCGACGGACGGCCGGTGCCGGCGTTTCCGGAGTGGTTGGACCACCTCAGCCGCCGGGGGGTGTACGACGCCCTGGCCCTCGATCCGGGAATAGGAACCGCGACCACGGCTATGGCTGGCGATGGGGACGGCGGCTATGCGCCCGATGTGGCCCTGATCAACTGGTACAGCCCCGGCGCCCGCATGGGCATGCATGTCGACCGGGACGAGAAGAGCCCGGCCCCGGTGGTCTCATTGAGTCTGGGCGACTCCTGCACCTTCCGCTTCGGATCACCCGCCGGACGGGGTCGACCCTGGACCGACGTGCTCCTCGAGTCGGGGGACCTGTTCGTCTTCGGCGGGCCCTCCCGTCTGGCCTACCACGGAGTGCCCCGGGTGCTCCCGGCGACCGGTCACCCCGACCTCGGTGTGGGGGCTGGTCGCTTCAACGTCACCGTCCGTCAGTCGGGGCTCGCCGACCCGCCGCTCGCTGAGGGACCGCCGCTCCCCGGCCGCCCCGGCGCCGGTCGGTAACCCCCCTGATCGGCCACCAGACGGCTGGCGCAGGGATCCGAGAGCTCTTGCGGGAAGCAGACGGGCCACCGCTACCCGGATTCAGATTGCGCCGAATCGGGCGTCGTAGGCTGCGGCGACCTGAGCGACGAACTCGGGCCAACGGAGGCCCGTTCCGGCTGGAGGGAGGTCCCTCTCCACCGCTCCGGTCTCATGGTCAAAGACGACCACGGCGATGCCTTCGAGCAGATGGGCTGCCCCGCCCTCGGTCTCTCGTCCTCCCGCTCGGATGAAGCGTGAGACGGCCCGTTCGACGAGGTGGGTGGTTCCCTTCCACTTATCGTCCTGACCGCTGGTCATTCTCTCCTGCGTGGGCAGGGTCATTACCCCGCCCACCACGGCAAACGGAAACTTCAGATGGATGTTGACGGCAAAGGTCCGGATGTCTCCGAAGCGATTCCAGATGGCCCTGCCCACGGCCAGGTGGACTGGTTTTAGCTCTACGCCGAGAGTGAGTCCGTCCATGTTGGTCATCTCCGAGACGTCTGCCTTGACCTCTCGGAGGCCGCCTCCAACCTTGGTTTCGCCGGCGATCGCCCCCAGCAGTGCTCCGGGGAGAGCGTCTCGAAGGTCCTCCAGGAGCACTCGTCCCAGGATGCCCGAAAGCGCTATCTGTGTGGTCCGAGCCTGGCTGGCATCGAGGAGACTGGCCTGACGCACATACTCGGCGCTTGCCAGGCAGTAGTGCTCAATTGTCTGGCGCCCCACGGCCAGGACCTCACGGAGGACCGTCTGCCCGGGACCGAATGCCTCGGCCGTGACCTCATCGGCCGCGTCCTCCTTGGCCGCGTCCTCCTCGACGGGGTCGGAATCCGGGTCCGCGAGGTCGTCACCGAAGAGGCTGGTCACGCTCGTTTGCGCTTGGGCCGGGTGGCAGGGTGCTGATCTCCTCGCTCGATCTGCACCCGAGCAGTGAGGTCCATCTCGTGGAGACGTTCGGCCGTGAGGTCGACGTACCGGGGCACTATTTCCACGGAAACGGAATTGCGCCCCAGTTCGATTGCCGCCACCGCCGTCGTCCCGGTACCCGAGAAGGGGTCCACGACCGTGTCCCCGGTGAACGAGAACATACGGATGAGTCGGCGGGGGATCTCCACCGGGAATGGAGCTGGGTGGTCTTTCCGATTCTGGCCACTCACGTCCGACCAGATCGGGGCGAACATGCGGCCGTACTCTTCGGTCTCGATACGGGACCGAGCCTCCTGCTCGCTCGTCGGGCTCCGGTAGCCGCCGGGTTTGCGCAGGAGCAGGATGTGCTCGAGGTCGTTCTTGACGATGCCGTTTGGGAGATTTGGCTTCCCCAGGAAACGACTGGAACGAGACGCCTCCAAGGTGATATTCGCCACCTTCAGCCAGCGGATCGGCGTGAGATTGTCGAACCCGAGCTTACGGGCTCTGACCTGGATATCTGCGGACAACGGCAGTACGTGGTGCCGGCCGCCCTTCTTCCGGGAGATGCACACGTCTCCCACCACGCACGCAACCCGTCCGCCCGGGACCAGGATGCGGAGTGCCTCCCGCCAGACCTTATCGAGCTCGTCGAGAAATTCGTCATAGACGGGCATGTTCCCGAGCTGCCCAGCGTGATCGTCATACTCCTTCAGTGACCCGTAAGGCGGGCTCGTGCAGACGAGGTGGACGCTCTCGGTCTCGACAAAACTGAGGTCTCTGGCATCCCCTTGCCGGATGATGTGCTGGGTAGGTCCGTTCATGCGGCCAACAGTAGAGGGCGGTAGTGACAGGACTCTGGATCCACCCCTGAGCCCACCCTCCGAGCCACTCCGGCATCCCGGTCTCGGACCCCCGACCCCATGCCGGCACCCCTCCGGCACCTCCGCCTTCTCTGGCGGCGCCCAGTTCCGGCCCCGGCACCGGTCCCGCCCTCCTCGGTGTCGGCCGGACCCACACCGGCCGACGGATCATCGTCGTCCTGGTCGGTGACCTCGACATCCGGGTCCTGGGCGCAGGAGCCGCTCCCGCACCTCACACTCGGTCCCACCGGGACTACCAGCCCTACGGCGTCAGTCCCGATCACCTGCCCTGTCGGTTGGTCAGTCCGCGATGTCTTGGGACACTGCAGTCAGCGAGCCCGATGGCTACCGTCTCGGCTCGTACCGCATCGCCACTGCCCCCGAGCCGAACTCCAGCCGGCTCACGAGCTTCAAGTCGACGTGCTTCGATAGCCCCGCGAACACGGTCGGCCCGTGGCCCGCGAGCCTGGGATGGACGACGAACTCGTACTCATCGATCAATCCCAGCTCCGTCAACGCCAGTGGGAGCGTCACACCTCCCACCAGCAGTCCCTTGCCGGACTCCCGCTTGAGTTGGTCAACGGCCTTGCCCAGATCCCCGCGCACGAGCTCCGCGTTCCAATCGACCTTCTCCAGGGTGCTCGACACGACGTACTTCTTTGTCGCGTTGATCGTCAGAGCGAAGGGTTCCATCCAATCAGGTCTCGCTCCCGTCGGCGCCGGCGGCCGCCACGCTGATTCCATCATTTCGTAAGTCACCCGGCCAAAGAGAAGGGCATCGGCCTGGTTGAGGTTCTCGGTCGCGTGACGATGCAAGTCTTCGTCCGGGGGGATGGCGCGGTGATCGCAGCACCCGTCCAACGTGACATTGATGGAGTACCGAAGGGGTCGTATTTCGCAAGAGTACCGCCGCCCATGTTGCGGAAGCGATCGGGCACGACAGGTTGCACACGGTGCCCGGGGGTCATCAGGGGCCGATTGTGACCGGATCAGGACCACGCACACTGCATCAGGCTGCCCGGAGCGGTTCTTCGAATGATCGAGGTTGAGAACGGACTGGCCATGCCCAGCACTGCCCGGTACCTGACTCTGTCTGACCTGATGCGGGTCAGGGTCACCTATCCTGCCTAGGTCGTGCGTGCTGCGATGCCCTACATCACGGCTCTTCGGATTTCAGCGGGGAGCATCACACAGTGCCCCCGGCAGTGTGTGCATTCAGGACATCGGACAGTGCCCCCGGCAGTGCCCCCGGCAGGACTCGAACCTGCGCCACCGGCTCCGGAGGCCGGTGCTCTATCCGCTGAGCTACGGGGGCGTCTGGTGGGCCAGCGGCCCGGACACCGACCCGGGCGTTCCCGGGCCGGGGGCCAACTGTAGTGCGACGCCATGGCCGCATACCCCGGCGGCAACCGAGTGTCCACTCCCGAGGACGTATCCTCGCAGCAACATGTCCACCCGAGACCTCCTGGCCCAGGCCGTCAGTCGTGCCCTCAGCACCGTCGCCCAGCGTGACGGCGTGGTGCTGAACGGCGAGCCGGGCTCCGTCCACCTCGAGCGCCCTCCCCGTCGGGAACTGGGAGACTGGTCCACCAACGTAGCCATGGTCAACGCCAAGAGGGCCAGGACCAATCCCCGGGCACTGGCCGAATCCCTCGTGGAGGCCCTGGAAGCCGACCCACCCGCCCACACCTCATCGATCGAGGTCGCCGGGGCCGGGTTCATCAACTTCCACCTGGACGATGGTTGGCTGTACGACGCGCTGGCCGGGCTACTGGACCAGGGTGAGAAGGGCTACGCCCGGCCCGACGTCGGCCATGGTGAGCGTGTCCAGATTGAGTTCATCTCGGCCAATCCCACCGGGCCCATCCACGTGGGCAACGGCTGGTGGGGGAGTTACGGAGACGCCCTGGCCCGTATCTTGGCCCGCGCCGGGTATGAGGTCAGCCGCGAGTACTACGTGAACGACACTGGCGGTCAGATCCGGACCCTGGGGGAGAGCCTGCTGGCCCGCAGGGCCGGTCGGGACGTGCCCGAGGGCGGTTACTCGGGGGAGTACGTGACCGAGCTGGCCGGATCCTATGACGGTCCCGATGATGTGACGACGGCCGGACGATGGGCGGCCGAGCACATCCTCGACCACATCCGGGCGACGCTGGAATCGGTGGGCATCGTCTTCGACGAGTGGTACAGCCAGGCCTCCATCGAGGAGAGCGGGGCGGTCGACGACACCATTGCCCTTCTGGTCGAGCGGGGACTGGTCTTCGAGCAGGACGGTGCGACGTGGTTCCGGGCCACCGAGCTGGGGGACAGCCGCGACCGGGTGCTGCGCAAGTCCAACGGGGATGCCACCTACCTGGCCGGCGACCTGGCCTACCACCGAGACAAGTTTCTGGTTCGCGGGTTCGACCGGGTCATCGACGTCTTCGGTGCCGACCACCATGGGCAGGTGGCCAGCCTGATGGCCGGGATCCAGGCCCTCGGCATCGACCCGTCCCGCCTTGAGGTGAAGCTAGGTCAGATGGTCTCCCTGATGGACGGGGACGAGTCCGTCAAAATGGGCAAGCGGGCCGGAAATGCCGTCTCCCTCGACTCCCTGGTTGCCGACATCGGGCCCGATGCCACCCGCATCCTGAGTCTGATGAGCTCCCTCGACCAGGCCACCACCTTCGACCTGGCCTCGGTGCGGGAGCAGTCGGTGGAGAACCCCGTGTTCTACGTCCAGATGGCCAGTGCCCGCATCGGCGGTGTGGGTCGCAAGGCCGTCGAGCGCGGGGTAGTGCGGGCCCCCGTGGACAGGGTCGACCTCACCCTCCTCGTCCATCCCCGTGAGCTGGAGCTCATCCGCTGTCTCGAGGAGCTTCCCGAAGTGATGGCAGACGCCGCTACGGACCGGGCGCCCACCAAGGTCACCACCTGGGTGCGTCGTCTGGCCGGTTGTTTCCACGGCTTCTACCATGACTGCCCAATCCTGGCCGACGACGTCGATCCGGCCCTGACCCAGGCTCGCCTGTGGCTCGTCGAGGCCACGCGCATCGGGTTGGCTATCGGCCTCGGTCTGCTCGGGGTGTCGGCGCCGGAGGCGATGTGACCCGAGTCGAAGGGGCCAGCCCCTCCGGACCGGTCGAACCGGGGCTCTTCCCCATAACGGCGACCATCGGTGGCGGCGGGAGCCTCGAGGTGGGTGGGTGCGACCTGCTCGACGTGGCTGAGGAGTTCGGCACGCCGCTCTTCGTCTACGACGAGGCGCATCTCCGGAACCAGTGCCGCCAGGCGGTGGAGGCATGGGGTGACGGCGTGGCCTACGCCACCAAGGCCTTCCTCTGTGTGGCCATGGCCCGTCTGGCCCACGAGGAGGGGATGTGCCTTGACGTGTCCACCGGCGGCGAACTCCACGTCGCCTTGACCGCAGGGGTCCCGGCCCATCGGCTCGTGCTTCACGGCAACAACAAGTCCGATGAGGAATTGGCGGCGGCGCTGGCCGTGGGCGTAGGGCGGATCGTCATCGACTCTTTCGACGAGATCGATCGAATCGAGCGACTGGTGCCCGAGACCCCGGTCGTGGAGGATCCGCACGGAGGTCGGCCATCACGACGTGGCCCCAAGGTGCTGGCCAGGATCACTCCGGGCGTGGAGGTGCACACGCACGAATTCGTGCGCACCGGCCAGGACGACTCCAAGTTCGGATTCGGTCTGGCGTCCGGGGATGCCGCCCTCGCCGTAGACCGCCTCACCCGGCTCCACGGCGAGGGGACCGTCGAGTTCGTGGGGATCCATGCCCACCTCGGGAGTCAGGTCTTCGCCCTCGCCCCGTTCGTGCGGGCCATCGAGGTGCTGGCCGAGTTCTTCGCCCCGCTCGACCTGCCCGAGCTGGTGGTCGGGGGCGGCCTCGGCGTGGCCTACGTGAACGGCGAGGAGGCACCACCTATGGCCCAGTGGGCCGCTTCGGTCCGTCAGGCATGCCGGACGGCGGGTATTCCCGATTCCGTCAGGCTGACCGCGGAACCGGGTCGGTCCATCGTGGCCGCGGCCGCCATCACCCTCTACCGGGTGGGGACGGTCAAGGATGTCCCCGGACACCGGACCTACGTCTCGGTGGACGGCGGGATGAGCGACAATCCCCGTCCGGTCCTGTACGGGAGCGGTTACGAGGCGTTCCTGCCCCGGGAGCCCGGTGCGGCCCGGCCCATGCCCGTGCGGGTGGTGGGCAAGCACTGTGAGACCGGGGACGTGGTGGTGTCCGAAGGGTTCGTGCCTGACGACCTGGAGGTGGGTGACGTGCTGGCCACACCGGTGACCGGAGCGTACGGACACTCGATGGCCTCCAACTACAACAAGGTTCCGCGGCCGGCCGTCGTGTTCGTCGCCGACGGCGAGGCCCGGCTGGTGGTGCGACGGGAGACGTTCGACGACCTCGTCCGCCTGGACGTCTGATCACCGGGTCCCCCTCCGGTCAGGCGGTAGCGTGACCGGGTGACCTTGGCGCCCCCTCCCGACCGCGTGGTTCGCATCGCCCTGCTCGGGTGCGGGAATGTGGGCTCGGCCCTGGTCGGGATCCTCCAGGACCGGTCCGAGGCCCTGGCCGTTCAGAGCGGCGCCCGCCTGGAGGTGGTGGGGATCGCCGTCAACGACCTGACCCTGGACCGGGCCCCGCACGTGCCTGCAGACCTGCTCACCGCCGATGCGGCCGGACTGGTCTCCAACCCGTCGATCGATGTGGTGGTGGAGCTGATCGGCGGCCTGGTGCCCACCGGTGCCCTGGTCCGTAAGGCGCTCGAGTCGGGCAAGCCGGTGGTCACGGCCAACAAGGCCCTGCTGGCCTCGCCCGACGGCGTGGAGCTCCGCTCCCTGGCCAAGCGCCAGGGCGTGGATCTGCTCTACGAAGCCGCCGTGGCCGGCGCCATACCCCTGGTCCGGGCGCTACGCGAGTCGCTGACCGGGGAGCGGATCCACCGGGTGATGGGCATCGTGAACGGCACCACCAATTTCATCCTCACCAAGATGAGCGAGCAGGGTGCGGACTACGCCGACGTACTGGCCGAAGCGCAGGCCCTGGGCCTGGCTGAACGGGACCCGACCGCCGATGTGGAGGGGTATGACGCCGCGGCCAAGGCCGCCATCCTGGCCGGAGTGGCCTTCGGCTATGACGTGGGTGGTGCCGACGTGATGCGCGAGGGGATCACTGCCATCCGGGCTGTCGACGTGGAGTTCGCCGAGCGCCTCGGGTACTCGGTCAAGCTGTTGGCCATCGTGGAGCGCATCGGCGAGGACGCGCTGTCCGTTCGGGTGCACCCGGCCCTGGTGCCCAAGTCCCATCCGCTGGCCGGGGTCCGCAACGCCTTCAACGCCGTGTTCATCGAGGGGGAGGCGGCCGGCGAACTGATGCTCTACGGCCAGGGGGCCGGTGGCCTGCCCACGGCCAGCGCCGTGGTCGGCGACCTGATCGATGCCGTCCGCAACCGCTCGGCCGGTACCACGGCGCCCACGCCGGACCGCCGACCGGCCCGACTGCTTCCCGAGTCCGAGCTGCGAACCCAGTGCTATATCAGCCTTGACGTGACCGACCGCCCCGGGGTCCTGGCCGCCGTGACCAAGGTCTTCGGGGATCATGACGTCTCCATCCGATCCATGGAGCAGGAAGGATTCGCCGGTGAGGCCCGTCTACTCTTTGTCACCCACGTGGCCCGCGAAGGGGACGTCCGTGACACCCTGGCCGAGCTCTCCAGGCTGGACACGGTGGAGCGGATCGGGGGGGTCATGCGGATCGTCGGGGACCCCGAATGACGGACGGGGGGAAGGGAGGGGCCTGGCGCGGTGTCATCGAGGAGTACCGCGCCTACCTGCCGGTGTCGGACACCACCCCGGTGGTGACCCTGCTCGAGGGCGGTACCCCGCTGCTTCCGGCGCCGCGCCTGTCGGCCCGGGTTGGAGCGCGGGTGCTGCTCAAGGTGGAGGGAGCTAATCCCACCGGATCGTTCAAGGACCGGGGCATGACGGTGGCCATCTCCAAAGCCGCCGAGGAAGGAGCCAAGGCGGTGGTCTGCGCATCGACCGGGAACACTTCGGCATCGGCCGCTGCCTTCGCCGCCCGGGCCGGCCTGACCTGTGCCGTCCTCATCCCCGAGGGGCACATCGCACTGGGAAAGTTGGCCCAGGCGCTCATCCACGGGGCGCGCGTCCTCCAGGTGCGGGGCAATTTCGACCAGTCGCTGACCATCGTCCGCGAGCTGGCTGAGCGGGCCCCGGTCACAGTGGTCAACTCGGTCAATCCGTACCGGATCGAGGGCCAGAAGTCGGGCGCGTTCGAGATCGTCGACGAGCTGGGCGACGCCCCGGACGTGCACTGCATCCCCGTCGGCAACGCCGGCAACATCACTGCGTACTGGAAGGGGTACCTCGAGTTCAAAGAGGCCGGTCGGTCCACCCGGTTGCCGCGGATGCTCGGGTTCCAGGCCGCCGGCGCCGCCCCCATCGTCGAGGGCCATCCGGTGGAGCACCCCGAGACCGTGGCCACCGCCATCCGCATCGGCAACCCGGCCAGTTGGTACGGGGCCACTTCGGCTGCGTCCGAGTCGGGCGGGGGCATCGCCGCCGTGAGCGACGAGGAGATCCTGGACGCCTACCGGTTCCTGGCCGCCGAGGAGTCGGTGTTCTGTGAGCCGGCGTCGGCGGCGTCGGTGGCCGGACTGCTGAAGTCCGGGCTCCCCGACGGCCTCGGATCCGGGGCCACCGTGGTCTGTGTCCTCACCGGGCACGGGCTGAAGGACCCCGACATCGCCATCAGCCAGATCTCGGTGCCGACGGTGGTCGACGCTGACCTCGGAGCGGTGCTGGACGAGCTGTCGCTGGGCTGATCGGCGGGATCCCAGTGGGGACGCGGGGTGCCCGACCCGGGACCGGGAGTGGCACGGTTGTTGCCGGTGTGGCCGTCCGCCTGTACACTGGTGTCACCTTCGCTTCCACAACGTGCCCGACCGGGCTTGTGGGCGGGACTCCCTGCATCGCTTCTTGTGACGCGATCAGCCCGTACTCGGCGTCGGGGGGAGTAGCGGTCGAGAGAGTATCTCGAGACCCGCGATTCCCCACCCCTGAATCCCTGGCAGTGGGACTAACTCCACCTGCCAACGAGGACAATGCGAAACGAGGAAGCCGATGACTGCGGAACAGCAGCTCGAGCGCTCGGTATTGGAGGGCAAGGAGCGAGATGAGCTCCACGCCATCGCACAGGCACTCTCTGTGAAGACCAATACCAGAACGAAAAAGGCGGACATGATCGATGGCATCCTGAAGGCCACCGGTGTCTCCGTGGACGACAGCACCCCCTCCGGTCCGCCCCAGAAGGGCGCGGGCGCATCCGGCAACGGAGACGCCCCGAACGGCGCATCCAGCGGCCGTCGGACGGCACGCTCCACCCGGGCCACGGCAGCGGGGGAGGATTCGCACGGATCCGGTGACGACGGTGACACACCCGACGCCCCGGCGCCCGAGGCGGCCGACGCCGGTTCAGTAGGCCGCCGCCCTGGCCGCGGGGCTACCGTCGTGCGCTCGTTCGGACCGGCCGACGATGTCGATGAGGCCGCTGGGCGTGTGGAACTCGACGACGACTTCGGCATTGCGCCGTCAGGTGGCAATGGGACGGAGCGTGGCCAATCCAGCGATGGAAGTGGTGACACCCCAGGAGGGGCCGCCACTGCGCCCGCCGGTGCCAACGGGGGACAACCGGTCGTCGAGGGCGGCCGACAGGGGTCCCCGGGCGGCGGCAGCACGCTCAACAACCAGGGCAACCGCAACAATCAGAACAACCGCAACAATCAGAACAACCGCAACAACCAGAACAGTCAGAACAACCGCAACAACCAGGGCAACCGCAACAATCAGAACAACCAGGGCGGCGGCAACGACGACGTGGGGAACCGACGGAGCAACCGTCGCCGTCGGGGCCGTGACCGCCAGGGCGGCGGGAGCGAAGGTGATCTCCAGGGTGCAGGAGGGCAGGAACAGCAGTATCAGGGAGAGCTGATCGCGGTGAAGGGTCTGCTCGATCTCCGCGACGAGGGCTACGGCTTCCTGCGGTGCGAGGGTTACCTGCCTTCGACCAAGGACGTGTACGTGTCCATCAGCCAGGCCCGTCGATTCGCCCTGCGCAAGGGTGACAGCATCGAGGGATTCTGCCGGCCGGCCGGGAGCACGGAGAAGTTCCCGGCCCTGCTGCAGATCGACACGGTCTCCTCGCTCGATCCCGAGGTGGCGCGTAATCGGCCCCGCTTTGAGGACCTGACCCCCCTCTTCCCCGACGAGCGCCTCAATCTGGAGATGCCGGGCGAGAAGGAGAACATGACGACCCGGATCGTCGACCTCCTGTCACCGATCGGCAAGGGCCAACGAGGGCTCATCGTGTCGCCGCCGAAGGCCGGCAAGACCACGGTGATGAAGCACATCGCCCACTCCATCGAGGCCAACAACCCCGATGTGCACCTGATGGTCCTGCTGGTCGACGAACGACCCGAAGAGGTCACCGACATGCGCCGTTCGGTCCGGGGTGAGGTGGTCGCCTCCACCTTCGACCGCCCGGCCGAGGAGCACACGGCCGTGGCCGAGTTGGCCATCGAACGGGCCAAGCGTCTGGTCGAGGCGGGTCGCGACGTCGTGATCATCCTGGACGGGATCACCCGACTGGCCCGGGCCTACAACCTGGCCCAGCCGGCCACCGGGCGGATCATGTCCGGTGGCGTCGACTCCGGAGCCCTCTACCCACCGAAGAAGTTCTTCGGGGCGGCACGGAACATCGAAGAGGGTGGCTCGCTGACCATCCTGGCCACGGCTCTGGTGGAGACGGGATCGAAGATGGACGAGGTCATCTTCGAGGAGTTCAAGGGCACCGGCAACATGGAGCTTCGCCTTGATCGCCGCCTGGCCGAACGTCGCCTGTACCCGTCGATCGACGTCAACGCCAGCTCCACCCGTCACGAGGAGCTCCTCTTCAACCGGTCCGAGCTCCAGCAGGTCTGGAAGCTGCGCCGGGTGTTGAACGCCCTGGCCAACGAGGGGAGTGCGGCAGCCGGCCTCGAGCTGCTCATGGACAAGATCCGGACCACCAAGAGCAACGAGGAGTTCCTGGCCGAGATCGCCAAGGGACCCGCCACCTGACCTATCCCGACCCGGCGGCGGTCGCGGAATAACCGCCGGTCCGGTTCCGTTACACTCGGTGCGCCGCATGGTGGGTGTCGATCAGACACCGGAGTGCGGCCACCACAGGAGAAACCAATGAAGACCGACATCCATCCGTCCTACGTAGAATCCTCGGTGCGCTGTTCGTGCGGCAACACCTTCACCACCCGTTCCACCAAGCCGGAGATCCATCTCGAGCTGTGCAACGAGTGCCACCCGTTCTTCACCGGCAAGCAGAAGCTGGTGGACTCCGGAGGCCGGGTGGAGCGCTTCCAGCGCCGCTACGCCAAGACCGGCTCGCGGAAGAAGAAGGCCCCGCCCGCCTCCTGAGCGGCCTGGCCGAGCTGCGGTGGGAGCCGGTCTGCATCGCCGAGGCTGAAGGCCACGAGGGGCGTCGACGGGGTGGCGCTACCCTGGCCCGGTGTTCAACGAACGCATGAACGAACGCATGCAGGAGCTCGAGCGGGAGTACGAGGCGGTCCTGGCCGAGCTCAACGACCCCAACCTGTCGTCGGACCCCGGTCGGCTGCGTCAGGTGTCCCGCCGTCATCGGGAGCTCGAGGAGCCGGTGCAGAGCTGGCGGCGGCTGCAGGCCGCCGGAGTCCGATCTCGAGGCTGCCCGCGAGATGGTGCGGGACTCGGCCGGTGACGAGCGTGAGCTCGCCCAGGCCGAGGTGGCCCAGGCCGAAGTGGAGATCACCCGGCTGGAGGAGGAGCTCCGGCTCCAGCTGGTGCCCCGGGATCCCAATGCCGGTCGCAACGTCATCATGGAGATCCGGGGCGCCGAAGGCGGGGAGGAGGCGAATCTCTTCGCCAAGGACCTCTACGAGATGTACACCCGCTATGCCGCCGAGCGGGGGTGGAAGGTCGAGGTGCTCTCCTCGAGCCCGTCCGAGCGCGACGGACTCAACGAGATCACCTTCGTGGTCAAAGGGGACGACGCCTGGCAGCGACTCGAGCACGAGGGTGGCCCCCACCGGGTCCAGCGGGTACCGGTGACCGAGTCCCAGGGGCGGATCCACACCTCGTCGGCCGCGGTCGCCGTCCTGCCCGAGGCCGAGGAGGTCGACGTGGCCATCGACCCCAGCGATCTGAAGATCGACGTCTACCGGTCGACCGGGCCGGGGGGCCAGTCGGTCAACACCACGGACTCGGCCGTGCGCATCACCCACCTGCCCACCGGGATCGTGGTGGCCATGCAGGACGAGAAGAGCCAGATCCAGAACCGGGCCAAGGCGATGATCGTGCTGCGGTCCAGGCTGCTCAAGGCCGAGCAGGACCGTCAGTCCGCCGAGCTCTCCGAGCAGCGGCGCAGCCAGGTGGGTGGTGGTGGGCGATCGGAGAAGATCCGCACCTACAACTACAAGGACAACCGGGTCACCGACCACCGGATCAAGCTGACCCTGCACAAGCTGGACCGCATCCTGATGGGCGATCTCGACGAGCTGACCGACGCGCTCATGGCCGACAAGCGCTACCGGCAGCTGGACGACGAGTGAGGGCGTGGCGGTGCCGGTGCACCGGTCGGCGACCGACGGCCGCGGAGGCCCATCGATGCCGCACCCGTCGTCGGCTGCGACGGTCGGCGCCGGACTCGAGGCGACCATCGCCGACCGGGTGGGATCGGCCCGCGAGGCCCGCTGGATCGTCGAGCACGCCGGCGGGGACGCCGGGCGTGGCCCGGGCCCTGGCCGACCGGAGAGCGGCGGGGGAGCCCCTCCAGTACGTCCTGGGCCGGTGGCCGTTCCGCCGCCTCGAGCTGGTCGTCGACCGGAGGGTGCTCATCCCCCGTCCGGAGACCGAGCAGGTGGTGGAGGTGGCGCTGGCCGAGCTGGCCTCCCTGGCCGCCGACCGGCGGCCGTCCCGCCGCGGCCAGCCCGGAGCCGCCCGGGCCCGGTGTGCCGTCGACCTCGGGACCGGGTCGGGTGCCATCGCCCTCTCGCTGGCCGTCGAGGGCGGGGCCCTGGCCCCGGGCCTGGTGGTCTGGGCCACCGACGTCTCGCGGGACGCCCTCGCCGTGGCGGCGCGAGCAACCTCGACGAGCTGGCCCGCTCGGACCCGGCCGCCGCCGACCGGGTCCGCCTGACCGAAGGCCGGTGGTTCGACGCCCTGCCTCCCTCGGTGCTGGCCGGACCGTCGACCTGGTGGTCGTCCAATCCTCCCTACGTGGCCGAGGCCGACTTCCCCGACCTCGACCCCACCGTGCGGCTGTGGGAGCCCCGCGTCGCCCTGGTGGCGCCCGGACGCGCGACGGTGTCGGGCGGGATGGCCGACATCGAAGCCATCATCGCCGATGCCGCCCGGTGGTTGCGGCCCTCCGGGGTGATGGTGGTCGAGATCGACCCGGCCCAGGCCGAGGCCGCGCTCGACGCGTGCCCGACGGGCCGGATGCGAGCCGGTGCCGGACGCGAGCGTGACCTCGCCGGCAGGATCCGCATGGTGGTGGCGCGGCGGTGACGGCCGGACTGGTTCCCGGCTGATGGTGGATGCCGAGGCCTGGCGCTGGCGGCCGCCGCCCTCCGGGCCGGAGCGGTGGTGGCGGTGCCCACCGACACCGTCTACGGACTGGCCGCCGACCCTTCCCAGCCGCGAGGCGGTGGAACAGCTCTTCGCCCTGAAGGAGCGACCGACCGACGGTGGCCCTGCCGGTGCTGGTGGCACGGACAGGGAACAGCTCTCGGCGGTGGCCGGCCCGCTGGACAGGGCGGCCGACCACCTGGCCGGACGGTACTGGCCCGGGCCCGCTGACCCTGGTCGTTCCCAGGCGACGGAGCTTCACCGCCGACCTCGGCGGTCCGTCCGCCGGCCCGTCTGACGGTCGGGGTACGGTGGCCCGACCATCCGGTGATCCAGGCGCTGTGCGGTCAGCTCGGTCCGCTGGCCGTGACCAGCGCCAACCGCCACGGGGCCCCACCGGCCACCCGAGCCCGACCAGCTGGCGGAGATCTTCGCCGGGGAGGACGGGACTGGCCATGATCCTCGACGGGGGCGACTGTGCGACGGAACCCCCTCCACCGTGGTGGAGTGCCGTGGGCCGGCCCTCCGTTGCCTCCGTGAGGGATCCATCCCGTGGGGCGAGCTCCTCGGGGACGGGAGGATCCGTTCCGGCCCTCTCGGGTATGAACCCGAGGTGGGCGCCATGCTGCCGGTGCCGGCGGGGGACGCCGACGGCCGGGCCCCGGGGAATTCGCATCCCCCATCCGCTACCATCGCCTGACGAGGGCCCCGGACCCAGGAGGGGATCGCTGTGTTCAAGAACATCGTTGTCGGAACGGACGGCTCGGATACGGCCGCTGCCGCGGTGGCCCTGGCCGTGAACCTGGCCCGCGACCAGGGAGCCAAGCTCCATCTGGTGGTGGGGGTGCATACACCGACGGCGGTGGCCGTTCCGGCCGGTGGCGCCAACGTGTCCGACCCCTCGGGCGGCGCGGCGCTCCGGGGAGTGGCCCAGCGCATGCTGGAGGAGGTCGCCGGAGACGTCGAGGGCACTCGAGACGGAGATCCACACCGGTGTCGGTGACCCCGCCGAGGTCATCATCCACACCGCCGACGAGGTGGGGGCCGACCTCATCGTGGTGGGGAGCAAGGGCCTCCGGGGCACCCGTAGGATCCTCGGCTCGGTCCCCAACTCGGTGGCCCACAAGGCCGGGTGCCACGTCCTCATCGCCCGCACCACCTGATCGGATCCGGCCCACAGGGCCGGTATCGACGGCCCCCGCGGCCCGATGGGGTTGACGGTCCCCCTCCGGACAAGGGACACTGGTTACCTGATGACGACACCATCCGACGCCCGCAGCACCGTATTCATTATCGACTAGGCACATACCTGACCGGTGTGTGCCCTTCGACCGTCCACCTGGTGGACGGTTTTTCAATTGGGGATCCCGTCCGGAACGGGGCGGGCCCCCGGGGAAGGCACCACGATCATCCGTGAGGCACGACCCCGGCTGGGATAGACCTCAAGGGGTGGCGTCGGGCCGACCGGGGAGCTTGGGGTGGGCGGTTCAGCGGGATCATGGACCTCAGGCCACCAGAAGGGCCAGAAGGCCAGAGGAAGAGAAGGACAGGAGCACCGTGGGAAGCTATCGAGTTGGTCTGATCGGAGGGGACGGCATCGGCCCCGAGGTGGTGGCCGAGGCCCTGAAAGTGGTCGAGCGCGGCCGGTGTGATCCTGGCCACCACCGAGTACGACCTCGGTGCCGACCGGTACGTCCGAACCGGCGAGGTGCTGCCCGATCCGGTGCTCGAGGAGTTGCGTGGCCAGGATGCCATCCTGCTCGGGGCAGTGGGTCCCCCGGTCGGCTCGACCACGGTCCCTCCCGGCACGCTGGAGCGGGGGCTCCTGCTCCGTCTCCGGTTCGAGCTGGACCTGTACGTCAACATGCGGCCCGTTCACCGGGGTCCCCGGTGCCCTGGCCCCCGACTGCGACTTCGTGGTCATCCGGGAGAACACCGAAGGGACCTACGCCGGTGAGGGCGGGTTCCTCCGCAAGGGGACGCCCTTCGAGGTGGCCACCCAGGGATCGGTGAACACCCGGCACGGCGTGGAGCGGTGCGCCCGCTTCGCCTTCGATCTGGCCTCCACCCGGCCCCGCCACCACCTGACCCTGGTGCACAAGACCAACGTCCTCACCTTCGCCGGCGACCTGTGGCAGCGGACGGTCGACGAGGTGTCCGTCGACTACCCGGCGGTGGAGCCGCGACTACAACCATGTCGACGCCACCTGCATCTACCTGGTCGAGAACCCCGCCCGCTACGACGTCATCGTCACCGACAACCTGTTCGGCGACATCATCACCGACCTGGCCGGTGCCGTGGCCGGAGGGATCGGTTACGCCGCCTCGGCCAACCTCAATCCCGATCGTACCGGGCCGTCCCTGTTCGAGCCGGTCCACGGGGCGGCCCATGACATCGCCGGTACCGGCCGGGCCAATCCCGGCCGCCGCCATCCGCTCGGCCGCCCTCATGCTCGACCACCTCGGCGAGGCCTCGGCCGCCGAGAAGGTGACCCAGGCGGTCGCCGACTTCATCCACTCCCAACCCGAACCGACGATGTCGACCGCCGCCATCGGCGACGCCATCGCAGAAAGGCTCTGAGCCATGCCCCTGACCCCCACCGAGAAGATCTGGATGGACGGCGAGCTCGTCGACTGGGCGGACGCCACGGTGCACGTGCTGACCCACACCATGCACTACGGCTCCGGCGTGTTCGAAGGGCATCCGCGCCTACCCCACCCAGCGGGGCGTGGCCGTGTTCCGCCTCCGCGACCACATCGAACGCCTGTTGGTGTCGGCCAGGGTGTTCATGATCGACGTCCCGTACACCGTCGACGAGTTGGTGGACGCCACCCGGGACCTGGTCCGGGTCAACGGTCTCGACGACGGGTGCTACATCCGTCCCCTGGTCTACCTGGGGTACGGCGAGATGGGCCTCAACCCCATCCCCTGCCCGGTGAACGTCTCCATCGCCGCCTGGCCCTGGGGCACCTATCTCGGGGACGACGGCGTCGCCAACGGTGTTTCGATGAAGATCAGCTCGTGGCGGCGGCACGATCCCAACGCCGTGCCCACGGCGGCCAAGGGAACCGGCATGTACGTGAACTCCTCCCTGGCCAAGGTGGAGGCCATCAAGGCCGGCTACGACGAGGCCATCCTCCTCGGCCCCGACGGCAACGTGAGCGAGTGCACCGGCGAGAACATCTTCATCGTCCGGAAGGGCCGTCTGATCACCCCACCCTCCTCCGACTCCGGCGCCCTGGAGGGACATCACCCAGCAGTCGGTGGAGACCATCGCCCGCGACCTCGGCTACGCCGTGTCCTACGAGCCGATCATCCGCACCGACCTCTACACGGCCGACGAGGCCTTCCTCACCGGCACCGCGGCCGAGGTGGTCCCCATCCGGGCCGTCGACGACCGCCCGGTCGGCGACGGCAGGCCCGGGCCGATCACCCAGAAGCTCCAGCAGACCTACTTCGCCGCCGTGCGCGGTGAGGTCGATCAGTACAAGGACTGGTTGGACTATGTCGAGTGACGGACCCACCCTCAACGACGACTCACCGGACGGCGGGGGCCACACGTCGGGCCACGGTCACGCCCACGGCGGCGGCGTCCGACCACTCCCATCCCCTGACCCCCGGACAGCAGGCCCACGCCCACGGCCAGGAGTCCCGAGGCGGACCGGCGCCGGTGCCGGGATCGGCGGGCCACGACTTCGACCTGCCCGCCCTCCCCGACGCCGTCGACGTCTTCGACACCACCCTCCGGGACGGGTCCCAGCAGGAGGGCCTGTCGCTGACCGTGGACGACAAGCTGCGTGTGGCCGAGCAGCTCGACCACCTGGGTGTGACCTTCATCGAGGGCGGCTGGCCCGGGGCCAATCCCAAGGACGAGGAGTTCTTCGCCCGGGCCCCCACCGAACTCTCGCTGCACCGATCGACACTGGTGGCCTTCGGCTCCACCCGACGGGCCGGCGTCCGGGCCGAGGACGACGAGACGCTCCGCCATCTGGTCAACGCCCAGACCGAGGCGGTCTGCATCGTGGCCAAGTCGTCGGAGATGCACGTGGTCGACGCCCTCCGCACCACCCTGGACGAGGCGGTGGCCATGGTGGCCGACTCGGTGGAGTTCCTGCGGTCCAACGACCTCCGGGTATTTCTCGATGCCGAGCACTTCTTCGACGGCTTCAAGGCCAATCCCGAATTCACCCTGCGGATCCTCCGGGCCGCCGAGGAGGCCGGTGCCGAGACCCTGGTGCTGTGCGACACCAACGGGGGCACGCTGCCCTTCGAGGTGGAGCGGATCGTGGCCGGGTACTGGACGGGTTCGAGACCCAGGTGGGAGTGCACTTCCACAACGACAGCGGCTGTGCCGTGGCCAACTCGCTGGCCGCGGTGGGGGTGGGCGCCACCCACGTCCAGGGGTGCGTCAACGGGTACGGCGAGCGGTCCGGCAACGCCGACCTCTCGGCCACCATCCCGGACCTCTCCCTCAAGCTCCGGGTGGGCACCATCCCTCCCGAGCGACTGGAGCTGTTGACCCCGGTATCCCACCACATCGCCGAGCTGGTGAACATCGCCCCCAACCCGCAGCAGCCCTTCGTCGGGGCCTCGGTCTTCGCCCACAAGGCCGGCCTACACACCTCGGCCATCGCCCGCCGGTCCGACGCCTACGAGCACATCTCGCCCGAACTGGTGGGGAACGGGACCCGGTTCGTGGTCTCCGAGATGGCCGGTCGGTCGACCCTGGCCATGAAGGCCGACCGAACTGGGTCTGGAGCTCGACTCCCAGGCCATGGCCTCGGTGCTGGACTCTCTCAAGCGGCTGGAGTACGAGGGCTACCACTTCGAGGTGGCCGACGGCTCCCTCGAGCTGCTGTTGCGGAACTCGACCGGCTGGGAGCAGGACTTCTTCGAGCTCGAGTCGTACCGGGTCATCGCCGACCACGGGAAGGGCCAGTCCACCGAGGCCACGGTGAAGATGCTGGTGGGCGACGAGCGGATCGTGGCCACCGCCGAGGGCAACGGTCCGGTCAACGCCCTGGACGGTGCGGTACGGGCCGCCATGGGGCCGCACTATCCGGCGCTGTCCGGCGTCCATCTGGTGGACTACCGGGTCCGGGTGCTCGACTCGGCCAAGGGCACCGGCTCGGTTACCCGGGTCCTCATCGACTCCACCGACGGCGATCGCACCTGGACCACCATCGGGGTGTCCGAGAACATCATCGCCGCCTCCTGGCAGGCCCTTTCCGACTCCATCGTCTACGGTCTGCTCCATACCGGCACGACCTCCGAGGGTTAGCAGCACCGGCCGGAGCGTGCTGGTCCGATTACCAGGAGCCCTACCGTGACCCAACCCAGTTTCGTGCCCATCGTCGAGGCCGACCAGGTGCGCCCGGCCTACCGGCTCAACGTGCCCCGCATCTGGACCCAGTCCCGACCCTCCGAGGTACGGGGCACCTCCCAGCCGGAGGGCCGTCTGCTGGGTAAGCCCGGACCCGACCAGGGCTTCGCCCTCAAGCTGGCCCGCCGGTTCGAGGCCCGACTGGTCCTGGCCGAAGGTGACTCGGCCGAGGACGCCATCGCCGGCTGCACGGCTGTGGCCATGCGTCGTTGCGCCCACTTCGGACGGGCTCCGGCCGTCTACGACCTCGAGTTCGCCTTCACCCTGTGGGGATTCCTCGGCGGGGCCCCGGCCGACCTGGTCGAGGCCCGCTCGCCGTTGTTCCGGTCAGCCGCCCACCACTACCTGGCCCAGAGGGCGATAGCCGACAGTGTGCGGGAGGAGGCATTGCGGCTGACGCCGGACGCCGTGGCCGACGGGATCGGCCGGTGGCGGGACATGATCACCCTGCCTGAGGGGTACGCACCAGGGGGTGCCGACCGGCCCGACGGGGTGTAATCGTGGGTCAGCGACCCTTGCGCCTCCGCTTTTTCGGCACTGGCGCGCCGATGGTGGAACCGATCACGCCGCCCGAGTCCTCGGAGCCGGCCGAGGCATTTCTGACTTGACTTCGGGAGACACCGGCGCCCGCCAGCGACCCGCCCCCGCCCGCGGTGCTCCGCCGCTCCTCACCGTCGTACTTCACCGAAATGTTGTCGGCCAGATGGGAGCCCTGGAGGGCCTTCTGGAAGAGGTCGGGGAACTGCGGGCCGACGTGCGTCGCCTTGGACGGGTCGTCATCCCACCGACGCCTGGGCACACCGTCGAGACCCTGCATGGAGGGTTCAGTGGCGGACTCCTCCCTCACCGAGGGGTGCAGCTCGGGTGGGTACCACTTGCCGTCACTGGCGATCCACCAGCCTGGCCCCTCGGATTTGTCACTCATACGGTTGCCTCCACCACTCTATGTGAGATTCAATACCGAATAGTACCCCTCGAAAGGGTGAATTGTCATATGAGACTGTTGTCGACGCTTTCCCGGCTCGACTTGAAACTTCCTGCTCAGCCGCGTCAGCACGGGCCCGGATTTGTCACCGGACGACTCGCGGTAGGCCGTTTCCGGCCCCGATCGCACAGGTCAGCGACCACGTGGCGGGGGACACGACTACCGGTGAGTAATTTGGCCGGATGGATCACCCGACGTTCGCCCTGACCGACACCCACCGGGAGTTCCGAGACACCCTCCGCAAGTTCGCCGAGGACCGGGTCGCCCCCAATGCGGCCGAGGCAGACCGGAACGCCGCCTTTCCGAAGAAGTCCTTCGACGCCTGCGTTGAGCTTGAGCTCCCGGCCCTGGGCATCCCGGTCGACTACGGGGGGGCCGGGGCCGACATGGTGACCCAGGCCATCATGGCCGAGGAGTTGGCCCGGGTCTGCGCGTCGACCGCCCTCACGATGCTGATCTCCAAGCTCGGGATGCTCCCGGTGATGAACTGGGGGAGCGAGGAGTTGAAGCAGGCCTATCTTCCCGGTGTGGCGTCTGGCCAGCGCCAGGCCAGCTACTGCCTGTCCGAGGCCGATGCCGGTAGCGACGTTGCCGCCATGAGGACCCGGGCCGTCCGTGACGGTGACCACTATGTGCTGACCGGATCCAAGCACTGGATCACCAACGCCGGGCGTGTCCGATACCTACACCGTGTTCGCCGTCACCGATCCGGACGCCGGGCGGGGGAAGGGGATCAGCTGTTTTCTCGTCGAGGCGGACTGGGGTGTCGAAGTGGCCCCCCACGAGGACAAGATGGGGCTACGGGGAAGTCCCACCGCGGCCGTCACTCTCGACGAGGTCCGGGTGCCGGCCGGCAACCTCATCGGGGAGGAGGGGATGGGGTTCGCCATCGCCATGCACACCCTGGACCGCAGCCGTCCCACCATCGGAGCCCAGGCCGTAGGGATCGCCCAAGGGGCCATCGACTACGCGGCCGGATACATGAACGAGCGCAAGGCCTTCGGCAAGCCCATCGCCGACCAGCAGGGGCTGCGCTTCATGCTGGCCGAGATGGCCATGCGCAACGAGGCAGCCCGAACGCTCATCTACCGGGCCTGCTCCCTCATCGACAGCGATGACCCCGAGGGCGAGCTCACCATGATCGGCGCCATGGCCAAATGCTTCGCCTCCGACACCGCCATGGCCGTCACCACCGATGCCGTGCAGCTCCTCGGGGGCTACGGCTTCACCAAGGACTTCCCGGTCGAGCGGTTCATGCGGGACGCCAAGATCACCCAGATCTACGAGGGCACCAACCAGATCCAGCGGGTGGTCATCGCCAAGAAGCTGCTGGGGTAGGGACGGTCCCGCCAGCGACGGCGAAGGTCCGGCGGTAGCACCCGCACCTACGTGGACGTTACCGGAGGACTCGAAGCGGCCCGAGGTGCATCCCCTCGGCGCCTTTCACGCCTCCACCGGGGACGGCACCGAATGCAACCATCACCTCCCGAGCTCGGACGACCGGGTGCCGCACTTCAGCACCGGCCGACCGGGGCGATGGCCCTGGAAGCTGCAGGGGCTCAATCGTCGTGGATTCGAAGCACCGTGCCGTTGTGCGGACAATAAATACGAGTACAGTCCCCGGGGAGAAAACCGGTAGTCGGTGGACAGGGGGGCCAGATGACCTGTGCGAGTGGCGGCCGGAGTCAAGTTGCGTCGGAATCCGTCATGATGGTCGGCTCATGTCGATCGATTGTGGCAGGACCGTCCCAGGTCATTAGAGAGGTGCAGCGCATGAACGTACGTACGGACCCATCCGGCGGGCACGCCGCGCCGCACCGGAACATTGGCGCCCTGGCCATGTCGCTCGCAGTCTTGGCTGGCTCCGTCGCCCTCTGCGCAGCCAGCTCGCTGGTCGTCGTCGACCCGGCATCGGCGGCCGTGCCTCCAAAGCAGGCCATCAAGAACATCGTCGTCATCTACATAGAGAACGAGTCCGAGACGAACACGTTCGGACCGTCGTCGCCCGCGACCTACCTCACCGGGACGCTGAAGAAGAAGGGCGTTCTCATCGAGAACTACTACGGCATCGGCCACGTCAGCCTCGACAACTACATCGCGCAGGTGTCCGGCCAGGCGCCGACCCCCACGACCCAGGGTGACTGCATTGCCGGCTTTGAGGATGTGACGCCAGGGACCCCCGCTACGAGCCTGGACCAGGTCAACGCCACGTCGGGTTGCGTCTATCCGGGGTCGGTGGAGACCATCGCCAACCAGCTGGATGCGATCAAGAAACCCAACGCCAAGACCCATGTGGCCGCCTGGCGGGCCTATGAGGAGGACATGGGCAACGACCCGACCCGCGACGGGGGGACGACCTGCGCCCACCCCGCCGTCGGTGGCGCCCCGGCCAATGTCGCCACGACGGAGGACGGCTACGTGACCCGTCACGACCCCTTCGTCTGGTTCCACTCGATCATCGATGACACCGCCGAGTGCGATGCCAACGTGGTGCCCCTTGGCGCCCTGGGGTCCAGCGGGAAGCCCTCGTCGTCGAGCCGGCTCGTCAAGGATTTCTCGAAGGAGTCCACGACCCCGTCGTTCAGCTTCATCACCCCGAGTGTCTGCAACGACGGCCATGACGCGGTGTGCACCTCGCCCAGCGCGGCCGGAGGGACGACCGGCGGGCTGGTTGCCGCCAACGCCTGGCTCGAGGCGTGGATGCCGACAATCCTCAACTCGCCGGCCTACAAGGCGGGCCAGATGATGGTGGTGATCACCGCCGACGAGGCCGACCTCGACGCCACGAATGACGCCGCGTCGTGTTGCAACGAACAGCCCGGGCCGAACGTCGCTCAGGCCGGAGGCACTGGTCCCGGTGGGGGCCAGATCGGAGCGCTGGTGCTGACTTCGTCCAAGTACATCAAGCCCGGATCGGTCGACACCACCGGCTCCTACAACCACTACAGCGCGCTCAAGACTTACGAGAACCTCCTGGGCATCACCAAGGGCGGCAGCGACGGCAAGGGCCACCTCGGGATGGCGGGACAGCCGGGCCTGGCCGGTTTCGGCTCCGACGTCTTCAATGCCACCGCACAGAACCGCTGACCCGGCCGGTGGGAGCGCGTTGATGTCACTCCGATTCCATGGATCATTCGGCGTCAGACAGATTGGGCGCAGCACCTAGGGCTGTCGTGGCTCGGACCCGGGCTTACTCCTCGTCGCCCGACTCGGGCATCCGTTCGGAGATGGCAGTGACGACCGTGGGGTCGAGGAGGGTGGTGACGTCACCAAGATCGCGGTGCTCCGCCACATCCCGCAGCAGGCGGCGCATGATCTTTCCGCTCCGTGTCTTCGGTAGCTCGGGTGTCAGCAGGATCTGCCGTGGCTTGGCCATCGGTCCAATCGAGGTGGAGACGGTCTCTCGTAGCTCGGCCACCACAGCCGCCGACTCCTCGTCCGTCTTCACCAGGTCACCCTTTAGCGTCACGAACGCCACGATGGCCTGGCCGGTGGTGGCGTCGCTGGCACCGACCACCGCGGCCTCGGCCACGGCAGGATTGCCGACCAGCGCGTGCTCGACCTCGGTGGTAGAGATCCGATGGCCCGAGATGTTCATCACATCGTCGACACGGCCGAGCAGCCACAGATCACCGTCCTCGTCCTTTTTGGCACCGTCTCCGGCGAAGTAGTAGCCGGGGAAGCGCGACCAGTAGGTCTCCTTGTACCGCTCCGGATCACCCCAGATACCCCGCAGCATTCCAGGCCATGGCTCGGTGATGACCAGGTACCCGCCTTCCCCGTCCCCGACGGCGTGGCCGTCGTTGTCCACGACCTCGACCGATATCCCGGGAAACGGGGTCATGGCCGCCCCCGGCTTGGTGGCCGTGATGCCCGGCAGCGGGGTGATGAGGATGCCCCCTGTCTCCGTCTGCCACCAGGTGTCGACGATGGGGCACCGCTCCCGGCCGATGTGGGTGCGATACCACATCCATGCTTCGGGATTGATGGGCTCTCCGACCGATCCGAGGAGGCGGAGGCTGGAGAGATCGTGGGCGGCCGGCACTTCCTCGCCCCACTTCATGAAGGTACGGATGGTGGTCGGTGCGGTGTACAGGATGGTGACTTTGTACTTGTCGACGATATCCCACCACCGCCCCCGGTTCGGCGTGTCAGGAGTGCCTTCGTACATCACCGAGGTCACCCCGTTGGCCAGCGGTCCGTACACGATGTAGCTGTGCCCCGTCACCCAGCCGATGTCGGCCGCGGTCCAACACACGTCGGTCTCCGGTTTCACGTCGAAGATCAGCCGGTGGGTCGCCGACACGTGCGTCAGATAACCGCCTGACGTGTGCAGAATACCTTTGGGCTTTGCCGTAGTGCCGCTGGTGTACATGATGTAGAGCGGTTGCTCGGCGTCGAAAAACTCCGGGGTGTGGGTAGCCGGTTGGGGGTCGACGATGTCATGCCACCAGTGGTCACGGCCGTCCTTCCACTCAACGGGCTGGCCGGTCCGGCGAACGACCAGGACCGATCGGACGTCCGGACAGGCGGCTACGGCCTCGTCCACTGCCGACTTGAGGGCGCTGGCCGATCCTCGGCGGTACCCACCGTCGGCGGTGATGACCACGCGGGCGTCACAGTCCAAAATGCGGCCTCTGAGCGCGTCGGCCGAGAACCCTCCGAAGACGACGGTGTGGGGGGCACCCAGCCGGGCACAGGCCAGCATGGCCACCACTGTTTCGGGGATCATGGGCATGTAGATGGCCACTTTTTCGCCACTAACCACGCCCAGGGAGATGAGGGCGTTGGCCGCCTTGCACACGGCGGCGTGGAGGTCTGCATAAGTCACCGTGCGGGTGTCACCGGGTTCTCCTTCCCAGTGGAATGCCACCCTGTCGCCCCGTCCAGCCTCAACGTGTCGGTCGACGCAGTTTACCGACACGTTGAGGCTGCCCCCGACGAACCACTTGGCGAAAGGCAGATTCCATTGGAGAGGTTCGGTCCATGGACTGGACCAGTCGAGTCGTTCGGCCTGACGTTCCCAGAAGGCAATGGGATCGGCGGATGCCTCTTCGTAGATCCCCGGCTGGGCATTGGCAGCTGCGGCCAGCTCAGCCGGTGGTGCGAAGTGCCGCCGTTCATGATGGAGGGCGGACAGTGCTTCTTCGACATCCCGGCTCATGGCTGGTTCCTCGGTGATATGAGTCGTCGACGGGTCATATCGCTACTGCTTGGGAGCGAGCGGAAACACCGGAACGAGGGCCTTCTTGAAGGTCTCGTTTATCACCCCGGCAGCCGAGGCGTAGAAGGCGATTGCGGCAGTTACGATGCCGGCCCACCCGCCGGCGTGGGTGATGGAACTGTTCGACTGGAAAGCACCGATGGTTAGGAGCACGAACGTGACGGTCAGCGCCACGAACACGCCGAGCACGGCACCTGAAACTCGCAGTGAGGCGATCATCAGGTAGAAGGTCAGGATCGTCCAACCGAGCAAGAACACGCCAGCAGCGGTGGGGAGCAGCCCCACCTTGAGTGCCGGGGCCAAGAAGTGGACGAAGACGTAATACGAGATCCAAAACGCTCCGTAGGAGGTGAACGCGATCGCACCAAAGGTGTTCTTCCGGACAAATTCCCACATGCCCGCCAGGAGCTGTGCAAATCCTCCATACACGAGGGCCAGGGCAAGTGCCGGGAAAACGGCAGCCGGCCAAATGTTGGTGTTGTAGAGACTCAATGCCAGTGTGGTCATGGCGAAGGCCCCTAGTCCTAGCGGCGCAGGATCGGCAACCGAATACGCGACAGGCGCTCGGGCCTTCTTCTCGTCCCCCGACTCGATCGATTCATCGTTTGCGATGGTCACGTGATCCTCCCTGTTTGGTCAAGCCCTATCCGATCTGGCTGTCCCTTTCCCTAGTGCTGTTGCCCATTTTGACGGTCAATTAATCTTCCCGAAACATAGATCGATTCTTACGACGGTGCTTGGAAGCCGTCTGCGGTGCTGAAAATGGCTGATTCGAGGGCCCTAAAGAGGTTGGTGCCGTCCATCTGAGAGGCTCACCAGGAGGATCGCCACGACTCTCCCGAGCGACCCGTTAGTCCCCTTGCCCCATGGATCCCAGGTCAGCGCAGCGAAAGCCACCAGCTGAATCCCCAGATCCGAGCCCACAGATGTACAAGTGCACAAACGAGATCCAGCCGATCATGATCGCCAAGAAGCTGATGGGGCTCGGCGTTCTGCTTCGCCCGGTGGGCTGCGGTGGCGAGTGGGGATCCCTGAGGCGATGGGTGGCATCGCTCACTCGAAGCGGGGCGGGTCCGGCGAGCCTTCGATGGCATCGGTGAGCGAGCTCTCGATGTCGAGACGCCAGGTTCGGAACCGTTGGGCGTCCTGAGCGTGAGTGAACACCGCGAAGGTGTTCGATTCGATGGCGTCGGCTACCAGGGAGCCGACGACGTCCGGCTCGACCGCCGTCAGCATCTCCGGAGGCAGGTAGAACCACTCGGTGCTCCGGTCGGCGGGGACGCCGGACTGGCGCGCCGTCTCGGCCAGGTTGGTCGTCACCAGGCCGGCGCACAGTACGGTGACTCCGATGCCCTGGGGGCGAAGCGTGCGGGCCAGCGCCTCGGAGAACCCGTAGGCCGCGAACTTCGAGGTGATGTAGGCCGGCGCATCCCAACTGTAGGCCCAGGTGCCCCCGACCGAGGCCGTGTTGACCACGTGGCCCGACCCGCGCTGGACCATGGCGGGAACAAAGGCCCGTACCCCCCGAACGAGGCCCAGGACATTGATCTGGAGGATTCACTCCCAGTCGTCCATCGTGACCCGCTCAGGCGGTCCGAGCACGGAGACACCGGCGTTGTTGCAGAGCACGTCGACGTGGCCGAACCGGCGGATCGTCTCGTCCCTGAATCGATCGACATCCTCGTCCGACGTGACGTCACACCGAACGCCGAGTGCATCGACGCCGATACTGAGGAGCTCGGCAACAGTCGCATCGAGGCGCGTCACATTGATGTCGGCAATGGCGACGCTGGCACCCCGGCGGGCGAGCTCGACGGCGATGCCCCGGCCGATCCCGCTGGCACCGCCGGTGACGACGGCGACCCTGTCTGCGAAGGCCGTCATCGGATGACCACGGTGCGGCCGATGGTCACACGCGAACTCGAGGTCGTTGAGCGCCATCGCAAGTCCCTCGAAAGGAACGGTACGGCCGACGATGGGACGAATGGCGCCCGCGGTCAGCAGCTCGAGCAGGTGGGACTGGACCTCCCTGCCCATGTCGGTTGTCGGAGGGTTGAATCGGGGCACGGAAACGGGGACGAAGTCGGTGACGTACGGTATCCAGGCCGCATCCACGTAGGCCAGAATGACGCCGAGGATGTCGAAGTTGCCGAAGCAGAGGGCCCGACCCGACGCCATCGGGATCTCCTCCGCCTCGATACCGCCGGCAAATCCGACGACGAGGTGCCGCCCGCCTCGGCCCAGGCACCGCAGCGACTGCATCGTCGTCTCCCCGCCCACACCGTCGAAGCACACCTCGACTCCGGCGCCAGATGTCACCTCGAGGACACGTTCCACGAAGTCGTCGGTCCGGTAGTTGACGACGACATCGGCCCCCAGCTGGTTGACGAGCGCCGCCTTATCGTCGTTCCCGACCGTGGCGATGACCCGGGCGCCGGCAGCCACGGCCAGCTGGACAGCAGCCGAGCCCACGCCGCCGGCGGCGGCGTGGATGAGGATGGTCTCGCCTGCAGCCAGGCGACCACGCTCGTGGAGTCCGAGGTGGGCGAGATGAAACGGGTAGAAGAACGCCGCCGCCTCGATGTCAGTCAGCTGTTCCGGCGCCTCGAACGCCATGGCGGTAGGGCAGGCGACCAACTCGGCGTGGGCACCGATGGCCCCCCGTCCGCTTGCCGTGACCCTCCGGCCGATCCACGACTCCGCACCTGACCCGGCGTCCACGACCTCGCCCATGCACTCCATCCCGAGGGTGTAGGGAAGCGGGGGATCGACCGTGAGGTACCGACCGTGACAGGCGTCGACTTCGTTGAAGTTGAGCACACTGGCGTTGGCACGTACCAGGATCTCACCGTCCGCGGGAACGGGGTCGGCCGTCTCGAGGAGTTCGAGGGCTTCGGTCGGGCGCCCATGGCTGGTCACTTGCCAGGCCCGCATCTCAGCAGAGCTCCGGGGGAACGGTTCCCGTGTCGACCATCGCCTGGCTCACCGTGTCCTCGTCCCGGTCATGGTCGTTCGCCGATCATCGACCCAGAACGACTGGCATCCGGCGGTAGCCGTTGGTCAGATTGGACCGCACCCTCACGGGGGAATCGCTCAGTTCGACCATGGGAAAGCCGGAGACCAACTCCTCGAAGAACACCCGCGCCTGCAGCCGGGCGACCTGCGCGCCGAGGCAGAAGTGCGAGCCGATGCCGAAGCTGACGTGAGGGTTCGGGGCCCGATGGATGTCGAAGCTCTCGGGGTGGGCGAATACCGCCTCGTCCCGGTTGGCGGAGGTGAAGTAGACCGCCACCTTGTCGCCCGCCTTGATGTGCGAATCGGCCAGCTGGGTGTCACCGGTTGCGGTCCGTCGTAGGTAGTGGACGGGGTTGCAAAACCGCAACATCTCCTCGACGGCGGAGGGCACCAGCCCGGGGTGGTCCCGCAGTTCCCGCCTCTGATCGGGGTGGCGGATCAGTTGCTCGGTACCGGACGAGATCAACGTGCTCGTGGTGTCATTCCCGGCCGTGACCAGCTGGAAGAAGAACACGCCGAACTCGAGATCGGTCATGGGCTCGCCGTCGTCGAACGTCGACTCGAGCAGCAGGGAGGTGACATCCTCCTGACGGGGCAGGGCTCGTCGCCGTGCGGCCCAGGCGATGGCGTAGGCGATCATGTCCGTCGACGCGTCGCCCGGATAGGAGTCGACGAGGGCCTGATCCTGGCTGCCGAGAGCGATCTCCGCCCATTGCCGGATCAAGGGGGTGTCTTCGTGGGGCAGGCCCATGATCTCGGCGATGGTCTCCGAAGTGAGTGGTCCGGCGACATCGTGGCAGAAGTCCGCCTCGCCCTTGTCGGCGGCCGCACCCAGCAGGTCATGGCAGCGGGTCCGGATCCGCTGTTCCATACGGCCGATGACCCGGGTGCTGAAGTGGGGCGTCAGCGGCCGGCGGTACGCCGTGTGTTGGGGCGGGTCCATCACCAGCAGCATGCGCCGCGTCTCTTCGAGCCGCGCCGGGTCCGGATCCTCGAGCATCACGCCGCCGACCCAGCTGGAGAACACCTCGGGGTGCCGGGACACGTGCACCACGTCGGCATGGCGCAACACGGCCCAGTAACCGGGCTCGCCGGGCATCTCCTGCCAATGGACGGGGTCGTTCCGCCGCAGCTCCGCGAAGGTCTGATGGACGTCATTCCCCAGGTACCACTCCGGATCGTCGAGATTGCCCACTGCGCCTTCCCCCCGGGTTCTTCCTGGACCACGGATCGACGAGGTCAAGGTAAACCTGTCGATTCACCATGTCAACCGAACCGCCGGTGTCAGGGCACATCGACCCAAACCCATGAGGCGCCGTGCGACACCGCCGGTGTCCCGATCGGTGTCGGGTCGGCCGAACGGACCGCCACCCGACCTACGGCCGCATCATCACCTTGATGCACTCGGCGGTGCGGGCCGCCACCGCGGCATAGGCCTCGGCCGCCCCAGCCAGCGGGAACTCGTGGGTGATGATCCCCTCGGTGGAGAGCCGGCCACTCGACACCAGGGGGACCAGCTCCTTCCACGTCTGGTGCACCGGGGCGGTGGTCAAGCGCAGGGTGACGCTCCGGAACAGGGCCATCAGGACCGGCAGCGGGTACGGGTCGAGGTCGTGCACCCCGATCACCGACACCGTCCCTCCGGCCCGCACGCAGGCGAGGGCATCATCAAGCGTGGCGTCACGAGCCACGGCGTCGATGACCGAGTGGGCCCCGCGTCCGCCGGTGGCCTCCATCACCGCCTCCACCGTCGGGCCCTCCACCGGGACGGCCCCGGACGCCGCGGCCAGGGCCCGCCGCCCGGCCACCGGGTCGACGGCCAGCACCTGGCCGGCCCCGAGGGCCAGGGCGGAACGGACGGCACAGAGACCGACGGCGCCCAGTCCGAGCACCACTACCGTTCCTCCCGGCGGGGTGTCGGCCCGCTTGGCTCCGATCCAACCGGTGTTGAGGTTGTCGGTCAGCAGCAGAGCGGCCTCGTCGTCGATCCCCTCGGGGATGGCCAACATCTGGAAGTCGGCCGCCGGCACGGCGACGCTGGTGGCCTGACCCCCTCCGAGCGTTCCCGACCCGAATACCTGGGGGCCGTCCACGCAGGTGACGGGGTCGCCGGTGTCGCAGCCGTCACAGTGACCGCAACCGGCCACCGAGGCGGTGAGCACCCGGTCGCCTACGAGGAACCTCCGGACCTCCGGACCGACCTCCACCACGGTTCCGATGAACTCGTGGCCTACGGCGAAGCCGTCACCGACCGGGATGTCACCATCGTAGAAGTGGAGGTCGGATCCGCAGATGGCGCTGGCCTCGATGGCCACCACCGCTCCATCGGGTCCGGGAGGGACCGGGTCGGGACCCTCCACCAGGCCTACCCGGCCCGAGCCTTCGATCACCACCTGGAGCACTGAGCCCTCCGATCCCGTTGTAGACACAATCGAGAGTTTGTGTACTATCACACATCTGGCGGGTGCCCTGCCTCTCGCCGGGGGAGGTCGGGTACATGCGCAACCCGCACGCTGGCGAGAGCTTCGAGACCTCGGACGAGGACATCGTCCAGGCCCTGTCCGACCTCAGTATCCCCACCCTGATGCTCTCACTGGTCCACATGTCCGGGGATCCCGACCTCATCCGGGGGAGGCTGAAGCCGGCCGGCCTCTTCCTCAACGAGGTGCAGGGCTACATGACCGAGGAGGACAAGGCCGAGGTCAGGGCCCTCGCCCTGCCGATCATCGCCCGGTACCGGGATGAGGGCTGTCCCGAACCCGAACCCGTCCCGGCCGAGTTGCTGCACGAGATGATGAGCTGGCTGGTGTGCGAGGACGTACCCGCCGAGTACGTCCCCATGCTGATGGAGGAGATGGAGCTCGACGGGTCCGACGTCCGGCGGGTGGAGCCGGTGGCCGACGACGACCACCGTCGGGCGTTCCCGGTGGTGGTGATCGGGTGCGGTCAGTCGGGACTCCTGGCCGGCATCCGCCTCCAGGAGGCGGGGATCCCCTTCACCATCGTCGAGAAGAACGCCGGGGTCGGAGGAACCTGGTGGGAGAACTCCTACCCGGGGGCGAGGGTCGATGTCGGCAACCACTTCTACTGCTACAGCTTCGAGCCCAGTGACACCTGGACGGAGTTCTTCGCCCGGCAACCCGAGCTCCAGGCCTACTTCGAAACCGTCATGACCAGGCACGGGATCGGGGCCAACGTCCGGTGGGAGACCGAGGTTCTGGGGGCGGCCTGGGATGACGACAGCGCCACCTGGTCGGTGAGGACAAGGGGACCCGACGGTGGTGAGGAGACCCTGGTGGCCCGGGCCGTGATCTCGGCGGTCGGTCAGCTCAACCGCCCCCACACCCCGGTGATCCCCGGTCAGGAGGACTTTGCCGGACCGGCCTTCCACTCGTCCCAATGGGACCACACAGTGGATCTCGCCGGCCGGCGGGTGGCCATGATCGGGGCCGGGGCCAGCGGGTTCCAGATCGCCCCGACCATCGCCCCCGACGTGGAGCAGCTCACGGTATTTCAGCGCACCGCACAGTGGATGTTCCCCAACCCCAACTACCACGAGGCGGTGGGACCGGGCGTACGCTGGGCCCTCAGGCACCTTCCGTTCTACGGGCGCTGGTACCGGTTCCTCCTCTTCTGGCCGGGCTGCGACAAGGGCCTGGAGGCGGCCCGGGTCGACCCGGACTACCCCGACCCCCAGCGGGCCGTGAGTGAGACCAACGAATTCACCCGTCAGATGTTCACCGAATGGATCACGAGCCAGGTCGGCGACGACCCGGAGCTGATCGCCAAGGTGGTCCCCGACTACCCGGCCACCGGCAAGCGCACACTGCAGGACAACGGGAGTTGGCTCCGCACCCTGACCCGTGACAACGTCGAGCTGGTCCGAACCGGCATCGACCGCATCGAGGCCGGTGCCGTGGTCACCGAGGACGGTCGGCGCCACCCGGCCGACGTCCTGGTCTACGCCACCGGCTTCCACGCCAACCGGGTCCTGTGGCCGATGGACATCACCGGACGGGACGGTGTCGATCTCCGCTCCACGTGGGGCGAACGTCCGGCGGCGTACCTGGGCATCACCGTGCCGGGGTTCCCCAACCTGTTCTGCATGTACGGGCCGGGGACCAACCTGGCCCACGGTGGGAGCCTGATCTTCCACTCCGAATGCCAGATGCGCTACATCACCCAGTGTCTCGACGTGCTCATCGGGGAGGGTCACCGCTCGATGGAGCCGAAGCAGGAGCGCTACGACGACTGGCACCAGCGGTCCCAGCGCGAGATGCAGACCCTGGTGTGGTCCCAGCCGTCGGTGAAACACTCGTTCTTCAAGAACGCCTACGGAGAGATCCACGTGCTGAGCCCGTGGCGCCTGGTCGACTACTGGAGCTGGACCAAGGAGCTCGACACGGGCGACTTCGAGATCCGGTGAACCCGGTGACCATCGCCGCCCGCCCGACGGCCCGCGACAGGCTGCTGGACGCCACGGAGCGGTGTCTGCGTCGATCCGGCCTCAGGCGGATCACCATGACCGACGTGGCCCGTGAGGCCGGCCTGTCGCGGGCCTGGCTCTACCGGCAGTTCCCCGACAAGTCGTCCCTGGTGTTCGCCACCCTGGCCCGCATCGACGGGCAGTTCTGGGACGACGCCCACGCCCGGGTGGCCGCGGCACGGGGCCTCCCGGCCCGGGTGGCCGAGGCGGTGGCCATGTCGCGGGCGCAGAAGCCGGGCGCTCTGCTCCTCGAGCTCAAGGCCGGCGAGCCCGAGGCGTTCGCCGAGGTGATGGGTACCGGGCTGCGGGAGATGATGCCCGGCATGGCCACGTTCTGGCACTCCTATCTCGAGGACGCCAAGGTGTGCGGAGAGATCCGTCCCGACCTCGATGTGGTCCGGGCCGGCGAGTGGGTGATGCGCATGGTCTTGTCGCTGGTCACCGTGCCGGGCCATGCCGTCGATGTCGACGACCGTGCCGCCGTCCAGGGTTTCCTGGACGAGTTCCTGGTGGCCGGGCTGGGCTGAGCGCGAGGCCGACGGGACGGCGCCCTTGCGGTCGGGCGCCCCGCTACCCTGACCGCGATGTGCCTCCTCGTATTCGCCTGGGAGCCCGGCTCGGGGTATCCGCTGATGGTGGCGGCCAACCGCGATGAACGGCTCGACCGACCGGCCCACGCCATCGCCGTCCTGTCGGAACGGGGTCCGAGGATCCTCGGC
This sequence comes from uncultured Acidimicrobiaceae bacterium, assembly GCA_963754755.1. Lineage (GTDB taxonomy): Bacteria > Actinomycetota > Acidimicrobiia > Acidimicrobiales > RAAP-2 > Bog-756. The sequence continues at coordinate 343,571 of CAVWHF010000004.1, read as the reverse complement.
GGACAGGACGACCTGGCCGGCGGGACCTGGCTGGCGGTCAACGAGCACGGCGTGGTGGCCGGTCTCACCAACCGCCCCGCCCCCGGGGGCCGGGATCTGACCAAGCGGTCGCGTGGTGAGCTGCCACTCATATTGGCCTCCCGTCCCACCGCCGCCGACGCCGTGGCCCACCTTCTCGAGACCGTGGTGCCTGGTCAGTACAACCCGGCCTGGCTCTTGGTCGGGGACCGGCACACCCTCGCCTACGTCGAGTTGGCCACCGACCTGGCGCCGACCGCCCTGGCGCTCACCCCGGGCATCCACATCCTTGAGAACGTGGCCCTGGCCGAGCCGTCCCCGAAGGCCGACCGGGTCCGTGGTCTCATCGCCGCCGGCCACCGCGGGGGTTCATCGGTGTGGGCCGGGTTGCCGGCGGTTCTGGCTGACCACGTCCTGCCCCCGGGATCCTCGGCGGCCACCTTCGGTGACGACCGGTCCCCACGTCCGGGGGCCACCATGGCGGCGTGCGTGCACACCGACGACTACGGCACCCGTTCGGCGGCCATGGTGCGGGTGCCTGCGCAGCCGGGGCGCCGTCCCGAGCTGTGGGTGGCGGACGGTCCGCCGTGCACCACTCCCTTTGTCGACGTCAGCGGCCGGTGGAGCGGCCCCGGCTGAGGGACCTGTCTCCCGACGTGCCGAGGCGGCGGGCACCGGTCACGGGGTTGTCCCACCTCGTCGCCGGGCCGTCGGTTCCACGACCACGTCGGGGCGGTGCTGGGCCAGCACGGACGGGGACCGCTGGGGCGGTCGGTTGGGGGCCACCGGCCCGGAACGCAGGTGGCGACGTGTGCCGGACCACGGGGCTGGTGGGGCGGTCAGGAGGTCGGCCAGCCGGTAGGCCACCGTCTCGTAGTTGACCCGCCACCCCCGGAAGTCGGGCCAAGCTTCCTCGGCTGTCCGCTCCATCGGAAAGCCCACCTGCTCCAGCATGGCCAGGGCCTCGGCGAACTCGTCGAAGGTGAGGGCGATGGGCCCTTCGGGGCTGGGGTCGGGGTCCACCGCCCATCCCAGCATCTTGGCCATGCGGTTGAGTGCGGTGAATCCCATACGGAGGCAGAGACGGGACTGGGACGAGGCGGTGGTCGGGGCCACGGCCAGGTGTATGGCCGCGCCGTCCAGGACGGCGATGAGCCCGACCAGCCACGAGAACCACGGCTGGGGGGACCGGAACAGCAGCATGACCGGGTACGTGGTGTGGCTCTCGGCCAGATCGGCGGACCACTCCTCCCACGAGGAGTAGAAGTCGGGCAGGGTGTCGATGATGCCCACCAACTGGTGGCGGGCCAGCACCTCGGGCCCCCAGGCCGGGATCCCGGCCCGGCTCTCCAACATGGCCACCAGGCTCTCTCTACGGTTGAAGGCGCCGTACAGGGCGGGCAGGTAGGCGATCTGGAGGGCCACGATCACCACCCAGGTGGCCCCGGCGGCGATGTCGATGGCCTGGTTGGCCGGTCCTCCGAGGTCGATGGTGCCCACGGTGAACACGGCTCCGGCGGCCTGGGCCAGCGCCAAGGTCAGCGAACGGGTGGTGCCTTCGAGCATCAGGGCGTAGCCGATGATGAAGCCCCCGGCCCAGAAGAGCAACTGGGCGATGAGGGCCACCGGCGCCGTCGGGGCCAGCAGGGCGTCCTTGCCCTCGTAGGTCTTGGCCAGCCGGGACAGGGCGATGAAGGTGATCCGCACCAACCGGTTGGCCCACGACGAGATCCGCTCGAACCCCCTCGGCTCCCGGGGGAGCACGATGGTGAAGAGGACACTGGCTGAGGTGAGCAGGACGAGGATCAGCCCGATGGCGAAGAGGAGACCGCTCATCGGCCGGCCCGGCCCGGCCCGGCCGGCCGCGGCCCCGGGTGAGGGGTCGGCAGCGCCTCGAGGGTGAACGGCATCTGCGCCATGGTAGGACCACCGGGTCGACGGTGTGACCGGCGCGCCGGCGGGGTGCCCGGCGATGACGTACGGTCCTGTGGCCGGCCACGCCGGCCACGCCCGAGTCGGTGGCGGAGAGCGAGGTCGAGGAGATGAGCGGGTCGTGAACGAGGTAGTCGACCGGGCCGACGACGGCCGGTTCGTGTTGGATGTCGACGGGTACCTGGCCGAGCTCGTGTACCGGGTCCAGGGGACCTACCTGGTGTTGATCCACACCGAGGTCCCTGAGGCTCTCGAAGGTCGCGGTCTTGGCGGGGTGCTGGTGCGGGCGGCTCTCGATCGGGCTGTCCGGGACGGTCTGACCATCGTCCCCCTATGCCCCTTCGCCCGTGGCTGGCTCGAACGGCACCCTGACGAAGCCGCCCGGGCCTCGATCGACTGGAAGCTGGGCCGGTAGAACCGGTTCTATACTTGGTCCGCCGTCCCTCCTGGCCCATCCGCTGCGGTGGCCGGCCAGCCTGACCAGAACATCCGCACCACGAGACCGAATCCTCAAGGGGGATCCATTATGGCCCAACCAGTGATCGTCGATGCCGTCCGAACCCCGATCGGAAAGCGCAACGGGTGGATGTCCGGCTTCCATGCTGCCGAGCTGCTGGGGAACGCCCAGGTTGAGCTGGTCAAGCGGGCTGGGGTGGACCCCGGCGACGTGGAGCAGATCGTAGGCGGATGCGTCACCCAGGCCGGTGAGCAGGCCTCCAACGTCACCCGGACCGCCTGGTTGAGCCAGGGTCTGCCCTTTGAAGTGGCCGCCACCACCATCGACTGCCAGTGCGGCTCGGCTCAGCAGGCCAACAACTTCGTGGCCAATCTCATCAGTGCCGACGCCATCGAAGTGGGCATCGCCTGTGGCGTAGAGGCGATGAGCCGGGTTGGTCTCGGGGCCAACGCCTTCAACGGTCCGGGCCGATCGAAGCCCGAGGAGTTCCCCTGGGACATGCCCGACCAGTTCGGCGCGGCCGAGCGCATCGCCAAAAAGTACGGGATCACCCGTGACGACGTGGACTGGCTGGGCTTCGAGTCCCAGCGCAAGGCGTCCGTGGCCGTGGCCGAGGGACGGTTCGAGCGGGAGATCGTTCCGCTGGAGGCACCGGTGGTGGGCCCCGAGGGACCGACGGGAGAGAAGACCCTGATCACCAAGGACCAGGGGCCGAGGGACACCACCCGCGAGGGCCTGGCCGGGCTCAAGCCGGTCCTGCCCGACGGGATGCACACCGCCGGGAACAGCTCGCAGATCTCCGACGGCGCGGCCGCCGTCCTGTGGATGTCGGAGGGCAAGGCCAGCGAGGCCGGCCTGCGTCCCCGGGCCCGCATCGTGGCCCAGACCCTCATCGGCTCGGATCCCTATTACCACCTCGACGGCCCCATCGCCGCCACCGCCGATGTGCTGCGCAAGGCCGGCATGACCATGGACGACATCGACATCTTCGAGGTCAACGAGGCCTTCGCATCGGTGGTCATGTCGTGGGGCAAGGTCCACGGGGCCGACTGGGACAAGGTCAACGTCAACGGCGGGGCCATCGCCCTCGGCCACCCGGTCGGGTCCACCGGCGCCCGTCTGATAACCACCGCTCTCCACGAGTTGGAGCGGAGTGACAAAAGCCTGGCCCTCATCTCCATGTGCTGCGGTGGGGCCCTGGCCACCGGGACCATCATCGAGCGGATCTGACCGGTCGCCGCCATCCTCGACGCCGCCCAGCCCACGGGAGCCGGACACAGATGGGCTCTGGCGCTAGCCATCCGCCGGCGGGTACTACTGGGTTGCATGCCCACCCGTAGATCCGTCACCGCCCGAACCCTTCCCGTCCTAACTCTGGTGGTACTGCTGTCCGTGGCCACGGCCGGGGGTATCCCGCTGGCGACGGCTACTTCCGAGGCCGCTGCGTCGACCCCCGTCGGCCACGCGGCGACAGCATCGGACTGGACCACGTTCGATCAGAACGGACTGCGCACCGGTGTGGACAGTTCGGGCAACTCCTTCTCGCCGGCCACTCCGGCGTGGACCTCGCCCACGTTCGACGGTCAGCTCTACGGCCAGCCGCTCGTCTACGGAGGTCGGGTGTTCGCCGCCACCGAGAACGACACCGTCTACGCCCTGGCCGCCGACTCGGGCCAGGTCCTGTGGTCGAACCATCTGGCCACCCCGCTCACCCCCTCCACCGTCTCGGGACTGTGCGGCAACATCACCCCCACGGTGGGGATCACCGGCACCCCGGTCATCGACCCCGGGCGGTCGGAGATCTTCGTGGTGGCGACCGAGGCATCCACACTCGTCGGGTCACCCAACGCGGCCCACCACCTGATCGGGCTCAACACCTACACCGGCCTGGTCATGATGGACGAAGTCATCGACCCGGCCGGTTCTAATCCGGCCTTCCAGCTCCAGCGGGTGTCGTTGGCCCTCGACGACGGCAACATCATCATCGGACTGGGCGGGAACTCCGGGGACTGCGACCCCTATCACGGGCTGGTGATCTCCGCTCCTGAGGACGGCTCCACCCCGTCGGTCTTCACCGTGGCCAATCAGGCCGGTGACAGCCAGGGCGCGGTGTGGATGGGCGGAGCCGCCCCCTCCATCGACGCCCAGGGCGACGTGTGGGTGGCCACGGGCAACAGTGCCCACCATCAGTCGACCGATGCCTACGACCAGAGCGACAGTGTGCTCAAGCTCAGCCCGACGATGCAGTTGCTCGACTCCTTCGCCCCCACGGGGTGGTACGCGGACAACGGCTCCGACCTCGACCTGGGTTCCGGAGCACCCGCACTCCTCCCGAACGGCTTGGCCTTCGAGGTTGGTAAGTCCCAGACGGCCTATGTGCTGAGTCAGTCCGACCTCAGCAATGGGCAACCCAATGGCATCGGTGGTCAGGTGGCCCTGACCAACAACTTCTGCTTCTCCGATGGGGGATCGGCCGACCTGAACGGCACCCTCTTCGTCCCCTGCAGCAACGGCGTTCACGCCGTTACGGTGACATCGAGCGCCCCGTCGGCGTCGTGGACGGCGGCCGACGGATCGGCCAAGGGCTCTCCTATCGTGGCCGGGGGGCTGGTCTGGACCATCGGCGGCGGCACTGTCTTCGCCCTCAATCCGGCCAACGGGGCGGTGGTCCAGAGCTTCGGCATCGGCTCGTCCTCCTCCTCCTTCCCCTCGCCGTCGGCGGCTGATGGCCTGGTGCTGGCACCGGGAGGGACCCAGATCCACGCATTTGTGGGACCTGCCGGCCTCCCCGGGCCACCCACCCCGATCCCGCCTCGTCCCGGCTACTGGCTCGTCGCCTCCGACGGCGGCATCTTCGCCGAAGGGGGAGCCCCCTTCCTCGGCTCCACCGGCGGCATGCACCTCAACCAGCCCATCGTTGGCATGGCCTCTACGCCCGATCACGACGGCTACTGGCTGGTGGCCTCCGACGGCGGCATCTTCTCGTTCGGTGACGCCCAGTTCCACGGCTCGACCGGCGGTATGCACCTCAACCAGCCCATAGTGGGCATGGCCGCCACCCCGTCGGGCAACGGCTACTGGCTGGTGGCCTCCGACGGCGGGATCTTCTCGTTCGGCGACGCCCAGTTCCACGGCTCCACCGGCGGGATGCACCTCAATCGACCCATCGTGGGTATGGCCGCCGACAGCACCGGAAACGGTTACTGGCTGGTCGCCTCCGACGGCGGCATCTTCTCCTTCGGTGACGCGCTCTTCCACGGTGGCACCGGCGCCATGCACCTCAATCGACCCATCGTGGGAATGGCCGCCGACGCCACCGGTCAGGGCTACTGGCTGGTCGCCTCCGACGGCGGCATCTTCTCGTTCGGCGACGCCCAGTTCCACGGCTCTACCGGCGGCATGCACCTCAACCAGCCCATCGTGGGCATGGCCGCCGACGCCACCGGTCAGGGCTACTGGCTGGTCGCCTCCGACGGCGGCATCTTCTCGTTCGGCGACGCCGCCTTCGAGGGCTCCACGGGCGGTCAACACCTCAATCGACCGGTGGTGGGCATGGCTGGCGGCCCGGTGCTGGGCTGACCCGTTCACGTCGCCCCCGACCACCAGGAGCGGGCCGTCGGTGGCATCTGCCGACGGAACGGCTAGAAAGTAGAATGCGTTCTAGATTCCGGTGCCGACGGCCCCCGGATCGCTCAAGTCTCACCGACAGCTCGACCGACGAACGAGGAGTACCGTGACCGGCACCGAACACCTGACCTACGAGCGAGTGGGCTCCACCGCCGTCGTGACCATGAACCGACCCGAGGCCAAGAACGCCCTCTCGGGACCGATGCTGGTGGGCATGGTCGACGCCTGGATGGAGATCGACGCCAACGACGACATCCGCTGCGCCATTCTCACCGGGGCCGGCGGGACGTTCTGCGCCGGCATGGACCTGAAGTCGATGTCGGGGCCGGGGAACGAATCGGTCAAGGAGCGGATGGCCGAGGACCCCGACCTCCACTGGAAGGCGCTGCTGCGCCACTACTCGGTGAAGAAGCCGCTCATCGCCGCCGTCGAGGGTTGGGCGGTGGCGGGGGGGACCGAGATCCTGCAGGCCACCGACATCCGGGTGGCGGGCGAGAGTGCCAAGTTCGGGGTGTTCGAAGCCCGACGGGGCCTGTTCCCTCTGGGAGGGTCGACCGTCCGCCTCCGCCGCCAGATCCCCTTCACCGTGGCCATGGACCTGCTGCTCACCGCCCGGGAGGTCTCGGCCCAGGAGGCCAAGGAGATCGGACTGATCGGCCGGGTGGTGCCCGACGGGGCGGCACTGGAGGCCGCCCTAGCCATCGCCGACGTCATCGCCGCCAACGGTCCCCTGGCCGTCGAGGCCATCAAGGCGTCGGTCAAGGCCACCGAGGGCATCCCCGAGGAGCAGGCTCTGGCCATGGAGTTGGAACTCGGATGGCCCATCTTCGCCACCGAGGATGCCGCCGAGGGCCAGAAGGCCTTCGCCGAGAAGCGCCCGCCCAACTACCAGCGCCGGTGAAGGAACTGTTCGAGGACGACGCCGGACCGGACGACCCGCGGCGTCGCCTGGCTGCGGCCATCCGACCCATCATCACCCTCAACGTGGCCGCCGAGCTCGACGACGAGAGCCTCAACGAGGCTGCCCAGGCCATCGGGGCCGTCGCCGAGCGGTTGACGGCCCGGGCCGGTCCCCGGCGCACGCGCAACCAGCCCGACCTGGCCCGCGCCGCCCAGGACTTCTTCCCGACCAGTCCCGTCATCGGCCTGGCCAATCCGGTGGCTCCCCCGGTGCGGGTCGCCGTGGTCGCAGGGGAGGACGGCCGACGGGAGATCGCCGGCCGGGCCAATTTCGGCTTCGCCTACGAGGGCCCGCCCACCTGTGTCCACGGTGGGGTCATCGCCGAGCTGCTCGACGAGGTGCTCGGCGCCGCCAACATCGTGGCCGAGCATCCCGCCATGACCGGCACCCTCACGGTCCGCTATCGCAAACCGACCCCGCTCAATACCGACCTCCGGGTCGAAGCCCGGTTCGTGCGGGCCGAAGGCCGCAAGGTCTACACGTGGGGTGGCGTCTACGCCGGCGAGGTGCTGACGGCCGAAGCCGACGGCATCTTCATCGAGGTCGTGCCCACCCAGATGCTCGACATCGCCGAGTCCAACATCGACAGTGCCGACCCGGTCATGCTCGAGGCCATCCGGGCCGAGGCCCTGCGCGAAGGCGCGGCCTCCGACGTCCAGCGTGCCTCCGATTCCGGGTACCGACCCCCCACCTGATCCGGAGGGCGTCGCCGACGGGGTGCGAGCGGCCCTGCCCGGCGACGCCCGGGCCGTCGCCCTGGTGCACGTGGCTTCCTGGCGGGCGGCCTACCGCGGTCTCCTGCCTGACGACTACCTGGCCGCCCTGTCCGTCGGGGGGCGCGAACGGCAGTGGGCCGGGATCCTCACCCAACCACTACCCGGCCATGTGTACGTGGTGGAGCTCGGTGGTCGCATCGTCGGGTTCACCCACGTCGGGCCGAGCGGCGATACCGACGCCCCGCCGGCCACCGCCGAGCTCTACACCCTCTACCTCCACCCCGACGTGTGGGGCCGGGGCCACGGGAGGGAACTGACGGAGGCCGCGCTCGACCGCCTGTCCCGGGACGGGTACGGCACCGTCACCCTGTGGATGCTGTCCACCAACGACCGGGCCCGACATTTCTACCTGCGTCAGGGTTGGTCCCGCGAGACCGGTGAGCGCACCCAGGAGTTCGGTGGCCAGGTGGTCACCGACCACCGATTCGGTCGGTCGCTGGCGGCACGGGGGGACCCGACGCGTCAGATCTTCTCCCGTCCCTCCCAGTAGGGATCACGGAGCTTGCGCTTGTAGAGCTTGCCGTTGGGATCGCGGGGCATGGCGTCGGTGAAGTCGATCGACTTGGGCGTCTTGAACTTGGCCAGCCGGGTGGCGCAGTACTCCAGGATCTCCTCAGCCAGTTCGGGTGTCGGCTCCACGCCCTCGGCCGGCTCGACCACGGCCTTGATCTCCTCGCCCCAGTCGTCGTGGGGGATGCCGAACACCGCCACGTCGCCGATCTTGGGGAAGCCCAGGAGCACGTTCTCGATCTCGGCCGGGTAGATGTTGGCCCCGCCCGAGATGATCATGTCGATCTTCCGGTCCCTCAGGAACAGGTAGCCGTCCTCGTCGATCAGGCCCATATCGCCGACGGTGAAGAACTTGCCGATGCGGTTGTCCCTGGTCTTGGCCTGGTCCTTGTGGTATTCGAACTCTCCGGTCTGCATGGACATGTAGACGGTTCCGATGACGTTGGGCTCCTCGATACGAACGCCCGCATCGTCGAAGATGGCGATCTCGGAGATGGGCCAGGCTCTCCCCACCGTGCCGGGCTTTCTCAGCCACTCCTCGGCCGTGACCAGGGTGCCGCCGCCCTCGGAGGCCGCGTAGTACTCGTCGATGGCGTTGCCCCACCACTCGATCATCTTGTACTTCACATCAACGGGGCACGGGGCGGCGGCGTGGATCATGTGCTCCAGGGACGACAGGTCGTATCGGGAACGGGTTTCCTCCGGAAGGGCCAGCAGGCGGTGGAATTGGGTGGGGACCATGTGGGAGCTGGTCACCTTGTACTTCTCGATGAGTCGGAGCATCTCCTCGGGGACCCACTTGTCCATCAGCACCACGGTGTGGAGTAGGTGGATGGAGGCACCGGAGTAGCGGATCACCGCCGTGTGGTAGAGCGGCGAGCCCACGATGTGCACATCGGGGTCGTCCGGTTGGATGCCGAAGAGGAACAGGATCCCCGACAGCCCCAGCGCGGCCTCCTCGGGAGTGGCCCCGCTCAGCTTGCGAAACACCCCCTTGGGGTTGCCCGTCGTACCCGACGTGTAGTTCATCACGTCACCGATCGCTCGGTCGTCCGGGTCGCGGCTGGACTGGGCGTCGCGCATGGCCGCATACGACTCGAAGCCGCTGATGACGCCGATGGCGAAGGTGTGCTTTTGATTGAGCCCCGCCCGCCCGGCGGCGTCGGCGGCCACCTCGGCGAAGCGCTCATGGGTCACGAAGGCCTTGGCGTCGGAGTCCTTCAGGATGTAGGCCACCTCGGGGGCGATGAGGTGATGGTTGATCGGCACCAGGTACCACCCGGCCTGCAGAGCGGCCAGGTACAACTCGAAGACCTCCACCCCGTTGGGGAGCAGGGTGGCCACCACATCCCCGGATTCGAGGCCGAGAGCCCGGAGCCCGTGCACCACCTGGTTGGTCCGGCCCAGCAACTGCCCGGCGGTGAATTCGGTCCCGTCCGGGTCGACCAGTGCCAGCTTGCCCGGGTGCTCGTGGGCCAGGGCCCAGAATCCGAAGTCGCCCATGAAGATCGTTACCCCCTGCGCCGTATGTTGGCGGATGTCTGGTGGTCGGGCGCGCTGCCGGCCCGAGGGTTGGCTTCCCCCGAAGGCTGGCCCCGCCCGAAGGCCCTGCACCGTCCCCGTGTGGCGCCGTCCCGGGTGGGGACGCTAGAACAGGTTCTTCTAACCGGTCAACCGCCGTCGGGCTGTGCCATCGTCGCGCCGTGGGCCCGGGTGGTGGCGCCCTGACCGGACGGGTGGGCACTCCACGCCCAAGGGCCGGCGCCAGGGTCGGAGCGAGACAGAGAGGGTAGGCAATGAGTGAGTTCCTGCAGGGGAAGGTGGTGGCCATCACCGGTGCCGGAGGTGGCATCGGGCGGGCCGTGGCCCTGGCCGCGGCCGAGGAGGGGGCCCGGGTGGTGGTGGCCGACATCGGTGTCGGCCTGGCCGGCGAGGACCCGACCAGCGGGGTGGCCGAGGCCCTGGTGGCCGAGATCGAGGCCGGCGGCGGGGAGGCGGTGGCCGTAGGGGACAGCGTGACCACCCTGGACGGCGGGGAGAAGATCGTCGGTGCCGGCGTCGAGCGCTGGGGCCGTATCGACGGCGTGGTGTGCATCGCCGGCATCCTCCGCGAGCGCATGCTCTTCAACATGGCCGAGGACGAGTGGGACGCGGTCATCGAGACCCACCTGAAGGGTCACTTCACCGTGTTCCGGGCGGCGTCGGCCGTCATGCGCAAGCAGGAGGGCGGGGGATCGCTGGTGGCCTTCACCTCGGGGGCCTTCGCCGGCAGCGTGGCCCAGGCCAACTACGCCGCCGCCAAGGGTGGGATCGTCTCCCTGGTCCGGTCGGCCGCGGCCGGGCTCAACCGGTACGGGATCACCGCCAACGCCGTGGCCCCGGTGGCCCGCACCCGGATGTCGGCCAACGTGCCCATGGACCTGGCCGAGATGGGTGATCCCGAGGACGTCGCCCCCCTGGTCGTGTACCTGTTGTCGGATAAGGCCCGGCATGTGACCGGTCAGGTCTACACCTCGGTCGGCCCCAAGATCGCCGTGTGGAACCAGCCCCGTGAGGTCCGGGCCGTCTACGCCGACGGGCGCTGGACCCCCGGGGACATCGCCGCCCGACTCGACTCCACCGTCGGCCAGGAGCGGATGCCGCTGCTGGATCAGCTGGAGGAGTACCGCAAGGCCGCCGAGGCCAAGGCGGCGGCCGAGGGCGGCGCCACGTAGGCCGCGACCCGCAGGGCCGGCGTGCCGCCGCCGGCCGGTGCCGCCCAGGCCGCCGGGGAGCACCAGTCCCACCAACGGCAACTGATCGCCCTTCCTCCCTCTACGCGGAGCCGAGTATGCAGAACTCGTTGCCCTCGGGGTCGGCGAGGACCACCCAGCCCTCATCGCCACGCTGACCCACCGACACCGGGGTGGCACCCAGATCACGGAGCCGCTCCACCTCGGCGCCCTGGTCGTCCGGGGCCAGATCAAGGTGGAGGCGGTTCTTGACCGCCTTGGACTCGGGAACCTCAAGAAAGAGGAGCGGGCGGACGCTGCCCCGGTCCGGGTGGTCCGGTCCCGGTTCGACCCACACGTCGCCGTCGTCATCCTCCCGCCACTCCCAGCCGAGTGCCTCGGACCAGAAGCGGGCCAGGGACACCGGGTCTTCGGAGTCGACGGTGATCGTCTCGATGCGCAGTGCCATGGTGCCTCCCCGGGCGGCGGACGGGAACCGGTGACCTCGGGTGGTCGACCTACCCGCCAGTGTGCCCGCTCCGCCGGCACGGTGCCCGGAGGACACGGGACGGTCGGGAAGGCCGACTGCCCGGCTTGACAGGAGGCCCGGCGCGGTGCACCATTTGAGCGTACGCTTAAAGCATTCGATCAAAAGGAGCGGACATGGCCAAAGCCGGCCCGGCAGGCACGATCAACCCGGCGAAACGGGGCGGGTCACTCACGACGCGGCAGGCACTCGTCGAGGCGGCCATCGAGACGCTCCAGGCCGAAGGGTTCGCCGGGTCCAGCGCCCGGTCGATCGCCCGTCGGGCCGGCTGCAACCAGGGTCTGGTCTTCTATCACTTCGGCTCGGTGGTGAACCTCCTGTTGGCCGCCCTCGACGCCGTAAGTTCCCAACGACTCGAGTGCTATGCCGGGGCCGTGGACGCGGCGGGATCGCCGTCGGAACTGGTCGACGTCGCCGCGTCGATCTTCGAAGACGATCTTGACGCCGGTCACGTCTCCGTCCTCGTCCAGATGATGGCGGGTGCGTCGTCGACCCCCGGCCTGGGGGCGGAGGTGGCCGAACGGATCGCGCCGTGGACCGAGTTCGCCCGCAGATCTGTTGACGCCGCGCTGGGTGACTCGGCTCTGGCGTCAGTCATACCTTCGGGCGACATCGCTCACGCCGTGGTGGCGATGTACATGGGTCTCGAGATGCTCAGTCACCTCGACGGTGACCGGAGCCCGGCTCTGGCCCTGTTCGGGCACGTGCGGACAGTGGCCGCCCTGCTCGCGGCGCCCCTCCCTCCCCATGGGCCGAGCGACGCGGGCCCTACGCCGTGAACCCGGTCCCGGTCCTGGTCCCGCCACCCGACCCCCCGCCGCCCCGGTACCGGCCGCCCAACTATCCACCGCCCCGGTACCGGCCTTCACCGTCATCCAGACGCCCGCTCTGGTTGCTGGCGGCGGCCGGTCTGTGGTCGGCCGGGCTCATCGGCGCGTCCTTCTGGGTCCGTCCCTCGTTGATCCAGGTGAACGGAGCGAAGGTGCTGCTCCCGGTCGGCGCACCATTGGCCATCGTGGCGCTGGTGGTCCTGGGCCTGTCCCTCGCCCGGCGGCGCTCGGCGCGCTGGGCCACCATCGTGTCCTGGGTTCTCGCCGGGCTGCTCGACTGCTTGGCCCTCGTCGGGATGCTGACCATCGGTATCTTCATTTTGCCGGTGGCCATCGCGGTGACGGCAGCCTGTGCCATGAGCTGATCGGCCCGGCCGGGGACCCCGTCCCGCACTCCTTTCGAGGTCATCGGCGATACACCGTTTCCGCCCGGGCACTCCGTAGCATGAGCGACGAGCCGGACCCCGGGACGCAGGGTCCCCCTGTCTGGACCGTCGGGAGGTTGCACGTGGTTGCACTGGCCATCGTCTTGAGCGTCGTCGTCCTGTTGCTGGCCGTGTTGGTGGCGGGGCTGTTGCGCAGCCATGCCGACATCCTCAAGGCACTCCACGAACTCGGCGTGGGCGTGGGCGAACCGGGAGCAGTCGACGACCATCGGCACCATGACACCCGCCGGGGCACCGGTCCAGCCGACGCGGACGTCCCCGGTCCGGTCCGGACGCCAATGACCATCGGCCCACCTCTGCCCGGTGAACGTAGCTCGACCTCGGCCCCGCCCGTCGCCGGGATGACTCCCCGGGGTGATGCTCTGGCCATTACCGTCACCGGTGGCCACGACCTGACCCTCCTGGCCTTCCTCTCCTCCGGTTGCGCCACCTGTGCCGGCTTCTGGCAGGCGTTCCGGACCCCCGACCAGCTGGGCCTTCCGGTCGGCACCCGCCTGGTGGTGGTGACCAAGGGGTCGGAGCTGGAGATCCCCGGCGAGGTGGCAGCCCTGGCCCCGGCCGGTCTACCGGTCGTCATGTCCACCGACGCCTGGAGCGAGTACGAGGTGCCGGGATCGCCGTTCTTCGTCCTCGTCGACGGAGCCTCGGGACGGCGCATCGGCGAAGGTGTGGCCAACCACTTCCACCAGGTGGTCGAGTTGGTACGGCGGGCGGAATCGGATACCCGGGTGTTCTCCGTCGCCAGCCGGAGCCGCGGTCTCGTCGATGGCCTCGACGGTCCCGAGCGCGAGCTGGACAACGATCGCGAGCTGATCGACGCCGGCATCCTGCCCGGCGACCCCAGCCTCTATCCGTCCTCCCTCGACGACGTCTACGGACGGACCCCGGGTGACGAGCGACGAGGAGACGCCGACCGACCTCCGATCAGCCGGGCCGGCTGAGGATGGCCGTACTGCGGGCCCACGGGATCGAAGCACCGCTTCCCCCCGGTTTCGAGGGACGTATCGTCGTCCGTGCCGCCATCGGCCGCGAGGTGCCCTATCCGGTGGCCAACTTCTCGACGTTCGCCCTTCCTGTCGATGTGGGTGACTTCGGTAGCGGGGCAGTCAGTGTGATGGGCCCCTCGGACATCTTTGCCACCCTCTTCGAGTACGGCCCCGAGAGCCTGGGCAAGCCGCTCTTCGCTCGCCAGGGCATGCCCCGGACGCTGTCGGCAACCGACTTCCGTCCCTATGTCCTGCGCCGCGGGCTCAACGGGCAGTCGGGGTCGCAGTGGTTCTTTACCGAGGCGGGTCGGCCGTTCACCCTCTACGTGGTGCTCGGCAGCCACGCTCGGCGCAACCTGCTCGTCCCCCGGGTCAACGATCTGATCGGCACGGTGTCCATCGCCCCCGACCCCCCCGTCACGGCGCCATCCGCGTCCTCGGCAGCGCAGGGGTCAACGACATCGTTCGCCACGACCGGGGCACGATGGAACTGATCGGCGTGTACCTCATGGCCTGTGGATTATTGCTGGGGGCCGGCCTGGCCAAGGCCGTGCGTCCCGATGACACCGCCCGGGCCCTCGCCACCGCCGCCCGCATTCCGTTACGCCCCGTGCGGGCGTTGGTGCGGGTGGGCTCGGTCGCCGAAGCCGTTGTCGGTGCCACCGCCCTGGTGGTGCCGCGCCCCTGGTCGGCCGCCCTGGTGGCCGTGTCCTACGCCTCCTTCGCTCTCTTTGTGGCCTATTCCCGGTCGACGGGTGGAGCCATCTCGAGCTGTGGCTGTTTCGGGACCCCGGACACCCCCGCCACGCTGGTGCACCTGGTCGTCAACGCCGCCCTGGCCCTGTCTGCCATGGCCGTGGCCTGGTCGGCGCCGTCGTCGGGAACCGTCGTCGGCATCCTCTCCCACCAGCCGGGCACGGGCATACCGCTGGTGGTGGTCAGCGCGCTCGGTGCGTGGTTGGTCTATCTCGCCATATCCGTGATGGCGGCGGTGCAGGCGGCCCGGTCCCTCACCGGGGTCACCTTCGACCGCCGAACCCACTCCCCATGAGCACGACCCTGGTCGAACGGGCGTCGGGTTTCCTCGGCACCCGACTCTCCCGTCGCAGTTTCATCAACCGGTCCGCTTACGCCGGAAGCGCCGTCGCCATCGGATCGGGCCTCGATCTCGTGCTCCGACCGGGGACGGCCTACGGGCTGGTCTGCAACTGCGGCAGCGGTAACTGCGGGTGCGGGTCGACGTGCTGCTCCGGGTTCACCGAGTTCTGCTGCTCAGTCAATGACGGCTACAACTATTGTCCGACCAACACCGTGATGGGTGGGTGGTGGAAGGCCGATAACTCCTCGTACTGCGGCGGGCCGCGCTACTACATGGACTGCAACGCCACGTGCCAGTGCTCGACGGGGTGCGGGAACGGGTGGGGATTCTGCGAACCGGGGTGCGACGGCGTCTCCTGTGGATGTGGTCCCAACGGTTGCAACTCCTATGTCACCGGGTGCTTCCAGTTTCGCTACGGCCAGTGCAATCAACAGCTGGATTGCATCGGCCGGATCGTCTGCCGGGTGGTGTCGTGTGTCCCGCCCTGGGAGATCGATCCCACCTGTACCACCACCAACGCCCAGGACGACTCCACGGCCGAACAGAACGCCGCCTGCTGGACGCCGGCGTTCCCCAGTCCCAACCCCGGCCCCTGCGCCTCCCCCCTCACCAACTGTCAGGTGGTGGGAATGGCCGCGAGTGCCGATGGTGCGGGATACGGGATCGTCACGTCATTCGGATTGATGCTGGCTTACGGTGACTTCCGCGACGACGGCGACGAGTCCGGGGTCTCACTGGCCCAGCCCATGGTGGGCATGGGTCGGCGCCAGGCCGGCGGCTACTACCTGGTGGCCCGCGACGGGGGCATCTTCGCCTTCGGCGGGGCGCCGTTCTACGGGTCGATGGGGGGCCAGCACCTCAATCAGCCCATGGTGGGCATGGCCGCCACCCCCTCGGGCCGCGGCTACTGGTGCGTGGCCTCCGACGGTGGCATCTTCTCCTTCGGTGACGCCCAGTTCTACGGGTCGATGGGGGGCCAGCACCTGAATCAGCCCATCGTGGGCATGGCCGCCACCCCCTCGGGCCGCGGCTACTGGTGCGTGGCCTCCGACGGTGGCATCTTCTCCTTCGGTGACGCCCAGTTCTACGGGTCGATGGGCGGGCAGCACCTCAATCAGCCCATCGTGGGCATGGCCGCCACCCCCTCGGGCCGCGGCTACTGGTGCGTGGCCTCCGACGGTGGCATCTTCTCCTTCGGTGACGCCCAGTTCTACGGGTCGATGGGGGGCCAGCACCTCAATCAGCCCATCGTGGGCATGGCCGCGCCTCCCCTCGACCAGGGCTACTGGCTGTTGGCACGAGACGGGGGCATCTTCACGTTCAATACGACCTTCTACGGTTCGGCGGCCTAGCCGTGGCCGTCAAGCCGGTGGCCGTCAAGCCGGTGGCCGTCAAGCCGGTGGCCGTCGAACCGGCGAACCCGGCGCCGGAAGCACTGGGACGGGTTACATCCCTGGGCGGAGACACACTTCGGAGGACCCCATGAACGTCTGCATCCCACTGGCCTGTTCGGTGGTGGCCGCGGCCGCCGCCGTGCGGTCGACGTGGTCGCCGTGCGGGTTGTCCATGCTGTCCACCATCACCCCGTTCAGCGAACGGGCGAAGGGCCACTCCTATCTGGCCACATCGACCTGGTTCGTGGCCGGAGCAACCACGGGAGGGGCGAGCCTCGGCCTCGTGATGGCTTCGTCAGCGCTGGCCGTACGGGAACTCCATCCGACGCAGACGGTCGTCGGCGCGGTGGCGCTGGTGGCGACGCTGGTGGCGGCGGTCTCCGACTCCGGCGTCACCGGCTTAACGGTTCCCTTTCACAGGCGCCAGGTCAACGAGCGCTGGCTCGACCAGTTCCGCCCTTCGGTCTACGGCATCGGCTTCGGGTGGCAGATCGGGAGCGGTCTGGCCACCTACATCACCTCGGCGGCGGTCTATCTGATGATCGTGCTCGGGGCGCTGACGGGCCGGCCCGTCGTGGCCCTGACCGTGGGCACCTGTTTCGGGATGCTCCGCGGGACCGCGGTTCTGCTCACACGGCGGGTGACCGATCCGTCGGGGCTGCGGGCCTTCCACCGCCGGTTCGTCGACGTCGGACCGATGGCCGGCCGGATGGTGCTCGGGGTCGAACTCGGCAGCGCCGCAGTGATCGCCCTGTCGTTCGCAAATCCGGTCGCCGACGCAGTGGCCTTGGTGGCGGCGGTGGCCGTCACGGTGGCGGCCGCGCTGATCCCGAGCATTCGATCCTCCGGTCACAGACCGGATTGGGGCGACGTCGCGTGCCTGGGTCGGATGGGCACACCGGCAATGCCCTCGCGTCCGTCGGTGGTGGTCGACGCCCGCACTGAGGCACTGGATACCGTTCCGTCCCCCGGTCGCCCGGTCCCGGTCGGCGCCGTCTCAGCCGCCGTCTCAGTCCCCGTCGGGGGTGCTCACCGAGGGCACGACTGACGGTACCGGTACGGGTGCACCGTCGGTTGTCTCAATGGCATCGTCGATCGATGCGATGGCGGCAGGGTCCAATGACCGGGCGGAGTCGACCGACTCCGGAGCCGGAGCACCTCCCCCGCCCCGGCGCCAACGCTGGAGCGGGCCGAGGCGGGTAGCCAGCAGCACCAGGCCCGCCACGGCCAGGGCGATGCCCGCCCACTGGACCAGCAGCGAACCGAGATGGCCGTCCTCACCCAACCACAGGTGCTCGTCGAGGAACCGCTCGATGCCCCAGAGCACCATGCCCACGCCGAGGACGATCCCCGCCGGCGGCAGGAGGACCGGGCCCGACCCGGATCCAACTGCGGTTTCCAGGGCCGCGCCAGTTCCCGCACCGGCGTCAGCGGTCGCACCGCGGTCGGAATCGGCAGTCGCATCGGAACCGGCATCGGCACCCGCACCCGAGGCGGCACCCGCACCGGAGCCGTCACTGGCCAGAGCTGGTACCGGTTGCGGCATGGGGCCCTGCGGTGCCCTGGTGCGCAGCCACCGCTCCACCAACAGGAGGATGCCGAAGATGGCGAAGTCCTCGACGGCCTGGAAGATGGGCACCGGGAGTCGCTTGCCGTGCTGGCCGGCGTAGTACATCCCGAACCACTGGTCGGTGGGGTGGCCACCGCCGGCCACCATCAGTTGCGGACCCAGCAGGCGCCCGATGCCCCAGCACGCCATGAGCACCGGAGCCATCAGGTCGGCGAAACGCAGCCCGGGCAGTTCGGGGCACCGGCGACGGGTACTGATGATGGCCACCGGCACGGCGAACAGCAGACCCCCGAATGATGACAGGCCGCCCTGCCAGATGGCGAAGACCTGTCCCGGATAGTGGGAGTAGTAGGAGAGGTTGGACACGACGTGAAGTGCCCGTGCCCCCACGATGGCGGCGACGATGACCCAGACGAACATGCCGGTGACCCACTGCCAGGGATACCCGGCCCGACGTAGTCGACGCTCGGTATAGCGGAGGCCGAACCAGAAGGTGAGCGCCAGTCCGATGCCGTAGGTGTGCACCTCGACGAACCACACGTGGAACGCGACGGGGATCGGTCTCATGGCGAGGAGGGTCTCATGGTCGAGGAGTGCCTGATCGGAGACGCAATCGACACACTTCCAGTATGCCCCAGGCGCCCGCTAGGGTGGCACCGGGTCCGCCGGATGGGCCCATTCGACAGGACGGACGACGAGGCCCGGACCACCGGGACCGGAGACGGGGGAATCCGTGCGAGACCTGGCTGGTGCTGTCGCTGTCGTCACCGGGGGCGGATCGGGGATCGGCCTGGCCACCGCCACCCGCCTGGCCGCGACCGGCGTCTCGGTGGCGGTCGTCGACCTCGACGGGGCGTCGGCCCAGCGGGCCGCCGAGGCCATCGGAGGTTTCGCCCTCCAGGGTGACGTGGGTCGACCCGAAGCGTGGCCCGGCATCGTCGAAGCCGTCACCGGGCATTTTGGTGGCATAGACCTGGCGCATCTCAATGCCGGCGTGATGACCGGCGAGGCTGACATCACCGCACTCACCGACGACGCCTACCGCCGGGTCATGTCGGTCAACGTTGACGGCGTGGTCTACGGATTGCGAGCGTTGGTTCCGGCCCTGGTGGACCGGGGCGGTGGCGCCATCGTGGTCACTGCCTCCCTGGCTGGCCTGATCGGATTCTCGCCCGACCCCATCTACTGCCTGACCAAGCACGCCGTGGTCGGGCTGGTCCGTTCGGTGGTTCCCCAACTGGCCCAGCACCACATCACCATCAACGCGGTGTGTCCGAGCATCGTGGACACACCGCTCATCGGGGACAGCCGCGGCCTGATCGAGACCAGCGGATTCCCGCTCATCGATCCGGAGACGGTCTCCGAGGCCGTTGTCGAACGTCTGGCCGGCGAGGAGAGCGGGGCGGCCATGGTCATCCAGGCCGGCCGGGAGGCACTGCCGTACCGGTTCGGGCGGCCTCCCGGTCCCCGGGCCGGTGGCACGGTGGGCCAGCTACCGCCCGGGGAGTTCACCGCCCACGATCAGTTCTGAGCTGCAGGGCGGGTCCGGACGTTGCCGGGCGACCGTCGGGGCTGCGCCGAGTGGCAGCAATGGAGCAGTGGAGGGGCGGTGGGGTCGGGCCGACCGGGGTCAGCCGACGCGGCCGACGCCGGCGAAACCGTCACCGGTGCGCACGCCCGTCTCCCACACCACCGCACCGGTGAAGGGCGCCTCGATCATGGTGCCGCCACCGATGTACATGGCCACGTGCTCCGAGCCGTCGGCACCGTAGAAGAGGAGGTCACCGGGCTCGATGTCGGCCAACGGGATGTGGGTGGTGGCGGCGTACTGGGCCCCCGAGGTGCGGGGGAGTGAGATGCCGGCCTGGGCGAAGGACCATTGCACCAGGCCCGAGCAGTCGAATCCGACCCCGGGGGTCTCACCGCCCCACACATAGCGAACGCCGAGTTGGCTCTCGGCCGCATCGATGGCGCCACCCACGCCCGCCGGCACCGGTGGCGGCGGGGAGGTGGGCACGGCCGTGGTGGCGGCCGACGATCCCCCGGTGGTCTGCGCCACCGTCTGGGCCGCGGTCTGCGCCTTCTGCGCCGCGGCCAGTTTGGAATTGAACGCCGCGGTGGCGGCCGCCTTGGCCTGGGCGGCGGCGGCCTGTTGCTGGGCGATCACGTCGGCTTGGATCTGGGCGTTCACGCTGTTGAGCGTGCTCTGGTACTGCTGGCCCAATTGCTGGGCCGAGTTCTCGGAGGTCTGGAGGTTGTTGCGGGTGGTTGTGGCCGCCGTCTGCTGCTGTTGGAGGGCGGCCTGGGTGGCCTGCAGCTGGGCCTGGGCCGTGTGCAGGTTGTCGATGGTGGTGGTGACGTTGCCGGTGGCGATGGACGAGTACTCGGAGCGGATGCCGCTGGTGTTGGGGTCCGACGAGAACATCTGGGTGACCTGGTTGCTGGTGCCGCTGCTGGTGTAGTCACTGATGGCCTGGGTGCGGAGCTGACCCTCGTCCTTGGAAACCTCGGCCTGGTCCGCGGCCACCTGCTTCTGGTTGGCGGCGATCTGGCCCTGCAACTGGGACAGGTGGTAGTCGGCCGACTGCACCTGTCCGGTCAGCGACTGCTCCTGGGCCTGGATGGCCTGGAGCTGGGCCGTGACTGCGGCCGCCTTGGCCTTGGCATCGGTGAGCTGGTCGGCACCGGCGGGTCGAGCGGAGGAAATCACCGCGGCGGTGATCCCTAGTGAAGCCGCCAGTGCGAGTACGGCAAACAACCGTTTGCGGGGTGGTTTCCCGGGGGCAGGGGACGCACGTGGCTCATACGTCGAGTACTGCTCGGCGTGAGTCATATCGCCCTACTGTCTAGTCCACCCGGGGGGTCATCACAAGGTACCCCTGACCGGATGAGGGTCTCACCTGGTCTTATGTCGCAAGCGTGCCTTGGCCCGGCGCCGACTGGGAACGGGGCAACGGACGTTGCCCTGCTGCGCTCGGTCTCCGCGGGACCGCTCGGAGTGACCCTCGAACACCGGCACGGTAGGGTCATGTGCCATGGGTGAGATCATTGAATTCCCGAGTAACGGGAGCACCGGCAAGGGGTATATCGCCGTTCCCACCGGTGGTGCGGAGTCCTCGTCGGGAATCATCGTCCTCCAGGAGTGGTGGGGTCTGGTTGATCAGATCACACGGACCTGTGACCGGTTCGCCGAGGCCGGGTTCACCGCCCTCGCCCCCGACCTCTACCACGGGACCACGGTGCCGCTGAGCGAGCCCGACGAGGCCGGCAAGGAGATGATGGCACTCTCGATGGACACCGCGGCCAAAGACCTGAGCGGTGCCGTCGACGAGTTGCAGCGCCGCACCGGTCGCACCCAGGTGGGGGTCATCGGCTTCTGTATGGGCGGTGGACTGGCACTCGTGCTGGCCACGCAACGCCCTGATGCGGTCAAGGCCGTCGTGCCCGCCTACGGGCTCATCCCGTGGCCCGACGCACAGCCGGACTTCTCGAAGCTGGACGCCGCCGTGCTGGGGCACGCCGCCGGGCAGGACGACTACTTCACCCCCGACGCGGCCCGGGAGCTCGAGGCCCAACTGAAGTCACTGGGCAAGAAGGTGGAGTTCTACCACTACCCCGACGCCGGCCACGCCTTCTTCAACGAGGACCGGCCCGAGGTTCATCATGAGGAGTCGGCCCAACTCCTGTGGGACCGGTCGATCGCATTCTTCCGGAATACGCTGGGCTGAGCCGCCGTGGCATCCGCCGGCCTGGTCGAGGAGTACCTGACCCTGGGTCTGCGGCTGGGTAGGCACATCGACGGCTTGGTCGACGCGTACTACGGTCCGGCCGACCGGGCGGCGGCAGTCGAGGCCGAAGCTGTGCCCGCACCGCAACAACTGGTGGCGGAGGCCCGTGCCCTGCTGGCGGCCATCGATGCAGGGACCCCGCTCGATCCGGCCACTGCCGGTGTCGGCCACGAGGACGGTGCCGCGCCGGCCCGACGCCATTGGCTCCGGGCCCAGGTGGTCGGGCTGCTCACGACGGCGCGCAAGGTGGCCGGGGAGCCGATGGCGTACGCCGACGAGGTCGAGTCCTGCTATGGCGTCCGTCCCACTCGGGTGGACGAGGAGGTGCTGCTCGACGCCCACCGTCAACTCGACGAGGTCCTGCCGGGGCGAGGGCCGCTGGCCGAACGACTGGTGGCCTGGCGGGAGTCCCACGCCGTCCCGGTGGACCGGCTGCGCCCGGCCATCGACTCGTTGGCCGAGGACCTGCGCCAGCGGACCCGTCACCTGTTCGGCCTCCCCGACGGGGAGCGGGTCGACTTCGAACTGGTCACAGACCAGCCTTGGTCCGGCTTCAACTACTACCTGGGTGACCTGCACAGCCGGGTGGCGGTCAACACCGACCTGCCGGTGCTCTCGACCAGCCTGGCCCACCTGGTGGCCCACGAGGCCTACCCCGGCCACCACACCGAGCACACCCGCAAGGAGGTAGGCCTGGTGCGCCGGCGCCGGTGGTGGGAGGAGTCGATCTTTCTGGTGGGGACGCCCCAGTGCCTGCTGGCCGAAGGGTTGGCCGATCTGGGCCTCGAGGTGGTCATGGGCCGTCGACCCGAGGCCTTTGTGGCCGATCATCTGAGGCCGCTCGGGATCCGCTACGACGCCGAGGTGGTGGCGGCGGTGGCCGAGGCCGGTGAGGCCCTCGGAGCCGTGCGCCAGAACGCCGCCTTCCGGCTGCACGAGGACGGCGCCGACCCCGAGACGGTGAGCGCCGAGGTGGCCCGGTGGGGACTGCTGTCCCCCGACCGCGCCGCCAAGTCGGTCGAGTTCCTGATCCACCCCACCTGGCGGGCCTACCTCACCTGCTATGTGGAGGGCCTCCCCCTCTGCCGGAACTTCGTGGCCGGTGACCCGTCCCGCTTCGAACGCCTGCTGTCGGAGCAGCTGACGCCGGACGTGCTGCAGGAGCAGATCAGGGCCGACCGGGCCCCGGCGGCTGCCGGCTCCGCCCCCGGCTCCACGCCGGCCTGATGTCCGTGGCCTCGGTGACCACCGCGACTGCGCCATCCGCCGGAGCTTCGCCGCCCACGGCTGGCGACGGAGATCTGGAGGTGGCCATGGACGCCGCAGCGACGTGCTACCTGCGTCTCGGTGTGGCCAGGACTACGGCCACCGACATCGCCCGGGAGGCGGGTATCTCGCGGGCCACCCTCTATCGACGGTACGGGAGCCACGAGGCCATCTTCCTGGCGGTCCTGACCCGCGAGTCCGAGGGCATGTCCGACGACGGCCGGGCCCACCTCGACTCGCTGTCGCTGACTGATCCGGCCGAGCGGATCATCGAGGGGATGATGTTCGCCATCAGTCAGATCCGGACCCGGCCGGTGCACGCCGCGGTGTTCGGCGGCGAGTCAGCAGCGTGGGCAGCCGGCCAGGCCATCCGGATGGAGGCGCTGCGGCGCATCGGCGAGGCCGGGGTGAGGCCGTTGGTGGCCCCGGCCCTGGCCGACGGCTCCCTGTCCGAGCGGGACGTCGACGACCTGATCGACTGGATCCTGCGCATCCTCATCTCCTACGCCGCCGTGCCCGGTCACGGCGACCGCCGTCCCGACGAGATCCGCCGGCAACTCACATCGTGGTTCCTGCCGGCCTTTCGGGTCCGGGCACAAGCGCGGTAGATGTGCGAACGGGGCGCGGTCGGCGGCTGGGGGCCGAGGCCGGCCGGTGTTCGACTCGACCTCTCTGTGAGACACTAAGGTCAGAGCGTCTCACGACGGGGGCGCGCTCGACGAGGAGGGACGCGCCACAGTGGCCACCGGCCCGGGTCCGGAACCCGACCGGCAGGAGCTAACGGGAGCGCGGAGCACAGAGCAGCAAGGGGATGGGCCATGACGATGATGCGGGCCGTACGGGTCACCAAAAACGGGACGCCGGGGGAGGTGCTGGCCGTCCAGACGATCGAGCGACCCGAGCCTGAGACCGGCGAGGTCCGGGTCAAGGTGGGGGCGGCGTCCCTCAACTTCAACGACATCGACCGCTGTATGGGCAATCTGGTGTCGGTCCCCACCCCGCCGCCCTACACGCTGGGCATGGACGTCTGCGGGGTGGTGGACGCGGTGGGCGACGGCGCCGAGGAGTGGCTGGGCCGGAGGGTGGTGGCGATCACCAAGACGGCCCTGGGTGGCATCGCCGAGTACGCCATCGCCCCGGCCATCTCGGTGTTCGATGCGCCCCAGCTTCTCGACGACGCCGAGGCCACGGCGTTCCTGCTCACCTTCCAGACCTCCCACCTGGCCCTGTTCAAGCGGGGTCGCTTGCAGGCCGGTGAGACCCTGGTCGTCCACTCGGCGGCCAGTGGCCTGGGCACCGCCGGCATCCAGCTGGGCAAGGCCAAGGGGGCCCGGGTCATCGCCGTGGCCGGAGGGCCGGAAAAGGGTGCTCTGTGCCGGTCGCTCGGGGCCGACCTGGTGGTGGACCACCTCCAGGAGGACTTCGTCGAGGCCGTCCTGGCAGCCACCGACGATGCCGGGGCCGACGTGGTCTACGACCTGGCCGGCGGGGACTTCGTGGAGCGGTCGTGGCGGTGTACGGCCCACGGCGGTCGCTACCTGGCCGTGGGCTTCGCCGACGACGACGGGAACGGTATGACCGGACGGCCGCTGCGGATGGCCTGCATCGGCAACATCGACATCGTGGCCGTGATGGTGGCCTGGGCCGACTCCGTCGATCCGGGCATGCGCCGGTTCGGGTTCAACCCCTTTGGTCGGGATGTTGCCGACAAGATCCATGCCGATCTTCTGGCCATGGTGGCCGACGGGTCGATCCGGCCCTCCATCGGCCGGCGGGT
This sequence comes from uncultured Acidimicrobiaceae bacterium, assembly GCA_963754755.1. Taxonomy (GTDB): domain Bacteria; phylum Actinomycetota; class Acidimicrobiia; order Acidimicrobiales; family RAAP-2; genus Bog-756. The sequence continues at coordinate 318,876 of CAVWHF010000004.1, read as the reverse complement.
GTCCATGGAGGAGGCCGGGGCGGCCCTCGACGAGCACCAGCAACGCCGGTCGTTGGGGCGCACCGTGATCGAGGTGGGACGGTGAACCGGCCGCCCTCGACGAGCGCCTCCACCGTCGAGTACACCTGGCGCGACTCCGAGTTGAACAGCCCTCCGCTCAAGGCCCTCAACGTGGTGGGTAGGACCATCGGTCGACTGGGCCGGGAGGTACCGTCGCTGGCCCCGTCCGGCGTGGTCCGGGCCGCCACCAAGAAGGCGGGCTCCCACGACCTCGGATCCGACTCCTACCGCGAGCCGCTCGAGGTGTTCCTGGCCTCGTGCGAGACCGAGGCCGAGCTCACCACGTTCGGCCGCATCCTCATCACCAAGATGCTGTCTGCCGCCCTCACCAACCGCATCGAGCTGCACCGGTGGGCCCTCGATCACCCGGCCATCGGGAAGGAGGCCATCGACAGCCCGTGGATCATCGTTGGCCTCCCGAGGACCGGCACCAGCCTGCTGTCCATTCTGCTGGGACTGGACCCGATGGCCCGGCCGCTGCGCCAGTGGGAGGCCGCCCATCTCATCCCTCCCCCCACCCTGGAGGGGGCCGAGGAGGACCCTCGCATCGCCCAGACGGCCAAGGAGCTTGACGGTCTGATGAAGCTGAATCCGCCCCTCAAGGCCATGCATCCCTTCGGAGCCACCCTGGCCCAGGAGTGCGTCTCCCTCTTCATGTACGACATCCGCACCCTGGCCCTCGAGACCCAGGCCCACGTACCCAGCTACGCCCGCTGGTTGGAGCAGGCCGACATGGCGCCGGCCTACGCCCAGCACAAGCTGGCCCTCCAGGTCCTGCAGTCGGCCCAGCCCACCGAGCGTTGGATCCTGAAGACGCCCAACCACCTCTGGCACCTGGACGCCCTGTTGGCGGCGTACCCCGACGCCCGGATCATCTGGACCCACCGCGATCCGGGACCGGTCGTCACCTCGCTGGCCAGCCTGGCCAACGCCGGACAGCGTCCGCTGACCTCGCGGTCCGACCCCCGGCCCACGGCCGAGGAGTGGAAGCGTAAGTGCGCCTTCGCCCTGGGCTCGGCGGTGGCCTACGACGAGAAGTCGGCGGACGGTTGGTGCCGGCACCTCCCGTACGAAGCGCTCGTCGCCGACCCGCTGGGGGCGGTGCGGGACCTGTACCGTACCTTCGGCGACGAGGTCAGCGACCTGCACGCCCGGCGTATGGAGGCATTCCTCGAGCAACGGCCCCAGGACGCCTTCGGCCACCACCGCTACGACCCCGCCGACTTCGGATGGACCTATGCCGGACTGGCCGAGGAGTTCGCCGACTACACCTCCCGCTACCACGTGGCGCCGGAGACCCGCTGAGCCCGGCCTGATCCGACCATTTGGGTCATCACCCGGCGGGGCCGTACCATGCGGGGCATGTCCGAACGCTCCCGTAACCTCCCCCGCCGCTCGTGCATGTCTTCCCCCGGGTCGAACGAGCGCTTTTTGGCCAAGGCGCCCACGGTGCCGGCCGACATGAGCTTCCTCGACCTCGAGGACTCGGTGGCCCCGGTCGAGAAGGAGGCGGCCCGGGCCAAGGTGGCCGACGCCATCAAGAACCTGGCCTGGGACGACAGGGTCCTCTGTGTGCGCATCAACGCCTGGGACACCGAGTGGACCTACGGGGACGTGATCGACGTGGTGTCCAACGCCGGCGAGCGTCTGGACGAGCTGATGTTGCCCAAGGTGCAGTCCGCCGCCGAGGTGGTGGCGCTGGACCTCCTGCTCACCCAGGTGGAGAAGAAGAGCGGGCTGCCGGTGGGCCACATCGGTATCGAGGCCCAGATCGAGACCACCGGAGGGCTGATCAACGTGGAGGAGATCTGTGCCGCCTCACCCCGGCTCGAAACGATCATCTTCGGGCCCGCCGACTTCGCCGCCTCGATGGAGATGCCCGTCCTGACCGGCGGGGTGTCCATCCCCGAGTACCCGGGCGACCACTTCAACTACGTCTTCTCCAAGATCCTGATGGCCGGTCGGACCAACGGGCTCCAGGTCATCGACGGGCCCTTCCTCAAGATCCGCGAGCTGGACGCTCTCCGGGAGTTCTCCCAGCGGACCCGGGTGCTCGGCTACGACGGCAAGTGGGCCCTCACCCCCGACCAGGTCGGGGTGCTCAATGAGGTGTACTCGCCCACCCAGGAGCAGTTCGACAGAGCCTGGGACATCCTGGACGCCTACCGCAAGGCCACCGAGGACGACCGAACCGGGGCGGTCATGTTCGGTGACGAGATGATCGACGAGGCCTCCCGCAAGATGGCGATCAAGTTCGTCACCCGCGGCGAGCGGGCCGGACTGACCCGATCGACCGGTTGACAACTGACGCTCAGCGAGCGGCGTGACGCTCAGCGACCGGCGTCAGCCACCAGGCGCCGGGCGATCACCTTCAGGGCCAAGGTCTCGTCGGCCCCCTCGAAGATGGACAGCACCCGGGCGTCCACGAAGTACCGGCTGACCGCAAACTCCTCGGCGTAGCCCATGCCGCCGTGGATCTGGAGCGCCTCGCGGGTCACCCATTCGGCAGCCCGGCACACGTATGCCTTGATCATGGAGGCCTCGAGTGTCCCCTCGCCCTTGGCCATCAGGCGGGCCACGTCGTAGGAAAACTGGCGGGCCGCCTGGATGAGCACGGCCATCCGGGCCAGCTTGGCCCGAGTCAACTGATAGTCGAGGATCGGCTCCCCGAACACCACCCGGTTGGCGGCGTACTCCAGGGCGGCCTCGTAGGCCGCCTGCATGACCCCGATGGCCCGGGCCGCCGTCTGCAGGCGCCCGTTCTCGAAGCCTTGCATCTGCAGGTAGAAGCCCTTACCCAGTCCGTCGGTGCCACCGACCAGGTTGGCCTCGGGGACGAACCAGTTCTCGAAGGCCACCTCGTAGGAGTGCATGCCGCGGTAGCCCAGGGTGTCGATGGCCCGACCCTCCATCCGGCCCGCCGGCCCCGTGGGCCGCCCGGCCGCCCCGGGCTCCTGGGTGAACAGGAATCCGTGCCCCTCGGCCTGCGGCTTCTCCACCAGAAGGAGGGACAGCCCCCGATGGGCCTTGGCCCGGTCGGGATCGGTACGGGCCAGCAGCATGAGCACGTCGGCACGGGCGGCGAAGGTGCACCACGTCTTGACCCCGTTCACCAGCCAACCCCCCTCGGTGGGGGTGGCCGAGGTGACCACACCGGCCACATCGGACCCGTAGTCGGGCTCGGTGACCGCCACCGCCCCCATCACCTCGGCGCTGGCCAGTCTGGGGAGCCAGTACTGCTTCTGCTCCTCCGTACCTCCGTGGACCAGGGCCCGGGTGAGGATCTCGGGCCGGGTGATCAGGGACCCGCCCGCCCCCAGCGAGCCCCAGGACAGCTCCTCGGTGGCCACCACCATGCCCAGATAGTCGGCCTCGCCTCCGGTGGCGAATCCCCCGTACTCCTCGGGGACCGACATGCCGAAGCCACCCATCTCGGCCATCCCGCCGATGATCTCCTCGGGAATGTCGGTGTTGGCCCGGTGGATGTGTTCGGCCCGGGGCCGGATCTGCTCCTCGGCGAACCGGTGGAAGGTCTCCCGCACCAGCTCGAAGTCGGCGTCGAGGTGGCGGTTCCCCGGCCGGTCGGCCAGTGAGGCCAGGAAGGCCGGATCCCGGAAGGTGGCCACGAACGCCTCGGCTGGCGCCATCCATCCCGCGGCCACGCCCCACTGGGCGCTGCGCCCGATGACCCGGGTGGCCAGGTCGGCGACGGCGTCGGCGGCGAACGCACAGGCGATGGCGGCCTCGGTGTCGCCGCGGGATCCGTAGACCAGGAGGGCCTCGGCGGTTCGGACGGCGGCGGCGGCGTGGGCGACGTCGTAGGCCAGCACCTGGGCGGAGTCGGGACCGCCGGCAGCGACCAGGGAGGCGATGCCGGCATCGACGACCGACTGGGCCTGACCCAGTGCGTCGGCGGCGGACCGCAGGTCAGGGGCGGGAAGGGGCTCGGGGGTCACGTTCCAAGCGTACCGGCCCGGGCCGGCCCGGCCTCAACCGCCCGGCCTCGACCGCCGGCCCCAAACTGGTCGGCCCCGACCGACCGTGCCCATCTCAACGGGCCGTCCGACTCATGCCGCCGTGGCGGTGCACCTGTAGTTGCAGTCGTAGCTGCCGGTGCTGCTTGGCGCCGGGTCGTCAACGCCGACGAACTGACCGTTGGCCACCGCACCACTGTCCGTGGCGGCCGCGCAACCGCGGACCTCAGGGCGATGGGGCCTGGGCCACGACGGTGACCAGGGGCGGCAGCACCACCGGGTCGTCGCCCGGGTCCACCTCGGTCAGGATCCTGAGGTAGTCGGCCACCGGGCCCGGCCCGGCGCCGGCCGGCGCCTCCGCCCAGGCGTCCACGGTGACCAGACCGGCATCGCGGGCCAGGGACGGGAGCAGGGCACCGATGTCGGGGTGGCGGGCGGAGGGCATGGAGAATGGCTCGCCGTTGATCCGACCGGCCGACGTGATCGGCTCCTGGGCCACGACCCAGCCTCCGGGCCGGACGGCACCCGCCATCCGGGCCAGCACCACACCCGGGTCCACCACGTGGAGGAGGAGGAAACGGCAGAAGGCGAGGTCGACGAGTTCGGGGAGTCGGAGATCCTCGCCGGACTGGGTGATGGCCAGGACCTGGCTGTGCGCAGCCGCCGCCTCGGCCACCTCGTCCCGGGCCATGGGGTCACTGTCCACGGCGTACACGCGTCCGTCGCGACCCACGATCTCGGCCAGGGCCACCGAGACGTCCCCTCCGCCGGCACCGATGTCGGCGCACGTCCACCCGGGACCGATGCCGAGTCGCTCCAGGGCGGTGGCCAACGGTCGTCGGTACACGTCGTCGCGCAGCCCCCGGAACTCCATGGGCTCAGGCTATCGGCCCACCCACTGGGCATTCGGGTCTCCTCGGGCCAACTCCGGTACCGACCCGGCCTTCCTCGGGGCGCAGGCCGGACCGGCGCGGGTCGGCGCCTTCCCTTTCGGGGTGGAAGGGTCGCGTTCCGTACCGTGCCGGCCCCGCCAGCCGGTAACCTCAGGGTTCGTGCGAGTCACCATGATGCTGTGCGACGCAGCCCAGGTCTCCGACGGCAAGCTCTACGTGCTCGGAGGGGGCTGGAGCATGACCGGCCCCGATCCGGTCCCGTCGGCCATCGCCCTCAAGATCGACGTGGGCTGGCACGAGGCCGAGCTGGCCCATCACTGGGAGCTCTTCCTGGAGGACGCCGATGGTCGGCCGGTGCTGGTGGACACGCCCGAGGGCGAGCACCCCGTCGAGGTGCGGGGCGAGTTCACCGTTGGTCGGCCCCCGGGGATTCCCGAGGGCTCGCCCATCGACGTGGCACTGGCCGTCAACCTGGGCCCGCTGCCGCTCACCCCCGGGACCCGGTACACCTGGCGCATGGCCATCGACGGCGAGTCCCAGACCGACTGGGTCCTGGGATTCACCACGCGGCCCACCCTCGTCCGGGGCTGAACCGGGTGACCACCTTCGACCGTCCGTTCGGCCGCGACTTCGAGGACTTCGAGCCGGGGGACATCTACCGCCACTGGCCCGGCAAGACCATCACCGAAGCCGATGACCATCTGTTCTGCATGATCACCATGAACCACCACCCGCTGCACACCAACGCCTGGTTCGCCGAGCACGAGTCGGTGCAGGGGAAGAACGTCGTGGTCGGGAATCTGGTCTACTCTCTGGTGCTGGGGATGAGTGTGCCCGACGTCAGCGGCGCCGCCATCGCCAACCTCGAGGTGGAGTCCCTGATCCACCGGGCACCGACCTTCCACGGTGACACGATCTACGCCGAGACCAAGGTCATCGGAAAGATCGAGTCCAAGTCGCGGGACGACCGGGGCGTCGTCACCGTTGAGACCAAGGGGTTCAACCAGCGGGGTGAAGAGGTGTGCTTCTTCCGACGCAAGGTGATGGTCTGGAAGCGCGCTTCGTCGCCGTCGCGCCGACGGCCCTACGGGGACGACGTCTGGGATTGAACGGACCGGAGGGCGCTGTCGAGGACCGGTCCGGACCAGTCAGGCCCACCCGTCGATCGGCTGAGGTTGCCGATCTGATCCGGGACCGGCGTCAGGTCGAGGCCATAGGCCGTGCCGTGGACGGATGGGGGACGGCAGGCGGAGGCGACTCCAGGCGACCCGAGTTGCCGTGGCGGTCGACCCGTGATCCGTGGGCCGTACTGGTCAGTGAGGTGATGGCCCAGCAGACCCAGTTGGCCCGGGTGGTCCCGGCCTACCTCCGGTTCATGGACCGGTTCCCGACCCCCCGGTCATGCGCCTCGGCGTCGACGGGCGACGTGCTGCGGGCCTGGCAGGGTATGGGCTACAACCGGCGGGCCCGCAACCTGCACCGGGCGGCGCAGTGCGTGGTGGCCGACCACGGGGGTCGGCTCCCCTCGGACCTGGCCGGGCTGCTCTCCCTCCCCGGCGTGGGGGCCTACACGGCCCGTGCCGTGCTGGCCTTCGCCTTCGGGGTGGACATCGGCGTGGTGGACACCAACGCCGGTCGCGTGCTGGCACGGGCGGTGGCCGGCCGTCCGGTGGGTCCCGGTGAGGCCCAGCGTCTGGTCGAAGCCATGGTGCCGCCCGGGCGGGGTTGGTGGTTCGGCCAGGCCCTCCTCGATCTGGGGGCAGGAACCTGCGTGGCCCGCACCCCCCGCTGTCAGGAGTGCCCCATACGTCGACGCTGCCGGTGGGCCGCCACCGGACGGACCGGACCGGATCCGGCGGTGGGCTCGGCCGGGGTCTCGGTGCCCCAGAGCCCGCTTCGCCGGCTCGGACCGGCAGGGTCGGGGCCGGCTGGTCGAGGCTCTGCGCCGGGGGCCGGTGCCCTCCGGGGACCTGGCCTCGGTGGTGGGCTGGGAGGACGCACCCGAACGGTTGGACCGGGTCGTGGCCGCTCTGGTGGCCGAAGGGATGGTGGTCCGGACGGCCACCGGGGCCCTGCGCCTGCCGTGAGCGGGGGGTGTGCTCCCAGGCCTCAGGCCGTGACGAACCGGACGATGTGATCGTTCACCTCGTCGGGGCGCTCGACGTGCAGGAAGTGCCCGGCGCCCTCGATGACCACCAGCTCGGAACCGGGGGCCAGGAAGTCGGTGACCGGGCCCGATGATGTCGACGCCCATACAACCATCGTCGGCACCATGGAGGTAAAGGGTCGGTTGGGGGGCGATGGTCCCGCCCGCGGCCTGGACGGCGGCGGCGTCGGGGTCGTCGGGTGGTCCGGCGAACATGGCGCGGTAGTAGCCGATGGCCGCGCTCAGACACTCCGGTGCGGCCAGCGACTCCTTGACCCGGGCCACGTCCCACGTCGCGTCGAAGCCCGGTGACCAGTCCGCCCACAGGCGGTCGATGAAGGCGTAGTCGTCCATCGACACGGCGTACTCGGCCAGGGGAGTCTGGAAGAAGAACACGTACCAGCTGCGCCGGAGCTGGTTGAAGGAGAAGAACCCGTCGGCCATCGAGGCCTGGGGGGCCACCGCGGCCGTCACCATCCGACGCCACCGCTCCGGCTGGGCGGCGGCGGCGCCGTAGGCGGCGAAGGCACCCCAGTCATGACCGATGAGCACGGCGTCGCCCCCGCCGCCGAGAGCCTCGTGCAGGGCGCAGGCGTCGAGAGCCAGGGTCCCGGTGTCGTAGCGGCCGTCCTCGGGGACCGCGGACGGGGCGTACCCCCGGAGGAACGGGGCCACGGCGTGGAAGCCGGCGTCGGCCAGACGGGGCAGGAGATGGCGCCAGGTGTGGGCGGTGTCGGGGAAGCCGTGGAGGCACAGGGCCAGTGGACCGTCGTCCGGGCCCGCCTGGAGATAGGCGAACTCGGTGCCGTTGGCCCTGACGGGGTGGTGGTCCATGTCCGGGAGGGTAGCTCCGACCCCGTCCGGGCAGCCGGCGGAGCCGCCGCCGAGCCACAACCGAGGCCGACCGGACATCACCGAGCCACCGCCGGGGCCGCCCGATCCACCACCAAGCCACCCTCGTGGACTGCCGCGCCGGACCGGCACGGCAACGGGGACATGGGTGCCGATGTGATGTCCGACTAGCCTCATCCTTCGGTGAGAATCACCTACTTCGGTGTCCGGGGCTCCTGCCCGTGCTCGTCAGACCTGTACCGCCGCTACGGGGGGAACACCTCCTGCGTGCTGGTGGAGGTGGACGGCGAGCCTCCCCTGATCATTGATCTGGGGACAGGGCTCCGCGCCCTGGGCGAGCACCTCGAGGCGGCCCTGTCGACCTCCGGGGCCCCGCTGCGGGCCAACGCCCTCCTCTCCCACCTGCACTACGACCATGTACTGGGCCTGCCGTTCTTCTCCCCCATGCGCCACCCCGATGCCCTGGTCGACGTCTACGGTCCGGCCCAGGAGGGAGGCCTCGAGGAGACGCTGGCCTCCATGGTGCGACCCCCGTTCTTCCCCGTGCATATGGCCCAGTTCGAGGGCGACGTTCCGCTTCCACGATCTCGAGGGATCCGACGAGTTCGCCGTCGGCGCCGTCAAGGTGAAGGTCCGACCCGTCCCGCACATCGGCCGCACCCTCGGCTTCCGGCTCGAGGCCGACGGTCAGGTCCTCGCCTATCTGTCCGACCACCAGGCCCCTCTCGATCTGCGCACGGTGGAGCCGGACGTCCTCGAGCTGTGCGATGGCGCCGACCTGCTCCTACATGACGCCCAGTACACCGAGCAGGAGTTCGCGCGCATCCCCGACTGGGGCCACTCGACGGCCACCTACGCCGTGCGTGTGGCCCGGGAGTCGGGGGTCAAGCGGCTGATGCCTGTTCCACCACGACCCGGCCCACACCGACGAGGAGATCGACCGGATGCTCGACGAGGCCCGCCGCCGGGGCGGTTCGTCGCCGACGCTGGAGGTCGACGCGGCCGCCGAGGGCACGACCGTGGACCTGGGCCGGACACTGACCGTGGCCTTCGACGACGCCTCGTTCAAGGACGCCATGAGCCGGTTCACCAGCGGCGTGACCATCGTCTCGGGGCTGGAGGAGGGCGAGCCGGTGGGCTTCACCTGCCAGAGCTTCGTCTCGCTCTCCATCGACCCGCCCTTCGTGGCCGTGGCTCCCGGCCCGCACCTCCACCAGCTGGCCCCGGATCGCCCGGGCCGGGACGTTCTGCGTGAACGTGCTCGGCGACCATCAAGAGGAGCTGTGCCGGGGCTTCGCCGTCTCGGGCGGGAACAAGTTCGAGGGCGTGGACTGGCACCCGGCCCCGGTCACCGGGGCACCGGTGATCGACGGCAGCCTGGCCTGGGTCGACTGCCGGGTGGAGCTGGTCCACGACGCCGGCGACCACGAGCTGATCATCGGGAAGGTCCTCGACCTCGGTACCAACGACGGCCTCCCGCTCCTGTTCTTCCGGAGCAGGTTCGCTACTCTTGCCCGGCACGCCGGAGACGGTGAGCACTCGCGCCAACTGGATGGGATGTAGCACGTGCCCGACATCAAGGAGTCCGACGTCATCGCCGACGTCATCGTGGTGGAGCCGGACGCCCACGGCGACGAGCGGGGCCGGTTCGTGGAGACCTACCGTCGCAGCTGGTTCCCCCTGGGCCGGGAGATGACCCAGGCCAATCGGTCGGAGAAGCAGGCCGGTGCCATCGTCGGCCTGCACTACCACCTCCACCAGGCCGACTACTGGTACGTGCTGCGCGGGCACGGCCCGGGTGGTCCTCCACGATCTTCGCCAGGGATCGCCGACCGACGGCGCCACCCTCACCCTCGATCTCGACGGCGACCACGACCGGGGCCTGTTCATCCCTCCCGGGGTGGCCCACGGCTTCGCCTCGCTCACCGACCTCACCCTGTGGTACCTGGTGGACGGCTACTACAACCCCGAGGACGAGCTTGGCGTGGCCTGGGACGATCCGGCCATCGGGGCCGACTGGGGGCTCACCGATCCCGTGCTGTCGGCCCGGGACCTGGCCAATCCGCTGCGATCGGAGATCCATCCCGGCGTGCAGCCGAGGGCCGGCCTCCGGACCTGAGTCGGTCGAGCCGGTCGTTGTCGACACGATGCGTTGCGACCGGTTCTGACAGACTGCGGCGATGGCACAGCCCGCCGGCCGACGACCGGCCAACCGGGGCCCGGTGACCGAGGCCCCGACCACAGGGCAGGTCCCGGCCGGCACCGCTGCCGACGAGCAGAAGACGAGCGCCACCCAACTCCCGGTACCGGCGCCGGCTCCGGTCGGCGAGCGCCTGGGATCGCCCCGCACCGGGGTCCTGGTCACCGGAGGAGGGTCGGGTATCGGTCGGGAGACCGCCCTGGCCCTGGCCGAGGTGGGCCGACCGGTGGCCGTCTGGGACATCGACGCCGCGGGGGCCGAGGAGACGGCCACCCTGTGTCGTGAGCGTCACGGCGTGGCCGTCGCACTGGTCGGTGGTCGACGTCGCCGACACCGCGGCCATCGCCAGGGCGGTGCCCGAGTCGGAGTCGGCGCTCGGCTCGCTCGGTGGCTTCGTTCACGCCGCCGGGGTGTCGGGCGCCATGCCGGTCGACCTCATCGACGACGAGCTCTGGGACACCACCCTCAACGTCAACCTGCGGGCCGCCGTGATGATCTCCCGCCTGCTCCTCGAGCCGTTCCGGCGGGCCGGGCCGGGCTCGGCGGTGGTGTTCATCTCGTCCATCGAAGGGCTGTTCGGCAGCGCCTTCCTCACCGCCTACTGCGCCTCGAAGGGCGGGGTCCTCGGCGTGATGCGCTCCATCGCCCAGCGCTTCGCCTACGGAGGGCTTCCGGGTCAATGCGGTGTGCCCGGGGGCGGTGGCCACCCCCATGCTGGCCCCGGCCTTCGAGCTCCCCGGGTTCCGCCAGCAGCTGGAGGAGCGGACCCCGCTCCAGCGGGTGTCGACGCCCGACGAGATCGCCCGGCCCATCCGGTTCCTGCTCTCCGACGAGGCCTCCTTCATCACCGGAACCCACCTCACCGTCGACGGAGGGCTCACCGCGATCACGGCCATCTGACCTGCCATCATCTGATTGAGTGATAGTGCCATCACCCGAGAAGGGCTAGAGGCGGCGAAGGACCGAAGGACCCGCCGGAGCGGACCGACCGGACCCTCGCCTCCCGCCGATGAGCCGCTTCGGGTTGAATAGTCGGGATGTGGATCGTCCTGGCCGCCGTGGCCTGATCGTCGTGGCCGCGGTGATCGTGGTGCTCTTCCGGCGCCCCGAGGGCGACGATATCGATTCGGTGCGGAGCTACCACTCGGCCCTGGGCACCCTCGAGCACCTGTCGGACCGGACGGCCCGGTCGTCGGTGCCGGTGGTGGAGCGAGACGGTCGCGCCAGGGCGGAACCGCGGGTCCCCCGCTCGTACCAGAGGTCCCCGGGGGCAGCGGGCGGGGCCGGAGGGACGACCGGAGTGACGGCCCCCGCTGTGGGAGTCGACGCCGGTGGCTCGGTGCCCCCCGTCCCGGTCCGGGGCAACGACGAGTTCCCTGATCCCGAGACCCCGCTGGTCTTCGACGACGCCCGGCCCCGGGACCGGATCCGGCCGGAGGGATCGGGCGAGGCCATCCCGCGTCTCGCGCACCGACCGGGCCCAACGGCACGCCCTCGACTCCATGAACCACCGGCCCCGACGGACCACCACCGGTCATGATCGTCGTCGCCGTCGTGGTGCTCTTCGGGGTGCTGGCCTACGTCGGATCCAAGCGCTCGTCCCCCAGCCGCCCGCACGCTGCCGCGTCGACGACGCACACATCGCATCCGGCCTCGGCGACCACCGGCGGTCGCCCGGCACGACTGCGGCTCGGGCGCCCACCGACGGACCACGGCCACCACCGGGCCGGGGACGACCGGACCAAGGCCAAGGCAAAGGCGAAAGCCGACCGACCCACGCCCACCACCCGACGCCAGGTCGTGGCCCTCACCTCCACCTCCACCTCGGCCACCTATCCGGTGGCCAACAGCAACTACAGGTGACGGTGACCGGCACCGGGACCGTGCTGGGTGGCGGTGACCAGCACCTCGACGGGATCCACCGTGTGGGCCGGGGAGCGTCCAGGCCGGGCGCGGTCCAGGTCGTCCCGGCCAGCGGGACCGTCACCGTGCAGCTCGGCACACCCGCGGTGACCCTGGCCGTCGACAAGGTCCCGGTGGTTCTCCCCACCCCGGTCAGTCCCCCTTCGTGGCCACGTTCCAGCCCACCGCGGCCGCCCTCGCCGCCAGTCCGCCGACCACCACCACCTCCACCACCACGGCCTCGTCGACGAGCTCGACGACTCCGCCGTGACCCCGGAGACCCCGGCCGGCCCGGCCGACCCCGGCCGGCTCCGGGTCCCCTGTGAGCCCCAGGGCGTCGAGGATGAAGGCGTAGACGAAGGCCTCGTCCCGCCAGGCGTCGTAGCGGCCCGAGGGCCCGCCGTGGCCGGCCCCCAGCTCGGTCTTGAGCAGCACCCGGTTCTCCGGGTTGGCCGCCCGGAGCTTGGCCACCCACTTGGCCGGCTCCCAGAACCCCACCCGGGGGTCGGACAGCCCGCCCGTGGCCAGGATGTCCGGGTAGCGCACCGGGCGACCCTCGTCGTCGATGGCCCGGACGTTGTCGTAGGGGGAGTACGACTTCATGACCCGCGTAGATCTCGGGGTCCTCGACCGGGTTGCCCCACTCCTCCCACTCGAGCACGGTCAGCGGCAGCGTCTCGTCCAGGATGGTGGTCAGGCAGTCGACGAAGGGCACCTCGGCCACGATGGCCCGGAACAGCTCGGGGGCCAGGTTGGCCACCGCCCCCATCAGCAGGCCGCCGGCGCTGCCTCCCCGGGCCACCAGCTGGTCCGGGCGTGGTCCATCCCTCGTCGATCAGGGTGCGGGCGCAGGCCACGAAGTCGGTGAAGGTGTTGGGCTTGGCCGCGAACTTGCCCTCCTCGTACCAGGTCCGGCCCATCTCGCCGCCGCCCCGGACGTGGGCGATGGCGAAGACGAACCCCCGGTCGAGCAGGCTCAGCCGCAGCGAGGAGAAGGTCGGGTCGATGGACACCTCGTAGGAGCCGTAGCCGTAGAGCAGGCACGGCGCCGGCTCGGCGTCGGACCGGCATCGCCCACCAGGTCGGGTCGGTAGACCAGCGACAGGGGGACCTCGGTCCCGTCGCCGGCCACGGCCCACCGCCGCTCGGTCCGGTAGCGGCCGGGTCGAAGTCGCCCAGGACCGGCTGGCGCTTCAGCAGGGCCGAGCCGCCCGACGTCGAGGTCGAGGTCGTAGACGGAGCGGGGGGTGACCAGCGAGGTGTACTCGTAGCGGAGGGTGGTGGACTCGTACTCGGGGTTGGCCCCGCCCCACACCGTGGAGGGCGACTCCGGCCGCTCCACGGAGCGTGGACGTCCCCGAGGCGGCGTCGATCACCCGGACCCGGGTCTCGCCGCCCTCCCGCTCGTAGACCACCAGGTGGCCGGCGAAGGGGTCGACGTTGTCCAGCCTGCACCCCGGGGCGGGCCGGGATGACCTCGCGCCAGTAGGCCCGGCCCGGGGAGTCGTCGGGCGCCTCCATCAGCCGGAAGTCCTCGGCGCCGTCGTTGGTGACGATGAGGAACCGACCGGCCCGACCGCCGGCCGGGTCGCCGCGGTCGTGGTCCACGCTGTACTCGATGCCCTGGCGCCGGGGCTCGATCACCGAGAAGTCGCCCTCGGGTTCGTCGGCGGACAGGGCCCGGAACTCCGAGGTGACCTTGGAGTCCAGGCCCGATGAGGACGTACCGGTCGTCCTTGGTCCGGCCCACCCCCAGGTAGAAGCGGTCGTCCGCCTCCTCGTAGACCAGGGCGTCGGTGGCCGGATCGGTGCCGACCCGGTGCCGCCAGAGCTGGTAGGGGCGCATGGCCTCGTCCACCCGCACGTAGAAGACGGTGGCGTTGTCGTTGGCCCAGGCCACGCCGTAGGAGGTGTCGTCGAGGGCCTCGGGCGACGCCTCACCGGTGGCCAGGTCGACGAAGCGCATGGTGTAGCGCTCCCCGCCGGTGGTGTCGGTCGAGTACGCCAGCCAGCGGTGGTCGGGGCTGACCTCGAGGTTCCCGACGGCGAAGTACTCGTGCCCCTCGGCCAGTACGTTCTCGTCCAGCAGGACCTGCTCGTCCTCGGGGACGGTGTCCGTCGCTCCCGCGCCTCCGCTGCCGGTCCCCGTCCGGCCCTGATCCGGCTCCTCGGGTCCCACCCGCCCCGTCCGGGCCCACCGGTCGCCGGCAGTGGATGCCGTAGCTGCTGCCCTCCACGGTGCGGCTGTAGTAGAGCCAGGGGCCCTTCCGGACCGGCACCGACAGGTCGGTCTCCTCGATCCGGGCCACCATCTCGTCGAACAGGTCGTCCCGCAGCCCGGCGGTCCCGCGCCATCACCGCCTCGGTGTAGGCGTTCTCGGCCTCGAGGTGGGCGATGACCGCCGGATCGTCCTTGTCCCGCAGCCAGTACCAGTCGTCGATCCGGACGTCGCCGTGGGCCTCGAGCCGCACCGGCCGCCGTTCGGGGACCGGGGGGCCGGGCTCGGTCCGGGGGCGTGGCTCGGGTCCGGGGGTCGATGGGGCAGCCATCCGACCAGGATGGCACGACTTTCCCGACCGACGGACGGCCAGCCGCGTCTGCTCCGGGCCGTGAGGTTGTTACTATCTGTATAGGGGAAATCGAGCGGTCCGACCGGACGGCATCCCAGGAGCCCACATGACGACCACCGATCTCGACCTCGGAAAGTACAAGCTTGGGTGGTCCGACGAAGAGGACTACGTCTTCAAGCCCAAGAAGGGCCTGAACGAGTCCATCGTCCGCGAGATGTCGGCCATGAAGAAGGAGCCGGAGTGGATGCGGGACTTCCGGCTCCGGGCCCTGCAGCGCTTCGAGAAGCGCCCGATGGCCGAGTGGTTCGCCGTCAACATGCCCGACCTCGACTTCGACGACATCTACTACTACATCAAGCCGACCTCGGGTCAGGTCGAGGACTGGAACGACCTCCCCGACGCCATCAAGAACACCTACGAGAAGCTGGGCATCCCCGAGGCGGAGCGCAAGTACCTGGCCGGCGTGACCGCCCAGTACGAGTCCGAGGTCGTCTTCCACCGCAACCGCGAGGACCTCGAGGCGCTCGGCATCATCTTCTGCGACATGGACACGGCGGTGCGCGAGTACCCCGACCTGGTCCGCAAGTACTTCGGGACCATCATCCCCCCCAACGACAACAAGTTCGCCGCCCTCAACTCGGCGGTGTGGTCGGGGGGCTCGTTCATCTACGTGCCGCCCAACGTGGTGGTCGACCAGCCCCTGCAGGCCTACTTCCGGATCAACGCCGAGAACATGGGCCAGTTCGAGCGGACGCTGATCATCGCCGACGTCGGTTCCCAGGTGCACTACATCGAGGGGTGCTCGGCCCCGGTGTACACCAGCGACTCCCTGCACTCGGCGGTGGTGGAGCTGGTGGCCCTGGAGGGTTCGCGGATCACCTACACCACCATCCAGAACTGGTCCAACAACGTCTACAACCTGGTGACCAAGCGGGCCCGGGCCGAGGCCGAGGCCCACGTGGAGTGGATCGACGGGAACATCGGCTCCCGCCTGACCATGAAGTACCCCTCCGTCTACCTGATGGGGCCGAAGGCCTCCGGCGAGGTGCTCTCGGTGGCCTACGCCGGTGCCGGCCAGCATCAGGACGCCGGGGCCAAGATGATCCACGCCGCTCCCGAGACCACGTCGACCATCGTGTCCAAGTCGATCTCCAAGGATGCCGGGATCACCACCTACCGCGGCCTGGTCCACGTGGACGAGGGGGCCAAGCACGCCAAGAGCTTCGTCCGGTGCGACGCCCTGCTCCTCGACGACACCGCCGTGTCGGAGACCAAGCCGTACATGGAGGTGGCCGAGCGGGACGCCCGGATCGGCCACGAGGCCACGGTGTCCAAGGTCGGGGACGACCAGCTCTTCTACCTGATGAGCCGGGGTCTGTCCGAGACCCAGGCCATGGGCATGATCGTCAACGGCTTCATCGAGCCGATCACCCGCACGCTGCCCATGGAGTACGCCGTCGAGTGGAGCCGGCTGATCGAGCTGCAGATGGAGGGCTCGGTCGGCTGAGCCGCGGTCCGGTCGACACCGGTTCGCTGCCGGTGATCCCTGGACGGGCGCGAGGGAAGGGCAGAATGTACCCATGCCGATGAGGGAAGAGTGCAAGCACTTTCAGAGCCGGACCTACGACTCGGGGGAAGTGGCCCGGTTCTGCATCCTCGACCTGGCCCCCGAGGCCCCGTGGAAGTGCCCGGACGACTGTCCGTCCTACGCTCCGCCGCCTGGCCGATGTGGGCTGGGCCCACGGCTCGCTGGTCGAGCCGGCCCTCGAGCCCATGCCCGACGTGCCCGGCGAGGACGCCGGCCGACTGCTCGACCAGGCCGAGGACATCATCAACGCCGTCGGGCCCGAGGTCCTCGCCGAGGTGCGCAAGGAGGACGAGCGCAACGAGCGCAAGGACCGCCGCTGGTGGCGCCGCCAGCGCTGAGCCGGCCTGGACCCTGGCCTGGCCCGGGAGCGCTGACGGCCGGGACGGACCTCCGGCCGGCTCACCGTGCCGGTGAAGATCGGCCGGCCGCTTCTCCATGAAGGCCGTCATCGCCTCGGCCAGGTCGTCGGAGGCCAGGAAGCCGGCGTTCCAGGTGGCCACGTACTCCAGCCCCTCGGCCACCGAGCGGCCCTCGCTGGCCGCCAGCACGGCCTTGGTGCCCTGGACGGCCAGCGGCGAGTTGGCGGCGATCTCGGCGGCCATGGCTCCGGGCGTCGGCCAGCACATCGTCCGGCGTCGGCGCTGACCTGGTTGACCAGTCCGATGGACTCGGCCCGGGCCGCGGTGATGTCCTTGCCGGTGTAGGCCAGCTCGGCCACGTGCCCCTGGCCGATGATGGCCGGGAGGCGCTGCAGGCTGCCGAGGTCGGCGACGATGGCCACCTTGGCCTCGCGCACCGAGAAGAGGGCGTCGGCGCTGGCCAGCCGGATGTCGCAGGCGGCGATGAGGTCGACGCCGCCGCCGATGCAGTAGCCGTGGACGGCGGCGATCACCGGGAGCGGGCAGTCGGCCACCGGCGTGACCGAGGCCTGCAGGCGGAGGATCTCGGCGCGTGCCGAGCGGGCCCGGGCGGCCATGGACCGGGGCGCACCGTTGTCGGGGCCGGACGCCCCGGTCAGCCCGGACATGGCCACCAGGTCGAGACCCACGGAGAAGTGGGGACCCCGCGCCGCCACCACCACCGCCCGGAGCTCGGGATCGGACCCGAGGGCGGCCATGGCCCGGGGCAGATCGGACCAGAAGTGCCGGGCCCATGGCGTTGCGCTTGTCGGGCCGGTCGAGCCACAGGGTGGCCACGTGGCCGTCCACCTCGATGGCCAGGACCTCGGAGGTGAAGGAGTCGACAGTGGTTCCCGGGGGCGGTGTCATGGCCGAGCGTAGGCCGGGGGGTGGGTGGTCGGCTCGTTCGGCTGGTCCGCACCGGCCTGGCCCAACCGGGCCACACCGGACCGGCCCGGGCCCGGGCCGGGGCCCCGGATCGGCAGGTAGGATGGATGGCGAGGCTCGTTACCCCGGGCCTCGCTGCGCGAGAGGCCCCTGATCTGTCCACCTTCACCCCTGAATCTGCCGCCGCCCTGCCCGGGCTGCCCTGGCTGCAGCGGCGCCGGGCCGAGGCCGCGGCCTCCTTCGCCTCGTCGCCGCTGCCCAGCGAGAAGGACGAGGTCTGGCGGTACAGCCGGATCGACCAACTCGACCTCGACCGTTACCGGCCGGCGGGGACCGTGCCGCCGGCATCGGCCAACGACCCGGGCCCTCGCCCTCCGACCGGATCCACTCGCTGGTGGCCAGCCTGGGGCCGCGGTCGGGGCTGGTGGTCACCATCAACGGCGTCCTGGCCACCCTGTCCTCGTCGGTGGGCGACGACCTCCTGAGCCTGGGTCGGGCCGGCGAGCATCCCGAGGGGGAGCGCCTGCTCGGATCGGTGGTCACCGACCCCGGCGACTTCCTCCTCCTCAACGAGGCCTTCGCCGTCGACCCGCTGATCGTCGACATCGCCCCGGGCGCCGTCATCGACGATCCGGTGGTGGTCGTGCACGTGGTCAGCGGGGACGGAGGCGAGGCGGTGTTCCCCCGGACCCTCGTCCGGGCGGGCGCGGCGTCCCGGGCCGGTGTGGTCGAGATCGTCGTCGACGTCGACGCCGGTCTCCTGGCCGAGCTGCCGGCACCGTCGAAGCCGACCGCGACGACCAGTGGTGACGGCGCCGGGCTCGGACATCTGGTCGTGCCCGCTCACCGAGATCGAGGTGGCCGACGGCGCCACCCTGTCCTTCGTCAGCGTGCAGTCCCTGGGCACCGACACCTGGCAGCTGGCCCATCAGGGCAGCACCATCGGCGCCCATGCCACGCTGCAGAGCTTCGCCGTGGCCCTCGGTGGGAGCTATGCCCGCCTGCGGACCGACTCGGCCCTGCAGGGGGTGTCGGGGACCAGCCTGCTCCGGGCCGCCTTCATCGGACGGGACGACCAGATGCTCGACTTCCGGACCCTGCAGGACCACCTGGCCCCCCGCACCACCAGCGACCTGCTGTTCATGGGAGCGGTGGCCGATCATGCCCACTCGGTCTACAGCGGCCTGATCCGGGTCCGTCGGGGAGCGGTGCGGTCCGACGCCATGCAGACCAACCACAACCTGGTGCTCGACGAGGGGGCCCATGCCGACTCGGTGCCCAACCTCGACATCGAGGAGAACGACGTGAGGTGCAGCCACGGATCGACGGTCGGTCCCGGTGGACGAGGACCAGCGGTACTACCTCGAGTCCCGGGGGGTGCGAGCCCGAGGTGGCCGAGCGGCTCATCGTGGCAGGATTCTTCGAGAACATCGCCGACCAGGTCCCCATCGCCGGGACCCGGTCGATGGTGGGCCGGGCCCTGGCCGACCGCACGGGGGTGACCCGGTGCCTGAGCCCGCCGCCGTCGGAAGTACGAGGAGCGGCCCGCCTCTGTGGCCGGGACGACCTCGTCTCGGGCCAGGCCCGCCGCTTCGACGTGGCCGGTCTGCGGGTGGCCCTGGTGCGGATCGACGACGACTTCTACGCCATCGGGGACCGCTGCAGCCACGAGGACTTCTCGCTGGCCGACGGCGAGGTGTGGCCGGCCGAGTGCGAGATCGAGTGCGCCAAGCACGGATCGACCTTCGACCTCCGCACCGGTGAGCCGTGCTCGCTCCCGGCCACCCGGCCGGTGCCGGTCTACGAGGTGGTCGTCGACGGGCGACGACGTCTCGGTGGTGGTCCCGTGAGCACCGGCGAGCTGGTCATCGAGGAGCTCCGGGCCGGCGTCCCCGGACGCGAGATCCTCCGGGGCGTGACCCTGACCGTGCGCAGCGGTGAGGTGCACGCGGTGATGGGGCCCAACGGCTCGGGGAAGAGCACCCTGGCCCATGTGCTGATGGGGCGGCCCGGCTACGAGATCCTGGGCGGATCGGTCACCCTCGACGGCGTCGACCTCCTGTCCCTGCCCACCTGGCAGCGGGCCCGGGCCGGACTGTTCCTGGCCATGCAGCACCCCATCGAGGTGCCCGGGGTGTCGCTGGTCACCTCGTTGACGGCGTCCCGGTCCGAGGTCGCCGCTGACGGGCCCGGGACCGACGCCTCCGGCGCCGACGCCTCCTGGACCGACGCCTCCGGCGCCGAACCTCCGGCGTGGAGCTCGCCTCCGTGACGAGGCCCGGCGCATCGGCTTCGACGAGCGCTTCCTCACCCGCCCGCTCAACGTCGACCTGTCGGGCGGGGAGCGCAAGCGCAACGAGACGCTCCAGCTCGGCGTCCTGCGACCGCGCTTCGCCGTCCTGGACGAGATCGACTCGGGTCTGGACGTCGACGCCCTGGCCGCCGTGGGCCGGCGGGTCGAGGAGGCCACCACCGAGTGGGGTCTGGGCGTGCTGGCCATCACCCACTTCCGCCGACTGCTCGACGTGCTCCGTCCCGATGTGGTCCACGTCCTGTCCGACGGCCGGGTGGTGGCCACCGGCGGGAGCGAACTGGCCGAGACCGTCGACCAGACCGGATACGCCGCCTACGGCTGATCGGAGGCGTGCTCGGGCCACTGGTGGGTGGTGGCGGCCCGGGCGTGGGCGGCACCTCGGAGCAGTGCTCGGTTGGTAGCGTCTGCCCATGGCTCGCCGAGATCGTCGACGGGGTGGCGCCCACAGTGCCCCCCGGAAGGGCCGCCGATCGACCGATCTCCCGCCCGACGAGACGCCGGCACCGACACCCGAAGCCCCGGCGCCCCGATCCTCGGGCCGACCGCCTGATCCTGCCCCGGCCGACGGTGTGCCCGGCCCCACGTTCCGTGGCCCGTCCGGCGCCCCGCCGACGGGCGGTGTGCCCGTCCTCGGCCGGAGCGCCCCTCTCGGCGACCAGACAGGGGAGTCATTCTTCGGATCGTCCATTCCGGCCGGGACCGGGGCCACGGCCGCCGTGGAGTCGGAGGCGGCGGGAGGGTCGGGGCGCGGTCCCCCGATCCTGGCGTGGCCCTGGGCCGCAAGGAACGGAAGGCGGCCGCCCGCTCCTCGACGGCCGGCGGCCAGGGCGGGAACGGAAACGGGCGGACGGGTGGCCCGGGCGGGGGCGGCCGCGGCCGTGGGGGTAACGGTGGAAGGAAGAAGAAGCGGACCTGGCTCGACCGGGTGCTCCTGGGCGGGATCGTCGTGGTGGCGCTGGCCCTGGTGGGCATCGGCTCGGGCTAGGCCTACGTGACCTACCGGTTCAACCAGGTCCAAAGGTGACGGTCAGGCACCTGAAGACGGCCCCGGTCGGTGCAGCCGTTCAACGTCCTGCTCATCGGCTCGGACTCCCGTGTCGGCGAGAGCGCCGCCGACGCCGCCCACTTCGGGAACCAGTCCAACGCCGGGGGCCAACGGAGCGACGTGGTGAAGATCGTCCACATCGTCCCGGCCACCGGCCAGGTCAGCGTGCTGTCGATCCCTCGGGACACCGTGGTCACCGTGGCCGGGGACACCAGTGAGATCGGCAAGTACAACCGGATCAACGCCACGTACAACACCGGTCCCGACCAACTGGTGCAGACCATCGAGGCCAACTTCGGCATCCCCATCGAGCACGTGGTGCAGGTCGACTTCGAGGGCCTCCGCGGTGCGGTGGACGCCATCGGCGGCATCTACCTCAACTTCCCCTATCCGGCCAAGGACGCCTACACCGGGCTCGAACATCACCCAGACGGGGTGCCAGCTGGTCAACGGGGGGTACTCCCTGGCCCTGGCCCGCAGCCGTCACTACGAGTACTACAAGAACGGCTACTGGCAGTACGACGGGACCAGCGACTTCGGGCGGATCCAACGCCAGAACGCCTTCCTGAAGGCCGTCATCAACCAGGCCGAGACCAAGTACAACCCCCTCACGCTCAACGCCTTCATCGGTTCGGTCGTCCAGGGGGTGACCGTCGACTCCACCTTCACGGTCAGCGACCTGATCTCGCTGGCCCGCCAGTTCCACACCTTCTCGTCCACGTCGCTGGCCACCGCCACCCTCCCCACCTACTCGCAGTACTCGTCGGAGTTCGGCGTATCTGGGCGACGTGCTCTACGTCCAGCAGCCCCAGGCGACGCAGGTGATCAACCAGTTCCTCGGAGGGCCCCCGGACACGGCGGCCACCCCGCCGCCGGGTCCCTACGGCGTGGTCCCCACGACCACCACCACCTCGACCTATCCGGAGTCCACCGTGGCCGGCGGCTCGACCCCGGGCACCTCGGCCTCCTCGAGCACGACCACGACCATCGAGACCGACTTCGATCCCACACCCTGCTCGCCGTCCTGAAGATCCTCAACCGAAGCACCCGTTCCGGCGGGCCGGCCCGCACCCACATCCGGGGGCCGATCCTCGGGTCAGACGATGGCCTCGTGCTCGTCGAGGCCCTGGGCCAGGGTGTTCCAGCTCAGCGTGGCGCACTTGATGCGCACCGGGAACTTCACCACGCCCTGCAGGGCGGCGAGCTCGCCCAGGGCATCGATGTCGATGGCCTCGGGCTCGATCGGCTCGACGTCGGCGCCTTCGCCCTCGGCCCCGGCGGCAGCCGCCGACGGAAGCGTGGACTCGTGGATGGACATCATCCCCTTGAAGGTCCGGATCAGGTCGCGGACCTCGGGAACGGGCCTTCCCTTGACCGCCGCCGACATCAGCGAGGCCGACGACTGGCTGATGGAGCAGCCGCTCCCGGCGATCTTGATGTCGGAGACCACGCCGTCCTGCACCTCCAGGGTGACCACGATCTCGTCACCGCACAGCGGGTTGAACCCCTCCACCCGCTGGGCCGGCGGTGACTCCAGCTCGCCCCGGTTCCGGGGCGACCGGTAGTGGTCGAGGATGATCTCGCGGTAGAGGTCCTCCAGGCCCGGCATCAGCGGATTCCTCCCGGCACCCGGCGGCGGCTCCCGCCGCCGTGACCGAGCCCTTCCGATCCGGTCCCGCCAGCGGGTCCACGATCATCCTGGCCGCGTCGCACCCGCTCAGGATACCGTCCGGCCCTCATGCGAAGAACGCTCCGGCGGCGGCCAGGGCGTCGGCCAGCGCGTCCACGTCGGACTCGTCGTTGTAGAGGGCGAACGAGGCCCGGGCGGTGGCGTTGACGCCGAGGCGCCGCATCAGCGGCTTGGCGCAGTGGTGGCCGGCCCGCACGCACACCCCGTACTGGTCGAGGATCTGGGAGATGTCGTGGGGATGGAGGTCCCGGTAGGCAAAGGACAGGACGCCGCCCCGGGCCGTCGGGTCCGGCGGGCCGAAGATCCGGATGTCGTCGCCGAACCGCTCGTGCAGCGTGGCCATGGCGTAGGTGGTCAGCGAGATCTCGTGCGGCCGGACGGCCTCCATCCCCACGGCGCGTGAGGTAGTCGACGGCGGCACCGAGGCCGATGGCCTCGGTGATCGGGGGGGTGCCGGCCTCGAAGCGCCACGGGATGTCGTTCGGGGTGAACCCGTCCTTGCGCACGTCGAGGATCATCTCGCCCCCGCCGAGGAACGGCGGCAGCTCGGACAGCAGCTCGTCGCGTCCCCACAGCACCCCGATTCCGGTGGGGCCGAGCATCTTGTGGGCGCTGAAGGCCAGGAAGTCGACCCCGAGCGCCGTCACGTCGGTCGGGAGGTGGGGAACCGACTGGGCGCCGTCGGCCACCACCACGGCGCCGGCGGCGTGGGCCACCTCGGCGATGTCGGCGGATCGGGTTGAGGGTGCCCAGCACGTTCGACATGCAGGTCACGCCGACCAGCTTGGCCCCGTCCACCAGGGACTCGAGGTCGTCGAGGACCAGTCCACCGTCGTCGTCCACCGGTATCCACCGGATGGTCAGTCCGCGCTCGCTGGCCAGCATGTGCCAGGGGACGATGTTGGCGTGGTGCTCCATCTCGGTGAGCACGATGGTGTCGCCCGCGTGCAGGTGGGTGCGACCCCAGGTGTGGGCCACCAGGTTGAGCCCCTCGGTGGCGTTCTTGGTGAAGACGATCTCGCGGGCGGGGTCGGGGGCCCCGATGAAGCGGCCCACCGTGTGCCGGGCCGCCTCGAACCGCCGGGTGGCCTCCTCGGCGATGGCGTAGACCCCGCGGTGCACGTTGGCGTGGGTGGTCTCGTCGTACTCGCGCATGGCGTCGAGCACCTGGACGGGGCGCTGGGCCGAGGCGGCCGAGTCCAGATAGGTGATGGGATGTCCGTTCACCTCCCGGGCCAGCAGGGGGAAGTCCTTGCGGAGCGTGGCCACGTCCAGCCCGTGGCCGGTCTTGTTCAGTGGCGCCATGCGTCGTACCCTTCGGTCTCCAGTGACAGTGCCAGCTCGGGCCCTCCCTCGGCCACGATGACCCCGTCGACCAACAGGTGGACCCGATCGGCGGCCAGTTCGTCGAGCATGCGCTGGTAGTGGGTGATGACCAGCACGCCCAGCTCCGGCCGGGCCTCCCGCACGGTGTGGACGCCCCGGGCCACGGTGCGGAGGGCATCGACGTCGAGGCCCGAGTCGGTCTCGTCCAGGACGGCCAGCTCGGGCTCGAGGATGGCCATCTGGAGGATCTCGTTGCGCTTCTTCTCGCCTCCGGAGAAGCCGTCGTTCAGGTGGCGCTCGCCGAAGGCCGGGTCCATGCCCAGCTTCTCCATCCACTCCATCATCATCAGCCGGACCTCGAGCACCGACAGGTCCATGCCCCGGCGGGCCGAGAGGGCCTGGCGGAGGAACTGGATGACCGGCACGCCGCCGATGGCCTCGGGCTCCTGGAAGGCCAGGAACATCCCGGCCTTGCCCCGGACGTCGGTGGGCCAGGCGGTGATGTCCTCGCCCCGGAACCGGATGGCTCCGGCGGTGACCTCGTAGGCCGGATTGCCCAGCAGCACGTTGGCCAGGGTGGACTTGCCCGATCCGTTCGGACCCATCAGCGCGTGGACCTGGCCCGCCTCGACGGTCAGGTCGACGCCCCTCAGGATGGGCGGACCCTCCACCGAGACGTGGAGCCCCTCGATCTGGAGGAGGGGACCGGACGGACCGGGTCCTCGGAGGCTTGGGCTTCGCTGGGCACGTCGTCGATCGTAGCCGGATTCCGTAGTTTCTCCTACGAGAATAGGGGGAATCCGGCCGAGGTCCGTGGTCGCCCGCAGATTGCGCATGTCACCAGGTCGGCCGGTACGGTACCCCCATGGCCGACCCGTGGAACTTTGCCGGCCCGGTCACCCAGCTGGACTCCACGGCCGGGGTGGTGACCCTGGTCGACGAGTCGACCTTCGCCATCAGCGGAGGCGCCGGCGACATGTCACCGGGGGCCGCCCAGGGCCTGTTCGTCCGGGACACCCGGATCCTGTCCCGTTTCGAGGTGCTGGTGGACGGGGTCCGGACCGAGCCGCTGGCGGCGGTGACCGACGACCCGTTCTCGGCCACCTTCGTCTCCCGCTGCCTGCCCGCCCCCGGCCGGGCCGACTCCACGCTGATGGTGTTCCGGTCGCGGTACGTGGGCCAGGGCATGCGGGAGGACCTGACCATCCGCAACTTCGCCGACGAGGCCGCCCTGTGCACCGTCGCAGGTGCTCGTCGGCTCCGACTTCGCCGACCTCTTCGCCGTGAAGGAGGGTCGGGTGGGAGCCGAACCGGGCGTCGGCGAGGTGACCGGCGATGGTGCTGCCGGTGGACGCCCCCGGATCGGCCGCCGGTGACGGGCCCGTCGATGTCGCGACCGTCCACGGTGGTCTCGTCGTACCGCCGGGCCGGGGTGGCGCGGGGCGTCGAGATCTGCGCTTCGACGATCCGACCCTGCTGACGTCGGACCTGGCCACCTTCGAGGTGGTCGTGCCCGCCCCGGGGCGAGTGGACCACCTGCATCGAGGTGGGACCGGTCTTCGACGGGACGGCCATCGACCCCCGATACCGCTGCGGCCAGCCCGTCGACCGGGCCACGCCCACCGAGCGGCTGGCCGAGTGGCGCCGCCAGGTGCCCCAGGTGGAGACCAGCCACCCGGGACTGAAGGAGGTCATCGCCCGCAGCGCCGAGGACCTCGGGGCCCTCCGCATCTTCGATCCCGACTATCCCGAGCGGGTGGTGGTGGCGGCCGGCGCCCCCTGGTTCATGACGGTGTTCGGCCGGGACTCCCTGCTCACGGCCTGGATGGCCCTGCTGGTCGATCCGGACCTGGCCCGGGGCGTGCTGCAGACCCTGGCCCGGTTCCAGGGGAACGACGTCGACCCGCGCCACGACGAGGAGCCCGGCCGCATCCTCCACGAGATGCGCTTCGGGGACGCCGCCTCCCTCTCCCTCGGGGGCGGCAGCATCTACTACGGGACGGCCGACGCCACCCCCCTGTTCGTCATGCTGCTGGGGGAGATGCGGCGGTGGGGGGTGGCCCGGGAGATGGTCGACGAGCTCCTGCCCAACGCGGCCCGGGCCATCGAGTGGATCGAGCAGTTCGGCGACGCCGACGGCGACGGCTACGTCGAGTACACACCGGGCCACCGACCGGGGTCTGGCCAACCAGGGATGGAAGGACAGCTGGGACGGCATCCGCTACGCCGACGGCCGGGTGGCCGAGGCCCCCATCGCCCTGTGCGAGGTGCAGGCCTACACCTACGGCGCCTACCTGGCCACGCGCCCACTTCGCCTTCGAGGTGGGCGACTCGGCCACCTACGACCGCTTCCGGGCCAAGGCCACCCAGCTGAAGGCGGCGTTCAACCGGGACTTCTGGCTGGAGGAGAAGGGGTGGTTCGCCGTCGGGCTCGACGCCGACAAGCGGCCGATCGACTCCCTGACCTCCAACATCGGCCACTGCCTGTGGACCGGGATCGTCGACGAGGACAAGGCCCGCCGGGTGGCCGAGAAGCTGGTCTCGCCGGCCATGTTCTCCGGCTGGGGTGTCCGCACCCTGTCCAAGGACAGCGGCGGGTACAACCCGATCAGCTACCACTGCGGCTCGGTGTGGCCCCACGACACCGCCATCGTGGCCGCCGGCCTGGCCCGCTACGGCTACGACGGCGCCGCCCAGAAGCTCATCTTCGGTCTGCTCGACGCCGCCCACGCCCAGGGCGGCCGCCTCCCCGAGCTGTTCAGCGGCCTCGACCGGGGCGAGCTGACCGTGCCGGTGGGCTATCCCGACATCGTGCTCCCCCCAGGCGTGGGCGGCGGCGTCGCCGCTGCTGTGCCTGCGCACGCTGCTCCGCCTCGACCCCTGGATCCCCTACGGCAAGACCTGGCTGTCGCCCAACCTGCCCGAGGGGATCGGCTACCTGAAGGTGGCCGGGATCCCCCTGGCCGGGTCCCGGGTGACCGTCGAGGTGGGCTCCGAGGTGCCCGGCGGGGTGGCCGTCACCGGACTGCCCAAGGAGATCGAGCTGATCCGGGAGCCCCGTCGGCCGTCCACCGCCGTCTGAGCGGCCGACATCCGGGGCGCCCGGCCCCGTCTCTCACCAACCCCGTTCGATCCACTCCCCGAGGTGGGGCGTCTCGGTTCCGATGGTGGTGCCGGCGCCGTGGCCGGGGAGCACCATGGTGTCCGGGCCGAACGGGGCGAACAGCCGCTCCTCGATGGAGCGGATGATGGTGGCGAAGTCGGCGTTCTCGAACGAGGTGTTCCCCGGTCCGCCCGGGAACAGCGTGTCCCCGGTGAACAGCAGCGGCGTCCCCTCGACGGTGAAGCACATCGAGCCCGGGCGTGTGGCCCGGGGTGGCGATGGTGCCCGATCCGGAGCCGTCCGACCTCCAGCACCGAGCTGTCCTCCAGGAGCTGGTCGTAGGAGGGCAGCATGTCGGCGTCGGCCCCGGTCACGGCCACGTCGATTCCGGCGTCGCGGACGGCCTCGACGGCCTGGATGTGGTCCCAGTGCCCGTGGGTCTCGACCACCTGGCGCACATCGAGGGCCCGGCACAGCTCGAGGAGCTTGTCGTGCTCGTTGGCGGCGTCGATGAGCAGGGACTCGCCGGTGGCCCGGCACCGCACGATGTAGACGTTGTTGTCGACCGGGCCCACCACCAGGCGGTGGACCTCGACGGCGGTGTCCTGGTAGTCGATGATGGTGTCGGGCACGGTGTCTGGGCCTCCTCGGCCGCCGGGCCCTCCACGCGACGGAGCCCCGGGCTGATTCCTCAGGTCAGCGTACCGCCGCGATCCCGGTCCTGTTGGTCACCTGTGGGCCTGGTTCTGGTAGACAGACTCTGGTAGACAATCGGGCAGAACCGCCCCTCGTCGGGGCCGGCCCAGGGGAATGGAGAACACGATGAACTTCGCCTTCAGCGAGGAGCAGGACGAGCTGCGCAAGGCGGTCAAGCGCTTCCTCGACGACAAGTCTCCCGAGACCGAGGTGCGCCGGCTGATGGAGACCACCGAGGGCTACGACCCGGCGGTCTGGACCCAGATGGCCGAGCAGCTGGGTCTCCAGTCCCTCACCATCCCCGAGGAGTACGGCGGCTCGGGCTTCTCCTACGTCGAGCTGATCGTGGTGCTGGAGGAGATGGGGGCGGCGCTGCTGTGCGCGCCGTTCTTCTCCACCGTGGCCCTGGCCGCCAACGCCGTCCTGACCTCGGGGGACACCAAGGCCATGGAGTACCTCCTGCCCGGCATCGCCTCGGGCGAGACCATCGGCACCCTGGCCTTCACCGAGGACTCGGGTCGCTGGGACGCCGAGGGCATCACCCTGGCCGCCACCCCCGTCGGGCGACGGCTGGGCCCTCAACGGGCACAAGTCCTTCGTCATCGACGGCCACGTGGCCGACCTCGTCCTGGTGGTGGGCCGGACGCCCGCCGGGCTGTCCCTGTTCGGGGTCAAGGGCGACGCCGACGGTCTCACCCGGACTCCGCTGGCCACCATGGACCAGACCCGCAAGCAGGCCCGCCTGGAGTTCGCCGACACCCCGGCCTGGTTGATCGGGACCGACGGAGGGGCCGAGCCCGGACTGTCCAAGACCCTGGACCTGGCCGCCGTGGCCCTGGCCGCCGAGCAGGTGGGCGGGGCCCAGCGCTGCCTCGACAGCTCGGTGGAGTACGCCAAGACCCGCATCCAGTTCGGCCGGCCCATCGGGAGCTTCCAGGCCATCAAGCACAAGTGCGCCGACATGCTGCTGGAGGTGGAGTCGGCCAAGTCCGCCGCCTACTACGCCGGTTGGGCGGCGGCCGAGGACTCCGACGAGCTCCCGGTGGTGGCCAGCTCTGGCCAAGTCGTACTGCTCGGAGGCCTACTTCCACGCCGCCGCCGAGACCATCCAGATCCACGGGGGCATCGGCTTCACCTGGGAGCACCCCGCCCACCTGTACTTCAAGCGGGCCAAGTCGTCCGAGCTCATGCTGGGCGACCCGTCCTACCACCGTGAGCTGCTGGCCCAGCGCATCGGCATCTGAGTAACCGATCCATGCCCGACGCCTGCTCCGGCGCGCCCGCTGGTCGCCGCTCCGGGTATCTCCGTTCGGCCGATCTGGCGTAGCGTTCGCTCGATGAACAACGGGAGAAACCTGATCAGCTGGCTCCTTCTGGGCCTCCTCACGGTGCTGGCCCTCGGCGGTGCCGTCCTGGGCGTCGTCCAGGCGCCGAAGAACGTGCCCCTGCAGCAGGCGGTGACCAACACCCTGTCCGCGGCCAACTACTCCGAGGTCCTGACGGAGAACACCCCGCAGGGCAAGCAGACCGACTATCTGGTGTTCCAGGCTCCGGACCGGCTGGGCGGCTATATCCAGAGCGGGTCCAAGCGCACCTACGTGTACGTCATCGGCGCATTCGAGTACCAGAGCCTGACCGTGGCCAACGACGCCTCCACCAGCCATCTAGTCTTCTACCGGCAGGTCAGTCAGGGGGCCAAGGCCCTCGACCCCGCCCACGGCTACCTGCCGTACGCCAAGCAGGCCAAGAACATCCAGACAGTCGGGGGACACCTACTCGTTCACGTTGGCGGAGACCACGGCCCAGGGCAAGGAGAGCGGGAAGTTCGCCTATACCGTGTCCGGTTCCTACGTGTCGGAGTTCACCCTGAACGTGGCCACGGCCTCGGTGCAGTTGATCATCTCCCAGGTCGGCTCCTCCCCGCCGGTCAAGCTTCCGGCCGGCGCCAAGGTGGTCAAGGCCGGCTGAGCGGCGGCGGTGCAGGCCGGGCGGGCCGGGCCGCTCACACCGCTCACACCGCTCACACCGCTCACACCCCGGTCGGAGTTACCACCTCGTCGATGGCCCGACGCAACCGCCGTGCGTTGAGTCGCGGGTCCTCGGCCTGGCAGAGCCACCTGACCACGACGAAGTGCCGGGCGCCGGCCGCGGCCATGGCCGCCACCGTCGAGGGATCCACCCCGCCGGTGATCCACACCGGCCACGGGGACCGGGCTACCGCCTCGCCGATGTAGCCGAGACCCGTGCCGGGTCGTCCCGGCTTGGTCGGGGTCGGTGTAACCGGGCCCGCCGACAGGTACTGGACGGGAGCGGGGCCCGGCCCCGTGGCCGGGATCCCGACGGCGGCGTCCAACTCGTGCACAGCATGGGTCGACAGGCCCACGAGGGCCTCACCGCCGACCACCCGACGGGCTTCGAACGGCGACGGGTCGTCCTGGCCGACATGCACCCCGTCGGCGCCGATGGCGGCCGCCAGGTCGGGACGGTCGTTGAGGATGAAGGGCACCCCATGGTCGGCACAGACCCGTTGCACCAGAATGGCCCGCTCGGCCAGGCGGCGGTCGTCCAGATGCTTCTCCCTCAGCTGCACGAGGTCCACACCGCCGTCGAGGCAGGCTCCGACGAAGTGCCCGAGATCGGGACGGTCGGGGGTGCACAGGTACAGTCTCCGGTCGCTCAGGCCCCACCGGTCCGGGATCGCCGTCGGCACTGGTCAGCCGGACGTGGCCGCCTGGGCCTTGGCCTCTGCCTTCATCTTCTGCTTGTACTGTCGCACCTTGGCCAGGGCCTCGGGCGAGTCGATGTCGGCCACCGAGCGGAACGAACCGGCGTCCCCGTAGGGGGAGGCGGCCTTCTCCCAGCCGGTGGGCCGGACCCCGAGCTGTTTGCCTAGCAGGGCGACGAAGATGCGGGCCTTCTGCTCCCCGAACCCGGGGAGTGCCTTCACGTTGGCCAGCAGGCCCGTGCCGTCGGCGGCGGACGTCCAGATGGCGGCGGCGTCGCCTCCGTAGGAGTCGACGATGACGGCGCATACCTCCTGCACCCGGCCGGCCATGGACTTGGGGAAGCGGTGGAGGGCCGGCTTCTCGCTGAACACGGCGGCCAGGACCTCGGGATCCATGGAGGCCAGTTCGGCGACGTCGAGGCGACCACCCAGCCGTTCCCGCAGGTCGTACGGGGACCTGAAGGCCCGCTCCAGCGGTACCTGCTGGTCGAGAACCATGCCCACCACTAGAGCCAGCGGATCCGTGCTCAGGAGTTCGTCGGCGGCTTCATCGCCGCTCAGATACAAGGACATTACGCCAGCGTATGCGAGCTTCACCCTAACCGCCGAATCCGACGAGGCACCGGAGAACCGGTAATACGAGTTGCGCCTTCTCGCTGCTTGATTCAGAACTCGGCCGCGGCCTCGTTGCGGAGGTACTCCCTGAGGTAGGGCAGAGCGAAGTCGACATAGCCCCGGCCCGTCGGCTCAATGAGCTCTGCGGCGATGAGGCGAAGCCGGTACTGGCTGGCGTAGTTCACCGTTACGCCCAGTCTCGCTTGAACGTCAGCCATCTTCGACGGACCATCGTCCTGAGCCATGGCCAGCAGAAATGACCTGTCGATCCTCGAAGCCTCGGCGATGGCCGGCTCGTGGACAAGCGAGCCGAGTCGGCGTCGTGCCCTCGACACACCCTCCTGAGCGTCGGAAACGCTGATCTCGGTCACATCGGGGTGAAGCCGCCACGTCTGCGCCCCGACTAACTGGATCAGGAACGGATAGCCGCGGGTTCCCGCCGCCATTACTGACAGAGCCTCGCTGCCCACCAGCCGGCCGGCCCGAATGAGCGGCTCGCGGAGAGCGAGCTCCACGTCAGTGCGGTCCACCGTGCCGAGATGGTGACGCTCGAGCGCGCCGCAAGAAGGTCAGGACGTCGTCGTTCAGTGCGTCGCTGACCGCCGAAGCAAGACCGGCCCCGACAAAGGCGAGATCCCGATTTTCCCGAAAGCCGTGCTGCACCACCATCGCCAGCTCACGCAACTCGGCGATCTGCTGTTGGTGAATCTCGTCCAGCGTGATGAGCAGCCCTGTCTCGTTTTCGGCGAGCAGGTCGGTCAGGAGCTCTACCTGGTTCCGAAGGCCGACCTCCACGACATGAGCATCGAGCGTGTCCCACGTCGCCCCGGCCGCCCCAAGGGGGCCGATCGGGAGGTTGAGCCCGCTGAGGCGTCGTCTCACGGTCTCGGGATCGAAGTCCCGGAGTAGGCGAGGAAGATGTTGTGCTGTGATTCTGCGGACGAACCCAGGTGACGCCGTTTCGCTGATGACCAGCCATCCGCGCATCTTGGCACCGTTCTCGACTGCGTTGAGGAGCACGGTCTTGCCGGATCCCCGAGGCCCGGTGTAGAGCGTGGCCCGGCCGGCGGCACCCGGGCCGTCGTCGACTGCCTCGACGAATTCATCGACAAGTTGGTCCCGGCCCACGAGCAACGGCGGACTTACCCCGAAGGTGGGGTGGAACGGATTGGCCACCGGTCCAGCCTACAACGTTTTTAGATTCCTTTAGACTATCTAGAGTCCTTTAGACTTAACACAGCGCCTTGCAACCCGTGGGACGTTGGTACGCACTCACAGAGGAGAGAGGGGAGACCGGCAGGTGTGAGCTTCTCCCTGCGTCCCAGGAACTACCGGATACTCCATGGTTGCCGCACCTGCTGGTCCAGCACCATGGCGATGAGCAACGCCAGGGGATCGTCGGAGAGCAGCTGGTCTACGGCGTCGTCACCGGTCACGTGGATCACCGGGTCAGGCTACCCATGATCGATGTGTCGCCGGCAACTCCGGTTCCCGGGGTGGGGAGGTCAGTCGGTCCAGGGGTCGTCGGCGGCGGGGTCGATCCCGTAGCGGTCGATGGCCTCGGCCACCGTGGCGGTGGCCACCGCCCCTTCGGCGGCCAGGCTGGACAGGACGGCCACCACCACATGGGCCGCGTCCATTTCGAAGAACCGGCGCAGGACCTCACGGGTGTCCGACCGCCCGAAGCCGTCGGTGCCGAGGGAGGTGAACCGGCGGGGCATCCACCGGGACACCTGGTCCGGAACCGCGCGCATGAAGTCGGTGACGGCGACGATGGGCCCGCCCGACTGGGCCAGCGACTCGGTGACGAACGGCAACCGCTCCGGCTCGCCGGGATGGAGGCGGTTCCACCGCTCCACGGAGATGGCATCCTCCCGCAGCGACTTGTACGAGGTCACCGACCACACCTCGGCGTCGACCCCCCAGTCCGCGGCCAGCCGCCGTTGGGCCTCGACGGTCTCCTGCCACGCCGACCCGGAGAACAGGAGGGTGGCGCGTACCGGTTCGTCCGACCCGTCGGCCCCGGACCGGTCCACCGGGGCCTCGCCGAACCGGTACATGCCCTTGATGGTCCCGAGCCGGACCCGCTCGGCCTCGACGGGATCGGGCGGCAGAGCCGGCATCGGATAGTTCTCGTTGTACAGGGTCATGTACCAGCACGCGGTCCTCGGGCTCGGGTCCGGTCATGCGCCGGATGCCGTCCTCGACGATGGCGGCCACCTCGTAGGAGAAGGCCGGATCGTAGGCGGCCACGCTGGGCACGGTGGACGCCAGCAGGAGCGAGTGTCCGTCTTGGTGCTGGAGGCCCTCGCCGTTCAGGGTGGTCCGGCCGGCGGTGCAGCCGAGCAGGAACCCTCGGCCCCGGCTGTCGGAGAGGGCCCACAGCAGGTCCCCCACCCGCTGGAACCCGAACATGGAATAGAAGAGGTAGAACGGGATCATGGGCTGGCCCCATGTGGCGTAGGAGGTCGCGGCGGCGGTGAAGGTGGCCACCGCCCCGGCCTCGGTGATGCCCTCCTGGAGCACCTGGCCCGAGGTGCTCTCGGCGTAGTGCAGGGCCAGGCCGGCATCGACGGGCGTGTAGCGCTGGCCCTCGGGAGCGTAGATCTGCACCTCACTGATGAGGGACTCGAGACCGAAGGTGCGGGCCTCGTCGGAGACGATGGGCACGATGCGGGGGCCGACGGAGGGATCCCGGACCAGCGAGCGCAGGAGGCGGGCGAAGGCCATGGTGGTGGACACCGCCTGACGTCCCGAGCCGGCCGCCAGATCGGCGAATCCCTCGTGACGGGGGGGTGCGAGGGGTTGGGCCCGCACCACCCGCCGGGGGAGGGGACCGCCCAGAGCCCGCCGCCGCTCGGCCAGGTACCGTGCCGCCTTCGACTCGGGGTCCGGCCGGTAGTAGGGGGGAAGATCGGCGTCGAGGTCGTGCTCGGGGATCTCGTCATGGAGGAATAGCCGGTTGCGCAGCGTCAGCAACTGGGCCTTGGTCATTTTCTTGATCTGGTGGGTGGCGTTGCGGGCCTCGATCTCGGGGCCGAGTGTCCACCCCTTGACGGTCTTGGCCAGAATGGAGGTCGGCGCCCCCACGTGTTCGGTGGCCGCCTTGTAGGCGGCGAAGAGCTTGCGGTAGTCGTGGCCGCCCCGGGGAAGGGACTGGAGCTCCTCATCCGAGAGGTGCGCCACCAACTCCTGCAGCCGCGGGTCGGGCCCGAAGAAGTGCTCACGGATGTAGGCCCCCGACTCGGTGGCGTACTTCTGGAACTCGCCGTCGACGGTGGAGTTCATCTTGTTCAACAGGACGCCGTCCACGTCCTTGGCCAGCAACTCGTCCCAGGTGCGGCCCCATATGACCTTGATGACGTTCCAGCCCGCCCCGCGGAAGAGCGCCTCGAACTCCTGGATGACCTTGCCGTTCCCTCGCACCGGTCCGTCGAGGCGCTGGAGGTTGCAGTTGACCACGAAGACCAGGTTGTCGAGATGCTCGCGTCCGGCCATCCCCAGCGCCCCGATGGTCTCGGGCTCGTCGAATTCGCCGTCGCCCACGAAGCACCAGACCCGACTCCCGGTGCTGTCGATCAGGCCGCGGGCATGGAGATACCGGGCCACGTGGGCCTGGGCGATGGCGTTCAGCGGCCCCAGTCCCATCGATACCGTCGGGTACTCCCAGAACTCGGGCATGAGGCGCGGGTGGGGATAGGAGGAGAGCCCGTCCACCCCCACCTCGAAGCGGAAGTTGTCCAGGTGGTCCTCCGACAGCCGGCCTTCCACGAAGGCCCGGGCGTAGATGCCCGGTGAGGCATGGCCCTGAAAGTAGACCTGGTCCCCGGGCTTCCCGTCGTCCTTGCCCCGGAAGAAGTGGTTGAACCCCACCTCGTAGAGGGCGGCCGAGCTGGCGTAGGTGGACAGGTGCCCGCCGATGGCCTCGGAGCGGACGTTGGCCCGCACCACCATCACCGCGGCGTTCCACCGGATGAAGGCCCGGATCCGCCGCTCGAGGTACTCGTCCCCGGGGAACTCGGGCTCCTCGTCGGTGGGGATGGTGTTGACGTAGGGGCTGGAGACGGTGGCGGGGAAGTCGACCTGCTTCTGGCCGGCCCGCTCGAGGATCCGCATCAGGAGGTACCGGGCCCGGGTCCGTCCGTAGGTGTCGACCACGTCGTCGAAGGCGTCGAGCCATTCGGCGGTCTCCTGGGGATCACGATCGGGAAGCTGATGGCTGACACCGTCGAACAACATGGGGCCATGCTCCCACCCCGCGGTGGCGCAAGGGAATTCATCAGAACGCGTTCTATCGATCGGCACCGCCGACCGGGCGGGTGACGGGCATGTCCGATCGGAGACGTCCCGTCCGGCCCGTGTACTCGTGGGGCCGGCAGAGCAGGCATGCTGTCCCGATGGACGCAGACGCCCACGAGCCCGACCCGGCACCCACCGTCGTCTTCACCGACGGCTCCTGTCGGGGCAATCCCGGACCGGGCGGCTGGGCCTGGGCCGTGGTCGGAGGCCGCTCGGACAGCGGCGGCGAGCCCCACACCACCAACCAGCGGATGGAGGTCACCGCGGTGGTGCGGGCCCTTCAGTCCCTTCCCGGCCCGCTGCATGTGGTGAGCGACTCGACCTACGTCGTCAACTGTTTCAAGGACCGCTGGTGGGAGGGGTGGCAGCGTCGGGGGTGGCGCAACACCCAGGGCAAGCCGGTGGCCAACCAGGACCTCTGGAAGCAGCTGATCCCCCTGGTCGTGGAGTCCGGGCGACCGGTGACGTTCGAGTGGGTCAAGGGGCACTCGGGCCACCCGATGAACGATCTGGTCGACCTGCTGGCCACGGAGGCCGCCGACCTCCAGTAGGCGGCCAGGAACCCCGGGAGGCGTCCGGCCCGGTCCCGGGCCCGTTTGGGTTCCCCGCCCGGCTCCCGTAACCTGCGGGCATGGAGATCCAAGGAAGTTCAGCCATCATCACCGGCGGTGCGTCGGGCCTCGGTGAGGCCACCGCCCGGAACCTGGCCGCCCGGGGGGTGCGGGTCACCGTCTTCGACCGCAATGAGGAGCGCGGCAAGGAGGTCGTCACCGAGATCGGCACCAATGCCAACTTCGTCGGAGGCGATGTCACCGAGCCGGACGACTGCCAGAAAGCCGTGGACCAGGCCGCCGACGGGGGGCAACCTGCGCATCGCCGTCAACTGTGCCGGCACCGGGTGGGTGGGCCGGGTCATCAACCGGGACGGGTCCCCGCACGATCTGCAGCCCTTCCAGTTCATCCAGAACCTCAACGTGATCGGCACCTTCAACGTGATGACCAAGGCGGCCTCGGTCATCGCCACCGTCGAGCCCCGGGAGAACGGCGAGCGCGGCGTGATCATCAACACCGCTTCGGTGGCCGCCTTCGACGGTCAGATCGGACAGTTGGCCTACTCCGCCTCCAAGGGGGCCATCGTCGGCATGACCCTGCCGGCCGCCCGCGACCTGGCCGTGGTGGGCATCCGGGTACTGGCCATCGCTCCCGGGCTCTTCGACACCCCGCTGCTGTCCATGCTCCCCGACGAGGCCCGTGGCGAGCTGGCCAAGTCGGTCAACTTCCCCAAGCGGCTCGGCAACCCGGCCGAGTTCGGTGAGCTGGTGGCCCACATCGCCTCCAACAGCTACCTCAACGCCGAAGTCATCCGGCTCGACGGCGGCATCCGGATGCCACCCAAGTAGTCCCTTCCCGACACGCTCCCGGGGGCGCGGCACCGGGCGGTAGTGTCGCCGGCAGCGCCATGACCTCCACCGTCTCGACATCGCCACCGACCGGACCGACGGCGACCGGTGCCATCATCCGGACCATCGGGCTCACCAAGGTGTACGCCGGCTCGGACCTCCGCGCCGTCGACGGCCTGGACCTCGAGGTGGTCCACGGGGAGATCTTCGGTCTGCTCGGACCGAACGGCGCCGGCAAGACCACCACGGCGGGCATGCTCACCACCCGGGTGGTGCCCACCTCGGGGCAGGCCTTCGTCGGCGGGATCGACGTGGTGGCACATCCGGCTCTGGCCAAGCAGATCCTCGGGATCGTCAGCCAGCAGAACACCCTGGACCGGCAGCTCAACGTGTGGGAGAACCTCTACTTCCACGGTCGTCTGTTCGGGATCCCGGCCCGCGAGTCACGGCGCACCGCCACCGAGTTGCTCGAGCAGTTCCAGCTGGAACGGTGGGCCAAGGCCTCGGTCTACGCCCTGTCCGGAGGGATGGCCCAGCGGCTCATGGTGGCCCGGGCCATCTTCCACCGCCCGGCCGTGCTCTTCCTCGACGAGCCCACGGCCGGACTCGATCCCCAGAGCCGCCTGGCCCTGTGGGAGACGCTGCGGACCCTCAACGGCGAGGGCCAGACCATCCTGCTGACCACCCACTACATGGAGGAGGCCGACCAGCTGTGCGGCCGGGTGGCCATCATGGACCGGGGGAGGATCCTGGCCCTGGACACGCCGGCCGCCCTCAAGCAGCAGGTGAACGCCGACACCATCGTCACCGTGATCGCCAGCGGCGACCGTGCGGCCCTGGCCCGGGTGCTGGCCGACGGCGTCGACGGTGTGACCGCGACCCGGATCACCGACGCCGGGGTGGAACTCCATGTGAAGGGCCAGGACCGGCTGCTGCCCCGGGTGGTCAACGCGGCCGAAGAGGCCGGATTCCCCGTGCTCGACCTCTCGGTCACCGAACCGACCCTCGAGACCGTGTTCATCAACCTCACCGGCAAGGAGCTGCGGGAGGGATGAGCACCCTCGAGGCCGGAACCACCCCCGCCGCGGTGCACGAGCAGCCGACCCGGACGGCATTCGACGCCAGCCGCATCGCCCTCGGGCCCTCATCCTCCGGGACCTGGTGGTCCTGCGCAAGCACGTCCTCGAGTTCGTCATCAGGGTGCTGGTCCAGCCGTTCCTCCTGTGCTTCGTCTTCCTCTACGTCTTCCCGAAGATCGGCCAGGGCATCGGGGGCGGTGGCGGGCCGGCGGCCGAGTCGGCCTTCGCCACGTTGCTGGTCCCGGGGGTGGTGGGGATCTCCATCCTGTTCCAGGGGGTGCAGTCGGTGGCACTCATCATGTCCCAGGAGTTCGGCTTCACCCGGGAGATCGAGGACCGGGTGCAGGCACCGTGTCCCATCTGGTTGGTGGCCATGGCCAAGGTGCTCTCCGGCGCCGTACAGGGCCTGATCTCGGCCATCATCGTGCTGCCCATCGCCTCGGTGGTCCACGCCAAGGGGGTCGAGGCCCACCTCAACCTGCACTGGTGGATCATCGTGACGCTGGTGCCGCTGGCCTGCGTGACGATGGCCTCCCTGGGACTCCTGCTCGGTACCAGCTTCGAGCCCCGCAACATCGGGCTGATGTTCGGCTTCATCATCCTCCCGGTCACCTTCCTCGGCGGCACCTACTACGAGTGGACCCGGCTGGCCCCCATCCAGGCCGGCGGGTGGCACTGGCTCCAGACCGTGGTCCTCATCAACCCGCTGATCTACGTCAACGAGGGGATGCGGGCCGCCCTGACCAACGCCCCCCATATGCACCTCTACATCATCTACCCGGTACTGACGGGCTTTCTGGCGCTGTTCCTCGGGCTCGGGCTGCGCAACTTCCGCCGCCGGGTGCTCTCCTGACGCCCGGCGCTGCGACGACAATCGTGGTCTGACCGCCCTCCTGGCGGCACGGTGGACCCCGGGCCGCGCCCTACCATGGATGGGTGGGCCGAGACGAGGGGTACCTGCTCGACAACGAACAGGCCGAAGCGGGTGACCGGCTCACCGCCCTGGCCTCGCTCTTCGACCCCTGGACCTTCCGGCACCTCGACGATCGGGGCATCGGGAGCTCGGCTGGCGCTGCTGGGAGGTGGGAGCAGGCGGACCGACTGTGGCCACCTGCATGTCCGGACGGGTCGGACCGGAGGGCTCGGTCCTGGCCACCGACCTCGACCTCTCGTGGATGGGGGACCCTGACCGTCACCCCTTCGAGGCCCGGGTCCACGACGTCGGTCTCGACGAGGCCCCGCCCGGACCGTTCGATCTGATCCACGCCCGGTTGGTGCTCGTCCACGTGCCCCGTCGCCACCAGGCGCTGGCGGCCATGGTCGGTGCCCTCCGCCCCGGGGGATGGCTCGTCGTCGAGGATGCCGATCCGGCGCTCCAGCCGCTGACCTGCATCGACGAGTACGGCCCGGAGCAGGCCCTGGCCAACAAGTTGCGGCGGGACTTCCGGTCGCTGCTGGTGGAGCGGGGAGCCGACACCGGGTTCGGTCGGACCCTGCCCCGGTCCTTGCGCCAGGCCGGTCTGATGGACGTGGGCGCCGACGCCTTTTTCCCGGTGAGCGGTCCGGCCTGCACCGTCCTCGAGCGGGCCACGGTCGCGCAGATGCGGGAGCGACTGGTGGGGGCCGGCCTGGCCACCGATGCCGAGATCGACCGGCATCTGGCCGCCGTCGACGCCGGCGGGATGGACTTCGCCACCTCGCCGTTGATCTCGGCCTGGGGCCGGACTCCGGTCGGGGGGTGACCGGACAACCGGCCCGTGGCCTGCGCCCCGGCCGCCGGTTACCCGCCGGTACCGAGGTGGTGGCACCCGTCGGACCGGTAGGCTGGACCCGTTCGCGCACCGGGCGTGGACAGCGGACGGAGGTGATTCCCACGGCACCCGAGGTGGCTACGGATGGAACGGCATCGGGGGGAGTTGACAGGGGGATCGACAAGGGGAACAGCACGCAGGGCGGCACCGACGGTGGGGCCGGGACCGCCTTCGACGTGGTCATCATCGGCGGAGGTCCTGGCGGCTACGCCACCGCCCTCTACGGGGCGGCCGCCGGTCTGTCCATGGCCATCGTGGAGCTCGACAAGGTGGGGGGCACCTGCCTGCACCGGGGTTGCGTGCCGGCCAAGGAGTTCCTCGAGACCGCCGCGGTCTTCCGCACGGTGGCCGAGTCCAGCCAGTTCGGTGTCACCGCCGGATCCGACAGGCCCATATCGCCCGTGGTCGACTTCTCGGTGAGCCAGGCCCGCAAGCAGCAGGTGGTCGATCAGCTGTTCAAGGGCTTGGCCGGCCTGCTGAAGGGCCGGGGCGTCACCGTGTTCAGCGGGAGCGGCACCCTGCTGCCCGATCACCGGGTGCAGGTCTCGGGCAACGACGGGTCGACCACGGAGATCAGCGGGACCGACGTGGTGCTGGCCGCCGGCTCGGTGCCCCGGACCATCCCCGGCTTCGACATCGACGGCGAGCTGGTCATGACCTCCGACGAGGTCCTGGCCCTCGACGAGCTGCCCTCGTCGGTGGCGGTGGTCGGCGGCGGCGCCATCGGCTGCGAGTTCGCCTCGATGCTCAGCGACCTGGGCAGCACGGTGACGGTCTTCGAGGCCCTGCCGAGCCATCCTCAACGGCTGTGACGAGGACGTGGTGAAGACGGTGGCCCGGTCCTTCCGCAAGCGGGGCATCGACGTGAAGGCCGGGGTGCAGCTCCAGGGCCACACCCCGGATCCCTCCGGGCAGGGCACCGTGGTGTCCTACAACGACGGCGAGAAGCTGGCCGTGGACGCCGTCGTGGTGTCGGTGGGCCGCCGCCCCCGCACCGAGGGCCTGGTGGCCCCCGGCACCGGGGTGGTCGTGGACGACCGGGGCTTCGTGGTCACCGACCGCACCATGCGCACCGATGCCGACGGGGTCTGGGCCGTGGGCGACGTGGTGGCCGGAACCCCGCAGCTGGCCCACGTGGGCTTCGCCGAGGGGATCGTGGTGATCAAGAGCATCCTGGGGGAGCCGGTGGTCCCGGTCGACTACGACCGGGTGCCGTGGGCCATCTACTGCCACCCCGAGGTGGCCTTCGCCGGACTGACCGAGGCCGCGGCCACGGAGGCCGGCTACGACGTGGTGGTCAAGAAGGACCCCTTCGGGGGCAACAGCCGGGCCCGGATCATCGGGGACACCGAGGGACTGGTGAAGGTGGTGGCCGAGCGCCTGCCCGACGGCTCCACCGGGACGGATCCTCGGTGTCCACATGGTCGGGCCCTGGGTCACCGAGCAGCTCGGTGCCGGCTACCTGGCCGTCAACTGGGAGGCCACCGCCGACGAGGTGGCCCAGTTCATCCAGCCGCACCCGTCCCTGTCCGAGACCTTCGGCGAGACGGTGCTGGCCCTGACCGGAAGGGGACTCCACGTTGCCTGACGTGACCATGCCGCAGCTGGGCGAGACGGTGACCGAGGGGACCATCACCAAGTGGTACAAGGCCGTCGGCGACCAGGTGGCCCGGGACGAGCCGCTGTTCGAGGTGTCGACCGACAAGGTCGACTCCGAGGTGCCCGTCGCCGGCCGAGGGGGTGCTGACCGCCATCCTGGTGGAGGAGGGGGACACCGTCGACGTGGGCGTGACCCTGGCCGTGATCGGCGACGACGCCTCCGCCAACGGCGCCGCCACCGGCCGAGCCGGCCGACGCGGCGCCCGAGCCCGCCACGGCACCGGTCGACCCAGCCGCCCCGCCGGCGCCGCCATCGGCACCGCCGACGCCGGCACCGCCGGCCGCCGCCGGCACCGGCACCGGCACCGGCGCCGGCGCCGGCTGGCACCGACGCCGGCCCCGGCGCTCCGACCGCTCCCGGGGCCGCGCGGCCTCGCCGGCCCGTCCCCGCTCGAACGGAACCGGCGAGGGCCTGGTCCTCTCCCCGGTGGTGCGCAAGCTGCTGCACGAGCACGACATCGACCCGGCGCACGGTCAGGGGCACCGGGCTCGGTGGCCGGATCACCCGGAGCGACGTGGAGTCGGCCATCGCCGGGGGAGGTGCCGGGACGGTGGCGGACTCCTCGGCGGCCCCGGCCCGGGTCCCGAGCATCGCCGATCGACGGCCCGCTGCGGCCCCGGGCGAGGCGATCCCGTCAGCACGGCCGATGGCGCCGGCACCGCCGGCAGCCGACGGCGGTCCGTCCTGCCGCTCGGGACGAGGTGGTCCCGTTCACCAACATCCGGCGGCGCACGGCCGAGCACATGGTCCGGTCCAAGGCCACCTCGGCCCACACCCTGATGGTCAAGGAGATCGACTACGAGCGGGTCGAGCAGGTCCGGCGGGCCCACGGCGAGCGCTTCAGGGCCGAAGAGGGGTTCAGCCTCACCTACCTCCCCTTCGCCGCCCTGGCCACGGTCGAGGCCCTGGCCGAGTTCCCCCATCTCAACGCCTCGGTGGGCGACGACTCGCTGATCGTCCACCATGACATCAACCTGGGGATCGCCGTCGACCTCGACAACGAGGGGCTCATCGTCCCGGTGGTCCACAACGCCGAGGAGCTCAACCTGCGGGGCATGGCCCGACGCATCCGGGATGTGGCCGAGCGGGCCCGGACCAAGCGGCTGAGCCTCGACGACATCAGCGGGGGCACCTTCTCGATCACCAACGCCGGACCGTTCGGCACCCTGATCACCGGGGCCATCATCAACCAGCCCCAGGTGGCCATCCTCT
Organism: uncultured Acidimicrobiaceae bacterium; assembly: GCA_963754755.1. Classification (GTDB taxonomy): domain Bacteria; phylum Actinomycetota; class Acidimicrobiia; order Acidimicrobiales; family RAAP-2; genus Bog-756. Next base: position 276,429 of record CAVWHF010000004.1, on the reverse strand, counting down.
CCACCGACGGGGTGGCCCGGAAGCCGGTGGTGGTGGAGCTGCCCGACGGGACCGAGTCCATCGCCATCCACTCGGTCGGCCTGGCCGCCATGACCTTCGACCACCGGGCCGTCGACGGTGCCTACGTGGCCCGGTTCCTGGCCCGGCTGTCCGAGATCCTGAACGACCGCGACTGGGCCGGCGAGCTCTAGGCCGGTGGGCGAGCCCTGCTCGGGCCCGCCCGCCGGTACCGCCGATGAGGGTCCGCTGGCTGGGCCGGGTCCCCTACCGCGAGGCCTGGGCGCTGCAGCGGGCCATCAGCGGCGGTCGACCGACGACTACCTGCTGCTGCTGGAGCATCCCCCCGTCTACACCCTGGGCGCAACGCCGACCCCGGCCACGTGCTGGTCGATCCGGCCTCGGTCGGGGCCGAACTGGTCCGGGTCGACCGGGGCGGTGACGTCACCTTTCACGGTCCCGGGCCAGCTGGTCGGCTACCCGCTGATCACCGTGGGGCCCGGTCCCCATCAGGGGCCGGCCCACGTCCACCAGGTCGAGCAGGTGGTCATCGACGCCCTGGTCGCCCTGGGCCTGGCCCCGGCCGGCGTGGGCCGCCTGGACGGCTATCCCGGGTGTCTGGGTCGGCCTCGACGAGGATGTCCGGTGCCGGATCACCGGGACCGCGGAAGATCGGCGCCATCGGTGTCCGGACGGCACGGGGTCGCACCACCCACGGCTTCGCCCTCAACGTGTCCACCGACCTCTCCATGTTCGGCCACATCGTGCCGTGCGGCATCGCCGACCGTCCGGTCACCTCGCTGGAGGCCGAAGGAGTCGGCGTGACGATGGCCGAGGTCCGTGGACGCGGTGATCGCCGCCGCCGAGACCGTCTGGGGTCCGGTCGACGACATCCAGCGGGTGACCGACGGAGTCACCGCCGCCACCGGACCCGGCCCGGCGGCCGGGGCAGAGGCACCGTCCGGTACCCGCCCCGGTCCCGCTCCGGTGGCCGTGGCCCTCGGGCCGCGGTCGGCCGTCAGCCCGCTCCAGCGCCGCCTGGCCCGGGCCGGGGTCGATCCGGCCGCCGGCCTGTCCCTGGACCAGCGCAAGCCGGCGTGGCTCCGGGTCCCGACTGTCATGGGCGGGGACTACCTCGGCCTGCGCCAGAGCCTGCGCGACCTCGACCTGGTCACGGTGTGCGAGGAGGCCGGCTGCCCCAACATCTACGAGTGCTGGTCCGACGGCACCGCCACCTTCATGATCAACGGCTCGCGCTGCACCCGGGCCTGCGGGTTCTGCCAGGTGGACACCCGCCATCCGCTCCCTCTCGACCCCGGCGAGCCCGAGCGGGTGGCCGAGGCGGTGGAGCGGATGGGCCTGGCCCACGCCGTCATCACCTGTGTGGCCCGCGACGACCTGGCCGACGGCGGAGCCGGCGGGTTCGCCGCCACCATCGCCGCCATCCGGTGCCGGACGCCCCGGACCACCATCGAGGTGCTGATCTCGGACTGCAAGGGCGACGAGGCGCTCGCTGGGCACCGATCTTCGACGCGCGGTCCCGATGTGCTCAACCACAACATCGAGACGGTGGCCCGGCTGCAGCGGGCCGTGCGCCCGTCGGCCGGCTACGCCCGCAGCCTGGCGGTGCTGGCCCGGGCCAAGGAGGCCGGGCTCACCACCAAGTCGGGGATCATCCTCGGCATGGGGGAGCAGGAGGACGAGGTCCTGGCCACCCTGGCCGACCTGCGGGCGGTCGGCGTCGACATCGTGACCGTCGGCCAGTACCTGCGGCCCAGTCGGCACGCACCTGCCGGTGGCCCGGTGGTGGACCCCCGAGGAGTTCGAGGCCCTCCGGCGGGCCGGGATGGCCATGGGGTTCGCCCACGTGCAGGCGTCGCCCCTCACCCGGTCGAGCTACCACGCCCGCGAGGCGGCGGAGGCGTCGGGCCGCCGGCTCCGGTCCGGCGACAGCGGTGCTCCCGGCGACGGACCGCGGCCCCGTGCGGCCCCGTGGCCGTGGGCGACCCGCTGAGACCCGACTGATGGAAGCGGCTCGGCGACGCGGCCCGGCGGTGGCGCCACGCAGCGGATCGCCCGGGTCCGCGCCCGCATGGGCGAGCTCGGGGTGGACGCCCTGCTGCTCTCCCACGGCGCCGACCTGCCCTGGCTGACCGGTTACCGGGCCATGCCCCTCGAGCGGCTGACCATGCTGGTGCTCCCCCTCGAGGGCGACCCGGTCCTGGTGGTTCCGGCCCTCGAGGCACCCCGGGTCCCCGGCGCCGGGGACCTCTTCGCCGTGCTGCCGTGGGACGACACCGAGGATCCCGTCGGATCGGGTCACCGACCTTGTCGGTGCGCCGCGGGGGCGGTCGGGCGGCCAGCTCCGGCTGGCCGTCTCCGACCGGGCCTGGGCCACCACCGTGCTGGCCCTCCAGCGCCGGTTGCCCGATGCCGCCTGGATCGAGGCCTCGACGGTCACCTCCCCGATCCGGGCCGTCAAGGACCCCTCGGAGCTGGACGCCCTGCGGACGGCCGGCGCGGCCGCCGACCGGGTGGCCGCCATGCTGCAGGCCGGGGAGATCGACCTGATCGGGCCGCACCGAGGCCCAGGTCTCGGCCCGCCTCGGCGCCCTCCTGGTCGAGGAGGGCCACAAGCAGGTCAACTTCGCCATCGTGGGCAGCGGCCCCAATGCCGCCAGTCCGCATCACGAGCCGGGCGCCCGGGTCATCGGCCCGGGCGAGACCGTGGTGTGCGACTTCGGCGGCACCTACTCCCTCGACGGCGACGTCGGCTACTGCTCGGACATCACCCGCACGGTGGTCACCGGGCCTCCCACCGGCGAGGTCGAGGAGTGCTACGGGGTGCTGCGGGCGGCCCAACAGGCTGCGGTGGCCTCGGCCCGGTCCGGGGTCACGGCCGAGCACGTCGACCACGTGGCCCGGACAGATCATCGAGGACGCCGGATTCGGCGCCTACTTCGTCCACCGCACCGGGCACGGGATCGGCATCGAGGAGCACGAGGACCCCTACCTGGTGGTCGGGCAACGACGAGCGCCTGCGGCCCGGGCCACGCCTTCTCGGTGGAGCCCGGCATCTACCTGCCCGGCCGCTTCGGCATGCGGCTGGAGGACATCGTGGTCATCGGTGAGGACGGCGATCCCGAGCCGCTCAACTCGGCCGACCACGGCCTGGTCGTCGTCGACGTCTAGGAGGACATGCGGATGGATCTGGGCATCGCGGGGAGGGCGGCACTGGTGGTCGCCGGATCGCGTGGCCTGGGACGGGCCACCGCCGAGGCCCTGGCCGGTGAGGGGGTCCGGGTGATGCTGTCCTCCCGCAACGAGGACGCCCTGGCCGAGGCAGCGACGTCCTTGCGGGCCACCGGGGCCGAGGTGGCGACCCGGGCGGCCGACATCACCGACCCCGGCGCTCCGGCCCTACTGGTCGACGGCCACCGTGGAGGCCTTCGGCACCATCGACATCGTCGTCGCCAACGCCGGCGGGCCGCCGCCGGCCCGCGCCCTGGACCTCGACGACGACCAGCTCGAGGCTGCGCTCAACGCCAACCTGCTGTCGGCGATCCGGCTGACCAGGGCCGCGGTCCCGACCATGCGCACGAAGGGGTGGGGACGGATCTGCTACATCACCTCCTACTCGGTGGTGCAGCCGGTCCCGACCCTGGCCCTCTCCAACACGGCCCGCACCGGCCTGTGGGCCTGGGTGAAGACGGCGGCCCAGGACCTCGCCGCCGAGGGGAGCGGGATCACCATGAACCTGGTCTGCCCCGGGCCCCACGCCACCGACCGAATGCGCGAGCTGGGCGGCACCGGGCCGATGGGGGATCCGGCCGACTTCGGCGGTGTCGTCGCCTTCCTCTGCTCCCAGCAGGCCGGGTTCGTCAACGGCGCCGCGCTGGTGGTGGACGGGGGCTCGACCCTGGCGCTCTAGATCGGCCCCGGCGGCCACCAGGATGGCCACGTTGGGGACGAGTTGCTCGTTGGCGCCCCCCGCCTGCCTCCACCGCCCCGGGCCACGGCGGTGCGTGTTCCCATCGGGACCAGCTCGTTGGGAGCGGCCGGTGGCCGGGTGTCAGCGGCGGGGAGCGTCACTCCTGCCCGGCACCGTGGCGGCCGGCGGAGGCGGAGCAGGCGGTGCCGATGGGGAGGGGGCGGACAGCGGTCGGTTGCTGACGGCGCCGGCCGGGTCGAAGGCGGGAACCGGACGCGGGGGCAGGCCGCTCCCGGCGCCGAAGGTGGCGGTCATCGGACGGGGCGGAGGCGGCACGGGTGTGCCCCGTCTCGGCGCCTTGTTCCGGGTGGGGGCCACGAAGGTGGGTGCCAACGACCGTCCCGGGTCGTCCGCGGGCGTCTCGGCAGGAGCGTCGGGGACCGGACCGTGCACGTAGTGGGCCACGTCGGGGTCGTAGTAGCCCTCGCTCGCGGCCTTTCTGATCCTCTGGTCCCGGGCCTGCCTGGCCCGCACCAGCAGCAGGGCGGCGAACAGGACCACCACCACGACGACCACGCCCAGCTCGAGGCGCGTGGTGCTGCCCGTGGTGGCCGTGATCCCGGGCGGAAAGACGGAAGCGGCTGGCATCCCCGCAATTCTAGTGACCGGGAATTCTTAACGCACCTATTATCCCCGGGGCTCGGGGATGGGGAGGGGATCACGGTGGGAGTGAATCCCGGGGCGCACCTCCGGGGTGCCTCCCCCCGGCGCGGTCAGGCCACGAAGTACTTGGCTTGCGGATGGTGGCAGATGATGGCCGTGGTCGACTGCTCGGGGTGGAGCTGGAACCCCTCGCTGACCTCGACGCCGATGCGGTCGGCGCCGAGCAGCTCGACCACCTTGGCGTTGTCCTCCAGGGCCGGGCAGGCCGGGTAGCCCCACGAGTACCGGCCGCCCCGGTACTTCTGACGGAACAGGCCGGTCAGGGTGGGTCCGTCCTCGTCGGCGAAGCCGAGCTCCTCGCGGATCCGGCGGTGCCAGTACTCGGCCAGCGCCTCGGCCATCTCCACGCCGAGCCCGTGCAGGTAGAGGTACTGCTGGTACTCGTTGTCCGCGAACAGTCGGGCGGCCTCCTCGGAGACCCGTGACCCCATGGTCACCACCATGAAGCTGGCCCAGTCGGGCTCGCCCGAGTCGATCGGTCGGAAGAAGTCGCTGATGCACAGCCAGGGCTCCTCGGTCTGGCGGGGGAAGGTGTACCGCATCAGCTCCTCGGTCCGGCTCTCGTCCTCGAAGAGGACCAGGTCGTCGCCGTCGGCGTTGGCGGCGAAGTGGCCCCAGGCCACCTGGGGGACCAGGAGCTGCCCGGCCTTGGCCTTGGCCAGCTGCTCGCGCAGCAGAGCCACGCACCCGCTCCTTGAAGGCCGGGTCGTCCTCGCCCTTCTCCGGCCGGAACCCCCACTGGTTGCGGAACAGGGCGGTCTCGTTGAGGTAGGCGGCCACGTCGTCGATGGCCATGCCCTTGGCCACCCGGCTCCCCAGGAAGGGCGGCTTGAAGGTCGGGTTGTCGGTGGCCACCTCGGGCGAGCGGGCCGGCAGGGTCTCGCCCCGCTCCCGCGCCTCGGCGGCGGCCTGCTTGCGCAGCTCGCTCTTGCGGGGCCCGAGGTCCCGTCCGCCGATGGCGGTCCCGAACTCGGGGTCGTCCTCGCCGGACTTGGTCAGCTCGACCAGCCGGTCCATGGTGCGCAGCCCCTCGAAGGCGTCCTTGCCGTAGAAGAGCCGGCCGTCGTAGACCTTGCGGAGGTCGCGCTCGACATAGGTGCGGGTGAGGGCGGCGCCGCCCAGGATGACCGGGATGTGGGACAGGCCGCGGCGGTTGAGCTCCTCGAGGTTGTCCCGCATGATCAGGGTGGACTTGACCAGCAGCCCGCTCATCCCGATGGCGTCGGCGTTGGACTCCTCGAGGGCCGCCACCATGTCGGCGATCCCCACCTTGATGCCGAGGTTCTTCACCGTGTAGCCGTTGTTGGTGAGGATGATGTCGACCAGGTTCTTGCCGATGTCGTGCACGTCGCCCTTGACGGTGGCCAGCACCATCGTGCCCTTGCCGCCCTGGTCGGCCTTCTCCATGTAGGGCTCGAGATAGGCCACCGCCGTCTTCATGGTCTCGGCCGAGCCCAGCACGAAGGGCAGCTGCATCTCGCCGGAGGCGAACAGCTCGCCCGACCGTCTTCATGCCGGCCAGCAGGAAGTCGTTGATGATGACCAGCGGGGTGTGACCGGCGGCCATGGCCTCGTCGAGGTCGGCCTCGATCCCGTTGCGGTCCCCGTCGATGATCCGGTGCTCGAGGCGGCGCTCGACCGTCCAGTCCGACCGGTCCTCCTGTGGCCGCGCCGGCGGAGGCCGACACCCCCTCGAAGATGGCCAGCAGCTCGGTCAACGGGTCGTAGCCGTCGTGCCGGCGGTCGTAGACGAGGTCGAGGCAGACCTCCCGGGCCCGGTCGTCGATCTTCGACAGGGGCAGGATCTTCGAGGCATGCACGATGGCCGCGTCCAGCCCGGCCTCCACGCACTCGTGGAGGAACACCGAGTTGAGCACCTGGCGGGCGGCCGGGTTGAGCCCGAACGAGACGTTGGACAGGCCGAGGATGGTGTAGACGCCGGGCAGCTCGGCCTTGATCCGGCGGATGCCCTCGATGGTCTCGATGCCGTCCTTCCGGCTCTCCTCCATGCCGGTGGACAGCGGGAGGGCCAGGGCGTCGAACATCAGGTCCTGGGGACGCAGCCCGTAGCGCTCGATGGCGATGTCGTGGATGGCGGTGGCCGCCCGCACCTTCCAGTCGGCCGTGCGGGCCTGGCCCTCGGTCGTCGATGCAGGTGCAGACCACGGCGGCCCCGAACTCCTTGGCCAGGGTGAGGAACGAGTCGAGCCGGGTGCCCGGCTCGTCGCCCTCCTCGAGGTTGACCGAGTTGATCACCGCCCGCCCGCCGATCCACGACAGGGCGGTCTCCACCACCGGGGCCTCGGTGGAGTCGACCATCAGGGGAGCGGTGGACTGGGTGGCGAAGCGGGAGGCCACCTCCTCCATGTCGGCCACCCCGTCGGCGCCGGTGTAGTCCACGCACACGTCGATGAGGTGGGAGCCCTCCTTGACCTGGTCGCGGGCCATGGCCACGCAGGTGTCCCAGTCGGCCTCGAGCATGGCCTCGCGGAACTTCTTCGACCCGTTGGCGTTGGTCCGCTCGCCGACCACCAGGAACGAGGTGTCCTGGTCGAAGGGGACCTGGGTGTAGATGGACGCCGCTCCGTACTCGGGCTCGGGCTGCCGGGCGGCCGGGGTGAGGTCGGCGCAGGCCGCCACCACCGCGGCCAGGTGGGCCGGGGTGGTCCCGCAGCACCCGCCGATGACCGAGACGCCCAGCTCGCTGACGAACTGGCGGTGGAACTCGGCCAGCTGCTCGGGGGTGAGGTCGTAGTGCATGGCGCCGTCGACCACCGAGGGCAGTCCGGCGTTGGGCAGGCAGGTCACCGGAATGGCGGCGTGGCCGGTCAGGTGGCGGAGCGGCTCGAACATCTCGGCCGGGCCGGTGGCGCAGTTGAGCCCGATGAGGTCGACGTCCATGGCCTCGAGGGCGCACAGGGCGGCGCCGATCTCGGTGCCCGGGCAGCATGGTGCCGGTCAGCTCGATGGTCACCTGGGTCTGGATGGGCAGGCGGACGCCGGCCGCCTTCATGGCCCGCCGGGCCCCGTTGATGGCCGCCTTGGCCTGCAGCAGGTCGAAGACCGTCTCGATGATGATCAGGTCGACGCCGCCCTCGATGAGGGCCGCGGCCTGCTCCTGGTAGGCGTCGCGGAGGTCGGCGTAGCGGATCTGGCCGAGGGTGGGGAACTTGGTGCCCGGTCCGATGCTGCCGGCCACCCACCGGGGCCGGTCCGGGGTGGAGAAGTCGTCGGCCGCCTCGCGGGCCAGGCGCGGCAGCGGCCAGGTTCAGCTCCCGGACCCGGTGGGCCTGGCCGTACTCGGCCAGCACCGGGGCGAACGCCCCGAAGGTGTCGGTCTCGACCACGTCGCACCCGACCTCGAAGAACGACCGGTGGACCCGGTCGATGGCGTCGGGACGGGTCACCACCAGCAGCTCGTTGCAGCCCTCGAGGTCGGGCCCGCCGAAGTCGTCGGCGGTCAGGTCGGCCAGCTGCAGGTTGGTGCCCATGGCGCCGTCGAAGACGACCACCCGCTCGGAGGCGGCCTCGAGGTAGCTGGAGGAGGAGGTCGGCGTTGGCGGCCATGGCCCCTCAAGGCTACCGGGGAGAGGCGGCCCGACGGGCAGCCACCGGCCGGCTCCGCGCCGGGGCCGGGCCGCGGCGTGCCGGGCCGGTGCCGGTCGGGCCGGACCGGGCGAGCCCGATCGATGTCGTTTAGCATCGTCCCGGTGATGACACCGTGCTGAAGATCTACACGAAGACGGGCGACGACGGCACCACCGGCCTGCTCTTCGGCGGCCGGGTGGCGCAAGGACTCCGCCGGTCATGCAGATCAACGGGACGGTCGACGAGGCCCAGGCGGCCATGGGCCTGGCCCGGGCCGAGGCGGTCGCCGGGCTCCGAGCTGGACGAGCTGCTCACCGGACTGGAGCGGGACCTCTACGTGCTGATGGCCGAGGTGGCCACCGACCCGGCCAAGCGGTCCAAGCTGAAGCCGGGCGACCACGCTGGTCACCGCCGAGCATGGTCGACGGCCCTCGAGGAGCACATCGACGACCTCATCGCCCGGTATCGAGATGCCCACCGACTTCGTGGTGCCCGGGGCCAACCGGGCCTCGGCCGCCCTCGACCTGGCCCGCACGGTGGTGCGACGGGCCGAGCGGCTGGTGGTGTCCGTCGCCGATCGAGGGCTCGCTGGTGGGCCGGTACCTCAACCGGCTCTCCGACCTGCTGTGGGCCATGGCCCGCTGGACCGAGGGCGACCACCACCTGCTGGCCCGGACGGCGCCCCGACGGCGGGACCGGGCGAGGCGGGCGGGAGCGGAGAAGCCGGGCGATGGCGGTCCGGTACACCGGAGCCGGACCGACCGGGACAGGGAGCTCGTGATGGACATCGAGGTCGTGACCCCCGACGGGCTGCCCGACGGGCTGGTGGCCCTGGGGGTGCCGGTGTGCCCGTCCGAGGACGGGCCACGGATCGTCGCCGGTGTCCCCGGCGCTGGCCGGTGTGGGCGGCGCCGCCGACGCTCGACCCGGACTGGTGCAAGCGGCACGGGTTCACCGGCAAGGTCGGCCAGACCCTCACGGTCCGGTGGGTCCCCGTCCGGCGCCTCCGCCGACCCGGCGTCGCCCGGGTGGCCGGCACCGACATCGTCGCTGGTCGGGGTGGGCGACGCCGAGGCCCTGTCCGGCGACCGCGGGGCTCGAGTCCCTCCGCCGGGCCGCGGCCGCCTTCGTCCGGGCCGTGGGCCGGGGTCGGACCGCGGCGCTCCTGCTGCCCGACGGGACCGGTCTCGGCGTCGACGCGGCCGCATCGGCGGTGGCCGAAGGAGCCGTGCTGGCCGCCTACCGCTACGACGCCTACCGCACCGGCGAGGAGCCCGACGGCTCCTGGCTCCTTGGCCGTCGTCCGACCGGGCGGCTCCGACGCCGCCCTGGCCGCCACGGGAGCGGCCCGGGGCGCCCGGCTGGCCGAGTCGGTCAGCCTGGCCCGCGACCTGGTCAACGAGCCGCCCAGCTCGCTGACCCCGGAGAAGTTCGCCGACACCTTCGTGCGACCGCTTCGCCGGGGTGGACGAACTCACCATCGAGGTCTGGGACGAGGACCGCATCGTCGAGCCGAGCGGCTCGGCGGCCTGCTGGGCGTGGCCCGTGGCTCGACCCAGCCGCCCCGGCTGGTCCGGGTCGAGTACCGACCCGCCGACCCCATCGAGATCGACGGCCGGGTCCCCCATCTGGCTCTGGTGGGGAAGGGGATCACCTTCGACTCCGGCGGCCTGTCGCTCAAGACGGCCGGCCGGCATGGAGACCATGAAGACCGACATGGGCGGGGCCGCCGCCGTGCTCGGCGCTGTGGACGCCGCCGCCGCCCTCGGGGCCCGGATCCGGATCACCGCCCTCGACCCCGCTGACCGAGAACATGCCCGGCGGATCGGCCATCAAGCCCGGTGACGTGCTCACCACCCGCAACGGCAAGACCATCGAGGTGCTCAACACCGACGCCGAGGGCCGCCTGGTCCTGGCCGACGGACTGACCCTGGCCGCCGAGGTCCGAGCCCGACGCCATCATCGACCTGGCCACGCTGACCGGCGCCGCCGTGGTGGCCCTGGGCAAGGAGATCGCCGGGCTCCTCGGCAACGACGACGGGCTCATCGGCGCAGGTGCACGCGCGCCGGGGAGCGGGCCGGGGAGCCGCTCTGGCCCCTGCCCCTGCCCGACGACTACCGCAGTCACATCGACTCGGAGGTGGCCGACATGCGCAACGTGGGCCGCCCCGGCCAGGCCGGCAGCATCGCCGCCGCCATGCTGCTGCGCGAGTTCGTGGGCGACGGTGCCCTGGGCCCACCTGGACATCGCCGGCCCGGCCCGTTCCGACGAGAACAGCCGGTACCTGACCAAGGGCGGCACCGGCTTCGGTGTCCGCACCCTGGTGGCGCTGATCACCTCCGAGGAGTTCGCCCGGACCCTGGTGGCGCTGGGCCGCGACTGAGTCTCCGGCTGGGGTGTCGGCGCCTCCACAAGGATCCGGCGACAACCGGAGGAGGGCGAGGTAGGTTCGTGAGGTGCGGATCGCGGTGCTCGGAGCCGGTTCGTGGGGGACCACGGTGGCCTCGCTGGTGGCGCCGCGGCACGACACCGTGCTGTGGGCCCGCAACGCCGATGTGGCCAAGTCCATCAACGTCGACCACGCCAACGCCGCCTACCTCCCCGGCTTCGACCTGCCCCCCGAGCTGTCGGCCACCGCCAGCCTCGACGAGGCCGTCTGCGAGGCCGACCTGCTGGTCGTGGGCGTGCCCACCTCGGGATTCCGCGCGGTGCTCGAGCAGGCGCATCCTCGTGCATCCGGCCGTGGATCCCGGTGGTCAGTCTGTCCAAGGGGCTCGAGCGGGGCTCGCATCTCCGCATGACCGAGGTGATCAAGGAGGTGGTGCCCGGGCACCCGGTGGCCGCCCTGACCGGCCCAACATCGCCACGGAGATCATGTCGGGCAAGGCCGCCGCCGCCGTCATCGCCACCGAGGACCTCGAGGTGGCCCGGGCCATCCAGAAGGTGGTCACCCGGGGCGTGTTCCGGGTCTACCTCAACGACGACGTGGTCGGGTGCGAGATGGGCGGTGCCCTGAAGAACGTCATCGCCATCGCCGCCGGCATCGGCGAGGGGCTCGGGGTGGGGGACAACACCCGGGCCGCGGTGATGTCACGGGGCCTGGCCGAGCTGGCCCGGCTGGGTGTGGCCATGGGGGCCCAGCCGACCACCTTCGCCGGACTGGCCGGGATGGGCGATCTCATCGCCACCTGCATGAGCCCCCACAGCCGCAACCGGCGGGTGGGCGAGCAGCTGGGCAAGGGCCGGCGGCTCGAGGACATCCTGGCCGAGATGCACATGGTGGCCGAAGGGGTGAAGACGGCCAGCGTGGCCCTCGAGCTGGCCGAGCGCCACCAGCTCGACCTGCCCATCTGCCGCATGATCGACAAGGTGGTCAAGGGCGAGATCGAGCCGTCCGGCGCCTACTGGGGGCTCACCCCGGCCGGCCACGAGGACGACCCGGGCTGATCAGGAACACCGCCTCCGACCGCCTGCGCCGCGGCGGCCCGGAAGGCCACGGCCGGATGGAAGTGCCACCGGGCCAGCTGCCGCTCGATCTCCGCCCTGTCGGCCCGGAGCGGGCCAGTCCGGCGGCCAACCGCCGGGCCCGCCGGCGCATCTGCTCGGGCTCGGGCAGGCGCTGCTCGGCCAGCCAGCGACGGTGGCTGGCCTGCAGCGACTCGGGAAGCCGGCTGAGGTGGCGGAGGGGCAGGGGAGGGATGGGGTTCGCACGGCCAGGCCGCCGGGACCGTGGGACCGGGCCAGCTCGAAGGTGCACGAGCGCGCTGCAGCGCCCGGCGGAACGGCGAGTTCTTGCCCATGCGCTCGCCCAGGCCCAGCGACCGCGCCGTCTCGGTCAGATCGAGGTCGAGTCCGGTCGGGCTGCATCTCGAGGCCGTAGGAGAGGCGCCGGAGGAGCCAGGTGGTCGACGGGCCGATGACCGGCAACCAGTACAGCTCCACGTAGCGGGAGCACGGATGGACGCCGTGGGGATCGGCGATGGGATCGAGCCAGGCGACGATCCGGAGACGCTCGGTGGCTCCTACGGGTGGATCGGGACGGCGGCGACCGGCCAGGGCACTCGGGAGGGCGACGACGGTGGGATCGGGCACGATGGTTCCTCCATGGAGGGGCGGGACGGCGGGAAGCCCGACAGGGGCATCCGACGCCGAAGCTGTTCCTCCGAGGCTTGCTTCCCCACCTGACCCTGAGCTTGCTGTAGACCGACCGTGGACCTGCCGCCCGCTCCCCTCGTGGTGGACACCGCCGTAGTCAGGATCCGGTCACAGCATCGGGGGGACGGCGCCGCGTCGATCGTGATGGCCTCCATCGCATGCGCACCCTGGATGAACACCGAGTAAATCCGACCGCAAGATGAGCGCCTGTGGGGAGCGTGCGGCGCTACGTCCAGGAAGCGCCCGGCCTCCGCCGGCCGGTCAGGGAGCAGGTGCCCGACCCACCACCGTGGTCAGCTGGTCGAGGACCAGATCCCAGCCCCGCTCGACGTTCTCTGCCACCGGGGGCATTGCCGCCCACAGCGTGTCGAGCCTCTCGTGCACGAGTGTCAGCGTCGTGCTGGTCTCCGACGACCTGGCCAGGGTGATGGTCAGCAGCGAGTCGAAGGTGGGGCCGTCGGTCCTGGCCGGTCCTACGAAGCCCCAACGGAAGACGATCCGACGCTCGGGTACGAGCTCCACGATCTGGCACTCGAATCCTCCGGCATCCCGACCGACCGACTCTTGCCAGACCCGGAGGGCCCCGCCGATCCGTTCGTCGACCTCGACCCGCGTCACCTCCAGGTCACCCGGAGCGAGCCAGCGCCGGAGTAGCTCGGGTTCCAGCCATGCCCGGTAGACCTGCGAGGGCGGGGCGGGAATGTCCCGCTGAAGGCGAACCGCCGGTCGGGAGGAGGGTTGGGGTGTCACCGGGCCTCCTGCCGCGTGGTCGGGCCGGGGAGTGTCGGACCGTTCACGGCGATGGCGGGGACGCCAGTGGAAGGGGCGGTCGCCGTGGGGTCGTTGCCGAAGAGGGCCTCCATGGCATCCAGCCGCTCTGTCCAGAACTGCTGATAATGGAGGAGCCAACCGGAGACGGACCCCAGCGGTTCGGCCTCCAGCCGACAGACGTGTTGGCGTCCCTCGACGGTCTGGCGCACGAGTCCGGCCCGTTCGAGCACTTTGATGTGCTTGGACGCCGCCGCCAGCGACATCGTCAGCGGTTCGGCCAGTTCGCCCACGGTGAGATCACACCCGGCCAGCCGTCCCACGATGTCCCTCCGGGCCCGGTTGGCCAGGGCATGGAAGACGGCGTCCAGTTCCATCACATTCTCAATCATATGGTTGAGAATACCCCCTGAGCTCCAGAATGTCAACCACATGGTTGATTATTCCATCCCCGTCGCTGTCCCCGTTGGTGTCCTCCTCCGAGTGCCCGTCCCCGGCACACGGATCGCGGGGAGGACCCGGCCTCAGCCGGTGGCAGGGTTGGGGCTGTCCCCGGTCAATCTCGGGGTCGGCGGCACGGTACAGGCGTAGCAGACGGACTTACCAACGAACCAGGGCGGAAGGTCCGGGGAGTCCGACGGCGGATTGGTCGGGAGCAGGACCGCCGGCCGGGGTGCCTGATTGAAGTTGAAGTCGTTGGCCAGGTTGCCCAACTGTTTGGCGTTCTCGCGTACGTCCGGCCGGGGGTCGGGCCGACCGTCGGTCTTCGGATTGAGCCGGCTGCCCCCGAGGAAGTCATCTTCGATGAACTTGAGGTAAGCGTCCGAGCTCAGGGTCTTGTGATCGATGAAGCCCTTCTTGGCGAAGGGGCTGATGACGATGGACGGCACCCGCAGGCCATAGCCGTTCTCGTCCACCTTGGGCGGAACGACCCCGTCGTAGAACCCGCCCCAATCGTCCCACGACAGGAAGATGGCACTGGAGCTCCACTCCGGGCTCTTCATGATGGCGTTGATGATGGCGGTGGTGTAGGCCTGACCCTGGTGCACGCTGTCGGGTGGGTGCTCGCTGTCCAGGTTGGACGGGGTGACCCACGAGACGTCGGGCAAGGTGCCCGTCGCCGCCTGACCGAGGATGTTGTCGAGCGGCTGGACGTTCTTCTCCTGGTTGTCCGCCTGCACGTCGGTGAACAGCGGCAGTGGGTTCCAGATGCCGGGGGTCTTGTAGCTCTGCTGCACCGGCGTGCACGTCTCGGCGGAGTCGTTTCCACAGTCCGGCTGGTCCCCGGTCTGCACGTAGTACCCCCATGACACGTGGTTCTTGAACAGGAGCCAGGTGAGGTCGGTCCAGGCCAGATCGATGTCAGTCGTCCCTCCGGCCAACTCCTGGGATACTGCCTGGTCGAATTGACCGACACCGTAGGGTCCGGCTATTTCGTTCGTGCAGCTGGAGGCCTTCTTGTTCTTGCAAATGGCCGACCATCCTGACACCACGTACAGATGGTCGGCGAGGGACCACGACCGCACCGGCTCGAACATGTGGTCGTCGAGGACGAACTGCTTGGCATAGGTCCAGTAGTTGGGGATCTCGGCCGCAGTGTGGTAGCCCATAACGTCCGGCAGGCCACCGTTGGCCTTTTGGATCGACGGATTGCAGGCAGGGTCGAGGTTGGACAGGCAGGTTCCCTTGGCTGCGATGGTGGCCTTGATGAAGCCGTCCATCTTCCCGTTGTTGACGTCGGTGGTGGCGTCATTCTCGCCGTGAGGGCCTCCACCATTGATGTCGTAGTTGTCATGGAACGGCTTCACGCACGTCTTGGTGGCGGGGTCGGGAACGCACACGGTGGGGACGCCGTTCTTCATGGGGATGCCGTCAGCGCCGGGGTAGGTACCGAAATAGGAGTCGAACGACCGGTTCTCCTGCAGGATGATGATCACGTGCTTGATCTTGTGGATGCCCGGCGGCACCAGGTAGCAGCCGGTGGGCCCTCCGGGCACATCGCTGGGCGGGCATTTGATGTTCTCCCCATTGGCCGCAGCGTGCGCGGTACTGGTCGCCGTCCCAGGGGACGAACAGCCGGCGGATGCCAGCCCGACGACGGCAAGGAGCGCGACCAACACAGCGACTCGCTTCATCGGATTTCTGGCACTTGGGTCACCACGAAAGGGTCAACGCTGCCGGCTCAGTCGGCTGTCAACAATCAGGTAGCGGCTGGGTGCCGGGCACTCACCCCTCGGGTTTCTCGGTTGCCGACCGGGACGCTGCCGGAGCGTTTCGCTTGGGGCCACGACCACCGGCGTTGGAGCGCTGACCCGAAGTCCGTCCGTTGATGGGTGCGGGCGGGTTCGCGTGGAGGGCCTCGAATACGTCCCGCTGTTGGGCCGCCTTGCCGGCGAAGTAGTCGTACAGCTTGACTGCTTCGGCCAGCAGCGCCTCGTTCTGGGGGTCGAGGATGCCGGCCCTGGCCCGGTCACTGACGTCACGCCGGCCCGCTGACGGTCGGGGAGACACATTCACGGGATCGAGGCGGCCGTGCAGGAGTTGATGGTGGCGCTCGATCTCCTCGAAGACCTTGTCGGTGTTCTCGGGCGTCTGGTCGAAGTGCGGGATGGAGGTGGAGAATCGGTCGTTGATCCGGTCGATGACGGCCGACAGGTCCGACACCACCTCGGGGAAGTCGCATATCACCACCTGATCGACGTAGGGGACCAGCTCTCGCAGGTAGCCCGAGTACTCCTTCAGGACCGTGGCGGGAAGGCCGTGCTGACCGAAGCTCAGGTAAGAAGCCAAGGTGCCAACCGGCTCGCGCACCACCAGTACGGTCGGAAGTCCTCTGGAGACAGCCAACTTCACCTGCGATGGGTGATGGACATGACTGGACAGGTTGAGCCTATGGTGGGCCGCGTCTTGCAGGGCGAACACTACGAAGGTGTTGCCGGAGCGGGGGAAGCCCTCGACCACGAGTTCCGTATTTTCGGTGATCTGGCGGCTGGTTCCCTCTGGGGTCAGACGCAAGAGGATGGGAAGGAACAGCGGATCGTGACCGAGGAGGAACTTGCCCCGTCGCATCAGCCGCCGACCCGCGTACCGAGCCTCGAGGACGAAGCTGCGCGTCGGTTCTGGTTGATTCATACGTGCCCCCGGTGTGGGTTGAAACTACCTGCTGCTGGCAATGGGCACAGACACAGTAGATACGGCGCGGCAATCTTATCGGACCACGGAGAGGCCCATTGATGTGGACCCGGTCCCGGGACCTTGCACTCAACGATCATGGGTCATCTCCTGACGACGGTGTGACCACCCCTTCACCTGCACCTCATCAGAAAGCCGATCGGGCTCCGATGGCGGCAAGGTGTGTCAGCGTGGTTTGAAGACGAAGTTGTGTACGTACTGCCGGGCGTAAAGGAGGAGGTTTGTGCCATACCCGTGCTGTGTCGAGCGATCGGCCAAGACCCGCATCCGTGGGAGATCCAGTGCCTCGATGGGGTGCCAGGCTTTCTTGTGGAGGTACTCGCCCCGGTAGCCGTGGTCCCCGAAGAACTCGATGACCGTGGCCAACGAGCACTCTCGGTCGGAGTTCTGCTCGACCTCGATCAGCACCGTGGGCCGTTGGGTGTCGAGCAGCTTCGTCGCTCCATCCAGCACCTTGAGTTCGTGGCCCTCCACGTCGATCTTCACGAAGCCGATGTCACCCACTTCGACGTCGTCCAATCGGGTCGTGACTACGACCTGTTGGGTCCACTCTGATGTCGATCGGTCTTTGGGCACCAGTGACGACCGACCCTCCGTGCCCATTCCACCCGAGGGGGTCCAGAAGTCCGATGTGCCGGTCGTGTCACTGAGCGCGACGCAGTGAAGATTCACATTTGACGGCAGGACCGGTGTCAGTTTGCGCACCAGTTCGGGATTTGGCTCGAACGCTTCGACGTGCGGGACGCGCCGAGCCAACCACCACGACCACGGGCCCCACCAGACTCCGGCGTCCACGGCCCCCCGGCCGGCCGGCACGAACTCGTTGATCCTCCCGAGTTCTGGCTCGTACAGGCGGTACTGCCACGCAATTGCGGGTACGAGGAGCTTGACGGGCACCTGGCTCATCACCTTGTTGGCAACACCCACTCTGAAACTTCCGATCTTCGATTCGCCGTATGAAGATGCAACGAGACGGTACCAAGTGCGGAGTGCCCCGTTTCCGGCGCCCTTTTCCTATCAGAGACTGAATGCGGATGAAGAGTCAATTCGTCTTCTGGGCTTGGGCGCCGATCGAGCAATGACTCGGACCATCGGGTGCCTTCGGCCGTACGGGGACCAACAGGGACCGTGCGGGGCGATCGCCCGGCACGGACACCCTGCCTTGACTCCCCGATCGGAAGGGGCCTCGGCAACGCACGGAGCCCGTTTCCGTCGGCGCCGTGGCGTCTCCCCTCCTGGTCGACGGGCCCCTGACTCCCAGCCGGTGCGGAGATCTGCTCGAACGGACACGCCTCAAGGCCGCTGGTCGGGGTGCCGATACCTGGTGAAACGCCTACGAGGGGACCAGCTTCACCATGCCAGGACTCAGTCGACGCTCACCGTGGTCGCTATCCACCTCACGTGCGCGGGGTGGTGCGGGTAGCCGCCTGCTCGTCATGGTCCTGGTCGTGGCCGCGATCGTGGCGACGACGTTCATAGGATCCACCCGCGATGGTGCGGCGTCGGGAACCCCTTCCGTGTCCCCAGCTTTCGCGGCGGCCAATGGCTACCGCCTGGTGGCGACGGACGGGGGGATCTTCGCGTTCGGAGGCGCCGGCTTCGACGGCTCCATGGGGGCCAAGCACCTCAACTCACCCATCGTGGGCATGGCGTCCACCCCCAGCGGCGACGGCTACTGGCTGGTGGCGGCCGACGGCGGGATCTTCGCCTTCGGCGATGCCGGCTTCGACGGCTCCATGGGGGCCAGGCACCTCAACTCGCCCATCGTGGGCATGGCGTCCACCCCCAACGGCAACGGCTACTGGCTGGTGGCGGCCGATGGCGGGATCTTCGCCTTCGGCGATGCCGGCTTCGACGGCTCCATGGGGGCCAGGCACCTCAACTCGCCCATCGTGGGCATGGCGTCCACCCCCAATGGCAACGGCTACTGGCTGGTGGCGGCCGACGGCGGGATCTTCGCCTTCGGCGATGCCGGATTCGACGGCTCCATGGGGGCCAAGCATCTGAACTCACCCATCGTGGGCATGGCATCCACCCCCAGTGGCAACGGCTACTGGCTGGTGGCGGCCGATGGCGGGATCTTCGCCTTCGGCGATGCCGGCTTCGACGGCTCCATGGGGGCCAGGCATCTGAACTCACCCATCGTGGGCATGGCATCCACCCCCAGTGGCAACGGCTACTGGCTGGTGGCGGCCGATGGCGGGATCTTCGCCTTCGGCGATGCCGGCTTCGAAGGCTCCATGGGGGCCCAGCACCTCAACTCGCCCATCGTGGGCATGGCCGCCGCCGATGGTTCGACGAGTCCTCGCGTGGCCTCGGGCAACGGCTCCGACTCTGCGGAGGCCGAGGTCGTCTACGGATCGGCCGGTAGCTTCGGTGCGCTGGCCAGTACCTCGACCCTTCCCGATGGGCAGAGCGTGGCCACCGACGCCGTCCCGGGATGGGGTTTTCTCCCCGGTCAGGGGGTCATGGGGGCTGCATTGGGCCCCGACGGGAGCATCGTCATGGGAGGAGAGCCCCTGACGGGAAACCAGGCCATGGCGACGGCCAGCACCATGTCGGTGTCGGTCTTCACCCCGTCGACTTCGTCGTTCCAGAACGTGCTCATCCCCACATCCACCGGCGCCTCCTCGGTCACGCAGCCGGGCTTCCCGACCGGAGGAGCGGACATCGCCGCCATGGCCTCAGTGCCGGCCAAGGGCAACCAGGTGGCCTTCATGTCGGCATGGCCCTTCCGGGGGTGGAACGCCAATTCACTGGGTCAATACCCGACCTTCGGCTACGTCGCCCCGTCCGGATCCGGTTCCTACCAGTATGTGGCGGGCAGTGGCCGCACGTCCTACGACATCGGCTCATCGGTCGCCAACTCACCGACGTGCAAACCCGAGGCATCGCCCTACAACCCGCCGATCGCCGACTGCCGCGGACCGGTGTCCATGGGCGTCCTGCCCGTTTCCGGTGACATCGCCGTGGCGCAGTACTTTGCCAACATCCCCGCCGGTCTGGACAGCGGTGGGCTGATGGTGCTGACCCCGAACGGCTCGCTCGCCGGTTCCTACGCCTACCCGAACGTGACAATGGGTGGTGCACCGGTCTACGTGTACCCACGCGAGGTCGACGTGGATCCCACCAGCACGGCGAACCACGAGCGATTCTCGGTCATTTTCGACACCTTCGTTAACGGATCCTCCGGCCTGCAGCGGTCTCCCTTCGCCATGCAGATCTTCCAGTTCAATGCCTCGACCGGCGCCATCACGCCGGAGTCCGCACCCATCCTGCCGGGCCAGAGCGTGGGAGGGAGCACCGCATACTTTGAAACGGCCCACTTCGACCAGCACGGGAACCTGTGGGCGGCCGAGTCGGTCAACAACAGCATCGCTGGAGGCAACATCGTCGAGTACACCGCGGCGTCGGTATCAGGTCGGATGATGTCCGGCTCATGTGCGGCCCAGCCTTCCTGGATGTCGACGCAGTGGGACGAGACCTGCGCCCCCGATCTCACTCTGACGGCTGGGGCCGGACAGGGCGATGTCTACTCAGTCAACGAGGACACGGCCACCGGGGCGATCTACTTCGCGTCAGCCGGCGGAAGCCTCATCCCGGTCGTGCCCAGCGGGGGAGGCTGGACGGTAGGGCCGATCTTTGACTACGGCATTAACTCCCTGGTCAATAGGAACCAGGTTGACATCGGCGACCGACAGGGAGTGATCGACCCGGCCACGGGCTACCTCTGGTTGCCAATCGAGCAGCTCGAGAGCAATTCGTCCTGCAACCTTCCGGCCAATCAGAGCTCATGCATGTCGACGCCGACCGCACGCAACCAGTGGTTGATCCGGATCGACCTCAACCAAGTAGCTAGCTGAGACCCCCCATGCACCCGCTATGTGCCTGGGTGGCCAGGTGGCCCTCGGGCGGTGGCTCCGACCGGGGCTGGGCGGACGAGCTCTCCATTTGGGGTATGGGGGCTGGTATTCGGCAATTCCTATATGTAAAATAGGAAGAGAGACGGCACCCGTCATTCCGGGCATGCGCCGACACGATCCGTGGCTTTCCCACGGCGACCACGATGACACCAGTTGGTGAGAAACCGACCACGACGCGTCACCGAAGGTGAGATCGCCGGCTGGTAACTAGTTGTCGTCTCCTCGTTCAGCCCCCAGGGCCCGACGAGCCCGCTCCTCGCCACCGGGGCACGATCTTATTCGTGGTTGAGGCGCCGCCCGAGGGGGTAGAAGGCAGGGGCGGTGGAGCGCGCCGGAGCGTCCATTGGTTGGATGCGGGGAGGACCTATGGAGGCAGGACGTCAGCCGTCGGCCGTCCTGTGGCCACTGAGCGTCGTTCTTTGATAGAACTCTGTTGATCCTGGAGGAAACTGGTCTATGGTCACGCTGTCGGAGCAGGGGATAGAGCGGCAGGTCGGCGGTATCAACCGCGGACGGTTGAGCCCAGAGGGGGGGACGGATTGAAGACAAGTCTCAGTTTGGTTATTCCTGCCTATAACGAGGCTGACCGACTGTCGCGGGGTCTGTCGCAGCTCATTGAGGGCCTGTCCTCAGATGAGACGGAGATCCTCGTCATCGACGATGGCAGTACCGACGACACGGCCGGGGTAGCCCGTCGCCAACTGGCCACCTGGCCGCAGCACTCGGTGGTGTCCCTCGCCCGGAACTGTGGCAAGGGGGCCGCCGTTCGGGCCGGAGTAGTCCGGGCACGGGGCGATGTGATCGCCTTCGTGGACGCTGACATGGCCACGGACCCTGGCGACCTCAGTGCCCTCGTGAGCGCACTCGAGGGGAACCACATCGCCGTCGGTTCCAGGGCACTCGATACCTCCGTGGTGGAAGAGAGGAGTACCCACCGGGCGGTGATGACCCGCACGTTCGGTCTGCTGGTGGCGTCGCTGATGCAGCTGCCGATGAGCGACACCCAGTGTGGGTTCAAAGCATTCAAGGGCTCGATCGCCAAACTCCTGTTCCACGGCAGCCGTGTGGACAGCTTCGCGTTCGACGTGGAGGTACTAAATCTGGCCGTAAGGCTGGGACTCCGGACCCAGGAGGTCCCGGTGCGTTGGACCGACAAGGCCGGCAGCCACGTGCGGCCGCTGCGAGATGCCATCCAGATGCTCGCCGATGTGGCCCGCACCCGGCGGAGCTGGAGGATCCAACCGCCCATGATGGGCGTCTTCCTGCCCGAAGTTCCCATCGACGCTGCAGCTACGCTCCTGCGCTCTTCGATCAGGAACGTCGATCTCATGATCAGATGGAAGGAAGGAACGGCCGTCCTCTTTCCCTGCGTAGCCCCAACGGTGACCCGCCGGATCTCCCACCGATTGCTCAGCTCACTCCAGACCTACGATCCACAGGTACTGAGCGTCGAGTTCAGCGCCCTCTTCGCGCCGACGGCTCCTATGGCCGGCTACTTGAAGGAGTGGCCGGGATGAACGGCTTCCAGCGTTCGCTGCGCTTGTTCGAGGCGTTCCGGCACGAGGGGACCGATCCGGAAACCTTCTATCGCCTTTTGGCCGAGGACACCGTGTCGGAGGTGTCCCGCTACTGTCAGCTCAACGGGGCCACGGTGTTGGATGTAGGAGGGGCGTCGGGCTACGTCGCCGACTCCTTCCGTGACGTCGGGGCACGGTCGTTCACCGTCGAGTACGACCCCAAGCAGATGACCGAGCACGGGCGCCGGCTGGAGAACGGCGTCGCCGCCGACGGCTGCGCCCTCCCCTTTGCCACCGCATCGGTGGACATCAGCCACTCGTCGAACGTTCTCGAGCATGTGGTCGAGCCCACCAAGATGCTCTCGGAGATGGTCCGGGTAGTGTCCCTGGGTGGCGTCATCTACCTGACGTTCACCAACTGGCTCTCCCCCTGGGGCGGTCACGAGACGTCGCCGTGGCACTACCGCGGGGGGGAGTGGGCGGCCGAGCGGTATGAGCGCACCCATGGCGTTCCCGCCAAGAACCGCTATGGGGTGAGTCTGTTCCGGCTCAGCATCGCCGAGGTCATGCAGTGGTGTGAGCGCTGCCCCGAGGTGGACGTGCTCGACGCCTTCCCCCGGTACTACCCGAGGTGGACCAAGCCGTTGGTAAAGATGACGGGCATCCGCGAGATACTGACCTGGAACCTGGTCATCGTGATGCGTCGCACCCGGGTGGGCACCGAGGATGCACAGTACGCAGGGGCGTCGGTTGGCGATCGATCCGCTCCGATTCTCGGAGAACGCCTGTAGACCTGATGCGCATTGCGTTCATGAGTTGGCGCGACCTCGCCAATGACCAGGCGGGCGGGTCAGAGATCTTCATCGATCGGTTGGCGTGCAACCTCCTTGACCAAGGGCACGAGGTGGCACATCTCTGTGGGGGACCTGTAGGTGAACGGCGCTATGAGGTCCACAACCTCGGTGGAACCTTCTCGCAATATGCCAGGGCGCCGCTGGTGCACCACCGGACGGTGAAGGACTGGGACCTCCTGGTCGACGTGGAGAACGGCTTGCCCTACTTCTCACCACTGTGGAGAAAGAAGCCGATCCTGGCCCTGCTCCTCCACGTCCACACCGACCAGTGGGCGTTGCGGTTCCCGCCGCCCCTGGCCGCCACCGGTCGATTCACGGAGGCCAAGATCATGCCGCTGGTCTACCGTCGCGTCCCCTTCGTGGCCATCTCGGAGTCCACGGCCGACGCCCTGGTCGACATTGGGGTGGATCGCCAGCGCATCCGGGTGCTGAGCCCGGGAGTGGACGCCCCGGCAGTATCGACCGGTCAGCGATCGAAGGACCCGCTGTTCATCTGTGCCGGCCGGCTCGTGCCCCACAAGCGGATCGATTTGCTCCTTCGCGCATGGGAACGGGTGCGCTCCGTGGTGGGCGGGCGACTGGTGGTGGTTGGAGACGGTCCCGAGCGAGAATCGCTCGAAGCTCTGGCCGGCGACGGGGTAGAGTTCGTCGGCAAAATCGGCGAGGAACACAAATGGCGGCTGTTCGGAGAAGCGTGGTTGCTTCTACACACTGCACTACACGAGGGATGGGGCATCGTGATCATCGAGGCAGGCACCATGGGGACTCCGTCCCTCGGATTCGATGTACCTGGAGTAAGAGACTCCATCCTCGACGGAGTCAGCGGCATTCTGGCCGACTCCGAGGACGACCTGGTCCGTCGGTGGATCGAGTTGGCCAACGACCAGCCCCTGCGGGATAAGCTTGCCGAGGGTGCTCAGAACTACAGCGCCCGATTCCGGTGGGACGAGGTGGCCCGGGAGTTCTCCGACATTGCCACTGACGTCGTCCGATCGGCTGAGCGCTGATGGCGCCGGCAACCGCCCTCGACTCCGAACGGACTAGAGACATGACGGTGGAACCCGAGACAGCAGCCGCGTCATGGGACGACGCCATCGACCAGACTCCCGACCCGTGCCCTGACCCCTGGAGCCGGCGAGCCCTCCTGTGGCTGACGCCGATCTTCCTACTCGTCGGATTCATACAGGCCCCCGGCAAGATCGAGGACGACACCAAGCTGATCGTCATCATGTCCCCGCTGGAATGGTTGCACCAGGCGGTCCACCTATGGAACCAGAACCTGTATGCGGGGTCGAGCCAGGCGGTGAACTTCGCCTACCTGTTCCCTATGGCCCAGTACTACATGGTGATGCATTTCCTTCACGTCCCGGTGTGGTGTGCCGAACGCATCTGGCTGGGACTGCTCTTCACCATCAGCTGCTGGGGCGTGGTCCGACTGGCCGAGGCGCTGGGGATCGGAACCCGCTGGGTCCGGGTGCTCGGCGGGGTGGCCTACGTCATCGCGCCTATCACCGTCACCTGGACGGCACGGTCGGGCACGCTCGTCGCCGTGCTGCTTCTGCCGTGGCTGCTCCAGCCCCTCGTCGTCGGCGCGCGAACGGGATCACCGAGGAGGGCAGCAGCCAAATCGGGTGTGGTACTGGCCTTCATGGGAGGAGTGAACGCCACTGTCATTCTGGCCATACTGCCGGTGGGCATACTCTGGCTGCTCTCGAGGCAGCGGGGACCCCGGCGCCGGGCCCTGGCCGGGTGGTGGATCCTGTCCGTGGTGCTCGCCATGTTCTGGTGGGTCGTTCCCGCCGTATTGCAGGGAAAATACTCGTACAATTACCTTCCCTACACCGAGACCTCGGCCACGACGACCAGCACGGCTTCTCCGTTCGAGGCGTTCCGGGGTGCGTCCTACTGGTTGAACTACTTCTCCATACGAGGACCCATCTACCCCGGTGCGTACACGCTGGTGACTGCGTCGGCTGCCATCCTCGGCAGTGCCGTGGTCGCCGCCCTGGGTCTGGCCGGGCTGGCCCGTCGCATTCCCGAGCGCCTGTTTCTCGTTGCCACAATGACATTCGGCGTAGTGATCATCGCCATTGGGTATGCCGGCACCTTGGCCGGCCCGTTTTCGCACGAGGCGCAGATCCTCCTGCAAGGGAAACTGGCCCCACTGAGGAATGTCTCGAAGTTCTCGCCCGAAGTGACCCTACCCCTGGTGCTCGGCCTGATCTACATGGTCTCGAACGTCTCGTGGAGCGGGGTGAGAGCTCGACTTAGATGGTGGCCACAGGCGGAGCAGAGCACCCGTTACTGGATCGGAATCGTGGCCGTCCTGGCTGTGTTCTTGGCCGCCATGCCCTTCTGGCGCCAGCAGCTCTATCCGACCGGCGGATTCACCGCCATCCCTTCGTACTGGACGCAGGCCGCAAATTGGCTCAATGTCCACCAGGACGAGCGGACCTCGCTCCTGGTGCCGGGCTCCCCATCGGCCGTCTACACGTGGGGGAAGCCGACCGACGAGCCCTTGGCGGTACTCACGAAATTCATCTATCACTGTTCGCTCGCTGATCCCGTTGGGGTCCAACGGCAACACCGTGATGCTCGGTGCCATCGACAATGTGTTCAACGACGGCACCTCGCCGCCCGGGTTTGCCCAGTACCTCTCCCGATCCGGGATCGACTACCTGGTCGAGCGAAACGACCTCAACCTCCAGGCGACCGGAGCGCAGCCTCCCGCCCTGGTGCACCAGGTGTTGAGCCAGACCCCGGGACTGGAACAGGTTGCATCCTTCGGCCCCTACATTGCCAGGAGTCAGGCTTCGTTCGGTACTCTGCCCGTCTACAGTTCTCCCACCGCGCTCCATCTCCGCTCCATCGACATCTTTAAGGTCATCCACGCTGGCGGGGAGGTTCAGACATTCCCGGCCAAGAATCCGCTGGTGGTGAGTGGCTCGACCGACTCACTGCTGCCCCTCGCCGGAGCGGGCGTACTGGCCGGGCGGGCCGCAGTGTTGGCCGGTGATCCGAAAGCCGTAGGCGTAGCTTCCACTCCCGGGTCCACGTGGGCCATCACCGACTCCAACCAGCGGCGGAACGTGGCGTTCGGAAGCATCGCCAACAACACCTCCTACCTGCTTGGTGCCAAGCAGCTCCCGCAGTGGCTCACTCCCGGAGTGCCTCTGATCTACAAGGTGGTGTCCGGGAGCCACTCGTCCACGGTGGCCGCCCCCAGCGGTGCTGCGTCCGTGACGGCCACCTCCTTCGGGTCCACGACGCTGTTCGACGAACCAACCGAGGGACCTTCGTCAGCCTTCGACGATGATCCCACCACGGCGTGGGTAGCCGATTCCGTCGACAACTCGGTAGGCCAATCGGTGTCCATCACGCTGAACCGGGCCGTCCCCCTCAGGTCGATCACCATTACCCCCCTCAATGATCTCAAGTCCCGACCGTCGATTAGTGAGGTAACCATCACCACCGACCGGGGCTCAGTCAAACGAGACCTTCCCAGAGTGAACACCGGAGTGAAGGTCTCCGTAGCCCCCGGCCCGACCCGTCATCTATCCATCACCATCGACGACGTCCGCCCGCCGACCAAGCAGTATTTCCTCGGTCCCCTCGGCGCGGGCATCACTCACGTGGCGATTCCCGGAATCACCTATCGAGCCGGCATGCAACTTCCCTCCAACGAGTTGGCTGCCTACCGAGCGCCCACCAGCAGCGACCCCGTCGTCTCGATCAGCGAGCCCGTTCCCAACCCCACCAGTGAAATCCCGGACACCACGAACGCCGAACCCATCGACCGGAAGTTCATACTTCCCAAGTCGATGGCCGCATCGCTGAGCGGTACCGCCGTGCCCCTTCCCACCGCGCAGCTCGAGCAGATCCTTGGCTTTGTCGCCCATCCGGAAGGCGTGAAGCTCACCATCGCAGCCAGTTCGTGGTTGGGCCAGCTACCCCGGTTCCGCCCCGCGAATCTGATTGTGAACAATTCAGCTCCGTGGATCGCCGGTCTTGGCGATAAGAAGCCGACCCTCACGATCGCGTGGACGGGGAAGAAGCCGGTGGGCTCAATCACGGTGGGGCTCACCCCGGATGCGGCCATACCGAAGAGGATCATCATCAAAAGTCCTGTCGGCACACGGACCGTCACCGTGCCGAAGAAGGGTGGCGCAATCTCCTTCGCACCGATGACGACAAACAAACTGACGCTGACGTTCGTCGGCGTGTCCAAAGGGGTGACCACCATCCCCACGGGCAGCATCCCCTTGCAACTACCGGTGGGGCTCGCTTCCCTGGCGGTACCGGCGGTGACCACGAGTGCGCCATCTGCGGACCCGATGTCCACGCCGATCGCCACCACCTGCGGCCTCGGGCCGGTCGTGGAGATCGACGGTGTTGCCCGACCGACCTCGGTCAGCGGCACACTCGGCGATCTGATCAATCTCCTGCCCATGAAGCTCACCGTCTGTGGCGCCTCGTCGACCACTCTGGCCGCAGGCAGCCACACCATTTCCTTCCCCACTGGTGGCAACGCCCCCAGTGGCGGCTTTCAGGTGACGGCCCTGACGGCACAACCGGCAGGCGCACCAAGCGCGACACTCGCCAAGCGGTCAGCGCGGATCACGTCGTGGTCCCCGGTTCACCGCACGATCGCCCTTGGCGCCGGACCGGCAACCTATGTCCAGGTGGCTGAGAATTACAACCAGGGATGGGTGGCGTCGCTCCATGGCAAGCAGTTGTCGCCCATCCGCCTGGACGGGTGGGAGCAGGGCTGGCTCGTCCCGGCTGGCGCGGCCGGGACGGTGACCTTGACCATGTCCGCGGATGCCGCGTTCAGAATCGAAGTACTCTTCGGGGGACTGCTACTGGTCGTGCTGGCCCTCCTGGCCTTCACGGGCCGCCGACGCTCGTCCTACAAGTCCGTCGGACCCATGGCTCCACTGCCCGGCTGGATCCTCGCCGTCGCCGGCGGTCTCGCCGCTGTGGCGGTCGGTGGATGGTTAGCGCTGGCGCTCGTACCGTTGGTGCTGGTCGCCCACCGGTGGGGGAACAAGGTCATGGCGGTCGTGGCCGGCGGGGCGTTCGCTGTGGCCGGCATCGCCGTGGCCGCCGATCCCTCGATCGTTCCGGGCCGAAACCTGGGCGCGTTCGGCGCCCCCGCCCAGATCGCCTCGATCATCGCCCTGTGCGCCGTACTCAGCGTCGTGATCGTCGAAGAGCGGCGCCAACCCAAGGCGGACCCAGACCCTCCCGTGGCGGAGGAGGGGATGGCGGTGTGAGGAAGGGCGCCGTCGCTGTGCTGTGGCGCTCCGCACGGTGGCCCTCGAACGGGCTTTCTGGCCCCCCCGTCCTCCGCCGAGACGTCACACCGGGCCACCCTCACCAGGCAAAGGCGCCATGACGACAGCCCCCACACAGGGTCAGCGGGCTAGCACCGCCATTCGTCGTCGGAGGATGGCCGGCGGCAGCGCGGTGCTGTGGGGAGGAACCGTGGCCATCGGGATGTCGACGGCCATCCTGCTGGCCGTCCTGTCCCGTCATCACTCGGTCAAGTTCACTGCTCTCTCGGCCATTCTCGGACTCTCGTTCGTGATCTCCCTCATCCCGTCCGGCGTCCAACTCCGGGCCGCCACACTGGCGGCCGACGGGTCCGCCCTGCCCCGCTTCTCCCCCCGGTTCCTCGGTACCCTGGCCGCCGGAGGCATCGTGGTGTCGCCGCTCCTGGCGCTGGTGCTCAGGGTGCCCGTGCTGGCCGTGATCTTCATCGTGGCCCAGCTGGTGGCGGCCCTGCCCCTCGCCGTCCAGCGGGGAGCACTGATCGGTGTCCACCGCTTCGGGGCGCTCGGCGCCAATATGGGCTTGGAGAGCGGCATCCGGGTGGTGGTGGGTGCGGTCGCCGGCCTGACCCTGGGCATCGGCGGGCTGGCCGGCGCCCTGGCCCTGGCCACCGCCACAGCGTTGGTGGTGCTGCCCAGGCGGCCGCTGAGCACCGAGGGAGTGGAACGGCCGATGACGTCGCTCTTCAACGCCTCCTTGACCCTCGTGCTCCTGGGTCTGTTCGTCCAGATGGACGTACTCCTAGCGCCGAGCGGCCTGGCCCCGCGAGCAGCCAAGGTCTACGACCTGGCGGCCACCCCGTCCAAGGGCGTGTACATCGCCCTCCTGGCCATCGGATCGATCATCTTCCCCTTCGTCCGGCTGAGCGCCTCCCGCCGGCTGATCGTCCACGCCGCCGCAGCCACCCTCGCGCTCGGATTGGTGGTGACGGCGGTGCTCCTCGCCCTCCGCCATGTGATCGGTGCGGTGCTCGACCAGCCGGCACCGTCCTTCCTGCTCCTGGCCGTGCTGGGAACGGCCATGGCCGTAGGCGGGACCACATCGGTGTTCATCAACGCCGGCGTGGCCCGTGGGGTGGCGAGACCGTGGCCCCCCCCGGCGCTGGGGATGCTTGTGGTCGTGGTGTGCTGGGCCTTCCGACCATCGGCCACCGCTTTCGCCCTCGCCTTCCTGGCTGCCCAGACCGGGACCATGCTGCTCAGTGGGTGGGTCACCTTGAAGGGTCGAAGGGGATCCTCCCTGTCGACCCCGATGTCGCCAGAGCTGTCGGTCGTCCCGATGCCCACCGTCGAGGACCCACCTTCCGCACGCGAACTGGTCCTCGCCATGTCGCCCCACTATGCCTTGCCGCCCCCCGGCCGTTCCCTCTTCCTGCGCGATCGACCCTGGAGGACCAGGGCCTGAGGTCGCCACCCTGCGCCACCAGACCACTCCCCGTGTGGTGGGAAGCACGTGCGGTGGTGGCGATCCAGCGGTACACGACGGCGGGAGGCCGGGCGGGAGGGGCAGCCGACGCCCCGGGGCCAAGGAGGCAGCGTGTTGCCCTACCATGAGAGCCGGCAGCGTGTCTTCGGATGAGTCGGGGTGTGGTCGACGGCGCATCCCGAACTACATGGGAGATGGGGCATCGTGGGTACCGGAGTGAGTACGACGTGGGCCACCGCCCCGGCCCCGACGGTATCGGCCCGCCCGCCCGCCGCCCCGTCCTCTGCGCCCGTGCCGGAGGAGTCCCGTCCTTGCCACGATCCCATCAGCCGCCATGTACTGGCATCGCTTGCCGGGCTGTTCTTGCTGGCTGCGATGGTCCAGGCCCCCGGGCTCATCGAGGACGATACCAAACTCCCTGTGGCCATGGCCCCACTGACCTGGATCCAGTCGAGCCTCCACCTCTGGAACCAGTCGGTGGCATCAGGCTCTGTCCAGGTCGAGTCCTTCGGCTACCTCTTCCCCATGGCCCCCTTCTTCGCACTGGCCCACGCCATCCACCTGCCCGTCTGGATGGCGGAGAGGATCTGGCTGGCGTTGCTGCTCACGATCGGGGCGTGGGGTGCCATCCGACTGGCCGAGGCGCTCGGCATCGGAAGCCAGTGGACGAGGGTGCTGGGGGGCGTCGCCTACAGTGTCGCCCCCATCGTCGTGACATGGGCTTCGGTGTCGGAGTCGTTGCTGGCGGTGATGCTCCTGCCCTGGCTGCTGCGACCCCTGGTGATGGGATCGCGCCAGGGATCCCCCCGACGCGCCGCGGCCAAGTCCGGAGTGGCGTTGGCCCTGATGGGGGGAGTGAACGCCACGGTCATCGTGGCCGCCCTGCCCTTGGCTGTGATCTGGCTGGTCACCCGGGCGGCGGGGCCGCGTCGACGTTCACTTGTCGGCTGGTGGGTCGTGTGCGTGGTGCTGGCCACCTTCTGGTGGACCGCTCCGGCCCTGCTCCAGGGGAAGTACGGCTACAACTACCTGCCTTACACGGAGACGGCCACCACCACGACGTCGACGACCTCCCTGTTCGAGGCGCTCCGGGGGACCTCATACTGGTTGAACTATTTCGACCTGGGAAGCCCGTTGTTGCGAGGGGCCTGGACCCTGGTGACGTCCTCGATCGCCATCGTGGCCACGGCCGTGGTGACGGGGCTGGGACTGGCCGGATTGGCCCGACGCATTCCCGAGCGCCTATTTCTGGTGGCCGGGTTGAGTTTCGGAGTCGTGATGATCGGCATCGGCTACAGCGGTGCGCTGGCCGGCCCTTTCTCAGCGCCGGCGGTGTCGCTGCTGTCCAACAGCCTCAGTCCGGTGCGGAACGTGTCCAAGTTCTCGGGAGCGGTGGCATTGCCACTGGCCCTAGGACTGATGTGGGTGTTGTCCACGATCTCCTGGGAAGGCGTGGGGTCTCGCTGGCGCGCCCTGCTCCCGGCAAGCAGTTGGCGACGGTTCGTCGGGCTTGTGGCCGTGGTCATCGTCGTGCTGGCGGCCATGCCGTTCTGGCAGCAACAGCTCTATCCGACCGGTGGATTCGCGTCGATTCCGAGTTACTGGACCCAGGGCGCGGCGTGGCTCGATGCCCATCAGGGCGACCAGACCGCCCTCCTCGTCCCCGGCGCCACCTCGGCCGAGTACACCTGGGGCAAGCCGCTCGACGAGCCGCTCCGCGTCCTCACCTCGACCTCGGTGACCGCTCGGTCGATCATTCCCCTGGGATCCAACGGGAACACCCAGATGCTCAGCACCGTGGAGAGTGTCCTGGCCGCGGGTATCTCGTCCCCCGGACTGGCCGAGTACCTGGCCAGGTCCGGCATCGACTACGTGGTGGAGCGCAATGACCTGAATCGCACGCTGACCCACTCGTTGCCTCCTGCTCAGGTCCATCAGGTACTGCGGGAGACGGCTGGTCTCACCGAGGTGGCCTCGTTCGGTCCCTACCTGCCACTCAGTCAGGTGGCCAATGGCGATCTCCCCGTATACGACTCGGCGTCGTCACTCCACCTGAGGCCGGTCGAGATCTTCAGGGTCGACCCGGCTCACTCCGAGGTCCAGACGTTTCCGGCCGCCGATCCGCTGGTCGTCAGCGGTTCGAGCGGATCGCTGCTTCCGCTGGCGGGTGCCGGAGTGCTGACGGGACGGGCTGCGGTGCTGGCCCACGATCCCGACGCCACCGGGTCGGCATCCGCCCCCGGGGCGACCTGGGTGGTGACCGATGGGAACCAGAGGCGGGCCACCTCGTTCGGCGAGATCGACGACAACCAGTCGTATCTGCTCGGCCCGGGACAACTGCCGGGTGACTCGGTCCCCGGCGTTCCTCTGACCTACTCCATCGGGACGGCTGCCGGATCCCAGACCGTGGCGGCGCCGATCGGAGCCTCATCGGTATCGGCCAGCTCCTACGGGTCGACCCCGCTCTACGACGAGCCGTCCGAAGGCCCCGCCGCCGCCTTTGACAGCGACCCCCTGACGGCCTGGGTGGCCACAGCCACAGGCGACTCGGTGGGTCAGTGGGTGTCCATCACCCTGCCCCGGCCGGTCCCGCTGACCACCATCGACATCGCCCCGTTCGACGACAGCAGGCAGCGCCCGACCATCAGCCGGGTCACCGTGACCACCGACCGGGGATCGGTCCAGCGATCGCTCCCGGTGGGGAGTGCCCCCGTACGGGTATCGGTGGCCCCGGGCCGGACCCGCCATCTCCGCATCACCATCGATGCCGTGCGCCCCGCCCGACACCCCTCCTTTCTCGGTCCGCTCGGTGCCGGCATCACCCACGTCGCCATTCCCGGGGTCTCGTTCCGACCGGCCATGCAATTGCCCTCGGACGGGCTGACGGCCTTCGCCGGTCCCTCACGAGGGAAGACGGTCGTCAGTCTTGACGAACCCATCGTCAACCCCAACCTCGATCTGGGGGATCCGGCCAACCTCGAAGGACCGATACCCCGGACGTTCGTCCTGCCCCGGGCCATGGACGCCACGGTGTCGGGCACGGCCGTACCCGTCCCCGGTCCCGCCCTGGACCGGGTCCTCGCCTTTGCTGCCCCGACGGCCGATCAGGCCCTCCAGATCACGGCCAGCTCATCGCTGGGCGACCTTCCCCGCTTCCGGCCCCAGAACCTGGTCGAGCAGTCCACCTCGCCCTGGATCGCCGGAATCGACGACACCGATCCGTCGCTGACGCTCCGGTGGGGAGAGGTACGCCCCGTGGGCGTCCTCACCTTGGGGTTCGCCTCAAAGGCCAGCCGGCCTACGGAGCTGACGATCTCGGACGGGACCCAGAGCCAGAAGGTGTCCGTGCCTCCCATCGGATCGACGATCTATTTCACGCCCATGACCACCGACAGGCTCACCGTCGAGTTCACCGGTGTCGCCCACCGGTTGGGTGCCGTCCCCGTCGACGGGATCCCCATCACCGTACCGGTGGGCCTGTCGTCGATCGGGCTGCCCAACGTGACCTCGACCGTCCCAATCGCTCCCGCTCCGACGACACCGGTCGACCTCCCGTGCGGAACCGGACCCGAGGTGGCTATCGACGGCAACCCTGTGACCACCGCCATCACCGGGACGCTCGGAGACCTGGTCGACCTCATACCGATGGACCTCCGGGTGTGTGCCTATCCGGCCGCCGGCCTTGCCGCCGGGAGACACACCCTCTCGTTTCCGTCGACACCTTCTGACAGCGCCTACGTGGTGACCGGTCTCACCGCTCAGCCGGCGACCTCGGCGGCCTCGTCCCGCACCCGCACGGCCCGGGTCCTCACCTGGACGGCCGGTCGGCGCACAGTGGCTGTGAACGCCGGTGGTGCCTCCTATCTCCAGGTCGCCCAGAACTACAGCGGCGGGTGGGTGGCAACCCTCCACGGGCGAACCCTAAGTCCGGTCCGCCTTGACGGGTGGGAGCAGGGCTGGATCGTCCCCGCCGGTGCGGCGGGGACCGTGACCATGACGTTTGCCCCCGATAGGACCTACCGGGCTGGCCTGGCGCTGGGAGCGGTATTCCTCGTTTTGTTGGCCATCCTGGCTCTGGTCGGCGTGGATCGATCGCGGCTCGATCCGTCTGGTCGGAGAAGGAAGCCGCTGGCCTGGCTCCTGGTCGCCGGAGCCGCCGTCGTAGCCATCGCCGTCGGCGGCTGGCTGGCACTGGTTCTCGTCCCGCTTCTGGCCGCCGCCTACCGGTGGGGCAGCAACGCCATGGCCGTGCTGGCGGCAGCGGCCTTCACCGTGGCCGGAGTCGTGGTGGCGATCGACGTCAATACCAATCCGGCGCTCCACAGCGGTGCGTTCGGTGCGCCGGCCCAGATCGCCTCGATGGTGGCATTGTCCGCCGTGCTTGCTGCGGTAGCGGTGGAGGAAGGCCGTCGCCGCGGTGGCCCGACGCTGGAGCCGCGCACGCCGGACCCGGAAACCGCGCCGGCCCCGGATACCGCACCGCACTCGGAAACCGGCGATGGCGCCCAGCTGGTGCAGCCCGGTTGATGCGGGCGGTCCACCCCTCCCGCCGCGTCCGGCCTCCGTCCGCCCGGTCCGGCCCCGTCCACCCGGTCCGGCCCCGTCCGCCCGGTCCAGTCAGTCCGGTCAGTCCGGTCAGTCCGGTCAGTCCGGTCAGTCCGGTCAGTTCGGTCAGTCCGGTCAGTCCGGTCAGTCCGGGAACGGTTGGTAGCGAGCCACCGAGAAGGCCAGCAGCATGGGAACGTTGACGGCGAACAGGGCCAGCATCACGCTGAACAGCGCCAGTTGGCGGGATGGCGTGTGGTCGAAAATGAAGACGTACTCGAGGATTCCGGCGATGACCAGGTAGGCGAGCAGGGCCCAACCGAAGACTCGGAAGAACACATCCCAGGCGAACGCCGGGATCCGCGACAGCAGTGCCACGTTGACCAGGAGTACGAGGCCGCCGGCTACGGCGAGGACGACGGCGGGCACCAGGGTCGCATGGTGGTCGTAGTGGGCGGCCATCCAGATGCCTCCTGCTACCACCAGCGCCAGGGTGAGCGTGGCCAGCCGGGCAACCGGCGGTAGGCCGGCCTGTTGGAGATCGACCTCGTCGGGTTCAGGGCGTAGATCAGTGGCGGTACTCATCGGCTGGCCAGGAAGGTCATGATGACGATGGTGGCGATCTGCATGAGGCCGGTGATCCCCGCGGTATAGATGAAGATCTTCATCAGCCTTCCGATGCGCTCCCCGTTGGGACGGGGCTTCTTGAGTTCGAACAGGACAGCCAGATTGGCCGGTTCGAGCAGTCCGAGGGCGATGACCGCCATCACCCCGACGATGATGTAGGAGGCCACCAGCCATCCGTGGTGGGGGTAGTTGGCGTCCAGGTTGCCGACATGACGCGCCAGTTGGAATCCGGCCCCCAGGGTCATCGCCACCAGGGTGGGCATGATCAACAGCATCTTGGGCATGAACCGGACCGTGAACTCCACCCGGGCCGGGATGGACAGGCGGCCCAGGATCGGTCCGATGATCAGCCCAAGGAAGAGGTCGATGCTCGTCCACAGACCCCCGCCCCCGACATGGAAGAACGTGAGGGCCCAAAGGTTGTTGGTGCCGATGGCCACGACCAGGCCGATGAGCAATACGGCCACGATGGGCAGTCCCCGGACGGGAACGATGGAGAACTCGAGGGGAGGGGGAGGACCGACCTGAGCGTCGGGAGGGGATACTCCGGTGTCCGGCGGCCCCGCCTCCACGGTGACCGCCGAGTCCGTTACCACCGAACCCGTCACCGCTGTGTCCGTCACCGCTGTGTCCGTCATGTGCCGACCCCCCTCTCGGACGTGCCTATCGGTGGGAACCATGCCCGGACAGGCCCGTCCACCTGGTCTGTTCTCGCTGATGGTACGCCCCGGGCGCCGGCATTTCAATCATGATGGCGGTCCTGTCGACCGGTGGGGGGGCTCGCTCCTCACCAGCGGCCCCGGTGCACGCTGTCCTCCAGGGTGCGACGGGGTCGCCGTGCCGAGGCGGAGGGGGGATCGGGCTCGGCCGGCTCACCGAGGAGGACCGCCCCGATCCAGCGGAGATTTGGGGGGACGCCGAGGGACTCCACCAGCCGGTCCTCGCCGCGGAAATTGCCGAGAAATGCCGCCCCCACACCCCGGTCGGCGGCACCGAGCAGCAGGTGCATGACGGCAAAGGCCGTGTCCACGTACCAGAACGGGACCACCCACTCCACGGGCCGGCCGTCGTCCCGGGCCTTGTCCGGCTCCCGGTACCGGGCCGCATAGGCGTCGGGGTCGGCGAACGGCAGGACGATCACCGGGGCCCGGGACAGGCCGGGAAACCGCCGAGAACCGGCCCGCCACGACTCGTCGGTGGTCGCTTGCCAGTAGCGGTCCGTCTGGTCAGGACCTTCGAGCACCACGAATTCGCGCCCCTGAGTGTTCCCGGCCGAGGGGGCCCTCAAGGCGTCCCTCAACAGGGAGTCGACCATGCCCCGGTCAATGGACCGCCCGGCGAAGTTCCTGGTCATGCGGCGACTGGCGATGGCCTCGGTCAGCTCCATGGTGGCTCCATGGGCGCACGCTACCGGCCCTCGGGAATGTTGACCCCGCTGGTACTGTTTCACCTGTAGTCGGAGTGTGCGGTCGGTCGGCGGGAGCCGGCTGCCGCGTGCCGATGAGACAGCCGATGCAGTACGAGTGCCGATGAAGAAGGATCGTGATCACCGTGCCCACGTTCAGGGAGATGCTGGCCAACGCCAAGTCGGCCATTCGAGAGGTCGAGCCGGCCGAGGCCGACGAGGAGATCGCCGCCGGCCCCACAGTGGTCCTCGACGTCCGTGAGCCCGACGAGTACGAGCAGGGCGCCCTGCCCGGAGCCGTGCACATCCCGCGGGGCACCCTCGAGACCTCGGTCGAGGGGCGGATCCCCGACAAGTCCAGCCACGTGGTCGTGTACTGCGCCGGTGGGACCCGGTCGGCCTTCGCCGCCCAGACCATGCAGGAGCTGGGCTACACCGACGTGGCCTCGGTCATCGGTGGGTTCAACCGGTGGAAGGACGAAGGACGCGACTGGGTCGGCTCCACAGTCCCTCACCCCCGAGCAGCGCAACCGCTACCAGCGCCATCTGCTCCTGCCCGAGGTGGGGGAGACCGGCCAGCTGAAGCTGCTCGACTCCAAGGTCCTGCTCCTCGGGGCGGGCGGACTGGGGTCGCCGGCCGCCCTCTACCTGGCCGCCGCCGGCGTGGGGACCATCGGGATCATCGACATGGACGTCGTGGACGCCTCCAACCTCCAGCGGCAGATCCTCCACAACACCGACCGGATCGGTGAGCGGAAGGTCGACTCGGCGAAGAAGACGCTGACCCTGATCAACCCCGACGTGAACGTGGTGACCTACGACGTGCGCCTGGGCGCCGACAACATCCTCGACATCATCGACGGCTACGACGTGATCGTGGACGGAACCGACAACTTCCCCACCCGGTATCTGGTCAACGACGCTTCGTTGCTCAAGCGGATCCCGGTGGTGCACGGGTCGATCTTCCGGTTCGAGGGCCAGGCCACGGTGTTCAACCCCTACGTGGGCCCCTGCTACCGGTGCATGATCCCCGAGCCTCCTCCGGCCGAGCTGGCCCCCAGCTGTGCCGAGGCCGGTGTGCTGGGCGTGCTGCCGGGCATCGTGGGCTCCATCCAGGCCGTCGAGGCCATCAAGATCCTGCTCGGGATCGGGGAGACGCTACAGGGCCGGCTGCTGGCCTACGACGCCCTCGAGCAGAGCTTCCGGACCTTCAAGGTGCACCGGGATCCCCACTGCCCGGCCTGCGGTCCCGACGCCGGTGAGATCGTCATCGCCGAGTACGACGACCTGTGCATGCCCCACGCGGTCGCACCTCCGGTGGGCGTCTGAGCCAGCACCTCCCGGGGCGCTTCAGCAGGGGCACGAGCCGGACCCCGGGATGTCCCAGGGTCCGGCGGGGACCGGGTGGGCCTGGACCACACAGCCGGCCCGGACCCCCGTGGCCCCCGAGGGCCCCGTTTTTCCTGCTGGGAGCGGGAGACCGTAACCTGTTGCCATGGCACCGGACAGCGCGTCAGCCAAGCCCGAGGACCAACGGTTCACCGACTCGGGCATCGAGATCCACCCGGTCTACGGACCGGCCGACCTCGACGGCTGGGACCCCGACCAGCAGCTGGGCACCCCGGGTCAGTACCCCTACACCCGGGGCATCCGGGGCGACATGTACCGCGGCCGCCTCTGGACCATGCGCCAGTACGCCGGATTCGGCACGGCCGAGTCGACCAACGAGCGGTTCAAGTTCCTGCTGGGGGCCGGTCAGACCGGGCTGTCTTGCGCCTTCGACCTCCCCACCCAGATGGGCTACGACTCCGACCATCCCCGCTCCGAGGGGGAGGTGGGCAAGGTCGGCGTGGCCATCGACTCCATGGCCGACATGCGCCTGCTGCTGGCCGGGCTCCCCCTCGACCAGGTCACCACCTCGATGACCATCAACGCCACCGCCGCCATCCTCCTCCTCTTCTACCAACTGGTGGCCGAGGAGAACGGGGTCGACCCGAAGCTGCTGGGCGGCACCATCCAGAACGACATCCTGAAGGAGTACGTGGCCCGGGGCACCTACATCTACCCGCCCCGGCCCTCGATGCGCCTGGTCACCGACACCTTCTCCTACTGCGCCGAGCACCTCCCCGCCTGGAACACCATCTCCATCTCCGGCTACCACATCCGCGAGGCCGGCTCGACGGCCGTCCAGGAGATCGCCTTCACCATCGCCAACGGGATCGCCTATGTGGAGGCGGCCCTGGCCGCCGGGCTCGACGTGGACGCCTTCGCCCCCCGACTCAGCTTCTTCTGGAACGCCCACAACAACCTGTTCGAAGAGGTGGCCAAGTACCGCGCCGCCCGGCGCATGTGGGCCAAGATCATGACCGAGCGGTTCGGGGCCAAGGACAAGAAGTCCACCTTGCTCCGCTTCCACACCCAGACCGGCGGTTCCACCCTCACCGCCCAGCAGCCGGAGAACAACATCGTCCGGGTCACCCTCCAGGCCATGGCGGCCGCCCTGGGTGGCACCCAGAGCCTCCATACCAACGGCTTCGACGAGGCCCTCGGGCTGCCCACCGAGCGGGCCGCCAAGGTGGCCCTCCGTACCCAGCAGATCGTGGGCTACGAGTCGGGGATCGCCGACACCGTCGATCCCCTGGCCGGCTCGTGGTTCGTGGAGTCCCTGACCGACGAGGTGGAGAAGGGCGCCTGGGAGTACCTCGAGCGCATCGACGGCATGGGCGGCGCCGTGGACGCCATCGAGGCCCAGTACATGCAACAGGAGATCGAGCAGGCCGCCTACGCCTACGCCAAGGACATCGACTCCGGCGACAAGGTCATCGTCGGGGTCAACAAGTTCGTCGACGAGGAGCTCGAGCCCACCGAGGTCTTCCCCATCGACCCCGAGCTCCAGCGGTCCCAGGTGGCCCGGGTCAAGCGGGTCCGGCCAGGAGCGATCGCAGCCCGCGGTCGACGCCGCCCTGGCCGACGTAGAGGCGGCCGCCCGCGGAACCCAGAACCTGCTGTTGCCCATGAAGACGGCACTGGCCGCCATGGCCACGTTGGGCGAGGTGTCCGACGTCCTGCGGGGGGTGTTCGGGGAGTTCCACCCGAACGGTTGACCAGGGAATTCTCTGGTGATTGGGCCCCATACGGGTTGGGATCCGGTTCCATGGGAACCCACGGCCCGGGCCACTGTCACACCCCCCTGGTTCAGTGGTCCCATGGCAGTGACGGCCCCCGACTCCGAGCAGAACGGCACCGGTCCCGACACCGGTTCTGGCACCGGTTCTGACACCGGCCCCGACTTCGCCTGCACCCGGGCCGCCGGTGAGGTCCTGAAGGCCTTCGTCTCCGGCTACGAGGCCGGGCGCTACTCGGGGGACGACTCGGTCACCCTGCTCAAGTTCTTCACCGAGATGGAACGGACCGCCATGGCCGGCAAGACCCTGGCCGCGGCCCGGGTGGCCGGCTCCAACATCCACACCCGCACCGGGCACCGCTCGGCGGCCGAGTACATCGCCGCTGCCACCGGGGACTCGGTGGGGGAGTCGAAGGACACGGTGCGGCTGGGAGAGAACCTGGCCGACCAGCCCGCCATCGACGAGGCCCTCCGGGGGGGCCGGATCTCCAGACGTCGGGCCCAACGGGTGTCCGAGGCGGCCCGGATCAACCCCGACCGGGAAGAGGACCTGGTCCAAGGGGCACAGACCGACACCGACGCCGAGCACAAGGAGCGGTGCCAACGGGCCCGAGCCGAGGGACGCTCGACCGAGGACGCCGCCCGTCACCACCGGCGCCTGCACCAGAACCGGAGCTGTCGGGACTACATCGACGACGACGGGTCCTTCGGCCTCCGGGCCACCCTCACCCCCGAGGTCGGGGCCGAGGTCAAGGCGTGCCTGGACGCCCAGGCCGACCGCCAGTACCGCCAGGCCAAAGCCGAGGGCCGCTTCGAGACCGCCGACAACTACCGGGCCGATGCCCTCTACGCCCTCATCACCGGCACGTTCCTCGGCCCCCTAAGCCCGAAGCGGGCCGAGGCGGCCCAACCCGGCACCGGCGATCTCACAGCGGCCGCCGGGGCCGACACCGGCCATCCCGCCGCGGCCGCCCCCCCGGTGCGCACCCCCCAGCCCGGGGCCAAGCTCAACGTGATCATCGACCTCGACACCCTGCGCCGGGGGAAGGTCGGACCCGGGGGCCGCTGTGAGATCGCCGGGGTGGGACCGGTGTCGGTGGCCTGGGCCCAGGAGCTCCTCGGTGACTGCCTGTTCCAGGTGTTCGTCACCAGTGCCACCGACGTCCACTCGGTATGGTCACCCGGTCGCCACCAGCACCGTGACGTCCGGGCCGGCCTCCTCCTCCGGGACCCGAGGTGTGTGGTGCCCGGCTGTGACGCCCGCCTGGGCCTGGAGGCCGACCACTGGGTGAAGGACTTCGCCCACGGTGGTCTCACCACCCTCGACAACCTGGCCCGGATCTGCACCCGCCACCACCGCCAGCGCACCCACCAGGGCTATGTGCTTCAAAAGGGCCCCGGGGGGTGGGAGTGGATCCCACCCGACACCCCGAAGGAACCCACACGGCCCAAACGGAGGCGCAAGGCCAGGACCACGGCCGAACCCCGCCCTCCCGTCCCACCCCCCGGCACCAGCCCGCCCCTGTTCGACCTAGAGGAGTGAGGCTCGGGCCCGCCCTCGAGCGCGCCCGTGGTCATTGTGAGAGCGTGTCCCGCGGCCACAGGTCTTCGGGTTCCTTGCCTCGTGTCTCCGGGACGAGCCAGAACAGCCCGGCGGCCGCGGCAGCCGGCAGGAATGTGAGGACCGCCGCCAGTCCGAAGCGGTCTCCGACATCCGCCACCGCTCCGAACACCACCAGGCCGGTCACGGCTCCGAGCACCCCGGCTGCCACCCACCATCCGGCCACCGATGCGCGTACCGAGGTGGGGAAGAGTTCGGCGAGGAGCGCACCGGTCGGAGGCGCGAGGACCGATCCGGCCAGCACACCGAGGATGTAGCCGACCACCAGAGCCGTCCGCGATCCGGTGTAGGTGAGGGTGCTGAAGGCGGCGATGCCAACCATGGCCAACGTTCCGGTGGGGCGCCGCCCCAGGTGGTCGGCCAGCCATCGTCCCGCCAGTAGGCCGCCCAGGCCGGCCATGCCGGCACCGACCACCATGGCCGCGGTGACATACCCCGGTTGGTGCAGCACGTTCTGGGCATAGACGAACACGAAGCTGGTCGCCGGTCCGGTGATCACCGACAGGGCGAAACCCAGGAGGGCGACCAATGCCAGCCGCCGCCGGAACCGTGGTGCGATCGGGCCGACGACAGGCAGAGGATGATCCTGGGAGGCGGCCTCGACGGCGAACCGGTCGGGCTCCTCGATCCACCGTCGCAGTACGGGCACCATGGCCAAGGGGACGATGGACAGAGCGAACAGCCCCCGAAATCCGAGCGCCCCCGACGCCAGGCTGTCGATGATGGCGATGACGCCGGCCCCGACTCCGTACCCTGCCGCGGTGAGGGCCACCGCCGAAGCGCGTCCACCCGAGCCCGTCTGCTCCGCTGCGGACACCTGGGCCAGGGCGTTGGTGGTGCTGAGCATGGGCCGACCGCAGGCGAAGACGGCTACGAACCACCAGTAGCCCGGGCTCGCCGCCGAGGCCACCGTCAGGGTCAACCCGATGACCAGGGTGCCGAGGAGGACGGTCCGGCGACCCCAGCGGTCGGCCAGTCCGATGAGCGGCAGGCTGCCGAGGGAGGCCAGCCGACTGATGGCTAGACCGATCCCCAGCTCGGTCCCGGACAGCCCCACCCGGTCGGCGACGGTGAGGCCGTGCGCCACATGACCGAAGTCGCGAGCCACGTCTCCCAGCGCCGCTACCAGACCGAACTGGCCGAATCCGGAGGCGAAGGCGGCCAGGGCCACGCCGATGACGGCACGATCGGTCCAACGGTGGAGCCGGAGAGCCGGGACCGGGTCGGACCTCGGTGAGGTGCCCCGGTTCAACCTCATCGCGGCCGGGTCTGTCGCGATGGCATCCGCTCCGTCGTCGATGCCGACGCTCGGAGCGTCCGGCCGGCGCCGGCGTCGTCCCGCCCGGTCGGTTCGTCCTGCCCGTCCGGTTGGGAGCGCGCCGACCCACCTCTGCGCCGAGCTGGCCAGAACGGCATGTCGAGCAGAGTGAAGAGGACGATCGCCAACGTCGAGGCGGTCAGCAGGTACCAGGGCCACGGCCCGAGCAGTCGCAGCAGGGTCCATTCACCCGGAGGCCGGCGGAGGAACATGTAGTTGGCGCCGGTCAGGACATCCACCGCTCCTACAAGTGCCGTGTAGGCGACGGTGATGGCGAACACACGCGGCACTGCCCCGGGTCGGGGCTCGATGCGCAAACCGACCACCAGGAAGAGGGCGGCCGTGACGATCCCGAGATGTCCGGCGACGTATTCGAAGAAGACCAGATGCGGGAAGCCGACGTTGAGGTCCGGCGTGAACACGCCTTGGATGGTCCCGGCCAGTCCCCAGAAGTAGGTGAGCTCGACCAGGGCCACGATTCGCCACCAGCACGACACCGCGGCGACCACGATGCCCACGTTGCACAGAGCCAGGGGCAACGAGGTGGTGACCGACCAGGTGCCCTGGGCCACGAGTGCCACCGTATAGCTGATGGCGTCGGCGCCCAGAATGACGCCGATGACGCGGGCAACGTCGATCGTCCACCCTCCCGGGTGCCGGCGGGCCGCAATGCACAAGGTGACACACAGACCTCCGGCCAGGACCACCGATGACCAGTAGGAGACAGGCGTGATGGTGGCGCTCATAGCGGCGCCCGTACTCGGGTCGGGACCTCCGACGGCGGGTGTCCGAACGGGCTGGGCGTCGTTGTCATCGCCAGGGTGATCGTCAGGGATCGGGCCACGGCAGGGGGAGCGAACATCAGTCTCAGCGCGGGACCGTGTAGCGGGCGAAGACATGCCATCCGACGAAGGCCCACAGCACGAGTAGGACGATCCGACCGAGCCGGCCACTTCCGATCCTCACTCCCAGTTCGGAGAGACTCGTCCAGGGTGACCCGGGCCGGCGGCACCGCACCTCCCAGGCGACGCCGATCGCCACCAGGCTCAACCAGACGACGGTGGCGACCACCTCAACCCGCCCGGCGGCGCTTACGGAGGGTCGTGCGGACCACGGGAGCGGCTCCGATGCAGAGCCATCCGCAGAACAGGAGGAGGCGCACCGGATGCCATCGGAGTCCGTGGTCCACCACGGTGCTCAGTGTCGGGACGACCGAGGAGTGCCCACCGAGTGCCAAGGCGATACCTTCGAGACTGACCAGTGCCGCCAGGAGGACGAGCCAGGGAACCGCGTCGCCCCGGCCCGACGGTCCGCCGTGCGCGGCTCTGGTGTCTGCCGGCGATGTGACAGGGGGCCGGGACCGTCCCGGGGCCACAGCCACGGCAACCGTCGCCACTATGACGGCAGGAATAGCCACGGCGACGTAGGCGATGGCCGTGAAGGGCCGTACTCCGGTGGCCCACCAGGCGTAGGCCACGACGGCGGCCAGGCCCAGCGCGACCACCGCCGTTCGGAGCGGGCGGGGACGGGGGCCGGGGCTACCTGAGCTACCGGGGCTACCGGGGCTACCGGGGCTACCGGGGCTACCGGGGACGGGGGCAGGATGGGACGACCCCCCGTGCCCGCTCTGCCCCCACGACCCGGACATCCGCCATCGGGACCCGGACCTCCACGATCGGGACCGAGACCAACATTTGTTCCCCCACCGACGCCGGCCGTCTGGAGACGTTCCCGATCTGAACATGGGTGACTCTCCAGGTCCTCGGGGCCCGCGGCGCACCAGTGCATGGTACGTCGCCATCCGTCATCCCATCCGCGGGCGCCGGGTGGTCACACTACC
The DNA here is from genome assembly GCA_963754755.1 of uncultured Acidimicrobiaceae bacterium. Taxonomy (GTDB): domain Bacteria; phylum Actinomycetota; class Acidimicrobiia; order Acidimicrobiales; family RAAP-2; genus Bog-756. The sequence continues at coordinate 232,541 of CAVWHF010000004.1, read as the reverse complement.
GGCCTGACGCCCCACTCCCGAGCCATCACAGTGTAGGCCTCCTGGTCGGTTCCACTCCCTCTTCACCGACCCCTTCTCGACCCGCTTCCAGCCTCATGACCAGACGCGCCAACAGTTCGGCGGATGCCCGGTTACGGCTGTCCAGCTAGTCGGAGACCCGGTGCGCGCCGAGGCCGGTGAAGGCCAGGTCGACCGCAGGATCGGAGCATCCCGGTGATCCGGTGAACTCAGCCTGAACGACTCAGGCGGGGTGACCGGCCAGCAGTCGCTCCCGGTCCGAGACGGAGAGGGCCGCATCGATCACGGTCCAGGCCATGGACAGCGCCCCGTCGCGCACGGCCCTGTCGGCCGACGCCGTCACGCACGCGGCGGCGAACTCCGGCTGGTGGTTGACCGATCCGGCTGCGTCGATGCCCACCAGGGGGTGGATGGTCGGCACGGCCAGGGACACGTTGGCCATGTCGGTCGAGAGGGTGGGTCGCGGCGCCTGCTCGTCGTCGAGGGCGAAGGTGCGACCGAGCTCCTCGGCGTTGGCCCGGTACAGGTCCAGCAGGGCCAGATCGCTCTCCATGTGCGAGTAGACCGGAGACAGCTCTCGGCGCTCAACGGTGGTACCGGTGGCCAGGGCACCGGCCTCGAAGCAGGCCATGATCCGGGGCTCGAGCACCGCCAGACCCTCCAAGGAGGTGGAGCGGCACATGAACCGACCGGTGACCGAGTCGGGGATGATGTTGGCGGCCTGGCCGCCGTCGGTCACGATGCCGTGGACCTGGTCGCCGGGACGGAACTGCTGGCGCAGCAGGCCCAGGGCCACCTGGGCCAGGGCCATGGCGTCGCCGGCGTTGGCGCCCTCCCACGGTGCCGCCGACGCGTGGGCGGTCTTGCCGTGGAAGATCACGTCGAAGTGGGAGACGGCCAGGCATGTTCCCTGGAGCCGGTCGGCCGGCCATGGGTGGATCATCATCGCCGCGTGGACGTCGTCGAACACGCCGTCGTCCAGCATGGTGATCTTGCCCCCGCCACCCTCCTCGGCCGGCGTGCCCAGCACCCGCACCGTCAGCCCGAGGTCGTCGGCCATCCCGGCCAGACCGAGGCCGGCACCGACCGCCGCGGCGGCGATGATGTTGTGGCCGCAGGCGTGGCCGATGCCGGGTAGGGCGTCGTACTCGGCGCAGAGGGCCACCACCAGCGGCCCGGTGCCGATCTCGGCACTGAACGCCGTGGGCATGCCCGACAGTCCCAGTGGTGACCGCGAACCCGCCTTCGGCCAACCGCTCGGCCGTCCAGGCTGCCGCCCGGTCCTCCTCGAAGGCCGTCTCGGGATGGTCGTGGATGTCGTGACTGAGCCGGACCAGCCCGTCCAGTCCCCCGTCGATGGAGTGCCGGGCGGCATCCTTCGCCTTCATCGGCTCTGGCATGGGGGACCCTTTCGCTGTGCTGGTGGCGTCTTCGTGTGGTTCGTGCCGTTCGTGTGGTTCGTGCCCTCGGTTACTCGATGACGGCGATGACGTCGCCGGGTCCGACCGACTCGCCCGCCTGGACCCGCACCTCCTTCACCGTCCCGGCCTTCTCGGCGTTGACGTTGTTCTCCATCTTCATGGCCTCGAGCACGCACACCGTCTGACCCACCTCGACGGTGTCGCCCTCGGCCACCATGACCCGACGATGGTGCCCTGCATGGGTACGGCCACCGTCCCCGACCCCGCCGCCGAGGCCGCGGCCTTGGGCCGCTTGGGACCGGCCCCGCGGGCGGCACCGGCACCGCCGCCAGCGGCGATCACGGCGTCACCGAGAGTCGGGGACCCACAGCTTGACCTGGTAGCGGCGTCCGTCCACCTCGGCGGTGACGTCCCGCAGCACCCGGGGAAGGACGTCCTCGCCCTCGGCCACCGTCACCGCCGCCGGCTCGGCCGTGGCTGCCACCACGCCGCTCAGGTCGAGGCTCTGCTCGACCCAGTTGGTGGAGTGCTCGCCGGCCACGAAGTCCGGATGGGAGAGGATGGCCACGTCGGCCGGGAGGGTGGTGGCCACGCCCTCGACCACGATCTCGTCGATGGCCCGCAGCATGCGCCGTCGGGCCGCCTCACGGTCGTGGCCCCACACCACCAGCTTGGCCACCAGGTTGTCGTAGAACTGGCTGACGGTGTCGCCCGACTCGTACCCGGCATCGAGCCGCACCCCGGGACCGCCCGGGGCGACCAGCTTGGTGATCGTGCCGGGCGACGGCGTGAAGGCCCCGCCGGTCGGGTCCTCGGCGTTGATCCGCACCTCGATGGCGTGCCCGTCGCGGCGGACGTCGTCCTGGGTGAACCCGAGCGGCTCACCCGAGGCCACCCGCAGCTGCCACTCGACCAGGTCGAGACCGGTGACCAGCTCGGTGACCGGGTGCTCCACCTGGAGGCGGGTGTTCATCTCCAGGAAGAAGAACTCGCCGTCCTGGTAGAGGAACTCCACGGTGCCGGCATTGACGTACCCGCAGGCCTCGGCCACCTTCACCGAGGCCTCGCCCATGGCCCGGCGGACCTCGTCGGGGAAGTTGGGCGCCGGGCTCTCCTCCACCAGCTTCTGGTGCCGGCGCTGGGCCGAGCAGTCCCGCTCGCCCGAGCCACAGCGTTGTCGCCGTGGGTGTCGGCGATGATCTGCATCTCCACGTGGCGGGGCCAGGCCAGGTACCGCTCCACGTAGCACTCGTCCCGACCGAAGTAGGCCTTGCGACTCCCGCATGGCCGACTCCAGGGCCTCGGCGGCCTGGTCGGGGCCGTCGACCACCTTCATGCCCCGCCCGCCGCCGCCGTAGGCGGCCTTGATGGCCACCGGCCACCCGAACTCGTTGCCGAAGGCGGTGACCTCGTCGGGGGACTGCAGCACCTCGGACCGCCCGGGAACGCCCGACACGCCGGCCCGCTCGGCGGCGTGACGGGAGCTGATCTTGTCGCCCATGACGTCGATGGCCTCGGGCGGGGGCCCGATGAAGGTGACCCCGCGCTCGGTGATGGCCCGGGCGAAGTCGGTGTTCTCGGAGAAGAAGCCGTAGCCGGGATGGACGGCGTCGGCCCCGCTCCGCTCCACGACGTCCGAGGATGGCCTCGGTGTTGAGGTAGCTCTCGGCGGCGGTCTGGCCCCCGAGGGCGTAGGCCTCGTCGGCCAGTCGGACATGGAGCGCTTCCCGGTCGAGCTCGGAGTAGACGGCCACGGTGGCCACCCCCAGCTCGCGGCAGGTCCGGATGACCCGGACGGCGATCTCCCCCCGGTTGGCGATGAGAACCTTCTTCAGCACGCTGCGCCTTTCGAATCGGATGGGTAGGGGGAGGTGGTTCCACCGCCCCGAGGCGTTCTAACACTGTCACGGCCCGTAGGGTGTGTGCCATGCCGGGACCGCGGTTCACCGACATCCGGCGCTTCGACACCATCGATTCCACCAACCGGTACCTGCTCGAGGAGGCCCGGGCCGGTGCCCCCGAGGGGGTGGTGGCGGTGGCCGACCACCAGACGGCCGGCCGGGGCCGCCTGGGCCGCCGGTGGGAGGCGCCCGCCGGGGCCAACCTGCTGGTGTCGGTCCTGCTGCGCCCCGATCTCCCCGCCTGACCAGCGCCACCTGGCCGGCGGCCGTGGTGGCCCTGGCCGCCGCCGAGGCCGCCGAGACCGTGGCCGGCCTGCGGCTGGGCGATCAAATGGCCGAACGACCTGCTGGCTCCCGACGGCCGCAAGGTGGCCGGGGTGCTGGCCGAGGGCGACCTGGCCGACCGCCGCGGTCGCGGGGCGGGCCCGGCGACCGACGCCGGAGCGCGCCCCGGCCATCGTGGTCGGCATCGGGATCAACGTGAACTGGCCGGCCACCGACGACGACCTGCCCGAGGAACTGGTCGGGACGGCCACGTCCCTGCGGCAGCAGGCCGGCCACCCGGTCGACCGCGTCCGAGGTTCTCGACGCCCTGCTCGACGCCCTCGAGCCCCGCCTGGACGATCTGGGGACGCCCGGGGCCGGGCCCGCAGGCCGACGAACTGCGCAGCCGGTGCACCACCCTCGGCACGCGCGGTCCGGATCGAGCTGGCCGACTCGACGCTTCGAGGGGCGGCCGTCGACGTCACCCCCGAAGGCCACCTGGTGGTGGACCGGGGACGGCCCGCCGGACGGTGGTGGCCGGGGACGTGGTCCACGTCCGGCCATCGGCCTGAGGTCGTCCGGCCCGATCGCCGCCCGGGGATGGTGACCGGGTGGCTACCGGTCCGTCGGAGCCGCCCGACCCCGGGGTGCGGTCACTCACGAGTAGCATTCGGCCATCATGCGACTACTTGTGACCGGTGGAGCCGGCTTCATCGGATCGAACTTCGTGCGGTACTGGGTGCAGCCACCACCCCGACGACGTGGTGGTGGCCTTCGACGTGCTGACCTATGCCGGCAACCGGCCCAACCTGGCCGACGTCGAGGACCGGATCGTCTTCGTCCAGGGGGACATCGGTGATCTCGAGATGGTGGCCAAGACGCTGGCCGAGCACGAGATCGACGTGATCGTGAACTTCGCCGCCGAGTCGCACAACAGCCTGGCCATCCTGGACCCGGCCCGGTTCTTCCGGACCAACGTGCTGGGCACCCAGACGCTGGCCGAGGCGGCCCGCCGGCACGGGGTGACCCGGTTCCACCACATCTCGACCTGCGAGGTCTACGGGGACCTGCCCCTCGACTCCGACGAGGTGTTCACCGAGGAGACCCCCTACCGGCCCCGGACGCCCTACAACGCCTCGAAGGCCGGGCGCCGACCACGCCGTGCGGGCCTACGTGGAGACGTTCGCCCTCCCGGCCACCATCACCAACTGCTGCAACAACTACGGGCCGTACCAGTTCCCCGAGAAGGTCATCCCCCTGTTCACCGCCAAGGCCCTCGACGACCAGCCCCTGCCCCTGTACGCCTCCACCCAGAACCGGCGCGAGTGGCTGCACGTCGACGACCACTGCCGGGCCATCGAGCTGGTGCTCCAGCACGGCAAGGTGGGCGAGACCTACAACGTGGGCAGCGGGGTCGAGGCCAGCATCGAGGAGATCGCCGACGCCGTCCTGGACGCCACCGGCAAGCCGCAGAGCCTGAAGGAGATCGTCCCCGACCGACCCAGCCACGACCGCCGCTACCTCCTCGACTCGTCGAAGATCCGCAGGGAGTCTGGGCTGGGAGCCGACCGTGCCCTTCGACCAGGGCCTGGCCGACACCGTGGCCTGGTACGCGGCCAACCGGAGCTGGTGGGAGCCGCTGCGCGACCGGGCCCCGGTGGTCGAGGGGGCCTGGTCTGACCGATCACCGCCGGGGCCGTCCACCGAGTTCGTGAACCGCCCGCTTCGGGTCCTGCTCACCGGGGGGAACGGCCAGCTGGGTCGGGACCTGCCGGGATGTGCTGGCCGGGGGGGTCCCCGACGGGGGCAGGGCCGCGGACCGGCGGCCGGCGGCGGCCGGGCATCCTCCCGCCGGTGGCCGAGGGCACCTTCGAAGTGCTCTCCACCGACATCGACACCTTGGACGTGGTCGACCGGACGGCGGTTCGTGGCCGTCGTGGACTCGTTCCGGCCCCGACATCGTGCTGCACGGCGGGGCCTACACGGCGGTGGACGCCTGCGAGTCCGATCCCGACACCGCCTTCGCCGTCAATGCCCTCGGCACCCGCAACGTGGCCGAGGCCGCCGGCGTCGTCGGGGCCCACCTGGTCTACGTCTCGACCGACTACGTCTTCGACGGCACCCTCGACCGGCCCTACGTGGAGTGGGACCAGCCCAACCCGCGCTCGGTCTACGGCCGCAGCAAGCTCGGCTGGTGAGATCGAGGTCCATGCCGTGGCCGGGCCGTCGGCCACCATCGTCCGCACGGCCTGGGTGAGCGGCGCCCACGGGGCCAACATGGTCAAGACCGTGCTCCGACTGGCCGCTGCCGACCCCGGCGGGCACCCTCCGCTTCGTCGACGACCAGCACGGGTGCCCCACCTTCACCGCCGATCTGGCCCGGCGCCGTGGTCCGCCTGGCCCTCGACCGCCGGCCCGGGACGTTCCACGTGACCAACCAGGGGGAGACCACGTGGTTCGGCTTCGCCCGGGCCACCCTGGCCGCGGCCGGTCTCGATCCCGGACGGGTCGAGCCCATCGCCACCTCCGACCTCGATCCGCCCCGGCCGGCGCCCCGCCCGGCCAACTCCAGGCTCGACAACGCCGCCCTGCGGCTGTCGGGCCTGCCGCTGCTGCCGGAGTGGACGGACGCCCTCGACCGCCTGGTGGCGGCCCTGCCGACGGACAGTGACGGTCCTGAGTCGGCGCTCCGTTCAAGGCACGACGACCAGGGCTGGCGATGACTTCAGAACAGGAGCGAATGAGCCGACATGGAGGAAGACCATGGGGTCCGAGCAAGCTTGCCCAGTGAAGTCAGGAACGAGGCCGTGATGTCATTGATCTCCGGAATGTTCGGCGGGTCCACGTCCCCGTCCGACGGGACGGACCGCCACGGGGGAAGGCCCGGCCGGGGTCTCCACCCACGTCGGCCGTGGGACCGCCGCGGGGCGCGTGCTCCCGTCCGGGAAGGGGCACGCCGTGGCCGTCATCGGGGTCGGCTACGTGGGCCTCCCCACCGCGGCCACGCTGGCCCACCTCGGACACCGGGTGACCTGTGGCGACGCCGACCCGGCCAAGGTGGCCATGCTCCAGCAGGGGCCGGGTGCCCATCGTCGAGGACCATCTCGAGGAGCTGGTCCGCGAGGGCCAGGCGGCCGGTCGGCTCCGGTTCGTGGTCGGCGCCGCCGCAGCCGTCGAGGGTGCCGAGTTCGTCTTCCTGTGCGTGCCCACCCCCCAGGGCGACGACGGCTCGGCCGACCTCTCCTACGTCGAGGCGGTGGCCGAGGAGATCGGCCCCCTCCTCGCTGCCCGGGAACCGATCATCGTCAACAAGTCGACGGTGCCGGTCGGTTCGACCCTGGTGGTCGAGCGGGTCCTCGGCCGCTCCGACGTGACCGTGGTGTCCAATCCCGAGTTCCTGCGGGAGGGCACGGCCGTGCCCGACAGCCTCCATCCCGAGCGCATCGTGGTGGGGGCCGACGACCAGGCGGCGGCGGCCAAGGTGGGTGACCTGTTCGCCGGGACCCATGCCCCCCTGCTGATCACCGACGCGGCCACCGCCGAGACCATCAAGTACGCCTCCAACGCCTTTCTGGCCACCAAGCTGAGCTTCGTCAACGCCGTGGCCGGCCTGTGCGAGGCGGTGGGGGCCGACGTGCGGGACGTCATCCTCGGGCTCGGGCTACGACAAGCGGATCGGGTTCGAGTACCTGCGCCCGGGCCCGGGCTGGGGCGGGAGCTGCCTGCCCAAGGACACCCGGGCGCTGGTCCACATCGCCGAGCAGGCCGGGTACGACTTCTCCTTCCTGAAGGGGGCCATCGCCACCAACGACGAGCAGTTCGAGCGGGTGGTGCGACAAGGTGCGCACCGCGGTGGGCGACGAGCTCGAGGGCGCCGTCATCGCCGTGTGGGGGCTGACCTTCAAGGCCGGCACCGACGACCTGCGCAACTCGCCGGCCGTCGAGGTGGTGCGGCGCCTGGTCGAGGAGGGGGCCATCGTCCAGGCCTTCGACCCCACCGTGCCGGTGCCCGACGGCCAGCAGTCGGCGCCGGTCGAGGGGCTGGCCGAGATCGCCTCGGCCGACGCCGAGCGGTCGGACCTCGACCAAGCTGGTGCGGGCCTTCCCCGACGCCTACGCCGCCTGCGAGGGTGCGGCGGCCGCCGTGGTGCTCACCGAGTGGGACGAGTTCCGGTGGCTCGACTTCGCCAAGGTGCGCGACGCCATGGCCACGCCGGTGGTGGTCGATGCCCGCAATCTGCTCGATCCGGCCCAGCTGCGGCGCATCGGATTCGAGTACACCGGCATCGGCCGCCGGTGAGCGGCCGCGCTGGTGGTGCTCGGGCGGCGGCGGCTTCCTCGGATCGCACCTCTGCGACCAGCTGCTGGCCCGGGGCGACGAGGTGGTCTGCGTGGACGACTTCTCGACCGGTCGCCGGTCCAACGTGGCCCACCTGGACGGCCATCCCGGCTTCACCCTGGTCGAGGCGGACATCTCCGAGTCGCTCCCGGTCGACGGGCCGGTCGACGGGGTGTTCAACCTGGCCAGTCCGGCCTCGCCCCCCGACTACCTGGCCCTGCCCCTCGAGACCCTGGCCGTCGGGAGCGAGGGCACCCGGCGCGGCCTCGAGCTGGCCCGCCGCCACGGGGCCCGGTTCCTGCTGGCGTCGACCAGCGAGGTCTACGGCGACCCCGACGTGCACCCCCAGACCGAGTCGTACTGGGGCAACGTCAACTCGGTCGGTCCCCGCAGCGTCTACGACGAGGCCAAGCGGTTCGCCGAGGCGCTGACCATGGCCCACCACCGCACCCTGGGCACCGACGTCGGCCATCGCCCGGATCTTCAACACCTACGGGCCCCGGCTCCGGCCCGACGACGGCCGGGTGGTCTCCAACTTCCTCCTCCAGGCCCTGCGGGGTGAGCCGCTCACCGTCTACGGGGACGGCAGCCAGACCCGGAGCCTCTGCTACGTGGACGACGAGGTCCGGGGACTGATCGCCCTGTTCGACTCCGACCTCACCGGACCGGTCAACATCGGCAACCCCGACGAGTACACCGTCCTGGAGCTGGCCCACACCGTGGTGGAGCTGCTCGGATCCTCCTCGCCGATCGTGCACCTCCCGCTGCCGGTCGACGACCCGACCCGCCGCCGGCCGGACATCACCCTGGCCCGGACCGCCCTCGGGTGGGAGCCGACCACCGGCCTGCGGGAGGGCCTGGCCCGCACGGCCGACGGCCGTGGCCGAGGAGACCGGGATCGACGGGCATGGCGGCGTCCACCATCGACGGGGTCGGGGAGCGGCCACAATGGCAGGGTCTGAGGTAGTCCAACCGGGTCTACCGACAAGGTGAGCGGACCGACATGCAGCCAGATCTCCCATGACTGAAGACCACGACGTCGGAGACGTGGACGAGACCGGAGCGCACGACCACTGGTTCACGCTGCTGTCGGTGATCGTGCCGGTGTTCAACGAGCGCACCACCGTGGCCGAGGTCATCCGCCGGATCCGGGCCGTCGAGCTGCCGGTCGACGTCGAGGTGATCGTGGTCGACGACGGCTCGTCCGACGGCACCGACAAGGTGCTGGCGGCCATGGGTGACTCGACCGTCCGGGTGATCGACCACGCCGTACAACCGGGGCAAGGGCGCCGCCATCCGCACCGGGCTGGCAGTCGGTCCGCGGCGACCTGGTGCTGGTCCAGGACGCCGACCTCGAGTACGACCCCGCCGACTGGCCCCGACTGCTCGATCCGATCCTGCGGGGCAAGGCCCAGGTGGTCTACGGCAGCCGGTTCACCGGCGAGCGCAAGAACATGCTGCCCCTGCACTGGATCGGCAACCGGTTCCTCTCCCTGGTGACCAACGTGCTCTACTCCTCCACCCTCTCCGACATGGAGACCTGCTACAAGCTGTTCGACCGCCGGGTGCTCGAGGGGATCACCATCGAGTCGGACCGGTTCGACTTCGAGCCGGAGATCACCGCCAAGGTCCTCCGCCGCGGCTACCGGATCTACGAGGTGCCGATCTCCTACGCCGGCCGGGAGCCCGACGAGGGCAAGAAGATCACCTGGCGGGACGGGTTCGGGGCCCTGAAGGCGCTGGTCAAGTACCGGTTCACCCGGCTCGACCCGTGACCGGGCGCGCCGACGGGCGCGACGGACGGGCCGGCCGGACCGACGGCACCGGCCGGCGGACCGGCCGGACCGCGCGGCATCGCCGTGGTCATCGTCAACTACGAGTCCGGGCCGGCCCTGCTCCGGTGCGTCGAGGACTGGCTGGCCGGACGGGGCCGCCGAGGTGGTCGTCGTGGACAACGGGTCCGAGGACGGCTCCGTCGACCGGGTCCGGCCCGGTTCCCCGACCTCGAGGTGGTCGTCCCGGGGCGGAACCTCGGCTACGGCGCGGCGGCCAACCGCGGGGTGGCCGCCACCGACGACGCCCGTCGGTCGCTGGTGTGCAATCCCGACCTCGAGGTCCGGCCCGGGACCCTGGCCGCCCTGGCCGGGGCGCTGGACGACCGACCCGGGGTGGGCCCTGGTCGGGCCGCTGATCCGCACCACGGCGGGCGACCGCTACCCGTCGGCCCGGCACTTCCCCTCCCTGGTCGACGCCGGCGGCCACGCCCTCCTCGGCATCTTCGCCCCCGACAACCGCTTCACCCGGTCCTACCAGCGGAGCGACCTGGACGGTGCCACCGGTGGGCCGGTCGAGGTCGACTGGGTGTCGGGGGCCTGCTTTCTGGTCCGCCGGTCGGCCTTCGAGCAGGTGGGAGGGTTCGACGAGTCCTACTTCATGTACGCCGAGGACGTCGACCTGTGCTGGCGGCTGGGCCAGGCCGGCTGGACGGCGGCGTACGTGCCGGCGGCCGAGGTGACCCACCGCCAGGGGGTCTCCACCGACCACCACCCCTACCGGATGATCTTCGAGCACCACCGCTCGCTCCTCCGGTTCGCCGCCCGCTCGTCCCGGGGCTGGCGCCGGGCCGCTCCTGCCCCTGGTGGCGCTCGGGATCGGGATCCGGGCCGGCCTGGCCTGCCTGGCCCGGGTCACCGAGCGGTGACCGGTTGCGTCCGGAACGCCTGACCGCAGGCTGTAGGGTGTCGTCCGATCATGGCGAGCAACTCGACGGGCAAGGGCAACTCGACCGGCAAATGGGTGGAGCGTGCCGCCACCACGGGCGGCGGGCGGACCTACCGCGGCCAGATGCCGGTCAACTGGTACGCCAGCCTGGCCGTCATCTGCATCGTCGGGCCTGCTCCTGATCGGGTTCAGCCGGTACCAGCGCACCCACCAGACCGCCTCGTCGGCCGGGCCCCCGACCACCAGCCAGCAGTGGTACGCCGCCCTGGGCATCGACATCTGCGGCACCATGCAGCCCAACCTGCCGGCCAGCACCAACACCACCAAGACCGGCCTCACCGCCAACGGCAACGGCGTGCTGACCATCCAGCCCGAAGAACAGCTCCGAGTCCGGGAGCAACGCCACCCTGGGCAAGTTCGTCTCCGGCTACAAGGGCCTCCAGCTCACCTCCTCCACCCTGCAGTACCCGGGCAAGCCGGTCTGGACCAACGGCGACGTGTGCCCCAAGGGCACGCCCGACGCCGGCAAGCCCGGGGTGGTCATCGTCGACAGCTGGCCCAACTTCAACGTCCAAGACAGGGGACCGAGACCAGCGGGGCCCCCCAGGACCTGCTGTTCGCGAACGGCCAGCTGATCACCATGGCCTTCGTGCCGGCCACCGCCACGGTCCCCAAGCCGCCGGCCCAGGCCATCACCGGCTCTGATCACCGGCGCTGCTCGGGGCACCACCACCAGCACGACCGCTGCCTACCACCGCCACCACGGCACCGGTCACCGCCGCCACCACCGCACCGCCCACCCCGACCACGACCGTACCCACGACGACGACGTCGAAGCCCAGCGGAACCACCAAGTGAGAGCAGTCGTCCTGGTGGGCGGCGAAGGCACCCGCCTGCGGCCCCTGACCCTCACCACGCCCGAAGCAGATGCTCCCCATCGTGGAGCAGCCCATGATCGAGCGGGTGATCGGCCATCTGGCCGACCACGGGATCGATGACGCCGTGCTCTCGCTGGGCTACCGGCCCGACGCCTTCATCAACGCCTATCCCGAGCGGCACCATCGCCGGGGTGCGCCTGACCTACGCCGTGGAGCCGACCCCGCTCGACACGGCCGGCGCCATCCGGTTCGCCGCCGGCCATGCCGGCATCGACGAGACCTTCGTGGTGGTCAACGGGGACGTGCTGACCGACGCCGACATCTCGGCCCTGATCGACTTCCACCGGCGCCGCGGGGCCGAGGCCACCATCAGCCTGACCCCGGTGGAGGACCCCAGCGCCTTCGGCGTGGTGCCCACCGACGACGACGGGCCGGGTCGAGGCGTTCATCGAGAAGCCTCCCCGGGACGAGGCGCCCGACCAACCTGATCAACGCCGGCACCTACGTGTTCGAGCCCTCGGTGCTGGACCGGATCCCCGACGATCGCCGGGTGTCCATCGAGCGGGAGACCTTTCCGGCCCTGGTCGAGGCGGGCACCCTCTTCGCCCTGGGTTCGGACGCCTACTGGCTGGACACCGGGCACCCCCGACGCCTACCTCCGGGCCCACCGCGACCTCCTGCTCGGGCCGGCGGCCCGGCCCGCCCGCCCCCGGCGCCGTGCTCGACCCGTCGCATCGGCCCGGGGTGTGGCGGATCGGCGACGTCGACGTGCAGGGCCGACTCGGTGGCCCGGTCCCTGTTCGGGACGGGCGCGTCGGTGGCCGCCGGCGCCGTCGGTCGAGGAGTCGGTGATCGGCGCCGGCGCCGTGGTCGAGGAGGGGGCCTCGGTGACCGGCTCGGTGCTCCTGCCCGGGGCCCGGGTGGCGTCCAAGGCCACGGTGGAGGGCTCGGTGATCGGTCCCGGTGCCATCGTGGGCCAACGGTGCGTGATCCACGCCCTGTCGGTGATCGGCGCCGGCGCCGTCACCGCGTCGGGCACCGTCATCGACGGCGAACGGGTCGCTGCGGGGGTCTGACCGTGCGCATGCTGGTCACCGGCGGGGCCGGGTTCATCGGCTCCACCCTGGTGGACCGGCTGCTGGCCGAGGGGCACACCGTGGACGTGGTCGACGACCTGTCCACCGGGCTCGCTGGCCAACCTGGCCGACGCCCGGGCCGCGGCCGGCCATCAGCTCACCGTGCACCAGATGGACGTGCGCTCGGCCGAGGTGGTCGAGCTCATGGCCCGCCGGCGACCCGAGGTGGTCTTCCACCTGGCCGCCCAGGCCGACGTGCGGGTGTCGGTGGCCGATCCGGTCTTCGACGCCGACGTGAACGTGATCGGGACCCTCCGGGTGCTCGAGGGGGCCCGGCCGGCCCAGGCCGAGCCGGGTGGTGTTCGCCGCCAGCGGCGGGACGCTGTACGGCGAGCCGGACGCATCCGAGCTCCCGCTGAAGGAGTCCCTGCCCCACCGGCCCCTGTCGCCCTACGGGGTGTCGAAGAAGGCGGCCATCGACTACCTGGTGGCCTACCGGGAGCTGCACTCGCTGGAGTTCGCGGCCCTGGCCCTGGCCAACGTCTACGGGCCCCGACAGGACCCCCACGGCGAGGCCGGGGTGGTGGCCATCTTCGCCGAGCGGCTCGCTCACCGGGCGAGCCGATCACCATCTTCGGGGACGGCGAGCAGACCCGTGACTTCGTCTACGTCGACGACGTGGTCGACGCCTTCGTGCGGGGGGCCACCAAGGGCGGCGGCCTGCTGTGCAACATCGGCACCGGCCGGGAGACCTCGGTGAACGAGCTCTTCCGCGAGATGGCCCCCCAGGCCGGGGTCGACGCCGCGCCCGAGCTTCCAGCCGCTGCGCCCCGGCGAGCTGCTGCGCAGCACCCTCGACCCCAGCCGGGCCGGCATCCAGCTGGGCTGGACGTCGTGGACCGAGCTGGGGGCCGGGACCGCGGCCGTGCTGGACTTCGTCCGGCGGCGCCTGGCCGACGCCGGCGCCGAGTCGGCCGACGCACCCGGACGGCCGGCGACGGAGTGCGCCCGAGGCCGGGTCCGCCGACCGGCGCCGGTGCCCGTGCGCCGGTCCGGGCCGTCCGAGGCACTAGTCTGGTCAGGTCCTGGTGCGCGGAGTTGGCGGCAGGCCATCCCCCGAGACGCATTCCGGCGTCCCTCCCTGTCGCACGAAAGCACCTCATGCCCCCCTTGCAGCCTTCCTTCGCCTCCCTCGGCGTACCCACCGACATCGTCGCCGCCCTCGACCGCAAGTCGATCACCGAGCCGTTCCCCATCCAGTCCATGACCATCCCCGACGCCCTGGCCGGCCGGGACGTGTGCGGCAAGGCGCCGACCGGCTCGGGCAAGACCCTGGCCTTCGGCATCGGCGCCGTGGCCCGGCTGACCGGCAAGCCGTCCCGGCCCAAGCACCCGCGGGTGCTGGTGCTCACCCCCACCCGTGAGCTGGCCGCCCAGGTGGCCACCGAGCTGCAGGTGCTGGCCACGCCCCGGAACCTGCGGGTCGACTCGTTCTACGGCGGTGTCGGCTACGGCCCGCAGCTGAAGGCCCTGTCCCGGGGCGTGGACGTGGCCGTGGCCTGTCCCGGCCGGCTCGGCGACCTCATCGAGCGGGGCAGCATCCGCCTCGACGCCGTCGAGATCGTGGTCATCGACGAGGCCGACCGCATGGCCGACATGGGGTTCCTCCCCGACGTCAAGCGGCTCCTCGACCTGACCCCGTCGGACCGCCAGACCCTGCTGTTCTCGGCCACCCTCGACGGCGACATCGACGTCCTGGTCCGCCGGTACCAGCACGACCCGGCCCGCCACGAGCTCGAGGTCGACGAGGACGACACCAACGCCGCGGTGCACCTCTTCTGGAAGGTGGCCTCCGGCGACCGGATCGACCGGACCGCCGACGTGGTCGCGGCGGCCGGACCGACCATCGTGTTCAGCCGGACCAAGCACGGCACCGACCGGATCGCCCGACAGCTGGAGCAGCGCGGGCGTGCGGGCCGCGGCCATCCACGGCGACCGCAGCCAGAAGCAGCGGGAGAAGGCCCTGGACTCGTTCGTCCGGGGCGCGGTCGACGCGCTGGTGGCCACCGACGTGGCCGCCCGGGGCATCCATGTCGACGGGGTCAACGCCGTGGTCCACTTCGACCCGCCGGCCGACGCCAAGGACTACGTGCACCGCTCGGGTCGGACGGCCCGGGCCGGCGCCACCGGCGTGGTGGTCAGTTTCGTGACGCCGGACAAGGCCGGCGCGGTCAAGCGCCTCCAGCGCGACCTCGACGTGCCCATGGGGACCACCGCGCCCGACATGTCCGGCATCACGGCGGTGATCGGCGAGCCCCCGAAGCGCCGGCCCAGTCAGGACCGCGGGCCGGCGTCGGCCCCGACCACCGGCGCGAACGGTCCCGACCGCGGCGGTCGGCCCGGTCAGGGCCGCGCGGCCGGGCAAGCCGTGGAAGGCCCGTCCGGTCGGGCCCGTACCGGCCGGCCGTCAGCGGCCGGCAACGGCCCGGAACGGCTCGGCCGCGGCAACCGGCAACGGCTCGGCCGCCGGCAGCCGGCCGCAACGGGGCGACCCGGGCGCCGAGCGTCCGGCCAACGGCTCCGGACCGCGCCCGGGTGGCCAGAAGCCGGACGCACCGGCGCCGGGCCGTGGGAGAAGCGCGGCAAGCCGGGCAAGCCGGGCAAGCCGGGCAAGCCGGGCAAGCGGGCCAGACACGGCAAGCCCGGCCGCCGGGCCGGGACGCCGGCAGCGCGGTCGCGCCGTCCTCGACCGGCGGCGGCCGCAGCGGGGCCACCGGCGGTGGCCGGCGGCGGCTCGCACGGCCAGCGACGGAGTGGCCCGGTCGGCGCCAAGCGGGGTGCCGGCGGCGGCTCCGCGGGGCCGCTGAGCCCGGGCGGTTCACGGTCGTCCCGGACCGTCGCGCGGTCGCGGGCCGGCCGGTACAGTCGTCGGCATGGCATCCGACACCAAACCCACCGTCACCATCCCCGACGGACCGCCTCCCGGCGAGCTGCTCATCGAGGACATCGAGGTCGGGCGACGGGGCCGAGGCCGTGGCCGGCCGCCCGGTCAACGTCCACTACGTGGGTGTGTCGTGGTCGACCGGGCAGGAGTTCGACTCGTCGTGGAGCCGGAGCGAGCTCTTCTCCTTCCCGCTCGGGGCCGGCCACGTGATCTCCGGGTGGGACCAGGGAGTGGCCGGGATGAAGGTGGGCGGCCGCCGCCGGCTGACCATCCCGCCCCACCTCGGCTACGGCGCAGCAGGGGGCGGGCGGGGTCATCGGCCCCAACGAGACCCTGGTCTTCGTGGTCGACCTGTACGACGTCGGCTGACAGTCTCGGCATCTCGGCCCCACCGGGTCGGGACCACGATCCGGTCCGGCTCAGCGGAACAGGTCCTCGTCCGGGGGACGGACGATCTCCGTCGGCCACCGAGCCCGGCCGGAGCCAGCCCGGGTCCACGCCACGCAGCACGGCGGCGGGGATGCCCCGGTCCTTGCCCATCACCAGCTCGGCGGCGCCGGCCAGCTCGTCGGCCACGCACACCTCGGTGGCCTCGAGGACCCGGCCGTTGGCGTCGGCGGTCCCCCGCAGGTCCACGATGCCGGCGACGCCGGCGATGCCGATGGCCACATCGGTGACGCCCCGCCGCCAGGTGCGGCCGAAGGTGTCCGAGATGATCACCCCCACCGACACCCCGTGCCGGTGCTCGAAGCGCCTCGCGGATGCGGCGGGCCGACCGGTCGGGGTCGACGGGCAGCAGCGCGGCGGTGCCGGCGTCGACGTTGGACAGGTCCACGCCGGCGTTGGCGCAGATGAAGCCGTGGCGGGTCTCGGTGATCAGCAGGTCGCCCCGGCGGCGGACGATGCGCACCGACTCCGCCTCGACCAGCGCCACGCTTGGCGGCCGGGTCGTCGGCGTCGATGGCCACGATCCGGCCCTCGGCCTTGGACACCACCTTCTGGGTGACCACCAGTACGTCGCCGTCGGCCAGCCCACCGGGCACCGACCGGTTGTCGAGCTCCGGAGGGGAGGAGCAGGCCCGGCCAGCAGCTCGGCCAGGTCGTCGCCGGGCCGCACCTCGCCCATCCCGGTCACCGGGAAGACGGACAGCCCGACCGCGGGCCGCCGGCCGTCCGGGTGCCGGCCGGCCGGCTCAGCCGACGGCATCGAGGACCGTCCGGGACAGCGCGGCCGCACGCTCCACGCGTGGACATGACGGTGGGGGCCACCACGCAGCGGACCCCTCGGCCTCGACGGCGCCGGCCAGGTCGGCGTCGGCCTCGTCGATGACCAGGGTGCCCATCCACGGGGCGTACCACCGGGCCACGCCCACCACCGAGGACTCGAAGCCCATCTCGCGGAGGAGCCGGTCGGCCGGGCCCTTGAGGGCGGCACCGGCGATGATGGGGGAGACCCCCACGATGCGGTCCCGGCGGTCCGCAGCTGGTCGAGCACCCCGGGCACGGCCAGCAGGGGACCGATGGAGACCACCGGGTTGGATGGGCACACCACGATGGCCTCGGCCGCGTCCGAGGGCCTCGAGCACACCGGGCCCGGGTCGGGCCTCGCTCGGCTCCCTCGAACCGGACCCCGGACACCGGCCACGTCGTGGCGCAGGCGCACGAAGTACTCCTGGAAGCCCGACCTCGGGACCGTCGACCAGCTGCAGGCGGGTGCGGAGCGGGTCGTCGGTGACCGGGCACCAGGCGGATGCCCACGCCCCAGGAGCGGGCCAGCTCGGCCGGTGACCTGGCCGAGGGTGGCGCCCTCGCTGAGGCGCTGGGTGCGGTAGCAGTGGGTGGCCAGGTCCTGGTCGCCGAGGTTGAACCAGGTGATCCCGCCCAGCCGGTCCGAGCGACTCCATCACCCGCCAGGTCTCGCCGGCCAGGCCCCAGCCGGTCTCGGGATTGATGGCGTCGGCCAGCGTGTACATCACGGTGTCCAGGTCGGGCGAGATGTGGAGCCCGTGGAGGACGGTGTCGTCGCCGGTGTTGACGATGGCGGTGATGTCCGCGGGCGGGACCGACCTCCACCATCCCCCGCAGCAGGCGGGCCGCCCCCACCCCGCCGGCCAGGGCGGCGATCATCGGGCCCGGACCGTGGCGGCGACGGGATCCGCACGGGCTCGCACGGGGGGTGGCCATCGGGGCAGGCTACCCGGCCCGGTGCCCGCCGGCACCGGCCGTGGCCCGACCGGCGATGTGCAAGGCTCCGCTGCGTGCCGCCGGAGCGATCTGCTACCTCCGACCGGGACCGGCTGTCCGTCGGATTCGACGCCACGCCGCTGCTCGGGCCGACCGACCGGGGTCGGTGCCTTCTGCGCCGGCGCGCTGGCCGGCCTGGCGGCTCTCCCCGCCGTCGAGGTCTCGGCCTTCGCCGTCAGCTGGCGCCGGCGCCACGAGCTGGCGGCCCTGGTTCCCGTCCGGGGTCTCGACCCGGCAGCGGGCCATGCCGGCCCGGCCGCTCCACGCGGCGTGGGCGCGCTCCGTCGCTGCCACCGGTCGAGTGGTTCATCGGCCGCCACGACGTGGTGCACGGGACCAACTTCGTGGTCCCGCCGACCAGGCCCGGCCGCCCGGGTGGTGACCGTGCACGACCTGACCGTCGTGCTCTACCCGGAGCTGTGCGACCCGCCGACGCTGCGTGTTCCCCGACCTCATCCGCCGGGCGGTCGGCCGAGGGGGCGTGGGTCCACACGCCGTCCCGGTTCGTGGCCGACCAGGTGGTGGCGGAGTTCTCGGTTCGATCCCGAGCGGGTGCGGGCCGTCCACCACGGGATACCCCTCGCCCCGACCGACGTCGAGCGCCGCGCCCGGCCGTCCCGTCCGGCTGCCCGACGGGTGCGACCGCTACGTGCTGGCCGTCGGGACCATCGAGCCGCGCAAGGACTACCCCCTGCTGGTCTCGGCCTTCGACGACGGTGGCCGCCGCCCATCCCGACGTGGCCCTGGTGGTGGTGGGCGGCGACGGCTGGGGGGCCGAGCGCTTCGCCGCCGCGGTGGAGGCGTCGCCGTGGCGGACACGGATCGTGCGCGCCCGGCTACCTCGACGACGAGGCGCTGGCCGCCGCCCTGCGGCACGCCGCGGTGCTGGCCTACCCGTCCCGCTACGAGGGCTTCGGGTTCCCCCCGCTGCAGGCCATGGCGGCCGGGGTGCCGGTGGTGGCCACCGCGGCCGGTGCCGTCCCCGAGGTGGTGGGCGACGGGGCCCTGCTGGTCGACCCCGGGCGACGTCGACGGGCTGGCCGGGGCCCTCGGCCGGGTGCTCGACGGCGGGGCCGACATCGACGAGCTGGTGGCCCGGGGCCGCCGACGGAGCGCCGAGTTCACCTGGGAGGCCTGTGCCGAGGGTCTGGCCCGGCTGTACCGGCGACGCCCGCTCGGACGCCGGGCCCGGCGCCGCCGGTGCCCGGCCAGTCGGCCCCGGGCCGGACCGGCGGCGGGGCCGATGAGCCGACGTGCGCCTGCTGATGATGGTGGAGCAGCTGCGGCGGCCGGCCTCGGGCGGGATCGGCACCTACATCCGCGGCCTGCTCCAGGGCCTCGACGACCTGGCGCCGCGCCGAGCGGCCCGAGCTCGACCTGCTGGCCAGCCGACCAGCCGGCGGCCGCGGGCCGACCCGACCCCCTGGCCGGCCTGGGCCACCCGTCCGCGCCTATCCGCTCCCCGGGCCCGCTGCTGACCCGGGCCTGGGACCGCGGCGTCCTGCGGGGCTCCGCGCGGCTTCGACGTGGTCCATGCCACCTCGCTGTCCACCCTGGAGCCGGGGCGGGCGGCCCTGGTGGCCACGGTGCACGACCTGCTGTGGCGGCGGGTGCCCGAGGCCTACCCGGCCCGCGGCCGGACCTGGCACGAGGCGGCCCTGCGCCGTGCCCTGCGACGGTCCGACCGGTTCATCGTCCCCGCCGAGGTGGTGGCCGACGACCTGCATGGAGGCCGGGCGCCGCCGAGCGAGGCCATCACCGTCATCCCCATGGGCTCCGACCACCTGCCGCCGCCCGACCTCGAGGCGGCCACCGGCCCTGCTCTCGCCGATGGGCGTCGACGGGCCCTTCCTCCTGAGCGTGGGGACCCTCGAGCCCCGCAAGAACCTGGCCCGCCTGGTCGAGGCCTACGAGCGGATCCGGGCGTCGCTGCCCGAACCGTGGCCCCTGGTGCTGGTGGGTCCGAGCGGGTGGGGCGAGCGGGTGAAGCCGGCCACCGGCGTGGTCCTCGCCGGCCTGGTCACCGCCGTCGGAGCTCTCGGCTCTCTACGCCATGGCCCGCCTGCTGGTCTACGTGCCCCTCGATCGAGGGCTTCGGCCTCCCCCCGGTCGAGGCGATGGCCCTCGGCACCCCGGTGGTGGCCAGCCCGCTGCCGAGCACGGCAGGAGCGGCCTTCGAGGTCGACCCCCTCGACACCGACTCCATCGCCGGCGGGCTCCTCGCGGTGGCCACCGACGAGGGCGAGCGGCACACCGGCTGCGAGCGCTCGGGCTCGGAGCGCTCGGCCGAGCTGCCGCTGGTCGGTGCATCGCCCGCCGGCACCTGGCCGTCTGGGACGAGGCCGCGGCCGCGGTCCGACGCGCGGGTCGGCCGCGTGGCTGAGCCCCGGCTCCGGCTCTCGCTCGACGTCACCGCGGTGCCGGCCCGAGCCGGTCGGCGCCGGCCAGTACACCCTGCAGCTGGCCGGCGCCCTGGCCGCCCGGGCCGACGTCGACCTGATCCTGTTCGGCCGGCGGGACGACGCCGCCGGTGGCGTGTCGGTGGCCCCGGGTGCCGACACTGGTCAGCGGCGGCTCCCGGCCTCGCGCCCCCTCCGCTGGCCTGGGAGCAGGTCCGGCTGCCCGGCCTGCTGGCCCGATCCGGCTGTGGCCGTGCACCACGGACCGCACTACACGATGCCCGAGCGATCGTCGGTGCCGACGGTGGTGACCATCCACGACCTGAGCTTCTTCGAGGCGCCCCAGTGGCACGAGCGGTCCAAGGTCCTGCTGTTCCGGCGGGCCATCACGGTGGCCGCCCGTCGGGCGGCGGCCGTGGTCTGCCCGAGCCAGGTGACCGCCGACGAGCTGGCCCGGTGGTGCCGGGTGGATGCCGAGGTCTTCGTGGCTCCCCACGGGGTCGACACCGACCGGTTCCGGCCCGACGAGCCGGAGCCCGGAGCGGATCGCGGCCGCCTGGCCGCCGTGGACCGCCGGCTGGCCGACGGGCCGGCCGTACCTCCTGTTCGTGGGCACCCTCGAGCCCCGCAAGGACGTCCCGACCCTGGTCGGGGCGTTCGCCCGGGTCGCCGGACCGGCATCCCGACGCCCTGCTGGTCCTGGCCGGGGGGGACGGCTGGGGCGTGGCCGCGGTGGAGCGAGGCCATCGGGGCGTCCGGGGTGGCCTCCCGGATCGTGCGCACCGGCTACGTGCCCGACGAAACGGTCCCTGCCCTGCTCCGCTCGGCGTCGGCGGCCGTCTACCCGGCGCTCTACGAGGGGTTCGGGCTCCCGGCCCTCGAGGCCCTGGCCTGCGGGGTGCCCCTGGTCACCACCTCGGGGACGGCCATGGAGGAGGTGGCCGGGGACGCCGCCGTCCTGGTCCGACCCGGGGACGTGGACGGCTCTGGCCGACGCCATCGACGCCGAGCTCGCCGGTCGGGCCGGGCGGTGCGTCGTCGGAGGACGGACGTCGCCGCGGGTCTCGACATCGCGTCGCGCCACACCTGGGATCGGTCAGCGCCGACCGCCACCTGGAGGCCTACCGCCACGCCGCCGGCCGGTGCGGACCGGTCGAACCGGCTCGGTGCTGGTCCCGGCCGGCGAGCCGGTAGGGTGACCCGTCGTGCGCTCCCTCATCACCGGCGGTCGCGGCTTCGTCGGCACCTGGCTCGCCGACCATCTCCGGGAGCTCGGCGACGAGGTCGTCGCCATCGACCGCGAGGTGGAGATCACCGATCCCGCCGCCCTGCTCGGCGCCATGTCGGCGGCGGCCCCCGACGCCGTCTACCACCTGGCCGCCCTGACCCACGTCGGACAGTCGTGGGACGAGCCCCTCCGGGTGCTCGAGGTCAACGTCATCGGGACCGCCGCCGTGCTGGCCGCGGCCCGCCAGTGCGGCACCGACCCCCGGGTCCTGGTCACCAGCTCGGCCGAGGTCTACGGCGCCGTCACCGACCCGGCCCTCCTCCCGCTGCACGAGGAGCTCGCCCACCGCCCCGCTCACCCCTTACGCGGCCAGCAAGCTGGCGGCCGAGGCGGTGGTGGCCCAGGCCCATCCTGGGCCACGGCCAGCACGTGATCACCGTGCGGCCGTTCAACCACATCGGCCCGGGCCAGACCCCCAACTTCGCCGTGCCGGCGCTGGCCAAGCGGATCGTGGAGGCCGATCGGGGCGGGGCGCCCGACCATCCCGGTCGGCAACCTGTCGGCCCGACGGGACTTCACCGACGTCCGGGACGTGGTCCGGGCCTACCGGCTGCTCGATCGAGTCGGGCCGTCCGGGCGAGGTCTACAACGTCTGCTCCGGTCGCGACGTCTCGATCCGGGAGATCGCCGACGGCCTGCTCGACCTGGCCGGCACCACGCTCGAGTTCGAGACCGACCCGTCGCTGGTCCGGCCGGTCGAGGTCCCCGTGCTGCGGGGCGACCCGGCCCGGCTGGTCGACGCCACCGGCTGGAAGCCGGAGATCCCGCTGGACCAGACGCTGGCCGACGTGCTGGCCTACTGGCGACAGCACGCCGGGTGACGGCGACCGGCAAGCCAACGGGCCCGCATCGGGCGGACGCGATCGTTCACGGTCGAGCCGAGGCCGATCGGCCTCGGCTCGGCGGCGGGGAGGTCAGGCGGCGGCCGTCGGGATCCGCGAGCGGATCTGGGTCCGGGCCTCCTTGGCCTGGACGTGAGCCTGCTTGGCCAGGTCACGGGCCTGGGTGGGCAGACGGTCCTCCAGGGGGGCGACGGCGGCCTCCAGCCGCTCGATGATCTCCTCGAAGCGCTCCATCAGCCCGTCGACGGTGGCGTCGACGGTGTGGAGGGCGCCGCTCAGGTCGGTGCGGACGGCGGCGACCCGGTCCTCGATGCCGGCCTTGGGCTCGGCCAGGCGCTTCATGCAGCTCCTGGCGCTGGACCTGGGCCTGCTGGAAGCCGAGCACGCCGGCTCCGATGACCACGTAGGTGGCGTCCTTGGCCACGGCGGCGATGTCCTTGGCCGCCTTGGTGACGTCGGTGTTGATCTCGGGCATCTTGATCTCTGGCTTCTTGATAGTCGGCATGGTGTGCTCCTTCGGGTCGGGGATGGCTGCTGGACTGCTGGCTGACCGGATCGTCCGGGTGCTCGTGGGCACTCCGTCGACCGCCTCTGATGGATACAAGTGTATACATGATGATAAACATTTGCAAGCACCCGGCGCTCCCGGCACGGTATCGGCCGGTGACCAGGGAAGTCACCTGCAGGCCGGCTCCGGCCCGATAGCCTCTGACCCCTGATGGACACACTGGCCCCGCCGGTCGTCGCCGTCGTCGTCGCCCACGATCCGGGTCCGTGGTTCGAGGAGACGCTGGCCTCGCTCGCCTCGCAGGACTATGCGGAGCTGTCCGTGCTGGTCCTCGACTCCGGCAGCGGCGAGGACCTCACCGCCCGGGTGGCGGCGGTCCTCCCCACCGCCTTCGTGCGCCGATTCGAGGAGAACCGGGGGTTCGGGGCCACGGTCAACGAGGTCCGGACCATGGTCGACGGCGCCGACTACTTCCTGTTCTGCCACGACGACGTGGCCCTCTTCCCCGACGCCGTCCACCTGATGGTGGAGGAGGCGTTCCGGTCCAACGCCGGCATCGTCTCCCCGAAGGTGGTCAGCTGGGACGACCCGCGAACGCCTGGTCCACGTGGGCATGACGGCGGACAAGGGCGGATCGGTCGTGGACCGGGTCCAGCCCTACGAGATCGACCACGGCCAGCACGACGCCGTGCGGGACGTCTTCGTCGCCCCCGGCGGGTGCCACCCTGATCCGGGCCGACCTGTTCGAGGAGCTCGGCGGATTCGACCCCGCCATCGTGGCCATGGGCGAGGACCTCGACCTGTGCTGGCGGGCCCAGGTCGTCGGAGCCCGCATCATCGTGGCCCCCGATGCCCGGGTCCGCCATCTCGAGGAGCTGGCCGGCGGGGCCCGGCCCATCGACCCGGCCCTGGTCGGCGGCGGAGGACGCCGGCCGCGTCGACGCACCCGGTGACCCTCCAGGAGCTGCAGCGCCGCCACGAGCTGCTGGCCGTCTTCAAGTGCTACGGGCCGCTTCCACCTGGTCCGGGTGGTGCCCCAGGTCGCTCGTCCTGGCCGTGGCCGAGGTGATCGTGGCCGAGCTGGCCGGCAACCGGGCCCGGGCCCGGGCGGTGGTCCGGGCCTGGCGGTGGAACCTGGCCGGCTTCCGGCCATCCGGCTGCAGCGCAAGGAGCTCAAGGGCCACCGTCGGTCTGAGCGACAAGGAGATCCGGCTGCTCCAGGTGGGGGGCAGCGCCCGGCTCTCCTCCTACTTCCGCCGGGTCTTCCAGCACGGGTTCCACGGCGCCCACGCCGACGAGCTGGCCGCCGCCGAGCCTGGCCGACCGGCGTCCGATCCGGCCACAGACGGGACCGGCGATCCGGCCACGGTCGTCCCCCGGGCGGCGAGGGCGCCGTCGACTCCCATGGACGGGGACCCCCGGAGCCGGGGATCGACCTGGCGGGCACGGGGCCGGACGGGTGAGCGGACAGGTCCGGCTCACCGTCTGGCTGATCGCCGGCGCTGGTCGTGCTCATCGGGACCAGGGGCATCCTGACCGGACGGCTGCCGGCCGTCGGCCAGTTCGTCCCCTTCCCGAGCTGGTCGCCGACCCTCTCCCAGTTCGCCGCCGGGTGGCACCCGTCCGGGGTGGGCACCACGGCTCCCGCCTCGCCGGGCCTGGCCCTGACCGGTCTGGTCGGCACCGTGCTGCTCGGGGCCATGGGGCTGACCCAGAAGGTGCTGATCTTCGCCTGCATCCCCATCGGGGTGTGGGGGGTGGTGCGGCTGCTGCGCCCGTTCGGCTCCCAACGCGCCGCGCTGGTGGCCGGCCTGGCCTACCTGGCCATGGCCCTGCCCTACAACGCCTGGCCCTGGGTCGATGGGGGGCCCTGGTGGTCTACGCCGGGGCACCCTGGGTGCTGGCCCGCCTGTTCCGGGCCACGGCGGCCTCCCCCTACCGGCCCGGCCGCGCCCCGGCGCCGGCCGGCTCGACCGGGGCCGGACGGAGCGGCCGAATTCGGCCCGACGACGGTTCACTACCTGGACGGTTCGTCACCCCTCCTTCCGCAGCGCGCGTCGTCCTCGGCCTGCTCGAGGCCGTGCTGATCGCCTTCGTTCCCGCCGCCGCCGTCGTGGTGGTGCTGGCCGCCGCTGGCCCTCATGCTCTCCTCCGCTCTCTTCGGGGACCTGCGGACGACCCGGCGGGCCCTGTGGTTGGCCCTGGCCTCGACCGCGGTGGCCGCGGCCATCTGCCTGCCCTGGGTGATCGGCGTGCTGTCGGCCGGACGGGGTGCCGTCGCCGTGTTCGGCGTGCCCATCCCGGCGTCGTCGGCGGCCATCGTGGTCGTCGCTCCTCCGGTTCGCCGCCGGCCCCATCGGTGGTTCGCCGCTGGCCTGGGGTTTCGCCCTGGCCGCGGTGGCGCCCCTGGTGCTGGCCCGGGGGGACCGGTTCCGCTGGGCCGGCCGGTTCTGGTCCGTGGCCCTGGTCTTCTGGGTGGCTGGCCTGGGTCATCGGGCGGGGGTGGACGGGAAGCCTGGCCATCGATCCGCTGGTCCTGCTGGCGCCGGCCGCCGCCGCCGTGGCCGCCGCCATCGGACTCGGCGTGGCCGCGTTCGAGGAGGACCTCCGGGCGGCCGAGTTCGGCTGGCGCCAGCTGGTGACGGTGGTGGCCACCGTGCGTCGTCGGTGCTCGGTGCCGTTCCCACCGTCATCTCGGCCCTGCCCGGGACGCTGGGACCTCCCGGTCAACGACTTCAGCCAGTCGGTGGCCTGGATGCACGCCAAGTCGGCCGACGGCGCCTTCCGGGTCCTGTGGCTGGGGCAGACCAACGCCATCTACCAGGGGTCGTGGGCCGCCGGTGACGGCCTGGCCTACGCCACCTCGGAGGACGGCGGCCCCGACGCCCGGTGGCTGTGGAACGCGGCCGGCCCCGGACCGGCGTCGGGTCTGGCCTCGGCCGTCGACCTGGCCCGATCGGGCGGCACCGACCAGCTCGGACGGTTGCTGGCCCCGGCCGGCGTGCGCTACGTGGCCCTGCTCACCTCGCTGGCCCCCGAGATCACCGGCGAGCAGACACCCACCGAGTACCCGGTGCCGGCCGACCTGGCCCCGGCGCTCACCCGTCAGTTGGACCTCAGCCCGGTGCTGTCGGGCACCGGTATCACCGTCTACGTCAACAACGACTGGCTTCCCCAGCGGGCGGAGGTACCGGCCGGAACGACCGTGCCCGACACGGTGCAGCCCGATCCCCGGGCCGGGAGTCCCGGCTCAGGAGTGGCCCGCGGCGCCGTGCCGGTCCTGCCTGGTCCGGCCGCCTCGCAGTCGTTCACCGGGGCTGTTGGCCAAGGGCACCGTTCTGTCGGCCGCCGCCCCGGCCGGTCGGTGGATCCTGGCCGGAGCGACGGGAGCTTCGGCCCCCCGTTCGTCCTCGTTCGGGGGGGCCGCCCGCTTTCGACGTGTCCACGGCCGGGGTGGGCACGCTGCACTTCGACGGAGGACCGGTGGCCCCGCTCTCCTTCGCCGTCTCCATCGTGACCTGGCTGGTGGCCCTGGCCCTCCTGATCGGTCACAACCTCGGGCGACCCTGGAGCGGCGTGAGGACCCGGCGGCGCCGGCCCGCCGACGTGGGGGGAGACGGCAACCCGGCCCCGGTGGCCGACGCCGAGGAAGTCCAGCCACAGGGCGACCCGGTGCCATGAGCGACTCCGACGACTCCCTGACCGAGCCGGACTGGACCGAACCGGAGTGGACGGTGCCCGACGAAGGCCGTTCCCCGGGTCGCGTCCGGCATGAGCGCCGTGCCTCCCGGGAACCGGTGCGGAGGCGGACCTCCGTCATCGTGGCGGTCATCGCCACCCTGACGGTGGTCGCGGTCATCGCCGCCGCGGCCGGGCCCCCGGCTCCGGCGGCCGCTCCGTCCTCCGCCGACGGTATCGCCGTGGCCCCGGCCGGGGCGTACTCCTCCTCGGCGTTCTGCACGGCCGGCACCGGCACGGCGGCCAATACCACGATCTACCTGACCAACTCGACCCGGTCGCCGGTCTCCGGAGTCATGACCGCCGTGGGACCGGCCGCCACCGGGGGATCCGTCCCGACGGTGCGCCGCCCAGTGAGTGTGCCGGCCCTCGGGACCGTGGCCGTCGATCCCGCCAACGGACTGCCGACCGGCAGCAACGCCTCCACCTTCACCTTCTCCGGGGGTGGCGTGGTGGCCAGCCAGATCGTGTCGGGGGCCAACGGCTGGACCACGGCTCCCTGCGCCTCCCGGATCTCCTCGGAGTGGGCCTTCGCCGGTGGAGCCACCACGACCGGCAATACCCTCACCCTGTCCCTTTACAACCCGGCGGCCACCCAGGCCGTCGTGAACGTGTCCTTCCTCACCGAGAAGGGGCTGCTCACCCCCCAGAAGTACCAGGGGCTGGAGGTCCCGGCCGGGCAGCTGGTGGAGGAGAACGTCGGCGACTATGTCCAGGGACGCCACCACCATCGCCACCATGGTGGCGGCCCAGGCGGGAAGTCTGGTCAGCTCGGAGTTCCAGCAATGGTCGTCAGGGCCGACCGGTGGGATGTCGCTGCGTCTGGGCTCGCCGTCGCTGGCGACCACGTGGCGCCTGGCCCAGACCACCGCCATGCCCCAGTCCACCGTGAACCTGTACCTGGCCAATCCGGGGCCGAGCCCGGCCACGGCGACGATCACCCTGAGTCTGTCATCGGGATCGGTGATTCCGCACCGCCAGGTGGTGCCACCGGCCTCCATCGTGGCCTTTGCCGCCTCGGGGACCCCGGGCCTTCCCCAGCAGACCCCCTATGCAGTGACCGTCACGTCCACGGTTGCCATTGTGGTGGGCCGCTCCGTTCAGGCACCACCGGGCTCCCCGTCGCCCGTGTGGGGCTCGTCCTCGGCCACCACCACTGTGGCCACCCACTGGCTGGTACCCGGTCCCGGGATCCCCGGGGCGCCCGCCATCACCGACGCCGCGGTGGGCAGCCTGGCGGTGGCCAACTCGGGGGCGACGGCGGCTCGGATCCAAGTGGACAGGCTGGGGTCAGCCAGGCCGCTGGCCATGTTCACCGTGGCCCCGGGCCGGGTCATGGTGCTCGGGCCCAAGCAGGTCACAGGCCTCTCAGCCCTCACGGTATCGGCGTCGCAGCCTGTGTTCGTGGAGGAGGACTGGGAACCAGCCGGGACCCCCGGGGTGGTCTCCTCCACCGGGTTCGCCGTCGGTTCCTGAGCCGATCGGTACACGGCTGCTCCTCCGGGCCTCCGAACCTAGGCCCACGGCCCTGGCCCCGGCCCCCTGGACCCAGACCCCCGGGCCCCACGATCCCCGGAACGGGGGAGTCCCGGTGACAGAGCCGCAGCCTGGTCGATGTCGGGCCGCTCAGCCCCGCGGGTGCGGGGCCGGCCAGCGCCGGCGCCTGCCTACTGGCCCTCGGGAATCGCTTCCCACCATTGGCACCACCATTCGGCGCCCACCAGGATCCGGAGCTTGGGATGCCAACAGTACGAGATCTCGCTGTACGGCTCGAGGCAGTAGAGGCAGTTCTCGCACTTCTCGTTTCCGGACGGCTTGCCCTTGAGCACGGCGTTGGAGGCCAGGTGACGCAGTTCGATCGACAGGGTCTCGTCGATCTCTTTCGGTTCCGGATCGGGGATCACGTAGTCGGCCATGGCAGAAACCTAATCGCCGGCCTCGCCGATCGGCACATTCAGGCCCGGGGGTTCCTTCCAATGGACCGCCGCCGGCTGACGCTCGGAATCGATGTGACTCCGGTCAGAACGGCACCGTCAACCATGAGGACGATCGGGCCCCGATCTGCCCGTCCCGTGGGATGACCGCACTTCC
Organism: uncultured Acidimicrobiaceae bacterium; assembly: GCA_963754755.1. GTDB lineage: Bacteria > Actinomycetota > Acidimicrobiia > Acidimicrobiales > RAAP-2 > Bog-756. The sequence continues at coordinate 203,869 of CAVWHF010000004.1, read as the reverse complement.
CGGCGACTCCGGTGATGGCGGCGTCCCCTGACGCTACGTCGTACCGGCCTCAGTCTCCACCTCGGCCTTGATCCGCTCCAGTGTGGTGCGCATGTCGTTGCGGTTGGTCCTTCCCCGGGCCCAGCCGAGGAGCCGCCAGTAGAGGCGCAGTAGGCCCGTATCGGCCAGTGCGAAGGTCTCCGTGACATCGGTCCCGTTGTCGGCGGGCTCCATCCGGTAGCCCCACACGCTCAAGGCCTTGTCGGAAGGACCGACGCCGAAGGTGAAGGCCAGGCCCGGCGCGCACTCCTGCACCGTGCAGGTGGTCCAGTATGTCGGGCCGATGCCATTGCGTTTGACGTGGCCCCGGAAGCGGGCGCCCACCGATGGGCCGGTGGCTCCGTCGAGCCACTCGGCCTCGAAGGTCTCCGGGCTGTACCGGCCGATCCTGGTGACGTCACTCACCAGCTCCCAGATCGCCTGCGGTTCGGCCTCCATGTGGACGGTCACCGATTCGTGCATGGGCTCACCCTACGGGCGCACCACGGTCGACTGCACCTCCGACGGTGGGGGGCTCTCCGGGCTGTGACCGGAGGACCCCGGCCGGGGTCGACCTACCGCGAGGTGGGAGGCGACGGAGGTGGCCAGGGGGCCTGCTTGGGCCAGTGGCCGGTCCCGGGGGGAGGCGGTGTCGGAGAGGGTGCCTGGGGCCAATGTCCGGCCGGGGGCGGTGGCGGGGGCCAGGGGGTCTGCCCGACCTGGCCGTCACCGTTGCTGGTGCCGGGCTGGGACGCTCGGGTGGCGCCGGTCTCGTCACTGGCGCGGGCGGCCCCGGAGACCTCACTGTCGGCGTCACTGCCGGCCCCGTTGGACTCCGGTCGAGTGGACCCGTCCGGTGCGGCACCGGCAGGTACGCCACCCGAAGGCACGCCACCCGAAGGTACGCCGGATCCGTTGGCGCCGGGCTCCTTGGTCCGGTCGGCATCCTCGGGAGGACCGTCCACGTTGTCGGAACCGGTCGGACCGTGCTGGGAGGCCACGAAGATGGGGGGCACGCTCTTGACCCCGTGCTCGTGGACCGGGTCGCCCGTAGGCCGTGTCCACCAGCCGGCCCACGGTCTCGCCGTCGATGGTCTCCTCGTCGAGCAGGGCGCGGGCCACGGCGTCGAGGCCACCCCGGTGGCGGGCCAGGACCTCGAGGGCCCGCTCCTCCTGGGCCCGGAGGATGATCTCGACCTCGTCGTCGATGATCTGGCTGGTGTGCTCGGAGTAGTCGCGGGTGTGCATGAGGTCCTCGCCCAGGAACACCTGGCCCTGGGACCCCCAGGCCATCGGGCCGATCTTGTCGCTCATGCCCCACTCGCGGACCATCTTGCGGGCCAGCTCGGTGTTGCCCACCAGGTCGTTGCTGGCTCCGGTGGACAGGTCCCCGTAGACCAGCAGCTCGGCGGCCCGGCCGCCCATGCGGACGGCCAGGGAGTCCTCGATGTGCTGGCGGGGATGGATGTGGCGCTCCTCCATGGGCAGCTGCATGGTCACGCCCGAGGGCCATGCCGGTCGGGAGGATGGTCACCTTGTGCACCGGGTCGGCGTCGGGCAGCACGTAGGCCAGCACGGCGTGGCCGCCCTCGTGGAAGGCCACCCGCTCCTTCTCCGGCGCCGGACAGCACCAGGCTCTCGCGGCGCTGGCCCATCAGGACCCGGTCGCGGGACGCCTCGAAGTCGACGTTCTGGATGACCTTGGATCCCCGGCGCACGGCGTGGAGGGCGGCCTCGTTGACCAGGTTGGCCAGGTCGGCGCCGCTCATCCCGGGGGTGCCACGGGCCACCGTGCCGAGGTCGACGCTCGGGTCGACCCGCTTGTCCTTGCAGTGCACCTGCAGGATGGGGAGCCGCTCGTCGAGGTCGGGGAGGGGCACCACGATCTGGCGGTCGAACCGACCGGGTCGGAGGATGGCGGCGTCGAGGATGTCGGGCCGGTTGGTGGCGGCCATGACCACGATGCCCTCGGTCGGGTCGAAGCCGTCCATCTCCGAGAGCATCTGGTTGAGGGTCTGCTCCCGCTCGTCGTGGCCGCCCCCGAGCCCGGCGCCCCGCTTGCGGCCGATGGAGTCGATCTCGTCGATGAACACGATGGCCGGTGCCTGCTTGCGGGCCGTGGCGAACAGGTCCCGCACCCGGCTGGCCCCCACGCCGACGAACATCTCCATGAAGTCCGAGCCGCTCACCGACATGAACGGCACGCCGGCCTCGCCGGCCACCGCCCGGGCCAGCAGGGTCTTGCCGGTGCCGGGGGGACCGACCAGCAGGATGCCCTTGGGGATGCGGGCCCCGATCTCCTTGAAGCGCGCCGGGGTCTTGAGGAAGTCCACCACCTCGCTGATCTCCAGCTTGACCCCGTCGTAGCCGGCCACGTCGTCGAAGGTGGTCGAGGGTCGCTCGGTCGAGTAGAGCTTGGCCTTGGACCGCCCGATGGACATGATGCTTCCCATTTGTCCCTGGGCCTTTCGGCTGATGTAGAAGAAGATCCCGCCGAGGATGGCGAAGGGCAGGATCCAGGTCAGCAGGATCCCGAGCAGCGGGTTCGAGGTGCCCGGTGACCAGGTGGTAGTTGGAGCCGAGCGGCTTGAGGGCGTGTCATGCTCCGAGTCGATGATCGGGTTGGGCCCGTTGACGCGTGTAGGTGCCGCCGTTGGACAGGGTCACCGGTGATCACCCCGGTGGACTGGTCGACGGTGGCCGTCTTGATCTGCTTGCTCTGGATGTCGGTGAGGAAGGTGTTGTAGGTGAGGGTGTTGGTGGTGGTCTTGGAGAGCAGGTTGGGGATGATCAGCACGGACAGCACCGCCACCACGATGACCACGTAGAGGACCATCCGGTTCTTGTTCTGGCCCGGCACTTCCTGCCCGGGACCACCAGGCGTCGGAGGGCCGTTGGGCATATCGGGGTTGGGCGGGGTCACCCCATCATGCTATTCGCACCGGGACGCGTTTGACGCATCGCCCGGCCCTGTCCGGCGGGCCGCCTCCTCGGGGGCCGATCCGGTCGGTATCGTGGAAGGGTGATCGAGCGGTCCGAACAGGGAGCGGACCCGGCCGCGGCCGCCGGCAGCGGGCTCGTCCGGACCGGCGCCGGTCACCCGGGGCGCCGCGGATCCGGAGCGCCGCCGCCCGGCTGGGCCCCGCCGCCGCCCGGTGGCCCCCGCCGCCGGCTCCGGTGCAGCCCCGCCGCCACCGGTCCGGCACCGGACCGGCCCGCCGGCGCCCGGGACCGGCCGCGCCGGGCCGACGTGCTCGCTCGGCCGCCAGCTGGCCGCCGGGGCCGCCCCGATCGCCGGCCGTCGGCCTGGATGTGGCTGCTCTTCGCCGCCCTCGGGTTCCTGGGCGGCCAGGTCCTGGCCGCCATCTTCGTGGCCATCACGGCCGCGGCCGAGCGGCAAGCTGCAGCTCGCTGACGGCCATCGCCAAGCTGAGCGAGCCGCCCACCTGGTACATCGTGTCCACCCTGCTCGGGCTGTGGGCCGGGTTCTTCGGGGCCGCCTGGCTGGCCACCGGGGTCCGGGGCACCAAGAGCTTCGTCCGCGACCTCGGCCTCCGCTTCCGCTGGATCGACCTGCATCGGCATCCCCATCGGCGTGGGCGGCCAGATCGCTGGTGGCGCTGATGTACATCCCCATCTCCCAGCACGTCCACGACTTCAACCAGCGCTTCGACGCCCCCAGCCAGCGGCTGACCGGCGGATCCCACGGCGTCGGGTACGCGGTCATCGCCATCCTGCACCGTGGTCGGGCGCCCCGTTCTTCGAGGAGCTGTTCTTCCGGGGCGTGCTGCTCCGGGCCCTGGCCCGGCTGTTCGGGACGGTCGGGCGGCTGGGTGGGCCCGGCGCTGGCCATCGTGGTCACCGGCGTGCTCTTCGGACTGGCCCACGCCGAGTCCCTCCAGCTGCTCGGCCTGGCCGTCTTCGGGATCATCCTCTCGTTCGTCTCCTACCGCACCGGGCGGCTGGGCATGAACATGGTGGCCCACGCCACCTTCAACCTGATGGCCGTGGTCGCGCGTGGTGGCCCCGCTGGCCCTCGGCGCCGGGGTGCTGTTCTGAGATGACCGCCCCCGTCGACGTGGCCCCGGTCGGCCCGGTGCCGCCCGAGCCGTCGCCCCGGCCTGGCCGCCGGACCCGACGCCGTGGCTCGGCGGCTGACCCGGCGGTCGTCCTGGCCGGCGTGGGCCAACCTGGTCGTGGTGGCCGGGGTCACCCTGGTGGCCCTCAGCCAGCTCCACCCGTCGCTGCTGCTGGCCAACACCACCACGGCCGGCGGCGACACCGGCGCCCACGTGATGCTGCCGGCGTTCCTCAAGTCCCACCTGCTGACCCACGGCCAGCTGACCGGCTGGGACCCGGACTGGTACGACGGGTTCCCGCTCTACACCTTCTACTTCCCGCTGCCCGGCCTGATCACCGTGCTGTTCAACGCGGTGGTCTCCTACGACGTGGCCTTCAAGCTGGTCACCGTGCTCGGCACGCTCACCCTGCCCGGTCTGCGCCTGGGCCTTCGGCCGGCTGGCCGGCCTGCGCGACCCCGGGCCCGGGCTGCCTGGCCGCGGCCACGCTCCCGTTCCTCTTCGAGCCGAGCTTCTCCATCTACGGCGGCAACATCCTCTCCACCCTGGCCGGCGAGTTCTCCTTCTCCCTCAGCCTCTCGTTCGCCCTGCTCTTCCTCGGCGTGTGTGGCCTCGGGCCTCCGCACCGGCCGACACCGGGCGCTGGCCGCCGTGCTGTTCGCCGTCACCCTGCTCTGCCATCTGATCCCGGCCCTGTTCGCCGCGGCCGGGGCCGTGGTCTGGCTGCTGCTCGACGCCGACCTGGTCCGGGGCGTCCGCCGCGGGATCCGGGGGCCGGCTGGCCCGCCGGCGGTGGTCGCGGCGGCTGGCTGTGGTCGGTGGTGGCCGGCGCCGTCGGCGTGGGCCTCAGCGCCTGGTGGCTCCTCCCCTTCGCCACCGGGCAGGCCTACACCACCAACATGGGCTACACCAAGGTGCTCGGCTTCCCCCACCTGCTCTTCCCGGCCTCGGCCCGCTGGGTGCTGGCCGCCGACCTGGTCGGCGCTGGTGGCCATGGTGGTCCGGCGCAACCGGGTGGCGCCTGTTCATCGTGGTGATGGGCGGCGCTCTCGGCCGCCGCGGTCTGCCTCGACCCGGCCAGCAAGCTGTACAACGTCCGGTTCCTGCCCTTCTGGTTCCTCTGCCTCTACCTGCTGGCCGGGTACGCCCTGGCCGAGGTGGTCGTCGGCCGTGGCCCGGTGGAACCGCCGCCGCCGGCTCGACCAGTGGGTGGCGGTCGTCCGCGAGCGGCTGAGCGCGGTGCACGAGACGCCGTGGCAGCCCGGCGCCCGGATCAGCCGGTTCCGGCGTCCGACGCCCGGCCGGGTTCCCGGCCGGGGCGGTGGTCGGCCCGCTGGTGGCCCTGGCCGCGGCCTGCCTGGCCGTGGTGCCCCCGCTGGTCCTTCCGGCCTCGACCCTGAGCCAGGTGGGGGTCACCGTGGGGGCCAACCAGCCCAGTGCCTGGGCCGACTGGAACTACTCGGGCTACGAGCGCAAGCCCGACTACCCCGAGTACCACGCGGTGATCCAGATGATGGCCAAGGTCGGCGCCGACCAGGGGTGCGGCCGGGCCATGTGGGAGTACGACCCGTCGCTCAACCGGTTCGGCACCACCATGTCGCTGATGCTGCTGCCCTACTGGACCAACGGCTGCGTCGACTCGATGGAGGGCCTGCTGTTCGAGTCGGCCTCCACCACCCCGTTCCACTTCATCAACCAGAACGAGCTGTCGGTCAACCCGTCCGACGCCGTGGTGGGACTGCCCTACGGCGGCCTCAACGTGCCGCTCGGGCATCGAGCACCTCCAGCAGCTGGGGGTGCGGTACTTCCTGGCCTCCTCGACCACGGTGGAGACGGCGGCCGCCGCCGACCCGAGCCTGACCGAGGTGGCCTCCAGCGGGCCGTGGAGCACCAGCTACAACGGCGAGGCCCTCGACACCACCTGGAAGGTCTACGAGGTGGCGGACTCGTCCCTGGTGCAGCCCCTGGCCGACCAGCCGGTGGTGTGGAAGGGGGTGTCGCCCAGCCAGACCAGCTGGCTGGCCCCGGCGGTCAGCTGGTACGACGATCCCACCCGGTGGAACGTGGTGCCCGCCGCCGACGGCCCGGCGGCCTGGCCCCGGGTGCCGGTCGAGCCAGACCCGACCCGCCGGCGGTGCCCGAGCCGGCCACCACCGTGTCCCACGTCGTCCAGACCGACAGCTCGATCTCCTTCCACGTGGACCGGGTCGGCACCCCGGTCGAGGTCAAGGTCTCCTACTTCCCCAACTGGAAGGCCACCGGGGCCGACGGGCCCTGGCGGGTGGCCCCCAACCTGATGGTGGTGGTCCCGACCAGCCACGACGTGACCCTCCACTACGGCAGCTCGCCGGCCGACGAGATCGGCCAGGCTGATCTCGCTGCTGGCCCTGGTGGTCGGCGGTGGCCGCTGGCCGTGGCCGGGCGGCGGTGCCAGGCGGGCCCGGGGTCCGGGCCGGCCGCCGCGGCCGCGCACCGAGCGCTGAGCGGCCGTGGCCGGCCACCCGCACCCTGGGCATGTTCCCGCTGTCCACCGTGCTCTTCCCCGGCGCCGGCCTGCCCCTCCACGTGTTCGAGGCCCGCTACCGGGCCCTGATGGCCGACTGCCTCGACCGGCGACGGCGAGTTCGGCGTGGTCCTGATCGCCCGGGGCTCGGAGGTGGGAGGCGGGGACCAGCGGGTCGACGTCGGCACCCTGGCCCGCATCGACCAGGTGGCCGAGCTGGACGACGGCCGGATGCTGGTGATCGCCCGGGGCGTCCGCCGGGTCCGGGTGCGACCGTGGCTGGCCGACGAGCCCTACCCCCGGGCCGTGGTGGAGGACCTGCCCGGTGGCGCGGGGCGAACGACCACGACCGGGCCCTGGCCACCGCCGAGGTCGTCGGTGCGCCGGCTCCGGTCGCTCCTCTCCGAGCTGGGCGACGTGCCGGCCCTGCCCCACGACCTCGAGCTCGCCGGGAACAACGAGGAGATCGCCTGGCAGCTCTGCGAGCTGGCCCCGCTCAACCTCATGGACCGCCAGCAGCTGTTGGCCTCGTCGACGCTCGAGGAACAGCTGGAGCACCTGGCCGGGCTGTGCGAGGCCATGGCCGACGACGTGGTGGCCATGCTGGCCGGCGGGTTCGAGGACTGAGGTCGACCGGACCGGCCGACCGGACCGGACCAGACCGGGCCGCTGGTCGCGGGTCCTGGTCAGGGAACCTGCTCGTGCCTCCAGGAAGGCGGTGATGCCGTCGGCCAGGCCCTGGGCGGCCTGCTGACGCCACTGCGGGCTCTCGGTCAGGGCGGCATCCACCGGGTTCTGCATGTTGGCGCACTCGATCAGCACCTTGGGCACCGTGGTCAGGTTGAGGCCACCGAGGTCGTCGCGCTGGTCGATCCCGTCGGCGCCCGGAGTAGTCGGAGGCCGGCTCGCCGGTGTCGGCGGCGAAGGTGGACGCGGACGTCGGCGGCCAGCTGGGCCGAGGCCGGCACCACGGCGGTGTTGTTGCTGATCGGGACTGACCACCGGGCGCCGGCTCGATGACGTCGAAGCCCTCGCCCGGACACCGGGCCCCCGTCGGCGTGGATGGAGACGGCGGCGTCGGCCCCGGCGGCGTTCCCGATGGCGGCCCGGACGTTCACGCAGGGTCCCGACGCCCGGTGTCGTTGGTCCGGGTCATCACCACGGTGGCCCCCTCCGGCCTGGAGCAGCGCCTCGAGGCGGGTGGCCACGTCGAAGTTGAAGGCGTGCTCGGAGTAGCCCGCGGCCGTCTCGGTGCCGACCGTGTCACAGGACTCGGTGACGTTGCCGCCGTCGATGGGCTGGGCGATGAAGCCGGCGGCACCGGCATTGCCGCCGTCGTGGCCCGGGTCGATGGCCACGACCTCGCCCGACCATGGGTGGGACGTAGACCGAACCGTAGAACGGCGCACCTCCGAAGGCGTAGACCCCGCCGTCGGACGAGACGATCCGGTAGCCCGACCCGTCCGGGGCCATCCCCACCGCAGCCCGACCGGAGCTGTCCGGTGGCGGCACCGTCGAAGGGGGTCCCGAAGCTGAACAGGCCGCCGTCCGAGGCCACCAGCCAGTAGCCGGCTCCGCCGGGGGCGGCGGCCATGCCCACCACCGGCCGGTTGAGGTGCGATCGACCCGGTCGAGCCGTAGAAGGCGGCGTCGCCGAAGGCGAAGATCCCGCCGTCGGAGGCCACCAGCCAGTAGCCGGCGCCGCCGGGCGCGGCGGCCATGCCCACCACCGGCCGGTTGAGGTGGATCGACCCGGTCGAGCCGTAGAAGGCGGCGTCACCGAAGGCGAAGATCCCGCCGTCGGCGGCCACCAGCCAGTAGCCGCCCCCGTCCGGGGTGGCCGCCATCCCTACGATGGGCTGGTTGAGGTGGCGGCCGCCCATCGACCCGAAGAAGCGTGCGTCCCCGTAGGAGAACACCCCGCCGTCCGAGGCCACCAGCCAGTAGCCGCCCCCGTCCGGGGCGGCGGCGGCGCCCACGACCGGCCGGGCCAGGGGCAGGGCCCCGGCCGAGCCGTAGAAGGGAGCGTCGAACGAGAACACGCCCGCCGTCGGAGGCCACCACCCAGTAGCCGCCGGTCGCCGGGTCGGTGGCCGTGGCCACCACCAGGTGGGAACTGGTGGGCTCACCGGCGGCCGCCCGATCATCGCTCCGACCCCGGCCGCCGACCCCGACGCCGTCGGTGGCGCGGTCGGTGACACGGCCCATGCCGGCGGCTCCGAGCGAGGTCGATTCCGCCGGCTGGAGCGACCGGGACGTGCCGCGCTCCCGATGGCAAGCCGGCAATCCGACCAGCACCGCCACGCACAGTGCCACCGCACTCACCCGTACCGCGGCCCGGGGCCGCCACCACCGAGATCTCGTCGCCACGGCGCGATGCTCGCACACCGGTCCGACCAGGCCGGGATCGGCCGGACGGCTTCGATGGCCCCGGGCAGGCTGGCTAGGATGGCCCGGCCATGACCAGCCTCTCCTACGTCTTCAAGGCCTACGACATCCGGGGCGTCGTCCCCGACGAGCTCAACGCCGACCAGTTCCGGGCCATCGGCGTGGCCGTGGCCCGGTTCACCGGCGGCCCCGAAGCTGCTGGTGGCCCGGGACATGCGGGAGTCGGGGGTCGAGCTGTCCCGGGCCTTCGCCGACGGGGTCCGGTCCGAAGGGGTGGCCGTGGTCGACCTCGGGCCTGGCCTCCACCGACCTGCTCTACTTCGCCGCCGGCAGCCTCGACGCCCCCGGGGCCATGTTCACCGCCTCGCACAATCCGGCCCGCTACAACGGGCTCAAGCTGTGCCAGTCCGGGGCCCGGCCCATCGGCCGGGACACCGGCCTGGCCGAGATCCAGGCCACCGCCGAGGCGCTGCTCGACCAGTGGGGAGCCGGACGGCCGCCGCCGGCTCGACCCGGACCGGCTGGCCCCCATCGAGGAGCGCTCGGTCCTCGAGGCCTACGCCGACCACGTCCGCTCCTTCGTCGACGTCGACTCGCTCCGGCCCCTGCGGGTGGTGGCCGACACCGCCAACGGGATGGGCGGCCTGGTGGCCCCCAAGGTCTTCGAGGGCCTCCCCTTCGAGGTGGACATCCTCTTCCCCGAGCTCGACGGGAACTTCCCCAACCATCCGGCCGACCCCATCCAGCCCGAGAACCTGGTCTCCCTGAAGGCAGGCGGTGCTGGACGCCGGGGCCGACGTCGGCCTGGCCTTCGACGGCGACGCCGACCGGGTGTTCCTGGTGGACGAGAAGGCCGAGCCGGTCTCGGGCTCGCTGACCACCGCCCTGGTGGCCTCCTCGATGCTGGACAAGCACCCCGGGCGCCACCGTCCTCTACAACTGCATCTGCTCCCGGGTGGTGCCCGAGGTCATCGCCGAGAAGGGCGGTGTCGGGGTCCGGACCAAGGTCGGCCACAGCTACATCAAGCAGGTCATGGCCGAGACCGGCGCGGTCTTCGGCGGCGAGCACTCCGGGCCACTACTACTTCCGGGACAACTACCGGGCCGACTCGGGCATCATCGCCGCCATGGTGGTCCTCGAGCTGCTGAGCGTGACCGGCAAGCCCCTCTCCGAGCTGCTCGAGCCGTTCCAGCGCTACGCCGACTCCGGGGAGATCAACACCGTGGTCGACGACCCGGCCGGGGCCGTCGAGCTGATGGCCGCCGAGGTGGAGGCGGCCGGTGGGGCGCTGGGCACGGCCGACCGGCTCGACGGCCTGACCGTCGACCGGGGCGACTGGTGGTACAACCTGCGCCCGTCCAACACCGAGCCCCTGCTCCGGCTCAACGTCGAGGCGCCCGACGCCGCCGCGTGCGCCCGCCACGTGGCCGAGGTCCAGGCGGACATCGACCGGCTCCTCGGGGCCTGACCGTGCGACACGCCCACCGAGACGCCACCCGAGCGCCCACCGAGCCCCGACCGAGACGACCCACCAGACACGACCGACCAGAGAGGAAGGCCACATGACGCTCGACCCGCTGCTGATCGAGGTGCTGGCCTGCCCGGAGGACAAGGGGCCGCTGCTGTACTTCGCCGACGAGGACCGGCTCTACAACCCGCGCCTCCACCGCAGCTACGAGGTGCGGGACGGCATCCCGGTCATGCTGATCGACGAGGCCACCGCGGTCGACGACGCCGAGCACGCCCGGCTGATGGCCAAGGCCGAGGCCGGTGGGGCCGTGTCCACCGGCGAGCCCGTCCGGATCGTGACCGCCCCGTGACGGCGGCCCGTCGCCGCCGGCCCATCCCTCACCGCTGGCCGTCGACACCCTCGACATGTGGGCGGCCACCGCCGGCCTCCCCGAGCAGGTCGAGGCGGCGGTGTCGGCCGCCCGGGGTCGTGACCGGCCTGCCCGCAGCACGAGCGGGTGGAGAACGTGGTGGTGCTGGGCATGGGCGGGAGCGGCATCGCCGGCGACGTCCTGGTGGCCGCGGCGGCGCCGTTCATGCCGGTCCCGGTGACCGTGGTCAAGGGCTACGAGCCCCCCGACTTCGTCGGGACCGGCTCGCTGGTGTTCGCCATGTCGTTCTCCGGCGACACCGAGGAGACGCTGGAGGCGGCCGCCGGCGCCTACGAGGCCGGGGCCTCGCTGGTCGTGGTGGCCGGCGGCGGCGCGCTGGTCAGCCTGGCCGGCGAGTGGGACGTGCCGGTGGTGCCGGTGCCCGCGCGGCATCCCCCAGCCCCGGGCCGCCCTCGGGGCGCTGGCCATCCCGCCCCTGGTGCTGCTGGAGGAGATCGGGCTGTTCCCCGGGGCGCTCGCAGTGGGTGGACCAGGCCGTCGACCAGCTCCGGATCCGCCGCGACGAGCTGGTCCGGCCGGGCAGCCGGGCCGAGGAGCTGGCCCGCCGGATCGGGCGCACCATCCCGCTGGTCCACAGCTCGGGGGACCTGGGCGCGGCCGCCGCCCTGCGGTGGAAGGCCCAGATCAACGAGAACGCCAAGTGCCCCGGCCTTCTTCAACGTCTATCCCGAGCTGTGCCACAACGAGGTGGCCGGCTGGGGTCAGCACGGGGACGCCACCCGCCAGCTGATCACCCTGGTCAACCTGCGCCACGACGCCGAGCACCCCCAGGTGAGCCGGCGGTTCGACCTGGTGGCCGAGGTGCTGCGCGAGGTGGTGGCCGACGTCATCGAGGTCCGGGCCGCCGGCGAGGGCGACCTGGCCCAGCTGCTCGACCTGGCCCTGATCGGCGACTTCGTCTCGCTCCACCTGGCCGGCAACGAGGGATCGACCCCGGCCCGATCCCGGTGCTCGACGAGATCAAGCAGCAGCTCAGCCAGGGCGCCGACTGAGCCCCGGACCGGCCGCCGGCACCGGGCCGGCTCGGCAGGACGCCAGTTCGTCGCCTGGTGAACAGGGACGTTCGCCTGGTCTGCTGGGTCGAGCGCCCGCGCGGTGCATTGCCGTTGAGTGACGGCCGCGTGACAACCTCGTGAACTCGGGCGTCCGGCCCCTGGCTTTCGGGCGGCCGAGGCGTACACTTCACTGGTGAGCTGCGTGCGGGTCTGTGGTTGCAAGTCGAAGCCAGTCGCAGGCAAAACGACCCACGTAAGGCAACTCGTGGTTGCTGAGCATGGTGCGGCTTAGGAGTAAGACCTGCCCGTGGCGTCCCCGGCTGTCGGGGGCGGGCGGAGAGAGGATGACGCGGCCAACAACGGCTCCGAAGGGTTCCCGACCGGTGACGGTCGGTGCCGCCGGAGCCGGGCCGCCACTCCCCCTGCAGGCGAGTGTGGGGTCAAAGACCAGGTCAGCCGCCCGCAGCTCACATCATCATCCCGACGACCGATCAGGAGGACCGGCCGAGCACCAGAGGTAGCTCCCGAACACCGCAACCAGGAGGCGAGCAAGTGGACGTTGTCATCGCGTATGGCAGAAGAATCGTGTCCGACGAAGTGAGGGCCCTGACCAAGGAGAAGGTGGGCCGGCTCGGCCACCTGTGCCCGGGCCTCGAGCGGGCCGAGGTCCACTTCTCCGAGGAGCACAATCCGAGGATCGCCGACCGGGAGTGGTGCGAGGTGATCATCGTCGGCCACGGGCGCACCATCCGGGCCCGCGCCGCCGCTCCGGTGCCGCTGGTGGCCGTCGACCTGGTGGTGGAGAAGCTCGAGCACCAGCTCGAGAAGACCAAGGGCCGACTGGTGGCCCGGACCCATCCCCGCCGCCGCCCGGCCAACTCGGTCTCCATCCTGCGGGAGCGGGTGCGCACCGCCTGAAGCGGTCCGGGCCCGGCGCCCCGCACGGCGCGGGCCGGCACCGGCCGGGCCCGACGGCCAGTACCCGAACACGCTCCGACGGTAGAGTGAGTGGCCCATGAGCGTGCTCACGAAAGTCCTCCGCGCCGGCGAGGGCAAGAAGGTCCGTCGCCTGGCCGAGCTGGTGCCGCTGGTCAACGCCCTCGAGCCGGAGATGGAGGCCCGCTCCGACGACGAGCTGGCCAGGCCCTGACCGCCGCCTTCCGGCAGCGCCTCGACAACGGGGAGAGCCTCGAGGACCTGCTGGTCGAGTCCTTCGCCCTGGTCCGGGAGGCGGCCTGGCGGGTGCTCGGCCAGCGCCACTTCGACGCCCAGCTGATGGGGGGGATGGCCCTCCACTTCGGCTGGATCGCCGAGATGAAGACCGGCGAGGGCAAGACCCTGGTCTCCACGCTGCCGGTCTACCTCAACGCCCTCGGCGGGCAACGGGGTCCACGTGGTCACGGTCAACGACTACCTGGCCACCCGGGACTCGGAGTGGATGGGCCAGCTCCACCGGTTCCTCGGGCTGACCGTGGGCCGGGTCGGCCCCGACATCGACGATCGCCGAGGCCAAGCGCGAGGCCTACGTCGCCGACCTCACCTACGGCACCAACACCGAGTTCGGCTTCGACTACCTCCGCGACAACATGGCCCGCTCCAAGGACGCCATGGTCCAGCGGGGCCACCACTTCGCCATCGTCGACGAGGTGGACTCCATCCTCATCGACGAGGCCCGGACGCCGCTGATCATCTCCGGGCCCGGCCGCCGAGTCGGCCCAGCTCTACTACCAGTTCGCCGGCATCGTGCGGACCCTGCGGGCCGAGGACGACTACGAGGTCGACGAGGAGAAGCGCATCGTGGTCCCCACCGAGGCCGGCATCGAGAAGGTCGAGAAGCAGCTCGGGGTGGGCAACCTCTACGACGCGGTGGCGGTCAACTACGTGCACCACCTGACCCAGGCCCTCTACGCCAAGGAGCTCTACCGGCGGGACAAGGACTACCTGGTGGCCCAAGGCGAGGTGAAGATCGTCGACGAGTTCACCGGGCGGACCCTCGACGGGCGGCGGTGGTCGGACGGCCTCCACCAGGCGGTCGAGGCCAAGGAGCGGGTGCGGATCAAAGAGGAGAACCACACCTGGGCCACGGTGACCCTCCAGAACTACTTCCGGCTCTACGAGAAGCTGTCCGGGATGACCGGTACGGCCGAGACCGAGGCGTCGGAGTTCGCCAACACCTACGAGCTCCCCGTCGTCCCCATCCCTCCCAACAAGCCGCTGATCCGCGAGGACAACCCCGACCTCATCTACAAGTCGGAGGACGCCAAGTTCGCCGCGGTGGTCGACGACATCGCCGAGCGCCACGCCGCCGGGCCAGCCGGTGCTGGTGGGCACGGCCTCGGTGTCCAAGTCCGAGCACCTCTCCCGGCTGCTCGAGAAGAAGGGCATCCCCCACGAGGTCCTCAACGCCAAGCAGCACTTCCGGGAGGCGGAGATCGTGGCCCAGGCCGGCCGGGTGGGCGGGGTGACCGTGGCCACCAACATGGCCGGTCGTGGCGTCGACATCATCCTCGGGGGCAACCCCGAGGGGCTGGCCGCCCGGGAGGCCACGGCCCGGGGCGTCGACCTCGCCACCGAGGAGGGCGCGGCCGAGCTGGCCAGGCCATCGAGGCCGAGTTCGAGGCGATCTGCGACCGGGAGGGCGAGGAGGTCCGGGCCGCTCGGCGGCCTCTACGTGCTGGGCAGCGAGCGCCACGAGAGCCGGCGCATCGACAACCAGCTGCGGGGGCGCTCGGGCCGTCAGGGCGACCCGGGGGAGAGCCGGTTCTTCCTCTCCCTCGAGGACGACCTGATGCGGCTGTTCGCCACCGGCGCCATGAACTGGGTGATGGGCCGGGCCCTCCCCGACGACGTGCCCATCGAGGCGAAGATGGTCACCAAGGCCATCGAGCGGGCCCAGAACACCGTCGAGGGCCGCAACGCCGAGTCCCGCAAGGACGTCCTCAAGTACGACGACGTGATGAACGAGCAGCGCAAGGTGATCTACCGCCGCCGCTACCAGATCATCGAGGGCGAGGACCTGCGCGAGGAGACCGTCGAGCTGCTCGAGTCCACCATGACCGCGCTGGTGGCCTCGTCGTGCCCGTCGGACTACCCCGAGGAGTGGGACCTGCCCCGGCCTGGTCACCGAGGTCACCCAGTACTACCCGACCAAGTTCGTGGCCGACGACCTGGCCGAGGCCACCACCGTGGGCCAGGTCACCGAGAGCATCCTCACCGAGGCCCTCGACCTCTACGCCGAGCGGGACGAGACCATCCCCGGCGGCGAGGAGACCGCCCGGCAGCTCGAGCGGGACATCATGCTGCAGATCATCGACCAGCGGTGGCAGGACCACCTGGCCGAGATGGACTACCTCCGCGAGGGCATCAACCTGCGGGCCATGGGCAACCAGGACCCGCTGGTGGCCTACCAGCGGGAGGGCTTCGCCATGTTCGGCAAGCTCATGGACGGCATCGACGACGACTACCTGCGCTACGTGTTCCACGTCCAGGTGCTGACCGAGCCGGCCGCCGAGCCCGACCTCGACCGGGCCAACTACCTGGCCGCCGACGACCCGGTCCAGGGGGACGGGGCCATCACCGCCGCCTTCGCCGCCGCCACGCCGGCCGAGCTCGAGGAGGCGGCCGCCGCCGTCGGGCTCCCGGGCGGGAACGGGGCCCAGGCCGGGGTGACCAACCGGCTGGCCGACGACGGCGAGACCCAGCTGCCCATCGTGAAGTCCGAGCGGGAGAAGATCGGGCGGAACGACCCGTGCTGGTGCGGGAGCGGCAAGAAGTTCAAGTTCTGCCACGGCGCCAACTGAGATGGCCCCGACCGATGGTCCCCGACGGGGGGCCGGCGAGCCCGACCGCGTCGACATCCCGGCGGCGCTGGACGTCCCTGGCCGAGCGGCTGGCCGAGGCCGAGCACTTCCTCGGCCTGGACCGCCTGCACGGAGCGCCGGACCGAGCTGGAGAAGGCGGCCTCCGAGCCCGGGCTGTGGGACGACGCCGACCACGCCCGGGAGGTGACCACCGAGCTGGGCCGGGTCACCGAGGACCTCGAGCAGCTGGCCGGCCTGGCCGAGCAGCTCTCCGACGCCGAGACCCTCAACGAGCTGATCGAGGAGGAGGCGCGACGACTCGCTGCGGCCCGAGGTCGAAGAGGTGCTCGCCGACCTCGACCGCCGGCTCGGCGCCCTCGAGCTCCGCTCGCTGTTCGCCGGCGCCCTACGACGACGGCGACGCGGTGGCCGAGATCCACGCCGGCGCCGGCGGCACCGACGCCCAGGACTGGGCCGAGATGATGCTGCGCATGTACACCCGCTGGGCCGAGCGGCGCGGCTTCGACATCGAGGTGGAGGAGGCCACCCCGGGCCAGGAGGCCGGACTGCTGTCGGCCACCTTCATCGTGAAGGGCCGCTACGCCTTCGGGCTGCTGGCCGCCGAGCGCGGCGTGCACCGGCTGGTGCGCATCTCGCCCGTTCGACGCCCAGCACCGGCGCCAGACCAGCTTCGCCTCGCTCGACGTGGTCCCCTTCCTCGAGGACGTCTCCGGCGAGGTGGAGATCGACGAGAAGGACCTCCGCATCGACACCTACCGGTCGTCGGGGGCCGGCGGCCAGCACGTCAACAAGACCGACTCGGCGGTCCGGCTCACCCACCTTCCCACCGGCATCGTGGTGTCCTGCCAGAACCAGCGGAGCCAGCACCAGAACAAGGCCAAGGCCATGCAGGTGCTCGGGGCCAAGCTGGCCGAGCGGCAGCGGGCCGAGCACCAGGCCACGCTTGGACCAGCTGTCCGGCGACCGCACCGACAACGCCTGGGGCAACCAGATCCGCTCCTACGTGATGGCGCCCGTACCAGCTGGTCAAGGACCTGCGCACCAACGAGGAGACCGGAAACGTCGAGGCGGTGCTCGACGGCGATCTCGACGCCTTCATCGAGGCCGAGCTGCGCCGCCAGGCCGAGGAGCGTCGCCAGCGCCATTGAACCGACCGTCGGCAGTCCCGTGGTCCGCGCGTCGGCGGAGGTCAGAGGGGCTGAACCAATCTGACTGATCGGTGGAGGTAGCATTGCGCGGAATGAGAACTCCGCTGTGCACTCGACCGCGCGTCGACTGTGAGGTCCTCCTCATGATCAAATTCCAGAACGTCACCAAGACGTACAAGGGCTCCACCGTCGCCCTCGAACGACTGCTCCGTCGAGATCGACAAGGGTGAGTTCGTCTTCCTGGTCGGCCCGTCCGGCTCGGGCAAGACCACCTTCATCCGCCTGCTGCTCCGCGAGGAGATGCCCGACTCCGGCCGCATCTGGGAGGCGGGCAAGGAGATCGGCCACCTGGCCAAGTGGCGGATCCCCTATCTGCGGCGCAACATCGGCTGCGTGTTCCAGGACTTCCGGCTCCTGCCCAACAAGACGGTGTTCGAGAACGTGGCCTTCGCCCTGGAGGTCATCGGCCGGCCCAAGCACGTGATCGCCGCCCAGGTGCCCCAGGTCCTCGACCTGGTCGGCCTGACCAAGAAGCGGGACAACCTGCCCCACGAGCTGTCCGGTGGCGAGCAGCAGCGGGTGGCGGTGGCCCGGGCCTTCGTCAACCGACCGCTGATCCTGCTGGCCGACGAGCCCACCGGCAACCTCGACCCGACCACCAGCCTCGGCATCATGAGACTGCTCGACCGGATCAACCGCACCGGCACCACGGTGATCATCGCCACCCACGACGCCGGCATGGTCGACCAGATGCGGCGCCGGGTCATCGAGCTCGACCGGGGCCTGCTGGTGCGGGACCAGGCCCACGGCGTCTACGGCATCGACAGCGCCACCGCCGCGGCCGGAGCCGGCTCGCCCACCGGCACGATGGTGGAGCACGCGCCCACCGGCCTCCCGGCCGACGAGTTCCCCGACAGCTTCGCCGCCCGCACCTGATGCCGGTCTCCGCCGGCTACGTCTCGCAGGAGGCCGCCACCAATCTGTGGCGCAACCGCCTGATGACGGTGGCCGCCATCCTCACCGTGGCCGTCTCCCTGGCCCTGGTCGGGCTCGTCCCTGCTCCTGAAGCAGGGCGCGTCCAAGGCCACCGTGCAGTGGCAGAACGGGGTGTCAGGCCATCGTCTGGGTGAAGCCGGCGGCCGGCGCCAGCCTCGACCGACGTCCATCGGCACCGAGCTGAGGCAGTCGCCCTACATCAAGTCGCTGCATCTTCCGCAGCCAGGCCTACGACTACAACGAGGCCAAGACCATCCTGCCCGGCCGACGAGCTCGACGCCACCACGCTAGTCCGACTACCCCTCGTCCTACCGGTGCGTGCTCAACGACCCCTCCCAGGCCGCCGCCGTCTACCAGCAGTTCATCGGCAAGCCCGGCGTGGCCGACGGTCAAGTACCCCGGCCAGCAGATCAAGACCATGCAGAGCGTGATCCGCATCCTCCAGTGGGTCTTCCTGTCGGTGGCGGTGGTGCTGCTGCTGTCGGCGTCGGTGCTGATCCTCAACACCATCCGCATGGCCATCTTCGCCCGACGGCGTGAGGTGTCGGTGATGAAGCTGGTCGGTGCCACCAACTGGTTCATCCGATTGCCGTTCATGGCCGAGGGACTGATCCAGGGGCTGGCTCGGCGCGGCGGTGGCCGTGCTGGTGGTGCTGGCCCTCTACTGGGGCATCGGTCTGGACACCACCAAGACGGCGGCCAACCAGGGGAGCATCATCGCCCAGATGTCCCTGGGCGGATGGGAGGTGGCCGGCACCTGCATCCTGGTGGCCGTGGTCGGCGTGGTGGTCGGCGTGGTGGGCTCGGCCTTCGCCGTCCGCCGCTTCCTCGACGTCTGACGCACGTCTACGGTCGACATCGCGGCCGTCGCCCTGCAGCCGTCCGCGTCCGATCACACTCGCCCCGACCGAGACCTGCCCCGTTCCGACCACCGAGCGTCCCGTGACGGTTCCGAGACTCCCCGCCCGTCGAATGGACACCCTCGGACAGGTGGCCGGACTGGCCGGTGGACCGTGCCGCCGTGGCCGTGCTCCGCTTCGACCGCCGGGCCGGATGCGCGGGGTCAGCCGGCGGCCGTCGAAGCTGGTCGGGGTCGTCGGGCCCGTCGAGCAGCCCGTTCCCTGGGCCTCGGTGACCAAGCCGGCCACCGCCCTGGCCGTGCTGGTCGCCGTCGAGGAGGGCACGCTCTCGCCTGGACGAGCCGGCCGGTCCGCCCGGCAGCACTGTGCGCCACCTGCTGGCCCACGCCTCGGGCTCGGCCCGGAGGCGGGCCCGCCGCTGGCCGCGCCGGGGCCCGCCGGATCTACTCGAATGCCGGCTACACCGTGCTGGGCGAGCTGCTGGCCGAGCGGTCCGGCCTGCCGTTCGCCGAGTACCTGCCGAGGCGGGTCCTCGATCCCCTGGGCATGACCGGCACCATCCTCGATCCCGAGCGCGACGCCGGCGGTGCGACCGGCCGGCCGGCCGGGCTGGTCGGTCCCCTGGTCGACCTGGTCGCCCTGGGCTCGCGAGTGGGCCGTGCCCACCCTGGTCAGCGCCGGAGACCCACCGGGCGGCCACGTCGGTGCAGTTCCCGGGGCTTGGCGGGCGTGCTGCCCGGCTTCCAGCGCTTCGACCCCTGCGACTGGGGGCTGGGCGTGGAGATCCGGGGCCACAAGCAGCCCCACTGGACCGGGCACGGCCAACTCGCCCGGCGACCTTCGGGCACTTCGGCCGCAGCGGGTCCTTCCTGTGGGTGGATCCGGTGGCCGGGGTGGTCTGCGCCGGACTCGGCGACCGCCCGTTCGGCCCGTGGGCGGCGCGGGCCTGGCCGGCGCTGGCCGACGCCGTGCTGGCCGAGCTGGCGGCCCGGGCTCGGGCCCGACCCGGTGAGGTCCGGACGTCACGACCGGGTGCCGCCGATCCCCGTCTAGGCTGCGCCGCATGAAGGGCGTCATCCTCGCCGGGGGCACCGGCTCGCGGCTCCATCCGCTCACCCGGATCACCAACAAGCACCTGTTGCCGATCTACGACCGGCCGATGATCAACTGGGGCATCGAGGCGCTGGTCAACGCCGAGATCACCGAGATCATGCTGGTCACCGGGGGCACCCACGCCGGCGAGTTCCTGCGCCTGCTGGGCAACGGCCACGAGTTCGGCATCGACCGGCTCAGCTACGGCTACCAGGACCGGCCCGGCGGCATCGCCGAGGCCCTGGGGCTGGCCGCCCGGTTCGTCGACGGCGAGCCGGTGCTGGTGATGCTGGCCGACAACATCGTCGAGCGCTCGATCAAGCCGATGGTCGACGCCTTCAAGGCCGACCCGCACGGGGCCCGCATCCTGCTCACCCCGGTGGAGGAGGACGAGCACCTCCGCCACCTCGGCGTGCCCACCTTCGACGACGACAAGCGGGTGGTCGGGATCGTCGAGAAGCCCGAGCAACCCGACTCCAAGTTCGGGGTGACCGGCATCTACTGCTACGACGCCGACGTCTTCGAGGTCATCCCCACCCTGGTGCCCTCGGGCCGGGGCGAGCTCGAGATCACCGACGTGAACAACCACTACATCGGCCAGGGCACCATGGCCTACGACGTCCTCGAGGGATTCTGGGGTGACGCCGGCGAGTCGATCGACGCCTACTACACGGTCAACGACTTCGTCCGCACCCACGGCGCCAACAAGGGCTGACGCGGTCCGGCGTCGGCCGTCAGCCCAGCTGGCCGATCACCCAGCGGTACCGGCCCACTCGGCCGCCTCGGCCCGGTGCCGGGCGTAGTCGACCTTGCCGGCCGGCGAGCGCCCGATGGTGGCGACGAAGCGGACCCGGCGGGGGGCCTTGTACCCGGCCAGCCTGGCCTTCACGTGCTCGATGACCGGCGTCGGCGGTGACCGAGTCGGGACGGTGTCCGGCGGACAGCTCCACCACGGCCACGATCTCCTCGCCGAACCGCTCGTCGGGGATGCCCACCACCACCGCGTCGACCACGCCGTCGATGGTCTTGATCACCTCCTCCACCTCCTCGGGGTAGACCTTCTCGCCTCCGGTGTTGATGACCACCGATCCCCGGCCCAGCAGGTGGATGGAGCCGTCCGCGCCCACCTCGGCGTAGTCGCCGGGCACCGAGTAGCGGACGCCGTCGATGGTCCGGAAGGTGGCCGCCGTCTTGGCCTCGTCCTTGTAGTAGCCGAGCGGGATCCGGCCGCCCAGGGCCAGCACCCCGCTCCGGCCGGAGCCGGGCTCGACGTCGCGGCCGTCGGCGTCGATGACCCGGACCTCGGGCCCGAGGGTGAACCGGGCGGTCCGGGCGGACGAGTCGCCCGACGAGACCGAGGTGCCCATCCCGATGGCCTCCGACGAGGAGAAGGCGTCGACCAGCAGCATCCCGGGGTAGTGGCGGAGGAGGCCCTGCTTGGTCTCCTCGCTCCACATCACCCCCGACGAGATGATGCCGACCAGGCTGGTCAGGTCCCAGCGGCCGGGATGGGCGTCGAGCGTGGCCAGGATGGGCTTGGCGAAGACGTCGCCCACGATGACCAGGCCGTTGACCTGCTCGCGCTCGACGGTGTCGAGCAGCTCGACCGGGTCGAACTGCCGGGAGGTGAGGGTGACCACCCGTCCGCCCTCGCTGAGGCACTCGAGGGCGGTGAACCCGCCGGTGCCGTGCATCAGCGGGCAGGCCGGCAGCAGGGTCATGCCCGGACCGCTCCGCTCCAGCTCGGCTCGGACGTCGTCCGGGCCCCCGTCCTCGGGATAGCGGCGGAATCCGGCGCCGTTGAGGCGGGCGAAGAGGTCGTCCTGGCGCCACATGACCCCCTTGGGCATCCCGGTGGTCCCCCCGGTGTAGAGCATGTAGAGGTCGTCGGGGCTGCCGGCCCCACGGCGCCCGCACCCGCTCGCACGGACCGGTGTCGACGGACCGGAGTCGCCGGACCGGATGTCGACGCGGCCTCCTCGTAGGGGACGGCCCAGGCCGGGCAGGGCGCCGTCCCGTCGTCGACCCACAGCCAGCTGCGGATCCCGGGCAGCCGGGTCCGGATGCCCCTCGATGCGCTCGACGAAGGCGCCGTGGAACACCACGGCCACGGTGTCGGCGTTCTCCCACAGGTAGACGAGCTCGTCGTCGGCGTAGCGGTAGTTGGTGTTGATGGGCACCAGGCCGAGCTTGAAGCAGGCGAAGGTGGCCTCGAGGTACTCCGGGCAGTTGTAGAGGTAGAGGGCCACCTTGTCCTGGTGGCCGACGTCGGCGCCGAGCAGCCACCGGGCCAGGCCGTCGGCCCGCTGGTCCAGCTCGGACCAGGTCACGGTGCGGTCGCCGTGGGTGAGGGCGGGTGCGTCGGGCAGCTCGTCGGCCACCGCCTCCCAGACGTCGGCGAAGTTCCACTTGCTCACGTTCCGCTCCTCATCTCCCGGCGCACCGAGCCGTGCACCCGATCCCTGGCCGCCGACTCCGCCGGGTCGCCGTGACCGCCACCGAGCCGCGACGCCGACCGAGTCCGTGCCGCCTTCTCCGACCCGACGCCGGGCGCACCGAGAATCCCGAACCCGGTCAGCCTACGCTGGCCACCATGGACTTCGCACTGCCGGCCGAGGACGACCCGCGACGGATGTCGCTGCGCCGGTGGCTGGAGGCCCACCCGAAGCCCACCGGCCCGTGACCTGGCCGAACAGGGCCTGGTGGCCCCCCACTGGCCGGCGCCGTGGGGACTGGGAGCCGATCCCACCCACCAGCTGATCGTGGACGACGAGCTGCGGCGGGCCGGGGTGCAGGCGACCGGACAACACCATCGGGATCGGGTGGGCCGGTCCCACCATCCTCCATGCCGGCACCGACGAGCAGAAGGACCGGTACCTGCTCCCGCTCCTGGCCGGCGAGGAGATCTGGTGCCAGCTGTTCAGCGAGCCCGGCGCCGGGTCCGACCTGGCCTCGCTGACCACCCGGGCCGAGCTGGACGGGGACCAGTGGGTGGTGCGATGGCCAGAAGGTGTGGACGTCGTACGCCCACGCGGCCCAGTTCGGCATCCTGCTGGCCCGCACCGAGCCGGAGGCGCCCCGCGCACGAGGGGATCTCCTACTTCATCTGCCCGATGGACGCTCCCGGGGTGACCGTTCGGCCCCTGGTCGACATGACCGGAACCCACACCTTCAACGAGGTCTTCCTCGACGAGGTCCGCCTGGACGCCGACAGCCTGGTCGGGGAGCGGGGTCAGGGCTGGTCGCTGGCCAAGGTGACCCTGGGCAACGAGCGGGTCTCGCTGTCCGGCTCGGGGGCCCTGTGGGGCATGGGCCCCACGGCGGCCGACCTGGTCGACCTGGTGCGGCGCTCGGGGGAGCCGGTCGGCCCGCTGATGCGCCAGCGCCTGGCCCGGGTGTGGGCGGAGGGCGAGATCCTGCGGCTGCTGCGCCTGCGGACGGTGTCGGCCGCCGTGGCCGGCCAGGAGCCCGGCCCCGAGGCATCGGTGCGCAAGGCGCTGGCCGACGAGCACGGCCAGCACGTCATGGCCCTGGCCAACGACCTGGCCGGGGCCCGGGGGATGCTCCAGGGCGCCACGCCCGTGGTGCGGCATGGGGCCGGACGGCTCGGACGGCGGCGCGTGGTCCGACCCGGTGTGGAGCTACGGGCTACCTGTTCGCCCCGGCCCTGACCATCGGGGGAGGGACGGCCGAGGTGCAGCGCAACATCGTGGCCGAGCGCACCCTGGGCCTGCCCCACGATCCCCCGGCCTGACCGGGGGAACCCTGACCGGGGGACAAGGTCAGACGGACAGCGGGCCGGCGTCCTCGTATCCCTGGCGCACACCCTGCCCGGCCTGGCGGACCAGCTGCTCGGGCTCGTAGAGCATCCAGTAGGCGTTGCGGGCGTGCTTGCGGGACCGGTTGACGCACACCGTGGCCAGGGCGGCCGGGTCCTCCTCCTCGTTCTCGTGGACGAACACCTCGAGGATGTGGGTGGAGGTCATCAGCTGGGCCTGCATCAGCCCCTGGGACGCCTCGTGGGCGCAGACCTGGTCGATGTCGGCCTTGCCGGGCATGCCCAGGGCCACCACGATCAGGCACCCCTCGTTCTCGATGATCCGCTTGCACTCCACGGCCAGGTCCTTGAACCCGGGCACCGTGCGGCGCACCACCTCGAACGTGGTGCCGAAGCCCGGGACAGCCCTTCAGCTCGTCGAGCGCCTCGCCGCCCATGTCGTAGCGGGCGAACATGGTGTCGACGACGCCGATGCGGTCCATGGCCGGAATCCTACCGGCCGGGGTTCGGGCCGGACACGGGGCGTGGTGGGGACCGGGCCCAACCGTCCCGGTTCGACCGGGCCCTCGGGGTGGACAAGAATCGCCCCGATGACTGAGCCCTTGGATCCCCCGATGCCGGCCCCGATCCTGGGTGGACCGGGACGCCGCCGTGGTCTGGCACGGCTTCACCCAGATGGCCGCCTACCCGGACAACTCGCCGGTCACGGTGGAACGGGCGGAGGGCCGCGAGCTCATCGACGTCGACGGCCGGCGGTACTTCGACGCCATCTCCTCGCTGTGGGTGACCACACTGGCCACCATGTGCCGGAGCTGGACGCGGCGGTGGTCGACCAGCTGGGCCGGGTGGCCCACGCCACACTGCTGGGCAACGGCAGCCGTGCCGCGGTGGAGTTCGCCGAGGCGCTGGCCGAGGTGGTGCCGGTGACGGACCCCCATGTGTTGTTCGCCTCCGACGGAGCCGTGGCCGTCGAGCAGGCGCTCAAGATCGCCTTCCAGTACTGGGTCAACCGGGGCGAGTCCGGGCACCATCAGTTCCTCGCCCTCGGCGACGCCTACCACGGTGACACCGTCGGGGCCCTGTCGTTGGGCGACGGCGGATTCGGCACCACCATCTTCGATCCGCTGCGCTTCCCGGTACTCCGCACTCCCGGGTACGCCACCGAGGACTGGGCCACCAAGATGATCGGCTGCATCGAGGCCAACGCCGATTCGCTGGCGGCGGTGGTGGTCGAGCCGCTGGTTCAGGGGGCCTCGGGCATCCTGGTCGCCGAGCCCTCCGACCTGGCCCGGGTGGGGGAGGCGTGCCGGTCCCTCGGGGTGCTGCTGGTCTGCGACGAGGTGGCCACCGGCTTCGGACGGACCGGCAAGCTGTTCGCCTCGGAGTGGGCCGGGCCGGCATTCCGCCCCGACCTGGTCTGCCTGGGCAAGGGCATCACCGGTGGGTACCTGCCCCTCTCGGCCACCGTGGCGTCGGGTCGGGTGTTCGAGGCGTTCGACGGTCCCGATCTCAGCGAGTCCACCTTTTACCACGGCCACTCCTACGGAGGGAATGCCTTGGCCTGTGCGGTTGCCCTCCGGCACCTCCAGCTCATCGACGAGTGGGACGTCCTGGCCAACGTGGAGCGGACGGCGGCGCACCTGTCCGTCACGTCTGGCCGACTCGGTGGCGGCCCACCCGGGCGTGGGCGCCGTCCGTCAGCGGGGACTGATGGTCGGGTGTCGAGCTCGATCCGCCGGCCGGTTCGGAGCGCTGGGGCCGTCGGGTCTGCGCCGGTGCCGTGCGCCGGGGTGTCCTCCTCCGACCCCTCGGGGACGTGGTGGTGGTGATGCCACCGCTGACCACCACGGTCGACGAGATCGACCGGGTGGTCGACGTCGCTGGCCGACGCCATCGACGAGGTCTGGACCGAGGACCGTCGGTGACAGGGGCCGGACCTTCAGCGGGAACCGGGCACGCCGGTACCACCAGGAACATCAGAACGCGGGGAGCTCCCCGAGCGCCGGGGCGGGCTCGTCGGCCCCGTCGGACTGGACGGCCTGGGTCGACGAGTCGTGCCGGGTGGTCGAGGCGGCCGGGCAGTGGCGCCGGCCCCGACCCTTCGATGCCAGGGGACCGGCCGGGCTCCTGGAAGGCGCCGGTGAGGCGGGCGGCGCCGGACCCGGTCGTCTCGTTCGCCTCGAACGACTATCTCGGCCTCACCACCCACCCCGAGGTGGTGGAGGCGGCCCATCGTGCGCTGGACCGCTGGGGCTCCGGTTCGGGGGCGTCGCGACTGGTCACCGGCTCCCGCCCGGTGCACGACGAGCTTGGAGGCCGCCCTGGCCGCGTGGAAGGGTTGCGAGCCGGGCCACGCTCTTCCCTACCGGGTTCGCCGCCAACCTGTCGGTCCTGTCGGTCTTCGGGACCGAGGGTGCCCACGTGTTCTCCGACGAGCTCAACCACGCCTCGATCATCGACGGCTGCCGACTGGGCCGGGCCGGTGTCACCATCTATCCGCACTGCGACCTGGACCACCTCGACACGGCCCTGGCCGAGACGCCGGGACGACCGATCATCATCTCGGACACGGTGTTCTCCATGGACGGCGACGAGGCCGATCTCGACGGCCTGGTGGCAGTGGCCGACCGACACGGCGCACTGCTGGTCCTGGACGAGGCCCATGCCGTCCTCGGCCCGGACCTGCCCGACGGTGCCGGTGACGGCGGGGCGGACATACTCCGGATGGGCACGCTGTCGAAGACGCTCGGATCCCTGGGCGGGTTCGTGGCCGGCCCCACCCGCTTCGTGGAGCTGCTGGTGAACCGGGCCCGCCCCTACATCTTCACCACGGCCACCACGCCGGCCGACGCCGCCGCCGCCCTGGCCGCCGTGGGCATCGTGGCCGTCCCCGCGGGGCGCCGCCCTCCGGGCCCGGCTGGCCGGCCACGTGGCCCGGGTGTCCGGAGCCGTGGGCCGGCTTGGTCATCGTCGCCGATCATCCCGGTGGTCATCGGGGACGAGGCCGATGCGGTGGCGGCCTCCGCCGCGCTCCTGGCCCGCGGGCTGTGGGTGCCGGCCATCCGGCCTCCCACCGTCCCACGGGGCACGTCGCGGCTGCGCGTCACCCTGTCGGCCGTCCACACCGACGAGCAGGTCGACCGGCTGGTCGGCAGCCTCGGCGACCTGGGGTTGGCCGCCACCGGGCCGGCACGGGTGCGGGCCGGCGTTGGCGGGGACGGCGTTGCGCCCTGAGCGCCTGGTCCTGGTGTGCGGCACCGGCACCGAAGTGGGCAAGACCTGGGTGTGCGGCCGGCTGCTGGTGGAGCTGCGGTCCCGCGGGCGTCACGGTGGCGGCCCGCAAGCCGGCCCAGTCCTTCGACATCGACTCGGAGGGCGGCCGGCTCGGCGGGGCCACCGACGCCGAGCGGCTGGGGGAGGCCTCCGGCGAGCATCCCGACACGGTCTGCCACCCGTTCCGCTCCTACCACCGGGCCATGGCCCCGCCGATGGCCGCCGAGGCCCTGGGCCTGCCCCCGTTCACGGTGGCCGACCTGATGGGGGAGATGGTCTGGCCCGCCGACCGGGTCCAGGTGGGAGTGGTGGAGATGGCCGGGCGGTGTCCGCTCCCCCCAGGCCGGCGACGGCGACGCCACCGACGTGGTCGCGGCCCTGGCCCCCGACGTGGTGGTGCTGGTGTCCGATGCCGGGCTCGGGACCATCAACGGGGTCCGGATGTCGATGGACGCCCTGTCCGGCGCCCGTACCGTCGACGGCGCCCGGGCGGAGGCCGGTCCGACACCGTGGTGGTGCTGGACCGGTTCGACGGCCACCACGACATCCACCGGCGCAACCGGGAGTGGCTGGCCGAGCGCGACGGCTACCGGTAGTGGTGGTCCCCGGGGAGGTGTCGGAGCTGGCCGACCTGGTGAGCGGCGAGAACCGGGACGGATCCAGTGGACCCGCTGAGTCGGGCCCACCACCCGCTCGCCATGACCCCGGCTCGGGTGTGGGTCGGGCTGCAGACGGCTCCTCGGACTCAGAACCCGAACCCGGCGGCGTCCACCACCGCCCGGCTGAACGGACGGGCCAGAGTGCGCAGCTCGGCGCACCCCTCCTCGCCCAGCGCCTCGTAGGCGTAGACGGCGGCCCGGTCGGTCTCCGTCCTCGATCTCCTCGCGCAGGGCCGTCCCGCGCTCGGTGAGGGCCACCGTCGTCCGGTGGCGTCTCGGACGGCTCCACCCTGTTCGACCAGCCCCCGCGCCACCAGGCGGTCCACCCCGGCCTCCCATGCGGCGTCCGGCCATCCCCGGGTGCCCCGGAGGAAGGCCTCGGGCAGGTCGCCCGTGGCCAGGTGCAGACCGAGGGCCTCCACCGGATCGAGGTCGTGCAGGACCAGCGCGGCGATGTGGCCGTCGCCCCGGAACTCGCGCAGGAGGGTCTGGGCGTGCCACAGCACCAGGTGGGGCCGGCTCCGGCCACGGCAGGCCGGCATGGGCGGCGAACAGCGGCCGGCCCTCGTAGCGCTGCGCCGGCCCGCTCGGCGGCCCTGCGGGCCAGGCTGGCCGCCCGCGCCATCTCGGGGGAGTCGACGGCGTCGCCCAGCATGCGACGGAGGGCGGCGTCGGCGGCGTCCAGCCGGGCGTCCAGCACCTCCGTCGGCGAGGCGATGGTCCATGCCTCGGGGATGACGTCCCGCACCAGGCCGGGGTAGAAGTTGAAGAAGGTGGCGATCACCGTCTCGGCCCCCACCGCCCCCATGGCCGCCGACCGCGAGGCGAAGTACCCGGCCTCGGGCCGGAGCCCCAGTCGGGTGTAGGACTCGGCCGGCCTCGGGGGCGAAGTAGATCATCCCGTGCAGGGGCTCCACGGTGCGGCACGTCTTGCGGGCCGTGAGCGGGTCAACCGGCTGGTCCGGGGACAGCCGCGGAGAGGGCCCGGAGGGCGCGGGCGGAGGGACGGGATCGGTGGCCATGGTCCACGGTAACCGGCGCACGGTGCCGGTTTCGACGAGCCGCCCGGCGGCCCGGGACGGTGACCGGGTTGTCGTCGCAGGTGACCGGCTTTGCTCTGGCCCCGGGCGTCGCGGGGCCGACCGTGACCGTGCCGTACGGGTCAGGCGGCCCGGCATGGCCCGATCCCGATCCCGATCCCGAGCTGGACCGCAGTCCGAGTGTCCCGCCGGAACGGGCTCAACAGGACGTCCCTCTCGTGGTCGAACGCCGTCTCCAGCCTAAGCGGGTGAGCGCGTCCGACCACGCCGGTCAGTCGGGAGGAGCCACCGGAGGAAGGCCGTATAGTGCTGGTCGGAGGGCAGGGTCTGGACGGCACTGGCACGGACTCGACGTCGGAAACGGAGAGGGCGATGTTGAACGGGGTCTCGGGCATGATCGGCGAGACGGCGGTGGTGAGGAAGCCGGTGTCCGACAGCCATCAGCCGGGCTCGGTGTTCTCCCGGGGCGAGGAGTGGTACGCCGTGTCCCTGTTCCCGGGCACCACCATCGACGCCGGGACCACCGTGGTGGTGGCCGACGTGGAGCGTGGCCTGCTGGTGGTCTACCCCACGGACGACGGCTGACCGACCCCCGACTGGCACCGGCCCCGGCACCGGCACAGCCGGAACCCCAGATAGTCCCCGGAGGACGCAGGAACGGGCCGCGGTGCGGTCCTGACCCTGGAGTGCCTACAGTGGAGATCAGGAGGTGGTCGCCATGATCATCGGTTCAGTAGGGACGTCCATCGCACTGGCGGTGGTGGCCGTCGCCATCTTCGCCCTCATCGTCGTCTTCCTGAAGTCGTGCCTGAAGGTGGTCCAGCAGGGCTGCGTGGGGGTGGTCAAGCGGTTCGGCGAGTTCAAGACCATCAAGCAGCCCGGGCTCCACGTGCTGATGCCCCTGGCCGACCGGATGGACAAGGTGGACGTGCGCGAGTTCCCCCGCACCGGCGACCAGCAGGCGGTGATCACCAAGGACAACGTGTCGCTGTGGGTCAGCGCCACCATCTTCTGTCAGGTCACCGACGTCAAGCTGGCCCTGTTCGAGGTCAACGACTTCGGGCTGGCCATCGACCAGATGGCCCGCACCGCCCTGCGGGCCGTGTTCGGTGAGTTGACCCTCGACGAGTCGCTGTCGGAGCGGGAGACCATCAACTCCAAGATGCAGGACCACATGGCCGAGGCCACCCTCAAGTGGGGCGTGCGACTCAACCGGATCGAGATCCTCGACATCACCCCGCCGACCAACGTGCTGCAGGCCATGTCGGAGCAGAAGGAGGCCGAGCAGCACAAGCGGGCCGCCATCTTGAAGTCCGAGGGCGAGCAGCAGTCGGCCATCAACAGCGCCCAGGGCCGCAAGCAGGCCAACGTGCTGGAGGCCGAGGGCCAGAAGCAGGCGTCGATCCTGGCCGCCGAGGCCCAGAAGCAGGTGCTCGAGCTGCGGGCCGACGGCGAGAAGCGGGCCGCCCAGCTCCGGGGCGAGGGGGAGTCGGCCGCACTCGATGCCATCGACGCGTCGGTGATCCACCCCAACACGCTGGCCATCATGCAGCTCCGGGCCCTGCAGGCCCTGGCCACCTCGCCCAACTCCAAGATCGTGGTTCCCTATGAGGCGGCCGGGCTGGTGGGGGCGGCCCAGGTACTGGTGGACGCCATGAAGGACGCCGGCGCCCTCACCGATGCCGATGCCAACAGCAACGTGAACGGCAACGGCAGCGGCCGGACCCCGTCGGCGGCCGGTTGAGCCGATCAGGCCGGTAGTCGGGGCACCACCGCCCCCAGTCGGGGTGACACAGCCGGGCGGAGCCGGACGAACGGTCATGGCGGGTGCCATCACAGCCACCGGGATGGACCCCGGCTACGCGAGGGCGTACGGCCCGGACGCCAACGGGGTCGCTGCGCCGGCCAGGTGTTGCAGACGGATGGCAGCTCGGCGAAGCATGACGCCGGGCTACTTCATCTCCACCTGGTCGAGATAGTCGTCGTCCCAGTGGGTGAAGACCTCCTCGGGGAGCTTGAGGCAGTGGGTCGGCTCCAGCGCCTCGACGAAGGCCCGGTCGTGGCTGACCACCACGATGGTCCCGGGCCACTGGCTGAGCATGGTGCCCACCGCCTCGATGGAGGACGGGTCCAGGTTGTTGGTGGGCTCGTCGAGCAGCAGCACGTTGGCCCGCCCGGCGGCCAGCATGGCCAGGCCCAGCTTGGCCCGCTCGCCCCCCGACAGCGTCCTGGGCATCTGGTGGGCCGCCTTGCCGGCGATTCCGAACATGCCGAGCAGGGCCCGGCGTTCGGTCTCCTGGACCAGGATGGTGTCGTCGATGTTCTCGAGCACGGTGACGATCCAGGTCGACCTGCTCGTGCTCCTGGGCGAAGTACCCGAGGGTGACGTTGGCCCCCAGCTCGACCGAGCCCGTCCGTCGGCTCCTGCACCCCGGCCAGGCAGCGCAGGAGGCTCGACTTGCCGGCTCCGTTCCGTCCGATGATCACCGCCCGATCGCCCCGCCGGCAGTGGAAGTCGACCCTCCGGAGCACCGTGGTGGTGTCGTAGCGGACGGACAGTCCGGCAGTACGCAGCGGCACCTCGCCTGAACGCTGGGGGGTGGGCAGTCGGAACGAGCTCTTCTTCTCGCGCTTGTGCACCTCGGTCTTGGACGACTCCAGCCGCTCCACCCGCTTGTCCAGGGACTTGGCGATCCGGGCCCGACGGTTGGTGCTGCCCCGCATGGAGTCGGCCAGGGTGGACAGCCGCTTGATCTCCCGGCCTTCGAGCAGGGCGGACCGCTCCCGCTGGCTCTGGTCCGCCTCGAGCTGGACCATGTAGGAGGAGTAGGTGCCCTTGAACTCGTGGAGGCGGCCGTCGGAGAGGTGGAGCACCTTGTTGATCGACCGGTCGAGCAGCTTGAGGTCGTGGGACACCACCAGGATGGCCCCGGGGAAGCGCTCCAGCTCCTCCATCAGCCACCGCTTGGCCGGCAGGTCGAGGTGGTTGGTGGGCTCGTCGAGGATCATGGTGTCGGGTCCCTGGAAGAGGATCCGGATCAGGTCGACCCGGCGGCGCTGGCCGCCCGAGAGGCTCTCGATGTCCTCCAGCAGGAGCTCCTGGCGGAGGCCCAGCCCGTCGGCCAGTCGGGCCATGGTGGACTCGGCCTCGTAGCCGCCGTTCTCCCGGAACTGCTCCTCGAGGTCGGAGAAGAGCTCGATGTTCTCGCTGCTCGGGTCCTTGGCCATCTGGGTCCGGGCCTTGTCGAGGGCGTCGTCGAGGACGTCGAGGCCCCGGCCCGACAGGACGTGGGAGAAGCCGTTGGGCTCGAGGCCGAGCCCGTGGGGCACGGGCACCTGGGGCAGGTAGCTGTAGGTGCCCCGGATGCGCGGCGTTGCCGGTGGAGCGCACGTTGCGGCCCGGCTCGTCGATGATCACCGAGATGAAGGTGGACTTGCCGGTCCCGTTGCGGCCGACCAGGCCGACCTTCTCGCCGGCACCGACCACGAACGAGGCGTCGCGGAGCAGCGTACGGTCGCCGATTTCGATGGTGAGGGAGGAGCCGACGATCATCAGGGGGCTGGGTGACCAGGCCAGATCCGGAGCGACTCGTCCGGACCGACGACGGGGGCTCCCGACGCGATCAACCGCCGCCAGTCTCCCACAGCGCGGTGCGCCTCCGGCGCACCGCGTGGCGAACCGTCCGGTCGGCGGCCGGTCATCCCCCGGAGACCAGGATGTCGCCGCCCGCCGGCGGCGTGGGGTCGTCCACGTCGTCGAGCCAGCCGGCGGGCAGCCGGACCGGCCGGGGCCCGTTGGTGTGGCCTCGGGCCATGCGCCGGGCCTCGTCCGGGAAGGCCAGCGAGCCGTCGAGTCCGTCCAGCAGTCCGTGCAGCTCGGCCAGCGAGCCGGCCAGGCCCAGCGAACGGCGTACCGCCGAACCGACGGGGAAGCCGGTCAGGTACCAGCCGGCGTGCTTGCGGAACTGGCGGACCCCGAGGTCCTCGCCGAAGGCGGCGCCGAGCAGCTCGGCGTGGGTGCGCATCATGGCCACGATCTCGCCCAGGTCCGGGGGCGGCCGGGCACGGGCCGGCCGGCGAAGGCGTCGGCCAGGTCGCGGAAGAGCCACGGGCGCCCGAGGCAGCCCCGGCCCACCACCACGCCGTCGCATCCGGTGGCCGCCACCATGGCCAGGGCGTCGGACGCCTCCCACAGGTCACCGTTGCCCAGCACCGGAATGGTGGTGACGGCGCGCCTTGAGCTCGGCGATGGCCCGCCAGTCGGCGGTGCCTGAGTAGAGCTGCTCGGCGGTCCGGGCGTGGAGGGTGACGGCGGCCGCCCCCTCGGTCCTCGGCGATGGCCCCGGCCTCGAGATAGGTGACGTGCTCGTCGTCGACCCCGATCCGCAGCTTGACGGTGACCGGCACCGATCCGGCGGCATCGACCGCGGCGCCGACGATGGCGCGCGAACAGGGCCCGGTGCACGGGGAGGGCGGCGCCGGCGCCCTGGCGGGTCACCTTGCCGGCCGGGCAGCCGAAGTTGAGGTCGATGTGGTCGACGCCGATCTCGTCCGACCAGCCGGGTGACCGCTGCGCCCATCACCTGGGGGTCGACCCCGCACAGCTGCACGCTGCGGACCGGCTCGTCGTCGCCGAAGGCCGCCATGGCCAGGGTCTTGGCGTTGCCCTCGACCAGGGCCCGGGCGGTGATCATCTCGCTGACGTAGAGGCCGGCTCCGAAGGTCCGGCACAGGCGCCGGAAGGCGACGTTGGTCACGCCGGCCATCGGGGCCAGCACCACCGGCGGGTCGACGGCCACCGAGCCCAGCTTGAGCGCGGGCATGCGGGGCTGCGGTCACGGTCCGGACCGTCCGGCCCACAGGTCGGTGATCGGGATGTCGAGCCGGGCCAGCAGCGACCGGAACAGGGGCAGGGACAGCCCGATGACGTTGCCGGGGTCGCCGTCCACGCCGTCGATGAAGGGGGCGGACCGCCCGTCGAGGGTGAAGGCGCCGGCCACCGCCAGCGCCTCCCCGGTGGCCAGATAGGCGTCGAGCTCGGCGTCGGTGGTGACCCCGAACCGGACCGTGGTGCCGGCCACGCCGCTCGCCCGGCGGCCGGTCGGCTCGTCGATCACGCAGTGCCCGGTGAACAGCGTGGCCGACCGTCCCCGCATGGCCGCGCAGCCAGGCCCGGGCCTCGTCGGCCGAGGCCGGCTTCCCGTGGGGGCGTCCCGTCGAACTCGAGCAGGGAGTCGCACCCCACCACCACGGCGTCGCCTGCCCGGTCGGCCACGGCTCGGCCTTGCGCTCGGCCAGCGTGGTCACCAGCGCCGCCGTGTCCGGGGCGGTCACCCGGTCCTCGTCCACGCCGCTGACCACCACCGTGGGATCGAACCCGGCATCGCGGAGCAGGCGCAGTCGGGCCGCGCGAGCCCGAGGCGAGGACCAGCGTGCGGGAGGCCATGGCCACGAGCGTAGGGGGCAGTGGGACACGGTGCGGATCGCAGCGGGCACGCCCGATGCGCGATCCTGGGGGCATGACCGATACCGGCATCACCCTGGCACCGACCCAGGTCGACCCCGAGCTCGACGGCGACCACGAGCGGATGTCCCACATCGTGCTGGAGGGGTTCAAGCCCGAGAAGGGCGACTTCATCTCGGCCGGGCCCTCGGTGGTGGAGGGCATGGTCAACGGCACCGCGGTCAAGGCCCTGTGCGGGAAGATCTGGGTGCCCGGCCGCAACCCCAAGCGCTATCCGGTGTGCCCCACCTGCAAGGAGATCGCCGAGGCCCGGGGCTGGAAGGTCCCGGCCGGCTGAGCCGCCCTCGGACCCCACGATCCGGTCTCTACGGATTCTTCAGGTTGGGGTCGAAGTACCAGAGCTGCTCGTAACGGGGCAGGTACCGGGCGTGGACAAGGAAGGGTCCGTCCTCGTAGAGGATGACGAAGGGGCTGTGTTTGTCGATGGGCATGCCCAGGAGTTGGTTGATCTGCGCCTCCACTCCCGGGGTGTAACCGTCAGCGAGGAGGAGGTAGGCGGCCTCGTGCTCGTCCCCGGCCGCCTGGAGGGGATTGTGACCCTTGTAGATGACGCCGATGTCCACCGGTCCCTTGGGCACCCGGCGCTCCACATCGGTCGCAATGTGCTGGCTCCGGGCCATGCCGGTCCAGTCCACCAGGAAGTCGTGGTTGCCGTAGGGGAATGCCACGACCAGCAACCCGGCCACGCACGCCGCACCCATGATTCCGAGGATGACGTACCGCCCCGTCTGCGCAGTGGCCCACCCGACGTTGTGGCGGAACTCAGCGAAGCCCGGCGCCAGCTGGGGACGCAGAGCGGTTGCCGCGGCCAGCACGAGGGTGACCCACACCAGGATCCCCACGATCCAGATGGCCAGGTTGACCCAGATGAAGGACACGTAATAGGCGCTGGGAGTGCCGGCTAGGAGTATCAGCACCCCCAGCATGCCGCTAACCGAGAGCACGCTCAGTGCCACGACCCGGGGGTGGTTGTGCCGTCGGGCCAGGACTCCGATGGCCACCAGGCCGGCCACCAGCACCACGCCCAAGAGGGGATTGCGGTGGGCGATGTCATTGCTGGAGTTGAAGGGGAACGTGGGGCGGGGGGAGGCCCAGATGGGGTTGAAGGAAGCAATCCGGCTCATGGCCCTGAACCCGAAGGCCCAGCCCTCGGTCTTATCGGGCACGCCACCCTTCAGGATCCCCACGGATCGGAGGAGCCCGGACAGGTTGGGCCGGGCGTCGAAGAACTGCTGGTAGAGCGGCCCGAACCAGCACACGACGGCCACGGCCGCCGTCCACCACAGCCACCGGTAGCTGTGAGGCCGCTGGGTGAACCAGCCGCACACTGGGACTGCGACCAGCACGATGGCCACCGTCGGGAGGTAGATGAGGTGGGAGTCGACGGTCACCGACCCGAGGAAGAGGAGCAGCGGGTAGTACCGGAGGTTGCCCAAGCCGACGACGAAGGCCACGGCCAGGAAGCTCACGAACCAGAAGGCGCCAAAGTGGACGTTCCACACCGGGTCCTGGAACTGGAGGGGCGACACGATGGCCAGGTCGGCGATGACCAGGGACAGGATCACGCCGGCCCACACACTCACCGACCGGCGAAGCACCGAGATGGCTACGGAGAGCACCACGGCACACAGGAGGGCGGAGCCGATGAGGACACCCTGGCCGGGGTCGAGGTGGGTGAAGGGGCCGAGGAACCAGTACTCGAGAGGACCGGGATCGGCGAGGTGGGTGGAGCTGGTGGCGAAGGTCACGTGGCCCACCAGCGGCGGATTGAGCGTGAGCGACCGCCAGGCCCCGATGGCGATCTCGGCGTCATCGGCGATGGGTCGCCAGCCGCGGGCCATGGAGCGGATGGTCGGGACCCACAACAGGGTCCACACCATCACATGGGGGGCGAAGCCGAGGATGCGGCTCGTTCGGTCCGCAGGCTCGACTTCCTCAACGATCGCCGCTTGCGGGTGGTCCAGCGTCTCGACGTTGCTCAAGGTAGGCCAGCCTCGGGGGAGAGTGGGAATGCGGACGCGCGCCGACTCTACCAACCGGGACCCGGCCGGCGCCTTCGGCCGGCCGCACGTCCGTCCGCCGTGGTACGCCGGGCCGTCCAGCGCCCGGGTGAGCGGTCAGGGAAGCTCGCCGAAACCCCTGGCCACGAGGTAGATGGCGAAGGCCACCTCGATGACGACGCCGATCTGGCGAGTGTGCCGGTTGACGAAGCGGTGGGTCGCCGCCAGTGCCGGGTCGGCCCGGTGCCCCGGCGCGGTGACCAGGCCGACGGGGAGGAGCACGGGGAGGAGGACGATCACGAAGAGCAGCGTGAAGGCCACGCTGCGTCCTGTCAGCCCCACCGGAGACCTGGTGATCCCGTGGAGCGCAGGGAGCAAGAGCAGGAGGGCGGAGAAGTTGACCACCATGCCCAGGGCGCCGACGCCGACGAACCAGGAGGTAGATGCGGTGGCCAATCGGGCGGACGTCCTCGACGTCTGCTGCTCGGCCGAGGTGGGTCGTCTGACCAGCATCAGAGCGGATCCGGGGGTCAGGGCCCCGGCCGGGCGACGGGCTTCGTGCCCCGGTGAGGACCAGGAGTTGCAGCGCCACCAGGGTGGGGGCTGATGGCCGCACCTGTGGGCCAGGGGTAGGGCCGCTACCGGGTCAACGTAGCCCTGGGCGCCGGCCGAGCGGTCGATGCGGGGGTGGTGAACGGTCGGCTACGGCCCGGTCAGCTCACCATGGTCGCGGCAGCGGGCCCGGTAGCCGGCCGGGGTGACCAGGACCGTCAGCCGCCGGCCACACTCGGCGCAGAACCGGGGCGGGTCGAGGTCCCGACGACACCCGCCGCACGACGGCGAGGCGGATCCGCACCCGGTACAGAAGGCGGTGGACGTGGGGGATGACGCCACGGCCGGTCAGAGGACGCCGGTCAGCGCGCCCACCGGCATCCGGAGGTCGGCCAGCATCTGGAGGTCCTCGTCGGCGGAGCGGCCCAGGGTGGTCAGGTAGTTCCCGACGATGAGGGCGTTGATGCCCGACGTCATGCCCATGGCCTGGAGCTCGCGCAGGGTGACCTCCCGTCCTCCGGCATAGCGGAGGATCACCCCGGGGAGCCCCAGGCGGAACAGGGCGATCCAGCGGATGGCCTCCCAGGCCGCCACCGGCTGCTCGTCCCCGAGGGGCGTTCCCGGTCGGGGGTTGAGGAAGTTGAGGGGCACCTCGGTGGGGTCGAGCTCCTGGAGCTGGACCAGCAGCTCGACCCGCTGGGCGTCGGATTCGCCCATGCCGATGAGGGCGCCGCAGCACAGCTCCATGCCGTGGTCGCGCACCAGGCGGCAGGTGTCCTGGCGCTCCTCCCACGTGTGGGTGGTCACCACCTGGGGGAAGAAGGACCGGGAGGTCTCGAGGTTGTGGTTGTACCGGTGCACGCCACCCTCGGCGAACCGCCGGGCCTGGTCCTCGGTCAGCAGTCCGGCGCTGACCGCCACGTTGAGCCCGGTCCGCTCGTGGACCAGGGGTACCAGTTCGAGGATCCGCTGCATGGTCCGCTCGTCGGGGCCCCGCACGGCCAGCACGATGCAGAACTCCGAGGCCCCGGCGGCCTTGGTCTCCTCGGCCGCCCTGCATCACCTCGTCGGTGTCGAGGAACGGGGTGGCCTTGACCGGGGTGTCGAACCGGGAGGACTGGGAGCAGAAGTGGCAGTCCTCGGGGCAGCCGCCGGTCTTGGCCGACAGGATGCCCTCGACCTCCACCTCGGGGCCGCACCAAGCCAGTCGGACCTGGTGGGCCAGGGCGGCCAGCGAGGTCACCCACTCGTCGGGCAGGGCGGCCAGGGCGCCGAGCTCCTCGCCGGTGAGCAGCCGGCGCTCGTCCAGCAGGGCGGTCCCCGCCGCGGCCAGGAGGCTCCGGGCGGCGCTGGAGTCGATCGGGGGGCGCTCGGGCTCGGCCCGTCGGCCGGCACGGTTGGGCGACGAGAGCGTGACGGTGGTACGGATGGGGGTGGCAGCGGTGTCGCCGGGCATGCCGTTACGGTAGTTGGCCCGGGGACCGACCGGAATATCGACAGGAGCACCATCGTGGCATGGGACTTTTCCACTGAGCCGGAGTTCGAGGAGCAGCTGGCCTGGATGCGCCAGTTCGTCCGGGACGAGATCTTCCCCCTGGAGACCCTCGACCTCACCCATGACGCAATGCATGGAGGCCATCAAACCCCTGCAGGAGGAGGTGAAGGCCCGGGACCTCTGGGCCTCGCATCTGCCCCCCGAGCTGGGGGGTGGTGGATTCGGCCAGGTCAAGCTGGGCCTGATGCACGAGATCCTGGGCCAGACGCCCTACGGCCCGGTGGTCTTCGGCAACAACGCGCCCGACTCGGGCAACGCCGAGCTGCTGGCCATCGGCATCGAGTCCTCCGGTCGTGACGAGCAGCGGGAGCAGTGGCTGCTGCCCCTGCTGGACGGCCGCATGCGCAGCGGATTCTCCATGACCGAGCCCGGGGCCGGGGCCGATCCGACCATGATCACCACCACCGCGGTCCGGGACGGGGACGAGTGGGTGATCGACGGCCACAAGTGGTTCACCTCCAACGGCTCGGTGGCCGACTTCCTCATCGTGATGGCGGTGACCAACCCCGACGTCCACCCCTACTCAGGCTGCTCGATGATCGTGGTGCCCGCCGACGCCCCCGGGGTCGACATCGTGCGGGACGTGGCCACCATGGAGGACCCGGTCGAGCACTTCGGGAAGTTCGGCGGCCATGC
Organism: uncultured Acidimicrobiaceae bacterium; assembly: GCA_963754755.1. GTDB lineage: Bacteria > Actinomycetota > Acidimicrobiia > Acidimicrobiales > RAAP-2 > Bog-756. The sequence continues at coordinate 165,050 of CAVWHF010000004.1, read as the reverse complement.
CGAGATCATCTACCGCGAGGTGCGGGTCCCCTACGAGAACCTGGTCGGCCAGGAGGGGGAGGGATTCCTGCTGGCCCAGAAGCGCCTGGGCCCGGGCCGGATCCACCACTGCATGCGCTGGCTGGGCCAGTCCCAGCGGGCCTTCGACATGCTGTGCGAGCGGGCGGTGTCCCGCACCACCCACAAGTCGCTGCTGGCCGAGAAGCAGACCATCCAGAACTGGGTGGCCGACTCCCTGGCCGAGATGACGGCGGCCCGGCTCATGACGCTGTACGCGGCCTGGAAGATGGACGAGGAGGGGGCCTCGGCGGCCCGGGTGGAGATCGCCATGATCAAGTACTACGGCGCCGGTGTCCTCTACAACGTGATCGACCGGGCCATCCAGGTGCACGGGGCCCTGGCTTCTCCACCGACCTCCCCCTCGAGTCGATGTACCGCCACGCCCGGGCCGCCCGCATCTACGACGGACCCGACGAGGTGCACAAGGTGACCGTGGCCCGCCAGACCCTCAAGGGCTACAAGCCCGTCGACGTGCCCACCGAGCACGTGCCCACCCGCCGGGCCGAGGCCGTCCAGCGCTTCGCCCACCTGCTCGACCTGGAGACGGCCGACCGCTGATCAGCCGCGGTCCGGGGACATCGTCTCCGAAAGGTGGTGGACCCGGTGCCGGCGATGGTGAGGGCGCGCCGGCCGGTACCCTGGTCGCCTCGTGGCCGTACTCGTCGATCTCCAGCGCGTCGCCGTCCGGCGGGTCGATCGGGTCCTCTTCGAAGAGCTCTCCCTCACGGTGTCCGATGGCGACCGGGTCGGGGTCGTGGGGATCAACGGCACCGGGAAGTCGACCCTTCTACGGCTGGCGGCCGGCGTCGACGCTGCCCGACGAGGGCCGGGTGCTCCGGGGCCGGGGCACCCGGGTCGGCTTCCTCGAGCAGGTGCCGGAGCTTCCACCCGGGTCGGTTCGCTCGGCCGTCGGCACCGGATGGGAGGCGGAGTCGGCCCTCGACCGCCTGGGTATGGGCGCCCACCTCGATGCCGACGTGGCCACCCTGTCGGGTGGGCAGGCCAAGCGGGTGGCCCTGGCCCGGGTGCTCGCCCAGCCGGCCGAGCTCCTGGTGCTGGACGAGCCCACCAACCACCTCGACCTGGGCGCCGTGGCCTGGCTGGAGCGGCGCCTCTCGACCTGGCGCGGTGGCCTGGTGCTGGTCACCCACGACCGGCACCTACTCGATCGGGTGACGACCAGGATGGTGGAGCTGGACCGGGGGCGGTCCTTCGTCCACGACGGAGGCTACGGGTCCTACCTCGAGGCCCGGGCCGAGCGGGACGAACGGACGGCTTCGGCCGAGGCCACCCGACGGAACCTGGCCCGTCGGGAGCTGGCCTGGTTGCGGCGGGGGGCCCAGGCCCGGTCGCGCAAGCCCCAGGCCCGGATCGACGCGGCGCGTCGGCTCATCGACAGCAGGCCGGAGGCCCCGGACCGGTCCACGGAGTTGGAGCTGGCCGCCGACACGCCACGGCTCGGGGACAAGGTCGTCGCGTGCCGGGGTGTCGGCTTCCACTACGACCGAGGACGGCCGGTGCTCCAGGGCGTCGAGCTCGTGCTCGACCGGCGGGAACGGCTGGGGGTCGTCGGAGCCAACGGCTCCGGCAAGTCGACCCTGATCGACCTGTTGGCGGGGCGCCGGCAGCCGACGTCGGGACGGGTCGAGACCGGTCCTACCGTGGTGGTGGGCTTCTACGACCAGCGGGGGGTGGAGCTGGACCTGTCGGCGCGGGTCCAGGACCTGGTGGCCGGCCCGCACCGGTCGCCGGGCTCTCTGGCCGACGTGGCCCTGATGAAGCGGTTCTGGTTCGCCGGCGAGCTGCCGTTCGCCCGGGTGGGCACGCTGTCCGGGCGGTGAGCGGCGACGGCTGCAGCTGCTGTTGGTCCTGGCTGGTCGGCCCAACGTCTTGCTCCTCGACGAACCCACCAACGACCTCGATCTCGACACGCTGCGCATTCTCGAGGACTTCCTCGAAGAGTGGCCAGGGGCGTTGGTGGTGGTCAGCCACGACCGCACCTTCCTCGAGAGGACCACCGAGCGCCTCGTGTCGGTGGAACCGGACGGCTCGGTGGTGGCTTTGGCCGGCGGTGTGGATGGCTGGGTGGCCCGTCTCGAGGGCGGCGAGGGCGGCGAGGGCCCCGCCGGCGGCCAGGGCGCCGCCGGCGGGGGTAGTGAAGGTCGGCTTCGACCGGACCGATCGGCGGCGTGGCCCGGCGGCCGTGGCCCGGTGGCCATCGTGAGACCGCGCCCGACCCGTCCGTCCGACCTCGGTCCGGACAATCCCCCGTTGGGCCGGAAACTGCGGGAGGCGGAGAAGGAGATGGTCCGGCGGCAGCGGCAACGGGACAGGATCACCGTGGCACTGACCGCCACCGCGGACCATCAGGAGTTGACCCGGCTGGGGGGCGATCTGGCCGAGGCCCAGCGGGAGCTCGATCAAGCTGGAGGAGCGATGGCTGGCCCTGGCCGAGGAGGCCGAGTCGCGGGACTGACACGCCCGGCGCCGGCCGAGACGCGGTGCCCAGACGCACCCCGTCAGACCAGGCGGGGCTGCCGCGACGGTCCGACCCGACGTTCCGACCGATGGCCCGATACCGTCCCGGCCACGGCCCGGGGCAGATGGGCGAGGGCGTCGACGGTGAGGACCGCGCCCATGCCCACGGCCACACCGCCGAGTGCATCGGTCGGGAAGTGCCAGCGGAGCACGATGACGGCGGCACACGACCCCGACGGTGACGGCGGCCCCGGCCGCCCCGACCCGAGGACGGATCAGGGAGGGGGCGACCAACGTGGCCGCGGTCATCAACGCTGCCGCCGCGGCCACGGTTCCGGAGGGGTAGGACGCGGCCCCGGTGATACCCAGGTGGCGGCCGACCAGCGGCTTGGCCAGATCCTGGACGATGAGCACGGCGAGCACGGGGGCGGTGGCACAGGCGACGGCGCGGACCCAGTCGCGGAAGGCGCCGATCACGAACACCGCCGCTACGCCGATGATCAGCCCGGGGAGCGAGCCCACGACGACCAGATCGTGGGCCCAACGGGCACCGGCCTCGGCCGGCAACGCCGCATAGCCCCAGACGTCGAGCCGGTTCGGCCAGGGGCGGTGCACGAACGCCAGTCCGGCCACCGCCGCCAGAACGAGGGCCGTGACCCCGACTACGAGCTGCGCGGTGACACCGGCCAGGGTGGAGCCCCTGGGCCCGCGCCGCGTGATTTCCGGCCGTGCTCCCATGGAGTGAGGCTACGGGCCACCGGTGCCCGTGTCAGCGCGAGGCCGACCGCCCCGGTCGGGTTGCGACCGGGGCGGGGCATCGCCGGTGCCGAGGTCGGCGAACACCGCGGACCGCTTCTCCCGGAGGGCGGCCACACCCTCGCGGTAGTCGGTCCCGGACATCATGGGGTCGATGAGCGCCTCGGCCGTCCGGACCGATTCGGCCGCGGTCTGATGGAAGGCCTCGTAGACCTGGCGCTTGGATGCGGCCATGGACGCCGGGGAGACGGCGGTGGCCAATGTTCGGGCGTAGGCGCCGACCGTCTCCACCAGTCGCTCGGCCGGCGCCACCGCCGTGACCAGGCCCAGTTCGAGCGCCTCCTCGGCGGTGAAGGTGCGGCTGGACAGGATGAGGTCCAGGGCCCGGGGGAGCCCGATCAGCTTGGGCAGGAGCCAGGCCAGCCCGAAGGCGCAGGGGAGTCCCAGCCGGCCGTGGGCGGTGGTGAGCTTGGCCCCGGCGGCGGCGAACCGGAGGTCGCAGTAGCAGGCCAGGGCGAAGCCGATGCCGGCGGCCGGGCCGTTGACGGCGGCGATGATCGGCTTGGGCACTCCGAAGTGGTAGGCCAGCTCGGCGTCGAACTCGGGTCGGACCCCGTAGCCGGGCCGGTCGAGGTCATCGGCGTCCCAGGACCGGTAGGCACCCCGCTCGACGTGGCCGGCCAGGTCCTCGGACTCGGCCCCGGCACAGAACCCCCGACCGGACCCGGTCACGACGATGACCCGCACCTCGGGATCGTCGGAGGCCCGCTGGAGACACGACCGGTACTCGGCGTTCATCTGCGCCGTCCAGGCGTTGAGCCGCTCGGGACGGTGGAGCGTGATGGTGGCCACCCGATCGGAGACGTCGTAGCGGGTGACCTCGACGTCGGTGGGATCGGCCCCGACCATCAGGGAACCCGTTCCCGCACCGGAACCGGCACCTCTACCGGGGTACCGTCCGCACCGCCGGGCCGGTTCAACCTCAGTAGCGGTAGGTGTCCGGCTTGTAGGGTCCGTCCACGGAGACACCGATGTACTCGGCCTGCTCCTTCGTGAGTGTGGTCAGCCGGACTCCCAGGGCGTCGAGGTGGAGTCGGGCCACCTTCTCGTCGAGGTGCTTGGGTAGGACGTACACCTTGTTCTCGTACTGGCTGGCGTTGTTGAACAGCTCCATCTGGGCCATGGTCTGGTTGGTGAAGGAGTTGGACATCACGAAGCTGGGATGACCGGTGGCGTTGCCCAGGTTGAGCAGCCGACCCTCGGACAGGACGATGACGGCGTGGCCGTCGGGGAAGACCCACTTGTCCACCTGGGGCTTGATGTTCACCCGCTCCACGCCGTCGATCTTCATCAGCCCGGCCATGTCGATCTCGTTGTCGAAGTGACCGATGTTGCCCACGATGGCCTGGTGCTTCATCTGGCTCCATGTCGGCGGCCGTGATGACGTCCTTGTTGCCGGTGGTGGTCACGAAGATGTCGGCTGTGTCGACCACGTCCTCGAGCGTGGCCACCTGGTAGCCGTCCATGGCCGCCTGCAGCGCGCAGATGGGATCGATCTCGGTGACCACCACCCGGGCGCCCTGGCCCCGCAGCGATTCGGTACAGCCCTTGCCCACGTCCCCGTAGCCACAGACCACGGCCACCTTGCCGCCGATGAGCACGTCGGTGGCCCGGTTGATCCCGTCGATCAGGGAGTGCCGGCAGCCGTACTTGTTGTCGAACTTCGACTTGGTCACGGCGTCGTTGACGTTGATGGCGGCGAACAGGAGCTCACCGCTCTGCTCCATCTCGTTCAGGCGGTGGACGCCGGTGGTGGTCTCCTCGGACACACCCTTGATGCCGTTGGCGATGGCGGTCCACCGGTTGGGATCCTCGGTCAGGCTCCGGGTGAGGGCTTGGAGCACCACGCCGAACTCCTCGGAGTCGGCCGTCGTCGGGTCGGGCACCGCGCCGACCTTCTCGTACTCGACGCCCTTGTGGACCAGCAGGGTGGCATCACCGCCGTCGTCGAGGATCATGGTCGGACCCTGCCCGGGCCACAACAGGGCCCGCTCCGTGCACCACCAGTACTCCTCGAGCGTCTCGCCCTTCCAGGCGAACACCGGGACCCCGGCCGGGTTGTCGACCGTGCCCGTCGGGCCCACTGCCACCGCGGCGGCGGCGTGGTCCTGGGTCGAGAAGATGTTGCAGCTGGCCCACCGCACCTCGGCGCCCAGCGCCGTGAGCGTCTCGATGAGGACGGCGGTCTGGATGGTCATGTGGAGGGAGCCGGTGATCCTGGCTCCGGCCAGGGGCTTCTCGGCGCCGTGCTCGGCCCGCATGGCCATCAGCCCGGGCATCTCGTGCTCGGCCAACTGGATCTCCTTGCGGCCGAACTCGGCCAGGGAGAGGTCGGCCACCTTGAAGTCGGAGGGCTGGGTAGGGGTCATGGGTGCTCCTTGGCTGTGGCTGGTCCCGCATGGGTGACCGGGTGGCTGGCACGGAATGGCGCCCCGGGCCGACCGGCTCCCGAAGCGTCGGACCACCGTTCGGGTGGTCGCCGCGCCCCGGTGCCGACCGGTGCATCGTAGCCGACGGGGTCGCTCCGGCCGCAGTGGAGACCGGGAGCAGCGGCCGTAGTGCCGGACCCGGAGTGGCCGGCCGGCTCCATCGACCGGATGGGACACTGGGACATCGACGCTCCGAACGTGCCTCCTCCGAAGCCCGGCCCCCACCCCGGCTCGCCGGCGTGGTGGTTCACCAACCGCTCCACCGGACAGATCACCGTGGCCCAGCTGCCCAACCTGGCCCTGGTGGTGTTCATCGTGGCCGCGGTGGCCGGGCGGATACTCGACCACCATCACCAGGTCTCCGGGGTCCTCTCCTACGTGGCCACCGGAGCCATCGTCTGGTGGTCCCTCGACGAGATACTCCGGGGGGTCAATCCCTGGCGCCGTGCGCTGGGTGCGGTGGTGCTGGGCCTGTCCATCCGTTCCCTGCTCCCACGCTGAGCGGGTCTGGTTGGAGTCGCCGGATCTCGGGGACCGGCGCCCCGGCCCGCTACCATCGCGTCGAGTGTCGGGGTCGGGGTCGGGGTCGGGGTCGGGACCCGGGTGCCGGTAGCGGAGCAGTGGGGGAGGAACGATGGCCCGAGTAGGGAGAGCGCCTGCAGGCGCCGGTATCGGCCAGCGCCCGGGACCGAGACCACCGCGGCGCCGGCGTCGCTCGGCCACCCTGGTCGGGGTGATGGTGTTCGGGGCCGGCCTTTTGGCGGCATGCGGCTCTTCCGGTTCGGGGACGGGATCTACGGGATCGAACGGTGGGGGCGGAGGGGCGGTGCTCTTGGTGGGCACCTTCCACGGTCACGCCGGCCGGTACACGACCATCCAGTCGGCGGTCAACGCCTCCAAGCCGGGGGACTGGATTCTGGTGGCGCCGGGCGACTACCACGAGGACGCCGATCAATCCGGGGCCGCCACCGATCCCGCCGACGGAGACATGGGTGGGGTGATGATCACCACCTCGAACCTCCACCTCCGGGGCATGAACCGTTCAACGGTGATCGTGGACGGCGCCAAGGCCGGCACCTCCGGAGCCTGCAGCTCGAACCCCAGCGCGCAGAACTTCGGGGCCGTCGGAAGCGACGGCCAGGCCGTGGGCCGCAACGGAATCGTGATCTGGAAGGCGGACAACGTGTCGGTGGACAACCTGACCGCGTGCAACTTCCTGGCTGGCACCGGCGATTCCGGCAACGAGATCTGGTGGAACGGCGGAGCCGACAGCGGAACGATCGGTCTCAAGGGGTACTCGGGCAGCTATCTCACCGCCACCACCACCTTCTTCAGTAGCCAGGGCACGGCCGACCAACAGGAGGCCACGGCGGCCCAGTACGGGATCTTCGCCTCCAACTCGGCGGGCTCTGGGTTGTGGAACCAGCTGTACGCCAGCAATTTCAACGACTCGGGCATGTATGTGGGGGCCTGCCTCCAGAAGTGCGGCATGACCATCGACCATGCCTGGATGGAGTACAACGCCCTCGGCTACTCGGGTACCAACTCCGGGGGCTCGATCGTCGTGGAGCATTCGCAGTTCGACAACAACCAGGACGGATTCGACACCAACACCCAGATCAACGGCGACCCGCCGGCACCCCAGAACGGAGCCTGTCCGGGCACGGGCATCAGCCCGATCACCCACACCCGCTCATGCTGGGTATTCATGCACAACTACGTCCACGACAACAACAATCCCAACGTGCCCGAGGCCGGAAACGCCGCCGCCGGACCCACCGGTACCGGCATGACACTCTCGGGCGGCCGCAACGACACGGTCATGGACAACACCTTCGCCGACAACGGGGCCTGGGGCTTCCTCATGGTGCCCTATCCCGATTCGGGGACGCCGTCGCTCAACCAGTCCTGTCCCGGCACCGGAGGGGTGGAGACAGCTGGCTTCGGGTGCGTCTACGACCCGATGAACGACGCCCTGCTGCACAACACCTTCAGTCACAACGGCTACTTCGGCAACACCGGCAACGCCGACTACGGGCAGATCACCCTCGATGCCGGCCAGCCCCAGAACTGCTTCGTCGGCAACACGGCACCGAACGGCAGCGAGCCTTCGGACCTCGAGCAGACCCAACCGACGTGTGGGAAGCCGACGACGGCCGCCAACACCGGCGGTCCGCTGCTGGCCCAGGTGCTGTGCGACACGGGGTTCGGGTCCTGCCCGGCCGGTGCCACCTACCCGGTCCGCACCGGCGTGGTCATGCACCCCCTGCCCCAGGGCATCCCCACCATGCCCAACCCGTGTGCCGGGGTACCCGCCAACCCCTGGTGCCCGGCGGGCAAGCCCCTCTGACGGGCGACCGCGCTCGCAACCGGCTACTCGATCAGGGGGATCGGGGGACGAACTGGGGTGGGTGAGGGTGAAGAAGGTGTCCTGCTCCTCCGGGGACGGAGGGATGATCGCCGGCACCCGCCGAAGGACGTCCCCGCCGGGACCGTCCTAACATTCCGGTGGTGGCGGACCGACCATGACGCAATTCCGGGCCGACGAACCTGGTACCGGCGACGGCCCACCGGCGGTTGAGCTCTGGGCCAGCCGGGACGCCATGGTCGGGGACACCCCGGTGCGGCGGTCCCTGCCCCGGTCGGGTCGCCGGACCGTGGGGGCGTGGTGCTTGGCCGACCACATGGGACCGCTCCCGCCCGACGCCACACCGACCGGAATCGGTCCCCATCCCCATGCGGGCCTGCACACCGTGACCTGGCTGGTCCAGGGGGAGCTCCTGCACCGGGACTCGATCGGTTCGGAGCAGTCCATCCGTCCCGGACAGCTCAACCTGATGACCGCGGGACACGGGGTGAGCCACGCCGAGGAGCCGACGGGCCGACGTGGGGGAGGCCTGCACGGGATCCAGCTGTGGGTGGCGCAACCCGAGGCCACCCGGCACGGTGCCCCGGCCTTCGAGCACCACCCGCACCTGCCCGCGGTCGAGGTGGGGACGGCCCTGGCCACGGTGCTGGTCGGCACCCTGGAGGGTGTCGGCTCGCCGGCCCGCCGCGACACCGATCTGGTCGGCCTCGACGTCCGGCTCCGGCCGGGGGCGTCGGAGCTGCCGGTGGCCTCGACATTCGAGCACGCCGTGGTGGTGCTGGAGGGCGTCGTGCGGGTCGACGGTCATACCGTGGCGCCGGGACAGGGGGCCTACGCCGGGCCCGGGCGCCACCAGCTCGACCTGGCCACCGGCGAGGAGACACGGCTCCTCGTGCTCGGCGGCGTTCCCTTCGAGTCGCCGGTGGTGATGTGGTGGAACTTCGTGGGTCGCTCCCGCCAAGAGGTGGCCGAAGCGGGAGACCAGTGGAACGCCGGCGCCGGGCGGTTCGGTGAAACCGGATCGTCCATGGCCCGGATCCCCGCTCCCCGCCCCCCGTGGCCCGCAGTGGACCGGTAGGCCACCGGAGGCAGGGCCCGGCCGACCGGTTGGGTGACCACCGCTCCGGTCGCATCAGGCCCCGGTGACTAGTTGACCAAGTTTGTCGGGTTTGACAGGATTGCTCCCGGGAACGCAGACCCGTGCCGGCGAACGACGTCGAGGGAACGTTCCGAGGAGATCACTGCCATGTCGGAATGGGGATTCGAAACTCGTCAGATCCACGCCGGAGCCGTTCCCGACCCCACCACCGGGGCCCGTGCCGTGCCCATCTACCAGACCACCAGCTACACCTTCCGGGACACCGCCCATGCCGCCGCCCTCTTCGGATTGGAGGAGCTGGGCAACATCTACACCCGGATCATGAACCCGACCCAGGCCGTCTTCGAGGAGCGGGTGGCCGCTCTCGAGGGAGGGGTGGCGGCACTGGCGGTGGCCAGCGGACAGGCCGCCGAGACCATCACGTTGCTCAACCTGGCGGAGAACGGAGGCCACGTGGTCTCCTCGGCGTCCCTGTACGGCGGCACGTACAACCTCCTCCACTACACCCTGCCCAAGCTCGGGATCGAGGTGACCTTCGTCGACGACCCCGACGACTTCGACGCCTGGCGCGCCGCCATCCGGCCCAGCACCAAGGCCTTCTACGCCGAGACCCTGGGCAATCCCAAGGGCGATGTCCTCGACTTCGAGCAGGTAGCGGCCATCGCCCACGAGCACGCCATCCCGCTGGTGGTGGACAACACCGTGGCCACCCCGTATCTGTGCCAGCCCCTCCTGCACGGGGCCGACATCGTCGTGCACTCGGCCACCAAGTTCATCGGCGGCCATGGCACCTCGATCGGGGGCATCATCGTCGACGGCGGCGGGTTCGACTACGAGGGCAGTGGACGGTTCCCCGGCTTCACCGAGCCCGATCCCAGCTACCACGGCCTGGTGTTCGGCCAACTCCCCGAAAGCCTGTTTCCGGCCCGGTTCGTGCTCAAGGCCCGACTGCAGTACCTGCGGGACATGGGGGCGTCCATCGCCCCCCTCAACTCGTTCCTCTTCCTCCAGGGGCTGGAGACCCTCAGCCTGCGGATGGAACGGCACGTGCAGAACGCCACCGCGGTGGCCGAGTGGCTGGAGGCCCGGGACGATGTGCCGTGGGTCACCTACCCCGGCCTGGCCTCGAGTCCCTGGCACCAGCGTCAGCAGCGGTACCTGCCCAACGGAGCCGGGGCCATCCTGGCCTTCGGCATAAGCGGGGGAGCCGAGTCGGGCAAGACCTTCATCGAGGGGCTCGAGCTCTTCAGCCACCTGGCCAACGTCGGTGATGTGCGCAGCCTGGCCATCCACCCGGCCTCGACCACCCACTCGCAGCTGACCGAGGCCGAGCAGGTGACCACCGGCGTCACCCCCGACCTGGTCCGGTTGTGCATCGGGCTGGAGTCGATCGAGGACATCATCGCCGACCTCGAGGCGGGGTTCCGCTCCATCAAAGGGACGTGACCCCGAGCCCGTACCCGGGGGTATGGGCACCAGGTGACCCGGTGGGAGGGCGCCGGTTCGCCGCGCTCTTCGGGGCCGGATCGCCGGGCCTCGATCTCGAGGGGGGTGGGCACCTGCCCGAGGTCACGGTGGCCTTCGAGACGTGGGGCGCGCTGGACGCCGACCGGGGCAACGCCGTCCTGGTCCTGCACGCCCTGACCGGGGACTCCCACGCCGTCGGCCCCGCCGGTCCCGGTCATCCGACGCCGGGATGGTGGGAAGGAATGATCGGGCCCGGTGCCCCCATCGACACCGACCGCTACTTCGTGGTGTGCCCGAACGTGCTGGGCGGTTGCCAGGGCACCACCGGGCCGGCCTCACCGGCACCGAACGGCGTGGCGTGGGGCTCCCGCTTCCCGTTGGTGACCATCCGTGACCAGGTGTCGGTGGAGGCGGCCCTCGCCGACCATCTGGGTATCGAGCAGTGGTCGGCGGTGGTGGGGGGCTCGATGGGGGGGATGCGTGTCCTCGAGTGGTGCGTGGGGCATCCCGACCGGGTCCGGCGGGCGCTGGTGCTGGCGGTCGGGGCCATGGCGACGGCCGGGCAGATCGCCCTGTGCTCGTTGCAGATCAGGGCCATCACCGCCGATCCGGCCTATGCCGGAGGGGACTACTACACCACCGGAGCACGTCCGAGCGTCGGGTTGGCCCTGGCCCGCGGCATCGGACAGTACAGCTACCGCACCGACCTCGAATTCGAGAGCCGCTTCAGCCGGACCGCCCACGAGGAGGAGGATCCGCGCAAGGGGGGACGGTTCGCGGTGGAGTCCTACCTCGAGTACCAGGGGGACAAGCTGGCCCGGCGCTTCGATCCCAACTCCTATACCGTCCTGAGCGAGGCAATGAACCATCACGACGTGGGGCGCGGTCGCAACGGCGTCGCCCGGGCCCTGGCCGGGGTGCGGGCCGAGGTGGCGGTGGCCGGCATCGGGTCCGACCGCCTCTACCCCCTCGGTCTCCAGTACCAGTTGGCCCGACTGATCCCCGGAGGCCGGGCCGTAACGGTGATCGAGTCAGCTTCGGGCCACGACGGGTTCCTGCTCGAGATCGGTCAGGTCGGCGCCGTGGTGGCATCGCTCCTGGCCTGAACGGCTCCCGGCGGATATCTCCCACTTCGCTGACCGAAGCCTCCCGGGAGGCTCTGCCGACGCACCGGTCGGTGGCCCGGCCGGTCCTGTCCCGCACCGTCCCGTTCGCACTCCGGCGCCGTCTGCCGTGGGCGTCCCGCCTGGCCGAGCTCCGGCTCATCCGGTGGTGAACCGAAGTTGAGTCGGGAGGTGTAAGCTTAGCTTTGTTGTAATGTTGTAAGCATCGCCAAGGAGGCACACGATGGAGTACGCAACGGGTAGTGGACGTCGCACACGGGGTCGGTCCGGACGCCAGGTCGGAGGCCCGGCCGAAGAGAAGCCGTCGGTCGAAGGTCTCGCCGGCTGGTTAGCCGGGCGCCTCCCCGATGACTGGTTCGTAGGTGCGCCCAACGTAGTGGTCGACCGCGACGAGATCCTGATCGTCGGGACGGTGTCGCCGCCCGAGGTCCCCGAGAGTGCCGACGAGGTGACTACGGCCGCCGCCGAGGCCGGGCGCATCTCCCGGTTCCGCGAAGAGACCCGTGAGGAACGCATGGCCGTGGCACGCCAGGCCGAGCACCTGTACGGCCGAAACATCGCCTGGGGGGCGGAGGCCGGGGGCACCACCCAAGTGTTCACCAATGCCTCGGTCCCGGTCATGACCCGGCTCCGGCAACCGGAGCGGGTGGTGCTCGATACCCTGGTCGACAGTGGCGTGGCCCGCAGCCGCTCCGATGCCCTGCTGTGGTGCGTGAAGCTGGTGGCCTCCAATGCCGACACGTGGTTGGCGGACCTCCGGGCAGCCATGGAGTCCGTCGAGACGGTGCGCCAGCAGGGCCCGACCGTGGCCTGAGAGATCCGTCCGGACCCGTCACTTCCAGTCCCGTGGGGTCTTGCCGGGAAGGCTGATGGGGACGCTCAGCGATGAGCGGAGGGAGCCGGGCCGGGTGGCTGCCCCCCGAGGCCCGGGACCTTCGGTCGTGCCATACTCGGGCCGATGTCCGAGTTACTGGAACCAGATGCCGGTCGTCCGGGCCACTGACGCCGAGCTCTTCTACGAGGTCAGCGGGACCGGACCGCGACTGTTGTTCATCAACGGGTCCGGATCGACCCTCGAGGACGCTCAGCTGCTGACCGGCGTCCTCGCCTCCCGCTTCGAACTCCTGGCCTACGACTATCGGGGGCTGGGTCGGAGCGGCGAGGTGACCAGTAGCTACACGATGGCGGACTGCGCCGCCGACGCCGTCGAGGTCATCAACGCTGCCGGATGGGCGAGTGCAGCAGTCATCGGGATCAGCTTCGGTGGGATGGTGGCCCTGGAGCTGGCCGTGACCCACCCGGAACGCCTCGAGCGGTTGGCCCTCTTGTGCACGTCAGCCGGTGGGGCGGGGGGATCGTCCTATCCTCTGCACGAACTGGCAGCACTCGACCCCGAGATCGGGAGAGTCGGGCGCCGGGCACTGATGGACGCCCGGTTCGACGAGGCCTGGCTGAACTCCCATCCCGAGGACGAGGCCCTGGTCATCGCCATGGAATCCCGGGCTGCGGGGCCGGACCATCCCCGTGCGGTCGGGATCCGCGAACAGCTCCAGGCCAGGAAGAACCACGACACCTGGGACCGCTTGGGCGCCATCACCTGTCCCACGTTCATCGGATGCGGCCGCTACGACGGGATAGCCCCCGAAGCCAACAGCCGGGCCATGGCATCGCGGATCGCCGGAGCGGACCTGCAGGTCTACGAGGGTGGCCACGCCTTCATGGCCCAGGATCGGGCGGCCTTCGACGATGTGTTCGCGTTCCTGCAGTCCGGCACGGCCTGATGACGGCCTAATGGGCGACGGTCAACGCACCCGCCGGCCCGGGACCAGTGGGGGTATCGGCAGCAGGGGGCCGAGCCGTCACCCAACGCAGGGCCGTGGCGAACGCCCGAGCCGCCGGGCGCACGGCCAGGCGGTCCCCCGCCGGGAGCTGGGCGAGATGCAGTTGGCGTCGGGCCCACGGGGGGAGGACACCTTGGGCCGCCGCCACCAATAGCCCATAAGTAGTGATTTCGTGAGGCCACCGGCCTACCCCCCGAAGGATGAAGTTTCGGGCCACGCGGGCTTCGCGGGTCAGCCGTAGCTCGGGTCGGACGGCATCGAAGTAGGCGTCGAGCTCGTTTGTGCTGCGGGGAACCTCTTCGGCGCCCAGGTCCAGGGCCACGCGGGCCATCTCGTCCAGGTAACGATCCTGTTCGTCCACCGTCAGAGGGCGAGGGCCATAGGCCAACGCAGCATTCAGGAAGCTCCTGACCTCGGCGGCATGAACCCAGGTGATCAAAGCCGGGTCATTGGCCGCATAAGGTCGGCCATCCGGGGCCGTGCCCACGACATGGTCGTGGACCCCCCGCACCCGGGCGATGGCCACCTCCGCCTCGTGGCGAGAGGAGAAGGTGGTGGTTCCGAGGAAGCTGGCTGTGCGCTCGAGGCGACCCAGTGGGTCCTGTCGGTAGTTCGAGAACTCGGCCACGCCGGCCATGGCCAGCGGGTGGATCATCTGGAAGAGGAGGGCGGCGACGCCGCCGATCAGCATGGCCGGGAGGTCGGAGTGGATCTGCCGGGTGATGGAACCGGGTTCGAAGTAGGCCTGGGCAGGATCGTCGCACGGGGGCCGGACCTGGGCGGTGATCCCCAGCGATCGACGCACCTGGTGCTGCATCCGGCTCCGAACCCGGCGGATCGAGTCCGCAGTGACCAACTCGCCCATGGCGCGGGCGTCGTCCATCGGCGGGATCCTGTACATTCACCCGGACCCTACCGGCAGCGGGGCCGGTAGCAGAGCACCGTGCGCCCTTGACGTCCGAGCTGATGCCCGGTCATCGCCGCTGGTCAGTCGGCGCCGACGACCTTGAAGTCCAGGTTGACGAAAACGTGGTGCGGCCAGTTGACGCCGATGTAGTGGACCTCATAGTCGCCGTTGCTCAGCTTGACAACACGGTCGACGATTCCCCCGGGGTAGGCGGCCAACGCAGCCTCCGTCGCCTTGTTCGCTGTCGTTCCGCTGACGATGGTCCCCGACCCCTGGCTGTAGCTGGCCGGAATCTGTCCGACCGTCTTTGCGGTGGTCGGCGCACCGCGCTGGAAGGCAATCACCTTGGACGCCGAGGACGTCGCGGTTTCGGTCGCAGTCGTCGTTTGCACGATGACCTCAGTGGCCTTGATGGTCGTTCCGCTGGTCGTCCCGAGTACCAGGACGGATGTGCCCTTCTTGATCGCACTCGCCGAGATCGAGCTTGCACCACCCTTCAGGTACTTGGTGGATGACGTCTCATCGACCGTCACCTTCTGACCTGCCGATGTCGTCATGGTGAAGCTCGACTTGGACACAGTGGCGACCGCGCCGGACGCTCCCCCTGCGGCCGGTCCGGACCGAGCGTTGGATCCTCCGCCACCGGAGGCAGGGGCGGAAAGGGCTTGCGCCGCCGATGCCGAGGGGGTCGTGGCCAGACCGACGGAAAGTCCGATCACCGGAGCCATCACCGCAGCGGCCAGAATTCGTCCGAACTTTCGGTTCGAAACCAGTGGCCATACCCGTGACCGGCGGGCCGGCTTGGCCATGGTCACCGGGGTCGAGCGCTCGGGCGAGGGCTCCGGCGGGGAAGGCGGGGCATCGCAAGCCGCGCCTGAACTTGGAGCATGCGGCGGCCCTGATTCGGCGATCAGTGCAGGGCGAGCGAGAGAGTCTTCGTAGGGACTCCTTGGTTCGGGATCATTCATAGTCGCACTCCTTCTGCTTCTACTTCTGCGGCTACGTAGAGAGAGTGCCAGCCCGATCCTGCGAGGACCCTGTAGATCGACTGTGAAGAAGCTTGCGTCCGATTTGGCGCACCCTGCGCAGCTGGCTGTGACCGGGTCTCGACGCCACCTCGGACTCCAATCAGCCAGAGGGACCGACAGTGTCATCACAAGGCATGAGACACCGCTCAGGCTCGCTCTAAACCGTCCAAATAACCGCCATGACCATTCCGATCCCGCTTCGCATCATTTTGCACATTGTTCCTAGTCAGGATGCTGTGCGGAACGAAGAAGGTAGAGCGGCTGGTTGAAGACATCCCCCCAACGCTGAAATTTGGGAAATCGATGCCCCCCAACGGAATTTTGATGTCACCGGATCGGCGAGCGGGAGGCAACCCTCGGCCACGGGACATAAGAATCGATGTCAGATAGGGTCGCCGCTACGGAGGGGAGGCGCAATGAAGCCCACAAGAGTTCGAACGTTCCCGGCAGTCGGACTGGCCTTTGCTAACCAGACCTGTCGGATCTTCTGCGCCGTGATTGCCGTGATCCTCTCTTTAGTGGCGATCGCATCAGCGACTCCGGCTCATGCGGTCGCCCCCTACCCGATGCCGCCCACCACCTGGACCCAGTTGTCTACGGCCACGTCACCCCAAGCAACCGTCGAAGGATCAATGGCCTACGACGCTGCCACGAACGAAACCATCCTGTTTGGCGGAACCGGAAACTCCATCGTAAACGCCACCTGGGCATACAACGGGAGTACATGGACGGAACTGTCGCCCGCTACGAGCCCTTCCGCTCGCTCCCAGGCCTCGATGGCTTACGATCCGGCCACAAGTCAGCTCATCCTCTTCGGTGGCAGTACGGGTCCGGCTTCGTTGGGCGACACGTGGGAATGGAACGGGACCACCTGGACCAAGCTCGCACCTATCAACAACCCATTGGCCCGATACGGTGCCTCCCTGGCCTACGATCCGGCGACCAGCCAACTGGTGCTCTACGGCGGCTTCGAACCCGGCGGGGCTCCCGCCAACGGCTCGGACACGTGGATCTGGAACGGCACCAACTGGACGGAGGCAGTAGCCCAGACCGGACTCCCCGCCGGATACGGAGCCTCAATGGCCTTCGACTCTTCCTCCAGCCAGCTCATCCTCTTTGGGGGATTCAATGTCGGGCATGTCACTACCACCGTAACCAACCAGACCTGGTCCTGGAATGGAACGGCCTGGACCCAGGTGAAGCCGGTCACCAGCCCCCCAGCGCGGGGCGCTGCCTCGATGGCTTACGACCCGGCCATCTCGAAACTCGTCCTCTTCGGTGGCGACGGCAACAACAACACTGCTCCCTTCACCGACACCTGGACGTGGGGAGGGACCACCTGGACCCAGTTGAACCCCCCGGCAGGCCCCAGCACCGGCAGTGCGGGGTCGATGACCTACGACGCCCATGCCAGCCAGCTCCTCTACTTTGGGGGCCAAAGCACGACGACGTTCTCCAATCAGACCTGGTCACTCACCCCGGTGCCCGTCAACTGTTCGGCTCCGGCAGGGCCATCGGTGAACTGGGCGGGCTGCGACCTGGCCGGGACGAATCTGGCCGGGGCCAACCTGACCGGCGCCAGCCTGGCGTTCGCCAACCTCACGGGGGCCAACTTCTACGGCGCCACCCTGAACGGGGCCAGTTTCTACGGCGCCACCCTCAATGGGGCCAAGTTCTCGTACTCCACCATGACGAATGCTGACCTCTCCTATGCCAGCATGGCGGGTGCCACCCTGGACCACACCGGGATGATCGGTGTGTTCCTGACGGGCACGTATCTCAGCCAGGCCACGATGGCCAACGTGCAGTCTGGCGGGATATCGGGAACGCCCTCAGTCCTGCCCGCCAGCACCAAGTTGGTCGACGGTTATCTGGTCGGTCCGACCGCCAACCTGCTCAATGCCCAGTTGGCAGGAACGAACCTGGCGGGGGCCGTCGCTTATGGTGCCAACCTGTCTGGAGCCAACCTGTCAGGGGCCAACCTGTCGAACGCCAACCTGACTTTCGACACCTTCAGTTCAGCGTCCAACCTGTCGAACGCCAACCTTTCTGGCGCCAACCTGACCGGCTCCGGGACCGTCGACCTGGCCAACCGCACTGGTGTCATCTGGACTGGGGCTACCTGCCCGAATGGAAAGCCAGCCGCTCCGTCCTGCTGACTCCGGTTGTAGCGGTCGGACTATCCCCCAACACCAAATAGGCCCTGCCACCGACCGGCACATCCGGGATGGTCGTTCCCCCTACGACACCCTTGGAAGGCGTCAATGAGTCGGTTACCGCCGTGTAACGTCTGCCTCCCGGTCATCATCAACATGGATATTGAGCGCCGACAGCACACCCAGTGCAACCCGCCTAAATCTGAATCGGTCATGACGACACTCGGATACCAACGGGCAAGTGGATGTTCAACTCCCTTCAGCAGCAGGTAGTGGACAGCAGCGAGCAGAAGGGTCGCCCGTACCTGATTGGACGGAGCGACCCGGAGAAGACTGAGCAAATACTCATCGTCTGCAATCGCCAACGACAACTCTTCGTATAACGGAGAATGACCCCGGCACTGTGTCGTCGCAAACAGCCTGCACGCTTCCGAGAGCGAAGCGGATTCAGACGATTTCACAAGAGCAAGTCTGACCCATTGCTGGGTAACGCTCCAGGAAAGCACGTCAGTGGCGATGCGAATACTGGAAGGGCGTGTGGGTGTGATCAACGTCCAGTCCGAACTGGTCGAAGGCCCCTCCTTTCCCGAGTTGGAAGGGCGGGCAGCACCACGGAATGATTCGAACCGGGGACCGACGCCCCACGTTCAGAGATTGCACCGCCACGTAGGGATGTTGACCCCTTTTCAAGTGTCCTGAACAGGCATACCGTGGTGGCCTCGGGGTCGGTTTTCCCTTCTTACGCTCCGGGGTACCTCGGCACAGGTGGGCGCCGACGAGCGCCCACCTGTGGCCGTGGTGAGACGCTGGAGACGTCGATGGAAATGTTCGAACAGTGGGATGCAGAGTTCACACCCATCCTCAACGGATTCGTTGCTGCCCTCGGTCACTGGGATGCAACGTGTGAGCGAAGATGGGCCCCGGCCCTCCTGGCGAACGCTGATCAGCTCTGGGAGGCCTCTATGTCCCTGGCCCACTGGAGTTCCGAACACCCATGCCCCAATCCAGACTTCGATGCCGCCCTGGCACGGGTAGCCAGGCCCTTCGCCTATGCCGCCCATAGTGTCGAGTCGGTTTCAAATGGCTCGACGACCACCCAGCTGTGGTGGAGCGAGGACTGAATGGCCTCCATGCCATGGTGGCCAAGCTCATCAGCCTCCTCTACGAACAGGTTCAGAATGGTGCCGGGGGTGGACCGCTAACTGATCGCATCTAGCCATCGTCGACCTACACCACCGGAGGGAGTGAGCCGCCCACATGCCCTGCAGAATTCCCTCTGGTTCGATCTGAGATCACGAAATCAGGGCGAAGACGAATCAAGGCCCCCTTCGCATCCTTTTTGCTAAGAGTAGGCACCGAGTTTGTCGATCCAATCGGGCACACAACAAGTAGAGGCCAGTTTGTGGAATCGACTGATCTGGCCGTCTGCCCGGCTAATCCGCACCGATGCGGTCATCAGTGAGTGCATCAGGCACGCCGTCGAAGTACCGGTCGATCACGTTCCTGAACAGTGGCTCGTCCGGTGACGCCCGCATGAACAATGTCATGGATGAATGCAGCTTCTGGGCATCGAGCGGTCCGAAGATCTGTTCTGCACTTCGACCGTGCGTCTCGGCAACAGTCCTAGAGCACTCGATCAGGCGAGGCTCGAGCACTGGATGCTCCAGAAATGCCCTGGCTTCATCCAGTGATGAGATTGCGAACCGCTTCGACGTTGCGCTGTAACCAAGACCTGTGATCTGGGGGAATACGAACCACATCCAGTGACTCATCTTCTGACCACTCCGTAGTTCTCCGATAGCGAGTTGGTAGACACCCTCGGCGTCCTGGGCAGCGACGAAGCGGTCCAGATCGTACGGATCAGCCATGGTCATCGAAGGTCATTTTGGCAGAGGCGGGGCTACTGCCCGTGTGTCGCATCAGTCGGGGGATTACAGCTTGCCCAAGAATGCCGGCGTATCCCCGGCTGCCACCTATCGGAGCCTTGATCGGACCCTGAAATCGCGCAATGAACGGTACTCATCGTCTGCATGCGAACGTTCTGACCAGTTGGAACGTCATTGTTCACCGAGGGGGGGATCGTGCAGAGCGCGATTCCAAGCCCTTAGGCGGGCTTCTAGGGGGTCCGGAGAGTAGAGCTAGACCCTGTCCGAACGTGGAAGTCCCGCATCGATGTGGACTGCCCTCCAACGGCACTTCTGCCATACCCATGCGAAAGGCGTAGGAGCTAGGTCACGTCGCTACGTCGGATGCCTTCGTTGCGCCTCGTTCCCGCAGCCAGGTGACCAACGCCTGTCGTCCCGTATCCTGAGAGTCGGCAGCGTCCAAGGGTCTGCTGTCGCCCCACGATGGGGTGCTGTTGACATCGGCACCAAGGTTTACCAGTAACTCCGCCATCCGTCGCTGGCCACCATGACATGCCCCCCAGAAGGCATCGGTGATCTCCTCTCCGGTAGGTACGCCGGTTGCGAGAAGTTCCTGAGTTCGTGTCATGAGGCCCAAGGCTGCTGCCTGCCCGAAGTCAACGGCAGCTCCCCGCTCGACCAAGAGACGGGCCACCTGCCAACACCCGTAGCCAACGGCGTCATCGAGGGGTGTCCCGCCTCCGAGTGACGCCCCCCTCGCCTCGATGTCGGCGCCCCCATCGATCAGGGCTCGGGCCACCTCGACATCGTCGCTACTAGCTGCCCAATGCAGCGGTGTCTCAGCGTGCCAGCTCCCCTCCACGGGGATGCTCGGGTCAGCGCCCCCGTCGATAAGGACAGAGACGATCTGTGGTCCGTTGGGGAAGTATCCCGGCCAATCCGTCGCAGCGTGCAGTGAGGTGCCAGAGCCTCCCTTGTGGTCGACCAGACGAGCTGCGGCGAGACCCTGATTCCTTGTAATCAAATCTTTTACCCGTTCGACCTCCCCGGCGTGGATGGCCTCTACCAGCGTTTGAGCAAGCGGGTCGCTTTTCGGCAGCCTCAGTTCCGATTCGCCTAGCTCACGTTCTGGCGTGTCCCCCTCAGTCATCGCCCATGCCGAGGCCCGTTCTCACCACAGCGCTCAGCGTACGTCGAAACAGCCCAACCCTGGATTGGGGTGCCCCACAACACCGGTTATACAGGTGATCCACCTCCTGGGCTAGGCATCCGGGGGATCCTCCTCGGGTGTAAGCCCAACCAGGAGGTGTGCGGTGGTTTGGAGTCCGTCATTCGAGTGTCACGTCCGTCCAGACGGTGAACTCGAGTACAGAATCGGTCACGAGTTGGTCGATCAGTTCCTGGAGTTCGTGGTGGGCCGGGCCCGTCCGAACACCGTGCGGTGCCTACGCCCACGACCTGAGCGCGTTCTTCACGGTGGTGGCCAAAGAGCCCACCGATGTCACCCCCAAGGACGTGATGGCCTTCGTCATCGCGCAACGGCGACCGCGGCCCGGCGCCGAGAAGGTAGTCCGCATCGCCGATGGCTCCTCGGGACTGTCGGCGGCCACCATCAAGCGGCGGCTGGCCGCCGTCTCGAGTCTCTATGGCTACCTGATCACCCGTGACGACGTCGACGTGACGCGTGAACCCGGTGCCTCGGGGCATCGCCACCCGCCAGAGCCGGTCACGCAACGGGCGAGGTCTGCCCCTCGTGCGCGGGGTGCGCCGGCTGCCGAGGATCCTCGATCCCGCAGAGATCGAGGCCTTGATGGCGGCACTGCGCACCGACCGGACCGGGCCATGGTCCAGGCCATGGTGCTCGGAGGGCTGCGGCGATGCGAAGTGCTGGGTCTGCGGCTCGGCGACCTCCGGCTCGGCGAGTGGCGGTGCTGATCACCGAGGGCAAGGGCGGCCACGAACGCCTGGTGCCGCTCTCACCCACCTTCTTTGCCACCGTGGCCCGCTACATGAACGACGAACGACCGTCCGAACCACGAGCGACTCGCTGTTCGTCTCGCTCAAGGGACCCCATCGTGGTCAGCCGCTCTCGACACCGGGACTCGACGAGATCGTGCGGGCGGCACGCAGACGAGCCGGTCTCAGCCACGGCACCTGTCACGAGCTGCGCCACACCTGCTTCACCCGGTTGCGGAAGCGGGGATGGCCATCGAGGCCATCCAGGCCCAGGCCGGACACCGCTCCATCTCCTCGACGCGGGTCTACCTACACCTGGGCGTCGACTGGTTGGCCGACGAGTACCGGCGGCCGTCGAAGCCATCGAGGCTCAGGCTTTGGTGGGGGTGGCCCGATGACCGCCCTGGCCCAATCAGCCAGCCTCAGAAGATCGCCGTCCGGGCGGCGGGACACCCGAGGTGACGTGGGCCGAGATCACCGCCCGAGCGCCCCGAATGGCCGCCACTATGGCCTCCTACCTGGACCAACTCGAAGTCTCGTCCCGTCCGTCCACTGTGTCAGCGCCGTGGACCTGGCCCTCCGGCTTCTTCGCCCACCGGGTCACCGCAGCCGACCCACCTGCGTGTCGGTGGCCGCCATCGGACGACCCCACATCGAGGACTTCAAGTCCTGGCAAGCCGCCCGTCCAGGGAAGGGGGCAAGCCATTGTCGACCACCACCATCCGGCACCGGCTCGGCTTCCTGCGCACATTCTTCGAACGCATCATCGAGTGGGACTACGACGACGCTCCGGCCCGGCTGCCCATCCACTCGAGCGACTTTCCCGCCCTCGACGAACCACTGCCCCGTTCTTGGACGATCCGACGGCGGCCAAGTTCATGGCCGCACTGGCCCACCGACCCCAACCGTCGACGTCGGCTCATGGTCGAGCTGTTGGCCCGGACCGGGATGCGGGTCGGTGAGCTCGCCGCCCTCGAAGACGACGCCATGGTCAGTCTCGGAGACATCCGCCAGCTCAGGATCCCCGTCGGCAAGCTGCACAACGATCGTTACGTTCCCCTGTTGCCGATGCTGAGTCGATCTCATCGTCGACTACCAGGCGTGGCGTGGGCCGTCCCGTTCCGGTACTTGGTCGAACGAGATGACGGCAAGCCTTTCGATCGGCGCACCGTCCAGCGCTACGTCGCTGCCGTGGCCAAGCGAGCCGGCATCGGTCACGTCACCCTCACCAGTTGCGTCACACACTGGCCACCCAGTCCGTCAACCGGGGCATGAGTCTCGAAGCGATCGCTGCCTTGCTCGGGCACCGGTCGATGGACATGACGCTCATCTACGCACGCATCTCGGATCACACCGTGGCCGACGAGTACTTCAGAGTGACCGAGGCGTCGAGGCCAACTACCGAGCAGTCGGCTCGTTCTCCCCAGCCGTCCGGACGCACCGGACAACTGAAGCCTCCGACCGACCACCGTCGACTCTGCCAACGGCCACTGCACAAGACCCGCCCTGCTCGACTGCGCCTTCGAGAGCGTCTGCGAGCGGTGCGGTTCTTCGAGACCGGGCCGAAGTTCATCACCATCCTCAAACGCCAACGCAACACGCCGAAGAGCACGGCAGAACGAGCGGCGCCAACTCTTCGACGGCCTCATCGACGGAGTCGCCGACGCCCCGTGAGTGTGGTTCCATAGGGGTCAGCCCAGGGTCAACGGATCACCTGTATAACACCGGCGGGTGGTGGTTATCGACCGTGGTGGGCCGGGGATCAGTCACCTTTCTGGAAAGGCTTGGGCGATTCGCACATTGACGAGTTGCTCTACAAGAGGCTGCGGCAGTGGACAGTCGATTGGGAACTGAAGTGCCCCGGTCGACGTCCTGTAGTGAGCAACCTCGTCCTGCAGGGCCGGAAATACGGAACCGCTATGAGGCAGGTAGCTGAGATGGTTCTTGAACGCTGCGAATCCGGCGATGACTTTCCCCTCCACCCTGAATGCCGGGAGACCGTAGGAGATTCCTTCTTCAGGTTCGGGCACCACCCCAAGAATGTTCTGGCGCAAGCGTTGCAAGGTGGAACGCTTTGGCTCGTCGAGGTCGGCCAGGTATTCGTCAATCTCGGCACTGGACATGAGTCCGATTTTTGGCCGATAGCCGACAAAGGTCAAGCGATCGACGGGCTGCGCCCGACTCGGACGAAACCCGTCGTGAGAAAAATCCAGCCCACCAGGGCGTGCGATTTTTTTGCTGAGGACTCTCACGACCTCGGGGCTAGATACAGACACGATGGTGCAGTGCTGCGTAACCACCGTTGATTTAGGGGACTTTCAGCCCCATCTGCGATATTGCGATGGTGACCGGGCGGCCGGGAGCGGGGATGCGACTTTGGCTAAGGATCGAGCGTGACCCTTCTGCCACCTCCGTTTCGCTATGGCGTCTCAGCCAACGCATTGCCCAAGATCGTCTTCATCGGAGGCCAGACACCTCTGCTCCGGTGTCGCTGCCAGGCTGATTCGGCACCACCACTGCTACACCGTGGACAAGTACAAGTGACTTTACGATCCGTACACGGCAACCCTCTTCTCCCAGATCGTGGGATACGACTCACCGATGCCCTGGCTGGGTACGGACGATGCCAGCGTGACCCCGTCAGCCGAGAGGGTGGCTCCCCGTGGTTGGTCGTGCTCGGCCGCAAACACTTGGGGATTGTTTGGATCGTTGGCCAAGGAGTTGGTTTTAAAGATCTGAATGTTGTTGAGTTGGATGAACAAGGCAATGAAGCACAGGAGCATGAAGATGCCGAGTCTTCGGATTCGTCGCTCCACTCCTTACACCTCAGACCGTTCTTCTCCGCACAACGAGAGTCTTCCATCGGAAGTCACCGTGGAGAGATCAACCAGGGATTCCTACCTACAGTCCTTGAGATACCACGAGATCGACGGAAGAACCGGGATGCACCGTGCTTCCGGGTGCTGGCGATTCGCTCAGGGTCAGACCCGCACCAAGGTCCTCGGCTTCGTCGGCGGGGCTCCCGCACCGCCTTAACTTCCTGACGGCTGAAGTTGCAGAGAAGTATCGTCCAGTCCGGTGGAGCCAGATCCTCATTTCGACTGGGACAAGGGATTTGAACGGGTTGCTCGCTCCCTCGGATCGAGCCAACGGCCTTCTGACATTCAACGCTTGACGGGCGGAATGGAAGCGGAAACCTTCGCCTTCCGGCTGGGAGATGGTCGCTTCGTAGCCAAAGTCTGTGCCAAGAACGCAGACGAGGCAACAGCAGAATACGACAATCTGGCCGTCGTCTCGGTCTCGACGGTGCCAACTCCTGAACCAGTGCTATTGGATTTTGATGGTGAATGGTTTGGCTACCCGACGGTTGTGATGACCGCCTTGCCGGGGCGGCCAGACATGCACCCCATTGATCGCCGTGGGTGGATTAAGGATGCCGCTGAGGCATTGGTCTCTATCCACGCCGTCCCATCCTCTCGGGCCACCCACCTGCTCTCCCCTCGATGGCAACGGTGGAAACCGTTTACCAAGGGCATGGGAGTCGATTCGGATCGGGTCGAAGCCCTCCTGGCAAGGTTGTACAAGCGGGCCAAATCCCTACCGACCGTTCTTAGCCATGATGATTACAACCCCGGAAACCTGCTCTTCCACGATGGACATCTAACGGGCGTCGTGGACTGGGCCGACGTAACCATCGAGCCGAGGGAGGCTGCAGTGGCCCTGTTTCGCCACTTCCTTGCCATTCACCCCGGCGGAGATGCACCCGAAGTGTTTCTCAATGCGTATGAGCGTGCAGCATCCATATCGCTCGACGATGTTCCCCTGTGGGATGTCTTGTACGGGCTACGGGGGGTTCGACCGGTCGATCACTGGGTTACAGCATGTGACCGGCTTGGGTTGGCCATTTCCTCGATGGATATCCAGGAGAGGTCACTGGCTTGGGTTAGTCAAGCACTGCGGCTCGCTGTCGGATAAGGGGGCTTCCACAATCGACGGAGGCAGCTTCTGGTATCGGATCGTCCCGCCTGGCAAGCTGGAACGGTGTTTGAACGCTTCACCGACTCCGCCCGCCAGGTCCTCGTGCTGGCCCAGGAGGAGGCTCGCCTACTTGGCCATAGCTTCATAGGCACTGAGCACCTGCTACTGGGTCTCCTTCGCCAAGACGGCGAAGCGGCCCACGTCCTCACCGACCTCGGTGCTTCGCTTCGGCATCGTCCGAGAACGGGTCAGGGAGACCATCGGGCGCGCGGGAACCCACCCACGGGCTCACCGCCCTTCACGCCCCGAGCAAAGAAGGTGTTGGAACTTTCTCTACGAGAGTCGGTGCAACTCGGAAGCCACAGCATCGAGACCCAGCACATCCTGCTCGGGACTCATCCGGGAAGGACAGGGTGTCGCCTGTCAGGCGCTAGTCGGCCTGGGCATCGATCTCGGCGCTGTGCGTCAGCGGGCAATGCGGCACCTGACCGATCTCCGAAGTGATGAAGACTTGGGCGGCTCGGTCCTATCCGTGGTCACGGTGAGTTCGCCGGAGGCGGGATTCAGGCAAGGACCGTGCAATGTTCATTCTGTGGTCTCACTCCCCCCGAGTCGGGCCAGGTGGTTTCGGGTGACAACGCATTCATCTGTGAGAACTGCATTCGCCGATGGTCGGCACGCTTACCTACACGCTCGACAACCGTTCGCCGCACCTTAATTTCATCGGCCCCATGGGACGCCGTCAGCCCAGGAGAGCAACCTGCTGATCCCGATTCTGCCCGGAGGGAGATCACGGCCGTCTTCACCAACTACGGAGAGGTCAGTGAAGACGGTCGGGCCGCCATTGGAATCGAGAGCGGAGGTGACCTCGGGTGGGCCCTGACGGCAGTGAGAGCCAACCGCCAGCAGTACCTGGATGCTGAGATCCTGTTCACTGTGGATGAGACCGTATTTGTGGACCCCGAGCATGCTGCGGTTTGGTACTCCATCTCCGTAAACGGGAGTTCGGTATTGAATCGTCACCGTGGCGACGCTGTGTTAGTTGACGGCGAATGGAACATTGCCCGGGAGACCTTCAGAGACCTCCTCGCTCAGGGGGTATAACCCTCCCCCCTGAGTAATCTCGCTGGCCCATGTGGTTTTCCCTTTAGTGGGATTTGGCACCGGATTCCGACACCCGAGATGGGACCCACGGCTGTTGGACCAATCAATGACGGGGGGGTCACATCGAAGTGACCCCTGACCCCGAACGAACCAGGCACTTTGATGGCACGCCTTTGCCTACTTGCCAGCGATAGGTGGGAATGTCAACTCCAGATGGCCCCACTGTGATCACCAAAATTGACCCCACCCCATAAGCCCAGGTGGCAATCGGCGCCCGACGTAAAGTTCAGATGTGGGAACGCAACCTGTCTTCCAGCTGCGCATCAGTCTCGAGGGCATCGAACCGCCGGTGTGGCGGCGTGTGCTCGTTCCCGGTGGGGTGAGGCTGTCGAAGCTCCACGACATCCTTCAGCCGACAATGGGCTGGACCAACTCCCACCTGCACAACTTCACCATCGGTGACCAGCTCTATGGGATGCAGTTCGACGACTTTCCGGAAGAGGAGCTCGACGAGAACGAGTACACCGCCTTCGTGGCTCTCCGGGGCGGTGTGCGGCGGTTCATCTATGAGTACGACTTCGGCGACTCGTGGACGCACGAGGTGGTCGTCGAGGACTTCGCTTTCGTGCCTTATGTGCTCAAGTTCGGGGTGTGCCTCGATGGCCAGGGGGCCTGCCCGCCTGAGGACGTTGGGGGCATCGGGGGCTATGAGCAGTTCCTTCAGGCGCTGGCCGATCCGCTCCACGAAGACCACGACGACATGCTGGTCTGGGTGGGCTTCAAGTTCGATCCTGCCGAGTTCAGCCTGGCCGCCACCAACGCCGCCCTCCAGCGGGTGCGCTGATCAGGGCTTGGACTTGGCGCCGCCCCGTTTCGCCCTCGTCGAGCGCAGCCGAAAGCTCTCGGTGCCGGTCTCGATGATGTGGGCGTTGAAGGTGAGCCGATCCACAATGGCGGCCACCAACCGGGGGTCACCGATGACCTGGCCCCACTCGGAGAAGGGGAGGTTGGAGGCGGTGGCGACCGACGCCTTCTCCTCTCGCTCGGTGAGGATCTGGAACATCAGCTCCGCGCCTCTGGCATCGAGCTGGACATAGCCCAGCTCGTCCAGGCACAACAGGTCGAGTCGCCCATAACGGGCCACCAAGCGGGAGAGCCTGCGCTCGTCAGCCGCCTCCACCAGTTCGTTGACCAGGGCGGCACAGGTGACGTATTTCACCGCCTTGCCCTGCTCGCAGGCCGCCATACCGAGGCCGATGAGCAGGTGGCTCTTGCCGGTCCCGCTGTCGCCCAGGAACACCACCGGATCGCCGGACTCCAGATAGCTGCCCGAGGCCAGCATGGCGATGGTGGCGGCATTGATGGACGGGGCGGCGGCCAAGTCGAAGTCACTGAGCCTCTTGATCCGGGGGAAGCGGGCCTCATGGACACGGCGTTGCCGGCGGCGCTCGGTGCGGACATCCACCTCGGCGGCCAGCATCTCGGCCAGGTAGCCCAAATAGGTCGAGTGCGAACGCTCGGCCATCTCGGCCAGGCGCACGCACTCGGTGCGCACCGTCGGCAGGTGGAGTTCCCGAGTCGCCGCCCCGATGGCGGCCTGGGCTGCGGCGTCGGTCATCTTGGCCATCAGCCCACCCCCAGCAGGTCGTCATAGCAGGCAAGCGTCGGGGCGGGACGGTCGAAGGCGACCAGCGCCTGGTCGGTGACCTGGGCCATGACCGGCCGAGCGAGCGAGCGACGGCCCTCGACGGCCACCACCTCGGGGTCGACCGATCCCGTCGTCATGGTCCGCTCCATGCCGGAAAGGACGGACTCTGCAGTCATGGTGCGATGCAACTACAGCACCTGGATCAGGGCCCGGGTCCCATCCTGGTCACCGAGCTTCTTCTTGGCCAGGTCCCAGAAGCGTTGGTGGGTGGCAGTGAACGCCCCGGTCCGGCGGGCATGGACCAGGGCACTGGCTCCGGCCAGTGCTCCGGGCTTGATGGAGAGGACCTCCAGGTAGTGGTCGAGGTCGAGTACCTCGGCTCCCTTCCCGACGGCCCGGGGGTGTTGAGCGACGATGCTCGTCCCGTCCCTGGCGGCCACACGCGCTCCCCCCAGGTGGACATCGATCCTGCGACCGGCATAGCGGACCGGGACCGAATAGAAGGACTGGCGCACGCAGATCCGGCTCTTCGTGTCTACCCGGCAGCTGAGCTGCAGCGCCACCTCGAAGGGCTCGTCGGGCAGGGCCTTCAGCAGCGGGCATTCGGCGGCAAAGTGCTGGCCGACGGTCAGATGCCGTGACTCGATGTGGCGGTGGTCGTCCCGCTCATCCCCCTTGGCCACCAGCTCGTTCACGGCGATGAGGCTGGCGACGTCGGGGACCGGGACCATGTTGCCCGGCGGAACCGTCCGACCTCTCCTTCCACCCCGCCCTTCTCGTGAGCGCCCTTAACCCCAGGCTGGCAGAAGAAGGACTCGAAGCCATAGTGGCTGCGCATGGCGATGAACCGCTCGGTCTCGATGCGGCCCCGGCCCTTCATCACCCGGACCACGGCGGGCTTCAAGTTGTCATAGCGGATCCGTCTGGGCACGCCGCCGAAGTGGGAAAAGGCTTCGACGTGGCCATCGACGAAGACCTCCTGGGCCTGGTTGAAGTAGACCCGGTGGAACCCCTTCCCGCTGGCCGACAGCCGCATGACGAACATCCACGCCTCGACCGGGGCACCGTCCAGATAGAAGCGGACCTGGCCGAAGTCGACCTCGGCCTCGTCCCCCAGGGGATGGGTCTGGGGCACGCACACGTCGGGCAGGGACAGCGCCCGGCTCTTCTTCTTCGACCCGATATAGCGGCGGACGCTCGACTCCCTGACATTGGCATCGTGCTCTTCGACCAGCCGCTGGAAGATCCGGCGTGCGGTGTGGCGCTGCTTCTTCGGCGCGTGCTCGTCCTCGGCCAGCCAACCATCGATGGTGGCCTTCCAGGGCCGAGTGACGGGGCCTCCCGGGGTGCCGACTTCCGCGGTGGCGGGACTGCCGACTCAAGCGCCTGGCGCACCATCCGTCGATGCACCCCGAACGTGCGGGACAACTCACGAATCGACGGGCTGTCCCGTCCAGCACTCGCCTTACGGATCTCCTCGAACAGTTCCACCTTCGACCTCGCTGTCATGGATCCCAGACTCCAGCCCACCGGTCCAAACCAGGTGGACCCCGTCGTCGCTGAGAGCCAAGTGGGGCCAAATCAGATGATCACGGTGGGCCCTGTTCAGGTGATCACACCCACTCTGGACACCGAGCAGGGCCCCACGCTCGTCGAGAGCCGCGGCCACGTGGGTGTCGAGGTGCGTGTGGACCCCTCCGGAGATTCGGCGCGCGATAGTGGTCATCGTCATCTGTTCCTTTCGCTTGGGGTGGGTGACACCCACCAGCAAGACGATGGACAGGACAGCGATGGGCCTGTGCAGGCTCCTTTGAGGTCACTCCGTCCGACCGGTTGGTGTCGGGTGAGTGTCCGAGCCAGGCCGACGAATCGTTTTCAGGACAGTCCGCAAGGACGTAAGCCGGTATCAAAAGAGTCAGGCCTGGCTCGGGCATTCACCCACACGCTGACCAGTTCCCCGTCTGAAGGGTGGACCGACAGCGAGCACTATCAATCCTCGCTGCCGGCTCGGCGGCATTGTCGACCCAGGCTGGCCGGTCCGAAACGAGTGGCGAGTCCCAAACAGACCTGCAAGGGTACTGAGGCCAGTCAACTGGCTAAGAGAACGGAGTACGGAACCGATGACTGCTGAACTGATTCTGGAGTTCGAAGGCGTGACTTTGGCGGAGTATCACGCCGTTAACAAGGAACTGGGCATCGACCCCGAAACCGGTGAAGGGAACTGGCCCGACGGCCTAGTGGCACATTCTGCTGGATTGAACGAGGACGGACATCTCGTCGTGATCGAGATATGGGATTCCCCTGAGCACCAGGCCCGATTCATGGAAGGCCGCCTTGGGGAGGCTCTGGCCAAGGGTGGCGTTAGCGGTCCGCCGTCAAGCATCACTTGGATCGAGTTGGTAGCTCACCATCACCTCGGAAGCTGATTAAACCGGAGACGACAGGCGATCAGGCGGGTAGGGTCTCGACCGAAGCCCTGCCCCGCAATGCCAGAACTGGGGCCACAATTAGCGCGGGGACTTGTGCTGCCAGATAGCTTCTACTCCCAGAGAGTTGCCAGCCAAAAGACGCGGCATTCGCTGCCTTCACGAGGTGCCGAAAAGACATGCCAGAGTTCCCTGCGATTACTCACGTGGCGCTAACGGTTACGAGCCTCGAACGGAGTGTGCCTTGGTACAAGGCTCTGTTCGGCTCGGACCCGATCCTTGACGAGGACACAGGTCCTTTCAAGCGTGTCGCTTGGCTTACGAGCGACACAATCGTCGGTCTAACTCAGTTCCCTGATTTGAACAGCACTCAGCCGTTCAACGAGCGCCGGCCGGGTCTCGATCATCTGGCTTTCGGCTGTGCCAACCGCGATGAGTTAAAAGCGTGGGAAATCCGCCTGAACGAGCTCGGCATCCCCAACGGTGGCATCGTGGACGCACCTTCCTACTCGGCATTGTCATTTCGAGACCCCGACAACATCGCACTCGAGTTCTTCGCACCTCGGGGCTAGGACGGGCGGAGTATCCGACTGCGATCCGACGCTGCACGGCCATCCCCTACCACCGGGATAGTGGCAATAACAACTACACGTTGGGAATGACGTTGTCAGCCCCCAAGATATGTTCGTACGGGTCGTCGTCTTCTCCAACCGATTCGGGCATGTCGTAGTAGGTCTTGATGGTCAGATCTCCGTTTGGTTCCCAAGAAAAGGTCTCGATGCTGATCGTTGAATGGGTCTCGTCGCCGATTGTCACGCTGTTTTCGTTCGCCCATGCCATCTCATTGCCATTGACATGCACAACGATCTGCCGCAGGCGCAGGAACGACTGGAACATCTCCCACACGTCGAGCGTGGCGTGGTCGAGGCCATGCTTTTCCTTCGTGCCCACGGGATCGAACATACGTGTCGCCGTGGGCGATCGTTCGCCATGACGCAACCCATTCATCCTTGCGGCCCTCGTTCCAGTAATCGCAGTGGATGCGAGCGTGGGCGAGTCGAGCTTCTCTCGTCGGTACTCCCATGGTTCTCCTTGGTCTAACTCGAATGCGGTCAAGCTTCATGATCGCAGAGAGCGGAGCCTCCTGCTGTCCTGGTACGACCTGCTCCCGTACCGAGGCGGGTATCCCACTTCGCCTGATATGTCGTGGCATCAACCGGCACAAGCGGGCAACGATGTCCAGCTCTGTAAGCGACGAGCATTTTGAATCGATGTTGACCCGTTACCATGGCGACGGGTCCATGCACGTCATCGATTACGTCATCTACAGCCTGTGGATCGTCTTCTGGTTGGCATGGCTGGTAGCTGCCTCAAGAGCGAAGCGGGCGGCTCAGTCGCGAATGGGACAGTTCGTCGGATTGAGGCTCGCCACGTTTGTCATCGTGTACTTGATCATTCGCTTCGGTGTTTTGAAGGGTCACCATGCCATCGTGAGCAGCCCCGTTCTCCAGAGCATCGGACTGGTGCTGTTCTTGATGGGATTGGGGCTGGCGGTGTGGGCACGAGTCCATTTGGGGCGGAACTGGGGCACCCCGATGTCGGAGAAAGTGGATGCGGAACTGGTCACGACCGGTCCATACCAGTACATCCGGAACCCCATCTACTCAGGCATCATCCTCGCCGCTGTCGGAACATCGGTGGCCATTAGTTGGTACTGGCTCGTCGCCGTCGTCTTGATGGGTGCCTACTTCGTCTACAGCGCGAACGTCGAGGAGCAAACCATGCAGCGCCTCTTTCCCAACACCTATCCGGAATATAGGTGCTCAACCAAGAAGCTGATCCCATTTATATTCTGAGCCACCGGTTGGTCGGCAGCTAGCGGTGGGTCGCCTCCCACCTGCCCCGTTCACCGGGAAGGTGGGACAGCATGGCCTGGAGGAAGGTTCCCCGTGAGGTTCAGCGAGGGGCCATCTTTGCAAGGGCCACTGGTCGACCATCTGGGTCAGCAATAACCACAAAGCGACCCCACGTGGCCTCCTGGGTGAGCCACAAGACGGGCACACCAGACTGCCTCGCCTCCTCCTCCCATGCGTCGGGGTCCTCGACGTTGAAACGAACGGATGCCGCTCCGGCCGTTGTACCCGCTGGAAAGATCCCTCTTTCATCATGGCCTCGGTCGTTCCTATGCAACACGATCTGTCCCGAAGGTCCCCCGACAACGACGATGACCTCGTCTTCAAAGCGCACGGGAAGTCCAAGAGTGTCGGCGTAGAACGCCCTCGCTTGGCTGAGGTCGCTGACATACAGAATCAGGCTGTCGTAGTCGTCAACTTTCATGGTCCCCCGAACGCTGGGAGCGGGTCGGTTACCGACCCTCCTCGACGGGCACTTCTGCCATACCCAAGCGTCGCCGTCGGCGCCATGCTTGCCTAATGTTCGGCGATCTCGACGGCACCCCGGTCAGACTCGACTTTGGGTTCGTGCCCGCCCCCAGCGGCGGCTTCATGTGCCTCTTCCAGCAGGAGGAGACGCACGATTGCTACGTGGTGGTCGGGGGCTACACGCCAAGCATGGAAGCTTCCGATCGGGTGAACGGCATCGCTCTGGTGAAGGCGGGAGGCTATGTCCAGTCCGTCTTCGGCTATCCGAACGAGGAGGCGTACGGGAAGCGGCGGAACGCTACGGCATTGGCGACCCCGCCCTGATTACATTTTCTAGCATTGCATCCGAGAAGCGACCAGGCTGGGACCAGACGGTCCGAAGATCTCTTCCCACCGCTGTCGACCATTAACTATCCCCAGCAACTCATTCGCCGCATTGACCGCCTCGCCACCCTCGCCCAGTACGTTCCACATGCGAAGTCGCTCTGGACGCTGGAAACCGACTTCTCTTGCGATGGCTTCAACAATCGGCAATCGGGACGAACAATGAGAGGCAAGATCCAGGTGATTCACCGGCTCGATGTCGCCGGTTCTGTCGGAGTACTCCCACGCAGCCGTGTTCGCATGAACTGCGTTTCTGAACATGACGACCTCGGTTGCCGCCTCTTGGTCGTTCATGGTGCGTTCCTCCAGAGTGGTGACAAGATGGTGACAAACGCCGACCTCACCGTTGCCACCAAGGACCGTTCCTGCCCTCTGACCTGCGATTTCGAGTGGAGGCGATGGGACTCGAACCCACGAACCTCTTGACTGCCAGTCAAGCGCTCTACCAGCTGAGCTACGCCCCCGAAGGTTGGGCAAGGATACACGATGGTCCGCATCCTCCTCGTCGCCTTGGATTCTGGGGGTCGTAGCTACCGACGTCGCTACTGGACGGAGACCCCCGCACCTCGCCTCCCATGTGTCGCGTGCCGATCGACCGACCTGCAAGCAATCAACTTCGGGCACATCGTCCACCCACCCGATGGTGCCCAAAGCGGAAAGAGGTTTTGGATTATCAGAGCGGAGGGCCTTCGCTGCTAAACAGCGAGTACCGGCCGTTCGATCAGATACTGAGGAAGGCGGTGCTGAAAAGTCGTGACGGGACAGGCAGTGTAACCCACGCCTATCGCCACTCCCCGTGACATCTTCTCGCTGTCAGAGTGACCGGGATCAGCGCTCGCTGCCACGGTGGGCGTCCATCCGCATGTGGGCGTGACAGCAGAGCCCGGCTCGGGCATGATGGGGCGGTCCCCTTTCGGAGCGGGAGCGGCGCATCGCGGGGCACGCCGACGATTCGTGACTGAAGGGGGCTTCCATGCAGTCGATGGGAAGAATCGTCCTCTGTGTACTCCTGGG
This sequence comes from uncultured Acidimicrobiaceae bacterium, assembly GCA_963754755.1. Classification (GTDB taxonomy): domain Bacteria; phylum Actinomycetota; class Acidimicrobiia; order Acidimicrobiales; family RAAP-2; genus Bog-756. Next base: position 130,521 of record CAVWHF010000004.1, on the reverse strand, counting down.
TCTCGGACTCGCCATCGGCATACCTAATGTGGCCGGTGCCCACAAGAGGACGACGAAGGACGTCAAGCACGAAAAGGTGAGCATCGTGTTGTTCGGCGACTCGGTTGCCCTCACTCTGGGGTGGGAGATGGGCCAGGGTCCCCGTACGTCCAAGTACGACTACACCTTCCAGGACCTGGGGATAGTGGGTTGCGGCGTGGTTATGGGCCCTACCGTCATGGCCGACGGCCAAGCTGAGCCATCCCAACCCGCCTGCAATGGTGCAACGCCTATACCTGGCTCACCCCAGAAGTCACAACCCTGGCCCGTTCAGTGGAAGGCCGAGATGGTCAAGTACCACCCCAACGTGGTGGTCCTACTGGTCGGACGGTGGGAGGAGGTCGATCGCCTGTATAACAATGTATGGACCAACATCCTGGACCCGACATTCGCCGCCTACGTTAAACAGCAGTTGGAGCTGGCGTCGGTTCTGGTCACATCCACCGGGGCGAACATGGTGTTCATGACGGCACCGTGTAATGACGCCCAGACGCAACTCGATGGTGCGCCGTGGCCCGAGAATGATCCCGCCCGACTGGACGAGTACAACACACTCGTCCGACAAGTCGCCGCCGAGTTCCCGACGACTGATTCCGTTTACGACCTCGATCGCCTGGTATGTCCGGGGGGAAGGTACAGTTCGACCTATAAGGGCGAGACGATTCGTGAGCCTGACGGTGTCCACTTTGCACTGAGCGCAGGCATCACTCTGGCTCCTGAGATCATCCCGGCGATCCTGACGTCGGGACGGGCGCAGATCGCACGGATGGCTAAGGAGACGGTCAAGTGATGGATCCACGTCTGCACTGAACCTCCATCGATCACAATGGATGAGGTGCGTCTGGGGTCGTGAAACTGCACGTCCTCCACTGCGCACTGACGCAGGCAAGATCGGAACCTCGACCTCTAGCGCTTGGGCCGCTGTCCGAGGAGCCGGAGGAGATAGGACCCGGCCCGGCCTGGCTTTGCCGCGTGGTGTCCGTCGGAGCCATGGCCGGAGCGACCGAATGAACCCCCGCCAAAGCCCTCTGCCCGATTCGGTTCCTCGTACTTTGGCACCTTCTTCATTCGGTGCTTCTGCTTGCGGGACTTGCTTCCTTCGGATCCCATGGGTCCATCATGGTCGACGAGCACCCACGGTGCTGCTCGCTCGAATGCCGTGGGCGCCAGGGGATCGGAAGGCGGACGTCCGTCTGGTGCTCCTATCCGCTTAGCACGACGCACGATGCACGATGCACAATGGGCGATCCAACCGAACACCTGAAGATGGGTGGCTACTCTGCGCCGAGAAGCTTTTGATGGAGCAGCGTGCACCACGTTGCCTGCACCTCGTCCCCTCTCTCGTCGCTGCGCTGGCCGACTCTCTCCACAGTTCGTAGCGCCTCGACCAACGATTCGCTCCGTCCCGTTGGAGTGATCACCAGCATTGAGTCGTAGCGGGAGAGGATGCCGTCGGCTGCCTCGGATACGACATGGAGCGCGTCGGTGGTGGCACCCACGGCGCTCAGCTGGGCGCACTCATAGGCGAGATGGCGATCTTCGGCTATCAGCGTTGCGTAGGTGGGCGTCGCCATGGTCCTGGTCGCCGATGTCTGTCTCATGTGGCCGGACACGCCATCACCTCGTCTCACGCCCCTCGCGAGAAGCACTCCTTGTGTCATCGTCGTGCGTAGACGAGGCCTTGAGGAGTCATCCGGAAAGAGGCCCCGCCTTGGTTGCCGTCGACTACAGCTGGAGCGGTCACGGGACGATGGTGCAAGGGGCGGGTCGCTGCCGATCCGTCCGGGCTGACGCGACCCGAGTCAGACCCGCGTCGACCTCGTGCCCAGTGGAGGTCACCCCTCCTCTCGTCTTTGCGGCGGTTTTCACCGGGTTTCTCCGGGTGCGTCGTCGTTTGGCACGCCGACAGTGCAGCCTCGTTAGGCTCGGTGGATGCCCCGCAGAGCCAAGAAGGTCGACCTCCAGACGACCCTTCTCTCCGGTGTACCCGAGCACGCCAAGGATCTCTTCGCCATCCTCGAGATGCGGTCGCTTACTCCTGACTACTTTGAACGTTTCACCGAGTCGATCCGCGGGATTGGCTTCGGGCAGTACGACTCGTGGACGTTTGCACTGCTCCACGACACCAGCAGCGCCCCCAACTCTTCGGTCGAAGATCCCGGCGTCCTCGTACCCGTCGTCCTGTTGGTGGCGGCACAGGGTGTGGCCGTCCTACACGAGGGATCGTTGGAGGTCCTCTGGCGCACCGCGTGGGATCGGACGTGCCGCATCGACCTCAAGGCGTACCACGCGGGGGAGTACCAGCTGTTCGCTCTCTCGTACTTCACCGGCTCGATGTCCGTGGCGCAGCGATTCCCGGATCCGTCGGCTCCGCCGCTCGACCGTTCAGAGATCGGGATCGAGTACTTCTACACCCACACGACTCCCTCGACGTATGAGGAGATCGACCGGCGCTGGGCCCCCGCTCACATCGCCCAGGACCGGCACCTGCTTCCGGAACTCCTTACGTGACGGATGCGTCTCTCCTCTCATGACGGTTACAGCCTTTCCTTAGGCACTCCCGGCCCGTTCGTCCGCCGCACCGCCCTGCCGATACATCCGGTGACGGGTTCACTACCATTTTGGCCGGGACAGGATGATCGGACAACGGCTGTGGGATCGGGGACCCGATGCTTGCCGAGCGGCCGCAGAGCCCGATGGAAGTATCGGCCGATGAACCACCGCCGCCGGCGAAACCGCGACGGCAGAGAAGGGGCACCCGCGCAATGAGCGACCTGGTCAAAGATGAGAGCTGTCCGCCCGACCATCCCGCCGGGGCTTCACGCACATCACTGACGCCGCGCCCCGAGGAACTGCTCGTGGCGCCCACCAGCGATGGACACTGTGGTGCATCGAGCACCGGACGGTCGAGAGGGCCCGCCCGGCTGGTCGTTGCCGTCATCGCTGCCTTCCTGGTGGCTGCCGTGGCCGGCGGGGCTGCCGCTTTGAGTGGTGGCTCCGGCGCCTCCGCCCATGCCGCTGCGACGGCGTCAGCGGAGGGGAGCCTGGCCTCCGCTGCTTCCAACTCCGCTTCCGCCACGAGCGTGGCCTTCACCCTCTCCGCCACCGAGATTTCCCCGTCGATGTCATCCACCCCCGTGACCGGCAGCGGCGTCTACGACCTCGCCCAAGGGGTGGGACAGGTCACAGTCTCCGGACCCTCGTTGTCACCGCTCACCGGGGCCGGGTCGCAGGGCTCGCTGGACATCGTCTCCGACGGCACCGACCTGTATGTGAACGTCCCAGCCCTGTCCTCCCTTACCGGGGGGAAGAGCTGGGTCGAGACCTCCGCGTCCGGGCTGGCCTCGCTGACCGGATCCACCGGCTCGCTCCCGCTGTCCACGCTGACCGACCCCCCCAGGACTTGGGCCTGCTCGGTTCGCTGGGCAGCACCGTCACCAGGGTGGGGACGGTCGACTTGCACGGTGAGTCGACCACCGAATACCGGACCACAGTATCCATCGCCGGCATGGCTTCGAAGCTAGGCGATGGGCCCGCATCGTCGCCCTCTTCGGGAGCTCTGGCCAAGGAGCTCCAGGATTTGGGCATTTCCAGCGTGCCGGTGAGGGCGTGGGTGGGCCCGGACGGTCTCCTCCGGCAGCTTTCGGTCTCCGTAGACCTGAGTCACGCCTCGCTCGCCGGCGCACTGGGGACCGTCGCCTCCGGATCGGGTGGCTCCACGGCATCGGGAACGAACCTCGACGTCACGGTGGGTCTCTCCCACTACGGTCAACCGGTAGACGTCAGTCTCCCTCCCGCGTCGGAGGTCACCAACCTGAACAGCATCGGCTCGTTCCTGCAGGGGATGGCCTCGAAGTTCGGTGGCACCGTGTCCGCCATCGCCTCGCACGTCTGACCGTCCTCTTCCCAAGAGAAACCGGAGGCAGGGTCGCCCCCGGTACGATCGTGACCCATGGCACGGGCCTACGACGTCATCGAAGTCGAGAAGAAGTGGCAGCGGCGCTGGGCCGACGAGGGCACCTACGAGGTCGACGCCGACGATCCCCGCCCCCCCTGGTACGTGCTCACCATGTACCCCTACCCGTCGGGGCCGGCCCACATGGGCCACGTCCGCAACTACACCTTCGGTGACCTGCTGGTCCGCCACCGCACCATGCTGGGCTACGCCGTGCTCTCCCCGTTCGGGTTCGACTCCTTCGGCCTGCCCGGCCGAGAACGCCGCCATCAAGACCGGCACCCACCCCCGCATCTTCACCGACGCCCGCATCGACGAGCTGAAGGAGTCGATCACCTCGCTCGGCGCCGTCTACGACTGGCGCCGGGAGATCCGCAGCCACGACCCCGAGTACATCAAGTGGAACCAGGTCATCTTCCAGAAGCTGCTGGCCGCCGGCCTGGCCTACCGGGCCAACGCCCCGGTCAACTGGTGCCCGGGCTGCCAGACCGTGCTGGCCAACGAGCAGGTCCTGGCCGACGGCACCTGTGAGCGCTCCGGCGACCTGGTGGTCAAGCGCGACCTCGAGCAGTGGTTCTTCCGGATCACCCACTACGCCGACGAGCTGCTGGCCGGCCTGGACGACCTCGACTGGCCCGAACGGGTCAAGACCATGCAGCGCAACTGGATCGGTCGGTCCGAGGGGGCCGAGTTCGACCTGGTGGTCGAGGGCCGGGACGGCTCCGACGGCCGGGAGCGCGCTGGCCCTGCGGGTCTTCACCACCCGGCCGGACACCTCGTTCGGCATGACCTACGCCGTGGTGGCCCCCGAGCACCCGATGGTCGACGAGCTGACCACCCCCGAGCACCGGACCGAGGTCGAGGACCTGCGGGCCCGGGCCGCGGCCAGCACCGACGTCGAGCGCATGTCGGAGAGCGGCGCCGCCGAGCCTGGCCAAGCGGGGGGCCTTCACCGGCTCCTCGGTGATCAACCCCTTCACCGGCACGGCCGGTGCCGGTCTACGTGGCCGACTACGTGCTGATGGGCTACGGCACCGGGGCCATCATGGCCGTGCCGGCCGAGGACACCCGGGACTGGGACTTCGCCCAGGCCTACGGGCTGCCCGTGGTGCGCACCGTGCAGCCCCCCGAGGGATGGGACGAGCACGGCGGCCCGACGGCGGCCCCGGCGGGGCCTACACCGGCACCGGCGAGAAGATCAACAGCGCAGTGGCTCGACGGGCTGGACATCCCGACGGCCAAGGCCAGGGCCATCGAGTGGCTGGAGGCCGAGGGCATCGGCGAGCGGAAGGTCAACTACCGCCTGCGTGACTGGCTGGTGTCCCGCCAGCGGTTCTGGGGCTGCCCCATCCCCGTCGTCTACTGCCCCGACCACGGCATCGTCCCGGTGCCGGCCGACCAGCTGCCGGTGCTGGCCCCCGACGACGTGGAGTTCCTGCCCACCGGCGAGTCGCCCCTGGCCACCAACCCCGAGTTCCTGAACACCACCTGCCCGATCTGCGGCGGCCCGGCCACCCGCGAGACCGACACCATGGACACCTTCGTCGACTCGTCGTGGTACTTCCTGCGCTTCACCGACCCGTGGACGCCGGACCTGCCCTTCGATCCGGACATCGCCCGCCACTGGATGCCGGTCGACCAGTACATCGGCGGCATCGAGCACGCCATCCTCCACCTGCTCTACGCCCGCTTCTACACCAAGGCCCTGGCCGACGTGGGCCTGGCCCCCGAGGGCCTGCGCGAGCCGTTCGCCCGCTACTACACCCAGGGGATGATCCGGATGGACGGCACCAAGATGTCCAAGTCCAAGGGCAACCTGGTGGCCCCGTCCAGCTACCTGACCACGGTCGGGGCCGACGCCCTCCGCCTGTTCCACCTCTTCGTCGGGCCCGCCGGCCGACGACGTGGACTGGACCGACCAGACCGACAGCGTCATCGAAGGGTGCGGCCGCTTCCTCGACCGGGTGTGGCGCCTGGCCGTGCCCGCCGACGAGGGCACGCTCGCTCTCCGGGTCGGACCGCTCACCGACGACGACCTGGCCATCCGGCGGGCCACCCACCGGCTGATCGACCGGGTCAGCCGCGACTTCGAGCGCTGGTCCTACAACACGGCGGTGGCCGCCTGCATGGAGTTCGTCAACCTGCTCCAGCCCTACGTCCGCGACGGCGGGCACGCCGAGGTGGTCGACGAGGCGGTCGACACCCTGCTGCTGCTGCTGGCCCCGATGACCCCCCACCTGGCCGCCGAGGCCTGGGAGCGTCGGCACGGCGACCACATCCACCTCCACCCCTGGCCGGTGGCCGACCCGACGCTGGCCGCCGAGGAGTCGGTGACCATGGTGGTCCAGGTCAACGGCAAGGTCCGGGACCGGATCGAGGTGCCCCCGGCCATCTCCGAGGAGGAGGCCGAGGCGCTGGCCCTGGCCTCCCCGGCGGTGATCGAGGCGCTGGCCGGGGCCGCGCCCCGCCGGGTCATCGTCCGGCCGCCCAAGCTGGTCAACGTCGTCGTCTGACCGGCCGACCGGTCCGGCTACTTGAAGCCGGCCAGCACCTCGGCCCACCGCTCCGGCTCCATCGCGTAGGGGGCGTAGAAGTTGAACCGGTCGACGAGGCCGCCGAACCGCCGGAGGACCTGGCCGGCGATGTCGTCGAGCTCGCCGACCACGGCGAAGGTGCTGAGCATCTCGTCGTCGATGAGGTCGGCCATCTCCTCCCAGGCTCCCCGCTTGGACAGCGTGTTGAGCTCGGTCTGGAGGTCGCCCCAGCCGTGCAGCTCCAGCACCGGGCGGTAGGCCGGGGTCGAGCCGTAGAAGGCGAGCTGGGTCTTGACCGCCTTGGCGGCGGCGGCGAACCCGGCCTCGTCGGCGCCGGTGACCACCATGCCCGGGTAGGAGATCTGCACGTCGGCCCGGACCCTGCCCGCCGGCGGCCAGGCCCCGTTCGAGGGCGGGCACGGTGACCTCGCGCAGGTAGCGCTCGGTGGTGAACCCGTGGGCCAGCATGCCGTCGGCCACCTCGCCGGCCACCTCGGTCATCTTCTCGCCCACGGCGGCCAGGAAGATCCGGGGGTTGCCGAAGGGATTGGGCCCCGGGTCGAACATCGGGGTCATCAGGGTGTGGCGGTAGAACTCGCCTCGGAAGGCCAGCCGGCTGCCGTCGGACCAGCTGGCCCAGATGGCCCGGATGGCCAGGATCAGCTCGCGCATCCGCGGGGCCGGGTGCGACCACGGCATGGAGAACCGCTTCTCGATGTGGGGCTTGATCTGGGAGCCCGAGGCCGAGCATGAACCGGCCCTTCGGACAGGGTCTGGAGGTCGTTGGCCATCATGGCCAGGTTCATCGGGTTGCGGGCGAAGGCCACGGCGATGCCGGTGCCGAGCTTGATCCGCTCGGTGTGCTCGGCCGCCAGCACCAGGGGGAGGAACGGGTCGTGGTTGGTCTCGGCCGACCAGATGCCGTCGTAGCCGACCTGCTCGGCCAGCCGGGCCGACTCGATCACCCCGCTGGGGTCGAACCCGATGCCTCCGTCGACGTCCATGGGCCACGCTATCCCGGTGAGCCGGACCGTCGGGGCAGGCCGCCCGCCGACCGCAGTTGCATCACGGCGGCCGGTGCCCCACAATTCCCGGGTGACCGATGACGCCGACCGACGGTCACCCGTGGCCGATCGGCGCCACATCCGGCCGCGCCGACCGAGGTCGGCCCGCTGCGCCGGTCCCCGAGTTGGCCGCCGGGCCGATGCTCGACCCGGCTCCTGGCCGATTCCGCCGAGCCGGTGCCCACCCGGACCGGTCGACGCCGACCGGCCCGGACGACGGGGCCGGCTCCGACCGCCGCCGTCGACCGGCGGCCCCGGCCGAGGTCGGTCACCGACGAGGAACGCACCCGCTACGGGCTGCTGCTCGACCGGGCCGCCGAGCGGGGACTGCTCGAGCCCTCCGAGTACGAGGTCCGGCTGCGCGAGCTGGCCGAGGCCACCACCACCGTCGCAGATGGTCGCCATCGTGACCGAGCTGCCGGTGTTCACCCCGCCGGCCCGTCCGCCCGTGCCCCACCAGTCACGGAGCGCCGGTCCAATCGGCCTCGCCGAACGGCAGCCGGCGATGGGCAGCGACGGCGGCTGATCATCGTGGGTGTTGCTGGGGGTGCTGGTGGTGGTGGCCCTGGCGTCCCTGGTGGTCCTGGCGCTCTCCGCCGAGCAGCTGTCCCGAAGCCACAGCTCGATGCCGCCACCGCCACCGGCGTGACCCGGCCGGTCAGTGCCCTTCGCCTCTGAGGAACTGCTCCAGCTCGGCGGCGATCTCGTCCCCGCTGGGCACGTCCACGTCGAGGCCGGCGCGGACTGGACCTCCTCGGAGTCGAGGGCCGCCTCCAGCCGGCGGACCATCTCGAGGTGCTCGGGGTTGGCCCCGATGAGCTCGTCCACCTGGCGGCGGGACGCCTCGGCCGGCGCCGCGCAGTGACGAGCTGTCGAGCACGGTGCCGGTCACCGCGCAGAGCCCCTCGATGAGCGCGGCGCTGGCCTCGGGGTAGGGCATGGCCGACACGTAGTGGGGCACCCGGGCCCACAGTCCGATCACCGGCACCCCGGCCTGGCCCAGGGCCACCTCGAGCGCGGCCTGCACGCCGGCCGGGACCTCGAGGGTCCCGTGCACGGTGCCCACCCGTCCGGCCAGCTCCACCGACTGGGGCGGGACGGTCGAGGCCAGCCGCACCGGGCGGGTGTGGGGGGTCGGGGCCGGGAAGGCCCCGAGCCCGACGACGGTGCGGACCTCGAGGTCCCTGGACCAGCCCCACCACGGCGTCGATGAAGGTGGGCCAGCGGAAGTCGGGCTCGGGCCCGGTCAGGTAGAGGATGTCGGCGCCGACCCGGTCCTTGCCCGCCACCACCCGGATGGCCGGCCAGGTCAGCTCGGTGGTCACCCCGTCCTCCAGGCGGGCGATCGGTCGCCGGGCCCGCTGGTCGATGAGCATCTCGGTGTCGAACGACGGCCACCGCCGTGGTGGGCGAGGCGGTCAGCAGCTCGGCGATGGCGGCGGACGCCCCCATGCCGGCATCGACCCAGCCCTCGAGGGCCACCACCAGCACGGGACGGGACAGCCGGTCGCGAGCGCGGCTCTGCCCCAGTTGGGATCGAACTCGATAGAGCGACGACGGATCGCGATCGGTCACAGCGACTCCACCTCGGCCAGTGCCCGCTCACCCAGTCGACCGACGTGGGCGGCGAACTGCTCGACGCCGGACCGGTCGCCGGCGGCGGCCCCTCCGGCGTAGCGCACATGGACCCCCTGGAGGATACAGGCCAGCTTCCAGAATCCGAACGCCCGGTAGTAGGCGATCTGGGAGACGTCCCGGCCCGACGACTGCGGCGTAGCGGGCCAGCAGGTCGCGATCGCCGGGCGAACCCGGGCAAGGCGGTGGGGGCCACGCCCGACCAGCGCCTGGTCGCCGTCCTCGGGCTCGGCCCAGTACACGAGCAGCAGGCCGAGGTCGGCCAGCGGGTCACCGAGCGTGCAGATCTCCCAGTCCAGGATGGCCTGGACCGTTCCCGTCGTCGTCGAGCACGGTGTTGTCCAGCCGGTAGTCGCCGTGGACGATGACTCACGCCCTGCTGCTCGGGGATCCGGGCGGCCAGGAGCTCGTGGACCCGGTCGACGACCGCCGGTCCCGGTCGGCCGTCCACGGTCGACTGGGTGAACTGGCCGTGCCACCGCTTGAGCTGGCGGGCGATGTAGCCGTCGCGACGGGCGAAGTCACCGAGCCCGACGGCGTCGACGTCCACGGCGTGCAGCCCGGCCAGGGTGTCGATCAGCGAGTCCCCGGCCCGGGCCCGGCTGGCCTCGGACAGTTCGGCCGGCGGCCCGCTCGTCGCGCACGATGTGGCCCTCGACGAAGGACATCACGTAGAACGGCGCGCCGTTGACCGAGTCGTCGGTGCACAGCCCGAGGGTGCGGGGGACCGGGACACCGGTCCGGCCCAGGGCGCTGATCACCGTGTGCTCGCGCTTCATGTCGTGGGCGGTGGGGAGGACGTGGCTGACCGGCGGGCGCCGCAGGGCGAAGGCGCTGACCGGCGTCGTCGGTCACCCGGTAGGTCAGGTTGGAGCGGCCGCCGGCGATGAGTTCGAAGGTGAAGGGGGCTCGGCTCCGGCCACGGTGGCGGTCATCCACTCGGTCACCCGGTCGCGGTCGATCCCCTCGACGGTCGACCTCGGTGGTCGGTGGCCCTGCTTCCATGCCCTACGACGCTACCCGCGTCGTCGGGTCCGGCCAGCGCCCGGCCGAGCGCCCGCCGGCCGCCGGCCGGCCTGCGACCCCGGGGCCGGTCGGACGGCCGGGTGCGTCCCGGTATCGTCTGTGGTCGATGGTCGACGTCACCGATGCCACGTTCGAGGAGGAGGTCCTCCACCGGTCCTCCGAGGTCCCGGTGGTGGTGGACCTGTGGGCGCCCTGGTGCGGGCCGTGCCGGACCCTCGGGCCGATCATCGAGAAGGTGGTCGATGCCACCGAGGGGGCCGTGGCCCTGGCCAAGGTCAACGTGGACGAGAACCCGGCCATCTCGGGCAGCTTTCAGGTGCAGTCGATCCCGGCCGTGTTCGCCCTGAAGGACGGCAAGGTGGTCGACGGCTTCATCGGCGCCCTGCCCGAGGCGGCGGTGGCCGAGTTCGTGGCCAAGCTGACCCCGGCGCCGTCCGAGGCCGACCTGCTGGTGGCCGAGGGGCGTGCGCGACGGATCCGAGGAGCCGCTGCGGCAGGCCCTCGAGCTGCAGCCCGACCACGAGGGCGCCATCGTGCGCCCTGGCCGCGCTGCTGATCGCCCGGGGCGAGTCCGAGGAGGCCATGGCCCTGCTCGGGCGGATCCCCGAGACCGCCGAGACCCGGCGGCTGCTGGCCGAGGCCCGCCTGGCCTCCCAGCAGGTCGACGTGGCCGCCGACGGGGTCGAGGCCCTGCTGGACGGGCTGCTCGACCGGGTCAAGCGACGACCCCGCCGCCCGACAGGAGTTCCTCGACCTGCTGGAGACCCTCGGCCCCGACGACCCCCGGACCGCCGGGTACCGCAAGGCGCTGGCGTCCCGCCTGTTCTGACCCGGTCGGCCTCCGGACGAGGGGCCCCGCCCCCGGTGCCGGAGTGTCGACCGTCCGGGTCGGGGGATAGCGTCACGGCCGTGCGACGCCACCCGCCTGACCCTCGGCGACCGGACCTTCGACATCACCGACCGGGCCCTGGTGATGGGCATCCTCAACCGGACCCCCGACTCCTTCTACGACAAGGGGGCCACCTTCGCCCTCGACGACCTGGTGCGCCGGGCCGAGCAGCTGGTCGGACGACGGCGCCGACCTGCTCGACGTGGGCGGGGTGAAGGCCGGCCCGGGCCCGGCGGTCGACGAGGCCGAGGAGCTCGACCGGGTCATCCCGGCCCTCGAGGCCCTGCGGGCCCGGTTCGACATCCCGCTGTCGGTCGACACCTGGAGGGCCTCGGTGGCCAAGGAGGCCTACGCCGTCGGGGCGGTGGTGGGCAACGACATCAGTGGCTTCGCCGACCCCGAGTACCTGCCGGTGGCGGCCGCCGCCGGGGCCACGGTGGTGGCCACCCACATCCGCCTGGGGCCCCGCATCCCCGACCCCGACCCGGTCTACGACGACGTGGTCGAGGCGGTCCGGGCGTTCCTGCTCGAGCGGGCGGACCGGGCCGCCGGCGGCCGGCCTGACCCCGGACCGGATCGTGCTCGACGCCGGCCTCGACCTGGGCAAGACGGCCGAGCAGTCACTGACCCTGCTGCGGGCCTCGGACCAGCTGGCCGACCTCGGGTACCCGCTGCTGCTGTCGGCATCCAACAAGACGTTCCTCGGGGTGGTCCTGGGCCTCGAGATCGGGGAGCGACGCGAGGCGTCGCTGGCCGCCGCCGCCCTGGGCGCCACGCTCGGGTGCCGGATCATGCGGGTCCACGACGTGGCCGCCCACCGTCAGGTGTGCACACGTGCTCGGCGCCGTCGAGGCGGCCCGTCGGGCGCCACCTCGCCGGGGTGTCCCGGTGACGGGCACGGCACGGTGAGCGCCACCCGATCCACCGCCGACGCCGGACGCCGATGTCGATTCCGTCGCCATGGCCGAGCCGGTCTACCTGGTCCGGGGGACCGACCCCTCGCTGGTGGCCCAGGCCGCCCACGCCCTGACCGAACAGCTGGTGGGCGGGGGAGACCCGTCCCTGATGGTCGAGGAGTTCGGCGGGCCCGGGGTCGAGCCGTTCGACGTGGGCGCGGTCATCGACGCCTGCACCACGCCCGCCGTTCCTGGTCGAGCGGCGGGTGGTGGTGGTGCGAGACATCGGCCAGCTGACCGCCGGGTGACGCCAAGCGGCTCGTCGAGTACCTGAAGGACCCGTTGGCCACCACGGCCCTGGTGCTGGTGGCCGGGGGTGGCGACCTTGCCCCAGGCCCTGTCCAAGGCGGTGGGGACGTCCGGTCGAGGTGGTGGACACCTCGGTGGGGAACGGCCGGGCCCGGTCGCAGTGGCTGGCCGACCATCTGCAGGGGGGGCCGGTCCGGCTGGACGGCGCCGGCCACGGCACTGCTCTCCGAGCCACCTGGGCGAGGACATGGGTCGGCTCGAGGGCTGCTCGACACCCTGGCCTCGGCCTACGGTCGCCGGGGCCACCGTGTCGGCCGACGACCTCGAGCCGTTTCTGGGCACGGCCGGGACGCTGGCCCCGTGGGACCTGACCGACGCCATCGACGCCGGCGAGACGGCCAAGGCGCTGAGCGTGCTCCACCGCATGCTGGACGCGCCGGCGACTCCCACCCGCTGCGGGTCATGTCCGTGCTCCACGGCCACTACCGCAAGATGCTCCAGCTGGACGGGTCCGGGGTGACCTCGGCGGAGGAGGCCGCCCAGATCCTGGGGATGAAGAGCGCCTTTCCGGCCAAGAAGGCGCTGGCCGAGTCGCGCCGGCTGGGCTCGGCGCGGATCGCCCGGGCCATCCGGCTGCTGGCCCGGGCCGACCTGGACGTGCGGGGTTCGACCGGCGCTGCCGGGTGAGACCGTGCTCGAGGTGCTGGTGGCCCGGCTCTGCCGGCTGGCGGGAGCGGGCCGCTAGCCGGAGCGGGCCGCAAGCCGATCCTCCCCTCAGGAGGCGACGGAGTCCCGGGACTGCTCGCCGGCGTCGGCCACGTTCTCCGTCCAGTGGAAGCCGTCCCAGTAGCGGAACTGGTGGCGTCCGGTCGGGTCGGCCTTCCAGCCCGCCGGCACGGTGGCGACGGCAGTGTCGGCAGTGTCGGCCAGCGGCAGGCTGGTCCGCTGCCGGGGCCGGTAGGTGCGGGCCAGGCCGACCGTCTGCCTGGTCTTGGTGGCGGTGCCGGCGCTGCTGAAGAAGGTTCCGGACACCTCGAGGGGGGCCGGTTCGACCTCCGGCTGGACCGACAAGGACCGCTGGCCCTGCTCCGCGGCCTGTTTGAAGACGTCGAAGTCCACCAGAGGGGGCGAGACGGTGCCGATGGGCCAGTGCTCGTCGTGCTCATGGTGAGCCGGCTCCCCGCCGAACGTTCGAAGGGAAGGCTGGCGGCCCGACCGCCCGAGGCGATGGCCGACACCTTGGGCCGCCCTCTGAAGACGTAGAGGGACAGGCCGACGACGGGTACCAGGACCACCAGGATCAGATAGGCGACCTTGCTCTCCTCGGCCCGCTTCCAGGCCCACCCGGGCTGGCGGATCAGGTCGACGGCTCCGACGATCATGGAGATCCCCACGACCAGTGCCACCAGTTCGAGTGAGAACACACTCGGTCCTGCGATTTGTCCACTCATGAGCCACAGCCTCCTGTTGTGCCGATTACACCTACATCGCGAGCGGCGCCGTCGTGGACGTTCCCGTGTGAGGTGTCCGACGGCGCTGCGGTTGATCGTTGAGGTCGGGCGTGATGCCCGAAGGTCAGTAGGCGAGTGCAATATGGAATTAATCGGCGTAGCTGTGGCACCCGTGAAGCAACACTCTTAGTGTTCAACAGAACGCTTGGAGTAGTCAAGTCGATTTTACCGGAAATCTCTCGAAGCGGGCACCGGGCCCAGGTCCAGAGGGTCGAATCGCTCGGCCACCAGGGTCATCGATCCCTCCGAGCGCTCGATCCGTCCACGGACCAGGAGCGCCGGACATGACCGGGCCACCGGCTTCCACCGGATCCAGGCCCCCCGGGAGCACACGATGTTGACCATGCCGGTCTCGTCCTCGAGGTTCAAGAAGACGGCACCGTGGGCGCTCTCGGGCTGTTGGCGGTGGGTCACCACACCACCGACGGTGATCCGGTCACCGGTCGGCCTCGATCAGCGCTGCCTCGGCGGCCAGCACCCCCCGTCGGTCCAGTCCCTCGCGGGCCAATTCCATGGCCGTGGTGTCGGGAGCCATGCCGAGCGACCACAGGTCGTCGGCCACCCCCTCCCACGCGGTGGGTCGGGGCAGGGTCGGGGGATCCGAGCCGGTGACCACTCCGGGGAGCCGGTCGGCGGTGGCCTGGGATGCCGCCCCCGCCCCCCACACCAGCGACCGCCGGTTCGTACCCGGCGCTGAAGGTCGTACCGGGGCGCCGACGGATCCACCCAGGCCGTCGAGGGCGCCGGCAGTGGCCAGGGCCTCCAGCTGGGTGCGGGTGACACCGGCCCGGCGTACCAGGTCCTCCATGCCCGACCAGGGCTGTCCCTCGGCGATCTGAGCGGCGGTCTCCGTGCCGATGCCGCGCACCGAGGACAGCCCCAGCCGCACCGCCGGTCCGGTCCCGTCCCCGGGCCCGAGGTCCTCGAGCCCGGCCTCCGCCCCACCGGCGTTCACGTCGGGCCGACGGACCACCACCCCGTGGCGCTTGGCGTCGGCCACCAGGCTCTGCGGGGACCAGAACCCCATGGGTTGGGCGTTCAGCAGCCCGGCGGTGAACGCGGCGGGATAGTGCACCTTGCACCAGGCGGTGGAGTACACCAGGTGGGCGAAGGCCACCGAGTGGCTCTCGGGGAACCCGAAGTTGGCGAAGGCGGCCAGTGCTGTGAACACCTGCTCGGCCATCTCTGCCGAGACCTGGCGGGCCGCCATGCCGTCGAACAGCCGGTCGCGTAGGCGGGCCATCCGCTCGCCCGACCGTTTGGCGCTCATGGCCTGGCGCAGCTCGTCGGCTTCGGTGGGGGTGAAACCGGCTACGTCGATGGCGATCTGCATCAACTGTTCCTGAAAGAGGGGCACCCCGAGGGTGCGCTCGAGGGCCGGTTGCAGCAGCGGGTGGAGGTAGGTGATCGGCTCGCTGCCGTTCCGCCTCCGGATGTAGGGGTGGACGGCGTTCCCCTGGATGGGCCCCGGACGGATCAGGGCCACCTCGATGGCCAGGTCGTAGAAGCACCGCGGCTGGACCCGGGGAAGGGTGTTCATCTGGGCCCGCGACTCCACCTGGAACACCCCGACGGTGTCAGCCCGGCACAGCAGGTCGTAGACGGCCGGATCCTGTTCGAGGCGGGCCAGGTCGATCTCGACATGATGGAACTCGCGCACCAGGTCCACCATGTGGTGGAGCGCGGTGAGCATGCCCAGGCCGAGCAGATCGAACTTGACCAGTCCGGCCGCAGCGCAGTCGTCCTTGTCCCACTGCAGCACGCTGCGACCGGGCATCCGGCCCCACTCCACCGGGCAGACCTCGACCACCGGGCGGTCGCAGATAACCATGCCTCCCGAGTGGATGCCGAGGTGGCGGGGGAAGTCGACCAGTTCGGCGGCCAGGTCCCTCACCAGCGGGGGCAGGTCTCCCCGTTCACGGATCGGCTCACCCCGTTCGACCGACTTCGACCAGATGTCGACCTCCTCGACGGTATGGCCGAGGGCCTTGCCCACATCGCGCAGGGCCGAGCGCGAGCGGTAGGTGATGACGTTGGCCACCTGAGCCGCGTGCAGTCGGCCGTAGCGTTCGTAGACGTACTGGATGACCTCTTCGCGCCGGCCGGACTCGATGTCGACGTCGATGTCCGGTGGGCCGTCGCGGGCCGGGGAGAGGAAGCGCTCGAACAGCAGTCCGAGGGAGACGGCGTCCACGTTGGTGATGCCGAGGGCGTAACAGACGGCGGAGGTGGCCGCCGACCCCCGGCCCTGGCAGAAGATGTCCTCCCGTCGACAGAACGTGACGATGTCCCAGACGGTGAGGAAGTACCCGGGGAACCCGAGTGCCCCGATGATGGCCAGCTCCCGGTCGAGCTGGTCCCAGGCTCCCGCGACCCGTTCGGTCTCCCGCGACCCGTACCGGTCGATGGCGCCCCTGTGGACCAACTCCACCAGCCAGGTCTGCTCGGTGTGCCCCACCGGCACCGGAAAGTCGGGGAGCCGTGGTGCCACCAGGCGCAGGTCGAAGGCGCAGGCCGCAGCCAGCTCGGCGGCCCGGTCGACCACCCCGGGCCACCGGGCGAACCGCCGGCGTTGCTCGGCCTCCCCACGCAGGCAGGCGGTGGCCGAGGAGGGGAGCCACCCCTCGAGGTCGGCCAGGGTGCGCCGGGCCCGTACCGCGGCCAGAGCGGTGCTCAGGGGAAAGCGGCCCGGCGTGGCGTAGTGCACGTTGTTGGTGGCTACCGGGGCCACACCCCGCTCGATGGCCAACAGGGCCAGAGCGTCGTTGCGGGTGGCATCGATCGGATGGCCGTGATCCCAGAGCTCGACAGCCAGGTGGTCCCGGCCGAACCGCCCGATCAGGTGATCGAGAGTATGCGCCGCCGCCGCCGGCCCCTCGGTGGTGAGGGCGGTGGCCAGCGCCCCCTTGCGGCACCCGGTGAGGATCTGCCAGTGCCCGTCGTGGTGGTCGGACAGCGCGTCGAGGGTGATGACCGGCTTCCCCTTCTCCCCGCCGGCCAGGTGGGCTTCGGCGATGACCCGGCTGAGGGAGGCATAGCCCTCGGGGTCCCGGGCCAGCACCACCAGGTGGGTGCCGTCGGGATCGGCCACGCCGGTGCGCACCCCCGCCGGTCCCGCCCCGGTGATGGTGAGCTCGGCGCCGAAGACGGTGGGCAGGCCGAAGGCGCGGGCCGCCTCGGCGAAGCGGACCACGCCGTAGAGGCCGTTGTGGTCGGTCAGAGCCAGAGCGGACAGGCCCAGCCGGACCGCTTCGGCGGCCAACTCCTCGGGATGGCTGGCGCCGTCGAGGAAGGAGAAGTTGGAGTGGGTGTGGAGTTCGGCGTAGGTCATGGCGATCGGACGGCTCCGCTATCCGTAGCTGGCTTCCACCCACCAGTGGCCCCGTTCGGCCAGCAACAGGTGGGCGGCCGGCCCGGTGACCGTCTGAAGACGAGCGCTCCTCCGTCGGGACCTCGACCACCATCGTTCGTCCGACGGCCACGGACCGGCCCAGGCGGTTACGGACGACCACGGGCTCTGCTCTACCGACAGACGGCACGGGACCCCGGTCAGGAGTCCCCGTGCCGACACCGTGAGCGGCTCCCCGTCGGCGTCGACCAGTTCGGCCCGGAGGGGAGCGGGGTACACGACCGCCGGTGCCGGTGGAGGGATCTGGCCGGGCCACGGTCCCCCGGGGGGTGTGTCGGCTCGCCCCCCCGGGGAGGCCGGGTCGGAGCGGGCGCCCGGTGTGCTCCAGGTCACGAAACGAGCCCGTTGGGCCGGCCCGCGGCCTCCCTGGAGGTGGGCGGTCACCACCCCGTCCGGGCCCAGGAGATCCTGCACGGTGGCCAGGGCCCTACCAGCCCGGGCGTCGGTGTCGCTCACCCCGCCCCAGAAGCCGGGCTGACCGGCCGTGGGGGCGCCGGTCGCACCGTTGCCCCGGCCGGAGAGGCGTCGCCCGACAGTCGCCTGACGCCGGTCGCCGAGCTCTCCGCTCCGGCCCCCGGCCACCCGGTGGCCGGCTATCCCGTCCGACCCGAATCGGCCCAGCACGTGGGACTCGGGAAGGGCGGCGAAGTCACCGAGGGTACGGATACCCAACCGGTCCAGCAGCTCAGCCAGGTCGGGCTGGCCCAGGACGCTCACCGAAAAGGGAGCCAGGAAGTCGGCAGTCCCCCCGGCGGGAACGATGATGCCGGCCCGGGCGGCCAGCACCGCGGCGAACAGCCCGTCGGCCACACCGACCTCGACGGTGGTGAGGGTCGAGGCGGTCTCGGCGACCATCTGGACCAGTGTGCCCTCGCCACCGAAGTAGCGGGCCGGTCCGCGGGCAGGCAGCGTACAGATCCCGGGACGCACGGTAGTGACCCACGGGCAGTAGCTCTCCACCGCCTCGACCACCCGGGCGAACAGCCGGCGGACGTCGCCGTCCTCATCCTCGTCGAGCAGGTCGGGACAGCGCACCGTCACGAGCCGGTTCATGCAGGCCCCACAGCTCCCACAGGGCCGGCAGCTCCCACAGGCCCGTGCAGCTCCCACAGGGCCGGCAGCTCCCACAGGGCCGGCAGGGCCGGCATCGGCCATCGCCCCGTTGGTGGACGGGAGCCACAGTCGGTGGTGCCGGGGGTGCGCCGCCGACCGACGGCCGGTGGCGGTCACCGTCATGCTCCGTCGGGACAGGAATCCCTCGCCGGTTCCCGCACCGTCCCAGCGTGCCTCCCCGACGCTCAGGCGCAGGTCGGGAGGATCGGGCCACCCGGCCCGGCCCGGCACCACCACCAGGACCGACCGCCGCTCCCTGGTCCTGGCCACCAGCCTGCGGGCCATGGCCTGACGAGGGGGGAACGGCGGGCAGAGCACCACCAGGTCCATGCCGTCGATCAACGCTGCGGTGACTTCGGCCCAGGCCGCATCGGGGCGGGGGATCACGGCCAGTCGGGCCAGGTCGATACCGGCTTCATGCGCAGCGACTGCGCCCAGGCCGGCCAGTCCGACCAGCGCACACCACGATCCGGCTCCTGACGCCGCCGTCAGGAGCGCCAGTGCCACACTGACACTGCCATCAGCGGCCCGGTCCACGTCGGTGCCCCCACCCGGTCCACTGACCACGATGGTGGTCCCCCGCCGGAGGCTGCCGTCCGGGAACAGGTCACCGAGGGGTGGGGCCACCGGGAGGATGCGGGCCTGGCTCGAGGAGACAGGCCGCGTGCGCTCGGCCAACAGGGCCAGGGCCGCCAGGTCCCGCGGTCGGTCCAGCTTCCGACCCGGGATCGGCCCTTCCGGGCTCGGGGTATCCACGTCCGGGTGGCGGGGAGGTGCTACGAACATATGTTCGATAGTACTGATCCGGGGCCCGGTCTGCCCAGTCCGTCCGGACCGGGCCCGGTGACCCCTCCCCGCCACCACCCGTCCTCGGGCCCGGTGGTACTCCACCCACCGGAATTCCGTCCACGACACCCACCGGCCCGGCGGCCCGTCCGTCCACACCCCAGACGGAATTACCGGTGCCACATCACCCACGGGACGCAGCACGCTGGGCGGATCCCTCCGGCCCATCCGGGAGCCGACGGACGGGAGCCCCGCCCGGTCCCTCAGGACGAAAATTCACGCCCAAATGAAGCCGACGATGTCACAGCCGGCGCTACCATGGGCTCACCAGAGAGAGGAGGTGGTCCAACTGAGCAGTCAACGATTTGGGACCCTGGAGGTGGCTGGCCGCTGAGGCGGCTCGCTGTACCACCTGGCGAATCCCAGCCAGACACCCACCGGGCGACTTAGCCGGACCCAGGTCCCATCCGGCGTCTCACGGGAACCCCGGTGCAATCAGCACAGCTGTACCTGCAGGGCGCCTCTCCGGGGGCGCCCTGCAGCACGTCCGGGGCCGGTAGGGCGGGAGCCGGTGGAGAGACCGTCGCCCAGCAAGCCCCGGCACCTTAGGGGCGCATGGTGGTCTCGTCGATGTCCAGTGCCGCCCGTACCCCCTCGGCCACCTGCTCACTGATCTTGCGACGGGCCAGGAGCAGTTCGAGCTCGGCCCGCTCCGTGGCGATCACCAGTTTGCGGAGCTCGCGCTCGGCCTGAAGATGACCACCGCCGTCCGCGGACGACCGGTCGACACCCCCTGCGCCGCCTCCACTCCCCGCACCGTCCCCGTCCCCGGCGCCGGACCCCAATGCCTCGAGACGGCGATCGAGCCGGGCCAGCTGGGACTCGTACCCGATGCGGATCCGGTCCACCACCGCGTCGGGGAACGGCTCGGCGTGGGTGAGGTCCTCGATCCGGTTGAGGGCAAGCACCGTCAACCGGCGCCGCGCCTCGGCCACCAGCACCGCCTCCTGCCCATCCTGTGTGACCAGGCCGAGGCGGCGGATAAGGGGCGGAAGGGTGAGGCCCTGACCCACCAGCGTGGCCACGATGACCGCGAAGGTGAGGAAGACCAGCAGATCCCGGTGGGGGAACGACTGGGGGAGAGCCAGAGACGCCGCCAGACTCACCGCCCCACGCATGCCCGCCCATCCGATGACCGTGGACTCCCGCCACGGGTGGGAGGGCCGCTGGCCGGAGCCGAGCAGGCGTTGCGCACCGGGCACGGCTGTGGCCACGAAGATCCAGGCCATGCGCACCACGATGACCACACCGACGACGGCCAGCGCCTCCAGGACCAGCGACCCGGACTCCCGGTTGGTCAGGCTGTCGAGGATGGGCCGCAACTCCAGGCCGACCAGCAGGAACGACATGCCGGTGAGGAGGAACACGATGAGGTCCCAGATCTCCCGCTGCTGCAGCCGGGCACCTGCGGTCAATGACGCCGAGCCATAACGACCGAAGTAGAGGCCGGCCGCCACCACGGCCAGGACCCCCGATGCCCCCAGCTTGTCGGCCGGGAGGTAGGCAGCGAACGGGAGAATCAACAGCATCGTGTTCTCGATCACCGGCGTCTCGGTGAAGCGGAGGACCCGGGCCCCCAGCCACCCCACCGCCAGTCCGATGCCCACCCCGACCACCACGGCGAAGGTGAACTTCCAGGCGACATCGGCCGCGGTGAAGGCCGTACCCACTGCGGCCACCGCCACCTGGTAGGCGGTCAGGGCCGTGGCGTCGTTCATCATCCCCTCGCCACCCAGGATGGTCACCAGGCGGCGGGGCAGGCCGAGCTTGCCGGCGATCTGCGTGGCGGCCACGGAGTCGGGCGGTGACACGATGGCGCCCAGAGCGAAGGCCACCGCCCAGCTCATGTCGCCGACGATGGAGTGGATGACCACGGCCACCACCGTCATGGTGGCCAGCACCAGTCCCACGGCCAGGAAGAGGATGGGGCGGATCTGCGTCCGGAGCTCCCGCGCCGAGGTGTCCAGGGAAGCGTCGTAGATCAACGGGGGCAGGAAGACCAGCAGGACCAGCTCGGGGTCGAGCTCAATCCGGTGGTGGGTGGGGATGAGGGCCACGCCGATTCCGGCGATGACCAGCAGGATCGGGTAGGCGATGCGCAGGCGGTCGGCGATGGTGGCGATGACCACGATCCCGATGAGCAGCCCGATCCCGTCCGCCAGGCTGATCATCGGTGCGTCACCCCGCCGTGCCGGCCCGGTCTTGCGCCACTCCCACCACCGTCGAGGGACCCGGTGACCGTGACCGCCGCCGCAGAACTCACTCCACGAAGGCGGCGCGGGCCGCCCCGAGGCCTCCCGCCGACTGTTCCCAGAACCCGAAGGTCCCCGCCTCGAGGAGCCCGGCGGCGGCCCGGGTCACCGCACCGAGCCCGGCGAAGCAGAGGATCCCCCGACCGAGACCCGGGCCACTCCGGCCTGGGCCAGCTCGCCTACCGACGGTCCTCCCGGCCGGGCCAGCACGTTGACCGGACGGTCCACCGCGGCCACCAACCGTCGGATGTCCCCGATGTCGACCAGTCCCGGTGCATAGACCACGTCGGCGCCGGCCTCCTGGTAGGCCTGGAGCCGGGCAATGGTGTCGGCGAGGTCCACCTCGTAGAGGGGGGCGTCGGCCCGGCCGGTGGAGTCCTCGATCGAGCATCCGGCCACTCCGCGCTCCAGCGCCAGTTCCACCGTCTCGGCGACGTCGGCCGGATCGTCGCCGAAGCCGTGTTCGAGATCGGCCGACACCGGCAGAGTGGCGGCCTCGACGATGCTCCCGGAGTGAGCCAGGACCTCGTCCCGGCTCATCGAGCCGTCGAGTCGGCCCCGGGTGGCGGCGAAGCCGCTGCTGGTGGTGGCCACCGCCTCGAAGCCGAGCCAGGCGAACAGGCGGGCCGCGCCCTGGTCCCAGGGGTTCGGCAGCAGGAGGGGAGTCCGGTTGCGGTGTGCCGCCAGAAACCTCGCCGCCTTGGCCTCCTGGGTTTCCACGGGCAAACCCTACCCATGGCCCGGCACCGGATGGTCATGGCCAGGCAACCCGGCCGGGTGCCGGCCCCGCCGCCACCCGTAGGGAGTGGTGACGTTCGCAGGCGACACGATGTGGGCCCGACCGGTACACCAAACCCCTTGCCCCTCATCGACCATCGCTTGCCACGCCTTGAGCGCCGGCCCTGGTCGGTGCTATGCGTAAGACGCGGGTGCCCGCAACGAGGTCGACACCGAACCCGGCCCGGCCCGTAGGGTTGCCACCGTGAGCGAACCCGGAGCGGACCACCCGTGAGCCCGACGCGGGCCCTGGTGCTGGGCGGTGGCGGGCTGGCCGGTATCGCCTGGCACGTGGGCGTGCTGCTCGGCCTGGCCGACCGTGGCCTCGAAAGCACCGACGTCGACTTCATCGTGGGGACCTCGGCGGGGGCGACGGTGGCCGCCCAGGTGGCCGGCGGCATCCCCCTGGACGAGTGCTTCCGACGCCAGGTCGACCCGAGACTCCAGAACGAGGAGCTGCGACCGACCGGCATGTCCACCGCCGACCTGTTTGACACCTTCGTCCGTCTGATCGAGGAGGTCCACGACCCCGCTGAGCTCCGTCGCCGGGTCGGGTCCATGGCCCTGGCTGCCGATACGGTGCCCGAGCCGGTGCGACGGGCGGTGGTGGCTGGGCGTCTCCCCTCCGAGGACTGGACCGAGCGACCGATGGGAGCGGTGGCCGTCGATGCCGTCACCGGCGAGCGGCGGGTGTTCGAAGCGGGGTCCGGCGTGGGACTGGTGGACGCCGTGGCGGCCAGCAGCGCCGTCCCCGGCATCTGGCCGCCGGTCACCATCGGCGAGGCACGCTATGTCGACGGCGGCGTGTACTCGCTTGCCAATGCCGACCTGGCTGTCGGTTATGACCGGGTCCTGGTCCTGGCCCCGATGGTCGACCCCGCCCTCACCGACCAGGTGGCTGCGGTGGAGGAGTCGGGGCGGGCCGCTGTGGTCTCTCCCGACGAGGAGTCGTTGGCGGCCTTCACCGCCGATGCTCTCGACCCGGCGGTGCGCGCCCCCTCGGCGGAGGCGGGCCGTCGTCAGGGGGTCAGCGTCGCCGCCTCTCTGGAGGACCTCTGGAGGGTCTAGCCCTGGCTAGCCCGGCGAGTGGCACACCGCCTCGACGTTGTTGCCGTCGGGGTCGCGGACGAAGGCCCCGAAGTAGGAGGGGTGGTACTCGGGCCACACCTGGGGCGCGTGCAGGGCCTCGGCCCCGGTGGTCACGGCGGCGTCGAAGAAGGATCTCACGGCATCCCGGTCGGGAGCCACGAAGGCCAGGTGGCTCTCGCGGAACCCCTCCCCGGTGGTGCGGGGACCGAGCCAGAAGGTGGGCCGGGGCGGGACGCCGAAGCCGATCGCCGGACCGGCCTCGAACAGGCGCTGGCCCCCGAGCGGCCGCAGCACGGCGTCGTAGAAGGCGGCACTGGCCGACACGTCGGCACACTGGATGGAGACATGGTCGATCATGGATCCATCGTGCCACCGGGACGGGCGGGACGGGCGGGACGGGCGGACGGTCGGACGGTCGGGACGGGCGGAGCGCCATAGGAACGGGCGGGTCCGGTGGACGGGAGGAGCAACTGACCGAAGCAACGGGGCGGTGGGCGACGGAATAGGTCCGCCCCCGGCCCGGTTGGACCGGGCATGGCGATCAGGATCGTGGCGACGGCTTTCGGCGGACCCGAGGTGCTGGCGGTGGTGGAGGAGCCGGTCCCGGAACCGGGTCCCGGCGAGGTGTCGGTGGAGGTCCGGGCGGTGGGGACCAATCCGGTCGACTACAAGCTGTTCAGCGGGAAGTACGGGGCGGACGAGTCACAACTGCCCCTGTCCCTGGGCTCGGAGGCCGCCGGTGTGGTGACGGCGGTGGGAGTGGGCGCCGAGGGACCGGGCGGGCCGGTCGGGATCGGCGACCCGGTGATCCTCTTTAGGGCCCCGGGGGCCTATGCCTCCCACCTGGTGGTCGGGGCCGACTCGGTGGTACCCAAGCCGGTCGCCCTGTCCTTCGAGGAAGCCGCCGGCCTGATGCTGACCGGGACCACCGCGGCGCACGCCCTGCACACCACCGGTGTGGGTGCCGGCGATACCGTGGTCGTCCACGGTGCGTCGGGAGGGGTGGGCCTCATGGCCGTTCAACTGGCGGTGGGCGACGGCGCTCGGGTCATCGGCACCGCCGCCGAGTCGGGCCATGACCACCTCCGTCAACTGGGAGCCGAGCCGGTGACCTACGGGGACGGCCTACTCGAACGGATCAGGGCCCTTGCCCCCGACGGAGCTGACGCCGCCGTCGACACCGCGGGCACTGGCGAGGCCATCGACGTCTCGCTGGCCCTGGTCGCCGACCGGAGGCGCATCGTCACCATCGCCGCCTTCCAGCGCGGCTTCGAGCTCGGCATCAAGGTGATCGGGGGAGCCCCCGGCGCCGATCCCGGAACGGAGGTGCGGGCTGCGGCCCGCATGGAGTTGGTCAAGCGGGTCGAGGCTGGGACCATCTCGGTCCTGGTGGCGGCCACCTATCCCTTGGTCGAGGCGGCCGACGCCCTGCGACAGCTGGCCACCGGTCACACCCACGGGAAGGTCGTCCTCGTCCCCTGACTCCCGCGAGGCCTTCCGACCTCCCAGTTCCCGGCCTCCCGGCGCGAGAATGGTCGGATGACCGGCGCCACTGACGACCTCGGCCCACTGTGGGAGTGGTTCGGCCGCCATCAGTTCCGGGGCTACTCGCCCCTCTACGAACGGATCGCCGAGGTGGTGGCCCGGGACCGGTCAGTCCTCGACCTCGTTCGCGCCTCACCACCCGAGGCCCACCTGCCGCCGGCCCTCCTGGCAGCCGTGCACTACCTCCTGCTGGACGGCCTCGACCACCCCCTGGCCGATGTGTACGCCGGTCGCTCCTCGGCGGATCCGGCTCCGCTGTTCCTCGACGTGTGCCACACCCACCGGGCTGAGCTCTCCGAGTTGCTCGCCTTCCGGCGCGTTCAGACCAACGACTGCGGACGGAGCGCGCTCATCGGTCCCGGCCTTACCTGGATCGCCGACCGGATCGGCGGTCGGTTCGCCCTGATCGACGTGGGGGCCAGTGCCGGCCTCAACCTCCTGTGCGACCGGTACCATCTCGACTACGGCGACCACGGGACCACCGGCCCCGCCGACTCTCCGGTGGTGGTGACCTGCGATGTCGTGGCCGGTGATCCACCCATCGCCGATCGGCTGCCCGTTCCGGTCAGCCGGGTGGGTATCGACCGGTCGCCGGTCGACCTCGGGAACCCGGCCGATGCCCGCTGGCTGCTGGCCTGTGTGTGGCCGGACACCGGTCGCCTCGACCGCACCGGAGCATCGATCCGTCTGGCCCAGGCCGACCTCCCGACGGTGCTGGAGGGCGATGCCGTCGACAGGCTGCCCTCGGTGCTCGACGCCCTGGAGGAGGGGACCGCCGTCGCGGTGGTCACCAGCTGGGCCTTCGCCTACTTCTCGTTGGACCAGCGCCGCCTCTTCACCGAGCTGCTGGCCGACACCTCCCGCCGGAGGACGGTGGCGTGGCTCAGCGCCGACGGCGCCGGAACCGTCGACGGGGTCGCGGACCCCTCGCTCACCGACCTCTCGGGGGCCCAGGCCCACGTGCTCGGGGCCGTGCTCTTCGACGACGGCGCCGCACACCCCACCCTCCTCGCCCTGGTCCAGCAGCACGGCGGCTGGATGGACTGGCGGGCATCGCCGCCCTGACCGCTACGGGCGCCAACGGGTCCCCGAGCGCGAAGCTTCCGTCCCGTGACCGTCCCCGACCCGATCGCCTCCTCGTTGCTCCCCCTGCCCATCCAGCCCGCCGACGTTCCGTGGCCGGGAGCGGAGTGGCCGCTGGGGCCATTTCCCAACGGGGTCGACCTGACCGGGGCCATGGAGGCGGCCTTCGACCCCGGAGGGCCGCTCCATCAGACCTACGCCGTGGTCATCGTCCATAGGGGACGGCTGGTGCTGGAGCGGTACGACGGGCTCCTGCCCCAGTGGGACAAGCCGGGCAAGCCCGTGGTGCGGGACACGCCGTTGCTCTCGTGGTCCATGGCCAAGTCCATGCTCCACGCCGTGGTGGGCATGCTGGTGGAGGAAGGGCGACTGACTCTGGACGACCCGGCACCCGTGCCCGACTGGCGGGAAACCGGCGACCGGCGTGGCGCCATCACCCTCCAGCACCTGCTCGAGATGCGTGACGGCCTTGATTTCGTGGAGGAGTACGAGGACGCCGAGACCTCCGACGTCCTCCAGATGCTCTTCGGCCCGGGCCAAGAGGACATGGCGGCGTTCGCCGCCGACCGTCCCCTGGCCGCACCACCCGGCACCCGCTTCAACTATTCCAGTGGGTCCAGCAACATCGTCTCCGGCATCGTGGCCCGCATTCTGGGTCCGGGCCCGCCTTACCTGCAGTTCCTGGCCGACCGGCTGTTCGATCCGCTCGGCATGACCTCGGCCACCACCGTGTTCGACGGGGCCGGGACCTGGGCGGCGGCCTCGTACGCTTACGCCACCGCCCGGGACTACGCCCGGTTCGGACTTCTCTATCTCCGGGACGGGGTATGGCACGACCACCGCCTACTGCCCGAGGGTTGGGTCGACCACGGTCGTCGGCCCCGGTCGGTCGACCCCGAGGACGGCGACTACTACGGCTCGCACTGGTGGACCCGGGACGACCCCCGCGGCACGTTCTGGGCCTCGGGCCACGAGGGGCAGCACATCGACATCTGCCCCCGTTCGGACCTGGTGCTGGTACGCATGGGCCGGACCGACTCGGTCCACTCCGAGGAGCTGAAGGCCTGGCGCACGGGAGTGATCGAGGCTTTCGACCGTCACTGACCGGAGAAGGCGGTGCCGACGGCGCCGGTGCCGGGTACCGGACTCTCGGACGGCCTCTCCGGGGCGACGGTGATCCCGCCGGTAGGCCGCCGCGGCGTCGGCGTGGTCGCTCCCCCGAACATGACGCGGGTGCGGCGAGCGTCCGGGCTCCGATCCGGTCGGGTTCACCCCCACCCCGATCGGTTACACGCCCTCCCAGAGGCCCACGGGCGCGCCACCCACCGGGTAGTGGCCGGGCTGCCGCTCGTCCGACGCCCCCTTCTCCAGCCGCTTCTGCATGCCCGGGCTCAGGGCGCCGGCCTTGATCATCTCAATGAAGGTGGCGGTGACATTGCCGAGGTCGAAGAAGTCGCGCTGCCAGCTCCACTGGAAGTTGCCGCCGTAGCGGAACCAGCTTCCGCCCAGCCCGGCGATCTCGAAGTGGCTGCCGTCGGGACGCGTGGCGTCGGCGATCTGCTTCCACAGGCCGAGGATCTCCCCCTGGACGTCGTCGATGAGCACCCGTTGGTAGGGGTAGGTCCACCCTCCGAACCCCTCCATCTCGAGGCCAAGGGCGTATTCGCGGATCTCGTCCTTGCCGACGGCCATGAACTCGTCGCTGGGGCCGACGTTCCACCCGTAGGTGGCGTCGTCGGTGTACATCTCCCCCATGGGCTGCCAGTCCAGCTTCTCCTCGCACCGCCGGTTGATGTCCAGCCACTTCTGCATCATCTCTTCGAGCTCGCTGCGGGGGAACGACGGCATGGGGCTACTCCTTCTCGACATGGATAGGGCTGGATGGACAGAACGGACACGGATTGGGCTGACAGAGGTCGGTGGCGGACGGCCTCGTCGACCTCCGCGGGCCTCCCGGATGGATGACGGGTTCCGGATGGCCACTGTTCCACGTTTGGCCCCTTCGAGCACGATAGGAGCCGCCGACCGGAGACCCTGTGGCCCTGGCCCAGGTCATCGACCTCATGGCAACGCATGCCGGGTGAGACTCTTCGTGGATCTCGGTGGCGATGGGCGCCGGGTCGGGATCTCGGGGTACCGTCCACGGACCCGGTGCGGGAGGCGGCTCCGGTGCCGGTGCCCCCGGGAGTCGGGCCCTCACCGTGCCATCATCGCCCCACGCACCACCGACAGCAGCGAACGAGAGGGGGACTTCCCAGTGCCCGAACGACCGACCTTCCGACCGGGCCCGATCCGCCCTCGCTCCCACCCGCCCGTGACGGACGGGCCAAGTGGTCCGCCCGTGACCGGACGTCGGGTCCGGCCGTGACCGGCCGACAGGATGGTCCGGCCTCCAGCGAGCACCGGATCGACATCGAGGATGCCGACTCTGTGCGGCTCATCGCGTTCGACCGCGACGGCGCCCGCAACGCCTTCGACGCCGCCATGTACCGCGCCGTCGACGAGGCGCTGGTCGGCGCCCTGTCCGACGATGCCGTCCATGCGGTGGTGCTGACCGGTCGGGGGCGGGCGTTCACCGCCGGCCAGGACCTCCGCGAGATGGTGGCCATCGCCACCGGGGAGGCCGGTCCCGATGCCGGATCGGGCTTCCGCTCCCTGTTGGACACCGTGGTGTCGTTCGACAAACCCCTCCTGGCTGCCGTGCACGGCGTCGGCATGGGCCTCGGTTGCACGCTGCTCGGCCACGTGGACCTGGTGCTGATGGAGCGGGGGGCCCGGCTCCGTGCCCCGTTCGCCGAGATGGGTGTGCCGCCCGAGGCGGCGAGCAGTTGGCTGCTCCCCGAGCGTCTCGGCTGGCAGCGAGCCTCCGCCGTCCTGCTGGCCTCGGAGTGGATCGACGCCGATCAGGCCGTACAGGCTGGTCTGGCCCTCCGGGTGAGTGAGGTGGGAACGGTGGTGGCTGAGACCCTGGCCCTGGCCCGTACCATCGCCTCCTACCCGCCCCAGGCCACCCGCCGGATCAAGCAACTGATGATGGCCGCCCGGCGCCCGGACATCGAGGCGGCCCGGGCCCGGGAGGAGTCGGCCTTCGCCTCGCTCTTCGCCGACCCGGAGACCAATCCGGGTGGCCGCCTAGCCGCCGGCCTGGACCACTGAGCTCCGATGCGCCTCGGGATCACTGCCTTCCTCACCGATCGGGACATGACTCCCGCCGACCTGGCCCGGGCCGCCGAGGAGCGGGGCTTCCACTCGCTGTACGTCCCCGAGCACACCCATCTACCCGTGCGGGAACAGGCCCCCCCGGCCCTGGTCGAAGGGGTCCGTCTCGACGACTACCGCCGCAGCCTCGATCCCTTCGTGGCCCTGGCCACCGCGGCCTCGGTGACTGAGCGGATCCGGCTCGGCACCGGCGTCGTGCTGGCGGCCCAACACGACCCCGTCGTGCTGGCCAAGCAGATCGCCACCCTCGATCACCTGAGCGGGGGACGGGTGGTGTTCGGGACGGGCTTCGGCTGGAATCGGGCCGAGGCGGCCGACCACGGGCTCGATTTCGCGGTCCGACGAGAGGTGGCCCGTGAGCACGTCCTGTGCATGCAGGCCCTGTGGAGCCAGGAGCAGGCCGAATTCCACGGCGAGTTCGTCTCCCTCGACCCCTGTTGGAGTTGGCCCAAACCGGTCCAGCAGCCCCGGGTCCCGACCCTGGTGGGCGGAGGGGCCACCCCCAAGGTCTTCGCCGCCATCGCCGAGTATGCCGACGGCTGGATGCCCATCGGCGGATCGGGTCTGGCCGCGGCCCTGCCCGAACTGCGCCGCGCCGTCGAGGCGCGCCACCGCGATCCCGACCTGATCCGGGTGGTCCCGTTCGGAACCGTTCCCACCGAGGAAAAGCTGGCCCACTTCGAGCGTCTGGGGATCGACGAGGTCGTGCTCCGGGTGCCGTCGGGAGACGCCGACGACATGCTGGCCACCCTCGATGCCCACGCCGCCCACCTCGAACGGTTCGGCGGCGACGATGTCTGAATCGTGGTCCGAGCCGGGCCCATCGACAGAACCGACCAATCCGACGGGCCGGCCCGGGCCGGACCATCCCGCCGATCCGTCGACCAAGCCGTGGAGTGGGGGAGGACGCGAAGAGCTGGCCGACGCCGTCCGCCGGCTCATGGCCCTGACCGTCACCGCCGCCGCCCCGCCGGAAGTGTTGGCGGAAGCGGCCCGACGGGCCGGGATGGTGGCCGACGAACTGGAGCCCCACGTGCCGGAAGCCGGCGTCGAACCCGTGGCCCGCTTCGCCGACCAGTCCGTCCCGTCTGGCGAGGTCCACTCGCTGTCCGGGGCCATGCCCTTCGATGTCGTCATCGGCTCCTGCAATCCGGTGGCCGTGCCCCTCACCGTCGAGTTCGACCCGCCGAGGGCCATCGGCCGGGCCACCTTCACCCCGATCTACGAGGGAGCGCCGGGGTGCGTGCACGGTGCCGTCCTGGCCGGAGCCTTCGACATGGTGCTGACGGCGGCCAACATCATCGCCGACGGTGCCGGACCGACGGTGAATCTTGCCATCCGGTACC
This sequence comes from uncultured Acidimicrobiaceae bacterium, assembly GCA_963754755.1. Lineage (GTDB taxonomy): Bacteria > Actinomycetota > Acidimicrobiia > Acidimicrobiales > RAAP-2 > Bog-756. Next base: position 99,984 of record CAVWHF010000004.1, on the reverse strand, counting down.
TGAAGCCGACGCTCATCGGTCAGCCGGCGGTGTTCGAGGCCTGGGTCACCGAGCGCACCGACCGGCGGACCTACAGCCAGGGTCGCCTGATCCAGGGAGGAGTGGTTACCGTCGAGGCGGACGGGGAGTTCGTCAACATGGACCGGTCGCGGATCGGCGCCATGCACCGCAGGGACGGGGCGACCGCCGCCGGGGCGACCACCGCCCGCGACCCCGGTTCTGGGGCATCGGAGGCGATGGTTGCCCCGGGGGGCAACGGGGAAGCATTCCCGGCCGTCCCCGAGCAGGGGGGAGCCCCTCGATGAGGCCGACGATCACCACCCGGGTGTCTGTCAGCCCCGGTGCGACAAGCCGCTACGACGCCACGACCTGACCACATGAGTCGCCGTCGAACCCGGCCGGCAGCCCGATGGGAGGCAGGTCGGGGTCCGTGGTCAGGGACCGACAGCGGCGTTGGCCCCCGCCCAGAACTCCTCCACCCACGGAGGAGGTTCCGGTGAGGTTCCCGCCCGTTGGGTGAACAGGATCCCGGTGGTGCCGCGCGCCGGATTGGAGCGCCACGTGGTCCCGGTGCCTCCGTCCCATCCGATACCCCACGGCAGCGGCCCCTCCGTCGAGTCCGCTGCCGGCACGGCCCCAGCCCCCATCCGCCGTGCTCGCCGAGGAACAGCGACGATGCCTTCCGTTGAGCCGCGGTGAGCCGGTCCGTCGTCATGAGGGCGATGGCCTCCGGCGAGAGGATGGGCCCCTCCGGTCCGGCGCCGCCAGCCAGCACCATGGAGACGAACGACCAGTAGTCGTCGGTGGTGGACACCAGTCATCCGCTGCCGTCGGGAAAGGACGGCGGCCGGCTCCACCAGCTGTCGTCGGGACCGTCCAGGACCGTCAGCTCACCGGTCTGGGGATGAGGCCGGTAGGCGGTGACCAGCCGACCCAGGTCGTCGGTGGGAACGGTGAAGCCGGTGTCGGTCATCCCCAGCGGATCGAGGACGCGTGTCCGGAGGACCGACTCCAGGTCCCGCCCGCAGGCCCGGGCCAGCAGCACGCCCAGGACCTGGGCCGACGTGTTGTAGCGCCACTGCTCTCCCGGCTGCTCCATCAGCGGCAACGACCCCAGGGCGCCGATCCAGCTGTCGACGTCGTGGGACACCGGCGGCCACGGCGGGCCACCGATGCTCTGGAGCCCCAACCCGTCCTCGGCCCGTTGGATGGGGTAGCTGACCGGGGGCACCATGACCGAGCCGAAGCCCATGCGGAAGCTGAGCAGGTCCTCGACGGTGACGGGACGATCGGCGGGTACCGTGTCGTCGAGCTCCGCGTCGACGGACCGCAGCACCTGGCGGTCGGCCAGTTCGGGCACCATGTCGTCGATGGGGTCCTCGAGCCGGAGGAGGCCGTCGTCGATCAACGTCAGCGCCGCCACCGCCGTGATGGGCTTGGTCAGGGAGGCGATCCGGAAGATGGCATCGCGTCGCAGGGGGCTGTCGTCGGCGAAGGAGGGCGTGCCGATGGCGTCGATGTGCACGTCCGCACCGTCGGCCACCAGGGTGACGAGCCCGGGGAAGCGGCCGGCGGCCACGTGGGCCGCCATGGCGTCATGCAAGCCGGCCAGACCAGCCGCCGAAAGGCTCAGGCGTCCACGTCCACGTCGGCGTCCTCATCCACGTCGACGTCCTCATCCCCGTCGGCGTCCTCGCCCACGCCCAGAGCCGCGGCCCGCTTCATCAGACGTGACTTGCGGTTGGCCGCCTGGTTCTTGTGGATGACGCCCTTGGCCGCGGCCTTGTCGATCCGCTTGATGGCCAGGCGCAACGCCTCGTCGGCGTTCTCGGCGTCGTCCTCGATGGCGCTGATGGCCCGCTTGGTGCGGGTCCGGAGCTCGGAGCGCACCGCCTTGTTCCGGGCCTGACGTTTGACGGTCTGCCGGTTGCGCTTGATCTGGCTCTTGATGTTTGCCACTGCGGTTCCTCTGCGTGCTGGTCGGTGCTGTCTGTCGTGCCGGCGGGCGACGCGGGACGTAATGCCGCCGCCACACCGGAGGAGATCGGACCCCGGGCGGCCCTGCGGGCCCATGTCCGGAGACAGAACACGATAGCAGCCCGCTCGTTCCTTACCCCACCGGCCGCATCCGGCCCCGACGCCCCCTTCGCCACCGGTCTGGCTCCGGCCTCGGCGCCCTTCCGGGGGAGGCCTGAGAATGGAAGGCGATTCGGGCCCCAGCCCGGCCCGGAACGTCCCGGTTCGTCGGAAGGACCTCGTCCCTCCGCCAGTGCCACGAGTCGTAGATCCGCCCGTCAGGAGGTCGGAGGGCTGTCACCGGCCGACTGATAGGCGGCCAGCAGCCGCTGGTTGCGGACGGCTACCGAGAGACGGAGGCGCACGTCATCGGCGGCGGCGAGCCCGAGTCGGCGGAGTTGGTCAGGGTCGCGGAGGAGGCTCAGTACCGACTGGGTGAGAAGTTCAGTGTGGCCCGGCTCGACCAGTAGGCCGGTGGTCCCGTGCCGCACGAGATCGGGGAGCCCGAATGAGCGCGGCGCCACCACCGGCACGCCGTGGGCCATGGCCTCGACCACTACCAACGGGGCACAGTCGAAGGTGGTCGGGTACACGAAGAGATCCGCTCGGGGGTAGACGTCGGCATAGAGCTCCGTGCGCGACTTCGACCCGAGCCAGCTGACCCCCTCGACACCAGGGTCAGAGGTTGAGGGCCCGGCCACCATCAACCGGCAGGACGGGAACTCCGACCGGACGGCGCGCAGGACGTCCAGCGCCGCCGGACCGCCCTTCACGTTGAAGTTGCGGGCGACGAAGAGGAGGGTGGGCGGGTCCAGTACCAGCGGGGCGCGCTCCCGTGCGTCGGGCACCCCGGCGGGAGCCGTCTGGATGCAGCTGCCGTCGATTCCCAACCGCTCGGCCAGGCCTCGACCTTGGGCGACAAAGTAGAGCGCCTGGTGCGCTGCGTCCGGTGTCACCGTGGGGTGGATGTAGCCGATCCGCCGGGCGATGCGCCGCTCGCGGCGGAGCAGCTTCCAAACGTCCCGGTCACTCCGTCCCTGTGCAGCGGTCCAGTACCAGAAGGTGCCGGCACTGTCCGTAACCACCACGGACGGGACGCGCCCGATGAGCTGCACGGGAAAGCAGTGGACATGGACGACGTCGAACTGACCGACGATCTCCCACCAGTGAACCGGATCGGGCAGGAGCCACCCGGATCGCCGAACGGCGTGGACCCCGGAACGGAGCAGCGCCCAGCCCAGCGGGCCCGGTCCACGAGGCAGGGGTGCTCCCCTCCTGAAGCTGGGCATGTCGCGCATCTCGCCGGACGCCAGGGCCTCGGGATACGTGACGTACTCGACCCCCGGGGGAGGTGAGGCCAGGAGATCCCTGCAGTACTGGACGTCCCCGCTCTCGACGTCGGCGCCGGGAGTAGGGGCCACGAGCAGGCACCGGATCATCGGACCGGACCCCTAACCTCCGTCGGCACCATCAAGGTCAACGACAACGGCGTGCGCGGCCGTCAGTCGACGGCGCAGGGGAAAATCCGGGACCGGCGGTCAGGGGGCTCAGGCGTCCACGTCCACGTCGACGTCCTCATCCTCATCCACGTCGACGTCCTCATCCCCGTCGGCGTCCTCGCCCACGCCCAGAGCCGCGGCCCGCTTCATCAGACGTGACTTGCGGTTGGCCGCCTGGTTCTTGTGGATGACGCCCTTGGCCGCGGCCTTGTCGATCCGCTTGATGGCCAGGCGCAACGCCTCGTCGGCGTTCTCGGCGTCGTCCTCGATGGCGCTGATGGCCCGCTTGGTGCGGGTCCGGAGCTCGGAGCGCACTGCCTTGTTCCGGGCCTGACGTTTGACGGTCTGCCGGTTGCGCTTGATCTGGCTCTTGATGTTTGCCACTGCGGTTCCTCTGCGTGCTGGTCGGTGCTGTCTGTCGTGCCGGCGGGCGACGCGGGACGTGATGCCGCCGCCACAACCGGAGGAGATCGGACCCCGGACGGCCCTGCGGGGCCATGTCCGGGGACAGAACACGACGGCTCCCGGAGACTGAATACGGTAGCAGTCCGGTCGCGCCCTTCCCGCCGCCCGACGCCGGCCCCGGGGGCCTCTCCTGCGGGCGGGGCCCAGGTGGGGCGCTCCGGCAGGGGTGGCACGTGCCCCGGGGACGGGATGCTGGTCGGCATGGGTACGCTGGCCTCCCCGTGCTTCCCGTCGACCGCATCCGAAACTTCTCCATCATCAGCCATGTCGACCACGGCAAGTCGACCCTGTCCGATCGCATCCTGGAGCTGACCGGGGCCGTCGACCCCCGGCAGATGCGCGAGCAGTACCTCGACTCCATGGACATCGAACGGGAGCGGGGCATCACCATCAAGGCCCAGAACGTCCGGGTGCTGTGGAAGGACCACACCCTGCACCTGATCGACACCCCCGGCCACGTCGACTTCGGCTACGAGGTAAGCCGCTCGCTGGCCGCCTGCGAGGGGGCCGTGCTCCTGGTCGACGCCTCCCAGGGGATCCAGGCCCAGACCCTGGCCAACTGCTACCAGGCCCTGGAGAACGACCTCGAGATCGTGGCGGTGCTCAACAAGATCGACCTGCCCGCCGCCGACCCGGACCGCTGTGCCGCCGAGATCGAACAGGTCCTCGGGATCGAGGCGTCCGGCATCCTGCACATCTCGGCCAAGACCGGCGAGGGCGTGCCCAATCTCCTCGACGCCATCGTCGATCGGATCCCCCCACCCGCCGGCGATCCCACCGCGCCGTTGCAGGCCCTGATCTTCGACTCGGCCTACGACCAGTATCGGGGAGTGGTCAGCTCCATCAGGGTCATGGCCGGCACCGTGGTCGACACGGACAGGCTCCGGTTCATGCAGGCGGCGAGCAACCACGAGATCGAGGAGATCGGCATCCGCACCCCGATCACTGTCCCGGTGGACGAGCTCGGGCCCGGTGAGGTCGGCTATCTCATCGCCGGCATCAAGGACGTGGGCAGCGCCCGCTCCGGGGAGACGGTGACCACGGCCGCCCACCCCGCCGCCGCCGCCCTGGCCGGCTACCGCGATCCCAAGCCCATGGTGTTCTGCGGACTCTTCCCCATCGACGGCGACGAGCTCCCCGACCTGCGGGACGCTCTGGAGAAGCTCCGGCTCAACGACGCCAGTTTCACCTACGAGCCCGAGTCGTCCCGGGCCCTCGGCTTCGGCTTCCGGTGCGGGTTCCTCGGACTGCTGCACATGGAGATCGTTCGGGAGCGCCTCGAGCGCGAGTTCGATCTCTCGCTCATCGCCACCGCGCCCTCGGTGGCCTACCGGGCCTACCTGGCCGACGGCACCGAGGTCGACGTGGACAATCCGAGCGAGCTGCCCGAGCCCACTCACCTCGACCACGTCGACGAGCCCATGTTGCGGGCCACCATCCTGACCCCGGCCGAGTACAACGGCACGGTCATGGACCTGTGCCAGGGCCACCGGGCCGAGATGGTCAAGATGGAGTACCTCTCGCCGGAGCGGGTGGAGTTCGTCTACGTCATCCCCCTGGCGGAGGTGGTGGTCAACTTCTTCGACCAGCTGAAGAGCCGGACCAAGGGGTACGCCAGTCTCGACTACGAGTCCGAAGGGTATGCCACCGCCGACCTGGTCAAGGTGGACCTGCTCATCAACCACACCCCGGTGGACGCCTTCTCCACCATCGTCCACCGGTCCCAGGCCGACGTCTACGGCCGGCGGATGACCGAGAAGCTGCACCAGCTGATTCCCCGCCAGATGTTTGACGTGCCCATCCAGTCCGCCATCGGGGGGCGGGTCCTGTCCCGCGAGACGGTCAAGGCCCGTCGCAAGGACGTCCTGGCCAAGTGCTACGGCGGTGATATCACCCGGAAGCGCAAGCTGCTGGAGAAGCAGAAGGAGGGGAAGAAGAAGATGAAGAACATCGGTCGGGTCGAGGTTCCCCAGGAGGCGTTCGTCTCGGCACTCAAGCTGGACGACTGATGTGACGATCCTCACAGGCAGGACTTCTGCCTGCGATTGAGGATCAATTGGTACTCCAACAGCTGCCGTCTAGCGTCGCCGCCGTGTCCACGGGCGCGTCCATTTCGGTCTCGAACATCTCGAAGACCTACCGGATCCTCCGCCAGGAGGACCACGACTCCTACGCGGCCGAGGCGCTGCTCAAGCGGCTGAAGGGCAAGAAGAAGCGGGTCGAGGAGTTCGAAGCGCTCCACGACGTCTCGTTCCAGGTCGGGTGGGGCGAGGTGGTGGGCATCATCGGTCGCAACGGAGCCGGCAAGAGCACGCTGCTCAAGATCATCAACCGGATCACCGCACCCACCGCCGGACGGATCGAGCTCGGCGGACGGGTGGGAAGCCTCCTCGAAGTGGGCACCGGCTTCCATCCCGAGCTCACCGGCCGCGAGAACGTCTACCTGAACGGGACCCTGCTCGGCATGCGCCGACGGGAGATCGATCAGCGCTTCGACGCCATCGTCGACTTCGCCGGAACCGAACGGTTCCTTGACACCCAGGTCAAGCGGTACTCAACCGGCATGTACATCCGGCTGGCCTTCGCGGTGGCCGCCCACCTCGACAGTGAGATCCTGGTCGTGGACGAGGTCCTGGCCGTCGGCGACTCCGACTTTCAGTCCAAGTGCCTGCGCAAGATGCGCGAGGTGGCCCGGGACGGACGCACGGTAATCGTGGTCAGCCACCAGCTGCAGACGGTTTCCGACCTGTGCAGTTCAGCCATCTACCTGAGTGCCGGCCACCTCATGCTCCATGGAACGGTGGAAGACGTGCTCGAGGAGTACAAGCGCAGCTTCGCCCACGATGCCCCCGTGATGAAGGAGGCCATCCACCGGCCTGGCACCGGTGAGATCCGCTTCACCGCGGTCGACGTGGTCTCGGACATCACCAAGCCGGGCCAGGAGCTGGAGGTGGAGTTCACGGTGGGGGCCAACCCCGGCTTCGGCAGCCGCTACCACGTCTCCAGCTTCGTCAACAACGAGGACGGCATGGTCATCGCCCAGTGTGACTCGCGGGTGGTCGACTTCTGGCTGGATCCGGCCACCGAGAACGAAGGACGGCTCCGGATACGCACGCCGTGGCTCAAGCCAGGGGCCTACACCGTCGACCTCTTCGTCTACGCCGGTGGGCACGCCACCGACATCTGGGAGCAGGCCTGCCATTTCCAGGTGCTCCCGGTAACGCCCTATCCCCATCCGACCACACCGGACGGCACCGACCACGGTGTCGTGTTCCCTGACTTCGACTACTCCCAGAGCTGAGGAACCGTGCCCACCATTGTCATCACCCCGCCCCGACGGTTCTCGCTTCCCAAGGTCGCCGACCTGTGGGAGGCCCGGGAGGTGCTGTACCGGTTCGGGGCCCGGGATGTCACCCTCCGCTACCGACAGACGGCCCTCGGGGTGGTCTGGGTGGTGCTGCAGCCCCTGCTCACCGCCCTCGTCTTCGTCCTCGTCTTCGGAAAGGTCGCCCACCTCTCCTTCGGAGGAGAGCCGCCGATGGTGTTCATCTTCGTGGGCCTGTTGGCCTGGAACCTCTTCAGCGGGATCATCCCCCGGGCCCAGGGATCACTGGTCTCCAACCGGGATCTGGTGTCCAAGGTCTACTTCCCTCGCATGCTGGTTCCGCTGGCCGTCGTCTACTCGTGTCTCATCGACTTTCTCGTCTCCACGGCCTTCCTGATCGCCCTCCTGGTGATCTTCGGGGTCGACCCCGGATTCGCCGTCCTCTTGAGCCCCGTGTGGACCCTCCTGGTGATTCTCCTGGCCAGCGGCATCGGCATGGTGACCGCCGCCCTCACCGTGCGGTATCGAGATGTCAACTACTTCGTCCCGTTCGTGCTGCAGTTCCTGCTCTACGCCAGCCCCATCGCCTACTCGATCGCCAACGTTCCCGCCAAGTACCGGTTCATCTACGACATGAACCCCCTGACCTGGTTGCTCCAGGAGTTCCAGTGGTCCTTCGTGCGTCAGCCCCTCCCGCATCCGTGGGAGATCGCCGCGTCCGTCATCGTGTCCATCGCCGTGTTCATCGGGGGTGCGGTTGTCTTCGAGCAGATGGAGCGGGGATTTGCCGACGTCATCTGAGGAGCTCCGCCCGGTGGCCGACCCCGTCGTGCCGATTCGAGGGGGAGCAGTTGTCGCCCTCACCACATCGGTGGTCGTCGTCACCTACGAACGGCCCACCTTTGTGCGCCGGTGTCTCGACCAGCTTCTCGCCCAAACCGTTCAGCCCGTCGAGATCATCGTGGTCGACTCGTCCACCAGTGACGACACAGCCCGGGTGGTGGCCCAAGAGTTTCCGTCCGTCGACTATGCCGTATGTCCCGCCGGGGTGGGAGCAACGGCGACGGCCAGGAACATCGGCTACCACCGGGCTTCGGGTGATGTCCTGGCCTTTGTCGACGATGACGCCTTTGCGGAGCCAGACTGGCTGGAACACCTCCTGCCCTTCTTCGACGATCCTTCGGTCGGTGGCGTGGGCGGTCGCCAGATCCGCAGGCAGCCCGGCGAGCTGGAGGAGGGACGGGATGCCATCGGCCTGCTCCTGCCCGACGGCACCATGACGGGAAACTTCGCCGCCGACCCCGGTCATCCGGTCGACGTCGACCATCTGCTCGGGGCCAACATGTCCTTTCGACGTACGGCGATCGATCGGATCGGTGGCATACGGGACGGCTATTCCGGCACCTGTATCCGCGAGGAGACCGACATCAGCTTCCGGGTCACCCGGGCCGGTTACCGCCTCGTCTACACACCCGATGCCGTGGTCGAGCACGTGGCCGGGCCCTACGCGCGGGGTCAGCGGTTCGATCTCCGGTACGCCTACTGGGCCCAGAAGAATCACCTGATCCTGCTACTCCGCAACTTCGGGATCGCCGGTCCGGTGGTCCGACGCTTCCTCGTCGGGTCGATCCGTGCCGCGCTGCATGACGGCACGACCCGTATGGGACGGGCCGGAAGCCGGGCCCGCGAACGGGACGTGGCCGGTGCGTCCAAGGCCGCCGCCGCCGCCGTCCTGCGCCCCTCGGTCACGCTGGTGGCCGCGGTCGCGGGTGTGGTCGCCGGTGTGCGACTGAATGCCGCCGACCGGAGGGCTCAGCGGACGTAGCGGCGCCACAGCGCCGCGTGGGCGGTCGCGCTGGCGTCCCAGCTGAACAACCGAGCGCGCCGGCGACCCCGGTCCACCATGGCATCGGTCTCGGCGCCGCCGTCCAGTGCGGCCACGAGGCCCTCGGCGAGACCGTCGGCGTCCGGCTCCACCAGGTAGGCGGCGTCACCGCACACCTCGGGGAGCGAGCTGCGACGGGCCACCACCACCGGCACCCCGGCCGCCATCCCCTCCAGGGCCGGGAGGCCGAATCCCTCGTAGACCGACGGCATCACCACGGCCGAGGCTGCAGCCATGACCCCCCGGGCGGTGGCGTCGTCCACCCGTCCGATGAGGCACGTGCCGGGAAGCGGGTCGAACAGATGGTTCCGGCGCGGATCGGTCGGGCCCATCATCACCAGCGTGGTGTCACCCTGAGCCGATCGGACCTTGGGCCACGCCGCCGCCAGCCCGGCCAGGTTCTTGCGTTGCGTGCACCCACCGGCGTGCAGCACGAAGGGTGCCCGGATGCCCAGCTCGGCCAGTTCCTCAGCGGGAAGTGGGCCGGCCTCGAAGAACCCCGGATGGACGCCGTTGGGGATGGCCACACAGGTCGACAGGCCGAACTGGGCGCTCACCTCGTCGGCGGAGAACTGAGACGGGCATACCACCACCGCCGCCCGTCGGGCACTGGCTGCGGCATCCGACGGTGGCATGGCCTCGTCGGAGAAGCGCCAGGACACCACGTCATGGACCGTGAGCACCTCGGGATACGGTGCCGGAGGCAGGCGGAGGTCGAAGCGGTGGACGATGTCGTGCCCCCGGTACAGGTAGGTGGCCACCCACCGTCGCACCAGGGGGGAGGCGTCGGTCATCACCCGGGAGGGAACCCGGGCCGTGCCGTCCAGGGGCGACCGCAGTGTCCGCACCGTCACCGGGTCCACCACCCACCCGTCCCCGAGTGCTCCGGGCGCCCGGCTGGCCAGTTCGTGCTCGTAGACCTGCTGACCCATGGGCTGGCCGACGGCCAGGGTGGCCAGAGCCAGACGGGGGCTCATGGTCGGGGACGCCGCCGACCGGATCCGCGGGCGTGCGGTTGATCGACGATTGCGGGCGGGCGACGGACGAGGATCGACCACACTAACGCCTGGGTCCGGTCGCGCCCCGTGCGCACCGGGTCCGGATATCCCGATGTCGCCATGCCACTCCGGTCGCCGATCGGACGAAAACGGCGGTGTAATACCATGCCCTCGGTTGACCCCACCGATGCCCGTACCCAACCACCGGTGACACACCGGGTACCGTCCACGCTTCGAGAGGAGGCGACCGTTGTCCTTGCCCCGGCCCTTCGACGTGATCTGCCTGTCTCTCGAACCGTGGGACGACGTCTGGCGCCGCAACCAACACCTGGCCAGCGAGATGGTGCGACTCCGGCCGTCCCTGCGGCTGCTCTTCGTCGGGAACCCGGTGGACGTGACGTGGTCGCTCCGCCAGGGTCACCTGCCCCGGCTCCCCCCGCTCCGGACCATCGGTGACTCCGGCCGGCTGTGGGCCATGACACCGACCAAGTGGCTCCCGCGCCGGATCTGGCCCCGGGGGGACCGGTCCCTGTTCCGCCAGGTCGTGGCCGCAGCTCGGCGTCTCGGATTCAACCGCCCGGTGTTGTGGATCAACGACAGCACCTATGCCCCGTCCATCGCCGGGTCGGGCTGGCCCAGTGTCTACGACGTGACCGATGACTGGCTCCTGGGGGACGGCGTGGGCCGGGAGATGGAGCGCCAACGCCGCAACGACACCCAACTGCTCCGCGACGCCTCCGAGGTGGTGGTGTGCTCACCGGCGTTGGCCGAGACGCGGGGACGACAACGGGACGTACACCTCATTCCCAATGGCGTGGATCTCGACCACCTGCGTCGGCCGATGGCACGGCCTGAGGATGTTCCCGACGGTCCCATCGTGCTCTACCAGGGCACGCTCAGTGCCGGGAGGCTCGACATCGACCTCTGCCTCGAGCTGGTCCGGGCGCTGTCCGGCCGGGCGACCCTGGTGTTCGTGGGGCCGAACAGCCTGCCCAGCGAAGTCGGTCAGTCGCTGGTCGACTCCGGTGCCGTCATTCTCGGAAGTCGGGCCTACGCGGTGCTGCCGGCCTATCTCCAGCACGCCGATGTCCTGGTCGTCCCCCACCAGACCACCCCGTTCGTCGAGAGCCTCGACCCCATCAAGGCCCGCGAGTTCGTGGCCCTGGGCCGCCCGGTGGTGGCCACGCCGGTGGCCGGGTTTCGGGAACTGGACCCGCCCATCACCGTGGCCACCCGGGGGACGTTCACCGATGCCGTGTTCGACCGGCTCGACGGGCCCCCGACTCCGCCCGGACCCGGTCCCATCCACGGTGAACCGGAGACATGGACCACGCTGGCCACCAGGTTCCTTGCCGTCCTCGATGCGGCAGCATCGGCGCCACCCGGCCACTGAGCAACTGACCAGAGGAGGTGGCCCTGATCCGACTCGTTCAGGACCCTGTCCGTGGGGGCACGTAGGTGGTGGTCAGATGGGTGTCGATCACCTCGATGAGCGATTCCCGCTGATGGCGCACCCACGAGGCGTGATCGAGCTCGTCGAGGAGGGCCAGTGTGAAGCGGGGAGCCCCTTGAAGCCGGCGCATGCGACCCTCGGATCCGAGGGTGATGGGACGGAGGTCCCCCGGGCCGCACACCAGGGCAGTGTCCACTCCCGAGTCGAGGATGCGCTCGAGCGTCGCCACGGCGGTGTGCTCCAGCAGGGCGTGGTTGACGACCCACCAGACCGCCGAGGGGATGCCCGGGTGGCGGGTGGCGATCGACTCGGGCCACGTCCCCACCTCCAGCGCCCTGACCCAGCGCTCGGGTCCCGCCGGGTCCCGGTGGCGTCCCAGCCACCGGAGGGCCGGAGCGACCAGGCTCCCGACCCAGTGCCTGGTGACCCGTCGGGCCGGCCGGTCCCGCGTCCCGGAGGGTTCGGGTGGGGCGAACGAGAACGCGGGATTGATGACGCAGATCCCCCGGGGAGGATGGGCCAGGGCCTGTTCTACGACCTGGTAGGCGCCGGAGCAGAACCCCACCAGCACCACGTCGGTGGGATCGTCCGGTGCGATGGCCGCCATGGCCAGGTAGATGTCGTCGATGGCCTCCGGCGCCCGGACCACGTGCGCGGTCTGTCCGGGTCGAGTGCCGCTGTCGCCGTTTCCGCTGAGGTCGAAACGCAGCACCCGTAGCCCGGAGGAGGCCAGCGTGCGGGCCAGGTCGACCCAGATCCTGGCCTGCCCGATGTGGTGGGTGTTCCCCTCGTTGACCAGGACGATGGTCGGACGGCTGGGACCGGTCGGACCGGAGGGACCGGAGGGACCGGTGGACGCTTCGGTGACGATACCGAAGAGCCCGGGCGGACCGAGGTCGACCGGGCGTTCGAGGACGGGTTCGCCGGATGGGGGCCTGTCGACGACGGCGGTCGCGGCGACCGAGGGTAGGACCATCTCGACCGGGCTCGCCTGGAGAGCCCCTGACACCCAGTCGGCTGTTCGTTCGATCGTCTCGAACGGTGTCGCCTGCAGCGCTGAGTCGAGCAGGTCGTCCTGGCCGGTGGCCTCCTGCCATGCGACCTCGGATCCCTCGAGCCGTCGTTGCAGGCGCCGTGGCCTCGACACCATGGGCGGGGTCAGCACCAACGTCTTCGTCGCCAGCGTCCCCTCCATCCGCCCCAGATCGAGATCGGAGAGCGCTTTCACCGTCTCGGGCTCGAAGCGGAGCCCCGGCGCCTCCACGGCCTGGTCGCCACCGTCGTCACCCGGATCATCACCCCGGTCATCGCCAGGACCGTGACCGGTCCCGCTCAGGTGGCGCAGGAACCGCTGCTCGCGGAGGAACGAGCGTCCCGAGACACAGGTGTCCCACAGGACCAGGGCGTCGATCCCGCCTCGCCGGCAGGCCTCGTTGGCGGCGAAGAGTCCCCCCATGCGGACACCCACCAGTGCGCACCCGGGCACACCGGCGTCGAGGAGGAAGTCGGTGGCGGCGCTCACGCTGTCCAGCCAGGCGTCGAGGCGGTCGGGATCGGTCTCGTGGCCCGAGGAGTCACCGGTGCCGTCGTAGTCGAAGCGGAGCACGGCCAGCCCTCTGGCGGCGAGCTCCTCGGCCAGCCGCCGGTAGGTGAAGTAGGTGCAGATGGCCTCGATGCCCAAGGGCTGGCACAGCACCACGCCGCCGCGCACCGCCTGGCTGCGGGGGGCGTGCAGCCATCCGAACAGGGGCCGGTCGTCCGGACCGAACCACAGGGGGGTGGCCTCGACCTCGACGCTGCCGGGATTCGCTACCAATGCCGCTCCTCATGTCATGGCCGACGGCCCGGGGGGCAGGGCGAGCGTCGCATCACTGCCAACACCCCGGATGCGGGACGGGCTGACGGGCACCTGCCACCGGCGGCTCCACCGGTGGCCCGGCCCTTGAACTCAGCCCGACAAGTCTACCGGCGGCATTGTCCCTGGTCAACGATATCGGTGAGCCGACTCGGCCCGGTCGGGATGCGGTGATGAACCCCGTTCCCACCGGTAGCCTCGGGGGAAGTGCCTTCGATGGATTCCTCCGCTCCCGGACCGACGGGTGTCGCCACACCGGCCCGTCACCGGCAACGGGTTGCCGCCGGCAGGGAAGGCCAGGCGCGCGCGGAGCTGCTCGTCGGCGCCGGACTGGTCCTGGTGGTGGCCGCCGTCGGCGTCCTCTTCGCCTTCCGGGCGTCCCCGGTGTTCGTCGACCGCTGGGTCATCCACCTGGTGGGTCCGTCCGGCACCGGAGCGCTGACCGGCGTGACCGGTCTGCGCTATCCCCAGGTGATCGTGGTGGGCTCGGTGATCGCCGCCGTGGTGGCCTTCCCGACGGACCGTCTCCGCTCACTGGCCTGTCTCGTCGGGCCGCCGCTGGCCCTGGTCACCTGTGAGCTCGTGGTCAAGCCGCTGGTAGGGAGGCACCTGGGCGGTGGGCTGTCGTACCCCTCGGGGTCGACGGTGGGTGCCGCCGCGCTGGCCACGGCGGCCGCGCTGGCCGTTCCGGCCCGGTGGCGTCCGGTGACCATCGTGGCGGGCGTGGCCTACACGCTGTGGATGGGCGTGGCCGTCGTGGCGCTCCAATGGCACTTTCCCACCGACGCCGTGGCCGGCATGGCCTACGGCGCCGGCGTGGTGCTGGTGGTGGACGGCGGCCTGTGGAGGGGCACCACGGCCCTCGCCGAACGGAGGTCCCGGCCGACGGCCTCAGGCGGGGGGTGAGGGCTCCTCCGGCGGGTCCACCGGTACCGGCCTCCGGATGATGGCCACGGTGTCAGCCGGGTTGTCCGGATCGAAGTGCAGGTCGATGGCCCGATTGGGGTCGTGGGGTTCGCCGGAGGCCTCGATGACGAAGGCCGGCTCCTGACGGGGGAGCTGCAGGGCCTGCTGGAGCCCCACGGCGATCCCGGTCATGACCGCCCCGGTGGCCGACCGCTTCATCCAGTTGTTGAAGCGCAGCGGGTCCCGGACCTCCGACCCGTCATCGGGACCGTCGGCGTCGTCGTCGGGGGGACCGGTGGCCTCGGTCCCGTGTGCCGCTTCGGAATCGGCAGGCCCGGCCGTGGTCTCCCCGGACCCGGCCCCGCTGCCGACACTCTCGACCGCGGTGCCAGCGTCGACCGCACCGTCACCGTGGTCCCCGACCGGCACCGGCCCCGTTGCGTCCTCCATGACGTCCACGGTACCCCCCGGGCGGATCAGAACCGGTCCGGCCCGGACCCGTCCGCCCGCCCTCCGGCCCGCTCTGGTCGGCCGGGCCCGGCCCGCCCGAACCCCCGACGCCGCCGGTGCCTTAGGATCGACTCCGTGCTTGACCGCTTCCATCCCCCGGTCGAGGAGTACCTCGAGACCATCTTCGCCCTCGAGGAGGAGGGGATCCCGGTGATCCAGGCCCGCCTGGCCGAACGGCTCGACAAGGCCGCCCCGTCGGTGTCGGAGATGCTCGACCGGCTGGAGGCCGACGACCTCATCGTGCGCAGCTCCCGGCAGATCGCCATGACCTCCAAGGGCGCCGCCCTGGCCGAGGGTGTGGTGCGCAAGCACCGCCTGGCCGAGCGGCTGCTGGTGGACATCATCGGCCTCGACTGGGACAAGGCCCACCTCGAGGCCGGACGGTGGGAGCACGTGATCTCCGATGACGTCGAGGAGCGCCTTGTCGTGCTGCTGGGCAACCCCACCACCTGTCCCCACGGCAACCCCATCCCCGGAGTCGATCCGGTGGGACCCGAGCAACGGCGCCTGGCCGAGGCCCAGCCCGGTGACCGGATCCGTCTGGAGCGCATCACCGAGAGCGTGGAGCACGAGTCGGACTCGCTCTCGTACCTCGGGGATCACGGCCTCACCCCGGGCACCACCGCCCTGGTGGGGGCCCGGGCCCCCGACGGCACGCTGACCCTGGTCATGGGGGACGACACCATCGCCCTCGGCCCGGCCATGACGGAGCGGATGTTCGTGGCCCCGGCCTGAGGGCAGGGGCCCGTGGACGGACCCCACCGGTCGGCGTGCGGCCCGTGGGGGCATGAACGGCCGGTACCGGTCAGCACTCACTAGAGTGGAGTGCCAACACGAAGCGAACCTGTTGCCGGCCGCTTCCCGTGGCCACCGGGTTCCGACGTGGATGCGATAGCCCATGCCGACCACCGAAGACAGTCGCACCGACGAGCACCTCCCCGACCCCGGGGCACTCGACGCGCGGAAGTCGGCCATCCTCAACGCCGTCGTGACCGAGTACATCGCCTCGGCCCAGCCGGTGGGATCCCAGCACGTGGTGCAGTCCGCCGGGGTCAGTGTGTCGTCGGCCACGGTGCGCTCGGACATGGCGGCGCTGGAGCGGGACGGCTTTCTGGCCCAGCCCCATACCAGTGCCGGCCGCATCCCCACCGACAAGGGGTACCGGTTCTTCGTCGACCACCTGACCGGGCCGGCGTCCCTCGATCCGGTCGGTCGCCAGCAGGTGCGTCAGTTCTTCGACCATGCCCATGGCGAGATCGAACTCATGCTGGAGCGGACGTCGGGACTCCTGGCCGACCTCACCGACTGCACGGCGATGGTGGTGGGTCCGTCCCACGAGTCGGCCGTCATCCGCTCCGTCCAGCTGGTGGGCCTCGGACCCCGCCTGGCCCTCCTGGTGGTGGTCCTGGCCGACGGTGCCGTCCAGAAGCAGTCCGTGGAGTTCGACGAGGACGTCGACGAGGTGCGCCTGGCCGACGCCGCCGCCCGGCTGGCCGCCCACTCGCTCGGACTGCCGGTAACCCAGGTGCCCGCCGTCGCCGCCGGCACCGGTGACACCGCCACCGACGCCGTCGTCTCGGCCGGACTGGCCGGGTTGCGCTCGCTCGCCCAGGTGGACGGGGCCGAACAGCTCTTCGTGGGGGGGTCGTCGCGCATGGCGGCGGCCTTCGACGCCGTGGACACCGTCCGCTCCGTACTGACCATCCTCGAGCAGCAGCTGGTGGTGGTTACGCTGCTCCGTGACATTCTCGACACCGGTCTGTCGGTGGCCATCGGGACCGAGCACGGCGTGGAGCCGCTGGCGTCGTGCGCCATCGTGGTCATGCCGGTGTCGGTCGACGGAGCGGCGGCAGGGACCATTGGGCTTCTCGGTCCCACCCGCATGAACTACCCCCTGGCCCTGGCGGCCGCACGCCTGGTGGGGGACCGCCTGGGCGAGCGCCTGGGCGAAGCCGGACGATGACCGTACCGGAGGGGGCCGTGATGGGGCACCGAGGAAAGGGAACCGGTTCGTGACCACCGCCGACCTCTACGAGGTACTGGGTGTCCGTCGCGACGCCTCCGACGACGATCTCAAGCGGGCCTATCGGGCCAAGGCCCGCGAGTTCCATCCCGACGCCAACCACGGGGACTCCGACACCTCGGAGAAGTTCAAGGAGGTCAGCCTGGCCTACGAGGTGCTGAAGGACCCCGAGCGCCGGGCCCGGTACGACCGGTTCGGGGCCGAAGGCGTGTTCGGCCCGGCCGCCGGGGGTGGCGCTCCCGGCGACCCGTTCGGCGCCAGCCTCGGTGACCTGTTCGACGCCTTCTTCAACGGCATGGGTGGGGCCGGGGGCGGGGGACGGGGTCGGCGCACCGGTCCGATGCCCGGTCCCGACGCCGAGATGGTCCTGCGACTGAGCTTCCGCGAGGCGGTCTTCGGGGTGCAGCGGGAGGTCGACGTCCAGACCCCGGTGCACTGCGACACCTGCGAGGGGTCGGGGGCCCGTTCGGGCACCAGTCCGGTGCGCTGCCCCGAGTGTCAGGGGGCCGGCGAGCTGCGCCGGGTGCGCCAGTCGATCCTCGGCCAGGTCATCACCGCCGTTCCGTGCACGCGCTGCCAGGGCTCGGGTGAGTTCATCGAGAGCCCCTGCCCCGACTGCCGGGGCGAGGGACGGCGGAACGAGTCGAGGACGCTCACCGTCGACATCCCCGGCGGGGTGGACGAGGGTTCGACCCTCCGGCTGGCCGGACACGGACCGGCCGGGTTCCGGGGCGGTCCCAACGGTGCCTTGTTCGTCCATCTCTCGGTGGAGCCCGATCCCGCCTTCGAGCGGGCCGGCGTCGATCTGCACGCCTCGGTCAGCGTGCCGGTGACCCTGGCCGCACTGGGGGGGAGCGTCACCTTCGACACCCTGGACGACGCCCGTGAGCTGGCCATCGACGCCGGTACCCAGTCGGGGACCGTGCTCCCGCTGAAGGGTCTGGGCGTACCCAAGATCCGCGGCCGCGGCCGTGGCGACCTCTACGTCCACGTCCAGGTGGACACGCCCACCGGTCTCGACGACGGCCAGCGGGAGCTCCTGGCGGCGTTGGCCGAGGCCCGCGGCGAGGAACTGGGTCACCGCCCCCCAGGGCGAGGGACTCTTCTCGAAGCTGCGCTCGGCTCTCAGCTGAGCATGGCGTCCGGCGCCGAGCCGCGGACCGGTCCGCCGGCCGGGCCCGAGGCCGCGCTGGTGGTCGGCGGCGGCCATGGTCTTCGTCGTCGACCCGGCGGCACCGATCCTCACGCAGGGTGATGCTCATCACCTCTTCGACGTCCTGCGCCTCCGGCCCGGTGAGGTGGTGATCACCGGCGACGGATGTGGCGGCTGGTCGCCGTGCCGGGTGGCGCCGCGGTCCGGGTCCCGGGGATGGCGGCAGGTCGACCTGGCGTCACTGCTCGAGCCGGACGGCCCGGTGGTGCGCCGGCCCAAGGTGGCCCCGGTGATCACGGTGGCGTTTGCGCCCACCAAGGGCGACCGTCCCGAGTGGGTCGTCCAGAAGCTGACCGAGCTGGGGGTGGACCGGATCGTGCCCATCCGGACGGCCCGGTCCGTGGTGCGCTGGGAGCCGGACGATCGGGGGCGGCGCGCCGTGGCCAAGTTGTCCCGGGTGGCCCGGGAGGCTGCGGCGCAGTGCCGGCGGACCTGGCTCCCCGAGGTGGGCCCGGTGACGACCCTGGACGACCTGGCCACGGTAGTGGGGTCGGCACCCCGGCTGGCCCGCCCCGGAGCCCCGGCCCCGACCCTGGACCACCCCGTGGTGGCCGTGGGCCCCGAAGGAGGCTGGGACGCCGACGAGCTGGCCCGATTCGGCCAGGGGGTGGGGCTGGGGCCCACCGTCCTGCGGGCCGAGACCGCCGCCGTCGCTGTGGGTACCCTTCTGTGCGCTCTCCGCGGCTGGCCTGATCGCGCCGCTTGCGTAACCACGCTCCGTGAGGGAAACTACTCAGGGAGGCAGGGACTCCTGTTCAGGGAGGACGATCGTAGGGTTCCGCATGGCGGACCCTTTGGTCCGTGACAGACATGCACCTGCGTCACATTGGCAGAGCCGGAGCTCGGGGGGCGATCGGTGGAGAGGAGCGGAGGTGCAGATGTCGGTGATTGACAAGAGTGTAGATGTACTCGACGAAGACGAGCAGGAGGAGGCGGCCCGGGTCGCCTACGCCCGTGCCGTCGGAGCCCGGCTCCGGACCATGCGCAAGCAGATGCGCCTGTCCCTGCAGGCCGTCGAAGCCATGTCGGAGCAGGAGTTCAAGGCATCCGTGCTGGGCGCCTACGAGCGGGGCGAGCGGGCCATCTCGGTGCCCCGGCTCCAGCGACTGGCCAAGCTCTACGACGTGCCCGTGGACCAGCTGCTCCCGCCCGACGACGCCACCATGACCCGGTGGGGGGCCAGCGGCACCACCGAGGAGATCGTCACCACCTCGGCCCGCCGGGCCAACCTGACGGCGTCGGGCACGGAGAAGGTGGCCATCGACCTCACCAAGCTGCACACGGTCAGCGGACCGGAGCGGGACCTCCTGCGCCGGTTCCTGAGCATGATCCAGGTGCACCGTCAGGACTTCAACGGTCGGATGATCACCATCCGGGCCGAGGACGTCCGGGCCATCGCCTGCCTGTTCGGCGTGACCCCGGACTCCATGGGCACCCGGCTGGACGAACTCGGACTCCTCGTCAGCGTCTGATGTCCGGAGGTCGTGGTCGCAGTGACCGAGCAGATCCGCTGGTTGAGCACCAAGGAGGCCTCGGAGCTGCTGGGGGTGACCCTGCGCAGCCTCTACCGGTTCATCGACGAGGGCGATCTGGTGGCCTACAAGTTCGGCCGGGTCATCCGCATCCAGCAGACCGACGTGGAGCGGTTCATCGAGGCCAGCCGGATCGCTCCGGGCAGTCTCGACCACCTGTATCCGGAGATCAAGGGCAACGGTCGAGGCACCGGTGACCCCGGACGGCCTGCTCCGCCGCCGAGGGCTGACGGCCCGGTGGCCGACTGCCTGTTCTGCGGCATCGTGGCCGGCGACGTCCCCGCCGAGGTGGTGCGGACCGACGAGCGCACGGTGGCCTTCCGGGACATCAACCCCCAGGCCCCGACCCACGTGCTGGTGGTCCCGAAGCGCCACATCGTCAACGCCGCCGCGGTGACGGCCGAGGACGCCGACGACGTGGCCGCCCTGCTGGTGGCGGCCAAGGCGGTGGCCGACGCCGAGGGGTTCGGTGGCGCCGACCGCGGCTACCGCCTGGTCTTCAACGTGGGTCCCGACGCCCTCAACTCGGTGGACCACCTCCACCTCCACGTCCTCGGCGGCCGGACCTTCGACGTGGCCCCCGGGCTGAACGACACTGGGTCCCGAGGCCGGGCGCCGGACCGGGCCCGCCGCCGGGTCGCCCGCACCATCGGATCGACGCCCACCAGCCCGCTGGTAGGGTCGGGGCCAGAGCTCACGTGGCAGGCACCCAGGTCAAAATTCTCGTTCCCGGCAACCATCTCATGGCCGGCCTGCTGGGCCAGCGTGACGAGTTGCTGCGGCTGGTCGAGGGGGCGTTCGACGACGTGCGGATCGCCGTGCGGGGCAACGAGATCTCCATCGAGGGGGACGGCGCCGAGCGGGTCGGCGCCCTGTTCGAGGAGTTGATCATCCTGCTCGAGTCGGGCCAGGGCCTCGACGCCGTCCAGGTGCACCGGACCATCGACATGATGCACGACGACGTCCGTCCCTCCGAGGTGCTCACCGCCGAGCTGCTGCGCTCGTCCCGGGGCCGGGCCGTCCGTCCCAAGACCGGGGGGCAGAAGCAGTACGCCGACGCCATCGCCGCCAACGTCGTCACCTTCGGGATCGGCCCGGCCGGCACCGGCAAGTCCTATCTGGCCGTGGCCCTGGCCGTGCAGGCGCTGCAGGCCCGCCAGGTCAACCGGATCATCCTGACCCGGCCGGCGGTCGAGGCCGGGGAGCGTCTGGGCTTCCTGCCCGGCGACCTCATGGCCAAGGTGGACCCCTACCTGCGCCCGCTCTACGACGCCCTGCACGACCTGCTGGAGCCCGAGGGGGCCCAGCGGCTCATCGACCGGGGGGCGGTGGAGGTGGCCCCCCTGGCCTTCATGCGGGGCCGGACCCTGAACAACAGCTTCATCATCCTGGACGAGGCCCAGAACACCAGCCCCGAGCAGATGAAGATGTTCCTGACCCGGATCGGGTTCGGGTCGAAGGCCGTCATCACCGGGGACGTCACCCAGGTCGACGTGCCCGGGGGGCGGTCCGGCCTGGTCGGGCTGGAGGCGGTGCTGTCCGGGGTGCCCGACCTGGCCTTCGTGCACCTGAGCCAGCGCGACGTGGTCCGGCACCGCATCGTGGCCGACATCGTCGCCGCCTACGAGCGGGGCAGCGCCGCGGACGGCCCCGAGTGAGCCTTGACATCTACGCCGCCGACGAGCAGGCCGACCACCCGGTCAACGTCGAGCGGTGGTCCGCCCTGGCCCGGTCGGTGCTCGAGGCCGAGGGCATCGTGAGCGACACCGAGGTCTCCCTGCTCTTCGTGGACGAGGCCACCATGGCCTCGCTCAACCAGCGGTTCCTCGACAAGGAGGGCCCCACCGACGTGCTGTCGTTCCCCATCGAGGACGAGTCGGACCGGAGCGGTCGCTCGCCCGACGAGGGGGGCACCGGCCCGGCTCCATCGAGGCCGACACCGGACGACTCCTCCTCCTCGGCGACGTGGTCATCTGCCCGGCGGTGGCCGCCTGTCAACGCCGTCGACCACGGCGTCACCTTCGACGACGAGATCGCCCTGCTGGTGGTCCACGGCATCCTCCATCTGCTGGGCATGGACCACGAGGTCGACGCCGAGGCCGAACGCATGGAGCGACGCGAGCAGCAGCTGCTGGCTCGCTTCTACCGCGTGGCCTCGTGATGGGGACGCCGCCCGAACCTCCGGACCCCGGGACCAGGGCAACGTGAGCGGCACGCGCCGGACCGCTGGCGGCCGCCACCTTCACCGCCGTCGACGGTGTCCTCATCGTGGTGGTCGTGGTCCTACTCGGCGTCTCGGCCCTGCTGGCCCTGGCCGAGACCAGCCTGGTCCGCACCAGCCGGGCCAAGGCGATGGCCCTGGTCGACGACGGGCGCCGCGGGGCCAAGGTCCTGCTACGGCTGACCGAGAACCCCCAGGGCTTCCTCAACCCGGTGCTCCTGATGGTGCTCATCTGCCAGCTGGTGGTGGCCACCCTGGTCGGGATCCTGGCCGCCGACTGGTTCGGCGCCTGGGGCGTGGTGGCCGCCACCGTGTTCGAGATCGTCGTCATCTTCGTCCTGGGCGAGGCGGTGCCGAAGAACTGGGCCGTCCACCATCCCGAGCGGGCCGCCCTGTTCAGTGCCCCACTGGTGTCGGCCATCGTCCGGTTCTGGCCGGTCCGGATGGTGTCGGGGGCCCTGATCGGCCTGGCCAACCTCCTCATCGGGGAGAAGGGCCAGTACCTGGGATCCGACGTGACCGAGTCCGAGCTGCTGGCCATGGCCGACGTGGCCCTCGAGGGCGACGTCATCGAGACCGAGGAGCGGGCCCTCATCCACTCGATCATCGAGTTCGGGGACACCGTGGTCCGCGAGGTGATGGTGCCCCGCCCCGACATGGTCACCATCGGGGCCGACGAGACGGTGGAGGCGGCACTGGAGCGGGCCCTCGAGGTCGGGATACAGCCGCATACCGGCCGTCGAGCAGCAGGTCGACGACGTGGTGGGCATCGCCTACACCAAGGACCTGATCCAGTCGGTGCGCCAGGGACAGGGCACCGACGCCGTGCGGTCCCACCTGCGGACGGCCCGCTTCGTGCCGGAGACCAAGCGGGTCTCGGACCTCATGCGGGAGATGCAGGCCGACAAGTTCCACCAGGCGGTGGTGGTCAACGAGTACGGGGGCATCGCCGGCCTGGTGACCCTGGAGGACCTCATCGAGGAGCTGGTGGGCGAGATCGTCGACGAGTTCGACGTGGAGGAGGCCACGGTCGAGCGGCTCGACTCGGGCGAGCTCCGGGTGAGCGCCCGGCTGCCGGTGGACGAGGTCAACGAGCTGATCCACGCCGACCTGCCCGACGGGGCCTGGGACACGGTGGGCGGCCTGGTGTTCGATCTGCTGGGCCACGTGCCGGTGGCCGGGGAGTCGGTCGACGTGGGCGGCCTGCGCCTGGTCGCCGACCGGGTGACCGGCCGGCGCATCGAGCGGGTCCGGATCGTGCCGATGGCCGCTGCCGGTGGCCGAGGAGCCGGCGTGACCGCCTTCCGGTCGGGCTTCGCCGCTGTGGTCGGGCGGCCCAATGTCGGGAAGTCCACCCTGGTCAACGCCATGGTCGGGACCAAGGTCTCCATCACCTCGCCCCGCCCCAACACCACCCGCGCCCAGGTGCGGGGGGTCCTTAACCGGCCCGACGCCCAGGTGGTCTTCGTCGACACGCCGGGACTGCACAAGCCCCGCACCGCCCTGGGTCAGCGGATGAACGAGTCGGCCACCTCGTCGTTGGACGACGTGGACGTGGTGGTGGCCATGGTCGAGGCCACCGGCGCCGTCGGTCCCGGTGACCGGATGGTGCTGGGCGCCTCGGCCCACCGGGTGCGGGCCATGGCCCGGGCCGCCTCGATCCAGGCTGAGGTGGGAACCGGGGCGGCCGGGGATCCGACCCTGCTGGTGGTGGTGAACAAGATCGACCGGGTGGGCGGCGACGGGGTCCTGACCCACCTCACCGCGGTGGCCGGGGTCATCGCCGCCATCGACGAGGACGGGGGCGGCGTCCCGGTACCGGTGGAGTACTTCCCGGTGTCGGCGGCCACCGGGGAGGGGGTGCCGGCCCTCATCGACGCAGTGGTGGACCGGATGCCCGAGGGACCCCGCTACTACCCCGAGGGGATGGTCACCGACGTGGCCGAGGCCTTCTGGGTGGCCGACCTGGTGCGCGAGGAGCTGCTCCACCGGGTCGAGGACGAGCTGCCCCACAGCATCGCCTGCCGGGTCACCGAGTGGGAGTGGCCCCGGGTCCGGTGCGAGATCCTGGTGGAGCGGGACTCCCAGAAGGGGATCGTGATCGGCAAGGGAGGGAGCACGCTGAAGGAGGTGGGCACGGCGGTGCGCAAGCAGATGCCGCCCGGTGCCTTCCTCGAGCTGTTCGTGCGGGTGGAGAAGCGGTGGCAGCACCGCGAGGACGCTCTTGACCGGCTGGGCTTCTGACGGGACTCAGCCGTCGTCCTCCCCGGCCGACGGCGAACCCACGCGTCGGACCAGCCCGGCCAGGGCCCGGAGCCCGTTGGTCGGATCGTTCCGGGCCACGAAGGCGGCGTAGCGGCCGGCCCGGCCCAGGTGCCCGTGACGAGCCGTGTGGACGGCCTCCCGCACCAGCTGGTCGGTCCAGTACCGGCGCGAATTCCGCAGCCCCACCCGCAGGTCCTCGAGCACCTCGGTCTCGTCTAGGCGCGTCGACCACCACCGCTGGATGGTGAGAGCGCGGCGCGAGGCGAGAGAGGCGCCGCACAGGTCCCCCGACTCGTTGCCGCGATGGCGGCGGTAGTGGACGAGGAGGTCGGGCACGAAGATGAACGGCCCGATGCGGGCCAGTCGGTAGATGAGGTCGAGGTCCTCGCCCGGCGGCAGCATGGGGTGGAACGCGCCCACCCGGTCGAGGGCGGTGCGGGCAACCAGGAGGGTGGGGATGGGCGTAGTGGTGTCACCACGGAGGATGGAGTGGACGTCGCCCGAGCGCAGGCGCCCGGTGCCGAATGTCGTTCCGTATTCGTCCATGAAGTCAAGCTGGCAGTAGGAGGCCACGGCGTCGGGCTGGGCCTCGAGGGCCGCCACCTGTCGGGCCAACCGTTCCGGTGCCCACGTGTCGTCGTCGTCCAGGAAGGCCAGGTAGGCGCCGGAGCTCCGGGCGAGCCCGACGTTGCGGGCCACGCTCACGCCGGCGTTGGCCTGGTGGATCACGACGGCACCCTCGATGCCGGCCACGGTGGCCTCAACGGCCGCCGGGTCGGGCGATCCGTCGTCGACCAGGATCAGCTCCCAGCGGTCGTAGGTTTGGGCCGCGACGGACCGTAGCGTTTCGGCCAGGTAGGGCCCGTTCCGGTTGGTGGCCAGTACGACGCTGACCAACGGCCCCTCTGTCACAGCACGACCCTGACGCCGCCGGTCGTCCCTACAGTTCGGCGCGTCATCCGGGGACCATGGTAGCCAGCTGGCCCGGGCGGAGGCGGGCGCTCTGGGTTTCCGTCAGTCGTGGTCGCGGATCGCCTCGAGGAACGCCACCACCTCACCGCGGTCGAGGGTGCGCTTCATCGGCGGCACCCGGGCCAGCAGCGCCCCCCGGTAGCCGGCGGTGGCCAACCGGCTGTCCAGCACCGCCACCACGCCCCGGTCGTGGGCCGACCGGATGAGCCGCCCCGCCCCCTGGGCCAGGAGGGTACCGGCCCGGGGCAGGTCGACCAGGCTGAACGCCCCCGACCCGGCCCGCTCCCGCCGGGCCTCGAGGACGGGCTCGTCGGGACGGGGGAACGGGATCCGGTCCACCGTGACCAGGCTGAGGGTGGGACCGGGGACGTCCACCCCCTGCCAATAGCCGAGGGTGGCGAACAGGCAGGTGGTCTCGTCGGCCCGGAACGCCTCCACCAGGGCCGGCTTGGGCAGGTCGGACTGGGCCAGGATCGGAACGTCCAGCCGTTCCCGCAGGACCTCGACGGCGGCCCGCATGGCCCGCCAGCTGGTGAACAGGGCCAGGGTCCTCCCGCCCGCCGCCGTGATCAGCACCTCCAGCTCGTCGTGAAGGGCCGGCTCGGCCTCGGGACTCCGGCGGTCGGGTAACGACCGGGCCACGTACAAGAGGGCGTTGCTGCGGTAGTCGAACGGGCTCCCGACGTCGAGCTCGTCGTAGCGGCCGTCGGGGAGGCCCACCCGCCCGGCCAGGCCCAGGGGAACGGTGGCCGAGGTCAGCACCCCGGTGACCTCGCCCCACAGCTGCTGGGCCAGGAGCGGCGCCACGTCGATGGGCGACACCCGCAGGCTGGGGGCCCGCGCCCCGCCGTCGACCCACGCCACCTCGTCGTCGGTGAGGGCGGGCAGGCGGGCCAGGTCGCCGGCCAGGTGGCCGGCCGCCAGCAGGGCCCGGTCCCGTCGCGACCGCGACGCCCCCGACTCGTCGTCCCCGGCCAGGCGGTCGGCCTGGCGCAGGTGGTCGATCAGGCGACCCACCCGCCCGGTGGCCAGGGCCACCACCTGGTGGAGGTCGGGGTCGCCGCCGGGGGGAGGGGCCGCCCCGGAGTCGACCCGGCGGGCCCGGACGGGTTCCTCCAACCCGAGATCCAGTCCCTGCGGCTCGACGGTGGGGGCGTGCCCGGGTCCGGGCACCACCACCTCCCCGACGTCCCCCCGCAGGGCCCGGTGGTCGACGCGCCGGCCGATCAGGGGGCGGAGGACGCGTTGGAGCAGGTCGCCGAGGGCGGCCACGCCGTCGGTGGTGTCGAGGGCACCGGATGAGCCGGCATCGAGCAGCGGCCGGCAGGTGGCGGCCAGGGCTCGGAAGCGGCCCGGACCGATCTCGACCCCGAGGCTGTCGGTCATCACCTCCTCCACCTCGTGGGCCTCGTCGAACACCACCACCGAGTGGGGAGGGAGCACGGCACCGCCGCTGGCCAGGTGGGCCCCGTACAGATGGGTGTTGACCACCACCACGTTGGCCTCGGCGGCACGGTTGCGGGCCGCTTCGGCGAAGCACTCCCGACCTGAGGGGCAGCGGAAGGCTCCCGGGCACTCGCGGGCGGTGGTCGAGACCATGGCCCAGGCCCGGAAGTGGGGCTCGAACTCGAGTTCGGCCCGGTCTCCCGAGGTGGTGTCGTCGGCCCAGCGGACCAGGCGGCGGACCTGGTCGCCGAGCCGGCCCACCTCGACCGGGTCGTCCGGTGTCGTCGGCACCTCCTCGGTCCCCGAGGAGGCCGGGGTCAGGGTGTCGTCGGCATCGGGTGGGTCGCCCGAGCCCGGTTGCAGGGTCATCTGCTCGCCCCGACCGCCGATCTCGGCCACGCGCTGGCGGCACAGGTAGTTGCTGCGTCCCTTGAGGACGGCGAAGGAGAAGTCGCCCTCCGTGGCCGCCGCCACCAGGGGGAGGTCGTTGTGGGCCAGTTGGTCCTGGAGGGCCTTGGTGGCCGTGGCCACCACGACCCGCTGGCCGGACAGGGCGGCCGGGATCAGGTAGGCCAGGGACTTGCCGGTACCCGTCCCGGCCTGGACCACCAGGTGGCGCCCGTCGCCCACCGACCGCGCCACGGCCTCGGCCATCTCCTGCTGGCCCTGGCGCGACTCACCCCCGCCCGGGAGCCCGGCCGCCACCGCCGCCAGCGTGCCGGTCACCTTGTCGGGCATCCACCGACCCTACCGGTGGCTCCGGTGTGGCTCCTACCGCCAGTTGGCCCTCAGTGCCACTCGACGGCCAGGCCGGCAGCCACGCCGAGCCCGACGACGACGATGACCCAACGGAGGAGCGGGGCGGGGAGACGGCGACCGTAGCGCCCACCCACCTGGCCGCCGATGATGGAGCCGGCGGCGATGAGGCCGGCCACATCCCACGAGATGTGGGTGGTGGCGATGAAGAACAGCCCGGCCACGGCGTTGACGATGAGGGCCAGGGCGTTCTTGACGCCGTTGAGTCGCTGGAGGCCGTCGTCGATGAAGATGGCCAGCAGGGCGATGAGGATGACGCCCTGAGCCGCCCCGAAGTACCCCCCGTACACACCGGTGAGGAACACCCCGACCAGCAGGGCGGCGCCACCGTGGGCCCGGCGGTTGCCACGACGCTCGAGACCGGCACTGATCCGGGGCTGGGCCGCCATCAACAGGGCGGCGATGGCGATGAGGACGGGCACGGCGGCCTTGAACACGCTGTGGGGGAGGGACAGGAGGAGGACCGCCCCGGCCAGGCCGCCCACCAGCGAGGCCGAGCCCAGCTGGAGGACCCGGCGGCGCTGGCCTACCAGCTCCAGCCGGTACGCAGCCACCGCACTCACGCTGCCCGGGACCAGGCCCACGGTGTTGGACACGTTGGCCAGGACCGGCGGGTAGCCCAGGGCCAACAATGTGGGGAAGGTGATCAGCGAGCCCGAGCCGACGATGACGTTGACCGTTCCGGCCGCCAGTCCGGCGGCGAAGATGGCCAGGGCGTCCTGCGGTGACATGGGGAGGGTCTAGTCCCCACAGCGCGCCGGCTCAACACTCGTCACCGGCACCGCCCTGCACCCGTGGCGCGCCTCCGGCCGCCAGGCACGGGTCCCGGCGTGGAGGCGATAGGTTCGCAGGGTGAAACCGGACGAGTCAGGGCCTGTGGGCACCGGGGAGCCCCGGCGGCCCACGGTGGCGGCGTCCGACCTCATCGGAGGTCCGATCCCGGCCCACGTGGCCTGCGTCATGGACGGCAACGGCCGGTGGGCGGCCCGTCGGGGACTGCCCCGGACCGAGGGTCACGCCGCCGGGGAGGCCGCGCTGCTCGATGCGGTGGAGGGTGCACTCGACCTGGGCATCCCCTGGATCACCATGTACGCCTTCTCCACCGAGAACTGGCGACGACCGGCCGACGAGGTGCGCTACCTGATGGGTTTCAACGAGAGCCTGCTCATGCGCCGGCGCGACGAGCTCCACGACAAGGGGGTCCGGATCCGCTTCGCCGGGCGCCGGGACTGGCGGGTACCCAAGCGGGTCCTGAGGCGGATGGACGAGTCGATCGACCTCACCAAGGCCAACCGGCGCTGCACGTTGACCATGGCCTTCAACTACGGCGGCCGGGCCGAGATCGTCGACGCCGTGCGGCGCCTGGTGGTCGACGGGGTGGCGGCCGACAAGGTCAACGAGAAGGCCATCCGGTCCCGGCTGTACTTCCCCGACCAGCCCGACCCCGACCTGGTCATCCGGACGTCGGGTGAGCACCGCATCTCCAACTTCCTCCTGTGGCAGCTGGCCTACAGTGAGTTGGTCTTCGACGACGTCCTGTGGCCGGATTTCCGGCGGGGCCACCTCTTCGAGGCGGTGGGCGACTACCAACGACGCCAGCGTCGCTACGGGGGTGTGCAGTGACGCCCTCGCAGCGCCGGTGGGCAGTGAACCGACCTCGGGACGACACCGGGGGCGTCTGGATCGTGACCGGCCTGGTGGCTGGGGCCATCGTCTACGCCGGCATGGTCGTGATGATGGTGGCCGGCTTTACGGTGGTGGCGCCACTGGTGGTCATCCCGCCGGTGTTGGCCGGCCTGATCGGTGCCAACAACCTGCTCGGAGGGGGCAGGAGCCACGGGCGTTCCCCGGGCCGACCCGTCGCTCAGGGTCAGGCCCCGCTGTCGTCCAGCGGGCCCAACGGCGCCCTTCCCTCCAAGCCACCCCCTCCCGCCCCGGCCACCGAGGAGGGCCGCAGGCCCCGATGACCCTCTTCCGGGACCGGGGCATGGTCTTGCGCACCATCCGGCTGGGGGAGGCCGACCGGATCGTGACCCTGATGACCGAGGAGCACGGCAAGGTGCGGGCCGTGGCCAAGGGGGTTCGTCGGACAACCTCCAAGTTCGGCTCGCGCCTCGAGCCCCTCAGCCACGTGGCTCTGCTCGCCTGGCAGGGACGGGGCGACCTGGACACCATCAACCAGGTGGAGGTGATCGACACCAACCGGGTCGTGCGGGAGGACCTCGACCGGATGGCCGCCGCCATGTCCATGCTGGAGGTGGTGGACCAGATCGGCCAGGAGCGGCACGGCAACCCCCGCCTCTACGAGATGGTGGTCGGGGCCATCGCCGCCCTGGCGGAGCGGAACTCACCCCTGGTGGCACCGGCCTTCTTCCTGAAGGTCCTGGCCCTCGAGGGATCGGCCCCGGTGCTGGAGGTCTGCGTCTCGTGCGGCGAGGACGACGCCGACCATCTGGTGGCCTTCGATCTGGTCGAGGGGGGGGTGCTGTGCCGGAACTGCCGTCGGGGCCGGCCCCTGACCCCGGCTGGCCTGGCGCTGCTGCGTCGCACGTTGGGGGGAGGCCTGGCCGGGGTGTTGGCCGAGCCCCGGTCACCGGTCACCGACGAGATCACCGCCCTGGCCACCGAGGCCATGGAGGCCCACCTCGACCGCCGGCTCCGCTCGGTGCGCTCGAGCCAGGTGTCCTGAGATGACCGGCGGGGCCGGCGGGGCCGATGGGGACTCCGGCGGGACGGCCGATGGGGCCGCCTCCGGGAGGAACGCCCGGACCGCACGCACCACCGTCGTCTGGTTCCGGCGGGACCTGAGGACGGTCGACCACCCCGCGCTGCTGGCGGCGGTGGACGAGGCCTCCTCGACGGGGGCCGCGGTGGCCCCGCTCTTCGTGGTGGACAGGTCCCTCGTGGCATCGGCGGGGGCCAACCGGCGGTCCTTTCTCTCCGGCTCGCTGGCCGACCTGGACATCCAGCTGGAAGGGTCGATGGCCGTCCGGGGTGGTCGACCCGAGGTGGTGGTGCCGTCCTTCGCCGCCGAGGTGGGGGCCCGGACCGTGTTCGCCACCGGCGACACCGCTCCGTACGGCCGCCGCCGGGATGCCCGGGTCGCCTCCGCGCTGGCGGCCTCGGGAGGTGAGCTGGCCCTGGTGGGTTCCCCCTACGCCGTGTCGCCGGGCCGGGTGCGTGCCGCCAGCGGGGATCCCTACCGGGTCTTCACCCCGTTCCGTCGGGCCTGGGAGGCCAAGGGTTGGCCCGCACCGTCGGTGGCACCGACCAGGGTGCGCTGGCGGTCGGCGGGTTCCGACGTCACCACAGAGGAGATCGGCACCATGGCCGAGTCGCCCTCGCTTCCCGTCCCGGGTCACGATGCCGCCAAGGCGGCCCTCGAGGCATTCCTGGGCGGTCCCGTGGCCGGGTACGGCGACGATCGTGACCGGCCTGATCACGAGGGGACCTCCAGGCTCTCGCCCTACCTGCGCTTTGGTACGCTGCATCCCCGCCAGATCCTGGCCCGGTTGGCGGAGGGACCGGGGCCCGGGGCGTTCCGCTCCGAGTTGGCCTGGAGGGAGTTCTACGCCGATGTGCTCTGGCACCATCCGGCGTCGGCGTGGGAGTCCTTCCTGCCGGTCGGGACCCATCTCCGCTGGGACACCGGGCCCCGGGCCGACGAGCGCTTCGCCGCCTGGGCCGCCGGTCGCACCGGCTTCCCGCTGGTCGACGCGGGCATGCGCCAGCTGCGGTACGAGGGGTGGATGCACAACCGGATCCGGATGCTGACGGCCTCGTTCCTGGTCAAGGACCTCCACCTCGATTGGCGTCGGGGGGCGCGGCTCTTCCTCGACCTACTGGTCGACGGGGACCTGGCCTCCAACAACCACGGCTGGCAGTGGGTGGCCGGCACCGGCACCGACGCCGCCCCGTTTCACCGGGTGTTCAACCCCACCGTCCAGGCCGAGCGCTTCGACCCCGACGGCGCCTACGTCCGTGCCTATGTGCCCGAGGCCGACGGGTTCGGCTACCCGAACCCCATCGTGGACCACGCCACCGAGCGGTCCGAGGCCCTGCGCCGGTGGCGGGAGGCCAAACTGTCCCTGGCCGCGACTACGGGTCGGCGGCCCCAGTGAGACCGGACCCGCCCTTCGGGGTCTATGTGCACGTCCCGTTCTGCCGGGCCCGCTGCGACTACTGCGCCTTCGCCACCTACACCGACCGGGACCACCTGATGGCGTCCTACGCCGCCGCCTGCGTGGTCGAGCTGGGGCGGGCAGGCGTCGAGGAGGGGATGCCCGAGGCCACGTCGGTCTTCTTCGGCGGGGGGACACCGTCCCGGCTCCCGGCCGATCTGCTCGCCTCCATCCTCGACGCTGTGCCCCGCCGGGCCGGGGCCGAGGTCACCGTGGAGTGCAACCCCGAGGACGCCGACCCGGCCCGGCTCGGCGCCTACCGGTCTGCCGGCGTGACCCGCATCTCCCTCGGCGTGCAGTCCACCGTCCCCCACGTGCTGGCCGGCCTCGGCCGGCGCCACGGCTCCGACCAGGCCTCCGAAGCGGCCGAGGCGGTGGCGGCGACGGGCTTCGAGTCGTGGAGCATGGACCTCATCATCGGGGGCTCGGGCGAGAGCGACGCCGACTGGGCGCGGAGCCTCGACGATGTCCTCGGACTGGCGTCGCCCCCGCCGCATCTGAGCGCCTACTCCCTCACCGTGGAGCCCGGCACCCCGCTGGCCGCCGCCCCGGACCGCCACCCCGACGAGGACGCCCAAGCCGACCGGTACGAGCAGGCCGACAGCGTCCTCGTCGGACGGGGCTACCGGTGGGAGGAGATCTCCAACTGGGCGCTGCCCGGCCACGCGTGCCGGCACAACGGTCTGTACTGGGCTCAGGGCGACTACCGCGGCATCGGGTCGGCGGCCCACTCCCACCGGTCGGGACGGCGGTGGTGGAACGTCCGCACTCCCGATCGCTATGTGACGGCCGTCGAGGCCGGACTTCCGACGCTTGCCGGCCAGGAGGTGCTCACCGACGGTCAGCGCCGCTTCGAGGCTCTCGCCCTGGCGCTGCGCACGCCGGCCGGGGTCCCGCTCGACGCCCTCCCCGACGGCGCGGAGCTGGAGGGTCTGGTGGACCGGTCGCAGGGCCGGGCCGTGCTCACCGTCCGGGGCCGGCTGCTGGCCAACGCCGTGACCACCCGTCTCCTCACCGACGGCGGTGTCGGCGAAGGGAAGCGGGTCACCGGCGGCGCCGTGGCCGCCGGAGCCGGGTCAGCCGGTACGATTCGTCCCTATGCCTGACCCGGAAGCTGAGCCCGACGCGCCCGAGGACCTCGCGGACAAGAAGGACCTCACGGACAAGAAGGACCTCACGGACAAGAAGGACCTCACGGACAAGGGGGACCTCATGGAGAAGGTGGTCTCGCTGTGCAAGCGGCGCGGCTTCATCTTCCAGTCGGCCGAGATCTACGGCGGCTTCCGCTCCACCTACGACTACGGGCCGTTGGGTGTGAACCTGTTGCGCAATGTCAAGAATGCCTGGTGGGAGGCCATGGTGCAGCGCCGGGACGACGTGGTCGGCCTCGACGCCTCCATCCTCTCCCCCCCGGCGGTGTGGGAGGCCTCGGGCCACCTGTCCAACTTCACCGATCCCCTGGTGGACTGTCGCCACTGCCACCAGCGCTGGCGTCAGGACAAGATCGACGGGGTCTGCCCCAACTGCGGCTCCACCGAGTTCACCGAGGCCCGTGCCTTCAACCTCATGTTCAAGACCCATGCCGGCCCGCTGGAGAGCGAGGGGGCGGTGGCGTACCTCCGTCCCGAGACGGCCCAGGGCATGTTCATCAACTTCGCCAACGTGCTCCAGACCACCCGCAAGAAGCCGCCCTTCGGCATCGCCCAGGTGGGCAAGTCGTTCCGCAACGAGATCACCCCCCAGAACTTCGTATTCCGCACCCGGGAGTTCGAGCAGATGGAGATGGAGTACTTCGTCCCCCCGGCCGAGGCCCCGCACTGGTTCGAGTACTGGCTGGACGAGCGGTTCCGGTGGTACACCGACCTCGGCATCCCCGCCGACCAGCTCCACCTCCGCCATCACGACGCCTCCGAGCTCTCCCACTACTCGGCGGCCACCGCCGACGTGGAGTTCCTGTTCCCGTGGGGATGGGACGAGCTGGAGGGCATCGCCAACCGGACCGACTTCGACCTCAAGGCCCATGCCGCCGCCTCCGGCGAGCGCCTCGAGTACTTCGACCAGGCCACCGGTGAGCGCTACGTGCCCTACGTCATCGAGCCCGCCGCCGGGGCCACCCGCACCATGATGGCCTTCCTCCTCTCGGCGTACCACGAGGACCAGGTCGGGGGCGAGGCGCGCAAGGTGCTGCGCCTGCACCCGAGGCTGGCCCCGTACCAGGTGGGTGTGCTGCCGCTGTCCAAGAAGGAGACTCTGGAGCCCCTGGCCCGCCAGGTGCTGGCGTCGCTCCAGCCCCACTTCATGTGCGACTACGACACGACCCAGTCGATCGGGAAGCGGTACCGGCGCCAGGACGAGGTGGGCACCCCGTGGTGCGTGACCGTCGACTTCGAATCGCTGGAGGACCGGGCCGTGACGGTGCGGGACCGCGACACCACCGAGCAGGTCCGGGTGCCGGTCGACGGCTTGGTGGCCGAACTCCGATCGAGGATGGACCGGACCTGAACCCGGTGACGGCCGCCGGGGTCGTCGATCGGGCCGACAGGCGCCAGGTAGGCTTCGGGAGTGTGGGCCGGTGGACGCCGTCCGGTCCGGGCCGCACTCCGAAACCACCCCAAGGAACCTGTACCGATGCCCTTCGTCTTCGACTTCGACCATACCCACCGTAAGCCCCCGATGGAGATGAAGGACCTCCTCGGGGGCAAGGGGGCCAACCTGGCCGAGATGACCTCGGTGCTGGAGCTGCCGGTGCCGCCCGGGTTCACCATCGGCACCACCGCCTGCCGTAGCTACATGGAGGGGGGCTGGCCCGAGGGGCTGACCGCCGAGGTGGCCAAGGCCAGGAGCCGCCTCGAGAAGAAGATGGGCAAGAGGATCGGCGACCCGAGCGACCCCCTGCTGGTGTCGGTGCGGTCCGGGGCCAAGTTCTCCATGCCGGGGATGATGGACACCGTCCTCAACCTGGGTCTCAACGACCACTCCGTCGAGGGCCTGGCCAAACAGACCGACGACGAGCGGTTCGCCTTCGACTCCTACCGCCGGTTCATCGCCATGTACGGGCGCATCGTGCTGGACATCCCCGGCGACGAGTTCGACGCCCTCCTCGACGCGGCCAAGGAGCTGGCCGGCACCACGTCGGACGCCGGGGTGCCCGTCGAGCTGCTCCGCTACCTGGTCGACGCCTACCAGCAGATCGTGGAGCGTCACACCGGCACGCCCTTCCCCCAGGATCCCGACGAGCAGCTGCGGGGGGCCATCGAGGCCGTCTTCGCCTCGTGGGACGGGCCGAGGGCGGTGGCCTACCGGGTCCGCGAGCGCATCGCCCACGACCTCGGCACCGCCGTGAACGTGCAGGCCATGGTGTTCGGCAACCGCGACGACACCTCGGGCACCGGCGTCGGCTTCACCCGTGACCCGGCCACCGGTGCCACGGGCGAGTACGGCGACTTTCTGGTCAACGCCCAGGGCGAGGACGTGGTGGCCGGCATCCGGAACACCCAGCCGCTCGCGGCCCTGAAGGACCTGTTCCCGGTCATCCACGCCGAGCTGCTGGCCATCTTCGCCCGCCTGGAGGCGCACTACCGGGACATGTGCGACACCGAGTTCACCATCGAGCAGGGCAAGTTGTGGATGCTCCAGACCCGGGTGGGCA
The DNA here is from genome assembly GCA_963754755.1 of uncultured Acidimicrobiaceae bacterium. Classification (GTDB taxonomy): domain Bacteria; phylum Actinomycetota; class Acidimicrobiia; order Acidimicrobiales; family RAAP-2; genus Bog-756. The sequence continues at coordinate 64,754 of CAVWHF010000004.1, read as the reverse complement.
AGCGCACCGGCCGGGCCGCCCTCAGGATGGCGGTGGACATGGTGGGGGAGAAGGCCATCAAGCTGTCCAAGGAGGAGGCGCTGGACCGGATCACCGGCGAGCATCTCGAACAGGTCCTCCACCCCCAGTTCTCCGGTTCGGGACATGCCGTCCTAGCCCGGGGCCTCGGGGCCTCGCCGGGCGCCGCCGTGGGCCGGGTCTACCTGACCGCTGACGATGCCCAGAGTGCGGCCGTTCGGGGCGAGAAGGTGGTGCTGGTCCGGAGCGAGACCTCTCCCGAGGACGTGCACGGGATGCTGGCCGCCGAAGGGATCCTGACCGCCCGGGGCGGACTGGTCAGCCATGCGGCCGTCGTGGCCCGGGGATGGGGCAAGCCGGCCGTGGTGGGCGCCGAGGTGCTGCGCATCTCGGGCTCGTCGTTCGCGGTGGGTGGCACCGTGGTCAACGAGGGGGACTGGATCTCGGTCGACGGCACCAACGGTACCGTCATGCTGGGCCAGGTCCCGGTGACGGCCGGGGAGACGCCCCCCGAGTTCGAGACCGTCCTCGGATGGGCCGACCGGGTCCGGTCCGGCCATCTGGGGGTGCGCGCCAACGCCGACACCGGCCCGGACGCCGCCAACGCCCGCCGCCACGGGGCCGAGGGCATCGGCCTGTGCCGGACCGAGCACATGTTCCTGGCCGAGGACCGCCTCCCCGTCGTGCGCCGGATGATCCTGGCCTCGACCCCGGACGAGGAAGAGCGGGCCCTGGAGGCGCTGCGGGTGGCCCAGCGCTCCGACTTCGTGGAGATCCTCGAGGCCATGGACTCCCTGCCCGTGACCGTCCGCCTGCTCGACCCGCCCCTGCATGAGTTCCTACCCGACACCCAGGAGCTGGCCATCAAGGAGGCCACCGCCGGGCTCACCGAGGAGGAGAGCCGACTGTACGAGGCGGCCAAGACCTGGCACGAGTTCAACCCCATGCTGGGCACCCGCGGTGTGCGCCTCGGGGTGATCAAGCCCGGGCTCTACGCCATGCAGGTCCGGGCCCTGATGGAGGCGGCCCTCGACCGGGTCGAGGCGGGGGGGCATCCGATCGTGGAGATCATGATCCCGCTGACGGTGTCGCGGGAGGAGCTGGCCCTGGCCCGCTCGTGGGTGGAGGCGGCCATCGCCGAGGCCCTGGCCACGACGGGGTCGACCGGCGCCGAGGAGGGGAAGCTCGAGGTGCTCATCGGCACCATGATCGAGACCCCCCGGGCCGCCCTCCGGGCCGGCGAGATCGCCGAGGAGGCCGACTTCTTCTCCTTCGGCACCAACGACCTCACCCAGATGACCTTCGGCTTCAGCCGGGACGATGTCGAGGGCCGGATGATGTCGGCCTACCTCGAGCAGGGGCTCCTCAAGCGGAACCCCTTCGAGGTGGTGGATCCCGACGGGGTCGGGGAGCTGGTGCGCCTGGGTGTGGAGCGGGGCCGGGCCACCCGTCCCACGCTGAAGATCGGGGTGTGCGGCGAACACGGGGGCGATCCCGAGTCCATCGCCACCTTCGCGGCGGCCGGGCTGGACTACGTCAGCTGCTCACCCTTTCGGGTGCCCATCGCCCGCCTGGCCGCGGCCCAGGCCGTGCTGGCCGGCCTCACCACGTCCCCGAAGGGGTCCAAGGCCAAGGCGGCCGGGAAGCCGGCGCACAAGGCCAAGACCAAACGGTAGGACCTGGCGCCGGGCTCCGGGGCCGTGGCGGACGCCCGGGTCGGCGGCGGCCGGACGGAGCCGGCCGGGGACGCGGTACCGTCATCACCCATGGGCATCCCCGACGAGGACGTAGCCCGGGTCAGGGTGGAGACCGACATCGTCGCCCTGATCGGGGAGCACGCCGCGCTCAAGAAGGTGGGGCGACGGTGGCAGGGCCTGTGTCCGTTCCACGGTGAGAAGACCCCCTCGTTCAGCGTCAACGCCGAGGAGGGCTTCTACTACTGCTTCGGGTGCCAGGCCAAGGGTGACGCCATCAGCTTCGTCCGGGCCATCGAGCACCTCGACTTCGTCGACGCCGTGCGTCGCCTGGCCGACAAGGCCGGCATCACCATCCGGGAGGACGCCACCTCCGGCCGGGACAGCCAGCGTCGGAAGGTGTACCTCGACGCCATGGAGCAGGCCACCGAGTGGTACCACCGCCGCCTGCTGACCTCGCCCGACGCCGGCCAGGCCCGGGACTACCTGCGCAGCCGGGGCTACGACGGTGAGGTGGTGCGGCGGTTCCGCCTGGGCTGGGCTCCCGACGACTGGGACGCCCTGTGCGCCGGACTGGGACTCGACGAGGAGTTGGCCGTGGGGGCGGGGCTGGGCTTCGTCAACCGCCGCCACCGCCTCCAGGACGCCTTCCGGGCCCGGGTCCTCTTCCCCATCTGCGATCCGTCGGGCCACCCGGTGGCCCTCGGGGGACGGGTGCTGCCCGGGGGCACCGACCCGGCCAAGTACAAGAACTCCTCGGAGACCCCCATCTACTCCAAGCGCAAGACGCTGTACGCCCTCAACTGGGCCAAGCAGGACATCATCGCCTCCGACGAGGTGGTGGTGTGCGAGGGCTACACCGACGTCATCGGGCTGTTCGGTGTGGGCGTGGAGCGGGCCGTGGCCACCTGCGGCACGGCCCTGGCCGAGGAGCACGTGAAGCTGCTCCGGGGCTTCGCCTCCCGGGTGGTCCTGGCCTTCGATGCCGACGGGGCGGGACAGTCGGCCGCCGGCCGCTTCTACGAGTGGCAGCGCAAGCTGTCCATCGACGTGGCCGTGGCCGCCCTGCCTCAGGGCTCCGACCCGGGGGAGATGGCCCGGACCGATCCCGACGGGCTGCGGGCGGCCATCGCCGGGGCCAAACCGTTCCTCCAGTTCCGGGTGGACCGGATCCTCGACGCCGCCGAGCTGGGCACGCCCGAGGGACGGGCCCGGGCCGCCGACTCGGCCCTGGCCGCCGTGGCCGAGCACCCCGACAACCTGGTCCGGGACCAGTACCTGATGCAGGTGGCCGAGCGCTGCCGGCTCGAGCCCACCCTGCTGCGCGACCGGCTGGAGCGGCTGCGCCGGGAGGGACCTCCTGCGGAGGCGGCGGCGGCATCGGGTCGGAGGTCGGGGGCCGTGGCCCCCCGGGGCGGGAGCGGCACCCGACGGGGTGGGGCGCCGGCGGGCCCTGACGATCCCGTGGGTGCGCGAGCCCGAGGCCGACGGCGAGTGGGACGCCGACGGCTTCGACGGTGGAGGCATCCGGCCCGACGACGATCGGGCCGGTGGTCCCGGGGGATCGGGCCGGGGCGGCCCCGCCGGTCACCGGACCGCCCGGCGGTCGGCCCCCGAGTTCCGGCCCGGGCTGGAGGCGCTGCGCCTGGCCATCCACCGGCCCGAGGAGGTGGCCGACCGGCTCGAGGCCGCCCTGTTCCGTGACGACCTCCAGCGGGAGGCCTTCGAGGTCCTGGCCGGCGGCCGACGCCGAGCCGCTGCACCAGGTCATCGAGGATGCCCGCCCCGAGGTCCGGGCCCTGCTGGTCCGACTGACGGTGGAAGAGCCGCGGGGAGGGCCCGACGAGGTGGTGCTCCAACTGGTGAGGGACGCGGCCCGGGGCCAGCTGATCGTGATCACCGCCGAGGCCAGGACCTCGCCGGCCGCCGTGGACGAGGCTGCCGAGGTGGCGTCCTGGGTCCAGGAGCTGGACGATCCGGTTGCCTCGGCGGAAGCGACGGCCAGGTTGGTAGCCTGGCTGGTGGTGAGGGCACAGACGACTACCGCGGAACCCGCATCGTGATCGCCCGGCACGTGACGACACCGGTCGGGTCGGTGGCATCCGAGACCCTCGATCCGGCCGCCCGGGGGAGTGCTCGACGTGCTTCCGGCTGCCCAGTTCGACGCCCTCATCCGCATGGGCCGGGCCCGGGGTGGCCTGACCCAGGACGACGTGATGACGGTGCTCCGTTCGGTCGAGCTCAGTGCCGAGCTCATCGCCGACGTGGTTGACCGGATCAAGCAGGCCGGTATCGAATTCACCTACGACACCGGGGAGACGACGGTGCTGCCCATGACCGTGTCGGTGGCCGACGAACTGTCCGGTCGGCTCCAGCACGACCTCTCGATGCCGCCCGACGGTCTCGACCCACGGGTGGAAGCAGGCGGCCCACCGCCGGCCCGGATCGTGGCGCTCGAGCCGGACCGCGACCCGTCCCGGTGGAACGGCCTCACCCCGGCGCGCCCCTCCTCTCCGGCCGCGGCAGCACCGGCGTCGGCGGTCGAGGTGCCGGCGACGGCGGCGCCGCCACCCCTGTCGCCTCCGGCCAAGAAGGACCGGGCTCCCCGACGGACACCGGCCAAGGAGGTGTACTCGGACAGCGACGGGTTCCGGGGCTCGGCCGCCGATCCCGTGCACATGTACCTGAAGGAGATCGGCAAGGTCAAGCTCCTGGACGCCGCCCTGGAGGTGGAGCTGGCCGAGCGCATCGTGGCCGGCAACGAGGCGCTGGAGCGCCTGACCGTGCACGAGGCCAGCGGGGAGCCCTACGGCGGCCGGGCCGCCGACCGGGTGATGATGCGTCGGGGCCAGCTGGCCAAGGAGGCCCTGATCGAGGCCAACCTGCGGCTGGTGGTGTCCATCGCCAAGCGCTACCGCAACCGGGGCCTGGCCTTTCTCGACCTCATCCAGGAGGGCAACCTCGGCCTCATGCGGGCGGTGGAGAAGTTCGACCACACCAAGGGGTTCAAGTTCTCCACCTACGCCACCTGGTGGATCCGGCAGGCCATCACCCGGGCCATCGCCGACCAGGCCCGGACCATCCGCATCCCCGTCCACATGGTGGAGACCATCAACAAGGTGGTGTGGGCCCAACGCCAGCTCCTCCAGGAGCTCGGCCGCGAGCCCAGCGCCGAGGAGGTGGCCGGGAGGGTCGACTTCTCCATCGAGCGGGTGCGCGAGATCCAGCGCATCAACCAGGACACGGTCTCACTCGAGCAGCCCATGGGGGACGAGGACGACTTCAGCCTGTCCGACCTGATCGAGGACCGCGAGGCGGTCGTGCCCGACGACGCCGCCGCCCGGATGATGCTGGACAACGCGGTGCGGGAGGCCCTCGGCCACCTGTCGTCCCGGGAACAGGATGTGGTCCGGCTCCGGTTCGGACTGGAGGACGGCAAGATCCGCACTCTGGAGGAGGTGGGCAAGGCCTTCGGTGTCACCCGCGAGCGCATCCGCCAGATCGAGGCCAAGACGTTGGCCAAACTCCGCCGTCCCGAGTCGGCCCAACTGCTGCGGGACTACCTCGACGAGGCCTAGTCGGCCGGCTCGTCCCCGGTGGGAAGTGGGATCACCCGTCGAGGTGGATGGGGGCCGGGGCCGTGACCAACTGCCGGCGCTCCGGCTGGAACCGTCGGCTGTTGAGCGCCGTGGCCAGGTCCTCGGCCAGGTCGAGGGCGATGGCGTCGGCGGCCTGGTCACCGTTGCGCCATCCCAGGCGGACGCCGATGGTGTCCTTCATGCGCTCGACACCCAGCGCCGCCACGGCCTTGGACTTCTCGCTGACCAGGGTGGCGGTGCCGGTGACCGGCGCCGAGCGGCTGACCCGGCCGGCGGCCCGGACGATCTGGAGATACCGTTCCCGGCCGGCCCGGGTGCCGAGGACGTAACCGGTGGCGAAGGCCATGGCGGTGCCGATACGGAACTTCATCGACCCATTGTGCCCGCGGCAGAGGGGCGGCGCACCTTTGCCCGTCCCGCCGGCCGGCACCGGCTAATGTCCTCAGGCACGCCGTGGCGCAGGTCGGCCTCGGTGCGCGCACCTTTCCGGGGTAGCTCAATCGGCAGAGCGAGCGGCTGTTAACCGCTAGGTTGAGAGTTCGAGTCTCTCCCCCGGAGCTTTCGTGCTGGTCGAGGGGGTGTCGCGGTGCCGGCCACTTCCGTACCGGGCCCGGCAACCGGATCACCGGCTGAAGCGTGTGGTGGGTATGACCAGTCCGGTGGGATCGGTGGCAGGACACACGGGACCGGCCGGACCTGTCCCGGGGCCGTCGAGCACCGACGTCCGGGTGGTAGGCCCGGTGCGGTGAGTCGACGGTCAGCGCGCCACCCCGAAGGGACCCGACCGCCCGCAGCTAACCTGCAGGGCAGTGCCGCCCCTCCTCCCGCCTACGACCGAGACCATGGCCCCTTCCGAGTCCAACCCGATCTGCGGCCTGTGCGGCCACCCCGGCTTCCACGCCCGAACGGACCGACCGAGCTCCGGGGGCGCCCCCTCGTGCGAGGACTGCGACCGGTGTTGGATGGAGCGCCAGCGCCACGAGCGGCCTCCGCACCACTCCTGACCCCCGATGGGCGACGGTACAGTGACCCGTCGTGCGCATCGCTTTCGTGACCACGGTCCCCGAGGTCCTCGGTCACCACGATGTTGACCGTCCCCTGCACGAGGAGGCCTTCGCCCGGGCCGGCATGGACCTCGACCACCATGTCTGGTGGGATCCGGAGGTGCCCTGGGACCACTACGACCTGGTGGTCATCCGATCCCCATGGGACTATGTGCCCCGTCTCGACGAGTACCGACGGTGGCTGTTGTCCATGGACCTCCTCGGCACCCTCCGCAATCCGCCCGCCCTGGTGGCGTGGAACCTTGACAAGCGCTATCTGCTTCAGTTGGGTTCCGCGGGCGTCCCGGTCATTCCCACCCGCATCTGTCCGTCACCCGAGCAGTTGATCGAGGCGCTGGCCGCGGACGAAGGGGAGGTGGTGGTCAAGCCGGTGGTGTCGGCCGGCAGCGCGGACACCGGCCGCTTCGACCCCGGCGATCCGAAGGCCCTGGCGCTAGGCCGGCGCATCCTGGGGCACGGCATGCCGGTGATGGTCCAGCCGGCCGTCCCCTCGGTCGCCACCGAGGGGGAGGTGAGTGCCGTACTCTTCGGCGGAGGACTCTCCCATGCATTCCGCAAGGGGCCCATGTTGGCCCTCGGCGGCGCCGTCATGGACGGGTACCAGAGCCTGGAGAAGGTGGTGCTCACCCCCCAGCAGGATCAGGTGGTGCGCAGGTCCGTCGATGCCGTGAGCCGGATCGGTGCGGACCAACTGGGGGTGTCGGTCCCACCGCTCTACGCCCGCGTGGATCTGGTGCGGACGGAGAAAGGGGACGACGTCGTCCTCGAGGTGGAGTTGAACGAGCCGTCGTTCTTCCTGACCCTGGATGCCGGCGCCGCCGACCGGTTCGCCGCCGCTGTGCGTCGGGAGGCGGGGGCGGCTCCGGCGTCAGGTGGTGGATGAAGTCGGGGGAACAGCGGACCTGCGATGGTCACAGACTCGAAGCTCAAGACCGGCATGATCCCGAAAGCCGCCACCGCCACTTCCACGGCGGCCCGCAGACGGGGGATCATCGAACGACGGCCGCGGCCGGGGGCCGTCGACCCATCCACAACCGGAGGGCCAAACAGGCGGTCGGTGAGGTCACCGCCGACAAGCGAGTGAATTCAGACGGTCCGTCGATCGGGGAAAAGGGAAGCTGAAGGACGCGGTGAACAGGGTGACTGAAAAGGTCACCCAGAACAAGTAGCGCTACTGGCCATTCCGGACGAACCTGGTCGATGGCCGCGCCTTCGTCGCGGTCCGTGGACCGTGGCCGAATTCCGTTCGCCATTCACGTCGGAGCAGTCTGACCGGGGGGGTCCGAGGCGTGGAGACCTTCAGCGATCCTCTCTTCCGATTCTTCGAGAATGGCCCTGGCTTGCGAGCCGGCATCGTCGCTGGTGCGTTCCTCGGGCGGCCGACCCCCGGCTCGACTGGCTACGGACTCCTTGTCGACACTGCCATCGATGGCGCCAGGGTCAGGTCGGTTCTCATCGGGAGTCATGCTGGGATCCTACCCACGGGACCGGACAGCCAATCAGGTCGGTCGGAGGTTCAGCGCCCTAGCACCCGGCCGGACCTTGGCGCTGGTCCCGGGTTGGAAACGGGCGTAGCTTCCGGCTACTCGATTTCGCCCTCGCCCTTGACGGTGGCACCAATCTCCATCATCTCCTTCTCGTGTTCAGCGACCTCCTGGCGCCGTTGGGGATCGTCCGCGGAGAACGCCTCTTCGGCGGCCTCTGCCTCCTCGTCGGTCGCTGCCCTGTCAGCCTCGTGCCCACGATCAGCGTCGGAGTCCTCGACGGCACGCGTAGCCTCGTCTGGTTCTGTGCGATCTCCCACTTCACTGCCTCCTTCTCGTCATGCCTGGTCGTCACCGGTCTACCCGCTCGACGACCTCCACAAACCCTCCCACGAGGAACACAACCGTGGGCAAGGGCCACCGGCCTTCGACAGGAGCCTTGACCATCTTGGGTGTCCTACAGGAGACCTCGGCAAGGGCCACTGACGACCGACTGACTCCGTCACCGCCCGTTCACGGCCCGCTCAAGTTGCGCCTTGCTCATGGTCGATCGACCTGTCACCCCCTCGCGCCTGGCCTCCTCGTAGAGCTGCTGTTTGGTGCGCCCTCCCGGACCCTTGTGCGAGCGGAGGCCACCGCGCCTTCCCGAGGAGATGTCCCGGGTCGAGGTGGTGCTCGCTGATGCCGCTTCACCGCTCCGGGCTCGGGCTTTGTTGACGGTCCGTGCCGCGATCTCCTCGGACAACGCCGCCGGTCTGCCGTGCTCCTCGAGGCCGTCGCGGATGTGTTCGTATTGGCGTTCGCGCTTCTTGCTCCACGATTGGCGTGGCATTCCCACCTCCCTCGGTTCGTCGGACAGCCCGCTCATACCCGGATGCGTCTGGGAGGAAACCTCGCTGTCGCCGCCGGTCGTAGCCCCATGGGCTGAGCACACCTCATGGGATGAGCCGGCTGACGTGCCCGTCACTCAGCCCACACCGTCGAGTCCGGGCGATCTCTGAAACATGCGGTAGGTCTCCTGGAGCCACGACGAATAGGTAGGAAGTCGGGGATCGGAACTTGCCGAGGCCCAGTCACGCCAGGACGTGACCAGCTGGTCTAGTGACTCCAACCTCTCCAACTCCCAGGGGACTTCCTCGCCGAGGTACTCGATGACGCTGAGCGGGTTGCTTTTCGGCAGCCGATCCACGCCACCCCCGTTCTCTTCCGGCACTACTTCAAACCGAGCTGCCCGGCAACCGTCCGGGGATCGGGTGCCGGACGAGGCGGCCGAAGCAAGGGATGCAGCGCCGTGCTCATCCGCGGTGTAGACGGGCACGGATCAACTCCTCCATCGGCAGTCGGCCCGGGGAGGCTCGCCCCGGTCGGGCGACCTGGCGGTTCGACTCCGGACTGTTCACCGCCGTGGGCTCCACGAGGAATCGCCGTCGACCGCGATCCGGTCTTCCGGCTTGGCAATTACTCGTGTCACTTCACCGTCGGCGAGAAGGTCGGGCGTCCTGACCGGACGACGCCCGGACCCGCGGCCGAGCATGCGGTGCCAGAAGTCGGCCTCCTCATCGGCGGAGGCGACCGTTTCAACCTTCCCGTGCCGCATGGCTCGGTTGTGCCGAAGGGATCCAAGCAGAACCGGCAGAACGGCAATCGCCACGGCCAAGACCATGATGGGAACGATGATATAGAGAGCGAGCATAATGATCATCCGCAAGGTTCGGGGTGTGTGCGGCCTCCTTGCAACTCCAGTACCCGACCGGACCGGCGGACAAACGCCGGCCACGTGAGGATCCCGGGGAACCGTCAGGGTGAAGGTTCGGCGGATCGTGACACCGGTGCCGGACTCCCTACTCCCAGATCGGTCTTGGCCGGCTTCGGAGCGACCGAAGGGAGTTCCACGCACGCGGGACGATCCGGTCCATCGAGACTCTGGCGAGGTGTGTCCTTCGGTACTTGGTCCTCCGCCCCGGCCGGATGGCTGGTCCGAAGGGCGCGGGGCCAGAGCGTCCTGTCCAGTACGGGATTGAGCTCGGCGCCATAGAGGCTGATGGTTGCGAGCAAGAAGAGAAACGCCACCAGTCCGATGACCATCCCGAACTGCCCGTACGTTGCCGAGCTGTTCCGGAGCTGGTGCTGGACCAGTCCGGATCCGAGCGTGATCAGGACTGTGAAGCCGAGGGCGGCGAGCGCAGCTCCGGGGGCCAGCGCACGGGTGGGGATCGCTGGGGGAGTCAGAGCGCGGAAGGCTGCGATGTAGAGTCCGCCGTTCACCAGGGCCATACCCAGGAGGACCAGTATCCGCAGCACGGAGTCGACGCCGACGCTGGTGGTGAAGGTGGCGAGGGCCGCATTAATTGCAAAGGTCCCTCCGATGATGGTCAGTCCGGTGAGGCTGCGGCCGAGGCGTTGCAGGTACCCTGGTACTTCTGGTTGGGGAACGTCCCACACCCGCACCATCGCCCGCTGCGCGGACTGGGTCACACCCTGAGCGCCGTAGACCAAGCCGACCAGACCGACGGCCAGACCGATCACACTGCCATGCAGCCGGTGTGTCCCGGGTGCCGGATGGAACTGTGACCCTACGACCGGAAACTCCCGGAGCGTGGCAGTGAGATGGTGCCCCAGCGATGGGGCGCCGATGAACGCAAGTACGGTGACCGCCACCAACAGCAGGGGGTAGATGGCGACGAATCCATACCAACCCAGTGACACCACATACAGATGGGCATCGTCGTCGCCGAACTTCCTGATGACGCCGTAAATTACTGGCAGCAGGTCGATGGCTACGCTGCCACTTGTCGATCGCCGCCAACACCATGTCGAGGAGCCTCATGGTGCGGAAGGGACCCGGTCGGTGACCCCGCGATCGTCGAGACGGGCCGGTCCTCGTGGACCGGACATGCCGTTCATGGGCCCCATCGGTGGCACTCCGGCCGTAGCGTCGGGCTCCCGCCCTGCCGCCACTCCCCGGGCCGACGCCGTTCCGGTTGAGTGACCCCGACCCCAGTAGCCGTCCGCCGCGGCGATGAGCCCCTGGGGTCCCGACCCACCGGCACTGGGATCCGACACGATCGTCGGTCTCCGATGGTGCATCGCCGCGCCGGGGACAGGCGGACACCGGGCATGGCCATGATCAGCCCTACGCGCTTCGATCACCGGCGCGCCGCCCACGCCGCGTGGGGAGGACGACCACGATGGATCCGAGCACCAGTCTGAGGAGCCAACCCTCTTCAAAGCTGAGGGCGGGCGAACCCAACTGCTCGTCTACCGTCCCCGGCGGCTGAGGGGTGGCACGCATCACAAAACCATTCCCTCCGAAGGTCCCACCCAACCATGGTGCCTGCCGGGACAGCTGGGCAGAGGAGTGGACCACCGGCGGAATGCGAGACTTCCCGGGGTACGCAGGCATGCCTCTTCGAGTCGACGGTGGGAACTACCCCCCGGGTCGCGGAGAACCCGGTCCCGTTTGCCACCGGACGGGTCGGGTAGAGCAGCAGAATGGGCGTTGCTCGTAGTGGCCTTCCTCTCCGCGGCGGTGAGATTCGCCATTCTTCTTCTGCCGACCTTGGCTCCGGTTGCGCCACTGGCCTCCGGGCTGATGGGTGCGGATGTGGACAGCCAGCAGGGCCAGCAGGTCGCCGGCCTGAACGGTCGGTGTGAATCGTGACACCAGCGACGGTGGCGCCGAGTAGGTCGAACTCGGAACCGACCGAGGATAGTTCCCATGCGGAGAATGGTCTCCTCCCGAGATCCGCACGTGAGCAGGCTCAGGACGATCCAGGCAGAAACGAGACCGAGGAGGAGCGTGATGACCGCAATCTGGTCGAGCTGCTACAGGAGCTCCGCGTCGCCACTGTGGGCGTGCAAGTCCTCTTCGGTTTCCTGCTGGCTCTGCCGTTCAGTGCTCGGTTCGTGCGCTTGAGTCTGAACCAGCGCCACCTGTACATCGTGGTGATCCTGTTGGCGGCACTGGCCACGGCACAGTTGTCAGCCCCGGTCGCCTATCACCGCATCGTCTTCCGCCGCCATCGCAAGGCGCAATTGTTGCGCACTGCCAACGTACTGGCACTCTCCGGTTTGGCGACGGTGGGAATCTCGATCTGCGGCGCAGTACTTCTGGTCGCCAGTGCGGTGGTGCGGGGCATCAGCCTTCCCCTGGTCGTGGGGGCCACGGTGTGCATGTTCGTGGGCCTGTGGATCGTGCTGCCCCTCTCGGGTCGGTATCGATCGGCCCGAGAGGAATGAACGTACGCGTTGATGTCATGGGACGACGTCCCAGCCGGTTCGAACCAGAGTGTCGATCACGAGCCGGACAGACCGGTAATGATCGATCCCGAGACGTCCGTACTGATCTGAGCTGCCTTGGCGGCACCAGCTCGAACCATGTCGCCCGCGTCCCGGTCGGTGGGGAGGTCGCGAACCTTCCGCGTGACCACCTCGGTGGTATGTGCCACCACTTTGGGAATTCTCGAGTCGTGCATGTGCTCGCTCACCTGGGCGAGTCCCTGCCCGAGAGACGACAGCACCGAAGTAGCGTCTCCGACGACTCGCCCGGGCTCCGGGCTGGCGTCGGCCGTGCGCCGATCGAGCCCGAGACCGGCGGCTGCACCGGCGATGGCCCCGATGACGGCACCTCTCCATACATTGTTCATGGGCACTGCTCCTTTGGCTGCTCGTGGCACCTGCTGAGGCTGGGGGGCGCGTGTAGGCGCATTACCCAGCGGGGGCGCCGTTTACGCACGCAGGGGTCAAAACGGCCTTCGGGGCCAAATCTGACCGCGGCGTCCGCGACCAATCGTTCTTGGAGGGCGGTCGCTCACCTCAGGACTGGGGCCGCCAGGTCAACCAGAGGATGGTGGCGTCGTCACGCAGTCGCCGGTCCTGGTAGTCCATCACACCGTTGATCGTTGTGCGCAGGATCACATCGGACGGAATGCGTGAGGCAGATGCTCGTTCGATGATGTCGACGAACCGGTCGATTCCGAACGGCTCGCCCCCCGGGGGGCGGCCCTCGATCACACCGTCGGTGTAGAAGATCACCGAGTCCCCAGGTTCCAGAGCCTCAACCGCCTGTTCCGCCAGCCGTCCACGCAGCCCCCACGGTAGTGAGGGTCGACAGGAGAGCGCCCGCAGGACGTGACCGCTGCGGACGTGCAGTGGGAGTGGGTGGCCGGCATTGGTCCAGGTCAGGTGACCCGATTGGACATCGAGCCGGGCAATCTGGCCGGTGACGAACCGCTCGCCCTTGAATCTGTCGGCGAGCACGCCATCGAGACGGTTGTGGATGATTTCGAGGGGCTGGCCCTCCCGCCGGTCATGCCGGTAGCTGCCGACGGCCAGCGATGAAATGATGCTCGAATCGAGGCCGTGGCCCATGGCATCCATGATGGCGATGTCAACGGTGAAGCCGTTGACGGCATGATCGAAGGAGTCCCCTCCGACGTCGTACGCCGGTTCGAGCACGCCGGTGGAGCTGGCCTCGGGCGTGGTCAGTCGAAGGGGTGGGAGTAGGTCCCACTGGATGCTGGCGGGAAGACTCATTGCCTTACGCCGGCGGACGAGGTTGAACAGATCGGTGTAACGGGCGGCGACGGCGATGGCGGCTCCAGCCAGCATCCCGAGTTCCTCGCTGCGGCGACGGGCGTCGTCATCGAGAACACCCGCCAGGGTGAAGGCCAGTACCCCCGTACAGTCCGACCCTTCAAGGACAGGCACGCAGACCCGGGTATGCCCGCTCATGGCTCCGCTGACGAGTCGCCGTTCGATGAAGGACCGACCTTCGAGTGTTCCCTCGGTGGCGATACCAACGGGAGAATCGACGTGGGCACCGCGGTCCGGGATTGGAAACAACGTCGACTGTTCAAAATCAATGAGGTAGATCGTCGTGTCGTGGGCTCCAACCCGTCCGGCCAATTGGGCCAAGCTGTCGGCGACATCCGACGGTGCCAATTGGTGCAGAGCGCGCAGTGTAGGACCGACCTCAGGCTGGTCCACGACTAATCCGTACGAATGGTGCGCCCGTCCCCAACCGGGACCGTGATGGACGGGCAGGAGTCGTCCCTCCCAGTCGGTCGGGCCGTCGAGGACTCGACGTGGACGTCGTCGTGGCGCGCATCACTGGTTGGGGAAGGCGGGAGACCACCTCACGAGGTTACCGGTACTCGTGACGGTGCCGTCTCAGGCCCGCTTTGCTGGTGTCCCGAACTAAGCCGCTGGCCCAGCCGGCTGGCGTGGCCACCGCGGTGACCCCAAAGTTGGGGGGCAGGGTCGACAGCCACGCAGACAGTGGGTATCCAGGGACGACGCAAGGTCAACGATCGACCGGCCACGGCCGGATGGCGGTGGGCACCACACTCCGAGGGCAGGTCGGCGTAGGTAAAGGGGTCTTCAGATTCCTTGGGATGGCTCGGTGGCGGGCATGGGGACGGTCCGCCTGTCCGGTGTCCGGCCGCGTCATGGAGGTCTGCTTCGGAGCCCCGTCACTGCCACGGTCCGCCCCTTCATCCTGTTCCGCGCCGACCATGTCCACCTCGTGACCCGCCATCCTTGTCCCTCGAAACGACATACGAAACCAGACAGTCTTGCCGGTCTCGGTCGTGGGACTGATTCCCCAGTCATCCGAGAGCGTCTCCACGATTCGAAGTCCGCGTCCGTGCGGCTCACTGGAACTGGGCGACTGGATGGCCGGAGTACCGTCTCCCCGGTCGGTCACCGAGATCGTCACGGATGCCACCGATCTATCGACGGAGACATCGAACCCGCTCGAGGCATGCACCAGCGCGTTGGTAGCGAGCTCGGAGACCATCAGACTCACTGAATCCTGAACTTCAATGGGAAGGTCGGAGATGTTCTGCTTGACAAACCGTCTGGCCTCGCCCACCGACTCCTCGGATCCCCGGAACGTTCGTTTCACGATCGCGTGGCCAGACCGAAATGCTCCAGCAGACCCGTTGCCTCCAAGACCCGATGAACAATTGGAGCCACGTTCGTCAACGTCACCTGTTCGATTTCGTTGGAGATCTGCACCATTAACGCGATGCCGGAACTGTCCATGAAGGTCAGCCTTTCCAGATCGAAGGTCAGGCGTGTCGGCTGACTGACCAGTACGCGGCCGATTCCGGCTCGGGTCGCATCCACGCTGGCCAGATCCAGTTCGCCGGCCAGAGCGATCACCGGGGCCGAGGGATCGTCGGTCATGACGGTGACGACGATGTCAGGTTGATCGGCTACCACCACCGTCGTCTCCCAGCACCGTTGTGGATGCCATCAGCGATCAACCCCAACCCGTGACCCTCTTTCGGCGGCACCAGGTCACGGTCGGCACCCGGATGGGAACGGACACCCCTCCTTCGTCGAGCCGAGGTCCCCACGATGGACGCGGCGTTCACTTCAACGGTCCTCCTCATAAGCGAGCGAATCGCTCTCCTGCCGACAATTTACCTGGTAACGAGGGGTCGGGCTAGCTGACGCGGTGGTCGGCGTGCACGCGCCCCCTCGGAGTCCGGCTGCCGCCACGAACGGTATCGCCTCGAGCGTGGGGCCCCGGGGGATCAACGATGGTCCCGTCCCGCCTGGCCCTCAGGGAAGCGAAAACGGGCGGGAGACCGGTGGAGGTCGACGGACGGGTGGGTCGGCCACGTGAGTCAGCGCTGGTAGACGAGGCGACGCGTTCCCGACGTCAATCCAACGATAAGCGCGTACCAGTCGCTCCGGATGCTGCGGGGTACAGCGGCACGGGCCCGAGTCTCCGCCGAACCGATCCTCTCCAATCGGTTCTTAGCCGGCCCGGGACCTGTTTCAGCCGGACTTCCTGCGGGTACGAGCGGTTCGGGTGTACTTCGTGGCCTAGGCGAAAGGGGGGGACATGACAGTGAATGCGGACGAGCGGCGGAAAGAGGCGGCATCCGACGATGCCGCGGTCGAGACCCAGGTGCCGTCGCGGCTTGACCGGCTGCCGTGGTCGAGTTGGCACTGGATGGTCCTGATCGGGCTGGGAACCGTATGGATCCTCGATGGTCTCGAGGTGACCATCGTGGGAGCCGTGGGCAGCACGCTGACCAAAGCCGGGAGCGGACTGTCGATCTCGACCGCCCAGGTCGGGGACGCCGCCGGCATCTACATCGCCGGAGCGTGTACCGGGGCGCTGCTGTTCGGATATCTGACCGACCGATTCGGGCGAAAGAAGCTCTTTCTGATCACGCTCGGCCTGTACCTGGTGGCCACCGTGCTCACGGCCTTCTCTCGGGACGTGTGGATGTTCTTCGCCTTCCGCTTCTTCACCGGCATGGGGATCGGGGGAGAGTATTCGGCCATCAATTCTGCCATCGACGAACTGATTCCCGCCCGAGTCCGGGGAACGGTCGACTTGTTGGTCAATGGTTCCTACTGGCTGGGCACGGCGGTGGGGGCGGCAGCCACGCTCCTCCTCCTGGATCCCAACTTGTTCGCCGTCAACATCGGATGGCGGCTCTGCTTTCTCATCGGTGGCGTACTGGGACTCGGCATTCTGCTCGTGCGGAGGAATCTTCCCGAGAGCCCCAGATGGCAACTCACACACAACCGGGTCGACGAAGCGGAGGCCACGGTTGACGACATCGAAGCTCAGGTCGAACGGTCCACGGACAGCCACCTCGACGAACCCGAAGGCTCGGTGAAGATCCGCCAGCGAGAATCCATCGGGTTTTTCGAAGTGGGGCGGATCGTCTTCGGCACCTATCCGCGCCGCTCAATTCTCGGTCTATCGCTGTTCGTGGGCCAGGCCTTCCTCTACAACGCGGTGTTCTTCACCTACTCGCTGGTGCTGAGCACCTTTTATCACGTCCCATCTTCATCCATCGGGTACTACCTGATTGCCTTTGCCGCTGGAAACTTCGCCGGCCCGGTCCTGCTGGGGCGACTGTTTGACGTCGTGGGTCGGCGGGTGATGATCTCCGGCTGCTACCTCCTGTCGGGAGTGCTGTTGGCGCTGACGGCGTGGTTGTTCGACAGCGGAGTTCTGACAGCGACAACCCAGACCATTGCCTGGATGGTGGTGTTTTTCTTTGCGTCAGCAGGGGCCAGCGCGGCGTACCTGACCGTGAGCGAGATCTTCCCCATGGAGACCCGGGCGCTGGCCATCGCCTTCTTCTACGCGGTCGGTACCGGATTGGGCGGAATCATCGGGCCCGTTCTGTTCGGTAATCTGATCGCTACCAAGCGCCCGTCCGACACGGCGATCGGGTACCTAATCGGGGCGGGGCTGATGATGGCGGCTGGGTTGGTCGAGGTAGCCATCGGGGTCAATGCCGAGCAGAAGAGTCTGGAGGAGTTGGCCCGGCCGCTCTCCGCCGAGGGAGACGACAAGGAAGCTGGCAACGAGCCAGCCAACCCAGCGGACGGCGCCTCCCTCGAGCGGGTCACCGGACGCTATCCCGCTCCACGCCTGCGACTGGCGCGTCAGTCGTGGGCCCCCTTCCCGCAAGTCTCCGACTATCCGAGGGACAACCCGAACCTGGCCGGTGAGGTAGATCGCATCGTCGAAGTGCTAGGTCGAGACGGACCGTCGTCGGCATCAGCCATTGCCGGCGCAGTCGGTGCGCGGGCATGGGGACCGGGCCGGTTCCGAGGCGCACTGCGGTCGGGACTGGCATCGGGTCGTATTCGCCGTCTGGGCCGGGACCGCTACGTGGTGGCCGACGAAGAGGTAACTCGGGATTCCGATCGTCACCATGGCGTCGGCGCCGGCTCAGGGCGCAGGTGAGGCGCCCGGCTGAGGAAGCGTGGAAACGCACAAACCGGCGTCACCGGAGGGCGAAGCCGATCCATCCGCACATCGTCCACCGATGGGTCCGGCCCCGCGTCTCAGCCGGAAGGTGTCCAGCGAAACGCCAGGATGGCGATGTCGTCGTCGGGCCCTTCGCTGTCTACCGTGGACGTGAGTGAGGCCAGCAGATCGTCGAGCGCCGGGTACGGGTCACCCGCTGTCCGGGCGAGACGTTCCATCCCGACATCGATTCCCTCACCGCGCCGCTCCACCAGACCATCGGTAAAGGCCACCACGGCCGAGCCGGGTGCCAACTGGACGGTGGTGGCTGCGTAGGTCACAGGGGCAACGCCGAGTGGAAGCCCGACGGTGGTGTGGGCGAATTCGGCGGAGCCCGTGGACACGATCAGTGGATCAAGGTGTCCGGCGTTCGCAAAGGTGATCACGCCTGAGTCGACATCCCCGGTGCCCACCAGCACCGTGGCGAGGTGGCCGTCTCGGTTGACGTTCAGCTGTCGGGAGCACATTTCGAGCACCACGTCCGGCGCATGCCCCTCGGTGAGATAGGCCCGGGCCGTGAACCGGAGGCGCGCCATGATGGCGGCGGCATCGACGCCCTTACCCGAGACGTCACCCACGACAAAAGCAAAGCGACGGTCATCGATACTGATGATGCTGAACCAGTCTCCCCCGATGTCGACACCGTCGGCTCCGGCGAGATAGCGCGAGGCGATCTCCAAATTGGGAATGGACGGATTCCTCTGGGGCAGAAGAGCTTGCTGCAGGGCAACCGCTATCGAACGCTGTTCCCCATAGAGGTCGTCAAGCTGTACGTAGAGATCGGCGATCGTTCCCGCATCACGCAAGGCGTTTCGGCGCCGCCTGACCAACTGATAGGTGACTATGGCCGTGCCGGCGGTGAGCGCTCCCCCTCCCACCAGGAAGATCCAGGGGAGCGCACCGCCGAGCGTCCCACCCAGAGGACCGCGCGGCGCAGTGACGAGTGTCACTGAGGAATTACCGAACGGTACCGATACGCGAACCGTATCGCCGGTGATCGGCAACTCACTGAGAGGCAGATCTGTCGTCGCCAGAGCCGACAGGTTGGTGGTCGGTCCGAGATAGGTGGCGTAGTTCAGGTCGGAGAACGCCGAATTGCTCTCCACCGGCGCCTGTCGATTGGCGGGAATGGCCCGTTCGGCATAGATGACCAGGGTCGGAGCCTTGGGGTCGGCAATGACGTAGCCGATTCTCTGAGTTCGGTGTGACTGCAGTGATGTGACCACGAACGTGGGACTGGTGAGTGCCTTGTGGATCAGGGCCATGGACTGTGCCGAGTACGGGGCCAACAGGGGACTGCCCCCGACCTGGGCAATCGGGATCCAGGTGCTGCCGTTTTTCTTCCACAGGGTGGCCGAGACGAAGAGCCGGCCGGGCCCGACGCTGCTCGAGGCGAACCGCTCGAATTGTTGAGCGCCGCCTCCGGTTGCGGACTCGATCTGTAGAGCGGTCTGAAGCGGATCCTGGACGCTCAGAATGGCCGAGCTCAAGAGTGCGGCCGCTTGACGGGTCTGGACCTCCAACAGCCGGTGCTCGTTGTGCCGGTTCAGGGTCCACGCCGTCCAGGCGACGGACACGGTGACCAGCACGCCGATGAGCGCGACGATCAGTGTGGCCCGGCCGGGGCTGATCCCCTCAGCAGATGTCGAGGCGTCGTCTGAGGTGGCCTTTATCTCGGAGGCAAGCGACTCCTCACCGGATGTCTCCTCCGTCATGCATTCGGTCCGCGGGGAACCTCGATCGTTGATGCGGGACCGGTGGGCACGTGCCAATGGTGACAGGCAGTGACCGCTGGGGCAATTGGCCCCAGTCATTGAGGGGCTGATTCACGTCGAACCAGCCAGCGCTCCACGGTCTGACCGGGCAGGCAAATTTGCAGACCTGAGCACAATTTATCTGGATTGATGTTTCGGGTGGTGTGAAGCGGGGTATCCAGTGGTCCATGGAGGAGGGTTTGAGTCCGCTAGGGGTCATCGAGAAAGAGCGGACGGTCCTCCTACGCTGCTCGGACGCCTGCAGAGTGACGCAGGTGGCGGAGCGCACTGACCTCGCGCTCGCCACGGCGCTCCCCGTCGCCAGCGGCGGAGAGAACGTGGCGGCCGACGCCCTCTATCCACAGATTGTGGACTCATTGGGGACGCAGAGGGATGTGGAGCATGTTGAAGGGCTTCTCGCCTCGGTGCGAGACGCGGTCACTCGGGTACGAACGGCCATGCGTGGCGCTTCGTCCACCTATGCCTGCGCAGGAGATGGCGCCGCACCCGAATTGGACAGTGATTCCATGACGGCGTCGATGCAGGTCCTTCTCGATTATGAGGAGACTGGACTCGTCAGGCTGGTCGACCGGCTGCATCGGTCGGACGAATCCAGGGGGCGCGATCGGGTCGACGACGTAGGCGTGCATCAACGAGGCTTCTCTCCTGCCAGCGCTGCGATGCGAAAACTCATCACTGTCGGCGAGAGCAACACCCGGCGGGGGACACCCGACGGGCTGCCATCCGGGCATCGACGGGGTGGTCAATGGACGGGAGGCGGTCCGATGGGTCGCGCGTCTCGTCAGCGCGGCAAGAGGCCCCCGTTAGTGGTCTCGGGCCTTGATCGATCTTGTCCGCGAGAAGGGTAAGAAGTACCTTGGCCAGGGGAAAGAACCATTGCTCAGTTGAGCGTTCGCTTCCGGCAGATCGGGGGCGACGCCATCGGTCGTCGTGGTCCCCTGCCCACAGACGAGAGAGAGCCGATGTGGATCAGGAATTTGGCGTAGTCGAACACAATGAGAATGGAGTGCTCCGGATCGCCGTCAGTGGCGAGGTTGATGTTGCCACTGCGCCGGTTCTGCGTGAGCGCCTGTACGATTCCGTGGACCGAAGCAACGGTCCGGTCATCGTGGACCTCCTGGCCGTCACGTTCATCGATTCCACGGCACTCGGTGTGCTGATCGGGGCCCAGGAGCGCTGTGAGGCCCACGGTTCTGAGCTGCGAATAGTCCTGGAGGAGGCGCGGCTCATCAAGATCTTCGAGATCACAGGTTTAACGGAATTGTTCTCCATGTTCCCCTCGGTGGCCGAAGCGGTGGCCCGATGAGTCGCCGGCTGGTCAAGTCGGGGATTCGGATGGGGACACGATGAACGAACCCGTGGAGCTGACCATCCCGGTTCAGTCGGACCTTGTCGTGCTGGCCCGATTGACTGCCGCCACTGTGGCATCTCGAGCCGGATTCGATGTGGAGGAGGTTGAGGACCTCCGACTGGCGGTCGACGAACTGTGTGTTTCCATCGTGAATGGATCCAACTCCGGCCGACTAAATCTGACGTTCCTTACCGGCGACGACAGCGTCGAGGTGGTCTGTGTACTGGACGGACCCATCTCAGCAGCAGCGCCGACTGATGACGACTATGGCGAACATGACCTCTCTGTCCGAATTCTCGATGCTCTCGTGGATGAGCACGGCGAGGAGTTGGGCGATGGCCAGCGTCGCGTCTGGTTGCGCAAACGGAGCCTTCGGCACGAAGGCTCATGAGCCCCTCGGCACGCAATCCTGCGGAGCTGCAGCAGACGTTCGCGAAGTTTGCTGCCAGCCGGGACGAAGGGCTCCGAAATCAGCTCGTAGAGGAGCATCTCGGCCTTGCCCACCAACTCGCTCGCCGGTTTACCAACAGAGGCGAGCCCTATGACGATCTTGTGCAGGTGGCCTCGATGGCTCTGGTGAAATCGGTTGATCGATTCGATGCAGACCGTGGCGTTGAATTCAGTACCTTTGCCACGCGGACGATCATCGGAGAATTGAAGCGCCACTTCCGAGACAAGGGCTGGGCTATTCGGGCCCCACGGAGGATCCAGGAGCTGTATCTGGCGTTGGGTCCTTCTATCGAGACGTTGACTCAGCAGTTGGGCAGACCACCGACGGTGGCGGAGATCGCCGAGCTGGTGGATGCCAGCGAGGAATCTGTACTCGAGGCCATGGAGGCTGGTCAGCGTTATCGGACAACGTCGATTGACGCGCCCAATCGCCAGGATGGCACCCTATCGACCCGCCTCGGAGAGGTCGATGCGGGTTATTCGGGCACCGATGACCGTCTGCTCCTTGCGCTCTCACTGGCGGATCTACCCGAGCGCGAGCGAACAATCATCAATCTCCGGTTCGTCGAAGGGCTCACTCAGTCGGAGATCGCGGCCCAGGTCGGTCTGAGCCAGATGCACGTGTCTCGGCTGCTCGCCGCCAGTTTGGCTCAACTCAAAGCCTCGTTCGTCCAAGATTCGTAGTCGACTCTGTCAATCGTCGGGCTGTAAACGATCTCTACGCTCGACGATCGCTGACAGCGAAGGCGGTGGAAGATTGTCGGCGCGGTCGCGAGGTGCCTACGAGTTCCCCCGGCAACGGAGGTCGAACCACACGGTCTTTCCTGGAGGCGTGTCGATGACACCCCACTCAGTGGAGAGTTCCTTGAGTAGGAACAAACCACGTCCGTGCGGATCGAGTGGTTGGGGGGCGACTGGCTCCGGCCGGATCCTGCTTCCGTCGGTGATCTCGACGTGGACGACCCCGTCAGACTCAGAGGCGGCAACATCGAAGGCAGATTGGGCATGGATCAGGGCATTGGTGGCCAACTCACTGGTCAGGAGCCGAGCAATTTCGATCGTTTCCTGACGACAATGGCTGATGGCTTGGGCCACGAAGGCCCGCGCTGCCGCCACACTGTGCACGTCGCCCGGGAACTCCGTCATGTCACTACGGACCCTCGTGAGGGGGCGGCCACTGTGCACGTGCAGCTCAGCTCTCGGTACAGGAGTGTGCTGTAGACGGAGGTCCGATGAGCACCACCGTCGGTGGGGTCACTGGACCTGCGAGGCCAGCATTCCTGAGGCTCAGGTGGGAGGAGTCGGTCCTGCGCCGTGGTGGGCACCGGAATTTCCTTCGGGCAAGCGACCGATGCCCCTAGATTCGCCGTCGACAAGGCCACACTGACGGCCGTTGATCGCTCCCCGAGCCTTCGATTGGTCAACATCAGTGGTCATGCCCGTGCCCTACCCGCCGACGTGCGAGCCAAACCATGTCCCAGGATCCACGCGGAGCTGGGGCACTGCCGGCGTATAGAAATCTTCTCCGTCGCCCCATCTCTACCCGGTTTGGACACCAGTGGCTGCCCGCGATCTGCCTACGCTGTACGCTCAACTTCCGGATCCGAAGGCGGGTCAGGTCTCGATCCGGCTCACTCCGCGGTGTAGGAGAGCGCTTCACGGCATCTGCCAAAGCGAGACGTGACCATAATCCCAGCCCAGGGGCAGTAGCTCAGTGGTCAGAGCAGGGGACTCATAATCCCTCGGTCGCAGGTTCGATCCCTGCCTGCCCCACTCAGGACGCGCAGACTGCCGGCCCGACCCAACATGACAGCCATCAACCGAAACTCGATTGCCGACTCAAAGGTCAAGGCCACAGGACTGACATGACATTCGGGCAGTCTGCCGTTGTCAGCTGGACCACCTTGGGACGACGTTCAGCGGTTGGGGGTTACCGGAAGGGCCAACCGGATGAGGGGTACGAAGGCTGAAGTCCCACCCGGAGCAGGAGTCCGCCTCGCCGGACGGCGGGTGGAAGGGGTGAAGCCCGTCTGTCCTACCTCCCGAAGATGCGGGCCGGTCTTACGGGGTCGTCACCGGGTCTGGACCCGGCCAGCGGCCGGTCGTCAAGCTGGAGGAGTCTTCGCCTCCGTTCCTCGCTCTGCTCATACTCCGCCTGTTCTGCCGCGTCCACGTTGGCGCTACCCTCATCGGAAACTCGCATCAACAGAGCTATGAGCACATAGTTTGCGACGAGCGCCGATCCTCCGTAGGAGACGAAGGGGAGCGTGATCCCGGTGAGGGGCAAAAGCCTGAGAACGCCGGCCATGATGAAGAAGGCTTGAAAGCCGATGGTCATGGTCAGGCCGACAGCCAGTAATTTGGCGAACTCCGAGCGGGCTGCTTGGGCAATCCGCAGGCCAGTTCCGACAAGAAGCAAGAAGGCGACGACCACCATGCTTGCCCCCAGGAGTCCCGTCTCCTCACCGATGACGGCAAAAATGAAGTCGCTCTGAGGTATGTAGATGTGGGTGGCGCCGGTGCCCAAGCCCAGTCCGGTGCCGCCAATGCCCCCATTGCCAAGGGCGTACCAAGCCTCGCGGAGCTGCGAGCCGGGATCGAGGGGAGGAATCACCTTCCAAGGGTCAAGCCAGATCTCGATGCGAACATGGGTCTGGCCGAGGTAGCGACCAGCCAGGTAGGTAGCGGCCCCGAACAGCACGAGGCCGAGAGCCAGGTAGCCGGTCCGGCCCGTTGTCACCCACAACATCCCGATAAAGAGAGTGAAGAGGAGTGCGGAGAACCCGATGTCGTGCTCCAACGTCATCACACCGATGGCGATCCCCCAGGCGAGCAGGATAGGTACCAGAGGCCGAGGATCCAGTACCAGGCGGTTGCCGATCCGAGCTGTCGGTATCGACAGCAGTTCTCTCTTCTCCACAAAGTACGAAGCGAAGAAGATGACGAGGAGTATCTTCGCCAGTTCCACCGGCTGGAAGACAAGACTCCCGAACCTCACCCACAAGCGGGCACCGTTGATGTTCTCCCCGACGTGGGGAACCAGTGGAAGAACCAGGAGAACAACTCCCGCTCCGAGAAGGAGGTAGCGGTACCTGTCCAAATCTCGGGAGTGGCGAATGAATGCCAGCGTGAGCACATAGGCCAGCACGCCGACTCCCGTCCAGAGCGCTTGCAGAGGTGCATACGACAGCTTCAACCCAAGGTCGATGCGCAAGATCATGATGTATCCGAGACCATTGAGAAGGAACGCGATCGGCAACACCACGGAAACAGCGTCGGGAGCAAAGAGCCGGTTGGCGATATGAGCAACGCCCCCAAGAAGCAGAAGCACGATCATGAGTGGGATCACATCGGACGGAGTCTTGGCGGTGTTGCCAACGATCATTAAGGCGTAGGCCGCCACAATGATCACCGAAGCGAAGATGAGGAGTCCGAGTTCAGTGCGGCGCCGAGACTTGACACCTTGCAAGCTCCGCCTGAGGCGAAAGCGCCTGACCTTCGCCGCCACAGACACGGAGGAAGCCTAATCCGGTCATCACCGGCCGCCTGTCCTCTTCAGCCATGGCCGGCCACTCAAAAGGATTGGCGAAGCGACGTTCCGAGCAGAAGGACCGCCGCCGCTACGTTCCGCCGTTGAGGCGCGGCCTCGATGTTCCGATTCCATTCAACTGACGCTGACCTTGACGGATTGTGCGAGCATGGCCTCCGTGCGCCAGTTCCGGTTCGGGAATCGTGTCTTCGGCTCTCGTCGGACCGCCGTCATCGGCATGGGCCGCGTAACCTCAGATGGAGCGGGGGGACAGGTCACCGAGATCCCAGGTCGTGGCGATCAGTTCTGGAAGTTCGTGGGCACTGATCTGGTCGACGACTTCACTGACGCCGATTGGCTGACCCCACTCCTGTCCCATCGAGGCGGGGATGTTCGATCGTGGGTACCGGAGATCTTCGAGGCGTATGCGAGGGTCTTCTATCCCATCGTCCGCAGCGGAGTATTTGATGGCGACGAGATCGTCGCTCGGAATCCGGCGACGCTCCGGTGGTCAGTCGTCGCCGAGTGGAACGGTTGGCGGGTGCATCCCGAGATGGCCCCTGAGGCCATCGTCCGGCCGGCTTCCGGGCACGCGATGAGGCCACCAGATGTT
Organism: uncultured Acidimicrobiaceae bacterium; assembly: GCA_963754755.1. Lineage (GTDB taxonomy): Bacteria > Actinomycetota > Acidimicrobiia > Acidimicrobiales > RAAP-2 > Bog-756. The sequence continues at coordinate 39,381 of CAVWHF010000004.1, read as the reverse complement.
GAGTTGAACGACGTCGGGCACACCTTGGACGAGGATCAGTTCGGCGCGCTGGTTTCGATTCTGGCCCGGCACACCGGAACACCGCAATCGACATGGTTCGGGCTGTGGGAGGGCTACGGAGATCTTCTGGCGGGCTACGCCCCCACGCCGGGACGTCACGAGGTGCATCAGGTGAAGTATCCCGATGTATTCGCCCTGCCGGACCGCAACTACTTGCTGTACCGAGGACCGAGCTCGGCGTGGAGGCTGTTCCAGAACGCTCAGCACACTCGGGTGCCCGACCTCTGGTGGCCCGACGACAGATCGTGGTTTCTTGCCACTGATACCGACTTCAAGTGGCTGTACGTCGGGGGCACATCAGACTGCATCGAAGAGATCGTCAACTCCAAGGAGATCGAAGCCCTGGTGACAACCCCAGACCACCGCTCCTACTGGCTCGGTTCCGATGTCATCAACGATCCCAACGGCGAGACACTACCGGATGGCCTGAAGTAGCCATCAGCGGCATCATCTCCAGACGAAGACGACGGTACGACTCCAGCAGCTGAGGAAACGACGCACCGCGCCGCAGGAATGGCTCCTCACGCCAACTGGCTCGATCGGGTTGGTGACGAACTTCCCGTGCTCCCGTGGGTGGCGACCGTTCCGAGGGACGAAGGGGGTCGGGGTGGCGCTGATCGGTCCCGATCCCTGACGTACCGAGGACCGCGGTGGCGAAGAGGGATGGCGGTGTCCCTGGCGGCCAGCGTCGCCGGCATGGGGTAGGTTGCCGGTAGGTGGTTAACCTGAGTTCCGACCCCGAGTCCGACCCCGACCCCGAGTCCGATCCCGACTCCCAACCCGACACCGAATCCGAGTCCGAGTCCGTCGTCCTGCGATACCTGGACCGCATGGTGGCGCACGACTGGGAGGCGATGAGCCACTGCCTCCATCCCGAGGTGGTGCGAGTCGGTCCGTTCGGGGACTCCTACGCCGGGAGGGCCCCCTACGTCGACTACCTTTCCTCCCTCCTCCCGACGTTGGTCAACTACACCCTGACCGTCGTGCGCACGCTCACCCGCCACTCGGTGGTCATGGTGCAATTGAGCGAGACCATGGAACTGAACGGTTCCATGGACGTCACCCAGGAGGTGCTGGTCTTCGACACCGACTCGACAGGACTGATCACCCGCATCGACATCTTCATCCAGCGCCAGGAGACATGAACGCGTCCACGCGGGCCCCGGCCCGGCCGGGCCGGATGTGTCGACACCTTCCGGGATGCGCTGGTCCGGCCCGCTCAGTCGCCGGCGACAGCCGTTGCCTCGGCCATCTCCTTGGCCACTCTGGCCTCGGGGCTCGCGGCGCCGTGGCCGCCGAGGCCGGCGATCACTCCGGCGATGTCGGCCCGGGATCGGTTCTGGGAGAGCTTCCACTTTCCTACCAGCGAGGTGAGCCGGATCTCCACCCCCACGATGGCCTTGACCATCCCGTCGACGAAGTCCCCCGGTGCATCCTCCACGGACCACGGCGACGGGAGCCCGTGTTCGTGGAAGGTGGTCAGTGACTCGACGTGCTGACGCTTCCACGCCTCGTCCTGGTGGAGGGTGAGTACCCCTTTGGCCTGTACAGCCGTGTAGTTCCACGTGGGCACGACCCTCCCGTGGTCCGCCTTGGACGGGTAGTAGCTGGGGGACACGTAGGCGTAGGGCCCTACCCAGGTGACCAATACCGGTTCGGACAGGTCGGCCCGCTTCCACTGCCCGTTGGTCTTGGCCAGATGACCGGTGACGGTACCGGCGTCGTCCGACATGAGCAACGGTAGGAACGAACCCTCTAGACCGTCGGTGCCGTAGGTGATCAACTCGCCGGCGCCGATCTGGCGGACGCATCCCGGAGGATGGTCGGATCGGTCTCGGCGAACGGCGGCGGTGTGTACATCTGACCAGGAAACACAGTGGGCCCAGTCCCGTCAATCCATCGGCGTCACCGCCCGGACGGCTCCGTCGGTGGACGCCGCCGGTGGGTCGACCGGGGCCCCCACGCGCCCCGCGTCGCGCCTGGACCGCAGGGAACGAAACCTCATTTGAGGATGGAGATGGTCACCAGAATCGCGTCGAACAGAAAGTGGGCGGTGATGGGTCGCGTCAGCCGCCGGTGCTTCTGGAACGACCTGGTGACGAAGTAGCCGAAGGGGATCGTCAGCAGGAACCCGAGCCCGTAGTACACGTGGTAGCTGGTGCGGAGGGTCAGGCTCAACAGGAGTGCGCTCCGCGGCGACCATCCGAACTGGCCCAAACGGGTGAGGAGGTAGCCGTTCACCAGCACCTCTTCGGTGACGGCGGTGGTGGCCGAGATCGCCAGTCCCCAGAACACGTAGTACCAGGGCACGTGGCCGGTGGGCACCTGGTTGATGAGTGACGAGTGATGGATCAACAGCGGGCTCAGCGGAATCAGGATGATGAACTCGGAGCCGAGCGCGGCGGCGGCGATCCCCAGTCCAGGCAGGATGTCGCCCCTGAGCCTGGGCACACCCAGACCCATCACCGACGGTGGCTGGCCGGTCCGGGCCAGTAGGAAGAGGGCCAGAGGCACGACGGCGGCGACGGGGAGGTAGGCGAATATCCCCAGGATCAGATTGACGACCGGCTGGGCGTGGACGATGTCCGGGAACCGGGTCACGCTGGCCACACCCGCCTCGTGCTGTGCGAACAGGATGACCGCGGCCATGACGGCGGGAAGCAGGAAGGCCACCATCACGAACCGGGTCTCCCACACCAGCCGTTCCCGTGCCGGTCCGTCGACCAGCACCAGCGGGATCGTCAGGGGCTCCTTCTCCCACTCGGCGGTGTCGGTGGACGCCCAGAACGACCAGCCGGCCGGGGCCGCCGGCCAGTCGGGAGGAGGTCTCCAGCCCGGCACCGGCCTCCATCCTTCCGGTGGCGGCGGCCAGTTGGGCGGCGATCGCCATAGCCAGGTGTCGTGGGCCATGCGGACTACTCCCCGAGATCGTTCAGTGGAAGGTGATGGACGAGGCGGCCGTCGTAGGTCTCGTCGGCGTAGTCCGTGCCCGCCTTGAGGCCGGACATGGCGTATCACCGTCCATACCGCCAACAGTACGATGCCGGCACGGACTATCGGTGGTCCTCGGGACTGGGAATTTCCACCGGGCCGGAAATGGCTCCCCGGGGCGGGTTACCGATGAATTTCCCGCTCACCCACCGTCAGGGGAGTGACGGGTCGATCCGGGCCTGCGCTTCACTGCCGGTGACCGTCGCCGGTCTGCACGATGGCCGGATACCCTCGGCAGATCGAAAGGACACGCCATGATCCGAGTCAGCATGTATCTGAATTTCATGGGCCAGACCGAAGAGGCGTTCCGGTTCTATCGACCCTCTTCGGCACCGACTTCCTGACGCCGATCTCGCGGATGGGTGACATGGCGGCCGATCCCGGAGCCCCCCACTGTCCGATGCGGAGAAGAACCTGGTGATGCACGTCGAGCTGCCGATTCTCGGCGGTCATGTACTGATGGGAACCGACATGCTGGAGTCCCAGGGGCACCAGCTGCGTACCGGCAACAACATGACCATCGATCTCGAGTTGGAGGACCGGGCCGAGACGGAGCGCCTGTTCGGGGAGCTCGCCGAGGGCGGGAGCGATCGCTTCGGTCTCCAGGTCATGCCCTGGGGCGCCTACTGGGGCACCTGCGCCGATCGGTTCGGGGTCCGTTGGATGTTCAACTGCGTCGACGCCGTCTAGGAGCTCCGAGCCGCCGCTCCGGCCCGGAGGTCATGGTCAGGACCCCGAGGCCGCCCCGAGCCCGGAGCTCGGACCGAGACGTTGGGGGCCGGGACCGCGTCGACGATCGGCGGGCACTCCCCGACGCCGACCGGGCGGTTTCAGTCGACCGGTCCGAAGGTCCGTCCCGTCCAACCGAAGATCAGGGCCGACCGGCCGTCGGGAAGAGCCTGGACGTCTCCGGTCCGCTCATAACGGTGTCGCTGGCCGTCGGTCATGACGACGCAGAGCTCGTCGGCGCCACCGTCGACCCGGTGCTCCCGGCCGTCCATCGGTCCGCCGTCGAGAACGACGGTCTCTACGAGGTCATCGGGTGGAGGCGGGGCCATGCGGTCCAGGATGGCAAACCGTTGCCTCCGGGGCAATGGCTAGGTGCTGCGAAAACCAATTCGTTCTCTACCGGTCGGCGGGGCTCTATCAGTGGCCCGTTGCCGTCGGTCGTGGCAACGATCGCTGGCACCGGGTCGAGACCGCCGGCCGTCCCGGCGTGGAGGCATCCGAGTTGCGGGCGTCGCCGAACGTGTCGACGTGTCTGGTGGCCGTCACCGGCCGGCCCCCCGATGCAGCCTCCACGGCCACCGCCGACCGATGACGTTGCCCCTCCGGGGACGACGCACCCACCGGTGACCACATTCCGGCCGCCCAACTGCCCCGATGCGATACTGTGCCACGGCCAGCCATGGTTGGACACCGATCCGGGTGACCTGTGCCGCCCCCGGAGGCCGCTCCGGTACCTCAGAGCCGCCGGGGGGACCCGAGGATCAACCGGGCCACGACGGTCAGGCGGACACCACGGTGTCGATCATCCCCCAACGAGGAGAGTCATGGATATCGAGGAGTTCTACAGCAGCGACGAGCGACGCCGGCAGTCGGCCGAAGTCGAGCTGGGCACGAACTGGCTCGATGCCAAGGGGAGCCGTTACGAGCTGAGCTGGGTGCAGGACACCGGTGAGCTCTACGTGATGCTGGAACTCGTTCCCGAAGTCGACTCGTGGACGCCCTTCGGCGACACCGAGGTGGAGGAGATCCCCGTGGACCGGATACTGGTGATGGTGGTGGGCTACATCGCCACCCTCGACGAGGTCGAAGGCGTCCTGGCGGGGTGGCCCGAGCAGATGGCCAAGCCCGATGGCATCTCGTGGGTGGCCGAGCGCCTGCGCTCGAACGGGGTGCCCGCCGTCGCTCCCACCTGACGGTCCCGTCATCCCGGTGATCGAAGTTGGTAGGGTCCGGTGAGTTGCCGGTTCGAGTCAGGACGGGGGTGCGGATGGAGCTAGTGGTCGATCTTTCCACGGGGGATGTCGTGCTCCGCCGCCACCAGGACCTGCAGCGATTCTCGGTCCAGGCCCGACTGGTCCATCCCGGTGACGGTCCCGCCGAGGGAGCCCTCGGGGCCCTCTCAGCGGCGCTGCGCGTCCATGAGGTGGGCACTGTCGGTCCCGACGGCGACGTGCTGGTCCCGACGGCCGCCGTGCGGCGACTGGCCGTGGATGCCGCCAAGGAGGGCGGGTCGTCGCTCGACCCCGACTGGGAGGCCGAATTCAGCGGCATGCTCCGGTACGCCGCCACCAGGGGCTGGACCTCCGAGGACGGCGCCCTCCGGGCCCACGTCGAGTGGGAGGCCTGAACGATGCGCTTCTCCTATGCCGAGTCCATGGTCGACCCGGCGTTCTACGTGCCGTTGGCCCGGGCCGCCGAGGAGGCCGGCTACGACGGCATGGTCATTCCCGACAGCCTCTGCTATCCGAAGGAGTCCGACTCCACCTACCCGTTCTCGCCCGACCACACCCGGGAGTTCCTCGAGGACAAGCCGTTCATCGAGCCCTTCTCCCTCATCCCGGCCCTGGGGGTGGTCACGGAGCGTCTGCGCTTCATCACCTTCGTCCTCAAGCTGCCCATGCGCCATCCGCTGTTGGTGGCCAAGCAGGCCAGCTCGGTGGCGGTGATGACCGGAAATCGGCTCGCCCTCGGAGTGGGGAGCAGCCCCTGGCCCGAGGACTACGAACTGGTCGACGTGCCGTGGGAGGGCCGGGGCAGGCGCATGGACGAGGCCGTGGCCATCGTCCAGGGACTGTCGGCCGGTGGCTACTTCGAGTACCACGGTGAGGTCTACGACCTTCCCCCGGTCAAGATCAGTCCCACCCCCTCCGAGCCCCTGCCCATCCTGGTGGGAGGGCACGCCACGCCGGCACTACGACGGGCGGCCCGCTCGGACGGCTGGCTCCACGGGGGAGGGGACCCCGAGGATCTTCCCGGCCTGCTGGAGCGACTGGGCCAGTTGCGTGAGGAGGAGGGCACGGCCGACCGCCCCTTCGAGGTCCACGTCATCTCCCTTGACGCCTACACGGCCGACGGCATCAGTCGGCTCGAGGAGCAGGGTGTCACCGACGTCATCGTGGGGTTCCGGTGGCCGTACTCGGTGGGCCCGGACACCGAGGTGCTCCAGACCAAGCTGGACAACCTCCGCCGGTTCGCCGACGACGTCATGAGCAAGGCGCCGTCATGACCACGGCCCGGGAACTCGGACAGGCCTCGATGGCTGCCGTCGAGGCCCGCGACCGTCAGGGCTGGTTGGCCCTGTTCGCCGAGGACGGCGTGGTGGAGGACCCCATCGGCCCCTCGGCCTTCGATCCCGAGGGACGGGGCCACCGGGGGCTGGAGGCCATCGCCGCCTTCTACGACACGGTCATCGCCGCCAACGAGTCGATCACATTCGACATCAGCCGGTCGTTCCTGTGCGGCGAGGAGGCGGCCAACGTGGGTGTGATCCGTATCACCTTCGCCGGGGGCACGGCGGTCGAGGTGGACGGCATCTACATGTACCGGCGGTCGCCCGACGACAAGATCGCCGCGCTGCGGGCCTTCTGGGAACCCGATGCCATCCGCACGGTGACTTAGCGCCGACGGCCGGCCCCCCTCACCGCCGGTGTCGTCTTTTCCGACCAGGCGGGCATGGCCATGACCATCTGGACATCGCCGATGTGGCCGGCGGCGAACGCCCCGGCGCAATAGCACAGATACAGATCCCACAGGCGCTGGAACCGGGTATCGAGGCCGAGGGCGGTGATCTCCCGGCGGTGCCTTCCGACATTGTCGTGCCAACACCTCAGGGTCTCCACGTAGTGCCGACCGATGTCCTCGATGTCGATCACGGTCATCGGTGTGACCCGCCCCAGGGAGCGGGTGATGGCCTCGACGGAGGGGATGCAGCTCCCGGGGAAGATCAGCTCGCGGATGAAGTCGGTCCCGTTCTTGGCCCGTTCATAGCTGCGGTCGTCCAGGGTGATGGCCTGCAGGGCCATCAGGCCCCGGTCGTGGAGCAGGGAGGCACAGGTGCGGAAGAAGGTGTCATGCTGGCGCCAGTCGACCGCTTCGATCATCTCGATGGAGACCAGCTTGTCGAAGGTTCCCCCGAGGTCGCGGTAGTCGCGGTCGAGCACGGTCACCCGGTCGCTCAGGCCCGCATCGGCCACCCGTTTGGAGGCGTAGCGGAACTGGGCGTCGGAGATGGTCGTGGTGGTCACCCGGCAGCCGTAGGTCGAGGCGGCATGCAGGGCGAAGCCCCCCCAGCCGGTGCCGATCTCCACGACGTGGTCCGACGGGACCAGCCCCAGCTTGGTGCACAGTCGGTCCAGCTTGGCCCGCTGGGCGTCGGCCAGGTCCATGCCGGCGTGGTCGAAGACGGCCGACGAGTACATCATGGTCTCGTCCAGCATGAGGGCGAAGAACTCGTTGGACAGGTCGTAGTGGGACTGGATGTTGTCCCGGTCGTCCTGTCGGCCCGGCGGTCCCAGCCGTCGGGCCCAGTCGGTCGCCGACCCCCACCACCGACCCACCCGGTCCTGTACCGCCGTGACCGGCCCGAGCCCGACGGAGAGGATCCGTCACCAGGGTGGTGAGGTCGTCACAGTCCCAGAGGCCGTCGGCGTAGGTGCGACCGAACCCTACCGAACCTTCGGCCAGGACGATCGGGTACACCGAGTGATGGTGGATGACCATGGTGGCCCGGGGAAGGCCGGAGCCGAAGCGGTGGGTGCCCCGGTCGTCCACCACGGTGAGCGATCCACCGCGGATGTGGGAGGCCATCAACCGGAGGAAGCGAGCGGCCAGGGACTCGGCCACCCCGCTCACCGAGTGGCCTCCGCAGCCACTTCATGGGGGTACTCCCGTCCCGCCTTGCCCGGGTGGGGATGGAAGGGCACGCCCCGCCGCCGGAGGGCCAGGGCCTGGCGGTAGATGCCCCATGACACCCGCATGGTCATCAGCGGGTAGCGCCACAGCACCCGACCGAGGGAGCGGCGGTCGACCGGTCGCCGGTGGAGCACCATCGACGCCGAGAACACCCGTTCCCGGTCCCGCAGGTCGTCGATGCCGAGGACCAGGCGCGGGCCCGGTACGCCGATGACGAACCGGTGGGAGAGGTCCATGGGAAGGAAGGGTGACACGTGGAGCTGCTTGGCCACCAGATGGGTGCCCGCCCCGGGCAGCACGTAGGCGGTGCGCTCGTGCCAGGGGGTGTTGGTGACCTCGACCACGGTGGTCTCCACGTCCACACCGTCGGGGTCGAAGCAGTAGTAGACGCTGATGGGGTTGAACAGCCAGCCCCAGGTGCGCACCTGGGTGAGCAGGCCGACGGGACCGGCGGGGCGGCGGCCCGACCGTTGCTCCACCAGGTCCCGGACCGCCTGGTCCAGGGGTGTGGTCGGATGGCCCAGGTAGTCGGCCCGCCGGAACGACACCGCGTTGGCCCGCTCGTTGGACCACAGCGGATGGCTGTCGCACACGTCCGCCACCTCGGCTAGGTCGAGCATGGTCATGGTGATCCGATAGGAGAAGCGGTGATCGCACCGGATCGAGGCGGTGGTGGACGACGGTGCCCTCGTAGATCCCGCTGCGCAGCGCCGTCCGGTGGAGTCGAGGGTGGCCGGCCCCGACCCTGCGGGAGGGCAGCAGCACGGTGTCGGGGTCATGGGCTCCGAGCGGCGTGGTCACAGCTCCTCACCGGCCAGCCGTCGGCACACGGCGAGGGCACTCTGGACCCCGTCCTCATGGAAGCCGTAACCCCAGTAGGCGCCGCAGAACCAGGTACTCCGGTCCCCGTTGAGCTCCTCGTGGCGGCGCTGGGCGGCGATGGCCGGGACGTCGAGCACCGGGTGGGCGTAGTCGAACCGGGCCAACACCCGGTCGTCCCGGATGGCGTCGTCCCGGTTGAGCGTGATCAGGATCTCGTGGGCCGACTCGATCCCCTGGAGATTGGCCAGCCGGTAGGTCAGCGTGGCCAGCTGGGGCCGGTCGGCCAGCCGGTGGTAGTTCCAGCTGGCCCAGGCCCGGCGGCTCCGGGGCAGCAGCCGCTCATCGGTGTGGAGCGTGGCCCGGTTGGGCTGGTAGCGGATGGCCCCGAGCACCTCCCGCTCGGGGACGGAGGGGTCGGACAGCAGGCGCAGGGCCTGGTCGCTGTGGGTGGCCAGCACCACATGATCGAACCGAAGCGGTCCCATGTCGGTGTGGACCTCCACCCCGTCGTCCCTCCGGGTGATCTTGGCCACCGGAGTGGACAGGCGCACGGCGTCACCCAGTGGGCCCAGGACGGCCTCGACATAGTGGCGCGACCCTCCGGCGACCGTCCGCCACGACGGCTGGTCGCCGTAGTCGAGGAGTCCGTGGTTGGCGAAGAAGCGGGCGAAGGTCACTGCCGGCATGTCGAGGAGGGTGCCGGGGTCGGCCGACCAGATGGACGACCCCATGGGGATCAGGTACCACTCGATGAACCGGGATGACCACTGTCCGGCGGCCAGCAGATCGGCCAGCGACCGGTCGGTGGGGTGCTCTTCGGTTAGGAGGGCCCGGGCGGCTCGGTTGAACCGCACCACATCGGCCAGCATGCGCAGGAAGGCGGGGCGGAGGGCGTTGCGCCTCTGGGCGAAGAGGGTGGTGAGCGACGTGCCCCGCCACTCGACTCCGCTCAGGTCGTCCGAGACGCTGAAGCTCATGTCACTGGCCTTGGTGGCCACCCCGAGCTGATCGAACAGCCGGACCAGGCCCGGATAGTTCCGCTCGTTGTAGACGAGGAAGCCCGTGTCCACCTCGTGGGTCTCGTCGGCCAGGTCGATCCGTACCGTGTGGGCGTGGCCGCCGGGGCGGCGGTCCTCCTCGAACACGGTGATGTCGTGACGCCGACCCAGCAGGTGGGCACAGACCAGGCCGGAGACGCCTGTTCCCACGATGGCGATCCTCATGGATGTGGACAGCTCCTCATTCGATCGTCGATCCGACAGTCCATCTTCGGAGTCACGGTCGTGGCTGGATGGCCTCGGCCTCATGCGGGAAGAGCCCCCACTATATTTTGCGGTGGGGTCGAGGAGCCGATGCCGGCGGCGTCGGCGGAGGGAGAGGACCGCCGATGGCCCGCTACCGGGGAACCGTGGTCTCGGAGCGTTCGGCCGCGGAGACCTTCGACTACCTGGCCGAGTTCTCCAACGCCGGCGAGTGGGACCCGGGTGTGGCCGGGGCCGAACGGCTGGATGACGGTCCGGTGGGAGTGGGTTCCACCTTCCGGCTCGGCGTGAGGATCGGTGCGAGGGTCACCCCTCTCGACTACCGGGTGGTCGCCTACGAGCGGCCCCGTCGGGTGGTGGTACTCGGGGAGAGCGGCACCATCCGCTCCGAGGACACCATCACCGTGGTGCCGAGACCCGGTGGCGGCTCCTTCCTGACCTACCGCGCCGACCTCAGGCTGATGGGTCCGCTGGCTCTCGTCAACCCGCTCCTTCCCCTGCCCTTCCGGAGGATCGGCGATCGCGGTCTGGACGGTCTCCGAGGAGTGCTGTCGGGACCGTCCGACCCCAAGCCGCCATACCTGCCGCTGGGATCGTTGGTCTCCCGACTCACCGACGAGGTCCTGGAGGCCACGGTGGTGGGCAGCTTCTCGTCCGTCGGCCCCCGCCTGCGCAGCCGGCTGGCCGGTTGGACCGATCCCCCCGCCCTGCACGGCCGGGTGGTGCTGGTGACGGGGGCCACCTCCGGGCTGGGGCTGGCCACCGCGGTCGGGGTCGCCCGCCTGGGTGCCACGGTCCGGTTCGTGGCTCGGAGCCGCCACGGGGCCGAGCAGGCCCGGGCCACCATCTCCGGGTCCGTCCCGGGGGCCGACGTCGACTTCCTCCTGGCCGATCTGAGCCGACTCGACGAGGTCCGGGCCGCGGCCGACACGTTCGCCTCGGGCCATGACCGGCTGGACGTGCTCGTCCACAACGCCGGAGCGCTGACCCGCCGGTACACGGCCACCGCCGAGGGGACGGAGCTCACCGTGGCCACCCAGCTGGTGGGCCCGTTCCTCCTCAGTGGGTTGCTCCTCGACCGGTTGCGGGCCGCCGCTCCCTCCCGGGTCATCCAGGTCTCGTCGGGCGGGATGTACACCCAGCGGTTCGACCTGGCCACCCTCGAGATGGGTCGGGACGGGTATGACGGCACCGTGGCCTACGCCAAGGTCAAGCGGGCCCAGCTGGTCCTGATGCACGAGTGGGTCCGGCGCCTGGACACCGCCGGCACGGTGTTCCACGCCATGCACCCGGGCTGGGCCGACACGCCGGGGATCCGCTCCGGACTCCCCGGCTTCGCCCGGGTCATGGAGCCGGTGCTGCGGACACCCGACGAGGGCGCCGACACCGCCGTGTGGCTGGCCGCCGCCCCGGAGGCCGTCCTGGCCAACGGGCGCTTCTGGCTGGACCGCCGTCCCCGGTGGGAGCACAAGGTCCCGTGGACCCGACTCGACGAGGCCTCCTTCGTGCAGGCCGGGACGGACCTGTGGCAGTGGTGCGCCGAGCGATCCGGATGGGACGGTCTCCCGGCCGCGCTCAGTCCCAGCCCGTGAACCCGTACTGCTGGTGAGGCCCCATCACCGCGTTCTCGAACATCCCGTACCCGACCTGACCGTCGTAGGTGAACTTGGCGGCGTACTCGGTCAGTGCCCAGGTGGAGTAGGACGGGTCGGCCGGTGGGACAGTCTGCCCCTGGACCACCAGCTCGCCCTGGTACATGCCGTGCTTCCAGTCGGGCTCGAGTCCGTAGCCGCTACCCAGCAGGAGGGGGAAGGCCAACTGGTTCTCGACCTCGACCTCGGCCGTCTTCTTCCCGTGGGCCCCGTAGTACGAGAGGGTCGCCCCGGTGACCGAGCGCGTCCCCGGGGCGAACCGGAGCTCGTGCTCGGGCCGGCCCAGCCACTCGGGCTCGCGCCCTGAACCGAGGGGGAAGACCCGGTGGGCGTCCTGCATGATCCGTTCGCCGTTCGACCGCTCCTGGACGATCGTCACCAGGGCGTGGTCCTCGAACCGAACCGGCGCGTAGATCCAGAAGAACCCGGCCCCGGCCTCGGTGGCCCGGATGCCGGGAGGCTCGGGCTCGCCCACCGGTCGCACGCCCCACGAGCGGTCACGCGCCCCCCAGAATCGATCAGGAGTCAGCGCCAGGTGTCGGTCGCCCACCGTCAGCGTGCCGGTCCACGAGCCCAGCTGGGCGAAGCGGGTGGAGTCGAAGGTCACCCGGCTGAACTGGCGGTCGAAGTGCCGTGCCTCCAGGTGGGCCTGGGAGAATCCGTCGTAGACGGCGTCGAGCTCGAGCCCCCATTCGTTGGGCTCCAGGATGACCCGGACCTGTTCCAGGCCCTTGACCACCTCGACACGGATCGGTCCCACCGAGGCGTCCATCCGGTCGGCGCCCAGTGTCTTCGACGACCGGACCACCCGGTGGTCCCCACCCCACATCACCGAGACGAAGGCGTCGGCCACGCTGAGGTTGGGGTACTGGCCCACGCCGATCACCGCGAACAGCTCGTCATCGGTGCCGTGCACGCCGGCGGCGCCGTGGATGTTGAAGTAGTAGCGGTCGTAGAAGTTGCGGTCCGAGGGTCCGACGAACCGCATCGGCTCGGAGATCTGGTGGACCGGGTAGTCGTCAAGTGGTGAGAGCATCGGCGCTCCTCCTGGTCACATGGCTCACGGGTATTCGGTCATCACCGCCCGTCGTCGGCGACAGGCGGGCGCGGTACCGATCCGCCTCGGCACCGGGGTGCGAGTGGAGCGTAGCCAGGTTCAGGTGACGGTGCGTCAGATCGGTGATCCGGCTACGATTTCCCTTGTCAACGCGGTGTGCGGCCGACCCGCGGCCAACGATTTTGTCGGCGTCGGCCAATTCCGTCTCGAACCGGGGAGGACCCATGAAGTCATACGATCGTCTGTTCATCGGGGGGGAATGGGTCGAGCCGTCCTCGACCGCCGTGTTCGACGTGGTGTCGCCAACCACCGAGGAGCTCGTGGGTCGGGTACCCGAAGCCCAGGTGGCCGACGTGGACCGGGCGGTGGCTGCCGCCCGCCAGGCCTTCGATCACGGCCCCTGGCCCCGAATGACGCCCACCGAGCGGGGTGCCGTCCTGACCAAGGTGGCCGACGCCATCCGCAATGACATGCAGGGCATCTCCGAGCTGATCTCCAACGAGATGGGCTCTCCCATCTCCTGGGGCACCCTGGCCCAGGTGTTCGCCCCCACCATGATCCTCGACTACTACGCCGGGCTCAGCTCGACATTCGCCTTCGACACGGTGAAGGACGGACTGATGGGTCCGGTGCTGGTGTCCAAGGAGCCCATCGGAGTGGTGGCCGCCATCACCCCGTGGAACGTCCCGCTCTTCTTGGCTTGCGCCAAGCTGGCCCCGGCCCTCCTGTCGGGTAGCACCGTCGTGTTCAAGCCCGCCCCCGAGACACCACTCGACGCCAACGTGCTGGCCGAGATCTTCGTCGAGGCCGGTCTGCCCGAGGGCGTGCTCAACGTGGTGCCGGCCGGTCGTGAGGTCGGGGCCCACCTGGTGAGCCACCCCGGCGTGGACAAGGTCTCGTTCACCGGCTCGACGGCGGCCGGTCGGGCCATCGGGGCCGCCTGCGGACGGAGCCTCAAGCGGGTCAGCCTCGAGCTCGGAGGCAAGTCGGCGGCCATCCTGCTGGACGACGTCGACCTGGCCGAGTCCATCCCCCTGTTGCTGCCCAACGCCATCATGAACAACGGCGAGGCCTGCATCTCCCTCACCCGGATCCTGGCTCCGCGGGACCGCTACAGCGAGGTCACCGAGGCCCTGGTGGAGCAGGTCCGGGCCATGAAGGTGGGTGACGCCCTCGACCCGGCCACCGAGGTCGGTCCCCTGGTGGCCGAACGTCAGCGGGACCGGGTGGAGAACTACATCCGCATCGGTCAGGACGAGGGGGCCAAGGTGGCCGTGGGCGGTGGCCGGCCCGACGGCATCGACAAGGGATGGTTCGTCGAGCCCACCGTGTTCGTGGACGTGGACAACTCCATGCGCATCGCCCAGGAGGAGATCTTCGGACCGGTGCTGTCGGTCATCCCCTACGACGATGAGGCCGATGCCGTGCGCATCGCCAACGATTCCGAGTACGGACTGTGCGGAGCCGTGTTCACCGGGGACAATGACCGCGGCCTGTCCGTGGCCCGACAGGTGCGCACCGGCACCTACATGGTCAACTCCAACATCCCCATCGACTTCTCCTCGCCCTTCGGCGGGTACAAGGCATCCGGGGTGGGCCGCGAGTTCGGCGAGGACGGCCTCGAGCTGTTCCTCGAGAAGAAGACCATCAACCTCCCGGCCGGGTATACCCCGGCCCTGTAGTCCGGGCCGGCCCTGGGCCGGATCCGCCCGATGGCCCCCGGCGCCGTGCCTAGGCACCAGCGAGGCATGACCGGGAAGACCGGATCGCCGCTGGGGCAAAAGAGCGCGTGCGTAACCTACCGGTGACCTGCGATCATGGTAGGGACGGTGCCGGGCCCTGGGGCCAGGCCGCACTAGTCCGCGTGCGTGGAGGCAGGCAACCCGATGAGTACTGGCGTCCACACCGCTCCCAGGCGGGAGCGCAGGTCACCGTTCGACTCCGGCCACGGCCGGGGTCGGCCGGTCGTGTTCAGCTACGTCCCCGCGCTCGACGGACTGCGGGCCGTGGCCGTGCTCGGGGTGATGCTCTACCACGGGGGTGCCCCGGTGGCCGCCGGCGGCTTCCTCGGCGTGGACGTCTTCTTCGTCCTGTCCGGATTCCTCATCACCTCGCTGCTCCTGGGCGAGTGGGCCAGGAGCCTGACCATCCGCCTGGGCCAGTTCTGGGCCCGACGGGCCCGCCGCCTCCTGCCGGCCCTGCTGGTGATGCTGGTAGGGGTGGCCCTCATCGTCAAGTTGTTCTCGGGCCCCGGGACCTTCGCCGGCCTGCGGCTCGACTCGCTGGCCACGCTGTTCTACGTGGCCAACTGGCATTTCATCGTGGGAGGGGGCAACTACTTCGCCGCCACCGCCCAGCCCTCGATGCTCCAGCACATGTGGACCCTCTCCATCGAGGAGCAGTTCTACATCGTGTGGCCGCCGGTGGTGCTGGTCCTGCTCCATCTGGGGCGGAAGCTCCGGCCCTCGCGCCGCCTCTGGCCGGTCCTGTCGGCGGCCGTGGTCGGGGCCGTCGCCTCGGCCGTCGACATGCGGCTGTCCTTCGAGGGCGGCGCGTCGGTGATGCGTCTCTACGAGGGGACCGACACCCGCAGCCAGGACATCCTGGTCGGAGCGGCCCTGGCCATCGGGATGGCCATGTGGGCCCAGCACCGCACGTCCCTGCCTTCCTCCACCGCCTTCGACCGGAAGCCTCTCCAGCGGCCCCACCCGGCCGCCGGGACGGCCGGGGCCGTCCCCCCCCGGCCCCACCGGCGCGATCTGCACCGTCGGCGAGGCCTCGGCATCAGGCCCATCGCCGCCTGGGAGATCACGGCTCGACCGCTGCGGGCGGCCCTGCAGGCTGCCGGCTGGCTGGCCCTGCTGGCCGGAGTGATCCTCTGCTGGCGGGTGACCGGACCGGGAGCGGCCCTGTTCGAAGGGGGGTTCTTCCTCTTCGCCCTGGGGGTGGCCGTGGTCATCTTCTGCGTGGTCACCACCCAGGGGGACTCGCTGTCCCGCTCCCTCGGCAACCCCGCCTTCCGCTACCTGGGAAAGATCTCCTACGGCACCTACCTGTGGCACGTGCCCCTGTTCGCGGTGCTCACGGCCGAGCGCCTCCACCTGGTCGGCTATCCGCTGCTGTTGGTACGGGTAGCCGTCACCCTGGTCGTGGCCTCCGCCTCCTACTACCTGGTCGAGGAGCCGATCCGCCGGCGGAAGACCCGGACCTTCTCCGAGTGGCGGGCGTGGCTCCTGACGGCGGGAGCCTTCGTGGGCGTGGTGGTGGTGACCGTCGCTGCCACCCTCCCCACGGCGGCCGAGGCCGCCGGCCCACTGCGCGTGCAGGGCGCGGCGTACGTGGGCCCACCCGTGAAGGTGATGGTGTTCGGGGACTCGGTGGCGTGGCGCATGGGGTTCGCCATGTTGGCCAGCCAACCCCAGGGCAGCTACGACGTGAGCATCGACAACGGCGCCATCATCGGGTGCGGACTCCTGCGCAGCACCCAGTACCGCATCTACGGCGTCGTCCATCCCGAAGTCCCGGCCTGCAGCACCTCGGCGCCCACCGCCGACCAGTGGCCGGCCCAGTGGCAGGGTGACCTGGACCAGTTCCGGCCCAACGTGGTCGTGGTGCTGGCCGGACGGTGGGAGGTGTCCGACCGGTTGATCGACGGCCACTGGCTCCACATCGGCCAGCCGGCCTTCGACACCGCGGTGAAACAGTCGCTCGAGCAGGCGGTGCAGGTGGGCACCTCGACGGGCGCGCTGATGGTGCTGATGACCTCGCCCTGCTTCGCCCCCAATGAACAGCCCGACGGTCAGGTCTGGCCCGAGGACACCCCGGCCCGGCTGAACGCCTACAACGCCATCGTGCGGGAGGTGGCCGCCGAGCATCCCGCCACCGTTCAGCTGGACGACTTCGAGTCCCAGGTGTGCCCGGGCGGGGTCTACCAGGAGTCGCTCGACGGGGTCCAGATCCGTGACGGGGACGGCATGCACATCGTGCCCACGGCGGCGGCGGGCCAGTGGCTCGACGTCCGGGTCCTGCCCCAGGTGATCAGGGTGGGCCGCCTGGAGATGGCGGGCCAGGATCTCGTTCCCTCGGGTACCACCGCCGGTACCTCACCACCGTCTCCGTCGCTGTCGGCCAGTGGTGCGGGGCCCTGACCACCGGCCCGGGATCCAGGCGTCCTGCCCGCACCGGTCGTAGGGGGAGCGCGGGTCGGCCTCAGGGCGACGAGGAGACCGGAGCCGGCGGGGGGATGGAGGAGGGCGGTGGCGGCTGCCCGAAGGTCGAGCTGTCGGCCTGCTGGCACTGCGCATGCAGCGCGTCGACGAGAGTGGTCTCGGGCACGCGGTTGCTCTCCGACACAGTGGTCATGAGGGCCTGCCACTGCCCGTCGTGATAGGCGGCCTCGGCGGCGATGGGGAGTGCCTGGCGTAGTTGCTGGTAGGCCTGCTCCTTCAGCTGGGTGGCGGTGCCGGCGTCGGTTTCGTGCTCCGAACGGGCCAGCAGGGTCAGCGACCGGTCGATGTGGCCGCAGGCCTGTTCGGCCAGGGCCGTCCCGCTGCTGCCACAGGCGCTGAGGGTGGCACCCAGCCCGATCACCACGACCGTCCCGGCGGCCAGGCGCCGGAACCGGAGTGGAACCGGGGAGAACCTCACCCCAGCCAGCTACCGGATGAGTCGAGGAGGTAGCGACTGACGGCCAGGCAGCGGTCGAACACCTCGCACATCATCTCCTCGCCAGCCAGGATCCGGGTCAGGGACACCGGGGAGCGGGCCACGATGTTGAGGCGGCGTTCGGCGGCGTCGGTGGCCGAGGCGTAGGAGTCGATGGCCGAGACCTCGAGCGGCAACTCGATACCACCGACGCCGGCCAGGTCGATGGCCAGGCGCAGGAGGTCCGGGCCGTGGGGAAGAGGGGGCAGGGCCCAGGTGAAGGTCAGGGGGAAGTGGAAGTCGTCGGGAGGCTCCTCGTCCTCGGGGAGGCCGAACACGGCGTCCTCGAAGGAAAGCAGGGTCCTCGGGTCCACCTCGAGGGCCAGGTGGAGGTCGAGCGGACCACCGCATCCGTCCTCGGGATGCAGTTCGACCTCCCAGACCTGACGGAGGGAGTAGGTCTCCACGAAGTGCCGCTCGTCGTGCACGTGGAAGCCATGGTCCACCGAGTGATCCTTGAGGTCGGCCACGTAACCGGCCACATCGATGACTGCCACAGGTGGCTCAGCCTACCGGGAGGCGAAGGCTCCGGTATCGTCCGGTATGGTCGCCCCATGGACGACGACGGCCTGCTCGAGGTGCTCCACGCCACGGCGTCGGCGGTGGCCGGCGCCCTCGGCGACCTGGGTGACTGGGGTCTGGCCGGCACCCGTCCGGGCCAGTACCGGTCGGATCTGGCCGCGGATGCCGCCGCCGTGTCGGTCCTCGAGGCAGCCGGTCTCGGGGTCATGTCCGAGGAGTCGGGCCCTCACCGACCCGACCGCCCCGTGGTGGTGGTGATCGACCCGGTCGACGGCTCCACCAACGCCGCCCGCGGCATCCCGTGGTACGCCACCAGCCTGTGCGCCGTGGACGCCGAGGGCCCCCGGGTCGCCGTGGTGGTCAACCAGGCGTCGGGGGTCCGCTTCGAGGCGGTCCGCGGCGGGGGGGCCCGACGAGACGGATCCCCGATCCACCCGTCGGGATGCCGGTCGCTGGACCAGGCCATCGTGGGGTTCTCCGGGTACCCACGCCGGTACTTCGGTTGGTCCCAGTGCCGGATGCTGGGAGCAGCCGCCCTCGACCTGTGCGCCGTGGCCGAAGGGGTGCTCGACGGCTACGCCGTCGTGGGGGGATCGCAGCTCGGCAGTTGGGACTACCTCGGGGCCATGCTGGTCTGCACCGAGGCTGGAGCGGCGATAGGGGAGTCCCAGGGACGGGAGCTGGTCACCTTGGACCACACGGCGCGCCGGACTCCGGTGGCCGCGTCCACGTCGGCCCTCCTCGAGGCTCTGTCCTCGGCAGCGGAGCAGTAGCGTGATGCGCCCGGGCGTTTAGCTCAGTTGGTCAGAGCAGCTGGCTTACAACCAGCAGGTCATCGGTTCGAGTCCGATAGCGCCCACTATAAAAGTCCAGTTCAGTAGCTTGTTGACCGCAACCGCTGTTGTCACTGTAGGGTAAATCCCAACAAAAAACCCAACAATCCCAACAGGGCGAGGGGCGGCGTGTGGCTGGCAGCAAGCGATTGAAGTCCGGGCAACGCGGGGTCTGGGAGCTCCGCATCTTCCTCGGGCGGGACGAGCAGGGGCGGGTCCGGCACAAGAGTGTGACCTTCCGGGGTGGAGCCCGTGAGGCCGACCGGGAACTCACCCGGCTGGCCGCCAAGTACGAAGGCGCCCTGTCGGTGCCGGAGGCCCCGGTGCTCTGGACCGACACGACCACGGTGAACGACGCCATCACGGCGTGGAAGCAGAACGGCTGGCAGGACCTCAGCCCTACCACCGTCCGGCACTACCAGGAGATGTGGGACAAGCACATCAAGCGGTCCATCGGACGCCGCGAGATCGCCCAGCTCAACCCGTACGAGGTCGAGCGGTACTTCCGGCGGCTGAAGGACGAAGGCACCGGTCGGACGACGGTGAAGCACATCCGGGCGATGCTCAACCGGGCCTGCCGGCTGGCCCGGAAGTGGAGCGCCAATACGCTGCCGAACCCCGTGGTGGACACGGAACTTCCTGTATGGCCACTCGGTGAGCGGGGTGAACCTGTACGGGCCCCCGAAGTGGCCGAGGTCAGGTCCATCCTGACTGCGGCAGCGGAACACGATGAGCGGTTCGGCGCCTTCGTTCGACTGGTGGCGGCGACGGGGGTCCGCCGTGGGGAGGCGTGTGCCCTCCGGTGGAGCGACATCGACTGGGAATCGGGGACGATTGTGGTGGACGAGTCGGTTGTGGCGGCCAGCGGGGGAGCGGAGGTCAAGGCGCCGAAGACCAAGGCGAGCATCCGCCGGCTCGCCCTTGACCCGGGCACCGTGGAGTCCCTTCGATCGCTCCGGACCAGCCAGGAGAGTCTGGCGGCGATGTGTGAGGTGGCGATCGGAGCGGACGGATTTGTGTTCTCTTACGAGCCAGGGTCGGCGGAGCCGCCGCATCCTGACACCATGAGCCACGAGTTCACGAAAGTGCGGACCAAGGCCAAGGCGGCCAAGGACATCCATCTCCACTCCCTGCGGCACTTTCAGGCCACGGCGTTGGACCGGGTCGTTCCCGAGCGTCAGAAGCAGGCCCGACTGGGCTGGGCCACCGTGCACATGGCCCGCCACTACACGGATGTGATCGCCGGTGAAGATCTCCGGGCGGCCGAGCATATTGGCCGGCTCCTCGAGGGGGAGGAGGCGGCTGCCGGTGCAGGTGCTCCACAGACCGGGCAGGGATCAGCCGTCGGCGCCAGCTGACGGGGCTGGCTGCCAACGGCCGGCTCGGCCCCCTCGAGTAGACGCTCGATGGCACGTCTCGGGATGCGGATCCGCCCACCCAAGCGCATGACCGGTACCGGGAGCGTGTCGTTCCTGATGGCGCGGTAACAGGTCGCCCGGTCAATCCCAAGAAGCGTCGCCGCCTCCTCGACGCTCAAGAGCGCGCTCATCCCTTTGGCTCCAAGCCGTGTTCTAACCATCGAGGTTCCTTTCAGCGATGGGTCCATTCTCTGATCGAACGTCACGGCGGGTTCAAGCGGTCCACGCAAAACCTCGGTGAGTCAACGACGCTGCAGTTGACGACTGAGGAGGTCCAGATGGTGTTGACCAGAGGCGAGCACAGCAAGGCTCGAAAGCTGAGATCCGAGGGATACTCCCTCCGCGAGATCGGCCACCGGATCGGCTGTTCGCACGAGGAGGTCCGACGAATCGTCCGAATCGGATCGACGCGCGGGATGCGGGTGGATCGAAGCGGCATGGCTCGAGCCCCCCGAGTGAAGGATTGGGTTCCTGGTCCCGGCCGGCTCACGTTGGCTGAACACGAAGAGATCAGTCTCGGCATCGCCCGCGGCGACACGCTGACTGCCATTTCGATACGACTGGGCAAGGCGGTCTCGACCGTGTCCCGAGAGGTGCAGGCCAGCGGCGGCCGTGACAAGTACCGGGCGTGGAAGGCCCACGAGCGGGCCGCTGGCTGCGTCAGACGGCCGAAAGCCCGCAAGCTCTCCTGCCCCCAGCTGGCGGCCCAGGTCACGACCTGGCTGGAAGAGTGGTGGTCACCCGAGGAGATCGCCCTCCGTTTGCGCACGAGTTCCCAGACGATCCGATGATGTGGGTGAGCCACGAGACGATCTATCAGACCCTCTTCGTCCAGGGGAGAGGCGAGCTCCGCCGGGAGCTGACCCGTTGCCTGCGTTCGGGACGGACGACTCGCAAGCAAAAGAAGCGCGTCGAGGCCCGAGGCCATCATGCCGACATGGTGATGATCAGCGACCGCCCCGCCGAGGTGGCTGACCGAGCGGTGCCGGGCCACTGGGAGGGCGATCTGTCATCGGGAAAGCCGGCGCCTCGGCGGTCGGAACACTGGTCGAGCGCACCACCCGGTATGTGCTGTTGTTGCACCTTCCCGACGGCCGCTCGGCCGAGCAGGTCAATGCAGCCATGAAGGTGGCCATCTCCGCACTGCCCGGCGAGATGTTCCGGACGATCACCTGGGACCAGGGCTCTGAGATGTCCCGACACGCCAACTTCACTATCGACACCGGAATCCAGATCTACTTCTGTGATCCTCACAGCCCTTGGCAACGTGGCTCCAATGAGAACACCAACGGATTGCTCCGTCAGTACATGCCGAAAGGAACCGATCTCTCGCTGCTCTCCGCAGAGGATCTGGCCCGATTCTCACGGAGCCTCAACAACCGTCCTCGCAAGACCCTCGGAATCATGAAACCATCAGAGAAGCTCGCCGAACTTCTTGCGCACACTGCTTGAACCCGCCCACCCTCAACGTCACCCTCGGATATCTCGTCAGAAGCACCAACGTCACCCTCGGGCTTCAGCGGTCTGACGGCAACGTCACCCTCCCAGGTCAGAGCCCTGTCGGTGTGACCGAGGAAGCGCCACAGGCCATGTGCCCACATCAGCACTCCCCCGGCATCGAGGCGGGGGGAGTGCTGTACCCCGGCCCAGTTCGGCGGGGCACCGTACGGGAGCGCACGTCTTCCCGTGTCGCTACTCAAGACGGTTCCGGGACCCACATCGACCCGGGAATCGAGAGAGGCGCCCAGGCGGGCCTCGAGCCCGCCACGGGCACCTGGGTCACTCAGCACATCGGCTCCGCCAAAGCGGTACGGAACATTTCCACACCTGTGCACCCGAGTGCGGGAACGTCACCCTGAGCTGATTTCCGGATCTCTCCCGTGCCTACGCCTTCAATCCGTGTGCGACAGCACCCCTCGGCATCGAGCCGAGGGGAGCCGCACCCCTTGACGTCCGTGGCGGAGTCGATCCGGGGCTCCTGGTCCGTACCCGTCAGTACTTAACGCGCCGGGCGGTTATCCCGCTGCCAGGGGATGGAGAGAGGCGCCCAGGCGGGCATCGAGCCCGCCACGGGCACCTGGTTGACGTAGCAGATCGGCTCAGCGGGAGCGGGACAGTTCATGTCCACACATCTGCACTCGTGGATGTGCCGGTCTCCGGGCGGACTCCGCCACTCTCAAGAATCAGAGTCTGGCGACGTGCGAGGGTGACGTTCGCATCGATGATGCAGGTGTGTGGACAATTTTGTACCGCTCTGGCGGAGCTGACGAGCGTTACGCATTGTCGGTGGCGAAGGCGGGCTCGATGCCCGCCTGGGCGCCGCTTCGTGAGTGAAGCCGATGCGACAGACGCGATCAGTTCAGGCGCGAGCGTTCCACATGTGACCGCCAGTGCTCTGCCTTCGGGTTCTTGAGGTCAGCGGTTCGCCAAAGCCGGCCAGATTGGCCGGAGAGGCGACAGCGGACCCGTGCCCGGGCCTGGCCGGGCGCCAGCCCCGGCAATGGGGCCCTTGCAATCGTGTCCGGCCGCCTCCGGTGGAGTTGGTGAGGCTGAAACGATGAGCCGTCCCAGCCGTCGCCTGCTGCCTCCCCAGAGGCCGAGGCGGACCCAGAGCCACGAAAGCCCAGAACCAGCATCAGATCTGAGGGTGATGGGCACAGGACCGGGGACCGTCACTCCTGTGGAGACCGTCGACGGCCGATGGTGCCAGGCGGTCGTGAGGGTGACGTTCGGGGTGGGCGGGTTCAAGCAGTGTGCGCAAGAAGTTCGGCGAGCTTCTCTGATGGTTTCATGATTCCGAGGGTCTTGCGAGGACGGTTGTTGAGGCTCCGTGAGAATCGGGCCAGATCCTCTGCGGAGAGCAGCGAGAGATCGGTTCCTTTCGGCATGTACTGACGGAGCAATCCGTTGGTGTTCTCATTGGAGCCACGTTGCCAAGGGCTGTGAGGATCACAGAAGTAGATCTGGATTCCGGTGTCGATAGTGAAGTTGGCGTGTCGGGACATCTCAGAGCCCTGGTCCCAGGTGATCGTCCGGAACATCTCGCCGGGCAGTGCGGAGATGGCCACCTTCATGGCTGCATTGACCTGCTCGGCCGAGCGGCCGTCGGGAAGGTGCAACAACAGCACATACCGGGTGGTGCGCTCGACCAGTGTTCCGACCGCCGAGGCGCCGGCTTTCCCGATGACCAGATCGCCCTCCCAGTGGCCCGGCACCGCTCGGTCAGCCACCTCGGCGGGGCGGTCGCTGATCATCACCATGTCGGCATGATGGCCTCGGGCCTCGACGCGCTTCTTTTGCTTGCGAGTCGTCCGTCCCGAACGCAGGCAACGGGTCAGCTCCCGGCGGAGCTCGCCTCTCCCCTGGACGAATAGGGTCTGATAGATCGTCTCGTGGCTCACCCACATCATCGGATCGTCTGGGAACTCTGTGCGCAAACGGAGGGCGATCTCCTCGGGTGACCACCACTCTTCCAGCCAGGTCGTGACCTGGGCCGCCAGCTGGGGGCAGGAGAGCTTGCGGGCTTTCGGCCGTCTGACGCAGCCAGCGGCCCGCTCGTGGGCCTTCCACGCCCGGTACTTGTCACGGCCGCCGCTGGCCTGCACCTCTCGGGACACGGTCGAGACCGCCTTGCCCAGTCGTATCGAAATGGCAGTCAGCGTGTCGCCGCGGGCGATGCCGAGACTGATCTCTTCGCGTTCAGCCAACGTGAGCCGGCCGGGACCAGGAACCCAATCCTTCACTCGGGGGCTCGAGCCATGCCGCTTCGATCCACCCGCATCCCACGCGTCGATCCGATTCGGACAATTCGTCGGACCTCCTCGTGCGAACAGCCGATCCGGTGGCCGATCTCGCGGAGGGAGTATCCCTCGGATCTCAGCTTTCGAGCCTTGCTGTGCTCGCCTCTGGTCAACACCATCTGGACCTCCTCAGTCGTCAACTGCAGCGTCGTTGACTCACCGAGGTTTTGCGTGGACCGCTTGAACCCGCCGTGACGTTGGAGGAGTGGAGTTGGTCGTGAGGGTGACGTTCGTCCGACACTCACAGAGCCGAAGGTGATGTTGGAGGCGTCGTGACGGTCATGAAGGTGTCGTTGGTCCCATGCCCACACGGGCGAGGATGACGTTCGGGGTGACTGTTTACCCGCTGTCGGAACAGCTCGCCGGAGCACCAAAGTGGCCGCACTGGCCCCGTGTGCCCCAATAACGCGATTTGGCGGTGGAACGGCACTTCTGCCACACGTCCCATTTGGCTACTCGCTGACAAAATGGGACGTTATCAACGACGAATGGGGGGGTCAGAACTGGAAGCGGACGTGCGAGATTCAGTTCAGGTCCAGGATGGCCGCGGCAGCGCGGCGTTCCACGTTCCCGTACCCATTAGCCGTTGCCACGACGTGCGCCTTTGCCAGGAGGTCACGAGCCCTTTCGGCGTCACCCGCAGCATTGCGTTCGGCGAGCATGCTCCCCCAAAGGAGATCCGTTGAGGCAGCAAAGTACTTGGCCTTCATGCGGGCGCTCGTAGCCGAAGATTTAGCGAAGTAGGAATCTGCCTGGTCGTAGTGGCCGAGGACGGTTGCGAGGCCACCGAGGGAGTGACTGACCAGACCTGACGCCATGGCGATCCCGTAGGCGACTGACTGCTCGGCCCACGGAGCGAGCCGGTCGAAGAGCGGTCCTGCGTACTGTGTGTCCCTACAGTGGATCGCGGCCTCGACATAGCTGAACATTCCTGTCATCCACGCCGGGTCCATGGGGAGATCGAAGCCGGTGCCAGCGAACTCCTCCAATATACGCCGGGCGTCGTCGGTGTGACCGGCTTCTGCGTGGGCCTGAGCCAGTGCTGACTTGAGCACCTTGGCTTGCGCGGAAGACTCATTCAGCATCTGCTCGATGAGTGGGATCAACTCGCCGACGGTTCCACGTTGGACGCTGACGACCACGAGCTGTCCCCCATAGAACAGGGCGGCATCGGGCTGGCCGCAGTCGGTGCCGATCTGCAGAGCCTCAGTCGCCAACTGTTCTGCGAGGTCGCCATTTCCGGCGATCTGTGCCCGCTTGGCCAGGTGGACTGTATTCGTCCAGGTCGGGGTCGGCTGATCGAGCTGCTCGGCCAGGGCACACATCAGTTCGATGCAGCGGTCCATCTCGTCGATGTCCCCAGCCTGAAAGGCAACCGTCGCCCGTCCGAGCGCCGCAAAGAACAGGAGCACTGGGTCGGCCAGGCGTTCGGCCCGCACGATGGCGCCCGCGGTCCGGGTCAAAGTTTGCTCGAGCAGGGACGGGGCAAGCGACCCAACCATCTCCTGGTTGATCACTCGCACGATGATGGCATCGTCACCCGTGGACTCGGCGATGGCCAGCGCCTCATCGGCCAACCTCCGAAGTCGTTCCAGTGAGCTTCCGGAGGAGATTTCCGAGCACAGCGTGGCGAGCACCAGCGCCCGATCAGGGTCATTGGCGGGGAGGCGATCGAGTGCATTCTCCAAGACCTCGATCTTGTCGGTGTCGATGACGTTGTTGTTGCTGACATAGCCCCGGTTGTTGGCTAGAGCGGCAGCCACGAGTCGGCCGGTTTCGCCGAGGTCGAGTGCTTGGCGAGCGGCGGTGAGAAGCGTCTCCCGAAAGGTCGGATCCCCGGTCTGACGTTGCGCCGTGCCGAGCCCGATCGCCAGGTCCAGTCCAACGGTCGGATCGGGATCGGTGGTCTCCGATTGGAGATCGAGAGCCTTCGCGTAGTAGCGGAGAGCGTCGGCGGGGGCCAACGCATCGAGTGCGGCGTCGCCCGCCTGCTGGGAGTAGCCGATGGCCTTGGCCAAGTCGATGGGTTGAGCGGCAATCCAGTGGCGCGCCAGCTCGCCTACGCGCAGTCCGGGGCGTTCTCCGCAAAGCACCTCCAGAGCCTCGGCCACGTTCCGGTGGGCCCGCGCACGGCGGGTCGGTCCGAGGTCCTCGAAGAGGGTGTGCTGGATGAGGGCGTGAGCGAAGTTGAACCGTCCCGGGGCGCCCGACAACTCACGCACAAGGGACGCCGCGGCCGCGGAATCGAGCACGTCGAGAACATCATCTTCGGTGCTGTTCGTAGCGACGGCCAAGAGTTGGAAGATCGAAGTCCCGTCCGATGACGGCGGCCATCGAGAGGATCCGCCCTGCGTCCTTGCCAAGGCGGAGCACCCTGGCCGCGATCACCTCGCGCACCGAGTCGGGTAAGGCCGTGACGTCGAGCATGTCCTCGGCCACCCACCGTCCTTCGGCATCCTGACCGATAGCGCCCGTCTCGACCAGATTGCGAAGCACCTCGCTCACGAAGAACGGGTTGCCGTCGGTCTCCCGGTAGATGGCGTGGGCCAGGTCCACGGCACCTTCGTCGAGTCGGTGCCCGGCTCCGGCCTCCATCAGGGCCACCACCCCGGTGTCGTCCAGGCCAACGAGGTCGATCCGGGTGACTCCGTCCAGGCGATGAAGGGCAGCCAGCGCGTCCACCAGGGCATCGGCGGTGGAGAGCTCGCTGTCCCGGTAGGTGCCGAGGACCAGCACCCGCATGGTCGGGTCCGCTGACGCCAGATGGCGGAGCAGCAGCAGGCTTCCCTTGTCGGCCCACTGGAGGTCGTCGAGGACCAGGAGGACGGGCTGGTGTTCCGAGGCCATGGTCAACAGCCCCACCACGGCGGCGAAGAGCAGGAACCGCTCGGTGTCAGAATCAGTGGCCTTGCTCGGCGGCAGGTCCGGGATCCGGCTGTTTAATGCCGGGACCAGCCGTGAGAGTTCAGACCCGTGGGCTTCGACGTGGGCAGCGAGCCGTTCCTCGGGGGCGTGGGTGACGTAGTGGCCGAGGGCCTCGGCGAAGAGCTGGTACGAGGTGGCCAGATCCTCCTCGCAGTGGCCGAACAGCACGCAGGCACCGGCGTCGAAGGCAGACCGTGCCGCCTCGGCCACCACGGTCGTCTTGCCCAGACCCGCCTCGCCCGAGACGAGGAGATCTGGCGCCCTCGCCTGCTCCAACCTCTTTCACGGCATCGGTGATCGCCGCCACCTCGGTATCTCGGCCCACCACTCCGACCGCAGGATGCACAGCCAGACGACCGGGAAGCGGAATCATCTCGGCCAGATCGGATCCACCCAACGGCTCCCAGACCACCTCCACGGACTCGACGGGCACGGGCAGGCCCTTCAGCGTCAGCTCTCCGAGTGCCCTGCATTCGTGCCGGCTCCGTCGACCGGCCATGGCTCGCACGAAGTCGGTCGCCAGGATCTGACCGGTGTCGCAGACGGGCACAGAGCCGGGCAGCCTCAACTACCGGGTCCCCGAAGTAGTCACCGTCCTCGTTGCTGGCCTCGCCCACGCTCAGCCCCACCCGCAGACCGACGGGTTCAGCACCCTCGCTGTTGCCCCGTTCGACGCCCTGCTGCATGCCGACGGCGCACCCCAGGGCTGCCGATGCCGCACTGAACACCACCATCAGTCCGTCACCGAGGTTCTTGACCTCGGTGCCGCCCGATTCGGTGATGGCCTGCCGCAGGAGTGAGAAATGTCCGCGGCGGACCTCGTCGGCAACCTCCGCCGACAGTCGCTGCGAAAGCTCAGTGGACCCCACCATGTCCGTGAACAGGATGGCCACGTTCTCAGTGGTCATTGGGGCCCTTTCGCCGCCTACACACCCCACCGTAGGCGAGGAGGACTTTTGGCCGCCAAGGGCCGGTCGGAATCACACTGGGATAGGCCAGGTGTCCCCTAACGATTAGACCGATACCGCCCTCAGGGTGCCACCGAACGCCGGTTCGGTGGGGCACATTTCGGCCCGGCTAGCGCCACGTGCTAACTATCGCGATCGTCGAACCCCGCTCATTTCCAAAGTGCCATTGAAATGCACGAGCTCGACAACGCTGCCGAGCAGTATCGAGTCACCATCCTCCGACGGCTGCGCAACGAAGAACGCTGACCGCGTGGCGGCCACCTACTTGGACTCCTCCTCCATCGTGGAACTCGCCGTCCGCGAGGCCGAGTCGGACGCGCTCCCAAGCCACCTCCGACGGCGACGCCCCCTCGTCTAAGCGCGCTGGCGCCGAACCGGGCGTTGCTCCCAGGCGGTGAGACGGCACTGGTCGCCGGACGCCGAGTCCTCGCCCGAATCGACCTCGTGCGTGTCAACGACCGAGTCCTGAATCTCGCCGGATCTCTTTTGCCGGAGGAGCTTCGATCGCTCGACGCCATCCACTTAGCAACTGCGGGACGCCTCGGTGACGACTTAGGCGAGATTGTCACCTATAACGAATGAATGACTGCAGCCGCCCGCATCATGGGGTACAAAGTCTCGGCTCCCACCTGAGCGACCATCCCATAACCCTCGGGGCCTGTGAAGCGCTGGTGGTGACCGGGTCCCCGCAAACTGAGCAATTTGACTAAGAACTCGGGATCCCCTCACTGACCCTGGCTCCCCACGACAGGGCGCCAATATGACGGTCTCCGCTCGGATACGGCTGAGTTCCGCCGGATTCAACGGGTCCCATGCGGCATCAGCCTATGTGCGGCTGAGGTTGGCGGGCTGCCGGCACCTCGGAGATACGAGCTCAGCCATCCGAAGTTGGCTGATTGATCGCCGGATGCGACCGTCAGTCGGCGCAGCTTCCGCCAGGATTCTGAATCCACTGTGGCCACTGACCGTGCGGAGCGGTGGGGACCAGGGCACAAGAGGATAATGACGATTGTGGACCAATGTGGACCAAATCGCCCGCTCCCTACGATTTGGAATGCTGACCACCCAATCGCTTTCTCAATGGGAAGACCGTCACCTGGCTGGTCCACTCAAACGAATGAATCCGTCGGCAGGTGTTGATCCCAACGGCGGAACTATCGTTCGTAGTGAAACCGGGCCTGGAGAACGACGACGTCGTCACCTTCGACCAAGTACACGAGCCGGTGTTCGTCATCAATACGCCTGGACCAACAGCCGGCCAGAATGTGCCGCAATGGCTCGGGCTTCCCGATGCCGGCGAAGGGATCCCGGAGCGTGTCGTCGAGAAGGCGGTTGATCCGCTTGACTGCTGCTTTGTCGGTCGCCTGCCAGTGCCGGTAGTCCTCCCAGCCGTGAGGGGTGAAGACCAGCCGCATCAGGAGTGCTCGTGGACCTCACGCTCGCCGGCCTGCGCCTGGTGCAGGCTCTCCAGAAGGCGCTCGGCATTCGCTGGAACCCGGAGCAAGTACGCCGTCTCCGTGAGCGCGTCGTAGTCGGCGCGGGACAACAGGACGGCGTCGCCACGCTTCGAGGTGATCTCGACTGGCTGGCGGTCGTCGTTCACTTGCTCAATGAGCGGGAACAGGTTCTTTCGGGCTTCGCTCGCAGTGATGGCCATCGGTCGCTCCCGGCAACGTTGGAACATTTCGTACAAGATATGGTACCACTTTCGGATCACCCCGGACAGACGCTGAGAAATCCTCGAGCATCCGGGTCAGCGCCTAACCTCGAAAATTCGTCCGGCCACTGATTCGAGGACGTCCGCGTCCGCGGAAAACCCTCCTTGCTCTGGGAGAATGTGAGTCTCTACACAACACATTTCCAAGAACCTGGAGGGCTCCTTGAAGGTGCACGATAGTCGCGCCACCCAGCCGATGAGGGTGACCATCGACGGGAAGAACCTGGTGTCCCACGCGGGCACCGCACTCTTGTCCGAACTGGCTGATCGCAGCGGGCTGACCGAAGCCATGTCGGTGGCCATGTCGGCGTGCGGGATCAACTGGCACACCCACGATCCGGGCGTCGTCCTCACCCATCTGGCCGTGGCCATCGCCGACGGTGCCGACTGTTTGGCTGACATGGCGTCGCTCCGTGAGCAGTCCGAGCTGTTCGGACCGGTGGCCTCGATTGCCACCGCCTGGCGTGCGGTGGAGGCGACGACGGCCTTCGAACTCCGGGCCATTCCTGACGCCGTTGCCACCGCCCGGGCCAAGGTGTGGGCTGCCTCTCCGCCGGGGACATCGCTGGTGCTGGACTTTGATGCCACGCTGCAGACCTCCTATTCGGAGAAGCAGGATGCCGCTCCTACGTACAAGAAAGGCTTCGGGTTCTTTCCCCTCGGGGTCTGGTGCGACACGACGGGAGAACCGTTGGCGGCGATGTTGCGACCCGGGAACGCCGGGGCCAACGACGCCGACGACCACATCTTGCTGTTTCACCGGGCGCTGTCGGGGTTGCCCGAGGAGTACCAGACCGGCCACTTCGAGCACGACCATCCGGACCTGGTCGAACACCCCATCCTGGTGCGGGCGGACTCGGCCGGTGCCACCCACGGGTTCGTGGACGCCATCGTTGCGACCAACTGCGACTTCTCCATCGGATTCCCCATCGACCAGGGAGTTCGTGACGCCCTGGTCCTGGTCCAAGAGGAGGACTGGATCCCGGCCACGGAAACCGACGGCTCGGTTCGCGACGGGGCCTGGGTCACCGAATTGACCGATCTCATCCCGCTTTCCGCCTGGCCCGATGACAGCCGGTTGCTCATGCGCCGGGAGCGTCCCCATCCCGGGGCCCAGCTCACCTTGTTCGACACGGCCGAGGGATTCCGCCACACCTGCTTCATCACCAACACCGCCGGCGATGACATCGCCACCCTCGAACGCCGTCACCGGGGACACGCCCGGGTGGAGGACCGGATCAGGAACTGGAAGGACTGTGGTCTGGCCAACCTGCCCTTCGACTCCTTTGTGCGCAACGAGGCCTGGGTGGCCACATCCCTCATCGCCGGAGCGCTCCTGGCCTGGAGCCAGATGGTCTGCTTCGACGGTGCATTGGCCAAGGCCGAGCCGAAGACCATGCGCTACCGGGTCCTCCATGTGGCTGCATACCTCGCCCATAGGTCACGGGGACTCACCCTGCGGCTGGACGAGACCTGGCCATGGGCCAGCGATCTCTGCGAAGCCTTTGCCAAACTCCGGGCAGCCATCCCCTGACGAACCGGGTCACTACGCCCGACCCGAAAGCAGACCTGCAGGGCATGACATCCGGAACCGAATGACAACACCAGAGGGTTCACGTCCACGATGCGGTCCGGAGGACGGTGGCGGTCATGCCCACCATTTCGGCGACGATTACGCAGTCAGCCGGGGGTCGGACGAATGATCGAGGCCAAGGCACCGGCGGCCACACGGCATCGCAGCCCCCCACAGCTGAGGTAGTCATACGACGCCATGAGTCATTGATGGAACCTTCATCACACCACAGGGGAAGACGGCCAGATTTATATGCCGGGACCGTTCGTTATCAGTTTCGAAGTAGATCCTCCGACAAACGCTCTATCGACTCGGCTCGTATCGTCAGACCGAACCGCCTCAGGATCTGGTGCGAAGG
Source organism: uncultured Acidimicrobiaceae bacterium (assembly GCA_963754755.1). Taxonomy (GTDB): domain Bacteria; phylum Actinomycetota; class Acidimicrobiia; order Acidimicrobiales; family RAAP-2; genus Bog-756. The sequence continues at coordinate 7,799 of CAVWHF010000004.1, read as the reverse complement.
GGTGCCTTCGCCGGCCATTCCGTTACTCCGATCGCATTTCGGTGGCTGGCGCAACTCGTGTCGCCGCCAGTCCTGGCCAGGCAGCGATGACTATCGCGATAAGGACAGTGACTGGTGCAATAGCGACGATCGCAAGCACCGGTACGATTGGGGGCGATTGCGAGCCGATACCTGACGCCACCACATTCCACGCCCAACGGCCACCGGCGATGCCCAGCGGAAGGCCAATGACCAATGCCACTACGGAAAATGATGCGGCTTGCCAAGCTACAACTCCAATCACCTGGCGACGGACGAAACCAATCGTCTTTAGAATGGCAAATTCTCGTCGGCGTCGCCGCACGGATGTGACAAGTGTGTTGCCCACGGTTGCCATCCCCAACAACACCACGAGCCCTGCCAACAGCAGGGGCAGTCGATCGACACTTTCTAGGTTGATCACATCTTCAGAAGGAAGGTGATTCAACACCGTGTCTCCGAAGTCACGCTGCAGACTGGCGAACGCTGCTTTTTTCGGCGCGCCGGGTCTGTAACGTACGGCAAACACAGTGAACACCAGGGGCGGCAAGTTGGTCGGACCTGGCTGGGCTTGGGCATCTTGTTCTCTTACTATCGACCCGGACGCCCAACCCCCGTCACCCATGCTGTTGGTAAAGAGATCGCCCACAGAGGGTGAGATCATGCGACCCACGATGCGGACGGTAACGAGCCTCCCTCCCGGGCTGCTCCACATGAACCGACTGCCCAATCCGTCGGTGGAGCTCCTGGAGCGTTCTGGTGGCAAATACAACTTGATCCGCGCCACGCGGAGGATGTCCATCTAGCAATGGCGGGTAGACCGACCCCTTCAGGGGATCAAACGCCAGGAGAGAATCCACCACCTTTCCGTCGATCACGATGCCTCCCTGACCAGCCCCAGCCACAATGGCAATGGCCGAATACGACGACACGTAAGGATTGCGGGAAAGTAGAACTTTGGTTCGGCTCTCCTGATCGGTCGTGCTATTTGGATTGCCAACCAAGACATTCCAATTCCATCCCTGTTGGCGAGGACTATCAATTAAGATGGTGGAGGCTTGCGCCAAAGGTGAGCGCAGCGGCAATCGCCCCTACCGCTAGCGACGCGCGTAATGATCGCGCCCAGCACGGGCACCCCTGTCCGTCCTCGTCCGGGATCCAAACCAAATCGAATGCCAATGCTGGCTACCATCGGGAACGACGAGGACGCGGCGGTGCCACCGCTGGGAGAAGCGACCCTGGCCGCTTCACGGCTGCTGTCGACATTCATACGGCTGACTCGCCGGGCGGGGAAATATGAGAAGGACATCACCAGCATGATCATCGCAACCAGACCGAGCAACAGGACTGGAAGGTCAATGTTGATGCCGGGATGAATCTCGGCCTGCCTTGCGGGTCCGACCGGCATGAGCGGAGACGCCAGGACGGCCACACCCACAGCGAGCACACTTCCCGTGGCTCCAATCAGCGCGGCCCGAACCAGGACAATTTTGATCAGCTGAGATCTCGAAGCACCAAGGCCAGAGAGAGTGATGTATTCGCGCTGCTCCAGAGCCACCATTCGAGCAATCGCTTGGGCAAGCAGCAGGAGCGTGACGAGACCAGCGATAGAGCCGAAGACGACAAGAGCCACGGCCTCGAGACGAATTCCTCGCTGAGTGCTAGCAGCGGAGCTGCGGATGTCGAACACGTTGCCAGGCGAAGCAAACACCTGTCCCCCACCCACGCGAGTGGCCCCATTGGCGAAGGCATCCCAATCAGCGGCCCCATGACGAAGCCGAACTCCGACAAAATTGGTAGACGGAATCTGATGAACCGACACTCCGAGACCCGCGGCGAGCCTCTGTAGGAAGGCGGGAGTCAAGTACACATTCTGTTGGCCTTCATAGGACACATCTTGTGCTGCAGCCACATGCAACACGGCATTCACATCCTGTGGGAAACGCACCACCGCCGTCACGCGGACTGTGAATGTCGGCCCAGCCGGTGGTTGGTGATTGGCCGTTTCGACACTGTTGGTGAGGTTGCCGTTCTCGGACTGTGCCATCGAGTAGGCAAACAGATGGACGACACTTCCCACGTGCAGACGCTGCCTTTGAGCAGCCAGTTCATTGATGGCCACGTCATAGGGTCGACGCGGATCAGGAAGGCGTCCGGCGATGACCAGGGGGCGGTCAACGCTTCGAAAGAGCGAAGCGTTGGTTGCTCCGATGGCATTAAGACCTGTTCCGCTATATCCGGACCGGCTAGAAGTGACGTAGAGGTACGGCGCCTGAAAGTATTCGGCGACCTGAGGCAAGTCGACCACCCGCATCTCAGTCGGCAGCAGCTGTAGCGAGCTTTTGGGCATGCCAGTGTCGACTGGAGGATCGGTCACGTTGCCATAGAGGAAGGCCCCGTCATCCGGCCGGCTGTATGACACGAATTGGCTGATAGCTGAGTCCGTGCGCCGAGCTCCCGCCAAGGCTGTGAGAGCGATTCCTCCGCCAATCCCCAGGACCAAGGCCAGAGCAACCATCGTCTTCCACGAGGATCTGAGTTCACTCTGGACTCGAGTTCGAATCAGTCCCATGGATGCTCAGTGTGTCGAAGGTGCAGTTCTCATGACCCAATTAAGGCACACTCGGAGCTTCTGGCCAATGGTGCTACCGCATGGACTTGGGGAGGTTAACCGCACTTTTCTGATTCTCAATGCAGGGGGATGGTCCTGTCGGCCGTCACGATCTGTCCCCAGCCGATCCAATGCTGGGGTGGGGAGTTCAGTCTCAGCCCAGACGGCAGGCCAACAAAGGGGGCTGCTAACCTCGATCATTCGTCCGAGCCCCGTCTGACTGCGTAGTCGGCGTCGAGTCGGTGGACACGACCGGCCCCATCGGTGGGACCGCATCGAGGGCGTGAGATTCCTTGGTGTTGTCATTCGGTTTCGGATGTCACGCCCCGCAGGACTGCTTTCGGGTCGGGCGTCGGGACCCGGATCGTCAGGGGATGGCGGCCCGGAGTCTGGCGAAGGCAGTGGCGAGATCGCTGGCCCACGGCCAGGTCTCGTCCAGCCGCAGGGTGAGCCCCCTGGACCGGTGGGCGAGGAATGCAGCCACGTGGAGAACCCGGTAGCGCATGGTCTTCGGCTCGGCCTTGGCCAATGCTCCCTCGAAGCAGACCATCTGGCTCCAGGCCAGGAGGGCTCCGGCGATGAGTGAGGTGGCCACCCAAGCCTCGTTGCGCACGAAGGAGTCGAAGGGCAGGTTGGAAAGGCCACAGTCCTTCCAGTTCCTGATCCGGTCCTCCACCCGGGGGTGACCGCGTTGGCGGAGCTCGAGGGCGGCGATGTCTTCTCCTTGCGTGTTGGTGAGGAAGCAGGTGTGGCGGAAGCCCTCTTCGATATCGAACAGGGTCAACTGGGCCCCGGGGTGGGGACGCTCTCGTCGCATGAGGAGCCGGGCGGCCTCGGGCCATTCGGCCAGCGGGATGAGATCGGTCAGTTCGACCACCCAGGCCCCGTCGCGGACGGAGCCGTCGGTCTCTATGGCTTGGACCCAGTCCTCTTCTTGGACCAGGGCCATGGCGCCACGTACTCCCTGGTCGATGGGGAATCCGATGGAGAAGTCACAGTTGGCGGCGACGATGGCATCCACGAACCCGTGGGTGGCACCGGCGGCGTCGGCCCGCACCAGGATGGGGTGGGTGACGAGAGCCGGATGGTCGTCGGTGAAGTGGCCAACCTGATACTCCTCGGGCAGTCCGGACAGCGCCCGGTGGAGGAGCTCCACATGGTCGTCGATGTCGTTGGCCCCAGCCCGTCCGGGACGCAGCATGGCGGCCAGCGGCTCAGCCGTCGTGTCGCACCACACGCCCAGGGGGAAGAACCCGAAGCCGTGCTTGTAGGTGGGGGTGGCATCCTGCTTCTCCGAATGCGAGTTGACCAGGGTGGCGTCGAAGTCCAACACCAGCGAGTCCCCCGGAGGACAGGCGGCCCACACCTTGGCCCGGGCGGCGGCAATCGCCTCGGGGATGGCCCGGAGCTCGAAGGCGGAGGTTGCCTCGATGGCCCGCCAGGCGGTCGGGATCGAGGCCACCGGACCGAACAGTTCAGCCTGTTCGCGGAGGGCTGCCATGTCGGCCAGACAGTCGGCACCGTCGGCGATGGCCACGGCCAGATGGGTGAGGACGACGCCGGGATCGTGGGTGTGCCAGTTGATCCCGCACTCCGACATGGCAGAGGACATGGCCTGCGTCAGACCGCTGCGATCGGCCAGCTCGCACAGCAACGCGGTGCCGGCGTGAGACACCAGATTCTTCCCGTCGGTGGTCACCCTCATCGACTGGGTGGCGCGACTATGGTTCACCTTCAAGGAGCCCTTCTTTCCTGGTTTGGATTACTGCCTTAGCAACAGCAATTCTTCCAGGTAAGGAGGGCTTTTACGCGGACGCGTGAACGGTCTGATCAGGGCCAGGATGAATGATCGAGGCTAAGAGCTGGCAGGTACCCCAGCCCCGCAACGGCACAGCCCGGCAACGGCACAGCCCGGCAACGGCACATCAGCCACGCATCCCGTCGGGTCATCCCCGACGAAGTGGGACTTCGTCCAACGGTTCGATATGGCGGATCAAAGCCTGTAGAGCAACGGTGCAAGATTCAGCTTAAAGACCTTCGCGTAATACCGCGCCGTTCCGGGTCATAGCGTAAGGCCGCAGTGACAGAGGAAGGCGAAGGCCAATCTGGTCTCGCTACCGATGCGGCAGAGGCCCTGGTCGACGATGTCCTCGGCCTCGCCGATGGTGTCGAGGCACAGGTTGGCGAGCTCGCCGCCCTTCAGGTTGCCCCAGACCTGCTCGACCGGATTGAGGTCGGGGGCGTAGCCCGGGAGCCGCTCGACGACCAGCCACTTCCGTTGCTTCTTGATGAAGGCCTTCATGGCGCGGCTGCGATGGGAAGGAAGTCCGTCCCAGATGAGGGTGACCTTGTCGCCCTCCAAGTGACGATGGAGCTCGGCGAGGAACTCCATGATGGATTCGTCGTTGTAAGCACCGGGCTGCATGCCGAAGACGAGGGATGCTTCAGTGCCATCAGGCCGGAAGCACAGAGCGGCCGACATCGACAGGCGCTTCCAGTTGAAGTGGTGGGTGAGGACCGGGGTCTGCCCCTTGGGCGCCCAGGTCGACCTCACCGAGGGGAGGAGGCTGAACCCGCTCTCGTCCTGGAAGACGATCCAGGCGTTCCTGGCCCTGGGGTTTTTTTTAGACGGGGCCAGCGTTCGTTGACCCACTGTTCGATGGCCTTGTCGTTGCGCTCGGCCGCCTTGCGGGCCGGCCGCTGTCGGCTCCAGCCCATCCGGCGGAGGACCTTCCAGACGTGTCCGGGGTGGTACTTCACCCCGGTGGTCTGCTCGATCACCTCGGCGACCCGGGCCAGGGTCCACAGATCGGTCGGATACCCGTTGGCCTTCGGACCCTTCTGCAGGGCCCGTTCCACCTTGGCCAGCTCGGCGTCGGTCACCTTGCGGGGCCGACCAGGCGCTCCGGTGCGTTTCAGGGCCTGCTTCCCGCCGACCTTCCAAAGCTTGTGCCAATCGGAGATTGACTGGTGCGAGACCTCGAGCTCACGGCCGATGTCGGCCTGGGACACCCCCTTGGCGAACAGGTCGGCGGCCCGCATCCGGGTGGCCTCCATCGCCTCGAAATCCCGACGGGGACGGACGCGGGGTGACGCCTTGTTTGTGCTCTCTGAACCAGCTGGGGACGTGGAAGTGGGCATGCACCATTTATTCCACTCCATGCAGCGCTAGCGGGGTAGTAGGCGAACCTCTTTAGGTCTCGGATTGCCGTCGCGGCGCGGCGTTCCACCTTCCCGTACCCATGAGCCCTTGCCGCGTTCTGCGCCTTGGCAAGAAGCTCCATGGCCTTCTCGGCGTCGCCCGGAGCTTGGCGAGCCGCCAGCATGCTCCCCCACAGGAGGTCTGTTGCCGCAAGATAGAACTGGGCCTTCATACGGGTGCTTGTAGCCGAAGTTGATGTCCCCCCGAGTGGTGTAGTTCCCGGGGTCCACCACTTTGAGGTGGCCACCGGGTGATCTTCGGTTGAACCGACAAGCTCAACCAAGGAGACACCCAGTGACCATCACCAATAGTGACCTGAACGAACTGCTCGACGCCGTCCGCGCCGGTGGAGACATCGACGTCGTGCGCCGGGGCGTGGAGCTCATGCTCCAGGCCCTGATCGACGCCGAAGCCACCGCCCAGATCGGAGCCGAGCGGTTTGAGCGGTCGGAGAGCCGAACCACCCAGCGCAACGGAACCCGAGACCGGCTGTTGTCGACCAAGGCCGGGGACGTGGACCTGAAGATCCCCAAGCTCCGCCAGGGCAGCTTCTTCCCCTCCATCCTGGAGCGCCGCCGGCGGATCGACCGGGCCCTGTTCGCCGTGGTCATGGAGGCCTACGTGCACGGGGTCTCGACCAGGAAGGTCGACGACCTGGTGGCCGCCCTCGGCCTCGAGTCCGGTATCTCCAAGTCCGAGGTCAGCCGGATCTGCGCGGAGCTGGACGAGCAGCTCGGAGCGTTCCGTTCGCGGTCCCTCGCCCACGTGGAGTTCCCTTACGTGTTCTTGGATGCGACCTATCTGAAGGGCCGGGTCGACCATCAGGTCGTCTCCCGGGCCGTGGTGGTGGCGACCGGGGTGTCGATGGACGGGAACCGGGAGGTTCTGGGCTGTGCCGTCGGCCACTCCGAGGACGGGGCCTTTTGGACCGAGTTCCTGCGCTCCCTGCGGGCCCGAGGGCTGAAGGGAGTCCGCCTCGTGATCTCTGACCAGCACCTGGGCCTGAAGAAGGCCATCGAGGCGGTGATGGTGGGGTCAGCCTGGCAGCGGTGCCGGGTGCACTTCATGCGCAACGTGTTGTCCCGGGTGAAGCGGACCAACACCCACATGGTGATCGCCGCCATCCAGACGATCTTCGCCCAGCCCGACGCCACCTCGGTGCGGGAGCAGTTCGACCGGATCGTGGGCACCCTGGAGGGCCAGTTCCCGGACGTCGCCACCATGCTCACCGACGCCAAAGAGGACCTGCTGGCCTTCTCGGCCTTCCCTGAGTCCCACTGGCGGAAGGTGTGGTCCTCCAACCCGCTGGAGCGCCTCCACCGGGAGATCAAGCGCCGGACCGATGTGGTCGGCGTGTTCCCGAACGACAAGGCCGTCGAACGCCTGGTCACGGCGGTGGTGGTCGAGACCCACGACGAGTGGCAGGTGGCCGATCGCCGCTATCTGTCGGAGACCTCGATGGCCCAGCTCCGCCGCAACGAGAAGGCGGCCATCGTCGAGGCCCCCGAAAGCAGGCCCCTGGCCGGCTGAGGTCGTTAGCCTTTCGGGGTGGCCACCGTCCTCCCCGAACTCGACGTCGAGAAGGTCAGGCGGTGGTGCCGCGACCGCATTCCCGCCAAGTTCGCCGACGAGGTCCGCCTCGAGGTCACCACCCGGGGAAGAGCGTCTCCATCCACGAGTGCAGGCCCATCTGGAAGGGCGCGCCCGGGGAGTGGACGAAGATGGCCATCGCCCAGATCCGTTACCAAGGCGACGGCACTTGGAACCTCTACTTCGGCGACCGCTATGGCAAGTGGACGGAGTACTTCGACCTCGACACCAACCAGCCCATTGGCGTGATCCTCGACGAGATGGGCATGGACCCCACCTGCGTCTTCTGGGGCTGATTCAGACAACGTGAACGACGGCATCGGCGCGCCTACCATCACGTCAGACCGAGGATCGCTTCTCCACCACTCGGCGGGACGT
>CAVWHF010000003.1:0-1546963 GCA_963754755.1 uncultured Acidimicrobiaceae bacterium | reverse complement strand
TGACGCTGCATTGGTATTGGCCGCTGGTGGGGCGGTTCTCCCGCCGGACGTGGTGGCTACCATCGCCACCGAGTGGCGTCGCAACTTACGGAGAGGTAGCAATGAGACGCATGGCGCCAGTCTCACCAGTCGTGAGCGTGAGGTCTTGGGCGCTATGTCCGACGGCATGAGCACAAAGGCTGTGGCCCACTATTTGGGGATTGCGGCAAAGACGGTAGAGAATCACAAGACGAGGATCTTCGACAAGCTGGGGGTCAGGACACAGGCCCAGGCGGTGGCTCTGGGCATTGATTCGTCGCCCGTCCATCATGGCGGATCTCATGTTGGCACGCCCCATCCGAAGTGAAGATCACCAGGCAGATATCGCGTGACCCTCGATCGGATGCTGGCTATGGACTGGCTGGGATCGAGATTCGTGCCTTGTCGAAGGCATTGCGAGGAAAGCCGATTCTTGCGGACGCCGATCTCGTCGTGCCGAAAGGAACCGTCGCCCTAGTCGAAGGCGAAAACGGTGCTGGTAAGACGACGCTGGTAAGGGTGTTGGCCACTGTCGTGACGCCGGATTGCGGTAGCGCCGAGGTCAACGGCTACGACGTCGTTTCGCAGGCACTGATGGTCAGGCGGTCGGTGGGAGTCAGCTTCGCCAATGAGCGGAGCCTCTACTGGCGGATCAATGCCTTTCAGAACCTCGAGTTGTTCGGCAAAATCGCTGGACTTTCCAAGGCGACGATCAGTAAACGGTCGTCGGGCTTGCTAGAGGAGTTGCATCTGCTGGGAGTCGCCGCAGGCCAGGTTGCGCATATGTCCACCGGACAGCGCCAGCGACTGATGGTCGCCCGCGCACTGCTCACCGAACCCGCTGTGCTCCTTTTGGATGAGCCGTTCCGAGGCCTCGACGAACAGGGTGTCAACATCCTGATCGATCTGGTTCGTAAACGAGCGCTCGCCGGCACGACCGTCCTGATCGTCGCTCCTTTGGTTGAAGCGGTCTTGTCCATTGCTGATGCCGCCTACCGCATCGACGGAGGGCGATCACGACCTTTCAGCAGACGGGCGCGGTTATGCATCTAAGGAACCGACATGAATGTGATCCGGATCGTGCTGGCTGTGGCCAAGAAGGACTTCCGCACGGCCGTGTCCTATCGGTTCGGTTTCGTCGCGACCGTCATCGCCTCGTTCTGGGGTCTCATTGCCTTTCGCTTCATTTCCAAGCTCGTGAACTCCGGACAATTCTTCAGGCAGCACCGTTGCGTACTTCAGATTCACTGTCGTCGGTCTCCTGTTCGCTTCGATACTTGAGCCGACTGCGATCGGCACTTCGACCTCGGCCCGCAACGAGCAGGTGCAGGGGACCCTCGAATACATGGCTAGCCAACCGGTGCGGCGGATCTACCTCGGCCTAAGCTGGTCCGCATATGGCCTCCTGCAATCGATGGTCGTGGCCGTAGTTGTACTTCTGCTCACCATCCCGATCGGCTTCAGTGTGACCCATGTCGATGTCCCGGTGGTGGTGGCGGTCATCGTCCTTTCGATTATCGTCTTTGCTGCAGTGGGCAATTTCGGAGCGGCTCTCGTGATCGTCGTGCAACAAAGCGGCACGATTGTCGCCGGAGCCCTCAGCATTATCGGGGTGATCAGCGGGACCTTGTTCCCCATCACCGAGTTGCCTTCGTGGCTTCAGAAGATTGCTCACCTGTCGCCGTTGACCTACGGCCTCGAGGCGCTGCGCTCAGCGACCTTGGCCGAGCAGCCGCCCACCTCCTACGCCAGGGATTTGTTGGTGCTGATGGGCTTCGCTATCGTCCTGGTGCCGTTGTCGGCCTGGGTTCTCGAGCGGGCGTTTCGGGTGGCTCAACGACGTGGCACGTTAGCGACGTTCTGATGTTTACTATCATCCGCCTCGTGCCATGGACGGGATCATGACGAACCCACCTCAGGAGAATCTCCAGCTGAACCTCGATGAGGTGGTGTGGAGGGACGTCGGTGATGAGTTGGTCATCCTTGAACTCTCCACTTCAACCTACCTGACGCTTAACGGTTCGGCGAAGCACATCTGGGAGAGCCTGGCCGGTGGCGTGACCATCGACGAGGTGGTGGAGATGCTGGTCGGCCGCTACGGGATCACCGCCAAACAGGCCCGCGCCGATGCCGAGGCGTTCATCTCCGATCTGGATGATCGGCAACTACTCCACCACAGAGCGTGACCCAACCATTGTGCCGTTGACGGCTGCGGGATCGGGACAGCATTGCGTGTGGTTCCCGCCGGCCAATCCGACCCATCTGACCGAACTCGAGGTGGCGTCAGGGACCGTGGTCGGACAGGGGACAGGACTCCGCTTTGTCGCCGACCGTCGGGTGGGACCTTTAGCGGTCCTGCGCGACCGAGCCCGCTCCCTTCTCTCATGTCCGCCGTGCGTCGTCGCGTTCTCCGGCGGTCGCGATTCGTCAGCGCTCCTCGCGCTGCTGGTTGACGTGGCCAACCGAGAGGGACTCCCGGAGCCGATCGCCGTAACCGCACGCTGGGACGAGGACCGGGCCAGCGACGAGACCTCTTGGCAGGAGGAGGTGATCGCCACCCTCGGCGTGCAGCACTGGGAGGTGATTCGCCCGGGATCCGATCTGGATCTCCTGGGCGGAGAGGCCACATCGGTCCTCACGCGGCTGGGTCTAATGTGGCCGGCACCTGCCTATGCTTTCAGTCCCATGATCAGATTGGCATCCGGGGGGGTGTTCCTCTCCGGCGAGGGTGGCGACGAGGCGTTCGGACTGTGGCCCTACGGCCATCTCTGGGCGACGGTGCGGGGGGGACACGTCCCGCTGAAGTCCGATCTACGGTCACTGGTACTCGGGTTGGCGCCACGATGGCTCCGCCGCCGCCGATTGGAGCATAATCATCCTCCCTATCAACAGTGGCTGCGTCCTCCCGCCTACCGCCAGGTGGCCGTGGCCATGGCAGACGACCGGGCTGACGATCCACTGCGCTGGGACCGGTATCAGGTGGTGAGCCGTCGTCGTCGTGCCGTCGACCTGACCGTCCAGACCCTCGATGGGCTCTGCTCCCTAGAAGGCACCCGGTTCGAGGCCCCCTTCCTCGATGAGCGGTTTCTTTCAACCTTGGCGGCCTGGGGCGGCACGCTGGGTCGGGGGGACCGCACTGCCGTGATGACGGAGCTCTTCTCGAACGTACTCCCCGGTCCGGTATTGGCCCGAACCAGCAAGGCTACGTTCGGAGGGGTATTTTTCGGCCCAGAGAGCAGGAGTTTCGCAAAAAAATGGACGGGCGGTGGCCTCAGCCCCGAACTGGTCGACGGAGAGGCCCTCAGACAGGCGTGGCTGGCGCCGGTTCCGGTCTTCGGATCGGCCCTTCCCCTCCAGGCGGCCTGGCTTTTTGAGAACAAATGAAGCCTCAGGACGCCGGGGACGGCTCTGGGACCCCTAGGTGATTCTTCCCCCATTGGAACCCTCCTAATTGGGACTGGCCATCGTTACGATCGGATAGGGGCTCGAATGAGAGGAATGAACATGTCTCACGAGAACTACGAGGCGCCGACGATCACGGTCCTCGGGGATGTCACGGATATGACCCAGGGCAAGCCGGGTATCTACTTCGACTTTCCGGGGTCGACCGAAGGCAATTCGGCTGTACCTCCCCCCGGAGCGCCTGGCACCGTCAGTTGAATGTTCCCATCGGAAGGTCCCTATTCGCTGCCGTCGGTGGATAGGGTCCGGAGCGAGGAGCTGGAGCATTCGTCCGGGCAAGTAGCCGGGTAGCTGGACCAACGGGGCTTGCCCTCGCCAAATTGGCCACCGGTTTGCTTCGGTGCTGGCCCAGTTGCCGCGAGTTCGACGGCGGACCCCCGGGGGGTTTATCCCCCTTCAGCTGCCAATACTGTGCGAAGTCGGCAGCTACCATGAAGCTCGACCACCAACGAAAGGCACCAGAGATGGCAGACGAGAGCTACGAGGCACCGACCATTACGGTGCTGGGCGACATCACTGACATGACCCAGGGGAAGCCGGGAATCTACTTTGACTTCCCGGGTTCTGCTGAGGGCAATACGGGAGCCCCTCCCCCGGGGGCCCCCGGGACCGTCAGCTGAGCAACACCCTTCCGAGGAAGCGTTTCCTCGGGATGCGCTGGCGACCAGGCTCCGACACTGGAGCCTGGTCAGCGCGCGAGATAGTTGCTTCCCCGAGCGTCGACGGTGAGATCGTTCTTCTCCATATTCCCTCGGGAACGTATCTGGGTCTGGATCGCTCGGCCGCCCGGATTGTCAATTTGCTGAACCAGGACCCCGATCCCAGCCATGCTGCAGAAGCGCTCTCACGGCAGTTCGGTATTCCTGCGGATCGTGCCTTGGGCGATGTCGGTGCTGTGATCGCTGCCGTGAAAGGAATGTCGGCCGTCCGCGCCAACCGGGGACGTAGGCCCACGGTCGCCGGAGTCAGAGTGGTGGCCCGTTCCTGGTGGGGTCAAGCGTGGCGCTACCGATTGGCCACCGTCCAGGTAACGCTGGTAGTCACGGTCGTCGAGATCGGACTGAAGCTCACCGATGTGGGCCGTCTGTCCAGGGTGCTCAAGGTCCCCCTGGCCTCCGACCCGGCACCACCACCGGCCGCCGGTCCTGATGATCTGAGTTGTCTCACCGAGCGGGAGCGACGGATCCACTGGGCCGTGTACTGGGTCATGGCCCAGTGGCTTTACGACGGCACATGCCTCCGACGGGCCCTTACCTTCGGCTGGTTCCTCCGCCACCGTGGTCCGGCGCTGCGGCTCGGAATTCTCAACGATGGCACCACCGTGGCTCATGCGTGGATCGAAGTGGATGGGCAGGCGTTCAATGCCAAACCGTTGGCAGGGACGTTCGCCGCTCTGGGCGGCGACGCTCTTTCGAAGCGTGCGCTGAGTAGCGGAACCCAGGTGGCCCCGTAATATCCTCTGAGATGGGTCATAACCTGGCGTTCGGGGAGTACCGATGTTCGGGACTGAATATCTCTTCGGAGATACCACTCTCTGCGCCGGCTGCGCCACGTACCGCCACGACGAGTCCCGATGTCACCGTGGTACTCGGGAACGAAGTTGACCAACCGTTCGAGCGCCCCTCGAAAGAGGTGATTGCTGAGCTCATCAAAGAGGACTACCTCTGCTACACCATCTGCCGCGTAGACGAGGACTATGTCGTGCGACTACCCCTAATCGCAGATTTTGTTGTCAACGCCGACCTAACCCGGGTGACCTGCCATCCGGTGCTCTCGGGGCGCTCGGAGTTGATTCCCATCATCATCCCGGGGACGATCGCCGCTTTTCTGCTGACCATGGCCGGGCGGTGTGTCCTTCACGGTAGTGCGGTGGATGCGGGTGACAGGGCCTTGGCGTTCGTAGGCGTGTCGGGTCAGGGGAAATCCACTATGGCCGCCCTGTTCTGCGCAGAAGGTGCCGGTCTGGTCACCGACGACGTACTTCCTCTGACCTTTGAGGGGAGCGGTACCGTCCCCGACGCGGTTCTCTGCGACAGGTCTGGGACCGAGATTCGGCTCCGCGAGAAGGCAGCGTCGCTGGCCGAGCGCTTCGATCGGGATGCGGTGAGGTTGACCGAGGACGAGCGTCACGCCGTCGCCCCGGGCCCATCTCCGCGGGAACGGCTCCCGCTCGCCGCCATCGTGCTGCCCCGCCCGGACCGCGACTACCCCGAGGTTTCGGCGAGGCGCTTGGGTGCGGGTGAGGCCTCCCTAGCTCTCGGACGGTGTCAGCGGATCGAAGGCTGGTACGGGAAAGACCATCTCCGCCAACAGTTCGTCGATGTGGGGAGGGTGGTGGCGTCCGTGCCGGTATTCGAAGTGGCGGTCCCGTGGGGACCACCATTTGGCGACCACCTCGCCCAGGAGGTGCTCGACGTCTGTGCAATCGGGGGCTCCCCGGCGATGCTGACTCCCGCGGTGCGATGAATTCATTCAGCCGGACTCTCTGTGCGCAGTGTCGACCCAGTGGGACGGTCCCATCTGAGCCGGGTGGCGGCCCCGGGCCGACTGGCACCCAATGCCCGATCGATCGGCTCTCCCGATGAACGAGGTTGTCGACTACTTCAACCGGCTCGGCGAAGCAGTCGACGACCGCTGGACCGACCAGGGCCGCCGGGCCGATCGCCTGGCCGACATTGCCTCGCGGGCCCTCACCGATATTTCCGCACCCGATGGACTCGGCCCCGAGGTCGTTCTGGAACTGCTGGCTAGGGGCACCGATGTGCCGAAACAGCGCTCCTCCCGTGACCTCTTTGGGCAGCCGCCCGCCGTCTTGTACCGGAGTGAGAACTTCGAGATCCAGGCCATTACATGGATGGAAGGCAGCACCTCGACTCATCAGCACGCGTTCGACGGTGCATTCAAGGTCGTACATGGCTCGAGTCTTTCCGTCAGGTACTCGTTTGACCAGGACGAATCCCTCGCTGACGGCCATCTCGTGGCCGGACAGCTCACCATGCTCGATTCGGAGATCCTCCGCCCCGGTCAGGTCAGGCCCATCGTGGCGGGGCCTGAGTTCATCCATTCCCTCTTTCACCTCGAACGACCCTCCATGACCGTCGTGGTCCGCAACGGATCATCGGGGCTGCCGGTTCCTCAGTACGACTACCGACTTCCCGGTCTGGGGTTCGACGTCCTCCACCAGGACGACAGGCTGCGGATGCGCCTTCGGGGGCTGCATGCGCTCCGCCGCCTCAATTCGGAGCAGGCCTCGGCCACGGCGCGGCAGATCGTCGCCACGCACGATCTCTGGACGGCGTTCCGGGTCTGCGACGACTGGGCCCTCAGCTACGGGGCGGGTGACGATCTTGCCGCGCTCATCGACGTGCTCACGGGACGGGCAGAGATCTTCTCAGGCCTGTTGGCACCGATGTACGCCGAAGAGGTGCGAAGGGGGCGACTGATGGCCAGGCGGGGCATGCTTCGTGAGTCCCGGCACCGTCTGTTCCTGGCCCTGATCGTGAACCTGCCGGATAGAGGCTCGATCCGGCAAGCCATAGGGCAGCTCTTTCCCGATCAGGATTCCTCCACCCTGATCGGCGACCTCGTAGAGGAGCTGGCGTCACCGGCACTCCGGGGTATCTCGGGGCTGAGTCTCAGCGCCGACGAGTTGTCCCAACTGAAGGTCCGCCTGGGTAACGACCAGCCTGAGCAGGCTCTCGGTCTGGTCGCTTCCCAGTGGCAGCCCCCTCCTCTCCTCGAATCACTCTTTGCCTGACCGGTGCTCCGGGCGCTATTGGCCCGACGTCTGGCGCCTTGTGTGCGAGCCGGTTCTTGGGCCACCATGGCGCAGCAATCGGAGACTGCAGTGTGGAGGCTGAGGCGCGACGCCGGCAGGCCTACCGTTCAAGGGAGTGAGTAATGAGGCAGCGGAGAGGTGTGGGGCTGGTCTGTTCGGTGATGACAATCCTCGTGCTGGCGGGCGGGAGCACGATCGGTGGCGGGGTGGCGGGTGCCCTCCCAAGTCCTACCTCTGCCGGTCTGCACAGCCCGTTCGCAGGCACGCAGTCCGGTGGTCGACCGTCCTCCTGCCAGCCGATTCCAACTCCCGAGTCCGCCCTGGCGCCCCATGTGTCATCCTCGGGCGGATACGGGACACTGTCGGTGTTTCAGGAGGCGTCGTCGACCGCGCTCGCCGTCTCGGTGGGTGGTGCGCCCAAGGTCTCGCTGGGTTTGGGCGCCTACGACTACGGATTGATCCCTGCCGGCACCTACTCGGTCACGGCCTCACAGGGTGGCGCAACGGTTGCCACGGGTTCCGTCCAGGTCGGCGCCGGTAGCTACGTGACCGCCCTCATCTATCTCGCCGTCGGGGGCGCCACGAACATCACCGGATTCAGCGACGACCGCTCCGCACCCCCCGTCGGACAATCCAGAGTCGTTCTGCGGAACGCGGGGAATGTGGGTCCGCTGGACTTCTACATCAACGGCGAGAAGGTGGCCAGCGGTCTCGCCAATACTCCGGCGTCTCCGGAGAGCGCAACCCTCGAACTGCCAGCCAGCCAGATCACCATCACCGCGGTCCTGGCTGGTCAGCCCGTGACCGATGCCCTCTACTACCAGACCGGCGTGCTCCTCGCCGGGGACCTGCTGAACGTTTTCGTGGTAGGGGATTCGACGGCTAATCCGAGCACCATAACCTTTCTCACCAATGCCAATCCCCTTGGCGACGGCTACCGGCTCTACGCCTCAGACGGAGGGGTGTTCGACTTTGGCGACGCCGGATTCTTTGGATCCATGGGGGGCCAGCACCTGAACCAACCCATCGTCGGAGCAGCTCCGAGTTCCCTGGGCCGGGGCTACTGGCTGGTGGCCAGCGACGGCGGGGTCTTCAACTTCGGCGACGCCGGGTTCTACGGATCGACGGGAAATAGGAGGCTCAACCAACCTGTCGTGGGTCTTGCGCCCACCCCAGACGGCGGGGGCTACTGGCTGGTCGCCAGCGACGGCGGGGTCTTCAACTTCGGCGACGCCGGGTTCTACGGATCGACGGGAAGTAGGAGGCTCAACAATCCTGTGGTGGGTATAGCGGCGACCTCGGACGGGAAGGGCTACTGGCTAGTGGCCGCCGATGGCGGGATCTTCACCTTCGGGGACGCCCATTTCTTTGGTTCCACCGGGGAGATGAAACTGAATAAACCGATCGTGGCCGTGGTGCCGACCGTGGACGGTCAGGGTTACTGGGAGGTGGCCAGCGACGGTGGGATGTTCAACTTCGGCGATGCCGGATTCTTCGGTTCGACCGGCGGCCTGAAACTCAACCAGCCGATAGTGGGTGCACTGAGCTCGTCTGATTCGCTGGGTTACTGGCTCGTCGCTGCTGATGGCGGGGTCTTCAACTTCGGCGATGCAGCGTTCTACGGCTCTACCGGTGGCACGAAGCTGAACGAACCGATCGTGGCCGCCAGCGCCCCGGGTGCACTTGTCCCGGGCTAGTCCGGCGCCCGATGGCCAGATCCGGACTGGTCCGACATACCTAAGCACCTCCACCATGGATCATAGACAAGCCCATTTGGACAGGATTCACGAATGCACGTGAAGACCGTACCCTCCTTCTTCCACCGCTCGTCCGAATTGCGGGAACATTTCGAAGAGAAGGTCGGTCCAGAACGGGTCGATGCTGAAGGTCGGTTCGTCTGGGACTACTGGCACATTCCAGGACAATTCACGTACTTCCGGACGCCAGCGATAAGCGTCATCCCTCCCTCCTTGCTGGCCGAGTTCACCGGAGTACTCCGCTCGTGGGGTCGCAACAACCTCGGCACCGACCGCGTCACTGTGCCCTGGTTGAGCTTCTATATCGAGGGATGCCGCCAGGAGCTGCACTCTGATGTGGTCCAAGGCACATGGTCCTACGTCTACTCGCTCACCGAGTGGGACCGGCGGCAGTTCACCGGGGGTGAGACGCTGCTTGCCGCCGAGAAGCTGCTCCATTACTGGAGCTCGTTCGACCCAGCCCGATCATCAGAATCCAGGCATCTGATCGATCGGATCCCGTCCCTGTTCGACCAACTGTGTGTCTTTGACTCCCGGCTCCCGCACGGGGTAGCTGTCGTCGAGGGTACTCGGGATCCCCTCCAGGCCCGCGTGGCTCTGCACGGTTGGTTCCACCCACCGGAGCTCCAAATCGATGGGGCGCTAGCCGGGTCGGAGGTGGAGCCCGTGGTCTCAGAGCTCCGGGCCAGCTGGAACGAGGAGAACGAACGCAACGGGGCGTTCAGAGGCTCGGCAGTCTGGAGGGTGTCTGTGGGGGCCGGCGGTCAGGTGGAGGAGTGGGAACTGGTAGCGGAAAGCCTTGTCTCCGCCGACGGGGAAGCCGACCCTTCGGTGGTCCTCGTCGTCGCCGAGTCACTGATCTCCGAGTGCAGGTTCCCTGCGAGCGGCGGCACATCCTCGGTGCTGCTTCCCTTGTCCTGACACATGGCCATAGCCGAGCCGCCTGACACGCCCTAGAACACCCGGGCCCGAGGCTGCAACCGGAAGTGCCGCCGGTCTCGTCTCTCTCTATCGTCCCGGCCACAAGTGTGCTGTCACACCACACTCGGCAGGATCGACCCGCGGACATCCTCACCTCTCCTTCTTGAAGATGACCTGCCGGTAGTCTTGATCGCCGAGTCGAAGGTTGTCCGGGCCGAATAGCGGAGTCCGGTGGGCCCCATCTGACCAGTCGTTCCAGGCGACGCAGCTGAAATCGTCCGACGCGGCCGTATCGCTGAACCTGAAGTTGCTGTGATCGATTGCCAGGTAGCCCCCGGTCTTCAGGCGCCGGGCCAGTCCGCCCACGGTGTCTTCGAACGACGAAAACGTGATCCGGTGGGCGCAGGACTTGGTGGGGTTCGAGCCAAGGTCACCGTGGCGAAAGACGGCCATGCAGAGCACGGCGTCGAACTGTCCGTTGGGATAGCACTCGGACGTAGCGGCCTGAACGAACGTCATGCGTGCATCGCCGGTCTGACGGGATCGACGGTGACACGCTCTGATGTTGCCTCTGCTGATATCGACCCCTACGAGCCAGGCGTCCGGTAGATACTGCCTGAGGGAGAACACCTCGTCCCCTACGGAACACCCGAACGACAACAGCCGCGCTCCGTGGCGATCTCCGAGCTCTCGCTGGAGGAAGGAGAAGACCATGGGATAGCGGTTGGGGAGGGTGTCGTTGAAGGGCTGGAACAGATTGTCCGGGCGGGACAGCCGCAGTCCCCAGGACCGGCGAGCGTGCGGGTTGGTGAGGAGATCACCGGTCAAGCGACCGGCCCCACGGAGCTTCCCCCCGATGTCCATGGCCTAGCGTATCGGGCGGCCATCGAGGTCGGTTAACTCGCCTTCCGCCACCGTATTTCGGTGCCCGGCGTGCAGTGTGACTCTGTCCAAACTCGTGGGTCGAGGTCCAGCAACCGGTTGAGTTCCAACCGTGGTCACCGGCGACAGCACGGATGGTCAAAGAACACTGCTCCGGACTTGGTTGAGAGTGCCGTTGACTGTTCGGTGCGATCGCTCGAGCCCGCCTTCCCCTCGCAGCTCCTGCCGTTGACAGATCAGCCGGCCGGCAGCGGCTCCCAGGGCTGGACGTTGACCCAGCAGGCCATCGCCGCCGGCTGCCCGGCGCCCCGCTTGCACAGCGACGACGGCGGGGAGTTGACGTGCAATTTCACCACTTGGTACTCCGTCGGGCCGTACCGCTTGTTCGGGCCGTAGCTGAGCACCGGGGACCAGGTACCGGGGAAGTCCTTGATCCTGGACATGGCGGTGACGAAGGTGCGTCGGTTGAGGTCGGGCCCGGCGGCTGCGGCCGCCGTCTCGAACAGATGGATGGCCTGACACCAACCGACGATGGGTCCCTGCTCCTCGATGAAGTCGTTGATGTTCCCCGGTGGCGTCTGGGGATAGGCCCGGTGCCACACCGTCCAGCACTGGCGCACTCCGGTGTCGTAGCCGCCCTGGCTCTCGGGGCGGGGGTCGTCGATGCCGCCCAGGGTCTCGGTGGTCACCCCTTCCTGGCCGTCGAGGGCCTTGGCGTAGGGGATGGGGATGAGCCCGAGTGAGGAGAGGATGCTCGACTCGTAGTCGCTGAGGAGGAGCCGGGGGAAGTACTGCTGCGCGGTCTCGGCCTGGAGCACCGGAAAGAACACGTTGAACGGCATCAAGGGGATGATCGAGGTCACGCCGGCACTGCGCAGCTGTTGGATGACCAGGGGGGACTGGGTGCCGGTGGTGGCGGTGTCGTTGGGGTCGGCGTCGATGGTCTTCACGATGGGGTCGACGCCGGCGTTGCGGAGATCGGGCAGGAGGTAGGTAGTGAGGGCGGTCTGGTCCGAGGCCCGGCTGCCGGCGATGACCCCCACCTTGATCGTGCCACCGATCAGATGCGCACCCAGTCCCCAGTTGACCACGGCCTGCAGGATGGTCGCCTGGTCGGGACCGATCCACCAGAGGTAGGGCGAGCCCGTCTTGGTCCAGTCGGTGACGGTCGTCCAGGCGCCGAGGAGCGGGGTATGGCCCTCCTGGGTGATGCACAGCTGGTTGTCTCCGGTCCAGGCGCCCAGGCCGTCCACCACGGCGAAGGCCGCCGGTGACCCCTCGGTCCAGGTCTTGCACAGCGCCCGCATCTGGGACTCGTTGGTCGGGTCGTAGCTGGTGATGATGGGATCGATCTTCCGGCCGTCGATGCCCCCGCCGTCGTTGATCTGCTTCACGAACAGTGTGATGGCCTTGGTCTGCTCCCCGTACTCGGCGTCCTCGGCGAAGCCTTCCCGACCGGCCAGTGAGTTGAGTGATACCACGGGAAAGACCACGTTGATGGCGTGTCGGGTCACCCCGCGGGCAGAGGTGCTGGCCGAACTCACCGGCGAGAGCGCCCTACGCGTCGAGGCAGCCGCACTTGACAAGGCTGTGGTCGGGAGGGCGGCCAGGACGATGGCTATACCCACCGTCCCCACTGTCACCAGCACCCTCATCCGGAGGGATTCGGAATGCCATCCCGCCCATCGCCACGGTCGTTTCATCGGATTCCGGCCACTCACCACGTCCATGTCGATCCGTGGACAACAACGGACAGGCTGTGCGTCAACTTCACGGAATCCCCCCTGCTCTTCGTCTGGCCGCGCCAACGCCAGCGCGCCCAAAGTTAGCCAGTCGACCGGCTAGCCGCTTGGCAGGGCACCCACCCGCACCCAGCTCAGCCGGTCACACCGGTGTCGCGGAGCCTGGCTGTCGCCAGTCCGAAGGGCCGCAGTTCGAACGAGCCTTCGAACGGGCTCTGGGGGTAGCCCCGCAGATCGACCAGCCAGCCCGACCGTCCGGCTATCGAGACCGTCGTCGGCGTCGGCCGGGGATTGAATACCCGGACCTCGACCAGGCCGCCGTCCCGGCGGACTGCGCTCACTTCAGCACCGGCGACGGACAACGCGCTCCCCGCCGGTGGACGGGTGCCCCCACCGGCACTGGTCACGACCTCGAGGGGCAGGAGGATGTCATCGGCCAGGGCGTAGGGGTCATCGACATCCACCGCCACGGCGTAGTGGAGGGCGATCGGGCGGCCGGTCATCTGTAGTCCCTCCACCGGGGTCATCGGGCCGGCCGGGAAGGGACGGTAGGTCATGCCGGCCCGGGACAGCATGCCCGTCGACCGCACGATCGTGAGCGCCAGCGTCGACTGCCGAGTCACCTCGGGGACCGGTGGTGATGTCGATGAGTTCGTACTCGCACACCCCGTCGTGGACGACGGTCAGGCCTCCGGCCGAGACGAAGCGACGGGCCGGTGCTGTGGGTACGCCCGTCTCGTCGGGTCGGCCCTCAGCGGTGAGTCCTCGTTCGACCACGGCAAAGGCGCATTCGGCCTGGGACGTTTTCGCCGGTCGTGGCAGCGGGAGATGCACCCGGAGGCGGTGGTCCCGACTCTGGTTGACGAACGATGTGGTGACCCGTAGTGCCGGCTCGTCCGCCCGGAGCTCCAGAGTGGTCTCGATCTCTGTGGCCTGGGTTCCCACCCGGGCCTTCGATCTCCCGTCGATATGGTCCGCCAGCAGGTAGGTGGCGGTGACGGCCACCCGGGCCCGCACGGGCCCGGACTCGAGGACGCGGACGGCGACCGCTTCCGGCGTGTCCACGAAGCTGTCGGCGGCGGGAGGGGAGTAGTTGTACGAGTCACCCAGGTCCCCGCCGTCGACCAGCCGGCCGTAGCCGGCCACGCCGTTGAGCGAGAAGGTGCCGGCCACCTCATCGACCTCGACCGAGACCAGGCCGTTGGACAGCACCACCGGCTCACCGGGTGCGCTGACCGTGGCCGGGTGGGCAGGTGGCACCGGTTGGAACGGTTGCCACCCGTAGCCGGCCACCTCGCCGACCCGGGCCACGATGCGACGCACGGGTCGTTGGTCCAGGCCCAGGCGGATCGCCGCATCGGGCCGGGCCTCCATGCGGGCGTAGATGTCCCGCTTGGCCTGGGCGATGGGGACGTTGTGCCGCTCCTCCGGTCCCACCGAGAACAGGACGCTGATACCTTCGTCGTCCTCCTCCACGACGATGTCCTGCAGCCAGGCGTCGTGCTCGATCTGGGGTCCCTGCAACTGCTTGAGGATGGTGCGGACGGTGTCGGCATCGAGCACCCGCGGGGCCGCGCTCCTGGCCTCCTCCGAGAGCACCTGGACGCCGGGGGCCGGCGGGTCGTCCGCCCCGACCACCAGCTCGATGACTCCTGATCGGGCCCGGGCCGCCGGGTTGAGCACGTAATCGCCCGGGTCGGCCATCGATCGGGCCAGCGACCCGATGGCTCGTTCCGCCAGTCCGGTGGCGATGGTGCGGGCCTCGGCGTACCGGTGGAGCACGGCGTCGACGACGTCATCGACCGAGCAGGCGCAGATGGAGTCGTGGGCCGAGTTGCGCACCACCTCCTTCCAGGCCAGGTCGAGCTGGCGCTGCGGCCATGCCGACGGCGACTCGAACAGGGCGGCCAGCGGCTCGGCCCTGCGCTCGAGCTGGCGCGTGGCCAGCTCCCCCAAGCGCTTCACGTCGACCCGGTTCGAGGTGACGCCCATCAACATGTTGGCCCGGAATCCCGATCGGAGCTCGCCTTGCCACCGCTCCAGGCCTTCCCTGGGAGCGGTGGCCAGATACCGGGGCAGTGAGGTGACGGCGAAGACGACGTCGTCCTGGAAGGCGTTGGCCTCGGCTACGACCCGGCCCAGCTCGGGCTGCGGCATGAGGTGGTCGGAACCGTTCATGCACAGCAGGTCACCCAGCACGAACTCGCCGGTCTCCTCGAGGAGGTCGGCCGTCCGTTCGACCAGGGCCTTGGCGTCATCGGGGAGTGCGGCGCCGTTGCCGTAGCCGTCGGGAAGGTATTCCGCCCGTACGGTCGAACCGTCGGGTGCCTCCCAGTAGAACCCGCTCCGGGTGATGGCGGAGGGTACGCCCCGCCAGACCACGGCGTCGGTGAGTCCGGCCTCACTCAGGATCTGGGGCATCTGGGCGATGTGGCCGAACATGTCCGGCAGGTAGCCGACGTCCATGGTCCCGCCGAAGGCGGCGCCGCGGCGGAGTCCCATCTGGAGGTTGCGGATGATGGTCTCGCCCGAGGCCAGGAACTCGTCCATCAGGATGTACCAGGGGCCCATGCTGATCCGCCCGGCGGCGGCCAGTGCCCGCAGGCGCTCCTCACCTTCGGGCCGGACCTCGAGGTAGTCGTCCACCACGGCCATCTGTCCGTCCAGCATGAAGTGGGGATAGCTGTCGTCGGACTCGAGCAGGGAGAGAAGGGTGTCGAGGGTGTCGACGAGCTTCAGACGGAACTCCTGGTAGGAGTGGTACCACTCGCGATCCCAGTGGGTGTGGGGGACGATGGCCACGCGTCGGGCTGCCATGGGTTCCACTGTACGGGCTGGCTCCCTGTGGATGCGGGGTGTTGCCCGGTCCCGGGTGCCTACTGGGTTAAGCCCGGTCCGAGCTGGCTGAGTTCTTCCAGGCGCTGGTCAGGGCAGTCGTCAGCGGGTCAGAAGGCCGGCAGCGGGCCCGACGGCACGTCGAAGGTCCGGGGAAGGGGAGCCCCGACCAGGTTGCACCTGGGAGTCATCCCGCCACCCGATGTCGGCGGCGATGCAGTTCTGTCCCCGGGCCGCTCACGCCCGTCCCCGTTCGACTCGGGACTGACAGGGGCAAGTGGAGCTCAGGTGTCGTCCGAACCAGCGGCGATCTGAGCCGATCGTTGGGCCGGCGACATCGGCGTTGGCTGCTGCGTAGTCAGCTGCAGAGGCTGCAGGCCGGCGGCGACGCAACCCGTCACCGTCGGTTGGTAACAGAACGCATTCCGGTAGTCGTAGGCACTGCCGTCCGTCGTGTTCAATGCCGGGAGCCCGAAGGTGTGCTCGACGAATGCCAGCGTTCCGGCGAAGGTGGTCGGCGTCGAATCCGTATAGCCGAGCTTGGCGAAGGGGCTCACGATCACCATGGGTACCCGGATCCCCCAAGACGAGTTGTACTTCAGGGGATTCACATGGTCGAAAAAGCAGCCGCAATCGTCATAGGTGATGAATATGGCCGTGGACGCCCAGTCCGGACTCGATTGGATGGCCGCCACTGTTGAGCCGATGAAGTTGTCCCCGGTACTCATGTCGGTGAAGTTGTGTTGGCTGTCGACCATGGTGGGCGTCACGACGGAATAGGTCGGGTAGGTGGCCGCCTGCCGCATCGGTGGCCAGTTGCGAGTTGGGGACCAAGTTGTTCCGTTGGGAGGTGTAGAGACACTCGACGAAGGTCGGACAGATCGCCCACTGCCAGCCTTGGGCAGAATAGGGGCTGGTCGAGATGGGCGGTGCCCCCGCCCCTCCGTAGATCTTCCACGAGAGGCCTTTGGCGGTGAGTTCGTCGAAGATCGTCGGCACATAGGGGGCCTTGGGCCCGGAGTACGTCGCCCAGTTCGGACCCAGACCTCCACCCGAATCGGGGACGCACGACGGCACCAACACCTTGTTCGGTCCCCAGGGCGTCACCCTTCCGGAGTCGCAACCCCAGCCCGACCCCAAGGCCACAGGCTGCGGGCCGCTGGACGACGTGAACGGATTGTTGCCATCGAACCCGTCCTGGTTTGCGGTCGCCCATACCATATGACCCGCCCAGGACGGCGACGTGTACAACTCGAACGTCCGGTCTGACACCGTGTACTTCGTTGCCAGTGCTGAATAGTTGGGAATACAGCTACCAGTTGTGCACGGCCCGGCCAACGGGTCGTACTGGGTGTAACAGCCGTCGGGACTCGACGAGCAGTTGGGATCGAGGCTGAAGCCGTTCATAGCGCCATTGGCGATGTCCCGCTGCTGGCCCGCGACGCTGTGGTCGGCGTTGGGTACGTAGTCGGTGGCCGGAGAAAGGTCCACCACCTGGCCGGTGCTCGTATGACCTCGCGCCGCTCCATCACAGTGGGTGTTCTTGCCTGGTCGTGTGATCTGACCACTGGCCACTTCAATGCAGAATTTCCCGAGCACGTTGTCAAAGCTGTGGTTCTCCTCGAGGATCACGACCACATGTTTGATCGGATTCGAGGCCGAAGCCGGGGCTGCCGGCGCCGGCGTGGCCGCTTGGGCCACTCCCATGGAGCTCGCTGCGGCTGCGACGATCCCAACCGACGCCACGGCCGCAAGGGTCGCTAGTCGATGAAGTCGGCGGTGCATCTAGTAGGCCGGTCTCCCGGCGTGCCGAAGACGTACAGGTTGCCGTCGAGGCCGGTCACGAAGATGTCCCCGTTGTTGACCACCGGGGCTGTGGCCAGCGCCGTTCCGTTCCCGTAGTACTTCCACGTGGTCTCCTGTCCGCCGATCCGGTTTCCGACGGCCTGCCCGTTCTGCAGCGTGGCCACCACGATGCGAGGCGAGCCGGCCAGGCCGAGGATCGGGGAGCCGGCCACGTAGGTGTTCAGGAGGTGGCCCGTGGTCAGATTCAGGTAGTAGAGGGTGCCGTCCTCGGATCCCACCGCCACCTTGGTCGGTGACACCAGGATCGTGTTGGAGGCGATCGGTCCCTGCGTCGGGTACGTCCACAGCGGATGCCCGTTGGCGCCGTTCAGGGCGTACTCGGAATGGTCCATGGATCCGATGTAGACCCGGCCGGCGTTGACCATCGGCGCCGCCAGGAACGGTCCTCCCGTGAGGGTGGACCACATGACGGCACCGCCGGCGGTGGCCAGCGCGGTGACGTGGCCGCTGCGGTCACCCACCACCACGGTCGAGTCGGTCGGGTCGACGGCGGGGGACGAGTGGATGGCGGCGGACAGCTTCGTCGACCACAGGACCACCCCGGTCTGCTCGTTCAGCGCGTACAGCGTCCCGTTGTCCGTGCCCACGTACACGACGCCGCCGGACACGGCCGGCGAGCTCTCGACCGCCGACGACGTGGGCGTGGACCACATGTTCGCCCCGGTCAGTTCGTTGACCGCCTTCACCGTGTTGCCTTTGGTGCCGAAGAACACCGCCCCACCGTCCACCGCCGGGGACGAGTCGATGCCGGTGGGGTACGACCTCTGCCACACCGGTGCTCCCGAGTGGACGTTGACGGCGTACAGCGAGCCGTTGTCATCGCCGAAGAAGGCCATGCCGCTGTCGACGGCGGGACTGGTGTTGATCGGGGCGTCGGCCGGAAAGTTGTACAGGAGGTCGAAGAAGTAACGGCCGTCGACGGCCACGTTGGTGACGATGTAGTTGTCGTTGTTCTCGGTGCCGGTCCGGGACGCGGTGTCGCCGAACTGGCTCCAGTTGTTGGAGACGATGACGGATGTGGCGCCGGTGTTCCCCGACGTCAGGCCCTGCGCGGTCAGCCCTGTCGGCCCGAAGTCGGCGGTGGCGGGAATGGTCACCGGCGTGGGTGGGATCATCCCCTGGGATGTGGCCACCACCTCGGCCAGCTGGGTGACGGGGGAGGTCACCAGGTCGACGGCCACCTGCTCACCGGGCTGGTAGCCGCCGCCGGTGACCGTCACATCGGCTCCGGGGGCCACCCGGGGGACACCGGCCTGCAGGGTCGGGGCCGTGGTGCTGGGCAGGACGGTGAATCCGGTATGCGACGCCGTCGGGGCGCTGCCGTCCGATCGGATATCGGCGATCCCGTTGGCGTCGACGGCCGAGGCCCACACCTCGATGATCGTGCCCCGTGCCGGCATGGGCACCTGCAGGGACCAGGTCGTGGACGTGGCGCCCGGACTGGCCAGGATGGCCGGGTTGTTGAACGGACCGGGCTCCCAGCTGCCGTCGGTGCCACTCCACCAGGTGCCGCTCTGGCCGTCCTCCTGCACCAGCACCTGGACCTGGCTCACGCCGGCGGGAGCGCCGGCCGTCCCCGAGATGGTCAGCTGGCCGGGATTGGCGATGGTCGAGTTGGCGGCCGGGGACGTCACCGCCGTCGTCGGCGATCCGCTGGTGGCGCCGCCGAGGGCGAAGTCGTAGAGGAAGCCGTCCGCCGAGGTGAACAGGACGTTGCCGTCGACGACCGCCGGCGACGACCCGATGTAGTTACCCGTCTGGTAGCTGTAGAGGAGCGCCCCCGTGGCCAGCGAGAGCACCTGAAACTGTCCGTAGAGGTTGGTGGTGAGCACCACCCGCTGGCCGGGAGGACCCTCGATGGCCACGGCCCCCAGGTTCTCGTCGCCGGCGGGGAGCACGTAGTGCCAGTCGACGGCCCCGGTGGTGGCGTTGAGCGCGAACGTCCCTTCGCTGGTGCCGATCACGAGCTGGTTGCCGGCCAGCGCCGGCGTCGACCGGGACCCGTTGGACACCTCGGGGTTCTCGAACACGTAGTTCCAGATCTGGGCCCCGGTGGTGAGGTCGACGGCGTAGGTGATTCCGTCCTTGCCACTGGTGTAGGCGACACCGTCGGCGAAGCCGTTGACCCCGGGGGCGCTGATGGCCAAGCTGGCACCGACGTCGCTGTCGTGGTTGACGGCGTCGGTCTGGAAGCGCCACACCAGGGCGCCGGTGGTGGCGTCGAGGGCGTACATCTCGCCGTCCGGGTCCGACGTGCCGAACAGGACCAGGGGCTCGCCGGTGGGGAAGGCTGCGGTCGGGGCGTCGACGGCATAGGACAAGAAGTCCCACACGCCACCCCCGACGGGGTAGGGCGCGTTCTGCCATACCAGCGAGCAGTCGGCCACGTGGAAGGCGTAGACCGGACCGTTCTGAGCCAGATCGACCGAGCCCATGAAGATGGTGGGCTGGCCACCGGGCGGGGTGGCGATGACCGGGCTGGCTTCACCCAGCGCGTAGATAGGGCTGGTCGAGCACTGCTGGGCGCCGGTGGCGGCGTCGAGCTTGAGGAGACGTGGACTGTAGGTGCTGGTCACCCAGATCGAGGATCCGTGGATGACCGGAGTGGAGCGGATGGCGGAGCCGATGTTCACCGACCAGATCGTGCTCCCCGTGAGCTCGTTGTACGCCGTGAACCATCCCCCTTCGGTACCGGCGTACACCACGGTCTGGCCCAGGGCCTGGTTGTAGGCGACGACGGGGGAGCTGAGCGACTGGGAACCCATATTGGCCATCCAGCGAACACCGAGCTGGGCGGCGTTGGTCGTGCTGATGGAAGGGTCGCCGCTCAGACCGGTGAGTCGCGGGTCGCCATGGGCCTCGGGCCACTGGTAGGTGGGGATGCTGGGGGGAGGTGAGGTGGAAGCGGCGCCGGCCGGGGGAGTGGCCCCGGTGGCGCCGACGGCGGTGACGAGCACCAGGCAACCGGCCACGCTTCCGACGGCGACCGACAAGGCGGTCCTGAATCCTCTACCGGACATCTGCACCCCTTGCCCCGTCCCGATCGGGTGCATGAGCCCTCGGCACCGAAGTGGGGCCGGGAGCTGCGCCTGGTCAGTATCGAACGTTCCGCAGAAACTGGAGGCTCTGCGTCCTAGCCCCTGTTGCCTATAGCCATGGTAGAAAACGCTGTCAGTGTGGTCAACCCCACGTTGAGTGACCATTTCACCAACACTCAGGTGCTTTCCTGTAGTCCCACCCTCAATGAGCAGCGATGGCGCGACTCCTTCGGTGACGTCGGGTGGCGACGGGAACAGCCCCAATGCGGTCGTCCCCACTTCCTGGCTGCGGTCCTCAATTGATGACGGATCCAACCGGTCGCCCGGTCCGGTGGGGACGCCATGACAACGACGCACTCGAGGCAGTGTCGGGCCCGGGCCGGCGCGATGTGAAGCGGGTCCCGGTGGGTCCGGACCAGTGAGCGGAGTCGAACCCGCTCCAGTAGAGGCAAGGGGTCATGGCCGGAGTGCGCCGGGCGTGGGATACCACTATCAGTGATGAATTGTGCACTGTGCGTGATCCTTGGCTACGCTAGTTCTAGGGGCAGGGCGTGCAGCGGCTGGACGGTGGCCGTGGGTGCTCCTGCACAGCGGAAGGCAGGGACCATGGGACCGAATCGACGGGCAGAGCGCGTGCCCACCGAGGTGTCGTCCGGAGTACGGACCGCAGAGGCAATGACCGCTCAGGCGGCGGCGGTGACGGCCGGGCGGAGGTGGGCATGAATCTCATCATCTGCTCGCTCGACACGCTCCGGGCCGACCACCTGAGCTGTCTCGGCCACCAGCGGGGGCTCACCCCCAACCTCGACCGGATCGCCGGCGAGGGTGCCCTCTTCACCCAGACCTACGCCACCGACATCCCCACCCAGCCGTCGCACACGGCGCTGTTCACCGGTCAGTGCGGGATCAACACCGGCATCGTCTCCCACTTCCACCCGGCCGCCTACCTGCCCGAGGAGACCCTGTGGCTGCCCTCGCTGCTGCGACGCCACGGCTACGTCACCGGGGCCGTCGACCACCTCTTCGCCATGAAGGACTGGTTCATCCGGGGCTATGACGACTACATGCCACCCCCGGGGCGGTCCCGCTCCCCCGGGTCGGTGATCAACAGCATCGGGCTCCCCTGGATCAGCGACCATCACGACCGCGACTTCTTCCTCTTCCTCCACTTCTGGGACGCCCACATCCCCTACCTCCCGCCCTCGCCGTTCAAGGAGCGCTTCACCCAGGGAACGGCCGGTCGGCTCGACCCCGACATCACGGCCAAGCTCGAGGGACGCCCCAGCTATCCGCTGTTCAAGCAGAACCTCTACGACTTCCTCGACGCCATGCCCAACCTCGACTACATCGCCGACCTCTACGACGCCGAGGTGGCCTACCTCGACTTCGAGATCGGCGCCATCTTCCACCACCTCGAGCAGGAGGGGCTCCTCGAGGACACCATGGTGGTGCTGTTCGGCGATCACGGTGAGAACATGACCGAGCACGACGCCTGGTTCGACCACGCCGGGCTGTACGACTCGGTCACCCACGTGCCCCTGGTGATGTGGGCGCCGGGCCGGATCCCGGTAGCGGAGTCCGACGCCATGGTCACCCTGGTCGACGTCCTCCCCACCATTCTCGAGACCCTGGGCCTGCCCGCCGCCGAGGGGATCAGCGGACGCTCCCTCCACCCGCTGATGCGGGGTGAGACCACCACCCACCGGGATGCGGTGATGCTGAGCGAGGCCACCTGGCAGGCGGCCCGGGCCATCAGGACCCCGGACTGGAAGCTCATCCGCTTCCTCCAGCCCACCATCTACGGGCGCTGCGGCCTCGAGCTCTACAACGTGCGGGACGATCCCCACGAGCAGCACGACGTGGCCGACCGGTACCCCGAGATCGCGGCCGAGCTGGACGGCCGCCTCCGCCACTGGGTCTCGGCCCAGTTGGGAGGCCGACACGACCCGATGATCGAGGTGATCGACGCCGGCCTTCCGGCCGTGGCCCGACTGAACGATGTGATCGTCGGACAGGTCCGTCCCCGCCACGATGTCGGCACGCCCACGACCGAACCTGTCCCCGTCGGAGCACGGGCCGGGGCCGACGGCGTCGGTCCCCACGCTGACGCGCCACCCCCGCCGAGGAAACGGATGACCGAACGGAACCCGGCTGAACGGGAGACCGTTGCCGCCGCCCGGATGGAGGAGCCGCTCGGGTCGAGCTCCACCTGAGGGCTCACCCGCCGTCCGGCCGTCCGCTCAGCTGGCGCCGACCGTTTCGGGTTCGACCACCGGGGGCCGGGCCAGCGGACGGATCTCCTCCACCATCCGGTCGGTGATGACGGGGCGGGCGTTGAAGCTCAGGAGGCTCTCCAGCGAGTAGTAGTGCTTCAGCAGGGCGAACGGGAGCTCGACGGGCAGCCAGATCAGGTCCCGCACCTTGCCGTAGTAGAGGCAGCACCCCACCACGAAGACCAGCTGGGGCAGCACCCGCAGGGCCAGGATGATGGCCAGGTGGCCGAGATTGATCCTCCCGCTGGGCTGGATCAGCGATTCGGCGATGATGTACATGATGATGGCCAGCCGCAACGGCGTCAGCAGACGCTGACCGGTGGACCTCGAACCGAAGAACCAGAAGCGCGGTCCAGCCAGACCGGTCGCCACCGGCACGAACCTCGTGAACGACATGGTGCTGCCGCGGTTCCAACGGGTGCGCTGGGCCCGGAGCTGCCGCTGGGTGTTGGGGACGTCCTCGAAGGAACGGATCCTGGTGTCGAGCTGGACGCGGTACCCGAGGCGGGTGATGCCGGCGGTGAAGTCCTGATCCTCGCCGTACATGCCGTCGACGAAGCCCCCGATCTCCTCGGCCGGGGCGCGGCGGAACCCGGTGAACGTGCCCGGCACGCACGACACACCGTCGACGACGTCGGTGGCCGGACGGACCAGTCCGAAATTGACCACCAACTCGAACAGTCGGGCCCGGTCGATCCACGTGGTGTAGGGCTCCCTCGGCAGGGTGAAGGCACCGACCATGCCGATCTGGGGATCGGAGAGGAAGTAGGAGATGGCGTAGGCGAAGGCCTTGCGGTCCACGATGCAGTCGGCGTCGACCCGGAAGACGTAGTCGGCGCTGCCCCGGGACAGGGCATGGTTGAGGGCGGCCGACTTCCCGTGATGGCCGCCGTGGACGATCTCCCCGGTGGCGAAGCGCAGCCGGGCTATGGCCGCCTCGGCCAGGGCCACGGTGTCGTCGGTGGACCCGTCGTCACAGATGATGGCCCGTACCGGGCCGCCGTAGAACTCGGCCGCCTCGTCGATCGACTCCAGGAGGTCGACGATGTTGATCTCCTCGTTGAAGGCGGGGGAGATCACTTCGATGGGGGGCCGCTCGTCGCAGAGGGCGACCGGACGGTGGTGGACCAGCCGCACCATCCCCAAAAAGAGGACGATGAGGCGCAGGACGTAGGGGCCGCAGCTGATCACGATGGCCGTCATGATGAGGGAGTTCTGGCCGAAGTGGCGGATCAGGTAGGCGGCCAGACAGGAGACCACCGCCACCGCCGCCACCATGGACACCACCAGGATGATGTCGGCGTGCCAGTCGTGGCCGCGCCGCAGGGGGAACGGGGTCTTCTTCGGGAACTGGAACGAGGTGAAGGCCAACCGGAACACGACCAGTCCGGCGATGCCGTACTGGATCAGCAGGGCCACCACCGGGGTGGGACCCAACGGCAACCCGGTGGTGAGCACGAAGATGCCGAGGAACACATCGGCGACCACCGACACCACCAACAGGAGCAGGACGTTCATCAGGATCATGAACCGACGGGCCGCACTGGCCCGGAAGCAGACGGCCAGCGCCACCCCCGAGGCGATGACGCTGACCTGAAACACCGGGGGGAGCAGGTGCACATAGGTGTCGACCAGGGCGGGCTGGGGGATCACCGACAACAGCAGCTGCTCGACCAACCCGTAGTAGGCCTCGATCACGGTGGGGGAGTGCAGTCCGACCAGCAGCAGGGAGATGAGGAAACAGACGGCCAGGAACGAGGTACAGCGGGCATAGCTCGGACGCAGCGGAGGCACCATCAACACCAGCGACCCGGACCCCCGGTCCGAGTCGTCGTAGTTCCGGGACATCGGCTTGAGGACGACCACCGCCAGTATGGCGGCGTCCAACGCCAAGAGGGCCAGGCCCCGCAGGTCCACGGTGGAGACGACCGCCGTCATCGCCTCGCTACGCCCGGACGGTGGCCGTCATCCCCGGCAGCAGGCCGGGGACGGTGCGGCTGAGCTTGACGATCACCTCGTAGGTCACGGCGGCGCTGTTACCGGTCGGGCTCAGGACCACCCCGGTGACGACCCCGGTCTGG
This sequence comes from uncultured Acidimicrobiaceae bacterium, assembly GCA_963754755.1. GTDB lineage: Bacteria > Actinomycetota > Acidimicrobiia > Acidimicrobiales > RAAP-2 > Bog-756. The sequence goes on along the minus strand of CAVWHF010000003.1, from coordinate 1,522,310 downwards.
GTGACGTCCAGCACCGAAAAGGTGACCGACGCCGTCTGCCCGACCCGGAACCGGCCGATGCTCGACTCGGGGACCTGGGCCGTGACCTGCTGGATGCCTCCGACGATCTCGACCAGGGGCTGGTTGCCACCGGCGGACGAGGAGCCCGACGGCGTGGGCTGGGACGGGAACAGGGAGAACCCGGCGGGCTGACTGGCCTGGATCGAGGCCGGAGCCCGGTAGGCGGGGACACCGGCCGGGCCGAGGTTCTCGCCGGTGGAGCCGTTCACCTGGGCGACGACCCCGGCGGCCGGGGCCACGATGGTGGCCTCCTGCTCCTGCTCTTGGACCTGGTCCGTCTGCGCCGTGGCCTGGTTCAGCGACGCCTTGGCCTGGGCCTGGGACTGGGCGTTGGCCGGAGACCGCTGGAGCGTCCCCTGGTACTGGGCCAGGTTGAGGGCGGCCTGGGCGGCGTTGACGGTGGCCTGGGCGGAGTTGTCGGCCTGCATGGCCTGGGCCTGGGCCACCGGCACCTGGGCCTGGGCCTTGGCCACGGCGGCCTGGTCCTGCTGGGACGTGCCCTGGAGCTGCTGGCAGTGGGTGAACAGGTCCTGGGCCGACAGCAGCGCCGTGCCGGTGAGACTGGGGTCCGGGGGCACCGGTCCGTTGGGACACGCCTGGGTGTAGAGGGTGTAGTCGCCCTGAGCCACGGTCTCCGAGGCGGTGACGGCACCCTGGGCGGCGGCCACGTTGGCCGTTCCCGTCTGGGTGGCGGCCGCCAGTGCGGCCTGGGCGTTGGCCAGAGCCGTCTGCTGCTGCTGCACCTGCAGCCCGTTCTGCTCGTTCTGGGCCGTGGTGAGCTGGGGGTCGCCGGCCTGCTGCACCGCCGCCTGGTCCGCCGCCACCACCTGTTGGTCGGCGTGCAGCTGGGCGTCGAGGGTGCCCAGGTTCTGGGTGGCCAGGACCTGTCCCGCCGTCACCTCCTGCCCCGGCTTGACGTTGATGGCCACGACCGTGCCGGTGTTGGCGAAGTTGAGGTCGTACACCTTCGAGGTGCTCACCACGGCCGGAAAGGACTGGTCGCCGACGGTGGCGGCGTCCACGGTGTAGATCCCCGCCACCACGGCCAGGGCGGCGATGACCACGGCCAGGGCCAGCTGACGCCGGCTGATGTGGAGGCGGCCGGGGTCGCGCTCGGACAGGGCCGGGCCGTCGATGACGCCGACCCGCGAGGTGGACCCGGTCTTCGCCGCCGGGGACGTCGGGTCATCGTCAGGGGACGAGCCGGGCTCGTGCGACGACAGGTCGGTGGGCATGCTCAGTGAGGCGTTCATCCCCCGCACCTTCTCGGTCTTGCGGGCCGTCCTCATCGGACCTCCACCGGGCCGGGACACCCGACCGGACCTACCGTCGATTCTGTGTGCGACCGTCTCATGGTCTCGACAACCTCCGCTTCAACCGTTCGTCCTTGACCCAGGTCACGAGCATGTAGGCCCCTCCGATGATCATCAGCACCACCCCGGCCAGCACGCCGGCCCAGCCGTAGCCGTCACGCCCGATCAACGTTCCCCAGAGATCGAGCCCGTTCGGGGTGCCGTCCGTCACCTCCGACGTCGTGGCCAGCGGGGCGAACGCGGCCGGCGTGGTCAGTGGGAGGCTGAGGAGGCGGAAGGTGGGCACGCCGCCCAGCGGCGGCAGCGGTGGGGCCGAGGGGTCGGTGGCGAACAACGGGTCCAGCTGGACCCGGGCCGGGGCGCTGACCGACCGCCCGAATTCGGCGTCGCCGTTGTAGACGGCCGTCAGCACATCGGTGCCGGCCGGCAGGCTGACGGTGGTGCAGCTGGGGCCGGTGGCCACCGACAGCTGCTGGCAGCCGACGACGGGGGACCCGTTGCTGAAGAGGCTCACCGAACCCCCGTAGTCGGATACGACATTGGTGCTGATGTGGACGGCCTGGGCCGGTAGGGCCGACGAGGTGGACGCCGCCACGGACGTAGTCGAGGGCTCCTGGGGGGGCTGGAAGTGCTTGTCGTTGTCCAGGGACTGGAACGCCGAGTAGCCGGACGGGTCCAGGGGGTACTGGTAGGTGCCCCCCTTGCCGGGGGCGTCGAAGTAGATCACCCCCCGGATCATGGGGTACCCGTTGTCGAGCGACTGCTTGACGTCGGACAGGTACGGCGACTGTGCTCCCGACAGCGCCGCCGTCTCGGTGATCATCATGGGTTTCCCGAACCCGGCGAAGGTCGAGTACCAGGGGCCGAACAGCTGGGCGAACAGGCCGGGCCGGTACGTCGTCGAGTTCCGGAGGTAGCCGTCCACGGCGATCCAGTCGACGTAGGCCGGCCCCGGGTAGTACTTGATCCAGTCCTGGTCCTGGCCTCCGGAGGCGATGCACCATACGAAGGCCACGTTGCTGGCCCCGGCCGCCGTGAACAGGGCGTGGATGTGGCGGAAGGTGGCGGCATAGCCGGCCGGCCCGAGGTTGCCGACGCACGCCTTGTAGTCCGGGGAGTTGGGGAAGTTGAACTCGTAGAACCACCGCAGGAAGACGGGGGCCTTCAGCTGGGCCAGTTCCGTGGCGAAGCTGGTGATGAGGGCATCGTCCTGTCCGGACAGGATGGTGGCGTCACTGGGGCCGCAGCGCCAGTCGATCATCGGCGTCCCCCCGCTGGCCAGCACCTTCTGCAGGGTCGCGGCCGGGGTCGGCTCGGTCCAGTCCTGATAGACGTGGACGACGGAGAGGGAGCGGCCCAAACCGCTGTTGAACGACGGGAGCTGGCTCAGCTCCTGGTTGACCGGCGTCAACGTGGTCACCGGCAGCGGCCGCACCCAGGCGCCCAGGTAGGCCGACCCCACCGGGGGGATGTAGGGACGTCCCTGCACCCCCGCCGCCGACCCCACGGTGACGGTCACCGGCGCCGATCCCGACGGTCCGTAGGCGGCGTCGCCCAGGTAGTCGGCGGTGAGGTGATGGACGCCCTGGGCCAGCGACGAGGTCTCGCAACTGCTGGCGTTCAGCACCTGCACGTCGGCGCACCCGGGGATGGGGGCGCCGTTGTCCAGAAACGACACGCTCCCGCCCAGGTCCGAACCGGCCACGGCGGCGGTGATGGTGACGACCTTGCCCTGGGGGGGCGTGGCGTCCGAGACCGAGACCGAGGTGGTGGTGGCGGAGGTGACCGGCTGGAAGTACGGGTCGGCCGACAGCGCCTGGAAGGCCGACTGTCCGGCCGGGTCCAGGGTGAAGTCGTAGGCGGTCCCGTTCGGTCCCGGGGCCGGCCCGTCCAGGTAGACCACGGCCTTGATCAGAGGGAACGCCGTGGGCAGCACCGAGCCCAGGACGTTCAGGTACGGCGCCTGCACCGAGGGCACCTGACCGGTGACGGCACCGGTGTCCGAGATCATGAGCGGCTTGCCGAAGGAGGAGAACTCCGAGTACCAGGCGCCGAACCGGTTCTGGACCCAACCCGCCGTCGGTGGGGTGGACGATCCGTCGAACCCGTCGGCGCCGATCCAGTCGACGAAGCTGCTGCCCGGGTAGTAGGCGTTCCACGGCGTGGTCTGCGTTCCGTTGGTGTCGACCGACCACACGAAGGCCACATTGTCGGCCCCGGCCGCCGTGAACTTCCGGACGATCTGGCGGAACGCCTGCACATAGCCGGCGGCGCCGGCGTTGCCGAGGCACCGGCTCGAATCGCCGGGGAACGAGCCCGGGTCCGGGAACCACTGGAGGAGCAGCGGAATGCCGGCAGACGCCATGGCCTGGGCGGCGGCGGCGATGATGGCGTCATCGTTTCCGTTGGCCACATGGGAGTCGAGGTCCCCGCACGACCAGGTGATCATGGGGATGGCCCCGGTGGCGTAGGCCTGCTCGAGCTGGGTGGCGTTGACCGGTGCGTTCCAGGCCTGGTCCAGCTGCACGATGGAGGCGGGGCGACCCAGACCCTGGTCGAGGGCGGCCAGTGCCGCCGGTTCGGACAGCGTGGTGCCGGTCGGGTCGACCGAGGCCCCCAGGTACGCCTGGCACGGACCCGGAACGGCGGGCGGCCCACCCGGTCCCGAGGCGTCGGCAGGAGACGACCCGGTACAGGTCGGGGCGTGCGGCCCGACCAGCTGGGGGTGGGACTGGTCGGTTCCGGCCGCCGGCGCTACCACCGTCGTCCCGGTCGGCGTCGGCGCCGGTGGGGGCGCCACGGTCACCGACACCGGGGCGGAGGTCGAGGGCGCAAAGGCGGCGTCGCCGCTGTAGTCGGCCACGATGCTGTCGGTGCCCACCGGAAGCGTCGACGTGTCGCAGCCCGAGGCAACCGTCACCGGTCGGTACGCACAGCCGGTGAGCACGGTCCCGTTGTCGAGATAGGTGACGGAGCCGCCGAGGTCGGGAGCGCTCACCGTGGCCGCGATCGACACCGGCTGGCCCGAGGTGACCCGGGTGATGGAGGCACTGACGGCCGTCGAGGACACCGAGCGGGTCGGCTGGAAGTAGGGACTGCGCGACAGCGCCCCGAACGCGGCCAGTCCGTCCGCGTCCAGGGCCAGCGGAGTTGGGGGTGCGCTTTGGGGGGCGTCGAAGTAGACCACGCCCTTGATCAGCGGGTACCGGGTGGGCAGGTCGGACGAGAGCTGGGCCAAGAACTGGCCTTGCGATCCGGGCGCGGCCCCGGTGTTCGAGATGAGCAGCGGCCTCCCGTAGGTCGAGAAGGTCGAATACCACGAGCCGAAGGCGGCCGTCACGCCGGCGGGGTCGGCGGGGCCGGGGGAGGGGCTGTCGTCGTCGGCGGCGATCCAGTCGGCGCTGCCCGCCCCCGGATAGAAGCCGGCCCAGTCCGAGCTGGAACCTGGCGAGGTGTCGATGGACCACACGGTGGCGGCGTTGGCGGCCCCGGAGGAGGCCAGGAGCTGCTGGACATGCTGGAAGGCGGCCACGTAGCCGGCGGCCCCGCCTCCACCCAGGCAACCCTGGGCGGTCGGGCTCGAGCTGTTGGCATCGGGGAACCACCGCACCATCACCGGCGTACCGAGGGAGCTCAGCTGATGGGCGAACCGGGCGATGAGGGCGTCGTCGGCTCCGGCGGTGACGTTGGCATCGGTGTCGCCGCACTCCCAGGTGATCATGGGGATGGCGCCGGTGGCCGCCACCAGCCGGAGTTGAGCGGTGTCGATGGGAACGCTCCACCCCTGGTCCACCTCGACGATCGACAGTGCCCGACCCAGGCCCGGCTCGACGCCGGGCAGTGCGGCCAGCTCGGCGGCGACGCCGGCCGCACCCCCCAGCGGGGCGACCCCGCTGAGCGCCTGACCGGACGGATCGACGAAGGCCCCGAGATAGGCCGCACCGGCCGCCGGCACGACCGGTGGGCTCAGCGCGGCCGGGGAGTGGACGGCGGGCCCGGTAGTCGTTCCGGTAGGCACCGTCGGGGTGGTGGCCGCCGGCACGCCGTAGGTCGGTGGCGCCATGGTCACCAGGCCCACCACCACGGCGAGAAGCGCGACCACCAGTGCCTCCGACCGCCCCGACCGCCCGCCGTCAGCCGGTGCCGTCACGAACCGGACCCCGGAGCCGTGCCCGTGGCCCCGATCCCGCTGTCGCCGTCGACGGTTCGACACCATCGGGTGCACACGGGGGTGGGCTCAGCCGCGACCGGGTCCCCACCGGCGGCAATCCGTTCCGTTGTTGCTCCTTGGCCCACCGGCGCGCCCCTCGCCTAACCGTTCCGACATCCGTGTCCGCATGGGCACGCGAAGTGCCTTCTGCCCGAAGTGTGAATCTATCAGATGTTCTCACCTAGAGCGGTGAAATGACCACTTAAAGTGGTGAAACTATGCGAACATCGTGTTACGACCGGGGCCGTAGGCGCAGAATCCGGCCGAGAACGCCGGTGACCGGTGGACTCGACGCCCTACGTTCCCGAGCTGGCCGCGTACCGACTCGAGGAACGACACCGCCGGACCCACCGAGGTCTGTCCGCAGTTGGGGCACTGGGGCGACTCCCCCGGGATGTTCAGCCAGTAGCCGTTGACCAGTGACCTGGTCGCCGCCACCACACTGGTCAGGGTGGCGGCACTGACGGAACCGCTCCCGGGGATCGATGTGGAGATGCCGAGGAGGACCGGATGGGTGGGAGCGGCCGCCCGGGCCTGGCCGACAGCCTGGCTGACGAACGAGGCGAATCCCGGTTCGGCCTCGGCCTGCTGGCCCTGGATCTCGACGATGTCCGAGGCGGCCGCGCCTTGGCCCGCCATGTTCAGATCCAGGTAGCCCGAGAACTTGCCCCTTCCGGTGGCCAGCTGGTTCGAGGCCGTGTAGGTCGAGTTGAGGATCGGGGTCAGATTGGCGGCCGGTGTGAAGATCATCTGGAGACCGTGGGCGTGGGCCAGGGCCAGCGCCTGGGCGGCGAAGGTGAACGGCGCCGCCTTCTCATCGGCCGGTGTGAACGACCACGCCTCGTTGTCGTACAGGACGTACTTGACCCCGGGCTCGAGCGTCGAGTTCTCGATGGCCGCCTGCATGGTGGTGAAGCTGGCGAAGGACTGGACCTTGGTGGCCAGGGGGACGAGCGCATCGGGAACCCCGCCGTGGGGGCGGACGATCAGGAGCGTCCGGGGCGAATTTGAAGAGGGCGGTGATGGTGGCGGCGGGCAGGCCGTTCCTCTCCAGCAGGGCCAGGGTGAAGTCCTCGATCAGCCAGTAGGGACCGTTGGCCGCCGGGGTGGCCGGTGTCGTGGCCGGGGGGACGGTGGACGGCGCGGTGGTCGATGGCGCCGTGGTCGACGGTGCGGTGGTCGCCGGCGGTTTGGCGCTCTGTGGACTCGCCCCTCCGCCGCACGAGGCGAGCAACACCGCCGCCGTGCCCAGTGCCGTCACCGTGGCGGTCAACCGTGGCGTCCGACGAGTCATGGCTCCTCCTGATCACTGCCGTCAGCGGCACCAACGGGAGCACGGCCGTCCCGGTATCCCTGTCGACCGGGCAACGGGTTCACGCTACAGGGGGCCCTGTCCGGGCCGGTGGCGCGGTGCGGGGGCGGTTGCCGACGATGGTCTCCCCGTGGGCGTGAGCCCACCGGCACCGGCACGAGGGTGGCGGGTCCGATGGTGGACGTAGTCAGCGGGGCCGCACCTACAATGACCGGGGCGCGAGGCGTCGGCGTCGTTCGCACCGATCGCCATGGTGACGTCTTGGGGGCGGTCGGAGGTCGGCACGCCGGAGCGGTGGCCGACGACAGGATCGGGGGGAAGGAGGCACCATGAGGCTCATCTACTTCGACATCGACACCCTGCGTGCCGACCACCTCGGCTGCTACGGCTACGACCGCGCCACCAGCCCCACCATCGACGCCCTGGCCGCCGAGGGCATCCGGTTCGACAATGTCCACGCCTCGGACACCCCGTGCCTGCCGTCCCGCTCCGCCCTCTGCTCGGGCCAGTTCGGGATCCGCAACGGCTCCATCAACCACGGCGGACCCTCGACGGATCCCTTCCCCGAGGGCCGCGACCGCCAGTTCCAGACGGCGCTGGCCCGCAACAGCTGGATGAGCGCGCTGCGGGCCCAGGGCACCTGGACCGCCTCCATCAGCACCTTCGCCGAACGGCACTCCGCCTACCACTTCGAGGCCGGGTTCAACGAGTGCTTCAACCTCGGGACCCGGGGCATGGAGACGGCCGAGCAGGTCTCGGCCGTGGCCCGCGACTGGCTGGCCCGCAACGGACAGCGCCCGGACTGGTTCCTCCACGTCCACCTCTGGGACCCTCACACCCCCTACCGCACGCCGGCGGCGTTCGGGGACCCCTTCGGTGACGGCTGGCTCCCGGCCTGGCTGACCGAGGAGGTCAGGGCCGACCACTGGGAACAGCCCGGGCCCCACTCGGCCCAGGAGATCGCCGGGTTCAGCCCCCGCACCGTGTGGGACGAGTGGACCCGCCAGCCCCAACAGGCGGCGTCCCTGGATGATGTGGCCCGGGTCTACGACGGCTACGACACCGGGGTGCGCTACGCCGACCACCACGTGGGCCAGGTCCTCGACCAGCTGGACGCATTGGGGCTCATGGACGACACCGCCGTCATGGTCTCCTCCGACCACGGTGAGAACCTCGGCGAGCTGGGCATCTACTGCGACCACCAGACCGCCGACCAGTTCACCACCCGCCTGCCCGTGGTCCTGCGGTGGCCGGGCCTCGACACCTCGACGCTGCCGGCCCAGGACGGCCTCCACTACCAGATCGACGTGATGGCCACCGTGCTGGAGCTCAGCGGGGCCACCGTGCCCGAGACGTGGGACGGCCGGTCCTTCGCCCCGGCGCTGACCGCGGGCCAGCCGAGCGGGCGCCAGCATCTGGTGCTGTCCCATGCCGCCTGGACGGCCCAGCGGTCGGTCCGGTTCGGGAACTGGCTGTGCCTGGAGACGTACTGGGACGCCTTCCACGGGTTCCCCGAAGTCATGCTGTTCGATCTGGTCGACGATCCCTACGAGCAGCACGACCTGGCTCCCGTCCTCCCCGACGTGGTCCAGCACGCCATGGGCCTGCTCCACGAGTGGAAGGAGGAGGCCATGAGCCGCTCCTCCCATGGCATCGACCCCATGTGGTCGGTCCTCCACGAGGGCGGTCCCTGGCACTCGAGGGTGGACGTCGGCTGGTACCTCGACCGGCTGCGTTCTACCGGACGGGGCCGGTGGGCCGACCGGTTCGAGGCCCGGGGGCCCCTGGGCGGTGGGTCGGCCTTCCCGTCCAGCCTCGACCCGACGATGTAGCGGCACAACGATCCGTCACCGGTCGCCCCGACGCCGGTTCGGCCTCCACTCCGGCTCCCGCTCCTGTATGAACGTCCCCTCCTCGCGGAGGTACTCGACCACCTGGTCGGCGGCCTCGCCCACCACGACCTGGGTGGTGTCGATCCGGATGTCGGGGAAGCGGGGGGCCTCATAGGGCGAGTCGACGCCGGTGAAGTTGGTCAGCTCGCCCCGCCGGGCCTTGCCGTAGAGACCCTTCACGTCCCGCGCCTCGGCCGTGGCCAACGGGGTGTCCACGAACACCTCGTAGAACCGGTCGCTGCCGATCAGCTCCCGGGCCATCTGCCGCTCGGCCTCGAACGGCGAGATCACCGAGACCAGCACGATGAGTCCGGCGTCGGCCATGAGCGAGGCCACCTCGGCCACCCGCCGGATGTTCTCCACCCGGTCGGGGTCGCTGAACCCCAGGTTCTTGCTCAGCCCGTGGCGGACGTTGTCGCCGTCGAGCAGGTAGGTGTGCCGTCCGAAGGCGTGCAGCCGCCGCTCGACGTTGTCGGCGATGGTCGACTTGCCCGCCCCCGACAGCCCGGTGAACCACACCACACAGGGCTGCTGGCCGTTGAGGGCGGCCCGGGCCCCACAGTCGACCTCCATGGTCTGCCAGTGGACGTTCTCCGACCGCCGCAGGGCGAAGTGCAGCAACCCGGCCCCCACGGTGTGGTTGGTCAGCCGGTCCACCAACACGAACCCCCCGGTCTCGCGGTGCTTCTCGTAGGGATCGAACGGGATGGGTCGGTCGAGGGTGATGTTGCCCACGCCGATCTCGTTCAGCTCCAGCGAGTTGGCGGCGGTGTGCTCCATGGTGTTGACGTTCACCTTGTACTTCAGCTGGCTCACCGTGGCCCCGGCCGTCCGGCTCCCCAGCTTCAGCAGGTAGGGCCGCCCCGGGAGCATCACCTGTTCGCTCATCCACACCAGGTGGGCCTCGAACTGGTCGGCCACCCCGGGGGCGTCGCCGGCGGCGGCCAGCACATCCCCGCGGCTGATGTCGATCTCGTCCGCCACGGTGAGGGTGACCGACTGGCCGGCCACCGCCTCGTCGAGGTCGCCGTCGTAGGTGACCACCCGCGTCACCGTGGTCAGCCGGTCGTCGGGAAGCACCCGGATCCGGTCCCCGGGCCGGACCACACCGCTGGTGATCCGGCCGGCGAAGCCCCGGAAGTCGAGATCGGGCCGGTTGACCCACTGCACCGACATCCGGAACGGCTTGGCCTGCTCCACGGCCTCGATCTCCACCGTCTCGAGGAAACCGATGAAGGTGGGCCCCTGGTACCAGGGCGTGTGGGGACTCCGCTCGGTGATGTTGTCCCCCCGCAGGGCCGACATGGGGATGCAGGTGATGTCGTCCAGCCCGATACCCGCCGCGAACCGGCGGTAGTCGGCCTCGATCCGGGCGGTGACCGCCTCGGAGTACTCGACCATGTCCAGCTTGTTGATGGCCAGCACCACCTTGGTGATGCCCAGCAGGGCCACCAGGTAGCTGTGCCGCCGGGTCTGGTCGAGCACGCCCTTGCGGGCGTCCACCAGGATCACGGCCACATCGGCGGTGGAGGCCCCGGTGACCATGTTGCGGGTGTACTGCTCGTGTCCGGGGGTGTCGGCCACGATGAACTTGCGCCGGTCGGTGGAGAAGAACCGGTAGGCCACGTCGATGGTGATGCCCTGCTCCCGCTCGGCCGACAGCCCGTCCACCAGCAGCGCGAAGTCGAGGTCGCCCCCCTGGGTGCCGACCTTCTTGGAGTCGGTCCGCAGGGCTTCGAGGTGGTCCTCGAACACCAGCTTGGACTCGTAGAGCAACCGGCCGATCAGCGTACTCTTGCCGTCGTCCACACTCCCGCAGGTGATGAAGCGCAACAGGCTCTTGTGCTCGTGGACCCTCAGGTACTCCTCGATGTCGGTGTGGGCCAGCTCGGGTGTGAGCGTCATCAGAAGTACCCCTCCTGCTTCTTGCGTTCCATGGATCCGCTGGCGTCGTGGTCGATGACCCGTCCCTGCCGCTCCGAGGTGGTGGTGAGCAGCATCTCCTGGATGATGCCGGGCAACGTGTCGGCCTGGCTCTCGATGGCCCCGGTCAGCGGGTAGCACCCGAGGGTGCGGAAGCGCACGGAGCGGAGCTCGGGCTCCTCGCCCGGGGCCAGGGGCATCCGGTCGTCGTCCACCATGATCAGGGTGCCGTCCCGTTCCACCACCGGGCGGGGAGCGGCGAAATACAGGGGGACCACCGGGATGTCCTGGAGGTAGATGTACTGCCACACGTCCAGTTCGGTCCAGTTGGACAGTGGGAACACCCGGATGCTCTCGCCCCGTTGCTTGCGGGCGTTGCAGATGCTCCACAGCTCGGGGCGCTGCTGCTTGGGATCCCAACGGTGCTGGGCGGTCCGCACCGAGTAGATCCGCTCCTTGGCCCGTGACTTCTCCTCGTCCCGCCGGGCCCCGCCGAAGGCCAGGTCGAAGCTGTGCTTCTCGAGGGCCTGCTTCAGTCCCTCGGTCTTCCAGAGGTCGGTGTGGACGGCCGAGCCGTGGGTGAAGGGGTTGACCTCCTGGGCCAGGCAGTCGGGGTTCTGGTGGATGAGGAGGTCGACGCCGAGTTGGGCGACCAGGTTGTCCCGGAACTCGTACATGGACCGGAACTTCCACGTCGTGTCCACGTGGAGGAGGGGAAACGGGGGCAGGCCGGGGTAGAAGGCCTTCATGGCCAGGTGGAGCATGACGGCGCTGTCCTTGCCCACCGAGTACAGCATGACCGGGCGCTCCGACTCGGAGACGGCCTCCCGCATGATGGCGATGCTCTCGGACTCGAGGCGTTGAAGGTGGGTCAGTCGGGCCATCGTCCCTGCTTTCTTCCGTGAACGGCGTGGGTCGTCGGGTGGTCGGGCTGGTGTCCGGAGCGCCTTCGACAGCTGCGTTGGCGTGGTGCAGAAATGCAGTGGGGGGCGATGGGCGGGAATCGGCGGCTATCGCCCCGGCGGTGGCGGGTGAACGGCTCCCGGATGGCGGGAATACCACGTTTAGTGGTGAAAAGGTCACTAATAGCGGTGAACAATCATCTCAGTATGGCGGGCCGCCACCCGGTTTGGGAAGGGGAACCGGGAAAGTTTCGTTTCGGCCCCATGACGAACGACGGTCCGCCACGCGTTCTGATGGTGGCCGGTGTCTCCAGCCGACCGGGTTCGAGCGGTGCCGTAGACCGGAGGGGCGACGGACCGCCCGCCGGGGCGCCGGGGACCTCCATGCGAAAGTCCCCCGGCCAGGAGCCGGGGGACTTCGGGCATAACCGCTCACCGGTTCAGCCGGACCGACCGTTGCCACATGATGATCCGTGAGTTGCTGAACCGACCTACCGAATCGGTTCTACTCCGACGCCGGGCGAGGATCAAGAGCCACGGTCCCGAGCGTGCTGCCTGTCGGTAGAGGCATCGGCCCACCGGTGGCGCGGCACCGTCGTCGGCACCGACCCCACGCCGACATTGGCCGTCGTTCCGCCGTCGATGGCTGGTGTGTCCAGCACTCCCTTGAAATCGACCGCGGCCGGGATGACAATTGATCCGGAGCCATGACGCCGAAGTGGAAACGCACCGTTCACCGTCGCGGCGGCGACGGCGGACGTGTCGCCGCGGACGAGACTAGGCGGAAGGGACAAAAAGGAGGCGGGCGGTAATGCCACGGTACGTGGCAATAGTCATCGTCCCAATACCGCTAAGTGACTACGCTGTGTAGTCGAATCGACACACTCGGTCCCATTCTCGGCGGCCCGGGGAGCGCGGCCGGGCCGCCAAGTGATCCCAGGTCACGGCCGAATTGGGACGGTGACGTGTCCCGAGTATTTCCTTGTCATGAACGGCGTGTTTTCTCCGCTCGACGCATTTGACTTTTCCACTTCCTGTGGATGGAATGGGCACATCGACGGCGGATCTATTCCACGGCCGAGGACGTTTCTGCCTCGCCATTGTTTTCTGGTTGTTTGACATTCCCCGCCCGGACCACGCACTGAACCGGAGACCACTCCCACCATGACCGAGAAGCCGCTCGCAGGCCCCCGACTGGTGCCTCCCGCCGGTCATGCCGTCTCCTTCGTCCTCCCGGCCTTCAACGAGGAGGGCAACATCGGAAAGGCCATCGCCGACACCGTGGCCATCGCGGCCAAGCACTGCTCGGCCTTCGAGGTCATCGTGGTGGACGACGGATCCTCGGACCGGACGGCCGCACTGGTGTCCGAGGCGGCGCAGCGACACCCCGAGGTGCTGCTGGTCGAACACGCCACCAACCTCGGCTACGGCCAGGCCCTGCGCTCGGGCTTCGCCGCCGCCCGGCTGGACTATGTCTTCTACACCGACGCCGACAACCAGTTCGACATGAACGAACTGCCCCTGTTGTTGGCCTGGGCCGACCGGGCCGACGTGGTGGCCGGTTTCCGCCGTAACCGCCGGGACCCCTTCGTGCGCCGGGCCAACGCCTGGGCGTGGAACCGGCTGGTCCGGGCCCTGTTCTTCGTCCCCGTCCGCGACATCGACTGCGCCTTCAAGCTCTACCGCCGCCAACCCCTGGCCGCCGTGGACATCGAGAGCTGCGGGGCCATGATCGACACCGAGATCATGGTCAAGCTGGCCCGGGGTGGTTCGTCCATCGTGGAGGTGGGCGTGACCCACCTGCCCCGCACGGCGGGGACGGCCCGGGGGGCCAAGCTCAGGGTCATCCTCCGGGCCTTCGGCGAGGTGTGGCGGATGTACCCCTGCTTGAGCCGGCTCGCCCCCGCCCACCCGGCCGCCGGCTCCGACGCGGTGCCCACCCTGACCTCGTCCCGCCATCTCACCGACCAGCCGGGGCTCGAAGCCGAACAGGCCGCGGTGTGAACGTGCCCGCCACGGACAGGACGGCCCGGGAGTTGGTGCACGGATGACGACCGAGGTCTCCTGGCCCGACGGGATGGGCTTCGACACGGTCGACGGCCAGTTGGTGGCCCGCCCGCGCTCCGCCTCGTCCGGAGTTCGGCCCCAGAGCAGTGTGACCGACCTGGTCTCGGATCCACCCGACATGAAGGGGCTCCTCGTCCCGCCGACCGACCCGCCCACCGTCCTGTCGGTGGGGCAGAAGGTGGGCTTCCTCATCCTGGGGCTGGCCCTGGCCGCCGGTCTGATCGTGGCGCCGGTAGTCACCCTCGTCGCCGTCATGGCCGTGCTGGTGCTCTTCTTCATGGCCTCCAACGTCATGAAGCTGGTGCTGATCAGCCAGGCCCTCAACCATCCCCACCGGCAGGGGGTGGACGCCGCCGACGAGCGGGTCCCGGACGAACTGCTCCCGATCTACACCATCCTCCTGCCCGTCTACCGCGAGGCCTCCATGCTCACCCAGCTGGTGGACGGCGTGCTGGCCCTCGACTACCCCGCCGACCGCCTGGACGTGAAGCTCCTGTTGGAAGAGGACGACACCGACACCCGTGCCGCCGCCGAGGCCCTCGACCTACCGGCCTGCTTCGACGTGCTGGTGGTGCCCGACGACGGTCCCACCGGCAAGCCCCGGGCCTGCAACCACGGCCTGGCCCACGCCCGGGGCGCCTACCTGGTCATCTACGACGCCGAGGACCGGCCCGAGCCCGACCAGCTCCGCAAGTCGGTGGCCGCCTTCTGGAAGGCCTCGCCCGAGGTGGTGTGCTTCCAGGCCCAGCTCAATTACTTCAACCGCAGCTACAACCTGTTGACCCGCTGGTTCACCGCCGAGTACTCGGTCTGGTTCGACCAGTTCCTCCCCGGCCTCCAGGCCATGGACGTGGTCATTCCGCTGGGCGGCACATCCAACCACTTCATCACCTCCCGGCTGCAGCAGATCGGCGGGTGGAACCGCTTCAACGTGACCGAGGACGCCGACCTGGGACTGCGGATCTACCTGCAGGGGTGGAAGACGGCCATCCTCGAGACCACCACCTACGAGGAGGCCACCAGCCGGTACCGCAACTGGATCCGCCAGCGCAGCCGGTGGGTCAAGGGGTACATGCAGACCTACCTCTTCCATATGCGCCGGCCCTTCCGGATGGCCCGGGCCATGGGGGCCAAGTCGTTCGTCTCCTTCCAGCTCTTCTTCGGGGCCGGCACCCTCTGCCTCCTGCTCAACCCGGTCTTCTGGCTCCTGGCCGTCGCCTGGTTCGCCACCCGCCTCCACCTCATCCAGTCGATCTTCCCGTGGCCGGTCCTCTACCTCGGCACCATCGGGCTCATCGTGGGGAACGCCGCCTGCGTGCTGTCGGCGGTCAGCGGCTGCTTCGGCCGCCGCAACTACGAGGACGTGAAGTACGCCCTGCTGATTCCCGTCTACTGGATCCTGATGTCGGTGGGAGCCTGGAAGGCCCTCATCCAGCTGTTCACCAAGCCGTCCTTCTGGGAGAAGACCGAGCACGGGTTCTGCCGGTTCGACGACCTCGAGGCGAACCCCGGACACCACGGCGCCCTGATCCCGGCCGAGGCTCCGGTCGGCCTCGTGACCGGTAGCTAGCCATGGCCATCGTCACCCTCCCCCGCCTGCCGTCGGCCCGGGACGCGTCGGTCCCCTCCGGGCCGCCCCAGGCCAACCGGGTACCGGTCACGTCCACCCGTCCCCTCTACCCACCCCTGGCCGCCGTGGTGGTGGCCGTCGTGGCCGCCGGGGTGGCCACGGCCTGGTCGGCCGCCACCCACTCCATGGTCCTGTACGGGGACGCCCGGGCCCACCTCGACGTGGCCCGCCACGTCACCGACGCCCTGACCCCGGGTCTGGCCCAGCTGGGCAGCGTATGGCTGCCGCTGCCCCACATCCTGCTGGCGCCCTTCGTGGCCGTCACCCCCCTGTGGCACAACGGTGCCGCCGGCGCCATCGTCAGCGGGATCTGCTTCGTCTACGCCGCCCTGCGCATCTTCTCGCTGGTGGAGGAGCTCAGCGGCAGCCGGCTCGGGGCCTGGGTGGGGATGGCGGTGTTCATCGCCAACCTCAACATGCTCTACATCCAGTCCACCGCCCTGACCGAGCCGGTGCTGTTGGCCTTCCTGGTGGGTGCCGCCTTCCACCTGAGCCGGTGGATGCGCACCCTGGCGGCGCGGGACCTGTTGTGGGGGTCACTGTTCGTCTTCTGCGCCACATTGACCCGCTACGAGGGTTGGGCCCTGCTGGCCGTGGCCCTGGTGGTGGTGGCGGTGTGGGGCCGGCTGTCCGACCGCCGGGCCAAGTCACCCCAGGCCAACCTGGTCCTGTTCGCCGCCGTCGGCTGCTACGGCCTCCTCCTGTGGTTCCTCTACAACCTGATCATCTTCCGCGACCCGCTCTACTTCCTCCACAGCGCCTACAGCGCCCAGGCCATCAACGGGGCCCAGGCCCAGTTCGGCCTGCTCGGCACCAAGGGCAGCGTGTGGCAGAGCACGCTCACCTACGGCTGGGACGTGGTCGATGTGGTCGGGGTACCGGTGGTCATCCTGGCCGGGGTGTCGATCGTGGCCCTGGCCGCCGTCCGCCACCCCGAGCGACGACGGACCCTGTTCGCCCTCGGCCTGCTGTCGGCGCCGGTGATCTTCGAGATCATGTCCCTCTACGCCGGCCAGACCACCATCCGGGTCCCGCAGCTCTTCCCCCACCAGATGTGGAACGACCGCTACGGCGTGGTGGCCCTCCCGCTGTGCGCCGTGGCCGCCGGCGTCCTGGTGGGCCGGTGGCGGTGGAGCACGCCGGTGATCGTCGGAGCCACGGTCGTGGCCACAGTGCTGATGGCCCTGGCCACCCCGCTGACGCTGGCCGACGGCCGGACCGGGACCTCGAGCGCGGCGGGGGGCCATCCCGAGGTGGCCGCCGCCTACCTCATGCACCACTACCGGGGTGGCGCCATCCTGGCCGACGACTCGGCCGCCTCGTCGTTGATGTTCGCCTCCGGGCTCGACCTCAAAGAGTTCATCACCGTGGGGTTCCACCCGTACTTCGCCCAGGCCCTCGCCGACCCGGCCCACCACGTCACCTGGGTGGTGGCCTATCCCGGGGATGCGGTCACCGCCGACATGGTCGCCCATCCCGGCCGCTTCCGCGACTTCCATCTGGTCATCACCCAGAGCCGGGCCAAGGTCTACGCCCGTATCTTCCCGACCCCGGCGGCCGGACCGGCCTGGATCACCCTGCACCATCGCCCTCACTGAACCGGGTCCCCGGGTCGGACCACCGGCCCCCCCCGAGGTGACGAGTTCATGAACCGGTGCACCTCCGCCGGCGGGGATGAACCACCGCCGCCGCTTTGGGCGGGACGCTCCCCACCGTCCGTGAAAGCAGGTGACAGGCGGTTCCCGGCCGTGCCACAGTGCAGGCAGTCACCGATCAGACCACGTGGTGCCGGTCGGGGACGAGGGCACTGTCGGATCGCAGTACCGAAGTGAGGGGCATACCGGATCGGGTGGCTACACCCGGTGCGGGAGTAGGACTTCACTGAGGAGGCTGGGCAGACGATGGGCGGCATGACGATCGGTCAGAATGACGGAGCCGGACCGGGTCGCGCCCGGGACCGGTCCTCCCCTGCGGGTTCACGGTGGCGGACGTCCCGCCCGCGACTGGTGGCCGCGACCTTCCTGGCCACCACGGTGGCGGCGCTGGGATTGACCGCCGTTTCCATCCCGACCTCGGTGGCGGCGTCCAGCCCGGTGACCGTCACCGTCATCTCGACGCCCGCATCGGTGGCGACCGACCAGGCCGTCGCCTTCCGGATCACGGTCACCAACACCGGAGCCGCCGCCGCCTCGGGCGTGAGCATCGCCGACACCATGACCGGCGCCAGTTCGGTCGGCCCGTATCCGGTGCAGCTGCCCAACGGCCCGGCTACCACCTCCGACCTCGGTAGCTGCTCCTTCGCCACTCCCACCGAGACCTGCACCGCCCCCACCCTGGCCCCCGGTCAGGTGTGGAACGTGACCATGACGGTCGGGGTCACGGCCGCCGCCGGCACGGCCTACTCCGACACGGCCTCCGTGTCGGGAACCGAATCGTCGACCGCCTTCAGTACCGCCGCCACCACCACCGCCACCGCGGCTCCGGCCCT
This sequence comes from uncultured Acidimicrobiaceae bacterium, assembly GCA_963754755.1. Classification (GTDB taxonomy): domain Bacteria; phylum Actinomycetota; class Acidimicrobiia; order Acidimicrobiales; family RAAP-2; genus Bog-756. Next base: position 1,504,513 of record CAVWHF010000003.1, on the reverse strand, counting down.
GGCTTCGGGGTTCACCCAGACCCAGCTGGCCAAGGGACTGAACAAGCCCATCGTGCTGGTCTTCGGCACCGACGGCACGATGTACATCGGGGAGCAGGGGGGCACGATCCTGGCGTACCGCAACGGAGCGGTGCAGCCCACCCCGGTGCTCTCCATCCCGGTCTTCGAACAGGGTGAGACCGGGCTGCTGGGGATGGCCCTCGACCCCAACTTCGCCACCAACGGCTACATCTACGTCTCCTACACCGCCGCCCTCACCACCTCGGCGGGGACCAACCAGCCCTTCGCCCGGCTGTCCCGGTTCACCGTGGTCGGCGGGGTGGCCAGTCCGTCCAGCGAGAAGATCTACTACACCGGCAACCAGGTCCAGAACGAAGACGGCAACGGGGGCAACTTCGACCACGCCGGCAACGACCTCAAGCTGGGCCCGGACGGGAAACTGTGGTGGAGCGTGGGCGACAACGTCCCGGCCATCAGCAACGGGGAGAACCTCGACAACCCCTACGGCAAGATCCTCCGCTTCAACCTGGACGGTTCGGTCCCCGGTGACAACCCCTTCGTCGACGTCGCCGGGGCGGTGCCCTACATCTACGCCTACGGGCTCCGCAATCCGTGGCGCTTCACCTTCCTCCCCACCGGCCAGGCCATGACCGAGGACACCGGCTCTGACTACTGGGAGGACCTCGACGCCATCCAGGCCGGCGGCAACTACGGCTGGCCCATCAAGGAAGGCAACTGCGGCAGCTGCGGGTACCTCAACCCCTCCTACTCCTACGGCCACTACCCGACCGATGCCGCCGCCTCGGCCATCGCCGCCTACTCCGGGACCGCCTTCCCTGCGGCCTACGACCACGTGGTGTTCTTCGGCGACTACGTCCGCCAGGACATCGAGGCGGTCACGTTCGACCCCACCTACAAGACCGAGACCTCCGACGTGCTCTTCGACAACAACGCCGGGACCATCGCCGACCTGGTGGAGGGCCCCGACGGCAACATGTACTTCGTGAGCATCTTCGAGGGCACGGTGTCGGAGATCTCGGCCACCGGGCCGTTCCCCCCGACGGCGGTGGCGAAGGCGGTGCCCGCGGCCGGAGCCGCTCCACTCACCACCCAGTTCTCCTCGGCCGCCTCCTCCGATCCCTACGGTAAGCCCCTGACCGAGTCGTGGAACTTCGGGGACGGATCGCCGGTGTCCACCACCGCCAACCCCTCCCACACCTACACCACCGCCGGCACTTACACCGCCACCCTCACCGTCAACAACGGCTCCCAGTCCTCCTCGGCCACCACCACCGTGTCCGTCGGGCCGTCGCCGCCCACCGCCGCCATCACCGTTCCGGCCACCTACAACGCCGGCCAGACGGTGACTTTCAGCGGCACGGCCACCGACCCCACCGACGGGGTGCTGCCGGCCCGCGACTACACCTGGCAGGTGGACTACTACGCCAACGGCGTGGATGAGCCCTCCTACTTCGCCGAGGTGCCCGATCCCTTCTTCGGCCCGACCACCGGTGCCACCTCCGACTCCATCACCATCCCCGACGACGTGTCCCAGGTGCCCGGCAGCTACTACCAGATCACCCTGACCGTCACCGATTCCAAGGGCCTCCAGACCGTGGTGACCAAGGACATCACCCCCAACCTCACCACCTGGTCGGCCACCACCAACGTGGCCGGCGCCGGCTACTCGGTCGACGGCTCGTGGCAGACCGGCGCCTACAGCGCCCAGTCCGTGGTCGGCGTGGTCCACGTGCTCTCCGGTCTGCCCCTGGCCCAGACCATCGGCGGGACCCGCTACCGCTTCGTGGGCTTCGCCGACGGCAGCGCCCTGACCGACACCGTGACCGCCGGGTCGGGCCCGGGCAGTTACACCGCCGACTACGAGCCGGTGGTGAACTCGGTGCCGTCGCCCTGGACCAGTACCGACATCGGGGCGCCCATCACCGCCGGCACCGCCGACTACTCCGCCTCGGACGGGGATGTCTACCTGGACGGTGCCGGCGCCGACGCCTTCGGGGCCAACGACCAGTTCCACTACGTGTACCAGACCCTCAACGGCAACGGCACCATCGAGGCCCGGGTCCGCTACCAGTCCAACTCCAGCTCCTGGGCCAAGGCCGGCGTCATGATCAAGCAGTCGGCGGTGTCCGGCTCACCCTTCGTGGACGCCCTGGTGGCCCCCGACGTCAGCCCCAACACCCCCAACGTCAACGGCGTGGGCTGTGACGCCAACGGATGCTTCAGTTCGTTGCCGCCGGTCACCCCGGCCCGGGGCAACGGGGCCCGGATGCAGTACACCGGGTCCAAGTCGGCCACCCCGGCCTCCTACCCGACCGGGTTCACCGACCCGGACAAGTGGGTCAAGCTCACCCGGACCGGCAACAGCTTCACCTCGTGGATCTCCGCCGACGGCGTCAACTGGACCCTGATGGGCACGGCCACGCTGGCCATGACCGGCCCGGTCACCATCGGCCTGTTCGACACCTCCCACAACATCGGCGAGGCCAGCACCGCCGCCTTCGACCACGTCTCCATCACCACCCCGACCGGTCCGGGCCCGCTGCCCAGCCCCTGGGTCGACAGTGACATCGGATCGCCGGCCATCGCCGGCTCGGCCTCGTACAACAACGGGGTCTTCACGGTCAACGGCAACGGGGCCGACATCTATGGGACCAACGACCAGTTCAACTACGTGCACCAGACCGCTACCACCAGCGGCACCATCGTGGCCCGGGTCACGTCGGAGTCCAACACCAGCACCAACGGCAAGGCCGGGGTGATGTTCAAGCAGTCGACCACCGCCGGCAGCGACTACATCCTCATCACCACCTCGCCGGCGGGGGTGATCAAGGTGGAGTACGACTTCAACGGGTCCATCACCCAGTCCACCACCTACACCTTTCCCAACGTGTGGATGAAGCTGGCCTGGGAGGGCGGCAAGTTCACCGCCTTCCTGTCCAGCGACGGGAACAGCTGGACCCAGGCCCTGTCCAAGACCCTGCCCATCACCAGTCCGGCCACCGTGGGACTGTTCGAGTGCTCCCACAACGTGAAGACCCTGGGCACGGCCACCTTCGACAATGTGAGCTATACCAGTCCCTGAACCGGTTGACCCGACGACGGGAGCGGGTGCTGATGATGCAGATGGGACGAAGCACACCAGCGGATGCGGCGCGCCCGCCCCGGCGCCCCCGGCGCCGGGCCGGCGGCATCGCCGTCCTGGTGGCGTCGCTGGCCCTGGTCGGCGGCGGGCTGGTGGCCGTACCCCTGCTGTCGGCCGGGGGGGCGGCGGCCACGGCCGGGGGCCTGTCGGTCTACGTGGGCTACGCCGAGGACAAGGAGACCATCACCCCCGATCCGGCCGCAGTTCCCGGTCCCGTGGGCCGGAGCGCCCAACACCACCTTCCTCGGCGCCTCGGTCCCCGGCCAGGCCGCCTGTGGGACCCTGGCCGCCTGCTACGACACCGGGGCCATCCGGCTGGACAACCCGGGCCCGACGGCGATCACGGTGTCCAGCGTGTCGGTGGACGACCACTCGTCGCTGCCCGGCGGCAAGGTGTTCAACAACCTGTGGGGGTCCTTCACCGTGGCCCCGGGCCAGAGTGTGATCCTCGCCGCCAACCCCCCGGCCAACGACCCCGGGTATGACAACTTCGACACCAGCGGATTCCCGTCCACCTGCACCCCGATCACGGTGGCCCCGACGGTGACCATCACCATCGGGGGAGTGGCCACCACGCTGGCCGACTCCACCCACGTCCTCGACTCCGGCGGCACCGACGCCGGATCGTGCTCACCCAAACGCAACGAGTCCATCCAGTGGCGGGCTATCGGTGCCCCCGGATCCGACGACGCCACCCTCACGCTGGGTCCGGCCACGCTGGCGGCGGTGGCCGGGTCCCCGGCCACCGAGACCGCCACCCTGCTGGACGGGAGCGGCGACGGCCTCCCCAACACCACGGTGAACTTCGCCGTCACCAGTGGGCCCGACGCCGGCACCACCGGCACCGGGGTCACCAACGCCAACGGCCAGGCCACGTTCACCTATACCGGGGCCCAGGGCGAGGACGTGGTGGTGGCCAGCGTGACCACGGTGGGGAGCTTCTCCTCCACCCCGGCCCGGGTCCTGTGGACCAACCAGTCCGCCACCGGCTGGACCGGGTCCGACATCGGGAGCCCGTCACCCCCGGGGAGCCAGTCCTTCGCCGCCGGCACCGGCACCTGGACGGTGTCCGGAGGCGGTACCGGTCTGGGCGGGACCTCCGACCAGTTCCACTTCCTTCAACAGAGCGGGACCACCAACGGGGGGGTGGCGGCCCGGGTGGTGTCCCTTGGCGGCGGGAGCGCCTCGTCCCTGGCCGGGGTGATGCTCCGGGGGTCGACCGCGGTGAATTCCCCCTTCTACGCCGCGGTGGTGACACCGGCGGCGGGGATCGAAGTGCTGGACCGGACGACGTCGGGAGGGGCCGCCACCACCGTGGTGGACTCGGCCGCGACCGTCCCGGCCTACCTGTGGATCACTCAGACCGGGGCCACGCTGACCACCTACACCTCCCCGGACGGGTTCTTCTGGACCCCGCTGGCCGGCTCGCAGGCCACCGTCAGCCTCGGTGCTGCCGCGCTGGGAGGGCTGGCGGTGACCTCGGGCCTCCCGGGCACCCTCGAGACGGCCGCCCTGGACACCATCGCCCTCAGCACCGCTCCGCCCGCACCGCTGCCCCCGGTGGCCTGTCCGTCCCCCTATACCTGCGCCGACATCGGGAGCCCAGCCCCGGCCGGTAACCAGTCCTACGACCCCAACACCGGCACCTGGACCATCGGCGGGGGAGGAACCGACATCACCGGCACCTCCGACCAGTTCCACTTCGTCTCTGCGCCCCAGACCGGCGACGGCAGCGTGAGCGCGGAGGTGACCTCCCAGACCGACACCGACGCCAACGCCAAGGCCGGGGTGATGCTGCGGGCCACCGCCGACCCCGGGTCGCCGGAGTACTCGGTGCTGGTGTCCCCGGGGTCCGGCATCAAGGTCCAGCTGCGTTCGACCCAGGGCGGCACCACCACCAAGCTGGCCAACCCCGCCGGCACCGTGCCGGCCTACCTCGAGGTCACCCGGACGGGCTCGACCTTCACCGCCTCCACCTCGACCGACGGCGTGCACTGGACGGTCATCCCCGGCTCCACCGCCACCGTCGCCCTTCCGGCCACACTCCTGGCCGGGTTGGCCGTCACCTCGCACAGCTCCGGTGAGCTCGGCACGGTCACCATGGACGCCGTGTCCCCGGGCGTGGGGACCACGACGACCACCTCGACCAGTTCGACGACCAGCACCACCACGACGACCACCACCCAACCACCGACGACCTGTCCGTCCCCGTACACCTGTGCCGACATCGGGAGCCCCCTCCCGGCCGGCAGCCAGTCCTTCGCCCCCGCCACCGGCACCTGGACCATCACCGCCGGCGGCGCCGACATCACCGGGACCACCGACCAGTTCCGGTTCATCTCCCAACCCTTGGTCGGCGACGGCAGCGTGAGCGCCGACGTGACGTCCCAGACCGACTCCAGCTCCAACGCCAAGGCCGGGGTGATGCTGCGGGCCTCCACCGACCCCGGTTCGCCGGAGTACTCGGTGCTGGTGTCCCCGGGGGCGGGCATCAAGGTCCAGTTGCGCTCCACCCAAGGCGGCACCACCACCAAGCTGGCCAACCCCGCCGGCACCGTGCCCGCCTACCTCGAGGTCACCCGGTCCGGCTCGACCTTCACCGCCTCCACCTCAACCGACGGTGTGCAGTGGACGGTCATCCCCGGCTCCGCCGCCACCGTCGCCTTTCCCTCGACGCTGCTGGCCGGCCTGGCCGTCACCTCGCACAACTCCGGAGTGCCCGGCACGGTGACCATGGGCTCGGTAACACCGTGATGACCCAACCGGCACCTTCTGTTCACCATCGTCGCCGGAGATGGTCAGTATGCCGTCGGGCAATGCACCATAAGTAACGGAGTCCGGTCGCTACTGTGCGTGGTCATGGTAACGCTTGATAGTGCAATGGATCCCTACCCTCTGTAGTCGAATCGACACAATCAGTCCCCATAGCATCGGGCCGAGTACCACCCCAGGCGTCCGGTGCCGCCCCAGGTTGACAGCCTCATTCAGGGTGTCCCGGTGTCCCCAGTATTTCCTTGTCATGAACGGATTATTGCTGGGGTATTTCGTTTGACTTGTCCCGGCAAAGGGGATTGAGTGGACGTAGGTGTTACGACGCCATTAACACCTTCGGTAGGCCTGTACCGCAACCTGTTTTTTGTGGTTGTTTGGCATGTAGAGCCTTGCCCCGACCCCCCGGGCTGAACTGGAAACGGAACCCACCATGACCGACGAGCCGCTCACCGGCCCCCAGCGGATGCCAGCCACGGGGGAGGGTCACTCCGTCTCCTTCGTACTGCCGGCCTACAACGAAGAGGAGAACATCGACAAGGCCATCGCCGACACCGTGGCCATCGCCACCCGGCACTGCTCGACCTTCGAGGTCATCGTGGTCGACGACGGGTCCTCGGACCGCACCGCCGAGCTGGTGGTGGACAACGCCCATCGGCACCCGCAGGTTCGCCTGGTCCGGCACCCCACCAACCTGGGATACGGGCAGGCCCTCCGCTCCGGGTTCGCCGACGCCCGGCTGGACTACGTCTTCTACACCGACGCCGACAACCAGTTCGACATGGATGAACTGCCGCTGCTGCTGGCCTGGGCCGACCAGGCCGACGTGGTGGCCGGGTTCCGCCGGGCCCGCCAGGATCCGTTCATGCGCCGGGCCAACGCCTGGGCATGGAACCGGTTGGTCCGGGCCCTGTTCTACGTGCCGGTCCGGGACATCGACTGCGCCTTCAAGCTCTACCGCCGTGAGCCCCTGGCCGCCGTGGACGTCGAGAGCCGCGGGGCCATGATCGATACGGAGATCATGGTCAAGCTGGCCCGCCGGGGCTCGGCCATCGTGGAGGTGGGTGTGACCCACCTCCCCCGCACGGCCGGGACCGCCCGGGGGGCCAAGCCCCGGGTCATCCTGCGGGCCCTGCGCGAGGTGTGGCGCATGTATCCCCAACTGGTCCGGCTCGATCCCGGCCCTCCTTCGGTCCGGCTCGAATCGATCCGGCCCGCCCTCGATCTCGACCATCCCGAGGATCTGGACAGACAGGAAGCTGCAGTGTGAGTTCGGTACCCGGGGGCTGTGGTTCATCGCCGTACCCCCGAACTCGAACCGTCGCGATCCGACCGCGTCGGGGACCGGCCCGGCGGGGCACCGCACCCGTCCGCATGCTCATGGTCGTGGTGGTGGTGTTGTCCGGCCTCACGGTCCTGGTCGTCACCACCCGGCCCGCCGCGGCTGCCAGCGACCAGGACTGGCCCATGTTCCTCCAGAACACCTCGCGCACCAACGCCACCGTCGACGCCTCGCTGTCGGTGGCCAAGGCCTCAATCCTGAAGGAGAAGTGGGCCTTCGTGACCGGCGGTCCGGTGGCGTCGTCGGTGTCGATCGTCGGCACCACCGCCTACTTCGGGTCGTGGGACGGCTACGAGTACGCCGTCAACACTGCTACCGGGGCGGAGATATGGAAGAGCCCGAGTCTGGGCATCACCACCGACCCGGGATGCACCCCGTCCACCATCGGGATCACCTCGGCCCCCTCCATCGTCAACGGCGTGCTGTATGTCGGGGGCGGCGGGGCGTACTGGTACGCGCTCAACCCCGCCACGGGGGCCATCGAGTGGGATGTGTACACCGGCAGCAACACCCAAACCGGCGCCCACTACAACTGGTCGAGCCCGCTCATCTACAACGGGTACGCCTACATCGGCATCGCCTCCAACTGCGACAACCCGCTGGTGCAGGGCCAGCTCCTGCAGGTAAGCCTGACCACTGAACAGGTGGTCAACACCTACAACTTCGTCCCCAACGGCGAGGTGGGCGGCGGCGTGTGGACCAGCCCGACCCTCGACACCTCCACCACCCCGGCCACCATCTTTGTGACCACCGGAACCCTCAACGACTACACCCAGACCCAGTCCCAGGCCATCGTGGCCGTCAATGCCAACACCCTGGCCTACGAGGGATCGTGGCAGCTTCCCTTCGAGGCCGCGGTGTCCGACTCGGACTGGGGGACCACCCCCACCCTGACCACCGACAGCGCCGGGGACCTGCTCATCTCGGCCGCCAACAAGAACGGGATCCTCTACACCTGGAAGCGGTCATCCCTCGAGACCGGATCGATCGATAGCGGGGCACCGTTGTGGCAGCGCCAGATCGCCGTCGGCGGCGCCGGCCCGACCGCCGGCGACGGCAGCATCGCTTCGGGCATCTTTGCCAACAACACCCTGTACTACGCCGGCGGCCACAACGTCCTCAACGGCAAGGGGGCCGGCGGCTCCATCGGGGCGTACAACCCGGGGACCGGCGCCGTCGAGTGGGTCCGGCAGACCGAGCAGCCCATCGTCGGGGCGCCGGCCTACGTCAACGGGATGATCGCCTACGGCGAGGGCAACACCTTCGAGGTGCTCAACGCGGCCAACGGCCAGCTGCTGTACTCCTATCAACTGCCCGCGGCCACCTACGGGGCGGTATCGGTGGCCCGCAGCCAGTTCTACGTGGGCGACCTCAACGACGACGTCTATGCCTTCGGGCTCAACAGCGCCACCACGACCGTCCCCCCCGACCCAAACTGTCCGGCCACCCTCGATGCCGGCAACGCCGCCGCCGGCCCGGTCACCTGCCAGGACATCGGCAACCCGGGTGTCGCCGGCTCCGAGTCGACCAGCAACGGCACGCTGACCGTCACCGCCTCGGGGGCCACCGCCTCGTCGCAGACCCTGGGCGCTCCCGACCAGTTCCACTTCATCTCAACGCCGGTCACCGGTGACTCCCAGTCCAGCGTGGAGGTGGTGGGCCAGTCCTTCCTGAGCACCGAGGGCAAGGAGCCCCAGGCCGGAGTCATGGTCCGGCAGTCCACGGCCAACAACGCACCCTTCTACGGGGCCTACGAGTTGCCCAACGACATCTACGAGAACCCGGCCAACACCCAGTCCCAAGTGACCTTCTGGTACCGGAGTGCGTTCGGCGGGGCCGCCGTGGAGCTGACCCGGCTGTATCCGGATCCCCTGCCCAACTACATCGAGGTCCAGCGGGTGGGGAACCTCTTCAGTGCCGGCGTGTCCACCGACGGGATCCACTACAGCCTCATCCCCGGCTCGACCGTCGACATCGACATGCCGGCCGCCACCCTGCAGGGCCTCGCCGTCGACTCCAACAGCGGCACCAACGCCGGCACCGCCTCCTTCACCAACCTCGCCATCGGGGCCCCGGTGACCACCACCTTGACCCCTCAGGCCCCGGCCAACCCCTGCCCGACCGCCTGGACCTGCACCGACATCGGCAACCCCACCCCGCCCGGTAACACCACCTCCACCTCGCCGACCACCATCACCCTGGACGGCACCGGAACCGGCATCGCCACCGGGGCCGGGGGCACCGACTCCTTCCACTACGTGTACCAGTCCGTCTCCGGCAACGAAGCCCTCGCCGCCCAGGTGGTCACCCAGGCCGGCTCCCCGGCCGGGGCACAGGAGGGGATCATGATGCGGGCCAGCCCGTCCCCGACCGCGCCCTACTACGCGGTGACTTTCAACCCGGGCGGTTCGGCCACCATCTCGTGGCGGTACTACGACGGGTTCCTCGACGGGACCAGCACGCTGGCCATGCCCACGGTGACCTCGCCGGCCTATGTGGAGATCGTCAGCTACACCGACCCCACCACCGGAGACCAGTTCTTCACGACGGAGACCTCGCCCGACGACGCCACCTGGACCCCGGTCCTCGGCTCCACCCAAGCCATCCCCATGGGTACCACGTACACGGCCGGCCTGGCCGCTACCGGGGGCAACCGGATCACCCCGGCGGTGGTCTACAACGACGTCTCCCTGGGTCCGGTGACCAACCCGCCGGCCAGCATCTGCCCCCAGGACTTCACCTGCTCCGATCTCGGGACCAACATCCTGCCCGGCAACCAGCTGTATGTGAACCCGGCCGAGCCCACCTCGCCCGCCTCCACCGGCGTGTGGACCATCCGGGCCAGCGGCTCCGACATCTGGTCGGTGTACGACAACTTCCGCTACGAGTACGAGAATTTCCCCGACGACCCCGCCAACTCCCCCAACGGTGACGGCACGGTGAGCGCCCGGGTGGTCTCCCAGAGCCCGTCCACCGACCCCTGGGTCAAGACCGGGGTGATGATCCGGGGGCAGAACGGCAGTGACCCCCAGGCTCCCTACTACGGGGTGTTCGTGACCCCGGGGAACGGAGTGATCGTCCAGTACCGACCGTCCGAGGCGGCCCAGACCAACCAGATCCTGGCCAACCCGGCCGGTGGCAACGGTACCCTGCCGACCGTCACCCCCCTGTGGGTGCTGGCCGAGCGGTACACCGACACCACCACCGGGGTGGTCTACTACTCCGGGTTCACCTCCACCGACGGGGTCAACTGGACGTTCATCCCCGGCTCGACGGTGGCCCTGACCCTGACCGGCTTCCTCACCTCGGGCATCGCCACCGACTCCCACAACGACGCCGCCTATGTGGTGTCCACCGTTGACAACCTGGCCCAGTTCGGCCAGTCCTCCCCCCGCCGGGCATCTGCCCCGACGGCTGGAGCTGCTCGGACATCGGGGGGGCCCTGCCCCCCGGTCAGGACAGCCTGTCCGATGGCACCTGGTCGGAGGTCGGCGGCGGTGGTGACATCTGGAGTACCGCCGACGCCTTCCACTTCGTCAACCAGACGCTGGCCGGGGACGGCTCGGTGACCGCGCAGGTCACCTCCCAGCAGAACACCAGCCCGTTCGCCAAGGCCGGCCCCATGATCCGCCAGAACGCCAACGACCCGGGCTCGCCCTACTACGCGGCGTTCGTCACCCCCGGGGAGGGGATCGCCGTCCAGTGGCGGGCCACCGAGGGCGGAGCCACGTCCCAGATCCTGGTGCCCGGTACCGCGCCCATCTACCTCCGGGTGTCCAGCTACACCTCGGGCACCAGCACCTACTACACCGCCTACTCCTCGCCCGACGGCACCACCTGGACCCCGGTCGCCGGCTCGACCCAGGTACTGGCCATAACCGGGACCACCCAGGCCGGGTTCGCCCTCACCTCCCACGCCCAGGGCACCGGCGGGGCGGTCACCCTGGCCAACGTGGCCATCACCCCGGGCGAGACCCCGCCGCCCGGCATCTGCCCCTCCGGCTGGAGCTGTTCGGACATCGGGGGCGCCCTGCCGGCCGGCTCGGACACCCTGTCCAACGGAACCTGGACCGAGGTGGCCGGGGGCGGCGACATCTGGGGCACGTCGGACTCCTTCCACTTCGCCCAACAGACCCTCACCGGTGACGGGGCGGTGACGGCCCACGTGACCAGCCAGCAGAACACCAGCGCGTGGGCCAAGGCCGGGGTGATGCTGCGCGCCACCACCGATCCGGGCTCGCCCTACTACGCGGCCTTCGTCACCCCGGGCAACGGGGTGGCCGTGCAGTGGCGCTCGGCCCAGGCCGGGACCTCGACCCAACTCCCGGGTACCGGCACGGTACCGGTGTATCTGCGGGTCAGTCGCTACACCACCACCGGCTCCACTCCCGTGACCTACTTCAATGCCTTCACCTCCACCGACGGGGTCACCTGGACCCTGGTCCCGGGCTCGACCAAGGCGCTCGGACTGCCCCAGCCCCTCCTGGGCGGCCTGGCCATCACCTCCCACAACCAGGGCACCGGCAGCACGGTGACCCTGGACACGGTGTCGGTCACCGCCGGCGAGTTCCCCGCCCCCGGTCAGGTCTGCCCGACCGGCTTCAGCTGTGCCGACATCGGGGCGGTCACCCCGGCCGGCGGCCAGAGCGGGTCGGGCACCGCATGGACGGTGACGGCCGGCGGCCCGGACATCTGGAACACCGCCGACGCCTTCCATTACATCTCGGCGCCACTGGCGGCCAACGGATCGGTGACGGCCCAGGTGGCCACCGAATCGGCGACCGACCCGTGGGCCAAGGCCGGGGTCATGGTGCGGCTCACCACCGATCCTGGCTCGCCCTTCTATGCGGTCTACGTGACCGAGGGCAACGGGGTGGTGGTCCAGGAACGGACGGCCCAGGGTGTGGCGGCCACCCAGGTCGCCACCACCACCGGCACCGCCCCCGACTACGTGGAGATCACCCGGACCGGCACGGTCTACGCCGCCGCCACCTCGTCCAACGGCACCGCCTGGACAGCCGTGCCCGGCTCCATGGTGACGTTGGCCAACCTCACCGGCTCGCTGCTGGCCGGGGCCGCCGCCACCTCGCACAGCGCCACTACTCTCTCGACGACCGGGTTCAACACCGTGACCGTGACAGGGAGCTGACATGACGTGGACCGGGGCCAGCGGGCCGGACGGGATGGGATTCGATCAGGCCGGACCGGGCCGCGGCCGCAGGTCCCGACGCCCGGTGGCCACGGTCAGGGGCGGCGACACGGTGGTGGTCCACCAGCGCTCGGGCGCTCCCTTGGACCTCGACCAACCGGCCGGGAGCGGGCTCGACCTGGTGCCGGACCGGCCCGAGGACCGCCGGCCGCTGATACCCCCGACCGAGCCTCCCACCGTCCTCTCGGTGGGGCAGAAGGTGGGCGTCCTGGTCGCCGGGGTGGCCCTGGCGGCGGGGCTGGTGGTGGCACCGGTGCCGACCGTGGTGGCGGTCATGGCCGTGCTGGTGCTGTTCTTCATGGCCGCCAACCTGATGAAGGTGGTCCTGATCAGCAAGGCCCTCAACCACCCCCATCTGGCCACGGTGAGCGTGACCGGCGACCGGGTCCCCGATGACGAGCTTCCCGTCTACACCATCCTGCTACCCGTCTATCACGAGGCCTCCATGCTCACCCAGCTGGTGGACGGCGTGCTCTCCCTCGACTATCCCGAGGACCGCCTGGACGTGAAGCTGCTACTGGAAGCGGACGACACCGAGACCCGTGGGGCCGTCGACGAGCTCGACCTGCCCGCCTGCTTCGACGTCCTGGTGGTGCCCGCCGACGGCCCGACCGGAAAGCCCCGGGCCTGCAACCACGGGCTGGCCCACGCCCGGGGGGAGTACCTGGTCATCTACGACGCCGAGGACCGGCCCGAGCCCGACCAGCTCCGCAAGTCGGTGCTGGCCTTCGGCGAGGCCGACCCCGATGTGGTCTGCCTGCAGGCCCAGCTCAACTACTTCAACCGGACCTACAACCTGTTGACCCGGTGGTTCACCGCCGAGTACTCGGTCTGGTTCGACCAGTTCCTCCCGGGGCTGCAGGCCATGGAAGTGGCCATCCCCCTGGGCGGCACCTCCAACCATTTCGTGACCGACCGGCTGGTGGAGATCGGCGGGTGGAACCGCTTCAACGTGACCGAGGACGCCGATCTGGGCCTGCGCATCTACCTGCACGGGTGGAAGACGGCCATCCTCGAGACCACCACCTACGAGGAGGCCACCAGCCGCTACCGCAACTGGATCCGCCAGCGCAGCCGGTGGGTCAAGGGGTACATGCAGACCTACCTCTTCCATATGCGCCGGCCGGTCCGACTGGCCCGGGAGATGGGCCCCAAGCCCTTCGCCGCCTTCCAGCTGTTCTTCGGGGCGAGCACCCTGTGCCTGCTCGTCAACCCGGTCTTCTGGGTCCTGGCCGTGGTGTGGTTCGCAACCAGACTGCACCTCATCCAGTCGATCTTCCCGTGGCCGGTCCTCTACCTGGGGACCCTCGGGCTCATCGTGGGCAACGCCGCCTGCGTGCTGTCGGTCCTGAGCGGGTGCTTCGGACGCCGTAACTACGAGGACGTGAAGTACGCCCTGCTGGTGCCGGTCTACTGGATCCTGATGTCGGTGGGGGCGTGGAAGGCCTTCATCCAGCTGTTCACCAAGCCGTCGTACTGGGAGAAGACCGAGCACGGCTTCTGCCGGTTCGAAGACCCCGGCCAGGTGCCCGAGATCCCGGTGGCACTGGCCCGGCCCGGCGTCCCGACGGCGTCCTAGGAGGCGGTTCCGATGGCCCTCGTCGCCCTGACCCGCCAGCAGCCGGCCAAGGACGGTCCCGCCACCTCCGTGGTCGAGGCCGGACCCGCGCCCCGCCCCGGCCTCGGGACCACCTACCCGCCGGTGCTGGCCGTGGTGGTGGCCGTGGTGGCGGCCGGGGCGGCCACGGCCTGGTCGGCCGCCACCCACTCCATGGTCCTGTACGGGGACGCCCGGGCCCACCTCGACGTGGCCCGTCACGTCACCGACGCCCTGACCCCGGGACTGGCCCAGTTGGGCAGCGTGTGGCTGCCCCTGCCCCACATCCTGCTGGTCCCCTTCGTGGCCATCACCCCCCTGTGGCACAACGGGGCGGCCGGGGCCATCGTCAGCGGGGCCTGCTTCGTCTACACCGCCCTGCGCATCTTCTCGTTGGTGGAGGACCTCACCGACAGCCGCATCGGGGCCTGGTGCGGCATGGCGGTGTTCATCCTCAACCTCAACATGCTCTACATCCAGACCACGGCCCTCACCGAACCGGTACTGCTGGCCTTCACCGTCGGCGCCGTGTTCCACCTGAGCCGGTGGATGCGCACCCTGGCCGTCCGCGAGCTGCTGTGGGCGTCGCTCTTCGTCTTCTGCGCCACCCTCACCCGCTACGAGGGCTGGGCGCTACTGGCCGCCTCCCTGGTGGTGGTGGCCATCTGGGTCAAGCTGGCCGACCGGCGCCGCAAGTCGCCCCAGGCCAGCCTGGTCCTCTTCGCCGCCGTGGCCGGCTACGGCCTGGTCCTGTGGTTCCTCTACAACCTGATCATCTTCCACGACCCGCTCTACTTCCTGCACAGCGCCTACAGCGCCCAGGCCATCAACGGGGCCCAGGCCCAGTTCGGACTGCTGGGCACCAAGGGCAGCGTCGGGCAGAGCATCCTGACCTTCGGGTGGGACGTGGTGGACGTCCTCGGCGGACCCGTGGTCATCCTGGCCGGAGTGTCGATCGTGGCCCTAGCCGCCATCCGGCACCCCGAGCGCAAGCGGACCCTGTTCACCCTGGGCCTGCTGGCCTCGCCGGTGGTCTTCGAGGTCCTCTCCCTCTACGCCGGTCAGACCACCATCCGGGTGCCCCAGCTCTTCCCCCACGGCATGTGGAACGACCGCTACGCGGTGGTGGCCCTCCCGCTGTGCGCGGTGGCCGCCGGCACCCTGGTGGGCCGATGGCGGTGGACGACGCCGGTGGTGATCGGGGCCACGGTCGTGGCCACCGTGCTGATGGCCATCGCCACCCCGCTCACCCTGGCCGACGGCCGTAGCGGGACCTCCAGTGCCGCCGGCGGTCACCCCGAGGTGGCCGCCGCCTACCTCAACCGTCACTACCGGGGGGGTGAGGTCCTGGCCGACGACTCGGTGGCCTCATCGTTCATGTTCGCCTCCGGGCTCGACCTCAGTCAGTTCGTCACCGTCGGGTTCCACCCCTACTTCGCCCGGGCCATCGCCGACCCGTCCGCCCACGTGGCCTGGGTGGTGGCCTACCCCGGTGACGCCGTGACCGCCGACCTGGCCGCACACCCCGGCCGGTTCACCGACTTCCGCCTGGTCCTGACCCAGGGTCGGATCCGGGTGTTCGAGCGTAAGGCGGTGTCGCCGGGGGACGGCACCGGACCCGGATAGGAAGGGAGTGCCGGACTTGCCTACTGCCCCCGCCCGATGGCCGTGAGTCCCGCCGTGACCCCGGCCGGCATCGCCGCCCATGCCGAGCGGGCCCGGCCGGGCTTCCTGGTTCGTGCCGGGGCCGCCGCCGTCGTGGCCGTGGCGGTCGTCGGCGCGGTGTCGGCCACCTCGGCCTCCAGTACCGGCTCGCCCGTCTCGGTCGGTTGCCCGGCCGGCTGGTCGTGTCTCGACATCGGCCACCCCGCGCCCTCGGGCGGCCAGCGGGTGTCCGGCGGGACCTGGACCACGCGGGGGGGAGGCTCGGACATCTGGGGCCGGTCCGACTCCTTCCACTTCGCCTGGCAGCCCCTGGCCGCCGCCGGCTCGGTCAGTGCCCGGGTGGTGTCCCAGACCGACACCGACCAGAACGCCAAGGCCGGGGTGATGGTACGGGCCGGCACCGGTGCCTCATCGCCGTACTACGCCGTCTTCCTCACCCCCGATCACGGCCTGGTGACCCAGTTCCGATCGGTTGCCGGGGGAACGGCCACCAACGCCGGAGGCCGGTCCGCATCCGCCCCGCTCTCCCTGGAGGTGGTGCGCTCCGGATCGTCGTTCACCGCCATGAGCTCGGTCGACGGAGTCAGCTGGAGCAAGGTGTCGGGATCGACCACGACCGTCCCGGGCCTGGCCGGGCCACTGCAAGCCGGGCTGGCCGTGACCTCGCATCACGACGGGGTGTCCGGCACGGCGGTCTTCTCGGCGGTGTCGGTGACCCCGGTGGCCGGAGCCCCGGTCCTCGGGACCCCGGCCGACTCCACCACGTCGGCCCCGACCACCAGCTCCACGACGACCACCCTGTCGCCGGTCGCGGCCGCCCCCACCACCACTCCACCACCACCACCACCACTCCCACCCCGACCGCAGACCCCACCACCCCGTCGGCGACGGGCGGCCCCGACGCCGGTGGAACCGGGGGAGCAGGTTCACCGTCGGGTCAGGTGTCGGTGTGCGGGACGGCCCTGTGCGTGGGCGGATCGAGCTGGTCCATGTACGGGGCGACCGTCTACAACCCCGGCCTCCAGCCCTACCAGTCGGGCATCAGGAACCCGGCCGGGACCATCGCCCTGGCCGAGCAGGCCCACCTCAACACCATCCGCATCACCGACTTCCTCGACGTCAACGGCGATCCGGCCACCGCCCCCTACGACGCCACGGCGTGGGGGTACGTGGACGCCATGATCGCCGCCGCCGGGGCCGCCGGCCTCCACGTGGACCTGGGGTTGGCCGACTACCGGGCCATGCTGTGGAACCGGTGCACCGATCCCTACACCGCCGACTGGAGCCAGTTCATCTCGTTCGTGGCCAACCGGGTCAACACGGTGTCCCACCGGGTCTACAAGGACGATCCCACCATCGCCTTCGTGTCGGTGGCCGGCGAGCCGCGGCCGGTCGGGACCTATCAGTACACGGCCTCGGCCACCGGGGCCCCCTGCACCGTGACCTACTCGACCTCCGATCTGACCGGGTTCTACGCCGGCACCACCGCCGACTGGCAGCAGCAGGGGGGCACGGTGCTCATCAACTCCGGGGGCCTGGGCTACCTCAACGAGTCCACCGCCGGCATCGACTGGAAGTCCATCTTCTCCCTGCCGTCCAACGCCTTCTGCGACATCAAGACCTACGGCGGTATGCAGGCCTGGGCGCCCACGGCCGCCGCCTACTGCCAGTCGATCGGGAAGCCGGTGGTGGTGGAGGAGTTCGGCTGGCAGCAGGGTGTCGGTGACGCGGCCCGGGCCCAGCTCTTCGCCACCATGTTCGCCCAACTCCGTGCCCTCGGGGTGGCCGGCACCGCCTTCTGGAACCTCGGCTACCAGCTGGGCCCGTCCAGCTACGAGCTCAACCCCGCCACGCCGGACACCTTCGCCACGGTGCAGCAGAACGCACCGTGAGCCGACCGCCCCGCTACCTGCGACCGTGGCCGGGAGAACGCCGGCGATCGCTTTGGGCGGGATGCCCCCCACCGTCCGTGAACGCAGGTGACAGGACGTCCCAGCCGTGCCAAAGTGCAGGCAGGCACGAATGGCGCGGTGAGGCGGGGTTGCCTCACGTGCGGTCGTGGAATGTCGGCATTGTCGGATCGCAGTACCGAGGTGGGGGGCAGACCGGATCGGGTGGCGACACCCGACCACGGGACAGGACTTCACTGAGGAGGCTGGGCAGGCGATGGGCAGTATGACGGTCGGTCGGTACCGTGCTACCGGGCTGGTTCGCGCCCGGGCCGCCTCCACCTCGCGAGCGAGTTGTCCGCGCTCCAGCCGAAACCGCACACGACGGGGAGTACAGGTGCATCGCTGGTCGCCGCGGAAGTCGAGCCGGTCCCGTCTCCCGGGTGGTCCCTCAGGTAATTTCTCCCCTACACCCTTTGACTTTCCCCTTTGTTATGGATGGACTTGGATTGGGCAGAGTTCCTGTGGATCGTCTGTAACTGGTAGGAGCCTCATGCAGTGCGCACATCCCGGGCAGGTTCGCCACCACGGACGCGGCCCGTCCGACGGGCCGAACTGGAGACCGACCCCCTGATGACCGACAAGCCGCCCTCCCGACCCCGACTGGTGCCTCCCGCCGGTCAGGCCGTCTCCTTCGTCCTCCCGGCCTTCAACGAGGAGGACAACATCGGAAAGGCCATCGCCGACACCGTGGCCATCGCGGCCAAGCACTGCTCGGCCTTCGAGGTCATCGTGGTGGACGACGGATCCTCGGACCGGACGGCCGCACTGGTGTCCGAGGCGGCGCAGCGACACCCCGAGGTGCTGCTGGTCGAACACGCCACCAACCTCGGCTACGGCCAGGCCCTGCGCTCGGGCTTCGCCGCCGCCCGGCTGGACTATGTCTTCTACACCGACGCCGACAACCAGTTCGACATGAACGAACTGCCCCTGTTGTTGGCCTGGGCCGACCGGGCCGACGTGGTGGCCGGCTTCCGCCGTAACCGCCAGGACCCCTTCGTGCGCCGGGCCAACGCCTGGGCGTGGAACCGGCTGGTCCGGGCCCTGTTCTTCGTCCCCGTCCGCGACATCGACTGCGCCTTCAAGCTCTACCGCCGCCAACCCCTGGCCGCCGTGGATATCGAGAGCTGCGGGGCCATGATCGACACCGAGATCATGGTCAAGCTGGCCCGGGGCGGTTCGGCCATCGTGGAGGTGGGCGTGACCCACCTGCCCCGCACGGCGGGGACGGCCCGGGGGGCCAAGCTCAGGGTCATCCTCCGGGCCTTCGGCGAGGTGTGGCGGATGTACCCCCGCTTGAGCCGGCTCGCTCCCGCCCACCCGGCCGCCGGCTCCGACGCGGTGCCCACCCTGACGTCGCTCGATCTGGTGCACGAGGCCGCCCTCGGACGCCGCGAGGCCGTGGTGTGAGCCCGCTACCCGCGGGCGGAAGTGGCTGGCCGCCACTGCCGCCACCACCGTCGGCCGGACCGCCTGCGGCCCTTCCCTTCGGGAGGAGCCATCGCCGCCGGACCGGCATGACCCGACTGGTCATGGCCGCCGTGGTGGTGGCGTCGTGCCTGGCCACCGTGGCCGTGACCGTTCGAACGGCCTCGGCCGCCACCTCCCCGGACTGGCCCATGTTCCTCCAGAACACCTCGCGCACCAACGCCACCACCGACCCCAACCTGTCGGTGGCCAACGCCCCCACCCTCAAGGAGGACTGGGCCTTCGCGGCCGGAGGCCCGGTGGCCTCGTCGGTGTCCATCGTCGGCACCACCGCCTACTTCGGGTCCTGGGACGGCTTCGAGTACGCCGTGAACACCACCACCGGGGCGGAGATCTGGAAGAGCCCCAGCCTGGGCATCACCACCGACCCCGGATGCGCCCCGGCCACCATCGGGATCACCTCGTCCCCGTCCATCGTCAACGGTGTCCTCTACGTGGGTGGCGGCGGCCCCAACTGGTATGCCCTCAACCCCGCTACCGGGGCCATCGAGTGGAGTGTCTACACCGGCCTCAACACCCAGGCCGGGGCCCACTACAACTGGTCCAGCCCGCTCATCTACAACGGCATGGCCTACATCGGGGTGGCCTCCAACTGTGACAACCCGCTCGTCCAGGGCCAGTTGATCGAGGTCAACCTGACCACCGAGCAGATCGTCAACACCTACAACTTCGTCCCCAACGGCCAGGTGGGAGGAGGGGTGTGGACCTCGCCCACCCTGGACACGTCCACCACCCCGGCCACCATCCTGTGCACCACCGGGACCCTCAACGACTACACCCAGACCCAGTCCCAGGCCATCGTGGCCATCAACTCGTCCACCCTGGCCTACGAGGGCTCCTGGCAACTGCCCTTCGAGGCCGCCATCTCCGATTCCGACTGGGGGACCACCCCCACACTGACCACCGACGCCGCCGGCGACCTCCTCGTCTCGGCGGCCAACAAGAACGGATTCCTCTACACCTGGAAGCGATCGGCCCTCGAGACGGGCTCCCCCGACCTCGGCGCCCCGCTGTGGCAACGCCAGATCGCCGTCGGCGGCGCCGGGCCCACGGGCGGGGACGGCACCATCGCCTCGGGCATCTTCGCCAACAACACCCTGTACTACGCCGGCGGCCACAGCGTCGTGAACGGCAAGGGGGCGGGCGGGTCCATCGGGGCCTACAACCCGGGCACCGGCGCGGTCGAGTGGGTCCGCCAGACCGAGCAGCCCATCATCGGGGCGCCGGCCTACGTCAACGGGATGATCGCCTACGGCGAGGGCAACACCTTCGAGGTGGTCAACGCGGCCAACGGCCAGCTCCTCTACTCCTACCAACTGCCCGCCGCCGTCTACGGCGCCGTGTCCGTGGCCCAGAGCCAGTTCTATGTCGGCGACCTCAACGACGACGTCTACGCCTTCGGGCTCGGCACGCCGACCACGCCCCCGGCCGACCCCACCTGCCCGGCCACTCTCAACCCCTCCCTGTCCACGGCCGGGCCGGTCACCTGCCAGGACATCGGCGGGGCGGGCGTGCCCGGGTCGGAGTCCACCAGCAACGGCACGCTCACCGTCACCGCCTCGGGGGGCCAGATCGCCGGCACCGCCGACCAGTTCCGGTTCCTGTCGGCCCCGGTCACCGGCGACTCGCAGTCCAGCGTCGAGGTGGTGGCCCAGTCGTTCCAGAAACTGGAGCCCCAGGCCGGGGTCATGGTCCGTCAGACGGCCGCCGCCAACTCACCCGAGTACGGGGCCTTCGAGTACCCGAACGACCTCTACGAGCACGCCAACGACCCCTTGTCCCAGGTCGTCTTCTGGTACCGGTCCGCCTTCGGGGGCCCGACCATCGAGCTGACCCGGGACTACCCGGCCGTGCTGCCCCAGTACATCGAGATCCAACGGGTGGGCAACCTGTTCAGTACCGGACTGTCCACCGACGGGGTCCACTACACGCTTATCCCCGGCACCACCGCCGACATCGACATGCCGGCCACCACCCTGCAGGGCATCGCCATGGCCTCGGGGGGTACCAACACCACCGGCACGGCCTCGTTCACCAACCTGGCCATCGGGGCCCCGGTGACCACCGTCCTCACCCCCCAGGCTCCGGCCAACCCCTGCCCGAGCAGCTGGACGTGCACCGACATCGGCAATCCCAGCCCCCCCGGCAACACCACCTCCACCTCGGCGACCAGCTTCACCCTGGACGGCTCGGGCACGGGCATCGGCACCGGGGGCACCGACTCGTTCCACTACGTGTACCAGTCCGTCTCCGGCAACGAAGCCCTCTCGGCCCAGGTGGTGACCCAGTCCGGCTCGCCCGCCACCTCCCAGGAGGGCATCATGATGCGGGCCAACGCCTCGGCGACCGCGCCCTACTACGCCATCCTGTTCCACCCCGGGGGCTCGGCCACCGTGCAGTGGCGCTACTACGACGGGTTCAACGACGGGACCGTGACCCAGGCCCTGCCCTCGGTCACCTCCCCGGCCTATGTGCAGATCGTCTCCTATGACGACACCGCCCTGTCCCCGGCCCAGCAGTTCTTCACGGCCGAGACCTCACCGGACGACGTCAACTGGACCCCGGTCCTGGGCTCCACCCAGGCCATCCCCATGGGCACCACCTTCACCGCCGGCCTGGCCGCCGACGCCGAGGCGGCCCGGGTGACTCCGCCGGTGGTCTACAACGACATCTCCCTCGCCGCGGTGACCACCCCGCCGGCCAGCATCTGCCCCACCGGGTTCACCTGCTCGGACATCGGGGACAACATCCTCCCCGGCAACCAGGTCTACGTGAACCCGTCCGAGCCCACCTCGCCCGCCGCCACCGGTGTGTGGACCATCCAGGCCAGCGGGTCCGACCTGTGGTCCGTGTTCGACAACTTCCGTTACGAGTACGAGAACTTCCCCGACGACCCGGCCAACTCGCCCAACGGGGACGGCACGGTGAGCGCCCGGGTGGTGTCCCAGAACCCGACCACCGACCCCTGGGTCAAGACCGGGGTCATGATCCGGGGGCAGAACGGGTCCGATCCCCAGGCTCCCTACTACGGGGTGTTCGTGACCCCGGGCAACGGGGTGATCGTCCAGTACCGGTCGGCCGAGGCGGCCCAGACCAACCAGATACTGGCCAACCCGGCCGGCGGCAACGGGACCCTCAGTCCGGTGACTCCGCTGTGGGTACTGGCCGAGCGGTACACCGACACCGCCACCGGGGTGGTCTACTACTCGGGCTTCACCTCGACGGACGGGGTCCACTGGACCTTCATCCCCGGCTCGACGGTGGCCCTCACCCTGACCGGGTTCCTGACCTCGGGCATCGCCACCGACGCCCACAACGACGCCGGCTACGTCGTGGCCACCGTGGACAACCTGGCCCAGTTCGGCGGGTCGTCGGCGCCCCCGGGGATCTGCCCCTCCGGGTGGAGCTGTTCGGACATCGGCGGGGCCCTGCCCCCCGGCCAGGACTCGCTGACCAACGGCACCTGGAGCGAGGTGGGCGGTGGCGGTGACATCTGGTCCACCGCCGACGCATTCCACCTGGTCAACCAGACCCTGGCCGGGGACGGCTCGGTCACCGCCCACATCACCTCCCAGCAGAACACCAACGCCTTCGCCAAGGCCGGCCCCATGCTCCGGGCCACCACCGACCCCGGGTCGCCCTACTACGCCGCCTTCGTCACCCCCGGCCAGGGCCTGGCCGTGCAGTGGCGCGCCACCCAGGGAGCCACCTCCAACCAGATCCTGGTGCCGGGCACGGCACCGGTCTATCTGAAGGTGACCCGGTACACCTCGGGCGCCACCACCTACTACTCCGCCTACTCGTCGTCGGACGGCACCACCTGGACGCTGATCCCGGGCTCGACCCAGGCCCTGGTCATGACGGGCACCCTGCTGGCCGGCTTCGGCATCACCTCCCACGCCCAGGGCACAGGCTCGGCCGTGACCCTGGACACGGTGGCCATCACCCCCGGTGAGACGCCGCCCCCCGGTGTCTGCCCGTCGGGGTGGAGCTGTTCGGACATCGGCGGCGCCCTGCCGGCCGGGACGGACACCCTGGCCAACGGCACCTGGACGGAGACGGCCGGCGGGGGGGACATCTGGGGCACGGCCGACGCCTTCCACTTCTCCTCGCAGTCCCTGACCGGGGGCGGGGCGGTCACCGCCCATGTGACCTCCCAGCAGAACACCAGCCCCTGGGCCAAGGCCGGGGTCATGCTCCGGGCCACCACCGACCCCGGGCTCGCCCTACTACGCCGTCTTCGTCACCCCCGGGCAAGGCGTGGCCGTGCAGTGGCGCTCGGTCCAGGGAGGCACCTCCACCCAACTGTCGGTGGCCGGCACCGTGCCCACCTACCTGCGGGTGAGTCGCTACACGACGACGGGCACCACTCCCGTGACCCACTACAACGCCTTCACCTCCCCCAACGGGATCTCCTGGACCCTCGTCCCCGGCTCGTCCCAGGCCCTCAGCCTGCCCCAGACCCTCCTCGGCGGCCTGGCCACCACCTCGCACAACCAGGGCACCAGCTCGTCGGTCACCTATACGGCGGTGGCGGTGGCCTCCGGCCTGTACCCGGCCCCCGGACAGGTGTGCCCGACCGGCTACAGCTGTGCCGACATCGGGGCGGCCACCCCGGCCGGCGGCCAGACCGAGTCCGGCGCGGCCTGGACGGTGACGGCCGGCGGCCCCGACATCTGGGGCACCGCTGACGCCTTCCACTACATCTGGGCGGCCCTTCCGGCCAACGGTGCGGTCACCGCCCAGGTGGCCACGGTGACGGCCACCGACCCGTGGGCCCGGGCCGGGGTCATGGTGCGGGCCACCACCAGTCCGGGCTCGCCCTACTACGCCGTCTACGTGTCCAAGGGCAACGGGGTGGTGGTCCAGGAACGGACGGCCCAGGGGGTCGCCGCCGTCCAGATCGCCAACACCACCGGCGTGGCCCCGGAGTACGTGGAGGTCACCCGGACCGGCACGGTCTACGCCGCCGCCACCTCGTCCGACGGCACCACGTGGACGGCCGTGCCCGGCTCCATGGTGACGCTGGCCAACCTGTCCGGCTCGCTGCTGGCCGGGGCCGCCTCCACCTCCCACAGCTCGACGGCCCTTTCGACGGTCGGGTTCAACGCCGTGACCATCACCGCCAGTTGACGTGGGTACCTCCATGGGCGGGATCCGGACATGTTCGGGGCCATAAGGGGCGTCACCTGACGCCGGGCGGTGTTGACTCTGTCCGTGGACCGGACCCGGGCGTTCCTCCGTCTGGCCTTCGGGAGCCCTGCGACCTGGTCGACAAGGGAGGTGAGAGATCGGCGCCTCTTCTGTCCCCAGCCGTCGGCGCCTGACCCTGGTCGTGCTCCTCGTTGTCCTGCTCGCCGCAGGGGTGGTCGCCGCCGTCTCGATCATCCTGGCCACCGGTGCCGGCACCTCGAACCACGTCGACCCCACCGGGAGTCGAGGGAACGCGGGCAGCGCGGGGACGGCCGCCAGTACGGGGACGCCCGGGCATCCCGGGCGTGCGGTGGCCGGCGGCTCGACCGGAGGCTCGGTCGACGGCTCCCCGTCCGGCCAGGTGGTGGTGTGCGGCACCGCACTGTGTGCCGGAGGGGCCACATACTCGATGTACGGATCCACCGTCTACAACCCCGGCCTCCAGCCTTACCGGTCTGGCCTGGAGGACCCGGCCGGGACCATCACCCTGGCCCAGCAGGCCCACCTCAACACCATCCGCATCACCGACTTCCTGAACGTCAACGGGGACCCGGCCACCTCCCCCTACGACCCCACGGCGTGGGGGTACGTCGATGCCATGGTCGCCGCCGCCGGTGCCGCCCACCTCCATGTCGATCTGTCCCTGGCCGACTACCGGGCCATGTTGTGGGACCGGTGCATCGATCCCTACACCGCCGATTGGAGTCGGTTCGTGTCGTTCGTGGCCAACCGGGTCAACACGGTGTCCCACGTCGTCTACAAGGACGACCCCACCATCGCCTTCGTGTCCGTGGCCGGCGACCCTCTCCCGGTGGGTACGCAGACCTACACCGCCTCGGCCACCGGCGCGCCGTGCACGCTCACCTACTCGACCGCGGACATCACCGCCTTCTACGCCTCGGTCACTTCGGACTGGCATCAACAGGGGGGCACCGTGCTCATCAACTCGGGCGGCCTCGGCTACCTCAACGAGTCCACGGCCGGCATCGACTGGGAGTCCATCTTCTCGCTTCCGGACAACGCCTTCTGTGACATCAAGACCTACGGAGGCATGCAGGCCTGGGCGCCGACCGCCGCCGCTTACTGCCACGCCATCGGGAAGCCGGTGGTGGTGGAGGAGTTCGGATGGCAGCAGAACACCGGTGACGCCGACCGGGCCCAGCTCTTCAACACCATGGTCGCCCAGCTCCGCAGCTTCGGGGCGGCCGGCCTGGCCTTCTGGAACCTCGGCTACCAGATGGGTCCGACCAGCTACGAGGTCAATCCGTCCACTCCGGACACCTTCGCCGCCGTGGTCCAGAACGCCCCGTGACCGCCGGTCGGCCCCAACGCCACACCAGGTGAACCCCAGTGCACGGTACGTGGCGCAAGTCCACAGTGAAGCAGCGGCCAGCCCGGTGACCGGTAGCCTCCAGGGGCCGCCGGTAGCGTCAGCAACGGTTCGGCCCGGTCCGCCGGATCCGCGGGCGGCGGCCGGGGAAGGGGCAGAGTGAAGGGGCGTCACCGGACTCCGAGTCGTCGGGCCGCGTCGGTGCTGGTGACGTCCATGGCCATCGCCCTGCTGGGATCGCTCCTGGTGTCCGGGGTGGAATACGGGAGTCCGGCCGTTGCAGCATCACCGGCCTCCTCTGCCGTCAAGGTCACCGCCGCCGCCTATCTCCATGACGCACCGACTCTGGCCCGGACCGGTTGGAGCGCCACTTCCGACGACCAGGCCCCGGGACACGGGCCCGCCTCCGTGCTCGACGGCAACGCCGCCACCTACTGGGACGGACAGCTCGCACCCTGGGGCGGAGGGGCGGCCGTCACCATCGACACCGGGAGGCCACAGGTGGTCTCGGGCCTCATCTACGAGCCGCGCCAGGGGACCGTCCCGGACGGGTCGATCGGCGAGTTTGAGTTGAGCGTGAGTAGCGATGGCATCCACTTCGCCACGGTGGCTTCGGGCACGTGGGCCGACGACACCGCCGTCAAACAGGTGGGCATGGCCCCGGTTTCGACGCGGTTCGTACGGCTCACCGGCCTGTCCGCCGCCTCGGGCACCGGCACCGACGTCTCCGCCGCCGAGCTTTACCTCCAGGGCCAACCCCACGTGTCGGACCGGCTGGATGCCCACAACGCTTCAGCCACCGTTACGTCGGCGTCGGCCAAGGAGTCGAAGACGAGTGATGACCCGGCCGTGATGGGGGCGTGGGGGCCGGTGATCGGCTTCCCCCTCGTTCCCGTGGCGGCGGCCCTGCTGCCGCACAACCAGCTCCTGGTGTGGTCGGCCGACCACGACCTCTCCTCGGGCAGCGGGAGCGACGACTACACCCAGACGGCCATCCTGAACCTGACCACCGGGGCGGTCAGCCCGGAGACGGTCACCGCCACCCATCACAACATGTTTTGTCCCGGGGTGGCCATCCTGGCCGACGGCGACGTCATGGTCACCGGCGGCCTGGGCGACCAGGAGACCAGCATCTACGACCCGGCCACCAACACCTGGAGTGCCGGGCCCCCGCTGAACATCGGACGGGGCTACAACGGGATGACCCTGCTCGCCGACGAGCAGGCATTCACCTTGGGAGGCTCGTGGTCGGGCGCCTCCGGTGACAAGGTGGCCGAGGTCTGGTCGGCGTCAGCCGGCTGGCGGGAGCTGACCAACGTGCCGGCCACGCCCATCTACACCCAGGACGCCCAAGGCGTCTACCGGGCCGACAATCACGGGTGGTTCATCGCCACCTCCAGGGGCGATGTGCTCCAGGCCGGACCGTCCAAGCAGATGAACTGGATCACCACCAGCGGGTCGGGCTCCATCACCCCGGCCGGCCGCCGGAGCACCAGCGGGGATGCCATGAACGGCAATGCCGTCTACTACGACGTCGGTAAGGTCATCACCATGGGTGGCTCGCCCAGCTACCAGAACTCCCCGGCCACCAACGCCGCCTACGAAGTCACCATCTCGAAGACCACCACCAAGAAGGGCACGGTGGAGAGGGCCCGGACCGCCCAGGTCGGGTCCATGGCCTACGCCCGGGCCTTCGCCAACAGCGTGGTCCTCCCCAACGGCGAGGTGGTCACCATGGGCGGTCAGACCTATGCGGTGCCCTACAGCGACGCAGAACTCGATCCTCGACGCCGAGCTCTGGCATCCGGGCACAGGGAAGTTCAGCCTCTTGGCGCCCGAGGCCGAGCCGCGCAACTACCACTCGGTGGCCGTCCTCCTTCCCGACGGACGGGTGTTCTCCGGAGGTGGCGGGCTGTGCGGGTACTGCTCGACCAACCATCCCGACGGGCAGATCTTCACCCCGCCGTACCTTCTGAACGCCAATGGCACCCTTAAGACCCGACCGACCATCGCCGCCGCTCCCGCCCAGGCCGCCACCGGTCAGATCATTTCGGTGACCACCGGCGGCCCGGTGACGCAGTTCTCGATGGTCCGCTACGGAGAGTCGACCCACTCGGTGGACAACGACCAGCGCCGGATCCCCCTCGCCATCGCGTCCTCTGCCGGGGACACCTACCGACTCGCCATTCCCTCCGACCCGGGCATCGCCCTACCCGGTCCCTACATGCTCTTCGCCCTGAACTCCGCCGGTACTCCCAGCGTGTCGACCACTATGTCCATCACCAACGTCCCCACCAGCGCTCCCAGCGACGGCTACGGAAAGGCAGTGTTCGCCTCATCACCAGCGCTGTACTGGCCGCTCAACGGAACTGGGCGATCGACGGCGGCCGACCGGAGCGGCAACGGCGACACCGCCAACTACTCGACCACCGGAATCACCTACCGCTCCCCCAGTCCGGTCGAGACCGCATCGGGCACCGGCGTCACTCTCAACGGCTCCAGCGGACAGATCGTGGCGTCACAGCCGACGACCGATCCCACCACCTACTCGGAGGACCTGTGGTTCAAGACCACCACCACCACCGGCGGTCTCCTCATGGGCTTCGGCACGTCGCCACGCGGCACCTCGGCGAGCCGGGATCGAGTGGTGTGGATGTCCGACAGCGGCCGGTTGAATTTCGGGATCTTCTCCGGCCAGACGGCGGTCGTCCAGTCACCCGGGTCGTACAACGACGGCGCCTGGCACAACGTGGTGGCCACCGACGGGAGCGGGGGGATCAACCTCTACGTCGACGGTCAACTGGTGGGCAGCAACGCCTCGCCCGGTCTGCCGCAGGACTACCTGGGCTATTGGCGGGTGGGATCCGAAGGACTATCTGGTTGGCCGGACTCGTCCACCAGCAACGCCTTCGCCGGGTCGATCTCCGATGTCGCCGTCTTCGACGCCCAACTGTCGGCACCGACGATCCTGTCGCTGTACCGGGCCTCTCCGGCCAGCTGATCGGCCCGCCTCGGAACCCTGGTGGACCGGTGGCGTCGGGATCACTCGACCTCACTCCACCTCACTCGACACGGGACTCAGCCACGGGCGTAGTGTCGGAGACGTCGCCCCACGGCGGAGCGGCCGTTGCCCCAAGGAGGGTGCCATGAAGTACGTCATCGATTATCAGATCCGCACGGCCGGTCTGGCCCACGACCAGAACCTGGGCAATCAGGAGGCCCTGCTTAAGGTGTTCGAGCAGTGGAAGCCTGAGGAGGGACTCACCATCCACAACTTCGTCTCCACCCTGGCCAACGGTGGCTACATCTTCCTCGAGGCCGACGATCCGCTGGCCGTCAGCCGGTTCGTGGGCAAGTTCGTGTACTGGAATGACGTCAAGGTCGTGCCCGTGGTCGACGTGGCCGAGGCGGTGGCCGTGGGGGCCGAGTCGGTGGCGTGGACACGCGCCGCCATGAACGCCTGAGGAGCTGTCGCCGATTGGGGCCGGCGCGGCGGTGGTGCCGCCGCCGCAGTGGCGCCGGCGTCGGCCGGTTGCCGCTCCGTGGTCGGCGCCGCCTGTGCGAGGCCGCCCGCTCGGACCACCAGGCAGTCGTAGAGGTCAGCCCGGTGACGCGCCGTGGCTCTCGGTAGGATGCGATTATGACCGCTGCCACGGCCCACGGGATCACCATCGAGCACGAGACCTTCGGCGACCCGGGTTCGCCGCCGGTCCTGTTGATCATGGGCCTGGGGGGCCAGCTCACCGCATGGGATCCTGACTTCTGCCGCCGACAGGCCGACGAGGGCTTCTACGTGATCCGCTTCGACAACCGCGATGTCGGTCTGTCCACCTGGTTCGATGACGCCGGCGTGCCCGAGCTGGCCGAGCTGCTGGCCGGTACCACCTCGTCGCCCTACACCCTGGCCGACCTGGCCGCCGACGCCGCCGGACTCCTCGATGCGCTCGGTATCGCCTCGGCCCACATCGTGGGGGTCTCCATGGGCGGGATGATCGCCCAGACCTTCGCCATCGACTATCCGGACCGGGTCCGCACCCTCGTGTCCATCATGTCGACCACCGGTGACCCGACGGTGGGCCAGCCCCACCCCGACGCTCTGGCCACGCTGATGGTACCGGCCCCCACCTCGCGGGAGGAGGCCATCGAGCAGAGTGCCAAGACCTGGCGGGTCATCGGCTCGACCGGGTATCCCTTCGACGAGGACAAGGTCCGCCAGCGGGCCGCCGACGACTACGACCGTGCCTTCCATCCGGCCGGGATGGCCCGTCAACTGGCCGCCATCGTCACCCAGCCCGACCGCACCCCGTCCCTGGCCTCCGTGGACGTCCCGTCCCTGGTCATCCACGGCGAGGCCGATGTCCTGGTCGATCCGAGCGGTGGCCGGGCGACCGCCGCCGCCATCCCGGGCGCATCGCTCACCCTGGTGCCGGGCATGGGACACGACCTGCCGCCCCAGCTGACCGAACGGTTCGTCGCCGACCTCACCGGTCACTTCCGCCGCGGCTAGCCGTTGCCGGTCTGTCGTTCCCGGCGGGCCGCGGCCGGAGCCGCCGGCCCCGACGACGGACCGCGACCCGATGGGCCCGATCAGAACCGGTTCAAGGCCACCGTCGTGAGGTGCTTGGCCAGGGCGGTGGGGAAGGGGCTCCCGATGGAGGTGAGGGTGACGGTCTCGTTGGCCGCGCCCTTCAGGTAGCTGACAATGGTGAGCTGGACGTTCAGGGTCTGCTCCTGCACGGTCACTGGCAGGAAGGCCGTGAAGTTGGCACCGTGGCCGGCGAATTCGCTGTGGGGCGACCGGGTCACGTCGATGGTCCCGATGGAGGCCCCGGACCCGAACTCCGCAGCCAGGCTGGCCTTGGTCACCCCGTTCAGGACGGTGGTGAGGCAGGTGGGCGTCTTGGGGTTGGCCAGCGAGTTGTAGTCGGCCTGGGCCGACTTCTTGGAGGGCGAGACGGCGATGCTGTCGGTCACGGTCATCAACTGGTTGGCGCTGTCGAACTCGGGGCTGTTGGCCGAGGGCGGATTGTCGTTGATGACGCTGGTGGGCACACCCAGGCACGCGGCCAGCTGGGCGGCCCCGGGAACGCTCGAGTTGCTGTTCGACGACTTGGTCGATGTCCACCCCTTGGGCAGGTCCTTCAGCACGATGAGGTCCTTGTTGGCGCTGGCCACCGCGGCCTTGGTGCTGGCCGACTCGGTGGCGCCCGCCGGGGCGGCTGTGGCGGCCGTGGCGGCCGTGGCGGCCGTCACCAGTCCGGCCAGGACTACCACGGCCACGAGCGTCCTCCCCGGTGTGCCTCGTC
The DNA here is from genome assembly GCA_963754755.1 of uncultured Acidimicrobiaceae bacterium. Lineage (GTDB taxonomy): Bacteria > Actinomycetota > Acidimicrobiia > Acidimicrobiales > RAAP-2 > Bog-756. The sequence goes on along the minus strand of CAVWHF010000003.1, from coordinate 1,473,502 downwards.
GGTGGGCCTGCACGCTCATCATGGAACCCCTCCCTCGCTGCCCGCCCACGTGGCCCGGTTCGGTCCGGGCCGGCTGCGGTGGTCCGGTCCCGGGGTCGAGCTCGCGGCCATACCGCTCGCCGCCCTCTACCGCGGTCGGGCCCGGGCGGAGAACACCGTGGACAAGTGTCATGGAGTACCGGCACCTGCCCTGTGGCGGCACGGACGCTGCCCGTTCACCTTGTCTCACTGTCGCGCTGCATGAAGGTGATGAGGTAGCCGAAGCATTGATCGGGGTCGAGGATGATCTGCTTCACACCGGCCCCTTGGTACTCGAACTTGATCTGGTATCCCTTGGCCAGAACGTAGTCCCGTGCCTCGTCGATGTTCTCGACCTCCCACACGAGCGGTCCGATCCCACCCCTTCCCTTCTTGGCCAGGCTTTCCGCCTGGGGGCTGTCGTGGTGGGCGGGGCCGTAGAGCTCGATGTGATTGTCCCAATCGTTGGTGGTGAGGATGTTGCCCTCGTGGACCAACTCCGGCGGTTGGAAGTTCGTGCCGAGCAGGTCGTTGAACTGCTCGACCGCCCGGGGAATGTCCTCAGGCGCCATCATCAGTTCGACCCGGTTGAATCCAATGATGTTCACGGCATCTCCTTCGACAGACCGCAGGGTGCGCCCGTTCGATTCGGCGGCGCTCGGCGACGTGACTCCGCTCCTCACCGTCGTCGAGCCCGCCTCATAGTAAGTACTTTCGTCAAACCCGGCGCGGACCCCATGGATAGCGTGGGGCCGGAGTGACGGACGAATGCGAGGCGGGTCGGGATTCGCCGCCACCCCCCACCCACGTGCTCACGTGCCGACCAGGAGGAGTTCCCATGACGTTGCAGGCCCGATTCGAGGTGGACGGGGCGGTGACCATCCAGCACGGCGGGATCGAGTCCGATCCGGACTCGTGGTTCGGGCACATCGTTCCGTCGACCGGCACCGGTGGCTTCTCCGGATGGTCCGGTTCGGCCCGCATCGTGCACGACGACGAGGGCGCCTACTTCGACATCCAGATGGACGAGTGAGCTTCCCGGTCGGTCCCCATCAAGGGGTCCCGACCGTGCCAGGTGGCGGGGATGTCGGTCATGAGGAATGCCGAGTCCAGCCCGACCGATCCCGGAGGGAACCGGTCGGACTCGAAGACACTGGACGAGGCCTCCTCGATCTGTAGGGGTGTCATCGCCCACCGTCGACAGCGGAGTTCCAACCCCTCGAAATGGTGGGACGTGCCGGTGGGGGAGTACCCGAGGGGCGAGCCCTCGAAGAAGGCCGAGGCCGCCTCGAGTGATCCGAACACCGAGTCTGCCGGTACAGCCCCGCTCCGGGTGGCATCGATGAAGGCGTGGGCCGAACCGTCGCGGCTGGCGAACCCCACCCGCAGCCGTTGCGCCGTCTCGGACACGGTGAACGTGGCCCGGTGGTGGGCGCCGGGGAACAGCCGCCCGCCCAGGGCCACCGTGAGGAGTGACGGTGAGTCCCGCCGGGGGATGTAGACGCCACGGCCCGGACCGTCGGGACCCTCCCATTCCACCGCGATGCGGTGGGCGGCGTTCTCGGTGGTGATGCCCACGCCGGCCGGGAGCCCTTGGGGGCGGAGGTTACGCAGCCGGATTAGGCAGATGCCGGCGATCCCGTACCCGTCGACGATCTGCGGTCGGAACGGTGGGGGGAGCAGATCGTCGAGTACCCCGGGATCGACCCGGAAGTTGACGAGGATACGGCGGTCGATGACCCCGCTCATGGTCGGGACGGCCCTCATCTCGACGGCGCCGCCTTCTTGCGCCGCTGGCGGACGATGACCTGCTCCGGACAGACGCTGGAGAGGAATCCGCCCAGGCACAGCGCCAGCCGCTGCTCCACCAGTGCGTAGTAGATGCGGTTGGCCTCCCGACGCTCGGTGACCAGTCCGGCCGACTTCAGCACGCCGAGGTGGCGCGAGATGGAGGGAGCGCTGATGGTGAACCGGGCCGCGATCTCCCCGGCGGTCAGTTCGCCCGGTCGGAGGTCCTCCAGGATCTGTCGCCGGGTGGGATCGGCCAGGGCCCGGAACACCCCGGTGTCGTCGCTCATGCTCCGATATTAGCTCATTAGCTAACTACAAATCTAGTCGGCCCCGTCCGGGGACGGGCGCCGGGCCACGGCGAGCAGATGAGGCGACGAGCCGAGCAGGGTCGGTTCGCACTCCACCCGCCGGATCGACCGCATCAGGGTGGCCCGTCGGTCCGGATCATCCAGCCAGTAGGTGGCGTCGGCCGTTGCCCCCGGTCCTTCGACGGCGATGACGGCGGTGACCTCCCAGCCGGCCTCGGCCACCTCCGGCTCGATGTCGGCCGGATGGTGGAGGTAGGCGGTGGTGAACCACCCGGTCCGGCCTGTGGGGTTGCGGTGCTGTCCGGTGGCCACGTCGTCCTCCACGATGGCCTCGAACGCCGGGTCGTCGAGGAACCGCAGCCCCAACCCGTCGAAGGTGGAGGCGAACCGGGAGATGCAGGCCGCCACCAGCACCCCACCGGGTCGAACCACCCGCCGGGCTTCGACGAGGGCACGGTGCCGGTCCTGGGCCTCGGTGAGGTGGTAGAGCGGGCCGAGGAGCAGGGCGGCATCCACGCACCCGTCGTCGAGGGGCAGGGCCAAGGCGTCGCCCACCCTGGCCCCGGTCACGCCGGCGTCCCTGGCCTGGTCCACGTGCAACGGAACCGGATCGATGAGGGTGACGTCAAAGCCCTCCGCCATCAGAGGCACGGCGTGGATGCCGGCCCCTCCGCCCACATCGACCACCCGGGCCGGCGGCGTCGGGAGGTGGCGGTGGAGGATCTCCTGGGTCCGGAGCAACTCGAGCCGTCCGATGGAGGTCAGCCGGGCGTGCTCCCGCCCCTGGTTGTAGTAGCCGAGCATGTCCGGGTCCATGATGGCGTCCTTCACCTCCGTGCCGTCCCGCCAGTATCCCCCAGGCCGGTTGGTCTCCGACCGACTCCCCACCAGCCTGGTGCGGCACTGGGGAGACCACCTCGACGGACCTGCCCCCGCCCCCGCCTTCGTCCCGGATCCGCGTCTGATCAAGCCCGATCCTTCGGTGGCCGACGACGACCTGCGCAGGACCGATGTCCGGCCCGACCCTAGAATGCCGCCGCCAGGGTGGCGAAGCGATCAGGCCCCACCCACCAATGACCGCGCCTCGGCCGGGCCGACTACGAGATCGTGAAGGTCGCCGCCCACCTCGAGTCGACCCGACTGTTCGATCCCGCCTACCTTCACCGGCTCGAAGCCGGCCGTTCGGATCAACTGCTCGACTTCCTCGCCGGCACGGCGGTCGTCGGTGGCGTAGAAGAGCACCGCCGACTCCGGTGACCGGTGGCTCGAGGACTCAAGGAGATCGGCCGACATGGTTCCAAACGCCATGGCCAAGCGCGCCCCCGCCGACAACCACCCGCCGACAACCTCACCGGACGATTGCTCCTTCGGCAGGAGACGTGAGACGTTACCTTGTGCGTCAACGCCGAACGGGTTGCTCGGAACGACCACGAGCTTGTCGGTGAGCGGGTCGGCGATCTCGGCTATGACGCCCTTCAGCACGGTAAACCTGAGCGCGAGAACGACGGCATCGGCGCCCCGCAACGCGTCGCGGTTGTCGATCGCCGCGACCGCAGCTCCGCCGATCTGTGCCGCCAGCCTTCGGGCCGAATCATTGTCGGCGCTCGAGAGCCGCAGGGTCTCGCCGCCTGAGGCGAGCTGACGGGCGATGGCCGATCCGATCCCTCCACTGCCGATGACCGCGATGGTCATGACCGAAACCTCCTCAGCGTCACGGTACTAAACAACGGAAATCCGAACACGTCCCTGGGACGGGGGGAGCGGGCGAACGGATGTCACGATTCCACTAAGAGTTCTTGCCAGTTGGCGGGGACCCGCCCGCTGGTCCAGGCACTGGTTGGCCGAGGGGGTGATGCTGCGGGGGTGCGAGGCAGGGCCTCTCCATAGTCATGGGTCTGGTAGTTCCAAAACCAGTCTTCCCCTCGAAGCTGCGGATGACAGGATGACCTGACGAGTTCGCATGGGCAGTCGCGTGCTGGCTGGGCGAGTTGTCGCAACATCCAATGTGACCACACTCCGCACACCGTCGTAGGTGCAGCCACCATCCCCCGGACTTGAGGCACTCCACGCAACCGGTCCCGCTGGGCGGCACCTCTGGATCGAGTGAATCCGTCATGCCCGCACCTCCGGCAACACATCGGTCACCGGTGGGGGAGCGAGCGTGTCGGACCCTTCAGGACCATGGTGACCAGTCCCCCTCCGGGTCGGTGGTTTGCCCCACCTCGATCAGATATCCGTCCGGATCACGGATGTAGCAACGGATCTCGTACTGGTGCTGCTTGGGCGGCGTCAGGAATTGGGCACCCCGGGCGCTCCATTCGGCGTACACGGCCTGGATGTCTGCGACCCGGATATTGAGGAAGCTACTGACCCGGTCGGGGTCGCGTGGCGTCTCCAGGGTGACCGCCGGCTTGTCGTCGGTCGGACCTCCGCCGACGTTGATGATGATCCAGCTGTTGGCCAGGGCCACATAGGTCACGTCTCCGGAGAAGGTCACCTTGCCGCCGAGTACCTCGGTGTAGAAGCGCCGAGACCGCTCGACGTCGTCCGAGACGATGAAGTGGGCCAGCAGAATTCCCTCTGCGGGCGGTGTGAATTCAGCCATCTGCACCTCCACTGACTTGGGACTCTCACACCCCGCTTAGCGCGGGGTCCGCAGTCGTTGTTGTGATGATCGGGAACTCATCGCTGGTGATGGCGTCGCCGCCCCCATGCGCTTTGTTGGAGCGCGTACAGATACGCTCGGACTGTCCTCCACATAAAAGCGCCAATCGAGGTCCTGTCCCGCTGAGATGCCGACTCGAGCGCTTCTGGTGTACGGAAGCGCAATATGATCATCGAGGATGCGAACGTTCCCGGCAACAAGATCCACATTGTTGTCAGCCCGGCTCAGACCAAACGCCCGGCAGAGACGACCAGGTCCACTGCACAGCCGACGATCCGGGTCTTTGGGATCGCCTCGGTTGGCCCTCATCACGTCAACACCGGTGAGCGGCTCCAACGCTCGGATAAGGACGCCGGATCCGACGCCAACCGGCTGACACACCACGTTCGCCAGGTAGTTGATCCCGTAGGAAAGGTACACCTCGAGGCGCCCAGGCGGACCGAACAATGTCTCGTTGCTCTTTCGAATTCCTGAGAAGCCGTGACTGGCTGGTTCGCTCTCATCGTATGCTTCCACCTCGACGATGCGACCCCCCAGCGGCCCATAGGAGAAGATCTTTCCGATGAGACTCCCCGCCACCAACTCGGCGGGCCGCTCGTAAAACGACCGCTTCAGCGTGTGAGGCTGGGTGGTCACAATTGGCCTTGGCCACACTCGGCCGAGACGACCCGGCTCATTCCAGCGGTGAACCCAGTTTGTTTTCTAATCATCCCGAGATCCAATTGGGAGTGGCCATCAGGCCTCCGATCTCAACGGCTGGCAGGGTCCCCAATTGCTTCTTGGTGATGTCGATTCGCACCCCGGCTCCTTTCTGGTCTGGCTAAAGGCCACCACGTTTGATCCCTATGGTGGCCCCCTCGGTAAATCGGATGGGCTCATCGAGCGTATCGACAAGAAATATCTCTCGCTCCCCGCGATCCCACGCTTCCCGAAGCCCTGGTGCTCCCAAATCAAAATCCGGACGGATTTTCCGTAGAAGTGCGCGTAGATCCACGTGCAACTCGTGCATCGTCGGTCGGCCCCAGTACCAGTAGCCGTTGTAGATACTGAAGATCTGCAGTCCCGGCTCCAGAACAAAGGTGTGAGGAATCATGGGATTGTGAGGATCCGTGAACTCCTCGATACCCAGGTCCTGTTGCACGGTTCTCTCGGGGTCACCCAGAAATGGCCACGGGGCGCCCAGGGAGTCGCGGAATTCGTTGAGGTTTAGTGGGTTGTCCGTGCAGACGACGACCAGGCGGGTGTAAGCGACGCGGAACTCCGGGTAACTCTCCACCAGATTCCGGAGAAAACGGTGCTCCTTGGGGTCGTACGCTCCTCGCGACAGATGGAGAACCATCGGGTTGCCGCCTTGGAGCTCAGAGAGTCGCCGAAGGACCCCACCTTGGTCCTCAAGCTGGTAGTCAGGAAAGGTGGCTCCAACAACGATGTCTTTTCGCAACCTATCGCTCCCTTCGGTCCATTGACTCCGGACGCGGGTCGGTCCGATCTGCCGCATCATGTGTTGACAAAGGTTCGCCTACTCGCCGATTCCGTAAAGAAAATCATCCAGTTCACTCCAGGCGTCCGCACTGCTCTCGTCCCCGCCGGGGTGCCAGGCCACGACTACGGCCACCCTGTCTGGGTCGCGGCCTACCACTGCCCTCCAAGCGCTGTGATCACGCCTGCTGACAAGGACTCCCCGAGAATCCAAACCGCTGGCGACCCGCTCCAGCTCATCGGCCGACTGGACTGCCAATACGAAGCCCCGCAGACCCTTGTGCCGAGCTCCTCCGGAGGGACTGGTCCCGAACTCTCGCAGTACGATGACCTGAGCTCGGTCGCTCCCTGGAGCACTCGCCACCGCCAACTCCTCCTGTTGGGACAGCACCGTAAAACCAAGCACCTCGCGATAGAAGTCAATCGATCGGTGGAGATCAGCCACGTTGATCACGACGCCCTGAAAGTTCATCCTTGGCTCCAAGTCTTCAGTAGCGCGGAGGTGACATGCGGAGCCTTTGGGTCAACCTGCATTCTCTCTTCCAATCGTTCGACCCACTGAGTCATCGTTATGCCGGCTTCGGTTACAAGCCGGAGACGAGCTCGGCCACGATCTCTGCAGCTGGTTGTGGCTGTCTGGCGAGCGCAACGCTCTGTCCGGCCCACAGTGAGATGGCTTCGATATCACCAGTGGTTCCGACCATTGGCGCCGCCGGCTCGTACCGGAGGATTTCCTCGCCGGAGGAGAAGTGGGCGATGACGTCCCCTTCGCCTGGTCGAGTCCCCGGTGGGGGCCGGCCGGCGACCTCCCACGCCTCGGCTGTCGAGTTGCGGAGAGAGCGGTTGGGCGCATCCGGCCACCCAACCTCGTACAGGTCGGCGTACCATCGCGTGTCGGTCTCGGTCGCGTCCATCACCCGACGGCGGTACTCCTCGTGGATGGGCATTTCCTGGGCCAGCAGAAACCGGGTACCCAGCCATGCCGCTTGAGCGCCCAACGCCAGCACGGCGGCCACGCCACGGGCATCCCCGATCCCGCCGGCGGCGATCACTGGCACCGGTGCCACCGCATCCACGACGGCGGGTACTAAGGGAAGAGTCGCAACCTGACCCCACACGTGTCCGCCCGCCTCCCAGCCCTGCGCCACTACGACATCGACTCCGCCGGCGACTGCACGGCGCGCCTCTTCGGCGCTTCCGACCGTGTGTAGGACGACTCCGTTGGCATCGTGGATCTGCTTGACGTAGTCGGTGGGATCTCCCCAGAACAGCGACACGATTCGCAGACCGGCTTCGAGTGCTTCGTCGAGGCGACGGTGCTGATCAGAGCTGAGAACCAGATTGCCGCCAAAGGGGCGATCGGTGAGCGCCGCTGTCTCCCGAACCACGCTTCCGGCCGGAGTGGACCACGTGAGGGCCAACATGCCGAGCGCGCCGGCATTCGAGACCGCTGCCGCCAGTTGGGGCACCGCCGACATCGGCGCCTGGACGATTGGCTGTTTAATCCCGAGCAGCTCGCAGACCGGGGTTCGCACCAACACCACCTGCTCTTTCTCCCTGGCCCGCAGCGCCTGCAACCAGCCCGGGCGTGGAGCCGTGGGGCCAGCGCAGGCAGATCCACGTTCACCTATGACTCATACGACGTCGGCATCGACTGGGCAGCCCGCTTGTTCCATCCGTGGAAGTTCGAGTAATCACCCGCATCCCAGGCCTCGCGCAGTCCCGGCTTGCTCAGGTCCCAGTCGGGGCGGATCTCGCTCGAGGCTGCGCACAAGTCGCGCCAGAGATCGTGGAACGACGGGCGCCCCCAGAACCAGTACCCGTTGTAGATACTGTGAATCACCAGTCCCGGCTTGAGCACCAGCGTGTGGGGGATCATCGGGTCGTGCTCGGGATCGGTGTATTCCTGAATGTCGAGGTCCTTCTGAACCGTCCGAGCGGGGTCGGAGAGGAAGGTCCAGGCGGCGCCGACCGAGAGACGGAACTCCTGCAGGGTGTGGTGGTCGTCGGTGGCGATGGTGACGATTTGGGTGTAGGCCACGGCGATCTTGGATTGATTGGCCGCCAACTCCAAGTGCTGCTGGTGCTCCTTCGGACAGTAGTTGCCCCGCGCCAGTGTGAGGACCAGTGGGTCGTCGCCTTGCAACTCGCTGAGCCTGCGCACCGTATTGGTGTGATCCGGCAGCGCGTAGTCGGGGAAGGTGGCGCCGGGTCTGATGTCGGATCGCATGGATCACCGCCTCTTTCGTCGACTCAAGCGCGCCATCTTCGCACTGGAGCCGAGCCCGTCCTGCCCACCAACAGGCCAGCTTCTAACCACAGGATTGTCCTTGGCGGCCGCCACGTCAACTCCTCATCGCCGGCATCGACGTCACTGGCCGATGGGCATCCTCAGTGATTCCTCGGGTCGCCGGCCGGGTCGAGGTATGCGAGGTCAAGCGGCCCGATGGCCGACACCTGGGTTGGGTAAGCACCGGACGTTGTCCACTGGAACGTCGGTACCGCCGGGCAGCACGATGACGGCCCCTGCGGGACCGAGCCAACGCCACCACAGCTCGAAGCCCGACACTCCCAGCCCGCTTGCACGTCGCCCCGTTGGGGTGACGAGAGATGCGAGGAGAAGTCAAGCGCAGTCAACCGGCTCGTACGCAGTCGGAACCGGGTGGGACAGGGGGAAGACACCGCCGGGAAGTTACTCGGATGGATCAGGTAGCACTGCGTCGCCCCACGCCGGCTGCTCGGCCTCGTCTTTTCGGACTAGCTACGCTGATATCGCCGGCTGACGGCTCGGATCCGATCACCATGGGCGGGACCCGACGCCTCACCGGAGCTGCAAGATGCCGATCCCCGGATCTACGGCGAAGGAGCTCACATGAGCACGACCCCTATAGCCGACTATGCGCTCCTTTCCGATCGACACAGCGCGGCGCTGGTGAGCCGGGACGGGTCGATCGACTGGCTGTGCTTCCCCCGCTTCGACAGCCCGTCGATCTTCGGTCGCCTGCTCGGTGCCCACGCGGGCCACTGGTCGATCCGGGCCACCGGCGCCACACAGGTGAGTCGGCGCTACCTGGACCGCACCATGGTGTTGGAGACCACCTTCGGCACCCCGACGGGCACGGTCGCCATCACCGACGCCCTGGCCATGGGCGACGGCAACCGGGGGCATGAGCTCGGCCAGGGTGCGCCGCATCTTCTGCTGCGGCGTGCGACGTGCGTTGAAGGAGAAGTCGAGTTGTCCCTGGAGTATGTCCCCCGTCCCGAGTACGGGCTGGTCCATCCCCTGTTCGATGCTGTGGATGGCGGAGTGACCGCGTTCGGGGGCGCCGACGTGCTGGTCCTCTCTTCTCCTATGGCCCTGACCGTCGACCAGTCGTCTGCCACCGGCCAGCTCCAGCTCGGCGGGGGCGAGAGCGCCGGCTTCGCCCTCCACCACGCCCAGCGGGACGGGACGGGCACAGCCAACGTCTGGAGCCAATCCGAGATAGGCGCACGGTTCGAAGACACCGTGTCGGCGTGGGAGTCGTGGTCGGAGCTCCACCAGGCCTACGTGGGTCCGTGGCGAGACCTGGTGCACCACAGCGGGCGGGTACTCCAGGCGCTGTCCTTCGCACCCACCGGTGCGATCTGCGCGGCGGCGACCACGTCGCTGCCGGAGGTGGTCGGCGGCACCCGAAATTGGGACTACCGCTATTCGTGGGTCCGGGACGCTTCCTTCACCATCCAGGCACTTTGGGTGGCGGCCTGCCCTGACGAAGCCAATGAGTTCTTTGACTACATGACCACCTCGGCGGCCGGCTCGCTCGACCGCGGCGACGACCTGCAGATCATGTTTGGCATCGGCGGGGAACGGGACCTGACCGAGCGGGAGCTGCCGCACTTGGAGGGCTGGCGAAACTCCGCCCCCGTTCGGGTCGGTAACGGGGCCTGGAACCAGCGCCAGCTTGACGTCTACGGCGAATTGCTCAGTGCCGTGTACCGCCTCTCCGACCACCTCTTCGACAGCGGCTCCCGACGGGTCGGGCCAATGGCCGACCCCACCAAGTGGGGTGCGCCCCCCGATCTGGCCCCAGCCACACGACGGTTCCTCGTTCAACTGGCCGACACCGCCGCCCGGCGCTGGCAGGAGAAGGACCAAGGGATCTGGGAGGTTCGGGGCCAACCCCGCGACTTCTTGTACTCCAAGCTGATGTGCTGGGTGGCCCTCGACCGGGGGGTGGCCCTGGCCGACCGTCTCGACGCATCCGACCGGGTCGAGGCATGGAAGCAGACCCAGGACCAGATCCGTGAGGCGATCCTGACCAAAGGCTGGAGCGACCGGGCCAATGCCTTCACCCAGTCTTTTGGCTCCGACGACCTTGACGCCTCCAGCCTGATGCTGCCCCTGGTGGGTTTTCTTCCCGCCGACGATCCCAAAGTGCTGGCCACGATCAACGCCACTGAAGAACGCCTCACTGATGAGCGTGGACTTGTGTACCGCTACCGGTCCCACGACGGGCTCGACGGCGATGAAGGATCGTTCCTTCTGTGCACCTTCTGGTTGGCCCAAGCCCTGGCCCGGGCCGGACGGACGACTCGGGCCCGCACCGTCTTCGAACGGGCGGCCGCCTTCGTCAACGACGTCGGCCTGCTGGCTGAGGAGGTCGATCCCGTCAGCAGAGAGCTCTTGGGCAACTTCCCCCAGGCTTTCAGTCACATCGGGCTCGTCAACGCGGCCTGGGCCATTTCTGAGACTGAGCTCCGACAGAAATCATCGGCTGAACATGCCTCCGGTACGTCGGACCCGTCGGATCCAACTCCGACTTGATGGCGGAAATCTGATTCCCGATCGATCTCGCCAATGAACAGGCTGGCACCAGGCAAGTTCCTCGGCCCGAAGAGATCATCGAAATCTGCAAATGGCCGCCACTGGCTCAGACACCGGCCTGGACTTTGACGACAAGCGGCGCGAAAGTGATGCCGGGAGTGGCTCCCGTGGGCGGGGGTAGTGGCTACCGGCCCCGACGGAGAGGAGCTGCGGTCGTGGACATGAAGCTCGAAGTGGTGGTGGTGCCGGTGTCCGATGTGGACCGGGCCAAGGGCTTCTATGAATCGCTGGGGTGGCGTCTGGACGCAGATTTCCCCGGTGACGGCGGTTTCCGGGTCGTGCAACTGACGCCGCCGGGTTCGGCGTGCTCGATCATCTTCGGCAGTGGGGTCACCTCAGCCGCACCGGGCTCGGCTGAAGGTCTGCAGCTCGTCGTCACCGATATCGAGGCGGCCCGGGCCGAAGTGGTCGACCACGGTGTCGAGGTGAGCGAGGTGTTCCACGACACCGGTGGGGTGTTCCACCACGCCGGTACTGAGGCGCGCGCCCCGGGCCCGGCTCCAGAGCACAAGACCTATGGGTCGTTTGCATCCTTCAGTGATCCGGACGGCAACGGCTGGGTTCTTCAAGAGGTGACGACGCGCCTTCCGGGGCGGTGACCAACACGGAGCGCGGACACTCACCGGGTCGGCCGCTCTGAATCAGCAGGAGGTACCCGATGCCAGCTACCTACGATTCCGCCATCGATCTAGCCGCCGCTCTCCGTCGGGCCGCGGATGCTCACGGCCGCCACGAAGAGAAGATCGGGCACCCCGATCCGGACTGGCCGGAATGGTACGCGCAGTACATGGTGGACGAGCAGTCCGGGCTCTCCGGTCAGGCCATCCCCGGGGCGAGCGCATGAGCAGCTACGACGTCATCGTCTTGGGTGGCGGCTCGCCCGGGGAGCACTGCGCCGGAGAGTTGGCCGAGGGTGGACTGCGGGTCGCCGTCGTCGAACGCCAGCTGGTCGGGGGCGAGTGCTCCTACTGGGCGTGCATCCCGTCCAAGACGCTGCTGCGCCCCGGGGAGGCGGCCCAGGAGGCACGCGAAGCGGCGGTCAGCGCCCACGTCGATGTCGAGGCGGCCCTGGCCTATCGCGATTTCATGGTCTCGAACTACTCCGATGCCGCCCAGGAGCACTGGCTGGCGGACAGGGGTATCGACCTGCTGCGCGGCACGGGCCGGCTGGCCGGGGTGGGTGTGGTCGAAGTAGACGGTGTTCCCCATACCGCCGGGAACATTGTGGTGGCGACCGGCTCGGATCCGGTCGTGCCGCCGGTCAAGGGCCTGGCCGACCTGGAGGGTCTCTGGTCCAACCGCGAGGTGACGGGAATGAAGGCTGTGCCCCGGCGCCTGCTGATACTGGGCGGGGGGCCGGTCGGGGCCGAGATGGCCCAGGCCGTGCGCCGTCTGGGCGGCGAGGTGGCCCTGGTCGAGGGGGCGGGACATGTGCTCGCCCGTGAGCCAGTGCCGCTGGGCGAGGCGCTGGGCGACGTGCTACGCGGCGACGGAGTCGAACTGATGTTGGGGGTGCAGGCGACGGAGGCCCGACGCGACGGCGAGGACTATGTCCTTGCACTCGGTGACGGCCGCGAGGTGCACGGGGACCACCTGCTCGTCGCCACCGGCCGGCGCCCCCGCGTGGACGGGATCGGCCTCGACACGGTCGGCGTCAACGCTGACCGGCACGGCATCCCCGTGGACGCCCACCTGCGCGCCGGCGAGCGTCTGTGGGCCATCGGCGACGTCAACGGCGTGCGGCTGCTGACCCACGTGGGGAAGTACCAGGGCGAGGTCGTCGCCGCCAACATCCTTGGCCAACCCCGTCAGGCCAACTACGAGGCCATTCCCGATGTCGTGTACACGGACCCCCAAGCGGCGTCGGTGGGCGCCACCGACGCCCCCTTTATCGCCACCACCCCCCTCTCCGAGGTGGCCAAGACCGCTACCTACACCCACGCCTACGCAAAATCGAACGGTTTTCTGACCCTCCTGAGCGACGGCGACCTGTTGACTGGCGCCTACGCCTTGGGGCCCGAGGCCGGTGAGTGGATGCAGCAAGCCACGCTGGCCATCCGGGCCCGGGTGCCACTCGAGGTACTGAGGGATACCATCCAGCCGTTTCCCACCTTCTCGGAGATTTACGTCGCCGCCCTCAAGGGGCTCCACAAGCAGATCGGGGCCGGCCAGCGAGCCGGCCGGGCCGGATAGCCGTGGAGCCATCCGGAGCCGGCCGGGACGAACCCGGCGGATCATCGCGACTCGCTGGTACTACCGCCCTGACGGGAGCGACCGACGACATCGACCGTGGCCGGCGGCTGGTCTCAGGAGCATGACCGAGGGCATTCCCCTTGGACGCCGACGACCAGGTGGAAGCGGTGGGAACACGAACTCATCTTCGATCGACACGGTGTTCGTGTCCCACCGCTGGCATCTCCCCGAGCAGGACTGAGATGGCATCCGGCTACGGCACGCCGCTGTACTTTCTCGCCTTCGACCACCGCTCCTCGTTCGAACGCGGGCTCTTCGGCGCCACACCCCCACTCTCGGCGGTGGTACGAGACGGCATCGCCAGTGCCAAAGAAATCATATTCGAAGCCAACCGGCTTGCGGCCAGATCCGGCGCGCCCCCTAATCGAGCGGGGGTGCTCGTGGACGAGGAGTTCGGCTCGGCCGTGGCCCGACGTGCCCTCGAGTTGGGAGTCCCGCTGGCCATGCCGGTCGAGCGCTCTGGCCAGGACGAGTTCGACTTCCAGTACGGAGCCCACTTCACCGAGCACATCGAGGCCTTCGACCCGACCTTCGTGAAGGTTCTCGTCCGTTTCAACCCCGAAGGCGACCCGGATCTGAACCGCCGTCAGACCGAACGGTTGGCCCGTCTGAGCGAGTGGCTCCGGGGCCGGGGCCGCACCTTCCTCTTCGAGCTGCTCGTCCCGGCCACCACCGCACAGCTGGACAGCTTCGAGGGCCACCAGCTGGACTACGACCTTCACCTGCGTCCTCGGCTCGTCGTGCAGACCATCGCCTCGTTGCAGGCCGGAGGGGTGGAGCCCGATATCTGGAAGATCGAAGGGCTCGACTCCACAGAAGGCGCCAGTGCCGTGGTCCAACAGGCACGCTCGGGAGGAAGGGACCACGTAGCGTGCATCGTGCTCGGACGCGGTGCGGACTGGGACAGTGTTGTCCGTTGGCTGGAGGTCGGTGCGAGCGTGCCCGGGTTCGCGGGCTTTGCCGTGGGGCGGACCCTGTGGCACGACGCACTGGTCGATCACCTGGCGGGCCGGTCCTCAGGGACCGAGACGGCGCAAGTCATCGCCGACCGCTACCGAAAGCTCATCGATGTCTACGACGCGGCCACAAGCGACTAGACCGAGGCCCGGCCGCGACCGCCCTTCCCTGCACACCACGAGCGACAAACGGGTGCACGGTGTTCGGGAACACCAGATCAGTTGGCGTATCAGTCCCCCGCGGCCTTACCGCCGTCGATGGGCAGGACCACTCCGGTGACAAATGAGGCCTGTTCGAGATAGAGGATTCCCTCGACAACGTCGCTGATCTGCCCAATCCGGCCGAGCGGATGCAGCTCGGCCATGCCCTCATAGGACGCGGGGTCGTAGGTGGGGTTCTCGATAACCCCGAGGGCCACCGCGTTGACCCGCAGGCGGCGCGAGGCATACTCGATAGCCAGCGAGCGCGTCACGGCCGCCAGTCCACCCTTGGTAAGTGATGTCAGGGCAGAGGGGTTCTTGCTCTCGGCGTGGTCGACGAGGCTCGTCGTAATGTTGACGATGTGGCCGCCGGCGCCTTGGGTGAGCATCTGGCGGATGACGCGCTGGGTGATGTGGAAAAACCCGGTCAGGTTCACGGCGGTGATGGCGAGGTACTCGTCAAGGGTGTAGTCGGTGAACGGCTTGCCTATGAACATCCCCGCATTGTTGATCAGGGTGTCGATGCGCCCGAACCGATCGACCGCCTGTTCCACGACCCTCTGGGCGGTCTCGACTTCCGCAATATCGCCGCTCACGGTCAGGAAGTCAGGCGCGTCGGAGGAGCCGATGGACCGCGACGTGGCCACGACGGCATAGCCCGCATGACCGAAGGCGTCGGCAACGCCCGCGCCGATGCCTTGGGAGGCTCCGGTGACGACAACGACCTTGCGCAAAGCAGGGGATTCGCCGGTGCGAGATGCTGCCGGTGGCTCTGTGGAGTCGGATGGGGGGCTCATCTGACCAGATAGACCTCGTAGACCACACCTCCGGGCTGACGGCCGGCGACACTGATGAATATGCCTTTGTTCAGCCAGTCGAGGCCGGCGGCCGCGGTCTCGATCTTGGCTGAAGTGCGGAAGGTGTACTCAGCGGCATCGACGTCCTCCCCGCGGCCGAGACGGGCCAGGACCTCGGGGCTTCCGTGGCGCACGCCTTGTGATTGGACATACAGCAGATCTCCACGTTCGGTTTTCAGCGTGTAGCGGACGTCGCCGAGCGCAGTGCCGTCCGAGAGAACGATCTGCCAATCGGCGCTGGCTCCCGGAATCAGCGTCCCGCGGAGCTCAGGTCCGCTGAACGTGCCGCCGGTCAGTGGGACGATGCGCCGGTGACCAGGCGAGATCTCGCCGACGTCCTGCGGATCGCCGACAGTCGCTTCCAAGCGGTAGATCTTGGTCAGGTGCGGATCGGGAAGACGATGGTTCACGGCCTTACTCCTGGTGGTCTGGTCACGATAGCTTGTTGGATCGGGCGGCAGTCTCCGACGGGGTGAGCCGGTCGCTGCACCGGCTGGCGTACCATTTCTGGCCCGGACGTGGGCCGAGAAGAGCCCAGTCTCCCTTCCGTAGAGCGGATGGAGGACCTCTCCGGCGTGAGGATGCCACGAATGTCATCCGTCGCCATGGTCAGGGGATTTCCCACGTTGTTGCGCATGCAACAGTGCGGGAGATCGAGACCACCAGGGGGGATCGGCTCCGATCAGGGCCAAGCCAGCCAGGGTCAACCGAGTCATGTCGGTAGCCCACCCGGGCCGGCGGCGTCGGGAGGTGGCGATGGAACATCTCCTGGGTCCGGAGGTACTCGAGCCGTCCCATGGACGTCAGCCGGGGTGAGCCGACGAAGGACCGGACAGTGGCGAGGGGGTCACTCTGAGAGCAGCCCGCGGTGTCGTGCCCCGGGCCCGGGGGTACCATCGGCCCAGTGGGCGATGCAGGGGAGGGCTCCATGGCGCGAGAAGGCTGGTACACCGACCCCTTCACCGGCCACGAGGCCCGTTGGTTCTCCGACGGAGTACCCACCAGCCTGGTCAGGGACGGGGGGACGACGTCGACGGACCCGCCCCCGGCCGCTCCCTTCGTGCACGATCCGCGTCTGATCGAGCCCGTACCCTCGGTGGCCGGCGACGACCTGCGGAGGGCCGATGTCCCGCCCGACGATCCCGATGCAGCGATCGACGCCGCCTGGACCTACTTCACTCGGAGCAGCGCCGGCGACTGATCCTCCGGCCGAGTCTGATGGTCCCACCCCGGGTCGTGGTGGGGCATGCTGTGGCCATGGCGGTCTCCTTCACGGATGTAGTGGCCGGCGTCGACTGGGAGCGGGCCAAAGCCGATCTGGTCGCCGACAACTTCGACAACGGGCGGTCGGCCGGTGCCCTGCGTCGCGCCTTCGAGCACTCCCAGCATGTGGTGTTCGCCCGTGACGGGGATCACGTGGTCGGAATGGCCCGGCTGCTGTCCGACGGAGTGAGCAACGCCTATCTGCTGGATGTGTGGACGGCGGCGGGCTACCGCCACCAGGGCATCGCCTCCCGGATGGTGCGCACGCTCGCCTCCCAGGTCCCCGGACAGCACATCGGCCTGCAGACCGACGAAGCCCGGACCTTCTACGCCGGACTGGGCTTCCGCCTGCAGCCCGAGTTCATGTCCTTCGTCGTCGGCGAGTGGCTCGACAACGAGGGGAACCGATGACGCTCTGACCGGTGCCGGGACCGGCCAGCCGGCGGCGCGCCCCCAGCAGTGGCGGGCCGGCCGGATAAGCTCGGTGAGGGCCGTGACTGGCGTTCGGGTGGAGCACCACCGTGGAGCGGCCCGGTGGAGCGATCCGGATCGGTGCCGTGCGCCTGGGCGATATCTGTCGACCTCAGGAGGCATCCCGTGGAACATCCCCCGGCCCGGATCATGGACGGGACCGCCCTCGCCGCCAGGCTCGTGGCCGATACGGCCCAACGGGCCGCCGCCTTCGCGGATCTGACCGGCCGGCCCCCGTGCCTCGCCGCCGTGCTGGTGGGCGACGATCCGTCCTCGGTCACCTACGTGAGGATGAAGGAGCGGCGGAGCGCGTCGGCCGGTATCGCCTCACGGGTCGTCCGGCTGCCGTCGGCGTCGACGACGACCGAGGTGGTGGAGACCGTCGCCTCGCTCTCCGAGGATGTGACCGTCGACGGGATCCTGCTCCAGCACCCGGTCCCTGCCCATGTGGACGAGCGTGCCGCCTTCGAGGCCATTGACCCTGACAAGGACGTGGACGGAGTCACCATGCAGTCGTTGGCGGCCATGGCCCTCGACCTCCCGGGGTTCCGGTCCTGTACGCCGGCCGGGATCATGCGTCTCCTCGACGAGTACCACGTCGACCCGTCGGGCCGGCACGCCGCCGTCATCGGCCGCAGCCCGATCCTGGGCAAGCCGATGGGCATGCTCCTGCTGGCCCGGGACGCCACCGTCACCACCTGCCACTCCCACACCACGGACCTGGCCGCCATCGTCCGGTCGGCCGACATCGTGGTCGCCGCCGTGGGCCGGCCCAACTTCGTCCGGGGGGACTGGCTGAAACCGGGGTCGGTGGTGATCGACGCCGGCTACAGCTCCGGCACCGTGGGCGACGTGGCCTTCGACGAGGCGGTCACGGTGGCCGACCTCATCACGCCGGTGCCGGGTGGGGTCGGTCCCATGACCATTGCCCTGCTCCTCGATCAGACGGTGATAGCGGCGGAACGGGCCACCGGGCGGACCTAGGAGACGACCTCGTAGAAGGTCTGGCTGACGTCCTCGTCCAGCACGGCCAGCACCTTGTCGAGGTGACCGGTGGCCATGATGAGGGTTCCGAACGCGGTGTCGTGCGCCTGGCGGGATACCCAGGTCTGTATGAAGGCGAACGACCGGGGATCGGCCTGATCCCTCAGGATGTCGAACGACTCGCATCCGTCCGCGCCCATCATCCGCCGCCTTCCTTCGGACTGCAGGTCGAGGAGGACAGCCTCCTGTCCGGCCGAGGCGTGCAATCGGGTCACGGTAGTAATGCTCACGGGAGGGGCCTGATTTCTGTTGGAGGGGCTGTCGATGACCGTAGCCCCTCTCTGATGCGGGCGCGGTGGGAACGGGCCGCCGGATAACCCGCTCACCGGGATCCCAGAAATCGATTGCTCGATATCGGATTGCGATACTTGCTAGTGTGGGCACCATGCGGGAGTTCCTCCGGGGGGCGGTGCGGCTGCACATCCTCCATCACGCCGCCCACGGTGAGGTCCACGGGGCATGGATGGCCGAGGAGCTCGCCCACCACGGCTATGCCATCAGTCCGGGCTCCCTCTATCCCACCCTCCACCGGATGGAGGCGGAGGGACTCCTGAGGTCCCGTTCCCACGTCGTCGACGGGAGGGTCCGTCGTTCCTACGCCGTCACCGCCCGGGGACGGCGCGAGCTCCGGACGACCACGGAGCAGCTGCGGGAGCTGGCCCGTGAGGTCCTCGGCGACCCGTCGCCGTGACCGGACCGGGGACGCCCCGTCCGGTGGAGCGGGTGCCGATGGTCACCATCGCCCGGGAGTGGACCCGGCTGGGCTGCATCGGGTTCGGAGGACCCCCCACGCATATCGCCCTGCTCCGCCGACTGTGCGTGGACGAGCGGGGCTGGATCGACGCCACCGACTTCGAGGACGGGATCGCCGCCACCAACCTCCTGCCCGGCCCGGCCTCCACCCAGTTGGCTATCTTCTGCGCTTGGCGGCTGCGGGGGACGGCCGGGGCCGTCCTGGGCGGGATCTGCTTCATCGTTCCCGGCCTGATCCTCATCCTGGCCCTCTCGGCCGTGTTCCTGTCGGGCCACCCACCCCCCTGGGTTCTGGGCGCGGCCGCCGGTGCCGGAGCGGCTGTCCCCGCCGTGGCCCTAAACGCCGCCCGGGGCCTGGTGCCGGCCAGTCGGCGCCGGATGGGAACGGGGCGGCCGGAGGTGATCCGGTGGATCGTCTACGTGTTGGTGGGAGGGGCGTCGGCGGCCACCGTCGGGCCGTTCCTGGTGCTGGTGCTGCTGTCGTGCGGCGGTCTCGAGATCGTGATCCGCCGTCGGGGCCGGCCGGCAACATCGGGGGGGATGCGGGCCTTCGCCCCGGTCGCGGTCGTGCACGTGGTCGCCGCCGGCGGGCTCCTGGGACTGGCCTGGGTGGCCTTCAAGGTCGGCGCCCTGTCCTACGGCGGGGGATTCGTCATCGTCCCGCTCATGCAGCACGACGCCGTGACCACGTACCACTGGATGACGGCCGCCCAATTCCTCAACGCCGTTGCCCTCGGCCAGATCACCCCGGGCCCGGTGGTCCAGACTGTGGCCGCCGTCGGTTATGCCGCCGCTGGCGTGGGCGGTGGGCTTCTCGCCGCCGTCATCGCCTTCGCCCCGTCGTTTGTCTTCGTCGTGGTCGGGGGGTCGCGGTTCGACCGGCTCCGGGCCAACATCGCCGTGCAGTCGTTCCTAACCGGTGCCGGGCCGGCCGTCGTCGGCGCCATCGCCGGGTCAGCCATCCCCCTCGGTCTCTCCTTCCAGCATCTCTGGCAGATCCCGGTGCTGGCCGGCGCCGGGCTGTGGTTGTTCGTCCTCCGGCGGGGAGTGGTGGAGGCCCTGGTCATCGCCGGACTGGTCGGCATCGGGCTGGCCCTGGTCGGGGTGCCCGCCTGAAGACCGGGCCGCCGTGGTCCGTGGTCCGTTCCGCCTGGGCAGTTCCCGATTGACCGTGATCAGGGCAGGGGCTGTCATCACGCTCGCCGACGCTCTGGTCGACCTCCCTCCCTTCGTCCCGTCCGGGGAGTAACTTCCGGCGTGATGGACAGTCCGAGGGAACGTCAACGGGCCAGTAGCGGGGGAGGGGGCCGCCGTGGCTCCGCCCGCCCCCCCGGGTGGTACACGTGACCTACGAGACCATCCCGGCCAACTGGTACCCGGATCCCGCCGGTGGCGGGGGACTGCGCTACTGGGACGGCGCCGCCTGGAGCGACCATGTGGCTCCCCCCGCCCCTCCGTACTATCCGCCCTACGCCCCCTGGGGTCGGCCTCCCTGGAAGGGGGCCCAGCTGGGGAGACCGGCCGTCGGACCGGGTGCCCTGGCCAACCCCGGCCGCCGGCTCGGGGCCCGGGCGCTCGACTGGCTCCTGATGGTCCCGGTCTTCGCCATCCTCCTGACGGTGAGCCTGCTCATCTTCGCTCCCCGGTTCGGCCCCCTCTTCCCCACGGTCAACACCGATCAGGTCAATCCCCCCACCCCGGGCCTCGTGTGGGTGTATCTGACCGTGTTCGTATGCGGAATTCTCACCGGACTGGTCATGGTGGCCTACGAGACGGTGGGCGTGGCCAAGTTCGGCCGCACGTTGGGCATGGCCTGGCTCCACATCCGGCCGGTCCGGACGGTGGGCGGCGGGCCGTTGGGATGGTGGAGGGCGTTCGGCCGGGCCGCCATCTACTGGCTGTCCGGGCTACTCGGATGGATCGGCCTGCTCGACCCCCTGTGGTGCCTGTGGGACGACAAGCGCCAATGCCTGCACGACAAGGTGGTGGACTCCATCGTCATCAACGACCCGCTCCCCGTGGCCGCGGCTGTGGGCGTCGACGGTTTCGATCCGGCCGGGATGGCCGCAGTCTCCGGGGAGCGCACGTCGTGACCGATTGCACGGTCCGCCCTGCCGACAGCGACGATCTCCTCGCCGTCCTGGGCGTGCACGCGCGCCAGGAGGCGGGAGGAACGCCTCCATCGGCGCCATCGGCGCTCGAAAGCCGGACCTGGTCACACATGGCCGATGTCGCCGGGCTCTGCGTCTATGTGGCCGAGATGGAGGGTCAGGTCGTGGGGACGGCGACCTCGATGCTGCTGCCCAATGTCACCTACGACTGTGCGCCGACCACGGTGGTCGAAGCGGTGGCGGTCGCTCACGACCACCGCCGCCGGGGGATCGCCACCGCCCTCCTGCACCGGATCGTGGACGACTCGAGGGCGGCCGGCGTCAACAAGGTCCAGCTGCTGTCGCACAAGCGGCACTGGTCCGACGGAGCCCACCGGCTCTATGCGTCGCTCGGGTTCGAACCCGAGGCCGAAGGGTTCCGCCTCTACCTCGGCCGGGTCCCCGACGGCGTCCTGGCCGCCCGGATTCGCTAGCTCCCGCCGGTCGGGTCCCCACGGGAGGGCGCCGGCGGCCGTTCAGTCCGGGTCGGTCAGCGTGGCGTCGAGGTGGGCGAGGATGGCGGGCCAGGAGTCGGCGTGCTGTTGCATCGAGGAGGCATCGGGGAAGCTCCGGTGGGTAAGGCGGAGCCGGGTACCCGGGTTCGTCCCGGTCAGCTCCATCCGTACCACCGTCTCGGCGCCTTCGGTCCCACCCTGCCCTGTCACCCAGGTCTGCTCGATGAGCACGCCAGGGTCCAGGGCCAGGAAGCGCCCGTAGTGGGGATGACGCACGCCGTCGTGGACGACCTCGAACCAGTACGGCTCGCCCACCCGGGGGTTCATGCGGATGGCCCCCGCCGTGGCGAACCAGGTGTCGAAGGCCTCGGTCCAGGCCCGGTAGATGGCCATCGGTTCGGCTGACATGGTTCGCTCGACGGTGCAGGACGTCGTGTCGGCTGTCACGGGGTTCCAGAGTAGGCCCGTGGACCGGACCGGGGGTGGCCACCTCGTGGCCGGTGGGTTGGGGAACCGATCGTCCCCGTAGGGGCCAAGGGGCGGCCCGGTTGGCTACCATCCAGGTGTGCGAGCAGTCGTTCTCCGCGGTCCCGCCAACACTGCCCCCGAGTCGATCGTGGGTCCCTTCGCCTCGCTGGCCGAGGCCGAGGAGTGGGCCGTGGCGCACCCCCGTCCGGATGGCTACTCCGTGGCCGAGGAACTGACGGATCCCACCGAGATGGTCTGAGTCCCTCGCCCCTTCTAGGGCTCCAGGGACTCGACCGGGGCCGGGGCCACTCCTGCCTGCTCGTGTCCATCGGACTCCGGGTCATCCTGGGCCCTGGCTGACCTCGGATCGCGCCCGATCAGGACACCGATCGACGTGAGGATTCCGGTATCCCGGTCACCCACCAGCTCCCACGACCGTCCGATCCCGATGAGCAGTGAGGTGATGAGGACGTAGCCGAGGATCTCCAGGGCCCCGTGGCGCTGCGAGTCCTGGATGAGCTCGATCCCGTAGAAGAGCTCGAATCCGAACACGACGAGGAGCCAGATGATCAGGGAGAACTGCGGGCGGCGGCGTTGCTGTTCGGTGGGCAGGGAAAATGTGGTGCGCAGTCCCGCCGCCGCGAAGAGGATGCCGATCAGGCTGACGGCCACGGCCGGATAGCCGATGTTGGTTCCGGGGACGAGACCGAAGAGCGAGACCGTGAACGTATTGGTGAAGACGAAGAGTGACGCCGCCGCCCTGAACTCCCGGATGATCGGTGCATGCGTCCGGGCGCGACCCCCGGCCACGGACATGGCCACGAACAGGAGCCCGATGAGGGTGGCCGCCGACGTGGCGATGACCACGAAGAAGTCTCGGTAGTCACCGGTCACCATGGTGGTCACCCTACCCAGGCGTCGCCGAGGGGGTCAGGGCGCATCGGCGTCAGGCACCCGGCCGGCGCTAGGGACGGCCCACAACCCCGGTCATGGCCGTTGATGTGGTCGACCACATCTGGTGGGTGTGAGCGATGGCTGGATGGCTCGACTGGGTAACCTGGGAGGCATGGCCACCGCGACCTGCTCATGCTGCGGCGAGTCGGTTGAACAGACGGTCCAGCTCCACTCCCACCGGGAAATCCAGATCTGCTACCAGTGCCTCGACTGGCTCAATGCCAGGCGGGACAAGAAGGTCGGAGCGCACGGCGGAGGCTGGCAGGTCGCCGGGTTTGAACCGATCTTCACGGTCGCAGACATTCCGAGATCGACCGATCACTACGACAAGCTGGGTTTCGAGATCGGCCACCACGACGCAACCTACGCATTCGCCCACCGGGACAGGGACCTCACCATTCACCTGACGTTGGCCGAGGGCGAGCCAACGCCCAGCCAGCTGTATGTCCACTGCGACGACGCCGACGCGCTGGCGGACGCCTGGCGGAAGGCGGGCCTGGTGGTCAGCGGTCCGAAGGACTACGACTATGGCCAGCGGGAAGGCACACACACCGACCCCGACGGGAACCTCATCCGGTTCGGCTCACCGATCCGACCATGATGCCAACCATTCCCCACCGGCACCTCCTCCACCGGATGCGGCCTCGGTAGGGGAGGGCGGCCCCGGTCGCTCATGCCCGTTCCCTTCCGGCAGTGCCTACGGGTGGAAGCTCCAACGGGTCGCCCCGCCCGGTCCGACGATTCCCAGTGCCGTGGCACGCCTCAGGGTGATCCGGTACACGGTCCAGGGTGGGGGTCCGGCCGAGGGTGCGCTGTACTCGGCGGTCAGGGCCCGTCCGGTGTCGTCGACCCGGGCCGGCCAGCCCGCCGCATTCCACCGTTCCGCCATGGCGGCCACCGTCGCCGGGTCGGTCACCGGTCGGGCCTCCCCTTCCACCACCAGGTCGAACTCGTGGGTGGCCAGGCTGAGGGTGCAGCGGGGATCACGGGCCAGGTTCCTACCCTTACGGGTGCCCGCCCCGGTCTCGAACCAGAAGGTGCCGTCGACCCAGAGGGCGCCGACCCCGGTGACGTGGGGAGTGCCGTCGTCGTTGACGGTGGCCAGCCAGGACGTGTGCCGGTCCGGCCCACCCGTACCCGGACCCTGGGTCACGCCCAGTTCGAGGCGGGCTTCGACCGTGGTCCACTCCAGCAGCGGCAGTCGATAGAGGTCGGCGAGGTTGGTGGCTTCCATGCTGGGTGGACGGGAGTCCGGGTCAGAACTCATCGTAGGTGGCGAACCTCGCTTCTGGATCTCGCCGGCGCACGGGGGGATGCAACGACTCAGGTTGGACGGAGAGGGTGGGCATCACTTCGACTGGCTGATCTCCAGGAGATGCCCGTCCGGGTCACGGAAGAAACAGCGGACGTCGCTCTCGTACTCGACCGGTGGGGTGAGGAACTTCGCTCCCCGGGCCACTAACACCTGGTAGGCCCGCCGGCAGTCGGGTACCCGGATCGTCAGTTGGAGGCTCACGTGTTCGATGTCGGCCGGGGGCCGGAACGTCACCTCGGGCCTGTCCGGGGTGGGTCCGGCCCCGGTGACCAGGAGCAACGTGATGCCCTGGAAGTCGAGGACCACCGCGGCGTCGCCGATGACTTCGGTCTCGGTGGTGCCGAGTACGTCCCGGTAGTAGAGGCGGGACCGCTCGAGGTTGCCCACCACCAACCGAATGGTGATCTCGACCCCCTCGGCCGGGAAGTCGGAGGTGTCGGTGCCGCTGCTCGCCGTCATGGAGCCATCTTGCCTTGACCGATCCCGTTGTGCCCGAAGCCGGGCGACGGCGCGGCCCAGGCGCAACTGGCCCGTGTCCTGGCCGGCGTCTAGGTCACGTCGCTCGAGGGCCCCGCCGGCCGGTTGGTCGGCGAGATCCTCCGCCGCAGCCGGATGGTCACCTCGGCCTCGTCGTGCGTGCCGGCGACACCGTGCTGACCAGTGACATCGACGACATCGAGACGATCCTGGCCGCGCGCGGCGTGAGCGCCACCGTGCACCCCGTCTGACCTACGCAGTCGCTGGGAGGACACGCCTGTGACCTACCGCTGGCAGGATGACGGCATGGATCACGACGGCCACCAGTTCCATTTCGATCCCGCCACCTACGCGGAGATGACGATCGACGAGATCCCCTCCTACCAGGAGTTGGAGGATCGCACCGCCGAGGCGACCACGGGAATCGACGTCCGGACCATCCTCGACCTGGGCGTGGGGACGGGGGAGACCGCCGTCAGGGTGGCACAGAAGCACCCGACGGCCCACCTCTCGGGGGTCGACGAGAGCCCCGCCATGCTGGCCTACGCCCGTAGACGGCTCCCCGACGCCGAGTTCATCGTGGGCCGCCTCCAGGACCCTCTCCCCGAGGGACCCTTCGACCTCATCGTCACCGCCCTGGCCGTTCACCACCTCGACGGCCCGGGCAAGATGGATCTCTTCCGCCGGGTGGGCGAGCGATTGGCGCCCGGGGCACGCTTCGTCATGGCAGACGTCATCACCCCCGAGGATCCCGACGACGTGGTCACACCCATCGACGGCGTCTTCGACCAGCCCAGCAGCACCGCGGATCTGTTCCGGTGGTTGGGTGACGCCGGGCTCGACGCCCGGCTGGCCTGGGAGCACCGGGATCTAGCCATTATCGTGGCGGAAGACCGGTAGTAGGCCCCGGTGGTGCGGCCCGGTCTTACGTGCCCCGCCGGACGATGGGTCGACGTAGGTGTTCGTCCGTGGCTGCTGCGGCTCCGCGCCCGGGTGGGAGCTTCTCAGGGCCGGCCGTGGACCTCGCTCCGGTCGGGCCCGGAACCCGAACCAAATCCGGCGGATCACGCCGAGGGCCGGAGTCAGCCGTTAGCCCCGCCCGGCCGGCCTCACTTTTCGACCGTGATCGCAGACAGGGGTCCGCTCGGGGCCGGATTGGGCTGCATCGCCGTAAAACTGCACTCCCCGGACGCCTGAACCGCACGTCACCGAAGGTGATTGCCACGGTCCGTCACCGTGGCAACACGGTCCGAGGCCGGAGCCCCGTTCACGGCTAGTGTCCCCTTCTGCGGTTTCGGCGATCAAGGGAGACCCATGCGATGAGTGTCACCACCACGACCCTGTGCGGTCTTACCGGCAGCACCTTCAATTGCACAGGTGGTCCCGGGATCTCCAACTCCATACCGGGGCAGGTGAGCACCGGCAACATCTCGTTGGGCGGCGGGGGTGGGATCGGACTGAGCATCGTGGTCCAGGCCGTCCTCGAGGCACTGGGCATCCTCATCTTCGTGGCCCTGGTGGGCATCTTCATCATCATCGTCGTGGCCAACCGCGCCGACCCCGATCCGAGCGGCCGCCGTCCCCAGTCCGTGTACCACTTCGCCGTCTCCTTCATCACCCTGGCCACCTCCATCATCGGCTCGGTCGTCGTGGTCATCGGCCTGGTCAGGTTGATGGGCCACCACTCGGGATCGATCACCAATTCGGTGGCCCGGACCGTTCTCGTCGGTGGACTGATCGCCCTGGTCAGCCTGTTTCTTCTGGTCACCCACCTCCGCCGTGGCCTGGTGCTGGCCCGGGCCGAGGACGTCCTGCCCAGTCCGTCCCAGCGGGTCGGCCAGAGCTACGTGGCCGCCGTGGCCTTCGTCTCCATGCTGACGCTGCTGGTGGCCGGCATCGCCATCGCCTACCTGATCGTGGCGCTCATCGCCCCGGGCGTCTTCGGCTCATTCGGCGGTCAGACACCCTCCCTGCGCGACCTGATCGTGGCGGCCTACCTCGGACTGGTGGCCCTGGCCGTCCTCCAGACCCACCGCAATCTCCTCCAGCCCGGTCTGCGTCTGTTCCCCAAAGGCCGCCACGCCGTGACTCCCCAGTCGCCACCGCCCGGCGACCCTCCGGTGGTGCCGCTCACCTAGCTTCCGACCGGTCCCTCGGTGGACCGGGTGCTCACCGGCACGTTCCGTCTACGTCACGCCGGGAGCGGGTCGGAGGTGCTGATGTCCAC
This sequence comes from uncultured Acidimicrobiaceae bacterium, assembly GCA_963754755.1. Lineage (GTDB taxonomy): Bacteria > Actinomycetota > Acidimicrobiia > Acidimicrobiales > RAAP-2 > Bog-756. The sequence continues at coordinate 1,446,530 of CAVWHF010000003.1, read as the reverse complement.
GCGGTCCGGGTAGAAGGCCAGGTATCCGGCGATGGTCTGCACCGCCGGATAGGGCTCCAGGTAGGTCCAGATGGCATCCTCCACATCCCCGTCGGGACCGGCGACGCTGTAGTACGAGGCGTCCCCCTTGAAGGGGCAGTAGGTCGATGTGGCACTGGGACGGAGCAGGGTCCGGTCAACGTCAGCCATGGGGAAGTACTGCACGGGCGGATAGGCCGCCTCGCGCAGCGTCAGGGTGGCGGTGCTGTCGGCGACCACCCGGTCACCCGACCGCACCACGAACCGCTCGCCGCTGGTCTCGATGGTGATGGGGTGGTCGGGTCCGGGGATCATCTTCTGTCGGGTCTCCATGGTGTGCTCCTTCGTGTCGGTGCGGCGCGGGTTCAGACGGTGTTGCTACTCACGGGGCGATCAGACCGCGGTTCGCCCGCCGTCGACGGGGATCACCGCACCGGTCACGTAGCTGGCCTTGTCCGAGGCCAGAAAGGCGATGACTTCGGCGATCTCCTCGACCTGTGCCCCCCGTCCGAGCAGGGTGGTGGAGCCGAGCCGACCGATGCGCTCCCGATCGGCCCCGTCGCTGTAGACCGGTCCCGGTGCCACCGTGTTCACCCGCACGCCGGCCGGGCTGAACTCGGCCGCCCAGGCGCGGGTCATGGCGGTGAGCGCGGCCTTGGTCGCCCCGTAGGCGGCCCCGCCGGCCAGCCCGACGTGGCCGGCCATGGAGTCGAGGCTCACGATGCTGCCGCGGCCTCGGGCCGCCATGCCCGGGGCCAGGGCCGCCACCAGTTGGTGGGAGGCCCGGACGTTGCTGGCGAACAGTTTGTCGAAGGTGGCGGTGTCGAGATCGGCCGTGGGCCCGAACCACGAGAAGCCCCCGTTGTTCACCAACACATCCACCTCGCCGGCGTGTTCGGCCAGGCGGGCCACATCGTCGGCATCGCCCAGATCGGCCGCCTCGAAGCGTGCGCTCCCCCCGGCGGCCTCGATCTCCTTCACGGTGGCCTCGCCCCGTCCGGCGTCACGGCCGTGGACGATGACCGTGAAGCCGTCGTGGGCCAGTAGGAGGGCGGTGGCATGTCCGATTCCTGAGGTGGCCCCGGTGACGAGGGCTACCCGGTCCCGCTCAGCAGTCCGGTTGGTCATGGTGTGTCCTCTCCGCGAGCCCGAACCCTCCGCTGCATGATAGACAGACCTGTCTACCTAGTCAAGCGGATCGGGACCGTCCCGGCCGGTCCGGCGGAGCGGGGGCCAACGACCGCTGGAAGCAGCGGCTGCGGGGATCGTCCCGGAATTCCCCGTAGGGTGCCACCGCCTGGTAGCCGGCCGAGACGTAGAGGGCGATGGCCTCGGGCTGCTCCGTCCCGGTCTCCAGCCACAGCTCCGAGTAGCCGGCGGCCCCGGCTCTGTCCTCGAGTTCCCGCAGCAGGCGGCGGCCCACCCCGTGCCCCCGCACCGACGGGTCGACGTACATGCGCTTGATCTCCGCCCGCCCGGGTCCGAGGCGACGGAACCCCCCGCATCCCACTGCCGTGCCGCCGACGACGGCCACCACGAAGCAGCCGTCGGGAGGATCGAACTCCTCCCGGGCCACCCGCCCCGGGCCTCCCGAGCCGTAGCGGTCGTCCATCTCGGCTATGTGGGCGGCCTCGAGGCGTTGGGCCCGGTCGTCCCCCAGTCCGACCCCCACCAGTTCCACGTCGTGTCGCTCGGGTCTCGGGTTCATGTCGTCCTCGCTGAGACACGCCACCGGTCCGCGGGCCGCCGGTGGCCACCGGCGGAGTCACCACCGGCTCGGACAGGGCGCGCCGACCCGGTCAGCGGTGCAGCCACGCCAGCATCTCCGGTGACGCCAGGGCGGCCACCCGGCGGTGGTACTCCTCCAGCTCCTCGGCTGTGAGGAGTTCGGCCCCGGCCCCGGACGCGCCGCGACGGAAGAATGCGGTCGGGTCCACCAGCACTCCGGACGGATCGGGGACCCGCTCTCCGGCCCGGGACCGCATGCTCTCGAACGAGGCCGCCTCCACCAGGGACGGCCAGACGGCATCGGGGATACTCGCGGCCAGCCGTCCGGCCACCCGTCGCATCTCGCCGTCCAGGTCGGCCACGAGGTCGGCGTAATGGACGAGCACGACCTCCGGCTCGTCCCGTCGACGCCAGGCGCCGGCCAGGTGCATCATCACCCCCGGCAGCGAGTCGAGGGACCGCCGCGGATCGGGATCATCGTGGATCCAGGCCAGAAGCCAGTGGCGCAGTGCCGGTCGGGGCGCCGCCACCCTCCCGTCCGGCTCGGGCTGGCCCCGCAGCGCACGCAGGCGGCGCCGGTCGAGGTTGTCACCCTGATGGTAGAGCGACACCGCCATGTCCAGGGGATGGCGTCCGGTGACGATGTAGGTGACCCGGGGGTCGTGGGGCAGGCCGTCCAGCGGGGTGTGGCTCTTGATGAACCGACGGTGCTGTTGGGCGGCCAACTGGGCGTAGACCTCATCTCGGGGTCGGACCGACCAGTCCAGCCACGGGGACAGGTCGGCGAGGGGGGCGGGCAACGCCGGTATCTGGAAGACGAGTAGGGCGCAGATCATCTGCATCCAGGTGGTGCCGCTCTTGGACCGGGTGCTGATCAGAATATCGCCGGCCCGGAACGGGAACCCGGTCCACCGGGCACTGTCCTCGTCTGGCGAGGTGTAGCGAACAGGATCGTCCGGCATCCGCGCAGGGTAGGTCAGGTCGCCACCGGTACGCTCCGTCGGGTGGTCGTCATTGGGCGGATGCCCGGTCGATGTGGCACGATCACCCGGGTCGGAATGGCCACCAACCATTGGGGGCAGGCGTGGGTATCGATCCGTACATCGTCCTGGGAAGCGCGTTCGTCGGGTTTCTGGTCGGACTGACCGGGGCCGGCGGCGGCGCGCTGATGACGCCCATGCTCATCCTGTTGTTCAGCGTGAAGCCGTCCACGGCCATCTCCAGCGACCTGGTCGCCGCCGTGTTCATGCGCCCGTTCGGGGCCGCCGTGCACATGTCCAAAAAGACGGTCAACTTCCGCCTGGTCGGATGGATGGTGCTCGGATCGGTGCCCATGGCCTTCGTGGGCGCCTACCTCCTCCATCTGATGGGGAATAGCCCGACGTCGCAGGCCAACATCGAGAAGGCACTGGGTGCCGCCCTGCTCATCGGGGCCGCCGCCATGGTGATCCGCTACGTCCTCGACCGTCGGGCCGGCCAGGAGCGGAGGGCCGTGGTCCACGACCTGGTGGTCCGACCGCTGCCCACCGTGGCCATCGGCATGGTCGGCGGGCTCATCGTCGGGATGACCTCGGTCGGCTCGGGATCGCTCATGATCGTGATGCTCCTGTTCCTCTATCCGATGCTGGGGGCCAACCAACTGGTGGGCACGGACCTCACCCAAGCGGTCCCGTTGACCCTCGCCGCCGCCCTCGGCGCCCTGACCTTCGGGCACATCGAATTCTCCGTGACCACCTCGATCATCATCGGGAGTATCCCCGGTGTGATCATCGGCTCGCTGATCTCGTCGAGGGCCCCGGACAGGTACATCCGGCCGGCAATCACCTTCGTGATCTTCGCCTCCGGGCTCAAGTACGTGGGCCTCGGGACGACGGCCCTCGGCTGGGTGCTCTGTGCCGTCCTGTTGGGGGTGGCCCTCATCTGGCTGGCCTATGTGCGCCCGTGGGAGAGCGGTGCCCCCATGACGGGTGGCGACAAGGGGGGTGTACAGGACGACGATCCGGCCCGGTCCACCTCGCCTCCCTGACCGTTTGGCATCGGGCCACTGGCACACTGGTCACATGGGAGCCGTGACCATCCGCCGGGCCGGAGCCGGGGACGTCGGGCCACTCGTCGCCCTTCTCGCCCACGGTGCTCTGGTCGAGGGGAAGGAGGACCCCGACCGACTCGAGCCGTACGTGGCGGCCCTGACCGAGATCCAGTCGACGCCGGGCAACGACGTCCTGGTGGCCGAGGTCGACGGTGCCGTGGTGGGGATGTGCCAGCTGGTGGTGTTCCGCCACCTCCAGAGCGGGGGCGGCCTGTGCGCCGAGATCGAATCGATGCACGTGCACCCCGACGTCCGCTCCCGGGGCATCGGCGGCCGGCTGGTGGGTGCGGCCGTCGATGCCGCCCGGCGGGCCGGGTGCTACCGCGTCCAACTGACGTCGAACGCACTGCGCACCGATGCCCACCGCTTCTACGTGCGTCACGGATTCGAGCCGAGCCACGTCGGTTTCAAGCGAACGCTGGGACCGGGCGGTGTAGCCGATCCCGCCGTTCACGAGATCGCACCCCTGGTGCGCGGCCCGGGTCGGGAGGGAGGCGTCGACCCGATGCGGACCGGTGGTCGGGAGCCGTCGCCCTGAGCCCGGTCACCGGGCCTCCCTGGCCTCGGGGCGGTGGGTCCTAGCCGGGAAGGGCGGTGGGTCCTAGCCGGGAAGGCTGGTGGGTCCTACCCGGGAAGGGTGTAGGAGTTCTCGAATTCGTCCTGCAGCACGGTGGCGACGGTCTCGGTGGTGTCCACCACCAACTCGTTGTCGAGGATGCGGGACCGGTAGGTCCAACCGGGCGGCGCCGACAGGCGATCGCCCAGGGACGGGAGCGTCGCTTCGCTCGTGGTGGGGTCCACGCCGATGCACAGCGCCTGCATCACATAGGCCAGGCCGTCGGGATCGACCAGCTCGTAGACCGGTTTGCCGGCGTCGAAGAAGAACACCGCCCCCCGGTTGACGTGGGTCTCGGTGTAGGGCAGGACCGCAGGGGTGTCCCCGAGGTCGATGGTGGCGATCCGTCGCATGGTGAGGCCGTTGAAGTCGCGGAGTACCGGCTCCACCACCGCCACCTTCGTCCCCAGCCCGTCGATCATCCAGTGGCGGGGTCCGTTGAGCTTCACGGCCACCGCGCCCATCTCGGCGGCGATCACGTCGGCCTCGAGCGTCTCCCACAGGTCCTGGGGGCAGTCGTTGAGCATCTGGGTGCCGTACACCTCGGCCACCAGTCCCCGGTCCCCCGAGAACACGGCGATGACCTCGCCGTAGCGGACCCCCCGCATGTCCGAGATGAGCCGTTGTGTCGCGGAGCCGGCCACGGGGAGACATCCTTTCCGAGCTCGCCGGGGGCGAGGCGGGCTGACCAGGCCACGGTAGCGCACGGTGATCGGGTGACCTCCGGCCTCCTCCGCAGTCGCCAGCGGATGAATGGCGCCCGTCGCACCCGTCCGACAGACTGATTCGCACAGGCCCCGGGGGAGTACCCGGGCCCGACCCGACGGGGTCCCGAAGGCGGGGCGGGATGTCCGCCGAGGGGCCGGTGGGCCGTACACGGAGGGAAGGTGCCATGGCGATCATGGACGTGGACGATCAGGACGAGTTGACCGCGCCGCTGCTCGACCCGGAGTTCTACGCCGGCGACCCCTTCCCCCTCTACGCCCGCCTGCGGGCCGAGGCCCCGATGGCCCACAGCCAGGCCGGGGGCTTCTGGGTGGCCAGCCGCCACGCCGAGGTGGTGGCCATCTCCCGCGACCCCGCCACCTTCTGCTCGGGCAAGGGCATCCTGACCATGGAGATCGGGGCCGAGTACCCGTCCCCGCCGACCATGATGCATACCGACCCCCCCGACCACGACCGCTACCGGGCGCTGGTCCAGCCCGGCTTCCGCCCCACCTTCATGCGGGCCCTCGAGGACGGCATCCGGGCCCGCACCGTCACCCTGGTGGACCGCATCGAGGCCGGGGTGGCCGTCGACATCGTCCCCGACCTGGCCGTGCCCCTTCCCCTGCAGGTCATCAGCGACCTGCTGGGCGTGCCCGAGGAGGAGTGGCCCCGCTTCTTCCGGTGGTCCGAGGCGGTCATTCCCGGGGCCACCGACTGGTCCGAGGAGGAGCGCGCCGCCCTCAGCGGGGAGATGGTGACCTACCTGCTGGCGGCGGCGGCCGACCGCCGGGCCAATCCCCGGGACGACATCATCTCCGAGCTGGGCGCGGCCGAAGTCGACGGAGACCGGCTGACCGATGACGAGTTGGGCATGTTTCTGGTACAGCTGCTGGTGGCGGGCAACGAGACCACCCGCAACATGATGTCCGGTGGCCTGGTGGGCCTGGCCGAACGACCGGGGGAGTGGGAGGCTCTCCGGGTACGCCACCTCACCTCGGCCCCCCGGACCCTGCCCCTGGCCATCGAGGAGATGCTGCGGTGGACCACCCCGGTGGTGGCGTTCATGCGCACCACCACCCGGCCGGTCGAGCTGGGTGGGTCCTACCTCGGGGCCGACGAGCCCGTGCTCATGCTGTACGCCTCGGCCAACCGGGACGAGTCGGTGTTCGGGCCCACCGCCGAGACCTTCGACGCCGCCCGCGACCCCAATCCCCACGTGGCCTTCGGCTTCGGGGCCCATTTCTGCATCGGGGCGGTGCTGGCCCGTCTGGAGGGACGCATCCTCCTCGAGGAGCTGCTTGCGTCGGTTCGCCACGCTGGAAGTGGCCGGACCGGTGGTGCGGACACCGTCCCCGGTCATCGCCGGGGTGAAGTCGGCGCCGCTGGTCTTCGGAGCGGCCTGAACCCTGGATTACCGGTCAGGGCCGGCGCCGCCGGCCCGGAGAATTGGGGTCCGTCCCGGGTGCTGACGCCGCCACCGGCCGGCGACCTGGGAGAGTGGGACGGTGTTCGTCACCAACCACGTGCTCTCCGGCGTCCTCATCGGACGGGTGCTGGAACGACGACCGGTCACCGCCTTCGTGGTCGGTCTGGGCTCCCACCTGGTGCTCGACGCCGTCCCCCACTGGGGCTGCGACAAGTCCGCCGATGGCTACCGGGCCCGGATCCTGACCATCTCCCGGCGGGACGGTGTTCTCGGGCTGGCGGCCATGGCCGCCGGTGCCCTGGCCGTGGACCGGCGGGCCCGTCCGGCGGTGGTGGCGGCCATGGCCGGGGCGGCCTTCTTGGATCTGGACAAACCGATCCAGCACTTCTTCGGCTTCTACCCGTTCCCCCAGTCGGTCCGTCGCATCCACTCCTGGGTCCAGAACGAGTCCGCCGACGGCTTCGGCAAGGAGCTGGCCTACGGGGCGGCCTTCACCCTGGCCGATGCGCTGGTCGCCCTGGGGAGCCGGCGCCGGCCCTGACCCTGGACCGGTCAAGTGCCGGTCGAGCCCCAGTCGAGCCCGGTCAGCCCGGTCGGGCCCGGTCAGGCCCGGTCGGGCCCGGTCAGGGGGTGGCGCCGCTGAGTGATGCGAACTGGTCCTCGGTCAGTTCGAGTGCCCCGGCCCGGCAGTTCCGGCGCTGTCGCTCGGCACCGCGTTGGGCGTGGTGTTCAGCTATGACGGTCGTCTGCGGGATGCCGCCACGGCTCAGGGGTTGTCCTCCGAAGCACCCCGGTGATGTCGACCCAGATCTTCAGGACGACCGCTGGCGTCGCCCACCGGGAGCCAGTTGACCTCACCGTTCAACCGGTCGTCAGCCCCCGCCTCCGGCGCCGTACGACCACCAGCCAGGCGCCGCCTACCACCACTGCCGCCAGGGGCAGGAGCAGGGCCACCGGGGCCTCGGGGGCGTCCCCGCCGTTGGGCGCCGAGGGGTCGAGGGTGACCACCAGGATGTTCCGGTAGAGGGCGGGATCGTCGGCCCCGACGGTGTAGAGGTCCGAGCCGTTGGTGCCGAGGACGGTGCCGGCCGGGGCGATGGTCTTGGGGATCCGGTAGCCGGCGAAGACCATGGTCAGGGTGCCGTCACTGTTGGCCACCACGCTCGGGCCGTAGGCCCGTCCCGAGTAGTAGGCCGAGATCCCCAGGGCTTGGCTGGGGTTGCTGTCCTGGGCCGACGAGGCCGAGAAGGTGTCGTCGGTGCTGATCACCGAGACGGGCACCGACCAGTGCTCCCCGTCGGTGGACGTCGACTCGTAGATCTGGTTGAAGGCGTCGCTGTCGCCGTCCACGGCCCACGCCCCGGACAGAAACAGCTGGTACACCGGCGCCCCCCCCGATGTGTCGGTGATGATGGAGCCGGCCGACCCCACCCACCGCATCTCGGTGGCCAGGGACGTTCCCTGGGTCCCGTACTGGTTGGGACCGCTGGGCGGGTCGACCGTGGTGGACGGATCGTTGATGTCGTTGTAGTTGGACCCCTCGGAGCCCTGGCCGCTGATCACCCCGCCGTCGGCCAGACCCGCGGTCGAGAAGTTGATCCCGTCGGTGGTGTAGGCCGCCCGCAGGACGGTCAGGTCCTCGTTGTTCTTGTACAGCTTGTCCTGGTTGGTCGAGCCCTCCCCCGTCTCGGCCAGGGTGGCCGGGGACTCGAGGGCGGCTCCGGGGGCGCCGATCTGGTCCTTGGTGCCGTAGGTGTTGCCGTTGTCGGCGGTCGGCACCGTGCAGCCGGTCAGGGTGTCGATGAGGGGGGAGGCGTAGCTGGCGATGGTCGTTCCGGCCGAGCCCACGGTGAGCCCGGTACAGGAGGCCGGGATGACCGTGGACGTGGTGTCGTCGGCCACATCGACGGTCACCGGGCTGCCGGCCGACGGACTCCCCAGGGTGGTGGTGGTGTTGCCGTTGGCGAAGAAGGAGATGCCGGTGCCGGTGGTGGAGCTGTAGGTGCCGGCGGCGTTGGTGATGCCGGCCACGAAGTAGTTGAGTTCCTTCTCGGTGTAGAGGACGATGGTCGACCCCGCCGGCGCTCCCGGATAGGTCGGCAGCACACCCACGATCCCGTCGGGAGCCACCAGGCCGCTGGTCTGCTGGGCGGTGGCGGGCACCACGGGGTCGGAGGTGACCGGGGCGCCCACGGCGGCGGCCAGGGCGGAGCCGTCCGGCCCGGTGGTGCAGTCCTCCAGCTTGGTGGTCTGGTTGGCGTTGGCCTGGGTGCAGTACACCGGTACCCCGTTGACATACACGCGGTTGGGGGCGTTGTTGTTGAGGACGGTCGAGGTGACGTTGTCCTCGAAGGTAATGGACAGGCTGGCGAGCCCGCCGGTACCCAGGGTGTTGTTCGGGCCCACGGGGATGGTCGCCGCCGTCTTGACGGTGCCGATGACCTGCTCGATGAGGTCACCTGCGGCCACGGTGGCGCCCCCGGCGTTGGCCGACGTGCACCCGGTCAGGGTGGTCGCCCCCACCCCGGTGCAGGTGATGATGGAGGACGCCGTGGGGACCGGGGTCTGGGTGAGGTCGACGAACGGGCCCGGTACCAGCTGCTCGGGCGAGTTGGCCAGGCCGGTCTGGTTGACCGACAGGGTGACCGGGGTCCCGCCGGTGTTGGGCACAGTGGCGCCGGCGGTGGCGAAGGCGTCGGGGTCGATGCCCACCTGCTCCTGGCCGGGCAGGCCGGCCAGGGTGTCGGCACCGGACGCGCTGAGCGTGTGGACCAGCATGCCCACGCCGTTGTTGTCCCCCGCCGGCCGCTGCAGCGTGTAGAGGTAGGTCGTGCCACCGATGGTGATCACGTTGGGGTGGCCCTGACCGTCGTCGTTGATGTCGGCGGAGGGACAGTAGCCCTGGTTCTGCTCCAGCGCCTCACCCTGGTACGTCCAGTCCTGCCCGTTGTCGGTGGAGGTGGCCACCACGATGGCCTCGTCGGCGTCCTTCGGCCGGTAGTCGAAGTAGCCGGTCAGCTCGGTGCCGCCGGTGCGCACGATGTGGGGGAAGTAGGCCGGGGCCAGGGGCAGGGTGGTGCCGGCCGGCTGGCGCGCCGGCGCCCCCGTGGCCTCGGCGGTGGTGTTGCCGGTGCCGCAGTATCCGTCCAGCGGTCCCGGGGTGCCGACCACCCCACTGGGGTACGGGGCCACCCCGGCGGTGCCGCTGCCCGAGCCGGGGTAGACGGCCACGTTGGGTTCGGCCGGAGTGCCCGCCGTCGGCCCGCCGGGCAGGAAGCTGGGCAGGAGGTCCGACTGCGGGTAGGGCGTCCCCGCCGGGTCACCCTGGGCCTCGTTCCACGGGGCGGCGCTCGACCCGTTGGTGATGGTGGCCAGGCTGGGCGTACCGGTGACGTAGTCGGCCGCCCCGGCCACGCCGCCGCCCACCAGGGTGGCCAGGGGCATCACGGCCAAGGCGATGACGACGATCAGGGTGGGCGTGCGACGGGTCATGGGTGGGGGGTCCTCGGTTCGGGAGTGGACGACGGATGCCGTCCCGGTTGGGGAGAGGGGATCAGGCGACCCGGTGTCGACGGCGGACGGCGACGTACCCGGTCAGGCCGGCGATGGCCAGTAGCGGCAGGAAGACAACGAACGGCGTCTCGGGCAGGCCGTTGCCGGTGGTGAGGTTCACCGGGGCGAGGACGACACCCTTCATGGATTCGCCCGTGGGGGCGGCGGCCAGAGTGGTCACCGCCGAGGTGAACGTGCCGGTAGGCCCGGAGGAGTCGACCAGGCCGTAGAGGTCACCCTGGTTGGTGACGTACAGATTCACCGTGGAGCCGCTCACGCTGGCGGCCAGGCCGGTGACGTTGGCCACAGTGACCGATCCCTTCTCTGCCCACGTCGTGCCGGTGAAGACGTACTTCTCGACGGCGCCGTTCTTGGTGTCGGCGACGTAGAGGACGTTGGGTGACGTCGCCGAGCCCACGGTTACCAGGGCGAAACCGGCCGGTTCGAACTTGCTCGGCGGGGCGGCGATGAGGGTCTGGTCGGTGGGGGAGCCGCTGGTCGGGGTCCCGGTGCCGACCTGTTCGATGTTGGCGGCGGTCGACTCGTAGAGCTGACCACCGTCGATGTTCAGCTGGTGGACGGTGTCGGCGGTCAACGACGTGGCGGCGGTGGCCGCGTCGGGCGAGATGGCCAGGCCGTCGTCACCGCCGGAGTAGAACGGCGACGTGCCGCCGGTGGTCCCCGTGGCCGACCGGAAGTTGACCCCGGTCGCCGTCAGGTTGGGGGGCGAGGAGTCCGATGAGTTGCTGATGAGGGCCGTCGAGGTGTCGAGGGAACCGGTGGACGAGACGACCCCCACCGTGCGGGGGACGCCTACCGTGGAGGTGAGCGAGGCGACCCCGGCATTGTCGTCGTAGCCGCCGACGTAGATGTACTGGCCGTCGGCCGAGAGGGAGATCTCCCCGTTGTAGGTGGCCGAACCACTGTCGACCAGAGCGTGCGAGCTGGACGTGTCGGTCGACGTCGTCGACGAGAAGGTGTCGACGTAGCCGCTGGGCGCGCCCGTGGTGCTGTAGTCCCACAGTGAGACCACGCCCGAGGTGCTGGACGGGGCCGCCCCCGGGACCCCGTTGTAGCCACCTACCGTGCCCACCTGCTCGACGACGAGGTCACCGGGCGTGAAGCCGGTGCCGGCGAAGGCCGGTCCGGCCAGCCCGAGGAGGGAACCCCCGACGGCCAGGGTGGCGGTGGCGAGGGTGACGGTGAGGCGGGTGCGGCCGTTCCTGTGCACTGGGCTCCGATCGTGGGACGGGTGAGCTCCCGGGGGGTTGAGATCTGCGGACAGTGATGACGGTACGGAGCGCCGATGAACCACGGGCCACGGTTGCCTGAACACCCGGTGATCTCTTGGCGTCCCCTTCGCGTCGCTTCCGCGACGTCTTCGCGAACTCCTACCGGATGACGCCCGGACCGCCACCTACCGTGCTCAGAATGGGTGCCCCGGCCCCTCGGGTAGCCTCGTCGTCCGTGGACTTCGACCTCTCGCCCGAACTCGCCGAGCTGCAGCAGAGCGTCCGTCGCCTGGCCCAGGACAAGGTCAAGCCCCGCGCCCGGGAGATCGACACCACCGGCGAGTACCCGACGGACATCTTCGAGGCGTTCCGGGACGCCGACCTGCTGGGGCTGTGCCTGCCCACCGAGCTGGGGGGCTCGGGGGCCGGCATCCTCGGGCCTGACCATCGCCATCGAGGAGGTGGCCAAGTACTCCAACACCGCCGCCCTGATGCTGCTGTTGACCCGGCTGCCGGTGGGCCCGGTGCTCATCGCCGGCAACGACGACCAGAAGAAGCGCTACCTGCCCGGCATCGCCACCGGCGAGCTGCGGGCCGGGTTCGGCCTGTCCGAGGCCGCGGCCGGGTCGCGACGTGGCCGGCATGCGGACCAGGGCCGTGCCCGACCCGGCGGCCGGCGACGGGCGGCTGGGTGCTCACCGGCACCAAGTGCTGGATGTCCGGGGTGGTCGAGGCCGACTGGTACACGGTCTTCGCCAAGACCGGCGACCCGGCCTCCCGGGCCCACGACTCCATCACCGCCTTCATCGTGGAGCGGGGCTGGGACGGGCGTGTCGGTGGGCCGCACCGACCACAAGATGGGGGTCCGCGGCGTCCACACCGGCGAGCTGGTCCTGGACGGGGTCCACGTCCCGGCCGAGAACGTCATCGGCGAGGTGGGCGGCTTCCGCCTGGCCATGCTGGGTCTCAACGCCATGCGGCCCATCGTGGCCGCCCGGGGCATCGGCCTGGCCGAGGGGGCCCTCATGTACGCCACCGAGTACGTGAAGCAGCGCGAGGCCTTCGGACAGACCATCGCCGACTTCCAGGGCATCCAGTGGGAGATCGCCAAGGTGGCCGTGGACATCGAGGCCGCCCGCCTGCTCACCTACCGGTCGGCGTGGCTGGCCGACCAGGGCAAGTTCACCAAGGAGTACGTGCCGTTCCTGTCCATGGCCAAGTACTTCGCCACCGAGCTGGCCGTGCGGGCCTCGGGCCTGGCCGTGCAGCTGCTGGGTGCGGCCGGGTACATGGAGGACCATCCGACCGAGCTCTGGTACCGCGACGCCAAGCAGCTGACCATCGTGGAGGGCACCTCCCAGGTCCAGCTGGGGCTCATCGCCCGGGGCGTTCTCGGCCACGACCTGTGGTGGGACTGATGGCCGGGGACCCGACCCCGACCGGGACCGCGCCCACCCCCTTCGAGGTCCTGGGCGGCTGGCCCGGGCGTCCTCACCGACCTGCTGTCCGGCACCTCGCTGACCGCCCGGTCGGCCGAGACGGTGATGGGCCAGGTGCTGTCGGGCGAGGCCACCCCGGCCCAGATCGCCGCCCTGGCCACAGCCCTGCGGGCCAAGGGGGAGTCGGTCGAGGAGATGACCGGCTTCGTGCGGGCCATGGTGGCCCACGCCGTGCCCCTCGACCTGCCCGAGGGCATGGACGTCATCGACACCTGCGGCACCGGGGGCGACCGGCTGCGCAGCATCAACGTGTCGACCATCGCCGCCCTGGTGGTGGCGGCCACCGGGGCCAAGGTGTGCAAGCACGGTGGCCGGGCCTCGTCGTCGGCCGTGGGGGCCGCCGACGTGCTCGAGGCTCTCGGGGTGGTCGCCGACCTCGGACCGGCCGGCGTCGCCCGGTGCATCGACGAGGTGGGCATGGGCTTCTGCTTCGCCCCCCGCTTCCATCCGGCCATGCGCTTCGCCGCCCCGGTCCGCAAGGAGCTGGGCATCCCCACCGTGTTCAACTACCTGGGCCCTCTGGCCAACCCGGGTCGGGCCCGGTACCAGGTGGTGGGGGTCAGCAACCCGGCCATGGCCGACAAGATGCTCGGGGTGCTGGCCGCCAACGGTGCCCGTCCGGGCCGTGGTGGTCTACGGCGACGACGGCCTGGACGAGCTGAGCACCACCGGGCCGTCCACCGTCCACGAGCTCATCAAGGGTGCCGACGGGCAGTACGAGACCTCTGCCTACCGGGTCGATCCCGCCGTGCTGGGCTTCGCCCCGGCCTCCCTGGATGACCTCCGAGGCGGGGACGCCGCCTTCAATGCCGACGCCATCCGGCGGGTGATCGGCGGGCAGGCCTCGCCCCACCGGGACATCGCCGTGCTCAACGCCGCCGCCGCCCTGGTGGTGGTGGGAGCGGCTCCTGACCTGCCCAGCGGCATCGTCCAGGCTGCCCGGGTCATCGACGACGGCCGGGCCGCCGAGGTCCTGCAGTCGTTGATCCGGGTGCTCCCAGGAGGCTTCGTCCCAGGAGGCCGGAGGCTGAAGAGGCCTCCACCCAAGAAGGCTGAAGCGGCCGAAGGCTGAACAAGCCTCCGCCCATGAAGGCTGAGGAGGCCTTGGCCCCGGAGGTCGAGGGTTGAGATCAGGGGGTTGTCACCGCCCGGGCGAGAGGACCGTGGTGGAGGTTCGCCGCCCATGTACCGGTCAGCTCGCTCAGCCCCGGGATCCGGCGGGCCGGCGTGCCGATCCCCGCCGGTGACTCGACCTCGAGGATCCGGACCTGGTCGGGGTGGGCCCCGAGCCACCAGCCACGATGGCCCGCTCATGGTCGAGCCCGTTGTCGTCCCCGTCCACGCCCCCGCCTTCGCCTTCGTCGCCCCTGAGGTCCGGACGGCCGGCGCCCTCGGACCCGCCTTCCACCCACAGCCCGCCGTCCAGCACCACCTCACCTTCATCTTCGACGTCCAGCACCACCCGGCCGGCCAACCGGAGCGAGACCACCTGGCGATGCCGCTCCAGCAGTGCACGAAGCCGCTCGGCCTCGTCCCGCGCCACGGCCGCCTCCTCGTAGCGCTGCTGGCCGGCCATCACGCGGACGGCCTCGGCCATCGGACCCAGCAGCTCGACCGGATCGCCCGTCAGCTGCTCGTGACTCCAGACCGTCCGGCGGGTTCGCCGCCGGGCGGCGCGGGTGACCTCGGTGGGTACCGGCCCCACCTGGTCGCCAACCTCGGGGCCTTCCCCGGCTGGTTGAACGGAGGCGACCACGACCGGATGAGCCGGCCCTCGATCACCGCGGCGGTGAGCGGACCGGGACAGACCCGGTGGTGGACGGCGTCGAGCTGGCGCAGCAGCCGGCCCACCTTCCGCCGCTGGTCCGAGGTGAAGTACGACCGCACCCGGGCCTGGAGGTCGGTGGCCCTGCCCACGTAGAGCACGTGGCCGGCGGCGTCGGTGAACCAGTAGACGCCGGGCCGGTGGGGGAGCCGGACGGTCAGTCGGAGCTTGGCCGCCTGGGGATGTCCCACCAGCTTCGGCAGGTCGAGCAGTTCCTCGAGGTCGAGGATCCCGAACGAACCGGCCCGCTCCAGCATGGCGTGGAGCAGGTCACCGGTGGCCAGTACGTCGGCCAGCGCCCGGTGGGACGGCTGATGGGGGAGCCGGAGGGCGGCGGCCAGGGTCCCGAGCTTGCAGTTGGGGACCATGTCGCGCACCAGGCGCCGTGCCAGGGCCAGGGTGTCGACGGTGGGATTGGCCAGTCGGCTCCCGACCCGTGGCCACAAGGGCGTGGTCGAGGAAGGAGAGGTCGAAGCGCAGGTTGTGGCCCACCAGCACCGCCCCACCCACGAACTCCAGAAACGAGGGCAGCATCTCCCCGACCCGGGGGGCGTCGGCCACCATGGCGTCGCTGATGCCGGTCAGGGCGGTGATGAACGGCGGGATGCGCTCGTCGGGTCGCACGAAGGTCTGATACGTGCCGAGCAGCTCACCACCCCGGTAGCGGGCCGCTGCCACCTCGGTGAGGGAGCACTGGGCCGGTGACCCCCCGGTGGTCTCCACGTCGACCACCACGAAGGTCACCTGGTGGAGGGGCGTCCCGAGATCTTCGATGGAACGCTGCAGGGTGATCGCCATGGGGAACACTGTAGCGAACAGGTGTTCGATCCAGGGGCCACTCGTCCCCGGCTCACTCCGCCGTGGCTCACTCGGCCCTGGCTCACTCGGCCCTGGCTCACTCGGCCCGCAGCAACAACGCCGTCGGGGTACGTGCCGCCATACGCCCGGGCACGGCAGCCACCAGGTTGGCCAGCACCAGGGTGCCCACGGCCACCAGCACTACCGACAGCACCGGCACCGTGGGCTGGGGAACGGCGTAGATCTCGCGGGCGAAGAGTGTCCACAGGGTGCGCCCCAGCGCTATGCCCAGGGGCACGCCGATGATGATGCCGATGGCCGAGGAGACCGATGCCTGCCAGGCCACGGCCGCAGCCAGCTGGCGCTGGGTGAACCCGAGTGACTTGAGCAGGGCCAGGTCGCGGCGTCTCCGTCGGACCGAGGCGGTGAGCGTCAGGCCGAGGGCCACGATGGCGGCGGCGGCCAACCCCGTGGCCATCAGAGCCGGGGTCACGCCGATGGTCCCGTAGTTGACGATCTCGGCCGGCCGTTGCACACCGACCACTGCGACGTTGTTGCCGGATCCCCCGGGCACGGCGGCGATGATCCGGTTGGCGGCACCGGCCACCCGCTGCATGTCGGCGAACCCGGCCGCCTTGGTTACGCCGGAACGCAGTCGCACGAAGACCAGGTTGGGCCCGTTCAGTGCGGAGATCGAGCTCTGCGACGCGGCCTGGAACGCCTTGGGCAGGCCGGCCACGGTGATGAGCGCTCCCGTCCCCATCGATGTGTGGTCGTCGATCACACTGGAGAACCCGACAGCCGGCATGGTCGCCGTCCCCACCACCACATAGGGCCTTGGAGGAATGTACAACTGGCCGTTCTCAGGCGAACCGTAGGAGACGAGGACGGTATCGCCGAGGTGCTTGTCCAACTGGGCCAGGGTCGCCGCACCCAGGACGATCTGCCCGTTTCCGTCGACGGCGTGGCCACTCAGGATGGGTGGGCTGATGGGCGCCTTCGAGGAGGAGTGGCCGTACTCGAAGAGGAAGGGGACGCCCTGTCCGTCGATTTCGGCATCGTTGTAGTCGTAGCCGTCCCAGGCCACGACATTCGGATCGTGGTCGAGCAGCGTGAGGGCCTTCGGCGGCGTGGTGTTGCTGGCGTTGAGCAGGTAGGTGAAGTTCCACCCGTACAGCGCCGGCCGCGAGACCAACGACTGCAGTCCGCTGCCGAACGTGAGCGTGGACACCACCAGGGCCACGGCCAACACGGCACCCAAGATGGTCGACCGAACTGGCACCGCCGTCCGACCCCGACCCCGTTCAAGGGCGAAGCGGACCCCGACGAGAGTGGGGACAGGAAGTCCCGTGGACGCCACCGCCTGTGCCGATCTCGATGCACTCGGGGGCGTGGCCTGGGCCCGCCGTTCGGCCCGATAGGGGACCCCCCGCCAGGCCATGACCATGGCGGCCATGCCGAGTACGACGGCGAGCGCCAGCACGCCCAATCCCAACACCGTCCAGTCGGCGGCGATGGGGGAACCGGGATAGACCGCTCGTACCGGTCCGAGAGGCGACAGAGGTGACAGGGCCACGGCCACCCCGGCGGCCAGGAGCGCTCCGATCCCAATGGCGGCCAACAGGCCATAGAGGCCATCGGATACGAGCGCTGTCTCGTCGGCCCCGAAGGCCCGAAGCACGAGGAGATCGCCGGCGGCATCGCCCAGCTGGCGGGAGATGAGTTGCACGGCGATGAGCAGGGCGGCCAACAGGGCCACGCCGGCGAACACCCAGAGGGCGATCACCAGTGGCTTGAGCGTGCGGTCCACCTTGACCTCGACCGCTTCGATGCTGTGGAAGCCGTAGGTGTTCCCGGGGGGCGAGACGGCGGCGAACTCCCGCTCCACGGCGGCCACACCACTGTCGCCCCGGTCGAGCTGGAGGTAGTAGGAGACGGCACCTTCGTTGCCCTGCCCCCCATCGGCAACGATGGCCCGGCCCAGCGCCGGTGTGAAGAATACGAACGTCGGGTAACGGTCGATGTCGTCCTCGACGATGGCGTTGCTCACCTGGACCAGCCCGACCAGCGTGGCGTCGACGCGGCGGTGGGGGGGAACCTTGGCCGTGCCGAAGCCTGGCTCGTTCTGCTCGGCGAAGTTGTAGATGCCGTAGTGGATGACCTCACCCACGTGGACGCCCAGCAACTGCGCGGCCAACGGGGTCATCATGACCTCATCGATGCGACGGGGATCGGCCAGTCTCCCGGCCACCACGGCCAGCCGATCCTGGCCGAAGAACTCCTCATGGACGCTGGCCACGGGAATGACGTTGTTGAGGCCACCGAGCTCGGGTGCCCCGTCAGGAGCCAACGGCGCCGCGGTGAGGGGGAAGGACGCCTCGACGTGCCTCACCCCGGGCAACCTGCCCACGTGGGCCTGCGCGGCGGCCGAATAGAAGGGAACGGTGCCGCCTCCGCTGCTGCTGCCGCCGAAGACGGTGATGCCCAGCTGGGACGGGTTGGTGCTGGCCAGGTAGGTGGCGAAGGAGGACTGGGTGCGGCGGGCCGCTGCCGCCGAGCCCATGGCCAGCCCCCCCACCAGGCCGATGAGCACGATCAGGGTGAGGTACCCCCCTCGTCGTCGGTGGAAGGTGGCCCGGTGCCGGTATGCAGCCGCCCGCAGCCCCAGGGTGCTCACGGCCACCCCGCGCTCCCAGGTCCTCTCATGGGGCCATCGTCACTCGCTGCGCCAATCGGTCACGGAGCCCCACCAGGGCATTGTGACCCAGGCGAGGGCCGGAGCCAAGGTGGTCAGCCTCTCGATCCCCGATCGTGCTACCACCCCGTGGACCGGGCGGGAATACTGATCCCATGCTTCCGTCCGATCGACCGCCCTCCCCGTTGACGGCGTGGACCGACGGTCTCGCCGCCACCGTCGGTCCTGTCGGTGCGCCCCGGCCCCTGGGCGGCAGTGTCTGGCGGGTCACGGTGGCCGGCCGTGAGCTGGTGGCCAAGGTCGGTCGGGGCGTCGGGGACGAGGCCGTCGGGCTCCGGTGTCTGGCCGGGGTGGGTGGGGCGCCCGCCGTCCCTGCCGTGGTGCTGGACCAGCCCGACCTGTTGGTGACCACCTGGGTTGAGGAAGGGCCGCGCACCCCGGCCCACGAGGAGGCGTTGGGTCGGGGACTGGCCCGCCTCCATGCCGCTCCCTGGACGCAGTGGGGCGGTGGCTCGTCGTGGATCGGAGGTTGTCCGGTGAGTCCGGTGGTGCACCCGGATGCCGTGGCCTTCTACCACGCCCGCCTCCTGGAGCTGGCCGTCCGGTGCGGGATGGTGGACTCGGTGAACGGCGTGGCTGACCGTCTTGCCGATCTGCTCCCTACCGGACCTCCCGCCCTGGTGCACGGCGACCTGTGGTGGGGGAACGTGCTGTGGGGGGCCGACAGCCGACCGTGGCTGATCGACCCATCGGTCCACGGAGGCCATCCCGAGGAGGACCTGGCCATGTTGGGCCTGTTCGGTGCCGTCCCCGACCACGTGTTGCGGGCCTACCTCGAGGTGAGGCCTCTCGAAGCCGGATGGGAGGACCGGGTCGACCTGTTCCGCCTGGTGCCGCTACTGGTGCACACCGTGCTCTTCGACGGTGGCTACCGCGGTCAGGTCGGGGCCATCCTCGGGCGCTACGCCTGAAGGCCCGTTGGGGCTACGAGGCCGGGTGGAAGGAGGAGGGATGCCTCGAGCGGGCCCGCCGGATGAGTTCATCGGTGATCCGCTCCACCTCCTCGTCCAGCCGGACCAGCAGCGCCGAGGCGTCAGTTTCGCCGAGGGCGTAGAGGGTGAGCTCGTCCAGCTGCCGCTGGCGCCGGGAGCGCTCGGCGATCAGCTCATCGTCGGCGTAGCGGCTGTAGTCCACCACGTCCTGGGCAGTCGTGGCAGTCGGGCGCGTCGTCTTGTTCCGAATCAGGGACAATGGGTGAATAGTCATGGGCAAGTCATCGACCCATCCCGTTCCCTCCTTGAACCGACCCGGAGAGCCGCCGCCCACCAGGCCCGCCCAGGCATGGCCCCGACCGAGCCCGGCTCCGGCTCCGGCGCCGGAGCCGGCGGGGGGGACATCAGGCGGCCGGACGGTACACCTGCAGCAGGACGCCGCTCGAGTAGCGCTCCAGTTGGCTGAGCTCCAGAGCGATCTTCTTCCGGTCCTCGGGGAAGATGGTCAGGCCACCACCGACGATCACCGGGAACACCATCAGCCGCAGCTCGTCGACCAGGTCGTGGGCCAACAGGGTGCGGACCAGGGTGGCGCTCCCCGCCACCAGGATCGGGCCTCCGTCTCCCTCCTTGAGGGCCCGCACTGCCGGTGGCACCTCTCCCGCCAGCACCTGCGAGTTCCAGACCAGCTCGTCGAGCGTGGCGGTCACCACCTGCTTGGGCATGGCGTTCATCTTGTCGGCGAACGCACCGTCCCGGGACGGCCACGCTTCGGAGAACCCCTCATAGGTGGTGCGACCGAGGAGGAGCGACTCGGCTTCCATGGTCTCGGTGAACTTGTACTCGAACAGCTCCGGGACGCCCAAGGGCATGGTCCAACCGGCCTGCGGGTGGGTCGGCTCACCGCCGGGTGCCTCGACCACCCCGTCCAGGGTGATGAACTCGGAAACGATCAGGTTGCGCATTGAGGATCCTCTCGGACTGGCGGTGGGATGGGGACGGCCGGCCGCACCGAAACTCATCGGACGGCCCAGGGGCGGGTTCAGCCGCGTTCGAGCTCCGCCAGCACCCGAGCCAGCTCGTCGGGCCGGCTGATCATGGCCATGTGCCCGGCGTCCAGATCGACGACGTCGACCGGTTCGAGGTTGGCGATCATGCGGTTTTGAGCTTCGATGTCGATACTGGCGTCCTGGCTCAGGCGGACATAGGTCCGGGGGATGTGTCGGGCCAGCCCGGTGAGATCGACCGGATCGGTCATCACCGACGCCGCCTCGGGGACCATGCGGTCGAGGGTCCACACGGTCTGCTCCTCGTCCATGTCGTTGCAGAACAGAGCCCGGGCCAGATCGGGATGGAGCGCACCCCGGGCGTCCACCATGGGGTCCCCCAACCGGTCGGCGACGGCGGCCACGTTGGGGCTGAGGCCGCCCAGCACGTCGGCCAATGGAGTGCCGTGCGGCGGGACGGTACAGGAGACGAAGACCAACCGCCGGAGGCGGTCAGGGACGGCGTCGGCCACGCCGGGGAGGGTGAGCCCGGCCATGGAGTGGCCGACCAGCGTGACGTCGACCAGTTCGCCGGCGACGATCTCGTCCACGACCGCGGCGACAAAGTCCCCGATGGTCAGCGTGGACAGGTCGGCGGGGTGGCTCCCTCGTCCGGGTAGATCGACAGCGATGCTCGGCCCGTCCAGCCGGGGCTGGAGCAGCTCCCAGCACGAACCGGCGAAACCACCCCCATGCACCAGCACGTACGTCACCGGTGCAGGCTTGCACGCCGCCGTTGCTCCCACAAGTAGGGGGCCGGGCCGGGCTCGGTCGGGCCACCCCGGCCGGCCTCGCCACCGGCCGGAGGCACGGGCTCGGCCGAGTACCGTAGGGGCGATGACGCCAGACTCCGCCACCGCCCCCGCCGAGACCAGTGACACCCCGGGTGACGGTGGGACGACCCCCGGGCTGACCCGCTACCGCTGCGCGGCCTGCGGCAACCTCACCCGCTTCGACGTGGTGACCAGCCGGCGCACCAAGGCCTTCCACCACTACTCGGTGGGTGGCGAACTCTCGGTGGAGGAAGTCGAGGTCCTCCACGAGTCCGTGGAGGAGGTGTCGTGCCGGTGGTGCGGCAACGGCAACGCCATCGAGGTCATCGAGGACGGGGCCCCGGAGTCGGCTTGATGGCTTCCTCCGGCCCCGGATGACCGCACCGGGCGAAGCGGATCCCTCCGGTCGTCTGGCCGCCGCCCGGCCGTCCCCCTTCGACGATCCGGCCTTTGTGGCCGGGCTCCGGCCCATCCCGCCCGGCCCCCTGGCCGGGACCGAACCCCGCGCCGCCGCCGACATCGTCGGTGAGGACCTCGAGGCACGTCCCGTCGAGATCCGGATCGGCGCCTTCGAGGGCCCGGTCCTCCTGTGCTTCCTCCATGTGCACTGTGACGGGTGTGACGGGTTCTGGCGGGGCCTTGTGGACAGTCCGCCCACCGAGTACCCGGGAACGGTGTCCGTGGTGACGGTGACCAGGGGGCCGGGTTCCGTCGACCGCTCCGAGGTGGCCCGGGCCGCCGCCGGCCTCGGTGGCAACGGGAGCGTCCCGGTGGTGATGAGCGACGCGGCCTGGGCCGACTACCGGGTCACCGGATATCCGTTCTTCGTGCTCGTCGACTCCTCCCACAAGATGATCGTGGCCGAGACGGTGGGCTTCGGCTGGTCGGACGTCCGTTCGATGATCGAGGCGTCGGGCGTCTGACCGGCCCGACCGGCCCGGGCTTCTGACCGGCCCGACCACGGCCCCCGTCAGCACCCGAAGTCGTGCCCGGCTCACCCGACGGGGCACAACCGGTGGTGGATCGGTAGGTTGAGGTGGTGCGAGCCCCTGGACCCCTCCTGGCGTCGGGACGCGACTCGGACATCTTCGAGTACGGGGACGGCCTCGTCCTGCGTCGTTCCCGTCACCATCGGTCCCTCGAGGCCGAGGCCCAGATCATGGAGTACGCCCGGTCACACGGCTATCCGGTCCCGGCGGTGTCCGAGCTCAGCGAGGACGGCACCGACCTGGTGATGGAGCGGCTGGATGGCCCGGTGATGCTGACCGCGCTCAGCCGTCGTCCCTGGACCCTGCGGACCCAGGCGGCGGTGCTGGCCGACCTACACCTCCGCCTCCATGAGATCGCCGCCCCCCCGTGGGCTCCGAACGCTCCGTCGGGGCACGGCGACAGCCTGGTCCACCTGGACCTCCACCCCCTCAACATCATCCTCACGGAACGGGGTCCGATGGTCATCGACTGGACGAGGTCGGCCCGGGGTGACGGCGCCACCGATGTGGCGCTGACCTGGCTGCTGCTGGCCTCAGGCGGGATCCCCACCGGCCGCGCCTGGGGGGCGGTGCTCGGTCGGTTCCGGTCCGCCCTCATCGCCGGTTTCCTCTCCCACTTCGACCGGGACGCCGTCCGGGCCGAACTCCCCGCCGTGGCCGAGTGGAAGATGGCCGACCCCAACATGACGGCCGACGAGCGTGCCGCCATGAAGGCGTTGGTCCACCGGCAGCCCTGAACGGTCGGGGACTGGTGGGCTCTCGGCCACCGCCACTGGTCGTCGCCGCCCCGGATCTTCAGACCGGCGTCACCCGACCGCGTCATCTGGCCGCGTCAGCTGACCGCGTCACCTGACCGTCCCTCTGCCGTCACCGATCCGTCGCCGAACTGCCAGCAACCGTCGGACCGGCCCACAGGTCGCCCCCAGACCTGCTCCCCATGCTGAGGGTCGGAAGCAATCCCCAGCAAAGGAGCAGGACATGAGTGATCTCCACGAAGAAGGGCTGATGCAGTCGAGGGAGGACCCTCTGGCCACGTTCAGCCAGAGACGACGCCGGGGGGTGGTGGTGACCAGCGCCGCCGCCGTCGCCTTGGGCCTGGCCATCGCCGGGGGAGGTGTGGCCGGTGCCGCCTCGCCGTCGACGGCGACCTCGCCCCCCTCGTCATCGACAGGCTTGTCGGGGTCGTCCTCGACCGGTGCCCTTCCCCCCACGGGAGGCTCCCCGCCGGCGGCCATGGGCACGGTGGCCTCGGTGGGAGACGGCACCTTCACCCTGACCACCCGGGACAACACCACTGTCACCGTCAACGTGAGTTCGACCACCACCTACCGCGACGCCTCGGTCACGTCGCCGACCATCGCCAACGTGACCGTCGGCGAGCATGTCGCCGTGTTCGGTACCGACACCTCCAACGTGGTGACGGCCACCAGTGTGGCCATCGGCGATCCGCCTGGCGGAGGCAAGGGAGGTCCGGGGGGCGGGGGCCCGGGCGGTCCGGGAGGCTCCCCGCCGGCGGCCATGGGCACGGTGGCCTCGGTGGGCGACGGCACCTTCACCCTGACCACCCGGGACAACACCAGCGTCACCGTCAACGTGAGCTCGACCACCACCTACCGCGACGCCTCGGTAACCTCGCCGACCATCGCCAACGTGACCGTCGGCGAGCATGTCGCCGTGTTCGGTACCGACACCTCCAACGTGGTGACGGCCACCAGTGTGGCCATCGGTGATCCGCCTGGCGGAGGCAAGGGAGGTCCGGGGGGCGGGGGCCCGGGCGGCGGGGGCCCGGGTGGGCGGGGAAGTTGGGGTGGCAAGGGCGGCACACCACCGTCCGGTGGCTGGTCCAGCTCCACCACGGGGTAGTCGATCCCGCAGGCGCTCGCACCAATGGGCCCGTTTCGACAGCCCTCCCCGGCGGGTGCCCGCCACGTCCCGATGCCGGCCCCGGCGTCGGGACGTGGCCCTGCTGGGACCACGACTGCGACTCGATGGTCATCCTTCCGAGGTCCGTCCTGGCACACCCCGGGGAACGACGGCCATGCTGGGTCGATGCTGTTCGCCTGCACACTCTCCATGGATCTCCGCATTCCCGCCGGTGGCTCCCTCAAGGCCAAGAGGACCGTGGTCAAGCACATCGTGGAGTCAGCAAAATCCCGCTACGGCGTCGCCGCGGCCGAAGTGGGCCACCAACAGCGGTGGCAGCGGTCGGAGGTGGGCTTCGCCGCCGTGGCCGGCTCGCCCGGCCATGTGGAGGAGGTGCTCGACTCCGTCGAGCGGTTCGTTTGGTCCCATCCCGAGATCGAGGTCCTGGACGGCCACAGGACGTGGATCGAGACGGCCGAGTGAGGGACCCGATCCCTCCGGTGCCCTAATCTCCGGTGGTGGTCACCCTGCCCGAACTGCTCGACGATGTCGATGACGAGTATGCCGACTGTCGTCGCCTGGTCGGTGCGTTGCCGACCGACGCCCCCGAATGGGACCGTCCCACCCCGGCCGAGGGCTGGGCGGTGCGTGACCAGATCAGCCACCTGGCCTACTTCGACGACGCCGGACGCCGGGCCATGGTGGAGCCCGAGGCCTTCGCCCGCTCGGGGGAGGAAGCCCTGGCCGGTGATGGTGATCTCATGAAGATCCATCTGGTGCGGGGAAGGACCATGGACGGCGATGGGCTCCTGCACTGGTGGAAGGAGGCCCATGTCGCCATGATGGCCGCCTTCGCCGACGCCGACCCCTCCGCCCGCCTCCCCTGGTACGGACCGTCGATGGGGGTCCGGTCGTTTCTTTCGGCCCGGCTGATGGAGACCTGGGCCCACGGCACCGATGTGGCTGACGCCCTGGGGATCCGGCGGGAGGCCACCGACCGCCTGCGGCATGTGGCCCATCTGGGCGTGCGGGCCCGTCCCTACTCCTACGTGGTCCGGGGCCGTGACGTGCCGCCCGGCCGCATCGACCTGACCTTGACGTCGCCAACAGGGGACCCGTGGGAGTTCGTCGCCGGGTCGGACGACGGCGGGCCCTCTGCCACGGTCACGGGGCCGGCGGTCGACTTCTGCCTGGCGGTGACCCAGCGTCGCAATGTGGTTGACACCGCCCTCGTGGTCACTGGCGACCTCGCCATCGACTGGATGTCGGTGGCCCAGGCCTTCGCCGGGCCAGCGGGCCCGGGACGGCCTCCGGCCGCCTGATACACCCCGCTGCGATCGTGGTCGCATGGCACATGACCCACGACGCAGAGCTGCATTCCTCGACCATTTGTTGTCGGACACGAACGATCACGTTTATGCCCGAATCGATGGAATACGGCGCTATTTCGACACCGTCGATCTTGATCTCTACACCTACGACGACTTGGCCTGGATGCTGGTGATGTTCGAGCACACGGTGACCATCGGGGCTGAAGGTGGGGCGTGGATTGTTGCTGAACTCATCGAGAGCGATCTGCTCTCGATCCAGCCCCGTCGTACGGGTCTTCCCGGTCACCCGAACCGATATCGATCGGTTCCATGGGAACCCACGGCCCGGGCCACTGTCACACCCCTCTGATTCACTGTTCCCATGGCAGTGACGGCCCCCGACTCCGAGCAGAACGGCACCGGTCCCGACACCGGTCCCGGCACCGGTTCTGACACCGGCCCCGACTTCGCCTGCACCCGGGCCGCCGGTGAGGTCCTGAAGGCCTTCGTCTCCGGCTACGAGGCCGGGCGCTACTCGGGGGACGACTCGGTCACCCTGCTCAAGTTCTTCACCGAGATGGAACGGACCGCCATGGCCGGCAAGACCCTGGCCGCGGCCCGGGTGGCCGGCTCCAACATCCACACCCGCACCGGGCACCGCTCGGCGGCCGAGTACATCGCCGCTGCCACCGGGGACTCGGTGGGGGAGTCGAAGGACACGGTGCGGCTGGGAGAGAACCTGGCCGACCAGCCCGCCATCGACGAGGCCCTCCGGGGGGGCCGGATCTCCAGACGTCGGGCCCAACGGGTGTCCGAGGCGGCCCGGATCAACCCCGACCGGGAAGAGGACCTGGTCCAAGGGGCACAGACCGACACCGACGCCGAGCACAAGGAGCGGTGCCAGCGGGCCCGAGCCGAGGGACGCTCGACAGAGGACGCCGCCCGTCACCACCGGCGCCTGCACCAGAACCGGAGCTGTCGGGACTACATCGACGACGACGGGTCCTTCGGCCTCCGGGCCACCCTCACCCCCGAGGTCGGGGCCGAGGTCAAGGCGTGCCTGGACGCCCAGGCCGACCGCCAGTACCGCCAGGCCAAAGC
The DNA here is from genome assembly GCA_963754755.1 of uncultured Acidimicrobiaceae bacterium. Taxonomy (GTDB): domain Bacteria; phylum Actinomycetota; class Acidimicrobiia; order Acidimicrobiales; family RAAP-2; genus Bog-756. Next base: position 1,420,270 of record CAVWHF010000003.1, on the reverse strand, counting down.
CGAGGGCCGCTTCGAGACCGCCGACAACTACCGGGCCGATGCCCTCTACGCCCTCATCACCGGCACGTTCCTCGGCCCCCTAAGCCCGAAGCGGGCCGAGGCGGCCCATCCCGGCACCGGCGACCCGGCCACCGGGGCCGACACCGCCATCCCGCAGCGGCCGCCCCCCCGGTGCGCACCCCCAAGCCCGGGGCCAAGCTCAACGTGATCATCGACCTCGACACCCTGCGCCGGGGGAAGGTCGGACCCGGGGGCCGCTGTGAGATCGCCGGGGTGGGACCGGTGTCGGTGGCCTGGGCCCAAGAGCTCCTCGGTGACTGCCTGTTCCAGGTGTTCGTCACCAGTGCCACCGACGTCCACTCGGTATGGTCACCCGGTCGCCACCAGCACCGTGACGTCCGGGCCGGCCTCCTCCTCCGGGACCCGAGGTGTGTGGTGCCCGGCTGTGACGCCCGCCTGGGCCTGGAGGCCGACCACTGGGTGAAGGACTTCGCCCACGGTGGTCTCACCACCCTCGACAACCTGGCCCGGATCTGCACCCGCCACCACCGCCAGCGCACCCACCAGGGCTATGTGCTTCAAAAGGGCCCCGGGGGGTGGGAGTGGATCCCACCCGACACCCCGAAGGAAACGACACGGCCCAAACGGAGGCGCAAGGCCAGGACCGGGGCCGAACCCCGTCCTCCGGTCCCACCCCCCGGCACCAGCCCGCCCCTGTTCGACCTAGAGGAGTGAGGTTCGGGCCCGCCCTCGAGGCGCGCCCGCACCACCGGCCGAGGACCGGAGGCCCTGTCGTGGCCGGACGTCGAGGCCGGCCGCCGACGGCCAGGGGCTACCCCAGCTCGCCCATCACCTCGGAGACCAGTTCGATGAAGGCGTCGACGTCCTCCTCGGTGGTGTCGAACGACGCCATCCACCGGACCACCCCGGTCGGCCTCGTCCCAGACGTAGAAGGGGTACTCGCTCCTGCAGGGCCTCGGTCACCGCCGGAGGCAGGACGGCGAACACCCCGTTGGCCTCCACCGGATAGGCCAGCGTCACCCCCGGCATCGCCGGCGACTCCGTCGGCCAGGCGCCGGGCCATGGCGTTGGCGTGAGTCGGCATTCCGTCAGCCACAGGTCGTCGGACAGCAGGGCGGTGAACTGGGCGGCGATGAAGCGCATCTTGGAGGCCAGCTGCATGGACTGCTTGCGGATGTAGCGCAGGCCCGACGGTCCTCCGGCGGCAGGAACGAGACCACCGCCTCGGCGCCCATGGCCCCGTTCTTGGTTCCGCCGAAGGAGAGCACGTCGACGCCGGCCGCCGAGCCGAAGGCGCCGAGGCCGACCCCGAGGGAGGCGCAGGCGTTGGACAGCCGGGCGCCGTCGAGGTGGAGCCACATGCCCCGGCCGTGGGCCCACTCGGCCAGGGCCGCGACCTCCTCGACCGAGTAGCACGTCCCCACCTCGGTGGACTGGGTGATCGACACCACCCGGGGCTGCACGTGGTGCTCGTCGCCCACGCCGCCGGCCGCGCCGTCCGACCAGCTCGGGGGTGAGCTTCCCGTCCGGCGTGGCGACGGCGACCAGCTTGCTGCCCAGGAACCGCTCCGGGGCGCCGCACTCGTCCACGTTGATGTGGGCGGTCTCGGCGCAGATCACCGCCTCGAACGGACGCAGCAGCGACTGCAGGCCCACCACGTTGGCCCCGGTCCCGTTGAAGGCGAAGAAGACCTCGGCGTCGTCGCCGAAGTGGTCCTCGGAACAGCTCGGCGCAGCCCCGGTCGGTCACCGGGTCGGCGCCGTAGGAGGGGGCGTGGTCGCCGTTGGCCGCCACGATGGCGGCCAGCACGTCGGGATGGACCCCGGCCCAGTTGTCGCTGGCGAAGCGTCCGGTCCTGCGATGTCGGTCATCCATGCCGCCTCAGTCGCGCACCAGCGGCTTGTATCGGATGCCGGTGGGGCTGGTCGGCGTCGACCCCCAGCCGCTTCTTGCGGTCGGCCTCGTAGTCGCTGAAGTTCCCCTCCAACCAGCGGACCTCGGAGTCCCCCTCGAAGGCCAGGACGTGGGTGGCGATCCGGTCCAGGAACCACCGGTCGTGGCTGATGACCACCGCGCACCCCGGAAACCCGAGCAGCGCCTCCTCCAGGGCCCGCAGCGTGTCGACGTCGAGGTCGTTGGTGGGCTCGTCGAGCAGCAGCACGTTGCCACCCTCCTTCAGCACCTTGGCCAGCTGGACCCGGTTGCGCTCGCCGCCGGAGAGCTGGCCGACCTTCTTCTGCTGGTCGCTGCCGGTGAAGCCGAAGCTGGCCACATAGGCCCGGCCGTGCAGCTCGCGGTGGCCGACGACGAGCCGGTCCTGGCCGCCGGTGATCTCGTCGAAGACGGTGGCGTCGCCGGCCAGCTCGTCCCGCGACTGGTCGACGTAGGCCAGCTGCACGGTGGTCCCGACCTCGAGTGGCGCCGCCGTCGGGCTTCTCCTCGCCGACGATCATCCGGAACAGGGTGGTCTTGCCGGCCCCGTTGGGCCCGATGACCCCGACGATGCCCCCCGGCGGCAGCAGGAACGACAGCCCGTCGATGAGCAGCCGGTCGCCGTAGCCCTTGACCAGGCCCTCGGCATCGACCACCCGGTCGCCGAGCCGGGGCCCGGGCGGGATGGTGATCTCCAGCTTGTCGGCCCGCCGCTCGGCCGCCTCGGCCTCGGCCACCAGGTCGTTGTAGGCGTTGATCCGGGCCTTGCCCTTGCTCTGGCGGGCCCGGGGCGACATCCGGATCCACTCCAGCTCCCGCTGCAGGGCCTGCTGGCGGGACTGGTCGGCCTTCTGCTCCCCGGCCAGTCGGGCCTGCTTCTGCTCCAGCCAGGACGAGTAGTTCCCCTCCCAGGGGATGCCGGCGCCCCGGTCCAGCTCGAGGATCCAGCCGGCCACGTTGTCGAGGAAGTACCGGTCGTGGGTGACGGCCACCACGGTGCCCGGGTAGTCCTGCAGGGTGCGCTCCAGCCAGGCCACCGACTCGGCGTCGAGGTGGTTGGTGGGCTCGTCCAGGAGCAGGAGGTCGGGCTTGGACAGGAGCAGCCGGCACAGCGCCACCCGGCGGCGCTCGCCGCCGGACAGGGTGGTGACGTCGGCGTCGCCCGGGGGGAGCCGGAGGGCGTCCATGGCGATCTCGAAGGTCCGCTCGAGGTCCCAGGCCCCGGCGGCGTCGATCTTGTCCTGCAGCTCGGCCTGCTCGGCCAGCAGCTTGTCGAAGTCGGCGTCGGGCTCGCCCATGGCCGCGCAGACCTCGTTGAACCGGTCCACCAGGGCCTTGGCCTCGCCCACGCCGTCGGACACGTTGCCGAGCACGTCCTTGGTCGGGTCGAGCTGGGGCTCCTGGGCCAGGTAGCCCGACGGTGAAGCCGGCGGTGAGGCGGGCCTCGCCGGAGAATCCGTCGTCCTCCCCGGCCATGATCTGGAGCAGCGAGGACTTGCCCGAGCCGTTGGCCCCGATGACGCCGATCTTGGCCCCGGGGTAGAAGGAGAGGTTGATGCCCTTCAGCACCTCCCGGTCGGGCGGGTAGAACCGCCGCAGGTCACGCATGGTGTAGATGTACTGGGCTGCCATGGCGACCAGTGTGGCCCAGTCCGGAGCGGTCCCGGGAGCACGGGCCGGACCTCGCGGCCGGCCGCCGGGTGGATCCCGAGCCGATGCCGCCCGGACCGTAGCGGTAGCGTACGGGCAATGACCGAACGGGGCGGCCGACGCAGCGGCCAATCGGATGCACCGGGACCACCAGCCGGACCGCCGTGGCCCTGGGCCCGGAGCCCGACCCGGCCGGTCCGATGTCACCCGGCAGGGCCACCGTCTTCAGCCAGCTCCAGCGCCTGGTCGCGGCCATCCGGAACGGCGACGACGCCATGGTCGAGAGCGTCATCCTCTCCCTCAGCCAGCGGAGCCGGCTGCCTGGCCCCGCTCGCCCTGGTGGTCGGGGCGTTCGCCATGCTGTTCCAGGGGGTGAAGCTGCTGGTCACCAACTGGCGTCTGACCCTGGTCCAGGTCCTGCCGGCCATGCGGATCTGGGTCGCCATGCTCGACCTCAAGCTCCATCGTGCTCCAGGGCAAGAGCCTCCAGATCATCCGAGGGCCGGTCCTCATCCCCATCGTCCTGGGCATCGCCGCCATCACCGCGGCGGCCTACTTCCTCAATGCCGTGTTCGCCTTCTCCATCGCCGACCCCCTCCACCCCGATATCCGTCCGGCCTTCGCCCGGGCCCGCGCGCCACCGGACGCACCGTTCTCGGCTGGGGATTCGCGATCGGCCTGGCCCTCGGGTTCGCCACCATGGTCACGGCCCGGTGGGGCCGAATCTGGTTCGCCCTCATCCTGAGCATCGTGGTGGGGGTGATGATGATCACCTACGTGGCCGTCCCGGCCCGGATCGATCGGCATCAAGTCCGACCGTTCCCGGCGGGACAAGCTCACCGCCACGGCCATCGGCGGGGCGGTCGGGGCGGTGGTCTGCTCGCCTCCCTACGCTCCTGGGCCGGGTGGGCATCATCCTGCTCGGCATCCGACACGTTCTTCGTGCGTCGGCGTGATCCTGCTGGTCATCGCCGTTCCCCTCCAGACCGGGGCGGTGACGGCCACCAAGGCCGTCAAGTTCAGCGCCAAGCTGGTCACCGGCCCGGCTGTCGCCACGGAAGGTGCTCCCGCTCCGGCCACCACCGACCCATCGGCGCCGGCCATCGAAGGCTGACCCACCGGTCTGGAGCGAAGGGGACCGGCCGCACGGCGTGGCACCCTCCGCGCCACCCGTGAGCGGTCTGCGATCCGCTCATGACGTTCTGCGCCCCCTCTGGCGGCGCAGGCGGTGACGTTTCCCGAGTGACCGCGATTAGCAAACTCCCGCTCCGGCGGCCAGCGCCCGCTCTCCGCCGCTGAGGACGGACCGCCACGGCCGGACCACCGGGTCGTGGCCGGAAACCCCTGTTGTTCAGGAAGATCCTGCCGTCAGGATGGGGGCAAGGAGCAGGATCCACACTGCCCAACATTCGTTCTGCAAGGTGTCCGCCAGGGCGGCGGCAAGGTCGATCTCTCAACCTGGACGGGTGCGTGACCGGTCCACACCAGTGCCCGACCACCACGCGTCCGGACCGAAGCCCACCGCCGGGAGGGACGCCACCGGTTGCAGCGGCGGTGCAATCTTCGTTGCCGGTGTCAGGACCCGCTCCTATCGTCCGCTCCCTATGGTGCAGGGAGCTCGGCGCCGGTCGGTGCGATGGGGTTCAGTTCCGCGGGCCGGCGCGCTGGCCGTCGTGGTGGGCGCCACCGTGCTCGCCGCATGCGGCTCACCGGGCCCGGGCACTGGGTCAGGCCGGATACGCATCAGGATCGCACCAGCGGCGTCAGGTGCGGATGTGTCGGCATCCGCGCCGGTGCCACCCGCACCCGCTGCTCCTGCGCCGGAGGGTCCGGTCATCTCCGCGTGGATCGCCGCCGAGCTGGCGTTCGAGAACGCCGCCCGGACTGCCGATGCCACGGCACCCGAGCTGGCGGCCACGACCGTTGCCCCTCAGCTGCCGTCCTCCGAGTTGTTGTTGACGCTGATCCGGCTGGCCGGTGAGGTGGCCACGGGCCCGGTGGCGTTCGGGGACCCTCAGGTCGTAACGCAGGGACCGGAACTGGCCACGGTACGAGCTTGTGTGCACGACAGCGAGGTGGTCGTCTCGGTGGCCACCGGTCGCCCCGTGCCAGGCGTGCTGGGCCAGGTCGACTTCGAGCTGTTCTCGTCGACCATGGAACTCACTGCCAGCGGCTGGAAGCTGGCGGACCAGACGGTAGGGGTGGGCCAGTGCAGCGGCTCATGAGCGAACTCCACCGCACCGTCCCTTCGGACCGGGCCGCCCGGGCGGCCCGGTCGTCCCCGGTCGCCTCGTCCGGGGCTCTCACCACCACCACCACCACCACCACCGCAGCCACTGCCTCTGTCTCGGGCGCGGCCTCCTGTTCCCAGGTCATCGCCGCGGCCGTGAGCATCGCCACCTCCATTGCCGTGATCGTGGTCGTGGCCACGGTGGTGAATCCGTCTCCTGCATTCGGAGCTGCCTCGGGCTCCGACAACGGCAATGGCACGGTCACCGTGGGAGTGTCCGATAGCGGTTCGGCCACCGGAACCGGCGGAACCAGCACCGGTGGCGGAGGCAGTTCCGGCGGTACAAGTGGGTGGACGTGCACCTCCACGTCGCTCCTGCTCAACGACGAGGGGGGCTTCGCCCCCGGGGGACCGACGCCGGGCGGGTGGTACTCGATCACCTGCGTCAACGGAAGTACCGGGGCCAACACCACCCAGACGGTGTGGATCACCAGTCAGGCCCCGGCGACCACCCCTGGCGTCGATCCTCGCACCGTCGCTCTCCAGGCCGAGGACTCTCTCCGACTGCCCTCCCCGACGCTGCACTTCAACCCGGCCGCGTCGTCTGTCGTGAACCTTCCCACCTGGCTGTGGGTCGATCCATCGATCTGGCATCCCTATTCGGTTACGGCATCGGCGGGAGCGGTGAGTGCCACGGCGGTGGCCACCCCGGTGGCGGTCACGTGGCGGATGGGTGACGGCGGTGCGGTGACATGCGCCGGTCCCGGTCGGGCCTTCGACCTGTTCCTTCCGGCTCAGATGCAGGACACCGCCTGCCTCTACGCCTACCGCACCTCGTCACTGGGCCAGCCCTTCACCGACGGCAACCCCGACACCGCCGCCTACCTGGTCCGTGCCACCATCACCTGGACGGTGTCGTGGAGTGCCGTGGGAGCCCCGGGCCAGGGCACGCTACCCACCCTCGCCACTTCGGCGGTGACTCCGGTCCGCGTCGTGCAGGTCGAGAGTGTGGACACCGGTCCGTCCGGACTCTTCGGACCGGCCTCTCCCCGCTCCGCCGAAGGCGGAGGTCCGTCGTGACCTCGTTGCTCGATCGCACGCCGACAGCCGGTCGGTCGTCCAACGGTCGCGGCGAGTACCGGCTGCCCGTGGTGACCCGGGGGCGACGACCGCTGGTGACGGTGGCCTCGGCCCTGCTGGTGCTGGCCAGCATCGCCATCTTCGCCAGTGTGTACTCGTCGGCCGATCACCGGGTCCCCGTCCTGGTGGTGACCTCGACGATCCGACAGGGCCAGCGCATCACCGGGAGCGATCTCGGCACGGTCGACGTCGCCGCCACCGGTGGGCTTTCGGTGATCCCCGTGGCCAGCGCCTCCGAGCTGTCGGGAACATGGGCGGCGGTCACGATCCCGGCAGGCTCGCTGATGGCGCTCAGTGACGTGACGTCGTCCCGGCCACTGGCCGGTGGTAGCGCCGTGGTCGGGTTGGCCCTGAAGGAGGGCCAACTTCCCTCCAACGGCGTCGAACCGGGAGATCAGGTGATGATCATCCAGACTCCCGGGGTCGGCACGGTCCTGCCCGTCGACGGAGCAGCCGACGGTTCCGGTAGCGACACCGGCACCGGCACCGGCACCGGCAGCGGCGCCGGAGCCGGCACCATCGCTGCGAGCGGCGTGCTGGTGGCCCAGGCCACGGTGTTCGAAGCCACCACGCCGCCCCCGGCATCGGCCTCTGGAGTAGCTGAACTGGTGTCGGTCGAGGTGCCGTCGACTCTGGCTGCCGCAGTGGCTTCGGCGTCGTCTGCGTCCCAGGTCAGCCTGGTCCTCCTCCCCGCATCCGGCAGCTCCGTCTCGGGCGGGTCCAGCGCCGACGGCTCCAGTGGCGGCTCAACCTCCGGCTCCAGTGCTGCATCGGGTTCCCCGTGACGCTGACCACCTTCGTTTCGGTCAAGGGATCACCGGGGGTCACCACGCTGGCTTGCCTGGTCGGTGCGACCTGGCCCCACGATCGCCGGGTGGCGGTGGTGGAAGCGGATCCCTTCGGCGGAGATCTGGCCGCTCGCTTCCGACTCACGGTCTCCCGCGGGTGGACCAGCTACGTCACGGCGTCCCGACGCTCGGAGGAACCTGTCCCGATCGAGCCGCATCTGCAGGCCCTCCCTGGAGGCCTCGACGTGGTGATCGGTGCGAGGGACAGCCGCCGTGTCGGCTCCGAGAGGGCCGTCGAGGGGTTCCTGGAGAGTTGCGCGTCATCGGAACCCGGGCCGTGGGACCTCCTGGTTGACGGGGGCCGGCTCCTTCCCGATGGTGCCGCAGACGGCACCGCTCTCTGGATGGAGCACTCCGATCAGATCGTCGTGCTGCTCCGAAGGGACGCACCGTCGATCTTCCGTGTGCGGGAACGGTCCCAGGCGCTGGCGGATCGGTGCGGGGACCGGATCGCTCTGGTCGTCGTGGGGGCGGGACGCCATCACATCGCCGCCATCGAGGAGTTCACCGGGCTTCCAGTCATCGGAGAGGTGCCGTTCGACCTGGCGGCGGCACACGTGGCGTCGGGTCAAGAGGGAGGTAGCCGGCAGCTCTCACGCTCCTTGCTGGTGGTGGCAGCCCGTCGACTGGCCGGGGTCTTGGCCGCGCCCGGCAAGGGCGAGGACAGGGCGGAGGACGAGGGGGTCGAGGGCACCGCGCCCGAGGACAGGGACCGGGCCGAGCCCGTCACGCCGCTGGCGCGGGCCGCCCGCCGCCTTCGCCAGCTACGACGGGGGGGAACTCAAGCCGGCGAGGGTAACCGTCCCGGCCGCCCGGCAACCGAAGGCCTCGACGTGGGCCAGGGCACCGCCGCCGCCCTACTGCTGCCACCGGAGCAGGTACCGCAAAGACAGCCGGAGAGACAAAGACAGCCGGAGAGACAAAGACAGCCGGAGAGACTGAGACAGCCGGAGACGGAGAGGCAGCCGGAGAGACAGAGACAGCCGGAGACGGAGACGCAGCGGGAGGCCGAACCGGAAACGGCCCAGCAGGGGGCGGTCCGGTGAGCCGTTCGCTGGCGGCCGAACTGCGGGAACTGGTGGCCGAGGACCTGGCCGGTCCGGGCGCGACGGGGCTGTCCGGGGATCATCGCCGAGAATTCGCCCGCCAACGGATATTCGCTCACCTCGACCGCCTCTCCCAACTGGAGTCGGGCCCGTCGTCGGCCTACGCGCCGCACGGCAGCCTGTCGCCATTGCACGGGCCGGGTACCGGTGCCGGATCGCGGCAGCCGGCAACGGGGACCACCGCCTCCGTGTCCGTCATCCCAGCCGATCCGGTCGAGGAACAGGCTCTGGCCCAGGCCGTCCTCGACGCCCTCTTCGGTATGGCCGGCCTACAGGGCCTCATCGACGACCCGGACATCGAGAACATCGACATCAACGGGTGCGACCGGGTATGGGCCACGTTCGCGGACGGATCGAAGCGACTGATGCCTCCGATCGCCGACTCGGACGAGGAGGTCATCGAGATGGTGCGGGCGGCGGCCAGCCGGTTCGGCCTGGCCGAGCGGCGGTTCGACATGGCCCGTCCGGAGGTCGACCTGCGGTTGCCCGACGGGAGCCGGCTGTCGGCGCTGATGGCGGTGTCGGCGCGGCCGGCCGTGTCCATCCGTCGACACCGCTATGCCACGCTGTCCCTGTCCGACCTGGTCGAACTGGATACCTTGAGCGACGGCCTGTCCTCCTTCTTGGCGGCGGCGGTGCGGGCCCGTAAGAACATCGTGGTCTCCGGGGCCATGAACTCGGGCAAAACGACGCTGCTCCGGGCCCTGGCCGCCGAGATCCCGAGACGTGAACGCATCGTGACCATCGAACAGGCGCTCGAGCTGGGACTCGACGCGGACCACGTCGCGCATCCCGACATGGTGGCGTTGGAGGCGCGACCGGCCAACGTCGAGGGCGAGGGGCTGGTCTCCGTCTCCGACCTGGTCCGGCGGGCGCTGCGGATGAACGCCGACCGGGTGATCGTGGGCGAGGTCCTGGGGGATGAGGTGCTCCCCATGCTCAATGCCATGAGCCAGGGCCGCTCCGGCTCGATGTGCACCATCCATGCCGACTCCTCGGCCGGGGTGTTCCGCCGGATCGCGTCCTATGCCGTGCAGGCTCCCGAGCGGTTGCCGCTGGAGTCCAGCAACCTGTTGATCGCCGGTGCCGTCCACTTCGTCGTTCATCTCGACAGCGAGGCCTACGATCCCGAGGGACAGTTCGACCCTCCCCAGGACAACCACCGGCTCCACGACGTCCGCCGCTCCGACGAGCTCCACGGCACCCGCCGCTCCGACGAGCTCCACGGCACCCGCCGCTCCGACGAGCTCCACGACCCCCACGACGCCCCCGCCCCTCACGGGAGCGACTACTTCCCGGCTGTCCTGTCGCGTCGACGATTCGTCTCGTCCATCCGGGAGGTGGTGGACGCCGAAGGGGTCCAGGTCATCTCCAACGAGGTCTACCGTCCCGGTCCCGACCGGAGGGCCCAGCCGTCGTCGCCCCTCCGTCAGGAGACGGTAGAGGAACTGCGTCGCTTCGGGTACGAGCCGACCGGCGTCGACGTCTTCGGGTTTTCGGGATGACCCCCGCCGCCATGGCCGCCATCGCCGTGGCCGTCGCCGCCGCCGTCGCCGTCGCCCTCCGAGTCGGTGGCACGATCGCCGCGCTCCTGGCAGTGGGGGCGTGCGGCCTGGGCCTGGCCCTCGGCGTGGCCGGTTTGGCATGGTCGTGGTGGGGTGCCAGGCGCCCTCACCCACCCGGCACCAACTCGGACCGGGCAGGCGAGGCACCCCAACGGTGGGCGCGACGACCCGAGCCGGGCCGCGGCGACCGGGTTCTGCTGATCGTGGCCGTGGCCGGGGGAGTGGTGGCCGTGGTGGCTACCCGGTGGCCGGTGGCCGGACCGATGGCGGCCCTGTCCATCTACGGCCTGCCGAAACTATTCGGCCGGACGGCGAGCTCGACCGCCATCGCACGGATCGAGGCCATTGCCACCTGGACCGAGATGCTGCAGGCGACCCTCACAGCCTCCGCCGGCCTGGGCCAGGCCATCATGGCCACCGCACCTGTGGCCCCGTTGCCCATCCGACCGGCGACGACCCGGTTGGCCGGTCGGCTGGGTGCCGGTATGCAGCCTGGCGACGCCCTGGTCCAGTTCGCCGACGAGCTGGCCGACCCCAGTGCCGACCGGGTGGTGTGCGCCCTGCTCCTGGCCGCTGGCGCCCGGGCCCAGCGCCTCGGGGACCTGCTGGCGGCTCTGGCCGACTCCACCCGTGACGAGGTGGCACTCCGGCTCCGCATCGAGACCAGTCGGGCGTCGGTTCGTAGCGGGGTCCGCACGGTGCTGGTGTTCTCGGTGGCATTCGCCCTGGGCCTCGTGCTCCTGGCCCACGCCTACCTGGCCCCGTTCGGGACGGTGCAGGGCCAGGTGGTGCTGGCGGTGGTCGGGATCCTCTACACCGTCGGCCTGACGCTGATGGTCGCCTTGGCCCGGCCGCCGGCACCGGTCCGGCTGCTCGGCCGACAGGTGGTCGAACGGTGACGGTGGTGATCGTGCTCGGGGCGTTGGCCGGGCTCGGCGCCGTGGGCGTGATCCGTAGCCTGTACGCGGCGCCACCCTCGCTCGAGGCCCTGGCCGCCACGCTCGATCGGTCGGTCGGGATCGAGTACGGCCTGAGCCCCGGCCCCGGACCCGTCAGCCCCACGGGGCGCAGGGTCAAGGCCGCGGGCGCCGCGCACTCCGAGCGCCTGGGGGCGGCGGTGTTGGCCCGGTTCCGACGCAGCCATCTGGTCGACCATCGTCACTGGCCCGGCGTTCTCGCCTCGCTGGCCGTCACCGGTGAATCGGCCGAGCAGCTGGCCACCAAGGTGGTGGTGGCGGGGGCCGCCGGACTCTTAGGACCACCGGTTCTGTGGCTGGCCGTAGCCTCCGCCGGTCCGACCGTTCCCGCCGGGATCCCCATCGTGGTGGGCCTCATCGCGGCGCCGCTCCTGGCCGGGGTGCCGCTCCTGACCCTGACCGAGAGGGCGAAGGACCGCCGCCGTCACTTCCGCTCCGTGGTGGGCACCTTCGTCGACCTGGTGGTACTGGGCCTGGCCGGCGGCGTCGGGATCGAAGGGGCCCTGCTGGCCGCCTCCCAGGTGAGCTCGGACTGGGCCGTCGCCCAGATGGGTCGGGTCCTGGTGCAGGCCCGTGACAGCGGCGAGTCGCCGTGGAGCGCACTCGGTCGACTCGGCCACCGCTTCGGGGTGCCCGAGTTGGAGGAGCTGTCGTCGTCCCTGCAACTGGCGGGGACCGAGGGGGCGAAGATCCGGCAGTCCCTGAGTGCCCGGGCCGTGTCGCTGCGTCGGCACGAGCAGGCCGAGGCCGAGTCGGCCGCCAACGCCATGACCGAACGCCTCTTCCTCCCCGGTGCGCTGCTCCTGATCGGCTTCCTGTTCTTCGTGGGGTATCCCGCCTTCAGCCGGATCCTCGGGGGCTGGTGATGCCGCCGACCCTGCGCTCGTCCCCACCCTCCGACCCTTACGGCGCTCCGCCTCGTCCCCGGGACGCCCCCTCCCTGGACACCACCCTCGACCCCACCCTCGACCCCACCCTCGACCCCACCCTCGCACCGACAGAAAGGAACCACCATGCTCCCCCATCAGGTCGTTGCCCTGTGGACCTACCTTCGTCTCCGCACCCGCGCCGCCGGCGGCTGGAACGAGGCCGGCACCGTCGTCGAGAAGGTCATCTTGACGGCGGTGTTCGCGGCCCTGGCCATCGCCGTGGGCGCCATCATCGTGAGCAAGGTGACGGCCAAGGCCAACTCCATCAATCTGAACTGAGGTCGCTGTACTCCCGTAGCACCAATCGCCGGCCCGCCGGCGGTGCTGCCCGCCGCACCGCCCGCACCACTGGCGGCATGCCGGGTTACCGGGGCGACCACGGCTCGGCGGTGGTCGAGGCGGTACTGGTGATCCCGGTGGCCATGCTGCTCCTGTTGGCCGTGGTGCAGTTCGCCCTGTGGGCCCATGCCGCCCAGGTGGTCCAGCTGGCCGCGTCCGAGGGGGACCAGGTCACCCGGACGACGGGCGGCAGCGTGGCGGCCGGAGAGGCCCGGGCGGAATCGGTGCTCTCGGGGTCGGGCTCGGCGGTGACGGCGACGTCGGCGACGGTGTCCATCGGCCCCGGCGACGAAGCCACCATCACGGTGACGGGTCGGGCGGAGAGCATCCTGCCCTGGCTGGCCCTACCGGTCTCCTCCACCCAGATCGGACCGGTGCAGGAGTTCCGGTCCTCCGGATGAGACCGCCCGCCTGTCCGGACGAGAAGGGGAGCCTGACCGTGGAGCTGGTGGTGCTGACCCCGGTGCTGTTGCTCGTGGTGCTGGTGGTGGTGGCGTTCGGTCGGGTGGCCGAGGCGCGCCAACAGGTGGTGGAGGCAGCCCGGGCCGGGGCCGAGGTGGCATCGGTACAGACCGACGGGTCCGGCGCCGAGGCGAAGGCCCAGATCGACGCCGCCGTGGGGACGTCGGACCACGCTCTGACCTGTGCCGGTCGGACCGTGACCACCGACGTCAGCCACTTCTACCCCGGTGGGTACGTGACGGTGACGGTGGCGTGCCGGGTTCCGCTGGCCGACCTGTCCGTTCCCGGAATTCCCGGTTCGACCACGGTCCACGCCTCGTCCACGGCTCCCATCGATCCTTACCGCTCGGTGGGATGAGGATCGTGCGCACGCCGGGCGACCAGGACGGCTCCATCAGCGCGTTCGTGGTGCTGTTGCTGGTGGCGCTCATGGCACTGCTGGGCCTGGTCGTCGACGGGGGAGCGGCGCTCTCAGCTCGACAGTCGGCCGCCGACGAGGCGGAACAGGCGGCCCGGGCCGGTGCCGGGGCCTTATCGGTGGAGGCTCTCCGCACCGGCTCCCTCCAGCTCGATCCGGCCGCGGCGGTGGCGGCCGCCGAGTCGTTTGCGGCTGCTGCCGGTCATCCCGGGACGGCCACGGTGTCCGGGGGCGTCGTAACGGTACAGATCCACTATCGGATGGCGACCGAGGTCCTCGGCCTCGTGGGCATCGACTCGCTTCCCGTCTCGGCCGTGGCCTCGGCCGCCGACGTACAGGGGGTGACGGTGGGTACACCGTGAGCAGGGCCATCGTTCCGCCCCCGTTCGACCGCTGGCGCCTACTCAAGCTGGCGTCGTCGGTGGCTGCCCTGGCCCTCCTGGTGGTGGCCGTCCCGATCATCCTGGTCGCCGTCGGGGGCGTGCCGTTCTCCCATGCCGGCGTGGTGCAGGTCTCACGGTCCCTCACCTCTGCCCATCCCGGGGATCCCCGCCTGGTCACGGGATGGATCGCCGGCTTCGCCCTCGTCCTGGCCTGGTTGGCGTGGGCCTGGATGACGGTCTGCGTCGTCGTGGAACTGCGTTCGTGGGCCACCGGTCGGACCCCGGTGAGGCTGCCGGCCAGCCGGACGGTGCAGTCGGTGGTGGCGTGCCTGGTGGGGACGGCACTTGCCATATCGACGGTCGGGAGGCCGGTCCCGAGCCCGAAGCAGCGGACGGCGACGGGTGCGAGGGCTGTGCCGCTGCGGTCGGTGGAGTTGGCGGGATCGCCGACCTCACCCGGTTTGTTGGGTTCGCCACCGTCGACGGGGCTCACTGATCTGTCGGACGGGTCCGAGGTCGATGTGGTGCCGATCGCCCGCCTGCTGGGCGCCACCGGTGCGTCCCGACCGAGCGGAGCGTCCGGACCAGACCGAGCACCGCAGAACGGAGACGGGAGCGGCACCTCGTCCCGTGCCCCTGTGTCGGGCCCACCGGCGTCGCAGTCGCCTTCTCCGGTCGCTCTGCTCGCCCCCGAGACGGAAGATCTCGCCCCCGAGACGGAAGACGAGGAACGGTCGAGGTCGTCGGCCTGTCCCCCGACCCTGACATCGGACGTCGAACGGCTGGGAAGGGTCGGAGGGGGGCCGACCCTTCCGGACGTGTCCGATTCCTCGCCCGCAGGTAGCGTGCGGGTGCATCCGCCCATCGTGCCGAGGACCCACCTCGTGCGGCCGCGGGAGACCCTGTGGTCCATTGCCGAGGACGAGTTGGGCACGGCCCTGCGCTGGCACGAGTTGGCCGAGTACAACTACGGGATCACCCAGGCCGATGGTCGGTCCCTCGACGAAGGGCACTGGGTGGTTCCGGGGTGGCGGCTCCTCCTGCCGCCACCCGTCGGCTCCGCCCCTGGAACCCGGACGGTCGACACCGTGGTCGGGATCCCGGCGCCATCGGCGCCGGAGCCGGCAGCGTCGGCGCCTCCCAGGCTCCCGGTGATTCCGGTGCCGGCCACGACCAACTCACGATCGCTCGATCGCAACGGGGTCCCCAACCGAGCCGACCCCGGACCTTCCGATCTGGTGACTCCAGCCGTCTCATCCCCTTCACTCTCACCCTCATCACCCGCCTCACCCGCTTCACCCATCTCGCACACGTCCACCAAAGCGGCCGAACCGACTACCCCGATCACCCCGATCACCCCGATCACCCCGATCACCCCCACGGTGCCGGTTGTCCCATTGGGAGGGGGAGTGGTCGGCGCCGGAGTTGTCCGGCTCCTCGACCGCCTCCGACGTGTCCAGCAGCGCCATCGGCCCGAGGGTGGCTACATCCGCCTCCCCGACCAGGAGGGGCGGCGATTCGAGCAGCGCCTGCGGGTCGGCGATGGGTGCGGTATCGCCCACGAAGTAGACGTCGCCATTCGCTGGGCAGCCGAGTCGGCCCCGGTCCCGACCGCAGAGTCAGCCCCCGCCCCGACTTCCGGGGCCACCCCGGCACCGGTGCTGTCGGAGCGGGTTCCCCAGGTCCTGGGGGTCCGGATCCATCCGGAGGTCATCGAGCTGGTCTTGGCTGAGGGGCCGCGAACGCGCAGTGGTGGTGGAGCGGTCCGAGCTGCCGTCCGGTGCCGCCTCCCCAACGGATCGACGTGCGGCGGCTCCGATGTTGGCCACGGTCGGGCAGGGAACCGTCGGGCCGGTCATGGTCAACCTGGAGTCGCTGGGCTCGCTGGTGGTGAGCGGGAACCCGGACGAGGCCGACGCCGTGGTTCGGGCGCTGGCCCTCGAGCTGGCCACCTCCTACTGGGCCGGGCAGTTCTCGGTGGCTGTGGTCGGATTCGGATCAGAGCTGGACCGCTTCGAGGGCGTCACCTCCCACGCTCACGTCGGCGATCTCGTCCACTCGCTGTACCGGAGGAGGATCGACGGCACGGAGCTGCTCCGCTCCACCGGCTACCCGTCCTTCGCGGATGCCCGGCACGTCGAGGCATCGGAGCGATGGGATCCCCTGGTGGTGATCTGCGGGCCGGCGGTGGGGGAGGCCGATGTTGTCGAGCTCCTCGACATCGGTTCGGATCCCGACCTCGGTACGGCGGTGGTGGCCGTCGGGGAAAGGATCGAGGCCCAGTACTCGGTGCGACTGACCGGTGACACCTGGGCTGCCTCGCTCGAGTTGCTCGGCGCCGTCGCCTTCCCCCAGCGCATCGATTCCCAAGAATGGGACCAGGTCACTGCGTTGTTGGACACCGCCGCCACCCGGGAGGCCGTGCTCTCGTCGGAGGAGCCGTACGTGAATCTGCCCATCCGCCTTCCGGCCACGAGGGACGACGCGCTGCTGATCCCGTCGGAACCGACGCTGAGCACGGTGACGGCAGCCACGGCCGGACCAGTCGTTCCGGCCGAATCGGTCCTTCTGGCCGGCCCCGCGACGCAGAGACGAACAGGTCCCGCCCCGTCCGCCGAAGCCGACGCTGACTCCGACTCCGACTCCGACTCCGACTCCGACTCGGACTCGGACTCGGACTCGGACTCGGACGGTGACACCGATCCCCGGACCGGCGCCCACACCGACGCCCAACCCGACACCGACTTTGACCTCGATGTCATAGTGGCCGTGCTCGGCCCCATCGAGATTCGTGGGGCGGCACGACCATTCACGAGGGCGTGGGCGGAGGAGCTGGTGGTCTATCTGGCCATGCACCCCAACGGCGCCTCCAACGATGCGTGGGCCACCGCACTATGGCCCGACCGCCTGATGGCACCGTCCAGCCTGCACTCGACAGCATCGGTGGCCAGGCGATCGTTGGGCCAGAGCGCCGAGGGCACGGACCACCTGCCCCGGTCGCATGGGAGGCTGGCGCTGGCCCGCACGGTGGGGACGGACTGGGACCGCTTCGTGGGCCTCGCCGGTTCGGACCGTCCCGAGCAGTGGCGTGATGCGCTGTTGTTGGTGCGGGGCAGACCGTTCGACGGGCCTCCGCTCCTCGGACTGGCCGATCCTCGAAGGGATCGCCCCGGCCATAGAGGCAGCAGTGGTCGACCTCAGCGGTCGCCTGGCCGGGACGTACCTCCGGCAGGGGAACGCCCGGGGAGCGGAGTGGTCCGCCCGCCGGGGACTCGTCGTCAGTCCCTACGACGAGCGCCTCTACCGCATGTTGATGCGCGCCGCCGACGCTGGGGGTAATCCGGCCGGAGTGGATGCCGTCATGGCCGAGTTGCTCAGGCTGGTGGCTGACGACATCGAGCCTCTGGACGCCGTCCATCCCAGCACCATGGACCTCTACCGTCAGCTGAGCCGCCGGAGGAAGGTACCCTCCCAACGCTCCTGACCCTACGAACCCGAACCCATAGCCCTGACCGACGACCGAGCGACCGACGACCGACGACCGAGCCGACCTACAGCACCAACTCGGCCAACAGTCTGCAGGGTGTCGGGGCCGCCGGAGACCAGCAGGGTGGTGGCGATGGATTCCTTCCATCCCTCGAGGTCGTCCCTGATCTTCTCCTTGGGTCCGATCAAGGCGGTGTCCTCGATGAGCGAGGTGGGCACGGCGGCGATGGCCTCGTCCCGGTGGCCGGCCAGGTACAGCTCCTGGATCTTGGTGGCCTCGGCCTCGTAGCCCATACGGGCGTACACATCGAAGTGGAAGTTCATCGACTTGGCCCCCATGCCCCCGATGTAGAGGGCGACCGAGGGACGCATGAGGTCGGCGGCCCGCTCGACGTCGTCGTCGATGATGGTCGGGGCGAAGGCGATGACCTCGAAGTCCTTGGCCGTGTGCCGGGCCCCGGGCCGGGCGAACCCCTCGGCCAGGGCCGGCTCGAAGGCCTTCACGGCGTTGGGCGAGAAGAAGATGGGGAACCAGCCGTCGGCGATCTCCGCGGCCAGGGCCACGTTCTTCGGTCCCTCCGCCCCCAAGATGATCGGGATCTCCGGTCGCAGCGGGTGCACGATGGGCTTGAGCGGCTTGCCCAGCCCGGTGCCCCCCGGGTAGGGGAGCGGGTAGTGGGGGCCGTCGTTGGTGACCACTCCCTCCCGGGCCACCACCTGGCGCACGATGTCCATGTACTCGCGGGTGCGGGCCAGGGGCTTGGAGAACGACTGCCCGTACCAGCCCTCCACCACCTGGGGGCCGGACACGCCCAGCCCCAGCACGAAACGACCACCCGACAGGTGGTCGAGGGTGATGGCGGCCATGCCCATGGCCGTCGGGGTCCGGCCCGACAGCTGGCACAGGGCGGTGCCCAGGCGCAGCTTGGTGGTCTGTGATCCCAGCCAGGCCAGCGGGGTGAGGGCGTCCGAGCCGTAGGCCTCGGCCGTCCACACGGAGTCGAACCCCAGGCTCTCGGCCGCAGCCACCTGCTCGGGGGCGTTGGCGGGGGGTCCCGATCCCCAGTAGCCGAGCTGCAGTCCGAGCTTCATTTCCTTCATGGTTTCCTCCCGTGGCACGTGATGTCCCGACCCTAGTGTCGGCCGGCATCGGCGTTCGCATCCGGGCCCCGGAACGACCGGTATCCGTCCGTTGCCGGCCGGGTCACCACCAGCGAACCGGCCCGCCTCCGGTCCGGCTCTGGCCCGCCCCCGGCTCGGCCCCGGCCCGGCCCCGGCCGGACTGGCCACGACTACCTCAATCCGGTGCAGAATCAGGACACGACCGGCACCGGCCGCCGAGGCGGCATCGGCGACGACCCACCCCACGACCCACCCCACGACCCACCCCACGCCCACCCACGACCCACCCCACGACCCACCCCACGACCCACCCCACGACCCACCCCACGACCCACCCCACGACCCACCCCACGACCCACCCAACGACCCAACCCACGACCCACCCGAGAGGATGACCAGACCGGTGACCACCACCATCAGCGTGTTCGACGGGGCCAGACCCACCCGGCAGGGCGATCTGACCCTCGAGACGGCCGGCATCGTCCCCATTCCCGAGGACGGCCGCTACGGAGCCAACTGGCGCAACTTCACCGTCTGGTTCGCTCCCAACATGGAGCTGTCCGGGGTGTTCACCGGCACCCTGGCCGCCGCTCTGGGCCTCGGTCTCGCCACCGGCATCGCCGCCATCGTGGTCGGCGTGCTCCTCGGGGCGGCGCCGGTGGCCGCCCTGGCCCTGTGGGGACCGAAGACCGGCATGGCCCAGCTGCCCCTGGCCCGCCTGCCCTTCGGCAAGTCCATCTCGGTGGTGGCGCTGGTGCAGTGGGTGTCGTCGGTGGCCTGGGACGCCCTGGTGGGACTGTTCGGCGGCCAGGCCGCCCAGATCCTCTTCCACGTGCCCTTCGCCGTCGGGGTGCTGGTGGTGCTGGCCCTGGAGGGATTGGTCGGTTTCCTCGGCTACGAGTTCATCCACCGCCTGGAGAGCTGGGGCGCCGTCGTCCTGACCGTGCTGTTCGTGCTGCTGACCTACAAGATCCTGGCCCACCGCCACTTCCCGGTGCACAACACGGTGCACGGCGGCGTGGCCGTGGCCATGTTCTTCCTCATGGTGACCATCGCCTTCTCGGGGGGGTTCAGCTGGGCCACCTACGCCGCCGACTACAGCCGCTACATGGCCACCGACACCCCGCCGAAGCCGCTGTTCTGGTACACCTTCGCCGGCCTGGCCGGGTCGTTCCTGTGGGTGTACACCATCGGACTACTCGGGGCCAAGACCCTGGCCAGCCAGACGGCGGCAGGTGTACAGCAGCTGATGGGCGGGGGGCTGCTGGGTGGGCTGGCCCTGGTGGCCATCATGTTCGGGGCCGTCACCTCCAACGCCCTCAACGACTACTCGGGCTCCCTGGCCGTCCAGGCCGGAGGGGTCAAGATCAAGCGCCACGTCTCGGCGCTGATCGGGACGGGGGTGGCCTTCTTCCTCATCCTGTGGCTCAACACCGGCAACGTGGCGGCCAAGTTCCAGAACGTCCTGCTGTTCACCGCGTACTGGATCGCCCCGTTCCTGGCCGTCGTCCTCATCGACTGGCGGGACCGGCGCGGTGGGGTCAACCGCGAGACCCTGGTCCACATGCTGGAGTGGCGGAACCTGCGGTCCGGCTGGCCCGCCCTGCTCTCACTGGTGGTGGGATTCGGCGCCATGGTGCCGTTCATGGACACCGGGCTGATCCACGGGGCGGTGTCCAACCGGCTGGACGGGGCCGACCTCTCCTTCGTGGTGGGTTTCGTGGTGGCCGGCGCCCTCTACTACCCGCTGCGCCGCCTGGCCGCCCATCCGGCCCAGCCCACCGGGCCCCGGCCCGACACCGACCAGCCTCTCGGTGGCACGGAGGAACCGGCCCCACTGGTCTACTGAGCCTCCCGAGCCGCCGGCTCGATATCCCCCGGACGCCCCACCCGCTCCTCGGGGGACCCCCGCCCCCGCCTGGCCCCGGCTGGCTCCGCCTGCACCGGCCGGGACCCCGCCCCCAAAACAGCCCCGCTCAGCCCAGAGCCCACCTAGCCCATGGGCCCGATGTAGTGCTCGGCGAACTGCTCGCACACGGCCAGCCGGGCGGCGTGGATGGACTCGGGGGTGTCGCCCTCCTTGGCCTCCACGGCCATCCACGGGGCGCACAGGAGGTCGGTGACCCCGGCATCCTCCAGCCGGCGGTAGAGGTCGAGGTCGGGGAAGGCCTTCACGGCCAGGTAGATGGCGAACGGCTCGTGCTCCCGGCCGGCCCGCTTGAGGGCGTCCTTGATGGTGGCCACCTCGGCGAAGGCCTCCTCGGGGGTGGCGGCACCGGTGTTGACCCATCCGTCGCACAGGGTGGAGGCCCGGAGCAGGGCGGCCTCGGAGTTGCCGCCGCCGATGAAGGGGATGGGCTCGGTGGGCGACGGGTTCATCTGGCAGGCGGGCACGTCGTAGTACTCCCCGTGGTACTCGACCCAGCCCCCCTGCCACAGGGCCCGGAGGGCCGGGATCATCTCGTTCAGCCGCTTGCCCCGGGTGTGGAAGTCCTGGCCGGTCTGGACGTACTCCTCCTCGCACCAGCCCACCCCGACGCCCAGCCGCACCCGGTTGTCGGACAGCACGGCGGCCGTGCCCACCGTCTTGGCCACGGTGATCAGGTCCCGGACCGGGGCGATGTAGATGCCGGTGGTGAAGGTCAGGTTGGTGGTCACCGCCGACAGCGCCGAGATCAGGCACATCGGGTCGGGCCACGCCGTCTCCTTCTCCCAGAACGGTGCGCCGTCCGGTGCCTTCGAGTAGGTGTACTGGGACTTGAGGTCCCGCGGGTTGAACAGGTGGTCCGAGAGGTAGATCCCCGAGTAGCCCGAGGGTGTCGGCGGCCGTCGACAGGCTGAGGACCTCGTCGAGGGGCAGGAAGGTGACTGCTTGGTGGAAGCGCATGGTGGCGTCCGCTTTCTGGTGCGGTCGCCGGCGTCGGAGTCGGGCCGGGCGGCTCAGCGACCGACCGGCGCCGACGGGGCGAAGGCCACCGGGATGTGCTTCACGCCGTTGATGAAGTTGGATCGGAGCCGCTGCACCTGGCCGTCCAGGCGGATGTCGGGCATCCGGTCGAGGAGGCGGTCGAACATCACCCGGATCTCCATGCGGGCCAGGTTGGCCCCCAGGCAGAAGTGGGGTCCGCCGCCCCCGAAGGCCATGTGGTTGTTGGGGGTCCGGCCGATGTCGAAGCCGTTGGGGTCGGAGAAGACCGATTCGTCCCGGTTGGCCGAGATGTGCCAGAACACCACCTTGTCGCCTTCGGCGATCTTCTGGTCGCCGATGACCACGTCGGCGGTGGCCTGGCGGCGGAAGTGCATGACCGGGGTCACGAAGCGCAGCATCTCCTCGACGGCCGAGGGCAGGAGCGAGCGGTCGGCCCGGAGCCTCTCCCACTGCTCGGGATGGTCGAAGAAGGCCACCATGGCCCCCGAGATCAGGTTGCGGGTGGTCTCGTTGCCGGCCACGGCCAGCAGCAGGAAGAACAGGTCCAGCTCGAGCTGGGACAGCTGGTCGCCCTCGATCTCGGCCTGGGTGAGGACGCTGAACAGGTCCTCGTGGGGATCGAGGCGCTTCTTCGCGCACAGCTCGTCGGCGTAGGCGAACAGCTCCATGGCCGCCTGGGCCCCGGCGTCGGCGTCCGAGCTGGTACTCGGGGTCCTCGGAGCCGATCATCCGGTTGGACCAGTCGAAGACCAGGTGCCGGTCGTCCTGGGGGACCCCCATCAGGTCGGCGATGACCTGGAGGGGCAGCTCGGCCGAGATCTGCTCGACGAAGTCGGCCGAGCCCGTCTCGCACACCGCGTCGATGATGGAGTCGGTCGCCGCCACCACCTTGGCCTCGAGGTCCCGGATCATCCGGGGGGTGAACCCCTTGTTGACCAGGCGTCGGTAGCGGGTGTGCATGGGCGGGTCCATGTTCAGCATCATCATGCGCTGCTGGGCCGAGGGCCTCCTCGTCCATGTCGTGGAACAGGGCCGCCGGCCCGGTAGGACGAGAAGTGCTCGTAGTCGCGGTTGACACCCACGCAGTCGTCGTAGCGGGTGACCGACCAGAATCCCTCGGCGAAACCGGCCGGGTCGGGGTGCCACTGGACCGGCGCCTCCCGGCGCAGGTAGGCGAACCATTCGTGAGGGACCCCGTCGACGAAGTTCTCGGGATCACCCAGGTCGATGTCGGTGACTTCCATGGTGTCTCCCCCGGTCGATCCGACCCGGTGCTGCCGGGACGTCCTGGCTAGGCCCCTCGGTCGTACCGGCTCGTCTGGCCGATGACGTTTCTAGAACGTGTATCAGTTATCATAGGCCAGTCGTGCACCGAGGCTCCACCGCCATGTGGCGGGGAGCACTTGGCACGACGACGATGCAGCACGGTGAAGTGCCGGTGAGTGCAGGGGGAGCGCGGGCGGGTGCCGGAGGCAGCGTCGGCGGGGCCACGTGCGTCCCTCGGCTGCCCCGCTCTCCGGTCGCTCGCCGGCCGGTCGCCGTGTGATGTGGGTAAGTTCATGGGCCCGGACCGGTTCAGGGTGTCAGCGTCAAACGAGTGGAGGGATCACACGTCATGCACCTCGAAGAGACTCCTGAGCAGCTGGCCCTCCGGGCCGAGCTGCGGGCCTACTTCGCCGATCTGCTGACCGACGAGGCCCGCCGGGCGCTCGACAGCCGAGACCGAGGGCGGGGCGATGCTACCGCACGCTCGTCCGCCAGATGGGCAAGGACGGCTGGCTGGGCATCGGCTGGCCCAAGGAGTTCGGCGGACAGGGGCGCCCGGCCTCCGACCAGTTCATCTTCTTCAACGAGGTGCAGCGGGCCCGGGCGCCCGTTCCCCTTCGTCACCCTCAACACCGTGGGCCCCATGCTCATGCGGTACGGGACCGAGGAGCAGAAGAGCTTCTTCCTCTCCGGCATCCTGGCCGGCGAGATCAACTTCGCCATCGGCTACACCGAGCCCGGGGCCGGCACCGACCTGGCCTCGCTGCGCACCCGGGCCGTGCTCGACGGCGACGAATGGACCATCAACGGCAACAAGGTCTTCACCAGCGGCGCCGACCAGGCCGACTACATCTGGCTGGCCACCCGCACCGATCCCGACGCCCCCAAGCACAAGGGCATCTCCATCTTCCTCGTGCCCACCTCCTCGACCCGGGTTCTCGTGCACGCCGCATCGTCACCGTGGGCGGCGTGGCCACCACCGCCTCCTACTACGACAACGTCCGGGTGCCCCCCTCGGCCCTGGTCGGCGAGCTCAACGAGGGTTGGCGCCTGATCACCGGCCAGCTCAACCACGAGCGGGTCGGCCTGGCCGCGGTCAGCGCCCTGGCCCACGCGGCTGTGGGCCGAGACGGCCGAGTGGGCCATCGACGAGGGCGTGGCCGACGTCGACTGGGTGCAGGCCGACCTGGCCCGCACCTACGCCCTGCTCGAGGCCCAGAAGCTGCTCAACTGGCGGATGACGGCGGCGGTGGCCGACGACACGCTCGGCCCGGCCGACTCCTCGGCGGTCAAGGTGTTCGGCACCGAGATCGACCGTCGAGATCTACCGGCGCCTCCTGGGCATCGTGGGCGCCGCCGGCTACCTCAGCCCCGGCATCGCCGGGGGCGGCCCTCCACGGCGAGCTCGAGCGGGCCGGCCGCCAGGCCCAGATCAACACCTTCGGCGGCGGGGTCAACGAGGTCCAGCGCGAGATCCTGGCCATGGCCGGTCTGGGGATGAAGCGGTCGGCCCGGTGAGCACGTCGAGCCGACGGGCCACGTCCGACCCCGACGCCCGACCGGCGCCGACGGCCGATCCCTGGACGAGCGGCTGCAGGCCTTCGTGGGGCTGTCGCTCGGGTCCGGCCATCCGGGCGCCACGATCCGGTCAACCTGCCCATGATCCGCCACTGGGTGGAGGCCATGGGGGACCACAACCCGGTCTACCTCGACGAGGAGGCGGCCCGGGCGGCCGGTTTCGACGGGATCATCGCCCCGCCCACCATGCTCCAGGCCTGGATCATGCGGGGGCTGCGGGCCACCCTCAGACCGGGTCGAGGCCCGGGCCCAGGGGAGGCCGGAGAGCGACTCGCCGAGCGACACCCTCATGGCCCTGCTCGACGAGGCCGGGTTCACCTCGGTGGTGGCCACCAACTGCGACCAGCACTACGTGCGGCCCCTGGTGCCCGGCGACGAGCTCGAGGTGCAGCTCGTGATCGACTCGGTCTCGGCGGAGAAGGCCACCGGCCTCGGCGTCGGCCACTTCGTCACCACCCGGCTGAGTTCACCGACCAGCACGGCGAGCCCGTCGCCACCATGCTGTTCCGCATCCTCAAGTTCAAGCCCCGGCCGAAGGCGGCGGCAGCCCGCGGGCGCCGGCACGGCCGCCCGTCCCGAAGCGGCCCCGTCCCGCCCTCACCCAGGACAACCGGTTCTTCTTCGACGGGGCCAAGGAGCACAAGCTGCTCATCCAGCGGTGCACCAACTGCGGGACCCTCCGGCACCCGCCCCGGCCGGCCTGCGCCAACTGCCGCTCCTTCGAGTGGGACACGCTCACCGCCTCGGGCCGGGGCACCATCTACAGCTTCGTGGTCAACCACTACCCCCAGGTGCCGGCCTTCGACTACCCGCTGGTGGTGGCGCTGGTCGAGCTGGAGGAGGGCACCCGGCTGGTGGCCAACGTGGCCGGCATCACCCCCGAGACGGTGGCCATCGGCATGCCGGTGGTCGCCGACTTCGAGGCCTTCGACGACGACCTGACCCTGCCGGTGTTCCGACCGGCCGACGCCGTCGCCCGACGCCGCTCCGACGCCGCCGACCGACGCAGACGAGGAGGACCTGATGGACTTCACCTTCAACGAGGAGCAGCAGGCCGTGCGCCGAGGCCGCCGACGGCATCTTCGCCGGCCTGGTCACCCCCGACCGGGTCCAGGAGGTCGAGGCCACCGAGGACCGGTTCGACCGCGAGCTGTGGGCCGAGCTGGCCCAGGCCGACCTGCTCGGCCTGTCGCTCCCCGAGGCCTACGGGGGCGGCGGCTACGGCATGGTCGAGCTGTGCCATCCTCCTCGAGGGTCAGGGCCGGTCGGTGGCCCCGGTGCCGCTGTGGGCCACCCTGGCCCTCGGCGCCCTGCCCGTCGCCGAGTTCGGGTCCGAGGCCCTGAGGACGGCTCTGCTGCCCGGCGTGGTGGCCGGCGACGTGGTGCTGACCGCCGCCCTGGCCGATGTGGCCGACGACATCGCCCGCGGGGGCGCGGGCCGCCCGTCGGTGGCCGGCAAAGCCGGACGCCGACGGGCTGGTGCTGTCGGGGACGGCCTTCGCCGTGCCCTACGCCCATGTGGCCGACCGGGTGCTGGTCCCGGTGGCCGTCGACGACGGGGTGGTCGTCGCCGTGGTCGATCCCGACGGCCGCCGGCGTGACCATCGAGCGGGCCGTGACCACCAACCGGGAGGTCCATCCCCATCTCCACCTCGACGGGGTGGTGGTGGCCGCCGACGACCTGCTGGCCGGCGGGGATCCCGACCGCGGGCGCGCGACGTGCTGGCGCTGGATCCTCAACCGGGCCTGGACCGGCCTGTGCGCCCTCCAGGTGGGGGTGACCGAGGCGGCCGTGGCCCAGACGGCCGAGTACCTCAACACCCGGGAGCAGTTCGGCCGGCCGCTGTCCACCTTCCAGGGGACCATGCTGCGGGCCGCCGATGCGGCCATCGACACCGAGTCCATCCGGGTCACCATGTGGCAGGCGGCCTGGCGGCTGGACCACGGCCTCGATGCCGATCTGGCCGTCAGCGTGGCCTCGTGGTTCGCCTCCGAGGCCGGCCAGCGGGCCGTGCACGCCACCCAGCACCTCCACGGGGGCATGGGCGCCGACATCGAGTACCCGATCCACCGCTACTTCCTGTGGGGCAAGCAGATCGAGCTGCATGCTCGGGCCCCCGAGCGCCCAGCTGGCCCGGCTGGGGCGCCAGGTGGTCGGCGAGCTGCGGGCCGGCCGACCAGGTGACGGTATGAGCGCGACGACCGACACGGCCGCCGGCGGCCGCCGCACCGCGACCACGCTGCCCTTCGAGGAGGTGGCGGTGGGCGACGCGCTCCCCGACCTGGCCATCCCGCTGACCCGCACCCTGATCGTCTCCACCGCCCTCGCCTCCCGCGACTACCAGGACGTCCACCACGACCCGGTGCTGGCCGCCGAGCGCGGGCTCGAAGGACATCTTCATGAACATCCTCTCCACCAACGGGATCGTCGGCCGGTACGTCACCGACTGGTCCGGACCCGGGGCCGTGCTCACCGACGTCAACATCCGGCTGGGCGCCCCCAACTACCCCGACGACACCATGACCCTGACCGGGTCGGTCACCGAAGGACGCCGACCGGTCCGACGCCGGAGCGGCGAAGGGCGCGGTCGAGGTGACCGCTGCGGGGGGCCAACGGGCTCGGCGACCACGTGACCGGCACGGTGCGGCTGCTGCTGCCCTCGCCGGCGACCGGCCGACACCACGGGGCGCGGTGATGGCCGGGCACCGATGAGCGGCGACGCCCACGCCTTCACCGGCAACACCGCCATCGTGGGCATCGGGGCCACCGAGTTCTCCAAGGAGTCCGGCCGCAGCGAGCTGCGCCTGGCCGTCGAGGCGGTGGACCTGGCCCTGCGCGACGCCGGCATCGAGCCGGCCGAGGTCGACGGGCATGGTCACCTTCAGCGCGGACACCAACCCCGAGATCGAGATCGCCCGCAGCCTGGGCATGGGCGAGCTCACCTTCTTCAGCCGCATCCACTACGGCGGGGGAGCGGGGTGCGGCACCATCCAGCAGGCCGCCCTGGCCGTCCAGGCCGGGGTGGCCGACGTGGTGGTCTGCTACCGCGCCTTCAACGAGCGGTCGGGCAACCGG
The DNA here is from genome assembly GCA_963754755.1 of uncultured Acidimicrobiaceae bacterium. Classification (GTDB taxonomy): domain Bacteria; phylum Actinomycetota; class Acidimicrobiia; order Acidimicrobiales; family RAAP-2; genus Bog-756. The sequence continues at coordinate 1,392,812 of CAVWHF010000003.1, read as the reverse complement.
TTCGGGGCCGGCGTGCAGGACCGGCCGCCCGTGCCCAACGCCGAGACGGCCAACTTCGCCTGGTACGCGCCCTTCGGCCTGCTGACGCCGGCCCAGTGGGTGGCCATGGCCGCCCAGCGCTACCTGCACGTGTCCGGGGCCACCTCCGAGGACCTGGGACGGGTGGCGGTGGCCGACCGCAGGCACGCCGCCACCAACCCCAAGGCCTGGTTCTACGAGAAGCCCATCACCCTCGAGGAGCACCAGGCGTCGCGGTGGATCGTCGAGCCGCTCCACCTGCTCGACTGCTGCCAGGAGACCGACGGGGGCCAGGCCCTGGTGGTCACCTCCCTGGAGCGGGCCCGCGACCTGCCCGTCGACGCCGGTGGTCATCGAGGCGGCCGCCCAGGGGGCCGGACCGGGGCAGGAGATGATGACCTCGTACTACTACGACGACCTCTGCGGCCTGGGCGAGATGGACGTCGGTGGCCCGCCAGCTGTGGCAGACCTCGGGGCTCAGCGCCGGCCGACATCCAGACCGCCGTGCTCTACGACCACTTCACCCCCTACGTGCTCTACCAGCTGGAGGAGCTGGGCTTCTGCGGCAAGGGCGAGGCCAAGGACTTCGTGCGTGACGGCAACATCGAGCTCGGGGGCGGGCTGCCCATCAACACCCACGGCGGCCAGCTGGGCGAGGCCTACCTGCACGGGATGAACGGCATCGCCGAGGGGGTCCGCCAGGTGCGGGGCACCTCGGTCAACCAGGTGCCCGACGTCAGCCACGCGCTGGTCACGGCGGGCACCGGGGTGCCCACCAGCGGGCTCATCCTCGGCGTCGACGGCTGAGCCCGGGCCGGGGCCGGGGCCGGGGCCGGGCCTTTATGACCCTGCCCGCCTTGGTCTGGCCCGGCCTGGCCCGGCCTGGCCGGGCCTGAGCCACAATGACCCCATGCGGTTCGCCCTCCACGCCCTGGGCATTGGCTCCGGGGCCGATCCGGCCGTGGTCGCGGCGCTGTCCTCGCACGCCGAAGCAGCCGGATTCTCCACCCTGTGGGCCGGGGAGCACGTGGTCATGGTGGACAGGCCCGACTCGCCCTATCCCTACTCGGACGACGGGAGGATCGCTGTTCCCTCCGACGCCGACTGGCTGGATCCTCTGTTGGCCCTGACCTACGCCGCCGCCTCCAGCACCACCATCCGCCTGGCTACCGGGATCCTGCTCCTGCCCCAGCACAACCCGCTGGTGACGGCCAAGCAGGCCGCCACCCTCGACGTCCTCTCCGGCGGCCGCTTCGTTCTCGGCATCGGTGTGGGCTGGTCACGGGAGGAGTTCGCCGCCCTCGGCATCCCGTTCCGGGGCCGGGCCGAACGGAACCGCGAGTTCGTCGAGGTCATGCGCACCCTGTGGCGCGATGACGTGGCGACCTTCGACGGCGAGTTCGTCCACTTCGATCAGGTTCGGAGCTATCCGAAGCCGGTGAGGGACCGTCGCGTGCCGGTGTTCCTCGGGGGCAACAGCGACCGGGCCCTGGCCCGGGTGGCCGCCTACGGCGACGGATGGTACGGCTTCAACCTGGGCCGGGCGGAGGTGGCCGACCGGGTGGGTGTCCTGGCCGAGCGGTGCCGGCAGGAGGGACGGGATCCGGCCTCGGTGGAGGTCGTCGTCTCGCTCCGTGACGGTCGACCCGGGGACGTCGAGGGCTTGGTCGGCCATGGGGTCTCCGAGCTGGTGCTGGTGGAGTCACCACCGCCAGATCCGGCGGCGGTACCGGACTGGGTGACCGGACTCGCCGACCGCTGGGGCGTCACCCCGGGACGAACCGCACCGCCCCACGGCGGCCGGGGGCCATCCGGACCGGAACGGGCATCGCCCTGAGCAGGAGAGTTTCGTGACCTGCGGCTTATCCGTCTGGCGAGGTCGGCCGGGTCGGCGAAGTTGGCGAAGTTGGCGAGAATCGCGCCGGCGCCGGCGGTCACGACCACAACTCGCTCAGATGCCCCGGACTACTGGCCGGTAAAGCGAAATTCCGCCTGCCAGGGATCGTCCGAATGGACGACCTCCCAGTAGCGCTCGGCGATGCGCTCCGGTTCAAAGGAGGTGCCGGCAACGATCTGTCCGGCGATCGTGAGGGTGGCCACGCGGATGCCATCCGCCTCCAAATCGGCTCCGAGCATCGTGGCGGCCGACCGGAGAGCCGCCTTGCCGAGGGAGACGGTTGCGAGAGCCGGGATGGGGTGATCGGCAAACCCGCCTCCCGTAACGATGATGGTGCCGGAGCCGGCGGCTCGCATGGCTGGAGCGGCGACCTGTGCGACGACAATGGCACCAATGACGTCGACGGCATAGGCCGCCTGCAGATGGGCGACGCTTGAGCTCAGCAGTTGATCCGGAGCTCCCATCACCGCGTTGTAGACGATGAGCCCTGGGGAGCCATGGCCTCGGTAGAGGGCGCCTATCCGGGCACCCAGGCCGTCGGGGTCGCCAGCGTCTGCCGAGAGCGTGTCAATCTGGGCGCCGGTGTCAGCCAAGGTGTCCGCCAGCTGACCGAGTGCGTCTGTGCTGCGAGCGACCAGGGTCACCCGGAAGCCCCCCTCGGCGAATCGGCGAGCCACCGCCATGCCAAGGCCCGGCCCGGCGCCGACCAGCAGCAGGTGACGGTCGTCGATGGATCCGGCGCCCGCTGCTTCCTGATCGCCGTCGGCACCCCCACCCTGGGTGCCAGAGTCGCCTACTCGGTCGTCGGGCATGAGCCTGTTTCCTTTCGCATCAACGGTCGTGGGACCGGGCTCGGTGCCTCCTGGGACTTCGAACGTCAGGGAGTGTTTGCACCGGGTGGGCCGCTTGGAGCCGGGCGTTGCCCACAGCTCGATGTATCAACGAGAGGAACCGCCCCCGGTTCTCCACCCTCTGGCCCGGCCTCGGTTGCTGCGATCGCTCGGCCTCGTCCAGGAGGGCGATTGCCGTCACGTGACGCTCAAATGCTGAACGCGAATCACAGACGGATCGTAGCCACGGGAGGGATCGTCGAGCTGCCCCAGATCGGTGCTCCTGTCGACTGTCAAGACTGAACTGTGAGGGTGGGAGCGCGGCGAGGTAGCAGCCACACCAACTCAAGTCCGAGAGGCGTCAGCCGGTACGGACAGCCAGACCTACGTTCCTGCGCCTCGTAGCTGTTATGAAGGGAAGGGTAACCTCTACCCGCAACTTCGAGGGCACCCTCGTAGCCCTCGCATGGGGCCGGCGTTTCTACGGACCACCCAGTCGATGCAGCACGATGTCGAGTCCCGGCCACGGCACACCGTCGCCCAGGCTCTCCAGAACGCACCTGGCCAACAGCCACTGCCGGACCCGTCCGGCATCCAGACCGGCCAGGTCGGCGACCTCCGTCAGCAGTCCAATCGGGTCGGCCTGCAGCGACCGGTTGCAGTTCAGCAGGTGCTGCAGTACGTCGTAGTGCGGGTCGCCTACATAGGGCTTGGGGTCGATGAGCAGCCAGGGGTGGCGCTCGCCGGACAGCACATTGCCGGCGTGCAGATCGGTGAACAGCAGCACCTCGGTCGTTCCGGTGCGCGACAACTGGCGGAATAGCGATAGGCCCTCGCGGGCGAGTCCGCCGTCGAGTCTTCCCGGGTCGGCGGCGAGCCGTTTCTCGGCCTGAGCCACCCAGTCGTCGGCCATCACCGACAGTGGACGAAACGGGTGGTCGGATGGGAGGTCGACGGCCCAGATTGACCGGAGCAGCCCGGTGATAACGACGTGCTGCTCAGCTTCTGGATGTTCGCGCAGTTCGGTCCCGGGACGGCATCGCTCAAGCAGCATCGCCGTAGTGTCGCTTTCGCCGTCCGGTCCTTCTCCAGACCGAGTCGGCATCAGGTGCTCGAACGTGTACACCTCGACCGCCCCGTGTCCGCCCAGCACGGTCAGCCCCTGGGCCTCGTGCCGCGCCTCGGTGTGGCGCCAAGCCACCTTGAGCACGACCTCATGTCCGTCGCGGTTGGTGCCCGGTGCCACCCACGAGCAGTTGCCACCGGGCTCGAATGGTTCGTCGAGGTCCAGTCCCCAGCGCGCTGTCAGTTCCTCGACCCGGTCTGGTAGCGCGGCCAGCCACTCCACCCGCGCCGGCCCGCCCAGATCGGTCGAGGCCTGTAGGTAGGTGGGCACCCCCAGCTTCGCCGTCATGCAACCCATCGTAGGTTCGGCTCGAGCCTCGCTCACCCGGACAACGGAAGAACCCGACCTCTCTCACGAGGGTGCCCCTGACCGCCGATCGGGTGGGAAAGTCAGGCGATTCTTTGGCCGAGAGCTTCTGACTGTGAGAAGAACCCAGACGGCGGCCACGACGGAAAGCACGATGAGTACAGCCAAGCCGTTGCTTCCAGAGATTGCGCTGATCATGGTCACCTCGCTGAGAGCAACCTACTCCGCAGCCGTGCCTGGTCTCTAGCCTGGTGTCCCCGATCGTACCTATCAACGCCACGACAAGGTCGGGCATATCATCCTAACCGTGTCGATCGAGACGCTCCAGGACCTTCTCGATGCTTCGATGGCAGCGGCCTCTCCGTTTACTCGCTCGCTGGAGGGCGAACATCGGACTGCTCACCAAGTCGAGAAGTTCATCAACACCACCCGTAACGTCACCGTGGCCGTTGTGAGAAGCAACGGCGAGCCGCACGCTGTTCCTGTGATCGGGGGCTGCATCGACGGTGAGATCTATGTGACGGTCTCTCCCGGATCAGTATTGGCGAACTGCATCGATCGGAGTCCTGAGATCGCTTTCACCGTTGCGGACCTCGTCCACAGCCTCATTGGTTCGGGCACGGCCAAGAAGGTGGGTCGGCCAACTGACAGCGCTGAACTGTGTGAGCGCCTTGACAGTGTTTCACCGTTTGGCAAGTTCGCCCCCGACGGTTGGAACGGTTTCGTCTACACCCTCCGTCCCCGCCGCCTATTTGCCTGGTAGTTCGGGGGCTCCATCGCCCCAAACCGGAACGGTCGGCGTCAACACGCCGGCGCGTGGCGTGGTCCATCACTTCGAGGCTGCTCTGCGAGTCGAAATCGATGAACTGCACACCGACTGGCCGGCCCGCCTGATTGCCAGTCGAAGTCCATCCAGACCAGGATAGGCAGACCCGTACGGCAGAGCCGCCGAGCCAGAGGTAGGAAAAATGGACATGAAACTTGAGTTGATACCTATCCCGGTAGCTGATGTCGATCGAGCCAAGGCGTTCTATGTCGAAAAGCTGGGCTTCGCCGAAGACGTAGACGTGCGGCCTGCCGAAGGTGTGCGAGTGGTGCAACTAACTCCTCCCGGTTCGATGTGCTCGATCAGCATCGGTACCGGCTTGTCTGTCTACGAGAATTCAACCCCAGGCTCGGTGAAGGGAATCCATCTTGTTGTTGCGGATATTGAAGGCGCACGAGCCCAACTGGTGAGCCGGGGTGTGGACGTGTCTCCGGTCGAAGATGTCGGCGGTGGTGTCAAGTACGCAGTATTCGCCGATTTCGACGGCAACACCTTTACGTTCCAGGAGATGTCGTGGCGGACCGGAGACGACTATTAGTCGACTCGCCTCGATCGCCGACCTGAGCTACCAGTAGTCCGTCGCTACAGTGAATCGAACCTCCCCGACACCATGCAGCTCAGGTATCCCACCGCACCGGTGGCGGGGGATGCCTCGGGTCAGCCAGAAATGTGGCTTGTTACATCCCATCGTCGATCTTGATCGTCACCAAGTCACCATCAGCCAGCCCCAACTCGTCACGGAGGCGAACGGCGGCACCTATCTCGATCACGTTTCGATCGTGGTCACCGATCCCGGTTTCGTTCTGATCGGTCCGTAGGACAAAGGCAGGGAACCCCATGATGCTGCACGGGATGATGTTCATTCCCACCCGTCCGCCCAGGTCGGCCGGCTCCAACCGCATGGTGACGATGCCAGGAAGCCGGTACTCCTCGTCGAGCACCACATTGAGGCTTCCGGGGTAGAGGCGGACACCGGTGCATTCTTCATAGAGATCGGCGTAGGTGGCCATCCACCGCGTCAGATCGCCGATGCCGCTGACCACTCTGCCATGGAGGACTACCACCATCCTGAGATTGGCAGCCCCGATCTCACAAGGCAACTGGACGACGCCCATGAGGAAACCGCTTCCTGGTCGCAGCCCCCCGGTTCCTCATCGCGTCGTTACCGCTGACCGGTGCCACGCGCCGGGTGGACAACTGAGCAGATCGAGCGTTTTGTCATAGACGGATTCGTCCAGGTCGAAGGGGCATTGCCCCGGTCGTCAGCGGACGAAGGACGAGCGCTGCTGGGGAGTGAGACGGGACTCTCCCCAGACGATCCCACCGGGTGGACCGAGGCTGTCGTACGCCAGCCAGCATCGGGAGCACTTCGATCGAGCGGTGAATTCTGTCCGACTAACAGGGTGACCCATCTCGGTACAGTGAGGACTGCGCTGAAACGACATCGCGTCGTCTTCGATGAGCAGTTGGTATTCCTAATGGAACAGGTACGCATCGAACGGCCGGACGGCGGTTCAGGATCCCGTCGACGCCTGCTCCAGTAACGAGGCGAATAGCTCATAAGCACGAGTTACGCCGGCACTGTCGCCCGACGCCAGGAGATCGAGAAGAAGACCGCGAGTCACTGCAACTCCCAGTCGAGCAACCACCCGTGCCTCGTCACGTTCCACTCCGGACCGGGTCAGCGAATCGACCATGGGTGAGATCCAACCTTCGACCGCTTCTTCCAGGAAACCATCGGTGCCCGGGCGACCGAGCAGCGCATGCACGTAGATCTCGAAGAAGAGCCGCTCTTGGGAGCGAAGCGACGGGTCGATGAGCCGGTCCCACTCCCGGCGGGCATCATCCGCAGTGAGTGACTCCCAGGCGATCATCTCGCGCTCGCGCCGTTCCACTTCACGGACGACGGCGACGAGCAGGCCCTCCCGCGATCCGAAGTGGTAGATGAGCATCCGGTGGCTGGTGCCGATAGCGGACGCGATCTCCCGGAGGCTCAGATCCACGATTCCGTTGTCCAGGGCGTGTTCGACCGCCGTGTCGAGCAGTCGGTCCTTCGGTTGCATCGCGACCATGGCAAACTGTACCATTTGGTACACGTACCACGTGGTACAGATAGGAGGATCGAGAGCATGGGCGAGTTAGAGGTTGTGGCTGAAGGAACGACCCCTGCAGATGTGGACACCGTCTGGGCACTAGTGGCCGATGCCAACACGTATGCGCAATGGGGTCCCTGGAACGAAGGAGGCTACGACCCTCCGGCTAAGGGTCCCTCATTCCCAGGGTCCGTCCAGTGGTTCCGGTTCGGTCGACGCACGACGTCCGTCGAGAAGATTCTCGAGGTCGATGCACCTTCGAGGATCGTCTACACAGTGATTGGGGGTATCCCGGTGAGGAACTACCGGGCGGAGGTCACGTTGACCCCGAACGTCCCGAGCGGCACGTCGATTCGGTGGGCGGCGACATGGGAGAACACATTGATGGGTCGACTTGTGCACCGGAGACTCCGGACGGTGTACCGACAGGTCATGGACGCCCTGGTGGCCGCTACCGCTAGTCCCCTGGCCGTTCGCGGGAGAGAACAACCCGGCACCGAGGTACATCACGAACGCTCATAACCAGAACGGCTCCAGGCTGTCAAGCTGCCCTGCTCCGGTGCCACCAACCGGTCTCACTAAGCTCCCGGATTTTCCGCGAGCCGAGCTTCTCCCAGAGCTTGATCTACCATCACTGTTCATGCCATCGGACCTGGCCCTGAAGGCTATGAATCGAATCCACCGCATCGTGCTTGCAGCCACCGGGGGAAGGCTCGGCTGGAGCGCCAGTGGGATGCCGGTCATCGAACTGACCACGACCGGCCGGCGCAGTGGGCAACCTCGGACGACCTTGTTGACGTCGCCCTATCAGGAGGGTTCGACGATCGTCGTCGTAGCATCGCGTGGGGGGGATGACGACCATCCCGCGTGGTATCTCAACCTGCAAGACGATCCCAAGGTGCTTGTGTCCGTGGGAGGCAAACAGGCTCAACCGATGCGAGCCGAGACGGCGGATCCTGAGAATCGTGCCAGATTGTGGCCGCTGATCACCGCCGACCACCGCAACTACGCCGGCTACCAGCGCAAGACGAACCGTGTGATTCCGGTGGTACTACTTCGTCCCACTGACTAGTAGACCCGTCCCCGCAGCTCGTTGCGAGGTCGCCCAGTACACCGGATGTGTGGGTGGGCGAAGACTGTGGTCGTCCCGAGGTCGTCGCTCAGTGAACGAGGCGATGGACCTCGGTGATCGTCACTTCGGGCTCGCCCATCTTGGACGGATCGAGGCCTTTGGCCGCAGCGACCTTGCCCATGGCGGGCATAAGTGTTGACTGGACGAACTGCTGATGGGCCTCGACCGAGTCCCACACGTCGACGCCGTGAGCACGGCCGTCCCGTTCGAAGTGCACATGCAGGATCCCACCGGGCGGGATTTCGGCGTCGACGCCCATCTCGTCGGTGACAGCATCGAGTAACTCGTTGGTTACCCCGACCGGAAAGACATTCTCAATCAGAACCGCCATGACCGATACTCCTTTGTCGTAGTTCTCCACACCATGACAGAGGATGGGCATAGAGGCCGGGGGAGGGATGCCCGTTGCTCCATCCCCCCGCAGACCCATAGCACCCGGCTCTCGCTGCCGGCGGAGGGTGGCAGGTTGATCAGCCGGCGAAGAGCAGCCGGGCCCGAGCCGCTGCCTTCTCAATTTCCCCACGATCGGTCAGCTCACCGGCAGAGAACATCTCAACTTGCAACGTTGGTCCATAGGCCCCGAAGGTGGCCATCTGTAACCGTGTGACGGGCTGGACGACATAGTGAACGTGAACGGGATGGCCTCCGGCATGCGACCAGAGGCAGTTGTACACCTGTTCAGCGGGAACGATTTGGCCCGCTACGGCCGAAGCCCGATGGAGCAGTGGACCGAGTTCGATTGCTTCGTCTTCGGTGAGATCGGCTACCGAGGTGACATGGCGTTCCGGTTTGACAATCAGAGTTCCAACGCCAAGTGGGCCGACGCAGTGCTCCACCAGCCAGAAGCGGGTCCTGTGGATCAGGCCGCCCGGCAGGTCAATCGTTCCCCCGGACAGTTGGCAAGCCAGGCACTCGATCACCCCTGCAGTCTTCCACCGGTCGCACGGCCTGGCCCGGCTGACCTGCTCCCGAAACGCAGGTTCTGAGCTTCACGGCCTGAAGCTACGCATGCGACGCCCGTCCAAGTGGTTCGGATTGACTGAATGCTCGGGATGGGTGCATGGTTGTGCGCCGGTAAGTGCGCCGACCTGGGGCAGTGCTGTGACGAGGTGCCGGGCAGTTGACGGTCCTGCAACGCGGGCTCCGGCTCCGGCGTCGGCTCCGGCGCCAGTGGGGGTGGGGGGTGGCCGTTACCCAGGGTCCCGTCCGTCGGTCGTCACCAGAGAAATCCTGTCCCGACACAATCTCATCGCACGAGATTCGAGAAGTTCCGGCGACCGATGTCGAAATTCAGCGGCCAGCTTCTACATCATGGTGAGCGACGCCACCGAGGCGCCGTCGACTGAGGAAGGATGGTGTCATGCGATTCATGCTGATTCAGAACTATGGCGGGCTCGAGTTGGAGTGCACGCCCATGTCGGATTGGACGCCCGGTGAGATCAAGGCCCACATCGAGTTCCAAATTGCATTGAACCGAGAGCTCGGTGACACCGGCGAGTTGGTGGATGCCCAGGGGCTGGCCGGTCCCGATCAAGCGAAGTTTGTTCTATCGGACGGGGCCACCGCCCCGGTCGTGACCGACGGACCGTTCCCCGAAGGCAAGGAGTTGCTGGCCGGCTACCGGATCGTGGACGTCGAGACTCCGGAGCGGGCCATCGAGCTCGCCGCTCGGATCTCGGCTGCCCCCGGATCGGGAGGCGCGGCTATCGGACAGCGCATTGAGGTGCGCGAAGTGATGAGCGCCCCCGACCCCGAAATGTGATCATGGCGTCGGATACCGAGGGCCTGTTGCGCGAGATGGCGCCGCGGGCCCTCGGTGCGGTCATCAGACGCTACGGGAACTTCGCCGATGCCGAGGACGCGGTGCAAGAGGCGCTCATCGCCGCGGCCGACAACTGGCGGGCCGACGGAGTGCCTGACAATCCGTTGGGCTGGCTGATCCGGGTGGCGTCGCGGCGGATGGGTGAGCAGTACAGCCGAGACGACGCCCGCCGCAGGCGCGAGGCGGTGGTCGCATCGTGGTCTCTCTCGCCCCCGGATCCCCAGTCGGGATCCGACGACACGCTGATCCTCATGTTCATGTGCTGTCACCCCTCCCTCACTCCGGCGACGGCGATCCCCCTCACGCTGCGGGCAGTCGGCGGGCTGACAACGCGTGAGATCGCGGCGGCATTTCTGGTAGCTGAGCCGACCATGGCACAACGGATCAGCCGGGCCAAGTCCAAGTTGGCCGAGTCCGACCAGCCCTTCTCTCTGCCGCCCGAGGTCGACCGCACCGAGCGCCTCCGGTCCATCCTCCATGTCCTCTACCTCCTCTTCAACGAGGGCTATGCCACGAGCAGTGGCGTCGACCTGATCCGCGCTGACCTCTCAGGAGAAGCCATCCGCCTGGCCCGGGGCGTGCGCAATGCCCTGCCGCAGGAGCCCGAGGTGTCCGGACTGCTGGCCCTGATGCTCCTGACCGACGCCCGGCGGCTTGGCCGCACCGACGCCGACGGTGCGCTCGTTCCCCTGGCCAGCCAGGACCGTTTGCGGTGGGACCGTTCCCTCATCGCCGAGGGGTTGGCCCTCCTCACAGGGGCACTCGCGGAGCACCGCCTGGGGGAGTACCAGCTCCAGGCCGCCGTAGCCGCCGTGCACGACCTCGCTCTCCGTCCGGAGGACACCAACTGGTCCGAGATCGAGTCCCTCTACGCCCGTCTGGACGCAATGACCGGCAATCCTATGATCAGCCTCAACCGGGCCGTCGCCGTCGCCATGATCGATGGACCCCAGGCCGGCCTGGCCAGGCTTGATGGGCTCGGTGAGCGTTTGGGTGACCACCATCGCCTCCACGCCGTGAGAGCCCATCTCCTCGAGCAGGCCGGGGATCCGGAGGCTGCCATCGCCGAGTTCAGGCTGGCTTCGGACCGCACGACAAATCTGCGCGAGCGGCACTACTTGGTCACCGAGGCGGCCCGCCTCGCCAATGAGGACAGGCTGCCGGGGGCCGTCATGTACGTCGATCCCACCGGAGACACAGCTCCAGACGGGTGAGGGTGCCGAGCCGAAGGGCCCGATGATGCGGGTTCGCGGCCCCGAACACCGAAGGCTGGGTCACCCTCTCGTGCAGCCTCAGGCGGAACGGGGGGCAGGGCGTTTCGACCAGAGTGGCGAGCTCGGGAGAGGTCCCCCGGGCCCTGCCACGACGTGGACACCCTCATTGGTCAAGGCCCGGGTGACGGCCAACCCGATACCTTTGCTGGCGCCCGTCACCACTGCCACCTTGCCGTCCAGCTCCAACTTCATGAAATCTCCCCGACCTCGTGTTCCGAACTGGCACCTCATCTATCAGCCGCCCGTTCGAGCGTTGGAGTAGACGACTCCTAATGACCGGTGAGGGCGAGGTCGCGGCGTCAGAAGCTCTGGCGGCCAGGGTATCCGCGCACTCCGGCTGTGGGTCTAGGGTCGCCCTTCGAGGATCAGGTTGAACGGCGTTTCGCTGGCGCGTCGGAATGACGTGAACCCGGCCGCTTCGGCGACCTCACGGAGCCGGGCTTCCCCTGCTTGGGCCCCAAGAGCCTTGCCCACTTCCTGGGAAAGCGATGCCGGCGTGCAGATCAGGGTTGACGCCGAATAGAACACCCGGCCGATCGGGTTCAGGTTGTCGGCGACGTCATCGTTTGCGAACGGTTCGACCAGCAGCCAGTGGCCGTCTTCCTTGAGGGACCTTCGGGTGTAGTCCGCAGCTCCGATCGGATCGCCCATATCGTGGAGACAGTCGAAGTGGCACACCAAGTCGTAGTCATCGCCCGGGTACTCCTGGGCTGAAGCCACTTCGAAGGTGGTGCGGTCGGAGACGCCGGCCCTGGCCGCGGCTTCCTGTGCGTGACGGATCGACGGTTCGTGGTAGTCGAACCCCCAGAACTCTGAGTTTGGAAATGCCTCGGCCATGATGATCGTCGACGCTCCGAATCCGCAGCCCACATCAGCGACCTTGGCCCCGGAGCTCAGCTTCGATACGGCACCGTCGAGCGCCGGGATCCACGACTGCACCAGGTTGGCCGCATAGCCAGGCCGGAAGAACCGTTCCGTTCCCTGGAATAGGTCTGGACTGTGCTCGTGCCAGCCGATCCCGTCGCCGGTGCGAAATGCGGCCACGGCCTTGGGGACGATGCCCGTTGCTGCCAGCATCGCCTGGAAGCCTCCGATGATGAAGGCCGGACTGCTCTCGTCGGTGAGCGCTATGGCCTGCTCCTCGTTGAGCTCATACCTTCCGTCACCGGCGTAGTCGACATATCCTGCCGCGGCCAGGCCACTGGCCCATTCGCGCACGTAGCGCTCGGTGGTCCCGGTCTTCGTGGCCAAATCAGCCGGGGTCGTCGGACCTGCGCCGGCCAGCGCATTGAACAGGCCGAGCTTGTCGCCGATGGTGACCAAGGCTCCCGTCAGGATCGACCCGAAGTCACCGACCGCCTGATGCACGTATCCCATCAACTTCTCTTCATCCACTGGCACCGTAACCCTCCATCTTTCGCCTCCGCTCAGTCACCGGAGGCACCGCCCTGTCGTCAGTGCATCCCTTGGATGGCGATTCGAGAACCAGCCCGCGCCTAAGTAAATCGCCGTCGTCCCTTGGGATGTCCAGCCGCCGCCTCATTCAAGGCTGCGCCTGACAACCCCTGGTGTCAACCCCCAGCCTTGGCCCGAGACTGTCAGCCGACGACTGAGCCGGGGCATCAGTGACCGGTCGCCGGTGGCCGACACGGCGCGCCGAACGCATACGACGTTCCTGATGAATCATCCGGGGTCTGCCTGCCGCCGGTTCCGGTGCCGGTGCCGGTGCTGGTCTCCAGGCCGGCTGCGGGTCGACGGCGTGGCGCCCACGCACTGCCGAATTGTGCGAGGTGGCAGAGGATCGCCCCGTGTCACCGGAACCCTCCTGATCCGATCTACCGGTCATGCCTGCTGGCGATCGTGAAATGCATGTCGATAGGCCTGGGGATTGGTGAGCACGACCCGGCTGAAATGCTTGCGCATATTCCCGGCCGTACAGAAGCCGCTCCGTTCGGCCACGGATTCGATGGGTAGATCGGTCGCCTCCAGAAGTCGCTGAGCAAGCTGGACGCGCTGGCTCTGCAGCCACTGATGGGGAGTCGAGCCGGTGGAGGCGACGAACCGCCGAGCGAAGGTCCGGGGGCTCATCGCCGACCGTGCCGCCAGGTCGCTCACGGTGAGGGGCTCGTTCAGGTGCTCCTGCGCCCAGGCGACGGTGGCGGCGAACAAGCCGGATTCGTGGACGATGGGCAACGGCATCTCGATGAACTGGGCCTGGCCCCCGTCGCGTTGGGGTGGCACGACCAGTTGGCGGGCCAGCTGGGTGGCTACGTCAGAGCCGTGGTCCTTGCGCACGACATGCAGGCAGAGATCGATGCTCGCCGCGCTGCCCGCCGACGTCATGACGTCGCCCTCGTCGACAAAGAGGACTCCCGGGTCGACGGACACCTCGGGATACCGGCGGGCGAGTTCTTCGCACTCCTCCCAGTGGGTGGTGGCCCGACGCCCGTCGAGCAGGCCCGCTTCGGCCAGCAGGAAGGCACCGGTGCAAAACGAGAGAATGCGACAGCCGCGGGCATGGGCTCTGCGCAGGCCGTCGTACACCTCGGTCGGCACTTGTTCGAGATCGTGGGTGGGAAGGACGACGAGGGTATCCACCTGCCGGACTCTCTCCAGTCCGTGATCGATATGGATCCGGAAGCCCGCGTCGGTGACCACAGGACCGGCATCCAATCCACAGACGAACAACCGGTACCACGACACTCCGAGTGCCGCCATGTCCGTGTTCCCGAAGACTTCGCAGGCCACTCCCAATTCGAAGGCGTTGACGCCGTCATAGACGACAACGGCCACGTTGCCCGCCCGACGGGGCCGAGACACGCCGGCCGATCCGGGTTGCCGTCGGCCACGGGAGGAACTGGCAGCTTTGTCGCGCATATGGTCAATCATGCCACTGTTCGTGCCTCCGATGTCGGCTCAGAGTGGAGGTATGAACCTTCGTCCGTACACGCAGATCATCGTCCACGACTACACCAAGGGTGAGGGGCAGGCCGCCCGCCGGGACCATCGGGAGGTCAAGGCGCATGACCGGCTGCTCCGGGACAGGACGGGAGCCGGGTCCCCGGTGCTCCTGGTCAGCGACCCGGCCCGGGCCGGGGGATTCGTCGCCCGACCCGGCCGTGTGTGGGTACGCCTGCTGGCCCGCCTCGGTGCCGGCAGCCTCGATCGCCGCCTGGCCTCGGGTCGTGCGCCCGAGTCCGGTCGGTTGCTGGCGGCCCGGGCCGAGCGACTCACGTCTGGGCCCGTGCGCCGGTCGTTGGCCCGGCACTGGCGGGATCTGAGCACCCAGGCGGCCGGTCCACCCGTGCCCCGCAATCCGCGGGTGCCACTGTGCCGAGCCCGGATCATCGCCGCCGACAGCGATATCCGTGCCCTGACCTCTGCCCTCTCGACACCGCTCTCGGTTCCGGTTCAGGGTGTCGCCATGGCGAATCGATTGCTCCGCGACGGCGCCGGACCCCTCTACAACCGATCCTGCCCGACTGACCTCTCCGATGCTCTCCGCCGGGTGATCCAGCTGCTCGATCCCGCGGCTGCGCTGGCACCATGCGGCTGACGCCCGGTCCCTCGACCAGCCGGAGTTCGTCCCGCCCGACCGCTGAGGACCCAAGCTCCTGGCCTCACTCCCGCCGCCACTGCCGGAACAGCTCGGTGAACTCCTCGGCCGCTTCGGGGGAGAGGTCCTCGGCCCGGAGCGTGCCGGTGGCCCAGATGGTGGCCCGCATCTGCTCGAGGTAGGCCGTGCAGTTGGGGCAGCCACTGAGGTGGCGCTCGAACCGCTTGTGCTCGGTGCGGGACAGCGAGCCCTCGAGGTACTCGGTGACCAGCTCGACCACCTGCTGGCAGGCCAGGTCGGGGGGGCGTCGCAGGAGGCGCATCATCGACCCCGCACCGTGAGTTCGTCCTCCAGCAGGGACCGCAGGCGGCTCCGGCCCCGGTGGAGCAGGACCCGCTGGTTGCCCTCGGTCACGCCGAGCACCGTGCACACGTCCTCGCTGGGCAGGCCCTCCACGTCGCGCAGGATGACGATCTCCCGCTGGCGGGGAGGCAGCTCGTCCAGCGCGGTCTGCAGGGCCTCGGACCACGTGGCCGCCACCAGCCGGTTGTCGGCGTCGGTCTCCCAGCTCTCGAGGGGCTGGGCCCATGCTCCGCCCGAGGTGAACCGGTCCGGGTCGACCGCCGGCTCCACGTCATTCAGCGGGAGGTTGCGGTGCTCGCGCGTACCGGCGGTCCGGGCCCGGTTGATCAGGATGCGGAAGAGCCAGGTCCTGAAGGACGAGCGACCCTCGAACTGTTCGACGCCCCGCACCACACCCATCCAGGTCTCCTGGACGGCCTCCTCGGCGATGGCCTCGCTCGGGACGTAGGCCCGGGCCACCCGCAGCATCGAGCCGTGGTAGCGGTTGACCAGGGTCACGAACGCCGTCTCGTCACCGGTGCGGACCCGGGCCAGCAGGTCGAGGTCGGGGTCCACGGCCCGCATCGTAGGGCCAACCGTCGGGAACCGGGGGGCGCTCGATGGGACGGGTTTGCGGGCCATGGTCGGCGCATGGTCTTCCTGTTCGTGGACGGAGGGACAGCTCCTTAGTCGTCCCCGGCCGGCCCGCCGTTACACGGTGACGTGCCGTGTCCGTCGTCCGCCCGCTCACCCTGCCCAGGGCCCAGCCCCCTCAACCGACCCGATCGCCGGCCCCGGCGGCTACCCGATCATCGCTCGGCCACCGTCCGGTCGAGGGCGTCGGCGTCCGCTTCGGTCAGGAGCCGGTAGGGGGCATCCTTGTCCGGACGCCACCACACCGGCTCGGGCGCCCGCCAGCCCTCGTTGCGCAGGACCCGCTTCAGCACCTTGGTGGTGGCGGTCTCCGGGAGCTCGCCGGTGACCCGCACATACCGCGGGGCCCACTTGGTGCCCATGTCGGCCTCCCCGGCCAGAAACGCCACGAACCCGTCCGGGTCGAACGTGGCACCCTCCCGGAGCAGGATCGTGGCCATCACCTGGTCCCCGACCACCGTGTCGGGTACGGCGTAGACCGAGGCCAGGACCACATCGGGGTGGCGCTGGAGGATCCCCTCGATGGGGGCGGCGGCGAAGTTCTCGCCGTCGACGCGCAGCCAGTCGAAGTCCCGGCCGCCGAAGTAGAAGAAGTCGTCGTCGTCCCGGTAGGCCAGGTCTCCGGTCCAGTACCAACCGTTGCGCACCCGGGACGCCTCGGCCTCGGCGTTGCGCCAGTACCCCTCGAAGCCGGCCCCGCCGGTCTGGTTGACCATCTCGCCGATGGCCTCCTCGGCGTTGAGCAGGCGACCGTGCTCGTCGAAGACGGCCCGCGGGCACTCCTCACCGGTGTCGGGGTTGATGACCAGGGTCCCGGGCAGGGCCCGGCCCAGTGCCCCCCGCGGCGTGTCGGGGGTCCGCGGCACCGAGGCGCCCCCCTCGGTCGAGCCGTAGGCGTCCTGGACCGTGCAGCCGAACCGTTCGGCGAACCGGGCCACGTCGGCCTCGGCCGCCTCGTTGCCGAAGCAGCGACGGAGCGGATTGTCGCCATCGTCGGGCTGCTCCGGTGTGGCCAGGATGTAGGAGAGCGGCTTGCCCACGTAGTTGAAGTAGGTCGCCCCGTACCTCCGCACGTCGTCCAGGAACTGGGAGGCGCTGAACCGCTCCCGCAGGGCCACGGTGGCCCCGGCGGACAGGGCCGGCGCCCACCCGGCCATCAGGGCGTTGGAGTGGAAGAGGGGCATGGCCAGGTAGCAGACGTCGTCCTCGGTCAGCGCGAACATCTGGGCCACGATGCCGCCGATGCGGGCCAGGCGCCCCTGGCTGCACAGGCAGGCCTTGGGTGCCCCCGACGTGCCCGAGGTGAACAGCAGGAGGCCCAGGGTCTCCTCGGTCACCGCCGTCTCGGCCGGATCGGGGAGGGGCGCCCCGGAGGCCCCGGCCACCAGCGCCCGGTAGGGCGTGTTCTCGGTGGCCAGGTCGCCGCTGGGATCGTCGATGACCAGGATCCGGTCCGTCGGCAGCGCCGTCCCGAGGTCGTAGCCGTCGACCAGCGTCCGGTAGCGGGCATCGGTCACCAGCAGCTGGCACTCGGTGTGGGACAGGTCCCGGGCCAGCTCGTCACCCCGGTGGGTGGGGTTGCCCCCGACCAGCACCGCCCCGGCCAGAGCGGCGGCCCCCATCCAGAAGACGAACTCGGGGACGTTGTCCATCAGCAGGGCCACGTGGAACGGTCCGGGCTGCCGGAGCGACGCCAGGACGGCGGCCCGGTCGGCCTGGCCCGCACCACCTGGTCGTGGGTCCAGGTGCGGTCGGCGAACAGCAGGCCCGTCCGGTGGTCGCCATCCCGCTGGCGGATCAACTCATCGATGGTCTGCATCTGCTTCCCCTTGCTCTCCCCGTCAGCTCCCTGTGGTCGGCCGGTCTTCCGGCCGTGTCCCCGGCTCTCCCCGTGTCCCGGCTCTCCCCGTCCTGCCGTGACAGTAGGCGCAAACGCCGTTCCCGGGGACGATCTAGGCACAAATCTGGAACACGTTGCAATTTATCAGACCATCGTGTTACCGTGAAAAGGCGCCCAGCGCGGAGCGAGAGGAGCACCACCGCATGGAGTTCGGAGTCTTTCTCAACGGCTACCTGCCGGGCATGGCCGCCCACGACCCGACATGCGAGCACGAGATGTTCAAGCGGGAGATGGCCTACGTCATCGAGGCCGACAAGTACAACTGGAAGTATGCCTGGATCGGTGAGCACCACTCCCTGACCGAGTACAGCCACATGTCCTCCCCCGAGGTGGTCATGGGCTACCTGGCCCATGCCACCGAGCGGATCCACATCGGGACCGGCATCATGAACCTCTCGCCGCGGGTCAACCACCCGGTGCGCTGGCCGAGCGGGTGGCCATGCTCGACCACGTGATGGAGGGCCGGTTCGAGTGGGGGACCGGGCGCGGTGCGGGCAGCCACGAGATCGCCACCTTCAACAACCTGGACAAGAACTCCACCAAGGCCGAGTGGAACGAGGTCATCCGCCAGATCCCCCGCATGTGGGAGGAGCAGGACTACATGTACGAGGGCGAGAGCTTCACCGTCCCGTACCCGCACAACATCCTGCCCAAGCCCTACCAGCGCAAGGGCCACCCGCCCATCTGGGTGGGTTGCGGCAACCCGGGGACGTTCACCCAGGCCGGTGAGCTGGGCATCGGGGCCATCGCCTTCAACTTCGAGCCCATCTACAACCTGCAGGGGCGGATCGACGCCTACAAGGAGGGCATCGCCAACTGCACCGAGCCGCTCGGCCAGTTCACGAACGACAACGTGATGATGACCAACGCCGTCATCTGCCTCAACGACCGCAAGAAGGCCCGCCAGGTGGCCCTGCGGCGGGGCCGGGGCTACCTCTACTCGATGGTGTGCAACTACCACGACACCATTCCCCATCAGGACGGCGTTCCGGTATGGCCCGAGCGGCCCCACACCGTCACCGACGAGGGCATGCTCGACGACCTCATCGAGGGCGGCTGGATGCTGTGCGGCGAGCCCGACGAGGTGGCCGAGCAGGTGGCCAAGTACCAGACCGTCGGCTGCGACCAGTTGGTGTTCGGCCTCCCCTCCGACTCCCTGATGGAGGACGAGGTCCACGAGATGCTCGAGGTGTTCGGGTCCAAGGTCATCCCGCAGTTCGACAGCGATCCGCTGCACTCCACCACCCGCTACCGCCAGACGGCGCTGCCCAAGTACAAGGCCTTCAACTTCCCCGTCCCGGACATCACGGTGGAGGAGCTGCCCACCAACGCCATGATCCAGTTGGACGGCAGCCGCACCCTGTAGAGGGCCTTCGCCGGGTCCGGACCACAGGCCAGGCCAGTTGGTCGCCATGACCCCGGGACTCCTCAGCGCCGGGGCAGGAGGTCGGTCCGGATGGCCATTATCGGGGACACGACCGTTCCGGACCGGGCAATCTTCATCTCGGCCCCCTCGGCCATTTCTCCGGACCGACGATCGCAGCCGAGACAGGTTCGTCCCGCCCCGCAGGAATCTTACGCTCAACTAGACCGTTAGACAGGGATTCTTACCGTGAGGTTGAGGGTGAGAGTTATCGTCGGACCCTCAGGATTCCCAGGCCGTGACCAGGTCATCCACCGTGGTCAGGGTGGCGATGAGCGGGAAGGTGTTGTCCAGGACGGCGTCGGCGTAGGCCGGAGGGATCCCGGCCACCGTGTCCCGGGGCACCACCACCCGGTAGCCGAGATTGACCGCCTCGATGGCCAGTCCCAGCACGCCCAGGTTGACCGAGACCCCGGTGGCCACCACCGTCTCCACGCCCGAGGTTGCGCAGCCAGGTGTCGAGGGCGGTGCCGGTGAACGGGGAGACGCCGTGCAGCCGGGCCGAGACCAGGTCGCCGGGTTCAGGGCCGAGTTCGGGGATGAGCTCGGCCGCCGGCGTGCCCACCAGCAGGTGGTCGGGGTTGCGCAGCATGGCGGCGATCAGCTGAGCAGTTGACCACCGAGCCGGCCCGGTCGGCCCGGAACTCGGCCGTGCAGTGGATGACCGGCACGCCCCGCGCCCGGGCCGCCGTCAGCAGCCGGGCCGTGTTCGGCACCACGCCGACCTCGTCGGCCGCCTCGGCCAGCTGGGGGAAGGAGCTCAGGTCCCCGATGACCCCCCGCTGGATCTCCTGGGTCAGGACCGCACACCGTCCCGGGGCGGCCAGCTCGCTCAGATCGACGGGCACCGGCTCGACCCGTCCCGGACCGAGCCCGGTGGCGACGACCCGGTGACCTGAGCCAGTGCCGGTCACTGACCCGAGGCGGTGCGGAGCCCCCCGCTGTCGGTCTCCTCGGGCACCTCGGCCACGACCTCGGCCGCCCAGCGGTAGTCGGGCTTGCCGCTGGGGGAGCGCACGATGGCCTCCACCACGTGGAGCTGGCGGGGCACCTTGTAGCCGGCGATGGCGTCCCGGCAGTGGATCTGGATGTCCTCCAGCGTGGGGTGCTTGTCGGCCCGGGGCTGGATGATGGCCGCCACCCGCTGGCCCCAGCGCTCGTCGGGGGCCCCCACCACGATGGCGTCGAACACCTCGGGGTGGGAGCGGACCGCCGACTCGACCTCCTCGGGGAAGATCTTCTCGCCGCCGGAGTTGATGGACACCGAGCCCCGGCCGAGCAGGGTGATCGAGCCGTCCGCCTCCACGGTGGCGAAGTCGCCGGGCATCACGTAGCGGACCCCGTCCACGTTGATGAACACCTCGGCCGTCTTGACCGGGTCGTTGTAGTAGCCGACGGGGATGTCCCCGAAGCGGGCGATCTTGCCGATCACCCCCGAGCCCGGCTCCACCAGCTTCAGGTCCTCGTCGAAGACCACGGTGTTCCCCAGCACCGAGACGGTGGGCCCGCTCTTCATGGCGGTGTTGTCCTTGCCCATGGTGACCATGCCGTTGTTGCCCGACTCCGAGGATCCGATGGCGTCGACGATCATGATGTTGGGCAGGTGCTTGAAGAACTCGTCCTTCACCGGGGCCGAGAACAGGGCGGCCGACGAGGTGATGGCGAACAGCGAGGAGAGGTCGTAGTCCGCACCCGGATCGTCCAGCGCCTCGACCAGCGGCTTGCCCATGGCGTCGCCGGTGATCATGATCGAGTTGGCCTTCTCGGTCTCGACCAGGCGCCACACCTCGTGGGGGTCGAACTTGGGCACCAGGATGGTCCGGTTGCCCACGAAGCTCTGGCCCATGACCGACCACTGGGTGGCCCCGTGCATGAGGGGGGCGATGGGCAGCAGGGTGACCTGGCCGCCCTGGCCCTTCGCCACCATCTCCTCGGGCCGCTGGACCCGGGTGTTGGTGTGGGGGTCGACGCCGCCGCCCAGCGCGTAGAAGACGTCCTCGTGGCGCCACACCACGCCCTTGGGCATCCCGGTGGTCCCCCCGGTGTAGAGGATGTAGTGGTCGTCGTTGGACCGGGGGGCGAAGTCCCGTTCGGGGCTGCCCGACGGCCATCGCCTCCTCGTAGGGGACGGCGCCCGTCGGGCAGGGGCTCGCCCGACCCGTCGTCGATGGTGACCACCAGGCGGAGGTCGGGGAGCTCGGGCGAGCAGCTCGGTGACCTGGGGGCCGTAGCTCGGCCTGGTGGACCAGGGCCACCAGGTCGGCGTTGGTGAAGAGGTAGCGGAGCTCGTCCTTCACGTAGCGGTAGTTGATGTTGATCCACACCGCCCGCAGCTTGAACACGGCCCAGGCCGTCTCGACCCACTCCACGCTGTTGAGCGAGTAGATGCCCACGTGGTCGCCGGGGCCGACCCCGTGGTCGGCCAGGAAGTGGGCCAGCCGGTTGGCCCGGGCCTCCATCTCGGCGAAGGTGCGGCGCTGGCCCGCGGCCACCAGGTACTCCCGGTCGCCGAAGGCGTCGACGGCCGCCTCGAACAGATCAGCCAGGTTGAACGTCATCGGCCAGTCAGTAGAACACGTTTCTATTCGGGCGGCAAGCACCGGCCGGGGGCCGGATCGGCCGCCGGTGGCCGGTACCCCGTGGCACCGCGGCTCGACTCGGCGGTGTCGGCCGTCGGGCCGACCGGGTCAGTCGGTGGCGTCGTGGGCCGGTCAGCGTGGCCGGCCGGGCCGGTGGCCGGGCCGTCGGCGAGCCGGCTCGCCGGTCGCCGGCCCGGTCCGCGCCGCCCGAGGCCTCCCGGACCGACCGGGCCAGCCCGGGGCCGTCCAGGCCCAGTCGGGCCAGGATGCGGTCGGGCTTGCCCTGGGGGATGTAGGCGCGGGGGATCCCGAGGGAGATGATCGGCGGGGCCGCGCCCTGGCGGCACGACTGCCGCAGCGGCATCGGCCAGGAACATGCCGGCCCCACCCTGGCGCACGCCGTCCTCGGCCGTGATCACCACGCCGGTGGCGGGCGGCGTCGGCCACCATGGCCGGGTCGGGGTCCGAGACCACCCGGACGTCCCACACGGTCGACGTCGATCCCCTCGGCCGCGAGCTCGCGCGGCCGCCTCCTCGGCGGCGGTGACCATCTTCCCCACGGCCAGGATGCACACCGAGCCGTCCCCGGCCCGCACGTTGCGGGCGTGCAGGCCCGATCCCGACCGTGCCCGGCGCCACCCAGGGCGCCGGGGTCTTCGGGAAGCGGATCATCGAGGGGCCGTCGAGGGTGAGGGCCTCGGCCAGCATGACCTCGACCTCCGGGGCCGAGGAGGGGGCGAAGACGGTCATGCCGGGGATGGACAGGCCGAGGGCCATGTCCAGCACACCGTGGTGGCTGGGCCCGTCGTCCCCGGTGATGCCGGCCCGGTCGAGGACCAGGACCACCGGCAGGCGGTGCAGGCCGACGTCGAGGTTGGCCTGGTCGAAGGCCCGGCTGAAGAAGGTCGAGTACACGGCCACCACCGGGCGCATGCCGGCCATGGCCATGCCGGCCGCCGCCGTCACCGCGTGCTGCTCGGCGATGCCCACGTCGACGAACCGGTCGGGGAACCGGGCCTCGAAGGGGAGGAGCCCGGTGGGTCCGGGCATGGCCGCGGTGATGGCCACGATCCGGGGGTCGGCCTCGGCGTGGCGGAGCAGCGACCGGGTGAAGGCGTCGGTGAAGGTGGTCACCGGCAGCTCCGCCGCCACGTCGTGACCGTCGCTCGGGCACCGTCGGTGCCGGCGCCGGCGCTCGCTCGCCGTCGGCCGGCCGTCGACCGGGACCGGCCGTCGGCCGGCCGGCCGTCGGTCGGCGGCCACGGTGACCTTCACGTCGTGGAGCCGCTGGATGTCGTCCTCCTCGGCCGGGGCGTAGCCCCGGCCCTTCTGGGTCATCACGTGGACGACGATGGGCCCGGGCCACTCCGAGGCGTTGGCCAGCGCCTGCTCCACGCCGGCGATGTCGTGGCCGTCGATGGGCCCGGCGTAGCGGATGCCCGAGGGCCTCGAAGAAGGTGTGGGGCGTGACCACCTCGCGCAGGGCGCTGGTGAGGCCGTGGACGCCCGAGTAGGCCAGGTCGCCGACTCCGGGCAGCTCCCG
This sequence comes from uncultured Acidimicrobiaceae bacterium, assembly GCA_963754755.1. Classification (GTDB taxonomy): domain Bacteria; phylum Actinomycetota; class Acidimicrobiia; order Acidimicrobiales; family RAAP-2; genus Bog-756. The sequence continues at coordinate 1,369,491 of CAVWHF010000003.1, read as the reverse complement.
GATGAGGTGGCGGATGCGCTGGCGGGCCTGGACGTAGGCCGGGTTGAGCCGGAGGTGGGTCAGGCTGAGTGAGAGCCGGGACACGGTGGGGGCGTAGGAGCGGCCGTTGTCGTTGAGCACGATGACCACCGGCGTGCCGGAGTGGCCGAGGTTGTTGAGGGCCTCGTAGGCCATCCCGCCGGTGAGGGCCCCGTCGCCGACCACGGCCACCACCCGGCGCTGGCTGCCCTGGAGCTCGAAGGCACTGGCCAGCCCGTGGGCGTAGCTGAGGATGGTCGAGGCGTGGCTGTTCTCCACCCAGTCGTGCTCGGACTCGGTCCGGTTGGGATAGCCGGAGAGCCCGTCGGCCTGGCGGAGCTGGGGGAAGGCCGTCGCGCCGTCCGGTCACCAGCTTGTGCACGTAGGCCTGGTGGCCGGTGTCCCACAGCAGGACGTCGCGGGGGGAGTCGAAGGTCCGGTGGAGGGCCAGGGTCAGCTCCACCACGCCCAGGTTGGAGCCCAGGTGGCCACCGGTGGCGGTCACGGCGTCGACGATGAACTCGCGGATCTCGCCGGACAGGGTGGCCAGCTCCTCGGGGGTGAGGGAGCGGAGGTCGGCGGGGCTGTCGATGTGTTCGAGGATCATGGGCGCGTGGTTGTTCCTTTCCGACGAGGCTACCAGCGCGCCGCCCCGGTCCCGCTGTCTGTGGGCACGACGGGCGGCGACGGGCATCCCGGCATCGGGCCATGCTCGACGCGTTCCCCGGGTCGGGACGCAGACTGGTCCGGTGGGCAACCGACGAGCATTGGCGACGGACGCCGTGACACCGGCCCCGTTTCTACCAGAAGGAGGACCGATGCAAGCTGAGGTCAAGGGCACCGACCATGCCGCTGCTGGAGATGATCCTCGAGCCCGGGGAGTCGCTCATCTCCACCCACGGGGAGCTGTCGTGGATGTCGGCCAACGTCCAGCTGACCCAGACCACCTCGACCGGAGGCCAGAAGGGGCTCATGAGCGGCCTGAAGCGGGCCGTGGGCGGGGGAGGGCTCTTCCTGACCAAGTACGAGGCCCAGGGGGGCCAGGGGATGCTGGCCTTCGCGGCCAAGCTCCCCGGCCGGATCTTCGAGATCGCCATCGGACCCGGACAGGGCTACCTGGTCCACCGGCACGGCTGGGTGTGCGGCACCGACGGCGTGCGTGCCCACCATCGGGATGCAGCAGTCGTTCCGCGGGCGGCATGTACGGCGGCGACGGCTTCATCCTCCAGCGCCTGGAGGGCCAGGGTCGGGCCTGGATCGAGCTCTCCGGGGAGATCACCACCTACGAGCTGGCCGACGGGCCAGTCCCTGCTGGTCCACCCGGGCCACGTCGGGCTGTTCGAGGACATGGTCAAGCTTCAGCATCACCCGGCTGCCCGGGATCAAGAACATGGCCTTCGGCGGCGACGGGTTCCACCTGGTGTCGCTGACCGGGCCGGGCCGGGTCTGGCTCCAGAGCATGCCGGTGCCGGTCCTGGCCCAGGCCATCGAGCCCTACCTGCGGCCGGGCGACGACCACCCGGCCGCCGACGCCGGCGTCGGCGGGGTGCTCGGCGGCATCATCGGCAAGAACCTCTGAACCCCTCGCAACTCTGCACCTCCGCACCTGATCCTGCCTCTGAATCCGGCGGCTGCATCGTGCGACCTCCGCCCCCGGCGGCACCGGCGGCGGGACCTCACCCGATGGTTCCACGACGGTCCGTCACCATGCCTGACGGAGCGTCAGCTAGGTTCGGTGGCTGCCGGTCACCGACCGGGCCGGTGTGACCGTGATGTGGCCGGGGGAGGCCACGGGAGGGGGAGACAGCTCGTGGTCGAACACCACCCTGACGACGAGTTCCACCCCACCGACCCAGCCGACCCGTTCTGGACCGAGACCTGCTGGTTCACCTTCACCGTGCCCGAGCGCCGGCTGTCGGGCCAGTTCTATCCGTTCTTCCGCCCCAACCAGGGGGTCCTGTCGGCCGGGGCGTTCCTCTGGGACGACACCGGCCGCACGCCGGCCGACATCCTGCACGCCCGGCACTTCTGGCACCTTCCCATCCCCGACCAGCCCCTGTCGGACATCCAGCTGCCCAACGGCGTCAGCTACCGGTGCCTCGAGCCCCTCCGCCGCTACGAGCTCTCCTACCGCGACCCCGACGCCGGCCCGACCGGGCACGACGGAACCACCGACGATCCGGTGGTGCGGGCCGACCTCACCTTCACCGCCATCGCCCGACCCAACTACCTCGGGGAGTCCCACCTCGACCAGCCCGGTCGTTACCAGGGCACCATCGTCCTCGACGGGGAGGAGTTCGCCGTCGACTCCTTCGGGTTCCGTGACCGCTCGTGGGGTCCCCGGTCCCAGTTCGGTCGGGGCATCCACGGGACCCCGGCCCGCTGTGGCGGCTACAGCTACGCCACGGCCTCGGACCGTGACGCCTTCCACGCCATCACCATGGACTTCACCGGGGAGTTCGGGACGGGCAGCATGGCCATCCACGGCTACCTGCTGCGGGACGGCGAGTGGTCCAAGGTGGCCTCCGGGAGCCGAGAGGTGCTCGAGCGCGACCCGGACACCGCCTATCCCACCGCGGTGGCCCTCGACCTGGTCGACGAGTTGGGCCGGGCCCTGCATGCCGAGGGGCACTGCCTCAACGGTCTCGGCCTCTTCCTCAACCCCAACCTCTACTCGGTCAACTGCCTGACCCGAGTGGACCTTCGACGGCATCGACGCCTACGGCGAGGACCACGACAACTGGAGTGCCACCGGGATCCGGGAGTTCCTCCGGTCCCGGGGGGCCACGGCTACAACCTGACCCGAACAATCGAACCGACTTGACCCGAATCCGACCAATCCGACCGACCGAGGTGGACCACCCATGACCATGACCGACGGACCGAGCAGCGAACGCCCCAAGACGTCCACTCGCGACTACGAACAGCTCCGCGTCCAACTGCAGTCCTGGCTGCAGGAGCGGCTGCCGGGGTCCACCGTCTCCGAGCTCATCGTGCCCGAGTCGAACGGCATGTCCTCCGAGACGGTCCTGTTCGACCTGGCGGTGCCGGGCGAGCCCGAGCCCCGGGGCCTGGTGGCCCGCATCGCCCCGGACCCGGCCGCCGACCCGGTGTTCCAGACCTACGACATGGAGCGCCAGTTCCAGACCATGCAGATGGTGGCCGACCACACCGATGTCCCCGTGCCCACGGTGCTGTGGCTGGAGAACGGCACCGACGTCATCGGGGTGCCGTTCTTCGTCATGGAGCGGGTGGACGGCATCGTGCCTCCCGACGTGCTCCCGTACACCTTCGGGGACAACTGGTTCTTCGAGGCCGAGCTGGCCGACCAGCAACGGCTGGAGCGCACGGCGGTGGAGGCTCTGGCCGCCCTGCACGCGCTGACGGTCGAGGGCCCGGCCGCCTTCCTGGCCGGTGCTGACGACGGCGCCAGCCCGCTCCGGCACCATGTGCGGGAGATGCGGGCCTACTACGACTGGGTGGCCGCCGACGGGGTCAGCTCACCCCTGATCGAGCGGGGCTTCGAGTGGCTGGAAGAGCACTGGCCGAGCAACGAGGACGACGCCGTGTTCAGCTGGGGCGACGCCCGGGTGGGCAACATGATGTTCGTGGACTTCGAACCGGTGGCCGTGTTGGACTGGGAGATGGCCTCGGTGGGGCCCCGCGAGATCGACCTCGGGTGGATGATCTACATCCACCGGTTCTTCCAGGACATGGTGGAGGACCTCGGACTCCCGGGCATGCCCCACATCCTGCGCCGGGACACGGTGGCCGACCTGTACGAGTCGATCACCGGCTACGAGCCCGAAGGACCTCGACTTCTACACGGCCTACGCCGCCCTGCGCCACGGCATCGTGATGTTCCGGATCACCCGGCGCTCCATCCGCTTCGGCGAGGCCGAGATGCCCGAGGACCCGGACCACGCCATCCTCCACCATGCCCATCTGGCCCGGATGCTGGACGGCGTCTACTGGGACGAGGTGAAGGCCTGACCGAACGACGGCCCCTAACGGACCACTGACGAACCCCTACCGGTCCCCGAACGGACCACCAACAAATCCTTACCGGACGTTGGACAGGAAGGCGTCCCGGTCGACGACCACCCGGATCAGCTTGCCCGCCGCCACCAGGCCGGCACTCTCGGACACCGAGAGGGTGAAGACCAGGCGCCGGCCCTCGATCCGGTCGAGGGTGGCCTCGGCCCACACCGTCCCGCCCACCCCCACCGGCACCAGGTGGTCGAACTGCAGCCGTTTGGCCACCGAGGTGCAGTTGCCGGGGAGCTCGCCCTCGATGGCCTGGCAGCTGGCCTCCTCGCACAGGGCCACCAGCCGGGGAGTGGCCAGGACCGGGACCGTCCCCGAGCGGAAGGCCTCGGCGGTGTCGGCCGTCGGTCACCTGCAGTTCGATTCGGGCCGACAGACCGGTATGGGGAGCCACGCCGGTACGATACGTGACACAGCAGGCATCGGCCACCTAGCGCCGAGCGGTGTAGCGAGGAGGCTGTGGTGATCGATTCCCCTGTACTCGAGCGGGTGCTGGCCGAGGCCCTGCGGCACGGCGGCGAGTTCGCCGAGGTCTTCGCCGAGGACCGGTCGACCTCGTCGGCCCTGCTGGACGACGGGCGGGTGGAGGAGCTGTCCTCCGGGCGGGAGCGGGGTGCCGGTATCCGGGTGGTCTCGGGGGACACCACCGGCTTCGCCCACACCGCCGACCTGTCCGAGTCCGGCCTGCTGCGGGCGGCCGAGGCGGCCTCGGCGGTGGCCCGGAGCGGCGGGGGCGGGACCGCCACGGTGGCGGTGGGCCCGCTCGGACCGGCGCCGGTGGCGCCGGCGACGGCGACGGTCCGGCGCCGTCGGCCGCTGGCCTCCAAGGGGGACACCCTCGAGCTGCTGCGTCGGGCCGACGAGGCCGCCCGGGCCTCGGACGGCGCCATCACCCAGGTCCAGGCCGGGTGCGGGGGCTCCCGGCGCCGGGTGCTCATCGCCAACTCCGAGGGCCTGCTACGCCCGCGACGAGCAGGCCCGGACCCGGTTCTCGGTGTCGTGCGTGGCCACGGGCGACACCGGGCTCCAGACCGGGTTCGAGTCGGCGGCCCGCACCCTCGGGTTCGAGCTGTTCGACGAGGTCTCGGTGGAGGAGCTGGCCCATCTGGCCGCCAACCGGGCCCTGTCCAAGCTGTCGGCCCGTCCGGCCCCGTCCGGTGAGCTGCCGGTGGTGCTGGCCGGGGGCAGCGGCGGCATCCTGTTCCACGAGGCCTGCGGCCACGGCCTCGAGGCCGACCACATCGTGAAGGACGCCTCGGTCTACACCGGCATGGTCGGCCAGCAGGTGGCCAGCCCCCTGGTCACCCTGGTCGACGACGGCACGGTCGGGTCGGAGTGGGGGACCTTCGCGCGTGGACGACGAGGGCCGCCCGGCCCAGCGGAACGTCCTCATCGACCAGGGCGTGCTGACCGACTACCTCTGGGACTACCTGCGGGCCCGCAAGGAGGGTCGGGTCTCCTCGGGCAACGGCCGGCGCCAGACCTACCAGCACCTGCCCATGGTGCGGATGACCAACACCTTCCTCCTGCCCGGCGACCGAGGACGCCGACGAGATCGTGGCCCAGACGCCCAGGGGGGTCTACGTGGCCAAGCTGGGCGGCGGCCAGGTCAACACCACCACCGGCGACTTCGTGTTCGGCACCACCGAGGCCTACCTCATCGAGGGGGGCAAGATCACCGAGCCGCTGCGGGACGCCAACCTCATCGGCAACGGCCCCGAGATCCTCAAGCGGATCGATGCGGTGGCCACCGACTTCGGCATGACGCCGGGCACCTGCGGGAAGGACGGCCAGAGCGTCCCGGTGGGGTGCGGTCAGGCCACCATGCGCCTGACCGGGGTCACCATCGGGGGGACGGCCGAATGAGCGCCGTCACCGACACCGCCGTGAGCCCGGCCGGACGGACCGGCCCGGACGAGGCGACCGACGACCTGGTGGCCCTGGCCGAACGGGTGGCCGGCTGGGCCCGCACCGGTGAGGATGTCGAGGTCTACGTGGCCCGGGGCGACGAGACCGACATCCGCGCCTACGCCGGCGAGGTCGAGTCGCTGACCTCGGCCACCTCGGCCGGCATCGGCATCCGGGTGGTGGTCGACCACCGGCTGGGCTTCGCCTGGGCCGGATCGCTGGACCGGGTCGGTGCTGGAGGAGACCCTGGCCGAGGCCCGGGACAACGCCACCTATCGCCACCCCCGACGAGCACGTGCAGCTGGCCGTGCCCGACGGGGTGGCCGCCGTGCCCGTCGACCTGTGGGACGAGCGGACTGGCCTCGGTGCCCACCACCGAGAAGGTGGCCCTGGCCCTGGCCCTCGAGGCCCAGGCCCGGGCCGCCGATCCTCGGATCCGCCAGGTGGACCACGCCGACTACGGCGACGCCTCGGTGGAGGTGGCCCTGGTCTCGACCACCGGGATCCGGTCGTCGAGCCGGAAGACATCGGGCTACATCTCGGTCGGGGTCATCGCCGGCGAGGGTGAGGCCAGCCAGACCGGCGAGCGGCTTCAGCGTCGGCCGCGGCTTCGCCGGGCTCGACCCGGACAAGGCCACCTCCGACGCCGTGACCCGGGCCGTACGGATGCTCGGGGCCACCAAGGGGCCCTCGGGCCGGTCCACGGTGGTCTTCGACCGCCGGGTGGCCACCACCCTGCTGTCGGTGGTGTCCTCGGCCCTGTCCGGGGAGGCGGTGGCCAAGGGCCGCTCCTTCTTCGCCGGCCGGATCGGGGAGCTGGTGGGCGACCCCGGCCTGACCCTGGTGGACGACCCCACCGACCCGAGGGCCTACGGGGCGGCGGCCTACGACGCCGAGGGCCTGGCCTGCCGTCGCAACGTCCTCATCGACGCGCGGCGTCCTGCGGGCCTTCCTCTACGACACCGTCTCGGCGTCGAGGGCCGGGGTGTCCTCCACCGGCTCGGCGGTCCGGGGCGGCTTCGCCGGCACCCCCGGTCCCGGGTGTCGGGCCCTGACGCTGGCGCCCGGGCCCGAAGGCTACGACGAGGACGGCGTGCTGGCCGCGGTGGGGGAGGGCCTGTTCGTCCAGTCGATGACCGGGGTCCACTCCGGGGTCAACCCGATCAGCGGGGACTTCTCGGTGGGGGCCGAGGGCCTGATGATCCGGGACGGCCGGCTGGCCGAGCCGGTCCGGGAGATCACCGTGGCCTCCACCCTCCAGCGGATCCTGCAGTCACTGGTGGCGGTGGGCGCCGACGTCGAATGGCTGCCCGGGATCGCCGCCGGCCAGACCCTGGCCGTCGGCGACATGCAGATCAGCGGGGTCTAGCTGAAGCTCCAGCCGATCGTCGGGTACCTCACTCAGTGGACGGCGGCCGTGGCCTTGGTGCAGGCGTCGAGGGCGCTCGGTGTCGAGGTGTAGTAGATCGATCCGTCGATGGCCAGCGAGTACGGGCCCGCCCCGGCGGGCGTGGCCGTTCCTCCGGTCCACAGCGGTGATGCCCGAGGCCGAGGCTGACGGACGAGGTGCTGGCGCCCTGCGAGGACGAACTGGAGCCGACGAGGCGGCCCCGTAGGTGAGCACGAAGGTCTGGATCACGAACAGCCGGGGGAAGCCGTCGAGGTCGTTGATGAAGGTGTTGATCTGGCCGTAGTTGCCGGTGACCGCCAGCGTGGTCGGCACGGCCACCACACCGGCCGGCGTCGAGCTGGTGCTCCCGGTGGTCGGTGCGGGGGTCGTCTGTGCGGTTGTGGCGGGAGCGAAGCCACTGAACTGGGTCAGGGTCACGCCGGAACCGGCGACCAGACCGTTGAACTGGTTCTCGAACGACGACTCCTCGGCGTCGACGTCGGTCGGGCTCTGCACGCTGGGGATCTGGGTGGCGATCTTCTGCAGGTCGGCACAGCTGGACGACAGCTTCTGCTGCTCCGTCTTGAGCGACGCCAGCTTCGCCTGCAGCGTGGTCTGCTGGGTCTGCAGCGTGGTCTGCTTGGCTCTGCAGGCTCGACAGCTTGGAGTTCTGCGGCGAAATGAGAACCGCCCAGACCAGCAGCGCCACCACCAGGGTCGCTGCTCCGATCAGCAGCGGAATCCGGTACTCGCGGACTTGTTCATTTCAGGCTCGCATTCTTGGAGAGACTGGCGTTGGGGGTGATGGAGATGGTGAAGGGGAACGAGATGGTCGCGTCTGGTTTCAGCCGTCGTCGCACCCTGCAGCGGATTGGCGAAGAGCTGCGACGAGGACGACGGCGTTGATCCACGCCTCGGAGATGGAGAGGCTCGGTCCCGGTCCGGTCACAGCCAGTGAACGGTGCCGATCGCCGCCGATGTGGTCGGGGTGGCGGCCCCCGGCGAGGTTGTGCCGGTCGAGGCGGTGGTGGATCCGGTCGAGGCGGTGCCCGACGCCGACGCCGATACCGAGGCACCGTTGAACGCCTGCACCTCGGCCCCGGACGGTGTGATGGCCACCAGGTTGTTGAACACCAGGGGCCAGTCGATGGCGGAGTCGAGCACCGAGGCCCGTCGGTGCCACGCCGGCCGTGTAGGCGTTGTTGGCCGCCACCACCAGGTCGTACTTGGGCACCTGGGCGTTGAGGGTGGTGATCTGGCTCTGCAGGGCGTCCACGTTGTTCTGGGCATTGTGGACCTGGAGGAACTTCCAGGCGCCGAAGGCCAGCAGCAGGACGACCACGGCCACGCAGCCGACCAACGTGCGCTCCTGGATCCGCTTCATCCGGGCCCGCTTGGCCACCTCGGGCGGAAGCAGGTTGAACTTCTTCACCGTCTTGTCCGGCTCGGGCAGGGCCAGCCCGATCGGCGTGGACAGCACCGGTCCGACCTCGCTCATCTGCGCGGTCGATGAGGTCGAGCTTGGAGGTGTTGAGTCGGGCCAGCGGCGACACCGGCAGCACCGGGAGGTGGATCTGGTCCTCGAGCATGGGGAGGAGTCCGTGGAGGGCCGAGCCACCACCGGTCACCAGGACCCGGGACACCGGCAGGCGTCCGGGCAGCGAGGCGAAGTACTGGATCGAGTTCCGGATCTCCCCGACCAGCTCGGCCATGCTGGCCTGGGCGGCCCGCTCGGCCGTCTGGAGCTGCGGCGAATCCTCACCGATGCCGGCGCTTCATGCCCTCGGCGTCGGTCAGGGGGATGTCGAGGGCCGCCGGAGATGGCCGCGGTGGTGGCGTTCCCGCCCGGAACCGATGGTGCGGACGAACTGGGGCCGACCCTTCTGGTGGACGACCACCACGGTCAGGCCGGCACCGACCGAGACGATGGCCTCGGGCTGCTCGGACTCCTCGTGGCCACCGATGGCACGCACCAGGGCGGACGAGATGAGGTCGACGCCCACCGACGGTCAAGCCGGCCTTCTCGACGGTGTCGATCACGCCGTTGACGAGATCGGTATGGGCCGCGGCGACCAGGACCCGGCGCATCTTGTCGCCCTCCGGCGAGGTGTAGTCGGCCAGGATCTGAGAGGACAGGATGGTCTGGTCCGGGGGGAAGGGGATGACCTCCTCGGACTGGAAACGCACGGCGCTGTCGACCTCGTTGTCGGGCACGAAGGGCAGGTCGATCTCGCGGGTGATGGCCCGCAGCCCGGCGATGCCGACGATGACCGTCGAGCTGGAGAACTGCCCGTTCTCCCACAGCTTCTTGATGGCCTCGGTGACCGAGGAGCCGTCGCGGATCTCACCGTCGACCAGCGATCCGGGAGGCAGGCCCACCTGGCCGTAGGTCAGGAGGACCGGCTGGGAATGGCTGATGTCGAGCTCGGCGGCGCGCACCGCGCTGGTGCCGATGTCGAGTCCTACCACGAGCTGGGCCATGTCAGCGCTCCCCTGCATTCAGATGGCAGACGCCATGACGACGGTCAGCAGGGCGAGTGGTCTCCGCTAGAAGATCCAGGTTCGACCTGGGATGACAGCCTCGACTGGCCTCCGTCACGATGTTCACGGTTGGTTCTCCGGTCCTTCTGCGATCATCCGGGGATGATCGATGGATTGGCCGGTGTCCGAGTGCAAGGACACCAGACTGTACGAAGATCTATCGGACGAAACGGTTGGCAGCTTGAGGCACTCTGTTACTGCTCCGGCAGGCCTGAGCCACTTCGAGCGGTGTCGTGGATGGGCAATGCACAGCTGGAGCCGACGGAGCGATCGGGAGACGCCGGGGCAGGCAGCGGCTCCGCGGACCCGCAGCGGCTCAGGTTGCCGCGCTCGCGGGTCCGATGGCGGCCACCGGGGTCGCGCGGCTGGAACCTGCAGCGGGTCCGATGGTCGGAGAACGGCTACACGAAGCTGGTGGCGAACTGTCCGGTCTGCATGATGCCCTTGCGCTCGAGCATGACCTTGAGGTCGTGTGGATTGGTGGCCGTGCTCATGGCCTCTTCGAGGTCGATGGTCCCGTCGGTGAGCAGGGTGACCAGCGACTGGTCGAAGGTCTGCATGCCGTAGTACTCACCGTCGGCCACGATGCCCTCGATGTCACTGGTCATGAGGGGATCGATGATGGCCTGCTGGATCCTCCCGTTGACCACCAGCATCTCGAGGGCCGGCACCCGGCCCTTCCCGTCGGCGGTGGGGATGAGGCGCTGGCAGATGATGCCCTTCAGCGAGCCGGCCAGACTCACCCGGGTCTGGGTCTGCTGATGGGGAGGGAAGAAGTCGACGATCCGGTTGATGGTCTCGGTGGCGTTGATGGTGTGGAGGGTGGAGAAGACCAGGTGGCCCGTCTCGGCGGCGGTCAGGGCGGCAGACACCGTCTCCTGGTCCCGCATCTCACCCACCAGGATGACGTCGGGATCCTGGCGGAGGACGACCCGCATGGCCGACGAGAAGGAGTCGGTGTCGAATCCCACCTCCCGCTGGTCGATGTCGGCCAGGTCGTCGGTGTGGAGGTACTCCACCGGATCCTCGATGGTCACCACGTGGCACGACCGGATGTGGTTGATGTGGTCGATCATGGCGGCCAGGGTGGTCGTCTTGCCCGAGCCGGTCGGACCGGTGACCAGGACCAGGCCCCGCATCTCCTCGGCCAGCCGGGTCACCACCTCGGGCAGGCCCAGCTCGCCGACGGTGGCGGCGTTGGCTCGGACCCGGCGCATGGCCAGGGCCACCGAACCCCGCTGGTAGTAGGCGTTGACCCGGAAGCGACCGGTTCCGGCGAGGCCGTAGGCGAAGTCGACCTCGTGCTGCTCACGGAAGATCTCCAGGATCGCCGGCGGCATCATCGACTCGGCGATGGCCAGGGTCTCCTCCGGCGGTGAAGCGGGGCTCGTCGTCCATGGTCCGCAGCGCTCCCGCCAACCGCATTCGGGGAGGAGAGCCGGCCTTGATATGCAGGTCCGAGCCGTCCAGGTCGGACAGCATTACCAGCAATCTGTCGAGATCTGATGTGTCCACGCCAGGTCAGTGTACGAGCCAAAAGACCCGTTTGGCGAGGGAAAATTCAAAATTAATTAGCTCTCAAGTGTGGGAGAAACATGGTCGATGCTGAAGGGTTAGATCGACGTTGAAGCAGTCTATGTCGTCCTATCCTTTGAGGATGACTTTGTCCGGTTTTGCCGGGGCTGACGAGGCGCCGGCGTCGTGCTCGATTCCGTCGAGGCCGGCTTGGAGGACTGTCCGGAGGACCGTCCTTGGAGGACTCGTCCTTGGAGGAACCGTCCTTGGAGCCGTGAGCCATCACTCGAAGGCGTGGTCGCGGGTGTGGCTCCGTCCGATCCGGAGCTCTCCGAGCCGGACGACTCTGTCGAGGTGCCGTCGGTCGATGTCGCGGCGGTCGGAGCTCCCGAGCGGCTGTCGGTCTTGTAGAAACCACTTCCTTTGAAGACGATGCCCACGTTGCCGAAGACCTTGCGTACCGGGGAGCCGCAGGTGGGGCAGGACGTCAGCGGATCGTCCTGGAACGACTGGACGACATCGAAGTTCCTCTCGCAGCTGTCACAGTGATACTCGTAGGTGGGCAAGCCGGGTGGTCCTCTCGATCCGAGATCCTGCGTCAGGCTGGCAGTCTACTTGAGAGAGTGCCAATGCCGACCTGGGGCCCTGGCGTCCCGTACACTGGGTCGGTGAACGACGGCCTCGCCCCATGACCGACCGCAGCCTGAGCCACCTGGATCCCTTCAGCGGCACCCGAATGGTGGACGTCTCCCCCAAGGAGGCCACCCACCGGCGGGCCCTGGCCCGGTGCAAGGTGGCCATGAAGCCCGAGACGACGGCCAAGGTGGCCAACAACGCCATTACCAAGGGCGACGTCCTGGCCGCGGCCCGGGTGGCCGGTATCCAGGCGGCCAAGCGGACGGCAGACCTGGTGCCCATGTGTCATCCGCTCCTGGTCGGCGCGGTGCACGTCGACTTCACCATCGGCGACGACTTACGTCGAGGTGGAGGCCAAGGTGGAGGCGGTAGACCGCACCGGGGTGGAGATGGAGGCCATGACGGCCTGCGCCATCGCCGCGCTCACCGTCTACGACATGTGCAAGACCACCGACCGGACCATGAGCATCGGCCAACTGATGCTGTGGGAGAAGACCGGCGGGAGCTCCGGCGTGTGGAAGCGCGACCCCCTGGCCTGAGTTGACTCGGTGCGGAAAGACCTGCGAGTCCACTGCCCGCATCCGGCCGTCCTGACCGGAGCCTCGCTGCTAGCGAGTGTGCTTCCAGCGGGGCTTTTTCGACTTGCTCCGCGATGAGGTGAAGAAGAAGTCGGGGGCCATCGGTGAACCGTTGAAGGACAGTGCCATGGCCGTGTCCTCGTCGAGTTCGGGGACGGGGCGGGGCCTCGTCGCCCCGATCGCCGATGGCGTGACAGCCGTACCCGCATCGTCGACCCCCAGCGCCAGGATGTCATTGGCCATAGCCGCACTGGCGGCGAAGTCGGGGCGCTGTCGGGCGGCGGCGGCGGCGGCGGTGGTGGCGGCGGTCCACTATCCCCACGGTGGGTACAGGGTTCGGGGTAGCCACGTCGTTTGCATTCATGGAGTGTCCATCGTTGGTGTAGAGAGACATGCGCCTCGAGGTGGACCGCCGAGCGCTCGATGAGCTCTCATACCACAGTACCGGCTGGAAGTGATTTTCCGACAGGGGTAACCGGAAAAATTCCGCCAACCAGGAACGTCCCCAGGCTGGAAGGCTCGCCGCTCAGCCGCGGACGGCGGAGCGGAGGTCCCGCAGGGACAGCTCCGAGGTCGCCTCGCCGCCACACTGCGAGCAGTGCTCGACGTGCCGCCAACTGCGGAGCAGCCGGGTGCCCTCCGGATTCAGCAACACCACGAACGACTCGGACAGCGGATCGATCTCCACGCCGTAGCACGCCTGCCATTCGGTGGAGGCAGTGGTGTGGTGATTCGAACCCTTGACCAGCCGACGGAACCTCGATTGGTCCATGTCGATGATCCAGGTGCTGTGGCACGACTCGATGACGATCTGTTCCACTCCGTCAGTATCCCATAATCTGACGAGAATCCTGCGGTGATTTCATGTCGGTTCAGTGACAGTTGCACATGCGATCCGGGGCCGTTTAGGCTGCCGGCTGGTCAACTCGACGGTTTGGGGCGCGCTGGATCAGTCGAATTCGTCGAGATCAGCTCAATTCTGATCGAGAATCGTGCCGGAACCCAGACGTCCACCGTGGTTCCCAGCCCCGGCTCCGAGTGGATGACCAGGCGGGATCCGATCAGGTGGGCCCGTTCGGTCATGCCCGGGAGGCCCATCGAGGCGGATCGGACGCCTTTGGACCGATCTGGTGCGATCGAATCCCACCCCGTCGTCCTTGATCAGCAGCCGCAGGCCGCCGGCTTCGAAGTCCATGCCGACGGCCACCCGTCGGGCGGCGGCATGACGCTCCACATTGGACAGCGCCTCTTGGGCGATGCGGAACAGGGCCAACTCCACGGTCGGGGGCAATCGCCGTCTCCGATCCCGGTCACGCCGAACGACGTCGCGAATCGGTGTCGCTCGCCGGCCTCGGAGACCATCTGGCTGATCGATGCCACCAGACCGAGGTCATCGAGGATCGACGGCCGAAGACCCTTGGCGATCGAACGGAGCTCGGCCACGGTCTCCTCGACGATGATCCGCAGCCCGGCGAGCGATGCTGAGAGTCGGCCGGTGTCGGCGTGGCCGAGGTCGTCACCGGGTCCGAGATCGCCTGCACTGCGTCGATCTGACGACACAGGTGGATGAGAGTCTGCAACGGACCGTCGTGGATCTCCTGGGCGATGTGCCGTCGCTCCTCCTCCTGGCCCAGCACCACCCGGGCCGCGTACGCCTCCATCAGATCGTGTCGCCGGGTCTCGGCGGTCACGTCCTCGAAGACGATCTGCATCCGCGCTCGCCGTATCGCCGGGCCCAGCATGGTGGCGGTGGGACGGAACAGCACGTGTTCGCCCTCGATGTCGAAGGGGAGCGGCTCGACCCGTTCGGGTTCGGTGGACGTCCCGTCGCCCTCGCCGTCGATGGAACTACGCCACGAGAGGAGCTGGGTCAGGACCCGAGCCGCGGCATCGGCTCCGATCATTTCGACCAGTCGAACGGGTCCAGCCGGCCTGGGAAGACGAGGAATGGGAGGACGGGAGTTCGTGTCGTCCGAAAGCGCGCTGGGCCGAGGCGTTGGTCTCCACCACGATGCCGTCGCCGTCGATGATCAGGATGGGTGCCTGGTTCGAATCGAAGAGGTCGCGGTACATGGCCTCGGCGGTGAGATGTGCCTCCCGCGAGGTCTCGGCCAGCCGACGGGCAGTCACGCTCGGCCGATACCCGCTGACCGATGAGGAGGGCCAGTCCATCGAGCAGCACCACCTGCATCAGTTCGGCCCAGGCGGCGACGTACTGGTGGGTGCTGAGTGACGTGACGAACCGGGGGATGGACAGAACGGTGATCCAGCCTGCTGGTGAACACGGCGCCAGCGAAGCCGTAGTTGAGGGCGGCACAGACCACCGGGATGATGAAGAGGGCCAGGGTGGAGAACTCGACGACCAGCGAGGTGTCGTCGAGGTGGAAGGCAACGGTGGCGGCAAGCCTGAGGAGGTAGAGGGTGAGTACCACCAACTGGATGATCCAGAATCCCGAACGGGTCCACGGCTGGTCGTCACCACTTGGTCCGGTAGTCGGCGGGGACTCAGCGAGCTCCTGGGGACCGTCCAGCATCGACCGGAATCGCCACCCGAGACCCGGTCGGAGTTACCTCGTGATGCTCCGAGGATAGAGAGGGCACTTTCGCTGGGGCCGCCGGCGCCGCCGAGACCTCGACCCACCCGGCCTCGGGAGCTTCGAGCCTGGTCACGGGAGTCCTTCGGGCCCTTGGTCCGGATCGTGTACGAACAGCCCGTTGGCCAGCGCGTAGTGGACGAGCTCGGTCCGCGACGTTGATCCGACCTTTTCGAAGACGTGGTTGAGGTGACCCTCGACGGTGCGGGGGCTGATCCCGAGTTGGTGGGCGATGGACTTGTTGGAGCGACCCCGAGCCACCAGTCGCACCACTTCCTGCTCGCGCGCCGTCAGCCTGGCTCCTCCGACCCGTGCGTGAATGGCCGATGCCTTCTCTCCACGCCCCGACGGGACCCGGTCCAACAGAGGCGGACCCGTCGCATGCCGCCCGGATGGAGCGGACCAGTTCGTCGCTCGGCGTGGTCTTGAGGAGGTAGCCGGCCACGCCGGCAGCCAGGGCGGCCCGCACGTAGTGCTCGTCGTCGTAGGCGCTCAGGATCAGCACCGTGGTGGTCGGGGTAGTCCTCGACGATCTGACGGGCCAGGTCGATTCCGCTGACCGAGGGAAGCCGGATGTCCACCAGCACCACATCGGGTTCTGCGTCAGCGATGACCACCAGGGCGGCCTCGCCGTCATCGGCCTCACCGACCACGGTGAACCCGGTGGCGTCGTCCAGGATGCGTCGGGTGCCGGCCCGAAGTAGCTCATGGTCGTCGACCACCACGACACGGAGCGCCCGGTTTTCCGTGGCCACTGATGCGGAGTCAAAGAGGCGACCGGGCGGTCCGCGCCGATCGAGCCGATCATGCCCACCGTTTCGGTCGCGTCTGGGCGGGGATGGGGCCTCGGAGGATCGACCACGCTCATGGCGACGTCAGGCCCAGGCGATCAGGGAGGCGGCCATGCCGAGGGCGATGGCGGCGACCAGGGGGGCGCCGAGCACCGGATGGGGTGTGCGCAGCAACGTCTGAGCGGGGTTACCCACGCTCACGCTCTGCCGGCCCACCGCCCATGCGCCGACCATGCACAGAAGGTAGGTAACGATCCAGAACAAGGTCCCGACGGCCACGGCACTGACGCCGAGACCTCCGGCCCAGCACCCAGCCAGGAGCAGCGCGCTCCGGCCGTACTCGCGAGGGTCGACGCACCCTGGATCCTGCCTTTGGAGGAGAGCGAAGGCCACTACCGCCACCAGGGTGCCGACGAGTGATCCGGCCACCGTGCTCCATCGGTGCTGCCACCCGCCGCCGATAACGATGACGACCAGGGCCACGCCGGTTCCGACTGCGGCCACCGATAGGGGAGCCCGCTGTCCGCCGTACTCGATGAGGGCCACGGCGATTAGGGCGGCCGCCAGCGAGCAGTACGCGGCGGCGATGAGGTTGCCGTGCCATGCCCAGGTAGTCAAAGCGAAGGCCACCGCGGTGGTCGACTCCACGAGGGGATAGCGGGCCGAGATAGGGAGGTGGCAGGTATGGCAGCGCCCGCGAAGCGCGACCCACGACACCACCGGCACGTTCTCCCACCACGGCAGCTGTCGGTCGCACGTGGGGCAGAAGGAGCGTGGTGTGGCTACCGAGAGCCCGAGCGGGGTCCGGTAGATGACGACATTGAGAAAGGAGCCGACGAAAAGTCCGACCACTCCGGCCAGAGGAATGGTCACAACTAGTAGTGAAATGCGATCAGAACTCATAGTCATGAGCTCGATCGCTTCAGGCGATAGGCTCCAGGTTCTCGCACCCGGGGCTGGGCAATCCCGTGAGCCGATCCGTGGTGGTCGTCCATGTGGGGGCAGTTGTCGGCATCTCAGGTGATGGACGAACCCGCGGCGTCTGCGGAGATCGACCACTCGTGCAGTATCGGCACCCACCCCGAACAGCCTTGAGCGGTGCGAGCTGACAGCGTCGAAACGACACAGCAGCACGTCGGTCGGGCCGGATAGTCAAGAGCAGCTCCCGTAGGCAAACGGGAAAGGAGCCGGTGCGGCACTTCACCGGGGGCCGGGTGACTGCACCGAACAATTGGATTGGGGTTCAATCTCAGGCACCAGTCTGCCGATGAAGCAGAGATGAGCGATGTCGATGCCATTCGCAGGATGGCAAGCGAACACGACCTCGAGTTTGTCGATCTCGACACCTACGGGGTGGATCCCGCCGCGGGCGAGATCCTTCCCGCGTCATTGGCCAGAAAACACCACGTCGTGGCCATCAAACGCAAATTCGGCACCCCGGTGATCGCCACGGCCGAGCCAGACGATCTCACCGCCCAGGACAGCGTGCGCGCCTCCATCGGTCGAGACTTCATCTCCGTGGTGGCGGCGCCCGATCAGATCGGTGACTATCTCGATCAGCTATTCGGTGCCGAAGGCGATGACAATCCGAGCGCCGACACCGGATTTGACGCGTCCCAGCCGGATGAGACCGCGGCTTACGCCGAGGCCCGGTCGGAACCGGCCGGGGCTTCGGTGCTCGTCGACGAGGACCGCCCAGACGACGACCCCTTCGCTGATCTGGTCACCGACCAGTTCGACGGAGATCGGACCATCGTCGAGGAGGCCGAATCAGCCATCGCCGATGATCTACGAGGCCCGAGTCGGTGACATCGATGAACCCCGAGCAGCGCTGGGTGACGATCAAGCTTACGAGTCCGTTGCTCAACGGAGGATCCGTCCTGGAGATCTCCCCGGTGCCCTTTGACGATGCCGACTGGCAGGAGTTGTCCGACAGAATCCCAGGTCAGCGATAATGTGGCCCCGGAAGAAGATGCCGAGATGGCGTTCGCCCAGGGTGTGGACGGCCTGTCCGATCTGGCCGACGACCTCCCCGCAGATGGTGAAGCGAACGGAGGCGGCGACGCCCTCGTGCCCGAAGACATCGATCCCCTGGAGGAGGCTCAAGGCCTGGCCATCGACGAGGCGCCGCCCCCGCCGCCCCCGCCACCGCCCGACTTCTCGAACGGGGCATTCGAGCGGTGACGCCACACCCCCATCGCTCGATGCCCTCACCAGTATCTTGCCCACCTTCGGATCCGATCTGGCCAATCTGGACACGTCGCCGTCACCACTGCCGACGCACGCCCTCGTGGCCAGTGCCGATGAGCTGGAACAACTGGCTCGTTCCGTGCAGGGTGATGTCCCCGTCAACGACGCCGACTCCACTGCCCTGGCCGCCGACCTGGTTGCCGAGGCCGTGGCCACGTACAAGGAGCAGCGAGGCGACGTGCCCGTCGAGGACGCGCCGGAATCCGGCATGTCCTCGGCCACGGCCCACTTCCCACCGCTGGCCAAAGCCCTGGTAGACGGGGAACGGGTCTCGTTGGCGGACATGGAGGCGGTGCTCGAGGAGCACGAGGAGTCCCGCCAGAGCATCGCCCGCATCCTTACGGCCCAGAACCTGGTCACCGAGGCCGACCTCATGTGGGGCATGGCGCAGGAGATGGGTCTCGAGTTCGTCGACCTCGACATTCGTCGGCATCGACTTCGTCGAAGCCGGAACGATCCCCGAGTCCACCTCCCGACACCACAACGTCCTGGTCATCGGTAGTGAGGATGGCGTCCCGGTGGTGGCCGCCTCCAATCCCACCGACGTCTTCGCCATGGATGACCTCCGCACCATCATGGGACGGAGCTTCACCGTGGTGGTGGCCACCCGCACCCAGATCACGACCTACATCGGCAAGGCCTTCAACAGCGGGAGTGACGCCGCCGACATGGCCATGGAGGCGTCGCTCGGGATCGAGGGCACGGGTGCCCAGGCCGGCGTCGACGACATCCAGGCGGTCACCGAAGAGGCGCCGATCGTCCGCTATGTCAACCTGCTCATCCTGCAGGCCCTCAACGAGCGGGCCTCCGACATCCACGTGGAGCCCACCGAGACCGACCTCCGCATCCGCTACCGGATCGACGGCGTCCTCCACGACGTGTCCACCGCGCCCCGGGCCATCGCCCCGGCGGTCACCACCCGGCTGAAGGTCATGGCCGACATGAACGTGGCCGAGCACCGCGTCCCCCAGGACGGCCGCATCTCGCTGAAGGTCGGGGCCAAGGGGATCGATCTTCGGATGGCCACCCTGCCCACCATCCACGGCGAGAAGGTGGTCATGCGGGTATTGGACAAGTCGAGTGTTGTGCTCGGCTTCGACTCCTTGGGCTTCGACGAGGATCTGCTCAAGACCTACGAAGGCATCTACACCAAGCCTTACGGGACCATTCTGGTGACCGGACCCACCGGGTCGGGCAAGTCGACCACGCTCTACACGACGCTCACCGCGCTCAACTCACCGGAGAAGAACATCATCACGGTGGAGGACCCGGTCGAGCTGCCCCTGAAGGGCGTCAACCAGGTCCAGCTGAACATCAAGGCCGGCCTGACCTTTGCCTCGGCCCTGAAGTCCATCCTCCGATCCGACCCCGACATCGTCCTGGTCGGCGAGATCCGCGACCAGGAGACGGCGGTCATCGCCATCGAGGCTGCACTGACCGGCCACATGGTGCTTGGCCACCCTGCACACCAACAGTGCCGCGTCCACGCCCATGCGGTTGATCGAGATGGGCATCGAACCGTTTCTGGTCACCTCGGCCCTCTCGGCCGTGCTGGCCCAGCGTCTGGCCCGGCGCCTGTGCGTGCACTGCAAGGAGCCGTACCAGCCCACCGAAGCCGACATCTAGCGGCGGGGTGGACGATCGATGAAGTCGATGCAGACGGGGAGATTCCCCAGGTGTACCGGGCAGTCGGCTGCTCCGCGTGCGCCAACACCGGATATCGAGGGCGAAAGGCGCTGGCCGAACTGATGCCCATGAGCGAGGAGATCGAACGGATGATTATCGAAGGAGGATCGGTGGACGAAATCCATAGGCTGGCAGTGTCCCAAGGGATGGTCACACTGCGGCAGAGCGGCCTGCGCAAGGCCATCGAGGGTGAGACGACCCTCGAAGAAGTACTGCGAGTCGTGGCATGAGTCCGATCACCGCAGCTTCCCGTACTCGAGTGGTCCACCCGACTGGCCCAGGCACTGGTCCAGGGCGGGTACGACACCGAGTCCAACCTCGCTCCGCTGGTGGCGGAGTCGCGGGCGACCGGCCAGTCGCTGGCCTTCTTGCTGATCTAGCCGGAACCTGGCGCTTCCCGGCGTGGTGGTGGGAGCGCTGGCCCATCTGGCCCAACTTCCCGCCGTCGACCTGGCGGCCATGACGCCGAGTCCCGAGGCCCGATCGGCCATGTCCGATGCCATCGCCGAGCAGTACGAGGCCGTCGCCTCTGCAGTTCGACGGCAATGTGCTGGCCGTGGCGTTCTCCGAGCCGCCGTCCCAGGAGGACGTCGACTCCCTGGCGTCGAAAGTCGGCTATCGGGTCAACCCGGTGCTGTCCGATCCGACGGTTATCGCGGAACTCCTCGGGTTGGGTGACGGGGCTGGTTCGCTTCCGGGCCCTGCTCCGCAGTCACCCCTGGTCGACCTGGGCACCAACGCCGAAACCGCGCCGGAGGAGCTCTCGCACGTCGAGCGCCTCCTCCAGTCGGGGATCCCCGCCGAGGCCCGCTCCGGAAACATGCCGCTGCACATCGACGACCTGCTGCGTTACGCCGTGGCTGTCGGTGCATCGGACCTCCACCTCACGGCCTCCCAACCCGGTGCCATCCGGCTTCACGGCGCCATCCGGCCTATCGAGGGATGCCCCGTGCTCGACAACGAGCAGATCCGGGACATGGTGTTCGGGATCCTGCCGGCATCGCAGCGGGAGCGCTTCGAGGAGGAGCACGAGCTGGACACATCGCACTCCATCAGCGGTGTGGGACGGTTCCGGGTGAACGTGTCGCTGCAGCGGGGCACCATTGCCGCCGCCCTCCGGCCCATCCCCCACGAGATGCCGGAGTTCGACTCCCTGGGCATCCCCGACGCGGTCAAGGCCTTCACCGATCTGCGGAGGGGCCTGGTGCTGGTCACCGGTCCGACCGGTTCGGGGAAGTCGACCACATTGGCTTCGCTTATCGACATCATCAACCGGACCAAGCCGCTGCACATCGTGACGGTCGAGGATCCCATCGAGTTCCTCCACGATCACAAGCGGTCGATCATCACGCAGCGGGAGATCGGCGAGGACACCGACTCGTTCGCCGAGGCGTTGCGCCGGGTTCTGCGTCAGGACCCCGACGTGATCCTGGTCGGTGAGTTGCGCGACCTCGAGACCATCTCCACGGCGCTGACCGCCGCGGAGACCGGTCACCTGGTCTTCGCCACTCTCCACACCCAGGACGCACCGCAGACCATCGACCGGATCATCGACGTGTTCCCGACCAACCAACAGGAGCAGATCCGGGTCATGTTGGCCTCCACCCTCGAGGGTGTGGTCACCCAACAGCTCATCGTCACCTCAGACGGAACCGGTCGGGTGCCGTGCTCGGAGGTCCTAGTGTGCACGTCGGCCATCCGGAACCTGATCCGTCAGTCCAAGACCCACCAGATCTACTCCCTCATGCAGGTGGGTGGGTCGTTCGGGATGCAGACGATGGACCAGGGACTCGCCACCCTGGTCAAGCAGGGTGTCATATCCGAGGCCATCGCCTATGACCGGTCCTCCAACGAGGAGGACCTGCGGAACCATCTCACCACCTAGTGCACGGCAATCGGCGTGCGTAAACGACGAATCGGGGAACTGTGGCACTGACATTTGACTACAAAGTCCGGGACAAGTCCGGCGGCCTCGTCGAGGGGCAGCTGGAGGGCGACAGCATGGCGCTGGTCGTCCGGCGCCTGCGGGAGATGGGATACATGCCCATCTCGGTGACGCCCAAGTCGGCCGTCAGCCTGAAGACCGAGATCAAGATCCCGGGCATCACCGACCGCGTGAAGCTGCGCGAGTTGGCTGTGGTCACCCGGCAGCTCTCGACCATGGTTGACTCGGGGCTTTCGGTGGTCCGTTCGTTGGGCATCCTCGCCGCCCAGGTAGAAAACCCGGCCTTCGCCAAGGTGCTGACCGATGTACGCCTCGACCTCGAGCACGGCTCGTCGCTGTCGGTGGCGTGCTCCAAGCACCCCAAGGTCTTCTCGCACCTGTTCTGCACCCTCGATCCAGGCCGGAGAGGTAGGCGGAAACCTCGACGAGGTGCTGGGCAGTCTGGCCAACACCATCGAGAAGCAAGCCCAGCTCAACCGGACCATCCGGTCGGCCATGACCTATCCGGCGGTGGTGATGGCGGTGATGGTGGTGCATCTTCACCGCCATGATCGTCTTCATCGTCCCGGTCTTCCAGAACCTCTTCAAGACTCTGGGCGGGAAGCTCCCGTTCCCGACGCAGGTGCTCATCGAGGTCTCCACCATCATCACCAGCCCATGGGTCCTATTGATCATCGCCGTCATCGTCGTGGGTATCATCGGGCTGCGGAAGTGGATCGCCACCGACGAGGGTCGTCGCAAGTGGGACAAGCTGATCCTGAAGCCACCGGTGTTCGGCCCGCTGTTCCACAAGGTTTCCCTGGCCCGGATGACGGGAACGCTTGGCATCGCTGATCGGCTCCGGCGTTCCGATTCTCGAGTCATTGGACATCTGCTCCGACACCTCGGGAAACCGCACGGTTGGCGATGTGCTGCTCCTGGCCAAAGAAGGAGTTCGGGCCGGCCGGCCACTCGCAGATCCACTGCGCGAGCACGAGGATGTCATCCCGACTCTTGTGGTCCAGATGGTCGAAGTGGGGGAGCAGACCGGTGCCCTAGACGGAATGCTGAGGAAGGTCGCCGAGTTCTACGACCAGGAAGTCGAGGTCACCGTGAACAACCTGACCGCCCTTCTCGAGCCCCTCCTGACCGTGTTCATGGGTATTGGCGTGGGAGCCATGGTGATCTGCCTCTATCTACCGATGTTCGACTACATCAAGCTGATTCACAACTGAACTGGGCTATTCCCGATCATCCGGTTGTCCCGCCTATGCGGGCGATGGGCGTCCAATTGGGAACCGATGCGTTCTTTGGTGGCCTTGGCCTTGTCTCGGTCCAATTAGTCCAATGTCCAAGGTTAAATCAAGGTTATTCCAAGGCTCTACATATGTTCTGACTAGGAGTTTTCTGCGCTTTAGTCGACTGACAAGGTCTGCCGATAAAATACTTCATGATTGAATATTCGCAAGCTTCCCGTCGCATTTACCAAGGGTGGAACGCTCGCCGCACATCTGGAAGTCAACGCCAGAGTACTTCGTCCCGCCGGCCAGCTCCTCCGACGACCTTTATCGGCATCCCAAGTCGGCTGGAACGCCGCGTGGCTGAGAAGGGAGAGGCCGGCGAAGACGCCGGGTTCACCCTCATCGAGCTCATGGTGGTCCTGTTGATCCTGGCCATTCTGCTTGCCATCGCCATCCCCACCTTCCTGGGTGTGACGAAGTCGGCGAACGACCGGGCCGCGCAGTCCAACCTGAACACCGCCCTGTTGAACGCCAAGGCGCAGTACCAGAACAACAGCCAGGCTTATCCGACCACCGCCAACCTGGTGACTGCTCTGACTTCGGCCGAGCCGTCCCTCAGCTTCCAGGCCGGAGCATCAGCCGACCAGAACCACATCTCAGTGTTTGTGTCGACTGACACAAACGCTCTGGTCCTGGCTGCCTACTCCAAGGCGACCAGCAACTGCTGGATCGTAGTTGACCAGCCGGTGCAGACGGCGGTGGCGACTCCGTTCGCCGCTGCGCAGACGCCTACCGTGGCAGTGGATACGACCCTGGGGCCTCAGGCTGCCAGTGCGAATGTCCTCTTCCTGAACACCCAGCTTGGCCCCACCTATGCCGAGGTCAAGAAATCCACCACGGGTAACTGCGTTGCCAGTGCGCCAGTCGTGCCTATAGGTGCCTCGTACCGCTACTCGGCCACCGCATTCCCGAGCATCTGATCGGGAGCCTGACCGTCGGATAGTGGGCTGAAACAGCCCTGAAGCCGTCCGTGACGGAAGGCAGGCGTGTTGGTTCGAGGTCGTTTCGTTCATTGCGCTCGGGACGGCGGGAAATCGTCAGTCTTTCGGCTTCCCCGGGCCTCTCGACTCACTGCCGATAAGGAGCCGAGTTCCGGACGGATCGGTCGGTCCAGAGGCCTAAGAAATTGCTAAAGCCACCATCCGCTCCTGTCGATAGCAACAGAGGTCACCCAATCGGGCGACCGATCATTGATACATCAATACTCGAGGAGGCAGTACATGTTTTCCATCCGCTATCCAGCGCCTCAATGACAGGCGCAGTGTCGAGGGAGAGGCCGGCGAAGACGCCGGGTTCACCCTCATCGAGCTCATGGTGGTCCTGTTGATCCTGGCCATTCTGCTTGCCATCGCCATCCCCACCTTCCTGGGTGTGACGAAGTCGGCGAACGACCGGGCCGCGCAGTCCAACCTGAACACCGCCCTGTTGAACGCCAAGGCGCAGTACCAGAACAACAGCCAGGCTTATCCGACCACCGCCAACCTGGTGACTGCTCTGACTTCGGCCGAGCCGTCCCTCAGCTTCCAGGCCGGAGCATCAGCCGACCAGAACCACATCTCAGTGTTTGTGTCGACTGACACAAACGCTCTGGTCCTGGCTGCCTACTCCAAGGCGACCAGCAACTGCTGGATCGTAGTTGACCAGCCGGTGCAGACGGCGGTGGCGACTCCGTTCGCCGCTGCGCAGACGCCTACCGTGGCAGTGGATACGACCCTGGGGCCTCAGGCTGCCAGTGCGAATGTCCTCTTCCTGAACACCCAGCTTGGCCCCACCTATGCAGAGGTCAAGACGACCACCACGGGTAACTGCGTTGCCAGTGCGCCAGTCGTGCCTATAGGTGCCTCGTACCGCTACTCGGCCACCGCATTCCCGAGCATCTGATCGGGAGCCTGACCGTCGGATAGCTGGCCAGCCCAGCTCCGAAGTAAGTGACGAGAGTGCCCCCTCCTTACGGGAGGGGGCACTCTCCGCGTCGGTGCTCAAGACTTGGACCTGTCGTCACGATGGTAAGAGGGTGAACGAGTCTCGATTAATGAAACCCTCTACGTCTCCTCCGAACGTGAATTCGATCATTATGGAACGGAACTTCGCATTGGTGTCGGCATGAGGCCGGGCGCCATACTCGACCCTGAGTTCGAGGCGATCAATGATCGAGTTGTAGAAGACGCGTCGGAACGGGCAGATGGCGTGCGTCCAACCTCGTGGATGGTCGAGCATTTGAAACGCCGGCGTTGGCCGTTAGCAGTGATGCTCACGTTTGTGATCGTGGCCATGGTCTATTCGTTCTGTTGGAATCCAATTGTCCATCATTCCCATGATTGGGTAATCCCCGGAGACATTTGGTCCACGTTTCGTGCTGCACATTGGGTGGGCTGGGGCGACCTTGGTGGGATCTACGGAACCGACACCCAATTGGTGACGTTCCCCGGAATAGCGGTCCTTTTGGCGCCCGTCGCCATGGTGAGTGGGGTGCTGGGACTGGGCGAATCGCACGCTCCTATCTTCAACAGCCAGCCCTCATCGTGGTTGTTACTCGGACCGGTGATTCTGCTGTTAGGATCGACGTGCCTGTTGGCTCTTGATTCGATGGCCGAAGAGCTCGGGGTGGCTTGGCCTCGTCGCATAGCGCTCAGCTGCTTGGAAGCCGTCATCATCTTCCAAGTCATTGCCCTGTGGGGCCATCCAGAGGACATGCTGGCGTTGTCCTTTGCCCTCTACGCTCTCTTGGCTTTGTTTCGCGGTCGATGGTCCCTGTCGGGATGGCTCTGGGGGGCGGCCATCGTGACCCAACCGTTGGTTCTTTTGTTGTTCCCTTTGGCATTCGCCCGGACTCCGACACCGCAGCGCGTTCGCCTCTGCCTGTACGGAGCCCTCCCATCGCTCCTGCTTCTCAGTGCTCCACTCGCCGACGCAGTGGCACCAGACTTCAAGCGTCCTTCTGCATCAGGCGAATGCCAGATATCTCGATCATGCGACACCATGGATCGCTCTGTCACCCGTCTTGTCACGGACCACTGTTGGCGCCGGACCCGGTCGAATGATTGCAGTGCTCATAGCGGTCCTAGTCGGCTTTTTGGCCTTCCGAAGGCCGCCATCGAAAGTCGGCCTTCTCTGGTTGTGTGCACTGGCACTGAGTCTCCGCTGCTTCTTCGAATCAGTGATGGTTGTCTTCTACCTGGGACCTCCTCTGGCACTGACGATTTTGGCTGCTGCCGCCTGTGCAAGTCGAAAACGGCTTCTCGGGACATTCACGACCGCCCTTCTAGCGACCATATTCGCCTTCCATGGCTCATCGGAGTGGGGATACTGGATCCCGATGGTGGCTTTCTTGGCCATCGGATTGGCCTGTGCGTGGCCGGGTCGCAAGGAAGTGGGTCTCTCCGGCAATTCCTCGCATACCGATCATGTTGCGACTGATGCCTGAGCTTGGCTGAGATCCACCCGACCCCTACAGCGGCCCCACGGTGTGCTTCCGGCCCGGCAGCATCTCCCTGGCCGTCGACAGTGTCTCGAGGGCCAGCGCCACCACCGTCCGGGTGGACGACGGATCGATGACGGCGTCGACGAATCCCCGCTCGGAGGCCTGATAGGGGGTGAGGAACCGCTCGGAATATTCGGCCTGCAGCTGCTCCCGCTCTTCGGGGAGGGACCGGCGGTGGAGGATCTGGACCGCCCCCTCGGCTCCCATCACGGCGATCTCGGCGCCGGGCCAGGCGAAGCACAGGTCGTTGCCGAGGCCCTTGGAGTCCATCACGATGTACGCCCCGCCGAAGGCCTTGCGCAGGATGACGCACACCCGGGGCACGGTGGCCTCGGCGTAGGCGAAGGCCAGTTCGGCTCCGTGGCGGATCATCCCCCGCCACTCGAGGTCCTTGCCCGGAAGGAATCCGGGGGTGTCCACCAGGGTCACCAGCGGCAGGTTGAACGAATCGCAGAACCGGACGAAGCGGGCCCCCTTCTGGGAGGCGGCGATGTCGAGGGTGCCGGCCAGCGCCTGGGGCTGGTTGGCCATGAACCCGACTGTCCGACCGTCGATCCGGCCCAGGGCCGTGACCAGCTGGGGTGACCACCGGGTCCACAGCTCGGTCACGTCATGATCGTCGGCCAGAGCGGCCGCCACTTTGCGGACGTCGTAGGAACTGGTGGTCCGGACCGGGATGATCTCCCGGAGCTCGTCCACGCTCCGGGTGGCCGGATCGTCGGTGGGTCCCCTCGGCGCCAACTCGTCCAGGTTGGACGGCAACAGGCTCAACAGGTGGTCCACGTAGGCCAGGGCGTCCTCTTCGGTGTTCGCCTCGATGGCGCAGAGCCCGCTGGAACGGGCGTGCATGGCCGTGCCGCCCAGCTGGTGGATCCCGATGCGCACGCCGGTGAACTCCTCCACCATGGCCGGTCCCGACACAAAGGCGAATGCGTCACCTGGTCATGACGACCAGGTCGGCGAGGCCCAGGATGAGTGCCGGGCCCGAGATGGCCGGTCCGGTCACCACCACCACGATGGGCACCACCCCCGAGCACTGGGCCAGCGCCCGCGCCGCCCGGCCCCACCCGTGCAGCGAGGCCACCCCGTCCAGCACGTCGGCTCCGCTGGAGGCCAGGACCAGAACCATCGGGATCCGTAACGTCAGGGCGGAGACCGCCGCCACCCGCATGGTCTCCCCATCGTCCACCGACAGCGCACCCCGATGGAGTGTGGAGACGGTCCGCACCACCATGGCCGGCCGGCCCCCCAGTTCCTCGACGCCGGCCCGCACCGTGCCACTCACGTGTCGCCGGAGGACAGGAGCCGAGGGGACGGGGGGAGCGAGGGGCGCTTCGAGGGTCACCCGCCCATGCTACGGACCCCGCCCCGGGTCCGCCGTGGACCCCCGATCACGTGGGGTCAGGACCGTCACCTTCGGGTGAATCGCCGGTGCCGTGACGGTGATCGGAGAGATCACGACCCCCGCCGGCACCCCCGGACCCCACATCCCCACCATCCCCACCATCCCCCCACCATCCCCACCATCCCCGACCATCCCCACGATCCCCATCGGAACGGGCCCGTCCTCCGGCACCGGAACGATCGACCCGCTCGAACTGACGTTCGACGTCGGCCCACACCAACGGTTCGTCCGCCACCAGCTCCTCTTCGGACCGTGGGGCCCGCGACAGCACCACCGCCCCCACGATGAGCAGTACGAACAGCATCGACAGCTTGGAGACGAAGCCGGCGATCTGCTGGTCGTTGAGGGGCCGCAGGCCTACGGCGAGGTGGGAACGGGCGAACACGGGGTACAGGGGGTGATTGGAGAAGATGTAGATAAAGGAGAGGAAGGCCGGCACCACGGCCTGGGCCACCAGATACCCGAAGCGGACCACCGGCTTCAGCCGGGGGATGCCGGGGATGCGCCCGAGCACCGGTATCCACAGGACGAGGCCCGCCACCACCAGCGCCAGATCCAGAAAGCCCCGGGCCACCGGCGATGATGCCTGGGCCCGCACCAACGCCGGGGTCATGGAGCCCACCACCAGCACGGTGACGACAGGGATGGCCACCGGCGGCCGGTGGAGACGGAGCAACACAGCATCCACGGCCCGGGGCCGCGTCAGCCACTGGATGAGGTCGTAGGGGAGACCGAGCAACAGGAGAGGCGCCACCACCAGGACCAGCAACAGCCGCTGGACGACCAGGGCGGTGAGCGACCAGTGGGCGGCCACCGCGCCCAACGGCCAGGTCAGGGCCACCGCCGCGGACACCCAGGCGCCGCCGAAGACCGTCATCTGCCGTCGTGTCCAGGGAATAGGCCGCTCACTGGACCGTTCCAGTCGGCGGTGGCCGACGATGACGGCGGCTCCGGCCACAACCAGCACGGCCCAGGCGATCAGGTGGGGATCCCAGGCGTAGGGTCCGGCAGTGGCGGCCACGATCAGTCCCCGGTCCGCGGCGCCCTAGATTGACGTCGATGCAACGCCTCGATCGGCTCGAGCGGGTCACCGATCTGCTGTTGGTACTGCTGGACAGTCCGCGCCCCCTGAGCCTCAGGGAGATCGCCTACCGGGTGCCGGGCTATCCCGAGTCCCACGGGGCCCGTCGCCAGGCGTTCGAGCGGGACAAGCGGTTGCTTCGTGACGAGGGCGTACCCGTCCTGGTGGTGAAGATCGACGGGGACGACCAGCTGGGGTACCGGGTCGACCCCGACGCCTACTATCTTCCCGACCTCGGTCTCGAGGCAGAGGAGCAGGCCGCCCTGAACTTGGCCGTGGCCGGCGTTCACCTTGGTGAGCCTATCGGCCGCCAAGCCCTCCTCAAACTGGGCGCGGGGGGTGAGTCCCACCTCCGGGACACCCCGGTTCCGTTGGTGGATCTGCCCTCGTTCGGCGGCCTTCCCGCCCTCCCCGCCCTGTTCGACGCCGTCCGGCGGAAGTCCGTCGTCGACTTCGGATACCGGGGTGAGCCTCGACGGGTGGATGTGGCCGGCCTCCGGTTCCGGTCCGGTCACTGGTACCTGATCGGGTCCGACCGGGACCGCAAAGAGGCCCGGACCTTCCGCGTCGATCGCATCGACGGGGACCCGGTGCTCGGACCCCCCGGGTCGGTCCGGCTGCCCGATGATTTCGACATCGAGCAGTCCTTCGGCCGTGACCCCTGGCAGTTCGGCTCCGGCGAGGAAGTCGAGGTGGACATCCTGGTCGACGGGGCCGAGGCCGGGCGGGTGGTGGCCGAACTGGGGGAGGAGGCCGTGGTCGAACGGGGAGAGGACGGCACCGTGGTTGTCCGGCTGTCGGTGACCGACACCGGGGCACTGATCCTCTGGGTACTCGACCTGTTGGATCATGCCGAAGTGCTCCGACCTCCCGAGGTCCGGGCGGCGATGATCGAGCGGCTGCAGGCGTCCGGCGACCGGTGAACCGGGGGTCCGGTAGCGGTGGCCCTCGACACCGCCTTCCGATTGCGACGGTTGCTGGCCATCCTGGCCTGGATGGCCCAGGTGGGGGAGGCCCCGATCGACGAGACAGCGGCCCGCTTCGATCTCACTCCCGAGGCGCTGGTGACCGAGTTGGAGATGGCCGCCTGCTGCGGAGTGCCTCCCTACACCCCCGACCAGCTGATGGAGATCGTGGTCACCGACACCACGGTGTCGGTCCGGGTGGGTACCAGCCTGGCCCGGCCCCGCCGCCTGAGCCCGTCCGAGGGCTTCGCCCTCGCCACCTCGGCCCGGGCCCTGCTGGCCGTGCCCGGGAGTGACGAGAGCGGTGCGCTCTCCGCCGCCCTGGCCAAACTGGACCACGCCCTCGGCGGCGAGGAGGGGAAGGACATCGGGGTGGAGTTGGACGCGCCCACCCTCCTGCCCCTGGTCCGCCAAGCCGTGGCCGACCGACGACCACTGCGTATCTCCTACTACTCGGCCTCCACCGACCGGGTCACCGACCGGGAGATCGCCCCGCTCCGGCTGTTCGCCAGCGAAGGCCACTGGTACACCGACGCCTGGTGTCGTACCGCCGGGGACCTGCGCCGGTTCCGGGTGGACCGCATCGGGTCGGCCGAGATGCTCGACGCGGCGTTCCCCCCGGAGGCCGTGCTCGATCCCGATCCTGACGCCGAGACCGTGACCGAGGCCAAGGCCGGATCCAAGGCCGGACCCCGGCCCGACACCCGGGACGGTCCCACGGCAGAGGCCCGTCCCGGTCCCGGCAGCGACCCGGATCCCGCCGGCGGAACTCCGCCGCGCCGCCTGGAGCCGTTCGTGCCCGGCCCCGACAGCCGCCGGGTGCGGCTCTCCCTTAATCCGGCCACGGCCTGGTTGGTCGAGTCCGTGCCGGCAACCGGTCCGGCGACCACAGCCGGCGATCGTCTCGAGGTTGAGCTGTTCGTGGGGGGTGAGGCATGGCTGGAGCGGCTCCTACTCCGGCTCGGCCCCGATACCCGGGTCGTCGATCCACCCGACTTCAGGAGCCTGGCCTCCGATGCCGCCCTCCGGATCCTCCGACGCTATCAACATGAAAAACTATGAAAGATGACAGTATTGATTGAAAAGTGATCAGTCGGTACCATCGGTCGGTGGAGGTCCCCGGTGGTACTCAAGATCCACGTCGTCCGTGAGGGCGGCCACCACTACT
Organism: uncultured Acidimicrobiaceae bacterium; assembly: GCA_963754755.1. Lineage (GTDB taxonomy): Bacteria > Actinomycetota > Acidimicrobiia > Acidimicrobiales > RAAP-2 > Bog-756. The sequence goes on along the minus strand of CAVWHF010000003.1, from coordinate 1,338,212 downwards.
ACGTGAACGATCTGGTCCCCGGCCGGGCCGAGGGCAGCCGGGTGGCCGGCGAGGAGCCCGGAGCGTGGGTGGGTGCCGGGGCCGCATCGTTGGGACTGACCGGTCCGGTCGCCTCGCCCTCCTTCGCCGAGGTGTTGGAGGGACGTGACCCGGCCTCGGGTCGGAGCCTGCGGCCCACCGGTGGCGAGCGCCGCGTGGCCGGGTACGACCTCACCTTCTGTGCCCCCAAGTCGGTCAGCCTTCTCCATCTGTTGGCACCGAGGGAGATCGCCGAAGCGGCCGGGACCGGTCACCACCGGGCGGTGGCCGACGCCCTCGACTACCTGGGACGCGAAGGAATAGGGGTGCGACGCAGGCGTGAGCACCAGCTGTCCTTCCTCCCCACCACCGGCCCGGTGGCCGGTCAGTTCCTCCACCGCACCAGCCGGGCCCTCGATCCCCACCTGCACACCCATGTGGTGGTGGCCAATGTGGCCGAAGGGGTGGACGGGGTGTGGTCCAGTGTGGACAGCCGTCGACTGCACACCCATCTCGGGGCGGCCCAGTCCCTCTACCACGCACGCCTGCGGTACGAGCTGGGTGATCGCATGGGGGCGGCATGGGCGCTGCGTCCGTCCGGAGTGGGCGACGTCGTCGGTGTCGACCCCAGGCTGTGCCGGCTCTTCTCCCAGCGATCGGCCTCCATGGACGAGTACCGGCAGCGATCGGGGGTCGCAGCGACGCGCTCGGGCCCGTCGGCGGCGGCGTTCCACGCCGATCGACCGGACAAGGACCGCACCATCACCGTCGACGCACTGAGGGGCGAGTGGAAACAGCGGGCCGCCGACCTCGGGTTCGACCTCGGCGACCTCACCCGGTCCGTCGGCCACCGTCCGCGCCCCCATGAGCTCGTGGTGGATCGGCGTCGCCTCGAGCGACAGCTGCTCGGCGTGACCGGCCAGCCCCGCGGCATCGGCCGTCGCCATCTGGTGGCGGCGCTGGCCGCGTCGACAGAAGGCGGGGCAGCAGCACGCGACGTCGAGGTGGCGGCCACCCGTCTGATGGAGGCGTGCGGGTCCCGCTCACGTGCCGAGGGCCGGTACCGGTGGCGCCCGATCGGCCGCCGAGCTCCGGTGGGATCCGACCCATCTGGTCCGGGTGATGGACGGCCTCCGATTCGACCACGCCCGGCCGGACGCCGGCGCCGCGGCTGCGCACGGCCTCCCCCCGTCGGAGCAGGTCAGGGCCCCGGAGCCGGCCACGGCGGCAGGGATCAGGATCCACAGGCCGACCGGCCACCGCCACGGGGTCGGTGCCCCGTCCACCCTGGCCCGCTCGCTCGGCATCGAGCGGTGAGCGATGGGCCGTCGGGGACACCCGGACCGACCGTTCGGCCCCGGCGGTCAGCGCTCGTGGGTCATTGCCGGCCCACCGGGTGGCCCCGGGTTCCGGTCCCGGATCGCGTCTGGTTCCGACAGTCGATCCGCGCCTCCTTCGGTCGCCTCGGCAACGCTCCTGTCGGTGTCGCGCCGGCGCCCCTGTTGGCGGTGGTGATCGAGCCCGTGCAGGCTCCGCCACGGTTCGACGGCGTAGGACGGCGCCAACGGCACCCAACCGGGCTGGTTGCGGGTGTCGAAGGCCAGCAGGTGACCGGCATCGCCCCTGGTGATCACGTCGGGTGGCAGTCGACGTCGCCACTGCGTGGACACACTCTCGCCGTACTGGGGTCGACCTCCGGACACGAGGTCGGTCAGCGGGCGGTCGCCGGCGGATCGGCCGGCTGAGACCGACCGGACCGGGAGCTCCTCGTCGCCCGCCAGCGTGGACAACGCCTCCAACGTGGCCACGTCCCCGATCCCGGGCAGGACCGCGGTGGCGCCGAACAGCGAGGCGAATCCGTCGGCCCGGCCCGGCCACCGCTGTCGTGCCTGTGAGAGGTCCTGGAAGCACGCCAGGGTGGTCACCCCCTGGCCGCCTCCCTCGCTCACCATGGCCGGGAGGTCGGGGATGGGGGCGATGTTGGCCACCTCGTCGAGTGCGAACAGCACCGGAGGCCGGCTCGGAGACGTCCGATGTCCGGCCACAGCTGCATGCCGTGCGTAGGCCGCACGGCGGATGTCCTCCAGGAGACCGACCACCATCGGTGCCACCAGCGCCTGATGATGGGCGGACGCGGCGATGTAGATGGTGTCCGACGACCCGACGAACCGGTCGGGGTCGAAGTTGGGCTGGGCGGTCGTATCGAGGGCCTGATCCGACCGGAATCCCGTCAGCGATCCCGACGCCGTCGACCAGATCCCGCTCAGCTCACGCTCGTCGGTGGCCACGATGCCGTCCAACAGGTTGCGGGCCAGCTCGGTGGTGCGCCCGGGCGCCCCGGCCAGGACCTGCTGTGCCGGCAGGGCCTGATGGCGATCGACCCAGGTCAGGACGGTGCGCATGTCCGCGCCGTCCAGCGAGGCGGCATGCAGGAGGGGGGCCAACAGGGCCTGGGCCCGCTCCGTCCAGTGGGAGCCACCGCCGTAGCGGTGACCGGCCTGATTCGCCGGTGAGCCCACCTCCACCAGCGACCGGGCCATGGCCAGCGCCCCCGGCCACGTGTGGCACGACTGCAGGGGCGACCATGGCAACGGCAGCGTCGCGTCGCCTCGTTCGACCGTTCCGGTGGGATCGAACAGCAGGCACTGTCCGAGGGCGGATCGTGCTCCCACGGTGGCATCGAGGACGTCGGACTTGGTCGATGTCGAGACCACCGGGCCGTTGGCCGCCAACACGTTGGGAATGATCACGGACGAGGTCTTTCCCGAGCGCGGTGGGCCGAGGATCATGACCGAATGTTCGGGCGGAACGAAGCACCATCCACGTGCGTCGTGGCCCAGATAGACGCCGTGTCCGGCGCGCGCTGACGCGTCGAGAGCGGCGCGATGACTCGTTGTGATGCGTTGTGGAGGTGTTGAAGAGAAAAATTATTCATCGGTCATCCGTCCGTCATCAAGCGAATTGCCGCCGGTGCGTGGGGGCGGATGATCGATTCCGCGAGGTCGAGCCGTCAATGGCTGTCGTCGATAATCCTTGCAAACAAACGGTTTTCTGTCCATGGCCGGTTGCGTTCCGCCTCTCCTCGCCCCGACATCGCCGCCATCGGCGCGCATCGTCAGTGCGCGACGTCACGCGACGCGCGCATGCATCGCGTGATTTGGTCCTTGACCTGGACGTGAAAACCCATTTTGCTGGTAAGGGTTGCGTATCGCTGCGGAGGAGATCGTGAACAAGTCTCAACTCGTCAAAACGGTGAGCGATTCGACTCTGTCGAATCGAAGGACCGTTGCCGATGTAGTTGATGTTCTGTTCGACACGATCGTCACCGAGGTCCGATCCGGACGGAAGGTCACAGTGGTCGGGTTCGGTTCATTCAACCCGATCGACCGTGGTCCCCGTGTGGGTCGGAATCCGAGGACTGGCGCGGTGGTACCCATCCCGGCGTCGAAAGGTGTCCGGTTCGCCACCGGTTCGACGTTCAAGACGGCGTTGAACCCTAAGGAGGGAGTAGCAATGGCAGTAAAGAAGGCAGCAGCCAAGCGGACGGTCAAGAAGGCTCCGGCCAAGAAGACCGCAGCCCGCAAGTCGACAGCCAAGAAGGCGGTGAAGAAGGCTCCGGCTCGAAAGGCTCCGGCCCGTAAGACTGCAGCGAAGAAGACCACCGCCAAGCGGACGGTCAAGAAGGCTCCGGCCCGTAAGGCCCCGGCCAAGAAGACCACCGCCAAGCGGACGGTCAAGAAGGCTCCGGCCCGTAAGGCCCCGGCCAAGAAGACCACCGCCAAGCGGGTAGTCAAGAAGGCTCCGGCCAGGAAGACCACCGCCAAGCGGGCAGTCAAGAAGGCTCCGGCCAAGCGCACGGTCAAGAGGGCTCCGGCTCGCAAGGCCGTCAAGCGGACCACCAAGCGCAGGTAGTAACGGTTCCGGCGCCTCAAACGCCGGAGACCGACCCGACATCAGGGGCCTTCGGGGCCCCTGATGTCGCGCCGGGACCGAGTTGTCCAAAAAAATGCCGCTCCGGCGCTCACCGTGCTGAGCCTGGCCCGGCCAGGCTCACCGGGCGGTTGTGGATGTCCTCGGGCTACAGGGCCGTGATGCGGTGGAATGCCTCGCCCGATGCCAGATCGGCGAGCGATCCGTGCGCCATCAGTTGGTGACGCACCTTGGCGGCGAAGGCGACATAGCCGTTGGGCGCGTCCTGTCCCATTTCCGCAGGGGCGATCGCACTGGCTGCAACGGTTCGGCTGGTCCGACTGGTTCCAGCGCCGGCGCCAGCGGCAGCGCCGGCGGGCGCTGGGCCCGCAGGCGCCGAGTTTGCCTGGGTGTCATCGGCGGCAATACCCATCGTGGACTCGAATTGGCTGCGATGGCAGAGCAGGGCCTCGATCTTCTGGCTCTCGAATCCGCTCGCGTCCTCAACATGGTTGGGAAGGTCGGCCTCGAACAGCAGGAGGGAGTCCGGCCGGTGCGGTTCCAGTCCCAGTTCCGGAAAGAAGTGTGGATCGCGGGCCGCTACCAGGGCATCGAGCGTGACGAAGCCCGCGGCCCGGTGATCAGGGTGAAGTCGGTAGCGGCGCCACGGATCGTGCCCCACCAGCGCGGCCGGTTGGAGTTCTCGCATGATCCGGGCGACGGCCCGGCGCGTCTCCACGTCGTTGACGAGGTCGCCGTCCACCCGTCGGAGGTAGAGAACGCGAGCGCCAGCATCGCTCGCCGCTGCAGCTCCTACCATTCCCGTCCCTCGCATCGGACCGTCGATCACCGCTGCAGCTGCGCGGCACTCCGCCTCGCGCATGTCCACCAGCTCGGCGAGATCGGCCTCCGGGTCCCAGCTGCCCTTGGAACCGTCGGTGAGGATCAGATGGTGCACATGGCACCCGGCCGCCGCCCACTTGGCCAGGGTGGCACCGCAACCGAACTCGATGTCGTCCGGGTGGGCACCGATGGCCAGGGCGGAGGGTGGGACCGGCTGATCGACGGTCAGCGGGCCCGCGCTGAGCAGGTCTCCCACCGCCAGTCCGCTGGCACGGTCTACGCCGTAGACCGTGGCCGAATTGCCGGATCGGCCGGCCGAGCCCAATCGGCCGGCCGAGCCCGATCCACCGGCCGAGCCCAATCCAACGGCCGAGCCCGATCCAACGACCGAGCCCGATCCAACGGCCGAGCCCGATCCAACGGCCGAGCCCGATCCAACGGCCGAGCCCGATCCAACGGCCGAGCCCGATCCAACGACCGAGCCCGATCCAACGACCGAGCCCGATCCAACGGCCGAGCCCGATCCAACGGCCGAGCCCGATCCGCCCGTCCCACCTGCACCGTTTCCTGCGGTCACGGCATCCGTGGGCCGGTCGCGGCCACCGGTACCACGTCGCCCGGTTCGTCCACGTCCCAGGCCAGGTCGGGCCGGTCGAGGATCCGGGTGGCGATCCCGATGCGCCGGGCCTCGATCCGGTGGCGGGCGAAGGAGCCCGGGCCGTAGGAGAACTGGAAGCCGGCATCGGCAGGCACGGCCATGACGTTGGTGCCGTTGCCGTAGCGGTCGGGAACCAGGGTGATCCCCGGGGCGTCGCCCACGGCGGCCAGATCGGAAGCGTGGGGGAGATCGGCGTGGGCCACGGTGACCTGCGTCACGCCCATCGACGCCAGATGGATCACCCCGGCCTCCACGGCACCGTTGAGGCCGCGGCCCGGCTCCCAGATGACCAGGGCCCCGTGCTCACGGGCCCACTCGGCCACGTCGTTGTCGTCGCAGACCACGGCCACCGGCAGCGGATGGGCTGCGCCGATGACGCGGTCGGCCATGGCCCGCGACAGCTCGGCACGCTCAGGCTCGCTCAAGGCCAGATGGAGGCGCCGCTTGGCCTGGTCGAACGCCTTCACCGGCACCAGGACGGCACGGGACCCCATGCGGGTCGCGGTTCCCGGACCTGGAGACACTGGGGAGGCGGCTGCCACCGTGCCAGTGTAGGGGGCTGCCCTCGGCGTTCCCCGGCCCCGCCGCAGACCTCCCCGGTAGGGTGTCCTGAGTGCCCGACGACGACCCAGCTTTCACCGGTCAGGCCCGCAATGAGGCGCTGCACCGGGTGCGCACCCTTCTGATAGGCCTCGGCTGTTCCGAGGAGGAGATCGACCGGGCCGTGGCTGACGACGTGCTCGATCTCCTGGTCGTCGACCGGATGGTGGTGCCCACCCAACGGCGGATGACCCAGGCCCAGGTGGCCGAGACCACGGACATCGCCATCGAGACCGCCCAGCGCTTCTGGAGGGCACTCGGCTTCCTCGACGTGGGCGAAGACCCGGTCTTCACCGACATGGACATCGAGGCGGTCCGCCTGTTCCAGTCCATGGTGGCCATGGGGCTGGTCGACACCGACTCGGCGGTGCAGATGGCCCGGGTGATCGGGTCGTCCATGGCCCGCATCGCCGAGGCCCAGGCCGGGCCGGGGTCCACCCCGAGTCTGATGAGCACGGGTGACAGCGTGTTCGATGCCGACGAGTTCGCCCGCCGGGCGGAGATGTCGTTGCCGGCCATGGCCCGGATCCTCGAGTACGTCTGGCGCCGCCATCTGCAGGCCGCCACCCGGAGGGCCATGCTCCACCGGGCCCGTGGCCAGGTCCAGGGCACCAGTCCGGTCCTGGCGGTGGGTTTCGCCGACATGGTGGGCTTCACCCTGCTGAGCCAGCACCTGGGGGACGAGGAGTTGGCGGCCGTGGTGTCGCGGTTCGAGGCGCTGGCCCACGACACCGTGGTGGCCCTGGGCGGACGGGTGGTCAAGATGATCGGCGACGAGGTCATGTTCGTGGTGCCGACGGCCACCGGAGCGGCGTCCATCGGGCTGAGCCTGGCCGAGGCCTACGCCAGCGACGAGCTGCTCTCTGATGTCCGGGTGGCGCTGGCCATCGGACCCGTGCTGATCCACGACGGCGACTTCTACGGTCCGGTGGTGAACCTGGCCAGCCGTCTGGTCGGGGTGGCCAATCCGGGCACCGTGCTCGCATCCGAGGAGTTCAAGGCGGCCCTCGAGTCCGAGCACGACGGCGACGGCTACGACAACGAGAACGGGGCGGGTCTCGTGTTCGACATGCGTCCACTCCGGACCCGCAACCTGAAGGACATCGGGCGAATCCAGGTGTGGAAGCTGTCACGGGCCGGAACCGAACCAGGCGCCGATCGGCGGAGGAACATGCGGTGGGAACGGCTGGAGGGCGTGTTGCGTGAGCTCGACGAGCTCCGCGACCGGGGTGAGAAGGCCGTCACCCGGGGGGCCATCCCCGACGGCGGTGCTGAGGCCCCGCCGCCGAGCCCTGCGAATTCGACGAGCTCTGCATCGCCCGCCGCCCTGGCCAGCGACAGCTCGAGTGGCGGGTCCGACTCAGTCGCCGTCGAGGCGGGCGGTGGCGATGCCTTGGGACCGGACCTCGAAACTCCCCTCGAACGGAGCGACGGGACGTCCCCGTAGGTCGACCAGCCAGCCCGATCGCCCCGCCATCTCCACTGACGTGGCTGTCGGCCGAGGATTGAACACCCGCACCTCCAGCTGACCGGCCGACCGCCGGACGGCGGATACCTCGGCGCCACGCACGCTGAGGGCCGAGCCGCGCCCGGCCCGGTCACCACCGCCGAACGAGCCCACCGTGAGAAGGGGATCGAGTACGTCGGTGGCCATGCGGTAGGGGTCGACGTCGCCCACGGCCAAGGCATAGTGCACCTCCACCGGTCCGAGCAGCTGGGGGCCTTCGATGGCCATCATCGGGCCGGCCGGCAGCGGGCGGAGGGACATGCCCAGCCGGGACAGCATGCCCGTGGCCCGCAGCAGGGTGAGGGCGAGGGTGGAGGCCCGGGCATCCCGACCCGCGCCCTCACCTTCGTCGATATCCACCAACTCGTACTCCAGTAGTCCTTCGTGGACCACGGTGAGCCCGCCGCTGGACACGAACCGGCGCGAGGGGAAGGTGGGGATGCCGGTCTCGTCGGCCCGGCCCTCGGCCTCGAGCCCCCGCTCGACCACGGTGAAGGCGCACTCGGCCTGCGAGGTGGCCGCCGGCTCGGGGAGGGGCAGATGGACGCGCAGGCGATGGTCCCGCGACGGGTTGACGAAGCGGGTGCCCACCCGAACGACGGATTCGTCGGCCCGCAGCTCGATGGTGGTGACCACCGGGACCCGGTGGTCACCGACCCGCGATTTGGACGCCCCGTCCACCTGGTCGGGCCACGTGTAGGTGGACGTGATGGTGGCGATGGCCCGGACCGGCCCACGCTCGTCCACGGCTACCGACACCGAGCCCGGCCTGTCCACCACCCTGTCCACGGTGGGGGGGGAGTAGTTGTAGGTGTCGCCGTAGTCGCCGCCGTCGACCAGCCGTCCGTACCCGGGGACGCCGTTGATGGAGAACGTGCCCTCGTCGGCATCGACGGCCACCGTCACCAACCCGTTGGCCAGGGTCACCGAGTCCTCGCCCGAGCCCGAGCCCGAGCCCGAGCCCGTGACCTCGCCACCCTCCACCCGGACCGGATGGGTCAGGGCGGCGCCGGAGAACCGGGACCAGCCGAACCCGGGCACGTCGTCCTGGCGGGCCAGGATCCGCCGCACCGGCGGCTGGTCCAGGGTGAGGCGCACCTCGGTCTCCGGCCGGGCCGTGAGCTTCGTGTAGAGCTCCCGCTTGACCTCCTCCACCGGGATCCCGTCACGGGCCTCGGTGCCGATGACCAGGGTGATGTCCAGCCCGGTCTCGTCCTCGGCCAGGGAGACATCGGTGATGTACATGTCGTCGCCGATCCGGGCGCCCTGAATGAGCCCCAGCATGGTCAGTACGGTCTCGCCGTCGAGCGTGATCGACCCGGGCAGCCCGGTTCGCTCCGAGAGAAGCTGGATGTCGGGTCCGACCTCCCCGACGGCCGGAACCACCACTTCGACCAGGCCGCCGCGCTCGTGGGCGGAGGGATTGACCACCACCGGGCCGGGTTCGGCCATGGACCGCCCCACCGTGGCCAGTGCCTGGTCGGCCAGGCCCTGGCCGACGTGACGGGCCTCGGCGTAGCGGTGGAGTACGGCGTCGACGACGTCGTCGACCGAGCAGGCACAGATGGAGTCGTGGGCGGCGTTACGGATCACCAGGGTCCAGGCCAGGTCCAGGAGGGTCTGGGGCCACTCACCGGCCGGAAGGAACAGCGCCGACAACGGCTCGGCCAGGCGCTCCAGGGCCCGTGCGGCCCGGGCCGAGGCCTGCTTGACGTCGACGCGGTTGGAGCCCACTCCCATCAGCAGGTTGGACCGGAATCCCGAGCGCAGTTCTCCCTGCCACTCGGGCAGCCCTTCGGTGGGGGCCGAGCGCAGGTAGTCGGGGAGCGAGGACACGGCCAGGTCGAACTCCCCCTGGGCCTGGTTGGCCTCGGCCACCACACGGCCCAGCCACGGCTGGGGGCGCAGATGGTCGGAGCCGTTCATCAACAGGAGCGGGTCCCCGGGGTGGATGAACTCCCCGAACTCCTCGAGGTGGGCCTTGAGCCGCCGGACCAGGGCCTTGGCGTCGTCAGGGAGGGCCGCTCCGTTGCCGTAGCCGGCCACCAGGTACTCGGCCCGGACGCTGGAGCCGTCGGGGGAGGCCCACCGGAAGGCGTTCCGGTCGATGGCCGAGGGCACGCCCCGCCACACCACGGCGTGTTCGAAGCCCGCCTCGACCAGTATCTGGGGCATCTGGGCCACGTGGCCGAACATGTCCGGGAGGTACCCGACGTCCATGGCCCCGCCGAAGGCGGTGGCCCGTCGGAGGCCGGCCTGGAGATTGCGGATGATGGTCTCGCCCGAGGCCAGAAACTCGTCCATGAGGATGTACCAGGGCCCGACGGTGATTCTCCCGGACCCGGTGAGGGCGGCCAGGCGCGCTTCGTTCTCGGGCCGGATCTCGAGGTAGTCGTCGATGACCGCCAGTTGGCCGTCGAGAAGGAAGTGGCGGTACGAGCTGTCCTGTTCCATCTGGTCCAGCAGTCCGTCCACCAGGCGGACCAGCTTCAGGCGGAACGTCTGGAACGGCTCGTACCACTCCCGGTCCCAGTGGGTGTGGGGGACCACCGCCACCCGACGGGGCGCGGCCGGCGACGACTCCGTGGTGGTCACGAGGCGATGGGCCCGTATTCGGCCTCGTAGGCCTTGAGCTCGGCGACGATGCGTTCGGCCTGCTGGGTGACATCGTCGCCACCCCGGCCCATGTGGTCGGCGTAGGCGGCGGCCCCGAGGTCCCGGAGGAGGCCGTCGGCCTTGTGCTTGGCCTGGGCGGCATCCAGCTTGGCCTGGCCGGCCTTGCCCGCCTCCGTGGCCTTGGCCATCCCGATCTCGGCACCTGCCTTGACCTTGTCCATCAGTCCCATGGCACCCTTCCCTTCGGTCTGGCCGACACCCTGGCCGGTCACGTTGGCCCTGCTCGCAGCGGAGGGGTCCATAAGCCCCGTCCCGACCCCTCCGGTGTAGCAGACTTCATTCCGGGAACGCACGGGTTTGCTGTTCCGATTTGCCGTCGATCCGGCCCGTAGGGCCGACCTTGCTACGGGAGCGAAGATGGGATCCAAGCCGACGACCGCGGGGAGACCACCACGGTCGAAGCCGCCCAACGACCGCCTCGAACGGTCGGTGGTTTCCGAGGGCTTCCCCCTGGTGGCCGGCCTCGACGAGGTGGGCCGGGGCGCCTGGGCCGGTCCCGTCTCGGTGGGGGTGGTGGTCCACGCCTTCGACCGGAGGCCTCCAAAGGGGATCCGCGACTCCAAACTCCTCTCCGAGCCCCGGCGTGAGGAGTTGTATCCCCTGGTCGCCGCCTGGTGTACCGAGTGGGCGGTCGGTCACGCCGGCCCCCAAGAATGCGACGCCCTCGGCATGACCCGTGCCCTCCGTCTCGCCGCCCGTCGGGCCCTGGCCGAACTGTCCGTGGTTCCTCAGGTGGTGCTGATGGACGGCGGGCACGACTACGTAACGGAGCCGGACACCGACCCGGACACCGACGCAGGCGCAGGCGCAGACGCGGACACGGGTCCGGACGGGGACTGGGACACCGTGCCCGGTCAGGAACCGACCGCCGGACCCGCACCGGCCGTGCGGACGGTGGTGCGGGGCGATGCCACCTGCCTGTCCATCGCCGCCGCGTCCATCCTGGCCAAGGTCACCCGTGACCGCATGATGCGGTCATGGGCCGAGAGCTTCCCTCCCTTCGACTTCGACCGGAACAAGGGCTATCCGTCCCCCTCCCACCGGACGGCCCTTTCCGGCTTCGGCCTCACCTCGATTCACCGCCGCTCGTGGTCCTTCGTGGACGACCTGGTGTTCCGGTAGACCGGCTCCGCCGGGACGGCTCCTCCCGGACCCCGCTTCCGCTAGCCGGGCTCCGCAAGGACCCCGCTTCCGCCGGGACACCAGGGTCGGTGTAGCACCCTTCTGGTTGGCTGGTCCCATGACCAACCGCTTCGAAGATGCCAACTACCGACAAGCCCTCGACGACCAAGTGCGCGCCCGAGTCCAAAGGGAGGCCTGGGACGCCGCCTCGTTCCTCATGGATCTCGTCACCGGCCAGGTCGAAGTTCCCGATGAGGAGGACGAGGACGACCCCGTGGGTGGCGCGTTCTCGGCCATTGAAGGCTTCGTGTCCTGGGCGAGGCCGGACCATGAACCGCTCCCGGCGGCACTCTTGGCGGCCCTGTTTCCTGATACACCCGCCTGATTCACTGGTCCGAAGACGGTGACGGCCCCGACACCGAGCGGAGCGGCACTGGTTTCTGACCCGGGTCCCGACTTTGTCCGCACCCCGACGGCCGGCCCGGCAAAACTCGGGGCAAGGACGAATCAGTTGACCGGCGGGTCCTTGGGGAGTCCGAGCACTCGCTCACCGAGCACATTGCGGAGCACCTCGTCGGTTCCACCGGCGATCCTCATGCCCGGGGCGCTGAGGACGTAGTCGGACCAGGCGTAGGTGCCCCAGCTGCCCGTATCGGCGGTGAGGCTCGCACCCAGCACCGACGACACCAACTCGGAGGTCCGGAGCATGTTGGCCGTGAGCGACAGCTTGGCCAACGACATCTCCGGACCGGGGAGTTGCCCCACGGCGATCTTGGCCATGGCCCGCAGGTTGGTGTAGCCGGCCACCCGCTCGTTGATGATCACCGAGGCCAGCTGTTGACGGATGAGCGGGTCCCCGGCGCGACCGAGGGCCCGGATCATCTCGATGATGCGGGTCGTGGTGGGCAGGCCCACGCCACCACCACCACCGCCGATGGCGGCCCGTTCGTTCATGAGGGTCGTGAGCGCCACGGTCCAGCCGCCGTTGATGTCACCGAGGCGGTGGGTGTCGGGGATGCGCACGTCGGTGAAGAACACTTCGTTGAACGAGGCTCCCCCGGTCATCTGGCGCAGTGGCCGTACCTCCACGCCGGCTGCGTGCATGTCGACCACGAACCCGGTCAGTCCGCGATGCTTGGGCAGGTCCGGGTCGGTCCGGCAGATGACCTCGCCGATGTCGGAGAACTGTGCCCCCGAGGTCCACACCTTCTGCCCGTTGACGATCCACTCGTCACCGTCCCTGACCGCCCTGGTCTGCAGGGAGGCCAGGTCGGAACCGCTGCCCGGCTCGCTGAAGAGTTGGCAGGCCACGATGTCACCGCGGTGCATCTTGGCCAGGTAGGCCTGCTTCACTTCCTCGGTGGCGTGCGCCACGATCGTGGGTGCCACCATCCCGAGCCCGATCCCGTAGGGCGACATCGAAGGAGTGGCGTAGTCCCGTGCCACCGAGTTGTAGATGCGCTGGTACTCGCGGGGGAGTCCCCGGCCGCCGTAGGCACGAGGACCGCTGATCCATCCGAATCCGGCGTCGTAGACCGTCCGGGCCCACTCCCGGGCCACGGCCAGATCGGCCAGGTCTTCCTCCGGTGTCCGATCGGGCAGCAGGCCCACGTTCTCCGGCCCCCGGCCCCAGACGAAGTCCTCCTCCATGCGCTCGGCGGCGTGCGCTTTGAGGAATTTCCTGGCCTCGGCCTCGAACTGCTCCGGTCCGATTCCCCCGGCACCCCCGGCACCACCGACATCACCGACAACACCGGCATCACCGATGGCGTCCGGGTCCGGGTGGCCGACTTCAGTGGCAGCGGTCATGTGCGGTGTCCCCTCCGTGGTGCCGTGGCCCTTCCTCGGGAAGTCCCCCGAACTTGATCCGTCCCCGGCCATCCCCACAGTACCCGTGACGTCCGGTGCCCCCGTGATCCCACGTCGGCAACGACCGCGCCGTTCAGTCCGGCCCGAGGAGCACCGAGCGGACCGCCTCGCGGAGCTCGGGATGGGCGAAGGCGTACCCCCGCTCCCTGAGCACGGTGGGCAGGACCCGTTGGCCACCGAGAACCAGCTCACCGGCCATCTCGGCCCCGAGGGCCAGTCGCAGCACCGGAGACGGCACCGTCATCACCGTGGGCCGGTGGAGCACGGTCCCGATCACCTTGGCCAGTTCGGCATCGGTGGCGGGGGAGGGGGCAGTGGCATTGACCGGGCCGGACAGGCCGTCATCGGTGAGGCAGTGCAGCACGGCGCCGATCTCATCGTCGAGGGTGATCCAGCTCCGGTACTGGTTGCCGGCGCCCATCCTGCCGCCCAGTCCCATCCGGAACAGGGGGAGCTGCCTGCCCCATGCGCCACCGTGCCGGCTGAGGACGATCCCGGTGCGCAGGTGCACGGTCCGGATCCCGTTGTCGGCCGCCGGCTGGGCCGCCACCTCCCAGGCCCGGCACACCTCGGCCAAGAACCCGGTGCCCGACGGCGAGGCCTCGGTGAGGACCTCGTCGCCGCGGTCACCGTAGTAGCCGACGGCCGAGGCACTGACCAGCACCGGAGGTCGGTCGGCCGTGCGCAGTAGCGCATCGACCAGCACCCCGGTCGAGTCGGTGCGGCTGTCGAGGATCACCTCCTTGCGGTGGGGCGACCAGCGGCGGTCCCCGATGCCGGCACCGGCCAGATGGACTACGCCGTCGAACGGCCCGGCGCGGTCGAGACCGGTGACGTCGATCTGCCCCCGGTCGGGCGCCCAGGTGACGTCGCTGGTCCCCGACTCGGACCCCGACCCCGATCCCTGGCCTGTCCCGCCCGAGGACGAGTCGCCCCGCACCAGGCGGGTCACCGTGTGTCCCTCCCCGAGGAGTCGCTCCACCAGGGCGGTCCCGATGAGGCCGGACGCTCCTGATACCAGCGTGTTCACCGGGACGACCCCACCGGGAAGCCGGCCCGGGCCATGGTCGCTCGCACCATGGCGGCGAAGGCGTCGGGGTGGGTCAGGTGGGCGCCGTGGGTCGCGCCGGCGATGTCCACCAGCTCGGCGTCACGGACGTGCTCACTCAACCAGCCCACGGTGTCGCGATGTCGGGCCACCGACCTCTCACCGCGACCGAAGGTGGCGGGAACGGTCAGGGCGGTGACGTCGAAGGGCGCCTGCCGGGTTCGGATGGCGGCCAGTTCGGCCTCGAGGGCCGGGCCGTCGGCCCACCGATCCGCCTTGGCTGCTGCGGACAGTCGGTCCCAGGACGCGTCGCCCACCATTCTGCGGAAGAAGCGCTCCGCCGCCTCCGCCGCGCTGACATGGTCCTGTGCAGCCACCTCCCCGCCGGACGCCGCCACCTCCGCATCGGACACCGCCACCTCCGCATCGGGTGCCGATGTCCGAGGCCCGGTGCTCCCGTTCTCCGCCATGGCCGCGGCGCTGTTCGGACTGCGGGCCCACGACCCCAGCCACGGCATGGGCGGCTCGTAGGCCACGACGGCGACGATGCCCGGGGTCCCTCCGCGTCGCAGTGCCGCCCCGAGGACGATGTCTCCGCCGTAACTGTGACCGACCACCACCGACGGTCGTCCGTCGATGACCGCCAGCAGGTCGTCGATGTGGCCGTCGAGGGTGGTGTTGAGGGGCAGCACCTGGCGGGAGCGGTGGTAGCCGCGACGGTCGTAGGCCACGGTGTGGAGGTCGTCCAGCCGTCGCATGACGCGGGTGAAGCTGGCTGCCCGGTCGAGCGATCCATGCACCAGCACCACCAGGGGAGCGCTGTCTGACCCGGACGCCGGGAGATGTTCGGTAACGGCCAATGAGTGAGCAGCGGGCATCGTCGTTCCAGACTGTCAGGTGCCTCGACACAACGCCATACTGGCCACCTGACAAGGAACGATGCCCGCCGGCTCCTGCTTCTGGCCGGAGCCGTACCATCCCCCTCTCCGACGGGGAATCGCCCGGAATTCGGGGGGAATCGGCGGTGGATGCACACATGGCCCGCTCAGATCGTGCATTGTTGTGGCTTCCAAAGACGAAGGAGAGACAGTGCCCATTACCAAAACCGATCTCATCGCGGCCGTGGCCGCACACACCGATTACACCTCCAAGGATGTGGCGGCTGTGCTGGGCGGCATCGAAGACGTCGTGGTGGCCAATGTGGCCAAAGGCGAGAAAGTCGTCATCACCGGCTTTCTGACCTTCGATCGGGCCCAGCGTGCCGCTCGCACCGGTCGCAATCCGCAGACCGGCGAGTCCATCAAGATCAAGGCCTCGAAGAGTCCCAAGGTCTCGGCCGGAGCGTCATTCAAGAACGTCGTGAACGGCAAGGCCCCGGCACCGAAGCTGGCCAAGGCCAAGTAGGCCACCGGCGGCGCCGCAGTGTCGCCGTGCGTCGGTGGGCCGTGACCCGGGGGTGACCCGGATCACGGCCCACTGTCGCGTCAACGCCCCGGTGCGCCGCCCCGGCGCCTGCTCGTGAGACCGTTCTCCGGTCCCTGCCCCGGTAGGCTGGGTGCTCTATGAGCGCCGACGACCAAGCAGATCACTCCGGCGGTGCGGTCGGCGAGCGCACCGCTGCCGGCGCCGGGGCATTCGGTCCCAACGCCTGGTTGGTCGAGGACATGTACGACCGGTTCCGGGCCGATCCCACCTCGGTCTCCGACTCGTGGCGTGAGTTCTTCGCCGACTACCGGCCCGCCGGAGCTCCGGCTCCTCTGGCACCCGTCGCGCCGCATCCCGCCGCATCCGCGGCGGCGTCCGGGTCGGCCCCGGCCGTTCCCGGCGCCGTGCCCTCGGCGGACGGGGCATCCGCCGCACCGGTACCGGCCGCCGCACCCGTAGCACCCGCCGCATCCGCCACCCCCGTACCGTCGGCCCCGACACCGGTCCCGGCCGTCGCCGCCAAGCCCGGCCCGGAGCCAGAAGTCGCCACTCCGCTCCGGGGCGCCGCCGGTCGCATCGTGGCCAACATGGAGGCGTCCCTCGGCGTGCCCACCGCCACCAGTGTGCGGGTGGTGCCGGCCAAGCTGCTCGAGGTCAACCGGACCATCGTCAACAACCAGCTGTTCCGGACCACCGGCGGCAAGGTCAGCTTCACCCACCTGATCGGCTACGCCGTGGTCAAGGGCCTGATGGCCGTCCCGGCCATGAACGCCGCCTTCGTGGACGACGCCGACGGCAAGGGCACGCCCGGGGTCATCCGTCACCAGCACGTGGGCCTGGGCCTGGCCGTGGACGTGGAGAAGTCGCCGCGGCCACCGCACCCTCCTCGTCCCGTGCATCACCGACGCCGACCTCCTCGACTTCCGGAGCTTCGTCGGCGCCTACGAGGAGCTGGTGCGCAAGATCCACACCAACAAGATCGCCCCCGACGACTTCGCCGGCACCACCGTCACCCTGACCAACCCCGGGACCCTGGGCACCGTGCAGTCGGTCCCCCGTCTGATGCCCGGCCAGGGCCTCATCGTCGGGGTCGGGGCCCTCGGCTTCCCGCCGGGCTTCGAGGCCGCCGATCCCCGCACCCTGGCCGATCTGGGCATCGGCAAGACGGTGACCCTCACCTCCACCTACGACCACCGGATCATCCAGGGGGCGGAGTCGGGGCTGTTCCTGGCCCACGTGTCCGAGTGCCTGATGGGCGAGCACGGCTTCTACGACGAGGTCTTCGAGTCGCTCGACATCCCCTACGAGCCGGTCGCGCTGGGAGAAGGACGTCAACGCCGCCGACGACGAGGGCGAGGGTGACCACCTCCGGCTGATCAAGCAGGTGCACGTCCAGACCCTGATCAACATGTACCGGGTCCGCGGCCACCTCATCGCCCACCTCGATCCGCTGGACGCCGAGCCCCCCGAGCTCCACCCCGAGCTCGACCCGCTGCACTACGGGCTGACCATCTGGGACCTGCCCCGCCACTTCGTGGCCGACGGGCTGGCCGGCAAGGACCTGGCCACCCTGGACGAGATCCTCCACATCGCTGCGCGACGCCTACTGCCGGACGCTGGGCGTGGAGTACATGCACATCCAGGATCCCGAGCAGAAGCAGTGGATCCAACAGCACCTCGAAGGGGTGCCCTCGGCCCTGGCCCCCGACGAGCAGCGCCACATCCTCGGGCCGGCTCAACGCCGCCGAGGTGTTCGAGCGGTTCCTCCACTCCCGCTACGTGGGTCAGAAGCGGTTCGGCCTCGAGGGGGCGGAGTCGGCCATCGTGCTGCTCGACACCATCCTCGACGAGGCGGTGCGACGAGGGCCTGCACGAGGCGGTGATGGGCATGGCCCACCGGGGCCGCCTCAACGTGCTGGCCAACATCGTGGGCAAGTCCTACGGCGAGATCTTCGAGGAGTTCGAGGGCAACCTCGACCCCGACTCGGTGCAGGGCTCGGGCGACGTGAAGTACCACAAGGGGGCGGTGGGGACCTTCGTGGCCCGCAACGGCGGCTCCATCCCGATCACCATGGCCTCCAACCCCTCGCACCTCGAGGCGGTGGACCCGGTGGTGGTGGGCATGGCCCGGGCCAAGCAGGACGCCCTGGGCGGCGAGCGGGGGAGCGGCCCGCGACTTCGAGGACGGGGCCGGGGATCCCTTCCCGGTGCTGTCCATCCTCCTCCACGGCGACGCCGCCTTCGCCGGCCAGGGCGTGGTGGCCGAGACCCTCAACCTCTCCGGCCTGGCCGGCTACCGCACCGGCGGGACCGTGCACATCGTCATCAACAACCAGCTGGGCTTCACCACCGCGCCCGAGGCCGCCCGCACGTCGGTGTACCCCACCGACGTGGCCAAGATGGTCCAGGCCCCCATCTTCCACGTGAACGGCGACGACCCCGAGGCCTGTGCCCGGGCCGCCCGGCTGGCCTTCGGCTTCCGCCAGGCCTTCCACAAGGACGTGGTCATCGACATGGTCTGCTACCGGCGGCACGGCCACAACGAGGGCGACGACCCGAGCTACACCCAGCCGCTCATGTACGCCCTGATCGAGGCCAAGCGGTCGGTGCGCAAGCTCTACACCGAGTCGCTGGTGCGACGGGGGGACATCTCGCTGGAGGAGGCCGAGCAGGCCCTCGACGACTTCTCCGCCCGGCTCCAGGCCGCCCTGGACGAGACCAGGGCCGAGGCCGAGGCCGAGGCGGTGGCCGGGGACGACGCCCGGTGCTGCCGGCCTACGTGGTGCCCGACCTGTGGATCCCGCCGGTCGAGACCGGGGTGGACGCCTCGGTGCTGTCCCGCCTGGCCGACCGAGGTGCGCTCGGTCCCCGAGGGCTTCGTCATCCACCCCAAGCTGGCCCGCCAGTTCGAGCAGCGGGACAAGGTGGTGGCCGACGGCGAGATCGACTGGGCCCTGGGCGAGTCCCTGGCCATCGGCTCGCTGCTGCTGGAGGGGACCAACGTCCGCCTCACCGGCCAGGACACCCGGCGGGGCACCTTCTCCCAGCGCCACGCCGTGCTGGTGGACCACACCACCGGAGCGGAGCACGTGCCGCTGGCCGGCCTGGAGGGCGGCCGGTTCACCATCCGTGACTCGCTGCTGTCCGAGTACGCCTGTGTGGGCTTCGAGTACGGCTACTCGGTGGAGGCCCTCGACGACCTGGTGGCCTGGGAGGCCCAGTTCGGCGACTTCTGGAACGGCGCCGAGATCATCGTGGACAACTTCCTGGTGGCGGCCGAGGACAAGTGGGGCCAGAAGTCCGGCCTGGTCCTGCTCCTGCCCCACGGCTACGAGGGACAGGGCCCCGAGCACTCGTCGGCCCGCATCGAGCGGTTCCTGACCCTGTGCGCCCGCGGCAACCTGCGGGTCGACCGAGCCCACCACGGCGGCCCAGTACTTCCACCTGCTGCGGTCCCAGGTCAAGGGGACCGGACCGCAAGCCGCTGATCGTGTTCACCCCCAAGTCGCTCCTCCGGGCCCGCCAGGCCCGCTCGCCGATCGAGGCGTTCACCTCGGGCTCGTTCGCCGAGGTGCTCGACGACCCGGCCGCCGGCGACGAGGGCTTCGACCCGGACGCGGTGGACCGGGTGGTGCTGTGCACGGGCAAGGTGGCCTACGACGCCCTGGCCCGGCGGGACGAGCTGGGCGAGGCGGGCCGGGCGGTCGCCGTGGTCCGGGTCGAGCAGCTCTACCCGTGGCCCAAGGCCACCATCGCGGACGATCCTCGACCGGCTACCCCAACGCCGAGAGGTGGTGTGGCTGCAGGAGGAGCCCGAGAACATGGGGGCCTGGAACTTCGTGCACGGCGCCTCCACAAGCTGCTGCGGGACACCCACACCCTGCGCCACGTGAGCCGGGCCGAGTCGGCCAGCCCGGCCACGGGCAGCGCCGCCCTCCACCGGCTGGAGCAGGACGACCTGCTGGCCCGCTCCGTCGGCTGAGCCGAGCCGGCTCAGCCGGCGACCGGCCGGACCGTCGGCGGGCTCAGACCAGGAAGTCGTGGGCCAGGGCGATCCACATCTCGGTGGACAGGCGGAGCGACTCCACGTCCACCCGCTCGTCGATCCCGTGGAACATGGCCCCGTACTGCTCGAAGCCGATGGCCGGGCTGTGGAGGCCGAACCCGTAGGCCACGCTGCCCGAGGGCCCGGTGGAACCGGGCGTCGGTGGCCCCCACGGTCAGGAAGGGCACGGTCCGGGCTCCCGGGTAGAAGAGCCGGCTGACCCGCTCCAGGGCGTCCCACAGCGGGGTGTCGATGGGGGAGGTGGTCGACGACCTGCTCGGAGCCGAACTCGATGCTCACGTCGTCGGCCAGGTCGCCGATGACCTCCTCCAGCATGGCCCGCACGTCGGCGGTGTCCCACCCGGGCAGGGTGCGGATGTCCACCTCGAGCTCGACCCGGTCGGGGATCACGTTGATCTTGGTCCCGGCCCGCATGACGGTCGGGGCCATCGTGGTGTGGGTGCAGGCGTGGGCCTGGCGGGCCAGGCCCACCAGGGGCAGCTCGTCGCAGAAGTCGTCGATCCGGTCGGGGTCGAGCAGGGGCTCGGCCAGCTCGGGCGGGAAGCCGATCCCCTCGATGAAGCGGGTCCACGCCTCGTGCAGCTGGGCCTGCGGGCCGGTACTCGTCGATGCGGCGGACCACCTCGGCCGCCTTGACCAGGGCGTTGTCGGTCCGGAGGGGCTGGCTGCCGTGGCCCGGGGTGCCCTTGACCGTCAGCCGGCACCAGAAGACCCCCTTCTCGCCCACGATCACCGGAAGCCGGGGGGTCCCGTCGGCCCCGCCCATGGGGAAGCCCCCCGACTCGGTGATCACGTAGTCGGCGTGGACGTCGTCGGCGGCGTGCTGGCACAGCCACTGGGCACCGTGGGTGCCGAGGGCCTCCTCGTCGGCCACGGCCACGTAGGTGAGGTCACCGGCCGGGCCGGAAGCCGCTCGTGGCCAGGTGGCGGAAGCCGGTGGCCATGGTGGCGGTGAGGTTGAGCATGTCGATGGCGCCCCGTCCCCACACCTCCCCGTCGATCAGCTCGCCGCCGAAGGGGTCGTGGCTCCAGTCGTCGGCGTTGGCCGGCACCACGTCGGTGTGGCCCAGCAGGGTCAGGGACGGAGCCGTGGGGTCGGAGCCCTCGATCTTGGCCACCAGGGAGGTGCGGCCGGGCTCGGGCTCGTAGGTCTCGATGTCGACGCCCGAGCCCTCGAGGTAGTGGCGCAGGAGGTCGGCGCTGCGGTGCTCGTGGCCGGAGCCGGCGGTGCCGTCGTTGACGCACCGGTTGCGGATCAGGTGCTGGAGGAGGTCGGTGGCCTCGTCGGTCCGGCTGCTCTCGGAGGTCACCGGCCATCCTATGGGCCGTCGGCCGCCGGGCGTCCGATGGCCGGCCCGGAGTCGGCCGGGTCCGGAGCCGGGCATGGTCGGAATGCGCCTGGTCAGATGGTTGACTGGTGCCGTCTATGGAACAAGATCTCCCCGACCGCCGGCGGATCGTCGTCGACGGCTCCAACATCGCCACCGAAGGGCGCACCCTCCCCAGCCTGGCCCAGCTCGACGAGGCCATCCGGGCCTTCCTCGAGGAGTACCGCGGCTTCACCACCTCGGATGTCACCGTGGTGGTCGACGCCTCCTTCGGCCACCGGATCGACCCGTCGGAGGTGCCGGCGTTCGAGCAGGCCGTGGAGCACGGCGAGATGGTCGCGCCTCCGGCCGGAGCCGTGGGCCGGGGCGACGGCTTCATCCTGCGGATCGCCGAGAAGTCGGGAGCGCTGGTGCTGTCCAACGACTCCTTCCAGGAGTTCCACGCCGAACGGCCCTGGCTGTTCGAGCCCGGCCGGCTCATCGGCGGGAAGCCGGTGCCCGGCGTGGGCTGGATCTTCACGCCGCGGACCCCGGTGCGGGGGGCGAAGAGCCGGTCGGTGACCGTCCAAGTCGCGGCGGGACGCCCGGGCTGCCGACACCGAAGGGGCCGGTCCCGGCAACGAACTGGATTCCGACGAGTCGAACTCCCGGCGGGACGGTCGAGGCCACCCGGGCGGCGAAGGCCACCAAGGCCGACCAAGGCGGCCAAGGCCACCAAGCGCGGACCAAGGCGGAGCCAAGGCCACCAAGGCGGCCAAGGCCGCGAGGCCAAAGGCCACCAAGGCCGCCAAGGCCGCCAAAGCGGCCAAGGCAACCAAGGCGACCAAGGCCGCGCAAGGCCACCAAGGCCACCAAGGCCGACCAAGGCCGAGCCAAGGCCACCAAGGCGGCAAAGGCCACCAAGGCCGACCAAGGCCGACCAAGGCCGACCAAGGCGGCCAAGGCGACCAAGGCGGCCAAGGCCGACCAAGGCCGGCAGCCGGGGCGACCAAGGCCAGCAAGGCCGCCAAGGCCGGAAGGGCTCGACCACGGCACGGCCGAGGCCGTCCACCAAGCGCCGGCCGCCCGGAACGGCGCGGCGCCGCCCCGGTCCGCGCCCGAGGAGGCCCTCAACGATCCGCTGACCTTCCTCACCTTCGTGGCCGACCATCCGGTGGGCAGCACGTTCGAGGGCACGGTGGTCTCGTTCACCTCCCACGGCGCCCACGTCGACGTGGGCGGCATGCTCTGCCATGTGCCGCTACGCGGCCTGGCCGATCCGCCGCCCAACAAGGCCCGGCAGGTGCTGACCAAGGGGGAGACCCGGCCGTTCACCTGGTGTCCCTGGACGCCGCCCGGCGGCGGGCGGAGCTGGCGCTGCCCGGAATGGTGGCGTGACCCGTCGGAAGGCGTCGTAGCCGGCGGTCGCCAGCCGCCCTTCAGCGGAGGCGTCACCGCGACCGGTAACCTCGGCGGTCGTGCGAGCCGAGGACTACCTGCCCCATCGCGACCCCTTCCTCTTCGTCACCGAGCTCTGACGCCGTCGAGCCCGGCCAGTCGGCCACCGGCAGCTGGCAGCTGACCGGCGACGAGGCCTTCTTCGCCGGGCACTTCCCCGGCCGGCCGACCCTCCCGGGGTGCTCATGGTCGAGGCCCTGGCCCAGCTGGGCGGGGTGGCCGTGCTGGCCGACCCGGCCTTCGCCGGCAAGCTCCCGCTGTTCGGCGGGATCGAGCGGGCCCGGTTCCGCCGCCAGGTGGTCCCGGGCGACCTGCTCGACCTCGAGGTGACGCTGGGCCGGATGTCGGCCCGGGCCGGCAAGGGCACCGGTCGGGCCACGGTCGGCGGGGAGCTGGCCTGCCAGGCCGAGCTGCTCTTCGTGCTGGTCGACGCCGAGCTCCGCCGAGCCGGACTGAGCGGCCGACGTCACCGTGCGCATCGCCACCTGGAACGTCAACTCGCTCACCGCCCGGCTCCCCCGGGTCGAGGAGTGGATCGGCTACGCCCAGCCCGACGTCCTCTGCCTCCAGGAGACCAAGCAGGCCGATGCCGCCTTCCCGCACGGGGCCTTCGCCGCCCTCGGCTACGAGACGGCCCACCACGGCGACGGACGGTGGAACGGGGTGGCCATCGCTCAGCCGGGTGGGGCTGGCCGAGGTGACTCGGCCGGGCTGGGGTCCGACGGACGACGCCCAGGGGACCCGGCTGATCGCCGCCGACTGCGGCGGGGTGCGGGTGATCTCGGTCTACGTGCCCAACGGGCGCAGCCTCGACAGCGAGCACTACCCGGCCAAGCTGGCCTGGCTGGCCCGGCTGCGGGCCGCTGCTGGACGAGACCAGCGTCGCCCGATCGGCCGGTGGCGGTGTGCGGCGACTTCAACGTGGCCCCCGAGGACCGCGACGTCTGGGACCCGGCCGCAGTTCGAGGGCGCGACCCACGTCAGCCCGCCCGAGCGCGAGGCGCTGGCCGACCTGGAGTCGTGGGGCCTGGTCGACGTCTTCCGGCGGCTCTACGACGAGGACGGGCTGTTCAGCTGGTGGGACTACCGGGGCGGCTCGTTCCACCGGCACCAGGGCATGCGCATCGACCTGATCCTGGTCACCGAGGTCCTGGCCGCCCGCACCACCTACGCGCTGATCGACCGCAACGCCCGCAAGGGCGAGAAGCCCTCCGACCACACCCCGGTGTTCATCGACACCGAGCTCGGCTGACCTGCCGGGTCACCCGAGCCGGTCGGCCGAGCCAGCCGGTCGCCCGGCCAGTGGCGCCGGCGGTCAGCGGCCCAGGCCGGCCCGGATCTCGGCGATCGTCGGCCGGTGTCCCGGCGGGACCGTCCGGTCCCGCCCTCGAGACCCGGGCCACGGCGGCCAGCCACGGCGAGGGTTGCCGGTCCATCTGCCGGCCGTTGGCCCATCGCGCCGCGACCGCGACCCACGAGCAGTGGAGCTCCCGGGAGGCCCGGGTGAGGGCCACGTAGAGCAGGCGCCGCTCCTCGTCGCGGGCTTCGGACGACTCGGCGTAGACGATGGGCACGAAGCCCTCCTCCAGGCCCACGACGCGGACCGACTCCCACTCGAGGCCCTTGGCCCGGTGGAAGGTGGCCAGCTCGACGGCAT
Organism: uncultured Acidimicrobiaceae bacterium; assembly: GCA_963754755.1. GTDB lineage: Bacteria > Actinomycetota > Acidimicrobiia > Acidimicrobiales > RAAP-2 > Bog-756. The sequence goes on along the minus strand of CAVWHF010000003.1, from coordinate 1,314,049 downwards.
CGTCACGGGCGCCACTCCGGCCGTCCCCACCGCTCCGGTTGCCGCCGGCCCCAGCCCTCCTATCGCCGCCGGCCGTGCCGGCGCCACTCGACACCGTGTCGCCGGCGGGGGACTCGGGGCCCGGCGCCATCCGGTGGGGGATCCCGGCCCGGGCCAGGGCCCGGCCCACGGTGCCAGCTGGTCGTGGGTCCGGGCCAGGACGGCCTGGTCCGACCACGACGTGCCGTCCTCCGACCGTCGATCGAGGAGCGACGCCACCACGCCCTCGGCCTCGGCGTCGTCGTCGTCGTAGGCGGTCACCACGGGCATCGGGCCGTCCGGCGGCCACCGAGCGGGGGGGACGGTGAGCGGTGCGGCCCAGGGCCGCGGTGGCCGCCGCCACCACCTGGGGCGTGGACCGGTGGTTCTCGTCGAGGCGGACCACCTCCATGCCCGCGATCAGCTCGGGCAGTCGGGCCAGCAGCGAGGGATCGGCCCCGTTCCACCCGTAGATGGCCTGGTTGGGGTCGCCCACCGCGCACAGGTCGTCCCGGCCGCCGAGCAGGGCCCGGATGAGGCGGAACTGGGCCGGGTTCACGTCCTGGAACTCGTCGACCGACAGGTGCCGGTACCGCCAGTGCATCCGCTCGGCGAAGCCGGCGTCGTCGATGAAGAGGTCGGCCGCCCGGACCAGGACGTCGTCGAGGTCGAGCGAGTGCCGGCGGGCCAGCGACGGCCTCGTACTCGGCGAAGGCCTCCTCCACCCGGTCGCGGGCTCCACCGACACCGACCGCTCGGCCTGCAGGGCGGCCTCGGCGTAGGTCCCCGGCCGGCAGGCAGCGGGCCTTGGCCCAGCCGATCTCGGTGTCGACGGCCGAGGCCGCGGCCGGGTCGCCGACGATGCCGGCGACGGTCCGGCAGCGGTGCTCGGCCACCGCGGGCGGGGGCTGCCCGGTGTCGAGGGCGTGTCGGCGGAGCAGGGTCAGCGCCAGCTGGTGGAGGGTGCCGGCCCGGACCCCGGGGCCGGGCACGCCACCGGCCGCGGCCGGTGTCGACACCGGCACGCCGTAGAGGCGGAGGCGTTCCCGCAGCTCGTGGGCGGCCTTGCGGGTGAAGGTGCAGACAGCGGTGTGGTCGGCGTCGGCCGAGCCGTCCCGGATGCGGCGGGCCACCCGGAGGGTGAGCACCCGGGTCTTCCCCGAGCCGGCCCCGGCCACGATGCACAGCGCCCGGGCCGGCGAGTCGACGGCCTGGCGCTGGACCTCGGTGAGGGAGGCCAGGGCCCGGGCGAAGGCGTCGTCGGACACCGCAACCGGTGCAGAGCTCACCGTGCCGACCTCGAGTGGTTCCACGAACGACGAGGCTACCGGCCGGGTGTGTCACCACCCCGGCTCATCGCGGCCCGACGCCTGTGCCGTTGGCGCCGCCAGGGCCGGGACGGTCGGTAGGGTGTGCCGGTGCTGAAGTCGTTCGCCGGCGGTCGCCTGTTCGGCGGGAGCGTGGGGTGATGGGGTGCCCACCGTGCTGGCCCTGCACGGCTGGCAGCGCACCCACCTCGACTTCGCCCCTGTCTTCGGCGCCGCCGCCGCACTTCCGGATGGCCCCCTGGCCGCCGTCGGACTCGACCTGTCCGGGTTCGGGGCCACGCCCGCCCCCTCCCGAGCCCTGGGGCTCCGAGGAGTACGCCCGCCACCTGCTGCCCCTGTTCGATGAGCCCGGTGCCCTGGCCGACCGCATCGTGCTGGTCGGGCCACTCCTTCGGTGGCCGGGTGGCCGTCCACCTGGCGCCACTGGTGCCGCGACCGGATCGAGCGGCTGGTGCTCACCGGCGTGCCCCTGCTCGACCGCCAGGGCCGTCGGTCGCGGCCCGCTCCCGGCCTACCGGGTGGCCCGGACGCTCCACCGGCTGGGCCTGGTCGGTGAGGAGCGGATGGAGGCCCTGCGCCAGAAGTACGGCTCGCCGGACTACCGGGCGGCCCAGGGCGTGATGCGGGACGTGTTCGTGCAGCTGCTGGCCGAGCAGTACGCCGAGCAGATGGCGGCCATCGACTGCCCGGTCGACCTGGTGTGGGGCGAGCGCCGACACCGAGGTGCCGCTCGAGGTGGCGGAACGGGCCCGGACCCTGTTCCCGTCGGCCCGGCTGGTGGCGCTGCCCGGCGTGGGCCATCTGACCCCCACCGAGGCCCCGCTGGCTCTGGCCGAGTCATCGTGGGCCGGGCGGGGACCTCACCCGATGTCGACCCCGCCCAGGACGACCCGGCTCCCAGGACGACCCCTCCCGATGACGGCACTCCTCGGCCCGGCCCGCCTGCACCACGGTGTGGCCTGGATCACCGTGGCCGCCTGCGTGCTGGCCTGCGTGCCCGCCGGCCTCCGGTGGCTCCGGGTGGCCCAGCGGGAGCACTACCTGGCCGGGTCGGTCACCCGGTTCGCCGCCCGGTGGTGGCGGTCGACCCCGGCTCAACGTGGTCGCTCGCCGTGGTCATCGTGGCCGCCGCCGTCGTCTCGGTCCGGTGGCCCCTGGCCGGCGTGGTGGCGGCCGTCGGCGGTGGCGGTCGGGCCGCTCGGGCTGTCGCTGCGGGGACGGACCTCGCCGCTGGCCTGGACCCGGCGCCTGCGGACTCTGGCCGCTGGTCTGGGCCGCTCCTCGAGATCGGTGGTGGTGGTGGTCGGGGTGGTGCTGGGACCGGCGGCTCCCGTCGCCGTCCTGGCCGCGCTGGCCGTGCCCCTCCTGGTCGACCTGGCCTGCCTGGTCACCGCTCCGGTGGAGCGACGTCTGGGCACCCACTTCGTGGACGATGCCGCCGCCCGGCTGGCCCGGGTCGACCCGACCGTGGTGGCCGTCACCGGCTCGTACGGCAAGACCTCCACCAAGGGCCACATCGCCCACCTGGTACGGCGACTCCCGGACGGTGGTGGCCACCCCGGCCAGCTTCAACAACCGGGCCGGCCTGGCCCGGGCCGTCAACGAGCACCTGGCCGAGGGCACCGAGGTGTTCGTGGCCGAGATGGGCACCTACGGTCCGGGGGAGATCGCCGACCTGTGCCGGTGGTGCCCGCCCGACGTCGCGGTGATCACCGCCATCGGGCCGGTCCACCTCGAGCGGTTCGGCTCCGAGGACCGCATCGTGGAGGCCAAGTCGGAGATCCTGGTCGCCGCCGCCGACGTGGTGCTCCCGGTGGACGACCCCCGGCTGGCCGCGGTGGCCGACCGGGCCGAGGCCGAGGGCAAGCGGGTCCGTGCGGTGCTCGGCCGTCGACCGGTGCGGCCGACGTCTGCGTGCTGCGGCACGACGAGTGGCATCCGGAGGTGTCGGTCGTGCGCCGACGGTGACGCTGCTGGCCGAGGACCTCGACGCTGCCGACCGGGGTGCAGCCCACCAATCTGGCCTGCGCCATCGCCGTGGCCCTGGTGCTCGGGGTGGAGCCGGCCGCCATCGGCGCCCGCCTGGTCGACCTGCCGGCGGTCGACCACCGGCTCGCAGGCGGTGCGGTCGGCGATCGGGGGTCGACCATCCTGGACGACACCTACAACTCCAATCCGGCCGGCGCCGCCGAGGCCCTGGTGGCGCTGGGCGGTCTCGGACCCCACGGATCGACGGGGGCCACCAACGCCGGCCGCCGGGTGGTGGTCACCCCGGGCATGGTCGAGCTCGGGTCCCGCCAGTTCGACGAGAACCGGAAGTTCGGCGCCGGCGGTGGCCGAGTGGCCGATCGACCTGGTGATCGTGGGCCGGACCAACCGGCGGGCCCTGCTGGCCGGCGTGGCATCGGTGACCGCGTCTCGGCCGCCCAGGTGACGCTGGTCGACCACCGCGACCAGGCCGTGGAGTGGGTCCGCGCCACCTCGGCCCGGGGGATGCCGTGTTGTACGAGAACGATCTGCCGGACCACTACCCTTGACAAGTTGAGCTGCCGGCCGGGACCGCTCCGGCCGGTGGTCCGGTCTGCCCACTGCCCGACCGTCCAGCCGACAGCCGCCGATCGGAGGAGTCCACCCACCGTGCCCGACGTCGCCGTCATCTTCGGAGGTCCCTCTCCCGAGCACGATGTGAGCGTGCTCACCGGCCTGCAGGCCGCCCGGGGCCTGGCCGCAGCGGGCCGGATGGCCAGGCACCGTCCGGGCCCTGTTCTGGTCCAAGACCGGGGACTGGTACGAGGTCGACCCCGCCCTGGAGGCCGAGGCCTTCCTCGAGGGGTGCCCAGGGGGGCCACCCGCATCCAGCTCCTGGCCGCTCCCGACGGGGGCTTCGCCGAGCCCGGCGGACGACTGGGCCGGACCCGGACCTTCGACATCGATGCCGCCCTGGTGTGCTGCCACGGAGGACCGGGCGAGGACGGGACCCTCCAGGCCGCTCTGGACCTGGCCGGCATCCGCTACTCCGGGCCCGACGGTGGCGGGCGCGGCCCTGGGCATGGACAAGCTGGCCTTCGGGGCCGTGGTGGCCGGCGCCGGTCTGCCCACACTGCCCCGGCTGCTGCTGGCCCCGGACAGCGAGCCGCCGCACTTCGCCGGGCCCTACATCGTCAAGCCCCGCTTCGGGGGGTCGTCCATCGGGATCGACGTGGTCGAGGACTTCGCCACCGCCCCGGCCCGGCTGCCGGGCCAACCCCCATCTGCGCTTCGGGGCGGTGCTCGAGCCCTTCCGGCCCGACCTGACCGACCTGCAGGTGGCGGTGCGCAGCTGGCCGGCGCTGGAGCTCTCGGCCGTCGAGCGGCCCATCCGGGCCTCCGGCTCGGCCGACATCCTCGACTACCGCGACAAGTACGTGGCCGGCGAGGGCATGGCCGGGGCCAACCGGGAGCTGCCCGGCCCTGATCCCGTCCGGAGCTGGAGAAGGATCGCTGCGGCAGGCGGCCGAGACGGATCGCCGCACTGGCCGGGGTCCGGGGCGTGGCCCGGATCGACTTCCTCTCCGACGGGACGCAGTTCGTCGTCAACGAGATCAACACCATCCCCGGCTCGCTGGCCCGCTACCTGTGGGTGGACCCGACGGTCCCGTTCGCCACGCTGCTCGGCGACCTGCTGGACGAGGCCCGACAGCGGCCCACCCACGCCTACTCCGCCGCCGGCGCCGACGGGACGGTGCTCCGGTCGGCCGGATCGATCGCCGGCAAGTTGGGCTGAGGCGCTTGGCCGTCCATCGGCTCCAGCTCCTGGCCGGGCGAGAAGGTCCTGGTCGACATCAGGCCCCACTGGTCGTACCTGTCGGGCCCGCTGGTGGTGGCCGCCGTCACCATCGGCATCGGGGTCGCCCTCGATGTCGGCTATCCCCCACACGTCGGTGGCCCTCCACTGGGTCGAGGGTCTGGTGGTGGCCGTCCCGTGCCTGTGGCTGGCGGTGCGGACGGTCCGGTGGCGGACGACCAGCCTCATCCTCACCTCCCTCCGGCTGGTCGAGCTGTGGGGGGTGGCCTCGACCCGGCAGGCGGAGACCCCGCTGGACTCGGTGCGTCTCGGTCACCGCCGTCCAGTCGCTGGGCCGGCGCATCGTCGGCACCGGGCGCCTGGAGCTCGAGATCCGCGGCGAGCGACGGGTCCGCTGCATCGACGACGTGCGCAAGCCGGTGATCCTCCAGCGGGTGATCACCCGCCGGCTGCGGCCCTACTCCGAGGGCCAGGACGACTCGGGTACGGCTGACCGCCTGGATTCCTGCCGGGGCAGCGTGCCGCCGGCCCGGCTCCGGAGCCGCCGGCGCCGGACGTGTCCGTCCACCGGACCGTGCCCCGTCCGTCCGATGCGAGCGCAGGCCACCGTGCCGTCCGAGGCCTCGCACCCGCCAGGCCGGCGTCGGCCATGCCGTCGGGGTCGACCGCACCCGGACGGGTCAGGGCCACCACGCACCCCCCGAACCCGGCCCCGGTCATCCGGGCCCCGAACACCCCGCGGCGCGAGACCAGCGCCGCCACCAGCTCGTCGAGCACCGGGGTGGAGACGTCGAAGTCGTCGGCCAGGCTGCGGTGGCTCGCGGTCAGGAGCGCGCCCGCCCCGGCCAGGTCGTCGACGGCCAGGGCGGCGGCGGTATCCCGCACCCGGGCGCACTCGGTGACCACGTGGCGGGCCCGGCGGCGCAGGACGGGATCGCCGAGGCGCGGCCAGGTCGTCGAGCCGTGCTGCGTCCCAGGGGCCCGACCACGACGGGCGGCGGCCTCGCACTCGGCCACCCGGCTCGGCGTAGGCGGAGGTCGAGCAGCGTGCGGCGCTGCCCGAGTCGACCACCACGATCTCGGCGTCCTCGGGGACCGGGACCGGCTCGGTGGCCAGGGTGGCGAAGTCGATGAGCATGGCGTGTCCGGCCCGGCCCCCGGCACACACCAGGGGGTCCATCAGTCCCACCGGGACGCCGATGCGGTGCTCCGCCTCCTGGCACAGACGGGCCATGGTCTCGGGCGGGCCCGGTGACGCCGAACACCTCGGCCAGGGCCACGGCCAGGGCCGCGCTCGAGGACAGCCCCGAGCCCACCGGCAGGGTCGACTCGATGGCCAGGGTGCCGCCCGTCCCGGGCCGGGCCAGGGCAGCCATGGCCGCCACCAGCCGGGCCCAGGCCGGCTCCAGGCGGCGACGGCGTCGGCGCCCGGCGGGAGTCAACGGAACGGCCCGGTCGTCGAAGGCCGACGAGGTGACCACGAGGGTCCGGGTCGGTCGGTCGGGAGCGAAGGTGACGGTGACGCCCGAGTCCGATGGCCATGGGCAGGGCCAGGCCCTGGTTGTAGTCGGTGTGGTCCCCGATCAGGTTGACCCGGCCCGGTCCCACTGCGCGTCGGGCTGGGGGCAACGGACCACTCTCCTCTGGCTCTCCGGCCGGGACTCGTCAGCCGTCGGATCACAGCCGGCGCCTCCCGCCCCCGGTCGGGTGCACCGGATGCGCCGCGGGGACTGGTGCCCGGGTAAGACGGGTGGGACGGAGTCGCGACCAGGTCGGTTCCGGAGGGCAGGCTACCTCCGGACGGCGGTCGCATTTGACCCCCGCAGGCTCCTGGGCCAGCATCCGCTCATGACAATCTCCTCCTCGTACGGACGGGACGGCCGTCGGTGAGCGGCCCCCTCGAGGGCGTCCGCATCATCGAGCTGGCCGGCCTCGGCCCCGCCCCCTTCGCCGGCATGATGCTGGCCGATGCCGGGGCCGACATCATCCGCATCGACCGGTCGGACCGGGCCACCTACCCGCCCAACACCGAGCCCCACGTGGACCTCATGAACCGGGGCCGGCGATCGGTGGCCGTCGACCTCAAGCACCCCGACGGGGTGGCGCTGGTCCTGCGGCTGGTCGAGCAGGCCGACGGGCTGATGGAGGGATTCCGGCCCGGGGTGGCCGAGCGGCTCGGGATCGGGACCCGACGTCTGCCTGGCCCGCAACCCGAAGCTGGTCTACGGCCGGATGACCGGGTGGGGCCAGGAGGGTCCCATGGCCCAGACGGCCGGGCACGACATCGACTACATCGCCCTGGCCGGCGCCCTCGAGCCCATGGGCCGGGCCGGGGAGCGCCCCTTTCCGCCGCTCAACCTGGTGGGGGACTTCGGTGGGCGGCGGCATGCTGCTGGCCTTCGGCATGTGCGCCGCCATCATCAGCGCCCGCCAGACCGGCGCCGGCCAGGTGGTCGACGCCGCCATGGTCGACGGGGCCGCCTCGCTGATGACCATGACCTACACCCTGCAGGTCGTCCGGCATCTGGAAGGACGAGCGGGGGACCAACCTGTTGGACACCGGTGCCCACTTCTACGAGGTGTACGAGACGTCCGACGGCGGGTTCATGGCCGTCGGGGCCATCGAGCCGCAGTTCTACGCCGAGCTGATCCGGCTGCTGGGCCTGGAGGGCGAGGACCTGCCCGACCAGATGGACCGCGACGCCTGGCCGACAGATGAAGGAGCGGTTCGCCGCCCTCTTCGCCACCAGGACCCGGGCCGAGTGGGAGGCCATCTTCGAGGGCACCGACGCCTGCGCGGCCCCGGTGCTGTCCCCGTGGCGAGGCCCCCGACCACCCCCACAACCGGTCCCGGGGGACCTTCACCGAGGTGGCCGGCGTGGTCCAGCCGTCTCCGGCCCCCCGGTTCATGGGCACGCCCGGATCCATCCGCCGGCCGCCGCCCAATCCGGGCCAGCACGCCGACGAGGCCCTGGCCGACTGGGGGCTGGACGCCGACGGAGGTCGCCGAGCTGCGCGTCGGGGCCATCGCTGACCAGCCGCCGTCCAGCTGAGCGGTCCGGCGGCCGAGGCCGGCCGGCTCACAGGTTGACCACCGGGCAGGTCACGGTCCGGGTGATCCCGTCGATCAGCTGGATGGCCCGACCACCATCCGGCCCAGCTCGTCGACGGTCTCGGCCTCGGCCCGCACGATGACGTCGTAGGGACCGGTCACCCCTTCGGCGGCCAGCACCCCGTCGAGGGCCGCCACGGTCCGGGCCACGGTGGCGGCCTTCCCGACCTCGGTCTGGATCAGCACGTAGGCGTTGACCGGCATGGGCTCCTCCGGGGCGATGGCAGGGGCGGTGTGGAGATGTTACCGCTGCCGGCACTGTCGCCCTCCGGGCCGAGGCGGTACCGGTGCGCCGTACCTCGCGCCTGCGCCGCCTACCATGCCGTTGTGGGTGTTCGGGAGCGCAGCGACCAGTTCCGGCGCCTGGCCCGGTCGGCCATCACCGACCTGTTCGACCAGCGCCGGCCCTTCGGGCGCCTGGCCCTGACCCACGTGCTGATGACGGCGGGGGACACCCTGTTCGCCGTCTCGCTGGCCGGCTCGCTGTTCTTCTCCATCTCGCCCACCGCGGCCAAGGACAAGGTGCTGTTGTACCTGCTGCTGACCATGGGCCCCTTCGCCGTGGTGGCGCCGGCCCTCGGGCCCGCTGATCGACCGCAGCCGGGGGGCCCGCCGGGCCATGGTGGTGGCCTCGGCCCTGGGGCGGGCGGCGCTGTGCCCGTTCCTGGCCCGGGACATCCACTCGCTGCTGCTGTTCCCCGAGGCCTTCGCCATGCTGGTCCTGTCCAAGGTCTACCTGGTGACCAAGGGGGCCCTGGTACCCGAGATGGCCGCCCTCGGGATGCTGGACGAGGCGGGGACCACGGCGCCGCCGGGAGCCGCCGGGGCCGTCGGTCCCCGGACCGATCTCGCCGTCACCAGTTCCGCGCCCTCCCAGGATGAGGAGACCTGGGCGGCGTGCCCGCCCGTCCCCGACGGCCCGGGGACCCGATCCCGACACCTCCCTACGGCACGCCGGTCGTCCGCATCGAGGATCCCGGTCACCGGCGCGCGCACCGTCGAGCCTGACCTGGCCACCCTCAACGCCCGGCTGGGCCTGCTGGCCTCCCTGGCCGGCTTCGCCTTCGCCGTCCCCGCCGTGGCTCATCCTCAAGCTGGGCGGAGCGCCCAGCGTGATCTGGGTGAGCATTGCCGTGTTCGCCGCCGCCGCCGTGGCCGGGGCCCGCCTGCCCGTGCCCCGCCGGCTGGGCCGAGAGCTGGCGTCCCGGCGCGACGGGGCCGAGTCGGCCTACGACGACGAGCTCGACGGTGCCCTCGCCCCGGCCGGGGCCGCCGACATCCAGATGGCCCCGGACTTCGACCCGGAGTGGGCCGGGGACGAGGAGGACCTGGCCGCCTTCCGACCCATCGCCGACACCGAGGTCATCCTGGCCCTGATGCCGATGTCGGTGCTGAAGGCCCTGGTCGGGTTCACCACCTTCCTGTTCGCCTTCGGCCTGCGCCGTGACGGGCGCGGCCACCTGGTGGTTCGGCTTCGTGCTGGGCGGGCTCACCGCCGGCGCCCTGATCGGAGTGCTGCTGGTGTCGAGGATCCGTCGGCTGCTCAACGAGCAGCAGATGCTGACCGGCTCGCTGCTGCTGGTGGCCGGCGGTGACCGTGGGCGGCGCCTTCTACACCGCCCGGTGGTTCTGGGCGGTGATCGCCCTGGCGGTCGGACTGGCCAGCGCAGTGGCCAAGCCGTCCTTCGACGCCCTGGTCCAGCGCCACGTCCGGGAGTCCAACCAGGGTCGGGCCTTCGCCCGGTTCGAGACCCGGTTCCAGCTCATGTGGGTGGTGGGTTCGTTCGTGCCGGTGGTGCTGTCGCTGCCCGTGGCCGCCGGCAGCCTGGTCATGGCCGTGGTGGCCGCGGTGGGAGCGGTGTCCTACATGAGCTCGCGCCGGGCCGTGCGGGGCGAGCCGAGCGGCCGGCCGAGTCGGCCGACCGAGCCGCCCGGCAGCCGCTCGACCGAACCGCCGGCTCGACCGGCTCGGCAGTGAGCCGCCGACGCCTGCCGTCGGCTCGGCCGTCCGGGCGTCAGCTCAGCCGAGCTGCTGCTCGAGCCTGTCCACCTCGGCGGCCAGCTGGGCCGGGAGCTTGTCGCCGAAGATGGCGTAGTGCTGCGCGGATGCTCGGCACCTCGGCCCGCCACTCCTCGACGTCGACGGTGAGCAGCTTCTCCATGTCGGCGGGCGAGACGTCGAGACCGTCGGTGTCGATGGCACCCGGCGCCGGGACGAAGCCGATGGGCGTCTCGGTGGCCTCGCCGGTGCCGCTGACCCGCTCGAACACCCACTCGAGCACCCGGGAGTTCTCCCCGTAGCCCGGCCACAGCCAGCGTCCGTCGCTCGTCCTTGCGGAACCAGTTGACGTAGAAGATCTTGGGCAGCTTGTCCGGATCGGCGCCGGCGCCGATGCTCCAGCCAGTGGGCGAAGTAGTCGGCCATGTTGTAGCCGCAGAACGGGAGCATGGCGAAGGGGTCCCGGCGCAGGTTGCCGACGGCGCCGGCCGCCGCCGCCGTGGTCTCCGAGGCCATGATCGAGCCGAGGAACACGCCGTGCTCCCAGTCCCGTGACTGGAACACCAGCGGGACCACCGAGGCCCGGCGTCCGCCGAACAGGATGGCGTCGATGGGCACGCCGGCCGGGTCCTCCCACTCCGAGGCGATGGCCGGGTCCTGGGCGGCGGGCACGGTGAACCGGGCGTTGGGGTGGGCGGCCGGCGTGCCCGACTCCGGGGTCCAGTCCTCGCCCTTCCACGAGGTGAGGTGGGCCGGGCGGCTCGTCGGTCATGCCCTCCCACCAGACGTCGCCGTCGTCGGTCAGGGCGGTGTTGGTGAAGATGGCGTTGCCGTCCAGGGTGAGCATGGCGTTGGGGTTGGTGTGGACTGTTGGTGCCCGGGGCCACCCCGAAGAAGCCGGCCTCGGGATTGATGGCGTAGAGGCGGCCGTCGGGACCGAACTTCATCCAGCAGATGTCGTCGCCCACCGTCTCCACCTTCCAGTCGGGGAGGGTGGGGATGAGCATGGCCAGGTTGGTCTTGCCGCAGGCCGAGGGGAAGGCGCCGGTCACGTACCGGGTCTCGCCGGCCGGCGAGGTCAGCTTCAGGATGAGCATGTGCTCGGCCAGCCAGTTGTCGTCCCGGGCCATGACCGAGGCGATGCGCAGGGCGAAGCACTTCTTGCCCAGCAGGGCGTTGCCGCCGTAGCCGGAGCCGTAGGACCAGATCTCACGGGTCTCGGGGAAGTGGACGATGTACTTGTTCTCCGCGTCGCACGGCCACGGCGACGTCGGCCTGGCCCTCGGCCAGGGGGGCGCCCACCGAGTGGAGGCAGGGGACGAACTCGCCGTCGGCGCCGAGCACCTCGAGGGCGCCGCGGCCCATGCGGGTCATGATCCGCATGGACACGGCCACGTAGGCCGAGTCGGTGATCTCGACGCCGATGTGGGCGATGGACGAGCCCAGCGGGCCCATCGAGAAGGGGACCACGTACATGGTCCGGCCCCGCATGGATCCCTTGAACAGATCGGTCAGCACGCCGCGCATCTCGGCCGGGTCCCGCCAGTTGTTGGTCGGGTCCGGCGTCGGACTCGAGGGTCGAACAGATGTAGGTGCGGTCCTCGACCCGGGCCACGTCGCCCGGGTCGGAGTGGGCCCAGTAGCTGTTGGGCCGCTTGGCGTCGGCCAGCTTGGTGAAGGTCCCGTTGTCCACCAGCAGCTGGCACAGGCGGTCGTACTCCTCGGCCGACCCGTCGCACCACTCCACGGCGTCGGGCTCGGTGAGCGCGGCGATCTCGTCCACCCATGCGATCAGCTTCTTGTTGGTCGGTGGGGGGCATGGGCTGGGTGGTCCTCCTCGGGATTCCGGTGGGGCTCTGCCCGGGACCGGGCCTGGCGGGCGGCCTGTCCACGGGTTATCCACCGATTCTAGTGGCGGCGGCGCGGGCTCAATGGTAGGCAAGGGAGGTGGAGAGTCCCAATTCCGGGGGTGTCGCAGGCCGTCCGTCTGACCGACCTGGTGCGGTCGACGAGTTCGCCGCCATCGCCGGCCTGCGGGCCCGGTTCGAGGCCGTCGGCCCGCTTCCGCGCTCCCGGTGGCGAGGTTCCCCCGGTGGGTGACACCTGGATCGGCGACGACGCCGCGGTGGTCACCCCGGCGTCGGCCGGCCGGGCAGTCCTGGCCACCGACCTGGTCGTGGAGGGTGTCCACGTCGACCTCGACTCTCCAGCCCTCGAGGATGTGGGTTACAAGGCGCTGATGGTCACGGTCTCGGACCTGGCCGCCATGGGGGTCCGGCCCGGCCTACGCCCTGGTCTCGGTGGCGGCGCCCGCCGGGACCGACTTCGACCGCCTCGGCGCCGGACTGGCCGAGGCCGCCGGTGAGACCGCCTGTGTGGTGGTGGGAGGCGACCTGGCCGAGTCGCCGGTGCTGGTGGTCTCGACGGCGGTCGTCGGGGCGGCCGAGGCCGGACGGGCCGGCCGCCGCTGCTCCGCTCGGGGGCCCGACCCGGCGACCAGCTCTTCGTGACCGGGCCGCTGGGCCGGTCGGCCGCCGGGCTGCGGCTCCTGCGGAGCGCCGGCCGGCTCCGGGGTCCGGCCGAGCCCGCACCGGCGCCGGCGCGACCGGCCGACCTGGTCCGGGCCCACCGCCGGCCGGTGGCCCGGCTGGCCGAGGGCGAGGCGGCCCGCCGGTCCGGGGCCAGTCGGCCGCCATCGACCTCTCCGACGGCCTGGCTGGCCGACCTCCGCCACCTGGCCGAGGCCTCCGGGGTCGGGGTCGACCTCGACGCTGTCCCGGTGGCCGAGGGTGCCACCCGGGAGGAGGCCCTCGGCGGGGGCGAGGACTACGAGCTGCTCGTGGCCACCGGCGACTCCGGACGACCTGGTGGCGGCGTTCCGGTCCGCCGGCCTGCCCCCCCCGGTCCCCATCGGCCGCTGCACCGACCGTCCCGGGCGTCTCACCCTGGACGGGGATGCCGCTGCCGCCGGGCGGTTGGCGCCACCGGTTCTAAGCAAACTCACAGAATCCATCGGTCACCATGGGAGGATGGACGGGGCCAGCAGACCGGGTGGTTCGGACGGGTCGGAGGGGTCGGGTCGGACAGGCTGCTCGGCCTGCCCGGGCGGGTCCCGGTGGGAGCGGCCTGACCGGACGGGACGGCGGCGATGACCACCGCGGACCACCGCATCCTGGTGGTGGACGACGAGAAGAGCATCACCGACCTGGTCACCATGGCGCTGCACATCGCAGGGGGCCACGGTGGAGGTGGCCCACACCGGAACCGAAGCCCTCCGGGCCGTCCAGGCCTTCCGGCCCCACCTCGTCGTCCTCGACGTGATGCTGCCCGACCTCGACGGGTTCACGGTGCTCGAGCGGATGGGGCAGGAGCGCCGCTCGGCCGACATCCCGGTCCTGTTCCTCACCGCCCGCGGCGACCTCGACGACCGGCTGCGGGGCCTGGCCCTGGGCGGCGACGACTACATGACCAAGCCGTTCAGCGTCGAGGAGATGCTGCTGCGGATCAACGCCATCCTGCGCCGGGCCGAGGGCTACGAGGAGATCGGCCCCCGCCTGGTCGTGGCCGACGTCGAGCTGGACGAGGAGAGCCACGAGGTCCGCCGTGGCGGAGTGGCCGTCGAGCTGACGCCCACCGAGTTCCGACTGCTCCACTACCTCATGATGAACGCCGGCCAGGTGGTGTCCAAGGCCCAGATCCGCGACCGGGTCTGGGACTACAGCTTCGACGGCAAGGTCAACATGGTCGAGGTGTACGTCAGCTACCTGCGCAAGAAGCTCGACGCCCACGGCCCGCCCCTCATCCGCACGGTACGGGGCATCGGGTACAGCATGCGGACCAGCCGGTGCCCGACGGCGGGTCCAGACCACCCAGACCACCCAGACGAGTCGACGGACACCAGGCCGCAGCCCGAGCGCCCGGGTCCGGCCGTGGGGGCAGCAGGTGACCCTGCGCCTCCGCCTGCTCCTGCTGCTGGTGGGGATCGTGGCCGCCGGCCTGGTCATCTCCGACGTGGTGACCTACAACGCCCTGCGGTCGTTCCTCACCACGCGGGTAGACCAGCAGCTGGAGGCGGCGGCCTTTCCTGTGGGCCGGGCCCTCCTCTCCTCCTCGGGGCTCGGGCCCCAGGTGCCCGCGGCCCCGCGCACGTTCCCGCGTCCCCCATGGCTCGAACCCGTTCGGGACGCCCGGGGCCTTCCGCAACGGAGGCGGTCTGCTCGTCGTCCGGCCGGGGGACCGACTCGAGGCGTGCTCGTCCCGCCCGGCACCTACGGTCAGCTCCGCAGCACGCAAGGGCACGGTCGAAGCCCACCTGTTCTTCGACTACGGCGGCAAGGCTCCCCGGGCCCCGGTCATCCCGGCCAAGCTGCCCGGGTCAGCGGCCTGCCCGCAGGCACGGACCTCTACTTCACCACCTCCAGCTCGGGCTCCAGGCTCGGTGTCCTACCGGGCCCTGGCCAAGCCTCTGGCCAACGGGACCGGGGTGATCGTGGTGGCCGTGCCCCTTACCGACCTCGAGTCCACCCTCGCGCCACCTGCTGGGGATCGAGCTCATCGTCTCGGCGGCTGGTCCTGGTGGGTCTGGGGGTGCTTTCGTGGGTGATGGTGCGCCGTGACCTCCGCCCGCTCGAGGCCATGACCAAGACCGCCGGGGCCATCGCCCACGGGGACCTGTCCCAGCGGGTCTCCCCGGTGGCCGAGCGGCACCGAGGTGGGCCAGCTGGGCCAGGCCTTCAACACCATGATCGACGAGATCGAGGTGGCCTTCGCCGAGCGGGCGGCGTCCGAGGACCGGCTCCGTCGCTTTCTGGCCGACGCCTCCCACGAGCTGCGCACCCCGTTGACCTCGATCCTCGGGTACTCGGAGCTCTTCGACCTCGGGATGCAGGACCGGCCGGCCGATCTGGCCGTCTCCCTGCGCCACATCCGGGACGAGGCGACCCGGATGGCCACGCTGGTCGACGACCTGTTCCTGCTGGCCCAACTGGACCACGAGCGCCCGCTCCGGTTCGAGCCGGTGGACCTGGTCGACCTGGCCCGGCGCGCCTCGGCGGCCTTCTCGGCCTCGGCCCCGGACCGCCCGGTCACCGTCGTGGGCGACGGGCCGGTGATGGTCGAGGGGGACGCCGACCGGCTGCGCCAGGTGGTGGACAATCTCGCCGTCAACGCCATCAGCCACACGCCCGCGGGGTCGGCCGTCGAGATCACGGGTGACCGACGATCGACCGGGCCTTTGGGCCGTCGTCACCGTCCACGACGACGGACCGGGCATCGATCCCGCGTGACGCCCCCCGGATCTTCGAGCCGTTCTACCGGTCGGACCCCTCGCGGGCCCGTTCGTCGGGGGGCGCCGGGCTTGGGCTGGCCATCGTGGCCGCCATCGTCCAGGCCCACGGGGGCACGGTGGCCCTGGTGCCGGGACCGGGGAGCCACCTTCGAGGTGCGGCTGCCCAAGGTGCATGCGCGTAGCGCCGTACGACCGGGTGCTGAAGGAGCCCGGTCCGGTGTCGCCCAGGGAGGTGCGACCCAGGGAGGTGCCACCCAGGGAGGTGCCGCCAACGGAGATGCGGCCCAGGGTTCTGAGGCCCAGGACACCGCTCCCCCCGGTCCTGCGGCAGACAACTTGCCCGGCTCCACCCCGGCTCGCCGCGCCGGATCGTGACGTGCGCGGCTCAGCCCGGACCGAGGCCGACGTCGTAGAGATGCCACCAGGGAGGCGGGCCACCCGCAGGCGAGCGGTCTCGGTTGACGCCCGTCGGTCAGATGCGCGTGGTTCGCTCAAGTGCTCCGGGGTCGAGGATTCGAACGGTTCTCGATGCCAGGGAGATCCAACCCTGTCGTTGGAACTCCTGGAGGGATGCGTTCACCCGTTGACGACTGGCCCCGATGGTCGCGGCCAGATCGGACTGGATGACGCGGATCTCCGCCGACGAATCGCTGGCCCTGTCGATCAGGAACTTCGCCACGCGCTGATTGACATCGAGGAACACCAGGTCACTGGCGACCTCGGTGGTCTTCCTCACCATGTCGCCGAGACGTCGGAGCAAGGCCACCGCCATGGCGGGGCGTTGTTCGATGAGCTCCATGACCACCGCCCGGGAGAGAATCAAGGCACGGCTCGTCACCGTGGCGGTGACTGTCGCCGATCGGGGCTCGGTGGATAGAACTCCCAGCTCACCGATGATCCCGCCCGGAGCGACGGTGGCGATCAGCAGCTCGTTCCCATCTGGGGAGTAGGTGGACACTTTGAGGTGCCCTTCCACGAGAGCCAGCATCGTGTCGGCGATCTGGCCTTCGAAGTAGACGATCTGCCCCTTCTCGAATCGCCGCTCGACGCAGCGCTCGGTCAACCGTCTGCGGTCTTCGGGGGGGAGGATGCCCAATACGTTCGAGTTGGCGAACGGGTCGCTGTCTTCTCGCTGCTGGATTGCCACCTGACCAGTCCTGTCCTGGTGGACCGGTCGTCCAGCCCGCACCGGCATTGTTGCAGACGGTCGGGCTCAGACCCCCAATTCAGGGTCCTCCCCGCGTGGACACTCCGGTTCTGCCGTTATGGCGCCGACTGACCAGGTAGTTCGCCTCAGGCCGGGATGTTCCGGACCGGCCGCTTGACGACCTTCCCGGACCGGATGCACGAGGTGCAGGCGTTGAGCCGCTTGGGTGAGCCGTCCACCAGGGCCCGAACCCGCTGGATGTTGGGATCCCAGCGCCGCTTGGTCCGACGGTGGGAGTGGCTGATGTTCATTCCGAACGACGGCTTCTTGCCGCAGACCTCACACACCGCTGCCATGACGCTCCGACTTCCTCGTAGGATCCTCTGGGTAAGGCACAAAGGTTAGCATCCTGGCCATGGTGGTCCTCGACGCGCTCGGATGCAGCGGAGCTCTGTCGAGGTCATCACCGAGTTCCGTGACGGCCTCCGGTCCCACCGGGAGCTGATCAACCGCCTCAACGTCTACCCGGTGCCCGACGGCGACACCGGCACCAACATGGCCCTCACCCTGGAGTCGGTGACCGACGAGCTCGACGCCCTGGACTCCCCGGACCTCGACGCCACCTGCCGGGCCATCGCCCACGGCTCCCTGATGGGGGCCCGGGGCAACTCGGGGGTCATCCTCTCCCAGCTGCTCCGGGGACTCTCCGACGGCCTCAACTGCCCCACCGGCCGGCCCGGGCCCAGCGAGCTGTCCGAGGCCCTGACCATCGCCGACAAGCTGGCCCGCGAGGCGGTCATGCGGCCGGTGGAGGGCACCATCCTGACCGTGGCCCGGGGTGCGGCCGAAGGGGCCCGCGCCGCCGCCGAGGCCGGCAAGTCCCTGGTGGAGGTGGCCGAGGCCTCCCGGGCCGGGGCGGCCGAGGCCCTGGCCCGCACGCCCGTCGCTCCTTCCCGTGCTGGAGCAGGCCGGCGTGGTCGACGCCGGCGGGACCGGCTTCCTCCTCCTGTTCGACGCCCTGCTGACCGTGGTGGACGGGCGGCCCATGCCCGTGCCCCCCGAGCCTCCCGACACCGTGTTCGGCCCCCTCAACCCCGAGGCGCCCGGCACGGCCGTCCCCGCCTCACGGGTCCGACGACGCAGCCGACGCCGCCCAGCGGGCCCTGGCCGGGCTGCGCTACGAGGTCATGTACCTGCTCGAGGCGCCCGACGAGACCATCCCGTCGTTCAAGGAGGTGTGGGCCGGCATCGGCGACTCCATCGTGGTGGTGGGCGGGGACGGCCTGTGGAACTGCCACATCCACACCGACGACATCGGGGCGGCCATCGAGGCCTCCCTCGACGCCGGCCGGCCCCGCAACCTGCGGGTCACCGACCTGCTCGAGCAGGTGGAGGAGGAGCGCTGGGTGCGGGAGGGCGCCGGCACGGTGGGCAGCGGCCCGTCGGCCACCCCGCCCGGGCCGCCTCCGACCACCGGGGTGGTGGCCGTGGCCACCGGGGACGGCATCGGCCGGATCTTCCGCTCCCTCGGCGTCCAGGGGCTCATCGCCGGCGGCCAGTCCATGAACCCGTCGACGGCCGAGCTGGTCGAGGCGGTGGAGGCGGTCCGGTCCGACTCGGTCATCATCCTGCCCAACAACGGCAACATCCGGCCGGTGGCCGAGCGGGTCGACGACCTCACCGACAAGTCGGTGTGGGTGGTCCCCACCGACACCATCGCCGAGGGGTTCGCCGCCCTGCTGGCCTACGACCCCGAGGCCGACGGCGACGGTCAACGCCGAGACCATGGAGGCGTCGGCCCGCAGCGTGGTGGCCGGCGAGGTCACCCGGGCGGTGCGCGACTCCGACAGCCGGGCGGGCCCGATCACCGCCGGCGACTGGCTGGGCCTGTCCCGCAACGGGATCGAGGTGGTGGCCGACTCGCTGGCCGGCGCGGCCTGCTCGCTGCTCGAGGTCCTGGTGGACCGACGAGCCACGCCCTGGTGACCATCATCGAGGGGGAGGGGTCGGGGGCGGCCGACACCCGCCGGATCACCGAGTGGCTCCGCGACCACCGGCCCGACGTGGAGACCGAGGTGCACCACGGGGGCCAGCCCCTCTACCCGTACCTGTTCTCCATCGAGTGAGCCGGGTCGGCCACGCCGACCGAGCGGCGCCGCCGGCCGGAGGCGGGTCCGGCGCAAGCTCCGCCAGCTGGCCGAGCTGCCGGTGTCGGTGCTGAAGGGGGTCGGGGCGACGGCCGAGCGGGAGCTGGCCGAGCTCGGGATCGAGACGGTGCTCGACCTGTTGACCCACTATCCCCGCCGCTACATCGACGGCACCCGGCTGGTGCCCATCGCCGACCTGGTGGCGGGGGACAAGGCCTCGGTGCTGGCCCAGGTGATCCGGGTGAGCCAGGCCTCGCCTCGGCTACGGCCGGGGCCGGCGGCGCGGTCCCGTCGCGGGTGGAGCTGGACATCGCCGACGACAGCGGCGGCTCGGGTGGTCTTCTTCAACCAGGCCTGGCGGGCCAAGCAGCTCCCGGTGGGAACCCTGGCCCTGTTCTACGGCACCGATCGGCACCTACCGGGACGCCCCCCAGCTGAACAGCCCCACGGCCGAGGTCCTGGAGCTGCCCGGAGAGTCAGGCGAGGACGATGGGGACGAGGCCGGCCGGGGAGGGACGGCCGGCGGGGCCGGGTCTTCCCCGTCTACCCGCTGACCGACAAGGCCAATCTGACCTCGGCCCGGATCAGCCGGTATCGTGGGCGAGGCCCTCGACCGGGCCAGGACGTTCGCCGACCCGGTGGCCGACCGCATGGCGGGACCGCTTCGACCTGGTCGACCGCACCACCGCCTTCAACCACATCCACCGCCCGGCCGCCGTGGACCGAGACCGAGCCGGCCCGGCGGCGGCTGGCCTTCGACGAGCTGTTCCGGCTGCAGCTGGCCCTGGTCCTGCGCCAGGCCCGGCTCCAGCGCGACGCCCGCGGCATCCGCCACGTGGTCGGCACCGCGAGCGACGGCGCGCCCGACCCTGGTGGACCAGTTCCTCGACCGCCTGCCCTTCCAGCTCACCGGGGCCCAGCGCCGGGCCATGGAGGCCATCCGCGACGACCTGGCCGGGCCGCTGCCCATGCACCGGCTGCTCCAGGGCGACGTGGGCTCGGGCAAGACGGTGGTGGCGGTGGCCGCCATGCTGGCCGCCGTCGAGGGCGGGCACCAGGCCGCCCTGATGGCCCCGACCGAGGTGCTGGCCGAGCAGCACGCCGACGGAGGTGCGCTCGCCTGCTCGAGCGGACTGACGGTTCCCGACCCGGCCACCCTGGAGGGCCACCGCCCGCTGCGGGTGGCCCTGCTGACCAACCGGAGCACCGCGCCGCCGAGCGGGCCAGCCATCCACGCCGGCCTGGCCGACGGCACGGTCGACATCCTCATCGGCACCCACGCCCTCCTCACCGACCAGGTCGAGCTTCCGCTCCCTCGGGGTGGTGGTCATCGACGAGCAGCACCGCTTCGGCGTGGAGCAGCGGGCCGCCCTCCGGGCCAAGGGCCGGGGCGACGACGGGACCGGGCAGTGACCCCGACCTCCTGGTCATGACGGCCACCCCCATCCCGCGCACGGCGGCCATGGTGGTCTTCGGCGACCTGGACATGACCATCATCGACGAGCTGCCCCCGGGCCGGCTGCCGGTCGACCACCCGGTGGCTCCGGACCCCGCTCGAGGCCGAGGAGGCCTGGTCCCGGGTCCGGGCCGAGGTGGCCGCCGGGCACCGGGCCTTCGTGGTGTGCCCGCTGGTCGAGGGCTCCGACCGGGTCCAGGCCACCTCGGTGGTGGCCGAGGCCGAGCGCCTGGCCGGCGCCGAGCTGGCCGGGCTGCGGGTCGGACTGCTCCACGGCCAGCTGCCCTCGGCCGAGAAGGAGCGGGTCATGGCCGAGTTCCGTGCCGGGCGACATCGAGGTGCTGGTGGCCACCACGGTCATCGAGGTGGGCGTGGACGTCCCCGAGGCCACGGTCATGGTCATCGAGGACGCCGACCGGTTCGGCATCGCCCAGCTCCACCAGCTGCGGGGCCGGGTGGGTCGGGGGAACGAACCGTCCTGGTGCTACCTGCTGTCGGAGAACGAGGCACCCGAGGCCGAGGCCCGGCTGTCGGCCATGGAGCGGACCACCGACGGCTTCGAGCTGGCCGAGGTCGACCTCGAGCTGCGGGGCGAGGGCACCATCCTCGGGGCCCGCCAGAAGGGTCGCAGCGACCTGCGACTGGCCAAGCTCATCGCCGACCAGGACCTGGTGGTCCGGCGCCCGCGAGATGGCCGTGGCCGCTGGTGGGCGACGACCCCGTCCTCGTCGACCACGCGCTGCTGGTCGAGGAGCTGCGCATCTTCATCGACGACGACGAGGCCGAGTTCCTGTTCAAGAGCTGATCGACCGGGCTCGCGGCCGCGATCGGCCCGGCGCCGGTCGGCGACCGGGCCGGCCGGCACCGGGCGATCGCGGAGGGCTGGCCGGTAGGCTGGACCGGGTGCGTGTGATCGGTGGAGAGCTCCGGGGCCGGCGCCTGGCCGCGCCGGCCGGGACCGCCGTCCGGCCCACCTCCGACCGGGTCCGCGAGGCGATCTTCGACATCCTGTTCAGCCTGGGCGGCGTGGAGGGGCTCAGGTGGTCGACCTGTTCGCCGGCTCCGGGGCCCTGGGCATCGAGGCGCTGTCCCGGGGGGCGGCCTCGGTCACCTTCGTGGAGCAGGACCCGGTGGCGCTGGCCGCCGTCCGGGCCAACCTGGCCTCGGTGGGCTGGCCGACGCCGAGCGGGACGGCGACGCCACCGTGGTCCGGGCCGACGTGGACAGCTGGGTGGCCACCACCGCATCGCGCTACGACCTGGTCCTGTGCGACCCGCCCTACGGCTACGAGGGGTGGGCCGACCTGGTGCCCAGCCTGCCCGCCGACCTCGCCGTCCTCGAATCCGGGTCCGAGATCCCCGCCCCGAGGGGTGGGGGGTCATCAAATCCAAGCGGTATGGGGGTACGATCGTGACCGTGGCCCGTCCGGAACTGGTCACCGAGAAAGGTGTCTCGTGAGGATTGCGCTCATCCCTGGGTCCTTCGACCCGGTCCACAACGGACACCTCGAGGTGATCGAGCGGGCCGCCCGCCTGTTCGACGAGGTGGTGGTGGCCACGCTGCGCAACCCGCAGAAGAGCGAGGCCCTGTTCGACCTGGACGAGCGCCAGGAGATGCTCGAGGAGTCCCTCGCCCACCTGGTCAACGTCCGCATCGTGTCGGTGTCCACCCTGGTGGTGAACGTGGCCCACGACGTGGGCGCCAGCGCCATCGTCAAGGGGCTGCGGGCCGTGTCCGACTTCGAGAACGAGCTGCAGATGGCCCAGATGAACAAGCAGCTGTCCGGGGTGGAGACCCTGTTCATCCCGACCAGCTCGGCCCACTCCTTCATCGCCTCGAGGCTCCTGCGGGAGGTGGCCCGGTTCGGCGGCGACGTGACGTCGTTCGTACCCAAGGTGGTGGCCCTACGGCTCCAGGAGAAGTTCGCCGATGAGTGATCTCTTCGAGGACCTCGACCAGCAGCGGGCGGCCGGCGAGGAGCACGACGCCGAGGCGCTGATCCGGAGCGCTCTGGACCTGGTGCAGACGGCCAAGGCCATGCCCCTGTCGGCCTCGGTGCTGGTGTCCCGCGAGGAGCTGGCCGAGCTGCTGCAGGCGGCCCTCGACCGGATGCCCGACGAGCTGCGCCAGGCCCGGTGGCTGCTGAAGGAGCGCGAGGAGTTCCTGGCCGAGAAGGGCCGCGAGGCCGACGCCCTCCTGGAGGAGGTCCGGGTCCAGGCCGAGCGGATGGTCCAGCGCACCGAGATCGTCCGCCAGGCCAACCACGTGGCCCAGCGCATCCTCGACGACGCCAACGAGGAGGCCCGGCGCCTGCGCCACGAGGCCGAGGACTACGCCGACCAGAAGCTGGCCAGCTTCGAGATCGTGCTCGACCGCACGATGAAGACCGTCCAGGCCGGCCGGGAGAAGCTCCAGGTCACGCCCATCCCCAACGTCGAGATCGGCGAGGGCGGCGACACCTCGCTGGCTCCCGCCGCCAGCACCAACGGTGCCGGTGGGCGCACGGACGAACCCGAGGGCTTCTTCGACCAGGACCTCGTCTGAGTCGGCCCGTCCGGTGAGGGTCGATCCCGGTTCCCTGGGCCCAGCCGTGGCCGACTCTTCTGAAGAGGTCCCGTCGCGCCGGGGATCGCGGCCGTTCCTGGTCCAGGTGGCCGGGCTGCGCAAGGTGGCCGGGACCACCCGCCACGAGACCCGTCCGGGGTGATCGACGGCCTGGGCGCGGTCGGCGTGGTGGTGCCCGACGGTGCCCGGATCGGGGTCGACGTCGAGCTCACCTCCTATCCGGGTGGGATCATGGTCACCGGCACGGTGCAGCGCCCCGTGGCGGGGCGAGTGCCGACGGTGCGGCGGGCCGGTGAGCGGGGAGGTGGCCGCCACGGTCCGGGAGCGCTATGCCCCGGCCGGGGGAACCGATGGCGACGAGGACGCCTATCCGCTGGCCGGCGACGAGCTGGACCTCGAGCCGCTGGCCCGCGACGCCGTCCTGCTCGACCTGCCCCTGGCCCCCCTGTGCGCGGACGACTGCCTCGGGCTCTGCCCCCAGTGCGGGGCCAACTGGAACGTGCCGACCTGCGACTGCCCGCCCGACCGGCGATCCCCGCTGGTCGGCCCTCGACGCCCTGCGTGAGTCCCGGAGGGCGGCGGTTTCGGCCTAGGATGCCATCCCTATGGCCGTCCCGAAGAAGAAGACCTCCAAGTCGAAGAGCCGCAGCCGCCGGGCATCCAACTGGGTGCTGAAGGCGCCGGCCCGTTCGGTGTGCCCGCAGTGCACCACCGCCAAGCTGCCCCACGTCGTGTGCCCGAACTGCGGTTGGTACAAAGGCCGACAGGCGATCGAAGTCGACTAGTGGCGCGGGGCGGCGCACGGCCGACCGGTGACGCGTTCGCCGCGCTCCCGGTGGCGGTCGACGCCATGGGCGGCGACCGGGCCCCCGACGAGATCGTGGCCGGGGCCCGCCAGGTGGCCGAGCGGACCGACATCAAGGTGGCCCTGGTCGGGCCGGCCCGGGGCCATGGGCGACACCGGGGACCTGCCGTGCATCCCGGCCAGCGAGGTCATCGGCATGGACGACGACCCCGGACAGGGGGTCCGCCGGAAGAAGGACTCCTCGCTGGTGCGGGCGGCCGAGGCGGTCCGGGACGGCAAGGCCATGGCCATGGTGTCGGCCGGGAACACCGGGGCCACCATGGCCGTCGGCCCTGCTGCGGATGGGCCGGCTGCCCAGCGTGATCCGGCCGGCCATCGCCACCCCCATCCCCAACCTGCGGCGGGCCGTGGCCGACCGTGCTGCTCGATTCGGGGGCCAACGCCGAGTGCACGTCCGCCGATGCTGGTGCAGTTCGCCCAGATGGGGGCGGCGTTCGCCCGCAAGCGCTACGGGGTCGAGCGGCCCCGGGTGGCCCTGCTCTCCATCGGCGAGGAGAAGTCCAAGGGCACCCCGCTGGAGAAGGAGACCCACGCCCTGCTGGCCGGCGGGGCCGGGGGACCGGGCTTCGACTTCGTCGGCAACGTCGAGGGGCGGGACTTCTTCGAGGACGTCGCCGACGTGATCGTGACCGACGGCTTCACCGGCAACGTCGCCCTCAAGACCATGGAGGGGTCGCTGCGGTTCCTGATCGGCGCCCTCACCGAGATCCTGGGCCGGCCCGAGGTCGCCGAGGCCGCCGACGCCCTCTATCCCCACCTGCTCCCGCTGGCCGCCGCCCTCGACCCCGAGAACACCGGCGGGGCCATGCTGCTCGGCGTGGACGGGGTGTGCGTGATCAGCCACGGCTCGTCGTCGGCGGCGGCCATCGTCAACGCCATCACCGTGGCCCACGACCTGGCCGTGGCCGGCCTGGTCGAGGCCGTGGCCGCGCTCGGTGCACCCCGGCCGGTCGCCGACCGTCGACCGCCTGAGCCGGACCGGCCGCCGGCCGGCCCGCTGAGCCGGCACCGGCGGCCCGGCCGGTCAGCCGCCAGAAGGTGGCCAGCAGCCCGACGTCGTCGGTGGCCTGCCGGGCCCCGATGGCCAGGGCCTTGGGCACCGACGCGCGGGCGCCATCAGCTCCATCAGGTCGACCTCGGCGGGACCCGCAGGACCACCTCGGCTCCCGACGCCTTCAGGTCCTCGAGCTCCTGGATGGCCGTCGCCGGGATGGGACGTCATCATCCCCTCGGTCATGTCGCTGCCGTCGGTCAGGGCCAGGATGAGCACCCGCCGGGCCCCGCCCAACAGGTCGAGGTGGGTGCCGGTGCCGCTCACGCCGCCGTCCATGCACCGCCGGTCGCCGATGGGCTGGGGGGCGAAGACGCCCGGGACCGCGCTGCTGGCCGCCACGGCCCGGGGCATGCGTGGTGCGGGACTCCCTGGTCACCACGCACCGCTCGCCGGTGTAGGCATCGACGCAGGTGATCTGCAGCGCGTCGGAGGTCCAGGGCCCGGTGCCCACGCACCAGGGAGATGTTGCGGCGCATGACCTCGGGCTTGGGGGTGGCGGCGGCCAGGGCGGCGTGGCCGATCTCCTGGACCGTGGACGGGTCGCCGTCGGTGGCCTTGATGAACAGGTCGAGGGCCCGTTGCTGGCTGGGGCTGAGGGTCGACGCCGGGGCCAGGGCCGACACCAGGGCCGGGAACCTTGGACAGCACCGAGATCTCGGAGTGGAGGCGCTTGAGCTTGCCTGCCGACCAGGGCCGAGGCCACGATCGAGCCGGCGGAGGTGCCGACCACCCGGTCGGCAGTTGTCGAACCGGACGCCCGTGGGTGGCCAGGGTATGGAGGTAGGCCACCTGCCAGGCCACGAAGAACAGGCCGCCACCGCCGAGGCACAGACCCCGGTCCATGTCCCGGCCGTAGGGGGCGCCGAAGTCCCGGGGTCGGGCCAGTTCCAGGGAGGCGGCCGCTCGGAGGCGGCCGCGGCACGATCGCGGGTGGGCACCGCACCAACTGTACCGGGCACCCGTGCTGACCGGTCCGTCGACCGCACCGGTCGACCCGGCCAACCGCCGCCCGGCTGCCTGCGCCGGTGCCCCGGTCGTGGCGGCCCTAGCGGTTGAGCAGGTCCTTGGCGATGTGGGTGACCTGGATCTCGTCGGTGCCGGCGTAGATCTGGAAGACCTTGGCGTCACGGGCCAGCTGCTCGACCCGGAACTCGGCCATGTAGCCGTTGCCGCCGAAGAGCTGCACCGCCTCCATGGCCACCTCGGAGGCCGCCTGGGCCGAGTAGAGCTTCATGGCCGAGGCCTCGGCCAGGGAGAGGCTCTTGCCCGCCGCCGACAGCTCGATGTGGCGGAACACCAGGTTCTGCACGTTGAGCCGGGCCACCTCCATCTTGGCCAGCTTGAGCTGGATCAGCTGCCGGTCGCCGATGGGCTGGCCCCACAGCATCCGGTTCTTGGCGTACTCCACCGACAGCTTCAGGCACTCCTCGATCAGGCCCGAGCGACATGGCGGCCAGCCCGGCCCGCTCGGTGACGAAGTTGCCCTTGGCCGAGTCGCGGCCGCTGCCCGCCGCTCTCGTCCTCGGTCTCGCCCGAGCAGGTGGTCCCGGCCCACCCGGACGTCGGAGAGGAACAGCTCGCCGGTGGGGGAGGAGTGCAGGCCCATCTTGCGGAAGGGCTTGGACTGCTCGAGGCCCGGGCGTCCCCTTGTCCAGGACGAAGGTGAGCACCTGGCGGTCGCGCATCGGGGTGTCGGACCCGTCGTCGAGCTTGGCGTAGAAGACGATGGTGTCGGCGTAGGGCCCGTTGGTGATGAAGGTCTTGTTGCCGTTGAGGATGTACTCGTCGCCGTCCCGCCGGGCCGTCGACTTCATGCCGCCCAGGGCGTCGGAGCCCGAGTTGGGCTCGGTGATGGCCCAGGCCCCGACCTTGTCCGCGGTGAGGAGGTCGAGGCCCCACCGCTCCATCTGGGCCGGCGTGCCCTGCTTCATGATGGTGCCGCCGGCCAGCCCCAGGCTGACCCCCATGGCGGTGACGATGCCCGGGCAGTAGTGGCACAGCTCGATGATGGGGATGAGGGTCATGGCCGCCGCCCCGCCGTCGCCCGGCGCGCTGCGGCCCGCTCCTGCCGTCGGACTCCGGCCCCGGCTCCGGACACCTTGCGCTCGAGCTGCTTCTTGAACCGGTCCCGGGCCATCTGGTCCATGCCGAAGGTGGCGTACAGCTTGCGGATGATGTCGTAGGGGGGCATGTCGCCGTGCTCCAGGGCGTCGATGTTGGGCACCACCTCGGCCTCGACGAACCGCCGGACGGCGTCCCGCACCATCAGCTGCTCCTCGGACCATTCGAACACGATCGACCTCCTGGATCGCCTCGACAGGCCCGTCCGGT
The DNA here is from genome assembly GCA_963754755.1 of uncultured Acidimicrobiaceae bacterium. Classification (GTDB taxonomy): domain Bacteria; phylum Actinomycetota; class Acidimicrobiia; order Acidimicrobiales; family RAAP-2; genus Bog-756. Next base: position 1,286,956 of record CAVWHF010000003.1, on the reverse strand, counting down.
GGCGCTCCCGAGGCTAACCGAGGTCGGCCTACAGTCGGTAGCGTGCGACTGAAGCGGCGAGCCGGAGCAGACCGCCTTCGAGCGCTGGGGCGGCGAGCCGTTCTTCACCGCCCTCATCGAGCGCTTCTACGCCGGGCGTGGCGGCCGATCCCCTGCTCCGGCCCATGTACCCCGACGACCTGACCGAGTCCAAGGCCCACCTGGCCCTGTTCCTCATGCAGTACTGGGGTGGTCCCCGCCGACTACAGCGAGCAGCGGGGCCACCCCCGGCTGCGGATGCGCCACGCCCCGTTCGCCATCGGGACCGCCGCAGGCCGACGCCTGGCTGCGCCACATGACCGACGCGGTGCACGGCGCCGGCCTGGACCCGGCCGACCAGGAGGAGCTGCTCGACTACCTGGCCATGGCGGCCCGGAGCCTGATCAATCAACCGACCTAGCCGATCCGAGCGACCGATCCGGCCCGGTCGACCGGGCGACCGCCACCTCACCAGGTCATGCCGAGCATGCGTGCGCATCGCTGCCTCGAAGGCGTGCGTCGTCCAGGCTGGGCCCGGGCCGCCGAGCACGGTGACGGCGTCGTCGCCCACCGGGACCCGCAGCGGGGTGGTCGGGTCCTCGATGGCGGACGGATGGCCGCGGCCACCAGCTCCGGTCCCGGCCGGCCGTCCGGCCGGTCACCTTCTCGTCGGTCCCGTCCCACTCTTCCCACAGCTGCGCGGTAGGCAGGATCGCCGCCGGACCACGTGTCGGCCGGCTTCATGCCCGGGGCGATGTAGCCGGGCTCGATCGATCGACCACCCGGATCCCGAAGTGGCCGAGCTCGTAGTGGAGCGTCTCCGACAGGGCCTCGAGGGCGTACTTGGAGGCGGAGTAGGGGCCCTCGAGGGGGGTGGCCACCCGGCCCTGGACCGAGCTCACGTTGACCACCACGCCGCTGCCCCGGCTCCGCCAGCCGGGCAGGACGCTACTGCAACAGGCGCAGCGGGCCCGAAGGTGTTGGTCTCGAACATGGCGCGCAGGCGTTCGATGGGGAAGTTCTCCAGCGGGCCCTTGCCGGAGATGGCGGCGTTGTTGACGATGGCGTCGAGCTCGCCGGCCTCGTCCAGGGCCCGGCGGATGGAGTCCTCGTCGGTGACGTCGAGACGGCAGCCGCATGAGCGACGTCGAGGCCGGTCGAGCAGGGAGGCGTCCCGGGCCGTGGCGACGACCTCGTGGCCGGCCCGTGTCAGCTCGCGCGGCCGTGGCCGCTCCGATGGCCCGGGCCGCGCCGGTGATCAGGATCCGCATGCGGTGAGCGTAGGACAGTGGCCCGGCCCGACGTGGGTCCGTTAACCAGCGGTATGAGAGTCGTCGGGCCGAGCCAGCGCCGGCTACCCGGCCACGACCGCCGAGCGGGTGACGTCGACCGAGACGTCGAGGGTGTGGGAGTCCCCCCCGCCGAACACGATGCCCTTGAGCGGCGACACGTCGGAGTAGTCGCGTCCCCAGGCCGTGGTCACGTAGGTCGAGCCGACGATCTGGTCGTTGGTGGGATCGACGTCCAGCCATCCCCAGCCGGGCACGAACACCGACGGCCAGGCGTGGGAGGCGTCGGCCCCGATCGAGCCGCTCCTCGCCCGGCGGGGGGGCGGTCTCGAGGTAGCCGCTCACGTAGCGGGCGGCCAGGCCCATCGACCGGAGGCACCCGATGGCCAGATGGGCGAAGTCCTGGCACACGCCCCGGCGGAACTGCAGCACCTCCTCCAGCGGGGTGGTCACCGTGGTGAAGCCGGGGTCGTAGACGAAGTCGTGGAAGATCCGCTCGGTGAGGTCGGCGACCGCGTCGACCAGAGGCCGCCCCGCCGGGAAGGAGGGCTCGGCGTAGGTGCGGACGCCGAGCGACAGTCGGCACCAGGGGCGACTCGAAGCAGAACTCGCGGGCGGCCAGCATCTCGGGGCTCAGGTCGTCGGCCAGGCGGTCGCGGGCCTGCTCCCAGGCCGGCCCGGTGGCGGGCAGGGGCTCCCGTCCGGAGACCGACACCGAGCTGGTCGACGCCACGGTCAGCTCGCTGAAGGGCCCGTCGACGGCGAAGGAGACCACCGGGTTGCCGAAGAAGTCCGTCCGCTCGGTCCAGCTGGTGGGGGTGGGCTCGACCACCAGTTCGCTGGCCAGGCAGTGCTGGCGGTCGGTGTCCCGGGGCCGGAGGTGGGCCTCGTTGCGGCAGCGCGACACCGGGGCGTTGTAGCGGTAGTTGGTGCGATGGACGATCCGGTACATCACTGGGCTCCGTCCGAGGTCGTCGTTGGCAGGCCGGCCAGCACCGACAGGCGCTCGTGGGCGAAGAAGGTCGAGCGCAGGCTGTCCAGCAGCTCGGCCAGCAGCTCGTCCACCTGGCCCAGGACGGCGTCGAGCTCGGGCCGCCGCCTGGCTCGCCGGATCCACCGCGGCCAGCCGGGCGGCGTCGGTGAGCCGCAGCATGGTGGTGGCCTCGCAGCACCAGCTGCTCGCTCGTCGCCCAGGCGCTGGCCCGGGCGACTGCTTGGGCAGGTCGGCCAGGTGGTTGAACAGCCGGTCGAGCTGGTAGATGACGCTGCGGGGATTGGCGGCGTCGTAGACCAGCAGGTCCACCGCCCCGGCCACGTGCATGATCGACCCGGACCGCCGCCGGAAGATGATCAGGCTCTCCGACGTCTTGAGCAGCGACTCGAGCAGGAGGTCCTCGACCACCCCGGCCCGCTGGCGCACCAGCACCGACGCGCAGCAGCCGCACCAGCGACTGGGCCCGCTCGAGCCGGCGTCCGGCATCGAGGAACAGCCAGGCCGAGTCCCGCTCCATGTTCTCGGCCGACAGCCCGGCCAGGGCCAGCAGGGCCTGGAGCAGGCGCTGCAGGCTGGACTGCACGCCCGACCAGCTGGGTGGGCGGGCGGTTGCGCAGCCGGGCCAGCTCCTCTTCGACGTCGCCCACCAGCTGCCACGTGTCGCTCGAGAGCTGCTCCCGCACCGAGTAGGCCGCGTCGACCAGCAGCCCGAGGGACGACACCAGGCTGCCGTCCACCCCGGCGTCGAGGAGCAGGGCCAGGGCCCGCCGGTCGGTCGGGACGTCGGGCTCGGCGTCCGGCGGCCCGGTTCGGCCGGCTCGGCATCGGCGGCGCCGGTCGGCGCCGGCACCGGTCCGCGGCCCGGCCGGACGGTCCGGCCCGGACCGGCGGCCAGCTGCCGGCCGACGTCCTCCTCGTCGGGCTCGGACACCGGGTCGAAGCCCGAGACCGTGCCGAGGGCCGATGAGCAGGACCTGCAGGGACTCGGCGCCCGCCGTCCACGCCCACGCCGAGGGGCTGGTCGAGGCGGGCCAGCACGGTCCGGATGAGCCGGATGACCAGCTCGGCGTGCTCGGCGGTGCGGCCGAGAACGAACAGCTGGGCGGCCACCCGCCCGGGAAGCAGGGCGGACGGTGTCGGCCACCACCGGGGGTCGCACCGTGGTCCGGGCCGAGCGCAGCCAGGTGCTCTGCTGGAGGGCCGGCTGCGGCCGAGGCCACCCAGGTGTCCTTGCTGGTGCCGTCGCTCCGGCTGGAGATGATCAGCGAGTCGGGGCCGGCCCCCACCCGGGTCAGCCCGCCGGGCAGGACGCGGTAGCCGTGGCTGGGACCCGGTGCTCGTCTGCTCGTCGGCCACGGCGAAGGTGCGGAGGATGGTCGGGCCGGGGCTCGAGGGCTCCGGTGTCGGTCACCGTCGGGGCGGTGGAGGGCTCGATGATCTCCTGGCCCACCCAGGCGCCGGGCCGGGCCCGGATCCGGTCGCGCAGGTCGTCGAGCGCCGTCGGCCGACAGGGTGCGAGGCCACCACCGGCGGCTCGGACGGCGACGGGCCGCACCGGCAGGAGGATCAGGCTGCTCGAGGTGGGCCAGCACGTGGCTGAGTCCCGGCTCGTCGCCGCACCACCAGGTCTCCGGGCCCCGCAGGGCCAGCTCCTCGCCGAGCAGGACGGGGGCCAGCGTGCCGAGCAGGCCGGTCAGGGCCGGATCCTCGATGACCCCGGTCCCCAGCGGGTTGACCACGGTGACCCGGCCCCGCCGGGCCACCTCCAGCAGCCCGGGCACGCCCAGGAGCGAGTCGGCCCGCAGCTCGACCGGGTCGCACCACTGGTCGTCCACCCGCCGGATGACCACGTCGACCGGGTCGAAGCCGGCCAGCGAGCGAAGCCAGACCCGGTTGTTGTTGACCACCAGGTCCCGCCCCTCGACCAGGGCGTACCCGAGGTAGGAGGCCAGGTAGGCGTGCTCGAAGTAGGTCTCGCTCAGGGGCCCGGGGGTGAGGATGACCACCCGGGGCTCGTCCACCCCTTCGGGGGCCGCCGCGGCCACGCCGGCCCGGATGGAGCGGAAGAACCCGGCCAGCCGCTCGACTCCCGACTCGCGGTGCAGGTTGGGCAGGACCCGGGACAGGATGGTGCGGTTGACCAGGGCGTAGCCGAGCCCGGACGGGGCCTGGGCCCGGTCGCCGATGGCCCGGAACTCGCCCGTCCGCGTCCCGGACCACGTCGACGGCGGTGAGGAACAGCCGCCGGGGCGTCCGGGGCGTCGCATGCCCACGCAGGCCCGGAGGAAGGCCGGGTGGCCGAGGACCAGCTCGGCCGGGATGTGCCCCTCGGCCACCAGCCGGCGCTCGCCGTAGATGTCGGCGAAGACGAGGTCGAGGAGCGCGACCCGCTGGGCCACCGCCGACTCCAGGCTCGACCACTCGGCCTCCTCCAGCACCAGCGGGCAGGGGTCGAGTGACCAGGGCTGGCGCCGGCTCTGGTTGTCCCGGGTGACGTTGTAGGTGGCGCCCTCGTTGCGGAGGAGGCGGGCCACCTCGGACCGCCGGGCGAGCAGCCCGCTCGGGCCCAGTCCGGCCATCTCGGCCGCCACCTGTTTCCACCGGGTCCGGACGGTGCCGTCGGGCCCGAGGTACTCGTCGGTCCGGCCCGGGACACGGGACTCGGTACGGCAGCCGGCACCGGCCCGGCGCCGCCGCCGCGTCCGGTCGGCGGCCGTCCGTGGTACGGCGGTCACGGCGATCACGAGGGGTCACGACGGGGTCAGGACGCGGTCGCGGTCACGACGCCACGGACGCGGGCTGCCAGCCGACGAAGGTGGGGCGGAAGTAGGTCTCGTCGACCTGGTGGTGGATGTCGGCCAGCGCCACCTGCACCTCGTCGAGGAACTCGCTCAGCCCGCCGAGGGTCAGGCGGGGCACGGCGGCCGAGGCCACCAGCATGGAGGCGTTGGCGCAGGCGTCGAGGGCGTCCTCGGCCCGGGCCAGGCCCTTCAGCTGGGCCGCGGGTCTCGGTCAGGCAGGCGCTCACCGCCCGGGGGAACCGGTCGTCCTGGAGCAGGAAGCGCAGGGTGGAGCCGCCCTGGGGCCGGGCCGGCATGGCCCGCCGGAAGGGCTGGTAGGCGGCCAGCGACCGCAGCACGGCCATCCAGTGGACCACGTCGTAGGGATCGTCGCCCCGGTTGGGTCGCAGGCTCTCCGATCGGACGTCGAGCACCCGGGTGGTGAGGTCGGCCCGCTCGAGGTTCTGGCCGATGGTCAGGAACGACATGGCTTCGTCGCGGCTCATGGTCCCGAGCAAGATACCGTTGATCCGCTGGCAGCCGGCGATGACCCGGCGCAGCCACAGCACCCGGCCCTCCCGGGTGTCGCGCCTCGGCCAGGTTGTCCGAGCAGGCCAGCCACAGGTTGTTGCAGGCCTCCCAGGCCTCGCGGGGCACCACCGGCCGGGCCGTGCGCAGGTTCTCCCGGGCCGAGGTGATGGCGGCCGAGGATGGACGAGGGGTTGTCCTCGCCGTGGAGGAGGAACTCGATGACGTCCTGCTCGGCCGCCCCGGTCGTCGCCGGCCTCCGGTCGGGCCGCCGAGTAGCGCTCGGCGAACTCGCTGTCGACGCCGACGATGGCCAGGAGCGGCTCCCACCCCACGTCCTCGCCCACCGGCATGTCGACGTGGGCGTCGGTGTGGACCTGCACGATGCGGGCGGTGCCCTCGGCTCGCTCGAGATAGCGCCCGGCCCAGTAGACGGCTTCGGCCATTCGTGCCAGCAACATGGTGGGCTCCTTCGGTTCGGTCGGCGGTGGTCGTCGTCGGTCGGCGGATCGGCTGGTGCCGCCTCGGTGTCGTGCTCGGTCAGCGTCTGCGGTCGGTCGTCTCGGCGCCGGTCGACTCGGGTCTGGTCCCGGCCCGGCCGTCGTCGGTCCACGGCCGGCGTCGACCGGCGCCTCGGTCGCTGGCTCCGTCGGCCCCTCGGCGTCGGCCTGCGTCGGCCCGGCCGGCGCCACGGCCCGGTCGGGCCGACCGGTGCGCCGGCTGCCGTGCCGGCATCGCCGGCGTCGCCGGTGTCGACCACCCAGGTGTCCTTGCTCCCGCCGCCCTGGGACGAGTTGACCACCAGGGACCCGGCCGTCGGGCCACCCGGGTCAGCCCGCCCCGGGTGACGTAGGCCCCCTCGGGGCCGAGCAGGGTGAAGGGACGGAGGTCCACGTGCCGCGGGGCGATCTCGCCGTCGCACAGGGTGGGGGCGGTCGAGAGGGGGATGACCGGCTGGGCCACCCACCTGTTCGGGCTCGTCCTCGATCTGCTTGGCCGCGTCGGCCAGCTCGTCCTCGGTGGCCTGGGTGCCCACCAGCACGCCGTAGCCACCGGACTCGTTGGCCGGCTTCACCACCAGGCGCTCCAGGTTGCTCGAGCACGTAGTGGCGCGAGTCCTCGTCGCCGCAGCGGAGGGTGGGCACCGTGGCCAGGATCGGCTCCTCGTCGAGGAAGAAGCGGATGATGTCGGGGACGTAGGAGTAGACCTTCTTGTCGTCGGCGATGCCGGCCCCGGGCGCGTTGACCAGGGCCACCCGGCCGGAGCGCCAGGCCCGCATGAGGCCGGGCACCCCCAGCAGCGAGTCGGGCACGAACACCTCGGGATCCAGGAAGAGGTCGTCGATCCGGCGGTAGATGACGTCGACCCGCTGGAGGCCGTCGATGGTCCGGGCGTAGACGCAGTCGTCGTCCAGGACGACCAGGTCGCTGCCCTCGACCAGCTCCACCCCCAGCTGCTGGGCCAGGAAGGCGTGCTCGAAGTAGGCCGAGTTGTAGATGCCCGGGGTCAGCACCACGATGGTCGGGTCGCCGGTGGACGGGGACACCGAGGCCAGCAGGCTGGCCAGCCGCCCGATGTAGGGGTCGACCGGCTCGATGCTGTAGTGGCGGAACATCTCCGGGAAGACGTGCTTGGCCACCATCCGGTTCTCCAGCAGGTAGGACACGCCCGACGGGACCCGGAGGTTGTCCTCCAGCACGTAGACGGTCCCGTCGGCGTCCCGGATCAGGTCGCTCCCGCAGATGTGGGCCCAGATGCCCGCCGGGGGGATCGACCCCCACGCACTCCCGCCGGAAGTTGGGGGAGCCCGACGACCAGCTCGGAGGGGACCACCCCGGAGCTCACCGACCGCTGGTCGTGGTAGACGTCGTCGATGAAGAGGTTGAGGGCGTTGAGCCGCTGGACCAGCCCCGACTCGATCATGTGCCACTCGTCGGAGGGCATGACCCGGGGGATGATGTCGAAGGGCCAGGGCCGGTCCACCCCGGTGGTGCCCTCGTAGACGGTGAAGGTCACCCCGATGGCCCGCATCTCCCGGTCGGCGGCGTCCTGGCGCTCGGCCAGCGCCTCGGGTCCCAGGTCGGCGAAGTGGCGCCAGAGGGCCTCGGCCGCCGGCCGGGGCGCCCCCGGGCCGCCACCAGCTCGTCGTAGAACGGCCCGGGTCGTAGGACGGCCACGGACGGTCGTCCGCGGCCCGATCGCTCCGGCCCGTCCACCGGGGCGCGCCGGCAGTCGCGGTCGGTGATCGTCCACACTCCAAGTGATACGTCGGCGATGGGTCAGACGGGTTGCCAGAGTGTTTCGACTCCGTGAATGTCCCGGTCCGGTATGCATCATGCCCAGGTGAGAGGTACCGGCCCGGGTGGGAGCAGGGTGTCTCGGCACTGTGCCGACCGCCGGGTTGCGCCGCGCGCGACCGGTGTCCGGCCCGGTGGCGAGGCCACCAGTGCTCCGCCCGGGGCGCATGCTCCGCACCGGCGGGCCGCTGCCACCGGGCCCGACGCTGCAGCCGGCGTCCTGCCGTCCAGACCGGTCGGGCGACGAGACCACTACCCACAGGAGATGCCGTGCCCGCAGAGACCCACGTGGAAAAGGGTCCGCTCGACCGACAGCAGGTCCTCGAGCTCATCCGCGACCTGCTCGCCGACATCCTGGAGATCGAGCCGTCGGCGATCACCGAGTCCTCGTCCTTCGCCGAGGACCTCGACGCCGACTCCCTGGCCCTGATCGAGCTGGTGGAGGGGCTCGAGGAGGAGCTGGGCGAGCGCTCGGTCGGGTTCCGGATCGACGACGAGGACCTGGAGGAGCTCCGCACCGTGCGGGACGCCGTCGACTACGTCTACGCCAAGCTCGGAGGGGCCTGAGGCGCCCCGATGGCGCCCGCCGACGGCTCGGGAACGCCCGGGGAGGACGCACGTGGCTGGCCGACCGGATCGGCTACCGGTTCGAGGACCCGGCCCTGCTGGACCAGGCCATGGCCCACCGCTCGTGGTGTGCCGAGCAGGGCGGGCCGGACCTCCAACGAGCGCCTGGAGTTCCTGGGTGACGCCGTGCTGGGCCTGGTGGTGGCCGAGTACACCTACCGGAACCATCCCGGAGCTCTCCGACGGGGCGATGTCCAAGGTCCGGGCCTCGGTGGTCAACACCCGGGTGCTGGCCGAGGTGGCCCTGGAGCTGGGGATCGACCGAGCACCTGCGCCTGGGCCGGGGCGAGGATCTGTCCGGGGGCCGGGCCAAGGAGTCGATCCTGGCCGACGCCACCGAGGCGGTCATCGGCGCCGTCTACCTCGACGGCGGCCTGGCCGAGGCCGAACGGCTCATCCTGTCCCTGCTCAAGGACCGGATCGCCGCTGGCCGTGGGCGAGCCGGGCGAGTCCGACCACAAGAGCCGTCTCCAGGAGCTGGCCGTGCGCCTGGGCCGGGGTGTCCCCCGCTACGAGGTGGAGGGTTCCGGCCCCGATCATGCCCGGCGGTACCTGGCCACGGTGTACGTTGCTGGCCAGCGCCTCGGCACGGGGGAGGGGCGCTCCAAGAAGGACGCCGAGCAGGTGGCCGCCCAGGTCGCCTGCGGATCGTTGGAAGTCGAGAGAGGCGGGGGGAATGCCTGAGCTTCCCGAAGTCGAGACCATCCGGCGCGACCTCCAGGGCGAGGTCGTGGGCCGGAAGATCAAGTCGGTCGAGGTGCGCAACGGCCGCACGGTCCGGCGCCATCCGAGCGCCAAGCAGTTCCGCGCCCGGCTGGAGGGCCACACCATCAAGTCCATCGACCGGGCGGGGAAGTACCTGCTCCTGGGGCTGGACGACGGCGCAGACCCTGGTCGTCCACCTGGGCATGAGCGGCCAGCTGCAGCGGGCCAAGAGCGCCAAGGAGGCCAAGGCCCCCCACACCCACGCCGTGATCACCTTCACCCAGGGCGGCCAGCTGCGGTTCGTGGACCCCCGCACCTTCGGCGAGCTGTTCGTCTCGGCCGCCCCGGCCGACGGGGAGCGGGCCCTGCCCGAGCTCGCCCACCTGGGCTTCGACCCGCTCGAGGACGTCATGAGCTGGGAGAAGTTCTGGGTGCTGCTGTCCTCGCACAAGAGCGGGCTGAAGGCGCTGCTCATGGACCAGGAGTTCGTGGCCGGCATCGGCAACATGTACGCCGACGAGATCCTCTTCGCCGCCGGGCTCCGCTACGACCGCCTGTCCAACTCGCTCTCCTCCCAGGAGGTCCGCCGCCTCTACCGGGCCATGGTCGAGACCCTGGCCGAGGCGGTCAAGCGCCGGGGCTCGTCGCTGGCCGACGAGCAGTACCGCGACCTGTTCGGCGAGGTCGGGGACTACCAGGACCAGCACCAGGCCTACGACCGCGAGGGCCAGGCCTGCCGGCGGTGCCGGGCCACCATCGTGCGGGTCAAGTCCGGCGGGCGGTCGACCTTCTTCTGCGATCACTGCCAGGTGTGACCGGCGGCGCCGCTCCGCCGGCCGTCGACGCGGTCGGCCCTCCGCGACGGCCATGCTCTCCACGCTGGTCGGCGGCGACCGATAGGGTGAGCGCGCGGTGTTCCTGAAGTCACTCTCCCTCAAAGGATTCAAGTCCTTCGCCGACCCGGCGGTGCTCGAATTCGAGCCCGGCATCACCGTGGTGGTCGGCCCCAACGGCAGCGGCAAGTCCAACGTGGTCGACGCGGTGGCCTGGGTGCTCGGCGCCCAGGGTCCCCGCACGGTGCGCTCGGCCAAGATGGAGGACGTCATCTTCATGGGCACGGCCAACCGGCCGGCCCTGGGCCGGGCCGAGGTCACCCTGACCATCGACAACAGCGCCGGCAAGCTGGCCACCGACCTGGCCGAGATCACCATCACCCGCACCCTGTTCCGGTCCGGGGACAGCGAGTACTCCATCAACGGGGCGCCGTGCCGGCTCCTCGACATCCAGGAGCTGCTCTCCGACACCGGCGTCGGGCCGCCAGCAGCACGTGATCATCAGCCAGGGCCACCTCGACGCCATCCTGGAGGCCCGTCCCGAGGACCGGCGGGCGGTGATCGAGGAGGCGGCCGGCGTGCTCAAGTACCGCCGCCGGCGCGAGCGGTCCGAGCGCCGCCTGGCCTCCACCGAGGAGAACCTCGAGCGCCTCTTCGACCTGGTGCGGGAGGTGAAGCGGCAGATCCGGCCGCTCGAGCGCCAGGCCGCCGCCGCCCGCTCCTACACCGGCCTGTCCGACGAGCTGCGGGCCGTCCGGCTCTACGTGGCCGGGTCGGAGCTGGCGGCCCTCGACCGGCGGCACGCCGAGGGGGCCCGGGCCCAGGCCGAGCTGACGCGCCACCGAGGCGCGGCTCCGGGGCTCGCTGACCCAGCTCGACGCCGACACCGAGCGCACCGCCGACGAGATGTCGGCCCAGCGGGAGTCCGACCTGGCCTCGGCCCTCGGGCCGGACCGAGGGCATGGTGGAGCGGGCCCGGGGCCTGACCGGCGTGCTCCGGGAGCGCCAGCGGTCCCTGGCCCAGGCCCTCGACGCCGCCGCCGACGCCGACGTGGTCTCCACCCTGGAGGCCGAGGGCGCCCGGCTGGCCGACGAGCTGGAGGCCACCGAGGCCGAGGCGGCCGCGCTGGCCCCGGAGCAGGACGCGCTGGTCGCGGTCGAGGCCGCGGCCGGCCGCCGAGCTCGAGGCCCACCTGGCAGCGTGGGGGGACGGGGCCGAGCTGCGCCAGGCCGAGGAGGCGGTGACGGTGGCCCGAGGGCCAGGCTGGCCTCGCTGGAGCACGCCCTCGAGCGGGACCGGCGCGTCGCTGGACCAGCTCACGGCCCGGCTGGCCTCCACCGAGCGACGGGTCGGCGCTCCTCGAGGGCGAGGACCACGAGCTGCGGCGAGCGGCTGGCCGAGACCGAGCAGGCCCGCCACCACCTGCAGGCCGTGGTGGCCGAGACCGAGGCCGCCCACGGCCGGGCCATCCGCCGGCTGGAGGCGGCCGAGGAGGCCCTCCGCCAGGCCGAACAGGAGCTCCACCGGTCGACGGCCCGGGCCGACGCCCTCGAGCGGGCGCTCGACGAGGCCCGGGGGGCGGCCGGGGCCGAGCTGCTGGCCGGCGTCGACGGCGTGGTCGGGCACCCTGCTCGACCTGGTCGAGGTCGACGAGGGCTGGGAGGACGCCTTCGAGGCGGCCGCCGGGGCCTCGGTGGCCGCCGTGGTGGTGTCGGGCAGCGAGCCGGCCAAGGCCGCCCTGTCCCGGCTCCGCCAGGGCGGGGCCACCGGGGCGGTGCTGGCCCTCACCGACCGGTCCGGTCGCGCCGGCGGCGCGCCGGGGCCGGCGGCGCGGACGCGGCCGACGCGGTCCCGCCGGGGACCGAGTCGATCCGTCGGCCACGTGCGCCCCCGACCCGGGGGCCGCGACCTCCCGGGCCTCGAGGCGGTGCTCGACACCCTGCTGGCCGGGTCGTGCTGTGCCCTGGGCGGGCTGGTCCGAGGCCATCGACCTGGCCCTGGCCCGCCCCGACCTGGTGGTGGTCACCCGCGAGGGGGACCGGTTCTCGCCCACCGGATGGCGGGTCCGGGCCGGCGGCGGCGTGGTCACCGCGGCGGTGGTGGAGGAGGCCCGGGCCCGGGCCGAGGTCGGCCGCGGTGGCCGCGTCCGAGGCGGCCGAGGAGCGCACGCTGGCCCGGGTCGGCGGTGGAGGCGACCCGGACGGCGGCCGCGGAGGCGGTGCGGGCCGACGACCGCAACGAGGTGGCCCACCAGACCGCCCGGGTCGCCCGCCAGCGGGTGGCCAACGACCTGGTGGCGCTGGCCGCCGAGCTCGAGGAGATCCGCCGCGACCACGCCGAGCTCGACGAGCGGATCGCCCGGGACACGGCCCGGGCGGCCGAGCTGCGCGAGCGAGCTGCCGCGGCTGGAGGAGGCCCGGGACCGGGCGGCCGAGCGCATGGCCGCCGGCCCGCGAGGAGCGCGAGCGCCATCGACGAGCGGATCGCCGAGGCCGCCCCGCTCCGCGAGCGAGTGGGAGGTCCGGTCGGCCGGCCTGGTCGAGCGCCGGCGGGTGCTGACCGAGCGGCTCCGGGAGGTCGAGCGCCGGCTCACCGGCCACGCCGACGAGCGCCGCGAGGCGGCCGAGCGCCGGACCCGGCTGGAGGCCGACGCCACCGCCGTGGCGCGGCTGCTGGCGGTGGTGGCCTCGGCCCAGGCCCGGCTGGACGCGGCCCTGGCCGAGCTGCGGGAGCGGTACCGCCGCCAGCTCGAGGCGGTCCGGGCCGGCGGCGCCCGGCTGGAGGAGCTGCGCCGGCAGCGGTCGGCCAACGAGCACGAGCTGGCCGCGGCGCGCAGCCGCCTCCAGAAGATCGAGCTGGACCTGGTCGAGGCCACCATCCGGCGGGAGACGGTGGTCGAGGCCCTGCGCCGCGAGCTGGCCTGCGGCCCCGAGGAGGCCCTGGCCGCCCCGGCGCCCGAGCTGGCCGAGGGCTCCGACCCGCCGACCCGCATCGTCGAGCTCGAGGCCGAGCTGGCCGCCCTCGGCCCGGTCAACCCCCTGGCCCTCGAGGAGCTCTCCGAGCTGGGCGAGCGCCACCAGTTCCTCGAGGCCCAGGTGGAGGACGTGCGCAACGCCCGCCGCGAGCTCCACCACGTCATCCGGACCCTGGACGAGGAGATCATGCACGTCTTCGACTCGGCCTTCGCCGACGTCAACGAGCACTTCTCCACCCTGGTCGACCTCGCTCTTCCCCGGGGGGACCGGCCGGCTCTCGCTGACCGACCCCGAGAACCTGCTGGACACCGGGGTCGAGGTGGAGGTCCGCCCGGCCGGCCGCAACGTCCGACGCCTGTCCCTGCTCTCGGGCGGCGAGCGGTCGCTGGTGGCCCTGGCCTTCCTGTTCGCCGTGTTCCGGAGCCGGCCGTCGCCCTTCTACCTGATGGACGAGGTGGAGGCGGCCCTCGACGACGTCAACCTCCAGCGGTTCCTGGGGCTGGTCCACGAGTTCCGCGAGGAGGCCCAGCTGATCATCGTGAGCCACCAGAAGCGCACCATGGAGGCGGCCGACGCCCTCTACGGGGTGACCATGGCCCCCGGCGGCTCGTCCAAGGTGGTCAGCCAGAAGGTCCCCCGAGACCGTGGCGAGACGGTGGGTGGCGAGCTGGTCGGACGGCGAGGACGTGGACGCGCGCCGTGCCGGCGACGGCGCGGTCGGCGACGGTGCCGGTGGGGTCGACGGTGGGGTTGATGGTGGCGGGTTTGGCGCCAGTGGTGACGGCGCCGGCGCCGACCGGTTCGGGCCTTCGATGGCCCCGGTCGGAGTCGGTGGCACTCGGGACGGGCTCCCCGAGCCGCAGCCGACGTCGAGCCCCAGTCCGACGTCGAGCCCCGGTCCGACGTCGAGCCCCAGTCCGACGTCGGATCCGATGAACAGTCCGAGTCGTGTCCGATGCAACGGATCAGGCGCCCGCCGATACCCGCCGACCTCGACCCGATCCCAGTGCCCGACGCCGGCTCCCCGACCGATAGCCGAGCTGACCATCGACGGTTTCTCTGACGGGCCGTCCGGCGAGGTTGCCGAGCCGCCGACCGATCCGCCCGTCGGGCTCCGTATCGAGGACGCCGTCCTCGGCGAGGTGGCAGACGAGGAAGCCCAGGAGTCCACGGACGGCGCCAGGATCGAGGCTTCGCACGGAGCCCGGCATCAGCTCGACGGGCTGGCAACCGCGCGTGATCCGGCCCGAACGGGTCGGGGGAAGCGAGCCGTGATCGAGCCGTCCCTGCTGGCGTCCGGCTCGGACGTGCTGATCGGCGTGGTCATCGCCGTACCGGTCCTGATCGTCGGCGGCGGTGTGGCCGTCGGTCTCCGGCTGCGGGGACGGGCCGGCAAGAGCGTGGTGCCGCCCGGGGAGGTGGCCAGCGACGCACCCACCGACGTCGAACTGGACCGGAGTGCCGAATGCCGCCAGGCGGCCGCCCCCGTCGGACCGGCCGCCGAGGCCGCGCCCGACGCCGGTCGAGCCGGCACCAGAACCAGAGCCGGAACCAGAGCCGGCGAACCGGCCACCTACCGGGGCCGTCTGGGCAAGGCCCGGGGCCTGCTGTCCGGGCTACCTGGGCGCCGTCCGCTCCACGGGGAAGATCGACGCCGCCACCTGGGACGACCTCGAGGAGGCGCTGATCCGGGCCGATGTCGGGGTCGGTGCCACCGACGGCCTCCTCGACGATCTGCGGGCCCGGGTCAAGAGCGGGGAGATCGGCGGCCCGGACGCCCTGGTCGATGCGCTCAAGGCCGACCTGGTGGCCATGCTCTCGACCGCCGACGCCACCCTGGCCGTCCCCGGGGCGAGTACGGGCAAGCCGACGCCGGCGCCGCGGCGGCGCCGACGGACGCCGCCGCTCCGGTCGACGTCTGGCTGTTCGTCGGGGTCAACGGGGTGGGCAAGACCACCACGGTGGGCAAGGTGGCCAACCGGCTGTCCGGCTCGGGGACCAAGGTGCTGCTGGCCGCCGGCGACACCTTCCGGGCCGCCGCCGGCGAGCAGCTGGCCGATGTGGGCCTCACGGGCCGACGCCGACATCGTGCGGGGGTCCGAGGGCGGCGACCCGAGCTCGGTGGTCTTCGACGCCGTGCAGCGGGCCGAGGCCAAGGGCCACGCGGTGGTCCTGGCCGACACGGCCGGTCGCCTGCACAACAAGGTCAACCTGATCGAGGAGCTGAAGAAGATCCGGCGGGTGGCCGACCGGCCGCCGGGCCGGGTGGTCGAGGTCCTGCTGGTGCTCGACGCCACCACCGGCCAGAACGGGCTGGCCCAGGCCAAGGTGTTCCTCGAGGCGGTGGACGTGTCCGGGCGTGGTGCTGACCAAGCTCGACGGCACGGCCAAGGGCGGCATCGTGGTGGCCATCCAGCGGGAGCTCGGCCTCCCGGTGAAGCTGGTCGGGTCTGGGCGAGGGCGTCGACGACCTGGTCGACTTCGACGCCGGCCGCCTTCGTCGACGCCCTGTTCTGAGCCCCATCGACGCTGTTACCCGCCGGTGTCCCGGCCCGCTGCTCGCCGGAACCCGGCTCTGCCGGGCCCCGATCCCGGTGCTGTGACGCAACACGGTTCGGGCTCGGGTCCTGTAGCCTGAGGAACCCATGTTCGAGAGCCTGACCGACCGATTCGAGGGGATCCTCAGCCGTCTCCGCAGCCGCGGCCGCCTGACCGATGCCGATGTCGACGAGGTCCTGCGGGAGATCCGCACCGCCCTGCTCGAGGCCGACGTCGAGATCGGCGTGGTCCGCGGCTTCACCGAGGCTGTCCGGGCCCGCTGCGTCGGCCTGGAGCTGTCCCAGAACCTCAGCCCGGGCCAGCAGGTCATCAAGATCGTCAACGAGGAGCTGGTCGGCATCCTCGGCGGCGAGACCCTCAAGATCACCTACGCCGGCCGGCCGCCGACGGTCATCCTGCTGGCCGGACTGCAGGGCTCGGGCAAGACCACCACCTCGGCCAAGCTGGCCCGCTGGTTCAAGCAGCAGGGCCGCAATCCCGCTGCTGGTGGGGGCCGACCTCCAGCGGCCGGCCGCCGTCGAGCAGCTCCGGGTCCTCGGCGGCCAGGCCGGGATCACCGTGTTCAGCGAGCCCACCGACCCGGTGGCGGTGGCCACCGCCGGGCTGGAGGAGGCCAGGCGGCTGGGCCGCGACGTCCTCATCGTGGACACCGCCGGCCGTCTGTCCATCGACGAGGACCTGATGGACGAGATCCGGCACATCGCCGGGGCCGTGGACCCCCACTACACGTTCCTGGTCATCGACGCCATGACCGGCCAGGACGCGGTGTCCACCGCCGTCGGCCTTCCACGACGCCCTCTCGCTCGACGGGGTCATCCTGACCAAGCTGGACGGTGACGCCCGGGGCGGGGCCGCCCTGTCGGTCAAGGAGGTGGTGGGCAGGCCCATCGCCTTCGCCTCCACCGGCGAGAAGCTCGACGACTTCGACCAGTTCCACCCGGACCGGATGGCCGACCGCATCCTCGGGATGGGCGACGTGCTCAGCCTCATCGAGCAGGCCGAGCGCACCATGGACAAGGACGTCGCCACCAAGGGCGCGGCCGCCATGATCGAGGGGCGGTTCACCCTCGAGGACTTCCTCGAGCAGCTCCAGCAGGTCAAGAAGATGGGCTCGGTGTCGGGGATGCTGTCCCTGCTCCCGGGAGTGCCCAAGGACCTGAAGCAGGCCTCGTCGGCCGATCGACGACCGCCAGATCGGCCAGATCGAGGCCATCATCCGGTCGATGACCCCGACGGAGCGGGTCGATCCGGCCATCATCGACGGCGCCCGCCGGGTCCGGATCGCCAACGGCAGCGGCACGGCCACCTCCGACGTCAACGCCCTCCTCAAGCAGTTCAAGGAGATGCAGAAGATGATGAAGGGCATTGGGCAAGGGCGGCATGGCCGGCGCCCTGGGCGGGCTCGGTGGCCTGTTCGGCCGGGGCGGACCCAAGCTGTCCCCCAAGGCCATGGCCGAGATGGCCGAGATGGGCGCGTCGGGGGGACCTCGCCGGCTTGGCCGGCACTGGGCGGCCGACCGGCGGAGCGCTCGGTGCCGGCGCCGGTGCCGGCGCCGGGCCGGGTCGGGTGCGGTGCGCCGGGGCTCCGTCGCAAGTCGAAGGGCAAGGGCGGGAAGAAGGGCAAGGGCGGCGGGCGGGTCACCCCCAAGGCCCGCTGAGCCGGCAATTCGGCACCGTCCGACCGACGAGCAGTTTCACGGCCCAATCGAGGCGACCGATCGGCCCGATGTGCACGCGTCGCCCCGCCATTGGTGGGAGACTGTCGGGCGCTATCGACAGAATGCAGAGGAGTTCACCGTGGCAGTAAAGCTCCGCCTCGTGCGGATCGGGAAGAAGAAGCAGCCGACCTACCGGCTGGTGGCGGCGGACAGCCGTTCGCCCCGCAATGGCCGGTTCATCGAGATCGTGGGCACCTACGCCCCCCGGGGCAAGTCGTTGGCCGAGCCCGACGCCGTCGTCGAGATCGACAACGCCAAGGCCGTCAAGTGGCTGTCCCAGGGCGCCACCCCGACCGAGCGGGTCGAGAAGCTGCTGAAGAAGTCGGGTGCCCTCGACGAGTTCGCCTCGGCCAAGGCGGCCAAGTGACCGACGAGCTGGCCGTCGACTCGGCCGACGACGTCAACACCATCGACGACGTCGACGATCACGAGGACGACGACGCCGGCAACCGGGTCTCGGGCGGGACGCCGCTGGCCGTGGTGACCTATCTGGTCAACTCCATCACCTCCGACCCCGAGGCCGTGGTCATCAACACCGAGGAGCGGGGCGACTCGGTCCGCTTCCGCATCCACGTGGCCCCCGACGACATGGGCCGGGTCATCGGCCGCCGGGGCCGGGTGGCCCAGGCCATCCGCACCGTGGTGGCCGCCGCCGGCGCCCGCGACGGGGTCCAGACCAGCGTCGACATCGTCGACGACTGAGTCCGGCGTGATCGGTGGCCGGCGCGTCCCGGCTCGACGCCGGCACCGAGTCGGCGGAACCGGCGGACCGGGCCGCTGACGCTGCCGCGATGCCGTGCCGAGCCGACGGCCGCGCCGACGCCGCTGCTGCGAGGTGGGTCGCATGGTCAAGCCCCACGGCCTCCGGGGCGACGTGATCGTCTCCCTGTCCACCAACCGGGACGAGCGGGTGGCGCCCGGGTCGGTGCTCGACCACCGGGGACGGCAGGGAGTTCAGGGTGGTCCGGTCCTCGCCCCACCAGGGCCGGTTCATCGTCACCTTCGAGGGGGTGTCCGGCATCGACGCCGCCGAGGCGCTGCGGGGCACCGAGCTGTTCGCCCCTCCGCTCGACGATCCCGACGCCCTGTGGATCCACGATCTGATCGGGTCCGACGGTCGTGGACACCGACGGGCACGGTGCTCGGGACGTGTCGAGAGCGTCGAGGCCAATCCGGCCAGCGACCTCCTGGTGCTCGACGGTGGTGCGCTGATCCCGCTCCGCTTCGTGGTCGGCGATCGGAGCCCGGGGTGCGGGTCACCGTCGACGTCCCCGACGGCCTGCTCGACCTGGCCTGACCGGTCGTGGCCGGGTCACGCCGGTCCGCTCCGATGCGCTCGTTCCGGATCGACGTCTTCACCCTCTTCCCGGAGGTCATCGACCACTACGCCGACGCCTCCATCCTCGGACGGGCCCGGGCCCGGGGCCAGCTCGACCTGCGCACCCACGACGTCCGGGACGGCCGCCACCGATCCCCACCGGTCGGTGGACGACGCCCCGTTCGGGGGCGGCGCCGGCATGGTGCTCGGCCCCGAGCCGGTGTTCGGCGCGGTGGAGCGGGTGGCCGCGTCCGCCGACGGCCTGCCCCGGCCCCTGGTCCTGCTGTCCCCCTCGGGCCGGCGGTTCGACCAGCGGGTGGCCGAGGAGCTACGCCGGCCAGGCTCGGCGGGTTCTCCCTGCTCTGCGGCCGCTACGAGGGTGTGGACCAGCGGGTGGCCGACCACCTGGTCGACGAGGAGCTCTCGGTCGGGGACTTCGTCCTGGCCGGCGGGGAGCTGGCCGCCCTGGTGGTGGTCGAGGCGGTGGTCCGGCTGCTGCCCGGGGTGCTGGGCAACGACCAGTCCGCCGGGGACGAGAGCTTCTCCGACCGGACTGCTCGAGTACCCCCAGTACACCCGGCCGGCCGAGTTCCGGGGCTGGGAGGTGCCCGAGGTGCTCCGCTCCGGCGACCACGGCCGGGTGGACCGCTGGCGCCGGGCCCAGGCCCTGGTCCGCACCCTGCGGCGCCGCCCCGACCTGATCGCGGCCCGGGGTGGCCTGACCGAGGACGAGGTCCGGCTCCTGGTCGAGCACGGTGAGGTGCACCTGCTCCGCGAACACGGCTACGATTGGTGAGCCTCGTCGGCGCCGGTTCGCACCGGTGTTCGGAATCGGAGGCCCGCATCGCGCAGAACTCCCTGGTCAGAGTGACCCTCCGGTGAGAACTGCCGGGCCGGCATGCCGGCGGGGGAGAGTTCGAACGATCCGTGGAAAGACGCGCCCCATGAACCCGACCGACATCATCGACCGTGACAGCCTCCGGGACGACATCCCCGACTTCCGGCCCGGGGACACCGTCAAGGTCCACGTCCGGGTGGTCGAGGGCACCCGCGAGCGGGTCCAGGTGTTCCAGGGGGCGGTGGTCACGCCGCCAGGGCACCGGCGTGCGCGAGACCTTCACCGTCCGCAAGGTGAGCTTCGGCGTCGGCGTGGAGCGGACCTTCCCGGTGCACTCCCCGGTCATCGCCATGACCGAGGTGGTCTCGCTGGGCGACGTCCGCCGGGCCAAGCTCTACTACCTGCGGGACCGCCACGGTAAGGCGGCCAAGATCAAGGAGCGGCGGACTGCCCGCCCCTGATCCGGTGGGAAGGTCGACGCTCGTCAGGACCGTGCGCCCTGTGCCCGACGGTCGTGGTGGCGTCGGGGTCGACTCGGCTGCAGGCGGGCGTTGCTCGGCCGGGCATTCCGTGGATGCAACCGCATGAGTGAAGAGGATCTCGAGCGGTACGAGTCGGAGATCGAGCTGGCCCTGGTGCAGGAGTACCGGGCCGTCCTGCCCCTGTTCGCCTACGTGGTGGAGACCGAGCGGCGGTTCTACCTGGCCAACAGCGTCGATGTGGCGGTGCGGTCCGACTCCACCCCGGCCTGCGTCGAGGTCAACCTCAACGACGCCTGGGTGTGGGACATGTACCGCCCGGCCCGGTTCGTGCCGTCGGTGCGGATCCTCACCTTCCGGGACGTCAACATCGAGCGGCTGCCCGAGAAGGATCTGTGAGCCGGGGCGCGTCACGGCGCCCCCACCAGGACGGCGGTGCCGACCGCCGTCAGGGCACTCGGAGCCGAAGGCGAGGACCTGGCCGCCCGCTGGTACGAGGACCACGGCTACGAGGTCCTCGAGCGGAACTGGCGCCGCCGCGAGGGTGAGGTCGACCTCATCGTCCGCCAGGGCAAGACGGTGGTGTTCTGCGAGGTGAAGACCCGGACCACCGACCGCTTCGGCACCGGGCGCCGAGTCGGTGCTCGCCGGCCAAGCAGCGCCGGATCCGGCGGCTGGCCGCTCGCTGGCTGTCGGAGCTGACCCCGGCGTCGGGCCGAGCCCGGGTCGAGGTCCGCTTCGACGTGGTGTCCATCACCGCCGGGCCAGGTCGAGGTGATCGAGGACGCCTTCTGACTCCCGTCCCCCGACAAGCCCGGGGGCCCCGATCTCGGACCGTGGGTCCAGATCACGTCCGATCGGTGATCTCGTAGGCTGCGCGGATGGCCAACTGACCTCGAGACCCTGATCGTGGAGCACAACGAGGGGGTGGTGACGGTCACCATGAACCGGCCGGCCCGCAAGAACGCCGCCAACGGCACCATGTGGCGGGAGCTGCTGGACACGTTCGAGGACGTGGCCGCCGACCGCCACGTCCGGGTCATGGTCCTCACCGGAGCCGGGGACGCCTTCTGCTCGGGAGCCGACCTGGGCGACGCCGTCCGACGTGGCCGGTCGGGCCGGGCGATCCCGTACCTGGTGCAGATGCGGGCCCTCGGCGACGTGGCCCTCCGCCTGCACCGATTGCCCAAGCCGACCATCGCCAAAGTCGGCGGAGTGGCCGCCGGTGCCGGCATGAGCATGGCCCTCGGTTGCGACCTGGTCGTGGCTTCGGAAACGGCCCGGTTCTCGCAGATCTTCTCGAAGCGGGGCCTCTCCGTGGACTTCGGGGCCTCGTGGCTGCTGCCCCGTTTCATCGGTCTCCACCGGGCCAAGGAGCTCGCCTTCTTCGCCGACATCATCGAGTGCACGGCAGGCGCTGGAGTTCGGACTGGTCAACCGGGTCGTGCCGGCCGACCAGTTGGACGGGTTCGTGGACGAGTGGGCGGCTCGTCTGGCCGCCGGGCCACCGCTGGCCCTGTCCATGACCAAGACCATGCTGAACAACTCGTTCAACCTCTCGATGGACCAGGCGCTCGAGGAGGAGGCCCGGTCCCAGTCGGTCAACTTCGCCTCTGCCGACACGGCCGAGGCCTTGGCGGCATTCATGGAAAAGCGTGAGCCCCTGTTCGAGGGGAGGTAGCTGCCGGATCGCCTGAGCCTGGCCTTCGGCGACGGAGGCGCGGGACGGGACTGATCCCGTCGGCGGCCGGCCTCGACCTCCGGCCAAGACCGGGCCTCCGGTCCTCGGCCGGTGGTGCGGGCGCGCTCGAGGGCGGGCCCGAACCTCACTCCTCTAGGTCGAACAGGGGCGGGCTGGTGCCGGGGGGTGGGACCGGAGGACGGGGTTCGGCCCCGGTCCTGGCCTTGCGCCTCCGTGTGGGCCGTGTCGTTTCCTTCGGGGTGTCGGGTGGGATCCACTCCCACCCCCCGGGGCCCTTTTGAAGCACATAGCCCTGGTGGGTGCGCTGGCGGTGGTGGCGGGTGCAGATCCGGGCCAGGTTGTCGAGGGTGGTGAGACCACCGTGGGCGAAGTCCTTCACCCAGTGGTCGGCCTCCAGGCCCAGGCGGGCGTCACAGCCGGGCACCACACACCTCGGGTCCCGGAGGAGGAGGCCGGCCCGGACGTCACGGTGCTGGTGGCGACCGGGTGACCATACCGAGTGGACGTCGGTGGCACTGGTGACGAACACCTGGAACAGGCAGTCACCGAGGAGCTCTTGGGCCCAGGCCACCGACACCGGTCCCACCCCGGCGATCTCACAGCGGCCCCCGGGTCCGACCTTCCCCCGGCGCAGGGTGTCGAGGTCGATGATCACGTTGAGCTTGGCCCCGGGCTTGGGGGTGCGCACCGGGGGGGCGGCCGCTTCGGGATCGCCGGTGTCGGCCCCGGTGGCCGGGTCGCCGGTGTCGGGTTGGGCCGCCTCGGCCCGCTTCGGGCTTAGGGGGCCGAGGAACGTGCCGGTGATGAGGGCGTAGAGGGCATCGGCCCGGTAGTTGTCGGCGGTCTCGAAGCGGCCCTCGGCTTTGGCCTGGCGGTACTGGCGGTCGGCCTGGGCGTCCAGGCACGCCTTGACCTCGGCCCCGACCTCGGGGGTGAGGGTGGCCCGGAGGCCGAAGGACCCGTCGTCGTCGATGTAGTCCCGACAGCTCCGGTTCTGGTGCAGGCGCCGGTGGTGACGGGCGGCGTCCTCTGTCGAGCGTCCCTCGGCTCGGGCCCGTTGGCACCGCTCCTTGTGCTCGGCGTCGGTGTCGGTCTGTGCCCCTTGGACCAGGTCCTCTTCCCGGTCGGGGTTGATCCGGGCCGCCTCGGACACCCGTTGGGCCCGACGTCTGGAGATCCGGCCCCCCCGGAGGGCCTCGTCGATGGCGGGCTGGTCGGCCAGGTTCTCTCCCAGCCGCACCGTGTCCTTCGACTCCCCCACCGAGTCCCCGGTGGCGGCGGCGATGTACTCGGCCGCCGAGCGGTGCCCGGTGCGGGTGTGGATGTTGGAGCCGGCCACCCGGGCCGCGGCCAGGGTCTTGCCGGCCATGGCGGTCCGTTCCATCTCGGTGAAGAACTTGAGCAGGGTGACCGAGTCGTCCCCCGAGTAGCGCCCGGCCTCGTAGCCGGAAACGAAGGCCTTCAGGACCTCACCGGCGGCCCGGGTGCAGGCGAAGTCGGGGCCGGTGCCAGAACCGGTGCCGGGACCGGTGCCGTTCTGCTCGGAGTCGGGGGCCGTCACTGCCATGGGAACAGTGAATCAGAGGGGTGTGACACCGCCGATCTAATTTCACATCGTGCCTTCGAGTGGCCGCCGGCACCGCTGGTGAGTGGCCCTCCGTTCCTTCCACTTCCAGCACACTCATGGTTCTTCAGGCCTCGGTGCCGGATCGTACCGATCGGAGGGCGTCATGATCGCCTCCATACCCTCTGCCGTGCTCATCGGTGTTGACGGCCAGCCTGTCGCCGTCGAAGTACACGTATCCAACGGTCTTCCCGGTTTCACCGTGGTGGGGTTACCCGATGCCGCGGTACGGGAGTCCCGGGACCGAGTGCGTGCGGCACTGCTCTCGAGCGGCCTGGCGTGGCCGCTTCGACGTGTGACCGTCAACTTGGCTCCCTCAGGGGTGAAGAAGGGAGGTGCCGGACTTGACCTACCCATCGCCATCGGTGTCCTGGTGGCGTCGGGGGTCGTGGATTCTCAGCTGGTTGAGGGATTGGCCTTTCTCGGTGAGCTCGGGCTCGATGGCTCCCTACGGGGTGTCCCCGGGACGGTCGCCCTGGCCGCAGTGCTGACCTCCTTCCAACTGGTTGTCCCCGTTGACAGCGGACGGGAGGCAGGGCTGGCCGGCGATATCGACATCCTGACATCGGCAAACTTGGGTGGGGTGGTGGCGGGCTTGTCCCATCGGCAGCAGTGGACCATCTCCTCGGCGGCAGCTGCCCAGACGGCTCCGACCGCCTTGCCTGCCTCGTCCGCCCGGCGGAGCCAGGGTGCCCCGTTGGCGAATCAATTGGTGGGTGGCAGCCCCTGCGGCGGCCCCAGCATTGGACAGGTCGATCGGCTGCCGGATCTCGTCGATGTCTGTGGACAGCGACTTCCCCGACGAGCCCTGGAGGTCGCTGCGGCCGGCGGACACCATCTGCTCCTGGTGGGCTCTCCGGGCTCAGGGAAGTCCATGCTGGCGGCCCGACTCCCCGGCTTGTTGCCCGACCTCGCCCGCTCCGTGGCACTCGAGGTCACCCGCGTCCATTCGGTGGCGGGACTGCCGTTGCCGCCGGACGGCCTCATCCAGCGGCCACCCTTTCGGGCTCCCCACCATGGGGCGTCAGCGGTGGCCATGATAGGTGGAGGGACGAGTTGGATGCGCCCCGGTGAGATCAGCCTGGCTCATGGTGGCGTGTTGTTCCTCGATGAGATGGGCGAGTTTCCGTCTGCAGTGCTCGACGCCCTCCGGCAGCCGCTCGAGGAAGGCCAGGTCCGGGTGAGCAGGGCCCGCGGGTCGACGACCTTCCCGGCCCGTTTCATCCTGGTCGGAGCCATGAACCCTTGTCCCTGTGGTGACGGAGGATCCCCCGGTGGCTGCCGGTGCAGCGCGCCGTCCCGTGAACGCTATGCCCGACGGCTGTCAGCCCCCCTGCTCGACCGGTTCGACATCGCCATCCGCGTGGACCGGCCTGAGCCCCAGGAGCTGATGGATGCGGCTCCCGGTGAGACCTCGGCGGTGGTGGCCGAACGAGTGGACAGGGCCCGCCTACGGGCGTCCCAACGCGGCGTGGCGTTCAATGCGCAGATCCCGGCCCCCCTGCTCGGGCAGTTGGCGCCGATGAGTGAGGCGGCCACCTCGGTGGTGGAGAGGAAACTCCGGTCAGGGTCCCTGAGCGCCCGTGGGCTGCACCGGGTCCGACGCCTGGCCCGCACGTTGGCCGATCTCGATGATGCCGGCCCACTGATCCAGGCGTCCCAGATGCAGGAGGCCATCCTGCTCCGGACCCAGCGGGCACTGCTGTTGGGTGGAGGTGCCCCATGAGCAGCCTGGACGAGGCCAACGTGCACGCCGCCGCGCTCGTCGGGCTTCGGGGGATGACCCCGGTGCAGTTGGCCAAGCTGTTGGACGGCACCCCGCCTGTGGAGGCTTGGGAAGCGGTTCGCTCAGGGATGCACTCCGCGGACCCTCGGCACAGGTTTCTCCGACCAGCACGGGATACCGATGTGGCCGAGGTGGGCCACGCCTACTCCCGTGCCGATGTGTCGATCCACCTACCCGGAACCGATGGCTATCCCTCCGCGCTGGAGGGCGATCCGGGTGCCCCGGCGGTGCTCTTCGCCCTCGGTGATCCGACCGCGGTCGAAGGTCGGCCCCGAGTGGCCATCGTCGGCACCCGAAGCCCCACCCCCTACGGCCTCCAGGTGGCGTCCGAGATGGCTGCCGCACTGGCGGGACGGGGAGTGGTCGTGGTCTCGGGACTGGCCACCGGGATTGACGGTGCCGCCCACGCCGGAGTGATTCGCGGGACTGACGCCTCGGCCGCCCCACCGGTGGCAGTGGCCGGGACCGGCCTCGACGTTCCCTATCCCGCCCAGAACGGGAGCCTGTGGACGGAGGTGGCATCGCGAGGAGTCGTCTTCTCCGAGTCGGCCCTCGGGACCCCACCCCTTCCCCGGGTGTTCCCGGCCCGCAATCGTGTCATTGCCGCCCTGTCAGACGTTGTGGTGGTGGTCGAATGTCACGGAAAGGGCGGGTCGCTCTATACCGCGGAGGCGGCCGCCCGTCGATCCATTCAGGTGTGCGCCGTGCCGGGCTCGGTCCGGAGCCGGGCGTCCGATGGGACCAACGGCCTCCTGGTGGACGGGTGCACCCCGGTGCGGGACGCCACCGACGTCCTGGTCGCCCTGGGGTTGGCCTGTGCCGGCACGGGAAGATTCGAACGGGCCCCAGGCTGGACGGCGTCGGCCCCCTCGGCGTCGGAGGAGGAGCGGGACGGACCCGGCGGCGCTCAATCGAACTTGTCAGGTACGCAGCGGGCGGTCCTGGGAGCCGTCGACGACACGCCGACAGCCTTCGAGACCATCCTGATCAGAACCGATCTGTCGATATCCTCCGCGGCCCAAGCCTGCGACGAACTCGACGACCTCGGGTTCCTGCGCGCCGGAGCAGGATGGTGGTCCAAGGTGTAGGACCCTTAGGAAACTACCTCAGGAGGTGGGGAAGCTTCCCTGTTGCCAGCCGATAGTTGACGAAGTGACCGGTCCAGCGGCAGGGGAGGAGGTCAATGCAGGTGCGGTGCAGCTGGACTGCCCGGTCTGGGCCCCGAACCAGGTGGCCGATCCCTCGGCCCGCCACACCAGCCAACAGGTTCCGTTGGACGACCGGGCGGTCAGGGTCACGGTTCCACTGACGGATCCAGCTCCACTTCCCGTCCCGACACCATCGCCGGCTCCTCCGGCTGCCTCAGCGCCGCTGATGGCCGCACCGATGGATCCGCCGGCACCGCCGGCAGCCGAGGAGATTCCCGTGGAATTGGCGCCACTCCCGCTCGTGACCGTGATGCTCACGGTCGAGGCAGTGGTCGTCGGCCCGGCGACATACGAGACCGACGGATCTGAGGCCGACAGAGTGCTGATGTCGAGGGAGCCGTAGCCGCCCGCCGACGAGGCCGCTGCACTCACGGCGGTCAGAGCCGTCGACAGTGACTGTTGAGCGAGCAGGTTGTCCGCCTCGCCCACGCCGGGAGCGTTGGAGATGTTGGTGGCGGAGGTGGAGCTCGAGTTGAGCGTGGTGCTCATCAAGAGCAGCGTGAGCAGAGCCACGGCTACCAGGCTGAGCATGGTGGCAATCATGGAGAACCCGGCGTCCCGGCCGCCTGGGTGGAGCAGCTCCCGGATCTGCTTCGACCGCTGAGCCTGGTCAGCTATGGGCATCCAGACCCGAGCGGACCGGGGACGGGTTGATTGATGATCCGGCCAAGGCCTCCGTCGGGGCGCGTGGGTCGATCCTGTGTCCACAGATGTTGCATCGTCCGAATGGAATCGGAACTTGAACACCGACGGATTGGGATATGAAACCGTTCCGTGTCTCGGACAGGCTGGGGTGCCATCGTCGGAGACGTCCTCACCTGCCGGCACCGGTACCCTGGCTGGCGTGGAGCCCACCAGGGAGAATCGACCGGTCACCCGGCTGGGCCTGTGGCTCACAGGGTCATGGCCCGCCACCGGAGGAACAGGAGCCGCGGATGGGTCGCCAGTCCTGGACCGGATAGCTGAACTGTCCCGTCTGGCCGAGCAGTCGGGCTTCGACTCGCTGTGGGTGACCGATAGGGTTCCACCCATCCGGCCGGGCAGCTCTGGCCCCGCCGACCCGGAGGCCTACTCCCTGCTGGGGGCATTGGCGGCCCGCACCCACCGAGCCCGGCTCGGAGCCATTCCCGTGGGCGTCGATCGTCGCCCTCCTGCTCTATTGGCCAAGATCGTCACCGGGATCGACGTCATCTCCCACGGACGTGGGGTGTTGACCTACGGTCTCGGACCGCCAGATGCCGTGCGGGGCGCCCGGGTCAACGAGGTCCTCCGCGTCGGACGTGCCCTGCTGGAGGACGATGTGCCCACATTCGAGGGCAACTTCTACTCCGTGGTCGACGCCATCAACCGGCCCGGACCGGTCCAGGAGGGGGGCATCCCGGTGGTGGTGTTCATCGAGCATCCCTCCGACCTGGCCACGGTGGCGGTGACGGAATTCATTGGCTTGGCCGACGCCGTGATCGTTGGAGGCGGAACCGAAGATGTCCGGCGGGTGGTCGATGAGGTGCGGGGGATGCCCCGCACGCGGGACCGCACGGGGCGCCGCACGCGGGACCGCACGGGGGACCGCACGGGGGGCCGCACAGGGGGCAGTACGGGGGGCACGGAGGTGGGCCCACTTCAGGTGATTGGGATCGGCCCGACGCCAGGAGTGCCCCCGAGATCGTTTGCGAGAACCGGCTCCGAGGAGGGACCGACGGTTCCCGAAGTCGCCGCGGCGATCCGCCAGCTGTTCGACGCCGGCATCGACGGCTGCCTCGTGCCGATGGAACTGTCCACGCCGCTTGAGGTGGTGGCCGCCATCGCCGCCGAGTTGGGGGTGGTCGCGGTGCGGCATGTCGAGACGGGTGGCCGGCCGGGTGATCACCGCTAGCGCTGCTGGTCGTTCCCATCGCACGTCATCTTGTCGGCGCGGACCCGGTAGCTGACCCGTACCTCGTCGGGCCGGCGCATGGGGTAGGTGTCGAGGTCGGGGCACTTCTCGGTCAGGGAGTCGGCCTGCGCGTCCGCACCTTCCTCGGTCCCCACTACGGTGCCGCGCACCGCCAGCGCGTCACGCGTCGGGAACCGGCCGCGCACCGGGTCGTGGCCGGGTCTGCATGGGGCGCCCCTCGGTCGGGAAGGAGAGGGTGGAGTGGATGTGGGGGGACATCGCTTTCCCTCCCGATCCTGGGGGCGCAAATACGAGTCTGCCGGCCATCGCTTTGGGGCCACTGTGCTGAACCTGGCCATTTCCTGAGAGTCTTCGCATCAGGAACCCGTCACGGTTGTGGCCCGGTCGGTCGTGAATCTCGCTCGGCTACGGTGCCCCTATGCGCATCGGAGCCCACGTACGAGCAGGAAAAGGCCTGGTCCCCGCCCTCCAGCACGGCGATGACATCGGAGCCGACGTCATCCAGATCTTCACCCAGAGTCCGCGGATGTGGAAACCCTCGCAGTACGGGCCCGAAGTGCTGGCCGGCTACCGGGAGGCCCAGAGCGAACACCCCACCGTCACCTCGACCTTCTGCCATGCCACCTACCTGATCAATCTGGCCACCCCGGACCCCGAACTGGCGGCCAAGTCACGGGCCTGCCTCAACGCCAACCTGGCCACGGCGGAGGGAATCGGGTCGGACGGCCTCGTCCTCCACATCGGGAGTCACCGCGGTAGCGGGTTCGACACCGCACTCCCCGGCATTGTCGAAGCACTGACCGAAGCACTCGACTCGGTGGAGGCTTCGACGGAGCCCTGTCCCATCCTCCTGGAGAATGCCGCTGGTGCTGGGGACACGGTGGGTCGCTCCTTCGAGGAGCTGGCGATGGTCATCGACACGGCCGGAGGCGACGAACGACTCGGCGTCTGCCTGGACACACAGCATCTCTGGGCATCTGGGGTGCCGTTCGGCACCGTGGTGGAAGCTGACGAACTGATCGCCCTGGTGGACGAGACGGTGGGTCTGACCCGGCTCCAGTGTCTCCACCTGAACGACTCCAAGGTGGCCTTCGGGGCCAATCGGGACCGACATGAGAACATCGGGGACGGGACCATCGGATCGGAAGCCCTGGCCGCGCTCTTGGGACACCCCGACCTGCAGGGGCTTCCCGCCATTCTTGAAGTTCCCGGCGAGGGGGACGGGCCCCGGAGTGAGGATGTCACCGCGGCCCGCCGGGTGTTGGCTGACGGTGTGAAACTCAGGTCCTGACGCCTTCATGTCCTGAGACCCTGGGGGGCATGGGAGCAGAGGCGAGCAATTGGGCAGTGACCGAGGCCGGCCCTCGCGTGCTGGGTGCCCGGCCGGCACCCCGATGTCCCGGATCGGATCAGACCTGTCCCGGATCGGATCAGATCTGTCCCGGATCGGACTCGGACCGGGTCGGATCAGATCTGTCCCGAATCGGGCCGGATTGGATCTGCCCCGGACCGGATGGGTTTCCCGCACGGACCGGGTGAGATCTGCTTCCGGAACAGGATGAGATCTTGTAATGAGAACCATTCCCGTTTAAGCTGCACAGGAGAGAGCCCGCCGCAGTGGCCGGGTCGAAGGAGCCCTCCAGATGTGTGAACCCCGGTCGACGAACCTCCGGCGCGCTGGACAGAGCCCGGGCCCTCGCCGTCGGTCACAGCGCTCGATCCTCGCGCTGTTCCTGGGGATGACGGTGGTGTTGGCGGCCTGCTCGACCGACACCTCGTCGTCCGGGGCCACCACCACCGCTCCCGGGGGACGGGTCATCCAGGTGGTTGCGGCCGAAAACTTCTGGGGGAGTATCGCCAGCCAGTTGGGGGGCGCCCACGTTCACGTCGTGAGTATCATTACCAATCCCAACACCGATCCCCACTCGTACGAGCCCTCGGCGGCCGATGCCCGGGCCACGGCCGGGGCCCAGATGGTCATCGAGAACGGCATCGGCTACGACCCGTGGGCCCAGGAGCTGCTGTCGGCCGATCCCTCGTCGATCGTGGCCCTCGACGTGGGCTCGGTTCTCGGCGTTCCCGACGGCTCCAACCCGCACCGTTGGTACAACCCCGCAGACGTGAAGACCGTGATCCGCCAGATGACATCGGACTTTCAGAAGCTCGATCCGAAGGACAGTTCCTACTTCACCGAGCAGAAGGAGCACTTCGAGACGGTCGACCTGGCGAACTACTACGCCACCATCGCCGTCATCAAGCGCGAGTACCGCGGCACACCCGTCGGGGCTTCGGAGTCGATCTTCGCCATGCTGGCCCCGTCCCTCGGTCTCGATCTGATCACGCCTCCGTCCTTCCTGAAGGCCATCAGCGAGGGCACGGACGTCTCGGTGGCCGACAAGGAGACCATCGACACCCAGATCCGGGACCATCGGATCAAGGTCTACGTCTACAACAGCCAGAACGTGACCCCCGACGTGCAGGCCCAGCTCCAAGAGGTGAAGGCCGAGCACATCCCCTTCGCCACCATCACCGAAACCCTCCAGCCCGCCAGTGCCACCTATCAGGCCTGGCAGACCAGACAGTTGCTGGGCATCGAGGCGGCATTGGCGCGAGCCGGTGGCTGACCGATCCAACCCGGTCCGAGGGGATGCCGACCGGTCGGAGCGGCCCGCCCTGGCCCTCACTGACGCCGCCGTGCGCCTGGGGGGCCGGACGGTGTGGTCACACGTGAGTCTCGATGTGCAGACCGGTGAGTTCGTCGCCATCCTCGGCCCCAACGGGGTGGGCAAGTCGACCCTGATCAAAGCGATCTTGGGCATCCTGCCCCTGGCCGAGGGGCGGGCGTCCGTACTTGGTGGCGAGCCGGGAGAGGCCGGCGCCAAGATCGGTTACCTGCCCCAGCGGCGGAGCTTCGACCCCAACCTGCGGATCCGCGGCATCGACGTGGTGCGACTGGGCAGCGACGGTGACCGCTGGGGACTGCCCATCCCGGGTGGATCGTCACTCCTCGCCAGCGGCCGCCAACGGCGCCAGCGGGTGGAGGAGGTGATCGAGCTGGTCGGGGCGGCCGACTACGCCCACCGACCCATCGGGCAGGTGTCCGGGGGGGAGCAGCAGCGCCTACTGATCGCCCAGGCCCTGGTGCGCAGGCCCCGCATGCTGCTCCTGGATGAGCCGCTCGACAGTCTGGACCTCCCCAACCAGGCCTCGGTGGCCGCTCTCATCTCGGACATCAGCAGCGAGTTCGGCATCACCGTGCTGATCGTGGCGCACGACGTGAACCCGATCGTCTCCTACCTGGACGGGGTCGTCTACGTGGCCCGCGGCGGGGCGGTGTGCGGGCCGCCCGATGAGGTGATCACCTCGGAGACCCTGAGCGAACTCTACGGGACGCCCATCGAGGTCCTGCGGACGTCCGATGGCCAGATGGTGGTGGTCGGGAGCCCTGAGGCGCCTTCCCATCATGCCGACCGGCACACGGGGCACTCGCACTGATGACCCCAGCGACCATCGTGACCCCGGCCATTCCCGTCACCCCGGCCACCGCCTCATCCGCCGGCCCGAGCTGGAACATCGGCGTCGACCTCCATCAGATGCTGGCGCTGCACTTCATGGTCAATGCGTTCAGGGCCGGGACCATCGTGGCCCTCATTGCCGGGGCCGTCGGTTGGTTCATGGTGCTCCGGCGCCAGAGCTTCGCCGGGCACACGCTGGCCGTGGTGTCGTTTCCCGGAGCGGCCGGGGCCATCTGGCTGGGTATCAGTGCCACCGCCGGCTACTTCGCCGGGAGCATCGTGGCGGCGTTGGTCATCGCCATGGTGCCGCGCTCGCCGTCGGGTCGGGAACGGAGCGAGGAGTCGGCGGTCATCGGCACGGTGCAGGCCTTCGCCCTCGCCTGCGGTGTCCTGTTCGTCAGCTTGTACGGAGGCTTCCTCGACAGCCTGACCGGCCTGCTCTTCGGCACCTTCCTCGGAATATCGGACAGCCAGGTGGTGACCCTGGCCGTGGTGGCCGCCGGAGTCCTGGCCGCCCTGGCGTGCATGGCTCGGCCGCTGTTCTTCGCCACTGTCGACGGCGACGTGGCCGCGGCCCGGGGTGTCCCGGTGCGAGCGCTGTCGGTGGCGTTCCTCCTCCTCTTGGGTTGTGCCGCCGCCGAGGTCAGTCAGATCACCGGCGCCCTGCTGGTCTTCGCCCTGCTGGTGATGCCGGCCGCCGCCGCCCAGCAGATCACTGCCCGCCCGGCCCTGAGCCTGATACTGACCGTGGTGCTGTCCCTGGTCACCACCTGGGTGTCGTTGGGGGTGGCCTTCTACTCGGTCTATCCGGTGGGCTTCTACGTCTCGACCATCGGGTTCGCCTTCTACCTCATGGCCGCTGGTGGCCGGGCCCTCACCTCCTGGCTCGGCACGCGGCCGCAGCGCACCGACCAGGGGGCCGGTGGGACCACGGACGGGCCCGACGGAACCCACGGGCCTGACGGGCCCCGCGGGCCCGATGGAGCTGAGCGAGCCAAGCTGGCCGACACGGCGGTCGGGGCATGATCGCCACCCTCGATCCCTTCGTGGGCTTGGCCCACATGCTCGACCATCCCTTCCTGCGTTCGGCGTTCCTGGCCGGGACCTGCATCGCACTGGCGGCGGGGCTCGTCGGCTACGTGGTGGTTCTGCGGGGACAGGTGTTCACCGGCGACGCCCTGTCCCATGTGGCCTTCACCGGCGCGCTGGCCGCCCTGGCCTTCGGGATCGATCTCCGGGCCGGGCTGTACGGGGCGTGCATCGTGTTCGCCGTGCTCATGGCGGCCTTGGGGCGCCGGGCCTCCGCTGACGACACCGTCATCGGAAGTGTCTTCGCCTGGGTCCTCGGCCTCGGCGCCCTCTTCCTGTCGATCTTCACCACCTCGCAGAGCGGCACCGGCGCCGTCGGTTCCAATGCCGGCGTAAACGTCCTGTTCGGGTCGATATTGGGACTCTCGTCCTCACAGGCCGTCGGCGATGCGGTCGTGGCCCTGGGGGTCGTGGCGGCCTTCGTGGTCATCGGCCGCCCCCTCATCTTCGCCAGTCTCGACGAGAGCGTGGCCGTCGGCCCGGGGCGTTCCGGTCCGGGCCCTCGGGCTACGCCTTCTTCGTCCTGCTGGGCATCACCGCCGGCGTGGCCACCCAGGCGGTCGGGGCCCTGTTGCTGCTCGGCCTGGTGGCCGCTCCCGGCCGGAGCCAGCCAGCGGCTCACGTCCCGACCCTTCGTCGCCGTCTGGCTGTCGGCGGCCATCGCGGTGGGGTCGGTGTGGATCGGGCTGACTGTGGCCTACCTGGCGCCCAGGGTGCCGCCCAGCTTCGGGATCGTGGCCGTGGCTACGGTCACCTACCTGGTGAGCATCGCCGCCACGTCGGATGTCTGGCGGAACCGGAGACACCGCAGCCGCATGCTCCGGGTCCCGGCCACCACTGCTGCCACTGAGCTCCAAGGGGATCTCCGTGGGGCGTGAGCAAGGCCCCACCCCGCCGGCCCCGGTCGAAACGGCCCCGGCCTTCCGAGCACCGGCCCCTGGGGCGCCGGTGCCGATGGGCGACGTCCCGGCACCGGCCGGTGGGCGTCGTACTGTTGTGGGCATGGTCACCGCCCCGTCGGTCCACGAACAGGTCGCCCTCCGCCTGGCCGGCCACGAGCAGCGCTACACCCCCGTGCGCCGGTCGCTGGTTGTCACCCTGGCCGAAGCCGGCCGGCCACTCTCCATTCCGGAGATCCTGGCTTCGAACCTGGAACTGCCCCAGTCCAGTGCCTACCGCAACGTGACCACCCTCATCGAGGCCGGCGTGGTGCGACGGGTCACCGGGGTGGACGACCACGGTCGCTTCGAGCTGGCCGAGGAGCTGGCCGGCCACCACCACCATCTGGCCTGCGGCCGGTGCGGGAAGGTCGAGGACGTGGCCCCGTCGGCCCGGCTGGAGCGGGCCATGGCCGAGGCGGCCCGGGTGGTGGCCGAGGAGCACGGGTATGAGGTCACCGACCACCAGTTCGACCTGGTCGGAGTCTGTCCCGAGTGCCGTCGGACCGGTCCCTGACCGGACCACCCCCCGGACCACCCCCGGCGGCCCTCGGGCCCCGAGCCGGCCTCACACCCCCATACCGCCCCCCAACCGGCCCGAAACCGGCCCGAAACCGGCCCCGGACCGGTCCCGACTCGGCCCCCCGCCGCGCCATGACGGCCCCAACCGGAAGGTGCCCCTACTACCCCGGGCCGGCGCGCACGGTAGGGTCAGCCCGCACCAGTGGGGGATCCTGAGCGAGAACCAGAGCGAGAGGAAGCCACCATGACCAGCGGCACCACCGGCAGCAACGGCGACACCACCGAGACCCGCACCGAGACCGACAGCATGGGGGCCATCGAGGTGCCGGCCGACCGGTACTGGGGGGCCCAGACGGCCCGGTCGCTCCACCACTTCCCCATCGGGGACGACCGGATGCCCAAGCCGCTCATCCGGGCCATCGGGATCCTGAAGGAGGCGTCGGCCCAGGTCAACGCCGACCTGGGCAAGATGTCCCCGGAGAAGTCGGCGCTGATCATCGCCGCCGCCCGCGAGGTGTCGGACGGCAAGCTCGACGACCAGTTCCCCCTGAGCGTCTGGCAGACCGGCAGCGGCACCCAGAGCAACATGAACGCCAACGAGGTCATCTCCAACCGGGCCATCGAGATGGCCGGCGGGGTCCTGGGCTCGAAGGAGCCGGTCCATCCCAACGACGACGTCAACATGTCCCAGTCGTCCAACGACACCTTCCCGACCGCCATGCACATCGCCGCCGTGGAGGAGATCACCCACCGGCTGCTCCCGGCCATCCGGCACCTCCGGAACGCGCTCGCAGGCCAAGGCCGAGGCCTACGCCGGCATCACCAAGATCGGTCGTACCCACCTGATGGACGCGGTGCCGCTCACCCTCGGCCAGGAGTTCTCCGGTTACGTCGCCCAGCTCGACGCCGACCTCCGGCGCATCGAGCTCACGCTCGACGACCTCTACGAGTTGGCCGCCGGGGGGACGGCGGTGGGCACCGGGCCTCAACACCCATCCCGAGTTCGGGACCCGGGTGGCCTCGGCCATCGCCGAGCTCACCGGGCTGCCCTTCGTCACCGCCCCCAACAAGTTCGCCGCCCTGGCCGCCCACGACGCCCTGGTCATGACCAGCGGGGCGCTGCGCACCACTGGCGGCCTCCCTGATCAAGATCGCCGACGACCTGCGGTGGCTGGGCTCGGGTCCCCGCAGCGGGCTGGGCGAGCTCAACCTGCCCGAGAACGAGCCGGGCTCCTCCATCATGCCCGGCAAGGTCAACCCCACCCAGTGCGAGGCCATGATCATGGTGTGCATCCAGGTCTACGGCAACGACGCCGCCGTGGCCATGGCCGGGGCCCGGGGCAACCTGGAGCTGAACGTGTGCAAGCCGGTCATCATCCACAACGTGCTCCACTCGGTGCGGCTGCTGACCGAGGCCTCGCTGACCTTCACCCGGTTCTGCGTCGAGGGACTCGAGCCCAACGAGGCCCGCATCCGCCAGCACCTCGAGAACTCACTGATGCTGGTCACCGCGCTCAACCCCCTCATCGGGTACGACAAGGCCGCCGAGGTGGCCAAGAAGGCCCACAAGGAGGGAAGCACCCTCCGGGAGGCGGCGCTGGCCCTCGGCTACCTGACCGGCGAGCAGTTCGACGAGGCGGTCCGCCCGGAGTCCATGACCCACCCCTGAGTCGGGTCGGGCCCCGGTGGGGAGTCGGGCCCGGTGACAGGGTCCGTCGGGGTGACCGGGTCCGGCCCGGAGGTGGGGAAGTCGGCCCCTCTGGGACCGGGGAGCGGCTGTCTGGACGACAACGCCGACAACGTCAACGACGCCGATCTCACCGATCTCGGCCTGATCGGGAGCCGCCTCGACTCCGGTCGAACCGGCCCGGACCGATGGTTCCGGGTGGGCCCCGACAGCTGATGCCTCGTCAGATGGTGGGCCTATACTTCGGCCAGGATCCGGGCCCCTCGAGGTGGGGAGCCTGTCCTTGGGGGGCGTGGCGACGTCCGGATCGAGACCACGGAGAGAGGGTTCCATGACCACACCGCCCGCCGACTTGAGCATCGGGCTGACCGACGGCACGTTCTACGGCGGCGATCCCTTCCCGGCCTTCGCCTGGATGCGGGAGCACGCCCCGGCCTACTTCGACGAGTCCGCCGGGGTGTGGGGCATCACCCGCTACGCCGACATCAGGGAGATCTCGAAGGACCCCGACACCTTCTCCAACGCCGGGGGCATCCGACCCGACAGCGACGCCCTGCCCATGATGATCGAGACCGACGCCCCCGAGCACGTCCGGCGCCGCCGGCTGGTCAGCGAGGGATTCACCCCCCGGCGCATCCGCGAGAGCGAAGAGGGCATCCGGTCCGTCTGCGACGCCATCATCGACCGGGTCTGCGAGGCGGGCTCGGCCGACTTCGTCCGGGACATCGCCGCCCCCCTGCCCATGATCGTGATCGGCGACATGCTCGGGCGTGGCCCCCGAGGACCGTGACGACCTCCTGCGGTGGTCCGACGACATGCTGAAGGCGCTGGGCTCGCCCGATCCCGGGGCCATGGACCGGGCCGCCATGGCGGCCGTGGAGTACGCCGAGTACATCACCGCCGTGGCCGAGCAGCGGCGGCGGGACAACCAGTCCGACGACCTGATCGGGACCCTGGTCCACGCCGAGATCGAGGGGGACCGGCTGGACGAGGCGTCGATCATCTACGAGTCGCTCCTCATCCTCATCGGCGGGGACGAGACCACCCGCCACGTGATCAGCGGCGGCATGTACGAGCTGCTCCGCCACCCCGACCAGCTGAAGAGCCTGGCCGCCGACCGGTCCCTGCTGCCGGCGCGCGGTGGAGGAGATGCTGCGGTGGGTCTCGCCCATCAAGAACATGGCCCGCCAGATGACCCGGGACGTCGAGTTCGCACGGGGAGACCCTGCACCAGGGGCGAGAAGCTCCTGTTGCTCTACCCGTCGGCCAACCGCGACGAGCGGGTGTTCGACGCGCCCGAGGAGTTCGACATCACCCGGACGCCCAACGACCACATGGCCTTCGGCTTCGGCTCCCACTTCTGCCTGGGCAACCGGCTGGCCCGGATGGAGCTGAGTGTGATGTTCGACCGCCTGCTCGACCGCCTACCCGACCTGGCCCTGGCCGACGACCGTGCCCCTGCCCAAGCGGGCGGCCAACTTCGTCTCCGGCTACGAGACCATGCCCGTGGTGTTCACGCCCGACGGCCCGGGTGGGAGCGTCGGCGTAGATGGCCGGCGAGTCAGCCGGTCCTCAGCCGAGGCCGAGGTGCATCGCCGCCCTGTCCGCCGACGGTGGCCCGGACTGGCACCTGATCGGCGGCAAGCTGATCAAGACGGTGGTCTGCGACGACTTCGTGGCGGCGCTGGCCTTCGTGGGTGAGGTGGGACGTCTGGCCGAGGAGGCCAACCACCATCCCGACATCGACATCCGCTACAACCGGGTGACGCTGGCCCTGATCACCCACGACTCCGGCGGGATCACCCAGCTCGACCTCGACCTGGCCCGGGCCATCGACCGAGCTCGTGACCGCCGCCGTCGAGGCACGTCCGGACCGCTCGGCGAGGTCGGTCCGGCTGCTCCGTCAGCCGACCGGCAGGTCCCACAGCGGGAACCAGCGGTCGAGGTCGGGCTCGACGGTCAGGTCGTCGGCCACCAGGCTCTTCAGCTTCAGCTCCTTCTCGGTGTCCCGCTGCTCGTGGCCCTGGGGTACGAAGGGATAGAAGGTGCCCCGCTTGAACAGGTAGACCAGGAAGGCGGTGGACGGCAGCAGCTGTCCCGGTCCGGCCGTGAGCTCGGGCATGCCGTCCGGGCCCGTGCCGGAGCCGGGCGGATCGGCGTCGCCGCCGGCCGGTGCCGAGGGCAGATCGGCCAGCCCGAAGACCGAGCACAGCAGCTGCGGTCCCCATCCGGAGTCGGACAGCGACGAGTTCACCAGGTGGATCCGGGTCACCAGCTGCTCGATGTCGGTGTCCTCGACGCACCAGCCAGTGGTAGCCGTAGCTGTCCTCGGCCTTGCGGAGTCCGCCGGTCCCGTCCATGGACAGCAGCTTGACCACCTCGGCCTGCATCTCCTCGAACCCCTGGCCGGTCGGGGGCTTGAAGCAGACCCCGGCGTGGCCGGAGCACGACATGCCGGCCGCACTCTGGAGGGTGATCGAGGCCGAGGGGAGGGCGAAGAGGGCGTCGAGGTTGGACTGGACCGGCTTGGTCCTGCCCGAGCAGGGTGCTGAGCAGTCCCATCAGCCGGCCTGCAGCCGGCATCATCGGATGCGGCCGGACCGCCTGCGCGCGACCGGGCCGGTCACGAAGGACGGCCCAGCTCGGCCTCGATCTTGGCCAGCTGGGCCAGGCGCTGGTCGAGCGAGGGATGGGTCGAGAACAGGGTGGAGAGGCTGACCCCGCTCTTGGCGATGGCCGGGGTGAAGTAGAAGGCGTTGAAGCTCTCGGCGGAGCGGAGGTCCCGGGTCGGGATCCGGGACATCTCGCCGGTCACCTTGACCAGCGCCGAGGCCAGGGCCGAGGGTCGCCCGGTGAGCAGGGCCCCGGACCGGTCGGCGGCCAGCTCGCGGTAGCGGGACAGGGCCATGGTCAACAGGAAGCTGATGGCGTAGACCACCACCGAGACCACCAGCACGGCCAGCTCGACCAGGGCGGCGTTGTCCTTGCCCCCCTGGTTGTTGCCGCGGTTCCCCCCGCCGAAGCCGCCCATCAGGCCGGTCCACAGCATGATGCGGGTGATCATGCCGGCCACCATGCCCAAGAAAGCTGGCGATGGTCATCACGGCCACGTCCCGGTGGGCCACGTGGGAGAGCTCGTGGGCCAGCACCGCCTCGAGCTCGGACTCGTCCAGGCGCCGCATCAGACCGGTGGTGGCGCACACCACGGCGCTGTTGGGGCTCCGGCCGGTGGCGAAGGCGTTGGGCACGTCGGTGTCGGCGATGGCCACCCGGGGCTTCTTCATGTCGGCCAGGGCGCAGAGGCGGTCGATGACGCCGTGCAGCTGGGGGGCCTGCTCCGGGGTGACGATGTGGCCGCCCATGCCGAACAGGGCGATCTTGTCCGAGAACCAGTACTGGACGAACAGGATGATGGCGGCGAAGACCAGCACCACGGCGTAGGAGATGCCGAAGGCGATCAGCAGGCCGATGACCGCCCCGTACAGGAGGACCAGCATCAGACCGGTGGTGAACATCCGGACGGTGAGTCCGTGGTCGTTGGGGATGTTGCGTGCGGTGCTCATCGGTTCGACCTCAGCGGTCGTCGGATCCCGAGCGCGTCTCGCCGTGCTCGGCCAGCAGCGCCTTGGTCTCCTCCAGGGTGGCGTCGGCGAACGGCACCACCAGGTCGGAGGGGGCGAAGTCGTCGTCGGCCAGGGCCGTCCCGGCCGGCGCACCTCGGCGGTCAGCGCGGCCAGCGCCTCGCCGAACGCGCCTCGTCGCCGTGGTCGACGGCCTCGGCGACGGCGTCGTCCAGCTTCTCGAGAGCGGCCCGCCGGTCGTCGGGGACCGTGTACTGCCCCTCGCCCAGGATCCGGACGATCACGACGGTGACGTGCCCTCGTGGCTCCGCCGATCCGAGCTCGGCCGGGGGCGGCGGCGCCCCGTGCCCACCTCGGCCTTGAGGGCGGCCAGCTCGGCGTCGACCGGTGGAGGTGGTGGAGGCCTTGTCCAGCTGGGCCTGGATGTCGTCCACCGGGTTGGTCAGGTCGGTCAGGGCCCCCGAGGCCAGCAGCTCGTCCATGGCCCCGGCCCGGGCCTGCATGCCGTCGATCTTGTCCTGGGCCCGCTGCATCGACATGCCGGCGTCGCTCATCGACTCCGAGATGCCCGAGACGGCCTCGCCGATCTTGGTCTGGGCCTCGGCCGCGGTGTAGGTGGCCTTCATCGTCTCCTTCTTGGTGCGGAAGGAGTCCACCTGGGTCTGGAGCTTCTGGGCGGTGTCGATCAGCTTCTGCTCCTGAGCGGCGACCTGGTCGTGCTGGGTCTTGAGGTCGGCGAGCTGCTCGGCCAGGGCGGCCCGGCGGGCCAGGGCCTCGCGGGCCAGGTCCTCGTTGCCCTGGGTCAGGGCCGCCTTGGCCTGGCTGCTGGAGCTTGTCGGCCTGGCCCTGGAGCTGGGTGGCCTGGAGCTCGATCCGCTTCTTGGCCGTGGTCACGTCGGCCACGCTGCGCCGGACCTTCTGGAGGCTCTCCAGCTGCTTCTGGTAGGAGAGGTCGAGGGACTCCCTCGGATCCTCCGCCTTGTCGAGCAGTTTGTTGGTCTTGGCCTGGACAATTCCCGACAGGCGCTTCATCACGCCCATAGCTGATGGATCCTTCCTCGTTCTTCGGCAATGAAGCTTAGGGCTTCCCTGCCCGGTAGCGTGATCGGCGTGCCTGATCCGCTCTGCCTGCTCACCGTCCACGCCCATCCTGACGACGAGTCGTCCAAGGGGGCCGGCACCGTGGCCCTCTACCACGCCGAGGGGGTCCACACCGTGCTGGTCTGCTGCACCGGGGGGGAGGAGGGCGAGGTCCTCAACCCGGCCATGGACACCCCCGAGGTCCACGCCCGCCTGCGCCGACCTGCGGCGCGAGGAGCTGGCCGAGGCCGCCGAGGTCATCGGCTACGACGAGGTCGTCATGCTGGGCTACCGCGACTCGGGGATGGCCGGATCGGAGGCCAACGCCAACCCGGCCAGCTTCGCCCAGGCCCCCCAGGACGAGGCGGTGGAGCGGCTGGTGGCCGTCGTCCGCCGGACCCGGCCCCAGGTCATGGTGGTCTACGGCGACGACCAGTCGGGATACCCCCACCCCGACCATCTCCGGGTCCA
Source organism: uncultured Acidimicrobiaceae bacterium (assembly GCA_963754755.1). Lineage (GTDB taxonomy): Bacteria > Actinomycetota > Acidimicrobiia > Acidimicrobiales > RAAP-2 > Bog-756. The sequence continues at coordinate 1,245,899 of CAVWHF010000003.1, read as the reverse complement.
CGAGATCGGCGCTGGCCGCCTTCCGGCCGCCGGCGACCCGGACCGCTATCCCGGAGGCCGGGCGCGCCCTGGCAGCCGGGCAAGCTGTACTACACCGATGTTCTCGGTGGCCCGCTTCCGGGAGATCCACGAGAAGTTCGAGGAGCTGGGGCTCGAGTCCCCCTTCGACGACGCAGTGGCGGAAGCGCTGGGAGGAGGTCCGGCCGCCGATCCGATCACCACCTCCGTCGACATCTCCGAGTTCGCCGACGTCCGGCGCCGAGGCCCTGCTGGCCCACGCCACCCAGGTCGACCCCAAGTCCCCGTTCTGGTTCGGGCTGCCGCCCGAGGTGATGCGCACCATCCATCCCTTCGACGACTACCGGCTGGCCCTCGTGGCCGGACCGGACGGGGGCATCGCCGTCCCGGAGGAGCCGGAGCCACGAAGGACCTGACCGACCGGTCGAGACCGACCTGTTCGCCGGCCTGCGACCGGCGGAGTCCGGCAGCGGAGCGGCCGGGTGAGCTCAAGTGGCTGTCCGCGGAGTGGTTCGACCAGACCCGGGCCATGGCCGCCGACCTGCCGGACCGGCCCGGGCTCTCGGCCCGATCCAGGAGCAGATCACCGGGGGTCCCGACGGCGACGTCTCCTGCCACTGGGTGCTCGAGGACGGCCGCCCGACGGCGGCGGCGGCCGGGCACCGTCGAGGACGCCGATGTGACCTGACCCTGTCGTGGAGCGACGCCGCCGCCATCCAGCGCCGGCGCCCTCGACCCCAATGTGGCCTTCATGCAGGGTCGGATGAAGGTGGCCGGCTCGATGGGGGTGATCCTGGCCCTGCTGCCCGTGGGCCAGAGCCCGAGTAATCAGGAGCTGCGGCGGCAGGTCGCCGCCATCACCGAGTTCTAGCCGACTCGGTCCGGGCGTCGGAGTGCCCGACCGGGCCGGCCGAGCCACCGACGGTCCGCCGAGCCCGACCCCCGAGCAGCGGCAGGTGGATGGTGCCGGCACTCTGCAGCAGGATGAGCGTGACCACCGCGGCCAGGAACACGATGAGCACGACCACCAGATAGGGCCGGACCCGGGCCCAGCCGCACCGGCTTCGGCGGCCTGCCGCTCCGTCTGCGCCGCTCGACGTCCTGGCCCCAGGCGACCACCCGGGTCACCGTGGAGGCGCCGTTCGGGCCCTGATGGCGGACGGCGAAGGCGGTGACCTGGCGGGACAGCTCGGACGGATCGCCTCCCGGGTAGCAGGAAGCGGTAGGTGCCGTACGAGGTCTGGATGCCGATCAGCGCGCCGGCCTCCACCCGGGGCATCGGGCCGTGGTGGTGGCGACCGGGGTCGGTCACCGACCCATGGCTCCTGGCCGGCGCCCGTCGGTGAGCTCCGGAGTCGAGCCAGCCAGTCGGGGATCTCGCCGCCGACTCCACTTCTCGACGGCGTGGGCGGAGAGCGACGACCAGGGCAGCACCCGGGGCCGTTCGCCCCGGGTGTGGATGACCCCGATCCCGTCGTCGGCGAAGATCAGGGCCTCGATGGCCACCGGCTCGCTGGCCGACGTGTCGAGCAGCACCAGGCCCTCGAGCCGGACCGATGGGGGTGCGGGGCTGTGGGGACGGGGGTGCCCGACGATGGCGGCACCTTGCGATTCCGGCTGGTCACCCTCGGCCACGACAACTCCCATCGATGGCCCATCAGGATATCGGTGCCTCCGTCTACGGAGGGGATGCCTTCCCGGTGTCCTTCCGCTCGTCCGGCCACCGCTCCTCTGACCGCCGTGCCCTTGGGGGCGACAGACCTGTGAGGCTCCGGTGTCGGGCTCGGGTGTGCGCTTCCGGTTGTCCGCCTCCGGTGTGCGGTTCAGGCCTGCCGCATGGCGTCGCGGAGCGGGCGGTAGCCGATCAGGGTGACGCCCGGCCTCGGCGACGATCTGGTCCGAGGCCGCGGTCGGCCACCAGCAGCACCTGGTCGGCCACCCGGGCCTGCCAGTCGGTGGCGATGGCCCGCAGCTCGGGGGTGTCGATGGCCGGATGGAGGGTCAGCTCGGTGACACCCGGCTCGAGTGCCGTCGAGCAGGTCGAGGAAGGCCTGCCGGGTGCCGACCGCCGGCAGGGTGGCGAAGCGGTCGGCGAAGAGCACCCCCTCGTCGGCGGCCAGCTTGCCGGACCGGGAAACCCGACGTTGGGCTCGGCTTCGGCGCCGAGCAGGCGCAGGGGCAGGCCGAAGTCCACGGCCAGCTCGAGGTAGACGTCGAAGAACTCCGGACGCAGCAGCAGGGCGTCGAGATGGGCGTCGAGATGGCTGATGTCGAAGCCCCACAGCACGGCCCGCTCGACCTGGGCCCGGCACTCCCGCCGGACCTCGTCGAGATCGGCGTGGTCCCAGACGTCGGTGACGGTGCGGGGAAACCCGCCGTCCCCGTCGAGCAGGGAGGGGGCCTGGGTGATCGGCCCCCACCGGTAGAGGTCGTGCTCGGCGTTGAGGGTCAGTTGGACCCCGACGTCGTCGCCCCGGAACCGGGATGCCGACTCCCGGGCCCAGGGAGCCGGGACGATCAGCGAGGCGCTGGTGCCGATCCCCTCGCGCAGGGCGTCGTAGACGCCCACGGTGGCGGCGTGGCACAGCCCGAGGTCGGCGCAGTTGAGGATCAGCAGCTTGGCCTCGGGTGGGTAGCCGAGGCGCTCGGCAACGGTCGGCATGCCACGACCGTAGTGCCGTCGGCTCTCAGGCGGCGCCGCCCGGTCGGTCCCCGACCACCACGTTGACGGACGGAGTCAGCGCCCGCACGCATGGTCGGGCCGCCGCCGCCGCCGCCGCCGGCGCCGCCGCTGACACCTGCGGCTGCCGTGCCACCGGTGCCACGCAGCTGGGCCCGGGCCAGGGCCACGCCCCGCCGCCCGATCTGGCGGGTCTGCTCATCCAGCCGCCATTCCTCGTCGTGTCCGGTCTCCGGCTCGCCCTCGGGGGCACGGAGGGGGAGCTCGGGCTGATGGTTCTGGGGGCGGCGTCGACGTGAAGCGTTCATGGGTGCAGCATGCCGGGAGGGTGTATTACGGGGGCCATGGCTGACGATCTGACGGTTCCGATGACCGGGCCCCGGTACGGGATCACCGTGCCCTTCGACGGGGTCACGCTGGCCGATCATCGCAGGTGGTACGAGGAATTGGTCCGCCTGGGCTACACCGATGTGTGGTCGGCGGAGACCGACGGAGCCGACGGGTTCACCCCGCTGGCGCTGGCCGCGGCGTGGACGCCGTCCCTCCAGCTGGGCGTGGCCATCATCCCCGCCTACACCCGGGGCCCGGCGCTGCTGGCCCAGAGCGTGGCGGCCATGGCCGAGGCCGCTCCCGGGCGCTTCACCCTGGGCATCGGGACGTCGTCGGACGTCATCGTGAGCCGGTGGAACGGCGTCGAGTTCGACGAGCCCTACAAGCGGGTGCGGGACACCATCCGCTTCCTGCGGTCGGCGCTGGCGGGCGAGAAGGTCGACCACGAGTACGACACCTTCACGGTGCGGGGGTTCCGGCTGGCCCGGCCGGTCGAGCACCCGCCGCCGATCTTCCTGGCCGCCCTGCGCCCGGGGATGCTCCGGCTGGCCGGTCGGGAGGCCGACGGGGTCATCATCAACTGGCTGTCGGCCGAGGACGTGGCCACGGTCGACGCCGGAGCTCGGAGGCCGACATGCCGGTGGCGGCCCGCATCTTCGTCTGCCCGTCGGAGGACGCCGACACCGTCCGGGCGGTGGGCCGCCGGATGATCGCCGCCTACCTCAACGTCGGGGTCTACGCCGCCTTCCACCGCTGGCTGGGGCGGGGAGCCGAGCTCGAGCCGATGTGGGCGGCCTGGCAGGCCGGTGACCGGAAGGGGGCGCTGGCCGCCATCCCCGACGAGGTGGTCGACGCACTGGTGGTCCACGGCTCCTTCGACGAGTGCCGGGCCCACGTCGGCCGCTACGTGGCCAACGGGGTCGACATCCCGGTGATGGCGGTCATCCCGCTCGGGCGTGCCTCTCGAGGAGGCGGTCGACGGGCCTGGCCCCACCGTGGACGGCGGCCTGACCGGCCGAGCCGCACCGGCTGACGCGACCCGCCGGGTCGAGCCGCCGGCTGGCCGACCGCGGCCCGGGCTCAGTCCGTGCGGTAGCGGGCCACGATCTCGGCGTCCATGTCCCGCACCTGATCGGCCAGGTCCTGCCGAACCGGTCCAGCTCGGCGGCCAGGCGGTCGTCGGACAGGGCCATGATCCGCACGGCCAGCAGGGCGGCGTTGCGGGCGCCGTTGACGGCCACGGTGGCCACCGGGATGCCCTTGGGCATCTGGACCATGGCCAGCAGGGAGTCGAGGCCGCCCAGATTGGCCAGGGCCACGGGCACGCCGATGACCGGCAGCGGAGTGGCGGCCGCCACCACACCGGCCAGGTGGGCGGCCCCCCCGGCGGCGGCGATGATCACCTTGATGCCGGCGTCGGCCGCTCCCCGGGCGAAGGCGATGGTGTCGTCGGGTGTCCGGTGGGCCGAGAGCACCCGGACCTCGACCGGAACGCCGAATGACCGGAGGGTCTGGACGGCGTCGTCCATGATCGACGCATCGGATGAGCTTCCCATGATGATGGCGACGGACATGGCCGCATTCTGCCCGACGGGGACGGGTCGGGCATATTCCCCGGTGACCGGCGGGTGCGGCTGATCACCAACGCCGATACGGTTGACCGTCGAGTCGGATCGGGGCGAGCGCAATCGTGAGGTTGGGCTCCACCACCGTCGACCCATCACCACAGCAGGCCAGCCCGAAGGAGAACCACCGTGCGCATCGGCGTGATGTTCGACACCGAGACGCCCTTCGACGAGGTCGTGGCCAGGTGGCCGGCCTCCACGACGCCGGGATCGAGACGGCCTGGGCGTCGCAGATCTTCGGCTACGACGCCCTGACCGTCCTTGCCGCCATCGGGCGGGAGGTGCCGGGTATCGGTTCGGTACGGCCGTGGTGCCCACCTACCCCCGCCACCCGGTGATGCTGGCCGCCCAGGCCCTGACCGTGCAGGCCGCCACCGGCGGGCGGCTGACCCTCGGCATCGGTCTCTCCCACCAGCTGGTGATCGAGAACGTGTTCGGCCAGTCCTTCGAGAAGCCGGCCCGGCACATGCGGGAGTACCTCTCGATCCTGATGCCCCTGCTCGAGGGCGAGCAGGTCAGCTTCGCCGGCGAGACCCTGAGCGCCTCGCACCTTCGGCCCGCTCCAGATCGACGCGCCCGCGCCGCCGGTGCTGGTGGCCGCCCTGGGCACCGCCATGTTGACGATCGCCGGTCGGATGGCCTCGGGCACGGTCACCTGGATGACCGGCCCGGCCACCATCGAGTCCCACATCGTCCCCACCATCCGGGCGGCCGCCGCCGAGGCCGGACGACCCGAACCTCGGATCGGTGTAGGTCTCCCGGTCTGCGTCACCGACGATGTCGACGCCGCCCGGGCCAAGGCGGCTGAGGTGTTCGCCATCTACGGCCACCTCCCCTCCTACCGGGCCATGCTCGACCGCGAGGGAGCCGAGGGTCCGGCCGACGTGGCCATCGTGGGTACCGAGTCCGAGGTGCAGGCCCAGGTCCGCCGCCTGGCCGACATCGGTGCCACCGACTTCTGCGGGGCTCCGTTCGGCTCCGCCGAGGAGATCAAGGCTTCGGTCGGCGCCTTGGCCGCTCTGGTCGGGTCCTGACCGGACGCCGGACCCCGGCCGCCGGCAGTAGGAGAAGGGCCGGGCTCAGCCGGCCAGCCGGGTGTGCTTGAACTCGTTCAGGTCGGGATGGTCGGTGATCAGGCCCAGCACCCGGTCGATGGTGGCCCGGGCCATTGTCCACGTCGCCCTCCGGTCGGGTCATCAACCGCACGAAGACGGCGTCGTCACCGACGATGAACGTCGGTACCCCGAAGACATCGAGCCGGGACACCACATCGCTCATGCTCGGTCCGGATCTGTCTTGGCCGGCCACCCGTCATCGACCTCGGCCAGCACGGCGTCGGCATCCACGCCGGCCCGGATGCAGGGCGTCGTGCACCACCGATCGGTCGCGCAGGTCGCCGCCTTCGTCGTGGCGGGCGGCGAACAGGGACCGGTGGACCGGCCAGGAAGTGATCGGGGAACCGGTCCCTCACCACCACCCCGGCGGCCAGGGCCAGCAGGTCGGGCTGCTGGGCCGGGTCGTCCCACGCCGGGACGCCTCCTTCGGGTACGTGGGACTGGTTGAGGAAGAAGGGCACGAAGGTCACGTCCCACGGCGCCCCGGCCTCGAGGCCGTCGAGGATGTGCTCGTGGCCGTTCCGGGCGAACGGACACCGGTAGTCCCAGGTCACGGCGAAGGTCTGGCGGGAGCTCATGCCTGTGCAACCCCGGTCGGCCGGTGATCCATTCCTCGACGGCCCGTGACCCGAGGGCCGGATGGCTGGGACCCCGGACTCGAGCCGACGCGGACCCAGCTCACGAGCCTCAGAGCAAGCGGCGTCCGATCAGACCGATGGCCATGCCGATGGCGGCGCCCCCGAGGACGTCCGAGGCGTGGTGGGCCCGGAGGTGCAGCCGGCTGAGCTCCGACCAGCGTGGCCGCCGGTGAACAGCAGTGCGTTGCCGGCCCGGTCGCCCCGCTGGCTCATGACGGTGGCGGCGCAGAAGGCGGCCAGGGTGTGGCCGCTCGGGAAGCTGCTGGACGTCGGGCTCGCGGACCGGAACGCCGCCCGCGGCCGAGCTCGATCCCGTCGGGATCAGGCCGCGTCCGGCCGACCACCGCCTTGAGGGTCCGGTTGACGAGGCTGGACTCGATGCCGGCGATCGACCAGGGCCCGCACGGCGCGGGCCCGCTCGGGCCCGCTATGCCGGGCCCGCCACACCGTGGTGGCCGCCCACATGAGCCCGTGGTCCCCGAGTCCGGTGATCACCTTGGCCATGCCGTCGAGAGCCGGCTTGCCCCGCAGCGGCTCGAACCAGGTGTCGACCCGGTCATCGACGGCGCGGACGCAGGGCGCCCAGACCGGTGGGATCGGGTCCGGGATCGACCGGCGACGCATCGCTCCAGCCAGCGGGTATCCGGTCGGGCGGCGGGTGTAGTCACGCCGCACCTCCCACGGTGGCACCGAGCACGACGGCCGCCTCGTCGGGATTCCCGCCGTAGGCCGGGCAGAAGGCCTGGAACCGGCAGAAGCGGCAGAGCGGTGACGTACGGGGACGGAAGTCCTCGTCCTGGCAGGCCCGCTCGATGGCCGACCACACGGCCAGGGTCTTCTGCGCTGACCCCGGACGGCCTGCTCCGAAGGCTCGGCGATGATGGTGGTGGGCTCCTTCAGGTGGAGCAGCCTGACCTGGACCGGGCCGCTGGCCCGAGCACCTCCTCACACAGGAGGGCGTAGATGTGGACGCCGATGAGCTTGACTGTCTCGAAGGCGGGCGACGGAGCCCGGCCCGTCTTGTAGTCGATGACCACCAACTCGCCGTCGGGTGTCAGATCGAGCCGGTCGATGATGCCCCGGAGCCGCACGCCGCCGATCCGGGCCTCGAGCATGAGCTCGACGCCCACCGGGGTGACCTCGTTGGGATCCTCGAGGGCGAAGTAGTTGTCCACCAGGACCTCGCACTCCGATCGGAACTGCTCGGCGTCGGCCGTCGAGAGGTCCAGGGTCCGGTAGTCGGGGTCGCTCCTGGAGCTCGGCCCAGGTCCGGTCCAGCTCGGCCCGGGCGGCCGCAGGCGTACGGAGGCCCCGCTCGTGGTTCCAGAACAGCCGCTCCAGCACGCGGTGCACGAAGGTGCCCTTGACCGTCCACACCGTGGGCTGTTCGGGCAGGTGGTCGATGGAGTTGAACCGGAAGGCCAGGGCACAGTCGCGGAACGAGGTCACCTTGGACGGGGACAGGGTACGGGGTAGTTCGAAGGGCACGGGTACAGACTACGACCGGGGTGTGCCGGCGCCGGGGCCCTCGTCACCCCGAAGGCCCTGATGACCGACGTCGGCCACGACATCGGGCGGCCTGGAGGGGTCCGAAGTGTCCGATGCCCGGCAGGACCTCGACCCGGGCGTCGGGCAGCTGGCGCGGCGTCGGCCAACATGAGGTTCGTCCCCGAAGGCGTCGGTCCGCTCCCCGCAGCAGAAGGTGACCGGGCAGCCGACCTCGGGCAGGTGGGCGAAGGCCTCGTGGAGGCCGGCGGCGGCGAACGTGTCGGCCTCGTCCTCCCGGCGGCATCGCAGCCGGATGGCCCGGCCGTCGCCTCCCTCGTCGGCCGGGACCAGTTCGAAGCCGGCCTCGACGTAGAGCCGGAGGGCCTCAGGATCGAGTTCGGCGAAGGGCGGCTTGGAGGAGAAGTTGGCGAAGGCCTCCTCGGCGGAGGGGAACGTCGTCCCGCCGGCGACGGGCCCCGTCGGCCAGGGGATTGCTGGCGGCAACCACCGCCCGCGCCGCGTCGGGCATGACCACCGGTTCGAAGCAGTAGAGGGAGCGGAACAGGCCCGGGTCGGGCCTGCTCGGCCAGGAGGACGGCGGCACCACCGCAGGAATGGCCGAACCCGAACGGGTCGCCGCAGCCCGAGGTGGTCGACGACGGTGAGCACGTCGGTGGCGAACCCGGACCAGGCGAAGTCGCCGTCGGCCGGCCGGTCGGACCGGCCGTGGGCCCGGAGGTCGAGGCCCCAGCAGTGGTACCGGTCGGCCGAGAGCCCGGGCCAGGGGCCCGAAGGACTCGGCGCAGAAGCCGGTGGCGTGGACCAGCAGCAGGTCCGGTCCCGTGGCCGCCGAAGTCGTAGACGGCGATGCCCAGCGCCGTCGGGCGTGGTGCACCGGTCCCGCCCGGCTCGGTGGCGATGCGACGTTGCTCATGACGCCGTCTCGGACTGCATCTGGGCGACGGTAGTCGAGCCGGCACCGCCGCCGACCCTCCGGTCGCGTCCCGCCGCCGCCGACCCTCCGGTGTCCTACGTCCCGTGCCGCAGCGACTAGACATTGGTGGCTCTATGGAGCATTTTCTCGCCGACCTCGGCTACCTCGCCGTCTTCGTCCTGAGCTTCATCTCGTCGATGGGCCTGCCGGTCGGTGCCGAGGTGGCGCTCATCTACGGAGGGGTGCTGGCCAGCGGGCAGATCGCCAACCGAGCCCCACCACCTCAGCCTGGTCGTGGTCATCGTGGTGGCCGTGGTGGCCGAGGTGCTGGGCTCCCTGGCCGGCTACCTCATCGGCTACTTCGGCGGCCGGCCGCTGGTGGACCGGGTGGGCAAGTACGTCCTGCTCACCCATAAGGACCTCGACCGGGCCGAGGCCTGGTTCGACCGCCGGGGGGAGCCCTTCGTGCTGTTCGGCCGGTTCATCCCCCTGCTCCGCTCGTTCGTCTCCTTCGCCGCCGGGCTGGGGGAGATGGCCATCGCCAAGTTCGTCGTCTTCACGGTCATCGGCTGCGCCATCTGGTGCACGGCCCTGGTCAGCCTGGGCTACTCGCTCGGGCAGCAGCTACAGCCAAGGTGCTGAAGGCGTTCAGCTATGTCGGGCTATGTCGCTCGCCGCCCTGGCCGTCGTGGCTGTGGTCATCCTGTTCTCCACCGCATCCGGGTCGTGCGCGAGGAGCGGGGCTGAGCCGGGCCCGCCCGGCCTCGGCGCGCCGGGCCGCCCTGCGTGCCTCGGAGCACCTCGAGCGCTCCGACACCTGGAACGGGCTGCGGGCCGGCGACCGGGTGCGTGGTGTCCGGCCTCCCCCTCCGGGGTGCCGAGTGGGAGTTCCGGGCCCACGTCCTCAACCGCCACAACGGCACGGAGTCCGTCGAGGTGGTCGGCGGGCGTCCGGGGGACGAACAAGATCCGCTCGTTCGGTCCCGACCGCATCTTCGCCGTCACCGGGAGGAAAGGCGGCCGTGCGGGCAAGGGCGGACGGTCCATCGCCGGCGAGCTGTCGCTGGCCGAGGCCCCCCAACTTCCCCTGGAGTGACCGCGGTCGGACGTGCCGGTCCGGTGCGAGGCCGCGCGACCAGCGTAGGGTGCCGGTGATGGCCACGATCGTCTTCTTCCACGCCCACCCCGACGACGAGGCCATCGCCACCGGCGGGACCATGGCCGCCCTGGCCGACCAGGGGCACCGGGTGGTGCTGGTGACGGCCACCCGGGGCGAGCTGGGGGAGATCCCCGATGGCATGCTCGCCGCCGGGCGAGTCGCCTGGCCGAGCGCCGGCGGCATGAGCTCGACGAGGCCTGCCGGATCCTCGGCGTGGCCCGCCAGACCTACCTCGACTATCTCGACTCGGGCATGGCCGGTGAGGACACCAACGACCGGCCGGGCAGCTTCGCCGCCGCCGACGTCGACGAGGCGGCCGGTGCGCTGGCCGCCATCCTCGACGAGGAGGGGGCCGACGTGCTGGTCACCTACGACGAGCACGGCGGCTACGGCCATCCCGACCACGTCCAGGTGCACCGGGTGGGCATGCGCCGCCGCCGAGCTGGCCGCCACGCCGGTCGTCTACTTGGCGACGATGAACCGCGACATGGTCCGGGACCTGGCCGACCTGGTGGCCGACACCGACTGGGAGCCTCCGGAGGGTAGCACCGACGGGATGGACGAGATGGGGGAGCCGGCCAGCCGGATCACCACGGAGGTCGACGTGACCCCGTGGATCGAGCGCAAGCGGCGGCCATGCAGGCCCATGCCAGCCAGATCAGTGAGGACAGCTTCTTCCTGGCCATGCCCGACGACGTGTTCTCGATCGGTCTGGGGGCGGGAGTGGTACATCCGGGTCCGGCCGGCTCCGGAGCAGTCCGGGGACCCGGGAGCCAGCTCTGCTCGGAGCCGACGCGGTGACCGGTCCGTCGACGGCCTCGCGGTAGCCTCCGTGACCGCCAGCCATCGGGTGCTGCGGGTGCACGGGGGCCGCCTGGTGGTGGCCGAGCGCCGGCTCGAGTTGGAGACGGAGCTCGACGCCGCCGCCGCCGAGGGCTTCGAGCTGGTCGACTCGTTCACCGTCGACGACAACGTCTACCTGGTCCTGCGCCGAACCGACCCGGGCCTGACCCGACCCCGGCACCGGTGGTGGCGGCGGGTCGCTCGGTCAGAACTCGGTGAACGACTGGATGGACACCACCCGGTCCCGCCCGGACTCCTTGGCCCGGTAGAGCGCCTGGTCGGCCCGCTCGATGAACGACGTGGTGTCCTCGATCCCGTCCCAGCTGGTCAGGCCGGCCGACAGGGTGATGCCGAACGTCGGTGGTGGCCTCGCGGCCACCCTCCCGGAGCTTGTCGAGGAGGTGGTGGCCCGCCCAGGATGTCGGTGTCCGGCATGACCAGGCAGAACTCCTCGCCGCCGTAGCGGACGACCAGGTCCTGGCCCCGGATGTTGGAGACCATGAGGGCGGCGATCGGCCCGCAGCAGGGTGTCGCCGGCCACGTGACCGAACCGGTCGTTGTACTTCTTGAAGTGGTCGAGGTCGATCATGGCCACGGTCAGCGGCGACTCGGAGCGGAGGGCGTGGTCCATCTCGATCTCGATCCGCTCGTAGAGGGTGCGCCGGTTGGCCAGCCCGGTGAGGGGATCGGTGCGGCTCTCGGCCTGCAGCCCGCTCACGAAGTTGGCCCGGCTGGTCACCCGGAGGAAGGCCGCGGCGAGGAGCTCGGCCGCCTCTTCCGTCCGGTTCTGGGCGGAGCTACCGAGTCGTCCTTGCCGCTCGACCACCATGACCAGCTCCCCTTCGGCTGCAGTAGCCGATGGGGATGGCGCAGTGGGTCGGGGTGACGACCACGGCGTCGGTGCGGAGGGCCTGGTCGAGCTCGCGCAAGCTCGGCCAGATCGTCGAGCTCCGTCGTGCGTCTCCGGGCCAGGTGCCCAGATTGACGAACCGCCCCAGCCGCCCGTTCCGGGCGAAGACGGCCACACGGTCGGCCGGGCAGGATCGTCGGGACCAGGGGGAGGCCGCGTCGGAAGATGTTCTGGATCCCGTCGGCCGATGGTGGCCGTCTCGCCCGGATCCTGGCCGTCGATGGCCTCGTTGAGGGCGGCGATGGCGTGACGGAAGTTGACGGTCCGGTTGAGGGAGCCGACGGTCCGGGCGGTGATCCAGGTGATGATGACGATGGTCGAGGCGTAGACCAGCACCACGGCCAGCAGGTCGGATCCGCGGAGGCCCCCGACCCAGCTGACCACGGCGACCAGGGCGATGGCGTAGACGTCGATGCCGATCCGCATCCACCGGTCGCCGATGATGCTGATGAAGATGACGCCGACCAGCACCGCCGGGGTGTAGGTGCCGAAGGTGGTCGATGATCCGAGCTCGATGAGGCCGAGGGCGGCCAGGGCCAGGCAGACCATGACGAAGACCAGGCCGGCGTGGGTGGCGATGTCGAACTTCTTGGTGGTGAGGACCATGAAGAAGGCGGCGTAGACGACCGAGACGAGGATGCAGGCCATGGCGGCGTCGATGTAGACCCACCGGACCGGGTCGGTGCCCGACGAAGTTCACGGTGACCAGCAGGGGGATGGCGATGGACACGGCGATCAGCCCTGAGATCAGCCCCTCGCGGAACTGGTGCTCCGTGGGGTGGGGAGGTCGAACTTCACGTACGGGTATCGGCCCCGGCCGGCTGTTCCTTGAGACCGGCCGGTCACGCACCCGAGTGCAGTATTGACGCTGGCGGCGGCACCGTTCGTCCCCAAGGCCGGCTCAGGTGGCGACCGGCCCCTCCGGACCGTCACGGGGGGAGGCCCCCTCCGAGCACGGCGGCCAGGGCCCGTCGTGGGCAGCATGCCGGTGAAGAAGAGGCCCACCACGATGAGCAGGGCGACCAGCCACAGCGCGCTGCGCAGCCCGATCAGCCGGGCCGAGGCGTTCTCGGCGACGATGGCGTCCTGGGTGGCCGGGGACAGATCGGTGGTCTCCAGCTCGGTGCGCAGTTCGCGAGTCGGAGACGAAGGGGATGCCGCTCTCCATCTGCACGGTGGCCTTGGCGGTCACCTGGGCGGGCACGGCCGGGTTGTTGGTCACTCCCGTGATGAAGCTGGTGGTCAGGCTGCCGATGAGGACCGCACCCACCAGGGCGGTGCCCAGGGAGGCACCGAAGTTGGTGAAGGTGTTCTGGAGGCCGCCGACCTCGGCGCTCTGCGAGTCGGGCATGGCCGAGACGGTGACCGCCCCCAGCTGGGAGGCCAGGGCCCCGATGCCCAGGCCCACCAGGGCCATGGGGATGAGGACGATCCCGGCGTTGGCCCCGGGATCGAGCCCGGCCACCAGCACCAGGGTGCCGGCCAGCATGAAGAGCATGCCCACCCGGACCACCGTCCGGGGTGAGGCCTTCGGGGCCAGGCGGGGAACGAGCAGGGCGGCCAGGAGCAGGGTCACGGACAGGGGGAGGAGCCGGAGCCCGGTCTGGAGGGCGCTCAGCTCCAGCACCACCGAGAGGAACAGCGGAATGGTGAAGAAGATGCCGGACTGCACCATGAACTGGAAGAAGAAGGCCACCAGGCCTCCGGTCATCTGCACATTGCGGAACATGGACGGACGGAAGCAGCGGCTCGCCGCCCCGCCGCTCCAGATGGCTCTCCCACAGCAGCAGGCCGCCGATCACCAGCAGGCCGCCCAGGACCAGCCAGACCACCGGCGACACGCCGAGCACGACGGGTCCCCCGGGCTTGGGCCGGACGAACCCCCAGATGCCGGAGCGCAGGACGCCGAAGACGGTCAGGGAGAGCCCGACGACGGACAGGACCGCCCCGAACAGGTCGAACGCCACCCGGGCCTCGGGCGCGGTGTCGTGGATCCGGCGCAGCCCCACCAGGATGACGGCCACGATGACCACCTCGCCCACGAACACCCACCGCCATGAGGCGAACGTGGTCACGGCCCCGCCGATCAGCGGTCCGGCGGCGACGGCGATGGCCCCGGCCGCGGCGATCAGCCCGTAGGCGGCCGAGCGGCGCTCCTGGGGGAAGTTGCCGGCCACCAGGGCCACGATGGCCGGCATGATCAGCGCCGCCCCCAGGCCCTCCAAGCACCGACCATCCGATGATCAGCACGGTCAGGTTGGGGGCGACAGCGGTGATCAGGGAGCCGCAGCCGTAGATGACCAAGCCCGATGGCGAAGGCCCGCCGCCGTCCGATGAGCGCCCCGATCTTCCCCCCGGTGATCATGAACGCCGCCATCACCAGGGTGTAGAGGGTGATGGCCGTCTGGATGCCGGTCACCGTGGTGCCGAGGTCGTTGGCCACCGACTTGATGGAGACGTTCATCACCGACGAGTCCAGGGTCATGAGGAACTGGCCGGAGGCCAGGATGAGCAGGACGGCCGAGCCGGCCTTGGCCGCAGCTCCCGTCCCTGTCCCCGCCCCGGTCCCTGATCCGGCTCCGGCTCCGGCTCCGGCTCCGTACACCGGCCCGCTCGATTCGGTCATGGGGGGAAGCTAATGGGGATCGACCACCGTTGTCTCCTGCGCGGCTGGTCGCCGGGTGCGAGGTCCGGCGGCACGCCGGCGCCGAGCACCGCGGGCGCCCGATCCACGACCGTCCTCCGGTCCACGACCGTGCGGCCCCGGAGCCGCGTCCCCCGGGGCTAGCGTGAAACCACCCGGCTGTGCCGCGCCCGGCGCAGAGAACGGAGGAGACCATGACGTACTGCCTGGCCCTGCGCCTCGACGAAGGGCTCGTGTTCCTGGCCGATACCCGGACCAACGCCGGGGTCGACAACGTCAGCTCCTATCGCAAGCAGCACATCCTGCATCCCGCCCCGGACCGGGTCTTCGTCATTGAGTCGGCGGGCAATCTGGCCACCACCCAGGAGGTCCTCGACCGCATCGGACGCGACCTCCAGTCCGATGCCCCCGAGAGTCTGGCCACCGTGTCCCATCTCTTCGAGGCCGCCCTGTACCTGGGCCGGTTGAGCCGGCAGGTGGCGGCCGGACACCGCGAGGCCATGGCCGCCGCCGGCGCCGACGGGACGGCCACCTTCATCCTGGGCGGCCAGGTGGGAGGCGATCCTGCCGACATCCTGCTCGTCTATCCCGAGGGCAACTACATCCGGGCCTCGGACGAGCGTCCCTTCCTCCAGATCGGCGAGAGCAAGTACGGGAAGTTCATGCTGGAACTGGCCGTCGAGACCCGGGTGGACCTCGAGACGGCGACCATGATCGCCGTGGGCTCGATGATGAGTACGGCGGCGGCCAACCTGTCGGTGGGTCCTCCCTACGACGTGGGCATCTACCTCAACGACTCGTTCGAAGTGGAGGAATTCCGCCTCGAGGTCGACTCACCGGTCCTCGGGCGACTGCGGGACACCTGGGTGCGCCACCTCCTCCAGGGCGTGGCCGAGCTCCAGACCATCTCCCACGAGGACTTCGCGGTGGAGATGCCCAACGCGCTGACCATCGGTGGCGGACCCGTGTGAGGATCATCCGACGGTCAGGTCCCGTCTGAGCCCAGAGGCCTGGAGGCGAAGACGTTGAGGCCCAGCTTCTCGGCGAGGTGACGGGTGGCCCGCTGGCCGCGCACGCTGTTGCCGGCCGCATCCAGCGGCGGCGAGAACGTGCCCATGCCCCCCTTGCCGGGAGCGATGGTCACGATCCCCCCGCTGACGCCGCTCTTACCGGGTAACCCGACCTCGTAGAGCCAGTCACCGGAGTGCTCGTAGAGGCCGGCGGTGGCCATGGCGGCCAGCACGTGCTTGCAGTTGTGGGCCTCGATGACCTGCTCGCCGGTGACGGGGTTGACCCCACCGTCGGCCAGGGTGGCCCCCATGACGGCCAGGTCGGTGGCGCACACCAGCAGCGAGCACTGCCGGGTGTAGAGGTCCGTGGTCTCGTCCGGATCGGCGTAGAGCCGGCGGTAGCTCTGGAGCAGGTGGGCGATGCCCTGATTGCGGAGATTGGTCTCGGACTCGGAGGCGTACACGTCGTCGTCGAGGACCAGGTCGCGACCGGCGAACCGGGACAGTCCGCTCAGGATGAACTCCCACCGCTCGTCGGTGGTGCGACCGGGAACCAGGCTGGTGGTGGCTATGGCGCCGGCGTTGACCATCGGGTTCATGGTCCGCTCCTCGTTCAGCTCGATGGCCATGACCGAGTTGAACGCCAGCCCGGTGGCGTTTACGCCCAGCTTCAGTCGGGCCTCGTCGTGGCCGAGGGCGTCGCAGACCAGGGCGAAGACGAAGGCCTTGGAGATGCTCTGCAGGGAGAAGCGGTGGTGGGCGCTCCCGACGGCGAAGGACCGGCCCCGGACCCCCACGATGCATACGCCGAAGAGGGCCGGATTCGTGGCGGCCAGGGCCGGGATGTAGTCAGCCACTGCGCCTTCGTCGACCGAGCGGTACCGCTCGTACACCTCATCGAGGAGGGACTCGACCACTTCGGCCGTGGGCAGCTCGCCGGTGGAGACGGCCGAAGTGGCCGTGTTCTCATGGAACGGGAGTGGGATGTGCACGTCGGTTGGACCTTCTCACAGGGCGTGGGCGTGCCGAGACTAGGACAGATCGGACTCGGGACGCGATGGCGCCGGCCGGCGGCACCACCGGTCCCGGTGCTCCCGTCCGCAGCCTCCCGGGCCGTCCCGGGCCGATCCGAGCGGTCAGGATCCGTGGCCGGGTCCGCCTGGGTTCAGCCGCCGGAACTCGCGGGAGCTGTAACCGACCACGGTGGCGTCGGTCCGTGCCCGCGCCGATGCCGCCCGGGGCAGGTGCAGCAGCGGACCGAGCTCCCCGAAGTAGCCCCCCGGCGTGATGACCGTCACCGGTTCCTCGGTGTGGTCGCCCTTCTCGCGGTAGATCTCGACCTCTCCGACCTGGACCACGTAGACCAGGTCGCTGGTGTCCCCCTGGCGGAAGAGCACCGCCCCGGCGCCAAGGGACACCTGGCGAGTCTGTTGTTCGGTGTCGGGCAGGTGGGGGGCCAGTTCGACGATGGTGTCGGCCAGCTCGGTGATGCGCTCGTCGTGGGTGGCGACGACCACCATGCGACCGGGTGCGGCGATTCCCCGGAGCAGGCGGAGGATCCCCTCGACCTGGATGTAGTCGAGGTGGGCGGTGGGCTCGTCGGCCAGCACCAACGGCGGGTCCTGGACCAGGGCCCGGGCGATGGCCACCCGCTGTTGCTGCCCCCCCGACATCTGGTCGGGCTTGTGGTGGCCCCGGTCCCCGAGGCCCACCCGCTCGAGGAGGAGGTCGGCCCGGTCCCTGGCTTCGGCCCGCGGCACCCGGGCCAACCGGAGCGGGACCATGACGTTGGATCGGGCCGTGAGGCTGGGGATGAGGTTGAAGGCCTGGAAGACCACGCCCACGGTGTGCCGGCGGTACTCCGCCAGGGCCCCGCCGGCCAGGCCGGTCACCGGGGTCCCGTCGAAGGCGATGGACCCGGCCGTCGGCGTCAGCAGTCCGGCCAGGCACGACAGCAGGGTGGTCTTGCCACAGCCTGACGGCCCCAACAGCACGACGAGCTCACCGTCGCCGGCCCGGAAGGAGAACTGGTTCAAGGGGCGCACCAGGTAACCCCCCGACGAGAACTCCATGGTCACGTCGTCGGCGACCAGGCTGACCATCGATCAGCCCCCGAAGGCGGCGGCGGGATCGGCGCCCGTCGCCCGTCGCAGGGCCACCAGGCTGGCGACCAGGCCGACCACCACCGCCACCACGGGCAGGGCGATGTAGGCGTCGGCGGGAATGGAGACCGGCTGCTGGAACAGCCCGTCCATGAACTGGGAGGCGACGACGGCGAACAGGGCGGCCGCCAGTGCCACCAGGATGGCCTGGAGGGCCAGGCTGAGGAACAGGGACATCGACGAGGAGCCCAACGCCTTCAGTACGGCAAAATCCCGCACCCTCTGGAGGGCCGAGACGTAGAGAAGCGCAGCGATGATGATTCCGGAGATCACCCACATCAACTGCTTGGTGTTGTTGATGGACGAGACGGCGGGGCCCAGGGCCGCCAACGTGCTCTGCTCGACGGCCTGGTTGGTCAACACCCGGAGCCCCGCCGGCACCGTGGTCGGCACTCCACTGGTGACCGCCGCCGTGACCAGGGGACGCCCACCCAGAGCCAGGAGTTGGGCGTCGCGGATGGGCACATACACCATCGGGGCCCCGGCCAGCAGCGTGCGGTTCTGGACCTGGCCCACCACCCGGTAGGGGGTGGTTCCCAGCTGGACGTGACTGCCCACGGCGAGTCCGGTGCGCACGTCCACGACCACCTGGTCGTTCCCGGCCAGGTCCCGGCCGGCGGTGGCTCGCGGGTCGCCCAGCCCACCGAGCCGGACGCCCACCACGTTGACGGTGATCTCCCCGGTGGCCGTCCGGAGGACCTCGGTCGGGAGGATGGCTAAGGGATCGGACCGTCGGACGCCCGGGGCGTGGGCGATCCGGGCCACGTCGGACTCGGGGAACACGCCCACGGCGGCAATGCGCCCGTCGGACCCGACCGTGAGGACCCACCGGTCGGCGCCCACCCCGCCGACGGTCTGACTGGTCTCGGTGGTGAAGCCGTTGACCAGTCCGGCCATGAGCAGGGCCAGGGCCAACACCGCCCCGGCGCCGACCACGGCGATGAGGAACTGCCTGAACCGGTAGGTGAGGTCCGCCAAGGTGACCGCCAGCATCGGCGCCATGATGACATAGCCGATGGCGTCAGGTCTTCAGCTCCGGTTCCAGTGGCGCCAGTGTGGTCCGGACTCCCGCCCCCGCCGCCGCTCCCTTCGCTCCCGCCTGGCCGGTGAGGCGGAGCTGTCGTTCGACGAAGGCCAGGTAGAAGGCCATGGCGAAGGCCAGGCTGGTGAAGAGGCTCATCACGAAGAAGATCCACGGCGCCCGCAGTCCCCGCCTCCTTCCGTCGACGATGGTCCAGAGGGGGAGCAGGACCAGATTGACCATGATGTAGTCCTGCGCCGCCGAGTCGGCGGCCCAGTTGCCGAAGAGGGCTTTGGTGTAGCCGACGTAGGTGGCTCGGTGACCGTACTGATGGGTGTAGCGGACGTTGAAGTACCAGCCGAGACCCAGTGAGATCACGCCGAAGAGGAAGTACAGCGCCTCGAGCAACGATGGTCGTCCGGCCCGGCCGCCCGTGAACAGCCGGCGGTTGATGACGAAAGCGAACACCGTCGACACGACGCCGAGAATCCCGTAGAACACGAGTGAAGTGGTCATGACCCTCCCTGAGTGCTGATGCGCCCCCGGCGCCGGCAGTCTAAATCCCCGTCCGGACGGGTTCCCTACCACAGTCGGGATGGAGGAAGCCCGGGAGGGCCGCCACGGCCCGGTGCCCCCGGTCGTCGTCTCGGGACTCGATCTCAGGCCTTGGCGGCCTGGATGGTGTAGGTGGCCGGGAGCCGAGCGGCGCCGTCGCGGAGGCGGAACTCACCCTGACCGATCTCCTCCATGGCGTCACCCAGGGCGTTCCAGGGCACGGAGTCGTGCTCGTCGAAAGCCGTCAGCACCATGCCCGCCTCCATCAGCGCCGTGATCACCTGGGCCAGACCGTGGTTGAAGTGGACGAAGTCAGGGGACGCCAGGGGCTCGTCGTGTTCGACATAGCTGTACTGCTCCGAGAAAGGCACTCCGTCGGTCTCGAAGTAGGGGTACTCCACCACCAGCATCCCGTCCGGCCGGGGGTCGGACAGGGACCACAGCATGGGATGGCCCTCCCGCATGAAGAGCCGTCCATGCGGTCGGAGGAGGGCCGACACGGTCCGTGCCCACCGCCTGATGTCGGGGAGCCAGCACAGGGCGCCGATGCCGGTGTAGACGAGGTCGAACCGGCCGGACCCGAGGGTGTCGACGGCGTCGTACAACTCGCTCTCGACGTAGCTGATGGTGGCACCGCACCGGCCGGCCAGCTCTGCGGCCGCCTCCAGCGCCGGCGCCGAGAAGTCCAGTCCGGTGACGGTCCGGGCCCCCAGCCGGGCCAGGGACAGGGTGTCGGTGCCGATGTGGCACTGGAGGTGGATCACGTCGAGTCCCTCGAGGGTCCCGAGTCGCGGTAGGTCGAAGCCAACGACGCCGGACAGGTGGTCCGGATCGGACAGGAACAGGTCGAGCCCGTACCCCTGGACGTGGTGGGGGACCCGGCTGTTCCAGTGGGCCAGGTTCACCGTCGAATAGTCGTTCATCCGGCCATGATCCCACCGGACCCGCCGCCCTCAGGGATTCTGGATCCGGGTCTCTGGTGGTCTGACCGGCGCCGCCGAGAGCCACCGCACCTCCGTGCCGACCTCGCGTGCAGGTCAAGTAGCGTTGGACCGTGGTCAAGCGGGTCATGCTCTGGAGCGGTTGGGCACTCATCGTCATCGGTGTGGTCGTGGCCATCATCTCGCTGGCCCAGCCCGGTCCTGCCGTCGCAGGCCAGAGCCTGGGCGCCTCCTCCAACGAGTCCTACGGGAAGTTGGTGGATGTCGGCTGGGTCATCTCGGCGGTCGGTGCCATCACCCTGGTGGCGTCACAGCTCCGACGGTTCTCGCCGCTGGCGGGACCGTCCGACCGGCTGGACGGACCGGACCGGACCGACCGTCCCCGTTCCTGATCTCGGGGACTCGGATCACTGGCGGGCCTGCGCGGCGGCGAGAACGGCCCCGACTTCCCGCCGTGACGCCATGATCCGGAACCGAGGTCCGTCCGACATCGTGCCCATCCAACATTCGGCGCGACCGTATCGGCATCATGGAGCCGTGGACCATGCCGGGAGCACTACCCCCATCCCGACGAGTACGGTCCGGAACAGCGGTGAAGGCGCAACCCGTGGGCGTTGACCCTCAGGGTGACGCGGTCTTTCCCGACCTTCCGATCCTGGCCGACTTGGACGGTCAGCTGGCCACCGATCCGGTCGTGAAGGACTACATCTTCGCCCATTATGAGATCGGCGATGAGTTCACCCTGAGTGGCATCGTCACCGACACGGGCCTGACCGACGCCGAGGCGGTGAACGGCATTCTGAATGCGTGGTGGTGGGATGCCGACACCGGGAATCCATTGCTCATGGTGGAGATGGTGGGCGAGGCTCCCGACCGCTTCCGCTTCGTGAAGGCACCCCACGACTGGCTGCCCGACGACGACGACGACTGACGAGGCCCATCACCCCCAGGCCCTGGGCCGGGACCGCAACCTACTGGCTTGCGAAGGCGGCGATGTCGCGGGCCGTGTCTCGGCTTATGTCGGGGCAGGCCATGACGAAGATCTCCGTGCCGTGCATGGTGCCCATCATCTGTCGGCACCGTGCGGCCACACCCGCCTCGAGTAGTCGTCGGTAGAAGTTGATGCCCTCGTCGCGTAACGGGTCGCACTCGTTGACATTGATGACAGTCGGGGGGAAGCCGGAGACATCCTCGACGGTGGCGAACGAAGGCCAGGCCAAGGGGTTACCAGCCTCCAGCTGTTCGATCCCGTAGGCCATGGCCCCGCGGTTGTTGTGCAGGTCGAGCAGGATCCCGTTGTTCTCCGTCGACGAAGGATTCTCCGGCCGCGGCCACCGTCCGGCGATGTAAGGGCACAGAGCGTAGAGCCCCTTGACCTTGTGGAGGTGACCGTCCTGGCTGAGCTTCAGTCCGGTGGCCAGGGTCAGGTTGCCACCCCCGCTCTCACCGGCCACCACGATCCGGTCCGGGTCGATTCCGAGGTCGCCCGCGTGGTCGACGACCCAGTGCAGACCGGACACGCAGTCGTTCAGTCCGGCGGGGAAGGGCGCCACCTCGGGCGCCGACGATGGGGACAGGGCGTTGCGGAAGTCCACCATGACCACGGCCACTCCGTTGGCGGCGATCACCTTGCCCCAGGCCCGGTACATGCCGTCATAGCAGGACAGTGTCATCATCCCGCCGCCGTGAATGTAGTAAACACAGGCCACCGTGTCGTCGGTCTCCGGCCGGATCACCTGCAGGTTGATGGTGTTGCCGTCAGGCTGAGCGGTGATCTGCTCGGTGTGGATGCGTAGACCCTTGGAGGGTGCCAACTGCTCGGTGTCGCACAGCTCCATGACTTGGCGGAACTCCTCGGTGGCCTTGAGTGCAGCCGGTGTGCCGGCCTCAGCCACCAGAGTCTCCCGGCTGTCCACGTCTGTCCCCCTCACGGCGGGAACGGCGGCCAGCAGTGCCTTGATCCGGGGGTCGAGCCGGATATCGCCGGCAATGTCATGGGCCATGGTCCGCGTTCCCTCCCTCATGCCGGCCGTGTTGCGATCCGGCACCGTGACCCACAGTACCCAGTCCGACTTCGGGCTGCGCCGGTCCAGACGGCCGGGAGGGACGATCAGATCCAGTACCGACGGATGGGCGTCCCGTCCGCGGCGGTGGCCGGACCTTCGTAGGTCCCGCCGCATCGCTCGATGACCGCCGCCGATCCGACGTTGTCCTCATTGCAGACGAGCAGCAGCCGATCGATGCCCTCCCGACGCCCCAGTGCCACAGCCTGGCCGAGGATCTCGGTGGCGTAGCCCCGGCGTCGGAAGTCGGGGAGCACGCCGTACCCGACGTGGCCTCCCTCGCGGGCCAGCCACTCGGTGAGTTCGAAACGGACGGATACCCGCCCTACGAGTTCGCCATCCACCTCGGCGGCGAGGAAGGCGGCGCGCACCCGGTCCGGGGGTAGATCCACGCCCACCCGGATCCGCTCCGTCTCGGCCAGCCACTCCGCCCAGGACAGCTCGGGGTGATAGTCGAGGAGGAAGGTGAAGTTCTCGGCGGCGAAGTGCCGGTGGGCGGCGACGGCCACAGCCTCGTCCGCCGGCCCGAACGACCTCAGCAGAAGCGCCATGGGCGAGAGCGTAGGCGTGTCCATGATCGCCGATCGCCGGCAAGGGGGGGACGATCCAGGCCGCGCACCCCGCTCGGGCCCCGTCACACCCCCGTCACACCCCGCTCGGGCCCCGTCCCACCCCGGTCAGGCCCAGAAGCGGGCGAGGTCGCCGGCCTCGACATCCTCCTCGGCCTGTCGCACCCCCATGGCCATGGCGGCGGGGACAGCTGCCGGGTCCATCAGCCCGTCGACATCCATCGGGTGGCGTTCGGGCGCCCTGAAGAAGACCTCGGTACCGGCGGCCTTCAGTTCGGTGAGCTCGCGGTCGAGATCTCCGGGAGCGAGGGTGAGCATGCCGTGGGGGAGCTCGGAATCCCGGTAGAGCGACAGGACGAGGGCCTTGTCCGCGCCGGCCAGGAGATCGAGATGGACGGCGGTCCCGCCCACCCCTCCGTCCATACATTTTCTTCCCGCTATGACCTGGGGAGGGAAGATACCGGGCACGGCGCTGCTGGCGGCGGCGCCGAGGGCGACGGACATGCCGGTGGACCGGGTCAGCACGCACCGGTCGCCGGTGAAGGCATCGATGCAGGTCATCCACAGCCCGTCCGAGATCCACCGCTCGCCCAGGACGAGGATCAGGTCGCGGGGCATCGTGTCGGCGCTCGGAGTCACCGCCGCCAGGGCGGCGTGGCCGATGGACCGGACGGTGGCCGGTGTCGATTCCGTCGCTCCCACGTACAGGTCCAGTGCCCGCCGCTGTGACGGCGTGGCCACGTTCGAGGGGAAGAGCCTGTCCATCACCGCCGGTGCCCGGGACACGAGTGAAGACTCCCGGTACAGGGTGTGGAGCCGGTGGTGGGCCAGGGTGGCGGCCACCACCGAGCCGGCCGAGGTGCCCACCGTACGGTCGGCGCCGTCGATACCGATGCCGCCGTCGGCCAGGGTCCGGAGGTAGCCCACCTGCCAGGCGACGAAGTACGTACCGCCTCCACCCAGACTCACGCCGCGCCGGACCCCACGTCCGTACCGGGCTGCGAACGAGCGGGGTAGCGCAGGGTCGGGGGGATCGGAATCGCCTGCACGCCGCCTGATGTGCATGTGCGCACTGTACCGAGGCCACGCTCAGTGGCGCGGGCCGCACCCCCGGTTGCCCGGCGTTGGCCGACGACCTACGGTGCGGATGGGACAGGACCGGGCGGAGAGCGAGTTCCCGATGAGCGGTGACAGGATTGACGTGGAACCCACACGTGAGCACGCCATGGACCATGTCGTGCTGGTGATCTTCGAGAACCGGTCGTTCGACAATCTGCTCGGGCACCTCTACACCCCTCAGGAGAAGAGCGGGTTCGAGGGGGTGATCGGCAGGGACCTGAAGAACCCGGTACCGGAATGGGCGGTGCCCATACCCCCGTCCGAGGAGGGGCCGGAGCCCGGCTTCGTCTACTACGGGCCCGCCGCCAACCTCGACACGCCCAACCCCGACCCCGGCGAGGAGTACCAGCACACCAACACCCAGCTGTTCAACGTTCTGGACGCGGAGAACCGGGGCAAGCCCGCCCACAAGATGCCCTCGGCCAATGCGCCGGCGCCGGGCCGGCAGCCGACCATGGATGGCTTCGTCACCGACTACATCAGCAACTACGAGGCCCGGAGGCACGAGCCACCGGAGTTCGAACAGTACCGGCAGATCATGATGGGCCACACCCCTGACCAGGTTCCCGTGCTCAGCACCCTGGCCCGGGGATTTGCCGTGTTCGACCACTGGTTCAGCGAGGTGCCGTCCCAGACGTTCCCCAACCGTTCGTTCTGGACCGCGGCCACGTCGTCCGGGTTGGTCGTCAACGGGCCGGCCAAGCGGTACTACTTCGAGAACAGGGCCGAGACGATCTTCGACCGCCTGGAGGAGCACGGCCGCACCTGGAAGGTGTATGTGCTCGAGCCCTGTCCGATCTCGGTCACCGGAGCCATCCACTCGCCCCGGCTGAAGCGGCACTTCCACGACAAGTTCGTGCCCTTCTCCGAGTTCGAGCACGACGTCCGCACCGGCACCCTGCCCGACTTCGCCCTCATCGAGCCCAACCTGTTGGCCGGACACGCCGACTACCACCCCCCGTTCGGCGACTCGATGATCGAGGGGTTGGACCTGCCGGTCGACTGGGGATCGGCCATCACCGCCGGTGAGAACTTCCTGGCCCGCTTGTACGGCGCCGTGCGGAACGCTCCGACCGGCTCACCGGCCGGCGGGTCGTCCAACGTGTGGAACACCACGCTGTTCATTGGGTGGGACGAGCCGGGGGGCACCTACGACCACGTGCCACCGCCACCGGTCGAGGCGCCCGACGACTCCGAGGGCCAGTTGGGGTTCGCCTTCGACCGCTCCGGCTACCGGGTTCCCGCCATCCTGGTGTCGCCCTGGGTCGCCGAGCAGACCCTGGTCGGCGAGGAGTACCGGCACACTTCGATGATCGCCACGCTGCGGAAGGTGTGGCAGCTCGGGGACGAGCCGCTGACGCGCCGCGACGGATCGGCCCGCACCTTCGACCATCTGTTCTCGCTCGATGTGCCCCGGGATCCCGGAAGTTGGCCGGCGGCGACCGCCCAGGCCGATCTCGGTGAGGCTCTTGACCCCTTCACCTTCCGGTCGTCCCTGGGATCCCTGGGGCGGCACCTGGTACACGGGATGTCCCATCTCTGCCGGGCCGCCGGCCACGAGGCCGAGCCGGACCAGTTCGATCCCGATGTCGAGGTGCCCCAGCAGGTCTTCGTGGATGCGGCGCGGGAGTTCGGTGGGCACTTCTTCACCCGTCTGGCCCATCCGGAACCGACGACTACGGATGTCCCCCCGGGCGTGCAGAGCACGAAACCGAGTACCGCCGTCAGGTGACCGGGACAACCACGGCCGCCGGTGACTGCCCGGTGGTGCTGCCCGTCCGGTGGGGGGTGACCGCCGAGTACACCTATCCCGGACACGAAGCGGTGGAGGTGACCTTCCGCCTCCGCCGCCGTCGCCTGTGCCGCCTCCGCATTTCGCCTAGGGCGGGGCCACGCCGTCACGTCCTGGGGTTGGGACTGGTCCGCGGGGAGCTCACGGTGGTGAGCGATCTCTTCGCCGGCACCATCGCCTGGACTCTCCGGCTCGACCGGCGGCACGGGCTCGGTCGTCCCTGGGTTCACTGGCGCACCTGGGGGGAGCGCTCGGGGATCCGCTTCGACCCGTCGGTGGGGGTGATCGGGGGCCAGACCGACGTCTACCCTCCGGCGGTGCACGATCCCGTCTACGGCGACAGCCAGAACTGCACCGGGACGATCCTGCGCATCCACGTCGACGAGGAACGACGGAGACTCTGCGAGGTCGGGAACAAGGTCAAGTCCCGGATGTTCCCGGCACCGTATCCGCCGTTCGTCTTCAACGCCGTGGCGTGTGTGGGGGCGTTCGAGAGGGGTGGGCCCCAGCGCTACGCCAATCCCCACTCACCGTGGTTCAACGTGTTCCTCGGCTACTACCAGTTGGACTGCGCCACACCCTCGTGGGATCGCCCCTTCGGCTTCGTCGCTCCCGACGGTGGGGACTCGTCACCGTGCATCGAGGATCTGGCCCGGTTGGGGAAGTCCGACTGGAACTTCTTCTCCAACTGGGACTACGGGGTGCCCGAGGAGGCACTGGAGCCCTACTGCGACGTCGACCTCACGTCGGTCGAATTCGTCGACCACGGCCTGGTCGAGATCGCCGGCCGGAAATGGCGTGGCGTCGATCTTCTCGGTGTCGAGGTGGCCAGCAGCTACGTCTCCGACGCCCCCGGTGCCCGGGGGCTGGTCGGCAACACCCCGATCGGCAGCGTCCTCCGCCAGGGGTTCGGCCCCCCCGATCCGCAGGCCGACTGCCCCGTCAGCTTCATCCCGCAGAGACTGGATGCCAGCCTGCACATGGCCTACTACGCCGACGACGAGGGCTTCCACACCCTCATCTTCGGGGGCACCGCCCACGCCGGTGAGGACCGGGAGCTCCTGTCCGCCGAGGTGGCGGCAACAACGGCGGTGATCGCCGAACGGTTCGCCACCTTCGGCTTCGAGTAGCTCCCCGCTCCCGGATCAGCCGCCCAGCATCTCCAGTTGGGCCCCGATGGCCGAGAGCACCGGCGTGTCGAGGCCCTCGGTGCACCGCTCATACCATCGGCGCAGCAGCCGGCGGCCCTCGTCGGCGCGACCCACGCCCTGGAGTAGGTGTGCGTAGTCGGAGGCGGCCCGCACGCCGTGGACCGGAAAGTCGAAACGGTCGGCGAGTTCGAGGGCGGCCATCCAGGCGGCGACGGCCTTGCCCCACGGGTGGGCGGGATCGGTGAGGTCGGCGGCGGTCCCCGTCTCGGACTCGTCGGCGTGGAGTCGGGCCTGCTGGCGCATGAGCGCGGAGTCCCACCAGGGCTGGCCGGTCTCGGCCGACAGCGAGAGCGCCATGTCCAGGACGGCCTGGGTGGTCGCCCGGTCCCCGGCGGCATGGGCCGCCTCGGCCACCCGCGCCAGCACCGTGGTGCTGCCGCCGCGGTTGCCGGTCTCCCCGGCCACCAACCCGGCCCGGATGACGGCCTCCAGGGCGGTGTGGTCGCCGAGGTTGATGACCCGTTCCGCCGCCTCCCACACCCCGCTGATTCCGGCCCAGAAGGCGAACCCCTGCTCCTCGGCCAGCCGGCGGGCCTCCTCGGCGTAACGAAGGGTCTCGGCCGTCTCCCCGCGCTCACAGTGGCCGGTGGCCAGGAAGGCCAGGGCGAAGGCCCGGTTGAAGGGCTGGTCGAGCTGTTCGGCCAGAGCGACGGCCTCGACCAGTTGGGCGAGACCCCGGTCGAGGTGACCGAGCATGAGATGGCTCCAACCGGCGAAGACGTGGGCGGCCACTCCCTGATCGGTGCCGAAGCGGTTCCCGAGGATGCGGTGGCGCTCGGGCCGGTAGACGGCCAGGGCCCGGCTGGCCATCTCGAGGGACTCGGCCGCCCGGCCCTGGAAGCTGCGGGCCAGGCTGAGCTGCACGGCACCGAGCACCTCCAGGGTGTCGTCGTGGTGCTCGTCCGCGATGGCGAGGGCCCGTTCGGCCAGATCGGCGCCGAGGGCGGTCTCCCCGTGGTTGATGTAGAAGACCGAGAGGCCACCGAGGGTCTGTCCCACCCGGACATCGTTGCCGAGGAGCTCGCACAGCTCCCGGGCCCGGGCGTAGGCGGCGGCGAGATCGGGATCGGAGTAGCTGCGGGTGGCCAGGGACGATCCCAGGGCCAGTTGCATCTCGACCTCGAGCTCCCTCCCCTCGTCGACATCGTCGAGCTGGCGGGTCAGGGAGATGCCGCGGTGGAGGAAGGCGATGGCCTCCCGGTGCCCCGAGCCCTCGGCGGCCAGCGTGGCGGCCGACTGGTAGCGCATGGCCGCCTCCTTGGCGAGCCCGGCCGCCTCGTAGTGTCGGGCCACGACCTCGGGGGCCGATGGGGTGCCGGTGGACCGCGGGGCGTCGAGGACCCGGGCCACCCGCTCGTGGATGGTGCGCCGATTCCGCCGGAGGAGGGATTCGTAGGCCACTTCCTGGACGAGCACGTGCTTGAAGACATACTCGCTGGCGTTGGGCAGCCCATCGTGCAGGAGGAGGCCACTGCCCACGGCACGGTCCAGGAGTCGGGCCAGCAGTTCGTCGTCCATGCCCGAGACCGTGGCCAGCAGGTCGAAGGTGAAGGTCCGCCCGAGCACGGCGGCCACCTGCGCCACCGACTTGGCCGGGCCGAGCCCGTCGAGGCGGGCCAGCAGCGACCCCTGGAGGGTGGTCGGGATCTCCAGGTCGGTGAGGGGCGAGGCCAGGTCCCATGTCCCCTCGCCGCCCACCAGCAGGCCGGAGTCGAGGACCGTCCGGCCCACCTCTTCGACGTACAGCGGAATGCCCCCGGCCGAGGTCACGATGCGCTCCACGACCGGGACGGGAAGGGTGCGCCCCACGCCGAGGGTCGCCACCAGGTCCCGGACCTCGGCGTCGTCCAAGGGTTTGAGGGGCAGCGTGGTCACGACGTCGTGACGATCCCACGGCGACTCGAACTCGCTGCGGGCCGTCATGAGCACGAGCATGGGCGCATCCGACACGCGGTCGAGCAATCGACCGAGGGCATCCAGGGTCGTCGGGTCGCACCAATGGAGGTCTTCGATCAGCAGGACGAGTGGACGTTGCCGGCTCAGTCCGATCAGCCAGTCCACGCCGACCTCGATGGTCCGCTCCAGCCGGAGCACGCTGCTGAGCGACATCACCGAGGGGCTGACTATGCCGAGGAGGGCGGCGATCAGCGCGTCCCCGTCCGGGGTGTGGACGTCGGCCTGGGCCAGACCGGAGCGGATCCGCTCGAGCCGGATGGCGGGATCGGGCTCGGACCGGAGCGACAACGCGTCCTCGACCATGTCCACGACGGGCCGGAGCACGCTCATCCGGGTGTAGGAGGCACACGAGGACTCGACCCAGCGGTGGCCGTCCGGGCCGACGAGGTCGTGGACCTCGAGCGCCAGCCGTGACTTCCCCACCCCCGGCTCCCCGGTGATGAGGACGGCGGCGCCGTGACCGGCGTCGACCTCGTTCCACAGCCCCTTCAGCACGCCGAGCTCGCCCACCCGCCCGATGAGTGGGCCGTGTCGGCCCGCCGTCACCTCGATCCGTGACCGGGCGCCGGTCGGGCCGAGGACCCGGAAGGCGTCGACCGGTTGGGGAACCCCCCGGAGCCGGAGCGGACCGAGGGCCACCACGTCGAACCGCCCCTCGACCAGGGCCATGGTGGCGGCGCTGGCCACCACGGTGCCCGGTTCCGCCGTCCCCTGCAGCCGAGCCGCCACGTTGAGGGTCTCGCCCACCGCCATGGTGGCCCGCCGGTCGGCGCCGCCCAGCATGCCGACCACCGCCTGCCCGCTGTGGACGCCGACGCGGACGTCGAGATGCTCACGCTCGTCCAGCTCGGGCAGCGCCTCCACGATCCCCAGGGCCGCGGTCACGGCGTGCGTGGCGTCGTCATCATGGGCCTGCGGCCACCCGAAGCGGAAGAGGATCCCGTCGCCGCTGTAGCCCTCGACGTCCCCACCGTAGCTGCGGACGATGGCCACGGCCCGGTGCTGGTAGGTCTGGATGAGCTCGCCGTACTCCTCGGTGTCCATAAGGGAGGAGAGCTCCGTCGACCCCACCAGGTCGCAGAACACCACCGTGATGTGGCGTAGCTCCTTGCTGAATTCGATCCCGATCGACTCGTCGAGGACGGTCGAGGCCTGACCGGTGACGGTGGGCCGGCCGCAGGCGGGGCAGTAGCGGGCCCGGTCCGGGAGCGGATCCGCACAGCCGGCGCAGTACCCGGTGAGGGCCATCAGCCGTGTCCCGGTGAGCCCGCATCCCGGGGCCGGGATGATCGACCCAGACAGCGATCCATGGAGGCGTGGACGAAGGGGGGCAGGGGCCGCACACCGTCACCGAGCAGCTCCCCGGCGACGGCCTCCACGGCATCGAGGACGGCGTCCATGTGGTCCCCGGCCAGGCTGGCGAAGACCCGGCCGGCCGGGCGCCTGCCGCACTGGCCGGCACCCACTGGCAGGTAGGTGTGCAGGGTGATCCGTCGAGCCAATCGGATCTGGGCCGGAGTCAACTGGCTCCGGTGGGTCACCGCAGCCAGCCGGTAGTACCCGAGATGGGCAGCCTCTTGTCGCCGGATGGGTCCGGTGACCGTCTCGACCAGGGCGTCCTCGCCCAGAGCGTCGAGCTGCGCGCCCAGGTGGCGGTAGCAGTCGTAGGTCATGTGCTCGTGCATGGCGCCGCGGGACAGGTAGACCAGTTTGAACACGTCGTGGAGCCACCGGTTGGCGGCCATGAGGCCGAAGGCACGGAACGAGGGCCGGGGGAGGGTCGGTACTGCCGCCGGCGGAGCCGACGGGGTCGCTCCCGGGCCGGTGGCGCCGAGGCCGAGCTCGACCCGAAGGGTGTCGAAGATGGCGGCGTGGGCCAGTTCGTGCGTCGACCAGACGGTGAGGAAGCGACGCTCGACGACGTCGAGCTCAGGCAGGAACGTGGTGACGTCGGCTACATTCTGCGTGACGGCGCGCTCCACCGCTGCGATGTAGGCGAAGACCTCATCGAATTTCCTCCGTAGGGGCACGGGGTCGTTGATGGACAGATCGACGGAGTCCAGCGCGATGGGGGGGTCGTCCTCGAGACGGCTGACCCTCGTCAGCAGCTCGGTCTGCGGCACCGCTGGGCCTCCAGAGTTGCTTCCGGTGAAGGACCCGGAGCCTAGCGTGTGCGACCGTGAGTTGCCGATGGCGCAGGGAAAGCGGGGGATCGGGGGCCGCCGCCGGTTCGCAGCCCGGTTCGCTGTTCCACTCCGCAGTCGGCGCGGGCCCCGATTGCCGAGGGATCAGAGAGCTCCGCCCTTGCGGTCCTCGTTGGCGGCCAGACGCTCGGCCATGGTGCGCTGCAGGTGCTCGGCGATCTGCGGCTGCCTGGTCAGGAGCTCCCTGAACTCCCGACGACTGATCACGTCCACAATGACGTCCGACGTGGCCACCACGGTGGCGGTGCGGGGACGGCTGTCGAGTAGGGCGATCTCGCCGTACCACTCGCCGGCGGTGGGGGTCGCCACGACGTCGCCGTCCACCACGACCTCGACATCGCCCTGCAGAACGACGACGAACTCCCGTCCCACGGTGCCCTGGATGGTCAGCTGGCGTCCGGCCGGCAGGTCCAGCCGTGTCGCCAGGCTCGAAATCTCCTGCAACTGGCGTTTGGAGAGCCCGGCAAACAGCGATACCTGCGCCAGCATGTCGTCCGTCGATTTCATTTCCGTCATTGGTCCTCCCGCCACCATGATGCACCGAGTCTGCCTCAGAGTCGGCGGCTCTGCCCGACCGGATCGGTCGTCGACCCCACGGATGCTCGACCGGGCCGTGCCGAGTGGGCCATCAGCCCGGCGGGCCCGAGGCCGCCCGACCCTTGCAACGGACCGGTGCCGCTCCGTGGCTAGGTCCGTCAATCGAGGATGAGCCAGGTATTGCCGTCGATCAACTCCCGGGCGGCGTCGAGATGGCCGGCGTGGCAGGCGGTCTCCGTGATGACGTGGAGGATGATGGCGCGTAGATCCGGCAGTCGCCAGGATCCGAAGTGGTCGGGCCAGTGGTTGGGTGCGTCCTCGAGTACCCGGGAGACGGGAGGGGCGTGGTTCGCCACGGTGTCCGACCCGGATGGAAACTACCTCCAGATCATCGAGCTCACCGAGGCCTACTGGGCCCTCCGTGCGGGCCGGTTTGCGGCGGCCCGGAACGGAGAGGCGGCACCCCAGGTGTGAAATAGTCATGGGCCGGGCCCGATGGTCCCAGGCTCCGATGACACGATGCGATGAGTTTCGCCGCGCCGGGCCGTCGGGAAGAGGAGGGGCAACTCGCAACTTCCCGCCCGGGAGGTGGCCCACCAGTTGGCCCGCCAGTTGAATTCGATGGAGGAGTGAGTATGGACGCGATGCCGAGGGTTGTGTCAGCTGACGAGTGGCAGCGGGAGCGGGACGAGCTGCTCCAACTGGAGAAGGAAGCCACCCGCACCCTCGACGCCATCGCGGCGCGACGGCGTCGACTCCCGATGGTGCCCTTCGCCGGTGACCGGTACGTGTTCGCCACCTCGACGGGAACACAGACCCTGTCCGATCTGTTTGCCGGACGCGACCAGCTCGTCGTCTACCAGTTCATGGACAACGGACCCGACGACTTCTGCCCGGGTTGCACCCACTTCACCGCCAACGTGGTGGACGTGTCCGAACTGGCCGCGGCCGGAGTCAGTTGGTCGACCGTGTCGAACATGCCGCTCGCGGAGATGGAGGCCTACTGGTCCGAGAAGGGCTGGACCATGCCGTTCGCGTCATCGCGGGACACGACCTTCGCCGTCGACTGCGGCGCCGGCGCCGGCTTCATGCTGAGCGTGTTCCTGCGTGCCGGCGAGGACGTCTACCGCACCTACGCCACCACCGCCCGCGGGGTCGACCGCCTGGTGTTCGACAACAACATCCTCGATCTCACGCCCTACGGACGGCAGGAGGACTGGGAGGACTCCCCACCGGGCTGGCCGCAGCATCCCACCTACGGCTGAGGGATCCGCGGCCGTGCCCCGTCAGCCGGCGTCCGTGAGTCGACGGCGGAAGAACGAGAGGATCTCGTCGCGGGCGGCCAGGGTGGGCTGACCCGACTCGTCGATGAGGTGGGCCGTCACCACGCTGTGCGGACCGCCGACCACCTGATCGAAGAATGGGGGAGTATCGGGATTGGCCGCATCGTCGGGGAGCACCGATCCGATGAAGCGGTCACCCAGAGCCTCGGCATAGGCAGCGAACCGCTCGGCCGTGCAGAACCGGTCGCCGCTGAAGCGGTAGGCCAGGACCGTCAGATGGTCCCTCCGGAGCCGGTCGCGCACCTCGCCGAGCTCCTCCGGTGAGTTCTCAAGTCCGCCGGGGTCATCGAGCGGAAGTGACGGCTGGGACAGGACGGGTGCGAGCACGGACGGCTCGAGCATCATGGTCAGGGCGAAGTTGCCCGTGAAGCACATGCCGATCGCCCCCACCCCGGGACCTCCGCACTCGTGGTGGGCCCGCCGGGCCAGAGACCGCAGCCACAGGGTCACCGGACTCGACTGGTTGGCGGCGAACGCCCGGAACTCTGCGCTGACACACGCCCGTTCCAGCACGGCTCGGCCCTCCTCGGCTCCGGGCACCGCCCCGTCGCGTCCGAAGAGTGAGGGCATGTAGACGGTGAAGCCGGCGTCACGGACCCAGCGACTGAACCGGGCGACGTGGGGACTGATGCCCGGCATCTCGGTCATCACGATGACCGCCGGACCGGCACCGGCGATATACACGACCTTGGCGGCACCGTCGAGGGTGACCGTGCGGGCCTCGAAATCGTCCAGTGGATCGCCGTCGGCCAGGGTTCCCTTCGCCACGATGGGCATTCCTCCCCTTCGGATCGCAAAGAGTACACGATCGTTCGTACAGATGTAGTGGTAGGGTAGACCGCGGTGACCCGAGCGACGACGGTGAGGTCGAGCGCCGGAGGCGGCGCGCGTGGCGATGAACCCAGCGACGTCCGGCCACGCGGCTACTGCTACCCAGGTGCCTGGTGACGGTCGCCGAGCCCGCGGGATGCGGAGCCGGAAGGCGGCCCTCGAACGGTCCGTCCAACTGTCCTCTCAATACGGGCTCGAAGGTCTCACCATCGGTGCATTGGCCTCCGATCTCGGAGTATCCAAGAGCAACGTGCATGCCTTGTTCGGGTCTAAGCAGGATCTCCAGCTGGCCACCCTCGCCGCCGCCCGAGGCATGCTGATCGATCTGGTCATCATGCCGTCGCTCGGGAAGGACCCTGGGCTGCCCCGGCTGCGGGCCATCGGCCAGGCCTGGTGCGACTACCTGGCCGGAGACACCTTTGCCGGAGGATGTTTCCTGTGCGCCGCATCGGCGGAGATGGACGGCCGTCCCGGCCCCGTCCGTGACGCCGTGGCGTCGACCATGCGCGAGTGGATGGCGGTGCTGGAGACCAACCTGGTTACGGCGAGGCAATTGGGCGAGCTACGTCGCGATGTCGATCCGCACGCCGTGGCGTTCCGCCTCAATGCCCTGGGCATGGCGGCCAACTGGCAGAGACAGCTGCTGGACGATCCGTCGGGTGTATCCGACGCCCGATCCGCTTGGCGCGCTCGAGTTGGACCGGTTGTCGGTCGAACCGGTCGCCTAAGCGGGCTGCGACCAGGGATCCGGCGTCGACCCAGGGCCTCTCGAACGGCTCTCGACCGGTCAGTCCAGCTCAGGCCGGTGCCGACACGGTCTCCACCACCGCCGTGGTGAGCGCGGTCACGTCATCGGGGTGCACGGTGGGTCGGTCATTCCGGTCGCCGGCGACCCCGGGCCGGGCCGACAACTGAGAGCGGCTGAAGGGGATCGAACCCTCGTCATCAGTTTGGAAAACTGAGGCTCTACCATTGAGCTACAGCCGCGGGTGGTGCGGACCGCGAGCAGCCCCACCGGTGAGACGGTCCAGGCTAGCCCGGCCCCCACAGAGGTTGGTCGACGGTGAAGCCC
Organism: uncultured Acidimicrobiaceae bacterium; assembly: GCA_963754755.1. GTDB lineage: Bacteria > Actinomycetota > Acidimicrobiia > Acidimicrobiales > RAAP-2 > Bog-756. Next base: position 1,211,129 of record CAVWHF010000003.1, on the reverse strand, counting down.
ACCGGCGCCCCCCACTGGTTGCGGTAGGACACCTCGTGGACGGGCCGGCGAGGTGCCACTCCCCACCGCCCGGTGGGATAGCCGAAGCTCACACAGCAGGCCATCACCCAGTGCTCGTCGGTGGGCACCCCGAGGATCTCGAAGATCTCGTCGGGGTGGAAGACGCCGAGGACCGCCGTCAGCGAGCTGCCCACCCCTTCGGCCCTGGCGGCCAGCTGAGCGCTCCATACGGCGGGGAAGATGGACCCACCCGACGGGTCGGCCTGGACGAACCCGAACAGGAAGAGGGGCACCTCTTCGAAATGGTCGGCCAGCCACTGGGCCGAGCGCTGGACCTTCAGCATCTCGATGCTTTCGGTCGCCTCGGGGTCGGCTGCCGCCGCGGCCAGACGGTCGGCGTAGATGGTCGTCCACAGTTGGGCGATGGCGTGACGGTAGAGCGGACCGATCGATCCGATGACCGCCGGATCGTCGACCAGGAGGAAGCGCCAGTTCTGGGTGTTCCCGCCCGAGGGTGCCCGGATGGCGGCGTCGAGGATCCGGCTCTGGACATCGAGGGGGATCGGGTCGGGCTTCACCCGGCGCATGGCCCGGGTGGTGTAGAGCGCCTCGGCGATGTCCACGGCTTCCTCCCTGTTGTCGACCCGGCATGGGAACACTCCGGCCTGCTCACCGTAGTGTCGTCGGGTCACTCCCCTGCCGCCGTGCCGGCCCATCGGTCGGGCACCGGTGCCCCATGGTGCTATGACCGGGTCCGTGGTGGCCCCTCCGTCCGACCGTGCACCCGAGCGCCCACCGGGCGGGGACGGGGACCCCTCCGACGGAGCCGCGTCCGGAGCCGGTTCGGGATCCTCACCGGTGTCAGGTCCACCCCCGGTGCGGATGGAGCTGGTCACCGGGGCCATCGCCGCCGGAGGCGGGTGCGTGGCCCGGGCCGAGGACGGTCGGGTGGTGTTCGTCCGCCATGCCCTGCCCGGCGAACGGGTGGTGGCCGAGGTGACCTCGGAGACGGCCTCGTTCCTCCGCGCCGACGCCGTCGAGGTGCTCGATCGGTCGGTCCGACCGGGTCGAGCCGCCCTGTCCCCTGGCCGGGCCCGGGCGGTGTGGGGGGTGCGACTGGCAGCACGTCGCCCTCCCGGCCCAGCGGGATCTGAAGCAGGCCCTGGTGGCCGAGCAGCTCCGACGACTGGCCGGGATCGACATGGCGGTGGTGGTCGAGGAGGTGGCCGGTGCTCCCGGCGGACTGGGGTGGCGCACCCGGGTGCGGTTCGCCGTCGACCGCACCGGGCGGGTGGGGCTCCACCGCCACCGGTCCCACGACATCGAGCCGGTCGACCACTGCCCCCTGGCCACCGACCAGGTCAACGGGGTGGGTGTGGGCGGGTCGGTCTGGCGGGGGGCCCACCACGTGGAGGTGACCGCCTCGCCCGATGGCGGGGCCGCCGTGGTCTCGGTGGAGACGGGCCGGCGGGCCCTGGCCGACGCCCCACGGGTCGAGGCCGGTCTGGTGGTGAACGGCCGGACCCGACGTCGTCCCGATCGTGTCCACGTCCGGGTGGGGGGTCAGCGGTTCGAGGTCAGCGCCGGGGTGTTCTGGCAGGTCCACCCAGGGGCCGCCGCCGTCCTGACCGACACCGTGCTGGCCGGCCTGGCCCCGAAGGAGGGGGAGCGGGTGGCCGACCTCTTCGCCGGGGCCGGACTGTTCACAGTGCCCCTGGCCCGGGCGGTCGGAGCCCGGGGCTCCGTGGTGGCCGTCGAGCGGAGCGGACGGGCGTGCGCCGATGCCGTGCGCAACGCCGAGGGGCTCCACCAGGTGGAGATCGTCCGCTCCGAGATCGATGCGGGGCTGGTGGCCGACGGTCTGGGCGCTCCCGACCTGGTGGTGCTGGACCCGGCCCGAGAGGGGGCGGGCCGGGCGGTCATGGGGGCCCTGGTGGCCCTCGGTCCCGGCTCCCCGGCGCGATGGCCTACGTGTCCTGCGATCCGGCCTCGTTCGCCCGGGACCTCCGGGTGGCACTGGACGCCGGATGGACGATGGACTCGCTCCGGGGCTTCGACCTGTTCCCGATGACCGAGCACGTCGAACTGGTGGCCGTTCTCCGACCCCGGCCCGGAGTGCAACGGGGCCTGACCAGGAACTTCGACCGCGACGCTGGTACTCTCAGCCTGTGCGTGGACGGGCAGTGGTGGTCGTGGTCGTGGCCCTGGCGGGACTGCTCGGTGCCGGGTGCTCGGGCGGGGCGGCCAGCCCCTCGGCCACGTCGACCACCCGGGCGCCGCAGCCGGCCGGCGCCAATCCATCGCCGATCTCGGTCATGGTGTGCGCCCACGATGCGCGCCAGGAGATCGACTCGGCGCTGGGGGAGAAGGCCACCGTCTCCCACCCGACCTGGGTCGACCATCTCTACTCAGTGCCGGTACGACTACCCGCTCGGGCTCGATGGTGCTGTCGGTGAAGGAGCTGTCCAGCTGGGCCGAGACCACGCCAGTACTTCGACCACCTGGCCGCCACGTTGGGGAAGTCGCGGGAGCTCCAGGGCCTCGGCCAGGGGGCGTTCCAGACCACCGACGGGTCAGTTGTGGTGCGCAAGGACTGGAAGGTCCTGCTGGTGGACTCCACCGGTCTCCCGGCCCAGTTCGGGGTCCCGCCGACCAGCTCGGGGGACGTGGCCGTCACCGTGGGCGATGTCATCCTCGGCTGCTGGGCCGGGGACTGACCCCGGGACTTGCCCCGTGACTGACCGGATCGGTCAGTAGGTGGCCGGGCCGGTGGCGGAGATGGTCTGGATCGAGCCCAGGCACATCTCGTCCGAGGAGCCGTCTCCCCAGGTCACGTAGCGAGGGGGCAACTTCCGCAGCTGAGGTAGCTCCTGGCGCAGGGTCGGGTCGTAGGTGCAGGTGACCCCGACGGTGTCGCCCGGATGGGTGAGCACCGGGGTCTTCAGCGTGTAGGACCGCTGGTAGTCGAAGTTGTAGTTCGTGACGTTGAGCAGGGTCTTGGCCCCGGGCGTGCCCGGATTGAGCACGATCTTCATGCCCCGACCCAGGAGGTGCATGTGGACGCCCAGTCGGACGATCTCCCGTCCCCCCTGGACGGGCCAGTCGCACGACGTGGTGTCGCCGGCCGGGGGGTCGTCCGTGTTGCGGCCGCAGAACTGCTCGAGGAAGTCGACGAAGCCCACCGGGCCGCCCCGAACCGCTGGCCCAGGTCGGCCAGAGAGGCCGCCCGGTTGCACAGTGGGCCGGTCACGGCGGCTGGACAGGGGATGTCCGGGGGCGCCGGCATGAGCTCGAGGGAGAGCGGCTGGAGGGACGTGGTGGAGGGCACGGTGTGGAGGGTCAGCTTGGCGCTGACCGGTTTGTCGCCCCGCAGCAGGTTGTAGTGGATCTGCATGATGACCATGCTCCCGGCCGGGAACTTGACCCCGGTCCCGGTGGGGAGGACGTCCTCGCCGTGACCGGGGGCCCACGCCGTGAGCCACGGGGTCTGGGAGATCTGGGCCAGGCCGGTACCGGGCAGGGCCGTCTCGCCGAAGCAGGTCCACCCCCGGCTGTCGGTGTCGGCGGCCTTGGCCGCCGCCACCTCGTCCGGGGGCACCAGGAAGAGGATGGCGTGATGGACCTCCACGCTGTTCGGGTAGAACTGGCTGGAGACGATGAACGAGTTGTGGGTGACATGGGGGTCGACCAGCGTGCAGTGGTAGTCGTCGGTACCGCCCGCCGGGGCATGGGGGGTGTAGGCCCGGGCCTGCATGGTGATGCTCGTCACCGCCGGTGCCGAGGCGCCGGCGGTCGCCCCCGTCGCGCCGACGGCCAGCGCCGATGCGGCCAGTATCCCCACCAGTGCCAGACGAATCCCCCGGGATGACATGGCCGGGATCCTAGCGGCGACGGCCCCGGTGGTGGCGGTCGGCCTGACAGAAGATCGGTCCCGGACCAGGGGCCCGGGCCTTCCGCCCCGTCACGACGAGACGGAGACCGTGGCCGTGAACGAGACGGCGTGGGCTCCGAACGGTGTGTCCACGGTGAACCGCCAGGTGCCGGGGGTCAGCACCACGACCTCGCTGAAGTGGCCGGCACTCACGGTGAGCTGGCGCAGGAGGTGGGGGGTGCCTCCGGCCGTGGTCGCCGTCACCACCGGGTCCACGGTGGCCAGGTCGGACGGGTTCCCCGATGAAGATGAGGTGGAACTGGTTGACCCCGACCCCGCCCGGGTCGAGGTAGGTCTCGGCCGACCCGCCCGCGGGGCAGGGCGTGGGTGGCGATGGCGGGCAGGCTCGGGGAGGAGGGACTGGCCCCGGGCCGGGGACACGACCTGGCTGACCACGGTCAGCCCGGCGAACAGGACGATCGGGCAGCGCCACCGAAGGCCATAACGCCCCGACGCCCCCGGAGGACCCGGGGCGCGATCGACCTCGGCCGGCCCCGACCGGCCCAGCCGAGTCAGGCGCAGGCTGTTCAGGACCACGATCAGGCTGGACAGTCCCATGGCCACGGCGGCCACCAGCGGGTCGAGCAGGCCGAAGGCGGCCAGGGGAAGGGCCGACATGTTGTAGCCCATGGCCCAGCCGAAGTTCTGCACGATCACCGCGTAGGTCGATCCGGCCACCCCGATGGCCGCCGGCACCCCCTGGAGGTCGTTGCCCAGCAGGGCGACGTCGCTGTTGGCCAGCGCCGCCTCGGATCCGCTCCCGATGGCGCAGCCGACATCGGCGGCGGCCAGGGCGGGGGCGTCGTTGACCCCGTCGCCCACCATCACGACCTGGCCGGACTCGCCGTCGCAGCCCGGCCAGCGCCGCCACCTTGTCGGCCGGGCTCAGGCCGCTGCGGGCGTCGGTGATGCCCAGCGTCGGCGGCCACGGTGCGCACGGCCGGCCCGCTGTCCCCGCTCAGGATGGCCGAGGACAGTCCCATGGACCGCAGGTGGCCGACGGCCGGCCCGGCCTCGGGCCGCAGCGGCGTGGTCACGGCGATGGCCCCGATGGCCACGCCGTCCCGCTCCACCACCACCACCGTCTCGCCCCGGCCTCGTACGTGCGCCATCACGTCGGTCCGGAGCGGTTCGGGGAGCTCCGCCGGGGACCAGGCGGCCGACCCGTATCGAGTGGCCGGACCCACGGTGCCGGTGACACCCACCCCGGGCAGCGAGCGGACGTCCGACGCCGTCCCGACTGGTCGTCCCGCCGACGGCCGCCGTGGTGATGGCCGAGGCGATGGGATGCTCGCTCTCCGCCTCCACGGCGGCGGCCAGGGCCAGCACCTCGTCGGCGCTGATACCGGGGGCGGCGGACACCGACGTGACCTCGGCGTGGCGCTCGGTGAGGGTACCGGTCTTGTCGAAGACCACCGTGTCCACCTTGGCCAGCCGCTCGAGCACGTCGCCGCTGCGGATGAAGATGCCCAGGGCCGCGGCCCGGCCGCACCCCACCATCATGGCCACCGGCGCGGCCAGGCCCATGGCGCAGGGACAGGCCACCAACAGCACGGCCAGACCGCTCAGGACGGCCTGGCCCGGCGTTGCCGACCACCAGCCACCAGGCCAGGAAGGTCACCGGCGGCGCCGAGCAGCACCAGCGGGCACGAAGACGCTGCTGATCCGGTCGGCCAGGCGCTGGAGCGGGGCCTTGTCCCGCTGGGCGTCGTCCACCAGCCGTTGCAGCCGGGCCAGCACCGACTCGGCGGCCACCGCGCCGACCCGGACCACCAGGACGCCGCTCGCCGTTGCGGGTGCCCCCGGTGACCGGGTCGCCCGGACCCCGGTCCACCGGGAGGGGCTCGCCGGTGAGCATGGACTCGTCCACCGGCGACCATCCGGTCACCACCGTGCCGTCGAGGGGGAGGGCCTCGCCCGGCCGCACCCGGACCAGCGCTCCGACCGGGACGCTCTCGGGAGCGACCAGTTCGCCGTCGTCGTCCTCGGGGTCGGCGACCACCCGGGCCGTGGGCGGGCGCAGCGAGAGGAGGGAGTGCATGGCCCGGGCCGCCCGGGCCCGGGCCCGGGCCTCGATCGGCCCGCCCGGTGACCAGGATGGCCACGATGAGCGGGGCCATCACCCCGTGCAGCCGGGCGGCGAAGGCCCCGCTGCCTCCCAGGTGGACGTGGCGGCCGCCGAGGGCGATGGCCTCGACGGCGCTGACCGCCAGCGCGGCCAGGGTGCCCGAGGGCGATCAGCGTGTCCATGCTGGTGGCGCCGTGGCGGAGCAGCCGGGCGCTGTCCCGCAGGAAGGGCCAGCCCCCGGCGATCTCGACCACGACGGCCAGGACCAGCACGGTCCAGCCGGCCGCGGCCGTCTCCGGTGCGGCCAGGGCCACGGCCAGGGCGGCCAGGGCCAGGGGCCACGAGATGGCCGCCCGGGCCACCCAGTGGTCGGGGTCGGTGCCGATCGCCGCCGGGCCGGTCGCCGACCACCGGTGCGGCCGTGTAGCCCACCTCGGAGACGGCCCGGCACAGCTCGTCGGTGTCCAGCCGGGCCGGGTCGTAGGAGACGAAGGCCCGGGTGGTGGCCAGGTTGACCGAGGCGCTGGCCACGGCCGGGAGACGACCGAGCGTCCTCTGGATCCGGGTGGCACAGGCGCTGCAGTGCATGCCGCCCAGCTCGAGCTCGGCGGTGGCCAGGTGGCGGCTCGTCCGGCGCCGCCGGTGGGCGATACCACTGGGGCGCGGTGGACATGGTGGCGGGTGCCCTAGCCGACCGGGTGGCCGAGTAGCCGGCCTCGGCGATGGTGGCACGGAGATCGTCGCGGTCCCACCCGGGAGGGGTCGTAGTCGACCACGGCCCGGGCCGCCTCGAGGTCGACCGAGGCTGCGTCCACTCCGGACCGCTCGGTGAGGGACTCCTCGATGAGTGCCACGCACGCACCGCAGTGCATGCCGTCGACGGTCAGCTCGGCCGTGGCCACACTGTCGCCACGGCCGTCCGGACCAGAGCCGTGCTGATCCGAGGGTCCGGGCCCGGCGGATGCGGAGGTCGAGGACGAGGTCACGGGCCCAGCGTAATTCCTCGGCCTGGCCGGGCGAGCGTCGGGCCAGCGAGGCGGTCGGCACCGGCGACGCCGGGCCGGTCGGCTCACCCGTCCACCAGGCGCTGGAACTCCTCGTCCGTGCGACCCGGCCGCCTGCTTGTCGGCCAGATCCTCCAGCCACTGCCGGGCCGGCTCGCTGTCCAGGGCCTCCACCATCTGCTTGGGGATGGCCCGCATGACGTAGTCCGGGGGCATGACCGGGTCCCGGCGGTCCCGGCGGGCCAGGGCCGGTTTCGATGACCGGCTCCCACCGGGCCGCCTTGGCCGGACCGGCCGCCTCGTCCCGCTCGACGAACTCGGGGAGCACCTCGGTCCCGAACAGCTCGATCGACTCCATGATGTCCTCGTGGCGGTTGTGGCCGGCCTGCATGACGAAGATGAGCTGGTCCACGCCGGCCGCCTCGTAGCGCCGGAGGAACTGCCGCAGCTGGTCCGGGGTGCCGATCGCACCCCGCAGCCCGGTCTGGTCGCCGGCGGCCGCCTTGGCCCCCAGGGTCTGCGTGTCGGGCGGCCAGGGCCGCCTCGGGCGAGTAGCCCATCGATCCCCGTCGGCGCTCAGGAACTCGGCCCAGACGTCGGTGGCGGCCGGGACATGGTCGCCGAACACGTAGTAGTGGGCCAGCGAGTAGCCGAAGAAGTTGGCCCCCTCGAGCCCCCGGGCCAGGGCGTCCTCCTCGCTCCGGGCGCACATCATGGGGGTGACGCAGGCCACCTGGGGGTTGACCGACAGGCCCACCGGCACGCAGCGCTCGCCGGAGCACGGCCGCGTAGTCGTCCACCCACTGCTTGGCGTCCTCGGGCTCGACGAAGGCGAAGCTGAGGGCCCCGATGCCCTTCTCCGCCGCCAGCAGGATGGTGTCCCGGCGGCTGCAGGCCACCCACAGCGGTGGGTGCGGCTTCTGGACCGGCTTGGGCACCACGTTGCGGGGTGGCATGGAGACGAACCTGCCCTCGACCCCGCCGAACGGCGTCTCGGTCATGCACCGGACCGCCACCTCGAGCCCCTCCAGCCACGCCTCCCGCTTGGTGTCCCGGTCGACCCCGAACCCGGCCAGCTCGGCCTCGGAGGACGACTCGCCCGTCCCGAACTCGACCCGCCGTCGGACACCAGGTCGAGCATGGCGATCCGCTCGGCGATGCGGGCCGGGTGGTTGTAGCCGGGGCGCGGTCTGGACCACGCCGTGGCCGATGCGCATCCGCCGGGTGCGCTGGCTGGCCGCGGCCAGGAAGACCTCGGGTGCACTGGAGTGGGAGTACTCCTCGAGGAAGTGGTGCTCCACCTCCCAGAGGTACTGCACCCCCAGCCGGTCGGCCAGTTCGATCTGGTCGAGGGCGTCGGTGATGAGCTGCTGCTCGCTGCTCTCGTTCCAGGGACGGGGCAGCTGGTGCTCGTAGAAGATGCCGAACTTCATCGTCTGTCCTTTCGCCCGGTGCCGGCGGAGGGTCGCGGCGGGCCCGGTCAGCCCAGGGCGAGAGGGCCGGGTGGCTCGGTCAGGGTCCCGTCCCCGGCCCGGACCACCGAGCCGAGCGAAAGCATCTCCTCCATGAGGTCGTCGCCGTCGGGTCGCCCGGCCAGGGCGTCGCTCGATCTCGCCCATGATGAAGCCGAGGTTGTCCTGGCGGCGCAGCAGGAGCGAGTCGCTGCAGCGCCCGGTCCCACAGCCGGCCGATCATCTCGGTCCCGGCATGGTCGGCGGCCGTCGCTCCCCACCCAGGTCCGGTCACGCATCTCGGAGAGGGCGGTGCGGAGCCAGGCCACATGGGGGGTCTCGTCGGCCCGGATGTAGGAGACCAGCGTGGCCGCCTCACCGTCGCCGGCCACCAGTTCGGTGTCGCCCAGCACCTCCTCGGCCCAGCGGAACCCGTGGAAGGCGGAGATCTCGATCAGCAGCAGCCCGATCATCCGGCCGACCACCATCTCCAGGGTGAAGTCGATGTCGTCGGGCAGGACCCGTCTGCTCCACCGCCGCCCGGCGGAGCGTGGTCCAGCTGCGCGGCGGACTTCGGGCGGGGGTCGATGCCCATCCGGGCCAGCATGCCGGGCCGTCTGGTCCGTCGGTCGACCGGGTGCTCGAAGGCGATGTCCCGGGCCACGAACCACATGCGGTCGTGGCCGGCCAGCGTCGCCGAATCCGGACTCGTCGCGGGCGTGGGCCTCGAACAGACCCCGGTCGATGTGGTCGATGGCGGTGCCGCTGATGTCCTCGTCGAAGCAGCGGGGAAGTCGGGCACGGGCAGGTGCCGCAGCATGGCCCCGAAGCCCTCCACCGTCCCGATCCGGGTGAGGGCGCTGATGGTCGGCTCGGGCGCCCCGTGACCGGATCAGCAACTTCGACTGGGCTCACATTGGGGAAGTTCTCGGGCCAGGTCTCGAGGGGCACGTCGAGGATCGGCGTGCGCGAACTGCTCCCGGCGCTGCTCCTCCCAGGCTTCGATGGCCGGCCAGCGGTTCTTCGTCCGGGGCGAGACGTACCGGCCCTGGTCGTCGAAGCCCCCGTGGCAGCGCACCCCTCGCCGATACAGCGGCTCGGCGATGTCGTGGTCGGCCAGCAGCTCGTCCGCGGTGAACTCGGTCTGCAGTCGTCGTCATCGGCTTATGCCCGTGCCTCACGCGGCTCACGGCCCATAGCAGCGACTCACGGCCATCAGGGTCCCCCTCCGTCGGCACGGTACCTGAGGCCGAGTGTAGAGGACCGTCCCGACCCCCGGTCGCAGCACTAGCCGATGGAGAGGGCCCCGGCCGACTCGGTGACGTACTCCACGGCGGCGCGCTGGTCGAGGGGTCGGGCCATCAGGAAGCCCTGGCCCGGAGACAGCCCAGCTCGACCAGGCGGTGGAGCTGGCTCTGGTGCTCGATGCCCTCGGCGATGACGTCGAGGCCCGAGGCTCCTGGGCCAGGCCGATGATGGCGGTGACCAGGGCCATGCTCTCCGGGTCCTGCCGGGCCAGGGGGTCGATGAAGGACTTGTCGATCTTGAGCACGTCCACCGGAAAGCGCTGCAGGTGGCTGAGCGAGGAGTATCCGGTGCCGAAGTCGTCGACGGCGATGCGGATGCCCAGGGCCCGGAGCTCGGACAGCGCCTGGGCGGCCCGGTCGGGATCCTCCATCAGGACGCTCTCGGTGACCTCCAGGATGAGCTGGTGGGGATCGATGCCGCTCAGCGAGACCAGGGCCGTCCGGACCTCGTCGGTCAGGTGCGGGGAGATCAGCTGACGCCGTGACAGGTTGACCGACAGGGTGAGGGCCTCGCCCGGACTCGACACCCCAGGCGGCCAGCTGCTCGCACGCCTCGACCAGCACCCACCGCCCCAGGGGCACGATGAACCCGGTCTCCTCGGCGATGGGGATGAAGCGCAGCGGCTCCACCTCGCCGAGGTTGGGATGGTTCCACCGGACCAGGGCCTCGAATCCCTGGAGCCGTTGGTCGACCAGAGGACACGATGGGCTGGTACTCGAGGAAGAACTCCGAACGCCCCAGCGCCCACCGGAACCCGTTGGTCAGGTCGAGCCGCTCCAGCATGCGCGACCGCATCGACGTCCGGAACACCTCGACCCGGTTCTTACCCGTCTCCTTGGCCTCGTACATGGCCGAGTCCGCCTCGGACTAGGAGTTGCTCGGTGGTCTTGCCCGGCTCGCCGTAGGCCACGCCCACGCTGATGGACAGGCCGACCTGGTTGCCTTCGAAGTCAGGGGCGTCCCGGAGGACCGACACGATGCGATGGGCGAAGTCCACCGCGGCGTCGGGCATTCTCCACGTCGACCATGAGCACGGCGAACTCGTCGCCTCCCAGACGGGCCACGGTGTCGCCGGGGCGGACGATGGAGAGTCAGCAGCCGGCTGGCCCTGACCAGCACGCTGTCGCCGACGTGGTGGCCCAGGGTGTCGTTGACGGTCTTGAACCCGTCCAGGTCGCCGAAGCACAGCGCCACCGTCCGGCCGGTGCGCTGGGAGGCGGGCCAGGGCCTGCTCCACCCGGTCGTGGAGGAGGGCCCGGTTGGCCAGGCCGGTCAGCTCGTCGTGGAAGGCCAGGTGCCGGAGATCGGCCTCGAGGGCCTCGCGTTGGCGCAGTGACGCCTCGAGGGCACGGGCGTGGACTTCGATCTCGTTGGTCTGCCCGGTGATGTGCCGATCAGCCACATCATGCGCAGGTAGATGAGGGCGAAGACGGCGATGCAGATGCCGGCCATGACGGAAACGTTGACAGGCGCCCCGAGGGCACTGGCCACCAGCAGCACGCTGGGGGGTACGAAGCCGGCGAAGGCCACTACCGGTACGCGTTGGCGCCCGTCGTTCTCCCGCAGGTAGATGTTGGGCGCCTGGGGGGTTACAGGTGCCACGGCCTCGGCCATCGACGGGTGGAGGGCCGAGGCGCCCAGCAGCACGTAGGACAGGAGGAACAGGGCATCCACGGCACTGCCGTCGGTGTAGTGACCGTCGAGCACCAGAAGCTCGTAGGCCATGTCGGCCGCCAGCAGGGTGACCAGGGACGCCGCCAGCAGCTTGTGCAACGGCCGCCGGGCCCGACCGAAGAGCAGGGCGCGGAAGACGATGAACACCGCCAGCACGTCCATGGCCGGGTAGGCCAGCATCACCAGCTTGCCGCCGAGGGCCAGCGAGCTGTCGTGGACATACGCATGCATGACGAACTGCCACCAGAAGGTCAGACCGGCCATGGCCATGATGGCGGCATCGGCGTTGTCCTCCCGCTGGGTGGAGCGGCCCCGGCTGCGGGTGAGCCTCAGGAGCCCGGCGAAGACGAGGGGGTAGCCCAGGAGGTAGAGGACGTCGCCCGCCGACGGCAGGGGCACGGCCCGGTGGAGGATCAGCCCGTAGGCCGACTGGACCGAGTTCCCCAGGGTGAAGCAGAGCGCCCCCAGGGCCAGCAGGTACCAACTGAGACGGTCCTGGGGATGGTGGAGGACGGTGCCGATCAGGATGGCGGCCACTGATCCGAGTCCGATGGCCAGGTAGACGATGGCACGCCCGGTGGACCCTGGGACCGCGAAGTATCCCGCCGTGACGGCCACACCCGTGATCACCCAGCACTTCCAGGCGTTACGCCTCATGCCCCAGTTCCCGCTTCTGCCGGCTCGATGCTCCTCTATCGGCTCGGACGGCGTTCCGATTTAGTGTTCCCTCGGGCCAGCCGACCCGAAGGGGCCGATCACGGTGGTCCTACCTGGCCCCGGGCCGGTCTCCCGGTCCCGCCGGGCGCTACGGTGTCGGGGTGCCGACCATCGTCGACCGGGACCGGATCGTGAGCCTGCTGGGCGGGGAGTTCGCCGCCATTACGACGGTGGTCTCCGACCTCACCGACGACCAGTGGGCAACGGACTCGTGCCTGCCCGGGTGGACGGTGCACGACGTCCTGAGCCACATGACGGGCACCGAGCTGATGCTGGCGGGCCAGGCCCCACCGGTGGCCGACGTCTCCCACCTCGACCACATGAGGAACCCGGTGGCCGCGGCCAACGAGGTCTGGGTGGAGTCCATGCGTCCGCTGACGGGTTCGGAGATGGTGGACCGGTGGACCGCCGTTACTGCCGACCGGTTGGCCGCGCTGGCGGCCATGACCCAGGCCGAGTTCGACGCCCCGTCGTGGACGCCGGTGGGGAACGACGAGACCTACGGACGGTTCATGAGAATCCGTCACTTCGACTGCTACATGCACGAGCACGACATCCGCCTGGCGCTGGGACTGCCGGGCCGCGGCGACCCTGACGACGTGTCCTCCTGCCTCGAGGAGGTGGCCACCGGACTGGGCTACATCGTCGGTCGGCGGGCCGGCCTGCCCGACGGGTCGCGGGTCCGGATCGATCTCACCGGGGACGTGGAGCGGACCTTTCTGGTGAGCGTGGAAGGACGGGCCGCCGTGGTGGACGCCCTCGACGGGCCGGTCACGGTGGGGGTTGAGCTGTCGGCGGCCCTGTTCTTGCGCCTGACCGGTGGGCGTGACGATGGCCCGTCGGCAGGGACCGACGGGGTCCGCATGACCGGCGACGCCGCCCTGGCCCGCCGACTGGTGGACAATCTGGCCTTCACCATCTGAGGTACTGCCGGGGATCGGCTGATCGGCCCGGAGCAGCCCTTCGGCCGCCGGTGCGGCTGGCTGCTGTCTCAGACGTGGCCCGGCGAAGTGGGCTCGTCCTGGCCGGCCAGGACGGCCAACGCCTCTCCGCTCAACCGGTAGCCGACCCACTCGTCGAGGGGTTCGGCACCCAGGGATCGGTAGAAGCGAAGCGCCTTCTCGTTCCAGTCGAGCACGGACCACTCCACCCGGGCGTAACCCGAGCGGTGGGCGGTCGTGGCCAATGCGCGGAGGAGCGCCCGGCCGACACCGCCCGAGCGGGCCTCGGGCCGGACGTACAGATCCTCCAGGTGGATCCCGTGGCGTCCGGTCCAGGTGGAGAAGGTGAGGAACCAGATGGCCATCCCCACGATCCGGCCCTGCTCCTCGGCCACGTGGGCGAACACGACCGGGGACGGTCCGAACAGGGCGTCGTGCAGCTGTCCGTCGGTGATGTGCACGGACTGCGGCGAGCGCTCGAATTCGGCCAGGTCGTGGACCAGTCCCACCAGGGCCTCGACGTCGTGGGCGACGGCGGGTCGGATCATGGATGCAGGCTACCCAGTGCGGGGTGCCCCGAGGCGGGTGTCACCCGGCCCGGTGTCCGCCGCCGGATGCCCCCTCCGCCGGGCCAACGTGGGACCGATTCTGCCTCCGGACCCGGGGCGTCAGGGGACGAGGAGCACCCGTCCGAAGGCCTGGCGGCTCTCGATGTAGGCGTGGGCCTCGCCGGCCTCCTCGAGGCTGAACGTCCGGTCCACCACCACCTGGAGCCGTCCCGCCGCGATGTCGTCGAGGTGCCGGGCGATCATGGCGTGGGCCCGACGGCCGAGGAAGAGCTCGGCCCCCAAGAAGTACCCCACCAGGGTCTGGTTGTTGCCGCGCATGGTGGCGATGTCCAGCCGGCTCGTCCCCTCGCGGCCGGCATCGCCGAAGGTGATGCACCGGCCGCGGTAGGCCAGGCACAGCAGGCTCTTCTGGAGGTTCGAGCCGCCCACCGAGTCCACGATCACATCGGCCCCCTTCCCGTCGGTGGCCTGGCGTACGGCCTCGACGAAGTCCACGGCGGTGTAGTCAATCCCGAGGTCGAGGCCCAGGGGAGCGAGGCGGTCGAGACGTTCGGGGCTGGACGCCGTGGCCAGCACACGGGCCCCGGCCCGGGCGGCCAGTTGGATGGCGGCGATACCCACACCACTGGCCCCGGCGTGGATGAGCGCGGTCTCACCCTCCCGGAGTCGCCCGAACTCGAACAGGCAGTCGTCGGCGGTGCCGAAGGGCACCGGCACACAGGCGGCCTCGGGGGTGGGAACGCCCGCCGGGATGGCCCAGCAGAAGGCTTCCCCCACGGCCCGGAGCTCGGCATGGGAACCGTCCACGCCCACCGTCACCACCCGGTCCCCTTCGCTCAGGTCGGAGACGGCGGTGCCGGTCGCCACCACGGTCCCGGCGCACTGGTAGCCCACGATGTGGGGCACGGTCGTCATGGCCCCACCTAGCCGGTTGAGGGTGTCTCCGCCCTCGATGCTCACCGCCTCCACCCGTACCAGCACCTCGCCGTCCCCGGCCACCGGATCGGGGATGTCCTCGTAGCGGAACACCTCCGGCCCACCCGTCTCGTAGTACACCGCTGCCTTCATGGCCATCTCCTCGAGCGCTCGACCGTCTTCGATCGGTCGACGGGGAACCACCCTACGCAGATGTCCAATGGGCCGACCGGGCCGAGGACCGACTCGGATAGGAACGACCTCCGGTCGGGGCCGGACCGACCCAACTTCCGACCGGATCCCCAACTCTCGACTCTCAATGTAACGGTGAGGTAGAGATCTAGGGATATGCGTCAGGGACCAGGGGGGGAGTAGCCGAACGACCAGCCGGGTGGCGGAAGGGGCGGTGGGACCGACCTCAAGAGGGCCTCTGGTAGTGCCGATGGACAGATGTGGGAAGCACTCCCGATGGCGGAAGCGATCTTGAGCGCCGTTCACGGCCGGATGGGGTCTCGCTGGCCGAGGTGGAAGCGGCGGAACCGGCCGATGCGCCGCGTCGCCGGCGCGACCTGTCGCCATTGGTGCTGTCGAACGCGGTGGGGCCGGCGGCCCTCGGGGTCCTGGTCGCCTTCAACCACTTCGGCCTGGTGGCCCGAGAGCCCATCTGGGCCTATGTGGTGGCCATCGGCGGCTTCGCCCTCCTGTCCCTGCTGGTCGAGCCGTGGCACAGCGCTCCTCCCGGATCGCCCCGGCGGCACGCCCGGACGGCCATCCACGTGCTGGCGGTGACCGTGGTGATCTACATGACCGGCTGGGGTCCCGCCCTGGGCATGGCCTACGCCTTCGTCGCCGTCCAGGAGCTGCAGACGTGGGGCGCCCACCTGTGGCGCTCGGTGATGGGATGGTCGCTGCTCACTGTCGCCGCCGCCCAGGTCATGTTGTGGTTCGGCCTCGTTCCGTCCATGCTGAGCCGGTCCCAGTCCGAGACCATCGGCGCCCTCGGCGCCTTCGTGCTGGCCATCGTCATCCGCATGGTCGGGGCCACCGGCGAGAAGAAGGAGCGGGCCGAGGCCCAACTGGCCCACCAGGCCCTCCACGACATGCTCACCGGGCTGCCCAACCGGGCCCTGTTCTACGACCGCACCGACAAGGCCCTCGTCCGGGCGGCCCTGGACGGTTCGGTCACCGCGGTGATGTTGTTCGACCTCGATCGCTTCAAGGAGATCAACGACACCATGGGCCACAACTACGGCGACAAGGTTCTGACCGAGGTCGGACCCCGGGTGAATTCCGTGCTCCGGGCCGGGGACACCCTGGCCCGGCTGGGAGGGGACGAGTTCTGCGTGCTCCTTCCCTACGTGGCCGGGGAGTCCGACGCCCTGGCCGTGGCCAACCGCATCATCGCCGTGCTGGAATTCCCCTTCGACGTCGGGGGGACGGTCCTCGGCATCGAGGCCAGCTGCGGGATCTCGCTGGCCCCCGCCGACGGTCGCAGCTCCGATCTGCTCCTGCAACGGGCCGACGTGGCCATGTACGTGGCCAAGGAGACCCAGGCCCACGTGGTGGTGTACCGGGACGAGCTCGACATCAACACGCCCGACCGGCTGGCCCTGCTCGGCGACCTGCGCCATGCCGTGGCCCGGGATGAGTTCGTCCTCCACTACCAACCCAAGGCCTCCCTGCGGACGGGTCACGTGGAGGGAGCCGAGGCCCTGGTCCGGTGGCAGCACCCCACCCTCGGCCTCCTCTACCCGGACTCGTTCATCCCCGAGGCCGAACGCACCGGACTGATCGAGCCCATCACCCACTGGCTCCTCGGTGAGTCGCTGCACCAGTGCCGGCGCTGGATGGATCAGGCCGACCCGGCCGGATCCCTCGAGCTCTCGGTGGCGGTCAACCTGTCCACCCGCAGCCTGCTCGACGCCTCGTTGCCCGAGGTGGTCCGGGTGGCACTGGCCACCTGGCGGGTGCCGCCCCACCTGCTCGACCTCGAGATCACCGAGACCATCATCATGACCGACCCGACCCGGGCCCGGAGGGTGCTGACCGAACTGGCCGAGATGGGCGTCACCCTCTCCATCGACGACTTCGGCACCGGCTACTCGTCGCTGGCCTACCTGCGCGACCTGCCCGTGCACCAGCTCAAGATCGACCGGACCTTCGTGGAGGACATGGTCGAGGACTCCGATGATGCGGTCATCGTCCGGGCGGTGGTGGACCTGGCCCGCAACCTGGGCCTGCGTACCGTGGCCGAGGGCGTCGAGGACCTCGCCACCTGGGAGCAGCTCAGCCAACTGGGCTGCGACAGCGCCCAGGGCTACTTCCTGGCCCGGCCGATGCCCCCTGACGGGTTCTGGGACTGGTTCCAGCAGTGTTCCGGCGTGCTGGTGGCGCCCACTCCCGGTGTCGAGCGGCACCAGGCGACGGCCCGGGTCGGGGCGTCGCGAGCGGCCCGCTGACGGCGCCGGGTGGTCAAGTCGCCGGGATGTTGTGCCGATGGGAAGGGGTATGGAAGGCCCGATCAGCGAGCGTCCGCGGGAGGACGCGGCCAGCTTCTGCCCGCCCCCGGTGACCAGGGTGGGACCCGTATCGACCCTGTGGAAGGCGGCCCGGTGGATTCGACGGTGAGCGCGGAGCGGATCGAGTTGGGTCGTGCCCTGTTGGGCCGGGCCGACGATGTCGGGAGGATGGTCGACGAGCAGTTCGCCCAGGACCTGCAGGGTCATGCCTACGTCACGGCCCGGCTGGGGACCGAGCTCATCGGTCGATGGCTGGCCACCGACCAGGCGGCCTCGGACGAGGACGAGGCGGTACTGGCCCAACAGGGGGAGCAGGCCATCCTGGAGGACGCCGTCCTGGCCAGCGTGGCCAAGGCCTACTTCGCCTGGCGGGACATCACCATCGCCGTCCTGAAGGAGGAGGGCTACCGACTGGGCGTGGGCGAGCGGCTGCTGACCCTGGCCACCAACGTGGTCCGGTTCAGCTGCGACGGCAGCCTGGTGCGCATCATCCGGCAGTTCGACGACACCCGTCGCTTCCTCCAGGAGCGGTTGAACGACGAGCAGGCCCGTCTGGCCCACCGCGCCCTGCACGACCAGCTGACCGGTCTGCCCAACCGGACGCTGTTGACCGACCGGGTCCGGCAGGCGGCCGCCTCCCTGGAGCGCCGTGGGACCGGGGCGGTCCTCCTCTATCTGGACCTCGACAACTTCAAGGCCATCAACGACCGGTTCGGCCATCCGGCCGGCGACAGCCTGCTGGTGGCGGTGGCCTCCCGGTTGCAGGCCCTGGCCCGGTCGGGTGACACCGTGGCCCGCCTGGGCGGCGACGAGTTCGTGGTCCTGGCCGCCGACCTCACCGACCCCGAGGGGGCGGCGCGCTCCCTGGCCGAGCGCATCCACATCGCCATGCGGGCGGGCGTGCCCGTCGGGGAGCGGCAGCTGCACACGTCGGTGAGCATCGGCATCACATCGGTGCTGCCCGACTCGGACCCCGAGGTGGTCCTGGCCCAGGCCGATGCGGCCATGTACCAGGCCAAGCGGGGGGGCCCGGCCCGCTACGAGGCCTACAACCCGGTCATAGGCGAGGACAAGCGGCGCAGCAGCCAGCTGGCCCACGAACTGCGGGGCGCTTTCCAGGATGAGCAGCTCAGCCTCCACTACCAGCCGGTGTTCGCCTTCGGCGGAGCCTTGGTGGGCATGGAGGCGCTGCTGCGATGGCGGCATCCCGGGCTGGGCTCGGTGGCGCCCGACGAGTTCATCCCCCTGCTGGAGCGGAGCCGCGAGATCGTGCCCGTCGGTCGGTGGGTGCTCCATGAGGCCACCCGGCAGTGCCGGACGTGGCAGCACGAGGGCCACCACGACCTCACGGTGTCGGTGAACGTCTCGGCCCGCCAGCTCCAGGACCCCGACTTCGCCGACGACGTGCGGCATGCCCTGACCCTCGCCGACCTCGCCCCCCGGTGCCTGGTCCTCGAGGTCACCGAGTTGGCCCTGGTCATGGACATCGCCCGGATCCGGGCGGTCATGCAGGAGGTGCGCGACTTCGGGGTGCACATCGCCCTCGACGACTTCGGCACCGGCTACTCGTCGCTGCTGTACCTGAAGGGCCTCCCCATCGACCGCCTCAAGGTGGACCGCAGCTTCGTGTCGGGCCTGGGCACGGCCGGACAGGACCCGACCGTGATCGCCACCGTGGTGGACCTGGCCCACAAGCTGGGTCTCCAGGTGGTGGCCGAGGGGGTGGAGACCGAGGCGGAACTGGCCGCGGTCGGGGAGATGGGCTGCGACGAGGTCCAGGGGTTCCTGCTGGGCCGTCCCGGTCCGGCCGGGACCATCCCGGCCGTGCACCGGGTCATGAGCGAGACCTAGCCGGCGACGGCGCCGCCATCCACGGCACCAAGGCAGCTCAGGCGTCGGCGGGAATGGACTGCTGGGTGTCCATCATGTCGGCCATCACCACAGCGATGAACTCGTCGGCCTCCTCCGTCATACCCCCGGCCACCCCACCGTAGATGGCCCCGGACCGGGGCGCCTCGGCGGCGTGCTCGACGGCATAGGCCACGGCACCAGCCAGGTCGGCGGCGAAGGTGTCGGACAGGCCGGGCTGGGTCTGCGGCCGGGTCACCGCCATGTGCAGGGCGTTGGGGTACTGCTGGCCGTTGAACCGCCAGCCACGCTCGCGTAGGAAGTCGTTCACGTGGTAGATGTCGAACTCGTCGGAGGTGAAGCTGAACAGGAACGTCGGGTTCCCGAGGATCCGCAGCTCGGGGTGGGAGCGCACCGCCTGCTGCATGGTGGCGGCCGTCTCGAAGATCTCCCGGGCGTAGTGGCGGTAGCCCTCCCGGCCCAGCTGGACCATGGAGGCCCAGGTGGCGGCGATCAGGCCCCCGGAACGGGAGCCGTCCATGCCCGGGGAGCAGTACTTGCCCCCGCTCCAACCGGTGAGGAAGAAGTACTGGGCGTTGCGGAGGGCCTTGTCCCGGAAGGTGAGCACCGAGGTGCCCTTGAGGGCGTAGCCGTACTTGTGGGTGTCGGCGGAGATAGAGGTGACCCCCGGGATCCGGTAGTCGAAGACGGGGATGTCGTAGCCCAGTTCCTGGCCGAAGGGCAGGATGAACCCACCCAGGCAGCTGTCCACGTGCAGCCCGACCCGGTGGCGGAGGGCGATGTCGGACAGCTCGGCGATGGGGTCGATGGTGCCGTAGCCGTAGTTGCAGGCCGAGCCCACGATGGCCACGGTGTCGCCGTCGATGTGGCTGTCCACCCACGCCGTGTCCACCTGGGTGGTGACCGGGTCCACCGGGGCCACCCGGAGCTCGATGCCGAACAGGTGACAGGCCTTGTCGAAGGCCGGGTGGGCGGTCTCGGGCTTGATGACGTTGGCACGGCCGATGCCCCGGTGGGCGGCGCCGTACTCCCGGTAGGCCAGCATGGCGTGCGAGATGCTGCCGGTGCCCCCGCTGGACAGAAGCCCGGCCGGCTCGCCGTCGGTGACGGCGTCACCGTGGAGAAGGTCCAGGGTCATGGCGATGATCTCGGCCTCGAACTTGGTGGCGCTCGGGCACATGTCCCGTTGCAGGGCGTTCACATGGGCGAACCGGCCGAACGCCTCGATGAGGAAGGCGTAGTGGTCGTGGTCGCCGCAGTACATGGTGCCTGAGCACTTCCCCGACTCCCAACCGGCGTCCTCCTCGGTGGCCATGGTGTGGAGGGCCTCGAGGATCTCGCTGCGTGGCGTGCCCTGTTCGGGGAGGGTGCGGTGCACGGCGTACCGGCCGTCGTAGGGGAACGTGCTCATGGTGGTGTGCTCCTTGCCTGGCGGGGTCAGGCGCGGCCGGGGTCAGGCTCCTCGGGGACGCATGTTGGCTGCACGGTACACGGCATCGATGACGGTCATGTTGGCCGTGGCGTCGGCCGGAGGGGTCAGGACGGGACCACCCCGCAGCACGGCGTCGCAGAAGGCATCGAGCTGGTAGGCGTAGGTCGGGCGCCGTGAGGTGAACTCACGCCGCCGCCGGCCCCGGGACCGCACCGTCAGCCAGCTCAGGCTCTGCGGGGCGATGGGATTCATCACCCGCATCTCGCCCCGGTCCCCGGTGACGCGGGCCTCCAGCCGGAGGATCGACGAGGACCACATGGAGCAGTGGACGGTGCCGGTGTGGCCGCCCGGGAAGGACAGGTAGGCGACCATGGCCCGGTCGACGTCGGGGGAGTGCAGCTTGGCCCGGGCCGAGACGACGGTGGGTTCCCCGCGTCCGAGGAGCCGTGCCCAGTGCACCACGTAGGAGCCCATGTCCATCATGGCCCCGCCGGCCAGGTCGG
This sequence comes from uncultured Acidimicrobiaceae bacterium, assembly GCA_963754755.1. Lineage (GTDB taxonomy): Bacteria > Actinomycetota > Acidimicrobiia > Acidimicrobiales > RAAP-2 > Bog-756. The sequence goes on along the minus strand of CAVWHF010000003.1, from coordinate 1,190,228 downwards.
CCTGGTAGCGGATGTCCGACTTCTTGGGGATGGGGGCGCACAGCCACGTCTCGATGTGACGGAGCTCCCCGAGCTCACCGCTGTCCACGATCTCCCCCATGCGTCGGGCCAGCGGATGGTAGCGGTAGTGGAACGCCTCCATCACCACCAGTCCGTCCTGGCCGGCGGCCCGGTCGGCCTCCTGCTCCACCCGCGCCGCCTCGACGGCGTTGGCGGTGAAGGGCTTCTCGCACAGGACATGCTTGCCCGCCGCCAGGGCATGCAGGGTCCACTCGGCGTGCAGGCTGTTGGGCAGGGGGATGTAGACGGCGTCGACGTCGGGGTCGGTGACCACCGCCTCGTAGCTGTCCTTCACCCGGGGGATCCGGTGCTTGGTGGCGTAGTCGACGGCCCGGCCCAGGTTGCGGGCGGCCACCACCTCGGCGCTGGCCTCCGGATGGGTCCGGGCCGGTCGGAGGAGTGCCGCCGGGGTGATCCGGGCGGCCCCGAGGACTCCGAATCGGACTGCGCTGGCCGGCATGGTGGAGGACCTTCCTGGACGGGTGGGGCTGGCTCGGAGGATATCGTCGCTCCTGTGCCCGTGCCTCTCCCCGACCCGTCGAAGGAGAACCTCCGGCCCCCCGACGCCGCCGAGGTCCTGGCCTTCAGCCGGGGCATCCTCGGCGTCGTGGCCCCCGACGGGGGCCTCACCACGCTGCAGCGGCTGCTCATCGAGGCGGTGGTGTCGGCCATGACCGGCCTCTCGCCTGACCTGTCGGCCGAGCCGGTCTCCCCCGAGGCGTTCGCCGAGGTCCTGGCCCTCCGCTCCCTCGGCTTCCGCACCCGCATCGTGCAGATGGTGATCCTCTACGTGCTGGTGCTCCAGCCGGTGCCGCTCGAGGTGGTGGACCGGGTGGAGCGGTTCGCCCGGGCGGCCGGCGTGGAGGAGGGGATGCTCTCGGTCGCCCACGAGTTCGCCACCGGGAGCCTGGGCCTGGCCGCGCTGGACTTCGAGCGCAACGGCTACGCCTCCACCTGGAAGGCGGAGGACGAGGAGCTCCTGCACCTGTCCTCCCACGCCGGAGGGGCGTGGGAGCCGGTGTTCCACGATCCCGAGCTGGCCCGGAGATGGCGGGACCTCGAGGACCTTCCGTCCGGGGCCCTCGGCCGCCGGGTGGCGGACTTCTACCGGGCCCGCGGTTTCACCTACCCCGGTACTCTGGACTCGGCGCCACCGTTCCTGGCCCAGCACGACTGGGTCCACGTGACTGCCGACTACGGCACCACGGTCGAGTCCGAGCTCGAGGTCTTCGCCTTCATCGCCCGGGCCAACGACGACATGCGGGCCTTCTCGCTGCTGGCCATGGTGGTGTCGCTGTTCGAGACGGCCTACCTGCCCACCGGAGCCGGCCTGTTCGCGGCCGACGCCGGCCATCTGTCCCAGGCCGGGGTGGCCACCCGGCTGGGCGACGCCATGCGCCGGGGCGCCCTGTGCACCGGGAGCATCGACTTCCTCCGGGTCGACTGGTTCTCGCTCGCCCACCTCCCCGTCGACGAGGTGCGACGCCGGTTCGGGGTGGTCCCCAAGGCGGAGCGAGCGGTCGAGGAGGGATCGGTGGGCCCGTGGGAGCCCGGGGGCATCAGCCCGTTCCAGTGGAAGGCGGGCCATGCCCTGGCCCGCACCTGCGGGCGTCCCTACGACGCCTTCGGGGCCAGCTGTCAGCCGGCGTCGCGGAGCGGGGTGGCCTCGAGGGCGCAGTGAGTCGGGCCGTCCGCCGGCGTCGCCGTCGTCGACCCGGGGAGTCGGGACGGGTTCCGAATACCTACGGCTGCGGTGATACCGCCGGCCACGCACCACGACCCGGCGATGACCACGGCCCGCTGGAAGCCCTGGGCCAACGCGTGGGGGTGGAGGTAGCTGAGGCCCGGTGATGCCCCCGAGGGCGGGTAGTACGGCCACGGCGATGAGGCTGCCCAGGCGGGCCACGTCGTTGTTGACGGCCGAGGCCAGGCCGGCATGGCTGGCGGAGACGGAGTTGAGGGCGGTGGAGGTCAGCGGGGCCACGGTGACGGCCAGGCCGAAGGCCAGCACCAGCACCGCCGGCAGCACGGCGGTGACATAGGAGGCGCCGTCCGGGGCCCGGCTCATCAGCACCAGGCCGCCCCCGACCACCACGGGGCCCACGCTCATCTGGAGCCGCGGACCGATCACCGCCGCCAGCCGGCCGGAGCGGGCCGAGAGCGCCAGCATCACCACGGTGATGGGGAGCAGCGCGACCCCTGACTCCAGGGGCGAGTAGCCGTCCACCACCTGCAGCACCACGGGCAGGAGGAACAGGACGCCCCCCAGTCCGGCGTAGACCACGAAGGTCACGGCGTTGGTCACGGCGAACTGGCGGTTGCGGAACAGGCCGAGGGGGAGCATCGGGGCGGCCGAGCGGGACTCGACCACCACGAAGGCCGCGGAGCCGACGACGCCGACGGCCAGTGAGGCCAGCACGGGCCCCGACGACCAACCCCGGGACGGTCCCTCGATCAGGGCGTAGGCCAAGGCGGCCAGGGACGCCGTGGCCAGCACCGCCCCGGGCACGTCGACGCGCCCGACGGCGGCGTCGTCGTGCGACTCGGGCACGTGGCGGGCCGAGACCGCCAGCACCAGTACGCCGATGGGGACGTTGATGAGGAAGATCCAGCGCCAGGAGGCGGCGCTGATCAGGTACCCGCCCACCAGGGGACCGGCCGCGGTGGCCACGCCCCCGAGGCCCGACCAGGCCCCGATGGCCTCGCTCCGGTCGTCGGGGGCGAACGAGGCCTCCAGGATGGCCAGGCTGCCCGGCGTGAGCAGGGCCCCGCCCACCCCCTGGAGGACCCGGAGCACGATGAGCTCGGTGGACCCGGTGGCCAGGGCACAGGCCGCCGAGGCCAGGGAGAACCAGGCCACTCCGACCATGAAGACCCGCCTGCGCCCGTACCGGTCGCCGAGCGACCCGCCCAGGAGGAGCAGCGAGGCCAGGGTCAGGGTGTAGCCGGTGACCACCCACTGGAGGGTGCCGAGCGTGGCGTGGAAGTCCCGGCCGATGGTGGGCAGGGCGATCCCGATCACCGTGGCGTCGATGGCCGCCATGCCCGAGCCCAGCACGGTGGCGGCGATCACCCACCGACCCGACGACGTGCGGTAGCGGAGTCCCTCGACGGCACCGTGTCCCTCCGTCGGGTCCGATTCGGTGGTCACCACGACACGGTCCCACAACCGGCGACCGGCGGTCACGTCTTCGCGGGGTACAGCCCCGGCTCCGACATGCCGATGAGGGGGTATGGGGTCGGGTTCCGGGCGCGAAGCCACCTGGCGGGGCTGGGCGGACCGCGGGGACGCCACCGCCCACCCGGTCACCAGCGCCCGCCTGTCGTCCACGGCCCGGCCCAAGAACCGGCTCTTCCCCAAGACCCGGTCGTGGTTCGCCCTCGACGCCCCTCTCGAACTGCTCAGCCCCCTTTCGGTGCTGCGGATTCTGTTCGCCGTGGCCACGGTGACATGGCCCCTCATCGCACTCAGCGGTACCGCCGTCCGGACCCCCGGGGTGGTGGTGGTAAGCGTCGCCACCGCCGCCATCTGGGTGGGCCTCCTGTCGATCCGGAAGGTCGACGTCCGGATGAGCGGACTGTTGGCGGCGTGGTGGTCGGTGGCGGTGTCGGTACTGGTCTGGTGCGGGCACGGCGCCGGATCGAGTCTGGCCCTCGCCCTCTTCCTGGCGCCGATGATGGTGTTCGTGGCCCTGTACCTCGGCAGCCGGGCTGTGGTGGTGGCCCTGGTGGGGACGGCCGTGGCCCTCGGGGTGGCGCTGGTGCCTTCGGACGGGGTGGGTCCCGCCGTCCTGGTGGCCGCGCTCGGCGTCCTGGCCCTGTCCACGGCGCCGGCGGCGGTGCTGGTGCTCACCCGGTCGGCCCGGCGTCACGACACCGTGGACCCCGATACCGGGCTCCCCAACGGCTTCGGTCTGGCCCGGCAGCTGGCCGTCCGGGACCGCACGACGTTCGTGGTCGCCGCCGTGGTGCTGGACGGCATCGGGAACGCCCGGGAGGCCCTCGGGTACCAGGTGGGTACGGAGCTCCTGCGCCGGGCGGTCGAGGACCTGGGCCAGGTCCTGCCGGCCGAATCGGTCATCGGCCGCGTCGACGGTGACGAGCTGGTGGTGACCATGGCCCTCCCGCCTCTGACCGGGGAGACCGACCAGAGCCCGATCGGCACCGGCCGGTTCGAGGCCCCCGCCGCCGCCGTCCGGCGGGGTGGGGCCCTGGCCGACGAACTGGTGCGGGCGGTCAGTGCCGGGCGTTATCTGGTCGGCGCCATCGAGGTGACCCTCCGGGCCCATGTGGGACTGTCCATGGCCCCCTGGGACGGCACCGACGTGGCCGAGCTGGTGCGACGGGCCTCGCTCAGCGCCCATCACGCCCTGGCCCGGGGGGTGTCCGTGCGCTCCTGGGACGAGAACCAAGGGGCACTCACCGCCGATGATCTGGCCCTGCTCGGTGATCTGCGCCTGGCACCGGAGCGCGGCGAGCTCGCGCTCCACTTCCAGCCGCAGATCGGCCGGGCCAGCGGACGGACCCGGTCGGTGGAGGCCCTGCTCCGATGGACCAGCCCGGTCCACGGGTCCGTGTCACCGGCCCGGTTCGTCCCCCTGGCTGAGCGGACCGGGCTCATCGACCGGCTGACCCGGTGGGTCCTGGGGGAGGCCCTGGATGCCCAGGTCCGCTGGAGGGAGTCGGGCCTCGACCTGCCGGTGTCGGTGAATATCTCGGCCAAGAGCCTCCCGGTGCCCGATCTGGCCAGGTGGATCATGGACGAGTTGGCGGTCCGGAACCTGCCGGCCTCGGTCCTGACCGTGGAGGTGACCGAGACGGCGGTGGCCGACCCCGAGCAGGCTGCGGCTGTGCTCCGCCCCCTCTACGACCACGGCATCAGGATCTCCATCGACGACTTCGGCACCGGCTTCACCTCGCTCGCCGCCCTGCCCACGCTGCCCCTGGACGAGCTGAAGGTCGACCAGTGTTTCGTCATGCGCGCCGCCACGTCGCCCGCCGACCGGGCCATTGTGCGCACCGTGGGGGAGCTCGGTCACCGGCTGGGTCTGGAGGTGGTGGCTGAAGGGGTGGAGACGGCCGACATCGCCGCGCTCCTGGGTGACATGGGCATCGACCTCTTTCAGGGCTACCACTTCGCCCGGCCGCTTCCCGAGGGCGAACTGCTGCAGTTCGTCCGCTCGACCGGCGGGGTGGACCCCGGCGGCGACCTTGCCGGGGAGCACCCCCGGCCCCGGCCCCGGCCGTAGGCCCGGGTCCGGCTCCGGCCCGGATGATCACCCGGACACCGGTTGAAGGCGAGAATACGGAGAGACTGCCCGGGTCCCGGTCGCCCGTGTAGGTGTGTGATCAGGTAGGTCCCCGGTGAGGCGACCGGCCCGGTGAACTGTCGGGTCAGGGCCGCCGGGCGTTGGGCATCAGGTCGCCTGTGCCCCACTGGCCCAGGTCGTTGAGCTGGACATGGTCCCCGGTGGCCTCGACGATGCGGTTCCCGCCCACGTAGAGGGCCGTGTGGTACACGGTGGTCCAGTCGGTCGCACTGGTGCCCCAGAACACCAGGTCCCCGGCCCGCAGGTCGGCGAGGGGGACCGCCGTGCCGGCGGTGTGGTACTGGTCGTCGGACACCCGGGCGAACGTGATGCCCGAGGTGTGGCTCCACGAGGCCAGGGCCAGCCCCGAGCAGTCGTAGCCCGATGGGGCCGTTTCCACCCCAGATGTAGGGCTTGCCCAGCTGCTGGAAGGCGAACTGGACCGCCTGGTCACCGGGCGTGACGGGAGCGAAGAGCAGGGCCTGGGTCGGTGGGTTGGACGAGCCGGCGTCTCCGAAGGCCGTCGCTGTCCCGTTCTGCTGGACGACCCAGTAGCCGTTCCCCGACCGGGTGGGCACCAGGCGCTCGACCGGATCGCCGGGGTCACTGGCGGTCGAACCGTAGAAGGCGGCATCGCCGAAGGTGAACACACCCCCGTCCGAGGCCACCAGCCAGTAGCCCTTGCCGTCGGGGGTGGCGGCCATGCCCACGATGGGGCGGTTGAGGGCGATCGAACCGGTCGAACCGTAGAAGGCGGCATCGCCGAAGGTGAACACACCCCCGTCCGAGGCCACCAGCCAGTAGCCCTTGCCGTCGGGGGTGGCGGCCATGCCCACGATGGGGCGGTTGAGGGCGATCGAACCGGTCGAACCGTAGAAGGCGGCATCGCCGAAGGTGAAGACGCCCCCGTCCGTGGCCACCAGCCAGTACCCCTTGCCGTCGGGGGTGGCGGTGAGGCCGACGATGGGGCGGTTGAGGTGGATGTTGCCCGTCGAACCGAAGAAGCGGGCATCCCCGTAGCTGAACACGCCCCCGTCGGACGCCACCATCCAGTACCCCTGCTGATCGCCCGTCGCCGTCGCGCCCACCAGGGGACGGTTGAGGGGCGAGCCCGGGGAGCCGTAGGAGGAGACACCGAACCCGTAGAGGGAGCCGGTCGGGGTGGCCAGCCAGAAGTTGTCGGAGGCCGGCGGTCCAGAGGCATGGGCGGATGGTGTCGTCGCTCCGGCTATCCCCGTTGCCAGGGCAGCTGACGGGGCCACGCCGACGGCCACCAGCCCGGCCAGGCCCACGGCCAGGCATCTTCCCCATCGGTGGCCCATGTCGATCTGCCCCTCAACGAACTGCGGCGCTGCCTGCTCAGCGCTCTATGTGACGATAGTCCCACGTAGAGTGAGAATATGCAACCCGGCGCAGGAAACCCCGGCGCCGGAACTAGGTCGGGACGGAGCCCGACGCGGTGGGACGGCCGCGTTGAACCGGACGGTCAAGGCGGGAGTGGAGTCCCGGTCGGTGCCCGTCTCGGTGCTGAGTCAGTGCCGGTGGTACTCGGCCACCACCAGAGATCCGATGAAGTCGTACCCCGTGGTGTGGGCGTGGATGTTCCCCTGGGTGCAGAAGTAGGTGAGTTGGCAGACCTCGCCGACCGCCACCGGCAGCCGACCGTACGGTGGCACGTCCTCGGTCCGGGTGAGCGGGGTGTCGTCACCGTGCGTAGCCGACTTGTACGGCGCCGAGGTGATGTTGACGAAATCGGACCCGGCCACCGACTGGTAGGCGTGGCTGAGCGTCGGATTGATCAGGGCGTCGAAGGCCAGGATGGAGGTCTTGGCCAGCGCCACGTTGGCCGCCGACGCCGGGTGGGCGGGGTACACGTACAGCCCCAGATCGACGTCGGGATAGGTCAGCCCGATGATGGTGGCGTGGGTGTCCGAGGCCTGGGCCAGTGCCCCCTTCACCGAGCCCAGCAGGGACTTCAGGTTGGCCCCCATGGTGGGCATGGCCGCCTCCACACAGGCTGCCGTCGAGCAGCTGTCGAAGTCGTTGCCCCCGATGGATATGGTGACGAGCCTGACCGCCTTGGGATGGGCACCGATGAAGGCCAGAGCCGCCTGCTCCTGGGTGATGCCGGTGTAGCGAACAGCGTTCTGGCCGGCCGGGTCCACGCAACCCGGCGACTCGATCAGGGAGGTGGTGGTGGCACCACCGCATCCGAAGTTCTCGAGGTGCAACGCCAGGTGACCGGCCACGTACCCGGTGTAGCCCGGCGTGCCCCCCTCGCCCGGCTGGTAGCCGATGGAGTACGAGTCGCCCAGCGAGAGGTAGTACGCATGGGTGGCCGGAGCCCCTTCTGCCGGGCCAGGTCCAAAGTACAGTCCGATGCCCGTGCAGACGGCGGCGGCCGTCAGCGCGGTGCGTGAGAGTACGGTCCATCGTCGGTCCACGGTCAGCCCCCTCTGGTCGCTGTCAGCGGCGGCCAGTGTTATCACAGGGGCGGCCCCGAGGTGCGGCGTCACCACCAGATCGTGGCCGTCGGCCCGGTCGGATCAGCCCGTGGTGGCGATCCCCCCGTCGACGGGGATGATGGCACCGGTCAGATAGGCCCCGGCCCTCGAGGCCAGAAAGATGGTGACGCCGGCCATGTCGTCGGGCCGTCCGATGCGCTTGAGCGGCGCCGCCGGCGGCGATCTGCTCCCCGAAGGCCTCGAGGGTGGCCGCCATCATCTTGGACTCGAACGGTCCCGGCGCCACCGCGTTCACCGTGATGGTCGGGGCCAGGCGCTTGGCCAGGTGACGGGTCAGCTGGTGCACGGCCGCCTTGGAGGCCGAGTAGGAGTAGGACTCGAGCACCGGGACGTGGATGCCGTCGATGGAGCCGATGTTGATGACCCGGGCCGGCTCCTCGGCCGAGGCACCGGCCTGCAGCAGGGGCAGGAAGAACTTGGTGGTGTGGAAGATTCCCTGGACATTGAGGTTCAGCACCCGGTCCCACGAGGCCGTGTCGTGCTCGGCCAACGGGGCACCCCAGGTGGCTCCGGCGTTGTTCACCAGCACGTCCACGACGGGGTGGTCGGCGCCGACCGCGTCGGCGAACCGGCGGGCGCCGTCCTCGGTGGACAGGTCGGCCGCCACCCCCGAGCACGCCCCGAAGGGGGAGAGTTCGGCCACGGTGGCCTCCACCGCTCCGGCCTTGCGGGAGGCCACGACCACGGTGGCCCCGGCGGCCACGAAGCCTCCGGCGATCATCCGACCGATGCCCCGGGTTCCCCCGGTCACGACCACGGTCTTGCCGGCCACGGAGAAGAGCTGGTCCGGGGGGGTGGGCGCAGGAGCGGTGGCAGGATCGGATTGGCTCATGGGAGGCGACGGTAGTGCAACCGGGCCCGGCCGTCAGCTGCCACCCGGGCCCCACTGTCAGCTGCCAGCCTCAGTCGGCCAGGGTGATCCGCTCGCGCAGGTGGGTGCCCTGTTCGAGGCAGTCGACCACGCCGTCGGCGTAGTCGGCGTAGCCGATGTGGCTGGTGCCGTCCTCGGCGAACAGCATCAGGTGGTGCCCGAGCTGGTAGTCCTTCACGTGCGGTCGCGGTCCGATCTCGGCCGCCGGGCGAGACGTAGGTCCAGTCGAGATCGTCGACGGTGCGGTAGAACTCGAGGGCCTCCCGCTGGGCCAGGGCGTTGGGCTTGTAGGCCTCGGGGAAGTCGGGTGTGTCCACGGCCTGGATGCCCGGAGCCACCTCGAGGCTGCCCGCCCCGCCCACGATCAACAGTCGGGACACGCCGGCACGGCGCAGGCCCGCCACCAGACCGTGGGCCGCGGCCAGGAACGGCTGGGCCTCTCCGGAGCCGAACGCCGGCCCGATGGCCGAGATGACGGCGTCCCGTCCCCGTACGGCATCGGCCACGACCGCGGCGTCGGTGGCATCGCCGGCCGCCGAGCTCGACGCCGCACGGGGGACCGTCCGCGGCCGCGCCCGAGCGGGTGATGCCGGTCACGTGATGGTCCCGGGCCACCAACTCCTCGACGATGGCCCGGCCGATGTTCCCGGTGGCCCCGAACAGCACGACGTCCATGGAGCGTTCCCTTGCCGGTCGCTGGGCCCCTGCCCGGTTCCGCCACAGGGTAGGGGGTGGTCCTCCGGGTCCCGGCGCCGCTGCCCGGCCGCCCGACTGGCCCGGACGGCGATTGTTAGGGTGCCCTCGGACACGGGAGGACGACCATGCACCTGGCACTGACGGACGAGCAGCAGGGCCTGCAGGACCACCTGCGCTCGCTACTTCGCCGGCCTGGTCGAGGAGGAGGCAGCGCACCGACGACCCCGAGCCCTCCTACACCCGGCTCATCCGACGGATGGGCCAGGACGGGTGGCTGGGCCTGGGCTGGCCCGTCGAGTTCGGGGGCCAGGGCCGCGGCCCGATCGACCAGATGATCTTCGTCGAGGAGTCCCACTGGGCCGGCGTGCCCCTCCCGCTGCTCACCCTCAACAGCGTGGGCCCGACCCTCATGGCCCTGGGCACCGACGAGCAGAAGGAGCGCATCCTGCCCGGGATCCTCCGCGGGCGAGGTCCACTTCTCCATCGGCTACACCGAGCCCACCGCCGGCACCGACCTGGCCTCCCTGCGGACCCGGGCCGTGCGGGACGGCGACGAGTACGTGATCACCGGCGAGAAGCTCTACACCAGCGCCATCCAGTACGCCGACTACGTGTGGCTGGCGGCCCGGACCGACCCGGACGCCCCCAAGCACAAGGGCCTCTCGGTGTTCATCGTCCCCACCGACGCCGCCGGGCTTCCACTGGACGCCGCTGCGCACCGTGGCCGGCGAGTTCACCAGCGCCACCTTCTACGACGAGGTCCGGGTGCCGGCGGCCAACCTGGTGGGCGAGGAGAACCAGGGGTGGAAGCTGATCACCAACCAGCTCAACCACGAGCGGGTGGCCATCTGCCCGGTGTCGGGCATCCTGCGCAGCATCGCCGACGTCGGCCGCCTGGGCCCGGGAGGAGAAGCTGGCCGACGGGCGCCGGGTCATCGACCAGCAGTGGGTCCAGGTCCACCTGGCCCGGGTCCAGGCCCGGGCCGAGTTCCTCAAGCTGCTCAACTGGAAGGTGGCCTGGGCCGCCGACAAGGGACTCAATCCGGCCGACGCCTCGGCCACCAAGGTGTTCGGGACCGAGTTCGCCCTCGAGGCCTACCGGCTGCTGCTCGAGATCGTGGGCCAGGCCGGCTACCTCCCCGAGGGCTCGCCCGGAGCGGTGCTGCGCGGGCCGGCTCGAGCACAACGCTCGCGGAGCCAGACCATCTTCACCTTCGGTGGCGGCACCAACGAGGTCCAGCGGGACATCATCGCCATGATCGGCCTGGGCATGCCCCGGGCCCCGCGGTAGCGAGCACGCCGGGACCGGTACGGGGGAGCCGACCCGGTCGGTCGACCTCTAACCTGAGGGCGGTCGGGCCGGAGCGCCCGGCGACCAAGGAGGCATCAGTGGACGACCACGAGATCATCGCCCAGATCGGCAGCCTGGCCGACGAGGAGAAGCACCTCGAGGAGCGGCACGTCGGCGAGGGCCTCTCCGACGGAGGAGGACGGCCCGGCTGAAGTCCATCGAGGTCACCCTGGACCAGCATGTGGGACCTGCTCCGCCAGCGCCGGGCCCTCCGCAGCGCCGGCCGGAGTCCCGACGAGGCCGCGCTCCGACCGAGGGGACCGTCGAGGGCTACCGCCAGTAGCAGGCCGGCCCGGCCGGCCGGGGCCGCACCCCGGAGCCACAGGAACAGATCAGCAACACGGAACCAGGGGAGGGCCCATGGAAAGTGCCTCGGTGAACGGCGTACGGGTGGCCTATGACGACACCGGGGGCGACGGACCGCCGATCCTGCTGTCCCACGGGTTCCTCATGGACCGGACCATGTTCGCCCCCCAGGTGGAGGCGTTGCGTCCGGACTACCGGGTCGTCACCTGGGACAGCCGGGGACACGGAGACACCGTCGACGACGGGCAACCCTTCACCTACTGGGACCTGGCCGACGACTGCCTCGGCCTCATGGACCACCTGGGCATCGACCGGGCCGTGGTGGGTGGGATGTCCCAGGGCGGTTTCGTCTCGCTGCGGGTAGCGCTGGCCGCTCCCGACCGGGTACGCGGCCCTGATCCTTCTCGACACCCAGGCCGGGACAGAGGACCCCGAGGTCGTACCGCTTCTACCAGGCCATGTTGGACGAGTGGGTGACCAAGGGCCCGTCCGACGAGATCGCCGAGGTGGTGGCCGGCCTCATCATCGGGGAGCCCACCCTGGCCGGTGAGTGGGTGCCCCGCTGGCGGGCCCGGCCCCATGCGGCCATGGCCATGCCCGGACGGGCCCTCATCACCCGGGACGACATCACCGACCGGCTGGGGGAGATCGACGCCCCGGCCCTGGTGGTGCACGGAACTGCCGACAGTTCCATCACCATGGACAGGGCCCGGGCCCTGGCCGCCGGGTTGCGCCACGGGGGAGACGTGGTGGCCATCGAGGGCGGGACCCATTCGGCCAACCTCACCCACCCCGGACCGGTCAACCAGGCCGTCCTGGCGTTCGTGGGGGGACTGCCCGCCTGACCAGTGACGCCGGTCCTGACCGAGTTCACCGAGCCGGTCAAGCGGGCCAAGGCCATGAGGGTACATAGTCGTGGCCGCCGGGGGCGGCTCGATCGGCCTGCTGGGGGGGCGTGCTGACTGGTTCGGGTGGGTGTCACACCCCTTGGTTAGCTGTGGTCATGGTCGTGGACGTCCGGGCGGGCAGTGGTTCCGATGGTGATTCGAGTGGTGATCCCCGGTGCCGGGCCATGAAGGCGATCCTGCAGGAGAAGGCCCGGATGGATGCCCGGGTGGCCCGGGAGGTGGCCGAGTTCGAGGCGTCCAGGGCGTGGCTGAGCGTGGGGGCGTGCTCGGCCAGCGCCTGGATGAGGCACGAGTGCCACATGTCCGGGGCCGAGGCCGGTCACCTGGTCCACCGGGGCCGGGCCCTGTCTCACCTGCCCCTCATCGAGCGGGCCTTCTCGGCCGGGGCCATCACCGGGGACCACGTGGCCCTCCTTCTCGCCCTGGACACGGGGGCCACCCGGGAGCCCCTCCGTCGCCAGGAGCAGCTGGTGGTGGACCTGGCCCTCCACCACACCTTCGCCGAGTTCAAACACCTCCTTGAGTACTGGCAGCGCTGCGCCGACCCCGACGGCACCACCGAGGCGGCCGAGCAGCGGCGCAACCGCCGGGACGCCTACCTGGTCCGGGGCGTGGACGGGACCTGGGTGGGCCGGATGAACCTGGACGACGTCTCGGGCGCCATCGTCAACAATGAGCTCGAACGCCTGGAGCAGCTCCTGTTCGACGCCGACCGCATCGAGGCCACCGCCCGGCTGGGACGGACCCCCCTTCCCTCCGAGCTCCTCCGCACCCCGGCCCAGCGCCGGGCCGACGCCGTGGTGTGGATGGCCCGGCGCTCGGGGTCGAGAACCGAGGCCAGCGCCAAGCCCGTCCCCCTCTTCAACGTCCATGTGGGCTGGGAGAGCCTGCACGGTGTCCTCTCCGAGCTGGAGGACGGCACCCCCGTCCCGACCACCGAGCTCCTCTCCTGGCTGGAGGGGGCCGACATCGTCCGGATCCGACATGACCCCGAGGGCCCGGTCACCCTCAGCCACACCACCCGGCTGGCCGAGGTCACCATCCGCTGCCTGGAACAGGCCGTGTTCGACCGCCCCGACCGGAAAGAGTGCCCCCACACCGACCGCTACTTCACCGGGGCCACCCGACGGGCCATCGAGATCCGGGACCGCCACTGCACCCACCCCTACTGCGACCGGCCGGCCCGGTACTGCCAGGTCGACCACATCAAGCCCTACACCCAGGGGGGACAGACCACCCAGGACAACGGGCGCCTCCTGTGCGGGTTCCACAACCGCTGGTACTACACCCACCACCAGCGCTTCGGACCGACCACGGACCCCGGACCGGATCCGGACCCGCGGCCCCCGCTCCGGGAGTGAGAGCGGACCGGTAGGTCCCCCGGGTGCGGGCACGACATCACCCGGGGCACCACCGGGGCCGGTGACGCCAGCCCCTCCATCGAACCTCAAGCCATCCCGGTGACGGGCGGCAATGGACAGGCGGCGATGGACGGGCCGCAATGGACGGGCCGCCGGAGATGCAGCCACTCCCCAACTCCGGGAACCATGTCGAACTTCGCAGAACCGGCCCTCTGGGGCCCCTTTGTCGCGCCCGCGTTTCCTGATCGACGGAGGCCGGGCCTGGCGTCGAGCCGTCGGACCTGGCCCGGACCTTCAGCTGAGCACGTCCCGGCGGTGGAAGACCATCAAGGCCGCGGAGAACAGCACCACCGTGTAGCCACCCTGGACGAGGACCAGATGGGGGAGCCCGCTCCAGTCGGTAGGACTGAAGAACAGGCCGTTCCAGACGTCCGTGCCTTTGTCGGTCAGTGGGAGCCAGGGAGCCAGGGCATGGAGTCCGGGGATGTTGTCGAGGGCCCGTGACACCAGTCCGAACAGGACGCCGCCGGCCACTGCGCTGAAGGTTCGGTCGGTGAGGGTGGAACAGAAGAAGGCGAAGGCGAACGTGCTGAGCATGGTGCCGGACACAACGGCACGGCGCACGCCGAGGCGTCCGAGCGCGGCGAGCGGGGTCATGGTGGACAGCCCGCTGGAGAACGGGCTGCTGTGTTGGAGGTCCAGGACGGACAGAGGGTGCCAGCCGAAGGCGACCAAGCCCGAGAGGACTCCGGCCACCACCACCACGGCCACGGCCGCAGCGAGAAGAGGCGCGGCCACCACCACCTTGGAGGCCAGTAGGCGCTCCCTCGACACCGGCCGGGCCAGCAGGTAACGGAGGCTGCCCCATCCGGCCTCACCGGCCACCGACTCTCCGGCGAAGATGGCCACGGCCAACGGGATGAGGAAGAGCAGCAGGGCGTTGAGGCCGATCAATCCCATGGTGAAGCCCGAGGAGTTCGGGACCACCGATCCCCAGTTGCCGATGCGCTCGGGGGTTCCGGCGCTGGTCAGTCGCGATGATCAGGGTCACCACGGCAGCCACGACGGCCAGTACGCCGAAGACGACCCAGGCCCTCGGCCGGCGGACCTGCTTGCATCAGCTCGACCGTGATCAATCGAGGATGTCCTTGCGAGTGAACCACCATTGGGCCAGTCCCATGAAGACGACGAAGTAGACCGCCTGCAGGATCAGGAAGTGGCTGCATCCCTCCGTCGACGGCCGGACGGGACGAACAGGTGGTTCCAAAGATCGATGTCGTTGTTGGGCATGTAACGGTTCACGACGGCCACGCCGGGGAGGTAATCGGCGTTGAAGACCCGGGAGATGATGGTCAGCCCGACGCCGCCGGCCACGGCCACCAGCGGGCGACGGGTGGTGGTGGAGAGGAAGAAGGCCACGGCGAAGATGCTGGCCATGCCGGCCACCACGTAGAGCGTGGACAGTGCCAGCTCGCCCGAGCACGGCGCCGGCCGACGAGCGTGGCGCCGGCCGGGTGACCGGGGGTCGAGACGCTCCCGTCGATGACCCGCAGCGGGTGCCAACCGAACGCCAACACGCCGGCCACGACGGCCACAACGGTCAGGATGACCACCGCCGCCACCGAGAGGAGCGCGGCCACCGACGCCTTGGACCACAACACCCGGGTCCGGGACACCGGCCGGGCCAGGAGGTAGCGGAGGCTTCCCCATCCGGCCTCCCCGGCCACCGCCTCTCCGGCGAACAGGGAGACGGCCAGGGGGAGAAAGAACTTCATGGTGCTGGAGAGGGCGATGAGGGGACGCTGAGGCCTGACGTCCTCGGCACCATGACCAGGGGCACGTCACCTACGAACTCCACCTGCCCGGACCCGGTGGCGGCCAGGGCCACGGTGAGGACCAGCGAGAAGCCGGCCACGATGCCCAGGGTGGCGTAGGTCCGGGGCCGCCGGAACTGCTTGGTCCACTCGATGGGGATCAAGGCGCGCGGCGGTGACGCTCTTCGGACGGACCGCCGCCGTCCTCGGAAGAGCTCAAGGTAGGTGTCCTCGAAGGTTGCGCCCCGGAAGTCGGTCACGGTGATCCCGGCCGCATCGAGAGCGTCGACGAGGTCGACGGGCCGGAGGGCGGCGGCTTCAACGAGTACACCGGACCGGCCCGCGGCGTCGGCCCGGGTCACGCCCGCGACGGCGCGGAGCAGGACCACAGCCCGGTCCGGCGGTCGTCGACGCCCATCCGCAGCCGGGGTCGGCGCTCCACCGACCAACTCGGCCATGGGCCCGGAGGCCACCAGTCGTCCCTCAGCGGAGGACGGCGGCATGGGTGCAGACCTGTTCGACCTCCGCCAAGTGGTGGCTGGAGAGCACGACCGTGGCACCGGCGGCGGCACTGGTCGGCGATGGCCTCGCGGACCCCACCACCTGGGCCGGGTCCATGCCGGTGGTGGGCTCGTCGAGCAGCAGGAGGTCGGGCCGCCCCAGCAGCGCCTGGGCCAGAGCCAGCCGGTAGCGCATACCGTGCGAGTAGTCCGAGAATCGGCCGGTCGATGGCGGGTCCGAGGCCGGTCATGGCCGACGGCGCCGTCCGAGGTCGGGCTGTCCGCCGGCCAGCCGGATCTGAGCGGCAGGCCAGGTCGAGGTTGCGTCGGCCGGAGAGGTAGGGCACGAAGCCGGGCCCGTCCACCAGGGCCCCCACCCGTGCCAGTACCGGGGCACCGGGTCGGACGGGCTCGCCGAAGATCGAGGCGCGGCCCGCGCTGGGACGCACCAGTCCGAGCAGGATCTTGAGGGTCAAGGTCTTGCCCGATCCGTTGGGGCCGACCAGGCCCAGGATCTGGCCCACCTCGACGGTCAGGTCGAGGTCGTCCACCGCGGTGATGCCGTTGCGCAGCCGTTTGGTCAGATGCTCGATCGCGGACAGCTGGGGCGCCGGCATCGGACTGCCCCGGTGGCGGGGTCACCCCGGCACCGGTGGTGTCCTCAGGCCCCATCGGAGTCCCCACCGTTGAGGGCCTCCTGTTCGCCCCCGGGGATCATGGCGGCGATGTCGACCACCTTGGCCCGCGGTGGTTTGGAGGCGCGACACCCCGGACCCGAATCGGTGCAGGGCGAGGGTGACCGTCCCGATCCCCGCCCCCGGGGGCGTCACCCGGATGCCGATGACGCGGCCCGTGTCGTCGACCCAGGTGTCCATGGGTATCGAGACCGGTGCGGTGAAGGTGTTGCCTCCGGACGCCATGATCTCGGCGGTGATGGCCTGGACGAACTCGGCGGCCGCCGGTCCGGAGGCCCGGGCCAGGGCCTGGTTCAGGTTCACCGTGGCTCGGTAGTGGTGGGTCGGTACCCCCTCGAAGAGGGCCGGCCGGTACGGCACGGCCTTGGTGGTTCCCCAGGCCAGCTCGGCCAGGGCCAGGTCGGGATTCACCGATTCGGTCTGCACGATGTAGGGAGGGAACCGGATGCTGTACTTGGCGATGTCGGCGAAGTTGGCGAAGATCCACGGCCGTCCGGGCTGCAGGGGAAGGCTCGATGTCGGTGGCTTGATGAACACCGTTCCAGGCAGGAAGACCATCTGCTCCCGGGCGGTGGGGCCACCGGGCAGCTCCAAGGTGATCGTTCCCGACGGGGCGTTGAAGTCGACGGCTCCATAGGCACCGCGTGGCGTCGTGGCGGCACTGGTGGGGCTGGTGTGGCGGAAGGTCATGGTGAAGGCACTCCGGAGGATCGCGGTCCGGGCCGCCGCGGCCACAACGACTGCGCCGGTTGACGGCGTCGCCGGTGAGGAGACCGGAGGTTCGGAAGTGGACGCCGGTTGGGCCGAGGCCGGGCCGCTCACCGCCAGGGCGACGGCCAGGGTCAGGGTCAGGACCAGGGCCACGGCCACGGTCGGCATCGTCGGAGTGTAGGGCCCGAGGAGTCGTCGGCGTCGGTGGTCCTGGCGGCGAGTGCTTCCGTCCATGGGGGTGTTCTGCATCCGGCACTCCACCGGCGGACGATACCAGCCGGCTTGTCGGATCCCTCGACACCACAGGGTCGCGGCCCTGCTGACCGGGGTCCGGAGTCCGGTGGGTGTCGCTCAGTACAGCCCGACCACGTCCCCGTTCTCGTCGATGTCGATGTGCTCGGCCGCCGGGTGCCGGCTCAACCCGGGCATGGTCCGCATGTCCCCGCAGATGGCGTAGATGAACCCGGCCCCGGCCGAGGCCCGGACCTCGCGGACCGGGAGGCGCCAGCCGGTGGGCGCCCCCTTGCGGCTGGGGTCCGAGGAGATGGACAGGTGGGTCTTGGCGATGCAGATGGGAAGAGCCGCCGAGTCCGTTGGCCTCGAACAGATCGAGGCTGCGGGCGGCGGCGGGCAGGTAGTCGACCCCGTCGGCCCCGTAGACCTGGGTGGCGATGGTCTCGATCTTCTCCCGCAGCGACGCCTCCGACGGGTAGAGGAACCGGAACTGGCTGGGCTCGTCGGCCGCGGCCACCACCGCCTCGGCCAGGTCGGTGGCGCCCGCCCCGCCGTCGCGGAAGTGGGTGGTGACCGCCGCACCGCACGCCCATGGAGTCGGCGATCTCGCCGATGGCGGCGTACTCGGACTCGAAGTCCTCGGGGAAGGCGTTGATGGCCACCACCGGGGTCACGCCGTGCAGGAGCGACGTTCTCGATCTGCTTGCGGAGGTTGGATCCTCCGGCCCGCACCTCGTCGGGGTCCTCCCGGAGCAGAGCCTCGGGCAGCGGCCTGCCGGCCACGATCCGGTGGGCTCCCGAGTGGGCCTTCAGGGCCCGGACCGTGGTCACGATCACCGCGGCGTCGGGGACCAGGCCCGATACCCGGCACTTGATGTTGAAGAACCGCTCGGCGCCCATGTCGGCCCCGAACCCGGCCTCGGTGATCAGGTAGTCGCCGGTGTGGATGCCGATGAGGTCGGCGATGACCGAGGAGTTTCCGTGGGCGATGTTCCCGAAAGGCCCGGCGTGGACGAGGACCGGCGTGTTCTCCAGGGTCTGCAGGAGGTTGGGCTGGATGGCGTCGCGCATGATCACGGCCATGGCCCCGGCCGCCCGGAGCTGCTCGGCGGTGACCGGGGAGCCGTCGGCGGTGAAGCCGACCACGATCCGGCCCAGTCGACGGCGCATGTCCTGCAAGCGAGGTCGACAGGGCCAGGATGGCCATGACCTCGCTGGCGGCGGTGATGTCGAAGCCGGCCTGGCGGGGCACGCCGTCCTCGCGGCGTGCCCAGGCCCGACCACGATGTTGCGCAGGGCCCGGTCGTTGACGTCCAGGGCCCGGCGCCAGGTGATGCGATGGAGGGATCGATGCCCGAGCTCGTTGCCCTGGTAGAGGTGGTTGTCGACCATGGCCGCCAGCGTGTTGTGGGCGGCGGTGACCGCGTGCATGTCCCCGGTCAGGTGGAGATTGAGGGCCTCGAAGGGGGCGGCCTGGCTGTACCCGCCGCCGGCCGCCCCGCCCTTGATCCCGAAGGTCGGCCCCATCGAGGCCTGACGGATGGCGGCGGTGGCCCGCCGGCCCATGTGGTGCATCCCCTGGGCCAGACCCGATGGTGGTCGTGGTCTTGCCCTCGCCCAGCGGGGTCGGGGTCACGGCCGTCACCACCACGTAGCGGGCCTTCGGGCGGTCGGCCAGGGCGTCGACGGCGCCGAGCTTGAGCTTGGCCACGAACTCGCCGTAGGGCTGGAGGAGTTCCTCGGAGATGCCGATGTCCCCGGCCACCGCGGTGATCGGCACCAGGGTCGCCTTGCGGGCGATGTCCAGGGCGGTGGGCTGGCTCCCGTCGGTCACGGTCGTGGATGGTCCCGACGTGTGGTTGGCATTTGCCGCCCCTCGATCGTGGTCCCCGGGTTCGCACTCCCGGCTTGAGCGAGCATCGTAGTGCCGCCGCCTCCGACGCTCCCAGTGGTGCCCCGCACGGGGCAGTGGGCAGCCGGTCCTTCCGCCGGTCAGGCCAGGATCCTGCCCCAGCCGGGGTCGGCCCGGGACATGAAGACCGTGGTGAGCACCATGCTCCGGTGGAGCCACACGCCGTCGACCCGGGCATACTCGTCCTCCTCGTACCCGCACATCCACCACGATGACCCGTCCTCCCGGAGGCACGGGGACAGCAGGTCCCACCGACCCCACGCCCGGTCGCCTTCCACCGTGATGCGCGGCTTCACGAACAGGTGCACTCGAGAAGGTGAGCGTGGGCTCGGCCAGCCGGGCGGCGATGGCATCCCGGCCGACCTGACGTCCGAGACCCGGTCCGCCGTCCCAGATACCGTCCACGGTGAACAGCCGGGCGGCCTCCTCGGCTGACCTGGCGGAGCGTTTCCCCGTCCGACGACCCGGCCGGCCGAGAACCGCCGGTCCACCAGCTCGCCGTATCGGGCCTTCAGTTCCTGCAGCTGGAGAACGGATTCGGCCGCCTCGACCCGCCGGCGCAGTCCCGCCACCTCGTCTGCCAATTCTTCGATGGTGGGCATGTCCCCTCCTGATCGACCGGTCGGTGCTGTCGCGCCCAGGTCACGTCTCACCTCGGGCGAGGCTATCGTCACCGCTCCCGGTCGGGACCGGGATGTGCAGCCGTCCTCGGCCGGGCCACGACCAACGCCGCCGTCAAGCGCCAGCACCGCCAGCACCGCCAGCACCGCCAGCACCGCCAGCACTGCCAGCACCGCCAGCACCGCCAGCACCGCCAGCACCGCCAGCACCGCCAGTAGTGTCAGCGCTTTCAGCAGTGTCAGGGTCAGTGTCGTCGTAGTCGTACGTGATGACGACGGTCTCGTCGATCAGCGCCCGCCGCTCCTCGACCTGCTCATAGTCGTCCGCCGAACCGTAGGCGCTGAAGACGAGCTCGACGAGGCCCAACCGCCAGTCGACGGCGTCTCCCGGGAGCCTGCTGATGGAGATGTCCTCCACGCCGGGCACGTGTTGGAGCCGCTCGTGGCCCTCCATCGTCGCGACCCGCCGGGCCGAGACCGGGGGAGTGGCCAGCCGGCGGAACCCCACCCTCGGGAGGTGGAGGGGAAGCGTGACCGAGGGCTCGCATCCCAGCGCCAACTCCATGGCCACCCGGTACAGATCGATCTCGCCCCCGGCCATGGCCATCAATTCGGGGTACACCTCCCCCGACCCGACCGTTGACTTCCACCACAACCGGGCCCTCCGGTGTGAACTTCACTTCGGTGTGCTGGCAGCCGCAGCGGATGTCCAGAGCGGCAATGGCCGCCGCGGCCACGTCCTGTGCCGCATGGCTATCTGCCGGGGAGAGATCGCTGGGGAGCACGCAACCGGTCTCCCGGAAGGGCTCGGCGAACGGGAACCGCCCGTTGACGCAGAGATGGTGGAGCGTGCCGTTCTGTAGGAATGACTCGACGGAGACCACGTCGGCGAAGCGGGACACCGGTCGGGTGGGGCCCTCGAGGTAGCTCTCCAGGAGCCAGCCCTCCCCCTCCTGCCCTGGCGCGAGAGGCGTGGTGATCAGGTCGATCAACTGTTCGGAGGTGTGCACGTGGTGAACGTTGCGGCTCCCGTCACCGGACCGAGGTTTGAGCACGGCTGGTAGGCGCACCGACTCGCTCTGGTGCACCGCCTCGGCTGTGGACAGTCCGAACGGAAACTCCCAGAAGGCAGGCACGGGAACACCGGCCGAGGCCATGGCCCGACGTTGGTGCAACTTGTCCGTGAGCCGGAGAGCCACCTCCGGGCTGTGGAACTCGAGATCGAGCGCGTCAGCCATGGCCGACAGAGGTCCGATGGTCCGGTCGTTGAACGCCATGATTCCGGTGGGCCGGGTGGATCGGAGAGCCTCGACCGTCTCGTGCTGCGTGAGTCCGGCCACGTCCACCACGATGCCCACCCTCGACAACAGTTTGGACGGGTTGGCCATCTCCGGATCCGATCGATCGACCATCCACACGAGATGGCACAGGCCCCGAGCAGCGTCGCGGAAGGAGAACACCGACGGGGTGGTGGTGTCGTAGGAGATGATCAGCCGCGGGCCGCGGTCGGTGGTCACGCGGGAGGACAGAAGCGTAGGTCCAGGGTCACGGGGCACGGGGTTCCCACCGGGTACGCGCCACGCCAACGTCCGGTGCGAGCCATGCTCCAAGTATCGTCCGCACGTCGAGGACATGGCAACGCAGTGCGTTGCGTTTCGATGACGAATAGCGTGGTTGCCGCTAATGATGCGTAATTCTCAGGCCAATCTCAGATTGGCTGGCTACGTTGCCTCCGTTGGGCCAGTGGGGCGAGGAACCGCCGTCCAAGCTCCCCGGCCCAACCCTCTGTTTCCCGCTGGAAGCACTGGGCTTGGTTCCGGTACGAACACCCGGCATCGGCCCCACTGATCGGCCGGGTGGCTACGTCCCCGGTGGTAATCGGCCAGCGATCAGGTGGCGCTCGAGTGCTCCGCGGGGCGCACCTTGCGGACCGGCGGAGGTCGCAGCGTCCGGGGACCGTCGGAGTGGTCCTCCCGTCCCATGATCTCGATCAGGTCGTGTCGAGCTCTCGCCACCCTCGAGGCCACCGTTCCGGGGGCGCAGGCGCAGACGGTGGCAGTCTCGTCGTAGCTGAGTCCGTACAGCTGGGTGAGCGTGAACGCCGCCCGGCGACCGGGATCGAGACGCCGGAGGAGATCGTCCACCACGATCTGGTCGGCCGCATCATCGCGGGTGGGATGCAGGCGTGGCGCCAGATTGCCCCTCGGCTCGGCGTGCTGGCGATGGCGGAGCCGACTGCGCAACTCGGACGCACAGACGTGGTGGGCGATGGAGAAGAGCCACGTCCTAGCCGAGGACTCGCCACGGAAGCGACGGATGCCCTTGGCCATACGCAGAAAGGTCTCCTGGGCCAGGTCGTCCGCGGTCTGATCGTCCACCAGCGTGGAGCAGAGCCGGCGGGTGGGGCCGTAGGCCAGGTCGACCAGGATCTCCAGATCGTGCCGGTTCCCGCCGCGTGCGCCGAGTGCCAACTCCGTCCACCGCTCCATAAATGGACGTTACCGACCGATATGGTCCATTCGCACCTTGTTTCGCGGAGAGTGGTGCGCATGTCGGCGCATCACCACGAGGCGTGGGCGTCGGCAGCGGGATCACCAATGTGAGCCGGACCGAAGGCACGGACCCGGTCCTCGGTGCACTGAGGCGACGACGAACGGGGAAGAATCCGGGTGTCCGGGGCGACTACCCATCCATGCAGGACAGTTGCGGAGACGTCCGGCAGTCCATCTCGGCGTCTCTCGATGGGGAGGCAACTCCTCTGGCCCCGGCCGAGATCGAGCTTCATCTGGCCGGATGCGACGTCTGTCGTCAGTGGCGAGAGGCCGTTCACGAAGTGACCCGGCAGTACCGCCTCCAGGTGGCGCAGGTACAAGAACCGGCGCCGGCCGCACTGCGATCAGCGGTCATGACGACCTTGCCGTCACAGCGGTCCTGGGTGACCGCGTTGGCCCGAGTGGCGCTCGCCTTGGTGGGTGTGGCCCAGGTGGTGATCACCGGGCGCCTGCTCATGTCCGGCGATATCGACAAGTTCCGCGACCTCGGAGCGCTGGGAGTGGCCCTCGGTGTCGGCTTCCTGGTGGCCGCGATCCGTCCCGACCGGGCCGTCGGCATGCTCCCCATCGTGGCCACCGCTGCAGCGCTACTGGTCGGTTCCGCTTTGTTCGACCTGGCTCGGCACCGGACGACCGTCTCCGACGAGGCTCCCCATCTGCTCGCCCTCGTGGGATGGCTGCTCATCACCCTCCTGGCCTGGCGCACCCCCGACCTTGGAGCCCCACCGTCGATCCCGCATCGCTGGATCGCTCGGTTGCGTCGGTCCATCGATAGGGGGGCCCTGAGGACCGTCCCCGGCTGGGCTGATGCCAGGGTGCCGGCGGGTTCCGTCCCGGCCGATGACCCCACGGCACGGAAGGGTGAATGGGAGGATTGGTGAGCGGGCGGCTTGGCGCCGGCCCACCGGTCGGGCCGTCGTGCCACCGGCCCACCGGTCGGGCCGTCGTGCCACCGGCCCCACCCTGGTAACCGGCCCCACCCTGGTATCAGATCTCGTCCACGGTCCGGGGTGTGCGGAGGATCATCATGGATGCCGCCACCAACAGGACGGCGCCCACCACGGTGAAGACGAAATGCCACCAACTCCAGCTGAACTGCCTGTTCACCGCCACTGCGGAATTCGTCGTCGATGAGCATCCCTGGAAGCTCGGGCACGTGGTACTGGTCGGTATCGACGTGATGACGGTGCTGGTGAAACGGTTGATCGTCCACAGCACCCACATAGCCCAGAGTCCGACCACGACCACGATGCGCAGGGGCTGATTACGGATACCCACGCGGTGATCATGGCAGATTTGGGCGCCAAACGACCGTCAACACGAGGATTAGGGCCGCGTCTGGCCACCCTTAGACCCAGTGCAACCACAAACCCGTTGCCCGTGCCCGGACCGGACTGGAGCCCTCCGGGCCCGGTCCCCTGACGGGATCACCTGTGAAGGGCCCCGACGAGGCGCCGGGATGGGGACGGTTCTCGAAGGCCGCTCAGAGCCCTAACAGCAGCGTCGTCGACGTGGTCGTGGTCGTCGTCGTAGGCGGCACTGTCGTCGTCGTGGTGGTGGTCGTTGTGGTCGTCGTGGTGGTGGTCGTCGTGGTCGGCGGCACGATGATGGTCGTGGTGGTCGTGGTGGTCGGCGGCACAAAGATGGTCGTCGTGGTGGTCGTCGTCGGCACGGTGATGGTCGTGGTCGTCGTCGGCACCGTCGTTGTCGTCGTCGGCGACTTGATGGGAGTCGGTGACGTCACGGTTGCGCCCGGTGTGCCGAAGGTGAAGGGCAGTTTCACGAAGGTGGGCAGAGCGGACAACCCCGATTTTGATTTGCTCGACGGCAGTAGGCTCCCGAGCGGGATCAGGGCGGGGGTCTTGGTGGTGGGCGCAGGGGTAGCGACCGTCGGTGTCGGCGTGGCGGAACCGATCACCACGTGCAGCCCGTTCGGAAGGATCGTCGTCGCTGTGGCCGCCGCGCTGTCCTGGGTCGAGGATTTTCCTACGAAGAGGATGGCGCTCAGGCTGGCGACGATGACCGCGCCGGCGACGATGATCGACCACCGCCAGAACGTCTCGTCTCCACCCGGTTCAGCAGCCACGTTCTCTCCTCGATCACCGTGATCTCACTTCGATCACTTTCCGTCCCTACCCACCGGTCCGCAGGGGATCCACACTCCCAGGCGGATCACAGACGACCGCCAGCACTACGAATCGGCCCGTCCGGGCGCCCTCGACACCTGCCTGTCTGATCTCCGACTCCCGCCTGCTGACCAGGCGCCGACACAGGAACAAAATTACAACAAGGTGCGGAGGATCCTTTGGAACCGACCTGAATCGTGGCACGTCCGGGGGTCCTTCGGCCAGGGAGGTCACTACGGGTGCCGACGAGGTGTCGGAGAGCGCGAAACCGCTGATCCGAAGGGCCAAAATTGGAGAGGTAGGTTAAGCGGATCCCGGTCTGTGCCTCAGTCGGTGCCCGGGAAGAACCGGGGCAGGAACCGGCGATTGGCGGCCAGAAGGGTGTCGGCCAGCCGTTCGGCCAGGGGGTACTGGCCGACCAGCGGATTGGCTACCAGCGCCCGGATCATGGTGTCCCTGCTCCCCGATAAGGCGGCGTCGACGGCCAGACGCTCGTAGGCCTTGCAGTGGGCCACGAGCCCGGCCATCTCGTGGGGGAGGTCCCGCTGGGGGAGCGGGTGGGCGCCGTCGCCGTCGACGGTGCAGGGCACCTCGACAACGGCGTCGTCAGGTAGGCCCGGGATGGCGCCGTCGTTGCGGACGTCGACCACCTGCACGTCGCCGGTTCCGGCGTGGAGCGACGCAATGAGCCGGACGGCCGCTTCCGAGTAGAACGCGCCTCCCCGGTAGGAGAGCTTGTCGGGCTTGGTGTCGAGGGAAGGATCGCGGTACTCGGTGAGTAGGTCGGCCTCAAGTTCCGCCACCACTTCGGCTCTGGACCGCCAACCGGCTGCGGACTGCTCGGCCACATCGTGGTCGAGACAGTAGTAGTAGTGAAGGTAGTAGGAGGGTAGGGCCCCGAGCAGCCGGAGGAGGCCGGGCGGGGACCCGCTCTCGAGTTCGAGTTCCGGGCTGAACCGGTCGAACAACTCGGGCAACCGGTCGACGCCGTCGACCCGGGCCGACCTCACCCAGGTCAGATGGTTGAGCCCCACATGCTCGATCTCGATGCGGTCGGGATCGATGGCCAGATAGTGGCCGATACGGCGTTGGACGTGGATGGCGACGTTGCACAGGCCGACAGCCCGATGCCCGTCATCAGCCAGGGCCTGGGTCACGATGCCCACCGGATTGGTGAAGTCGACCACCCAGGCACCTGCCGCACCCCGAACGGCTGTCTCCTCGGCGATCTCGAGCACCAACGGGACGGTTCTGAGGGCCTTGGCCAGCCCTCCCGGACCGGTGGTCTCCTGGCCGAGGCAACCGAATCCGATGGGAAGGGTCTCGTCGGTATGCCGGGCGGCCTGACCGCCCACCCGCAACTGGATGATCACAAAGTCGGCTCCGTCGATGCCTCGGCGGCGGTCGTCGGTCGTGACCAGATCGCCGGCCCATCCCCGCCGGCTCAGCATGCGACCCGCCATCCCGCCGACCACCTCCAGCCGGTCGTGGTCCGGGTCAACCAGCACCAGCTCGTCGACCACCAACCGGTCCTCGTGGTCGCACAGGCTGTCGACCAGCTCAGGGGTGTAGGTACTCCCACCCCCGATAACGGCAACTTTCGTTCCCACGCGGCGAACGTAACATCCCCGTGTGGACCGAAGCGAAGGAGGTGCGATGACCGCACGCCCGTCCCATGAGAACCTGATCCTGGCCGTCGACGGCGGGGCCTCGAAGACCGACGTGTGGGTCCTCAATGCCGACGGGTCCGTGGTCGGCTCGGCACGGGGCGAGGGCTCCAACCACCAGCTGTCCGGGATGGACGCGGCCATGGACGCCGTGGAGGCTGCGGTGGACGTGGCGATGGCCGAAATCGAAGGCGGTGCTGACAGCTGTAGGCGGCCCCTCGCCGGCACCGGTGTGTTCTGCATGGCCGGGCTGGACCTTCCCGTCGACGAGGTGCGCCTGGCGGAGGCCATCGGGTCCCGGGGGTGGGTCGTCTCCGCCTCCATCTTCAACGACTCTCTGGCGGTGCTCCGGGCCGGGGCCCACACCGGATGGGGGGTGGGGGTGGTGTGCGGGTCCGGCATCAACTGCGTCGGCCTCGGACCGGACGGATCGGTGGCGCGCTTCCCCTCACTCGGGGAACTGTCCGGCGACCTTGCGGCCGGGGGGTCGTGGCTCGGCGTGCGGGCCCTCGGACTGGCCCTCCGCTCCCGGGACGGACGGGGTCGGCCCACCGCGCTGACCGAGGCCGTGCCCGCCCACTTCGGTCTGGCCGACCCGGAGGCCGTACTGTCCGAGGTGTACACCGGGTCGCTGGGCTACGGCAGGCTCTTCGAGCTGGCTCGGGTGTGCATGGAGGCGGCAGCCTCGGGAGACCAGGTGGCGTCCGATGCGGTGGGCTTCCTCGCCGACGAGGTGGTGGCCATGGTCACCGCCGCCGTCGGGAGGCTGGGCGTTGTCGACCGCGAGGTAGAGGTGGTCCTGGGCGGTGGGCTGTTCGACTCCGAGTACCCGGGGCTCGGTGCCCGCATCGAGTCCGGGGTACGGGAGGTGGTTCCCCGGGCCGTGTTCCGGCGCCTGGATTCCGCCCCGGTGCTGGGAGCAGCCCTGCTGGCTCTGGACGCCGTGGGGGCGTCCCACCAGGACGAGGAGCGACTGCGGAGATCGGCGCGGTCGAGCGGCGTGACCGCGGGTGGCGGTGGTGTTGGAGCTGATTGACGGCAAGACAATGCCCTGACCTGCGGGAAAACAAGTCAGGGCATCGTGGAGGTGGCGGGAATCGAACCCGCGTCCTCCGGCTTCTCAATGGGCCTTCTCCGAGCGCAGCCGGTGTTGGATTGTCGGGACTGGCTCCGCTACCGGCAGCAGTGTCGAGTCCGTATCCGACTGAGTTGTCCCTGACGGCCCGTCGGCGCAGCTGTTCAGGTAAGTCCCACTAGATGGCGCCCGGTTCCGGCCCGTAGGACTGAGACCGGTCGGACGTCGCAGTTTCTAGGCTGCGAGCGCGAGCTGAGGCTCGGCGTTTATTTTTTGTTCCGGCTCTTTAACGTGGCTCCGGAGACCACGGCTCGCTTCTCCCACCTCGACGACCAGAGTCGAAGCCTGTCACCCCCTGGGTGTTCTCCACACGATCGGACACAGGTGCCCGACCGAGGCCACCATGTCTACCGGCCGCTCGACCGGTCTCAGCGACGGCCTGCCCTTGGAGGCTGCCCGGGCCTCCCGGGCCGCCTCCCGGCTGGCGTCCCGGGTGGCGATGGCGTGGCGCTTGTCGTACTGCCGGCGGCCCCGGGCCAGGGCCAGCTCCACCTTGGCCCGGCCGTCCTTGAAGTAGATGGACAGGGGCACCATGGTCAGCGACTGCTGCTGGGACCGGCCCATCCACTCGTCGATCTGACGGCGGTGGAGGAGGAGCTTCCGCCTGCGGTCCGGCTCGTGGGCGCCGAACCCGTTGGCCTGGGCGTAGGGCGGCACGTGGACCCCGAACAGCCACATCTCCCCGTCGATGATCCGGGCGTAGGCAGTCCTGGAGGGCGATCCGGCCGGCCCGAAGGGACTTCACCTCGGAGCCCTGCAGGACGATGCCGCACTCGGTGGTGTCGAGGATCTCGTAGTCGTGGCGGGCGCGCCGGTTGGAGGCCACCACCCGGTTGGCCTCCACTGCGGCCTTCTGGTCCGAGCCCTTGGCCGAACCGGTTCGACCCGACTCCACCGACGTCGCCCTCTTCTTCGCTGCCGTCATGCCTAGGCGACGGTAGTCGCCCGATCCGGCGACGGCTTCCTCTAGCCTGCACCACACCATGCTCCTGCTCCCGAAACTGGTGCACGACCAGATGGTGGCCCACTGCCTGGCCGGCCTGCCCGACGAGGCCTGCGGCCTCCTGGGTGGCACCCCGAGACCGGCGAGGCGGTCACCTGCTACCCGACCCGCAACCTGGCGGCCTCGGCCAAGCTCTACACCGTCGACCCCAAGGAGCACCTGCGGGCCGACCGCGACGCCGAGGCCGCGGGCTACTCGATCATCGGGGTCTTCCACTCCCACACCCACACCGAGGCCTATCCGTCCCCGACCGATGTGGCCCAGGCACCCGATCCGACCTGGCACTACGTGCTGGTGTCGCTGCGGGACATCGTGCCGGTGGTCCGGAGCTACCGGATCGTCGACGGGGTGGTCACCGAGGAGCCGGTCCGGCTGCAGCCCCGGTAGAATCCCCACCGAACTCGTCAACATTCGCCGAGTGGTCGCAACCCCGAACCCGAGGAGACCCAGTGCCCGTCCAAGTCAACCTGCCGACCGTCCTGCGGTCCCACGCCGGAGGTGCCAAGGCTGTGTCCGTCGACGGATCCACCGTCGGCGAGGTGCTGGCGGCCCTGGCCGGGCAGTACCCCGGTCTCTCGGGCCAGGTCATCGACGAAGACGGGACGCTGCACAAGTTCGTCAACGTCTACCTGAACGACGACGACGTCCGCTACCTCTCCGCCCTGGACACCCCGGTCACCGACGCCGACGAGATCTCCATCCTCCCCGCCGTCGCCGGAGGAGCCGGTGAGCCGAGGCTCAGGGGCCACGACATCGCACCCGGCCACGATGACCGCCTACGGCTCGGTGCTGGAGCTGATCGGGAACACGCCGCTGGTGGACATCAGCCAACTGAGCCCCAATCCCGATGTGCGCATCCTGATCAAGCTGGAGGGCCAGAACCCCGGGGGCTCGGTCAAGGACCGGATCGCCCTGTCCATGATCGAGGAGGCGGAGAAGGACGGCATCCTGAAGCCGGGCCAGACCCTGATCGAGCCGTCGTCGGGCAACACCGGTATCGGCATGGCCCTGGTCTGCCGGTTGAAGGGCTACCACCTGAAGGTGGTGCTGGCCACCAACGTCTCCATCGAGCGCCGCCAGCTGCTCGAGGTGTGGGGGGCCGAGATCATCGAGTCCCCGGGCTCGGAGGGATCCAACGGGGCGGTCCGCCGGGCCCAGGCCCTGGCCGACGACCATCCCGAATGGGCCTTCCTCTACCAGTACGCCAACCCGGCCAATCCGAAGGCCCACTATGAGGGGACCGGACCGGAGATCTGGCGGGACTGCCCCGAGGTGACCCACTTCGTCGCCGGACTGGGCACCTCGGGCACCCTGCTCGGGGTGGGCCGCTTCCTGAAGGAGCAGAACCCCGACGTCAAGGTGCTGGCCATCGAGCCGCCGGCCGGTGAGATCGTCGACGGACTGCGGAATCTCGACGACGGCTACATCCCGCCGATCTTCACGGACAACGACGGAGCCGACCTGCTGGACGGGAAGCGCATCGTGCGGCCCCGCGAGTCGATCGAGTGGACCCGACGCCTCACCGAGGTGGGCATCTTCGCCGGGATCTCCTCCGGCGCGGCCCTGGCCGGAGCGGCCAAGACGGCGGCGACGGCTGGAAGGCGGGGACCATCGTGGTGGTCGCCGCCGACGGAGGATGGAAGTACCTGTCCACCGGGGCCTGGACCGACGACCTCGATGTGGTCGAGGAGCGGGCCAAGGCCATCACCTACTTCTGATCTGAGCCCTCACTCCCCACCGTCAGGATGCCGGTGGTCCGGATCGACGGGGTCGGGCCGGCCCTGGGATACTCTGCCCACTGCAGCCCGCTGAGCACGAAGGGATGCCTGGCCACGTGAGGGAATGCCAACCGGGCGAGCAGGCGGTCCGGACCGTAGCCCGGCGTCTGGTGCCGACCCACCTGGGCCTACCATCGCCGCCTCATCGGTAGCCTCCGAGGTCGGGGCGGCATTCGGTCGGCCGGTGGAGCAGGCCGTCATCGGAAAGGAATCCATACTGTGACAGAGGGAACGACGACCCGGACGACGACCGGCCGCGGGGACGGCCGGCGCACCGACGAGCTGCGACCGGCCTCGTTCGAACGGGACTTCACCGTCTTCGCCCCCGGTTCGGTGCTGGTCTCGATGGGCCGGACCCGGGTGCTGTGCACGGCATCCATCGAGGAACGGGTGCCGCCGTGGATGCGGGGGAGCGGGAAAGGGTGGGTCACCGCCGAGTACTCGCTGCTGCCCGGATCCACCGGCGAGCGGGTCAGCCGGGAGGCGGCCAAGGGGAAGCAGTCGGGCCGCACCCAGGAGATCCAGCGGCTCATCGGTCGTTCGCTTCGCTCGGTCTGCGACATGGTGGCGCTGGGCGAGATGCAGATCACGGTGGACTGTGACGTGCTCCAGGCCGACGGCGGGACTCGCACGGCATCGATCTGCGGTGCCTACGTGGCCCTGCACGACGCCCTGACCCGGCTGATCCAGAAGGGCACCCTGCGGACCAATCCCCTGACCGAGGCGGTGGCGGCGGTCTCGGTCGGCGTGGTGGACGGGGTGTGCATGCTCGACCTGCCCTACGAGGAGGACAGCCGGGCCGAGGTGGACATGAACGTGGTGATGACCTCGTCGGGACGGTTCATCGAGGTCCAGGGGACCGCCGAGGGCATGCCGTTCACCAAGGGCGAGCTCGACGAGATGCTGAGCCTGGCCGAACACGGGATCGCCCAGCTACTCGATCTCGCAGACCGAGACCCTGGCCGTAGCCGCCGACCCCCCGCTGACGGTGGCGCCGAGGTGACGGTGCCCGGCATCGAACTGGTGATGGCCAGTGCCAACCCCGACAAGGCGGCCGAGATCGCGGCCATCCTCGGTGCCGTGCCCGGGGTCCAGCTGCATCCTCGTCCCGCCGATGTGCCCGACGTGGACGAGACCGGCGACACGTTGGTCGACAACGCCCGGCTCAAGGCCGTCGCCCTCATGGAGGCCACCGGCCTGGCCGCCGTGTCCGATGACACCGGGCTCGAGGTCGACGCGCTCGGAGGAGCCCCGGGGGTGTACTCGGCCCGGTTCTCCGGCGATGCACGCCACCTACGCCGACAACGTGGCCAAGCTCCTGGCCGAGCTGGACCGGGTCGGGGCCACAACGGCGGCACAGCGCGCGGCCACGTTCCGGACGGTGGCCTTCGTCGCCTATCCCGGGGGCGGCGAGGTGTGGGCCGAAGGGACGGTCGTCGGAGTCATCTCGCCCCGGCCGGTAGGTGATGCCGGCTTCGGCTACGACCCGGTGTTCGTGCCGGACGGCGCCGGGGGACGGACGTTCGCCCAGATGGAACCCTCGGAGAAGCACCAGATCTCCCATCGGGGCCGTGCCTTCCGGGCTCTGGCCGAGTTGCTCGGAGCGGACTCCGGGTCCTCGTGAGACCTACCATGGGAGGCTAGCGTCGGGACCCTGATGAACAGTGGGGACGTGCGGTGAGCGAGGTGTCGCAGGGCCCCGGATGGTGGCTGGCCTCCGACGGGAGGTGGTACCCGCCCGAACAGGCTCCGGGCCACGTGCCCCGCGGCGTATCCGCCGACTCCACGGCCCTCGCCGGGGGCGGAGACGCCACGTCGCCCCCTGTCCCGCTCATGGGAACGGACACAGGCATGGAGGCGGCCCCGTCGGGCCCGGGTCCGTCGCCGAACAGCCCGGGCTACCTGCCGGCGGAGCCGCCGGGCACTGCAGGTGCGGGCGCCGGTGCAGGTGGGCCCCCACCGTACGCCTCTGCCGGCAACCCCGGTCCCATGGGGGTGGGATCCCCCCCGTCCTACGGCTATCCGCCTCAGCCGCCGCCTCCGTACTACCCGTATGGACCGAACGGGTACTACCCCGACGGGCGGATGCCCTACCCGATGGGACCGATGGTCCAGGCACGCCAGACCAATCCGTTTGCCATCGCCTCGCTGGTGTGTGCGTGCGTCGGCATCGTGCCGTTCCTCGGGATCCTCGGTGTGATCCTCGGTTTCGTCTTCGGTCTGATCGCCAAGAGTCAGATCAAACGAACCGGAGGAGCAGAGGGGGGCAGCGGTCTGGCCACCGCCGGCATCGTCATCAGCATCGTGATCACCGCACTGTGGGTGATCCTGTGGATCATCGTTGCCTCCACGTCCCACCGATCTGCACCGACGGGAACTGCTGACGGCCCGTCCCCAGGAGGATGGTGCCGGGGTGGTCTCGCCCGGGTCCGCCCGGGGTCCGCCCCGGGTCCGATCGGGTCAGGCGGTCGAGCTCAGGCCACGCCGTTGCTGCCCGTGGGGCTCGAGTCCACGCTCGGAGACCACGGATCGTCGGCGATGGGTGGGGGCATGATGCTCACCTGGGCCAGTCCGTCCTGACGGCCCTCGTCGGCATCGGTGACCGACTCCGGCGGCGGCGGAGTTGTGCCGCCGAGATCGACGTCATCGGACACGCTGGGGTCGGGGATGGGAGGGACGGGAGGTGCGGGCAGCGAGGAGATCCCGTTGTCGGCATCGATCCGGGCCTCGATGGGCAGTCCGAGGACTGGTGCCCGATGGTCATCGGTTTCCGATCCCCCGTGGAGCTCGATGAGTCCGGCGGTCTGCAGATCCCGCAGCGTGCGGAGCCCACCGATCTGGTCGTCACCGATCCGGTCGAGCACCTCCTTGACCGAGAGGCCGCTGGTGCCCACCGTCGTCAGCACCCGCCACTGGTCGGTGCGGATCTGGATGTCCTGTCCCGGAGGCTCGGGGGCCAGTGTCACGACGGCCTCGAGGGGGATGTCGTGGCGGATCTCCCACCACTCGTCGACCTGGGGCCGCACCTCGTTCAGCACCGCGCCGCACCGGAACCGTGGGCTGACCGCTCGAGGACACGACGCCCACGGTGAAGTAGAACCAGCCCTCGACCACGCAGGCCAGCTCGAAGACCGCCTGTCCGATGGTGGTGGCCGCGCCGACATGGGCGTTGGAGAGCTCGCCGTCGGCCAGCCACAGCTTCCCGTCGACCGCATCGCTGACCACGTGGAGCTCACCGGTCTGCTTGGTGGAGGCGAGCATGGACAGGATGTCGGACAGGGTGAAGGCGGCCAGCGAGCCGACCAGGGATGCCGCCGGCGCCTCCTCGGAGGACTGGTGCTCGAACATAGTGGGTTCCTTCCCCTCGGCACTCGGTCCCGGCCAGGACGTGGGGCCCTGGCGCGGGCATGGCCGGACGATCCGACTCGGATGATTCGACGGGGGGTTCGCTCGGCTGGCCGAAGGCCCCGTCGATCGTGCTCGCCTGTTCATCCATGGGTGATCCTTCCGAGGACCGGCGTTTCCAAGCCATCTCCGCGTCCTTCGTTCGCGACACCTGCAGGGCCCATAATAACCGCGAAGCGTGAACTACTCAACACTTTAGGTGGGATTATTACCACTCCGGCCAGCGGTTCGACCGATCGACGGTGGCGGGTCATGATCGGGTCATGTCCGATCCCCCGTACCTTCCGCCCCTTCTCGTCCTACGACGACTTCCAGCACCTCCGCTTCGAACGACCCCGGCCCGGGGTCGCTGCTCGTCACCATCGACCGCCCCGACGTCCTCAACGCCGCCAACGAGCGGCTCCACCGTGAGTTCTCCGAGGTCTGGCCGGTGATCGACGCGGACGAGTCGGTGGCGGCTGTCGGTGATCACCGGTGCCGGCCGGGCCTTCTCGGCCGGCGGGGACCTGGCCATGGTGGAGCGGATGACCACCGATCACGCCGCAGTGGTCGAGCAGTGGCGGGACGCCAAGGCCGTGGTGGACGCCATGCTGGCCTCGGTCAAGCCGTCGTCTCGGCCATCAACGGCGTGGCCGTCGGCGCCGGACTGGCCGTGGCCCTGCTGGCCGATGTGAGCATCATCGCCCGTTCGGCCCGGCTGTCGGACGGGCACGCCCGGTTGGGAGTGGCCGCCGGCGATCACGCCGCCATCCTCTGGCCGCTGCTCTGCGGGATGGCCAAGGCCAAGTACTACCTGATGACCGCGGACTTCGTCGACGGTCCCGAGGCCGAGCGGATCGGGCTGGTGACCCGGTGCGTGCCCGATGACGAGGTGGTGGACGAGGCCTGGCCATCGCCGAGCGGCTGGCTCGGGGAAGCCGGACTGCGGTCCAGTGGACCAAGCGGGTGCTCAACCAGTGGATGGTCAGCCATGCACCGGTGTTCGGCGAGTCGCTGGCCCTCGAGATGCTCGGTTTCCTCGGACCCGACGCCATGGAGGGACTCGCGGCGGTGAAGGAGCGCCGTGCCCCCGACTTCCCCTCGGCCCGACCTACCCTCTAGCGGCACCGGCGACACCCGGTGTGGCGCCGACCCACCCGCAGGCCGACCGGCTACCTCAGGACACGGTGACCAGGGTGCCGATGGGCGTGAGCGGGTAGACCACGGCGGCGTTGGCCGGGGGCATCTCCACGCAGCCGTCGCTCTGGGGGTAGCCGTAGCTGCCGCGGACGAAGCCGTGGAGGGCGTCCCCTCCGTTGAAGTAGCTGACCCACGGGATGCCCGGGTCGACGTACTTGGATCCGTCGGGATTGGTGCCCGACATGGTGGTGACCTTGTAGCGCAGGTAGACCGGGAAGGTGCCCGAGGCGGTGGGCGCCCCGGCCACGCCGGTGTTGGCCCGGGTCGAGTAGACCTCGGCCCCGTTGCTGTAGACCGTGGCGGTCTCGGGAAGCGCCTTGGACACGTACACGTAGTTGTAGGGAGCGGCGTCGACGGTCCCGGCCGCCGGCGTCGGCCGAGCAGCTGCTGCCAGACGGCCGGCCCGGCCACCCCGTCGGTCTTCATGTTGTGCTGGGACTCGAAGGCCATCACCGCGCCCGTGGTGATCTGGTTGGCGGTGCCCACCGTCCACAGGCCCACCAGCGATGCCGGCTCGGTCCAGCGCCAGTTGAACGTGCCCTCCTGGGCCTGGGCCGCCTCCTGGGGGGCGACTCAGCGGCCGGGCCGGGGTGAAGCTGACCGGGAGGTAGCCCAGCTGGGCCAGGAGCTGCTGGAGGCGGAGCGTGCTCCCGGCGGCCACGGTGAAGGTGGCGGTCGACCGACTGGGCCAGGGTCTTGCCGTCGGCACTGGTCACCCCGCCGGCTGCCGCCCGGGACGGTGACGGTCTCGGTGGCCGAGGGCACGAACGGCGCCGAGGCCACGAAGGCGAAGGTGTCCGGCGTCACCTCTGCCACACCCCGGCGACGGCCGGGCTCAGCGACGGTGTGGGGGAGTGTGGCACTGAGCGGGGCCGAGAACTGGACGGACAGGGTGGCGTCGGTGGGCACGCCGGTGGCGCCCGTCGCCGGGGTGACCGAGGCCACGGTGAGCGGCCCCGGGTGGACGGCGGCGTCCACGGCGTGGACCGGGTGGAGGTGGGGGAGGCGGCGGCCCGGTCGGACGGGTCGTGCACGGCGTAGGCCGCCACGGCCACGCCGACAGCACCACGCGCCACCACCACCGTGGCCACGGGCAGCACCCTTCGCCCCGTAGGGGCGCGTCCGGGTTCTGTGGACTTCGAGTGTGCGTGCGCGGACGGCATGGATCTCCTTCGGTGCAGCGATTCTACCAGTCCACTGTGCGTTTACAGCACCACAAAACCCATCGAATCATCCCATGCGGGCCCCGGGCGGCTCAGGCCGTGGCCGCGCCGGCCGAGGCCGAGTCGATCCGGTGCCGGATGGCCGCCTCGACCTCGGCGATGAGCTGGAGATCGGTCAGCTTGGCCCCGTCGGGCCCCCGGACGTAGAAGGCGTCGACCACCGCCGATCCGAACGTGGAGACCTTGGCCGAGGTGACGTCGAGGTCGCAGTCCACCAGGGCCTGGGTGATCCGGTGGAGCTGACCCACCACGTCCTCGGCCCGGACCTCCACCACGGTGGCCGTGGCCGAGGCGTTGTTGTCCACGCTGACCTGGGTCGACACCAGATGGGGCGTGATGGCCCGACGTTCGTTGCGGTAGGTGCGGGCCCGCTCGGCCAGCTGGCGTCTCGATGGACAGGGTCCCGGCCATCACGGCGGCCAGGTCGTCGGCCAGGCGGGCGGCGGCCGGCCACCGGCCCCGGGCCGGCTCGACGGTGAAGATCTCGACGGCCACGCCGTCCTCGCCGGCCACCACGGCCGAGCGCACGTTGAGCCCGTGGAGGGCCAGGACTCCGGTCACCTCGGCGAAGCAGCCCGGGCCGGTCCGGCGCCACCACGGTCACCGTCGGATCCTCGATGGACAGGGCCGGGACCCCGTGGTCGCGTACCGTGTCCATGATCATCCGGAGCTCGTCGGTGATCCACGGGGTGGGGGGCGTGGCCGGCTCGCCGGCCAGCAGCCGGCCGGTCCGCTCGACCAGCTCGGCCACCAGGCCGGCCTTCCACGGGCCCCAGGCCGACGGGCCGGTGGCCAGGCTGTCCGCCTCGACCAGGGCGGCCAGCAGCTCGAGGGTCGACCGGTTCCCGACCTCGTCGGCCACCCGCTCGGCGGTGGCCGGGTCGTCGAGGTCACGGCGGGTGGCGGTGTCGGGCAGGAGCAGATGCAGCCGGACCATGGTCACCAGGGTGTCCACGTCCTCGGGGGGAAGCCCCATCCGGCGTGCCGATGTCGGCGACCACGCTCATGCCCACCTCGGTGTGGTCGCCCGGGGAAGCCCTTGCCGATGTCGTGGAGGAGGGTTCCGAGCAGCAGCAGGTCGACCCGCGCCGACCCGGTGGGCCAGGGTGGCGGCGTTGGCGGTGGCCTCGAGCAGGTGACGGTCCACGGTGAACCGGTGGTACGGGTTGCGCTGGGGCTTGTTGCGCACCGCAGCCCATTCGGGGAGGTACCGCTCGAGCAGGTGCCGCTGGTCCAGGGCCTCGAGGGCGGCGATGGCCGGCGGACCGGTGGCCAGCACCCGGACCAGGGTGGCCCGCAGGTCGTCGGGCCAGGGCTCGGTCGGCAGTGGTGCCTTGCGGCCCAGCAGGTTGAGGGCGTCCCGGGCGATGGGCAGGTTCCTCTCGGCGGCCACCGCGGCCAGGCGGAGGGAGAGTGACGGCGTCGCCGGCCACGTCGGCCGCCTCGGTCAGGACCACCTCGTCGTCGGTCACGCCGATGCCGGGGTCGCCGGACACCTCGGTGACGGCCAGCTCCGCGTCCTCGGACCCGCCGGCCGCCGGACCGTCGCCGGGCCCGTCCCGACTTCTTCGAACGCTGACCAGGCGCCGCGCCGCCGCCAGGCGTCGTCGCCCTCCCAGGCCACGGTGCGACCGGCGGTGGCCACGGCGAGCATCAGGGCATCGGAGTCCGGCTCGCCCAGGGCCTTGGCCACCTGGTCCTGCTCCTGGAGGAGCAGCTTGTTCTGCTCCCGCCCGGCCCGGCGGTGCAGCTCCACCCGGATGGAGGTGAGCACCCGCCGGGCGTTGTCGATGGCCACCGTGTCGACGTAGTCGGCCAGAACCGGGACGGCCAGCATCAGGGCGGTGAGGGCGGCGACGTCCCGCAGGCCGCCGTGGGACTCCTTCAGGTCGGGCTCGAGCAGGAAGCCGACGTCGCCGTAGGACCGGTGGCGCTCGGCGACCAGGTCGGCCAGCACGCCCGAGCCAGGGTGGCTTCTGCTTCACCCACCGCTCACGGGCACCCTCGATGACCGGTTCGGCCACCTTCGGGTCGCCGCACACCACCCGGGCGTCGAGCAGGCCGAGGGCCACCCGGAGGTCCTCGGCCGGCCATGTCCAGGGCGTCCCCGGGCCGGCGGACGCTGTGGTCGAGGGTGATCCCCTCGTCCCATACCGGGTACCAGATCCTGTCGGCGGTGGCCGAGATGTCGCGCCGGCCCCTGTGGAGGAGGACCACGTCGAGATCGCTGAACGGGCACAGCTCGGCTCGGCCGTACCCGCCCACGGCCACCAGGGCCATGCCCCGGCTGTCGCCTTCGGTGGCCTGGTCGAACAGACCGGTCAGCCACTCGTCGGCGGCCTCGGCGTAGGCCCGGCAGAAGGCGTCCCCGTGCAGGTCGGTGCGCTCGATGAGCGCTTGCCGTCGGGCACGCAGGGACACGGCCGGACCGTACCACCGGGGCAGCGGGAAGCGGCCCATCGTGGGCCGCACCGGGCCCCCGGCCCGGGCGACGAACGCTCGGCGGAGCCGGCCGTTACCCTAGGGGGTATGGCCGAAGAGGAACGGACCGGGCTCAGCCTGTTCGACGGTGTCCTGATCGTCGGCGGCGGGATCATCGCCGTCTTCGTGGCCTTCGTGGTGCTCAGCGTCGATCGCCGGCGTGATCTGGTTCGTGGTCAAGCTCGTGGTGGTCGTGGCCCTGATCGCCCTGGTGGCCAGGCTGGTGTTCCGCCGGCGATCCTGAGCCCGGTCACCCGGGCGGCGTCAGGCCATCATCGACTCGAAGAGCTCGATGTGCTCGGCCACCATCCGATTGGTCGAGAAGTAGCCCTCGACGGCCAGCCGGCAGTCGCTCCGCTTCAGCTGGTCGAGCCGGCCGATGGCCTCCACCATGGCGTCCTCGTCCTCGCAGATGAACCCGGTGCGGCCGTCGTCGACCACCTCGGGGGCGGCCCCTTCGGGAAAGGCCAGGACCGGGCGTGCCGCAGGCCATGGCCTCGATCATCACCATGCCGAAGGGCTCGTTCCACCGGATGGGGAACAGGAGGGCCGAGGCTCCCGCCAGCAGTTCGAGCTTGCGCTCGTGGGAGACCTCGCCGAGGTAGAGGGCGTCGCGGCCGAGGAGGGGCTCCACCTCTTCGGTGAAGTAGTGCATCTCCCAGGGCTCCCGCATCTTGGCCGCCAGCAGGATGCGGATGCCGGCCCTGCGGGCGACCTGGATGGCCCGGTGCGCCCCCTTGTCGGCGGCCATGCGACCCAGGAAGAGGACGTAGGGCCCGTCCTCGTCGCCGTCCCCGTCGCCCACCGGGAAGTGGGAGGCGTCGACGCCGTGGTGGATGACCCGGGCGATGGGGATGTCGGGCGCCGCCCGGCGCTGGGCATGGGAGATGGCCACGATGGGCACCCGGTCGGCGTTGGCCCGGTAGATGTCGGTCAGCTCCTCGTTGAAGGGCCCGTGGATGGTGGTGGCCACCGGCAGGCCCGGGTAGTGCTCGGAGTGGAACGGGCCCATCATGGTGTGGTCGTGGACCACGTCGCAGTCCTGGACCGCCTCGTAGGCGTGGATGACGTGGCGGATCTCCGGAACGGCCATCCCGATGCGGGTGCCCTCGGCCGCCGGGAGGACCCATTGGCGGGGAACCGGGCAGGTCGAGTCGCCGGTGGCGAACAGGAGCACGTCGTGGCCGGCGTCCTGGAGCCCCCGGGCCAGCTGATCGACCACCAGCTCGATCCCCCCGTACAGGAGAGGGGGGATGGGGGTCCAGGGTGGGGCGATCATTCCGATCCGCATGGGGAGATTCAAGCATCCCGACGGGGACGATAGGATCGCCGGACGCCACGGCGGCGTGGCCGAGTGGTTTAGGCAGGGGCCTGCAAAGCCCCGTACGGCGGTTCGATTCCGCCCGCCGCCTCCAATCCGTGCGTCCGGCCCCGACCCCCCGGGTCAGCCGGGAAGAGCGCCGTAGTCCCACACCAGACGGGAGTCCTCCGACCCCTGGAGCAGGCGGTTGGCGGGGACCTCCTTGTCGATGTGGCCGATCAGCCCCCGGTAGACGCCGAAGCCGACGAGCTGCTGTAGGCGGGGCGGGAACCGGCGTACGGTGTCGAGGGGCAGGCCCAGCTGCTGGTTCTCCTGTTGCCGGAGGTAGCCGGCGCAGTAGTTCATGGCGATCCCCACCCGACGGTCCGCAGTGGTGTTGGCACCTCCGCCGTGCCACAGGCTCCCGTGCCACACCAGGACGCTGCCCCGTGCCATCACCGCCGGGACGGAGTCGTAGTGGCGGGACAGATCGGGTGACTCGGCCGCTGTGTGGGAACCGGGAATGATCCGGGTCGCGCCGTTGTCCTCGGTGAAGTCGGTCAGCGCCCACATGGTGTTGCACACCGTGGGGGGATGGGGTTTGGGTAGGGGGATCACCTGATCGTCAGCGTGGATGGGCTGTGGTGTCTCGCCCGGTCCGATGGCGATCGAGGAGAGCGAGGACACCAGCAACCCGGGATCGAGCACCCGCTCGCAGATGGGGAGGATCTCGGGGTGGACGGGAATCTGCTCGAAGTGAGGACCATGGGCGAGCAGGTTGTAGATGCGGGTAGTGCGCACCCCTTCGAAGGCGTTGCTCGCCGGTACCACCCCGAGGTCCCGCTCCAATCGCAGCAGGTCATCGGAGAGGGTGTCGATCAGGTCGAGGTCGATGGCATCCTCGACGATGGTGTACCCGTCCTTCTCGATCCGTCGGGCATGAACATCCGCACCGACGGCGCCGGCACTGGCATCGATCGTCATGGCATCCCCCTTCACCAGTTCGTCAGACACCGAGCCTATGGTGCTGGGGTGTCGAGGAAGAAGCAGAGGCGGCGCCCGGACAATTTCTACGAGCTGTTGACATGCGGATGGAAGGGCCACGCCCTGGTGGGCACCGATGTCGCCACCGTCGGACCCGACGACGCCCTGCTGGTCCGGGAGGGGGACGGGGTCCGCTGGTATCGCTGCCTCCGGTGCGATGCCTGGATCCCCGAGGCCCCACCCGAACATCCGGCCCGCGACCGGATGCCCGACCGTGAGGAGATCGA
This sequence comes from uncultured Acidimicrobiaceae bacterium, assembly GCA_963754755.1. Classification (GTDB taxonomy): domain Bacteria; phylum Actinomycetota; class Acidimicrobiia; order Acidimicrobiales; family RAAP-2; genus Bog-756. Next base: position 1,149,235 of record CAVWHF010000003.1, on the reverse strand, counting down.
GATTCCGCCCCGGGGTCCGATGCTGCGGGACAAGTATGTCCTCCGGCTGATCGCCGTAGATCGCGCCATCCATGTGATCGTCCTGACCACACTGGCCGTCATCCTGTACACGTTCGCCCGCCACGACGCCTCGCTCCACCACGACTACGTCAACATCATGAGCGACCTCTCGGGGACCACGCCGGGGGAGTCTCAGGTCCGCGGCATCCTCGGCTATCTGGGCCGGGCCTTCAAGTACTCACCGGCCCGCCTGATCCAGTTGGGCCTGCTGGTCACGGCGTATGCCGCCCTCGAAGCGACCGAGATGGTGGGGTTGTGGATGTCGAAACGCTGGGCCGAGTATCTGACCCTCGTGGCCACGGTGGCGCTCATCCCCGTCGAGGTCTACGAGCTGTCGGTCGGTGTGAGCGTCTTCAAGATCATCACGCTGGTGATCAACCTGGCCATTGCCGTCTATCTGCTACTGGCCAAGCGGCTCTTCGGGCTGCGGGGCGGCCACCAGGTTCAGGTGGAGCGCCATCGCCAGTTCGGCGGGTGGGCCGCGATCGAACGCATGAGTCCGCCCATCACTTCCTCCGTACCGTAGGTCGGCCCGCGGCCGCTTCCGACCGCATCTCCGGGGTTCCCGGGCGCCCTCGGCTGAATGCCGGCAGATGGATGCCAAGGCGGCAGTGGTATCGTCACGCCCCGAGGGCCGTTGGCGCAGTTGGTAGCGCACTTGCATGACACGCAAGGGGTCGTGGGTTCAAGTCCCGCACGGCCCACCAGTGAAAGCCCAGTTCAGGACCGTAAATCCTGAACTGGGCGGTTCCCAGAAAGCGCCAAAATGGCCCGATGGTCACATTTTGGTCACATGAATTTGCTACCTTGGTCCTGTCAGGGTGACCGAGGAGCGTTCGTGCAGGGACGGGTGTACCGCAGGGGAACGGGCTGGGCCTTCAAGGTCGACCTGCCTCGCGATCCCGCCACCGGACAGCGCCGACAACGCCAGAAGGGCGGCTTCGCCACCCGCAAAGCGGCCGAGGAAGGCCTGACCGATCTGCTCGGTGAGATCCGGACGGATGTCGTCGCCGGCACCGGGACCACGAAGCTCGAGGTCTGGCTGACCGAATGGCTGGCCGCCGTGAAGCCTTCGCTGCGCCCGAGCACGTACTCGCTCTACTCGACCGCCGTCACCAGCTGGATCACGCCGAGGATCGGTGCGCTCAAACTGGCCGAGGTCACCCCCCAGGTCGTCCAGCGGCTCTACACCGACCTGGCTACCTCGGGTGGCCGGAGCGGTGAAGGCCTGAGCCCCCGCTCGGTCCGGCTGGCCCACCAGGTGCTGCAGCAGGCGTTCGCCAAGGCGGTGCAGTGGAAGCTCACGGCGAACAACCCACTGGCCTCGGGCATCATCCTGCCCCGCATGGAGCCGAAGGAGATGAAGACCCTCAGCGCCGAGGATGCCAAGGCGTTCCTCGACGCCACCGCTGATGACCGGTTGGGTCCACTGTGGTGCCTTCTCCTCACGACCGGTCTGCGACGGGGCGAGGCCCTCGGGTTGCGTTGGACTGACGTCGACCTGGCCGACGCTCGGCTGGAGGTGCGCCAGACCGTGGTGGCGGTGAAGGGGACGCCGTTGATCTCGGAGCCGAAGACGAAGACGGGCCGACGGACGGTCTACCTGTCGGGGAGGACGATCGAGGCCCTCAAGGACCAACGGGCTCGCCAAAAGGCCGATCGGAAGTTGGTGGGGAGCGCCTGGGAGGACTCGGGCCTTGTCTTCACGACGACGACCGGGGGACTGCTCCATCCGAGGAACGTGCTGCGGGATTTTCAGATCGCCTTGGGGAAAGCCAACCTGCCCAAGGTCCGGCTCCACGACCTCCGCCACACCGTGGCCACGCTGCTGCTCCACGAAGGCGCTCACCCCAAGGTGGTCCAGGAACTGCTCGGCCACGCCAACGTGGCCATCACGCTGAACACCTACTCGCATGCCACCCCAGGACTCCACCGGGAGGCCGCCGACATGCTCGAGGGCGTGCTCAAGCTCTAATCGTCACCATCTCCCGCAGGGCGTCGGCCGGCACCCGCAGGAGCCGGTCCCCGATCCTGACGCAGGGGAGGCCTTCGGACCCGCCGGTCGCCTCGAATCGACGGGCCAGCTCGTAGGCGGCCGATCGCCCGATCCGGAGAAACTTCGCCGCCTCGGGGATGGTCAAGAGCGTGGCCTCGGGCGGCGGTGGGCGGCGTTCGGCCGGCTCGTCGGTGTCTACCAATCGGAGATGGTCGTGGGTGCTCATCGTGATCCTTCCGGACGTTGTCCAATCCGTCGCGAACCTGCTGTCCAGTTCCTCTGGACTGATCGACGGTCCTGACATCAGCGAACGGTGCTGGCGTCGCCCTCTATTGTCCGAAGCAATGTCACCCTCAACGTCACCCTCGGATATCTCGCCAGCATCACCAACGTCACCCTCGGGCTCCAGTGGGCTGACGGCAACGTCACCCTCGCTGGTCAGAGCTCTGTTGGTGTGACCGAGGAGGCGCCACAGGCCATGTGACCGTCTCCTGGGGCCACATCAGCACTTCCCCCGGCATCGAGCCGGTGGAAATGCTGTACCCCGGCCCGGTTCGATGGGGCCCCGTACGGGGGCGCACGCCCTCCCGTGTGGCCACTCACGATGGTTCCGGGAGTTCACACCGGTCTGCGGATCGAGAGAGGCGCCCAGGCGGGCATCGAGCCCGCCGCGGCCGCTGGGCGACACAGCAGATCGGCTCAACGGAAGCGGGACAGATCATGTCCACACATCTGCACTCGAAGGGAGCAACGTCACCCTCACAGTCTCGAGACTCGACTTCGTAGCGTGGCGGAGCCCGCCCGGGCTGCGGCGGACCCCTCGGGTGCATGTGTGTGGACATTGAATGTCCCGGTCTGGCGGAGCCGAGGGTGACGTTCTCATCGGCGACCATGGCGGGCTCAACGCCCGCCATGTCGCCGCTTCGTGAGGGAAGCCGATGTGACGGGCCCGATCATTCGGCCGTGAGCGCGTCCTACGAGACCCTCATCGCGTTGCCTTCGAGGGTCCACGAGGCCAGCGACTCACAAAAGCCGGCCAGAATGGCCGGGGAGGCGAGGGCGGAATGCCGCCGAGTAGTTGGGGCCCGCACCGGCAAAAGGGACCTTACAATCGCGTTCGGCCCGGTTGTGAACGGTGGGGGGGAACACGGGCTGACCCTGGGGCAGCTGGGAGGACCTGGCCCCCGGCCCGACTTGAGGACAATCCCTTCCCTGTTCGAGACTCGGCCCGCTCAGGCATGAGGGTGACGTTGCGAGCAGCCAGGGTGACGTTGGAATGAACCTGGATAGTGATGAGGGTGACGTTGCCAACGGACAGGGTGACGCAGGAACGAGCGGGGAAGCACATGAGGGTGACGTTCGTTCGATTCTCCGCAGTGGCGAGGGTGACGTTGCGAGCACCATCGGTAGGCCCGTTCGAGCACTCCATCGAGGAATTCTCCTAACTTGTCCCAATAACCGATGACTGCTCGAAAAAAGCGTCCCCGACCGGCACTTCGGGGCGAGTCAGGAGTAACCACCGACGGTCGGATATCGTGCGGGCTCATGAGGCGTATCCGGGCGAGTTGCGCCTTCATGGCAAACAGGAAATGGCGCGGGTTGGCGGCGGCATCGGCGGGACTCCGGGCACGCTCATGGCGTCTTGCGGCTGGCGGTGCAGTGAGTTCTGGTAAATCGTTCCCGACGGGCAGAGACATCGCCTACGTTATCAACGGAGCAGGCATCGTTCCCTTCAATATGAGGAGCCACGCCACTGGCCACCCGATCACTCAGACGTATTGGAACCCGAATAACCAGCTAGTCGTCGCTGCGGACGGGAGAACGGCTTTCGTGACTAGTGGACAGGGCCTTGTGCCGCTGAACCTCGCCACCGGGTAGATTTGGTGCTCCTGATTGTCAAGTCCTTTCCATGGATGCAATGGCCTTAACGCCCAACGGACGGACCATCTGGGTCACAAACTCGTTGGCCAAAGGTGAAGAAGGAAAGTTCAACGCCATCGCCCCCCACACCCGCACCGGGCACCTGGGCAAACCGATTCCTGGCCCTGGGCTTCCAGTGGGTATCAACATTGCACCCGACGGCGTGACTGCTTACGTACAGACGGAGGTGGCGCTGACCTCACCGTGGTGAACCTATCTACAGGTGCCGTAGGTCCAGTGTTTCAAATACCGGATGGCGATGGCGACATTGCAATCGAGCCGGGAGGCGACATCGGCTGGGCGACAGGAGCCGGGAATGACCTCATGGGAGAACTGCCCGAATAGCTGCCTCACCCCGATCAACCTGGTCCATGGGGCCGACCGGATCGCCGATTCCTTTGGGTCGACGACCCTTACGGGATTGTTCTAACAAATGACGGCCACACGGCTTACGTGACGGGAGGTGAGGCAGGGCCACCTGCCCCGCCCGACGTGACGGAAGTTGATCGTCCTCGGGCAAGGTCACGGGCACCTTCTCCATCCCCGGTGGAGCAAGCAGCATCGTCAACGCCACGTCCTAACGTGGCCCCTTGGCCAGTGTCCCTGATCGCCGGTTCAATGTCCCACCAGATCTGGGATCATGGAGGGGTGGTTACCACCTTTGTGAAGCAGGGATTAGCTCAGTTTGCAGACAACCTCCGGATGTCCGTGCAGATCCTTGGATTCGACCACGACTTCTGGTTCGAGGAGCGGGAGGCGAGGGGCCTTGGTCCGCCTGAGGCTGGGCCACTTCCTCTCGGCGAGGACGGCCTTCTCTACTACGTGTGCTTTCGTGAACCCGGAGACAGCATCGTGCACGACCCGCGGGTTGACAGCGAGGCATTCGCCACGGCCGCCCAAGCGGTCGCTGAGGCGGAGCATCTCTCCGATGGGCGAATCACCTGGGACGCCTGACCAAGTCATCCGAGTGCCCGAGACCGCCGGGAGAGGGTCACTGTGATCGACCCGCGTATCGGACCATTGTCCAGGACGATCCGTGAGTCTCGACAGGGACGAAGCCCACTGACTCATAAAGGCGGCGCGCTGGATTCGCCTCTGCTAACGCTGAGACTCAGCGCTTCATAGCCCTGGCTATCACTGGCGTTGATCAGCTCGACCAAGAGCCGACGACCAATCCCTGCGAGCCGACGCGACGCAATGACTGCGATCGACAGTTCTGGGATTTCTTCGGTGACAAATCCATAACCATGGCTCGCCCCGGTGTATGTCCGATACCAGGCAGCGCCCACCGGTGCGTCTTGTTCTGCAATCAGTCCATAGTCCCCCGGCCTCGGCCATCCAGCGAGATACATCGAATAGCGCGGATCGGCGAGCACCTCGGCACCGGTCGGCGTCGGCTTGTCAGGGCGCCAGACTGCGGCCTCGCCAAGCATCGTCGCCAGAAAGGTGAAGTCCTCGGGCCTTGTCGAGCGATACCGAACGTCCTTCATGCTCAGCAGTTCAGCAGTTCAGCAGACGGTTTGCCCACGGCAAGCCCCACACTTGCCAGCTCCAGGCTGCCCCCGAACGCCGGCAGTGTGGCCCTATGTCGCCGTCGATCCTTTGGAGGTAAGCTGTGGTTCGCTGACATAGGGTGAGACTCGTGCGGAACCTCACATGGGTCGTGGCCACAGCAGTAGCGGTCCTACTATGTGCGGGTTGCAGCGACAGCGTCTTTGCACCGGCGAAGACGGCCCACGGTACCAAGGCGACGTGTGCAGATATCTCTACCTGGATCAACTGGGATACGTCGGTCAAGTCATCGAAGCAATACAAGGGCCAAGTGGCAAACGAGACCAAGAATCTGGAGCGGCGTCTAGAGGTTGATGCACCGACCGCCCGCAATCAGGCCGTTACGAACGATGCTCAGCTCATTCTTGATGGGATTCATGACAAGAATGAGCGTCAGTTCATCAATGGGGTGAATGACGTTGATGTACCTTGCGAGCAATCCCAACAGCTAGAGCAGTCGCCTGGTGCAGGCGTCCCATGACGCCGGTTGGGTGGGGCAGTACGGCACCTCGGGGGTGGCAGTGGCTGCCAGCTAATCCAACGATGTCCGAAGGGCGACGGCCAACTGGTACGCCAAGGGTTCGCATGAACTGGCGCAGGACATCTCGATGGTCACAACCCTGTTGGCAACTGGGAAGTTGATTTGAGTGCTGTAGCAGACGTTGCCGCACTGCGACCCGTTGCTCACGGAAGTATTCAACTCCTGGCCGTCAGCAATCCCCTGTGCCGATACACCCTTGACTCGGCTCTGGACCTTGCGAGAGAACTGATTGGCCCGGCTCGGTGCCGAGAACTGCACCGTCTCGACCGAGACGCCGCCCCCCAGTCTGTCAGGCTGACATGAGACACCTGCCGTAACCGTTATCCCTCCCGGGGCGAGACAGGAACGCCAATCCCATGACCTTGACCAACTCCACATCCTTGACGCCACGCGCCCAAAATGGGGACGTGACCGACGACGATATCGACCCGGCGGCAGCGCCGACCAGACGAATATTCACCCCCGACCAGAAGCTGAGCATCCTGGCCGCCTATGAGGCCTCCACCGAGTCCGGTTCCAAGGGAGCCCTGCTCCGGCGGGAGGGGATCTACAGCTCCCAGATCACCGAGTGGAGGAAGGCCCGGGACGCCGGAACCCTCGGGACCAACTCGCGGACCGGGCGCAGCGCTGACCGCAAGGAGGCCGACCGGCTCCGCAAGAAGAACGAACGTCTCGAGGCCGAGCTGGAGAAGACACGGACGGCGCTCGACATCATGGGAAAAGTGCACGCGCTCTTGGAGGGCATCTCCAAGGGCGCGGACACCGAGGAGAAGTAGAGATGGTCATCGACGATCACCACCCGGAGCTGGCCAAGGCTGTCGGGACCAAGCGGGCCTGCCAGCTGCTCGGTCGGGCCCGGGCCACCCACTACCGACGACGCCGGCCACCGAGGTGTGGACCGCCGAGTCCCCGGCCAACCCCGCCCAACGCCCTCAGCCCCTCCGAACGCCAGGCCGTACTGGAGCTGCTGCACCGGCCTGACCACTGCGATCTGGCCGTGGCTCAGGTATGGGGTCGCACCCTGGATGACGGCACCTACCTGTGCTCGCAGTCCACCATGCACCGCCTGCTCCGGGGCAACGGGGAATCGAGGGAACGCCGGCGTCAGCGGACCCACCCGGCCAAGAAGAAGCCCGAGCTCATGGCCACGCAGCCGAACCAGGTGTGGAGCTGGGATATCACGAAACTGCGGGGCCCGAACCGAGGCGAGTACTACGACCTCTACGTCATCCTCGACATCTTCAGCCGCTACGTCGTCGGCTGGCTGCTGGCCCCCATCGAGTCAGCCGAGCTGGCTACCGACTTCATCCACGATGCCGTGCTCACGCAAGGGGTGGACCGGGACCAACTCACCATCCACGCCGACCGGGGGTCATCCATGCGCTCCAAGCCGGTGTCCCAGTTGATGGTCGACCTCGGGGTGACTCGCAGCCACAGTCGCCCCCACGTGAGTAACGACAATCCGTTCTCGGAAGCGGCGTTCAAGACCTTGAAGTACTGTCCCGCGTTCCCCGACCGGTTCGGCTCCATCGAGGACGCACGGGCGTTCTGTACCGAGTTCTTCGAGCACTACAACCACGTCCACCGCCACTCGGGCATCGCCCTCCACACCCCGGCCTCGGTCCACTACGGCACAGCGGATGAGATCAGGACCCAGCGCCAGGCCACGCTGTTGGCAGCATTCGAGGACAATCCCATCCGCTTCCGGCACCGTCCCCCGACGGCACCGCGACTGCCCGAGGTGGCGTGGATCAATCCGCCGCTGCGAGAGGAGGTTGCTCAGAGCAACTGAACAGAGTGTGTCTCAAATCGCTTGACAGATTCCGCCCCAAGGGTCTCCATTGCTGGCTGGCCCTATGGCGTATAGCGAAAGTGCATCACTCATCGCCCCACTCTGCTGGGCTACACGGGTTGCCACAGAATCGGGCGGCGAACCGCCAAGAAGTGTCTGGCCTGTCCAATCGGCTGGCTTGCTCTCGGTGTACCGGAAGCTGAGCCTTCGACCCCCCGTCCACGTCACAGTGCTGAGGGGCTGGCGGAGGATGGCTCCAACCTGCTCGGCGGAGTCACTCATGTGGACCTTGACTGTCAGGGGAGGGGCTGCGTCGGCCGAGCAGGCAGCAAGCACCGTCGAGCAGGTAATGGTCCCGACCATGGCCAACCTCCATCTTCTCTTCACCCAGGAATCATCGACCTGAACCGTCTCATTCCTGAGCTACCTGCCCCCGACCGCCGGATGGGTGGGGCATACCGGCACTTCTGCCACGTTCTGAAGACGCTCTGCTCCGAGGGCGCCGGGTCGTCTTCAGCAGGTCCGACAGGGCGTCGATAAGAGGACATGACCGGCAAGCGATGGGGAATCATCTGTGCACTGGCGCTGGTCCTGGGCGTCATTGCCATTGCGGGACTCCTGTTCGGCAACTGGTCAGACCTCGGCCAATCCGGTCCAGGGAGATATCCGGGTTCCCTGCTCTGGGCAATTCCGAAGGCCGGGGCCTCGGCAACCTTCGATGACCTCTCTGGACGGGATGCTTCCTATTTGAACAGGCATAACAACGGTGCATACCAGGGGCAAGACCTGACCTATGTCTCCAGTGGCAGCGCATCATCGGGACCCACCGTCATTTCCGTCCACCCGATCGGGCCGTACATTTGGGCAGCAACGGCGCTGAACGGGAGCAGGTGCTACGGGATCTTGATCACCGAGCAAGCGACCCATCCGGCGTTCGGCAACAACTACTACGCCAAGTTTCCCGAGGGCATGCCGTGCGAAGCGAGGTTTGCCAATCCTTTGACGGTGAGGGACCCCAACGTCCCTCGATAGTGCCCCTGATCGCCCGTTGGTCGGCGGTTGGCGACGGTGGAAATGGCCTACCTACCAAACCGCTAGTGGTTCGTCGCTGATATACATGAAGTAGATAGAATGCGAGCATGAGATCAGTGCTTGCAGCCCCGCCACTTGACGTCTCGAAGGATCAGCGAGATGAGCTTGAGCGCATCGCCCGGTCCTCGTCGATGCCCCATCGCTCGGTGGTCCAGGCGAAGGCCCTACTCATGTCGGCTGACGGTGTCGCGATCTACGAGGTGGCACGGGGCAGCTCAGGGTGGCATCGAACTCGGTGCGGTCGTGGCGTCGCCGTTTTGTGACTCAGGGTGTCGAGGGAGTTGGCCGCATCGCCAAGGGTCGAGGGCGCAGCTCGTGGCTTCCCGCGGGAACGGTTGCTGAGGTCGTGCGGGTCACGCTCGAAGAGTCCCCGGATGACGGTTCGACGCACTGGAGTACCCGCACTCTCGGAGAGAAGATGGGTGTGGGCAAGGACACCGTGGCGCGGATCTGGCGGGATCACAACCTCAAGCCCTGGAGGACAGAAACTTTCAAGATCTCGAACGATCCTGATTTCGAGGCCAAGCTCGTCGATGTTTGTCGGGCTCTATCTCAACCCTCCCGAGCGGGCGGTGGTCTTCAGCTTCGACGAGAAGACCCAGGTCCAAGCGTTAGACCGCACCCAACCATCACTTCCGTTGACAGCTGGCCGAGCAGGGACCATGACACACGACTGCAAGCGCAACGGCACAACGGACCTATTCGCAGCGATGAACGTCGGGACCGGCGAGGTCCTCTACGACACGAGAAGCTCGCACAAGGCCACCGACGTGCTGGCCTTCTTCAAACTCATCGACCTCCACGTCGACAGAGACCTCGACATCCACGTCGTGCTCGACAACCTGTCGGCCCACAAGGCCGAGCCGATCACGAAGTGGTTGGAACACCCCAAACGAGCCCGCTGGCACCTGCACTTCACGCCAACCTCGTCGTCATGGCTGAACCTGGTCGAAGGTTGGTTCTCCATCCTCACCAAGCGCCGCCTCAAGAAGGGCGCCTTCTCCTCGGTGGCTCAACTCGAAGAGGGGATCGGGCTCTGGGCCGAGCACTGGAACGACGATCCCACACCCTTCGTCTGGAAGAAGCCCGTCGACGAGATCATCGCCAAGGTCAAGCGGGGCCGAGCAGCGTTGGCTTCAGTCACATCCGCGACGCACCACTAGAAGCATCGGGCAGGATGGAGGGGTGACAGATTCGACCGGGGTGCCAGATCCTGAACCCGTCAACCGTGCGCTTGTGGACATCATTAAATCGGGCAAGGGCGGGAGCCAGAGCTTGGATGCTCTGATGGAGGAAGCCGGGGGCGAAGCCGCCACCCGGTGGCGAGCGGTGGGCATATCCCGACGAGCCTGGGAGACCTACCGTGAGGTTGAACAGGCTTACTGGAATACGGAGGAGCTGTTGTACCTCAGGCTTGAAACGCTCGCAACGGTCCGAATGGCCGAAACCACACTTCGGAAAACGGACCTAACCCCGGTGCATCGAGAGCATGGGTGGTCCGATGAGATCATCGACATTCTGGCGTCAATGTGCGCCGAGTTCCGTGAGCAGGTTGAAGCAGCCACCTTCGTCAGCGTCAAGGCGGGCTACACACTGAGTCGCACCAAGATGCAGGTCGTATCCCCAAAGTGGCCCGAACTTGACGAGCTTTCAGTGGCCGTTGATCGTGCGGGTCGCATGCTCGACATTCTCGGTGAACGTCTGAAAACCGATTCCGATCTGGCGCCGGATCAGTAGCCCCGTGCCGCATTCGGAGTGGACCTATCCCTGAACGCCGGATGGGTGGGCAGTTCAGCTTTAGCGTTGTTGATCTGAGGAGAGCTTCTGCTCAGCGGCCTGCAAGCGGAACTGGGCAGAAGCCAGACGTTGCTGAGCACGTGTCAGTTCGGAAGAAGCGGGCAGTGATGATGACGGCGTCGGACACCCGGAGGCCGAATCACAGAGGACGACCCGAGGCTCCAATCTCGTGACGACAGACCGATCCGCCCTGACTGTCGCCTGATCCTGGGCAACAGCCGTCTTGTCTGCGCCAACGGGAGAGGACGAACAGCCAGCGAGGGCGACGGCCGATAACAGCACTGGAACAAAGGCCAGCACCGCCCGCTGCCCAGATGACCGCCATAACATTCCACCATCTTGCCTCAATGACAGCGTCTTGGCCGAGATCCAAGTGTGCCCCTGACCGCCGGTTGGCGGGGCCATCAGCCACCGTCAACTCCTGTCGATGGCCGCAAGTCGTTGCTGAGCACGTTTGGTTTTCTCATCTTCGGGTCCCAGCGTCCGACGGCGGACGTCGCAGATGTGTGTCACCAGTGGCCTCGCCTCGTTGGACAATCCCGATTTCATCAGATTTGCAGCCAGCCACTCTTCGCAATCAATGGTGTAACTGTCATCGACGCCTCGGTTCCTCCGATAGGCGGCGACGGCCTCTTCCCAAAACACCCTTGCCTCGACCAGCCTGCCCATCCTCTCCAACTGCTTGGCTACCTCACCACGGGCATTTGCGGTTGGGCCGCCGTCGATGCCATGAACCTGGATCTGCCTATCGAGCAACCTTCGGTTCTCGTCAAGAACCTCCTCGGGGTCCCGTCGTGCATCTATGTCCCCGGCTGCCTTGTCAGCCCACCTCCGAGACGCCTGCATTGGTCTGGTTTCCAGCAGGCGACCCATTCGCCCTTTCCACCAAGATTTGTCGGAATCGACCATCCGGTCACAGTAAGCCGTGGACGAACGGGGTGCCCCTGATCGCCGGGAGCGGGTCGTCAACCTAAAAGTGGATCGGAGGCGGTGACGGTCGGTGAATGGATCAATCCCGACTTCACGCAGGTATTGCCGAGACGCACGAAGGCGTTGTAGATGTTCAACGAGTTATTAGTCGGGATCACCGCCGCCAAGCTCGCGCCCTCTTCGTGCAACCGAGAGTTCCCGGCATCTTCAGCAGCGGTAGCAACCGACGGGAGCTCGCTGGGATTTGGATTCTCCGAGTAGGACTCGACCAGCTTGCATGCAGCAACGACTCCTGGGGCCTGTTTGGCGGTGGTGGTCGTTGTGCTTGATGCACTCGTCCCAGAGCATCCACTGAGGAATCCGGCGAACACCAAGAGAACCACGGTAGCTTTCCAGGGCATTGCGGAACAATACAGGCGCACCCTTGTGCAGCGCACCGTCGACCGTCCCACAACGCCGGTTGGTCGGCGGTTAGCGACCTGTGGCCGACCGGCGCTTCCGGGTACCCTGGCTACCCAAAATACGGAGGACTCGCTTGAAGACGAACCGGTCTGTACCTAACGCAACTGTGATTCCGGTATTGACGTACTCAGACGTTCGAGAGGCGGTGCGTTGGCTGGCTGATGCATTCGGATTTTCCGAACGCGTACAGATCGGCGAGGACCATCGTTCGCAGCTTCAGTTCGGAGATGGCGCACTCATTGTGGGAGACGCGCATGGGGACCGCAAACCACCACGATCTGATGGGGTCACGCACTCAGTCCTTGTGAGGGTGGAGGATTGCCGCGCCCACTGTGAACGGGCTCGATCAGTCGGAGCGCGGATTCTTACAGAGCCAACTGACATGCCTTTCGGTGAGCGCCAGTACACCGTCGAGGACCTCGAAGGCCACCGTTGGACCTTCTCTGAGACATTGACAGATATGGCTCCCGAGGAATGGGGTGGAAAGACGATCGCACCGTAGGTAGGTGTCCCCGAACGCCGGCTCGGCGGCGATACGGAACGTGGAGTTGGCTGGTTCTCCCAACTTACCGAGGAGAGCCATGTCAGATCTGAGCAGCAACGATTCCACCCTGACCGTCTTGACCGCCGAACCCATCATCGATGAGGCGCATTTGGCGGCGGCAGCGTTCCTGGCCAGGTACAGCGGCCGAACACTCGATGCCTACCGATTCGACCTCCGGACGTTCTTCCAATGGGCTTCCGATGTCGGCCTTGTCATCCTTGAGGCCACGCGTCCTCACATCGAGCTCTACCGAGGTGCCATGGAAGATAGGGGATTGGCACCTTCAACAATCGACCGGCGTCTCTCGACGGTATGCGGCTTCTACCGGTTCGCCCACATCGATGGCCGGGTCAGCGCCAACCCAGCCCAGTACGTCCGGCGTCCCAAGGTTCACCCCTCTGAGGGCCGAGGGCTCGACCGAACGGAGTTCGGGACCTTCCTGTTCACGGCCGAACGGCTCGACAGAAACCGTGCCGCCCTCGCCGTACTGCTTGGCCTCAACGGTCTACGGGTCAGCGAAGCATGCGGGACCAATATCGAGGACCTCGCCTTCACCCAGGGACACCGCACGCTTCGGATCATGGGCAAGGGAAGCAAGCCGGCCATCATTCCGTTGGTGCCACGGGCGGCCCGGACCATCGACCTCGCCATCGGTGAGCGCAGCGAAGGGCCGATTCTTCTCAGGAGGGATGGCAAGCGTCTGGACCGGCGCACGGCTCACCGGTGGGTGCGCTCTATTGGCAAGCAGGCGGGGCTGAGCGCGGTGTACCCCCACATGCTCCGATCGGCGTTCATCATGGCGGCCCTCGATGCAGGGGTTCCTCTCCGGGACGTTCAGATCGCCGCTCGCCATGCAGATCCGAGGACCACGACGGTCTATGACCGTCGACGGGAGAACTTCGACCGGCATGCCGCCTACGTCGTGGTGGCCTTTGTCGCCGGCGGCTAATGGCGCCGCCCGGCTAGGCCTTGTCAGCCTGCGTCTTGCCGGCGTCCACCGAGTTGAGGTGGACCATCCGGCGATCGGCGATCGAGATGGCGACCTCTTCGACCGAGCGTCCCGTCCGCTCTGCTGCTGCCCGCATGAAGATGACTAGGGCAAAGAATGAGTAGACCCAGAGGTCATCGGTTTGCCACCACGCAGCATCGTCCAGAAGGTCCGGATAGACCCCACCGTGGATCATGGCGGCTGCCGTTATGGCGTACTTGCTTTTGTAGTGCTGATTCTTGCCGGAGAAGCGGTGCTCAGGGAGGAAGCGCTCACGGATCTGCTCGAAGTCGATTGGATCATCCGGAGTGGCTCCCGATTCATCGATAGCGTCTGAGGCCAGTTCGAGCAGCTCTTCGGCCGGAAACGTGTCGTGGGGAAAGTGCAATGCCGCGAGCTCTTCCAGGACCGGATCCGTGTCCTGACCAGTGGCCAAGGTGGCGAGGACGATCTGGATGGCATGACTGCGATCCTCCGGCGTGGGTCGCTTCCTTGGCGCCATGAGTTCCACGCTAGATCGGCTGGCTCACATCCGCAGAATGGACCTCGAGCCGGCGGGCAGGGGCAGGTGAGACGCATACTGGTCACATGCTCATCCGCATCGAAGCGTACGACCTGCCTGGCCGATCGTGCGGGCCATCACCCGAGCACCCTGGAGGTGACCACGGGATCGAGGTGGGTGTTCAGCGCAAGAACAAACCGGGCGAGTTGATGGGCCAGGTGAGCGCTGACGTGGAGTCGGTCGCCTGGGAGCTGGAGGCGACCCCCGTACCGTCGAAGGTTTCCGACTACCGAGGTCCCTATATCTCGGGTCCGCCCGGAGGCCGATTCATCTATCTGTCCTGGGGCGTCGTCGAAGAGCCGGGAACCTTTGAGATGTTCAGGCGGGCAAAAGTCATGTTTTGATGGCATCCCTGCTGACGTGATGGCGGCAGCTCAGAAATCGGGCGTGCTTGTAGGCCGGTTGGGTCTCACCGATCTGAAGGGAAATCCGATCTGCGCAGCAGTGCGGCCACCGTTGATCGAGTGGACGGCGGTTATCGCATAGGCGGGGCCAAGCCGGCGTCTGGCCATGGGAGCGTGGACCAACGGAGGTTCCCGCAACGGTGGTCACCTCAAGCGTGCTCTTCCTGACCAAGAGATGCACGTGGTGCAAACTCGTGATTTCATTTGGTCGTGACGAAACCAAACATCCTCTTGATCATGACGGACGAAGAACGGTACCCACCTCCTTATGAGGTTGACAGCGTCCGAACCTTCCGCACTAACCAATTGACGGCTCGCGAGTCGATCAGATCCCGTGGGATGGAGTTCCATCGCCACTACGCCGGGTCAACGGCCTGCACGCCCAGTCGGGCGACCCTCTTCACAGGGCAGTACCCCTCACTGCACGGGGTGAACTCCACGGACGGCACGGCCAAGCAGAGCTCCGATCCGGGAATGAACTGGCTGGACCCCAACTCTGTGCCCACCCTCGGCGACTGGTTCCGTGCCGGGGGCTACCAAACCCACTATCGAGGGAAGTGGCATGTCTCGTTCGCCGATTTGATGATTCCCGGAACTCACGAGGGTCTGAAAGCGTCAGACGATGACGGCAAGCCGATCGACGACGCCGTGGCTGCCTACCGCAAGGCTGACCGCCTCGATCCATTTGGCTTCTCCGGGTGGATTGGCCGGGAACCGCACGGTGCGGCCAGGTCCGACTGTGGAACGATCCGCGATGGCGTTTTCGCCGAACAGGTAGTGGAGCTGTTCGGCGAGCTTGCAGCAGCCCGAGACGCTGGGCCCTGGTTGACGGTGGCTTCGTTCGTGAACCCCCATGACATTGCCTTCTCGGGATTCGGTTGGGAGCAGCTACTGAAGTTTGGGCCGCCGGATGACACGGTGCCGGAGGTTCCTGAGCCGCCGTCCCAGTCCGACACGTTCACCGGTCGTCCAGCCTGCCAGGAGGCGTTCAAAGCACTCTGGCCGCAGATGATCTTCGAGACGGCCACCGACCTCGGCTACCGGCGGCTCTACTACTACCTGATGAAGCTGGTCGATCAGGCAATCGGGAAGATTCTCGGCGCACTGGAGGATTCGGGCATGGCCGACGACACCATCGTCGTCTTCACATCGGACCACGGTGACCTGCTTGGAGCGCACGGCGGTCTGATCCAGAAGTGGTGCAACGCTTTCGACGAGGCCACTCGGGTGCCTCTCCTGATAGCTGGACCGGGGATCGCTCCCGGCGATGGGGGCGTGAACATTCCCACCAGCCACGTCGACCTGATCCCCACCCTCCTCGGGCTGGCCGGTGTTGACATCGAGGAGGCAGCCGCCGGGGTGGCGGCACACCACGATGAGGCACATCCACTGCCTGGCCGTGATCTGAGCGGGGTCGTGTTGGGCACGATGTCCGCATCCTCCGTCGAGTCGCCGATCTACTTCATGACCGAAGATGATGTCACCCGAGGAGTCACTCAGGTGAACATCCTGAACGGAAAGCCGTTCGAGCCGGTCACACCACCGATCAACATCGAGTCGGTGATCACGTCACTTCCCACCGGAGACGGAGGAGCGCAGGAACTATGGAAGCTAAACCACTACTACGAACGTCTGGACGACTGGTACGCCAATGAAGGCGTTGCACCCAACCCGTTCCTGCCCGCTGCCGCAGAACCCGAGTGGGAACTGCACAACCTCACCGTCGATCCTCAGGAGCGACACAACAGCGCTGATGACGAGCCTGAGACTGTCTCGACCATGAAGTCGGTCCTCGATTCTGAGCGGGACGCCAAGCGCCTGATCCCCACACTTCGCAACGCCACGCCATAGGTCCTCTGGACCCATCCCACTTGTTTTCACACGCTCACAACTGCGACGGTCCAGTCCCACGGAACTCGGGCAGATCGTGCAACGTGGATATTCATCCTAGTAAATAGTCATCACAAGTGATATCCTAGCGAGGTGGCGCTCAATCAGGTTCGCCATCCGTACTTCGATCGGTGGCTGGGACAGCTGCCCGTCGTGGTGGCTGCGGAGATCGCCGCACTGCTGGAGTACCTCTCAGAGCACGGTAGGGGAGCGACACTTCCGTACGTGCGCCATCGGATCCAAATCAGCCGGCACTTCCCGGACATGAGTGAGCTTCGGACCGACCACACCGTCGAGGGCACCCGTTACGTGATGCGAGTACTCACCTGCTTCATCGACAGAGATCAGGGAGTGCTGGTGTGCGTCGGGGGCAACAAGGAGGGCTGGCAGGAACGCACCGGACACGACTGGTACGACGACTACGTGCCCGTGGCAGATCAGATCGTCGACCGTTATCTCACCAGAGGAGGAACATCATGAGTGGCAAGGACACCATCGAGCCGACACCCGAGGACTGGCTGGCCGGTGCTGACGAAGAGTTCGTCGTCAACCAGGAGATCAGCCATCCCGACCCGTCGTTCGACGAACTGCGTGACAAGGCCAGCGAACGTCTCCGCATCGAACATGACGTCGTGGCCACGCTCGGCGAGCTGCGGAGGGCGGCCGGCTTCAACCAGTCGGAGATCGCCGAGCGATGGGGGAGAGGCCAGTCTCAGGTGAGCAAGGTCGAGCGGGCCCCGGACTCCGTCGAGATCGCCACGTTGGCCGGGTACGTGCGTGCGCTGGGGGGCAATCTCTCCATCACCATCGAGGTGGGTGGCCACACCTACCACGAGGATCTGGTCGCTTCGTAGGACGGCCGTTCCGAGGGCCGGATTTGGTCACATTTTGGTCACATCGTCGTTGAAAACCGCCGGTTTTCCACAACACCCGATGGACGGGCCGATCGGTGAAAGCCCAGCTAGATGGCACAATCCGGGATTTGCCAACACAGGCCAACATGGCCCCTATCTGGATGACACGCAAGGGGTCGTGGGTTCAAGTCCCGCACGGCCCACTCGTTGTCAGGAATACAACGTTTCACCAGTTCAGGGCGTACTTCGCGTGTCCGATCGCTCGGGCACGCTTGTCTCCTATTTCAAACCTATTTTGCAGGAGCAAGCGAACCAGGTCACGCCTGAGCCTCCACGATCTCCAGCAGCTTCTCCTGAGGGGTCCTGAACTCGGTACCCCGCAGGGGACCGACGAGGTGATCGGACACGTTCAGGGACAGTTCCAGCAGGTCATCCCCGACACGGCCGCGTACGTAGTCCATCTCGCACTCGAGCCGATTCATGACGCCGAGCACGGATCGATTGGCGGTCTTGGAGAAGCTTGCCTCGGATATAGCCCAGCGCTCCGAAGCGATGAATGCGGCGCTCACCCCGAGGGCCTTGAGGATCGACTCGAGCGCATCAGGGAACCGCGCTGCGATCGAGGTCGCCGGAGCCAGCGGGAAAAGCACCGGGAACAGCGTCGCCTCGTTGACCAAGAAGGCGACCTGTGGTCGCCGGAAGATGGCGGTGGCGTACCAGTTCCCCAGGGCCGTCGTCGGGTGCTCCACGGCGGGCATGACGGGTTGCTTCGCTCGATCGAGCAGCTTCTTAGTGCCATGGATCGTGTACACGGAGAACAGTGTGCCCGTTCGAGATGGTCGAGCAGAGTCATCCTCACGCAGCCGAACTCACGAGGGAGACCCCATGGGGGTCTGCCATTGATCTGGTTGACGGTGCTGGTCAGGACCATGCCGACTGATTGAGCTTCGTGCCGATGCGGCCCCGACCGGTACCACTTTCGACCAATGTCGGCCATGTGGCCGATGTTTCCACCGACGATTCGGTCGAAGATGGCACGGTTCCCAAATAACGAGGAGATCCCATGATCATCGAGCGCATCGACCCGCCATCGCTGTATCCGATTCCTGGTGCCGCGCACGTGACGGTCGCAGAGGGTCGGCGCATGGTCCACGTGTCAGGTCAGGCTGGGCGAAATGCTGACGGGAACCTGGCTGGTGAGACCCTTGCCGGGCAGGCTGTGCAGGCACTGCGTAACTTGCGGACTGCGCTTGAAGCGGCGGGGGCGACATTGACAGACGTGGCTCACCTGACTGTCTACATAGTGGATTACACCGCGGCGTCGCTAGACGTTCTGATGGAGGCGGCCATCGGCGAGTACGGGGAGGCCTATCCGATCACGGCCTGCACCCTGGTGGGTGTTGCCGCGCTGTGGCAGGCTGAGGTTCTCATCGAGATCGACGCTCTGGCCGTGGTCTGAGGTATTGGCCGTGACTGAGCTGCGCTCCCCCCGCCAGCACCTTGGGGCAAACCGATTGTTGGGTGAACCGACATTGTCAGATTCCGGACCGGAGCCATCGACCTTCCTGCTCCCGACGGGAACCGTCACCTTCTTGTTGACGGATGTAGCCCAATCGACCGCCACTTGGGAGGCGGCGCCCGAGTCCATGGCCAAGGCGATCAGTCGTCACTACGAGATCCTGGCTGAGGCAGTGGCCCGGAACCACGGGGTCCGGCCCACCGAGCAGGGTGAGGGAGACAGCATCGTGGCCGCCTTCAGTCGTGGAGCCGATGCCGTGGCGGCGGCGCTCGACGCCCAGTTGGCGCTGGCCAACGAGCCGTGGCCGGCGGGGGCTCAATTGCTAGTCCGGATGGCGCTGCACACCGGCGACGCCCAACAGCGCGATGCGTTCAACTACTTCGGGCAGACGGTCATTCGGACTGCTCGCCTCCGATCTCTGGCACACGGTGGTCAGGTGATCGCCTCTCGCGCCACGACTGACCTGGTGGCGGACCGGCTCCCGGCCGGGACCCGCTGGCGAGACCTTGGGATGCACCGGCTGAAGGATCTCGGTCGTCCCGAATATGTTTTCCAACTCGAGCATCCCGACCTGGTGTCCGACTTCCCCGCCCTGGTCGGCATCAACGACAGTCGGACGAACCTTCCGGGCCAGCTCAGCACGTTCATCGGCCGCGAGCGGGAACTGGTCGAGGCCGGAGGCTTGCTCGACGAGCACCGCTTGCTGACGGTGACCGGCGCCGGTGGATGCGGCAAGACTCGCTTGGCACTGCAATTGGCGGCCGATCGCACCGATCGGTTCGACGACGGAGTCTGGTATGTGAATCTGGCGCCTGTGACGGGATCTGGCACCGTAGCCCGCCAAGTGGCAGATGTACTGCGGATCGGCGACGAGACTGATGTGCCGCTGATGTCATCATTGGTCGAACGACTGCGTGACCAGTCCGTCCTGTTGGTACTCGACAATTGTGAACATCTGGTCGACCAGTGCGCCGAGCTGATCGATGAGATCACGCGCCAATGCGGCGGCGTCCGGGTCCTTGCCACCAGTCGACAGATCCTCGACGTCGCCGGTGAAGTCATGTGGCGGCTGCCATCGATGACCCTGCCGCCCGACAGTTCGGACACCCCGGTTGGCGCGCTCGGCACCTACGACGCCATTCGGCTCTTCTGCGAGCGGGCGGCCCGGAGCCGTCCGGGGTTCTCCCTGGAGTCCTCGAACGCGATGCGGATCGCCTCGATCTGCCGGCGACTCGACGGCATTCCGTTGGCCCTCGAACTGGCCGCCGCCCGGGTTCGGACCCTGGGACTCGACGACATCGCGAAAGGATTGGACGACCGATTCTGGTTGCTCACCGGCGGAGCCCGCACAGCGCTTCCCCGTCAGCAGACTCTGGCCGCGTCGGTCGACTGGAGCCACGACCTACTCGACATTGATGAACAGCGCCTGTTCGCAGAGCTTTCGGTCTTCGCCGGAGCGTTCACCCTTGACGCCGCTCGACAGGTGGCCGGCGGTAGTCCCGCCGCCATCACCGACGGTTTGGCCGCGCTGGTCGACCGGTCGCTGGTAAGTCTCGACGACAGGGAAGAGTCGACTCGGTACCGCTATCTCGAGACCGTGAAGGCCTACGGACGTAATCGCCTGGTCGAGTCAGGTGACGAACCCGCCGTGCGTGACCGGCACCTAGCCCACCATCTCTCGGTGGCCGAACAATCCGAGGAAGGAATCCTGGGTCTCGAGCAGGGCGAGTGGCTTGGCCGGCTCGACCGCGAGCACGACGACCTGCGCTCGGCACTCGATTGGGCGTCAGTCTCGTTCAGCGTGGAATCGCTCTACCGGCTGGCCTATGCCCTCCAGGCGTACTGGCACGCCCGCGGCCATAGCCGTGAAGCCCAGGGGTGGTACGACCGGCTGTTAGCCGAGGCTCCCGACGCGTCCCCTGAGCTGCGGGCCAGGGTACTTTGGGCTTCGTCGTATCTGGCGGTATACGCCGACGACATGGCACTCTGCGCCGAGCGGTCGGCCGCGGCCCTCAGCTTGGCTCGCGAATGTGGGGACGAATGGATCATCGGACGCGCGCTCGACACGGCAGCGACGATGCGCCAGTACGCCGACCCGGCGGGCACCCAGGCCGACTTCTTCGAGGCCGCGGCCTATGCCGATCGCGCTGGCGACACGTGGTGCTGGATCGATTCTCTTCAGAAGGCCGCCTTCAGCGACTGGTACCGCGACCGCTGGCCGGAGGCCCTGGCGCTCGCCGAACAGGCTGTCGGGGCGGCCCGGGCCCTCGACAACCACTTCTTCCTCGTCTGGCACGAGAGCTTGGTCGGCATGGCTGCGTTGCGCCAGGGTGATAACCGACAGGCCGAACTGGCATTGCGGGTCGCGCTCGACCTCGCCGCCAGCCTGGGCGAGGCAACGACTGTGGCCGTTCCGGGAACGTTGCTGCGCTGGGTTGCCCTCCGTCGGGGCGACGATGCGGCCGCAGCAGCCATCGCCAGCGAGGTCCTGGATCTGCTTGGCGACAAGGCCGGTACCGGCTTCGCGATGGTGCAGCTTGGGTTCGTTGATGCAATCGCCCTGCTGCGTGCCGGCGACGACTCAAGCGCTGTAGAGTTCCTCTCGTTCATTGTTGCCGCGCTCCGTGGCGAGGGAATGCTGTATCCGATGTCGATCTACCTCTCGTACCTGGGTATGGCGCAGGTGGGCGCGGGTGATCTCGATGCTGCTGCGGCAACCGCGGTGACACAGCACGAGGTGGCATCTGGGCTACTGAGCGATGTGGCCGACGCCACCGCCCACCTCCTCGACGCGGTCGTCGAACGGCGAATGGGTCGGGCCGATCTGGCTGACAAGTCGGTCCGAAAGGCCCTGACAGTGCTGATGGGGGCCGGCATTCTCCCCGACGCGTTGGACGCGCTGGCAGTGCTCGCTGGTTGCGTGCTCGACCTAGGCAACGCAACCCAAGCCGCACGGATACTGGGCGCGGTGCAGGCCCTGCGTTTCGAGCACGGATGGCTCGGCGACTTCGCGACCGTCATCAACGCCCAAAGCGAGCTCGACGTGCGGGCCGTCCACGCCGCCCTCGGTGACGAGGGGCCGGCCCGGATCGCTGAGGGAGCCTCCCTGTCACTCGAAGAGGCCGTCGAGCAGGCTATGCGGTCGCACGGAACCCGCTCGCGACCCGCCACCGGATGGGCCAGCCTCACCCCCACCGAACGTCAGGTGGTAGAGCAGGTGCGCCTGGGCCACACCAATCCCGAGATCGCTGAGACCCTGTTGATGGCCCGCTCGACGGTCAAGACCCATGTCTCGCACTGTCTTACCAAGCTCGGTGTCAGCACCCGAGCCGAGCTGGCCGCCGAAGCGGCCCGCCACGAATCACCCTGACGGTCAGACCCCCAACCACCCGAGAGGCGAGGTATCACTCATGTCTATCCTGCGCGCCCAAGCCCAGCCCCGGAGAGTGCGGCCATGAACCACCAGGACTCACCAATCATTAGCCAAGCAGGGAACCGAGCCGCGGAGACTACGACCAACCGGTCGGTCGACATGGCTGCCGCCTGGGCCGGTCTCGTCGGTGTCGTCCTCTTCGTAGCCGGATCGATGTTCGCCGGCTCGGTCCCAAAGCCGGACGCCTCGGCCGGCGAGATCACCACGTTCCTGGTCCAGCAGCGCTCCAGCCTGCTCGTAGGAACCGCCCTCATTCTGCTGGCCATTCCATTCTTCGGCTGCTTCGTTGGACTGTTTACCGGAGTGCTCCGCGACGCGGAAGGCGGACGGACCACCCTTACGAGCGCCGCCACCCTCGGCTGGACACTGCTCCTAGCAGTGGTCACCATCGGTGTCCTGTCTCAAACTGCGCTGACGTGGCGGGGCGCGTCGGGTCTGGACCTACACCTCGTCCAGTTCGGCTACGACTTCAGCGCACTGTCTCTGTATGCCATCAGCGCGATGGCGGTTGCCCTCGCCGTAGGAGCCACCTCGGTCGTTATCTACCGAACCGGTATCCTTCCCCGCTGGCTCGTCGCCCTCGGCGCGATCGAAGTGGCAATCAACCTCGTGGAACTCGCCGGCCTGGCTAGCAGGAGTGGCCTGAACGCAGCGGGCTACGGAGCCGGCATTGGCCCACTCGTCTTTTCATTGTCGGCCGTCGCCGTCGCTGTCTCGCTCGTCAGACAGGTCCGCCATCGCCCAGCCGAGCCTGACGCCCGAGTCCGGGACCTTCTGACCTGATCCCCTGATCTCTGTCCACCTGACCTACGGATGGGGTCCCGGTCAGCTCCGGGTTGCGCTATTCGGAGGTTGCCCGCTACTTGCAGCAGTTAGCACGTGGCTGAGGGTCGATCCGCATAGGCGGTCTCTTTCTGTCGGTGTCGCGCTTTGGAGAATGCAGCTGAGCCAAAACAGCTCCACATCGTCCCCGGCGCCGGACACGTTGTTTTGTACCACCGAGTTGACCTCATTCCCTGAGAAAGGCTCGACTCCTTCTTCACAGAGAGCTTGGTGGGCTGAACGATGGATGCCAGACCCACGGAGGCACTGCTTGCGGAATGGGGTCGTGGGGAGCCTGACCCGCTCGACGGAACAGCCGATCTGAATCGGACGTTCTCCCGGTTCAGGCAGGGGTTCGAATATCGTCACTTGCTTAGGTTGGGAAGTACCTGCAAGATGCCGCCTCTGAACTGGGAAAACGTTGTAAATCAGACAACGGATGGAGGCATTAAGATTCGAACCCCGATGGCCTCGACTTGCTCGCCAAGCCCCCTTCGAGAGCCAAGACAATTCAGCATCCAGGTCGTGGCCGAATCGCGACACCGGCACGTCTGAGTGCTCGCTGAATGGTGGACGGGTCGACGTTCAAGGCCTTCCCCACAGCGGCCAGCGAATCGCCGCCTTGATACTGGCAGACGGCTCGTTCGAAGTCCGATTGGGTCAGCTTGGGAAGGTTTACCCTCCGGGCGACGCCGAGGCGTTCAAGATGGTCAGCCACCGTGCGGCGGTGGACACCGAACTCCTGCGTTAGCTCGTTCAACGAACGGCCGCGCCGGTACGCGGCGGCTATCGCTTCATACTCAGAAGGGGTCAATCGACGCTGGATTGGCTTTGTGGGTCTTCGAGCAGCGCCATCTGCGGTGGGGGAGTCGACGCCATCGACGTCGGCGCTGAGCGCTCTGGAGCCGGGGTTTGAATGCCGTCCCCAAAGGCCCACAAGGAAACCCCAGGTCAAGTACGACGCCCGGACCGAATTCGTCGCACTACCCCGAAGGCCTCTGGTCCCGACACGTCGAGCGCCAGACATCGGAGCGGAACGCCACGTCAACGGTTATGCCCCCTTCTATCCCCAAGAGGTCGCGCAGGAGACTTCGTGCCTCGGCGAACACGGCGGCCCTCGTCTCCTCTGGCATGGTGATGATCCAACTCAGGGTGCCGAGGAGTCCGACAAGTTCGTCGGCATTCAGCGCCACATCCCAGGTGAACGCCTCGTACTCCGGCTGGTCGAATGGGCCGCCCTTGGGGATCTCCAATGTCGACATCGGTCGTAGGGCATCGCCAAGGATGAGACCGGTGACGCTGTCGGCTTCGTCTGGGCCGCCATCAGTTGACCGCTCAGCCAGCAGCGCCTGGGCTTGGGCCATGAACGGGCCGTCAGGGTCGGGACCCGTCCACAGCGCGGCCAGCAGTCCGTTGGGCTTGAGCACGCGACCAACTTCACGAAGCGTGGAGACGGGGTCCATCCAGTGCCAGGAGGAAGATGCCAATACGGCATCTGCGCATCCATCGGGAAGGGGTAGTGATTCGCCGCGGCCCATCATCGCGTTGGCTCCGGGCACCTCGTCCATGAGTACGGACCGCATTCGGTCATCGGGTTCCACGGCGACGACCTCATCGGCCCGGTCGATGAGCAGCCTGGTCAGGGCTCCGGTACCGGCTCCAAGATCCACTACCCGTTCGACTCTTGTGGGCAGGAGCCAATCCACTGATGCGATGGGTGGCCCCGGCCGAAAGCGTTCGTACTGCGAGGCCACTTGACCGAAGCTCCCTGATCGTTCCGCCTTCTCATCGGGAGGAAGATGTGAGAGGGGTACTCGGGGTTGGCTCGGGGTGGCATCAGTCACGTCCAAACCCTAACGAAGCAAGCTGCCGATGGCGGGTAGCTCAACGTCCACCTAGGGTTTGTCCGTGGACCCAGTGGTCGTCGCACTAGCCGAGCAGCAAGCAGAGACGCGGTCCCTCCTAGACAATCTTGCTGTCGGGGACTGGGAAGCACCCACCCGGTGTGACGGATGGAACATCGGCGATGTAGTGCTCCACCTCGCCCAGTCCAATGAGATGGCTGTGGCGAGCCTGCAGGGGACCCTGCCTACTGGCGACGGCACCAACACCGAGGGATGGGGCGGGGGGTCGTCGGTTGACGAGAGTGTGGCCCTGATGGTCGAGCACGAGCGTGGGGTAGGCCCGTCTGACCTGCTGGTGAGGTGGACCGCTGCCTCTGACCAACTGGTGGCCCTACTTGACGATATGGATCTGTCCACCCGGGTCCGGTGGGTCGCCGGCGACCTCACCGCGCGGACCCTAGCCACCACGCGCCTATCGGAGACCTGGATTCACACTGGCGATATTGCCTCTGCGGTCGGGATCGATCTCATCGCCACGGACCGGCTCAAACTGATCGCCCGACTGGCCTGGCGCACCCTTCCCTACGCCTTCAACCGCGCCGGTAGGACCATGTCGGGGCCCGTGAAGCTCTTACTGGTGGCGCCGTCAGGCGAGCAATGGGACTTCATTCCCGATGAGCCCGCCGTCACGACGATAGTCGGGCCGGCCGTCGACCTTTGTGAGGTGGCCGCCCGACGTATTGACCCATCGGCCACGTCTCTGAGTGGTGATGGTCCTGACGTCGCAGAAGTTCTATCCCTGGTGCGTACCTACGCATAAGGGCGTCGGTGCATATCCGGCAGCAAGGACTGACGTAACCAGCTGAGGCCGGACACCGCTCCATCGGTGGTGGCCAGGAGCCCACCGGGGTGACTCCACGGGACGTGATGGCTTTCGTGACGACGCCACGGCGACCACGTCCTGGTGCCGAGAAGGTCATCCACCTCTTGGGCTGGGCATCCGGGTCACCCCGAGACGAAGGCAATCGGAACGTCGTAGCGTTCACACCAGTCCGGGGTGCTGAGAGTCCTGAAGTCATTCTCAATGACGGCTGCACGAGCCTGAGCGTCGTTCAGCTTCTCGGTCACCAGAATGACCCGCTTCTCCCCTTTGGTGTTATGAGCAACAACCGAAGGGCCCCTACCGGAGTAGTTCTCGAACTGGCTACTTGCGGCGCCACGACCCGATCGCATCATGTCCTGGAAGAAGGTTCCCCAGTTGATCTTCGCCTTTTCAACTCCAAATCGGAGTGTGTCCGCTCCCACGGCACCATCTTGACCGGTCAGTGCCGCCTCAGCAATCGAGAAAGCATCCGTTGCCGCCTCAGAAGGCGGTCGGCCCTGGCATTCGATCCACCGTGCCCGCCAGTGAATCCGATCTCAGAACGCGTGTCGGGTATGGCTGAAGTTGCCCTTGGCGAAAGCGAAGACCTTCTCCGGTCGCACCGTGAACACCAGGATGTTTTCGTTCTCGTCGCTCGTGAACCCTTCCGGACCTGGCTCGTAGTTCCAGCTGCCGTCCCACTTGTGGGTCCAGGCTTCTGCGAGCCTCTCGAGCGTGCTCTGGTCGGCAACTCGTACGGCCCGGCCTTCGACGACAACGTCCATGCCGCCGTCCCATTGGTTGCACCCTGTCAGGAGGATGACGTTCTGGTTGTCACGCAGATTGGTTGCCTT
Source organism: uncultured Acidimicrobiaceae bacterium (assembly GCA_963754755.1). Taxonomy (GTDB): domain Bacteria; phylum Actinomycetota; class Acidimicrobiia; order Acidimicrobiales; family RAAP-2; genus Bog-756. Next base: position 1,122,518 of record CAVWHF010000003.1, on the reverse strand, counting down.
CTGCTCACTCTCCCCGGTGCAGAAGTGGAGCACGTCATCAAGCCAGACGGCAACGACGGGCGTCATGTGCGGTCGCCCGTCGGCGCGTACGGTAGCTATCCAGAACAGTTCCGCCGTTTCGAGCGACCTGCGGGCGTCGTCCCAAGTCGTGGCCGTGGCTCCGGGCGCGCTGAATAGGGCGTTCAACGTGGTGGTCGGTTCCGTCACGAACCTGTCCTAATGCATTGTTCGCTTCGAATCCAGCACACAACCTGAACCTGGCACGCTCGGATCCTAGCGTTTGGAGAGTCGCAATAGGAGTTGGGGAAACACACCAATCAAAGGCGCGGGGTGGGAGGTCGATGCCGCGAAGTCGGACCTCCCGCAGACCTGAACCTGTGCCTGATGCCCAATGAGCAAGAATCGTCCCCGACGTAGCCATCCGGCCCCGAGGAGACAGAGCGATGCATGCGCTAATGGCGGGACTGGGACTTTTTGCTTCGTCGTCGACCTCCTCCTCTCTGGGCGACAACTGGTGGGAGTACCTGCTGCTGTTACTGGCGGTCATTGCGTCCTGGGCTGGCGTGCCCGCCATCGGCACGGCCGCCATTGGCGCAGCAGCCGTAGGGGCGAGCCAGGGCAACCTCAATCTGGCCGCAGTCGTCGTCATCGGGACCATCGGCGGCGAGATTGGTGGTTTGACTGGCTACTACGTGGGGACCAGGTGGGGAAATGCTCTGCTGGCACGGCCGGGGAAGCGCCAGGCGGGACGCCAGAAGCTTATGGACAAAGGGGAGCGTGCCTACGAGAAGTGGGGGCGGATGGCAGTCTTTTTCACCCCGGCCATCGTCTCCGGAACGGCGCGAATGAAGCGCAGTCAGTTCATGGTTTGGAACTTCATTGCGGCTCTTCTGTTCACGTGGACCGTGGCTGCCACTGCTTACGGAGCCGGACGGGTCACGACGGGCCACCACACCACCGAGGACATCCTGATTCTGGTCCTGGGGCTTGCCGCCGGCGCCTTGCTCACCGGGGCACTGGTGCGACGACACCGGAGGCACCGCTCGCACGTCGCAGTCGAAGGGTAGGAGTGGCCCGGCGTTTGGTGTTGCAACCGGCGGGCAGCGGTAGTCAACTTGGTCCGATGAGCGAGCCCCAAGAAGTAGAACATCCGCCCAGCCTGGTGGCGACGGTTGTCGGACATTTCCTGATCGGACTGCTGGTAGTAGCCGTGACCAGGGCACTCTTCCGGCAAAAGCTTGCCGTGGCTCTTGTGGCCGGGTTGCTGGCATTCGCCGTGCACCGCAGGTTCGACGCTCCGGTTGCTCGAAAGTTGAGCGAACTGGGTCTGTAGCGCCAAGGTCGGCGAACACGTCAGACCCCCGAACGGAGGGCAGACAGCCGGTTGTACCACCTGGGGTCCGTGTCCCTGCCGCGGGTGCAATTTGTCGGCCGTGGACCGCTTTCACCGGCGGACGAGAGGCGTTACTATTTCCGACGTTGCTTGTTGGATTTGGCGTGCGGGGCGTCCGACAGGGTGGCGCCCCGCCTGGACGGTTTCGGGAGGCTCCCGTGTCTGACTTTTCTCGCAAGGTGACGACCGTCGGCGACATCCACGTGGTGTCCCTGCACGGCGAACTCGACATGACCACAGCGGGTGGACTTGCTAACTGGCTGGTCGAGATCTCCGGCTCCACCGTCGTTGTGGACCTGTCCCGGCTGACCTTCATGGACAGTTCGGGAATCACGGCCATGGTGATGGCCCGCAATCGGATGAGGGAGGCCGGGGACGACCTCATTTTGACCCGACCCCATCGAATCGTGCGACGGGCGCTGGAGGCAGTCGGGATGACTGACTGGGTGGCCGACTGGGACCCGTCCTGGGCTGCGTAGTCATGGCGACGATGTTCGATCCTGGGGCTGGGAGTCCCCTGTCGGGACCGTCACCCCCAACGTCAGGACCCACAGCTGCGAGGTCGGGATCAATACCTGGCCCGGGCGCACCGCTCCGGACCCGGGGCCGGGAGTTGCGCGTCCTGGGTGTAGATCCCTTCGCCGTGGGTAGGTGATGAGGGTCGCCCATTCGTTCCCCTTCGGGCGATATGCAGGCAGAGGGTCGGTCAGTTCCCTCTGGGTAGGGCTAGCTGCAGTGGGCCGGAGAGTTTGTGAGTGCTCCGGCCCGCTGCACCTACCGATTCCGCCTCATAGGGGTGCTGTTCACTGGCTCATAGGGTGCTCTTCACTGGGCAGCCACAGCCCCATGGGGGAAATGGCAAGTCAAGTGTTGGAGTCACCGGTCCGATGATCTACGTGAGGGGCGCTCAGCATCAGGAGACGCCATGGACCACGACCCCAAGACCTGCACCATCTGCCTGCGCACGGAGCGGATGAAGTTCGACTCCGTGAGCAACTTTCACTTCGTGCCGCATGACTCCAAGGCCGCGTTCCCGCTGTTCAGGCTGTATCCGGTCGTCCCCGAATCGGTCTGATCGGAGGAGCTGGGTATCGCGGTCGCCCCGCCTCCGGTGGCGCCGAGCGCCGAGAGACTCTGGCCCCGCCGTTCATCGATCCCGGTTGTTCACGTGCACGGAGCGGTGCGGACCAACTGTCCTATGGCAACTGTCCAAGTTGGCAACTGTCCAGGTTGGCAACTGTCCAGCTGTCATCGACTTGGACAGCTGGTCATCGGCGTCGACGGCAACGCCTACCACCATGAGCGGGACCGGGCATCCGCAGGAGTGGCGAAGTGAACGCAGGTCTCGTTGGTGCATTCGATGTGGGCAATCGGCATTTTGGGCACCCAGCGCCGGCCACTGATGATGAGGGTTTTCTCGATCCTGGCCATCTCGCCGCAGGTTGGACAGGCTCCGTCTTGCGGTGTGGAACCCACCCTCACCCGCTCGACCCGCCCCGCTTGGGGAGGCGATCGAATGCACCAACCCCCTGTTTCCGAATCACATGCTCATGGTACCGACTGCCCCACTCGGATTTGTGATAAGTCCCGATGCCGGAGTTCGCCACTACCCAGAGTGAGCAGAAATCGTCACCAACCCATTCCCGCTGTGCCCGGTCGCCACACTTCATTGTTCCTCATCGTGGTCCAGGACTTTTCACAGCCAGCCATAAGAACTCGCAGTAACTCGGACGCCTGCTCTCCCCAGATGGCGGCGTCAGCCTCGTAGCCGGCAATCAGGGCTATGGCCGGATGTAGGCCATCGGGAGGTGGAAGGACGCGTCGAAGGCTCCAGCGAACGGCATCCCTTGGCTCAAGTCCGGCTTCTCTGCGCAGCGCATATTCGTAGCCGAGCAACGTCGAGTACCGATTGAGCTGCTCGATGGGATCATCATCCGCCGTGATCTGTCGTCGAAGTGCCATTGGCCTCGTATCGACATCTCCGATGACGAACTTGATGCTCATTGCCGAGACCGGGCGGGTCCTTCGCCGATCCTGGACGAAAAGCCGGTTCGCCACGAGCCGAAGGGCCTCCGGACTCCCGTGCCGGCCCCAGCGGTGGACGAGGGACGAACGCACAGGAGAACCCATCTCACACATCGGCGGGCCCGGGGTCAGGTGTCGACGTAGGCCGCCAGATGCACGCCGGTGAGGGTGGAGCGGGCCGCGACCAGGTCGCCGGGTGTGCCCTCGAAGACGATCCGGCCGCCGTCCTGGCCGGCGCCCGGGCCCAGGTCGATGATCCAGTCGGCGTGGGCCATAACCGCCTGGTGGTGCTCGATGACGATGACCGACGTACCGGAGTCGACGAGCCGATCGAGTAGGCCAAGGAGCTGCTCAACGTCGGCGAGGTGGAGGCCCGTGGTCGGCTCGTCGAGGGCGTAAATCCCGCCCTTTGCTGTCAGATGGGTGGCCAGCTTGAGCCGCTGTCGCTCACCGCCGGACAGCGAAGTGAGTGGTTGTCCGAGGCTGAGGTAGCCGAGTCCGACGTCGGCGAGCCGGTCCAAGATGGCGTGGGCGGCCGGCGTGCGGGCCTCGCCGGCGGCGAAGAATGCAACCGCGTCTCCGACGGGCAGGTCCAGCACCTCGGCGATGTTGAGCCCACCGAACCGGTAGTCCAGCACGGCCGCTTGGAACCGCTTCCCCTCGCACTCTTCGCAGGTTGTGGCGACACCGGCCATCATCGCCAGGTCGGTATAGATCACCCCGGCGCCGTTGCACGTCGGGCAGGCGCCTTCCGAGTTGGCGCTGAACAGCGCCGGCTTCACGCCGTTGGCCTTGGCGAACGCCTTGCGGATCGGGTCGAGCAACCCGGTGTAGGTCGCCGGGTTGCTCCGCCGCGAGCCACGGATCGGGGTCTGGTCGATCGACACCACCCCGTCCCGTCCCGACACCGAGCCGTGGATCAGTGAGCTCTTTCCCGACCCGGCCACCCCGGTCACCACCACCAGCACCCCGAGCGGCACGTCGACGTCGATATCCTGCAGATTGTGGAGATTGGCGCCGCTCACCTCCAGCACTCCCGATGGTGTCCGCACCGAGCGTTTCACGGAGGCCCGGTCGTCCAGGTGGCGACCTGTAAGCGTGCCGCTGTGGCGCAACCCGTCGACGGTGCCCACGAACACCAGCTCACCACCGGCGGCACCGGCGCCGGGCCCGAGGTCGACGACATGGTCGGCAATGGCGATCGTCTCCGGATCGTGCTCCACGACCAGCACCGTGTTGCCCCGGTCCCGCAGCCGCAGCAACAGGTCGTTCATCCGCTGGATGTCATGGGGGTGCAGGCCCGTGGTGGGCTCGTCAAGGACGTAGGTGACGTCGGTGAGCGAGGAGCCAAGGTGAAGAATCTTTACGCGCTGCGCCTCGCCGCCCGACAGCGTGCCCGTCGGTCGGTCGAGCGAGAGGTAACCCAGCCCGATCTCCACGAACGAATCGAGCGTCAGCTGCAGCGCCGCCAGCAGCGGCGTCACTGACGGCTCGTCGACACCGCGGACCCATCCGGCCAGGTCGCTGATCTGCATGGCACACGCATCGGCGATGGTGATCCCTCCGACCTGCGACGACCGGGCCCCCTCGCTGAGACGGGTGCCGGCGCATTCGGGACAGGTGGTGAAGGTGACCGCCCGGTCCACGAACGCCCGGATGTGCGGTTGCAGCGTGTCCCTGTCCTTGGAGAGGATCGACCGCTGGATCCGCGGTATCAGACCCTCATAGGTCATGTTGATGCCCTCGATCTTCATTCTGGTCGGCTGGCGGTGAAGGAAGTCGTGCTGCTCCTTCTTGGTGAATCTACGTACCGGCCGGTCCGGGTCGAAGAAGCCCGAGGAGCGGTAGAGCCGAAAGTTCCAGCCGCCCGCCTGATAACCGGGGATGGTGATGGCGCCCTCAGCGACCGACTTTGAGTCGTCGTAGAGCTGGGTGAGATCGATATCGGAGACTGTTCCCCGACCTTCGCAGCGCGGACACATACCGCCGGCGCGGGTGAAGTTCTGTCTCACGGTCTTGCCGGCCCCGCGTTCGATGGTGATGGCGCCGCTGGCTCGCACCGAAGCGACGTTGAAGGAGAATGCGTTGGGCGAGCCGATGTAAGGCTGTCCGAGTCGGCTGAAGAGGATGCGCAGCATGGCGTTGGCGTCGGTGGCGGTGCCGACCGTGGAGCGGACGTCGCCACCCATCCGTTGCTGGTCGACGATGATCGCGGCCGTCAGTCCCTCGAGTACGTCGACGTCTGGACGGGCCAGTGCCGGCATGAAGCCCTGCACGAACGCGCTGTACGTCTCGTTGATCAGCCGCTGCGACTCCGCCGCGATCGTTCCGAACACCAGAGAGCTCTTGCCGGAGCCGGAGACGCCGGTGAACACCGTCAGCCGGCGCTTGGGGATCTCGACGCTGAAGTCCTTGAGGTTGTTCTGGCGCGCACCGTGGACGCGGATCACGCCGTGGCTGTCGGCAACGTGCCGCGGAGGTGACGGCGCGCCCGTCCTCGTGGCTTTGTTCATCGTGTCTCCGCCTGATTGTCAACGACATCGGGCGACTGCGGACCAGATGAGGTCGGCGTCCGCACCGGCCTCGCGATTGACGGGCCCGGTTCGGCCACAGTGGTCGAATTGAACGATGTCCCACTCATGGGTGTATCAAACGGGCAGCCCGACGGCGGGCCGAAGCTGAACGTCACGAGTCGCGCTTGGGTGAGAAGCCCTCGGCCGAAGCGTGGTGAAGTCGCCGAACCCACGGGTTAGTTCGCGCCGCCCGCGTACCCATGCACCGTCGGCCGCCCCGAACTGCGCCCGTTCCACAGCAGGTGCGTCGTCAGGCCTGGGCGATGCGGACGAGGTTGCCCGAGGGGTCGCGGAACGCGCAGTCGCGCGCCCCCCAGGGCTGGTCGGCCGGCTCCTGGAGCACCTCGGCGCCCGATGCCCGGACCTTCTCGAAGGTGGCGGCGAGGTCGTCGGAGCGGAAGATCGCCGCCTGAAGCGACCCCTTGGTCACGAGTGACAGGAGGGCGTCGCCCTCGGTCTGCGATCGACCGCCGTGGGGCTGGAATAGGACGATGTCGACGTGCTGCTCCGGGGCCCCGACGGTGACCCAGCGGAAGCCGTCGGATGCGACGTCGGAGCGGACTTCGAGGCCGAGGGCGTCGCGGTAGAACCCGAGCGCGGCGTCGGGGTCGTGGACGGGGATGAACATTGCCGAGAGGGTGACTGTCATGCGATCAGACTAGGAGCATCGACCGGTCGAGTGCTTCTCCGATCCTGCTCGGCGTCAGGGTGTTGGGCATCCGGCCCGCCGGCACCCCCGCACCCGGAGGCCCTGGTGGCAGGGACGGTGACGCTCAGTGCGTGACCGTGGTGCGGCGTGGCCGCGTGCCGAACATGCTCACGCACGACGGAAGGCCTTCGATGGCGCGGTGGTCATGGGCGCGGTACTGGGACGGCGTCACGCCGACGATCTCAGTGAAGCGTGAACTGAACGAGCCGAGCGATGTGCAGCCGACAGTGACGCAGGCGTCGGTGACGGACTTCCCCTGGCGCAGCAGAGCCTTGGCGCGCTCGATGCGTCGCGTCATGAGGTAGGAGTAGGGAGTCTCGCCGTAGGCGGCACGGAACTTGCGCGAGAAGTGCGCCGGCGACATGAGGGCGGAATGAGCCATGGCCGGGACATCGAGGGGCTGCGCGTAGTCGCGGTCAATGAGGTCGCGCGCTCGGCGCAGGTGCACGAGGTCAGCGATCTCCTCTGGCGTCATGCCGACGACGGTACCCCACCCTCCTGTGGCGGCGGGCCCGCCCCGACGCCCGGAGGGCCGTGCCGGTCGTCACGCACAAGCCCAGAAGCCTGGCAACGCCCTCCGGAATGGACCGGGGATCGGGTCCGCCGGCCGGTTGGATCAGGGAGTTTCCGTGCCACAAGCGCCTCAAGTCCGAGGGCGGAACGGTCGATGAGTTCCCAATGGCCCTCCTCCGACAGACCACGCCCGAGGACGACGATCCGATCGCCCTGCTGAACGGATATTCGAGGCTCATCGGGTACGAGTACTCGCTCCGACGAGAAGCCGGACTCGAACCCAAGGATGCCATTCGATGGACGTTGCGGCGGGTGCTCCCACCGCCCGACGGGCTGCATCCGGCCATCGCCATGATCGCCGGATACGAGGTCGAACCGGGAGTGTGGGAGGAGCAGGCCTCGTCGTTGATGCGGACCCTGATCGTCAGCTGCGACCGGTCCTGGCACGCCGTTCAGAAGGTTGAAGGCTGGCAACCGGGTACCACCGGCATGGGTTGGTGACCTGAGGGAGAAGCCGTGGACCGGGGCCACAAGGGGCACCGACGGTCCGGGCGACCCGAACGGCGGGACGGGTCAGGTCCCCGGGGACCGCACGGCTGTCACGGCGCCGGTACACCGGACCCAACCAGTAAGGCCGGACCGGGGGCAGGGATGCGCGTCTGGCGGACGGAGGGAGGTCAGGCCCCTGCCCCCATGATCCGGCACTTCTCCATCGGCACGATCGCGGTTTGACTTGAGGGAGTTGTCAGGAATCTTTTGACCGGCTATTCCCGCTGGTCAACGTGGTGTGGCACGGTCGGACCGGCCGGGCCGGCAGGCGGCCGGGCCGGCAGGCGGCCGCCGGCCGGCCCGGCACCCCCCCAGAGCGCCGTCCCGGTCGGCCCGTCGTCACCTGGACCCCCTCCACTCCCGGACTCACCGCACCCGGACCGCCGTAGGCTGCGCCCCATGTGTGGCCGGCTCGCCCTGTACTCCGACACCCCTCACCTGGCGTTCCTGCTCAGGGCCGGCATCGACCCCGAACTGGTGGACAGCCTGCGCCCCCGGTGGAATGTGGCGCCGACGGACCCGATCCCCGGCATTTCGGAGGACGTCGAAGGTCGGCGCACCCTGGCGGCGTACCGATGGGGCCTGGTCCCGGGCGGGGCCACGGACCCGACTGCCATCCGGAACACGTTCAACGCCAGGGCCGAGACCGTGGCCACCAGGCCCATGTTCCGGTCGGCCTTCAGGCGGGGACGGATCCTGGTTCCGGTCGATGCCTTCTACGAGTGGCAAGCCGGTTCACCCAAGCAGCCCTACGCCTTCTTCCGGGCCGACGGGCAGCCGGCGGTGTTCGCCGGGCTCCGGGAGTGGTGGCGGGGTGACGACGGCACCGAGCTGCACACGGCCACCATCATCACCACGGAGGCTGGTCCGGACATGCCCATCCACAACCGCCAGCCGGTGGTACTGGAGCCGGGCGCCTGGGAGCACTGGTTGGATCCCGGGATCACCGATCCCCACGAGTTGGAGCCACTGCTGCGCCCCACCGAGAAGGGGACGCTGGTCCACCACCCGGTGGGTCGGGCGGTGGGGAACGTCCGCAACGACGGTCCGGAGCTGGTCGACGAGGTCACCCTGCCGTCCTGAAGGGCCCCGATCCGGCGCTCAGTCGGTGCCCTCGAAGGGCGCTCCGTAGCTGAAGATGCCACCGTCGGCGCCCACCAGCCAGTAGCCCCCGCTGACCGGATCGGCGGCCATGCCCACCACCGGGGCGTTGAGCGGGGTGGCCCCGGCCGAACCCCGGAAGGCGGCGTCCCCGAAGGCGAAGACCCCCCCGTCGGAGGCCACGAACCAGTAGCCGCCACCGTCGGGCGTGGCGGCCATCCCGTTGACGGGCCGGTTCAGGGCGCTTCCCCCGGTGGAGCCGAAGAATGGTGCTCCGAAGGCGAAGATGCCCCCGTCGGAGGCCACCTCCCAGTACCCGCCGGTGGCGTAGTTGGGGCTGATCCCCACCACCGGCTGGTTCAGGTGCTGGCCCCCCATCGAGCCCCGGAAGGCGGCGTCCCCGAAGGCGAAGATGCCCCCGTCGGAGGCGACCAGCCAGTAGCCGCCGCCATCGCGGGTGGGGGCGATGTCGACCACCGGGGCGTTCAGGTGCTGGCCCCCCATCGAACCGTAGAAGCCGGCATCGCCGAAGGCGAAGATCCCGCCGTCGGCGGCGACCAGCCAGTAGCCCCTGCCGTCCGGTGTGGCCACGATGTGGTTGATGGGGGCGTTGAGGTGCTGGCCGGCCATGGAGCCGTAGCCCACCGCCGAGCCGTGGCTGGACACGGCACCGTTGGCATCGACCAGCCAGTAGCCGTCCCCGGTCGGTGTCGACGCCATGCCGGTCACCGGGGCGGCCAGGACCGGCGGGTCGAGCGTGGCCGGGGCCACGAACAGGCGCCGGGCCCCCCCACAGGCGTAGGAGGTGCAACCGGGCTGCCAGGCGGCGTAGTCGACCATCCAGTGGCCGGACGGATCCTGAAAGAGCGATCCTCCGCCCGGGCCGGACGCCCCGCCGTAGGAGGACAGGATGGGAGTCTGCTGGTACTGGACACAGGGACCGGTCGGGCCGTCACAGGTGGCATAGGTCTCGGAGTACGACGTCGAGTTCCAGATGCCCGCCGAGAACATGAGGAAGTAGGTGCCGTCCGAGTACACCATGTCGGGATTCTCGATGGTGGCCTCGAAGGGGAAGTCGACGGTGTCCTGGGCCAGCAGCTGATGGGGCGAGCCCACCAGGGACAGGCCGTCCGGACTCAGCTGTTGGGACCACAGATAGGCCGGCTGCGCCGAACCACCGTCGTTGGATTTCCAGATCAGGTAGGCCGTGCCGGTGGCCGGGTCCACGAAGGGGCTGGGGTCGACCGACCCGCCGAAACCGGGCTGGCACAGCAGCGGCTGGGCGGAGTCGTCGGTGAACACCGGGTCGGTGGGGGAGAGAGTGGACGCCGTGGCCACCGACAGACAGTTCCAACCGGTGCCGGCGGCGTGGCCGGACTGCGAGGCGTCGTAGTACATGAGCCACTGCCCTCCCCAGTGGAACACGCCCGGGGACGTCTGGGTGTTCATCTCCTCCCAGTCCGGGACGAGGGGAAGAGCGCTGGACCCGTAGGAGTGTCCGGTGAACGATTCCCATCCCGACAGGGGCGACCCGGAGGTGTCCACCAGGGCTTGGAGGTGGTTGCCCATCACCGTCCCGGTGGTGAAGGCGTAGTAGGTCGAGCCGCTCAGGACCACGTCCGGGTCCGGAGCGTCCTGGTCGAAGGCGGGCGTGGTCGAGGCCTGGATGCTCATGCCCCCGAGCGAGAGGGCGCCGACGGGAGGGTCGCTGGCGTCCACGGCCATGGCCACCGCCACGCTGGTGAGGACCAATGCCGCCACCGTCACGGCGACCAGCCGTCGCCGACTCCGGGCCCCCTCCAGCCGGACCGGCTCCGTGCTGCTGTCGGCGCCGGGTCGACCCATTGGGGCATCATCGGCAGCTTCGGGACTCAGCCCAAGGGGAAATCGTGTGGTTCCCGCTCCGCAGCCGGGGCCCGCCCTTCAGCCCGCCCACGGGTGGGCCGGTACTGTGGGACCACGGACCGCATCCATCACGTACCGCATCGACCACGTACCGCATCGACCACGTACCGCATCGACCACGGCGCCGAGCCGGGGAGGGGGAGGGCCATGACCACGCCGGGGGAGCGGTTTGAGTTCCGTGGCGTCCACCATCTGGCCCTGGTCTGCCGGGACATGGCCCGGACGGTCGACTTCTACACCAACGTCCTCGAGATGCCCCTGGTCAAGACCATCGAGCTGCCGGCGGGGATGGGTCAGCACTTCTTCTTCGACTGCGGCGGAGGCGATACGTTGGCCTTCTTCTGGTTTCCCGATGCCCCCGAGTCGCCCCCGGGGGTGGCCGCTCCGGCCGGACGCCCGGATCAGGGCAGCCTGACCAGCGCCATCGGCTCCATGAACCACGTCGCCTTCTCCGTCCCTGTCGACCGGATCGACGAGTACCGGGAACGGCTGGTGGCCGCCGGGGTCAGCTGCACCGAGGTGGCCAACCACGACGACAGCGAGTGGGGCCTCGCCGCAGAGGTCCACCCCGGGGTCTTCGTCCGTTCGGTGTACTTCCAGGATCCCGACGGCATCCTCTTGGAGCTGGCCTGCTGGACCCGGCCGTTGGGGGCCGGCGACGTCCATCACCGGCCTGCCCGGGCCGTCGCCGCCGACCGGATTGCCCGCTGAGTCGATGGCGACGCCACTACGCCGCACCCCCCGATCCGGGGTCGCCCCGCCACATGCTCCGGGGGAACCGGCGTGACCAGCACGGGACAGCCCGTCCTGATTCGGCGCCCCGACGACCTCAGCGCCGAATGGCTGACGGCGGTGCTGGGCGGCACCGACCGGCTCGACGAGGGTTCGTCGGTCGAGTCCTTCCGGGTGGTCCCGGTGGGTACGGGGCAGATGGGGGACACCGTGCGCGTGCTCTACCGGACCGGCCCCGGGGAGGAAAGCATGGAGCGCTCGGTGGTGGCCAAGTTCGCCTCGGCCGACGAGCAGAGCCGGTCCACCGGCCTCATGACCCGGGCCTACGAGATCGAGGTGGGCTTCTACCGGGAGGTGGCCGGTCGGATCCGCACCCGGATACCCCGCTGCTTCCACCGTCAGTGCGATCCCGACACCGGATGGTTCGTCCTCCTCCTCGAGGACCTGGCCGACGCCGTCCAGGGCCAGCAGCTGGCCGGATGCGGTGTCGAGGTCGCGGCCGCGGCCCTGGAGGAGCTGGCGGCGTTGCACGGTCCCACCTGGGGTCAGGGCGACCTGGCCCGGCTGGAGTGGTTGGACCGGGGAGGCCCGGAAGCCGACGCATTCCTGGCCACCTTGGTGACCTCGCTGTGGCCCGGATTCGTCGAACGCTATGACGGGCGCATCGACGGCGATCACATCGCCCTCTGCCACCGGTTCATCGGTGTGCTGGAGCCGTGGCTGGCCGATCGTCCGGCGCCCACCACGGTCACCCACGGCGACTTCCGCCTCGACAACCTCCTGTTCCGGCCCGGAGACATCCGACCCTTCGTCGTCGACTGGCAGACCGCGTCCTGGGGTTCGGCGGCCTCGGACGTGGCCTACTTCGTGGGTGGGAGCCTGACCGTGGACGACCGCCGCCGGCACGGTGAGGTCCTGCTCGACGGCTACTACCGCGCCCTGGTGTCCGAAGGGGTGGTGGACTTCGGGCGGGACCGGCTCGACGAGGAGTACCGACGACTGTGCTTCGGAGGTCTGGTTATGTCCATCGGCGCCTCGATGCTGGTCAAACGGACCGAGCGGGGAGACGAGATGTTCGTCACCAGCGTGGCCCGGTACGCACAGCAGGCGCTGGACATCGGGGCCGAGGCCACCCTGCCACCGGGGGCGCACCGGTGACCGGTCCCGACCATGCCGTGACCGGGGGAGGTCCCCACGCCGTCGATCCCTCGGACGAGCACCGGCACACCCCGGGCCCCGGGCAGCTGTGGAGCGAGTCCTACTATCTCGACTTCGTGGCCGACGACGGTCGGATCGCCGGCTATGTCCGCATCGGGCTGTACCCGAATCTGGGCGTGACCTGGTGGACCACCATGCTGGTGGGGGAGGGCCGTCCCGTGGTGTCGTCGGTGGCCTACGACCTCCCCGTGGCCGGAGGAACCGGGTTGGTCATCGACGCCGACGGCGTGGTCATGCACGGTGCCGTGGACGATCCCCTGGTGACCATGAGCCTGCGCGGGACCGCTCCCGGCCGGCGGCTCGATCGTCCCGAGGACGTCTACCGGGGAGTGGCCGGCGCACCGACGACCATCGCCCTCGACTTGGCCTGGACCACGGACGGGGTTCCCTACCACTACGACCTCACCACCCGCTACGAGGTCCCCTGTCTGGTCCACGGTGAGATCGCCATCGGGGACGAACGGGTGACGGTCGACGGACAGGGCCAGCGGGACCACTCCTGGGGCGAGCGCGACTGGTGGGCCTTCGGCTGGTGCTGGGCGGCGGCCCGCCTCGACGACGGGACGCGGGTCCACCTGACCGACGTCCGCATCCCCGGCCATCCGGTGGCCTTCGGCTATCTGCAGTCGCCGGGCCCGCCGGGCCCGCCAGTCGCCGGGCTCGCCGGAGTCGCCGGGCCCGGCGGGCTCACCGGAATCACCGGGCGCCGCCGTCCAGCCGGTCACGGCGCTCGATGTCACCGAGGAGCTCGGCCACGAGGGCCTGCCCGTGGCGGGGAGGGCCAGGGTCGAGCCGGGAGGGCTCGACCTGCGCATCGAACCGTTGGCGTTCGGCCCGCTCGTGCTGGAGGCACCGGACGGGAGGATCAGTCGGTTCCCCCGGGCGGTGGCCCGCTTCGCCGCCGCCGACGGGCGTTCCGGCCTGGGGTGGATCGAGTGGAACCAGCCTGAGGGATCCGACGGCGCAGGATAGCGTCGCGGGGTGCGCCTCTCGCTGACCCCGTCGACCGACCCGGCCGACTACTCCTTCGCCCACCCGATCCGGACCCGGTTCGCCGAGACCGACGCCATGGGGGTCATCCACCACGCCGCCTACGTGCCCTATCTGGAAGAGGCGCGGGCGGCGCTGCTCCGGCACCGGGGGTATCCCTACGACGAGGTGCGGGCCAAGGGAATCGACCTGGCCGTGCTGGAGGTCTACGTGCGGTACCGCCGGGCCCTCCGCTTCGACGAGGTGGTGGACGTCCATGTGGCGATGGGCCGCCTCACCCGGGCCACCTTCCAGGTGGGCTATCTCCTGTCCGTCGCCGGTGACATCCGGGCCACCGCCGTCACCGTGCACGGTGCCGTCGACACCGAGGGACACGGCCGGCGCATGCCCCACTGGGTGGCGGAGCTGGTCGACCCCTCCCGGTGAGCGAGCCCCACCTCGGCACCCGGACGGACCGGTTCCGACGGTTCTTCCGTTCGGACATCGCCGGCAGTTGGGTCCTGGTGCTGGCGGTGGGTGTGGCCCTGTTGTGGGCCAACAGCCCGTGGGGCTCGACCTACGCCACGGTGTGGGACCATCCGGTCCACATCGGGGGCTCGGCGTTCGCCGACTTCACCACCGTGCAGTCGTGGGTCAACGGCGGCTTGATGGCGGTGTTCTTCTTCGTGGTCGGCCTGGAGATCGGCCGGGAACACCGTACGGGCGAGCTGGGCCATCTCCGGACGGCGGTCGTCCCGGTGGTCGGGGCGGCCGGTGGGATGGCCGGCGCCGGGTTGGTCTACGCGCTGTTCAATCACGGCGGGTCGGGCTCGTCCGGCTGGGGCATCCCCATGGCCACCGACATCGCCTTCGCCCTCGGGGCCCTGGCCCTCCTGGGCCGACGGGTGCCGCCCGGGCTCCGGCTGCTGCTCCTGACCCTGGCCGTGGCCGACGACGTGGGTTCGGTACTGGTCCTGGCCCTCTTCTACTCCTCCAGGACCCGTCCCTCCGCCTTGATCGGCGCCCTGGTGGTGACGGCGGCCATGGTGGTGTCCCGACGGTGGCCCCGGGCGGGCCTGTGGCCCGTCCTGGTCGGAGGGGTCGCGGTATGGGTGCTGCTGGCCGCCGGCGGGGTCGAGCCGGCCCTGGCCGGGGTGGTGGTGGGCGTGCTGGTGCCGAGCGCCTTGGCCGGCGGTGACCGGAATCCGGCCGAGCGGCTCGAGCGTCGGGTGGCGCCGGTCTCGGCCTTCGCCGTGCTCCCCCTGTTCGCGCTGGCCAACGCCGGGATCGTGTTCCACATCGGGATGCTGGCCCCCTCGGGGGCGACCGCCGTCTTCGCCGGGATCGCTGTGGCCCGGGTGGTGGGGAAGCTGGTGGGCATCACCCTGGCCTGTTACGTGGTGGTGCGGATGGGACTGGGGCAACTGCCCGAGGGGGTGTTGTGGAGCCATGTGGCCGGAGGCGCGGCGGTGGCCGGCATCGGATTCACGGTACCGCTGCTCATCGCCGAACAGGCCTTCGCCACCGATCCGCCCCTGGTGGCCGCGTCCGAGTTGGGCCTCCTGGTGGGCTCGGCGGTGGCCTTCGGTGTGGGTGCCCTGTTGCTGGTGGCGGTGCGTCGGCGGATGGACTGGTCCAACACGCTGAGCGTCCGGGTCCCGGCCGACGGCGGGGACGACGGCCGGGACGCGCACATTCCCTGGTGATCGGGCCCCGCACCAGCGCCGTATGCTGACCCTGATCACCCCGCCACCGAACCGTAGGAACGAGGACAACCACCATGGCCATTGCCGTCGGCGACACCATTCCTGACATCGAAGTGATGACCTTCGGACCCGGGGGACCGACCCACGTCCAGACCGGCGAGGTCCTCGGTTCGGGCAAGGTCGTGCTGTTCGCCGTGCCCGGTGCGTTCACCCCCACCTGTTCGGACTACCACCTGCCCAGCTATGTCATCCGCCACGACGACCTGAAGGCCAAGGGCGTCGACACCGTGGCCTGCATCTCGGTCAACGATCCTTTCGTCATGGATGCCTGGGCCAAGGACCAGCAGGTGGGCGAAGCGGTGACCATGCTGGCCGACGGCAACGGGGACTTCGCCTCGGCCATCGGGCTCGAGATGGACGGGAGCGGCTTCGGCCTCGGCACCCGGTCGCAGCGCTACGCCATGGTCATCGAGGACGGCGTGGTGACCGTCCTCAATGTGGAGCCCGGCCCCGGTCTGACCGTCAGTGCCGCCGACGCCGTCCTCGAGGTGCTCTGAGCGGATCCGCCGGGCGGCGCGGCGGCCCTGCTCCGCCACTACCGTCGGGATCGTGGAACTGATCGACGCCCTACGGACCACCGGGGCGGTGCGCGACTTCCTGGACGCTCCCGTGCCCGACGCCACCGTCTACCGGCTGCTGGACACCGCCCGCTTCGCCCCCAACGGCGGGAACCGTCAGGCCTGGCGGGTCATCGTGGTCAAGGACCCCGCGCTCCGCCGGGCCTGCGGGACCTCTACCTGCCCGGCTGGTACCAGTACCTGGCCCAGGCGGCGGCCGGGCTGACCCCGTGGGCGGTGGTCACCGACCGTGAGCTGGAGCGCCGGGCCCTGCTCGAGCGCCGCCGCGGCCATCGCCGCCAGGCCGCCAGCCCGACGACGGTCCGGGGGGCTTCGCCGAGCACCTCGACCAGGTCCCGGTGATGCTGGTGCTGCTGGCCGATCTGTCCCGGCTGGCCACCGTCGACCGTGACTGCGGCCACTACACCATGGTGGGAGGGGCGTCGATCTACCCGTTCGCCTGGAGCATCCTGCTGGCTGCCCGGGCCGAGGGTCTGGCCGGGGTCATGACCACCATGGTGGTCCGGGAGGAGGCCGCGGTCAGAGGCGCTGCTGGGAGTGCCCGACACCGTCTCGGTGGTCGGGGTGCTGGCCCTGGGCGCGCCGGTCACCAGCCCACCAGGCTGCGCCGGGGGCCGGTGGAGTCGTTCACCACCGTCGACCGCTTCGACGGCGCCGAGCTGGACGGGTCGGACGCCCGCCGACCGGGGAACGGCCGATGAAGGTCCGCATCGGCATCGGCACGGGGGCGGTGGCCGACGGAGGGTTCCCGTCCTTGGCTCAGCTGGTCGACGACATCGACGAGCTCGGATTCGACTCGCTGTGGCTGCCCGAGGTGCTGACGGCACCGACCTTCGACCCACTGGTCGGCCCTGTCGTTCGCCGCCGCCCACAACTCCCACCTCAAGCTGGGCACCACCATGCTCCTGCCCGGTCGCAACCCGGTCCGGCTGGCCAAGGAGCTGGCCACCCTCGACGTGCTGTCCGACGGTCGGCTCCTCACCACCTTCGTGCCCGGCCTGCCCCGGCAGCCCGAGTCCGGCGCCGCCGGGGTGGCCGGACGGGACAAGGCCGCCCTGATGGACGAGATGCTCCCGTTGCTCCGCAGGCTGTGGGCGGGGGAGCCGGTCTCCCATCACGGCGTCGGCGCCGACTTCGACGAGGTGACGGTGGCGCCGCTCCCGGTCCAGCAGCCCCTCGAGTTCTGGACCGGGGGCATGGTCCCGGCCGCCCTCCGGCGGTGCGGTCGCTTCGCCGACGGCTGGCTGCCGTCGGCCTGCACCCCCGGGGAGGTGGCCGCGGCCCGGGTGGTCATCGACGAGGCCGCCGCCGAGGCCGGACGAACCATCAGTCCGGAGCACTTCGGCGTCTCCATCGCCTACGCCACGGGGCCCCTCACCCCGACGATGAGCCGGGCCCTGGCTTCGTCCCGCCGGGGAGTCGACCCTGAACAGGTGGTCCCGGTGGGCATCGACGGGCTCCGGGCCATGCTCGAGGAGTTCCTCGCGGTGGGCTTCTCCAAGTTCGTGGTCCGTCCCCTGGTCCCACCCGGCTCGTGGCGGGCCGAGCTCGAGGCCCTGGCCCAGGGCGTCCTCGACCTCCAGACATGACCCGGAGCCGTCCGCTCGAGTTCGAGTTCGTGGCCCACGACGACCCCGAGCTGCTGGCCCGCATGGCCGAGATAGAGGCGGGCGGGACCGGTTGGATCAATGTGCGACCGGTCATCGAAGAGGAGCACGAGCCACCTCCACCGGGTCCGTTCGCCTTTCTGGGCGGTTCCACCCACCAGGTCCCCACCGTCACCTGGATGCCCGGCAAGCACCTGCCCGACGGCACCACCCGGCCCACGACGGTCGGCATCCAGCACGCCGTCGGGCCCCCACCTGGCCTGGAAGCTCCCCGACCTCGGTCTGCCCCTACCCGAAGGATGGCGGATCACCCAGGACCACCCCCGTCGGGGCCTGGTGGCCGTGGTTCCCGTCGGACGCCGACCAGCGGCAGGTGATGGACTGGTTGCTGCGGGTGGCCGCCGCCGTCTGTACCGTCCCCGCCACCGGTCGGTGGGAGGCCTCGGTCCACGCCGGGCTGCCCTAGAGTCACGGCTGGGCCCGGGCCGTCGACCGGAGCTGACGGCACGAGGACAAGGAGCGCACATCGCCATGGTGAAGGAGTTCAAGGAGTTTCTGCTGCGGGGCAACCTGCTCGACCTGGCCGTGGCCGTGGTCATCGGTGCCGCCTTCACCGGCGTGGTGAACTCGTTCGTCAGCAACCTCATCACGCCGTTGATCAAGGCCATTTTCGGGGGCAACACCCAATTCAACCAGTTGGCCTTCACCGTCAACGGCTCGAGGATCACCTACGGGAACTTCCTCGACGCTGTGCTCTCATTCGTGATCGTGGCCCTGGTGATCTTCTTCCTGGTGGTCAAGCCGGTCAACGCGCTGATGAAGCGGATGGGACGCACGCCCAACGAGGAGCCGATGCGCGAGTGCCCCGAGTGCGTGAGCAAGGTACCCGAGGCGGCCAGCCGGTGCGCCTACTGCACGTCCACGCTCACGCCGATGGCTTCGGGCACCGCCAGCTGAGGCAGGGCCACCACCGGCCCACCCACCCCGGGCACAGCCACCTCGGTATCCACTGCGGGCACCGGAACGGCGTCGTCGCTGGAGGCCGCAGCCGAGTGGTCCACCCTCCCCGGCACCGTCCACCACACCGCGGTGGCCACGGCCAGGCCGAGGGCACAGAGGGCGGCGACCGTCACGAAGGGGAGCCATGAGGCCAGGGCGAAGGCGGCACCGGCCGCCGCCGCCGAGATGGCCGTACAGGCTGTCTGACTGGTGGCGAACAGCCCCTGGACCCGACCGACCTCCGAGGGTGCGGATCCCTGGGTGAGGAGGGACTGGACCGCCGGCATGGCGGCAGCGAAGCCCAGCGCCTCGGACGCCCCGAGCAGGACCAGTGCCGGCACGTTGTCGATGAAGGGGTAGGTGGCGCACAGGACGGTGGAGGTGCCGATGCCGGCCAACACCAGGGCCCGTCGGTCCATGTGGTCGGCCAGCCATCCGCTGGGCTTGGCGGCCAGTACGAAGGGTACGGCGAACAGCGTCCAGGAGATACCGATCTCGAGTCCGCTGGCCCCGCGGGCCAGCAGCAGCAGGGTCCAGCAGATGTCGTAGACCCCGCCGGTCAGACCCAGGGCCGCCCCACAGATGAGAGCCCCGGTCATCGACCGGTTCACCCGTATCCGCAGCAGGGGGCGCAGGCTCCCGTCCGCCCGGGTGCGGGCGGCTCGGGCCACGGCGACGTCGTCGGACTCCCGGAGGGCCAGGGCGGGCACGCACGCCCCGATGGACAGCAGGCCGGAGACCAGAAACATGGCCCACATGTAGTGGACACCCACGATGCTCCCCACCAACGGGCCGATGGCCATGCCGGCCAGTTCACCGCTGTAGATGGAGGCGAAGGCCCGGCCGCGTCGGTCCACGGTCACCGATCCCGAGATCATGGCCAGCGCCGCCACCGTGGCCGCTCCGGCCCCGACGCCCTGGAGGGAGCGCAACCCTATGGCCATGGTGGCCGTGATGGGCAGCAGGAAGGAGATGCTGGCCACGCCGTAGGTGACCAGTCCGGCGATGAGCACCGGGCGGCGCCCGATGCGGTCGGCCAGGCGGCCGATCGGGTACTGGGACAGAACGCCGGCGGCGAAGAACGAGGCCATCACCACGCCGGCCAGGGCATCGGTGCCACCCAGATGCCGGATGTAGACGGGCAGCATGGGCACGATGGCGGTGGCCCCCGCCCATTGCAGGAAGACGGTCAGGGTGAGCGTGCCGATCAGCCGGCGCGACCGATCGGGAGGGGTCGTCACCGCGCTCATGACGGCATCCGGGCCAGGAGGTCGAGGGCCCCGGCGATGGCAGCACGTCGCGCCGGGGCCGGGGGGGCCAGACCGAACAGGTCGCACATCCACAGGCCGTCACAGGCCAGACGCAGCACGGTGGCCATGGTGCGATCGAGGCCGTCGTGCTCCAGCCGGGCCTGCCAGCGATCGGCGGCCCGCTGCAGCGGCACCAGCAGATCGGGCTCGGCGGCGGCGGCGGCGATGAGGGCTGCGCCCAGGCGGTCCTCACGATCGGGACGGGGGGCGCTGGGCTCCATGGTGGCCCCGATGTAGGCACGGGTGAAGCAACCGGGCTCTCGGTCGTCGTTCTCCAGACGGCGCTCGATGTCGCGGTCGAACTCCTCGATGATCTTGGTCACCATGGCGGCCACCAGGGAGTCCCGGGTGGGGAAGTGGTACAGGACCCCACCCTTGGACAGACCGGCCTCCGCCGCGGCGGCGTCCAGCGTCAGGCGGGCCACCCCGTCGCGCAGCACCACCTCCTCGGCTGCGTCGAGGATTCGGGCCTTGGTGCCGGTCCCGGCACGGGCCGGGGCGCGACCGTCGACGGCTGAGGTGGTGGTGACCATGGGATCGAGTATACCGTCCGGACGGTACAGTAACCGCCCTCCGATCCGTCGTCGCCGGTCCGGCGGTCCGCCGTCAGTCCGAGCGGTTGCCCAGGTGCCATCCCCCGCAGAAGGTGCACTGGTAGGGATCGAGGTCGGCACCCCGCTCGAGGCGGGCCTGGAGGGAGGACCGGTTGGCTTCGTCCTGGGTGGCGAACCGGGTCTTGGGCTGTCCGTCGGCACGCCAGTGCTCGCGTCCGGACCCGCCTGAGGGCGACGCGTGGGCGGGGCGGGTGGTGCGGGAGCGCTTGCCACCCCGGCGGGCCTTGGCCATCGGTGTGAGCTGAAGCCCCGGCTACCCGGCGTACACGGGGGGTCGCTTCTGCATGAACGCCGGCCTGGCCTCGTCGGGATGGCCTGTGGGCCCGGTCACCGGCCGGGACCGGTGGACCCGGCGCCGGTGGCTGGCGTAAGCGACGGAGACGACGGAGACGACGGTCATGGCCACAGCCTCACCGACCCGGACGGCCGGCGCCACTCCTCGTCCCGCTTGGGCCATCATCGTGGAGTGCCGATGGATCCGTTCAGCCCGTTCGAGCCCTATGGGGGCCAGGCTCCGCCCGAGCGGCTGACCGGGCACCTGTTGGTGGCCAGCCCCCGCCTGGCCGACCCCAACTTCACCCGGCGGGTGATCCTCGTCCTCGACCATGGCGAGCACGGCGCCCTCGGTGTCGTCATCGACCGGCCCGGCGGCGTGGCCGTGGGTGAGTTGCTGCCCCAGTGGCACTCGGTGGCGACCGCGCCCGCCGAGTTGTTCACCGGGGGACCGGTGGCCCGCAATGCGCTCATCGGACTGGTGCGCCTCACCTCCCGGCCGGGGGCGTCGGAGGAGGAACTTCTGGAGCGCTCCGGCTGGAGGGCGCTGGTGGACGCCGAACGACCGGTGGGCACCATCGACCTCTCGTCGGACCCCTCGCAGATCGGCGGCGTTCTCGTCGGGGCCCGCCTGTTCTCGGGGTACTCGGGCTGGGACTCGGACCAACTGGAGGAGGAGATCGAGGAGGGGTCGTGGTACGTGGTTCCGGCCGAGGCGCGGGACCCCATCTCCGCCGATCCTGAGGGTCTCTGGCGTCGGGTACTGAGGCGCCAGGGTGGGGCACTGGCTGTGGTGGCAGGGTTCCCCGAGGACCCGGCCATGAACTGACCGGCCGCCCCGAGGCCGACGACTACCATCACGGCGTGGAGACCGGTGCGGCCCGACCATCCGTCCGCCCCGTGCGGGGCGACGACGTACCGGTGCTGACCGAACGACTGGTCCGGGCCTTCGCCGATGATCCCGTGGCCAACTTCATGTTCGCCGGGGTGCGGCGCCGACAGCGCGGCCTGCGCTCCTTCTTCACCTCCCAGATACGCCGGCAGTACCTTCCCGGCGGCCACGTGTACACCACCGAGGACCTGGCCGGGGCGGCGATCTGGGGATCCCCCGACCGTCACCGCAACGGGATGGTCGAGCTGGCCCAGCTACTCCCGACGGCACCGTTCCTCATCAGCACGCGCACGCTGCGGGCCCTGCGGCTGCTGTTCGAGGTGGACGGGCTCCATCCGAAGGAGCCCCACTGGTACCTGGCCACGCTGGGCACCGCGCCCGAGCACCAGGGACGCGGCGTGGGCGCCGCCCTGCTGCAACCGGTGCTGGACCGGGCCGACGAGGACGGGATCCCGGCCTACCTCGAGTCGTCCAAGGAGCGGAACGTCCCGTTCTACTCCCGGTTCGGCTTCGAGGTGATAGACGAGCTGCGCTCCCATCCCGGCAACCCCCCGATGTGGCGGATGTGGCGGGAACCGCGGCCACCCGGGCTCTGACTCCCCGGTTCTGACTCCCCGGTTCTGACTCCGGGGCCCGCACTGCCGGCCGCCGCAGGGCACCGAAGTGCTCAGGCGCTCACGTGCACGCCACTGGGCCGGTCTTCGGGGATGGCCACCACGGCCCGCAGCAGCTCGACCAGGGCCCGGGTCGGTGCGGAGGGTAGGCCCCGGCTCCGTTGGGCCACGCCCACCCGGCGCCGGGGTAGTCCGGCCGACGGGGACCGGGTGGAACTGCGACCGGAGGTAGGAGGGGATGGCGGTGGCCGGCAGGATGGCCGGGCCGTACCCCTCGAAGGTGAGTGAGGCGATCAGACGCAGCCCGTCGATCTCCGCGGCCGGCAGGAGGGTGATCCCGAGGGGACGGGTCACTGCGTCGAGCTCGTCGCGGAAGGCCGTGCCCGGGAGCGGGAGCAGCAACTCCATCTCGGCCAGGTCCGCCAGGCCCAGAGGGTGCTTGGGGTCGGCCATGGCATGCCCCTCGGGAACCATCAGCATCAGGTCCTCCTCGAAGAGCTGCCTGGCCACCAGGTCCCGGCCCGACAGCGGGAGGTTGAGGACGGCCAGGTCGAGCTGCCCGCTGGCCAGCTGGGGCTCGAGCCCGGTGCCGATGCCCTCCACCACGACCAGGCGCAGCTTGGGGTGGCGCTGACGGGCCATGTCCATGAGCCGGGGCACGAGCCAGCGGGCCGTGGTCCCGATCATGCCCACCCGCACGGTGCCGGTGACCTCGTCCTTGCAGGCGGCCACGTCGGCCACCAGGGCGTCGAGCTCCGACAGGATTCGCCGGGCCCGGGCCACCACGACGGCGCCTTCTTCGGTCAGGCTGCCGTCGGCCCGGTCGACCAGGGGGGCGCCCAGCTCCCGCTCGAGCCGGGCCACGTGGGCGGAGATGTTCGACTGCACCGTGTTGAGGTGCTCGGCGGCGGCGGAGAAGGTGCCGTGGTCGCTGATGGCGGTCAGTGCCTGCAGATGTCGTAGCTCCATCGCTCCAGATGATACCACCTATCAATATTAGCTGCTTGACTGATTGCTCGCGGTGGTTATACACTTGCTTCAGACCACAGGACACAGGAATCCCCCTCCTATCTTGTTGAGTCAGTGCGAAGGGACCGCCTACCCCCCCTGGCGGTCCCTTTGCCGCGTCCGGGGACAGTTCATCCCCGGCCTGCCGGTGTCCCGGCGGCACACCGCACCGCCGGCCCCGACCGGGTCCTTCCCGCCGTCTCCAGGGGTACCCCGGGGCTTGACCGGGCGGTAGCGTGTGGCATGGCTGCAACGACCGGTGCCGTGTTCGTCGACCTCGACCGCACGCTGCTCCGCTCGGCCAGCGGGCCGGTGGTCCAGGAGGCCATGGTGGCCGAGGGTGTGGTCAGCGGTGGTCAGCACATCCCCGGGGACCGCCTCCTCTATCGCTTCTACAACCGGTTCGGCGAGTCCGTGCCCTCCATCGCCCTGGCCCGGGCCGCCGCCCCCTACATGCGGGGTCGGTCGGCCGAGGCGACCCGCCGGGCCGGCAAGCGGGCCGTCGAGCCCCTGGTGGACCTGGTCCAGCCCTGGGCCCTCGAGGCGCTGCAGGCCCACCGGGCGGAGGGACGACCGGTCGTGCTCGCCACCACCTCGCCGATGGACCTGGTCTCGCCCCTGGCTGATGCTCTGGGTCTCGACGACGTCATCGCCACCCGGTACGGCGAATCGGAGGGCCGCTACACGGGCCGCCTCGAGGGTGGGTTCGTATGGGGAGTGGGCAAGCGGGCCGCCGTGGGCCAGTGGGCCACCGACCACCACGTCGAGCTGGCCGCCTCCCACGCCTACAGCGACAGCTTCTTCGACCTGCCGCTGCTGGCCGCGGTGGGTCACCCCCATCCCCTCAACGCCGACCCGCGTCTGGTGGCGGTGGCGTTGGCCCGGCGATGGCCGCTCGAGCACTGGGACCGCCCACCGGGCATCCCCTCGGTGATCGGCTTCGAGCCTTACCACCTGGTGCGACCGTTCTTCCGGCCCGAAGCCTTCCCCTACGCCCGCTTCGCCATCAGTGGCGTGGAGCACATCCCGACCAGCGGCCCGGTGCTGCTGGCCGCCAACCACCGGAGCTACTTCGACGTGGCGGCCATCGGGATGGTGGCCGCCCGCCTCCGGCGTCCGGTGCGGTTCCTGGCCAAGCAGGAGATCTTCGACGCCCCGCTGGTGGGTCGACTGGCGCGATCGCTCGGGGGTATTGCCGTGGAGCGGGGCACGGCGTCGACCGAGCCCATGCGCCAGGCCGCGGCTGCGTTACGGGCCGGTGAGGTCGTCATCGTGCTGCCGCAGGGGACCATTCCCCGCGGCGAGGCGTTCTTCGACCCGGTGCTGCACGGGCATACCGGCGCGGCCCGATTGGCGGCGGAGACCGGTGCCCCGGTGGTGCCCGTGGGGTTGTGGGGGACCGAACGGGTGTGGCCCCGCTCATCGAGGATCCCGAACATGATCACGCTGCCCCGTCCGCCGCGGGTCAGCGTCACCGTGGGGGAGCCGGTGGCGCTCGGTCTGGAGGACGCCGTGGCCGACACCACGGTCCTGATGGCCGCCATCGCCGACCTCCTGCCCGATGAGGCCCGGGTTCCCCACATCCCGACCGCCGAGGACCTGGCCCGCACCCGACCCTCGGCGTGATCACCCCCACCGACGCGTCCACGCCGGCCCTGTCGGCGCGCGGCGCCGCTGCCGTCGGTGCACTCCGACTGGCCAACTGGCTGTCCCGCTCGCTGGGCCGGGGCAGCGGCACGGTGGCCGGCGGCCGGGTGGGACTGGCCGTCGATCCCACACTGCTCACCGCGCTGGCACGGGGTCGACGGGTGGCACTGGTCACCGGGACCAACGGGAAGACCACCACCACGCGGATGTTGGTGGCGGCGCTGTCCGGGGCCGGAGGACCGGCCGTGGTGTCCAACGACACGGGTGCCAACATGCCCGCCGGTCATGTGGCTGCCCTGGCCGGGGCCCCGACTGGGACGGCGGCGGTCCTCGAGGTCGATGAGGGCTATCTCGATCGCATCATCGTGGAGACCTCGCCCCGGGTGGTGCTGTTGCTCAACCTCTCCCGCGACCAGCTCGACCGGATCTCGGAAGTGCGCATGATGGTGGAACGGTGGCGGACGGCCCTCGGTCGCCTCCATGCCCCGTCCGGCCCAGGACCGGGAACCGTCGTAGTGGCCAACGCCGACGATCCCATGGTGGCGTGGGCGGCCATGGCCGCGCCCGACGTGCGGTGGGTGGGAGCCGGCCAGGTCTGGCATCTCGACGCCGGGGGGTGTCCTTCCTGCGGGGGCCGGATCGTCTTCGACCCGGAAGGGGGATGGGCCTGCGACCGCTGCGCCTTCGCCCGGCCGGACCGGGCGGCCTGGCTGGAGGGCACGGAGTTGGTGCTGGCCGGCGGCGGCCGGTTGGCCATGTCGTTGGGTCTGCCGGGACAGTTCAACCGGGCCAATGCCGCCATGGTGGCCCTGGCCGCTCCCGTCATGTGCGACGACCCCGACGGGCCGATCACCGCCGCCGACGGGCCGATCACCGCTCTCGACGGGCCGACCAGTACCCCGGCGATTGCAACGTTCGCCGGGGTACTGAACCGGGTGTCCACGGTGAACCAGGTGGCCGGACGGTTCTCCTCGATGGTCCGCCACGGCCGTTCCGTGCGACTCCTGCTGGCCAAGAACCCGGCCGGCTGGACCGCCATATTCGACCTGTTGGACGAGGAAGAGGGCACCGGCCGCCCGGTGGTCCTGTCCATCAACGCCCGCACCGCCGACGGCTTCGACACCAGCTGGCTCTGGGACGTGCCCTTCGAGCGCCTGGTCGGCCGGCCCGTGGTAGCCACCGGTGACCGGCGGCTCGACCTGGCCGTCCGGCTGCGTTACGCCGGGGTGGACAGCACCGTGGTGACCGATCCGCTGGTCGCCGTGGACCGAGCCGTGGACCGTGCAGTGGACCGAGCCGTGGACGGTGCCGGAGACCGAGCCGTGGAGCGGCCGGTCGAGCCGGTCGTCGGACACACCGTCGACTTCGTGGGGAACTACACCGCCTTCGCCGACCTCCGGGCCCGGGCGTGACGCCCACCTCGGGGCGCCCGTCCCTGACGGTGGCGGTGGTCTACCCCGATCTGCTCGGGACCTACGGCGACGGAGGGAACGGCCTGATCCTGACCCGGCGGGCCTCATGGCGGGGCATCCGCGCCGAACTGCTGCAGGCCGACTCCGGCGCCGCACTCCCGGCGGCAGACATCTACTGCATCGGGGGAGGTGAGGACGGACCTCAGGTCCGGGCGGCCGAGGCCATGGTGGCCGACGGAGCCTTGCATCGGGCGGTGGACGCCGGGGCGGTGGTCCTCGGAGTCTGTGCCGGCTACCAGATCCTCGGTCACTCCTTTCCCGACAGCGCCGATCGAGCGCACCCCGGACTCGGACTGCTGGACGTGACCACCCGCAAGGGAAGCGGGACCCGCTCGGTCGGCGAGCTGGTGGCGTCGGCCGGGATCGAAGCCCCCCGGCTGTCGGACGGGCGCCTACTGCCGCGACTCACCGGATTCGAGAACCACGGCGGTGTCACGACCCTCGGCCCCGGGGCGCGGCCGTTGGGGCGGGTGGTCCGGGGCGTGGGCAACGGCAGCGGGGACGGTACCGAGGGGGCGTGGCGGGGCAAGGTCCTCGGAAGCTATCTCCACGGTCCCCTGCTGGCCCGCAATACGGCGCTGGCTGATCTGCTGCTGGGATGGGCCCTCTCCTCGTCGGACGAGCCGGCCGAGTTGGCGCCGTTGGACGATACGGACGAGACGGCCCTCCGCCGCGAACGCCTGTCGGTGGCCGAGGGATCGGCCCGGGGTGCTGGACGGGGCCGGCGCTACCTCGCCCGGCGCCGCCTTGCCCGGCGTCGCCCCGCACGTCCCTGACGCCAGGTCGGGCCGCCGACACGTGCCGACTCTTCGGACCCCCGGCACCCGGCACGGGCGACCCCGGTCGGGAGTCAGCGGGAGAGCTTGGGCCAGTCGACGACCGCTTCGCCGTCGCGGTCACGGCGGTCGGGGGGGTCGGCCAGCGCCCATGACCGCCGCCACGCCGCCACGTCGGGTCCTTGGAGAGCCGGTGTCGTCCCCGCCGCGGCCTGGCGCCGCGCCGTCCACCAGTCCGAGTCGGCCTCGTGGGCCATGGTGGCGACGGCAGCCTCGATGCGCACACTGAACCGGCGGGCGTTCTCATCTTCCTGGGCCCACAGGGGGGTGCCGAAGGTGACAGTGGTCCGGGTCCGATGGACCCCCGTCCTCCCCTTGGGCAGGATGTGGCGGGTGCCGTCGAGATGGACCGGCACCACCGGTCGACCGGAGCGGGTGGCCAGGTAGGCGGCGCCACCGGGATGGAAGGACTGGGCCCATCCGTCGGGCGACCGCCCGCCCTCGGGGAAGATGACCAGATTCCACCCGTCGTCGATGAGTTCGGCGGCGAGGTCCGCCGACCGCCGGTTGATCTTGGTCCGTTCGAAAGGGATGGCGGCCAGAAGGAACGACCAGGCGTCGGCCTTCCACCGTCGGTCGAAGAAGTAGTCGGCTGCCGCCGCCACGACGGTCCGGTGCCGGAAGCGGAGGGGGAGGCAGCTCAACAGGAGCGGCGTGTCGGCATGGCTGGCGTGGTTGGCGGCGAATATCACCGGGGCCTCCAGCCCGACGAGGGCCTCGTCGCCGCGGATCAGGGGTGAGGCCACCAGGCGGGCCAGGGGCCGGGTCACGTTGTCGAGGACCATGGCCCGGGCCAGGCGCACCGGGTACTTGCGCGACCAGGCGGTGTCGTAGTGCACACCCAGATCGAGGGTGGGAGCCGGCCGGGGCACCGACTCGGGCCAACTGGGAGCGGCCAGGGGAAAGCGGGCCCGTCCGACCCGGGTGAGGAGGGCCGAGGGTGTGAGCCGTCGCAGAGCCTCGACGGGGGAGCGGTCGCCCTGCTCGCCGGTGGTCCCGCCCAGGGCGGCGTCGGTGCGTACCGCCCTCCTGGCCCGCAGGGAGTTGGAGGAGCCCGATCTCGTCGTGCCCGTCGACCCGGGCGACGCCGTCGACCCGGGCGACCCCGCGAGCCCTTCGTGCCCGTCGACTCCGGCCTCACTGGACGTCGGCCATGAGGATCGGCGGGGCGTGGAGATGGGTCAGGGTCGGGGAGCGACCCACCACGTCCTGGGCCATTTCCAGGGCGTCGGCCAGCGTCGACGCCGCCCGGAACCCCAGTCGGTGGACGGCGGGGGCGTCCCCGCCGACGATGATCACCCCGCCCAGGTGCTGGAGAGCGTGGGCGCACCAGTACCACATGTAGAACGGATGGACGCCGTGGTAGGCGTGTCCGGTGCGGTACAGATGGATGTACCAGGGGTCGGTGGCGAAGCTACTCCTCGAAGCGGTCGGCCACCTCGATGGGGTCGGTGGTCTCGCTCAGTACCTGTTCGAAGAAGTCGATGTAGCTGGGATGGTGCACGGGGTTGAACTCCCAGGGGGTGGGGTGGGTCATGATGAGCACGCCGCCCTCGCGCACCAGCGGCTTGCCCCGGTACATGTTGAACAGGTAGCCGAGGCCCAGGCACGCCACCAGGATGGGATTGAGGATGGAGTTGACGTTGTAGGGGCTGATGTAGGGCAGCCCCATGGTCAGGATGTCGGTCTGGCCCTCGCACCACCACGCCCTGTTGGGCCCAGACGTTGTCGGTGGTCAGCTTGTGCACCGCCTCCACCTCGCCGGCCTGGACCGAGGTCATCCGGTGGGGAGCCTTGACCGAGTGGAAGATCTGGCGGGCGTAGCGGGCCGGGGTGCGGTCCAGGGCCGACGATGCCGCCACGTAGGCCAACCGGTCCTTGGCCTTCCACTCCCACTCCCGCTTCTGGAGGAACTTGAACGCCCCCGGGAAGGTGTCGTTGTTGAGGGTGGTCTCGATCTGGAAGACGTTCACCCCGCTGTCGGCGATGAGCCGGCCCATCCGCCAGTTGGCCGAGTGGAGTTCGGACCGGTGCTGGTCCATGAACGACTTCGACTCGCTGCATGGTCAGGGGATTGTGGTGGTGGCGCAGGCTCTTGTAGCTGGCCAGCCCGGTGGCCACGCTCTTGTGGCCCCCGTCCATGGCCACCAGGTTGATGTTGACGTAGACCAACAGGTCGCTCTCGGCGGCCCGCTTGTTGATCTCGACGTCCTCGCCCTGGTCGGTGAGGCCGAGGTGGGTGAGGGCGTCCGGGTCCTCGGCGTCGTGCTGGGTCAGCAGGCCGTTGGGGGCGAAGGCGTCGTAGATACGGTCACCGACGGCGTGTCGGAGCTCCGCCTCGGTCATGCGTCGGTGGAGGGCCAGGGCCACGATGAGAGCCACGTCGTCCACCCCGGCCTCGGCCGCCATGTCCAGGACCTGTTCGATGACCAGCTGGCGGATGTCGGGTCGCTCCATGGGGGGCAGCGGGAGGGAGATGTCGTCGAAGGCGATGGTCAGCTTCATGTCCGGGCGGAGGAGGGCGGGGAGCGGCTCCTGGTCGCCCACCGGGTCGTTGAGGGCGGCCCGGATGGCCGCAGAAGGGTCCTTCATCGGCTCGATGGGCTCGGGGGCGTAGATGACCCGGCTCCCCTCGGGCAGCCGCTCCAGGCTGAACCGCTCGCCCCGCCAGAACAGCGTGGGCGGGGTGGAGCGGTCGACGTCGAGCACGAATCCGGGCCTGGGGCTCATCGGGTGCTTCCTTTCGGGTTGCGGAGAGATCGAAGACCACCTTGACCGCGCCACGGCGACCGGCCGCACCGGCGTGGGCGATGGCCTCCTCGTAGCGCTCGAGGGGGTAGGCCGCCGAGACCAGGGATCCCAGCCGGGCCGAGGACACGAGGCCTATGGCCAGGTCGAAGGTGCGGTGGGGGTCGGGGGCCCCGGGGGGCAGCTCGATGCCGTAGGCGTAGGCCCCGACCAGGATCAGCTCGCGGTGCCACAACGGGGCCAGGTCCACCGACACCTTGCCCGGCATGCCCACCAGCACCACCCGGCCGCGGGGTCGGACCATGCCCAGGGCCTGGGTGATCGACTCCGAGGAGCCCACGCAGTCGAAGACCACATCGGCGCCGTCGGTCAGCCGTCCGGCCAGGACCAGCGACCCCGACCGGCGCCGTACGGCCCGGGCCAGCTGATCGGGGATGACCACGGTGTCGGCCCCCAGGGCCTCGGCCCGCTGGCGCTGGTGGGCGTGCTTGGCCCCTACCGTTACCGTACAGCCGGTGGTGGGCCGGACCAGTCCGCAGAGGGCGGCCGTACAGGCCAGTCCCAGTGTCCCCGCACCCACCACCGCCACCACGTCCCCGTCGGCCACCCCGGCCGACAGCACGGCGTGGACGGCACAGGCGGTGGGCTCGATCACGACTGCGTCCTCGTCGGTGAACGACTCGGGGACGGCGTGGATCTGGGAGCTGTGGGCGCACAGCGGGGCGGTCGACCAACCCCCACCGGTGTCGGCGCAGAACCCGGTCTGGAGGCCGGGTTCGAGGGCGCCGAAGGCCACGTTCCCGCACAGGCCGGTGTGGCCCGACGAACAGTAGGGGCACTCCGGTTGGATGTGTCGGGGAGCGCAGCCCAGCACCGGCTCGATCACCGCCCGGGTGCCCGGGGCCAGCTCGTGGCCGGCGTGGTCCCGGCCCCCGGTACCGAGGACGCCGACCACCTCGTGTCCGGGGACGAACGGGAAGCTGACCACGTCCTCGAAGTAGCGGGAGCTGCGGCCGTCCAGCGTGGCCAGGTCGGAACCGCAGATGCCCGAGAGCAGGGGGGTGAGATGGAACCAGTCGTCGCCGGGCAGGTCCGGGGCTCCCGCGTCCTGGAGTTGCAGGGGACCGATGCCGGCACCTCGACCCGAGCCCAGCAGGGAGGCCACCCTCGAGGCGGCGAAACGGGGGAGATTCCGTTCGAAGACCAGTGCCTTCATCGTCGTGCCCCCGACCCCGACCCTGACCCCGACCCCGATCCGGCGTTGAGCCGATCGCCCCGGTCAGCGCGGCGGCGCTGGTGCGGCCGCGCCCGAGCGAGCCGCGCCGATCGACCGGACCAAGAGGCAGCACCGACTGGGAGCCCCCCTCGGCCTTGTGCCAGTGCTCGACGTGCCAACCCCGGCGCCGGGCGATGGAGGCCAGCTTGGCCTCGGGGTTGACGGCCACGGGGAAGCCGACCGCCTCCAGCATGGGCAGGTCGCTGGCCGAGTCGGCGTAGGCCATGGACTCCTCGAGCGGGAGTCCCTCGGCCTCGGCGTACTCCGCCAGCACCAGGGCCCGGGCCTCACCGATGGGGGGGAGTTCGGCCAGCCGACCGGTGAAGTTGCCGTCGGCCTCGCCCAGGCGGGCGCACACGATGGTGTCGAAGAGGGGGCGGAGGGGCTCGACCACCAGGTCCAGGGCACCGGTGATGAGCACGGTCCGGTGGCCGAGGGCCCGGTGCTTCCGGACCCGGGCGAACCCGTCGGGGAACGACTTGGCCAACAGGAGGTGGTGGAAGAGCTCCCATCCGTCGTCGCGGAGCCGGTCCACAGGGGCGCCCTCGTAGCGACGGTAGAAGGACCGGAGGAAGTCGCCACGGTCCCGGCGGTCCAGCAACAGGAGGGACGGGGCCTCGGCCACCAGGTCGGCCACGAAGGCGGCCCGCTCGGCCGGGGCCAGGTGCCGCGAGGCCAGCCAGGCGTAGGAGTCGACCACGTTGGAGGCGATCAGGGTGTTCTCGAGGTCGAAGGCGGCCAGGTGGCGGTCGGGGGAGAGGATGGCCTTTCTGGCCCGGTCGGCCCGGTGGGGCTTGGTCGACTTGCCCGGCGTGGTGCGCACCCGGGCGTGCTCGATGACCGAGGGCAGGTGGATGTCCCGGACGTAGCGCTCCCAGTCGATGGCAGCGGGGTCGAGGCAGAAGGCCTGACGGTCGTCGGCGTCCATGCGGTCCCACAGGGCCAGCAGGCGGTCGACCCGGTACCGGGCCTCGGTCTCGGTGTAGGCGCCGTAGAGCTCGACGTAGCCGAGGGCCCGGTCGGCCAGCAGGTGCTGCTCCTCGAGGGCGGCCATCCACGCCGCCTGGCGGCCCCGGATGGGCAGGGAGCCCACCACCTTCTCGGCCAGGTCCATGGCCGCCGATGCCCGGCTCAGCTGGCGCTGCACCCGCCCGCGCCCCGGAAACGACCAGGCCGGCACCACGATGGGCTGGCCGTCGCTGTCGTAGAGGGGATGCTCGGTGAACCAGGCCTGCACCAGCTCCACCAGCCGGCCGTAGCGGAACGGGTTCCGGACGCCGGAGGCCACGTGGTAGACGGTCGGGCCCGGGTAGGCCACGGCGGGGTCGGCCGCATCCAGCAGGGCCTCGCCGGCCACGGCGATGATGGCCGCCACCACCAGGTCCACCGGGATCACGTCGGTGACGCCCTCGGGGACACCGGGGAACTCCCGGAGCAGGCCCCGGGCGTAGGAGACGATGATGGGCTCGGCCATGCGGAAGCCCCGGATCCAGCCGGGACGGGGCTCGGCCAGCGACGACTCGATGATGGAGGGGCGGATGATGGTCATGGGGACCGAATCGCCGAACTGGCTGACCAAGGCCCGCTCGCCCAGGGCCTTGGTGTAGGGATAGGCGTCAGGCCATCCCAGGGACTGGGCCCGGGCCTGGCCCACCGTGACCATCTGCTTCTTGACCCAGTCCTCCCGCAGGCGCTCGGCCCGCTCGGCCAGGAGGTGGAGGCCGGCTCCGCCCAGCTCGCCCCGCGCCGCCTTGGCGAACCGGTCGAGGCGCTCGGGCTGCCGGGACTCGGCGTCGGTGTCGCCGCGCTGGCGGCGGGCCGCGGCGACCTCGGTGCGCCAGTCCACCTCCACGCTGAACGGATTGCCGTCGAGCAGCTCCTCCCGTGGCCTCCCCCTGATGGGTGCCGGCCACGTAGGCCGTGGACACCGGGATGAAGTGGACCGGACCCCGTCGTCCCTCCTCCTCGGCCAACCGCCGCGCCTCCACGATGGTCGCCGCCACCCGGGAGGGTCCGAGCAGGTTGACCTCGACGGCGGAATCGAGGGGGGAGTCGAAGCTCACCGCCGCGGCCGAGTGGATGACGATGTCGCACTCGGACAGCAGGCGCAGGCCGTCGGCATCGAGGCCGAGACCGTCGGTGGCCACGTCGCCGGCCACGGCGGATACCCGGGAGGCCACCTCGGCATCGAACCGGTCCCCGGTCTGCTCCCGGAGGAGGTCGAAGCAGTCGTTCTTCAGGATCTCCTTGGTGGCCCGCTGGAGGGCGGTGGCCCGCCGTCCCGGACGGATGAGCAGGACCACCCGGCTGTCCGGGATGCTCCGGAGGACCCGTTCCACCAGGGCCGTTCCCAGAAATCCGGTGGCGCCGGTGATGAAGAACTGCTTGCCGGCCAGGGCATGGCGGACGCGTGTCACCAGATCTGTCTACCATATGGTAAGTGAGCGAGTCGAGCATTGGGGCCGAACCACCCCCGGGACGGGATCGGACCCGGCCGCGGGCCGCACCCACGCGGAGCCGGGGCCCGACCACGGGAGCGAGCACGTCGGAGCGGATCCTGGACGCGGCGCTGGTGTCCTTCGCCGCCCGGGGCTACGACGCCTCGTCCCTGGACGCCCTGGCCGCCGGCCTGGAGATCCGCAAGCAGACCATCCTGTACTGGTTCCCCAGCAAGGAGGTGCTGCTGGAGGCGGTCATCGACCGGAGTGCGGTGGAGCTGTCCTCGGCGCTGGAGGCGTCGTTGTCCACGGCGGGATCGGGTTGGTCCCGGGTGGAGGCGGTGGTCCGCTCGGTGTTCCGGCTGGCGGCCCGTCGGCCCGAGCTGTTGGGCCTCGTCCGGGAGATGGGGCGACTGGGCGACCCGGCGGCCACCCGCCTGGTCACCGCCCTCGACCCCATGGTCCGTCGGGCCTCGGAGTTCCTCGAGGCGGAGATGGACGCCGGTCACATGCGTCGCCACGAACCCCGGCTGTTGCTGTTGGCCATCTACTCCACTGTCATCGGCATGGTGACCGAGGTGGAGGTGTCGCGGGCCTTCGGGGAGGAGCCGACGGCCCGGTCGCTGGTCCGGCGCCGCAACGAGATCCTGCAGCTGCTGCGCTCGGCCCTGGTGACCGACCCGGCATAGCGTCGGCCCGCGTCACCCCGTGTCGGCCCCGTCACGCGCCCTGTCAGTCCGAGGTCTGGGCTGTCTTCCGGTCCCGACGGGAGGGCTTGGGGGGTGGGGGGGCGGGACGCTTGGGCGTGTACCGCTTGTTGGCTTCGGCCGTGGTCGGGCCTTTCTTCGCCGTTCCCTTCGACGAGGACCGGCCATTTCCGGACCCCGTCGAGGCGGTGGCTGCCGACCCTCGGGACCGGGATCGCGACGTCGACGTGCCGTCGGCCATAGCCGCCTTGCGGGTGGCGGCGGCCTCCTTCTGGAACTTGTAGGAACGGACCAGCAGCCATATGGCCAGGACCAGAAACGGGATCCCGGCCAAATACTGGGTGCCGAAAGCCAGAAAGCCGAACAGGGCCACAAACCCGACCGGTGCCCGACGGCCCAGGAGCGTGCCCCCCAATAGGAGTGCCCCGACCACCAGGCCGATGATCAGCGACGTCTGAGGAGTGAGCTCACCCTTGGTGAGCCGGAAGTGCTTGTTCTCGGTCTCGACCACGTAGATGAGCACCCCCGCCACGACAGCGAGGCCGGAGGCGGCAAAGCAGAGCCGCCGTTCACGGTCGTCCAACCGCTCCACGACCTGCTTGCTGGACGGCGCGGTGGTCGGGCGGTTGGTCCTCCTGCTCCGGCTGGCGGCGTCTGGCTGGAGACCCGAGCGGATCCGTTCACCGATCGACAGCTTGGCTGGGGCGTCGTCCTCGGCGTCCTCGTCGGAATCCTCGCCGTCGAGGTCTCCATCGTGGGATCGGGTGGCCATCGGGTCCAGGCTATCGGGCCTGTCCCGGCCATTCGATTCTGCTCCCACCCGGATCCGGTTCCTCGGGAACCCCCCGCCCGGGCCACTGTCACACCCCCCTGGTTCACTGTTCCCATGGCAGTGACGGCCCCCGACACCGAGCAGAACGGCACCGGTCCCGACACCGGTCCCGGCACCGGTTCTGACACCGGCCCCGACTTCGCCTGCACCCGGGCCGCCGGTGAGGTCCTGAAGGCCTTCGTCTCCGGCTACGAGGCCGGGCGCTACTCGGGGGACGACTCGGTCACCCTGCTCAAGTTCTTCACCGAGATGGAACGGACCGCCATGGCCGGCAAGACCCTGGCCGCGGCCCGGGTGGCCGGCTCCAACATCCACACCCGCACCGGGCACCGCTCGGCGGCCGAGTACATCGCCGCTGCCACCGGGGACTCGGTGGGGGAGTCGAAGGACACGGTGCGGCTGGGAGAGAACCTGGCCGACCAGCCCGCCATCGACGAGGCCCTCCGGGGGGGCCGGATCTCCAGACGTCGGGCCCAACGGGTGTCCGAGGCGGCCCGGATCAACCCCGACCGGGAAGAGGACCTGGTCCAAGGGGCACAGACCGACACCGACGCCGAGCACAAGGAGCGGTGCCAACGGGCCCGAGCCGAGGGACGCTCGACCGAGGACGCCGCCCGTCACCACCGGCGCCTGCACCAGAACCGGAGCTGTCGGGACTACATCGACGACGACGGGTCCTTCGGCCTCCGGGCCACCCTCACCCCCGAGGTCGGGGCCGAGGTCAAGGCGTGCCTGGACGCCCAGGCCGACCGCCAGTACCGCCAGGCCAAAGCCGAGGGCCGCTTCGAGACCGCCGACAACTACCGGGCCGATGCCCTCTACGCCCTCATCACCGGCACGTTCCTCGGCCCCCTAAGCCCGAAGCGGGCCGAGGCGGCCCAACCCGGCACCGGCGATCCCGGCGCCGGCCGCCCCCCCGGTGCGCACCCCCAAGCCCGGGGCCAAGCTCAACGTGATCATCGACCTCGACACCCTGCGCCGGGGGAAGGTCGGACCCGGGGGCCGCTGTGAGATCGCCGGGGTGGGACCGGTGTCGGTGGCCTGGGCCCAGGAGCTCCTCGGTGACTGCCTGTTCCAGGTGTTCGTCACCAGTGCCACCGACGTCCACTCGGTATGGTCACCCGGTCGCCACCAGCACCGTGACGTCCGGGCCGGCCTCCTCCTCCGGGACCCGAGGTGTGTGGTGCCCGGCTGTGACGCCCGCCTGGGCCTGGAGGCCGACCACTGGGTGAAGGACTTCGCCCACGGTGGTCTCACCACCCTCGACAACCTGGCCCGGATCTGCACCCGCCACCACCGCCAGCGCACCCACCAGGGCTATGTGCTTCAAAAGGGCCCCGGGGGGTGGGAGTGGATCCCACCCGACACCCCGAAGGAAACGACACGGCCCAAACGGAGGCGCAAGGCCAGGACCACGGCCGAACCCCGCCCTCCCGTCCCAACCCCCGGCACCAGCCCGCCCCTGTTCGACCTAGAGGAGTGAGGTTCGGGCCCGCCCTCGAGGCGCGCCCGCACCACCGGCCGAGGGCCGGAGGCCGTCAGGGAGCAGCGAATGTCAAGCGAAGACCAGCTGCAGTCCGAAGTTGGTGTCGCGCCCGATCATCCAGTGCTTCCGGGATTCGTCACTGATGTCCATGCCGATGAGCCCACCAGATGCGGCTCGCGCTCCGGGGATCGACGCCGGTTCCTCGACATCGAATTCCAGGTGGTGGACACGGCCCGTGCGACCCTCCAGCCACCGGGCCAATGGAGACGTGGGCGAGCTCTCCTTTGGAGCGGCCAGCCGGAGCCCCGGCGGACCACCCCATTCGATGTCCACCCACGCATGGTCTGACCGGCTGCCCCTACTCACGACGGTCCCGCCGAGCAGTCCCGCGAAGAGGGCAGATGCCGAGTCGAGGTCGGCCACGGCGTGCACGATCCGACCGAAGGCGGCCGGGTGGATCGGACCGGTCCCGTCGAGGCGCTGCCGGCGCCCACCGGGAAAGTCCTCGGGAGCGGGACTGCTCCAGGTTCCGTAGGCTTCGGCCAGCTGCACGACCACGCCGGTTGCCTGCTTGGGATGGAGGAAGGCCTCCATCCACTCCGGGTCACTGCGGTCGATGCCGATGGGGTCGATGCCTGACGCCCGCGCCCTCTCGATGGCGGAGGTGAGGTCGGGGACCTTGAAGGTCATGTGATGAGGACCGGGTCCGCTGGCGGTCAGAAAGCGCTGAAGAAAGTCGTTCAGGTGCGGGTCGTTCGGCATGAGGACCTCGATCCGGGCCCCGTTGGCGAACCGCAGTTGGGCCGGAGCGAAGCCACGCCCCTGGCCGCCGGAGATCCATTCGGCTCCGAGATCGGCCGCATACCGCGTCCAGACGTCCTGCCAGCGCGGCACCGCATGGGCCACGTGATCGAGCGACACCGCTTCGATGGTCCCCCCACTCATTGCCCTACACTGCTCGCCGGTCGTTGCTGCTGTCGAAACGGCCCGATGACCGGCTGGAACGGCCGGTTGTGGTCTGCCGGGCGCACCGGTACCGTCGAATCGATGGACTTCCGGACTGAGACGGTGGTGGACCTGGCCGCCCAGGTGAGGGACGGCCGGCGCACGGCCACGGAACTAGTCGAGCACGCCCTCTCCCAGATCTCGGCTCATAACCCTGCCCTCAACGCCTTTGTGGCCGTAGACGGTGCCCGGGCCAGGGCTGCGGCGTCCGGTGTGGATGCCAAGGTGGCAGCCGGTGTCGACCCCGGGCCGCTGGCTGGTATCCCCATCGGAGTGAAGGACCTCGAGGATGCTGCCGGCTACGTCACCACCCATGGATCGATGGGCTTTGTCGACGCTCCCGTGGCCGCCGCTGATTCGGAGCTGGTGGCCCGACTGGTAGCGGCCGGGTGTGTGGTGGTAGGGAAGACCAACACTCCAGAACTGGGATGGAAGGCAGATACCGACAACCCGGTGTTCGGGCCCACCCACAACCCCTGGAACCTGGCTCACACCCCCGGTGGCTCGTCGGGAGGCAGTGCCGTGGCCATCGCCTCGGGGATGGTACCGCTGGCCACTGGATCGGACGGTGGGGGTTCGCTACGGATCCCGTCGTCGTGCTGCGGGCTGTCGGCGATGAAGCCCTCGCTGGGGCGGGTACCCAGCGGAGGACCCTCGGCACCGGACTGGCATCATCTGTCCACGAAGGGTCCGATGGCCCTACGCCTGTCCGACGTGGTGGCGGCGTTGGACGTGGTGGTCGGTCCCGATCCGACCGATCTCCGCTCACTACCCCGCCCCGAGGCGTCGTGGCTCGCCGCACTGGACGATCCCAGGCCACCCCGAAAGGTGGCGTGGTCGCCGACGCTCGGGTACGCCGAGGTCGATGCCGAGGTGTTGGCCATCTGCGAACGCGCTGTCGAGATGATGGCCTCGCTCGGAACCGAAGTGGTGGAGATCGACGACGTCTTCGACGAAGACCCGGTGGACCAGTGGTTGCTGCTCTCCAGCGTCTACAACCTGCGTACCCACGCCGATCTGCGCGACACCGAGGCCTGGGGCCAGATCGACCCCGTTCTGGCCGTCGTCATCGAACGCGCCCTCGAGACCTCGGCCCTCGACCTGGTCCGGGCGGAGGATGCGTGTCACACCCTCAATCTCCGCCTGGTGGAACTGTTCCATGACGTGCGACTCCTGATCACGCCGACCATGGCGGCCGTGCCGCCGCCCCGCTCCCTTCGGGGCGCCGGGCTGATCAACGGCCGGGAGGACATCAACTGGGTCAAGTTCACCTATCCGTTCAACATGACCCGGTCGCCGGCGGCCTCCATCTGCGTCGGGCTGTCGGCTTCCGGCCTTCCCGTTGGCCTGCAGTTGGTGGGACCCCAGCACGCCGACCTCGTGGTGGTCCGTTCTGCCGCCGCCCTGGAGGCCGCACTGGCCTTCGACGCCGTGGCCCCGTATCCGGGGTGGCTCAGGGGCACTGAGATCGATGGCGGTGGCTCGGTGGTTTGACTCACGGGCTACCATGTCCGTCTGCTCCGCTGCCGCACGTCGAAGTCGGGAGGGCGGTACGGGCGTTTAGCTCAGTTGGTTAGAGCGCAGCCTTCACACGGCTGAGGTCGGAGGTTCGAGTCCTCTAGCGCCCACTCGATGCAGGCCGGGTCAGAAAGCAGATCTGGACACCGGCGGAGGGCACCGCCAGATATGGACCTGCTCGTCACGGCGTAGCGTCGGGAGCACGGCCGGCCCAACGGATTGGTTACCGACTCGCATACGGGCCCTCGTGCCGCCACGATGACTCCAGCGACCATCGCCCCGAGGTCGAGCAGAGCAGCCAGTTTGAAGTTGCTCGACCCGAGTAGAGCGGGTCACCACCCGGCTGAATCGAAAATCCTCTAGGTCGCCAAGGCGCCGATCGCTGTAACTACTACTTCTGGACGCGCTCGTCAACAGCGTTGGTTGCGATTGACAGTCTCCTGTCCCACGGACCTGAACGGCTCGGTCAGTTCGGTCCAGATGCTGGCTAATGCGGTGGATGACTATCCGACCTCCACCCAATCCTGCGCCTCCGCGACTCACCGCGGCAGGATTGCATCCATCAGTGGGGTCATGGACGCAGAACGGTCGCCATTGCAATTTCACGGTGGACCCCTCCACCTGTACCTACGTTTGGGGGAACGGCGAAAGCAGGGATATGGTCCTCGCGTGAGTGAAAAGGCTGAAGTGCCTACTGAAGCTGTCGA
Organism: uncultured Acidimicrobiaceae bacterium; assembly: GCA_963754755.1. Classification (GTDB taxonomy): domain Bacteria; phylum Actinomycetota; class Acidimicrobiia; order Acidimicrobiales; family RAAP-2; genus Bog-756. The sequence goes on along the minus strand of CAVWHF010000003.1, from coordinate 1,082,498 downwards.
TTCAGAGCCGGAAAGCGTGGACGAGCAGCTTGGTTCGCCCGGTCTGACGTTCGAATATGCATGGTTAGTCGGAGTAGCGCTCGGGTTCACCGTGATGATTGCCCTCGTCATAAGGCGGCGACTCAGGCGAAGCCGTCGTCAAAGTGGCCTGCAGGGGGCCGGCCCGTGGACCTCACCCGACTTCTGCACTGCGCCTCCGGGGCAATTCTGAGCGAACTTGTGGTGGACTGGCTGCGTCAGACGGTAGGCGTCCCTGACCAGGTGACTGTGGGGTAGGTCGCGGGTCCCCTCCATTGGCGTTCGCTGCCAGGTACGTGAATGAGCCCCTGTGGATTCCACACCAGGATCGGTCTTGCTCTTTCGGCCGACCTCCGCGGCAAGCAGCATCGGGAGAATCAGCGATACCAGGGCAAAGGTGATGGCGGGTCCGATGTAGTTGGGGGCTTCATTGAGCTGGGTCCCGATGATGATCAGACCACGCGAGGCGAACCGCATCCCCGACACCAGTGTGGTGGTGGCCCGCGTCTCCGGGCTTGATCCTCCGAGCAGGGCACCGAGACCGAGGCCCAGCACGGTGACGATGATGGCGGTAAGGATCACCCAGGAGCCGAATATGGTGACGATGGTGTGCCAGTTGGCAGCAATGCCAGTGGTCAGAGCCACAACCAGCGCGAGGTTCGATGCCTTGACCGTCGCTCGGCCCTCGTTCGGCGCCAACGATACGCAAGTCATCCCGTGCCGTGCCCAATCGGAGTTGCGCAGCGGCGTCCCCTTGGGCAGGATCTGTGGTGCGAGGGTCCTTGGGTGGAGGTTGCGGTATGGAGTACCCGACTGAGGACGAGATCCGAGCCATGACGAACAGGGAGTTCGCCTCCCTGATCCGATCACAGGCGGAGATGATCGATCGACATCTGAGCAGAGACGATGTCCCTGCCCATGATGGAACTGGCGGTCCGTTGCGGCTCTAGGTCGTGCTCATGCACTGAGGCTCGATACGTCGGGGCGGACATTCGGCGCGTGGATCACGGACTGGTGCATCACGGTTGGGCTCAGGGAGAGGCGGGGCGTGACCGGTCTAGCCTGGTCCTGAGTGATGAGAGCAGCTGGGGCTACCCATGGTTGATGCCGATGAAGACCGCGCTTCCGGCAGGAAGCCATCATGGGTCGCCGCCACTTTGACCAATTCGCCCTTGGTCCGAGGTCGAAGAAGGCTGGTCATGGGCCCCCTCGGTTCCGCGGCGGACACTGGCAGGCCCGACCAGGGCCCCCGGCCAGAACCGGAGCAGAACCCGTCCAGAACCGGGGCAGAACCGGCCTGAACCGGGGCAGAACCGGCCTGAACCGGGGCAGTCAGGCTCGCGACAGGATCGACGGCTCGGGCACCGAAAAGCCGGCGCCAGAGTTGGATCTCCTGGACTCGGTCGGTCCACCGCCCGTTCCACCGGCCCCGTGCCGTCAGCCCGTGGGGCTCACCACTCGTGCCGGACGGTCCCGATCTGCCCCCACGGTCAATGCGCCCACGCTGACCACGATCAGCACCGCCAGGATCAGGGTCACGATCCCGTCTCCCCATCCGAGTCCGCTCACGGACGTCGGCTTGCCCAACCAGTCGGCGATGGATGCTCCCAAGGGGCGGGTCAGGACATAGGCGGCCCAGAACGCCAGGATGGCATTCAAGTGGAAGTACCGGTACCCCGCAGCCGGCACGACGATGAGCGCGGCGAATAGGACCACCGAAGTGCCGTAGCCCAGGCCGAACGTGGTGGCCGTGAGGTCACCGGCGGCAGTGCCGAGCGCGAAGGTGGCCATGACGGTGGCCCAGTAGAACAGTTCCCGTCTGGGGGTCACGATGGTGTGGATGGATAGGGAGCCTTCGGTCCGGAGCCACGCTACGAACACCAGGGCCAGGACCAGGGCGAACAGTGCGGTCGACACCGCATAGGGGACGTGGAACTGGATGTGGAGGACGTCGGCGGCCATGGTGCCGACGATGGCGACCATGAGGACCGTGAGCCAGTAGGTCCAGGGCACGTATCTGGTCGTCCGGAACTGCAGGATCAGAGCACCCAACAGCACGACGGCGCCGAAGGCCACCGCCACCACCGGGTCGATCCGCTTCACCAGATAGTCGGACGTGGACTCGCCCATCGCCGTGGTGAGCAGCTTGGTAATCCAGAACAGCGCCGTGATCTCGGGGACCTTGCTGAGCGTCCGACGGGTCAGATCCATGGCTGAGCATCGTAAGACAGAACACCACGACCAAGGTGGCACCTCGCTCGCCTCTGCCCTCAGTCCGGCCTCGACTCCGGCCTCGACTCCGGCCTCGACTTCAGGCCGGTCAGTCGGCGGGGGAGATCCTCCTCAGAACTTGTCGAGCGCCCGCAGCCACTCGGTGGTGGCCACGAGCCCGTCGTCGAGGCTGATGGGGTCGTAGCCCAACCGCTTGTGGGTCTTCGACTCCGACAGGTCGCGGCGCACCCGCTTGTCCTTGGCGGCCTTGGCGGCGATGGCCACCAGGGTGGGGCCGAACACCTTGGCCAGCTCGGGGTCGTCGGACGGCTCGATGTCGACCACGCGGTGGTCCATGCCGGCCAGCTCGCAGATCCGGCTGCAGGCCTCGGCGGTGCTCACCACGTCCTGGGGTCGACCGTCGAGCATGTACCGCTCGCCGGACACCCCCCGGTCGAGGGCCAGGATGCATCCCCGGGCGATGTCGTCGGCGAAGACCCAGCTCACCGGAAAGCGCAGGTAGGACTGGATGCGCTGGCGGAGGGCGGACAGCAGCACTCGGTTGAAGCTGGTCTTGCCCAACGCGTTGCTGACCACCGGGGAGGGTCCGAATATGGCCCCGGGATGGGTGGTGACGACGTCCTGGCCGGCGGCGGCACGGGCCATGGCGTCCTCGAAGGCGGCCATCTTGGTGAGCGTGTACGGATCCGAACTGGGCTTGGTGGACACGGGGGCGTCTTCCCGCTCCAGGCCGCCCGAGGTGTCGAAGAAGGTGCCGGTGCTGACGGCAACGACCCGGCGCATGCCGAGGGCCTCTCCGGCGTCCAGCACGTGCTTGGTCCCCTCCACGTTGACGGCGCGAAACGGCTCGATGTCCTGGCTGGCCCCACCCAGCAGGGCGGCACTGTGGATGGCGGAGTGGCACCCGGTGGCGGCCCGCAGCACGTCACCGGCATCGGTGATGTCCCCGGTGACGACATCGACCCCCAACGTGATCAGGGGACCGGTATCGGCACCCTCGCGGGCCAGGACCCGCACGGCGTCACCCCGCTCCACCAGGAGCTTGCAGATGTTGGCTCCAGCCAGGCCGGTGGCACCGGTGACGAAGACGGTCTCGCTCATACGGCCTGCTCGGCAACCGCGGCGGTGTCGGGGTAGGCCGTGTCCACCTGGTCGGGGTCGAAGGCGATCACGGGTGGGGCGGTACCGAACGGATCCAGGGTGTGGATGAACCGGTGGGTGCCCATGGTGGTGGCACAGGTGAAGCCCAACTCGATGATCTGGGCGGCGGTGAAGACCTCGCCGAGGCGACGATAGGTCTCGTCGTCGATGGCGTGGTGGTCGGCCGACAGAAGGTCCAGGAACTCGACGGCCAGTCGCTCCTGGTCGGTCAGGTCGGAGTGTCCCGGCGCGATCAGACAGGCCACGTCCTCGTCGGTGATGGAGTCGTGCTTGCGGGACTGCATACAGGGCTGGCACTCTCCCAGTTGGGCGCTGCGGATCCGGATCAGCTCGAGAATCCGGCCCCCGAGGAGGCTCTTCTTGCCCCAGGCGGTGCGGGCCACGCTCGTCTGCAGGATCTGAGCGGTCCGATAGGCAAAGATCTGGAGGGGGATCGGGGTGGCGTAGGTACCGTCGGCCACGCCCTCCTCGATGATCCGCCGCGGCTCGTCGGCCAGTTGGTCCATGGGAATCGGCTCGATGCGTGGCATACACTCCCCCTCTCGATCGGAGTGACCGATCGTTCTTCGTCCGTGATAACGAAACTTCCGCCAATGAACTTATAAGGATCGAGGTCCCGTGTCCATGAACCCCTCCTCCGTGCTCCTCACCGATCGTGTGGCCGTGGTAACCGGCGGCGGCGCCGGGATCGGGCGGGGCATAGCCCGTGGCCTGGCCGCCTTCGGGGCCAAGGTGGCCATCTGGGAACGCGATGCCGAGACCACCACCGCCGCCGCCGAGGAGGTCGGAGGCCTCGGGATCGTCACCGACGTCCGCCAGTCCGACCAGGTGGACGCGGCCCTGGCCCGCACCGCCGAAGAGCTGGGACAGGTCAGCATCCTGGTGAACAACGCCGGAGGGGTGTTCTTCTCACCCATGCTCGAGACGTCGGAGAACGGGTGGGACGCCCTCTACCGGGCCAACCTCAAGCACGTCATCCTGTGCACCCAGCGGGTGGCCCGGTCCATGGTCGAGACGAGCACGCCGGGCAGCATCATCAACATCACCTCGATCGAGGGGGTGCGGGCGGCACCGGGCTACGCCGCCTACGCCGCCGCCAAGGCCGGGGTGATCAACTACACCAAGACGGCGGCACTGGAACTGGCGCTGCACGGCATCCGGGTCAATGCCCTGGCTCCGGACATCACGTTGACGGAGGGCATGAGGTCGGTGGCCCCTCCTGGCGCCGAGGAGCGTTTCGGGCTCACCGTCCCCATGGGCCGCGCCGGCCATGTCGACGAGATGGCCGGTGCCGCCGTGTTCCTGGCCGGTGACCTGTCCAGTTACGTGACGGGTCAGACCATTCACGTCGACGGGGGCACGGCGGCGTCCAGCGGCTGGACCCACCATCCCGACACCGGCGCCTACATACTGGGGTCGGCCTGAGCCCACTCCGGCGGACCGCTCCTAGCCCTTGTCCACCCCGCGGCTCACTCGTCCCGTCCCGCGCTCCCCACGTGGGCCGACATGCCACCATCGACCGAGATCATCTGCCCGGTGATGTAGCGGGACTCGTCCGACGCCAGGAAGACCACCAGGTTGGCGATGTCGTCGGGCTCGCCGAGATGGGTGGTCAGGATGGCCCGGCTGAGCCCGGACAGGATCTCATCGTTCAGGTGGGCACGCACGGCGTCGGTGATGATCAGGCCGGGCACGACGGTGTTGACCCGGATGTTCTGCTTGCCGTGGGAGGTGGCCACGTACATGGTCAGGGTGTTGACCCCGGCCTTCGAGACCCCGTAGGCGGTACGGGTCCGGTCGCCCTTCAGCGAGGCTCCCGAGGACATGTTGATGATGGAGCCGCCGCCGTGACGCACCATCTCGGGGATGGCGTGTTTGCACATCAACATCTGGCTGGTCAGGTTGACATCCAGTGTCCGGTTCCACACTTCGAGGTCCAGGTCGGTCACCGGGGTGTCCCGGTTCAGGAAGTCGGAATCAGTCAGGGCGGCGTTGTTGTGGAGTACATCGAGCTGGCCGAAGTGGTCGACCACGGCTCGGACCGCCCCGGCCACCGCCGCTTCGTCGGCGAGGTCGGCCACCACAGCCAGTGACTGGCCTCCCGATGAACGGATCTCCCCGGCCACCCGTTCGGCCCCGGCCCCGTCGACATCGAGTACGGCCACCGATGCCCCGTGGCGGGCCAAGGCGCGGGCCGTGGCCCCTCCGATACCTCCGGCACCACCGGTGACCAGGGCCACCTTCCCTTCGACCCGTCCCTCCACCGTTCCGCTCACCCGCCCCTGCTGCGTGTCGGTCATGTCAGGCTCCTCGGTCGTCGATCCGGGTCACGGTGGTGTTCGCTGCCGTCGTCATGGTTCCCCCTCGGCACCCACCCCGGGCTAGGGAGCCACCAGCACCAGGGAGAACAGGAGGAACGTCATCGTAGCCAGGAGGAAACCCGACACCGCCGCCACCGTACCGAAGGCGGCCGGCCGCACCCACCGGGCCACCGCCACGATGAGGGGGAAGGCGGTGAGCAGGACCCGTGGCCGGGCCCCCACCATGTTGGAGTCGAAGGCCGACACCACGATCCCGACCGTGTAGATCCAGATGATCACCGGCGGCCGCCACCGGACCATGAGGTACAGACCGGCCAGAGCAAAGAGCAGGCCGAGGGCGGGTACCACAGCCTCGAGATCGTGGGGGTGCGTCACCGACTGGCGCAGCACGAAGACGGTGTCGTGGTAGAAGCCGGTGCCTCCCCACTGGTCCCGTTCGATGTGGTACCACCCGAAGAAGTCCCCGGTGGCGTTCCACAGGTACAGGAAGTAGCCGGCCACACCGGCGACGGACAGGATCGGAGCCACCAGTGCCCACCAGTCCCGGCTCCGTCGCACGGCCACCCCGGCGGCCCACAGGCAGCAGAGCACCAGCACCAGCGCCTCGGGATGGACCCCGGTGGCCACGCCGGCGGCCAGCCCGGCCACGAGCCATTGCCGTTTGAGGAGGGCCAACAGGCAGACGGCACAGAGCAGAATGGCCAGTGCCTCGGAGTACACCATGGACAGGACCACGGCTCCAGGGAAGAAGGCCCACAGGACGACTGCCCGATCGGCCACGGCTCCGTCACACAGATAGCGGACCAGGTACCAGATGGCCACCGAGGCGGCCGCGCCACACACGAAGGCCGAGCCCACCCCGACCACGATCGGCGTCAGCCCGGTCAGATCGGATAGCCCACGCAGCGCCAGAGGCCAGACCGGGAAGAACGCCGTGGCCGATCCGTGGGCGATGGGGAACTGGGCTGGTGGAGGGAAGTACCCGTGCCCGGCGATGAGCAGGTACCAACTGGCGTCCCACGAGCCGAGCGCCTGCAGGAAGAGCGAGGCCTTGGGTGGGGTCGGCCACGGCCCGGTGAAATGGTGGGTGGCCAGTCCCTGGTTCACGACCAGGACCGATCCCAGGCCCATGGCCACCACCAGACGGGACGCGGTGAACACCCCGAGCGTGCGGGCCAGCGTGCCCAGCGACTCGCCATGGCGGCGGAGCCAGGGGGCCTCGGACCGGCGGCGCTCGATCCGGCTGACGCCCGGTGCGGGATCCGGAGGTACTGTGTCTGCCCGGACGGTGCCGGCCGGAGCGAGGCCGGGTGAGCCTGCTCCCGTGCCGTCGTCGGTGGTCGCACCGGTCACCCGGTCACCCTAACCGCCCCCCTCTGGCGAATTGATGACCGCTACTCGGCCGCCTCGGCCAGTGCCTCGGACAGGGTCGGGTGCACGAGCATGGACTCGACGATGTCGTTCACCCCCAGTCCGCCCGTCACCGCCACCGCCAGCACCGAGATCAGCTCGGAGGCGTTCCGGCCGACGATGGAGCCGCCCAGGACGATGCCGGTGGCCGGATCGGTGATGATCTTCACGAACCCGCGGGAGTCGTTGTCGATCAGCGCCCGCGAACTGGCGGCGAAGGGGACCTTGGTGACCCGGATCTTCCGTCCCTCGGCGAAGGCGTCGGCCTCGGCCAGTCCCACGTCGGCGATCTCAGGTTCGGTGAAGATGGCCGACGGGGCACTGTCGTAGTTGGGGTGCCGATGGGTGGCGGTGTGTCCGCCCACCACGTACTCGGCCACCTTCCGGCCCTGCATGGCGGCCACCGACGAGAGCGGGAGCTTCCCCGACAGGTCGCCGGCGGCGAAGATGTGGGGCACGTTGGTCTGGCAGTGACGGTTGATGGGGACATGCCCGTCCTCGCCCACCTCCACACCTGCTTCAGCCAGCCCCAGACCTTCCGAGTTGGGCACCGAGCCGATGGCCAGCAGGGCATGCGAGCCCCGAGCCACCCGACCGTCGTCGCACTGGACGACCACGCCGCCGGCTCCCTGGTCAACCCCCACGGCTCGGGCTCCCTTCAGCAGATGGACCCCACGGCGGGAGAAATCGGCCTCCAGCACCGCTGCCACCTCGGGGTCCTTCTGAGGAAGGACCTGCTGTCGGCTCACGATGAGCGTCACCTCGCATCCGAGGCACGAGAACATGTGCACGAACTCCACTCCCGTGACGCCCGAGCCGATCACCACCAGGTGGTCGGGGAGGACCTTGGGCGGATAGGCGTCGCGAGTGGTCAGGAGCCGGTCGTCGGTCAGGTCGGCCCACGGGGGGACCCGGGGGCGGCTCCCGGTGCTGACCAGCACGGCGTCGGCCTCGAAGGTCATGGGGCCGTCGTCGGTGTCGGCCACCACGGTGTGGGCGTCGAGCAGGCGGGCGGTGCCCCGGATCACGGCCACCTGCTGGCTGAGGAGGATCTTCTCGTTGGTCCGCTCGAGGTGCTCGACGATGGTGGTGATCCGGCTGCGCAGCCGTTCGAGGTCCAGGTCACCGTCGGCCCCCACCACGCCCATGCCGTCGATCCGGCGGAGATAGGACATGGCCCCTCCCGTGGCGATCATGGCCTTGGACGGAATGCAGTCCCAGAGATTGGCCGCCCCTCCGACCACGTCCCGCTCGATGAGGGTGACATCCACGCCCAGACGGGCGGCGTGGGTGGCGGCCTGGTTGCCGGCCGGGCCGCCGCCGATGATGACGAATCGCATGAAGCCAGGCTACGTCGGTCCGCGTCCCGGCCGGATACTCCGGTGATCTGTCCGCTGGCCGTGGAGGTGGGGGTGGCGGTGGTGGTCGGCCCTGGCCGCCAGCTTCCGTGCGGCACGCGCCCGGCACCCCCGACCCCCCGACCCCGACACGAAGCCGCCGCCGCCGGGCACCACCACGGGACCGGTCCGGCGGGGGAGACCGAGCAACTCGATGGAGGCACTGGCGAGGGGCGGGCACGATCCGATAGGCCCTTCAACCGGTCGCCGTCCGCGCCCGCCGCGCTCGCCGCGGCGAATCCACTGGTCGGATGGGTGCCACCACTTCGGACGCCGGTGTCGGTACCATCCGAACAGGGCTTTTCGGTGGCGTTCCCATCGAAATAGGGCGTCAACTCACTGTGAGCCTGGTGTCCCCAGAATGTCCCGCCGATCCGTCAGGTGTGCCATGGAGCGACGCCCCAGTCAGAAGAAGCAGAACGAACGTCGACGGCGCGCCGCCCGACGGCGGCGTCGTGCCGTGGGCACCCTCCTGCTGCTGGTCGGCGTGGTGGTCGGCGCGGTGGTCCTCACCCAGCCCGGATCGTCGACTCCGGAGACGACCGGTCAACCCCTCGACCCGTCGGCATTCGCCGACGGCTCCTGCGTGGCCTTCGCCCCCACCCAGGGAAATCGGAATGAGACGGTCTTCCTTGATGCCGGCCACGGCGGGATCGATCCCGGCGGCGTGGGCACCACCGAGTCGGGAGCCACGATCGAGGAGGCCACGGCGACGCTCCCGGTGGAGCTGGGGGTGACGGACCTCCTCCGGGCCAAGGGATTCCGGGTGGTGGTCTCCCGCACCACGGCCGCCACCGTGGTCCGGCTGACCCCGGCCGACCTGTCCGGTGGCGAGCTCTCGCTCACCGGGTCGCACGCTGACGTTGCCGCCCGCGATGTCTGCGCCAACGACGCCCATGCCCAGGTCCTGGTGGGCATCTACTACGACGCCGGGGCCTCATCGGACGACGCCGGAAGCCTCACCGCCTATGACGCCGCCCGACCGTTCGCCCGCGACAACCTGCGGTTGGCAACACTGGTGCAGCACGATGTGGTGGCGGACATGGATGCCCAAGGGTGGGCCATTCCTGATGACGGGGTTCAGACCGACGGGAGTCTGGGCTCCTTCGTGGGCAACGCCGATGGTGGTGGCATCGCCAGCGAGGCCGCCTCCTACCAACACCTGCTGCTCCTCGGACCGGCGGCGCCCGACTACTTCACGACCCCCAGCCAGATGCCCGGTGCGGTGATCGAGCCCCTCTACCTCACCGATCCCTATGAGGGGTCGATCGCCGCTTCCAGCCGCGGTCAGCAGGTGATCGCCCAGGGCATCGCCACCGCCGTCGAGCAGTATCTGGCCCCGACCCACGCGGCGTCCGGTGCGCCGTCGGGTACCGCCTCGACGTCGACAGGCTGACCGGAGGCGCCGGCGACGACGGGAAGCCGTGCCGACACCGCCGGCCGTTGCCGGAGCGGAGCGTCCCGTTCAGACGGGCAGGCCGGCTTTGGTGGCCTCGGGGACCTCCACCAACCGACCGGTGGTCACGTCGTAGAGGTAGCCGTAGACGGGGATCCGCCCGGGCACCAGGGGATGGGAACGGATGCGGGCGACGTCCTCGGTCACGCTCTGGGCGTTGTCGCCGATGGTCAGCCAGTCGATGTACCGGGCTTCGGCCGATCCGGGTCCGCGCCCGACATCGTGAAAACCGTCGTCACCCAACGCAGCCGTCTCGAGGCTGCTGGCCAACAGGTCCCGCATGACCTCGTCGGTGAAGAACTCCATCCCGCAGTTGGTGTGGTGGATGACGAACCATTCCCTGGTGCCCAGCAACTTGTAGGAGATCACGAGGGAGCGGATGGCATCGTCGCTGGCCCGACCCCCGGCATTGCGGATCACGTGCGCGTCGCCCTCGCTGAGGCCGGCGTACTGGGCCGGGTCGAGCCGGGCGTCCATGCAGGTGAGGATGGCGAACCCACGGGCTGGGGGCAGGGCTAACTCCGACTTGTCACCGAACGAGGCGGCGTAGGCATCATTGGCGGCGAGGACTTCATCATGCACGGTCATGGTCGGTTCTCCTTGTGTCGTGGCCGAGCGGCCCGCCGGTCAGGTGAGGAGGGGGACGGACCGGCCCGCCGGGTGCGGATGTGCCTTCCCACAATACAAGATGAATCCCGTCGGAGAACTAGGGAATCGGCGGGGGACCGGGGGGCCCGCACCCTTCGGGCTATCGCCGGGGTAAGTTGCCCGACGTGGAGGTCCGGTCGCTGGGATACCGCACCGACCTCATGGTCCGGCGGCTGGCCGGTTCGTCCATCAGCGACAGGGGACGTTGCATTGTGGTCCGCACCCCCGACAATCCCTGGTTCCACTGGGGCAACTTCCTGCTGTGGCCGGGCCCTCCTTCCGCCGGTCAGCTCGGGAAGTGGATCGGTGCCTTCACCGAGGAGTTCCCCGGTGCCACTCACGTGACACTGGGCATCGACGGCACCGAGATCCCCGAGCGGCACAACTATCCGTCGGTGGTCGGCCTGGAGGCCGACCTCAGTGTGGTGATGACGGCCCAACAACCGCCGAAGTCTGGACCGGTCTCCGGAGAGTCGTCGGTGCGACCGCTGCGCTCCGACGAGGACTGGCGTCAGGAGCTGCTCCTCCGCCTGGACCTGGATGGTCGGGACAGTCAGGACCCCCTTCCTCCCGGTCACTACGACTTCCTCGAACGGAGCACCGACGAAGCGAGGAGGATGGTGGAAGAGAGGCGGGCCGAGTACTTCGGTGCCTTCACCGATGACCGGCTGTGCTCCGTGGTCGGCATCGCCTCGGACGGGCGGGGAGTGGCCCGGTACCAAAACGTCGGCACGCATCCGGACTACCGACGGCGTGGGTTCGCCACGGCCCTGCTGACCCGGGCCGGGGCGTTCGGGGTCGATGACTTCGGGGCCCGGGTGTTGGTCATCGTCGCGGACCGGGGCGGCCCTGCCGCCGACCTCTACCGGTCCGTCGGTTTCGCACCCGTCGAGGAGCAGTGGGGGCTGTCGGTCGCGCTCACGGCCTGATCCGACAGCCGAAGGGCTCGACACCGGTCTCCGAGCGACCCTGTGCCTGGGCACCTACGGAGCCGCACCCGGGCGACAACCAGCGACAGCCAGCGCCCCTCAGCGCTACTCAGCGACACCGAGATTTACTCAGCCCGGGGCCGGGCTCCGCCCTGAACCTCCGGATGACGCCCAACGGCAGAAAACGGCACCCAGGCGCACGATCCCCGGTCGATGGCCCCGGACGGTGGAGAAGTCACTGATCGACTTCTGGCCGCCGCAGAAAGGGCAATTTTTGGTTGGCCGCCGAGACGAACCGGTCAGGAGGAGGTCCGATTACCGCAGCACAATTGCCGGCTGACCTGCGAAAATCAGAGCCCGGCTGTCATTGGACCATGTAAATCGTTTACAGGCGACGAATGTGAACATACTGTTACAAACGACCGGGGGATGCGGCGTCTTGGTTGCCGTTGCGTTACGGTGCGCCGTTACTGGCGGGTAATCGTTGGTAGTTCGAGGGTGGCCAACCGGGGCCACCAGAGAGAAACGGTGCACCCATGAGACTGGCAGGAAAGCTTCGACGGATACTGGGAGTGGGCCTGGCGGTTGCCGCGATGTCCGCAGCCACACTGGCTCTGGCGCCCGCTTCGGTGAGTGGTGCCGCCACCCCCACCACGGTGACCTGGGCGGAACCACCCCAGGCGCCACCCAACTACATCTTTCCGTTCATGGGCCTGGCGTTCTTCAGCGTGTACAACAGCCAGACGTTCCAGTACCTCATGTACCGCCCCCTCTACTGGTTCGGTGACGGCGCCACCCCCAACCTGAACATCCCGCTGTCATTGGCCGCGGCGCCGACCTACAACAGCGCCGGCAACACGGTCACCGTCGACCTCGACAACTACAAGTGGTCGAACGGCGAGACCGTGACGGCGGAGAACGTCATGTTCTGGATGAACATGCTCCATGCCGAGAAGGCCAACTGGGCCGGATACTCGGCCGGGGCCATCCCCGATGACATCAAGTCCATTGCCATCAACAACCCCGAGCAGCTGACCTTCACCCTCACCGCGCCGGTCAACAACTACTGGTTCACCTACAACGAACTGTCCCAGATCACCCCGATGCCCAATGCCTGGGACATCACCGCCAAGGGAGGCGCACCCAACTCGGGCGGATGCGCGGCCGCTCCGTACGGCACGGCCGACAAGCAGTGCAAGGCGGTGTACACCTTCTTGTCCAAGCAGTCCGGTTACGACCCGTCCAACCCGAAGGCGGCCAACAACTCGCTGTCCACCTACGCCACCAGTCCCATCTGGGCGGTCGTGGACGGGCCGTGGAAACTGACCAAGTTCGATGCCTCGGGCAACGTGACCTTCGTGCCCAACCCGGCCTACTCCGGTCCGGTGACCGGCAACATCCAGAAGTTCGTCGAGCTGCCCTTCACCTCGGACTCGGCCGAGTTCAACGCTCTGGTCGGCGGCAAGGTAACGGTGGGCTATCTGCCCACCCAGGACATCACCAAGGCCACCACCAACGCCCTGAAGCCCGGGCCGAACAACCCACGGCTCTCCAACTTCAGCCTGCAGCCGCTCTACGGATGGGCCATCAACTACTTCCCGTACAACTTCAACTCCACCGGGGACGGGGGCCACGCCGGCGCCATCTTCAAGCAGCTGTACTTCCGTCAGGCGGTTCAGTTGCTGGTGAACCAGCCGCTGTACAACAGCAAGATCTACAAGGGCTACTCGGTGGGAACCTACGGCCCCGTTCCCAGCCAGCCGCCGAACTCGTTCGTATCCCAGGAGGTCCAGAACAACCCGTATCCGTACAACCCGGGAAAAGCCGTCACGCTGCTGAAGGACCACGGCTGGAAGGTGGTGCCCAACGGCACCTCCACCTGCCAGTCACCGGGGACGGCGGCCAACGAGTGTGGTGCCAACATCCCCAAGGGGACCAAGCTGGCCTTCAACCTCCAGTATGCGTCGGGTACCACCTCGACCACGGAGCTGATGAACGCCGAGCAGTCCTCATGGAGCCAGGCCGGGATCAACATGAGCCTCTCCCAGGCCTCGTTCAACACCGTCATCGGCAACGCCATCCCCTGCACGGCGGGCAGCAAGGGCTGCTCGTGGGAGTTGGAGAACTGGGGTGCCGGCTGGATCTTCTCCCCTGACTACTACCCGACCGGAGAGTCCATCTTCCAGACGAAGGCAGGGTCGAACTCCGGCAGCTACTCCGACCCGGTCAACGACGCCAATATTCTCGCCACGAATGCCACCCAGGCGCCGTTGACCACCTACGAGAACTATCTGGCCGAGCAGCTACCGGGCGTCTGGCAGCCCAATGCCGGTAACCCCCTGTACGAGGTCCAGAACAACCTCCAGGGCTTCGCGCCGGCCAGCCCTCTCCAGGGCATCACTCCGGAGAGCTGGAGGTTCTAGCCGGCCTACCCCGTGCCTCGATCGTGCGAACACGACCACCGGAACAGGTACGGAGACCACGTGGAAGGTGAACCCCGGGCATCGGACGAGACGTCGGATGCCCGGGGTTCGCCGCCACCGAGGGCGTGCCCCCTGCCCCCGGGCCCGCATTCCCTGCCCTTCCGGCGCCGTCCCAGGGCCCGCCCCTGATGACCAGGTTCATCCTCCGCCGTATCGCACAGGCACTCATCGTCATCGTCGGCGTCATACTGATCACGTTCTTCTTGGCGCGGCTGATTCCCGGGGGTGAGGCCAAAGCCGTCCTGGGAGCGAAGGCCACCGCTCCCGGGATCGCCCGATTCAACCGGCTGAACGGCCTGGACCTGCCCATCTGGGACCAGTTCTGGCAGTACCTCGAGGGGATCGTCGTCCACCTCAACCTCGGTTACTCCTACAAGTACAACCAGGGGGTCCGCCAGGTCATCGGTGAGCGTCTACCCAAGACGCTGACCCTGGTCGGCGCCTCGGTCCTCATCTCCCTGGTCATCGCCATCCCCCTCGGGATCCTCCAGGTGGTGCGGCGCAACAAGCCCATCGACTACGTGGTGACCAGCGGCTCGTTCTTCTTCTACGCCATGCCCGACTTCCTGCTCGGGACCCTTCTGATCATCTGGTTCGCCTTCGACCTCCACTGGTTCCCCGTGTCGCCGCCCTCGGATGCCTCGGCCTGGGCCGTGTTCACCGATCCCCGCGCCTTCTTCCTTCCCGTGGTGACCCTGGCCGCCACCTCCATCGCCTCGTTCAGCCGGTACATGCGCTCCTCGATGATGGACGCCATGGCCGAGGACTACATCCGGACGGCGCGGGCCAAAGGGGCAGGCAACCGACGCGTCCTGTACGGCCATGCCCTGCGCAACGCCCTGATCCCCATCCTCACCCTGCTCGGGCTGTCCCTACCTGCCATCGTGAGCGGCGCCCTCATCGTCGAGACCGTCTTCAACTATCCGGGCATGGGCCTGCTCACCGTCCAGTCGGCCTTCAACGACGACATCCCCACGGTGCTGGGCACCACCCTGGTCATCACCGTGGCCACGGTCCTCGGCTCCTTGCTGGCCGACATCCTCTACGCCGTGGCCGATCCGCGCATCCGCCTAGGGGGTGGGGAGTGACCGAGCCCGACGGCGAAGGATTGGATCCGGTGTTCAACGACTTCGAGCGCGAGGTCACGCTCCCCATCGGCGACGGCGAGACCATCTCCCAGCGCCAGTTCCTCGGCGGCGACGGCATCCCGGCACAACCGGGAGGACCAGCGGGACCCGCAGGCGGGGAATCGACCTCCACCGGGGGCATCCTCCGCCAGATGGGCCGGGTGTTCGTCGAGAACAAGCTCGCCGTCGTCGGCGTCGGTGTCATCATCTTCATGGTTCTGTTCTGCTTTGTCGGGCCGCACCTGTACCCCACCAACCAGACCAACGCCGAGCTGGTACTCCAGGACTCCAGCGCCAACCTTCCCCCGGGCCACGGCAACCCGCTGGGCACCGACGGCAGCGGGTACGACATGCTGGGCCGGCTGATGTTCGGCGGGCAGGCCTCGCTCATCGTCGGCTTCGCCTCCGCCCTGGTGGCCACCGTGTTCGGCACCCTCTACGGTGCCATCTCCGGCTTCTTCGGCAACTGGCTGGACTCGATCCTCATGAGGGTCGTCGACGTCTTCCTGTCCATCCCCGTGCTGTTCCTCCTCATCGCCCTGGTCACCATCTACCACCAGTCCGAGGTGCTGCTCATCCTCGTGATCGCTTTCGTCAGTTGGCTGATACCGGCCCGGCTCATTCGTGGCGAAACGCTGTCCCTCCGCAATCGGGAGTACGTGCAGGCCGTGCGGGTCATGGGCGGCAGCCGGTCGCGCATCATCGGGCGGCACATCATCCCCAACTCCATCGGGACCATCGTGGTGTTCGCCACCTTCCAGATCGCCGACTCGATCCTGTTGCTGGCCGCCCTGGGCTTCGTGGGGCTCGGCGTGCCCGTCCCCCAGACCGACTGGGGGACCATGCTGTCCAATGGCGTGGACGCGGCCGGCAACGGCTACTGGTGGCAGATCTACCCCACCGGCATCTGCATCGTGTTGGTCGTCGTGGCCTTCAACTACGTCGGCGACGCCTTGCGGGACTCCCTGGAGGTTCGACTCCAGCAACGCTGATCCGGACCGGTGCCGGATCAGACTGTCCCGGACGCGGAGCCGGTCGTCGACAGGGTGACCGGCGTCTGCAGCGGGAAGTGGCAGGCGGCCACGTGGCCGTTCCCGAAGTCGGACAGGGGGGGCTCCACCCGGGCGCAGACCTCCTGGGCCGCCGGGCACCGGGTGCGGAACCGGCAGCCGGACGGGGGGTTGATCGACGAGGGGAGCTCACCCTTCACGGTGGTGTCGGCGCGGGCCTTGGCCCGGGCCGCGTCCACGTCCGCCACCGGGACGGCGTCCAGGAGTCCCATGGTGTAGTGGTGGACGGGCCGGGCGTAGATCTGGGCCGCCGGTCCCAGTTCCACCAACTTGCCCAGGTACATGACCCCGATGGTGTCGGCCAT
Organism: uncultured Acidimicrobiaceae bacterium; assembly: GCA_963754755.1. Taxonomy (GTDB): domain Bacteria; phylum Actinomycetota; class Acidimicrobiia; order Acidimicrobiales; family RAAP-2; genus Bog-756. The sequence goes on along the minus strand of CAVWHF010000003.1, from coordinate 1,065,941 downwards.
GTAGCGGACCACGGCCAGGTCGTGGGAGATCATCACGTAGGTGAGTCCGTGCCGGGCCTGGAGGTCCTTCATCAGGTTGAGGATCTGGGCCTGGATGGAGACGTCGAGGGCGGAGACCGGCTCGTCGGCCACGATCATTCTGGGGTCCAGGGCCAGGGCCCGGGCCAGGCCGATCCGCTGTCGCTGACCTCCGGAGAACTCGTGGGGATACCGGTCGACCGAGTCGCGGCTCAGCCCCACTTCCTCCAGGAGGGAACGGACCTTGTCATCCTGTTCGCTCCCCGTGCCCACCGAGTGCACCTTCAACGGCTCGCGGATGATGGTGCCGACCCGCATACGGGGATCGAGTGAGGCGTAGGGGTCCTGGAACATCAGCTGGAGATCGCGGCGACGGGCGCGCAGGGCGCCGGATCCGAGGCTGGACATCTCGACGCCCTCGAACCGGATCGATCCGGCCGTGGCCCGATCCAGCGTGACCAGCAGCCGACCCACGGTGGTCTTCCCGCAACCGGACTCGCCCACCAGTCCGAAGGTTTCGCCCTCCCGGATGTCGAAGCTGACACCCGAGACCGCCTTCACGCTGCCCACCTGGTGCCGGAAGATGGTTCCCGACATCACCGGAAACTCCTTGACCAGGTCCTTTACCTCGACAATGCGTTCGGCCGCTCCGAGGGTTTCTGACCGCGCCGCCTGGACCGCCGACACCCCGGACCCGGTCACCACGGCCGGGGTTTCCCGGCGATCGCGGTGATCCACGGGATGGAAGCAGGCAAAACGGTGGACGAGCGGCCCGCTGTCGTCGGTGTCGACCAGGGGGGGGTCCTCGCTCCGGCACCGGTCGGTGGCGTACTGGCAGCGGGGAGCGAACCGGCAGTTGGTGATGGTGCGGGACAGGTCGGGAGGCAGGCCCGGAATCGACGCCAGCCGTTCGTCCCTGCTCTGCTCCAACTTGGGCACCGAGGCCAGGAGGGCTTCGGAGTAGGGGTGCCGGATGCGGTTGAACAGTTCGCCCGTCTCGGCCTCCTCGGCCACCTTGCCGGCGTACATGACGATGACGCGGTCGGTGCGGCCGGCGATGACCCCCATGTCGTGGGTGATCAGGACGACGGCCATGGCCAAGCGCTGGCGGAGCTCGTCGATGAGGTCGAGGATCTGGGCCTGGATGGTCACATCCAGGGCGGTGGTGGGCTCGTCGGCGATCAGCAGTTTGGGCTCGCAGGCCAGGGCCATGGCGATCATCACCCGTTGGCGCAGCCCGCCGGAGAGTTCGTGGGGATACTGGTTGAGCCGCTCGGCCGGCTGGGGCATCTCGACGAGGCGCAGCACCTCCAGGGCCCGCTGGCGGGCCTGTTGACGGGACACGTCACGGTGGAGTCTGACCCCCTCGGCGATCTGACGACCGATGGTCATGGTGGGATTGAGCGACGTCATCGGGTCCTGGGGGATCAGGGCCACCTGGTCGCCCCGGACCTGTCGCATCACCTTCTCGTCCAGCGGGGCCAGGTCCCGGCCGAGGAGGGTCACCGAACCACCCGTCAGGTGGCCGTTGCCGGGGAGCAACCGCATGATCGAAAGCCCGGTGGTGCTCTTCCCGCAGCCGGACTCGCCCACGACGCCGACGCACTCGCCTTCGCCGACCTCGAAGGAGACGCCGTCCACGGCGACCACCGATGACGTGCGCATCCGAAACTCCGTGCGGAGGTTCTCCACCTCCAGAACCGGCGTCATCACCGGAGTGTACCCGGCCTCCCTCGGGGCTCCCGGTGTGGCTCTGGGCTCCCAATGTCGCTCCGGGCGCCGCCCACCCCGGTCGGGGTCGAGGTTCAGGGGTGGACGACCTCGGACGGTGATGCGGTCAGACGGTGATGCCGGCCTGCATCCGTTCCGTGGCCTCCACGTACTCCTCTACCATCGAGAACACCACGTCCTTGGCTTTGCGCACCGCGGTGGCCCGCCCGATGACCTGGCCGCACGGATTGAAGTTGACGTCCTTGGCCTGTTCGGGATAGCGGTGACCCCGGGACACAGCCTCGATGGCCACCATCATCTGCAGGGGCATGGGGAGCGGATCAGGGGTGTCCTCGGCCTCCCAGGCATCGGTCCAGTCGTTCTTCAGCATGCGGCACGGCTTTCCGGTGAACGACCGCGACCGCACGGTGTCCCGGCTGGATGCGGCCAGGTAGGTCTCCATCTGCCGGGGCGGGATGTCGGCCTCCTCCACCGTCAGCCACAGCGTCCCCGACCAGACGCCCTGGGCTCCGAGGGCAAGTGCCGCGGCCATCTGGCGGCCACTGCCCACACCGCCGGCGGCCAGCACCGGAATGGGGGCCACGGCGTCGATGACCTCGGGCCACAGCACGATGGAGCCCACGTCGCCGGTGTGACCCCCACCCTCGGAGCCCTGACAGATGATGAAATCGAGTCCGGCCGCCTTGTGGTTGAGGGCGTGCTTGACCGATCCGGCCAGGGCTCCGATCATCAGCCCGGCCCCCTGAACCCGCTCCACCACATCGGGCGGGGGAGTGCCGAGGGCGTTGGCGATGAGCTTCACGTTGGGATGGCGCAGCGCCACCGTGAGCAGGCCGGCGGCATGGGCCGCCGTCCATCCGATCATGCCGTTGGAGTGACGCTCCTCTTCAGGGATCTCCGGCACCCCGTGGTCGGCCAGGATCTTCATGGCGAACTCCTTGTGCTGGGGTGGCACGAGCCCCCGGATCTGGGCCTCCAACTTGTCCGGATCCATCTCGTCCATGCCCTCGTACTTGGCCGGGATGACGATGTCGACGCCGTAGGGCCGGTCACCTACGTGCTCGTCGATCCAGGTGAGCTCGACCTCGAGCTGGTCCGGCGTGAAGCCGATGGCGCCCAGCACGCCGATGCCGCCGGCGTTGGTGACGGCGGCCACCACGTCACGGCAGTGGGTGAAAGCGAAGATGGGGAACTCGATGCCCAGCTTCTGTCGGATCTCGGTGTTCATGGCGGGGGCTCCTTTGGCTCGGGACTACGGGATGGAATCGACCGACGAGGTGGACGAGGTGGGCGAGGTGGACGAGGTGGACGAGGGCGCGCGGGCCGGGGTCGACCGCTCCGACCGGTTCGATCGGACCGGGACCGGGCCCGGGTGATCGGGCATCCCGAGCAGCGCGGCCAGGCCCCGCACGGCCAGGTCGTCGTCGACCGAGCCGGGCTCGAGTCGTCGCTGCATGGCCAGGCCGGTGAGGAGGGCCTTGACCAGCACGGCCAACTCGTCGGGTTCCGCCACCGGTTGGGCGCCCACGGTGGCAGCCCATCCGGCCAGTCGGCGCGCGCTGTAGCGCCGGGCTTCGGCGTTGCGTGTCCGCAGCACCTCGGCCACGTCGCCGTCCCGGGCCGCCCGTAACCACAGCTCCTGCTCGAGGAGCGACCAACTCCCGGCCTGCGCATTGTCGGTGGTGCCGGCCACGTTCTCCCACACCGCGGCCAATTGCCCGGCCGGTGACTCGGTGACGGCCACCTCGGCCAACAGCACCGTGAGGACGGAGTCCTTCCACGAGTCGAGCAGTGCCAGCAACATGCCCTGCTTGCTGCCGAAGTGGGAGTAGACAGCCCCTGACGTCCTGCCGGCGGCCTCGGCCACTGCGTCCACGGAGACGGCATCGACCCCCTGCTCGGCGAAGAGCGCCGCCGCCGCAGCCAGCAGGCGCGCCCGGGTCTCCGCCTTCCGCTCGTGTTGGGTCTGGGACACGTTCCCCCTGCTCGGGTGGGACGGCGCCGGTGCGCCATCGGACGACTGTACTTATATTGGAAACGTTATGCAACGCCGCGGTCAGCGTCAGGATCTGCCAACGAGCGGCCAGCGAGCGGCCGAGGAGCGGCCGAGAGGGGCCGATTTCGTCCGGACGGAGTGAGCGGGGCCGTCACCCGTCACGTTGCCATGGCGACACCTACAGTGGCGGGTGAGGCAAGACAACCGAGCGAGTTCACCCGAGCGTGAGAGCCGGGCAGAGCCGGCAGCTCGGCAGAACCGGCAGCCCGGGAAAGCCGGGCCGTGACAGGGAGGCAGCAGGATGGAACCGATGAAGACCGAGGTACGCGACAGGCTTTACATCGACGGGCGATGGGTTCCCTCCGCCGGTGACGGATCCATCGACGTCATCGACTCGACCAGCGAGGAGGTCATCGGCACCGTTCCCGAGGGAACGCCCGAGGACATCGACGCCGCGGTGGCCGCGGCCCGCCGGGCCTTCCCGGGGTGGTCGTCGACGCCGGTGGTGGAGCGGACGGCCCTGCTGACCAAGATCAGCGAGGCGTTGGGGGCGCGCATGGACAGCCTCGCCGATCTCATCACCCACGAGGTGGGGATGCCCTACACCCTCTCCCAGCTGGTGCAGGTCGGCCTGCCCATGGCCAGTTTCGGATCCATGGCGGCCATCGCCGGGGAGTTCACCTGGGAGAAGACCGTGGGCAACTCGCTGGTGGTGCGGGAGCCGGTCGGGGTGGTCGGGGCCATCACCCCCTGGAACTATCCCCTGCACCAGATCGCCGCCAAGGTGGCTCCGGCGCTGGCAGCGGGATGCACCGTGGTGCTCAAGCCCAGCGAGGTGGCTCCGCTGAACGCCTTCGTGCTGGCCGACGTCTTCGACGAGGTGGGCGCCCCTCCCGGGATCTTCAACCTGGTCACCGGGTTCGGCCCGGTCGTGGGTGAGGCCATCGCCGCCCATCCCGGCGTGGACATGGTCTCCTTCACCGGATCGACACGGGCCGGCAAGCGGGTGTCCGAGGTGGCGTCGGCCACCGTCAAGCGGGTGGCCCTCGAGCTGGGGGGAAATCGGCCAACGTGCTGCTGGACGACGCCGACTTCGCCAAGGCGGTGCCCGACGGCGTGGCCAAGTGCTACGCCAACTCCGGCCAGACCTGCAGTGCCCTGACCCGCATGCTGGTGCCCCGTGACCGCCTGGCCGAGGTCGAGTCGCTGGCCCGCCAGGCGGCCGCGTCCCATGTTCCCGGTGACCCCTTCGAGGCGGGTACCCGTCTCGGTCCCCTGGTCTCGGCGGCACAGAGGGAACGGGTACGGGGCTATATCGACAAGGGCCTGGGTGAGGGGGCCGAACTGGTCGCCGGCGGCGCCGAGGCACCCCCCGGGCTGGACCAGGGGTTCTTCGTGCAGCCCACGGTGTTCTCCTCGGTCACCCGGGACATGACCATCGCCCGCGAGGAGATCTTCGGCCCGGTGCTGGTCATCATGCCCTACGACACCGAGGAGGAGGCCATCGAGATCGCCAACGACACCGACTACGGATTGGCCGGAGCCGTGTGGTCCGGTGATCCCGACCGGGCCAAGAGCGTGGCCCGTCGCTTGCGGACCGGCCAGGTCGAGGTCAACGGCGGCGGCTTCAACCCCCTGGCCCCGTTCGGCGGGTACAAGCAGTCGGGCAACGGGCGCGAGCTGGGAGCCTTCGGACTGGAGGAGTATCTCGAGGTGAAGTCCCTCCAGCTCTAGTGCGCGGGCGGCCGGCTCACGGATTGCCGGCGCCGTGTGGGGCTGTGCGGCCCGGTGCTGCCCGTCCCCGGCCAGGGACGCCACGAGCGGGAACCCGCGGCCCGGACTCACAACCCGAATTGGTCCTCGATGAGGCCGAGGTGGATCTGGGCCGCGTCGGTGTAGGTCTTCTCGCCGATGAAGACGTGCTGGGTACCGGTGTACATGTCGCGGAAGGCCCGCTCGATACGGCTTCCCTCCCGGATGGCGCGTGGTGCCGGCGGCCAGATGGGCCCACTGGACGATCTCTCGGCTGGCCTCGGTGGCGTAGGTGGCGGCCACCCGCATCTCGGCCCGGAGGTCGGGCGACAGGTCCTGGCCGTTCTTCACCGCCTGCTCGGTATCGGTGAAGGTGGTGACCACCAGCAGTCGGGCCGCTTTCCACATGGCCCGGTGGTGGGAGAGATTGCGTTGGAAGGACGCCTTGTGGGCGATGGATGCCTCCTCACCCATCCTCACCTTGGTCAGGGCCAGTTCGGTGACATCGTCGAGCATGGACTTGGCCACGCCGAGGGCCCACGACGCATGTCCCGCCGCCGTGATGGGCATCAGACCCATCCGGAACGCCGGCGATCCCCCCCGTAGGGGGGTGCGGCAGAACAGCTCGAAGGTGCGGTGAGCGGGGACGAAGAGATCGGTCACGTTGTAGTCGTACGAGCCGGTCCCCTTGAGTCCCTGCACATGCCAGCCGTCGGTGAACACGATCTCCTCGTGGGGGATGACTGCCACCAGCAGGGGGGGCATCCCGGTGTCGTCCACCACCAGCTCGCCGTCGACGGCGGGCATGAATCCCGCCGCCACGTACTGCGAGTGCCCGGTGCCCGAACCGAAGTTCCAGGCGCCGGAGATGCGGTAGCCGCCCTCCACCGTTTCGCCCAGGCCGTTGGGGAAGAACTGGCCGCCGGCGGTGACGCGGTTGCCGTGGCTGGTGAATACCTCGTCGAACCCCTCGTCGGGGAGGTAGGCGGCACAGGCCGCCGCCGACGGCAGGTTGGCGATGCCGATCCATCCGAGCGAACCGTCCTGCCAGGCCAGCTCGATCCACGTGTCGATCATCTCGGCGAAGGCGGGCTCGCAGCCACCGGCCTCGATGGGGTTGGCCCACTGCATGAGCCCGCTGCGCCAGAGGGCATCCACCGTGCGGGGGTCGAGGGTGCGGATCCGCTCGGACTCACCCGACTGCTCGGCCACCAGCTCGCGGAGGGTCCGGGCGGCCTCGGGTCCGTTGACGGTCACTGCGGGCATGTGCCCCCCCTTTCACTCCGACAACGGGAGCGAACGTAGGGTTCGCCCACCCCGCCGGTCAAGGCCGTGCCGCCAGTCGATCGCCGCGGCGCCGGCCGAGGCCCCGCTGATCCGACCTCCGGAACGGCCCGGGGCCACCGGCCGGGACCGGTGCGGCACCAGGGATGCATCCGGCCTGCGGTTCGGATGTCGCGTCCTACGCCCGCGCCGGAGTCAGGTCGGGATGTTGGACAGCATGTGCCGGCTCACGTCGCCGACCAGGTCGATGAGGTAGCGGCGCTCCGAGAAACGCCAGGTCTGGTCGACCCGCTCGAACCGGTCGTGGTAGCGGCCGGCCAGAATGGGCTGCAGGGCCAACCCCGGGACAGCCTGGAGGACCGTCCAGTAGGTACGGGCCGCGGCCCGGCCGGCGCCCTCGTCGATGTCGAGGATGAGGTTGGTGGTGACGTGCTTGGTCCCCGGTGTCCCGTCGGGATAGCGCCGGGTGGTGGAGGTGAACATGGCCCTGATGGCGTCCCGCCCGGTCAGGAGCCCGGTTCCAGCGCCCTCGCCGACCGGGCCCTCGCCGACCGGGCCCTCACCGACAGCGGCGTCGGCCAACAAGTCGGCCACGCCGTCGAAGTCGCCCAGGTCGATGAGTTCGGCGTAGCGGGCAATGAGATTGCCGATGGCGATGGCGCTGTCGGTCATCAGGTCCTCCTCGTCAGCCGAAGGTGAGGTCGGCGTCGTCCCAGTAGGCGTGGACCGACCGGAACAGGCCGTCGTCGTCCACGGCAAAGACCTCGATCCCGTCGATGGTCATGGTGGTGCCGCCGCTGTCCACGGCGATGGCGAAGTCCACGGCCACGTGGTCGCCGCACGTGTGGACGGCCTTGGCCGCGAACGTCCACCCGTCGCTGGCGGCGATCCCGTTCTGGAAGAAGGTGGTGATGGCGGCCCGCCCCAGGTTGGGCGGGTTGGACACGGGTCGGCGTGGACGGCATCCTCGGTGAAGCGGGCCGCGATGGCCCGGGGATCCCTTGAGTTGATGGCGTCCACGTAGGCGACGATCCGCTCCCGCACCTGGACGCCGGTGAGCATCGGTCAGGCTCCGGTGGCGTGCACGCCACCGTCCACATGGATGATCTCGCCGGTGGTCATGGGCAGCAGGTCAGAAAACAGAGCCACGCAGGCCCGGGCCACGACGTCGGTGTCGAGGACGTCCCAACCCAGCGGGGCCCGGTCCGCCCAGGTGTCCTCGAACGTGGCGAATCCGGGGATGGACTTGGCCGCCAGGGTCTTCACCGGGCCCGCCGCCACCAGGTTCATCCGGATCCGGTCGGGTCCGAGGTCACGGGCCAGATAACGGGAGAGCGACTCCAGTGCCGCCTTGGACACGCCCATCCAGTCGTAGGAGGGCCAGGCCACGGTGGCGTCGAAGTCGAGGCCGACCACCGATGCGCCTGCGCCGCCGTCGGTACCGGCGGCCACCAGCAGGGGTCGGAACGCCTCGCACCAGAGCCTTCAGGGAGTATGCCGACACATGGAGGGCGACCTGCACCTCGTCCCATCCGGCCTGGAACATGTCCCCACCGAGGCATTCGGGTGGTGCGAAGCCGATGGCGTGCAGCATGCCGTCCATGCGATCCCACCGCTCAGCCGAGTGCGGTGGCGGCTGCAGCCAGTTGCTCCGGCTCGGTGACGTCGATCTCCAGCACCTCGGCCTCCTCGGGAAGCTTCCGTGCCGTGCGCCGGGTCAGCGAGAGGCCCCGTCCGGCCCCGGACAGGACGACCTCGGCCCCTTCACCCTGGGCCCGCCGGGCCACGGCGAAGGCCAGGGAGGCGTCGGTCAGCACGCCGGTGACCAGGATCCGTTTACCCTCGAGCAGTCCCATCAGCGGGTCAGGTTATCGTCATGGTCCCGTCCGGCCGCGACGGGTCGGTGTGGAAGGGTAGGCACATGCGAATCGGAATTCTGGGAGGGACCGGCCCGGCCGGACGTGGACTGGCGGTGCGCCTGGCCGCCGTCGGCGACTGATGTGGTCATCGGGTCGAGGGACGCCGACCGGGCCGCTGCCGTCGCCCGCGGGCTGGTCGAGGCGTGGCCGGACCACCACCTGACCATCAGCGGGGCCTCGAATGAGGCCACCGCGGACTGCGGACCTGGTAGTGGTGGCCACACCGTGGGACAGTGCCATTGCCACGGTGAGGCCGCTGGCGTCGGCCCTGGACGGCAAGGTGGTGGTCTCGATGGCCAACGCCCTGGCCAAGGAGGGCCGGGAGTTCCTGGCCCTCGTGCCGCCCCGGGGTTCGGTGGCCGCCATCGATCCAGGCCGCCCTGCCCGGATCGCTGGTGTCGGCCTCCTTCCACCACCTTCCGGCCTCCGAGATGGAGAAGCTCACCACGCCCGCTCACCGCCGATGTCCTGGTCTGTTCCGACCACGCCGAGGCCAGTGAGGCCACCGTGGCGCTGGTGGACCGCATCGACGGGCTGCGGGGAGTGGACGCCGGCAGCCTGTCCCAGGCCGCCCCCATCGAGGCCTTCACCGCTGTGCTCATCACCATCAACATCCGCCACAAGGTGCATTCGGCCGTGCAACTGGCCGGCTTCGGCGAACGCTGATGACCGTGGGGGTTGACGGGGTGGAGGGACGGGGGGTGGTGCAGCTGTACGACACGGCACGGGAGGCGATCGTCCCCGCTCGAGGCCGGTCCGGTGGTCACCCTGTACTCCTGCGGGATCACGCCCTACGACTCGGCCCATCTCGGTCACGCCCAGGTGTATCTGACCTTCGACATCCTCCAGCGACGCCTGCGGGACCTCGGTCACGAGACCCGGTGCGTGCGCAACGTCACCGACGTGGATGACGACATCCTGCGCAAGGCCCGTGAGCTGGGGGTCCACTACCTCGACCTGGCCGCCGAGGAGATCGCCCGGTTCGACTCCGACATGGCCGCCCTGGGTCTCATCCCGGCGTGGTCGGAGCCCCGGGCCACCTCGGCCATCGCCGAGATCCTCACCCTGATCGGCGTCGGTGCTCGAGTCGGGCCGGGCCTACCAGTCCGGCGGTGCCGTCTACTTCGACGTGACCACGTTCGACCGCGTTCGGCTCGGTGAGCCACTTCGACCCTCCGACCATGCTGGCCATGGCAGCCGAGCAGGGCGGGAACCCCGACGATCCGAACAAGCGGCACCCGCTCGACTTCGTGCTCTGGCAGCCGTCGCTGCCCGACGAGCCCTCGTGGGAGTCGCGGTGGGGACCGGGCCGGCCCGGGCTGGCACATCGAGTGCTCGGCCCTGGCGCTGCGGGAGCTGGGGGAGACCATCGACGTCCACGGCGGTGGGCGCGACCTGGTGTTCCCCCACCACGAGTGCGAGACGGCCCAGTCCGAGTCGGTGACCGGACGGCCGTTCGTCCGGCACTGGCTCCACGTGGGCCTGGTCGGGCTGGACGGCACCAAGATGTCCAAGTCCCTGGGCAATCTGGTCTTCGTCGGCGACCTCCTGAAGGAGTGGGAGCCGGCGGTGCTGCGCCTGGCCCTGCTGGACCACCACTACCGGACCGACTGGGAGTGGGGTGACGAGGACATGCCCCGGGCGGCCCGTCGGCTGGCGGACTGGCGGGCGGCGCCCATCCTGCCCACCGGAGCCGGAGCCGGAGCCGGAGCCGGAGCAGAAGACGGCCCCGACGAGGTGGGCCTGGAGCGGGTGCGGGCCCGTCCTCGACGACGACCTCGACACGCCGGGGGCTCTGGCCGCCCTGGACGAGGAGGCGGCGGCACGGCGCCCGGTCGGCAGGGGCGCGGCCCTGCTGGGCATTACCCTGTAGGCAGCAGCGTCCGGGATCCGGCACGCCAGGGGCGTCCGGTCGGCGGACGGTTCGGGCGGCGGCAGGAGCCCGGTCCACGTGCTCCGGTGGCGGCCCCGGCCCCGTCCCGCAGCCCACCACCATGCCGGCAACCCGATGGAGAAAGACCACCCCATGGCAGCCGTCACCGTCCGACTTCCCGATGGATCCACCAAGGAGTTCGACGCGGGCACGACGGCCATCCAGTTCGCCGGGTCCATCGGTCCCCGCCTGGCCCGGGCGGCGGTGGCCGCCTCGTTCGACGGGCAGGAGGTCGACCTCGACACCCCGTTGCCCGACGGTGCCCAGGTCAGCATCATCACCGCCGAGTCCGACGCCGGGCGGGCCGTGCTGCGTCACTCCACCGCCCACGTACTGGCCCAGGCCGTCCTCCGCCTGTGGCCCGGGGCCCACTTCGCCATCGGACCGGTGATCGAGGACGGCTTCTACTACGACTTCGAACTGCCCGGAGGGGCCCACTTCAGCGACGAGGACCTCGATCGGATCGCCGCCACCATGCGGGAGATCATGGCCGAGGACCAGCCGTTCATCCGTCACGAGCACACCATCGACGAAGGGCTCGCCCTCTTCGACGACCAGCCGTTCAAGCGGGAGATCATCGAGGCCGTCGGTGCCGGCCATGACGAGGTGGACGCCCCGGCCGAGGGGGGTGAGGCAGCCCAGGTCTCCACCTACTGGAACTCGCCGACCTTCACTGACCTGTGCCGGGGACCCCACGTTCCCTCGACCAGCCGGCTGGGCCATTTCGCCCTGATGCGGGTGGCCGGGGCCTACTGGCGCGGCGACGAGAAGCGCCAGCAGCTCCAGCGTATCTACGGCACGGCCTGGGAGTCGGACAAGGCCCTGGCCGAGCACCTCCACCGGCTGGAGGAGGCCGAGCGCCGGGACCACCGCAAGCTCGGCGCTCGAGCTGGACCTGTTCTCCTTCCCCGAGGAGATCGGATCGGGGCTGGCCGTCTTCCACCCCAAGGGCGGGACCATCCGACGCCTGATGGAGGACTACTCGTATCAGCGGCACAAGGCCGCCGGCTACGAGTTCGTCACCACCCCCCACATCACCAAGGCCGAGCTGTTCGAGACCTCGGGCCACCTCGACTGGTTCGCCGACGGGATGTTCCCTCCCATGGAGCTCGACGGGGGCCAGCAGTACTACCTGAAGCCGATGAACTGCCCGTTCCACGTGCTCATCTACAAGAGCAGCCAACGCTCCTACCGCGAGCTTCCGCTGCGCCTGTTCGAGTTCGGGACGGTGTACCGCTACGAGAAGTCCGGCGTGGTCCACGGGCTGACCCGGGTGCGGGGCATGACCCAGGACGACGCCCACATCTTCTGCACCCGGGACCAGATGGCCGGCGAGCTGCACACCACGCTGTCCTTCGTCCTGTCCCTGCTCCGCGACTTCGGACTGGAGGACTTCTTCCTCGAGCTGTCGACCCGACCCGAGGGCAAGGCGGTCGGGCACTCCCGAGGAGTGGGAGGAGGCCACCGAGGCGCTCCGCACCACCGCGCTGGCCATGGACCTCGACCTGGTCCTCGACGAGGGGGGTGGCGCCTTCTACGGCCCCAAGATCTCCGTTCAGGCGCGGGACGCCATCGGGCGGACCCACCAGATGTCCACCATCCAGCTCGACTTCCAGACGCCCGCAGCGGTTCGAGGCCGAGTACATCGGGGCCGACAACGCCCGCCACCGGCCCATCATGATCCACCGGGCCCTGTTCGGATCGGTGGAGCGCTTCTTCGCCATCCTGCTGGAGCACTACGCCGGGGCCCTGCCCACATGGCTGTGTGCCGAGCAGGTCCGCGTCCTCGGGGTCCGAGACGACCACGAGGCCTACGCCCAGAAGGTGGCCGACCGACTGCAGGCGGTCGGCGCCCGGGTCTCGGTGGATCCCGCCGACGAGACACTGGGGGCCCGGATCCGCAAGGCCAAGGTCCTCAAGATCCCCTACATCCTGGTGGTCGGGGACGACGACGTGGCCGCCGGCACCGTGGGCGTGAACCGCCGGGGGAGCGGCCCTCCCGAGCGGGGGGTGCCGCTCGTCGACTTCACCGAGTCACTTGAGGCTGAGATCGCCGACCGTCGCCTCCCCGAAGCCGAGACGTGAGCCTCGACCATCTCTGGGCCGGCTGGCGTAGCGGCTACGTGAACTCGGTCGGGTCATCACCGGAGTCGCCGGCCCCGGGTACGCGGGAGCAGGCGCAGGCGCACTATCCGGCGGACGAGCCGGCAGACGATCCGAACCGCTGCGTCTTCTGCCGGCTCGCCGCCAGCGGCCCACCCTCGGCCGCCAATGGGGTGCTGTGGATGGGGGCGGAGACGTTCGTCGTGCTCAACGCCTACCCCTACGCCAGCGGCCACCTCATGGTCGTGCCCACGCGGCACGTGGGGTCGCTCGGCGACCTGACGGCGGACGAGGGGGCCGAGATGTGGTCGGCCCTCCAGGTGGCGGTGTCCGCCCTGGAGTCGGTCCTCGGACCGGAGGGGATCAACCTGGGGGCCAACCTGGGCCAGGCCGCCGGCGCCGGTATTCCCCGTCACCTCCACATGCACGCAGTGCCTCGTTGGCTGGGGGACACCAACTTCATGACCGCCGTGGCCGACACCCGGGTGCTGCCCGAGACCCTGGCGGTGACCTGGCGGCGGTTGCACGAGACCTGGCCGGAGTGACGTGGGGGTCCCGGCGGCGGGACCGGAATCGAACAACCGGGGGCGGTGTTGGGGTGGTTGAGGGTCGATGAGGTGTCGATCGGGCATCGAGATGATGCCGGGAAGGGACGGAGCCATGGAGATCAAGGAGCTCGGACACCTGGTGCTCTACGTGAGGGATGTCGAGCGGTCGGCGGCCTTCTACCGGGACGTCCTCGGCTGGGACGTGGCCTTCCCCACCACCCTCGGGATCCCGGCGGCGGCGTTCTCGTCCGGCCGGACCCACCACGAACTGCTGCTGATCGAGGTGGGGGAGGACGCCACCCCCCAGGCCCGCGGTCGCCACCTGGGCCTCTACCACTTCGGTCTCAAAGTCGGGGACACCGACCAGGAGCTCGGGAGGCGGCGGCCCGCCTGGAGGAGGCCGGCGTGCCCATCGTGGGGTCCAGTGACCACACCGTGACCCACAGCCTCTACATCCTCGATCCGGACGGCAACGAGATCGAGCTCTACATCGATGTGGCCGGGGTGGACTGGAAGTCCGACCCCGACTCTGATCATGGCGCCGATCAAACCCCTGGCTCTCTGACCGTCCAATGGGCACCTGAGGACACCCGGGGCCCGGTCCGGCGAGGGACCGGGGACGGATCGGGGAGGGACCGGACCGTCTCGGGGCGGCTGTGCCGGCGGGCGGGCCGACCGGTCGGTGAGCAGGGCATCCACTGCTCACTCCAGCTAGCAGATGGTAGGGTGGAGAGACCATTCTGGAGGATCCGTATGTTCGACGGGCGATGGCGCGGCGCAGTTGACCGGAGTACCGGTCCCGTCGGCCACAAACTGCAACGCATGGGTGTCACGGCCGACATGCTCACCGCCACCGGGCTGATCTCGGCGACGGCGACAGCGGTCGTCGGTGGCCACCGGCCACCTGCACCTGGCCATCGTGCTGCTGATCCTGACCGGTCTCCACGACCTGCTGGACGGGCCGGTGGCCAAGGCCTCCGGGCACGTCCTCGGTGCGCGGCGCCTTCTTCGACTCGGTGACCGACCGGGTGTCGGATGCCCTCATCCTCGGGGGCGTGGCCTGGTATCTGGTCTCGGCCCACCCCGGCCACCTGGTCCTGCTTCCCTTCGCCGTGCTCGGTGCCACCTCTCTCGTGTCCTACCAGCGGGCCAAGGCGGAGTCGCTCGGCATCTCGGCCAAGGGCGGGCTGATGGAGCGGGCCGAGCGGATGATCCTGCTGGGCATCGGCTTCCTGGCCCCCTCGTTCCTCGTCCCGGTCCTGTGGGTCATGCTCGGTCTGACCATGGCGACCGCGGTGGGACGGTTCGTCAAGGTCTGGCGCCTGGCCGAGGCACCGGTGCCGGTGGCCACGCCACGTCGTCAGCGGCGCACCCGCACCGGCGTCCGCTCCGGAGCGCGGAAGTCGTCGACCACGCCGTCGCGTTGGAGGGCACGCCGCCAGGGCGAGTTGGCCAGCCGCTCGGGACGGACCTGGCGTGCCAGGCAGGCCCGACAGGGCCCCGGCAGCGCACCGGTCGGCGTCACATCTGAGTCGGACCGTCAGAGAATTCATCGGGGACGAGGGCTCGTGAACCAGGGAACGATGGTGTTTCGGACATACACCACGCTGGCGCGCTGTCTGGCGGCGCTACCCGAGCCGGTGGCGCTCAGTCTGGCCAATCGGGTAGGCGACGTGCTGTACGCCGTGCGAGCCGACCAGCGACGGATGGTCGCCGCCAACCTGCGCCGGGTACTCGATGCCGGGGCCGACGATCAGATCCTGCTGGACCGGTGGGCCCACCGGTCGTTCCGGGCCTACGCCCGGTACTGGGTCGAGGGGGCCCGGCTGGGGCGCACCTCTCCGGCCGAGGTGGAGGCGCGGACCTTCGTCCAGGGCCTCGAGTACCTGGCCGACGGTGTCGCCTCCGGCCAGGGCGTGATCATGGCTCTTCCCCATATCGGGAGCTGGGAGTTCGGGGGCGCCTTCCTGGCCACACAGGACCTGCCCATGACCTCCGTGGCTGAGCGCATCGAACCCCCCGAGCTGTTCGAGTTCTTCGTGCAGCAGCGGGCCGCCATGGGACTGACGATCGTTCCCCTCGACGCCTCCTCGGGCGGCGCCGTCATGTCCACCCTCCGCAGTGGGGGCCTGGTCGGCCTGCTGTGCGATCGGGACGTGGCCGGCAACGGCATCGAGGTGGAGTTCTTCGGCGAGAAGACCACCATGCCGGCCGGGCCCGCCACCCTGGCCCTCCGTACGGGGGCCCGCCTGGTCACCGGGGCGGTCTACAGCGGACCGGGCCCCGACCACCGGGCCCTCGTGGAACCCCCCCTGGACACCACCCGGCAGGGATCCCTCCGCTCCGACGTGGCCCGCCTGACCCAACAGATCGCCACCCGCTTCGAGGGACTGATTCGTCGCGCCCCCGAGCAATGGCATGTCTTCCAGCCGCTGTGGCTGTCCGACCGCCCCGGTGCGGCGGCATGACGAGATTCGACAGCCGTCGCCGGCGCGGCGATGCCGCCATCGAGCTGTCGGACAGGTCGTCGACGGGGGAGACGACCCCCCTCGCCCCCACCCCCACCGATGGCCCGGGCCCCGCCGGGGCCACCAGCAACGGTCATGCCGGGACCCCGTCGGCCGACGGCCGGTCGGCGGCGTACGACAACGGACATGTCCCGCCCACGGGGGAACCGATGTTCCAGGCGTTGAGCGAGCACGAGTTCGACGTGGTGGCGGTGGTGGACGCCGAGGGCCGGTTCATCTTCGTCAGCTCGTCGGCAGAGCGGGTGTTCGGGTACGACGTCAGCAACGCCGTCGGTCAGGACGCCTTCGGCCTGTTCGACTCGTTGAGCCTCGAGCCGGCCCGGGGCCTCTTCGCCGACCTGGTGACCCGGCGCCGACTGTCGGTCTCCCTCGAAATGCAGACGGTCCGGGCCGACGGCCGCATCGTCGATCTGGACGTGGTGGCGGTGAACCACCTCGCCGATCCCATCGGCGGGATCGTGGTGAACATCCGTGACATCACCGGACGCAAGCAACTCGAGCAGCGGATCCGCGACGAGGACCGCCGCCAGACCACCATCATCGACTCCCTGGCCGACGGCGTGATGATGGTGGACGCCGACGGGACCGTCGTGCGGGTGAACGAGTCCTTCGAGGTGATGTTCGAGGCCCCGCGGATCCGGGTGGTCGGACGACGTCTCGAGGCCGTACTGTCCCGGGGGGAGGCCGACGGGACGGTCCTCGTCGACGGCGACGGCGAGGCGCTCCCCGTGGCCGAGCACCCGGTGCTGGTAGCCCTCCGTCACGGCCGGCGGGCCGTCGGAGTGGTCCTCGGCATCCTCCGTGACGGGTCGTCGGCCCATGTGGGTCCGGATCAACATCCAGCCCATGGTCGGTGTCGACGGCGTGGTCACGGGGTGCCGTGGCCTCCTTCAGCGACATCACGGCGGCCCGGCAGGCCGCCGCCGAGCTCCGGCGGGAGGAGCAGTTCCTCCAGGTGCTCCTGGACACGCTCGAGGAGGGCATCGTGGCCTGCGACGCCGAGGGCCGCATCACCGTCTTCAATCCGGCCGCCCGGCGGCTCCACGGACTGTCCGAGGAGTCCGATCCCATCGGGTCCATCCCCTCCGACCAGGGACTGCTGGCGGGCCGACGGGTCCCCGATGGATCAGCGGGACGACCCGCTGCTCCGGGCCATGTCGGGCGAGCAGTTGCGCGACGTGGAGATCGTCCTGGCGTCGGAGGCCGGCGACCATCGCAAGGTCAGCGTCAACGGCCAGGCCCTGGTGGACGATGACGGGTGGATGCTGGGTGCGGTGGTGGCCATGCACGACGTCACCGAGCAGAAGCGCAACGAGGAGCGCCTGGCCGAACTGGCCCTCCACGATCCCCTGACCGGGCTGGCCAACCGGATCCTCCTGGCCGAGCGCCTCCAGCAGGCCATCGACGGTCTGGCCCGCTCCGTCCAGGCGGCGTCGGCGGCCGGCGATGCGGTGACGGGCAGCAGGGCGTGGCCGTCTTCCTCCTGGACCTCGACGAGTTCAAGGAGATCAACGACGGACTCGGCCACGACGTCGGGGACGACATGCTGATCGCCGTGGCCCGCCGCCTGTCGGCCCTGGTGCGGCCCTCGGACACCGTGGCCCGGCTGGGCGGGGACGAGTTCGTCGTGGTGTGCGACATCGAGAGCGGCGAGGAGGAGATGCTCCTCATCAACGAGCGGATCTCGTCCGCCCTGGCCCGGCCGTACCGGATCGACGGCCGCACTCTCTCGGTGCTGGCCTCGGTGGGGGGTGTCTTCGTGGACAATCCCGACACCGACCCCTCCAAGTTGTTGAGCCGGGCCGATGACGCCATGTACGGGGTCAAGTGGAGCCGGCGCAGAGAGCGCCGCTCCACGGCCGACTGACCCCGCGGTGGATCCGAACAGCCCCGCCCCCTCCCCGACTCGCACCATCGCCCTGGTCTGTCCCTACAGCCTCTCCCGACCCGGTGGGGTCCAGGGCCAGGTGGTGGGCCTGGCCCGCGCCCTCGAGGCACGGGGCCACCGGGTCACGGTGTTCGCCCCGCTGGATGCCGCCGCCGACGCCCCGGCGGGGATCCGCCTGGTCGTCACCGGCCGGTCGGTCTCGCTCCCGGCCAACGGCTCGGTGGCCCCGGTGACCCTGTCCGTTCCCGCCGTGGTCGAGGCGGTACGGACCCTGCGTGCCGGCCGGTTCGACGTGGTCCACGTCCACGAGCCGTTCACCCCCGGTCTCCCGTTCGGGTTGCTGGTGGGCCGGGGGCTCCCTCCCCTGGTCGCCACCTTCCACCGCAGCGGCGCCAGCCCCTTCTACACGGCTCTGCGGCCGCTGACCCGCCGCCTGGCCCGCCGGTTCGCCGTCCGGTGCGCGGTCTCGCCGGCCGCCCGGGCCACCGCCGTGGACGCCCTGGGCGGGCAGTACGACATCGGATTCAACGGCGTCGAGATCGACCGGTTCCTCCACGTCGACCCCTGGCCCCGGACCGGTCCGACCGTGCTCTTCCTCGGGCGCCACGAGGAGCGCAAGGGCCTCGGCGTCCTGCTGTCGGCATTCGACCGTCTGCGCCGGCTGCCCACCGCTCCGGGTCCCGACGGCGCCGCTGTAGCGGCCGACCCTGTGGGTGGCCGGGCGACGGACCGCGGACCGACGCCCTCCGGCGACTCCACCCCGATGCCGGCGACCTCCAGTGGCTCGGCGTTCTGCCCGAGGAGGAGAAGGTCCGACGGCTGGTGGCGGCCGATGTCGTGTGCCGCCCCCTCACTCGGTGGGGAGTCGTTCGGAATGGTGCTGGTGGAGGCGATGGCGGCCCGGGCGGTGGTGGTGGCCAGCGACATCGACGGATACCGGGAGGCGGCCGGCGGCCATGCCGTGCTGGTCCCGCCTGGCGACGCCTCGCGCCCTGGCCGAGGGCCTGGCCGGGGTGCTGGGCCGTCCCGGGCCAGACCGGCGATACCGCCCCGGGGACCGACGGGCCGGCCGGACGGGGACCGGGACGCCAGGCCTGGCTCGACGAGGGATGGGCGTGGGCTTCGCACTGGTCGATGGGGAGGCTGGCCGAGTGGTACGAGTCCCGGTACGGCGACGCGGTGGTCCGGACCGGGGCCTGAGCGGTCCTACACTGCTTCGACCATGGCTCCTTCCGATCAGAACGGCTCCTCCGGTTCCGAGGGCTCTGCGGCCGGAACCAGAGGCGGTGCCGGCTCCGGGGGCGGAGGGGGCGGACGTGCCGGCGGGGGATCGGGCGGGGACGGACGTCCCCCTGGAGGCGGCGGCTCCTCGAACCGCAACCGGAACCGGAACCGGAACCGCAGCGGCTCATCGGGCCAGGGCGGCAACCGCAGTGGCTCGAGTGGCGGCGGTTCCCGCGGCGGCAGTTCCGGAGGGGGCGGCAGTTCCGGCGGCAGTTCCGGAGGTGGCGGCAGTTCCGCCCGCCGCGGCGGCGGGGGATCACGCCGCGCCGGGGCCAGCGGCGGTGGTTCCGGAGGAAGCCGTTCACGTGGCGGCGGGGGTGCAGGGCGGGGCTCGACGGGAAACCGCCCGCCGTCGCGTTCGGGGTCGTCACGATCGGGGGGTCAGCGCCATGGAACCGGAGGCCGGGACGGCCCGGCACCGGCGGTCGATATCCCGGTGGCGGCCGCCGTCGACCGGAGCACCGAGGGAAACGAGGAGGCGGGTGCCGTCCACGCCAACCACCGCCGGGCCGTGCGGCTGTGCCTGGTGCCCGGGCTGGTGAGCGGTGTGGTCATCGGTGCGGTCCTGGCCGGGGTGGGGCTGCCCGTCTATCTGGCCGCGGTGGTGTTCGTGGTGGTAGCCGTCGGCGTGACGGTGGTGTTGTGGCAGCGTGCCGCCGGTGCCGTCCTCCGGGCCCTCGGTGCCCGACCCAGCCAGGAGAGCGACCGGCCCCGGCTGCACAACCTGGTGGACGGACTGTGCGCCACCATGGGACTACCCCAGCCGGCCATCTGCGTGCTCGACAGTCCGGTGCCCAATGCCATGGCCATCGGGCGGGATCCCCGGAGCGCCACCCTGATCGTGACCTCGGCCCTCGACAGCTCGCTCACGTTGGTGGAGTTGGAGGGCGTGTTGGCCCACGAACTGGTCCACGTCAAACGGCATGACACGGTGCTGGCCACCGTGGCCGTGGGCGTGGCGGCGCCGCTGTCCCTGCTCATCGGCCTGCCACGCGCCACCGAGCGGAGTCCACCGCCGTATGGGATCCGGGTCGCGAGTTCGCCGCCGACCAGCGGGCCGCCGCTGTGGTCCGCTACCCGCCGGGCATCGGATCGGCGCTGAGCCTCGATGCTCGAGGGCCCGGAACGGGCCGCACCCTGGCCCCCGGGCCGGGGGAGGACCGCGGCTCTGACCCGGTGGCTGTGGATCGATCCCATGGTCGGTACCCGCCGCCAGCCTGACCATGGAGGGGAATCTCGACGACACCCGGGTGCGAGCCGCAGCCCTGTCGCTCTACTGACCAGCTGACAGCGACCTACTGAACGCGGTCGAGGAGTCCTGGGCGGTGCCCGCTCACTCCGCCCCGGGGCAGACCTCCCCGTCGTCATCGTGGCTCAGCGCCCATTCGGCACCGCTGTCGTAGAGATGGTCGCGGAGGCGCCGTAACAGCGCCGCCAGCGTCTCCTCCTCGGCGGTGGTGAACAGGTCGCTCAGGACCTCGTCGATGTGGGCGATGTGGTCGGGGACGGCCCGGTCCATGAGCGCCCGCCCGGCCGGGGTCAGGACGGCGAACGATCCCCGTCGGTCCTCGGGGCAGACCCTCCGGTCCACCAGGCCCTGGTCCTGAAGCCGGTCGACCGAGCGGGTCAGGCCGCTCGGGGTGAGGGAGGTCTGGGCGGCCAACTCACTCATCCGGAGCTCGGAACCAGGGCTTCGGGCCAGTCGGATCAGCACATCGAACGACTGGTTGGAGAGGGACTGCTCCTCCTCCAGCCTCCGCTGGAAGACCCGCCGCAGCCCGGCCGCCGACTCCATAAGGAGTCCCACGGTGGTGAGTCGCTCTTCGTCGAAGGCCTGCGTTGGTCCCATGGCGCCATTGTACAAGTCCCGCAATGGGTAGTTGCTAACAGCAAATATCTGTGGTATAGTTGTTTGTACAAACAGTAGTCAGGCGCACGAGGCGCCTGACACACGAGACCCGAGGAGTGGCCATGTCGCCAGAGACAGAAGTAGCCAGTCGGACAGTGAACGGCGTGGAGTATCCGGCCGTGGGGACCTACGTCCTCGACGCCATGCACACGACGTGGGATTTACGGTCCGCCATATGGCGGTATCCAAGGTCCGGGGTGCATTCAACAAGTTCGAGGGCACGCTGGAGCTGGCCGAGAACCCCGAGGACTCCAAGGTCATGGTGACCATCGACGCCGGCAGCGTGGACACCCGGGACGAGAACCGCGACAACCACCTGCGCACCAACGACTTCTTCGACGTCGACAACCATCCGACGTGGACCTTCGTGAGCACGGCCATCAAGGCCAGAGGGCCCGACGGAGTGGAAGGTCGAGGGCGACCTCACCATCCGGGGCGTGACCAGGCCGGTGACCCTGGACGCCACCCTCGAGGGCGTGGTGAAGGATCCCTACGGCATGCACCGGGTCGGCTTCAGTGCCAAGACCTCCATCAACCGCGAGGACTTCGGCGTGGCCTTCGGGGCCGTGATGGAGGCCGGTGGCCTGGTGGTGGCCAAGAAGGTGGACATCGAGATCGAGGCCGAGGCCACGCTGCAGGCCTAGTCCCCGACCGATCATCGGAGCACGACCGCGACGACGACCGCCCCTCCGGGGGCGGTCGTCGTCGCGTCCGGTCGCCCTCAGCCGGTACCGTGGTTGCACCGCGGCGGGTGGCGGGATGGGGAGGCCAGGGAGGGCGGCGGGAGTAGAATGGCGGCGCATGGCCGAATCCCCGAACGACTCCCGCACCAGCGCCGACGCCCGTCCCACCGGAACGTTCACCGTCAAGCGGGGACTGGCCGAGATGCTGCGGGGCGGCGTCATCATGGACGTGGTCGACGCCGAGCAGGCCAAGGTGGCCGAGGACGCCGGAGCGGTGGCGGTCATGGCCCTCGAGCGGGTGCCGGCCGACATCCGCCGCGACGGCGGCGTGGCCCGGATGAGCGATCCCGGCCCTCATCGAGGGGATCAAGGCCGCGGTGACCGTCCCGGTGATGGCCAAGGCCCGCATCGGCCACTTCGCCGAGGCCCAGGTGCTGGCCGCCCTGGGGGTCGACTACATCGACGAGAGCGAGGTCCTCACCCCGGCCGACGAGGCCCACCACATCGACAAGTGGGCCTACGAGATCCCCTTCGTATGCGGCGCCACCAACCTGGGGGAGGCCCTGCGCCGCATCTCCGAGGGCGCGGCCATGATCCGCTCCAAGGGCGAGGCCGGGACCGGCAACATCGTCGAGGCCGTCCGCCACCTCCGCTCCATCCTCGGGGACATCCGCCGGGTCACCGAGGCCGACTCGGCCGAGCAGTACGGCTGGGCCAAGGAGCTGGCCGCCCCCATCGGGCTGGTCCAGGAGATCGCCGCCACCGGCCGCCTGCCGGTGCCCCTGTTCTGCGCCGGTGGCATCGCCACCCCGGCCGACGCCTCGCTGGTCATGCAGCTCGGAGCCGAGGCGGTCTTCGTGGGTTCGGGGATCTTCAAGAGTGGCGATCCCGTCCCAGATGGCCCGGGCCATCGTCGAGGCCACCGCCCACTACGCCGACGCCGACCTGGTGGCCAAGGTGTCCACCGGGCTCGGCGAGGCCATGCCCGGCCAGGAGATCTCCACGCTCGGGGTGCACCTGGCCGAGCGTGGTTGGTGACCGGCCCGCCGGCCGGCCACGACGGGGAGCCGCGACCGATGACGCGTGGGGGTGCTGGCCCTCCAGGGTGACGTCCGCGAGCACGTCGCCGCCCTGGCCGTCGCTCGGGCCACCGGTGCGCCTGGTGCGGCGGCCCGACGACCTGGACGGGCTGGCGGGGATTGTGCTGCCCGGAGGCGAGTCGACCACCCTCTCGCTGCTGCTCGAGTCCTCCGGACTGTTCGACCCCCTGGCCCGGGCCCTGGCTGACGGCCTGCCCGCTCTTCGGGACCTGTGCCGGCATGATCCTGCTGGCCACCGAGGTGCTCGACGGCCGACCCGACCAGCGGCGCTTCGGCGTCATCGACCTGACCGTCCGCCGGAACGGGTTCGGCCGGCAGCGGGCCTCGTTCGAGTGCGACCTCGACGTGGCCGCCGTCGGGACCGACCCGGTCCACGCCGTGTTCATCCGGGCCCCGGTGGTCGAGCGGGTCGGTCCGGCCGTCGAGGTGCTGGCCACGCTGCCTGTCGACGCCTCCGGATCCGCGCCCGGCCAGCCCGTGCTGTGCCGGCAGGGTCCGGTGCTGGTCAGCTCGTTCCACCCCGAGCTCACCGGCGACCGTAGGCTGCATCAGCTGTTCGTGGAGATCACCAAAGAGGAGAGGCGATAGTCGATGTCGGGACACTCCAAATGGGCGACCACCAAGCACCAGAAGGGCGCCAAGGACGCCGCCCGGGCCAAGGTGTTCGCCAAGATCATCCGCCAGGTCGAGGTGGCCGCCCGGGAGGGCGGCAGCGACATGACCGCCAATGCCAGCCTGCGCACCATGTACACCAAGGCCCGCGACGCCTCGGTACCCATCGACACCATCGAGCGGGCCATCAAGCGAGGGTCGGGGGAGCTCGAGGGGGTCCGCTACGAATCGATCACCTACGAGGGGTACGCCCCGGCCGGTGTGGCGGTCATCGTCGAGTGCCTGACTGACAACCGCAACCGCACCGGGGCCGAGATCCGCAACCTCTTCTCCAAGAACGGCGGGAGCATGGCGGAGCCGGGCGCGGTCAGCTGGCAGTTCGAGCGCAAGGGCGTCATCGCCGTGCCCCGCACCTTCGACGAGGACCGGGTGCTGGAGGTGGTCATGGAGGCCGGCGCCGAGGACCTGACCGACGAGGGGGAGCGGTGGCTGGTGACCAGCGCCCCGGCCGAGCTGATGGCGGTCCACACCGCGCTGGAGGAGGCCGGGCTCGACCCGGGGGCGTCCGAGCTGTCCATGGTGCCCACCACCACCATCGAGGTGACGTCGGAGTCCGAGGCCAAGCGGGTCCTGCGGCTGCTGGAGGCGCTCGACGACCACGACGACGTGCAGAACGTCTACGCCAATTTCGACATCCCCGATGCGGTGATGGCCGCCTACGAGGGATGATCCCCGTGCCCGGTATCCATCCCCCGGCTGTGCGGGCCCGGTAGCATCGAACGCATGTTCGTCCTGGGGATCGATCCCGGTTTGTCCCGGTGCGGGTACGGCGTGGTCACCCGACGACGAGGCACCCTGGTCGCGGTGGCCGGCGGGGTGATCTCGACCGACCCGGCCATGCCCCTGCCCGAGCGGCTGCGCACCCTGTGCGACGAACTACGGTCCCTGGTGGCCGAGTTCCGTCCGGAGGCGGTGGTGGTGGAACGGGTCTTCTTTCAGGTCAACGCCCGCACGGCCATGGCCACCGGCCAGGCCGCCGGGGTGGCCATGGTGGTGGCGGCCGAGGCCGGGTGCGAGGTGGCCCAGTACACCTCCAACGAGGTGAAGCAGGCCGTGGTGGGGTACGGGTCCGCCACCAAGGAGCAGGTGCAGAGGATGGTGGCCTCGGTGCTGGGCCTGGCCGAGCCACCCCGGCCCCCCGATGTGGCCGACGCCCTGGCCCTGGCCGCCTGTCACCTGACCACCCAGCCCCTGCGGCGGGCGGTGGCGGCCGCCACCGGCGGACACAACCGCCGGCGAACAGTCGTGATCGGCTCGCTGCGGGGGACGTTGCTGGATCGGCCCGCTCCGGGCGAGGTCATCGTCGAGGTGGGTGGCGTCGGCTACCGCGCCTCGGTTACCACCTCGCTGTTGGCCGGCCTGGGTCCCACGGGCAGCGACGTGTTCCTCCACGTGCACACCCACGTGCGAGAGGACGCCATCGTCCTGTTCGGGTTCGCCCACGCCGACGAACGGCGATGCTTCGAGGCGCTGCTCGGGGCCCACGGAGTAGGTCCGTCCCTGGCCCTGGCCATCCTGTCGTCGCTTTCGCCGGCGGCCCTGTCCACGGCGGTGCTGGAGGACGACATCGACACCCTGTGCACCGTGCCCGGTGTCGGCAAGAAGACTGCCGCCCGCCTGCTGCTCGAGCTCAAGGCCCGGCTGGACCTCCCGACCCTGGGTGATCCGGGTCCGGCGGCCACCGGCGCCGGCTCCTCCGGCCGCGAGGCCCGGGCGGCGCTCACCGAGTTGGGTTACGGGCCCGATGAGATCCGGGGTGCCCTCGAGACGGTGGGCGAGAACGGCTCGGTGGAGGAGATGGTCCGCTCGGCGCTGCGCGAGTTGGCCCGCAACCGATGACACCCGAGGCCCGACGCGAGGTGCTGGCCGGCGGGGGCGCCACTGCGGGTGGCGCCGGAGGTGCCGGCGGCGGCGGCGGTACCGGCGATGGGGACATCCGACCTGTCGACCCGAAGGTGGCACCGGCCGAGGAGGCCGAGGACGCCGGATTACGGCCCCGCACCCTCGACGAGTTCGTCGGGCAGCGCCAGCTGACGGAGCACCTCCGGATCGTGATCGAGGCCGCGCTCAAGCGGAACCAACCGGCCGACCACCTCCTCTTCGCCGGACCCCCGGGGCTGGGCAAGACGTCACTGGCCGGCATCGTGGCGGCCGAGATGGGTGTGGGCCTGCGCATCACCTCGGGTCCCGTGCTGGTCCGGGCCGGGGACCTGGCCGCCCTCCTGACCGACCTCCAGGAGGGCGATGTGCTCTTCATCGACGAGATCCACCGGCTCCACCGGTCGGTGGAGGAGATCCTCTATCCGGCCATGGAGGACTTCAAGCTCGACATCCTCATAGGCAAGGGGCCCACGGCCCGCAGCATCCGTCTCGACCTGCCTCGGTTTACCCTGGTCGGTGCCACCACCCGGACCGGGCTGGTGGCGGGCCCCCTCCGGGACCGCTTCGGCTTCGTCGGACGTCTCGACCACTACGACGTGGAGGAGCTCCGGACCATCGTGGACCGGTCGGCCGGCATCCTCGGGGTGCCGGTGGACCCCGAGGGCGCCCTGCGCATCGCCGAGCGGTCCCGTGGCACACCGCGGATCGCCAACCGTCTTCTCCGGCGGGTGCGGGACTTCGTGGAGGTACGGGCCGAGGGCACCATCACCGCCGAGGCGGCTGTGGCCGGACTGGAGGTATTCGGCGTGGACCGGTTGGGTCTGGACAAAGTGGACCGGGCCATCCTCGACGTGCTCTGCATCCGGTTCGCCGGCCGTCCGGTCGGCCTCACCACCCTGGCCCAGTGCATCGGCGAGGAGCCCGACACCATCGAGGACGCCTACGAGCCGTACCTGCTCCAGCAGGGACTGCTCCAGCGCACCAGCCGGGGTCGGGTGGCCGCACCCCGGGCCTGGGCCCATCTCGGGCTCACACCGGTCGAGTCGACACTGCTTGTAGGCGGGCTACCGGGACCGGCCATGGTGGCGGACCCCGGGCGGTCTGCCACCATAGTGGCCATGTCGGAGCGGACCGAGGACCGGATCCATCCCGGCGCCGCTGCTACCACCGCGACGTCGATGGATGCCTACGACTACGGGCTGCCCGAGTCGGCCATCGCCCAGCAGCCGTTGGAGCCGCGCAGCGCGGCCCGTCTGCTCATCGGACCCGGGCTCGGACCCGGTGACTACCTCGGCCCCGAGCACGCCACCGTGGCCGACCTGCCCCGACTGCTGCGTCCCGGGGATGTCGTCGTGGTCAACGACACCCGGGTGCTACCGGCCCGGCTGTCCCTGCGCAAGCGGTCGGGTGGGGCCGCCGAGGTACTGCTCCTCGAACCGGTCGATGCCGGGAACGAGGTGTGGGAGGCACTCGTCCGTCCAGGACGCCGTCTCCCGTCCCCGACCCTGCTCTACGAATCGGCGGCCGCTCCCGACGCCGCCGCCGTGATCGAGGTGGGCCCGGTGCTGGCGGGGGCGGACGACGGACGCCGCTCGGTCCGGGTGCTCGACCCCTCCGTGGTGGAGCGCTCCGGAGCCATGCCGCTCCCGCCCTACATCCACCGGCCCCTCGACGACCCCGAGCGGTACCAGACGGTCTACTCGGGACGCCGGTCCCTGGGTGACCGCTCCGCCGCCGCTCCCACGGCCGGGCTGCACTTCACCCCCGAGGTCCTCGCCGCCTGTGTGGCCGCCGGGGCCACCTTGGCCCGGGTGGACCTGGCCATCGGCCTCGACACCTTCCGGCCCGTCACCGCCCCGACCGCCGAGGAGCACGTCATCCACACCGAGCGGTACGCCGTACCCCCGGAGACCATGGCCCTCTGCGCCGCCGCCCCTCGGGTGGTGGCCGTGGGCACCACCACCGTCCGGGCCCTCGAGTCGGCGGCGTCCACCGGCCGGTTGGCGGGGCGCACCGACCTGTACATCCACGGGGAGTTCCCCTTCCGGATGGTGGACGTGCTGGTCACCAACTTCCACCTGCCCCGGTCCAGCCTGCTCCTGTTGGTGGAGGCGTTCTGCGGGCCGGTGTGGCGCCAGCTCTATGCCACGGCACTGGAGAAGGGCTACCGGTTCCTCTCCTTCGGTGACGCCATGGTGGTGGGCCGCTCGACAGGAGAGGGATCGGACCCCACTCGTCTTGCCCTGGCCCGACCGTGACCGGACGGTGAGCGCAGCGTGAGCCGGACCCGTATGGAGGTGGTGGCGACGGACGGGGCGGCGCGGGCCGGCACGGTGTGGACGGCGCGGGGCTCCTACGCCACCCCGGCCTTCATGCCGGTGGGTACCCGCGGTGCGGTCAAGGCCCTGGACAGTGTGGACCTGGGCGCTCTCGGGGCCGAGGTGGTTCTGGCCAACACCTACCACCTGATCCTCCGGCCCGGGGCGGAGACGGTGGCGAACCTCGGTGGCCTGCACCGTTTTACCGGATGGGGAGGCCACACCCTGACCGACTCGGGCGGCTACCAGGTCCACTCCCTCCGCCCCAGCGTTGATGACGACGGTGTCACCTTCTCTTCGGTGTACGACGGCGACCGGGTGCGGCTCACGCCCGAGTCGATCGTCGAGGCCCAGGGCCTGATCGGGGCCGACATCCAGATGGTGCTCGATGTCTGCGCCACCCTGCCGGCGTCCCCCGAGGTGCTGCGGGTCGCGGTGGAGCGCACCGCGGCCTGGGCGGGCCGGGCGCGCCGCCACCACGATCGCCTGGAGGCCCGGCCCGAAGGTCAGGCCCTCTTCGGCATCGTGCAGGGCGGCACTGATCCACTCCTGCGGGCCGAGAGCGCCGAACGGACCGTGGCCATCGGGTTCGACGGGTACGGGATCGGGGGGCTTTCGGTCGGTGAACCCCGGTCGGCCATGCTGGCGGCGCTGGCGGCGACGGTGCCCCGTCTGCCCGTCGACCGTCCCCGGTACCTGATGGGCGTGGGTGACCCCGTGGGTCTGCTGGAGGCCGTGGCGCTCGGTGTCGACCAGTTCGACTGTGTGGCCCCCACCCGGATGGCCCGGCACGGCACCGTCCTCACCGGCACCGGCAAGCTCAATCTGCGCAACGCCGTCCACGCCGACGACGACACCCCTCTCGAGGCCGGGTGTGACTGCCTCACCTGCTCCCACTGGTCGCGGGGGTATCTGCGCCACCTGCTGGGGGTGGGCGAGCCCACCGCCTGGCGCCTGGTCAGCATCCACAACCTGGCGTTCGTGCTCCGGCTCATGTCCGAGGCCCGGGCGGCGATTGTCGGGGGAAGGCTGGCCGCCCTGCGGGCTTCGACCTCGGAAGCCTGGCAGACCAGGGCCTAGCGGCATCAGTTGGCGGTGGGGCTGGGCTACAGTCGAACCGCTGTGACGACCCCCGAACCCCCATTCCGTACCCGATGACCGGCGCGCTCGCGGCCGTGGCCTGGACGGTCGCTGCCACGACCACGAAGAAGTCCAGCGGGATCAGCCCCATCATCATCATCTACGCCGTCATCGCCGCGGGGTTCTACTTCCTCTACTACCGGCCGCGGAAACGCAAGGCCCAGGCGGCCCGGGAGCAGGTGGCTGCCTGGGAGGTGGGAGACGAGGTACTGACCGCCGGCGGCATCGTGGGCTACATCATCGAGATCGACGGAGACCGGGTGACCCTCGAGACCAGCGTGGGGGCATCCTTCGTGGTCCTGAGGCAGTACGTCCTCCGCAAGATCGAGCCGGTGGTTCCCGTCGACGACGAGTTCGATGACGATGACGAGCCGGACGACGAGCAGGACGCCGACGACGACTCCGATGAGGTCGCCGAGCTGGGCACGGGCCAGAACCACGGCGCCGGTGACGAGCATGAGGACGATGACGACCTCGAGCGACGAGGACGATGAGACGGACGCCGGCGAGGCCGAGACCGAGACCGCACCCGAGGCCGCGCCCGGGACGGGAAACCGGCGAGCCCGGCGACGGGGGTTGCGGCCCAAGGCCACTGAGGTCGAAGACCCGGGTGGCGACGATGCCCCGCCCATCATCTGACCGATCATGAAGAACAAGCGCTCGCTGTGGGTCAGCCTGCTTTCCGTGGTGGCCATCGCCGCTATCGCCCTCGGTGCCACCCTGGCTGCCGGGTGGTCCCCGAAACTGGGCTTGGACCTCGACGGCGGCCTCTCGGTGGTCTACAGGACCCACCGGCCCGTGACCAAGGCCCAACTGGACACCATCGTCACCATTCTCGACAACCGGGTCAACGCCGGTACCAGTGGGGCCACTGTGGACAGTCAGGGCGGGAACCAGATCTCGGTGTCCATCCCGGGCGAGAAGAACACCCAGCAGGTCCTGGCCACACTGGGGAACACCGCCCAGCTCTTCTTCCGGCCCGCCCTCTGCTACGCACCGGCCTTCACCGTGGCCAAGGGGAAGACGGCGTCCACGGGTCCGTTGCCCACCTGCGCCGCTGCGACCGCACTGACCGCCACCAACATCGGCGTGCAGACCAATTCGAGCAACATCAACGGGTACACCAGCAACCTGTCGAACATTCCGGCGGATCCCCAGTTCACCACCTACCCGTCCACCTCCCCGCTCAAGGACAACAAGGACGACACCGTGCTGCTCCCGGCCACGGGCGGGGGCCGCTACGTGCTCGGGCCGGCGGGCATGACCGGTACCGCCGTCAAGTCAGCCAACGCCCAGTTGAACGCCGGACAGTGGGCGGTGAACCTCAATCTGACCAGTGTGGGAAGCACTCAGTGGGAGGCGCTGGCCACCAAGCAGTTCCACGCCATCATCGGCATCGATCTGGACGGCAAAGTCATCTCGGCACCGATCACCTCGCCCACCTCCTCGACGCCCACCAACTTCAACGGGCAGGTCCAGATCTCCGGGAGCTTCAGCGAGACCGAGGCCAAGACCCTGGCCACCGACTTCACCTACGGTGCCCTCCCCGTGAAGCTCGACCGCCTCACCGTCCAGACCGTCTCCCCATCGCTGGGCAAGTCGTCTCTGAAGGCCGGACTTATCTCCGGCCTGGCCGGACTGGCCCTGGTCATGCTGTACATCATCTTCTACTACCGGCTGCTGGGCCTGGTGGTCTTGGCCGGCCTGGCGGTCACGGCCGCCCTGCTGTGGGCGACCATCGCCTTCATGGGCGAGAGTCTCAACACCACCATCGACCTGGCCGGGATCATCGGGCTCATCGTCTCGATCGGGATCACCGTCGACTCTTACATCGTCTACTTCGAACGGTTGAAGGACGAGACCCGCTCGGGCCGGACCATCAGGACGAGTGTCGACCGGGGGTTCGCCAGCGCCTTCCGCACCGTGCTGGCCGCCGACGCGGTATCCCTGCTGGCCGCCATTGTCCTCTACCTCTTTTCGGTGGGTGACGTGAAGGGCTTCGCGCTCTTCCTCGGGATCTCGACGGTCTTCGACATCTTCATCACCTACTTCTTCACGCGTCCCTTCGTGATCCTCCTGGGCACGAGCGGGCGGGGCTCCGAGGTACGCGGCATGAGCGTGGCCAGTGGTCTCGGCGTCACCGCGGGACTGCCATCATGAGTCCACGGCGCCGCGGTGGCGGCCCGACCCCCGACGATCACGGCGACGGTACCGGGCCGGACCCAGACCTCGACACCGTCGACTCCGACGAGGGCGACTCCGTCGACTCCGTCGACGGA
Organism: uncultured Acidimicrobiaceae bacterium; assembly: GCA_963754755.1. Taxonomy (GTDB): domain Bacteria; phylum Actinomycetota; class Acidimicrobiia; order Acidimicrobiales; family RAAP-2; genus Bog-756. The sequence continues at coordinate 1,034,975 of CAVWHF010000003.1, read as the reverse complement.
GGCCGCAGAGGCGGCCGCGGTGCTGGAGGAGGACTTCGCCGAGGAGCTCGAGCTCGCCGAGGAGGAGCTCGAACTGGAGGAGGCGGGGGAGAAGCGCCCGAACATCCTCATGCGCCTGTACCGGGGCGAGACCTCGTTCGACTTCATCGGTCGTCGGAAGGTGTGGTTCGCCGCCTCGGCCGTGGTGATCCTCATCGGGATCATCTCGCTGAGCACCCGTGGACTCAATCTGGGCATCGACTTCAAGGGTGGCCAGTCCTGGCTGGTCAGCTCGCCGACGCTCACGGTGGCCCAGGCCACCACCGCGGCTGAGTCGGCCGGCGTGAGCCAGCCAACCGTGGTCCAGCTGACCAACCAGCTCAATCACTCCAAGCAGATCCTGGTGACGGTCGACCTCAACTCGAAGTCGGTCGCCGAACGGACCACCATCGAGAACAACGTGCAGGACGCTCTGGCCAAGGCGGCCCACACCACGCCCGACAACGTCAACTTCAACGACGTGGGGCCCACCTGGGGTTCCCAGGTCACCGATGCCGCCATCAAGGCCCTCATCATCTTCTTCATTGCCGTCACCATCTACATTTCCGCCCGTTTCGAGTTCAAGATGGCGCTGGCGGCCATCGTGGCGGTGATCCACGACATCCTGGTGACGGTCGGGATCTACTCCATCGCCGGCTTCCAGGTCACGCCGGACACGGTCATCGCCGTGCTCACCGTCCTCGGGTATTCGCTCTACGACACCGTCGTGGTCTTCGACCGAATACGGCGACAACGCCAAGGGCCTGGGCGCGTCGGGACGGATCACGTACTCCGAGATGGTCAACCTGTCGATGAACCAGACCCTGGCCCGCTCGATCAACACCTCGCTGGTGGCCATCATCCCCGTCCTCTCGGTCCTGGTGGTGGGGTCGTTCATCCTCGGCGCCACCTCGCTCCAGGACTTCGGCCTGGCCCTGGTCATCGGACTGACCAGCGGGGCCTACTCCTCGATCTTCATCGCCTCGCCCCTCCTGGCGTGGATGAAGGAGCGCGAACCCCGGTACATCACCATCCGCCAGCGGTTGGAAACCCGGGGGGAACACGCCGCGTCCTGACGCCGGCCATGGCTGCAGCGATGGCCGGCGCCTCCGGGGGCGGCCGGGCGTCGTCCCGGGGCCGCCCGCCGACCACCGGGGTCATACGCCCCGGGGCGGCGTCGGCGGCCCGCCGGTCGGCCGGCTCGACCAAGCGGGCGGCGCCGCCGGAGGGCGGAACGGCCACCAGCTCGAAGCAGCTCACCGGGTCGGCGGGGTCCGCCGGGTCTAACGGATCCCCAGGCGGCGGCAGCGGCAATGGTCAGGCCCCGTCGGGGTCGACCCGGCCGGCCGGGAACCGACCGCCACCCCGTCCCCGGAAGGGTAAAGGCAAGGGTGGCAAGGGAAAACGCCGCTGATCCTGGATTCCTGACTGTCGCCGGCCCAGGCCGGAAGGGTTCCGATCAGGCCGCTTCGACAGGTACCCTTTAGAGATGGCCCTGGCCACGCCCGTCCCCGCCGAGGGGACCGCCACCGGTGAGTCCGACCTCGCCGACTCCACACTGCCCACGGACGAGGCCGCCCTGTTGGCGCCGGTGATCCAGTCCTTTCTCCGGCGGCATCCCGGTGACGACACCTCGCTCATCGTGCGGGCCGCCGAGACGGCCACCGTGGCCCACGCCGGACAGTTGCGACGCTCCGGTGAGCCCTACATCACCCACCCCATAGCCGTAGCCGGCATCGTGGCCGACCTGGGGCTCGACGCCATGACCGTGGCCGCCGCCCTGCTGCACGACGCGGTGGAGGACACCGGTGTGACCACCGAGGTCATCGATCGGGACTTCGGGCCCGCCGTGGCCCTCATCGTGGACGGCGTCACCAAACTCGACCGCCTCCAGTTCGACTCCAAGGAGGCCCAGCAGGCCGCCACGGTGCGCAAGATGCTGGTGGCCATGGCCAACGACTGGCGGGTCCTGATCATCAAGCTGGCCGATCGGCTCCACAACATGCGCACCTTGGCCGTGATGCCGGAGTGGAAGCAGCGCCGGTCGGCCCAGGAGACCCTGGACATCTACGCCCCTCTGGCCCACCGCCTCGGGATCCAGGAGGTCCGCTGGCAACTCGAGGACCTGGCCTTCGCCACCCTCCATCCCAAGCGGTATGCCGAGATCGAGCAGATGGTTGCCAGTCGGGCCCCTCTTCGGGACGAGTTCCTGGCCCGGGTACTGGTGTCGGTGCGCGAGCGACTGGCCGCATCCGGGATCAACGCCGAGGTCACCGGGCGCCCGAAGCACCTATGGAGCATCTACGAGAAGATGGTGGTCCGGGGCAAGGAGTTCGATGACCTCTACGACCTGGTGGGGATCCGGGTCATCGTGGAGGCGGAAAAGGACTGCTGGGCCGCCCTCGGCTCCATCCACGCCATTTGGCCCCCGGTGCAGGGCCGGTTTAAGGACTACATCAACTCGCCCAAGTTCAACCTCTACCAGTCGTTGCACACCACGGTCATCGGCCTCGACGGGAAGCCCATCGAGGTGCAGGTCCGAACGCATGAGATGCATCGCCGGGCCGAGTACGGGATCGCCGCCCACTGGGGCTACAAGGAGAAGCCGGGACGTCCGGTGACCCCGTCCTCCAAGGGCGGCAAGGAGGCCGGGACCACCGGCACCAAGGCGCGGGCGGACAAGGCCACGGCCAGACGGACCCCGTCGACCGGTCCGTCCGACGGGACCAAGGCCGACGGGACCAAGGCCGACGGCGGTAAGCGGGAGCCGACCCGGAAGTCCTCGTCCATGACGCCGGCCCAGCGGGCCGAACTGGCCGAGAGGGACCGCCGGGCCGAGCGGCTGGCCCTGGCCAAGGAGACCTCGTCCACGACGGCCGAGATCGAGTGGATGCAGCGGATCGTCGACTTCCAGAACGAGACCACCGACCCCATCGAGTTCCTCGAGGCCCTGAAGCTGGACCTCGAGGAGGACGAGGTCTACGTCTTCACGCCCAAGGGCAAGGTCATCGCGCTCACCGCCAACGCCACCCCGGTGGACTTCGCCTACTCCATCCACACCGAGGTCGGTCACCGGTGCATCGGGGCCAAGGTCAACGGGCGCCTGGTCCCCCTCGACACCCGGCTCAACTCGGCCGACACCGTGGAGATCTTCACTTCCAAGGCCCCCACGGCCGGGCCGTCCCGGGACTGGCTGGGCATGGTGGCCTCGTCCCGGGCCCGCACCAAGATCCGCCAGTGGTTCTCCCGCGAGCGGCGTGAGGACGCCATCGAGTTCGGTCGTGAGGAGTTGATCAAGGAGCTCCGTCGGGAGGGGTTGCCCGTACAGAAGCTGGCCTCCGAGCGGGGCCTGGCCGACGTGGCCGCGGCGATGAACTACGCCGACGTGGACGCCCTTCACGCCGCCATCGGCGATAGCCGGGTATCGGCCCGGGCCGTGGCGCAACGCATCCTCCGGGACCTGCGCGGTGGCGTCTACGAGGAGCAGCTCCCGGTCACGGCCCGGCAGCAGCCGACGGCGCCCCGACCGGGCCGGGGATCGGCCGTCGGGGTGTACGTGGAGGGCCTGGACGACCTGATGGTGCGGCTGTCCCGGTGCTGCACGCCGGTGCCGGGCGACGAGATCGTGGGCTTCGTGACCCGGGGCCGGGGGGTGTCGGTGCATCGGGCCGACTGTGCCAATGCCGCCTCCCTGGCCAGCCGGTCGCGGGAGCGCCTCATCGAGGTGGAGTGGGACCACCGCTCCTCGGGGGTGTTCGTGGCCACCATCGAGGTGGTGGCCATCGACCGCTCCCGCCTGCTGACGGATGTGACCAAGGTGGTGTCGGAGCATCACCTCAACATCGTGAGCGCCAACACGCAGACCGACTCCGACCGGATCAGCCGGATGCGCTTCGACGTGGAACTGGCCGATCCCGGGCACCTGGAGTCGGTACTCAACCTGATTCGCCACCTCGACGCCGTCTACGACGTCTACCGCATCCTCCCCGGCAAGAAGGACTGATGCGGTAGTGAGCGACGAATCCCTGGCGGCGCGCGCCCCGACCGGCACCCACGACGTCCTCTTCCCCGAATCGGTCCGGTGGGAGGCACTGGTGGCCGCCTTCGCCCACCATGTGGAGCGGGCGGGCTACGGGCTGGCCCACACGCCGATCTTCGAGGACGTGAAGGTCTTCCGGCGCGGGACCGGTGAGGGCAGCGACGTGGTGGGCAAGGAGATGTACGAGTTCGAGGATCGTGGTGGTCGGGCCCTGGCCCTCCGGCCGGAGGGAACGGCTCCCATCGTGCGCGCCTACGTCCAGCACCGGCCCCCCGTCCCGTGGAAGGCCTGGTACGCCACGCCGGCGTTCCGGTACGAACGGCCCCAGGCGGGACGGTACCGCCAGCACCACCAGCTCGGGGTGGAGGTCATCGGCACCGAGGACGCCGATCTCGACGTGGAGGTGGTGTGGCTGGCCGACGGCTTCTACCGCGTCTCTCGGTCTGGCCTCGTTCACCCTGCGGATCAACTCCATGGGTGACGCGGTGTGCCGACCCGACTACCTGGACCTGCTCCGGGGCTACCTGGCCGAGCGGCGGGACGAACTCTGTCCCGAGCACCGGGACCGCCTGGAGGCCAACCCGCTACGGGTGCTCGACTGCAAGCGCGCGGCCTGCCTGGCGGCCACGGCCGGCGCCCCGGCCCTGGCTGACCATCTGTGCGACCCCTGCCGGGCCCACTTCGAGCGGGTCATGGCCGGACTGACGGCCCTCAGCGTGCCTTTCGAGATCGACCACCGGCTAGTCCGGGGGTTCGACTACTACACCCGGACCACCTTCGAGTTCTCGTCGGAGGCGCTCGAGTCGGCCCAGAACGGCATCGGCGGCGGCGGCCGCTACGACGGCATGGTGGAGACGCTGGGAGGCCCTCCGACCCCGGGGATCGGGTTCGGCCTGGGCATCGAGCGCATTCTGCTGGCCTGCGACGCCGAGGGGGTCTTCGCCGTGTCACCCACACCGCTCGACGCCTTCGTGGTGGATGTCACCGGAGGGGAGGCGGCCCGGGACCTGACCGCCGAGTTGCGCCGGGCCGGACTCCGGGCCGACCGGGCCTTCGACGGTCGCTCCCTCAAGTCCCAGATGAAGTCGGCCGACCGATCCGGCGCCCGGCTGGCGCTGATCGTGGGGCCCGATGAGGAAACGGCGGGCACCGTGTCGCTGCGGCCGTTGCGGGGTGGTGGTGAACAGCGAACCGTGACCCGCCCGGCGGTGGTGGAGGCGGTGCGGGAGGCGGTAGCGGAGGCGGTGCAGAAGGCGGTAGGGGACGGCGGCGTCGGACGCCATCGGGGGATCCGGAGATGATGCCGGTCGATGACCTCCCGGTCTGCCCCTACTGTGTCCCTGGACCTGTGTCCCTGGTCCCGTGATCGGGTACCGGCCCCGAAAGGATCTCCCGTGACCGTCCCCGCCCCGTCCCAACCGAAGCGACCTCCATGCGGACCCACCTGTGCGGGTCCCTCGGGATCGAGGATGTCGGGTCCACCGTCACGGTGTGCGGCTGGGTGGCCAAACGCCGCGAGCACGGCGAACATCTGGCCTTCATCGACCTGCGCGACCATTCGGGCATCGTCCAGTGCGTGATCCCCGGGACCGTGGACGTCCGCAGCGAGTACGTTCTGGCCGTGGAGGGCACCGTCCGGCCCCGTCCGGACGGCACGGTCAACCCCGATCTCCCCACCGGCCAGGTGGAGCTGGGGGAGTGCACCGTGATGGTGCTCAACCGGGCCGAGCCCCCGCCCTTCGCCGTGGACGACCGGGTCGAGGTGGACGAGGGGATCCGGCTGAAGCACCGGTACGTTGACCTGCGCCGGCCTCGAATGCAGGCCAACCTGCGGGTGCGGGCCGCCGTCAACGGCGCCCTGCGGTCGGCCATGGACCGTCAAGGATTCGTCGAGGTGGAGACCCCGTTGCTGTGGGCCCCCACCCCTGAGGGGGCCCGTGAGTTCGTCGTGCCCAGCCGCCTCACCCCCGGTAGCTGCTACGTCCTGCCCCAGAGCCCCCAGCTGGCCAAGCAGCTGTTGATGGTGGCCGGCGTGGACCGCTACTACCAGATCGCCCGGTGCCTCCGCGACGAGGATCTGCGTGCCGATCGACAGTTCGAGTTCTCCCAGCTGGACGTGGAGGCCTCGTTCGTCTCCCAGGAGGACGTTCTGGCCTTCGTCTCCGAGGCGGTCCTTGATGCCGCCGAAGCCGTCACCGGAGAGCGCCCGGCCGACATCCCCACAATGACCTGGGCCGAGGCCATCGACCGCTACGGCACCGACAAGCCCGACCTGCGCTTCGGCATGGAGCTGATCGACCTGTCCGCGGTGTTCGAGGGCACCGGGGTCAATGCCTTTGGAGCTCCGTGCGTGAAGGCCCTGGTCTTGGCGGGGGGCGCGACTCTGACCCGGTCCAGACTGGACGCCCTCACCGACCGGGCCCGGGCGCTGGGGGCCAAGGGCCTGGCCTGGTTCCGGGTCACCGCCGGCGAGGACGGGGACCCGGCCCTCGACTCGCCCCTCGACCGGTTCCTGTCCGACGGGGAGCGGGCCGGTCTGCTGTCGGCGACCGGGGCCTCGACGGGCGATCTGGTGCTGGTGGTGGCCGACGACTACCGGCTGGCCTGCACCGTCCTCGGGCATCTGCGGGTCGACCTCGGAGGCCGCCCGGTCAGCGAGGGCCCCTACCGCTATCTGTGGGTAGTGGACTTCCCGCATGTTCGACGGGGTGGACGACGCCGGCCATCCGGTGGCCGCCCACCATCCCTTCACCATGCCCCACCCCGACGACATCGACCGGCTGGAGACCGACCCCGCCTCGGTCCGCTCCCAGGCCTACGACCTGGTGCTCAACGGTTGGGAGTTGGGATCGGGCAGCGTGAGGATCCACCGGGCCGACATCCAGAGCCGGGTCTTCTCGGTGCTGGGGATCGGCGAGGAGGAGGCCGAGGTCGCGTTTCGGCTTCCTGCTCGGTGCCTTCCGCTACGGTGCGCCACCCCATGCCGGCTTCGCGGTGGGCATCGACCGGCTCGTCGCCATCTTCGCCGGTGAGGACTCCATCCGCGAGGTCATCGCCTTCCCCAAGACCCAGTCCGGCTCGGACCCCATGACCGGTGCCCCCAAGCCGCTGGCCCCCGGAGTGCTGGCCGACCTCGGCCTGCAGCCGCTCCCACCTCGGGACTGATCCGGGCGCCATGGCCGGTGACGATCTCTTCTCCGGCGCCGCCGAGGAGCGTCTGGCCGCCCGGGCGCCCCTGGCCGCCCGCCTCCGGCCCACGCACGCTGGACGAGATCATCGGCCAGCAGCACCTGGTCGGTCCGGGCGCACCCGCTGCGGGCCCTCATCGAGGCCGACCGCCTGACCTCGGCCATCCTCTGGGGCCCACCCGGGACCGGAAAGACCACACTGGCCTCCGTGGTGGCCACGGCCACGGCCAAGCGCTTCGTCCCCCTCTCGGCGGTCAGTGCCGGGGTCAAGGACGTGCGCGAGGTGGTGGAGGGGGCGCGTCGGCTCCTCGGTGAGCAGGGCCGGGGGACCATCCTGTTCCTCGACGAGGTCCACCGGTTCAACCGCTCCCAGCAGGACGCCCTCCTGCCTTCGGTGGAGGAGGGCCTGCTCGTGCTCATCGGGGCCACCACGGAGAATCCGTTCTTCGAGGTCAATGCACCTCTCCTCTCCCGTTCCACCCTGTGGAGGCTGGAGCCCCTCTCACTGCCGGAGTTGGAACAGGTGGTGGCCCGGGGTCTGGACGCCGAGGGAGCGACGGCCGAGCCGGATGCGGTGGCGGCGCTGGTGGGCCTGGCCGACGGGGATGCCCGGGCCGTGCTCACCACACTGGAGGTGGCCATGGCCCTGGCCGGATCCGCTCCGGTGACGTTGGACGACGTCGAGCGGGCCCGGCACTCCCGGCTCCACCATTACGGCGAGGACGACCACTACGACCAGGTCAGCGCCTTCATCAAGTCGGTGCGGGGATCGGATCCCGACGCCGGGCTGTACTGGCTGGCCCGGATGCTGGAGGCCGGGGAGGACGCCCGGTTCATCGCCCGCCGGCTGGTCATCCTGGCCAGCGAGGACATCGGTGAGGCCGATCCCCTGGCCCTGGTGGTGGCCGATGCCGCCGCCCGGGCCGTCGAGTTCGTCGGGCTGCCCGAGGCCCAGCTCAACCTGGCCCAGGCCGTGGTCCATCTGGCCTGCGCCCCCAAGTCCAACCGGGTCACGGTGGCCCTGGGACGGGCCCAGCGCGACGTGCGCGAGGGGCCCAGGGGCACCGTGCCCGCCCACCTCCGGGACGCCCACTACCGGAGTGCCGGGTCGATCGGACACGGCGAGGGCTACGTGTACCCCCATGACCTGCCCGGCGCCTGGGCCGAGCAGCAGTACCGACCCGACGAACTGAGCGACCACCGCTACTACGAGCCGAGCGACCGCGGCCACGAGGCCGTGGTGGCCGAACGACTGAACCGTTGGCGGGCCGGAGATGGGCTGGAGGGGAGACCCGGCGCCGAACCGGAACCGGGGGTCGAGTCGGAATCGCGTGACCGGGGGGACCCGGGTGTCGAGGCGGACCCTGGCTCCGACCCCCATGACGCGGCAGTGCCGGCGGAATAGGACAGACTGTCGGCCATGAAGCGGCAGGGACGGGGGTGGGTGGCGGCATCGTTGCTGCCCTGCCTCGCCATCTCGGTGGTGCTGGTGGTGGGCTCCGGCCTGGGGTCCCTGGCCGGAGCGGCCTCAGCCAACGGCCCCGGTCCCTTGGTCCGCCTGGCCGGTGCGGCACCTCTGCTTCCGGCCGGCTCCGCCGTCGTGGGTCCGGCCGACGCCTCCGCCGAGGTCACCGTCGACGTGGCCCTCCATCCCCGCGACCAGTCCGCCCTGGATGCCTTCGTGGCTGCCGTGTCGACGCCGGGATCTCCCCAGTACCACCACTACCTGGCCGCCAGGTCAGTTCGGCCCGACGTTCGGGCCGACCCCGGAGACCATCGCTGCCACCCGCTCGTGGCTGACCTCGTCGGGCCTCCAGCCCGGGCCGACGTCGGCCGACGGTCTCCTGATTCCGGTCACCGGCTCCACGGCCCAACTGGAACAGGCCCTCGACGTGTCCCTGGTGTCCGCCCGCCTTTCCGACGGTCGGGTGGCCCGGTTCACTCCGCAACAGGCCGCCGTCCCCTCGTCGCTGGTGTCGTCGGTGGCCGGGGTGATCGGACTGTCGACGGTGGCCACACCGCAACCGCAACTGGTCACCACACCTCGGGGTGGCTCGTCGGCCCCGGGTGGGACCCCGACGGGCCCGGGCCCTGAGGCCGTGCCCGGTCGTCGGACCGGGCTCGTGCCAGGCCGCCGCCAACACCGGGGGCTACACCGCCACGCAACTGGCGGCCGCCTACGGGCTGAACTCCCTCTACGGGGACGGTCTGGACGGGACCGGCGTGACCATCGGGGTCTACGAGCTGGAGCCGTACACGCCGGCCGACATCACCGCCTACAAGGCGTGCTACGGCATCTCCACGTCGGTGACCAACACCAGCGTTGACGGGGGACCGTCGAGCACCGTGCAGCAGGGCGAGGCGGCCCTGGACATCGAGGATGTCATCGGGCTGGCCCCGGGGGCGACGGTCAAGGTGTACACCGGGCCCCAGTCCGGGAGTCGGACCAATCGACACCTACGATGGCGATGGTGAACGACCCCTCGCTGAAGGTCATCACCACCAGCTGGGGCCTGTGCGAACCCCAGATGGCCATGCAGGGAGGGCCAGCAGGCCACAGAGTCCGTCGCTCTTCGCCCAGGCTGCGACCCAGGGTCAGACGGTGGTGGCCGCCTCGGGGGACTCGGGGTCCACCGACTGCTACCCGACGCAGCCATCCACCGCGGTGACCGTGGACGACCCCGCCGACCAGCCCGATGTCACCGGGGTGGGTGGTACGTCACTCACGTCGGCAGGGTCCCCTCCCACCGAGTCGGTGTGGGACGACTTCTACGGCGCCGGCGGCGGTGGGGTCTCGTCGGACTTCGGTCAACCCTCCTGGCAGTCGGGCCCGGGCGTGGACGCCGCTGCCGCCGTGGCCCAGTGCACCGCCCTCGGCCGATCCAGCTGCCGGGAGGTCCCCGATGTGGCGGCGTCCGCTGATCCCGGTCCACGGCTACGCCATCTACTGGTCCTACCGCGGTGGAACCTGGGGCGTCGTGGGTGGCACCAGCGGCGCCTCGCCCCTGTGGGCGGCGCTGGTCGCCGTCATCGACCAGCACATCGGCAGCCCGGCCGGGATGATCAATCCGGTGCTGTACGACGCCGGGTCGTGTGCCGGCGCGCCGTTCAACGACGTCACGGTGGGAACCAACGCCCTGCTCTCGTCCAGCGAGGGGAGATATCCGGCCACGGCCAACTACGACGTGGCCAGCGGATGGGGTTCGCCGGTGGGATCCCGACTCCTGGCCGTGCTGACCTCACCCCCCGTGTGCCCGGTGGTGACCGGGATCGAGCCGGCCAAGGGTCCGGTGACGGGGGGAACTCGGTGACCGTGACCGGGTACAACTTCTCCGGCGCCACCTCGGTGCAGTTCGGGGGCACCCCGGCATCCTTCTCGGTGACGTCGCCCACGTCCCTGCTGGCCCGGGCCCCGGCCGGGCCGTCGGCCGGGGCCACCGTGGACGTCTCGGTCGCCAACTCGGAGGGATCGAGCCCCCTGGTGGCCGGCGACCACTACACCTACGCCCCGCCGGGCTACTGGCTGGTGGCCAGCGACGGCGGCATCTTCGCCTTCGGTCACGCCGCCTTCCAGGGCTCCACCGGGGGGCTGACCCTCAACCAGCCGGTGGTGGGCATGGCCGCCGACCAGACCAGTCGACGGCTACTGGCTGGTGGCCAGTGACGGCGGCATCTTCGCCTTCGGGGACGCCGGCTTCTACGGCTCCACCGGCGGCATGCACCTCAACCAGCCCATCGTGGGCATGGCGGCGACGCCCACCGGGCTGCGGCTACTGGCTGGTGGCCAGCGACGGCGGCATCTTCGCCTTCGGGGACGCCGGCTTCTACGGCTCCACCGGCGGCATGCACCTCAACCAGCCCATCGTGGGCATGGCCGCCACTCCCGACCGGTCACGGCTACTGGCTGGTGGCCCGGGACGGCGGCATCTTCTCCTTCGGGGACGCCGCCTTCCACGGCTCCACCGGCGGCATGCACCTCAACCAGCCCATCGTGGGCATGGCCGCCGACCCCAGACGGGCGGCGGCTACTGGCTGGTGGCCAGCGACGGCGGCATCTTCGCCTTCGGGGACGCCGCCTTCCACGGGGGCACCGGTGGCCATGCACCTCAACCAGCCCATCGTGGGCATGGCCGCCGACCAGACCGGTGGCGGCTACTGGCTGGTGGCCAGCGACGGCGGCATCTTCTCCTTCGGGGACGCCCCTTCTACGGCTCGACCGGTGGTCATACACCTCAACCAGCCCATCGTGGGCATGGCATCGACCTGAGGCGGGGTATCGGCGAGCCCGGCTGATCCCGGCGCGACCTGGGTGGATGCCGTGACACCGCTCAGGCCGGCTCCTACGGCATGGTGTCCGACTGCAACCCAATTGGCCCCCACGGTCTACGCCGTAGACCGTGGCGCGCACGGAAGCAACCGGAGTCGGGGAGGGCGATCAGCCAAAGTCGGGGAGGGCGATCGCCGGAGTCGGGGAGGGCGATCACCGGAGTCGGGGAGGGCGATCAGCCAAAGTCGGGAGGGCGATCGGCCGGAATCGGGGAGGACGACCAGCGGCTGCACCCAGGGGGGACGAGCCGGGGCGGGCGAGCCTCCGGCCGGGGAACGTCAAGGATCTACACTGACCGGATCATGTCCGCCGGCCAGATCGCCGTACTCGTCGCCTCCATCCTCTGCTTCGTGGCCGTGGCCGGGCTGCTGGTCGCCCTGGGCTCGCTCCGACGCCAGGTCCGCACCCTCCGCCGCGTGGCCGATGACCTCCGGCGCCAGACCGTCCCGCTGGTCGCCGACGCCCAGCGGGTGGTGGACCAGGCCGCCACCGAGATGGAGCGGGTCGGCGCCGTGCTGGACTCCACGGAGTCGGTGCACGCCACGGTGGACTCGGCGTCCAAGCTGGCCTACCGGGCCTTCGCCAATCCGGTGGTGAAGGTCCTCGCCGTGCGGGCCGGGGCGGCCACCGGCATCCGGCGCCTGGCCTCGGGCCAGGTGTCCAAGGACGGCAACGGGTCTTCACCTCCGCCACCGGGCAACGGAAAGGCCTGAGCCGTGCCCAAGCGCACCTTCTGGCTGGTGACCGGGGCGGCCATCGGGGCCGGCATCGTCGCTGTGGGCCGAGCGGCGGGTCCGGCGCACGGTGCAGCAGGCCGCCGCCCGTCTGCAGCCCGACGCGTTGGTGGTCGAGGTGGGCCGCTCGGCGCGACAGGTGGCCGGCGGTGCCGGGGACCGGCTGCGGGACGCCGTCAGCTCGGGTCGCGACGAGATGCATGCGGCGGGAGGAGGAGCTGTGGTCCGACCTGGCCGCCCAGGGAGTGGCAGCAGATCTGGCCGTCCCGCTCCGCCCAGGCCCCGCTGAGGGTGGCCGCGCCGCCGTCGGCCCGCGAGGAGCCCCGGCGCGTCCGTCGGCCCGGTCGGAGGCCCAAGCGTCCGACGGCGAAGTCCCGCTTCCGACCTGGCCCGGTAGGATTCGAGGTCGTGACCTCCGGCACGGCGCCCGACGCCGACCATCTCCGCGGCGCCTTCACCCGCTTCTTCACCGAGCGCGGCCACACGCCCGTGCCCTCGGCCAGCCTCATCCCCCACGATCCCTCGGTGCTGTTCACCATCGCCGGCATGGTGCCGTTCAAGCCCTTCTTCCTCGGGGACGAAGTGCCCCCGTGGCCTCGGGCCACGTCGGTCCAGAAATGCTTCCGGACCGTGGACATCGACGTGGTCGGGCACCACCGAACGCCACTGCACCTTCTTCGAGATGCTGGGCAACTTCAGCTTCGGCGACTACTTCAAGTCCGAGGCCATCCCCTTCGCCTGGGAGCTGGTCACCGAGGTCCTCGGCATCGACGGTGACCGGCTGTGGGTCACCGTGTTCGAGAGCGACGACGAGGCCGAGCAGATCTGGCGCGATGCCGTCGGGATCCCCGCCGAGCGGATCCAGCGACTTGGCGACGACAACTTCTGGAAGATGGGGGACACCGGCCCGTGCGGCCCCAGCTCGGAGCTCTTCTTCGACAAGGGATCCCGCTACGGCGACGACGGGGGGCCGGCGTTCGGCGGGTCGGAGCGGTTCGTGGAGATCTGGAACCTGGTCTTCATGCAGTACAACCGCCACCCCGACGGGTCCACTCGACGATCTGCCCCGACCGAGCATCGACACCGGCGCCGGGCTCGAGCGCATCCTTCCCGTCATCCAGGGCGCCGACTCCATCTTCGCCACCGATCTGTTCCTGCCCATGATCGAGACGGCCCAGTCGATCACCGGCCACACCTACGGCGACGACGACCGGTGCCGACGTCGGCCTGCGGATCCTGGCCGACCACGGACGGGCCATGTCCATGCTGGTGGCCGACGGGGTGCTGCCGGCCAACGAGGGCCGGGGCTACGTGCTCCGCCGGATCATCCGCCGGGCGGTCCGCCGGGCCCGCCAGCTGGGGTTCGACGGGCCGGTGACGCCGAGGCTGGTCGATGCCGCCGTCGGGCATCCTCGGCGTCGGCCTACCCGGCCCTGGCCGAGCAGCACCACCTCGATACTGGACGTCGTCGGGCGCGAGGAGGAGGGATTCCTCCGCACGCTGGCCACCGGGTCCACCATCCTCGAGGAGGAGTTGGCCTCGGGCGCGGGGGCGGTCTCCGGAGACCTGGCCTTCCGCCTGCACGACACCTACGGGTTCCCGGTGGAGCTCACCGTCGAGATCGCCGAGGAGGCCGGGGTGTCGGTCGACCTGGCGGCTTTCGAGGCGGCCATGGACGTGCAGCGCACCCAGGCCCGGGCGGCCGCCCGGGCCGGCAAGACCCCGGCCGGCGAGCAGGCCTACCGCTCGGTGCTCGACACCGAGGGCCAGACGGTGTTCGTGGGCCAGCGGCCCGACGGCTACTCGGCTCCGGCCCGGGTGGTGGCCGTGCTGGCCGACCTGGATCCCGGCCACGCCGGGCCAGGCCGAGATCTTCCTCGACCGGACCCCCTTCTACGCCGAGGGCGGCGGCCAGGTCGGCGACACCGGCACCATCGTGACCGAGACCGGCACCGCCACCGTCTACGACACCGTCTCGGCCCTGCCCGGGCTGACCTCCCACCGGGCCCACATCACCGGCGAGCTCTTCGCCGGGCAGGACGCCCTGGCCACCATCGACGGTGTCCGGCGCGACTCGCTCCGCCGCAACCACACCGGCACCCATCTGCTCCATGCCGCCCTGCGGGCCGTGCTGGGCGACCACGTGCGCCAGCAGAGCTCCCTGGTGGCTCCCGACCATCTCCGGTTCGACTTCAGCCACACACGGCAACGTGGCCCCCGAGGAGCTGTCAGTCGGTGGCTGACCATGGCCAACGCCGACGTGCTGACCGACGCCGACGTCATCGTGGAGGAGACCACCAAGGCCCAGGCCGAGGCCATGGGGGCGCTGGCCTTCTTCGGGGACAAGTACGGCGAGCGGGTCCGGGTGGTCCGGGCCGGGCCCCACTCCATCGAGCTGTGCGGCGGGACCCACGTGGGGGCGCTGGGCATGATCGGGCCCATCACCGTCACCTCCGAGTCGTCCATCGGCTCCAACACCCGTCGGATCGAGGCCGTGACCGGCACCAGCGCCCTCGACCGGATCGTGGCCCGCGAGGGGCTGCTGGCCGAGGCGGCCGCCCTGCTGCGCACCGAGCCGGAGCACGTGCCCGAGGCCATCGACCGGCTCCTCGAGCGGCAGCGGGCCGCCGAGCGGTCCCTCGAGCAGGCCCGCAGCCGCGAGCTGCAGTCCGAGGCGTCAGCCCTGGCCGCCGAGCGCCGTCGACGGGGTGGTGGTGGCCCGGCGCGACGGGCTGGAGCCCGACGCGCTCCGGGACCTGGCCCAGACCGCCCGGACCACGGCCGGACTGCGGGCGGTGGTCCTCGGGGGCAGTCCCGACGGCACCAAGGCGTCGCTGGCCGTCTCGGCCGACCGCTCCGGGTCCGATGCCGGTCCACGCCGGTGAGCTGGTCAAACAGGTGGCCCCGCTCCTCGGTGGCGGGGGCGGGGGATCGCCGGAGATGGCCGTGGCCGGCGGCAAGGACCCGAGCGGCATCGACCGGGCCCTCGACGAGGCGCGGCGGGTCCTCCGTGGTGACTGACCGCCCATGACCGCCGACGAACCGACCCGCCGGGGTCGGGCCGTCGGCATCGATCTGGGCTCACGTCGCATCGGGATCGCCGTGACCGACTCCGCCGGGACCATGGCCCTGCCCCGGACCACCGTGGTCCGGTCCGGCGATGTCGACGCGCGACCGCCGGCGCTGGTCGACCTGATCATCGAGGAGGAGGCCGTAGTGGTGGTGGTGGGCCTGCCCCTGTCGCTCGACGGGACCCGGGGCCGGGCCGCCACCGAGGCAGTCGACGAGGCCGACGCCCTGGGCGCACTGCTGGCAGCCCCACCACATCGACGTGGAGCTGTTCGACGAGCGCCTGACCACGGTCACGGCCCATCAGGCCCTGGCCGCCGGCGGGGCCGGTGGTCGGAAGCGCCGCGGCGTCGTGGACCAGGCGGCGGCCGCCGTCATGCTGTCGGCCTGGCTCGACTCGGCGTCGGGTCGGCCGTGAGCACGACAGGACCGACCGGGCCGACTGAGCCGCCCGGCCCGGGTGTGCCGGGCGGTCCCAGGCGTGCCGGGAGGACCGTCCGACATCGGTGAACAGCCCGGCGTCCAGTCAGCCGGTCCACGACCCCGGGCCCACGGCCGACCAGCGGCAGCGCCACCCCTGGCGGTCCGCTGGCCCTGGTCGTCGTGGTGGCCCTGGTCGTGGTGGTCCTCCTGGGCGGCTTCCTGTGGGTGCAGCACGAGGCCAGCCCGGGCGGCCGCCCGGGCACCCAGGTCATCGCCACCGTCCGCTCCGGGACCGGGGCCAACCAGCTGGCGTCGACCCTCGAGGCCAAGGGGGTCATCGGCAGCTCCCTGGCCTACCGGATCTGGAGCCAGTTCCACAGCTCTCCCTCGGTGCTACCCGGCTCCTACGCCTTCCGCAAGAACAGCAGCTTCGCCACCGTCGACCAGGTCATCGGGGCCGGCCCCAACGTCTTCCCACTCGAGATCCCGCCCGGCTTCACCGTGGCCGAGGTGGCCACCCGGGTGGGCCAGCTGCCCGGGCACACCGAGGCCGCCTTCGCCGCCGTGGCCACCGGCGGCACGGTGCAGTCACCGTGGCAGCCGGTCGGGCTCGACCAACCTCGACGGGCTGCTGGGCACCGGGCAGTACATGGTGGTGCCGGGGGAGACCGACACCCAGCTGCTGACCGCCATGGTCGACCGGTTCGACCGCCTGGCCGACGGCCTCGACCTCCAGGCCGGAGTCGGCCAAGCTCGGGCTCACCCCGTACCAGGCTGATCACCGTGGCCTCCATCGTCGAGAAGGAGGGGGTCATCCAGAAGAACCTGGGCCCGGTGGCCCGGGTCATCCTCAACCGGCTGGCCAACGACATGCCCCTCCAGATGGACTCGACGGTCCTCTACTCCGAGGGCCGGGACGGGGGACCGGTCACCTCCGCCGACCTGGCCATCCAGCTCCCCGTACAACACCTACCTGAACAAGGGCCTGACCCCGACCCCGATCTGCTTCCCGTCCCCGGCCGCCCTCCAGGCCGCCCTCGACCCCCCGGCCGGATCGTGGCTGTACTTCGTGGTGGTGGAGAAGGACGGCACCGAGGCCTTCGCCGACACCTTCGCCCAACAGCAGGCCAACGAGGCGCTGGCCCAGCAGCGGGGCGCTGGGATGACGGCGGACACCACGGCGGCCCGGCACCTCGGCGCCGAGGACCGGTCGGACTGTCGGCGGCCACCACGGTGGTCGGGGTCATCGGGGACCCGGTGGCCCACTCGCTCTCCCCGCTCCTGCACAACACCGCCTTCGCCGAGCTGGGCCTGGACTGGGTGTCGGTGGGGTTCCCGGTGCCGGCCGGCCGGACCGGCGGAGGCCCTGGACGGGGCCCGGGCCCTGGGCATCCGGGGCCTGTCGGTGACCATGCCCCACAAGGACGAGGTGGCCCGTCTGGTTGCCCGGCTCTCGCCCCTGGCCGAGCGGCTGGGTGCCGTCAACTGCGTGGTCGACACCGGTGAACCGGCATGCCTGGCGCGGCGAGAACACCGACGGGGCCGGACTGCTGGCCGCCCTCCGTCGCCGGGACGGCTTCGATCCCGGCGGACGCCGCTGCCTGGTGGTGGGGGCCGGGGGCGCGGCCCGGGCTGTGATCGCCGCGCTGGCCGACGCCGGGGCGGCCGAGGTCGTCGTGGTCAACCGCACCCCGGACGCGGGCCGCGGCCGCCGCTGGCCCTGGCCGGGGCCGTGGGGCGGGCCGGGGCGCCCGAGGACGCCCCCTCCTGCGACCTGGTGGTCAACGCCACCCCGGTGGGCATGGCCGGCACGGCCGCGGCAGGCCGGCCCGAGGAGTGTCCTGGCCGATCGATCCGTCCCTGCTCCACGCCGGCCAGGTGGTGGTCGACCTGGTCTACCACCCGTCGGAGACGCCCTGGATGGCCGCGGCCAGGCCACGGGGGGCGACGGTCGCCAACGGGCTCGGGATGCTGGTCCACCAGGCCGCCCTCCAGCTGGCGGCCTGGACGGGCCTCGAGCCTCCCGTCGAGGCCATGTGGGGGGCGGTCGCGTGACCGGTAGCTCTGGGCGCGGGCGAGGGGGGCCGGGGCGGGCGAGTAACCTTCCCCGGTCAGAGTCCCTTGGTGAACTACGCCCCTGCAACCGTCGCCGCCCGGCCTCGGATCCGGAGCCTGAGCGCCCGGTTCGACGTGGTCCTGGTGGGCTGCACCGTCCTCCTCGGCCGTGATCGGGGTGGTCACGGTGTACACCGCCACCAAGGGGAAGCTGGCCCTGGCCGGTGAGGACCCCCGGTACTTCCTGAAGCGCCAGGCCATCTTCCTGGTCATCGGGGTGGTGGTGATGGTGGCCATGGCCCTCTTCGACTACCGGCGGCTGGAGCAGTTCAGCACCGTGCTCTACATCGGCATCCTGGTGGCCCTGGTCGCCGTGCTGGCCACACCGGCCCGGCTGGGGGCACAGCGCTGGTTCCCTCTCGGGCCCATCCAGCTCCAGCCCTCCGAGTTCGCCACCCTGGTGCTGATCATCGCCATCGCCACCTACTGCTCGCGACGGCCCGAGGGCCTCGACTTCCGCGACCTGGTCCGCATGGTCCTGATGGCCGGGCTGCCCATCCTGCTGGTCTTCAAGCAGCCCGACCTGGGCACGGCCATCGTGATGTCGGTCATCCTGCTGGTCATGCTGGCGGTGGCCGGCATGCCCGGCCGCTACCTCCTGGCGCTCATCGTCGCCGCCGTGCTGCTGGTGCTGTTCGCCGTCAACGTGGGCCTCCTCCAGAAGTACCAGATCGACCGCCTGACCAGCTTCATCTCCCCCAACGGGGCCAGCCAGGCCGCCACCTACAACGTGGCCCAGGCCAAGGAGGCCATCGCCCACGGCGGCGTGTTCGGCCGGGGGCTGGGTCACGGTGCCCTGACCAACCTGGCCTATGTGCCCGAGCAGCAGACCGACTTCATCTTCTCGGCGGTGGGGGAGCAGGTGGGCTTCGTCGGCGCCAGCGTCCTCCTGGCCATCTACGGGGTGGTGGCCTGGCGCGTCCTCCGGGCCGCCCAGCTGGCCCGGGACAGCCTGGGCCGGCTGCTGTGCACCGGGCATCTTCGCCCTGCTGGTCTTCTCGGTGTTCGAGAACGTCGGGATGAACATGGGGATCATGCCGGTGACCGGCATCCCCCTCCCGTTCCTCTCCTACGGCGGCTCGGCCATGATCGTCTTCATGGCGGCCATCGGGATCACCGCCAGCGTCAACTCCCGGAGCGCCCGATGACCGAGTCGGCGTCGGACCAGGTCGACGCGCCCGTGCCGCCGGCCCTGGACGGCGGGACGGCGACAGAAGGGGTGGACGACGCCGGCCCGGTGGCCGGTCCGGACGCCGACGACGTGGTGCGGGACGGTTCCGAAGCGGAGGACCGGGGGCCGACCGGCGGTGAACCGGAGCAGGACCTCACCGGGTCCACGCGCCGACCGGTGTCGCCTGCACCCGCGGCGGCACCGGCGCCGGTACCGGCTTCAGCGCCGGTCATGGGCGACTACCGGATGGCCCTTGTCGCCGCCGTCAACGTCGATCTGCCCAACCAGCATCCGACCGTCGTGCTCCGGGAGTCGGAGTCACCGCGGCGGCAGCTCTCCTTCTCCATCGGGTTTCAGGACGCCGTGGTGCTCACCCACGCCATGCGCAGGATCCCCACGCCCCGGCCCCTCACCCACGAGCTCATGAGCCAGGTCCTGCAGGGCTTCGACATCGACGTGGTGGCGGTGCGGCTGGTCGGTCGACAGGGCGCCATCTACTTCGCCGAGCTGGACCTCCGCGGCCGCACCGGTCGGTCGGTGCACTCGTGCCGGCCCTCGGACGGTCTGACCGTCGCCCTCCTCCAGCCGGTGAGCGTGCCCATCCTCATCGACCGCCGGCTGTTCGAAGTCGACGGCGACGTGACGCCGCCCGGTCCGGGAGCAACGCCTTCGGGGTGACGGAGTGACTGTGAGTGACGGAGCCGGCCCGGGGCCACGCCCTGGCCCTCCAGCCCCCTCCAGCCCCAGGCTCCCCACCTGGCCCAGCCTAGCCCCACTGAGCAGGCGTTCTCGTCGCTCCTCGGCCTTCTCCCACTGGGCCTGGTCGGCGGCGTCGACGGCGGCCCCGCCCTCGTCGGAGATGCGCATGAGGAGGGCGATGAGGACGTAGTTGGCGATGAGGGCCGAACCCCCGTAGGAGACGAAGGGGAGGGTGATCCCGGTCAGGGGGAGGATCCGGACGACCCCGCCGATGATGAAGAAGGCCTGGAACCCGAGGATCATGGTCAGACCGACGGCGGTGAGCTTGGCGAACTCCGAGCGGGCCGCCTGGGCGATGCGCAGCCCCGCTCCCACCAGCAGCAGGAAGGCCACCACCACCATGGTGGAGCCCAGCAGGCCCATCTCCTCGCCGATGATGGCGAAGATGAAGTCGGTCTGCGGAATGGGGATCTCGTAGGCACCGAACCCGAGGCCGAGGCCGGAGCCTCCGATGCCGCCGCTCCCGAGGGCGTACCACGACTGGACCAGCTGGCGGCCCGAGGTGTTGGCGTACTTGCCCGGGTCCAGCCACGTCTCCACCCGGATGTGGGTCTGGTTGAAGTACTGGCTGGCCAGGTAGGCCCCGATGGCGAACAGCACGATCGCCGAGGACCAGGTAGCCGGTGCGGCCGGTGGTCACCCACAGCAGGCCGATGAACAGGGTGAACAGCATGGCCGAGAAGCCGATGTCGTGCTCGAGGCTCATGACGCCGATGGCGAAGACCCAGGCCAGAAGGATGGGCACCAGGGGTCGGGGGTCGAGGAACAGCCGGTTGCCGAACCGGGCCGTGGGGATGGTCAGCAGCTCGCGCTTGTCGGCGAAGTACGAGGCGAAGAAGATGCACAGGACGATCTTGCCCAGCTCCACCGGCTGGAACTCGAAGCTGCCGAACTTGACCCACAGACGGGCCCCGTTGATGTTCGGCCCCCACGTGGGGCACCAGCGGGCAGCAGGAGCAGGGCCACCCCGGCGGCCAGCAGGAGATACCGGTAGCGGTCGAGGTCCCGCGACCGGCGCACGATGACCAGGGTGAGGACGTAGGCGGCCACACCGCCCGCCGTCCAGGCCGCCTGCAGGGGGGCGTAGTCTGCTCCGGCCTTGCCCAGGTCGATCCGGAAGATCATCACGTAGCCGATGCCGTTGAGCAGGAAGGCGATGGGGAGGATCACCGGGTGGGCACTGGGTACGAAGATACGGTTGGCGATGTGGGCCGACCCTCCGAGCAGCAGCATGGCCAGCATCAGGGGCACCACGTCGGCCGGGACCTTCGACGTGTTCCCCAGGATCATCAGGGTGTAGGCGGCGATGATGATGATCGAGGCCGCCACCAGCAGCCCCAACTCGGTGCGCCGACGGGCCTTGAAGGCCCGGTGGGGACGTTTGGTCGTCGAGGATCGCAACGTCATCACCGGCATCCGGGCGAGCCTATCGGCGTGGGACCGGAGTTCGGTGGAGCCAGGGCCGTCGTGGGACCGGTGTCCTTCCTGGATCGAGATCCGGCTCGGAAGGCCGGTTGGACAGGGGATCCGGCGTGACCGACCGGGGGATCGCGCTGCCCTCATTCGTGGCACCGACCGGCACCGGCACCGACCGCCGGAACGGGAGCCCGGACCGCCGGCGTGGGCCCCGCTGGCCGGACCCTGCCACCATCACCGATACCGGCCCGAGCGCCGCCAGCGCCGCCAGTGCCCCCGCTGACGCCACGAGCCCGCCCGGTCTGCCGTCCATGGGACCCGTCCGGACCGGCCCCATGGCCACCCTGTCCGACCCGGGGCGGTTCATCAACCGCGAGCTCTCCTGGCTCGACTTCGGCGGCCCGGCTCCTCGACCTGGTGGCCGACCGCCGGTTTCCCCTGCTCGAGCGGGTCCGGTTCCTGGCCATCTTCGCCGAGGGACTCGACGAGTTCTTCCAGGTGCGGGTGGCCGGACTGGAGGATCAGGTGGCCGCCGGGCTCCGGGCTCCGCTCGCCCGACGGCATGGCGTCCCGACGAGCAGCTGGCCGCCATCACCGCCCGGGCCACCGAGCTGGTGGAGCGCCACAGCGACCTGTTCCTCCGACCAGGTGCGGCCGGCCCTGACCGCCGCCGGGATGGTGCTGGCCGACTGGCACACCCTCGACGACGCCGACCGCTCTACGCTGGGCGAGCTGTTCAGCCGGGGGATCTTCCCGATCCTCACCCCGCTGGCCATGGGCCAGGGACATCCCTTCCCCGCCATCGCCAATCTCTCCCTCAACCTGGTGGTGCGGGTGGCCGACCCCCTCACCGGCGAGGAGCGGATCGCCCAGGTCAAGGTGCCACCCCTCCTCCCGCGCCTCGTGCCACTGGCCGACGGCCGGCGATTCGTCCTGGTGGAGCAGGTGGTGGCGGCCCATCTCGACAGCGTCTTCCCCGGCATGCGCATCGAGGAGCACCAGGTGTTCCGGGTGACCCGCAACGTCGACCTCTCGGTGGACGAGGACGAGACCGAGGACCTGCGTGGCCGCCCTGGAGCTCGAGCTGCACCGACGTCGGTTCGGCCAGGCCGTACGGCTCGAGGTCTCCGTCGGGCATCTCCGCCGACCTCCTGGACATGCTCGTCGCCGAGGTCGATGTGCCCGAGGACAGCGTGTACCTGGTCGACGTGCCGCTCGACCTCAGCGGCCTCGCCCCGCTGACCGAGCTGGACCGCCCGGACTCTCGGCCGAACCGTGGACCCCGGTGGTGGCACCCCCGTTCGGCGGGGGCGCCGACCTCTTCTCGGTCCTGGCCGAGCGGGACGTACTTGTCCACCACCCCTATGAGTCGTTCAGCGGCTCGGTCGAGGCCTTCGTGGCCGCCGCCGCCCAGGACCCCGATGTCCTGGCCATCAAGCAGACCCTCTACCGGACCGGGCCGGACAGTCCGATGGTGGCATCGCTGATCCGCGCCTCGCAGGGCCGGCAAGCAGGTGACCGTGGTGGTCGAGCTACAGGCCCGGTTCGACGAGCGGACCAACATCGCCTGGGCCCGGGCGCTCGAGGAGGCCGGCGTGCAGGTGATCTACGGCCTGGCCACCCTCAAGACCCACGCCAAGATCTGCCTGGTGGTCCGGCGGGAGGGCGCCGATGTCCGCCGGTACTGCCACATCGGGACCGGCAACTACAACGCCGACACCGCCCGGGCCTACGAGGACCTGGGCCTGTTCACCGCCGACCCGGACATCGGGGCCGACGTGGGCGAGCTGTTCAACCTGCTCTCCGGGTCGGGGGAGCCGCCCGAGTTCCGGACGCCTCCTGGTCTCGCCCCTGACCACCCGGTCGGGGCTGCTGGAGGCCATCGACGCCGAGCGTCGGGCCGGTCCCGACGGCCGGATCGTCATCAAGACCAACGGCCTGACCGATCCCGGCCATGATCGACGCCCTCTACCGGGCCTCCCAGGCCGGCGCCTCGGTGGACCTGGTGGTCCGGGGACGGTGCTGCCTCCGACCCGGCGTCCCCGGGCTGTCCGACGGGATCAGGGTCCGGTCCATCGTGGGCCGCTACCTCGAGCACTCCCGGGTGTTCTGCTTCGGGGGACCGGCCGGGAGGCCGGTCCGGGTGGCTATGGGCTCCGCCGATCTCATGGAGCGCAATCTCGACCGCCGGGTGGAGGTGGTGGTGCCCATCGCCGACCCGGCCCTCCAGCGACGGGTGGCCGGGCTTCTCGACTGGGCCCTCCTGGACCAGGCCACCTCGTGGGAGCTGGGACCCGACGGCTGCTGGGTCCGCACCGCCCCGGACCTTCCGCCCCACAGCCTGGGGCTCAGCCTGCAGGCTCAGTTCCAAATGCAGGCCCTGGCCGCCCGCCGGACTCGCCTTGACGGGGGCCCGAGGACACCCAGGACCCCGGGGCCGGTGCCGGCGCCGGTTCCCGAGGCCCGCGCCGTGCGTGGGCGGCAGGTACCGCGGCGGGCGGCGGGACCGGGACCGTCCGAGCCGGGGCGGACCGGGCACTCGGAGGGGCCGGTGCCGGATCCGTGGTGGCGACGGTGGTCTCTGCGGCTGCGGTGAGCCCGGTGACCGACGACGGGTCGAGGGCACTGGTGGAGCCCGCTTCCGTCCCGGTCGACGTCATCCCCTCCGGCTCCGTACCGGACATGGTCGGGGCCGGTGCCCTGCGACGGAGGCTGATACGCCGACGAAAGAACTCATGGATCTTCCGGTAGCTCGGTCTCCGCTCGAACTCCAACGAGGCGTAGGCCATCCCCCCGAAGGGGATGGGCAGCCAGAAGTTCACGGCCCGGTAGGCCAGCACGGCCGAGAGGGCCTGCCCCGCCGTGGGGCCGAAGCCCGGTGATCATCGACACCAGCACGAACTCGACCACCCCCAGCCCGCCGGGGGTGATGGGGATGGCAGCCAGGATGTTGGCCAGCCCGTAGGCCATCAGCAGGTCCACGGGCGAGATGAAGTGGCTGAAGGCGGCCACGAAGACCCACAGTGAGGCCGCGTCGAGCAGCCAGTTGGCCGCCGCCCACCCGATGGCCCGGCGGGTGAGGGACCGGTCCTGCATGAGCGCCGCGAACCGCTCGGCCAACCGCTCGACCAGGGCGGTGGTGCGGTCGGCGTCGAGGAACCGGATCCGGCCGGCCACCCGCCGGACGATCCGGCTGGCCCGTTCCTGGCCCCGGGTCAGCAGGTAGAACAGGCCGCCGAAGGCTCCGAGCAGGATGACCCCGACCCCGGCGGCCACGATGACCAGGATCGACGCCGACTGGGACTGACCACCGTGGTGACTGGCCGGGGCGTGGAAGCCGTGGGTGACCAGAAAGGCGACCAGGGAGCACCAGAACATCACGTTCAGCACCACCGCCGACCCGATGCCCTGGGTGCCGAGGGCGAATCCGGCGTCGGACCCCGAGACCCCCGACTGGGTGAGTAGTCGGTAGCCCAGGGCAGCCCCCGGAGCGGTGCCGCCGGGGGAGACGTGGCTCAGGGACAGGGTGGACATGTTGATCCGGAACAGCCGGAACCGGCGGGGGCCGTCGGAGGGGAGCACGGCGTGGGTCAGCTGGGTGTAGGCCACCAGGGCCCCGATCTCCAGCAGGACACCGAGGGCCAGGTAGCCGATGTTGATGTGGGCCAGCGAGTTGACCTCGGCCCGGTGGCTGGCCAGCAGCGGCAGCGCCACGTAGAAGACGAAGAGGAAGACCAGCAAGGTCCCCACGCTGAGCCGGACCTCGCGCCGGACGAAGGGTCCGCGGTACCACCACCGCCGGCGTGACCGGGACGTCACGTCTGCCTGCTCGCCCTCCATCAGGAACATGTTGACACGCCCGACCCCCGGGACCTGACATGCTGGCCGGGTGACGGAGCCGGTCCATCAGCATCCGGACCCCACCGGAATCCCGAGCGGGGGCGGTGCCGGAGGGCCCAACGGGGCCCCGCCCGACCCGCCCGACCCGGACGCGGCCGCTCCGAGCTCCCCCGTGGCGGTGTCCCGCGTCAGGGCGCCTGGAGGCACCACCACCGTCATCAACGAGACGGCCGTCGAACGCCAGGACCGCGAGGTCGGTCCGGAGGCCCCCCGGCGGGAGCGCCTCTTCGCTGCCGCCTCGGCCAAGGGGGTGCCCCTGCGGACCATCCTCACCGTCGACGCCGTCGTCATCATCACCTGGGTCCTCTACCGGCTGCTCGGGCGACTGCGCGAGGTCATCCTGTGGATCCTCATCGCCGCCTTCATCGCCCTGGTCCTCAACCCCGCCGTCCATTTCCTCCAGCGCCATCGGCTGCGGCGCGGTACGGCGGTGGGAGTGGTCATGGCCGCGGCCTTTCTCGTCTTCGCCGGGTCTGCTCGGTCTGTTCGGCTACCCGCTGGTCAACTCCCTCAGCCACGTGGCCGGCCGCCTGCCCACCATGGTCAACCAGGTGGAGAAGGGCCACGGTTGGCTGGCCCATACCCTGCAGCGGTTCCACCTCCTGTCCTGGGTGCAGAAGAACGCCCCGAAGCTGAAGACGGCGGCTAACAATCTGGCCAAACCGGCGCTCAGCGCCGGCGAGGCTGTCGCCTCCACCATCCTGGCCGTGACCACCATCGGCTTCCTGGCCCTGTTCATGCTGCTGGAGGCGCCCAGGCTCCGGGCCGGTCTTCTGGGCGCCATGCGACCGGACCGCCGTCAGACGGTGATGGACGTCGCCCACCGGGTATCCCGTTCGGTGACCTCCTATGTGATCGGCACCGTGGCCCTGTCCCTGCTGTTCGGTGTGGTGGTGCTGATCACCCTGCTCATCCTCGGGGTCCCCTTCGCCCTCATCATCGGCCTGTGGGTGGCCCTGGTGGCCATGATCCCCCTGGTCGGCGGCCTGATCGCCGGAGTCCCCAGTGTGCTCATCGCCTTTCTCCACTCGCCCACCGTCCGGCGTGGTGATGGCCATCGTGTTCGTGGGGTTCCAGCTGGTGGAGAACCACTTCCTCTACCCGGTGGTCATGAGCCGTACCGTCCGGATGAACCCCCTCTGGGTGCTGCTGGCCGTGCTGATCGGGGCCAATCTGGGTGGCGTCTTCGGCTCCACCCTCGGCGGCCTCACCGGGGCCCTCGTGGCCATCCCGGTGGCCGGGGCCATCCAGGTCATCTCCCGCGAGGTGTGGCAGCGCACCCGGTCCGTCGACGCCACCACCGGGGAGCCCCTGGCCGAGGTGGGGCCCGGACCTCCCGGCGGAGGCCCGGGCCAGCCGGACCCGGTAGGTCCCGGGGATCACGGCGATCCCGGGGATCCGGTCCGGCCCGAGGGCGCACCGACCCGGAACCGTCCACGCCGGCTGACCGGCCGTCGCCCGCTGCTTCGGACCGGGTCCGGTCTCCTAAGCTGGGCCGATGAGCGTGCTGGTGGTGCTGCCCACCTACAACGAGGCGGAGAACATCGACCGGGTGCTCCGTCGGATCCGGGCGGCACTGCCCGCAAGCCACCGTCCTGGTGGTCGACGACGGGAGCCCCGACGGCACCGCCGATGTGGCCGAGGGGCTGGGCAAGGAGCTCGGCAACATCGAGGTCATGCGTCGGCACGAGGCAAGTCCGGGCTCGGGCAGCGCCTACCGGGCCGGCTTCCGGTGGGGACTCGAGCGGGGATTCGACGCCTGCATCGAGATGGACGCCGATCTGTCCCACGAGCCCGAGGCCCTGCCCGGTCTGGTGGGGGCGCTCGTCCGGCGGGTGCGAACTGGCGGTGGGATCCCGGTACGTGCCCGGAGGGATCATCCCCAACTGGGCCTGGCACCGTCGTCTGCTGTCGCGGGGTGGCAACGTCTACGCCTCGGCCCTGCTCGGCCTCGGGGTGGCCGACTCCACCTCGGGGTTCCGGGCCTACTCGGCGTCCGTTCTCCGCCGCATCGACCTCGACCGGATCCGGGCCGACGGGTACGGGTTCCAGATCGAGATGACCTACCGAGGCCAAGCGGGCCGGGGCCTCGGTGGTCGGAGGTGCCCATCCGGTTCGTCGACCGGGTCGACGGCGAGTCGAAGATGTCCATGGTCATCGTGGTCGAGGCCCTGGGCCTGGTCAGCTGGTGGGGCCTGCTGCGCCTGGTGGAGAGCGTGCGGGGCCGGCCGGCCCTGACCCGGGACGCCAGCCCGCTCCCATGACCGAGCCCGGATCGCGATCCTGGTGGTGGACGACGAGCCGTACATCACCGACGTGGTGACCGCGGCCCTCCGCTTCGAGGGCTTCGCCACCGAGGAGGCCTCGACCGGCTTCGAGGCCCTGGAGAAGGCCCGCGTCAGGACGTTGCGACCTGATCGTGCTGGACGTCATGCTGCCCGACATCGACGGATTCGAGGTCTGTCGCCGCCTCCGCTCCGAGCACATCGCGACCCCGGTCCTGTTCCTCACGGCCCGGGATGCCACCGTCGACAAGCTGGCCGGCCTGGCCCAGCGGCGACGACTACGTGACCAAGCCGTTCAGCATCGACGAGCTGGTGGCCCGGATCCGGGCCGTCCTGCGCCGAACCGGCCTCGAGGACTTCCTCGACGAGGGGCGGCTGCAGCTTCAGCGATCTGGTGGTCGACGTGGGCACCCACGAGGTCTGGCGAGGCGACCAGGTCATCGATCTCACCGCCACCGAGTTCAAGCTGCTCCACTTCCTCCTGCGCAACGCCCGCCAGGTGCTGTCCAAGTCCCAGATCCTCGATGCCGTGTGGGACGAGGGCTTCGTCGGGGACTCCAACATCGTGGAGATCTACATCTCGTACCTGCGCAAGAAGGTCGACTGCTACGACCCCCCGCTGATCCACACCATCCGGCGGGTGGGGTACAGCCTGCGAGAGCCCCGACCGTGAGGCTCCGCCGCCGGCTGCTGGTCACCATGATCGGGCTGGTGGCCGTCGGCCTGGCCGCCGTCGACATCATCACCCTGACCTCGCTCCACTCCTACCTCTACGGGCGGGTGGACGACCAGCTCAGCGCGGCCAGCCGTCAGATGGCCAGCTTCGTGGTCCGGTCCGACAGCGCGGCTTCGCCATCACGCCCGGAGCCATCGGCACCCACGTGAGCCCCGACATCTACGTGGAGCTGATCGACCCTCCGACCGGGGTGGTGGTGTCCCGTCCCTCGGACACCCTGGGCGGAACGGATCCGGCGCCCCGACTGCCCGACAGTCTGCCGATCCTCGCCTCCGGTCACGCCACCACGGTTCCCGACCGCCCCGACCAGGCCTACCGGCCGTCCTCGGGCTCCGTGACCGTCGGGTCGGTCGGAGGCACACGGCCCCCAGTACCGCCTGCAGGCCACCTCGCTCGCGCGGCGAGACCCTGGTGGTGGCCACCTCGCTGACCACGGTCAACGCCACCCTGAACTCCCTCCGCACCATCGAGCTGGCCGTGTCCCTGGGCCTGCTGGCGGCCCTGCTGGTCCTCATGACCCTGCTGATCCGCCAGGGTCTGCGACCCCTCGAGGACATGGCCAAGGAGGCCGACGCCATCGCCGCCGGTGACCTGACCCGCCGGGTGCAGCCCACCGAGGGCGACGGTGAGATCGCCCGCCTGGGCCGGGCCCTCAACGGCATGCTGGCCCAGATCGAGACGGCCTTCGCCCAGCGGGCCCGGTCCGAGGACCGGCTGCGGAGCTTCCTGGCCGACGCCTCCCACGAGCTGCGCACCCCGCTCACCTCCATCCGGGGCTATGCCGAGCTGCTGCGCAAGGACGCCCTGGGGGACGAGCCGGCCCGTGACCGGGCCCTGTCCCGCATCGAGAAGGAGGCGGCCCGGATGGGGTCGCTGGTCGGCGACCTGGCCGTCCTGGCCCGCGAGGGCGAAGGACCCGAGCCGGCCCGCCACCGGGTGGACCTGGCCGCGGTGGCCGCCGAGGCCGTGGCCGACGCCAGGACCATCGACGCCACCCGTCCCATCGAGCTGTGGGCCCCGACCGAGGTTCCGGTGTCCGGTGACGATGCCCGGCTCGAGCAGATGGTGCACAACCTGCTGGGCAACGCCCTGACCCACACGCCCAGGGGGACCCCGGTCGAGGTCGGGGTGGCGGTGAGGGGTGACGGAGGCCGTGCTCGAGGTTCGGGACCGTGGGCCGGGGATGACCGCCGACCAGGCCCAGCACGTGTTCGACCGCTTCTACCGGGGCGACGGCGACCGCCTCGACGGAGGGTCCGGGCCTCGGCCTGTTCATCGTGGCCACCCTGGCCCGCACCTTCGGAGGCACCGCCACGGTGGACACCGCGGTGGGGCGGGGCTCGACGTTCCAGGTGGTCCTCCCGGTCTACACGACGGCACCGCGGCCGGCAACGGAGGATGGGAGCCGGCGGGATGCTGGCCTCCATTGACCGGGGGTCCGGGCCTCCGGTCGTGCTGCTCCACGGCCAGCCCGGCTCGGGGGCGTCGTGGGACCCGGTCACCGAGCTGCTGGACTCGGAGTTCCGGGTCCTGGCCCCGGACCGGGTCGGGCTACGGGGCCTCGGCCGGCGAGGCCCGGGGCCTGGCCGACAACGCCGACCTCATCGCCGACGTTCATCGCGGCGACGCGGCGCGGCACCGGCCACGGTGGTGGCCCACAGCTGGTCGGGCGGGGCCGCCGTGCTGCTGGCCGCCCGGCACCCCGCCACGGTCAAGAGCCTGGTGCTGGTGGGCGCGGCCTGCACCCCCGACAGCCTCAACGCCCTCGACCGCTGGCTCACCTATCCCGGCCTCGGCGACGTCCTCGACCGTGGTCGGCCTGGTGGGCATCGGGGAGGTCCTGCCCCGGCTGCGCCGGTTCACCGGACTACCTCCCGCCCGCTACCGGCAGCAGGTGGCCACGGCCCTTCCCGATCAGCGGGTCCTGGGAGGTGGCCGCGGCGCCCTCGGACGGCACCGGCGGACCTTCATGGTCGAGCAGCGGGCCCTCGTCGAGGAGCTGCCGGCCGTGACGGCGGCCCTCGGCGGGCTGACCCTCCCGGTGGCGGTGGTCTCGCGGTCAGTGGGACCTGGTGGTGCCGCCCCGGGCGGCCGAGACCCTGGCCCGACGCATCCCGGGTGCCGAGCTGACCGTGCTGCCCCGGGCCGGGCACTTCGTGGCCCGGGACGATCCGGTCGCCCTGGCCGAGGTGATCCGCTGGGCTGACGGCGCCGGGTCGGCCCCGACGACGGACCGAGCCCGGGACCGGGCGGTAGTCAGCCCACCGCCTCGTGGGCCGGAGGCCCGTCACCGGTCGTGAAGGGGATGCCGGGAGCCAGGGCATCGAAGGCCGCCGTCAGCTTGAGATTCACTCTCGACCAGTTCGGTCCGGGGATCGGAACCCTGGACGACGCCCGACGCCGGCGGCCAGGCGGGCGTCGGACCCGCTCACGGTCATGGCCCGGATGCCGATCATCCACCGCCCGTCCCCCCGGGCGTCGACGTAGCCCACCGGTCCGGCGTAGCTGTCCCCGGGGCTCGGGCTCCAGTCGGGAGATGAGCGCCAGGGCCCGGTCGCGGGGCACCCCTCCCACGGCCGGGGTGGGATGGAGGGCGGCCACCAGTTCCAGGGCCGTGGGCACCGAGCCGTCCGGGCGCCGGGCCAGGGTCCCGGCCACCGTGGTCCCCAGGTGGGTGATGTTGTGCAGGTGGACCAGGTCGGGTCGGTCGGGGACGTCGAGCGTCGGAGCACAGGGGAGCCAGGGCTGGCGCCGATGGCCTCGACCACCAGGCGGTGCTCGGCACTGTCCTTGGTGGACGCCAGGAGTTCGCGGGGCAGGACGCTGCTCGACTCGTCGGATCCGGTCGGTGGTCCCGGCCAGCGGCCGGCTCCGGACCCGGCCGCCGGCCCGCTCCACCAGGAGCTCGGGGCTGGCCCCGACCAGCTGGCCGCCGGGCGTGGGCATGGAGAAGACCGAGCACGTGGGCTCGAGCCGGTGCCAGCGGCGGAGCAGGTCGGCCACGTCGATGGGCTCGCCCATCCGCACGTCGACCTGGCGGGCCACCACCACCTTGGCCACCTCGTCGTTCTCGACGGCCCGGACCGCCTCGGCCACCATGGCTTCGAACGACGCGTCCGACGTGTGCGGCACGATGGTCGGCCCCGTACCGGCCGACCCCCGGATCCGGCGCGACGGGGTCGGATTCCCGGGTCGTTGCGCCCACGAGCCAGGACCGCAGTCCGTCCGATCCGGGAGGGAGTTCACCCCGGTCCGCAGCCACCACGGTCACCCACTCGGCCCCGGAGGACTCGGCACCGTAGATGATCTCCGGCACCACCAGGCTCCCCGGGCCGGACCGGTCGAAGGGCAGGGCTCCGAAGGCGACCACCCCGGAGGTGGCCGGGTCGAACCGGTCGTCGCACACCACGGCGGCCAGGGAACGGGTGAGGTGCGTCCACGTCGGCACGTGCTGTCGAGGCCGTGGGGGAGCGCCACGGTCAGCGCCCGGCCCAGTCCGACCAGTAGCCGGTCGGCGGTTCGGAACACGATGCCCGTCGATCCGGCCAGGGCGAACGGGTCGATGGGAGGCCCCGGGTCGAGGGGCAGTCGCACCGCCACCATGGGGCCGGTGTCTGCGGTCACGGGCGTCCGGCCCGGGTGGCGGTGATCAGCTGGCTGAGGCCGCCGGACAGGGGGCGCCGGTTCACCGAGGAGAAGCCGGCCTCGGTGAGCATCGAACGAAGCTCGGGGGTACCGGGAAGGTAGGCGGTCGAACGCGGGAGGTAGCGGTAGGCGGCGCGGTCCGAGAGCAGTCCCCCGATGACCGGTACGACCTTGCGGAACCAGATCCGGTGGCCGGCCAGGAGCAGCACCGTGGTCGGGCTCGGCCACCTCGAGCAGGCTGATCCGTCCCCCGGGGCGGACCACCCGGCCGAACTCGCCGAAGACCGGTCCGAGCTCGGTGAAGTTGCGGAGGGCGTAGCCGCAGGTGATCCCGTCCACCGACGCCGTGGCCACGGGGAGAGCGGCACCGTCGGCCTGGGCCAGCGGGAGCCCTGTGCGGTTGGCCGCAGCATGCCCCACGACAGGTCCATGCCGAAGGGCGCCAGCCCTGCCGCCGACAGGATGCGGAGGAAGTCCCCGGTGCCGCAGGCCAGGTCGAGGACGCGGGCGCCGGCCGGCAGGCCGAGGGCCCGGGCCGACTGCTTCCGCCAGCGGACGTCGAGCCCGAAGGTCATCATGCGGTTGACCAGGTCGTAGCGGGGAGCGATGGTGTCGAACATGGAGCGGACCAGGGCGGTCTTCTCCGGACCGGTGGGCAGATCGGCCTCGGCGGCCCGGGCGGCCACGTCGAGGTCCGGGGCGGCAGCCACGCCCAGGTCCGGGGTCGTGCCGTTCAGGTGGGGGGTCCCGGCTTGACGGTCGGGAGGGGGCGCCGATCCGGTCCCAGTGGAATCAGGCGAGCGGTTCATCGCCGCGCCGACACGGCCTGATCGGCGACCACGTCGGCGGGTCCGGTCATGTCGACGCCGGCCTGATCACCGATGGCCCGCCGCTCGGCGTCGGATCCCACCTGTTCCACGTGGTCCAGGGCCACACTGATCAGGGTCCGGGTGAAGTGGTGGCCGACCAGGGTGTTGACCGCCGGCAGCAGCTCGGCGTAGGCCTGCAGGAGGCGCTCGATGTGAGGCTCGTCCCCGGGCTCGTCCGCTACCTGATCCCCGATCGCGCGGTGCGGGACCCGTCACCATGGGGACGCTCGTTGCGGAGGGGGCCACGCACGTAGGTCGAGAACATGGTCACTGCCTCCCGGGCCACCGCCTCGGTGCCTCGTGGTGGCGACGGGCCAGATCCAGCAGGGCGGAGAGGGGGATGCCCCACTCCAGGAGGAGCAGCCCGGCCCGGGCCGCGGCCACGTCGGCCTCGGTGTAGCGGTCCTGGCCCGCCGATGCGGCGGGGGATCAGCAGGCCTTCGGCCTCCACGGCCTTCAGGAGGGCCAACGGTACGCCGGTGGCCTCCGGCCAGCTCGTCGAGGGTGAGGGTTGGCCCCGACTCCGAGCCGATCAGGTCGGCGGTCCGTCCCGCGCTCGGTCCACCGACCGAGCGCCGTCGGGTTCGCCGGCTCCTGGCGCCGATCCGGATGTCTCGTCCCGCCAGCCCGACAGCTCGCCGAGCAGGGCCTCGTCGGCGGCGTCGAGTTCACCTGACACCAGGCGGACGATGGTGGCCAGGGTGAACCCTCGCTGCTGGAGGGACCGGATCCGGGCCAGCCGCTCGAGGTGCGCGTCCCCGTACCAGGCCACCCGGCCCTCCCGCCGCGGCGGATCCAGCAGGCCCTTGCTCTGGTAGTAGCGGATGGTGTCGACCGTCACGTCGGCCCGGGCGGACAGCTGCTCGACCCGCATCTCCATGAAGTCCACTCTAGGAGTAATCGCTCGTACTGTTGGAGCGCAGCGGCCTGACGCATTCCGGACCCGGATCATCCGCTCGTGACCTGGGGAAACGACGCCGGGAGCCGGCGTCAGCGCTCAGTAGATCCGGTGCCTCGGATCCGGCCCTCAGTGGTTCCGGCGTCGGAGCAGATCCGGGTCCTCAGTAGAAGTAGCGGTAGACCACCTGGGCCACGCAGCTGGGCTTGGTCGAACCCTCGGTCTCGAAGGTCATGTCCAGGACCACCTGCACGCCGCCGGAGACGTCCTCCACCTCGGCCACGGTGACACCAAGCCGGAGATTGCTGTCCACCGGCACGGGCGCCGGGAAGCGGACCTTGTTGCAGCCGTAGTTCACGCCCATGGAGCTGCCCTCGACCACCAGCACCTCGCCCAGCAGCACGGGGCCGAGGGAGAGGGTCAGGTAGCCGTGGGCGATGGCGGTACCGAAGGGTCCGCTCTTGGCCCGCTCGGGGTCGACGTGGATCCACTGGTGGTCACCGGTGGCCTCGGCGAACAGGTTGATCTGGGCCTGGTCGATCCGGTGCCACTCGCTGTAGCCCAGGTGCTTTCCGACCAGGTCGTGGAATTTATCGATGCCCTGCACGGTGGTTGCCATGGCTCAGACTGTACGGGACGCAGGCGGCCCGACCACCCAGAGCCACCGGGACCACCGGGACCACCGGAGTCCCAGGGTCCGAGGGTGAGGCGCTCCTTGGTCCCGGTCTCAGAGCCTCCTTACCCTGGCGTGGTCGGTACGCTGCACCCGTGGAGATGCGACACAGCCACCGCAACCTCCAGGGAGGCGGGGCCCGGGCCGCGGTGTTCGGGGTGAGCGACGGGCTGGTGTCCAACGTTGCCCTCATCCTGGGCATGGCCGGGGCCCATTCATCGGCGTCCGCCGTCCGGCTGGCCGGCGTGGCCGGCCTCATCGCCGGCGCGTTCTCCATGGCTGCCGGCGAGTACGTCTCCATGCGGGCCCAGTCCGAGCTGATGGAGCGGGAACTGGACGTAGAGCGACAGGCCATCCGCCACGAGCCCGAGGACGAGCGCCGGGAGCTGGCCGCCATCTACCGCAGCCGGGGTCTCGACACGGCCATGGCCGAGGAGCTCTCGGTCAAGATGATGAGCGATCCCGAGCTGGCCCTCGAGACCCATGCCCGGGAGGAGCTCGGCATCAATCCCGAGGAGACCGGCAACCCGCTGCAGGCAGCGGGATCGTCGTTCGTGATGTTCGCCCTCGGGGCCTTCATCCCCCTGCTCCCGTGGCTCATCACCTCGGGCACGACGGCCATCCTGTGGTCGGTCGGCCTCAGCGCCGTCAGCGCCTTCATGGTCGGCGCGGCGCTGGCCCTGTTCACCGGCCGGTCCTGGCTGTGGTCGGCCGGCGCGGCAGCTGCTCATCTCGGGAATCGCGGCCGGAGTCACCTACGGCGTGGGCCACCTCATCGGGACCCGTTGAACCCACCCCGACCCTGACCGTCCGTCGGCTTCGTCGCGTCGAGCCGGATCACGGCGTACGGACCTTCCGGAGGTAGGACCGGTCGACGTGGTCGTCGGTGAAGCCCATCGACCGGTACAGGTGCACCGCGGCACGTTGGCGGCGTCGACGTAGAGCATGCCCACCGACAGTCCCCGACCCGCCAGCCAGTCCAGGCCGGCCCGGGTGAGGGCCCGTCCCCACCCCCGACCGTGGAAGTCGGGGTCCACGCCGATGACGTAGATCTCCCCCATGGGAGGTTCGGTGTGGGCATGGACCTTGGTCCAGCACGAGCCGGCCATGCGCCCCTCGGCCTCGAGCACCAGGAACCCCTCGGGGATCGAACCACGGCTCCTGCTCGCGCTCCTCCAGCGTGGCCAGGTCCCAGTGGCCCTGTTCGGGATGGGTGGCGAAGGCCCGGTTGTTGACGACCAGCCAGGCCTCCTCGTCCTCACCCGGGCGGAACGGCCGGGTCGGAAGCCGAGTCTCGATGGCCGGCCGGCCCGGCATCTCCCGGGGGGGCAGAGGGAGCGGGCACCGCATCTGGATGAGATCCCGCTCGTGCCCGAAGCCGTGCGCCGCCGCCAGGGCATCGTCGGCCGCCGACGCCTTCGGCACCCAGAGCCGGACGGACCCACCGCCCCAGCCCGCCACCTGCCCGACGGCGGCACCGAGGAGGGCGTCGGCCACCGACGGTTCCCGTGCCGACCGCGGGTCGACCAGAAGCTCGACGGCGTACTCCCCGTTGGCGTGGTCCCTGGTCACCTGGGCGTACCCCACCGGCGTCGCCGGATCCGACCCCCGTAGCCACGATCCCCACCGTCCGTCGACCGGCCTCCGAGCTGTCGCCGGACTCCCACGAGTCCCGGGCCAACACCATCCGCTGGTGCTCGCTGAGCGGGGCGTGCCTCATGTCGGCCTGAATCCGCGCGGCCAGGACATCGACGGCATCCCTGAGGGCGGAGGTCGGGTTCGCGCACGACGCCGAGCTCGAGGGCCATCCATCGACAGCACGCTACCGGTAGTCTGCCGGTCGTGGCCCGACCCCGCACTCCGGCCGGGCGGGCCCGGCGGACGGCCGAACGCCTGGCCGAGGTCTTCCCGGGCTCCGCCCACGAGCTGTGCGCCCTGGACCACGCCGATCCGTTCCAGCTGCTGGCTGCCACCATCCTGTCGGCCCAGTGCACGGACGAGCGGGTGAACCTGACCACGCCAGCGCTCTTCGCCCGGTACCCCGACGCCTACGCGCTGGCCGCCGCCGACCCGGCGGAGGTGGAGGAGATCATCCACTCGACGGGGTTCTTCCGGGCCAAGGCCCGCAACCTCATCGGCATGGCCCGGCGTTGTCGTCGAGCGCTTCGGAGGCGAGGTCCCCTCGGCCATGGCCGATCTGGTGACTCTGCCCGGGGTCGGGCGCAAGACGGCCAACGTGGTGCGCAGTGTGGCCTTCGACCTTCCCGGCCTCCCCGTCGACACCCACGTGCAGCGGCTGTCGGCGCCGCCTGGGCCTGACCGACGGAGACCGACCCGGTGAAGGTCGAGACGGCCCTCAACGCCATGATTCCCGCCTCGCAGCGGGGCGTGTTCAGCCTCCGGCTGATCCTCCATGGCCGGGCCACCTGCACGGCCCGGACGTCCCCACTGCGAACAGTGCGTCCTGGCCGACTTCTGTCCTTCGGTCCGATCACCATCCGTGACCGGGAACGGACCCGCCCTGGCGCCGGGGGACACTCTGCCAGGGTCCGAGCCGGGGGTTTCGCGGACCTCCATTGCCATCTGACGGTGCGTCACCAAAAACCACGCCGCGAGCAGGGCATTCGCCTCGGTTCCCTGGTGGCGACCCCTTCGAGCAGGCGAAATTTGTGCCCGGTGACTGGCAATCGGACCGAAAACGTGATGATCTAGAGGTCTCGGAACCGGTTCCCGCCAACTGGTTCCGCAGAGCGGTGTTCGGGATCCGCCGCCCGACCCGCTCGCGCGAAGGCACCCTTCGGGGTGCCTTCGCCGCGTCCGGGGACGTGTCGGTTCGGACATCTGGCGCACCGGACCATCGCCCACCGGCACGGTGGTCGTCAACGCTTGTTCAGCGCCGGCCGGGCACCGGCCTAGCACCGGCTCAGTGGCGGCCTAGCACCGGCTCAGTGGCGGCCTAGCGCCTGTTCAGTGGCGGCCTAGCGCGGCTCAGGTCAGCGACAGCCTGGCCAGGCGGCGGTTGGCGCTGTTCAGGGCCCGTTCGATGGCGAACAGCTCCCGGGCCGTCTCCTCGTCCTTGCACGGCATCGGCGGCGTCGGCGTGGACGGTGATCCGGCGGCTCAGTTCGTCGAGCGCGGTGGCGAGCGAGGAGAGTTCTGCGGAGCTGGTGGCCATGGCACGATCATGGCACCGGCGGGCGACCCCGGCACGTCGACTGTGCACCGGCGGTGGCCTCGCTCCGGGCCGGCAGGTCCCCGGCCTGGGCGGAGGTCGGTCCGGGCCCGCAGCAGGCTGTCAGCATCGCCGGTCCGGTAGCATCGACGGGCTATGGCTCTCCGTCGCCTCGACTTCCGCGGCTTCACCGGAAACCGCAGGGCCCTGCGGGACGCGCTGCCGCGCCCCCCGACGAGCAGGACCGTTCCTCGGCGGCGGTGGCCGCCATCCTCGCCGAGGTGCGGGCCGACGGTGACGCCGCCCTCCGCCGGCTGACCCAGGAGTTCGACGGGGTCGCAGCTCGACGAGCTCCGGGTCCCCGAATCGGAGATCCAGGCGGCGCTGGCCCGCATCCCCGGGCCCCTCCAGGAGGCGCTCGACGTGGCCCACGACCGCATCCTGGCCTACCACGCCCACGAGTCGGCCGACCCCGAGGCGGACGACTTCGAGTCGGCTGGGATCGACGTGCGCCATCTGGTCCGCCCGGTGGCCCGGGCCGGTTGCTACGCCCCGGGGGGACGGGCCCGCTACCCGTCGACCGTGCTCATGTGTGCGGTGCCGGCCCAGGTGGCCGGGGTCGAGGAGATCGTGCTGTGCGTGCCGCCCGGGTCCGGACGGACGGATCGACGACGCCTCGCTGGCCGCGGCGGCGGTGGCCGGCATCCACGAGGTCTACCGGGTGGGAGGGGCCCAGGCCATCGCCGCCATGGCCTACGGCACCGAGTCCATCGAGCCGGTCGACGTGATCGTCGGACCGGGCAACCGGTACGTGGCCGAGGCCAAGCGCCAGGTGTCGGGCGTGGTCGGGGTGGCCTCGGCCTTCGCCGGCCCCTCCGAGGTGGTGGTGATCGCCGGCCCGGGCACGCCCACCGAGTTGGCCGCCATCGACCTGGTGGTCCAGGCCGAGCACGGTCCCGACGGCCTGGCCTGGCTGGTGACCTGGTCCGAGGCGGTGGCCGAGGCCGTGACCGCCCAGGTGGACCGCATCGTGCCGCGACTCGCCCCGGCGGGCCGACCTCGAGGCCACCCTGGCCGCCGGCGGGTATGCGGTGCTGGTGG
Organism: uncultured Acidimicrobiaceae bacterium; assembly: GCA_963754755.1. Classification (GTDB taxonomy): domain Bacteria; phylum Actinomycetota; class Acidimicrobiia; order Acidimicrobiales; family RAAP-2; genus Bog-756. The sequence goes on along the minus strand of CAVWHF010000003.1, from coordinate 996,437 downwards.
ACGGGCCCGAAGCAGGCCATGGCCGTGGCCAACATCGTGGCCCCCGAGCACCTCGAGATCCTGACCCAGGACGCCGAGTCGCTGCTGGGCCAGGTGACCTCGGCCGGGGCGGTGTTCCTCGGGCCGATCGTCGCCGGCCAGCGTGGGCGACTACCTGGCCGGTCCCAACCACGTGCTCCCGACCAACCGGACCGCCCGGTTCGCCAGCGCCCTGCGGGTGGACGACTTCCGGCGTCACATCCACGCCGTCACCGTCAGCGAGAAGGCCCTCGAGGTGCTCGGTCCCCACGTGGTGACGCTGGCCGAGACCGAGGGGCTACCCGCCCACGCCGAGTCGGTGCGCCTGCGATGGCCGCGGTAGCGGCCAGGGCCGGGCCCGGCGGCGATCCGGTCGGCTGCCCCGCCGGTGCGCGCCGACCTGGTCGAGCTGACCGGCTACCACTCGGCCCAGGTCGACGTGGACGTCCGCCTCAACACCAACGAGTCGCCCCTCGCCGCCCCCGGCCGGGCTGGCTCGACGACTTCCGCGCCGGCCTGGCCGCCATCGACTTCAACCGCTATCCCGACCGGGAGGCCACCGCGCTCCGCACGGGCGCTGGCCGACAGCCACGGCGTCGGACCCGAGCAGGTCTTCTGCGCCAACGGCTCCAACGAGGTCCTCCAGTCGCTGCTGCTGGCCTACGGGGGACCGGGGCGCACGGTGGCCCTGTTCGAGCCCACCTACACCCTCCACCGCCACATCGCCCGCACCACCGGCACCGCGGTGGCCGCCGGCCGCCGGACCGACGACTTCCTCCTCGACCTCGACGAGGTGCGGCGGGTGGTCGAGGCCGAGCGACCCGGTCATCACCTTCCTGTGCTCGCCCAACAACCCGACCGGCCGGGCCGATCCACTCGACCAGATCGAGGCGGTGCTGGCCTGGCCCCGGGCCTGCTGGTGGTGGACGAGGCCTACGGGCAGTTCGCCCCGTCCTCGGCCCTGGAGCTGCTCGCCGAGGCGGGCCCGGACGGCGGACCGGGTGGCGGTGGTGCGGACCTTCTCCAAGACCTGGTCGATGGCCGGGGTGCGCCTCGGCTACCTGATCGCCGCGCCCGAGGTGGTCCGGGCCTGCGAGCTGGTGGCCCTGCCCTACCACCTCGACGCGGCCAAGCAGCTGGCCGGTCGGCTGGCCCTCGAGCTACGTCGGCGAGATGGAGGCCCGGGTGGCCCTGCTCAACGAGGAGCGGGGCCGGATCGCCGCCGCCCTGGCCGACCTCCCGGTGGAGACCTGGCCGTCGGATGCCAACTTCATCCTGTTCCGCCCCCTGACCGTGCCGGCCCGCCGAGGTGTGGGCCCACCTCCTCGACCGCTTCGGTGCTCGTGCGAGACTGTTCGGAGTGGCCGGGGCTCGACCGGGTGCCTGCGGGTGACGGTGGGCCTCCCCGAGGAGAACGACCGGTTCCTGGCCGCACTGAACGAAAGCCTGCGATGACCACCACCATCGCCCACGCCGTCGGCACCGAGGACCGGCACCGCCCTCCGGGCCACCAAGGAGACCTCCATCGAGGTGGTCCTGGACGTCGACGGCACCGGGGCCACCGAGGTCGACACCGGCCTGCCGTTCTTCGACCACATGGTCAGCCAGCTGGGCCGGCACGGCGGCTTCGACCTGACGGTGGTGGCCCGGGGCGACCTCGAGGTCGACGCCCACCACACCGTGGAGGACGTCGGGCATCACCCTGGGCGAGGTCCTGGCCGAGGCGCTGGGGGACAAGGCCGGGCATCCGGCGCTTCGGCTCGGTGGCCCTGCCCCTGGACGAGGCGCTGGTCGAGGTGGCCCTCGACCTCTCCGGCCGCCCCTTCCTGGCCTACGACATCGAGTTCCCCCCGGAGACCAACCCGCTCGGGCAACCCGCCCTTCGACCCCCAGCTGGCCGAGGAGTTCTGGCGGGCCTTCGCCACCGCGGCCGGGATCACCCTCCACATCCGGCTGCGCATCGGGCAAGAACACCCACCACATCGTCGAGGCCTCGTTCAAGGGGGTGGCCCGGGCCCTGCGGGACGCCGTCCGCCTCGAGGGCGGCGGCATCCCCTCCACCAAGGGCACGTTGTGACCGGCCGCCGGCCCGTCGCACCGCCGTCCGTGATCGCCGTCCTCGACTACGGCATCGGCAACCTCCGTTCGGCCGAGAAGGCCCTCCAGCACCTGGGGGCCGATGCCCAGCTGGTCGACGATCCCGGACCGGGCCGCCGAGGCCGACGGGGTGGTGCTGCCCGGGGTGGGGGCGTTCGGCCGGTGCGCCGAGGCCCTCCGGTCCAGCGGACTGGACCGGGCCGCGCCGTCGCGCCGTCGAGCGGGGCGTGCCGTTCCTCGGGATCTGCGTCGGGTTCCAACTCCTCTACGAGGGGTCCGAGGAGGACCCGTCCGAGCCCGGGCCTGGGCATCCTCCCGGGGTGGTCCGGCGCTGCCGCCCGGGGTCAAGCACCCCCAGATGCAGTGGAACCTGCTCGAGCCGGTGGCCGGGACCGCGCTCCGGCCTGCTGGCCGGCGCTGCCCGACCGCGGCCTGGGTCTACTTCGTCCACTCCTACGCCCCCGAGGTCAGCGCCGACACCTCGTCCACCTGTGAGTACGGGGGTCCGGTCACCGCCTCGGCCGAGCGGGGCACCGGTGTGGGGAACCCAGTTCCACCCCGAGAAGTCCGGCGCCGTCGGGCTCGGCATCCTGGCCAACTTCGTGGGCGCCGTCCGCCGACGCCGTGCGGTGATGGAGCTCTATCCGGCCATCGACATCCGCGACGGCGGTGCGGTGCGCCTGACCCAGGGCGACTTCGACCGCCAGAGCGAGTACGGGGACCCGGTGGCCCTGGCCCGCCGGTTCGCCGCCGGCGGGGCGCCGTGGCTCCACGTCGTCGATCTCGACGCGGCCCGGCTGGGGCGACCGGCCAACCGGCCCACGGTGCTGGCCATCGCCGGGGCCGTCGACATCCCGGTGCAGACCGGCGGCGGGGTCCGCTCCGAGGCCGACGTCGACGAGCTCCTCGACGGCGGGGTGGCCCGGGTGGTCCTCGGCACCGTGGCCCTCGACGACCCCGAGCCTGGTCGGCGCGCTGGCCGGCCGCTATCCCGGGCCGGGTGGCCGTGGGGGTCGACTACCGGCGTCGACGCCGACGGTCGGACCGAGGTGGCCGTCCGGGGCTGGGAGCAGGGGAGCGGCCGCACCGTGGCCGAGCTGCTGGACGACCTGGACGGCGCCGGCGTGGCCGCGGTGATCGTGACCGCCATCGACCGGGACGGCACGCTGGCCGGGCCCGGACCTCGAGGGCTCTGGTCGCCGTGCTGGCCGCCACCGCCATCCCGGTCATCGCCTCGGGCGGCGTGGGCTCGGTGGCGACATCGTCGCCCTGGCCCGGCATCGAGGGCGGAGTCCGGCCGGATCCGGCGACCGCGGCCCGTCGACTGGCCGGGGCCATCACCGGCAAGGCGCTGGTGGACGGCCGGATGACCGTGGAGGAGGGGGTGGCCGCGTGCGCACCGTCCGGGTGATCCCCTGCCTCGACGTCGACGCCGGCCGGGTGGTCAAGGGCGTGCAGTTCACCGACCTGTTCGACGCCGGCGACCCGGTGGAGCTGGCCGCCCGCTACGACGCCCAGGGCGCCGACGAGCTGGTCTTCCTCGACATCACCGCCTCCTCCGACCACCGGCGGACCATGGTGGACGTGGTGTCCCGCACCGCCGAGATGGTGTTCATCCCCTTCACCGTGGGCGGGGGCGTCCGCTCGGTGGAGGACGCCCGCCTGCTGCTCCGGGCCGGGGCCGACAAGGTCGGCGTGAACACGGCCGCCGTCGACCGGCCCGAGCTGATCGCCGAGCTGGCCGACGAGTTCGGCAGCCAGTGCGTGGTGGTGGCCGTCGACGCCCGGCGCCGGCACCGGTGACGACCCCGGAGCGGACGCCGGCGCCCGGATGGGAGGTCTTCACCCACGGGGGGCGCACGCCCACCGGCCTCGACGCCCTCGAGTGGGCCGAGCGGTGCGCCGCCATCGGCGCCGGCGAGATCCTGCTCACCTCGATGGACCGGGACGGCACCCGGGACGGGTTCGACCTCGAGCTGACCCGGCGAGGTCAGCCGGCGCTGCCCGGTCCCGGTCATCGCCTCCGGCGGGGTCGGCACCCTCGACCACCTGGTCGAGGGGGCGGTCGCCGGGGAGGCCGACGCCGTGCTGGCCGCGTCCATCTTCCACCTGGGTGAGTTCACCGTCGGCCAGGCCAAGGACCACCTGCTGGCGGCCGGCGTCGAGGTGCGTCCGGCCTGAGCGATGCCCCGGCCCCCGCGGTCCTGCCGGCGGTGCCGGCCCGCACGGGATCGGCTGCGGCCGGCCCTGCGGTAGCCTTCGTCCGTGGCCACCACGACCCCAGAAGCCCCGACGACCAGCCAGAACGGAGACCCGAGCCCGGCCAAGCTGGCCATCACCGTGCTGGCCGACCGGGTGCTGGTCCAGGTCGGCCAGGCCGACGGCGAGCGCCGGTCGCGGGCCGGGATCCTGATCCCGGCCACCGCCCAGGTCTCCCGCCGCTGGCCTGGGCCGAGGCGGTGGCCGTCGGCCCCCACGTCCGCTCGGTCAAGGTCGGCGACAACGTGCTGTTCAACCCCGAGGACCGCTTCGAGGTCGAGGTCCAGGGCGAGGAGTACGTGATCCTGCGGGAGCGGGACATCCACGCCGTGGCCGCCACCCGCATCGACGGCGGCACCGGCCTCTACCTCTGATCCCGGTCGGTCCGGGTTCGGGGCCAGACGGCTCCCGCCGAGGGTCCCGTCCGGCGGACACGGTCCGCGTCGGCATCTCGGCCGTGCGCGGACCATCGACCATCAGACCTACCGACCGACACCGACACACGACCGACACCGACAACACGACACCGACACGGACACACACAGGGAGCACCGCTCGTGACCACCACCGAGACCACGAACCACCGCCGCACCACCGACCACGCTTCGAGGCCACCCCGATCGCCTTCACCGAGGAGGAGCTGGCCCAGATCGCCTACAACAGCGACGGCCTGGTGGCGGCCATCGTCCAGGACGCCTCGGACCACGCCGTGCTCATGTTCGCCTGGATGAACGCCGAGTCCCTCCGCCGCACCCTCGAGACCGGCCGCACCTGGTTCTGGAGCCGGAGCCGCCAGGAGTTCTGGTGCAAGGGCGAGACGTCCGGCGACCGCCAGTACGTCCGGAGCGTGCACTACGACTGCGACGGCGACGCGCTGTTGGTGGTGGTGGACCAGGCCGGCGCGGGCGCCTGCCACACCGGCAACCGCAGCTGCTTCTACCGCGCCTTCGGCGCCGAGCCCGGGGACCAGTGACCACCGCTCGTGCGACGGACCTCCGGCCGGACCCGGCGCCGACGGGTTCCGGACCCTGGCCGCCCAGCACCGCATCGTCCCGGTGTGGCGGGAGCTGGTGGCCGACACCATCACCCCGGTGGCGGCCTTCCTCCAGATCGTGGAGGCCGACGACCGCACCGGCTTCCTGCTGGAGTCGGTGGAGGGCGGCGAGCGGTGGGGTCGCTACTCGTTCGTGGGTCGCAACCCCCTGGCCACCATCACCGCCCGGGGCACAGCGGTCACCACCGAGGGGGACCTCGACCTCGACGCCGCCACCGGGCAGCGGGTGAGCGGGAGCGGAGGGGTGCTGGCCGCCCTGGAGGCCATCCTCGCCACCTTCGACTCGCCCGACCTGCCCGACCTGCCGCCGCTCCATGCCGGCCTGGTCGGCTACCTGGGCTACGACGTGGTGCGGGAGGTCGAGCACCTGCCGGACACGCCGCCCGACGACCTCGGGCCATCCCGACGCCATCCTGGCCGTCATCGGCCAGCTGGCCGCCTTCGACCACTGGCGCCAGCGGGTGGTGCTGATCGACAACGTGGTCATCGACCCGACGTGGTCGTCCGACCAACTCGACGCAGGCCCACCTCGACGCCCTGGACCGGCTCGACGACCTGGCCGCCGAGTGCTTCCGACCACTGGACCAGCCGGCCCGACTGCGACCGGAACGGGCGGGTCGACCCCCCGACGTGACCCGCACCATGTCCGACTCCCTGTACGAGGACGCCGTGCGGGCGGCCAAGGAGCACGTGACGGCCGGCGACGTGTTCCAGGTGGTGCTGTCCCAGCGGTTCGACCTCGACTCCCTCGGTGCCGACCCCTTCGACGTCTACCGGGTCCTGCGACTGGTCAACCCCAGCCCCTACCTGTACTTCCTGCGCTTCCCCGAGGTGACCGTGGTGGGGGCCTCCCCCGAGCCCATGGTGCGCCTGCGTGACGGGACGGTGGTTTCCCGCCCCATCGCCGGATCACGACCCCGGGGCTCCACCCCCGAAGAGGACGGCCGACTCGAGGGCGAGCTGGTCGAGGACCCCAAGGAGGTGGCCGAGCACGTGATGCTGGTCGACCTGGCCCGCAACGACGTCGGGCGGGTGGTCCGCTTCGGGACCGAGGTGGTGGAGGAGATGATGGTGGTCGAGCGCTACAGCCACATCATGCACCTGACCTCACAGGTGTCGGGTCGTCTGGCTCCGGGGAAGGGTCCGGTCGACGTGCTGCGGGCCACCCTCCCGGCCGGCACCCTGTCCGGTGCGCCCAAGGTTCGGGCCATGGAGATCATCGACGACCTCGAGCCCACCAAGCGCGGGGTCTACGGGGGCGTGGTCGGCTACCTCGACTTCTCGGGCAATCTCGACACCGCCATCGCCATCCGCACCATGACGGTCAGTCCCGACGGTCGGGCCTCGGTCCAGGCCGGCGCGGGCATCGTGGCCGACAGCGACCCGGCGTCGGAGAACGCCGAGTGTGCGCACAAGGCCGCCGCCATGCTCTCGGCGGTGGCCATGGCCCGTGCCGCCACGGCGACCTCGGTTCGATCATGAGCACTGTCGACCACCAGCCGAACGCCGCCGCCTACCGCGCCCTTCGCTCGTCCGCCGCCGTGGCGCTCCTCCCCCGTGACGTGGTCCGGGCGTCAGGTCCCGACGCCGCGACCTACCTCCAGGGCCAGTGCAGTCAGGATGTGGCGGCCCTGGCGATGGGCGACTCGGCCGAGTCGCTCCTGCTCAGCCCCCAGGGAAAGGTCGAGGTCTATCTGCGGATCACCCGGGAGGCCGGCGACGAGTTCGTTCTGGACACCGACGGAGGGTTCGGTCCGGTCATGGTGACCCGGCTCGAGCGGTTCCGCCTGCGGACCAAGGTCGAGTTCGAACCCCTCGACTGGGTGTGCGCCGCCGTCCGCGGTCCCGAGGCCACCACAGTCTGACCGGTCGTCCCGAGCTGGTGCTACCCGTGTCCTGGCTCGGCCTGGACGGGGTCGACCTCCTCGGCCCGCCGCCCTCCGGCGGCATCGGCGCCTGGGTGGCGGACACGGTGGTCCGATGCCCGCTCGAGGCCTGGGAGGCCGCCCGCATCGAGGCCGGCCTGCCGGTGAACGGGCGGGAGCTGAACGAAGGAACCATCGCCGCCGAGGTGGGACTGGTCGACCGCACGGTGTCGTTCACCAAGGGTTGCTTCACCGGCCAGGAGCTGGTGGCCCGGCTGGACTCCCGGGGGTCCAAGGTCGCCCGCCACCTGCGGGGCGTGTGATCGCCGACATCGCCGACACCGGTGACACCGACGGCGTCGCCGTTGACGCCGTGACTGCCATCGACACCGGTGACACCGACGGCCGGCGGCACCCCTCCGAAGCGGTGGCGTCATTGGCCGGCTCGGCCGTGTTCACCGCCGGCGGCGAGCACGAGGTCGGACAGCTGTCCTCGGTGGCCTGGTCACCCGGTCTCCGGGCTGTCGTGGCCCTGGCGACGCTGCACCGCCGGGTCGAACCCCCCGAGAGCGTGCTGGTGGCCTGGGACCTCCCGGGCGGGGGCAGCCGGAGCCTCCCGGCCGAGGCCCGTGCACTTCCCCTCGTAGGCTCCGAACCTCCCGCCTTTCCCTGACCCGGCGTCCCGAGCGTCCCGGCTGACCCGCCAAACCCGGCGTCCCGTCAGACCCGCCGTCCGGAGCTCCTACCAGAACGACGACTCGGAGCTCAGCCCCTTGTCGGGAAATCCGCCGCACATCATGGGTTGACAGTTGCCCCACCCCTCGGCCCCGCTGTCGAGGTCGCCGACGTGCACGAAGGTGTCCCGGATCTGGTGCAGCTCCCGGACCAGGGCGGCGTCCCGGCAGTCGGCCAGGCGCTCGCCGTCCACGTGGAGCTCCCCGCGCCACTCGCCGTGGTGATGGCCCTGCCAGCCGAAGTACAGGCCCGCCCCAAGATGAAACCCCGTGTCGGTCGGCACCTCCACCTCGAACCGGCGCTCGTCCCCGTTCTCCATGGTCACATCTACACGACCCCCCAGCAGCCGGCGGTTGACCGGGTCGTAGGACAGGTCCGGACGGATGTCGGCCATCCGGGCCACGGTGCCGTCCACCTGCTCGACGGCGCCCATCACCGTGCGGTGGTGGTGGCCGAACCCGGTCATGTCGACCAGGTGCATGAACAGCCCCCAGGGGGTCCCGTCGGGGTCGGCCATCAGGACCGGGCACCAGATCATCTGGAAGTCCATCGCCGCCACCGGGTTGAACGGGTCCACATCGGTGGCCGGCGTCCCCACGTCGTAACGCACCCCCCACGAGTGGTCCCGGGTCGACACCCACTCGTCGGGGGTGATCTCGTGGCGCTCCCCGTCCAGTTCCACCCAGCCCGAGGCCGTGCCGATCTGGTGGTACCGGACCAGCTCGGCACTGACCCGGTAACCCAGCGGGGTGCGCTGGTGGGTGCGCTCCTCGGCCGCCGGGGGCAGGACCGCCTCGTACACCCAGTCGAAGGCCAGCGGCTGGCAGTCGTTGGGCTCGAGGGAGAAGCGGACCCGCTTCATGGGCTCGAGCACCTCGTAGCGGATCGGTCCCACCGCCGTCGTGGCGGGATCGGGGAACAGCCGTCGGCTGCCCCGGACGGTGATCTGCTCGGCGCCCCGCGACAGCCCGGCGTACCCGTCCAGCACGTTGCGGTTGGTGTACTTGCCCATCCCGAATCCCAGCTGCAGGCTCCCGTCCCGCCGGGCGGCCATGGCGCATACCTTCTCCGTCCACGAGGGGTCGCTGACTCCGACGGTGGCGAAGGTGTCGGCGATCTGGTGGTCGAAGCGCTCGTCCGCCGGCCCCAGCGGTCCCAGGGGGTTGTGCCATGTCCTGCCTCCTTCGGCTCCTCGGGCACCGTGGTGCCGCCCGGAAGCACGACGTCGTGATCAGACGCCGAGGCTACCCTTGGCCGCCTGTTCGAAGAGGCGGTAGGGCAGCAGGCGCTTGGCCGTGATGCCGATCCGCTCGTCCAGCTTTCCCACCGACACCCGCCGGGGCGGACGCCGGGCCTCGAGGACCCGTGAGTACCACGTCGGCCACCTCTGTCGGGATCCACCCCGTCGGCCTCGTCCTCGGCCATCTTCCCCACCGCCCTGGCCACGCGTCCCGGTATAGGTCGACTCGCCCGTCGTCGGGCGGCGACGTCGCGGCGGGCGGCGGTGAAGCCGGTGCGGACGTTGCCCGGCTCCACCAGGGTCACCTCGATGCCGAACGGTGCCACCTCGTAGGCCAGCGATTCGCCGTAGCCCTCCAGGGCGAACTTGCTGGCGCTGTAGAAGGCCTGGAACGGGATGCCCGACGATCCCGCCGATGGAGCTCATCAGGACGATCCGGCCCCGTCCCTGTCGCCGCATGACCGGCAGGGCCCGCTGCACCACCCGCACCGTTCCCCAGAAGTTGGTCTCGAACTGGTCCCGGGCATCGCCCGATGGGCGTCTCCTCGACGGCGCCGGCCAGCCCCCAGCCGGCGCAGGCCACCACGGCGTCGAGCCGGCCGTGATCGGCGATGACCGAGTCCATGCCGTCCGCCACCGACGAGTCGCTCGTCCACGTCCATCACCAGCGGGGACCAGCTCCCGGCGGACGTGCCCCGGCGGCTGGCCCCGACGACCGTCCACCCCCGGGCGTGCAGGCGGTCGGCGCAGGCCTGACCGATGCCGGACGATGCCCCGGTGACCAGGACCACCTCATCCATCGTCATCAGCTCCCCGAGGGTCCGGTCCCGCCGGTGCCGGTTCACGCGTGACCTGCACCGTGACCCCACCGTGACCGCCCGGATCCGGACCCGAGCCGCACCGTCGCCGGCCACCGGCACGGGGCCGACCGGGTGGCCCCCACCCGTACCGGTGCCGACGCTGATGGCGATGCCGGTGCCGGTGCCGGTGGCGATGACCAGCGTCCGGGCTCATCGGCGCCGGATGCCCGCCGACCCGGGCACCGGCCATCCCGCCGAGCCCACCGAACCCGCCGTCCCAGTGGTGCGTGGGCGGAACCAGACGACCATCCGGGTGCCCCCGCCCCTCGGACACGGGCGACTCGGCCCGCACCCCGGCCCCCATGGCCCCCGCCAGCTCCGAGACGATGGCCAGCCCCAGCCCGGACCCCTTCCGCCTCCCGCCGCTCCGGTCCGAGGTGAAGTGGCGCTCGAACACCCGGGGCAGCTGGTCGGCGGGGATGCCGGGTCCGTCGTCGACCACCCAGATGGTCGGCGTGCCGCCCGCCGACGTCGCCCGCCACCCCGACGCCGACGGTGATGGCCCCCGGGCGAACGAGGAGGCGTTCTCCACCAGGTTGGCCACGACCTGGCCCAGCCGGTCGGGGTCGGCCACCACCCACAGGGGTCGGTCCGGTCCCGGGGGCGACGGACAGCTCGAGCCCGAGCTCCTCGGCCCGGGGCCGGAAGCCTTCGGCCACCTGCGCGGCCACCGCGGCGGCGTCGACGGTCTGCAGGTCGAGGGAGAAGCGGTCGGCGTCCAGACGGGCCAGGTCCAACAGGTCCTGGACCAGCCGCTCGAGACGGCGGGCCTCGGCGCTGATGACCGAGGCCGCCGCCGCCGGATCGTCGGCGGTCCCGTCGATCACCGCGTCGGCGTAGCCCCGGATCGAGGTCAGCGGGGTACGCAGCTCGTGGGAGACGGACAGGAGGAACTGCCGCTCCTGGTCGCGCGCCCGGACCAGGTTGGCCCCCATGGTGTTGATGGACTCGGCCAGCTGGGCGAACTCGGGGTCCTCCCGGGGACCGACCGGCACCGTGGCGTCGAGGTCGCCCGAGGCGATCCGGCGGGTGGTGGTCACCGCCGCGACCAGGGGGCGGGTGAACCGGCGGGCCAGGGCCGCCGCCACCAGGGCGGCCACGGCCAGGGCGATGACCCCCACCAGCACGAAGTAGCGGACGCCGTTGGCCGGGTTGTGGATCTGGCGGGTGATGACCAGCACCGGCATGTACCCGATGACCCCGGTGATCGGGGTGGGCACGGCCGAGTAGGCCAGCAGGGCGGGCGTGTGTCCGGTGACCTGGTGGCCGGCCCGGAGGGCCGGGACGTCGAGGTCGCCGATGGTGACGCCCGGCGGGAGCTGTCCCTGGTGGGTGCCGTCGGGGTTGAGCCGGATGAAGTCCGACGCCGGCGAACGCCCCGGCCTTGGCGATGACCTTGAGCTCCCGTCGGAAGGCCAGTCCGGTTGACGCTGATTCGCCCGAGAAGGTGGTGGAGATGGCCCGGGCCTGGCCGGCCAGCTCGTGTCTGGGTGGTGGAGATCCGCGGCCCGCCGGATGAAGAAGTAGCTGCCGATGGTGGTCACCACCAGGGTCAGCGGCGATCAGCAGCAGGATGGCGACGGTCAGCCGGCGTCTCATCCCATTCGGTAGCCGACTCCCCAGACCGTGGCCAGGGGTAGGTCGTCGCCCAGCTTCTTGCGCAGCTGGCGGACGTGGACGTCGACGGTCCGCTCGTCGCCGTACCAGTCGTCACCCCACACCCCGTTGAGGAGCTGCCGGCGCGACAGGGCCAGCCCGAGGTTGCCGGCCAGGTAGGCCAGCAGGTCGAACTCCCGGGTGGCCAGGGGGACCACCGTCGCCGGCCCGACGCACCTCCCGGCGTCCGGTGTCGACCTCGATGGTGCCCAGGGCCACCACCGCCGGGGCCCCGGTCGCTGGTGGTCGCCCTCGCTGCGCCGCAGGATGGCGTGGACCCGGGCCACCAGCTCCCGGGCCGAGAACGGCTTGGTCACGTAGTCGTCGGCCCCGAGCTCGAGGCCCGAGGACCCGGTCGACCTCGTCGTCCCGGGCACTGAGGATCAGCACCGGGATGCCCGCCCGGCCGCCGTCGCCCGGAGCCACCGGACCGGTGACGGGCACGGAAGGTCTCGCCCCGCAGCCGGCGGCAGACGTCGAAGCCGTCGAGCTCGCCGGGCAGCCCGATGTCCACGATGACCAGCTTGGGGCACTCCCGCTCCACCAGGGCCAGGCCGGCCTCGCCGTCGTCGGCCTGCAGCACCCGGAACCCGTCGCGGCGCAGGTACATGGCCACCAGGTCCGAGATGTGGTGATCGTCCTCGATCACCACCAGGGTGTCCTCACCAGCCACCATGCCTCCAGCCTGCCATCGGGAGGTCATCATCGCCTGTCATGGTTAGGGAAGTGTGATCCGGTCCGGCCCCGCCTTCGCAGGACGCCCTCAGCATCATCACTCGGCGCCACCTGCACCATCATGGTCCGGGTGGATATCGACGCCCTGTTCCGGGCCGTCTCCCACCTGGGGCCCACCGTCAACGCCGCCGTCCGGAAGGCCCTCGTCTACCGGCACCGGATCTGTGTGGTCCCGGGCCGTGGGTGTCCCAGGGCGTGGAGATCGACCATGTCATGGCGGTGGCCGAAGGCTGACCTACCGAGCTCGACAATCTCACTAGCGAGGCGTCAGCGCCAGTTGCAGGACCTCTGGAAACTTGCTGACGATCTTGGTTGGGCTGTCGCCGAGGAGTACGTCGACAACGACATTTCGGCTTACTCCGGAAAGGTCCGGCCCGAGTACGAGCGCTTGGTGGGCCACATCCAGGACGGCTCGCTTGACGGCGTACTCGCCTACAACCTCGACCGGTTCACCCGCCAGCCGGGAGAGTTCGAACACTTCGACGGCCTAGCGGTAGCTGGAGATATCACGCTCCGTTGTGTGACCGCCCGATCGACGACCATGCGATCGGATTGGCCCAATGGCCGCTTCCAAATCTTGTGTTCGACTCCGCACCACACCAACAGAGTTGCGAACGTCCACACGGGTAGGACCGCTTCAAGTGCATCTCCGGCCCATCCGATGGAGAACCACCAGTATGGAGCCAAGATCGCGAGCGCCACGAGTCCCCACAACATCATTCGGATCACCGGCTCGGTGTCGTGCCGCCGTGGGCCGATGAGCACGGGCGGAATGAGCAGCACCCAGATCCAGTGATGAGTCCACGAAATCGGGCTGATCAGGAGACCGATCAGGGCAATGGCGATGATGCCGAACGATTGCCGCTCGGTGTTGGCGCACCTCCAAGCGACGAAGCAGCCGACGAGAACTGTCACCAGCGACAGGGCAAGCCACGCCAGCGTCGACCCAGTCCCCGGGAACGGGGGGCGGTGGAGAATGGCATACCACGATTGATTCCCTCCATAGGCAACCGGCCCAGCCCTTCCAGGGTGGACGACGTCATGATGCCAGTACGTGCGGGAAAGGTCCGGCCAGAGGAGCCAGGCCAGGCCCGTGCAAACAACGAAGGAGAGCGCCGCTCTGGCGACCGACCACCAGTCACGCCGCACGAAGAGGACGGCAACGAAGATCAGCGGCGTCAGTTTGATCGCCGCGGCGATCCCGATGGCAATCCCTCGAAAGGGAGGCGGCACGAGCAGGATGTCCACCACCACCAAGAACATGAGCACGAACTCGATCTGGCCGTAATCGACCCCGCTTCTTGCCGGTTCGATAACGATCATCGAGACGCACGTCCACGCAAAGGAGCCGCACCACAATGAAGGTCGGCCCGCATGCCCCCGATCCATGAGCACAATCGCCACCGTGGCCGTCGTTGCTGTGAGACTCACCACCCACAGAAGCCACTGGGTTACGGCGAACGGAGTCCACGTCAGTGGGGACAGGACAGGCAAGGCGAACGGCGGGTACGTGAAGGCAAGACGGCTCGGGCTGAAGGTCGAGAGGTACGGATTGCGCCCATTGACGAACGCAGTGGCCGAGTCCCGGTAGACCCGTAGGTCCAGCCCGTATCTGTGTGCCCAGACTGCGAAATAGGCACATAGAGCAGTGCCGGCCAGAACTGCTGCGCCGTAGGGTCTGAGAGCTCCGGTCTCACGGAGAGACGAGGTCATATGGCGGGGCAAGAACGTTGAGCCTGCACCCGCTCATGGTAGGTCCGACATCGACCTGAGGGTGCTGGTATGACACCGGATTTGAGCCATCTCGTCCGCCTGACCTCAGGGCCCGATCTTGCGACCGCCCGCCCCGGAGCAAGGCGCAGGCCTTCCCCCCGGTGGGGCCACCTCGACCAAGACTGTGTACCGGGGTGGACGCCGAGGGCAGGCCCACCTGGAACTTCGAGCCCCAACCGGACTTCGGCCCGGAACCCGGACCGGGCATCGACACCGACGAAGGCCGGGCGGAGTGGCACCGGCAGCGGCAGCGAGAGTGAGCGCGGTCGGGCCGGACGCGGTGGCCATGAGTCGATGGCGGCTGTCGACCAAGGGCTCGACCTGCCAATTCTGCCCGGTGGGCGCCACCCATCAGGCTGGGTCCGAGGACAACGTTGGTAGGATCCGTAGGCCATGCCGGCGTACCTCGACACCATCATCGCCGCCCACCGGGCCGCCGCCGCCGGCGACGGTCGACAGCTCGACGCGGTCCTCGAACCAGGTAGCTCAGGCCGGACCGGTGCGCCCGTTCCGTGACGCCATCACCGACGAGGCGTCCCGACGGGGCATGGCGGTGATCTCCGAGATCAAGCGTCGCTCGCCTTCCAAGGGGACCTCGACCCCACCCTCGACCCGGCATCCGTGGCCGCGGAGTACGAGGCCGGGGGTGCCGCCTGCCTCTCGGTGCTGACCGACGTCGACTTCTTCGGCGGCAGCGTCCGAGGACCTCCGGTCCGCCCGGGCCGCCTGCTCGCTCCCGGTCCTCCGCAAGGACTTCACAGTCAGCCCCCTCGACGTCTGCGACGCCCGACTGATGGGGGCCGACGCCGTGCTGCTGATCGTGGCCGCCCTCACCGACGCCGAGCTGGCGTCATTCCTCGACCTGGCCCGTCAGCTGCTCGCTGACCGCCCTGGTCGAGGTGCACGACGAGCTCGAGCTGGCGCGGGCCCTCGACGCCGGCGCCGAGGTGATCGGCGTCAACCAACGGGACCTCCGCACCTTCGAGGTCGACCACCAGCGGGCCCTCCGCCTGGGCGAGACGATGCCCGACCGACGTGACCGCGGTGGCCGAGTCGGGGATCGACGGTCCCGACGACGTACGCCGGCTGGCCGAGGCCGGGTACCAGGCCGTGCTGGTGGGGGAGCGCCTGGTCCGGTCGGGCGACCGTCGCGCCGCCGTGGCCGACCTGCTCGGAGTGGGGGCGTGACGCCCGGACCGATCGTGGGTGGCGCCGGTCAGCGGCGTCGATCGGGCCCGACCATGACGGTGACACCGACGGGCTCTTCGTCAAGATCTGCGGCATCACCTCCGAGGCCGACGCCCTGCTGGCCGTGGGCATGGGGGCCTCGGCCGTCGGCTTCGTCTTCGCCCCGTCGCCGCGCCAGATGGCCCCGACGGCCGTGGCCGACATCGTCAAGCGCCTGCCCCACGAGACGTCACCGTCGGGGTGTTCCGGGACGAGGCCCGCCAGCGGGTCGTCGACATCGCCAACCAGATCGGGCTGCGGGCGGTCCAGCTCCACGGGATGGAGTCCATCGAGGACACCCAGTGGGTCGCGCAGCCGGACCCGGCTGGACCATCAAGGCCTTCCCGGCCGGGCACCGCAACATCGACCGATTCGCCGAGTACGGCGCCCAGACGCTGCTGATCGACGGGGCCAGCCCCGGTTCGGGCGAGCTCTTCGACTGGCGCCTGGCCGAGGGGGTGGTCGATCCCACCCGGTTGATCGTGTCGGGTGGCCTCCGGCCCGACAACGTCGGTGCCGCCATCGACCACCTCCATCCGTGGGGGGTGGACGTGGCCAGCGGGGTCGAGGCCTCGCCCGGGGTCAAGGACCCCGGCAAGCTCCGGGAGTTCATCGCCGCCGCCCACGCCGCAGCCCGGAGCGTGGCGGCCGCGCGATGGCGGAGCGGCGGCCAGCGTCTACAGCGGTGACCGGGACGACCGGGGCACGCCGGGTACGGCGGCGGCCTCTTCGACTGGCAGGACGAGGAATGACCGAGCGGTGCACCCGGTCGGAGCCGAGGCGGACCCCACCATCGCTCCCATCATGGGCGATCCCGGCCCCAGCGGCCGGTTCGGCCAGTTCGGGGGCCGCTTCGTTCCCGAGTCGCTGGTCCCGGCCTGCATGGAGCTGGAGGCCGCCTTCCGTTCGGCCTGGGCCGACCCGTCGTTCCACGCCGAGTTCGACGGAGATCCTCCACCACTACGGCGGCCGTCCCACCCCGGTCACCGAGTGCGGCCGGCTGTCCGACGAGCTCGGCGTCCGGCTCCTGCTCGAAGCGGGAGGACCTGGCCCACACCGGTTCCCACAAGCTCAACAACGTCATCGGCCAGGGCCTCCTGGCCCGGCGGATGGGCAAGCGCCGGCTGATCGCCGAGACCGGAGCCGGCCAGCACGGCGTGGCCACCGCCACCGCCGCCGCCCTGTTCGGCATGGAGTGCCTGGTCTACATGGGCGAGGTGGACACCCAGCGCCAGGAGCTCAACGTGTTCCGGATGGAGCTGCTGGGCGCCGAGGTCCGGCCGGTGTCGAGCGGGAGCCGGACCCTGAAGGACGCGGTCAACGAGGCCCTGCGGGACTGGGTGGCGTCGGTGGGGGACACCCACTACTGCCTGGGCTCGGTGATGGGCCCCCATCCCGTACCCGTGGATGGTCCGCGAGTTCCAGCGGGTCATCGGGGACGAGGCCCGCGAGCAGTGCCGGCAGCTGCTCGACGGCGTCGACCCCGACGTGGTGGTGGCCTGCGCCGGCGGCGGTTCCAACGCCGCCGGCATCTTCGCCGGGTTCGCCGACGCCACGTCGTCGGCGTTGGTGGCGGTGGAGGCGGCCGGGGGCGCGGCCATGACCACCGGCATCCCCGGGGTCCTCCACGGGATGCGGAGCGCCCTCATGCAGAACGAGGAGGGCCAGATCCTCGAGGCCCACTCCATCTCGGCCGGGCTCGACTATCCGGGCATCGGGCCCGAGCATGCCCACCTGGGCGAGCTGGGCCGGGCCCGGTACGAGTCGGCCGACGACGACCAGGTCCTCGAGGCCTTCCAGCGACTGGCCCGCACCGAGGGCATCATCCCCGCCCTCGAGTCGGCCCACGCCATCGCCTGGGTGATCGCCCGGGCCGGCACCCCGGACCTCCCGAGCGGGTCCACCGTGCTGGTCAACCTGTCCGGCCGGGGCGACAAGGACGTGGCCCAGGTCCGCGACCTGCTGCGGCCGTGACCGCCACTGCGCCGACGGCGTGCGACCGCCGACGCGACCGGCGCACCTCGGCCGCCGGACCGATCGACTACCGCCCCGGCCGCCTCGAGTCCGCGCTCACCGCCCGACGGGACGCCGGGCACAAGCTGCTCGTGCCCTACGTCACCGGGGGGATGGACGACGAGTGGCTGCTGACCGTGGAGGCCCTGGCCGGGGCCGGGGCCGACGCCATCGAGGTGGGCATCCCCTTCTCGGATCCGATGATCGACGGGCCCACCATCCAGGAGGCGTCGCTGCGGGCCCTCGAACGGGGCACCACCCCCGACGGCATCCTGGCCGACCTGAGCCGCATCGACGTCGGCGTCCCCCTGGTGGTGATGACCTACTACAACCTCATCTACCGGGCCGGGCACGACCGGATCGCCGGCATGATGGCCGAGTCGGGCGTGGCCGGGGCCATCATCCCCGACCTGCCCGCTGGAGGAGCTGGGCCCGTGGGTCCGAGGCCGCCGACGAGGCCGGCGTGGCCACGCGTCCTGCTGGTGGCGCCGTCGACCCCGACCGGACCGGATCGCGCGCCGTCTGCCGGCGGTCGCGGGGATTCGTCTACGCCGTGGGCCGGATGGGGGTGACCGGCGAGCAGGCCGAGCTGGCCGACTCGGCCCGCCAGGTGGCCGAGCGGGTGGTGCGGGCCACCGAGCTGCCGGTCTGCGTGGGGATCGGGGTCTCCACCCCCGAGCAGGCCGTCGACGGTCTGCGAGGTGGCCGACGGCGTGGTGGTCGGCTCGGCCCTGGTGCGCCGGCTGCTCGAGGGGGCGGGACCCGACGGGGCGGCCGACGTTCGTCTCCTCCCTCCGTCACGCCCTCGACGCCGGCTGACCCGGCTCGGCCGGTCGGCTCGGCCGCCCGGACCGGTCAGGGCCGGCTCGGGCCGGATCGACCCGGTAGACGGCCCGGACAGCGGAGCGGCCGACCGGCGGCGCTGCTGCTCGCTCCGTTCCTGGAGCCGGCGCCGGATCAGCTCCCGGCGCTCCTGGAGGTCGTGGAAGGTGATGGCGTCGGTCTCGTCGGGGAATCCCATGGCGGCCCGGTAGCCGTCGAGGTCGATCGGGGTCTCCAGCAGTTCCACCCCGACTTCGCGGGCGATCCGGTCGCCGTGGTGCTCGGTGAAGTAGGTCACCACGGCCAGGATCTCGCCCAGGATGTCCACGTCCGGGGCCATGGTGGCCATGGCCCCGTTGAGGAACAGGATGTCCTTGACGAAGAGCATCAGCTCCTTGGGCATGCGGGCGCCGTAGCCGAGGAGGGCCTTGGTCACGTCGCGGAGCTCGGCCACCATCTCGTCGGCGGTCAGGGTGGTGGGATCGACGGGTGGGCGGTCGAGGCCCAGGTCGCGGATGACCGCCTCCACGTCGGAGTCGGCCGGGAGGGCGCCGAGGTCCCGCAGCGCCTCGACCTGGACGGTGCAGGTTGTTGGTGGTGGCCCCCATCTGCAGGCGGAGGAAGGCCAGGCGCTTGCGCTCGTCGAGCCGCCCGGTGATCCCGAAGTCCAGCAGGGCCACGGTCCCGTCCGTCTGGACCATGCAGGTTCCCGCCGTGCAGATCGCCGTGGAAGACCCCGTAGAGGAGCGCCCCCTCCAGAAAGGCGATCAGGCTGGAGCGCAGCACGGCGGCGGTGTCGATCCCGGCCGCCCGCATGCCGGCGGCGTTGCCCCAGGCGAATCCGTGGAGGTGCTCCATGACCAGCACCCGTCTGGGTCACCAGCTCCGGGATGGGGACGGGGCACCACGATGGACCGCTGGTCACTGGTGGCGAAGACGGCGGCGATGTCCAGCATGTTCTGGGCCTCGAGGCGGAAGTCGAGCTCCTCCACGATGGTCTCGGCGAACAGGTCGACCAGGGCGGGGGGATTGGTCAGCGTGGCGATCGGGATGCGCCCGACCAGCTGGGGAGCGATCCACGACATGGCGGCGATGTCCAGGCGGACCAGTGAGGCCACGTTCCGTCGCTGCACCTTGACCACCACCCGCTCGCCGGTCCGGAGGGTGGCCGCGTGGACCTGGGCGATGGACGCCGAGGCGATGGGCACCCGGTCGAAGGAGACGAAGACCTCGGCCAGGGGACGTCCCAGGTCCTCTTCGAGGGTGCGCCGGACGGTGGTGAAGGGCTCGGGCGGAACCCGGTCGCGCAGGAGTCGGAACTCCTCGACCAGCTCCTCGGGGAAGATCCCCTCGCCCGAGGAGATGATCTGGCCCAGCTTGATGTAGGTGGGCCCCAGCCGCTCGAAGGCCGGTCGCAGGCGTCGGGACAGTCCCGGACCGCGACGACGGCGTGCCCCGGTCGCGGAAGCCCCAACCGAGCAGGGCCGAGCCGAGGCGGTAGCCGACGGTGGCCACCCGGACCACCGAGGGGAGGTGCTGGGGGCGAGTCAGTCGGCGGGCCAGGTGCGGGCGGCCTCGTGCCGGAGGGCGTCGATGCCCCGGCGGAGGTGGCGGAGGGGAACCGCCAGGCCATGGCGGCGGGATCGACGGTCCAGGGTCCGTGGGGGTGAAGGCCCCGATGGCCAGGTCGGGCGGTCGCTCCCGACCCGGTCGGAGCCGCCGGCTCGGCGCACCGACGCCACCTCGGTCGCTCGACCATGCGCCAGCAACGGATGGGCTCGATGGAAACCAACTCGTCGGTCATGGGATCCCAACGCTAGGGGCTCGCCACGGCTGCGGCCGATCCGGTCCAGCGCGGACGGGTCCGGCATCCGGATGGCCCTGGCGGCATCCGGAGCCCGCGGCGCCTCAGGCCGGCGGCGATCACCAGGCAGCCGTTGTGGCCGCCGAACCCGAACGAGTTGGACAGGACCGGGGCCGGGTCCCACGGGCGGGCCGCTCCGGCGACGATGTCGAGGTGGATGTCGGGATCGGGCTGCTCGTAGCCGGAGGTGGGGGGGATGAGGCCGGTGTTCCATGCTGAGGAGCACGGCCACCGCCTCGATGGCGCCGCAGGCACCCAGTCCGTGCCCGGTGATGCCCTTGGTGGAGGTCACCGGCGGGGCCGAGGCCCCGAACACCTTGGTGATGGCGTCCGACTCGGCCTGGTCGTTGAGGGGGGTCGAGGTGCCGTGGGCGTTGATGTGGCCGATCTGGTCCGGCGTCGACGGCGGCGTCCTCCATGGCCAGGGTCATGCAGGCGGCGGCACCCGAACCCCCGGGAATGGGGGCGGTGATGTGGTGGGCGTCGGCGGTGCTCGCCGACCCGGCCAGCTCACCGTAGATGTGGGCGCCCCGGGCCACGGCGTGGTCCCAGTCCTCGAGGACCAGGGCACCGGCACCCTCGGTGATCACGAATCCGTCGCGCCGGATGTCGAAGGGTCGGGAGTTCCCCGAGGTCGACAGGGCGGTCATGTTGGAGAAGGCGGCGATGCCCACTCCGGTCATCCCGGCCTCGGCGGCCCCACCGATGGCCACGTCGCACCGGCCCGAGGCCACCAGGCGGGCGGCGTGGCCGATGCTGTGGGCGCCGGCGGCGCAGGCCGTGGTGATGGTCTCGGAGGGCCCGTGCCACCCCAGGCGGATGGAGACGGCGGCGGCGCCGGCGTTGGACATCATCATCGGGACCAGGCGGGGGGAGACCCGCCGGGGGCCCTTCTCGCCGAAGACCAGGATCTGGGTCTCGAGGGTCTCCAGGCCGCCCACCCCGGTGCCCATGACCACGCCGGAGCGGCCCGGGTCGGCGTCGAGCTCGCCGGCGTCGTCGAGGGCCATGTCCGCCACGGCCACGGCGAACTGGGCGAACCGGTCGACCTGGCGGGCCTCCTTGGTGGTGAACCACCGCTCGGGGTCGAAGTCGGGGACCCGACGCTCGCCCGTCGGGTGGCGGTCCGTTGAGCCCGGTCCACAGCGCATCGGTGCCGATCCCGCAGCACGACGACCACCCCGAGGCCGGTGATGGCCACCCGCCGGCCGGCGACCGGGCCGTCGGGGCCGATACCCAGCAGCATCAGAGCTTGGCGGTGATCAGGTCGAAGGCCTGCCCGATGGTCTCGATGCCCTCGAGCTCGGTCTCGTCGACCGAGACGTCGAAGGTCTCCTCGAGGGCCATGACCAGCTCGACCAGGTCGAGGCTGTCGGCATCGAGGTCCTCGGCGAACCGTGGCCTCCCTGGTCACCTTGTCGGCAGGCACCTGGAGCACTTCGACCGCGCACTCCTTGAACTTCTCGAATGCCTCGTCGTTACTCACGCACTTGCTCCTTTGTCATGGTTGATCATGTTCGACTGCTGGTCTGGTCACTGCTCGGTCACCGGCTGCGACTGCTCGCACCGCCATCGGCACTGCCGACCGGCACGGCCCGGAGGACCGGCCCCGCGTCACAGGCCCATGCCCAGGCCACCGTCCACCGGCAGGACGGCACCGGTGATGTAGGCGGCCCCGTCCGAGGCCAGAAATCCGACGGCCTCGGCGATCTCGTCGGGTCGGGCCACCCGACCCAGCGGCACCTGGGACTGCGAACTCGCGTCATGCGTTCCTCGCCGAGAGCCGCGAGCATATTCGTTTCGACCAGGCCCGGGGCGACCACGTTGACGGTGATGGAGCGGCTGGCCACCTCCCGGGCCATGGAACGGGCCATGCCCACCAGGCCGGCCTTGGAGGCGGCGTAGTTGGCCTGGCCCGGCGAGCCGATGAAGGCCCCCACCGACGAGACCATGATCACCCGGCCCCGGTGGAGGCGGATCATCTTGGCCAGGGCCCGCTTGGTCACCCGGAAGACGCCCGGAGAGGTTGGTGTCGATGACCTCGGACCAGGCCTCCTCGCTCATCCGCAGCACCAGGGTGTCCCGGGTGATGCCGGCGTTGGCCACCAGCACCTCCACCGGCGCCCAGGTCTCCTCGACGGTGGCGAAGGCCGCGTCCACCTGGTCGGGTCGGTGACGTCGCAGGCCAGCGGCAGAGCAGCCGGCCCGGCGCCGGCCGGCCACGTCCTCCTCGACCACCCCGGACCGTGAGGTCACCGCCACCCGGTCGCCGCGGGCCAGGAACCACTGGGCGCAGGCCAGGCCGATGCCCCGGGTCCCCCCGGTCACCATCACCACCCGGCCCTCGACGGACCTCGTCGGCCCTGCCTCGGGCCTCCCGGCATCCGTCGGCGACGCGCCGTGGTCGCTCACGAGGTGCTCCCCGGGGTCCGGATCCAGGCCACCGGCTGGCCCTCGACCACCCGCTCGCCCCGCACGGCCAGCCACCGGACCAGGATCCCGTCGAAGGGGGTGCGGACGTCGGTGAGGCCGACGGTGCCCACCCGGTCGCCCACGGCCAGGACGCGAGCCGGGTTCGATGCCCTGGCCGCTGCCCGGGGCGGCGGTGGCCTCGGCCAGGGCCGTGCTCTCCAGCGCGGCCAGCTGGACGTCGGGCTCGAACACCCCGGGGGTGGGGCTCACGATGACCCGCTCGGAGGTGTAGAGGTGCTCGCCCTGGTGGGCCGGGGCCGACGCCGTCCACTCGTCGGTGCCGGCCACGGTGTCCATCAGCTTGTCCAGGTCGGCGGGGACGGCGACGGCCACGCCCCGGACGTCGGGGATGGTGCGCCGGACCATGCCGGTGAGCACGCCGCCGGGACCCAGCTCGGCCAGGACGGTGGCCCCCCGGCCGCCCAGCGCCTCGAGGGACTGGCGCCACCGGACCGGGCTGCACAGCTGGGCCGAGAGGAGCCCGGGCCACTCGGCCGGGTCGGTGTGGACCCGGGCGTCGACGTTGGCCACCACCGGGACCTCGGGGGAGTGGAAGTCGACGCTCGTCCAGGGTCTGGCGGAGCCGGGCCCGGGCCGGCAGCATCAGCTGGGTGTGGAAGGCACCCGACACCGGGATGGGCAGCACCTTGCGGGCCCCGAGCTCCTTGGCCCGCTCGGTGGCCGCGGCCACCCCGTCCACGGTGCCGGCGATGACCACCTGGCCCGGGGCGTTGTAGTTGGCCACCCAGACCTCGTCCTCGGCCCGCTGGCAGGCGGCCTCGGCGTCGTCGTCGGCGATCCCGATCAGGGCGGCCATGGTGCCGGGCCGCTCGTCCGCCGCCGCCTGCATGGCGTTGCCCCGCTCGATGACCAGCCGGGTCCCGTCGGAGAGGGAGAGCGAGCCCGAGGCCACCAGGGCGGTGTACTCGCCCAGGCTGTGGCCGGCGCAGGCCGCCGGGAACAGGCCCAGGCGCTCGACCGCGTCCAGCACCACCAGGCTCATCACGAAGGTGGCCAGCTGGGCGTTGGCCGTGCGGGTCAGCTCCTCCATGGGAGCGTCGAGCAGCAGGCTGGTGAGGTCCCGGCCGGCGATGTCCGAGGCCTCGGCGATGCCACCTCCCACGAGGGGTGCTCGACCCAGGCGTGACCCATCCCGGACCGCTGCGATCCCTGTCCCGGGAAGGTAAAGGCCAGCACCTACCGACTCCTCTCGAATGGCCTCTCACGGTCTGCGGGGGATGGATCTCGTCACCCACGTTTCCGATAGCCGGACAAGTGTGGCACGGCAGCCGCTCCAGCCGGTGATTACTCCCGGGTCACCGGGACGCACCGGGGTGCGGGGGCGGACCCTCCGTTCCCGCCCGGACCCGCCCAACAGTTCCGACCCACGGCTCCCACCGGTCCCGAGGCCAGGACAACCGCCCGACCGGCCCGGCCGCCGGGTGGCGCTCATCGCCGACCGGTTGACCGACCGACGGTGGTCGGTGGCGCCGGCGACTAGGTCCCCGCCCGTTGATGCATGCTGGTGTCCCCCCGTGTCCCCTCGTGTCCACTCGTGTCCACGGATACATGGTGGCGCTCCACCCGCGCCTGCGTTGAGCGTGAGCCCTGGGGTAGACAAGTGCGCGTGCCACCAGGGGGCGAACCGCCATGCAGTACCAGCCGGCCGCGCTCGAGCCCCCGGAGGCGCGTCGGCATCGGCGTCGCAGCCCTGGTCGCCCTCCTGACCTTCGCCTCGGCGGCGCCATCGACACAAGCGGACGCGGCCGGGGCGGCGTCCACCAGGCCGAACATCGTCTTCATCCTCACCGACGACCTCTCGTCGAACCTGATCACCCCGCAGATCGCGCCACACATCTTCGACCTCCAGCGCCAGGGTGAGACCTTTTCCGACTACTACGTCGCCGACTCGCTGTGCTGTCCCTCCCGGGCCACCATCTTCACCGGGCTGTTCCCCCACGACACCAGGGTGACGACCAACCAGCCGCCCAACGGCGGCTATACGAAGTTCCTCTCCCAGGGACTCACCAACAGGACCTTCGCCGTGGCGCTCCAGAAGGTCGGCTACCGGACGTCGCTCCTGGGCAAGTACCTCAATGGTTACGGCGACCCCACGATGACCAAAAAGACGGCGCCCGTCCCCAAGGGCTGGAACGACTGGCACGTCAGCAACAACTCGGGCTACGGGGAGTTCAACTACTCGCTCAATGACAACGGTGCCTTCGACTACTACCGCTTTGGACCCGGGACCTACGGCGTGGACGTCTCGAACCGCTACGCCCAGAAGTTCATCACGAAGAACGCCCACGCCCACCGGCCCTTCCTGGTCGAGGTGGCCACCTTCGCGCCCCATGGGCCCTACACCCCGGCACCCAGAAACGCCCAGGACTTCCCGGGGATGACCGAGCCCCGCGACCCGTCGTTCAACGCCCAGAACGTGAATCCGCCCAACTGGCTCGGGCAGCGGCCGCCCATGACCTACCTGCAGATCCTGTCGAGCGACGCCGCCTACCGGGAGCGGGCCCAAGCGGTGGAGTCGGTCGACAAACTGCTCGCCGACACTGAGTCCACGCTGAGCCGTGAGGGCATCGCCAAGAACACCTACATCGTCTTCAGCTCCGACAACGGCTACCACCTGGGTCAGCACAGGATCCTCGAGGGAAAGGAAACGGC
Source organism: uncultured Acidimicrobiaceae bacterium (assembly GCA_963754755.1). Lineage (GTDB taxonomy): Bacteria > Actinomycetota > Acidimicrobiia > Acidimicrobiales > RAAP-2 > Bog-756. The sequence continues at coordinate 971,074 of CAVWHF010000003.1, read as the reverse complement.
CTTCGACACCGACATCAAGGTGCCGCTCATCGTGTCCGGACCCGGAGTGCCCGCCGGCAGGGTGGTTCCCCAGGTGACTCAGAACATCGACCTGTGCCCGACCTTCGAGCAGCTGGGCGGCGCCCGGGTGCCCAGGACGGCCGAAGGCCACAGCCTCGTCCCCCTCCTCCACCCCTCGGGAGCGACACCCCGGTGGCGGACAGTGGCGCTGCTCGAGCACCACGGTGACACCCAGCCGGGGGACCCGGACTTCCAGGGCGCGGGCAGCAACCCTCCCACCTACAACGGCATCAGGATCCAGGCCGCCCACCTCCCCAACTTCAGCGGACCGGTGAACGCCACCTGGGTCGAGTACAGCGACGCCAAGCACGAGACCGAGTACTACGACGACGCCAGTGACCCCTACCAACTCGACAACATCGCCGGGACCCTCACCAAGAAGCAGCGGGCAACATTGCACAAGATCCTCATCGGGCTGCACACCTGCCACACCGGCACCGCCTGCTGGCGATCCGGTCTGCCTGAATAGGCGAGCCCAAAGCCCCGGCGGACCGCTTGCCGTCGGATGCCCGGAGTTCTGCATCGGCGGCACTCCGACGCACTACGTGGTCGGTCGATCACCCCAGTGGACTCAAACTCGTTGAATGCGGTCTTCTCCTCGGTGATCTATTGACCCCTCAGCTACCGGCTGATGAGATCCCACGCAGGCAACGAACTAACGGGGGGCAACTGGTGGGCACGATTCGAGAGTGGGGAGACGATTCCACTTCAGTTCTGTTCTCGCTGATAGACGTACTCAACGCTTGCCAGCATTGGTCAACCGAACGATGCGGCTCTGCCCTCTCGGCGAATGCTGATCAGTTGAAAGCCGTGGCCCGAGACGTCAATGCACGGTTGTCCACGCACCCCTGTCCATACCGGGACGTGGACACGCAACTGGCCAGGTTGGCCCGCTCCTGCGGGTTGCTGGCGGAGTTGCTAGAAGTCCAGGACGCTTCTCCCACCATCGACTGGCCGAGAATCGATGGTGAACTTCACCGTCTTCACCAGCTTGCGGCCCGAACCTTCACAATGATCTACGAGCAGTCCCTCCGCCAAGACTGAGCTAGGCGGCTGGCGCCGGATATTCGTCCTTGACCAGCCAGGTAGTCCGGCAATTCCGGCAGCGCCTCTCGAAGGTGCTCCCGTAACTCGTTGACGAGGTGATATGCGTGATCTCGCCGCACTGCGGACACGGTTCCATCTCCAACCTCCTGTTTCCCAAGGGGCTGAACGTTCTTCCGGTCGGAAATATACCCACCGCCCCGAGTCCGTGCCACTGTGCAGTGGAGCGCAAAATGGTGCTGAAAGCCGGCGGCCAACGGCCGATCAGGAGTGAACCGGGATCCTCTGGCCCGGGTCCAGGTCAGCCCGGGGCCCCTGGCAGGCTTCGACTGTGTGGCACTCTTGCCCGCCCCATCCCTGAACCGACTTTGCTGGTCCGTGATGTTCAGGAAGTGATGGGCGTGCCCGGTCCCGTTCTCCGCCTGGATCATCCGGAAACAGCGCTCTGAATGAAGGCTGAAGCGGTTGGCTGGTGCTCCACCCCTCGAGAATGGATCCCGGCAGTCACAGGTAGAATTCGGGGTGCCGGGCCTGTAGCCGAGTTAGCCCCTCGTACAGGCTCGGCTCGCTACTCCGACTCCGGCGCTCCGGGCCAAACTTCCTCACCGTTCTGATTGCCGTGACTCTGGCGCCGATCCGCCTCCACCCGCCCGGCTCCCAGGGCGTGGTCCACGCAGGCTTCCAGATCGTCCAACTCGTCGCCGGCGTCCTCGAGCTCGTACTCGTACTCGCCCGATGATTTCAACCGGTGCCCGATGATGGACACGGGCTTCGGAGACTGGCATCAGCCCGGAGCAGGCGCCGGGCTGGACCGATCCCTTGCCTCGGAGCGAGCGGAGTGCCGTTCGACTCTCAGGCGAAGGAACCCAGAGGCTGATCCAGTGGTGAGCAAAACAAGGCGCGTGTGACCCGCTTGAGACTTCGCCCGGCACGTATGCCGTCCTGTTACAACCCGCAACGCCTTGACCAGCCCAAATGACCAAAATTGCGTGCCCGGGGCGGGATTCGAACCCGCACGCCCTTTCGGACAGTGGATTTTGAGTCCACCACGTCTGCCATTCCGTCACCCGGGCCGGTGGGGGCGCAGCCTATCGCCAGGTCCGGACGGCCCGAGGTTGCCGCAGGCGTCCCAACCCAAACGGGACCAGTCCGAGGAGAGTGCCGCCTCCGGCCCCGAAGACGGTGCCCGGCCTCATCGACCGTAGGCTCGGACGATGGTCCGCGGTGCGAACGTCCCAGCCGACCGCACCTTGTCCGAGCGCTGGGACGGGCTGGGTCGGAACGGGACCCTCAGCGTGGACTCCGTCGAGCTGTGGACCGTCGACCTGCCCTTCCGGGCTCCGGTGGCCACGGCCAAGGGAGTCCACCGGAACCGCCCGTTGGTTCTGGTCCAGATCCTCGGGCAGAGCTCCGACCCCGGAACAGCCCGTCGAGGGATGGGGCGAGTGCGCGGCCCTGGCCGACACCACCTTTGACGACGAGGACGTGGCCAGGTCGCTCGAGGTCCTGCACCGACATCTGGTACCGGCGCTATTCGAGCGGATGGGCGACAACGGGCACCGGTTGCCCGGCCCCTCCGACCTCGGTGCCGTCCGGCGGGCCGCACCCGGTGCCCCGCTGGCCTTCGCCGCGCTGGAGATGGCGGTGGCCGACGCCCACCTTCGGGCGGAGAACCTGTCCCTGGCCGGTCTGCTGGGAGTGGAAGGCCGGGTCGTCGAGCCGGGAGCAGTGGTCGGGGACGGCCGACAGCGTCGAGGAGCTGCTGGCCGCCGTGGGTCGCCTGGTCGACCAGGGCTACTCGCGGGTGAAGGTCAAGATCGGACCGGGGTGGGACGTCGTGCCCGTCGACTGCCTTGAGCGAGGCGTTCCCGGACCTGCACTCCAGGTCGACGCCAACGGCTCCTACCGGCCCGGCAGCTCGACACGGACCGACCTGGCCGCGCTGGACCGCTTCGGCCTCCTCTGCATCGAACAGCCCTTCGACCGGGCCGACCTGGCCGCCCACGCCCGCCTGGCCGCCCGCTTGACCACCCCGATCTGCCTCGACGAGAGCCTCGACTCGCCCGAGTCCGTCCGGGAGGCGCTGGCCATGGGGGCGTGCTCGGTGGTGTGCGTCAAGCCGGCCCGGCTTGGGGGGCTGGGTGCGGCCCTCTCGGTCGATCGAGCGGTGCCGCCGGTCCGGTGTCCCGCTGTGGATGGGAGGCATGTTCGAGTCGGGCTACGCCCGGGGGGTCAACACCGCCCTGGGTGCCCTGGACGGCATGTCCTGGCCGGGGGACCTGAGCCCGTCCCTGACCTATCTGGAGGACGACCTGGTGCCCGACGGGAGTCGGCACGACGACGGATCTGATGGCCACTACACCCGGCCGTTGTGCGCCGTGCCTGACGGACCGGGAATGGGCCCGCCCCCGCCGCCGAGGCCCTGGCCCGCTACGGCGCCCTCCGCCAGGTGGTCAGGAGTCAACCGGGGTGATCGGACCGACCCGGGCCGGCATCCTGTGGACGGATCCCGGCCTGCGAACTCGGATGGGTCGACACCCGCCGAGACCCCGAACCACTCGCCGTAGGCCCGCCGGCTGGCTCTGGATGGACTTCCGACCTCACGCCGCTCCCGTCATGCGTACAATTGCCCTTCCATGCATCGGACCACCATCGAACGCCGCCTCAGTGACGCCCACGACCAGCTGGTCCGGGCCCGGGCCGAGCTGGCCGTGCTCGACGAGCAGCTGGTGGTGGTCAGACGAGATCGCCGACGACACCCGGCTGCGGGCCCTGGTGGCCGAGACCCCGGTGGCCTCCAAGGAGTACGACGAGGCCAACCGGCAGGCCACGGTCATGCTGCAGACCCGTGCCGCCCTGGTCGAGCGGATCGCCGAGCTCGAGCGTCGCCAGGACGAACTGCTCGACCGACTGGTGGTCGACCCCGGTTGACGGTCGAGCGCGTGTCGTCGTGGAGCCGACGAGTGGCTCCCTACCGGGGAGCGGACCGCCAGCTGCCGGGCCGCAGTCGACGATCGGGCCTCCGGTCAGGCCCCGAACCGGAAGGACCCGAGACACCGTGACCAGGCGCGTGGTCATCGCCGAGGACGAGGCCATCATCCGGCTGGATCTGAAGGAGATCCTGCTGGACGAGGGATACGACGTGGTGGGGGAGACCGGACGGGGCGACGAGGCCGTCGACCTGGTCCGGGACCACCATCCCGACCTGGTCATCCTGGACGTCAAGATGCCGGGCTCCGACGGCCTGGCCGCGGCCCGGGCCATCCGGGACCTCGAGCTCAAGGTGGCGGTCCTCATCCTCACCGCCTTCAGCCAGCGCAACCTCATCGACGAGGCCCGGGACGCCGGCGTGGCCGCCTACCTGGTCAAGCCGTTCCAGCGCATCGAGCTCATGCCGGCCATCGACCAGGCCGTGGCCCGGTGCGAGCAGGAGTGGGCCATCGACGCCGAGGCCCGGCAGGCGGTCGCCGACGGGCAGCGGCGGCCACCAGGTCCAGCGCCGAGGACAAGCTCGAGACCCGCCGGCTGGTCGACGGGGCCAAGGGCGTCCTCATGGAACGGTCGGGCATGTCCGAGTCGGAGGCCTTCGGCTACATCCAGAAGACGGCCATGGGCACCCGGTCCCGGATGATCGACGTCGCCCGCCAGGTCCTCGAGGGCACGCTCGCGCCGTAGGGCCGGGCCGACTCCGACCATGGCCGCCGACCCGACCGCGACCAAGCCTGCCGGCCCCGACGGCGACGGGCCGGCACCGATCCGCCGCGGCCCCTGATCCTCCTGGACGGGATGTCCCTGGCCTTCCGGGCCTACTTCGCCCTCCCGCCCGACCTGGCCACCAGCGCCGGGGTGGTGACCAACGCCGTCCACGGCTTCGCCTCCATGGTGGTCAACCTGGTCCGCGACCACCGTCCGGTGGGCCTGGCCGTGGCCTTCGACCTTCCCGGGGGGACCTTCCGGGACGAGATCGTCGACGGACTACAAGGGCGGGCGGGCCGAGACACCCCCCGACCTCCCGCCCCAGTTCGACATGATCCGGGCCCTGCTGGGGTCGCTGGCCATCCCGGTGGTCGGCGCCGAGGGCTTCGAGGCCGACGACGTGCTGGCCACCCTGGCCACCGAGGCCCGGGACCGCGGCCACCCGGTGATCATCGTCACCGGCGACCGCGACTCCTACCAGCTGGTCGAGGACCCCTACGTCCGGGTGCTCTACAACCGGCGGGGTGTGAGCGACTACGCCCTCTACGACGAGGCCGGCATCGAGGAGCGCACCGGCGTGCGCCCCGAGAAGTACCCGCTCCTGGCCGCCCTCCGCGGCGACCCGTCCGACAACCTGCCCGGGGTGCCCGGGGTGGGGGAGAAGACGGCGGCCAAGCTGGTCAACGAGTACGGCGACCTCGACACCCTCTACGCCCACCTCGACGCCCTGTCGCCCAAGCTGCGCGAGAACCTGGCCGCCAACGCGCGAGCGGGTGCGGATGAACGCCGAGGTCATCCCGCTGGTCCGCGACGTGCCCCTCGACGTCCACGTCGACCAGCTGGCCCTCGGGGGCTGGGACCACGAGGAGGCCCGGCAGATCTTCGCCGAGTTCGAGCTGCGCACCGTGTGGCCCCGGTTCACCGCGCTGATGGACGAGGGGGCGTTCGGCGAGCCGGCCCCGGGCTGCCTCCGGTCCGCCTCGGGGACCGGCGTCCGCCGCCGGCGCCGGCGCCGGCCGCGGCGCCGCCGGTGCCGGCGGCGACCGGACGGGTCGACCCGAGTGGCTGGCCCACCCGAGGTGGTGGTGCCCCGGACGCCGACGCCGGCCGTGGCCGGATCGCCGGCGCTGTTCGCCGCCGCCCGGCAGGCGACCGGCGACGTGGCCGCTCCACGCCCGGTGGTCGGGCGACGCCGGGCCGGTCGCCCCTGGCCTGCCTGACCCTGGCCGCCGAGCCGGGGCCGGACGGTACCGCCCGGCCGGCGCCGTCGTCCACCTCGGCCCCGACGCCGGGGGCGGCCCGCCCTGCTCGACGATCGCGGCTGTGCTCGAGGCGCTGGCCGCCGGCCTCGGGCCCGACGGGGTCGGGGTGGTGGCCCACGACGCCAAGGAGATGATGCGGTCGCTGCTCCCGCTGGGGTGGACATCACCGGCCTGGCCATGGACACCGCGGTGGCCGCCTACCTGCTCGACCCGTCCACCGACCGCTACCGGGTCAGCGACCTGGCCGACCGGTTCCTCGGGGTCGAGCGTCGACGACGGCACCGGGGCCAAGGGGCAGGGCACCTTCGTCCTCGACGACCCCCGGACGAGGCCGAGCGACGCGAGCCGACGGCCTCGGGATCGACGGCCGGACCTGCGAGTCGGTCCGCCTGGCCGCGGTGCTGGCCCGGCTGCGCCCACCGCTGCTCGAGGCCCTGGCCGCGGTGGGGGAGGACGCGCCTCTACGCCGACATCGAGCAGCCGCTGGTCCGGGTGCTGGCCCGCATGGAGGTGGTCGGGCATCCCCGTCGACCGGGACGTGCTCCGGTCGATCGCCGCCGGCCTGGCCGAGGAGTGCCGCCTCCCTGGAGGCCACCATCCAGGACCTGGCCGGCGAGCCGTTCAAGGTCAACTCGGTGCCCCAGCTGCGCACCGTGCTCTACGAGAAGCTGGGCCTCACCCCGGTGCGCAAGACCAAGACCGGGTTCTCCACCGATGCCCGCACCCTCGAGCTGCTGCGGGGCCAGCACCCGATCGTCGAGGCCCTGCTGCGCTACCGCGAGGTGGAGAAGCTGCGCTCCACCTACGGGGAGAGCCTGGCCGCCGAGGTGGCCGCCGACGGCCGCATCCACGCCACCTTCCGCCAGACGGTGGCCCGCACCGGCCGGCTGTCGTCGGACCGGCCCAACCTCCACAACATCCCGGTGCGCACCGAGGAGGGCCGCCGGTTCCGCGAGGCCTTCGTGCCCGTCGCCCGGGCCGGCGCCTGCTGGTGGCCGACTACGACCAGGTCGAGCTGCGGGCCATCGCCCACCTGTCCGGCGACCCCGGCCTCACCGCGGCCTTCGCCGCCGGCGAGGACATCCACCGGACGGTGGCGTCCCGGGTCTTCGGGGTCGACCGCGACGAGGTGACCCACGGCCCAGCGGTCGACGGCCAAGATGGTCTCCTACGGCCTGGCCTACGGCATGGAGGCCTACGGGCTGTCCCAGCGGCTGGGGGTGCCGGTGGAGGAGGCCCAGGTCATCCTCCAGGCCTTCTTCGCCGCCTTCCCGTCGGTCCACGACGTACATGGAGCGGGCGGTGGCCGAGGCCCGGACGGCCGGGTACACGGTGACCGCCTTCGGGCGGCGGCGGCCGCTGCCCGACCTGATCTCGACCAACTACCAGGTGCGCCAGGCGGCCGAGCGCCAGGCCATGAACGCCGGCATCCAGGGGCTGGCCGCCGACCTGTTCAAGGTGGCCCTGATCCGGCTGGACGCCGGGCTCGAGGAGGGCGGGCTGGCCTCCGACCTGGTCCTCCAGGTCCACGACGAGGTGCTGGTCGACGTGGACCCCGACGAGGAGGACGAGGTGGCCGCCCTCACCGAGGAGGCGCTGACCGGGGCCGCCGACCTCGTCGGTGCCGCTCAAGGTGGCCATGGCCTGGGGCTCCTCGTGGGCCGAGGCCAAGGGGGCCTGACCCGGGCCGACGCCCGACCGGCGTCCGCGCCGGCGGCTGCGCCGGACCGGTCCGGGGCGACCGGTCGAGTACCATTGACTCCCGGTCACAACGGTGTGGCCCCTACCTTCACCGCCGCGCCTCTCGACGGGGCGCGGCGATCCGTCCGGAAAGCGAGCTACCTACCTTCATGTCCGATACTCACGTCGTACCCGAGGGCACCGCCCTCCTGTCCCCCGAGGCCATGGGCACCTTCGACGAGAACGGGGTCTACATCCCCCGTTCGGTGACCGAGGACGACCTCGGCGGCGCCTCCCTCGAGGACGCCATGGCCGGCACCATCGTCGAGTTCGAGGACGGTGACCTGGTCGAGGGAACGGTGGTCAAGATCGACCGGGACGAGGTGCTCCTCGACATCGGCTTCAAGTCCGAGGGCGTCATCCCGGTCCGCGAGCTGTCCATCCGCAACGACGTCGACCCCTCGGAGATCGTCACCCTGGGCGAGGCCATCGAGGCCCTTGTCCTCCAGAAGGAGGACAAGGAGGGTCGGCTGATCCTCTCGAAGAAGCGGGCCCAGTACGAGCGGGCCTGGGGCACCATCGAGAAGCTCAAGGAGGCCGACGAGGTGGTCACCGGCCCGGTCATCGAGGTGGTCAAGGGCGGCCTCATCGTGGACATCGGGCTGCGGGGCTTCCTGCCCGCCTCGCTGGTCGAGCTGCGCCGGGTGCGCGAGCTCCAGCCCTACGTGGGCCGGATCATCGAGGCCAAGATCATCGAGCTGGACCGGAACCGCAACAACGTGGTCCTGTCCCGCCGGGCCTGGCTGGAGGAGACCCAGAAGGAGCAGCGGGGCGAGTTCCTGGTCAACCTCAAGCCGGGCGAGCGCCGCAAGGGCGTGGTGTCCTCGGTGGTCAACTTCGGCGCCTTCGTCGACCTCGGGGGCATGGACGGCCTGGTCCACGTGTCCGAGCTGTCGTGGAAGCACGTCGACCATCCCGTCGTCGGTGGTGTCGGTCGGCGACGAGATCGACGTCGAGGTCCTCGACGTCGACCTGTCCAAGGAGCGGATCAGCCTGTCGCTCAAGGCCACCCAGACCGACCCGTGGCAGGAGTTCGCCAACTCCCACCAGGTGGGCGAGCTGGTCTACGGCCGGATCACCAAGCTGGTGCCGTTCGGGTCGTTCGTCCAGGTGGGCGACGGCATCGAGGGCCTGGTGCACATCTCGGAGATGGCCGGCCACCACGTCGACCTGCCCGAGCAGGTGGTCACCCCCGGCGAGGAGCTGTGGGTCAAGATCATCGACATCGACCTCCAGCGCCGGCGGATCAGCCTGTCGATCAAGCAGGCGGCCGAGGGCGGCGAGGTATCCGAGGAGTACCGCGAGGCGTTCGGCGAGCACGCCTACGACGCCGAGGGCAACTACGTCGGGCCCTTCGAGTTCGCCGAGGCCGAGTTCACCCCGGAGACCGAGGCCCAGGCGGCCTGGGCCGACTACGTGGCCGAGCACGGCACCGGCGAGGGTGGACCCGAGATGCCGGCGAGCGAGGGCCCCGCGACGGCCGAGGCATCAGTCGCCGAGGCGCCCGGAGCTGAGGCCGGTGCACCTGAGGCCGCTGCACCCGAAGCTGAGGCCGGTGCACCTGAGGCCGCTGCACCGGAGGCCCCGGCTGCCGACACGACAGCGCCTCCCGCACCGGCTGTGCCGGTCCCCGAGGCTGTTCCCACTCCTCCCGACTCCGACCGAAGGCTAGGGCCGGGTCGCCCCTACCGGTCGTGACCGGTGCTCAGACGCCCGCGGCGGTGGGGACCGCCGGGGCGGGATCGGCCTCCCCGGTCGAGTCGTCGGAGACGTCGGGTCCCGCCACCAGCGGGAAGTGGCAGGCCACCTGGTGGCCGGGCGCGATGTCCCGCAGCGGCGGCTCCTGTTCGGCGCAGCAGCGCCTGGGCGTAGGGACAGCGGGTGCGGAACCGGCAGCCCGACGGGGGGTTGAGGGGCGAGGGGAGCTCGCCGGTCAGCGCCTTGTGGTTGGCCTGCTGATCGGGGTCCGGTTCGGGGATCGAGGCCAGCAGCGCCTCGGTGTAGGGATGGGCGGCGGACCGGTAGAGCTCGTCGGACCCGGCGATCTCCACCAGCTTCCCCAGGTACATGACCGCCACCCGGTCGCTGACGTTCTTGACCACGGCCAGGTCGTGGGCGATGAACACCATGGTCAGTCCGAACCTGGTCCTTGAGGTCGGCCAGCAGGTTGAGGATCTGGGCCTGCACCGAGACGTCGAGGGCCGAGACCGGCTCGTCGCAGATGAGCAGGTCGGGGTCGGCCATCAGGGCCCGGGCGATGCTGATGCGCTGGCACTGGCCGCCGGAGAACTCCTGGGGCCGCCGGTCGCCGGCGGCGTCGGGGTCGATCCCCACCGCCTCCAGCATCTCCCGGACCTTGGCCGCCCGTTCCTGCTTGGTGCCCCGGCCCCAGATGACCAGGGGCTCGGCCACGATGTCCCGGACCCGGCGCCGGGGATTGAGCGACGAGATCGGGATCCTGGAAGATCATCTGGATCTTGGTCCGGACCCGGCGCAGCTCGCCGGCTGCGACAGGGCGTTCAGGTCCTGGCCCTGGTAGGTCACCTGCCCCGAGGTCGGGCGGCTGCACCTGCACCAGGGCCCGACCGGTGGTCGACTTGCCGCAGCCGGACTCGCCCACCAGGCCGAGGGTCTCGCCGGTCTGGACCGTGAAGCTCACCCCGGACACGGCGTGGACGGTCTGGCGTCCGCTCCGGAACTCCACCACCAGGTCGTCGACCGACGAGCACGACGTCGTCGCCCGTCGGGACTCGGCCGGCTCCAGCAGTGCCTGGACGCCGTCGGTCAGGCCGGTGTCCGGGCTCGATCGGCGTGGTCGCCCCGGCGGTGGGACCGGTGGCTGCACCGGAGCCGTTGGCCGTCGCTGCCGTCAGTTGCCATCGGCGGAGCGGTGGAGACGCCGTTGACCAGGGGGAACCAGCAGGCGAACAGATGGTCCGGGCGAGCCGGCGGTGCGCAGCGGGGGGTCGCTCTCCCGGCACTTGTCCTGGACGTAGGGGCAACGGGGGGCGAACCGGCAGCCCGTGGGCGGATGGATCAGGTCCGGGGGCCGCCCGGCGATGGCGTGCAGCCGGGTCCCGCTCGGGTCGGCCAGGCGGGGGATCGAGTCCATCAGGGCCTGGGTGTAGGGCATGTGGGTGTCGTGGAACAGGGTGTGGGTGGGCGCCCGCTCCACGATCCGGCCGGCGTACATGACCACGATCTCGTCGGCCCGGTTGGCCACCACCCCCAGGTCGTGGGTGACCAGGATCACCGCCATGTGGCGCTCCCGTTGCAGCTCGGCCAGCAGGTCGAGGATCTGGGCCTGCACGGTGACGTCGAGCCCGGTGGTCGGCTCGTCGGCCATGACCAGCCGGGGGGCGCAGGCCAGGGCGATGGCGATCATCACCCGCTGGCGCATGCCGCCCGACAGCTGGAACGGGTACCAGCGGATCCGCTCCTCGGGCGAGGGGATGCCCACCGAGCGCAGGAGCTCGATGGCGGTGGCGTCGGCCTCCGTCCGGTCCATGCCCAGGTGGAGGCGGAGCGACTCGGTGATCTGCCTGCCGATCCGCTTGACCGGGTTGAGGGCGGTCATCGGGTCCTGGAAGATCATGCTCAGCTCGGCGCCCCAGACCTGGCGGAGCTGGCTCGGGGCTCATGGCCGTGAGGTCGTGGCCGGCGAAGTGCACGGTGCCGCTCCTGATCACGTCCCGCGGGGGGAGCAGGCCCATGATCGAGCGGGACAGCACGGTCTTGCCCGACCCCGACTCGCCCGACGATGCCCAGGGTCTTGCCCCGGTCGACCGACAGGGAGACCCCGTCGACGGCCCGGACCGTGCCCCGGCCGGTGCGGAACGAGGTGTGCAGGTCGTCCACCACCAGCAGCGGCTCGCTCGGGCTCGCCCGACATCGGGGAACTCGAGTGCGTCCGGTGCCGCCCTTGCCCTGCGTCGACCGCGCCGGTTCACAGCAGGCCCTCGCGGATGTCGAACCGCTGGCGCAGCCGGTCGCCGATCAGGTTGATGGACAGCAGGAGGAGGAACATGGCCAGCACCGGCCACAGCATGATGTACGGGTTGGTCTGGAGGTTCCCGTTGGAGGCGCCCTCGGCGATCATGTTCCCCCACGACGGGGTGGGCAGGGGCACCGACAGGCCGAGGAAGGCCAGCGAGCCCTCGATCACGATGACCCCGGCCACGGTGATCAGCCCGAAGGTGACCGCCACCGGCACCACGTTGGGGAGGATCTCCCGGAAGACGATCCGGCGTCGACGTGGCCCCCAGGGTCCGGGCGGCGATCACGAAGTCGCGGTTGGCGAACGAGAGGCTGGAGGCCCGGACCACCCGGTAGAGCAGGGGGATGACGGCCACCCCCAGGATGATGGTGATCTTGCACAGTGACGCGCCCCAGAAGGCCACGATGGCGATGACCGCCACGATGGCCGGGAAGGCCAGGAGCACGAAGGAGCCGGCGTTGAGGGAGACGTCGAGCCGGCCGCCCTTGTAGCCCGAGATGAGCCCGAGGGTCCCGCCCACCAGCAGGCCGATGGCCACCGCGCACGAACCCGACGATCAGGGACACCCGGGCCCCGAAGATCAGCCGGCTGAGCAGGTCCCGGCCCAGGTCGTCGGTGCCGAGCAGGTGGTGGATGCTCGGGCGGGGCGTTGATGGCCGCGTAGTTCTGGAAGTTGGGGTTGGGCAGGGGGAGCACGTTGGCCAGGATGGCCAGGATCACCACCAGGCCCACCCAGCCGACGGCCAACCAGAACAGGAGCCCGAGGGGCTTCGTGACCAGGATGTCGTCGGACGTCGAGGGCCTCGCTCTGGCGCGACACCACCAGTTCGTCCATGGCGGCCAGGCCGGGGACCTGGTCGGCGAGCAGCCGGCCGGACGCTCGGGTGTCGGCTGAGTTCGCGGTCGTCAGGCATCGTTCACTCCCGGGTCACTCTCGGATCGACCACGGTGAAGACGAAGTCGATGATGAACTGGAGCACCACGTAGGCGATGGCGATGACCAGGGTGATGCCCTGGACCACCAGATAGTCCCGCTGTTGCACGGCCTGGACCAGCGAGTAGCCCAGCCCGTCGATGGCGAACAGGTACTCGACGATGAAGGTCCCGGCGATGAGGGCCCCGATGTTGACCCCGGCCGCCGCCAGCAGCGAGAAGGACGAGGGCCGGAAGGCGTGGCGCCACATGATCCAGCGGGAGGACAGGCCCTTGGACCGGGCCATGGTGATGAAGTCCTCCTGCAGGGTGCTGATCAGGTCGGAGCGGAACAGCCGGTAGTAGACGGCGATGGAGCCGGCGGTGATGGCCAGCGACGGCAGGATCATGTCGTGCAGGTTGGTGGCCGGGTCCTGGGTGAACGGCACGTAGCCGGTGGCCGGGAACCAGTGCAGACCCGACGGCGAACACGGCCACCATGACCGGGGCGATGACGAAGGGCGGGAGGGCCAGCAGCCCGAAGGTGCCGGTGGTGGCCACGTTGTCGAGGGGCCGGTTGGGCCGCCGCGAGGTGACCAGGGCCAGCGGGATGGCCACGGCGAAGGCGATGACCTGGGAGATGATGATCAGCTCGAGGTCGATGGGCCACCCGGTGGCGATGATGTGGGTCACCGACTCGTGGTTGAGGTAGGACTGGCCCAGGTTGCCGTGGAACACCGCGCCCAGCCAGATGAAGTACTGCTGGAAGAGCGGCTTGTTGAGGCCCAGCTGCTTGAAGAGGACGGCCCGGTTGTGGGCGGTGTCGTTGGGCCCGAGGATGACTGACGGTCGGGTCGCCGGGCAGCAGGTGGACCAGCAGGAAGCACCAGGACCGAGATGATGAAGGCCACCACCACCAGCTGGATGAATCGGCGGAGGAAGTACTTGGCCATGGTGGGTCGGGATGCGGATCCGGTGGCCCGAGCCGCTAGCTCGTCAACCAGATCTGGGTCGGGAACGAAGATGCCTTCGTCGAAGCTGTACCCGGGCATGCCGTTGGGCAGGGTCAGGTTGGCGAAGTTCTGGACCCGGCTCGTCGGCCACCTCGGAGAAGAGGTACTGCTCGATCCACAGGTAGGGCAGCTCGCTTGGCCAGCTGCTCGTTGACCGTCTGGTAGGCGGCGACCCGGGTGGACTGGCTGGTGGTGTGCCGTCCCTCGAGCATGGCCGTCTCGATCTCCGGGTCGTCCAGCCGGGTGAAGTTGAGGCCGATGCTGCCCGACGGGCGAGATGGTGGTGGTGCTCCACCACACGTAGTTGAGGTCGGGGTTGACCGCGCCGAACTGGTAGGAGGTGACCGCCTGGAACTTGCCGAGCACGAAGTCGTCGATGATGGTGGCCTGCTCCACCTCGGACGACGGTCACGTCGAACCCGACCTGCTGCCACATCTGCTGGACGGCCTGGACCACCTTGATCTCGAGGGGGTCGGGGATGGTGATGCAGGTTGAGCGTCGGGCGTCCCGTGCTTGGCCTTGTACTGCGCTGACCAGCTCCTTGGCCGCCGACGGGTCGTAGGTGGGGTAGTGGGTGTTGCTGTAGTAGGGCGAGTCGGGCAGGAAGATGCCCGTTGGCCGGCTTGGCCGGCGGCCCGCCGATGATCTTCTGGACCTCGGCCTGGTTCATCCCCTTGGCCAGGGCCTGGCGGATGGTGAGGTCGTTGGTGGGGGCCACCACCGTGTTCAGCATGATGAAGGCGAAGGTGGGCTGGCCGATGACCCCGGTCGGGCTGTCGACCAGCTGGTATCCCGATGCCCCCCGAGCCCGAGAAGTTGGTGATGGTGGTGGGGTCGATGGACTCGATCATGTCGACCCCGCCGGTCCGGAGCGTGGACTCCCGCTGGGTGGTGTCGGGGATGGGCTTGAAGGTGATCGGTCCAGGTAGGGGAGGCCCTTGCGCCAGTAGTTGGGGTTGCGGGTGGCGGTGAAGTGGTCGTTGGGCTGCCACTGCGAGTAGATGAACGGACCGGTGCCGATCGGGGTCAGGGGCGGCGTTCGGGTTGGCCGTGGCCTGGTCGATCATGGCCTCGCCGACCACGTAGCCCACCTGGGTGGTGAGCCCGGACGGGAAGGTCGGGTTGGGGCCGGTCAGGTTGTAGACCACGGTCATGGCGTCGGGGGTGGTCACCGAGGCCACCTGGTCGAGGGCCACCCCGGTGAGGGCCGAGGCCTCCAGGGCGTTGAAGTTGGCCATGCACCACCGCCGAGGTCAGGGCCGAGCCGTCGCTGAACTTGACGCCCGGCCGGAGCGTCATGGTCCAGATGTCGAAGGTGGAGTTGCTGGTCATGGACTGGGCCAGGTACGGCTGGATGGTGCCGTCGGCGGCCACCGCCATCAGCGGGTCGTAGACGGCGTTGGCGTAGAGGAAGCCGTTGGTGTCCCAGTGGTTGGTCGGCGGGATAGAACCCGTCGATCTCGGCGATCGTGCCGACGGTGAGCGTGCCCCCGCGGACCGGTTTGCCGGTACCCACGCCGGGCTTGGCCTTCCGCCGACGAGGTGCTGGCGTAACTGGTCCCGCTGGCCGGAGCATCCGGCCAGCAGCCGGCACCGGCGGCCCCCAGCACGACCAGTCCGCCGGTGGCGGCCCCCCGGGACAAGAAACGATCGACGGCTCAATTCGTTACCCGATGTCACAGAGTTCCCCCATCTCTCCCCCTGCCCGATGCTGACGCTCTGGTCTGCGAGCGCCCGATGCACTCTGCCACAGGCGCACCGTGTCGTGCGGGCAGGTTACTCCCAAGTAGGGCAAGGGTCCATGGATGGAGGCGGGAGATCACACCCAGGGCGCACCGCTGGGTACCATGCGTGCCATGGATGCGCCTTCTTCAGGATCCACCCCTGTGGTCGAGCCCGAGGAACAGGTCCTCCCATCCGACGCTGGGGTCGAACTCCAGCCCCGGACCGAACCCGGCCGGGAGGGCGATGCGGCGGGTGCCTCCGGGCCGGGGGCGGCCGGTCCCACCGGCCCCGGGGTGCCCGGGGAGCCGGACGATCCCGAGGGCCCGCCGTTCAGCCGCACCACCGTGACGGCCATCGGCGTCGGGACCGTGCTGGTCATGGTGGCGGCACTGGTGCTGCGCTTCTGGACCCGCTCGGACCTGTGGCTGGACGAGGCACTGACCGTCAACATCGCCCGGCTGCCCCTCCACGAGATCCCCTCCTTCCTGCGCCGTGACGGGGCGCCGCCCTGCTCTACTACGTGCTGCTCCACTTCTGGATGGGCTGGTTCGGCACCTCCGACGTGGCCGTGCGCTCGCTGTCCGGGGTCATCGGCGTGGTCACCGTCCCCCTGGCCTGGCTGGCCGGGCAAGCGCCTGGGCGGTCCCAAGGTCGGGATGGGCGGCCATGCTGCTCGTGGCCACGTCACCCTTCGCCACCCGCTACGACACCGAGACCCGGATGTACTCGCTGGTGGTCCTGTTGACCGTCCTCGGCTTCCTGGCCCTCGACCGGTCGCTCCGACGTCCGCGCCCCGGCAACCTGATCGCCGTGGGCGCGGTGACCGGACTGCTGCTCTACACCCACTACTGGTCCCTCTACCTGATCGGCACCACCATGTTGTGGTTGGCCTGGCAGTCGTGGCGGGGCCGGCCCGAATGGAGACGGGGGGCCCGGGCCTCGCTGGCCGCCGCGGTGGTCGGGTGCCTCACCTTCCTGCCCTGGCTCCCGACCTTCCTGTTCCAGTCCAAGCACACCGGCACGCCGTGGGCCACGCCGGCCAACTTCGCCGCCATGGTCAACGCGGTGTCGTCGTTCGCCGGTGGAAGCACCAACCAGGGTCGTGCCCTGGCCCTGATGTTCTTCGCCCTGGCCGGACTGGGCCTGTTCGGCGTGGCCACCGACCGGCGCCACATCGACCTGGACATCCGCACCCGACCGCTGGCCCGACCCCTGGCCATCGCCGTCGTCGGCACCCTCGGTCGCCGCCATCGCCGGGGGGTTCCTGACCAACAGCGCCTTCGACGCCCGCTACGCCTCGGTGGTGTTCATCCCGCTCATCCTGCATGGTGGCCATCGGCATGACTCACGCTTCCGCGACCGACGGATCCGGAGCATCATCCTGACACTGGCCGTCATCGCCGGTCTGGCCGGGTCGGTCACCAATATCACCACCAACCGGACCCAGGCCGGCCAGGTGGCCCGTGCCATCGACCACTACGGTCATCCCGGTGACATCGTGGCCTACTGCCCCGACCAGCTGGGACCGGCCGTCAACCGGCTGCTGCCGCCGAACCGCTACATCCAGACCACCTTCCCCCGTGGAACCGGTCCGACCTACGTCAACTGGGTTGACTACGGCGCGGCCACTGCCGCCGGCAATCCACTGCAGTTCGCCGACCATCTGGAGTCTCTGGCCGCCCAGTCGGGCCAGCAGATCTTTTTGGTGTGGGCCCCCGGGTACCAGACCTTCGGGCTCAAATGCGAGGGCATCGTCCAGACCCTGCAGGCCGATCCCCACTACCAACCCCAGGCGTTGGTGGTCGCCAACGACGTCAGCTTCTACCAGCCGATGTCAGTGGTCCGGTTCACCCCGACCACACCCTGACGGCGCGCCGACAGCGTGGCACCCCGCTCGACGGTGTGCCGCCCGACCCGTGTAGGTGCACGACCGGTCAGGTGCCCGCCGATCAGGTGCCACAGGGAAGATCGGCGTACCACCACGGTTGGGCGATGTCCGGCAGCGCCGGCCGGCTGGCGGTGGACGGGAGGCTGGCGTGGGCCCGACCCAGCGCCACCAGTTCGGGCAGCAGATGGGTCCCCACCACCTCGCCGCCGGGCACGGTCATGTGGACTCCGTCGGTGCACCGCGCATCCACGCCGTCGACCGCCGAGTTGAACTGGTTGCCCGGCGAGAGGAGCGAACCCAGGTTGAACACCGACGCCGTCCCCGGGCTGAGGCGGGCCGAGGCCGCCAGCAGCTGATTGTCGGTGATGACCCGGGAGGGATCGTTCTCCGGCCACGGCGAACCGTCGGGCTGCTCCCCGCTGTCGTAGTAGGGGGAGGTCAAGAACACCACCTTGGCCCCGTTGGAGCTCAGGGCGGTGACGGCCTGGTCGTAGCGGGCCTCGGCCCAGAAGTCGAACGTGGGCTCGCCCAGGTGCTGCCATGATCCGTTCAGCTCGGTGTCGAGGGTGTCGCCACGGGCCAGATAGACCACGACGTCGGGGTCGAACTGCTGGACCAGGGTCCGGTAGGTGCTGATCAGCTGGGCCGGGTTACCAGCCTGGCACGGAGCCCCCGGCGGGTCGGTGAACCACAGCACCCGGACCTGGTCGGCCTCGGCCAGGGAGCAGCCCGGGGCGCCGTCGTTCAGGATCTCGGCGCCGTACCGGGACGCCACTTGCTTGAGGCCCACGCCGAGGGAGCCGGCCATGGAGTCGCCGAGCAACAGGATGCGCACCGGCCGGGGTGGAACGACAGCCGCCACACCGGCGGCGCCCGCAGTCGGCTGACCCACGGCCGCGGCCGACTGGACCGGAGGAAGGGCGGGGACCACCGCCGAGGCTGACGGCACCATCAGGGGAAGGAGGGAAACGACGATGGCGGCCACGGGGACGGCCACCAGCGAACGCCAGCCGGCCAGGCGGCCGCGGTGAATCGGGGTCTCGATGAAGTGGAAGGAGAGTGCGGCGATCCCGACGATCACCGCCAACCGGGCGGCCAGCAGGCCCACTCCCTGCAGGTGGGTCCGTTGCGAGGTCATCACCAGCAGGACCGGCCAGTACCAGAGGTACATGCCGTAGGAGATCTTGCCGATGTAGGGCAGTGGTCGCAGGGACAGGAGACCGGCCACCGGATGGCGTGACAGGAGGGTGACACAGGCGATCACCCCGGCGGTGGCCACGGCCAGGAGGGCGAAGCCCCCGTGGAAGGTGAGGGCGGACGTCTCGGGCACGATCCGCCACATGACCACCACGCCCACCGCTCCGACCACCCCGATGAGCCCGATCAGACGACGGCCGAGGGCGGTGCGGACCGGTCCCCACCACAGGCAGACCGCAGCCAGGGCCGCCCCCACCAACAGACCCTGGGCCCGGGTGTCACTTCCGTAGTAGGCACGGTTGACCGATGCGGTGCCGACGGGGGTCAGGTACGCCATGGTCAGGGCCGATGCTGCGGCACCGGCCACGGCCACGGCGGCCACCAGCATCAAGCGGTTCCGGCTCCGCTCCCGTGACGGGCGCCGGAGGCCGCGGAACCCGGCCACCAGGACCAGCAACACCAGGGGCCAGATCAGGTAGAACTGCTCCTCGATGGCCAGGGTCCAGGTGTGCTGGAGGGGGGAGGGGTTGCCCACGGTGGCGAAGTAGCTGGTGTTGGCGGCGATGAAGTGCCAGTTGGCCACGTAGCCCACCGTGGCCAGGGTGTCCCCGAGCAGGCCCGGCGATCCCAGCACCCGGGGCAACAGCACCGACACCGCGCCCACCACGGCCAGCATCACGAACAGGGCGGGAAGGAGGCGCCGGGCCCGGCGCCCCCAGAAGGCCCGGAGACCCACCCCTCCGGTTCCCCGCCACTCGCCGAGCAACAGGGTGGTGATGAGGAAGCCGGACAGCACGAAGAACACGTCCACTCCGAAGTACCCACCGACGGCCCAGCTCGGGTTGGCGTGGTAGAGGATGACGGCGGTGACGGCGAAGGCACGCATCCCGTCCAGGGGGGCCACCCGCTGGCCGACGATGGGGGAGTAGGGCGTGGGTTCGAGCGACGGGTCCTCGTGGTGGGGCCGTGGATCCCGGTCGGACGCGGACTGGTCCACGGACGGCTTCCCACCACCGTCGACAGCCGGTGCCGCCGGTGTCTGACCCCAGGCCTCGATGAGCCCTGTCGCTGTCAACATCTGCCGTTGCCCCCCTCAGGATCCGACACGGCGTCGGCTCCCAGCCCTCGGTTGCCCATCGTTGCGCCGGTGTCGCAGCGGACAGGTCCCCAACGGGCTCCACGGCCCTTCGGTGACACCTCCCCGGTTCGCAATGCGCCGGAGATCACAGCATAGAGTTGTCCTCCATGGTAGGCACGGGGAGACATTCCGCCCGCGCCTGGTGGGGGTGGCTCGGCCTCTGGACCGCTGTCGGTCTCGCCATCCGTCTGGCGTCACTGTTCGGCCCCGGCCGATCGGACCGAAAGCCTGGTGGCGACAGCTATTACTACCACTACGCGGCCAACCTCCTGGTGGCCGGCAAAGGCTTCGTCAACCCCTTCATCTACTACTCCGGCGCCGCTCACCATCAGGTGCAGACAGCGGCGTGGCCACCACTCTTCGTGTTCGTCCTGGCCGTTCCCTCCGCCCTCGGACTGAAGACGTTCTTCGCCACACGCGTGTGGTGCTGCATCATCGGAGCCGGCGCGATCGTGCTGTGCGGCTACACCGGTCGCGAGATCGGCGGACGACGCGTCGGACTCATCGCCGCCGTTACTGGTGGCGGTCTATCCCAACCTCTGGATGAGCGACGAGCTGGGCCTGTCCGAAGCACTCTCCCCGGTGCTGGTGGCGCTGGTGCTGTTGATGGCCTACCGGTTCTGGAAGCACCCCGGTCCCTGGCCGGCCGTGGGCCTCGGTGCCTCCATCGGCCTGGCCGCGCTGGGTCGGGACGAGCTCTCCCTATTGGTGGTGTTCATCCTGGTCCCGTTGGCACTGATGGCCTCGGCCCTGCGATGGCGCCGGCGCCTGGGACTGCTCGCCGTCGGCGGAGTCACGTTCCTCCTCATCATCGGGCCTTGGGTGGGCTACAACATGAGTCGTTTCGACGACCCGGTGTTCATCAGCTCGGGCTTCGGCGTGACCCTGGCCTCGTCCAACTGTGCCCAGCTGTAGCAGGGTCCCTACGAGGGCTACTGGTCGTTGGAGTGCGCGGTGGCGGTCAAGCAGAAGGTTTATAACCCACGGTCCGATGAGTCGGTGCAGGGCGCGGCGGCCCAGGCCGACGCCCTGCACTTCATCGAGACCCACGAAGACCACATCCTGCCCGTGGAGATGGCCCGGCTGGGGAGGGCCTTCGCCCTCTTCCACCCGTTGGAGCAGATCCGGCTTGGACTCCACGGTGGAGACCCGTCCCTACCGGTGGGCCCTGGTCGGACTGGGGATGTACTACGTGCTGGTGGTCCTCTCGATCGGAGGGTTGGTCATTCTGCGTCGACGGCGGGTCCCCATCCTTCCCCTGGTGGCCGTGGGGCTCGATGTGTGCGTGTCTGTCGCCCTGACCTTCGGTCAGACCCGGTACCGGACCACCTTCGAGATCGCCCTGGTGCTGGCGGCCGCTGTCCAGCTGGACTGGGTGTGGACCACGATCGGGGGCCGCCGCCACGACGACCTGTCCGGTGCCGGCTCCGCCCCTCCCGGAGACGGGGTCGACGGGGAGGTGGGCAGGGGGGGCGATCCCGATGACGACGTCCCCCGCGACCCCGGGGGTGGTCCGCCCGGGCTGGTGGCACCGGTCCCCACCGCCTAGATCGGCCCCCACCGGGGCCGTGGGTACCGATCCCCGCACGGCCCGGTGGGGAGGGCAGCGGCCCGGATGCAGCGATCCGGGGAAGCGAGCCGCTAACCTGCGGGGCGGCACCTGACCGGGAGCACGGTGCCCAGGACTACCGGTCCCGCCGTCCCGCCGACGGTGGGACGCCGGATGGAAGCAGACGGTCGGGGTCGGTCGGTCTCCATCAGTATGACCGGACGAAGCGACAGGACTGCAGGCAGATGACGAGAAACCATGAGACAGCCCAACCCGTGACCGGACCCGACGAGGCGGCAGTATCGACCGCCGGGGGTGGTGCCCTTCATCTCACCGAACCTGTGCTGGTGATCGGAGCCGGCCCAGCCGGCCTCACCGCCGCCTACGAGCTGGTGGAGCGGGGTGACCCGGTCACGGTGGTCGAGGCGGACTCGGTAGTGGGCGGGATCAGCCGTACCGTGGAGCGTGAGGGCTGGCGCTTCGATATCGGGGGTCACCGGTTCTTCACCAAGGTGCAGCCCGTCGAGGAGTTCTGGCACAAGGTGCTTCCTCCCGAGGACTTCCTGCTCCGTCCCCGCATGAGCCGCATCTACTACGGCGGGAAGTTCTACGACTACCCGATCAAGCTGGGGAACGCCCTGTCCAACCTGGGGGTGGTCGAGGCATTCCTGTGCGGCCTCTCCTTCCTGTGGGTCAGGATCCATCCCCCGAAGGACCTGACGACACTGGAGGGGTACATCGTCTCGAACTACGGATGGCGCCTCTACAACCACTTCTTCAAGACCTACAACGAGAAGCTGTGGGCTGTCTCCGCCTCCGAGATCTCCGCCGACTGGGGAGCACAGCGAATCAAGGGCATGTCGTTGTGGAACGCCGTGTGGGAGCCGATCCGGGCCTCGCTGGCCGGGTCCGCGCCGCGACAAGTCAAAGCAGGTCACCAGTCTCATCGAGGAGTTCCAGTACCCCAAGTACGGACCAGGCATGATGTGGGAGCGGTGTACCGAGCAGATCGAGGCCGCCGGGGCCTCGGTCCGATTGGAGACGTCGGCCACCACCGTCCATGTCGAGAACGGGTTGGCGGTGGCCGTTACCGTCTCGTCCGGCGGGGCGGAGGAACGCATCGACGTGTCCCACGTGATCTCCTCGATGCCCTTCACATCACTGGCCCGCATCGTGGACCCACCGGTCCCCGCAGAGGTGCGTCGCGCCGCCGATGACCTGCACTACCGCGACTTCATCACCATCGCCCTGGTCGTGCCGGTCGAACGGGGATTTCCGGACAACTGGATCTACATCCACGCCCCCGACGTGAAGGTGGGACGGATCCAGAATTTCGGTTCGTGGTCACCCTTTCTGGTGAAGGACGGTCGGACGTGTCTGGGCATGGAGTACTTCGTGTTCGAGGGCGACGAACTGTGGAACTGCTCCGACGACGAGCTGGTGGCCCTGGGCACCAAGGAGTTGGCGACCATCGGATTGGTGGAGCCCTCCGACGTGGAGGCCGGCTATGTGGTCCGCATGCCCAAGGCCTACCCGGTCTACGACGATGTCTACCGGGACAACGTCGAGGTCCTCCGGCGGTGGTTCGAGCAACACGCCCCGAACGTGCACCCGGTAGGGCGTAACGGCATGCACAAGTACAACAACCAGGACCACTCGATGTACACCGCCATGCTCACCGTCGAGAACATCCACGGCGCCCACCACGACATCTGGTCGGTGAACGTGGAAGAGGAGTACCACGAGGAGGACGACTCCGGCGGTGGACGTCCGTCGGGCCGTTCGGGGGGCACGGGTCGGGACGCGCCGATCATCCCCCGCAGGCGCACCGCCTGACCGCACCGCCCGACCGCACCGCGTCGATCCACCGGCTGTCCGGCCCAGCCGCGGTCACGCCGACCGGACCGGTCCCCGGTCAGGTGCTCTCCAGCGTCCGGTCGTCGAGGTCCTTCCGAGGAGGGCCACCTCTTCGGCCAGGGCCCGGCTGTGGTCCTCCAGTCGCCCGACCTCCCAGCTGAGGCGCACGCACACCGTGAGGAGGAACAGCGCGGCCATCACCGTCAGCAGGTCGGGCGGGTTCTTCACCCCGAAGGAGTGGGCCAGGGAGTTGAACAGCCCGGGGAAGATGGCGAAGACGGCGATCACCAGCGCCACCGCCAGCCACATGATGGCGTACTTCTCGTGCAGATGGCGTCGGCGGGAGAGCTCGATGATGACCGTGAGAGTTACGAGGGCGCTCACCAGGGCGATGATGTGGACTCCGGTCATGTGGCCTCCGTCCGGCGTTTTCGGTTGGGATTCGAGTGGCGGCGGAACACCGAGAGCACCAGGACCATCATCACCCGGAGCAGGTAGAGGGCGGCCCGCAGCGGTGACTGGCTGGGCGACCCGGCCAGCCGCGGACGCATGGTCACCGGCACCTGGTGCACCCGGCCCCCGGCATCAGCGGCGATGATCAGGGACTCCACGGTGTCCGATAGATAGTCGGCCGGGTAGCTCTGAGCGAAGAGCTCGATACCGGCCCGGTTGTGGGCACGGAATCCCGAGGTCACGTCGGTGAGCTTGGTCTGGGTTACCCGGGACAGATATCGGGCCAGCAGGCGCATGGCCGCCCGGCGGGCCCTGGGCACGGCGATGTCCCCCTGTCCGGCGAACCGGGCCCCGATCACCACCTGGGGACCGGGCTCGTCGTCGAACTGGGCCAGCAGCAACCCGATGTCGCGGGCGTCGTGCTGACCGTCGGCGTCCACCTGGACCAGCACGTCGTAACCGTTGGCCCGGGCCACCCGGAACCCGACCCGCATGGCCCCTCCCACCCCGAGATTGAACGGATTGGAGATCACCTGGGCTCCGGCTTCCCGGGCCTGGGTTGCAGTGCCGTCGACCGAGCCGTCATCGACCACCAAGACGGTGCAGTCGGGCACGGCGGTCTTGACCTCTTTCACCACCACCCCCACCGAGCGCTCCTCGTTGAGCGCCGGGAGCACCACGAGGATCTTCGGATCGTTGGGCATCTGGGTCTTGTCGTCCTGCATGGTCATTACGTTGCCGCGGCGGTCACGCCCGCCTGCTCGTCGGCCCGGTCGGCCGGTTCACCGCCCGACGGAGGGTCGGTGGCGGGCTCAGGGGGGCCGAGTTGACCAGCGGGTCCCTGTGCGGTGTCGGCCCCCGAGTCGCTTCCCCCCGCAACCGCGACCAGAACCACTCGAGCTGAACGGCGGCCAATAGTACCAGCGAGACCTCGAAGGTGGTCCGGTAGCGGGTCTGACCGAAGGTGAGGGCCACCGAGCACACCACCTGGAGCCCGATGGCCCACAGCGGGAACGACGGGATGCGGCGGCGGCGCAGGAGCACCGTCCCCCCGAGGGAGAGGGCCAGCAGGACGTAGTAGGACACCAGCCCGGTCACCGCCCACCGGTAGGGACGGGTCTCCACGTACGAGTCCAAGAAGATCTGCTGCATGGGGTGGAAGAACCCGAAAGCCCGACCGAGCTTGGCCAGCGTGACCGGGACGAGCCGGTTCTCGTGCGCCCGCACGTAGCTCAGGGCCAGGTGCTGCAGCTCGGCTCCCTCCACCGACTCGTCGGCGTGGATGTTGACCGAGGGTTTGGCGGCATAGGTCAACGCGCACTTCATCGACCAGTAGCCCTCGAACTGTCCCGAGTAGGTGGTCGGACAGTCGGCCGACGCCAGGGTCACCCCGAGCCCGCTGCTGATGAAGACCGGCTTGTCGAAGCGGCTCAGGTTGTACCCGACCCACGGGGCCAGCACCACGGCCACTGTCAGCAGGCCGATGCCGAGCGTGGCCGCCCGGCGCCTCCAGGTCAGCGCCCTGGCCAGTAGGACGATCGGCACCAGGATGAACACGACCAGCACCGTCAACTCGTCGCGCCCGAGCATGGCCACGCCGATGGCGGCGCCCAACCCGATGGCCCGGGGGATGGTGGGGCTCTTCCAGAACCGGTAGGTGAACCAGAGCACCCCGGCCACCAGCAGTGGCGCGATGGTCTCCGACAGCGCCAACTCGTCGGTCATCCAGATGTTGGGGTACACGGCCAGCAAGAAGGCGGCGATGAGTCCCACCCGGCGGCCGGCGATCTCACGCCCCGTATAGCCACAGACCACGATGGCGGCGGCGCCGAGCACACAGCACCAGACCCGCTCGGCCAGGAAGCTCTTCAGGCCCACGGCCGAGGGGATGGCCACCAGGAGGATGAACAGGGGAGGGAAGGAGGCCGACTGCACGGCGTGATGGGCACCGTGGGGGATGTAGAGGTAGGGATTGATGAATCCGTGCCCGCTGACCAGCAGGTTTGCACCGTAGTGGTAGAAGTAGGCATCGCCCCCGGCGACTTTGTTGGGCTGGCTGTACACGGTGACCAACCGGATGGCGAGGCCCACCACCGTCCACAGTCCCAACCACAGCCACCAGCGTGGCTGGGAGTGGCTCCGGCGATGCATGAGCGGTCAGCCTACGTCGACCGGATGGTCCTGAACGGATACCCGGTTCCGTGCCTGACCCTCGGGTTGCACCTACCGGGACGCAGAGACGTGCAACGATCATCAGCCGTGACGACCATGGATCTCGTCTCCGGCGAGGAGCCGGCGGCACCGAGCCCACCCGGTGATCCCGATCTGGTACCCGACGCAGGGGCGCCGGCCCGGCGTTCGGGGCCCCATGTCGCCGGCTTGGACGGGATCCGGGCCATTGCCGTACTCGGGGTCCTGGCCTTCCATGGGGGTGTGTCCTGGGCCGGGGGCGGCCTCCTCGGAGTGGACATCTTCTTCGTCCTGTCCGGTTATCTGATCACCTCGCTCCTGGTCGGGGAGTGGTCCACCTCGGGAACGGTGCGGTTCCGACGATTCTACGAACGCCGGGCCCGGCGGCTGCTCCCGGCGCTGTTCCTGACCATGCTGCTGGTGGCGGCCTACGCCCGGTGGTTCGCCCTGCCCAGCACCTTGAGCTCCCTTCGGGGGGACGCCTTCTCGACGCTGGCCTATGTGGCCAACTGGCGTTTCATCGCCACAGGAGCGAACTACTTCGTCCGGTTCGGGCCGCCGTCACCGCTCCTCCACACGTGGTCGCTGGCCGTGGAGGAGCAGTTCTATCTGGTCTGGCCGGCCCTGGCCCTGTTCGTGATGCGCCGCCGGGGTCGACGGGGTCTGGCCGCCGTGGCGGCACTGGGTATCGTCCTGTCGGCCACCGTCACCGTGGTGCTGTTCCACCACGGCGTCACCGTGACCAGCCTCTACTACGGCACCCAGACCCGGGTCCAAGAGGTCATGGCCGGAGCCCTGCTGGCCGTGGTGGTACCCCGCGTGGCCCGCTGGGCCCGGCCCGCCGGGGTGGAGGGGACCACGGACACCGCCGGGGGCACCGAGCATTCCGGGGAGGCCGGAGATGACGCCGGAGATACTGAGCACCCCGGGGACGCCGGGGATACTGAGCACCCCGGAGGCGCCGGCGATGCCGAGCCCCCAGGCACCGTCCGGGACTCGGCGGCCATAGGAGAGCCGGTGCCTGACCGGTCCCGTGCGGTCGGGCACCCCGGTTGGCCGGTCTCGGTGCTCGGGGGGCTGGGCGCGGCAACCCTCCTGTGGGCCCTCCACGCCGTGAGCGGTCAGAACGCCTTCCTCTACGACGGAGGATTCCTGCTGGTGGCTGGGGCCACGGCCGCCGTCATCCTCATGGTAGTGGTGCGGCCCGAGGACCTCCTGTCCCGGTTCCTGGCCGTCGGAGTCCTCGGCTACATCGGCCGCATCTCCTACGGCCTCTACCTGTACCACTTCCCGATGTTCCTGATGATCGACGGACAGCACGTCGGTCTGTCGGGGACGCCGCTGCTCCTGGTGCGGCTGGCCGCCACCGGTGCCGCCTCCGTCGTCTCCTACCACCTGGTGGAGATGCCGGTCCGCAACCGTCGGGCACTGCCGGGCTGGCACCTGGTTGCGGCCATTCCGGTGGGACTGGTCATCGTGGTCACCGCACTCGTCCTGACCACGGTCCCACCACCACCCCAGGTCGTCCCCAAGGTCCTGAAGCGGGTTGGCGTGTTCGCCGTGCCCTCCCATCCGCCGGCCGGGCTCACCTCGGGTCGGCACGTGCACATCCTCCTCCTCGGCGACTCGCTGGCCGAAACCCTCGGCTACGGCCTCGGTGTCCAGTCCCGATCATGGGGGGCCACGCTGGACAACCAGGGCATCGTGGGGTGCGACCTCGACCCCGGCACCATCGTGAACATCGAGGGTTCCATCACCCAGGCCGCCCATGGCTGTGTCGGCTGGCAACAGACCTGGCAGCAGCGCATCGACCACCAGGATCCCGACGTCGTGGCCGTTCTGCTGGGCCGCTGGGAGGTCTCCGACCGGATCATCGACGGCCACTGGACGCGCATCGGCGAGCCGGCCTGGGACCGGGTCTACGCCGCCGAGCTGGGCACGGCCATCAGGATCCTCTCGTCCCGGGGGGCCCACGTGGTGATCTTCACCCTTCCCTACATCACCCAGACCACCGAGGCCCCCGACGGCACCCCGTGGGACATCAACCAGCCCGTCCGCACCGACCAGTACAACGCCCTGGTGCGCAAGACCGTGGCCCGGTATCCCAAACTGGCGTCGGTGATCGACCTGAACCGCCTGCTCGATCCCCATGGCGTCTACCGCTCCGTGATCGACGGCGTGCCGGTTCGGGACGATGACGACGAGCACGTCTCCCTCTACGGGGGGATGTTCCTGCGCCCCGACATCCTGCCCACGCTGGTGCGGCTGGGCCTGCCTCACGAGCGGCTCCGCAACGCCCCGGAGCCGACCACGACCACCACCCCCTGATCACCGGCCTGGCCCGCGCCCTGGAACCCTCGCCATCCTCGCCCTCGGGGTATCGTGTGGCGCTCATCCCGAACGGGAGGGTCCCCGGGACGACCGTTCCCGGCAGCCGGGCT
This sequence comes from uncultured Acidimicrobiaceae bacterium, assembly GCA_963754755.1. GTDB lineage: Bacteria > Actinomycetota > Acidimicrobiia > Acidimicrobiales > RAAP-2 > Bog-756. The sequence goes on along the minus strand of CAVWHF010000003.1, from coordinate 942,911 downwards.
GGGTCCGTTCGGTACCGCTGGACGCCGGCCGTGGTGGCGAGGTCGATGCCAGAGGCCGTGGGCGGGATGACGGACCCTCCGGCCCGGGGGATGGAAGGAAGAGGTACCGATGGGAGGTCCGGACAGCGACATGGCGACGTTCGGCCGGACCGTCGGCCGCGCTCGGTGGGCGGGTGCCCGGTCCTTCCTCTCGTACAGGACCGGCCGGGCCATGTCGCGTTGATGGTGTGGCGACCCCTGAGGAGCCGGCGAGCGGGCGCCGGGACTGCTGCCCCGACCCGGACTGGTGGTGATGGTCCTGGCGGCGGGGACTCCGAGGGAGAGCCCGGCCCCTCGACGGTGACCGACGACCTGCGGGTGGCCGAGGACTCGCTGGTCGACACCATCGCCCTCACCCCGACGGGCGGCCTGATGACCGACCCGTTCCTCCCCGGAACGCGCCACCCCGATGCCGGGAGTCAGATCGAGGCACCCTCGAACGGCTCCGGAACCGCCGTGGGGACCGGCTCCGCCGTCGAGGGCGCCGCCGACACGACCGGGGGCGCTCCCGACTCGGAGCGGAGCGAGTCCTTCGTCGGCGGGGTCCTCCAGGCCGGGCCCCTGGCCGTCGGGGGCCTGATCGCCAACGGGCTCAACATCGTGGCCACCGTCCTCGTCGCCCGGCTGCTCACCGCCCAGCAGTACGGCGGCGTGGCCCAGTTGCTGGGGCTGTTCTTCGTCCTGTCCATGCCTGGATCGGCCCTGCTGGTCGGTGTGGTCCGTCGCATCGCCGCGGCGACGTCCGAGGGTCGCCAGGAGGAGATGCACCGGTGGACCACCCGTCTGGCCCGACGTTGCCTCGTGGGCTTGGTCCTCTGGGTGGTGATCTCCCTGGCACTCGCCGAGCCCCTGGCCAAGGCGCTGCGGCTTCCGAGCTCCGGAGGGGTAGCCGCCGTGCTGGTGGCCGGGGGGGTGTGGCTGTTGCTGTGTCTGTACCGGGCCGTCCTCCAGGGCCACCGCCGCTATGCCGGGCTCGGGCTCAACCTGATCGTGGAGATCGGGGTCCGGGTCGTATTCGTCCTCGGATTCGCCGCCGCCGGGTTCGGCATCACCGGCTTCGCCGTCGGCCTCCTCCTCGGGGAGGTGGTCGCCACCGTGCACGCCCGGGTGCTGTCCGGCCGGGCGTGGAACTATCCGGCCACCGATCCCCGGGCCGCGGAACTCGAGGCGAGAGACCGGACCCTCTCCATCGACCTATCGGCCGCACTGATCGGCTTCGCCCTCCTCGGGGTGCTCCAAAATGCCGACATCATCCTGGTGGGACGACTGGACCCGGCCAGCTCGGGCCCCTACGCGGCGATCTCGGTGGCCAGCAAGTCACTGGTGTTCGGGGCCATCCTCCTCGGCAGCTACGTCCTGCCCGAAGCCGCCCTCCGCTGGCACCAGGGCCAGCACGCACTCCGCCAGGTGGCAGTCACCATGGTGTTCCTCCTGGTACCAGCGCTGGTGCTGTTGGGCGTGGCCCTGGTGGCCCCGGAGTGGTTCCTGACCACGTTCTTCTCGGCCAAGCTCAACGGGGCGGCCCCGGCCTTCTCGACCCTGGTGGGGGCCATGGCCTGCCTCGGCACCGTGGTCATCCTGACCAACTACCTCTTCGGGGCGGCCCGCGGTGGATCGTGGCCCTGCTGGCGGTGGGCGTGGTGGTCCTGGTGGTGCTGATCCACGTGGCCCACGGCGCCATCGTGCCCACGGCCCGGGCCGAGTTGGCCGTCCAGGGCGGCCTGGCCCTGGCCGTGGGGGTGGCCTTCGGCGCCGTGCATCTGCACTGGTGGCGGACCACCCGTACCCGAGCACCCGAGGGCCAGGTCAGTAGTATTGGCCGACGCGATCTCGGGGGACCAGTGTGACGAGAGGTATCGAAGGTGGGGCGGGCCGTCCCGGAGCAACGGTTCGGGACGACGACGTCGACGTCTACGACGACGACAGCCACGACCCCGGTGAAGCCGAGCTGCGCCGGGTCGAGAGCCGCGACCGGCTCGGTGCTATCGCCGACGAGGCCGGCCTGCATCGGGTGGACGTGGTGGCCTGGCGGGACCTCGACGACGCCGAGGCCGGCGGTTCCGAGCTGCACGCCCACGAGATCCTGGCCCGGTGGGCCGATGCCGGCATCGACGTCCGCCTCTGGACGTCCCGGGTCGACGGAGCGGCACGGTACATCCACCGGAGCGGCTACACCGTCAACCGCAGGGCCGGTCGGTACGCCGTCTTCCCCCGCACCGCTGTGGCCGGGCTGCGGGGGAGGATCGGCACGGGTGACGGACTCGTCGAGATCTGGAACGGCATGCCCTTCCTCTCGCCACTCTGGAGCCATTGCCCGCGGATCGTCTTCCTCCACCACGTCCACGCCGAGATGTGGAAGATGGTCCTCTCGCCCTCCCTGGCCCGGGTGGGCTACGCCCTCGAGCACCGGGTGGCGCCTCCGTTCTACCGGCACAGCCAGATCGTCACGCTGTCCGACTCCGCCCGGGACGACCTGGTCCGGCGGCTCCACTTCCCCTCCCACCGGGTCACCGTGGTGCCCCCGGGGATCGACAGCCGGTTCTCACCCGGCCCGGGAACCGACCCCGACCCACTGGTGGTGGCGGTCGGGCGGCTGGTCCCGGTCAAGCGGTTCGACTGGTTCATCGAGGCCATGGTGGCCCTGAAGGAGCGCCAGCCCCGCCTGAAGGCGATGATCATCGGCGAGGGCTACGAGCGGCCGGCACTCGAGGCCAGGCTGGCCGAGGCCGAGGCGGAGGGGTGGTTCGACCTGCCCGGTCGGCGTGCCCGACGCCGAACTGCTCGATGCGTACCGGCGGGCCTGGGTGGTCTCGTCCACGTCGGTGAGAGAGGGTTGGGGGATGACGCTCACCGAGGCGGCGGCGTGCGGGACGCCCGCCGTGGCCACCCGCATCGCCGGGCACGAGGACGCCGTCGTGGACGGCGAGTCGGGCCTGCTGGTGTCCTCCGTGCCCGAGCTGGTGGAGGCCACCGCGTCGATCCTGGACAACCCCCTGCTGCGTCGCCGATTGAGCCTGGGGGCGATTCGCCGTGCCGAACAGATGACCTGGGAACGGACGGCCGAGGTCACCCTGCAGACACTGGCCGCCCAGGTCGCCCGACCGCGATGACCCCGTCGCCGGTCGGCACCTCGACCGGTTCACCGTCGCCGAACCCCACCGGGTCGTCCGACGCCTCGGGACTGTCGGCGCCCTCCGACCGTCCCGTTCCCTCCGACCGTCCCGTTCCCTCCGACCGTCCCGTTCCCTCCGACCGTCCCGTTCCCTCCGACCCTCCGACATCTCCGACACCGGTGACACCGCCGGCCGATCAGATCGAACCCCCCGTCACACCGGGCGTGTCCGGCGCCACGCCTGACCGGTCCACCGGCGCCACGCCGACCGAAGGCGTCGCGGCCCCGACCACCACCGCGGCCCCGAGCCCTCCTCCTGCATCCCCTTCCGCCTCCACGCCAACCCCGGAACCGACGCCCCGCTCCCACTTCCGGCTCTGGATGACCGCGGTGGCCGTTGTGGCCGGAGGGATCCAGGTCCTCTTCATCCATGCCATGTCCCGCCGCACCGTCCTCCCCGCCGCCGGCCGGTACGACACGGTCCAGGCCCACTATCTGGTCCGGGGCCAGTGGTTCATCGATCCGTTGCAGGCCACGTCGCCAGCCCATCTGCTCGTGCCCACGGCGGCCCATCCACCCCTGCCCACCCTCCTCCTGGGCATCGCCGATGTGGCCAGTGCCACCCTCCCGACGGCCCACATGGTCTGTATGGCCATGCTGTTCGTGGCGGCGGTGGTCCTGGCCGGCATCACGGTACGCGATCTGGCCGGGGAACGGGCCGGCGTGCTGGCCGCCGTGGTGTTCGCCACCTTCCCCCTCCTGTGGGTGAACCCCGCCACCGTGGGACCGGAGACGACGGTGATCGCAGTCACCACCCTGCTCCTTTTGGCCTCGGTGCGGTTTTGGGCCCGACCGTCCACGGGTCATGCCGCCCTGGTCGGCCTGGCGCTCGGCCTGTGCGCCCTGACCCGCACCGACCTGGTGGCGCTGGTGGTGCTGGTCGGTCTACCCCTGGGGCTGGCGGTGAAGAAGGTGTCCTGGACGGTGCGATTCCGGGCCCTGGCCGTCATGGGCGTCATCGCCCTGCTGGTGGTGGGACCGTGGGTGGGCCGGAACCTGTCCCTGTTCGGACGCACCGTCGTGCTCTCCGAGGACTACGGACCGGTGGTGGCCGGAGCCAACTGCGCCACGACCGCCTCCGGCGACCTCGAGGGATGGTGGAGCCCGACCTGCCTGGCCCGCGTGCCGGTGACCGGTCGGTCCTCCTCCGTCGCCACCGCCGACCAGGTCCACGAGGGCCGCGTCTATGTCACCGACCACCTGGGGTCCTCGGTGGGCGTCGCCGCCGTTCGGCTGGGGCGCCTGTGGAACGTGTACCGGCCGCTCCAGGGGGTGAACCTCGAGGTGGGCACGGGCAGGCCCGCCTGGGTGTCACGACTGGGCCTGTGGTACTTCTACGTGCTGGTGCCGGTGGCGGTGGTCGGCGCCGTGGTGCTGCGACGGCGACGACTCCTGTTGTTCCCCTTCGTGGCCCTGATCCTCCTGTCCTCGCTCACCGCGGTTCTGGCCTTCGGGGACGCCCGCTTCGCCGTGGAGGGGGAGGTGGCCATGGTCATGCTGGCCGGGGTGGCCCTCGACGCCCTGGTCACCGGGGTGCGACGCCGGTGGACGTCGGGGCCGGGCCTCCACTCGGCCCGCCGGTTCTCGGCCGCGCCATGACCGCGCTGGTCGAGTCCATCGAGACGCCCCTGGAACAGCCCCCGGTGATCGGGTCCGGCGTCGAGGCACCCGCCCCGAGACGCCCGCCCCGCTTCCCGGCCTTCGACGGCTTGCGGGCCATCGCCGCCGTCACCGTCGTGGGCGTCCACGTGGCCTTCGTCTCGGGACTCACCCCGAGGGCCCGGACCGGGGTCGGGATGTACACCGCCCGCCTCGAGATCGGCGTTTCGGTCTTCTTCCTGATCTCGGGATTCCTGCTCTACCGGCCCTTCGTGGTAGCCCACCTGGCCGGGGTGCGGAAGCCCCGGACCGGCGCCTTCTGGCTCCGGAGGCTGCTGCGTATCGTCCCCGCCTACTGGCTGGCCCTCTTCATCACCACCTCGGTGCTTCACGCCGGCCCGGGGATCGGACCCGGTGGTTGGAAGGCCTACGCCTCGCACTACCTGTTCCTCCAGATCTACTTTCCCTCCCAGGACCTGAAGGGGATCACGGCGGCCTGGTCCCTCTGTGTGGAGATGACGTTCTACCTGTTCATCCCCCTCTACGCCGCGGTGCTGGGGCGCCGGAGATCGCGTCGGAGCGACACCCAGACCCTGCGGCTCGAGTTGGCCGGCCTGGTGGTCCTCGTGGCCATCAGCTACGGCTGGCGCCTCTATGTGCTCCGGTTCCAATCGCACCACACGCCCTACTACCGCCTGGCCACGGTCTGGCTGCCGGCCTATCTGGACCTGTTCGCCCTGGGCATGGGACTGGCCGTGGTGAGCGCCTGGATGCACCACCGGGACCGCGAGACGGCGTGGCTGGGTGCACGGTGGTTCCCCTGGGGGGCGTGGGCCTGTGCCCTCGATCTGCTTCTGGGCCGTCTCCAACATCGGCTCCCCGGTCATCCCGGTGTACTTCGAGTCCTATCTGGACATCGCCCGCCAGACCCTCTACTCGCTGTTCGCGTTCTTCCTGTTGCTCCCGGCCGTGTTCGGACCCCAGGGGACGGGGGGGATCCGACGCTTCCTCCAGTGGTGGCCGATGGCTTCGCTCGGGGTGATCTCCTACGGCATCTACCTCTGGCACGAGACCTGGATCTACCGGATCCTCGACGCCGGGCGCTTTCCCGACTTCACCCTGGAGTTCTGGGCCTTCTTCTTCTCCGTCCTGGGCCTGACCATCGTCACGGCCAGCCTGAGCTACTTCATCGTGGAGAAGCCGGCGCTGCGGCTCAAGAACTCCATCGCCTGGTGGCGAAGGCCGACCCGTGGCCCCCGACCCGTGGCCCCCGCTGCCGCTGAGAGCCCCGGGGCCACCACCGGAGCCCCCACCGCGGTGACGGTCGGTGGATCCTCCGGCACGGTGCCCGGGCCGCCCGACCCCGGGTCCCACGGGGAGCTGGCCGGGGCCACCACGCCGGCTCCCTGACCGGTCCGGTGCGGGGCTGACCCCGGCTCCGCTGCCTCGGTCCCAGGGTCTCGGGCCCTCGACGCCGGCCCGGTCCGGGCCTCAGTGGGGCGGGCCCCGGCGGTGGCGCACCCAGGCCACCACGCCGTCCGCCGCCAACAGGAACACTGCGATCCATACCAGTGAGTTGGCCAGACCCATGTGGCCCGGCCAATTGATGTCGGGGACGAAGGCATTGCGGTGCTCCCGGAGGGTCACGTAGCCCGTGGTCACGACCAGGAGGCCGAGCGTGCCCACCACCACCACGATCCTGCTCCGGTCGACCAGGAGCTCGAGCAGGATGACGGCGCCGACCAGCAACCCGGCCAGCGGTGCCACGAACAGGGCCGCGGCCAGGCCGCCGAGGACGGCGATGACCACCGACTTCGGCCAGGACGGCGCCTGACCGCCGGTGCGGAGGAGTGAGGTGAGCTCGGGTCGCTCGGGGTCACCAACGAGCGGTCGGGCATCATCCGTCACCGTTGAGACCCTTGAGGCAGACGCCGGGGACACGGCCGTGCCCGCCGTCGACATCCCGACCGCGCTGGTCCCGGCGCGGTGGCGGCCCCGCCGCTGTCGACGGGTCCGCCGGCGCCGGCGGAGGGGACCGAGCCCGGTGGCGGGGATGGCGATGAGGATCACGCTGATCAGCAGGGTCGCCCCTGACACCAGGATGGCCACCGTGACCACCCGCTGGGGTGTCCAGGTGAGGGTGATGGTGGTGGGTCCCCGGGCCACGGATCGCCGGCACGTACCAACCGTTGGCGTACCCGTCGATCAGGGTCGAGGAGGCCAGATGCACGCCCGTGGAGGTGGTGGCCATCCACCCGGCTCTGGCTCTGGCCCAGCACCATCCAGAAGCGGCGTGCCGTTGCCGTGCACCTTGACGGTCAGCGGACGTCCGGCCCTGGCGGAGCACGGTCACCTTCGGGGAGGAGTGGGGCGGAGGGGCCGGCAGGAGCCCGTGCGGCGGTCAGTGGCTCGGCCGCTCCTCCGGCCGCCGACCCGAGGCTCAGGGCGTCCACGTCGAGGCCGGCGGCCTGGCCGGTGGCGGTGGTGAGGGTGTGGGTTCCCGGCTGCCAGGGTGATCCCCTGGGCGGCGTTGCCGCAGCCCCGGATGGTCAGGCCCCCGTTGGCCAGGGCGGTCGACGTCGATCCGGCTGATCTCGATGTCGACGGGGTGCCCGTCCACGGCCACCAGGTCGGGGTAGCAGTGGTCCGGGCATGGCGGCGGGTGTGGCCATCGGCGCCACGCCGGGGATGCCCACCTCGGCCAGGGCCACCGGGTCGGTGTTGGTGCCGTTGGACAGGTAGTCGAGGAAGTTGTGCGGATCGCACCGAGTCCACGGTGATCCTCACGTCGACTGCCGGTGAGGGCCGGGAAAGCTCACCGGCACCGAGGTCACCGACCCCTGGGGGCGTCCGGTCCCGGGGCCGATGGGGGGGAGCGGTCACGGTCCGCGACCCGCTGGGGGTGCTGACCGTGAGCGAGGTGGGGATGGAGTGCCTGCCGTCGGCCACCACCTGCGAGGTCGAGGTGGTCGAAGGTGACCGGCCGGCTCAGCTGGTACTCGACCCAGCCCCCGGGCTGGTGCCCGAGCCCGGGCGACCACGACGTGGCGGGGTCCCCGTCCACGGCCGCGGCTGGCCGACGGCGCGAGGTCGCCGGGCAGGCGGCCCGACGAGTTGGACGAGACCACGGTCGACCGCACCGGCCGGGTGACCCCGGTCCGCCCGAGGCCAGGCCGTCGACCGCGGGATCGGGGTCGAGGGTCGAGATCCGGGCGGTGCCCCCGACCGAGAAGGTCCGGCCGTGGGCAGGGTGAACTGGCGGGCCATGGAGGCCTCGGGGTCGGACCGGGGCGGAGTCACCTGGGTCCGGATGCGGTTGAGCAGGATGTCGAGCTGGTGGGCCGAAGCGACGAGGCCCCGGCCGCCGTCAGCAGATCGGTGGGGAGACGGAGGGCCTCGGTGGCCGGGGCCACCCCGGGGATGGCGATCTCGGCGAAGCCCACCGCGCTCTGGCTCCGGTAGTCCTTGCGCACGCCGGCGCTGGTGGCGTTGATGGTGATGGTGACGGTGCCGGAAGGTCCGTCTCGGGAACGACACCACCTGGCCCGGGGCCCGCGTCCGAGGCCGGCACCCAGCGGCGCGGTGCACCGGGGACCCGCCGTCGAAGGTCAGGGTGACGTTGGTCACCGTGCGGTTCCGGGGCCCGGTCTGGGGCTGGAGCAGGGTGATGTGGTCGGCGGTCACCGGGTGGACCAGCTTCACCTGGATGGACTCGTCGGTGGCCGGGCTGAACGCCCCCTCCGTCCAGGCGGTGTCGGGGTTCCCGTCCACGGCGTTCAGCGGCTGGTTCTCGGCGGTGTTGGTGATGGGGTTGGAGTAGGCCGTGGCCCGGACCGAGGCCACGCCGTTGACCACCGCCACCGTCTGGGTGTCGCTGCCGGCGCCGGGGAAGACCGGCATCGCCGCCTCGGACGGGTCGGACACCAGCGGGGTCTCGTTGGCCTGCTCGACGTAGCCGTAGTTGTCGACGACGGTCCCCCACGTGTCGACGCTGCTTCTGGTTGGAGTCGGTGAGCACCAGCACGGCCCCGTTGCTCGAGCTGCCGGTCCAGGCCCGGCCGGTCGCCGGCGAAGGTGGCCGAGTAGAAGATGGTGGGGTTGGAGGCCAGCAGCCCGGCCGCCGCCGCCTCCACCAGCCCCTGCCCGTCCCCGGCCACCACCAGGGGGTCCGACGGGCGACTCGGTCCGGGTGATGGGCCGGGCGTCGCGGCACCGGGAAGACGGCCACCGGCGGGGGGATCGAGGCGCCGGTCGGGATGGCCAGCTGGGTCTCGTCGGTCAGCGGGTACCCGATGGGCTGGTAGAGCTGGGGCTTCCCGAAGGTCACCGGCTTGCCCGAGGCCGGTGGCCGGGTCGTTGAGGATCAGCCAGACGGCTGGGGCCGGGCCGTGCCGAACCGCTCGAACTGGACGTCGGACTCGTAGAGGATGTCTCCGGCGCTGAGCAGCCCGGCGATGGGGGCCAGCGTCGAGGGGACGAACACCCCGTCCTGGATCGACTCGTCCAGCGCCTGGAGGAGGTTCACGCTGGCCGGCTCCCCGGCCGGCACGGCCGGCCCGGATCAGGTAGGGCCGGGTCATCAGGCCGGGCCACACCGGGTCCGAGGTCACGCCCCAGCGGTAGTAGGCGAAGTCCTGACCGGGCAGCTGGAGCACCCGGGTGTCGTGGCTCTGGCGCGTTCATGTAGTCGCCGCGGCCTGGTGGATGTAGGCGGGGATGGTCGTGGGCCGCTCGAGGTTGCTCGGCCACCAGCCCCCCGGTCCACAGCGGCGGGCAGGTCGGCGGCGATCAGGGCGCGTGGCCAGGGCGAGCACGGCCCAACCCGGCCCACGCGGCGTGCGAGCCGAGCGCGGTGATGCCGGCCCCCAGCAGCAGGGCCAGACCCAACAGGACCAGCGGGACGATCCGGTTGGTCGAGCGCAGGGCCAGGCCCGACGGTGGAGTCCGGCCCGGCGGCCTTGATCAGGGCCCCGAAGGGCGTGGGGTCGTTGAAGGGGTAGGTGCCCACGGCCAGCACCACCCCCACCAGGACCAGGGCGATGGCGAAGATCCGGTAGCGCCAGCGGGCCAGCATGGCCCACGGCCACGCAGAGGGTGGGCACGAGGAAGCTGACGGCGATGAGCCAGGTCCACTGGAGGTAGCCGAACGAGGCCGACGGTCCACGGCCCCAGCTTGTCCTGGCCGTAGAAGTACCAGTAGCCGAGGCCCCGGAGCACCTCCGACGACAGCGAGGTGGACGACACCGTCGGCACCGTCTCGGTGTACTTGAGGACGTTGATGCCGTAGGCCCCCTCGGCCCAGAGGCCGGCCATCCACCACAGCGAGACCGCCGAGGGTCAGGATGCCGATGCGGACCAGGGCGGCCAGCGCGGCCCGGAACCGGACCTCGTGGGTGCCCCACACCGCGTAGACCACCCAGAGCAGCGGGGCCAGTCCCGACCAGCAGGATGGAGGTGGCGTTGACCCCGCCGACCAGGGCGATGACCACGGCGAAGAGGGCCGGGTAGCGCCACCCTCCCTTGCGGACGGCCAGGACGGTGAACGCCACCATCCAGCCCAGGGCGGCCCACGGCATGACGATGGCCGAGATGCGGGCGATGTAGTCGAGGACGTAGGGCGTGAGCATGTAGGCCAGCGCCGCGGCCAGCCGGCCCGACCGGGACAGTCCCAGCAGCCGGCCCAGGTACCACACGCCGGTGCCGGCGGCGAAGAAGAGCGACCCCATCCAGAACCGCTGGCCGATCCACATCGGGATGTGGAGCTCGGCCACGAGCCAGTAGTACGGGCCCATGGGGAAGAGGAAGCCGATGTTCTGGTGGGTGACCGTCCCCGCCCCGACGTCGGGGTCCCACATGGAGATGGCGCTCTGGATCAGCCGGCCCGGGTCCAGGTAGAGGTACTGCTTGGTGTCGGCGGCGACCTTCCCCGGCTGGGTGAGGAACGAGGGCATGTAGCTGATCGCGGCCAGGCGCCACCCAGACCGCCACGTCGATCGGAGTCGGGCCGCCGCCGGGGCGCCGTCGGTCTGCGTCGTGGGACGGCGCCGGCGGCGACGGGCCGGCGTGACGGGGGAGGGATTCGCTCATGGGTCGGCCGGCCCGCAGGATAGCGGGGATCGATTCCGGTCCCGGGGCGCGGCCCGGCCTATCGCCGGAACGACCGCTCGGGGACGAGCGGGTAGTCTGTCGGCGTGCTGGCAGTCGGGCTCACCGGCGGCATCGGGGCGGGCAAGTCGACGGTGGCCGAGCTGCTGGTCGGCCCACGGGGCCGTGCTGGTCGACGCCGACCTGCATCGCCCGGGAGGTGGTGGCCCCGGGCGGGCCGGCCTACCAGCCGCTGATCGACCGCTTCGGCCCGGAGATCGTCGACGCCGACGGGGCGCATCGACCGCCCCAAGCTGGCCGCGCTGGTCTTCGGCCACCCCGAGGCCCTGGCCGACCTCAACGCCATCACCCATCCGGCCATCGGCGTGGAGATGATCGCCCGGCAGGGACCGGCTTCGCCGACACCGACGACATCGTGGTGCTGGACATCCCGCTGCTCAAGCCCATCCACCGCGAGACGCTCGACCTGGCCGCGGTGATCGTGGTCGACACCCCGACCGAGCTGGCCCTCGAGCGGCTGGTCACCCAGCGGGGGATGGCCCGGGCCGACGCCGAGGCCCGCATCGACTCCCAGCCCGACCGGGCGACCCGGCTGGAGGGGGCCGACCTGGTCGTCGACAACTCCGGGGACCACGACCACCTCCGAGGCCGAGGTGGACCGGGTCTGGGCCGAGCTGGTCGACCCTCCGCGACCGGCACGGGACGGCACCCGCCCGGCGCCGCCACCGGATCGCGCCGACCGGCCGTGACCGGGCTCCGGCGGATCCGCGCGTCACACCCGCACCGGTACCATCGAGCGCGTGCCCGAATTCGAGGTGGTCTCACCCTTCCGCCCCGCCGGCGACCAGCCCCAGGCCATCGCCGGGCTGGTCGAGGGCCTCGAGCGCGGCGACCGCTACCAGACCCTGCTGGGCATCACCGGATCGGGCAAGACGGCCACCATCGCCTGGACCATCGAGGCGGTCCAGCGGCCCACCCTGATCATCGAGCCCAACAAGTCGCTGGCCGCCCAGCTGGCCGCCGAGCTGAAGGAGTTCTTCCCCCGCAACCGGGTCGAGTACTTCGTCTCCTACTACGACTACTACCAGCCCGAGGCGTACGTGCCCTCGTCGGACACCTACATCGAGAAGGACTCGTCCATCAACGACGAGATCGACCGGCTGCGCCACGCCTGCACCTCGTCCCTGCTGCTCCGGCCGGACACCATCGTGGTGGCCTCGGTCTCGTGCATCTACGGCCTGGGCTCGCCCGACGAGTACCGCGACCGGATCGTGGCCCTCCGCCCCGGCGAGGTCCACGACCAGCGGGCCCTGCTCCGGCGGCTGGTCGAGCTCCAGTACTCCCGCAACGACGCCACCCTGTCCCGGGGCCAGTTCCGGGCCCGGGGCGACACCGTGGAGATCCACGCCGCCTACGAGAGCCAGGCCGTCCGCATCGAGTTCTTCGGCGACACCGTGGAGCGGATCCGGCCCTTCGACGTGATGACCGGCGAGATCGGCGACGAGCTCGACGAGCTGGTGGTCTTCGCCAACACCCACTACGGCACCGGCGACGAGCGGATGCGCAAGGCGGTCGAGAGCATCGAGGCCGAGCTGCGCCAGCGGCTGCGCCGAGCTCGACCGGGGCCGGCAAGCTGCTCGAGGCCCAGCGGCTGCGGATGCGCACCGAGTACGACCTCGAGATGCTGGCCGAGACCGGGGTGTGCAGCGGGGTGGAGAACTACAGCCGCCACCTCGACGGCCGGGCGCCGGGGGAGGCGCCCTTCACCCTGCTCGACTTCTTCCCCAAGGACTTCCTGGTGGTCCTGGACGAGAGCCACGTGGCCGTGCCCCAGCTCCGGGGCCAGTACGCCGGGGACCGGTCGCGCAAGGAGACCCTGGTCGACCACGGGTTCCGCCTGCCCTCGGCCATGGACAACCGGCCCGCTGCGGTTCGAGGAGTTCATCGAGCGCACCGGCCAGACCATCCTGCTGTCGGCCACCCCCGGCCCGTGGGAGCTCGAGCACAGCGCCAACGTGGTCGAGCAGGTGATCCGGCCCACCGGCCTGGTCGACCCCGAGGTGGACATCCGTCCCACCACCGGCCAGATCGACGACCTCCGGGAGCGGATCGACGCCACCGTGGCCGACGGCTACCGGGTGCTGGTGACCACCCTGACCAAGAAGATGGCCGAGGACCTCACCGACTACCTCGCCGAGCAGGGGGTCCGGGTCCAGTACCTGCACTCCGACGTGGACACCATGGCCCGCATCGAGATCCTCCGCGAGCTGCGGCTCGGGGCCTTCGACGTCCTGGTGGGCATCAACCTGCTCCGCGAGGGCCTCGACCTGCCCGAGGTGGCCCTGGTGGCCATCCTCGACGCCGACAAGGAGGGCTTCCTGCGGTCGGCCTCGTCCCTCATCCAGACCATGGGCCGGGCCGCCCGCAACGTCAACGGCCGGGTGGTCATGTACGCCGACACCGATCACCGACTCGATGACCACGGCCATCGGCGAGACCCAGCGCCGCCGGGCCCGCCAGATCGCCTACAACGAGGCCCACGGCATCGACCCCCGCACCATCACCAAGTCGGTGACCGACATCCTCGAGCGGGTCCGGGGCGAGGGCGTCGGGTCGGCGGCCATCACCTCGGGGCCGAACGAGCCGGCCGGCGGCCGACCGGGGCCAGAAGGGCCGGGCCGGGGGCGTCGACCCCCGGGCGGCGGCGGCGGAGATGGCCCAGGCCGTCGGGCCCGACGCCGACGAGCTGTCCGGCCTCATCCACCGGCTCGACGCCGAGATGAACAAGGCCGCCGAGGAGCTCCGCTTCGAGGAGGCGGCCCTGCTCCGGGACGAGATCGCCGAGCTGCGGGCCCTGCTGGTCCGGGACCCGGTGGACGGCTCGCCGGTGCTGGTCGGGCGACACCGCCGACGTCGACGCCGGCGGCCGTGTCCTGACCGGCCGCCGGACCCCGTCTCCCGCACCGGTATCCTCACCCAATGGCTGATCGTCTGGTGGTCCGCGGCGCGCGCGAGCACAACCTCCAGGACGTCTCGCTCGACCTGCCCCGCGACCGGCTGATCGTCTTCACCGGGCTGTCCGGGTCGGGCAAGTCCTCGCTGGCCTTCGACACCATCTACGCCGAGGGCCAGCGCCGGTACGTGGAGTCGCTGTCGGCCTACGCCCGCCAGTTCCTCGGGCCAGATGGACAAGCCCGACGTCGACTTCATCGAGGGGCTCTCGCCGGCCATCTCCATCGACCAGAAGTCGGCGTCCCGGAACCCCCGGTCCACGGTGGGCACGGTCACCGAGGTCTACGACTACCTCCGGCTGCTCTACGCCCGCATCGGCAAGCCCCACTGCCCCAACTGCGGCCGGCCGGTGGCCCGCCAGAGCCCCCAGCAGATCGTGGACCGGATCCTGGCCATGGACGAGGGCACCCGCTTCATGGTGCTGGCCCCGGTGGTCCGGGGCCGCAAGGGCGAGTACGGCGCCCTGCTCGACGACCTGGCCAAGCAGGGGTTCGCCCGGGCCCGGGTGGACGGGGTCACGGTGGAGCTGGCCGACCGGGACCAGCTGGACCTGGCCCGCTACGAGCAGCACACCATCGAGGTGGTGGTCGACCGCCTGGTCCGGCGGGACGACATCCGCCGCCGGCTCACCGAGTCGCTGGAGACGGCCCTGTCCCTGGCCGAGGGGGTGGCCGAGGTGGTGGTGGTCGACGCCGACGGCACCGAGGAGGAGGCCATCACCTTCAGCCAGCACCTGGCCTGCACCCACTGCGGGCTGAGCTTCGAGGACCCCGTCGCCCCGCAACTTCTCCTTCAACTCGCCCTACGGGGCCTGCCCGGCCTGCACCGGCCTCGGCACCCGGTTCGAGGTCGATCCCGAGCTGGTGGTGCCCGATCCCACCAAGTCCCTGGCCGAGGGGGCCCTGGCCCCGTGGTCCGGCGCCCGCAGCGAGTACTTCACCCGGGTGGTGGCGGCCGTGGCCGAGCTGGGCGGGTTCTCGCTCGACGACCCCGTGGGAGAAGCTGCAGCAAGGCGGACCAGAAGCTGGTCCTCTACGGGGCGGGCGCCAAGCAGGTCCACCTCAAGTACCGCAACCGCTACGGGCGCCAGCGGTCGTTCCACACCGCTCTACGAGGGCATCGTCCCCTGGCTGGAGCGCCGCCACACCGAGGCCGACTCCGAGTTCCTGCGGGACAACCTCGAGGGCTTCCTGCGCGAGGTGCCCTGCCCGGCGTGCGGCGGGCGCCCGGCTGCGGCCCGAGTCGCTGGCCGTCACCGTGGGCGGCTACAACATCTTCGAGCTGTGCTCGCTGTCCATCGGCAAGGCGGTCGACGTGGTGGCCTCCCTCGATCTCTCCGACCGGGACCACCTCATCGCCGACCGGGTCTTCCGCGAGGTCCGCGAGCGGATGCAGTTCCTGCTTGGACGTGGGGCTCGACTACCTGACCCTGGCCCGGTCGGCCGCCACCCTGTCGGGCGGCGAGGCCCAGCGGATCCGGCTGGCCAGCCAGATCGGCAGCGGCCTGGTCGGGGTGCTCTACGTGCTCGACGAGCCGTCCATCGGCCTCCACCAGCGGGACAACCAGCGGCTCATCGGCACGCTCAAGCGCCTCCGCGACCTGGGCAACACGGTCATCGTGGTCGAGCACGACGAGGAGACCATCCGGGTGGCCGACCACGTGGTCGACGTGGGCCCGGGGGCCGGGGAGCACGGCGGCCGCATCGTCCACTCCGGGCCGGTCACCGGCCCGGGCGGGCTCGAGTCCAACCCCGACTCGCTCACCGGCCAGTACATCTCCGGGGCCAAGTCCATCCCGGTGCCCGCCGCTCCGCCGGCCCGGGGAGCGGCGAGTTGCTGACCGTGGTGGGGGCCCGGGAGCACAACCTGCACGACGTCGACGCCGAGTTCCCCCTGGGACGCCTGGTGGCGGTGACCGGCGTGTCCGGGTCGGGCAAGTCGACCCTGGTCAACGACATCCTGCTCCGGTCGCTGGCCAAGCAGGTCCACCGGGCCAAGACGCTGCCCGGGCTGCACCGGACCATCACCGGCGTGGCCAACGTGGACAAGGTGGTCGAGGTGGACCAGGCGCCCATCGGACGGACCCCCCGGTCCAACCCGGCCACCTACACCGGGGTGTTCGACCACATCCGGCGGCTGTTCAGCCAGACCCAGGAGGCCAAGGTCCGGGGCTACCAGCCCGGGCGGTTCTCCTTCAACGTGAAGGGCGGCCGGTGCGAGGCGTGCTCGGGGGACGGCACCATCCGCATCGAGATGCACTTCCTGCCCGACATCTACGTGCCCTGCGAGGTGTGCCACGGGGCCCGGTACAACCGGGACACCCTGGAGGTCACCTTCCGGGGCAAGACCATCGCCGACGTGCTCGAGCTGTCCTGCGAGGAGGCCCTGGCCTTCTTCGCCCACCAGCCGCCCATCGCCCGCCACCTCCAGACCCTGGTCGACGTGGGCCTGGGCTACATCCGCCTCGGCCAGCCGGCCCCCACCCTGTCCGGGCGGCGAGGCCCAGCGGGTCAAGCTGGCCTCGGAGCTCAGCCGGCGGTCGACCGGGCACACCCTCTACGTCCTCGACGAGCCGACCACCGGTCTCCACTTCGACGACGTGCGCAAGCTGCTCGACGTGCTCAGCCGCCTGGTCGACCAGGGCAACACGGTCATCGTCATCGAGCACAACCTCGACGTCATCAAGAGCGCCGACTGGGTCATCGACCTCGGGCCCGAGGGCGGGGACCGGGGCGGGTCGATCGTGGCCGTGGGCACCCCCGAGGAGGTGGCCGCGGCCGTGGGCAGCTACACCGGCGAGGTCCTGGCCCCGCTGCTCGGCATCACGCCGGGGCACGACCCGGTGGCGTCCGAGCCCGAGCCCGGTCGGGGTCGGCCACGGCCAAGCGCAAGTCCAAGGGCAGCACGCCAGCGGCCGGCGACGAAGACCAAGGCCGCTGCCCGCCACGGCCGCCAAGAAGCCCGCCGCCGCGTCAAGGTCCCGTCCCGGGCCGGGTGACGGCCTCCACCGAGCCCCGCCTCCGGGCCGGAGCTGACGTCGGACGGGCCGCCCGGCCCGGCGACGGGCGACCGCTCAGACGGTGGCCAGCATCCGCTCGAGGGCCACCCGGGCCCACGAGGCCGTCTCCTCGTCCACGGTGATCCGGTTGCGCACCTCGCCCGCCACCAGCCCCTCGAGCACCCAGGCCAGGTGGGCGGCGTCGATGCGGAACATGGTCGAGCACGGGCAGACCAGCGGGTCGAGGGAGACCACCGTCTTGTCCGGGGTCTCGTCGTCGAGCCGCTTGACCAGGTGGATCTCCGTGCCCACCCCGATGACCGAGCCGGCGGGGGCGTCGGCCACGGCCCGGATGATGTAGTCGGTCGAGCCGACCAGGTCGGCCGCCTCCACCACCTCGTGGGAGCACTCGGGATGGACCACCACGATGCCGTCGGGATGCTCGGCCCGGAAGGCGTCGATGTGGGCGGGCCGGAACCGCTGGTGGACCGAGCAGTGGCCCTTCCACAGCAGCAGGGTGGCCGACTTGAGGGTGAGGTCGTCCAGGCCGCCCTGGTCGAGCCGGGGGTTCCACACGGCCATGTCCTCGGCGCCGTAGCCGAGCTCGAAGCCGGTGTTGCGCCCGAGGTGCTGGTCGGGGAAGAACAGGACCTGGTCGCCGCGGCTGCGACCCTGCGTCGTCGGCGCCCGAGGGCCCAGGTCAGCACGGCCCGGGCGTTGGACGAGGTGCACACCACGCCCCCGTGGCGGCCCACGAAGGCCTTGAGCGCGGCCGACGAGTTCATGTAGGTGACCGGGACCACCCGGTCGATGTCGGTCACCGCGGCCAGGGCCTCCCAGGCCTCCTCCACCGAGTCGATGTCGGCCATGTCGGCCATCGAGCAGCCGGCGTTGAGGTCGGGGAGGATCACCTGCTGGTGGGGCCCGGTGAGGATGTCGGCCGACTCGGCCATGAAGTGGACGCCGCAGAACACCACGAACTCGGCCTCGGACTGGTCGGCGGCGATGCGGGAGAGGCCGAAGGAGTCGCCCCGGGCGTCGGCCCAGGCCATCACCTCGTCGCGTTGGTAGTGGTGGCCGAGGATGATCACCCGCGGACCCGAGCTCGGCCTTGGCCTGGCCGATCCACGTGGCCAGCTGGTCGGGATCCGCCGTCGTGTAGCGGTCGGGGAGTGCTGTCTGTAGCCGGAGCATGCTGGGTATGACCCCCTTGTGGAGGCGCTCCGGTATGTGGCCGGCGGGGACAGCCTGGTCGCCCATCCGCGGGGATGTCGGCCCCGGAGCGGTAGATGTCGCCGGAAACCAGGCCGGCGTAGCGTCCAGTCTATGCGGTCGGGCCGCACGCGGTGCGGTGCGATCGGATCGCGGCCCGGACACGGCACACTGGAGGGGTGGTGACCCGACCCCTCCCCGGCTCGATTCCCGACGCCCCCGGCTCGTACCAGTTCCTCGACAGGGACGGGCGGGTGCTCTACGTGGGCAAGGCCAAGTCGCTCCGGCAGCGGCTCAACTCCTACTTCCAGGACCCGGCCGGGCTCGCCGCCCCGGACCGCCCAGATGGTCAGCCAGGCCGACCACGTCGAGTGGATGGTGGTGGACACCGAGTCCGAGGCCCTGCTCCTCGAGCACAACCTGATCAAGCAGTTCCAGCCCCGCTACAACGTCCGGCTGAAGGACGACAAGAGCTACCCGTGGCTGGCCCTGACCGTCAACGACGAGTGGCCCCGGCCGGCGGTGGTGCGGGGGCGCAAGCGCAGCGGGGTCCGGTACTTCGGCCCCTACCCCAACGTCGGGGCCATCCGGGAGACCCTCGACCTGCTGCTGCGGTCGTTTCCGGTGCGGACCTGCTCGGACACCAAGTTCCGGCGGCACGAGCGCCTCGGCCGGCCCTGCCTGCTGTACCACATCGAGCGGTGCTCGGGGCCGTGCGTGGGCGCGATCGACCACGACGAGTACGACCGGCTGGTGGCCGACCTGATCTCCTTCCTCAGCGGGGACACCGGGCCGCTCGAGCGGGGGCTCGAGGCGGCCATGCAGGAGGCGTCGCAGGCCCTCGAGTTCGAGCGGGCCTCGGTGCTCCGGGACAAGCTCGAGGCGGTGCGGGCGGCCGACGCCGTCCGCCAGATGGAGCTCGAGCCAGCCCGAGGACCTCGACGTGTTCGGGCTGGCCGAGGACGAGCTGGAGGCGGCCGTCCAGGTGTTCCACGTCCGGTCGGGCAAGGTGGTGGGCCGGTCTGGCCCTGTTCGTCGACAAGGTCGAGGACCTGACCCCGGCCGAGCTGATGGAGCGGATCCTGGTCGACGTCTACGCCGACCCGGTCGTCGGGGGTGCCCCGCCAGGTGCTGGTGCCCACCATGCCCGCCGACGCCGACGCGGTGACCGAGTACCTGACCGAGCGGCGGGCCGGGCCCGGTGGCCCTGCGGGTGCCGCTGCGGGGGCCCAAGCGGGCCCTGCTCCAGACGGTGGAGCAGAACGCCGGGGAGTCCTTCGTGCGCCACCGGCTGCAGCGCACCTCGGACCACAACAGCCGGGCCCGGGCCCTCGAGTCGCTGCAGCGGGAGCTGGGCCTGCCCGACGCCCCGCTGCGCATCGAGTGCTACGACATGAGCCACCTGCAGGGCACCGACTACGTGGGCTCGATGGTGGTCTTCGAGGACGGCCTGCCCAAGAAGAGCGACTACCGCCACTTCCGGGTGGCCACGGTGCCCGGCAACGACGACTACGCGGCCATGGAGGAGGTGCTCACCCGCCGGCTCACCTCCCTGCTGGCCGACGAGCAGGCCGGCCGGCCGCCGCGACGGGGACCGGCGCCGGCGGAGGACGGCCGGGCCGTCGGCGCCGGGGCCCGGCCACGGCGGCGGTTCGCCTATCCGCCCCAGCTGCTCCTGCTCGACGGGGGCCTGGGCCAGCTCAACGTGGGCGTCCGGGTGCTGGAGTCGCTGGGGCTGACCGAGCGGATCCCCATCGCCTCCCTGGCCAAGAGCTTCGAGGAGGTCTACCGGCCGGGCAGCTCCGAGCCCATCCGCCTGTCCCGGCAGTCCGAGGGGCTCTACCTGCTCCAGCGGCTCCGGGACGAGGCCCACCGGTTCGCCATCTCCTACCACCGCACCCTGCGGGGCAAGCGGATGACCGTCGGGGCGCTGGACGGGGTCAGCCGGCCTCGGGCCCAAGCGCCGGACCCGGCTCATCGAGCAGTTCGGGGGCCTGGCCGCGCTGCGAAATGCATCCAAGGAGGAGCTGCTGGGCGTATCGTGGTTGCCGGCCGAGGTGGGTGCGGCGGTCTTCGAGCGGCTGCACACGCCCGCTGGCCCCGAACGGACCGGCCGACCGGAGCGCAAAGGTGGACCGATGAGTGAATACCTGGTGGTGACCGGCATGTCCGGGGCCGGCCGGTCGACGGCCGGGGCCACGCTCGAGGACCTGGGCTGGTTCGTCATCGACAACATGCCCTCCGCCCTCATCTCCAAGGTCTCCGAGCTGGTGGACGGGACCGGGTCGGAGATGGAGCGGGTGGCCTTCGTGGTCGGCCGGGGCGGGGGCGACCTCGACGACGTGCTGCCCGGCGGTGGACGCCCTCGAGGCGGGCCGCAACCGGGTGCGCATCCTGTTCCTGGACGCGGCCGACGACGTGCTGATCCGGAGGTTCGAGGGCACCCGCCGCCGCCACCCCCAGGCGGCCCGGGGGGTGGTCGACTCCATCGCCGACGAGCGGCTCCTGCTCAGCGGGCTCCGGGACCGGGCCGACCTGGTCATCGACACCGGCGAGCTCAACACCAACCAGCTCCGGACCCGGCTGATGGAGGTGTTCGGCGGCGAGGAGCCGGGCAGCACCATGCAGACCTCGATCGTCTCGTTCGGGTTCAAGCACGGGGTCCCCCTCGACGTCGACCTGATGTTCGACTGCCGGTTCCTGCCCAACCCCTACTGGGACGAGTCCCTGCGCAGCCACAGCGGGCTCGAGCCACGAGGTCCGGAAGTTCGTCCTCGGACCGCCCGGAGACCGACCGAGTTCCTCGACAAGCTGGACGACCTCCTGACCATGCTGATCCCCGCCTACATCCGGGAGGGGAAGTCCTACCTGACCGTGGCCATGGGCTGCACCGGCGGCCGCCACCGCTCGGTGGTGCTGGCCGAGGAGCTGGCCCGCCGGCTCGACGACCACGGCATGCCCACCACCGTCTTCCACCGGGACGTCGACCGGTGAGCGAGCCGTCGGACGGTGCAGCCGGCGGACAGCCCGCAGTGGTGGCCATCGGTGGGGGCCACGGCCTGGCCGCCACCCTGCGGGCCGTCCGCACCTACACCGACCGGGTCACCGCCATCGTGTCGGTGGCCGACGACGGCGGCTCGTCGGGACGGCTGCGCGAGCTCCTCCACATCATCCCGCCCGGGGACCTCCGCAAGTGCCTGGTGGCCCTGGCCGAGCCGGGCTCCCTGCTGGCCTCGGCCTTCGAGTACCGGTTCGGCGAGGAGGAGCTGGCCGGGCACTCGCTCGGGCAACCTGATCCTGGCCGGCCTCATCGACGGGCACCGGCGACCCGGTGGCCGCCCTCGACGAGGCCTGCCGGCTGCTCGGGGTCCAGGGTCGGGTGCTGCCGGCCACCACCGAGCCGGTGGTCCTGAAGGCCGACGCCGACGGCGGGCCGGTGGCCGGCCAGGTGGCGGTGATGGCCACCGACAACATCCGCACGGGTCTCCCTGGTGCCGGCCGACCCGAAGGCCCCGGCCGAGGCCGTGGCGGCCCTGGACGCAGGCCGACCAGATCATCCTCGGGCCCGGGTCGCTGTTCACCAGCGTGCTGGCCGCCGTCGCCGTCCCCGAGATCCGGGAGGGCATCAGCCGGTCCGCGGCCCGCAAGGTCTACGTCTGCAACCTCCGCCCCCAGGTCCCCGAGACCGAGGGCTTCGACGTCGGCATGCACGTCGAAGCGCTGGTGGCGCACGGTGTGGACGTGGATATGGCCGTCTGCGACACCTCGGGACTGGCCCTGGGCGACCCCCGGCGTGCCGGTGGTGGACGGCCCGCTGGCCCGGCCCAACGGGCTGGCCCACGACCCGGCCAAACTGGCGTCAACCCTCTCTGATCTGCTCGGATGATGCCATGAGCCGTCCGGATGCCCTAGCGTGGTCGCCGGTCTCCGTTCGTCGGAGGGGCAGCAGCGACAGAGTCAGCGTGCGCGTGGACACGCACGGGAGAGTGAAGAGCGAGGCACACAGGCAATGACCGTACGGATCGGCATCAACGGCTTCGGGCGCATCGGTCGCAACTATCTCCGGGCGGCCCGGTCGCATGGGCGCCGACGTCGAGGTGGTGGCCGTCAACGACCTCACCTCGGCCGAGACCCTGGCCCACCTGCTCCGCTACGACTCCACCCACGGCCGGTTCGGCAGCGAGGTCGAGGTGGCCGACTCCTCCATCGTGCTCGACTCCGGTCCCATCGCCGTGCTGGCCGAGCGGGACCCCAAGGCCCTGCCGTGGGACGAGCTCGGCGTCGACGTGGTCATCGAGTCGACCGGGCTGTTCACCACCCGGGACTCGGCCGCCGCCCACCTCGAGGCCGGGGCCACCCGGGTCATCGTGTCGGCCCCGGCCACCGACGTGGACGCCACCTTCGTGATCGGGGTCAACGACGCCGAGTTCGACCCGGCCAAGGACTTCGTGGTCTCCAACGCCTCGTGCACCACCAACTGCTTCGTGCCCATGGTGAAGGTGCTCGACGACGCCTTCGGGGTCGAGAGCGGGATGATGACCACGGTCCACGCCTTCACCAACGACCAGAACCTGCTCGACCTGCCGCACAAGGACCTCCGGCGGGCCCGGGCCGCCGCCATCAACATCGTCCCCGCCTCGACCGGGGCGGCCCGGGCCACCGGCCTGGTCCTGCCGTCGATGAAGGGCCGGCTGGACGGCAGCGCCCTCCGGGTGCCGGTGCCCGACGGCTCGATCACCGACTTCACCGCCGTCATCCCCGGGTCGGTGACCGTGGACGCAGGTCAACGCGGCGTTCGCCGCCGCCGCCTCGTCGGGACCGCTGTCCAAGGTGCTGGTCTACACCGAGGACCCCATCGTCTCCTCCGACATCGTCGGCAGCCCGGCCTCGTGCACCTTCGACGCCGGGCTGACCATGGTGATGCCCTCGGCCTCGGGGATCACCCTGGTGAAGGTGGAGGGCTGGTACGACAACGAGTGGGGGTACGCCAACCGGCTGGTCGACCTCTCGCTGGTGGTCGGCGGTTCCGGCTCCTGACGGGACCGGGTGGCATCGTGGGAGATCGAGGGGAGACGGAGCGATGAGCGAGGACGACAGGCGAATCCACTGCTGGACGGCCTGCCGCTGCTGGGCGACCTTCCCGACCTCGACGGCGCCAGCGTGCTGGTCCGGGTGGACTTCAACGTGCCGCTCCGGCCCTGCGCGGGCGAGCCCTCCGTGGTCACCGACGACTTCCGCATCCGGGCCGCCCTGCCCACCCTGGAGTACCTGCTGGCCCAGGGGGCCAAGGTCACCGCCTGCACCCATCTGGGCCGGCCCGACGGTGCGCCCGGACGCCCGGTGGGACCTCGGCCCGGTGCGCGAGGAGCTGGCCCGGCTGGCCCCCCAGGTGGAGCTGCTGGAGAACCTCCGGTTCGACCCGGGCGAGGAGCACGAACGACCCGGCCTTCGTCGACAAGCTGATCAACGGCCACGACGCCTACGTCAACGACGCCTTCGGGGTCTCCCACCGCACGCCACGCCTCGGTGGTCGGGCCACCCAGCCGGCTGCCCAGTGCCGCCGGGTTCCTGCTCCAGCGGGAGATCGAGGCCCTGGGCGGCCTGCTCGGCACGCCCGGCCCGGCCCTTCGTGGCCGTGGTCGGCGGGGCCAAGGTGGCCGACAAGCTCGGCGTCCTGAAGGCCCTCCTCGACCGGGTGGACGTCCTGGTGGTGGGCGGGGGCATGGCCTTCACCTTCCTGGCCGCCGCCGGCCACGACGTCGGCGGCTCGATGGTCGACCACGACCGGATCGACGACTGCGCCGCCCTGCTGGCGTCGGGCAAGCGGATCCTGCTGCCCACCGACATCGTGGCCCTCGAGCCGGGCGCCGACTTCGGCTGCGACTGCTCCGGGGGCGAGGTCCGGATCGTCGGCGACGGACATCCCCGCCGGCTGGCAGGGCCTCGACATCGGGCCGGCCACGGTCGGAGTCCTACGCCGAGGCCATCGGGTCGGCCGGCACCGTGCTGTGGAACGGCCCGATGGGGGTCTTCGAGGACGCCCGGTTCGGCGCCGGGACCGCCGGTGTGGCCCGGGCCGTGGCCGAGTGCGACGGCTACACCGTCGTCGGCGGGGGAGACAGCGCCGCCGCCGTCGACGAGCTGGGCCTGGACGACCAGATCGAGCTTCATCTCCACCGGCGGCGGGGCGTCGCTCGAGCTGCTCGAGTACGGCGACCTGCCCGGGCTGGCGGCGCTGCGGGGCGCGCCCAACGCCCCGCCGGCGCAGGCAGCGCCCGACCGAGGACCAGCCCGACCGGTGAGCGAGCCGCCGCTCGGCGCCGCCCGCTGATCAGCGGCAACTGGAAGATGAACTTCGACCACCTCGAGGCCCTGCACGCGGCGCGCGACCTCGGGCTCCGCCTGCAGCCGGCCGATGTCGGGCCAGTGGACGTCTCGGTGCACCCGCCGTTCACCGACCTCCGCACCGTGCAGTCGGTCCTCGAGCCCGAGGGGATCCCGGTGGCCCTCGGGGCCCAGAACTGCGCCGTCGAGGACTGCGGGCGCCTTCACCGGCGAGGTCAGCCCGCTGATGCTGGCCAAGCTGCACGTCGAGTACGTGATCGTCGGGCACTCGGAGCGCCGACGGCTGTTCGGCGAGACCGACGAGGTGGTGGCGGCCAAGCTCCGGGCCGTCCTGCGCAACGGCATGACCCCCATCTGCTGCGTGGGGGAGACCATCGACGAGCGGGACGCCGGGCTGACCAAGGACCGGCTGGCCGGCCAGGTCGAGGCGGCGCTCGGCGGCACTGGCCGCCGAGGCGGTGGCCGGCGTGGTCATCGCCTACGAGCCGCTGTGGGCCATCGGCACCGGGCCAGGCCGCCACCCCCGAGGACGCCCAGGAGGCCGTGCCAGTGGATCCGTGAGGTGGTGGCCCAGTGCGCCGACGCCGAGGCCGCCGAGCCCGATCCGGATCCAGTACGGGGGCTCGGTGACCGAGGAGAACACCGAGGCCCTGCTCCAGGTGCCCGGATGTCGACGGGGCCCTGGTCGGCGGGGCCAGCCTGGACGCGGCCGCCTTCGTGGGCATCATCCGGGCCGCGGCACGGTCCGTTCGGTGAGTTTGGTAGCGTCTCCATCGGTCACGAGGCAGAGGAGGAAGATCGCGTGCTGACCGCAATCATCGTCGTACTGCAGATCCTGGCCTGCCTGGCGCTCATCTTCCTCATCCTCATGCACAGCGGCAAGGGCGGCGGCCTCTCCGACATGTTCGGGGGTTCGGTGGGCTCGGCCGCGGCCGGGTCGACGGTGGTGGAGAAGAACCTCGACCGGATCACGGTCACCGTGGCCGTGATCTTCGCCTTCACCAACCTGATCCTCATCCTGCGCCTGCAGTGAGCCGACCACGGCGCCGAGCCCGTCGAGCGCCGTCCCCGCATCGCGTCGCTGTGGCGCGAGCACCGCGCCCGGTGGACGCTGCCCCTGGTCATCATCGTCATCATCGGGCTGGTGGCCATCGTCGACCACCTGGGCTCCCACCGGATCAGCCAGGTCGACGCCCCGAGCACCTCGCCACTGGTGGCCGCCACCGGGGGAGCCACCACCGTCGAGCTCGACCGTCCGTGGTCCGGGTTCAACCCCAACACCCCGGCCGGGGCGGCGTCGTCGACCCCGACCCTGCTGTCGTCGGTGCTGCCCAGCGCCTACGTGATCAACCCCAAGCTGGTCCCCGAGGTCAACACCGACCTGCTGGTGAGCGTGGAGGTCGACCTCCACCGTCGCCGCTGACCATCCAGTACGTGATCAACCCCAAGGCCGTCTGGTCCGACGGCGTGCCGGTCAGCGCCGACGACTTCATCTACGCCTGGCAGTCCCAGACGGGGCGACGGGATCGACGTCGACGGCCAGCCCGACCAGGTGGCCTCGACCCTCGGGCTACCGGGACGTGGCCTCGGTGACGCCGAGCCACGGCGGGAAGACGGTGACCGTGATGTTCTCCACGCCGTTCACCGACTGGCGGGTGCATGTTCGACCACATGGTGCCGGCCCACATCGCCCGCCAGGTCGGCTGGAACCACGGGTTCGACACCTTCAACCCGGCCGTCGACCTCTCGGCCGGGCCGATGATCGTGCAGTCGGTCTCGCCGTCGGGCACGGCGGTGCTGGTCCGGAACCCCAAGTGGTGGGGGACCCGCTCGGTCCTGAACAAGGTGACCGTCAACGTGGCGCCACGACCAGGCGACCTGGATCGGCCACGCTGGCGCAGGGACAACCAGGCCGTGGCCCAGCCGGACGCGCTTCGACCTGAACTCGCTGGATGCGGTGTCGTCCCTGCCCAACACCCAGAGCGCGGTCAAGCCGTCGCTCCGCCTGCTGCGACCTCGAGTTCAACGTGACCTCGCCGGTGACGTCGCGGGTCGGCGGCCCGCCAGGCCATCGCCCACGCCATCGACCGCACCGACCTGCTGGACCGGACCTTCGGGTCCATCGACCCGGACCTGGTGGTCAACCAGGACCACCTGGCCACTGCCGTCCCAGACCAGCTACAGCCAGTCGTCGGCGGCCGGCGAGTACAGCACGCCGGATCTCGGCACCACCGACCGGCTCCTCAGGTGCATCGGCTACCACCAGGACGCCGACGGGCGAGTACGTCGACGCCGCCGGGAGACCCGCTGACGGTCGCGGATGGCGGTCGAGACCGGCGACCCGTGGATCGACGCGGGTGGCGGCGCAGATCAGTGCGCCAGCTCCGGCAGGCCGGGATCGCCGTGGTCACCGTCCCGGTCGACGGCGCCGCCGGGATGGCCGCGGCCGCCGCCGACCGACTCCTACGACATGGCCCTGGTCACCCGGCTGGCCAGTCCGTTCCAGACGACCACGGCGGCCTGGTACTCCGACGGCCAGGGCGCCGGTCGGATCCGACGGCACCGAGGACTGGAGCAACTTCGACGACCCCCAGGTCGACCAGCTGTTCACTCCAGGCGGCCCAGGCCCTCAACCCGGTCACCGGGGGAGCCATCTACGCCCAGATCGACGACCAGCTGTGGGACCAGATGGTGGCCCTGCCCCTGTTCGCCGAGCCGGGCTTCGAGGCCAACGGGGTGCAGCTGGCCAATGTCCAGTACAACCCCTCGGTCGACGGGATCCTCTGGAACGTGGCCGCTGTGGACCACCCTGAAGCCGGGGCCGGCCGACCAGCCAGGCCTGAGCAGTCGCCGGGGCCGCACGGAGCGTCCCGGAGCTGGCGGATCGTCTCGGGACCGGTCGGCGATCGCGCTACCATGCCAGTCGCCCCGGTAGCGATACCGGAGCCACTTCGTCGGAGTGGCGGAATAGGCAGACGCGCTAGCTTGAGGGGCTAGTGCCCGCAAGGGCGTGGGGGTTCAAGTCCCCCCTCCGACACCACGATCCACCAGGGAGAATGTCGCCGGCCGACTTCCAATCTCTGCATGAAATGCTCTGCGTCAACATTTTGTCAGCGCGATTTTTCGGAACCTGTCAACGGAGGCGGAACGATGAATGAGCGGATCGCCAAGGTGGTCTCACAGGTTGCCCGCCTCGAAGAGGTGGGGCCGGACGCTGGCACTCTGGATGCGCTTGAGGATGCCACGGGCTACGAGCGCGAGGAGCTGAAGATCCTGCTGGCTGAGGCCCACAACGAGGGCCGGGTGTTCTATGACATCACCCGGCACGTGTGGACGATTCGCTTCTGAAGCCCAGCCGGGCATTCCGCCCAGCAGCCCCGTCAGCCTCTCGCCCGCCGCGTCGCCCATCCCTGGCATGAGGTGCTGGTAGACGTTCATCGTGATCGTGGGGGAGGAGTGGCCCCCAGCAGCTGGGCGACAACCTTCGGTGCCTCGCCGGCGGCCACCATGAGTGACGCAGCGGTGTGCCGGGTGTCGTGGAGACGAATCACCCGGAGGTCGGCATCCGTACTCAGTTTCTTGAGCTTGCGGCTGATCATCTCCGGGTAGGGACGCCCGAGCTCGTCGACGAAGAGATAGTCGGTGGTCTCCCACGCCTCGCCCGCTGCCAGCCTTTTTCCGTCTCCCGGCGGGCCCAGTGAGCCCTCAGCTCGGAGACCAGGCGATCATCGAGGGGGATGGACCGTCGTCCGGCAGACGTGGATGCGGTGGGCTTGGCCGACACGACCACCCGGGTCTCGACCACGCGGATGGTGCCGCCATCGAGGTCGCTTAAAGAGGTTCGCCTAATACCCCGCTAGCGCTGCATGGAGTGGAATAATTGGCGCATGCCCACTTCCACGTCAGCGGCCGGAGCAGCAAGCACAAACAAGGCACCACCCCGAGTCCGTCCACGCCGAGATTTCGAGGCCATGGAGGCCACACGGATGCGGGCCGCCGACCTGTTCGCCAAGGGGGTGTCCCAGGCCGACATCGGCCGTGAGCTCGAGGTCTCCCACCAGTCAATCTCCGATTGGCACAAGCTTTGGAAGGTCGGCGGGAAGCAGGCCCTGAAACGCACCGGAGCGCCTGGTCGGCCCCGCAAGGTGACCCACGCCGAGCTGGCCAAGGTGGAACGGGCCCTGCAGAAGGGTCCGAAGGCCAACGGGTATCCGACCGATCTGTGGACCCTGGCCCGAGTCGCCGAAGTGATCGAGGAGACCACCGGGGTCAAGTACCACCCCGGACACGTCTGGAAGGTGCTCCGCCGAATGGGCTGGAGCCGACAGCGGCCGGCCCGCCAGGCGGCTGAGCGCAATGACGAGGCCATCGAACAGTGGGTCAACGACCGCTGGCCCCGTCTAAAAAAAACGCCAGGGCCAGGAACGCCTGGATCGTCTTCCAGGACGAGAGCGGGTTCAGCCTCCTCCCCTCGGTGAGGTCGACCTGGGCGCCCAAGGGGCAGACCCCGGTCCTCACCCACCACTTCAACTGGAAGCGCCTGTCCATGTCGGCCGCGCTGTGCTTCCGGCCCGACGGCAGCGATGCATCGCTCGTCTTTGGCATGCAGGCGGGTAGCTACAACGACGAATCCATCATGGAGTTCCTCACCGAGCTTCACCGCCATCTGGACGGCGACAGGGTCACTCTCATCTGGGACGGGCTTCCTTCCCATCGCAGCCGGGCCATGCAGGCCTTCCTCAGGAAGCAACGGAGGTGGCTGGTCGTCGAGCGGCTGCCGGGCTACGCCCCCGATCTCAATCCGGTCGAGCAGGTCTGGGGCAACCTGAAAGGCGGCGAGCTGGCCAACCTCTGTCTCGACACCATCGGCGAGGCCGAGGAGATCGTCGACCAGGGGCTCTGCCGCATCGGCAGCGAGACCAGATTGGCCTTCGCATTCCTCCTCCACTGCGGCCTTACGCTATAAACCAGGTCGGCGCGGTATTACGCGAAGCTCTTTAGGCAAGGGGGGAGCCGAGAGTCAACTACCGTCGGCGACCGGTACGCTCGACCGCCGCTGGGCCCGTTGAGCGGAGGTTCCGCCACCCGAGCTCCGGGCCCGGCACCTACAAGGTGAAACCACTGAACCGATGTCAGATCGGCCCGGTGCCCACTGATATCAGCGACGGATCACGTTCTAGAGACATGAGCGACGATGCCAGCAATCACCAGCGCCCCTCCGAGGAAAATAATGGGGAAATAATACTGAATCATGATGTGCTCCTTTCGGGTACTACCAACAAACATCTGCTGTAGCTCGCCATCTACTTCTACTTCTCTTATTTTGAGCTGATGCCAGCGAAATGCAATACCGTCGCCAGCCCGTCAGGCGGCGGCCTTTGATCGGTGGCGGTGACAAACCGGAATCATGCCGCCTCCTAGTCAACGGATTTGTCAACGGAACTCTACCGAAGCACCCAAACCAGACCCCGGACGACCTAACGGGGGAGTAGGACTCACCACTACAGATCTGCCTACATCCGATTAGACCAAGACGACCAAATGAGCCCTACGGGCTTGAGGGGCTAGTGCCCGCAAAGGCGTGGGGGTTCAAGTCCCCCTCCGCCACCAGGATCTACCAGGGAGAATGTCACGGGCCGCCCGGGTCGCGACCATCAGATCCGATTGCCGTTGAATCCACCTTGGATAGTGAGATTCGACGGTCCCGACAAGGCGGCCATTTGTGACGGAATGCACGCCCATCCTATGGGCTCGGACCGAGGCGGCCCGTCTCCGGGAACTCGCTTCCTTTACGAAGCCTCCGCCTGCTTCGGCAACCACTGCCCAAGGCGAGGCAGTTCCTGGCCGATCACGCAGCCGGATCAACATTCGAAGGCGATCCTCGGAGGTCGTGCAGGTGGAGTCCGCTGACCCGTCAGCTCGCAAGCGGCCAGCCAGCGCGGCCCAATTTCGTACGCCGCAGGGGATGGCCCTTCGGCGAAGTGAACACCAGTGGGTCGGATCAGTCCCCACGTAGTTGGCCAAATGGTCTTCGAGGACTTCCACCCGCTGCGGTGAGACAGCGACGGTAGGAACTCCCGCCAGAAGGTCTCGTTCTCCGAGTTTCCGACGTCGATGCCCAGGATGTCCCGGTTTCCTTAGGTGGGTTCGGCTAGGAAGACACCGACGATCACGCCGATGGCCCCCCTACTGGTGGATGCCCGGGCTCACTATCAGGCCCACCATGTGAGGGACGCCACCTCGCCCCTCGGGTACCGTCCCCACCGTGACCGGAATCTGTCAAGCGATTTGAGACACACTCTGTTCAGTTGCTCTGAGCAACCTCCTCTCGCAGCGGCGGATTGATCCACGCCACCTCGGGCAGTCGCGGTGCCGTCGGGGGACGGTGCCGGAAGCGGATGGGATTGTCCTCGAATGCTGCCAACAGCGTGGCCTGGCGCTGGGTCCTGATCTCATCCGCTGTGCCGTAGTGGACCGAGGCCGGGGTGTGGAGGGCGATGCCCGAGTGGCGGTGGACGTGGTTGTAGTGCTCGAAGAACTCGGTACAGAACGCCCGTGCGTCCTCGATGGAGCCGAACCGGTCGGGGAACGCCGGGACAGTACTTCAAGGTCTTGAACGCCGCTTCCGAGAACGGATTGTCGTTACTCACGTGGGGGCGACTGTGGCTGCGAGTCACCCTGAGGTCGACCATCAACTGGGACACCGGCTTGGAGCGCATGGATGACCCCCGGTCGGCGTGGATGGTGAGTTGGTCCCGGTCCACCCCTTGCGTGAGCACGGCATCGTGGATGAAGTCGGTAGCCAGCTCGGCTGACTCGATGGGGGCCAGCAGCCAGCCGACGACGTAGCGGCTGAAGATGTCGAGGATGACGTAGAGGTCGTAGTATCTCGCCTCGGTTCGGGCCCCGCAGTTTCGTGATATCCCAGCTCCACACCTGGTTCGGCTGCGTGGCCATGTAGCTCGGGCTTCTTCTTGGCCGGGTGGGTCCGCTGACGCCGGCGTTCCCTCGATTCCCCGTTGCCCCGGAGCAGGCGGTGCATGGTGGACTGCGAGCACAGGTAGGTGCCGTCATCCAGGGTGCGACCCCATACCTGAGCCACGGCCAGATCGCAGTGGTCAGGCCGGTGCAGCAGCTCCAGTACGGCCTGGCGTTCGGAGGGGCTGAGGGCGTTGGGCGGGGTTGGCCGGGGACTCGGCGGTCCACACCTCGGTGGCCGGCGTCGTCGGTAGTGGGTGGCCCGGGCCCGACCGAGCAGCTGGCAGGCCCGCTTGGTCCCGACAGCCTTGGCCAGCTCCGGGTGGTGATCGTCGATGACCATCTCTACTTCTCCTCGGTGTCCGCGCCCTTGGAGATGCCCTCCAAGAGCGCGTGCACTTTTCCCATGATGTCGAGCGCCGTCCGTGTCTTCTCCAGCTCGGCCTCGAGACGTTCGTTCTTCTTGCGGAGCCGGTCGGCCTCCTTGCGGTCAGCGCTGCGCCCGGTCCGCGGTTGGTCCCGAGGGTTCCGGCGTCCCGGGCCTTCCTCCACTCGGTGATCTGGGAGCTGTAGATCCCCTCCCGCCGGAGCAGGGCTCCCTTGGAACCGGACTCGGTGGAGGCCTCATAGGCGGCCAGGATGCTCAGCTTCTGGTCGGGGGTGAATATTCGTCTGGTCGGCGCTGCCGCCGGGTCGATATCGTCGTCGGTCACGTCCCCATTTTGGGCGCGTGGCGTCAAGGATGTGGAGTTGGTCAAGGTCATGGGATTGGCGTTCCTGTCTCGCCCCGGGAGGGATAACGGTTACGGCAGGTGTCTCATGTCAGCCTGACAGACAGGGGACCGACGGCCTGGACCTAAGACGTGTTCCCCTGCCCTCACTGCGGAGGCGTACTTCTTGGGCGCTGGGAGGACCACAGGACCGGATGTCCGGCCATCTCTCCTGAGCAAGCTTGTGGGCAGTGTGAGAGGGCTATGGACGAGTTGGCCACGCGGAGGTTGGAGCTGACTCCGGCGGGCACTTTTTCGCGCCAGGGTCCCGAACTCGACCTCTCAAAGCACCAATCCCCATTTTGTGTTCAGATGGCGTCCCCGAGTGAGAGGCGGATCCATGAAGTCCCTGGCAAAGATCGTCGGAGCGGCGTCTATCGGATTGGCTTCGCTGTTCGTCACGACAGCCACTTCCGCCCCCGCCTTCGCCTCTACGGCCAAGACCGTCCCCCTGAACTGCACGGGACTCGGCGATGCACGCACGGTAGCCGACGCCTCAGTCCAGCCTGGAGTTATCGTCCCCGACTACGGCGAATTCCCATACGGTCCGGTCCGGTATACGCCCTACACGATCGACGATTCTGGACATCCTCAGATCATCGGACCATTCTCGACAATCGAGACTCCCGACCACCTTGTTGCGGCCTGGGAGGACAGCACCGACTGCTTCGCAGACCCCATTTCGCGCAACGCCTGGGTGCTCGACTCGTCCGGAGCGATCTTTGGCGAGAACGACCTCAGCGGACCGCCGGCCAACAACCTGGGAGATATGGCAGGTAAGCATCTGAATCAACCGATGGTCGGGATGAGCCCGACGGCGGACGCCAATGGCTATTGGCTGGTTGCCTCGGATGGCGGAATCTTCACGTTCGGGGACGCCGGGTTCCTGGGTTCGATGGGCGGTTCGCATCTGAACAAGCCGATCGTAGGGATGGCAGTCACCCCAGATGGAGGTGGCTACTGGATGGTCGCTACGGACGGAGGGATCTTCACCTTCGGTGATGCCGGCTTCTACGGGTCCATGGGCGGCCAGCATCTCAATCAGCCGATCGAAGCCATGACGCCCACTCCTGACGGACGAGGATATTGGATGGTGGCGTCGGACGGTGGGGTGTTCTGCTTCGGCGATGCTCAGTTCCATGGTTCCGCAGGAGGGCGCACTCTCTCTGCCCCAATCTCAGGGATGATCCCGAACGGCAGTGGCTACACCCTCATCGGCCAGGACGGCCAAACCTACCCATTCTCCTGAGGCCAGTCCGTCGATCAGCGGCTCCAGGGGGCGCATACCGGCGATCTGCTGGACGGAATCAGGCCCGCCCAGTGGCCATTACACACCCGCACCGTGTACCACTTGCCGACGGTGTTCTTGAAGCGCCCTCGCCACCGGAACGTACGGGCAGTGCTGGGCCTGGCCGGTCCCGTCCTCGGCGTGAACCATGCCGAAGCAGACGCCGGAGAGAATGGCACAGGCCTGGTAATAGTGGGGACTCTGCTCATTGGGCCGGAGTAGATCGGGGGCGCGACGGATAGGTATTGGTGCTGGGCCGGGTGCTCAGTCGCGAGTACGGGGACTCTCGACAGTGTTTCCTCGGCGGAGTCCATATCCCCCGTCGTCTTGGCGAACATATCTCACGGGTTTTTCGATAATTGTCCGTTCTCGACGGGTTCCAAGTTCCATGCTGCTTATCACCGGCAGAATCACAGACAGAGAGCCAACGATAATTAGGATGGCTCCAAGGGTGTGAAAGTTGATGCCAAGTTCCACTCGGTGTGCCTTGAGAGCGAAGTCTAGGAAGGCACCGACGGCAATGGCGATATATCCACCGGGCATATAAATCCCTTCGTAATGCGGGAGGTAAGTACCCGCACATAACCGACTGAACCTTGTCGCCAACTGGCGACATCAAAGCCCCATAAGGGATAGATCGACATTTGAGCTGTCCGACTTGAGGGGGCACGGTATGACGAAGTTTCTGATTTCGGCGGGGACCAACGTGTCCCCGTCCGTTCTTCGGCGTGGATCATGCGGAAGCTGGCCCCAGGGGGTCGGAGTTCCTCGCCGGCCTGATGGGTGCGAATTGGCGCTAGTCCACCTCCACTCGCCCGATTCCCGGCGTGGTGCCGGACCGGACTGTCGAGGTTGGCTACGGCAACGGCGAGGTGTACATCATCGACTAGGCGGATGGTTCTCGTGCTGCTCAGTGATAGGTGAAGTCATCACCGAGGTTTGCCGCACTGGTACCTCCCGTCGTGATGACGAACAGGCTCCATGTGCCGGCCTTGGCCCCCCCACCGGTCACGGCGGTGATCTGAGTCGAAGACACCACCTTGACGTTGGTCGCCGCGATGGCTCCGGTCCCGGCGCCACTGCCCTGGCCGATCACCACGGTGGCGCCACTGGGGAACCCGGTCCCGGTGATGGTGATGGCGGTGCCCCCGGTCACCGGTCCCGAGTTCGGACTCACGGCCGAGACGGTGGGGGCGTTGTTGTAGGTGAAGTCATCACCGAGGTTGGCCGCACTGGTACCTCCCGTCGTGATGACGAACAGGCTCCATGTGCCGGCCTTGGCCCCCCCACCGGTCACGGCGGTGATCTGAGTCGAAGACACCACCTTGACGTTGGTCGCCGCGATGGCTCCGGTCCCGGCGCCATTGCCCTGGCCGATCACCACGGTGGCGCCACTGGGGAACCCGGTCCCGGTGATGGTGATGGCGGTGCCCCCGGTCACCGGTCCCGAGTTCGGACTCACGGCCGAGACGGTGGGAATGGCCGTCGCGGGCAGATACACCCAGGTGTCGTTAGGTTCGCCGTTGCTGGTGAGGCCGCCAAAGAGCACCAGCTGCCCCGTGCCCGAGTCGTAGGCCATCGAGGCGAGAACGCGGGCGGGCGGGCTGGTGCCGGGGGCCTGCTGCATCCAGGTCGTGCCGTTCCAGGTCCAAGTGTCGTTGCTTTCGGGGGGGGATGAGCTCAGGGTGCCACCGAAGAGCACCATCTGGCCGGTCGCGGTGTCGTAGGCCATTGACGCCTCGTAGCGGGCGGACGGGCTGGTGGCCGGGGACTGCTGCGTCCAGGTCGTGCCGTTCCAGGTCCAGGTGTCGTTGAGGTAAACGTCGTTGTTGTAGCCGCCGAAGAGCACTAGCTGCCCGGTCGCCGTGTCGTAGGCCATGGAAGCGCCATAGCGGGCGGGTGGGCTGGTGGCGGGAGATAGCTGGGTCCAGGTGGTGCCGTTCCAGGTCCATACGTCGGTTTCGCCGTCGACCGCATTCGCGGTGCCGCCGAAGAGCAGCAGTTGCCCGGTGCCCGGGTCATACGCCATGGAGGCGCTGGATCGGGCGGGCGGGCTGGTGGCCGGAGATTGCTTGGTCCAGGTGGTGCCGTTCCAGGTCCAGGTGTCGTTTTCACCGGCGACCCCGTTCACGGTGCCGCCGAAGAGCACCAGTTGCCCGGTGCCCGGGTCATACGCCATGGAGGCGCTGGAGCGGGCGGATGGGCTGGTGGCCGGAGATTGCTTGGTCCAGGTGGTGCCATTCCAGGTCCAGGTGTCGTTCAACAAGACGCCGTTGTTGTCGCCGCCGAAGAGCACCAGCTGCCCGGTGCTCGAGTCATAGGCCATCGAGGCGAGAATGCGGGCGGGCGGGCTGATGGCCGGAGACAGCTGCTCCCAGGTGGGCGGAGGCGTGGTCCCCGCCGCACCGGCACGGGGCCCCAGCGCTGCGAACGTGACCGACGCAATGATCAGGCACAGTCCGATATGGATGTGGCTCCGATTGTTCCAGCGTGAAATGGTGCTCATGCAAACCCTCCCGCTTCGTCTGGACGAGGGTGCCTGTGTCCCGTATCTGTACTGACTGTACTTCTAGCCCATACGTTGCAACAGGGACGGACAACCCCAAGAGTGAGAAGTCCCTTTGGAAATGCCGTCTGAGCACGGCATGGGGTCCCGGGGTCAATCCTGGCCTACCGCCCACCATTCTTAGAACAGTGCACGTCGGGCAACAGTTGCCTCCTGCCGGAGCCGCAGTAGTGTGCATTTAGCGAGTGGTCCGACAGAGTGGCTTCTCACTACTGGCCGAATGGTGATGAACCGTGGCATCGGATTTCTCCCGCAGTGTCACAACGGTGGGGGGGGACCCACGTGGTTACCCTGCGGGGTGAAGTCGACATAGCCTCAGCCCCTGGGCTGACTGAGTGGCTGGTCGAGATTTCGGCTTCACAGCTTGCGGTCGACCTCTCCGAGGTGACCTCCATGGACAGTTCCGGTATCACGGTCATGGTCCAGGCGAAAAATGTTCTCGGAGATGCCATCGTGCTGACCCGTCCGCAGCCAAACGTAGAACGAATCTTTGCCGTCACGGGCCTAACCCATTGGTTCGCCGATTGGGACCCGGCCTGGGCGCGTTCCCGGCCCGCCACATCCCAGACGGCTCACTGACAACTCCCAGGTTTGCCCACCAACGAGCGGGGTATAGGGCGCGGAGTCCCGAGCAACACGGCTCGTGTGTCTGGGACAGGCGGGAAAGGCCGGGGAGCCGGTGATCAGAATCGAGACGCTGCCCGCTACGACCGACAGCCCCGCTTTTGCCCAGGGGTTTCATCCGGTCGGAGATGGCGGACTGCAATGACGATGCGGTTGCCGCCGCCGAACTGGTGATCAGCGAACTGGTGATTAACGCCCTCGTCCACGGGGCCACGCCCATCCGACTCGGCCTGCAACATGACCAGCATGCCGATGTCGTCACGGCAGTTGTTACAGACGGCGGCGAAGGGCGACCGGTACCGATGGACCCCACAGAGGTGGACCCACACGGACGGGGACTCCTCATCGTGCGGTCGGTAGCCCACCATTGGGGAGTAATCGAATACGAAGCGGGGAAGTCTGTCTGGTTCACCCTGCCTTGTCACGGGTAAAGGCACGGACGCCTCACCGGCTGGGACCTCCAGTCAGGGCAGTCGGTAGGGGGCGTCAATGGTCGCTTGAGATGGCGTTCCGTTCACGGCTGGCGACCAGAGTTGTGTTCTCCCCAGTTTCGCCTCGCCCGTCCGTGGGTACACCGGTGCAGGACCAACGACCAAAGGGAGATACCAGTGATAGTGCTCGGCATTGTCTTGTTGCTGATCGGCTTTATCGCCAAGATTCCGATCCTGTGGAGTATCGGAATCGTCGTACTAGTGATCGGACTGATCCTCCTTCTCCTTGGCGCCATGGGACGAGAAGTCGGCGGACGCAGGCACTACTACTAGGCCACGGCACCACGAGGGAAGGGGGCGAAGCGAGTTTAAACGGGTACGCGGATGGGAAGAATGCCGGTGCAGCATTCCCGAGTTAGGAGGGCAGGACAATGGCTGGTGGATTAGTAGCAAGCATTATCGCCTTCGCCGTCGGCGCAGTACTCGACTTCGCCGTAACGGTCGGGCCAGATCAGCATGGATTCAACATTCACACTGTTGGCGTCATCTTGATGATTGTTGGCGTGGTTGGAGCTGTCCTGTCGTTGCTGGCGCTTTTCGTAGGCAGCGGCCCCCGTCGACATCGAACGACCGTGGATGACGGTCGTGGCAATGTCGTCCGCCGGGATGACACGTACATCTAAACATTCGCAGTAAGTCGGACCAGAAGGGGCCGGGGCCACAAGGCTCCGGCCCCTCTGGATTTGTGTAGCACTGAGATTCACAGAGGAGAGGAATGCCCGTCTTTCTTCGATGCCCGTTGTGCGGCGCCACGAGTGTCACTTTCGTGCTATCAGCCGACGGTTCACTGACGGACTTTGACGCCACCCGATGCACGACCGGCAGGAGCCGCTGGCGTTCGCCACGAGTCCCATCGGGCACTGATCACGGGGGTCACTGATGGCGACAGCAACGATTGCTACCGAAAGAACGTTGGCACGATCGCCAGGAGGGCGTAGATGGATTCAGGTGATGGGGCGCGTCGGAATCGGCTCTCGCGGTGTCATCTACCTGATCCTCGCCTATCTGGCCCTCGACATCGCCCGACACGGCAGTGCCCCGGCTCAGGCAACGAGCACCGGAGCTCTCGAAGAGATCGGTCACCGCAGCGGCGGATCGGCACTGCTTGTTGTCCTGGCGGTCGGTCTCGGATCGTACGCCATTTGGCGACTCTTTAACGCCGCCGTAAGCCGAGAAGGTGTCATTAAACGCCTCGGCTCAGTGGCAATCGCCATTATCTATTTCGGACTTCTCGCCCGAGCCATCCAGCTGGCAGCAGGCCAGAAGGCAGGAGGCGGGGCTTCTGGCAATCCCCAGCCGTTGGTGGTGAAGGTGCTGGGATGGCCTGCGGGCAGAGGGATCGTAGGAGCCGGAGGAGTGGTGCTGCTCACCGCCGGGGTGGGATTGGCCCTCTGGGGTCTCGTTCATCGCTATTCAAAGAGCTTGGCGCTAGAGCAGGTGAGTCGAGGTTGGAGGAGGGCGATCCGGACGTTCGGGGCATTGGGCGACGTAGCTCGCGGATTTCTCCTCGCTTTAGTTGGGGCCTATCTGATTGGGACGGCGGCGAGTGGTAACCCTTCGCAGGCCAAGGGGGTCGATCAAGCGTTACGGGCGCTAGTACACCACTCATACGGAGCGATTCTGATTGGGTTCGTGGCGTTGGGACTTCTCTGCTTCGGCGTGTACTCATTCTTCGATGCACGTTTCCGGAGACTGTGACGTCCGTCGGATGGGTCACTATGCCTCCGACAGACTGATTTGCCCCGCCCCACTATCTCAGGGGAGAGCGAGCACTCAGCAGTCCCTGGCGGCCCAACAACTGGCATCCGCCCGAGAGTCAACCGAAATGGCCCCAGTGCGTGGCGATGATGAGAAGCACGCCAGCGCAGGCGAGGGCAATGCCGGCGACAATCGTTCTCGCTGTGGACATCTTGAAGGCCGGGATTTGAGCAGCGACGAGCCAGACACCGGCAAACAGGATTAACAAGAAGCCGACCTCGGCGAGTGTCACACCCGTTTGATGGCTGAAGGCAAGCACAGGGACGATGGTACCCATGTCGGTTGACCACTTGGTCCCCGGCCCGGAAGTGCCGCTTGGCCTGCTATCGGATCGTCGAGCGTTGGAATGCGTTTCCTCCGACGCCTGGACGTGCATCGCCAGGTAGACAACGAGGACTAGCCCGGAGTCGAGGTGCCGCCGGTCCAAGGGCACGGGGAGCGGCAGCTGGATTGGCTGGCCGTGGCCCCCAGTTGCCGACCCCCCGATATGAGGACGTTTAGGGTGATGAAGAGAAGGCAGAATGTCCGCGCTCAGGGGCTGGCTTGGCAGAACCAGGTCTGATCCTAAAATACAACGTTTTCGTTTCCCTGAACCCGTCCTGATTTCGCCGGCGGCGGGGTGTCCCTTCGGGCCGGAGCAGCGGGCGTTATTGACCGTCGCTGATCGGCACTTCGATGGCAACCTTGGCGGAGCCCAACTACGGACCTTGGAACCGAACATCCGGGTGCGTCGTACCGCCTCCGTGCGTGGTTACCGGTGATGGCCATTCGACAGTTCTTCGGCCATCTGAACCGGAAATTCCGATGCAGGGTCTTCGGGGGAGGCGGTCATTGACGCGACCGACCGGCACCGGGCTGACCGACAAGGCAGAACCACTCCCTCGCCTTGGCAGGCCCCCTGTACGCTCGGCGTGTGAAGGATAACGGTGATCTGAGCTCCCAGGACCAACTTGCCAACTTTCGGGCCGTGACCGATAGCAACCTGGGCCGCCTTGATGTTGAGGACCTGCTCATCGAATTGTTGGAGCGTGTTCGTGGCATCGTCGACGCGGATACTGCGGCCGTTCTGCTTCTCGACAAAGATTCTGATGATCTCGTGGCCCGGGCGGCATGCGGCATCGAAGAGGAGGTCCGCCAAGGTGTCCGTGTTCCGGTCGGAATCGGCTTTGCCGGACGTATCGCTCGGTCAAAAGAGCCGGTGCGGCTGGATAGGGTCGATTCGACCACGGTAGCGAACCCGATCCTTTGGGAGAAAGGGATCCGCACCATGCTCGGCGTACCGCTCCTCGTGGCAGATGAACTCATCGGTGTGCTCCATGTAGGCCGCCTTCATCCCTTCCCGTTCAACGATGCCGATGCCGAACTCCTGCAAGTGGTGGCCGAACGGCTGTCGGGGGCGATCCAGGCTCGGCAGTTGGCGGTGGAGCGAGTAGCGACCGCGCATTTGGAGCGGAGTCTGCTTCCCGGCCGCCTGCCTACGTGCCCGGGCCTTGAGTTCGCCACCCGCTACCTCACCCCCGAGGAGCTCGTCGGTGGCGATTGGTACGATGTCTTCACCGTTCCATCCGGCGAGCTGTGGGTTGTGACGGGCGACGTTGCTGGGCACGGCCTCCATGCGGCCGTAGTGATGGGTAGGGTGCGGAGCGCATTGCGTTCCTATGCCTTGCTCAGCAGTGACCCCGCCGAGGTCCTGGCGTTGACCAGTCGCAAGGTCCAGCACTTTGAAATGGGGACCATGGTGACCGCCATATGTGCAACCTCCTCATTCCCATACAACGAGTTTCGGATCGCCACGGCCGGCCATCCCCCTCCGCTTTTGGTTCCGGAGGACCAGCCGGGAACCTTCGCTGGCTTGCAGATTGGACCGCCGCTCGGAGTTCGTAGCGAGACTGCTCGTTCGTCCACCGTGGTGCCGCTTCTCGAGGGCGGAGTGATGGTGCTGTACACCGACGGCCTGATCGAACGGAGAGGCGAAAGTCTCGACGTAGGCATGGAACGACTTCGTGGTGTTCTCAATACCCATCGTGCCGATAGCGCTGAGGCCGTGTGTCGGCGGCTCACACGAGCGAT
Organism: uncultured Acidimicrobiaceae bacterium; assembly: GCA_963754755.1. Taxonomy (GTDB): domain Bacteria; phylum Actinomycetota; class Acidimicrobiia; order Acidimicrobiales; family RAAP-2; genus Bog-756. The sequence goes on along the minus strand of CAVWHF010000003.1, from coordinate 901,884 downwards.
GGTGGAACATGGGGTGCAAGACGATGTGGCCATCGTGGCCGTCCGGCGGTGCAATGCACAGGTTGAGTAGGTGGAGTTGACGCCTTATGGCCAATCGATCGCCGTCTCCCGTTCATCTAAAGACCTTCGCGTAATACCGCGCAGACTGTTATCCACAGGAGCCCCTGGTTCTCCTGGGCTCCGGCGAAGTTCACCCGCAGGGTCTTTGGCGAAGATCTTTAGATCTCGCTCCTCGAATCCTCGCGCGCCAATCCAGACTGAGCCACGAACGCTGATCGGAAGGTTGCGAGGGATCCCCCGTGTCCCCGACCGCGGGACCGAGACCCTTTCCCCTCAGCACCACGGCGAGCATGGGGCGACCTGTGGCCTGTTCATGCTGATGGACATCGCCCGGGTCGACCGACTTTCGAGGGGATGCTGTCCTTCATGCTGTGGCGCCGAGGCTCACTCAGCACTTGTGGATTCACTCCGAACCGTCGGTCGGTCCGGTCGCTCAGGGCGACATTGTGCAGGTTCACGTTCTCCGGGAGCACCGGGGCCAGCCGACGAACCAACTCGGCGTTCGGCTCGAATGACTCGCCCCGGGGGGCCCGCCGAGCCAGCCACCAGGACCAAAGCCCCGCCACACTGGGACATCGACCGCAGCCCAGTCGGCTGGGACGAACTCATCTATCCGGTCCAGTTCGGGCTCGTACCAGCGGCCCAGCCAGGCAATGGCCGGGGCGGGCAGATGGACCGGTATCCGACTCATCACCCCGGAGGCAACGCCCAAACCAGAAGCGTGCCGTATTCCTATTTGGGCCTTGGTGGTCGGCGTGCAGGACAGGAGGTCGGGCAACCTGGTTCGAGCCCTGGCACGGCCACGCCACGATGACGGTACGCCGGGCTGGCGCCAACCCCTCGTGCCGCGACGGGTTGTCCGCTACAGGGGCCAACTCCGCTGTCTAGTCGCCCGGCGGCTCGGACCGGTCGTCCAGGCGGATCTGGAGCAGGACGAGGTCCAACCACTGGCCGAATTTGGTCCCGATGGCAGGCAGTCGGCCCACCTCGACGAATCCGAGTCGTTGGTGGAACCGGATCGACCCGTCGTTCGCACCATCAACAGCGGCAACCATCGCATGCTTGCCACTCGCCCGCGCCTCGTCGACGAGAGCACGCATAAGTTCCCGGCCTACACCCGTACCCCATCGGTCCTCCCGCACATGGATCGTATTCTCCACCGTGTACCGGTAGCCCGGCCGCTTCACCGCGTCGCGGAACCATCCGAAGGCGGCAACGCCCACGACCTCGCCCCGATCTTCGGCGACCAACACCGTCTCGTGTTCGTCCATCCATTTCACGATGCTGTCTACGGTGTGGGGTCTGTCGGTCCATTCGATCGTCGTAGTGGTCAACAGGGCGTTGAGGAGCGATGCAATGACGCCCGTGTCGGCAGAGGTGGCCGCCCTGATGATCACATCCCGAGTATTCCAGATCCAGAATTGCGGGCAGTAGGACCTCCTATGCTCACGGTCCTGACGCACAGGAGTAACCCGGGCTGCGCACTGCAGGTGGCTCCCGTCAGCCCTCACTGCAGTTGACCATGTGTCGGGGTAGGACCACCCGGCGCCCAGCCCGGGCCCAGCCGTGGATGGCGAGGCTGCGGTGGGGGAGGTCCTCAGACCGGTGGATCATCGATGATGTCGCCATGCGGTAGTGCGGCGCTGGGAGTTCGCCCGCACAACACTGTCCCGGGCTCTGATCCCGGTCGAGGATCACCGAAATCGGGAACCCGACGCTGAGCGTCGGCAGTCCTTCGGAGTCGACCGGACACCAGCGTGGCAAAGCCTGGCATTATGGGCTCCGTGAACAGGCCGGTGCCTCGACACAGCTGAGCGCATCACGTTCACCGAACGGACTCTGATCTAGACGGGGGAGGATTTCCAGTGTTCACATCTCAGCCATCGCGGCATCGGCTATGAGTTCGTTCAAGAATCCGGCCTGGCTCCCGTTCTCGGTAAGCGAGGCGGCCTCCGCCGGGGATGCCACCAGTCAGGATCTCGACACCGGTCAGGCATGGTCCTCTCTGCTGGACGCGCTGAAGCGGGCCGGCGACGTCGTCCTGGCGGACTCCGTCCCCCACGAGGCCATGGACAGGGCCTCCGGCTTCCGTCACCTGCTCGTCCTGCTCGGCGTGGGCATCGACGAGTTGTTGCGGCGCGGGTTGGACCAGGTCCCGGCGGTGAAGCCGTCGGCCATGGATGCCGCCTACAAGTGGGGCATGGAGTGCCCCGACTGCATCTACGTGGGTTCGGCGCTCAAGGGAGGCATGACCTACCGGCTGTGGGGCAACCGGGGATCGGCCCGCTATGTGGGGCTGCAGGTCATGTCCGGGATGGCCTCCAGCTTCAACGCCCTGCTAGACGAGTTCGAGCTGGGACCGGACGGCGAGTTCGAGATCATCCTCTCGGCGGAGGCGCACGAGGGAAACTGGGTACCTCTCGACGATGACGCCACGATGCTGGTGGTCCGCCATTTCTTCTACGACTGGGAGCACGAGACTCCGGCCGTGCTGTCGATCGAGCCGCTGTCCGATCCACCTCTGAAGGCGGCCGCCACCGCCAGCGATCCGAAGGCCGCCATGGCCCGTGAGGTGATCGCCCTGGGCGACTTTCTCGAGGCGAACCTCCAATTTTTCCTCGGGTTCTCGAACCCCGAGGACCCCAACTCCTTCCTTCCGCCCTTGGATGGTGCCGCCATGGGGGCGGCGGCCGAAAACCGCCCGGTCATCGGGTCGTGGAAGCTGGCTCCCGACGAGGCCCTGATCATCGAGGTCACACCACCGACCGGTGTGTACTGGAGCTACTCGCTGGGCAATGTCTGGTGGGAGACGATCGACTACGGCAATCGCCAGTCAAGTCTCAACGGGCATCAGGCCGCGGTGGACGACGACGGGAAGGTGCGGGTCGTCGTGGCTCACCAGGACCCGGGTGTTGCCAACTGGTTGGACACCGCTGGACACAGCGAAGGCCCGATCATCCTGCGCTGCGTCCGTACCGATTCCGCACCGGTTCCGACCGTCAGGGTCGTGCCGTTCGATCGACTGGCCGAAGAGTTGCCGCCCGGCACCCGCATGGTCTCGGCCCGCGAGAGGGCCGCCACCATCGATATCCGTCGTAGGGCCGTGAGTCGACGTTTTGCCCGGTAAGCCTCGCGGTCGAACGCATCGAGTCGTCCTGCTAGCCCGGCCGTTGCTCGGGCCGGACGGCCACGGCCGATCCAAGGACCGGTGGCGGCCGCGGGGTCGGCAGAGGCGGCTCACTTCGGGGGCGACGGTGTCGCGAACGGTGGCCGTAGTGGTGATCATCCTGGGATCGACCGGGCTGGCCACCGGGCTCTCCCGTGCCGGTGCCGCCCCCACTCCAGTGTTGACGTGGTCGACCACCGGACCCATCGACAGCGCCCCACCCCTGGGGGCGGGGACCCACTTCCAGTCGGTGTCGTGCCCGTCGGCCAGTCTGTGTGTCGCCGTCGACGCCGGGGGCAATGTCCTGACGTCGACCGATCCCACCGGCGGCGCCGCCACCTGGAACCGGTGGCTGGTCGACCCCGGCACATGGTTGGCCGGGATCTCGTGCCCGTCGACGTCGCTCTGTATCGCCGGGGACGGAAACGGGAACCTGGTCGTCTCGACCGACCCGACCGGCGGCATCAGCGCCTGGTCACAGGTCAATGTGAGCCCCGGGGTGGTGATCGACGCCGTCTCCTGTCCGTCGGCCTCCTTCTGTGCCGCCGCCGACCAGACCGGCCACGTGACCACCTCGACGAACCCGGCCGGCGGAAGAGCTGCCTGGACCAGCAGGGACGTCAACGGATCCAACAAGATCATCTCGGTCTCCTGTACGAGCGCATCATTCTGCGCCGGAGTCAACAGCGTCGGTCGGATCCTGCTGTCCACCAACCCCCTGGGCGGAGCACCGTGGACTCCCGTCTCCGTCGCCGCCTCGGGCAGGAGCGTGGAGTCGGTGTCGTGCGCGTCGGCATCATTCTGTGTCGCCGGCGACAATGCCGGACACGTTTTCACCTCCACCGATCCCACCGGAGGAACTGCCGCCTGGATCTCCAACGCCGTCGACGGCGGCAACTGGATCGGTGCTGTCTCCTGCCCGACCGCCACCCTGTGTGTCGCCGGCGACTCGGGAGGGGGCCTGGTGGCATCCACCAACCCCACCGGAGGGGTGTCGGCCTGGGTCCACGCCGCCGTCAACAACACCGGATCCACCAACTGGACGGGTGGGGTCTCCTGTACCGCCGGCGGCATGTGCGTGATGGTGAACGAGGCCGGAAACATCCTCACGTCCACGGCACCGACCGGTGGCCTGTCGGCCTGGGCCATCGCCGCCGTCGACGACTTCAACCAGATCGATACCGTCTCGTGCCCGAGCGCCACGCTGTGTGTCGCCGGTGACTCGGCCGGAAACGTGTTTAGCTCCACCAATCCCAGCGGGGGAGCATCGGCATGGTCCAGATCCACCGTGGATCCCGGCACATGGATCAACAAGATCTCGTGCCCTTCGGCCTCACTGTGTGTGGCCAGCGACGGCGCAGGTGGGATACTCACCTCGACCAATCCGTCGGGAGGTGCCGGCTCATGGACCCGTGCCGATGTCGACGGGACCACCCCGGTGTGGGGCCTGTCGTGCGCCTCGGACTCGATGTGCGTGGCGTCGGATGGCAATGGGGGGATCCTGACCTCGACCGACCCCGCCGGGGGAGCGGCCTCATGGAGCCGGAGCGATGTCGACGCCGGCACCCTTATCTGGGCCGTGTCGTGCCCGGCGGCATCCCTGTGCGTGGCCGGCGACCAGGCCGGCAACGTGCTTACCTCCACCGACCCTACCGGGGGGGCGACCTCGTGGCAGGAAGCCGCCGTGGGTATCGGGGGTATCGGCGTCATCTCGTGTGCCAGCATCGACATCTGCGTGGCCGGCAACGGGAGTGGGCAACTCCTGACCACGGCCGCAGCCGGTGGCGGACCCACCACCTGGAAGGTGACGGGCAGCGATCCGGGTCGGTGGATGGCCGGGCTCACCTGCACCGCCGGACCGCTCTGCGTCGCCACCGACAGCACGGGTGATGTCCTGACGACAAACGACCCCGGCGATGCCAGTCCGGTATGGACCACTACCGACGTCGACGGCTCCTCGGTGATCTGGGATGTGTCCTGTCCGGCAACCACCCTGTGCGTCGCCGGTGACGTGAACGGGGCCGTCTTGAGCGGTGTGGCTGCCGCCGTCCCCACCGTCACCGGTGTGGTGCCCTGGACCGGGCCCACGGCCGGTGGCACCGCGGTCACCGTGACCGGGACCGGCCTGACCGGGGCCACCAAGGTGCTCTTCGGCACCGTGGCCGCCACCAACGTCACGGTTGTCTCCAGCACGCAGCTCACGGCCACGTCGCCCCCCCAGGCCGCCAGCACCCGCAATGTCTTCGTGACCACACCGGCCGGAACCAGCGCCTGGAACAAGTCGGACATCTTCACCTACATCCCTCCTGCCCCCACCGTCACCGGTGTGGTGCCCTGGACCGGGCCCACGGCCGGTGGCACCGCCGTCACCGTGACCGGGACCGGCCTGACCGGGGCCACCAAGGTGCTCTTCGGCACCGTGGCCGCCACCAACGTCACGGTCGTCTCCAGCACGCAGCTCACGGCCACGTCGCCCCCCCAGGCCGCCAGCACCCGCAATGTCTTCGTGACCACACCGGCCGGAACCAGCGCCTGGAACGCGGCCGACATCTTCACGTACCGCTAGACGGGACCCAGGCCGTCCCGGCCGGTTGCGGGGGAGGCGATGCCGCAGAACTGGGCCTGCGGGCCTCCCCACGCTCAAGTTCGAGCTCCGACGCGCCGATCGTCACGGTATGCCCCACGGTTCGACCGACGTCCTGACAGATGACGAGCGCGACAAGGCCATCGTAGGACGGCTCTACGAGCGGGTCATGGAGCACATTCCCGTCCAGTTCGGACATCAGGGCGGCAAGTGCTCGGGCTGCGGCCGAGACCTGCGCACTCCGGCGGACGGTCTGCTCCGGTTGAACGGCGAGATCGAGTGCATCTCCTGCGCCCTCCGGGGCCACGACGCTGCGGTTTGAGCGCCCCGCCACCCGCATCTGACCGATCATGATCGGCCACGACCTCCGTCACCCTCGTCACCTCAGTCGGCGTGGAGACCGCAGGGTCCTGGGTGGCCCGGGTCGGTCGTCGACGGTCCCGGAGGTTGCCACCTGTCCACCGGTCCCCGCGGCCTGGTCCGTGCCACCAATCCCTTCAGGGCGCCCCGGAAACCGCCGACGACTAGAGGAAACCTACTGCCGGCGTCTCGAAGGATGGAAGGTATGCGCATGACACCGCCCGTTCAGCACCGTCTGGTGCACAGGCTCGCCCTGGTGGTGTTGATCCTCCTGTGCACCGCACCTGTGATCGGCGCCACGGTCGAAGCCCAGACGGCGCCGCAGCCATCGGCCCACGCGGCACTGGCCACCTCGTCACCGGAGGGCATGTACGCCTACTACTACCTGTGGTGGGACACCTACCACTGGCAGAGCACCCTCGGGGCCAGCTACCCGTACGGCCAGTCGCCCCTCCCGCTTCCGGCCACCCTGGACGCCAGCGGCTGCAACCCCACCAGCCTCTACCCCGGCAACATCGAAACCGACGCGCCCGCCTCACTGTTCACCGAGGACGATCCGTCCCAGATCACCTACGACGTCCAGAGTGCCATCGCCGCCGGGCTGTCCGGCTTCGCCGTGGACTGGTACGGCACCGGATCGCCCGCCCAGTCGCCGTCGTCCAACGGTGAGAACCAGCGACTCGACCTGCTGGTGCAGGCCGTGGACCAGGCCCAGGCCGAGGGTCACGACTTCCATCTGTGGCTGTCCTATGAGGCCTCGTCGACCGGTCTGACCCAGACCGCCATCAGTGGTGACCTCTCCTACCTGACCACGCAGTACGGGAACAACCCGGCCTTCGACCGCAGCAACGGCGGCCGGCCCACCTTCATCTGGGTGGGCTCCTACAAGTACCCGCTGTCGGTCGTGGCCGCCATCAGTGACCAGTTCCGGTCGAGCTGGTACTTCGTCGGCGGCTACCAGTGGAACCAGTGGAACGACACCGTGGCCCCCTACTTCGATGCCGACAGCCCCTACTGGTCGAGCCAGGATCCCTGGACCAACAGCCAGAGCTTCCAGCAGCTGGACGGTCTGGCCGCCAGCCTCCATGCCGAGGGGAAGAAGTACTTCGCCCCCCTCGCCCCGGGATTCGATCGACAGCTGGACGGCTCGTCCACCTGCATACCCCGGGAGAACGGCGGCACCCTCCAGGCGCTGTTCGACGGTAACTCCACCGGCAATCCGGACGGATGGCTGCTGATCTCGTGGAACGAGATCACCGAGGGAACCTACGTGACGCCCGAGCTCCAGCGCTACGGCGACAGCTACGGTGGCCCCGACGGTTTCATCCACGACCTGGTCACCGGGACGGCCTTCGCCGGCGGGGGGGCGGGCGGGAGCGGGCCCGGTTGCGGCAGCGTCGCCAACCAGGCGGCCCCGGGCACCTACGTGGCCGTGGCCGCCTCGTCGGGACCGGGAGGGTGCCCGGGCTACTGGCTGGTCGACAGTGCCGGTCAGGTACGGTCGTTCGGGGGCGCACCCGTGTTGGGATCCCTGGCCACGGTGCCGAACGCTCCCATCGTGGGCATCACCGCCACCCCGGACCACGGGGGCTACTGGCTCCTCGGGGCCGACGGGGGAGTCTTCTCGTTCGGTGATGCCCACTTCTACGGTTCGACCGGGGCGATCCACCTCAACGCCCCGGTCATCACCATGACGGCCACGGCCGACGGCGGGGGGTACTACCTGGTGGCCCGGGACGGGGGGGTCTTCACCTTCGGCGATGCCCTCTTCCACGGCTCCACCGGAGACCTCCGGCTCAACGCGCCGGTCGTCGGCATGGCCGCCACCCCCGACGGCACCGGGTACTGGCTGGTGGCCGCCGACGGCGGGGTCTTCTCCTTCACCGCCCCGTTCCTCGGGTCCATGGGGGGCACCCATCTGAACCAACCGGTAGTCGGCATCACCGCCGACCCGGCCGGCCGGGGGTACCGGATGGTGGCGGCCGACGGCGGCATCTTCTCCTTCGGCGCACCCTTCTACGGATCGCTGGGGGGCACGCCGGTCTCGGCTCCCATCCGGACCATGGCGGCGTCGCTCGACGGCAACGGCTACTACCTGATGGGCACGGACGGCGCCCTCTACGCCTTCGGCGACGCCCCGTACCTCGGCCGGGTGGTGTCCTGACCGACCCGGGTCGGACCGTCCCACCGGGACAGAGGAGCGCTCGCCCGCACCACCTCGGCGTGCTAGAACCCGGCCATGGCCACAGAGACCGAAGCGGTGTTCGCCGAACTGCTGGCCGAGCTCGGGGTGCAGCACCGTCGGCTGGTCGAGGTCCTCTCCGGCCCTGACGACGGACCGAGCCTGCTCGAGGCCCACAAGTGGTTGCTGTCGATCCTCCAGGTGGCCACCGACACCCAGGTATGGGCGGACGCCTCCCATCCCCGCTTCGTGGACATCGTGGGTCCCTACAAGAAATGGGGAGGTGACAACGCCGACGCCTTCTACTGCTTCGCCCCGGTCGACCCGACCCGCACCTACCGGGTCGAGGTCACCCCGGGCGACGCCGTCTACCTGTCCCTGACCGTCTACGGCGGACCCGACGACGGCCACTACTCGGAGCGCATCGTGGGCAGCCTCAACAGCCGGCAGGCGCCCCCGGGGCGCGACGGCACCATCCGGATGGTCCTGTCCCCGGAGGATCCCGGGCCGGACACGGCGTGGATCCGACTCGAGCCCGACGCCGTGGCCATCGTCACCCGTGACTACCTGGCCCATCCCGGCCGCGATGTCCGGGCCACCTGGGACATCGCCACCGACGACCCACCGGCCACGTACCGGGAGGACGACGCCTCCCTGGCCCGACGGTTCCGGGCCGCGCTCACCTGGGTCCGGGACCAGTCGGCCATGGTGCCCCTGACCATGGGCACGCCCAACGCCGTCGACCCTCCGTACCCCGTGCCCACCACCACCTTCGGCTGGGCGGCCGGGGACGCCGCCTACGCCATGGGGACCTACGTCCTCCACGACGACCAGGCTCTGGTGCTGCGGGGTCGCTCCCCGGAGTGCGCCTTCTGGAACCTGTGCCTGTGGAACCCCTTCCTCCACACCTACAACTACGACGTCGAGCGGGTGACCATCAACGGGTCCGAGATCCGCTACGAGCCCGACGGCTCGTGGGAGATCGTCATCGCCCCCCGCGACCCCGGCCACCCGAACTGGGTCTCCACCGCCGGGCATCACCGGGGCTGGGTGTGGTTCCGGTGGTTCCTGCCCGAGCACACTCCCGAGCAGCCCACGGCGGAGGTGACGGTGACGGCGCCGCGCCCGTGACCGGTTCCGACCGACCGGCCCCGATCAGCATCGACGATCTGGTCGAACCCCGATTCACCGCCGACGTGCGGCCCATCCTCGACATGATGGGTGAGGCCGGCGCTGCCGTCCATCTCCGGCCCGGGGACCTGATGGCCGCCGCCGCGGCCGAGACCGGACTCGACGGGTTCGGACCCCGGGACTTCGTGGAGCGCCTCGATGTCCTGTGTCGGTCCCTGGCCCACGAGGCCGGTCTCAACGATGCCGGTCGGTTCGCCCAGTCCCAGCTGCTCACCGGCCTGCTCCGCAACCGGCTGCTGGTCGAGGATCTCATCACCCGGCACCCCGAGATCCTGGCTGAGCCCATCGTCAGTCCCATCATCATCTGCGGTCTGCCCCGTACCGGCACCACCCACCTCCACAACCTGCTGTCGGCTGATCCCGCCCTGCGCTCCCTTCCCTACTGGGAGAGCCTCGAGCCGGTGCTCGCCGACGCCGACCAGCCGACGGACGGACGGGCCGACCCGAGGATCGAACGGTGCGACATGGCCCTGTCCTTCGTCAACGCCGCCATGCCCGAGTTCAAGCGGATGCACGAGATGACCGTCGATCACGTGCACGAGGAGATCCAGCTGCTGGCCGTGGACTTCTCCTCCATGCTGTTCGAGACCATCGCCCCCATGCCCACGTGGCGGGACCACTACCTGGCCCGTGACCAGCGGCCCAGCTACGCCTACCTGCGGAAGATCCTCCAGGCCCTGCAGTGGCTGCGGGGTGGCACCCGGTGGGTGCTCAAGTCCCCCCAGCACCTCGAGCAGTTCCCGGCCCTGGTCGACACGTTTCCCGATGCCGTCTTCGTGGTCACCCACCGCGATCCGGTGTCGGTGACGGCCTCCATGCTGACCATGCTGGGCTACTCGGCCCGCCTGGGGCAGGACCGGGTCGACACCGCCCGGATCGGGGGGTACTGGGACGACCGTCTACAGCGGATGCTGGCCGCCTGCGTGGCCGACCGTGACCGGCTGCCCGCCGACCGGAGCATCGACGTCCACTTCGATCAGTTCATGGGGGACGACCTCGGCATGGTGCGCCGCATCTACGACCTGGCCAGGCAACCCACCACCGATGAGTCGGAGGCGGCGATGGCGGCATTCATGCGGGACCACCCCCGGGGTCGCCACGGGGGCGTGCTCTACGATCTGGGCCAGTTCGGCATCGACCGCGCCCAACTCCGAGCGTCGATGGCCTTCTACGTGGACCGCTTCGGTGTCAGCATGGAGGAGTGAGCGGACGGCTGGAACAGGTGGGCCGGGTGGGCCGGCCCGGTCAGCCTTCGGCCGGCCCGTCGGGCGGATCACCCAGGGCAGTGACGGCGGCGATGGCCGCCGTCGCGGCCTGCTCGGTGGCCAGACGGGACCCTTTGGCCATGCGGGCCAGGGCCGGCACCCGATGGGGATGCCTCACCACGTAGGCCGCCACCGCTTTGGCGTCGGGAGTGCCGTCCTGGCGGCTGAGGTGGAACACCTCCTCGTTCACACTCCCGTCGGTGGCCCGGTCGCTCACGGCCCGGAAGACCGACCAGGGGAGGGCGTGGCGTCCACAGACCTCCGCAATGGCGGCCGTCTCCATGTCCAGCGCCACCACACCTTGGCGGCGGAGCCCGTCCAGGGTGGCGGTATCGGTGATCAACGAGTCTGATGTCCACAGGGTCCCCCGGGGCGTGTCCGGGCCCAGGGGATCGGGGCGGAACTCCGTTCCGGTGGCCCCGTCCACCACCCGGTCGGGACAGATGAGGGCCCCGATGGGGAGCTCGTCGGAGACGGCACCGGTGATCCCCACCACCACGACCCGATCGATGGCGGCCGCAGCCACCAGGGCCTCGACCCCGGCGGTGGCCAACGCCGTCCCCATGCCGGTGACGACGGCCACCACCGGCCGGGCACCGATACGACCGACGGCGCCGTCGAGCGCGCCCACGGCCTGCTTGGTCAGGCCGAGGGAGCGGACCAGGGGAGTCAACTCCATGGGCATGGCGCAGACAAAGGCCACTGACGGGGGCATCGACGTTCCCTCCCGACTACCGGGCCGACCGCGGGGGAGGCCCGGCCGACACGAAGCTCATGGTGATCAGGGCGGTGGCCACCAACAGGTCGTCCTGGCCGTGGTCACGGACCCGGACCTCGATCACCCCCTGGCGGCCGCCCACCCGGAGGGGCACAGCCGAGGCGCGCAACGGCCCACCGGTGGCGGCGGCCAGGTAGCTGAGGGTGACCGTGGAGGTCACCACGCTCCGGCCGCTGGCCTGCACGGCGGCGTAGGCGCCGACCCGGTCCACCAGGCTGGCGATGATGCCCCCGTGGACGGCACCGACCGGACCGAGGATCTCGTCGGTGATCTCGAGCTCCACCACATGGGCACCGTTCTCGTTGTAGGTGCTGTGGGGGAGTCGGTCGAGAAGTGCGCAGCCCATGGTCATGGCGTCATGGTAGGTGGGAGTGACGCCACCGGCGTATCCGGTGGCTCGGGAACCGGAGGCGACCGGGCCGCCGCCGCGGTCCGATCCCTGCCACTAGCGTCGGCGGTCGCCACTGCGGTGGCGCACAGCCGGGCCTGCACCACCTGCCCAGGTGGGGCGACCCACCACGAGACGCCGTGCCGTCACCCGAGGGAGGATCAGGCCATGGGACTACTCGAAGGCCGGAAGGCCGTCGTGACCGGAGGAGGCTCCGGTATCGGGAGGGCGACGGCCCGCCGCATGGCTGAGGAGGGCGCGTCGGTAGCCGTTGTCGACATCAACGGTGACGCCGCCGGCGAGTGCGCCCAGGAGATCGGCGGCACGTCCCACGTGGCCGACGTGGCCGATCCGGACGGTATGCGTGATGCCTTCGATGCCGCCGCCGCGGCCATGGGGGGCATCTCCATCCTCTACAACAACGCCGGCATCGGCGGCATGTCGCCCCTGGCCGATTGGGACCCCGAGGAGTGGCACCGTCTGATCGCCGTCAATCTGACCGGCGTGTACCTCGGGTTCCGGTCCGCCGTGCCTCACATCAAGGCCTCGGGTGGGGGCAGCATCGTCTCGACGGCGTCGATCAGTGGCACCCGGCCGGCGGCGGGGGAGGCGCCCTATTCGGCGGCCAAGGCCGGTGTGGCCGCCATCACCGCCTCGGCCGCCCTCGAGTACGCCCCGGGCATCCGGGTCAATGCCGTCTCGCCCGGGATGATCGAGACCGCCCTGACCGCTCCGCTGCTGCAGTTCGTCCCCAACGCCCAGGAGCGCTACCAGCGGACCACCCCGGCGGGCCGGGTGGGCCAGCCCGAGGACATCGCCGACGTCGTCGTCTTCCTCTGTTCCGACCTGGCCCGATTCATCACCGGGCAGAACCTGGTCGTCGACGGGGGGATGACCCTGCACGGCTCCGGCGTCGACGGCATCTTCGAGCAGCTCTTCACGACCTGAGCCGGCGACGCCCCAGTCCTCCAGCCTCGGGCCCCCCAGTGACTGGCGGCGCTGGCCCCGGCCGTACCGGAACTAGCCGTACATGAGGGAGCCCGGGGTGGTGAGCAGCTGCCCGGTCTCGAGCCAGGTCTTGAGTCCCGACAGGATCATGGGCCAACCGCCGAAGAGCTGATCGTTGGCCCCGTCGCGGAGCTGGTCATGGGTGACCGTGAGGTGGCACGAGTCGCCGACCGGCGCGATGGTCCAGGTGACCCGGGAGGCGCCCTCGCGCTTCACGTCGTCGCTCCACAGGGCGGTCATGGTGTGGACCAGCCGGCGGGGCGGGTCGACCTCGATCACCTCGCCCTCCCCGAGCAGGGCGTTGCCCTGGGCGCCCATCCGCAGGGGCGCACCCGGTGTCCACTCCGACTCCACCCCGGCGCCGAAGTTGTACTTGCTCCGGATGTCCGGGTCGGTGATGGCCTCCCACAGCCGCTCCGGCGTGGTGTGGATGTAGATCTCGTAAATCTTCTCCATCGTGGTCTCCAATCGTTGTTTGAGGTCGCTGAGTGCGGCGGCCCAGGGTTCGGTGTACTTGTCGATCCACCGGTCATGGATCAGGCGGATCGGCACCGGGTTGAGGAAGTGCAGCTTCGCCCGGCCGGACCGACGTGTGGCGACGAGCCCCGCCTCCTCCAGGAGGCTCAGGTGCTTCATGACGCCGAACCGGGTCATGGCCACCCGTCCTTCGAGCTCGGACAGCGACTGACCGTCCCGCTCGTAGAGGGCATCGAGCAGGAGGCGCCGTGTGGGATCGGCCAAGGCCTTGAACACCGGTGTGTCGTCCACCACCCGGCTATGATATGTGACTATATGGTCACCTGTCAATGGCCGGGCCGTGCGGGCACGCACGCGGAGGAACTCGATCGGGGTGGGAGAGGACCTGACCGGAGCGGCCCACCGTGCGGAGCCAGCCCCGGCGACCGGGGGAGCACTGGCGATGCACGTCGGCGGTGGGCCCTGCCCGGCCCATCCGCCAGCGTGCCGGCGCCCCTCTGGGCCCGGCGAGCAGGATCCCGCCCGCCGCGCTCAGTGCCGGACATGTTCTACCCCCGGCGACGGAGGAATTTCGGTCACCTCCCCGGGCCTCATGGAGGCCGCAACGGGCACCGGCCCCGGACCATCGGTGGCGGGCGTGACGGCGGGGAGCTTCACCCCCGCCGGGTCGTACCGTCACGACCACACCGACGACGGCCGGTGGGGAGTTCCCTCCTTCTGCTAGACACCGGGGATGGCCACCGGACCGGAGCACCGACGGGCCCTCGTAACCGGGGCCACCCGGGGGATCGGCAAGGCCACGGCCATCGCCCTGGCCCGGGATGGATGGGATGTCGCCATCACCGGCCGAACCGTGCGGACCGGTGAGGGGCGGGACGACTCGGACACCGGTGAGGGGCGGCCGCTGCCCGGCAGCCTCGAGGAGACAGCCGCCCTGGTCCGCGACAACGGCACGGACTGCCTGGAGCTGGCGGCCGACCTCCACGACCTCGACGCCCTCCGCCACGTCGTCTCCCGGATCATTGCCACGTGGGGTGGCGTGGACCTGTTGGTCAACAACGCCGTAGACACCGGGCCGGGCAGCATGGTCACGGTCCTCGACCTCTCCGTGGCCCAGTTCGAAGCCAAGCTCGAGGCCAACGTGGTGGCCCCGCTAGTGCTGGTCCAGGCGGTGCTCCCCGGGATGCTGGAGCGCGGCGGGGGCACCATCGTCAACGTCACCTCCCACACCGCCACCGCCGACCCCCCGGGGCCGGTGGGGAACGGCGGGTGGGGCCTGGGCTATGCGGCCTCCAAGGCAGCCCTGCACCGGATCGCCCCGCTGGTGGCCGTGGAGCACGGGGATCAGGGCATCCGGGCCTTCAACGTGGATCCCGGCTATGTCGAGACCGAGCGCCAGGTCGTCAACGCCGCCGCCCTCGGCCTCGCCGGTCACTACACCGGCGCACCCCCGTCGGTGCCCGGAGTGGCCATCGCCTGGCTGGCCCGGCATCCCGAGGACGTCGACAACGGCCAGACGGTGCGGGCCCAGAAACTGGCCCTGACCCACCGGCTGCACCCCGACTGGCGCCCGGCCCGCTGACGGGCCTGCACCCGATGCCCGTCCATGGCCGCGGGCGACGGACATGGATGCCCCGGTCGGCTCAGCTCCACACCCCGGCCGGCACCGCCGCCGGCACCGGATCCACCAGGACCCCTCCCCGGTATCGGACCGTCCGGTCCCGGAGGGACGGGACCCGGGGGCCGCCGAGCACCGTGCCCGTCAGGTTGAGGGGATCGGCACCCGACACCGCGACCTCGTCGCCGCGGCACGGGTCGCGGCGCACGTCGGCCAGCAGCGCCGCCGCCTCCGGTGACGCGTACTGCTCGCCGGAGATCCCGGCCACGAACCGCCCGCCCAGCGCCTCGCCCCGGGCCTCCAGCCGCCGTAGGGCCCGCACCACGTCCCGCCAGGGGATCCGGTAGGACTCCCGGGCCCACAGCTCCCAGGCCACCACGCCCCACCGGGCCAGGAGCTGCCAGGCCACGGCCTCGGCCACCTCCTCGGACGCCGGGCCGCTGTGCGGTCCGGTGCCGGCGGCGTCGGGCTCGGGCAACAGGGACCAGCGTCCTTCGCCCACCCCGCTCCCGACCCGGGCCCGTTGGCGACCGAGCGCAGCCCGTCGGGCGCTTCCCGGCCGGTACGCCGACCGGCGACGGCGGGTGGACAGCAGGGACCGGACCGCCGAGAAGGCGTCGGCGGTGACGATGCCCCGGGCCACCAGGTCCCAGAGTCCCTCGTCGATTTCGGCGTCGAGGCGACCCGACGCCGAGGCCAGCTCCGAGCGGAACCTGGCCCCTCCGGTACGCAGCACAGCCAGCACATCGGCCGAGGCTCCGGCAGCCGGCTCCACGACCTGTCGGTCGGCACGCACGGCGGCCAGCATCCAGGTGAGGTCGGGGCGGGTGACGATGGCCAGCGGGGTGGCCGAGGAGGGCGTGGCCGATCCCCGCCGCCCGCCGCGGGGGGCGTCGGCATCGAGCCCTCCCGCCGGGGACAGCGGGCCCTCGGGTGGCGCTCCCTCGGGCCGGGGCGAGAGCCGGGCCCAGGCCACCTCGCCGGCCAGACACAGCTCGTCCAGCCACCGGGGGTCGTAGCCGGCCACCCGGGCGGGGAGCACGGTGCGCTCCCATTCGCCCGCCGCCACCTCCAGGCCCTGGAGCTGCTCGATGACCGACAGCAGTCCCGACCGACCCTCGGCCCGGGTACCGGCGGCCACATGCTGCCAGCACGCCACGAAGCGCATGAAGTCGGCCAGGCTGGCCGGCTCGACATGGCGCCGGCGACGACCGCGGCTGGCGGCGTGCAGCCGCACCAGGAGGTGTCGGGCGCACCAACGGCCGTCAGGCAGGGCGATGGCCGATCCGGCCGCCTCCAGGCGGGCCAGGCCGGTCCGGGCCCGGGCCACCGTCAGCGGTGCCCCGTGGACCGACCCGGTCGGCAACGGCTCTTCGGCCACCAGCTCCTCCACGCTGACCGGTCCGGCCACGTCGAGATGGCCGCCCACGCACTAGGCCAACGACTCGTCGTCCCCAGCCAGGGGATCGGTCAGTGAGCGGTGGACGCCTTCGGCCGCAGCCCGGCGCTCGGTGGGCGCCCACGAGCCACCGACCCGTCCGGCCCGGCCTTCAGCGGAGAGTTCGTCGAACCAGGGCTGCCAGGCGGCCACCGGACGGCACAGGACCAGGGAGAGCAGCAGATCGTGGAGCTCGTCGCGGTCGCGGGGTCGGGGTCGGACCTGGTCCAGGACCTCGGCGGTGGCGCCGGGGTCGAGCGGACCCAGCTCGGAGGCCGTCACCGGCAGGCCCGGGGGCAGACCGTCGGGACCCAAGGCGCCCAGGCCCCGCGGCACCGGCACGGCCCGCGTCCGACGCTCCTCGAGCGGTGCCCCGTCGAGGAAGGTGAAGGGGCGCCCGGTGAGGATGCCGTGGGCCAGCGGCGACGGCTCCGACGACTCCACCAGGTGGACGCCGACCCGACCGGACTCCATCTCCCCGAGCAGGGCCACCAGGCCCTCGGCATCGAGCGGCTCGGTCAGGCAGTCGGTCACCGTCTGGCGCACCAGCACGTGGTCGGGAACCGGCACCGGGCCGGGGCCGGCGTTCTCCTGACAGGCGGCCAGGGCCGGCCAGCTGGCGGCCAGCAGGTCTTCGGCCTCCATCCGCTGCAGATGGATGGGCCGGCGTTGCCCGCCCCGGGAGCGGGGGACCACCAGGGCCCGGTTGAGGTTCCACCGCCAGCGCGCCGCCAGCATCGGGTGGGGGAGGACGGCCTGGGTCAGCACCTCGGTGACCGTGGCGCTCTGGAGCATGGTCGGTACCTGGGACAGGGGGAAGCTGTGCTGGGGGCCGAGGGAGAGCACGACGGTGTCGTCATCCGCCGCCGCCTGCAGTTCGAAGTCGAAGGACACACAGAACCGCTTGCGCAGGGCCAGCCCGAGAGCCCGGTTGATGCGACCCCCGTAGGGGGAGTGGATGATGAGCTGGGTCCCCTCGCTGTCATCGAAGACCCGCTCGACGACCAGTCGCTGGCGGGTGGGCAGAGCCCCGAGCGAGGCCAGGCCGGCGCCCAGGTACGCCACCACCTGGTCGGCCACCTCGGATGACACCCCGGCCCGGTCCTGCACCTCGGCCTTGGCCCCCTCGCCGTCCCCCCGGGCCAGCAGCGGCTCGAGCTCGGCCCGCAAGGCCCCGACCTCCTCGGACAGCTCGGCCGAACGGGCCGGCGCCTCGCCCAGCCAGAACGGGATGGTCGGGGGCAGGTCGCCGGCGTCGATGACCCGGACCGTCCCCGTCTCGACCTTGACCACCCGCCACGAGTGGGTGCCCAGGAGGAAGATGTCGCCGGCGGTGGCCTCGACGGCGAAGTCCTCGTGCACCGAGCCCACGGTGATGCCGTCGGGGTCCAGCACCACCCGGTAGTCACCCGTCTCCGGTATGGCCCCGCCGCTGGTCAGGGCGGCCAGACGCGCCCCCCGCCGGGCCCGCAGCCGTCCGTTGACCGCATCGTGGTGGAGGTGGGCGCCCCGCCTGCCCGCGCCCGGTCCGGATCCCCCAGGACACCAGCTCGACCACCTCGTCGAAGGTCTCCCGGGTGAGACCGGCGTAGGGTCCGGCCCGGCGGACCAGTTCGTAGAGTGCGTCGACGTCCCACTCCTCGGTCGCCGCCACCTCGGCCACCAACTGCTGGGCCAGGACGTCGATGGGGGCTACGGGCGGGTGGAGTAGGTCGAGATGACCGGCACGCACACCGGCCAGAAGGGCGGTGCACTCGACCAGTTCGTCCCGGGTCATGGGATACAGGCGCCCGGCCGGCGTGCCGTCGATCTGGTGGTTGGCCCGGCCGACCCGCTGGAGGAAGGTCCCGATGGCCCGCGGGGAGCCGATCTGGCACACCAGCTCCACCGGCCCCACATCGATGCCCAGTTCCAGCGAGGCCGTGGCCACCAGGGCCCGGAGGTCGCCGGCCCGGAGCCGCTGCTCCACGATGCGCCGGCGGGCCGCCGACAGGCTGCCGTGGTGGGCGGCCACCTGAAGGGCGGCGTCGACGGGGTCGGCCGTGAGGTCGCTCCGGTGCTGGACGTCCTGGTCCTTGTCGGCCCCGAGGCGCAGCGCCAGCTGATGGGCCACCCGCTCCGCCATCTTGCGGGTGTTGACGAAGACCAGGGTCGTGCGGTGCTCGAGGACGTGGCCGGCGATCCGGTCCAGGACGTCGGACAGCTGGCCGCCGCTGGCGACGGCCTCGAGCTCGCTGTCGGGCAGTTCGATCGCCACGTCCAGATCGCGCCGGTGCCCGCAGTCCACGATGGCGGTAGGGGAGCGAGACGGATCCACCCCGGACAGCAGCTGCGACACCACCTCGAGCGGCCGCTGGGTGGCCGAGAGGCCGATCCGCTGCAGGCGTCCCCCCGTGGAGGAGACCAGGTGGTCGAGGCGTTCGAGGCTCAGGGCCAGATGCGAACCCCGCTTGTCCCGGGCCAGGGTGTGCACCTCGTCGATGATCACGGTGTGCACACCACCGAGGACGGCCCGAGACGACGGGGCGGTGAGCAGGAGATAGAGGGACTCGGGCGTGGTGACCAACAGGTCAGGCGGCGACCGGCGCATGGCCACCCGCTCGGCCGCCGGGGTGTCACCGGTCCGTACGGCCACCGACAGCTCGGGGGCGGCGTAGCCCCGGAGCGCCGCCTCGTCGGCGACGCCGGCCAGTGGGACCTGCAGGTTCTCGTGGACGTCGGTGGCCAGGGCCCGCAGCGGTGACACGTAGATCACGCCGGGTCCCCGGGCCGTACCGGACGGAGCCAATCCCGACGCCGCGGCCCGGTAGGCGGCGTCGATGGCCACCAGGAACCCGGTCAGGGTCTTGCCGGTGCCGGTGGGCGAGGCCACCAGCACGTTCGCCCCCTCGGCGATCAGCGGCCAGGCGGACCGCTGGGGCTCGGTGGGCCCGTCGGGGAACCGGCGGAGGAACCACCCGGCCACGGCGGGGTGGAAGGTACGGAGGATGGAGTCGGAGGGAAGGTCGGCCAGGTCCACGGGCTCGTAGCCCCGATCGGGCCGCGAGTCGGGGCCGGACGCGACGAAGTCGAGCGGGAGGGGCAACTCTTGGGCCCGGTCGAACGGCAGGGTGGTGGCCACGTGTCCAGTCCACTGTAGGGGTGTGACATGCGTGGTGCACCCACCGCCGCCGGCGCCGGCGTGGGGCCGGTGAAGGTGACGGCTTCGCTACCGAGGTCGTGCTGAGGTCCAGAAGCAGAACCCTGGTCAGCGGGTCAGCGGTCAGCCGGTCAGCCGGTCAGCCGGTCAGCCGACAGTGGCTGCGTCCTCGCGTCCGGCACCCCCGTGAGCGGCGGCCCGTCGATCTCGTCGGGGGACAGGTGGCCCGACTCCACCAGCCGGGCCCGCGAGCTCACCACGTGGCAGTGCTCGATCAGCCGCTCCCCGTCCACCTCGGTAACCGGTGCGAGGGTCCCGCCCATCCGCCACCCGAGGTCCGGTGCGGGTCGGCACGACCTCACGGTGAAGCACACATCGACCCCGTGCACCTGACCCTGTACGTCGGTGAGGTCCAGGTGCAGGCGCAGGTCCGATCCCACCTCGACCGGGCCGGGGGCGATGATGCCCGCACCTCCGGGAGTGAGGTCGACGACCCGGACCAGCGTCCCGTTGACCACACCGGCGATCTCCACCGGCACGCGGTAGTGGTGACGGAACTGGTGGCGCCGGCTCACCTTCCACAGGGCGGCGGCGATGAGGCCCAGTTCCCAGAGGGCGAAGGCCAGTCCGGCCACCGCAGCCAGTCCCCGTAGCGGGGGTAGCGTGATCACACCGGCCAGGGCCAGGGACCGGGCCGCGACGGCGCCTACCAGCACCATCCCGGTGACCACCACCAGTCGGAGTTGCCGCACGGCCGACCAGCCCCCGTCGTCGATGCCGTCCTTCGGAGTCACCCGGAACGAGGCGCGGAACGGATGGACCATGGCCAGAACCGCCCGGGTGAAGATCTCGCTGGTCAGGTGGGTGGAGTACGCCCCGTCCCACAGGCTGGCCTGGCCCCGGCACAGGGCCGCCGACGCCACCAGGTTGAGGACCATCCACGGGAGCCAGAACACACCGAACTGCCACACGGTGGCGTGGAGGGGCAGGCGGCCGGTGACCAGCATGGCCACCAGTACCGCCAGCATGGCCAGACGCTGGATGGGGACGAAGTAGGCCAGCAGCGACGAGAGGTAGCTGGCCCGCTGCTTCAAGGTCAATCCTGGGGCCACCACGGGGTTCTCCCGGGTGCGGAGCACGGCCAGGTTCCCCCGGGCCCACCGGTCCCGCTGCAGCAGGTACGACGCCAGGTCGTGCGGGGCCAGCCCCTGCACCAGGGTCTCGTCGTGGTAGCGGGTGTGCCAACCCTGGCCGTGCAGGCGGATGGTGGTGTGGAAGTCCTCGGCCACCGTCTCGGTGGCGATGCCCCCGATACCCTCCAGCGCGTGGCGCAGGATGACCGCGGCCGAGCCGCACCAGAAGGCGCCGTCGTGACGGTCCTTGCCCGGCATGAGCACCTCGAAGAACATGCTCTGATCGTGCCGGCCCGTCTCGAAATGCTGGAACGAGTCGTGATTGCCGAAGTCGTGCGGGGTCTGCACCAGGGCCACCGACGGGTCGTCGAAGTACCCCAGGGTGGCGTCGAGGATGTCCGGCTGGGGCACGTGGTCGGCGTCGAGGATCAAGAGCAGCTCACCGGCGGTGTGGCCCAGGGCGTGGTTGATGTTGCCGGCCTTGGCGTGCTCGTTGGTGGAACGGCTCAGGTACCGTGCCCCGAACCGCTCGGCCAGCTGGCGTACCTCGTTCCGCCGGCCGTCGTCCAGGACCCAGGTGGCGTGGGGGTAGGCGATCCGGTCACAGCCGACCAGGGTGGCCCCGAGCACGTCCATGCCCTCGTCGTACGTACAGACCAGAACGTCCACCGTCGGCCTCCACCCCATGGGCGGTCGCCTCGGCACCGGTACGCGCCAGGCCAGGAAGGCGAACGAGGCCAGCATGACCAGGCCGAAGACCTCGGAGGCGTACAACGTCCAGAACATCACCGGTTGGGCGCCACGGCCGGTGTCCCACACCCGCCACACCAGGTAGACGACCCCCCAGACCATGGCCACCGTGGCCACGGCGCGCAGCAGCCGGTCACGACCCTGGTAGCTCGGTGGGGTCGCGACGGCGGGTGCGGGCATCACCTGGGGTATCGACCCGGCACGGGCCAGCCTTGAGTTGGGCCCTCCGGGAGCCGGGGCGCAGATCGGTCGGCCCCGACGATGGCCACTCCGCCCCGGTCAGGCCGTCACTTCACCCCGGCGAAGTCAGACGGCGTCAGACGGCGTCGGTGACGTAGCGCCGGGCCGGGGTCCCCGGCGGGTGCGTGACCCCGGCCACGGCGTCCGGGTTCTCCACGCAGACCTCGCCTTCCAGCCCGTCAGGATCGCGGAAGAAGACACTGAGCACCGGGCCGAAGTCGGTCACGAACGAGTCCGCCGCCTCCCGGGCCATCAGCCGTTCCCGGATGGTCTCGAAGGCGGCCAGCGACGCCGCCTGCAGGGCGAAGTGGTCGAGTCGGCCCCGGCCGAACATCGGCACCTGCCGGTCGGCCTCGGTGTTGCCGACGATCTGGAAGACGTTGAGCTCGGCGTAGGGCCCGATCCTGATGATGGACAGCCGGACGGCATCCTCACCCTCCAGCTCGGGTGCGTCCCGTACCACCTCGGCCTCGAACACCTCCTCGTAGAAGGCGTGCAGTCGGTGGGCATCGTTGGTCAGGGTGGCCACGTGGTTGAGCCCGACCGTCAGCATGCCCGGCACCCCGGGTTCATCCGATGACGTCGACGATGTCCACGATGAGCAGTACCAGCACCATCGTGCCCACCACGGCGTAGAGGGCGGTGAAGGCCCAGCGCTGCCGGTGGTCGGCCAACCAGAAGCGTCGGATCCCGAGGAAGTCGAACGTCAGGGCCAGGACGCCGATGGGGATGCCGATGGCCGGACCGACCCCCCGGGCCACGCCGATGGCCGGCAGCACGAAGGGCAGCACGATGTAGGTCAGCAGACACCGCAGGGCCGACAGGAAGATCGAGGCGCTGAATATCCGGTGGGTCTCCGACTCGTCGATGGGGGCCCGGTCCTCTGGCACCCGCAACAGGCGGCGCATGGTCTGATCGGCCTTCGAGCGCTCCGGGGCCACGACGGTTCCGCCCGGGGCCACGACCAACTGATCCATGGGGCCATGCTACGTGTTCGTGTCCGTCCGCTACCAACTGCGGTCGGACCGGCGGTCGGACCGGCACTCGGCGCCGCGTTCACCCGCCCCACCCGTCCGGGGGGCGCCGACCCCACCTCCACCAGTGCAGCCGGTATCGTGCCCGACCATGGGATCGACCCGGTGACCTCGAACGCCTCGAGGCGGACGCGGGCCGCGGCGACCCGCGATCAGGCCGCGTCGGCCACTCCGGAGCCGGCCTCCATGTGGAGCGTGCACCGGCCGGACGGCACCGTCGCCGCCGGGTGGTACCTGATGCCCCTCCGCCTGTTCCTGGGGGTGACCTTCCTCTTCGCCGGGCTGCCAGAAGCTGGCCAACCCGGACTTCCTCCGCTCCTCCAGCCCGATCTCCATCCACGCCCAGCTGGTCGGGGCCGACCGCGCCAGCCCCATCCATGGCCTGCTCTCCCATCTGGTGTCCATCGCTCCCGCGCGTGGGTCTGGTCATCGCCCTCGGCGAGGTGGCCATCGGGCTCGGCATCGCTCGTCGGCCTGTGGATGCGGGTGGCGGCGGCGGCCGGCATGCTGCTCTCCTTCGGGCTTGTTCCTCACCGTAAGCTTCCACTCGTCGCCGTACTACACCGGCTCGGACATCGTCTTCTTCTTCGCCTGGACCCCGCTGGCCCTGGCCGGAGCGGCCGGGGCCCCTGCGCTCGACACCTGGTTGGCCCGAGCTCCTAGCACCGGGGTGCAGCGTCCGGCGAGCCGTGTCCCGTCGGGACGGTGCTGTCCAAGGGGGCGATCGACCGGCATGGTGGCCGGAGCCTTCGTCGTCGTCGGCTGGACTGGCTGCCGCCGTCGGACGCCTGGCCGGTGGCTCGTCCACCGCCACCCAGGCGTCGAACACCCTCAGCACCGGGGGAGCCACGACCACCACCGCTCCGGGCCCGTCCACCACAGGCGCCGCCGGTACCACGACCACGGCAGCCCCGTCGGGCACGGCGGTGGGACCGGCGGCGAGCGTGCCGGTCGGAGGGTCGGCCGCCTTCACCGACCCGGGCAACGGGGACCCGGGCCTGGTCATCCAGCGACCGCCGGCGACTTCGTCGCCTTCGACGCCGTCTGCCCCCACGCCGGGTGCACGGTGGCCTACCAGGCCGTCGGCCCGGATCATCGCCTGCCCGTGCCACGGGTCGGAGTTCAACGCCAGCACCGGTGCGGTCGAGCGGGGTCCGGCCACCAACGGCCTGACGTCGATCAAGATCACCAAGGCGGCCAACGGCAATCTCTACGTTCCCGAATGAGCCCCCACCGGGGCCGATGCACCCCGCCGTCGCCCTCGGGGCCGGAGCCGGATCGGATAGCATCACTGCGTCGTCGTCCTGTGGCGGCGGCGCCCGCCCATGACGTGCAGCCACCACCGTGCCGCCCGGCACCTCGAACCCCGATGCGCGGTGCGACGGGTCCGCCGACCGGACCGACTGGGTGTCGGCCATTCCCTTCCTCGGCGCCCACCTGGTCCCGCTGGCGGCGCTTCTTCGTGGTGGTCACCTGGCAGGACTGGGTGCTCTGCGCCGTGCTCTACGTGACCCGGATGTTCTTCATCACCGCCGGCTACCACCGCTACTTCTCCCACCGCAGCTACCGCATGGGCCGGTGGCCCCAGTTCCTCATGGCCCTCGGCGGGCACCACCGCCCTGCAGAAGGGCCCGCTGTGGTGGGCCGGCCACCACCGCCTCCACCACCGCTACACCGACCTCGACGACGACGTGCACTCGCCCCGGGACGGATTCTGGTGGAGCCATGTGGGCTGGATCCTGTCCACCAAGTACAAGGCCACCGACGCTCGCCGCCATCAAGGACTTCGCCGCCTTCCCCGAGCTCCGCTTCCTCGAGCGCCACTCGTGGATCGGCCCGTGGCTGCTGGCCGGCGGCCTGCTTCCTCATCGGCGGATGGGGCGGCCTGGTGATCGGCTTCTTCCTCTCCACCGTGCTGCTGTGGCACGGCACCTTCCTGGTCAACTCCGTGGCCCACCTGGTGGGCCGGCGGCGGTACGCCACGCCGGACACCAGCCGGAACTCCATGATCATCGCCGTGATCACCGGGGGGGAGGGGTGGCACAACAACCACCACTACCTGCCCGGCATCGGCCCGGCAGGGCTTCACCTGGTGGGAGTTCGACCCCACCTGGTACGGGCTGAAGGCACTGGCCGCCCTGCACCTGGTGCGGGACCTGAAGGACCCGCCGGCCCGGCTGCTGGACCAGGCCCGGGTGCGGGACGGTGCCTTCGACATCGGCATGTTCCGCTCCTACTGGGAGCGGGCGGCCAAGGTGACCGGTGAGCGGATCGCCGACCTCAGCGCCCGTCCGGTGGCCGCCTCGCCCGAGTCCCACGGACCAGGGCACCGAGCCGACCGGTGGCCGCCGCCGCCGCCCGGACGCCGACAGCGCCGAAGCCGGCGGACGACCCCGGTCGAACCGCTCTCCCATCTGTCCGGCCTGATCTCCCGGGTGCTCGAGTCGGCCGACCAGCTGGCCGACTCCACCCGCCGGACCCGACGGACGGAGACGGAGGACGAGCTGACCGCAGCCGAACCGGGGTCCACCGACCACAACCGCGGAATGAACCCGCCGGCAGTCGTCACGGGCGATCGCCAAGGCCGCCTTCGCCTCGGCCTCCCTGTGGATCGTCGACCTCGACGGCGTGGTGTGGCTGCCGGCGAGCCCATCGGCGACGTCGGCGGGGCGGTCGCCGCCCTCCGGGACCGGGGGATCCGGGTGGTGTTCGCCACCAACAACTCGGCCCCCACCACCGCCGAGCTGCTGGCCCGGCTCGACGGATTCGGCATCGAGTCCGACCGCCGACGATCTGGCCACGTCGGCCGCGCGCCGCGGCCTCCCTGCTCGAGCCCGGCCAGCGGTCACGGTCCTGGCCGAAGGCGGGGTGCTCGAGAGCCCTGGCCGCCCGGGGCGTGGAGGCGGTCGGCCGACGGGCGAGCGGGCCGACGCGACGCCGCCGTGGTCGGGTGGAGCCGGTCGTTCGACTTCGACAGCCTGGCCGCCACCGCCACCGCGGCCCGGCGAGTCGGGCCGGCTGATCGCCACCAACGAGGACCCCACCCACCCCACCCCGGACGGTCTGATGCCCGGGGCGGGGGCGCTGCTGGCCGCGGTGGCCACGGCCTCCGGCGTCACCCCGGAGATCGCCGGCAAGCCCCACCGAGCCGATGGCCGCCCTGATGCAGGTCGCGTTCGGGTTCGCCGACGGCGACCGCGTCGGTGGTGATGATCGGCGACCAGCCGGGGACCGACGGCCGGCTGGCCCAGCGGCTCGGCATCCCCTTCGGCCTGGTCGACTCGGGGGTGACCCCGCCGGGATCGGAGCACTTCGACGTTCCGGTCGGCCGTCCGGGCCCCGGACTTCGTCTCGCTGGTCGGACACCTGCCTGGGTGACCGGGTCTGAGCCGCACCTGCCGGCGACGGACTGTGCCGGTAGGGTGAGAGCGATGGTCAACAAAGACGGATTCCAGAAGTATCTCGACGCCGGCATCGCCTTCACCAACATGACCCGGGCCAAGGCCGAGGAGCTGGTGCAGGAGCTGGTGCAGAGCGGGGAGTTCCAGAGCAGCGACGCCCGGGCCAGGGTCGACGAACTGCATCGAGCGCAGCCGCAAGGGCCGGGAGGCGTTCGTCGCCCAGGTGCGCCAGCGAGGTGGCCCACCAGCTGGACAGCGTGGGCATCACCAACCTCGAGGACCTGGCCAAGCAGGTGGCCGCCCTGATCGGCCGGACCGCCGACGCCGGCCGGGCCGCCACGGGCACGACAGGCGAAGGCCGGCGACGGCCAAGAAGGCCGCGGCCAAGAAGGCTCCGGCCAAGAAGGCTGCCGGCGAAGAAGGCCGCGGCCAAGAAGTCTCCGGCCAAGAAGGCCGCGGCCAAGAAGGCGGCGGCGAAGAAGTCGCCGGCCAAGAAGGCGGCGGCCACCGAAGGCGAGCCACGAAGGCCCCGGCCAAGAAGGCGCCGGCCAAGAAGGCGCCGGCGAAGCAGGCCGCCGGCACCGGGTCGGCGGACTGACCAACTCCCCGCGGCGTCGACTCGACCGGGCCCTGGTCGAGCGGGGGCTGGTGGCGACCCGTCCCCAGGCCGTGGCCCTCATCGAGCAGGGGCAGGTGCTGGTGTCCGGCTCGGTGGCCGACAAGCCGTCCCGGCTGGTGGCCGCCGGCGAACCCATCGAGCTGGTCGGTCCGCCGCCCCGCTTCGTCAGCCGGGGCGGCGAGAAGCTCGACGCCGCCCTGCACCGGTTCGCCATCGACGCCGACCGGCCTGCGGGCCCTCGACGCCGGCGCCTCGACCGGCGGGTTCACCGACTGCCTGCTCCAGGCCGGAGCGGCCATCGGTGGTGGCGGTGGACGTGGGCCAGGGCCAGCTCCATCCCGCGGCTCCGGAACGACCCGCGGGTCGACAGCCTACGAGCGCCTGGACATCCGGGACGTGACCCTGGACACGGTCGGCGGGGTCGCCGGTGGACCTGGTCACCGCCGACCTCTCGTTCATCTCGGTGACCCGGGCCGTGCCCGTGCTGGTGGGGGAGGTGGCGCGCCCGGGCGCCCCGGTGGTGATCCTGGTCAAGCCCCAGTTCGAGGCGGGACGGGTCGAGGCCTCCCGGGGCCAGGGGCGTCATCCGCGACCC
Source organism: uncultured Acidimicrobiaceae bacterium (assembly GCA_963754755.1). Taxonomy (GTDB): domain Bacteria; phylum Actinomycetota; class Acidimicrobiia; order Acidimicrobiales; family RAAP-2; genus Bog-756. Next base: position 874,458 of record CAVWHF010000003.1, on the reverse strand, counting down.
GGACATCCACCGCCGGACCCTGGTCGAGGTGGCCGGACGCTGCTCCGGCGGCCGGAGCAGTCATCATGGGGGCTGATGCCCTCGCCCATCACCGGTTCCGCCGGCAACATCGAGTTCCTGCTCCATGCCCGCACCCCGGCCACGTCCGTCGGGCCGGACCGGCCCCGCCGGCACCGGGACGGGCGTTCCCGATCTCGTCGACGCTGCCGTCGCCGAGGCCCACGGCAAAAAGGGGCCGAGGATAGGGGCCATGGCCGTCATCGCCTTCTACACCCACCCCGTCCGGCCCGAGGCCGCCGCGCTGGCCGACGCGGGCCGCCGCCTGGCTGGCCGAGCAGGGCCACCGGTCGATTCCGGCCCTGCGACGCCGACGGCTCGGTGTCCGTCGACGGCGCCGACCTGGTGGTCAGCCTGGGCGGGGACGGCACCCTGCTGCGGGCGGTGGAGGCCGCCCTGGCCGCCGGCATCCCGGTCCTCGGCGTCAACATCGGCAGGCTCGGCTACCTGACCCAGGTGGAGCCGACGGACCTGGAGGACGCCCTGGCCGCCTTCCTGGCCGGCACCCACCAGGTGGAGGAGCGGATGACCCTGTAGGTCACCGTCGACCGGGCCCGACGGCCGATCCGATGGCCCAGCGCACGCGCCCTCAACGAGGCCACGGTGGAGAAGACCGTGCCCGGGCACACCGTGCGCATCGCCACCTCCATCGACGACCGGCCCTTCGTCACCTACGCCGCCGACGGGCTGCTGGTGTCCACGCCCACCGGGTCCACCGCCTACAACCTCTCGGCCCGGGGCCCGGTGCTCTCCCCCCGGCTGCGGGCCATCGTGGTGACCCCGGTCTCGCCCGCACATGCTCTTCGACCGGCCCCTGGTGCTCGACCCGACCGAGCGGCTCCGGCTCGAGGTGCTCGAGCCCCGCTCGGCCGTGCTGGTGGTCGACGGGGTCACCGTGTCCACCCTCGAGCCCGGGGCCATCGGTCGAGTGCCGGGAGGGTGACCAGCCGGCCCGGCTGGTCACCTTCGGGTCCACGCGACTTCCACGCCATCCTGCGGGCCAAGTTCCACCTGGCCGATCGGTAGGTCGCGGAGCGCCGTGGGACCCCACCTGGTCGAGCTCCGGGTCCGCAACCTCGGGGTCATCGATGACGTCACCGTCGCCCTCGGGCCGGGGATGACCGCCCTCACCGGGGAGACCGGGGCGGGCAAGACCCTGCTGGTCGAGGCCCTGGGCCTCCTGCTCGGCGGTCGGGCCGACTCCGTCGGTGGTCCGGGCCGGGGCCGACGAGGCCGTGGTCGAGGGCCGGTTCGTCGTCCCCGCCGGGCACCGCCCCTTCCCGGGCGGCACCCCCGACGGGCCGGGTGGCGGTCCCGAGGACGACGGGCCCGGCGAGGTCATGCTGGCCCGCGCCGGTGGCCCGGGGCGGGCCGGTCCCGGGCCTGGATCGACGGCCGCATGGCCACCGTCGGGACCCTGGCCGAGGCGGCCGCCGGGCTGATCGAGCTGCACGGCCAGCACCAGCACCAGTCGCTGGTCCACACCGATGCCCAACGCCGCGCCCTCGACGCCTTCGGCCGCATCGACCTGGCCGCGCTCGACGGCGGCCCGCCTCCAGCTGCGGCGCCTCACCGAGGAGTCGGCGGCCCTGGGCGGCGACGCCCGGGCAGCGGGCCCGCGAGGTCGACCTCCTCCGCTACCAGATCGGCGAGATCGAGGGCGCCGCCATCGAGGACGGCGACGAGGACGACCGGCTCGAGGCCGAGGAGGACCGGCTGGCCGAGGCGGCCGCCCACCGGCAGGCCGCGGCCGCGGCCCTGGCCGCCGTGTCCGGGGTCGAGGAGACCAGCGCCCTCGACCGGCTGGCCGAGGCCGCCGGGGCCCTGGCCGGTCGCGTGCCCCTGGCCGGTCTGGAGGCCCGGGTGCGGGTCGGCCATGGCCGACCTCTCCGACCTGGCCACCGAGCTCCGCTCGGTGGTCGAGACCTGGGAGGACGACCCCGAGCGACTCGAGGAGATCCGCGCCCGCCGGCAGCTGCTCCACCAGCTCCGAGCGCAAGTACGGGGACGACCTGGACGAGGTCCTGGCCTTCGCCGACGACGCCCGGGGCCGACTGGCCGCGATCGAGGGCGAGGAGCGTCGGGCCGCAGGTGCTGGACGGCGAGATCGAGGCGGCCCGGGCCGAGCTGGACGAGCGAGGCCGCGAGGTGGCCTCGGCCCGGCGGGCCAGGCCGCGCCCCGCGCTGGCCGCCAGGATCCAGTCCACCCTGCGCGAGCTGGCCATGCCCTCGGCCCGGTTCGACGATCGCCGTGGAGGGGGACGGGCCGGCCGACCAGGTCGGCTTCCTGCTCGGGGCCAATCCCGGCGAGCCCCTGCCACCCGCTGGCCAAGGCGGCGTCCGGAGGCGAGCTGGCCCGCACCATGCTGGCCATCCGCCTGGCCATCACCGACGCCCCCGGGGTGATGGTGTTCGACGAGGTCGACGCCGGAGTGGGCGGGGCGGCGGCCACCGCCGTGGGCTCGGCCCTGGCCGGGCTCGGGCGCCACGGCCAGGTCCTGGTGGTCACCCACCTGGCCCAGGTGGCGGCCCAGGCCGACCACCAGATCGAGGTGCGCAAGGCCGAGCAGCTCGGGCCGCACCCGCTCCGAGGTGACCGTGCTCGACGGCGAGGGCCGGGTGGTCGAGCTCAGCCGGATGCTGTCGGGCCAGCCCGGACAGCGCGTCGGCCCGGCGCCACGCCCGGGAGCTGCTCGACGCGAGCGTCCCGGTCGCCGCCGGGCTGAGCCGAGCCGGTCGTCGCGGCCCGGACGCCCGGTCCGGGCCGGGGTCCGCACGTCGGCCGGTCCGGTTCCGCTAGCCTCATCAGGTGCCCGACGTGGATGGCCCGCCGCAACCCTTCGGGGGACAGCCGACGGTCGATCCACCCCCGGACACCGCCCGAGCGCCGCGCCGCCGGGATCGGCACCGGGCGCCGGCGGCCGGGCCCGGGCCACCAAGTACATCTTCTTCACCGGCGGCGTGTCGTCCTCCCTGGGCAAGGGCCTCACCGCCTCCTCGCTGGGCCGGCTGCTCAAGTGCCGGGGCCTCCGGGTCACCATGTGCAAGCTCGACCCGTACATCAACGTGGACCCGGGCACGATGAACCCCTTCGAGCACGGCGAGGTCTTCGTCACCGAGGACGGCGGGGAGACCGACCTCGACCTCGGCCACTACGAGCGGTTCATCGACGAGAACCTGCACAAGAACTCCAACGCCACCACCGGCCGGATCTACTCGTCGGTCATCGCCAAGGAGCGCCGGGGCGACTACCTGGGCAAGACGGTCCAGGTCATCCCCCACGTGACCGACGAGATCAAGAAGCGGGTCCGGGCGCTCGGCACCGACGACGTGGACGTGGTCATCGTCGAGATCGGCGGCACGGTGGGCGACATCGAGATCGTCCCCTTCATCGAGGCCATCCGCCAGTTCCGGCGGGACGTGGGCCGGGACAACGTCTGCTACGTCCACCTCACCCTGGTGCCCTACCTCGGCCCCTCGGGCGAGCAGAAGACCAAGCCCACCCAGCACTCGGTCACCGAGCTGCGCAGCCGGGGCATCCAGCCCGACGTGATCGTGTGCCGCTCGGACCGGATGATCTCCGAGGACCTCAAGCGCAAGATCTCGCTCCTGTGCGACGTGCCCATCGAGGCGGTGGTCTCCGCCGTCGACGCCGACAACATCTACCAGATCCCGCTGGTCCTCCACGAGGAGGGACTCGACCGCTACATCCTCCGGCTCCTCCGGTTCGACGAGGCCGACCACCCCATCGACCTCACCGACCTGGGAGCGGCTGGTCGACCAGGTCGACGCGGCGGTCCGCCCGGTGCGCATCGGGATCATCGGCAAGTACGTCGACCTGCCCGACGCCTACCTCTCGGTGGTCGAGTCGCTCCGCCACGCCGGCTTCCACCACGGGGCCAAGGTGCAGATCGAGTGGATCCAGGCCGCCACCGTGCCCGACCTCCTGGAGCACGACGGCCTGCGCGGCTTCGACGGTCTGGTCATCCCCGGCGGGTTCGGCGAGCGGGGGGTGGAGGGGAAGATCGCCGCCGCCCGCTACGCCCGCGAGCACGAGCTGCCCCTGCTCGGGCTGTGCCTCGGCCTGCAGGTCATGATCATCGAGGTGGCCCGGTCCCTGGCCGGCCTGGAGGGGGCCAACTCGCGGGAGTTCGACGCCGACCACCCCTCATCCGGTGGTCGACCTGATGGACGACCAGAACGACGTGGTGGACAAGGGCGGGACCATGCGGCTCGGCTCCTACAGCGCCCGGCTGCTGGCCGGATCGCAGGTGGCCAAGGCCTACGGCACCGAGGTGGTGTCCGAGCGCCACCGTCACCGCTACGAGGTCAACCCCCGCTACCGGTCCCGGCTCGAGGAGGTCGGCCTGGTGTGCTCGGGCATGTCGCCCGACGGGCGGCTGGTCGAGTTCATCGAGCTGCCCGGCCACCCCTTCTGGGTCGGCACCCAGGCCCACCCGGAGTTCAAGAGCCGTCCCGACCGGCCCCACCCGCTCTTCCGCGAGCTGGTCTGCGCCGCCCTGACCCGGGCCGAGGGACGGGACCCCCGTCTGCTCGACATCGGTGCCGTCGGCTGAGGCGGGCGGGAGCCGGGGATCACCGGACCGGTGGCCCGGACGACCTGCCCCGCTTCCGGCCCGACCGGCGAGGAGGTGGTCCACCGGGGGTGGGCCATCACCCTGACCCGGGCCCGCTTCGTCGATCCCGACGGGCGTGGCCTTCGAGCGGGACATCGTCCGCCATCCCGGGGCGGTGGCGGTGGTGGCCGTCACCGACGACGACTCGGTGGTCCTGGTCCGCCAGTACCGTCCCGCCCTCGACCGGTGGATCCTCGAGGTGCCGGCCGGCACCTGTGACGTCGAGGGTGAGCCCGACGTGAGGCACCGCCCAGCGCGAGCTGGCCGAGGAGGTCGGCTACGCCGCCGCCGAGCTGGCCCTGCTGACCCGGTGCGCCATCACCCCCGGGTTCTGCGACGAGCTCTCGTCGGTCTTCCTGGCCACCGGCCTCGATCCGGTGGACCGTCGACCGGCAGGGGATCGAGGAGCGGCTACATGCGGATCGAGCGAGGTCCCCCTGGCCCGGTTCGACGCCATGGTGGACGACGGGACCATCGTCGACGCCACCACCATCCTGGGCGTGGGACTGGCCCGCCGCCGCCTGGCCACCGGTCGGGTGACGGCGCCGCCGGACCATGAGCCAGCCGCTCTCCACCGGCGCCGAGGAGTACCTGTCCTGGCTGGCCGTGGAGAAGGGCCGGTCGCGGAACACGCTGGCCGCCTACCGCCGGGACATCGCCGCTGGGAGCGGTGGGCAGCCGGTGCCGGGGTCGATCCCGCCGGCGCCGACACCGGTGCCATCGAGCGCCACCTGGCCGAACTGCGCGGCCAGGGCCGCAACCCGGCCTCGATGGCCCGCTCCACCACCGCCCTGCGCGGCCTGTTCCGCTTCCTGGTCAGCGAGGGGGACATCGCCGGTCGACCCCACCGCCGACCTCCGCTCGCCCCGGCTCCCCCGCCGGCTGCCCAAGGCCCTCGACGAGGACCAGGTCCTCGCGCCTGCTCGACTCGGTCAGCGGCACCGAGCCGGCCGACCTACCGGGACCGGGCCCTCCTCGAGGTGCTCTACGGCACCGGGGCCCGCATCTCCGAGGTGGTCGGCCTCTCCCTCATGGACCTGCAGGGTGACGACGGCCTGCTCCGGGTGTTCGGCAAGGGGGCCAAGGAGCGGCTGGTCCCGCTGGGCGGACCGGCCCGGATGGCCCTCGACCGCTGGCTGGCCCCGGCCGGCCGCCCCCGCATGGCCCCCGACCGCTGGGCCCGGCGCGGCGACGCCGAGGCGGTCTTCCTCAACACCGCGGGGCGGCCGCCTCAGCCGCCAGGGGGCCTGGGCCGTCGTGCACCACCGGGCCGAGCGGGTCGGCCTCGGCGACGTGGTCAGCCCCCATGTCCTCCGCCACTCGTGCGCCAGCCACATGCTGGCCCACGGCGCCGACATCCGGGTCGTCCAGGAGCTCCTGGGCCACGTCTCCATCGCCACCACCCAGATCTACACCGACTCAGCCAGGACCACCTGCGGGCCTCCTACGAGCGGGCCCACCCGCGGGCCACTGCGCCCCAGCTCAAGTAGGATCTTCCCGTGCCGAGCGACGCCCCCACCATCGACTACCGCCAACTGCTCGAGGACGAGCGGCGCCAGCTGCAGTCCGAGCTGTCCGAGCTCGGCTTCGGCGAGGGCGGGGGACTCGACTACGACCCCAACTTCGCCGACACCAGCCAGGTGACGGCCGAACGGGGCGAGGCCGAGGCCCTGGCCGGTCAGCTGCAGGAGACCCTGGACGAGGTGGCCCTGGCCCTCGGCCGCCTCGAGGACGGCACCTACGGGCGTGTGCGAGGTGTGCGGCGTGGCCATCGGTCCGGCCCGCCTGGAGGCCATGCCGGCCACCCGGTTCTGCATCAACCACGCCAACCGGCCCTGATCGGGCCGGGCGCTGATGGCCTACGGAGGCTACGGGGGAGGGTCCGGCGGATCCGGCCGGCCCCGGCGGCGGTTCCAACCCGACCAACGGACCGTGATCATCGTGGTGGTGGCGGTGGCCCTCATCGCCATCCTGCTGCGCACCCACAGGATCATCCAGCGCCAACATCATCTACTTCTGCGTCCTGATCCCTTCGATCATCCTCCACGAGATCTCCCACGGCGTGGTGGCCCTGGCCTTCGGGCGACGACACGGCCAAGCGGGCCGGGCGGCTGACCCTCAATCCCGATCAAGCACGTGGACCCGGTGGGGACGCTGCTGGTGCCGGCCGTCCTCTCCCTGTCGGGGATCGGGGCCTACGGGTGGGCCAAGCCGGTGCCGGTCAGCACCAACCGGCTGCGCAGCCCCCGCAACCACACCGTGGTCGTCTCCCTGGTCGGGCCCGCTCACCAACTTCGCCCTGGCCGCCATCCTGGGTGTGGTGCTGGTCGTGGACGACGCCGCACATCATCCTCCAGGAGGTCAACTTCTACTGGAGCCACGGCGCCGCCGCCTACCCGCCGTCCCTGCTGAGCCAGGTCCTGTTCATCGCCGGCATCGCCAACATCGTGCTCGGCGTCTTCAACTGCATCCCGTGCCCGCCCCTGGACGGGGCCGCCGTGCTCGAGCGGTTCCTGCCCGCCCGATGCTGCCCGCAGTACTACAACCTCCAGCCCTTCCTCATGTTCCTGCCCTTCATCCTGATCCTGCTGTTCCGCAACCAGTGGTCGGAGCTGATCACCCATGTCATCAACTGGTGGTCGGGCCTGCTGGTGTGATCGGGGCACTTCCGACCGCCTCCCGTCGGCGGTCGGGTCCGACGCCACCCTCGGCCCGTTGGTCGAGGGGACCCCGGCGCCGGCCATCGCATGAGCCCTCCTGAGATGAGTCCTACCGACCTCATGGCGCACCCGACCACCGGCGCGCCCCGACCCACCGGTCCCCACTCGCCTCGCGGCGTGGGTGCGGACCCACCCGGGCATGGCCTTCGCCCTGCTCCTCCCGTGGGCGGTGTTCGGGATACCCCAACTCTTCGGCATGACCTTCCTGGCCGGGGACAACTTCATCCAGAACTTCCCCATGCGGGTCCTGGTGGGGAGGGACCTCATCCACGGGGTGCTGCCCCTGTGGAATCCCTACCTGTTCAGCGGCACCCCCCTGCTGGGTGGCTTCAACGCCGGGGCTGCCTACCCCCTCACCTGGCTCACCGCCGTGCTCCCCGTGTTCACCGCCTGGACCCTGACCCTGGCCGTCGCCTACGACGTGGCCCTGGCCGGGATGTACGTCTTCCTCCGACGTGAGGGCGTCATGTCCACGGCCGCCACCTTCGGGGCCGCGACCTTCGCCTTCGCCGGGTACATGAGCGCCCAGATGGTCCACATCGACCTCATCGAGGGGGCGGCATGGCTGCCGTGGATCCTGGTGGCGGTCCACGGGCTGACCGAACGGCACGACCACGGTGCCACCGACGACGCCACCGGTGAGCCGGGACCTCATGACCCGGAAGCGGGGGACCGGTCCGTCGCCCGACGGTGGACCCGCGGGTGGGTGGTCCTGCTCGCCCTGTCGCTCGGTCTGACCCTGCTGGCCGGCGCGGCCGAGGCCATCATCGACAGCGGGGTGCTGGTCGTCATCTACTGGGTCTGGCGGACGGCCTCGGCGGGCCTGCTGCGCCGGGGCACGAGACGGGCCCTGGCCGGGTCGGTGGGGGCGGTGGTCCTGGGCCTGGTCGGCGGGGTGGCCCTGGGCGCGGCCCAGTGGCTCCCGGGACTGCTGTTCCTGTCCCAGTCGCAGCGAGCCACGGCCACGTACACCTTCTTCACCAGTGGGTCGCTCAACAACCGCCTCCTGACCCTGCTGGCGTCGCCCTTCGCCCTCGGCACCAACCAGGGTTGGCCGGCCACCTACGCCGGCACCTACAACTTCCCCGAGGTCACCAGCTATGCGGGGATCCTGGCCCTGATCGCCGGCTTCGCCCTGGTGGCGAGGCGGTGGCGCTCCCGCCCCGAGGCCCGCCAGTGGTGGGTCTGGTACGCGATCCTGGCGGTCGGCCTCCTCTCCTCCCTGGGCAACCAGACACCCTTCGCCCGGCTCATGTACCTCATCCCCGGCGTGAGCAGCGAACGGCTCCTCAACCGCAACCTGCTCCTGGTCGACACGGCCCTGGCCGTGTTGCTGGCCTGGTGGACCCACCTGATGTTGGCCGAGCGGGCCCGGCCCCCGGCAGGGACACCGGAACCGACCTCGGTCCGGGACCGGTGGCGCTCGGGACGGCGGGCCGAAGTCATACTCACCGGCATTCCGTTCGTCGTCATCGTGGTGGTGGCCGTGCTGGCGTGGGCGGCAAGTCCCTTTCTCGGGCGCATGCTCGAGACCCAGTACACGACGGGCACCGGGGCCCGCCTGCGCCTGGCCGGCCTGATCACGGTCGGTGCGGTGATCGCCGGCGTGGCCACCTGGACCGCGCTGGCCTCGGCACGGTTCACCACCCGCCGCCTCCGGCGGCAGCTGGCCACGGTGCTCCTGGTCGATCTGGCCCTGTTCAACCTGTTCGTCATCAACCCCCCGATCACCGAGGCCGCCGCCCAGGCCCGCACCCCGTTGGCGGCCGCATTCGCCTCCGAGGTCGGGGACGGGCGCTTCATCATCTACGACCCCGACCGGTTCGAGACCGACCAGCTCTTCGCCCTGGGTCAGACCGATCTCAACATCTACCCCCGGCTACCGAGCGCCCAGGGCTATGCGGCCCTCACCGACGGCACCTACTTCGACGCCACCGGGGCCCATCTGCAGGAGACACTCACCGCCACCACCCTGGCCGGCACGGTGTGGGACAGCCTCAACGTGACCACGCTGCTCTCCGTGCCCGGCTATTTCGTGACCCCGCTCCCCACGTCGTCGAGGCCGGAGGGGCCGATCCCCGAGCCGGCCCCGCAGGAGCCGACCGCCGGGGCCAGCGCCATCCCCCGGGGTCAGAAGGTCCTGTTTCCGGCCAACGCGACCGCACTGACGGCGACGGCGCTCGGCGGCCCGTCCTCCTTCGAACTCCAGGCCGGGGTGGCCCGGCCCTGGTACTTCGGGGGCGCGCTCACCCTGAGCCGGTGGGCCGTTCCCGTCGAACGGGGCGATGCTGCCCGCCTCCAGGTCGGCCTGGTCACCACTTCGGGGACCGACCGGTGGCTGCCGCGTAGCGACACCATCGTGACGGGGTCGGGGGCACGGCAGTCACTCCTCGTCACCTTGCCGGTGCCGGTGGTTTCGGGCGGCCTGGTGGTGCGCCCCACCTCGGGCCGGATCATCGTCGGCATCCCCACGGCAGTGACCGCCGAATCCGGGGCGGTGTCCATGAACGGCCAGCTGCAGTACGGGGTGGTCCCGCCGCACTGGACCTTCTCGGGCACGGTGGGCACCTTCGGCGCCTTCCACAGCGACGCCGCCCAGGGCTGGGCCCGGGCCCGGGCCCCCGGCGGTGGTCCGCCCCCGGCCGGCACCTCGGTGACGGCCGCCGCCCCGGGGGAGAACGGCACCCAGACCATCACCGTCCACTCCGACGGGCCCGTGCTGCTCGAGCGCAGCGTGGCGTGGACCACGGGGTGGAAGGCCTCGGTCCAGAAGGTGGCCGCCGGGGGACCGGGGCCGTCACAATCAGCCACCGTCCAGCGGAACGGGGTGATCCAACAGGTGGCCCTGCCCGGGCCGGGGGAGTACCGGGTGACCTTCCGCTACCGGCCCGCCTCGGCACTGGTGGGCCTGATCGTCTCGGGCCTGGCCGGCGTGGTCCTGCTCGTGTGGGCGGCGGTGGAGCTGGTCGAGGCCGGACGCCGTCGCCGGAGGGGGGCCGGCCGGCCGGACCGACCTCGGCGGCCAAGCCGGACGGGGACGACACCCCTGTGACCTGCCGCTATCCCGGACTCAGCAACCCGATGGCCGAGGCGGCCCGCCGGTAGGTGACCGATGCCACCTCTCTAGCCTTGTCCGCTCCCGTGGCCAGCAGCGAGGTCACCGCACCGGGGTCGGCAGCCAGGGCCTCCCGGCGCTCCCGGACCGGTCGGAGCAGCTCCACCAGGGCCTCGGCCAGGTCGTTCTTCAGGTCCCCGTAGCGCTGGTAGGAAGCGGCGACGTCCTGGGGCGTGCGCCCCGTTGCCACCGCCAGCAACTCGATGAGGTTGGCCAGGCCGGGCTGGGCGGCGCGTTCGTAACGGACCTCGCCGTCGTTGTCGGTCACGGCCTTCTTGACCTTGCGGCGGATCTGGTCGGGTCCGTCCAACATGAGGACCGTCCCCAGCGGGGAGTTGACCGACTTGGACATCTTGTTCTCGGGGTGCTGGAGGTCCATGACCCGGGCCCCGGCCGCCGGGATGGCCGCCTCGGGCACCACCAGGGTGTCCCCGTAGCGGTGGTTGAAGCGGATGGCCAGTTGGCGGGTCAGCTCGAGGTGCTGGCGCTGGTCGTCGCCGACCGGCACCCGTTCGGCGTCGTAGAGCAGGATGTCCGCCGCCTGGAGCACCGGATAGCTGAACAGGCCCACCCGCACCGAGTCCCGGCCGGCGCTCTTCTCCTTGAACTGGGTCATCCGGGCCAGCTCACCCATGGTGGCCGTGCACTCCAGCAGCCAGTTCAGCTGGGTGTGCTCGACCACATGGCTCTGGACGAACAGTGTGCACCGCTCGGGGTCCAGACCCGCCGCCACCAGGTCGAGGACGGTGCCCTCGGTCCGTGAGCGCAGTTCGTCAGGGCTGATGTCGAGGGTGAGGGCGTGCAGGTCCACGACGCAGTAGAAGCAGTCGTAGCGATCCTGATCGGCCACCCAATTGCGCACGGCACCCAGGTAGTTCCCCAGGTGGAGGTCGCCGCTGGGCTGCAGGCCGGACAGAACTCGGGACATGGAGGGTCATCGTAGGTCGGGGCCGCCGGCGCCCGGAACGGGTTCCGGCGGTTCGGCTCGCCGTCACCCGGTCGGATCCCCGGTCAGATGCACGAATCGGCCCGCTCCAGCCGGTAGGGTCGGTCCGTGCCCGCCACCGTCTCCACCCCGGTCTTCGAGGGTCCGATCGACCTGCTCCTCCAGCTGGTCAACAGCCATCAGGTAGACCTCTACGACATCCCGTTGGCCGAGGTGGTGGACGCCTTCGTCGCCGAAATGGCCAGCTGGGAGTCGGCCGACCTCCCGACCCTGTCGGAGTTCCTGATGGTGGCGTCCATCCTCATCGAGCTCAAGTCACGGCGGTTGCTGCCCGGTCCCGACGACGTCGACACCGACGAGGAGCTAGTGGGGTGGGAGGAGCGTGATCTGCTGCTGGCCCGGCTGCTGGAGTGCCAGGCCTACGCCGCCGCCGCCGACGGGTTCGCCCTCCTCCTCGAGCAGGCGGCCCGGTCGGTGCCCCGTACCGCCGGTCTCGACCTCGACTTCGTGGTCAACGCCCCCGACCTCCTCGAAGGGGTCACCCCCGACCAGTTGGCCGAGGCCTTCCTCCGGGCCACGGCCGAGCGGCCGGTGCCGGTGGTGGACCTCTACCACGTCACCGTGGACACGGTCACGGTGGCCGACACGGTGGCCGCCCTGGCGCGCCGGCTGCCCCGGCTGGGGTCGGCCACCTTCCGGGGCCTGACCGGCCATCTGGTCTCACGCATGGAGATCATCGTGAGCTTCCTGGCCCTGCTGGAACTGTGCAAGCAGGGACGGGTCTCCCTCGAACAGGGCCACACCTTCGGGGACCTCGAGGTGGCCTGGCTGGGTGGCGACCGTGAGCCGGTCCCGGCCGGAGCCGGCCTCTACGACGAGTACGAGGGCTGAGCGTGCCCCTCTCACCCGAGGCCCGGGCCATCGAGGCCGTGCTGATCGTGGCCGTGGAGCCGGTCCCGGCCGGGCTGCTGGCCGAACTGCTCGAACTGCCGGTGGAGCAGATCGATCCGCTCTGCGACGAGCTGGCCGAGTCGTGCCGCACCGAGGGTCGCGGCTTCGAGGTGGTCCGGATCGCCGGGGGCTTCCGCATCCAGACCCACCCGGCGCTGGCCCCCTACGTGGAGCGGTTCGCCAATGTGGGCGTCTCCTCCCGGCTGTCGGCCGCCGCCTTGGAGACCATGGCCATCGTGGCCTACAAGCAGCCCGTGTCCCGGGCCCAGATCGCGGCGCTGCGGGGCGTCAACGTGGACGGGGTGGTCCGCCTGCTCGAGCACCGGGGCTACATCGCCGCCGTGGGCCGGGCGCCGGGCCCCGGCCAGGCCGTCCTGTATGCCACCACCGAGGCCTTCCTCGAGCGGCTCGGACTGGACCGGCTGGACCAGCTCCCCCCGGTCGAGGACCTCCTGCCCGGACCCGAGGCCCTGGCCGACCTGGAGGAGCAGATGCGCCCGGTCGGCGATGCCTGAGGGGTCGGACCCGCCCGGACCCACCCTCGCCACCGGAGACCGACTGCAGAAGGTACTGGCCCGCATCGGGGTGGGCTCCCGCCGGGTGTGCGAGGAGCTGATCGTGGACGGACGGGTGACCGTCAACGGTGAGGTGCCCGTCCTCGGGCGACGGGTCGACCCGACCGTCGACCGGGTGGAGCTGGACGGGGTGCCGTTGCCGGTCCGGCCCGGCCTCGTCCACTACCTGGTGAACAAGCCGGCCGGGGTGGTCAGCACCGCCGAGGACACCCACGGGCGCCCCACGGTGGTGTCCCTGGTGCCCGACGGCACCCGGGTCTTCCCGGTCGGGCGACTGGACATGGACTCCGAGGGCCTCATCCTCCTGACCAACGACGGCGAGCTGACCCACCGGCTGACCCACCCCTCCTTCGGCGTGGCCAAGGAGTACCTGGTCCAGGTGGAGGGCGAGCCCACCGCGGGGGAGGTGCGGCGACTCCGGGAGGGCGTGGAGCTCGAGGACGGGCCGACGGCGCCGGCCCGGGTGGCCGTGGTGGCCCCGGGCCTCCTCCGCATGGTCATCCACGAGGGCCGGAACCGGCAGATCCGCCGGATGTGCGAGGCGGTGGGCCACCCGGTGGTCCGGCTGGTCCGCACCCGGATCGGGCCGGTGGCCGATCCCTCCCTCGGGCCCGGGTCCTACCGACCGCTCTCCTTCGACGAGGTGAGGAGCCTGGCGGCCGCGGCCGAACCGGTGGACGGAGAGGGCGGGGCGGAACCCCCGCCGACCGCGGTCGGACCGGTCGGTCCAGTTGGGCCGGTCGACAGGCCTGAGTAACATGCCTGGCTGATGTCCCCCTCCGTCCGAGCCGTCCGCGGTGCCACCACCGTCGACCACGACACCCCCGAGGCCATCACCGAGCGGGTGGTGACCCTGCTCCGCCAGATCCTCGACCGCAACGGCCTGGAGGAGGACGACATCATCTCCATCCTGTTCACGGCCACCGAGGACATCGTCTCGACCTTCCCGGCCACGGCGGCCCGTTCCATGGGCCTGGGCGCCGTCCCCTTGATCTGCGCCCGTGAGCTGTCCATCGCCGGTTCGGTGCCGCACTGCATCCGGGTCATGCTGCACGTCACCACCGACCGGACCCGCGACCAGATCCACCACGTCTACCTCGAGGGCGCCCAGGGACTCCGTGACGACCTCCCCGACTGAGGGCCCGCCCGACCGGTCTGGGACCGCTCCCCGGCTGGTCCGACGGGCCATGATCTACGGCACCGGACTGATCGGGGGCTCGGTGGGGCTGGCCCTGCGGGACCGGGGCTGGCACGTGAGCGGCGTGGACGGGGCCACCGGGGTGGCGGCCCGGGCCGTGGCCCTGGGCGCCCTGACCACCGAGGGCGTCGACCGTGAGGCCGACCTGGTGGTGGTGGCCACCCCGGTCCGCGCCGCCGCATCGGTGATCGGGGAGATCCTGGCCGGCGATGCGGTGGGGCCCCGACGTCGTGGTCACCGACGTGGGCAGCGTCAAGGGCCCGCTGGTGGCGGCCGTCGACCACCCCCGGTTCGTGGGCGGCCACCCCATGGCCGGCTCGGAACAGGTCGGGGTGGAGGGCGCCGCCGGTGATCTCTTCGTCGGGGCCACCTGGGTGCTGACGCCCACCGCCGCCACCGATCCCGATGCCTTCGCCCTGGTCCGGGGGGTCCTGGCCGAGCTCGGGGCCCAGGTGGTGGCCCTGGACCCGGCCCAGCACGACGCCCTGGTGGCGGTGGTGTCCCACGTGCCCCATCTGACCGCGGCCACCCTCATGGTGCTGGCCGCCGGGCTGGGGGAGGAGCACACCGCCCTGCTGCAGCTGGCGGCCGGAGGGTTCCGGGACATGACCAGGATCGCCGCCGGGCAGCCCACCATCTGGCCGGACATCTGCGACGACAACGCCGAGGCCATCGTGGCCACCCTCGACCTGCTCATCGAGGCGCTGGGGGCCATGCGCCGCCGGGTGGCCGACCACGACCACGACTCGCTGCTCGAGATCCTGGGACGGGCCGCCGACGCCCGGCGGGTGCTCAGCGACCGGGCCCCGCTGCCCGAGGAGCTGGTCGAGGTGCGGGTCCCGCTGCTGGACCGCACCGGGGCCATCGCCGAGGTCACCGTGCTCGCCGCCGAGCTGGGCATCAACATCCTGGACCTGGAGATCGCCCACTCGGTCGACGGGGACCGGGGCGTGTTGGTGATGACGGTCGACACCCTCTCGGCCCCCACCCTGCTGGCCACCCTGTCCGACCGCGGCTACCGGGCCTCGGGCTCGCCTCCGGGGACGACCCGGTGAGCGCGCCCGCACCGGGTTCGGCCGACGGCTCCGGCGGACCCGACGACGTCCAGGTCGTCCGCGGCGGCTCGCCGCTGACCGGCACCATCGCCGTCCCGGGGGACAAGTCCATCTCCCACCGGGCCCTCCTGCTGGCCGCCCTGGCCGAGGGAACCTCGACGATCCACGGGCTGTCCCCGGGTGACGACGTGGCCCGGACGGTGGCCGCCGTGGCCGCCCTCGGGGCCGAGGTGGGGACGGACGGGGCCTCGATCACCGTCCACGGTGGCCGCTCCCTCCTGCACGCGCCCGGCCGCCCCCCTCGACCTGGGCAACTCGGGCACCGGCCTGCGCCTCCTGGCCGGAGTGGTGGCCACCCTCCCGGGCACCACCACCCTCACCGGCGACGACTCGCTGCGCAGCCGCCCCATGGACCGGGTGGCCGAGCCCCTGTCCCGCATGGGGGCCCGGGTGACGGGGCAGGAGGCGACCGTGCCTGCCACCCGTCGACATCGACCGGCGGGACCCCTGGTCGGGCATCGAGTACACACCCCCGATGGCCAGCGCCCAGGTGAAGTCGGCCATCCTGCTGGCCGGCCTGGCCGCCGACGGGGAGACCGTGGTCCACGAGCCGGTGGCCACCCGGGCCCACACCGAGGAGATGCTGGCCGCCGCCGGCGCCGACATCGACTTCGAGCGGGTCGGCGGGGGCCGGGTGGTCCGGGTCCGGAGGAGCACCCTGGCCCCTGGGACCTACACCGTGCCCGGCGATCCGTCCCAGGCGGCCTTCTGGGTGGTGGCGGGGGCCATCGTCCCCGGCAGCCTGGTCACCGTGTCCGGCATCCAACTGGGCATCGAGCGCCTGGGTTTCCTCGGCGTGCTGCGGCGCATGGGGGCGACCATCGAGATGGAGGAGGCCGGCAACCTGACCGGCTCGGTGACCAGCTACACCTGCGCCCTCCACGGCACGGTGGTCGAGGCCGCCGAGATCCCCTCCCTGGACGAGGTGCCCATCCTGGCCGTGGCCGCCGCCGCCGCCCTCGGCACCACCCGGTTCCGTGACGTGGGCGAGCTCCGGGTGAAGGAGTCCGACCGCCTGGCCGGCGACCGCCGAGCCTGGTCCGCGCCTTCGGGGCCGCGGCCACCGTCGAGGGGGACGACCTGGTCGTCGAGGGCATCGGGGGCGCCCGCTGCGGCCGGCCCGGGTGGACGCCGGCGGCGACCACCGGATGGCCATGGCCGCCGCCGTGGCCGGGTCGGCCTGTCCGGCGGCGACGGGGGAGACCACCATCACCGGATGGAGTGCGGTGGCCACCAGCTATCCGGGCTTCGCCGACACCCTGGCCCACCTGGCGTCGGGGCACCGGTGACCGGTGCCGGGACCCAGATCCGAGCGCTGCCGGTGATCGCCATCGACGGCCCGGCCGGCTCGGGCAAGTCCACCGTCTCCCGGGCCCTGGCCGCCCGCCTCGGCATCGACCGCCTCGACACCGGGGCCATGTACCGGGCGGTGGCGTGGGCCGCCCTCGACCGCGCCATCGACCCCGGCGACCGGGACGCCGTGGCCGCCGTGGCCCGGTCGATCGACATCGCCGTGGGGGACCGGGTGAGCGTCGACGGAACCGATGTCACCGAGGCCATCCGCGGGCCCGAGGTCAGCGCGGCGGTCTCGGCGGTGGCCGCCAACCCCGAGGTCCGGGCGGTCATGGTCCGCCGGCAGCGGGAGTGGGCCGCCGAGCACGGCGGTGGGGTGATCGAGGGCCGGGACATCGGCTCGGTGGTCTTCCCCGGCGCCGACCTCAAGATCTACCTCACCGCGTCGGCCGAGGAGCGGGCCCGGCGCCGTCCCGAGGAGGGGGCCGACGCCGTGGCCCGTCGGGACCGGATCGACAGCACCCGCACCGTCTCACCCCTCGGGGTGGCCGAGGGTGCCCGGGTCATCGACACCACCGACCGGCCGGTCGAGGACATCGTGGAGGAGGTGGTGACGTGGCTGTGACCGGTCCGGGGACACCGACCGCGGAGGCCGCCGGCCGGACGGTCCGCTCGACGCTCGAGGTCCGGGTCGACACCAGCTTCACCCGCATCTACCGGTTCCTCCGGGTGCTGGTGCGCGGCCTCAACCGCATCCTGTTCCGCACCACGGTGGACGGGGCCGACCAGGTGCCCGACGACCGGTCCGGTGATCATCGCCCCGGTGCACCGCTCCTTCATCGACTTCTTCGTGGCCTCCGAGGTCACGCCGGCGCAAGCTCCACTACATGGCCAAGGACAGTCTGTGGAGGAACGGGGTGCTGGCCCGGATCCTGCCCGGCGGTGGGGGCGTTCCCCGTCCACCGCCAGTCGGCCGACCGGGAGGCCCTGCGCCGGGCCCAGCAGGTCCTCGAGGCCGGCGAGGTGCTGATCCTGTTCCCCGAGGGCGAGCGCCGGACCGGGCCGGTGGTCGAGGACCTCCACGAGGGGGTGGCCTTCCTGGCCGCCCGGACCGGCGCCACCGTGGTGCCGGTGGGCATCGGCGGCTCGGCCTCGGTCATGCCCAAGGGGAAGCGCCTGCCCCGGCCCCGCCACATCCACCTGGTCGTGGGCCGACCCATCGCCCCTCCGGCCCGGACCGGGGGCGGCCGGGTGTCCCGCAGCACCATCCACCGGCTCACCGAGGAGCTCACCGCCTCGCTGCAGGACCTCTACGACCGCTCGGTGGAGGCCACCGGCCGGTACTGAGCGCTGACCGGTTCAGGGCGACGTCGGGCGGTCCCGCCCGTCCCGTCCGTCCCGCCTGACCCGGTACCAGGTGGTCGCCGATGACCCGGCCGTACTGGAGGCCGAAGAAGAGGTTGCCGCCCTTCTTGGACGTCCCCGAGGCCCGGGGGTGCCACACGGTGGGCCGCTCGGTGATCCGCCAGCCCCGGCTGGCCGCGGTGATGACCACCTCGGCCGTCTGGTACTGGTCCTCGACCAGCAGGGGCACGATGTCCTCCAGCACCTCGATCCGGAAGGCCCGGTAGCCGTTGGAGGAGTCGGTCAGCCGCTGGGCCGTGATGCGCGTTGAGGATCGAGGCGTAGAGGGTCACCCCGGCCCGCCGGAACCGGTCGGTGGTCTGGTCCACGCCCAGCCGCCGGGAGGCGATGACGAAGTCGGCCTGTCGTCGACCACCGGGCGGATCAGCTCGGCCATCTCGGTGGGGTCGTTCTGGCCGTCGGCGTCCAGGGTGACGACGTACCGGGCCCCGTGGGCCGCGGCCAGCTCGTAGCCCAGCTTGAGCGCCTGCCCCGTGACCCAGGTTGACCGGCAGGACGCAGGTCAGGACCCCGGCGTCCAGGGCCACCTGGGCGGTGCCGTCGGTGCCCCCGTCCACCACCACCAGGGTGGTGACCTCGAGGTCGTCCGACGAAGGCGGGCATGGCCTTCAGGACGTCGCCGATGTTCTGCTCCTCCTCGTAGGCGGCGATCACCGCCACCACCGGCCCGAACCGCACCCCCGGGTAGCGCTCCTCGAAGTCGTCCCGGGCCTGGTCGCGGACGTAGCCGACGCAGCTCGGTGCTCCGCTTCCGGGCCGCGGCTGTCCGGGAGGGTCAGCCAGCGGTGCCGCTGGGTGGGCGCCATCAGAGGATCGTGGGGATTGCCGAAGACGGCCCGCACCTTCGGCTCGAAGTGGGACAGCGGCTCGGTGGGGTAGTCGGGGTCGAAGCTGTTCTGGTCCCACTCGTCGGCGAACGTCTCGGCCAGCCCGTACCACGGCTCGTCGCGGTACCGGTCCCGCATGTCGGGGTCCATGTCGAAGTGGTGGTAGTAGTGGCGACCCTGGAAGTCCTGGTGGGCGAGGATGGCCGAGGTCACCTCGGGCCGGACGTAGGGCCGGAGGATCTCGGCGGCGATCCGAGGGTGGTTGGGCACCGACACGGCCTTGCCGATGTCGTGGCACAGCGACGCCACCACCAGCTCGTCGTCGGCCCCGGCCCGCTCGGCCCGGGTGGCGGTCTGGAGGCAGTGGGTGAGCTGGTCGACGGCGAAGCCGTCGACCACCTCGGTCAGCGACTCCAGCATGGCCAGGACCCGGTCGGCCACCCGGCCCTGGTTCTTCATCGTCTCGGCGCCGATGACCGCCCACTCCTCGCGCGGTCGAGACATCCATGCTGGTGAACGAGGTGGTCATGGACACAGTCTCGCGCCAATTCGTCGGGGCGGCACCGCCGCCCCGCCGCCCCGGAGTGCGGTCAGCCGGCCATCCGCTCCAGCACATCGGCGGCCACCGTGGTCCGGTCGCCGGCCAGGACCGTGCCGACCGACTCGGCGCCGGCTCTGCCACCGTCCGGGGACAGCGACGGCACCCCGTTGAGCAGCGCCGAGGGCCGACTCCAGCCCCCGGAGCAGCTCACGAAGCTCGGGCGGCGGCGGGAAGTACTCCTCCTCCACGGTGACCGGGGCGTGGAGGACCCCGTGGGTGGGGGCCAGTCGGGCCACCACCGCCTGCACCAGCGCCTCGGGAGCCGACGCTCCGGCTGTGACCCCGACGGTGCCGGACAGGTCGTCGGGCAGCTCCGAGGCGTCGTTGACCCGGATCACCCGCGGGCAGCCGAAGGACCGGGCCACCTGCTCGAGGGCCACGGTGTTGGAGGAGTTCTCCGAGCCGATGACCACCACGGCATCGGCCTTGCCGGCCAGGGCCTTCAGGGCCGCCTGCCGGTTGGTGGTGGCGAAGCACAGGTCACTGCGGTTGGGCATCCACAGGTCGGGGAAGCGCTCCCGGGCCCGTTCCACGATGCCGGCCCACTCGTCGTGGCTGAGGGTCGTCTGGGCCAGGAGGGCCATGCGGGGCTCCCCGTCGTCGGGACCGGGAGCCTCGAGAAGGTCCACGTCCTCCACCCTCTCGAGCAGCCGCACCGAGGTCGGGGCCACCGCCATCGTCCCCACCGCCTCCTCGTGGCCGTGATGGCCCACGTACAGCACGGTGTAGCCCTTGCGGGCCCGCACCCGCAGCTCGTGGTGGACCTTGGTCACCAGCGGGCAGACGGCGTCGACCACCACCCGGCCCTCGGACCGGGCCGCCATCGACCACCTCGGGGGCCGAGCCGTGGGCCGACAGCATGAGGGGGGCGCCGGCGGGCACCTCGTCGACGTCGTCGACGAAGACGACGCCCTGGGCCCGGAACTGGTCGACCACGTGACGGTTGTGGACGATCTCGTGGTAGCAGTAGACGGGGGGCTCGAAGACCCGGACCATCCAGGCCAGGGCCTTGATGGCCTTCTCCACGCCGGCACAGAACCCCCGGGGTTCGGCCAGGAGCACACGGTCCACGGTCACCGCCCCAGGCTACCGGGCGCCCGGGCCCGGGCCGCCCCGGGCCGGGGTGACGCCGGGGATCACGGGGGGACCGGGTAGCCTGGTGCCATGTCGGCGCCCCGAGTGACGACGGCACCGAAGGTCGTCGCCGTCACGGAAGCGTCACCGGCGGACCTGGCCGGCCTGCGGCCGGGGGACGAGCTCCTCTCCCTCAACGGACGGTCCCCCCGGGACGTCATCGAGTACAGCCTGTTGGTCGACGAGCCCGATCTGGACCTCGTGGTGCGCCGTCGCGGCCATGCCGACCCCCTCGACCTGCGGGTGGCCAAGGAGCCCGGGGAGCCCCTCGGGGCCGAGGTCTCCTCGGCCGTCTTCGACCGGGTGCGCACCTGTGACAACCACTGCGAGTTCTGCTTCATCCACCAGCTCCCCAAGGGGATGCGCCGGAGCCTGTCCCTGAAGGACGACGACTACCGGCTGTCCTTCCTCTACGGCAACTTCACCACCCTCACCCGGTTCACCGAGATGGACCTCGAGCGGGTGCTGACCGAGCGGCTCAGCCCGCTGTTCGTGTCCATCCACGCCACCGACCCCGACGTCCGGGCCGAGATGCTGCGGAACCGGCGTGGTGCAGTGAGCCTGCGGTGGCTGGGGGCCCTCCTCGACGGGGGCATCGAGGTCCACGGGCAGGTGGTGGTGTGCCCGGGCAAGAACGACGGCGCGGTGCTGGAGGACACCCTGGCCGGAGTGCTCGACCGCTATCCCTCCCTGGCCACGGTGGCCTGTGTCCCTCTGGGCGTGAGCCGCTTCTCCCACGAGAGCGCCATGCGGCCCCACTCCCGGATCGAGGCCGCCGCCGTCTGCGACACCGTCGAGCGGTGGCAGGACACGTTCCTCTCGGCCTTGGGCCGCCGGCATGGTCTTCGCCGCCGACGAGTACTACCTGATGGCCGAGCGACCCTTTCCGGCGGCACACACCTACGAGGGCTTCCCTCAGCACGAGAACGGCCTGGGCATGGCCCGGGCCTTCGAGGCCGCCTTCGGCGGGGACGAGCGGGCAGCCCTCGGGGTGCGTGCCGGGCTTCTTCGCCGCCGTGGACGGGGCCCCGGCCACCGGCTACCGGGCGCCCCGCGAGTCGGACCCGACCGGACACCACCGTCGACCGGGCAGCGCCCATCGCCATCCTCACCGGCGAGTACGGCGCCCGGGTCCTCGGCCCCCTGGTCGGATCCCTGGGCCGGGACGACATCCGGCTGGTCCCGGTGGCCAACCACTTCTTCGGGGGCAACATCGGGGTGTCGGGCCTCCTCACCGGCACCGATCTGATCCCCGTCCTGGCCGCGCCAACCGGTGGGGCACCGCTACCTCCTGCCCGACGCCTGCCTGTCCGAGGGGCGGTTCCTCGACGACCTGACCCTGTCCGACCTGCCGCGGCCGGTCGAGGTCGTGCCCACCGACGGGCTCTCCCTCCGCCGGGCCCTCGAATCGGGGCGGACCCGCCGAGCCGTCGGACACGGACGGTCGGTCCGAACGGATACCGGTCACCCTGGGCGCGTCCACGATGACCAGTACCCAGGCCGGGCCGGCCGTCGGCGTCCGGGACCGCCCGCTGGTGGTCATCGCCGGGCGCCCCAATGTCGGCAAGTCGACCCTGGTCAACCGCATCGTGGGACGCCGGGCCGCCGTGGTCGAGGAGCGTCCCGGTGTCACCCGGGACCGCAAGGAGCTCGACGCCGAGTGGTGCGGCCGGGCCTTCACCGTGGTCGACACCGGGGGGTGGCTGTCCTCCGACGATCCCCTCGACGCCCAGGTCAGCGCCCAGGCCGAGCGGGCCATCGCCGAGGCCGACGTGGTCCTCCTGGTCGTCGACGTCACCGTGGGCCTCATCGACGAGGACCTGGACGTGGCCCGGGTGCTCAAGCGCTCGGGCCGACCGGTGCGGGTGGTGGTCAACAAGGTGGACTCCTCCCAACGGGACGCCGACGCCTGGGACGCCCTGGCCCTCGGCCTCGGGACGCCCTGGCCGGTCAGCGCCCTCCACGGGCGGGGGACCGGCGACCTGCTCGACGACGTGATCAGCCTGCTGCCCGACCCGGGCCCGGCCCGCGGACCCGCACCCGACGACGGCGTGGATGGGGTGGAGGATGGCCACCGTGGCGACGTGGACCTCCCCGACCTGGTGGCCTCGGAGGCGTCGGCCCACGGCATCCCCCGGGTGGCACTGGTCGGTCGGCCCAACGTCGGCAAGTCCACCCTGTTCAACCGGCTGGTGGGTGACGAGCGCTCCGTGATCCACGACGCCCCCGGCACCACCCGCGATGCGGTGGACACGGTGGTCGAGACGCCCGGAAGGGACGGTCTGCTTCGTCGACACCGCCGGGATGCGCCGGAAGTCCCGCACCGAGCGGGGCACCGAGTACTTCTCGGTGCTGCGGGCCCTCGACGCCCTCGACCGCTCCGACATCGCCCTCCTGGTCATCGACGCCACAGCCGGCGTGACCCATCAGGACCAGCGCCTGGCCGAGCGGGTGGGGGCGGCCGGCTGCCCGACCGTGGTGGTGCTCAACAAATGGGAGCTCATCGCCACCGAGGACCGACAACGACATCCTGGTGGACGTGGGGGACCGGCTGGCCTTCCTGGGCGATGCCCCGGTGCTGCGGGTCAGCGCCCTCTCCGGCCTGGGAGTCCACCACATCCTGCCGGCGGTGGCCGCGGCCGAGGAGGCGTACCACTCGAGGATCCCCACCGGGGAGCTGAACCGGGCCCTCAAGTCGATCCAGATGGCCCATCCCCCGGTGGGGGCCAAGATCCAGTACGCCGTGCAGGGGGCCAACGATCCCCCGACCTTCACGCTGTTCACCAACGGACGCCTGCAGCCCACCTACCTTCGCTACGTGGAGCGGGGGCTGCGGGAGCGCTTCGAGCTCGGACCGACGCCCATCAAGTTGCGGGTGCGGGCCAAGGGCGCCAACGGGGGTGGGGGTCGGCGCCGATGACCCGGACGACCGGAGGCGGCTGAGCCGTGCCGTGGTGCGAGCAGTGCGACCAGCGGGTCGAGACCGACGAGCTGACCGACGAGGGCACCTGTCCCGAGTGCGGGACCGTCCCCCTGGAGCACCGCAAGTCCCCGTGGTACTTCAAGTTCATGCTGGTGGCCAGCGTCATCTACCTGGGGTACCGGGCCTTTCAGGGGGTCACCTGGGTGGTCCACCACATCTAGATCCAGCTCCCCCGGCGATGCGCCCGTCGACTTGAGCTTCGGGTCAGGCATTCGGCCGGACCCGTTGGGGGGGATCTCCGGGTCCGGCCGGATCCTTCCGGTTCCCGCCATCTCCGCCATCGTGCGCTTCTGTACCGTGCCTGTCTGTCACCCCGGTGACATTCTCTCCCGGCCGGAGAATTCGGAGTCGTCCCGGGGCCGTCCCGGTATTCGCGGCCAGCACGCAACCGGACCCCGCCTTCCGCGTTGCCACCGGACCTCGGGCACCCCCGGCACCTGGGCGACCTCGGCCGCCTCCGCGCTCAAGTACCGTCCGCAACCTGTCGAGGTGGAGGGGGCGGGGCGTTCTGTGTCACAGGGGCCCGGCTGTCATGGGGGCGATGGAGTCGGTCCGAAGTGCGCGATACGCCAACGAGCCCGGGCCGGCTCCCATCGCCAGCCTCTACCCCCAGAATGGGCCGACGGCGCCGTCCTCTCCCGCATGTGGAGCTCCGACTTCGGCCCACAACCGGGACCGGGTCGATGCGTCGTGGGCAGGAGCGATCGGACCATGCCCGCAGCTTGAGTAGGCTCTCGCTCGGTCGTCCGAACACCCCTTGTTAGCAAGAGGTTCACAGATGACCATTCTCGGTCGGAGGGCTGTTGCCAAAACAGTGGTCTGACCAGGAGCGGGCTGTGGCGCAGCTTGGTTAGCGCGCTTGACTGGGGGTCAAGAGGTCCCGGGTTCAAATCCCGGCAGCCCGACCATCTGGGGTTTACCCCATTCAGTGGATCAGGCCTTTTGAGAATCGGCCTGGGCTTTTTCTGGGTGTAAATCGGGCTCGTTCGGTGTGAGGTAGCCCAGGCGAACTGTGCCGCCTACCGGGCCGCAGAATTGGCCGGCAGCTGGTCCCGGCCGACTCAGGGGCTCCCGTTACCGAAGGTGCGACGGAAGTGGGCCAGCGCGGCGTTCACGGCGGAAGAGGCGAGTTTCCTGTCTCTCAGAGCCCTCCGGCAGTCCCGGACGGCGAAGTCCCGAGAGTTCGGATCCCAGGGGTGCCGCACGTGATTCCAGAGGCCTCCCTGCAGGGTCCAGCCCAGCCGGCCTTCCACAACCTTCTGACAGCTCCAGCCAGGGCCCAACCGCGTGCACCCTCTCGCTGGTCACTACACCAATGGGTCGCTGTGCCCCGCGCCGCACGCCCCTGAGACTCCGCCCCTACTGACGGGCCAGAAATCAGATCACTGGCGTCGTGACCGGCGGAATCGTGACCGGCGGAATCGTGACCGGCGGAATCGTGACCGGCGGAATCGTGACCGGCGGAATCGTGACCGGTGGCGTCGTGACCGGTGGCGTCGTGACCGGTGGCGTCGTGACCGGTGGCGTCGTGACCGGTGGCGTCGTGACCGGTGGCGTCGTGACCGGTGGCGTCGTGACGGGCGTTGTAACCGGCGTTGTCACCGGCGTTGTAACCGGCGTCGTGACGGGCGTTGTAACCGGCGTCGTGACCGGTGGCGTCGTGACCGGTGGCGTCGTGACGGGCGTCGTGACCGGCGTCGTCGGCTTTGTCGGTGACGTCACCGTTGCGCCTGGTGTGCCGAGGGTGAAGGGCAGCGTCACGAAGAAGGGCAGACCGGACACCACAGCCTTTGATTTCGGCGAGAGTAGTTTCGCCAAGGGTGTGAGTGCTGGGGTCTTGGAGGTGGGCGCAGGGGTCGTGATCGTGGGGGTGGGAACGGCTGAACCGATCACCACGTGCAGTCCGTTGGGCACGGTCGTCGTCGTCGCCGACGACGCCGCAGCGTCCTGCGTCGAGGATTTGCCGACGAAGAGGATGGCACTCAGACCGGCGACGATGACCGCGCCGGCGACGATGACTGACCATCGCCAGAATGTTTCGTCTCCACCCTGTTCAGCACCCACGCCGCCTCCTCAATCACCGTGATCACTTGTGATCACGCCCCGTCCCGTACCGTCCGTTCCGCAGGGTTGCCACACTGAGCTGCGGATCCCAAACGACCGCCAGCACTACGAATCGGCCCCTCCGAGCACCGTTGACACCTGCCCGCCCGATCTCCGATTCCCCTGTTGGCCCGACGCCGACAGGATAGTGCTGACAGCCGACCTGCGAAGGGACCTTTGGAACCGACCTGAATCGTGACACGACGAGGGTCCTTCGGCCCAGAAGGTCACTGCCGGTGCCCACAAGGTGTTGGAGAGCGCGAAACCGGTGGACCACTTGGCCTACTCGACCTTTCCCTGCTGACGGTCCTGGTGACGGGGGAGTTCCACTATCCGGGCCCGTGTGGGGCGAAAATAACTTCTGGCCCTTTGCCACCAGGATCGAGGCGCGCCACCACCCGAGACATCGGATGGCATACCGGCTGCATCGCCCAGTGCTTCTGCCAGCA
This sequence comes from uncultured Acidimicrobiaceae bacterium, assembly GCA_963754755.1. Classification (GTDB taxonomy): domain Bacteria; phylum Actinomycetota; class Acidimicrobiia; order Acidimicrobiales; family RAAP-2; genus Bog-756. Next base: position 848,329 of record CAVWHF010000003.1, on the reverse strand, counting down.
TTCCAATCAATGCAGGCAGCTCCGAGGCATCCAAGGGAGTTGACGCCACGCAGATGCCGTCACGCCATTGGCTGAGAACAACCTTTCGTTGATCTCTGTGGCGTGTGACCTGAAGGTAGGCCCGTTGACCTCGTCCATCGGGAATGTTGAGTCGATTTGGGAGGGCACCCATGAGATCAGTATCCACCCGGAGTACCTCGCTGTCGATCGAGCTCTGGGAGGTTTTGCCGATGCAGCGGATGGGCTGCAACCAAAGCCCAGGGCCAGAGGGGGTGCTGCGCCCCTGTGGTCTGGTCGCCCACCGTGATGTGGTGGTGCCACCACCTTCGCCTCGAGGGGAACTCGAGGCAGAGAACTTTGACCCTTCGGGGTTGGAGATCATGCACCGTCAGAGCCGGCCGGCACCGGCCCGGGCGGACCCGGCGTGACCCACGACGAGTCAAGATGGATCACCATCGAGGCCAGCTGGGTCCCTGGCGCTGTGTGGCCCGCCCCGACTACGTCGGGGAGTCGCTCGATCGAGACGCTTGGGCGGACTGATCGAGGAGTTGTCGGCTCGCTCCGAGAGGGGAGCACGTAGGCGGTCGCAACACTAGCTTCACAACGTGAGGGAACTGACACGACCGGATACCATCGCTGAACTCGCGGCGTACGTCTGCAGCCAACACAGGGACCACCCGACCCGGGTGGCTGTCGATGGCACCACGGCATCGGGAAAATCCACGATCGCCCGTGAACTGACCGAGGCGGTCGAGGGACTTGGTCGGCCAGCCATCCACCTGACCATGGACGGATACCACCAGCCCCGTGATCACCGCTACCGGAAGGGGAAACTTTCGGCCGAGGGCTACTACGAGGACGCCTACGACTTCACCGCCCTGGTCCGGAGGGTACTGGTCCCGATGGGGCCCGATGGCGATCGTCGGTATCAGACTCGGATCATTGACCTGGACTCGGACAGGCCCATCGATGAACCGTCCCAAGTTGCTCCGGCCGACTCGGTCCTCATTGTCGACGGAAGCTTTCTGCAGCGCCCCGAAATCGCCGGGCATTGGGACCATCGCATCTTTGTGAACACCAGGTTTGACTTAGCGCTGGCTCGTGGTATCGCTCGTGATGCGGCGGCGCTTGGCGGTAGAGCCAAGGCAGAAGTCGCCTATCGGTCCCGTTACCATGCCGCCGGCCAGCTCTACATCGATGCCGTGCATCCGGCCGAGCGAGCGTCTGTCGTCCTAGACAACGACGACCTTGCTCACCCCGTACTCCACTATTCAGGAGGGGCCGTTCCCGCGCTGGGCAGAGGTGCGGACGATCATGGCCTCCGAGGGTCCCAGCAGCATGGTTCGCGCTAGTGCTTCGGTGGACGGGAAGGGGATCACATCATCACCCGAACGCGGAGCACGCCGTAGTTCCCCACGCGGCGGTGGTTCCTCTCCTCCTGAAGTCGCACCTCTGGCGAGGAGCTGTTGGAACGGCGACGTGGCGCACTGCCCGACGCCACCGACGATCTGAAGATGGCGTAACCGTTAACCTTTGGTGCCGGCGGCAACAACGATCGGGGCACACGTGAGCGAGACGTCGCAAGGACCAGGCTGGTGGCTTGCGTCTGATGGCAAGTGGTATCCACCCGCTTACCAAACCGGTTACGTCCTCGCTCCTCCCCAGCCGGCCTACACCAACCACCCGTATTCGGGCCACTACCGGGGCCCGATGCCTCGATCGACCAATGCTCTGGCCATTGCGTCACTGATTCTGTCGGTTCTGTGGCTCTTCGGCCTCGGGTCGGTTCTGGCGGTGATCTTCGCCTTGGTGGCGCTGTCGACGATCAGGGCTTCTCACGGGCAACAGGCCGGCATGGGTTTGGCCTTCGCCGGTCTCATCATAGGAATCTGTGGTCTGATCGGCGCCGTCGGGTTCTTTGCGATCCTGAACACATCAGCGTCCGACGTCAAACAGCTCAGCAATCGAATTCCGGCGACCAAGCCACGCCCCGTGACTCGACCGGCCGTGACCGCACCGCCCGTGACCACGGCGCCGGTGACACAACCGGGGGTGACCACACCACCTCCGGTTACCCTTCCCGCCGCAACCACGCCGAACGCAGTCAACCAGCTGGGGGCAACGCTGAACGTGCGTGGCCCGCCCGGTGCCGGCCTTACCAAGGTCCTTGTGCTGGACGTGGCCTACCCGGTTCCCCTGGGGGTGGGGTCGGTTGCCATAACCAGTGTTGGAGTGTGTGCGGGGACCGGGGGGTCGCAGACTGTGGCCAGTTCCTACGCATTCGTGATGGAATTCAGCCGGGGGCCAGAGGCGCACACGGGACCTGACTCCATCCCCAGTCTTGGATCCGGTGCTTGCACCGATGCCGAGTTGTACTTTGAGATCCCACCCGGTTCCCGTCCGACCTATGTGGCCTATGGCCGGTACCGATGGCTGGTGCCCGCACGTTGAGGTCGGGACCCCTACAGTTCCGCCGCAAGCGTCTTGGCTTGATGCTGGGAAAAGCTTCCGCTGATCTGGATCTGTCCATGGAACGAGGTGGGTACCGACTGGGTGGGTTGCATGGCGGGAGCTGACACCACCCGGCCGTTGACGACCACGCCGACGATGGCATGGAACTGGTCGATGGCCAGGGCGTCCCATTGTGCTGATCCCGTCGGCGTGAGTGTCAACTCGATTGCCCATTGCCCGCTGTCCTTTACGGCTCGGGCGTGTGCGATGGCGCTTCGGGTGAGTCCCGCCGGACCGAGGACATACCGGGCCGAGCCTTCTGCCGGACCGCCAGGCAGCAGCACAGTTTGGCTTCCTTTGGCATTCGACGACGTGGTCGATGGGTACGGGGCGAACTGGGGATCGGGGCTGATGTTGCTGCCGTTGGAGGTGTAACCATTGACGTTGTTTCTGTCCACTTCGACCCGGAGATTCGAAGCTGTGAGCGCTGTCGGGGTTGAGCACGTCGGGAGGGGACCAGTTGCGTGAGCATTGCCAGACGCCACGGAATAGGGGGGTGCGTAACAGAGCACCGGGCGAATGCTGAAGCCTGCACTGGCCACCGCGGCGGCTGGAGGTGAGGGAGCGGGGAAGGCCAGGGGGCGAGTCGAGCCGCCCGCTCCACCCTGGGTCACCAGCAGCCCGACAACGATTCCCACCACAACTAGGAATGCGAACGTTGCAATCCCGGTGATCACCCACCGCCGCCTGCGCCGTTGCCGCGCCTCCGGAAAGAGGAGCTGGGCCTGATCCACCTCAGCGGTGTGAGTGGGGGAGTCGGTGATCGTCACGCATGACCTGGCCGTCCGGAGGGCATAGGACTACTATGAATGGCACCATGTTTCCCGTCAAGGTTGACCGGTCCGACCCACTCGCCTTGCACGACCAGGTGGCGGCGGAGATCCGCCGTGCCATCGCTGACGGCGAGGCTGGGCCAGGGGAGCGCCTTCCCCTGGCCAAGGACATGGCGGCCGTTCTGGGGGTCAACAAGAACACGGTGCTCCGGGCTCTCCGCATCCTCCGGGACGAGGGCCTGCTCGACTTCCAGCGGGGGAGAGGAATCACTGTGGCCGGGACTCCCGAACGCAGCGCCGTCGTCAAACGGATTCGGGAACTGGTCGAGTTCTGTCGCGCCCAGGGCTATCGCCCCGACGAGGTCATCCAGATCATCGAAGGGCTGTCGTGACAAATTCCCGGCGAGGGTTTGGGACGCCGTGGAGGTTAATCAACGACCGCCGAGAACCTTCTGCAGCTGGTCCCACCAACCCGACGGCGTCGCCAGATCACGGCGAGGCCGTCGTCAAACTATGAGGCTCTGCTGTCCGTCTGCCCACGTATCCACTCTGAACCGCAGGCCCGACACTCGTGGGAGACACCGGGATCTCTCAATCCCGGCCCCCGCACCACCAATTTCGGCGTTTCGGTCGACCCGCAGTCTGGGCACCGATGATGAGTGATCTCGGCCACTTCCTGACCTCCGACACATCAAGCCCCCGGCAGGCGGAGCATACCGGCTCTCCGACCTGGGCTGCCACCGGCGCGGTCACGCGGTAGCGGCATCTTCACCTTCGGCTACGCCCAGTCTGACGGTTCCCTGTCCGGCCGTCGGCGCCTGTGTCGGCGCGGCGGTGGCGCCCTGCCCGACGGCGGTGGAACCCGCCAGGGGAGGCGTCGACCAACCCGGCATGGCGGCCGGGTGCGCTACCAGCCGCGCAGGTCGATAGCCCACCGGTCGACGATCTCGTCTCCGTCAATTACCCACGCCGCCTCGTGGTAGGCCATGGTGGGATCGATATGGGCCGGCAGGACGCCGACCCGGTCGCCCACCGCCGGCAGTGATGCGCCATCGGTCGGCGAGAAGACGACGTGCTCGTCGGAGCAGTACAGCACGCGGTATCCGTCCACCATGGACGGGTCGCCGTGGTCCATGCCCAGGGCCTTCAGCCCGCAGTCGGCGACCGCCCACCCGTCCCGGTTGACCGAGATCACGGTGGCCATGATGGTCAGGGCGGTGGCGAAGGGCAGCCCGAGCTTGGCGTAGGCCGTGTCCATCAGGGCGTAGGAGCCGGCCTGGATCTCGTTGGCCACCATATTGAGATCCCAGCTGCCCGTCCCTCCACCCGAACAGATCGGGCCACCGACCACGTCGTGGGCGGCGGCCAGGATGCGCATGCTCTCGGTCACCTTGTCGGACCGTTCCCCGCGGTCCTCGAGGCCGACGGCGTGGCCCTCGTAGCCCATAACGCCGCGGACATCCAAGCCCGACCGGCGGGCCCGCTCGGCCAGCGGTCCGGCATCCTCGGGAGCACATCCGCATCGGGGCAGACCCACGTTGATGTCGATGACGACTTCCCGGACACCGCCGGACACGGCTGCGTCGACGGTGGCGTCCGAGTCGACGGCAACCGTCACCCCGACTCCCGCCTCCACCAGCAAGCCCAGACGGCGGGCGTCGACTACCTCGTTGGCCAACAGCAGGTCATCGCCGAGGCCCGCCGCGGCCAAGCCCTCGACTTCGCGGATGGTGGCGCAGGTGAATCCGTGGTGCCCCCACTCGTACTGCCGGCGGGCCAGCTCGGTGCACTTGTGGGCCTTGACGTGGGGGCGCAGACCGGCCCCGGGAAGGTAGGTCGCCATGGTCCGCAGATTGGCGTCGAGGAGGCCGGCATCGATGATCGGCGCCGGGGTCTGCAGCTGTTCGAGGCGTCGGGCACGGGGCACGGGGCGCTCCTGGTGGACGTTCGCTGCAACCTAACCCACCGTGGCTGATGGTCCCCGACGCCGACGGGCGGTCAGTCGGGAGCGTGCACCTCCACCTCGCCGTCGACGGGCACCGGCCTCTTGAGCCAACGCTCCGGGGTGTCCTCGATGAACGCCAGCATCTCTGAGCGTCCCAGGAAAGGATGCTCGATACGCGTCGCCACCAGTTCCGTCCCCCGGATGCGCACATAACTGCCGGGCCGGACCGTGTCGGCACGGACGGTGTCCCACTCGGTCGTGGCCAGGCGGTCGAGATTCTCGATCGACTGTTCCAGCATCCGGACCGGTACCACCGGCCAGGTCACGCCGGAGCGCATCTCGTCGGAGATGTTCGTCCAGTCGCAGTAGTTGGTCACATCCGTTTCGTGCTCGCCCACCGGGTCCAGCTGCCATCCGTAGACGTGGCCGAAGGGTGGATGGTCGCCGAAGCCGACGGTCCATTCCACCAGGCGGTCGGGGATGAGATTGGTCACCGTGTTTCTCACCTGGTACTTGGTCAGGTTCGGGATGTCACCCAGGGGCTCCCGGTCCATGTCCATGTCGAAGGTCTCACCGATCGTCGTCAACGGCGCGGCGTCGGGCGCAGCCACGAGCATCCCGGACCCGTCGATGGCCACCTGTCCCGAGGGATCGGACACGATGAGGAAGAGCTCACCGGCTGAAGCGGCGATCCGACGGGTGGCGGACACTCGATCGGAAGACACAGGACCTCCTGGGACAGTGGACACGACACCGCCGACACTAGTTCCCGACCCACCCGCCTCGAGGTGCTCTCCACTCCCGCGACGACAGATCAGACAGGGCCGCTGCCGGTGTGGTGGCGTAGGCTCCCTGCACTCGGATGACCCGAGCACGGTGGAAGGGGTGCGGACCGTGCCAGAGATGTCGGGCAACCACATAGCCACAGACGAACCGCCCGGGCCCGGAGCCGCCGGGAGCGGGGCTGGTGCGGGAGTGGGGGCCGGGGGGAGCGGGTGCCCACGGCCTTTCGTCCCGTGAAACGCAAGATCAGAAACATCCTGCCCTTCGGGGGAAAGTCCCGGGTTTTGCGTTACTCGGGCTCGGGCACCGGACCCGGTCCCGACGTCCAAGCCGACGCCAGGGTCCGCGCCGTGCAGGACCAGGACGACATCCATCGGGCCCTTGGGCGCATCGCTGCCAACTGGTCCCTCATCGAGATCGCCTCGGGTCTCGTCCTGATGAGTCTGGTCGGCAGTAGTGACGAGACACTGGCCCGGGCCGTGGTGGCCGGTCAGCGAGTGGAGAACGTCTGGGAGACGGTATCGGCCCTGCTGAGCTCCTACGGCCACGATGCCGAGGGGGAGCTGGCCGCCTTCCAGGCCTGGAGGAGGACGGCCAACAAGTGCCGGCGTCGCCGCAACGAGGCCATCCACAGCGCCTGGTCACTGACCCCGGACGGAGGTGGCGCGGCGGCCTGGGACGTCATGAGCCAGAGGGCCAAGCGGGGGGCCCGGGCCGACCTGTTCCCCGGCGGGGTCAACGAGCTCGTGGACCTGGCCCTCGACATCGCCGGATGCGAGGAGCGATTGACCCGGATCCACGCCGACATCCTCGCCCTCATGGACCGACGGGACGGCGAGGACGGCCCTGGCGGCGATGATTCTGACGCCGACGATGACGCCGAAGCCGACCGCTCCTGACCACCATCACCGACGACCACCCGGTCGCGACAACCGGTCAGTCCTATGGCAGTCGTGCCACCATCTGGCGGACCCGCTCCCTGCTCACTCCGAGCCGCTCGGCGATGGCGTCGAGGCTGAGCCCGCAGCCCCGGGCCTCCTCGATGGCCCGCGCCCGCTTGCGGGCCTGCCGGGCCCGCTTGGCCTCGGCCTCCCGCATGGCCGTGTTGGCCGCCACGACCCGGTCGAGGGCCTTCCACGCCTTGGCGCTCACCGGACGGGGTTCGAAGGGCATGGCGCTCCTTTCACCTAGCAAAAGGGTGCTCTAGCGGCAGAACGTCACCGCATCTGTCCCCTTGCTCTAGCGCTTTCTACCAGGGCGGACAACGTGATGTCGATCGATCCCGGTCGAAAACCACGGAGCCGATCAAGAGCAGTGCACAGAGCGACGCGCAGCCCGTTTCTCCCCGCTCCGGGGTGACGGGGCGGGGCGACCGGTTTACCTTGTCGGCAGGGCAGTGATCTCCGGTGAGGGGCCTATGTCACCAACCACCACAGGGCATCGATCGTGTGGGCGCCACGTAGTGGCCGTCCCGACGCCACTCCTCGCCCTATGGGCACCGAGACCGTCGCCCGCGCGCGGAGCGCTGCACCGAGCGACCATGGAGGTTCAGCCGTGAAACGCATCATTGTTGCCATCGCTTCGGTCATGACCCTGATGGCATTCAGCATCACGCTCGGCGGTGCGGCCTGGAGCGCGGCGGACACCCCGTCAACCGCCGTCATCACCTTCAACGATGCCGCTCAGCAGGTGACGCTGCAGATCCCCACGCCGGCCTGTCCGGTGTCCCAGCCGAACTGCCAGTGGAAGTTCTTCCTCAACGAGCCGAAACTCTCGGTCGACGTGGCCACCGTCTACGGCACCTCGGGCACGCTCACCCTGGCCTACCCACCGGACTTCTGCGGGGTGATCCAGGCCGACGCCTATGTGGGTCCGCCATGGGTGGCCAAGCGGGGCTTCCAGCACACCATCGCGGACTGCGAACCGCCCACCACCACCACGACGACCACCACCGAGCCGCCCACCACGACGACCACCCTCCCGCCCGTCCCGCCACCGGTTTCAGGTCCGACCGTCGAACCGCCGGCGCCGGCCCCGACGGTGGTCCCGGTAGCGGCACCGGTGGCTCCGGCGGTTCCGGTGGCTCCGGCCCCGCTGACCCAACTGCCCTTCACGGGGCGGAACATCACGCCGTTCCTCGTCGTCGGAGTGGCGCTCGTCTCCCTCGGCCTGGCCCTCCTCGCCCCCGGCGAGTACTGGCGACGGGCGTCCCGTCGGTGGTCGGCCTTCCTGCCGGCGCGCACCCGGCGGCTCTCCGGGTCAGGGACGGTTCACTCCGGCGTGGTGCTGCGCCTGGCGGCGGCCGCCTCGGTGCTGGGGTGCTCGTCCTTCGGCCCCTGACGAGAACGTCGGAGGATACCGGCACCGGTGTCGTTCACGACAGAGGAACCAGGGCCGGTCCGCTCAGGTGGGCCTTAGGGTGATCAGCTCGCCGACGTTGTCGTAGAGGATGGCCTTGCGGTCCTCGGCGCTGAAGTTCTTCAGCTCCAAGACATAGTCCCGCGGCTCGGGCAGGGCCTCGATGTGGGGCCAGTCCGAGCCGAACAGCACCCGGTCGGCGCCCATGCACTCGGCCACCTGGTAGACGTCGTCCTCCCAGAAGGGGTTGATCCACACGTGGCGGCGGAGCGTCTCCACCGGGTCGTGCTTCCAGTACCCGGGCATCTTGTTGGCCGTGGAGCGGATCTTCTTCAGGACCTCGGGCAGGTACTCGGCCCCGTTCTCGATGGAGGCGATGCGCAGGTTGGGAAATCGCTCGAAGTGGTTCTCGAAGATCAGGGTGAGCAGGTAGTCGCGGATGGCCTGCTCGATGGCGAAGGACTTGATGGAGGGCTTCCATCCCCCCGAGAAGGTGGCGGCGAACCCGTCGACGGCGTACCCGTTGGAGCCGATGCCACTGTCAGCAGCATGCACCACCACGGTGATGCCCGACTGGTTGGCCAGGTCCCAGAATGGGTCGAACATGGGGTCGAACGGGTTGCGGCGACCCAGCGCGGTGGTGGGCGCCGCCGGTCGCATGACGATGGTGCGGGCCCCCTGGTCGAGGGCCCAGGCCAGCTCCTCGGCGGCCCAGGCCGGATCGGCCAGGGTCAGGTACGGCGCCGCGAAGATACGGTCGGCGTGGTTGAACGACCAGTCCTCCGCCATCCACCGGTTGAACGCCCGGAACAGGTGGCAGACGGCCTCGGGGTCGTGGGCCAGGGGCTCCTCGTAGATCATCCCGAGCGTGGGGAAGAGGAGGCAGCCGGCCAGCCCCTGGGCGTCGAGGGCCTCCAGGCGGGCGTCGGGCTGCCGGTAGGCCGGACGGATGGGCTCCCGGCGGGAGAGGAACTCCATCGGGTTGCGGTGGTCGGGATTGCCCCGGAAGTAGTCGTACATGGCCCCCGGAAAAGCCACCGGGTCGAAGGTGGGGTTGGTCACGGCATGGCTGACCCGGCCCCCGATCACGTGGTAGCTTGCGGCCGTTGATCTCGCTCCACTGGATGACCCGGGACCCGAGGGACGGGATCCAGGTGCCGGGTGAAGGCGTCGAGCGCCTCGTAGTAGTGGTTGTCGGCGTCGAAGACCGGATGGTCGACCTCGTCGAGCTCGGGCATGGTCTGTCTCCTCACGTCGGCCCCGCAGGGCACCGCCATCCTACGGCCCCGTGCCCCCGGGCGGTGGGGGACCGCCGTCGGACGGCTACTTGATCTTGCCCAGGTGCCAGTGCTGGAGGGGTGAGCTGCTGAGCGCCTCCGGGGATGTCGTGTACGCCTGCACCAGCCAGTACGCGCCGTGGGTGGGCGCACCGGTGAACTCCGGGGGACGGAGGATCACCACGGCCGAGGCATGGGGACCGAGCACCACCGGACGCCGGTCGGGCGTGTGCCAGAAGCCGGTGGGATGGGAGCTGCCGATGGTCACCATGAAGTGGGGGACCACCGTCTGTGCCGTGGCGTTGTGGACGTCCACGGTGACCGAGTCCAGCAGGGTGGCGGCGTTGGTGGCGTAGAACGAGGTCACATCCAGCTGCAATGGGGGGAGCTGAAGGCCACCACGGCCACCACGACGGCGGCGGCGGCCGGCACCAGAGCAGCCAGTGCGAACGGCATGCGCAGGCGCCCGACCGCCCGGGCATGGACGGGCCTGCCGACCGCCGCCACCGAGACGGCGGCCACGATGGCGGCCGGAATCAGGTCGATCAGATAGGTGAGCAGACTCCGGGGCCCGACGAAGAACGTCAGCGGCAGCAGGAGCATCCAGATCCTCTTCATGGCCGGGTACCACACCACCAGGGCGGCCAGCAGGGAGACGAGGACGAGGACACTGACCACGGACAGGAGGGGCAGCGAGGCCCCGCGGACCACCCCGTGCAGTGCCAGGGTCACCAGGCCCTGGCCGTCGGCGACCAGGGGCCGGTCGAAGGGCAGTACCGTGCCGCGGGCCCAGGCCGACCGGTTGCCAGATGATGAAGGGCAGGTTCACGGCGCCGAAGACACCGGCCACGATGGCGAGGTACCCGGCCACGATGGGCACGGGACGGCGTCCCGAGGCCCGGGCCTCGAGGAACAGGCCCACGGCCAGGAAGGGGACACAGAACCACGGGGTCTGTTTGATGGAGCAGGCCAGGCCGAGGGCGATGGGGCCGACCCAGCGGGCCAGGCCGGCACCCCGGCCGGCGCAGAAGCGGTCCCAGCGCCACACGGCCAGAACCAGAAAGGGGAGGAAGGCGGCGTCGGTGCCGCCGGAGCTGAACACGTCGGCATAGATCGGGACGGCCACCAGGAGGGGTCCGACCCACCGCAGCGAGCTCGGGAGGAGCACGAAGATCAGCGCCCCGGTGACCAGCCAGGCCAGGAGGTCCGTCCAGTCGGTGATCTGGTGGTGGAAGCCGAGGAGCAGTGCCGGCACCTCCATGAGGAAGGAGCCGGCCGGGTAGGACACGGCGGTGACGTGACCGCCGGCCGCCGTGTACGTCCAGTAGTCCACCGGAGTCTGCAGGAGGTTCGAGGCCGAGGCCAGGGAACTGGTGTACGGGTTCGACCCGTGGACGAGGAGGTGGGCCGCCACCTGGTTGAAGGCCCCCGAATCGGTGGTGTAGTACTGGCGCACGTGGATCCCGATCCCCTCGTGACCGAGGGCGGCGGCCAGGGAGGCCACCAGTGCGGCCACCTGGAGGACCGGTCGCCGCGGATCCCTCACCAGCCACGCCGCCGCCCCCCCGACGATGCCGCCGAGCACGATCAGCGGGGCCAGGTAGCCGGCGGGTGGCCAGGACGACCACCATCCCCAGACGTCCAGGCCGCCGAGCACGACCCCGAGCCACACCAGAGCTCCAGGCGCAGCGCTCCAGCGTGGCGGTCGTGCCGTAGGCCGCGGCCGGCCCGGCCCGTCGGGCTGCCGGCACGGGTTGGTCCGGACCGGGCGCTCCGTCCGTCGGCAACTGGGCTTCCCTGTCCGGTGCTGGCAGGATCGTGATCCCTCCCTGGTGGACGGCGCTCGACGCTGTGTCCTGCTCGCGGCGTCGGCCCACGGATCGGAGCCGGTGGCGATGGTCCCGCCGGCGGCGGGCCAGCGCTTCGATGGTAGGCGGCTGCACCGAGGTGACGGGAGCGGGGGGCCCGGATGGCTCGGCTGGCTCGGCTGGCCCCGGCCCTACGGGAAGATTCGCCACGAGACCACTTCGAAGGCGGTGAAGCCGATCAGGAACACCGCGGATACCGCAGCCACGGTGGCGTAGGCCCGGCCCCGCAGCCAGGTTCCCACCGCCACGATCAACGGGAAGGCCAGGAAGATGAACCGGGGACGGAGCCCGATCGGGGCCGAGATCATGCCCAGCGCCGCGGCCGACAGCCCGTACAGCACCATGGGGGTGGGCATGGACGACCGGACGGCCACCACCGCGACCACCACCACCAGGACGGTGCAGACGAACAGGAGGTCGTCGGTCTTGTTGGCGGCGATCGGATCGCGGACGAAGACGGTCACGGTGTGGAGGGCGTAGACGAACGACGGGTAGCTCTTCCACCCTCCCCGCTCGGTCAGCCGCCAGGCATTCAGGCTGCCGGTGTGCTGCCAGATCCAGAGCTGTAGGCGATGAAACCCATCGGGGCCAGTACCGGGGCGGCGACGGCCCGCCAGTCCCGGTGGTCGGCCACCTGGCGGTAGGCACACCACAGGCAGCTGACCTCGAAGGCCAGGGCCACCGGAGTGGTGGCGCTGGCCAGCAGTCCGAGCAGTCCCGCCAGCAGCCAGCGCTTCTGCAGCAGGGCCAGGATCCCGAAGGCCAGGAAGGTGAGGGCGAACCCCTCCGAGTACACCATGCTCAACACGAACGAGCCGGGGAACAGGGCCACCAGCAGTGTGGCCCTGTCGGCGGAGGGACCGTCGGCGTAGTGGCGCACCAGCGCCCACACCCCGATCATGGCGGTGAGACCGGAGACCGTGGTGAGGATGATGCCGGCGGCCAGGGGAGTGAGCCCGGTCACGTGGGCCAGCCACCGGATGGCCAGCGGGAAGAGGGGGAAGAAGGCGATCGTGCTGCCGGCCACATGACCGTCGTGATAAGGGAGATGCCGGGGCCAACCCTGGATTGCCGCCCGCAGGAACCAGCGGCTGTCCCACCGGTCGACCTCCTGGAGGACGCTCCTGTGGGTGAACAGGGTGGTCACGGCCAGGGTGGCCCAGGTGACGGCCCGGGAGATGAGGTAGATGACGATCGGCCGGACCACCCACCGGGTCCACGGCCGGCCCGGCCCGGCCCGGTAGGGCGTGACCGGGGCGGGAGGAGCGGACGGCCGCCCGCCTTCGGGTGGCGGCGGGTCCGCCCGGCGGAGTGACGTCGGAGGTCTGGGGTACGGCGGGGCGGCCGTGTCGGTCACCGGGGCCCGTGCGCTCGGATCAGGCGGCATGCCCACCGACCACCGATCGCCACCGTCCACCCCGCACCAGCCACGCCACCACGGCCACCGTGCCCACCGAGACCACCACGTACCAGTTGCCCACGAGCAGCGGATGACCGCTGGGTCCGACGGTGAGCATGGCCAGGGCGGCCACCGCGGCCAGACCCTTCGAGCGCTGGGCGGTGGTGGCCGCAGAAGGACCACACCCCAGGTCAGATACCAGGGCCAGACGGTGGGGCTGCCCACCACGATCAGGATGAGGGCCAGTCCGAGTGAGCGCACCACCTCGTGGCGTCGCAGCGTGGCCAGCAGCCACACCACGGCGGCGACCGTGGCCACCGCCACCACGTCCTGGGTCACGGTCACCACCGCCGAGCGGACCACCGGGATGCCGAGGGGATGGAGCACGGAGAAGACGAGCACCCCCAGCGACACCGAGGGCGTGGACAGCACCCGCAGCTCGGTGGGGATATGGAGGGCGGTGGGACCGAGCCACGTCCACCCGTAGCCGGCCACCAGGGTCACCACGACGGGCACCACCACCAGCACGGCGGCGGCCTCACCGAGCACCCGCCACCGCTTGGCACCGGACAGCCGTCCCATCTGGTCGACGGCCAGGAACACCACTCCGGCGGCGGCCGGGAGCTTGACCGTGGCCGCCAGGGCACAGAGAACCAGTCCCGGGACCAGTCGCCCGGTCACGCCCAGCGTCACCCCGGCCACCAGCAGTCCCACCATCAGGGCGTCGTTGTGGCCGGAGGCCACGAAGCCGAAGAGGACGAGGGGACTGAGGGCCCCGAGCCACAGGGCCATCCCCGGGTCGGTGCCGAGGTGGCGGGCCAGGCGGGGCAGCGAGACCATCACCAGCACCACGCCGACCAGCTCGAGGGCCCGGAACGCCACCACCTGGGCGGCCAGCGACCCACCGGACACGGACGCCGCCCCCTTGGTCAACGCCACGAAGAGGGGGCCGTAGGGGGAGGTGGTGTCCCGCCACACGCTGGCGATGCCCGACAACAGGGGACCGTGGCCCAGGGCGGCCGGCGCCACCGTGTAGGGGTTGAGCCCGTGGTGGGCCAGCAGTCCCTGGCCCACGTAGCTGAAGAGGTCCCGGCTGAACAGGGGAGGGCCGAGGACGAGGGGGAGGCCCCACACGGCCAGGACGATCCAGGCCCGTCCGACGGTCAACTGGCCGGCCCGGGCCAGGCGACCGAGGCCCAGCCAGGCCCCCACCAGCAGGGCCACCGACACGTAGAACACCACCGATTCGACTGGTGACCCACCGGCCGGGACCGAGAACCACCACAGGGCCAGGTGGGGATCGGGCACCGCTCCGATACGGGTACCCGAGAGGACCATCCCCATGGCCCCGAGCCAGCCGAGGACCACCCATCCCACCAGCGGGTGGGTCACCGGGTTGGCCGCTTCTCGTGTGCTCTGGGCTCCGTGCACGGCGGTGGGCGCTCCCACGTATCTCCTCCCCGTCGAGCCTCCTGACCCAGGCCACCGGCGAACGCTGTCGTGGCAAACGTTAGCCCGGTCAATCGTCATCGAACTGTCACGTTGGCCTGCGACCCCGGGCCGAGCCGGTCCGGCGCCCACCGTCCGTGGTCCGGCCGGCCCGCTGGCCGCAGTACGGGACGTGCCATAGGGTCGGACGATGGCCATCTACCAGCTCGGGGACCAGGTCCCCGTCATCCATCCCGAGGCGTACGTCCATCCCGACGCGGTGGTCATCGGTGACGTCACCGTCGGCGCCGAGTCGAGCCTCTGGCCCCACGCCGTCCTACGCGGCGACTACGGGACCATCACCGTGGGGGCCCGGACCTCCATCCAGGACGGAACGGTGGTCCACGCCGGCCCGGGATTCCCCACGGTGGTCGGGAACGGCTGTGTCATCGGCCACCTGGCCCATCTGGAGGGGTGCCTCCTGGAGGACGACTGCCTGGTCGGCTCGGGCTCGGTGGTGCTCCACCATGCCGTGATCGGGACCGGGGCCACCGTCGGGGCCAACGCCGTGGTGCCCAACAACATGACGGTCCCGGCCGGGGCGCTGGCCCTCGGGGTGCCAGCCACCCTCCGCACCGGCCGGTCGGATCAGGCCATGATCCGCTTGTCGGCGGGAGAGTACGTGTCCAACGGGCACCGCTACCGCCGCCACCTGGTGCGCCTCGACTGAACGGAGCGCGGTCCACGTCGCCGAAGGGGAGCGTCGCTGCCGCCCATCCCCGCCGGGCCCGTCCTCCGGCGGCAGAATCGGGGGATGCAGGGCACCCTGACCTTCGGCGGCGCCGCCACCGCCGCCACCGGTCCGGACATCGAGCGGCACCTGACCGCCGGTGAGTTCTTCTGGCTCGACCTCGACGGGGTGGACGACGAGACCCACGACTTCCTGCTCGATGTGATGCACATCCACCATCTGGCCGTCGACGACATGCAGCACTTCGGCCAGCGCCCCAAGATCGAGGACTACGAGGGCTTCACCTACATGGTGGTCCACGGGGCCTCGGCCGACGCCACGTCCACAGACGAGGTCCACTTCATCTTCGCCGAGCACTTTCTGGTGACCGTGCGCCGCGGCCCGTGCCCGGCCATGGAGCTCGTGTACCAGCGGGTCGGCCACCAACGTCCGTCCGACCTGGAGTCGCCCCAGCTGACGCTGACCTACCTGATCATCGATGAGCTGGTGGACAGCTTCTTCCCCCTGCTGGACACATTCGACGGCCAGATCGACGAGCTGGAGGACGCCATCCTGGTCAAGCCGACCGACGCCCAGCTGGGCACGCTGTTCACCATGAAGCGGTCGTTGATCGGCATCCGCAAGGTGATCACCCCCCAGCGCGACATGTTCGCCAGCGTGACCGCCGGGGTGGTCGAGCTGCCCGGTGTGTCCGCCGACGGCCTGCGGTACATGCGGGACATCTACGATCACCTCATCCGCATGAGCGATCTGGTCGACGGTTACCGCGACCTGCTGAGCGGGGTCATGGACACCCACCTGTCGACGGTCTCCAACCGGCTCAACGTGGTGATGAAGCAGCTGACCATCATCGCCACGGTCTTCCTTCCTCTCAGCTTCCTCACCGGCTTCTTCGGCCAGAACTTCTCCTTCCTGATAGCCCACATCACCGGACGGTGGCCCTTCTACACCTTCGCCATCGGCCTCGAGCTGGCGTCAGCCCTCGGGCTCCTGTACCTCTTCCGCAAACGGGGCTGGCTCGGTGGGCCGACCGACTGAGTCCTCCCTGGTTCCTTGACGGCTGCCGACCCCCGACTCCGAGGCGGCACCGGCTAACGGCTACCTGCGGTCATGGCCCCTCGCACCGATCGGTAGGACAGCACCGACAGTACGGAGGCACACGACAGGATCGAGGCCACGCCGAGGAAGCTGCCGACCGAGGCCACCGACACCGCCGAGCCGATCGATCCCACCGAGGCGAACGAGCCGACCGACCCGATGGAGAGGACCGACCCCTTGGAGTTGATGCTGAGGAAGGAGCCGGTCGAGTTGATCGACCAGCGCGAGGGGGCACGGGTCGGTTCCATGGGCCCAGTCTGCCCGCCCTGACCTCGGGCGCGCCGACGTGGTTACTTGGTCACGACGGCGTTGCCGGCCGGATCCACGACGTACCAGCGACCCCCGGCGTTGGTCAGCGCCTGTCCGGTGGCCGTGCCCGGAGTCCGGTCGGGGGGCCAGAGGTACAGCGGCCACCCGTTGTAGGTGATCTGGGTGGTGCCGTCCGTTCGTGGGGCGGTACCGAGGAGACCGGGCTCGAGGCCCGGGCCGGCGACCGGTCGCGCCACACCCGTCGGGACCAGGAGCGGTGGCCACTGGATGGCGCAGATGCCGTAGCAGCGGGACGGACTGCCCCGATGGTCCGTCTCGTACAGGTAGAGGGCGATGCCCTGGCCGTCCACCAGCACCGGCCCCAGCCCGCTGATGTCCAGGACCTTGACCTCGTAGCTGGGCCCATGTTCCAAGGTGGGGTGGGTCTTGGTGAACGGGGTGGTTATCGCCGTGCCCGGGCTGGTGCAGCCGCCGAGCACCGTGACGGCGGCCATCACCATCGCCACCAACGGGACCGCCCCCCGGCGGACCCCCCTCCGGGATCGGAGCTCCACCGAGCCGGGGGTCACGACGTGGCGCCCGACTCTCTGAAGGTCACCGGCGGCCGGGGCCGGGTAGGGCCCGATACCCGGACGCCAACCCGCCGCCAACTTCTGATCGGCCACACCGCCCTCGGCCCAGACGTGACAGGAGTCGCGCGCCCAGGGGCTCCCGGCCCCCGACAGCAGGTCGTCCTGACGGCCGAGAGCCACCGAGCGGGCCCGACGGGAGGTGACGGCCTGCACCACCACCGGCCCGAGCGAGCGGGCCAACTGCTCGAGGTGGGTGCAGCCCCGCGGCCCGCCGAAGCGGCTCTGGACGGCTCGGGTGTACCCCCGGGTCACCGACAGCCCGGCCAGGCCGGCGAAGGCCTCGGTGATCCCCGGACACTCGACATGGGGGAAGGTGTGCATCGCGGCCGAGGCCTCGCTGATGGTCATGTCGTCGACCCTGACCGTCACCCTCAGCTCCATGTCGTGCACCGTCTGGACCGCACTGCCGTCCTCGGCCCACGGCCGCGAGTCCCGCAACGTGCCGACCACGACGATGGTCTCGCCGTGGTCGAAGGCCTCGAACTCGACCGAGCGACGGTGGACAGGTACAGCGTCGGTCGGTAGGTCGGTATCGGTGGTCATGCCGGCGGGGGAAGGGGCACGATGTCGTAGGACCACAGTTCGCTGTGGGCCCCGACCGGCCGGGCCTCCTCCGATGCCGATCCTCCGCCCGAACGCTCGGCCTCGGAGCGGTGCCCGTGGGCGAAGGCCGGGGACGCCACCCAGGCGTTGAAGGAGGCCTCGTCGCGCCACCGGGTCAGCACCAGCCACACCTCCCGGTCGTCGTTGGGCTGGAGCAGTTCGAAGCCCTCGAAACCGTCGGCGCCGTCGACGGCCCCGGACCGCTTGGCGAACCTTCGGGCCAGCTCGTCGCCGGAACCTTCCCGCACGGTGATGGCATTGATCTTGATCACGGTCATGGTCCGATCATGGCCCGTCAGGACGCCATGTCCAAATCACGGGCCTCCCGGGCCACCACTCCGGGCCCCCTGTGGTCACACCCACGTAATTACGGCGGTGTGATATCGTAGAACCGCAGGTTGACGGTGAGGTTTGGGTTTACGGTCAACCTCTGATCGAGGTGGAGGAGTGGGAGTGACCGACAACAGATCTGTTGAGCGCGCCGAGCGGTGGTGGCCCACGTAGGTCTCTACCGGACACCCGGGCCCAGGGCGTCAGTTCCGTGCGGCCCGAGGACGGCTTCCGGGGGGCGCAGGTGTGCTCGCTCGTGGGCATCACCTACCGGCAACTCGACTACTGGGCCCGCACCGGACTCCTGCGCCCCTCCATCACCGATGCCACCGGCAGTGGGAGCCAGCGCCGGTACTCCTACGGCGACGTACTGGAGCTGAAGGTCATCAAGCGGCTGCTCGACGCCGGCCTCAAGCTGCAACAGGCCCGGCAGGCCGTCGAGTGCCTCCGCGGCGACCTCGGCGCCGACCTGGCGTCCTCCCAGTTGGTACTCGTCGGGAGCCGTTCCGTGCTGGCCCAGTCCGACGGCGAGGTGGTGGACCTGCTGGCCGGAGGCCAGGGAGTGTTCAACATCCTGCCGCTCTCCGGTGTTGTCTCCGAGCTGGAGGCGGCCATCGTCGAGATCGCCGACGACCGCCGAGACCGCCGAGACCGCGCCCGCGCCGCGCCCGGCCGGCCATCCCGCCGCCGACTACCTGGCCTCCGCCGAGGCGGCCGAGCGTTGACCGAGGACGCTCCGGGCCGCGACGCCAATCCCTTCGCACCGGTCAAGCGGTTCGCCCACGAGTCCGAGCAACGGTTCGCCCGCATCCTCGACTTCTACGGCGTCATGTGGGAGTACGAGCCCGTCGAGTTCGCGTTGGAGTGGGACCCGAGCGGTCGACCCACCGCCGGGTTCCGTCCCGACTTCTGGCTTCCCGAGCCCGGCCTCTTCGTGGAGCTGACCACGCTCAACCAGCGGCTGGTGACGAAGAAGAACAGCAAGGTCAGGCGCCTCGGCCTGCTCTACCCCGACATCCGGGTCACCGTGCTCTACCAACGGGACACCCTGGACCTGTTGGCCAAGTACGGCCTGGCCGGCGACGGGCAGGTTGCGTCGGGCGTGGCCCGCATCGCCTGATCCACCGCACCGGTAACCTTTCGACGTGGGCGACACCTCGGAGGCTCCCGTGATCCCTGCAGACGCCGGGTCCGGGGGAGGGCTCCGGCACACCGCACTGATCGAGGCCCACCGCCGGCTGGGGGCCAAGCTGGTGGAGTTCGGCGGGTGGGAGATGCCACTCTCGTACACCGAGGGGACCATCGCCGAGCACCGGGCCTGCCGGCAGGACTCGGTGGTCTTCGACGTGAGCCACCTGGGCACGGTACGGGTGGAGGGTGCCGACGCCTTCGACCGGCTGCAGTCCGCCCTCTCCAACGACCTGCGCCGGGTCGGCGCCGGGCCGGGCCCAGTACACCCACCTGCTGGACGATTCCGACGGATCGGTGGTCGACGACATCATCGTCTGGTGGCTGTCCGAGGGCGTCTTCGACGTCATGCCCAACGCCTCCAACACCGACCGGGTGGTCAGCGCCATCGGCGGCGAGGACACCACCGCCGACCGGTGCATCCTGGCCGTCCAGGGACCGCACGCCCGCACCCGTCTGGCCACGGTGGCCCCCGACGCGGCCGTCGGTGCCCCGGTTCGCACTGTCCCCGTTCGTGTGGGAGGGGGTGGCCTGTCTGGCCGCCGGTACCGGGTACACCGGCGAGGACGGGGTGGAACTGGCGGTGCCGGCCGACGCTGCCGACGCCCTGTGGGCGGCACTGCTGGGGACGGGCATCCTCCCCGCCGGGCTGGGGGCCCGGGACACCCTCCGCCTCGAGGCGGCCCTGCCCCTCCACGGCCACGAGCTGGGCCCGGGCATCACCCCGCTGCAGGCCGGGCTGGGCTGGGTGGTCGGATGGGACAAGGAACACTTCCGCGGCCGGCGGGCCCTGCTGGCCGAGCGGGAGCGCGGTGTGAGCCGCCGGCTGGTGGGGCTGGCCACCGAGGGTCGCCAGCCGCCCCGGGAGGGCGGCGCCCTGACCCGGGGCGACCGGCCCGTCGGCATCGTCACCAGCGGGAACTACTCGCCCATGTTGGGACACGGGATCGCCCTGGCCTTCTTGGACAGCACCGAGGACACCGGCCCGGCCCCCGGGCTGGCCATACTGCAGCGGGGACGGGTCCTCCCGGCCCGGGTGGTCGAGACCCCGTTCGTCACGCAACGGGCCAGTGGGCCTCCACCCGATGAACGGCGGGCGACCCCGGCATTGGGCCCCCACCGGTCCCGTCCGCTAGACACGAGACACCGAACGTTCGAGGAGCGGCTTCATGGGCACCTACATTCCCCACACCGACGACGAAGTGGCCAGCATGCTGGCATTCCTGGGCCTCGGCACGGTCGACGAGCTGTTCGCCGTGGTGCCCGAGGCCCTCCGGCTGCAGCGGGGACTGGAGCTCGACGCCGGCGTGGGGGAGCCCGACGTGCTGGCCCACATGGAGGCCTTGGCCGACGGCAACCGGGCCCGCTCCGACCGGCTGGTGTGCTTCGCCGGGGGAGGGGCCTACGACCACGAGATCCCGTCGGTGACCAGGGCCCTGGCCGGTCGGTCCGAGTTCGTGACGTCCTACACGCCCTACCAGCCCGAGGTGGCCCAGGGCGTGCTGCAGGCCGTCTTCGAGTACCAGACGATGGTGGCCCGGCTGGCCGGCCTGCCCGTGGCCAATGCCTCCCTCTACGACGGGGGCAGTGCCGCCGTGGAGGCGGTCAACCTCGGCGTGGCCGCCTCGGGCCGGGCGTCGGTGTGGCTGTCCGCCGGCATCCACCCGCACTGGCGCCAGATGCTGGCCACGGCCTCGCTCGGCACCGGCCACCGCATCCGCACCGTTCCCCTGGTCGACGGGGTCACCGCCTGGCCCGACGACCGGCCCGGTGACGACGATCCCGCCCGGCGTGGTGGTGGTGGGCTACCCCAACTACCTGGGCTGCATCGAGGACCTGGCCGAGGCCCGGGCCCTGTGCGACCGGACCGGGGCGCTGCTGGTGGTGGGGGTCGACCCGGTGGCGGCCGGCCTGCTCAAGTCGGCGGGGGAGTGGGGGGCCGACGTCGTGGTCGGTGAGGGCCAGGTCTTCGGGACCACGCTGGGCTTCGGCGGTCCCTATCTCGGGCTGTTCGCCTGTGCCGACGCCCACGTGCGACGGCTGCCGGGCCGCCTGGTGGGGGAGACCGTCGACGTCGAGGGGCGACCGGCCTACGTGACCACCCTCCGGGCCCGTGAGCAGGACATCCGACGGGAGAAGGCCACCTCCAACGTGTGCACCAACCAGACGTTGATGGCGGTGACCGCGGCCATCCAGCTCGGGTGGCTGGGCACCTCCGGCCTGGCCGAGCTGGCCCGACGCTGCGCCCAGGCCACCCACTACCTACGCCGCTCCCTGCTGGCCCTGGACCGGGTGGAGGCCTACGCGGCGGCCCCGGTGGTGCGGGAGTTCGCCGTTCGGCTCCCGGTCCCGGCCGCCGTGGTGGTCGAGCGGATGGCCGATGCCGGGTTCCTGGCCGGCATCCCCCTGGAGCGAGGCCTTCAACGACGGCGAGGACGGACTGCTCATCTCGGTGACCGAGCGGCGGACCCGGGACGAGATCGACGCCTACGTCACGGCACTGGCCAAGGCGGTGGCGTGATGGCGGGACCGGTCAACGGCCCCGGAGCCGGCGCTCCGGGGGGCCAGGCCACCAGCGCGCCCCTGTTGGGCCGGGAGTCCGAGCCCACCCTGTTCGAGCTGTCCCACCCCGGCCGGAGCGGGTGGTCCTTCCGCACCACCGGGGTCCCGGAGATGACCGTCGACGAGCTGGTCCCCGAAGCCCACCGGCGGGCCGACCCGGTGGCACTGGCCGAGGTGTCCGAGCGCGACCTGGTGGCCCACTTCACCCGCCTGTCCCATCGGCAGTTCTCGGTGGACCTCGGGGCCTACCCGCTGGGCTCGTGCACCATGAAGTACAACCCCAAGGTGTGCGACACCGTGGCCGGTCTGCCCGGGCTGGCCGGGGTTCATCCGGCCGCCCCCGCCTCGCTCAGCCAGGGCTGGCTGGCCCTGCTGGTGGAGCTGGAGGAGGCCCTGTGCGAGATCACCGGCATGGCCGCGGCCACCCTGCAGCCCGCCGCCGGCGCCGCCGGCGAGCTGACCGGCCTGCTGCTCATGCGGGCCTGGCACGAGGCGCGGGGGTCGGTGCGCACCAAGGTGATCATCCCGGACTCGGCCCACGGCACCAACCCGGCCTCGGTGACCCTGGGCGGCTACCAGGTGGTCACAGTGCCCAGCGACGAGCGGGGGTGCGTGGACATGGCCGCCCTGGCCACCGTGCTCGACGAGGACGTGGCCGGCATCATGCTCACCAACCCCAACACACTGGGCCTGTTCGAGGAGGACATCGCCGCCATCGCCGCCGCCGTGCACGAGGTGGGCGGACTGCTGTACTACGACGGCGCCAACCTCAACGCCATCCTGGGCGTGGTGCGGCCCGGGGACATGGGCTTCGACATCGTCCACATGAACCTGCACAAGACCTTCGCCACCCCTCACGGCGGGGGAGGACCCGGGGCCGGCCCGGTGGCCGTCTCCGAGCGTCTGGTCCCGTTCCTCCCCGGGCCCCGGGCCGTCCGGGTGGCCTCCGACGACCAGGCCCCGGTGTACGGCTGGGCCACGCCCGAGCAGTCCATCGGCCGGATGCACACCTGGCACGGCAACGCGCTGGTTCTGGCCAGGGCGCTGGCCTACATCCTGGCCAACGGGGGCGACGGCCTGCGCCGGATCGCCGAGACGGCCGTGCTCAACGCCAACTGGATCCGCCAGCGGCTGACCGGCACCTACGACGTCCCCTTCGACCGCCCCTGCATGCACGAGGTGGTCCTCTCGGTGCGGACCATCAAGCAGGCCCACGGGGTGCGGGCCCTGGATGTGGCCAAGCGGCTGCTGGAGGAGGGCTTCCACTCGCCGACCGTCTACTTCCCACTCATCGTGGACGAGGCCCTGATGATCGAGCCCACCGAGACCGAGAGCCCCCAGACGCTCGAAGCCCTGGCCGAGTCACTCGAGCGCATCGCCTACGAAGCGACCACCGAGCCGCGCGGGGACGATGGCCGAGTATCCCCTCCACACCCCGGTGCGCCGGGTGGACGAGGCCCGGGCGGCCCGCACCCTGATTCCCACCTTCGACGCCCGGCGTTGAGGACCGGATCCTGGCATGGACGGCATCTTCACCACCCGGTTCGTCGATCCCTACCTGCGCTTCCACAAGTACATCTACGAGAAGTCCGACGGGCGGGTGGGCAAGCACAGTAACCGGGTGCCCGCCCTGCTCCTCACCACCACCGGCCGGAAGTCGGGCCTGGCCCGGACCAACGGGCTCACCTACTGCCGCGACCGGGGGGACCTGATCGTGGTGGCCTCCAACGGGGGGAGCGACCGACCTCCGGCCTGGCTCCTCAACCTCGAGGCCCGTCCCGAAGTCACCGTCCGGGTCGGCCGCTCCGTCGTGCCGGCCACGGCCCGGGTGGCCAACGCCGAGGAGCGCTCCCAACTCTGGCCCCTGGTCAACCGCACCAACCGGGGGATGTCCCGGGTCTTCCATCGCGGCGTGACCGGGCGCTACGACGTCTACCAGCGGCACACGTCCCGCCGGATCCCCGTGGTCATCATCACGCCCCAGCGGGCGCAGGTCTGAACCGGCGGTGGTACCGCCGACGGTACTCAGTCGAGCAGGTCAGGCTGCTCCCTGACGATCCGGTCGAACAGCGGCTGGAAGCTGAACCAGCCAGCCAGGTGCGAACCGACCTGGCTGGCCGTGGTCCTGGCCATCCCCGGGTCGATGAGCACCGGCGTCCCGGCCGACGACGCCAGCAGCTGGGCCTGACAGGAGCGCTCCATGGTGATGAACCACCAGGCCGCTTCGTCCACCGTGTGGCCCACGGTCAGGAGCCCGTGGTTGCGCAGGATGGCCGCCTTGTTGCCGGCCAGGGCGTGGGCGATGCGCTTGCCCTCCTCGAGATCCAGCACGACACCGGTGAAGTCGTCGAACACGGCGTGGTCCTCGTAGAAGGCGCAGACGTCCTGGGTGATGGGATCGAGGAGCTTTCCCATGGCCGACCACGACTTGCCGTAGATGGAGTGGGAGTGGGCGGCGGCGATCACATCGGGACGGGCCGCGTGGACCTGGGAGTGGATGACGAACGCCGCGGTGTTGACCGGCTTGTCCCCTTCGACCACCTCACCCTCGTGGTTGACCAGAATGAGGTCCGACGCCCGGATCTGGCCGAAATGCATGGCGAAGGGATTGACCCAGAAGTGATCGAGCCGCTCGGGGTCCCGGGCCGTGATGTGGCCGGCCACACCCTCGTCGAATCCGAATTTGGAGAACAGACGGAAGGCGGCGGCGAGGCGCTGCTTGCGGTAGGTCCGGTCCTCCTCGGGCGAGGCGAACGCCCCACCTGCTGGGTAGTGCACGATCTCGGTCACCGCAACCTCCTGGGTCGGTGGTGCGCCACCCCCCGGTGCAACCGGCGACGCCTCACCCCCCATTCTACGCCGACGAGCCCCGCCTGGCTGTTGGGCGGGTCGGCGGGGCTTGGGAACCCACGGGGACCACCACCGGCACGGCCGGGGGACGACGGCCGGCACCGGGTCGCCACCCCCTGGCGACCGGGTTTCCGCCGGCAGGGCGTCAATGCGCTCAGGACCCGGCGGGAACGCGGCAAGCGGACGGTGACGTGTCTGGTCGTGGCCGAGATCGCCACGGTCCCGGTACCTTGGTCGACGACCCCCGATGACGTCGACGCGATAGAGCCGATGAACGACGGAAGTTGGAAGAGCACGGGCCCGGTCGGGAGCGCACCGCTGAGTGTGAGGGTCACCGACTGGGCGCCCGGAACGATCCGAAGGCTCAGCCGCCGGCCGTCCGTGGTCGGGACGTTCGAGGCAGCGATCGCCTGGCGACCTCTCAGCCATTGCCACGGGACGCCCCGGCCCACGACAAGGGTCCCGTCGGTGCGCTGGGCCACCAGGGAGTCCAACAGGACGCTGTTGGCGGTGGCCATCCCCCAGGCGTGAGGGGAGGCGCCCTGCCCCGATGCCGGGTGCCGGCCGATCCACGGCGTGTGGCTCGAGGGCGCCGACGAGCTCTCCCACCACGAGTACGGGCCGCTCTGGCTGTTGGAGATCATCGCCTCGTAGCTCAGGATCCCCTGGTCCCGGTGGTGTGTACTGGCGAGACCGGCGGTACCGGAACCGGCGTTGTAGGCGGAGGAGTAGTAGTCGCCCGGAAAGCCACCAAAGGTGTCGGGCGGAAGTTTGCCCTTCAGCCGACCGAATCCGTAGTCGTAGGTGGCGTCGATCATGGAGATCCCCGGGCCGGTGCGTGTGGCGCCCAACAGGGACCCCTCCCAGGCCCATTGGCCGAGCGGCGACTGCCAGTTGGCATCCTCGGGCTTCCGGCAGCGGTTGTCCGTATTGGGCTGGAGGATGGAGCACGGAAGGTAGTCCAGGTGGTACCGGTGGAGGGTCGCGTCCAGGGTCCGGTTGGTGGCCGACAGGAGGCTGTCGTACTCCTCGGTCGCCCTGGTGGCCTCGGCAATGTCCCCGACGCGGCCGGCCAGGTAGCGGTAGGCGGCCAGCCCCAGCAGGGCCGAGTAATCGTCGGTCGTCCAGAATCCCTGGGTGTCGATGTCGTCCGTGGCGGCCATGATCCCCGTGGGGCTGGTGCGGTCGGCCTGGATGGTGTTGGCGGTGTCCTCGATGCTCGGTTGCGAGGCCCCGAGGGGGCCCTCGGTGGCGAAGTTCTGCTCGACGAACGCGAGATCCCCGGTCTTCATCAGATAGAGCGCCCAGGGCACCGAGTAGGTCCAGATCCCGTCGTCGTACTGACCGGAGGCGCCCATCACATTGCGAGCCTCGAGCAGCAACGCCCGGGCGTCGGTGAAGTAGCCCTGGTTGAAGAGGTTCGAGAGGATGCCGATGACATCGTGACTGAACTCCTGTTCGTAGCCGCTGACACCGGTGCGGAGCTCATCGCCGCTCCGGGCGATCTGGGTGTAGATGAAGCCGCTCCGGTACGCGTCGTCCAGCGCCGGGTCCGGTACCGTCACCTCGGCGACGGTGGCCAGCTGTCCGTTCCAGTACCTGCGCATGTCCGCAAAGTGCTGATCGAAACCGCCGGCGCCCGCCAACGCCCCTGCCGTGGGCCAGGGATAGGTGGCACCGAAACGGTCGGCCGACACGACGTAGTCGTGATCGACGGTCGAGTGGGGCGCAACCACATCGGCGGCCGAGTTCAGCGGCACCAGGCCGGCCGACGCCCCCGGGTTCGCCGTGATCTCGTGGGCGGTGGGGTTCGACACCGCCACCCTGCTGTACACGGCGACGTAGTCGTCACCCCCGAGTACCAGCTTGTCGGCGAACTCAGTGATCGAGACTCTGGCCCCCGAGTACCCGAAGGAGGTGATCTGCGCGGGCAGATAGCCGTCCGCATCCACCCATGTGGTCCGGGAGCCGTTGTAGATGCCGAACCCGTAGTCCTTGTAGACGCCGTCCTGCACGAGGAACGTACCGCCCAGGCAGGTCACCACCCCTTGCTGGTTGCCCTCCCACCCGATTTCCGACGCCGTCCCGTCCGCGCCGGTGAAGGCGACGGCAGCCGGCGTGGACGTGAGCGTGCAGTCGTAGGCGCTCGAGGGCCCTGGTGGGGATGCATCCGGGGCCGTCGGGGCGGTGCCGACCGCCCCCGCCGCCCCGACCCCCACCCCAGGCGCGCCCACGGTCGTCCCCACGGTCGCCAACATCACGAGGACGACCGCTGCGTGGCGCCATCGCCGCATGGCCCGATTCTGGCATGTCGCCGCCTCGTCGACAGGGTGCGTCGACAGGGTGCAGGCAAGGGTCGACCGACCGCCGCTAAGGCTCAGTCCACGTCGTGGAGAGCCGCGGCAGCACGTCGCTCCACGTTCCCGTACCCATGTTCCGCGGCTGTGGCGTGGGCCCGGGCGAGACGGTCCCGCGCCCTGTCGGCGTCGCCGGGTGCGCCCCGCTTTGCGAGCATCCGTCCCCAACCGAGATCTGTCCGGGCGGCGAAGAACTTGGCCCCGGCCCGGTCGTCGACCGCAGCGGCGTGGGCGAAATAGCTGTCCGCCTCGCCGTAGCGGCCGAGGACGGTGGCGAGACCACCGAGGTAATGACTGACCGGGCCCTCAGCTCCGGCCATGCCAATAGAGGCGAACTGATCGGCACAGGGAACGAGCAGGTCGAACAGCGGGCGGGCGTACTTTGGGTCCTGAACTTCGATGGCCGCGTCGGCGTACTCAACCACTGTGGTAAGCCAGACACTGTCCAGGGGAAGCTCGAAGTCGGTCGTGGCGAGCTCCTCCAAGAGGCGGGCAGCATCCTGGATCCGATCAGCTTCTGCGTGGGCCAGAGCCACTACCGCAGTTAGCGCCCCGGCCACAGTGGGAGCGTCGGCTGCCATCTGCTCCAAGAGTGATGCCAGTTCACCCAAGGTCCCGCGTCGTTGGTTCACACCGATGAGATGTGTACCGAAGAAGATCGAGGCGTCTGGCTGTCCACCATCGGTGCCGATCTTGAGGGCGTCGTTGGCCAACTCCTCAGCTCGGTCGGTGTCCCCGGCAATCAACGCCCGTGCGGAGCGATAGGCGGTGTCGCTCCAAGTCAACATCGGCTGATCAAGTCGCTCGGCCAGCGACGCCATGATGTCGAGGCAGCGATCCAGTTCGTCGATATCACTGGCCTGGGAAGCAACATATGCGCGCCAGAAAACGGCAAAGAAGAGCAACACCGGGTCGCCCACCCGCTCGGCGCGAGCCAAGCTGTCAGCCGTCCGGGCCAGGGATTGCTCATGGAGAGAGGGCACGAGCAGGGGGGCAACGAGGTTGTTGAGCACGCGGACGATGAGGGCATCGTCACCGCTCAACTCGGCGATGGCGACGGCTTCGTCGGCCAAAGCCTGGCGACGTTCGAGGGGGCTCCCGTAGGCGAGTTCCGAACACAGGGTGGAAAGCACGAGCGCTCTGGCGATGTGGTCGGCAGGAAGGCGATCGAGGGCTATCTCCAAGACCTCGACCTTCTCAGTGTCAATGACACCGGCGGCACTGAACCAACCCCGGTTATTGGCCAGCGCAGCTGCCACCAGTCGATCGGTGTCACCGAGAGCAGCAGCCCGGCGAGCCGCATCGAGCAAGGTCTCGCGAGAGGTCGGGTCCCCGGTCTGGCGTTGGGCGGTGCCGAGCCCGATGGCTATGTCGAGCCCGCCGACTGGATCGGGGTCGGCCGCCTCGGCCTGGAGGTCGAGGGCTTGGGCGTAGTAGCGAAGGGCGTCGGCAGGGGCTAGGGCACGGAGTGCGGTGTCGCCCGCCTGACAGGAGTACCCGATGGCCTTGGCCAGGTCGATGGGCTGAGCAGCACTCCAGTGGCGGGCCAGTTCGCCCACGCGCATCCCGGGCCGATCTCCGCAGAGTTCCTCCAGGGCTTCGGCCACGCTCCTGTGGGCCCGCGCCCGGCGGGTCGGTCCGAGGTTCTCGGCGACAGTGTGCTGGATCAGGGCGTGGGCGAAGTTGAACCGTCCCGGGCTACCCGCCTGCTCCCGCACCAGGGACACCGCCGCGGCGGCATCGAGCACGTCGAGGACATCATCTTCGGTGCTGTCGGTCGCGACCGCCACGAGGTGTAGATCGAAGTCCCGGCCGATGACGGCTGCCATCGAGAGGATCCGCCCTGCTTCCTTGCCCAGGCGGAGCACCCTGGCCCCGATCACTTCGCGTACCGAGTCGGGCAGGGCCGTAGGGTCGAGTGTGTCCTCGGCCACCCACCGTCCGGTGGTGTCCTGACCGATAGCGCCCGTCTCGACCAGGTTGCGGAGCACCTCGCTCACGAAGAACGGGTTGCCGTCGGTCTCCCGGTGGATGGCGTGGGCCAGGCCCACGGCGACATCGTCGAGTCGGTGCTCGGCCGCGGCCTCCATCAGTGCCACCACTCCGGTGGGGTCCAGGCCGACCAGGTCGATCCGGTTGATCCCGTCGAGGCGGTGGAGGGCAGCCAGCGCCTCCACCAGGGCCTCGGCGGTGGACAGCTCGCTGTCCCGGTACGTGCCGAGGATCACTACCCGCACGGTCGGGTCGGCGCAGGCCAGATGGCGGAGCAGCAGCAGGCTTCCCTCGTCGGCCCACTGGAGGTCGTCGAGGACCAGGACGACGGGCTGGTGTTCCGAGGCCATGGTCAACAGGCCCACCACGGCGGAAAAGAGCAGGAACCGCTCGGTGTCGGAATCGGTGGCCTTGCTCGGCGGCAGGTCCGGGATCCGGCTGTTCAATGCCGGGACCAGCGCCAAGAGCTCCGACCCGTGGGCCTCCACGTGGGCGGCGAGCTGTTCCTCGGGGGCGTGGGTGACGTAATGGCCGAGGGCCTCGGCGAACAGTTGGTAGGAGGTGGCCAGGTCCTCCTCGCAGTGGCCGAAGAGGACGCAAGCCCCGGCGTGGAAGGCGGACCGTGCCGCCTCGGCCACCACGGTCGTCTTGCCCAAACCGGCCTCGCCGGAGACGAGGAGGATCTGGCGTCCCCCGCCGGCCCCGACCTGTTTCACGGCGTCGGTGATCGCCGCCACCTCGGTATCTCGGCCCACCACTCCGACCGAAGGGTGCACGGCCAGACGAGCCGGGAGCGGAACCATCTCCGTGGGATCGGATCCACCCAGCGGCTCCCAGACCACCTCGATGGACTCGACCGGCACGGGCAGGCCCTTCAGGGCCAGCGTTCCTAGTGACCGCCATTGGTGACGGCTGCGCCGACCGGCCATGGCCCGCACGAGGTCGGTCGCCAGGATCTGACCGGTGTCGCAGCGGGAGCAGAGCCGGGCCGCCTCGACAACCGGGTCCCCGAAGTAGTCACCGTCCTCGTTGCTGACCTCGCCCACGCTCAGCCCGACCCGCAGTCCGACTGGTTCAGCACCGTCTCGGTTGCCCAGTTCGACGCCCTGTTGCATGCCTACTGCGCACCCCAGAGCCGCCGATGCCGAACTGAACACCACCATCAGCCCGTCACCGAGGTTCTTCACCTCGATGCCGGCCGATTCGGTGATGGCCCGCCGCAGGATGGAGAAATGGCCACGGCGGACCTCGTCGGCAACCTCGGCCGAGAGCCGCTGCGACAGCGCAGTAGACCCCACGATGTCCGTGAACAAGATGGCCACGTTCTCAGTGGTCATTGAGGTCCTTTCGCCGCCTACATGCCCCCACCGTAGGCGACGGGGACTTTGGACCGCCAAGGGCCGATGGGCATCAAGGCGGGGACGGGCCAGGTGTTCCCCAGCCATCAATCGGTATCCCTGAGGGTGCCGTACTAGTCGAGCAGTGCGCTGAGTTTCTTCGGTGCGAGGATCCTGTAGCTCTCGGTCACCAGCTCGCCAATCTCCTCCCAGTCCGTGTCGTCGGTAAGCAGCACCCCGATCCGATCGGGACCGGATCGGGGGACGAAGTACGGATGACCAGTGGACAGCAATGCCTGGCGTTCGTCTGGGTGCGCACGCAGTCTGAGCAGGGGGACGGTCTTGCCGGTGGGTTTCCCTATTGCCACCAGCAAGCAGAACGACCGTCGGCGGATGTCGAACGAGTACGCCGTCGATCTCGTGCTGGTTCGCGAATAGTCGACGCGAACCGCCACCTCGGGCAGTGCCAGGCACATCGCACGCACCCGCTCGACCATGTCGTCTGCGACCTCCACGGGCGCGTCCACTCTGTTGTGGGGCTGAGCCTTCACGATCCCCATAGTGCCAGGCCGGGGTGGCCCGCACACCGGGTCGGTGGCGCTATTCGACTACACGAGGAAGGAACATGGTTCCCTAGCCGCTGAATCCGTACGGGCAGCACCTGTGACCGGGCCACAATGTTTGAGGCCGAGCGTGGATGACGGTCGCCGGTATGCTGCGTTCGTCGCCGAGCACCCAGACGCCCGGGCCGTTCGGAACAACAGGAGATCGACAGATGTCGACAACGCTGAAGTTGACACATAGGGCAATCGGAGCGGAGGTGCGTCGTGGCCCCTACGATGTCGTGGTCGACGGTGAGCAGGTCGGGTCGGTCGAAATGGACGACACGATGGAGGTACCAGTCGAGCCTGGACGTCATACCCTGCAAGTCCGCAACGGCCGAACGTCGAGCAGTACTGAAACCTTCGACGCCGCCGAGGACGAGATCGTCGCATTCCGGTGCACCGGAAAGAGGTTCTTACCGATCTTTCTGGCATCCTTCGTCGTTCCCAGGCTGGCACTGAAACTCGTTCGCGATTGAGTCGGCGTCGCCGTCGGGCGTTCACCAACACGTCGTCATCGCCGCCGATCTGGTACTGACGACTCTGCCGGACTTTGACGGAACTGCCGGTAGGGAGTGACGTTCGAAATGCCGAGAACGTGCGCTAGGGCCGTCCGATCAGCCGCGTTCGTTCGCCGCCCGCACCCGCCGGTCAACTTCTGCCTGCAGAACGTGCTGAGTAACCACAATCGCTCCCAAGCGATCCAGACCGTCACCGGGACGCCTTCCATCAACCATCGCGGCGCTCCGCACGCTCGGCCCGGTAGGGCGGGGGAGGGGGAGGCGATCGGCGGACTCGCGGCCGTACGTACGAACCACTTTCATCGCCACCGCTGCCGCACCAGGTGCTGTGGTACACGGACGGTGGCCATGGCGCTCGAGCTCCCCATGGCGCTCTAGCTCCTGGAGTAGATCTCGATAAAGGTGGTCGAGCGGCGGAACAAGCATCGGAGCGCCGACGGGTAAGCCCCGATGGTCGAACGAACTAGTCGTGATGCGATCGGTCACCAACAGGCCCATCAAGTGGCTCGATCCGCCCATCACGGGGCTCTCCACGTTCATCAAAGGGCCACTGCCCACTACTGCGTGAAACACGGTCGTGGCCCGGGGGGAGTGACGCCCGACGCCCGCCTCTTCGTTGTGTCGCCAATCTGACTTAAGCAGAATGTTTTACTTGACATAATATACATTATCGGCGGTTTGATCGGGGGAGGAGAGGGGCGTCAAAGGGGAACGCCCTACTGCCTGACCGGCTCCACAACGGTTCCCACCAGGTCTTTTGCCGCCTCATAGAGGTGGTCGAAGGCGTCCCGGTACGCCGCCGATCCGGTCTTTCCGGCCAGGTCGGCCTCCACGTCCTCGATCGCCGACTCCAACCGGTACAGACGATCGTGCACCCGCCGGAGATCGTCCTCGGAGACGATGACCTGACCGGCGGGAATCTGCAACGAGTCGGCCCGACGACGGGCCTCGTAGGCCCGCTGGCGGTGAGCGGCACTGCAGAACCGACGGGGACGGCCCGCTCCGGGAAATTGAGGCAGCGGGCGGTGACACCAGCCGCACCTGGGTGTGTCGGGTGATTTCGTCACGGTGACGATATTAAGGGACCAGGACGTCACTCCGGGGACCGGGTCGGACGATGTCGGCCCGGTCGGAGCCTCAGTGTCGATCCAGTTCGACCACCGGGATGATCCGATCCGTCTTCTCCTGGTACTCGGCGAACCCCGGATACTCGGCGGCATGGGCCGCATAGATCCGGTCCCGCTCCGGGCCCGTGACGACCCGGGCCTTGGCGCCGAAGCGCTCCGCCCCCACCTCGACCGTCACCTCCGGATGGGCCACCAGGTTGTGGTACCAGTCGGGATTGCTGGGCGCACCGGCCTTCGAGGCAAAGACGAACATCCGTTCGCCCTCGGGTCGGTACATCATGGGATGGACCCGGTCCTGGCCTGACTTGGCCCCCGTAGTGGTCAACAGCAACAGCGGCGCCCCTCCGAATTGTGCGACGACGCCGGCGTTGGCCCGGAACTCCTCGATGATCTGGGTGTTGAAGTCGTTCACATCGGTCATGGTCCACGCACCTCGTACGATCGCTTCCGGAGCCCGGGCCCGGGTCCGGGCCTCGACGGTCGGGCTCGACCCGGTGGCGGCCCTCCGGTCATCCTAGGTCCGCGGCCTCACCACCGGGCCCGGCGCTGGTGCCTCCACGGGCACGGGACGGCGGTATCCTGGGCGCGGAGCCACCCCCATGGACTACGACCCCGACGAGTTGAACTTCGACGATCTCTACGACGACGAGGTGTTCTTCCGGACCTGCGGAAAGTGCGGCGCCCGGACCTCGCCGCGCTGGTCGGAGTCGGCCTGCCTCGAGGAGGCCCGGCGCTACGGCTGGCGCCGCGTGGCCGCCTCGGACCGGCCCGGCGCCCGGCGGTTGGATCTGTGCGGCGCCTGCGCCGCCGACGCCGGATTCGGGCCGCCCATGGCCGCCCGGTGGGGGTAGTGGGCCGGCCGGCCGGCGACGTCGACTACGGGCGCTACGGCCAGGGTTACGCCGGTCGCCGCCAGACCGATCCACGGATCGCCGCCCTGATCCTGGCGGCCCTGGGGCCGGCCCGCACCGTGCTCAACGTGGGGGCCGGGGCCGGTTCCTACGAGCCGCCCGGTCGCGTCGTCATCGCCGTGGAGCCGTCGGAGGCCATGCTGGCCCAACGACCCCGGCCCCGCTCCCGGGCCGTCCGGGCCGTGGCCGGGGCACTCCCGCTGGCCGACGGAGCGGTGGACGCCGCCATGGCCACCGTGACCATCCACCAGTGGCCCGATCCCATGACCGGCCTGGCCGAGATGCGCCGGGTCGCCGTCGGCCCGGTGGTGGTGCTGACCTTCGACCCGGCGGCGCTTGACGTCCTCTGGTTGGCCGAGTACGCGCCCGAGCTGTACGCCACCGAGTCCCGCCGCTACCCCACCATCGGCTCGGTGGTGGCCGCCCTGGGCCCGGGAACCACGTCCGCTCCCGTCCCCGTCCCCTTCGACTGCGTGGACGGCTTCACCGAGGCGTTCTACGGCCGTCCCGAGGCGTTCCTCGACCCTGCCGTCCGACGGTCCCAGTCGGCGTGGACCTTCGTCGGGGCGGACGCCGAGGCCCGCGCCGTCGAGACGCTGGCCGCCGACCTGGCCACCGGTCGCTGGGACGGGCGTCACGGGCACCTGCGCACCCAGGCGACGTTCGCCGGCTCGCTGCGCCTGGTCACCGCGCCCGGACGTGGTCACGACCATGGCCCCTGACCCCGGGTCACCCCTCCCCCGGGGCTGCCTGGTCCTCGACTTCGACGGCACCATCCTCGACACCGAGGAGCCCCTGTACCGCTCGTGGGTCGAGCTGTGGGACGACCACGGCCACCGCTTGGACCGCGCCGACTGGCAGCGCAACATCGGCGGGGACGACGTGTTCGACCCGTGGTCCGAGCTCGAGCGGCTCCTGGGCCGACCGCTCGACCCGGACCTGGCCGAGCGGCGACGCCTCCGGCGGGACGAGATCCAGGCTGACCAACCTCTCCGGGATGGGGTCCTCGAGTGGCTGGCCGGGGCCGAGGCCCTGGGTGTGCCGGTGGGAG
Organism: uncultured Acidimicrobiaceae bacterium; assembly: GCA_963754755.1. Taxonomy (GTDB): domain Bacteria; phylum Actinomycetota; class Acidimicrobiia; order Acidimicrobiales; family RAAP-2; genus Bog-756. The sequence goes on along the minus strand of CAVWHF010000003.1, from coordinate 813,805 downwards.
TGGCGTCGTCCTCCAGCCACGAGTGGGTCGACGGCCTACTGGGTCGGCTGGGGATCCGGCACCGGTTCGCGGCGGTGGTGTGCCGCGGTGACGGCGTCCCGGCCAAGCCCGAGCCCACCTCCTACCGGTTGGCCTGTGGGCGTCTCGGTGCCGACCCGGCCCACTCGGTGGCCGTCGAGGACTCCCCCCACGGTGTGGCGGCGGCAGCGGCGGCCGGGCTCTACACGGTGGCGGTCCCCCATCCCCTGACCCGGGATCTCGATCTCCGCCGCGCCGATGTGGTGGTCGACTCCCTCCTGGCGCTATCGGTGTCCGAGGCGTTCGAGCGGGCCGACCGAAGGGCCGTCCCGGCGTCCGGTGGGCCGGTCAGTCCCCCACCACTGTGAACGGGGTGTCGGGCACGGCACCCGAGGCGTAGACGCCCTTCTTGCGGGACGGCCGCCCCGGCGAGCCCAGGTTGACCCAGCCCAGCAGCCGCTCGTGGCCGGCCAGACCGAAGAGCGCCCGTACCGGGTCGGTGTCGAGGACCTGGGCGCTCTTCCACACCGCCCCCAGCCCGAGAGCGGCGGCCCCGAGCACGATGGCGTAGCCGGTGCATGACGCCGAGACCACCTGCTCCCATTCGGGGACGTTCGACTCCAGCCGGGGTGAGGCCACGACCACCACGGCGCAGGGTGCGGCGAAGGCCTTGCCCCGCATCTTGGTCAGGGCCCCCTCGGGTATGCCCTCGCCCTGCAGGCCGACCAACCCGTCCACCAGTGCCTGGCCGAAGCGGTCCCGTCCCGGGCCGGTGACGACGGCGAAGCGCCAGGGTCGCAGCCCCCCGTGGTCGGGCACCGTGGTGGCGGCGTCCAGGATCCGGGCCAGGTCCCCGTCGTCGGGTGGGGTACCGTCACGAGCGGGCTCGAGGCGGGGTGCGGACAGGCCTTCGAGGGTCAGTGCCGGAGTCGCTCCCCCATCGCTCACCGTCACACCATCTGCGGGTTCCATGTCCAGAGGGTAGGGGAAGGCGGACGCCACCGGTGCACCCCGGTGTCCGGTCACGGGCAGGTGGCCGGTCACGGGCCCGGCCCGGCCCGGCGCCAGCGGGCTCAGCCGGCAGCCGCCTGGGCGGCACTGCTGCCCAGGGTGGCGGTGACGGTCTTCTGGTCCGGGCCCCGGTAGAGGCCGATGATGACCTTCTGACCGGGCTTGTCGACCTGGATGTCGTCGGCCAGCTGGTCGGCGCTGGTCACCGGCTTGCCCTGGAACGATGTGATCACGTCGCCCTGCTCCAGTCCGGCGGCACCGGCCGGGCTGCCCGACTGGACCTGCAGCACCACCGCACCCTGGGTGGGCACGAAGTCGTACTCGCTGCGCAACTGGGAGGTGAGGGTCTCGAGGGACACGCCGAGGAAGCCGGTACCCGACGCCGGCTGGTTGCCGATCGACTTGCTCCGCAGGGCCGGCAGCAGCTTCCCGATCTTGTTGGACGGGATGGCGAACCCGATGTTCTGGGCCTGGGAGGTGCCGTCCGCGCTGGATGCCACCGCGGTGTTCATGCCGATGACATGACCCGAGCTGTCGACCAACGGGCCACCCGAGTTACCCGGGTTGATGGCGGCGTCGGTCTGGAACATGTTGGTCAGGTTCTCGGTGGCGTTGCCGGAGGAGTCACTGGCCTGGACCGACCGCCCCTTGGCCGAGATGATCCCCTGGGTGACCGTGGGGGTGCCGGCCGACAGGCCGAGGGCGTTCCCGATGGCCACCACTGCGTCCCCGACCTGGACGTCGTCGGAGTTGCCGTAGGTGACGGAGGGGAGGTTGGACTGGCCGGTGATCTGCAACAGCGCCACATCGTTGGTGGCGTCGGTGTCCACCAGGGTCGCCGGTATGGGCTTGTAGCTGCCATAGAGGGTGACGGAGATCTTCGTGGCGCCGGCGATGACGTGGTTGTTGGTCACCACCTCACCCGAGGACGTGATGATCATCCCGGTGCCCTGGTCCTCCTGCACCCCGGCGGAAGAGCCACCGAACAGGGACTGCGACGCCGGGGCCGGGCCCTTGGCGTCGATGGAGACGATGGCCGGCAGCACCTTGCCGATGACCGTCTCGATGTCGGTCACGCCGTTGAGGAGAGCCGGCCCGGCCGATATCTCCTTGACCGTGGCTCCGTTGCCGGTCTGGTCGGTGGCGGCCACGATGGTTCCGCCGATCACGGCCCCGACCAGGGCGGCCGCCACCGCGATCACCGCCCACAGCCATCCCGGCCCGCGGCCGGCACCGGTGGCGCCCGGCGCTCCACCCGGTGGCCGATCGACCGGATGGGTTACCACCGGACCCCACACGGGGACGGCCTTGGTGGGCTCGAGCCGGTGGACCGCCTCGAGCCCGGAGCCGGTCGGGTCGGTCGTCGACGCCGCCAGGGCCGGGGGCGGCCCGTCGTGCCGGGGCGGAAGGTGGGGACCGGTCGGAGCGAGGGTGGTGCTGTCGGTCGGCTCGGTGGGCGCCATCGACTCCACCCCGTCCGTCGGGACGGCGTCCTCCGAGGCGTGACCGTCTGACTCGGACTCATCCATCGTCTGTCTCCTCCAACGGCGGACGATCCCCACCCCGACGCCCGCGCCGCCGGCGGCGGCCGGCCCTCTCCACCGGGCCATCGTAGGGTGGGCGCGGGTCGCCAAACGTGCATTTCAGGGGGTTCTTACCCCCTTCTTAGCGGTCGGCCCCAGCCACCGTGCCGACGAGTGGCGTCGGCGGCAGTAGCCTGTCCGCCGGTATGGCCCATCGCATCGAAGTCGAACTCACCAGTCAGACCGGGGACACCACGTGGACGTGGCGTGCCGCCGGGGCCAAGCAGCCCCGCGGCACCGTAGAGGCGTCCCTGGTGCCCAAGGGCTCCGGCGTGGGTTCGGTCCTCCGGGCCGAGGTCGAGACCACCCTGGACGGCACGACCGTGACCGCCCTGCTTCCCCTCAAGGCCAAGGGCGACGTGCGTAGCGTGGATCGCATCGAGGTCCTCGGGACCCCGAAGAGCGGCCCCGACGTCAACGTCGTGCTGGCCTCCAAATCCAAGCGCCGTCGGGACGAACGCGCCGAGGGACCCCGTGACGGGGCCCCTCGTCCCGCCGACCGCCGACCCCGTTCCGAAGGCGGTGACCGTGGGCCACGCAGCGACGCCCGGTCGCGGGACCGCCAGACGACGGGAGCCCCCTCCGAGGACGGGGGTGCACGGAAGCGGCCCGCCCCAGCCCGGCCCGGTGGCCGCGAGTCGGGAGGACGGGACAATCCCCGCCGACCGACCCCGTCGAGCACCTACCGCAACGCCGCCCTGGCCGAGCTGCCGCCGGAGCAGCTCCCCGTGGCCGAGCAGCTCCTGAAGGGGGGCATCCCGGCGGTCCGCCAGGCCATCGAGGAGCAGAACAGCCGGGCCCGGGCCGAGAGCCGACCGGAGGTCACCCCGGGGCCACTGCTGTCCCTGGCCGAGCAGTTGCTCCCCAAGATCAACCTGGCGTCGTGGAAGGACCGGGCCGCCTCGGCCCGCGCCGCCGGCAAGGACGTGCCCCTCCGCGAGCTTCGCTCCATCGTGGCCTCGGCATCGACAGTGACGCTGGACGACGAGGGCACGGAGATGGCCACGGCGTTGCGGACCGCCCTCGACCAGCGGGTCACGGCGCTACGCGAGCGGTGGGTCGAGCGCATCACCTCGGCGCTCGACGAGGGTCGGACCGTCGAGGCCGTCCGGGCCTCCATCCGCCCTCCCGAACCGGCCGCCCGGCTCTCCTCGGAGCTGGCCGTGCGCCTGGCCGGGGCGGCCGGTCAGGCCATGTCGGCCCAGACCCCGCCGGCGGAGTGGCTGGCGCTCCTCGAGGTGGTGGTCGAGTCCCCGGTGCGGCGCACGGTGAAGCCGGTCGGTCTGCCCACCGACGCCGACGAGGCGGTGCTCACGGCGGCCCGTCAGGCCTCCGGCTACGTACCCGAGTTGGCCCGGCTCATGGGCATCCCCATCCCCCCTCCCCCCGGCCCACGCCGTCCGGTGCCGGCCCGGTCGTCGCCGGGCCGTCGGGGCGCCTGACCGACGGGACCCGGACCTCCGAGCCGAGGCCGCCGGTCAGTCGAGCCGGCGGTGCATGGTCAGGAGTCTGGCCTTGAACCCGGCCGACTCGAAGAACGACTTGGCCCCACGGTCCCCCGGTAGGGCTGTGCCGTCGACCCCGGCGCAGCCCTGGTCGACCAACCACGCCAACGAGCGCTCCAGGAGGAGGCGGCCCACCCCCACACCTCGCGCCTCCTCCTCGACGAAGCAGGCGCCGAGGCGGCCCCACCGGGAGCCCCGCCCGTCCAGCTCGTAGGTGGTGACGGCGAATCCCACCACCACCCCGTCGAGTCCTCCCACCAGCACCAGAGCGTCGGGCCGGTCGAGCAGGGGTCCCAGAAGGTCGCTGAGGGATCTGCCCCCGGTCCCGTCGAGCGCCGACGCCACCAGCCGCCCCCCACCCCGCTGCGCGGTCACCGACGCCACCAGCTCGTCGGCCAGCACGGCCAGTCGCTGCTGATCGTCCTCCGTTGCCGGCCGTACCGACTCCACCTGGTCTCCTCCCGGCCCGATCGACCCCGCTCCCGGGGTCAGGACCGTTCGTCGAGCAGCTGATCCACCCGGCTGAGGATGGTCCGACGCCCCCGGGTGGAAGCCTCGTAGGCCCGCACCGAGACCAGCTCGGAGCGGTTCAGACCATCGAGCCGCTGGACCACCTGGGATGCCGACAGGGCATCGAACCCGGGGATGGACAGCGTGGTGACGGTCGGGATGTGCCCGTTGCCGCTTCCGCCGGCCCGACCCGCTCCCTCCGCCGGTGAGGAGGCCGCCGTCGGCGGGTCGGGAGCCAGGTCGGCAGGTCGATCGGTGGCGGCCGGTGCCGCCGATGTCTGCGTCGATGGTGCCTCGGCGTCCCCCCCGGAGGGGGGTGGGCCGGCCGGCCCGGGCGGGGGCGGTCGGGATGGCCCGACGTCTCCGGTGGGCCGGGGGGCGGACCGGGCGAACCAGCCCTCGGACCGGCGTAGGAATTCGTCGTGCCCGGCCTTCACGGCGAACTGGCCTACGGCGCGGGCCGAGGACACCCGCACCCCGAGGCGCTGCCGTCCCCGTGCCGCCAGTCGGGGCAGCTCCTCGGCCACCGAGAGGGCCAGGCCGGCCGGGACGTAGACCAAGGCGTCGAGGAGCCGTTCGTTGAGGGTGCTGCCCGAAGGTCTGTCGTCGTCCGGTGCAGCCTCGGGTTCAGCCATGGTCGCTCCCCGTCACACGCAGTCGCGACAGAGCATCTTCTTCCGGTCCGCCAATTGGTTGGGATGCTTGACCAGAAAGCAGGATCGGCACACGAACTCGCCGGGCTGCTTGGGTAGGACCCGCTCGACGCCGTCGGCGGTCCGGTCCTCGGGCTCGGGGGCGTCCTCGTCGTCCTCCGGCTCCTCGACGACCAGTCGCTCCTTCAGGATGGTGTCCAGACTGGCCTCGACGTCCTCGTCGTCGGGCTCCTCCTCGTCGTCCTCCTCCGCCTCCTCGCCGGCCGCGCCGGCCTTGGCCGTCTTCGTCACCGGCTCGACCACTGCGGCCACGTCGTCGACCTCGACCACCACGGCGATCTCGACGTCGTCGTCATCGTCGTCGGCGATGGCCAACCCGTCTTCGGCAATGAGGTCGTCGTCGTCAGCCAACTCATCGAGGTCTCCCTCGATGAGTTCATCGGGCCCTTCGACTTCGTCCAGTTCTTGTGGCATCTCGGTCTTTCCGTGGTGAGTTGGGCGGGAGCATAGACGGTTCCGCCACCGTTTCGTTCGCACTCGGCCGGGACGGCTCCGGCCCAGCTCCAACCGGTGGTACCGCACCCGGACCCTCGGTCCGGCACTGTGGCAACCAGCGGGACGACCGTACTATTCCCGGCCGACGGCCCCGACGGTGGGGTCGGACCGGGTGTCCGTCTCGAGGTCCGTCCATCCGCACTGCCAGGTGTGCAGGCGGTCGGACCCAGGGGTCTTTGGCACCACTCCCCCGTTACCTTCGACTGGTGTCGCCGGTCTCGGGGAAGCGTTTTCTACTCGATCCCCTGGGCCTCCCTCCGCCTCTCACAGCATCCCCCCCTCCAGTCGCACCGGGCGATCGAGATCACACGGTGCGCCCATCGGGGCGACTGGGACTGGGCGAACGATAGGCCACGGGCACGGTCCTCCGTCAAATGACATGCACGGCGGCCCACCTGGGAGTTTGTGAAACTTCCCAGGTCAGCGGATTACGGGATTTCCCGCTGCCGACAACGAATTTCTCTTTCCCTCGGCACGGCGCTCCGACTCCAGTCGCTCGAGGTCCTCGGCGCCGAAGTCGACGTGGGACATGGCCTCGGCCAACAGCCGGTGCCCGGCCTGGCCGGCGATGAGCCGGTGCATCTCCTGGGCCACCCAACGGTAGCTGGCATGGCCCTGGGGGCCCGACCGCAACTCGAGGAGGTGCATGGCCTCCCGGGCGTTCATCTGCATGGAGTACCGGATCCGGTAGGCCAGGGCCACGGCATAGGCCGACTGCACCGGAAAGGTGGGGGCCAGCGACTCGGCCAGCTGGCGGGACCGGTCGATTGAGGCCACGAAGCGCTCGGTCAGACCGGCGTCGGCCACCACCGGGGGCACGTCGTAGCCCAGCTTGGTCCCGAGCGGCTGCCACTCCACGGTGAGCATCCGGTGGCGCTGGAGGTCGCGGAAGGCACCGTAGTCGGTGACCACGTCGAACCGGTACCCGGTCCGCTCGAAGGCCCGGCCGGGCCGGTGCCTCCGGTTGCTCCTCTCCCCTACGTAGGCGCGGAGGAGCGCACGTTTCTCCTCGGCGCCGAGGAGTCGGACCCGCCGGGACACCTCGTCCTCGGGTCGGTCGACCAGAGGGGCGCAGATGGCGGCGATCACCTTGTCCTCGCCATCGGGGTCGAAGTCGAGCAGTGTCACCGAGGGCTGACCGGAGGGGCCCCTGGCGGGAGCGTCGGCCGGCGACAACAGATCGCCGAAGAGCTCCTCCACCAACTCGCCGGTCCGGGCCCGGGTGTTCTCGAGGTAGGCGGACCACGATCCCCCCGGTCGGGCCGGTCCACGCGGGTGAGGAAGGAGGGGATGACCTTGCGCAGCTCCTCGAGCATCAGGTCGGCATAGGCACGGGCCTCGCTCAGGGGATGCGTCCGCATCCGCATCAGCAGCATCTCGTAGGACTGCCCGGTACCGTAGATGCCCACGTTGGAAAGGGACGCCGCCGGCAGCAGGCCCCGGAGGGCGTCGAGGGCCTTGGCCCGCACCGCCTGGCGGTGGACGAAGTCGGAGTCACCGGCCTGGCGCGGGTGGCGGGCGGACAACCACGCCTGGGCCTCCTCGAGCAGCTCCCCGTAGGTGTCGAACATGCGGTCCATGTCGCCCACGTACCGCGCTCCCAGCGGTGAGTCGAGCAGGTCCGGGTCCCGGTAGTACCGGTAGTGGCCAGTGGTCAGGCGTTGGTTGTAGGCGATGTAGCGGGTGGACTGCTCGAGGTAGGCCATGAGCCGGCCCCACTCCAACACCTTGGTCAGCACGTTGGAGGCCTGTTCGCAGGCCAGGTGGACCCCGCCCAGCTGGGCCACGGAGTCGTCGCCGTACTCGAAGAACACCTTCTCGTAGAGATCCTCGGCCCGTTTCAGGCCTACCGTGGCGTCCACGGTGGCGTCGCCGGAGATATCCAGCTCGCCGACGAACTCGTCGAGGAACAGGCGCCGCAGGCTCTTGGGGGACCGGGAGTACCGGGCAAAGAGGGCCCCTTTGACCACTTCCGGCAGGTTGACCAGGGCGAATACCGGCTGGTCCAGGTTCGTGACATAGCGCCGCAGGATGTCTTCCTCGTCGGCGGTGTACGTCTCTACGGCATAGGGGAACATGCCCCGATCACACTACGACGGAGACGGCCCCTCGGGCGCGGACCCCACCCCCGCCGGGTCGTCGGCGCCCACCACCCCGCGGCGCAGGGTGGCTACGGCCAGCCCGGCGGCGTCACGGGTGGCCGGAACCGGTGCCACCTGGGACAGCTGGCGGACCAGGTCGATCAGCTGCCGCACGTTCCGGACGAAGTCGCCCGGGGCCACGTCCGTCTCCCGGAGCACCGAGTCCAGCGTGGACCCGGTCGACCACGCCACCACGGCCCGGACCAGGCCGCCGTCGGGTCGCCGGGTCCGCCGCAGGCCCACCCGGCGCTCGTCGGCCCGCAGCCCGGAGGCCATCGAGTCCAGCTGGGCCAGGCGCTCCACCACCACCTGCTGGCGGGGCGTCACGTCCCGGTCGGTGACCCGGCGGGCCTCGAAGGTCATGGCCGAGGCCACCCCGGCCAACGCCGCCGAGTCCAATCCGTCGAACAGGCCCTGGCGGAGGGCCTCGGACACCAGCAGGTCCGACTCGTGGTAGATCGAGGCCAGGACGCGCCCGGCGTCGGTGATCCGCCAGCCGTCGATGCAGCCCCGCTCCTCGAGGATGGCCAGCCGCCGGTCCAGTTGGGCCCCCAGGGACTCGGAGCCGGGTGGGGCCTGCCACTGACCGTAGGACGCGGCCAGGAGCCCGTACGCCTCTTCCCTCGTCCACCGGCGCACCAGGTTCACGGCCAGGTTGTAGGTGGGGTGGAAGGAGGAGACCAGATCCGGGGGCGGGGCCGTGGCGGTCCGGGCCACCAGGGTGAAAGGTGTGGACTGCGACCAAAGGACCATGGCGTGCCCCACGGTGTCGATGCCGCGGCGGCCGGCCCTGCCCGTGAGCTGCCGGTACTCCCCCGACGTGAGGGCCGAGGTGTCCGCTCCGCGGAACTTGGCGAAGCGCTCCACCACCACGGTTCGGGCCGGCATGTTGATGCCGAGGGCCAAGGTCTCCGTGGCGAACACCACCTTCAACAGGCCCTCCGAGAAGCACTGCTCGACCGCCTGACGGAACGCCGGGACCAGGCCGGCGTGGTGGGGGGCGATGCCCGCCTCCAGGGCCGCCGACCACGGGCCGTAGCCCAGCGTGCGGAGATCGTCGTCCCCCAGGCGCTCGACCGCGGCCTCGGTGAGTTGACGGATGCGCACCCGCTCCTCCCCCGTGGTCAACCGGATCCCGTCCTGGAGGCACTGCCGGGTGGCGTCGTCGCAGGCCGCCCGAGAGAAGATGAAGGTGATGGCCGGCAGCATGCCCGAAGCCGACAGGTACTCGACCACCTCACTCCGGCGGGGCACCCGCAGACGGTGCCGGGGGTTGCGGCGGCGCCGGTCGTCGAGGGCCACGCCGTCGGGGTTGGGCTTGCCGTCGCGGAGGAGGGGGATCACCGTGAGCCGTTCCCTCCCCCGCTCGGCCAGGACGTAGTGGTTGTGCAGCGTGACGGGCCGGTGGGTCTCCACGATGACCCGTGTCGTCCCCCGGATCGAGGTGAGCCACGCCCCGAAGTCGGCGGCGTTGCTCACCGTGGCCGACAGGCTGACGAACGAGATACCGGTGGGCGTGAGGACCAGCACCTCCTCCCACACCGAGCCCCGATAGGGATCCTGGAGATAGTGCACCTCGTCCAGCACCACCACCTGCAGGCCGTCGAGCACCGACGAGCGGGCGAAGAGCATGTTGCGCAGGACCTCGGTGGTCATGACCACGATCGGGGCGTGGGCCTGGTGGGAGACGTCGCCGGTCAACAGGCCCACCCGGTCCTCCCCGTACCGGGCCGAGAGCTCGGCGAACTTCTGGTTGGACAGGGCCTTGATCGGGGTGGTGTAGAAGGCCTTGCCCCCGGCCTCCAGGGCCCGGGCGGCGGCGTAGTCGGCGATGAGGGTCTTGCCCGAGCCCGTGGGGGCGGACACCAGCACCGACTCCCCCCGGTCGATGGCGTCCATAGCCTGTTGCTGGAACCCGTCGAGCGGGAAGCCCACGTCGGCCACGAAGCGCTCCCGGAGACCCTCCCCCGCCCCGTGGTCACCGGCGTGACGGGCTGGACCCCCGGCACGCCCCGGGATCATCGGTTGAGGATCTTCCCGATGACGATGGAGACCTCATAGAAGACGTAGAGCGGGATGGCCAGGGCCATCATGGAGAAGGGATCGGAGCTCGGGGTGATCACCCCGGCCACCACGACGATGAGCACGATGGCCCACCGGCGCCACGACGACAGCTGCTTGGGCGTGAGCACCCCGGCCAGCTCCAACGACACCAGCAGCACGGGGAACTCGAAGGTCAGACCGAAGACGGTCATCATCAACACGATGAGGCTGAGGTACTTGGTGGGATCGAGGATCTCGGTCAGGCTCGGCCCGCCGATGTGGTCGAGGAAGTTGAGGGCGTGGGGGAAGGTGAGGTACGCCACCACGCAGCCCAGGGCGAACAGGACGATGGAGGCCACGATGAAGGGGATGGCGTACTTCTTCTCGTTCCGTTTGAGTCCCGGGGTGATGAAGCGCCACAGCTCCCACAACAGGACGGGCGACGCCAGGAACAGCCCCCCGTAGGCGGCGATCTTTACCCGCAGGGCCAGACCGTCGAGCGGTCCGGTGATGTAGAACCCGCATCGGCGCGGCGCCACCTGGCAGTAGGGGTGCTTGAGGAACGACAGGATCCACGGATAGAGGAGGAAGGCCACCGTCGCCGTGACCACGAAGGCGACGGCGCAGACCAACACCCGGCTGCGCAGTTCGGTGAGGTGCTCGACCAGCGTCATCGAGTCCGGCTTGGGCTTGGCCTCGCTTCGTCGCTTCAGGGAGAGGGCCATGGTTGCTCGACTCGTCGTGGTGGGAGGACTGACCGCCGGCCCGGCCGGCTCAGTTCATCCCAGGATCGTCGGGGATGGCCCGGCCGCTGGAGCGGACCTGGTGGACGATGCCACCGGGGTCGACGATCAGCACGTCGGGGATCCCGGGTGTCACCTCCGCCGCCTGGACCGAACCGGCCGGGCGGTTGGAGCCGGCGGACGGCTGAACGGCATCGCCTTGCACGTCAGGTAGTTCGGTGCCGGCGCCCACCGTGGATGTCGACCCGTTCTCGGCGCTGTGGGTGTCGGCCAGGGTGTCGAGGAACGAGAGCGGAGACCGCACGGCCTGGGTGATGGTCTCCGTCGAGGGCAGATCGGGGAACGAGCCCCGCACGTCGGACTCCAGGCGCTCGCGGAACTTGCGGAAATCACCCCACAGGCTGCCGATCTGCTTGGCCATCTTGGGCAGCTTGTCGGGACCGAGGACGATGAGGGCCACCACCAGGATGACCAGCAACTTCGCCGGGCTGAGGAAGGGCACGGAGTGAAGTGTACCGGCGGTCCGGCCCACCGGGGGCCCGGCGGCGGCCCCCGGTGGCCCCCGGTGGCGCACAGTGACGGTGACTGGACCAGGGTGTTCCCGCCCCGACTCAGGGTGACCCCGGCACTGGAGGTCCCCGGAGCGGGGGCGGAACCACCCGCCGGCGCCGGGCCCGATCCCGGTCCCGTAGCGCCACCACGACGATGGCCACCACCAGGACGGCAGCTACGGCGATCAGCACCACCAGCCACCCGGAGTCGTCGAGGGGCCACGCCACGAAGGCCATCTTGCCGACGATCAGGTCGGCGGGGATCGGTCCGAAGTACCGGCTGTCCTCGGAGTTGGTCCGGTTGTCCCCCATCACGAAGTACTCACCGGCCGGAACGGTGTAGGGATGGTTGAGACTGAAGCCCTGGGCCTCGGGGCTGGGCGAGGTGACGGGTTCAGGTGTGGGCAGCCACGGCTCGGCCAGGGGCTTGCCGTCGATGTACACCCGGCCGTCGACACTGGACACCGTGTCACCGGGTAGCCCGATCACCCGCTTCACCAGATCCGAGTAGTCGGCGTGCTCGAGGGGCGGTCGGCGGAAGACCACGATGTCGCCCCGGTGGACCGAGTGGAGGCGGTAGCTCAGCTTGTCGACCACGATGCGGTCGCCGACCTGCAGGGTGGGCAGCATGGAACCGGAGGGGATGTAGAACATCTGGGCCACATAGGTCCGCACCCCGAAGGCCAGCACCAGGGCCACCAACACCACGGCCACCCATTCGATCCACCATCGCCATCGGGGCGGGGCCGGCGTCGGCGGCGTCGGAACCGGACCGGTCCCGGCCGGTGCCGCACCGGGACCCGGCAGGCGGAAGGCCGGCGGCCGCCCATCCGACAGCTCGAGCGCAGGTAGGGGCAGGCTCGGGACGGGACGGTACGGGACCGAACTGCTCGGGACGGGACGGTACGGGACCGGCCTGCTCGGGACGGGACGGTACGGGACCGGCCTGCTCGGGACGGGACGGAATGTTCCGGCCGGAGTGGGGCCCGGGCCGACGGGCCCCGGGGGCGCGGCCGGTTCGAGGCTGGGCACCGCCCCTGCGCCCGGCCAGACCACGGGGGTAGGGGCGGGAACCTCGACGGAGGCGCTGTGCAGGTCGGAATCCACCAGGGTGCGAGGCTACCCCACGCCGTCCCGATCCTGACCCCGGGGACGGAACCCGGAGACGGGATCTCGGCCCCGGCTTAGAGCCCCTTGATGTGGCTCAGCGGCCAGATCACCGCCACGGCCCTACCCACGATCAAGGACTTGGGGATGGGTCCGAAGAACCGGCTGTCCTCGGAGTCCGTGCGGTTGTCCCCCATGACGTAGTACTCGCCCGCGGGGATGTGGACCGGCCCGGGCAGGTCGAACTGGGGGTGGGGGTCGTCGCCGGCCAGGGGGCCGGAGTAGCTGTCCGGGCCGGTGGGCAGCCACGGTTCTTCGAGCTTCTTCCCGTCGATGTAGATGTCCCCGCCCTTGGACGAGATGGTCTCACCGGGCAGGCCGATGACCCGCTTCACCAGGTCGGCGTACTGCTGGTCCTCGAGCTTGGGCCGGGCGAAGACCACGATGTCCCCCCGGTGCACGTCATGGAGGTGGTAGCTGAGCTTGTCCACGATGATCCGGTCACCCACCTGCAGGGTGGGCAGCATCGAGCCCGAGGGGATGTAGAAGGACTGGACCACGTAGGTCCGCAACACCACCGTGCACAGCAGGACGGCCATGAGGATGATGGCCCACTCGACCACCATCCGGTAGCCGTGGCCCCGGACCGGCGCATCGGGTGCCGGCTCACCCGGGTCGTCCACCGACGGTTCCAGCACGGTCGCCGGCTGCCCCTCGCCGGTGGATTGATTGGCCACAATCAGGCGACGCTACAACACCGGGAGCACCGGATTGGGTCGTGGGCGGCGACCCCGGCCCACTGCCGGCGCCACGGGTACCGCCGTGTCACAGTCCGGCGATCAGCTTCTCCACCCGCTCGTCCTTGGATTTGAACGGGTCCTTCAGGAGCACGGTCCGCTGCGCCTGGTCGTTGAGCTTGAGATGCACCCAGTCCACGGTGAAGTCGCGTCGGCGCTCCTTGGCCTTCTTCACGAACTCGCCCCGGAGGCGGGCCCGGGTCGTCTGGGGGGGCGCCGACATGGCGGCGGCGATGGCGGCGTCATCGCAGATCCGGTCCAGCTGATCGTGCCTCTGGAGCCGGTAGTACAGGCCCCGGGACCGGTCCACGTCGTGGTACTGGAGGTCGAGCAACGAGACGTTGGGACTGTGCAGGGAGAGGGAGTGGCGCTCACGGTAGGCCTCGATCAGCCGGTACTTGGCCACCCAGTCGCACTCCCGGTGGAGGGACAGAGGGTCGGACTCCAGACCCTTCAGGCAGTGTTCCCACATGTCGAGGGCACGGTCCTCCTGGGGGGAGAGCCCGTGACGGTCGCGGAACCGGATGGCCCGCTGGAGGTACTCCCCCTGGATGTCGAGGGCGCTCATCTCCCGACCGTTGGCCAGGCGGACGGGACGGCGGCAGGTGATGTCGTGGCTGATCTCGCGGATGGCCCGGATGGGGTTCTCCAGGGTCAGGTCGCGCATGACCGTGGAGGGGTCCTCCAGCATGCGGAGCACGATGCTGGTGGCCCCCACCTTCAAGAAGGTGGCGTACTCGCTCATGTTGGAGTCGCCCACGATGACGTGGAGCCTCCGATACTTCTCGGCGTCGGCGTGGGGCTCGTCCCGGGTGTTGATGATGGGCCGGCTCCGGGTGGTGGCCGATGACACCCCCTCCCAGATGTGCTCGGCCCGCTGGCTGAGGCAGAACACCGCCCCGCGGGCCGTCTGGAGCACCTTGCCGGCACCGGCGTAGGCCTGGCGGCTGACCAGAAACGGGATCAGCACCTCGGTGTAGTGGGCGAAGTCGTCCCGCCGCGAGGTCAGGTAGTTCTCGTGGCATCCGTACGAGTTGCCGGCCGAGTCGGTGTTGTTCTTGAACAGGTAGATGTCCCCCCGGATGCCCTCCTCCCGCAGTCGGGCCTCGGCCCCCTCGACCAGCGACGAGAGGATCCACTCCCCCGCTTTGTCGTGGGTCACCAGTTCGGCGATGTCGTCGCACTCCGGCGTGGCGTACTCGGGATGACTGCCCACGTCGAGGTACAGGCGGGCCCCGTTCTCGAGGAAGACGTTGGACGAGCGGCCCCAACTCACCACCCGACGGAACAGGTAGCGGGCCACCTCGTCCGGGCTCAGCCGGCGCTGCCCGCGCAGCGTACAGGTGACCCCGTACTCGTTCTCCAAGCCGTAGATCCGCTTGTCCATTACCGCCACGGTACCGTGGTGAAGCCCCAACTCCGTGAATCGGCAGGTCGGCGGGGCGCCGAGACCACCGGATGGGTCAGGCCAGCAGGGCCGACAGCTCCTCGTCGACCAGCCTCCGGAAGGCCCGCCGGCCGTTCCCCTGGGCCAGCACCGCCACCTCGAGGTCGCCACCGGTCAGCGTCCGTTCCGGACCGGCCAAAGCGGCCACCGCGGCGCGCAGGGCGTCGGCCAGCGACCACCCCTCGGTCCACGACTCCTCCAGGCGTTGGGCGATGGTCTCGGTCTCGCCCCCCAGGACGGCGTACCGGTCCTCGTCGGTGATGGTCCCCTCGTAGGCAATGTGGTACAGCTGCGGCGCGTGCAGTCCCGTGCCCAACTCGGCCACCAGGATCTCCACCTCCAGTGGCTTCATCTCGTGGGTGAACACCTGGCCGAGGTACTGGGCATAGAGGTTGGCCAGCGACCGGGCGTCCACATCCTCGCGGCTGTAGGCATAGCCCTTGGTGTCGGCGTGGCGGATGCCCGACACCCGGAGCTGGTCGAACTCGTTGTACTTCCCCACACCGGCGAAGGCGATGCGGTCGTAGATCTCACTGATCTTGTGGAGGGAGCGGGACGGGTTGTCGGCCACGATGGCGATGCCCTCGTCGTAGGTGGAGGCGATGAGCGACCGACCCCGGGCGATGCCCTTCTGGGCGTACTCGGCCCGGTCCTTCATGACCTGCTCGGGGGCCACGTAGTACGGCATGGTCATGGCTGGCGACCCTCCGACCGGCGGCGTTCGATGAGGGAGGCGAACCGCTCGGCCACCTCGTCCTCAGGCACTGCGGCGAAGCCCTCGGCCGTGACTGTGGCCACCAGGGGGTAGATCCCCCGGATCAGGTCGGGCCCGCCGGTGGCGGAGTCCTCGTCGGCCGCCTCGTAGAGCGCCTCGATGGCCAGCTCCACGGCGTCGTCACGGCTCATGCCCACCCGGTAGCCCAACTTGATGGTGGTGCGGGCGTCACGGCCACCCGATCCGGTGGCGTTGTGCTCGATCTCCTCGTAGTGACCCCCGGTCACGTCGTAGGTGAAGATGCGGCCTGTACCCCGGGCCAGGTCGTAGCCGGCGAAGAGGGGCACCACGGCCAGGCCCTGCATGGCCATGGGCAGATGCTCCCGCACCATCTGGCCCAACTGGTTGGCCTTGCCCTCGAGACTGAGCACCACGCCCTCGACCTTCTCGTAGTGCTCGAGCTGGGTCTGGAAGAGCCGCACCATCTCCACGGCGGGTCCGGCCGCCCCGGCGATGGCGACGGCCGAGTAGCGGTCGGCCGGGAACACCTTCTCCATGGCCCGGTGGGCGATGGCGTGGCCCTCGGTGGCCCGACGGTCGCCGGCCATCACGATGCCGGCGGCGAAGCGCAGTGCCACCACGGTGGTCCCGTGGCGGAACTCGCCGGTGCCGCCGGCGGGGCCCGCCGGTGCCGCGCCTCCGGTCATGGTGGGGTGCAACGGCACCCGGAGCCGGCGGATGAGCCCGGCGAAGTCGGGACCGGGATCCTCGGTGGTACTGAAGAGCGGCAGCGTCACCGGGGCTACTCGCCGCCCTTTTGGACGTAGTTGCGGACGAACTCCTCGGCGTTGTCCTCGAGCACCTCGTCGATCTCGTCGAGGAGATCGTCCAGCTCGGCCTTGAGCTTCTCGCCGGAGGCCGACGTGGCCGGGACCTCCTCCACCACCTCGTCGGCGCGCTCGGTGGTGGCGGTCTTCTTCTTCTGTTCTCGTTCAGCCATCAGCCATCCCCTACTCTCCTAGCTGCTCAGTCGGTCCACGAGCTCGGAAGGGCTCGCACACGACGCCAGCAGTTCCTCCACGTGTTCGGCCGTTCCCTTCAGGGGGTCCATCATAGGGACGCGCCGGAGGGGGTCGGTGCCAAGGTCGAACACCAGCGAGTCCCAGTTGGCCGTGACCACCGCCGCCGGCCACTTCTTCAGGCACTCTCCCCGGAACCAGGCCCGGGTCCCCCGGGGGGGCTGGGTGACGGCGGCCACCACCGAGGCCTCGTCCACCAGTCGCTCCGTGTCCAGCCGGGCGAAGAGCGACTTGGCCGGCCGCAGGTCGTGGTACTGGAGGTCCAGGGCCGCCACCCGCTGGTCGCCCCAGTCGAGGCCGTGCCGGTCCCGGTAGGCCTCGATGAGCTGGAGCTTGGCCACCCAGTCCAGCTGCCGGGCCAGCGTCATGGGATCGGTCTCCAACCCGTGGAGGACCTCCTCCCAGCGGGCCAGGACAGCCCGACCCACCGCCTCGTCGCCCAGGCAGTCCAGACCCTCGTCGTCGGCGTACTTGCGGGCCAGGGAGAACAGCTCCCACTGGATGGCCAGGGCGGTGGCCGTGGACCCGTCGGCCATCAGCAGCGGGCGGGTGAAGGAGCGGTCCAGGGCCACCTCGTGCATGGCGGTCACCGGGTCGGCCAGGACCAGGCTCCGACTGCCCGACACGTCGTCTTCGATCATGGCCAGCACCAGCGAGGTCGTGCCGACCTTCAGGAACGTGGCCACCTCGGCCAGATTGGCGTCCCCCACGATGACGTGCAGGCGGCGGTAGCGGTGGGGATCGGCGTGGGGCTCGTCACGGGTGTTCACGATGGGGCGCTTCAGCGTGGTCTCCAGGCCCACCTGCTCCTCGAAGAACTCGGCCCGCTGGGACAGCTGGAAGTCGACCCTGGTGCCGTCGTGGGTGGCGGTCTCGGCCCCGACCTTGCCGGCCCCGGCGAAGATCTGCCGGGTGACGAAGTGGGGGGTGACCCCGGCGACGATGCGGTTGAACGGGGCGGCCCGGTCCATCAGGTAGTTCTCGTGGGCACCGTACGAGTTGCCCTTCCCGTCCGAGTTGTTCTTGTAGATGACCAGTCGCGAGCCGTCGCGGGCGGACAGGTCGGCCGCCTCCATGGAGCGGGTGAGGATCAGCTCGCCGGCCCGGTCGTAGCGAAGGCACTCCAGGGCGTCACGACACTCGGGGGTGGAGAACTCGGGATGGGCGTGGTCGACGTAGTACCGGGCCCCGTTGGTGAGCACCGTGTTGACCAGGTGGGTCTCGACCTGGGGCGGCATGGCCCCCTCGCGGGCGAACCCTCTGGCGTCGTTGCCCGGGGCCTCATCCTCGAAGTCCCACCCGGTCTGCTGACGGGCCACATCGTGGGCGTAGGCGTTGATCAGCACCGATGACGCGGCAATGGGATTCGGGTCCCCGTGCACCACCTGGATGCCGTACTCCGTCTCGATACCGCAGACCTTGGGAATGGCCACGAGTTGACCCTATCCCCGCCCGTGATCAGAGATACTGACCGGTTCCCACCCGCTCGATGGAGCGGCCACCCTTGGTCTCGTCGCGATCGCTGATGAGCGTGCGGATGTAGACGATCCGCTCGCCCTTCTTCCCCGAGATCTTGGCCCAGTCGTCGGGGTTGGTGGTGTTGGGGAGATCCTCATTCTCCTTGTACTCCTGGCGGATCGACTCGAGCAGGTCGTCGGTACGGATGCCCCGGGTCTCCCGGGCGATGGCCCGCTTGATGGCCAGCTTCTTGGCCCGGCGGACGATGTTCTCGATCATGGCCCCCGAGGAGAAGTCGCGGTAGTAGAGGACCTCTTTGTCGCCGTTCTGGTAGGTGACCTCGAGGAAACGGTTCTCCTCGTCGTTCCGGTACATCTCGGCCACCGTTGCCTCGATCATGGCCTGGGTGGCCTTGGCCGGGTCCCCGCCGCCCAGGGTCCGGACCTCCTCGGCGTCGAGCGGAAGGTCCGGGGTCAGGTAACGCGAGAAGATCTGGGTGGCGGCCACCTCGTTGGGCCGTTCGATCCGGATCTTCACATCGAGGCGACCGGGACGCAGGATGGCCGGGTCGATCAGGTCCTCACGATTGGATGCCCCGATCACGATGACGTCCTTCAGGGTCTCCACGCCGTCGATCTCCGCCAGCAGCTGCGGCACGATGGTCGACTCCATGTCTGAACTGATGCCGGTGCCGCGGGTACGGAACAGCGAGTCCATCTCGTCGAAGAACACGATGACCGGGACCCCCTCCTCGGACTTCTCCCGGGCCCTCTGGAACACCAGTCGGATCTGGCGCTCGGTCTCCCCCACGTACTTGTTGAGGAGCTCGGGACCCTTGATGTTGAGGAAGTAGCTGCGGGCGTTGGTGTTGCCCGTCACCTCGGCCACCTTCTTGGCCAACGAGTTGGCCACCGCCTTGGCGATGAGGGTCTTCCCGCACCCCGGCGGCCCGTAGAGCAGGATGCCCTTCGGGGCCGGCAGCTTGTGCTCGGTATACAGCTCCCGGTAGAGGTAGGGCAGCTCCACCGCGTCGGTGATGGCTTCGATCTGATCATCGAGACCACCGACGTCGGCGTAGGTGACGTCAGGCACCTCTTCGAGGACCAGCTCCTCGACCTCGGGCCGGGCCAGCTTCTCGATGAGCAGCCCAGTGCGGGTCTCCATCAGCACGGTGTCGCCGGCCCTCAGCTTGACCCCGATCAGGGCGTCGGACAGTTCCGCCACACGCTCCTCGTCGGCCCGGCCGAAGACCAGAGCCCGGGTGCCGTCCTCCAGGACCTCCTTCAGCACCACCACCTCACCCGAGCCTTCGCCCTGGCGGGCCAGGATCACGTTGAGGGACTCGTTGAGAACCACCTCGTTGCCGCGCTGGAGGTCGTCGCCCTCGATGTCGGGGTGGAGCGAGACCCTCATCTTCCGTCCTCCGGAGAAGACGTCGACCGTGCCGTCGTCGTTGGTCCCGAGAAACGTACCGTAGGCCGCCGGCGGCTGGGTCAGCTTCTCGACCTCCTCGCGGAGGTTGGCCACGTGCTCCTTGGCCGTCTGCAGGGTGAAGGTCAGCTTCTCGTTCTGGGAGATGGCCTGGGCCAGCTGGCCCTTGGTCTCGAGCAGCTTCTCCTCCAGGGTCTGGACCCGGCGGGGGCTCTCCTGCAGGCGGCGACGGAGGAGGGTGACCTCCTCCTCGGCCGCCTGGGCCCGCGCCAGCAGCGTGTCGAGGTCGTCGTCCTGGCCGCCCATGGCCGGCCGGCGATCGTCGTGCCCGTCTTCGAAATCAACCGTGGGAATCACCTCGTCCGCACATCGTCACCTCAGCCGACCCTACACCGGGGGCCAGGTCCGTCCGGCGCATCGGCGGGCCCGACGGGACCCGGGAACGC
Organism: uncultured Acidimicrobiaceae bacterium; assembly: GCA_963754755.1. GTDB lineage: Bacteria > Actinomycetota > Acidimicrobiia > Acidimicrobiales > RAAP-2 > Bog-756. Next base: position 794,012 of record CAVWHF010000003.1, on the reverse strand, counting down.
CAGGCCGGACGGGCCATCTGACGCAGCGTCAGCCACTCCCGCCACAGTTGCGGATAGCATTGGGTACAGGGCGTCGATCCTCGGGTCCGACGGCGGGCTTTGATGTTCGCTGGCCGAGACCGTCCCCCCACAGTGGAGCGCAGGTCGGCCCCCGGGCCGGACGCCGTCGAATGCACGGGTAGAAACCGAGGAGTGAACCAGCTGATGAAGGTCTGGATCGACCAGGATCTCTGTACGGGAGACGGTCTCTGCGAAGAGATCGCCCCCGCGGTGTTCACCCTGCTCGACGACGGGTTGGCCTATGTGAAGGAAGGCGCCGACGTCAAGAGCGAACCCGGGGGTTCCGCCGGCATGGCCGCCGTGCCCGGGGACCTCGAGGAGGCCGTGGTCGAGGCGTCCGAGGAGTGTCCCGGGGAGTGCATCTTCATCGAGCAGGGGTAACTCACCGGGCCGGCTCGGGACCCGGTCCGGTCGCCGCCGTCTCCGATCCCTCGTCGAAGGGCAGGAGACGCCGACCGGTGGTGAGGAAGCCCGTGTGGCCGACCATGCGGTGGTCGGGCCGGACCGAACGGTCCTCGATGTGCCACGTCCGGTGCAAGACCTCCAGCGTCTGGGCCAGCCCGAACCCGCTGCGGTCCATGGCCGATCGCAACTGGGCGGTCTGGTTGATGGAGGGCAGGTAGGCACACAGGGTTCCGCCGGGGCGCAGGGCCACCTCGGCATGGGGCAGGACCCGCCACGGCTCGGGCAGGTCGAGCAGGATTCGGTCGAGTCCCACCTCATCGATCCCCGCGTAGACGTCGCGCAACTCCACCCGGTAGCGGGCCCCCGGGCCCAGCGTGGCCTCCACGTTGGCCCGAGCACCGTCGGCGAAGTCCTGGCGCAGCTCGTAGCCGACCACCTCGGCCCCGGCCCGCAGCAGCGCCATCGACAGCGCCCCGGATCCCACGCCGGCCTCGAGGACCCGGACCCCCGGGGCGATGTCGGCCTCGATGAGGATGGCCCCGAGGTCCTTCGGGTAGATCACCTGGGCGCCCCGGGGCATCTTGAGCACGACATCGGCCAACGTGGGCCGCACCACCAGAAACCGGCGTCCCGTACTGCCGAGCACGGTGGAGCCCTCCAGCGTGCCGATCAGGCTGTCGTGCTCCACGATCCCCACATGGGTGTGGAACGACGCCCCGTTGCGCAGGGTGATCAGATAGCGACGCTGTTTGGGGTCGACCAGCAGCACCCGTTCGCCGGCCACCAGCGTGCTGCGGTCTGCGGCCTGATCGGCGTCATGCAACTGGGGTGTCGTCCGACGGCCGGGCCACTCAGCGACGGGAGCGCTTGGACGGAGGGGGCTTGCTGGTCTGGACGAACAGGGTCTCCCCCGGCTTCAGCTTGGTGCGGTAGACGACGTCATCGGCATGGCGGGCCCGATTGATCATCCAGACGGCCACGCCCACCACCACCCAGGCCGAGTGGTAACCCCGGAGGCCCCGTCCGAACGCCCGCACCTGGAGATACCGCAGGAAGGTGTCCACGACTCAGATCCGCCGGACCTCGACCACGGCCGAGCGCCGACGCCCGTTGCGGCGACCGATGAGGAAGACCACGGCCACCAGCGCCACCCCGACGGCCAGTCCCACCGTGATCACCTGGGAGCGTGTGTCCTCGACGCCTTCGGAGACCTCCCCGGTCAGCTCGCGGAACTTGGCCTCGATGTCGTCGCGGGTGATCCGCTCGGGTGCGGCGGTCATGGGAGCTCCTTTTCGGGTGTGGAGGAATCGCGCTGCTGCCCCCGGGTCACGGCCAGGACGGCGATGGCGGCCACCAGGAGAACCGCCACGGTGCAGATGAGGTACGGCGCCCACGACCAATTGCCGGTGAAGGTCGTCCCGGTCTCCCCCTGGAGGACCCGCAGGAAGGCCACGGCCAGGATCACCAGGCCGATGGCCAGCGCCACCGAACCGGCCACGCCGAAGAGGACGAAGCGCCCCAGTCCCCGGAGCGGGGTGAGCGTCTCCTGCTTGAGGTAGGCGATGACCAGCTGCACGGCCTCCCCCCCCGAGGTGCGCAGTCCACCCAGCCCCTTGCCTGTTCCGCTTCGACCTCGGGCCACGGTCCTCCTCGTTCTCTGCGGTGGCCCAGGGTGCCCCCCACGTCACGGGGCGACCGTCACCACCTGCTGTTCGACCGACCCAACTCTAGCCAGCGTCCGCGGCCCCTCCCGTCCCGGGGACAGGAGGGCCCCGGTCGGGACCGCGACGGGTTCACTCCCGCTCGGTGAAGAGATACGTGGAACTGGCCCGGGCCACCGTGGTCCCACGGTCGTCGACGACCTCGGCCTCGGCGAAGGCCACCCGGGCCCCAGCGGAGACCACGGTGGCCGTGCATTCGAGGAGTGCCCCCACCCGCACCGGGGCCAGGAAGCTGGTCTTCATCTCCACGTTGGACGAGAATACCTTCCTCCCCCCACGGCGGGCGAAGGTGACCGTGGCCGACCCCATGGCCGAATCGGCCATGGCTCCGACGAATCCGCCCTGGACGACGCCGGCCGGGTTGGCGAACCGCTCGTCGGCCCGCATTCTCCACACCGTGCGGCCCGGTTCGGCTTTGTCCACGCAGGTCATCCCCAGGGTCAGCTCGCAGTTGGGCGGGACTTGAATGCGATGGTCGGCCACCGGTTCACGCTAACCCGCCACCGTGGTCGATACTGGAGGCATGACGCAACGGACCTGGGACCAGACCGGTGCCGTCGTCGTCCTCGGGGAGGCCATCGAGGACTGGACGGGTGACGCCACCTTCTACGAGTACTCCCACGCCGCCGACCCCGTGGGGTCGGGCGCCATCAGCCCGGTGCCCGTCCACCGCTTCTCGCCCACCCTCCACGCCGGAGGACCGACCCGCTCCGTTCCCCTCGACCTGGCCCACCGGCTCGGCGTCGACGGTCCGGCCACCAGCCCGGGGTTGCTGGCCTCGTTCGTGGTCATCCGGCCTGGCGACCAGCTGGTCACCCGGCCCGATGCCACCAGCGAGCTGTACTACTGCCTGCGGGGATCGGGGCACAGCGTCTTCGAGTGCACGCCCACCGACGGCGAGGCCCTCACCGGAAGCATTCCCTGGCGGACCGGCGACTTCCTGACCCTGCCGGCCGGGTGCACCACGGTGCACCGTGCCGACGGGTCCGGGGAGGACGACGAGTCCGTCCCCGAGGATCGTCCGGGCGCGCTCCTCTACCGGGTCACCGACGCCCCGCTCCTCCGCTACCTGGGGGCGTCCCCGTCGCGGCCCCGATTCCGGCCCACCCGCTTCGACGGGGTCGAGGCCCTGGCCCGGCTGGCGGAGGTCGAGCACGATCCGGCCGCGGCCGACCGCAGCCGGGTGAGCGTGCTGTTGGCCAACATCGCCACGCCCCAGACCCTCACCGTGACCCACACCCTGTGGGCCATGCTCGGGATCCTGCCCGTCGGCCGGGTCCAGCGCCCCCACCGTCACCAGAGTGTGGCCCTCGACCTCATCACCCGGTGTGCGCCGGGCTGCTACTCGCTGGTGGGTACCGGGCTGGACGGCGAGGGAAACATCGTCGACCCGATCCGGGTGGACTGGGAGGCGGAAGGGGCGTTCGTGACGCCCCCGGGGATGTGGCACAGCCATCACAACGAGTCCGGACAGCCCGCCTACCTCGTCCCCATCCAGGATGCCGGGCTCCACACCTACCTGCGCTCACTCGACATCCGCTTCACCGGATTGGATCGCTGAAGGGGGTGCCGTTCGCCAGCGCCCTCTCCGAGCATCCGGTGGCCTCGGCGGCCGCCGGCGAGGTGGTCGGCGCCGTGCTCGAGGCCATCGGTGAGCGGCCCGATCTGGTGATGGTCACCGCCACCCGCTCCCACGCCGGGGCCCTCGAGGACATCGTCGGCACCATCCAGGCCGTCCTCCACCCCCTGGCCGTCATCGGGGCCGTGGCCGAGTCGGTGGTGGGCACCGGGAGGGAGGTGGAGGAGACCCCGGCCATCAGCCTGTGGGCCGGCTGGATCGGCCCCCTGGTTCCGGTGCGCTTCACCGCCACGTCCCTGGCCGACGGCAGCTGGCACTTCGGAGGCTGGCCCGATCGCCTGGGCTTCGAGCCCAGCGCCCTGGTGCTGGTGGCCGATCCCTTCACCTTCCCCGCCGACGACTTCCTCCGCTGGATGGCCGAGGACCATCCGGGTCTGCCGGCCGTGGGCGGGAACGCCTCCGGGGGGCGGGGGCCGGGGGGCACCCGGCTGGTGGCCGCCGGGCGCGTGGTGTCCGACGGCGCCGCCGGTGTGCTCGTCGGGGGCGGCGTCGATGTCGAGACCCTGGTGTCGCAGGGATGCCGTCCCTACGGCGACGCCCTCACGGTGACCCGTTCCGACCGCAACGTCATCTACGAGGTGGCCGGCCGGCCGGCCATGGAGTGCCTGGTGGAGCAGACCACCCGCCATCTCGACCCGGCCGCCATGGCCGGCATCGAGGCCAACGGTCTGTTCGTGGGCCGCGTGGTCGATGCCCGGGTAGCCGACCCCGTGCCCGCCGACTACCTGGTCCGCAGTGTGGTGGGCGTGGACCGGGCCACCGGAGCGGTGGCCGTCGACGACCAGGTCCCCCTCGGGGCCACCATCCGCTTCCACCGCCGTGACGCCGACACCGCCCACCGTGAACTGACCCATCTGCTGGAGGGACGCCAGGCCGATGCCGGCCTGGTCTTCACCTGCAACGGCCGCGGCACCCGCCTGTTCGACGACGCCCATCATGATGCCCGGGCCGTGGCCTACGGCGTTGGTCGCGTACCCGTGGGCGGGCTGTTCGCCGGTGGCGAGTTCGGACCGGTCGGGGGCCACAACTTCGTGCACCAGTTCACGACCTCCATGGCCCTGTTCCGGGCCCGCCAGTAGCCAGTAACCGCCCTTCCCCGGTCGGAACGGGGCGGTGCCGGGTGTGGGGTGCCACGTAGCCGTGTTCCGACGCGGCCGGTAGGGTTGCCGCCATGAGTTCGAGCCCACCGTCAGCGGGGAGACCGACCGACGCCGGCGGTCTCGACCAGCTGGCTGTGAATGTGATCCGGGGACTGGCCATGGACGCCCCCCGGGCCGCCAACTCCGGCCACCCCGGCACGGCGATGGCCCTGGCCCCGTTGGCCCACGTCCTGTTCACCCGGGTCATGCGCCACGACCCCTCCGAGCCCCACTGGCCCGACCGCGACCGGTTCGTGCTGTCCAACGGCCATGCCTCGATCCTCCTCTACTCGATGCTGTACCTGACCGGTTACGGGCTCACCCTCGACGACCTGCGCGGGTTCCGTCGCTGGGGCAGCCGCACCCCGGGCCACCCCGAGCTCAACCACACGCCCGGGGTCGAGGTGACCACCGGTCCCCTGGGCCAGGGCGTGGCCAACGGGGTGGGCATGGGGATCGCCGAACGCTGGCTGCGCTCCACCTTCTCCCCGGAGGTCTGCGACCACCACACGTTCGTGTTCGCCGGCGACGGCTGCTTCGAGGAGGGGATCTCCCACGAGGCCGCCTCGCTGGCCGGCCACCAGCAGCTGGGCCGGCTGGTCTACGTCTACGACGACAACCACATCACCATCGACGGCCCGACCGAGCTCTCCTACTCCGACAATGTCGCAGGGCGCTTCGCCGCCTACGGATGGGGCGTGGAGGACGTCGGCGAGATCGCCAACGACCTCGACGGCCTCGAGGCCGCCCTCCTTCGGGCCAAGGCCGACGAGGAGCGCCCGTCCCTCATCATCCTGAGGAGCCACATCGGCTATCCCTCCCCCCATCTCACCGACACGGCCAAGGCCCACGGTGATCCCTTCTCCGAGGAGGAGATCCGCCTGACCAAGGAGTTGATCGGCCTTCCGCCCGACGAGAGCTTCTGGGTGCCCGAGGACGTGCTCGATCTCTACCGCGGCTGCATCCCCCGCGGCCAGGCCCTCCGGGCCCAGTGGGAGGAGCGCTACAACACCTGGGACGGGGACAAGGCCCGGTGGGAGGCGGCCCAGGGGGGTCACGGCATGCCCGGATGGGAATCGAAGCTCCCCACCTTCGCCCCCGAGGACGGTCCCATGGCCACCCGGAAGGCCATCAAGGCCTGCCTGGACGCCACCGGCGAGGCCATCCCCGGGGTCATGCCCGGCAGCGCCGACCTGACCGGCAACACCGGCATGGCCATGGCCGACGCCACGGCCCAGTCGGTCACCGACCCGGCCGGGGAGCTCATCCACTACGGCATCCGCGAGCACGGGATGGGCGGGATCATGACCGGCATGGCCGCCCACGGGGGGACTCTCCCGGTCGGGGGCACCTTCTTCGTGTTCAGCGACTACATGCGGGGCGCCGTCCGGGTGGCGGCCGTCTCACAGGTCCACGTCGTCTACTCGTGGACCCACGACTCCATCGGACTGGGGCAGGACGGCCCTACCCACCAGCCCATCGAGCAGCTGGCGGCCGTCCGGGCCATGCCCAACCTCCGGGTCATCCGCCCGGCCGACGCCAACGAGACCGCCCAGGCCTGGCGCATCGCCGTGGACCACGACGGGCCCACCGCGCTCATCCTCTCCCGCCAGGAGCTCCCGGTGCTGGCCGAGACGGCCACCTTGGCCGACCCCGGCGTGTCCCGGGGGGCCTACGTGCTGCGCGAGGCCCGGGGCGGCCCGCCCAAGGTCATCCTCATCGGTACCGGCAGCGAGGTCCAGCTCTGTCTGGCCGCCGCCGACCTCCTGGCCGCCAACGGGGTCTCGGCCCGGGTGGTGTCCTTCCCGTCCTGGGACCTGTTCGCCGCCCAGTCCGACGGGTACCGGAGTGAGGTGCTCCCGGGCGGTGTCCCCTGTCTGGCCGTCGAGGCGGCCAGTCCCTTCGGTTGGGAGCGCTATGCCGATGCGACGGTGTGCATCGACCACTTCGGCGCCTCGGCCCCCGGCGAGGTGGCCCTGGAGGAGTTCGGATTCACGCCGCAGCACGTCGCCACCGAAGCCACGTCGCTGGTGGCCGGATGGTCGACCCGGTGAGCGTCCGGCGCCGCCCCTCGACCCGCCGCCACCGCCCGACCGGCCGCCTCACCACCCGCCGCCCGACCGGCCGCCGCTACCCGAAAGGACGCCCATGACCGCGCTCCACGACCTCTTCGACTGCCAGGGCCAGAGCCCCTGGCTCGACAACCTCCGGCGGGACTGGCTGGAGAACGGCACCCTGGCCGGACTGGTGGGTCAGGGCATCCGTGGTGTCACCTCCAATCCGACCATCTTCGCCAAGGCCATCGAGGGACAGGACACCTACGACGAGCAGTTCGGTGCGTTGATCAAGACCAAGGCGGTGGAGGACGCCTACTGGGATCTGGTGGTCGATGACATCCGGGCCGCGCTGACCATCCTCCGTCCCGTCTTCGATGCCTCGGACGGGGGTGACGGCTTCGTCTCCGTGGAGGTGGCGCCGGCCCTGGCCCATGACACCGAGGGCACCATCACCGCGGCACGTGGCCTCCACGAGCGCATCGACCAGCCCAATGTGCTGGTGAAGATCCCGGCCACCCCCGAGTGCGTCCCGGCCATCCGCCAGATGATCAGCGAGGGTCGGAGCATCAACGTCACCCTCATCTTCAGCATCGACCGGTACGGCGAGGTCATCGAGGCGTACCTGTCCGGCCTGGAGGCCCTGGCCGCCTCCGGCGTGGCGGACCTTTCCGGCGTGGCCAGCGTGGCCTCGTTCTTCATCAGCCGGGTGGACACCGAGGTGGACCGCCGGATCGAGGCGGCGGCCCCCGGCACCGGGTCCGGTGACGACCTGCTCTCCCTGCGGGGCCGAGCCGCCGTGGCCCAGGCCCGGCTGGCCTATGAGCTGTTCCGGGAACGCTTCACCGGGGACCGTTGGGAGGCCCTGGCCGCCAAGGGGGCCCGGGTCCAGCGCCCCCTGTGGGCGTCGACCTCGACCAAGAACCCCGCCTACCCGGACCTGGCCTACGTCGACACCCTCATCGGTCCCGACACCGTGAACACCATGCCGGACGGCACCGTCGCCGACTTCCTCGACCACGGCACGGTGGCCAGGACCGTCGACCAGGGAGTCGACGAGGCCCACCGTCTCATCGACCGACTGGCCGCGGCGGGCATCGACATGGCCGACGTCTCCGCCGTGCTCGAGTCTGAGGGGGTGGCGTCGTTTGCCAAGTCCTTCGACGAACTCATGCAGTCCCTCAGCGACAAGGCCAACGCCCTGGCCGGCGGGTCCTAGGGGCGCCAGGGTTGACGGCGGCGACACCGGCGACGGTGTCGACCGTCCTCGTCCCGTCCACGATCCCCTCCGCCGCCACCTACGCCCGGGCGACCACCGGGGCGACCACCGGAAGCCCGACCGGCCCCGGCCCAGACCCACGACCGCACCTACCAAGGAGAGCACCATGAAGATTGCCATGATCGGCCTGGGAAAGATGGGTGCCAACATGACCCAGCGGCTCATCGAGCACGGGCACGAGGTCGTGGCCTTTGACCTCTCCGACCAGGCCCGTACGGCGGCGGCGGCCTTGGGGGCCGATCCCGCCACCACCCTCGAGGAGGTGGCGTCCAAGCTGTCGGCGCCCCGGGTGGCCTGGGTGATGGTTCCGGCCGGGGAGCCGACCAACTCCACCATCACCTCCCTGGCCGGACTGTTCGCGTCCGGCGACGTCATCATCGACGGGGGCAACTCCAACTACAAGGAGACTGCACCCCTCGTGGACCGGCTGGCCGCCCAGGGCATCGCCCTGGTGGACGCCGGAACCTCGGGCGGTATCTGGGGCCTGAAGGAGGGCTACTGCCTGATGGTCGGAGGCACCAAGGAGGCGGTGGCGGTGGCCGAACCGATCTTCCGCGACCTCGCCCCCGAGGGCGGCTACGCCCACGTGGGACCGCCCGGAGCCGGTCACTTCGTGAAGATGGTCCACAACGGCATCGAATACGGACTCATGCAGGCCTACGCCGAGGGATTCGAGATCATGTCCGAGGCACCCGAGTTCGACCTCGACCTCCATCAGATCTCGGCCATCTGGCGCTATGGCTCGGTGGTCCGGAGCTGGTTGCTGGAGCTGGCCGAGCGGGCCCTGCGACCCGACTCCGGCTTCGATCAGATCGAGGGGGTGGTGGCCGACTCCGGCGAGGGGCGCTGGACGGTGGAGGAGGCCATCGACCGGGGCGTGTCGGCGCCGGTCATCTCCTCGGCGCTGTTCGCCCGGTTCGCCTCGCAGAAGAAGGACGCCTTCGGCATGCGGCTGGTGTCGGCCCTGCGCAACCAGTTCGGCGGGCACGCCTTCGTCACCGGCGACGGCGCCCAGGGTGGCGAGACCTCCACCCCCAAATGAACGGCCCGAACAGCACCAGCGACACCTCGAGCCGGGCGGCGGGCAAGAGGCGGTCCCTGCCTCCGGTCCTGTCCAAGGCCCCCCCGGCGGCCATGGTCATCTTCGGGGCCTCCGGCGACCTGGCGGCCCGCAAGATCCTGCCCGCCCTGGCCCGCCTGGCCGACCGGGGTGTGCTCGACGACGGGTTCACCGTCATCGGTGTGGCCCGGACCCAGTGGAGCGACGACGAGTTCCGCAGCCACGTCGCCGAGGCCACGCCCGAGGGTGGCCCCAAGTGGAAGGCACTGACCGGACGGTTCAAGTACGTCTCTGGCGAGTACGACCTCCCCGACACGTTCGACCAGTTGAAGTCGCACCTGGACGAGGCGGACCGTCTGGACGGCACCGACGGCAACCGGCTCTACTACCTGGCCACCATCCCCAGCGTCTTCGGTCTGGTGGCCGGGGCCCTGGCCAAGCACGCCTGTGTGGAGGCGGATACCGAGGACCGGTTCACCCGGGTGGTCGTCGAGAAGCCCTACGGTCGCGACCTCGACAGCGCCGTCGCCCTCGACGAGCAGATGCACGCCGCCTTCGACGAGAAGCAGATCTATCGGATCGACCACTACATGGGCAAGGAGACGGTGCAGAACGTGCTGGCCCTCCGGTTCGCCAACGCCATCTTCGAACCCATCTGGAACCGTCGCTACATCGAGCAGGTCCAGGTGACCGTGGCCGAGTCCCTCGGCGTCGAGCACCGTGGCGGTTTCTACGAGACGGCCGGGGCCCTGCGGGACATCGTCCAGAACCACGTCATGCAGGTTCTGGCCCTGACGCTGATGGAGTCACCGACCAGCACCGACGCCGACCGGATCCGCGACGAGAAGGTCAAGCTCCTTCAGGCCATCGACATCCCCACTCCCGACGAGGCCGTGGACAAGGCGGTACGGGCCCAGTACGGCTCGGGGGCCATCGACGGCCACAAGGTCATCGGCTACCGGCAGGAGCAGGATGTCTCCCCCGACAGCCAGACCGAGACCTATGTGGCGCTCCGGCTGCGGGTGGAGAACTGGCGCTGGTCCGGGGTCCCCATCTACGTGCGCACCGGCAAGCGCCTGCCGGCCCGGGTGACCGAGGTGGCCCTGACCTTCCATCAGGTCCCCTACCTGCTCTTCGACCACCGCACCAGCCGCGACCTCCGGCCCAACACGCTGATCCTGCGCATCCAGCCCGATGAGGGGATCAGTCTCGAGTTCGGAGCCAAGGTGCCCGGCGAGAAGTTCCACATCCGCTCGGTGGCCATGGACTTCAACTACGCCGAGGCCTTCGCCGGCGAAGAGGCGGCCGACGGGTACGAACGCCTCATCCACGATGCCATGGTGGGTGACGCCACCCTCTTCATCCGGTCCGACGAGGTCCAGCAGGCCTGGCGGATCGTCGATCCCTACCTGCGGGCGTGGTCCGAGCCCGGTGGGGCCATGCAGACCTATGCCGCCGGCACCTGGGGTCCCCATCTGGCCGATCTCCTGGTGGAACGGTCGGGGGACGAGTGGCGCAACCCGGTGATCGACCTCGAGATGTCCGGCGGTCGCGTCACCGAGCTCCCCCAATGACGGGCGCGGTCCGGTGAACGGCACCGTCGAGCTGGTTCCCTCGGTGCCGGACGCCTTCGCCGATCTGGTGGTGGCATCCCTCCGCCGCCAACGGGCCGACCGCTTCTCCCTCTTCCTCTCCGGTGGTTCCACGGCCAGGGAGTGCTACCAGAGCGTGGCCCGGGAGGGCGGGCCCGGCCGTGGCGTGGACTGGGCCGACGTGGACGTCTACCTGGGGGACGAACGCTGCGTGCCTCCCGACGACCCCGACTCCAACCACCGCATGGTGGCGGAGACGCTGCTGGACGTGGTGGGCCCGGTGGGATCGGACCATCCCATGTACCGGTCCGGGACCCCTTCGGCCGCCGCCGCCGACTACCAGGCCGTGATCGCACCGCTCCCGGTCTTCGACTTGGTCCACCTGGGCCTCGGACCCGACGGCCACACCGCGTCGCTGTTTCCGGGGTCGGCGGCGCTCGATGTCGTCGATCCCACCGTGCTGGTGGTGGCCAACCAGGACCCCAACGCCGTCAATCCCCACGAACGCATCACCCTGACCTACCCGGCCATCGCCCGGGCCCGGTTAGCCGTCTTCACCGTGTCCGGGTCCGCCAAGCGCCGGGCCTTCGCCGCCGTCGTGGCCGGGGACGACCTCCCCGCCACCCACGTGGTCGCCGACCGCATCGTGTGGCTGGTGGACGGGGACGCCGCCGGCGACACGGCCCTTCCGGCCTGAGCGGGGACGAGGGGTCCCACCTCCCCCCGGTCGCCCGCTTGGACTCCTCCGATAAGGTGTCGCCGATGCCTGCCGACCCCGGCTCCCCGTCTGAGCAGCTGTCGGCGCCCCCGAAGCCGGAACCGATGGCGATCCCCCCGTCCCCGTCCCCGTCCCCGTCTCCATCGACGTCGAGCGGTGCCGGGTTGATCGAGCGGGACCTGGCCTGGCTGCAGAACCAGGCCGGAAGCATCCGCGCCGCCGCCCACGGGAACCGGATCACCTTCTCACCCAAGGTGTTCATCCCCCTCACCATGCTGTGCCGGGACCGGTGCGGCTACTGCACCTTCGCCAAGGCCCCGGCCCGGGTGGCATCGCCGTACCTCTCCCTCGACCAGGTCCTCGACATCGCCCGGGCCGGTCGCGCCGCCGGTTGCCACGAGGCCCTGTTCACCCTGGGTGAGGGTCCCGAGGACCGCTATCCGGCCGCCCGGGAGTGGCTGGACGACCACGGCTACACCTCCACCGTCGACTACCTGGTGGCGGCCTGCGCCGCCGTGGTGACGGAGACCGGGCTCCTCCCCCACGCCAACGCCGGAGCCCTGGACGGGGAGGACCTGCTCCGGCTGCGGGCCGTGACGGCCAGCCAGGGCATGATGATCGAGTCGGTCAACCCCGACCTGACCGCCCACCGATCGGCGCCGGACAAGACGCCGGCCCGCCGACTGGCCACCCTGGAGACGGCCGGCGAGGCGGGGATCCCGTTCACCACCGGCCTGCTGGTGGGCATCGGCGAGACGAGGTCCGACCGGGTGGCCACCCTCGAGGCCATCGTGGACAGTCACCGTCGTCACGGCCACGTCCAGGAGGTCATCGTCCAGAACTTCCTGCCCAAGGCGGGCACCTCCATGCACCAGTGGCCGCCCTGCCCCACCGAGGAATTCCTGTGGACCATCGCCGCCGCCCGCGTGATCCTCCCGCCCGACATCCATTTGCAGGCCCCACCGAACCTCTCCGACGACCTGGCCCCGCTGCTGGCCTCGGGTATCGACGACTGGGGCGGAGTGTCGCCGGTGACCGCCGACCACGTGAACCCCGAGCGGGCCTGGCCGGAGCTGGGCATCCTGCGGGAAGCCACCGAGGCCACCGGCCTCACCCTGGCCCCTCGGCTGACCCTGTACCCCTCCTTCGCCCTCGATCCCGCCCGGTGGCTGGACGAGGCCATGCGGTTCCCGGTGCTCGATGCCTCCGACGCCGAGGCCCTGGGCCGCGACCACCCGTGGTCGTCGGGAAGCGAGGTGCCCCCGCCGGTCCTGGTCGGGAGCGGCCGTGTCCCCGACGACGTCGACGGGTCCGGATCCACGGCCGCCGTGGGCCCCACCGCTCCCGCGGCGCCGCCGGTGGCCACCCTGGCCTCGACGGGGAGCGCCGTCGGCGAGGTCCTGGCCGCGGTGCTGGACGGCGAGGTCGTCGCCGAGGATGAGATCGTGACGCTGTTCGGCGCCCGGGGCCCCGAGGTGCGGACCGTGGCCGCCGTGGCCGATCAGCTCCGGATCGACGCGGTGGGCGATGAGGTCACCTACGTCAACAACCGGAACATCAACTACACCAACGTGTGCACGTTCAAGTGCAAGTTCTGCGCCTTCTCCAAGGGCCCGCTCTCGCTCAACCTCCGGGGCCGCCCCTATCTGCTCGAACTGAGTGAGATCTCCGACCGGGTGGCCGAGGCCGAGGCCCGGGGGGCCACGGAGGTCTGCCTCCAGGGAGGGATCCACCCCAACTTCGACGGCGAGTACTACCTCCACGTGATCGAGGCGGTCCGAGAGGCGTCGGCCACCATCCACATCCACGGCTTCACCGCCCTCGAGGTCACCGAAGGCGCCCGACGTTCCCAGATGCCGCTGGCCGACTACCTGATCCTGCTGCGTGACGCCGGCCTCAAGACCCTCCCGGGCACGGCGGCCGAGATCCTGGACGACCCGGTGCGGGCCATCCTGTGCCCCGACAAGATCAACACCGAGGAGTGGCTCTTCGCCCACCGCACCGCCCACCAGGTGGGTCTGCGGTCCAACGTGACCATCATGTTCGGCGCCGTCGAGCAGCCCCGGTCGTGGGCCCGGCACCTGGTGCGGACCCGGGACCTCCAGTCCGAGACCGGAGGCTTCACCGAATTCGTCCCGCTCCCGTTCGTCCACATGGCCACGCCCATCTACCTGCAGAAGCGGTCCCGTCGGGGGCCGACCTTCCGTGAGACCCTGCTCATGCACGCCGTGGGCCGCATCGCCTACCGGGGGGCCATCGACAACATCCAGATCAGCTGGGTGAAGATGGGGGCCGAGGGCGTGCGTCAGATCCTGCAGGCCGGTGTCAACGACCTCGGGGGCACGCTGATGGACGAGAACATCTCCCGGGCGGCCGGGGCCAGTCACGGTCAGATGATGGATGCCGAGCGGTTCGCCGCCATCGTCGAGCCCCTCGGACGCACGCTGTGCCAACGCACCACCCTGTACGGCCGGGTCGAGGGACCCCGCACCGACGTGCTCGCCTCCGCCCACTGATGACCACCCGACCACCGGGGCCCGACGGCGGACCGGCGATGGAGACACCGGCCGATCCGGCCGGCTCCCTCGACAGCCTGGTGGAGGAGGTCACGCCGCCCGGTGCCTCGAGTGCCCAGCGACGGCTGGTGCGGTCCATGCTGGCCACCGTGTCCTCCCTGGCCACCGAGGGGACCGACGTGATCGACCTGAAGGTGGCCGATTCGGCCCTGGCCGAGATGGCCGAGGCCTTCCGGGTGTTCCGGCCCTACCGACGGGAGCGGAAGGTGACCATCTTCGGCTCGGCCCGGACGGAGCCCGACCATCCCGCCTACCGCTCCACCCGGGACCTGGCCTCGTCCATGGCCGACGCCGACTGGATGGTGGTCACGGGGGCGGGCCCCGGCATCATGGCGGCGGGCATGGAGGGGGCCGGTCGGGACAAGTCGATCGGCGTGAACATCCGACTGCCGTTCGAGCAGGGGGCCAATACCTTCATCGCCCAGGATCCCAAGCTGGTGGAGATGCGCTACTTCTTCACCCGGAAGTTGATGCTCATCAAGGAGTCCGACGGGTACGTGGTCATGCCGGGAGGGTTCGGCACCCTGGACGAGGGCTTCGAGCTCCTCACCCTGCTCCAGACGGGGAAGGCCGAGCCGGCCCCGGTGGTCATGCTCGACATCCCCGGCGGCGACTACTGGGACGGCTGGGACGAGTTCCTGCGCTCGGTGGTGGAGCCGCGCCACCTGGTGTCCGCCGACGACCGGTCCCTGTTCCTGATCACCGACGATGTCGAGGCGGCCGTGGCCGAGATTCTCGGCTTCTACCGGAACTACCAGTCGTGCCGGTGGGTGGGCGACCTGCTGGTCATGCGCATGCTGGCCGCACCGGCACGGGCCGAGCTGGCCGAGCTCAACCGGGAGTTCGGCGACATCGTGGCCGGCGGCGCCATGCGCCTGTCCAAACCCCTCCCCCCTGAACGCTCCGATCAGGACCAGCTGGACCTCGAACGTCTGGTGTTCCGCTTCGACAAGGTGCACTACGGGCGGCTGCGTCAGCTCATCGATGCCCTCAACCGTCTGGCCGTGCCCGCCGCCGACACCGGGCCGGTGGCCTGAGCCCGACGCCGCCGGATCCGACGCCGGCGGCGAGGACCTCCCCTAGGGACCGTCGTCGACGGACACCCGGGACGCCGCCGGCCCCAGCAGCAGGGCCGCGGCCTTGTCCACCGATCGCCGGGCCCGGGTGATCCGCTTCTCCTCGGCCGTCAGCTCGGGATCGGGCTGACCGCCGGACCGCACGGTGTCGGACGCCTCACGGAGCCGGTCGAGGGCCAGATCGGCGAGCTCCTCACTGATGCCCGACAGTCGCTCGGCGATGTCGGCCGGTTCGGTGGGCACCGGGGTCAGCGGGAACCCGGGGGGAGACCTCGACGACGTCCAGGTCACCCTCGGCGTACCGGGCCCGCAGGACCTTCTTGTCGAACTTGCCCACGCTGGTCTTGGGCACCTCGTCGATGAAGGCCCACCGTTCCGGCAACCACCACCGGGACACCCGTCCATCGAGGAAGGCCACCAGATCTTCGGCCGAGGGTTCCGACCCCTCGTCGAGCACCACCGCCACCAGGGGCCGCTCACTCCACCGCTCGTCCGGGACGGCGATCACGGCCGCCTCGACCACGCCGGGGTGGGCCATGACCTCGTTCTCGAGCTCCACCGACGAGATCCACTCGCCCCCGGACTTGATGACGTCCTTGGTGCGGTCGCTGATCTGCATGTAGCCCCGGCCGTCGAGCGAACCGATGTCCCCGGTGCGCAGCCATCCGTCCCGGAACCGCTCGGGGGTGGGCTCCCCATAGTAGGAGCCGGTGATCCACGGTCCCCGCACCTCGAACTCCCCCACCGACGTCCCGTCGTTGGGCATGATCGACCCGTCCTCGGCCACCACCCGCACCTCGACACCGATCACGACCCGACCGGTCTTGGACCGCCACACGATCTCCTCGTCCTCGGACACACCCCGGGGCGGAAGCGCCAGCGAGCAGATGGGGCTGGTCTCGGTCATGCCCCACCCCTGGACCAGCTGGACCCCGAGCTCGTCCCGGAACTGCTCGATGAGCTGTCGGGGCACCGCCGCTCCTCCTGCCGTGATCATCCGGAGCGACGACATGTCGACCGGGTTGGCGCGGGAGTAGCGGAGCAGGTCGCTCCAGATGGTGGGCACGCCGGCGGACAGCGTGGGGCGGTGCCGGGCGATGATGGCGGCCAGGGGGGCGGCCTGGAGGAACATCTGCGGCATGATCAGGTCGGCCCCGGTCATGAAGGCTGCGTACGGCGTCCCCCAGGCGTTGGCGTGGAACATGGGGACGATGGAGAGCACGCGGTCCTGCTCGTTGACTCCCAGGGTGGACCCGGACGTCACGGCGAACGCGTGGAGGTACGTGGAGCGGTGGCTGTAGACGACGCCCTTGGGATTGCCGGTGGTACCCGAGGTGTAGCACATGGCCGCGGCCTGCCGCTCGTCGAAGGAGGGCCAGTCGTAACCCGGCTCCTCGGCGGCCAGCAGCGCCTCGTAGGAGACGGTCTCCCCCAGGGCACTGGTGTCGGTGTCGGCATCACCGCCGGCCACCACGATGTGCTTGACCGTGGTGAGCTGGTCGCGCACCCGGGCCAACAGCGGCACCAACGAGGCGTCGACGATGATGACCTGGTCCTCGGCGTGGTTGATCACGTAGGAGAGCTGTTCGGGGAACAGCCTCAGGTTGAGGGTGTGGAGCACGGCTCCCATGCTCGGGATGGCCAGGTACGCCTCCTGATGGTTCTGGTTGTTCCACAGGAACGTCCCCACCCGGTCGCTGTCACCGATCCCCAGCCGGCCGAGGGCGTTGGCCAGACGCTCGGCCCGGCCGGCCACGTCGGCGAAGGTGGCCGAGGTGGACTCTCCCTCCGGACCGGTGATGGTGATCACGGCGCTGTCCCCGTAGACCTGCTGGCCGTGACGGAGGATACCGCTCACCAACAGCGGCGCGTCCTGCATGGTGCTGAGCACGTTCGTACCTCCCCTGTCCGACACCGGAGATCCGGTGGTCCGAGCATACCGACCCCCGCCGCGGTCGACCGGGGGCGGGGCCCGGCCCCCCCAGCGGGGTCTTGCCAACCGGGAACCACGGTGCTGGACTGGCCACGGCCCCGGTGCCTCCTGCCGGAACCTCTGAGTGCCGCCGCTCACCCTGACCGCCCGGACGGTACGGAGGTACGGCCGTGGGGAAATTCGTCGCACTCGTCGCTCTCGCCCTGTCCGCGGTGGTGGGCCTGGCCCTGCTGGTGGCGGTGGCCACCGGCTCCGGTTCCACCCCGACCGGTTCGCCGTCAGGCGCCGCCGGCGGAAGAGGGGCCACCGGCCCCGGCTCCGGTGGCGACCAACCCGGGCCCTCGATACCGGCCACCTGGCTCCCCCTCTACCGGCAGGCCGCCGCCACCTGCCCGGGGATGTCGTGGTCCATCCTGGCCGCCGTGGGCACGGTCGAGACGGGGAACGGCCGCTCCTCGGCCCCGGGGGTGTGGTCCGGGGCCAACAGTGCCGGAGCCGAGGGTCCCATGCAGTTCGAGCCGGCCACCTTCGCCGCCTACGCCACCATCGGGCCCGGCGGCGCCCAGCCGGCGTCCCCCTACGACCCGGTCGACGCCGTCTACACGGCCTCGGCGCTGCTGTGCGCCGAAGGTTCCGGCTCGGAACCGACCTTGCGTTCGGCCCTCGCCGACTACAACCACTCCGCCGTCTACGTGGACACCGTGCTCTCGCTGTCGCTGGCCCTGGCCGAGGATCCCAGCGTGTCGGGCACGGTCGTCGCCGCCCTCACCTTCGCCGCCGAGCATCTGGGCACCCCCTACGTCTGGGGGGGCACGGGCAACGGTGGGTTCGACTGCTCCGGGCTGGCGCAGGCGGCCTACCGGGCGGCGGGGATCTCCCTGCCCCGGGTGGCCCAGGACCAGTTCGACGCCGGACCGGTCGTGCCCGGCGGTGCCGCCGTCCAGCCCGGCGACCTGCTGTTCTTCGGGACCGGGGTGTCCGGGGTGGATCACGTGGGGTTGTACGTGGGCGCCGGCGAGATGATCGACGCGCCCCACACCGGAGCCACGGTCCGGTTCGACTACGCCGACTGGCCGGACCTGGTGGGGGCCACCCGGCCGGGCTGACGACCGTCGGCAGCCATGCCCGGGGCGGCATGGTATCCGGACCGTCATGCCCGGGCCGTGGTGTGCCCGGACAGGCCCAACCTCTACAGTCGGAGGGTGGGCGGGGGCACACGCCGGCCCCCACCGACGCCACCAGCGGATTCCGGAAGGGGACCCCGATGAGCACACCCGGATGAGCACACCCGCCCGGCCCGTGGTCGTCCTGTTCGACGTGGATGAGACCCTGGTCCACACCGGAGGCTCGGGGGCCCGCAGCTGGAAGGCGGCCTTCCAGAAGCTCTACGGCGTCCCGGCCGACATCGGCCAGCACAGTTCGGCGGGCGAGACCGACCCCCAGGTGGCCCGGGCCACCTTCTCGGGTGTCCTCGGCCGCCAACCCAGCGACGAGGAGCTCGACCAGCTCTATGGGCAGTACCTGCTCCACCTGGCCGACGACATCGTGGTGTCCGAGCAGTACCGGGTGCTGCCGGGGGCGGTGCGGTGCCTGGCCGGGCTGGGACAGGCCGGTGTGCTCCTGGGCCTGGTCTCGGGGGCCATGGAGGGGGCGGCCCGGACCAAGCTCATCCCCGCCGACCTCAACCGCTTCTTCATCTTCGGGGCCTACGGCTCGGACTCCCCCGATCGGGCCGAGCTGACCGGTATCGCCATCGAGAAGGCGTCACGGCTCCACGCCCGACTGGCCCCCTCCCAGGTGTTCGTGGTGGGTGACACCCCGAAGGACCTCGAGGCGGCCCGGGCCGCCGGGGCGGTGTCGGTCGGTGTGGCCAGCGGCCACTACTCGGTGGAGGAGCTGACCGGGGCCGGTGGCGACCATGTGCTCGCGTCCCTCGAGGCGCCCTTCCCCGGGCTGTGACCGGGAAGCCCTGACGGCCCCCGGAGCCGGTCCTACGGCAGGGCGTCGAGGGCTTCGTCGTCGAGGACCAGGTCGGCGGCGGCCAGGTTCTCGTCCAGATGCGCCACAGACGAGGTGCCGGGGATGAGGAGGACGTTGGGGGCCAGGGCCAGCAACCAGGCCAGGGCGACCTGGGCCGGCGTGGCACTGAGCCGCTGCGCCGTGGCCACCACCGACCCCACCGTGAGCACCGGGTTCTCGGGGTGGAACGCGGATCCCAGCGGGAAGAACGGGACGTAGGGAACGCCGTCGGACCGGCAGGCGTCGAAGACGTCCGAACCCGACGTGTCGGCCAGGTTGTACGGATTCTGCACGCAGGCCACGTCCAGGCGGGACGTTGCCGTGTTGTACTCCTCCAGGTCGACACTGCTCACCCCCGCGGCCCCGATGAGGCCCTCCTGGCGAGCCGAGTCCATCAGGTCCAGCTGCTCGGCGAAGGGCACGTCGGAGTCGGGGTGGCGACGGAGATTGACCACGGGGATCTGGTCGAGGCCGAGGGAGGCCAGGTTGGCCTCGATCCCGGCCCGCAGCTCGTCCGGTCGCTGGGCGGCGACCCACGAACCCTGATCGTCCCGTGCCGCCCCGACCTTCGACACGATGACCAGGTCGTCGGGATAGGGGTGGAGCGCCTCGCGGATGAGCTGGTTGGCCACATCCGGTCCGTAGAACTGGGCGGTGTCGATGTGGTTCACCCCGGCGTCCACCACACGGCGGAGCACGGCCAGCGCCTCGTCACGGTCCCGGGGCGGCCCGAAGACACCCGGCCCCGGAAGCTGCATGGCGCCGAACCCCATGCGTCGGACAGGTCGACTACCCAGCAGAACGGTCTCGTCGGTCACCTGTTCCGGTATAGCGGGAACCTCGGCTGCCCAGTGTCGGTGCGGCTCACACCCGGGTCTTGGGGGTGGCCCGCCGGATCACCGTGGCGGTGCTCTCGATCACCGCCGCCGGTCCGAACGCTCCCGGCCGGACGGGGCGCCCGCGGTGGTGGGGCGAGACCGCATGCACCAGGCCACGGACGGCCACCACGGCCAGGGCGACGGCGATGGCCACCACGAAGAGGGTGGCGATCACGAGCAGGGCGCCGACGAAGATGACCAGCCCCACTGCGGCCATCAACGCCGCGGCCACGACGCCGAGGAACCGCTGTCCGCCGGCGGGGGTCCCCCCGGGCCGGGACGGGAACGGTCGGTCGGCACCGGTGGGCCGGGACGGGACGGGGCTGCCCGCAGCCATGGTCAGTGCTGCCGGCCCGAGGTCAGCCGCCGGGAGCGGCCGCTGACCAGGTACACCAGCCCGGCGGACACGGCCACCTCGAAGAACACGGTGAACACGCCGATGCCGAGCAGTCCGCCGACCAGGCTGCCCACGAAGGCACCGGTCAGGCCGACGCCGAGGGTCCTCCAGGCGCCGATGGGATTGGGTCCGGGAATGACGAGTCGTCCCAGGCCACCGATCACGAACCCGACGACGAGGAGGCTGATGATGTATCCGATGATGCCCATGGATCCAGTGTGCCGGGCGAACATGAGGAATGGATAAGAGCCGGGTAACAAAGGGGGAAGAGTGCCGGGCCGGAACGCAGCCGTCGTCGCCGTGCGTTTGGGGTCTGGTCATCGGGCCCGGGGAGGAGTAGAAGTAAGGGAGGAGATCGGTTCAGGAATCCCACCACCCGGACGACGGTCCGGAGTGGCCGGGACCGGGCCGATCGGTGCATGCATCCGTTCGTCCCCCGGCTCAGTCCGGGGGGCGTTCGCGTCCGGGCCGTCGCCGGGCCGACCCGGCTGGCTCCGAGGCGCCGTTCAGCGCAGGGCGAGCTGGCCGGGGATGATCGGCGCCGGCAGTGCCGTCGTGCCCATCAGGTACCGGTCCACCGCAGCCGCGGCCGACCGCCCCTCGGCGATGGCCCAGACGATGAGGCTCTGGCCCCGGGTCATGTCGCCGCAGACGAAGACGCCGTCCACGTTGGTGGCCCATGAACTGTCGGCCACCACGTTCCCCCGGCCGTTGACCTCGAGTCCGAGATCGGCCACCACCCCTTGGCGCTCGGTGCCGAGGAAGCCCATGGCCAGAAGGACCAGCTCGCAGGGGAGTTCGAACGCCGACCCCTCGACGGGCCGGAACTCGGGTCGTCCGTCGTCCCCGTAGACGACCTCGACCTCGGAGCCGCGCAGGGCCCGCACGTGCCCGTCGCCGTCGCCCACGAACTCCGCCGTGGTCACCGAGAAGAGCCGCTCGCCCCCCTCCTCCAGCGCCGAGGAGGTCCGGAGGATCAGCGGCCACGTGGGCCACGGGTTGTCCTCGGCCCGGTCGGCCGGGGGCTCGGGCATGATCTCCAGCTGGTGGACGTTGAGCGCCCGCTGGCGGTGCACGGTGCCCAGGCAGTCGGCCCCGGTGTCGCCGCCCCCGATGATCACCACGTGCTTGCCCTCGGCCGAGATGGGCGACACGTCGAGCAGTCCCTCCTGGACGAGGTTGGAGGGCTTCAGATAGTCCATGGCCCGGTGGATGCCGGCCAGCTCCCGACCGGGGACGGGCAGGTCGCGGGGAAGCGTGGCTCCGCCGGCCAACAGCACGCTGTCGAACTCGTCCACCAGGGCCCGGGCACTGACCACGGTGGCGTCGGCCGCCGGGGCGCCGTCCACCTCGGGGTCGTGCTCCCCCACTGCAACCCGGCAGCGGAACTCGACCCCTTCGGCCGCCATCTGGTCGAGGCGCCGGTCGAGGACGGCCTTCTCCATCTTGAACTCGGGGATCCCGAACCGGAGCAGCCCCCCGGGCTTCTCGGCCCGCTCGAACACCACCACCTGGTGGCCGGCCCGGGCCAGCTGCTGGGCCGCGGCCAGGCCGGCCGGGCCCGAGCCCACCACAGCTACCCGCTTGCCGCTGCCCACCGTGGCCGGCACCGGTTCCACCCACCCCTCGGACCAGGCCCGCTCGATGATCTCGTACTCGATCCGCTCGATGGTCACCGGGTCGTCGTTGATCCCGAGCACGCACGCCCCCTCGCACGGGGCCGGGCACAGCCGTCCGGTGAACTCGGGGAAGTTGTTGGTGGCATGCAGCCGCTCGACGGCATCGGACCAGTCGTCCCGGTACACCAGGTCGTTCCACTCGGGGATGAGGTTGCCCAGGGGGCAGCCCTCGTGGCAGAAGGGGATCCCGCAGTCCATGCACCGGGCTCCCTGCTGCTGGGCCGTCTCCACCGGAAGGGGCTCGTAGACCTCCTTCCAGTCACGGAGGCGGACCGGCACCGGCCGGCGCGACGGCAGCTCCCGGCCGTACTTGAGGAATCCGCTCACGTCACCCATGGGAGGCCTCCATGACGGCGTCCTCCACCGAGCGTCCCTCGGCCACGGCCTTCTCGGTGGCCTCGAGCACCCGGCGGTAGTCCTGGGGCATCACCGTGACGAACTGCTCGGAGGCACTGATCCAGTCGGCCAGGATGATTCGGGCCACCTCGGACCCGGTCTCGTCCCGGTGCATGGTGATCCGGTCCTTCAGCCACACCCGGTCGTCGGCCGAGAGCGGGTCCAGGTCCACCAGCTCGCGGTTGTAGTTCCCGACCAGCAGGCCCTGCGGGTCGTAGACGAAGGCCACGCCCCCGGACATGCCGGCGGCGAAGTTGCGCCCGGTGGGACCGAGCACCACCACCCGTCCCCCGGTCATGTACTCGCACCCGTGGTCCCCCACCCCCTCCACCACGGCGATGGCCCCGGAGTTCCGGACGCAGAACCGCTCGCCAACCTGGCCCCGCAGGAAGACCTCCCCGCCGGTGGCCCCGTAGAGGATCACGTTGCCGGCCACGATGTTCTCCTCGGCGGGGAAGGTGGACTCGTAGGGTGGCCGCACGATGATCCGACCCCCGGAGAGTCCCTTGCCCAGGTAGTCGTTGGTGTCCCCCAGCAGGCGCATGGTCACGCCCCGGGGCAGGAAGGCGCCGAAGCTCTGCCCCGCCGATCCCCGGAAGGTGAGCTCGATGGTTCCCTCGGGCAGGCCGGCGCCACCGTGCTTTCTGGTGATCTCGTAGCCCAGCAGCGTCCCCACCGTGCGATCCACGTTGGTCACGACCAGCTCGGCCTTCACCGGCGCCCCTCCCTCGATGGCCGGGCGGCACTTCTCCAGGAACTGGTGGTCGAGGGCCCGGTCGAGACCGTGGTCCTGCTGGTTGACGCAGTAGCGGACCGCCCCCTCGGGAATCTCGGGCACCACCAGTATGGGGGCCAGGTCGAGGCCGCGGGCCTTCCAGTGGTCGACGGCCCCGGCCGTGTCGATCAGGTCCACCCGGCCGATGGCCTCTTCCAAGGTGCGCAGTCCCAGGGCGGCCAGGTGCTCGCGCACCTCCTCGGCGATGTACTCGAAGAACGTCTCCACGAACTCGGGCGTCCCCGTGTAGCGGGCCCGCAGGACCGGGTCCTGGGTGGCAATGCCCACCGGACAGGTGCCGAGGTGGCAGACCCGCATCATGATGCAGCCCGAGACCACCAGCGGGGCGGTGGCGAACCCGAACTCCTCCGCCCCCAGCAGGGCGCCGATGACCACGTCCCGTCCCGTCTTCATCTGGCCGTCCACCTGCACCACGATCCGGTCACGCAGGTCGTTGGCCAGCAGCGTCTGCTGGGTCTCGGCCAGCCCCAGCTCCCAGGGGATGCCGGCGTGCTTCTGGGAGGTGAGGGGGGTGGCCCCGGTGCCGCCATCGTGCCCGGAGATGAGCACCACGTCGGAGTGGGCCTTGGCCACCCCGGCCGCCACCGTGCCCACCCCCACCTCGGCCACCAGCTTCACATGGATCCGGGCCTCCGGGTTGGCCGACTTGAGGTCGTGGATGAGCTGAGCGATGTCCTCGATGGAGTAGATGTCATGGTGGGGTGGCGGCGAGATCAGGCCGACACCGGGAGTCGAGTACCGGGTCTTGGCGATGGACGGGGACACCTTGTGCCCCGGCAGCTGGCCGCCCTCCCCGGGCTTGGCCCCCTGGGCGATCTTGATCTGGATGTCGTCGGCGTTGACCAGGTACTCCGACGTCACCCCGAACCGGCCCGAGGCCACCTGCTTGATGGCACTGCGCCGCAGGTCCCCGTTGGCGTCCGGGGTGAAGCGTTCGGGGTCCTCGCCCCCCTCGCCGGTGTTGGACTTCCCGCCCATCCGGTTCATGGCGATGGCCAGCGTCTCGTGGGCCTCGGCCGAGATGGAGCCGTAGGACATGGCTCCGGTGGAGAAGCGCGCCACGATGGATTCCACCGACTCCACCTCCTCGAGGGGCACCGCCGGCCGACTGCCGGTGCGCAGATGCATGAGCCCCCGCAATGTGGCCAGCTGGGCCGACTGCTCGTCCACGGCCCGGGTGTACTCCTTGAACACCTCGTACCGCTTGGACCGGGTGGCGTGCTGGAGTTTGAACACCGTCTTGGGGTTGAACAGGTGGATCTCCCCGTCACGCCGCCACTGGTACTCGCCTCCACCCTCCCGCTCCCGGTGGGCCATCTCGGTCGGACGGTCCAGGTGGGAGAGCCGGTGGCGCCGGGCCACCTCGTCGGCCAGGACGTCGAGGCCCACGCCGCCGATACGGGAGACGGTGCCGGTGAAGTACTCGTCGATCACCTCGGGGGCCAGGCCCACAGCCTCGAAGACCTGGGCCCCGGTGTAGGACGCCACCGTCGAGATGCCCATCTTGGACATCACCTTGATGATTCCCTTGGAGGCCGCCTTGATGTAGTTCTTCTGGGCCTGGCGCGGCGTGACCCCGGTCAGGGTCCCCGAGGCGATCATGTCGTCGATGGTCTCGAAGGCCAGGTAGGGGTTGATGGCCGCCACCCCGAAGCCCTTCAGCAGGGCCATGTGGTGGACCTCGCGGGCGTCGCCCGACTCCACCACCAGGCCCACCTGGGTCCGGGTCCTCTCCCGGACCAGGTGGTGATGGACGGCCGAGACCAGCAGCAGCGAGGGGATCGGGGCCAGCTCGGTCGTCGAGTTCCGGTCGGACAGCACGATGACATCGGCCCCCTCGGCGATGGCGGCACTGACCCGACCGCGCACCTCCTCGATGGCGACGCGCAGGGCCTCCCCTCCCCCGGCCACCTCGAACAGACCGTCGATGGCGAAGGCCCGGTACCCCGGGGTGCTGCCGTCCTCGTTGACGTAGACCAGCTTGGCCAGGTCGTCGTTGTCGATGACCGGCATGGGCAGCACGATCTGGCGGCACGACTCGGCCGTGGGCTCGAGCACGTTGGCCTCGGGCCCGAGGGTGGACAGGAGCGAGGTGACCAGCTCCTCGCGGATGGCGTCAAGCGGGGGGTTGGTGACCTGGGCGAACAGCTGGGTGAAGTAGTCGTAGAGCAGGCGGGGTCGGTCGGAGAGGACGGCGATGGCGGTGTCGGTGCCCATGGAGCCGAGCGGCTCGGCCCCGGTCTTGGCCATGGGCTGGAGGATCAGGCGCAGCTCCTCGTTGGTGTAGCCGAACAGGCGCTGGCGGCCCACCACCGAGGCGTGCTGCGGGGTGAGCATGGTGCGGGGCGGCAGCTCCTCGAGGTCGATCTGCCCGGCGTCCAGCCACTCGGCGTAGGGATGCTCGGCGGCCAGGGCGGCCTTGATCTCGTCGTCGTCGACGATCCGGCCGGCCGACGTGTCCACCAGGAACATCCGGCCCGGCTGGAGGCGGCCCTTCCTGACCACCTTCTCGGGAGGCACATCGATGACGCCGACCTCGCTGGCCAGCACCACCAGTCCGTCGTCGGTCACCCAGTAGCGCGCCGGTCGCAGGCCGTTGCGGTCGAGGACCGCCCCGATCACCGTGCCGTCGGTGAAGGCCACCGCGGCCGGTCCGTCCCACGGCTCCATCAGGGAGGCGTGGTAGCGGTAGAAGGCCCGGCGGGCGGGATCCATGGTCCGGTGGTTCTCCCACGCCTCGGGGATCATCATGAGGACGGCGTGATGGAGCGGTCGGCCGCCCAGGTGGAGCAGCTCCAGTACCTCGTCGAAGGAGGCCGAGTCGCTGGCCTCGGGGGTGACGATGGGGAAGGCCCGCTCGAGGCCGGGGATTAGTTCCGAGGCGCACAGGGCCTCGCGGGCCCGCATCCAGTTCCGGTTGCCGGCGGCGGTGTTGATCTCACCGTTGTGGGCCAGGTAGCGGTACGGATGGGCCAGCGGCCACGACGGGAAGGTGTTGGTGGAGAACCGGGAGTGCACGAGGGCCAGGCCGCTGATGACCCGCTCGTCGGAGAGGTCGGGGTAGAACTCGGCCAGCTGGTGGGAGGTGAGCATGCCCTTGTAGGTGATGGTGCGGGCCGACAGGGAGGCCACGTAGCACCCGTCGATCTCGTGCTCGGCCCGCTTGCGCAGGACGAAGGCCAGCCGGTCGATGGCCAGGGCCGTGTCGTCGCCGGCCAGGGCCGTGTCGTCGCCGGCAGGGCCGTGTCCGGCGGCGGGGCCACGAAGAGCTGATGGATGGAAGGCATGGCCGCCTCGGCGATGGACCCGAGGGTGGCGGTGTGGATGGGCACGTCGCGCCACCCGACGATCTCGAGGCCCTCCTCCCCGGCCAGCTTGCCGATGGACGCCCGGGCCGCCTCGGCCTCACCGGGGTCGCGGGAGAGGAAGGCCATGCCGGTGGCGTAGGTCCCGCGGGCCGGGAGGTCGAAGGCCACGATGTCGGCGTAGAAGTCGTGGGGTATCTGGAGCAGGATGCCGGCGCCATCACCGCTGTCCTCCTCGCTCCCCGTCGCCCCGCGGTGGGCCAGATGCTCCAGCGCCGAGATGGCCTGCCGGACCAGGGTGTGGGTGGCCCGGCCCTCGAGGTCGGCCACCAGGGCCACGCCACAGGCGTCGTGCTCGTACCGGCGGTCGTAGAGTCCCCGGTCCGGGGACCGCGGCGGTCCCACCCGGGTGGATGACGGGTCCGCGCCGGCGGCGGCCGGCTTGACACCGACGGGGCCGACAGGGCGCGATAGGGGTGGACCGACCGGGGTGGGCACGGTCGACATCGGGACGTCGCCCGGTAGTCCGTTGTGGCCTGAGTGCGTCGTCATCGGGTCGCTCCAACGAGAGAAGTGGATCCACCCACCAGGGACGACGTTGGCCCTTGCGTGGTCGAAAGATTGTACACGCCCCGGGATGCGATCCGCCGATTTCGCCCCGTTCTGGCGGGTGGTGCCACGGTACGTCCCGTCAGCGCCCGTGGGCCGGTGGTGACCCCCGTAGCATGGTGTCATGACCACCCGGGCATCCGCTGACGTGGTGGTGGTCGGGGGCGGCGTGATCGGCCTGGCCGCCGCCTGGAGGGCCGCCGGCGCCGGCCACCGCGTCACCGTGGTCGACCCCGCCCCGGGGCACGGCGCCAGCTGGGCCGCCGCCGGCATGCTGGCCCCGGTGGGCGAGGCCCACTTCGGGGAGGACGCCCTGACCCGGCTCAACATGGCGGCGGCCCGGGCCTGGCCCGGATTCGTCCACGACCTCGAGGCGGCGTCGGGGCGGTCGGTCCACTACCGGACCGGGGGGACCCTGCTGGTGGCGGCGGACGCCTCCGACCGGGACGCCACCGACGAGGTGCTCCGCTACCAGCTGGAACTGGGCCTTCCCGCCCACCGTCTGACCTCGGCCCAGTGCCGGGCCGCCGAGCCCCTGCTCGCCCCCGGGATCAGCGGTGGGGTCGAGCTCGTCGAGGACCATCAGGTGGACAACCGTCGGGTGGTAGACGCCCTCCTCGACGCCTGCCGGGCCGCCCGGATCTCCTTCGTCGACGACGAGGTGGACGAGGTCACCTCGGACGTCACCGGGGTCACCGGGGTGACGCTGCGTCACGGCGGACGCCTCGGAGCGGCCTCCGTGGTGCTCGCCGCCGGCTGCCGGTCCGGCCAGGTCGGCGGCGTGCCGGCACCCTGGCGGCCCCCGGTGCGGCCGGTCAAGGGCCTCACCGTGCGGCTGCGGGCCGTCGAGGGCGCCCCCCGGCTGGCCCGGACGGTGCGGGGACTGGTCCGGGGCCGGAGCTGCTACCTGGTGCCGAGGCCCGACGGCACGGTGGTGGTCGGGGCCACCGTCGAGGAGCAGGGGTTCGACCTCTCCGTCCAGGTGGGGCCGGTCGTCGACCTGCTTGACGACGCCCGGCGGCTGATCCCGGCCGTCGAGGAGTACGAGCTGACCGAGACCACCACCGGACTGCGTCCGGGGTCACCGGACAACGCCCCGATCGTCGGTCCCACCGGGCTGGCCGGATTGGTGGCGGCGACCGGCCACTACCGCAACGGCTTCCTTCTGGCCCCGATCACGGCCGACGAGGTGGTCCGGCTGCTGGCGGTCGGCAGTGACCGGTGCGGGCCGGATCCCGGAGCCGGGTCGCTCCCCCGAGCCTTCGCCGGCTTCCGTCCGGCCAGGTTCGCATCCGGCCACGGGTCCGGTGCCGGTGCCAATGCCGGTGCCGGTGCCGGCCTTCGGCGATGAGCGCCGTCGAGGTGAACGGGCAGCCGTGGGACGGCCCCGCCGACCTCACCGTGGCCGGACTGGTGGCCCGGTGGTGCCCCTCGCCCCGGGGTATAGCCGTGGCCCGCAACGGCGAGGTGGTCCCGAAGAGCGCCTGGGACAGCACGGAGATCTCCGCCGGCGACAGGATCGAGATCGTGACCGCGGCTGCGGGCGGATAGCGCTGCGGCGCCGGCATCGGCGGCACCGGCGGTACCGGCGGTACCGTGGGGGCGATGGTTGACCAGTACCGCGAGTTGCGCACCTCTGATGCCCCGGCGGCACCGGCCGTGGCCGGGCCGGCCGGCGGCGCCGGCGGCGGACCCCGGCGAGCCGACGACGCCCTGGTCATCGCCGGTCGGGTCCTGCCCTCCCGTCTGCTGCTCGGCACCGGCGGCATGGCCAGCCCGGAGTCGCTCCGCTCGGCCCTGGTGGGGTCGGGCACGTCGATGGCCACCGTGGCCGTACGCCGGGTGGATCCCAGCACCCGGCACTCGCTGGTCGACCTTCTGGACGAGTTGGACATCACCGTCCTTCCCAACACCGCCGGGTGCTTCACCGCCGCCGATGCCGTGCTGACGGCCAAACTGGCCCGGGAGGCCTTCGGGACCGAGTGGGTCAAGCTCGAGGTCATCGGAGACGACCTAACCCTGCTCCCCGATGCGGTGGAGCTGGTGGCGGCAGCGGAAGAGCTGGTCGACGACGGCTTCGTGGTCCTCCCCTACTGCAGCGACGACCCCGTCATCGCCCGTCGCCTCGAACAGCTGGGCTGTGCCGTGGTGATGCCGCTGGGCTCGCCCATCGGCAGCGGTCTCGGGATCCGCAACCCCCACAACATCGCCCTGATCGTGGAGCAGGCCGAGGTGCCGGTGGTCCTGGACGCCGGGATCGGCACCGCCTCCGACGCCTGCCTAGCCATGGAGCTCGGATGCGACGCCGTCCTGGTGGCCTCGGCCGTCACCCGGGCCCGGAATCCCGGACTGATGGCCGAGGCCATGCGGGACGCGGTGGCCTCGGGCCGGTCCGCCCACCGGGCCGGCCGGATCACCCGGCGGTTCCACGCCCGGGCCTCGACCGCCTCCGACGGAATGGTGGAGTGGTGAGCGCCGGGACCGACCCGCCGGTCGCCATGACCATCGCCGGGTCCGACTCCGGCGCCGGCGCCGGGATCCAGGCCGACATCAAGACCATGGGCGCGCTGGGCGTCTTCGGCACCACGGTGGTCACCACGGTCACGGCCCAGAGCACCGCCGAGGTCCGCGAGGTCCACCGCCTGCCGTCGTCCGTGGTCGACGCCCAGATCGCCACCGTCCTCGACGACCTCCCGGTGCGGGCGGTCAAGACCGGCCTGCTCGGAGCGCCGGACATCATCGAAGTGGTCGGACGCCGGGCCGAGGCCGGGGACCTTCCCCGCCTGGTGGTGGACCCGGTGATGGTGGCATCCACCGGGCGGATCTTCCTCGTCGAGGAAGGCATCGACTCCTACCGGCGCCACCTGTTGCCCCGGGCTCTGATCACCACCCCCAACCTCTGGGAGGCGGCGCTTCTGGCCGACCGCACACCGACCGGGGTGGAGGACGTGGATGCCATGGTCGACATGGCCCGGCGGATTCACGAACTGGGCCCGTCCTGGGTCCTGGTCAAGGGCGGTCACCTTCCCGGAGTCGAGTCCCGTTCCGGAGTGGCGCCCCCGGCCCAGGTGGCGGACGTGCTGTTCGACGGTACGACGGTCACGGTCCTCACCGGCGGCCATGTCGACACCCCCAACACCCACGGGACCGGCTGCTCCCTGTCCGCGGCCATCGCCGCCTACCTGGCCCACGGGGTCGATGTCCCCGACGCCGTGTCGGCGGCCAAGGAGTTCGTCCTCGGGGCCCTGCGGGGCGGGGCCGGATGGCACCTGGGTCACGGGCACGGGCCTCTCGATCACCTGGGATGGACCCGGGAGCCACCGCCGGGCATCTCGGCCCCGGTGTGAGCGGCGCACCGGCCCACTCCCCCCGATCGTCGATCCGGACCGGGAACGGCCCCGACGACGGCGTGCCCTCGACGATGGTGGCCGCGTCAACCGACCACGGCGAGCCCGTCAACGAAAGTGGCCGGGCCTTTCGGCCCGGCCACTCCCCCCCCATCTCACAGGATCCTTCCGCCCGTACTGGTCCAGGCACCCCTCCTCGGGACGAACCGCCACCGCTCGTCCATGCACATCGCATTGTGAAGCATCGTCGGACAAAAGTAAACATCGGGTGAACAGCCTCCTTCACAGAAAGTAGTCACAATCCCACGGAGTGTGTGAAACTGCCCGCAGCCAAGTCTTGCCGGGTGTTCCGGTCCTGGAAGCCCGGGGCGACATCACCGATCGAACGGATGCTCGGTGGCTCCCCCAGCCCCTAGCTTGTCCCCATGGACGACGCCCTCTTCCGCCCGTTGGCCCAGCTCGTCGCCTGGGGACGCGTCGGCATCGGGGTGAGTGCCATCGCCGCGCCCACCCTGATGGCCCGGCCATGGATCGGCGGCGACGCCCGGACGGCGGGAAGCCGGCTCCTGGCCCGGACCATGGGTGGCCGGGACCTGGCCCTCGGCATCGGCGCCCTGCGGGCCCTCCGAGTCTCCGACGACGGGGCGCGACCGTGGGTGGCACTGGGGGGCATGGCCGATGCCGTCGACGCCCTGGCCACCGTCCTGGCGTTCGGTTCGCTACCCCGCCGCAGCCGCTGGGGGATCCTGGCCGTGACGGTGGGTGCCGCCGTCGTCTCCACCCGGGTGGCCGTCGCCCTGGACGCCGTGGATCTCGACCCGGTGGCCTGAGCCCGGTGGGCCCCGACCGGGGATCCACCGGGGGGTCCCGGTACCATGGCCCTGCCATGTCCAACCCCTCCCCGGAGTCCGAGCCGGACGCACCGCCACCGTCGACCGAGACGGTAGAGCCTGACCTGGTCGCCGCCACCGACGACGACACCTTCGACCCGGACAACCGGATGTACGAGCACATGTCCCTCCGGGTCCCGGCCCTGGTGGTGCTGGGCCTCGCCGTGCTCATCGTGGTCGTGGGCGTGGTGGCCTCGGCGCTGGTCTCGGGCAGCGACACCACCCTCGCCATCCACAGGATCACCATCCCCGACGGCACCGTGGTCCCCCTCACCCCGGCGGCCACGGCCATGAAGTCCATCGTCAACGCCGGTCAGCCCCCGGCCGACATCCTCGGCAACCTGGCCGTGCCCTCCGGCAGTTCCGTGGTCCGGACCGTGAACCTCGACCAGGGTGCCGGACAGTTCGACCGGACGGTCGTCTTCCGCACCGGACTCTCCTCCGACCAGGTGGGCGACGTGTACCGCACCCTGCTCCCCCGGCTGGGCTGGAAGGTGCTCGACAGCGGAAGCCCGGCCACCGGACCGGCCCCGGGAACGGTGATCCTGTTCAAGCGGGGCAGCGGCGACAGCTTCTACTGGGAGGTAGGAGCCACTGTCTCCCCCACTACGTCCACCGGGTCCACCACCTTCTCACTCGAGCTCTGGGAGCTCCCCGACGACAACTGACCGGTCCGCTCCGACGGGGAGGGTTCCGGCTCGTCGGCCTGGCGGAGCATCCAGGCCCAGACGAACAGGTTGATCGGGTAGAGCAGGTAGCCCACCCGGGTGGCCGGTGCCAGCAGGAGGGCGATGAGCATCACCCATCCGGACAGGCTGGCCACCTCGGCGGCATCGCCGGGCGGACGTCGGCGCAGGCGCCAGACCAACAGCGCCGCCCCGACGACGACGACCGCCACCACGTAGGCCCGGTGGATGCCGGGAAGGGCCGCCACCAGGATGTGTCCGGGCAGGGCGCTGGCCGCCGGTGACGACACCCCGGCCAGTCCGAGGGGGAACCGGACGACATTGTCGATGAAGGCCGAGGGGTTGGAGAGGGCCACGGGTAGAACCACCGGGCCCATGACCAGCCCCGCACCCAGCGCGTACCGACCCGTGGCCCGCCGACGGGTCCGGTCGCTGGCCGCCCACAGGGCCAGCAGCGCCAAGGGCCAGGCGGTGAACTTGAGGGACGATGCCGCGCCCAGGGCCAGCCCGGCCAGGAACGGTCTGCGTCGCTGGAGGCCGACCAGACCCAACAGCATCAGAGCCACCACCGGCATGTCGTCGCCCCCGGTGGCCAGGGGCAACGCCGCCGTGGGCAGGACGGTCAGGATCTGGAGGGCCCGCACCCGGGCGTCGGTCGGCGGCCGGAGGCGGCTGAGGGCCAGCAGACCGATCACCGCGGTGAACAGCAGGAACTGGATGCGGGCGTCGGTCAGGCGGGCTTCGACCCTGCTCCCGGTGGAGAAGCCGAACACCACCATTCCCGGCAGGTACGGGTAGTAGAGCTCGTAGACGGGCTCGGTGTGCTCGTGGATGACGATGTGGCCGTTGCGGTCCACCACCCGGTAGGGGTCCTGGCCGTGGGCGGCGCGGTCACCGGCCTGCTCCACCACCAGGACCTCGGGCTGGACATGGAGGGCGGCGTCGCCCTCCGAACGCCAGATCACCTCCATGGCCAAGGGGACGATGGTGGCCCCGAACAGGACGATCAGGAATGCGACCACCCGGGCCACCTTCCAGCGCCGGCGGCCGGTCACCGGGCGTGGATCCGGACGGGTCCCGTCCGGGGCGGGGGCAGCGCCCGTTCTGGCGGTGGCGGCCCGCCGGAGGGCCACCACGATCATGAGCACCGAAGCGGCGGCGTAGGGGCCCACGGCCATCTGCCCCCACTGGCGGTAGAGCGGGATGCCCATGGCCAGGGCGGCGATGCCGGCGAACAGCGCCGAGCAGGTGTAGAGGAAGGCGTCCCGACCTTCGGGCGAGAGCGCCTGCAGGATCTGCAGCGAACGGCGGGCTCCGGCCGGGTAGGCCGACCACCGCTCCCCACCGGAGGCCGGCGTGGATCCCCAGTGCATCCGCATGCGGTCGCTCAGCACGGTCGAGGGTACCACCGGTGACCTCGGACCCAACATGCGGCACCCCGGGTGCCGGAGCGGCCCGGCGGCCGTCGGCGGGCGTTCAGGGGGCCGGTGGCGCCGCCTCCGCCATCGGGGTATCGGCGAACAGCGACCGGTAGAACTCCAGCTCGGCGACGAGGCTGGCCTCGATGGTGGCGGCCCGGCGGAACCCGTGCGCCTCCCCGTCGAAGAGGATCAGCCGGCAGGGCACGCCCCGCGCCTCCACCATGGCGGCGAAACGCTCGGCCTGGTCGGCCGGGACCACCGGGTCGTCCCGGCCCTGGATGAGAAGCACGGCCCCGGACATTCGTCCGCCCGGTGGAGGGGGGACCGCGATCGGTAGGTGACGGCGGCCTCGGGCCAGGGACCGACCAGGATGTCCACGTAGTGGGATTCGAAGTCGTGGGTGTCGGCGGCCAGCGCCTCGAGGTCGGTCACCCCGTACCAGGTCGCCGCCCCGACGAACCGATCGGCCCGGATGAGGGCACCCGAGCGCGGTCAGCCCACCGGCGCTGGTGCCCCGGATGGCCATGCGGCGCCCGTCCACCAGCCCGGCCTCCGCGAGGGCCGGCGGCGAAGCCGCACGCAGTCGTCCACGTCGGCCTCGCCCCAGCGACCGTCGAGCCGCTTGCGGTAGGCCCGCCCGTAACCGCTGCTCCCCCGGTAGTTGACGGCCGCCACGGCCAGGCCCCGACTGGTGAAGAACTGGACGACCGGGTCCAGCCCGGCGTCGGCGGCCGACGTGGGTCCACCGTGGCAGAACACCACCAGGGGAGGCGGGCCCGCCGGAGGCATCCGATGGTGCACCGGACGGGGGGTAGAAGAGGCCGGGGACGGGGCCGTCCGGCGTCGGCGCCGTGAACGGTCTGGACTACGGACACCGCGGCTGGCCGACAGGGGCGAGCCGGAACCGGTCGAGATCCGACGGGCCGGACCCTGACCCGGCCACGGGATGTCCCACACCGCCGGCGACTCGGTGGGCGTGGAGCCGAGGACGAGGAGCCGCTCCCCGGTGCCGGAGGGGTCGTCGGCGGCGGTGACGATGGCGAGGCCGGCGACGGCCACGCAGGGCTGGTCGATCGCCGCCACCGACCAGAACCGGCCGGCGGCGTCACCCGCGACCAGTCCCGGGACGGAGCTGGACCACCTGGTCGCGGCCACCCGGTGCATACGGCCGACCAGTGAGCCGTCAGACCGCTCGGCCATGGTGGACTGGCCGAGGACCCAGTCCGGGGCGTGGAACTCGGCGTCCATCCCGACCAGCTGCTCCGGTGGGGATGCGTCGTCCCCCACGGCGTCGGCGGCCAGCCGGTAGGGCATCCACCACCCGGTCCGGTCGTCCACGAAGAACAGGCTGCCATCCCGGCCCCACCGGGGCTGGCCCACCGAGGATTCTCCACCTCCGGCCACCCGGCGCCGGTCGTGCAACCGGATGGTCCCCGCCGACTCCTCCAGTGCCGCCACCCAGAGCTCCGAACGGTCCCAGGGCATGAACGGGTGGTCCCAGCACATCCAGGCCAGCCACCGTCCGTCCGGGGACGGGCGGGGGGCGGCCACGAAGTCCCACTCGGCCACCAGGCTCACCACCCGCAGCTCCGGACCGGTCCCGGCGCCAAGTCCGGGTTCGGGCCGGGATCCGGTCCGGTGGGCCACCAGCCGGTGGTCGGTCCGCCCATCCCGGTGGCGCTCCTCGACCGAGACCAGCCACATCCCGGAACGGGTCACCCTCCCGTCGGCGTAGCGGGTGGTCCACGCCCCGGACCGCTCGGGCCCTTCGGTGCCGTCGGTTCCGTCGGTGCTGCCGGTGGGGAGAACCCCGCCCAACGCGGTCGGTGCGACCGGTTCCGCCGGCGGGGCCATCGACCCCACTTCCACCCGGTACCACTGCTGATCGGCCTGATCGACGTAGAACAGCACACCGTCCCGGACCGTGGCGGCGGCTCCCGCCGTACTCGTGCACCCGGCTCCGCACGCTCACCCCCGGCGGCGAGACGTCCTGGGGTGGTGCGCCTTCCGGGGTGGACCGCACCACCACCTGGCGACCGCCGTCGTCCGGTCGGCCTCGCACCAGTAGACGTCGGCTCCGTCGGCCTGGAGGCCGCTCCGGCTGACCTTGCCCGCCGCCACCACCGCCGGCGACCACGGGGACGGCCACCAGCCGAACGGGGTGACAGGGCCGGGGGCCGGTGGCCCACCCCCATCGCCCGCGTGCTCACCATCCATGGAGTCAGTACGGTACCCGCGATGAATCCCACTCCCCCACCCTCCGAACCTGGTCCGGGTACCGCAGCGGGCGCAGGTGCCTCCCGACCGGTTCCCAGGAGCTTCCGGGCGTTCGTGGTCACCCGCACCGGGGCCGACGGCGACGATGTCGAGTCTGGGGTGAGGACCCTCTCCCCGGACGACCTGCCCCCGGGCGCGGTCGACATCGCCGTCGACTGGTCGGCGGTCAACTACAAGGACGGCATGGTCACCCGACCCGGCAACCGGGTGGCCCGGATCAGCCCCCTGGTACCCGGCGTCGACCTGGTGGGGACGGTGGGGGCCTCGACCGATGCCTCCCTGGTCCCCGGCGCCCGGGTCATCGTCCACGGCTATGACCTGGGCGTGGCCCATCACGGGGGCTTCTCCGAGTGGGCCCGGGTCCCGGCCGAGTGGGTGGTCCCCCTACCGGCCGGCCTCGACGCCCGCCAGGCCGCCACCATCGGCACGGCCGGCTTCACCGCCGCCCTCTCCCTCCACCGGCTGGAGCGCCGGGGGCTGCGGGCCGGAGACGGCCCCGTGGTCGTGACCGGGGCCACCGGGGGCGTGGGGAGCATGGCCGTGGCCCTCCTGGCCTCCCGGGGCTACGAGGTCGTGGCCAGCACCGGGCAAGGCCTCCGAGCCGGCCTACCTCACCGGCCTGGGTGCCTCCGAGGTGATCGATCGGGCCGAGCTCCTCCAGCCGACCGGTCGGACGCTGGGCCCGAGCGGTGGGCGGCCGCGGTGGACTGTGTGGGCGGACCGACCCTGGCCGCCGTGCTCCGGACCCTCCGGTACGGCGCCGCCGTGGCCGCCAGCGGCCTGACCGGCGGGAACGCCCTCGAGACCACCGTCTATCCCTTCATCGTCCGTGACGTCACGCTGATCGGCGTGGACACCGTCCTCACCCCGATCGACGAGCGCCGGACGGGTCTGGGCCGGGATGGCCACGGCCTTCCCCCCGGCCCTGCTCGACGCCATGGTCCGCGAGGTCGTGGACCTCGACGGACTGCCGCCGGTCCTCGACCGCAACCATGGCCGGCGGAGACGAGAGGCCGGACCCTGGTGCGCCCCGGCGGGTGAGTGGATCGTTGACGTCACCGGGGAGTCGGCGTGCCCATGAGCCTGAGCGGCCCGACTCAGTTGGAGGGCGGTGCCGTGGTCTGGCTGTTGGCCCCGGCGGACAGGAACACCGGCGACACCACCAGGGTCCCACCGCCACAGGGCGCCAGGGCGGCGGTCACGACCAGGTGGTCGGTGGCGTTGGGGGGCGTGACCTGCACCGACGCCGAGGTCGGGCAGGTGGTCTCGCTGCCCACCGGCACATCGGAGTAGCCGATGTTGAAGTACGCCGACTGACCCGGGGCCGAGCGTCACGGTGGTCGGCGGCCATGGCCGTGAAGCAGTAGTTCCCCTTGCGCACGACGGTGGTGGGTAGCGGCGATCCCGAGGCCGAGAGCATCTGCATGCCCGGGTACCCGGCCAGCGTGCACGGGGCCGATGCCGTGCTCTTCAGGGCCACGGTGGTCTCGATGGTCCCGGCCGCGCCGCTGCTGCCGACCACGGAGCCGGACAGCGCCGCCGTGGCGCACCGGACCGGACCGGCGGCGGCGCTCGTCGTCGAGGCGCTGGACGACGTCGTGGTGACCGCCCCGGTGGTGGTCGAGCCGCTCGCCGTCGGCGGCGGTCCGCTCGTGGTGGTCGGCGTCGAGGACCCCGACGAGCAGGCGCTGAAGAGCATGCCGCTGAGCAGGATCGCCGTCATCAACTCCGTCGCCATCACGACCGGCCTCGACACCCTCGACACCCTCATCGACCGTCCTCGACCTTCACGTGCTCGCCGGCTCCACACCGGACTGGTGCGGGACGTCCGGTCTCACGACGTCAGTATGGCCCCGGCACGTCGCCGGCGTCGGGACCCCGGCCAGGCCGGACCGACAGCTCACGGTCGCTCGGGGACGTCGTCGCCACCACCGGCCTAGCGGTCGAACCCCGTCAGGAGGAGAAGTCCTCGGGTCTGATGGAGTCGAGGAAGGTGCGGAACTCCCCGACCAGCTCGTCGGGATTGGAACCTTCGTCGTCATCGTCGGACGTGTCGTCCTCGTCCTCTTCGACCGCCAGCATGATGCCCTCGCTGTCCATCAGGTCGTCGGCCACGAACAGCGGGCGCCCCGGTCCTCACGGCCACGGCCACTGCGTCGGACGGCCGGGACGAGACGGGAATCTCCTGCTTCACCGTGGCGGAGGACGATCTCGGCGAAGTAGGTAGCCGTCTTGAGCTCGGTGATCACCACCCGGAGCACATCAGCACCGAGTGCGTCCAGCAGGTCCCGGATCAGGTCGTGGGTCATGGGACGGGGCGTGTCCATGCCCTGGAGGGCGAAGGCGATGGCCGTGGCCTCGGGCGCCCCGATGAAGATGGGCAGGGTCCGTCCCAGGCCCTCGGACTCTTGCAGGAGCAGTACGGGCGTGTTCGACTGCAGGTCCACACGCACCGCCCGAAGCCGGACTTCGACCATGCCGCCAAACTTACTCGCCGTCGACCGAATGTGCGATCGGGCCAGGCACGGCGGTCGAACCGTCGCAGGCAGCTACCAGGCGGCCACCCGGCCTCCGGCCGCCTCCTACCCGTTGAGGAGGTTTCCCAAGGCGCTGCGCAGCAGCGAGCCCCGGAGCTGCTGGCCCAGCCGGGTCAGCTCGTCGGCGGTTTCGTGGGCCCGGGCCCGGGCCTCGGGGTTGCGCTGCCGGACCAGCGGCAGGACCACCTGCTCCACGAATCCAGCCTCGCGCTCGGCGGCATTCTTGTAGAGGCGCAGATGGCGCGGCTCGATCCCGAACCGGGTGAAGTGGGCCGCCACCGTGGCCACCGCCAGGGCCTCTTCGTCGAAGTACTCCACGCCGGCCACCATCGACGGCACCAGCAGGCCGTACTCCTGGAGCTCGCGCACCACCGCCACGTCGAGCTCGGACGCTGCAGCCAGCTCTTCGGCCGACAGGCTCACCCCGCTGGCCTCCGAAGAGGGGGGCGGAGGTGTCTCGGCCGGCGAGGTGGGTGCCTTGGAGGTGGAGGGCGATGGAGCGGGGGACGCCGAGGGGGACGTGGGTTGCGGCGTGGTGGCGGCCTTCGCCGGTGGCGCCGGTGGCGCTGACCGCTCCCCGGCGGTCCCTCCCTCCGAGGGACCCGACGACGGGCCTGACGAGGCTGCTGACGACGCTCCCGCCGCCGACTGCGCTGTCAACGGACCGGTGACCACGGTGCCCGCCGTGGGCGGGCCAGACCCGGTCGTTCCGGCGCCGCCGGCGCCTCCGTCGCCGGTGCCGTCGTCGCCGGTGCCGTTGACAGGATCGGCCGAGGCCGCCCGCGACCCCCCGGCGGTCCCGTCATTCACCAGCTCGAGCAGTGGGGCGCGATCCGGCGGCCGCCGGTGCGAGGACACCGCCGGTCCGGGCCGGTGTCCTGGTCACGCCGGCCGGAACGGGTGCCGCGCCGCCGGCAGCACTCTCGGGCGCTGATCCGATGCCGGGCAGCCCCGCACCCTCGCCGGCCGGGTGGGAACTCCGGCGGGGTGGCGCTGCTCTCGCCCTCGGCGCCGACCCGCTGTCCCACCAGCACCGGGTCGGCGGGTGTGCTCGGAGTCCTCGATGTCGGCGGTGTCGGCGGGGTCGTTGTGGTGCCGGCGACCCGTCACCTTGCCGGGACGTGACGCAGCCACCGGGGGCGGCCCCTTCGCCGTCGGCCTGGGCCGAGCCGTCGTCAAGCCGATCCTTGATCACCTTGAGGGGCAGGAAGTGCTCCCGCTGCTGGCGGAGGACCCAGCGCAGCCGCTCCACGTCGTGCTCGTAGAACTTGCGGTAGCCCGACGGCGTCCGCTCCGGGTTGACCAGACCCTGGCTCTCCAGGAACCGGATCTTGGAGATGGTGATGTCCTCGAACTCCTGACGGAGCAGGGTCAGGACGTCCCCGATGGACAGGTACGAGCGTCCGCTCATGGCCGACCTCCGACAGGTCGACAGGTGGGAGCCGTCATTCGCCGCTGGCCAGGAGATAGAGCAACTTGAACTTCCCGATCTGCACCTCGTCGCCACTGGACAGCCGGGCTTCTTCGATCCGCGCCCGGTTCACATAGGTGCCGTTGAGCGATCCGACGTCCCGCACCGAGGTCTGCTGATCCCTGGTGACAAACTCGGCGTGCCGCCGCGACACGGTGATGTCGTCGAGGAAGATGTCGCTCTCCGGGTGGCGGCCGGCCTGGACGATGGGCGCCTGGATGGGGAACCGGACGCCGTCGTCCGATCCCCGCTTGACGACCAGCATCCCCACCCCGCGGGGCAGTTCGAGCAACCCCATCTGGGCGTCGAGGTCACCGGTGTCAACAAGTTCCTCGATCGGCCCGACCGAGACCGAGG
This sequence comes from uncultured Acidimicrobiaceae bacterium, assembly GCA_963754755.1. Taxonomy (GTDB): domain Bacteria; phylum Actinomycetota; class Acidimicrobiia; order Acidimicrobiales; family RAAP-2; genus Bog-756. Next base: position 753,695 of record CAVWHF010000003.1, on the reverse strand, counting down.
TGTCGGGTGCGGAGGTCACCAACGAGGTGCCGCACGACGAACAGAAGTTGACACCAGTCGGATTGCGATGACCGCAACTGGGACAGAACACGCCCACAACGGTAGTCGCTCTCGCCACGGCACTCTCAAGGGTCGCTCGACCGAGGCTAACGGTCAACCGGAGGTCAACTGCCGGTAGCCGTCGGCATCGAGCAGTCCGTCGACCGCCGACGGGTCCGACGGGGTGATCTCGCAGATCCATCCGTCGCCATACGGATCGGCATTCAGGGTCTCGGGGGCGTCGGTCAGGGCGGTGTTCACGGCCACCACCTGACCGGTCACCGGGGCGTAGATCTCCGACACCGACTTGGTGGACTCCACCTCGCCCAACAGCCCCCCCGCCTCCACCGTGGCTCCCGCGGTGGGCAGGTCCACGAAGACCACGTCGCCGAGCGCGTCCTGGGCGAAGTCGGTGATCCCCACCCGGATGCGGTCACCGTCGTTCCGGGCCCACTCGTGATCGGACGAGTACCGCAACTCCTCGGGCACGTTCATAGGTGCGGACGATACCTGACGCCGCCGGTCGCCGCCCAGGCGGACCAACCCTCGACATCTCACCGGTCGGGTTTCAGCGCAGCAGCTGTTCGAGCCTGACCACGTACTCGTTGGCCCGGGCCTCGGCCCGGGATCCGCTCGGCGCCTCCGCCCACACGTGGGTCAGCGGCTCCTCGGGATCGGGGAGCACCAGGGCCCATCCGTCGTCCTCGATCACCTTGACCCCGTCGACCAGGACCAGCTCGCGACCGAGTGACCGCTCCACCAGGGTGCGCATGACCATGCCCTTCTGGTCCCAGGGCGTATGCACCTCCTGGTGGGCGATGTGCACGGCGGGGATCTGGGCCACCAGTTCGGACAGCTTCCGGCCCGAGGCCGTAAGGAGGGCCAGGAGGTTGACCAGGGTGGCGGCGGCATCGTAGGCAGGCAGGAACGCCGGGAAGATGAACCCCCCGGACTGGCTGGCGGCCAGGGTGACCCGCTCGGTCCGGGCCACCTCCATCAGATGGGAAGCCGAGAGCTTGGTCCACACGATCTCGGCTCCGGCCTTCTGGCAGATCTCCTCAGCGACGACGCTGACCGCCACCGGCAGGGCCACCCGGGCGGAGGGATTGGCGTCGGTGACCAGGGTCAACAGCACCAGGAGGGCTTCGTCGTCGGTGAGCGGATGGCCGAGGTCGTCGACGATGGCCACGTGTTCGCCCCCGGGGTCGAGCACGGCGCCGAGGTGGGCCCCGGAGGCCCGGACCAGTTCGGACACCCGGGCCGCACTGGCCTGCCGGTCGAAGCCCAGGACACCGGCGGTGTTGGCGTAAGGGTTGACCACCAGCACCTCGGCCTCCAGCTTGGCCAGCAGGTTCGGCATGACGAAGCTGGACGTGCCGAACGAGTAGTCCAGTACCAGCTTGAGGTCGGCGCTACGGGCGTTGGACAGGTCGACCGAGTCGATCAGCGCCGCGGTGTAGTGCTCGAGGGAGCGGGGCGGGAAGTCGATGTCCCCGATCTCACGGGCCAGGACCCGACGGAAGTCCTCGCGGTGGTACAGCCGCTCGATCTTGCGCTGGGTGGTCTCGTCGACGTCGATCCCCTCCTTGTCGAAGAAGCGCAGCACCACCGACTGGGGGTCGTCGGGAGCCAGCCGGACCGTGACCCCGGCCATGCTGTCCGACGTGGTGACCTGAAAGCGGGTCACCGGCACCGTGGCGGCCTCGAGGTCGTCGACGTTGATGCCCGCCGCGTTGCACCCGACCATGATGGCCCGCTTGAGCACCCGGGCGGCCCGGCTGGTGTCACGCGACGTCGTGACCGTCGACCCCTTCTCGAAGGTCGAGGCCCAGGCCATGGACAGCCGGACGGCCAGCTCGGGGCTGATGTCCACGTTGGCCAGTCCCTGCACCCCGTCCCGGCCGAAGAGCGACCGGGCCCCCATGGACTCCCAGACGATGGAGGAGTTGACCGTGGCCCCGGCCTCCACCGTCTTGAACGGGTAGACCTTCACACCGGCCTTGATCTCGGCGTGAGCGCCGACGAAGCACTGGTCGCCCAGCACCACCCCTTCCTCGCACCGGACACCCTGGCGAAGGTCGGAGCCCCGTCCCAGCACGCTGCCGTCGATACGGACGCCGGAGCCGAGGTAGGTGTTGTCGTGGACCACGGATCGCTGCAGGACGGCGTTGTCCCCGATGCGGACGTTCCGGCCCAGGGTGCAGTACTGGCCCAGGCGTGCGCCGGGACCGATCACGCAGTTGTCGCCGATCACCGCCGGTCCGTCGATGACCACGCTCGGGTCGATCTCTGCCCCCTTGCCCAGCCACACCCGGGGCCTGAGTTCGAAGCCTTTGATGTCGACCTGGACCTTCTGGTCCAGGATGTCCTGATGGGACTGGAGGTAGGCCTCGAGGGTGCCGACATCCTCCCAATAGCCGTCGGCCACGTAGCCGTACAGGTCCTTGCCCGCCGCCAGGGCCTCGGGGAACGACTCGCCGGAGAAGTCCACCGCCTGGGCCTCGGGGATGAAGTCGAAGATCTCCGGCTCCAGCACGTAGATCCCGGTGTTGATGGTGTCGCTGAAGACCTGCCCCCAGGTCGGCTTCTCGAGGAAGCGCTCGATGGAACCGTCCTCGGCGGTGATGACGATCCCGAATTCGAGGGGATTGTCCACCGCCTTCAGAGCCAGGGTGGCCAGGCCGCCCTTCCGGTCGTGGAAGTCCACCACCTGGGTGAGGTCGATGTCGGTGAGCACGTCTCCGGAGATGACCAGAAACCGCTCGTCGAGCTCGTCTCGGGCGTTGCGCACCGAGCCGGCCGTACCGAGGGGCGTGGACTCGGTGGCGTAGACCATGCGGACCCCGAACTCCGAGCCGTCACCGAAGTAGGTGCGGATGGCGTTGGCCATGAAGGCCACCGTGACCACGATGTCCTCGAAGCCGTGCTGGCGGAGGAGGTTGACCACGTGCTCCATCATCGGGATGTTGGCCATGGGCAGCATGGGTTTGGGCTGATTGGACGTGAGAGGCCGGAGCCGGGTCCCCTCGCCGCCGGCCATGATGACGGCCTTCATGAGGACCCTCCCCCGGCGCCGGCGGCGGCGCGGGCCCGGCGTCCGTCGGACAGGGCCTTGCGGGCCACCGGGACGTAGGAGGCGGCGGCGATCCAGGCCAGGGTCAGCCCGATGACTCCGGTCACCCAGGCGATCACATGGATGGGGCCCTGCCATGCCGCCGTGCCGTAGCTCAAGAGGAAGGCCGGGTACGAGAACATGAGGGCGAAGGTGCCGGCCTTGCCCACCCACAGGACGTCGATGCGGGCCGCTCCGAGCGATGCCAGCAGGAGGACGGCGGCCGACACCGCCACCTCGCGGGCCAGCGTGGCCACGGCGAACCAGACCGGCACCGCCCCGTGGACGGCGATGGCGATGACCGCCGTCACCACCAGCACCCGGTCGGCCACCGGGTCCAGCACCTTCCCGACCGTCGACACCTGGTGGAACCGGCGGGCCACGAACCCGTCGATCCAGTCGGTGGCCCCGAGGACGCCGAGGAGAATGGCCGCCGCCGTCTGGCGGTCGGCGCCGAAGAGGAGCCAGAGGAACAGCGGGATGCAGGCCAGGCGGACCAACGTGATCCCGTTGGGGACGGTCAGGATCCGGTCCACCCCGGGCTCAGCTCCGTCGACTCGGGCCGCTCCGTCAGCCTGGGGGGCCGAACAGGCCGGTACGATGCCCGTCACCGTGGCCGCCGCCCCCCCGGTTCCCACTGTCGTCGGGTCACTGGTCGAACTCCCCCTGGTCCTCTCGCCCACGCCCTTCACAGGGCCGAGTCTACGATCAGGGTCGCCACTCGCCGCACACACCGTTCGCCCGGCTTCGATGCCACGAGGTCAGGTGGCCTCGGGCCGCCTGAAACGGCCGGTGGGAACGGTGAGGGGCAGTCCGATGGTCGGAACCGTGGCGTCCCCGCCATCATTGGCGGGGTTGCCGGTCGGCGACAGTCGGCTGCCGCCATCGCCGAGCGCTTACCCGAGTGCCGCCCATCGCCCCGTTGAGCAGGGCAAACTGATGGGATGGGCAAGGTCAATCGAGTCGACAAGATCATAGGTGTCGTCCTCCTCGTGGCCCTGCTGACCCTCCTGGGCCTGGGCCTGGCCCGCCACACCGCCCAGGCCAACCCGCCGGCGGTGGCAACCACCACCGCTCCGGTACGGCACGGCCCCCCGGCGGGGCCGACCCCGACGTCGACCGGCACTGTTCCCGCCGCGTCCTCGGTCACCACCATCGCTCAGCCGGCCACCACGACCACCGGCACCGTGCTCCCGGTCGTGTCCGGGCCGGTCACCGCCGTGGGCGACTCGATCATGATCGACATGCAGCCGTACCTGCAGACCGACATCCCGGGGGTAGGCGTCGACGGCGTGGTCAGCCGCCAGTTCGAGACCGGGATCGGGGTGGTCCAGGCCGACCGGGCCGCCGGCGCCCTGGGCTCGGTCCTGGTGGTGGAGCTCGGCACCAACGGCACCGTGACGTCCTCCGACTTCGACGCCATGATGCAGGCCGCGGCCGGGGTCAAGCGGGTGGTGTTCGTGAACCTCAACGTGCCCCGGCCCTGGGAGGCGCCCGACAACGCCGTGCTCGCCGCCGGGGTGGCCCGCTACCCCGGGTTGGCCGTGCTGGCCGACTGGAACACGCTCTCAACCCCCCACCCCGAGTGGTTCACCCCGGACCAGGTCCACCTCGAGCCGGCCGGCGCCCAGGCCATGGCGGCCCTGGTGGCCCAGGACGCCTGACCGACCACCTGATCCGGTCCCCCACCGGGACCTTGGGCCGACCGCGGTGTGCTACGCAGAGAGCATGCCGCGATTCGAACCGTTCGCCGGTCTGCGGTACGACACCGCCCGGGTCGACATGTCCATGGTGGTATCGCCCCCTTACGATGTGATCGCCCCCGAGGAGCGGGCACGATTGGTGTCCCGCCACAGTGCCAATGCCGTCCGGATCGAACTGCCGGAACCGGACCACCGGGCCGGACTGAACCGCTACGACAGCGCCGCCAACCAGTTCTTGCGATGGCAGGACGAGGGCATCCTGGTCCCGGACCTCTCGCCCTCCCTCTACGCCTACCGCATGGTCTCACCGGGCGGGCATGCCACCAACGGGGTGATCGGGGGGCTGGGCATCGACGACGGGAGTGCGTCGACCATCTTCCCCCACGAGCAGACCCTGCCCAAGGCCAAGACCGACCGGCTCGACCTGCTGGCCGCCACCCGGGCCAACCTGTCCCCGATCTGGGGGTTGTCCCTGACCCCGGGGTTCAGTCGGACCTTCGAGCGCACCGGTCCGCCCCGGTCGCAGGCGGTGGACGCCGACGGCGTGGGGCACCAGCTGTGGGTCATCGATGATGAGGCCGTCATCCGGTCCGTCCAGGAGGCCGTCGCCGACTCCGGGGTGATCCTGGCCGACGGACATCACCGTTACGAGACCGCCCGGGCCTACCGGCAGGGCCGCCCCGGCGACGTGGGCGCCGACGAGGTCATGGCCCTGATGGTGGAGTTGAGCGAGGACCAGCTGGAGGTGGGTCCGATCCACCGGGCCCTCTCGGGGCTACCGGACGGACTCGACCTGGTCGACGCCTGCTCGTCGTGGTTCGACCTCACCCGGGCCGGGGACTTCGACCCCCGAACCACCAGTGCCCTGGGGCAGTCCGGCGCCCTGGCCCTGCTCATGCCGTCAGGGGCCTGGCTCCTCACCCCCAAGGATGGCACTGCGGAGGCGGCCGGATCCCAGCTGGACTCGTCGATGGTGGCCCTGGTCATCGCCGAGCTCCCCGACCACGAGCTGGAGTACCTCACCTCGTGGCAGCAGGGTGTCCGTGCGGTAGCCGACGACAAGGCCCAGGCGGTGCTGCTGCTGCGCCCGCTGTCGGTCGCACAGATCTCCGAATGGGCCCACGCCGGTCGGCGCATGCCCCCCAAGACCACGTACTTCCACCCCAAGCCGGCCACCGGCATGGTCTTCCGGTCGCTCGACGTCGCCCACTGAACCGTCCGGGGGCCCGGATGGCGGCGACCGTTCCCGGCATCAGGGCCACCGGCCGGCCCGCGGGTCCCCCGGTGGCCGATGACACTCCCCGGCCGGGACCGGGCGGTACCATCAGGGGGCGATCCGATCCGACGAACGAGGCGAGCCCACGTGAGGGGACAGGTGGATCCGAGGCGGCTGGCGGCGGCGCTGTCCCTCGTAGTCGTCCTCGGGACAGCCGTCGGCTGCTCGTCGCCCTCGGCCGTCCCCGCTGAGGCCCACCGGAGCCCGCCGCCGTCCACCGGCGCCTACCGGTCGACCACCACCAGCACGGCCCCGTCGGCCGCACCGACCACCGTTCCCCCCACGGTCCCCCACGCCCCCGGATGGACGTCGGCGCTGACCACCCTCCCTCCGGGTGGTGGCTTCACCTCCCTGTCCTGCATCTCCGACACCCTGTGCGTGGCCGCCGGTGGTGGGTCCACCGGAGACGGAGCCGCCCTGACCTCCGGCTCGGGCGTGGCCATCTCGTGGGACGGGGCCGTCTGGTCGTCACCGTCGGTGTACTTCCCCGCTCCCGCCACCGGACCGGTAACCGCTCCGCTGTTCCCCACCATCACCTGCACGGCGGGGCCGATGTGCGTCATCGTGGACGGCTCCGGTCACGTGAGCACCGGAGACGGCACCAACTGGTCCGACCCAACCCCACTGGCCACCCCTCCTCCGCTCCCCGCCAACCCCTCCGACCCCGGGAGCGGTCAGCCCGACTCACGCACCGCCGCCGTGGACTGTCCGGCGCCGTCGCTCTGTGCGGCGGTGGACAACTCCGGGCGCACCTACACCCTGAGGAGCGGGACCTGGCTCGCCCCCCAGTCCTTCGGCCAGTCCGTGGGCTTCGGAACGGCGGCGTCGAAGATCTCCCTCTACCAGGCCGGGCGGGTCGGGGTCTCGTGTCCCACCGTCACCGACTGCACCGCCGTGGTGGGCACCGCAGTCCTCGATTGGAACGGTGCCGCCTGGTCAGAGGAGGCGACACCCTGGGCCGGCTCGCTGGCTCCCGGTAGCGCCGTCCCGGTCTCCATCGCCTGCCCCACCACCGACCTCTGTGCCATCGTCAACGGGGACGACATCGTGGTGCGCAAGGGAGGCGACGACTGGACGCCACGGCAGACCCTCGATCCCGGCCGGCAACTCGACGCCATCTCCTGTCCCTCCCGCTCATTCTGCGTCGCCGCCGACGACACCGGTGCCATCATGCAGTGGAACGGCTCCACCTGGACGGGACCCACCCAGGTCGTCCCGGCGGCCACCCAGTACCCGGGCGTCGGTGTGTCGGTGTCCTGCCCCAGCCCGCAGTTCTGCATGGTCATGAGCGCCGACGGGGACTACGCCACCTATGCCGGGTCGCAGGCCGGGACCCCTGGCGGCTGACGAGGGTTCCGGTCTCAGCGGGCTCAGGAGTCGGCGACGTCAAGTCCGGCCATGGTGGCCAGCGTGGTGACCGTCCTCCAGTTGCGGGTGGTGGCCACCACGCCGCACCGACGCTCGAAGAAGCCGTTGTTCAGCTTGGTCACGCCGTAGCCGCCCGGGCAGTGCAGGAAGATGTCCGTGCCGGCCAGGGCGAACCGGTCGTCGCCGAATGCACCCTCCGAGTCGGTGTCGGCGGCCGTCTGAGCCAGGCTCTCGGCCCGCTCGGGAGCGGGCGGCCCGGTCAGGAAGGTCACATGGACGGTCTTCGGGTCGACCCCGGGGCCGGCAAAGGGATTGGCTTCGAGGATCCGGGTCAGCTGCCGGGTGCTCCTCACGATGACCGGTACCTCCAGCCCGAACGTGGTGGCAAGGCCCTCCTCGAGGGTCCGGGCCACCGTCGTCGGGGCCCCGGACCCGGTGAGGACCAGGTTCCCGCTCTGGACGTAGGTCTGCACGGAACCGAAGCCGAGTGTCTCCGCCATGGTCCGCAGCTCGGCCATGGGGACCCGGTTGCGGCCCCCCACGTTGACGCTCCGTAGCAGGGCCACCATCGTGGTCACGCCGGCACCGCTCTGCAGCTCACGAGGTCACCGCCGGTACGGCCCGATGGACGGGTGGGACCGGCGGTGCCATGTGGACCCCGGTGGCGGCTACTCGACGGTCCACGAGGAGCCGGACCGTAGCAGGGCAGCCACGTCCCCCGGTCCCCGCCGGTCGGTGGCCTCGTCGATCTGACGGGCCATGCCCTCCCCGTATTCGGGGCGGTCCACGTCGCGGAAGATCCCGATCGGTGTGGGCTCGTAGGGTCCCCGCGACAGCCGGCTGAGCTGGAAGGCCAGGCCGGGATTGTCCCGGTGCTCGTCGTGGACGAGCAGGGCCGACTCCCCGACCTCGGCTACCTCGACAACATCCACGGAGCCGTCGTTGTGCAGCACGACCCCATGTTCCCCGTCGGCTCCGAAGCGGATGGGTTCGCCGTGGACCAGGGGGATCAACATGTCGGACCGGTGTTCCTTGCCGGTGATCTGCTCGAAGGCCCCGTCGTTGAACACGTTGCAGTTCTGGTAGATCTCCACGAAGGACGCCCCCTTGTGGGCGTGGGCCCGGCGGAAGATCTCCATCATGTGCTTGCGGTCCATGTCGTGGGTGCGGGCCACGAAGGAGGCTTCGGCCCCGAGGGCCAGGCTGAGGGGGTTGAACGGCTGCTCCAGTGAACCGAACGGGGTCGACTTGGTGACCTTGGCCACCTCCGAGGTGGGCGAGTACTGCCCCTTGGTCAGGCCGTAGATCTGGTTGTTGAACAACAGGATGGTGATGTTGACGTTCCGACGCAGGGCATGGATGAGGTGGTTCCCGCCGATGGAGAGCGAGTCCCCGTCGCCGGTCACCACCCACACGTCGAGGTCCGGGCGGGTGGTGGCCAGCCCGGTGGCGATGGCCGGGGCCCGTCCGTGGATGGAGTGCATCCCGTAGGTGTTCATGTAGTACGGGAACCGGGCGGCACAGCCGATACCCGAGAGGAACACCGTCGACTCCCGTCGGACCCCGAGCTCGGGCATGAGCATCTGCACGGCGGCCAGGATCGAGTAGTCCCCGCAACCGGGGCACCAGCGGACCTCCTGGTCCGAGGACCAGTCCTTGCGGGTGGTGAGGGGAACCGGCACCGAGCCCTCGGGAGCGGCGGTGCCGTTCGGAGGGGTGGAGCCGTTCGGAGGGGCGGCCAGGTCGGTCATCAGTGAGACCCCTTTTCGGTGGTGACGACCGAGCCCGCCTCGCCGGAGTGGCTCTCGGCCGTGCCGTCGATCTGCTGGAGGATGGCGGCCTCCATGGCCGCGGCCCGGAACGGGATCCCCTGTACCTGGGTGAAGGAGATGGCGTCCACCAGGTACTCGGCCCGGATCAGCCGGCTGAGCTGGCCCAGGTTGACCTCGGGGACCAGCACCCGTCGGTACCGGGCCAGGACTGCGCCCAGGTCGGCCGGGAACGGGTTCAGGTGCATCAGGTGGGCCTGCGCCACCTTGTGCCCCCGGGCCCGGACCCGCTGCACGCCGGCGGCGATGGCCCCGTAGGTCGAGCCCCATCCGATCACCAGCACGTCGGCCCCGCCGGGGTCGTCCACCTCGGTCGGGGGGATGTCGTGGGCGATGCCGGCGATCTTGGCCGCACGCAGGCGGGTCATGCGCTCGTGGTTGGGACCGTCGTAGGCGACGTTGCCCGAGCCGTCGGCCTTCTCGAGTCCGCCGATCCGGTGCTCGAGTCCGGGAAGGCCCGGCGGGGCCCAGGGACGGGCCAGGGTCTCCTCGTCGCGGATGTAGGGCCAGAAGACCTCGGTGCCGTCGGTCTCGGTGTGGTTGGTCTCGGTGGCGAAGCCCGGGTCGATGTCGGGCAGATCCTCGAGGTCGGGCAGGCGCCAGGGCTCGGTGCCGTTGGCCAGGTAGCCGTCGGACAGCAGGATCACCGGCGTCCGGTACTTCACCGCCAGCCGACGGCCTCTACGGTGGCCTCGAAGCAGTGTGAGGGGGTCTTGGCCGCCACGATGGGGAGGGGGGACTCGCCATGGCGCCCGTACATGGCGTGGAGCAGGTCGGCCTGCTCGGTCTTGGTGGGTAGCCCGGTGGAAGGGCCACCACGCTGGATGTCGATGACCAGCAGGGGGAGCTCCAGGCTGATGGCCAGCCCCATGGTCTCCGACTTGAGGTCGACGCCGGGACCGGAGGTGGTGGTGACACCCAGCGCCCCGCCGAAGGCCGCCCCCAGGGCGGCGCCGATGCCGGAGATCTCGTCCTCGGCCTGGAAGGTCCGGACCCCGAACTGCTTGTGCTTGGACAGCTCGTGGAGGATGTCCGAGGCCGGCGTGATGGGGTAGGTACCGAGGAACAGGGGCAGCCCGGCCCGGGTGGCGGCAGCGATCAGCCCCCAGGCCGTGGCCGTGTTGCCGGTGACGTTGACGTACTCCCCGGGATCGAGGGCGGCCGGCTTGACCTGGTAGGAGGACTCGAACAGCTCGGCCGTCTCCCCGAAGTGGAACCCGGCCTTGAAGGCGCGCAGGTTGGCCTCCATGACCAGCGGCTTGCCAGCGTACTTCTCGGCGATCCAGGTGGTGGTGGCCTCGGTGGGTCGGGTGTAGAGCCAGCTGATCAGGCCCAGGGCGAAGAAGTTCTTGGACCGCTCGGCGTCGCGGGGCTTGACCCCCGCCTCCTTCGACACCTCGGTGGTGATCGAGGTCATGGGGACCTCGTAGACGGTGTAGGCCGAGAGGGACCCGTCGCTCAGGGGACTGGCCTCGTAGCCGGCCTTGGCCAGGTTCCGCTCCTCGAAGGCGTCCACGTTGACGATGACGGTGGCGCCCATCGGGAGGGACTCGATATTGGCCTTGAGAGCAGCGGGATTCATGGCCACCAGCACGTTGGGCGAGTCACCGGGCGTCGAGATGTCGTGGTCGGAGATATGGACCTGGAAGGCGGACACCCCGGCCAGGGTCCCGGCCGGGGCCCGGATCTCGGCCGGGAAGTCGGGGAAGGTGGCCAGGTCGTTCCCCAGCAGGGCCGACGTGGTGGTGAACCGGTCACCGGCCAGCTGCATGCCGTCGCCGGAGTCACCGGCGAATCGAATGACGACGCGGTCGACCAGGTGGGGGGATTTCGGATCGGTGGTGGTGTCGGGCACCGTGCTCCTCTTCGTCACTGCTCTTCGTGCATCGGCACGGCGCTCAGTCGCCGGACACGTACTCGGCGCTGTCGGTTTGTCGGCTTGGGTCGGTGTTCGCCCGGATCAACACCCTAGGCCCCGGTGGTGGAGCCATAGGACAGTCTACCGCTGGTCCCCAGGTCCGGAGCGATGCCCGACAATCGAACCGGGGGTTTGGCGGCCGGGGCGGTCCGCCCGATCGGGCCGGCTCGTGGTGCTACCACGACGGATACTCGCAGGCTGACCCCCTTGGCCCTGCCGCCTCCCCCCGGGATACTGGTCCCAGGTGCAGAGGCGAGGAGAGTCAGTGGGAGCGGTGAGATTCGCATGCCGTGCCGAATTCCGGACCCGGTGGCGGTCGTGGCTGGCCATGGCCCTCCTCATCAGCGTGGTCGGCGGCTTTGTTTTGTTCGCCACGGCAGCCGGGCGGCGTACCGAGGACGCCTTCCCCGGATTCGTCGCCGCCCACGGTTACGACGCCATCGTGTACGCCAGCCGACCGGCTCCGGAGGTCGCCCGTCTCCCCGGTGTGGTCTCTGCCACCGAGATGGTGATCCCCGATACGGGGAACCCGCGGTGTCCGGGGTGCCGTGCGCTCAACCCGTCGGGCTTCGGGGTGGCGGTCGCTCCGGCGGCAGGACGGACACCCTTCAAGCTCATCTCGGGCCGGCTACCCGATCCCTCGGCCCCGGACCAGGTCCTGGCCTCCTTCACTATGGAGCAGGAGGCGGGCGTCCACGTCGGCTCGGTGGTCCGTGTTCCCTTCGAGGCGCCGTCCGAAGGAGCGGCCTACAACGACCCCAACGTGGGCCTGCCCCCTCCCGACGGTCCTTCCGTGTCGTTCCAGGTGGTCGGTATCGAGGCCAGCGAGTTCGAGTTCCCGTCCGGGGGCACCACGGTCTATCTGCTGTATACCGACCGCGCCTTCGCCCGGAGCGTGCTGCCCCGGACGGCGTTCGACTATCAGTACCTGGTCCGCCTACGCCACGGTGTGGCCGGCCTGTCCCGCTTCGACGAACGGGTCGCCGGTCTCAACCTCGGGACCGGCTCAACCGGCGCCTCCAACCAGGTCGGGCTGGCGGCATCGGTCGAGACCTCCATCCATCCCCAGGCCGTCGGATGGTGGGTCCTGGCTGCCCTGGCCGGTCTGGTCGGCCTGGCTGTCATCGGACAGGCCCTCTCCCGCCAGAGCTCCGTCGAGAGCGAGGACTACCCCACCCTGAAGGCCCTCGGCGCCAACCGGCGCCAGCTGGCGGCACTGGGCATGGCCCGGACCTTGGCCGCGGGCGTGGCCGGAGCCGTCGGAGCGGTCCTGGTGGCCACGGCCCTGTCCCCGCTGGCCCCGCTGGGCGAGGCCCGCACCGCCGAGGTCTCGACCGGCTTCACGCTCGATGGGCTGGTCCTGACCGGGGCACTGGTCGTGCTCGTGGTCGTTCTGGCCCTTGGGGTCTGGCCGGCGCTACGGGCGGCTCGATCGGTTCGAATCGACCGTCGGACGGTGGCGTTCCACCCATCGGCGGCGGTGACGCAGCTGACCTCGACCGGGGCGCCCCCAAGTGCGGTCATCGGGGTCAGCAACGCCCTGGAACGACGAACGGGCGGCACCACGGTCCCGCTGGGCTCAGCCTTGCTCGGGGTGGTGCTGGCCGTCATCGCGCTGTGTGGGACCGGGGTCTTCGGCGCCAGCCTCACCCACCTCACGGCGACGCCCCGGCTGTGGGGAGAACCTGAACAACTCAGCTTCCAGCCGCCGAGTCGTGCCCTTCTCGACAGCCTCGAGCGCAATCCCGCCGTGACCGGGATTACCACCGGCGTCGGGGCCGGCGAGATCGCCGTCAACCACCGGAACGTCGGGTCCATCGTCGGGAACGCCGTGCGGGGACCGCTTCTCTTCTCGGCCGTCGACGGACACCTACCCGCCGGCGACGACCAGATCGGACTGGGCGTGACGACGATGCGGCAGGTCGGTGCCCACGTGGGCTCCGTGGTCGACGTCACGGTCACGCTGCACTCGGGGCACCTGCGGACCCTTCCCTACCGGGTGGTGTCGCAGGACTCGTTCCCGGAGCTGGGTGGATTCGTGAGCCTGGGGAGCGGTGCGCTGCTGACGACCTCCGGCCTGATCCATGCCTTGTGTCCCCCCGGTCCACAACAGGCGTTCTGCCGGCAGGAGGTGTCGAAGCACGGGAGCGATGGGATCCGGGTCAGCTTCGCGTCCGGGCCCCGGGGTCAGACGGCCATCCGTCACTACCTGGAGACCTACTCGTCCATCGCCACGGTGCCGATCACCCCGACGTCACTGGTCAACTTCGGCGAAGCGGTCAACTTCCCCCTCATCTTCGGGACCATGCTGGCCGTGTTCGGCGCGGCGACGCTCACCCATCTGCTCGTGGTCAGTGTCGCCCGGCGCCGCCGGGAGGTGGGCCTCCTGAAGGTCCTGGGGTTCGTGAACGGTCAGGTCATATCCTCGGTGGCCTGGCAGGCCACGACGTTGGCGGTGGTGGGCGTCGTCGTCGGGCTCCCGCTGGGCGTGGTGCTCGGCAAGGCCACCTGGAACCTGTTCGCCAACAACCTGGGCGTGGTGCCCAGCGCAGTCGTACCGGTGTGGTTCATCGGAGCCCTGGCCATCGGCGTCATCGCCGTGGCCAATCTGCTCGCCCTGGCCCCGGCCCTGGCCGCCGCGCGCGTCAAGCCCGCCATCCTCCTGCGCACAGCCTGACGCCGATGCGGTCAGGCCTACGTCAAGCGATGGTCACGGCCGGATCGAGATAGACGTCCTGGATGGCGTGGATCAGGGTCGCCCCCTCGTCGGTGGGGCGCTGGAAGGCCTTCCGGCCCACGATGAGCCCCGAACCCCCGGCCCGCTTGTTGATCACGGCCGTGCGGACCGCCTGGGCCAGGTCGTCCGCCCCTTTGGACTCGCCGCCCGAGTTGATGAGCGGGATCCTCCCGGCGTAGCAGTTGACCACCTGCCACCGGGTCAGGTCGATGGGGTGGTCGGTGGTCAACTGGTCGTAGACCAGCGGGTCGGTCTTGCCGAAGGAGAGGGCGTTGTAGCCACCGTTGTTCTCCGGCTGCTTCTGCTTGATGATGTCGGCCTCGATGGTCACCCCGAGATGGTTGGCCTGCCCGGTGAGGTCGGCAGACGAGGTGGTAGTCGGTGTCGCCCTGCTTGAAGGCCGGGTTGCGCAGGTAGCACCACAGGACGGTGAACATGCCCAGGCGGTGGGCCTCGGCGAACGCCTCCGACACCTCCCCGATCTGCCGGTCGGCGCCCTCGGAGCCGAAGTAGATGGTGGCTCCGACCCCGACGGCGCCGAGGTCGGACGCCTGGCCCACGTGGCCGAACATCACCTGGTCGTAGGTGTTGGGGTAGTTGAGGAAGTCGTTGTGGTTGAGCTTCACGATGAACGGGATCTTGTGCACGTAGCGGCGGGAGACGATCCCGAGGCCTCCGAGGGTGGTGGCGATGGCGTTGCAGTCGCCGGCGATGGCCAAGTCACAGAGCCTGGCCGGGTCGAAGTAGGCGGGGAACTTGGAAAAGCTGGCCGCGGCCGAGTGCTCGATGCCCTGGTCCACGGGCAGGATGGACAGGTAGCCGGTCCCGGCCAGCCGACCGGTGTTGTACACGTTGCCCAGGTTGCGCAGGACCGTCGAGGACCGGTCCGAGTCGATGAAGATCTGATCAAAGTGATCGGGGCCGGGAAGGTTGAGGTGGTCGGCCGGGAAGGCCTTGGCCACGTGATTCAGCAGCGAGTCCGCCTCGTCGCCGAGGAGTTGTTCGAGATCCATGGGGCCAGAGCCTACTGGGCGTCGCCCGACCCCTTCGGCGAGCGGGACTGGGCCTGGCGCTTGCCCCCGGCCGAGGGCGGGCGGTGCTGCTTGCGGCCCGGGGGCCGGTTGGGTGTGCGCCGGGCCCGGGTCGGCGGACCGAGGGATTCGAGGCGCGCCGCCACGTCGTAGGCATCGGGATCGACCGCACTGATGCGGAGGAACAGCTCGCGGGCTTTGGGCAGGTCTCCGGAGCGCTCCATCAGGTCCCCGAGCACGTACCACTGGCGCAGGTGCCGCTCGGCCGGGTTCCGGACCAGTCGGCCCGCGCCCGCCTCCACCAGCAGCGTCACCGCTCCGGTGAGGTCGCCGCCGTCGGCCCGGGTTCCGGCCAGCACCAGACGGCCCTCGGAGAGGACTTCGGGGTCGGGCGATCCCTGTCTGAGCTCGTTGAACAGCGCCTCCACCTTTTTGGGGCGACCCAGGGCCCGGTGGCAGTCCATGCGCACCGGATGTTGGTCGACCGATCCGGTCAGGGCGGCGAAGGCCTCCAGGTTGGGCAGGGCCGCCTTCCAGTAGGTCTGGTGGTACTGGCTGAGGCCCAGAAGCTCACGAGCGGAGGGGGCGTTGGGGACGGCGTCGACCACCGTCTTCAGGATGCGGGAGGCGTCCCGGTACCGTTCCCGCTCGTAGGCGCCGATGCCGGCGGCCATCCGCTCGGTGATCCTGTCCCGCAGATGGTTCCAGTCGGGCCCGGCGGCAGAGGCCAGCTCATTGGCGATGTCCGGCGGCAGCTCGGGCGGGGGCTGCACCGTCCGGTGGGCCGGAGGTCGCAATGTCTCGGCCCGGGCCCGGGCGGCGGCGCTCTGACCCCGCTGGTCGGTGCGGACGAAGCGCTCGGGGACGAACTCGTCGGTGCGGGTCCGGGAGCGGCGTCGGCCCTCGGGAGTCTCGTCGTCCGGACCGTGGCCGTCGGTGCCGTCTCGCACCGTGCTGGCCCCCCGTCGGGCCACGCTCCCCCAGCCCTTCCTGACCACCGGGGCCCGCGGCGGGCGGTACTCCCCCGGAGACCCGCTGCCCGGCGGGGCCGCCGACGACCCCGAGCGGGCCGGAGGCCTACCGGTGCGTCGGGCGCCGCCCTCTCCGATTCCGGACCCGCCTCCTGTCCCCGAGGGGCGAGGTGTCCGGGTCGGTGGCCGACCGCGGTTCCCCTGGTACCCCGATCCTGAGGCTGAACCTCTCGCTGAGCCTGATCCTGATCCCGAGTCGCGGGCGCCGGTGTCCCCCCGGTCGCCCCGGCTCGCGGCGGCCGGAACCCCGGCCGGAGGATCCGGGCCTGTCCCCCGCCTTGCCCTTGCCACTCGAACCGGGCCGACCTCCGGCCCCGGAGCTGTTCCGTTGGGGGCCCTTCCCGGTCGGGCGTCCGGACGCGGTTCGGCCGCCTGATGCGCCCCCACGACGGGCGCGGAGAACCAGAGGGGGTGGGAGCGGCCATGGCAACCATTGTAACGGCGCCCCGGGGCGCGACAATGCCCCCGCCGAAGCGGGGGCATTGTCTGGAGAAATCCCGGCGGCGTCCTACTCTCCCAGGGGGCTACCCCCCAAGTACCATCGGCGCTGGCGGGCTTAACTGCCGTGTTCGGAATGGGAACGGGTGTCTCTCCGCCGCCATGGCCACCGGAAACTGTGCGCTCTCCGGGGCTCGAGGACTGTCCATCCACCGAGGGGTCGACGTCCGAGCCCGGCGTGACCGATATCGGTCACCCCTGAGCGTTCCATAGCGAGCACGAGCAAGTTCCCAAGCCCTCGGCCGATTAGTACCGGTCAGCTGAATGCGTTACCGCACGTACACTTCCGGCCTATCAACGTGGTCGTCTGGCCACGGGCCTTACCAGGTTAACCCTGTGGGAGATTTCATCTTGGAACGAGCTTCGCGCTTAGATGCTTTCAGCGCTTATCCCACCCGAAGGTCGCAAATCAGCAGTGCCCTTGGCAGGACAACTGACACACGAGAGCTTCGTCCATCCCGGTCCTCTCGTACTAGGGATAGCCTTCCTCAAATCTCCTACGGCTGCATCGGATAGGGACCGAACTGTCTCACGACGTTCTAAACCCAGCTCGCGTACCGCTTTAATGGGCGAACAGCCCAACCCTTGGGACCGGCTTCAGCCCCAGGATGCGACGAGCCGACATCGAGGTGCCAAACCTTCCCGTCGATATGGACTCTTGGGGAAGATGAGCCTGTTATCCCCGGGGTACCTTTTATCCGTTGAGCAACGGCGCTTCCACAAGCAACCGCTGGATCACTATGCCCTGCTTTCGCACCTGCTCGACTTGTAGGTCTCGCAGTCAAGCTCCCTTGTGCCATTGCACTCGACGGCTGATTGCCAACCAGCCTGAGGGAACCTTTGGGCGCCTCCGTTACGTTTTAGGAGGCGACCGCCCCAGTCAAACTACCCACCTGACGCTGTCCCTGATCCGGATAACGGACCGAGGTTAGGGTTCCGGCACATAAAGGGTGGTATTTCAAGGTTGACTCCACACTGGCTGGCGCCAATGCTTCAAAGTCTCCCACCTATCCTACACAATATGTACTAAAACTCAACAGCAAGCTGTAGTAAAGGTCCACGGGGTCTTTCCGTCCTGATGCAGCTAACGAGCATCTTTACTCGTACTTCAATTTCGCCGGGTCTGTGGTTGAGACAGTAGGAAAGTCGTTACGCCATTCGTGCAGGTCGGAACTTACCCGACAAGGAATTTCGCTACCTTAGGCACTTCTGTTACTAACTATTCGACTCATAATTCAGTCGAATAGCGGACCAGGTCATTTCTGCCTGGTCTCCCTATGTCGCCATGAGGGTCCGGACTATATCTTCATCTCGATGCTATCCTCACAACTGAGTTGCGTCAGAGCGTATGAGTCTCTGAGGATCCTGCAAGACTTGCTCGATGGCTTCTGCGACGATTGCATTGTCTCGGCGATTTCATGCGATAGCAAGTCGTATCAATCGCTGAAACCGTGAGGTGTCTTGCGCTCCTCCATGAGACATAGAACCCTCAGCGAACTTGCCGAAGTTCTCACGCTTCGACGTCCGTAGCTGGTGCTCTTGAAAGAACGGGACGATGACGTCCCGCAGATCCGCGAACCTCTTCACGCTGTACAGGGCTAAATGCTCCCTGTGGTCATCGTGCCTCTGATTCACATACACCTTGCCGCAGCCGAAGATCGGGACAAGCTCTTCCAGAACATCACGACTCGATACTGGACTGTGGCAACCACGAATTGTGGCTGCACCTGCCAGTGAAGTGTCGCTTTGTCGATTTCTGAAGATGGGGACACTGAAACAGCCTTCCCCATCGACGAAACCAGCTATCCAGTCGGTCGAGCACAGATCCAGAACGGCATTTCCTGCTGATTGTCCGCACCGCTCACATTGTCACTGCCGTCATGCCGCGACCATACAAAACGGCTGTGATCAGTCTGACGACGAGTAGCGCAGGATACTACGGATGTTTCCAGCATATAGCGGACTGCTCATCGTATTGTCACCAATGCGTGGGGCAGCACCCCTTTGCCTGCAAAGGGGCATCCCTACCTTAGGACCGTTATAGTTACGGCCGCCGTTTACCGGGGCTTAGGTTCAGAGCTTCGCCCGAGGGCTAACCCTTCCCCGTAACCTTCCGGCACCGGGCAGGCGTCAGAGCGTATACATCGTCTTACGACTTCGCACGCTCCTGTGTTTTTAGTAAACAGTCGCTTTCCCCTATTCTCTGCGGCCCCTTCAGACTCAGAACGCGAAGTTCGTCATCCTAGTGAGGCCCTCCTTCTCCCGAAGTTACGGAGGTATTTTGCCGAGTTCCTTAACCACAGTTCTCCCGATCGCCTTGGTATTCTCTACCCGCCCACCTGTGTCGGTTTGGGGTACGGGTTCCGTGCCAGCTCGCTAGAAGCTTTTCTCGGCAGCATGGGATTAGTGACTTCGCCTGGTGTGGCTCGGCATCGCGTCTCAGGATTGATGAGGTCCGGATTTGCCTAGACCTCTCCCTACACGCTTACCCCAGGACAACCAACGCCTGGGCTCACCTACCCTCCTGCGTCCCTCCTTCGCTATCCGCCACCGGGTCGGTCGGTTCGCCCCGAAGGACAGCCCCTTAGGACACCGGTATTGGATTGGGCGCGGACACGGAAGTACTGGAATATCAACCAGTTGTGCATCGACTACGCCTCTCGGCCTCGCCTTAGCTCCCGACTTACCCTGGGAGGATTAGCCTTCCCCAGGAACCCTTGGGCTTACGGCGGAGGGGTTTCTCACCCCTCTCTCGCTACTCATACCAACATTCTCACTCGACCACGCTCCACGACGGTTTCCACCGCCGCTTCTCAGCAGGATCGACGCTCCCCTACCACTCCCACCCCGTGACTCCCGAGCGATAGATCGACACCGTTGCGGACCATTCGAATCGATACTCGGGCGGAATGGAAATCCGCAGCTTCGGCTTTTGACTTGAGCCCCGTTACATTGTCCGCGCAGGACCACTCGACCAGTGAGCTATTACGCACTCTTTTAAGGATGGCTGCTTCTGAGCCAACCTCCTGGCTGTCTTCGCGTTCCCACATCGTTTTCCACTTAGTCAAAAATTAGGGGCCTTAGCTGGCGGTCTGGGCTGTTTCCCTCTCGACTAACGAAGCTCATCCCTCGTAGTCTCACTGCCAGGCTCTAAAGCATCGGCATTCGGAGTTTGATTGGGGTCAGTAAGCTTGTAGGCCCCCTTGCCCATTCAGTGCTCTACCTCCGATGCTGAACGCCCGACGCTGCACCTAAATGCATTTCGGGGAGAACCAGCTATCACCGAGTTTGATTGGCCTTTCACCCCTAACCACAGGTCATCCCCCCTGTTTTCAACCAGGGTGGGTTCGGCCCTCCACGGGGTCTTACCCCCGCTTCAGCCTGCCCATGGCTAGCTCACTCGGCTTCGGGTCTACAGCATGCGACTAATTCGCCCTATTAAGACTCGCTTTCGCTTCGGCTCCCCATCGCTGGTTAACCTCGCCACACACCGTAACTCGTTGGCTCATTCTTCAAAAGGCACGCCATCACGGCCGGCACATAGTGCCGACGACGCTCTGACTGATTGTAAGTCAACGGTTTCAGGTACTATTTCACTCCCCTCCCGGGGTACTTTTCACCTTTCCCTCACGGTACTAGTTCACTATCGGTCGCCTGTGAGTACTTAGCCTTACGAGGTGGTCCTCGCAGATTCACGCCGGCTTTCCCGGATCCGGCGCTACTCGGGAAATCCGATCGGAGTCCAAAGCTTTTCGTGTACGGGGCTGTTACCCTCTGCGGCGCATCTTTCCTGGATGCTTCCACTAAGCAATTGGTTTTGTAACTCCGTGAAGGTTCTGATGCACCTTCCATCGGCTCCCACAACCCCGAATTGGCAACGCCATCAGGCTTTACCACCAACTCGGTTTAGGCTCATCCCGTTTCGCTCGCCGCTACTCAGGGAGTCACTGTTGTTTTCCTCTCCTCGGGGTACTGAGATGTTTCAATTCCCCCGGTTCCCTCCACTGGTCCTATGCGTTCAGACCAGGGTGACACCCCATGACGGGTGCCGGGTTTCCCCATTCGGACATCCACGGATCCGCGCTTGGTAGGCAGCTCCCCGTGGCTTATCGCAGCCTCCCACGTCCTTCTTCGGCTTCAGGCGCCAAGGCATCCGCCGTTGACTCTTTATAACTTGGAGAACATAGATGCTCGTGCTCGCTATGGAATTCTCAAGGGGCGCACAGCGTGCGCACCGGGCCACGGACATCAAAGAACAGACCGATGAAGGGGCGCAATGCGCACGGGCGAGCGGCCGGCACGTCACCCAATGCGGTGGGCCGGCATCGCGTCGGAGGGTCGGAATCGCCCCGGGCTGCTCGATGAGCAGGAACCGAGGGTCACTCCCTCAAAACGGAATAGTGATGCCCGCTGCCAACCCCAGAGCCCACAGGCCTCACGGACGGGACATCCGAAGATGTGCGGTCCGCCAGGGGCGGGATGGGGGTGACAGCGAATAGTCAGTGATCGACTAGGAGTATCTGAGCCGGAATGGCCCAGACAGTGACTCCTTAGAAAGGAGGTGATCCAGCCGCACCTTCCGGTACGGCTACCTTGTTACGACTTCACCCCAATCACCGACCCCACCTTCGACGGCTCCCTCCTAAAAGGTTGGGCCACCGGCTTCGGGTGTTGCCGACTTTCGTGGTGTGACGGGCGGTGTGTACAAGGCCCGGGAACGTATTCACCCCGGCGTTGCTGATCCGGGATTACTAGCGACTCCGACTTCACGCAGTCGAGTTGCAGACTGCGATCCGAACTGAGACTGGCTTTGGGGATTAGCTCCTCCTCGCGGATTAGCGACCCGTTGTACCAGCCATTGTAGCATGTGTGCAGCCCTGGATATAAGGGGCATGATGACTTGACGTCGTCCCCACCTTCCTCCGAGTTGACCCCGGCAGTCTCCTACGAGTCCCCGCCATTACGCGCTGGCAACATAGAATAAGGGTTGCGCTCGTTGCGGGACTTAACCCAACATCTCACGACACGAGCTGACGACAGCCATGCACCACCTGTTTAGGACCCCGAAGGACACCGTATCTCTACGGCTTTTCCCTAAATGTCAAACCCAGGTAAGGTTCTTCGCGTTGCATCGAATTAAGCCACATGCTCCGCCGCTTGTGCGGGCCCCCGTCAATTCCTTTGAGTTTTAGCCTTGCGGCCGTACTCCCCAGGCGGGGCACTTAATGCGTTAGCTGCGGCACAGAAACCGTCGATAGGTCCCCACACCTAGTGCCCAACGTTTACGGCGTGGACTACCAGGGTATCTAATCCTGTTCGCTCCCCACGCTTTCGCTCCTCAGCGTCAGTATTGGCCCAGACCACCGCCTTCGCCGCTGGTGTTCCTCCTGATATCTGCGCATTTCACCGCTACACCAGGAATTCCGTGGTCCCCTACCAAACTCTAGCCATGGCAGTATCGAATGGCGACTCCAGGTTGAGCCTGGAGGTTTCACATCCGACTTGCCAAGCCGCCTACGAGCTCTTTACGCCCAATAAATCCGGACAACGCTTGCCCCCTACGTATTACCGCGGCTGCTGGCACGTAGTTGGCCGGGGCTTCTTCTGCAGGTACCGTCACAATCGTCCCTGCTGAAAGAGGTTTACAACTCAGAAAGCCTTCGTCCCTCACGCGGCGTTGCTGCATCAGGCTTTCGCCCATTGTGCAAGATTCCCCACTGCTGCCTCCCGTAGGAGTCTGGGCCGTGTCTCAGTCCCAGTGTGGCTGATCGTCCTCTCAGACCAGCTACCCGTCGAAGCCTTGGTGAGCCGTTACCTCACCAACAAGCTGATAGGCCGCGAGCCCCTCCCGAAGCGGAATCCATTTCCTCACCAAGCCATGCGACTCGGTGGGGATATCCGGTATTAGCACCGGTTTCCCGGTGTTGTCCCGGTCTTCGGGGCAGGTTGCTCACGTGCTACTCACCCGTTCGCCACTTGATCTTCACCGGTATTGCTACCGGTTGGACCTCGTTCGACTTGCATGTGTTAGGCACGCCGCCAGCGTTCGTCCTGAGCCAGGATCAAACTCTCCATTGAGACCTCAGCCAGACCCGAAGGCCTGACCAAAATCGAAGAGCTGACGTCGAGGACACTGATCCTCTCGGTCAACTGAATACTGGCAAAGAACAGACATTGTCCGTTCAATGCTTTGAATTGACTGGCGATCTCGAGTTTCCCCGCGATCGCCCGCACTGACTTTTGGCTATCACTATTCCGTTTTCAAGGAGCGACCGGGCACACGCCAAAAGGCGTTGGTGCCGGATTCTCCACAGGCAGAGACCAAGGGCCCCGATCTGTAGGTGCCTGGCGACGCCCTTACGGGTCGTTCACCGGGACTAGTCACACTAACCGGTGGCGAGTCATGTGTCAATCACGCCCCCGGGGCCCCGGAGCCGCCGCCGGGACAGCCCGCCGGCTCCGGATCCGGCCATGCCATGGCCGGTGCGTCGTCGCCCACGGTTGGGCCCGGGTCCAGGAGCCGATGGCCGTCCGGCCCAGAGGCGGCTGGCCGTCCTAGCCGAAGGTGAAGTCGTAGGCCTGCACCCCGGGGGACAGCGCCAGGGACAGCAGGGCCTGCTCGCTGGAGGACGAGCCCACCAGCTGGTAGAGCTTGGGCTCGCCGCTCACCGTCACCGTCCGGGTCGGCTTGCCCGTTGACCGAGACCCTGACGGTGCCGGTCCCACCGAGGACCAGGTAGACGTCCCGGGCCTGGAAGTCGAGCGACAGGGTGGCCCTCGGCCCGGCCGTCGAGGCCTCGCTGCCGATGGACCAGTTGCCCGCCGTAGGCGTACTCGTCGGCCGGGACGGTGCCGGGGGCCGGGTAGGGGGCCATCTGGTCCTCGACCACGGTCTGCCCGGCCAGGTTGGGGGTGCCGTGCTGGTAGCCCAGGTAGGACTCGGGGGTGGTGGGCTCGTTCGGGGTCAGGTCGGCCACGTCGGTGGGCGGGGGAAGGTGCACCGTCGGGTCGGCGGCCACCAGCAGGTGGCGGATGAACGACTCGGTCTGGCCGTACTGCCCTTCGCCGAAGTCGACGTGGCGGATGTGTCCCGGTGGCGTCGATGAGGTACTCGGCCGGCCAGTACTTGTTCTTGTAGGCGTCCCAGGTGGCGTAGTCGTTGTCCTGGGCGATGGGATAGTGCACCCCGAGCTGGCCGGCCGCCTGGGCCACGTTGGACGTCACGTGCTCGAAGGCGAACTCGGGGGTGTGGACGCCGATGACGGTCAGCCCGTCGGCGGCGTAGGCCCGGTTCCAGGCCTCGACGTGGGGCAGCGTGCGCTGGCAGTTGATGCACGAGTACGTCCAGAAGTCGACCAGCACCACCCGGCCCTTCAGCCCGGCCAGGGTCAGGGGCCGGTCGCCCGGGGTGTTCAACCAGTGGCTGATCCCGGGATGGCCGGGGCCGGACCGCACTGCTGGAGCACCGGGCTGGCCGGGGTGCACGTGGCCAGCGCCCCCGTCGCGACGTTGCCGGTGACCCTGGCCAGGGCCTGCGTGGCCGAGGCGTTGGCCTCGATGTGGCTCTGGAGGGCGTTGGTGTAGCCGGGCACGGCCCGCTGCAGCCCGTCGGTCAGGTTGAGCCCGATGACCAGGGCCGTGACCACCAGCACGGCGCCGATGACCCGGCGGGCCACCGCCGCCCTGGCCCGGACGGACGCGCATCCGCTCGGCCAGGCGCTGACCCAGCACGGCGAAGATCAGCAGCGGGACGGCGACCCCGACGGCGAAGGCGGCGGTCAGCACGATGGACGAGAAGCCGAAGCGGTGGTTGGCGCCGACCACGGTGATGGCGGCCAGCACCGGTCCGGCGCACGGCACGAAGACCAGACCCAGGCTGAGGCCCGAGGACGAACCCTCCGCCCTCGGACTGCTGCCGGCCGCGGGCCAGCCGGGCGAACGGCCGCTCCAGCCGCTCGCCCACCGCCGGGACGATCAGGCCCAGCCCGACCAGGCCGAGGACGACCAGGCCGATCCACCGCAGCAGGTCCTGGGGCAGGCCCAGCAGGCTGAGCAGCCACGAGCCGACCAGGGTGAAGACGGCGAAGCTGAGCACCAGGCCGCCGACCACGGCGAAGGGTCGGCGGCGGCGACGGAGCTCGGCCCGGCGGGCGTCTCCGACCCGGGGCCAGTACGACGGGGGCGGCGTTGGTCGACAGGGGCCCGGCGTCGGCCACGGCGGTCGGCGCCGGAGGTCGGGGCGGCGGTGCCCGCGCCGGTCGGTGCCGGTGGTGCCGGTGGCCCCGGTGGCCCGGTCGGGACCGGTGGGATCAGGGGGTCGGGCCGCCCCGTCCTCGAGACCGCTGGCCGCCCCGGCGGCGAAGATCACCGGGAGCACCGGGAGGATGCACGGCGAGATTCCGGTGACCAGTCCGCCGAGGAACCCGATGAGGATCAGGACGATCACCGCAACAGCCTCCCATGAGACCTCGCGAAGTCGGCGTCGCCGACGAACGACCGGTGGCCCCGACGGACCGGGACGGCGAGGATCCACGTCGGTGCAGTCCCCGGAGGGCCCGGGTGCGTTACGCCGGGGCTGCGGCCGGGCCGGACAGCTACGGCCGGCTCGCTCCAGGGGTCCCCGCCGGCGCCAGGCGAGTCCGATCGGCTCCGAGGCGGACCTCGAACCGCTCCAGCTGGACGGCGACCGCGGCCGGGCCGGCCCCCCCGGGGGTGGTCCGCCGGGTGACGGCCACGCCCGGCTCGAGCAGGGCCACCGCCTCGGCGCCCGAGGGCGGGGTGGGCCTCGACCAGCTCGGCCAGGGGAACCTGGCGCTCGAGCGACTCGCGCACCAGCCCGCCGACCACGGCGTGGGCCTGGCGGAAGGGCATCCCCTGCTCGACCAGCCACTCGGCCAGGTCCACGGCGGCCACCGCGGCCCCGTCGGCCGCCTCCTGCATCCGGTCGGTGTCGAAGCGGACGGTGGCCAGCACCCCGGACAGGGCGGCCAGGGCCAGATGGGTCTGGGCCACCGAGTCGAAGAGCGGCTCCTTGTCCTCCTGCAGGTCCCGGTTGTAGGCCAGCGGGAGGCCCTTCAGGGTGGCCAGCAGGCCGGTCAGGTTGCCGATGAGCCGGCCGGACTTCCCCCGGGCCAGCTCGGCCACGTCGGGGTTCTTCTTCTGGGGAAGCATCGAGCTGCCGGTGGCGAAGGCGTCGTCGAGGACGGCGAACCCGAACTCCTCGGTCGACCACAGCACCAGCTCCTCGCCGATGCGGGACAGGTGGACGCCGAGCAGGGCCAGGTCGAAGAGGGCCTCGGCCACGAAGTCGCGGTCCGACACGGCGTCGAGCGAGTTCTCGAACCGGGCGGCGAACCCGAGGTCGTCGGCCACGCCGTCGGGGTCGAGCGGCAGCGACGAGCCGGCCAGGGCCCCGGCCCCGAGCGGCGAGACGTCGAGCCGGTCCACCGTGGCCAGCAGCCGGTCGACGTCCCGGGCCAGCGCCCAGCCGTGGGCCAGCAGGTGGTGGGCCAGCAGCACCGGCTGGGCCCGCTGCAGGTGGGTGTAGCCGGGAAGGTAGGCGTCCCCGGCCTCCCGGGCCCGGGCCAGCAGCACCTCCTGGAGCGCCGACGACCTCCCGGGCCACCGTCGGCCAGCTCCCGCTTGGCGTAGAGCCGGAGGTCGGTGGCGATCTGGTCGTTGCGGCTCCGACCGGTGTGCAGCTTGGCCCCGACGTCGCCGGCGATCTCGGTGACCCGGCGCTCGACCGCGGTGTGGATGTCCTCGTCGTCGGGGCTGAAGACGAAGGTGCCCGGCGTCCAGCTCCCCCTCCACCTGGTCGAGGGCGGCCAGCAGCATGGCCACCTCGTCGGCGGTCAGCAGGCCCCCCCGCCCGAGGCCCCGCACGTGGGCCCGGGAGCCGGCCAGGTCGTCGAGGGCCAGGACCCGGTCGTAGTGCGAGGCTGACCGAGTAGTCCATGACCACGTCGGCCGTGCCGCCGCTGAGCCGGCCGTGCCACAGGGTCATCGGCGACCGCGTCGTCCCGGGCCGGTCGGCCGCCGCCGGTCCGTCCGCCGGCCCTCCTGGACGGCCGACCAGGTGGCCACGCCCAGTCCCCACAGCCGGACGAAGCCCTCGGCGTCCTGGTGGCGGAAGGTGTCGGTGGCGTCGTAGGTGGCCAGGCCGTAGTCGTAGAGGCTGACCGGGCTGCGCCGGCCCACCACCCAGCACCGGCCGGTGTCGAGGCGCAGCCGGACCTCGCCGGTCACGTGGCGCTGGGACTCGGCGAAGAAGGCGTCGAGGGCCTGCTTGAGGGGCGAGAACCACAGTCCGTCGTAGACCAGCTCCGACCACCGGGGCTCGAGCCGGAGCTTCTCGTGGTGGAGGTCGCGCTCGAGGGTCAGGTCCTCCAGGTCGGCGTGGGCCAGCAGCAGGGCCAGGGCCCCCGGGCATTCGTAGGTCTCCCGGCTCTTGATGCCCACCCGCCGGTTCTCCACCATGTCGAGGCGGCCGAAGCCGTAGGAGCCGACGATCCGGTTCATCTCGGCGATGAGGGGCTCGGGGGCCAGCGGTCGCCCGTCCACCGACACCGGCACGCCGGACTCGAAGCCCACCACCAGCTCGGTCGGCTCGGTGGCCGTGGGCCGGGTCATGGTGTAGACGTCCTCGGGCGGCTGGTTCCACGGATCCTCGATGACCCCGCACTCGATGGCCTTGCCCCACAGGTTCTCGTCGATGGAGTACAGCTTCTCCTTGGTCACCGACAGCGGGATGTCCCACTTGGCCGCGTACTCGATGCAGTCCTCGCGGGTCAGGCCCCACAGCCGGGCCGGGGCGATGACCTCGAGGTCGGGGGCCAGGGCCCGGGTGCCCACCTCGAAGCGGACCTGGTCGTTGCCCTTGCCGGTGCAGCCGTGGGCCACGGCGGTGGCCCCGTGCCGGCGGGCCTCGGCCACCAGGTGCTTGACGATGACCGGTCGGGACAGGGCCGAGACCAGCGGGTACTTGCCCTCGTACTTGGCGTTGGCCAGGAGGGCGGGCACGCAGAACTCCTCGGCCATCTCGGCCCGGGCGTCGACCACGATGGCCTCGACGGCGCCGGCGGCCAGGGCCCGGTGGCGGATGGCGTCCCAGTCCTCGCCGCCGGACTCGGAGGCCTGGCCCACGTCGACGGCCACCGCGATCACCTCGACCCCCTTGTTCTCCATCAGCCAGCGGACGGCCACCGAGGTGTCCAGTCCGCCGCTGTAGGCCAGGACCACTCGCTGCGTCATGGTCAACCCCTTGCTCGGGAACGGTTCGTCTCGGAGGCGCGGGGATTCCCGGACGCCGTGCTGCGGGTGAGGCTCGCCGGCGGCGATCCGGTCGATCCGGTCGATCCGGTCGATCCGGGGCCCAGGCCGGCTCGATGCCGGCCACGGCGGCCAGGCGGTCGGCCACGGCCGCCCCCCCGAGGCCTCCGACGCCACCACCAGCACGGTGTCGTCCCCGGCCACGGTGCCGATCACCCCGGGGAAGCCGCTCCGGTCGAGGGCCGAGCCCACGACGTGGGCCGACCCGGGCGGGGTGCGGAGCACGATCAGATTGCCGGAGTAGTCGGCCTCCACCACCCACTCGCCGAGCACCCGCCGGAGGTGGTCCTCGGGGGCGACCTGGTGGGAGGGCAGCTCGGGCAGGGCGTAGGCCGTGTCGCCCCCGGGCAGCCGGACCTTCACGGCACCCAGCTCCTCGAGGTCGCGCGACACCGTGGTCTGGGTGGCCTCGATCCCTTCGGCGGCCAGGAGCTCGACCAGGTGGGACTGGCTCCCCACCGCCTTGGTCTCCAGCAGCTTGGTGATCCGGTGCTGGCGCTGGTGCTTGGTCACGCTCACGGTCGCACCTCGCGTCGACCGAGCCGCCGCACCCAGGCCAGCAGCCCCCGCATGGCGTGCATCCGGTTGGCCGCCTGCTGCCAGACCACGCTCTGGGGCCCGTCCACCACCGCGGCGCTGATCTCCTCGCCCCGGTGGGCGGGGAGGCAGTGGAGCACCACGGCGTGCGGGCCGGCCACGGCCATCAGCGCCTCGTCCACCTTGAAGCCGGCGAAGGCGGCCCGTCGGGCCTCGGCCTCGTCCTCCTGGCCCATCGACGTCCACACGTCGGTGTAGACGGCGTCGACGCCGGCCACCGCCTCGTCCGGGTCGGTGGTCACCACCAGGTCGACCACCGAAGGAGCGCACCAGGTCCACGTCGTCCTCGGTGGGCCCGTAGCCGGCCGGCGAGGCCACCCGGGTGGCCATCCCGACCATGGAGGCGGCCATGGCCAGCGACCGCCACACGTTGTTGGCGTCCCCCACGTAGGCCAGGGTCCGGTCGGCCAGCGGCCTCGGCCCCGAACACCTGGCGCAGGGTGAGCAGGTCGGCGAGCGGCCTGGCACGGGTGGGCCCGGTCGGAGAGCAGGTTGACCACCGGCACGGGCACGCCGCCGGCGTCGAGGGCGTCGGCCATCCGGACCAGGGAGCCGTGGTCGATGACCCGGGCGCACAGGACGCGCGTGGTAGCAGGCCAGGGTGCGGGCCACGTCGGCGGCCGACTCGCGGACGTCGATGCCCACCTCGTGGCCCTGGATGTAGACCGGGTGCCCGCCGAGGGCCACCGTGGCCATCTCGGTGCTGTTGCGGGTGCGGTTGGACGGCTTCTCGAACAGCAGGGCCACGCCCTGGCCGGCCAGCACCGGCGGGAGCTCGGCCGGGTCCCGCTCGGCCAGGGCCAGTACCGCGGCCAGGCCGTCGGGACCCGAGGTCGTCGATGTCCAGGACGTGGCGGGTCCACACCGGTGGCGTGCACGGTGACGGTCGGCTCCGTCGTCATCACCGCCCCTTCCCGTCGGCCGGGACGGAACCGGACACATGCCGGCCCAGGACCGCCCCCACCGTGGCCACGGCCCGGTCGATCTCGGCGTCGGACACCAGCAGGGAGGGAGCGAACCGGAGGACGTCGGGCCGCGGGGCGTTGATGACCAGGCCGGCCTCCAGCGCCTCCCGGCAGGCCGGCGCCGGCGAACTCGTCGGTCAGCACCGCGGCCAGCAGCAGCCCCTCGCCCCGCACCGAGGCCACGCCGGGCAGCGGCTCGAGTCCGGCCCGCAGGCGGGCCCCGCCGGCCCGGGCCCGGGCCGGGACGTCCTCGGCCTCCATCACCGCCAGCGTGGCCCGGGCCGCCGACATGGCCAGGGGCTGGCCGCCGAAGGTGCTCCCGTGGTCGCCGGGAACGAAGGCCGCCGCCACCTCGGCCCGGGCCCAGCACGCCCCGACCGGCATCCCGTTGCCCAGGGCCTTGGCCATGGTCACCACGTCGGGCTCGATGCCCAGGTGCTGGAACCCGAACCACCGCCCGGTGCGGCCCAGCCCGGTCTGGACCTCGTCCACCATCAGCAGGATGTTCCGGTCGGTGCACAGCTGGCGCAGGCCGACCAGGTAGTCCGACGACGGCACGACCACCCCGGCCTCCCCCATGATGGGCTCGACCAGGACGGCGGCCACCCGGTCGGGGTCGCAGGCGGCGTCCATGGCGTCGAGGTCGTCGTAGGGGACGTGGTCGAAGCCCTCGGGCAGGGGCAGGAACGGCAGCTGCTTCTCGGGCTGACCGGTGGCGGCCAGCGTGGCCAGGGTCCGCCCGTGGAAGGCGTCCCAGGTGCTGACCACGCCGAACCGGTCCGGGCCGGCCCACCGGCGGGCCAGCTTGAGGGCGCACTCGTTGGCCTCGGCCCCCGAGTTGCCGAAGAACACCTGGCCGCCGGCCCGCTCGGTGCCGCCCGCCGATGAGCCGGTCCAGGGTCACCGCCACCTCCGGGCCCACGGTGTTCCCGAACAGGTTGGACACGTGGGACAGGGTGCGGGCCTGCTCGGCGATGGCGTCGGCCACCACCGGGTGGGCGTGGCCCAGTGAGGTCACGGCCAGGCCGGACAGGAAGTCGAGGTACGCCCTGCCCGTCGGTGTCGTAGAGCCGGCTCCCCTCGCCCCGCACGAAGGTCACCGGCGGCTCGGCGTAGTTGTGCATGAGCGCGGACCGGTCGACGGCGGTCGCCGGCGGTCACGCGGACGCCACCACCATGGTCCCCACGCCCTCGTCGGTGAAGACCTCGAGCAGCAGGGCGTGGGGCGTGCGGCCGTCGAGGATGTGGGCCCGGCCCACCCCGGCCCGCACGGCCCGGGCGCACGCCTCGACCTTGGGGATCATCCCGCCGTTGGCCGCGCCCGACGCCACCAGGCGGTCGAGGTCGTCGGCGGTGGCCTGGTGGATCAGCGTGGACGGGTCGTCGGGCACCGCACCGCAGTCCGGACACGTCGGTGAGGAAGACCAGCTTCTCGGCCTCGAGGGCGGCGGCCAGGGCCCCGGCGGCGGTGTCGGCGTTGATGTTGAAGGCCTGTCCCGACTGGTCGGTCCCGATGGTGGCCACCACCGGGATCAGCCCCTGGGCCAGCAGCTGGTGGACGATGACCGGGTCCACGTGGACCACGTCGCCCACGTAGCCCAGCGCCTCGGAGCGGGCCGTCGGCGGTGATCAGGTTGGCGTCCTCGCCGGACAGCCCGACGGCCAGGGCGCCGTGGACGTTGATCGAGCTCACGATGTCCCGGTTGACCTTGCCCACCAGCACCATCCGGACCAGGTCG
Organism: uncultured Acidimicrobiaceae bacterium; assembly: GCA_963754755.1. GTDB lineage: Bacteria > Actinomycetota > Acidimicrobiia > Acidimicrobiales > RAAP-2 > Bog-756. The sequence continues at coordinate 722,521 of CAVWHF010000003.1, read as the reverse complement.
ATGGTGTCGGCGTCGGTGACCCGGAAGCCGTCCTGGAACTCGACCTCCTTGCCCACCCGCTTCATCAGCGCGCCGATCTGGGGTCCGCCTCCGTGGACCACCACCGGCAGCATGCCCACCGAGCGCATGAGGACGATGTCCTCGGCGAACGAGGCCAGGGCCTCGGCCTCGTCGACGGCCGGCTCGCCCGGCTTGGGGCTGAGCACGTTGCCGCCGTACTTGACCACCACCACCTTGCCCCAGAACCGGCGGATGTAGGGCAGCGACTCCACCAGCACCGAGGCCTTGTCCCCGGGATCACCCGGGCCGGGGCCGGCGGGGCCGGTGAGCCCTGAGGTCGGCGCGGCGTTCACGAGGTGGTCCGGTTCTCGTCGATGTACCCGTAGCCGAGGTCGACCCCCATGACCACGCCGTCGCCGTCGGCCAGGCCCAGCCGGCAGTGGATGTCGATCAGGGTGCCGGCCATGTGCCGGGCCAGGGCCGCGGCGTCGTGGTCGGCGGCCACGCCGTCCCGGCACACGGTCACCCCGCCGTAGGCGATGGCCAGGCGGTCCATGTCGAAGCCGACGCCGGCCGAGCCGAGGTCGCTGGCCACCCGGCCCCAGTAGGCGTCCTCGCCGTTGAGCGAGCACTTGACCAGCAGCGAGTCGGCCACCTTGCGGGCGGCCCGGTGGGCCTCCCCGTCGGAGCGCGGCCCCGGTCACCCGGACCTGGAAGATCCGGGACGCCCCCTCGGCATCGGCCATCATCTGGCCGGCCAGCGCCGCGCACGCCTCGGTCACCGCGTCCACCACCACGTTGGGATCGGCCGACGCCGGCCCGGCCCGAGGCCATCAGCACCACCGTGTCGTTGGTCGACGTGCAGCCGTCCACGGACATCGAGTTGAAGGAGTCCCGCACGGCGATCCGCAGGAGGTCGGCCAGCGGACCCGGCTCGATGGCGGCGTCGGTGGTCAGGAAGGCCAGCATGGTGGCCATGTCCGGTGCCAGCATGCCGGCACCCTTGGCCATGCCGGCCACGGCGAAGGTGGTGTTCTCGACGAGCACCTCCTTGCGACCGGAGTCGGTGGTCAGGATCCCCTGGGCGGCGTCGGCCGCCGCCTCGGCGGAACCGGAGCGGGCCGCCACCAGAGCAGGGATCCCCGCCTCGATCGGCGCCATGGGCAGCGGGATGCCGATCAGGCCGGTGGAGCAGACCAGGATCTGCTCGGTGCCCACCTCCGAGGCCCGAGGCCACCAGGGAGCACATCCGCTCGGCATCGGCCCGGCCCTGGGCTCCGGTGGCGGCGTTGGCGTTCCCGCTGCTGACCACCACGGCCGAGGCCGATCCTCCGTTGGCGGCCAGATGGTCCCGGCTGACCTGGACGGGCGGGGCGGCGGCCCGGTTGGTGGTGAAGGTGGCGGCGGTGGGCACGTGACGCCCGTCGTCGGTGGCCAACAGGGCCAGGTCGATGGCCCCGCTGGCCTTGATGCCCGAGGCCAGTCCGGCGGCCACGAACCCCTTCGGCGTGGTGATGCTCACGGGTACACCCCGACCATCGGCAGGCCGGTGGCCTCGGGCAGACCGAGGGCCAGGTTGGCGCACTGGACCGCCTGGCCCGACGGCGCCCTTGACCAGGTTGTCGAGGGCGGCAGAGGGCCACCACCCACCCGGTGCGGGGATCGACCCGGACGGTGACATGGGCGCAGTTGGACCCGCTGGTGGCCTTGGTCGACGGCGAACCGTCGGTGACCACCACGAAGGGCTCGTCGTCGTAGGCCTGGTGGAGGATGTCCATGGCGTCGGTGGTGGTGAGGGCGGCCGGATGGCCGTCGGGTCCGGTCCGGCCGGTCGCGCGTAGCAGGTGGCCAGGATCCCCCGGACCATCGGGGCCAGGTGCGGGGTGAACAGGACCGGGGCACCGAGGCCCTGCTCCATCTCGGCGGTGTGGCGGTGGTCGAGCAGCCCGTAGGCCACGAAGTCCTCGTCCACCGCGCCGAAGTGGAGGTTGTCCTTGGGGGCCCGGCCGGCCCCGGACACCCCGCTGGCCGCGTCCACGATGAGGGCGGGAGCGAGTGGCCGGCCGGGGACGTCGGGCGTCCCGTCGCCGGGCACGGCCAGCACCCCGGCCCGGACCAACGGAGCCAGGGCCAGCAGGGCCGCGGTGGGATAGCAGCCGGGGGCGGCGATCAGATGGGCCCCGTGCAGCTCGTCGCGGTGCAGCTCGGGCAGCCCGTAGACGAACCGGTCCAGCAGCTCCGGCGCCGCGTGGGGCTCGCCGTACCAGATCGGGTAGAGCGAGGGATCGGACAGCCGGAAGTCGGCGGCCAGGTCCACCACCGTCGCCACCCGGGGGATCAGGTCCGGGCACCAGCTGCTGGGACTGCCCGTGGGGCAGGGCCAGGAAGACCAGGTCCAGGCCGTCCAGCTCGGACGGCTCGGTGGCCGAGCGTAGGTGAGCGTCGGGATAGGCGGCGGCCAGCGACGGGGTGTGGTCGGCCACGGTCTGGCCCCGGTGACCGCCGGCCGTGGCCACCACCACCTCGAGATCGGGGTGGCCGGCACAGAGGCGGAGGAGCTCGACGCCGGCGTAGCCGGACGCACCGACGACACCGACCTTCATGGTTTCTTGCTCACCTTCGTGCTCCGTGTCGTAACAGTTCCTGCTCGGTCCGGATGCCTTCCTGTGTGGTGCAAGTATATGCATATTTCTGCATTGTTATGCAACATGTCGGGACATGCCGCTCCCTTGACCGGAATCATCTCCGTTCGGTGCCCAGCGTCGGGAGCAGCGGCGGCCCTGGGGACCGTCGGATGCGAGAAGTAGGGTCAGGGCGGTGAATCGCCTCGCCGCCCTGGTCGATGCCGCCCCGGTGTCCTTCTGGCTGGACGATCCCATGGCCCCGTCGTCAGGCCTTACTCTGGTCGGCCGGACCACAGCCGATCTCACCGTGGTCGGCGGGGGATACACCGGGTTGTGGACGGCGCTCCTGGCCAAGACGGCCCAACCCCTGCGTGACATCGTGCTCCTCGAAGCCGATCTGTGCGGCTGGGCGGCGTCGGGGCGAAATGGCGGATTCTGCGCCGCCAGCCTGACCCACGGCCTCAGCAACGGCATCGAGCGGTTCCCTGACGAGATCGACACATTGGAGCGGCTCGGGCACGAGAACCTGGACGCCATCGAGTCGGCTGTGAGCGAGTGGTCGATCGGGTGCGATTTCGAACGCACCGGTGACCTGACCGTGGCCACCGAGCCCCATCAGGTGGAGGCGCTGGCGGAGACGGCCGACCTGGGCCGACAGCACGGTCTACAACTGACCCTCCTCGGCCGGGGCGAGATGCAGGCCGAGGTGCACTCCCCCACCTACCTGGCCGGCCTCTGGGATCAGGCCGGGTGTGCCCTGCTCAACCCAGCCCGCCTGGCCTGGGGTCTTCGGCGGGCCTGCGAGACCGCCGGGGTCAGGATCTACGAGCACAGCCCCGTGGACCATCTCGAATCCGCCGGAGCCGGTCGTCAGGGAGGGATGAGCCTCACCACGAGCCACGGAACGGTCCGCACGTCGACGGTGGCCCTGGCCACCAATGCCTACCCGTCGCTGGTGCGTCGGCTGCGACGGTATGTGGTCCCCGTCTACGACTACGTCCTCATGAGCGAGCGCCTCAGTCCGGGGCAGCGCGCCGCCATAGGCTGGTCACGCCGCCAGGGCATCGGCGGATCGGGGAATCAGTTCCTCTACTACCGTCTGACCGCCGATGACCGCATCCTGTTCGGCGGGTACGACGCCATCTACCACTTCCGCAACGGCCTCCGTCCCTCCCTCGAGCAACGCCGGTCGACGTTCCTCACGTTGGCCGACCTCTTCGTCCACACCTTCCCCCAGTTGGAGGATGTCCGTTTCACCCACTCATGGTCAGGCGCCATCGACACCTGCTCTCGATTCTGCGCCTTCTTCGATCGTTCCCACGACGGTCGGGTGGTGTCGGCGGCCGGCTACACCGGACTCGGTGTCGGGGCTTCCCGCTTCGGCGCCCAGGTGATGCTGGACCTGCTGTCCGGCGAGGAGACCGAACTGACCCGACTCCAACTCGTCAGGAAGAAGCCGGTGCCCTTCCCACCGGAGCCCTTCCGCTACGCCGGCATCGAGTTGACTCGGTGGTCGATGGCGCGCGCCGATGAGCGCGCCGGCGCGCGCAATCTCTGGCTCCGGACCTTGGACCGGTTGGGCATGGGCTTCGATTCCTGACCAGCGACGGGCCCCACTGTCGCCGGCCTCCCCTCCGTCAGGAAACGCGGGCGCGACAAAGGGGCCCCAGAGGGCCGGTTCTGCGAAGTTCGACGTGGTTCCTGGAGTGGCTGCATCTCCGGCGGCCCGTCCATTGCGGTCGGTCCGTTGCGACCCGTCCATTGCCGCCCGTCACCGGGATGGCCGGGGGTTCGATGGAGGGGGGCTGCCGGACCGGCCCCGGTGGTGCCCCGGGTGGTGTCGTGCCCGCACCCGGGGGACCTACCGGTCCGCCCTCACTCCCGGAGCGGGGGCCGCGGGTCGAGATCCGGTCCAGGGTCCGTGGTCGGTCCGAAGCGCTGGTGGTGGGTGTAGTACCAGCGGTTGTGGAACCCGCACAGGAGGCGCCCGTTGTCCTGGGTGGTCTGTCCCCCCTGGGTGTAGGGCTTGATGTGGTCGACCTGGCAGTACCGGGCCGGCCGGTCGCAGTAGGGGTGGGTGCAGTGGCGGTCCCGGATCTCGATGGCCCGTCGGGTGGCCCCGGTGAAGTAGCGGTCGGTGTGGGGGCACTCCTTCCGGTCGGGGCGGTCGAACACGGCCTGTTCCAGGCACCGGATGGTGACCTCGGCCAGCCGGGTGGTGTGGCTGAGGGTGACCGGGCCCTCGGGGTCGTGTCGGATCCGGACGATGTCGGCCCCCTCCAGCCAGGAGAGGAGCTGGCCGGTCGGGACGATGGGGCCTCCCTCCAGCTCGGAGAGGACACCGTGCAGGCTCTCCCAGCCCACATGGACGTTGAAGGTGGGGGCGGGCCGCTGGGCGTCTTCGGGCATGGACCCCGAGCGCAGGGCCATCTCCAGTATGGCGTCGGCCCGGCGCTGGGCCGGGGTGCGGATGAGCTCGGAGGTAAGGGGCCTCCGTCCCAGCCGCTCGGTGGCCTCGGCCCTGTCGGCCTCGAACAGGAGCTGCTCCAGGCGTTCGAGCTCATTGTTGACGATGGTGCCCGAGACGTCGTCCAGGTTCATCCGGCCCACCCAGGTCCCGTCCAGGCCCCGGACCAGGTAGGCGCCCCTCCGGTGGCGGCGCTCCTCGGCCGCCTCGGTGGTGCCGTCGGGGTCGTAGTGGAGGGCCCAGTAGTCGATCTTCCGCTTGAACTCCTCGAAGGTGAGGGTGCGGGCCAGGTCCACCAACAGCTGCTCCTGGCGGTGGAGGGGCTCTTTGGTGGCCCCGTGGTCGAGAGCCATGAGGACGGCCACGTGGTCCCCGGTGATGGCCCCCTCACCGAAGGCCGCCTCCACTACGGGCAGATGACGGAGGGCCCGGCCCCGGGCGATGTGGCGTCCGGCCTCGGGCGAGGACAGATGGAGCTGGTGCATGATCCACGCCTTGGCCGACCCGGCCCCGGACCGCTGCCAGGCCCCCGAGGACTCGAAGTGGGCCACGGCCCAGGCCGTCTCGGCATCCACCCGGGCGTGCCGACGCAGTCTGGCCTCCATGGCCTCGCACTCGGGATCACCCCCGGAATCACCATCGGAACCACTGCCCACCAGGACGTCCACCGCCATGACCACAGCTAATCAAAGGGGTGTGACATCCACCGGAACCACCCAAAATCACACAGAACACCACGGAACGTGGTCGGATGGCCGGGCGGAGTGGCGGGTTCCGGAGGAGCGGGTCAACCCGGGGCCCGGTGGGGAGCGGAGCGGGAATAGGCAGCCCAGTTGGTTCCTGTTCAGCGCAACGAGGCCTGGTGCTCGGCCTCCACCGCCTCGATGCATCGGTTCCGGAGTACCCCGATCTCCTCGTCGGTGAGCGTCCGGTCCAGTGCGCAGAAGCGCAGCCGGAAGGCGAGGCTCCGCGATCCCTCCGACAGCGACGCTCCCCGGTAGACGTCGAACAGATCCACCGACTCCAGCAGGTCCCCACCGGCCCGGCGCAGCGTCCGTTCGACCGATCCGGCCGGCACGGCGTCCGGGACCACGAAGGCCAGGTCGATGTCGGAGGAAGGGAACCGGCTGAGCGGACGGGACTGCTCGGGCCGGCGGGGCACCCGCTGGCGGTCGAGCAGCGATGCCGAGGTCGAGGTCGAGCCAGCCCACCCGTCGGGGTCGTCCGTCCGGGCCGACCAGTCCGAACCGGCCCACCACGGTGGGATCGAGCTCGCCGACCACGCCGACGATCACGCGGCGTCCGCACCGGCCGTCCGGCCCTCCGGACGGCCGGTCGCCAGGTGACCTCGCGTCGGCCACGGAGGCCGAGCGGTAGCGGGTGGAGCGGCCGCGGCCGCCGGTCCGGCGCCGGCGCGGTCGCCCATCGACCCAGTCGCCGATCCGCAGCGCTTCGGCGATGGTCCGCCAGGCCGCCACCGCCGTCCAGGCGTCGTCCCCGTCCGCCGGCGAAGACGACGCTCAGCCGCTCCGTGGCGTCGGCCGCCGGTCCGCCCTCGGTCGCGCCCGGCGCGCCATCGCTCGCGATCGGAACACCGACCCCACCTCGAACAGCCGGACGTCGCTCTGGCGCCGCTCGGCGTTGTGCAGGACGGCCCGGACCAGGCCGGAGACCATCGATGTGCGCAGGAAGCGCTCCGACTCCACCAGCGGGTTGGTCACCTCCACGTAGGGTGCCTCGGCCCGCGAGGCACTCTGGTCGGCTCGTCCGAGACGAAGGTGGTGGTCCAGGCCTCGCTGCACCCCAGCCCGCAGAGCACCTCCTTCAGCAGCCGCCGGTCACGCTGGTGGTCGGTGAGCCGGCCGGGCTGGGGCCACGACGGCATCCGTCGGGCGATCCGGACGTAGCCGTAGGTGCGGGCCACCTCCTCGGCGATGTCCGCCTCGCCCATCGGACCGGGACGGATGTCGGGCCGGAAGGTGGGGACGGTGACCGTCGGAGGCGTCGTCATCGCCATCGGCGACCGCCGGTCCGACGCTGACGGCCGTCGATGCCCAAGCGGGGCCGAGCAGCTCGGCCACCTCGGCGGCGGTGAACGTCGGTGCCCAGCAGGGCGTTGATCCTCGAGGGCCGGACGGTCGAGCTCCACCGGTCGGGGGACGTCGCCCGTGATGTCGATGACGCCGTCGGCCACCCGCATCGCCGGGCCGGCGGTCAGGGCCAGCAGCTCGCAGAACCGGGCGGCGGCCCGGTCGATCCCGGCCGGGTCGCACCCCCGCTCGAACCGGGCCGACGCCTCGGTCCGCAGGGCCAGCCGCTTCGAGGTCCGGGCGATGGCCATGGGCACGAAGTAGGCCGCCTCGAGCAGGACCCGGGACGTGGTGTCGTCGATCTCCGAGGAGGCTCCGCCCATCACCCCGCCGATGCCCACCGGCGATCCCCTCGGCGTCGCAGATGAGGCAGTCCTGGCCGGTGTCGCCGAGACCGGGCCCGGGTCGACCCAGCGTGCGCTCGACCCCGTCGAGGGTGGTCACCGTCTCTCCGGGTCGGGCCCGCCGGACCACCAGGCCGTGACCGGGGAGACGGTCGAGGTCGTAGGGGTGGGTGGGCTGGCCGAGCTCCAGCATCACGTAGTTGGAGGCGTCGACCACGTTGTTGATGGGCCGCATCCCGGCCAGCGTCCAGCCGTCGGGCCAGCCACTCCGGCGAGGGCCCCACCTGGACGCCGGTGATGACCCGGGCGGTGAAGCGGGGGCAGAGCTCGAGGTCGTCGACCCGCACCGTGGCCAATCCGTCAGCCGACCGGGCCCCCGCGATCCCCCGGGTCCGCCCCGTCCGCCCCGACCGCCCCGACCGCCGACCGCCGGGCTCGGGCACGGCGAAGGGCAGGCCCAGCCGGGCGGCCAGGTCCCGGGCCACGCCCGACCATGCTCCAGGCGTCGGGACGGTTGGCCTCGACGGCCATGTCGAAGACCACGTCGGGCTCGATGCCCAGCGCCTCGGTCAGCGGCCGCCCGGCGCCGGCGCCGTCGACGTCGTTGAGGCGGAGGATCCCCTCGTGGTCCTCGGAGAGCCGGAGCTCCCGACCCGAGCAGAGCATGCCGTTGGAGACGACGCCCTTCATCTTGCGCTTGCCGATGGCGAACCCACCGGGAAGCACGCGCCCCGACCGGGGCCAACGGCACCAGGTCGCCGACCTCGAAGTTCCACGCCCCGCACACCACCTCGACCGGTCCGGTGCCGTCGTCGACCACCACCCGCCGGATCTTGTCGGCCCCCTCGATGGGGGCGATCTCGTCGACCCGGACCACCACCACGTCGCCCAGGCCCTCGCCCGACCAGCTCGATGCTCCTCGACCACCAGGCCCAGGTCGTCGAGGGTGGCGGCCAGGTCGGCCGGGTCCCCGTCGAAGGGGGCGAAGTCTCGGAGCCACGAAAGCGGTACGCGCACGGCGGTCCTCTCAGGCTGCCCGCATCAGACCGGCATCAGAACTGACGCAGGAAGCGGATGTCGTTCTCGGTCAGGGCGCGCATGTCGGCGATCTGGTGGCGCATCTGGGCGCACCGGTCGATGCCGAAGCCGAAGGCGAAGCCGGACCACTGGTCGGGGTCGATGCCCACGGCGCCGAAGACGGCGGGGTCGACCATGCCGCACCCGCCGAGCTCGATCCACCCGGTCTGGGAGCAGGTCCGGCAGCCCGTCGCCGTGGCAGATGGTGCAGGTCACCTCGAACTCGGCCGACGGCTCGGTGAAGGGGAAGTAGGCCGGGCGCAGGCGCGAGTGGATGTCGGGACCGAAGTAGGCGGTGGTGAACACCTCGATGGTGCCGGCCAGGTCGGCGAAGGTGATCCCCCTGTCCACCACCAGGCCCTCGATCTGGTGGAACACCGGCAGGTGGCGGGCGTCGGGGGTGTCCCGCCGGTAGCAGCGCCCGGGCATGACGGCATGGATGGGCAGGCGCGTCGTCGGCCACGGCCCGCTCCATCAGATGGATCTGGACCGGCGAGGTGTGGGTGCGCAGCAGGGTCGACTCCGGGGCGCCCAGGTCGAGGTAGAAGGTGTCCCACATGCCCCGGGCCGGATGGGCCGGCGGGATGTTGAGGGCACCGAAGTTGTACCAGTCGGTCTCGATCTCGGGCCCTTCGGCCACCTCGAACCCCATGCCCACGAAGACGTCCTCGAGGGCGTCCTGGGTCTGGGAGACCAGGTGGAGGTGGCCCCGGGCCGCCGGGGCCGGCACGCGACCCGGGATGAACTCGGTGAGGTCGATCCGGCTCTCGGCCATCTCGCGGGCCAGCTCCTCGGCCGGCGATCTCGGCCCGCCGGTCCTCGATGCAGCGCTCGATGGTGGTGCGGGCCTCGTGCAGCCGCCGGCCGAGCTCCTTGCGGGCGTCGGGCTCGAGGGCGCCGAGGCCGCGCGACGCCTGGGCCAGGGCCGACTTCTTGCCGGTGACCGAGGCGGCCACCTGGCGGATCTCCTCGGTCGAGTCGGCCGCGGCGACGGCCGCCCGGGCCTGCTCGACCAGGGCGTCGATGTCGAGCGGGCGTCGGTCATGGTCGGCGCTCGGCCGCCGGCTCGGCCGCCGGCCCGACCGGCTCCGTCCGGGCGCTCCCCGGTGACCGCGTCCATGCCCGAGCATCGTAGAGCGCACGCCGGCGGATTCCGTGATTGGCCGTCCGGGGCCACCGTCGGGGCCGCCCAGGCGGCGCTGGCGCAGGGCCTCGAAGCACAGCACGGCGGCCGACACGCTCACGTTGAGCGACTCGGCCCGGCCGACCATCGGGATGGACACCCGGTCGTCGAGCCGGCTCGATCAGCGGCTCGTCCAGCCCGGACGCCTCGTTGCCGAACACCAGGGCCACCCGCCGGCGCCAGTCGAACCCGGCGTAGTCGACCCCGTCCCGGACCTCGGTGCCCACGGTCGTGAACTCCCAACGTCCGCAGGGCGTCGACGACCGTCGCCGGCGTCCCCGCCGACCACCACCGGCACGTGGAAGATCGATCCCGCCGACGCCCGCACGGTCTTCGGATTGGTGGGGTCGACCGTCCCGTCGCAGCAGACCACCGCGCCGACCCCGGCGGCGTCGGCGGTGCGGATCATGGTGCCGGCGTTGCCCGGATCGCGCACGTCGACGCAGCACCATCACCATCGACGCGGTCCCGGGCCGCCTCGAGGGCGGCCGGGGCGAATCCCACCACGGCCAGCACCGGCTGGGGATGTGACGGTGTCGGACACCCGCTCGATGACCCCGGGGCCGAGGTCGAAGACCCGGACACCGGCGGCGAAGGCCCGGTCCACCACGGCGGCGCACCGCGGCGTTGGCCCGCCCCTCGGGGGCCACGTAGACCGACTCGACCGGCGGCTCCGGCGTCCAGGGCCACCGACAGCAGCTCGGCGCCCTCGACCACCAGCGCGGCCTCGGCGCCGCGCAGGCTGCGCTTGCGGAGGAGCTGGCGGAGCCGGCGGACCCGCTGGTGGGTGAAGGCCAGTCCGATCTGGCTCAGGAACCGGCCTCGGCACTCGCCGGCGCCGCGGCCAGCGCCTCGTTGGCCACCTGCACCAGCGAGGCGAAGGCCTCGGGCTCGGTCACGGCCAGATCGGCCAGCACCTTGCGGTCGACCTCCACGTCGGCCCGGTGGAGGCCGGCGATGAATCGGCTGTAGCTGGTCCCGTTGAGCCGGGCGGCGGCGTTGATCCGCTGGATCCACAGCTGCCGGAAGTCGCCCTTGCGGGCACGACGGTCCCGGTAGGCGTACTGCATCGAGTGCATGACCTGCTCGTTGGCGGCGCGGAACGAACGGCTCTTGTTGCCGTAGTAGCCCTGCGCCTGCTCGAGAACGGCGCGATGGTGCTTCTTGGCGTGTACTGCGCGCTTGACTCGGGCCATGGGGAACTCCTTTTCGTGTGGGCCTGATCGAACTGATGGTGGTGGAAGCGGTCGGGCGGATACTGGATTGCCACGCGGGGATCGGCACGACGCCGCTCCGTCCCCGTCGCCGGCACTGCCGGACCCGGGTCACCGCACCGGATGCATCCGGGCGCGACGGCCAGAGGCCGGGCGGGCACCGCCGCTGCGTGCGGGCAGTGGCCGCCGGTGTTACATGCCGAGCATCCGCTTGACCTGCCGGGCGTCGCCCGGGGCCAAATCGGTCTCGCGACCGAGGCGGCGCTTGCGCACGCTCGACTTGCTTCTCCAGCAGGTGGGAGCGGAACGCCTTCCGACGACGGAGTCGACCCGTCCCGGTCACCTTGATCCGCTTGCGGGCCCCGCTGTCGGTCTTCATCTTCGGCATCGCGTCAACCCTCTCCTTCGCTCGACTCTGCGGCCGGGGATCGCGTCCCCCGCCGCCTCTGCTGGTGCGGCTGCGACCGGCGGCACCGCTGGCCGGTGCCGCCGCGTGCCGCCGGCCGTCTGCTGGCTGCTGCTGTGCGCTGCTGGCTGCCGGTCCGCTCGGTGCCGCTGGCCGCGTGCCTCGCCGCCGGAGCCGTCGGTCGACTGCCGCCGCCGGTCGGCCGCTCCCGGTCCGCTGGCGCTCGGCGCCGTTGCCCGTCGTGGCCCGGGTCCCTCGGACGCCGCCGACTGCTTGGCCCGCTTGTCCGGCGCCAGCACCATCACCATGTTGCGGCCGTCGAGGCGGGGCACCGCCTCGGACTTGCCCATGCCGTCCATCTGGTCGGCGATCCGGTCGAGGATCTTCTTGCCCAGCTCGGGGTGGAAGACCTCCCGGCCCCGGAACATGATGGTGATCTTGACCTTGTGGCCCTCCTCGAGGAACTTGGCCACCTGCCGGGTCTTGGTGTCGAAGTCGCCGTCGCCCGATCTTCGGGCCGGTACTTCATCTCCTTGATCCCTACGTGGACCGCCTTGCGTCTCGACTCCTTGGCCCGCTGGGCCGCATCGAACTTGAACTTCCCGTAGTCCATGATGCGGCAGACCGGCGGATTGGCCCCGGGGGCCACCTCGACCAGGTCGAGGTCGAGGTCGCGGGCGATGGCCAGCGCCTCGGGCAACAGCTTGATACCCAGCTGCTCCCCGTCGGGATCGACCAGGCGTACCTCTCGGGCGCGGATGCGGTCGTTGATGCGAGGTTCATTGGTGGTGACGGTGGCTGCTATTCGACTTCACTCCCTGTCTTCGGGTCACGGACTTCCCGTGGCCGATGAATAAGGAGCGGAGCCACCACCGACCGCACCGACCGCGTCGGCCACCGGTCCCATGGACCCGGCGCACACGGCTGCATCGACGACTGCATCGTGGCCGGGTGGGGGTCCTCGAACTGCGAGACCCCGCTTCCTCGTCTATCAGTGCTTTAGGCTACCAGTCGTGAGCTCACTTTGGACACCCGATGGCGAACGCCCGGTCGGCAGGCCCGCCGAGGCCGGCGGGCGTCGGGGCGCCCGACGGGCCGGCGGCGCCGCCCCCGGCAGGCGGCCCCGACGGGCCGGACGGCGCCCGACGATGGACGAGGAGGAGCTGGCCGAGCAGGTGGCGGCCATGCGGGCCGAGCTGGCCAACTCGCCGGTCGAGGTGGTGGTGGCCAACCACTGCTACGGGCTGTTCGAGCTGGCCGCGGTCTACCTGTCCCAGCAGCCGCCCCTGCTCAGCCAGGCCCGGCTGGCCATCGACGCCCTGGGCAGCCTGGTCGACCGGGCTCGAGGGTCGGCTGGGCGAGGCCGAGGAGCAGCTGAAGGACGGTCTCAGCCAGCTCCGGCTGGCCTACGTGCAGATCGACGGGGCCCAGCGGGCCGGGGCCGAGGCGGCCTCGGCGCGCCGGGGTCAACGGCGGAGTCGACCGGCGAGGACCGGCCGGCGCCGCCGGCGCCGGCGGACGCCGAGACCGGGACCACGACGGCGACGGGTGAGCGGGGGCATCGAGGAGCCGACCCTGCCCGGGCCGTCGCCGGCTCCCGAGCCGACCGGGCGGCCCGAGGTCCGGCGCCGACGCCCCGACCGGCCGGGCCACGGAGCCGGACGGCCGACCGACCGGCGGTCCGCCGGCCGGCATCGACGCCTCCCGGGTCCGCAGCTTCATCGGGCTGTCCATCGGCCTGGTCGGCCCGCGGGCCAACCTGGCCGTGTCGGGGGTGCTGATCACCCTGTTCGTCCAGCAGCGGGCCTCGGGGGCGCTGGCCGTCACCTTCGCCCTCACCGCCGACCGGCTGGTCAGCTGGCTCACCTATCCCGTGGCCGGACGGCTCAGCGACCGGACCCAGAGCCGGGTCGGGCGCCGCACCCCGTACATGGCCGGCAGCCTCATCGTGATGGGCGTCGCCACCTGGATGTTCACCGTGGTCCACGGCTACTGGCTGCTGGTGCTGATGATCCTCATCGCCGGCCAGGCGTCGGCCATCTTCACCCTCACCAACGTGGCCGTGGTCCCCGAGGTGTTCGGCCGCAGCCGCTGGATCAAGGCCCTGCTGCTCACCACGGTGCTCGGCACGCTGGCCAGCCTGACCATCAAGGGCACGGTGATCGCCTCGTGGAAGCAGAGCGACCCGGCCACCTGGAACCTCCCCTTCCAGGTGGCGGCGGTGATCATGGTGGTGGTGGGCATCGCTGGTCCTGGTGCTGGTCCGCGAGGCGCCCGACCGCCACCTACGGTGCCGAGGCCGACCGGAAGCAGCGGGCCCGGCCCGACCCGCGACGAGCTGCGGGACATCCTGGCCGGGCCCAACGCCAAGGTGCTGGTGGCCGGGTCGCTGCTGTTCTGGTCGGGGGTGGGGTCGACGGCCTACGTGGCCATCCTCTTCTTCCAGCGGGTCCTCCACGCCGGGGCCAGTGCCCAGACCATCGCCGGCCTGGCCACCGGCCTGCCGGTCTTCTTCATCGGCATCGCCCTCGGGCGTCCCCCTCAGCCGCAAGCTCTCCCCCATGCAGCTGGCCGTCGGGGCGCCGCTGATCGGGGCCGTGCTGGCCGGGGTGCAGTACTTCGACACCCATCTCTGGCAGGCGGTGGTCCTCAGCTACATCGGTGCGCCGTTCATCGGGGCCTACATCATCGTGATGGCCCCGCTGCTGCTCCAGCTCCTCCCCCGGGCCGGTGGCCTCGGTGAGCGGCTCGGTGTCCTGCTGGCCCCGTTCAACCTGTGCAGCGTGATCCTGGCCTACATCGCCGCCGTGGTCATCGACGCCACCGGCAACTACCGGCTCATCTGGCTCTTCCCCGCCGCCACCGGACTGGCCCATGCCACCGTCAACTGCTGGCTCAAGTATCCGGCCCGGCGGGCTTCCAGTCCCGACATGGTCGGTCGGCTCTGGGAGTGGAGCGTGGTGCAGGCCGAGTCCATGGCCGAGACCGGGATCGTGACCGGGCTGCTGGCCGCCCCGCTGCTCGGCGTGGTCACCAAGGAGGACGCCGACAGCGCGGTGGTCATCGACATGGCCCGCAACATCCTCGGCAATCCCTACGAGGAGGACGGTCCCGATGATCATTCCGGTGCAGTCACCGATTCAGCCCCGGATGCAGCTTCCGACGACGGTGATCCCGGTGCGGTCGAAGGTCAGTCGCCGTCCGACGGCGGCGGCGGCGGCGTGCGGGGAGTTACCGGTGTGCGCCAGGTCGGTGGAGGCCCCGACGACGGCCGGGCGATGGGCGACCAGAAGTTCGGATGGGGTGATCCGACCGGAGTCGAGGCCGGCGAGGGGGTGGGCTCCGGTGGTGCCGGTGGTGGTGCAGGAGGTGGTGGTGCCGAGCCGTCTGGAGCCGGTGCCGACCCGGCCGGTGGTGGTGGCGGTGGCGGTGGCCCCGGTGCGCCCGCTGACGCGGGTGCGGTTCCCATGGGAGGTGTCGCGTCCCCTCGGTCGCCGGCACCGGACTCCTCGGGCCCGGCAGAAGGCTCGGGTGACTCCACGTCGGCCACGGAACCCGTGTCTGACGATCCGGCCTGATCGGCGGGACCCTGATCCACGACGGTTGACGACGGCACACCCCAGGACACCGGGGATGAGGCCGGGAACGACGGGGACAGGGGTTCGGACTCGGGCGCGGAGGCCGGACCCCCATCCGTGCCGACAGGGCCGGCGCCCCCGAGTGGCCAACGGCTGGCGGCCAGGGTGTCATCCGTGCCCACGACCGCCCACTCGGTCATCGACGCCGTCGACGGCGTGGACCCCGGCTCACTGGCGACAGCTGGAACCGATGACTCCCAGGACTGCACCGGCTGCTCCGGCTCTGCCGGCTGGAGTGGTTGCTCGGGCTGGAGTGGTTGCTCGGGCTGGAGCGATGCCAGTGGCTGCACCCTTGGAGGGGCCGCATCCGTGGCCGGCGGCGGGCTGACCGGATGGTCGGACGGCGCCGTCCTCGGCTCCCGCTCGACAGCGGCCGAAGCGGCAGCTGCGGCGGCGGCGGGAACACTGAGCTGGGCGTGGCGCTCCAACTCCCGGCGCAGCGCTTCGCGGCCGGGCAGCTCGATCGGAACATCCAGGTCGGACTCCTCGTAGGCTGACAGCTCCTCGTCCGGGTCGTCCTCGTCCAGGCCGTCCTCGTCCAGGCCGTCCTCGGCCGCCAACCGGCCCGGCTCCCCGACTACCGCCCCGACCGGTTCGCCCACCGGGTCCGGGTCGACCGGGTCCGGGTCCATCGGGTCCGGGTCTCCCGCGTCCGGGGCCGGCGGCTCGCGGCCCGGCTCCCCGACCACCGCCTCACCCGCCTCCCCACCCGGCGCCCCGACCGGTTCACCCGCCGGGTTCGGCTCCACCCGATCGTCGTGTAGCAGTGTCGACCCGGGTGGCACCACCCCGGGCAGCGGACGCACCGAGTCGGGCCTCGAGCCGACCGAGACGCCCGGCCGACGACCTCGAAGGCCACCACCGTCCCCACGTCGATCTGGCGGGAGCCGTCGGTGATGGCCGTGCAGTGGAAGTCGAGCCGGCGGCCCGGTCCGTACTCGATGACGCCCAGGCCCCGGGGCTCGTCGAACTCGGCCACGTCCCCGACCAGCGGGTTCCCCCCGGCCGGCACCAGATCCGAGGGTCCGCTCCAGATGGTGGACGCAGACGACATACGGCTCAGTGGACGATCTTCGACAGGGCCAGCTCGATGATGTCGGTGGCCCCCCGGTCCTTGAGGGCCGGGATCAGGACGTTGATCTCCGACTTGGGCACCACCGTCTCCACCGCGAACCCTCCCCCGCCGAACAGCTCGGAGACGGTGGGCGACCGCAGCGAGGGCAGGACCTCGATGACCCCGGGCAGCTGCTCGGCGGGCACGTTGAGCTTGACCAGCACCTTGCCCCGGGCCTCGAGCGCGCCCTGCAGCAGGGTCAGCAGCTGCTCCATGGCGTGGCGCTTGTCCGGGTCCTGGCGGCCGCTACGGGGTTGGCGATCAGCTCGGTGTGGGAGACCAGCAGGGTCTCCACGATCTTGAGCCCGGCGGCCCGCAGGGCCCGACCGGTCTCGGTGATCTCCACCACGCAGTCGGCGATGTCGGGCACCTTGGCCTCGGTGGCCCCGTAGGACAGGCTGACCTCGGCCTTCACCCCGTGGCTCTCGAGGTACCGGCGGGTCAGCTCGGGGTACTCGGTGGACACCCGCACCGCTCCGCCCGGCGCCGGTGCCGGCGCGGGCCAGGTCGGCCACCGAGGACACCGGGGAGTCGGTGGGAACGGCCAGCACCACCCGGATCGGGTTGGCGGTGGCCTTCGAGTACTGGAGGACGCCGAGCGAGGTCACCGTCGCTCCCCCGCTCCTCCACCCAGTCGCGGCCGGTGATGCCCGACGTCGAAGAGGCCGTCGGCCACGTAGAGGGGGATCTCCTGGGGCCGCAGGATGCGCACCTCGTCGACCCGGGGATCGTCGATGGTGGCCCGGTAGTCGACCTCCGAGGACCGGATCACGCTCAGGTCGGCCGCGGCGAACAGCTCGAGGGTGGCCCGCTCGAGCGAGCCCTTGGGGAGGACCAGGCGGAGCATCAGCGCCTCCCGACCGAGAACCCGACCCGGGACCCGGCCGAGACGCGACGACCACCGACGCCAGCACGGCCGACCGTGCTGCAGCGCGGTCACCGCCGCCTCCCGACCCTTGTTGGACTCGTCGTCGGCCGAGCGCACCAGGGCCTGGTCGACCGTGTCGGTGGTGAGGACCCCGAAGACGACCGGGATGCCGGTGTCGAGCTGGACCCGCTGCAGGCCGGAGGCGCACTCGCCGGCCACGAAGTCGTAGTGGCCGGTGTCGCCCCGGATGACCGCGCCCGAGGCAGATCACCGCGTCCACCGCCTCGGACCGGGCCAGCTGCTGGGCCACCACCGGCAGCTCGAACGCCCCGGGCGCCCAGACCACGACGGCCCGGTCCAGGTCGCAGCCGGCCTCCTCCAGGGCGTCGAGGGCGCCGGTCAGCAGGCGGTCGGTGATCCCCCCGTTGAACTCGGCGCAGGCCAGTGCCGACCCGGACGCCGGCGGGCGCCGCTCCCGCGACCGACGGTCGATCCGTCGATGTGCGTCCCCACCCGGGCCGCGGCCCGCTCCTTGGCATCGGCGGGCAGCAGGGTCAGGTCAGAGGACGTCATCGAGGCCCTCGAGCAGGTGGCCCATCCGCTCCCGCTTGGTCCGCAGGTACTCGATGTTCTCCGGAGTCGGGGTGGGCTGGATGTTCACCCGCTCGACGATGTCGAGGCCGAAGCCCTCGAGGCCGCCGTACTTGGTCGGGTTGTTGGTCATCAGGCGCATGGTGGTGACGCCCAGGTCGACCAGGATCTGCGCCCCGATCCCGTACTCGCGGGAGTCGGCCGGCAGGCCCAGCTCGAGGTTGGCGTCGACGGTGTCGAAGCCCTCCTCCTGGAGGTTGTAGGCCCGGAGCTTGTGGGCCAGGCCGATGCCCCGGCCCTCGTGGCCGCGCAGGTAGACGATGACGCCGCTGCCGTTCTCGTTGATGGCGGCCATGGCCGCCGTGGAGCTGGGGTCCGCAGTCGCACCGGACCGAGCCGAACACGTCGCCGGTGAGGCACTCGCTGTGCACCCGCACCAGGGTGTTCGGCCTGACCGGCCACCTCCCCCTTGACCAGGGCCACGTGGTGCTCCCCGTCGAGCACCGACTCGTAGGCGTAGACGGTGAACTCCCCGAAGTCGGTGGGGATCCGGGCGTCGGCGATGCGCCGGACCAGCTTGTCCTTGTGCCGGCGGTAGCGGATGAGGTCGGCGATGGAGATGAGGTGGAGGCCGTGCTTGGTCGGCGAACTCGGTGAGCTCGGGCAGGCGGGCCATGCCCGTCTTGTCCTCGCTGACCACCTCGCACAGCACGCCGGCCGGGGACATGCCGGCCGCCCGGGCCAGGTCGACGGCGGCCTCGGTGTGGCCGGCCCGCTTCAGCACGCCGCCGGGCCGGTAGCGGAGGGGGAAGATGTGGCCCGGGCGGTTGAGGTCGGTGGGGCGGATGTGGGGGTCGGCCAGGGCCTTGATGGTGGCGGCCCGGTCCGCGGCCGAGATCCCGGTCGAGGTCCCGTGGCGGTAGTCCACGCTCACGGTGAAGGCGGTCCGCTGGACCTCGGTGTTGGAGGTGACCATCAGCGGGAGGTCGAGGTGCTCCACCCGCTCGGGGGTGAGCGGCACGCAGATCAGGCCGGAGGTGTGGGCGAGGAAGAAGGCGATCTTCTCGGGGGTGACGGCGTCGGCCGCCATGATCAGGTCGCCCTCGTTCTCGCGGTCCTCGTCGTCGACGACGACGACGATCTCGCCGCGACCGACCGCCGCGATGGCATCCTCAACTGCTGAAAAGGGCATCGACCCCTGGTCTCCCTCTGTTCTGCGCGTCCGTGTCCGGCTGTAGACGGCCGGCGCTCTCTTCGTGTCCGATGCGGTCGGTGACGGCTCGGGGCCGTGACACCAGCCCTGTCTCTATGTCGGCCGGCATCGGGCTGGCCTTAGGCAATTTCTCGAGCTCGGTCGGCAGGTCCTCAGGCTCGAGTCGGCACGACAATTCGACCCGAAGATCGCCCCCCAGGCTAGTCACCGAGCGCACTCGACCCCGCCACAGGCCGCTCGATGGTCGGGGCCCCGGGCCCGGCGAAGAGCGGTCGGGCGTCATCCCCTCCGAACAGGGCCGGGGCCAGATAGAGCACATACCGGTCCACCAGGCCGGCGCGGTGGAAGGCGTGGGCCACGCGTGGCTCCGCCCTCGACCAGGACCTGGAGCGATCCCCCGGCGCCCGAGCTCGTCGAGCACCTCGCCCAGGTCGCCGCCGAGCTCGAGGGCCGGGCCGCACGGCGGCCCCGGCGGGCGCCCGGCCCGAGCACCACCCGGAGCGGCTGCTCGTCGGGGCCACGGAAGTACGGGTCCTCGGGCGGCAGCCGCACGGTCAGGGCCGGGTCGTCGGCCCGGACCGTGCCCGCCCCGACCAGGACGGCGTCGGACCGGGCCCGCAGCCGGTGGGCGTCCAGCCGGGCGGCTCGGCGCCGGTGATCCACTGGCTGGTCCCGTCGGGCGCGGCCGTCCGCCGTCCAGCGTGGCGGCCAGCTTGAGGACCACCCAGGGCCGTCCGGTCGCGCCGGTGCTTCAGGTAGGCGGCCAGCTGCTCGGCGACCGCCTCCGCCCCCACCCCCACCTCGACCTCGATGCCGGCCGACCGCAGGGCGGCGATGCCCCGTCCCGTCGACCTGGGGGTCGGGGTCCTCGACGGCCACCACCACCCGGCGGATGCCCGGAGGCGATGATGGCCTCGGTGCAGGGCGGGGTCCGGCCGTGGTGGGCGCACGGCTCCAGGGTGACGTACAGCGTGCCCGACCGCGGCCCGCGCGCCCGGCGGCGCGCCAGGGCGGCCACCTCGGCATGGGGCCCACCGGGCGGGGCGGTGGCCCCGGCGAACCACGTCGCCGGCGCGGCCCGGCGCCGGCCGGCACCACCACCGCCCCCACCCACGGGTTGGGCGCCGTGCGGCCCCGGACCGGCTCGGCCGCCTCGACGGCGCGGCCCATCCACTCGGCGTCGTCGCTCCGGCCGGTCCGGGTCCGGGACCGGCGCTCAGGACGGCGCGCCCGCCACTGCGTCCACCGCGGCCGCGCAGGATGTCGGTCGGCCGCCTCCAGCGGGTGGGCCCGGCCGAACACCGCCGAGCCGGCCACGAACACGTTGGCCCCCGAGCGGGCCGCCTCGACCACGGTGTGCTCGTCGATGCCCGCCGTCCACCTCGACGTCGAGGGTCAGGCCGGCCCGGTCGGCCGCCTGCGCGGACCTGGCGCACCTTGGGCATGACGTCGGCGATGAAGGACTGCCCGCCGAAACCGGGGAAGACGGTCATGCACAGGATCAGGTCGACCTGGTCGAGGATAGGGCTCGAGCGCCTCGAACGGGGTGTCGGGATTGGCGGCCAGCCCCACCCGGAGGCCGAGGTCGCGCATCTGGGCGATCAGCGCGGCGGTCTCGCCCACCTCGACGTGGACGGTGCAGCCGTCGGCGCCGGCGTCGCGGAACGGCCTCGAGGTAGCGGGCCGGGTCGGTGATCATCAGGTGGGTGTCGAAGAACAGGTCGGTGTGCTCCCGGAGCGACGCCACCACCGGCGGGCCGATGGTCAGGTTGGGGACGAAGTGGCCGTCCATGACGTCGACGTGGAGCCAGTCGGAGCCCGGGCGCCACCAGGTCGACGGCGTCGGACAGGCTGCCGAAGTCGGCCGACAGGATCGACGGGGCCACCCGCATCTCGGGCGCGGGCGGGCGACGGTCGCCATCGCCGCTGAGCCTACCGGCGGGCTCCGGTCCGGCCGGCGTCCGACCGGTCAGCTCCCCAGCCGCTCGCCGGGTCCGGGGCGGACGCCGCGGAGCCAGTCGGCCGGCGTCCATCGGCCGCCTCCCCTCGGGCTGCACGGTGACCAGCCGCAGCCGGGTACCCGCCGCCGGCGCCGACCTCGGCGCCGTCCAGGTGCCCGGGCGCGCCCGACCGGTGCCGCCGCGCCGTCGCGCCCTCGGGGACACCGGTCGCGGCCAGGACGCCCAGGCGTCGCCCGCGGAAGGTGGTCCAGGCCCGGCCCAGCCGGACCACCCGGCGGAGCTGGACGGCCGGCTGCTCCCACCGCAGCTCGCAGCTCGCCGGGCAGGATCTTCTCGGCGTAGGACGGCGTGCCCGACCTGGTCGCGGGGCACGCGGCAGGCCGGCCAGCCCGTCGGCCAGGTGCTCCTCGAGCAGCCGGCAGCCCATGGCCACCAGGCGGGACCGCAGCTCGTCGGCCGTCTCCTCCTCGCCGATCGCCGTGGCCACCTCGGCGTAGACCGGCCCGGTGTCCAGGCCGGCCTCCACCGCCATCAGGCACACCCCGGTCTCGGCGTCGCCCTCCAGGATGGCCCGCTCCACCGGGGCCGCGCCCCGCCACCGGGGCAGCAGGGAGAAGTGGAGGTTGACCATGGGCAGTCGGTCGAGCACCGACACCGGGATGATCCGACCGTAGGCCACCACCACGCCCGAGCTCGGCCCCGACCTCGACGGCGTCGTCGAGGGAGTCGGTGACCGCGAGGCCCAGCTCGAGGGCGGCCGCCTTGACCGGGCTGGGCACCAGGGCCGCTCCCCCGTCCCCGGCGCTTGTCGGCCCGGCTCACCACCAGGGCCACGTCGTGTCCGGCCCCCACCAGGGTCCGCAGCGGCTCCACCGCCGCCTCGGGGGTCCCCAGAAACACCAGGCGGGCCATGGGCGGTGACGCTACCGGGCCGGAACGGTCCGGACGGCGACCGGGTCAGATCTCCCGGTCGCTCCCGGCCGACACCAGCTTGGCCTCCATGGCCGAGGTGTCGAGGCCGAGGGCCCGGTCGCGCAGGACCCGCAGGGCCTGCTTGCGCATGTCGTCCTCGAGCCGCTCGACCATGAGCACGCCGTCGAGATGGTCGACCTCGTGCTGGAACACCCGGCCCAGGAACTCGTCGGCCTCGATGGACACCTCGTTCGCCGTCGAGGTCGTAGCCCCGGATGTGCACCCGGTCGGGCCGCACGATGCCCAGTCGCAGGCCGGGGATGGAGAGGCAGCCCTCGTCGTGGTACCACTCGCCGTCCGTCTCCACGATGGTCGGGTTGACGATGGCCTGGGGGCCCTCGCCGACGTCGTAGACGAAGAGCCGCTTCTGCACGCCCACCTGGGGGGCGGCCAGTCCGGCCCCCTCGGAGTCGTACATGGTCTCCACCATGTCCTCCACCAGGCGGACCAGCGAGCCGTCGACCTGGTCGACCTCGCGGGCCACCTGCTTCAGCACCGGATCGCCGTAGACCCGGACGGAGTACGCGGACATGCGTCCATTGTACGGCCCGGGCCCGCCGACGCGCCCATGCCGGTACCCGGGAGTCGGCCGGGGGCCGGCCCGGGCTCGTGCCGGCAATCAGGCGTCGGCCGGGTCGACCTCCACCCGCAGCCGCCCGGACGGGCCGGGGCACCGGGCCAGGCCGTCGCACAGGACGGTGTGGTCGGGCGCCCGGACCAGCCACCGGTCCCCGTCGGCCGACACGGTGATCCCCTCCACGGCGGCCAGGCCCTCGGCGTAGGCAGGTCGCCCCCGGGCCCCGGAGCACGGCCAGGGCCCCGAAGGGCGGGAGCCCGAGGGTCCGGCGGAGCGTCCCGTTCCGGGCCCGACGCAGCAGGTCCGGATCGGCGTGGACGGCGGCCCGGAGCACCTCGTGGTCGGGGATCCGGGTCTGGACCAGCACCCGACCGCCCGCCGTCGCGGGTCCCGACCAGCCGGGCCGCCCGGGCCAGGAGGGCCAGCGTCTCCTCGCCGGCGCCGAACCGCGGGCGCCAGCAGGTGCTGGTCGATGTCCAGGAAGGCCACCACGTCGGCCGCGGGTCACCCGGTGGAGCGCCGCCTCGGTCCCCACCACCAGCCGGGCGCCGGCCGGCCCGGCGGGGTCGGAGCGTCCGACGACCCGGTGACCTCGACGGCCTCCACCCCGGTCAGCGCGGCCAGCTCCTCGGTGGCCCGGGTCACCCCGATGCGCAGGGACTTGAACCGGGTCGAGTCGCACTCGGCGCACACCGTCGGGCGGGTGCTCACCGCACCGCCGGCACCGCAGCCCCCCCCGGCATCGTCCTGGGCCATGGCCCCCCCGCACCGGGTGCAGCGGGCCAGGGCGCCGCACTGGGCGCAGGCCAGCAGGCGGGTCGCGCCCGGTCCGGTTGAGGATGCACACGGCCCGGCCGTCGGGACGGTCGAGGACCGACGTGGAGCAGCCGGGCCAGGCGTTCGGAGAACAGCCCGGTGCGGGGATCGTCGCCCGTGCGGTCGACCACCTCGACCACCGGCCAGCCCCGACGCTCCACGGACCGGGCCGTGGTCACCAGGCGCCGTCCCTCGGTCAGGACCACCGGCGGGCAGGGGCTGACCAGCGCCACCGGGGCCCCGTCCCGGCGGCCCCGCTCCACCACGACGTCCACCGCCGACCAGGTCGGTGACGCGCTCCTCCCGGTAGGCCTCGTCGTGGGCGTCGAGCACCACGGCGGCGCGCAGCCGGGCGATCGGCGCCCACGCCGCCGCCCGGGTCCCGACCACCACGCGTGGCGCCGGAGGCCGCCCGCTCCCAGCCGTCGGGCATCAGGGCCACCGCCACACCCGACCGCCGCAGTCGGGCGGCCAGCTGGGCGGCCCGTGCCACGCGACGGCGCCAGCACCAGCACCCCGGACGGTCCGATCCGGTGGAGCAGCTCCAGTACCACCAGGGTGGCGTCGAGGGCGGGGGCCAGCCGGACCACCGAGGCGTCGCCCCCGGGGACGGACCCGGGCCGCCAGTGCCGTCGACCAGCTCCACCGAGCCTCCCCCGGGTGAGGCCGGGACACCGGTCCTGCCGCTCTCGACCCCACCGGCGGCGGTGGCCACCGCGCCACCGTCCGGCCAGGCCCCGCGGACCACCCGCGACGGTGACGCCGTCCCGAGGAACGACGACACGCGGCCCGGCCCACCGCCACGCCGCCCATTCGGCCAGGGCCACCACGCGCCGGGGGCGGTCCGTCACCGCTGGAGGCGGCCAACGGCTTGAGCTGGACCCCGGGGGGGCTGGCGACGTCGTCCTCGACCACCCAGGCCCCGACCCGCCGTCCGTGGAGCTCGACCCGGACCCGGCTGCCCACCCGGAGGCTCGGCGTCCAGGGCCGGCGGCACCGAGTAGTCGAACCGGCGGTGGATGGCCGGTACGTCCGGCACCACCCGGACCACCCGGACCGGTGGCGTCCCGGTCGGCGGCGCCGTGCGGCTGGCGCTCAGAGTCCGAGCGCCTGCTTCACGTCGTCGGCCCGCGAGGTGTCCTCCCAGGTGAACTCCTTGTCGGACCGTCCGAAGTGACCGTAGGCCGCCGTCTTCTGGTAGATCGGCCGCTTGAGGTCGAGGTCCCGGACGATGGCGGCGGGGCGGAGGTCGAAGACCTCGTCCACCACCGTGGCGATCCGCTCGGGATCCACCCGCTCGGTGCCGAAGGTCTCCACCAGCACCGAGACCGGACGGGCCACACCGATGGCGTAGGCCACCTGGACCTCGCACCGGGTGGCGGCACCGGCGGCCACCAGGTTCTTGGCCACCCATCGGGCGGCGTAGGCCGCCGACCGGTCGACCTTGGAGGGGTCCTTGCCCGAGAAGGCCCCGCCGCCGTGCCGGGCCATCCCGCCGTAGGTGTCCACGATGATCTTGCGGCCGGTGAGTCCGGTGTCGGCATGGGGACCGCCCAGCTCGAAGACCCCGGTGGGATTGGCCAGGATGCGGAGATCGGTGGCGTCCAGTTCGGGGGGCAGCAACGGGTTGATCACGTTGTCCCGCAGGTCGGGGAGCAGCAGGGTCTCGAGGTCGACGCCGGGATCGTGCTGGGTCGAGATGAGCACGGTCTCCAGGGCCACGGGCCGGCCGTCCTCGTAGGTCACGCTCACCTGGGTCTTGCCGTCCGGCCGCAGGTAGGGCAGGACGCCGACCCGACGGACCTGGGCCAGGCGCTGGGCCAGCCGGTGGGCCAACCAGATGGGCAGCGGCATGAGGTCGGGGGTCTCGTCGCAGGCATAGCCGAACATCATCCCCTGGTCGCCCGGCCCCCTGGGCGTTGAGCAGGTCCTCGCCGCCGGTGCCGGCCCGGACCTCGAAGGCGTTGTCGACACCCTGGCCGATGTTGGGCGACTGCTCGTCGAGGGAGACGATGACGCCACAGGTCCGACCGTCGATGCCGTAGGCGTCGTCGTCGTACCCGATGTCCAGCACCGTCTTGCGCACCAGCTTGGGGATGTCGACGTAGGTCGAGGTGGTGATCTCCCCGGCCACCAGCACCAGGCCGGTGGTCAGCAGGGTCTCGCAGGCCACCCGGCTCTCGGGGTCATCGGCCAACAGGGCGTCGAGGACGGCGTCGGAGATCTGGTCGGCCATCTTGTCGGGATGTCCCTCGGTGACCGACTCGGAGGTGAACGTGTATCGGGTACTCACGGGTGGTTCCATTCTGGTCGTGGGCGGTAGCCCTGGGCGACAGACGGGTTCGCCGGGCGCAGAGCACCGGAGCGACGGGACCCCTCTGGCGGCGACGCTCGCTTCACTGTGGCGCCAACAGCGCGCACACCCTATCCAAAATGGCGTCGGCCACGGCGTCCTTGGTTCGGAGGGCCACCGTGGTGGAGGAGCCGTCGGCCCCGAAGACGGTCACGGCATTGGTGTCGTGGTCGAATCCGACCCCGGGGGCGGTCACGTCATTGGCCACCATCAGGTCGACCCCCTTGGCCTGCAGTTTGGCCACCGCCCGCTCGGCCACGGCCTCGGTCTCGGCGGCGAACCCGACCAGGACCTGGCCGGTCTGCCGTCTCCGTCCCAGCTCGGCGAGGATATCCGGCGTGGCCTCGAGGACCAGGTCCGGCACGCCGTCGGCCTTGTGCAGCTTGGAGTCCACGGCCACCTTGGGGCGGAAGTCGGCCACGGCCGCGGCCATGACCACCACGTCGGCGTAGGCCGCCCGCTGCAGCACCGCCGCCTCCATCTCCGCCGCCGTCTCGACCCGGTCGACGGCCACCCCACCGGGAACCGGCTGCCCGCTGGTGGTCACCAGCACCACCTCGGCGCCACGACGGACGGCCGCGGCGGCGACGGCGTGTCCCTGCTTGCCCGAGGAGCGGTTGGTGATGAACCGGACGGGATCGATGGGCTCCCTCGTGCCTCCGGCCGAGACCACCAGGCGGATGCCGGTCAGATCGCCGTGGGACCCGGAACCGGCTTCCGACGGTCCCGCTCCACCTGACCGCTCGGAGATGCCCAGCATGGCCAGCACGGTGTCGACGATCACGGCGGGGTCGGCCAGCCGACCCGACCCCGAATCGCCACCGGCCAGGCGCCCCTCCTCGGGAGGGACGACGGTCACCCCCCGGGAGCGGAGCACGGACAGGTTGTGCTGGACGGCGGGGTGCTCCCACATCTCGGTGTGCATGGCCGGGCACACCACCACCGGTGCGGCCGTTGCCACCAGCGTGGTGGTGAGCAGGTCGTCGGCGAAGCCGCCGGCATAGCGGGCCAGCAGATCGGCGGTGGCCGGAGCCACCACGACGAGGTCGGCCCGCTGGCCCAGGCGGGTGTGGGGAATGGCCGTGGCCCCGTTCCACAGGGTCAGCTGCGCCGGTTCCGAGGCCAGCGCATCGAAGGTGGCCTTGCCCACGAAGCGGGTGGCCCGCTCGGTCAGCACCGGCGCCACATGGACGCCGTGGTCGACCAGCCGACGGCAGACCTCGACGGCCTTGTAGGCGGCGATCCCGGCCGAGACGCCGAGGACCACGAACGGTGTATCGCTGTCCGTCACCGGAGCCCTCCCCCTTCCCCACCGACGATCGCCCCCGACATGGGCCTGACCGGGACCGCTACTCGGTGGTCTCGTCTACTCGGTGGTCTCGTCGGCCGCGGGGACATCGGCCCCGTCGCCCTCACCCTCACCCTCGAGAAGGGCCAGCGCGGCCGCCTCGGCCAGCGCCACCTCCTCGGGATCGGGACGGGTGTAGGTGGCCTTGCCTGCGGCCACCTCCTCGAACGCGATCGAAAGGGGCTTGCCCGACGCCGAGGCCACCTGGGGCGGGACCACCACACCCAGGCCCTCACCCAGGGAGTTGTAGTAGCTGTTCACTTGACGGGCCCGGCGGGAGGCCAGCGCCACCAGGGTGAACTTCGAGTCCACCTTGTCGAGGAGTTCCTCGATGGGTGGGTCCATGAGCGTGGTCTGAGGCTGAGCCATCACGATCCTTCAGGTAGGTCGTCGGATATGGGTGGGGAGGCTGTGGTCGGGTGCGAAGGCCGGATCGGACCGCGCCGGCCGCCTCCCCGGAGGTCCCGACACCCGTTCAGGATGCGGACCGGTAACGTCCCACTATACCGGCCACATCGGCAGTGGCCTGCGTCACGTCGTGATTGACCACCACGGCGTCGGCGATGGCCCTGCCTTCCTGCTCCTCGACGGTCCCGGCCCGCAGTCGCTCGGCGATGTGGGACTCGTCGTCGCCCCGGGCCCGGAGCCGCTGCTCCTGGGCCTCGGCCGAGGGGGGCAGCAGGAGGATCAGGGTGGCATCGGGACGGAGCCGGCGGACCTGCTGGGCCCCCTGGAGGTCGATCTCGAGGAGAACGTCACGTCCGGCCGGTGGGTCCGGGACCGGGGTCCCGTACAGGTTCCCGAGGAACTCGGCCCACTCGAAGAAGCCACCCGAGAGGACCCGCTCCTCGAAGCCGGGTCGGTCCACGAAGACGTAGGCGTCGTCGCGCTCCCCCGTCCGCCGGGCCCGCGTGGTCCACGACCGGCTCAACCAGAGAGCGGGATCGCCCGATACCAGGCGATCTGCGACCGTGCCCTTTCCGGCCCCTCCGGGGCCGAACAGCACGAAGATCATGTGAGAGGCCCGATGGTCCGCCGATGGCGGACTCCCGTGCTAGCGGGCGGTCTCGCGCAGCAGCGACTCACGCTGGTTGCTGCCGAGCCCCTGCAGCCGCCGACTCTCCGAGATGCCGACGGTGTCCATCAGCCGCCGGGCCTTGACCTTGCCGAGGCCGGGCAACGACTCGAGGACCGAGAGCACCTTCATCTTGCCGACGGTCTCGTTGGAGTCGGCCATGACGAGCAGCTCGGACAACGAGATCGATCCGAGTTTGAGCTTCTCTTTCACCTCGGCCCGCTCCCGGCGGACCTTGGCGGCCTTGGCCAGAGCGGCCTGGCGCTGTTCGGGCGTGAGTGCGGGCGGTTGCGGCATGGTCGAGACGATAGCGCCTCTGGGGGCCCAGGTCATGCCTCTCGGCGCGGAACTGTGTCTTGACCTCCCCGGCCGGGCCCGAGGCCACCCGGTCGGCGGCACGGACGATCTCTCTCCCCACGGCGGTCGGATGCTCAATACTGGGGGCGATGCCGGATGGTGGAGAGATGTGGGCCGTGGACGTCAACGCCGATCTGGCCGAGGGCGACCGGCTCGCCGCCGGTGATCTCGACGTGCTGGATGCCGTGACCAGCGCCAGCCTCGCCTGCGGCTTCCACGCCGGAGGTCCCGATGTCATGCGGGACACCGCCGCCGCCTGTGTGGCCCGGGGAGTGACCATCGGGGCCCACGTCTCCTACCGCGACCGTCACGGCTTCGGGCGCCGGGTCCTGCGCGTCCCACCGGTGGACCTGGTGCGGGACATCGTGGACCAGTGGGTGGCGCTCACCGCGCAGGTCGACGCCGTGGGCGGCACCGTCTCGTTCGTCAAACCGCATGGCGCGCTGTACAACCAGATGGGCACCGACGCCTCGGTGGCGGAGGCCGTCGTCCACGCCGTGGCGGATGTGGGCGGGGGGACGTTGGTGGCCCAGGCCGGCACGCTGGTGGTCGACCGGGCCCGTCGGGCCGGATTGCGTGTGGTTCCCGAGGGCTTCCCCGACCGCGCCTATCTCCACGACGGCCGTTTGGCGTCACGCTCCGAGCCCGGGGCGCTGATCGATAACCCCCGAGAGGTGGGCCGCCGCGCCGTGTCACTGGTCCGGCGCGGTGGGGTCGAGGCCATCGACGGCACGTGGACGGCCGTCGACGCCGAGACGCTGTGCATCCACGGCGACACCCCGGGAGCCGCCGACACCGCCCGGGCGGTTCGTACCGCGCTGGAGGGCCACGGAGTCGTGGTCCGGTCCTTCGTGATCGGAGGCTCCGGCGGCGCCGTCGGGAGCCCCGGTGGCGCCGGCACGGACCCGCCGGGGAGGTGATCTTCTCGGTGACCCCGTTCGGTGACGGGGCGGTGCTCGTCGACCTCGACGACATCTCCGCCGCCCACCGGCTGGCGGACCGGCTGGCCCTGGCACGGGAGACCGGCGGGGCGCCGACGTACGTCCTGCAGTCCGTCGTCGGCTACGGGAACGTTGTCGTCCACGTCGAGCCGGGCCGGGACCGGGTCGGGGCGGTGGCGGCGTGGCTCCGGACCCTCCTCCCCGGGGATCATGACGCCGGGACCGGGGCCGAACCGGGTGGCGACCCACGAGGGGTTCGGGCCGGTGCCGGGCCGGTGGTGATCCCGGCGGTCTTCGACGGACCCGATCTCGGGATGGTGGCCGCCGCCCTCGGCGTCACGGATCGGGAGGTGGTGCGATCACTGTGCGGTGCGGACCTCGAGGTGGCCTTCCTGGGATTTGCACCCGGGTTCCCCTACCTGGTCGGACTGCCCTCCGGGCTGGCCGCCATCCCCCGGCGGTCGACGCCCCGGCCCTCGGTCCCGGCCGGCACCGTGGCCCTCGGCGGTGGGTTCGCGTCGGTGTATCCCCAGTCCACCCCGGGGGGCTGGATGCTGCTCGGTCGGACCTCGGTCCGCCTGTTCGACCGGAGCCGCCCGCCCTACGCCCTGCTCCGGCCGGGGGATGTCGTGCGCTTCACCGAGACGACCAAGGAGGCCGGGGAGGTTGGGGAGGCCGGGGAGGCTGACCGGCCCGACGGTGGGCCGTCCCGGGCGGGAGGTCCTCTATCCGAAGCACGTCCGCCACTCGAGAACCGGGGGCGTCGCTTCATCGAGGTCCTCGAACCGGGTCTCCTCAGCCTGGTCGAAGACCACGGTCGGCCCTGGGCGGCGGTGCTCGGAGTGGCCGGGGCCGGTCCGGCCGACCCCGAAGCCCTCCGGCTGGCCAACCGCCTGATGGGCAACCCCGACGGCGCCGCGGCCGTCGAGCTCACCGCGACCGGGCCCACGCTCCGCTTCCACGGTGACGCCTACGTGACGGTGGTGGGAGCCGGGGCCGGATCGGTCGACGTGCTCCTCGACGGGCGGGCCGTCGACTCGGGCACGGTGGTGCCGGTCGGTGACGGCCAGGTGGTGGCCGTCGGTCGGGTCCGCTCGGGCCTGCGGGCCTACCTGGCCGTGTCGGGGGGACTCGATACACCCGTCGAGATCGGCTCGCGATCCTCCGACGTGTTGGGCGGCCTGGGCCCGGGGGCCCTCCGGGCCGGCGACCGGCTGGATCTCGGCCCCCCGTCCCGGCCCCGGGGCCGGCTCTCCTTTCCGCTGTCGGCTCGGGGCGACGGGCGCGTGCGGGAGGTGCGCGTGCTGGCCGGGCCCCACCGGCTGACCCCGGGCC
Source organism: uncultured Acidimicrobiaceae bacterium (assembly GCA_963754755.1). GTDB lineage: Bacteria > Actinomycetota > Acidimicrobiia > Acidimicrobiales > RAAP-2 > Bog-756. The sequence continues at coordinate 691,957 of CAVWHF010000003.1, read as the reverse complement.
GCTACCGCCGGCTGTGGTCCCGGCGGTGGGTGGTCGGCGACGCCTCCAACCGGATCGGCATCAGGCTGGTGGCCGGTCCCGCCAGCCCGGACCGGTGGCCCGGCGCCGGCCCACCGCCGGATCCCGATGCCGGCCCCGACCCCCGTCCGGACACTCACGCCGCTCCGGAGGTCATCCCCTCCACCGGCATGGTCACCGGATCGGTCCAGGTCCCACCGGACGGCAATCCCATCATCCTCATGCCCGACCACGCCACGGTGGGGGGCTACCCGGTGGCCTGCTGCGTCATCTCGGCCGACCTGCCCGTGCTGGGCCAGCTGCGGCCGGGCGACACCGTCCGCCTGAGCACGGTGGACCCGGCCACGGCTCTGGTGGCCCGGCAACGCTGGGAGGCTTCGTTGGACGAGCGGGTGTCGGGATGGTTCCCCACGGCCACCGGTACCTGAGCCGCGGCCGGATGGATGGTGACGACGCCGGCGGCGGTGGGGTCTGCCACCGCTCCCACCCCCACCGGTCGGATCTGGAAGAGTGGGACGCTGGGAACGACCCGAGACCCGCGCCGCCCGGCAGGGGGTCCGACGAGAGGAATCCGCTGTGCCCGAAGGAGAACGACCCGGTGACGACGACGGCGGCCTGATCCAGTCCCGGGAGGACGGCCAGCTCCACTTCCTGCCCGGTACGGAGGACCTGGCCTTTCCGGTCACAGCTCCGGAGAATGCCACCCCGTTGGAGGAGGAGGAGCCCGAGGGCACCATCCCGGCCAGCCCCCTCTGGGCCATGAAGGAGCGGCGTCACGAGCAGCTCCTCCACCTGTTCGGCCATCCCCACCGGATCCGGGAGCGCATCGGGGCGGGAGACGCCGCCGTCTACGTCATGGACGACGGGACCCGGCACTGCATGATCGGCCGTCGGGTCGGGGCCACCCTCGACGGCTGCGTCTACAGCCTGATCGCCCGCGTCCCCAGGGCCACCTATGAGTCGCTGGTACAGGGATCCATCGACGGGCGGGAGGCCTTCCTGTCGGCGGCCGAGGCCGGCCTGAGCGGCACTGTCGAGGACCCCGGGGTGGCCAACGTCTTCGACGTGGACTACTACCAGCACACCGACGAGATCCCAGCGGAGTACCTACCTCCCGGACCGTTCATCGAGTTCGCCGAGGACCTTCCGACCGCTGACCGCTGACCGCTGACCGCTGACGGCCGACCGCTGACCGACCGGTGCCGCCAGGCATCTGGCGGCATCTAACCGAGGACGTCGGCCATCTGGTCCCGGGCCTTCGCAGCCGCCTCGGAGAGAGCCGTCACGTCGGGGCCCATTTTCAACAGCGACCGGGACGAACTGGCCAGTACCGTGCCGGCGGGGCACTCCCCGAACAGGGCGCCGACCCCGGCCGCCGTGCCACCCTGGGCGCCGATCCCGGGGGCCAGGATCACCCCACCCAGATCGGCCAGGCGGAACTCGGAGGGGCCGAGGGTCGCACCTACGACTGCCCCCACCGTCCCCGACGGGATCCGGCCGTTCCGGTTGAGCTCGGCGATGCCCGACAGCAGCATGTCCTCCACGGAGGGTCCCTGTCCCCCGCCGGTGCGGGCCTGCTGCAACGAACGACCCTCGGGATTGGAGCTCCGGGCTACCACCAGCACGCCCCGCCCGGTGGCCCCGGCCAGGTCGATCATGGGCTGGAGAGCCCCCAACCCCAGGTACGGAGCGGCGGTGACCGCATCGGCCCGCAACGGGCTGTCGGGATCGAGCCACGCCCGGGCGTAGGCCTCCATGGTCGTCCCGATGTCCCCCCGTTTGGCATCGGCGATGACCAGAAGTCCGGCGCTCCGGGCTCCCGCCAGCACCGCCTCCAGGGCGGCCACCCCGGCGGAACCACACCGCTCGAAGAAGGCCACCTGCGGCTTGATCACGGGCACCACGCCGGCGAAGGCCTCCACGCACCGCAAGCCGAACTGGCGCAGTCCGGGCCCGTCGTCGCTCAGACCCCACGCCTCGAGGAGCTGGCGCGACGGGTCGATGCCGGCGCACAGCGGCCCGGTCCTGGCCACGGCGGCGGCCACCCGGGTCCCGAATCCGACTCCCACCTCGGTGGCATTTCCCCACTCATCCATGGGCCACTCCTTTCAATTCCCGCACGCGGCGGACGCCGTGGTCGGCACACCAGGTCTCGATCTCCCTCAGAATCCGGACCGGAGCCCTCGGATCCCGGAAGCTGGCCGTGCCCACCTGCACGGCATCGGCTCCGGCCATCATCAGTTCCACGGCGTCGCCGCCGGACATCACCCCGCCCACCCCGATGATGGTGGCGTCCGGGTGGGCGGCCCGGACGTCGAACACCGCCCTGACGGCCACGGGATGGACGGCAGGGCCGGACAGGCCGCCGCCGCCGGCTCCGGATCCGAGGACCGGCCGACGCGCCTCGATGTCGATGGCCATGGCCAGAACGGTGTTGACCAGGGTCACCGCCTCGGCTCCGGACCCCAGGGCGGCTCCGGCCACCTCGGCCAGATCGGCCACCGTGGGACTCAACTTGGCCCACCGCGGCAGCCCGGGGCAGTGCTCTCCCACGGCCGCCACCACCTCGGCCGTGGCCGCCGGTGAGTGGGCGAACATGCGACGGCGGTCCTCGAGGTTCGGGACAGCTGACGTTGACCTCCACCGCGGTGAGGCCTTCCACCCCGGCCAGCACCGAGGCGGCCTTGGCGAAGTCCTCGACCCTCTGGCCCCAGATGCTCACCACGATGCGGGCCCCGGCCGCAACCAGGCGGGGCAGGTCCCGGTCGATCCACGCCTCGAGCCCGGGACCCTGCAGCCCCACGCTGTTCAGCATGCCCGAGGGGGTCTGGTGGACACGGGGGGCCGGGTTGCCGGGCCAGGGCTCGACCGACAGGGACTTGACCACCAACGCGCCCAGGTCAGCGAGAGGGAAGTAGGCCCCGAGCTCATCGGCATGACCGGCGGTGCCCGACGCCGTCATCACCGGGTTGTCCAGCTCCAGGCTCCCGACCGGCACCGTAAGGTCGACATCGCCGGCCCGGACGGCCCGCCAGGCGCGGCGCAACCGCTCGGCGCGGCCTCCTCGGGTCGGGAGGGCGCTCACCGGGTCACCGCTGGTGGTACTCCTGCAGCGAGCGCACCGACAGAGGGTGGCTGATCCAGTCGGCGATGCCGGCGGCGGCGGCGCGGGCTGCCGCCACCGTGGTCAGACAGGGCACCATGTGGGCCAGGGCCGTGGCCCGGATGTGCAGGCCGTCGGCCCTCGGGCCCCGGCCCCGAGGGGTGTTGACCACTAGCTGGACCTGGCCCCCGGCGATCAGGTCCACGGCGTCGACCACGCCGGGGTGCGACTCCCCGACCTTGGCCACCACCGTGGCCACGGTGACGCCCTCGGCTTCGAGCATGGCCGCGGTGCCCGAGGTGGCGGCCAGGTCGAATCCCAGGGCGGCGAACTGGCGGGCGGCATCGAGACCGGCGGTCTTGTCCCGGTCGGCCAGCGACAGGAAGACCGTGCCGCCCACGGGCAGGCGGTTGCCGGCGGCGATCTGGCTCTTGGCGAAGGCCAGTCCGAAGGTGGATCCGATCCCCATGACCTCGCCGGTGGAGCGCATCTCGGGGCCGAGCAGCGTATCCACCCCGGGGAAGCGGTTGAACGGCAGCACCGCCTCCTTCACCGAGACGTGACCGGTGACCGGAGGACAGAGCAGGCCCTCCTCGCGCAACTCGGCCAGGGTGGCACCCACCATGACCCGGGCCGCCACCATGGCCACGGGTACTCCGGTGGCCTTGGCCACGAAGGGCACGGTCCGGCTGGCCCGGGGATTGGCCTCGAGGACGTACGCCTGCTCGTCCTTGACGGCGAACTGCACGTTGATCAGTCCCTGCACCTCCAGCGACTCGGCGATGGTGCGCACCGTCTCCTCCAGCCCGGCCACGACCTCGGCCGACAGGGTCTGGGGCGGCAGGGCGCAGGCCGAATCCCCCGAGTGCACGCCGGCCTCCTCCACGTGCTCCATCACGCCGCAGACCACCACCTCGCCGGTGGCGTCCCGCACCGCGTCCACATCCACCTCGACGGCGTCCTCCAGGAACCGGTCCACCAGCACCGGGCGGTCGGCGGTCACCCCGCCCTCACGGCCCAGCGATCCCCCCACGCCGGACATGGCCTCAACCGCCTCCACCAGGCGCTCGTCGTCGTAGACGATCTCCATGGCCCGCCCGCCCAGCACGTACGACGGGCGTACCAGCACCGGATAGCCGATGGTCGAGGCCACGGCCACCGCCTCGGCCGCGGTGGTGGCGGTCCCGCCGGGGGGTTGGGCGATCCCGAGGCTCGAGCACAGCTCGTTCCACTGCTCGCGGTCCTCGGCCCGGTCGATGGAGGCGGGCGAGGTCCCGAGGACCAGGTCGCGGGGGATCCCCGCGGCCAGCTTGAGCGGGGTCTGCCCCCCGAGGGAGACGATGACCCCGACCAGACGCCCGCCGTCGACGGAGGCCCGCTGCTCGGCCTCGAGCACATTGGCCAGGTCCTCGGAGGTGAGTGGCTCGAAGTACAGGCGGTCAGAGGTGTCGTAGTCGGTGGAGACCGTCTCGGGGTTGCAGTTGACCATGACGGTCTCGAACCCCGCCGCCTGGAGGGCGAACGAGGCGTGCACGCAGCAGTAGTCGAACTCGATGCCCTGGCCGATCCGGTTGGGACCCGATCCGAGGATCACCACCCGGGGACGGTCCGAGGGACGCACCTCGTCCTCGTCCTCGGTGGTCGAGTAGTGGTAGGGCGTGTGGGCCTCGAACTCGGCCCCGCATGTGTCCACAGTCTTGAAGGTGACCCCGACCCCGAGCGATGTGCGGGCCTTGCGGATGTCCTCGGCGGTGACCGGGTCACCGAACAGATAGGCCAGCTGGTGGTCGGAGAATCCGTACTGCTTGAGCCGGCGCCAGGCCCGACGGTCGAGGTCCCCGACGGTAACCCCCAACGTCACCTGGAGGTCGAGGGCCATCCGGGCGTCCGTCACCTCGGCCATGGCGGCCAGGAACCACGGATCGATGCCGGTGACCTGGGCCAGCCGGTCGACCGATAGCCCGCGACGCAGCAGGGCCTCCAGCTGGAAGAGGCGCTCGGGGGTGGCGACGGCCACCGCCGCCAGCAGCTCGTCGTTGGACCAGGGGTCGAGGGCCGCCTCGGCCGGGTCGGCGTTGAGGCCCGAGCGGCCCTGTTCGAGGGAGCGGACGGCCTTCTGCAACGACTCGGGAAAGGTCCGCCCGATGCCCATCACCTCACCGACCGACTGCATGCGGGTCCCGAGCACGTCGGTGGCACCGGGCAGCTTCTCGAAGGCCCAACGGGGGATCTTGGTGACCACATAGTCGATGGTCGGCTCGAACGACGCCGGGGTGGCCCCGGTGATGTCGTTGGTGATCTCGTCCAGGCGGTAGCCCACGGCCAGGCGGGCGGCGATCTTGGCGATGGGGAAGCCGGTGGCCTTGGAGGCCAGGGCCGAGGACCGGGACACCCGCGGATTCATCTCGATGACCACCTGGCCGCCGTCGGAGGGGTCCACGGCGAACTGCACGTTCGAGCCTCCGGTCTCCACCCCCACCCGGCGGATGCAGGCGAAGGCGGCATCCCGCATCTGCTGGTACTCGACGTCGGTGAGGGTCTGGGCCGGCGCCACGGTGATGGAGTCACCGGTGTGCACCCCCATGGGGTCGAGGTTCTCGATGGAGCAGATGACCACGCAGTTGTCGGCGTTGTCCCGCATCACCTCCAACTCGAACTCCTTCTGACCGGCGATGGACTGCTCCACCAGGACCTCGCTGATGGGTGAGGCCTCGAGGCCCTCGGCGGCCAGCCGCACCAGTCGCTCCCGGTCCACGGCGATGCCGGTGCCGGCCCCTCCCAGGATGTAGCTGGGCCGCACCATGATGGGAAAGCCGATCGACTCCCCGATGGCCAGGGCCTCGTCGAGGGTGTGGGCGAATCCCGAGGACGGGACGGCCAGGCCGATCTCCTGCATGGCCGCCTTGAACCGCTCCCGGTCCTCGGCGGTGGCGATGGCCTCGGCGTTGGCCCCGATGACCTCCACGCCGTAGGCGTCCAGCACTCCTCGCTCGGCCAGGGTCATGGTCAGGTTGAGGGCGGTCTGACCCCCGAGGGTGGGCAACAGGGCGTCGGGCCGCTCGCGCTCGATGATGGCGGTGAGCACATCAGGGTCGAGCGGCTCCACGTAGGTGCGGTCGGCCATGGCCGGGTCGGTCATGATCGTGGCCGGGTTGGAGTTGGCCAGGATCACCCGGAACTTCTCCTCGGCCAGGACCCGGCAGGCCTGGGTGCCCGAGTAGTCGAACTCGCAGGCCTGGCCGATGACGATGGGGCCGGACCCGATGACCAGGATGGACTCGATGTCGTGGCGGCGGGGCATCAGCCCACACTCCTCTGTCGCGAGGACCTCGACCCGGTGGCGTCCATCAGCGAGCGGAACTCCTCGAAGAGGTAGCGGGCGTCGTGAGGGCCGGGCCCGGCCTCGGGGTGGTACTGCACGCTGAACACCGGAGCGTCGTCACTGCGGATCCCCTCGATGACGCCGTCGTTGAGGTTCACATGGGTGATCTCCGAGGTTGCCAGGGAGTCTTCGGCCACGGCGTAGTTGTGGTTCTGCGAGGTGATCTCGACCCTCCCCGTCGAGATGCGCCGGACCGGGTGGTTCCCGCCGTGGTGGCCGAAGGGCAGTTTGAAGGTGACGGCCCCCAGCGCCGTGGCCAGCAGCTGGTGACCGAGGCAGATCCCGAAGACCGGAACCGATCCGTCCTCGACGAGGGCGCGGATCTCGGTCACGACGCCGGGCAGGGCGGCCGGGTCGCCCGGACCGTTGGACAGGAAGATGCCGTCGGGCTGCAGTCCGAGGACGTGGTCGGCCGGGGTCGAGGCCGGGACCACGGTGATGGTGGCCAGGTCGCCCAGCTGACGGAGCATGGCCTCTTTGATCCCGAAGTCATAGGCCACCACCCGGTAGGGGCCGCTCCCCCGGGTCTGCACCGTGGCCGTGGTGACGGTGGCGACGAGGTCGCGGCCCTCGGTGGACGGCGCCGCCGCGGCCGCGGCCAGCAGTTCGGAGACACCGGCGGTGCCGAAGGCGCACGGCATGGAGCCCTGGTTCCTCAGGTGGCGGGTGAGTCTTCGGGTGTCGACGCCGGAGATGGCGGGCACGCCGAACCGTGTGAGGTAGGCCTCCAGGGACCCGGTCGACCGCCAACTGCTCGGCCGGTCGGTCAGGTGCCGCATGATGACCCCGCGGCAGTGGGGCCGCCGCGCCTCGTCGTCGACCGGGTTGACCCCGTAGTTTCCGATGTGGGGATAGGTGAAGGCGATGACCTGCCCGGCATAGGACGGATCGGTGATCACCTCCTGGTAGCCCGAGAGCACGGTGTTGAACACGGCCTCGCCCGTTGTCACCCCGCCCGCGGGCTCCGCACCGACGGCCTCACCCTCGAAGCGGGTCCCGTCGGCCAGCACCAGCCACGCCTCGTCCCGGTGCAGGGGACCGTTGCGCCCGCTCATCGCTGGGCTCCTCGGCTATGCCCGCTCATCGCTGGGCTCCTCGGCTATGCCCGCTCATCGCTGGGCCTCGCCGTCGACGACCACCGGCTCGCCCCGGAAGACGGTGTGCCGGACCCGGCCGGTGAGTTTCCGCCCGGCATAGGGCGAGTTCCGGCTGCGACTGGCCAACGCTGCAGCGTCGACGACCCAGGTCGCGGCCGGATCGACCACGCAGAGATTGGCCACCGAGCCCGGGACCACCGGTCCTCCCTGGTCCCCACCGTGTCCGGTGTCGAGGCCGCAGATGACGGCCGGCTGCCAGCTCATCAGGGCCAGGATGCGGTCGAGGGGCAGATCCAGCTCGGTGACAGCCAGCGACAGCGCCGTCTGCAGGCCCAGCATGCCCGGCGGGGCCTGGTCGAAGGGCAGGTCCTTCGTCTCCGGCGCGTGGGGGGCGTGGTCAGTGGCGATGGCGTCGATGGTGCCGTCGGCCAGCCCCGCCTTGACCGCCTCGACGTCGGACGCCGGACGGAGCGGCGGGTTGACCTTGAACACGGGGTCGTACCCGACGGCACAGGCGTCGGTCAGCGTGAAGTGATGGGGAGCCGCCTCGGCCGTGACCTCCAGCCCCTCGGCCTTGGCCCGGCGCACCAGTTCGACGGAGCCGGCCGTGGACAGGTGGAGGAAGTGCATGCGGGCGCCGGTGGCGCGCACCAGGGCCAGGTCCCGGGCCACCATGACCTCCTCGGCCACCGACGGCATGCCGGGTATCCCCAGCCGGCTGGACCAGGCCCCCTCGTGCATGGCGCCGTCAGCGGCCAGCGTGGCGTCCTCGCAGTGCTGGGCCAGGGTCACGCCGAGGCCGGTGGCGTACTCGAGTGCCCGACGCATGAGTCCGGCCGACTGCACCCCGCTCCCGTCATCGGTGAAGAGGCGTACACCCAGTTCGGCGAGCTCACCCATGGGGGAAAGGCGCTCGCCGGCGCGGCCCACGGTGATGGCCGCGGCCACCGCCACCTCGGCCGTGACACCGGCGGCCAGGTCGTAGACGGTGCGGACGGCTTCAGCAGAGTCCAGGGTCGGTTCGGTGTTGGGCATGGCCACGAGGGCGGTGAAGCCTCCCAGGGAGGCGGCGCGGGCCCCGGTCTCCACGGTCTCGGCCTCCTCCCGTCCCGGCTGGCGCAGGTGGGTGTGGAGATCGACGAGGCCGGGCGACACCACGCAGCCGCCGGCGTCGAGCACCCGTGACCCCGACGGAGGCGAGTCGACGGTCCCCACCTCGGTCACCCGGTCGCCCACGACCAGTACGTCGGCCACCCGTTCGCCGGTCCGGTCGATGACCGTGCCACCCCGCAGGAGCACGGCCCCGACCGGGTCGGTGGCATCCCGTCGCCGCTCAGCCACGGTGTACCGCCTCGACCGGCCCCTGGCCCAGCAGGAGGAAGAGCACGGCCATGCGGACGGCCACCCCGTTGCTCACCTGCTCGGTGATGAGGGAGGCCGGCAACTCGGCCACGTCCGAGGCGATCTCGACCCCCCGCACGATCGGCCCCGGATGGAGGATGACGGCCTCGGGCCGCAGCAGCGCGGCACGGCGCCCGGTGAGCCCGAACCCGGCCGTGTACTCCCGCAGGGTGGGGACGAGGGCGCCGCTCCCCCGCTCCGACTGCACCCGCAGGAGGGAGACCACGTCGGCCTTCTCCAGTACGTCGTCGAGGCGGTGGCTGACCCCGGCGATCGGCCACCCCTCCAACGAGGGGGGCAGCAGGGTGGCCGGGGCCACCAGGGTCACCTCAGCCCCGAGAGCGGCGTAGCCGGTGACCTGGGACCGGGCCACCCGACTGTGCCGGATGTCGCCCACGATGAGGACCTGGAGGCCCACGAACCGGGTCAGTCCGCCGTCTCCCCCGCCCAGGGCCTGCCTGACGGTGTAGAGGTCCAGCAGAGCCTGGGTGGGATGTTGGTGCCAGCCGTCCCCGGCGTTGATCACGGCACAGTGGTCGATCCAGCCGGCCACCCGAGCCGGCACCCCCGACGAGGCGTGGCGGATGATCACGGCGTCGATCCCGATGGCCTCGATGGTCTCGACGGTGTCCCTCAGCGACTCGCCCTTCTTCAGCGACGAGGAGCCGGCGGCGAAGGAGAGCACGTCGGCCGACATCCGCTTGGCCGCCGTCTCGAAGGACATGCGGGTCCGGGTGGACTCCTCGAAGAACAGGGTGGCCACCGTCCGTCCCCGCAGGGCCGGCACCTTCGGATTGGCCCGGCGCCCCACCTCGACGAAGGAGTCCGCCACCGCCAGAACCTCGCTGATCCCTTCGGCGTCGAGGTCGTCCATGCTGAGCAGGTTGGCCGGGAAGGGGCTCACCGGCTCACCAGCTCCCCGAGCGACACCCCGTCGGCGGAGACGTCGACCATCTCGTCCCGACGGGTCGGCAGGTTCTTCCCCACGTAGTCCGGCCGGATGGGGAGCTCGCGGTGACCCCGATCCACCATGACCGCCAGCTCGACCCGCTGGGCCCGTCCGTACTCGCCCAAGGCGTTGAGGGCGGCCCGGATGGTGCGTCCGGTGAACAGCACGTCATCCACCATGACCACGGTGGTCGCGGTCAGGTCGAAACTGATGTCGGTGGCCGCCTCGGGCAGCACCGGCCGCAGTCCGATGTCGTCCCGGTAGAAGGCCACGTCCAGGGTGCCCACCGGGATGGTGGCCCCTTCCACCTCGGCCAGTGCCGCCGCCAGCTGCTCGGCGATGGCGACGCCACCGGTCTGCAGTCCGACCAGCACGACCTTCTCCAGCCCCCGGTTGCGCTCGGCGATCTCATGGGCCATGCGGGTGATGGCACGGTGCACGTCGGATGCCGACATGACCTGGGCCCGGGGAACGAACACAGCACCCCGCGGGCGGGTATGACTGCGCTCACGTTCGGCCACGCTTCCTCCTGTCCGTACGGGCCTCACAGGACCCGCTTCACGGTCAGGCTCCGACTATACCCGCTGCGCCGGTCCCGTGATCGGCCGGAATCGGCTCATCGGCGCGTTCAGCCGCCGACGGGTGCGGCCACCAGCTGGGGGGTGGTGGCCCGTTTCATGAACCTGAGGTTCGACGTCAGCAGGCTCCTGCGCTTCCGGTTCGGTAGACGGCTTGCCTGGGTCGGGTGCCTACGGCCGGATGCGGGTGGCCAGGGTGGCCAGCACGCCGTTTACGAACCGTCCGGAGTCGTCGGTCGAGTACGCCGAGGCCAGCTCGACGGCCTCGTTGAGGATCACCGCCGTGGGCACCTCCGGCCGGTCCAGCAGCTCGGCCACGGCCAGACGGAGGACGTTGCGGTCCACCACGGCCATGCGGTCCAGGTCCCAGCCGATGGCGGCGTCGCCGATCATGTCATCGATCTCGTGGCCACGGGACTCCACGGTCTCGACCAGGCCGGTGGTGTAGCCGTCGGGGGCCATCAGCAGTTCACTCACCACGGCCGAGGGTGAGGAGTCCTTGAGCTCCGCCTCGTACAGGAGGGTCAATGCCCGTTCGCGGGCCTGGTGGCGGGGTGCGGATTCCATAACGGGTGATCGGATGATCGGCTGATCGGGTGGTCGTGCGGTGGGACTGCGTGGTCCGGGATGCGTGCCGGTGGGAACCGGGCCCGTGCCGCAGCTAGGCCCGGGTGAGGTACTCACCGGTGCGGGTGTCGACCTTGATCTTCTCGCCCGGGTTGACGAACAGCGGGACCTGCAGGACCAGCCCCGTCTCCAGTGTCGCCGGCTTGCGGGCACCGGACACACGGTCCCCCTGAAGACCGGGCTCGGTGTCGGCCACCGTGAGCTCGACCGAGGCCGGCAGGTCGACGCCGACGATCTCGCTCCCGAAGAACTGGAGGACGGCGTCGTCCCCCTCCTTCAAATAGTTGGCGGAATCGCCCAGGAGGCCGGTATTGACCTGGAGTTGCTCGTAGGACGAGGTGTCCATGAACACGTAGTCGGAGCCGTCGCGGTAGAGAAACTGCATCTCCCGCTTGTCGATGATGGCCTGTTCCAACTTCTCATCGGCCCGGTAGGTCCGCTCGATGACCGCACCGGTCCGGGAGTTCTTCAGCTTGGTCCGGACGAAGGCGCCACCCTTGCCCGGTTTCACGTGCTGGAATTCGACCACGGCGAAGAGGCCCTCGGGGAGGTTGAGGGTCATGCCGTTTCGGAGATCGTTGGTGGAGACAGCCATCAGACAGCAACTTCCTTCGGGAACTGGGTGAGCGAGCGGCTGCCGTGTTCCGTCACCACCAGGGTGTCCTCGATACGGACCCCGCCGGTCCCGGGTAGGTACACGCCGGGTTCCACGGTGACCACGGTGCCGGGCACGAGAATAGCAGTCGACCCCGGTCCGACCGATGGCCCCTCGTGGATGTCGAGGCCCACACCGTGTCCGGTGCCGTGCTCGAAGCGGTCGGCCCAGCCGGAGGCGGCGATGGCGTCACGACAGGCCCGGTCGACGGACCCGGCACTCACCCCCGGCTCCACCAGGGCCACGCCCAGGCGCTGTGACTCCCTCACCACGTCGAACACGGTGGACAGCTCGCCGGTCGGCGGGCCCCCCACGCAGAAGGTGCGGGTCATGTCGGACCGGTACCCCTCGAACACCGCTCCGAAGTCCACCACCACCGGGTCCCCGGGCCGGATGGTCCTGCTGCCCGGACGGGCGTGGGGCTTGGCCGAGTTCTCCCCCGACGCCACGATGGTCTCGAAGGCCCGGTCCTCGGCCCCCCGCTCCCGCATGGCATGGTCCAGGGCGGCGGCGAACCCGGACTCGGTGAGCCCCCCTCCGCTACCCGGACCGTCGGGGGAGGATCCCACCCGGGCCAACAGGGGCAGCACGTCGGCCAGCGCCTCATCGGCTATGGCGGCGGCCCGCTCCATGCGGGCCACCTCCCCCGGGTCCTTCACCACACGCAGGCGCTCCACCAGACCCCGGGTCGGGACCAGCGGCAACGGGGCGAACACCTCGGCCCACGAGCGCTGCCCCGACCAGGTCACATGGTCGGCCTCCAAACCCACGTCGGCCCCGGCCGCCGCCGCCCGGTGGATCGCCTCCCGCTGGGCCTGGACCCCACCGATGGCCACCTCCACGTCCCCACCCACCCCGGACTCGGCCAACTGCTCGGACGACTGGGTCCGGTACCGACCGTCGGAGGTCAGCACGGCCCGATCCGGCGTGACCAGCAAGAGCCCGGCCGAACCACTGAACCCGGTAAGCCAGCGGATGTTGGCCGGGGTGGTGACCAGCAGGCCGCCGACCGGCCTCCCGTCGTCGCCGGCCTCGGCCAGCAGGACCCGGAGCCGCTCCAACCGGCCCGCCACCTCGAGTGGGGCCAGAAGCTGACCATCCACGGCGCTGCTACGGGGCCCACCCCTCCGGGCGCTCATCTGCCGTCCGCGGCCGAGAGGAGACGGTGCACGGCGTCGACGGCCAGGCCGTAGCCGATCCCCCCGAATCCGGCGATACAGCCGTCGGCCACGGGGGCGATGACCGAGGTATGACGGAAGGGCTCGCGGGCCGCAGGGTTGGAGAGGTGCAGCTCCACCACCACCCCGTCGAAAGCCGCCAGGGCATCGTGCAGCGACCACGAGGTGTGGGAGAGGGCGCCGGCATTGATGATGACGGCGACGGCCCGTCCCCGGGCGGCGTGTACCAGCTCCACCAGCTCCCCCTCGTGGTTGGTCTGCCGGTGCTCGACGGCGTAGCCCAACCCGGCCGCGACCGAGGTGGCGGTGCGCACGTGGTCATCGAGGGTGGCGGTGCCGTAGACGGCCGGCTCCCGCTCGCCCAGCAGGTCGAGGTTGGGACCGGACAGGAGCATGATGAGCTGGTCCGGGGTCATGCGCTTCGATCGGGCGAGGTCCGCTCCATGGCTGCCAGGGTAGCGACCACCGCCGCCCGGTCGACGCCATGCACCACCTCGACCCCCTGGGGTCCGTCCAGAACGAACGTGAGGTCATGGTGGGCCTTCTTGTCACGCTCCATGAACGAGGTCAGTCGTTCTGGATCGGCATCGTGTGGCAGCAGTGGGGACAGGTCGAAGCCTCCGACCACCGTCCGGTGCAGCTGGTCGCGTCGGTCGTCGATCCGCCCCATCCGCCGGGCCAACTGACCGGCGAACACCAGTCCGATGGCCACCGCCTCGCCGTGGCGCAGGTCCCACCCGGCGTCCGGGCCGAACGCCGTGGCCTCGAGGGCGTGGGCCAGCGTGTGGCCGTAGTTGAGCAGCATCCGCAGATCGCCCTCTCGCTCGTCGGCGGACACCACACCGGCCTTGATGGCCACGCACCGTGCCACCTGCTCGTCGAGGGGCAGTTCCAGCAGGGAGGCGTCGGGCTCGCTGACCCCGCCGGCCAGACCCCCGAGGAAGGCGTACTTGGCCATCTCACCCCGGCCCGAGGCCCACTCCCTCGGCGGCAGCGTGGCTAGGACCTCGGTGTCACACAGCACCGCCCGGGGCTGCCAGAACGCCCCCACCAGATTCTTCCCCTCGGGGAGATTGACCCCGGTCTTGCCCCCCACGGCGGCGTCGACCTGACCCAGCAGCGTGGTGGCCACGTTGAGGTACGCCGTCCCGCGGTGGAACGAGGCGGCGGCGAATCCGACCAGATCGGTGACCACGCCCCCGCCCACGGCCACGATGACATCGGCGCGGCTGATCCCGGAGCGGACGAAGCCCCGACACAGCTCCTCCACCACCGCCAGGGACTTGGCCTCCTCGCCGTCGGGCACGGTGAACCGCTCACTCGGAATGCCGGGGTCGACCTCGACCCCGATGCCGGCCTGGGTGACAACGGCGGCCCGGGCCGCACCGGGAACCTCACGGGCCACCAGCTCGCCCAGGCGGTGCCGGGCGCCAGGGCCCACCACCACGTCGTAGCCCCGCTCGCCCAGATCGACCGGGACAACGTTCACGACTCGCCCCCGGTTCCGGTCCCGAGACCCGTGCCCACCAGAATCCTCTCGACCACTTCGGCAGGGGTCAGGGCGTCGACGTCGACGGCCAGCGACGCCACCGATTCGTAGAGAGGCCGCCGTACCTCGTAGAGCGCCAGAAGCGCCGACGAGGGATCATCGTCCAGCAACGGTCGGCCGGTACCGTCCCCCACCCGCCCGGCCAGAACCCGGGGGTCGGCCCGCAGCCACACCACCGTGCCCGACCGGGCCAGGAGCTCCCGGTTGGCCGGGGACAGGACCACCCCGCCGGCGGCCGACACCACCACCGGCTCGTTGCCCGAGAGGGCCTCGCCCAGCACCCGCTCCTCTTCGGCCCGGAAGGCCGCCTCCCCCCGCTGGGCGAAGAGCTCAGGCACGGTGTGTCCGGTGTCCTCGATGATCTGGGCATCGGAGTCGAACATGCGCCATCCCAGGCGTTCGGCCAACAGCCGACCCACCGTGGTCTTCCCCGCCCCCATCATGCCGACCAGGATGAGACGGTCAACCATCGGTCGGTGGCGGCACGGCCGCGGAGGGGGTCTCCCCCAGCGCGGCCAGGTAGCCGAGGCGGTTGCGGCGGAACTCCGCCACGGAGTCGCCCCCGAACTTGCGGAGGGCCTCGGACGCCAGCACCAGCGAGACCATCGTCTCGGCCACCACACCCATGGCCGGCACCGCGGTCACATCGGTACGTTCCTTGAACGACACCGTGGACTCCTTGGTGACGACGTCCACGGTGCCGAGTGTCGGACGGTTGAGGGTGGCCAACGGTTTCATGGCGGCACGGGCCACGATGGGCGAACCGGTGGAGATGCCCCCCTCGATGCCCCCGGCGTGGTGGGTGTCCCGGGCGTAGCCCCCACCCAGGAGTCCCTCGACGTCCCCGGCCGTGCCTCCCCCACCTCCGGTGGCCATCCGGATGGCGTCGTGGGCTTCCGACCCACGCCGACCGGCCAGTGCGAATCCGTCCCCGAACTCCACCGCCTTGATGGCCTGGATGCTCATGAGGGCCTGGGCCAACAGGCCGTCGAGCTTGCGGTCCCAGTGCACATGGCTGCCGAGACCGACAGGTACCCCGTAGGCGATCACCTCGGCCACACCCCCGAGCGAGTCTCCGACCTTGGCCGCCGCCTTCACGGCCGCCACCATCCGGGCCTCGGCATCGGGGTCGATGCACCGGACCTGGGACTCGTCCACGGGCAGCAACTCCTCCACTGTGGGCAGGGGCCGGGGCTCGGCCCGCTCCGGCCCCAGCTGCACGATGTGGCTGAGGACGTCGATCCCGATCTGCTGGAGCAGCAGCTTGGCCAGGGTCCCGGCGGCAACCCGGGCCGCCGTCTCCCGGGCCGAGGCCCGCTCCAGCACGTCCCGGGCGTCGTCGAGTCCGTACTTCAACATGCCCGAGAGGTCGGCGTGGCCCGGTCGGGGTTGGGTCAGGACCTTGGAGGGCTGACCGGGTCCGGGGGCCATCTCCGTCTCCCACTTGGGCCATTCGGTGTTGGCGATCTCGACCGCCACCGGCGAGCCCAGTGTCCGTCCGTGGCGGACGCCTCCCACCAGCGTGATCTCGTCGGCCTCGAAGCGCATGCGGGGACCGCGGCCGAATCCCAGCCGTCGCCGGGCCAGGCCCCGCTGGATGTCCTCGGCGGTGACCAGCAGGCCGGACGGCATGCCCTCCACGATGACCACGAGGGCGCGTCCGTGCGATTCGCCGGCGGTCAGGTAGCGGAGCATCCCGGCAAATCTACTCGGGGGTCCGGTCGCCTCCGGCCCGGATTGTCCCCGGCCACCGGTCAGGACCCGGCGTGGAAGAGGCTCTGGGCGATGTGGGCGCCCCAGAAGACGGCGATCACCGCACCCACCGACAGCGAGGGGGCGAACGGGATGCGGGCCTTCCGGCCGGCTGAGGACACCGCCGCCAGGATCAGGCCGAACACCATCCCCACCAGGAAACCGGCCAGAAAGGCCACGTAGGCGTGGAGCAGACTGAGCCAACCGGTCGTGAACCCGATGACGCCGGCCAGGCGAACGTCGCCGAACCCCATGCCGCGGGGGATGAACCACCAGACGGCGAAGAACAGCCCGAAGGCCACCACCCCGCCGACCAGGGCACCGTCCAGGCTGTGCCAGGTGTGGTCGACGGCCGATGTGGCCACCAGCAGGGGCACGATGAGGACCAGAGCCCCGTAGATGAGGCGCCTCGGGACCAGGCGGTGGGAGAGGTCGGTGACGGAGATCACCACCAGCAGGGCGAAGAACACGCAGTAGGGCGCCAGGACCAGGTCCCGCCCGAAATGGACGGCGGCCGACCCGAACAGGGCGGCGGTGGCAACGGCGGCGGCGGCGGTGCGCGGTGGCGACAGTCCCTGCGGCAGCAGGTTGGGTACCGTACGGTCCTCGGGAGCCGGATCGTCGGAGTCGTCAGCCTCGGCGGCGTCCAGGGCCTCACCGATGGCTTCTTCCACGTGGCCGACGGCCGAGCGGTGTGGCGCCGTCCCTTCGCCCCCGGCACCGTGCGCAGCGGTCGCGGCCGCTTCCTCGGACTCGGCCTCGGCGATCCGCTCGGCCCGACGCCGTTCGTCCTCACGGTGGCTGCGCTCCGCCTCCCGCTGGCCGAGCGGATCGAGCACGGCGCCGATGATGAGGCCGGCCACGGTGGTCCCGGCGACCAGGAGTGTGTCCACCACACGAAACGTACAGGACGGGCCGGCCCGAAACGGGCATCATGGCCGGCCTTCGGAAGGTGCGGCGGCCGCTCCGGGAAGTACCGGGATGCCGGCTACTCAGTCGGGCCCAGGGTCACCCGTGGGAACGCTCAGCTGTGCGACGGCTCGTAGTACGGGTTGGTGCCGTCAGCGTGGTCGGTGACGTCCACGATGTTGACGATCTCGGGAATGGCCTCCCGCAGGATGACCTCGATGCCCTGGGTCAGTGTGGCCTTGGCCATCCCACAGCCCTGGCATCCCCCGCTCAGGCGGAGGTAGATCGACTTGTCCTTGACCGCCACCAGGTCGGCCCGGCCACCGTGGGAGGCGATGCTCGGATTGACCTGCTCGTCGAGAACCGACACCACCTGCAGCGCCAGCGGGTCCGAGAGATCGACGTCGGGTCCCGAGCCCAGCCCCTGCAGCGTCGCCGCCGGAGGGGTGTTGGGGTTGACGATGACCAGGCCGCCCTCGCCCGAGTCGTCGGTCACGAAGTCGAGCGTGGCCCCCTGGAGGCGGTCCACGCTGGCCCCGGGCACGACCACGGGCAGGTCGTCGTCGTGCTGGACCACGTCGCCCACCCCGGCGTCGGCCAGTGCCTGGAAGTACATGTCGTAGGCGTAGGCCCCGTCGTTCTCCCCGTTGATCTCGAGCCACAACGCCAGGGAGCCGGACTCCGCCTCGCTCGCCAACACCTCGAGCACGGTGGCACGGGCGTCGGGGGTGATGGTCAACAGGGGCCGGATGTCCTCACGGGCTTCGCTCATGCCTGTCATCATAAGGGCGTGCCGCCCTCCCACAAGCACGTGCCCACCGAGTCCCACGAGTGGGTCAGCTTCGACGATCCCGACGAGGAGCGCACCTGGCTGTTCGATGTGACCTTCCTGGCCAGCGCCTGGATGTGCATCTTCGGCCAGGGTTGCCAGGGTGTCCTCACCGGCCCGGCGCCCGAACTGGTCCAGGGCTGCTGCTCCTACGGGGCCCACTTCACCGGCAAGAAGGACGCCAGGGCCGTCGAGCGGGCCGCGGCCGAACTCGGTCCAGAGCTGTGGCAGTTCCACAAGCAGGGACAGAAAGGCGTGGTAAAGAAGTTGGCCGACGGCGATCTCGGCACCCGCCTGGTCGACGGGGCCTGCATCTTCCTCAACCGACCGGGGTTCCCGGCCGGCCCGGGCTGTGCCCTCCACAAGTCAGCCGAGGCCCAGGGACGCAGTCATGTCGAGCTGAAGCCGGAGGTGTGCTGGCAGCTCCCGCTCCGACGTGAGGACGAGACGGCGGCGGACGGACGGGTGACCTCGGTGGTTCGGCAGTGGGACCGGCGGCACTGGGGCGAGGGCGGCGAGGAGTTCCACTGGTGGTGCACCGAGGATCCGGCGGCCTTCGTTGGGCACGAACCGGTCTATGTGAGCATGCGCACCGAGTTGGAGACCATGGCCGGGAAGAAGGTGTACAAGCGGCTGGCGGCCTACCTCGACGAGCGGACGGCGCCCAGCGCGCCGGTCACGCTGCTCCCCCACCCCACGGTGCGGCGCTCAGCGCCGACCGGACCGGCTGGCTGAACCGGCCGGTGGTCCGGGGCTCAGTCCGACCGCGGTTACTCGGCCAGGGGATCGTCCTCGGCGAAGGACGGGTCCTTCGGGGCGGTGCCGAGGATCTCGTCGTAATCATCCTCCGTGGCCAGGCACCACGAGGCGTGCTTGTCGTCCGGCTCGGCGCCGCACTCGGGACAGCGCCGGTTGGCGGTGGCGACCGAACGCTTCAAGCTGCGCGCCTCTTCGAAGCGGCGATGGCGTCCCTTCTTCACGGAAACAACTCCTTGCCCCACCAGCGGTGGTACTCCCCCGACACGGCGAACCCGGGTGATCACCGATCACCGATCGGCCCCCAGTGTAGTGCGGGGCGTCCGCAGTCGTCGCGCATCGGCACGGCCGGTACCATCGGGTCATGCCCGAACAATTCGACCCTCAGGCCATGGTCGAACGCTTCCGGGCCAGGGCCGACGCCGTCCGGTCCCGTGGCCTTCCCCCTGTCGAGGGGCCCGATCGCGAGCGCTTCAAGCAGCAGGCCCAGGCCGACTTCATGGACTTCGCCATGCTCGGCGACGCCGTGGCCGAACTGGACGACGGGGTGCTCACCCTCCGGATCGACCTCCGCCCCCGGAGCCGCCGGCCACCAGCTGAGCGGCCCGGCCCGGGTAGGCCGGTGTAAGTCCGTGCCGGCCTGATCCGGCCCGGCGGCCCCGGCCGGCTGACGGTCAACCCCCGTAGTTCATCCGGGTGTCCTCCATCCGCAGGATCTCCGGGCGGTCCCCCGGGCCGTCGGCCGGCACCCGCTCACCGGCATCCACCACCTCCCCCACGAACAGAACGTGGCTGGCCGGCTGGCCGTCCGTCGCTGCCCACTCGCCGGTGTGGCGGACCCGGCAGGACAACCACGACACCGCCGACGCCAGGACCGGCAGGCCCCCGGCGACCTCATGCACCGGTTCCCCCTGAAGCGAGATGGCGGCACCGTCGGCATCGGTCTCCACGGCCTCCACCGGCTTCACGAACCGGCGCACCACGGCCCGGTCGGCGCGGGACAGCACGCTCACTGAAAAGCCCCCGCCCCGGTCGATGAGCCCCCGGGTCACCGAGGTCCGTTCCACCGCCACCGCCACCAGCTTGGGGGTGATGGCCACCTGCATCACCCAGTTGCCGGTCATGAGGTTGCGCTGCTCACCGGCCCTGCTCCCGACCACGAACAACCCGGTTGGCAGGGACCACAGGACCCGCCGCCGGAGCCGGTCGTAGACATCGGGATCCTGTCCGGTGGGCACCGGTCCCTCGGGGCCGTCGCTCACCGGCATCGACACGCGCCGCCCGAGCCGACGTTCATCGACTAGTTACAGCCCCCGAACGGATCGTCGCAGGATCCGTCCGGTTGGGTGGTCGACGTTGACGGCGTGTGACCGGTGATGGACTCGATGCGATCGAGTGCCGTAGTCAGCAGGGGCAGCAGGGCGACGCGCTCGGCAGCCGACCGGTGGAGCAGCGACGCGCTCCCCCCGGCGCCCTTGTAGCAGTCATCGCCGGCGGCGGCGGCCTTCTCGTAGGCGTTGTTGAGATCGTCGGTGAGCCGGGTGTCGGGGGTGGGCAGATTACCGATGGCCGTCTCGGCGTCATTGGTGAGGAGGGCGCACACCGTCTTGATGGCAGCCGACGGCTGGTGGTGGGCCAGGGCGTGGTCGATGTTGTCGCTGTCGACCGTGAGCGTGCCGATGGCGGCACCGCCTCCCGCTCCTGTCACCCAGGCGGACACCCGGGCCGACGCCGGGCCCGAATCGTCCGGTCCGGCACACCCGGCCAGGACCGACGCCACCACCAGGACGGCCGACGCCACCACCAGGGATCCCAGCCGCGACCGCCGGCGTTGGGCCGCGCCCGCTGTGGCCCCGATGGCCGACACGTCCGCCCGGAGCCCCGGCGGCGTCGTCCGTGTCGGGGGTGTCCGTTCCCCCGGAGACTCCGACGGTGACAGAGCCCCGACGGTCACTAGGCCGGGATACCGGTCCAGTCGGGGCGCCACGACGGGTCCAGTTGCCGGAGGAACTGACCGCAGCGCTCCTCCTCGTCGTGCTCGCCGATGGCTCCCGCCGACGAGCGGAGCCCGTCCAGGCACCGGAGGAACCCCCGGTTCGACTCGTGGGACCACAGCACCAGGCCCGAGCCCTTCCAACCCGCGCCCCGCAGGGCGTCGAGGCCCCGGTGATAGCCGACCCGGAAGCAGGCATAGGCCTCCACGTCGTCCCGGGCCAGCGAGCCGAGAGCGGCCCAGGCCGCCTGGGACCGGGGTTCGGACCGCACCACATCGGCCACGGCGTGCCGGCGCCGGTCGGCCGGTTGGGCCATGGCCGCCGCCAAGCCGGACCGGACGGCCTCGGACTCCCCGGGAAGCACCGTCTCGGGAAGGCCCGAGGTCAACCGGACGGGCGAGAACTCCGATGATGGTCCTGCAGGGGGGCTCATGGGGGTCAGTGTAGGACCGGGGGGTGCCCCTTCCCGATCGGGTGGCACCGCCGGATCACTCGAACCGCACCAGGTGGTAGTTCTTCTTCCCGCTGCGGAGGATGAGGTAGCGGCCGGCTATCAGGTCACCGACCCCGATGGTGCCGGCCACCTCCTCCTCCCTCCGGTTGTTCACGTAGGCTCCCCCCTGTTCGATGGTGGTGCGGGCCCTCCCCCGGGACGGGGCCAGCCGGGTCTCCACCAACAGGTCGACCAGCGCCACCCCGGCGCCGTCCAGGCGGACGCGGGGCAGCCGCGATGACGGTGCGTCGGCGAAGGCATCGAGGATCGACTGTTCGTCCAGTAGGGCGATGTCCTCGCTGAACAGGGCGGCGGCGGCTCGTTCGGCCCGCTCGGTGTCCTCGGGCCCGTGCACCAGGGAGCAGACCTGTCGAGCCAGTTCCCGCTGCGCCTCCCGGCGCTCGGGATGGCTGGCCGTCGCCTCGTCGAGGGCCAGGATGGCCTCGTGGTCGAGGAAGGTGAAGTAGCGGAGATACGTGCCGACCACGGCGTCCTCGGTCCCCACCAGGAACTGGTAGAGCTGGTAGGCGCTGGTCCGGCGGGCATCGAGCCACACCGTGCCGGACTCGGTCTTCCCGAATTTGGTGCCGTCGGGCTTCAGCACCAGCGGCGTGGTCAGACCCCACACCTCGCGCTGGCGCACCTTCCGGACCAGCTCGATGCCGGTGGTGATGTTTCCCCACTGGTCGCTGCCCCCCAGCTGCAGCCGGCAACCGTAGGTGTCGAACAGGTGCAGGAAGTCGTAGGCCTGGAGCAGCATGTAGCTGAACTCGGTGTACGAGATGCCCTGGTCGGCTCGGGACAGCCGGGACTTCACCGAGTCCTTGGCCACCATCTGGTTCACAGTGAAGTGCTTGCCCACGTCGCGGAGGAATCCGAACAGCGTCATGGGCTCCAGCCAGTCGGCGTTGTTGACCAGCAGGGCCCTCGAGTCACCGGTGGTGGCGGAGAAGTCGAGGAACCGCTCCAGCTGCCCGCGGATGCCGTCCAGGTTGGCCCGTAGCTCGTCGGAGGAGAGGAGGGTCCGTTCCTCCGACTTCCCTCCCGGATCACCCACGAAGCCGGTCCCACCGCCGGCTAGGGCGATGGGTCGGTGACCGGCCAGCTGCAGGCGCCGCAGGTTGCAGACCTGGAGCAGATGACCCACGTGCAGGCTGTCGGCCGTCGGGTCGAACCCGCCGTAGGCGGTGAGCCGGTCGGTGTCGAGTCGGTGCTCGAGCCCGGGGTCGGTCATCTGATGGATCAGCCCCCGGAAGCGGAGATCCTCGGCGAAGTCGGCCATGGACCCAGCCTGCCACGTCGCCGGACCGGGGTGGCCTGCTCCGTCACCGGTGGCCTCGGTGGCCCGAAGGCCGGCGGCGCCGATCCCCGTCGACGCTACGATCGGCCTCCACATCCCGGGGAAGCCCCCGCCCGACACAATCACCACACTCCGGCCAGGAGCGCCCGTTTGCCCAATCCCTACCTCCACGGTAACTACGCCCCGGTCATGGTGGAGCGCAGTGACGATCACCCGCTTCCGGTCACCGGGGTGATCCCACCCGACCTGACCGGTCGGCTCCTGCGCAACGGGCCGAATCCCGCCGTGCTCCCCGCCGACCAGAGCGACTACCACTGGTTCGCCGGCGACGGCATGATCCACGGCATCACCCTGTCCGAAGGCCGGGCCGAGGGCTACCGCAACCGCTGGGTGCGGACCCGGGCACTGGCCTCCGAGCTGGAGACCCCCGCTCCGGCCGGCCCGACCGAACCGGTCAACGGACCGGCCAACACCCACGTGATCCGCCATGCCGGCACGACGCTGGCCCTGGTGGAGTCGGGATTCCCCCACGCCGTGTCCGACGACCTGGGCCGAGCCCGCATACACGATTTCGACGGCGGACTGGCCTCGCCGATGACCGCCCACCCCAAGGTCGACCCGTCTACCGGGGAACTCGTCTTCTTCGGGTGCGACGTCTTCGGGCCGCCCTTCCTCCGCTATCACGTAGTGGATGCCGCCGGTGCCCTGACCACGACCGAGGCCCTCGACATCCCACGGGCCACCATGATCCACGACTTCGGCGTAACGGCATCACGGGTGATCTTCCTCGATCTCCCCGTACTCTTCGACCTGGACATGGCGGCCATGGGACGGTCGCTGCCCTACCGGTGGGTCCCCGAGGCCGGGGCCAGGGTCGGCATCATGCCCCGGAACGGGGGCAACGACGACGTCCGGTGGATCGGCATAGACCCGGTCTACGTCTTCCATGTGCTGAACGCCTATGACGACGGACAGGCCGTGGTCATGGACGTCATACGCTACGACCGGGCCTTCGACACCGAGCCGGGTCGGGCCGTCGCCTCGGATCTTCCCGTCCTGGCCCGTTGGACCATCGACCCGGTGGCCGGGCGCATCGCCGAGCGCCGCCTCGACGACGTCCCGGTCGAGTTCCCGAGGATCGACGATGCTGTCGTCGGACTACCCCACCGCTACGGCTACTGCGTCCGCCTCGGGGACCAGGCCGACGATCCCACCCAGCTGGGCCTGATCCAGTACGACCTGGGGCGCGACGAGTCGACCCGGTTCGACCCGGGCCACTACCGGTTCCCGGGGGAGCCGGTGTTCGTCCGGGCCTCCGACGGCCGGGGGGAGAACGAAGGCTGGGTGCTGTCGGTGGTGTATGACGCCAGTACCGACACCAGTGACCTGGTGATTCTCGACGCCACGTCGTTCGCCGGCCCTCCGGTGGCCATCGTGCACCTGCCGGCCAGAGTCCCCTTCGGATTCCACGGGTCGTGGCTGCCGGTCGACTCGTAACTGCCGGGCGAGCCGAGGGTGCCACCTGCCGGGGGTCCCCCCGTGGGAAACTGAAACGCCTTCCAGGCCGGGCTCACCCCCTGGTGCCGGTGGCTCCTGCCACCGGCCAATCACGCCGGACCCACTCCCACCTTGCCCCCCACCGACCCAACCAGACCGAGCGGCTCCCGTCCGACCGGACGATCCTCGGCTCGACCGACCGGTCATCCGCGCGCCTCGAGCCCGCCACCGGGACGGTCCACCCGAACCGCCCGCGAGTTCCCCGGACCCATCCTGAGTGGTCAGGTGGCCATCCCGTCGCGGCGGGAGCGGCGCCGGGCCACGAAGAAACGCCGGCGTCCCCTCGAGCGGATCCTCCGGGGCCTGGTCGGCGTGGTGGTGGTGGTGGTCCTGATCGCAGCGTCGGGGTACGGCTACTTCCGCTACCAGTGGAGCAAGGTTTCCTCGGCTCCGTGCACGACCTGCGTGGCGGCCGCCAACGGGGCCCCGTACAACCTCCTGCTCGTCGGCTCGGACAGTCGGGTCGGGGAGACGGCGGCCGAGGCCCAGCAGTTCGGCAACGCCACCAATGCCGGCGGGCAGCGCAGCGACACCATCAAGATCGTCCATGTCGACCCGTCCACAGGCACCGCCTCGACCCTCTCGATCCCGCGTGACACCTACGTCACCCTGTCGGGGGTACCGGCCAGTAGCGGCCTCTCGAGCGACAACAAGATCAATGCGGCGTTCGGGAGCGGACCCGACGCCCTCATCCAGACCATCCAGAACACCTTCGGGATCCCCATCAGCCACTACATCGTGATCAACTTCTTCGGGCTGCAGGACGCCGTCAACGCCCTGGGCGGGGTGTCGTTGGACTTCCCCTATCCGGTTCGGGACCGGGACTGCACGACCGGGGTCTGCTACAACAACTCCGGCCTCAACATCCCCACCGCCGGGTGCCAGGTGCTGAACGGCCAGGAGGCGCTGGCCCTGTCCCGGTCCCGCTACTACGAGTACTACGCCGACGGCCAATGGACCTACGACCCGAGCTCCGACATCGGTCGGATCACCCGCCAGAACGTGATCATCTCCGCCGCGCTGAACAAGGCCAAGTCGACCTACAATCCCCTGCGGCTGAACACCCTGCTCTCATCGGTAGTACACGACTTCAGCAAGGACGACGGTCTGTCGGCCAACGACCTGTTCTCCCTGGCCGAGCGGTACCACGCCTTCTCGGGATCCCAACTGAACACCTACACGCTACCCACCGCACCGGCCGCCACATCGGGGGGATCGGACGTCGAGGTGGTCCAGCCGGACGAGGCGTCGCAGATGATCACCCAGTTCCTCGGGGGACCATTTGGAGCCATCACCACCCCACCCATCGACGCCTACGGCAACGATCTGACCTTGTCGGTGCCCAACGCCACGCCGGCCGCACCGGCCACAGCGGCACCGGTGACCACGACGACACCCTCCTCCAACCACTCCCCCGTCACGACGGCCCCGGCCGCATCGGACATTCCGTCCTACGACCCTCGACCGTGCTGATCGGGCCGGCTGATCGGGCCGGCTGATCGGGGCCGGGTTGGGCCCCGGGCCCCCGCTCAGGCGTCGCTGTCGTCGTCGACGGCGTGCACGACGGCGGCGTTGATCCGGCGGTGATGGTCGACGTTGGCGGCCCGCCCGGGTAGCTGCACCCGGATCACCCCCCGCGACCCGGTGGCGATCCTCCGGGCCAGGGCCCGCTCCAGGCCTCCCGGCCCCGACTCGGCACCCACGTCGTCCACCGGCCACCCGAAGCCGGCGGCGACGGCGGCAGGATCGGAGCCCTGCGGCGTCCCGAACAGGGTGTCGAAGAGGCCGGGATCGAGCACCGCCGCCGGCTCGAGGAACGAGAAGATCCCCCCGCCCCCGTTATCGGCCACCACCACGGTGAGGTCCACGTCCTCCCCCTCGGCCGCCACCAGTGCCGAGACGTCATGGAGGAAGGCCAGATCGCCGACCAGGGCCACGGTCGGCCCCGGACCGGCCAGGGCCACGCCCACGGCTGTCGACACCACCCCGTCGATCCCGTTGGCGCCCCGGTTGGCCAGCACGCGCGGTGGCCGGTCCCGGGGGCCGGCGAATGCCTCGATGTCCCGGACCGGCATGGACGACGACACCACCAGGGTGGCGCCGTCGGGCAGGCCGGCGAACAGGCGGTGGGCCAACCCGGGCTCGGTCAACGGCCCGGGACCGGCCGCTCCGAGCGCGCCGGTCAGGACTGCCCGGGCCCGTTCCTCCGCCCGCTGCCACGCCGTCATCCATGGTCGGGGGGCACCCGGGGTCCGGGGGACCCCGGGTCCGGGGGGCACCCGGGGTCCGGGGAGCACCCGGGACCCCTGCGGGCGGCGTGCCGGCTCCGACTAGACGGGTCACCTCACGGGCGAAGAGGGTCGGGTCGGCCCGGACGAACTCGTCCGCCCCCCGAGCGGGGTCGGGCCAACGACCCCACGGATCGACCACGATGCCGTGCGCACCGTTTTCGACGGACCGGTCCAGGAACCCGTTCACCACCTTGGATACCCAGCGCTCCCCGAGGGCGACGATGCACTCGGGGACGTGGCTGTCGGCGAACCGGTCCGAGCGGAGGACGCCGTCGGCGGCTCCGATCACCCCGGGCACCCCTCGCCCAAGCCCGGAACGGGGTTCGGCGAGAATCGGCCAACCGAGGGCGTCCCCCAGGGCCAGGACGGAACCGGGCTCGCCGCAGCCGGCCCCGGCCACGATCAGGCCGCGTCGGTCGGCAATGAGCGGTCCGGACCCGGTCCGGGACCGCAGCCACTCCTCGTCCGGAGGCAGGCCGCCGCCCACCACGCCGTGCCACGGGGCCCCGTCGGCCCGGCCCGCAGCCACCCCGCCGCCCCCATCGGCGTCGGCGTCGGCGAGCAGGGGCTCGCGGAAGGGCAGGTTCAGATGGACCGGTCCGGGACCGGCGGTGCCCGAGCCCGACTCGGCCACGGCCCGGGCGGCCAGTGACCGCCACGACGCCCGGGTGGCGTCCACGGGCACGCCGGGATCGCAGAACCAGCGCACCGACCGGCCGTAAAGGTGGGTCTGGTCGATGGTCTGGGGTGCGCCCACATCACGCAGTTCCGGCGGGCGGTCGGCCGTGCACACCAGGAGGGGCACCCGGGCCAAGTCGGCCTCCACCACGGCGGCGTGCACCTCGGCGGCGGCTGTTCCGCTGGTGGTGAGCACCACGGCGGGATCCCCGCTGGCCAGCCCTATCCCGACTCCGGTGAAACCGGCCGAGCGCTCATCGAGCCGGACGTGGACACGGATGCCAGGGTGCGCCGCCAGGGCCAGGGCCAACGGTGTCGACCGGGATCCGGGACAGATCACGGCGTGCCTCACGCCATGGCGTGCCCACTCGTCGGCCAGGGTGGCGGCGAAGGCGGCCTGGGTGCCGGCATGGCCGGGGCCTTCGGCCGTGCTCGGTACGCTCACCATGGCCACCCATGCCGACCCCACCGACACCACCGACCCCGGCCGCGAACCCGGGGACGCCGCCGTCGCTCCACGTCGAGGAGCGCGGTGCTGGGCCGCGCCTGGTGATGGCCCACGGGTTCACCCAGACCGCCCGGGTGTGGGGCGGGATGGACGACGACCTGGCCCGGGACCACCGGGTCGTGGCGGTGGACATGCCCGGGCACGGACGGTCGGCGTCGGTGCAGGCGACGTTGGTGGACGGCGCCCTGCTGCTGGGCGCGGTCGGGGGTCGGGCCGCCTACCTGGGGTACTCCATGGGGGCCCGGTTCTGTCTCCATCTGGCCCTGGCCTGCCCCCATCTGGTCGACTCGCTGGTGCTCATCTCCGGCACGGCCGGCCTCGAGGACGACGACGAGCGCCTCGATCGCCGGCGGTCGGACGGCCTCCTGGCCGACCGGCTCGACCCGGGCGATGCCGGGCGGGCCGCCCAACCGGTCGAGGCGTTCCTCCGGGAGTGGATGGACAACCCCATGTTCTCGGGCGTCGATCCCGACGCCGGCGGGTTCGCAGAGCGGCTCGCCAACACCGGCCCCGGCCTGGCTTCGAGCCTGCGGCGGGCCGGCACCGGCGACCAGCTGCCGCTGTGGGAGAAACTGGGCCGTCTGACCATGCCGGTGCTGGTGGTCACCGGTGGGGACGACGTGAAGTTCACCGGGTTGGGGAGCCGGATGGTCGACGCCATCGGCGCCGGCGCCACCCTGGCCGTGGTCCCGGGGGCCGGTCATGCGCCCCACCTTCAGCATCCCGATGTCGTGGCCGCCCTGGTGCGCTCGCATCTGGGCCGGCGCCCCTCGGCCTGAATGGCGCCCTGCGCTCACCCCGGCACCGACGGGATCCAGAGCGGTATCCACAGCCAGAGGGCGATCGACAGCAGGATGCCGAACACCAACTGGAGGCGTCCCGTGGCGGCCAGCACCGGCAGGAGGGCCCGCCCGGCGGCATCGCTCCGCACCAGTCGGACCGGACCGGCCACGAGCGGCAGGGCCAGCAGGGGCAGGAAGGCGATGGCGGGACGGGCCGAGTGGACAGCGCCACCGACCGACAGCAGGCCCCAGAGCGCCACGCCGACGAAGGGAAGGACGACACAGGCCACGTACAGCCAGCCACAACGGCCACGACCGAGGCGGACGGCCAGCGTGCGCTTCCCGCTGACGGAGTCGGTCCCGATGTCGCGCAGGTTGTTGGCCAGTAACAGGGCAGTGGCCATCAGACCCACCGCGGCGGCGGCGAACCACACCACCGGCACACCGAGCTGCAGAGTCTGCACGTAGAACGTCCCCACAGTGGCCACCAGCCCGAAGAAGACGAACACAAACACCTCACCGAGACCGGCGTAGCCATAGGGCCGGGGCCCCCCGGTGTAGAACCAGCCGGCCAGGAGACAGGCCCCACCCACCACCAGGATCCACCACGACGTGGCCCAGGCCAGGCCCAACCCGACCACGGAGGCCACGCCGAAGGACGCCAGCGCCGCCCGCTTGACGGCCGTCGGCGTGGCCAGACCGGATGCCACCAGCCGGACCGGGCCCACCCGGGCGTCGTCGGTGCCCCGGATGCCGTCCGAGTAGTCGTTGGCGTAGTTGGTGCCGATCTGGATGGCCAGCGCCACCACCAAAGCGCCGAGGGCGCACCACCAGGCGTTGACCCGGAGCCCCTCGGGTGGAACCAACAGGATCAGGGACCGGTCGACTCCATGGCCGACGCTCACCGAATGGACGCGGTGGCTCCAGGGATGGGCCGCAGCCGTGCCCACGATGACGGGGACCAACGCCGCCGGGAGGGTCCGGGGACGGGCCCCGAGTACCCACCGCATGACCGGTCCCGGTGCCACCGGTGCCACGGAGGCGTCAGCCGGTGTGCCCTCCGGGGTCACGCCGGCAGCCGGCCGGCCGGCCGGGCGCTCACGGGCGACGCGGGAAGCGACCGAAGTCCGGAGGGCGGTGCTCCTGGAAGGCGTTGCGACCTTCCTGTCCCTCCTCGCTCATGTAGAAGAGCATGGTGGCGTCCCCGGCGAACTGCTGCAGTCCGGCCAGCCCGTCGTCAGCGGCGTGCAGTCCGCCCTTCAGCATCCGCAGGGCCATGGGCGAGAGCGAGAGCATCTGGCGGCACCAGGCCACGGTCTCCTGCTCCAGGCGGTCCAGGGGGACCACCTCGTTGACCAGGCCCCACTCGAGGGCGGTGGCGGCGTCGTACTGCCGACAGAGGAACCACACCTCCTTGGCCCGCTTCAGCCCGATGGTCCGGGCCAGCAAACTGGCCCCGTAGCCCCCGTCGAAGCTGCCCACCTTGGGACCGGTCTGGCCGAACCGGGCGTTGTCGGCGGCGATGGACAGGTCGCAGACCAGGTGGAGGATATGGCCACCGCCGATGGCATAGCCGGCCACCATGGCCACCACCGGTTTGGGCAGCCGGCGGATCTGGACCTGCAGGTCGAGCACGTTGAGACGACCGATGCCCCGCTCGGCCACGGCATCGTCCCCCAGGTAGCCGTCGTCGCCGCGGATCTTCTGGTCGCCGCCGGAGCAGAAGGCGTCCGGACCCTGGCCGGTGAGGATGACCGCCCCGACCGACGGGTCGTCGCGGGCCAGGGTGAAGGCGTCGGCCAGCTCGAACAGGGTCTGGGGGCGGAAGGCGTTGCGGACCTCGGGACGGGCGATGGTCAGCTTGGCCATGCCCTCGGCCACGTCGAAGGTGATGTCCCGGTAGTCGCCCCGGCGCTCCCACTCCGGCAGGGCCAGCCCGCGGAAACGGTCCACCGGGTCGAGGGGCGGGCCGGTCACCACGGTCTCGACGGGGCCGGTCACGACGGCCTCGACGGGGGCGGTGGCCACCGGTGTCACACGCTCCTCCGGCTCCGATGCAACCATTCGACCATTCACTCCTAGAGTCACTACTCGTACGGTCGCCTAGGCTAGTCCCATGCCGGAGCTGGTAGCGCTCGACCTTCCGGCCGGCCCCGGCTTCGTGGACGCCCTCACGGCGGCGTGGGACGCCGGGGACGCCGTCCTCCCCATCGATCCCCGGCTGCCGGTCCCGGCGGTCACCCGGCTGCTCGAGGGGCTGCGGCCCACGGTGGTGGTCGACGGCTCGGGCCGGCACCGCCGTTCCGACGGGCACCCGACCGAACCGGGGGACGCGCTGGTCGTCGCCACCAGCGGGACCACCGGGCGGGCCAAGGGTGTCGTCCTCGACCATGCGGCGGTGGAGGCCTCGGCCCGGGCCAGCTCGGCCCGCCTGGGCGTCTATCCCTCCACCGACCGGTGGGTGGCCTGCCTCCCCCTGGCCCACATCGGCGGGCTCGCGGTGGTGACCCGGTCCCTGGTCACCGGTACACCGTGCACAGTGCTGCCCGGGTTCGACGCGGCCACCGTCGAGCGCCTGGGCGACCAGGGCGCCACCTTGGTCTCACTGGTAGCTACCGCTCTCCGCCGTACCGATACCTCGGCCTACCGGTGCGTTCTGCTGGGTGGGGCCGCGCCCCCCGACTTGGTACCCGACAACGTCGTCACCACCTACGGGATGACCGAGACGGGGTCGGGCATCGTCTACGACGGTCTGGCCCTCAACGGGGTGGACCTGCGCATCGGCGACGGGACCACCGGCGGGGACGGGGAGATTCTGGTGCGTGGCCCGATGGTGCTGCGGTGCTACCGCGACGGTAACGACCCCCGGCTGGCGGCCGGGTGGCTCCCCACCGGCGACTCCGGCCGGTTGGAGCCGGACGGAACGTTGGCGGTGTTCGGTCGCATGGCCGAGGTGATCGTCAGCGGCGGGGAGAAGGTGTGGCCGGCGCCGGTCGAACGGGTCCTGTCCCGCCATGCCGCCGTCGGTGAGGTGGCGGTCTGGAAGCGCCCCGACCCCGAGTGGGGCGAGCGGGTGGTGGCCTGGGTCGTGCCGGCGGACCCGGTCCACCCCCCCACCTCGACGAGCTACGGGACCTGGTGACCGCCGAGCTCTCGCCGTGGGACGCCCCCCGCCAGCTGGTGGTGGTGGACGGTCTCCCCCGGACGTCCAACGGCAAGGTCCGGCGTTCCGAACTGACCTGAGGGGATCCGCCGGCCCGCACCGCCGTGACCGGGCACTCCCCGCCCCGTTGTGGTGCTCAGGAGAGTCCGCCGCCGGCGATGCACATGGCGCCGCCGTCGATGACCAGGGTGTGCCCGGTGATCCACGAGGCGGCATCGGAGCACAGGAACAGGGCGGCGTTGGCGATGTCCTCGGCCTCACCCAGTCGACGCAGCGGCATCCGGGCGGCGATGGACCCCTCCGCCGGTTCCCACAGGGCCCGGGCAAATTCCGTCTTGACCAGTCCGGGAGCCAGGGCGTTGACCCGGACCTTGGGTCCCAGCTCCCCGGCCAGCTGGCTGGTCAGGTGGATCACCGCGGCCTTGGTCACGTTGTACCAGCCGATGCCACCTTCCACGGTGAGCCCGCCGATGGATGCCAGGTTCAGGACCACCCCACCCCGCTCTGACATACCGGCCCGCCACGCCGCCTGGGCCCATTCGAGATAGCCGCTCTGGTTGACCCGCACCGTCTTGTCGGCCCGGCTTGTGTCGATCTCGATCATCGGCCCGTAGTAGGGATTGGTGGCGGCGTTGTTGACCAGGATGTCGACCGACCCGAAGCGCGTCACCGTGGCGGCCACGCACGCCTCGGCCTGCTCGGGATCCCCGGCGTTGGCCACGTGCCAGGCCACGTCGCCGGCCCGCGCCCCCGACACCCCGTCGATCTCGGCCTTGGCCCGGCTCAGGGCGTCGGCCTTGCGGGAGGAGAGCATCACCGACGCGCCAGCAGCGGCGAACGATGACGCCATGGCCTGGCCGATGCCCCTCGAGGCCCCGGTGATCAAGGCCGTCTTGCCGTCCAGTCGGAGTTCCATGGCCGCCAACCCTAGGCAGGATGGCCGGGGGCCGGGGAGCCCCGCCACGGCCGGACCGCGACCCGGAGAGGGTGACCCGGATCGGGACATCCCAGGATTCGCCGGCGACTTCCGGCCTGTCGGTGGACGGACGGTTACCGGTAGTCGAGCCCGCGCTCTACTATCCCCGGTGGACAGGGCCGTCGGCACCGTGCCGATTACCAACAGCCCGGCCCGGTCCAGGGGAGGAAGGATCACCGATGGCGATGCCGACGGACGTGGGAGTGGTGGACACCATGGTGGGGTTCCCCCATCCCGATATGAAAGAGGTCTACCGGTTCATCACCCGGCAGACCAAGGACACCGAGTCCAAGGAGAAGTTCGACTTCCCCGTGGAGTACATGTTCAAGGACGGCACGGGAAAGTCCGTGGAAGGTGCGCCGGATCCCGTCGGGGTGACGTTGCGGGAGATGGACACGTGGGGTATCGACAAGGGCCTGATCGGCGTGGGCGACCCCGCCGGCATCGGCGAGGAGGCGCTGAAGCGCCACCCGGACCGGTTCATCCCCTCGACCTCCTTCGACCCCAACGAGGGGATGCAGGGGATCCGCAAGCTGGTCGAGGAGTACGAGACCTACGGCGTGCGGGCGGTCGGGGTGTTCCCAGCCGGCACCTTCCCCCAGGTACCGATCAACGACAAGAAGATGTACCCGCTCTATGCCAAAGCGGTGGAGCTGGGCATTCCCGTGTTCTGCTGCGCCGGGATCCCCGGCCCCCGCCTGAGGGCGGCGTGCCAGCACGTGGAGCTCATCGACGAGGTGATGTTCGACTTCCCGGACCTGGTCTTCGTCACCCGGCACGGCTGCGAGCCGTGGACGGCGTTGGCCGTCAAGCTCATGCTCAAGTGGCCGGGGCTGCACTACTCCACGAGCGCCTTCGCCCCCAAGTACTACCCGAAGGACATCGTGGACTACGCCAACACCCGGGGGGCCGACAAGATCATCTTCGCCGGCTACTTCCCCATGGGCCTGTCCATCGAACGGGTCATGACCGAGCTCCCCAACGTCGGGTTCAAGGACGAGGTCTGGCCCAAATTCCTCCGCACCAACGCCCTCCGGGTCCTCGGGCTGGACTGACCGTGACCACCACGACCACCGGCGAGCTCGGGGCGCGGACCGGGGACGCCCACCGGTCCCCCCGGGCGGTGGAGTACGTCACCTTCGATGCCGACAACCACTACTACGAGGCCACCGACGCCTACACCCGCCATATCGACCCGGCCATGGCCAAGCGGGCCATGCAGTGGGCACAGATCGACGGGCGCCAGCGGCTGCTGGTGGGCGGCAAGGTCAACAAGTTCATCCCCAATCCCACCTTCGACCCCGTGGCCAAGCCGGGCAGCCTCGACGAGTACTTCCGGGGCCGCAATCCCGCCGGCCAGGACATCCGCGCCCTGTTCGGCGAGTTGGAGCCCATCCGACCCGAGTACCGCGACCGCGACGCCCGGCTGGCCGTCATGGACGCCCAGGGTCTCGACGGGTGCTTCCTCTTCCCCACCCTGGGCGTGGGTATGGAGGAGGCCCTGGCTTCGGACCCCGAGGCCTGCGTGGCCGCGTTCAGCGCCTTCAACCGGTGGCTGGAGGAGGACTGGGGCTACGCCTACCGGGAACGCATCTTCGCCGCCCCCATGATCACCCTGGTGGACGCGGAGGCGGCGTTCGACGAGCTCGCCCGGGTGCTGGCGGCCGACGCCCGGCTGGTCTGCGTCAAGGGCGGTCCGGCCCACACGCCGGAGGGGTTCACCTCCCCCGCCGACCGGCGCTTCGATCGGTTCTGGGGCCTGGTCAACGAGTCCGGTGTGACGGTGGGGATCCACTCCGGCGATGCCGGCTACGGCCGCTACATCAACGACTGGGAGCCCTACGGAAGCCTGGAGGCGTTCCGCAACGCCCCCTTGCGCTCGGTCATCAGCTCCGACCGTCCCCCGTTCGAGACCATGGCGGCGCTGGTGTGCCAGGGTCTCTTCGACCGGTTCCCCAACGTCCGGGTGGCCAGCATCGAGGCCGGTGCCGAGTGGGTGCCGGCCCTGGTCAAGAAGTTCGAGAAGGCCTACGGGCAGATGCCCTCGGCCTTCGCCTCCGATCCGGTGGAGACGTTCCGGCGCCACATCTGGGTGGCTCCCTTCTACGAGGACGACATGGGGCAGCTGAAGGACGTGCTCGGGATCGACCGGCTCCTGTTCGGCTCGGACTGGCCCCACGCCGAGGGACTGGCCCAGCCGACCGACTTCGCTCTGGACCTGCGGCGCCACGACTTCGACGAGCGGGAGATCCGACAGGTGATGGCCCACAACGGTCGCACCCTCACCGTCCGGGCCGCCTGACCACCCTTCTGCTCGCCCTCTCCGTGGGGCGGCCCGGGCCGGGGGCGCCGCCCGGAACGGTAGGGGCCACTGGTACCGTCGGGTGATGCCCCGTTGTCGGAGGTGCCGGTGATCGAGGCGGCGGGACTGTGCAAGAGCTACGGACGGACCCGCGCCGTGGACGGCCTCACCTTCGAGGTCCAGCCCGGACTGGTGACGGGCTTCCTCGGCCCCAACGGGTCGGGCAAGTCCACCACCATGCGGATGATCATGGGCCTCGACCGCCCCGACGCCGGGTGGGTAACACTCGGCGGTCGGCGCTACCACGATCTCCCGTGGCCCCTGCGCGAGGTGGGCGCCCTCCTGGAGGCCAAGGCCGTGCACCCGGGTCGCTCCGCCCGGAATCATCTACTCAGCCTGGCCCAGTCCAACGACCTTCCCCCGGCCCGCGTCGAGGAGGTGCTCGACCAGGTCGGTCTGACCGCGGTGGCCGGACGCCGGGTGGGGAAGTTCTCCCTCGGGATGAGCCAACGTCTGGGTATCGCCTCGGCCCTCCTCGGTGACCCCGGCGTGCTGCTCTTCGACGAGCCCATCAACGGTCTCGACCCCGAGGGCATCCTGTGGGTCCGCACCCTGTTGAAGGCCCTGGCCGCCGAAGGCCGCACCATCTTCGTGTCCAGCCACCTGATGAGCGAGATGGCCCTGACCGCCACCAACCTGGTGGTCATCGGGCGCGGCAGCCTCATCGCCGATACCACCGTGCAGGACTTCATCGACTCCAACACCGAGGCCACCGTGCTGGTTCAGTCCCCCGATGCCGGCCGTCTCTCCGGCCTGCTGGTCGAGGCCGGGGCCTCGGT
The DNA here is from genome assembly GCA_963754755.1 of uncultured Acidimicrobiaceae bacterium. Lineage (GTDB taxonomy): Bacteria > Actinomycetota > Acidimicrobiia > Acidimicrobiales > RAAP-2 > Bog-756. The sequence goes on along the minus strand of CAVWHF010000003.1, from coordinate 656,291 downwards.
GGTCCCGAGGGACGACGGCGGACTGCTGGTGACAGGGGTCACTCCGGCTGACGTCGGCGAGTTGGCCCACTCGGCCGGCATCGCCCTCCACGAGCTCAGCCCCCAGCCGGCCAGCCTGGAGGATGTGTTCATGGAGTTGACGTCGGACGCCGTCGACTTCCACGGGTCCACCGGCATACCGGTGCCCTCGTGACGACGACCACCACCGCACGGCCGGACCGTCAGTCGGTGGAGGCAGCGGGAACCGGGCGGGCCGGGCTGGCCCAGGCGGTGTCGTCCGAATGGACCAAGCTGCGCTCGGTGCGGTCCACCTGGGTAGCCCTGGCCGTGGTGGTGGTGGCCGGCGTCGGGCTGTCGGCCCTCGTGTCCAACATCGAGGCCGGGAGGTGGGCTGGATTGGGCCCGGTCGACCGGGCCCAGTTCGACCCGGTCCGCTTCTCCCAGACCGGTGAGTTCATCTCCCAGTTCGTGGTGGGCGTCCTCGGTGCACTGATCGTGACCTCGGAATACGCCACGGGCGCCGTCCGCACCACGTTGGCCACGCTGCCCCGCCGGATGTCGGTCGTGGCCGGCAAGGGCGTCGTGATCGCCGGCGTGGTCTTCGTGGTGACCGAGGTCACCGCCTTCCTCTCGTTCTTCGTCGGCCAGTTGGTGCTCACCGCCCACGGCGGCCGGACGCTCCCCGCCGGCAGCTCCATCCTCACCCAGATCAGGAGTTCGACGATCCCGGTGGTCGGCATCACCGACTCCGGCGCCCTACGAGCCGTGTTCCTCTGCGGCGTCTACCTCACGCTGCTCGCCCTCATGGCCTTCGGCATCGGCTTCATCCTGCGCCACACCGCTGGGGTCATCTCGCTCTATGTGGGCCTGCTCCTGGTGCTGCCCCTGATCGTCCAGATCCTCCCCTCCAGCCTCAGCGATCCCATCGAGCGCTATCTGCCCTCCAACCTGGGGTTGGCCATGATCCTCGTCACCACCCGCCGGACCGATTTCGCCGGCGTGCTCATGTCCCCGTGGGCCGCCGTGGCCATGCTGACCCTCTATACGGCGGTGTTCGGGGCGCTCGGGGCCTGGCTGCTGGTGCGCCGGGACGCCTAGACCGATCGTTCTGAGGGTACCGTGCTCCCATGACCTCCTTCGGCGTGCAGCTCCCCAATTTCTCCGGGTTCGAGTCCGGCGAACTGTTCGATCACGTGGCCGGCCTGGCCGTGACGGCGGAGTCCTCCGGGTTCGACTCGGTCTGGGTGATGGACCACTACTTCCAGCTGCCACCTCTCGGTGGACCGGACCAACCCATGCTGGAGGCCTACACCCTCCTCGGGGCGCTGGCGGCCCGCACCGAACGGGTGCAGCTCGGGACTCTGGTCACCGGGGTCACCTACCGCCATCCCGGCCTTCTGGCCAAGATCGTCACCACGCTGGACGTGATCTCCAAGGGGCGCGCCATCCTCGGCATCGGAGCGGCGTGGTACGACGTGGAACACCATGCCCTCGGCGTCGAGTATCCGAGCGACCGGGTCCGACTGGACATGCTGGAGGAGGCGGTGCAGGTGTGCCGGGCCATGTTCACCGGCGACGACGTCAGCTTCGCCGGGACCCATTTCACCCTCGACCACGCCCGCAACCTGCCCCGGCCGGTGCGGTCCGGTGGCCCCCGGATCATGATCGGGGGCGGCGGCGAGACGCGGACGCTCCGGCTGGTAGCCCGCTACGCCGACCAGTGCAATGTGACCGGGGATGCCGCCACCTTGGCCCACAAGATCGAGGTGCTGCACCGGCACTGTGCCGAGGTCGGTCGTGACCCCGCCGAGATCGAGGTGACGTGGATGACCCCCCTGATCCTGACCGCCTCGGAGGAGAGCACGGCCGAGACGAAGGCCATGCTGGCGGCCGGCGCCCCCGCCGCCGAGGTGGCGGCGTTCGTCGTCGGTCAGCCCGCCGAGGTCCCTGAGCTGGTGGCCGGGCACATCGCCGCCGGGGCCGACCAGGTGATCTTCAGCTTCGCCTTCGCCGACCCGGCGGGGATTGCCGCCGTGGGCGGAGCCCTCGGACTGGGCCGGGCCTGAGCGGCGACGGTGATCGAGGACCGGCTCGCCGCCATCGTCGGCGTCGCCAACATGGATGTCGGCAACCGCATCAGCGACGACGCCACCCACGACGAGTCGCTGGACGGTGTCGCGGTGCGTCCCCGGGCGGTGGTCCGTCCCCAGTCAACCGATGAGGTGGCGGCCATCGTCCTGGCCGCCGGGGCCGAAGGGGTCCCGCTCACGCCCCGCGGCTCGGGGACAGGGCTGTCCGGGGCCTGCACCCCGGTGACCGGTGGCGTGGTGGTCTCGTTCGAGCGCATGAACCGCATCCTCGAGATCGACCTCGACAACCACGTGGCCGTGGTCCAGCCCGGCCTCACCCTGGCCGAGTTGGACGCCACCCTGGCTCCCCTCCACCTCGTCTACCCGGTGTTCCCCGGTGAGCAGTCGGCCAGTCTGGGCGGCAACGTGGCCACCAACGCCGGGGGCATGCGGGCGGTGAAGTACGGCGTGACCCGCCACCACGTCCTCGGCATCGAGGCGGTCCTGGGCACCGGTGAGGTGATCAGCGCCGGCGGCAAGTTCGTGAAGTCGACCAGCGGGTACGACCTGACCCAGCTGGTGATCGGCTCGGAGGGCACCCTGGCCCTGGTCACCCGGGCCACACTCCGCCTCCACCCCCGACCCGAGTTCCACACCACCCTGCTGGCCCCGTTCCGCACCATCGAGGCCATCGCCACCTCGGTGCCCCCCATCGCCGCCAGTGGCGTCGGGCCCCTGATGGTCGAGTACATCGACCTGGTGTCCATGGCCGGCATCACCGCCAATGCCGGCATCGACCTCGGGATCCCCGACGACATCAAAGCGGAGGCACTGGCCTACCTGGTCATCGTCCTCGAGAACCACCACGCCTCCCGCCTGGAGGAGGACACCGAGGCGCTGGCCGAGCAGATCGCCGGGCTCGGTGCTCTCGACGTCTACGTGCTGCCCGAGCTGGCCGGGGCCCAACTCATCGCCGCACGCGAGCGGGCCTTTTGGGCCTCGAAGGCCAACGGCGCCGACGACATCGTGGACGTGGTCGTGCCCCGGGCCTCCATCCCCGCCTTCCTCGACGCCGTGAGCGAGCGGGCCGCCGCCACCTCGTCGCTGGTCATCGGCTGCGGGCACGCCGGGGACGGCAACGTGCACCTCTCGGTGTGGCAGCCCGATCCCGAGGTGCGTCACACCCTCCTCCACGACCTGATGACATCGGGGTTGGCGCTGGGGGGCGCCATCTCCGGTGAACACGGGATCGGCACCCAGAAGGCGGCCTTCCTGGCCGCGCTGGAGGACCCGGTCAAGCTGGACCTCATGCGACGAATCAAGGCGGCCTTCGACCCTCAGGGCATCCTCAATCCGGGCACCATTTTCCATGCGGTTGGTCCGGTCGGTGCGGCCGGCGCGGTCGACGCCATCGATCCCGCCGGCAACGCCGGTCCGGCCGTCTCCGCGGAGGCACACCGGTGAACGGGGCCCAGTCCCTCATCCGCACCCTGGTCGACCACGGCGTGGACACCTGCTTCATGAACCCGGGCACGTCCGAGATGCACTTCGTGGCCGCCCTCGACGACGTGACGGCCATGCACAGCGTGCTGGCCCTCTTCGAGGGCGTGGCCACCGGTGCCGCCGACGGGTACGCCCGCATGGCCGGCCGGCCGGCCGCCACCCTGCTCCACCTCGGCCCCGGCCTCGGGAACGGGTTGGCCAACCTGCACAACGCCCGGCGCGCCTGCAGCCCGGTGGTGAACATCGTCGGCGACCATGCCATCAGCCACCGTCGCTACGACGCCCAGCTGCAGTCGGACATCGAGACCGTGGCCCGCAACGTGTCGGCCTTCGTCCACACATCCGAGTCGACGGAAGCACTCAGTGGTGACGCCGTAGCGGCCCTCTCGGCCGCCACCGGTCCTCCGGCCGGCGTGGCCACACTCATCCTTCCCGCCGACGTCTCCTGGGGTGACGGGGGCACGGTGGTCACCGGACCCCCGACGGTGGTCGGCCCGGGGGCGCGGCCGGACGAGGCCGTCGTGGCGGTCGCCGCCGCCGCTCTGCGCTCGGGCGAGTCCTCGGCCATCCTCATCGGTGGACGGGCCTGTGTCGGCCCCATCCTGCACCGGGTGGCCGATCTGGCCGCCACCACCGGGTCCCGGCTCCTGGCCGAGACCTTCCCGGCCCGACTGGAACGCGGGGCGGGGCGGCCTCCGGTGGAGCGCCTGGCCTATCTGGCCGAGTTCACCGCCATGCAGCTCGAAGGAGTGCGCCACCTGGTGCTGATCGATGCCGCTTCGCCGGTCTCGTTCTTCGCCTACCCGGGCAAGGCCAGTGACCTCGTGCCCGGGGGATGCACGGTCCACCCGGTGGCCGGACCGGCTGACGACGTCGCTGCCGCCGTGGACGCCCTGTCCGAACTGACGGGGACGATCCGGGGAACCGCCGTGCGGGCCGCCACCGCGGTCCCCGAGCTGCCCACCGGGCCGCTGACCGCGCAGACGGTATGCCTGGCCCTCGGGGCCCTCCTCCCCGATGGGGCCATCGTCTCGGACGAGGGCAATACCTCGGGACTGTTCGCCCCCGGGGCCACGGCCGGCTCCCCACCACATGACTGGCTGTGCCTCACCGGCGGCGCCATCGGACAGGGACTGCCGGTGGCGGTGGGCGCCGCCGTGGCCGCTCCCAACCGACGGGTGGTCGCCCTCGAGTCCGACGGCAGCGCCCTCTACACGCTTCAGTCGTGGTGGACCATGGCCCGCCAGGGACTCGACGTCACCACCATCCTCCTCAACAACCACTCCTACGCCGTGCTCAACATGGAGCTCGACCGGGTGGGCGTCGACGCGGCCGGGCCTCGGGCCCGGGACATGCTTGACCTCGGCCGACCGTCCATCGACTTCGTACAGCTGGCCCGGGGCATGGGGCTCCACGCCGAACGGGCCGACACCGCCGAACAGTTCACCGCCGAGCTCGCCCGGGCCCTGGCCACGCCGGGTCCTAGCGTGGTGGAGGCGGTCGTCCCCCCACTGCTCTGACAGGCAGGCTCCGCGCCCGACGGCGGTGCGCGGGCCGCAACGTGGAGCGCGGGCACCAGGCCCGGAGCGTTACCAGAGGTCCCGCTCCGGGACTGGCAATTGAGTATCGGACCGCGGTGGCGGGGGCTTGAGCGGGGTGCGGAGTGCGCAGGGTGTGCGTAACTGGCCCGGCATCGCCTGGTCCGGATCCTCCCGTCGTCATCCCTCCCGGCGGCTTCGCTGACGAGTAGAAAGGGCCGGGCCCGGAGTCCTGCCTAGTACTCAACGGGCCCGGCAACATTGCATCGACACGCAGGATGCGGGTCTTGAGCGCCGCCACGACCAGGTCGACGGTGGTGCTGGCACGACCGGACGACACCGGCTGACGCCCTTGGTCGGACCCGCCCACCTGGGTAGGTTGCTAGTAAGAGGGCCGAGACCGGCCCGTCGCTGAGCGTCGACGGGGGCGCGATGCAGCACTTTCCCATACGAACCCACCCCGCCGAATCTCCGTGAGGGGGTCGGCGCTCGAGACGGCCCGCTACCGCTACCGGACTACCTTCCGCCGGCGGAGGGGCGGCTATCTCATCGTGCTCCTGCTGGTGGGCCTTGTCGGTGGGCTGGCCATGGGGGCGGTGGCCGGGGCCCGTCGCACCCAATCGGCCTTCCCGGCGTATCTCGCCGCCACCAATGCCTCCGACCTGCAGGTCGGCATCTTCCCCACCAACCCCAACGCGCTTGGTCTCTACTCTCCGGCCCTGACCGAACAGCTCGCCCGATTGCCCGGGGTGGAACGAGTGGCCAGCGAACCGGAGTTCTTCTCCACACCGTTGAAGGCCGACGGTGCGCCCGCATTTCCGGCTGCCCTCAACAACAACGAGGTGGAGACGGTCGGCAGTGTCCACGGTGAGTACTTCGACCAGGACGGGGTCACCGTGGCCCAAGGTCGCTTGGCTGACCCCTCCCGAGTGGACGAGATGATGGCCACAGCCGAAGCCGTGCACCTCCTTGGTTGGCACATCGGCCAGGTCCTTCCGATCGGCATCTATACGTTCCAACAGTCGTCTCTCCCGGGGTTCGGTACCCCGAGGGTCCGGCCCTATCTCCGGGTGGACGCGACCCTGGTGGGGGTGGTGGTCCTGAACAGCCAGGTGGTCCGTGACGAGGTGGATCAGTACCCCGGCTTTGTCATCTTCACTCCGGCCTATACGCGAAAGGTCTTGGCTCAGGCCGCCTACTTTCCCGAAAACGGGCTCCGGCTGGTCCACGGCAGTCGCGATGTGCCCGCCGTCGAGCAGGAGATCATCCACCACCTACCGCCCAACAACATCTACACCTTTCACGTCACCTTGGTTGTCGAAGGGCAGGTGGAGCGAGCGATCAAGCCGGAGACGATCGCCCTCGGCGTGTTCGGGGCCATCGCCGCGTTGGCCACCCTGCTAATCGCCGGCCAGGCCATCGGCCGACAGCTCCGGTCTGCCGGCGAGGATCTTGAGGTCATGCGGGCCCTCGGTGCCGATCGTCGGATGACCACCGTCGACGGGTTCATCGGCATCTTCGGCGCCATCATCCTCGGATCGCTGTTGGCCGTGGCCGTCGCTTTCGCCCTCTCTCCACTTTCACCGATCGGACTCGTGCACCAGGTCGATCCGTCCCCCGGACCGGCTTTCGACTGGCCGGTCCTGGTCGGCGGCCTGCTGGTCCTTGTCGTGGGGTTGGTCGCCGTCACCGTCGGCCTGGCCTTCTGGCAGTTGCCGCACCGGATCGGCAATCCCCGCAGTGCCGCAACCGACCCTCCTTCGTCGGCTGTCGCCGCTGCCGCGGCAGGAGCCGGGCTCTCGCTGTCGGCGGTTACCGGCGTCCGGTTCGCCCTCGAGCGTGACACCAGCCGGAACGCCGTACCCGTGCGCTCTGCCCTCGTAGGGTCGGTGCTGGCCGTCGTCCTGCTGGTGGCGACACTCACGTTTGGGAGCGGTCTGGGCACCCTGGTGTCCCATCCCTCACTCTATGGATGGAACTGGAACTACGCTATCGAGGAGGTCAACAGCGGGAAGGTACCGCCCATCGCCCGGGCCATGCTCAACAAGGACCCGGACGTGGCCGCCTGGACGGGATTCAGCTTCGCCAGCATCGAGATCGACGGTCAGACAGTGCCGGCCCTGACCGGCAATCCCGACTCCTCCGTGACGCCTCCGATCCTCTCCGGCCACGGTATCGAGGCAGGGAACCAGGTCGTGCTGGGTGCGGCCACGATGGCGCAATTGCACACGCGCATCGGCGACACCGTGCAGGTCAGCTACGGGTCGGCGAAGAGTCGTGAGACCTACGTCCCGCCCACCCGACTGACCGTAGTAGGAACCGCCACCATGCCTGCTATCGGCAACACCGGTGAGCTCCACCCGTCGATGGGCACGGGGGCGCTGGTGCCGGACGCCATAAAGCCGGCGGCCTTTGCCCAGGCCCTGGCCAGTCAGGATCCGAACCAGAACGGGCCCCGGATCGCCGTCATCCGGCTTCGCCCCGGCGTCCCGGTCGCCACCGGTCTGGCCTCCCTCCAGCGCATTGCCCACGCCGCCTCCAAGGTCGCGGCCAACGATCCGACTTCAGGTGGTGGCCCCTTCGTCGTCCTGCCCGTGCAGCAGCCCGCCGAGATCGTCAACTACCGGTCCATCGGAGCTACCCCGGCCCTGCTGGCGGCCGGGGTGGTGGTGGGCGCGGTGGTGGCGTTGGGCCTGACCCTGGCCGCCTCCACCCGCCGGCGCCAGAGGGACCTAGCCCTATTGAAGACCCTCGGGTTCACCCATCGCCAGCTGGCCACCACCGTGGCCTGGCAGGCCTCGGTCGCCGCGGTGGTCGGCGTGGTGGTCGGCGTTCCCCTGGGGATCGTGCTCGGGCGCTGGCTGTGGACCCTGTTCGCCCGCGCCATCTACGCCGTGCCCCAGCCCACGGTGCCGACCCTGCAGATCGTGCTGGTGGCCCTGGGGGCGATGGTGCTGGCCAACCTGGTGGCCGCTATCCCAGGCCGCACCGCGGCCCGGACGCCCACGGCCATTCTGCTCCGGGCGGAGTAGGGAGCAAAACCACGGGTCACAACGGGCCACTCACCGCCCAGTCACTACGCTGACCGGCGTGAGCCCGAACCGCCTGGCCGACGAGACCTCCCCGTACCTGCGCCAGCACGCCGACAACCCGGTCGACTGGTATCCCGTGGGGCGACGAGGCCTTCGAGCGGGCCCGCGGCCGAGGACAAGCCCATCTTCCTCTCCATCGGCTACTCGGCCTGCCACTGGTGCCACGTCATGGCCCACGAGTCGTTCGAGGACCCGGCCACGGCCGCGGAGCTCAACGCCTCGTTCGTCTCCGTCAAGGTGGACCGCGAGGAGCGCCCCGACGTCGACGCCGTCTACATGGAGGCCGTCCAGGCCATCACCGGTTCGGGCGGGTGGCCCATGAGCATGTTCCTCACCCCGGACCGGCGACCGTTCTTCGGCGGGACCTACTTCCCCCCGGCGGACCGGCGCGGCACGCCCGTCGTTCCGCACCGTGCTGGCCGCCCTCACCGACGTGTGGGAGCACCGCCGGGACGAGGTGGAGGAGCAGGCCGACGAGCTGTCCGACGCCATCGCGCTCCCGGTCGGTCGATCCACCGGCCCGACCGGGCACCTCGCTGTTCGGTCCGCGGCCGGCGGCGACGGGGCCGGCGAGCCCGACCTGCTCGGCGCCGGCGGCCGAGGAGCTGGCCGGCCGGTTCGACCCCGAGTGGGGCGGATTCGGCGGAGCGCCCAAGTTCCCCCAGCCCACCCTGGTGGACCTGGCCCTCTGCCACGCCCGCGCCTACCCGGCCGAACCCGACGGCCGGCGGTCACTGGCAGATGGCCACCCTCACCCTCGACGCCATGGCCGCCGGCGGCATCCACGACCACCTGGGCGGCGGGTTCGCCCGCTACTCGACCGACGGCGAGTGGCTGGTCCCCCACTTCGAGAAGATGCTCTACGACCAGGCCGGCCTGCTCCGGGCCTACCTCCACGGCTGGCAGGTCACCGGCCGGCGAGGACTACCTCCGGGTCATGGAGGGCATCGTGGCTACGTGGGCCGGGACCTGACCACGCCGGCCGGCGGGGTGTACTCGGCCGAGGACGCCGACTCCGAGGGCGTCGAGGGCCGGTTCTACGTGTGGACCCCGGACCAGGTCGCCGCCGCGGTCGACGCCGGCGTGGACCACAGGGACGTGACGGCCGTGGACGAGGTGGCCGATGCGGTGACGGACTGGTTCGGGGTGACCCCGGAGGGGAACTTCGAGGGCACCACCATCCTCCGCCGCCCGGTGGGCCAGCCCCTGGTCGGAGACGAGTCGACGGAGTCGGGCCGGACACTGCTCTTCGAGGCCCGGGAGCCGCGGGTCCGGCCCGGACTCGACGACAAGGTCCTCACCGAGTGGAACGCCATGTACGGCTCGGCCCTGGCCGAGGCGGCCGCCGGCCACCGGCAACCCGGCAGTGGCGGGACGCCGCCGTGGCCATCGGCGAGTTCCTCTGCGACCACCTCCTGGGCGACGACGGTCGCTGGCTGCGGAGCTGGCAGGCCGAGGGAGGGGCCCGCCACCTGGCCTACGCCGCCGACTACGCCTGGCTGGTCGACTGCTTCACCCGCCTGGGCGAGCTCACCGGCCGAGGCCGTCTGGACCGAACGGGCCGTCGACGACGGCCGACGCCCTCCTGGAGCTGTTCCACGACGACGAGCGGCGGCGGGTTCTTCACCACCGGCCACGACGCCGAGGCCCTCATCGTGCGGACCAAGGACATCTTCGACGGCGCCACCCCCTCGGCCAACGCCGTGGCCGCCCTGGCCCTGGCCCGACTGGGCGCGCTCACCGGCGCGGACCGGCTACACCGAGGCGGCCCGCGAGGTGGTCGACCATGTTCGGCGACCTGCTCACCCGCCATCCGACCGCCTTCGCCCACACCGTGCTCACCGCCTCGCTGCTGGTGGACGGCTTCACCGAGGTGGTGGTCACCGGGGACCGTCCCGACCTGGTGGAGGTGGTCCGGGACCGGTGGCTGCCCGGTGCCGTCCTGGCCTGGGGCGAGCCGACCGCTTCGCCGCTGTGGGAGGACCGGGCCGGCCGATCGCGCCTACGTCTGCCGGAACTACGCCTGCCAGCTGCCGGCCGACGACGCCGACACCCTGGCGGCGCAGCTGCGGCTCCCGCCTCCGGGCCGGTGAGGTCCGGTGAGCCGACCCTCGACCCGCACCCCACGCAGCGGCACGGCCCGTGACGTCGTCCGCGCCATCAAGCCCCGGGCCCGGATCGAGGTGGCCGGCGGCACGTCGCTCACCGTGCTGGTCCTGGCCTGCCACGCCGAGGACACCACCGGCGTGGACCTGGCCTCGGGCACGCTGGTCCGGGTCCGGGTGGCCTGGCCCGAGGACCACGGGCCCGACCTGGCCCCCTTCGACGTGGTCGAGGCCGCAGCTGGCCGAGGAGCCCGAACGCGACGACCTGGCCCAGCCCGAGGCGGTCACCGCCGACCGGCCTCCCCCGCCACCTCGGGACCCTCCACGGCCGGCGGGTCCGCACGCTCCTCCACCAGCTGGCGGCCCCGGTGGAGGAGCACGTGCTCGGGTTCCCCGGCGCGTCCGCCCCCTACTGGGAGTTCCGGGGATTCCGCCCCTCGCTGGCCCTGGTGGTCCCGACCAAGGGCCCGGTCCTGTTCCGGCGGATCGAGGACCGCTCGACCTGGATCCGCTTCGGCTGGGGACGCAGCGACAACTGGCTCCCGGTCGAGGACCCCCGGGCCGAGCGGGCCCTCGACGTGGCCCGGCGGGACCGCCTGCACGGGCAAGGACCTGGCCGCCGCGCTCGGGTTCAAGCCCCACTACCTGGTGGCGTCGGTCTCCACGCCCCGGGACGGCCACTGCTACAAGACGGTCCGCGCCCTGCTCCCGCGCGAGCTGACCATCCCCCGGCGCGTCGACCTAAGGTCGACGGTTGTGTCTCACCCCCCGGCCCGCCCCCCGCTCCGCCCCGCAGTCGGCAGCCCACCGTGACGCCGAGTCCGCTCCTCCCCGACTACCGGGGCGCCTGCATCGCCAACGTGGTGCCCGCCCTCATCAGCGGGAACGACCCGCCCGGCGCCGAGCCCGGCTGGCTGCCCGACGCCGCCCGCCACGCCGACCAGGTGGTCCTGCTGGTCGCTCGACGGTCTGGGCTGGGAGCAGCTCCGGGCCCGGCCGGCCCTGGCCCCCACCCTGTCGGCGGCCGACGGCATCGACCGGCCCATCACCTCGGTGGCCCCGACCACCACGGCCTGCGCCCTCACCTCGATCACCACCGGCCGGCCGCCGAGCGACCACGGCCTGCTCGGCTACCGGCTGGCCCTCGACGACCAGATCCTCAACGTGCTCCGGTGGACCCTGGGAGCGGCCGGGCCCGCGACGTCCGCCGCGACGGTGCCGGCCCGCCGGTTCCAGCCCTTCCCGTCCTTCGCCGGGGCGGCCCGGACCGGTGCCGGTGGTGTCCAAGAGCGAGTTCGGGGGCACCGGGTTCACCGCCGCCCATCTCGGGAACTCCCCGCTGCACGGCTACAGCGTGCTCTCGTCGCTGCCGGTCGAGGTGGGACGGCTCCTGCGCCGAGGGCGAGCCGCTGCGTCTACGCCTACTACGACGGGATCGACAAGGTGGCCCACGGCAGCGGGCTCGGGCGAGCTCTACGACGCCGAGCTGGTGGCCGTGGACCGGCTGGTGGCCGACGTGGTGGCCGAGCTGCCCGCCGGCGCCGCCCTGGTGGTGACGGCCGACCACGGCCAGATCGACGTCGGGCCCCGGGTCGAGCTGCTCGGGCGCGACGTCATGTCCTCGGTGCAGTTCCTGTCGGGCGAGGGCCGCTTCCGCTGGCTGCACGCCCGACCCGGTGCCGCCGCCGACCTCGAGCAGGCCCTGGCCGAGCGGTACGGCGACACCACGTGGGTCATGAGCCGGGACCAGCTGATCGACGAGGGCCTGTTCGGCGGCCCGCTGCGCGACGAGCTCGTCGACCGGCTGGGGGACGTGGCCCTGCTCCCCCACGCGCCCATCGCCTTCGTCGACCCGGCCGACACCGGCGAGAGCCGGCTGCACAGCCGGCACGGCTCCCTGACCGCCGACGAGTTGCTGGTCCCCTTGGTCGCCCTGCCCGGAGATGGCAACATCTGACCATGGACACCGAGACGCCACCGACGCCCGCCCACCGACCGGAGCATCCACCCCGCTCCGACCCGAGATCGTCGATCCCCCGGCTAGGGACGGCCCGGCGCCGGCGCCCGGTCCGGACGGCGTCATCGAGGCCATCGACGGTCGCCGGCCGAGGACGCGGAGCCCACCGAGTCCATCGAGCAGCCGGCCAAGCTGCTGCGCATCGGCTCGATGGTCAAGCAGCTGCTGGAGGAGGTCCGCCAGGCCCCGCTGGACGAGGCCAGCCGGGGCCGGCTCCGCGAGATCTACGAGCAGTCGATCCGGGAGCTGGCCGAGGGCCTCTCCCCCGACCTGGTCGCCGAGCTGGACCGGATCTCCATCCCCTTCGACTCGCCCACTCCTTCCGACGCCGAGCTCCGGATCGCCCACGCCCAGCTGGTGGGCTGGCTGGAGGGCCTGTTCCACGGGATCCAGGCCACCCTGGTGGCCCAGCAGGTGGCGGCCCGGGCCCAGCTGGACGAGATGCGCCAGCGCTCGCTGCCCCAGGGGCCGACCCGTCCGACGTGGGCCGCCCGGGCACCTATCTCTGAGCCCACCCCCGCCGACCAGCACCGATAGCCGGCGTCCTCGGGCGTCACCCCGGCGCGCGCTATCGTCGGAATGACACTGCTGTAACTCGTCCACACCCTGTGGAGAACTCAGCGGACACCGGGCGAGGCACGCCGAGGAAGGCACCCGCCCGTTGGCGCACACGGTCGTTCACCCACCTGCACACCCACACCGAGTTCTCGATGCTCGACGGTGCCGCCCGGGTCAAGGACCTGGTGCAGGCGGCGGTGGCCGACGGCCAGCCGGCCCTCGGGATCACCGACCACGGCAACATGTACGGCGTCCTCGACTTCTACGCCGCCTGCCGGGAGGCCGGGATCAACCCGGTCATCGGCACCGAGGCCTACATGGCCGCCGAGTCGCGGCACGAGCGACCGGTGCGCAAGGGCAAGGTCGACGACACCGGCGGCGACGTGGCCGGCGGGGAGAAGCTCTACTACCACCTCACCCTGCTGGCCGAGTCCACCGAGGGCTACCGGAACCTGCTCAAGCTGTCGTCGGCCGCCTACCTCGAGGGCTACTACTACAAGCCCCGGCTCGACTGGGAGCTGCTCGCAGCGCCACAGCACCGGGCTGATCGCCACCACCGGCTGCCTGGGCGGCGTCGTGCTCCAGGCCCTGCTGGCCGACGACCGGATCAAGGCCGAGGCCCTGGCCGGCCGGCTCCAGGACATCTTCGGCAAGGACAACCTCTTCGTCGAGCTGCAGGACCACGGCCTGCCCGAGCAGCACAAGACCAACCCGGCGCTGGTGGAGATCGCCCGGCGGATCGGCGCCCCGCTGCTGGCCACCAACGACAGCCACTACACCCACCGCGAGGACCACGTGGCCCACGACGCCCTGCTCTGCGTGCAGACCGGCGCCCTCATCGACGATCCCAAGCGGTTCAAGTTCGAGGGCGAGGAGCACTACCTCAAGTCGGCCGCCGAGATGCGCCACCTCTTCGCCGAGCTGCCCGAGGCCTGCGACAACACCCTGCTGATCGCCGAGCGGGCCAACGTGGAGATCGACTTCGGCCGGCCCAGCCTCCCCCGCTTCCCGGTGCCCGACGAGTTCACCGGCGACACCTACGAGGAGCGGGCCGCCGCCTACCTCCGCCACCTGAGCGTCGAGGGGGCCAAGGAGCGCTACGGCCACCCCGTCCCCGCCGAGGTCATGCAGCGCCTCGACTACGAGCTCGGGGTCATCGGGGACATGGGGTTCTCCGCCTACTTCCTGGTGGTGTGGGACCTGATCCGCTTCGCCCGCTCGCAGGGGATCCGGGTGGGCCCGGGCCGGGGCTCGGCCGCCGGCTGCTGCGTGGCCTACTGCCTCCAGATCGTCGACCTCGACCCCATCCGCTACGACCTGCTCTTCGAGCGGTTCCTCAACCCGGGCCGGATCCAGATGCCCGACATCGACATGGACTTCGACGAGCGCTACCGGGGCGACATGATCAAGTACGCCGCCGACCGCTACGGGTCCGGACCACGTGGCCCAGATCGTCACCTTCTCCACCATCAAGGCCCGGGCCGCGGTGCGCGACGCCGCCCGGGTGCTCGGCTACCCCTACATCGTCGGCGACAAGATCGCCAAGGCCATGCCCCCCCTGCTCATGGGCCGGGACACCCCGCTGGCCGCCTGCCTGGACCGGACCGAGGGGCACGAGGACGGGTTCGCCGCCGCCGGCGAGCTGCGGACCATGTACGAGACCGACGCCGAGGCCAAGCGGGTCATCGACGTGGCCAAGGGCCTCGAGGGCCTGCGCCGCCAGGACGGCATCCACGCCGCCGCGGTGGTCATCACCGACGAGCCGCTGACCGAGTACGTGCCGGTCCAGCGCAAGCCGGACGGCAACAACCCCGACGACGCCCCCGATCGTCACCCAGTACGAGATGCACGGGGTCGAGGACCTCGGCCTGCTGAAGATGGACTTCCTCGGGCTGCGCAACCTCTCGGTGATCGAGCGGGCCCTCGACCTCATCGAGGTCTCGACCGGCGTCCGGCCCGACATCGACACCATCCCCCTCGACGACCCCGACACCTTCGCCATGCTGTGCCGGGGCGACTCGATGGGCGTGTTCCAGCTCGAGGGCGGCCCCATGCGGTCGCTCATGCGGTCGCTCGCCCCCACCAGCTTCGACGACGTGGCCGCCCTGGTGGCCCTGTACCGGCCCGGGCCCGATGGCGGCCAACATGCACCGCGACTACGCCGACCGGAAGAACGGCCGCCAGGCGGTCACCTACCTCCACCCCGACCTCGAGGAGGTCCTCGGGGACACCTACGGCCTGATGATCTACCAGGAGTCGGTCATGCGGGTGGCCCAGAAGATCGCCGGCTACGACCTGGCCGAGGCGGACAACCTGCGCAAGGCGTGCGGCAAGAAGAACCGGGCCCTCATCCAGGCCGAGCGCGAGAAGTTCGTGGCCGGCTGCGTGGCCACCGGCTACGAGGAGTCGCTCGGCACCGACCTGTTCGACATCATCGAGCCCTTCGCCGACTACGCCTTCAACAAGTCCCACGCCTACGGCTACGGCTTCATCGCCTACCAGACGGCGTGGCTCAAGGCCCACTACCCGGTCGAGTACCTGGCCAGCCTGCTGACCTCGGTCAAGGACAACAAGGACAAGACGGCGGTGTACCTGGCCGAGTGCCGCGCCATCGGCATCGAGGTGCTGGTCCCCGACGTCAACCGCTCGCTGGCCGAGTTCGCCGCCGACTTCTCCGACGGGGAGGGCGCCCTCGGGGCGCAGGGCGACAAGCCCGGGGGCCATCACCTTCGGGCTGGCCGCCGTGCGCAACGTGGGCGAGGGCCTGGTCGGCCTCATCGTGGCCGAGCGGGAGGCCAACGGGCCCTTCGCCGACTTCTACGACTTCTGCCAGCGGGTCGACCCCCAGGTCCTCAACAAGCGGACCATCGACTCGCTGATCAAGGCGGGGGGATTCGACTCCCTCGGCCATCCCCGCCAGGGCCTGTGCCTGGCCTTCGAGGAGATCGTCGACCGGACCCTCGAGCGCCGGCGGGAGCACGATGCCGGGGTGGTCTCCCTGTTCGCCTCCCTGGAGACCGAGACCGACGGGCAGACCACCGGGTTCGGCGACACCCGGCTCCCCATCCCCGACACCGAGTTCGACAAGGGCCAGCGCCTGGCCTTCGAGAAGGAGATGCTCGGCCTCTACATCAGCGACCACCCGCTGATGGGCCTCGAGGGCTCGCTGGCCCGGCTGACCGACTGCACCCTGGCCGAGCTGCGGGACGTCGACCCGGACGCCGGCCGGCGGGGCCGGGGGCGGCTACGGCGGGGAGGGCCAGGTCCGCCTGGTCGGCGGGGTGGTCACCGAGCTGACCCGCCGCTACACCAAGAAGGGCGACCTCATGGCCACCTTCGTGCTGGAGGACCTCAACGCCTCCATCGAGGTGTTCGTCTTCCCCAAGTCCATGGCCGACTACGGCGCCCTGCTCGACGACGACGCCATCGTGGTCCTGAAGGGCCGGGTGGACCTGCGGGACGACCGGCTCAAGCTGGTGTGCATGGAGGTGCAGCGCCCGAGCTGGCCGTGGACGGGCACTCCGACCTGCGGATCTCCCTGCCGCTCCACACGCCTCACCGACCGCACTGGTCGACGGGCTGAAGCGCCTGCTGTCGCGAGCATCCCGGGCGACTCCCCGGTCTTCCTCCACGTCGGCGAGAAGGTGCTGCGACTGCCCTCCGAGTTCAACGTGGACAGCCGCCGGGGCCTGGTCGGTGAGCTCCGGGTGCTGCTCGGGCCCAACGCCATCCGGACGCTGACGGCCGCCGGCCGACGCCGGTCGCCGGCGCCGGACGCCGGCCCGAATCGGCGTGACGGCCCACCGCAGAGCCCCAGGTTCGGCACCGTCGGGGGCCGGATACGACAGGCGGCTCCAAATCCCGTAAAATCGTCGTTACGGCTCCTGGCGTGGAGGCCCACACAACCCGTCCAGCCCATGGGGCCGGACGGTTCAGGGGGAATCCACGGCAGACCCGGGCCGGCGGTGCACACCGCAGGGAGACCGAGGAGTACGGAACGGCATATGTCCATCCAGGTGGAGACCAAGGACTGCACATCGATCAGTGACGCCGAGCTGGCCGAAATGGCCGATCTGTGCGCTGAGCGGGAACCCCGATTCGACATCGGGTTCCTCTCGAAACAGCGGGAGGAGTGGGTGCTGGTCACCCGGGCCCGCGAGGGGTCGAAGCTCCGGGGCTACTCCTTCTCCACCCTCGAGCGGATCGGCGGCACGCCGTCGCTGCTCATCGGGCTGGCCACCGTGGACCGGACCTCCCGGGCCGATACCGTGCTCCGGGCCATGATGGGCGACAAGTACCGCCGGGCCCTGCTGGCCTTCCCCGACGAGGACGTCCTGGTCGGGACCCGTCTGCTGGCCGCCGAGGGCTTCCGGGCCTTCGCCGGGCTGACCGACGTGGTGCCCGGGCCCGGGCCACAAGGCCACCGGCGAGGAGCGGGCCTGGGGCCGCCGGCTGGCCAAGCGGTTCGGGGCCGACGGCCGCATCGACGACCGGACCTTCGTGGTGGCCGGTGACGGCTGCGAGTCCGGTGGCTTCGACTTCGTCAGCCCCAAGGGCGCCGCCGACGACGACATGTGCGCCTTCTTCGACGAGGTCGACGCCGCCGCCGGCGGTCGGCTGGTGGCCTTCGGGTGGGCCATGGCCGAGGACCTGGCCGGCGGCAAACTGGGCGGCCGCTGACCGGCCGGGTCGGGCCTCACCGGCGGCACCGGACCGATCGCGGTCCCCGGGTCCAGGCACTCGTGCCGGGCCGCGCAGGCAATAGCATGGGCCCGTGAAGGTTTCCACCCGAGGTGACTACGCCAGCCGGGCCCTGCTGTCGCTGGCCCTGCACACCGACGGGGAGGGCCCGACCGCGGTGCGGGACATCGCCGAGCGCACCGGGCTGCCCCAGCCCTACCTCGAGCAGATCCTGCTGGCCCTGAAGGGGGCCGGCCTGGTCCGGTCCAAGCGGGGCGTGGGCGGCGGCTACGTGCTGGCCCGGCCGCCCGAGGAGATCACCCTGTCCCAGATCGTCTCGGCCGTCGACGGGCCCATCGTGGCCGGCGACTTCGGGCTTCCCCACGAGAACGGGGCCTGCGACCACGAGGGCCAGTGCGTGCTGCTCACCGTGTGGGCCGACGTCGGCGAGCACATGCGCACCCATCTCGACTCGTTCAACCTGGCCGACATGGTGGCCCGGGCCCAGGGTCGGGTCCCGGCCCTCCGCCAGAGTGCCGGCTGAACCAGTCCGGCTCCCCCGTCGCCCACCCCGGCCGTCCGTCGGCGCGGCGGGCTGACCGCCGGCCGGGACCGTACCCACTCACCGGGTGGCTCCGGTCAGTGCCGGTTCCACGTCAGCACCACCGGCTGCTCGCGATCCCAGCCCAGCTCGCTGACCGCGGCCGGGTCCAGGACCAGGCTCCGGCCCACGGCGGGTCCAGCCCGATCCACCGGGCGGCCAGGACCCGCAGGACATGGGAGTGGGCCACGCAGGCCACGTCGCCGGGCGCGGCCCGGACCCGGGCGATGACCCGGTCGACCCGCGCGGCCACGTCGTCGGCCGACTCCCCGTCCGGGCACCCCGTCGGCGAACAGGTCCCACCCGGGGCGCTGCCGCGCGGATCTCGGTCGGTGGTCAGACCCTCGTAGGCGCCGTAGTCCCATTCGGCCAGGTCCGGGTCGACGACCGCCCCCGCTCCCAGACCGGCCAGCTCGGCGGTCTCCCGGGCCCGGAGCGAGGGGGCTGGTCAGGACGGCGGCGAAGGCGCGGCCCGACAGCAGCGGGCGCAGCGCCTCGGCCTGGCTCGACCCCTCGGGCAGCAGGGGGAGGTCGGTGCGGCCGGTGTGGCGGCCGTCGAGGCTCCACTCGGTCTCGCCGTGGCGAACCAGGACGCAGCGCGGGGCTGGGGTGCTCATCCGGACAGCGCGACCACTCCGAACACCTACCACGCAAGCCGTCGTGCGCTCCCCGACCAGGTGGGAAGGGTTGTAGGCGGATCGAATCACATCGATGGAATGTCCCGGGCCGATCGGGCGTTAAAGGTTCTGTCGACCCTATGACGATGAATGAGGAGAGGGATGACGACTCGCACGGTGAGCAGGGAGAAGGAACGAGGGGCTCGAACGGAGTCCTCCCGCACGACGGGAGCGGCTACTGCAGCTCGGGGGTCGGCCGCCCCAGGGCGTCCGGCCCGGGTCGTCGCGCCCGTCGGCCGGAGCCGGGGCTCGGACGCCGACAGCCTCGGCCTGTTCCTCCGGGACCTCGACCACCACCCCCTGCCCGACCACGAGGCCCAGACCGAGCTGGCCAAGCGGGTGGCCGCCGGCGACGAGGCCGCCCGCCGGGAGATGGTGGCGGCCAACCTCCGACTGGTGGTCCACTGGGCCCGTCGCTACCAGGACCGGGGCGTCGACCTGCCCGACCTCATCCAGGAGGGCACCTTCGGCCTGATGCGGGCCGTCGACAAGTTCGACTGGGAGCGCGGCTTCCGGTTCTCCACCTACGCCACCTGGTGGATCCGCCAGGCCCTGCAGCGGGCCGTCCAGCAGCACGGTCGCACCATCCGGCTGCCCATGGAGGTGGCCGAGCGCAACCAGCAGGTGGACGCCGCCCTGTGGGAGCTGACCCACCAGTTCCAGCGGCCGCCCACCGACGACGAGATGGACAACGCCACCAACACCACCGCCGAGGTGCGCTCCGACCTGTCCCAGGTGGCCCGGGTGGTGGCCAGCCTCGACCAGCCGGCCACCACCGACTCCACCGCCACCCTCGGGGACCTGGTGTCCACCGACCTCAGCGACTTCGAGGACGAGGTGGCCTCCGAGCTCACCCTCGACCTGGTGCGCCAGGCCGTGGACCGGCTCACCGATCTGCAGCGCCAGGTCATCCGGCACCGGTTCGGATTCGACGGCAGCGACCCGGCGTCGCTGCAGACCACGGCCGAGCGGCTGGGGATCGGCGTGCGCAAGGTGCGCCAGGCCGAGGCCGAGGCCCTCGAGGTCCTGGCCGACAGCGAGATGCTCGAAGCGGCCCACGAGGCCGCCTGAGACCCTCTGGGCCGTCCCGGAGACCCACGTCACCGCGGTTCCGATACGAGCGAGGCGGGCGGCCTCATTCGCCCAGACGGTCCAGCTGGCCGACGGAGGTCGTCGGGCAGCTCGGACGTCCACGACACCGGCTCCCCCGTGCCCGGATGGTCGAAGGCCAGGGAGCCGGCGTGGAGGAACGGGCCGGGAGACGACCGCCCCGGGCAGCGACCGCCCCTGGCCGTAGACCTCGTCGCCCACCACCGGATGGCCGATGGCGGACAGGTGGACCCGGATCTGGTGGGTGCGGCCGGTCTCCAGCGACGGCCGTCAGCAGGGTGGTGGGCGCCGGCTCGGTGAAGCGCCGCTCCACGTGGTAGCGGGTCCGGGCCTCCTTGCCCTTGCGGGACACCGCCATCCGGGTGGGTGAGCTGACCGAGCGGCCGATGGGTGCGTCGACCAGCCCGGACGTCCCCGTCCACGGTGCCGAGGACCAGGGCCCGGTAGTTCCGGGTCACCTGTCGCGCCGGCCCAGCTGGTCCACCAGCGACCGGTAGGCGGCCGGCGTCCGGGCCACCACCATCAGTCCCGAGGTGCCCCGGTCCAGCCGGTGCACGATGCCCGGGCGCTCGGGGTCCGACCCCGACCGCGCCGGGCAGGGACGCCGAGGTCGGGGAACCGGGCCAGCAGGCCGTGGACCAGGGTCCCGGTCCGATGACCCGGCACCGGGATGGACCACCAGGCCGGCCGGCTTGTCCACCACGATCATGTCGGCGGTCCGCGTAGACCACCTCGAAGCTCGACCGCCGGGGTCGCCCGCCGGGCCGGCGCGGGGCCGGCTCCTCGTCCCGGTCGACCTCGAGCTCCTGGCCGCAGCCGGAGGGCCGTGCTCCGGCTGCGGACGGTGACCCCGTCGATCCGGACCCGGCCCTCGTCGACCAGGGCGTTGACCGTCGAGCGGGACAGGTCGGCCACCAGGGCCACCGCCTTGTCCACCCGGACCCCGTCGAGTGAGGCCGGCACCGTCACCGTCAGCACGGTCACGACGAGCCGCGGCCCCCGCACCAGGGAGACGAGCAGCAGGACGCAACCCACCACGATGCGAGGCGTCGGCCACGTTGAAGGTGGGCCAGAAGTGGAGGGCCACGAAGTCCACCACCGCCCCGTGGTCGTCGCGGAAGAAGCGGTCGGCGAGGTTGCCCAGCGCCCCGCCCAGGATGAGCCCGAGGATGGCGGCCCGGCCGGTCGACGGGGCCCGCCACGCCATCACCACCAGCACGGCCACCAGCACCACCGCCACCGGCACCAGCACGAAGGCCTTCCCCTGGAACAGGCTGAACGAGGCACCCGGTGTTGCGGGTCAGTTCGAGGTCGAGCGTGCCGATCACGTGGATCGGACCCGTGCGACGAGGCGGGTGACCGCCCACCACTTGGTCAGCTGGTCGGCCACCACCACCGCCGCCACGACGGCCACCGCCACCGCCAGCCGCCGGGCGCCGGTCGGGCTGACCCGGTGGTGCGCTCGGTCACGGCCGGCTCACCGGTCAGCGCCGCGACAGCCCACCGCTCTTGCAGGCCACGCACAGCCGGGCGAAGGGCAGGGCCCGGAGCCGGGCCTTGGGGATGGGCTGGTAGCACCGCTCACATCCCCCGTAGGTCTTCCGATCGATCTTGCGCAGGGCGTCGTCGATCTCCTCCACCGCCGCCGAGGCCTGGGCCGACAGGGCCAGGTTCCGCTCCCGGTCGACGGTCACCGTGCCGCCCTCACCCGACTCCTCGTCGAACTGGACGTCGCCGGGCTCGCGCTCCAGGGCCAGCGAGTCGGCCTCGGCCCGCAGGTCGACGGCCTGGCCCTTGTAGATGGCCCGCTCCTCGAGCAGGAGCTGCGCGCTGCTCCTCCAGGAACTTCGGCTCCTTGGCGTAGGGTCCCACCGTGGGCCGCTTGGGCGGCGGCCGGGGCCTTCTTGGCCGCCGGTGGCCTTCTTGGCCGCCGGCGGCCGCCTTCGGCCGGGGCGGCCTTCTTCGGCGCTGGCGGCCGCCTTCGTGGCCGGGGCGGCCTTCTTGGCGGCCGGCGGCCTTCTTGGCGCCGGCGGCGGCCTTCTTGGCCGCCGGCTGCCTTCTTGGCCGGCGCCGCCGGCTTGGCCTCGGCTTCGCCGCTTCGGGGCGGCGGCCTTCGTGGCGTCGGCTCTTCTTGGCGGCGGCCGTCTTGGCCGACGCGGTCGCCTTCTTCGCCGCCGGCGGCCTTCTTCGGCGCGGGCGCTGCCGCCTTCTTCGCTGCCGTCACATCGTCTCCTTCAACGGTGGCGCCGCCTCCGGGCCACGATCCTCAGCACGCAGTGGTCCAGGAGCATTCCCGACATCTGACGGGCGGGTGACGATACCGTGCCCAGCTCACTGCGGCAATCCCGAGAGCGAACCGGCCCCAGGACCATAGCGGTGCGGCCGCGGCCTTCGAACACGCCGTGCATCCGGCATCGACGTCGGTCGCCGGTGCCCGGCTCGACGCCGACGATGGCACGGGCGACGGCCGGCCAGTGGCCCGAGCCCCGAGCGCGGTCAGACTGGCTCAGTGGGCCAGGGGGGCGTTGGTGCTGGCCGGACGCGGTGGTGGCCCCGGCCGGGCGCATCTGGGTCACCTCGCCGGAGGGGCCGGTGCCGCTGCTGCTGGGGCCGGCGCCGCCTGGGGTGCCGCCACGGGACGGTTGCCCGCCTGGGCCACCGGGGCCGGGGCCGGGGCCGGGGCCGGCACCGGGCCGGTGTCGGGGGCGGCCTGGTCCGGAGCCGGTCGGACCGGTTCGGGTGAGGTGCCCGGCTGCACGTTCTCGTCCACCCAGCGGAGGATCTCGCTCAGGGCGGTCCGCAGCCGGCTCCGCTCGCCCTCGAGATGGCGGTTCATGGTCTCCACCTCGTGGGTCAGCCGACCCCGGGAGTCCTCCAGCCGGGCGATCTCCTCGCGCAGCCGCTGCTCCGACTCGGCGGCGATCTGGACTGGCCTGGGACTGGGCCTGCTCGGTCATCTGGCGCGCCTTGGCATCGGCCTCGGCGATGATCCGGGCCGCCTGGGCCTCGGAGTCGGCCTTGGTCTCGTCCACGAACTTCTGGGCCAGCAGCAGGGTGCGCTGCAGGGTGTCGTCGGGCACCGAGGCGTCGGCTTCGGACCACCGGTGCCGGCTGCTGCTCGAGCTGGCGTCTCCAGCTGGGAGATCCGCTCGGCGGCCTGGCGCAGCCGCTCGCCGCTCTGGCGGAGCTGCTCCTGCAGTCCCTCGGCCTCCACCGCGGCCTTCTCGAGGTACTCGTCGACGTCGTCCCGGTGGTACCCCTTCAGGGTCTCACGGAACTCGACGGTGCGGAGCGAATCGAGGGCAGATTGCGAGGCATCCATGCGGCCCATGCTAGCGGCGCGAGCCAGGCCGTTCCAGGGATTCATCGAGAAACTTCCGGAGACTAGCCGTCGTTGTAGAACACCGGGATGAGAATGACCTGGATCACCAGAAACAGGATCAGGACCGAGAGGTCGAGTCCGACACCGCCGATCCGGGCCGGTGGAATGATCCGGCGGATCGGGTTGAGCACCGGATCACAGATGGCCGAGAGCACCCGGTTGATCTTGTAGGCCGGCGAGTCGTAGGACACCCGGGCGTAGGCCAGATACCAGCTCAGGATGGAGTAGACGATCAGGACGAGGATGAACAGTTCGAGGACGAGGACGATGAGGCGTGCGATCATCCCGGCTCACTCCCCTTCCCGTACGGCGCCGGCCGTCGGCTCCCGACACCATCCTGGCTCAGGGATTCACCAAACCGCGGTCGGCCAGGCGCTGGCGCTCCTCGTCGGAGACCTTCACGTTCGACGGCGTGAGGAGGAACACCTCGTCGGCCACCCGCTCCATGCCGCCCGACAGGGCATAGGTCACGCCGCTGCAGAAGTCGATCATCCGTCGCTGCAGGTCGCGGTCGGCGCTCTGCATGTTGACGATCACCGGCTGGTTGTTCATGAGCCGGTTGGCGATCTCCTGGGCGTCGGCGAACCGTCCCGGGGCCACGATGTGCACCCTGGCCCCCGCCGACTCCGGCGTAGATGGGCCGCACCGACGACGAGCCCACCGAGGCACGTGAGGTCATGGTCGGGGGCGGAGGCCGCCACCGCGGTGCCGGCCGTCTCGTCCCGGGTCAGGGTCCGGATCCGCGGTTTCGGCGTCGCCACCGGAGGCTCGTCGACCTCGTCGAGCGATCCCGGTCGAACGTTGCGTCACCCGTCCGACCGGCGACGCGGCGCGGCGACCTCGGGTCGTAGTCGTCGTAGTCGTCGTAGTCGTCGTCGACGAGACCCAGGTACGCCATGGTCTTTTTCATGAACGAAGCAGCCATCGTTTCCTCCTCGACACAGCGTAGTGCGTGGCTCCAGGGACCGGTGGATGGCATCCGTGACTGGGGCGGGCTCCGGCGACAGGGGTCGGAGGCACACCGGCGGCAGTGCTTCCGGCCCGTCCCCACGGCCCGACTCATGAGACGGCCGGGGCCCGGCCGCCGAACAGGGCCCGGCCCAGCCGCACCATGGTCGAGCCCTCCGACAGGGCCACCTCGAGGTCGTCGGTCATGCCCATCGAGCGCACCGGCAGGTCCAGGGCAGTCGGCCAGCGACGAGACCAGGGCGAAGCCGGTCCGGGCGGCCTCGGGCGGGCCCGGCGGTCCCACCGCCATCAGGCCGGCCACCTCGAGGTCCTCGTCCCGCAGTGCCGCCACCAGCTCGGGGACCTGCGTCGGGCGGGCAGCCCCCCCGCCCGGGCAGTCCGGCCACGTCCACCTGGACCAGCACGGTCGCGCCGGGGTGCCGGCGGGCGATGGCCCGCCCCTCCTCGAGCCGGCGCACCCCCTGCCACCAGGACACCAAGCGGGGCCAGGCGGGCCACCTTGTTGCGCTGCACGGCCCCGAGGAAGTGCCAGACCGGCCTGGCCGGCCCCACCGGCCTTCGCCTGCCAACTGGCCGGCCTTGGCCACCAGCTCGTCGGCATAGTTCTCCCCGATGTCGGTCAAGCCCGGCGGCCAGGGCCATCCGGACCGCCTCGGGGCCGAACCCCTTGGTCACGGCCACCAGCCGGACCGAGGCCGGGATCGGGGCGAGGCGGCCGATCCGGCGGCGCACCTCGTCCAGCCGGCTCGGCGAACCCGTCGGCTCGAACCGGGCCGGAGCGGCGGTCACCCGGACCGGTCCCCGGCGGCCGACCAGACCACCAGGGCCTGGCGGCCCGAGTCGCCCCGGGCCCGGTGGGAGAAGTAGCCGCCGGCCACAGGCGGTGCAGGCCACGACGACGACCTGTTGGCGGGCCGCCGCCGGCGGCCAGGGCCGCCGCCACCGCGGCCGGGAGGTCCAGGGCCGGCCGGCCGGCCGCGGTCCGGCCCCGCACCCGGTCGCCGAAGCGCCGCGGCCACCCGGTCGAGGTCCGGCGTCGGAGAACTCGTAGCACTCGGGATGGATGCAGGGGCCGAGGGCGCCGACCACCTCGGTGGCCCCGATGGCCCTCATGGCCGTCGACGGCGCGCTCCACCACCCCGTCCACCAGGCCCCGCCAGCCGGCGTGGACGGCGCCGAAGACCCCCTCGGGGCTGCCCAGGGCGATCGAGGCGCAGTCGGCGGTGAGCACGGCCAGGGCCGTCGCCGACAGCGGCCGACACCAGGGCGTCGCCCTCGCCGGCCAGGACCGCCGTGACCGACCGGGGCGGCACGTCGAGGTCGACCGGGCCCCGGCCCGTCCTCGGCGGGGACCACGACCACGGTGCTCCCGTGCACCTGGCGCAGCCAGTGCACGCGGCCGACCGGCGGCGAGGCCGGGATCCGGCCGGTGGCCCTGGCCACCCACTGCCTCCAGCGGAGCCGGCTTCATCGCTCCCATCCCCGGCGGGGCGGAGGTCCCCGGCGGAGGCGTCGCTCCAGGCGGCGCGGACGGCGCCGACGATCAGGACCGGAGCGAGGTCGCTCCGTCAGCGAAGGAACGAGGGCACGTCGAAGTCGTCGTCGCCCAGGTCGAGCTCGTCGTCGGTCGGCGTGGCGAAGATGTCCTCGTGTGCCGTCTCCGCCCCCAGCACCCGGCTCCGGGTCTCCTCGGGACCGGCCGACTCGGTGGGACTGGCGCCGCCCCGCCCCTGGGCCTCCCACCGCTCGAAGCCGGCGGCGATGACGGTGACCCGCACCTCTTCGCCCATGGCCTCGTCGATGACGCTGCCGAAGATGATGTTGGCGTCGGGATGGGCCACGCCGTGGATGATCTCGGCGGCCTCGTTGACCTCGAACAGGCCCAGGTCGGGGCCGCCGGCGATGTTGAGGAGGATGCCCCGGGCCCCTTCGATGGAGGCCTCGAGCAGGGGGCTGGTGATGGCGGCCCGGGCGGCGTTGACCGAGCGGCCCTCGCCGGTGGCCGAGCCGATCCCCATGATGGCGGTGCCGGCGTTGCTCATGATCATCTTCACGTCGGCGAAGTCGGTGTTGATCAGGCCGGGCACGGTGATCAGGCTGGTGATGCCCTGGACGCCCTGCATGAGGACCTCGTCGGCCATCTTGAAGGCGTTGACCATCGAGGTCTTCTCGTTGGACACGGTGAGCAGCCGGTCGTTGGGGATGATGATGAGGGTGTCGACCTTCTCCTTCAGGTTCTGGATCCCCGCCTCGGCCTGGACCGAGCGGCGCCGGCCCTCGAAGGTGAAGGGTCGGGTGACCACGCCGATGGTCAGGGCCCCCAGGCACTTGGCGATCTCGGCCACCACCGGGGCGGCCCCGGTGCCGGTGCCGCCGCCCTTGCCGGCGGTGATGAAGACCATGTCGGCGCCCTTCAGCGCCTCTTCGATCTCCGACCGGTGCTCCTCGGCGGCCAGGCGCCCCACCTCGGGATCGCTTCCGGCCCCGAGGCCCCGGGTGAGCTGGCGCCCGATGTCCAACTTGAGGTCGGCATCGCTCATCAGCAGAGCCTGGGCGTCGGTGTTGGTGGCGATGAACTCGACGCCCCGCAGACCGGCGTCGATCATCCGGTTGACGGCATTCACCCCGCCGCCACCTACCCCTACCACTTTGATGACGGCGAAATAGTTGTTCTGCGCCGGAACGGTCATGTAATCCCTTACCCTCGACCAAAGGTTGAAACCGTTCCAACCGGCGAGTTGGCGCCCACGATACGGTCAGCGGAGTACCTGGTCAAGCACTGTCCAAACGCGTCGGACCCCGGGACGACCCCGCTTGTCGACCGTAGGTCACCTGTCGGTCGCCGTCAGCCGCTCACCGTCGGCGACTCCGGCACCGTCACGTCGATGACCGAGGTGGCGTGCAGGGTCCCGTGGGCGAGGATGGCGGCGATGTCCTGGTACTTGGCCGTGCGGTCGGCGTCCGTGCCGAACAGGACGGTGATCCCCGAGTTGAGGGCCAGGCTGATGGACCCGTCGGCAGCCACGGTCACCGACACCACCTGGGCGGAGAAGGCCGGCGGCAGGGTCCGGCTGACCTCGAGGCCGGGGCCGGCCGGCCGGGGGCAGCGACCTGCCCGACCGGGGCCGGGGGGAATCCCGGCGGTGGCGGTGTGCACGATGTAGACCACCAGGCCGGGCGAGCCGGCTCGGGATCACCTGCAGGGTGCGGCCGTGCCCGTCCAGCAGCGACCACGACGTCCCCGGTCCGGCCATCTCGACCACCGGTACCCGCTCGGTCACGGCGATCTGCACCCCGTCGGGCCAGTGCCGGCGGACCTGGGCGGTGGCGATGAAGGGCAGCGACTCGACCCGTCTTGGCCACGGCTCCGGGGTCCACGCTGATCAGGGGCGGGTGGCCCTGGAGGCCGGCCGCGGCCACGATGGCGGCGTCGGGGGTGTGGGGGTGGGCTCCGGTCACGCGTGACGACCTGGGCGCCGAACCACGGGGTGTGGGCCAGGCCGACAACCGCCACCACCAGGACCGCGGCCGCCACCACGCCCCCGATCCACCGGAGCCGTCGCCGCCCCTGGCTGCGCCGGATGGCCAGCCGCCGCTGGCGGATGCGGGGATCGATGGTCGGGCGCTGGTCCCGGTCGCGGGCGGCGTGGCACGGGCTCATCGAGCGCCGTCCCCGGCGTCGGCATCGGGGAACCCGACCAGCCGGACCTCGGTGCGCAGGACGACGCCGGTGGCCTCGGCCACCGCCGACCTGCACGTGGTCGATGAGCCGGCAGGACGTCGTCGGCCGAGCCCCCGGGGTCGGCCTGGATGAAGTTGGCGTGCTTGGTGGAGACCTCGGCCGTCCCGATCCGGAACCCCTTCAGCCCGCAGGCGTCGATCAGCCGCCCGGCCGAGTCACCGGGCGGGTTGGTGAAGACCGAGCCGGCGTTGCTGCCCCCCGGCTGGTTGGCCCGCCGCCATCGGACGATCTCGGCGATGGCGGCCTCTCCCTCGGCCGGCTCACCGGGCTCGAGCGCGGAACGTGCCCGCCACCACCACCTCGGTGCCGGAGCCAGGGCGGTGTGACGGTAGCCGGACGCGAGCTCGCTCGGCCGGCGACGTCGCCGACCGATCCGGTGGCCAGGTCGACCCAGCCGATAGTCGACCAGGGTGGCGGCGGTGTCCGAGCCGTGGCCGCCGGCGTTCATCCGGACGGCGCCCCCCACCGAGCCGGGCACGCCCACCGCCCACTCCAGGCCGGTGAGGCCGGCGGCGGCGGTGCGGCGGGCCAGCACCGGGAGGCTCAGGGCCGCTCCGGCCCGGACCGTCGGTGCCCTCCAGGGCGACGGTGTCGAAGGCCGGCCCGAGGGTTACCACCAGGCCGTCGAAGCCCCGGTCGGCCACCAGCAGGTTCGATCCCCGCCCGAGCACCAGCACCGGAACGTCGGTCCCGGCGAGTGCGGCGGGCCACCTCCACGCAGCCGTGCCTCGTCCGCCACCTCCACGAACAGGGCGGCCGTGCCCCCGACCCGGTAGGTGGTGAGCGCCCCCAGGGGATGGTCGCCGCCGGGCGCCGGGCCCCGAGGGCCCGCGTCCAGCGCGGCCGAGGTCGTCGGCGCGGGTCTCACCGGCCGCCTCACCAGCTCGGCATCGGACATCAGCTCGTCGGGGAGGGAGGTCAGGTCGCCGGCCCCCAGGGTGCAGCACAGGTC
Source organism: uncultured Acidimicrobiaceae bacterium (assembly GCA_963754755.1). Taxonomy (GTDB): domain Bacteria; phylum Actinomycetota; class Acidimicrobiia; order Acidimicrobiales; family RAAP-2; genus Bog-756. The sequence goes on along the minus strand of CAVWHF010000003.1, from coordinate 627,296 downwards.
GCCGGGCCGCGAGCAGGCCGCCGCACCGCGGCGCGCAGGTCGGACCGTCCGGCCACGTAGTGCACCGGCGTGCCCGGGATGCTCCCGTCGGACGGCGTCGGCCACCAGCCGCCCGGTCACCCCGGGCACCGGGGCCTCCCCGGCCCCGTAGACGTCGGTGACCACCACCACGTCGGCGTCGCCGAACGCCTGGCCGAACTCCGCCCACAGCTCGGCGGTCCGGCTGTAGCGGTGGGGCTGGAACACGGCCACCACCCGTCGGCCACCCGCCGTTGCGGGCCGCGGCCAGGGCGGCCCGGACCTCGCTGGGCAGGTGGGCGTAGTCGTCGACGAAGGTGACCCCGTCGACGGTGCCCCGGAACTCGAAGCGGCGGGCCACGCCGGCGAAGCGGGCCAGGGCCCGGGCCACGGCGTCGAAGGGGACGCCCACGGCCAGGGCGGCCACGGCGGCCACGGCGGCGTTCCGGGCGTTGTGGAGCCCGGGTACCGGCACCGCCAGCCGGCCCAGGGCCGACACCGGCCGGATCCACCAGGTCGAAGGCCAGGCGAGCTGCGGGCCAGCTCGACGTCGACCATCCGGTAGGTGCAGCCCGGGGACGTGCCCGACCATGTCGGCGCCGCTGGACCGACCGATCTCCGCCGCCACCGGGTCGTCGCCGCCCACCACCCGGTGGCGGCGGGCGCTGGCCACGAAGGCCTCGAAGGCCGACCGGACGGCGTCGAAGGAGCCGTAGTGGTCGAGGTGGTCGGCCTCCACGTTGGTGACCACGGCGATGTCCGGCACCAGCGAGAGGAAGGTGCCGTCGCTCTCGTCGGCCTCCACCACCAGCCACTCGCCCTCGTCCCAGACGGCGTTGGTGCCGATCTCGTTGACGTCGCCACCGATGAGGAACGAGGGCCGGATCCCGGCCTCCACCAGCAGCAGGGCCAGCATCGAGGCGGTGGTGGTCTTGCCGTGGGTCCCGGCCACGGCCATGCAGCGCCGGAGCGAGGCGATGGCGGCCAGCGCCTCGGCCCGGGTCAGCACGGTGATGCCCCGGCGCCGGGCCTCGACCGACCTCGGGGTTGTCCGTCGGGAATGGCCGAGGACACGCGTGACCAGGTCGGCGGCGCCCACGTTGGCGGCGGCGTGGCCGATGGCCACCGGCGATGCCGGCCCGCCGGAGCCGCTCGGTCACCGCCGAGGCCTTCAGGTCGCTCCCGGTGACCGTGTGGCCCATGGCGTGCGAGGGCGGTGGCGATGGCGCTCATGCCGGCCCCACCGATCCCCACCACGTGCACGGTGACCGGCCGGTCGCCGCTCGCCGAGCAGGTCGGCCCGGCGCCCGGCGTTCACCGCGGCCTCCCCGGCCGGGCCGGGCGCGGCGCTGGCCTCCACCACCCGGGCCCCGGCGGCGGCGGCGTCGGGCCGGCCCAGTCCCGCCGCCGCCCGCCCCATCGACTCGAGCAGGTCCGGGTCGGCCAGCAGCCCGTCGATGGCCGTGGCCAGGGACCCGGCGTCGCAGTCGGTCATCGGGGAGGAGGACGGCGGCCCCGGCCCGCTCCAGGACCCGGGCGTTGGCCGTCTGGTGGTCGCCCGGGGCCCCGGGCAGCGGCACCAGGATCGACGGCACCCCGGCCACGGCCAGCTCGGCCACGGTCATGGCCCCGGCCCGGCACACCACCAGGTCGGCGGCGGCGTAGACCAGGTCCATCCGGTCCTCGATAGGGCACCCGGACCAGGCCCAGCCCGGTGCCGGCGCCGTCGCCGGCCGTCGGTCCGGCCCGGTCGGCCCGTCGTCCCAGTCCCGCCGGCCGACGATGTGGTAGATCGACCGGTCGTCCCGGTCCTTCCACCGGTCGGCCAGGCCCGACGACCGCCTCGATTGATCCGCCGGGCACCGAGCGAGCCGCCGAAGACGGCCACGGTGGGCCGGTCCTCGGGCAGGCCCGAGCGACCGCCGGGCCGCGGCGCCGGCTCGTCGGGCCCACGGCCGACGGCGGCGATCTCCGGTCGCACCGGCGTCCCGGTGACCACCGCCCGGGGCAGCGGCGCTGCCCTCCCATCCGACGGCGCTGGCCCGGGCGAACCGCCCGAGCAGCCGGTTGGCCGCACCGGGCACGGCATCCACGTTGACCAGCACCAGGGGCACCCCCAGGACCACCGCGGCCAGCGAGGCGGCCAGGCTGGCGTACCCGCCCACCGACACCACCACCCGGGGCCGGGCCCGGGCCACCACGCCGAACGCCCCGCACCGCGGCCACGGCCAGGCCGGCCACGGCCCCGAGGTTGGCCAGCCAGGTCGCGGGGCCGGAGGCTGCGGACGATGCCCCGGCCGGGCAGCAGGGTGAAGGGGAACCCCCGGCCCTCCAGGGTGAGCGCGGTCCTGGCCGCGCGTCGAGCCCACGAACTCGATGGTGCCACGCTCGTGCCCGGCGTCGACCAGCGCCTCGGCGATGGCCAGCGCCGGCTGCAGATGGCCGGCGGTGCCGCCCCCGGCCACCAGGGCGTACCGCTCGGCCGCTCACGCCCTGGAGGGACGTCGCCGCCGGCCGAGGCGGCGATGGGCACCGCGCGCTCGTGGGAGGCGATGTTGAGCAGGATGCCGACGGCGGCCATGGTGATGATCAGGGACGATCCGCCGAAGGAGATGAAGGGCAGCGGGATGCCGGTGACCGGCAGCACACCGATCACCGCCCCGATGTTGATCACCGCCTGGCTGGTGATCCAGGTGGTGATGCCGACGGCCAGCAGGCTGCCGAACCGGTCGGGGGCCCGGGTGGCGGCCCGCAGGCCGAACCAGGCCAGGGCGAAGAACAGGCCGAGCAGGACCACGGCCCCGACCAGGCCCAGCTCCTCGCCCACCACCGAGAAGATGAAGTCGGTGTGGGCGTTGGGCAGGGTGCCCCACTTCTGCCCGGCCGCCCCCCAGACCCAGGCCGAAGACGTGGCCCGATCCCAGCCCGATGAGCGACTGCCACACCTGGTAGCCGGTGCCGGACTTGTTGGCCCCGGGGTTGAGGAACGAGAGGATGCGGTCCCGCCGGTAGGGGTCGGCCAGGCCCGACCACGATGGCCAGGCCGACGAAGGTGCCCAGGACCTTCATGATCGGGGCCATCGGGCACCCCGCCCATGAACAGGATGCCGAAGGCGATGCAGCTGAGGACCAGGGCCGTCCCCATGTCGGGCTGCTTCAGGATGAGCACACCGGAGATGCCCAGCACGGCCAGCACCGGCACGATGACCATCTTCGGCTCGAGCGAGCGGTCGGCCCGGCGGGTCAGCAGGTCGGCGGCGAAGACGGCCAGGGCCAGCTTCATCAGCTCCGACGGCTGCAGCTGGAGCATCCCGAACCCGATCCACCGGGACGAGCCCCCGGCCGTCACGCCGAAGTGGGGCACCAGCACCAGCACCAGCAGCCCCATGGTCACCACCACCAGCGGGCCCCGGATGCTCCGCCACTTGCGGTAGTCCACCCGGGACAGGATCAGCAGGGCGCCGGTGCCGACCCCCATCCACAGCACCTGGCGGATGAAGATGGCCCAGGGCGAGCCGTACAGGCCGAGCGAGATGACCGGCGAGGCCGAGCCCACCATGACCAGGCCGAAGACGCACAGCACCCCGACCAGCAGGGCGATGGCCGGGGCCGTGCCGCACCCGCGGCCAGCCGGCGTCCGGTCGCCGGCCGCGCTGTGCCGGCCGGTCCGCGGCCGACCGGCGGCTGGCGCGTGGCCGGGCCGCCGGGGACTCGGGCCGGCCGGCCGGCACCCGGCCCGGTCGGCGGGACCGCGGCCGGGCCGCGTGGCGCAGCCGGTACCGCTCGACGGGATGGCGCTCCCGGGTGGCCGCCCGGGGACGGTGCGTTCGCTCAGCCACGGTGCACTCCTCCGGGTCGGCGCGGGCACCGACGGGCGACTCTCGGGCCGGCGCCGGGTCCGACACATCCCCCTAGCCTCCTCCACCAGGGCCTCCCGGTGGTGGAACCCCCCGCTGGCGAGGGGCAGGCCGGGATCCGCCCGGAGCGGCCCGACCGGCATCAGACCTTGCCCACCGAGAGGAAGTCCCCGTAGAAGATGCCCAGGCCGAGGGCGGCGAACAGCCCGGCCAGGATCCAGAACCGGACGATCACCGTGGTCTCGGGCCAGCCCATCAGCTCGAAGTGGTGGTGGAGGGGGGCCATGCAGGAACACCCGCCGGTGGAAGACCCGGAAGCTGATGACCTGGATCACCACCGACAGGGTGACGATCACGAACAGGCCGCCGATGACCACCAGCAGCAGGTCGAGGTTCATCAGCAGGCACAGGGCGGCCAGGCCCGATCCGATGGACAGCGACCCGGTGTCGCCCATGAAGATCTTGGCCGGGGCGGCGTTCCACCACAGGAACCCGAGGCAGGCACCGGCCAGGGCCACCGAGGCCAGGGCCAGGTCGAGGGCGTCGGGCACGTGGTAGATGGCGAAGTGGCGGTACTGCCAGTAGCCGATGATGGCCAGGCAGGCGAAGCAGAAGGTCGACGAGCCGGCGGCCAGGCCGTCCAGCCCGTCGGTGAGGTTCACGGCGTTGGCCGACGGCGGCGATGATCACCGTGGCCCAGACCACCCACAGGGCCGGTGCCCATGTGCAGCCCGATGGAGTCGTACCGGGTGAACGACAGGGTGGTCGAGGCGTGGGCCCAGTACACGGCGAGCAGGGAGAACAGCACGCCCGAGGCCGATCTGGGCCCCGAACTTGGCCCGCTTGTTGAGGCCCAGGCTCCGGCGGTGCCGGACCTTGATCCAGTCGTCGGCGAAGCCGATCGAGCGCCGCCCCCACGATGGCCAGCATGATCAGCAGCGCCCGAGCGGGAGAAGTGGACGCCGGGGATGGCGTGGGCGGCCAGGTAGCCGATGACCACGGCGGCCACGATGCCGATGCCGCCCATGGTCGGGGTCCCGGCCTTGGCGATGTGGACCTGGGGGCCGTCCTCCCGGATCTGCTGGCCGATGTTGTTCTTGATCAGCCACCGGATGAGGACCGGCGTGGACAGCACGGCCACCCACAGGGCCACGCCTCCCGAGGTCATCAGCGAGATCACGCGGCGGTCCCCCCGGACCGGTCCGTCGAGGGCCCGTCGGGCCTCGACCCGGTCGTCGAAGGGCGAGCGCCCGGTCGGCCAGCTCTGGGTGGTCTCGTGGCCCTTGCCGGCCAGCAGCACCACGTCGCCGGCGCCGGCCAGCCCGACCGCCAGCCGGATGGCCTCGGCCCGGTCGGGCTCGACCACCACCTCGGCGCCGGCCCGCGATGCCGGCCCGGATCTGGTCGATGATGGCCAGCGGGATCCTCCGACCGCGGGTTGTCCGAGGTCAGCACCACGACGTCGGCCAGCCGCGACGGCCACCGCGCCCATCTCCGGCCGTTTCCCCTGGTCACGGTCGCCCCCGCAGCCGAACACGCAGATCACCCGGCCGGAGCCGGCCAGGTCGCGGGCCGCGGCCAGGGCCACCTCCAGCCCGGCCGGGGTGTGGGCGTAGTCGACCATGCACCGAGAACGGGGTCCCGGCGGCCACCACCTCCATCCGCCCGGGCACCGGGTCCGCGCGCGGCCAGGCCCTCGGCCACCGTGGTCCTCGTCCACCCCGAGGACGTGGCCACGGTGGCGGCCACCAGGGCGTTGTCGACGTTGAACCGCCCGGTCAGGGGCACGGTCGATCGGGCGGCCCCGCCAGCGGAACGGATGGACCGCCCGACCGGTCACCGATATCGGTGGCCTCGGACCGCCGGACCGGGACCACCGGTCGGACCGTCCAGCGCCGATCGGCCAGCCGGCCGCCCCAGGGGTCGTCCACGTTGATGACCGCCGTCCTGGCCCGTCGCCGGATCGAACAGCCGGGCCTTGGCCGCGAAGTACTCCTCCATGGTGCCGTGGTGGTCGAGGTGGTCCCGGCTCAGGTTGGTGAAGGCGGCCACGTCGAAGACGATGCCGTCGACCCGGTGCTGGGTCAGGGCGTGGGAGGACACCTCCATGGCCACGGCCCGGTCGACCCTCGGCCCGGAACTCGGCCAGTCGGCGCTGGAGGTCGGGGGCCTCCGGCGTGGTCCGCTCCCCGGCCAGGGTGCCGATCGACCCCGGTGGGCATGCCGGCGTGCTCCAGGATCGACCGGACCAGGTGGGTCACCGTGGTCTTGCCGTTGGTCCCGGTCACCCCCACCATGCGTCAGGGCCCGCGACGGATGGCCGTAGAAGGCCGAGGCCACCGCGGCCATGGCCGGCCGCAGCGCCACCGGCGGCCACCCGGACCTGGGTCACGTCGAGGTCGAGGAAGCGTTCGCACAGCAGGGCGGTGGCCCCCCGGTCCACCGCCTCGGCGGCGTGGAGGTGGCCGTCGGTGTGGGCACCGGGCACGCAGCAGAACAGCGAGCCCGCCCGGACCCGTCGGCTGTCGAACTCGATGGCGCGTGACCTCGGTCGACGGCCGGATCGCCACGCACCTCGACCACGTCGATGTCGTGGAGCAACGTCGGTCATCTGCACAGGGCTGGGGTCCAGGGGTTCCGGTCGGCGGATCGGTACGGGCGTGACCAGCGGGGGCCCACCTACGGCCCTTCCGTGGTCGCTCCGGTCGGCACCGAGATGGTACCGGTGCCCCCGACGGCCGAGTTCGAGGCCGAGGTGGTGGCCGTGGCGGTGGTGGGGATGCCGTAGTGGTGCAGGGCGTAGGCCATGATCGTCGAGAACACCGGGGCGGCCACCGCACCACCGTAGATGGGCGTGGGATGGTCGAGGACCACCACGGCCGAGAGCACGGGGTTCTGGGCCGGGGCGAATCCGGCGAACGAGCCCACGTAGGCCCCGGAGATGTAGCCCAGGTGGTTGGGGTCGGGGATCTGGGCCGTGCCCGTCTTGCCGGCCACCGTGTAGCCGTCGATGGCGGCCTCGGTGCCGGTGCCCGAGGACACCACGCCCTCCAGCATCTGGACCAGCTCGGCGTTGGTGGTGGGGTCGATGACCCGGTGGGTCGGCGAGGCCTTGGCCGCCGTCACCGCTCCCGACGGGTCGACGGTGGCCCGGACCAGGCGGGGGGCCACGAACACCCCGCCGTTGGCCACGGCGTTGTAGGCGTCGAGGATCTGCTGGGCGGTCACGGCGTCGTCCTGGCCGATCGGGGTGGAGCCGATCGAGGTGCCGGTCCAGGCCGAGGCCCCGGGCACCAGGCCCTGGGACTCGCCGGGGAACTCGAGCCCGGTCGGCTTGCCGAATCCGAGGTTGCTGATCTGGGCCAGCAGCCGGTTCTCCCCCAGCGCCTGGGCCACCTCGATGGTGCCGATGTTGGAGGACTGGGCCAGGATGCTGCTGGCGGTGAGGCGCTCGTTGCCGTGCGCCTCGGCGTCGTGGAAGGTGTAGGTGCCCATGGGCAGGGACGCCGGCACCTCGATGGGCTGGTTGGGGGTGGTCACACCGGCGGCCAGGGCGGCCGAGAAGGTGACCAGCTTGAACACCGACCCCGGCTCGTAGACCTGGGTCACGGCGGTGTTGGAGGGAGCCTCCTCCACCCCGGCGGGCAGGGTGTCGGCCTGCGACACCAGCGTGGGGCCGGACGTCGACTGGTTGGACGTGCCCGTGGTATCGGCCACCGTCACCGCTCCGGCCGTCGCCGACGGATTCGCCCCGGTGGTGGCCGAGCCGGTGGTGGCCTGGAGGTCGGCCATGGCCAGGATGTCGCCGGTCTTCACGTCCATGACCACGGCCGTGCCGCTGTAGGCGTGGGACGCGGAGATCTCGGCGGCCAGGGCCTGCTCGGCCACGTACTGGACCGACTCGTCGATGGTCAGCTCCAGCCCGTCACCGGGCTGGGCCGCCACCGAGCCCTTGCCCGTTCCGGGGATGGTGACCCCGTCGGGGGCCTGCATGAGGTTCTTGGAGCCGGCCTTGCCGGCCAGGAGCGACTGGTACTGGTACTCCAGCCCCGAGGCCCCGTTGCCGTTCCAGTCGACCGTCCCCACCACCGGGAGGGCCAGCTGGCCGTCGGGCTGGACCCGCTGGGGCTCGGGCACCAGGTTGATGCCGGTCAGGTCGAGGGCGGTGACCTTGGCCGCCACGCTGTCGGACACCCGGTGGGCCAGGTAGACGAAGCCGGAGTGCTCGGTGAGCTCGGCCCGGAGCTTGGTCGGTGCGGAGTCCCGAGGACCGGGGCCAGGGCATCGGCCGTGGCCGCCGGATGGGTGATGAGCAGGGGATCGGCCACCACCGTCTGCTTGGTCACCGACTCGGCCAGCACCTCGCCGTTGCGGTCGTAGATCCCTCCCCGCACGGCGGGGACGGTCACCGTCTGGGTCAGCTCCGAAGCCGACAGGGAGGCGTAGTGGTGGTGGGAGAACTCCTGCACGTTGACCAGCTGGACCACCAGGGCCAGGAAGACGACCACCAGGACCAGTCGCATGGCGCGGGAGCGCCGACCCAGCAGGATCGACGGGCTCACCGGCCGGCCGTGGCGCGTGGTCGAGTGGAGGTGGACGGCCGGTGCGACGCCGGTCGGGTGGCGTGATGCCGATGGCCAGGGGCGGCGGTGCTGGGGCGACGGGACGAGCGGGGACGTTGAGCGGGACCTGGGGCAGGTACACGACCTGGGTGGCGGCCACCAGTCCCTGGCTCTTGGCCTGGCTCACCACCACCGGCGGGGCGGCCTTCGGGCCACCGCCACCTGCAGGCTCTTCTGGGTGGCCACGGCCGCGGCCAGGGCCCGCTGGGTCGTGGACAGCCGGACCTGGCCCTGGGTGACCAGGGCGTCTCCCACCACCACGGCCAGCAGGCTCCCGACGATGAGCAGGCCCGAGAGCCACATGGTCGACCGCCGGACGGCCCGGGTGCCGGTCCGCCGGCGGGGGGCGGGCTCGAACAGCCGCAGCGGTGGCCGGCGCGGGGCCGACGGTGCCGGACGGAGGGCCGGCCGCGCCGGGGCGCGACGCGCCGTGGCGGTGCCGGCGGTGCCATCAGGCCACTTCGCCGTTGGACGTCGGTCGACGGCGGCGGGAAGCCGCTCGATGACCCGGAGGCGGGCCGCCTCGGCCCGGCGGTTCCGGGCCACCTCCTCCTCGGAGGGCCGGCGGGCCCCCCGGGTGACCAGGCGGAACTGGGGATCGGCCCCGCAGACGCAGGGGAGGCCGGGCGGGCACTGGCAGTTGTCGGTGGCGGCCCGGTGTGAAGGTGGTCTTGACCAGGCGGTCCTCGCCCGAGTGGTAGGAGATGACCACGCACCGACCCCCCGGTCGCAGCAGGGCCAGGGCGTCGTCCGAGGGCCCGCTCCAGCTGGTCCAGCTCCTCGTTGACGGCGATCCGGATGGCCTGGAAGACCCGGCGGGCCGGATGGCCGCCGGTGCGCCGGGTGGCGGCGGGGATGGCGGCCCGCACCACGTCGGCCAGCTGGCCGGTGGTGGTCAACGGGCCGGGCGGCCACGATGGCCCGGGCGATGCGGCGGGCGAAGCGACCCTCGCCGTTGTCGGTGAACAGTCTCGACCAGCGCGTCCTCGTCGTAGTCGTTGACCACGTCGGCGGCCGTGCGCCCCGAGGTCGGGTCCATCCGCATGTCCAGCACGGCGTCCCGGCGGTAGGAGAAGCCCCGCTCGGCCACGTCGAGCTGGGGGAGCTCACCCCGAGGTCGAACAGGACCCCGCTCAGGCCCCGCTGCTCGAACGGTGTGCCCGAGTGCCGCCTGGGTGTCGGCCACCACGCCGGCCAGCGAGTCGAAGCGCGACCTGGCGGATCGTCACCCGGCCGCCGAAGGGGGCCAGGGCGTCGGTGGCGGCGGCCACGGCGGCGGGGTCCCGGTCGATGCCCAGGATGCCGATGCCGGGATGGGCGGCCAGGAGTGCGGCCGGCGTGCCCGCCGCCCCCGAGGGTGGCGTCGAGGATCAGACCGGGAGGTACCGGGGCGAACAGGCTCGACCACCTCGGTCGGCCATCACCGGCTCATGGGGAAAGGCCTGGTTCATCCGCAGTCCCTCGACCGGCACGATGCTTGCGGGTGGAGTGCCGCGACGATCGCTCTGGAAGTAGGCGGAGGAGGATTCTTCCAGGGTTCCGGTCGAGGGACTGCGCATGGGCCAGACTCGTTCGATGTGCACCTCGTGGCGGGCCACTGCGGCCAGGCCCGACTCGTAGGGCGTCGGGCGGCGACGGCCGTCCGAGTCCCTGAACGGTGGTGCCGTCCGGGAGGTCGCGGCCGAGGTGATGACTCTCCTCTCGCTCGGTCCGTCCCCGGTGAGGGTGCGGAAGGTGCCGGTGTCGGGGATGGTGGAGTCCGGTCCCCTCGGGACGGGCCCGTCGGGGTGGTCGACGCTCGGGTGGTCGGGGCTGACGAGTCCACTGACCACCCCCGGGGACTGGCGGCGGTCGGCGGGCGACCGGCTTCCGGCACCGGACTGGTCCTCGAGCGGGATGGCGGACGACATGGAGGCGCATGGCGGCACTCAGCCGTCGTCGCCCTGGGTGAGTCGCTCCTCCTCGGGCAGGACCTTCTGGTCCCAGGACTCGCGATTCCACAGCTCCACCCGATCGATCGCCCCGAGCACCAGGACGTCGCCCACCAGGCCGGCGTACTCCCGGAGCCGGAGCGGAATGGCCATCCGCCCCTGCCGGTCGATCTCCATCTCGTGCGAGGTCGATGCCCACAACCTGACCAGGTTCCGGTCGCTCTTGGAGGTGGTGGCCCGCTCCAGCATCGACTCCATCTGCTGCTCGAACTGGTCGGGCGTCCACAGCGACAGGCAGCCGTCCGTGATACTCGGTCAGGTAGCCCCCGTGCTCGAAGGGGCCGCGGAACTTCGACGGCAGGATCACCCTTCCCTTGTCGTCGAGCGAGTGCTCGTACCTGCCGAAGAACCGTGCCACTGGTGATTGCTCCCACAATGCTCCCCGCAGTGCCCAGAACCTGACTGTTCAGGTTCCTCCCTTTCACACCACTTTGCGCCACTTTACGCCCCACTCCCCCACCGGTCAACCACCTGGGCACGAAATGTGCCTGGTGGCGGGACGAATTCGGGCGCTCCACCCGCCGGCGCCGGCGGCCGGCTCCCCCGAGGAGCGCCGAGCCGGGGGGATCGAGGCACGGAGGACCAGGTCAGGACGGTACGGGCTGCCCGGCCGGGCCGGCCGGGGCCGGATCGGACCACGGTGGCGCGAGTGGGGGTCAGGTGGGGTGACGGAGGGAGGACCGAGGATCAGAGGGGAACGGGACAGGAGGGACGCCGACGTCGGGCGATCGGGCCCGGCCGCGGTGCGGCCCTCTGCCGACTAGGGCAGCGAGGCGATGAGGGAGACGGCCATGGGCCCGGCCGTCCGGGGCCGGGACACCCGAGCTCGTCGGCCAGGTCGGCGGCGCCCGCCACCGCGGCCCCGAGTCCGTCACTGCGGCCCGCCGGTCGGCGGGGTCCAGGGCCAGCAGCTCCGACCAGGGGCGCCGGATCCCAGCGGAGCACGCAGGCACCGTGGAACCATGCTCCCCGTCGGTTCCGGCGCTGGGCCAGTCCGACCACCTTGCGCCCGTCAGCCGGTGACCACCTCGCCGGCCCCCACGCCGCCGAAGCACACCACCGACGACCACCGGGTGCAGGCCACGAAGCGCCTCGGTGTGTGTCGTGCACGCCGGTGATCCCGATCCGGGCCAGGGCGTCCACCCAGGCCTCGCCCAGCCAGTCGAAGGCCCGGTCGACGTCAGCGGATGCCACAGCGGGTCGCCGACCGGGATCCAGACGTCCACCCAGACCGGATCGCCCGGGGCCACCAGCACCGCTCCCCCGCCCGACGAGCGCCGGACCACCGAGATCCCGGCGGCATCGCAGCCCGGCCGGCGGTCCACCACCGCCTCGGACTGGGTCGAGCCGAGGACCAGGCCGGTGTCGGTGACCCGGCACACCGCCACCGTCCGCCGTCCCGGGTCCTCGGCCGACGGTCGGCCACGAGCCGTGCAGCGAGGCGGCACCCCCGGTCCGCTCCTCGACCCTCCACTCGGCGGGCATCGGCCCCGTGCTCGTCACTGCGGTCCCGGGCCCAGCGGGCTCAGGCCGTCAGCTGGCGGCGGGGGTCGGAGGAGGGACCGAGGTAGGTGCTCCAGTCCTCGCTGGCCCCCCCGCACAGGGCCAGCAGCTGGACCCGGTGGCGGGGCGCCACCGGCGTGGAGCGCAGTGACCATACCGGCCTCGTGGGGCAGGCGGTCCTCCTTGCGCGTGTTGCAGCGGCGGCACGCCGCCACCACGTTCTCCCAGGTGTGGGGTCCTCCCTTGCTCCGGGGGATGACGTGGTCGAGGTTCTCCGCCGCCGAACCGCAGTACTGGCACCGGGACCCGTCGCGGGCGAACACCGTCCGGCGGTTCACCGCCACCCGGTAGTGCCGGGGAACCTGGACGTAGCGGACCAGGCGGACCACCGACGGCTCGGGGACGGTCAGCCGCTCGGCCCGGAACACCCGCTCGGTGGTGTGGACCAGTTCGGCCTTGGTGTCGAGGACCAGCAGCACCGCCCGGCGGGACGAGACGATGCCCAGGGGCTCGAAGGTGGCATTGAGGACCAGGGCCCGTCGCGACGGCGACATCGGCGACCGGACGGCGACCGCTGAGCCCGGGGCCGATCCCCCCGGAGCTGTCGTGGTCGCCTGGCGTTTCGACCGTCGATCCATCATCCCGGAAATTAGCCCGATCGGGTGGGGCCCCGGCGGCCCCCGTCGGCCGCCCACGGCCCGGGCCGGGACCAGAGTCTCGAGGCCGGGGCCGTGGACCGGCACCATTCGAGGTAGGAGATCACGTCGGACGGCTCCGGGACCGGCGTCGGGACGCCCGTAGGCCGTGACCATCCGGAACCCCCACAGACGCGGCGTCGGGCAGCGGGAGGTACGGCCGCGACCGCCACCAGCCCGGTGCGGCCAGCCGCCGGAGGCGCCGAGGGCCGTCCACCACAGGTCGGGACGGCGCAGCACCGCCCGGGCCACGGCACCGCACGCCGGCGGTGGACGGGCCCGGCGACCGTCCCGTGGCCCGGACGCCGGTCGGGGGCTCGCGCCGTCATCGGCCGGCTCCGGCCGGTCCGCCGCCGACGCCGGTCGGCCCGGCGCCCCACCGCCGCCGCCCCCACCAGGGGTCCGTCGGCGCCCAGCCCGCCCGGGATGATCCGGGTCGACCGGGAGAAGTCGAGCCGGGACCGGAGCGCGATCTCCTCCTGGGCGGCCTCGAAGAACGACGGCGCCGAAGCCGAGGGCCACCGAGCCGGCCACCACGGCCAGCTCGAGGTCGAGGAGATTGGCCACCGAGGCCACGGCCCGGCCCACCAGCATGCCGGTGCGCCGGCGCACCGGCTCGGGCGCCTCGGCGGCGGGGCGCCCGGTCATCGCCTCGATGGACAGACCCGACGCCTCGGCCTCGAGGCAGCCCCGTCCTCCGCAGACGCACGGGCGACCATCCGGCTCGACCACCACGTGCCCGATGTGGCCGGCGTTGCCGTCCGTCGCCGTCGAGCAGTCGGCCGTCGAGCACGATGCCTCCACCCACCCCGGTGGACACCACCATGGCCAGGTAGTTGTCCGAGCCCCGGGCCGCGCCCAGCCAGCCCTCCCCGAGGGCCAGGGCCTTGGCGTCGTTGTCCACGGCGACCGGCAGCCCGACGCGCGTCGGCCAGCCGGTCCCGGAGGGGGAACCGGACCCATGCGCCGATGTTGAGGGGCGATCACCGTCTCGCCCCCCGGCCGTCATCGGCCCCCCGCAGCCCACACCGCACACCACCGGGCTCCGTCGTGGTGGCCGACCGCACCCGTCGATCAGCGCTACCAGGGCGCCGAACACCTCCTCGGCGATCGGTCGAGGACGGGGTGGGCACCCGGTCGCTCGGCCAGGATGGCCCCGGCGCCGTCGACCACGGCCGCCGCCATCTTGGTGCCCCCGATGTCGACGGCCAGTACCACGGGCACCGCTCCGGACCGACGGACGCGGGCTCCCCCGGACCGCGTCGGCCCTCGGGCGGGAGGTCAACGCTCGGGTCAGTCGACGCGGTCAGACGATCCGGTCAGTCGTCGCGGTGGAAGCGGCCACGGATCCAGTCCCGCGGATCGTGGACGGTGTTGCTCAGGTTGCGGCTGTGCAGCGACCGGGAGATGTCGTCGATCCCCGCCTTGCCCATCCGCCGGGCGTTGTTGGCGAACACCACACCGGACAGGAACATCACCACCACGCCGACGAATCCCAGCACCACCGAGCGCGAGAAGGTGAGGAACATGAAGACCAGTGCGGCCACGAAGACCAGGGCCGACCAGATGCAGTACCGGCCGGCGTGCCGGTAGACCGTCTCCGACCGCACCCGCTCCGCGAAGTCAGGATCCTCCTGGTAGAGGGACTGCTCCAACTCGTGCAGTATGCGCTGTTCGTGCTCAGAGAGCGGCAAGAACTCGTCCCCTCCACCCAACTCCGTGTCCAGCGGTGATCGCTGACTTCATCCTCGCGCATCCCCCACTCGAAAACATGCCGCATCCGGGAGAGCACTCATGACACCGGACACTGCGCTGTTCACCAGACACCGGCACCATATTACAAGGTGGAGGATCAATCTTCACCATCATTCCGGCGCCTCCGGGCGCCGTCGGCCCCCACTGGGCCTCCCCCCGGCGGCGGACCCGCAGACCGTCCGCCCCCACCAGGGACGCCGGACCGACCGAGGAGCCCCCGTAGCGGGCCCGGATGGCGTCGACCGCCGAGGTCACCGTGCCCCAGGACCCCTGGATCCGCTCGGCCTCCTCCTGCGCCCGGGCCAGCCGGTCGGCCCCTGCGGCCGCATCGGCCGGGTCGACGGCCCGGCTCGGATCGATCCCGGCCCCGCCGGGCACCGCCGGAACCCCCGGGTCGAGGTCGAGGTCGAGGCTCAGCTGTTGCCCGCCGTCGCTGTCGCCGAACCCGGACAGGCTGACACCGAGCAGGCGGACCCCCTGATCGAGGCCGACCGACTCCAGCAGGGCGGCGGCCACGGCGCCGATGGCCGGGCGAGGCGTCGATCGGGCGACACCAGCGAGTGGGACCGGGTGATCATGGTGAAGTCGGCGAACCTGATCTTGATGGTGACGGTTCGGGCCGCCAGCTCCGAGCGGCGCAGGGCGGTGGCCGAGGCGTCCACCATCCGCAGGAGGTGGCCGTGCAGGTCGCCCCGGTCCCAGAGGTCCGAGGCGAAGGTCTCCTCGTGCCCGATCGACTTGGCCTCCTGCTCGGGCACCACCGGGCGGGGGTCGTGGCCGCGGGCCAGCTCGGCCAGATGGGTGCCCTGCGCCGACCCCGAGGTAGCGCTCGAGGGCCCCGTCGGGGAGGGCGGCGATGTCGCCCACGGTGAGGATCCCGAGCGACTCGAGCCGCCGCCCGGTGACCGGACCGACCCCCCACAGGGCCCGTACCGGCAACGGGTGCAGGAATTCGAGCTCCCGATCGGGCGGGCACCACCACCACACCGGCGCCGGCGGTGATCCCCGACGCGGTCGGCCGACGGCTTGGCCGCCTTGGAGGCCAGCTTGGCCATCAGCTTGCTCCGGCCGACCCCGACCGAGCAGTCGAGGTGGAGCTCGTCGGCGCACCCGCTGCCGGATGGTGGCGGCGATGGTCGGACCGTCGCCCAGCAGCTGCCTCGATCCGGTCACGTCGAGGAACGCCTCGTCGAGGGAGATGCCCTCCACCAGTGGGGTCACCGAGTGGAAGATGGCGTGCAGCTTGCCGCTCTCCTCGACGTAGCGGTGGAAGCGGCCGTCGACGAACACCGCCGTCGGGGCACAGCCGGCGGGCCACCGACGAGGGCATGGCCGAGTGGACCCCGAACCTGCGGGCCTCGTAGGTGCAGGCCGCCACCACCCCACGGGCCCCCGATCCCCCCACGATGACCGGGAGCCCGGCCAGGGACGGGTCGTCGAGCACCTCCACCGAGGCGAAGAAGGCGTCCATGTCGACGTGGAGGATGACCCGTTCGGCGTCCCGGGACGGCGGGAGCCGGCCCTCGCAGCCCGAACGGTGCCGGCTCCCGGAGTGGCGGCTCAACCACCGAGGCGCAGCCTCCGGAATCCCTCGGCGAAGGGCACCCCGGCCTGCCTGCCCGCATCCTCGGCCCCCAGCCGCACGGCGGTCGACGCCCACTCCACGCCGTCGGGGAACTGGCTCCGGTGGCAGGCCACCGCCTCGCCCTTGAGGTCCACGGTGGCCGAGATGTCCACCCACACGTCGGGCTCGAGGGTCCCCGACATGCAGGACGGTCGACACCTGGTGGGCCGGGCCGGCGCTCGGGGAAGTAGTGGGGCAGCGCCGCCGCCGGGGCCACGGCGTCGAGTGCGGCCATCCCGGTGATCCGGTGGTCGCGGTGGTTGAAGTAGTCCTGCCCGAAGAAGACGGCGGTCGGGTCGGGACAGAGGACGACCTCGGGACGGAAGGCCCGGACCGCGGCCACCAACGCCTCCCGCAGTCCGGCGTCGTCGACCAGCTCCCCGTCGGGATAGTTCAGGCACTCCTGACCGGCGATGCCGAGCAGGTCGGCGGCCTCGGCCGACTCGGCCGCCCGCCGGGCGACCAGGTCGCCGGGTCGATGGCCGGGTCCGGCGAGCCCTTGCCCCCGTCGGTGCACAGCAGGATGTGGACCTCGCACCCGGCCTTGGCCCAGGCGGCCAGGGTGCCCCCGCACGACACGTCGGGATCGTCCGGATGGGCGTAGATGGCCAGGGCCCGCTCGCGGC
The DNA here is from genome assembly GCA_963754755.1 of uncultured Acidimicrobiaceae bacterium. Lineage (GTDB taxonomy): Bacteria > Actinomycetota > Acidimicrobiia > Acidimicrobiales > RAAP-2 > Bog-756. The sequence continues at coordinate 610,605 of CAVWHF010000003.1, read as the reverse complement.
GGATCGACCAGGAGCTCGGCCACCGACTAGCCCTCCGGTTGCTTGGGGGCGGTGGTCTTGGTCAGGAGCCCGACCTCCCGGCGGAAGTCGTCCACGCCCTCGAAGCCCTTGTACACGCTGGCGAAGCGGAGGTAGGCCACCTCGTCGACGCACCCGGAGGCGCTCGAGCACGGCCAGGCCCACCTGCTCGGAGCGTGGGCTCCGACCCGTCCTCGCGCAGCTCGTCCTCCACCTCGTGGGCCACCACCTCGAGCTGCTCCTCGGACACCGGCCGGTTCTTGGTGGCGGAGCGCAGGCCGTCGATCAGCTTGCCCCGGTCGAACGGCTGGCGGACCCCCGAGCGCTTGATGACCATCAGCGGGATCTCGTCGATCCGCTCGAAGGTGGTGTAGCGGTGGCCGCACCCGGCGCACTCGCGACGCCGCCGGATGGCGGCCCCGTCCTCGGCCACCCTCGAATCGACCACCCGATCATCGTCGGCCAGGCACCACGGGCATCGCACGTCACGAGGCTAGTGCCCAACCCCTGCGCCGCACGCCGTCGCCGGCCGGCGCCCGGCGGACCGTCCAGCCGGCGCCGCGACGCGCGGGTCAGGGAAGGACGATCCGCTCCCCTGGCACCACGGTGTCCGAGCCGGTCTGCGCGGCCAGCTGGGCCACCAGCGGACGGGGGTCGGCCGTCGGGTCGACCCGCTCGGCGATGGTCCAGAGGGTGTCGCCCGGCCGCACCGTGTACGTGACCGGGTGCCCGGTCTCCGCCAGAGCGGAACCGGTGGCGTGGGAGTCACCACCGGTTCCGCTCAGCGGAAGAGCAAGGCCGACCAGGAGGAGGCCCATGGCGGCGAGACAGGGTCCGGCGGCGGCGGACGGCGACCGAGGGCCCCGGCGCCGGCGCTCCGGGCCCCGGTCGGGTGCTCCACCAGACGGATCGTGGCGGCTCCAGCGGGTCGGACGCGTCGGCTGGCCGGCCGGCCCGACTCCGAGCTCGCAGTCCGGGCCGCTCGGACCAGCCGGACGGACGCCGGGTCCGCTCAGCACGCGGGCATCGGGGCCACCTCCGCCCGCCGGCGTCGACGGGCGCCGGCTCGACGTCCGACCAGGTCACAGCGGTCTATCGGTATCCATGGCGACGTCGTAGTCCGGGGTGTATCACGGTCCGCCGCATGACCGCCACGGCGGTCGGCCGGCCGACGCCGCCGAGCCGGTGGCCGTCCCGGCATCCCTGCGGATCCATCGAACCTGTGTTCGCCATGGACGTCATGTCATCACGAACACCTGTTCGGTGTCAAGGCATTTGTCGAACGGGTGTTTGCTTTTGGCGCTCCGCCGGGCGCTACCGTTCGTGCAAACAGACGTTCGCCGCCCGGCGGTACGTCGATGCGACAAGGGGAGCCATGGCCCAGGTACTGAGCACCAAGCGCAAGCAGATTCTGGACTGCATCTCCGAGGCGGTCCGGGAACGCGGCTATCCGCCCGTCGGTCCGGGAGATCGGCGAGTCGGTGGGCCTGACCTCGTCCTCCACCGTCCACGCCCACCTGGCCGTGCTCCAGCGCGAGGGGTACCTGCGCACGGGACCCGACCAAGCCCCGGGCCATCGAGGTCTGCTACGACCCGTCGTCCAAGGTCATCATGGACTCCCGCCCGATCCGGCACGTGCCCCTGGTCGGCGACGTGGCCGCCGGAACCGGCGTGCTGGCGCAGGAGAACGTGGAGGAGCTCTACCCGCTCCCCGAGGACTTCACCGGGACCGGCACCCTCTTCATGGTCACGGTCCGCGGGCGACTCGATGATCGACGCCGGCATCATGGACGGCGACTTCGTCGTGGTGCGCCAGCAGCCCCAGGCCGAGCAGGGTGACGTGGTGGTGGCCGGCATCCCCGACGGCGAGGCCACGGTCAAGCGGTTCTCCACCCGCGACGGGAAGGTGGTCCTGACCCCGGCCAACGAGCGGCTCTCCCCCATGGAGTTCGAGCCGTCCGACGTCACCGTCTACGGCAAGGTGGTCACCGTCCTCCGTCGCCTCTGACGGTCGGACCGCCGACCCGCCGGCCCCGCCTACAGCCGTCGGCGTCGTCACCCCGACCGAGCTCATGTCGGGGTAGCGGTCGCCGGCACCGGCCCCGGCCGGAAACACCGCCTCGATGGCGGCCAGGTCCGACCGCGCTCAGCACCACGTCCAGCGCCGCCACGTTCTCCTCGAGGTAGGGGCGCCGCTTGGTGCCGGGGATGGGCACCACGTCGTCGCCCCGGGAGAGCACCCAGGCCAGGGCCAGCTGGCCCGGCGGTGCATCCCTTCGTCCGCCGCCAGCGAACGCACCTTGTCGACCAGCTCGATGTTGTGGGTGAAGTTGTCGCCGGTGAACCGGGGGAGATGGGCCCGGAAGTCGCCCTCGGGGAAGTCGTCGGGCGAGGTGATCTGGCCGGTCAGGAAACCCCGGCCCAGAGGGCTGTAGGCCACGATGCCGATGCCGAGCTCACGGGCCGTGTCGACCACCGGTCCCTCGATGTCCCGGCTCCACAGTGACCATTCGCTCTGGAGGGCGGCGATGGGATGGATCGGCACTGGCCCGGCGCATGGTGTCGGGCAGGGCCTCGGACAGCCCCAGGTAGCGGACCTTTCCCGCCGCCACCAGCTCGGCCATGGCGCCCACCGTCTCCTCGATGGGGACGTTCCCGTCCGTCCGGTGCTGGTAGTAGAGATCGATGTGGTCCACACCCAGACGCTCCAGCGAGGCGTCGCAGGCCTGGCGGACGTAGGCCGCGATCGCCCCGGACGGCGCGGTCGGCCGGGTCGGCGCCCCGGGAGATGCCGAACTTGGTGGCCAGCACCACCTCGTCGCGGCGGTCGGCGATGGCCCGCCCCACCAGCTGCTCGTTGAGGTAGGGGCCGTACATGTCGGAGGTGTCGAGGAAGTTCACCCCGAGGTCGAGGGCCCGGTGGATGGTGGCGATCGACTCGTCGTCGTCACCCCTCCCGTAGAACTCGCTCATGCCCATGCAGCCGAGACCCTCGGCCGAGACCTCGAGCCCGGCGGAGCCCAGTGTGCGCGGTGGAGACGGCCATGGTACCGACCCTACCCGCCGTCGCCGTCCCGCCAGCAGCGACCGTCGGTCCGAGCAGCGGTCGAGCACGGCCGGCCCGCTCGAGCTCGCCCGCGGTCACGTGCTCATCCGGGGTGTGGGCCAGCAGCGGATCCCCCGGGCCGAAGTTGGCGGCCGGGATCCCGTGGGCCCACAACGACGACACGTCGGTCCACCCCTGCTTGGCCTGCGGCGGGCCGTCCGGTGGCCGCCACCAGGCCGGCCAGCACCGGATGGTCCAGCGCCGGCGGCGCACCGGCGGCGGCGTCGACGAGCTCCCACCGGTCCCCCGGCTCGAGGTGGGGCCCGAGCAGCTCCCGCAGCGACGCCTCGGCCTCCTCCGGGCGTCCGGTCGGGGGCGAACCGGTGGTTGACCAGCACCGAGGCCTCGTCGGGCACCACGTTGCCGGCCACCCCGCCGGAGACCTCGACCGCCTGGAGCTGCTCGACGTACTCGCACCCGTCGAGCACCGGACGTCGGCTCTCGTAGCCGGCCACGGCGGCCAGCAGCGGGGCCAGCCGGTGGATGGCGTTGCGGCCGGCGTACGGGCGGGCGGTGTGGGCCCGCCGCCCGGCCAGGGACGATGCGGACCCGCAGGGTGCCCTGGCAGCCGGCCTCGACCGACCCCGCCGGTCGGCTCCCCCAGGATGGCGGCGTCGGCCGCCAGCAGGTCGGGCCGCTGCTCCCACAGGTGGCGCAGCCCGTTGAACTCCTGGGCCACCTCCTCGCAGGCGTAGAAGCACCAGGTCACGTCCACCGCCGGCTCGGGGATGGTCCCGGCCAGGTGGAGGAAGACGGCCAGGCCGCCCTTCATGTCGGCCGCGCCCACGCCGTACAGCGTCTCCGTCCACGATGCGGGGCTCCTCGTTGCCCCCGACCGGGGGGACGGTGTCGAGGTGGCCGGCCAGGAGCACCCGGCTGCCGCCGGCCGAGATCGGTCCGGGCCACCACGTTGTCCCCCACCCGCTCCACGGCCAGCCACGGGCACAGCCGCAGGGCGGCCTCGACGGCGTCGGCCATGGGGCCCTCGTAGTGGCTGACCGAGGGGATGGCCACCAGGGCGGTGGCCAGCCCGAACAGGCCGTCGGGCATGGCCCCGCCGTCGACCGGGCCCGCCGTCACGCCGAGACGCCGTGCTGGCGGAGGATGTCGTTCAGCTGGGCCTTGTCGTGGCGCTCGCCCTCGGTCAGCCGCTTGATGACCAGCACGCAGGGGAGGAAGAACTCGCCGCCGGGGAACTCCCGGCGCCGCGAGGCCTGGACGGCCACCGACCAGGCGGGCACGTGGCCCCGGCTCAGCTCCTCCCCGGTCTCGGCGTCGATGACCGGGATGGACGGGTTCAGGATGGTGCCCTCCCCCACCACCGAGCCCCGGCCGACCCGGGCCCCCTGGGTGATCATGCACCGGCTGCCGATCATCACCTCGTCCTCGATGACCACCGGGGCGGCCTGGGCCGGCTCCAGCACCCCGCCGATGCCCACCCCGCCGGACAGGTGGACCTGCTCGCCGATCTGGGCGCACGACCCGACCGTGGCCCAGGTGTCGACCATGGTGCCCGCCCCCACCCGGGCGCCGATGTTGACGTAGCTGGGCATGCAGATGACCCCGTTGCCCAGGAACGAGCCCCAGCGGGCCGACGCCCCGGGCACCACCCGGACCCCGGACGCGGCGTAGTCCCGCTTCAGGGGGAGCTTGTCGGCGAACTCGAACGGTCCGACCTCCGATGGTCTCCATGGCCCGCAGGCGGAACAGGAGGAGGATGGCCTGCTTCAGCCACTGGTGGACGACCACCTCGTCGGTGACCGGGTCGACCTCGGCCACCCGGGCCGTGCCCGGAGTCGAGCAGGTCGATGGCCTCGGTCACCACCGCCAGGGCGTCGGTGTCGCCGGGCCCAGCTCCGAGGCACGGGCCCACAACTCTTCGATCTGGGACTGGAGATCTGCCATGGCCAGACGTTAGCGCTGGGACCCGGTCCGCCGCTGCCGGCCGGACGCCGGCGGCGCCGGCCACGCCGGCCCCGGCGCGGGCCGTCGGTCACGACCCGACCGGTCGCTCCAGGTCGGCGACAGCCGCGTCGGCCACCAGCTCGAGCCGGTCCATGGGCTGGACCACGGCCACCCGGACGTAGCCGGCCCCGTCGGGGCCGTAGAGGTCGCCGGGGCTGACCAGCAGGCCCGGCCCGTCGAGGGCCAGCGGCCTCGGCCAGCCGCACCACCCGCCGCCGGCGCCGAACGCCTCGGGCACCGGGACCCACAGGTAGAACCCGCCGGCCGGCAGCGGGCGACGGCAGCGCCGGCGGCGGCGAGCACGCCGGCCAGGAAGTCCAGCCGCTCCCGGTACCGGTGCCGCTGGTCCTCCACGTGGGCGTCGTCGTCGAAGGCCGCCACCGCCCCGGCCTGGACCGGGCCGGGGACCATGAGCCCGGCGTGCCGTCGCACGTCGAGCAGGAAGCCGACCAGATCGGGGTCGCCGGCGAAGAAGCCGGCCCGGACCCCGGCCAGGTTGGACCGCTTGGACAGCGAGTGGACCGCCACCACCCCCTCCACCCCGGACGACAGCACGGTCGCCGGTGGGCCGTCCCAGGTGAACTCGGCGTAGCACTCGTCGGAGAAGACCGGGATCCCGTGGCCGCGCCCCCACCCCGCCACGTCGGTCCAGGTCGGTGAGCGCCCCGGTCGGGTTGGACGGGGAGTTGGCCCACAGCAGCAGGGCCCGGTCGATGTCGGCCGGGTCGACCGAGGCCAGGTCGGGCCCGCCGGCGGGCAGCTCGGCCACCGGCACCGGCCGGCACCCGCCGAGCAGCGCGCCCATGGCGTAGGTGGGGTAGGAGACCGCCGGGTACAGGACGGTGTCCCGGTCCGGGGTGCGCAGACGCAGGTACTGGGCGGTCGAGGCCACGAACTCCTTGGTGCCCGACGCAGGCCGCCAGCTCGGTGTCGGGATCGACCGCCACACCGAACCGGCGCGCCAGCCAGCCGGCCGCGGCCCGCCGGTAGGCCGGCGATCCCGGCCGAGGCCGGGTAGCCCCGCTCGGTGTCCGAGGCGGCCATGGCCGCCAGGACCGCCGTCGGGGGCGGGTCGCACGGCGTGCCGATCGAGCAGTCCACCAGGCCCCCGTCGGCGGCGAACCGCGTCCTCGGCCCGGGACCTTGACACTGGCCAGCCGGTCGTAGGGGTAGGGCGGCGGGGCGAATCCGGCGGGCTCGGCGTGACGGCCGACGCCTCCGATCCCGGTGTCGGCGCTCACGAGGCCAGGAACTCGGCGAACCGCGACTTGCCGACGTCGTCGAGGACCACCTGGATCCGGGTCGACTCCTCGCCGGCCACCTCGCCCACGATCTCCCCCTCGCGGTGCACGGCGGCCAGCACGTCGCCCCGGGCCCAGGGGATGTCCAGCTCGACCACCCGGTCGCCGACCCGGAGGCGGTCGCCCATGGCCACCAGCAGCTCGGTCGATCCCCTCGCCGGTGCGGGCCGACACCATGACCGACCCGGCGTGGGCGGCCAGCAGCGCCGGGCCTCCTCGCCGGCCTCGGCCGGCCCAGGCGCGGCCACCGGCGTCGGCCTTGTTGACCACCAGCAGCTCGGGCAGGCCGTCGGCGCCGATCTCGGCCAGGACGGTGCGGACCGCGTCGACCTGGCCCTCGAAGTCGGGGGCCGAACCGTCCACCACGTGGACGATGAGGTCCGACTCCCCCACCACCTCGAGGGTGGAGCGGAAGGCCTCGACCACCTGGTGGGGCAGCTTGCGGACGAACCCCACGGTGTCGGTGACCAGCACCGTCTCGCCGCCGGGGAGGTCGAGTTGCCGGGTGCGGGGGTCGAGGGTCGAGAACAGCCGGTTCTCGACCAGGACGTCGGAGCCGCACAGCCGGTTGAGCAGGGTCGACTTCCCGGCGTTGGTGTACCCGACCAGCGACACCGTCCGCTGGCGCGACCGGGCCCGTCCCTTGCGCTGGGTCCGCCGGGTCCGGTCGAGCTGGCGCAGGTCGGCCTCCAGCCGGGTCATCCGGCGCACCAGACGCCGCCGGTCGACCTCGAGCTTGGTCTCGCCCGGGCCCCGGGTGCCGATCCCACCGGCCTGCTGGCTGAAGCGACCGGCCCCGGCCCCGCAGCCGGGGCAGCCGGTAGCGGAGCAGGGCCAGCTCGACCTGGGCCCGGCCTTCGGGGGTGCGGGCGTTCTGGGCGAAGATGTCGAGGATCACCGCGGTGCGGTCGATGGCCGTGCGACCCAGGATCTTCTCGAGGTTGCGCTGCTGGGCCGGCGAGAGGTCGTCGTCGAAGACCACGGTGTCGGCATCGACGGCCAGGCACACCGACAGCAGCTCCTCGGCCTTGCCCCGACCCAGGTAGGTGGCCGGGTCGGGCGTGGTCCGGCGCTGCATGATCCGCTCCATCACGTCGGCGCCGGCCGTGTCCACCAGCAGGGCCAGCTCGTCCAGGCCGGCCTCGGTGTCGGCCAGCGTGGCGTGGGGGAAGGTCACCCCGACCAGCACGATGCGCTCCCGGACCGTCCGGGAGATGAGGGTGTCGGTGAACGCCGAGTCGGTCGGGCGTCACGGCCGGGCGGCCGGCCAGGACCTGCCGGCCGGTCCACCTCGATCGTCGGCCACCTTGCCGGCACCGGACCGCTCAGCACGGACCCCGTCGCGCCGCAGTCGACACCTGGAGGGTGCCCCCCGGGTTGTGCACGTCCACCGTCGTCGCCCACCAGGCCCCAGCTCGTGGGCGGCGGCGGCGGCGGCCGCGCTGCCGGTGCCGCAGGCCCGGGTCTCCCCCACCCCCCGCTCCCACACCCGGAGGGTGAGGGCGTCGGGACCGGGGCCCACGGAGATGAACTCGACGTTGATCCCCCCGGCGTGCTCCCCCTGGAGCGCCGGTCCCAGCGCGGCCACGTCGACGTCGGCCGGGATCGGGACCGAGGAGCACCAGGTGGGGGTTGCCCATGTCGACCTGGCGGGCCCGTCGGTCGGCGAACATGCGGTGGCCGGTCCGGACCGAGGCCGGCCCCACCCATGTCCACCGAGGCCCCGGCCGAGCCCCGGCCTCCGCCGGCCCGGTACTCCACCGTCCGCACCCCGGCCAGGGTGGCCACCGTGAACGTCGGGGGCTGCACCAGGCCGGCGCCGACCGCGGCCTGGGCCAGGCAGCGCATGCCGTTGCCGCTCATCTCGGCCACGCCCCCGTCGGCGTTGCGTGAGGTCCATGGCCAGGTCGGCCCCGTCCGTCCCGGCCGACGACCCGGATCACCCCGTCGGCGCCGACGCCGAACCGGCGGTCGCACAGGGCGCGGACCAGCGTCGGGGTCGAGGGCGTGCCGGTCGTCCAGCGTCCACCAGCACCAGGAAGTCGTTGCCGGCCCCGTGGTGCTTGGTCAGGTGGAGGGGTCGGGTGTCGTGGCGTCGGCTGGAGCTCATGGTGCTGCGTCACAGTCTCCCACCCTGGCGCCGGCCTCGGGGACTTCCCCGAAGCGGGCCGCGATCGGCACCCACCGGGTCGTCGCTCCGGGTCCAACCACACGATACGGGGATCGCGGCGGAACCACGCCATCTGCCGCCGGGCGAAGGCCCGGGTCCGCCGGACGGCCTGGTCGACGGCGTCGGTCCAGCGGCAGGCCCTCCTCGAGATGGGCCAGGAGCTCGCGGTAGCCGAGGGCCTGGCGGGCGGTCCGCGACAGCCCGCCGGGCGCGGCGGCCAGGCCGCGGACCTCGTCCAGGAGTCCCTGCTCCATCAGCCGGTCGAACCGCTCGGCGATCCGCTCGGTCGAGCTCGGTCGGGGATCGGGGCCGATCCCGACCAGGGCGACCGGGGTCGGCGGATAGCGCTCGAGGCCCGGGACCGAAGGAGGAGAACGGGCGCCCCGAGCCCAGGTGACCTCGAGGGCCCGCACCAGGCGGCGCCGGTTGGTCGGCTCGATCCGGCCGGCCGCCACCGGGTCCAGTCCGGGCCAGCCGGCCGTGGAGCGTCGGCCAGCCGGCCCGCCGCTCCGCGCTCCCCTCCGGCTCCGGCCGCCGTCCACCTCGGTCGGTCGAGGGCGGCGGCCACCTCGGGATAGCGGCCCGGGAAGGTCGAGGTCGTCGACCACCGACCGCAGGTAGAGGCCGGTCCCCCCGACCAGCAGGGCGCCGTGGCCCCGGCCGGCGATGCCGGCGAGGGCGGCGCGGGCCGGCCGCCTGGAACTGCTGGACGGTGAACTCCTCGGACGGGTCGACCAGGTCGACCAGGTGGTAGGGCACCGGGCCCGGACCTCCGGCGGGTCGGCTTGGCCGTCCCGATGTCCATGCCCCGGTAGACGGCCATCGAGTCGACCGAGACCAGCTCGACCGGCGCAGGCCGGCGGACCGGGCCGACGTGGGGCCACGGGCCGACCGGCCGGCCGCCGACGGTCCCCGACGCCGGTGGCGACCCGAGCCAGCGCCGACTTACCCGAGGCGGTGGGTCCGAGCAGGGCCACCACCGGGGCGCCGGCCTCGGCCCGGGGCACCGTCCCCCGCACCGGTCCGCGGCTCAGCCGGCGGAGACCGGGATGCGCACCCGGTGGGACGGGCGGGCCGTCACCGCCAGCAGCCGCCGGTAGGTGGTGGCGGGCGGCGCCGGTCACCTCGACGTCGGCGTACGAGCCCACGGCCGGCGGCGTCCGCTCCGCCGGCGCTCGAAGTGGACCAGCTTGTTCTGGCCGGTCCGCCCGGTGATCACCGCCGGGTCCCGCTTGGACGGCCCCTCGACCACCACCTCCTCGACCCGACCGATCCGGTCGCGGTGGCGGAGCCAGGGCCGAGCGCTCCACCACCGCGCGCAGCCGCTCGAAGCGGTCGGCCACCACCTCGGCGGGCACGAACCGGTCGGTCATCGCCGCCGCCCGGGTCCCGGGCCGGGGCGAGAAGATGAAGGTGTAGGCGCTGTCGTAGGCGGCCTCGGCCGCCACCTCCAGGGTGCGCTCGAAGTCGTCCTCGGTCTCGCCGGGGAACCCCACGATGAGGTCGGTGGTCACGGCCAGGTCGGGGATGGCCGCCCGGGCCGCGGCCAGCCGGGCCAGGTACCGCTCGGCCGTGTAGCCCCGGCGCATGGCGGCCAGCACGGCGTCGCTGCCCGACTGCAGGGGCAGGTGGAGGTGGTTGCAGACCTCGGCGGTCTCGGCCATGGCGGCGATGGTCTCGGGACGGAGGTCCTTCGGATGGGGGCTGGTGAACCGGACCCGCCGGATGCCCTCCACCGCCGCCCACCGCCCGGAGCAGGTCGGCGAAGAGCGGGCGGCGGCGGGTCAGGTCCCGGCCGTAGGAGTTCACGTTCTGGCCGAGCAGGGTGACCTCGGTGACCCCCCGGCCGGCCAGGGCCTCGCACCTCGGCCACCAGGTCGTCGACGGGTCGGGACACCTCGCCGCCCCGCACCGAGGGGACGATGCAGAAGGCGCACGAGTTGTCGCACCCGGTCTGGATGGTGACCCAGGCGGCGTAGGGCAGGTCCCGGACCGCGGCCAGGGCGGCCCCTGCTGATCGGTGCCGCTGGGGTCGGCGCCGGCAGCGGCTCGTCCAGGATCTCGACCACCGGGCCCGACCGCGGCCGCCTGGCGCAGCAGCTCGGGGGCCCGGGCCAGGTTGTGGGTGCCGAACACCACGTCGACGTGGGAGGCCCGCTCGCGGACCCGCTCCCCGTCCATCTGGGCCAGGCACCCGCCCACCGCGATCTGCATGTCCGGCCGGCTCTCCCGCAGCGTCTTGAGGTTGCCCAGATGGCCGTAGAACTTGTTGTCGGCGTTCTCCCGGATGCAGCAGGTGTTGAACACCACCACGTCGGCCGACTCGAGGTCGGGGGTGGCCACCAGGCCGTCGGCCACCAGGGCCCCGGCCAGCCGCTCCGAGTCGTGCTCGTTCATCTGGCAGCCGAAGGTCCGGATGTGGAAGGTCCGGGCCGGCGGGGCCGGTTCGACCGCCACCGCCGGTTCCGACCGTCGGCCGCCTCGACGGGAGGCGAGGCGTCGGGGAGGTCACCGCCCCAGGATACGACCACCCCGGTGGTCGGGCCGACCGGCGACGTCCGGACCGGGTCCCTCCACCGCCACCGACCCGCCCAGCGCCGGGCCCGCCTCTGCCTCGCCGGCTACTCGGCGTCGTTGAAGTCGAACCGGTCGCCCGATCCCGGCGCGGTCGACGATCAGCCCGTGCATGTCCGGCGTGGAGGATCAGCACCTGACCCGGCACGTCCGCCTCGGTCAGGGCGGCCATGGCCGCGGCCTGCACCGTGTGGGCCTCGGTGCCCTGGGAGATCCCGAGCAGCGACGGTCCGGCCCCGGACCAGCACACGGCCAGGGCGCCTCCGGCGGCCATCCCGGCCAGCAGCTTGGGGGCGGCCGGGAACAGCGGGCTGCGGTAGTCCTGGTGCGAGCCGGTCCTCGGTGGCCTCGGGGATCAGGACGCCGGCTGTCGGCCAGGCCGGCGATGAGCAGGGCCATCCGCGACAGGTTGAACGCCGCGCTCTCCCGGCTCACCTCGGTGGGCAGGGCCTGGCGGGCCCGCGCCGTGGACAGGGTGACGTCGGGCACGATGACCACGAAGGCCAGGCTCACGTCGAGGGGGAGCCGGACCGCCTGCACCCCGCCCTTCACCCGGGCCGCCGCCACCAGTCCCCCGACCATCGAGGCGGCGGCATTGTCGGGATGCCCGTCCATCTGGGCGGCCACAGCCAGGGGGTCCTCGGCGCCGGCGGCGGCGGCGGCGGCCACGGCCAGGGCGGCCGACGAGCCGAGGCCGCGGGCGATGGGGATCTGGGACCGCACGGTGATGGACAGGCGGTCGGTGCCGGCCACGTCGATGGCCACCCGGGCGGCCAGGTGCGAGGGGTCGTCGGACAGCCCGGCACCCTCCCCTTCGGACCGGACGATCAGCTTGGAGGCCGGCTCCACCTCGACCTCGACGTACCGGTCGAGGGCGATGGCCAGGGTGTCGAAGCCGGGTCCGAGATTGGCCGACGACGCTGGGGCTCGTGCGCGCACACCGACACGGTACTCGTCGCGGGGTGTCACCGGCGGCCGACCGCACCGTGGCCCGACCACCGCCGGTCCCGGGCCGGCGGGCCGAGCCTCCGGCTCCCGCCTCAGCCGTGGACCAGCCGCCACCACCACGACGGCTCGGGCACGGTGGCGCCCAGCTTCAACGGGACCGACTCGATCTGGTCCCCGAGGGCGAACCGGGCCGTGCCCGACCCGGGTGCCCGCGCTGGCCGCCCGGGGGGCACCGGGTGCAGCGTGGTCGTCGACGTCACCTGCTGGCCCGGCCACCCCAGCAGCCAGGCCGACTGCGCCGCCACCACCGCCACCCGGTGGCTGGCCTCCACCCCACTCGGCGGTGGCCGTGCCCACGGCTGGCCGCCGGGTGGCCACCGGCACCGGGACCACGCCGGCCTTGGCGGCGTCGAGGAGGGTCTCGACCACCGGTCGGGTGTAGCGGAGCGGGATCCGGCATCTCGAGATCGTTGAGCGGGATGGTCGTCGTGGTGGTGGTCGGAGGTGGGTGGTGGCGGCGGAGCGGTGGGGGTGGCGGCGCCGTCGTGACCGGCGCGGCGCCGGAGCGCCGGAGCCGGTGGCCGTCGTCGTGGTGGTCGTGGTGGTCGGGGCGGGCCGGGGCGCGGTGGTCGTGGTGGTGGGGACGACGGGCGGCGGCGTGGGCTGGCCCAGGACCGCCGCCAGCACCAGCACCGAGCGGTCCCCCGACCACCCGGTCGGCGGCCAGCACCATGCAGCCGCCGGCCTCGGACGTGTAGCCGGACTTGATCCCGACCACCCCGTTGCGTCCCGATCTCGGTCACGATGTTGGGGACCGTGCCCACCAGCGGGAGGGTGATCGTGGACATGCCCACCACCTGGGCGAAGGTGGGGATCGCCATGCCGGCGGCGGCGATCCGCAGGCAGTCGGCGGCCGTCGACACCGAGCTGCGGGTCGTAGCCGCTGGCGTCGACGTAGTGGGTGGAGGTGGCCCCGAGCGACGCGGCCAGGGCGTTCATCTTGGCCACGAAGGCCGGGATGCTGCCGGCGTCCCAGAGGGCCAGGCTGTAGGCGATGTCGTTGGCCGACTGGGTCAGCATGGCCTCGAGCATCTGGCGCTCGGTGAGCACCTCGCCGACCCGGATGGGCACGGTGGACTGGTCGTTGTGCAGTTCGTTGTCGTACTCGGCCACGTCGGCGGCGGTGATGGTGATGGCCGGCCCGCTGGCGCCGGCCGGCACCGGGTGGTCGCGGAGCACCACCAGGGCGTTGGTCATCTTGGTCAGCGAGGCGATGGGCACCGGTGACTCCGGCCCCGACTGCGCCGGCGTAGCCCAGAGCCGGGACTGGCGACCGCACCCTGGCCCTTGGCCGGCCACGGGAGCGCCGGGCTGGCCCCGGCCACGGTGGCGGCCGTCGGCACGCCGAGCTGGACGGTCGGCGCGGCCAGCGGCTGGTTGATCCGCCGGGCGCCGCCCAGGCCGCCGCGCCAGCACCAGCGCCACCACCACGGCGATGGCCACCACCAGCCATCGGCGCCTCCTCCGCCGTGGTCCGGCGGCGGGGTCCCGGCTCCGTTCCGACCGGTCGGTCCGTCCTGCGGGCCGGGCGTCGCTGGCGACTCCGGAGCCGCCGGGAGCGGGTCGGCCACGATCAGGGCGGCTGTCCCTGCCTCTGCCTCTGCGGCAACGCCGGCGGGGGGCGCCGCCGGGCGAGCCGCCCGACCCTCGGTCCACGGGGACAGGGTGACGGCACCGGTGGAGTCGATCGGGGCGGTGATGTCCACCAGCCGGGTGGCGGAGGGGCACGGTCCGTGGCACCGGATCCGCCGGCCCCGTCGGCCGGTCGACGTGGCGTCGGGCGTCCGACACCGGCGGGCTCGGGTCCGTCCGGAGCTGCCGGCGCGGCGTCGCCGGCTCTGGAGAGTCGCCGTCGCTCAGCGGGCGTCCAGTTCCTCGGGGGTCATCAGCACGGCCCGGGCCTTCGAACCCTCCGAGGGCCCGACCACGCCCCGGCGCTCCATCAGGTCCATCAGCCGGCCGGCCCGGGCGAACCCGACCCGCAGCTTGCGCTGCAGCATGGAGGTGGAGCCCAGCTGGGAGCGGACCACCAGCTCCATGGCCTGATCGAGCAGGTCGTCGTCACCGTCCTCGCCGTCCGACCTCGGACCGCTCGTTCCCGACCACCTCTTCGATGCCGGCCACCACCTCCATCGGCCGCTGGCGCTTCCAGTGGGCGGTCACCGCCCGGACCTCCTCCTCGCTGACCCAGGGGCCCTGCAGGCGCTGCGGGTTCGAGGACGACGCCGACAGCAGCAGCATGTCGCCCTTGCCGATCAGGCGCTCGGCGCCGCGCTGGTCGAGGATGACCCGGCTGTCGGCCTGGGACGACACCGAGAAGGCCATCCGCGACGGGATGTTGGCCTTGATCACGCCGGTGATCACGTCCACCGACGGTCGCTGGGTGGCCAGCACCAGGTGGATCCCCACGGCCCGGGCCATCTGGGCGATCCGGCACACCGACTCCTCGACGTCCCGGGCCGCCACCATCATCAGGTCGTTCAGCTCGTCCACCACGATCAGGATGAAGGGCAGGCGGTGCGTAATCGGGCCTCGACCCCCGTCCTCGTCCTCGTCCTCGTCGTCGGCGTCCGGTGCCCCGCATCCGCAGCTGGTAGGCCTCCTCGTAGTCGGCCAGGTCGCCGCTCGTCGAAGGCGGCGTTGTAGCCGGTGATGTCGCGCATCCCCACCTCGGCCAGCAGGTCGTAGCGACGCTCCATCTCGGTCACCGCCCAGCTCAGGGCGTTGGCCGCCTTCTTCGGGTCCACCACCACCTGGGTCAGCAGATGGGGAAGGTCGTTGTACTGGCCCGAGCTCCACCCGCTTGGGGTCGACCAGGATGAGCCGGACCTGGTCGGGGGTGGCCCGGGTCAGGATCGAGGTCAGCACCGAGTTGATGCACGACGACTTGCCCGAGCCGGTGGCCCCCGACACCAGCACGTGGGGCATCTCGGCCAGGTTGACCATGACCGCCCGACCGGCGATGTCCCGGCCCAGGGCCACCTCGAGGGGGTGGGCGGCCTTGGCCGCCTCGGGCGAGGCCAGGATGTCCCCCAGGGCCACCAGCTCGCGGCGGCGGTTGGGCACCTCCACCCCGATGGCCGACTTGCCCGGGATGGGCGCCAGGATGCGGACGTCGGGCGAGGCCATGGCGTAGGCGATGTCCTTGGACAGGGAGGTCACCCGGGCCACCTTGACCCCGGCCCCGAGCTCGAGCTCGTAGCGGGTGACCGACGGTCCCACCGTCCGGCCCACCAGCCGGGTGTCCACCCCGTGGGCGGCCAGGGCGGCCACCAGGGCCGCCCCGCCGGCGTCGACCT
Source organism: uncultured Acidimicrobiaceae bacterium (assembly GCA_963754755.1). Classification (GTDB taxonomy): domain Bacteria; phylum Actinomycetota; class Acidimicrobiia; order Acidimicrobiales; family RAAP-2; genus Bog-756. The sequence goes on along the minus strand of CAVWHF010000003.1, from coordinate 595,164 downwards.
CCCGCTCGTCGACCGTCTGGGGCTTGGCCCGCTTCAGCAGGTTGGCCGGGGGCAGCCGCCAGTCGCCGACCGTCGGGCCCAGCTTCATCTCCAGCTGCGATGCCCGTGACCGGCGTCGGGTGGCGCGCCTCGGGGCCGGCTCCGGCTCGGTCGGCCTCCGGGTCGGCCATCGACCGGCTCGGCGTCCTCGTCCTCGTCGACTCGGCCTCGTACCGCTCGTCCTCGGTCCTCGACGTCGGGGTCGGCGGCCACCCGGCGGCCGACGGGCTCGACGGCTCGTCCGAACGGATCGGTCGGCTCGTCGTCCGTCGTCGTCCTCGTCCTCGTCGTCGGGCCGGTCCGCCCCGGGCCACCGCCGCCGCCCACCGCACCGACCGCACCACGCCGCCGGCGGCCGAGCGGACCGACACCCCGGTGAACAGGACCATGGCCACCACCAGCACGGCCACCAGCACGGTGGCGGCCCCGAACCCGCCGAGGGCGGCCCGGAGCGGGTTGCCGATCAGCGCCCCGACCCAGCCCCCGGCCGAGGACAGGCGGGCCGTCGACGCTCCGCAGTGGCGGCGAACCGCCGGCCAGGGAGGCCAGCCCGGCCACGGCCAGCAGGGTCAGGGTGGCCCCGATGACGGCCCGGGCCGGCTCGGGGGTGGACCGGGCCTCGTCCTCGCCGTCGCGGTGCCCGACCAGCAGCAGGAGACCCACGGCCACGGCGACCGGCGGCACCAGAAACCGGCCCCAGCCCGAGGAGGTCGCCGATGGCCAGCCGGGCATAGTGGCCGGCCGGGCCGAGGGAGTCGGCGTAGAAGGCCAGGCGGCCAGGACGCCCACGGTGACCAGCACCACGCCCCACAGATCGGTGGCGTGGCCGGCGACCACCGCCCCCATCGAGGCCAGCAGGCCGGCCGGCTCGGGCCGCGTCCCGGCCCCGACCGCGCCGGACCCCGGCCCCGGTGGGCGCCGCCGCTTCGGGCGACGTCGAGGACCTCGAGCGCGATCGGGCCGAGGACGCGGACCTGCCCTTCGGACCGCGAAGCCCCGGATCGGCCCGCCGGTCGCTTGGTGGCGGTCGTCACAGTGGGTAACAGGGTAGTCCCGCAGCGTCACCGTCACGGGGACACCAGGCCGGGAGACTGGTCTAGACGGTGACGATCACCGGGACGATCATCGGGCGCTGGCGGGTCCGGTCGCCCACCAGGCGGCCCGAGCGCCTTGCGGGCCACCCGGTTGAGGTGTCTCGTGGTCGTGTGCTCCCCGAGGTCAGGGCCTGCTCCAGGGCCTTGGTCACCTGGACCCGGGCCTCGTCCAGCAGCACCTCGGTGTCGTGGTCGTAGGCCCAGCCCCGGGTCACGATCTGGGGCGCGCCCACCACCTCGCCCCGCTTGAGGTCGACGGTGGCCACCGCCATGACCACGCCTTCCTCGGCCAGGACCATCCGGTCCCGGAGGACGCCGTGGCCGATGTCGCCCACCGAGCTCCCGTCCACGAAGAGGTAGCCGCCGGGCACGGTGCCGTCGCGGTGGAGGCCGGCGCCGTCCAGGCGCACGGCGTCGCCGTCCTCGCACAGGAGCGACCCGGTCGCCGGCGATGCCCATGGACGCGGCCAGCCGGACGTGGTTGGCCATGTGCCGGTACTCCCCGTGCACCGGGATGAAGAACTCGGGCTCTGGTCACCGACATCAGCATGGCCAGCTCGCCCTGGCGGGCGTGGCCGCTGACGTGGACCGAGTCCACGCCGGAGTGGATGACCTCCACGCCCCGCCGGTGGAGGCTGTCGATGACCCGGCCCACCGACCACTCGTTGCCGGGGATGGGGTGGGCGCTGATCACCACCACGTCGTCCTCGCGGAGCTGGAAGAACCGGTTCTCGCCGGCGGCCAGCCGGGACAGGGCCGACATGGGCTCGCCCTGGGAGCCGGTCGAGATCACGCAGACCTGGCCGGGCTCCAGCTCGTCGATGTCCTCGACGTCGACCAGCGACTGGTCGGGGATGTGGAGGAGCCCGAGCCGCCGGGCCAGGGCCACGTTCTTCTGCATCGAGCGGCCGAGGGTGGCCACCGACCGACCGCCGGCGATGGCGGCGTCGGCCACCTGCTGGACCCGGTGGATGTGGCTGGCGAAGCAGGTCACGATGAACCGGCGGTCGGGGCGGGCCAGGAACACCTTGCGCAGGGTCTCCCCCACCGTCGACTCCGAGGGGGTGAACCCGGGCTCCTCGGCGTTGGTCGAGTCGGCCAGCAGCAGGCGGATGCCCGGGTCGGAGGCCAGCGCGCCCATCCGGGCCAGGTCGGTCCGGCGGCCGTCCACCGGATGGAGGTCGATCTTGAAGTCGCCCGAGTGGAGGATGATGCCCTGCGGGGTGTGGAAGGCGGTGGCGAAGGCGTGCGGGCACCGAGTGGGTGACCGGGATGAACTCCACGTCGCAGGGACCGATCCGGCGTCGCTCGCCGTCCCGCACCGGGATGAACTGGGCCCGGTCGGCCATGCCCGCCTCGTCCACCCGGTTGCGGGCCAGGGCCAGGGTGAGCTCGGAGCCGTAGACGGCGACCGGGAAGTCCCGCAGGAGGTAGGCCAGCCCGCCGGTGTGGTCCTCGTGGCCGTGGGTCAGGATGACGCCGTCGACCCGGTCGGCGTTCTCCCGGAGGTAGGTGAAGTCCGGCAGCACCAGGTCGACCCCGGGCATGTCCGGGATCGGGGAACATGATGCCGACGTCGAGCACGAGGATCCGACCGTCGACCTCGATGCAGGCGCAGTTCCGGCCGATCTCGCCCAGTCCCCCGAGAAAGACCACCCGCACCGCGACGCGCGCCGGCGCCGCTCCCGCCGCCGCGGCCGCCTCCGGGTCGCTTCGGGCCGGCTGGTCGCGCCGGCCCGGCCGCCCGGACCCTTGGCGGTCGCCGGCGTCGCCTTCTTGCCGGCCTGGCCGCGCCGGCCTGCTTGGCCCGGACCGCGTCGCCTTGGCCGCCGCCTTGCCGGCCGGCGACCGGCGCCTTGGTCGCCGGCCCGCCCTGACGCTTCCGATCGCCTTGCTCCCTGCCGCTGCGGGCATCCCGAGCGGCCTCGACCGGCTCTCGGTCGCCCGGCGTCAGGCAACCGACTGGTGCGCCGGGCTCGAGCCGGTCCAGCTCGCCATGACCGCCCGGGCCTGGTCGTCCAGCGCCGCCGGGGCCGGGGCGTTGGGCAGCCGGCACTGGCCGACGGCCAGGCCCGAGGGCCCGGCAGGCGGCCTTGGCCGGGACCGGGTTGGGGAACTCGTCGGTGGACTCGAACCGGTAGGACTCGGCCAGGTGCTGGTTGATCGGCGGTGGCCCGCTCCACGTCGCCGGACGCGGTGGCGGCTGATCATCTCGGCGAACAGGGGGCCGGCCCAGTGGGCGGCCACGCTGATGATGCCGGCACCGCCGATGGAGGCGAAGGGCAGGGTGAGGGAGTCGTCGCCGCAGTACACGTCGAACCCGGCCGGGCTCTCGGCCACCACCTCGGCGGCGGCGGCCACGTCCCCGGTGGCGTCCTTGACCCCGACGATGGTCGCCACCTCGCGGGCCAGCTCCAGGGTGAGGTCGGCGCCGATCCTCCGGCCCGAGCGGACGGGGATGTCGTAGAGGAGCACCGGCAGGTCGGTGGCCGCGGCGATGGCCCGGAAGTGGGCCGACAGCCCGGCCGGCGAGGGGCGGTTGTAGTACGGCGTCACCGCCAGGACGGCGTCGGCTCCGCACGGCCTCGGCCTCCTTGGTCAGCACCACCGAGTGGGCGGTGTCGTTGGTGCCGGTCGAGGCGATGACCGGGACGTCGACGGCCTCGACCACGGCCCGGAACAGGTCGATGCGCTCGGCGTCGGTCAGGACCGGGCCCTCGCCGGTGGTCCCGGCCACCACCAGGCCGTCGCTGCCCGATGACGGCCAGGTGGCGGGCCACGGCGGCCGCGCCATGTCCAGGTCGAGGTCGCCGTCGGCGTCGAACGGGGTGACCATGGCGGTGATCACCGAACCGAAGCGGGGCATCGACGCTCAGCCTCTCGGACGGGGACCGGCGGTCGCGGAAGGCGTCACGAATCCGCAGGCTACCAGCACCCAACCGCCCCGTCCGGCGGCAACGGCCGGTGCGGCGGACCGGTCACGGGAGGGCCGGTGGCTCAGGCAGGCGACCCGGTCCTTGGGCGGCACCGAGGCCATGGCGTCGTACTCCTCGGCGGTGTCCACCCACGACTCGAACTCGATGACCCCGAGCTCGGTGAACTTGGTCCGGAGCCAGCCGTCGGCGGCATCGAGGAGGCCCAGCTTCTTGCAGTTGGGGACGATCTTGGAGAACAGCAGGGCCTGGAACTCGGCCCGCTCGGGGGCCTGCTGCACCAGCGGGCACGATGGCCTTGGGGTCGACGCCCATCCGGTCCCAGACCTCCTGTTGGAGGAACCGGTCCCGCATCCGCACGGCGGCCTCGAAGGCGAACTCCTGGCGCTCGCGCAGCTCGGCGGCGTTCAGGCCCTCGTAGTACTCCTGCAGGCTGAGGACGCCGAAGGCCACATGGCGGGCCTCGTCGGCCATCACGTAGCGCAGCAGCTTCTTGAGCAGCGGGTCGCCGGTCATCGGGTGCATGAAGCCGAAGGCGGCCAGGGCCAGGCCCTCGACCATGATCTGCATGCCCAGGTAGGTCAGGTCCCAGCGCGAGTCGGCGATGATGTCGTCGAGCAGCATGCGCAGGTGGGCGTTGACCGGATAGTGGCCGGAGAGCTTCTCGTCGAGGTACTTGCCGAACACCTCGACGTGGCGGGCCTCGTCCATCACCTGGGTGGAGGCGTAGTACTTGGCGTCGATCCACGGCACCGACTCCACGATCTTGGCCGTGCAGATCAGCGCACCCTGCTCGCCGTGGAGGAACTGGGACAGCGTCCAGTTCTGGCTCTCCACGCCGAACGGCCACCCACTCCTTGTCGCCCCACTTCTCCACCGGGGTGCCGGTCAGGTCGAAGCCGGCCCCGAACCCGCCGGTGGCCTCGGCCTGCTCGAGGACCAGCTTCTCCTGGTCGACCTCGGTCTCCCAGGGCAGGTCGGTCTCACCGTTCCACTGGGCGCCCTTGGCCTTCTCGTAGAGCTTGTTGAGCTTGGGCCGGGCGCCCTTCTCGTAGTCCCAGGTGAAGATGGAGTCGTAGTCCGAGTGGACGACGTGGCGGCCGTCGGCCTCCTCGGTGCCGACCACCGACAGGATGGCCTCGAAGTCGTCGATCTCGGCCCGGCCGATGATCTCCTCGGTGCTGCTCATCTCGGTGGTCATGTCCTGTCTCCCTTCGGCATGTCGGTGTTGATCGACTGGTTGGGTGTTGCGACGATCGGTCGTGACCGGTCGGACGCCGGTCCGGGTCGGTGCGCTCCGTTCGAACGGGGTGATGTCGATGGGCGCCGGCGACGCCGGCGGCGTGCAGCGCCTCGATCCCCGGGAGCACGAAGGTCTCGACCAGGCGGTCGGCATCGGCCGGGATCGGTCGAGGTCGATGTGCGGCGACGGGGCGATGGCGTAGGACAGCACGATCCGGGTGGCCCACTCGGCCACCCGGCCGGCCTCCGTCGGGCTCATCCACCGGGCCAGGAACGGCGCGGTGAACCGCGAGGCGGTGGTCAGCAGCCGGTCGGACTCGTCGAAGGCCAGGTGGCCGAGGACCATCTCCGGCTCGTGCTCCACCAGGTAGGCCAGGGCGGCATGGTCCCGGATCCGGGTCGATGCCTCGACGATGCCGCCGACCAGGGCCTCGGTCAGGTCGCCGGCCCCGCCCAGCCGGACCCCGAGGGCCGAGAACAGCCGGGCCATCTCGGTGTCGACCACCGCGGCCAGCATCTCGTCCCGGCCCCCGGGGAACACCCGGTAGACGGTGGCCCGGGACACGCCGGCCTGCGCGGGCGATGTCGTCCACCGTGGTCTTGGCCGTGCCGTGCCGGGCCAGGCAGGTCAGGGTGGCGTCGATGATCCGCACCCGGTGGGGCGACGCCTGGTCCTGCCGGTCCGGGTCGGGCGTCCTCGACCGGCGCCGCCGTCGCCACTGCACCACATGAAGCGCTGTCCCCCTGTGCCTGCACAGCTGAAACGTTAGGTCGGTATTTTGTCTCATTGTCAACGACATGGTCGCCCGCGGTCCCGGCCGGAGCCCGGCCGGCCGCCGGTCCGGCGCCGGCCACCACCCCGGCCAGGAGCTCGGACCGGACCAGTTGGGCCACCTGGTCCGGGTCGTCGAGGTCCCACCGGCCCGGGGCCGACATGTAGGAGAGCACCATCCGGGCCAGGAAGTCCGCCGCCTCGTCGAGGTCCACGCCCGGCGGCCACCCCGCGCTGGTCGAGGTAGGGAACGAGGAACTCGGCGATGCCCTGCCGGATCCGGTTGCTCTCGACGGTCAGGGCGGGCAGCAGCTTGTCCGGCTCGGTCTGCATGACCCGCTGGAGGACCTCGTGCTCGACGATGGACCGGTGGGCGAACATGATCCCCCGCTCCATCACCTGCTCGAGGCTGTCGGCGCCCTGCACCTGCTCGTAGAGCCGGGTGAAGAACTCGAGGGTGGCCCAGGCCACCACGGCGTTGATCAGCTCGTCCCGGCCCCCGGGGAAGGTGCGGTAGACGGTGGCCCGGGACACCTTGGCCTCGCGGGCGGCGTCCTCGACGGTGGTCTTGGCCAGGCCCCAGCGGGCCACGCAGGCGTAGGTGGCCTCGAGGATCCGCTGGCGGGTGTCGTCCATCGGGTCGGTGACGCCTCAGAGCCCGAGCAGCGGCTCGAGGCCGAGGGTCAGCCCGGGGCGCTCGGCCACCGACACGCACGGCCAGCACGACCCCGTCCATGAACGACGCCCGGTCGTAGGAGTCGTGACGGATGGTCAGGCTCTGGCCCGACGCCACCGAAGATGACCTCCTGGTGGGCCACCAGGCCGGGCAGGCGCACCGAGTGGATGCGCACGCCGGCCGGGCCCGTCCCCGCCGCGGGCGCCCGTCCAGCACCGAGGTGACGGTGCGGTCGGGCGGGAACGTCGCCCGACCCGGACGCCGGTCCGGGCCGCCGCCATCCGCTCGGCCGTCGCGCAGGGCGGTGCCCGAGGGGGCGTCGAGCTTGCCCGTCGTGGTGGAGCTCCACGATCTCCGCCCCGTCGAACCACGGGGCGGCCATCTCGGCGAACCGCATCATCAGCACGGCCCCGATGGCGAAGTTGGCGGCCACGATGCAGTTGGGGCGCCGGAGCCGGGGCCGGCGAAGCGACGGACCAGATCGTCGAGGTCGTCCTCGGTGAACCCGGTGGTGCCCACCACGGCATGGATCCCGGCCTCGGCGCAGTAGGCCAGGGTGTGCCGGGCCGCTTCGATCCGGGTGAAGTCCACCACCACCTCGGCCCCGGCCGCGGCCAGCGCCTCGAGCTCGCCGGCGACCACGCAGCCCGCCGGCGTCCGGCGCCGACCAGGGTGCCCAGATCGGCGCCGGCGTGGAGCGGGGTCGACGGCGGCCACCAGGTCGAGGTCCGGGTGGGCGAGCGACGGTCCGGCACACCTCCCGGCCCATCTTGCCCCCGGCTCCGACCACCCCGACTCGCATGCCGGCCACCCTACCGTCGGCCGACGGGCCGCCCCGGACCGGGAGCCGCCCCGGTGGGTGCCGGGACCTCAGCCCAGCCGGAGCGGGCACGGGTCGAAGTCGGACTCGTCGAACGGCCCGACCACCGACAGCGTCCGCGGGGCGGCCACCAGCTCGGCGGCGGCGGCGTGGACCTCCTCCAGGGTCAGCGCCTCCACCCGGGCCAGCACCTCGTCCACGGTGAGGACCTCCCCGTGGAGCAGCAGGCCGGCACCGATCCGGCTCATCCGGGCCCCCGAGTCCTCGCAGGCCAGCAGGGTCTCGGCCCGCAGGTTCCCCTTGGCGATGGCCAGCTCCCGCTCGGTGATCCCCTCCTCCCCCAGGCGGTCCAGCTCGGCGGAGACGATGTCGAGCACCTCGGCCACGTGCTCGGGGGCCGTCCCCATCCCCACGCTGACCGAGCCGGCGTCGTGGTAGGCCACCCGCTCGGACCACACCGAGTAGGCCAGTCCCCGACGCTCCCGGATCTCCTGGAACAGCCGGCTGGACAGGCCGCCGCCCAGCACGTGGTTGAGCACGGCCAGGGCGTAGCGCCGCGGGTCGCAGCCGGTTGACCGACCGGGCCGCCAGCACCAGATGGGCCTGCTCGGTGGCCCGACGGGTCACCCGGCCAGCGGCTCGACCTTGTCGTCGGGGGCCTGCCGCTCGGGGGTCGCGCCCCCGCCGGCGCCGGCGAACCGGGCCTCGAGCCCGTCGGCCACCGCCCGGTGGTCGAGGTCGCCGGCCACCGCCACCACCATGTTGCCCGGGCGGTAGTGGAGGGCGAAGAACTCGCGGATCCGCTCGGCGGTCATGGCCGACACCGACTCCTGGCTGCCCAGCACCTCCCGGCCCAGCGGGTGATCGGGGAACAGCAGCGGCCGAGCTCTGCTCGGCGGCCTCGTCCGAGGGCTCGTCGGCGTGCATCAGGATCTCGTCCAGGATGACCTGGCGCTCGGCATCCAGGTCGGCGGGACGGAGGGCCGGCCGCCACATGATGTCCGAGAGGATGTCCAGCCCCAGCGGGAGGTGCTCGGCCAGCAGCCGGATGTAGAAGGAGGTGTACTCCTTGGTGGTGAAGGCGTTGAAGTCGCCCGCCCACCTCGTCGACGGCCTCGGCGATGGCCGAGGCGACCGGTCGGCGGTCCCCTTGAACAGCAGGTGCTCGAGGAAGTGGGACGCGCCGGCCTCGGCCGGCGTCCTCGTCCCGGGAGCCGGTGCCCACCCAGAAGCCGATGCACACCGAGCGGGCGTCGTCCATCCGCTCGGTGACCAGGGCCAGGCCCGACGGCAGGATCTCGGTGCGGATCATCCGGCGCCCCGGTCGCATCGGTCCGCCGATCGGAGTCGTCGGGCGCCGGCGGGGGCCGGTCACCCCGCCGGCGTGCGTGCTCAACGGCGGCGGCGACCACCCCGGCCGCCTCCGCCACCCCCGCTGGGGCGATCGGACGACTCGGCCACGGCCGGGCCCAGATCGCCGAACTCCTGGACCAGCTCGACCTCGAAGGCGTCCTCGAACGAGGCGGCACCGGTCGGGGCCGGGGACTCGGCTCGGACGGCGGCGGCCACGGTCGGGGCGGTCGCCCGGGTCGGCGTGGTCGCCTCGGGGACGGCTGCGTCCACCGCTGTCGCCGCGGCCGTCGCCGCGGCTCTCGCCGCGGCCGTTCCGGGCCTCACCACCGGACGAGGCCCCGGCGGGAGCCTCGCCGGCCAGCGACAGGGACACCTTGCCCTGGGGATCGATGTCGTCCACCCTCACCTCGACCGGCTGGCCCAGCTCGAGCACGTCCTCGACCCGCTCGACCCGCTTGCCCTGGCCGATCTTCGAGATGTGGAGCAGGCCGTCACGGCCCGGGAGGATGTTGACGAAGGCCCCGAACTTGGTGATGTTGACCACCTTGCCCTGGTAGGTGGCGCCCACCTCGGCCAGCGGCGGATCGAGGATGGTCGAGATCCGGCGCCGGGCCTCGTCGACGGCGGTGCCGTCCTTGGCCCCGATGGTCACCGTGCCCACCATGCCGTCGTCGTCGACGGCGATGTCGGCGCCGGTCTCCTGCTGCAGGGCGTTGATGACCTTGCCCTTGGGCCCGATGACCTCGCCGATCTTGTCCATGGGGATCTCGAAGGAGATGATCTTCGGGGCCGACTCGGCCACCTCGGTCGCGGGGCTCGGCGATGGCGCCGGCCATCACGTCGAGGATGGTGAGCCGGGCCTCCTTGGCCTGGAGCAGCGCCTTGGTCAGCACGTCGAGGGGCAGCCCGTCGATCTTGGTGTCGAGCTGCAGGGCGGTGACCACGTCCTTGGTCCCGGCCACCTTGAAGTCCATGTCGCCGAAGGCGTCCTCGGCCCCGAGGATGTCGGTGAGGGTCACGTAGGTGCCACCGTCGTAGACCAGGCCCATGGCGATACCGGCCACCGGGGCCTTCAGCGGCACGCCGGCCGCCATCATCGACAGGGTCGACCCGCACACCGAGGCCATCGACGTGGAGCCGTTGGAGGCCAGCACGTCGGAGACCAGGCGCAGGGTGTAGGGGAAGTCCTCCTCGTAGGGGACGACGGGCAGCAGGGCCCGCTCGGCCAGCAGGCCGTGGCCGATCTCCCGGCGCTTCGGGCCCCGCATGAACCCGGTCTCCCCGGTGGAGAAGGGCGGGAAGTTGTAGTGGTGCATGTACCGCTTGTGGTCGTCCGGGGTGATGGTGTCGAGCAGCTGGTTCATCCGGGGCATGCCCAGGGTGGTCACGTTGAGCACCTGGGTCTCGCCCCGCTGGAACAGGGCCGAGCCGTGGGCCGTGGGGAACAGGTCGACCTCGGCCGAGAGGGGCCGGATCTCCGTGGTGGTCCGGCCGTCGATGCGGAGGCCCTCCTCCACGATCCGCTTGCGGACCAGCTTCTTGGTCAGGCCCCGCACGGCCGCCTTGAGCTCGCCGTCCCGCTCGGGGAACTCGGCGGCCAGGGTCTCGATGATGAACGGTGGTGGCGGCGTCGAGGGCGGCGTTGCGCTCGGCCTTGGCCACGATCTTGTTGGCCTCGGCGATGGCGTCGGTGCCGACGGCCTGGACCCGCTCGAAGACGTCGTCCTCGTAGTCGGAGAAGGTCGAGTACTCGATGGTCTCGACCGGGCCGCGGGCGGCCACGTAGGCCTCCACCATCTGGCGCTGGAGCACGATCGACTCGCGGATCCACGTCTTGGCGGCCTCGAGGCCGTCGGCCAGGACCTCCTCGGTGACCTGGGGGGCGCCCTCGTCGTAGTACTGGAACGAGCGCTCGGACCCGCCGGCCTCGACCATCATGATGGCGATCTCGGCGTTGGCGGCGTCGGACAGGGCCCGCCCGGCCACCACCAGCTCGAAGGTGGACTCGTCGCCCTCCTGGAAGGTGGGGTGCGGGATCCACTGGCCGTCGGTGGAGTAGGCCACCCGGACCGCCCCGATGGGGCCCTCGAAGGGGATGCCCGAGATCATCAGGGCGGCCGAGGCGGCGTTGATGGCCAGGACGTCGTGGGGGTTGACCTGGTCGGCGCCGAAGATGGTCCCGACCACGTGGACCTCGTTGCGGAAGCCCTTGGGGAAGGACGGGCGCAGCGGCCGGTCGATCAGCCGGCAGGTCAGGATGGCCTGGTCCGAGGACTTGCCCTCCCGGCGGAAGAACGAGCCGGGGATCTTGCCGGCGGCGTAGGCCCGCTCCTCGATGTCCACGGTCAGGGGGAAGAAGTCGGCCCCCTCCCGGACCGATCGGGACGCGGTGGCCGTGGCCAGCAGGACGGTGTCGCCGATCCTGGCCGACGACGGCTCCGTCGGCCAACTGGGCCAGCTTGCCGGTTTCGAATGTGAGTGTGCGGTCGGTGCCACTGATGGGCGCCGACACGGTTATGGCGTCTGACATGACGCTCCTTGGTCTGTTCGGGGACTCCCCGAGCCAGTTCCCAGTTGTCGACCACCCCACCGCGCTGTCGGGGCGGGGTGATCGGCAACTGGTGACTGACCTCGATCGGGAGCCCAATCTGTGTGTTGTTGCCCGGCCCGCCACTGCGTGGCCGACCGTTCCTGCTGCAGGCCGGCACCGTGCCGGCCTGCGGTCCCCCGGCAGCGACGCCGGTGGAGAAATTGCGACCGCCCGGCCGAAGCCGGGCGGAGCGACTGATGACCGCCTAGCGGCGGAGGCCGAGGCGACCGATGATGTCCCGGTAGCGCTCGACGTCGTTGTTGCGGACGTAGTCGAGCAGTCGCCGACGACGGCCGATCAGCTTGAGGAGGCCACGACGGGTGTGGTGGTCGCCCTTGTGCACCTTGAGATGCTCGGTCAGGTGGATGATGCGCTCGCTCAGGATGGCGATCTGCACTTCGGGTGATCCGGTATCCGTCTCGTGGAGACGGTATTCGGCGATGGTGGCCTGCTTGTCTGGCATGCGGGGGATTCGACCTCTGATGTCGTTCGGAGACTGGCCGACGGACGGAACACGCCGGCACCTCCATGGTAGCAGGAACGCCGCTCGGCGGGAGGCCCCGGCCGGATCGCCCCGGGCGCCCAGGCGCCGGGACGCGACGAGCGCCCGGACCAGGCCCGCGAGGGCCGGACGCCGGGACGGATCCGCCGCCGTGGGCCCGGCCGCCGACCGGCGGCGCCCGGGCGTCGCTACTTGTTGGGCTGGGGGGTGACCCGCAGGTACGGCTTGACGGCCTTGAAGCCCTTCGGGAACCGCTCCTTGGCCTCCTCGTCGGAGACGGCCGGGACGATGATCACGTCCTCGCCGTCCTTCCAGTTGACCGGGGTGGCCACCTTGTAGTCGGCGGTCAGCTGGAGCGAGTCGAGGACCCGGAGGATCTCGCTGCACGTTGCGCCCGGTGGAGGCCGGGTAGGTCAGGGTCAGCTTGACCTTCTTGTCCGGTCCGATGATGAACACCGAGCGCACCGTGAGCGGTGTCGTTGGCGTTGGGGTGGATCATGTCGTAGAGATCGGCCACCTTGCGGTCCTCGTCGCCGATGAGCGGGAAGTTGAGGGCCTGTGCCCTGGGTCTCCTCGATGTCGCCGGCCCACTTGCCGTGGGAGGTCACGTCGTCGACCGAGAGGCCGATCAGCTTGGTGTCCCGCTTGTCGAACTCGGCCTTGGCCTTCGAGAAGGCGCCCAGCTCGGTGGTGCAGACCGGGGTGAAGTCCTTCGGGTGGGAGAACAGCACGCCCCAACTGTCCCCGAGGTACTCGTGGAAGTTGATGGTGCCTTCGGTGGTCTCCGCAGTGAAGTCGGGGGCTTCGTCGCCCAGACGGATTGCCATGGATTGCTCCTTCGTTGTGCGTGTGCATCGAATGCGCGAACCGGATCCGGCGGTCGCCGTGATCTCGTCGCCTAGCTCAGGATAGACGAACCCGGACCAATTGTCGACCGAGTTAGTCGTGTTTCCGGTGCGGCCATCGGAGCCGGGTCCCCTGGCCCTCCCCCTCCGGTTCCACCATGCTGGGGGCATGCACGCGACGCGTGCAGGTGGACCACGACGGGACCGGTCACGGTGGTGACCATCGACCGGCCGGAGCGGCGCAACGCCGTCGACCCGGCCACGGCCACGGCCCTGCTCGAGGCCTTCACCGCCTTCGATGCCGACGACACCTCCTCCGTGGCCGTGCTGACCGGGCGGCGGCGGGACGTTCTGCGCCGGCGCCGACCTCAAGGCCGCTGGCCGACGGCGACCGGCACCGGGTGACCGAGGACGGGCCCGGACCCGATGGGCCCGACCCGCTGGAGCTGGCCAAGCCGGTGATCGCCGCCGTCGAGGGGTACGCCGTGGCCGGGGGCCTGGAGCTGGCCGTCTGGTGCGACCTGCGGGTGGCCGCCGAGGACGCCGCCTTCGGCGTGTTCTGCCGCCGGTTCGGCGTGCCCCTGATCGACGGCGGCACGGTCCGGCTCCCCCGCCTGATCGGCCAGGGCCGGGCCCTCGACCTCATCCTCACCGGGCGGGAGGTGGGCGCCGAGGAGGCCCTGGCCATGGGCCTGGTCAACCGGGTCGTGCCGACGGGAGCGGCCCTGGACGCCGCAGTGGCCTGGGGCCGCGAGCTGGCCGCCCTCCCCCAGACCTGCCTCCGCAACGACCGGCTGTCGGCCCTGGACCAGTGGGGCCTCCCCCTCGGGGATGCCCTGCGGGTCGAGATCCGCCTCGGCCTCGACAGCCTGGCTCGCCCGATGCCGGCACCGGCGCCGTCCGGTTCTCGTCGCCGGGGCCGGCCGCGGCGGCTCGGTCGTCGGCACCGACCGCTGAGCCTGGGAAGCGCGCCGATGCCCGACGTGGCCGCCTTCGACTTCGACGGCACCCTGACCGAGGGGGGCAGCGTCCTCGGCTTTCTGGTCGGCCCTGCGCGGGCGCCGCACCGTGGTCGCCGGCCACCGCGGCGCTGGCTCCCCGCCTGGCCCACGGCGCACTGGTCGGCGGGACGGTGGCCGACCGAGACCAAGGAGCTGCTCTTCGAGCGGGTGCTGGCCGGCGTCGACGCTGTCGACGGGTCGAGGAGGTCGCGCGACCGGTTCGCCCGCCACCATCTGGCCCGCCACCTGCGCCCCGACGTGCGGGATCGGTTCGACTGGCACCGCGGCGGGGTGACCGGGTGGTCATCGTGTCGGCCTCGCCGGAGGTCTACGTCCGGGTGGCCGGCGACCTGCTCGGTGCCGACGGCGTGGTCGCCACCCGCCTGGCCGTCGACGACGGGGGGCGTGCTGACCGGCCGCTACCAGGGCGCCAACTGCCGGGGCGAGGAGAAGCTCCGCCGGCTGCGGGCGTGGATGGACGAGCCGGGGCCGACCCCGACCGGGCTGTGGGCCTACGGCAACAGCCGCGGCGACCTGCGCATGCTGCGGGCCGCCGACGTGGGGGTCAACGTGGGTCGCCTGGGCCGGCTCGGCCGGCTCCGCTCGTTTCCCGGCCTGGCTGCCGACCGCCGGTGACCCGGACCGACCTGCCGGGTCTGACCGGCCGGCGCGGTCACAGGTACTCCTTCTTCCGCATCCACACCAGGACGAACCACCCCCAGATGGGCGGCAGGTAGGCCGTGAACAGCCGCTGGACGAAGACGGCGGCCACGGCGTCGGTCTCGTTGATCCCGGCCGCGGTGAGGCCGATGATCATGCCGGCCTCGACCACGCCCATCCCGCCGGGTACCGGCGAGATGCCGCCCAGCATCGACCCCAGGGTGAGCACCACGATCAGGGTGGCCAGGCCGAGGCTGTTGTCCGAAGGCGTGGAGCGACGCGCCGAGGGCCAGGGCCACGAAGATCTGGGCGGCGACGCTGCCCCCGAAGATCTCCACCAGGTTGCGCGGGTGGCCGGCCAGGAGCTTCAGGTGGTCCCACACCTCCGACGCCTTGGGCCGGAGCTTGGCCGCGGCCAGTCGGCGCCACCGGGGAACGGCGAAGACCAGCCCGAGGGCCACCCCCACCACCACCACGGCCATCACGATGAGCCACACCAGGTGGGAGCTGGACGAGCTGCTGTCGCTGGACGGCGTGTCGTTGAAGTGGAGGTTGCCGATGGCCAGGGGCAGGGCGATGAGGAACAGCGCCCCCTTCACGATCCAGCTGGCCGTGCTGACCAGCACCCCGGAGCTCACGGCCACCGTCGGGGTGTACCCCTCCTGCTGGAAGAACCGGACCCGGGTGGCCAGGACGGCCATCGACCCACCGGCCAGGGCCACGAAGGTGTCGGACAGCTCGAGGGCCACCGTGCGACCGTAGGGCAGCGGGTCGGTCACCGACCCGACGGTGGTGATGGCGATGGCCGGATAGGCCGCCTGGGCCAGCACGAAGGTCACCGCCACCCAGCCCCAGTCGGCGCCGGTGATGGTGCTCCACGACTTCCCCACGTTGATGAGCACGCCGATGAGGGCCCACCCCCCGATCAGGGTCCCGATCACCAGGAGCAGCGTGACCCAGCTGATCCGTCGGGGCTCGATCGAGCTTGGGCACCTCGACGCCGGCCGCCTCCGCCCCCTGCTCCCGCAGGCCGACCAGGAGCGCCTTCTTGCCCCGCAGACGTCCGGGACGCCACCGGATCGAGGGCGGCCCGCTGCAGGAAGGGCAGGGCGCCGACCACCAGCCTCGGTGGGCAGGCGACCGGACGGCCGAGGCGACCGCCCGCTCCGGCCCGGCCACCACCGCGACGGCGGCCAGGGTGGCGGCCGTGTCCCGGTCGAGCTGGTCGTCCGATGGCCACCGTCGAGGCCGTCCGGAAGTCCACGAACCCGGCCGCGCCGTCGTCGTCCACCACGATGGTCTCGGCGGACAGGGCCCCGTGGGCGATGCCGGGCCGAGCGCAGAGTGAGGAGCTGGTCGAAGACGCTGTCGAGGGCGGCGTCGGTGACCGTGGGGCCCGGGTCGAGGCTGTCGTCCGGCGTGGTCGTGCCGGGTTCGGTGGTGTCAGCGGGGGCCGCGTCAGCATCGACCACTGCCCCGTCGACCCCTCCGCCGTCGACCACTCCCCCGTCGACCACTGCCCCGTCGACCACTCCTCCGTCGGTCCCTCCGCCGACGACGGCGGGCCACCGGGAGGACGTACGGGGCGAACGCCGACAGCGGGCTCCCCGCCGGGGGACGGGTCACGAAGAGCGCGTCACGGGCCGGGCCGGCCGGGCCGGCCGCCAGCACCGTCGGGCACCCGGGCGCCGGCCCGATCGGCCATCAGGGTCAGATAGGCCTCGTGCTCGACCTGCTGGCGCCGGGTGAGGGCCAGGGTCGGTCCGGAGTCGCGGTAGAAGAGGAAGCGGACCGTCTTGGCCAGCAGCTGGGCATCCGAGGCGTCCCGCCCGTAGACCGAGACGTCCACCCGGGTGCCGTCGACCACCCCGGCGAACCGACCCACGCCCCACTCCTGGTCGGGGTCGGGCCGCCACATCGACGACCGTCGATGTCGAGGTCGCCGAGCAGCACCTCCACCTCCTCGGTCGAGGGTAGGCCCAGGGGCGAGCCGAAGACGAGGTGGACGATGGCGGTCACCCCCCAGCCCACGGCCAGGCTGGCCAGGACCGCGACCGGGAGCCCGGAGCCGTTGACCACGGCGGCCACGGCCAGCAGGCCGATGGCCGCCTCGAGCAGCAGCTGCAGCCACCGGCTGAAGTAGGGCAGGGCGGCGGTGACCACACCCACGGTGGCGGCCACCCGGGCCACCGGGAAGGCCAGGTCGACATGGGTGTAGCCCGACGCCGGGGGCCGGCCCCCGTCGGTGCCGAGCACCACGGCGGAGATGATGCAGAGCAGCCAGGCGGCACCGCCCGGACACGGCGATGTCCCGGATGGCCGACAGCGCCGCGACATCAGCGTCATGACGGCGATGACGGCGATGACCCCGAGCGAGGCGATCCACCAGATGGACGGAGATCAGCCAGCGGACCCCGTCCGGGGGTGAGCCCAGGGTGGTGGCGATGGTGTGCTCGAGGTCGGAGTTGGCCTTGGTGGCCAGCCAGCACACCACCAGCGCCGCCAGCGGCCAGGCCCAGCCTGACGGCATCGGAGCCGCGCCGACGGGTCTGACCGTCGCCCACCGGGGCGAAGACGATGGCCCGCCACCGCCGCCCCCTCGTTCTCTTCGGGGGCGGCGGCCGGTCCGGCGTCGGGTCCGAGCCAGCTCGGTGACCGTGGCGCCAGCGATGGCCGGCATGCCCCGGGTGGCCCGGCTGGTCCCCGTCCACCGCGGCTGCCGGTGGAGCGGAGGGATCTACCACCAAGGTCCCGTCCCCCACCTTCGGTATCGGTACTGCCTGCTCCTCGTGCCCGGGTGCCATTGCAACCAGAACACTAGGAGGTGACCCTGGCCGGTTGCGTCACCGTCGGGCGGCACTCCGTGGGCCGTCGCCGCCACGGCTATCCCGCCGCCCGAGCCGACAGAAGGGGGCGTCGCCGAAGGTGAAGATGCCGCCGTCCGAGGCCACCAGCCAGTAGCCGCCGCCGTCGGGTGCGGCGACCATGCCCACCACCGGCTTGACCAGGGCCAGGTTCCCGGTCGACCCGTAGAAGGCGGCGTCGCCGAAGGAGAAGATGCCGCCGTCCGAGGCCACCAGCCAGTAGCCCGCCGCCGTCGGGGGTGGCGGCCATCCCCACCACCGGCCGGTTGAGGTGATGGTTGCCGGTCGACCCGTAGAAGGCGGCGTCGCCGAAGCTGAAGATGCCGCCGTCCGAGGCCACCAGCCAGTAGCCCCGGCCGTCGGGGGTGGGGGCCATGCCCACCACCGGCTGGTTGAGGTGGATGTTGCCGGTGGAGCCGTAGAAGCGCGGCGTCGCCGAAGGTGAAGATGCCGCCGTCGGAGGCCACCACCCAGTAGCCCCCGCCGTCGGGGGTGGCGGCCATGCCCACGATGGGCAGGTTGAGGTGCTGGCCCCCCATCGAGCCGTAGAAGGGGGCGTCCCCGTAGCTGAAGATCCCGCCGTCGGAGGCCACCATCCAGTAGCCGCCGCCGTCAGGGGTGGCGGCCATACCCACCACCGGACGGGTCGAGGGCCAGTGCCCTCGGCCGACCCGAGGAAGGCGGCATCCCCGAAGGCGGTGATGCCGCCGTTGGACCCGGCCAGCCAGTAGCCCCACCGTCCGGGGTCCGGGCCATGGCGACGGCCGGGCTGTCCAGCGTCGTGGCCGTGGTGAACCAGTCCGACTTGAGCCCGAGGGCGGCGGCGAAGGCGTCGCCGGTCAGCGAGACGTTCTGGTCGGAGCCCACCAGCGTCATGGCGGCGACCCGTCCACCCCAGTCCCCGTCCCCGTTGCGCCCGGTGATGCTGATCGACTGCAGCACGCCCAGTTGGGGCCAGGCGGCATCGATGGTCGTCACCGGGACGGTGGCAGTCCAGTCGTGGTTGGGGTTGCACGCCCCGGGCACACAGACCGAGTCACCGGCATCGGGCACCCCCGGGAAGGCCCCCGGGTTGGTGTACCCACCCGGTGGATGCCGAGTACTGGGTGGCCGCCACCGCTCCGTCCGGGGAACTCCATCACCTGTCCCTGCGTGGCGGCCGCGGCGGCGTCGGTGATCACGCTCTCGTTGCTGCGTGCCCCGGTAGGTCTGGCAGGCCAGGTCGCAGGTGTCGGCATACCCCCCGTAGGAGCCGAGCCCGGCCATGACGTAGGAGCGGGCCGCCACCGCCTGGGCCTCGAGCTCCTGGAAGCCCCACGGTTCACCCTGGGGTCCGGCCCCACCGAGCGATCCCCATCCCGCCGGTGACTCGTTGGGGACCACGCCGGAGACGTACTGCTCCAGCGGCACCGTGTTGACGGTGCGGGCCTGCCCGAGGGAGTTGTACTCGGCCGTGATGGTGCCGTGCATGGTGACGTTGCTGGAGCCGCCCAGGCAGAGCGTCATGGTCTGCGAGCCGTCGTTGGGACTGGGGGTGGCGGTGAGCGCGTTGGGCACGTTCTGCTGCTGCAACTGCCACGGTCCGGCACACCCGGCCGGCCCGGACCACAGGTTCCACGCCCCACCGGTCGGCACCATGAGCGCCACCTGGTTGGCCGGGAAGGCGGTCACGACCGTTCCGGCCACTGTGAACGGAGTCGACGAGGTCACGATCACCTGGTTCCCGTCGTTCTCGGTCATGTCCACCCCTACCGTGGTCGCATCCTGGGGTCCCGAGAGGCCGGCCAGGCTCGTCCCCCCGTAGTACGTCCCCAGGATGGACTGATAGCTGGTCTGCATCAGTGCGTATCCCAATGCCCCCCACTGACCCATGCCGTGGCCGTGGCCGTAACCGTGCCCCTCGATGGTCACCGACGACGAGGGATAGGCCGAGGCCGGCGACGAGAGGGCGACTGCCCCCGAGAGCGAGGCGACGACCACGCCGGCGGCCACCGCCACAGTGGCTGCCCA
Source organism: uncultured Acidimicrobiaceae bacterium (assembly GCA_963754755.1). Taxonomy (GTDB): domain Bacteria; phylum Actinomycetota; class Acidimicrobiia; order Acidimicrobiales; family RAAP-2; genus Bog-756. The sequence continues at coordinate 575,763 of CAVWHF010000003.1, read as the reverse complement.
ACCCCGGCCCCCACCGACACGTCGGGCCCGGCCTCCCCTACCCCGCTCGCCCCCAACTGCTCGCTCCGGTTTCACCTGCACCTCGCATGGGACAGTACCGCCGGAGCGACTCTGGGCCGCGGACAGTCCCGGCCTGCTCCCCACCGGGCCGCCTGGTTGACCCCGCTCCTCCGGAACCCGCTCCTCCGGAACCCGCCACTCCGCCCGGCCATCCGACCACGTTCCGTGGTGTTCTGTGTGATTTTGGGTGGTTCCGGTGGATGTCACACCCCTTTGATTAGCTGTGGTCATGGCGGTGGACGTCCTGGTGGGCAGTGGTTCCGATGGTGATTCCGGGGGTGATCCCGAGTGCGAGGCCATGGAGGCCAGACTGCGTCGGCACGCCCGGGTGGATGCCGAGACGGCCTGGGCCGTGGCCCACTTCGAGTCCTCGGGGGCCTGGCAGCGGTCCGGGGCCGGGTCGGCCAAGGCGTGGATCATGCACCAGCTCCATCTGTCCTCGCCCGAGGCCGGACGCCACATCGCCCGGGGCCGGGCCCTCCGTCATCTGCCCGTAGTGGAGGCGGCCTTCGGTGAGGGGGCCATCACCGGGGACCACGTGGCCGTCCTCATGGCTCTCGACCACGGGGCCACCAAAGAGCCCCTCCACCGCCAGGAGCAGCTGTTGGTGGACCTGGCCCGCACCCTCACCTTCGAGGAGTTCAAGCGGAAGATCGACTACTGGGCCCTCCACTACGACCCCGACGGCACCACCGAGGCGGCTGAGGAGCGCCGCCACCGGAGGGGCGCCTACCTGGTCCGGGGCCTGGACGGGACCTGGGTGGGCCGGATGAACCTGGACGACGTCTCGGGCACCATCGTCAACAATGAGCTCGAACGCCTGGAGCAGCTCCTGTTCGAGGCCGACAGGGCCGAGGCCACCGAGCGGCTGGGACGGAGGCCCCTTACCTCCGAGCTCATCCGCACCCCGGCCCAGCGCCGGGCCGACGCCATACTGGAGATGGCCCTGCGCTCGGGGTCCATGCCCGAAGACGCCCAGCGGCCCGCCCCCACCTTCAACGTCCATGTGGGCTGGGAGAGCCTGCACGGTGTCCTCTCCGAGCTGGAGGGAGGCCCCATCGTCCCGACCGGCCAGCTCCTCTCCTGGCTGGAGGGGGCCGACATCGTCCGGATCCGACACGACCCCGAGGGCCCGGTCACCCTCAGCCACACCACCCGGCTGGCCGAGGTCACCATCCGGTGCCTGGAACAGGCCGTGTTCGACCGCCCCGACCGGAAAGAGTGCCCCCACACCGACCGCTACTTCACCGGGGCCACCCGACGGGCCATCGAGATCCGGGACCGCCACTGCACCCACCCCTACTGCGACCGGCCGGCCCGGTACTGCCAGGTCGACCACATCAAGCCCTACACCCAGGGGGGACAGACCACCCAGGACAACGGGCGCCTCCCGTGCGGGTTCCACAACCGCTGGTACTACACCCACCACCAGCGCTTCGGACCGACCACGGACCCTGGACCGGATCTCGACCCGCGGCCCCCGCTCCGGGAGTGAGGGCGGCGGGTCCGAGCCCAGCGCTCCCACCGGATCACGATCCGATGATGCCCTGCCGGTGATCTCCACCCGATACGAACCTTCCCGAGATCGAACATTCACGACATCAACCTCTCCGGCGCGACCCGGAGGGTTGAGTCGCGCCCCGGCGACCCCGGACGCTCCGAGGCCCTCGCCGGTGGCGCTCAGTCCGTTCCGAGTGCCGCCGCGAACAGCGCCGGGACCGACCCGTAGAAGGAAGCGGTGCCGAAGGCGAAGATGCCACCGTCGGAGGCCGACATCCAGTAGCCGCTGCCGTTGGGCACTGACGTCATCCCCACCACCGGTTGAGCCAATCGGATGCCACCGGTGGATCCGTAGAAGGGTGCGTTCCCGAACGAGAAGATGCCGCCGTCGGACGCCACCATCCAGTACCCGCCATTGTGGTTCGAGGCCATCCCCACGATGGGCTGGTTGAGATGGATGTTGCCGGTGGATCCGTGGAAGGCGGCGTCACCGAAGGAGAAGATGCCGCCGTCGGTGGCCACCAGCCAGTACCCACCGCCGTCGGGCGTGGCCGCCATGCCCACCACCGGTCTGTTCAGATGGATGTTGCCGGTCGAGCCCCGGAACACGGCATCGCCGAAGGAGAAGATGCCGCCGTCGGATGCCACCATCCAGTACCCACCGCCGTCGGGGGTGGCCGCCATCCCGACGATGGGTCGGTTGAGGGCGATGTTGCCGGTCGAGCCCCGGAACGCGGCGTCGCCGAAGGAGAAGATGCCCCCGTCGGACGCCACCTCCCAGTAGCCCTTTCCATCCCTGGTGGAGGCGATACCCACGATCGGACGGTTGAGGTGCGACCCACCCATCGAGCCGTAGAAGCCGGCGTCGCCGAAGGCGAAGATGCCACCGTCGGAGGCCACCTCCCAGTAGCCGCCGCCGTCGGGGGTCGAGGCGATCCCCACCACCGGCTGGTTGAGATGCCCGGGAACCGGCTGGGTCAGGGTGCCGGTCAGCTGGGCGTTCTGGTGGAACTGGGGCCACGACCGCCGGCCCAGTGAGTGACCGGCCGAGCCGTTGACCTCGTAGTGCTGGATGACGCCGGCATTCTGACCGTCGTACCCGGCGATGGTGATCCCGATGGTCCCGTTGGGATCGGTGGTCACCAGGGGCGAGTTCTGGAGCGCCACGGCCTGGGTCCCGAATGAGCCGGATCCCAGGGTGGCCACCGCCTGGGCACTCCGGCCGTCGTAGATGACCAGGCCTCCCGTGGTCGGCACCAGGACGTCGTTGTAGCCGCCGCCGGTGAGGTCGGCCGTGGTCACCCCTCCGATGATCTGACCCGAGGTGGCCTGGGGCCATCCCGGCATGGGCGCCCCGTTGGATCCGTTCAGCGCGTACACCAGTCCGCTCGATCCCGGTGTCGACGCCTTCCACCACCTGGACGTTGCCGTCCCCTTCGAGGTCACCGATGGCCGGGCTGGCAATGGTGTTCCCCCCGAGGTTGGTACGCCAGGCGATGTTGCAGTGCGAGTCCGAGGCGAACAGCGTGTTGGTGTCCGATGCCCCGGAGTAGAACGACCCGGTGCCGAAGGCGATGCCGATCTGACCGCCGGTGAGGAAGTTGCCCACGGCCGGGGACGAGTCCACCGTCTGGTTGGTGTCATGGTCGCAGATCAGGTTGCCGCCGGCTCCGAGCACCCGCAGGTGGCCACCCGGCGGTGTAGTTGACGCCGTAGGCCAGGCCCGGCGACGAGTCGCCGCCCTCCACGATCTCGGTCTGGCCGTTGCCGTACAGGTCGGCCAGGGACGGGGTACTGAAGCTGCTGTCGGCCGTGAAGAACGGCCAACCCGGCAACGTGGCCCCGTTGGCGGCGTTGCAGTGCGTACTGGTTCTGGCCGAGCGACGGTGCCACGACGGCGGGCACGCCGTTCAGGACACCGACCGCCGGCGACGCCTGGACGCCGTGCTGACCGTTGAGGTCCGGTGCACCGACGTGCCAGATCTGGCCCCCGGTGTTGTTGAAGGCGTAGTACCCGCCCACCGTGGGCTGCGAGGCGTTGCCGGCGTCGACGAAGATGTTGTCGGTGCCCGAGCCGTTGGCCATCGCCGACGGCGTCGAGTCGATGGGGGCGCCGGTGTGGGCCGGCCACCCCGGCGTGGTGGAGCCATTGGAAAGGTGGAAGGCCCACACGTTGCCGGCGCGGTCACCGACGACCACCGACGGGCCGCCGCCGTCGAGGGTGGCCGCCGTGGGTGAGCTCTGGGCGATCGGATTCCCGGCATCGGGGACGATCTGCTGCCACTGCAGCGAGATGGAGAGGGCGGCATGGGCCACCGCAGACGACGCCCCGGCTGGCGCCGAGAGCCCGGCGGTGAGTGGAACACCGAGGACCGTGAGCACCGCGATCAGGCCGGCGGCGATCGTCGCCCCTCGGGCTCGGTGGCCTCTGGCTCCGTCACCGGGAGAGCCGGGCTCGGTTCGACTGGTCTCCTGCTTCCGGATCCGGTCCCGGAACCCGCCACCGATGTCGTGCCCTGCCTGCATACGCTCACTCCTGGTCGTGCCGTGTGGTGGTCCCGGTCCGTGCCCCCACAGTCCAATCGACGATTCGTCGTCCGGCCCCGGTTGTCGCTGGGCGGGAAAGTGCGGACATGCAGGAGCTGGGACTCCCTCCGGTATCGGCGCACCGAGCCGACGAACTGAACCTGAATCTGCCGGTGGACGACCACCGGTCGACCCGGGCCGGGGTCGGTGCCCGGGCCCGGCGGGCGTTTACGCCGCGCAGGCCGAGTCGAGGGCCGAGACGAACCCGGTCTGGACCCTGGGCAGGGCGAACGCCGCCACCCGCTCCGACGCCGCCTCAGCCAGGACCGCCCGTAGCCGGTCGTCGCCGATGACCCGGTCGATGGCCGCCGCCACCCGGGCCGGCGCCTTGTCCGGCAACACCAGTCCGGCACCCTGCACCGTCTCGGGCACCGCGGTCGTGGCGTAGGCCACGATGGGCAGACGGTGGTACATCGATTCCAGCAGCGGGACGCAGAACCCCTCGTGGTTGGACAGGCAGCAGAACACGTCGGCGGCGGCGTAGTAGGCGATCAGCTCCTCGTGGGTGACCATCCCGGCCATGTCCACGGCCTCGGCCAGGCCGAGCTCATCGGCGAACCGCTCGATGGCCACCGAGTACTCCTCGCTGATGGATCCCCCCACCACGTGCAGTCGGGCCAGGGGATCGTAGAGCTGACGGTAGGTGGCGAGGGACTTGATGAGGTCGTCCTGGCCCTTGTGGGGCGAGACCTTGCCCACGAAGAGCAGGTCGGCGCCTCCTGCCGCCTTCTGGCCCGCCAGCCGGGCGGCGAGGACCGGGTCGGGTGCTCCCGAAAAGGACTCCAGGTCGATGAGCAGGGGCAGCGTGGTGGTGGACCGGTAGCCGGCGGACCGCAGCTCACCCTCGTTGAACTCGGAGTCGGCGATGGCGAATTCGGTGACCGGCGCCAGGTCGCGCAGCTGGGCCCGCCCCCAGCGGACCTCCTCCCCCACCTCGGGCATCCAGGCCTCGAGCAGGTCGGCCGGCGTGATGTTGTGGTAGTTCACGAACTTGCGCTCGCTCCGCTCCCGGAAGATGTCGGCCACCCCGCTGCCGATCGAGAGTTGGTACAGCAGTACCCGTCCACCGGCCGGATGGTCGCCCAGCCGGCTGACCGGGTAGCCGAAGTCGAGACGGTCCGGTGAGGCGTTGCCGTAGTAGATGTCCGACTGGTAGCCCCGGGAGCGCAGGAGATCCCGCAGCTGCACGGTGTGGCCCCCGATGGCATCCCGGCTGGCCAGCGTGGGGATGACCTGATCGATGCGGTCGACGCGCTGCCCGTCACCGGCGATTGAGGAGGCGGGTCACGTGATGAGTCACCAGGGGGAACTGTCCCGGCTGCCTGGTCCGACCGCCGACGCCGCCGTCCGGCCCCGACCGGCGTCGGCGGTTCGGGTGCTGGTCCGGGCGGGCACTACTTGCTGGCGTCGGCACCAGCGGCCGCCGGAACCTCCATGGCGTCCTTTTGGATCACCTCGTCGATGAACCCGTACTCCCGGGCCTCATCGGCGGTGAACCAGCGGTCCCGGTCGGAGTCGGCCTCGATGCGCTCCACCGGTTGTCCGGTGTGAAAGGCGATCCGCTCCGCCATCATGCGCTTGAGGTACATGATCTGCTCGGCCTGGATGGCGATGTCCGAGGCCTGACCCTGCATGCCGCCCGAGGGCTGGTGCATCAGGATGCGGCTGTGGGGAAGGGCGAAACGCTTCCCGGGGGTCCCGGCACAGAGCAGGAACTGCCCCATGGATGCGGCCAGTCCGACGCAGATGGTGCGGACATCGCAGCGCACGTATTGCATGGTGTCGTAGATGGCCAGGCCGTCGGTCACCGAACCGCCGGGTGAGTTGATGTAGACGGAGATGTCCCGGTCCTGGTTCTCGGCCTCCAGCAGGATCAGCTGGGAGCAGACCAGATTGGCGGTGTTCTGGTCGATGGCCGAGCCGATGAAGACGATACGCTCCTTCAGGAGCCGCTGGAAGATGTCGGAACCGGGGCCGACCTCGGCGCCGGACTTCATCTCGACGGCGTCTCCGGGCAGATCGGTCAGGCGGGCGGCTTGAAGCAATTGACGGTTGTCATCCATGGATTGGGAGCCTAGCGGCTGGGGTCTCGGCTCCGATGCAGTCCGACGCCGTCCAAGCCGGTCCGAATGGCCAATTACCGGGCGTCGGACGCCACCGACACCATCTCCACCCTGTGGGGGATGGAGATGAACCCGACGGCCTTGCCCGGATTCATGACCTCGAACTGGGCCGCCGGCTCCTGCCAGTCGTACTGGACGCCGCCGAGCTTGCTCTGGATACCCACCACCAGGTCGTACTCGCCGTCGAGGAAGGGGATCGAGTCGAAGGAGAACTCGATGGCTCCCGGCCCTTCGGGTACGTCGTAGTGGGCGTCGAGCTGATCGGTATCGGTGCGCAGCAGCATGGTCGCCGTCGAATCCCGCATCTCGAGGACGAACACGACCCCGTTGGTGGCCGACGAGGCCTCGAACTCGACCCGGACGGTGATCGGCTCCCCCGTCAGCAGATAGGGGCGCTCCCCCGTGCCCGGATGTCGGACGGTGACCGCGGCGATCCGCACCGGACGGTTGTCGACCGGCGTCACCACGATCGGGACACCCCCTGGCTCGGAGCCGTACTCCAACGGCGGAGGTTCGGCCTGCGGAGACGGTTCAGGTGGGGCATCGTGCTCGGTGATGGTCAGCGTGTCGCCCGCTTCCAGCAGCGTCTCGCGGAACAGGCGGACCGCTTCGCCCGGTGGGCCGAGGCCGATCATCTGTCCGCCACTGAGCACCACGGCCCGATTGCAGATGGCCCGGACCTGATCGGGCGAGTGGGAGACGAACAGGATTGTCCGACCCTCGGTCTGGAACAGCCGGATCCGGTCCATGCACTTGCGTTGGAAGCGCTCGTCGCCCACGGCCAGCACCTCGTCGATGACCAGCACGTCGGGGTCCACGTTCACGGCCACGGCGAAGCCCAGTCGCACGTACATGCCCGACGAGTAGAACTTGACCTGGTTGTCGATGAACTGCTCGAGCTCGGCGAACTCGACGATGTCGTCGAAGACCCGGTCCACGTCCCGTTTGGACATGCCCAGCATGGAGCCGTTGAGGTAGATGTTCTCGCGCCCGGACAGGTCCTGTTGGAAGCCGGCTCCGAGCTCGAGCAGTCCGGCCAGCTGTCCCCGCACGACGACCTGGCCGGAGGTGGGCTGGAGGACGCCGCAGATGCACTTGAGGAGGGTGGACTTGCCCGAGCCGTTGCGACCGAGGATGCCGACGGTCTCCCCCTCCTTCACATCGAAGGACACGTCGTTGACCGCCCACAGGTCCTCATAGGGAGTCCGGCCGATGTGGATGACCTTCTCCTTCAACGAGGTGTACTTCTCGTGGTAGAGGCGGAACCGCTTGGAGACGTCCTGGACCTCGACGGCGTTGATCGCCAACCGGCTCAGAGCTCCTCGGCGAAGTTGCCGGCCAGCCGGCCGAAGACGTTCATCCCCACGAAGAACAGCGACGACACCCACCCCGAGCACGGCCACGTCCGCCCACACGTAGGTCAACGCCCCCCACGAGGGCAGGAGCTGCGCCTTGTTGGGGAGGCCGGTGGCAGGATTCTTGCTGGTCAGGGTCACGATGCCCGTCTTGGCGTAGAGCACCCGCTGGAAGGTCATCACGAGGGGCGTCATGGGGTTGAGGAAGTACAGCCAGGTGATGCCGTGCGCGGCCGCCTTGGGTGCCACCGTCAACTGGTAGGAGTAGACGATGGGGCAGGCCCAGAACCAGGCCGCACCGACCACCACCTCGATGAGGTGCTGGGTGTCCCGCAGGTAGACGTTGACCGAGGCCAGCAGCAGGGCCAGTGCCGATGACAGCACGACGCAGGGCACGAAGGCCACGACCAGCAGCCACAGCAGACCCCACGCCGGGGCGTTACTGACCAGCACCATGAAGAGGGCCATCACGCAGATCTGGAAGAAGAGGAACACGCCGGCCGACCCGATGGCCGCCAGTGCCAGGATCTCCCGTGGGAACGACACCTTCTTGACCAGACCGGCATTGTTGACCACCACGCCGGTGGCGGCGATGACCCCGGTCTGGAAGAAGTTCCAGAGCAGCAGACCCGAGAAGAGGAAGATGACGAAGTTAGGGATGCCGTTCTTCAGGAACACGCTGAAGACGATCGTGTAGACCAGCAGGGTCATGGCCGGGGCGATCATCGACCAGACCAGGCCGAGCACCGAGTTCTTGTACTTGACCTTGATCTCGGTGCGGACCAGATAGACGAGCAGCTCCCGGGCCCGCCAGATCTCGACCAGGCGGGCCATGACACTGATGTGGGCGGAGACGACCCGGGTGACCTTGACCCGGTTCTCCCGGCTGCCGTTCCCGTTGGTCGATTCCTCGGCCATGGGCGAGAGGTCGGCCACCCGCTGGGGCGGCTCGGGAGGGGCCGGGGGTGTCGGCGGCCCCGGGGGTGATGCGACGGGCGTCGACGAGGCGGCTGCTTTGCTAGCCATGCTCATTCGGTTCCGGTCACGGTCTGCAGTGGGTCGCCGTGCCCCACTGTCCGGCCGGCGCGGAAAGCAACGCTCTCGGCCACCATTCCCTCAACGTACACGATGTGACCTGCCGGAACGGCGATGATCGAGGTCCGGACGCCGAACCCCGGGGCCTCAATCACCGACACCGGTCTCAGTTTTGCTCCCCGGTCACCACGGCAGATCCCGCACAACCGGCGCCGAGGATCGATGCGCCCGCGCAAGAACAGAGGGAGCGGCGACAGGAGGGTTCCATGGATCGAGATCCTAGTGGTTGGCGCCACCGGGCGGAGGTAGGGCAGGGGGTGCGGCGGCCTTCCCCGTCGTCGCCGGTCGTGGTGCCAACGGCCTGTGCACAGGTCATCCGCGGCGGACGTACTCCCGACCGGAATCCGGCTGGACCAGGCGTTTCACCCGGGTGGGCCGATGTCGGCCCCGGGCCACGACGCCGGTCAGGAACCCGGTGTACCGGTCGATGATCGACGGCCACCGGTAGTACCGCTCGGTGTACTGCCGCCCCGCCTCACCCAATCGGCGGAGGAGCCCCCTGTCGGACATGAGCCGTTCCACTGTGACTTCGAACGACCGGAAGGACTCGAACCACAGGCCTCCCCCCGAGCGCCCGCAGTGCTCCATGGTGGCGGCGCACGACGCGTTCACGAGCACCGGGACGTCGAGGGACCAGGCCTCCAGGAGCACGAGGGAGAAGGACTCGTAGGCCGACGGGTTCACCATCACCTCGGCGCCGCCCAGGATGTCCCACTTGTCCGTCTCCGAGACCGTCCCGGTCACCACGATGTCGGGGTGGTCGGGAGCCTTGTCCGAGACCGGTCCGACCAGGGCCAGGGCCAGATCGCCGGGATGGCGTTCCTTGTAGCGCGTGAAGTACTCGGCCAACATCCCGCAGCCCTTGTGCTCGTCCACCCGTCCCAGGTAGCAGAGGTACGGCCTCTCCCCCAGTCCGAGGATGTCCCCTCCCCGTCGGCCGTCGCCGGCCGGATCGTTGACTCCCAGGCCCAGCACGATCTGGGGCTTGGCCCCGTTGCCGAAGGCGTACTCCATGAGGTCCCGCTCGGCCTGGGTGTGGTACACGAAGCCGTCCACGTGGCGGAAGCTCTGGCGGAAGGCCGAGAGGTAGAGCGCCGGCTCGTCGTGGGCGGCGGGGTGGAGCACCGTCGGCACCGGGGAAACGGCGATCCCGTCCACGGTGGTGGCGAACAGGTAGGGGTAGCAGGCCACCACGTCGGCATCGGTGACGGCCACGGCGTCGACCAGACCCGGGCACATGGGGCCGTTGAGCGCCACCCAGCGCCGGGCCTCGGCCAGGCCGACCGCGGAGGGGGCCAGGCGGATCTTGGCGTCGAGATCGAAGTACTCCAGCTGGCGCTGGCCGGCGGTGGGAAATCGGTGGACGGTGACGCCGTTCACGGAGGTGGTGCCGGCCGGTTCGGTGTTCTCCCAGGTGAGGTGGTCCATGGCGCAGCTGGTCAGCACCTCGACCTCCCAACCCGGTCGCTGGCACAGACGTTCGGCCAGCATGCGGGCCGCCGCCTCCGCCCCGCCGATCACCTCGAGGCCGTAACGCGGTGTGACGAAGGCCAGTTTCACCGCTGAAGACGGCCGCAGACGGGGGGCCTCACCGTTCGCGGACAGCGACCAGCAGGTACTCGCCCGGCCCGAGCAGCGACCGGTTGACGGCATCGATGGCGGCGTTGAGGGGGGCGGCGTCGGGATTGGCCGCAGCCACGTGGTCGATCCGTCGGTCGACGCCACCCGACGACAGCCCGGCCACCCGGAATCCCCGGTCGCCGAGGAGTTGGCCCCAGGTCTCGGCGTGAAGCGGCCGTCCCGGGGCCAGGTCGCTGATGACCGGGGAGATGCTGGCCACCCACGACTCCGGCGTGGCCGAGTGGAGGACCAGGACGCCTTCGACGGCCAGTCGTGATCCCACCAGGCGCACCAGCCGGTCCCGTTCGTTGGGGTGCAGCCACTGCACCGAGCCGGTGACCACCATCCCGGCCAGGGCGTCGTCGGCCACCACGTCGAGGTGGTCGAGGAGCGACTCGGCCCGCACGTCGAGCCCTCGGCCGACGGACGCCTCGATCACCGAGCCGGTGGGGTCCACACCGTAGGCATCCACCCCGGCCGCGACCAGGGCGTCCACGAGACTCCCGGTTCCGCAATCGGCGTGGAGCACCCGTCCCTCGACACCGGACAGGGCCGACACCGCCTCCGGCGCCCACCAGGTGGCTCCGGGATCGGAGCCGGGCACGACCGAGGCGGGCAGGGGCGGCGTCCGCTGGACCTCGACTGCAGCCTCGAGGTCCTCCACGTGGTCCACCACCACATGGAGCATCCGCGACACCGACCAGGCGAACTTCACGATCTGATGGACGATGAACCCGATGTACCAGCCCATCGACTTCCGGATCAGCCGTTTGACGTAGGTCCCGACCACCTTCTGCGATGCCACCGGGACGGCGATGTCCACGTAGGCCGACCGGTCGACCAGGGCGAGCGTCTCGCGGAGCCGGGCCTTTCCGTGCAGTCCCACCGGCGAGAACTCGAGGAACAGCTCGTCGAGCTCCTGTTCGAGGCCCTCCGGGAGGTCACCCGAGGCTCGGCGCCGGCTCACCTCGGCGTCGATCTCGACCATTACCTCGGCCAGATAGCGGACGCGCTCGGCCGGGTCGCGACCGATCGGTGTCGGCGGCCGGCGTGGGCTCGACGGGAACCACCGAGGGCGTAGACGAATGCGCTGGTGGCACGCAACGACTATAGCCAGGGGGCCGGCGGATCCCTGTGACCGGGCCCATTTGGTCGACTCCCTGACTCCGTATCGCCGGTCGGTAGGCTGGGCGAGCCGCGGGCGTGGCGGAATTGGCAGACGCGCCGGGTTTAGGTCCCGGTCCCTTCGGGGATGGAGGTTCGAGTCCTCTCGCCCGCACCCTCTTCTGTCCCATGACATCGCGGATGACATCGCGGACAGACGAACCCACAACGGGTCGATGATCAGGGACCGACGCCCAATGGCTGGTAGTCCCCGGTTGAATCGAGGGTGAGGTGACGGAGAAGGCTCGCCCTCTTCACTCAGGACCCGGGTGGCGACGCCGCAGCCCCGGGGTGTTAGCTGGTGCCCATGCCTCTCGACGGTGAGTATGAGCCCAGTACCAGTCAGTGGGTCCGCGACCAGGTCGACCTCTATGAGGGATCGGGGGGGTTGGAGGGGACGACGCTCCGGGACCTTCCCGTCGTCATCCTCACCAGCCGTGGAGCCGCATCCGGCAAGATCCGCAAGACACCCCTCATGCGGGTCGAGCACGAGGGGACCTACGCCGTCGTCGCCTCCCAGGGCGGCGCTCCCACCCACCCGCTCTGGTACTTCAACCTGGTGGCCGACCCCCACGTGGAACTCCAGGACGGACCGGTGAGGTCCGACCGGACGGCCCGGGAGGTCACCGGGGACGAGAAGTCCGTCTGGTGGGATCGGGCCGTGGCCGCCTATCCCGACTACTCCGACTACCAGGCCCGTACCAACCGCCAGATCCCGGTCTTCGTGCTGGAGACGCCCCAGGGCTGACGCTCAGCCCGGCTTCTGGAGCATGACCGCCAGCAGATAGCAGCCGGCGGCGTCGTAGAAGATGCCCCGGTTGCCGGCCAGGGCGGCCGGATCGAACGCACCCCGGGCCACGGCCGGTCCCCCCCAGTTGAGACCCCGCTCGGTGAGCACGGTGAAGCCGACCCGGGTGACCTTGTCCCGGAGCTCCTCCAAGGTGTACTCCACCTTGTGGTCGGGATCGATGAACCCGTCCTGCTGGAGGCGGCAGACCAAACCGTTGGGAGTGTCGATGGCCATGATCCCACCCGGCTTCAACACCCGGAACGACTCCTTCAGGACGATGTCACCGTCGGCCTCGGTCACGTGCTCGATGGACTGGCCGCTGTAGACCAGGTCCACCGTGTCGTCCTCGGCGAACGAGAGGTCGGACATGGACCGGTACTCGTAGCGCACCAGGCCGCGGTCGGTCTCGCTGGTCCCGAAGCGCTCCGAGTGGTAGAGCGGGTGGCGGTCGTCGGGGGGCAGGTCGACGATCACCAGTTCGTCGAAGTCGTAGGGGTACCCGAGCGCGACCATGGCCCCGCGGGCGTCCCAGGTGGCACCACCCCCCAGGTCCACGATGTGACGGGCCGGCGGCAGGCCGATGATGAACTCGCTGCGACTGGCATGGAGCGAGGTGTGCAGGCTGGCCGCCAGGACCGGCACATGGACCCGGTACTCGCTCGAGCACCGCACCCGGTCGACCAGGTCTGCGTGAGACAGCGATCCCCCGGCCATGGCATCGGCCTGCTCGGTCCAGGCCGGCTCCTCGGGCTCGCGCCGGAGCAGCACGTTGTAGGCCATCCGGACCGCCTCCCGGGGGGCGAGCTGCTGGTAGGACAAGCCCGGCCAGGCGATTGGCCTCCCGGCGCACCTTCCGCTCGACCCGGTGGAGTTGGGGCGTGACCTGTCGGAGCGCCCGACCCACCGCACCCGGGTCGCCGTGATCGTCGTGGTCCCGCTCGTCCACCTGGTCCACTGCCGGGCCCTGACCACTCACGCTGTCTCCGTTCACCACGCTCTCGACCTCAGCGAATGTACCATCGCGCTCCTCCGTCCAGCCTCCGTCCCGACCGGACGGCCGAGTCGCTGTCTTGCTGTCGGGGGCCGGTTTCGGCCAAGCTTCCCCGGTCCGTGCAACACCTCGGCTCCCGGTCTCGTGCGGGCCACGTGCTGTCCGGGGGTGGAGTTCGGGGGCCACGGGTCCGGATGGATCTGTGGGTGCGGCAGGCCGGACACTGACGCCGGGCCGGACCACGCCACGTGGCTCCGACCGTTCAGCCGCCGGCACCGCGATCACGACAGCAACGACAGCAACGACAGCAACGACAGCAACGACAGCAACGACAGCAACCAGACACAGGAGGACATCATGGGAATGCTCGACGGCAAGGTGGCGATCGTCACCGGCGCAGGACGGGGGATCGGGCGTGAGGAGGCGCTGCTGCTGGCCTCCGAGGGCGCCAAGGTGATCGTCAACGACGTCGGCGCCTCCGCACCGGGCGAGGGCGGCGACAAGCACCCGGCCGAGGAGGTGGTCGAGCTGATCAAGGACGGCGGCAGCGACGGCGCCGTCAACGCCTCCGACGTCAGCTCGTGGCAGGGGGCCAAGGAGCTCGTCGACCAGGCCGTCGAGACGTTCGGCCAGCTCGACATCCTGGTCAACAACGCCGGCATCCTGCGGGACAAGATGAGCTTCAACATGGAGGAGTCGGACTGGGACGACGTGATCCGGGTCCACCTGAAGGGCCACTTCGCCCCCTCCCACCATGCCGCCGTCTACTGGCGGGACCGGGCCAAGGCCGGCGAGACGGTGAGCGGTCGCATCATCAACACCTCCTCGGAGGCCGGCCTGTACGGGAACGCCGGACAGGCCAACTACTCGGCGGCCAAGGCGGGCATCGCCTCGCTCACCGTGGGTCCTGGCCCGGGAGCTCGAGCGCTACGGCGTCACCGTCAACTCGATCTCGCCCCGGGCCCGTACCCGGATGACCGAGAACCTGTTCGGGGGCTGGCCAAGGTCCGAGCGAGGGCTTCGACGAGTGGGATCCCCGAAGAACATCGCCCAGCTGGTCACCTTCCTGGCCTCCGACGAGGCCTCCGACGTGACCGGTCAGAACTTCGTGGTCTTCGGCGGCAACGTCTGGGCCATGGGCGGCTTCCACCCGGTCGGCGAGATCCACCGCGACTCCATGTGGACCCCGGAGGAGCTGGCCGGGGCCAAGGGTGAGCTGTTCAAGGGCATCTCGTCGGGCATCCCGAAGTTCAGCTTCATGTAGCCGACCCGGGTGGGGCCCTGGCTCAGGCCCTGGCTCAGGCCCGGCTCAGGCCCGACCGGGAAGTACGGCGGTGGCCTCGCCCACCACCTTCTCCTCGCCGTCGGCGTTGTGGAGCCGGACATCCAGGTCGACCAGGTGCTCGTCGCCTTCGGTCCTGCTTGCCGGTCACCACGATCCTGGTGCGCAGCTCCTCGTCGGGCCAGGTCTGCTTGGCGAAGCGGACCTGGAAGCGACGGACGTTGCCGATGCCCACGTAGTCGGTGATGGCCGACCCGAGCAAGCCCATCGAGAACATGCCGTGGCCGAACACACTGGGCTGGCCGGCCGCCTGGGCCTTGACCTCGTCGTGGTGCATGGGGTTGTAGTCGCCCGACGCCCCGGCGTACATCACCAGGTCGGTCCGGTTGAGGACGTGGGTGCGCTCCGGGGCCTCGTCCCCCTCGTCCACGTCCTCGAAATACAACACCTGGTCACCCACCGTTCCGACCTCCGCTCTCGTGCTGCGGCCTCACCTGCGGCCGCACATCCATTGTCTCGTACGCGGCGTGGGTGCGCACGCCGGAGCCGCTCGGCCGGTCATCGGCCCGGCTCGGGATCCCGGGGCAGTCCGAGCAGCCGCTCCCCGATCACGTTGCGCTGCACCTCGCTGGTCCCCCCGGCGATGGTGAGGCACTTGCTGTGCAGCACACCGTGGGCCGAGGCGGCGGCCTCGCCCTCGGTGACCGCCCCGTCGGGCCCGGCACAGTCGAGACCGAACTCGTGGACCCGCTGCTCGAACTCCGCCCCCAGCAGCTTGCGCACGCTCGACTCCGGACCCGGGCTGGAGCCCGCCCACGGAGCGCAATGTGGCCCGCAGGCCCAGCTGGGCCAGGGACTGGGCCTCGGCCAGCAGCGCACCCAGTCGATCGAGCGTCACCGGGTCCTGTCGGGTCGGGTCGGCGGCCACCCGGTCCAGCACTCCCTCGAGCGCCCCGCCGAAGGCCGAGTCCGTCGACAGCGAGACCCGCTCGTTGGCCAGCGTGGTGCGGGCCAGCCGCCAGCCACCGTCCACCTCGCCCACCACGCAGTCGTCGGGGACGAAGCACCCGTCGAAGAACACCTCGTTGAACAGGGCGTCGCCGGTGATCTCGCGCAGGGGCCGGACCTCGATGCCCGGCGACGTGCATGTCGACCAGAAAGTAGGTGATGCCCCGGTGCTTGGGAACGTCGGGATTGGTCCGGGCCAGGCAGATGCCCATGTGGGCGCGGGTGGCCACCGAGGTCCACACCTTCTGGCCGTCGAGCG
The DNA here is from genome assembly GCA_963754755.1 of uncultured Acidimicrobiaceae bacterium. Taxonomy (GTDB): domain Bacteria; phylum Actinomycetota; class Acidimicrobiia; order Acidimicrobiales; family RAAP-2; genus Bog-756. Next base: position 559,930 of record CAVWHF010000003.1, on the reverse strand, counting down.
ACCAGCCCCCGTCCACCCGGGTGGCCCGGGTGCTGAGGGCGGCCAGGTCGGAACCGGCCCCCGGCTCGCTGAACAGCTGGCACCAGATGATGTCGCCGCGGAGGGTCGGGGCCACCCAGCGCTCGGTCTGTTCGGGCGTCCCGTGGGCCATGATGGTCGGGAGGGCCCACGCCGCCACGGCCAGGTTGGGCCGACGCAGGCCGGCCTCGGCGCAGACCTGGTCGATGACCAGCTGCTCCACGGCCCCGGCGTCCCGACCCAACGGCGACGGCCAGTGCGGGGCCAGCAGACCTTCATCGGCCAGGGCCCGGCGCTGTTCGGTCGGATCCTCGATGGCGGCGATGGACGCCACGATCGGCGTCAGCTCCCGGCGGAGGAGCTCGGCCTCGGGCGGCAGCTCGAGGCTGAGCCGTCGGCGTCGACCGGCCAGGGCCAGCCGGGCCGCCTCCGGCCCGCAGCGGCGCGGTGCCCCCGACCAGCTGGCGCAGCGTGGTGGCCCGACGCAGGTGGATGTGGGCGTCGTGCTCCCAGGTGAAGCCCATGCCCCCGAGGACCTGGATGGCCCCCTTGGCCGCCTCGACGTAGCCGTCGAGGGCCAGGGCCGCCGCCAATTGGACGGCCAGGCGGGCCGACGAAGGTCACCGTTGGCGTCTGGGCCGCTCGGTCCCCGTCGAGCCGGCTGCTCGGACCGCATCGGGCCCGTCGGGAGCCCCGTCGGGCCGGGCATCCTGGTCCAGCACCGAGGCGGCGTCCCAGGTGGCCGCCACCGCCTGCTCCACGGCGACCAGCATGTCGGCCAGTCGGTGCTTGACCCCCTGGAACTGGCCGATGGGCCGGCCGAACTGGTGCCGGGTCCGGGCGTGCTCGGCGGCGGTGTCCAGGCACCAGCGGGCCCCTCCCGCCGCCTCGGCCGAGAGGACCACGAGGGCCAGGTCCCGGATGCGCGTCGGTGGTGGCCCGGACCAGGACGTGGTCGGCGGCCACCGGCACTTCCCGGAGGTCCCAACGGGCCGAGCGTCGGGAGGGATCGAAGCTGGGCAACGGTTCCACCTCGACCCCCGGGCCCGACTCCAGGAGGATCCAGCACTCCCCGCGGTCGGTGGCCACCGGGGCCAGCACGGCCGAGGCGGTGGCCCCGTTGAGCAGGGGAGCCAGAGAGCCCGAGACGGAGAGGGTTCCACCGGGACCGTGACGCCCGGTCAGTCCCCGCCTGGGCACCGCCGCGCCGTCCGGGGCCCCGGCGGGAACGGCCAGCGTGGCCGGCACGCTCCCGTCCACGAGACGGGGCACGACCACCTTGGCCAGCTCGGGATCCCCGCTCTCGGCCACCACCGCCGCCACCACCGCGGTCGTGCCCCACGGACCGGGGGCGGCGGCCCGACCCAGCACCTCGGCGGTCACGGCCAGCTCCACCAGGCCGGCCCCCTGGCCGCCGAACTCCTCGTCGATGTGGATGCCCAGCGTGCCCTGGGCCCCGAGCCCACCCCAGAACGCCGGCAGGGCGTCGACGTCGGCATCGAGCGCGGCCCGGGTGACCTCGGGTGGACAGTGCGAATCGACCCATCGCTGCAGCGAGGACCGGAGCTCCTCGTGCTCGTCGCGGATGCCGATGGACACGGTCAGTTCCCCGGGGTGGATCGTCCGGCGGTCATGAGGGGCGACACGGGACAGGTTCTACCATCTCGGCTGCGACCGACCAGAACCGGTTCTACCCGGTGGCCGTCAGACGTCAGACGCGGTGGATGATGTTCATCCGCGACGTGCAGACCGGCGCGCCGGTGGACTGCTCGCTCCATGCCGTCTCGACCACGATGAACGTCATGGTCTTGCCCTTGGACTCCTTCTGGTAGGCGTCGACCACCCTCCCCTCCCCCACCAGCACGTCGCCGGCCAGGACCGGGCGGTGGTAGGTGAACTCCTGTTCCCCGTGGAGGATGAGCCCGCCCTTGGCCATCAGCGGTCCGAGCACCTCGGCCATGGGGTTGCCCTCCGGGGACCCGCCCGTCTGCAGTTCGGGGAAGGCCCCGAAGTTCCCCATCACGAAGGGGTAGGTCGGGGGGGCGGGGATGCCGGCCAGACCGGCGTCGGTGGCCGCGGCTCAGATCCCGGTAGATCGGGCTGTCGTCCTTCACGGCCGTCGGCGAACAGGGCCAGCTGTCCCCGCTCCACCGTGACCACCGTGGTCCCGGTGGACTTCCCGATGATCGTGCTCAGGATGTCGTCTGCCACGTGGTGGTCCTCCCCTGTCGTCCGGTGCGGGCGCTGTCGAGCCCGGGTGACCCGAACTCAGTCGAGTCATCGGTGCAACGCTCGCCGCCGACGACCGGTGGGGCGTCCGACGGGCGGGCCAGCGCCCGGTGGGCACCGTAGCGCGCCAGACCGGTACCGAAAAGTTGGACGGTCGTCGGTCCCTCTACAGTGCATCCATGAGCCCTCCCGAGGTGTCGGTGCTGCCCTCCACGGCGGCCATGGCCGACGCTGCCGCCGACACCGGCCGCCGACGATCCTGCGCGCGCGCGGTGGCCCGCAGCGGTGTGGCCCACGCCATGTTCGCCACCGGCAACTCCCAACTGGCCTTCGTCGACGCGCTCCTGGTCCGACGACCGGTCCGTGCCCTGGTCGGACGTCGTCGTCTTCCACATGGACGAGTACGTGGGCGTCGGGCCCGACCATCCGGCCAGCTTCCGGCACTGGATCCACGACCGGATCGCCGGCCCGGGCCCGGCCGCGGGCCACCCACTACCTCGACGGCCTGGCCCGGCCGGAAGCGGAGTGCGCACGGTACGCGGCGCTGCTGCGCCGACCATCCGCTCGACCTGTGCTGCCTGGGGATCGGCGAGAACGGGCACCTGGCCTTCAACGACCCCCCGGTGGCCGACTTCGAGGACCCACTCGACGTGAAGGTGGTGACGCTCGACGAGGGCTGCCGCCGCCAGCAGGTCAACGAGGGGCACTTCCCGACCGACGCCGACGTGCCCGCCCAGGCCATGACGGTGACCATCCCGGCCCTGCTCCGGGCCCACCGGGTCCTGGCCGTGGTGCCCGAGGCCCGCAAGGCCGGAGCCGGTCCGGGCCGCCCTGGAGGGCCCGGTCGGCACGTCCTGCCCGGCCTCGATCCTCCAGCGCACCCCCCACGCCACCGTGTTCCTCGACCCCGACTCGGCGGCGCTGTTGAGCCGCTGAGCCGCTGAGCCGCTGAGCCGCTGAGCCGCTGAGCCGCTGAGCCGCTGAGCGCTAGCTCATCCACCCAGCCAGCGGTCGAGGAACGGGTAGGCCACATCCCCGTGCCACTGGTGCTCGCCGTCGAACGAGTCGTGGACCAGTCGGTCGCCGGCGCCGGTGACGGTCGTAGACCGGCCGCAGCCGGCCAACGCCGGCCGCCGCCGTGGCCACCGGGAAGAGCATGTCGTCCCGACCGGACACGACCAGCAGGGGCCGCGGGGCCACCAGGGCACCCAGGTCCACGTGCTCCATCCGGCCCAGCATGCCGAAGAGCACCTGGGAGCCGCACATGTTCCAGGGCACCTTGTGCGACTCGGCCCAGGACGAGAAGTACCCGCTCACCACGGCGGCCGCCACCCGGTGCGTCGGTGGCGGCCAGGAACAGCGTCATGGTCCCCCCGTAGGAGAAGCCGGCCACCCCCATCCGGGCCGGGTCGACCAGGGGGTGGGCCTCGAGACGTCGAGGGCCCGGGCCGAGGTCCCAGAGGTTCTGGGTCAGCGGGTTCCACCCGGCCATGACCTGGTGGACCAGGTTGGTGTCGCAGGCGTAGTGGTCCGTCGGGGTTCCAGTCGGCCCGCTCGCCGAAGCAGCGGAGGTCCGGGGCCAGCACCACGTGGCCGCGGCGGGCCAGCTCGGCGGCGTAGTCACTGCCCGGGGCGCCGTCGGGGTCGTCGACGCCGCAGACACGGGACTTGCCCGGCCGTGGCCGTGCACGGCCAGCACGGCCGAACCGGGCGCGGAGCGGCCGTCGGGCACCAGCAGGTAGGCGGGCACCGACATGTCGTCCTCGGTGTCGAAGACGATCCGGCGACCGTCGGTAGCCGTCGCACGCCACCTCCTCGGTGACCTCCAGGTCGAGCGGGACCCGGTCGGGCCACGGCGCCAGCGTGGCGCTCGAGACGGGCCCGGAACCGCTCCCGCCACGCCTCGAACGCCGGCGGGGTCGTCGGGCAGTCCGTCGGCCTCCTCGGTGGCCATCAGCCGGCTGACCACCTGGTACCACGGCGAGAAGTTGCGGCGCGGGTGCGGGCCAGCCGCGCTCATACACGGGCCTCCTTGCGGCTTGGACGTCCATGACGCCGACGGAACCCCGTCGGACCGGCGCCTGCGCAGTGCCGACGGGATGCCCCCACGTTGCCACACCGGTTGAGCGGGCCTGCGCCCTGGGGCACACTGGGTCCATGGAGACCCATGACGGTCGCCACCGAGCTGGACATCCGTCCCCTGTCGCCGCATCATCGGGGCCGAGATCCACGGCATCGACCTGTCCCGCCCGCTGGCCGAGCGCGGTGGTGGCCGAGGTGCGCCAGGCGCTCAACACCCACCACGTGATCTTCTTCCGCGACCAGCAGCTCACCCCCGCCCAGCAGGCCGACTTCGCCCGCCAGTTCGGCGAGGTCACCGAGGGCCACCCGGTCATCCCGGCCATCGAGGAGCAACCCCGAGGTGCTGGCCATCGACGGGCAGCGAGGACCGGGCCAGCTGGTGGCACACCGACGTGACCTTCCTCCAGGCCCCGGCGTTCGGGTCGATCCTCTACATGCTCGACTGCCCCGAGGTCGGCGGGCGACACCACCTGGGCCAGCCTGCAGGACGCCTACGACCGGCTGGCCGACCCGGTCCGGGCCATGTGCGACTCCCTGATCGCCATCCACTTCGACCCGTGGTTCGCCGCCGACGTCGAGGCCCGCGGGCGGCTACGAGTGGCAGGGCGAGCACTACGAGAAGCTGCTGCCCGCCCTCCACCCGGTGGTGCGCACCCACCCCGAGAACGGTCGCAACGGCCTGTTCGTCAACCCGCAGTTCACCCAGTCCATCCTCGGGCTGTCCAAGAACGAGAGCAACGCCATCCTCGACATGCTCTACCGGCACTGCCAGCAGCCCGAGCTGACCTGCCGGTTCCGGTGGCGCCCGGGCTCGGTGGCCTTCTGGGACAACCGGGCCACCCTGCACTACGCCCTCGACGACTACGGCGACGCCACCCGCATCGCCCACCGGGTCACCCTGCGGGGCGACGTCCCCTACGGCCCGGCCATGCCCCGACGCTGACCCGCACCGGGCCGGCCGGCTACTCCGCCTCCGGGGAGGAGCGACCGGCGTGGTCGAGAGGCTCTGCGCCTCCGGCGCCCCGTGCGGCGGCACCGTTGGCCGAGGGCACCGCGCCGGAGACGGCCAGGGCCTCCTCGCTGGCCCCCAGGTAGGCGGCCAGGGCCCGCGGGTCGCGGCGCACCTCGTCGGGCGTCCCCGACGACACCACCGAGCCGGTCTCCATCATCACCACCTTGGTGCACAGGGCGAAGACCAGGGGCACGTCGTGCTCGACCAGGACGATGGTGGTGTCGGCCAACTGGTGCAGGCGGCGCAGCAGGGGGACGAACGCCTCCGCCTCCCGCTGGGCGATCCCGGCGGTGGGCTCGTCGAGCAGCAGCAGCCGGGGTCGGGCCAGCACGATGGAGGCCAGGTCGACCACCCGCCGGGTGCCGGTGGAGAGCTGGGCGATCGGTGGCGGCGGAACCGGTCGATCCCGAAGCGAGCGATGACCTGGTCCACCGCGGTCCGCTTGGCCCGCTCGGACCGCCGGGCCCAGGGCATCTGCAGGGTGGAGGACACCACGCCGACCGGCCGGCGGGCGTCCTGGGTCAGCATCAGCACGTCCTCCACCGACAGCTCGGGGAACAGCCGGCAGTCCTGGAAGGAGCGCACCAGCCCGAGGGCCGACCGCTCCTCGGGCAGGTACTCGACCAGGCTCTCGCCGTCGAGCCGCACCGAGCCGGCCTGGGGGGTGACCAGTCCCGAGATGACGTCGAGCATGGTGGTCTTGCCCGACCCGTTGGGGCCGATCAGCCCGACGATGGCCCCGGGCTCGGCCGACAGGTCGGCCCCGTCGACGGCCCGCACCCCGCCGAAGGCCACCACCACCCCCTCGCATGTCGAGGCGGGCCGGGCCGGGCCCCGGGTCGGTCCGGCGGCGGCGGCCCCGGTGCGCGTCGCCGTCCGGCCCGCTCATCCCGCCACCTGGCCGGCTGGCCGACCGGCTCGGGCTCCGGATCGGGTCGGCCGCTGCTCACCGGACGGCGGCGGGCCCCGGCTCGACAGCAGCTGCTCGACGCCCACGGTCACCAGGTCGCCGAGCCGGTGGAGCAGCTCGGCCAGCCCCCCGGGCAGGTAGAGGATGAAGGCCAGCAGGCCGAGCCCGCTGGTCAGGAACTGGATGGTCGGGGTGGTGCCGAAGATGGCCGGGATGCCCGACCAGGTAGATGGCGCCGAGCACGGCCCCGTCGATCGAGCCCAGCCCGCCGATGACCACCATCGAGACCACCAGGATGGAGAAGGTGGGGTCGAAGGTGGCCGTCGAGAACCGCTCGGTGGCGAAGGCCAGGCACACCCCGGCGTAGCCGGCGATGAAGCCGGACAGGGCGAAGGCCAGCAGCTTGGTCCGGGCCAGGGGGATGCCCATGGCCCCGGCGCCGGTCTCGTTGTCGCGCACGGCCATCAGCCGGCGGGCCACGCCCCGGTCGCGCCACAGCCGGACCATCAGCACCGACAGCGACCAGGACGCCCGAGCGAGAACCAGGCGAAGGCCCGGGCCGAGCCGAGCCCGATCCCGAACAGGCTCGGGGCTGGCGATGAGGGTGGACTGGGGATTGGGCAGGCCGGTGCACATGCGACTGGTCCAGCACGGGCAGGTTCCAGCACGGGGTGGCCAGCACCGACCCCATGAACCAGAGGCTGAAGGCCAGGGTGCTCACGGCCAGGTAGAGGCCCCGCACCCGCAGGGCGGGCAGCCCCACCAGCACGGCGATCACCGCGGTCACCGCCCCGGCGAACGGCATGAGGAGGACCAGGGGCACGCTCGTGCCCGAGGTGGGCGGCCATGAGGGCCCCGCAGGCCACCAGCCCGAACTGCCCGAGCGAGACCTGGCCGGCCCACCCGGTGAGCACGGTCAGCGACAGGGCGATCACCGCGTAGATGCAGATCTGGGAGATGCAGGAACGAGTTGTCCCGTGCTGATCACGAAGGGGCAGCAGGGCCGCCACCACCACGGCGACCACCACCCCGACCGAGCCCACCCGGCGGCGCAGCGGGCTGTCGTTGCTGGCGCTGGTTGCGGGAGCTCTCGAGCCAGGTGGAGCGCTCCTCCCGCCGCGACCCGGTCTGCAGGGCGGCGATCCGGACCAGCAGGACCACCAGACCAGGGCGAAGAGGACCAGGTCCACCTGGGCCGGTGCTGGACAGGTTCCACACCAGGATCTCCTGGATGACCCCCACGCCGATGGCGGCCACGAAGGCCACGGTCAGGTTGACCATGGCCCCGACCATCGCCGCGGTCAGGGCCAGCAGCAGCAGCTCGGGACTGAGCACCTCGGTCAGCGACGAGGTCTGGCCCGGGGCGGCCAGGATGGCGGTGAAGGCCGACAGCACCCCGGCCAGGGTCCAGGCCACGGTGGAGGTGCGCCGGACCCAGACCCCCGACAGCCGGGCCGAGTCGGCGTTCTCGGCCATGGCCCGCATGGCCAGGCCCCACGGCGACCACTTGACGAAGGCGGCCAGGGCCGATGGCCACCAGCGGGGCCACCACCAGGGTGATCACCTGGCCCGGGGTGAACAGGTAGGTGCCGATGTGGAAGGAGACGTCGACCGGGACCGGGAAGGGCTTGAAGAGGTTCTTGGGGCGGATGAAGGGCAGGGCGGTGAAGACGAACAGCACCTGGCTCAGCCCGATGGTGGCCACCATGACCAGGACCCGGGGCCGGTTGAACAGCCGCCGGAGCAGCAGCTCGCTCAGAGCGCCCCCACGGCGGCGGCCAGGACCAGGGCCAGCACCAGGGCGAACCAGTAGTTGAACCCGAAGTCGTAGAAGCACTTGACCAGGAAGACCGCCGCCACCACCCCGAGCTGGCCCTGGGCGAAGTTGAGCACCCGGTTGGTCCGGTAGATGAGGACCAGGCCCATGGCCAGCAGGCCGTAGCCGAGGCCGGTGATGACGCCCTGGACCAGGACGAAGCTGGGGATCGACACGGCGGCTCCGCTAGCCCAGCCCGTCCACGGCCGCACCCAGGAACACCGGGCGCAGCAGGTCGGTCCGCTCGAGCAGGTCGGCGGTGAGACCGTCGAAGCGGACCTCGCCCCGCTCGATGAAGAAGGCCCGCTCGGCCAGGCTCATGGCCCGGTTCACGCTCTGCTCCACCAGGACCACCGTGGTGCCCTCGGCGTTGACCTCGCGCACGATGGCCATCAGCCGGTCCACCGCCTTGGGGGCCAGCCCGAGGGCCAGCTCGTCGATCAGCAGCAGCTTGGGCCGGGTCATCATCACCCGGGCCAGGGCCAGCATCTGCTGCTCACCCCCCGACAGGGTGCCGGCCGGCTGGTCGAGCCGGGTCGGCCAGCTCGGGGAAGCGGTCGATGGCCTCGTCGAGGGCCGACCGGGCCCGGGTGCCCTGGCCCCGCAGGGAGTGGGCCCCGACGCGCAGGTTGTCCCGGACGGTGAGCCCGGGGAAGGTCATCTTGCCCGCCCACCAGCAGGGCCACGTCCTGGTCGATGATCTGCTCGGGCTCGAGGTAGGTGCAGTTGGTCCCGAAGATCCGGATCACCCCCCGGTGGGGATGGTCCAGGCCGGACACGGCCCGCAGCAGGGTGGACTTGCCGGCCCCGTTGGTGCCCAGCAGGGCCAGGATCTCCCCCTGGGCCACCTCGAGGTTGACGTCGAACAGCACCTGGTTGGCGCCGTAGTAGAAGTCGAGGTTGTGGATCTGCAGGGCGGGCATCGCGCCCGCCGGCCTGGCGGCGCTGGCCCTCGGCGTAGCGCTCGAGGACGTCCTCGATGACCAGGGTGATGTCGCGCTTGCACGTAGCGGGAGCCGATGAGCAGCATGATCCCGCCGATGGCGCAGACCGGCCCGATGAGGGTGAGGGCCACCGTCGGCCCGTGCAGGTAGCCGACCGCGTCGCTGACCGCGCCGAGGAGGACGGCCCCGGCGAAGCCGCCGAAGACCAGCGAGTAGACCCCGAACATGGCGAAGCAGATGGTGCGCATCTCGGCCGGGGCGGTGGCCGCCAGGGTCAGGAAGATGCAGATGGCCAGCGGGGACACCGCGGCGTTGGCCAGGAACTGGAGCGTCACCACCATCCACAGCTGGGGCATGTAGAGGGAGGCCACGTACAGGCCCCCGTAGGCGGCGATGCAGAACCCGGCGATGACCAGGGGCCGCTGGGGGGCCCGGCGGAAGAACCGGTCGCCGAGCACGTAGGCCACCGGGAGGCCGAGGAAGGCGGCCAGGCCGATGATGGAGTAGATCTCGCTGCGCTGGGCGGTGTCGAGGCCCCACCGCCGGACGAAGTACAGGTTGCCGAACAGCGGGGCGGCCGTGCCGGCGAAGCCCGAGGATGGCCACCGCCACCAGCTCGTAGTAGATGGAGCGGATCCGCAGCAGCCGGGTGACGGCCGAGCCGAGCAGGACCCGGGGGGCGTCGCTCTGCTGGGAGTGGAGGTCCATGCCCGAGGCCTTGAGGATGTGGCTCGACTCGTTCTCCCCCTTGTCCGGCTCGCGCAGGGTGAACAGGGACAGCCCGATGGGGATGCCGGCCAGGGCGATGAGCATCCCCCAGCGCCAGTTGTGGCCGACGGTGACCACGCAGCCCGAAGATGAGGATGCCCACGGTCTGGGACAGCGGATCGGAGAGGTTGTGCCAGCTGAAGACCCGGCCCCGGCCCTCGGTGGGATAGGCGTCGGAGAGGTACGAGTTGTGGACGGTGTTGTTCACGCCGGACCCGACCGAGGCGATCAGGTAGAGGAAGGCGAAGGCCCACACGTTGGGGGCCAGGGCCATCAGCGGGGCGAACACGGAGAAGATCAGCAGCGCCACCCCGGCCACCACCTTGCGGCTGCCCCGGTCGGCCCACAGGGCCAGGGGCACCGCCCACAGCAGCTGGGCCACCGAGCCCACGAAGGTCACCGCCCCGAGGGCGGCGTCGTGGATGTGGAAGGAGTGCTCGAGGTTGGTGCCGATGAGCGCGATGCCGTTGCCGAAGGTGCCGGGCACGAGGGCCGCCAGGGTCAGCAGCACCAGGGGGGCGAAGCCGTACTGGCCGGAGGATGCCGACCAGCGGCGGCGGCTTGCCCTCGCCGGTGCCGGGCATGACGGCCGAGGTCGGCGACGGCCTCGGGGTTGCTGCTCTTGGCGACGACTTCCTTCAGGAGCTCGTCGGGAACGGCGAAGTCGAACAGCACCTGGTCGGCCATTGAGGTGTCACCCTATCGTCGACGTCCCCGCCGATCATGATCCGTCCCGGGGACGACCGCGCCGTCACCGGGACAGGGTTGCCAGGGATTGGGCTGCCAGGGACTGGGTCCGACCGGCCGGGCCCGTCAGTCCGACGGTGTGGCCACGGTCAGTGGGCCCTGGGGCAGCACGCACAGCCGGGCCCCGGGACCCCGCCGGGCCAGCGCCTCGGCCACCGCCGCGGCCGATCGTGCCGACCGGCGCCATCAGGCCCGCCGCACCGCACGCGTCGGATCGAGGCCGTCCGAGTAGAGCCACACCTCGGCCCGCTGCAGGACCCGGCCGAGCACCTGGGCCTGCCAGCCGTCCACCTGCTCCGGGCCCGGTCGGGCCGGACCAGCTCCTCGGCGCTCGGCGGCCGGCCGAGGATGCGGGCGAAGGCGCCGTCGTCGGGAACGCCGTCGACGCAGGCCGCCGCCATCACGATGATCCCGCCGTCGGCCACCACCCGCTCGGCCGCGGCCATGCCCTTGACCGCCTGGTAGAGGTTGCGGTCGAGGGGGTGGCCGCCGTTGGTGGTGAGCACCACGTCGAACCGGCCGTCGACCGACTGGGTGACGCGTGCCGGCGGCGAAGGCGCAGGCGGCCCGGTGGCCGTCGGGCAGCGGCGCCGGCGAAGACCCCGGTCAGGCGGCGGCGGCGTGTCGATGGTCACGTCGACCGAGAGATCGGGCGGGCACAGGGCGGTGGCGGCGCGCGACGAACTCGTGGACCGGATTGCCCGTCGGTGACCAGCCAGGTCGACCGGGTGTCGGCGATGCGCGCCGGGCTGTGGGCCTCGAGGATGGTGGAGGTGGCGGCCAGGCCCGGGCAGGCCCCCTTGGGTCCTCCGCTCCAGCCGGCGAAGAAGTGGGGCTCGACGAAGCCGGTCAGGATGCGGACGGTCGGCCTCGACGTAGCGGCGGTCGAGGAGGACCGGGCACGCCGTCCACCGCGCCCACCGGCGACGTGGTCACCGTCGTCGGCTCGGTGGTCGTGGATCCGGTAGCGGTCGACGATGTCCGCGCCCACCAGCGTCGGCCATCTCCTCGGGGGTGGCCCGGCGGTGGGTCCCGGTGGCGCACAGCAGCTCGACCCGGTCGGGCCCGGCGCCGGCCCGTTCCAGCTCGGCCAGCAGCGGGGGCAGCACGGTGGTGTTGGGCATGGGTCGGGTGATGTCGGGGAAGACCACCACCACCCGCTCCCCGGCCCCGACCAGATCGGCCGAGCGGCCGGGCCCGAGATCGGGCGACCGCAGGGCCTCGACGGACGGCCCCGGCCTCGTCGGCCAGCGCCGCGGCCTCCGCGGGGCTCGACCACCACGGCGTCGTCGGGCACCTCGACGTCCAGGCCGTCGCGTCCGTAGGCCAGGGTCAGCTGCACGGCGGCCCCTCCGGGCCGAGTCGGCCGGGCCCAGGTCCGACCACGGCGGTGGCCACGGCGGTCGGCCGCGGCGACGCAGGGCCCGGTAGGCGGCGACGGTGGCCGGGTCCGGCTCGGTGCACGGCCACCACCGGGTCGAGCTCGGCCGAGGTCCGAGCTCGCGTCCCGACCGCCCGGGCGGCCAGCAGTGCGGCGCCGGCCGAGGCGGCCTGGCCCGAGCGACGGACCTCGACCGGGCAGGCCGGTGATCCCGGTCAGCACCTCGACCCACACCGGGATGCCCGGCCCCCGACCCGCCGAGCGCCAGCCCGGTGGCCGGCGCGGCCCTGCCGGGCTCGCCGCCGGCCGGCCATGGCCTCCAGGCAGCGCTGCACCTCCCAGGCCACCGCCTCGAAGGCGGCGCGGGCCAGATCGGCCAGGCCGTGGGCCGAGCCGCAGCCCGACGAAAGCGGCGGCGGCGTCGGCTCGCCACCACGGGGCCCGGGCCCCGTCCAGCCACGGGGCGGCCACCACGCCCCGGGCACCGGGCGGGACCGCCGCCGGCCATCCCGGCCAGCGCCTCGGCCGAGTGGCCGGTCAGCCGGCCCGAGCCAGGCCACGAGGCGACCCGGCCGCCGACAGCCCGCCCTCGAGCAGCCAGCCGCCCGTCGGCCGCCCGCGACAGCACGATGCCCGGCGGGACCCGGGCACGGGCGGCGCCGGCCCACCGGCACCGACACGTTGGCGGTCGTCCCCCAGCTGACCATGGGCCACGTCGCCGTGGCCCCGGTGCCCAGCACCTCGCAGGCGCGGTCGCCCGCACCGATCACCACCGGGGTGCCGGCCGCCAGCCCGAGGGCGCGGCCCGCCACGGCGGTGAGCACGCCGGTCACCTGGTCCGGAGGACCACCGGGGGCAGCCAGGCGCCCGGCTTCGGGCCGACCAGCTCGGCGACCGAGCCGGCCGTCGAGGTCGTAGAGCCCCGAGCGCGAGGCCATGGTGGGATCGGTGGCCACCTCGCCGGTCAGTCGCCAGCGACCACGAGGTCCCGCGGGGTGAGCACCCAGGCGGCGGCGTCCAGACGGTCGCCGTCGTGGGCCGCCAGCCAGGCCAGCTTGGCCGCCACCGAGGCCGCGTCGACCGGCGATCCCCGATGCCGGTGGCGCGCCGCCCGGGCCTCGAGCCGTCGTCGCAGCCTGCTCGGCCTCGGCCCCGGCCCGCCGGTCCGACCAGACGATGGCCGGACCGAGGCTCCGGGCCGTCCGCCGTCGACCAGCACCAAGGTCTGGCGGGCCCCGGTGCAGCCGACGACCTCCACCGCCCCGAAGGCCCGGGGCTGCTCCGAGCGCAGGGCGGCAGCGGCACCGACCACGGACGTCCACCACTGCCGCGGGATCCTGCTCGGCCCGGCCGTCGGCCGGAGTGCGTGGTGTCGACGGGAATCCCGGCCTGGGCCACCAGGCCGTCGTCGGTCCCACAGCGCCGCCTTGGTGACGCTGGTCCCGAAGTCGAGGGTGAGGATCACCCGGCGTGCACGACCTCGGCCAGCTCCCGGGCCGCCGTCGGCCGGTGACGGCTCCTGGAGGATGGCCCGACCGATGGCCAGGCCGGCCCCGCCCCCGGCCATGACGTCGCGCGCCTCCTCGACCACCCCGTCGCCGCCCGGCCTCGGCTCCCGGTGGGGGCCGCCGAGGAACAGCACGGGGACCCCCACGCTGGCCACCACCCGGTCCACCGCCTCGATCCGGTCCGGCCCGGCCGGCTCGTCGGGGACCGGCACCTTGAGCAGTGGGGCCCCCAGGTCGTGGGCGATGACCGCGGCCGAGCACGATGTCGGCGGTCACCCGTGACATCCTCCCGTCCCGCCACATGACCGGCTCGATCAGGGCCTCGAGCATGCGCCGTCCGGGCATCCTCCAGGACCCGGCCCAGCAGCTCCAGTGCCGCCGCGCCGCCGGGGTCGGTGCTAGTCGATACGGGTCATCAGCTTGACCCCGGACCACCCGTCGGCGGCGGCCCGGGCCACGCTGGCCACCAGACGGTCGTCGAGCTCGAAGACCGTACCGGCCAGACCGGTGCGGTTGAGGGAGAGGTAGGTCCGCTGCTCGGGCCGCAGATGGCGCCGAGCCGGGCCAGGTCGGCCAGCGGCTGGGCCGTGGCCAGGATCCCGTCGCAGTGGGGCAGGGCCGCCGCAGCGCCGCCAGGTAGTCGGCGTAGCGCTCGATGGTCATCACCCCCCGGGCCCGGTGGTCGGCCGCCAGCACCAGGGCCGGGAGGCCGTGGCCGGTCCGACCGGCCGCGTCACCGCCGGTCACGCCAGCCCGGACAGGGCGAAGACCACCTTGGCCACGGCCGAGAAGTCCTCGCGGCCGTAGCCGGCGGTCGAGGCGGCGGTGAGGGCCTGGCGGGCCACGGCCGTGGAGCTGAGGGGCACCCCGGCACCGGGCGCCGTAGGCCAGGGCCAGGTCGAGGTCCTTGGCCATCAGGTCGGTCATGAAGCCGGGCCGCCAGCCGTTGGAGGCCGGGCTGTCCGGCACCACCCCGGCCACGGGCAGACGGGTCCGCACGGCCACGCAGTCACCGGTCGAGTGCACCAGCACCTCGTGGAGCTTGGCGATGTCCACCCCGGACCGTGACGGCCAGGGCGGTGGCCTCGGCCGTGGCCACCATCTGGGCGGCGTAGATCAGGTTGTTGCACAGCTTGACCACCTGGCCCATGCCGGGCCCACCGACGTGGACGATGAGCCCGGCGAAGGGCTCGAGCGCCGGCACGCGCCGATGCCAGGGTGTCGGCCTCGCCCCCCGACCATCAGGGTCAGGGTCCCCTTCTCCGCCCCGGCGGTGCCACCGGACAGCGGCGCGTCGAGGAAGCCGGCGCCGGTGGCCGCACCCGCTCGTGCTGGGCCCGCTCCACCTCGGGATCGATGGTCGAGCAGTCCACCACCACCTGGCCCGGGCGCAGTGCCGGGCACCATGGCCCCTACCACCTCGACCACCTGCGGCGAGCTGGGCACGCACAGGATGACCACCTCGCTGGCCTCGGCCACCCCGGCCGGCGAGCGACGCCGTCCACGGCGCCCAGGGACACGGCCCGGTCCACCGGTCCGGGGCTCCGGGACGACACGGTGACCTGGTGCCCGGCCTCCAGCAGATGGCGGGTCATGGGCAGCCCCATGGCCCCGAGTCCGACGAAGCCGAGTTGCATGGGGTCCTCCCTCTTCCTTCTTCTCTTCTTGGTGGCCGGACCGGTCCGGGGCCGGGCGCACCGACGGCCTACGCGGCTCCCGTTCGGCACCCGCCCCTCGGAGTTCCGGCGCCGGACCCGGTCGGCCGTTGCGTGGTCAGTGGTCGAACTGCGGGCAGCCAGGCCGCCGTGGCGGTGAGGAGCTCGTCGATCATGGCCTCGGTCCGGTGGAGGTCACCCCGCCCGGCCAGGGGGTCGAGGAAGAAGGCCGCCTCGGCCAGAGCCCGGTCGCCCGTCGAGGGCGGCGGCCACGGTCATCTCGCCCACCGCCACGTGGCGACGGACCAGCTCGGCGTAGGGCGGAGGGAGGGGCGCCACGTCCCGTCCCCGGACGCCGTCGCCGTCGACCACGCAGATCGACTCCACCACCGCATCCGGCGGGGACGTCGGGCACCTGGCCGGCGTTGGGGATGTTGGCCGGGAGCTCCCGGTGCTCGCCGGTGACCAGGGAGTCGATGACCAGGGCCGGCAGCTCCCCCGAGTACCAGGTCTGGAGCTTCTTGGTGCCGGCCAGCCAGGCGTCGACATCGGCGATGTATCCGTCCTGGTGCTCCTGGCGCTGGTCGATGGAGGTCAGCTCGACGTTGAACTCGGCCCCCCAGTCCGACCCCTCGGTCAGCACCCACGGCAGGAACTCGGCGATGTGGCGGTCCCCGGCGGCCGGGAACGCACCCCACTTGTCCAGCAGGGTCAGCTTGAGCACGTGGCGTTGGACGAAGTCGAGGGGTGAGAACGCCTCGGCCTCGGGTCGACCGGGGTGGGGGGCCAACGCCGCCAGTCCCCCGGCCTCCTCCACCATGCCGGCCATGATGGCGAACCCGTCCTCGCCGTCCACGTCGAGGGCGGTGACCACCGGGAAGTGGTTGACGCCGGCCACCGTGGGGCGGACCGCCTCCGCCGGCCGGCCGAGGGCGATGGCCAGGTCCATGGACCAGTTCCCCACCTCGTGGCACAGGCCGACAGCCCGGATCGAGGTCTGCTGGCACACGGCCCGGGTCAGGCAGGTCATCGGGATTGGTGATGTTGAGCAACCAGGCGTCGGGGCAGACCTTGCCCATGTCCTCGGCCACGCTGACGAGAACGGGGATGTTCCGGAGCGAACGGCTGATCCCTCCGGGACCGACGGTGTCGCCCACCGACTGGCGGATCCCGTAGCGGGCCGGGATGTCGAGGTCCAGCGGCCATCGAGTCGAATCCGCCGGTGGAGATGGTGACGATCACGAAGTCGGCACCGTCCAGCGCCCGGCGCTGGTCGGTGGTGGTCGAGAAGGTGGCCTGGGCCCCCATGGACTCGTTGAGCAGTCGGGCCAGCGCCACCATCTTGTCGAGGGGCACCGGATCGATGTCCTCCAACACGTAGTGGGCACCGTGCAGCGACGGCGTGCCCAGCAGGTCGGCCAGCAGCTCGGGCGTCCACTGGTAGCTGCCGCCACCGACGATGGTGATCTGCATGATGTGGTGTCCCCCTACCGTTCCGAGTGGTGGCGTCCGGCGTCGCCGCCCACTCTACCCAGCGCACTCCGGACCGGACGGGGCCGGCCGGGCGACGCCCCGGCGGGAACCGCCGCCACCGACCAGACGGACACGGTCGCCACGACCAGCACGGCGGCCACCACCCCGGAACCGACGCATCCTGTCCGTCCGGCTCACGTCGCCACAGCACTACGGACGCGGTAGGTCCCTGCCCCCAGTTCGATGCGGGCCGTCCCCGCGGCCACCTCGAGGACCCGTACGCCACGGGCGCGGTCGACGGGCGATCCGCTTTCGGTCAGACCGGGGCGGGACCGGGCCGCCACGGACAGGACGGCCGTCGAGTTGGGCGGCACGTCCACGTCTACCGAGATGCGGGGGTCGGCGGGTGTGGGCCGGCGCCACGCCACCGAGATCGTCCCCCGGGGGGTGGGCACGGTCCCGAGGGCCCAGTCCAGGCCGGACGGCGGTGGGACCACCTCGAAGGTGGCGAAGCCGGGGGCGGTGGGCCGTACTCCGAGCAGCCACCGCTGGATCTCGGGGACCATGGTCGAGCCCCACCCGTGGGACATGCTGTCACCGACGATGTCCGACGGGTCCCAGACCTCCCAGGTGAAGGTGGCCCCGCGGGCCAGGATGTTGGCCCACCCGTCGGTGGTGGCGTCCACCAGGCGGTAGACCAGATCGTCGTAGAGGCCGGCCCGGGCCATGGTGGCCAGCACCTCGCCGGCGTTCTGCGGAGGGGACTGCATACCGAGGTCGCGGACGTAGCCGGCCACCGCAGCCAGTTGGGCGGCCGGGACGATCCCGTAGGCGGCGGCGCAGGCGCTGGAGGTCTGGGAGGCGGTGGGGGTGGGTGCCCCGCCCGCCAGTAGTCCGTCGACGTAGGTACCGTCGGCGCGGGTCAGACGGCGGTTGACCGCCGAGGTCAGTGCACGCCGCCGCTGGCGCTGGACATCGACCTCGCCGCCCGGGCGGTGGAGTGCCTCGGCCACCTGGGCCGTGCGCAGGAAGACGTTGGCGCCGAGGACGTTCAGGCGGGTGGACACGGGATAGGGGTAGTAGTTGTTGGTGGCCGGCAACGACGTGACCAGTTGCGTCGACGGCGAGACGGCCCGGTGGACGTAGTCGGCGATGCGCTGGAGCACCGGGTACACGGTGGTCAACAGGGCGCGGTCGCCGG
Source organism: uncultured Acidimicrobiaceae bacterium (assembly GCA_963754755.1). Lineage (GTDB taxonomy): Bacteria > Actinomycetota > Acidimicrobiia > Acidimicrobiales > RAAP-2 > Bog-756. Next base: position 542,186 of record CAVWHF010000003.1, on the reverse strand, counting down.
TGTGCATCCAGTACTGCCAGACCCACTCGGCATAGATCTCGGTCGACTCGTTGATGTCCAGGGCCCCGAGGCCGGTGGGGTAGATCTTGTTCACGGCCCCGTTGGGCCAGTAGCGCTTCTGGGACTGAGCGAACTCGGTCAGCGACTTGCGGGTGAGGTTCTGCTCACCGAAGACGGCCATAGCCGTCGACGACTCCTTGCTCCCGTCGTAGAGCCAGGAGCCTTTTTCCCGAGTGGGGGTGTCGATGAACTGCTCCTGGGCCGTGTAGAGGGCGGAATGGGCACCGAGTTGGAACTCGGCGTCGATGACCGGCTCGGACGAGGAGAACGTGGCCGGCGGCTGCTCCGGCGCCGCCGTGTGGCGGGCCAGGGCCACGACGTCGGCGGTGGTCAGCGCCTCACCCGGGTCGTCGATCTGGAAGTAGCGGAACCCCAGATAGTCGAAGGGATGGAACTCCTCGTCCCCGCCGCGCTGGACGTAGCTGTAACTCATGTCCGTGTGCTGGGTGCCGTGCGCGGTCGAGACCTGGCCCGGCTCCCCGGTGAACGGCTGACCGGGCCCGGGTTCGTCGAGGAGGAAGCCGGCCCGCATGGTGACGGTCCGGCCCGCCACCCCGTGGTGGAACGTGACCGTGGGCACGGCCGCGTACACCTGGCCGAAGTCGGCCACCACCGCGCCGGAAGCCAGCGTGGTGAGCGAGATGGCCGGCACCCGCTCCTCCACGATGCGGGTGCGCACCGGCACCAGGTGGGTCCAGGGTTCGGTGGGGGCCCGGCCCACCACCGAGGCCGGGGCCCAGGTGCTGTCGTCGAAGTGCGGGAGCTTCCACCCGACGGGCTCGGCCGGTCCGTCGATGTTCTCGGTGTAGTCGACCAGGTCGCCCTCGAGGTCCCGCTGCGTCCCCGGGAGCCATGCCCCCGCCCGCACCCGCCACGAACCGTCGGTCACCACCCGCTGGACATGTCCGTCGGGAGCGTGCACGACGACGTGGGCGATCATCCCGGGGCTTCCGGCCGGGTGTCCCTTGGTGGGGCCCTGCCAGTTCGTCACCATGGCCAGGGCGTTGGTCGACCCGGGCCGGAGGAGCCCGGCCAGGTCCAGCGTCTCGTAGTACATGGAGTCGGGGTAGCTGTAGGCCTGACCCTTGCCCGCCCGCACGCCGTTCACGTAGAACTCGTACTGCTGGTCCCCGGAGACGTGGGCCCGGGCCCGGGCGATCGACCCCGGGTGCAGGGTGACCTCGGTCCGGGCGTAGGTGTACTGGCAGGGCTCGGCCGTCTCACTGGCCACCCGGCGGATCCATGACGCCTCCCACTCGTCGTTGCGGAGCCCCGTCTCGAAGGAGGCGGGAGCCGACGGCGGGCCCGGCTGCCCCGAGGCGTCCCAGGTCTGTACGGTCCAGCGGTAGGCGGCGTCCGACGCCAGCCTGGGACCGTCGTAGGGCACGAAGGCCTGGTCCGGGGAGGCGACCCGGGCGCTGTCCCAGACGGTCGGCGCCGGGCCGTTCCCCCCGACCGGACCGGTTACCACGATGCGGTAGGCGCTCTGGCCCGCCCCCCGTCGGGTATCCCGGACCTGCCAGGCGAAGAAGATGTCGTCGGCCGCCAGTCCGAGCGGTGATGCCAGCCCGTCCACCCGGAGCTCATCGGGAGGGCCGGGATGCAGCTCGGCGGCGCCGGCAAGTGGGTCCGGCCTCCGGCCGCTCCGGCCGCTCCGTCCGCTCCGGCCGCTCCGCCGTCGCCCGGGTCCCCGAGCAGGGGGGAGACCATGACGCCGGCCGCTCCGATGAGACCGCCGCCCAGCAGTTGCCGGCGGCTCACCACGCCCGATCTCGCCGCCGGCTCTAGGGCCGGATCGTCACCCCCCTCCACCATGGGGCCAACAGTAATTGGCCCCACCGTCCGAGGCTGGACCGACGGAAGAGGCGAGGGCGGCCCCCGTTGCCGGTGGGGCCCGACGGTAGGATCCGGCCATGGCCGCGCCGACCCTGCTCTACGTCACCCAGGTCGCACCGTACGGCGACGGGCCGGCCGGCGTGCACGGCGTCCTCGACCAGTCGGCCACCGCCATGGCCCAGCTGGCCGAGGCGGCCGGCCTCGCCTTCCGCCGGGTCACCGACGTGCGCGCCCTCGACCCGTTCGGAGCTGGCCGGCGGCCCGGGTGGTGGCCCTGTTCACCATCGGGGAGACCCCGTGGTCGGCGGAGCAGCGGTCCGCTCCTCCTCGACGCGGTCCGGGCCGGGCGGACCTCGGTGCTGGCCGTGCACTCGGCCACCGATCCTGCTACGGGTGGGACGACTACCGGCCGGCTGGTCGGGGCCCGATTCGACGGCCACCCCTGGACCCGGTGGTGCACGCTCGACGTGGTCGATCCCGACCATCCGGCCGTGGCCCACCTCGGTGCCGACCTGGCACTGGCACGACGAGGTGTACACGTTCCGCGACCTCCGGCCCGACGCCACCGTGCTGCTCCGGGCCCGTCCCGATGAGCTGTTCGACCGAGGCGGCAGTCCCGGGGACGGAGACGGCGGAGACGGCGGCGCAGCCCGACACCGACACCGAGCCAGCCCACCTTCGGGTACCCGCTCGCCTGGTGCTTCACCGAGGGGATGGGACGGGTCTTCTCCACGTCGCTGGGCCACTTTCCCCATGCCTGGGAGAGCACCGACTACCTGCGTCACCTGGCCGGCGGCCTGGCGTGGCTGACCAGCGCCGAGGCCGCCCACGGCCTGAGCGGACCGGTTCAGAGGTCGCCGACCACCGCCCGTCCACCACGACCGCCTCCCAGCCCTCGAGTTCGAGGGTGCCGTCCACGACCGTCACCCTGGCGGCCGCGGTCGGTGGCCATCCGGATCGGTGCCCTCGACCCCGTCGTACCGTCCCCGGTTCACCGGACATGTTGGCCGCCACCTGACCCGCCGCCCCCGGCGCCACGCCCACGTCCCCGGCGGTCGCCTCCAGGGTCCGGTAGGAGCCCGACCGCAGGTCGGGTTGGCCCTTGCGCCAGGGCGATCAGGTCCCGGGCCAGGTTGAGCATGGAGTCGGGATCGGCCCGCTGCTCCTCCACGTTGCACGCCGCCAGGTCACCGAAGGGCAGCCACGGCACCACCCCGGGGTCGGTGAACCCGCCCCCGGCGACGTCCCGCCACGGCATCGGGGTCCGCATGCCGTCACGGCCGGCGTAGGCCGGCCAGTACAGGACGCCGAGCGGGTCGCGCAGGTCGGCTCTTGGGCCAACTCGGTGTCGGGCAGGCCGATCTCGTCCCCCTGGTAGAGGACCGGGCGTCCCCCGGAGGCACGAGGAGCATGACCAGAGCCGACCCGGGCCCGGGCCGGGTCGCCCCCGGCCCACCGGGTGGCGAAGCGGGACATGTCGTGGTTCGAGCCCGTCCACACCGGCCAGGCCCCGGTCGGGAAGGCACCGCTCGGTGTCCTCGACGATGGTGCGCATGGCCGTCCACCGTCCAACGGCGCGCTGATGAACGGGAAGTTGAAGGCCAGATGGAGCTCGTCGTGCCCGTTGCCGTAGTAGGCGGCCAGGGCCTCGATGGGCTCCACCGGCGTCTCACCCACCAGCATGCGCGTCGGGATAGCCGTCGACCAGCGCCCGCCACCGGCGGATCACCTCGTGCACCTCGGGCCGGTTGCCGTTGTAGACCGGTCGCTGGCCGAAGAGCTGGACATCGAAGGGGTCGGACTCGGTGGCCGGCGGGTTGTCGCGCAGCAGGGCGTCCTTGATGATGATGTTGCACACGTCGATGCGGAAGCCGGCCACCCCCCGGTCCAGCCAGTAGGTCATGATGTCGTCGAAGGCCTCGCGCACCTCCTCGTTCCACCAGTTGAGGTCGGGCTGCTCGACCAGGTGGTTGTGGAGGTAGTACTGCCCGGTGGTGCTCGTCGAGGGTCCAGGCCGGTCCACCGAAGCTGGAGACCCAGTTGTTGGGTGGCGATGCCGTCGGGCTTGGGATCGGCCCACACGTACCACGAGCGGTGACGGGCGGTACGGGACGACCGGGAGTCGACGAACCACGGGTGCTGCTCGCTGGTGTGGTTGGGCACCAGGTCCATCAGCACCCGGATGCCCCGGCGGCCGGCCTCGGCGATCAGGCGGTCGAGGTCCTCGGCCGTGCCCAGATCGGGCTGCACGGCGTAGAAGTCGGCGACGTCGTAGCCCCAGTCGGCGTTGGGCGAGACGGTGACCGGGCTCAGCCAGATCCCGTCGACGCCCAACCACTGACAGGTGGTCGAGATGGTCGATGATCCCGGGGAGGTCGCCGACGCCGTCCCCGTTGGAGTCGGCGAACGATCGGGGGTAGATCTGGTAGAGGACGCCGGACTTCCACCACGGGTCGGGATCTGGAGTGGGCACGGTATCCGGAGTGGTCGGAGTGGTGGGCCCGGACACGTACCCACCACCCGCGGCGCCACCGGGCGCGGCGTCGAGGTCGGATCGAACCATCGCCTCTGTCTACCAGCGACCGGCGCCGACCGGCACCGTCGACCCCGGAGGGCTGTCGTCCGTCAGCCGGTGGGCAGCGGGGCGAAGGGTTGGACGTTGACCCAGCAGGTGAACTGCGGGATGTTGTTCTTGGGCAGCTTGCACTGGGTCGAGACCGGCGAGTTGATGTGCAGCCGCACCACCTGGTACTCGGTGGGCCCGTAGCGCTTGTCGGGCCCGTAGCTGAGCACCGGGGTGTTGGTGCCGGGGAAGTTCGGTGATCTTGGACATGGCGGTCACGAAGGTCCGGCGGTTGAGATCGGGACCGGCGTGCCTTGGCCGCGGTGGCGAACAGGCGGATGGCCTGGCACCAGCCCTGGATGGGTCCCTGCTCCTCGATGAAGTCGGACTGGTTGCCCGGTGGCGATCTGGGGATAGGCCTTGTGCCAGACCACCCAGCAGCTGCGCACGGCGGGGTCGTAGCCGCCCTGGCTCTGGGGTCGGTCGTCGTCGATGCCGCCCAGTGTCTCGGTGGTCACGCCCTCCTGGCCGTCGAGGGCCTTGGCGTAGGGGACGGGGAGGAGCCCGAGGGCCGTCTCGATGCTCGACTCGTAGTCGCTGAGGAGGAGCCGGGGGAAGTACTGCTGGTCGGTCTCGGCCTGGAGCACCGGATAGAAGACGTTGAAGGGGATCAGCGGGATGACCGAGGTGACCCCGGCGCTGCGGAGCTGCTGGACGACCAGGGGGGCCTGGGTGTCGGTGGTGGCGGTGTCGTCGGGGTTCGGCGGCGATGGTCTCGACCACCGGGGTGACGCCGGCCCGGCTCAGGTCGGGCAGCAGGTACTGCTTGAGGGCCAGCTGGTCCGAGGCCCGGTCGCCGGCGATGACGCCCACCTTCTTCGCCCTCCGAGCAGGTCGGAGCTGAGCCCCCAGTTGACCACGGCCTGGAGGATGGTGGCCTGGTCGGGTCCGGTCCACCACAGGTAGGGCGAACCCTGGTTGGTCCAGTTGGTCACCGTGGTCCACTGGCCGATGAACGGGGTGTGGCCCTCCTGGGTGACGCACAGCTGGTTGTCGCCCGGTCCAGTCCCCCAGCCCGTCGAGCACGGCGAAGGCGGCCGGTGAGCCCTCGGTCCAGGTCTTGCACAGGGCCCGCATGGCCGTCTCGTTGGTGGGGTCGAAGTTGGTGATGATGGGGTTGATCTTCCGGCCGTTGATGCCCCCGGACTTGTTGATCTGCTTGACGAACAACAGGATGGCCTTGGTCTGCTCGCCGAACTCGGCGTCCTGGGCGAACCCCTCCTTGCCGGCCAGCGAGTTGAGGGACACCACCGGGAACACCACGTTGATGGCCTTCGGCGGTCACGCCCCGGCGTCGAGGTGCTGGCCGGCTCGACCGGGGTGGGTCCCGAGCCGTTGGACCGGTGACGACCCACCGCTCGACGCCGCCGTCGGCGACGCGCTCGAGGGAGCGCCGGCCACCCAGACCACGGTGCCGACGAATACGGCGCCGACCATGGCCAGGGTGCGGATCTGGGTCGACCGAGGACGTCGGGCGAAGTGGCCCCACGACCGGGCCAGGCTCCTCAGTGGATTCCAACGACCGCTCCCCCGCATGCATTCGCTCCTTGCTCGACGCCCGTACCGTACCGCCGGCCGTGCCGGACGGGTGAGCGTGGGCGAGGGTCCGACGTGACCGGTGCCGAATGTCGCACTGCCACATCGGTTGGTTAGGTTTGGTGGCGGTCCCGTCGATGGCACCGGAGTCAGGTCGGGGGCGACCGGTGCCCCGTCTGTTCGACGAGGTGTCGGGGAGAGCCGACAAGGAGAGCACCGGAGATGAGCGCAGGACCCCACGATCGGACCGGCGAGAGCCTCTTCGATCCGGGCGCCAGGGACGGAGCGGGTCTGCTGGTGGCGATCCCTCCGCCGCCCCCCGGGGGCGGTGGCGGTCGAGGTGACCGACCTGGTCAAGCGGTATCCCAAGGCACCGAAGGACTCGCTGGCCGGGGTGAGCTTCCAGGTCCGGCAGGGTGAGGTCTTCGGCTTCCTCGGGCCCAACGGGGCCGGCAAGACCACCACCATCGGGATCCTGACCACCCGGATCCGCCCCACCGGCGGTCGGGCCCTGGTGGCCGGCGTCGACGTGGTCGGCCGACCCGGTGGGGGCCCGCCGGCTGCTCGGCGTGGTCCCCCAGATCAACAACCTCGACCGGTCGCTCTCGGTGCGCCAGAACCTGCTCTTCCACGCCAGCTACCACGGGGTGCCCAGGGCCCGCCGGCTGGAGCTGGCCGACGCCCTGCTCGACCAGTTCGGGCTGGCCGACCGGCCCGGGGGCCGGCCCGACGACTTCTCGGGGGGCCAGATCCAGCGGATGATGATCGCCCGGGCCCTCATGCACTCGCCGGCCGTGCTGTTCCTCGACGAGCCCTCGACCGGCCTCGACCCGGCCGCCCGCCTCTTCCTGTGGGAGAAGGTGGCCGAGCTCAAGGCCGGCGGGCACCACCGTGGTGATCACCACCCACGACATGGACGAGGCCGCCGCCCTGAGCGACCGGGTGGCCATCATCGACCACGGCACCCTGCTGGCCCTCGACACCCCCGGCGCCCTGGTGAAGGGCATGACCGGCGAGCGCACCCTCGACTGCACCGTCGAGCCGGGGCCCGGTGGCGAAGCCACCACCGTCGTGCGCCGCCCTCGCCGCCCTGCCCGGGGTGAGCCAGGCCGACGAGCTGGACGACCCGAGCGGGACCGGATGGCGGCTTCCGGATCTACGTGGAGGGCGAGGCGGCGACCTTCGTCGCCCCGGTGGCCCAGGCCATCAGCGCCTCGGGCGGGAGGCTCACCGATGCCCGCCTGGGTGAGCCCAACCTCGAGGACGTCTTCATCCACCTGACCGGGAGGGCCCTGCGATGACCGTCGACGGTCGAGCGCCACCGCTCCGCGCCGATCCCCTCGAGCACCTCCCCCACTGGGGACCGTGGAAGACCGGTCTGGCCATCCTGCGCCGCGACCTGTTCGTCACCGGCCGGGAGTTCCCGGTCTTCCTGGCCCAGGTCATCCTCCAGCCCCTGTTCCTGCTCTTCGTCTTCGGCAAGGTGCTCACCGAGCTCGGCTACGCCCGGCCCGGCTACGAGCAGGTGCTCTTCCCCGGCCTGGTGGCCCTGGCCGCCGTCCTGACCGGGCTGCAGAGCACCGCCCTCCCCCTGGTCATCGAGTTCTCCTACAGCAACGAGATCGAGGACCGGCTGCTGGCCCCGCTCCCCATCGGGGCGGTGGCGGTGGAGAAGGTGGTCTTCGCGGCCATGCGGGCCTGCGTGGCCGCCGCGGTGATGTTCCCGGTCGGCGTCTGGATCCTCGGCTCCATCCCGTGGCAGGCGTCGACCGGCGGCGGCCGTGGTGGTGATGATCGTCCTCGGATCGCTGCTCGGGGCGGCCATGGGCCTGATCCTCGGCACCTACGTGCCCCCCAACCGGATCAGCGTGACCCTGACCCTGGTCCTCACCCCGCTCATCTTCACCGGCTCCAGCCAGTACCCGTGGCCCTCGCTCGGCCACCTCCGCTGGTTCCAGGTGGTGTCGGCCCTCAATCCCGATGACCTACGTGAGCGAGGGGCTGCGGGGGCTGATGGCGCCCGAGCGTGCCCCACATCCAGACCTGGATCTGCTTCGTGGTGGCCGTCGGCTCCCTGGCCATGCTCATGGCCGTCGGGATGGCCGGCTTCATCCGGCGCGCCCTCGGCTGATGACCGCACCGCCCGCATCGCCGGTGCGCGCCGGACGGTCCCGATGACCGTCCCCGTTACGCTGCGGCCATGGACGACAACGGCAGCTGTGGGGACCTGACTCGACCCGCTCGACGCCTGGCACGGACGATCGTGGTGGTCTCGCCCCACTTCGACGACGCCGCCCTGGGCGCCGCCCACCTGCTCACCACCTACCCGGGGAGCACGGTGATCACCGTCCTGGGCGGCCGGCCGCCGGCCTACCCCGACGAGGTGACCGACTGGGACGCCGCCGGCGGGTTCGTCACCGGCGACGACGTGGTCGGCGTCCGGCAGGAGGAGGACCGGGCCGCCATGGCCTCGCTGGGCGCCGAGCCGGTGTGGCTCGACTTCCCCGACCACCAGTACCTGGCCCCGGCCGACCGGCCCACGCCCGCCGACGTGGCCCCGGCCCTGCCTGGAGGCGATCGATCGGCCCGGCCCAGCGCGGTGTTCCTGCCCATGGGACTGGCCAACCCCGACCACGTGCTCACCCACGAGCCGGCCTTGCTGGTCCGGGACCGGCTGCTGGCCGGCGACAGTGGGTACGGCCCCGGGCCGGAGTGGTTCTGCTACGAGGATGCCGGCTACAAGCACCTCCCGGGCCTGCTGGCCTGGCGGGTCTCCAAGCTGTTCCGGAGCGGCCTGTGGCCCACCCCGGCGGTGGTGCCCGTCCAACCGGACATGGAGGCCAAGCGCACCGCCATCATGCTGTACACCAGCCAGGTCGGCCCGCTCGAGCGCGACCACCTGCTGTCCGAGCGGCTGGCCGCCAACATGCCCGAGCAGTACTGGCGGCTCAGCCCTCCGCCCCCGGGCTGGGAGGGCCTAACCTCAGCCGATGACCTCGATCCGCCCGTCCTGGCTCGCCGGCGGCCGTGACCGACGGCACCGCCCGCGACCGCCGCGCCTGGGTCCGGGGTCCGTCGCCCTGGTCACCGGGGCCTCGTCGGGCATCGGTGCGGCCACGGCCCGGCTGCTGGCCGCCGGAGGCACCACCGTGGCCCTGGTGGCCCGTCGGGCCGACCGGCTGGAGGAGGTGGCCGAGGACTGCCGGCTGACCGCACCCCGGTCGAGGGCGTGGGCCGCCGACCTCGGGCGACACCGACGGGGCGGCGGCGCTGGCCCTGCAGATCTGGGACGAGCTCGGGCCCCTCGACGTCGTCGTCAACAACGCCGGCATCCCCATGCGCCGGCCGGCCGCACCGGCTCACCATGGCCGAGGTCGAACGGACCATGACGGTCAACTACTTCTCGCCGGTGGCCATCACCCTGGCCCTCCTGCCCCGGATGCTGGAGCGGGGCTCGGGGACCATCGTCAACGTGTCGAGCATGGGGGGCCGGCTGGGCATCGCCGCCGAGGCGGCCTACAGCGCCTCCAAGTTCGCCCTGGCCGGATGGAGCGAGTCGCTGGCCGCCGACCTGTGCGGGCACCGGCGTGTCGGTCCGGCTGGTGCTGCCCGGCGCCTTCGACACCGAGATCTGGGACCAGCCCGACAACGACCCGCCCCCTACTCGGGCCCGTTGGCCCCGGCCGAGGAAGGGGCGGTCGGCATCGTCGAGTGCATCGCCAGCGACCGGTTCGAGCACTACGTTCCCGACATGAAGGCGGTGGTGGAGATGAAGACGAAGGACTTCGACGGGTTCGTGGCCGGCATGCGGGCCATGGCCGACGCCGCCCCGACCGGACATCCCGGCAGAGGGCGTCATGAAGGCCCTCGTGTTCGGGGCCCGCCCCGATCCCGACGAGGCGCGGCCGGTCCCGACCGACGAGCTCGAGGAGCGGCTGGCCGCCCTGCCCTTCGGCCTCCACGAGATGGACGACGCCCATCCCATCCATCCCGACTGGGTGGTCACCCGCCCGATCCTCTCCGGGGTGTGCGGCTCCGACGCCAAGCTGGTGCTCGGGCGACTTCCACGACGGCGACATCGACAACCCGATGGCCGCCTTCTCCTCGCTCCCCCACGTGCCCGGCCACGAGGTGGTGGCCGAGGTGGTGGCCCTCGGGCCCGAGGCCCGGGGCGTGGAGGTCGGCCAGCGGGTGGTGCTCAACCCCTGGCTGAGCTGCGCCCCGCGTGGGATCACGCCCCTGTGCCCGCCGTGCCAGGCCGGCGACCTCAACATGTGCTGGTCGTTCACCAAGGGGGACATCAGCCCGGGGGTCCACATCGGGGTGGTCACCGGGGCGCCGGGGGCCTGGGCCGAGCTGTTGGCCACCCACTCGTCCATGCTCTTCCCGGTGCCCGACGACATCTCCGACGAGGCCGCCGTGCTGGCCGACCCCTTCTCGGTGTCCTTCCACGCCATCGTCCGCCATCCCCCGCCGCCCGGCGGCAAGGTCCTGGTCTTCGGAGCCGGCGCCCTGGGGCTGGCCAGCGTGGCCATCCTCACCGCCCTCTACCCGGGGGTCGAGGTGGCGGTGGTGGCCCGGTTCCCGGCCCAGGTGGACATGGCCCGCCAGTTCGGCGCCGTCGGCCGTCTTCGCCCACGAGCCCCGGCTGGCCCTGGTCGAAGCCCTGGCCGACTGGTCGGGAGGCGTGCTCCACCAGGCCTTCGACGGCCTGCCCATGGCCCACCCCGGCCACATCGACGTGGTCTACGACTCGGTGGCCAAGCCCGAGACCTTCGAGGTCGGCGTGCGGGTGCTGGCCGAGCGGGGACGGCTGGTCTACACCGGGGTGGCCGTGCCCCGGGCGGTGGGAGTGGACGCCGGTCTACTTCAAGGAGCTGACCATCGTCGGCTCCAACGCCTTCGCCATGGAGGAGTTCGAAGGGTCCGCCGGCACGCCATCGAGCACTACCTGGGCCTGGTGCAGGACGGCCGGATCGACCTGACCGCCATGGTCACCCACCGCTTCCCGCTCGAGGACTGGTGGGAGGCGCTCAAGACCCTGGCCCGCCCGGAGGAGAGCGGCGTGCTGAAGGCCACCTTCGCCCCCAACGGCGACCCGGCGCCGCCTCGGCCCGAGCCGCTGAGCCCGGCCGGCTCAGCCCTCGGGGGCCCAGCGCCTCGAACTGCTCGGAGCGCGCGAGGCGGCGGCCGCGGCCCAGGCCGGGTCGGGTCGATCCGCCGCCCAGCCCGGGCCCAGCCGCCGGCGGCGTCGAACGAGGTCTCGAGCCCGGCGGCCATCCGGGCCAGGAAGGCGGCCCCCAGGGCCGCCCCCTCGGACACCGCCACCGTGTCCACCGGCAGGCCGGTGGCGTCGGCCACGGCCTGCATCCACGGCAGCGACCGGGATCCCCCACCGGTGGCCACGATCCGGCGGGCCGTCGAACGCCGGAGCGCTCGATGATGCGCCGGATCACGAACCCGCTGGCCTCGTGGGCGGCCCGGAGCACGGACTCCGGGCCCTGGGCGATGTCCAGACCGTGCAGGCTGGCCCGCAGGGCGGGATCGTGGAACGGGGTCCGCTCGCCCCGCAGGTAGGGCAGCCACACCGGCACCCGGGACGGGTCGCCCGGCCGGACGGGCTCGTCCGGCCGGCCAGGCCGTCGCGTCGGCCCTCGGGCGGGGGGACCCGCCCGTCATGGTCCGGGCCCAGTCGGCGAACAGGGCCCCGGCGTTGCTCGGGCCCCCGATCATCACCTGGCCGGCCACCATGTTGGGCAGGGTGGTGAGGCCGGGCACGTCCCGCCACTCCTCGGCCACCACCCACACGATGAGGGTGGCCCCGAAGATGACCAGCACGTCGCCGGGTTGGTTGGCGCCGGCCACGATCTGCTCGCAGAAGGCGTCGATCGACCCGCCGGCGAACACCGTCGGCGTGCCGGGAACGGTGCCCGATGCCCTCGCCCATCCGGCCCGACCACCGGGAGCTGCTCCTCCTCCACCCCGAGCTCGTCGAGGGCCTCCTTGTCCCAGCGCCCGCCTGCGTAGAGACCGCCGAAGGACGTGGCCGTGGCCTGTCCACGGCCGGGACCCCGGTGAGGGCGTGGGTGGCCATGGCCTGGCAGTTCCAGTAGGCCGCGGGCTCCGGGGCGCTGGCCGACGGCCCAGGCCAGCATCCGCCGGCCCTGGTCCCGCTCGGCCGCCGCGTGGTCGCCTCGCCGGGCCCGGCCGGCGCGGCCCTCCGCCGACCCGGCGTCCTCGGCGGCCCGGGCGTCGCCGTAGAGCAGGCCCGGGAGCAGCGGGGGCCCCGGCGGTCCACGGCGGTGATGGAGGGCACCATCGAGGTGACCACCACACCGGCGGCGGGGCCGTCCAGCTCGGCGGACACCGCGGCGAAGGCCCGCCGCGGGCCCCGACGCCAGGCCCGGGCGACATCGTGCTCCAGCAGCTCGGCCGACGGGGTGCCCACCGGTGGGCCACCCGGGTCCGGGCCACCACCGTGCCCCTCGGCGTCGACGGCCACCGCCTTGACCGAGGTGGTGCCCACGTCCACACCGATGGTGCAGTCGTCTCCGGCCGGGCGGACTCACAAACCTGACATTCTCGTCATGAGACGCCATTATGGACGCGAACCGGCGCCGAGGCCGGTGCCAACCTCCGGCGGCGTCCCGGGGTCCACGAGCGAGGAGTCAGCGACCACCATGCCCGAACAACGACCGAGGGCCTGGTGACGGCGGCCGTCCGCGGCCCGGGCCTCGACCTCCTCGGCGAGCTGGCCGATCTGACCCTCGACTCGTGGCTCGACCAGCCCTCCCTCCGCATCTACAACGCCGAGCAGCTGGCCGAGCGGGTGGCGGCCGAGGGTGCCTCCATCGTGGTGGTGGAGAGCGACCGGTGCGCCGGGCCCCTCTTCGAGCTGCCCCTGGTGGCCGTGTGCAGCTGCCGGGGCGATCCGACCAACGTGGACGTGGCCGCGGCCACCGCGGCCGGGATCCCCGTGCTGCGGGCCCCGGGCCGCAACGCCGACGCCGTGGCCGAGCTGGCCGTGGCCCTGCTCTTCGCCGCCACCCGCGGCGTGGTGGCAGCCGACGCCGACGTCCGACGCGGGGAGATCTACAAGGACGGCACCATCCCCTACCAGCGCTTCCGGGCCTGGGAGCTGGCCGGCCGGACGGCCGGCCTGGTCGGGCTGGGCGCCGTCGGCCCGGGCCCTCCGGTGGCGCCTGCGGGGTCTCGGCATGGAGGTCATCGCCTACGACCCCTACGCCGACGAGCCGACCGTGTCCCTCGACGAGCTCCTCGACCGGTCCGACGTGGTCTCCCTGCACGCCCCGGTGACCCCGGAGACGACCGGGCATGATCGGCGCCGACCAGTTCGCCGCCATGCGGGACGGCGTGGTCTTCCTCAACAGCGCCCGGGCCGCCCTGCACGACACCGACGCCCTGGTGGCGGCCCTCGCGGTCGGGCAAGGTGTCGGCCGCCGGCCTCGACCACTTCGAGGGGGAGTCGCTGGCCGTCGACCACCCGCTGACCAGCTTCCCCTCGGTGGTGCTCGACCCCCCACATCGGCGGCGCCACCTACGACACCGAGTCCAACCACACCCGGCACCATCGCCGAGGACCTGTGCCGCCTGCTGGCCGGGGCCCGGCCGCTCCACATCGTCAACCCCGAAGTGCTGGACCGGACGGTGAGGCGCCGGCCGGTCCGCCAGCCCGGCACCGCCGGGCGCCGTAGCCTGCGGTGCCGTGCCCGCCCGCGGTCCCGCCTTCCGCCTCCTGCCCCGGATCGACCAGGACAACGGGTTCTTCTGGACCAGCGGGGCCGACGGCCACCTCCGGTTCCTCCGCTGCCAGGCACTGCCGGCACTACGTGCACCCGCCGGCACCGCGGTGCCCCGAGTGCCTGTCCGAGGACGTCACCCCCGAGGTGGTCAGCGGTCGGGCCACCGTGGTGGCCCACACCTGCAACGTCCAGCAGTGGATCCCGGGCAGCGAGCCCTACCTGATCGGCCTGGTGGCCATCGACGAGCAGGAGAGCGTCCGCCTCACCACCAACCTGGTCGACGTGGAGCCCGAGGACATCCGCGACGGCATGGCCGTCGAGGTGGTCTTCGAGCAGAACGACGACGTCTACCTCCCGCTGTTCCGGCCGGTCGGCGAAGCCGACCGGGACGGGGTCATGAGCCGCCACCGAGCCGCCCCTCGAGCGCCGGGCGGTCATCTCCGGGATCGGCCAGTCGGCCGTCGGCCGGCCCCTCGGCCGGTCCGACATCGACCTCACCGTCGAGGCGTGCCTGGCCGCCGTGGCCGACGCCGGCCTGACCCGCGACGACATCGACGGGCTGGCCACCTATCCGGGCATGGGGGCGGGCACCGGCCGGCTTCGCCGGGCCGAGCACCCCCGAGGTCCAGGACGCGCTGCGGCTCCGGCTCAACTGGCACGACGGGGGTGGCGAGGGACCCGGCCAGATGCGGGCCGTCATCGCCGCCTGCCTGGCCGTCGGCGCCGGGCTGGCCCGCCACGTCCTCGTCTACCGGACGGTGTCGGAGTCGACGGCCCAGGGCAGCGGGCGGCCGCCAGGGCATCGGCGGCGGCGGGCGGGGGCGGCGGCGTGCCCCGAGGTTCTCCGGCTTCCTCCAGTGGACCCTGCCCTTCGGGGCGGTGTCGGCCGTCAACTGGCTGGCCCTGGTGGCCGAGCGCCGGATGCACGAGTTCGCCCTGACCCGGGAGCAGCTGGGCCAGATCGCCCTCAACGGCCGACGCAACGCCGCCGTCAACCCGAAGGCCGTCTACCGGGACCCCATGGACCTGGCCGACTACCTGGCCGCCCGGATGATCTCCACGCCCCTGTGCCTGTTCGACTGCGACGCCCCCTGCGACGGCTCCACCGCCTTCGTGGTCTCCCACCGCGACTACGCGCCCGACGCCCCCCATCCGGCCTGCCACGTGAACGCGGTGGGCACCGCGCTGCGGGGCCGGGCCAGCTGGGACCAGTTCGACGACCCGACCACCATGGCCGCCCGGGACGCCGCCGCCTCCATGTGGGAGCGGACCGATCTCCGGCCCGACCGATGTCGACGTGGCCCAGCTCTACGACGGCTTCTCCATCCTGGCCATGGTGTGGCTGGAGGCCCTGGGCTTCTGCGGCCGGGGCGAGAGCGGGCCCTTCGTGGAGGACGGCACCGCCATCGCGCGGACGGGCGTCCTGCCCCTCAACACCGCCGGCGGGCAGCTGTCGGGGGGCCGGCTCCACGGCTTCGGGCTCATCCACGAGGCCTGCGTCCAGCTCCGGGGCGAGGGCGGCGACCGCCAGGTCCTACCGGCGGGGCGACTCGCTCCCCGAGGTGGCCGCGGTGAGCAACGGGGGCGGGCCCATCGCCGGCACCCTGCTCCTCACCCGCGGGACCGGGCTGAGCGACGGCCGGTCGGAGGCCGCGCCGCGGTCAGAGTCATCAGGTGGGCGGCCCGGGCGGCCAGGGCGGCCAGGGTGAGGGTGGGCCCGTAGCCGGCCGAGGTGACGAAGACCGACGAGTCGGCGACGACCACGTTGTCGAGCTCGTGGAGCCGACCGGTGGGGTCGACCACCGAGGTGGCCGGGATCGGTGCCCATCCGGACCGTGCCCATGTTGTGCCGGCTCTCGGGGATGGCCTCGGGCGACGAGGCGTTGCCGGTCCCCGGCGACGGGTCGACGCCGTCCACTCCGCCCCCATCTCCTTCAGGATGGCCACGCAGCCTCGGGCCGTAGTGGTCCGAGGCCACCAGCTCGTGACGGCCCGGCCGGTAGGTGACCCGGGCCACCGGAAAGCCGCGGGCGTCCCGGATGGTGGGGTCGAGGTCGACCCGGTTGCCGGCGTAGGGCAGGTCCTCGCCCTGCATGATGAAGGCCCACAGGCGCTCGCCGGATGGGCGAGTCGGCCATGATCTCGGCGTGGTGCTCGCCCCACGGGAGGTGCTTGGCCTCCATGATGGGCAGGCCGGCCCCGCTGTGCTCGACCAGTGCCGCCCCGCAGCCAGGGCAGACCGGCCTCGGCCGCCGCCGCCCGGGAGGCGTCGTCGCCCACGATCATGTCGTCGTGGACGTGGGTCACCGCCCGGCCCCGCTCGGCGTAGGTCCGGTACGGCATGGAGCCGGCCGCGATGGTCTGGAAGTGGGTCATCAGGTACCGGCCGATGCAGCGGATGGTCGAGCCCGGAGAGGAGCAGCAGCCGGGGCGTCTCGATGGCGCCGGCGGCGATGACCACGTGGCGGGCGGCCAGGAAGCGCTCGGCACCGTCGGGACCGATGACATCGACCCCGGTGGCCCGGCGGCCCTCGATGCGGATCCGGGACACGAAGGTCTCGGCCAGCAGCTCGGCCCGACCGGTGGCCATGGCCCGCTGCAGCATGGCGATGGGATCGCCCTTGGCGTGGATGGGGCAGCCGAAGTAGGCGCAGAAGCCGCAGTTGTTGCAGGCCGGCCGGCCGTCGTAGGGGACGCTGTTGGCCGCGGTGGGGGCCGGATAGGGGTGGTAGCCGAGCCGCTCGGCGGCGGCCGCCGGACCGGGTGGCGCCGAACATGGGGCGCCCGACGGCATGGGGAAGGGACCCGACCGGGGGGCGGCGAAGGGGTTGGCCCCCTCGGTGCCGGCCACCCCGATGGCCCGCTCCACCTCGGCGTAGTAGGGCTCGAGCTCGTCGTAGTCGAGGGGCCAGTCGGCCACCTCGGCGTCGGGCTGGGGACCGAACAGCGACAGGACCCGGAAGTCGTCGGGCCGGAACCGGGGCACCTTGCCGTCGGCGTGGGTGCCACCGCCGCCCACCGTGGTCGGGACCGAGTTGACCTCGCCCACGTGGATGTGGTCCCCGTCGGCCTCGCTCGGTCCGGAAGGTGCGGGGCTCGACCAGGGGGTCGGGACCGAGGAAGTACCGGTTGTGGAACTTGATCTCGTCGTTGGAGTAGTCGAACGCCGGGCTGGCTCAGGTCGTCGGGATCGAGCAGGTGGTTGCGGCCCTTCTCGACGATGGCCACCGTCCAGCCGGCCGCGGTGAGCACGTCGGCCGCCGTGGCCCCTCCCGGTCCCGACCCGACGATCACGGCGTCGACGGTCACGGGTTCGACACCTCGTCGTCGGTCCAGCCCCGGGGCTGGACGTCGCCGTCGAACCCGATGGCCTTCCAGCCGGCCAGCGTCGCGGTTGCCCCCGTACTCGGGGGCGCCGTACATCCCCTCGCAGGCGTGGCCGTAGAGCAGGTCGGTGAAGTCGGGCAGCGGATCGCAGCCGGCCGTCCTGGTCGTCGTGGCTCGAGCGTCGGCGAAGTCGGCGCCCGAGGGCGGCCAGGCCCTCGCGGTAGCGCTGCTGGAGCCCGACCACCGGACCGTTGAACTCCCGCTCGGGCTGGCCGCAGCGATCCTTCGATCCGCATCCGCCAGGCCAGCTCGTCGAGCGCGGTCGAGCGGTGGAACCGGTGCGAAGGCGGCCGCGCCCCCGTGACGGCCCGACGTCGGGCCTCCGGCCCAGATCCGGGGTGGATCGAAGGTGAAGGCACCGAGCAGCCCGTCGATGTAGTCGGGCACGCCGGCCGCGGCCGCGCCCGGGACCGGGCGCCGACGGGGGGATCAGCCGGTCGCAGGCCGCCGACAGGATGTCGGTACTCGTCGTCGGTCAACCACACGGGCATCGGGTCACCCTAACAAGGCCCGTCCGCGGCCAGGATCGGAGCGCGGTGCCGGACGCGGGCGGGCTCAGGAGGGGTGAAGGCCACCGGCAGGGCGATGGGCGAGCGGAAGGCCATGCCCTTGATGTGGAGGTCCTGGCCCGGCTCCGGCGCCAGCCGCATGTCGGGCAGGCGGTCGAACAGGGTGTTGATGGCCACCCGGGTCTCCATGCGGGCCAGGTGCATGCCGAGGCAGACGTGGACGCCGAAGCCGAAGCCCACGCTCTGGCGGGAGGCCCGGAAGATGTCGAACGGCTCGGGGTGCTCGTACTTGCGCTCGTCGCGGTTGGCCGAGCCCAGCAGCAGGGCGACGTCGGCACCCTCCTCGACTGGCACGCCGCCCACCTCGGTGTCCCGGGTGGCCCGGCGGAGGATCACCGTGACCGGCGGCTCCCAGCGGATGGTCTCCTCGAAGGCGTCGGGCATCAGGGAGCGGTCGTCCGCGCACCGCTCGCAGCTGGTCGGGATTGGTCAGCAGCCCGTAGAGCATGTTCCCCGAGGCCCGGTAGGTGGTCTCCACCCCGGCCGGCAGCAGCAGCCGGAGGAAGGAGTAGATCTCCTCGTCGTCGAGCGTGCGGCCGTCCACCTCGGCCACCAGCAGCTCGCTGATCAGGTCGTCGGCCGGCTGGCGGCGCCGCTCGGCCAGCACGTCGGCGAAGTAGTCGCGGAGGGCCTCCGAGGCGGCCACGCCCCGCTCCCAGTTGGAGGCCACGCTGGTGATCCCGATGGCCCAGCGCTGGAACATGGGGAAGTCGGAGCGGGGCAGCCCGAGGATCTGGGCGATGACCTGGACGGGGAAGTTGAAGGTCAGCTCCTGGACCAGGTCGGCCGTACCCCGGCCGGCGAAGCCGTCGATGAGCTCGTTGACCACCCGCTGGACCAGGTCGCCCTCCCACTGCTCGAGCACCTTGGAGCGGAAGGTCGGCGACACCAGGGCCCGGTGCAGGCGGTGCTCGGGCTCGTCCATCTGCAGGATGGTCCGGCCCATCACCGCGCCCATGATCCCCTCGTACACCGTGGAGGAGAAGGTCTCGTTGTCCCGCAGGACCTGGACCGCCTCGTCGAATCCGAAGACCGTCACCGGCTGGGGCTTCGACGGGTCGACCTCGTCGAGCACCGTCCCCGAGGTCGATCGGGCCCACGTGGACCGGGGACTGGCGCCGCAGCTCGGCCATCCGCGGGATAGGGGTCCCGGATGTTGCCCGAGACCGTGTCCTCCAGCTCGAACGGGTCGAACGGGACCGGTGCCGGCCAGTTCGTCCATCGGCGGCTGTCGGTGTTCAGCGGCATCGGTCACAACTCCCTCGTCGCGAGCCCGGTGGCCCTCGCCAACAGCCTACATCAAACGTTCGTTTGGTACCATGACGGGGCCCGGTGGCCGAGATGCGGCCCGGGCGCGCGGACCAGGGTCCACAATGGGTGCGATGCCCACCCCGAACGAGTCCCGTCCGCCCGGCCCGAGGGGACCGACCAACGCCAGCACATCCTCTCGGCACCGCGCTCTCGCTCATGGCCACCGCAGGGCGTGGACGGGACCAGCATGCGCAACCTGGCCGCCGCCACCGGCCTCAACGTGGCCTCGCTCTACCACTACTTCCCGTCCAAGCGGGACCTGCTGGTGGCGGTGCTGGAGGAGCGGGGATTCGTCGACGACCTGCAGCGCCTCCCAGCCGTCCCTGTCCCGCGACCCGGCAGCCGGCCTGGCCGACCTCCTGAACGACATCCTGCAGTCGATGCTCGAGGTCGAGGACTTCATCCGGCTGATGATGGGCGAGGTGATGCGGGGCGACGACACCGCCTTCGCCGTCGGGAACGACCTCTTCGCCGCCACCCAGGCCTCGCTGGAGCGCTGGCTCGGCGAGCAGCGAGCCGCCGCTGGGCCCGCCCGGCGAGCAGGCGGCCCTGGCCCGGATGCTGCGGAGCCTGCTGGTGGGCCTGTTCTTCGAGTACGTGGCCGGGGTGCTCGACGATGCCGACCCGTCCGACTTCTTCCGGGCCCGGGCCGACGAGGTGGCGGCCATCCTTGAGCCGGGGGAGCCCGAGTAGCGGCCGCTCCGACCGCCACCTCACTACCAGGCGGCGATGACCTCCCGGCCGAAGGCGGCGAGGGTCTCGGGCGGAGCGAAGTCGGTGAACCAGGTGTAGATCCGCTCCACTCCCCCGTCGCCGCAACGACCGCCAGACGGGGCAGCAGCTCGGCGGCGTGCCCACCAGGTGGCCGGCTGCGCTCATCCGCCGAACCGGCGTCGGGCCAGGGTCTCACCTCGTCCCGCGTGCCGCTCGTCGGTGATCAGGGTGACCAGCAACTGCACCGAGACCCGGGCCCCGCCGGCGGCGGGCCGGGCCGACTCCAGCCGGTCGGTCTGGTGCATGGGCACGTTCCACCAGTCGGCGTACTCGGCCACCAGGGCCATGGTCTTCGGCCCGGTGCCCCCGATCACGACGGGAGCCGCCGAGGGGCACGGGCAGCTGACGGGCGCCGTCGACCCGGAAGTAGGCCCCCTGGTGGTGCGACCGGCTCACCGGACCAGAACCCCCGCAGCAGCTCCAGCGTCTCGGCCAGGCGCTCCACCCGTTGGGCGGCCGTGGCGGAGGGGAACCCGAAGGTGGCCAGCTCCCCCGGCGTCGACCCCGACCCGATGCCCAGCTCGAACCGCCCGCCCGACAGATGGTCGAGGGTCACGGCCTGACGGGCCAGCACCGCCGGGTGGCGGAAGGAGTCGCACAGCACCAGTTGGCCGAGCCGGAGCCGTTCGGTGACCGCCGCCAACCAGGTGACCGTGGTCAGAGCCTCGTACATGGGCTGGTCGGCCGCCCCCGGGGGGAACAGGTGGTCCATCACCGCCAGCCCGGTGAAGCCGGCGGCCTCGGCGGCCTCGGCCCGGGCCCGGAGCGCCTCGGGCGAGAGGCGCATCTGCGGGAGGAAGAGATGGAACTCCATGTCGAACGTCAGACCTTCCGGGACCGGTCAGACACGGTCGACCAGCATGTCGGACAGCCGGCTCCACTGGTGGCCGGTGCCGCCCACCAGCACCTCGTTCTGCTTGGCCCGCTTGAACAGGAAGTGGGCGTCGTTGGCCCAGGTGAAGCCCACCCCGCCGTGGACCTGGATGTTGTCCCCGGTCACCCGCACGGCCGCCTCGGAGGCGTAGGCCGAGGCCATGGCGGCGGCCCGGGACCGCTCCGGCGAGCTCGGTGTCCGAGGCCCAGGCGGCGAAGTGCACCCCGGCCCGGGCCATCTCCAGGGCCTGGTACATGTCGACGATCCGGTGCTTGACCGACTTGGAACTCGGCGATGGGACGGTCGAAGACCACCCGGACCTTGGCGTACTCCACCGCCTCCTCGAGGGCCCGGTCGGCCACGCCGACCAGCTCGGCGGCCAGGCCGACCGAGACGTCGTCGAGCACCCGGCGCCACAGCGGCGCCTGGTCGCCCGGCGGGCCCGAGCGGCTCGACCGGCTCCTCGTCGAGCACCAGCCGGGCCAGCTTGCGGGTGGGGTCGAGGCCGGGGACCACCTCGGCCTTGGGCGCCGGCAGCAGGAACGAGCGGATGCCCTCCTCGGCCAGCGCCACCACGATGGCCCAGTCGGCGGTGTGGCCGTCGACCACCATCGGCTTGGTGTCCGGTCACCACCCATCCGGCGCCCTTGCGCCGGGCCCGGGCCCGGACGGTGCCCAGTGGGTGGCCGTGGCCCTGCTCGTGCAGGGCCACCGTGCCCCGCGTGCAGACCGGAGGCCAGGCCGGCCAGCAGGTCGTCGGCCCCGAGGGCCCGGGCGGCCAGCGTGGCCATCACCGACGAGGAGAAGAACGGGCCCGGCAGCGGGACCCGGCCCATCTGCTCGAGGACGATGCACATCTCGAGCAGTCCGGCCCCCTCGCCGGGGACCAGCATCCCGGTCCAGCCCATGGTCACCAACCGGTCCCAGAGCTCGGGGGTGACGCCGACGGGGTCGTCGGCCAGCTGTCGGAGCGTGTCGCCGCCGACCTCGCCCATGGCCCGCCGGGCCACGTCCTGCAGGGCCAGTTGCTCGGCATCGAACGTGAAATCCACTGTCCACCCCCGGAGTGGCGTCGCTGATGTTGGCGACAGTGTAGACAGCCTCCCGGCCGGCTCACAGTCGAGACCGCCGGCCGGCCGGCCGGCGCGCCACTCCCCGTCACCCGCCGGAGAAGCCCACTGGACATTCGAGGAGGGCCCGCTGTCCGTCGCGGAGAGGCACCGCTGGGCTCCCGCGGCTAGCCTCCTGCACCGTGGACTTCGCACTGGCTCCTGAAGATGAAGCGTTCCGAGACGAACTGCGGGCCTGGCTCGACGAGCACCTGCCGCCGTTCCTGGCCAGCGAGGAGCTGGCCGACGACTGCCTCGATCTCGGGCGAGAAGTCCCAGCACCGGCGGGCCGCCTGGCAGCGGGTCCTCAACGAGGGCCGCTGGGCCGCGGTGCACTGGCCCGAGGAGTACGGCGGCCGCAATGCCACCGCCATGCAGCGGATCATCTACTCCGAGGTCAATGCCGAGTACCGCACCCCGGGCCTGTTCAACCCCAACGGGCTCTGGCAGATCGGCCCGATGATCATCGCCTGGGGCACCGACGAGCAGAAGGCCCGGTGGCTGCCGTCCATCCTCGACGCCACCGACCACTGGTGCCAGGGCTTCTCCGAGCCCGACGCCGGCAACGACCTGGCCAACCTCCGCACCACGGCCATCCGGGACGGCGACCGCTACGTGGTCAACGGCCAGAAGATCTGGATCTCCACCGCCCACCTGGCCCGGTGGGGACTCTTCCTCCTGCGCACCGACCCCACCGCCATCGAGCGCGGGGCCAAGCACGAGGGCATCACCGCCTTCATCATCGACATGCACACCCCGGGCATCGAGGCCCGCCCCATCCGGGACATGTCCGGCGAGGAGATGTTCAACGAGGTCTTCTTCAACGACGCCTCGATCCCGGTGGACAGCCGCCTGGGCGGCGAGGGCGAGGGCTGGATGGTGGCCATGGGCACGCTCGGCCACGAGCGGGTCGGCATCGCCGGTCAGATCTCCCTCCTCGGCCGCCGACCTCAACGCCATGGTCACCGCGGCCCGCTCGGTCAACCCGGCGGCCCTCGAGGACCCGGCCCTCCGGGAGCGGCTGGCCCGGGCCTGGACCGACATCGAGCTGGCCCGGCTGCTGGCCCTGCGGGCCCTGAGCAAGATCATCAAGGGCGAGAAGAACTGGCCCGAGGTCCCCTTCGCCAAGCTCATGTGGTCCGCGCTGGCCCAGACCCTGGCGGCGCTGTCGGTCGACCTGCTGGGACCGGCCGGGGTGCTGGCCCGGGGCGGCCCCGACGCCGTCGACCGGGGCAAGTGGACCCGGCTCTACTCGTTCCAGCGGTACAGCACCATCGGCGGGGGCTCCTCCGAGGTGCAGAAGAACATCATCGCCGACCGGGCCATCAAGCTCCCCGGCCAGCCCGCGACTCGGCCTGACGTGCCCGTCGATCCGACGCGCGCCGTGCCTCATCGGGGTGGCCCGCCGCACCTGGCGCGAGGAGCCCGCACCCGAGCCCCTGGACATGTGGGAGTCGCTGGCCCGGGCAGGCGGCCGACGACGCCGGTAGCCCCGTCGCCCTCAAGGCGCTCCAGAGCCTCCAGGTCGTCTTCAGCCAGTCGTGGGAGTACGACGACCCCTGCGCCCGGCTGGCCGAGCGGCTGGGCGCCGACCCGGCCCGTCGCGCCTACTCCGGGCTCGGGGGCTCGGTGCCGGTCCGGCTGGCCGTCCGAGGCGGCCGCGGCCATGGCCCGGGGGCAGCTCGACCTGGCCCTGATGGTGGGCGGCGAGGCCCTGGCCACCCGCCGTCACCTGGCCGACCCGGCCTGGTCCTATCCGCCCGACCGAGCCCAGGCCCTACCCCATCACCATCGACCGCCACGAGCGCAAGCAACGGGATCTTCCAGGCCTACCTGACCTTCGCCCTGCTGGACACGGCCCGGCGGGCCCACCTCGGCCAGTCCCTCGACGACCGCCGCCAGGAGCTCGGGCGGCTGATGGCCCCGATGAGCGAGCTGGCCGCCTCCCAGCCCGAGCACGCCTGGTTCCCCATCGCCCGGACCGCCGAGGAGATCAGCACGGTCACGCCCGACAACCGGATGGTGGCCACCCCGTACACCAAGCTGATGACCGCCATCATGGACGTGGACATGGCCGCCGCCGTGCTGTTGGCCACCGAGGAGCGGGCCGACGCCCTGGGCGTGCCCGCCGACCGGCGGGTCTACCTGCCGGGGCGACGGCGTACGCCGAGGAGCCGGCCACCATGGCCGCCCGGCCCGAACCGTGGCGTTCGCCGGCCATGGCCGCGGCCATGCAGCCGGCGCCCTGGGACGGCACCTCGCTCGACGAGGTGGCCCACCTCGACCTCTACTCCTGCTTCGCCAGCTCGCTCTCGTTCGCCGCGACGCCCTCGGGCTCCCGGCCGGCCGCCGGCCTCACCGTCACCGGGGGCCTCCCCTACCACGGGGGCCCGGGCAGCAACTACTCCACCCACGCCCTGGCGGCCATGGCCGAGGCCCTGCGGCGCGACCCGGGCTCCCTCGGCCTGGTGTCGCGGGATCGGGATGCACATGACCAGCTCACTCGGCCAGCCTGTGGTCGACCCGGCCGGGGACCTACGTGCCGCGTCGGGCCGGCCGCGGACGCTCGGCCACCGTCCCGGTGGCCGCCGACGCCGACGGAACCGGCCCGGTGGTGACCTTCTCCACCGTCCACAGCCGGCAGGGGCCGGAGTGGACGGCGCTCATCTGCGACCTGCCCGACGGCTCGCGCTCCTACGCCCGGCTCGACGAGCCGGCCCCGGCCGATCGTCGACCTGGTCGGCCTGACGGTCACCCTCGCCCCGGCGACAAGGGAGCCACCATCGCCCACCGCTGATCGGCCACGCCGGTCCCCGGACCGACCGGTACCGGTCGCCCCGCCTATCATCACCGCCGACTCGCCAGCCTGCCAATCCGCCGACTCACGTGCCCGCCAATCACCGACCCGCCGCCCCGAACCGACCAGAACTGCGAGCACCTCGATGACCATCCACTACGAGCCCGGTGACGACCACATCGTCCGCATCACCATCGACCGGCCCCGAGGCCCGCAACTCGCTGGACATGGACCATTTCGACCAGCTGCGGATGGCCTGGGAGCGGTTCGGAGAGGATGACGAGGCCTACGTGGCCGTCATCACCGGGGTCGGTCCCGACTTCTGCGTGGGTGCCGATCTCAAGACCTACATCCCCCAGATCACCACGCTCTCGAAGCCAGCATGAAGGAGACCGGGGTCACCGAGATCGACGGCTACCGGCTCGACGACGGGACCAAGGCGGTGCTCCGCAACGTGAAGCTGTACAAGCCGATCGTGGCCGCCATCAACGGCACCTGTGTGGCCGGGGGGATGGAGATGCTCGGCGGCTGCGACCTCCGGGTGGCCGCCGACACCGCCACCTTCGGCGTGATGGAGCCCAAGCGGGGCCTGTTCGCCGGAGGGGGGACCACCGTCCGGCTGCCCCGCCAGATCCCCTATCCGGCCGCCATGGAGCTGCTGCTCTGTGCCGACCAGGTCCCGGCCCAGCGGGCCTACGAGATGGGACTGCTCAACGAGGTGTGCGCGCCCGGCAAGGTGATGGAGCGGGCCCTCGACTACGCCCGTCGGATCACCGCCAACGGCCCGTTCGCCGTCCGCAAGACCAAGGAGTCGGTGCTGACCGGGCTGGCCGTCGACATGAAGGAGGCCTACCGCATCGAATCGGCACTGTCCTCGGAGGTGTTCTCCAGCGAGGACGCCGTCGAGGGTCCGAAGGCCTTCGCCGAGAAGCGCCCGCCGGTGTGGAAGAACCGTTGACGCCAGGGCGGGCCTGACCCGGCATCTGGACCGACACAGCATCACAAGGGGGAAGCATGGCCGCCACGATCAAAGACGCATTCGGGGGGGCCCGGGTACTGATCACCGGGGGATCCTCCGGCATCGGTGCCGGACTGGCCGAGGCCTTCGCCGCCGCCGGAGCCACAGTGGGGATCGCCGCCCGGCGAGAGGACCGATTGGCCGAGGTGATCGAGCGGTGCCGCGTCCACTCGCCGTCATCCACCATGTGGACCGTGGACCTGACCAAGGCCGACGCCGTCGACCGGCTGGCCGAGCGGGCGGTGGACGAGCTGGGCGGCGTGGACATCCTGGTGAACAACGCCGGCATTCCCAAGCGCCGCCACGTCTCCGCCCTCGACCCGGCCACTGTCGAGGCGGTCATGGCCATCAACTACCTGTCGCCGGTCCGGCTTACGCTGGCCCTCCTCCCCCACATGCTGGAACGGGGGTCGGGAACGGTGGTGTCGGTGGCCTCGGTGGCCGCCACGTTGAGCCCTCCGGGGGAGGCGGCGTACTCGGCGTCCAAGGCCGCGCTAGCCGTCTTCTCGGAATCGATGGCGGTGGACCTGTGGGCCTCCGGCATCAAGGTGTCCGTGGTCTATCCGGGGGTGGTCGACACCGAGCTGTTCACGTTGCCCGACAACGACCCGTTCACCGCCGACGTTCCCTCCATACCGGTGACCGAGGCGGCCACCACCATCCTCGAGGGCATAGCCGCCGGTTCCCTGGCCATCTACGTGCCCGGGTACTTCGCCGAGTTCGCCGCCAACAAGGCCCAGGACATCGACGCCTTCCTGGCCGGCACGGCGGCATACCTGGCGTCGAGGGAGCGGTCCGCCCCGGACTGAACGGTTCGTTCATCCTTCCGGCCCGACGGAGGGAGGAACGGCAGGGTCAGCCCAGGCGCTCGATCACCGTGGCGTTGGCCTGGCCGCCGCCCTCGCACATGGTCTGGAAGCCGTACCGGCCACCGGTGGCCTCGAGGTGGTTGAGCAGGGTGGAGGCCAACCGCACCCCGCTGGCCCCCAGGGGATGGCCGATGGCGATGGCGCCCACCGCTGGGGTTGAGCCGCTCGGGTTCGGCGTGGAAGGCCCGGTTCCACATCAGCGGGATGGCGGCGAAGGCCTCGTTGCACTCGATGGCGTCGAACTGCTCGACCTTCATGCCCGACCGCTCGAGGAGCCGGTGCGTGGCCGGAACCGGGGCCGACAGCACGATGGCGGCGTCGTCGGCGGCCACGGTGGCGTGGGCGAAGCGGGCCCGGATGGGGAGGCCCAGCCGCTCGGCCACCGAGCGCTCGGCGATGAGCATGGCCGCCGCGCCGTCGGTCATCTGCGAGGCGTTGCCGGCGGTGATGTCCGGCGCCGTGTCCGGCTCCCAGTTCTGGGCCGGGGGCAGCCCGGCCAGGCCGTCGAGGGAGGCGTTGCGCCGGATGCCCTCGTCGACATCGAGGGTGGCGCCGGTGAAGGTACCGTCCTCACCCTTCATCGGCACCGGCACCGTCTCGTTGGCGAAGTGCCCCGAGTCCCACGAGGCCACGGCCCGCCGGTGGCTCTCGAGGGCGTACTCGTCCATCTCCTCCCGGGTGACTCCCCACCGGTCGGCCAGCACCTGGGCCACCCGGAACTGGGCCCACAGCCGACCGTCGATCACCTCCAGGAACGACGGCGGGAAGGGTCCGGTGCCGCCCCGGGCGTTGGAGGCCATCGGCGCCCGGGTCATCGACTCCAC
This sequence comes from uncultured Acidimicrobiaceae bacterium, assembly GCA_963754755.1. Lineage (GTDB taxonomy): Bacteria > Actinomycetota > Acidimicrobiia > Acidimicrobiales > RAAP-2 > Bog-756. The sequence goes on along the minus strand of CAVWHF010000003.1, from coordinate 514,836 downwards.
GCCGCAGGCCACCACCAGGTCGTAGTGGCCGGCCTTGACCCCGGCGGCGGCGAAGTGCATGGCCTGCTGGGAGGAGCCGCACTGCCGGTCGACGGTGGTGGCCGGCACGCTCTGGGGCAGGCCGGCCGCCACCCAGCCGTTGCGGGTGACGTTGGTGCCCTGCTCACCGGACTGGGTGACGCACCCCCCGATCACGTCGTCGACGGTCTCCGGATCGATCCCGGTGCGCTCGACCAGCGTGGTCAGGGCGAAGCCCAGGAGGTCCACCGGGTGCCAGTGCGACAGTGCCCCACCCCGCTTGCCCATCGTGGTGCGCACCACGTCGACGATGACGGCGTCGCGTTCGTTGTTGCTCACGGTGGTTCCTCTCCCTCCGGTACTGCCTTCGTAGGCCGACTGCTTCTTATGCCCACCGGCTTCTTATGCCCACAGCCTCCAATGGTGACCGGCCACCAGCTCACAGGACAGTTACCGGCGCCGCCTACGTCGGCCTCCATGGGCGCTGTCCGTCCGGGCGGCGATGCCGGTCGCGCCCGACTTCGCGCGGTCCCTGCACCGGGCCTACCCGTTGGGATCGGACTCGGCTGTGAGGATGGTCCGCTCCCCCCGTGATGCCAGGACCTGCTCCACGGCGGCCAGGGCGCCGGCGGACGGCCCGCTGTAGGCCACCGAGCCGTGCTCCAGGACCACGGCGGTGCCGGCGATCTCGAGCACCCGGTCCACCTGCTGCTCCACGATGAGCAGGGCGGTGCCGGCCCCGTTGATCTGACGCAGTCCGTCGTAGACGGCGTCGATCATCACCGGGGCCAGACCCAGGGAGATCTCGTCGGCCACCAGCAGGCGGGGCGGCTCCACCAGCACCTTGGCCAGCGAGAGGATGCGCTGCTCGCCTCCCGACAGCGTGCCCCCCGTGCTGTCGGCGGCGCTGCCCCAGTACCGGAAAGGCGGCGTAGGCCTGCTCCAGCGAGTCCGGGCACGCTCTGGCGTCCGCCCCGCTGGCGGAAGGCCAGCCTGAGGTTCTCCTCCACGGTGAGGTTGGCGAAGACCCCACGCCCCTCGGGCACGTGGGCCGCCCCGGCCCGGGCGATCTTGTAGGCGGGAAGTCCGGTGACGTCCTTGCCGCTGAGCCGGATGGAGCCGGCGGTGCTGGCCAGCAGCCCGGTCACCACCCGGGACACCGTCGACTTGCCGGCCCCGTTGGAGCCGATCAGAGCGGTGACTCCGCCGACTCGGGCACGGTGAAGGTGACGTCGAACAGGGCCCGGTACGGGCCGTAGCTGGCGCTGACGTGGTCGACCTCGAGGGCCGCCGACCCAGTGCTGGCCGCGCCGGCACCGCCGAGCCGGTCGACGAGCGCTGCCGCCCCGGCGGCGCCATCGGTCGACGGGTTGTCATGCCTTCACGCCCAGATAGGCCTGGCGGACGGCGGGATCGGCCATGACCTCGTCGAAGCGTCCCGTCGGCGATGACCACTCCGAGGTTCATGACCACGGTCCGGTCGACCACCTCACCCACCATGCCCAGGTCGTGCTCGACCAGCAGCATGGCCATGCCCCGCTCCCGCTGGAGCATCCGCAGCACGCTGGCCAGCTCATGGGTCTCGTGGATGTCCAGCCCCGAGGACGGCTCGTCGGCCATGAGCAGCACCGGCTCGGCTGACCAGGGCCCGGGCCAGCTCCACCAGCCGGCACGAGCCCAGTCCCAGCGTGGACACGATGGTGCTCGGCCTGGTCGGTCGATACCCACCAGCTCGAGCACGGCGTCGACCCGGTCCTTCTCCTCGGCGGTCGGCGCGCTGCGGTCGGAACAGGTCCTTCCAGATCCGTCCGGTGCACCACCGGGCCCGGACCGCCACCAGGAGGTGGTCCCAGACCGTCATGTCGGGAAAGACCTCGATGCGCTGGTAGGTACGGCCGATGCCCAGGCGGGCCCGCTTGTAGGTGGGGAGATCGAGCAGGTCGCTGCCCGTCCAGCTCGACGCGCCCCTGCTCCGGTCGGAGCTGGCCGCCGACGCAGTTGAACAGTGTGGTCTTGCCGGCCCCGTTGGGGCCGACCAGGCCCGACACTCTCGCCCCGCTCCACCGAGAGGCTCACCCCGCTGACCGCGGCGATGCCACCGAACGTCTTGGAGACCCCGCTGACCTCCAGCAGGGGGGCGCTCCGCCACCGCGTCAGCCATGGTCGCCTGCCCGCCGCCGTCGCCGGCGTATCGGCTGCCCCCGCCCCCCGGGCGGCCTCCCCGTAGGCGCCACGGCCCCGAGGGCTGGCCCTCCGGGCGATCCCGGGTCGAGGGCGGCGTCCTTGAACAGCATGGCCTGGATCCGCAGGGTCCACCGGCGCTTCTGGTACTCGAGGATCCCCTCGGGATGGGCGGCGTAGGTCAGGGCGCCGAAGGCGAAGAACACCACCACCAGGCTGTTGCCCCCGAAGCGGGCCGGGACGTAGGTGAGGAGCTGCTGGATGACGACGAACCCGAACCCGGCCTGGACGGCACCCTCCACCGTGCTGGCCCCGGTGGTGACCACCACCACCACGAAGACCAGTGAGAGCTGGTAGACGAACAGCTGCGGATTGACCTGTTGCTGCTGGATGGAGAGCATGGTCCCACCCATCCGGCCACCGCACCGGACAGGGCGAAGATCACGATGTGCTGCCACGTCAGGTTGATGCCCATGCCGGCCGCCGCCGTCTCGCTGCCCCGCATGGCGCCGAGGAAACGCCCGGTGGTGCCGCTGGCGGATCAGCTGCACCACGACGATGCACGACCAGCAGCACCACCATGGCCAGGACGAAGAAGGCGTGGCCGTTGGGATTGGAGATGCCGAGCCCGACCCACTTGGGCTTGACGCTGAAGCGACGTGCCGTTGGTGGCTGTCAGCTGCGGGAACACGGTGTTGTCGAAGAACAGGGCGGCGGCGATGGTCAGGAGGGCCAGGCCCAGGCCCCGCAGCCGGACCGAGGCGAAGGCCAGCACCACGGCCACCAGCGCCGGCCGCCGCCGCGCCCACCAGGCCGCCGAGCAGCAGGTTGAGCCCGAGGTGGTTGGCCAGCTGGGCGGCGGTGAAGGCCCCGACGCCGGCCAGGGTGGCCTGGGCCAGGGAGAGCTGGCCGCCCATGCCGGTGATCAGGGTGATGGAGAGGAAGACGATCGAGTAGACCAGTCCGGCGTTGAAGACGTTCTCCCACGTGGTGGGCAGCCAGGTGAGCATGGAGACGACGAACGCCACCAGCAGGACGTACCAGCCGACCCGGATGACCTGTCTCGATCTGCGGGGCCCGGAGGGCGGCCGCCGTCGGCGGTGTCGGCGGATCGACCGACGACAGCGGGTCCTTGGTGCTGTCCAGCGTGCGCAGCCCGGGCACGATGAGCAGGGCGGCCACCAGCACGATGAAGGGCAGGGAGGTGAGCACGGCCGAGGACCACACGCTGCTCACCGGCAGGTAGCCCTGCAGGGTGGTGGCGAGCGACGCCCATGCACGACACCCACCAGGGCGGCGATGGGCATGGAGCGCAGCACGGCCCAGGCGGCGGCGGCGAAGGCCGCCACCATCAGCGCGGCGTAGTCACTCGAACTGCAGCTGTCCGTAGATGGGGGCCAGCAGCACGCCGGCCAGACCGGCCATGAGGCCGGAGATGGCCCAGGCCGTGGCCACCACCCGGCCGGCGTTGACCCCGTCCAGCTCGATCAGCCGCCGGCTCTCCACCGCACCCCGCATCTGCAGGCCCAGGCTGGTGAAGCGCATCAGCGCCACCAGGGCCACCAGGACCACCACGGTGGTCAGCATGGTGGTCAGGTAGATCCCGTTGACCGGGCGTGCCGGCGACCCGGAAGTAGACGGTGTCGGGGTTGAACAGGATGCTGGGCGGGCTGTACGGGTTGCTGCTCCCGAAGATCACGGCAGGAGGGAGGGGATGCCCACGAACAGGCTGATCCCGGTGACCAGCTTGGCCGTGGTGTTGGAGTTGGGGATCTTGCGGAACAGGTAGCCGGTCGAAGGCCAGGCCGAGGAGCGGGCGCCAGCACCACCACCGAGAGCACGAAGGCCACGCCGACGGGCAGGTGCTCGTTCTGCACCAGCTGGGTGAAGACGTAGGCCGAGATGTAGGCCTGGGCCCCGTAGGCGAAGTTGAAGACCCCGGTGGCCTGGTAGGTGAGGACCAGCCCCACGGCCACGATGGCGTAGGTGCAGCCGTAGGGGACTCCGGGGATGGCGAAGCCCAGGAAGTGCTCCACTCCCGTGCCGACTCCCTACCGGGCCCGGCGGTCGAGCCGGATCACGCGCCCGGGGTGCCCTCCGGCGGGGTTACCGGCACCGGGTTCTTCACGCTCTTGCCGACGCAGACGAACACCTGCTTGCCCTTGCCGAACACCGGGACGAACTTCTTGCCGCTTGACCTGGACGAAGGCGCTGCAGCTCGGCTAGGTGACCCCGGTGTGGGCCATCGTCCAGTCGCACCGGGGCCGAGACCCCCGCCGGTGAAGTTGGTGATCTTGTTGGTGGCGCTGACCACGCTGGCCTGGGTCAGGTTGCTTGCCGGCCGCCTTGATGCCGGCGGCGATGAGGGCGGCCGACTGCCAACCCTGGAGGGCCACGCCGTTGTAGGTGTAGGCCGGCTCGTACTTCTTCATGGCCGTGATGTAGGCCTGCATGCCCGAGTAGGTGTTCCCGTACTTGGAGGTGTTGGCCGGCCTCGAAGGGCACGGTTCCGGTGTTGTTGAAGTAGACCCCCTGCATGAGGCTGCTGTACTGGTTGAGCAGGGTCTGGTCGTAGCCGTTGAGCCACAGCTGCTTGATCTTGAGCCCGTACTGCTGGATGGCCCGGGCCAGGGTGACGTTGTCCGATGTCCTGCATGCAGGTGACGACCAGCTGGGAGCCGGCCTGCTGCATGCGCTGGACATCGGAGGAGTAGCTTCCGCCCAGCTGGGCCCCGACGTCCGACGAAGTTGACGTTGAAGCCGGCCTTGCCTTCAGTCCCTTGGCGTAGGTGTTGCAGGCGTCGTAGGAGGAGGTGATGGCCGGTCCGTAGCTGATGAACGCCACCGACTTCGGCCTTGATCTTCTTGATGAAGTAGGCATCTGTGGGTAGCCGGAGGCAGTAGATCTGGGTGGAACCGCCCACGGCGAACAGGTTGGGGGCGTTCTGCCAGTTGGCCGCTCACGTTGTAGCCGTAGGTCGGGGTCTTGGTCGAGACGAAGTAGCTCGGGGTGAACCAGGCCGAGGCCACGCCATGACGGCGAAGACGTGGTCCTGGTCGATGAGGGTGTGGACGTCCTGGGTGAACTGGCTAGGCTGACCCGCCGTCGTCCAGGTTGTAGGTCAGGACGAGCTTGCCGCCCGTTGATGCCACCCTTGGCGTTGACAGTCTTGAAGTAGGCGATCATGCCCGGGGACAGACCGCCGAAGAACCCGGCCAGCGGGCCGGTCAGGGTGGAGATGGCCCCGATGTTGATCTGCGTGGCCGACACACCCGGTGCCGCGCGTGGCCGCACCTGCGTTCCCGGCGCCGGCCGTGATGGCCGTGTCCCCCGGCCAGCAGGCGGTCCCCACTGCCAGCACCCCGGCGACCACTCGTTCCCCCGGCGCTTCCCCATGTCCACCCTCCCTAGTAGCCGACCTGCCCGATTGGCTCGTCGCCGGCACGACTCCCCCCCGGACGGCCGAACGTCGAGCCAGTTCTTAAAGCACGAGATGACGTGATGTCAACCATCGCCGTCATGCCTTGCCATGGCTGGGAGCATGGTACTGGCCGAAATCGTGAGTGTGCTGTGTCAATCCGGCGATAAAGAACGTCGTTCTCATCCGAGGAACTGGCGGCGGCGGTCGAACTCCCTCAGCTCGAGGACCTCGGATCGGGTCACCGGCTCGAGCTCGCGCACGTCGCCGGCCACCTCCGGCTCCCAGCCGCACGACGCCACCATGGCCCGCACCCGTTCGTCCAACGGCTCGGGCCCGGCGGGGACCGCGGCCACCCGCAGTCGGCCGTCGATGCGCCGGAGCACACCGCGGTCGGTGACCACGCTGGTCACCCGCTCCCCGGGCGCGGTGACGTAGGCCACCGTCGGCCGGCAGCCGCCGGGGTCGGCCCAGGGTCACCACCACGCAGGCCGCGGCCCGGCTGACCACGTCGTTGGCCCCGCCGGACCCGACCAGAAACCGGCCGTCCCCGAGCCGGGTGGAGTTGAGGTTGCCGTGCTGGTCCACCTCGGCCGCGCCCAGGCACCCGATGGTGGTGGTCCCCGGACCCCCGACCACCATGCCGAGGACGGTGGAGGCGTCGGCCAGGAGGGCGGTCCCGGGGAAGACCCGGTGGTTGAAGATGTAGGGATCGGCCGGCGTCGGGGTGTACCCCCACAGTCCGAGCTCGGCGGTGAGGCAGACCGACCCCCCGGCGGCCCGGGCCCGGGCCACCGCCACCCAGGCGGCCAGATTGGCCACGCCGGCGCCGGCCAGCACGGCGTCGGCCCCGTGCTCGGCGACGGTGGCCCGGACCTCTCGGGCGCCCAGGCTGGCCGCCACCTCCCAGTCGCTGATCGGTTCGTCGACGGGCAGGGGGTTGGCCTCGGCGTCACGGCGCCACGACTCGGGATCGGACCAGCAGGCGGAGGCCGATGAGGCGGTCGTCGCCCAGCTGCTGGAGGTAGGCGGCGTGGTCCGGTGGATCCGAGCACGTGCTCCCGGGCCCAGGCGTCGAAGTCGCCCCGGGCCGCGGCGGCGGCATCGATCCAGAAGGGGATGTCCTCGCCGTACCCGGCCACCGGGAGCCCCGGGGCGTAGCACCCGCCGGGGTGGGCGCCGAAGGGTGCCTCGACCACGGCCAGGACCCGGTGGGCCGGGATCCGCACCCGGTGGCCGAGCTCGTCCAGGTCGTCGACGATCGCCTCCACCGTGGCCACCACGCCGCGGCGGGCCGCCCACGCCCCCCACACCCCCTCGAGCAGGGGTTCGGAGATGGCCAGGTTGCCGTGGCCGGTCGGACACGGCGGCGTGGAGAAGGGCCACGTCGGGGGCCAGCGGAGCCACCAGGCCCACCGGGCCGAACGGGGAGTCGACCAGTGGTGAAGGCCGTCGTTGGCGGCCATGTCCGGAGCCGGCCAGGGAGCCGGTGACCACCGCCGGCAGGCCCCGGGCGGCAGCCTCCAGGCGCTGGCCCAGGGTCAGGATCGACCAGTGCTCGACCTCCACCTCGCCGGACTGGTAGCCCTGCTGGAAGATGGGGTTCGGGCGCGTAGGACGGGAAGCTGTTGCCCGAGTAGGCGGTGACCACCCGGCGCACCATCCCGCCCCGGAAGAACAGGGCCCCGAGGGCGCCCAGGCTGGTCATGATCAGGGTCAGGCCGGCATCGGTCCCCCACTGCTGCCGGGCCAGCTCCCGGGCCGCGGCCGTCCACCGGCTGTGACCCAGCATGACGTGGACGGCGTCGCCGGGGCGCACGTGGCGCTCCACGGCGTCGCTCAGTGCGATCCCCACCTCGGCCATGGAACGGCGCAGGTTACCCAGCCGCGGCGGCGACGGACGGCGGCGGGGTCATGGCGGGCAGGTACCGAGCGACCGCGCCGGCGGCCGGCCGGTCAGTCGATCAGGACGTCGAGCGGGAGCGCCCAGCGCCTCAGGTCCACGCTGTCGTTGTCCTCGGCGTAGCGCAGCCCCTGGACGTTGAACAGCTCGACCGAGTCGGCCCCGATCGGATAGGGGCCCCAGTGCCAGGTGCCCCGGTGCAGGACGATGGGCGGAGGGTGGTCGAGCACGAAGGCCCGACCTGGTCGACGTCGGCGGGCGTCTGCATGGCCACGGCCGGCCGGAGCCACCACCACCACGGCCGCCACGTCCAGCGGCATCACCACCTGGGTGTGGGTGGCGTGGCGGAACAGGACCTCGCAGCGCAGGCCGCCGGCCACCGCGGGCACCTCGTCGCGACGGTGGCCGATGAGGTTGACGTGGACGTCGTGCCAGGCGAACTCGAGACGGTGGTCCCCGTCACTCGGATCGGTGTCAGCCACCGGCAGCCAACCGAACGGTGCCCACCCCTCGCCGGTCAGCGGCACCGGTGTGATCTGGCGGGCTGTCCTCGCCCATGTCGCACGCTCCCGAGGAGATCTACTGTGTCGCGTGCAACCTAACATCGGGGCCGGAACCCTACGCAGCCAGAGGAGGCCACATGGCCATGGACGTGCGCAACATCGAGGACGTCGCCCCCGTCGTCGAGCACAACGGCACCGTACCGGTGTGGTGGATGGTCAACTCGCGGGAGATGAAGGAGGCCACCGACGGTGGATTCCTGGAGCTGGTCAACGAGTTCGTCGTGGAAGGCGGCGGGTATGTCCACCCCCACTCCCACCCGACCCACGAGTTCTATTACGTTCTGCGCGGCCGGGGCATCATGACCATCGAGGGCGAGGACCGGCCCATCGCCCAGGGCGACCTGGTCCACATCCCGCCCGACGCCGTCCACAGCCTCCGTCCGGTCAGCGACCATGCCGCCATCCACTGCTTCTGCTTCGCCATCGGTGTGAAGGGCGCCGGTCCCATCGACTACACCACGCACCCCAGCTGACCGCTGACGTCGGGCCGCCCACGCAGCGCCGACGGATCCCGTGTTCAGTCAGTCGGACCGACCTCGATGAGCGACGGGTCGAGGCCGAGCAGCTCGACCGTGGTGGCGCCCTCCCGGAGGGAGGCGAAGTAGCCCGCCTCGGCCTCGGCCCGCGTTGGCCGGCGGCCAGTGTGGCCGCCAGCGAGGCTCCCGGCACCACCACCACGCCGTCGACGTCGCCCACCACCCAGTCGCCCACACTGACCGGCACCCCGGCCACGTGGTGGCGGTGCCCACCGAGCCCCGGGCGACCTTGGTGGCGCCGGGCAGGGCGATGGTCGGCGGAGAACACCGGGAAGCCCAGCGCTCCAGCGCGCCCACGTCGCGCACGCCACCGTCGATGACCAGGCCGGCCAGTCCGCGGGACAGGGCCCCGGTGGTCAGGACCTCACCCCAGTAGCCCCGGTCGGGGACGTCGCCCCACGTCGACGACCAGGACGGAGCCGGCCGGGGCCGGGGCCACCGCCACGTGGATGGCCAGGTTGTCCCCGGGCGTGCACCGCACCGGATAGGCCGGTGCCGCCACGGTGGCTCCGGACCAGGCCGGCCGGATCCTCGGCGGCATGCCCAGTGCCCCCGATCTCCCCGAGCGTGGCCGCACCCAGCTCGGCGAGGACGGCCGCCGTCCGGGTGTCATGTTCATCGGGCTGCGCTCATGGACGTATGCACCTCTCGGTCACCACCTCTACCCGATCAGTCCCGGACCGCCACGGTCACCTCGATCTCCACCGCACCCCCCCGGGGCAGGGCAGCCACGCCGATGGCCGAGCGGGTGTGGCGTCCGGCCTCCCCGAAGACGTCGTAGAGCACGGCGCTGGCCCCGTCCACCACCGCCGGCTGCTGGTGGAAGTCGGGGGCGGAGGCCACGAATCCGGTGACGGTGAGCACCCGCTCCACCCGGTCCAGGGAGCCCAGCTCGACCTCCAGGACGGCCAGGGCGTTGAGGGCGCAGACGGCGGCGGCGGCCGCTCCCTCCTCGACGGTCACGTCCTCCCCAGGGTTCCGATGCAGGTCAGCTCGCCGTCGATCCGGGGCAGCTGACCCGACGTCCGGGCCACCCCACCGTGCACCACCACGGCGTCGAGCGGATCGTGGGGGGGATGGGGGCCGTGCAGGCTGAGGCCCAGCTCACCCAGACGGGCGCGGACGCCGTCCCCCGTCCTCCGTCATCAGTGCGCCGGATCGCCAGGGCAGCCGTCCCGGTCGGGCACGGGACAGGACATGGGATGGCAACCTCCAGCGACAGGCCGGGGACCACCCCGGCGGAACGCCGAGATGCTACCGCCGACCGGACCGGGGCCGCCGCCACTGCCGCCGTCGCCGCAGGGTTCGCGTACAGTGGCCGGATGAGTTTGCTCGAAGGACGGGTCGCAGTGGTCACCGGGGCCGGTCGGGGCATCGGTCGGGCCATCGCCCTCTGCCTGGCCGACGAGGGCGCCAGCGTGGTGGTCAACGACATCGGGGTGTCGCTCGGCGGCGAGGGCACCGACGAGGACCCGGCCGAGCAGGTGGTCACAGGAGATCGAGTCGCGGGGCGGGGCCGCGGTGGCCAACCGCGACCGGGTGGACGACTTCGACGGCGCCGGTCGCATCATCGCCACCGCCGTGGACACCTTCGGGAAGATCGACATCCTGGTCAACAACGCCGGCATCGTCCGCGACCGCACGCTGGTCAAGATGGACGAGGCCGACTACGACGCCGTGGTCGCCGTCCACCAGAAGGGCACCTTCAACACCGCCCGCCACGCCGCCCCGCTGATGAAGGAGGCCGGCTACGGGCGCATCGTCAACATCACCTCGTCGGCCGGCCTGCGGGGCAACTTCGGCCAGACCAACTACGGCGCCGCCAAGGCCGCCATCATGGGGATGACCTTCGTCTGGGCGGTGGAGCTCGGCCGCTACGGCATCACCGTCAACGCCATGGCGCCGGCCGGCGCCACCCGGATGACCCAGGGCCTGGCCGACGAGGAGGCACCCGCCCCCGACCAGGATCCGGCCCTCAACGCCCCCCTGGTGGCCTACCTGGCCTCCGAGGCCGCCGCCGACGTGAACGGGCAGGTCTTCGGCCGCACCGGCTTCGGCTACACCGTCTTCCAGACCCCCCGGCAGGTGGCCACCATGTGGCAGGAGGGCGGGTGGACGCCGACCCAGGTGGCCGAGCACTTCCACGAGGTACTGGGCCAGCACCTCCAGCCGGTGGGCATGCCGGCCCACGCCCTGCTCGGCAACAAGAAGTAGGCCGGGGTCGAGCACCATGAGCCCGGTGCCCAGCTGCCCCCGAGCAGCTCCACGCCGTGGCCTCGGCCTTCGGTGACGAGACCGCCTACACCGTCGTGGGCGGCTCCTCGTTGACCTTCGCCCAGTGGGACTGCCGACGCCAGCCGACTGGCCCGCGGCCTGATCGACGCCGGGGTCGTGCCCGGGGACCGGGTGGCCATCCACCTCGAACCGGCCAATGCCCTGCAGTGGGTCACCAGCTACAGCGCCATCCACCGCGCCGGGGCGGTGGCCGTGCCGTTCAACCCCCAGCTGACCCGACCCGAGGTCGAGCGCATGCTGACCCACTCCGGGGCGGCCGCGGCCATCACCGAGGTGTCGCTGCTCCCCCGCTACGAGGGCCGGCGTCCGGCCGTGGTGGTGGCCGTGCCCGACGCCGGCGCCGAACGGACGCTCCGCCCCGACGGGGTGTCCGAACGGGGAGTGGTGGCGTGGGCCGACATCCTGACCGCCGATGCGGAGTACCTGCAGGTGCCGCGGGAGCCCGGTGATCTGGCCGACATCCTCTACACCTCCGGCACCACCGGGCATCCCAAGGCGGTGGCCGTACGGCACGACAACTACTCGCTCATGCCCTTCACCGAGCCCAACTGGAGCGGTGGCGCCTGGATGCACGCCAGCCCGCCCTACACCTTCGCCGGCATCGCCTTCGTCTACACCCCGATGAAGCTGGGCCTCCGGGCCCTCTACATGCCGAGGTTCGAGGCCGGGACCTGGTTGGACACCGTGGAGTCAGAGCGTCCCGGGTCGGTCTTCCTGGTCCCGGCCATGGCCAACCTGCTCCTCGAGCACCCCCGGTTCGACACGCGCCGACCTGACGTCGGTCCAGCTGTGCAGCGTGGGCAGCGCCCCCCTGGCCCCGTTCGTGCTGGAGCGGCTGCAGGAGCGGATGCCCACCGCCCTGGTGTCCAACAACTACGGGATGACCGAGGCCGGCTCGGTCTACTGCCTGATGCCGCCCGGTGAAGCGGTCAAACGGCCCGGCTCGGTGGGGAAGCCGGTCCCGCCGGCCGAGATCCTCTGTGTCGACGACGACGGCAAGCGCCGTGCCGGCCGGCGAGGTCGGCGACGTCCGGATGCGGATCCCCGGTCGCCCCCGCGAGTACTACGGCGATCCCGAGGCCAGCTCCCGCACCTGGGTGGACGGCTGGCTGGTGACCGGTGACCTGGGCCGGGTCGACGAGGACGGCTACCTCTACATCGTCGGCCGCAGCAAGGACGTCATCATCAGGGGTGGCAACAACATCCACCCCACCGACGTGGAACACGCCATCGAGCTGCACCCGGCGGTGCGCGAGGTGGCGGTGGTGGGCATCCCCCATCCGGTGCTGGGCGAGGATCTCCTGGCCGTGGTGGCCCTGCGTCCCGACCACACCGCTTCCACCGAGGAGCTGTCCGCGCACACCGCTCGAGCGGCTGGCCCGGTACAAGGTCCCCCGCCAGTGGGAGTTCGTCGACGCCCTCCCCCGGAACGCCACCGGCAAGGTGGTGAAAGATCGGCTCCGTCGGCAGTTCGCCGAGCGTCCCCACGAGTCCGTGACCCCGGAGGGGTCCTCCCGGTGAAGGTCACGCGGACGCTGCACCACAGCGTGAACGTGGAGGGACGCCTGGACGAGACGGTGACCTTCTACCGGCAGCTGCTGGAGCTGTACGATGAGGCCCGCCCGGTCATCCCCGGTGTCGACGGACACTGGTTCACGGCCGGAAGCATCCAGCTGCACCTGGTCGACGCCGATGCCGGTACCGAGGCGATCAAGCCCACCGGCCCGCACGTCTGCTTCGCGGTGGAGGACCTGGCCGCCGCCGTCACCGAGCTCGAGGAGTCCGGGATCCCCTACCGGGAGGGCGCCCAGGGGCCGGTGGTCCAGATCTGGTTCGTGGATCCGGCCGGGAACACCATCGAGATCCAGCAGGACCCCGCCTTCGGCTGAGCCGACCGGGGGCGTCGCCGGTCCTCCGGTGTCAGATCGGGGCCACGCCGGCGGCCAGGCGCTGTTCCAGCAGGGCGGCGATGCGTTCGCGGTGCCAGGCGGCGGTGCCGAACGAGGTGGCGTCCAGTCGGGCCCGCTTCAAGGAGAGATGGAGGTCGTGGTCCCAGGTGAACCCGATGCCTCCGTGCACCTGCATGCCCGAGGCCAGTGACCCGCTCGCGAGGCGTCGGAGCACCAGGCCTTGGCCATGGACGCGGCCAGCGAGGCCTCGGGGTCGTCGGTGGCCAGGCACCAGGCCGCGTAGTAGGCGCTCGAGCGCATGGCCTCCACATCCACCAGGGCGTCGGCCAGCCGGTGCTTGACGGCCTGGAAGCTGCCGATGGGGTGGCCGAACTGGCGGCGCACCTTGGCATACTCCACGCTCATCTCCAGGGCGCGGGACGCAGTGCCCAGGAGCTCGGCGGCGGTGCCGGCCGCGGCCCGGTCCACCGTGCGTCGGGCTGCCGCGGGCCCGCCGATGCGATGGGCAGGGGCGTCGTCGAGGCGCAGCCAGGCCAGCGACCGGGTCCGGTCCATGGCCGGCTCGGCCGGCGGCCGCGTCCCCTCGTCGGGGAGGTCCACCGCGTACACGGCGTCCTCGGTGACCACCACCGCCACGTCGGCCCCGGCGGCGTAGAGGGTCGGTTCCGGTCGCCCGGTGAGGAGCCAGCGGTCCCCGTCAGTCCGCGCCGTGACCGTTCCGGGACGGGCCGCCCAGGCCACGCAGTCCCGACCGCCTCCCCGGCCGCCATCCGGTCGGCCCACCGGTCGGCCTCGGCCACCGTGGCGTCCGGGACGGCCTCGTCGTCGCCGGCCTGCTGGAGCGCCACCATGGCCAGGATCGTGCCGAGGAAGGGGGCCGGGGCCGCCCGTCGGCCCAGCTGCTCGCACAGTACGGCCACCTCGACCATGCCCAGTCCCCAGGCCGCCGGCCGACTCGGGACGCTCCACGGCCAGCCACCCCTGCTCGGCCATGGCCTCCCACAGCGGCCGGTCGAATCCGCGGCCGGCCCGGCTCCCCGGCATCGTCGGCCGTCCCCGGTCCCGACAAAGGCCCGGACCCGGTCTCGGGAGGCCAGCCCGTCGAGGAGATCCCCGGCGGCGCCGGCCAGGTCCTGCTGGTCGGAGGAGAGTTCGAATTCCACAGCGGCGAAGCATACGGTCCCCCGACCCCACCGCCCCGGCGAGGCGCCGCCGGGCCCATTGTCCCCACGCCGACGCGTGCGTCGGCCACCGTTCTCGCCGGCCGTGAGGCCTGTGCCAAGCTGGCGGGGATGGATCTCCAGATGACCGCGGCGCAGCAGGAGCTGCGCGCCGAGCTGCGGGCCTGGCTGGTCGCCAATCTCCCCTGGGAGTACGGGACCGAGCCGCCCACCCGCTCCCAGGACCTGGCCGAGGTGGTGGCCTTCGGCCGCCGCTGGCAGTCCGATGTTGGCCGCCGACCGCTGGGTGGGGGTCACCTGGCCCGAGGAGCTGGGCGGCCGGGGCCTCGGAGCCACCGAGCACTTCCTGGTCACCGAGGAGATGGCCCGGGCCCGGGCCCCCGAGCTGGTCGGCCGCATCGGCATCAACCTGGTCAGCCCCACCCTGTTCGCCCACGGCACCCCCGAGCAGCAGGAGCGGTGGCTCCCCCCCATCCTCGGGGCCGATGAGCTGTGGTGCCAGCTGTTCAGCGAGCCCGAGGCGGGCAGCGACCTGGCCTCGCTGACCACCCGGGCCGTGCAGGTGCCGACGGCGGCTTCCGGGTCACCGGACACAAGGTGTGGACCTCCTACGCCCAGTTCGCCGACTGGGGTCTGTGCCTGGCCCGGAGCGATCCCGACGCCCCCAAGCGCCAGCAGGGGATCTCCTGCCTGGTCGTCGACATGCACGCCGACGGGTGTCGAGGTCCGACCCCTGGTCCAGATCACCGGGGACGCCGAGTTCAACGAGGTCCTCCTCGACGAGGTCTTCGTGCCCGACGGCCAGCTCATCGGGCGTGGCGGGCACCGGGTGGTCGGTGGCCAACTCCACCCTGTCCCACGAACGGGGGGTCAATCCCCGCCAGCTGGGGATCCACGTGCCAGCTGCTGGCCGAGCTGCTCGAGCTGGCCGCCGGCCCGGCCCGGGCGGCTTCGACGACCCGGACGGTCCGCCAGCGGCTGGCCGAGGCCTACATCGAGGTCAAGCTGTTCCAGCTCCACAACTGGCGGACCCTCACCCGGCTGGAGCGGGGCGAGCACCCGGGGCCCGAGGGCAGTGCCCTCAAGCTGTACTGGAGCGAGATGTCCAAGCGCCTCCACGAGACGGTCATGGCCGTCCTCGGTCCGGCCGTCACCCCTGTGGCAGGGAGCCGCCGACAACCCGGGGGACGGCATGTGGCAGCGGTCGTGGCTCTACTATCAGGCGTCGTCGATCTTCGCCGGCACCAACGAGGTGCAGCGCACCCTGGTCGGCGAGCGGGTGTTCGGACTCCCCCGGGACTGACCGGACGGGTGGGGGCGATCGGGAAGGAGCTGTGCCATGGAGTACGAAGCGATCCTCTACCAGGTGGAGGGCACGGTGGCCACCATCACCATGAACCGCCCGGAGATGGCCAACGCCCAGGACACCCGCCTCATCGACGAGATGGACGCACGCCTTCGACCGAGGCCGATGCCGACGACGCGGTCCGGGTGGTGATCCTGGCCGGAGCGGGCAAGCACTTCTCGTCCGGGCACGACCTGAAGGCCCTCATCGGGGACGGCGAGCCCGACGAGTGGCGGCTGATGCGGGAGACCCCCGAAGGCAAGATGTACCACGAGAAGGTCATGTACTACGACCGGTGCAAGCGGATCCACGACTTCCGCAAGCCCACCATCGCCGCCGTGCAGGGGAGCTGCGTGGCCGCCGGTCTGATGCTGGCCTGCATGTGCGACCTGATCGTGGCCGCCGACGACGCCGCCTTCTCCAACCCCGTGCTGCGCATGACCGGGGCCGGGGTGGAGCTGCTGGTGGAGCCGTGGGAGCTCGGGCATCCGCAAGGCCAAGGAGTTCCTCCTGACCGGCGACATCATCGACGCCCAGGAGGCGTGGCGGCTGGGACTGGTCAACCAGGTGGTGCCCCGGGACCAGCTGGCCGAACGGGCCCGCGAGCTGGCCGAGCGCATCTCGCTGGTCCCCCCGGCCACCGCCCAGCTGGTCAAGGACTCGCTCAACCACACCGGCGACCTCATGGGCAAGTCGGACTCGTGGAAGTACCACTTCATGGCCCACCACTGGATGCACAACACGGCCACCGCGGCCCAGGCCCTGGAGGAGCGCAAGGCCAAGGGCTCCATGAAGGAGGTCTTCGCCGACCGCGACCGCGGTGACCGGTCGGGCGGGGCTGAGCGCGGAGCACACCGGGTCCGGGGCCGGGCGACCGGATCGGCAGGTCAGCCCGGGCCCCTGGCCGGGCTCCGGGTCCTCGACGTGGGCACCCGCATCTCGGCGCCCGTTCTGCGCCGGGCTCCTCGGCGAGCTGGGCGCCGACGTGATCAAGGTCGAGCTGCCCGGCAGCGGTGACTTCATGCGCACCATCGGCCCCTTCGTCGACGGCGACGGGAACGAGGCGACGACGGCCGGGCTACTCGCTGTTCTGGGCGGTCGAGGGACGGGGCCGGCGGGGTGCCACCTGCGACCTGCGGACCCCCGAGGGACAGGACCTGTTCCGCCGGCTGGCCGCCCATGCCGACGTGGTGTGCGAGAACTTCCGGCCCGGGACCATGGAGAAGTGGCACCTCGGTCCCGACGACCTCGACCCCCGGCTGGTCTACGTACGGATCAGCGTCTTCGGCCAGGACGGTCCCTACTCCCGCCGGCCCGGCCTCGACCGCCTGGGCATCGCCTACGGCGGCCTCCTCCACCTGACCGGGGAGCCCGACCGGCCGCCGGTGCGACCGGGCGTGACCATCTCCGACTACCTGACCGGCGTGTTCGCGGCCATGGCCGCGGTGGCCGGCCTCTACCAACGGGACCTGAGGAGCCCCGGGGAGGGCGGGGGCACCGGTGCGGTCATCGACGCCCCGCTGTACGGGGCCGTGCTCCGGGTGCTCGAGTGGACGCTGGCCGGCTACGACCGACTGGGCACGGTGCGGAGCCGGGAGGGCAACCGGCTCCGCAACTCCGCCCCCCTGGACAACTACCCCACCGCCGACGGTGCCTACATCTGCATCGTGGGCGGGTCGGACGCCAACTTCGCCCGGCTGTGCCGGGCCATGGGACGGGACGACCTGCTCGACCGACCCCCGCTTCACCACCCTGGCCCTGCGGTCCGAGCACGCCGACGAGATCAACGGGATCGTGGCCGCGTGGACCGCGGAGCCGGACGCGGCCGACATCGAGGCCGTCTGCATCGCCCACGACGTCCCGGTGGGCACGGCCTACAGCGCCGCCGACATCTTCGACGATCCGCACATGGCCGCCCGCGGCGACCTGGTGGCGGTGGAGGACCCGGTGGTCGGGCCGATCCGCCAGCAGGCGCCGTTCCCCCGGTTCGTGGGGCGCCCCACCCCGGTGCCGGCGGGCGCCCCGGTGCTGGGGGCCGACAACCGGGCCGTCTGGTGCGACCTGGTCGGCCTGTCGGACGACGAGTTCGCCGAAGCGCAGCGGGCCGGGACCATCTAACCCTTCACCCGCCGGCGGCGTTGCCTCCCCATGGCCGGGCCGGGCCGCAGGTGGCCCGGCTCACCCTCCCGGCTCCGGGTCGCGAGGCAGCCCGAGGATGCGCTCGGCGATGACGTTGCGCTGCACCTCGCTGGTGCCCCCGGCGATGGTCAGGCACCGGGTGAACAGGAGTCCCTGGATCCACCGCTCCGACCGCCCCTCGGTGGTGGCTCCCTCGGCGCCCAGCATGGCCAGGCCCAGCTCCTGGACCCGCTGCTCGTGCTCGGCACCCAGCAGCTTGCGCAGTCCGGCCCCGGCTCCGGGATCCGAACCGGCCAGGGCCAACAGCGTGGACCGGTGGGACATCAGGCTGATGGACTGGGCCTCGGCCAGCAGCCCGCCCAGCCGGACCGACCAGGCCGGTCAGAGACGGCGTCGGCCCGCTTCTCGGCCAGCCGCAGCAGGGACTCGACGCCGATGCCGTAGGTGGATCCCGAGGACATCGAGATCCGCTCGTTGGCCAGGGTCATCCGGGCCGCGGCCCAGCCACTGTTGACCTCGCCGATCACGCAGTCGTCGGGCACGAAGACCTCGTCGAGGAAGACCTCGTTGAACATGGCGGCGCCGGTCAGCTCCCGCAGGGGCCGGATGTCCAGGCCGCTCGGTGCCCATGTCCACGATGAAGAAGGTGATCCCCTCGTGCTTGGGCACCGACGGATCGGTCCGGGCCAGGCAGATGCCCCAGTCGGCCTGCGCGGCCATCGACGTCCACACCTTCTGGCCGGTCAGCAGCCAGCCTCCGTCGGTCCGGACGGCCCGGGTGGTCAGGCTGGCCAGGTCGGAGCCGGCCCCCGGCTCGGAGAACAGCTGGCACCAGTGCCAGCTCGCCCGAGGAGTGACGGACGCACCCACCGCTCCTGCTGGGCCTCGGTCCCGCTGGCGATGATCACCGGCAGGGCCCAGGCGCTGATCCCGATGTGGGGACGGACGATCCCCACGGCAGCCAGCTGCTCGTCGATGACCACCTGCTCCACCGCTCCGGCGTCCCGTCCCCAGGGCTTGGGCCAGTGGGGCACCACCAGGCCCGCCTCGACCAGGGCCGGCCCGCCGCCCCTCCTCCGGGATGGCGGCCAGCTCGGCCATCAGCGGGGCCAGCTCCGCCCGGGCCTCCTCGGCCTCGTCGGGTAGGTCGGCGGCCAGCTGGCGCCGTACCCCGCGACCCGGCCACCGTGGCCACCTCGCGCGCGGAAGACGTCGGTCTCACCCAGCAGCTGGCGGTCGGCATGGGCCCGCTTGAAGTGGAGGTGGAGGTCGTGCTCCCAGGTGAAGCCGATCCCGCCCAGCAGCTGCAGGCACTCCTGGCGACGACCGGGCGTACCCGTCGACGGTGAGCGCCCCGGCGGTGGCCGTGGCCAGGCGTCGTCGCTGTCGGTCCGATCGTCGCGCCGGTCGTCCACCGCACGGCCACGGCGGCGTCCCAGGCCACCGCGGTCATCTGCTCGACCCGGACCGCCATGTCGGCCAGCCGGTGCTTGACCGCCTGGAACTGCCCGATGGGCCGCCCGAACTGCACCCGGACCTTGGCGTACTCGGTGGCCGTCTCGAGGCACCACCGGGCCCCACCGACGTGCTCGGCGGCCATCAGCGCCATGACCACCTGGCGGAGCCGCCGGGTGGTGAGTGACGGGAGCTGGCGATCGGCCGACACCACGTAGGCGTCCACCTCCACCGCGCCCACCCGCCGGGTGGGGTCCAGGCTGGCCAGGGACGCGACGTGCACCCGACCCCGTCCCCGGTCCCGGGCCGGCCACGTCGAGGAGGCACCAGGTCTCGCTGCCCCTCGGTCATCCCGGGCCGGCGCCAGCACCAGCGAGGCCGTCGCGGCTCCCGAGCAGCGGCCGGAGCGTCCCGAGACGACCAGCTCGCCGTCCCGCCCACGGTCCACGACATCGAGGTGGGTGTCCCCGAAGGAGACGGCGGCGGTGAGGCTCCCGTCGATCAGCCCGGGCAGGACCGCCGCGGCCAGGCACCGGTTGGATCGGGCCGACGTCTCGGCCACCAGGGCCGAGGTGACCACGGTGGGCAGCAGTGGGCCCGGAACCACCGACCACCCGGTCTCCTCGAGCAGGACGGCCAGTTCGAACAGGCCGAAGCCCTGGCCCCCGAACTCCTCGGGTAGGTGGATGCCCAGCCATCCCTCGGCCGCCATCTCCTTCCAGACCGGCTGGAGGGTCTCCTCTTCGGCGTCGAGCAGGGCCCGGGGCACCGACGGTGGGCAGTGGGTGTCCAGCCATCGGCGGGCCGAGAGACGCTGCGCCTCGTGCTCGTCGGTCAGTGCGATCGGCATGGGATCACCCTTCGTCCACTAGTTCGTTGGTGTCGGGCTCGTCGGCGGCGTCGTGACCTCGTTCGTCCACGGTGTCACGGGGCCGGGCGCCCGGTTCATCGTCCGGCCCGTGCCGGTCCTCGATCGTGATGGCCCGGGTCGGGCAACCCTCGGCCGCCACCCGGATCCGATCCTCGTCGTCGCCGTCGGGATCCACGACCACCGACACCCCGTCGTCGTCGAGGTCGAACGTCCCCGGCGCCCAGAACAGGCAATTGCCGGACCCTACACACCGCTCTCGATCGATCACGATCCGGATGGCCACGCTGCTCCCCTACGCCCCGGCCGAGGCCCGGGCCTGCGCGAGTAGGCGCTTGCGGACCTTGCCGTTGTGGTCGCGGGGGAGCTCGTCGACCACCTCCCAGTGCCGGGGAACCTTGTACTTGGCCAGCCGGTCGGCGACGTAGCCGGCCAGCTCGTCGGTGCCGACCGGCCGCCGCAGCTGCACCATGGCCTCGAGGTGCTCCCCGTCTCGCTCGTCGGGAACCCCGAAGACGGCACAGTCCACCACCGCCGGATGCTCGAAGAGCACCTCCTCGATCTCCCGGGGGGCGATGTTCACGCCGCCCCACAGCACCATGTCCGAGACCCGGTCGGTGATGGTGAGGTACCCGTCGGCGTCGACGAATCCGATGTCCCCCACGGTGAAGGCGTCGTCGCGCCAGGCCCGTTCGGTGGCCTCGTCGTCGTTGCGGTAGCGGAACCGCAGGGTCCCGGCCGGTCGGATGTACACCAGACCGGCCTCGCCGGCCGGTCGGGCGCCGCCGTCCTCGTCGAGGATCCGGATCTCCACCCCGGGCCAGGGTCGACCGACGCTGCCCGGCCTGTCCCGCCACTCGTCGGGGGAGATCTTGGTGGCACCTCCCTCGCTGGCGCCGTAGAGCTCGTGGATCTCGGCCCCGGGAAAGGCCTCCATCATCCTGAACTTGACCGCCACCGGACACGGCGCCGCGGCGTGCACGACCAGGCGAGAGGCTCGACACGTCGAGCCCGGTCCGCTCCTCCTCGGGCAGTCTCGAGGATCCGGATGAAATGGGCCGGCACCATAAAGGTGCGGGTCCCCCGGTGCCGGCCACCTCAGCCAGCCACGAGCCGGGCCTCGAACTGCTCGGTGATCACGGTGGCCGCGCCCACGTAGAGGGCGCACAGGGACCAGCCCAGGTGGGAGGCGTGGTAGGCGGGACCGCTCATCACGTAGACGTCGTCCTCGGTCCAGCTCCACAGCGCCACCTGTCCCTCCATGCCCCGGCCCGGCCGCTGCGGTCGGCCAGGGCTGCCGTGCACCACGCCCTTGGGCCGGGCCGTGGTCCCCGAGGTGTAGAACATCAGCTCGGGGCCGCCACCGCTGTCACCCCCCGGCAGCGGCTCGGCCGAGGCCACCTCGTCCTCGTACTCCCGACCCACCGACAGGGAGGTAATCGGCCGAGTCCGGTCGAGGGCCCGGTGCAGTTCGTCGTCGAGGTCTCGTGGCCCACCGCCACGGCCACGTCCGCATCGGTCAGGATGAAGGCCAGCTCCTCGGCGCTGGAGATGCCAGTTGACCGGGAGGAACGGGGCATCGAGCATGGCGGCGGCCGTGGCCACCTCGAAGATCTCGATCCCGTTGGGGAGGACGGCGGCCACCGGGCGGCCCGGGCCCGCACCGCGCTCGGGCCAGGACCGAGGCCAGGCGGAGGGCCCGTTGTTCCAGCTCACCATAGGTGCGCACCGTGTCGCCGGCGATGACGGCGGGACGATCAGGACCTTCCCTGGCGTGGTCCGTCACCCCCCGCACCGGACCCGCGGTACGTTCTGTCATCGCCGCCGAGACTACTGTCCCCGGCGCCGGGGGTGCCCGGGGAGGGGTCTCGGAGCGGGGGAACGAAGGAGAGAACATGCGGGGAGTGACCGAACCAGGCAGGGATCGGCGGCGGGCAGGCCAGGGTCACCGGTCCGGGGTGACCGTCCATGGTTGATGTGGCTCCGACCACCGGCCCATCCCCTCGATGCCCTGGACGCCGACGAGATCCGCGCCGCGGTGGCCGCCGTGCGGGACAGCGGCCGGGTGGGCGACGGCGTCCTCTTCTCCACTGTCACCCTGGACGAGCCGAGCCGGACGGCGGTGGCGACCCATCGACCCGGAGACCCCGTCGAGCGGCGGGTCCGGTTGACCCTCCTGCCCGGGCCCGAGGCCGACGTGATCGAGGCCGTGGTGGCCCTGGGCCCGGGCCGAGATCATCGAGTGGACGCCCGCGCACCGGGGTGCGACCGGCGCTCCTGTTCGACGACTCCTACCGGGCCATCCTGGCCCTCCGGACAGACCCGGATTGGCAGAAGGCCATGCTGCGGCGGGGCATCACCGACTTCGAGAAGGTCCAGATCGACCCCTGGCCGACCGGCAACTTCGGCAACCCGCTAGAGGAGGGCCGGCGGATCGCCCGGTGCCTCTCGTACTACCGGGAGGAACCCTCCGACAACGGCTACGCCCGACCGGTGGAGGGCGTGCTGGCCACGGTGGACGCCGCCCGCGGCGAGGTCCTCGAGGTCCTCGACCTCGGCGTGGTGCCCCTCCCCGCCGACAAGGGGAGCTACCTGGCCGAGGACAACCAACCGCTGCGGACCGGCCTCCGTCCCTTGGACATCGTCCAGCCCGAGGGTCCCAGCTTCACCCTGGACGGCAACCTCCTCACCTGGCAGCGACTGGTCGATGCGGGTGTCCATGGAGCCGCTCGAGGGCCTGGTCCTGCGCACCATCGGCTACGACGACGGAGGGCTCCGGCCCATCCTCCACCGGGCCTCGATCAGCGAGATGGTCGTGCCCTACGGCGATCCCGGGCCCACTGCACGGGTGGAAGAACGCCTTCGACGTGGGCGAGTGGGGACTGGGCCGCATGGCCAACTCCCTGGCCCTGGGCTGCGACTGCCTGGGGGAGATCACCTACCTCGACGCCGTGCTTCTGCAGTGAGCACGGCAGCCCCTACGTGGTCGAGAACGCCGTGTGCATCCACGAGGAGGACTACGGGATCCTCTGGAAGCACCAGGACATGAACACCGGCGCGCACCGAGGTCCGGCGCTCCCGTCGCCTGGTGGTGTCGTCCATCGCCACCGTGGGGAACTACGAATACGGCTTCTACTGGTACTTCTACCTCGACGGCACCATCCAGCTCGAGGTCAAGCTGACCGGGATCATGTCCACCCAGGCGCTGGCGCCGGGCGACGCGACCGAGTTCGGATCGGTGGTGGCACCGGGACTGGCCGCCCCCTTCCACCAGCATCTGTTCTGTGCCCGCCTGGACCTTGCCGTCGACGGACCGGTCAACGAGGCCTACGAGGTCAGCTTCGAGACACTTCCCGCCGGCGACGACAACCCGTGGGGCAACGCCTTCCGTCAGACGGTCCACCCGGTTGGAGTCCGAGTCGGAAGCCCAGCGCGACGTGGACGCCGGCCAGCGGCCGCCACTGGCGGTTCGTGAACCCGCCAGGTGCACAACGGCCTGGATCGGCCGGTGGCCTACAAGCTCCTTCCCGGAGCCACACCCACCCTGTTGGCCCAACCCGACTCCAGCATCGGCCGACGGGCCGGATTCGCCCGGCACAACCTGTGGGTGACCCCGTACGCACCCGACGAGCGGCGGGCGGCCGGTGACTACCCCAACCAGCACGTCGGCGGGGACGGGCTGCCGGCCTGGACGTCGGCCGACCGGTCCCTGGTGGACACGCCCATCGTGGTCTGGCACACCTTCGGGGTCACCCACTCCCCCCGACCCGAGGACTGGCCGGTCATGCCCGTCGAGTACTGCGGGTTCCATCTGATGCCGGTCGGGTTCTTCGACCGCAATCCGGCCCTCGATGTCCCCCCCTCGGCCGAGCACTGCCACTGAGCCGACCGACGGTCCAGCCTCGGGCGGCACCGCCACCACCCGCGTGTCGGTCGAGAAGGTCAGTCGGTCGAGGTGCCCGCCCCGGCCACCAACTGGGGCATGAGCTTCGGTCCGATCCATGTGGCGAAGGCGTTGACCTGGGCCAGATCGTCGGGCGCCGAGGCCTGCGGATCACCGAACTGGAAGTAGGGGAAGTGGACCCCGTCCGGAGCCCGGACCGTTACGCCGTCGATGACCGGCTCGAACCGTCCTCCCGGGCACATCATGGCGTTGAGGTTCACGACGGAGACCTGGGCCGGGAACTCCGCGGCCACGGTGTACAGCTGGTCGTTGTAGGCCCTGAGCCGGGCCGGTGAGTCTTCGGGCCACGGCGATCCGTCGGGTTGCTCGCCGCTGGAGTAGCACGGTGCGGTCAACAGCACCATGTGGGCCCCCGACGCCGTCCCGATCTGCACGGCCAGCCGGAGCTGGTCCCGGATGTACTGTTGGAATGCGGGGGCGAGGATGTTCGTCCACTGCCCGTCGTAGACCCGGTCGGTGACCTCCCACCGGCCGGCCAGCAGGGCCACCACGTCGGGGCGGTCACTGGCGACGAGTCCCTGCAGTCGGGCCGGCCACTGCTCGCTCACCGGTGTGGTGCTGTCGCAGGGGGCGCCGGGGGCGCCGGCCACGCCGTGCTCCAGGACCAGTGGCCCGATGGCCAGGCCGCAACCGATGGTGCCCTCTTCGTCGATGGCCGTGTTCCACCCGTCGCCGACGGTGGGGAGCGCGTTCCCGAGGGTCAGTGCCGTCGAGTCCCCGACGACCAGCAGCCGGGTGACGGCGGTGGCCCCCGGGGGCGGGGTCGGCGACAGGGACGACCGGGCCGAGGACACCGGAATGGCGAACGACGCCGACGACCCGGCCGTCGTGCCCACGACCACACCGACGGTGATGACCAGCGAGGTGATCAGCAGGCCCAGCGTCCTGAC
This sequence comes from uncultured Acidimicrobiaceae bacterium, assembly GCA_963754755.1. GTDB lineage: Bacteria > Actinomycetota > Acidimicrobiia > Acidimicrobiales > RAAP-2 > Bog-756. The sequence goes on along the minus strand of CAVWHF010000003.1, from coordinate 490,169 downwards.
CCGGGGGACCCACTCGGTGCCGGAGGTGCGGAACAGGGCGCCGCGCCGTACGGGCTGCTCGATCAGGAAGTACGAGGCGGTGGCGATGGCGATGTCCACCGCCACCCGGATGGCGAACAGGCTGAAACCGGTCCGATGGGTCCGGGCCGCATCGACGACCTGGAAGATAGGGAAATACCACAGGTACATGCCGTAGGAGATGGTGCCGAGATAGGTGAGCACCGGCCACGACAGGACCACGGCCAGGGGACCCTTGGGGGCGCTGGCCGCCGACACCAGCACGATGGCCGTCAGCAGGGCGCCCACCAGAAACCCACCCTGGTCGGCGAAGTGGCCGCCGCTGTCGACGTGGGTCCACTGCCACCCCAGGGCCGCCGCCGCAGCCACCCCTGCGCCCGAGAGGACCCACCGGGCCCTCCTCGACCGGGCCACCGGGACCAGCGCGTCGTCCTGGCGTCGGCGGGCGATCATGGTGAGCACCGCGGCCAGGGCGCAGCCGACCAGGATGGACTGCGCATGCGTGTCGGTCCCGTAGTACAGCCGGGTCGAGGAGGCCCCGGAGTGGTAGAGACGGGCCATCCACAGCGTGGACAGCACGGCTCCGCCCATGGACACGCCGAAGACCATGCGTAGACCGAGGTCCCGGTGCCGACGGCACAGGGACAGGATGGCCATGAGGATCAGCGGCCACACCAGGTAGAACTGCTCTTCGATGGCCAGTGACCAGGTGTGGGTGAGCAACGACGGTGCGGCGCTCATGGCGAAGTAGTTGGTGCCGCCGGCGATGAAGTGCCAGTTGCTGAAGTAGCCCAGCACGGCCAGGGCGTCCTGGCGGTAGCCCGGATACTGCCCCGGAGGTGCCGCGAGGTTCACGTAGAGCGTCACGACGATGAGCATGAGGAACAGGGCCGGCAGGAGGCGTCGGATCCTTCCGGCGTAGAACCGGCCGAGACCGATGCGGTGGGTCCCCTGCCACTCCCGGAGGAGGATCAGGGTGATCACCAGGCCGGACAGCACGAAGAAGGAGTCCTGGCTGAAATACCCACCCACGTCGATGCCGGGCACGCCGGAGTGGTACGCCATGATGGCCAGGATGGCCACGCCCCGGACACCGTCGAGGGGCGTGATCCGGCGGTCGCCAGCGGTCGGGTCGGAGCGAGGGTTCGGCGTGTTCCCCCGGGGTCCTGTGGCTGTCGTGGAGTAGGTCAAACGGGGTCACTCTACCGGGCTATCCGATCACGTACCGAGAGCACGTCAAGAGGGCACGTGGCCCACCGGCGACGTGTCGCCGGTCGTCGTGGAGACGGGGACCCGGGGCCCGATCCGGTGAGCGGCGACCGGGGAGGTGAACGCCTGTTCCCCTCCCCGTCGCCGTGGTGCGCATGGCGGGGCGCTCCACGGGGCTGGATTCGCTACCCTGAGATCTTCATACGACCCCGGAGGTGCGTCATGGGAACCGAAGAAGATGCCGAGCAACTGGTGCGGGCGTTCTGCGACGTCTTCGACGGACGTGACACGGAGGTCCTGCGCCCGTACTTCACGGACGACGTGGTGTACCACAACATCCCGCTGGACCCGGCCGTGGGCATCGACGCCACCATGGCGTTCATCGAGGGGTTCTTCGGCATGTGCGAAAGCATGACCATCGAGACCGTCCACCTGGCCGCCCGGGGCAACGTGGTCCTGACCGAGCGTATCGACACCTTCACCGTGGGCGAGGTGGTCGCTCCCCTTCCCGTCATGGGCACGTTCGAGGTCCGCGACGGGAAGATCTGCGCCTGGCGGGACTACTTCGACCTGGGTCAGATCACCGCCATGCTGTCGGAGGGCACCTGACCCCTCGGCCGCCGCCGGCGGGTCCGTTGCTGGTAGGAATAGCCGGTGGAACAGGAGCTGCACGGCGGCGTGGCCAATGCCGGTCGGGTCACCCGCCGGGGAGACGTCGTCCTGCGACCGTCGAATCCCCACTCCCCTTCCGTCCATGGCTTTCTGATTGCGCTGCGGGCAATCGGCTTCGCCGGCGCGTCGATGCCCGACGGCTTCGAGCCCGACGGACGGGAGCGGTTCCTCTTCATCGAGGGCGAGGTGCCGCTACCCCCCTATCCGGACTGGGCCCAGTCCGATGCCGCGCTGGCGTCGGTCACCACCCTGCTGGCCGCCTTCCACCGTGCCTCGGCCGGCGTCGATCCCGGTCCGGCCTCCTGGAGCACGGAGATGGCCGATCCGCTCGGTGGTCCGGTGGTGTGCCACAACGACGTCTGCCTCGAGAACGTTGTCTTCCGTGACGGCGTGGCGGTGGGCCTCCTCGACTTCGACTTCGCCGCGCCCGGTCGACCGGTCCACGACCTGGCCCAGTTCGCCCGGATGTGCGTCCCCGTCGACGACGAACTGAGTGCCGCCAGGCTCGGGTGGCGACAGCCGTCCCGTGCCGACCGCCTTCGCCTGGTCGCCGACACCTACGGGCTCGGTGCCCGGGAACGGCTGGAACTGCTCGGAAGCCTCGATTGGTCCATGCAGAAGGGAGGCGAGTTCATCCGACGTCGGGTCTCCGCCGGAGACCAGAACTTCATCCGCATGCTGGACCAGATGGGAGGCATGGAGCGCTACGACCGTCGCCGGCGGTGGTGGGAGGCGGCCCGGGCCGACTTCGTCGCTGCCCTCGCCCTGTGAGCCCGGATCGGGAACCGACGGCCGGCCCGGCATCCGAACGGCGGGCTGGCGTGCCCGGTCCCACCTCCGTTCCGGCCGGCAGGGGCCGATACCATGGCCGCCATGCCCGACTTCGAGTCCCTCCTGTACGACGAATCCGATGGTGTGGCTTGGGTCACCCTCAACCGCCCGGAGGCCCTCAACGCCTTCAACACCACCATGCAGCGGGAGTTGCGGGAGTTGTGGCTGATGCTCCGCACCAACGACGATGTGCGGTGCATCGTCCTGACCGGCAGCGGCGAGAAGGCCTTCTGCACCGGGTTGGACCGAGAGGGTGTGGGCTCCTTCGACGACCTGCCGCCCGGCAAGCTCCCCGGGTACAACACCCCGTGGGACTTCGACGATCCGGGCAAGAGCGTCTGTCCGAAGTCGAACGACCTGTGGAAGCCGATCATCGCCGCCGTCAACGGGATGGCGTGCGGGGGGGCCTTCTACATCCTGGGCGAGGTGGACTTCATCATCGCCGCCGACCACGCCACCTTCTTCGACCCCCACGTGACCTATGGCATGCCCGCCGCCTTCGAGCCCATCTTTCTGCTCCACAAGATGCCGTTCCAGGAGGTCGTGCGCCTGGCTCTGCTGGGAGCCCACGAACGCATGTCGGCCAACCGGGCCCATCAGATCGGCTTGGTCTCCGAGGTCGTGCCCATGGCCGAGCTACGCGAGCGCACCGAGTGGGCGGCCCGGGCCATCGCCGACCAGCCGGCCCTGGCCGAGCAGGGGACGGTGCGGGCGATGTGGATGGGACTCGAGGTCTCCCGGCGCCAGGCCCTCGACCACGCCTTCCTCTTCACCAACGTGGGCTCCGACCGGAAGCTGCTCGAGGAGGGTCAGGAGCGTTTCACCAGCGGCAAGCGCATCGAGTGGCGGCTGCGCTGAGCACCGGGGCCCGGCTCAGTGATCGGTTGGCCCCGCGTCACGGATCATGTTCTCCTGCACGAACGAAGCGACCAGACGGCCGTCGCGGGTGAAGACGTGGGCCCGCCCGTAGCTGGCCCCCCGACCGGCATACGGGCTCTCATGGGCCAGCAGTAGCCACTCCCCCACCGGGACCGGCTCGTGGAAAGTCAGCGTATGGGACACGACGCCCGTGCCGATGTTGCGATGGGCCATGTTCTGGCCCACCCCGGCATGAGGCAGCATGGCCGTCCCGATGAGGAACCCGTCGGTGCCGTAGGCCAGCAGCGCCTGCCCCATGGCCGGAGGCTCCGAGCCGGCGGTCCCCCCACCCGGACCGGACGGTAGTCGGACCCAGGCGAACAGCTGGGCCGGGCCCACCGGGGCGTCGGGATCCCAGGTGTTCAGGCCCCCGACGACCCGCAGGTCGCTCCCCGGGGCCAAGAGGCCGCCCTGCCCGGTGTCGGGCGAGTCGTCGGGTCCGGCCACGTCAGGCATCTCGGGCTGATGACGGATCAGGTCGGGTGCGTCGAGCCGACGCAGGACGAGGCCCTGGGCGCACACCCGGTCACCCTGGTGCACGGTCACCGCATGGCTCCCCATGGTCCGCCCGTCGTGGATCACGTCGACGTCGATCTCGACCGGGGTGGACACTCGGGCGCTGCGGGCGAAGAGGGTGTGGATGGAGGCCACGTCCTTGTCCGCGCCCACCCGGTCCGACGCCAGGATCATCTGGGCCAGCAACTGGCCCCCGTACACCACGTCCCGAACCGACGGGTCCCCGATGTTGCCGGCCACGAACCGGTTCTCCCCCGTAGGCGCGAGCTCGAAGGCCCCACCTGCCCCGGGCGAGGCCCCCGAGGCGCTCATAAGCCGAAGGCCGACACGTCGAGCGTGCCCACCGATAGGGCGGCCATGGTGCCGCCGTCGGCGAGGAGGCTCTCCCCGGTGACGGCGGACGCCGGCGGTGAGTTGAGGAACACCAATGGCGCGGCCTTCTCGTCGGGGGTCTGACGGTGGCCCGGTGGGATGGGGTAGTTGTCCCTGAACGCCTTACCCATCTGCTCCTCGAACGCCGGCGACACCGGCGTGTCGGTCGGACCGGGCAGGGTGCAGTTGACGCGGATCCCCTTCTCCGCCGACGCCAGGGACCGCCACACGGTCCGGCACAGTTGAACAGGCCGTCGATGCGTCCGCCGATGGCCCCGACGGCCGCCGCAGACGATGACGCCGCGCCCCTCGTACGAATCGGCTGGACTCATGGCGTCCCCCTTCTCTCGTTGCCTTGCCCGTGCGGTGCCCGCTGGCCCGATCGGGGTGCCGGACCGTCAGGCCACGGGCGCGGAGAACACCGCGCCGACGCCGCATACCTCGCCGTCCTGTCGACGGGCGACACGGTACACCAGGGGGTCGGCGGCGACAATGTCGTTTCCATCTCCCGTGAACGAGGCCGTCGGAGTCCACTTCGCGGTCGGCGGCGCTGTTCGGGACCTCGCCTCCGGAGCTGATGCGCTGCCGTGGTGGGTCACCGAGGACCGGGGGGTGGGGATCAGATGTCCGAGCCGGGTATCCAACCGGGTGAGGTCGTGGTCCGTCCGGCCGCCACGCTCGAGCCGATGTAGTTGCGCTGGGCCTCGACGGTCCCGGCCCCGATGCACAGGCCCCGGATGTCCCGGTAGGCCCGCTCGAGCGGGTACTCGCGGCTGTAGCCGTAGCCGCCGTGGATCTGGATGGCCTCGTCGCAGACGAACTTGGCGGCCAGGTTGGCGGCGGTCTTGGCCATGGCCGTCTCCAGGGCCGGAGGGGTCCCTCCCGGGCCGGCCAGCCGCACGGCCCGGCCCAGCAGCAGACGGGCCCCTTCGAGGGCCACGGCCATGTCGGCCAGCTTCCACTGCAGCCCCTGGAGATCGGCGATGGGCCGGCCCCCGATCACCCGGTCCCGCATGTAGGCCGCCGCACCGCTCCAGGGCGCCCTGGGCGGCACCGACGCACATGGCGGCGTTCCCGCACCGTTCGTGGTTGAGGTGGGACAGGAGCAGCTTGAACGGCTCGCCCGAGGACGGGTCCCCGGCCACCAGGACGTCGTCCTCGGTGATGGCCACACCGTCGAAGGCGATCTCCGACTCGGTGGCGGCGTGGATGCCCATGCCCCGGTGACGCCCGACCAGGGACACCCCCTCGCGGTCCATGGGAACGATGACCGCGCCGATCCCCCGGGCGCCCTCGCCCCCGGGCCACCGGCACCAGACCAGCACGGCCGAGGCGGCGTGGCCCAGCGTGGAGTAGTTCTTGTAGCCGTCGAGGCGCCACCCGCCCGGTCCGTCCGGCTTGAGGGCGGTGCGCATGCTCCTGCACGGCGGAGCCGGCATCGGGCTCGGTGATCCCGATGCTGATGATGGCCTCCCCGTCGGCCACCGCCGGCAGCCACCGGTCCTTGAGGGCGTCGGAGCCCAGATGTTCGATGCCACGGGCCGGCCCGTTGTAGGCCAGCTGGCAGCAGATGGCGGTGGATACGTCGTGGCGGGCGATCTCCTCCAGGACGATGGCCGCCTCCACGTCCCCCATGCCGAGGCCGCCCCACTGCTCGCCGATGGTCACCCGGAAGAGATCGGCGGCGGCCATGGCGGCGATGGCCTCCCGGGGCACCTCCCCGGACTCGTCGTGGGCGGCCGCCCGCGGGGCGACCTCCCGGGCGGCCACCTCCCGGGCCAGCTGGCGGAGGGCGGCCTGGTCCTCGGTCTCGGCTCCGGGATCGGTACCCGGTCGGACGGCGGCCATCTCAGTCCGAGGGCTCGGTGCCGACCACGCCCACGAAGCTCACGCACTCGCCGGGGGCCCCGCCGAGGTTGTGGGTGAGCCCGAGGGTGCGACCGCCCTCGGTCACCGTGGCGATCTGGCGCTCGGGCGGGGCCTGCCGGCGCAGCTGCAGCCAGCACTCGAAGAGCATGCGCAGACCGGTGGCCCCGATGGGGTGGCCGAAGCTCTTCAGGCCGCCGTCGGGATTGACCGGAAGCTCGCCGTCACGGTCGAAGGTCCCGGCCATGACCTCCTTCCACGCCGTGCCCCGGTCGGCGAAGCCCAGGTCCTCCATCAGGACCAGCTCGGTGGGCGTGAAGCAGTCGTGCACCTCGGCCATGGCCAGCTGGGACCGGGGATCGGTGATCCCGGCCTGCCGGTAGGCGTCGGCGGCCGAGCGGACCACCTCCTCGAAGGTGGTGTAGTCGTAGTCGGGGTCGATGGCGCCGGCCGCCGGCCCGGCCACCAGGCTGAGGCCCTTCACGTACAGGGGCGAGTCGGTGTACTGGTGGGCGTCCTCGGCCCGGCAGATCAGGGCCGCCGCGGCCCCGTCGCTCACCCCGCTGCAGTCGAACACCCCGAGCTGGCCGGCCACCCGCGGCGAGGCGGCGATCTTCTCCAGGGAGACCTCCTTTTGGTACTGGGCCCGCGGGTTGACCGCCCCGTTCTGGTGGTTCTTCCAGGCGATGCGGTTGAGCACCGAACCCATCTCCTCGGGGTCCACGCCGTACTTGTGGCAGTAGGCCGGGACCAGGAAGGAGAAGGCGGCCGGCGAGCTGAGGGCGGCGTTGGTCCCGTCCCCCACCTTGTGGATGCCGGTCAGGCCGGAGTAGCCCGAGTCCTTCAGCTTCTCCACCCCGATGGCCATGACCAGCTCGTAGGCGCCCGAGGCCACGGCGTAGCAGGCGTTGCGGAAGGCCTCCGACCCGGTGGCACAGAAGTTCTCCACCCGGGTCACCGGCTTGTACCCGATCTTCAGCGGCTTGGACAGGGTGATGCCCGACTGGCCCGATCCCAACGTGCCCAGCCAGAAGGCGTCGATGGCGTCGATGGCCACCCCGGCCGAGGCGGTGCACTCGACGGCGGCGTCGGTGAGCAGGTCGTTGGTGCCCTGGTCCCAGAGCTCGCCGAAACGGGTGCACCCCATTCCGACGATGGCCACCCGGTCGCGGATCCCCGAACTGGTCATGACGCTGCCGCTCCTTCTGATCGGTGTTCACCCGGTCGGCCGGGTTGCCGTTCCCCAGCGTACCGTCGGCCACCGGCCGGGCCTTCCAGAAGTAGTTGTGGACGCCCTCGGCGCTGTAGAGCCGGCGGAAGGTCATGGCCACCCGGGTACCCACGGCCACGGCCCCGGGGTCCACATCGGTCATCTCGCCCCGGTAGCGACCGCCGCCGTCGAAGTCGATGACCGCGCCCACCATGGGGGGCGACAGGCTGAAGGCCAGGTGGTCGATGGTGTAGGTGGCCACGGTGCCCCGGAGGTCGGCCATCCGCTCGGGCACCATCTGGTCGACGGCCTGGCACGAAAGGCAGATCCGGGTGGGCGGGAGGTGGCGGAACCCGCAGGCCGTGCACCGGCTGGCGTTGAACCCGAACTTCCATCCTTCGCCCCGCAGGCTGGCCGGGGCGTCGGGCCGCTCGGGATCGGGACGCCGGGGCGGCTCCCGGTGCAGCATGCCCGCGCCACGAGAGGAAGACGGCGTAGGCCAGGTCGGACCGCCCCTCGGCGACCAGTTCGGCCACGGGTCGGAGCCCGGCCTCCCGGCGGGCGTCCTGGACGGCCGGATAGGGCGTCGGTGGTGCGGAGCACCACGGCGTCGGCACCGTCGGCCATCTCCACCACCACGATGACCTGGCCCGCCGACGGCCCGCTCCAGCACGTCGGCCAGCTGCAGGCCGGCCTGGGCCGCCCCCAGGTTGCCGATCAGGCCGGCGTGATCGGGCGCCAGCCGGTCGGCCGGGAACGCCGAGGGACTTCTTCAGGCTGGCCACGGCCCGGGCATGCAGACCGGTCACGATCAGGTGGTCGACGTCGGCGGCGGTCGATGCCGGCGTCGTCGAGGGCCCGAGCGAAGGCCGAGCGGGCCAGCGGCAGGTAGGCCTCCTCGCCGAAGCGGTCCTCCCACTGGCGCGAGGTCGGTCTCGCCGGGGACCCGCCACCGGTCGAGGAACTCGTCGGTGGTGGAGGCATGGCCCAGCCGCTCGGTGACCCCGCCGTCGGGGGCGAACACGAAGGCCACCGCACCGTCGCCTCCCTGGGTCTCGTCGGGCCCACCGGGAAGGCCGGTGCGCAGGTCGAGCCACCACGGCCAGGGCCGGGGCCCGGGCCCCGGCCAGGGCGGCCAGCTGCACGGTGGCCCAGCCCGAGCGCACCGATCCGCACAGGTCGTAGGCGCCGGCATCCGGCGAGCAGTCCCAGCCCGGCGTGGACGGTGGTGGCGTTGGTCTTGTCCAGGTAGGCCGGTGCCGGCGTGGAGAAGAACAGATCGGTCGGGCTCGGGCGTCCCGGGCACGGCCAGCGCCCGCCGGCCGGCCTCCACGGCCATCGACGTGGTGTCCTCGTCGTAGGAGGCCACCGCCCGTCGGCCCTTGCCCGTGGCGGTGCCGAAGGCCTCGCCGATGGCCTGGCGCTCCAGTCGCCAGTAGGGCAGGTACACGCCCCACGATACGATTCCCGCTTCCATCCCGACCTCGCTCATCCTGTCTCTTCCGGCTCTGTCTGTCCCTGTTCGGCTGTGTCTGTGTCTGTGTCTGTGTCTGTGTCCGGGGTCACCACCGGTCAGCGCTCGGCCCCGGTCAGGGCTGCGGCCCGTGACCGGAGGGCCTGCCGGTCGGGCTTGCCCACACCGAGCAGCGGGATCTCCTCCAGGTGCACCACCACCTCGGGGGTCTTGAACCGGGCCATCCCCTGGGCGGCGAACCACCGGCGGCACTCGTCCACGTCGACGGCCGGGCTCCCCACCACGAAGGCGGCCACCCGCTCGCCCAGGCGCCGGTCGGGACACCCCACCACCACGGCCTGGCGGACTTCGGGGTGCTGCTCGAGGACCCGCTCCACCTCGGCCGAGGCGATGTTCTCCCCGCCCCGGATGATCAGCTCCTTCAGGCGGCCCGACGATGGTCAGCCAGCCGTCGGGGTCGAGGACCCCGAGGTCGCCGGTGGCGAACCACCCCCGGCGGACCGCCGCCCGGGTCTGGGACTCCTCGCCGTAGCCGACGAAGAGCTCCGGGCCCCGCACCAGGACCTCACCCCGCTGGCCGGTCGGGCACCGGTCGGTCGGTGGCCGGATCCACCACCCGGACCTCCGCCGTCGCCCACCGAGTGGCCGTCGGTGTCCCGGGCCCGGTCCGGAGGCGTCCTCGAAAGTGCTGGTGGTGACGGTCGGCGCCTCGGTCGACCCGTAGGTGCGCTTGACCACGGCCCCGAACGCCTGGCGGGCCGAGTCGATGAACTCGGGGGTCACCCCCATGGCGCCGCACGACACCACCCGCAGGCTCTGCACCTGGGTCGCGGTAGCCGGGCACCTCCATCATCCCGACGAACAGGGTCGGCGGCCCGATCATGAACGATGGCCCGGTGCGCGCCGGCCAGCCGGACACCCCGCTCGGCGTCCCACTTCTCCATCAGGACCACCGTCATCGCCGCCGTACCCGGCACCAGGATCGAGTTGAGCAGTCCGGACACATGGGCCAGTGGGCGACGGCATCAGGGCCACGTCGGTCGTGGTCAGGCCGTGGGCCTGGGTCATCGACCGGGCCTTGTAGGCCAGGCCCCGGTGGGTGTGGAGCACGGCCTTGGGGTGACCGGTCGAGCCCGAGGTGAACAGGATCACGGCCATGTCCGACCCCCGGGCCGCCCCGGCGGCGACCGGCGGGCCGGCGAGCAGGTCGTCGAAACGGGCGTCGCCGCCGCGCACCCCGACGGCATCGACCAGGCCGGCCAGCGGTTGACCCGCCGTGCTGAGGGTCAGCGCCGGGCTCAGGTCATCGAGCACCCGGGCCACCTCGGCCGGACCCACCTGGTGGTGGATGGGGGCGGCCACCGCTCCGCACCGCCAGCACGCCCGGAACAGCACCAGGGCCTCCCACCAGTTGGGCAGCTGCCAGGCCACGATGTCGCCCCGCCGCACCCCCTGCCGACGGAGGCCGCCGGCCGTCGAGGACACCAACCGCTCGAGCGTGCCGGCGTCGATCATGACGTCGCCGTCGACGACGGCCAGGCCGGTCGGCGTCGCGGGGCGAGGACAGGAGGGCGTCGAGGGTGGGCACGTCCCAGGCTCCCCCGGGCCGGCGGTAACGGGCCGCGCCGGGCTGGCGGTAGGTGGTGCGGAGCCTCACGGGGTCACGTCCGGTGATGCGCCGCTCAGCGCGCCGGTACCGGTCCTTCCACCGCGTCCTTCTCGGAGAGGCGGACGGGCGGGGCGGTCTTCCAGCTGGCGATGCCGTCCTGCTCCTCGGCCACCGGGTACTTGGACTCGTGGATCTCGGCCCAGTGGGAGTGGTTGAGCTGGTGCAGGGTGAAGCAGGCCTGCAGCGAGTTGTAGAAGCCCATGTTGTCGACGGTCTGGTTGACCGACTCCTTGATGAGCAGTGCGGTCATGGTCGGCAGCTCGGCGATGCGCCGGGCGTAGGCCAGCGTGCGCTCCTCCAGGTCGTCCAGCGGGAACACCTTGGAGACCATGCCCAGTCGGTGGGCCTCGTGGACGTCGATGGCGTCGCCGGTGAGCATGAGCTCCTTGGTCCGGCGGGGACCGAACTCCCACGGGTGCCCGAAGTACTCCACGCCGCACATCCCGAGCCGGGTCCCGACCACGTCGGCGAAGTACACGTTGTCGGCGGCCACGATGAGGTCGCACGCCCACATGAGCATGAGCCCGGCGGCATACACCGTGCCCTGCACCTGGGCCACGGTGATCTTGCGGAGGTTGCGCCAGCGCAGGGTGTTGGTGAAGTAGTAGTGCCACTCCTGGAGCATCCGCTGCTCGGCACCCTCCCGGGTACCGCCGTTGATGGTGACCGACCGGTGCTGATCGGGTCCGGGCGTCCGCTCGGCGGTCGCCTCCTTGGAGCCCATGTCGTGGCCGGACGAGAACAGCGGGCCGACCCCTCCGAGGATCACCACCCGGACCTTGTCGTCCTCCTCGGCCCGGAGAAAGGCCTCGTCCAGCTCCACCAGCAGACCGCGGTTCTGGGCGTTGCGGGTCGACGGGCGGTTGAGCAGGATGCGCACGATGGCGCCGTCGTCCAGCTCCTCGTAGGAGATGTACTTCCCTTGCTGTGGGGCGTCGGCCATGGCTCTCTACTCCTCGTTGTCGCTGTCTCTACACATCATCGGAACGACACACCGGCCGACGGGCCCGCGGGCACGGGGGTCGCCGGTCGGCCCCGCCACGCTATACCTCGGCCCCTCGGCTACCCGGCGGGGCGGCCGCCGCGGCCGGCGGGCCGCCGGCCTCGGTATTGGGCCCGTCCCGCTCCGCCACCAGGGCGGCCCGGTTGAACTTCATGGCCTCGCTGCGGGGGATGGCCTCGACGAACTCGACCGACTTGGGCACCTTGTAGGGAGCCAGGCGCTCCCGGGCGAATGCGGTGACCCCGTCGGCGTCGAGGGCCGGGTCCGACAGCTGCACGATGGCGTGGACCCGTCGGCCCCATTCGGCGTCGCGCAGCCCGACCACGACCACGTCGGCGATGCCCGGGTGCTCGCTCAGTGCCGCCTCCACCTCGGCCGGAAAGACGTTGACCGCCCCGGTGACGATCATGTCCACCCGACGGTCGGCCATGTAGAGGAAGCCGTCCTCGTCCAGCCACCCGAGGTCCCCCACCGAGGTGAAGCCGTCGGCGGTGGTGTCCATGGGTTTCACGTCGCTCCCCACGTAGGTGGCCAGTGGCCCGGTCGGGGTGCGGAGGTAGATGCCCCCGATCTCCCCGGGGGGCAGGGCCTCGCCGGACTCCGACCGGACGGCGATCTCGGTGCCCGTCATGCCCCGGCCCAGGGTGCCCGGATGGGCCAGCCACTGGTCGCCCCGGCACACCACGATGCCGAAGCTCTCGGATGCGCCGTAGGACATGTAGAAGTGCTCCGGCCCGACCAGTTCGATCCAGCGGTGACCCAGCCAGACGGGCAGGGGCGAGGCCCCCTGCTGGACCCAGGTCAGGCTGGACAGGTCCCGGTCACTCGATCCCGGGCACCTGGGCCAGTCGCTGCAGCATGGGCGTGGCGGCGATGAATCCGGTGATCCGGTGACGCTCGATGAGGTCCAGCACCAGCGGGGGCCTTGAACCGCTCCAACAGGACGATGGGATCCCCACCCAGCAGGGTGCGGAAGGCCGTGAACCCGTTGGTGTGGTACAGCGGAGCCGGGCACAGCACCAGCTGGGGCCGCTCCATGGGTCCGAAGTCCGCCACCACCATGGAGGTGACGTTGGTGGAGTGCAGGAACACGGCCGGCACGGTCCCGCAGGATGACCTTGGGGCTGCCGGTCGAGCCCGAGCTGCACACTCCCGAGCCCCGGGGGGCGATCACCTCGGGGAGCGGCGTGACCGGGGCACTGACGCTGTCCCGTACCAGTCCGAGCTGGTCGGTGCCGATGGCCAGGGCGGGGTCCAGCACCTCCAGCAGGCGGCTCCGCTCCCACTCGGGCAGGTCCCAACGCACCGGGACCACCGTGGCGCCGACCTTCCAGCCGGCGTACCCGGCGTAGAGGTGCTCGAGCGAGTTGGGCAGGCCGACGGCCAGGCGGTCCCCCACCCCCAGTCCCCGCTGGGCCAGGACGTGGGCCAGCTGGGTCGACCGGGTGTCGAGCTGGCGCCAGCTGATGGTCTGCTCGCCCCCGTCGACGTCGACGAAGGTCACCGCGGTGGCGTCTCCCAGCTCGTCGGCCAGCTGGCCCAGCCGGGTCCCGTAGGGCACGACGTCGTCGCCGGCCGGAGCCGTGGTCACGCCCTCATCACCCAACCCTCGTCACCCAACCTTCGACCCTCAACACTGACGCACCTCCACCGGAACGGTGGGATGGTAGCGCAAAGGTCATTTCCACCTGACATTGGGGGCTGTTAACTTGGGGTGAGAAGGGGCGTATCAGGCAGCTCGGCGCCGGGCCGGCTGTCCGGCCCTGGGGGCTGCAGCCCGGTCGCCCGGAGAGCAGAAGGAGTAGGACCATGGCACGAGTGATCGACTTCCCGGTCTTCGACGCCGACAACCACATGTACGAGACCACCGACGCCTTCACCAAGTACCTGCCGCCCGAGTACGCCGGCCTGGTCCAGTACGTCGAGGTCAACGGGCGCACCAAGATCGCCCTCAAGGGCCAGATCAGCGAGTACATCCCCAACCCGACCTTCTCGGTGGTGGCGGCCCCGGGGGCCCAGGAGGAGTACTTCCGGAGCGGGAACCCCGAGGGGAAGAGCCGTCGGGAGATCATGGGCAAGCCCATCCGGTCCCTGCCGGCCTTCATGGAGCCCGGGCCCCGTCTGGAGCTCATGGACGAACTGGGCCTCGACCGCGCCCTCATGTGGCCCACTCTGGCCAGCCTGCTGGAGGAGCGGCTCCGGGGCGACCCGCCGGCCACCCACGCCGTGGTGCACGCCCTCAACGAGTGGATGGCCGAGCACTGGACCTTCAACTACGAGAACCGGATCTTCCCCACCCCGGTGATCCACCTGGGGATCGTGGAGCGGGCCATCGAGGAGCTGGAGTGGGTTCTCGAGCGAGGGGCGAAGATCGTCCTCATCCGGCCGGCGCCGGTCTTCGGGTTCATGGGGCCCCGCTCCCCGGCCCTGCCCGAGTTCGACCCGTTCTGGAAGCTGGTGGCCGAGGCCGACATCCCCGTCGGCATGCACGCCTCGGACTCCGGCTACCAGCGGTACATGAACGAGTGGGAGGGCGTCACCGACGAGATGACCCCCTTCAAGGGGGGGTCGGGCTTTCAGGCCATCGTCTCCCACATGAGCCGGCCCATCACCGACACCGTGGCCTCGCTCATCGGCCACGGCCTGTGCAGCCGGTTCCCCGACCCTCCGGTTCGCCCCGGTGGAGAACGGCAGCGGCTGGGTCCGCCCCCTGCTGCGGGACCTGGAGCACGCCTACTCGGTGGCGCCCAAGGGCTTCGACGAGGATCCGGTCGAGGTGTTCAAGCGGAACATCTACGTCCACCCCTTCCACGAGGAGGACCCCATCGGGCTGGTGGAGCTGCTGGGCGCCGACCGGGTCCTGTTCGGCTCGGACTACCCCCACCCTGAGGGCCTGGCCGAGCCGTTCAGCTTCGTGGACGAGCTCTCGGCCCTCCCCCACGAGGACGTGGCCAAGATCATGGGCGGCAACCTCAACCGGCTCATGAAGCTGGACGAGGCCGCCTGAGCCCCGGCCCAGTCGACGGCACTCCTGTCCGTGGACAGGGTGGCCGGGCTCCTCAGTCGGCGCGCGGCGGGGACCGGTTGTGCCGCACCTCGTCGAAGGGCCGGTCGCGGTCGGCGGCGAACTCGCGGGGCATGCCCAGGACCCGCTCACTGATGATGTTGCGCTGCATCTCATTGCTGCCCCCACCCAGGCTGTTGCTCTGACGGGACAGCTACGCCACCGACGCGGCGCCGGCGGGGTCTCCTTGAACCCACGCCCCCGCGGCCCGGCCGGCGATCTCCAGACCGATGTCGTAGCGGCGCTCGGAGTTGACGGCCGCGTACAGCCGGGCCAATGAACCGGCTGGACCGGGCATGGCCCCGGTGCGGATGCCCTGGGCCACCCGCTCGGTGAGCTGGCTCTGGACCCGCTCGTTGACCCGGGCCTCAGCCAGCATCTGGCGCACCACTGGGTCGGCCGTCTGCCCGGTGGCCCGGGCCAGGTCCTCGAGATCGGAGCGCTGTCCACCCATGGTGGCGTTGCCCGTGCCCAACCCGCTGGAGTAGGGGGAGCCACCTCCCACCGCGTCCCGTTCGTGATACAGCAGCCGTGACGCCACCGTCCACCCGTCGTTGATACCACCCAGGACGTCAGCCACCGGCACCAGCACGTCGTCGAAGTACTCCTGGCAGAACTCGGCCGTGCCGTTGACCATGGTGATCCGCTGGACCTCGATCCCCGGCTGGTGGATCTTGAGGATGAACATGGTCAGTCCCTGGTGCTTGGGCACGCTGGAGTCGGTGCGGGCCAGACACAGCGCGTAGTCGGCCCGGAAGGCCCCGGAACTCCAGATCTTCGACCCGTTGAGGGCGAAGACGTCGCCGTCCCGGGTGGCCGTGGTGACCAGGCCGGCCAGGTCCGAGCCCCCGCTGGGCTCCGACAGGAACTGCACCCAGAGCTCCTCGCCCGACAGGATGGCCGGGATATGCCGCAGTTTCTGCTCCTCGGTGCCGAAGTCGAGGATGGTGGGGGCCAGAATGGTCAGGGTGGGGACGTTGAAAGTGGTGGGCATCCGATAGCCCATCGACTCCTGGGTGAAGGCCCGCTGGTGGGCACGGGTCAGGCCCTGGCCCCCGTACTCGACGGGGTAGCAGATCCCGGCATAGCCCCCGTCGAACAGCTGCCGCTGCAGGGCTCGGGCCCGCACGGCCATCTCGTCCTCGTGGTTGAGCTGCCAGTTGTCCACGCCTTCGGGCAGTGGCGGCATGTTTTCGGCCAGCCAGCTCCGGGCCCGGAGGCGGTAGGCGTCCAGTTCCTCGGCGTCAACCGGTGCGTCCCTCAATTCCTCGTCGCTCATCTAGATCCCGATCCCCGCGGCGATGCGTTCCCGGTGGTCCCGCGGGGTCCCGAACTGGGACCGGTCCTGGACAACCCGGCGCAGGTACA
The DNA here is from genome assembly GCA_963754755.1 of uncultured Acidimicrobiaceae bacterium. GTDB lineage: Bacteria > Actinomycetota > Acidimicrobiia > Acidimicrobiales > RAAP-2 > Bog-756. The sequence goes on along the minus strand of CAVWHF010000003.1, from coordinate 473,979 downwards.
GGTGGAGGTCGTGGTCCCAGGTCACCCCGATGCCCCCGTGGAGCTGGACGCACTCCTGGAGGATGAAGGGCCCGTGGTCCCCGATGTAGGACTTGGCCACGCTGACCAGCTCCGCCGGCGTGCGGGGACCCGGCGTCCACGGCCCGGGCCGCCGCCCCCGCCGTGGCGTGGGAGGCCTCGATCCACATCTTCATGTCGGCGAACCGGTGCTTGAGGGCCTGGTAGGAGACCAGAGGACGGCCGAACGAGTACCGGTCCTCGGCGTACTCGACGGTGAAGGTGAAGACCCGGTCGACGGCCCCGGCCATCTCGGCGCACTGCAGTACCACGGCGTCCTGGAGTTGGCGCTCCACGTCGGGGTGGGCGCCGCCCAGCCGGCCCACCGTGCTGTCGGCGCCGACCTCCACGCCGTCGAACCCCAGGGTGGCGAACCGCCGCACCAGATCGATGCTCTCCGCCGGATGGACCATGAGTCCCGGCGTGCCCGAGGGCACCACGAACTGGGACAGTCCCCCGTCGGACCGGGCCGACACCAGCAGCAGGTCGGCCTGGCCGCCGGCCTCCACCGGTCCGGTCGTCCCGTCGAGGAGGAAACCGTCGCCCCGGGCCGTCGCCCGAACGCCGGTGTCGGAAGCCGTCTCGGGCGGGCACCACGAGGCGATAGTCTCGCCGGCGACCAGGCCGCCCAGGAGCTTGTGGTGCGCCGGTCCCCCCCTGCGGGACAGCGCGGCAGCCACCACATTGGTGGGGATCAGCGGGCCCGGGGTCACCATCCGGCCGAACTCCTCGGCCACCAGGGCGAGATCGCTGAGGCCCCGGCCCGAGACCGAGCCGCCGCCGTGCTCCTCGGCCACCAGCATCGACACCCAGCCCAGCTCCGCCCCCTGGCGCCACCACGCCCGGTCGAAGCCGTCGGGTCGCTCCTCGGCGACCTGTCGGACGACGTCGAGGGCGCTGGTGTTCTCCAGGAACTTGACAGTCGTCTCGTGGAACAGCTGCTGGTCGTCGGTCAGTTCGAAGTCCACGGTCAGTGCCCTCCTCGGGGGAGGGGGCGGATGCCGTGGATGGATGTGGTGCTCACCCGGACCACCGCGTGCCATGGCGAAGCCGGCCCGACGCTCACGATGGCTCCCCGAGGATCAGGGGTAGCGAGTCGATCTGACCGAGCCCCGCCATGTGCCCGAGGTCGACACCGGGTGCGATCGAGTAGTCGGGGATCCTCCGGTGCCACTCGCACCGGGCGATCCTCTGCTCCAGCCGGGCCAGGTGGGACCCGAGACACCGGTGGACGCCGCCGCCGAAGGCCAGGTGCCTGTTGACGGACCGGGTCAGATCGACCTGGTCGCACCCCTCGACCACCTCCCCGTGTGTTGGCTGAGCCGATGACCACCCCGACGCTGTCGCCAGGCGACGTCCGAGTCGATGATTCCACCAGGTCGTTGCTGTCCATGCAGGCCCCTCGCACTCGGGCCACACCGTGTCCGTGACAGGCCGGGCCATCCAGAGAATCCGCTTTCCGGATGGAGAGTATCTCGCTCCGCACCACCGCGCCGCAACCCTCCGGGTCCGGGCGAGGCAGGTCGCAGGCTCAGCCGGCGTGACGGAAATCGGGCGTCCGCTTTTCGGCGAATGCCGCCATCCCCTCGGCCATCTCGGCCGACACGGCCGCCATGGCCTGGGCCTGGGCCTCTCGATCGAGCGACGCCGCCAGTCCCGACTCGAACGTGGCGTTCAGCAGCTGCTTGGACAGGCCGAGCGACCGTACCGGGCCGGCGGCCAGCCGTGCCGCCAGCTCGTCGGCCGCACGGGCCAGCTCTTCGTTGGAGGGGAGGCACCGGTAGGCCAGGCCCATGCTCACGGCCTCGGCACCGGTGGCGCCCTCGCCCAGCATCACCATGGCCTTGGCCCGGGGCAGCCCCACCAGCCGGGGGAGCAGGTAGGCACCGCCGGCGTCGACCACGAGGCCCCAACGGGCGAACGACCACACGAACCGGGCCTGCTCGCTCAGCAGCACGAAGTCACAGGCCAGGGCCAGGTGGGCGCCGGGGCCCACGGCCGTCCCGTTCACGGCGGCGACGGTGGGCTTGTCCAGCTCCCAGAGTTCGCGGATGAAGGCCTGGACCCCGCTGCGCAACGCCTCACTGGTGTTGCGGGGGTTGAAGCCGGCCCCGCCGGAACCGGCCACGGTGGACTGGCGCAGGTCCATCCCGGCACAGAAGGCGTCGCCGGTGCCCGAGATGAGTAGCGCCCGCACCTCGGAGTCGGCGCGCACCTCCCGCACCCGCGCCACGATCTCGTCGCGCATCTCCGGGGTCAGGGCGTTCTTGGCCTCGGGACGGTCCAGGACCAGGCGGGCCACACTGTCCGGGCCGACGTCGTAGCGGATCATGGGCCCAACGTAGGCCACCGGGCCGTCGGCGCGCCCCACGGGCGGAGGGTCAGACCTGCGGCCGCACCCGGTCCGTCACCGCCCGGTGGCGACCTCGGCCACCGGGGGCAGCCCGTGGTACGGCATCCCCTTCCGCTTCCATTCGTCGTACTTGGCCAGGAAGGCGTCACCGAAGGGGTCCTCGCCCACGAGGGGCATCCCGGCCCGCCAGATGGTCAGGTCGTCGGGAGCCAGCTCCGACGCCCGGGCCACGTGACGACGGGTGGCCTCCTCGTCGCCCTGGCGATGGGCCTCGGCGGCCAACCGGAAGTGCAGTCGGGCCAGCACCTCGTCCTCGGACAGGTCACCCACCGCCCCACGGGCCTCGTCCTCGCTCACCGGTACCTCGCCGTTCCGGGCCCATCGCCGGATCTCGTCGAGGTGGGGACCCGACTCCACCCCGGTGAAGTCGGCGAAGAGGTCGCTCCCGAAGGCCACCCCGTTGGGCCGGGCGATGTTGTCCTCCTCGTCGATCCACACCACGGTGGGCACGTTGGAGATGGCGTACGACTCGGTCAGGACGTGGTGGGGGTCGTAGAGGACCGGCATGGTGATCCCCTCGGTCCACGGTCGGACGTCGTCGGCCGACTGGTCGATGGCCACCGCCACCACGGTGAATCCCTCCGGTTCCAGCTCGTCGTGGAGGGCCTGCCAGCCGGGCAGGTCGTAGCGGCACCCGCACCAGCTGGAGAAGGTGACCAGGGCCTTCTTCTGGCCGGCCCACTCGTTCAACTGGTGGAGGGTGCCGTCCACATCGGGGAGCTCGAAGGCCGGGGCCCGCAGGTCCTCCAGGGCCTGGCGCCGCAGCTCGGCCGACAGGGCCACGGCCATCAGGCCGGCGTCGAGGTCGACGACCACCGGTCGGCCGAGGGCGCGCGGCCACCGCCACCAGGTCCAGCCGGTCACCCACCACGAGGGCCTCCCGGTCGGACACCGGCACGCAGGTGCTGGCCCGGCACAGACCGTTCGGCTTGAGCTCCCAGCCCAGGGCGTCGGGGAGCAGTCCGGCGTCGACCAGAAACGTGCCCCGGTCGGCATCGACGGTGGCCTCCACGGTGCGAACGTCGGTATCGATGATGGTGATCTGGGTCATGCCGGCACTCCTCTGTCCCTCGGATTACGTCGCTCGGTCTCGTGTCCCTCGGTCTGTTCTGTTCGGTCGGTTTCCGCCCCCGGCAGAGCGCCATCCATGCATTCGCCATGAACTCTGTCACTCTAGAGGCACCCACCATCTGGCGCCGGGCCCGGTGGCACCGTCAGGCCCGGGGCTGAGGCCGGCCGCGGCCACGAACTGTCGACTCCGGGCCGCGTACCCACCCCCGCCTTCCGGAGTGGGTGCCGCCGGCGAGAACAGCACGACACCTCCGGGGGCGGTCATGGCCACTGCCGCCTCCACGGCGGCGGCCACGTCGGCGGCCACCGCCACCGGCATGTTCGTGCCGGTGTCGGCCGACCGTGCCGCCAGCGCCTCGCACCAGGCGCTCGGCGCCGGGTGGGAGGACCACCACCCCGGGGGTCGGGCGACGGCGCGCCAGCACCTCCACCAGCTCCCCGGGATCGACACCCCGGTCGGCACCACCGAGAATGACCGTGAGCTCCCGATCGGCAAAGGCGCCGATGGACGCGGCCGAGGCGAACGGGTTGGAGGCCAGGGCGTCGTCGACGAAGGTCAGACCGCCCCGCTCCCCGACCATCCGGCAGCGCGAGGGCAGCCCCTCGAAGGCCACCACCACCGCCGCCACCGCAGCCGCCGACGGTGGTTGTCCGTCGAGCAGCATGGCCCCGGTGATGGCGCCGCACAGGTTGCCAGAGGTTGTGGGCACCGGGGAGGCGGAGGTCCGACCCGTCGACCAGCATCTCGCCGTCGACGGTCACCGTGGCGGCACCGTCCACGGTCACCCGGCCCGACGGCCCGAACAGGGTCCGCCGAGGGTGACCGGCCGTCCGTCGCAGGGCCTCCCCGCTGCCGGCGTTGACGGCCAGGGCCCCGGGGGGGCCGGCCTCGATGAGTCGGAGCTTGTCCCGGTAGTAGGCCTCCTCGCTTCCGTGCCAGTCGAGATGGTCGGGGGCCAGGCTGGTCAGCACCACCAGTCCCGGGCTCACCTGGACATCGGCCGCCTGGTAGGAGGAGACCTCGACCACGTAGGCGTCGGCCAGGGGCATCCCGTACCGCTCCACCACCGGCACGCCGATGTTGCCGATCAGGGCCACGTCGGATCCGTCGTGGGCGAGGATGGCCGCGGTGAGGGCGGCGGTGGTGCTCTTCCCCTTGGTGCCGGTGATGGCCACCACCGCGGGCATCGGCGAAGTCCTCGAGCCACAGGGCCATGGCCGTGGTCACCATGACCCCGGCGGCACGCGGCCGATGCCAGCTCGGGACGGTACCGGCTCACTCCGGGCGAACGCACCACCACGTCGATCGCCGTCCAGGGGACGTCGGTCGGTGCCAGCACCGGGTACGCCGCCCCCAGGTGCTCCTCGATCCGGGCAGCGGCGGCCTCGGGTCGGTCGTCGACGAACAACGGCTCGACCCGGCGTTCGAGGAGGAGCCGAGCCATGGCCAGTCCCTCGGCCCCCAGCCCCCAGACGGCCACCCGACGGGCGCACAGCTCGTCGAGGGTCACGGAACCTCGGTCATGAGCCGTCGCACGGCCGCGGCCACGTCGGCGTCGTCCACCCGGCGAGCTCGGCGGCCGCCGTCAGCAGGGCCGTCACCCCGTCGTCGTCGACCAGGGCCCGGGCCCGGTCGGCCAGGGCTGCCACCACCGGGGTCTCGCGCCACCCCGGTGCAGCGGAGAGGATGCGCATGGCGGCGGCCGACTCGCGTCGCTCGCCGACGCACTCGAAGGGCTTGTCCTCGTCGCTCATCAGGGCGGCGAAACCGCCGATCTGGTCGGGGTCGGCGAACAGGTCCCGTCCGACGATGGCGGTCAGGTCGGCACGTTCCATGAACGGCGCCAGCATCAGGGCGACGAACCGGCACTTCGGGCAGTGGCCGCACCACCGGTCCCCGGTCGCCGGCCGCCTGTCGGAAGGCCGAGTTACAGCTGCAGAACGTGCCGTGGTAGTCGGTGAGGCGGGCGAAGGTGCGGGCGATGGCCAACTCCGAGTAGGGCCGGAGGGCCGAGCCGTAGCGGAGCCCGGGATCGACGGACGCGGCGATGAGGTCGCCGGAGCAGGCGCTCGAACTCGAGGCTCTTCGAGTACTGGTGGTTGACCGGGACCCCGTCCACCAGCACCGTCTCCTCGCTGGCCGACCGCTCCACGGCCATGGCGATGGAGTCGTAGCCGTAGAGGAAGCTGCCGACCACGGCGATGAGCGAGATGATGGCGGTGATGGGAACGTGGCCGTTGAGGGCGCCGGACGCGTTGAGGCCGGCCAGGCCGGGGTCGAGCCGCCGTCGCACCACGATCAGCTCCAGGCCGGTGCGGTGGGCCAGGTCGAGGACCAGGGGATGGGGGTTGACGGCGAACAGCCGGGGGTGGAGGTGCTTGACCGCCTCGATCAGGACCATCGAGTCCTTGCCGCCCCCGATGGGGACGAGCAGGCCACCGGGCCCCGATCCGACTCGGGCCGTGGGCGGGCCGGGGACGGGTCCGCTCGCCCCGATCGGATGACCACGGGTCGGGGCACGGCAAGACCGTTGGTCACGGCGAACTCGCGGAGGCCCGTCGTCGTAGAGGTGGCGGTGGAACTCCTGCTCCTCACCGGTGAGGCTCTCGTCCCTCGACGACGACCTCCGGAGGGGCGGCGGCCTTGTAGTAGCTGGTTCCGGCGGCGATGTGCAGGTGGAGCAGCGCCCGCTCCAGTCCGGGTGCTTCGGGGTCCCGTTCCGGGGAGAACGGCGTCTCGAAGGTGATGGTCTCGACGAAGGTGGCCCGCTCGTCGAGGGCGTAGTGGAGCGAGACCGCTCCCGCATCCGGCGTCGAAGGTCCGGTCCAGCACCCGAAAGACTCCGACAGAAGCCGGATCGAACCGGTTGGGGGCGTGCATGACCCCGTCAGCGTAGTGGTCAGGCACCCTCCGCCGGCCCCGGCCGCCGGGGACGGCAGACGACGCAGGTGCTCCACGATGGTCAGTCGGGAACCGGTCGACTGGACCACCCACACTTCGCCTTTCTGCAGTCGGAACGACGCTCGGGCCGGATCCTTCGGATCGGGGACCAGGACCCCGAGCATCTCGGTGGCCACGTCACCGTGGGTGCAGAGGACGGCCGACTCGCCGGCCATGGTGGCTCAGCAACCGGACGGCCTCGGCCCCGTGCCCTTCGGCCAGCTCGTCGACCGACTCCACGGCCAGCCCCAGTGACTCGGCCACGGGCTGCACGGTGGCGCAGCACCGGACGTAGGGACTCGACAGGATTCGCTGGGGCCGGTAGGGACTGAGCAGCGGAACCAGTTCGCGAGCCCGCGCCACCCCCCGGGGAGACAGGGGACGGGTCCGGTCATCACCCCGATAGGCGCTCCGTCTTCCGGCATGGGCGTGGCGTACCACCAAGAGCGGCATGCACACGATGGTGCCATGCCCGCCCGCCACCCGCGATGATGCCCAGGGAGACCGGACTCACGGGGAGATCCCCGGCACGGCGAGCCCGGGGTCGGAGGGGAAGGAAAAGGCGTCGAGATCCCGGGCTCGACGGGCCAGCGAGTGGTACTTCCGCTCGGCGATCCGCCAGCGGCCGGACCGCAAGGCATAGCGGTCGTGGTACACCCCGTACACCGTGGTCCACCGACCTCCGGCGCGGTCTTGGCGCACCTCGCTCATGAACAGTCGGCTCACCGCATGACCGGACCCGGCACCGTCGGGGAAAGGCGACGTGGGCGTTGAGGATGATGAACTCGAAGAACTCGAACTGATCGATGGCGTTCTTGATGAACTCCCCCACCTCCGGTCCGCCGGTGAGTCGGAGGGGCTCGTCGGCACGTAGGTCCAAGGTGACGGTGGCATCGGCCAGGAAGAGATGGTCCATCTCCGGCCACGCCCTCCGGTTGACCACGTCGGCGTAGGCATGCTGGAGGCGACGCACTCCGGTATCGTGCACGGCCTCGGCCATCAGTTCGTCGTCGATCACCTCGGGAACGCTATCCCCTGATCGGGCCGGGCCCCTGATCGGGCCGGGCCACGGCTGGGGCTCACCGGAGTCACTGCCCGGTGCCCGGTCGGCCAGCCGGACGAAGCCGTCGAACGGACCGGATCCTCAACCCCCGAATCGTGCGCTGAAGCCACCGGATCCGCCGGCGCCACCGAAGCCACCGGCCCCGGTTGCACCGCCCAGACCGCCGAATCCGGACCGGGTGGTCGCGGTGGAGGTGGACGGGAGGGGCTCCTGCAGATCGGCTAACGAGACCAGATCGCCTTTGGTCACGCCCGACTTCACCTGCGTCAGGATGTCGCCCACCGTGCCCAGGGTCACCCGCACCTCTTTCGGCTTTCCGTCCTTCACCTCCGTCACCAGGTGAATGGTCCCCACGGTGCGGACGGCCGACGAGGGTACCGTGGTCACATCAGCCGAGCGCTGGGTGACGATCCCCACGTCGGCGTCGACGCCCGACAGGCCGCCGAGGTCGGCCGAGTCGAGGGAGATGGTCACCGGGTACGTCGTCGTGGTCGACCCGCTGTCGGCGACAACACCGATGGATGCCACCTTGCCGTGCACCACGGTGTTGGTGGAGTCCGGGGTCACCTGGGCCCGTTGGCCCACCGCCACCCGGGCGATGTCCGTCACTGGGATGCTGGTGGTCAGGGTGTATGTTGACCCCTTCCCGATGACCACGACCTCGGCGGTGGTCGCGCTGGAGCCGGCCGTGACCGAGTCCCCGTCGGCCAGGGAGACCGACGCCACCGTGCCGGCGATGGTGCTAACCAGGTTGGCGCCGGCCACCGCATGCTGGGCGTCGGTCAGGTTGGCCTGTGCCGTGTCCACCGAAGCCTGGTCCAGTGCCACCTGCTGGGGCGTGGCCTTCTTGGACGACTGGCCCTCCGTGGCACCCGACCCTCCCGTCGCGCCCGAGGTGGACGATGTACCGGTCGATGCGGCGGGCGTGGTGGCGGTGCTCGACACCGGCGCTCCGGAACCAGAGCCCCCTGTGGGGCTGGACGTCGACTCGAGGGCGGTGGTGAGGGCGCGCTCGTCCTGGGAGACCTGCTTGATGTCAGCGGCCACCTTGGCCTGGGCCGAGGAGGCCTGGGCCAGCGCGGCCGAACAGCTGGACGTGCCGCCGCCGGGCGAGGGCGTCGTCGTCGAGGTGGTGGAGGTGGTCGACGTGGTGGAGGTGGTAGAGGTGGTCGTGCTCCCACACGCCGCGGTGGCGGCCTGGAGGCTGGTCCCGGCCAGGGCCGAATCGCTGTCGAGCTGTGACTGGTCCGAGACCAGGGTGGACTGCAGGGTCACCACGGACGACGAGGAGGACGAGGGCGACGACCCATCGGCCGAGGCCGAGGTGGTCGTCGCTCCGGTGGAGGAGGCGGCGTGCGACGAGGAGCCCGAGGTGGTCGAGGACGTTGCCGTACTCGTCGTGGTGGTGGCGGTCTCGCTGGTCTCGGCGCTGGCCAGCGTGGCCTGGGCCGATGCCAACCCCGACTGGGCGGAGTCGACGGCAGCGTTGAGCGTGGCCACGTCCAGCGACGCCAGGGTCTGGCCCTGGGTTACGACCTGGCCGACGAACACGTCGACGGTGCTGACCGTCCCCGACGCGTCGAAGTTGAGGTTCGCCTGACTCACCGGCGTGATGGTACCCACGGAGTCCAGGGTGGCCAGGACGGTCCCCGTCCCCACCTCTGCGGTCCGGTAGGTGGTGGCCGAGCCCCGGGTCAGGTCCCACGCGACCAGTCCCGCCACCAACACGACGACGAGCACGATGGCCCGGAACGGCGAGAACCACCCGGGTGCGGCCCCGGTCCGTTCGGTCTTGAGGTCGGGCACCACGCCGACCGCGAGGGTCTCCCTGCCGTCCGACACCGAGAGGGAATCCCCCCGGTCCGAGTCCGGCGGGGTGCTCTCGGGCTCGGGCGCGGCCGGATCATGCACCGGCTGCGCCTCCGGCGGCTCCGCCGCGGAAGCCGCCGAATCCGCCGAAGCCGCTGGTGCAGCCGTCGGCCCCTGGGGTCGAGATGCTGATGGAGGTGGCGGTCACCGCACCGGTCGAGTCAGCGGAGCCGAACGAGCTGGCGCACTTACCCACGGCCAGATCGGAGGATGTCGCCGACTGGCGCTCGGTGAAGGTGGTCGACGAGTTCAGAGTGACCACGACGCTCGTGGTCTTCTTGGTCTGCGGATTGGTCTCCTTGACCGTCACCTTCGAGCCCTTGACCCCGGTGACCGATCCGGAGGCCACGCCGAACTGGCCAGCGGCCCGGGACCGGAACGAGCCACTCCCGGAGGGGCGCTGTCCTCCACCGGGGAACTCACCGCCGAAGCCGCCCCTGGACCCGCCGCCACCGGGGAATCCTCCCCCAGTGGCCCCGCCGGCGCCTCCGAAGCCGGTGCTGCAGCTACCCGAGGTGGGCTGGGTGATGCTCACTGACATGGCGGTCACCGGCTCGCCCAACGTTCGTTGGAAGGAGGACTGGGACGACTTCTTCGTCGACTTCTTGGGCAGTTTGCCGGTGGGCTTGCCGGTGGCGGTGATGCACGAGCCCGCCGTCACCGCCGAGGCGTTGGCGGTCACCGTCTGCTGAAACGTCGTGGTCGGGGAGTAGGTGACGGTGGTCTGTCCCGTCTCGGTGTTCTGCACCTCGAGTGATGTCCCGTTGATGGCAGCGATGGTCCCGCTGGCTCCGGGAAACCGGCCCCCTCCTCCACCAGGACCGGACGACCCGCTTCCACCGGTCGATGCGGCAAACGCCGGCGTGGCACCGCCGAGCGCCACGACTACGGCCGCGGCACCGATGGCCGACACGGTCAGCACCCGCCGCAGGCCCAGTGCGGGGCGGCCACGATGAGCTCCGCTGGTGTGGTGTGCCTGTGATCTCGCTGAGGTATTCATTGCCCTTCCTTGCTGTTGTTGTTGTGGTGGTCGTTGTCGATGGTGTCGGTCAATGGTGCACGCCGGAACATCGGTGTGGCGGTCGCCCCTCCTGGCGGTCATTCGCTACGGAGGGCGTCGATGGGCGGGAGCTTGGCGGCCCGGCCGGCCGGGTAGACCCCGAAGGCCACCCCGATGCCGACGGCCACGACGATGGCACCGACCATTGCCACCGGCGAGATGGTGATGGGATCGGAGATGAAGTGGGGCAGGATCCAGGCCACCAGCAGGCCGAGTCCGGCGCCTAGCAACCCACCGGCCAGGCCGAGCACCGACGCCTCGACCAGGAACTGCCGGCGGATGACCCGCGGAGTGGCCCCGAGGGCCTTGCGCAAGCCGATCTCTCGGATGCGCTCGGTGACCGACACCAGCATGATGTTCATCACGCCGATGCCGCCGACCAGCAACGAGATGCCGGCGATGCCACCCAGCAACACGGTGAGCGTCTTGTCCACGGAGGTGGCTGTGCCCACCAGTGTGGTCTCGGGCTCGATAGTGAAGGGGGCGTCCGACGCCGTGGTGGTGCCAGTCAGGCTGAGCAGTTCGGCGTCGGATTCCTGATAGGCGGCCGACAGGGTCGAGGACGACGTGGCCTGCACCAGGATCTCCCCCACCGTATTGCGACTGGTGCCGCCGAACAGCTGGGTGGCGGCGGTGGAGATCGGCACGATGGCCTGGTCGTCCTGATCCTCGGTGGTCGAGCTGGAGGAGCCCGACGAGCCCACCGTGTTGAGGATGCCGATGACCGACAGCGGCACTCCGTTCACGGTGACGGACTGGCCGATAGCGTCACGTGCCCCGAACAGCTCCTCGGCGGTAGTCGAGCCCAGAACGACCACGTCGGCCCGCGTGCTCACGTCATGCCCGGCTATGAACCGGCCCTCGGTCATCGACCGGCCCCGTACCGTCAGCCACGAAGGTTCGGTTCCCACCACCGTTGTCGTCCAGTTGGTGGTGCCGGCCACCAGGCTCTCCGACTCCGAGGTGGTGGGAGCCACCGCGCCGACGTCGGGGGCCACGGTCTTGGAGGCCAGGGCGGTGGCGTCTGCCGTGGTCAGCGAGTCGGCCGAGCCGAACCCGCCCCGGATCCCCGAACTCGACGTGGTGCTCCCGGGCGAGATGGTGAGGAGATTGGACCCCAGTGCCGTGATCTCGGAACTGACCTGCTGCTGAGCGCCCTCGCCCAACCCCACCGTCAGCACCACGGCGGCGATCCCGATCATGATGCCGAGCACGGTGAGGCTGGACCGCAGCCGTCGGGTGACCACCGCCTCCACGGCGGTGCGGAAGGTCTCGAGTATGTTCACGGCAGCCCGTCCGCTCTGCCGGCTCTTCCTGCGGCGACGGCACCGAAGACCTCGCCGTCCCTGATCCGCATGGTGCGCTGGGCGGACCGGGCAACGTCGGCCTCGTGGGTGATGAGCACGATGGTGCGCCCGCTGCCGTGGAGCTCGTCCAACAGACCCAGCACGTCCCGAGCCGAGACCGAGTCGAGGTTGCCGGTGGGCTCGTCGGCCAGGATCAGGGCAGGGTCGGTAACCAGAGCCCGCGCCACCGCCACCCGCTGCTGCTGGCCGCCGGACAGCTCGCCGGGCCGGTGCTCGATCCTGTCGGCCAGCCCGACCCGGTCCAATGCCGCCAGGGCCTGCTGCTTGCGTGTTTGTCGGTCCACACCCGCATACACCAGGGGGAGCTCCACGTTCCGCCAGGCCGAGAGGGAGGCCAGCAGGTTGAACTGCTGGAACACGAACCCGATCTGGCGGTTGCGGACGTGGGCCAGTTCCTCCTCGGTCATGGCACTCACGTCCTCACCGGCCAATCGGAACCGTCCCGAGGTGGGTACGTCGAGACAGCCCAGGATGTGCATCAGGGTCGACTTGCCCGAGCCGGACGGTCCCATGATGGCCACGTACTCGCCGGTCTCGATCGTGAAGCTGACGCCGCGCAGAGCCTCGACCTCCATTACTCCCGTCGAGTAGGTCTTCCGGACGTCGGTGACCTCGATGACGGCAGGACGGGTGAGCGGCTGCTGGCCGGTCTTCTCCATCCAGACTTCGGCCGTGTCCTGGGCACTCGGCGCCGGATCCGGATTGCCGGGTTGCGGAGGTGTCATCCGCCGAAGCCCCCTCCGCCGCCGAAGCCGCCGCCGCCGGCGAACCCGCCGCCGCCGAACCCGCCGCCCGTGCCGCCGAAGAGTCCCGAGCGCCCGGTGCCGGTGCCGAGGCCGCCGTGGAAGGTGACCGTGGTGACGTAGACCTTGTCGCCCACCGAGAGCCCGCTGGTGACCTGGGTGTCACCGTCCGAGGCGGCGCCGATCTCCACCGTCCGGCTGACCTTCGAGCCATCGGAGTCGAGGGTGACGGTGGTGTCGTTCCCGCTGTAGTGGATGGCCCCCGTGGGCACGACCACGACGTCCGGGAGCTCTTCGGTGGTGATCGAGATGGTGGCGCTCGATCCGCCGAAGATGCCGGTGGGGCTCCCGGTCACATCGATGACCACGGGGAAGCTCGACACACCGGACGTCGTGGACGCCAACAGACCGATGGATCCCACCGTCCCGTAGATGGGCGTGGTGGACCCGGACACGGTGATCGTCGCCTGGTCCCCCACCTTCAACTGACTGACCTGGGTGCTGTCCACCGTGCCGTTGACGATGTACGAGCCGGTGGACACCACGACCACCTGTGCCGTCGACGAGGTGGAGCTCGACGACGAGGAAGCCGCGGACGAGGCGGAGGACGTGCCCACAGCCGACGATGTCCCACCGCCCGAGAACCCGCTCCCACCGGTCGAACTGGACGATCCACTCCCCGAGCTGTTCGAGGTGCCGCCCGAACCCGAGGACGACGACGAACCGGTCACCTGCTGTCCCACGGTCAGACTGATCGACGCCACGGTCCCGGCGATGGTCGAGGTCAAGGTGGCCTGGTCCAGAGCGGTCTGCGCGCTGGTGACGTTGTTCTGCGCTACGAGGATGCCGGCCTGGTCGGAGGCGATCTGGGCCGACGATGCCGCGTCATCCTCGTCCGTCGTGAGCTGGGCCTGGTCGTTGGCCAGGCTGGCCTGGGCCTGGGCCAACGACGCCGCCAGCGAGGCATCATCGATGGTGGCCAGGGCCTGACCGGCGGTGACTGTCTGTCCGGCACTGACGTCCACGGCGGTGACCCGACCGGACTGGGCGAAGTTGAGGCTGGCCTGTTCGGCCGGCTCGATGGTCCCCGACGAGGACACCGTCTGGGTGATCGTCCCGGTCGAGACGGTCTCGACCGTCGTGGTGGTGGTGATCAGCGGCGAGGCGCTCGAACTGGTCGTGGCCAACCAGATACCGACCCCCGCCGCCACGGCCACGATCACGGCGGCCGAGACGATGGCGGGCCTCCGTGTGAACCATTTCCTGCGTTTGTTACCCACCTACGCCTCACTCGCTGACTAGCTGTCGGGTCGCCGGCTCTTTGCCGTCTGAAGCCCTCTCCCCTGCGCGAGGTTATGAGCCCGCCACGGGGTGGCCGGGCCATCCAAACGGTCGAACTTTGACGCCAGGCAACAGCCACCTGTGAGGTTTCTGAGAAAGAAGGAGGCGGATATTCCCAGCTCAGCGCCGCAGATCTTCGATGGAGGGCCGGACGGTGAGACGTCCGGGCACCGGTCCGGGGTCGGCCGCCCACCCGCTCCCCGTGACGGGCCGCGGCCGGAAACGTCGGATCGTCCCGACCCCGGTAGGGTCGTCCACCGACCGCCGCGCCCGTACCCGTACCAATGGGCCACCGATCCGAGGAGCTAGCTGTGCACTACACAAATCTGGGGAAGACCGGCCTGCGGGTATCGCGGGTGTGCCTCGGGATGATGAGCTATGGGAACGACAGCGATCGGCCGTGGGTACTCGACGAGGACCAGGCCGAACCCATCGTCCGGGCCGCGGTGGAGGGTGGCATCACCTTCTTCGATACGGCCGACACCTACTCCGGTGGAGCCAGCGAAGTGGCCACCGGCCGTCTGCTCCCCAAGTACCTGAGCCGAGAGGAGATGGTGGTGGCCACCAAGGTGTTCATGCCGGTCACCCCCGGGGAGAACGGTGGGGGCCTGTCCCGCAAGCACATCCTGGCCGGCATCGACGCCTCCCTGTCCCGACTGGGCCTCGACTACGTGGACCTGTACCAGATCCACCGATGGGACCCCCGAACCCCGATCGAGGAGACCATGGGGGCGTTGCACGACGTGGTCCGGGCGGGCAAGGCCCGCTACATCGGTGCCAGCAGCATGTTCGCGTGGCAGTTCGCCGAGGCCCAGCATGTCGCCGATCGCGACCACGGCACGCGGTTCGTGTCCATGCAGCCGCATTACAACCTGATCTACCGCGAAGAGGAGCGCGAGATGGTCCCCCAGTGCATCCACCAGGGTGTCGGGATCATCCCGTGGAGCCCCCTGGCCCGGGGGGTTCTGGCTGGGAACCGGAGCCGGGCGGGCGAACGACGGACCACCCGTTCGGACACGGACGCATTCACCGACTACCTCTACGGCCAGCCCACCGACTTCGACGTGGTGGAGCGGGTGGCCGAGGTGGCCGCTGAGCACGCGGTGCCGTCGGCTCAGGTGGCACTGGCATGGGTACTGGGAAAGCCGGGGATCACCGCTCCCATCGTCGGCGCCACCAAGCCGTCCCACCTGGGCGACGCCCTGGCCGCCGAGGAATTGACGTTGACCGACGACGAGGTGGCGCGACTCGAAGAGCCCTACGTACCCCATCCGGTTCTCGGGCACTTCTGACCCGGCAACGCCAGCCACTACTCCCGGGGGGATTCCTGCCGGCACCCCACCGGACCCGCCGCCCTCACTCCCGGAGCGGGGGCCGCGGGTCGGGATCCGGTCCAGGGTCCGTGGTCGGTCCGAAGCGCTGGTGGTGGGTGTAGTACCAGCGGTTGTGGAACCCGCACAGGAGGCGCCCGTTGTCCTGGGTGGTCTGTCCCCCCTGGGTGTAGGGCTTGATGTGGTCGACCTGGCAGTACCGGGCCGGCCGGTCGCAGTAGGGGTGGGTGCAGTGGCGGTCCCGGATCTCGATGGCCCGTCGGGTGGCCCCGGTGAAGTAGCGGTCGGTGTGGGGGCACTCCTTGCGGTCGGGGCGGTCGAACACGGCCTGTTCCAGGCACCGGATGGTGACCTCGGCCAGCCGGGTGGTGTGGCTGAGGGTGACCGGGCCCTCGGGGTCGTGTCGGATCCGGACGATGTCGGCCCCCTCCAGCCAGGAGAGGAGCTGGCCGGTCGGGACGATGGGGCCTCCCTCCAGCTCGGAGAGGACACCGTGCAGGCTCTCCCAGCCCACATGGACGTTGAAGGTGGGGGCGGGCCGCTGGGCGTCTTCGGGCATGGACCCCGAGCGCAGGGCCATCTCCAGTATGGCGTCGGCCCGGCGCTGGGCCGGGGTGCGGATGAGCTCGGAGGTAAGGGGCCTCCGTCCCAGCCGCTCGGTGGCCTCGGCCCTGTCGGCCTCGAACAGGAGCTGCTCCAGGCGTTCGAGCTCATTGTTGACGATGGTGCCCGAGACGTCGTCCAGGTTCATCCGGCCCACCCAGGTCCCGTCCAGGCCCCGGACCAGGTAGGCGCCCCTCCGGTGGCGGCGCTCCTCAGCCGCCTCGGTGGTGCCGTCGGGGTCGTAGTGGAGGGCCCAGTAGTCGATCTTCCGCTTGAACTCCTCGAAGGTGAGGGTGCGGGCCAGGTCCACCAACAGCTGCTCCTGGCGGTGGAGGGGCTCTTTGGTGGCCCCGTGGTCGAGAGCCATGAGGACGGCCACGTGGTCCCCGGTGATGGCCCCCTCACCGAAGGCCGCCTCCACTACGGGCAGATGACGGAGGGCCCGGCCCCGGGCGATGTGGCGTCCGGCCTCGGGCGAGGACAGATGGAGCTGGTGCATGATCCACGCCTTGGCCGACCCGGCCCCGGACCGCTGCCAGGCCCCCGAGGACTCGAAGTGGGCCACGGCCCAGGCCGTCTCGGCATCCACCCGGGCGTGCCGACGCAGTCTGGCCTCCATGGCCTCGCACTCGGGATCACCCCCGGAATCACCATCGGAACCACTGCCCACCAGGACGTCCACCGCCATGACCACAGCTAATCAAAGGGGTGTGACAAGACCGACCGAGACCGGCCCAATCCATCCGCCCGCTCCGAGGCGCCCGCCACCGTCCCCAGGCACGCTCCACCGGAACCACCCAAAATCACACAGAACACCACGGAACGTGGTCGGATGGCCGGGCGGAGTGGCGGGTTCCGGAGGAGCGGGTCAACCCGGGGCCGGGGCGGCGGGCAGAGCCGGCTCCGCCACCCCGTCCGCCACCACCGGGTCCACCACCAGCCCGTCCGGATGACGCCGACCCAGCGGTTGGGAGCTGGACCCCAGGGCGGTGATCACGGCGGCCGCCAGAGCCACTCCCGCCAGCACCACAAAGGTCACCGAGACGGCGGAGCGCACCGCCGCCGGAGCGCCGCCGTCGCCCCCGAGGGCGGTGAAGACGGCGGTGGTCACGGCCAGGCCCATCGCCGTCCCCAGTCCCCGACTCATGTTGAGCAGGCCCGAGGCCAGACCGGACTGCCGCGCCGGGACGGCTGCCATGATCCCGGCGTTGTTGGGGGAGGTGAACAGTCCGAGCCCGGCGCCGATCAGCGCCAGGAGGGTCAGGAATCCCGGGGTCGAGGGACGGAGGACGGCCAGGAGCAGTAGCCCCGAAGCGGCCATCCCCAGCCCCGTCACCGCCGGACGGCGCACGCCGACGGAGTCGGCCATCCGCCCCGAGAAGGGAGCCACCACACCCAGGGCCACCGGCATGACCATCAGCTCGAGTCCGGTCCGAACCGTCCCGAACCCGCTGGCCCGCTCGAGGAGGAAGGGCACCACCACCAACACCCCGAACAGGACCAGGAAGGCCAGCAGGCTGCTCGACACCCCGGCGGTGAAGCGCACCCGACGGAACAGCGAGACATCGACCATGGGGTTGTGGCATCGTCGCTCCCGGGCCACGAACACCGCTCCCAGCGCGGCGGAGGCGATCGCCGAAGCCAGTATGAGCGGGGAGGTCCACCCCTGGTGGTTGCCCTCCGAGACGGCGAAGACGAGGCAGGCCACCGCCGGGAAGAACAGGGCGAATCCGGGCCAGTCGAACTGGGCGCGGCCCTGCAGATGCGTGCTGCGGGGGACGAAGAGGAGGGCTGCCACCAGACCCACCAGCCCGACGGGGACGTTGACGAGAAAGAGCAGACGCCACCCGCCGACGGCGAGCAGGAGGCCACCGACCGAGGGGCCCAGGGCCAGTCCGAGGGCCTGGGCCGCCCCCTGGATTCCGAGCGCCCGGCCCAGCCGGCGGCGGGGCACGGCCAGGGCGATGATGGCCACGCTGTTGGCCTGCAGCATGGCGGCACCGATGGCCTGGACGGCGCGGAAGGCGTCCAGAGCCAGAAGGCTGGGAGCGGCGGCACAGAGCACCGAGCCGACGATGAAGATGATGAAGCCGTAGAGGTAGAGGAGCTTCCGACCCACCATGTCGGCAAACCGCCCCACGGCCGCCACCGTGGCCACCAGCACCAAGAGGTAGGTCAGGCCCACCCAGCTGACCGAGGCCACCCCGGCGTGGAAGGACCGCTCAAGGGCCGGAAAGGCCAGCGTGACGATGCTGGCGTCCAACTGGCCCATGAACGCACCCACGCACACGGCGGCCACGGCCAGGAGGTAACCCCGGGGAAGCCTCCGGATCGCCTCGGGGCGCCGGGGCTCGACGGTCAGCTGGTGCCATCGGGTGGCCCGTTCGTCGTCGACAATCGCCGTACTCATCTCGAACCCAGTGTCCTCACCCTCCATCTAAAAGTCCAATAGATGGAATTCATTATTTTGATATGATTTACTTATGGATATTCGGCGGCTCACCTACTTCTTGGCCGTGGTGGACCACGGTGGCTTCACCGCGGCCGCCGACGAGGTGGACGTGAGCCAGCCCGCCCTCTCACTGGCCGTCAAGGAGTTGGAGCGCGAGCTGGGCGTGGGCCTGTTCGACCGCGTAGGTCGCCGCGTGCGCCTGACAGCAGCCGGTCAGGCCCTGGTGGAACCGGCCCGACAGGCCCTCCGCGATGTCGAGACGGGGAGGGCGGCGGTGGCGGCGGTGGCCGGGGTGCGGTCCGGGACGCTGGCGCTGGCCAGCCTCCCCACCCTGGCCGCCGATCCGCTGGCGGAACTGGTGGGCCGGTTCCGGCGACGGTATCCGGGGGTGGACGTGGACCTTGCCGCGCCCGAGGACACCTCCGACCTGATGGCCATGGTGCGGGACGGGCGGTGCGAGGCCGGGATCACCGAGGCCACCGATGTTCCCCCCGACCTGACCAGCCGGGCCATCGGGAGCCAGGCGCTCCTGCTCATCCTCCCGCCTGGACTCGGCGGGTGGGGCAACCCTGTCGGGGAGTCGGCCGGCGGGGTACGGGGCGGCGGAGCGCACGGCGGCCGGGGCCCCGGGGCCGGAGCCGGGGCCGGTAACAGTGACAGTGACCGAATCCCGGAGCTGGCCTTGGCCGACCTCGTCCTCACCCCCTTCGTGGCCGCACCGTTGGGCACCTCCACCCGCAGGCTCCTCGACGAGGGCTTCGCCGGCGCCGGGGCGGTGCCCCGGGTGGCGGTGGTCACCGCCCAACGGGACGCCATCCTCCCCCTGGTACTGGCCGGGGCCGGGGCCGCCCTCGTGCCCGAGCCCATCGCCGCCGTAGCCGGAGCCCTGGGGGCCACCGTGGCCCGCCCGTTGCCTTCGGTGGAACGGAGCATCGCCCTGGTCCACCGGCACGGGATGCTGGCGCCGGCGGCGGCCCGCTTCGTCGAATTGGCAACCGGGCCACAGGAGTGACGGAGGTCACAGGAGTACGGTGGTCGGGTCGGCGGAGACGTCCGGCCCGATGATGGAGGTTGGCCATGAGCAGCCCGAGTGAGTTCACCCCGCCTCGGGCCGTCGACTTCCACTTCGACATCATGTGCCCGTACGCCTACCAGACGTCCCTGTGGATCCGGGAGGTCCGGGACCGGGCCGGTGTCGAGGTCCGCTGGCGGTTCTTCAGCCTCGAGGAGATCAACCGGGCCGAGGGCAAGAAGCATCCCTGGGAGCGGGAGTGGTCCTACGGCTGGTCGATGATGCGAATCGGCGCGTACCTCCGCCGGAAGGATCCCGAACTTCTCGACCGCTGGTACGCGGTGGCGGGACGGGCCCTGCACGAGGAGGGCCGCAAGCCCCACCGTCCCGATGTGGCCGAGGCGCTCCTGTCCGAGATGGGCCTCGATCCCGGCATCGTCTCGGCGGCCATCGGCGACCCCTCGACCGGTGACGAGGTCGGGGCCGAGCACGACCTGGTGGTGTCCAAGGGAGGGTTCGGCGTGCCGACCCTTGTCTTCGACGACGGTCAGGCCCTGTTCGGCCCGGTCCTGGTCGACCCGCCCACCGGTGACGCCGCACTGCGGCTGTGGGAGCTGGTGACCGGGTGGCTTGAGTTCCCTCACGTCTACGAGCTCCAACGGCCCAAGCGGGCCGAGGACATCGACACCATCGCCACGGCGTTCTCCTCCTACCTCGAGGCCCGGGACTGGTTCACCATCCAGCACGACACCCCCTGAGCCCGGGGGTGGTGCGACTTTCCCCTGGCAGCCACGCCTACGGGGGCCGCGGTTGGTCGCTCAGCTCGCCGGCGGGGGCTCAGTACCGTCCGACCCCTCGGACTCGGCCGAGCTGTCGGACGCCACCGGCGTTCCCGACCCGTCCGAGCCGTCCGGAGCAAAGGAGTCGGCGGCCTGGTGATCGGTGATGGCGACGGCCAGACCCGCCGTCCTCATGCGCCACAGGCCGGTGGCCGGAAACAACAGGACCGAGAGCATGCCCGCCGCCACCAACGCCGCGGCGTTGACGGGCAGCATCTTGCCCTCGGCCAGGGCGATGCTGGTGATCACGACGATCAGGGGCAGCCCCGTGGCCGAGAGCAGGGCCATCGGGACCCGTTCGGGCGGGGTGAGGACCTTCAGGTAGAGGAGGAAGACGGGGACACCCCGGGCCACCAGCATCAGCACCAGAAAGAGCCCCACTCGCCAGAGCGAGCTCGGGTCCTCGACGAAGACGTGGGCGTCGAACTGGATGCCACTGACCACGAAGAACACGGGGATGAGGAAGCCGAACCCGATGGCCTCCAGCTTGCCCCGCACCGCGGCGATCTCCCCCCCGGCCGAGAACAGGCGGACCACGATGCCGGCCGCGAACGCACCGAGCAGCACATCGAGGCCGAGGGTCTCGGCCAGGAGAACGAGCAGCACGATGAAGAGGAGGGACACCCGCACCGGCAACTGGGCACTCGACTCGAGGTGTCGGCTGAGCATGTGCACCAGCCTGGGTGGCTGCGTTCTCGCCGCCAGCAACACCGTGGCCACCGCCAGGGTGATGAAAGCCACCAGAAGGAGCGAGGTCAACAGCGGGTCCTTCTTCGTCAACAGCAGGGCCACCGCCACGATGGGTCCGAACTCCCCCACCGTGCCGATGGCCGAGATGTACGAACCGAAGCGGGTGTCCATCACGTCGGCGTCCCGCAGCATGGGGACCAGGGTGCCGAGGGCGGTGGTGGTCAGGGCCAGGCCGACCACCACCGTGTCCCGGGCCAGGCCGGTAGAGACCAGTGCGAACGCGGCGCCGAGTCCGATCACCAGCGAGATGGCCCAGCCCCCGATGGCCAGCTCCAACGGCCGGCCCCGTATCTTCTGCAGATCCAGTTCGTAGCCGGCCAGGAAGATCAAGAAGGTCAGACCGAGGTCGGAGAGCCCGGTGACGATGGTGCTGACATGGGCGATGTCGAGCACGTAGGGGCCCATGAGGATCCCCAGCCCGATCTGGATGACGATCTCGGGGATGGCTAGGGCCCCGGTGAGCTCGGAGAGGACGGGAGCCAGAACCGCGGCCAGGGCAATGAGGACCAGGGTCCCGACCGAGGCCGACGTCACCTTCCCCCACCCCCCGTCGGCCTCGTGGACATCGGCTCACTTTAGGCTGCCGACCCACCGGGGCCCGGGGTGGCCGGAGGCGTGGTGCCCCCGGGGAGTGGGGCAGACTCTGGGTGGCCACGGACCGAGAGGAGCACCGGTGAACATCTGCGGACGCCGTCACTGCGGTGGGCCACCGTGCTGACCGTTGTGGGCCCGGAAGTGGGCGAGGAGCACGTCCTGTCCGGACACCCGGAGCGGCCAGAACGGGTATCGGCGGTCATGCAGGGCATCGACGATCTGCACCTGGGCAACGACCTGGTCACCGTGGGCACCCGGCCCGCCGGGCCGCTCGAACTGGGGAGGGTCCACACCGAGCTCCATCTCGAGCATCTCCTCCGGTTCTGCCGCCAGGGCGGCGGCTCCCTCGACGCCGACACCTACGCCACACCGGAGTCGTGGGCCATCGCCACCCGGGCAGCCGGCGCCGGCCTGGTGGCCGTGGACGAGCTCCGCGCCGGACGCGGCGACCTGGCCTTCGTGGTCGCCCGACCACCGGGGCACCACGCCCTGGCCGACCGGGCCATGGGCTTCTGTTTGGTCAACAACGTGGCGGTGGCGGCGGCATCCCTGGTGGCGGCGGGCGAGCGGGTCCTGATCGTGGACTGGGACGTCCATCACGGTAACGGCACCGAGGCCTTGTTCTGGGACGAACCGGCCGTGCTCTACGTCTCGACGCACCAGTGGCCGTGCTATCCGGGCACCGGTCGGGCCTCCGACGTGGGCGGACCGGGAGCTCCGGGTACGACGGTCAATGTACCCCTGCCTTCCGGGGCCACCGGGGACGTCGTGCGACGGGCCTTCGATCGCCTGGTCACCCCGGCGGTGGAGACGTTCGCACCGACCTGGGTTCTGGTGTCGGCCGGCTTCGACGCCCACCGGGCCGATCCCCTGGCCGATCTGGCCCTCACCGCCGGCGACTTCGCCGACCTGGCCGCGGTGGTGGCGGGGTACGCCCCCGGCGCCGGGCGCCTGGTGCTGTTCCTCGAGGGCGGCTATGACGTCGGAGCGCTCCGGTCCTCGGTGAGCGCCACGCTGGGGGCGCTGGTCGGGACCGGGCCTCCCGAAGAGGGACCGTCAACGGGAGGGCCCGGGATGGACCAGTTGGATGCCGTGGCCTCCCGCCGGCAGGAGAGTCTCGACCGCATCCCCTGAGTGCGACGGGAGACCGGCCGTGGCATGGTGGCCCGGGACCGGACGCAGGAGAGGAGAATCATCGTGCCCCACACCGACGACGGAGACAACGACCGGGCCGCAGGCGGAGGTCGAGACCGGGAGGGCCAGCGGATCGTGGTGGGGGTGGACGGCTCCGACACTTCGGTGGCGGCGCTGGAATGGGCCGTCGACCTGGCTGCCCGGATCGGCGCCTCCGTGGAGGCCGTGACCACGTGGCAGTGGCCCACCGGTATCGGGCCGGTCATCCCCTTCCCGGCGGAGTACGACCCAGCCGGCGACGCCCGGACCATCCTCGAGTCCATCGTCCGCACGGTGGCCGACCGGTACCCCTCGACGACGGTCGGAAGCCGGATCGTGGAGGGTCACGCCGCTGAGGTTCTGGTGGTGGCGTCGGAACACGCCGACCTCCTCGTGGTGGGCAGCCGCGGCCACGGGACGTTCTCGGGGATGCTCCTCGGCTCGGTCAGCCAGCACTGCGCCACCCACGCCCGGTCCCCGGTGGTCATCTACCGGGTCCGACCCGAAACGGTCTGACCGGACAGGATTCGGGACGAAGGCGGGGGAGAACGGTGATGTGACCAGCGACCTGCTTCGCTCCATCGTGGACGGTATGCCTGAGGGCTTCGCCGGGGCCGTCGACGACGCGGCCACCACCCGGGCGGCGATGGCCCCACTCCACGGCCACCCACTGGCCACCGGCACCGAGGTCCACACCTCCGTGGCGGGAGGGGTCCCGACCGGGCGGCTGGCCCGGCCCACCAGTGACGGCACCCGCGGCGTGGCACTGTTCGTCCACGGAGGGGCGTTCGTATCGTGTGACCTCGAGGCCTACCTCTTCTACGCCGAGTACGTGGCCGAGTGGACAGGGGTCCCGGTGGTCACCGTGGACTACCGGCTGGCTCCCGAGCACCCCGGTCCGGCCGCGCTGGAGGACTGCCTGTCGGTGTACCGCACCCTTCTGGAATCCGGGCAGGATCCCGACCGCCTGGTGTGCATCGGTGACTCCTGCGGTGGCGGCCTGGCCCTGAGCACCGTGATGGCGGCACGCGACGCGGGGCTGCCCGTCCCAGCCGGTGTGGTCAGCCTGTCGGGGTGGGTGGACCTCGACACGGCCGGGTACGGCCCGGGGCCATCGTCACTCCGGGACGCCTTCATCACCGAGGGGTTCCTCCGGGCCCGGGCACGGGACTACGTCGGGCCGGGCGGCGATGTCCGGGCCCGGTGGGCCTCACCGGCCCGGGGTGACCTCTCCGGCCTCCCTCCGCTCCTGGCCCAGGTGGGAGAGACCGATTTGTGCCGCCTCGACGCCGAGCGGTTGGTCCGGAGAGCGAAGGCGGTCGGCGTGGACGCCCGCCTCGATGTCGTGGCCGGTGGGATCCACGGCGTCCAGGGACTGGTCAACCTCGGCGTGCCCGAGGCCGTCGACGCCTGGGAGTCGGTGCGCCGGTTCACCGACGGTCTCCTGGGCTCCCCCTGATCGTCCGGTCCGGCTGGCCGTCCCGACCGGCTGACCGGCGGGACCACCCCTCACCACGTGTCGATGCAGCTCCTCTTCTTGCCGGAACGGGCGGCCGGAGGGGGGACCGAGCGCAACGCCTCGACGATCCTCTGCCTGGACTCGGCCGGATCGATCACGTCGTCGATCTCGTAGGCCGAGGCCACGTTGATGGCCTGGCCGTGTTGGTAGGCCCGGTCGACCATGGTGGCGAAGAGGGCGTCGCGCTCGTCGGGGTCCTCGACGGCGTCCAGCTCCCGCCGGAAGCCGAGACGCACCGCTCCCTCGAGGCCCATGCCCCCGAACTCGCCGGTGGGCCAGGCCACCGTGAAGATCGGGGACCGGAAGCTACCCCCGGCCATGGCCTGGGCCCCGAGTCCGTATCCCTTGCGCACCACGATGGTGAAGAACGGGACGGTCAGGCTGGCCCCGATTACGAACAGACGGCTGAAGTGACGGACCTGGGCGGTCTGCTCGGCCTCGGGACCCACCATGAAGCCCGGGGTGTCGCAGAGGAACAGGACGGGGACGTCATGGGCGTCGCACAGCTGGAGGAATCGGGCCGCCTTGTCGGCACCGTCCCGGTCGATGGCGCCGCCCAGGTGGACGGGATTGTTGGCCACCAGGCCGATCGGGCGGCCCTCCACCCGGGCCAGCGCAGTGACGATGCCCTCGCCGAATCCCCGCCGGAGCTCCAGTAGCGAGTCGGCGTCGACCAGGGTGGTCATGAGCGCCCGGATGTCGTAGACCCGCACCCGCTCGGCGGGCACGGCCGACCGCAGCAGCCGCTGGTCGGCACACGACCACCCCACCGTGGTCCCCTGGAAATAGGACAGGTACTGCCGGGCCAGGCGGACGGCATCGGCCTCGTCCTCGGCCACCACGTCGACGACCCCGTTTCCCACCTGGACGTCGAGCGGACCGATGTCCTCGGGTCGGACCGTACCCAGCCCACCGCCCTCGACCATGGCCGGTCCCCCCATGCCGATGGAGGTGCCGGGGGTGGCGATGATCACGTCGCAGCATCCGAGCAGGGCGGCATTGCCGGCGAAGCAGAACCCCGAGACCATACCGACCAGCGGGACCAGCCCGCTCAGGGCGCCGAACTCGGCGAAGGCCATGGTGTCCAGACCGGTGATGACGGCATAGTCGGTGTCCCCGGGACGGCCCCCGCCGCCTTCGGCGAAGAGGACGACCGGCAGGCGCAACCGTCGGACCAGTTCGAACATCCGGTCCTTCTTGCGGTGGTTCTGCGCTCCCTGGGTACCGGCCATGACCGTGTAGTCATAGGAGAGGACGGCACAGCGGGAATGTCGGTCGTCGAAGTCGGCTCCGTTGACCCGGCCGATGCCGGCCACCAGACCGTCGGCCGGCGTGCGCTCGATCAGCTCCTCCATCGGTCGTCGACCCCGTTGGGCGGCGATGGCCAACGACCCGTACTCGGTGAAGCTGCCGGGGTCGCAGAGGTCGTCGATGTTCTCTCGCGCCGTCCGTCGACCCTGCAGGTGACGGTGTTCGACCACCTCGACCCGACCGGCGTCGCTTACGCCCTGCCGGCGCCCGAGCAGCGCCGCGAGGTCCGGTCGCACCGCCTCGATGTCGACGGTCGGCGAGCGGCGGTCCACCGGGGTGTCGGCACCGCCGGCCTCGACCACGGCCAGGGTCTCCCCCACGGCCACCAGCGCCCCCGCCTCCACGTCCACCGCCCGCACCACACCGGCGACCGGCGACCGGACCACGTGCTCCATCTTCATGGACTCCAGGATCAGCAGGGTCGCACCTTCGGCCACCACGCCACCGGTGGCCACCGGGACCAGCACCACCGTCCCCGGTACCGGGGCGACGACGGTGAGGCGGGAGCCCGGTGCCGGCGCGGGCCATCCCGCCGCCCCCTCCGATGACAGGTTCACACCGCCGGCATGGGGAAGATGCTGGGCTCGTCGGCCACCGACCGGACGGCCTCATCCCGCTGCGCCGGGCTCATGGGGACGAGGCCCTCCGCCGCCGCCAGCGCCGTCCGGAGGACCCGGATGTCCCCGGGGGTGCAGAAGGCGTGTACCCCGGGGGTGGACAGGGTGAAGCCGATGCCACGGGCCACCTGGTCGGCGGCGGTGTAGGGCTCGTACCAGGTGCTCGAGGTGTGCTCCCGACCGGCCCACGGCCGGGCGGCTGCGGCCTTGATGGCCATGACACCGACATCGTGGCGGGCGGCGTGGTCCAGCAGCGCCTCGGCGTCACGGCGGTAGCTGGAGTCCGACCACAGCTGCGGGTTGACCGGGAACATCACCGTGTCGAGGTCGTAGCGGCGCAGGGCCTCGAGATGGGCGGCGGGAGCGGAGAGCTCGTGGCCGGTGATCCCCACCCACCGGCACAGTCCCTCGTCCCGGGCCCGGAGGATGGCCTCGGCCGCATCGGCCCGTGCATCCAGCTCCGCCACGTCGGTCACCGCGTGCATCTGGTACAGATCGAAGTACTGGCAGCGCAGCAGGGTCAGCGACTCTTCTAGCTGGGCCCGCACCCCGTCACCGCTGTGCCGCAACGTCTTGCAGGCCACGAAGAGCCGGTCCCGCACGTCGGGGAGGGAGGGACCCAACAGCTCCTGGGCCCGTCCGTACTGCGGAGCCACATCCAGGTGGTTGACCCCCGCCGCCAGCGCGTCCGACAGGGCCGATGCCGTGCTGTCGGGATCACCGTCCCAGAAGGCCGCTCCCCCCAGGATGGCCACCGACGAGCGATGCTCGGTCCGTCCCAGTCGCCGCTGTTCCACACCGAGAACCGTAGTGCGGTCGACCCCGTGGCGTCGTGGTGCCACAGGCCGGGACCGGTCCGCGACGGGTCAACTGCTGGCAGCCGCCCGGGCCGCCTCCCAACCGGCCACCATGGCCCCGAACCGCATGGGGTTGTAGACGTCCTCCTCGTAGGACCACTGGCCATCGCCGGCGTACTTGAGAAGGGTGAAGTTGTACTCCTGGTGGACGGTGCCGTCGCCGGGGTCCCGCATCCGGTTCCACACCTGGCACACCACCCAGCCCCGGTCCTCGTCGATTACGTACCACTCGATGGGGAACTCGGGCATGTCGCTCCCGGGATACTCCGACATGGTGGCGCTGATCCAGGCATGGATGGCCTGGCGACCCTCGAACTGCCCGTAGTGGTGCTCGATGTAGGTGGCGTCCTCGGTGAACTGGTCGGTCCACTCCCGCCAGTCACCCGACGCCCCGGCGTCGGCCGCCTTGCGCTGATACTCGGTGAACGCCGCTTCGATCTCGGCCCTGCTCCACTGTCCCATGGCACCGGCTCCTTCTGGCCCCCCTTGGGCCGGCACTCAGTGTGGGCCGTACCCCGCACCGGGTCAACCGCCCCCGCCCCGGGTAGGATCGGCCCCAGCCCGTGGGAGGTTCGACCGTTGAAGCACCAGTGGCGGGCCCTGGCCCTCGACTACCGGGACCCGGCCATCTCCTCCGAGGAGATCGTCCGCCTGATCGACCTGGCCGGTTCGGCCACCGGGGCCGCCTACAACCGCACCGACGTGGTGGAGGCCCTCCACGAGCACCAGGCCGCCGTGGTGGCGATCTCACCGGCCGGCACGGTGGTGGGAGCCGTCGTGGCCCGGGTGGACGGCACCGACGCCCACCTGCTGATGCTGGCCCTGCACCCCGACTGGCGCCACCAGGGCATCGGCTCGGGACTGCTCCGTGAGCTGGACCAGGAGATCATCCACCGGGGGGGCCGGCGGCTCCTGGCCCTGATCAGCCCGGGCCAGGTCGGTGAGTCGGCCTTCGAGAACCAGGGCTTCACCCGGCGGGACGGACTGGACCTCTACACCCGCGATGCCTCGATGGTGCCCGAGGAGTTGGCCATCGTGGAGCGCTTCGGCGGCCAGGTGCCCGCCGCCGGCCTGTGGGAGTCGATGAAAGGGTTCTCGACGGCCAAGGGACTCCTGGACCGCCGGGTGGTGGCTCCGCTGGCCCACACCGAGCTGGCCGATCAGCTCGGGCTGGTGCCGCCGGCCGCGGTGCTTCTGTTCGGGCCCCCGGGCACGGGAAAGACATCGTTCGCCCGGGCCATCGCCTCGCGCCTGTCGTGGGCCTTCGTCGAGCTCCACCCCTCGCTGCTGGGTCAGGGGGTCGAGGGGGCCAGGGCCCTGCGGGACAGCCTGGCCGAGCTGGGGAGGGTGGACCGGCTGGTGTGCTTCATCGACGAGGCCGACGAGATCGCCTCGGACCGGGCCGACCGCCCCGACAGCCAACCCCTCGTCAACGAGCTCCTGAAGGTCATCCCCCTGTTCAAGGCCCGCCCCGACCGTCTGATGGTCATGGCCACCAACTCCGTCGCCGCCATCGACAAGGCCCTCCTGCGACCGGGTCGGTTCGACCTGGTCATCCCGGTGGGGGCGCCGGACGAGTCCGAGCGCGCCGACCTGGTGGCCGAGTTCCTCCCCGCCGGGGACCCCGGGCAGGTGGCGTCGCGCACGGCCGGATTCACACCGGCCGACTTCGCCCTGGTGGCCCAGCGCAGCGCCCAGCTGGCCTTCGACCGGGCCCTGGCCGGGGGGGCGGCCGAGATCCTCTCCGCCGACGTGCTCTCCGCCGTCGATCTCACCCGGCCGTCGGTCAGCCTCGAAGCCTCGATGCGATTCGAGGAGGAGGCGGCCACCTACTCCCGGCTCTAAGCGACCCCGTCATGCAGTCCTTGCATCTTTGATCCGCGGCACCACTGCCATCCCCAGTTCGACGATCTGGTGACGGACCGCCTCGGGAGGGATACCGGGAAGATGGACCCGGAGATCGAGCGACGTGGCCCCCGTGGCCCCCACCACGGCCGACAGCTGGTCGGCCAGGCTGACGGCGTCGTCGGCCACTACGGTCTGGTCGGTCCCGAAGGCGGCCGGATCCCCGGTCACACCGTCGTAGACCCGGCGCTGCCGGTCGACGAGTTCGGTGGGCAGGTCACCCAACCACACCCGCCGGATGAGCACCTTGGCCGCCACTCCTCCGGCGTCGTCGTAGGCGGCGGTGAGACGGGCCAGTCGTTCCGCGTCGGACATCCCCTCCATCAGGATTCCGGCGCCGGCCCGCGCCGCCCGGCGGGCGGCCGCGGCCGAGACGGCGGCGCTGAGCACCGGCACGGGATGGTCGGCGCACCGGGTCAGGGCGGGGTCGCCCGACAACGGACCGAGGCCACGGCCCTGGAGCATGGCCACCAGGCGGGGCAGTTCGGCCGCGAAGCGGGCCGGTGCCGAGGCCCGGTCGCTCCCCATGACCTCGTAGTCCAGTGGGAGCGCGCCGGCGGCCACGCCCAGGCCCACCCGACCGGGATGGCGGGCCGCCAGCCAGGCCGTCTCCTCGGCCACCAAGGCGGTGGGTCGGAGCGGGAGGAGCAGGGGGCAGGCGGCCGCCCAACCGGTGGGATGGTCGTCGAGGACGAAGGACGACACCTGCTGGGGATTGGGGAGGTAGCCGGGGAAGCCGCCATGGTGCTCGCTGGTCATCACGCCGTCGAATCCCGCCTCCAGCGCCAGGACGGCCTGCGTACACAGCTCGGCCACGACCTCGGAGGCCGGGAGCTCGTTGTGGGGATAGAGGCGCATCGACACCGAGCCGGGGGCGAAGGGCGCGGGGATCGGGACGTCGGGGCGCGGCACGGATCGACCCTACGACACGACGGGCGCGGAGCCCGGGGCATCGTCCCCCGCCCGGTATCGGGTCGATCGCCCATGGGTGTGGGAAGCTCAGAGATGGGTCAGATCGGCATCCCCCGGACCGACCAGGTCGGGCCGGGCACCGGGGGCCGACGGGTGCTCTCCTGCGAGTTGGGGTTCTGGGTGGCGGAACCGGCCGAGGTGGTACTCCAGATCACGGCATCGGCGACGGCCGGTGCCGTGCGTTCCGAGCGGTTCGACGCCCGTTCCGAGGGGGAGCCCATGGCGGCTTCCGAGCTCCTCGGACCGAACGGGACGCGCTCCCACGTCCTCGCCGCACCGGTGGGTCGGCTGCGCGTCTCCTACCGGGCCGAGATCGACACCGTGGCCCATCCACCCTCGGCGGGCGCACCGATCACGGTGTCGAGCTCGGGACGGCCCGATCTGGTGGCGGCCAACTCGAGGCTGGTCTACCTCCGTCCCAGTCGCTACTGTCCCTCGGACCATCTGGTCGGCTTCGCCGTGGCCGAGTTCGGCGTGGAGTCATCGGTGGATGCGCGGGTCCAGGCCATCACCGAGTGGATCCGCCAGCGGGTCGGCTATGTGGCCGGATCGAGCTCGGTGCACGACTCGGCCGAGCACACACTGCTGACCGGCATGGGCACCTGCCGCGACTTCGCCCATCTGGGCGTGGCCCTGTGTCGGGCCGTGGGCATTCCGGCCCGGTTCACCTCGGTCTACGCCCCGGGCCTGTTCCCCATGGACTTCCACGCCGTCTTCGAGATCATCGAGCACGGCCGCTGGTACGCCTACGACGCCACCGACCTGGCCCCCCGTCCGGCCATGGTGAGGATCGCCACCGGCCGCGACGCCGCCGACACCGCCTTCGCCTCGGTCATCAGCGGCATCGCCACGCTGGAGTCCCTCGAGGTGACGGCCACGGTGGGCGACGATCTGCCCGTGGATGACCGGCGTCAGGCCGTCGAACTGGCCTGAGCGACCCCGGACCCGGCCGCCGGACCCCTAGAGGCGGAGGTCACCGATGCCCAGCGAGTGGGGATCGGCGTCCTGCCCCGCCGCCTCCTCGACGGCCACCACCGGCTCCGAGGTGAAGAGGTACGTCCGCAGATGGCGGTCCAGCACCGGGTCGTTCCGCCGCAGCCACTCCAGGGTCATGGCGGCGTGCTCCTTCTCCTCGTCCCGGTTGTGGGCCAGGACCTCGGCCAGCTCGGCGTTGTCGGTGGCCGCCACCCGCTGGTCGTACCAGTCGACGGCCTCCAGCTCCTCTTGGATCGATGCCAGGGCCCGGTGCCGGTCGATGGTGCTGGTCGGCAGCCGGTCCTCGGGCTCGTGCAGTCCTGCGCTCTGGGCCATGGGCTCTCCTCGTGGTCGGACCGTGCGGACTCCCCGGGGTCCGTCGGTCGGATCCGATGCCCCCCGGCCAGGGTACAAGACGCCGATCCCGGGGCGGACCGTTCAACCGGCGCCGCGGGTCCGGAACTGCACGCTGATGCGGGGCCCCACGGGTCGGGTGGTCTTGGGCACGGCGTGCTCCCACGCCTGCTGGAACCGGCCTCCCATCACCAGCAGGTCGCCGCCTCCGAGGCGGTGGCGGAGGGCGGGTCCCCCGCTCACCGGGCGAATGAGGAAGGTCCTCCGCTCCCCCAGCGAGACGATGGCCACCACGGTGTCGGTCCTGGAGTGTCTTCCCGATGCGGTCGCTGTGCCAGGCCACGCTGTCGCGTCCGTCGCGGTAGAGGCACAGCCCGGCGGTGCGCAGCGGACCGGCGCCTCCGTCCCCGTACCGCTGGTTGAGGAGCTGGCGCGCCTCGGTCAGCGCCGGGTGCGGAAGCTCCTCCCCCTCCGGGTAGAACGAGACCATCCGGGGTACGACCACGGTCCGGTCGTACATCGGCCGTTCTTCGAGCCGCCAGGGCACGGCGTCGGCCAGGTGCTCGAACAGGAGGTCCTGACGCCCGACCCAACCGGGCCGGTACTCGATCCAGGCCCCAGCGCCGAGCGCCGAGCGACCTTGACAGGAAGGCAGCGACCCCAGCGTCACCGACTCGCCCTGGTCGAACAGGGACTGCTGCCACAACGCCATCAGGGGCCGATCTTATACGAACACGTGTTCGTCCGTTCCGGGGCGCAGCGTGAAGGTCGACGAGGATTACCGGGGACGGTGGCCGGGTAGCGTCGATCACCTCCCCTCTTCCAGAAGCCACCACCCCGGATCGGATCTCCACCCCATGCGCGTGTTCACGTGTGACAGCTGCGGCCAGCTGGTCTTCTTCGACAACAGCCAGTGCCTGCGGTGCCACTCACCGCTCGGCTACGTCCATCAGCGCCGGGACGTGGTAGCTCTGACCGAGGTGGCTCCGGACCATTTCGTCGATCTGGGCACTCCGGTCCGGGCCTGGCAGCGGTGCGCCACCCACGCCGTCACCGGATGCAACTGGCTGGTGCCGGCGGGGAGCAACACCCTGTGTGAGTCCTGCACCCTGACCCGGACCCGGCCGGCGGACGGCGACATGGAGGGGGTGGCCGAGCTGCTGCACGGGGAGATGGCCAAGCGCCGGCTCATCTTCCAGCTGGCCGAGCTGGGGCTGCCCATCGTCCGGCGGGACGAGCAGGCCCGTAAGGGACTGGCCTTCGACCTCCTCTCCAGCGCCGAGACCAAGGTCATCACCGGGCACGACAACGGCGTGATCACCCTGGATCTGGCCGAAGCCGATCCCGAGCACCGGGAGCACCTCCGTCAGCAGCTGAGCGAGCCCTACCGCACCCTGCTGGGCCATTTCCGGCACGAGATCGGCCACTACTACTGGCCCATCCTGGTCAACCAACCCGACGTCCTCGAGGCGTGCCGGGTGCTGTTCGGAGACGACCGCGAGGACTACGCCCTGGCCGTGAAACGGCACTACGAGATGCCCTCCGACCTCGACCGGTCCTGGTCGGGAACCCACATCAGCCGCTACGCCACCATGCATCCCTTCGAGGACTGGGCCGAGACCTTCGCCCACTACCTCCACATCCTGGACACCCTGCAGACGGCGGACAGCTTCGGACTCGGTGCCACCATCACCGCCGGCCAGCGACGATCCCACCGCACCGGGGCCCACCCCACACGGCCGGACAGCACCACCTCGTTCGGGGACGTCGTCGACAACTGGCTGGAGCTCTCCTATGCCCTCAACCAGATCAACCGGTCGATGGGTCACGACGACCTCTATCCGTTCGTGCTGGCCCCGAACGTCATCCGCAAGCTGGCCTTTGTGGACCACATGGTGCACCGCAGCTGACCCCCGTGGGGTGGGCGGGGACGGTCAGCGGACCTCAATCCACGGGGAGCGGGCCGCATCCGTGGGCCGGCTCTCGACCGTAGCCATGCTGCCCCTGGACCCGGCCGCGGTGAGCAGCATCTGCGTGGCCAGAAGCGCCCCGGCACCCTCACCGGCACGGAATCGCAACGTCAGCAGGGGCTCCAGCCCGAGGTGGCCGAGGACCTGTTCGTGGGCCCGCTCACGACTCTGCTGGCCCGCCACCAGATGGGCGGCGGCGGCGGGCTCGATGGCCACCGCGCCGACCGCCGCCACCGAGGTGACCAGCCCGTCCAGCACGACCATGGCGCCGGCCTCGGCGGCCCCGAGTATCAGGCCGGCCAGGACCACGATCTCCGGCCCACCCAGGGCGGCCAGGGCGACCAACGGGTCCGAGAGGTGCCGCCCGTGTTCCGACCGGGCCCGGGTGAGGGCGGCGGCGATGGCGGTGCGCTTGCGCTGGAGTGTGCCGGCGTCTCCACCCGCCCCCAGTCCGAGCACGTCGGAGGCCTCGAGTCCCAGCTGGCCGGCGGCCAGCGCCGCGGCCACGGTCGTGTTCCCGATACCCACCTCACCCAGGGCCACGACCCGGGGACCCCGCGCCGCACCCAGGGCCCGGGCCGCGGCGAGGAGCTGCGTCACCGTCGCCGGTGGTGAGGGCGTCGGCCACGACCAGGTCGCCCCGATCTCCCGACGGGCGCAACAGGTGGGCCCCTGGGACCGGAGGGCCGCGGACCCCGGCGTCTACCGTCAGTACGTCGGCTCCGATGGCGGCGGCCATGGTGGCGCCGAGGGAACGCCCGGCGACAGTGGCCTCGAGGACGTCCCGGGTCACCTCGTCGGCGTAGGTCGACACCCGGTAGCCGGTCACCGGGTGGTCCGCCCCGACCAGGACGAACCGGACGGGAGCTTCGGGGGGGATGCCGAGCGCGCCGAGGCGGTCGACGGCCCGGTCGAGCACGCCGAGCGAGCCGGGCGGCGTCAGAAGCCGGTCGGCGTGGTCACGGGTGCCCACGATGGCCGCCGGTCCGGGGCTTGTGACCCTCGACACCGGTGGGGGTGGTCCGATGGACGGCCACCGCTCGTGGATCACGACCTCCTCGAGGGGCTGGCGGGTCGACCAGCCGGCCCGGGCCAGCCCCGGATCGGGCGGGCGCTCGTCGGGCCAACCGACACAGAGCCAGCCCAGGGTCTCGACGCCGTCGGGAATGCCGAGCAGCCGGGCCAGGTCGTCGGGACGGAACAACGTCACCCATCCCACACCGAGTCCCTCGGCTCGGGCCGCCAGCCACAGGTTCTCGATGGCACAGACACAGGACCAGAGGTCGGCGTCGACGTAGGTGGCCCGTCCCAGCACCCCTTGGGCCGGTGCCCGCCGGTCGCAGCACACCACCACGCCCAACGGGGCCTCGCGGACCCCTTCGAGCTGGAGGTCCAGCATCTGGGCCGAGGCGTCCTCGTCCATGGTGGCGGCCTGACGGAGGCGCTCCCGATCGGCCAGAACGGCGGCCCGGGCGCGGGTCGCCGGATCGCGGACCAGGATGAACCGCCACGGCTGGGAGTGGCCCACGGAGGGAGCGGCATGGGCCGCGCCGAGCATCCGCTCGACCAGCTCGGCCGGGACGGCGTCGGGGCGGAACCGCCTGATGTCACGGCGGGCCCCGAGCACGGCGTAGAGGGCACGGCGGTCGTCCGGGCCGAAGGCCCACCCCCGGGGGTCGGCGGCCCGCTCGGTCGACGACGTCTGATCACCGACCAGGGGCACCGGCCGGGGCCATCGGCGGACGTCGGAGGTCCCCGTCACCACATCCCCGACCCGGGCATCGCTCCCCGGCCCGTTCATCGACGTCCCCGTCCCATCAGACCGACGAGGGCGGCCACGTCGGCATGGATCTCGAGCATGTCGGCGAACCGGTCGATCTGCTCGTCACGGGCCACGGCGAACGACCGTCCGCCCGGCACGAACCGCTTGCTCCGTCGACGGGCCACGCCGGCCAGGAATGCCCCCCTGAAGCCGTCCTGCTCGAACAGACCGTGCAGGCTCGTCCCCCACATGCCGGCTGTCGGGTCGGCGACGCCTTCGTCCTCCCGGCCGTAGCGATCGTCGAGCTCGAACCACGGATTCACCGTAGCCTCGGGCTCCGGGCTGGCCGTGACGGATCTCGTAGCCGTGCACCGTGCAACCGTCGACCGTCCCCCGGCGCTGCCGGGTGACCTTGTCCTCGCCGAAACGGGTGGTCATGGGGATCCAACCCAGTCCGGCGACGGAACCGGCACCGGACTCGACCCCGTCGAGGATCGTGTGCCCGAGCATCTGGTACCCGGCACAGATCCCCAGCACGGCGCTACCCCGGCGGCCGGCCCGGGTGATGGCACCGTCCAGTGCGGTGGCGCGCAGCCAGGCCAGGTCGGCCACCGTGCTCTTCGATCCGGGGATGATGACCAGATCCGGATCACCGAGCGACGACGGGTGGTCGACGAACCGGATCCCGACCCCGGGCTCGATGGCCAGAGCATCGATGTCGGTGAAGTTCGAGAGGTGGGGAAGGCGGCAGACGGCCACATCGAGCCGGTCGCTGTCCGGGTCCCAGGATCCGAGCTCCCCACCGTCCTCGGGGGCCAGATAGTCGGCGAGAGCCAGGGAGTCCTCGGCGTCGAGGAGGAGTCGGCCGAGATGGGGCACGACCCCCAGGCAGGGGATCCCCGTCCGGCGCTCGAGGTCGTCGATGGCCGGTCGGAGTACGCCCTCGTCCCCCCGGAACTTGTTGATCACGAAGCCACCGACCGCGTCGCGCCGATCGTCGGGAAGGAGCGCCATGGTCCCGTAGATGGCCGCGAACACGCCCCCGCGCTCGATGTCCCCCACCAGGATGGCCGGGATCCCCGAGGCCGCGGCCAGGCCCAGGTTGACCAGATCGTTGGCCATCAGGTTCGGCTCGGCCGGGCTCCCCGCCCCTTCGGCCACGATCACATCGAAACGGGTGCGCAGGTCCTCGAGAGCGGTGAGCACGACCGGCAGGAGATCCGCCTTGGCCAGCTGGAACGCGGCGGCGTCGAGGTGCCCGACGGGACGGCCCAAGACGACGACCTGGCTGGCACGGTCACTGGACGGTTTGAGCAGGACCGGATTCATGGCCACTTCGGGCCGCGCTCCGGCGGCGAGGGCCTGGAGTGCCTGCGAACGCCCGATTTCGTGTCCGGACTCGGTGACGTAGGAGTTGAGGGCCATGTTCTGACCCTTGAAGGGGGCCACCCGCACCTGACGTCGGTGGAGCAGTCGGCACAGCCCGGCCACCACCCGACTCTTGCCGACGTCACTGGCCGTGCCACAGACCATGAGTGCCCCCGACGGGACCGGTTCCGCCCTCACCGGACCCAGGGCGCCGATCCGTATCGGGATTCGGGCCGGTTCCCGAGGTCGATGTGGGCCAGGGTGGACGCCACCCGGGCCAGTCCCTCGGCCGAGGGTACCGCCATCCTCGTCACCTCGGGCAGTCCGAAGCTGGTGCAGTCCCGCACCACGATCCCGTGGGGTGCGAGCAGCTGGCGCAGTCCCGGGTGCTCGACGAGGACCCAGTTGGCATCGGACGGACGGGCGGTCAGGCCGTGGGAGGCCAGTTCGTCGACCAGCTGCGAGCGCAGCGTTCCCACGGCCGTCGACCAGGCCGGCAGGTCGGCGGCGTCGAGAAGCTCGGGGAGGGCGGCCACCGCCGGTCCGCTGACCGACCACGCCGGCTGCCGGCGCCGGCACTGCTCGACCACCTCAGGCTCGGCCAGCACGTAGCCGATCCGGAGGCCCGGACAGGCGAACAGCTTGGTCAGCGAGCCCACCACCACCGTTCCCGGGTCGCCTCTCGTCCACCGACCGGTGGCCAGCGGGTAGAACGCCTCGTCCCACACATCGGCGACATCCGATCCTTTGGCCAGCAGTCCGCTCGGGCTGTGGGGATTGGACCGCCAGTAGGGACCGGCACCCCGCGGGTGCAGGGAGAACTCGGGTTCGTCGACCCATCCGCCCATGACGGCGGCGACCAGGGCGATGGCCTCGGAGCCGCCGTTGGTCAGCAGCACCCGGCTCCGATCCTCCCCCATGGCACCGGCCAGGGCCGTGGTGGCCGCCGTCCCGTCCGGGTAGTTCCGCACTCCGCCGAGGTGACGGGCCACCACCGGTACGGGGTCGGGGGCCACCGGGTTGAGCGAGAGGGAGAGGTCGAGCACCCGGTCGGGATCCAGCCCCAGCGCGGCGGCGATGGCCGGACCGTCCCCGCCATGGGCTCCGGCCGGCGGGATCGGCGCCGGCGGGATCGGCGCCGACGGGACCGTGGACCTCATCGCTCCCGTCCTCGCGCCGCGGAGCGTCCCCGCCGCCACCAGGACGGCAGCCAGACCCGAGCCGACATCCTGGGACAGCCGCACCGCCCGGTGGATGTCGGAGGGTGCCGACGGGCCGCCCGTACCCCGAGCGGCGGTCGGAGCTCCACCCGCTCGCCGTAACGGCTCTCCCCGCCGAGCCGCAGCCCCAACGCGGCGGCGAAGGCCGCCTCGGCCACGCCGGCGTTGGGGGACGGATGGGCCGGGGCCTGGATATGCACGGCAGTGGGCCACCGTTCCGGCCCTCCCCGGCCGCACCATGGCGACCAGAACGGCGGTGATGCGGGCCGGGAGCCAGGCCAAGCCATCGTCCAGCCGGGCGCTGGCCCACCCGAAGTTGGCGTACCGGTCCGAGCGATGGCCCACCATCGAGTCGAGCGTGTTGACGGCACGATGGGCGAGGACACCCGGGGCTCCGGCCAGGGCGCCCCACAGGGCCGGGGCCACCACCGCATCGACGGTGTTCTCGGCCACCGACTCCACCACGGCCCGGGCCACCTCCTGTTCGTCGAGGCCGGCCGGATCCCGCCCGACCAACGAGGGCAGGAGGGCACGAGCCCGATCGAGATCGTCGGCGTCCAGGGCCGCTCCGATACGGGCGGCCGTCTCGACCAGCGAGTGGCCCGCCACCGCCATGGTCGTGGCGGCAGCGGTGGAGCGCACCGCCACTCCGGTCCCGGCCCCGATCGCCGCGCCGGTGACGGCGAACAGCACCCCGGCGGCACGGCGAGTCCCGGTAGAGACCGTGCTCCAGGTCGGTCATGACCCGCCCGAACAGGGCCACCGGGTGCACGGTGGACGGGGGCTCGGGCAGGGCGCGGTCGGCCATGACGCCGAAGGCGGCACCGAGGAGGCGGGACCGGGTTCCCCGGTCGGCAGCTGGATCACCTGGCCACCATCACCAGGAGTCCCACCGTCTCGCCGATCACCCCGGCCGCACCGAGCACATCCCCGGTGAATCCGCCGATCCGGCGCCAGGCCAACCAGCCCACGGCGGCGGCGGCCAGGGCCTCGGCCCCCACGGCGGCCAGGCCGAGGGCTCCCCGTCCGACCGCGGCCAGTACCGCCGCCAGAGCCACCCCACCGACCGTGCTGACCACCGGGCCCGACACCCCAGCGGAACGGACGAACCGACATCGGTTGGGTCGGGCCGGCCGGCGGGGTGACGAACGCCGTGGCCAGACCGCCCTCGGGCCGGGCGTAGGGCATGGACCTCGCCATCACGGCCATGGCCGTACGCGACCCGCACCAGAGTCCGGCCACCACCAACGGGCGGGCCGGTGTGGTGGTGAACGCCCCGAATCGGAGCAGCAGGACGGCCATCAGGGCCACGCCACCGAATGCGCCCATGGCGGGGTCACGGAGCACCCGGAGCCGCCGGGCCCTGTCCATGGGGGGCAGGAGCCCGTCGGCGGCATCGGCCAGGCCGTCCAGATGCAGCCCGCCGGTGAGCACGGCGTCGGCCACCACGGTCACCGCGGCACCCACCACCGGCGCCCAGGCCCGGTCGGCCACCCACCACACTCCGCCGACGGCCAGCCCGATGACGGCGCCGACCAGGGGGAACCAGTCGAAGGTGCTCGACGTCGGGCACGCCCCCCCGCCCGACCGGCGTGAGGAACGCCAGGGCCCGCCGCATCAGAGATCGGTGACGGCTACGAGTGGGAGCACCCGCCCGGCCACGACCAGGTACGTCCGGTCGGCCACGGAGGCCACCGCCTGGTTCAGGGACCCGAGGGCGTCGCGGAACTGCCGGCCGGCGGATGTGGACGGATGGACCCCCATGCCCACCTCGTCGGAGACCACCACGCTGTCACCGCGTCGCTCGACCAGTGCCGAGCACAGGGCGTCGGCGTCGACCGCCATGGCCGGCTGCGCCGAAAGCCAGGGGCCCAGGGAGTCGAGGAGGACCGTGCCCACCAGAGCCCGCAGCGAGTCGGCCAGTTGCGGGCCCGCCTCCGTCGTCGCCCATGTCGACGGCCGGCGCTGGCGGTGCAGTTCCACCCGGGTGGCCAGATCGGGGTCGTCGCCCACGACCATGGTGGCCACGTAGGTCACCGGGTCGGGGTGCCGCCCGACGAGCTGCTCGGCCACGGTCGACTTCCCTGACCGCGATCCCCCCACCACCAGGGTGATCATGGTCGCCCGGCCCATGAAGCCTTCGGACCTCCGCACCCGCTTCGCACCGCGGCGCAGACGGCGCGGGCCAGCGGTGCCCCCCAACGCGACCGTGGGCCTCCGAACACCTCGAGGGCGCCACCGGTGGGACAGACGACGGTGACGGCGTCGGAGGCGGTTCCGGTCCCCTCGATACCGGCCAGGAGGAGAGCCTGGGACTTGGCCTCGGTGATCGTGCACAGAGCGTTCAGGAGCGCGGCCTCCGAGAAGGCCGCCGGTACGAAGGCCACGACGTTGATCGTCCCGGCCCGGGGCTCGGCTTCTCGGTCGGCGCGGCCGACGCCGCCCACACCGGATGGGTGATGCCGACCGTGGTCTCCACCGAGACCCCGCCGTCCTCCACCCGGACCACCGAGGCCAGGTCGGCCGCGGTGAGCATCCCCACCCCGGGACCGGACAGACCTGCGGCCGCCGCCAACTCGTCCACATGGCGTTCGGGGTCACGCCGGGAGTAGCCCACCGGTACCTGGGCGTTGATGATCCACCGCCGGGGCCCGATGCCGCCACCGGAGGGCGCGGTCGACGCCACCGTCATGGGCTGGTCGAACCGCCAGACCAGGAGCGGGAGCCCGTCGCCGTGATGGCTCTCCAGGAGCTCCGAGGCCGATCAATATTCGATCCCCTTCATGGCCGTGATCCCCTGCTGGTACGCGTGCTTGACCACGGTCATCTCCGTCACGGTGTCAGCGATCTCCATCACTTCGGGAGGCGCGTCGCGGCCGGTGACCACGACGTTGGTCTTGGCCCACCGCCCAGTGATGCCTGCCGACCACCTCGTCCACCGGGACCCATCCGTAGTTCACGACATAGGTCAGCTCGTCCAGGATCAGCAGGTCGTACTGTCCCGAAGCCAGCTTGCCCCTGGCCACCTCCCAGGCGTGGCGGTTCTTGGCCGCGCTCTCGTCGAGGTCATCCGACTCCCAGGTGAAGCCGTCGCCGAGTGTCCACCAGTCGATCCCCAGGTGGTCGGCGAGCTTCCGTTCCCCCGCATTCCACTTGCCCCCCTTCATGAACTGCACCACCCCCACCCGCCAGCCCCGGGCCCAGCCGCGCCCCATGACCCCGAAGGCGGCCGACGACTTGCCCTTGCCGTCGCCCGTGTTGACCAGGACGATCGAATCGACCCGGACCCGGGCGGGTTTGTCCACGTGCCGGGGGATCGACTGTCTCGGCCCGCTCGGGGGTGTCTCCTCAGTCATCGTCGTCTCCCTCCGTTCGGTTCGGGCTCATCCGTCGATCCCCGGTCGCGCCGCGCTGTCCGCCGGGGCACGACGACGGCGTCGCCGTCCTCGGTGACCACGACCCGCACCCGGTTGCCGTAGTGGGCGGACAAGGTGTCCTCCCTGAGGACCTGCGCCGGCGGGCCCGAAGCCACGATCTCACCCCCGGCCATGAGCATCAGGCGATCCGCGAACTGGCCGGCCAGGGTCAGGTCGTGCAGGGCACTGATGACGGTGAGCCCTCGCTCCGGACGGAGATGGTCGACGATCTCCAACGCGTCCACCCGGCGCCCGAGGTCGAGCGCACTGGTCGCCTCATCGAGGAGAAGGACCGGCGCGTCCTGGGCCAGGGCCCGGGCCAGCACGACCCGTTGTACCTCGCCTCCCGACAGCGTCGAGAGCGTGCGCCCGGCCTCCGCCGCCAGGTCGAGTTGCTCGAGCAGCCGGCCGCACTGCACCCGGTCCTCCTCGGTGTCGAGCCCGAAGTAGCCGTGGTGCGGTGTGCGTCCGAGCAAGGTGTACTCGATCACCGTCATGTCGGCGGGCAGCTCCGGCATCTGGGGAACGTACGCCACCAACTGGGCCCGCCGGCGACGGGGCAGGGCGTCGACCGGCTGGCCGTCCACCTGCACCCGGCCCTGGTACCGCTCGAGATGGGCCAGGGCCCGCAGCAGGGTGGTCTTGCCCGGCCCCGTTGGCACCGATCAGGCCGACCCACTCACCGCGTCCGATCGTTCCCGACACGCCGCGCAGCGCCTCGGTGGCGCCGAACCGCACGCTCACCCGGTCGAAGGTGATCATGGCCTCCGGTTCGGGCCCACCGCCGGCCGGCCCGGATCGGGTCCCGCTTTCCACCGCCGGCCCTCTGGCCCCGGTCCTTCTGCAACCGGTCCCCTGGTCCCGGTCCCTCTGCAACCGGTCCTTCGACAACCGGTCCTTCCACAACCTGTCCGGGCGGGGTCACAGCACACCCTGCTGGGCGCGGCGGGAGACCAGCACGAAGAGGAAGAAGGGCGCCCCGATGCATGCGGTCACCACGCCGATGGGCACCTCGGCCGGTGCCTCGACGGTTCGGGCCACCAGATCGGCGAGGACCAGGAAGGCGGCGCCCCCGATCATCGACACCGGCATGACGATCCGGTAGCTGGCATTGGTGGTGAGGCGGACCGTGTGGGGGACGATGATGCCGACGAATCCGATCAGGCCGCTGACCGAGACGGCAGCGGCCGTGCCCAACGTCGCCGCCGCCACGATGATCAGACGGGCTCGTTCGGGATGGATGCCCAGGGCGCCGGCCTCGTCCTCACCGAGCCGGAATACGTCGAGGATACGCCGGTGGGCCAGAAGCACCACGGCGCTGATGATCACGTAGGGAAGGATGAGTGTGACGTCCGACCATGACGCCACCGACAGGCTGCCCAGTATCCAGTTGTAGATCTGCTGGATCTGCTGGGAGTGCTGCTGTTGCAGGTACGTCTGGAATGCCGTGAGGAGGGCGGCCACCGCCACCCCGGCCAGGACGATGGAGCGACCTGAGGTCCGCCGTCCCCCGGCTGCTCCAACGAAGTAGGTCATGGTGACGGCCAGGACGGCCCCGGCGAAGGCGGCAGCGGGGAGGATGACCGAGGTGTCGTTGCCGGACACGATGACCAGGGTGGCACCGAGGCCCGCCCCGGCGGCCACGCCGAGCAGGTAGGGGTCGGCCAGGGGATTGCGGAAGACGCCCTGATAGGCCGCCCCTCCGGAGGCCAGCATGGCGCCGACCAACCCGGCCAGGACAACCCGCGGCATGCGGAGCTGCCAGATGATGGCCTGGTCGAGCGCCGACGTCCGGGTATGGAAGTGGAGGAGCGGGATGTGGGCCAGGAACGTACCCACGACGTCGCCCACCGAGATCCCCACCGGGCCCACGGCCACGCCGACCACCACGGCGACCAGGAGGATGACCAGCGGCCACCAGGATCGGACGCCGTGCCGACACCCGGCGGGGCAGCGCCGGTCGTTCCGGGTCCACCAACCCGGCCTCCGCTATCCGCTCGGGCCCGACGGGGAAGCACCGTGCTCATCGGCCGCCCGTCCCGCTCATGGCCGGGTCACGACGACGGGCCCGACGGATGCTGCTTGATCTCGTTGGACACCTCGGACAGGAGGTCCACGATCCTCGGGCCCCACCGCGACGCGATGTCGTCGTTCAACCCCAGTATCCGTCCGTCTCTTCACCGCCGACATGGTGGACCACCCGGGTCGGGTGGAGACGGTGGCGGCGGACTGCTGGCAGCAGATGGTGTCGGCCAGGAAGATGTAGTCCGGGTTGGCCTGCAGGATGTACTCGCCGCTCAGCTGGGGGTAGCCGCCGCTGGCCGCCGCCCCCTTGGCCGAGTCGGCGATGCTCTTCAACCCCAGAAGACCGAGCACCTGACCGATGAACGTGGATGACGTCACCGAGTAGTAGGTCTGGTCGAGTTCGTAGTAGTACGTCCCGCCGTGGGCCGGCTTCGGGGTGGTCGCCACGATCCGGGCGATGGAGGACTTGATCGAGGCCACCTCGGCGGCCGCCTGAGAGACGTGGCCGGTGGCGCTGGCCCAGCTGGGTGAACTGGGTGTACTCCTGAGCGAGGTCCGAGGCCGCCGGGTCACTCAGCACCGGTATGCCCAGTGCATGAAGTCCCTGGTTGAGTCCCGGCGAATCCTGGGACACCACGACCAGATCGGGCTTGTAGGAGGCGATGGCCTCGACGTTCGGGCTGTTGCCGTCGAGCTTGGTGACGGGCGTCCCCTGGGGATAGTCCGAAAAGCTGTCCACCGC
The DNA here is from genome assembly GCA_963754755.1 of uncultured Acidimicrobiaceae bacterium. GTDB lineage: Bacteria > Actinomycetota > Acidimicrobiia > Acidimicrobiales > RAAP-2 > Bog-756. Next base: position 430,287 of record CAVWHF010000003.1, on the reverse strand, counting down.
CTTCACCTGACTGCCGGCACCGATGGCGTACAGCATCTCGGTGGCCGTCGGGGACAGCGAGACGATGGCCGTGGGACGGGAGGCGATGGTCACCGTGCCGTTGGAGGCATGAAGGGTCGACCGGGTAGCCGGCACCCGGTGGTGACGAGGAGGACGCCGAAGACGGCGATCCACACCCCATGGCCAGTACGAGTGGGACTGCGGCAACGGTCGCGAGCAGCGTTCGCTGCAACTGTTTCGACATTGATCATCCTCCATCGGTTCGCGGAGGACGAAGTGCGCCCGCTGCGACACCCGATGGCGGCATCGAACGAACCGCCCTTCCTCCGAGGACAGGTTGCGTAGATGCACGACCAGGCGTCCGGGCTCGCTCCCCTGGCGAGGAGCATTACCGTTGCGGGACAGCGCCGGAATCTCACCGGACTTCGCTGCACGAACATCACTCCGGAATGAGCCGAAGCAGTGGCACCCTAGCGCGTCGGGCGCGGAGGTGCATGGGGCGTCACCGGGAACCTCGCTCAGTGTCTCGGCTGGCGACGACCGGGGGCCCCGGCACGTACGGACCGAGGACCACCCGCACTCAGTCGATGACCGAGATCGGCCGCCCGGTACCGGCGCGACGGAGGTGGACCGAGCACCTCGCGCCAGGCCCGCCAGGGGCTCTGCTCGGCATAGTCGATACGCCGCTCGTCGCAGAACGGCCGCACCAGCTTCCGGGCCCGTCGAAGGTTGGCCCGGGGCATGGAGGGGAACAGATGGTGCTCGATCTGGGTGTCCAGACCCCCGAAGAGGAAGCCGCTGAAGGTCGGACCGGAGAGGTTGCGGGAGGTGAGCACCTGCCGGCGGAGGAACCCCAACTCGTTCGTTCCGACCAGGGTAGGCATCCCCACGTGGTTGGTGATGAAGCTCACGCCGAGGTAGAAGCCGAAGAAGGCTTGGGTCACCAGGATGAATCCCACCGCCCGCAGCGGTGCCAGGAAGAAGAACGGGGCGACGAAGAACAGGAGCATGTGGAGGACGAGCAGACCCGATTCGACCAGGACACCACGGTCCCGACGGCGGGACAGGGAGATGACGCTGGCCACATGGAGGTTGAGCGCCTCGAGGAACAGCAGGGGCACGAGCATCACCACCTGCGAGCGGGCGAACTCGCGCCCGACCCATCCCCGTCGGCGGGCCTGGTCGGGCGTGTAGACCAACGCCCCCGGCACCAGGTCCGGGTCCTTGTCCAGTCGCTGGGTGTGGGCATGGTGGCGATTGTGCTTGTTGAGCCACCAGCCGAAGCTGAACCCGGCGAAGAGGTTGGCCACCACCAGCCCGATCAGGTCGTTGTCGCGTCGGCGCGAGCAGATCTGCCGATGACCGGCGTCGTGGCCGATGAAGCCCAGCTGGGTGAGGACGAAGGCCAGGGCGACCGCCACCACGAGCACCCACCACGAGTTCCCGACCAGTACCACGGCGAGGGCCACGGCACCGAGGGCGGCCGACCGACATGGCGATCTTGGCCGAGTAGTAGCCACGGCGGCGGGCCAGCAGTCCGTGGTCGCGGACCCGACGGGACAGTTCGGCGAAATCCTCGCGGTTCGAGAGCGCAGAAGGTAGGTCCTCGAAGGCGGTGTCCATGATGGGTCTCTCGGTCGGTGCCCGGTGGCAGATGGTGGTGGGAGACGGTCAGGGTACCGTCGACCGCTGCACTGGTCGGGGCGAGGACAGGACCCGTCAATCGACGAGGACCGGAGGACGCTGCGACGTCGTGCCGGCCCGAACCGAGGGTGACCCCTCCACTGTACGTGCAATACGGGCCGACCAGGGCGACAGGCCCGTACCGGACCGGCCTGGAGCGCCTCGTGGTGGACAGCCCGGGGCCGGCCCGGTCGGCCTGCAACCGGCTCGGATCGAACGCTCCTCGTTCCCCTGTGGCTTCTCCCGGGCGGCGTCACCGCCGTACGTACCGACTTAAGTTGACAATCTCGATCGGATTAGTCATGATTAGGCCACCCCTCACGGGCTGGTCTGTCTCAGACCGACCCGGAGCAGTACAAACCGGAGCAGTACAAACCCAACCAGACCACACCAGAACCGAGGACATCATGACAACCATCACCGCCGACCTCGCCCTCGACATCACTCCCCTCTCCGGCACCATCGGAGCGGAGATCCGGGGCATAGACGTCCATGAGCCGCTCGGCGACGACACAGTGGCTGCCGTCCGGCAGGCACTGCTCGACTACAAGGTCATCTTCTTTCCCGGTGCCCACCTCGACCCCGACGAGCACAAGCACTTCGCCGCCTACTTCGGTGAGATCACCAACGCCCATCCGGTGGTGCCCGGCATCGGGGACCACAAGGAGGTCTTCGAGATCGATTACTCGAAGATGCGCGAGATGCTGGCGGCGGACAAGGAGGACGGCGAGTACGGGGGCGGCGAGAAGTGGCACACCGACGTGACCTTCATGAGGACGCCACCGCTCGGCTCGGTCCTCAACGCCATCGTCATCCCCGCAGCCGGCGGCGACACGCTGTGGTCCGACACCCAGGCCGCCTACGAGGGGCTGTCCCAGCCGTTCAAGGACCTGGTCGATGGGCTCACCGCCGTACACGACGGTTCACGCCGGTTCGGCAAGCTGCTCGACTACGTGGGCCAGGGCGAGTGGGACGGTGAAGCAGTTCACCGAATTGGTTCCGGCCGAGCATCCCGTGGTGCGCACCCACCCCGAGACCGGTCGGCGCAGCCTGTTCGTCAACCCGGGCTTTACCGTCAAGATCAAGGGGCTGACCGCCAAGGAGAGCGACACCCTGCTCGAATTCCTCTACGCCCACATGGCCACTCCCGAGTACGTGGTCCGCTATCGGTGGAACGAGGGCGACCTCGGGTTCTGGGACAACCGGACCACCATGCACTACGCCATCGGCGACTACGGGAGATGCCCACCGGGTCATCCAGCGGGTGACCATCAGGGGGGACCAGCCCTTCTGACTCCCCCGGAAGGGTCGCCGAACGTCGGCGACCGTCCGGTTCCCGTTCTCGCCGGCCTGGCCCGGTCCCCACCCAGTCCGATCCTCGACGTCCACGACTGTGTCTGGGCCCGCAGGGCGGAACCCGTGGCCATCGACCCACCACTCTGGCACCGCATCCCCGGGCAACCGTCCCTCGCCCCCGGCCTGAACCCATCCGCCCCACCGACAGAAGGAAGTCCATGCCGCACCCCTCCACCACCGACCGACCGCCACGAAGCCGACGCACGGGCGCCCGGCTGGCCGGCCTGGCCCTGGCCGTCATGGCCACGACGGGGGTGTGGCCATGCCCGGATCGACAGTGGCGGCGGCGTCCACCCCGAACTCGCTGACCGGCGTGACCATCAACGTCGCCGATCAGTTCAAGCAGTACGAGACGGTGTTCGCTGCCACCAACGCCCTGAAGGGGGCGCCCTACACGGTGAGCTGGAGCCAGTTCGTCGGTGGGCCCCCGATCGTGGCCGCCGAGACCGGAGGATCCGTCGACCTCGGCGACATGGCCGAGACCCCGACCATCTTCGCCCAGGCCGCTGGCGACCCCATCAAGGTGGTGGCAGCCCTCAGGGGATCGGTGCCCACCGCCTCTCCCTACGCCATCCTCGTGCCCAAGGGCTCGCCGATCACGAAGGTCTCCCAACTCCGCGGCCACACATCGCCGTCCAGGAGGGCACCATCGCCCAGTACCTCATCGTCCAGATCCTGAAGAAGGCCGGGCGTCCCCTACAACGCGGTGACCATCGACAACCTGACCTTCGTCAACGGCTCGACCGCCGTGACCGCCGGCCAGGTCGACGCTGCCGTGGTACCTCAGCCGCTCGCGGCCGGTCGACCTGGCCACCGGCAACGTCACCGAGCTGGTGAGCGGGGCCGGCTACATCCAGAACCTGGGTACCTGACCGCCAGCCAGTCCGCCCTGGCAACCCCAAGAAGGCGGCGGCCATCGCCGACTTCATCAAGCGCTTCTACAAGGCGCAGTCCTACCTGGCCAGCAGGCCCGCAGCTTGCCGCCCAGACCTACTCGAAGACCTTCGGGATCCCCCTGTCGGAGGCACTTACCGCCGTGAAGTCGGTGCAGATGGTCGGGACCCCGATCACCCCGGCGATCATCCAGTACCAGCAGAAGGAGGCCGACACCTTCCAGCAGCTGGGACTGATCATCCAGAAGATCAACGTGAGCGTCGGTCTTCGACCTCCCCTACAACAAGCTGATCGTCGAAGCAGTCCGGCCTCGCATCATGACGGCGGTGCCGTCCCGGGGAGGGTCATGACCGATCTCGCCCACCGTACCGAGGCGTCGCCGGACCATCTCCCCGAGAGCGCAACCGGCATCCATGCTGCCGCCCCGAACCCGACCACGGGACTGATCCGACCCACTGTCAGCCAGATGGCCCCTCGTCGCCGTCCGGTGACCTTGGCGCTACGCGTGCTGGTCCCCCTGGCCATCTTCGGACTGTGGTGGCTGCTGACCGGCACCGGGGCGATCCCACCCACACAACTTGCCTCGCCCCGTCGTCACATGGAAGACGACGATCACCCTGTTCGCCCATCAGGACCTGCTCGGGGACATCGGGATCTCCCTGGCCCGGGCGGGGGTGGGGCTGGCCATCGGCGGGACCATCGGGCTCCTCCTCGGCATCACCACCGGCCTGTGGACCCTGGGCGAGGAGCTGCTCGACTCCTCCCTCCAGATGCTGCGGACCGTTCCGTTCCCGGCGGTCATCTTCCTGTTCATCATCTGGTTCGGCATCGGCGAGACGGCCAAGGTGGCGCTCATCGCCCTCGCCACCCTGTTCCCGATGTACCTGAACACGTCGAACGGCGTGCGCAACGTCGACCGCAAGGTGGTGGAGGCGGCCCAGTCCTTCGGGCTCCGGGGACGGCAGCTGGTGCGCCAGGTGGTCATCCCCCTGGCCATGCCCTCGATCCTCACCGGGCTCCGCTTCTCCACCGGCATCTCCATCATCGCCTTGGTCTTCGCCGAGACCATCAATGCCAACCTGGGCATCGGGGCCCTGGCCAGCCAGGCCTCCGCCCTGCAGAACACCCCGGTCCTGGTGGTGTGCATCATCCTCTACGCCCTGTTGGGGATCTTCGCCGACCTGATGGTCCGACTGCTGGAGCGCTCGACCATGCCGTGGCGTCACCATCTGGCCGTGCGATGACCGTGGTCGAATCCCCGGCGGCCACCCAGGCGGTCATCGCCCGCGGGGTGACCAAGAGATTCGGCGACCACACGGTGCTGGCCGACTTCGACCTGATCGTCGAGCAAGGCCAGTTCGTGGCGCTACTCGGCGCCTCCGGGAGCGGGAAGACCACACTGCTGCGGGTGCTGCTCGGCCTCGAAGCCACGTCCGGCGGCGACGTGTTCGTGCCCGAGGCCCGGACCACCGTCTTCCAGGAGCCCCGCCTGGTGGCGTCGATGAAGGTATGGCGCAATGTGGTCATCGGTCGGCCCCGGAGCGGGTCGACCCGCCGGACCGCCGTGTCCGCGCTCGGCGAGGTGGGACTGGCCGGCCACGCCGATGCGTGGCCCGGCACCCTCTCGGGTGGGGAGGCGCAGCGGGTGGCCCTGGCCCGGGCCCTGGTCCGTCAGCCCCGATTGCTCCTGCTCGACGAGCCGTTCGCCGCCCTCGACGCGCTCACCCGTCTCCGGATGCAGGCACTGGTGGCCGTGCTGTGCGAACGGCACCGGCCCGGCGTCCTGCTCGTCACCCATGACGTCGAGGAGGCCGTGCTGCTGGCCGACCGGGTGCTGGTCCTCACCGGGGGACGGATCTCGCTGGACGTCGCCATCGATCTCCCCCGACCACGTCGGGTCGGTGGTCCCGGAATTCGACGCCTACCGTGACCGCTTTCTGGTGGAACTGGGTGTGATCGAGACCGGTCCCCAGTGACCCGCCGACACCATGCGCCGGGGCGACGGACCCGAGACCTCAGCCCCGCTGGTAGGACTGGGTGGTCCGCTTGGAGGGGAGCAGGGCGACGACGATCAGGGCGATGAGAAAGAAGAAGAACCCGAGGATCAACCATCCGAAGGCATGCCGCCCCTTGCGTTTGGCGATGTTGTAGATCCAGGCCATCACGAGGACCCAGACGATGAACCAGACCACGGAACCCAGGGCGATGCGTGCGCCCGTCAACGCCACCACGGCCGACAGGAGCGCGGTCACGGTCTGATCCCGGTCGGAGCCATCTCTTCAGAGTAACAATCCGACACCGCCGGCCGTCGACCGGGAGGCGACCCGCCGGGCCGCCTCGACGTCCCGGAACCCACCTCGGTCGCCCGGTGCTCACAGAGGTGGCACGACCACGCAGAGGCGTCACCCCTGGCCGGTGGCACGGCGGTTGTGGTTCGCTTCTGTAGGTGGACGAGGGGAGCAGTAGGCGTTGGTCGGCGGCCGTAGCCGCCCTGTGCGTGGTAGCCGGCACCCTCTGTGCCGGCTGCATGGCGTCCAGCGGGGCGGCTCCGGCGCCCGTCTCGGCCGCGGCGGCATCGTCTCCGGCCCCGGCATCATCGGCGTCCCCGGCGGCGCCGGCACAGCCGGTAACGGAGAACAGTGGCCCGGGGGCCCCGGTCCCGTCGGCGGGCTGTGCGTCACCCCAGACAGGACCGGTCACCGACCTGCTGCAGGGCCTCGAGGTGACGGGCGTACCCCGGTGGTACCTCCTCACCACCCCGTCTCCCGGCAGCCCCGGTGCGACGGCAGGGACATCGAGTGGCAGCTCCCCCATCGCCCGACCGCTGGTCCTCGACTTCCCCGGACTCGGCGAGAGCGCCACCGTCCAGGCCACCATGTCCCAGTTCGGGGCCCTCGGCCAGCAGGACGGCTTCGTGGTGGCCTTCCCCGAAGGCACCGGGGACCCGGTGCGGTGGGACACCACCGCCTGGACGCCACCAACCCCGACCTCGAGTTCGTCACCGCCCTGCTGGACCAGCTGGAGGCCACCCAGTGCATCGACACCTCGCGGGTGTACGCCAGCGGCTTCTCCGACGGGGCGTACATGGCCTCGGCTCTGGGCTGCGCCATGTCGGACCGGTTCGCCGCCATCGGCGCCGTCTCCGGCCTGCAGTGGCCGACCCGCTGTTCGACGGTCCGGCCCGTTCCGGTCATCACGTTCCACGGAACCGCTGATCCGATCCTGCCGTTCAAGGCGGCGTGGACCGCCACCACCACGCTCGGTCAGACGAGCTGGATCGAGCCCACCGACGGCGGCCCCGGCACCCGGATCCCCGCCGTGGTGCGGGACTGGGCGACCCGGGACGGGTGCGACCTACAGTCGGTCGACACCGACGTTGCCAGCCAGGTCGTCCTGCACCACTACCGGTGCCCGGCCGGCATCGACGTCCAGTTCTACACGTCGTCGGCGGAGGGCACGCCTGGCCCGGCAGCCTGTCCAGTGCGGCCGAGCAGCCCGACCGACGGTCCCACCACCTTCCAGATCGACGCCACGTCGCTGATGTGGTCGTTCTTCCAGCGATTCCAGCTGTAGCCGGCTGAACCCGGCGCAGAATCCGGGCACCGTCCACTGTCCCACCCGGGTCGAGGGCGGCGGGTACGATGCTGGCCATGGCTTCGGGAGGGTTCGTGCGCTCCTGGCACGACCAGACTCTTCGTGGATCCGGTCCGGCGGGTGGTGGCCCAGGAGGTCGAGAACGCCTCGGTCCGGTTGGTCGCCTCCTTCGAGGAGGCCACCGGGGAGCTGCGACGGATCCTCGGGGACCTGGCCGACGCCAACGACCAGGTGGCCGAGGCCATCGGTCGCAGCCTGACCCGCCTGAGCGCGGAGACCGAGGCGCTGCACGAGGAGCTCCGTCGCCTGGGTCGGACCCCGGGTGAGCCGGAACCACCCTCTTGACGCCGGCGGCCGCCGACGCCCCGGTCGTCCTGGATCTCCAAGCCGCCCAGAGCCCGACCTACCGGGAGCGCGGCGTGGCCCGCTACGCCCTCGACTACGCCGCCGCCCTGGTGGAGACGGTGCCCGACCTAGTCGACCGGGTGCTGGCCCGGTCGGACCTGCCCCCCGTCACGGATGTGCCCCCGGCCTTGACCGGGGGGGTGATGACGGCCGTCCCGGACTGGGACCGGGCCGGCGGCGTGTTCCATGCCCTGTCCCCCTTCGACATCGACACGCCGGTTCGCCGGATCTGGCCCCGGGAGGCATCCCGGTGCGGTCGCCGACTGGTGGTCACGGTCTACGACCTGATCCCGGAGCTGTTCCCCGACACCTACCTGGCTCGATCCCGGGGTCCGACGGAGGTACCGGGCGCGCCGGGAGTTGATCCGGGCCGCCGATCACGTGATGACCCTGTCCCGGTCGGCGGCCGACGACGTCGCCGACCGACTGGGGGTCCCCGAGAACCGGCTGACCGTGGTCGGGGCGGCGTGCTCGGACGCCTTCCGCCCGGGCGACGACCGGCTCCGGGACCTGAGCTGGCCCGGTCCTCCGCTCCCCGGGCTCGGGAGACCGGACCGTGGTCTACAACGGTGCCGTCGAGCCCCGCAAGAACATGGAGGGCCTGCATCCGGGCGTTCGCCCGCCTCCCCGCCCGACGTCCGACACCGACACCAGCTGGTGCTGGTGTGCCGCCTCCAACCCCTGGAGCGTAACCACTACGAGGTGCTGGCACGGGACCTCGGGCCTGGCCGACTGGGAGCTGCTGCTCACCGGGCTGGTCTCGGACTCGACCCTCGTCCACCTCTACCGCAGCGCCAGGCTGGTGGCGTACCCCTCCTTCTACGAGGGGTACGGGCTGCCGGTGGCCGAGGCCATGGCCTGCGGGGCGCCCGGTGGTCGCCTCCGACACCTCCTCGCTCCGGGAGCTGGTGGCGCCCGAGGCCACCTTCGACCCGTCCGACGCCGACGGCATGGCCCGGGCCGTCGAGCGGGCCCTGGTCGATGAGACCCATCGGCAACGTCTGCTCCGCTGGTCGGCGCGACCCCGGCCAACCTGGTCCGACGTGGCCGAGCGCGCCGCCGTCGTCTACCGGAGCCTGAGCAACGGTGCCGGGGGAACCGGTCGGCGTCGCCCCGCGGCCTGGCGTCGGCGACCGCTGGTGGCCCTGGTCACGCCGTGGCCTCCGGCCACCACCGGGGTGGCCTCGTACTCGCGTCGACTGGCCCGGGCCCTGGCGCACTCGGTCGAGGTCGAGCTGTTCGTCGACGGTGATGCCGCCGAGGAGTCGCTGGCCGACCCCGAGTTCGACGCCTACCCGGCCTGGTCCCTCCCCGACGTGGACTCGGCCCGGGGTGGCTACGACGCCGTCATCGCCTCGCGTGGGGAACAGCGAGCACCACGCCGGTGCCCTGGCCCTGGTCCGCCGGCACCGGGTGCCGGCGGCGGTGCTGGCCCATGACGTCCGCCTGAACGGGCTGTACCGGCACGGCGAGGCCCGGGGGGCGGTCCCCGAGGGCATCGCCGCCGTGCTCGCCGGGCTGTACGAGGGGGCCACCGACCAGTGGGTCACCGACGGCTGGCTACAACCGGAGGAAGCCGAAGCCCACGGGGTGTACCTGGCCCGCGAGCTCATCGGCCTGGCCCGACCGTTCGTGGTCACCTCGGAGTTCGCCGCCCAACTGGCCCGGGGTGACGCCCGGCCGGGCGATCGCGGGAACGTGGTCGGTCTCACCCTTCGCCTATCCCCCGGCGGCGCCGCGGAGTCCGCGCCTCGAGGTGCCGGGACTGGTCTGCACCTTCGGTCTGGTCAACGGGGTCAAGCAGCCCGAGCTGGTCCTGGCGGCGTTCGCCCTCGTCCACCGCCGGCGATACGGCCACCCGCCTGGCCTTCGTGGGCCCGATCGACCCGGCCCTGGTGGAGCGGTACCACGCCCTGGCCGTACGTCTGGGGGTGGCCGGCGCCGTGACCTTCACCGGGACCGTGGACGACGACGGGTACGAGTCGTGGCTGGCGCGGGCATCGGTGGCGGTCCAACTTCGGTCCGGCACCAACGGGGAGACCTCGGCGGCGGTGGCCGACAGCCTCACCCACGGAGTGACGACCGTGGTCACCGACATCGGCGCCGCCCACCAGCTTCCCGACTTCGTGGCCAAGGTACCGGTGGACGCCACCCCGGCGGTCCTGGCCGACACCCTGGGCCGGCTCCTCCACGACGACGAGGAGCGGGCGTCCCGGGCGGCCGCCGGTCTCGCCTACGTGGCGGCCCGGGGCTTCGACCGGGGGGCCCGCCAGCTCCTCGAGGTGCTGGCGCTGGTCCCGTCGGGGGCGGCCCGGCCGGACCCGTCGTGAGCCGTTCGGTCGTGGTGGTCTCGATGCGGTGCGGGGACTGGCTCGAGCCGTGCCTCGGCTCGGTGCGGGACCAGGCCGACCAGGTGGTGGTGGTGGACAACGGCTCGGTCGGGGCCGAGGTGTCCGCACTGGCCCGACAGTTCGACGCCACGGTGGTGAGGAACGGCGAGAACCAGGGATTCGCCGGTGGGGCCAACCGGGGGATCCGGCAGGCCACCGGGGACGTCGTGGCCCTGCTCAACGACGACGCCATCGCCGGTCCGTCGTGGCTGGACGATGCCGAGGACGCCCTGTCGGACCCCTCGGTGGGGGCGGTGACCCCGAAGGTGCTGCTCGACGGATGGTACGGCCAGGTGGTCCCGTCCGAGGAGGCCTGGTATGGCCCCTCGGACGCCCGCCCGCTGGGGCGGCGGCTCACCTCGGTCCAACAGGACGGCACCGAGGTGCTGGACCGACTGGTCGGTCCCGGCATCCACCGGTTGGAATCGGGCGTGGTGGAGGGTCGACCGATGCGCTGGCGATGGACCCGACCGGGCAAGCCCTACTTCATCCCCCTCCCCGGACCGATCCCGGATGCGACCGTCACCCTCGACGGCGGGGAGGAGCTGACGGTCTCCGCCGTGTGCCGCCTCATCAACAACGCCGGTCTCTTCCTCCGGTCCGACGGCTACTCGGGCGACCACGGCCTCGAGTCCCCCGACGACGGCCGCTGGGACCGCCCCCGGGAGACCTTCGGGACCAGCGGCACGGCCATGGTGGTGCGGGCCGAGGTGCTCGAGCGGGTGGGGCTGGTTCCCCGAGCCGTTCTTCGCCTACTACGAGGACGCCGACTGGAGTTGGCGGGCCCGCCGGCAGGGACTGCGCCTGGTCTACCGACCGGACAGCTCGGTCTCCCACCGGCGGTCGGTGACCTCGGAAGTGACCCTCGGAGCCCGGGTACGGGTCCTGGGCGAGCGCAACCGGCTCCTGACCCTGGTGCGCAACGCCCCCGGCCCGGTGATGGCCAACGAGGTCCGCCGCCGCGTCGTCGACGGCCCTGACCACGGCATCCGGCGCGGCATGCTGGCCCACCTCCCGTGGGCCCTCACGTCCCGGGCCCAGCTGTCCCGGCGGTCGAGCGTGGGCGCCGCCGACGTGTGGGACCGGTGGGCCGGCGCCGACGTGGCGTGGGACGACGGTCCTTGTCACCCCGAGGTGGGCCCCGGTGGCTGAACGCTCCCCCGGCGGTGGCGCCGGCACCGCCGACGGGTCGGTGCCCACCGCCGACACGCTCCACCGGCGCATCCAGGCCACGGTGGACGATCGTCGGGCTGACGGTCTCTATGAGCCGGGACTGGAGGACCGGCTCGACGCCCACGGCCGGACCATGGTGGCGGTACGGGGGGGCCCGGGAGGCCGGCGCCCCCAGTTCTCGACGACGGGTCGACGGGCCCGTCTCCGGCGGTTGCTGGACCGGGGGAAGGAGATGGTCCCCCGACGTGGCCGACCTCCCGGACCCGACCGGCCCCTCCGGGTCCTGTTCGTGGTGCAGCGGTACGGCGAGGAGGTGGCCGGTGGAGCTGAGCTCTCCTGTCGACAGTTCGCCGCCCGGCTGGCCCGGCGCGGCCATCACGTGGAGGTGGTGACGAGCCGGGCCCAGAGCGCGCTGGACTGGGCCGACGTCTACCCGCCCGGCTCCAGCGATCTCGACGGTGTGCAGGTCCACCGACTCGGGGTCACCGCGCCGCGCGACAACGCCGCCTTCGAGGCGATGACCGTGGACGTGCTGTGGGGCGGCACCCTCGTCCCGGTAGCGGACCAGGAGCGGTGGCGGCGCCTGCAGGGTCCGGACCTCCCCCTCCTGGAGTCGTGGCTGGCTGACCGGGCCCCCGGATTCGATGTGGTCGTGCACTTCTCCTACCTCTACACGCCGACCTGGGCCGGACTTCCGGTCACGGCGGCGCTGGTACCGACGGTGCTCCACGCCACCGCCCACGACGAGCCGGCCTTCTGGCTCCCGGTCTTCGACGATCTGTTTCCCCTCCCCACGCGATTCGTCTGGTTCACCGAGGAGGAGCGGGACCTGCTGCTCCGGCGGAGGGCACCCCGACGGGGCCAGGTGATCGGGATCGGCGTCGACCTCGACTCCCCCGGGGACGGTGGTCGCTTCCGGGCCCGATTCGGCCTGGGCGACCGGCCCTACCTGGTGTACGTGGGTCGGGTGGAGGCCGGCAAGGGATCCGAGGAGCTCATCCACTTCTTCCAGGCCTACAAGCAGCGCCGTCCCGGGCCGCTGGCACTGGTCCTGGTGGGTCCGGCCGAGGACCGACAGTCCCATCCCGACATCGTCTACACCGGGTTCGTCGACGACCCCACCCGCAGCGACGCCCTGGACGGATCGCTGGCGCTGGCCCAGCCCTCGTTCTTCGAGAGCTTCTCGATGGTCCTCACCGAGGCGTGGGCGCAGGGTCGACCGGTGGTGGCCCAGGGCCGCACCGAGGTCCTCGTGGGCCAGGTTCGTCGCAGTGGCGGGGGGGTGTGGTACTCGGGGTTCGCCGAGTTCGAGGCGGCCCTGGACCTGCTGAGCGAGTCACCGGGATTGGGCGACGCCCTCGGTCGGGCCGGTCGGGCCCACGTGGAACGGGAGTACCGGTGGGAGACGGTCATGACCCGCTACGAGGGACTCCTCCGCCAGGCGGCCGGGTCCCGGGCCGCGTCACACACCCACTGACCATTCGACGCCGATCGGTCCGGCCGACCCGGTGGAGACCCCGTGGTGCCCACCGAGGGTGCGGGACCGCGCCGGGGGCCGCTGGTAGGGTCCCGCAGTGCCCAGTTTCGACGGCCCACCGCCGCCTCCCGGCCAGTCGCCGTGACCCTCGGTGTGACCGGGACGGCCACCCCCGCGGGGGCCGCCGTCGGCCCCGAGGAGCCCGTCACCGGTAACCGGGTCATCGCCGTGGTGCTGGCCGCCCTGGTCTTCGCCATCGACATGGCCAGCCCCAGCGGCATGACCGCCGATCCCATCCGGGCGGTGAGCGTCGCCGTGAGCATGGTCCACAACCGCTCACTGAGCCTCGACCACTTCCAGCCCCTGCCCGATCCGGGGTATGCGGTCACCGTGGTCAGCGGCCATACCTATCCCCTCTTCCCGTGGGCGGTCTCCCTGTTCGCCGTGCCGTGGGTCATCGCCGACGACCTCCTGCACAAGGTCGGTCTCACCGAGGGCAGTGTGGCCATGGTGAAGTCGGGGCACGACTGGGGCCTCCAGGTGATCTCGATGGCGGCAGTGGTGGCGGCGGCCACGGTGGTGGTGTACTTCATCGCCCTGCGGGTCCTCCGTCTCCAACCCCCGTCGTGGCGGCGTCGGTGGTCGGTGGCCGTGGCCCTAGCCTTCGCGCTGGCCACACCGGCGTGGTCCACGGCCAGCCGGGCCATGTGGCAGCACGGTCCATCCATGCTGTGCATCGCCGTGGGGCTCCTGTGCGCGCTGCGGGCCCAGGCCGGCCAGCGCGGCTGGGCCGGGATGGGGGCGGCCCTCGCCGCCAGCTACGCCATGCGCCCCACCGACTCCATCGTCATCATCGTGCTGGCGGTATGGGTGGTGGTGGCCGAGCGGCGCCACCTGATGGCAGTGGTGGCCGGTGCCGTCCCGCCGCTGGCCATTCTGGTGGTGGTGGACCTCATCTACTACCACCAGCCCCTCACGCCGTACTACACCGGCGGTCAGGCCTTCGACGTCTCCGGCACCATGGCCGTGGCCCTGGCCGGGAACCTGGTGAGCCCGGCCCGCGGCCTGTTCATCTTCTGCCCGCTGGTGGTCCTCTCGGTGATCGGCGTGGTCGTCCGGTGGCGGGCCGGCGAGCTCACCGCCTTCTGGAAGGCCCTGGCCGTCATCCCCATCGTCCACTGGATTGTCATCTCTGCGTTCAAGCACTGGTGGGGGGGCGACTCCTACGGACCGCGGTTCTTCACCGACCTCATGCCGGTCCTGGTGGTGCTGGCCCTGCCGGCGGTGGAGGTGCTGGCCCGGTGGGTGGCCCCCTCGCCCCGCGGCACCGCTCCCGTCAACGAACCCGACACGGACGAGGCACCGGCCACCGCCCCCCCGCGCCGACGATGGCGGCGGGTGCTGGTGGCCCTGGCCGTGGCCGCCCTGACGTGGAGCGTCGCCGTCAACGCCCAGGGGGCCATCCTGCGCTCGGCGTGGTGCTGGAACAACGAGCCCACCAATGTGGACGCCCATCCCTCCAACTTGTGGAACTGGAGTGACCCTCAGTTCGCCCGGGGCATCCGCACGGTGATCTGGGGCCCCGACCGCAGTTCGGAGTTCGTCCGCGACGGTGTGGACCTGATCGGCTGCCCGACCGAGCCGGTGCGGCCCTGACCCTCTGACCCGGAAGGGGGAACGTCACCGTCACCCCTTCCGGATGAGGATCCGCCGCACCCGGTGATCGGGGCCCTTCTCTACGATCACGTCGGCATCGTCACGGGTCGGTGCCACATGCTCCCGCAGGTTCACCAGGTTGATGCTCGACCAGGACGACGCCGCCACCCGACGGGCCTCCGCCTCGCTCAGGGACACGAACCAGCGGAGGAACGGGCTGTGCTCGTCGCCGTCGTCGACGACGCCCGGGGAGCGGAGCGCCATGAGTCGGTGGGTGTGCCACTGGGCCAGGTCCTCCTCGTCGGCATCGACATACACGGCCACGTCCACGAGGTTCCCGGCGTCGACGTCCCCGATGGGGTGGCCGTCGGGTGCGGGCTGCAGGGGTTGCAGCACGGTCAGACCCTCGACCACCAGCACATCGGGAGCCACGATCCGCTGCTCCACCCCGGGCACGATGTCGTAGTCGCGGTGGGAGTAGACGGGGACGGCGACGTCGGCATGGCCGGCCCTGACCGCGTGCAGGGTGTCCACCAGGGCGCGGTGGTCGTAACTCTCGGGGAAGCCCTTGCGGTCGAGGATGCCCCGTCGTTCGAGCTCCCGGTTCGGGAACAGGAAGCCGTCGGTGGACAGGAGGTCGACGGTTGGTCGGGCCGGACCACGCTGCAGCAACCCCTGGAGGATGCGGGCCGTGGCGCTCTTGCCTACCGCCACACTGCCGGTGATGCCGACGATCGCGGTGCCGGGACCGGTCCCCGGTGCCAGGCGTTGCTCCATCCACGCGGCCAGCGGGACGTAGACGTCGACCACCTCGTCGGGATCGACCGGCTCCCCGGCGGCGACCTCCCGGGACCACCCCGGCGCCGCCGGGTCCATGCCCGTCACGGCTCCGAGCCCGATCCACCGGTCGCGGGTGAAGGCCTCGAACCCACCGTCCCCAGCGGCGACACCGTGGTCGGTCAACCTCCGCCTCCGGGGGTCACCGGCGGCAGCGGGCGCAGCCGGCACCGGGGCAGGTCATGGGCGCAGCGTAGGTCGTGCCGGCGGTCGAGACGTTCAGCGGCACCCCGCCCGGGTGAGGCAGGATGATCCCATGCCCCACGATCACCCGTTCCGTTTCGCCGCGCAGCTGAGCACGACACCCGAGGTCACGGCCCGCTCCTGGGCCGACCAGGCCCGGCGGGCCGAGGACCTCGGCTATTCAGCCCTGCTCATGCCCGACCACTTCGGTGACCAGCTGGCCCCGGTGCCCGCCCTGGCCGCCGTGGCCGGGGCCACCACCGCCCTCCGTATGGGGTCGCTGGTGTTCGGGAACGACTACCGGCATCCGGTGGTGCTGGCCAAGGAGGCGGCCACCCTCGACGTGCTCAGCGAGGGAAGGTTCGAGCTCAGCCTGGGCGCGGGCTGGATGCGGAGCGACTACGAGCAGGCCGGCATGACCTACGACACGCCGCGGGTCCGGGTGGAGCGGTTCGAGGAGGCCGTCCAGGTGATCCAGGGACTGCTGCGCACCGACGGCCCGTTCTCGTTCGAGGGCACCTACTACCAAATTAGCGAGCACACCCTCTGGCCCCGTCCCGTGCAGCGCCCCGGCCCACCGCTCATCATCGGCGGTGGTGGCCGGCGCGTGCTGTCCTTCGCCGGCCGCCACGCCGATATCGTCAGCATCAACGTCAACCTTCGCGCCGGCACCGCCGGGCCGGAGACGGCCCCGAACGCCTCGCCCGAGCGCACCCGCGAGAAGGTGGCCTGGGTCCGTGAGGCGGCCGGTGAACGGTTCGACGCACTCGAGCTCAATTCCCTCATCGGCTTCGTGATGATCACCGACGGGGCGGCGGCAATGGCCGAGGCCATGGCACCCCAATTCGACATCAGTCCCGATGATGCCCTCCACATACCCCTGGCCCTGCTGGGCACATTGGACGAGATGGCCGAGGAGCTGGAATGGAGGCGCCAGGAGTACGGGATCTCCTACTGGTCCATCGAGGCCGACTGCTGGGAGGACCTGGGGCCGGTGGTGTCCAAGCTGGCCGGCACCTGACGCCGCGGCGGCGCGCTCAGAATCCGAACGCCGCCCGCAGGCTGTTGGCCGTGGCGGCCTGGCCCAGTTCGGGCACCCCGGCCACGTCCTCCTCGGCCTTCAACAGGCTGTAATGGGTGAACAGGGTGCCGGACCGGGTCCCGGCCGGGACGTACGGAGACATCACGACGGCGTCCACGGTGCTGGGCGAGTTCCCGCTCCCTGACCCCTCGTCCCAGGCGATGATCACGGTGAGGTGACCGGACCGGTAGTCGGGACCGGCGGTGATCACGGGGATCCACTGGCTCAACCAGGCATCGCCCTGGGCCACGGTGCCGTCATGCATGTCGTCGATGAGGTTCGGGGTCACCGTGCTCACGGTGGGCAGGGTCCCGGCCTGGGTGTCGCTCAGGAGACTGCCGCCGGTGGTGGTGCCCAGCGGCACGTCGTCGGCCGCACACGCCGCTCCGAGGTCGGTGTAGTACACGGCCGGATTGTGACGGCTCACGTACTCGCCGCTGTTGGAGCGCTGGCACGTTGAGGTCATGGACTCGGCATAGCCCTTCCAGCCCGAGGGGCCCACCTGGCCGAAGAGGTTTTCGGCGGCGGTGGTGCAGCTGGTGGCCTGGCAGTCACCGCTCCACGGCGAGGTGGCATAGCTGAGGCCCGACGTGGCCGCGAGATAGTTGGGGAGACTCGGATGGGTCAGCGCCTGGTAGTCGGTGGCCAGACCGCAGTCGGCGGCGTAGGCACTGATGTGCGGTGCCGCCGACGGGGTGATGGCACTGGAGCTGTGATTCTCCTCCCAGATCACCATGACCTTGGAGGTGGCCGGTGACCCGGTCCGGGTTCCGCAGTAGGCGCTGCCCGAGCCGCCCGTCGTGGGCGCCGTCGTGGTGGTCGGAGGAGCCGTGGTTGTGGTCGTGGTGGTGGTGGTCGACGGAGCCGCGGTGGTCGTCGTGGTCGTCGTGGTCGTCGTGGTCTTCGTGGAGGTGGACCCGCCACCCGTGTCGTACTCGAGGGTGAGCACGGGCGCCACCGTCGTGCCTGCCCCGGCGAACCGCTCGATCACACCCGGCGTGGTGAAGGTCACCGCCAGACCCGTCGGCGAGCCGAACGGGATGCCGGAGAGAGGGATGGTCAGCGGCACTCCGGCCACCGGTGGCGTGGAGGTCCCGAGGAGCACTCCGGTGCGAGGCGGCTGTGTCGCCCAGGTGACGGCGGAGGGGTCAAACGCACCCTCGGCGCTGACGGCGAAGGACCCGCTCCTGGTGGCCATGGGATCGATGGTCAACGACGCGCCCACGACGGTAGCCCCGGAGGGGAGTACCGGTGTGAACTGGAGCAGGCCCCGGTAGGACTTGGACGAGGCATAGAGCGGGTCGGCTCCGTCGTAGTTGGCTCCGCGCGCGCCCACCTGGACATACGTACCGGCCACGGCCACCCCGGAGATGGTGGTCGGAGCCGACGGCGTGATCGGTGCGGTGGGAGTGGTGGGCGTGGTCGGAGTGGTAGGTGTGGTGGGAGTGGCACCCGTAGCACCGCCCGGATCGACCGGTGCCGTCGGCGGGGGGATCTCGTTGTGCATGACGTCCAGATAGCTCCCGTAGCCGCTGGTGCTGGCCCAGTCGGTGCCGGACTCGACGGCGGTGCCCTCACCCCACTCGTTGAAGGTGGTGACCAACTGCAGGGGCTCGTTGCTGGCCACCATGTCGCGCACGTTCTGCGCCCACGTGGTCAGGTTCCGGGCCAGGCGCGGTGCTGATTCCCCGCTCTTGTAGAACCCCGGCGAAATGGAGAAGGCGTAGCCGGCCTGGTGGTCCACGGCGCTGGAGGGAGCGTACTGGTGCCACGAACTGGCATCCGAGGCACATGCGGTGTAGCCGCTGAAGACCTTGAGCACGGTGTAGAACCCCTCAGTGGCGTTGGCCTCGCTCCACCGCTGGGCCATAGCGCACCCGTCCGACGGGTCGGCGTAGACGAAGATCACCGGTTTCCCGTCGATGGTCAGGTAGTTGGGGTTGGCGGCATAGCGATCCTTGATGTAGCTCAGGTCGCTCTGGATCTGGCTCACGCTCGGATCCCCGTAGCCCTCGGGCTCGTAGTAGAGCGACCACTTGAAGCCGGTGCCGTTGGCGGCAGCCAGGTCAGCAGGGACCACGCCGTCCTCCTGCGAGCCCTGCCCCCACCACGAGACAATTCCGGCATCGAGGTTCCCGTACTGCATGGCGGCGATCTGCTGCTTGACGACGGCAGGGTCGGACGACGAGTAGTAGCCGGCTGAGGGCTGGTACTGGCTGAAGGGATCGACGCCGGACTGGTTCCAGGCGTCGGGATACCACGGGTAGTAGAAGGCGGCACGGACGACCGGCGTGGCGGCCTGCGGTGCGGGTGCGTGGACGGCCACCAGCACCGCGGTAAGGACCAGGAGTGCAGCAAGAGCGGAAGTCAGACGCTTCGCTGACGCGAGATGGAGCATGGGACCCCCCGTTGGCTCGATGCCTTGAGTATCGGCACCGCCAGCCGACGCCTTGAACCGCTCGGGACCGAATGGACGCTCCCGCCAGCCGGAAATTTGGCGCTGACCTGGACAAACGGTGACCCACCCGGATGAACACCTCCGGAGGGACTGGTCGGAGGACGGACCGCACCTTGGTGGTCACGCCACGGGTTTCCGATCGGGACATGTCGCCGGAAGCGACGCAGTCAGTACGTCAGGGGGTGGAGATCGGGACCATGTCCCGCCACGGTGCCAGGTCGAGCCGGGGATAGCGCAGGGCGACCTGATCCAACAGGGACTCGCTCCAGATGGGATGACCGGGGGGAGGAAATCCGAACAGGGCCAGCTCCCGGGGCGTGGACCGTTCGGCGAACGTCCGCCACGCCGGCCCGGTGGAGTCCGATTGGGGCTGGTCGTAGCCGATCCAGTCCTGGCCAGCCCGCTTGAAGGCCAGCGCCAGTACGAAGCGGGCCGTGGCCTCCGAGCCGAACGGGGCACCCCGGTGGAAGACGTCCGACCGGTAGGCGAGATAGGAGCCGCGGACACCGCCGGCCCGACGCTCCAAGGCGTAGAGGCCAGGGTCGGTATCCGGCATGACAACCGGGGTGGCCTCGGTCAGGTGAGCCGAGTCGCGGACCGACACCAGCCGGGTGGGGTTGTCGTCCTCGCCGACGTCGGAGAGGTAGAGAAATCCCTCGAGGTTCCACCAGGGCGACGTGGTGCCGGCCGGTAGCCACGAGTGGTTCCGGTCGGTGTGCATGGGCTGTTCGTAGTTGATGAGGCCCGAGTACTTGGCGCTGGCGTGGGCCTGGTACAGCCTGATGTCCTCGGTCCCGAGGGCGCGCTCGGCGAAGTCCACGACCGAGGGGTGGACGGACAGGCGGTCCAGCGAGCCGTTGCCTCCGAAGGGGAAGGCGGCCATCCAGCGATGCTGCTCACCGCGGAATCCGGGGCCGTCCGCCGGCCAGACGTACTCCTCCTCCGGATCGCGCTTGGCCCCCAACCGCTCGCGGGTCACCCCGTCCGGATCGGCGTGGTACTCCTCGGAGGTAGGGAACGCCCGGTGGAGATCGTCGGCGACACCGTCGATGTCCTCCGTGCCGACCAGGCCGTCGAGGAGCACCCAGCCGTGCTCCCTCCAGGTGTCGACCTCGCCGTCGGTGGCCAGACGCGAGGTCACGGGACCGCCGCTCCGCCTCCGTCTGCGTCGCCCCCTGTCGACCTCCGGAGCGAGGTCAGCGCCACGATGTCGCCCGCCGCGAACACCAGGGCGGCTGCAGCCGCGCCGGCCGACTCCGCCCGGCCGATGGCGCGGGCAGAGGCCAGACTGGCAACCACGTCGAGCGAGTCGCTGGCCAGGCCGGCCGACGTCCAGCGCCGGATGTCGTCGCCTCGCCGGGCCGCCGCCACCGTGCCGACTCCGAGGACCAGGTCACGGATCCCGATCGTTCGCATCAGGAGGATCGAGACCGGCGTGGGGGCCTCCCGGCCCGAGATCAGGAGGAACCGGGTCGGCGTCACCGCCATGGCCGCCCCCACCCCGGCCCGGAGCCACCCCATGATCTCCCCCGTCGTGACGGCCACCCGGACAATCTATCCAGCCTCCACCGCGTCGCCGGTACCGACGGATGGACCCATCGCGGCCACCGGCCGCCTGGGTGACGGAGGATGCCGCCGGGGTGGGGCCGGCGCAGAGGAACCAGAAGGCTCCATCACGAAGGTGCATTGAGTGGCTAGGCCAACACGTTGGGTGACATATTAAGTTTTTATCGCCCGATAGGACGGCTGGTCATTGCACACTCCCCGCCCGTGTCATATGTTGCCTCTTGGCAGGACTAGAGGGCAGTTGGCAAGGGCAGGGGTGCAGTAGTGGGGCAAGGGGCAAGGACAGTGGTTCCGCAGGGCTTCTGGAACCGTGATCGCGTCGGGACGAGTTCCCGCCAGGCGGTGACTGGGCACCAGGGGCCTGCTGACGGTTCCACTTACATTTCCGTGGATCGTCGTAAGGCTGGCACCGCCGTCGACGACGATTCGCTCCCGGCCGCACCACGGCTTGCATTCTCCGCCTGAGCGAACCGCACAGCACGGGATCTTTTCCGTATCACCGTCAACAACATTGGCAGGGGTGTCCGCGATGGATGCTCAGCACGAATAGGAGTATCCATGCACAGAATCCGAACCATGAAACTGGCGGTGATCGCAGCCGCTGTAGTGGCGGCGCTCGTCGGAACGGCCTCGGCCGCCTCGGCGGCGACCTCGGTGGCGTCCGTCTCGGTGTCGTCGGTCAGTTCATATGCGCCGAGTGCCTCGGCCAACTACACCATCGTGTTCCGGACCAGCACCACCGGTGCGCTCACCTCCGGTACCAGCACGATCACCCTCTCCGGTTTCTCCGGAAGCTTCCCGACCACCGGCTATACGGTGGCCGCCCAGGGTAGGTCGGGGGCGGTAACCACGGTAACTGGTGGCGGTTCGAGTGTGACCCTGACCGTGCCGACGTTGACGGGCACCGGACTGCCGCTCACTACCATCGCCGCCAACACCCTGGTCAGCGTGACAGCCAATGCAGTGACCAATCCCGCGGCCGGCAACACCTCGGTTACGGTGGCCACCTCGTCGGACGCCACACCGCTCACCAGCGCCAGCTTCACCATCGGCGTGCCGGGCGCGCTGGTGGCGTCGGGCGGCAACAACCAGAGCGTGACGGCGGGGACGGCGTTCCCGACTCACCTCGGCGCCAGCCTCAAGAGTTCGTCCGTTCCGCCGACCGCCATGGACCAGCCGGGCATCTCGGTGGTGTTCACCGTCGTTTCCGGGTCCAACGGAGCCGGCGCCAACTTCGGCGGCCCCACCTCGTGGACGGCGAGCACAGGAGCCACGGGCGTGGCCACAGCTCCGCCGCTGACGGCCAACGGCATCGCCGGGTCCTTCACGGTGACGGCGACGTCGGGTTCTCTGTCCGCCACCTTCAACGAGTCGAGCACACCGGCACCGATCACCTCGCCCTCGGCCGGCCACGGCTACTGGCTGGTGGGTGGTGACGGTGGCATCTTCACCTTCGGATCAGCCAACTTCTGGGGCTCCACCGGCAACATCCACCTCAACCGGCCCGTTGTGGGCATCACCCCGACGTCCAGCCGCCAGGGCTACTGGCTCGACGCCTCCGACGGCGGCATCTTCGCCTTCGGCGATGCCCCCTTCGAGGGCTCCATCCCCGGCCTGGGCATCCTGCCCTTCGGCTATCCGGGTGGAGGCCGCAAGCTGGCGGCACCGATCGTGGGCATGGTCCCCTCCTCCACCGGCCAGGGCTACTTCATGGTCGGCGCCGACGGTGGCGTCTTCGCCTTCGGTGACGCCAAGTTCAACGGATCCTGCCCGTCAATCGGCGGGTGCTCGGGTTCCGCCGTGGCTGTCATGCCCGATGCCTCCGGCAACGGCTACTGGCTGGTCACGGCCACCGGCCACGTCTACGGCTTCGGCGACGCCCCGTTCCTCGGAGCCCCGGGGCCACAGAGCTCGCCGGTGACCTCGGCCGTCCGCACCAATGACGGCAACGGCTACTGGATCCTCACGGCCAACGGCTCGGTGTACAACTACGGCGACGCCGCCGCCCTGGGTGGACCCACCTCCAGTGCCGGCGGCCTCAATCCGGCCACGGCCATCTTCGCCACGTCGACCGGCGGGGGCTACTGGGTGGCCCTGGCCAACGGTGCCGTCTTCAACTTCGGTGACGCACCCAACGACGGGGGCATGAGCGGCACCCATCTGAATGCGCCGATCATCGCAGCCACGGGCTGGTAGTCACCACGCCCTAGGCGTACCGCCTCATCACGGCAGCACCGACCAGGCCGGAGCAGTCCGCTGCTCCGGCCTGGTCGCGTTCCCGCCACATGACCGCCCCGGGGCGGCGACGGTCATCCCGTCGACCACAGACCCTGATCCACGCCCCCCGTCCTTTCGGAGCTGCATTCAGCGGACCAGACGGAAGAAGCTACGGAGCTCCCCGACGAAAAGCTCGGGCTGCTCGAAGGCGGCGAAGTGACCGCCCCGGTCCAACTGGTTCCAGTAGCGGATGTCGGAGAATCCGGTGTCAGCCCACCGCCGGGAGATCCGGATTATCTCCTTGGGGAAGATCGAACACCCGGTCGGGACGCTGATCGGGTCGCTGTCACGCCCACGACCGAAGCCGGAATCGAAGCTCTCCCAGTACAGGCGGGCCGATGACGCCCCCGACCCGGTCAGCCAGTAGAGCATGACGTTGTCCAGCAGTTCGTCGCGTGTCAGCACGTGCTCGGGATGCCCGTCGCCGTCGGTCCAGGTCGAGAACTTCTCGACGATCCAGGCGCACTGGGCCGCCGGTGAGTCCACCAGTCCGTACCCGACCGTCTGGGGGCGGGTCGACTGCTGCTTCGAGTAGCCCGACTCCGCCCGTTGGTACTCGGCCAGGGCGGCCATGGCGGCCTGTTCATCGTCGGTCATGGTGGTCATGTCGATCGAGCCGAACGGCACCACCGGCATGTTGAGGTGGATCCCGGCCAGGTGGTCCGGGTCCTGTCGACCGAGGGCGGAGGTGACCGCCGAACCCCAGTCCCCGCCCTGGGCCCCGTACCGGCGGTAGCCGAGGCGCGCCATCAACTGGGCCCACGCCTCGGCGATGCGGCCGATCCCCCATCCGGGCGTGGTGGGTTTCCCGCTGAATCCGTACCCGGGCAGCGAGGGACAGACGACATGGAAGGCGTCGGCGGCGTCCCCGCCGTGAGCCACCGGATCGGACAGGGGACCGATGACCTTCAGGAACTCCACCACCGACCCCGGCCAGCCGTGGGTGAGGATGAGGGGCAGGGCATCCGGCTCGGGTGACCGGGCGTGGAGCACGTGGATGTCGAGGCCGTCGATCTCGGTCATCACCTGGGGGACGGCGTTGAGCCGGGCCTCGGACCGGCGCCAGTCGTACTCCTCCGACCAGTACCGGCACAACTCTTGGAGGTAGGCCAGAGGGACGCCCTGCGACCAATCCTCCACGGTCTCGGGATCGGGCCACCGGGTGGTGCGGAGCCGGTCCCGGAGATGGGCGAGCTCGTCGTCCGACACCTCGATGCGGAACGGCCGGACGTCACCACCCATGGTGGCACCGTACCGCAGCGCCCTCGGCCCCACCGCCGGAGAAGGGTCCGGTCGTGACTGCTGCACTACGGTGACGACCATGCCCGACTACGACGCCATTGTCATCGGTGCGGGCCACAACGGCCTGGCCGCGGCCGCCGTTATGGCCCGTGGTGGGATGCGGGTCCTCTGCCTGGAGAAGAACCACTTCATCGGGGGGATGGCGTCCACCAACGAGCTGGTGCGCGGCTACCGCTTCGAGTTGGCCGGGTCCATCCAGTTCCCCATCCCCACCGAGATCTACGACGACCTCGACTTCGCCTCCTGTCCCATCTACGAGCCCGAGGTGCAGTCCGCCGCCATCGGGCCGGCCGGGCAGCCGCCGCTGCTGCTCTACAGCGACCCCGAGCGGCTCCTCGATCACCTGAGTGAAGCCCTCGGCCTCGAGGCCGTGCTGGGCATGGCCGAAGTGGCCGGGTGGGCCGAAGCGCCGGCCCGGGCCATCGGACGGTTCGACGTCCGCAAGCCTCCGAAATCGCTCGACGAGATGTGGGCATGCGCCACCAACGAGAAGGAGCGCCAGGCCATCCGCACCGCCATGTTCGGCAGCGTCATGGACGTGGTCGACCAGTTCCTGCCCGACCGTGAACGACACGCCCAGGTCCGCAGCATGCTGGCCTTCCTGTCGGTCAACTCCACCTACCGGGGACCCTTCACCCCGGGCAGCGCCCTGTGCCTGGCCTTCGCCCTGGCCTCCCCCACCGACGCCACCATGGCCAAGGTGCGCGGCGGTATCGGTGCGCTCTCCGACCACCTGCTCGGGCTGTTCGAGAAGCACGGTGGGGTACTCCGGCGTCACGTCAAGGTCTCCACCATCGTCGTGGCGGACGGGAAGGTCCAGGGTGTGGACGTGGGTGACAACGGCGTGATCACGGCGCCCATCGTGGTATCCAACCTCGACCCCACCGCCACCTTCACCCAGCTGCTCGACCGTGAGACCCTGCCCGACGCCTTCGCCCGACGCATCGACGCCATCGACCACCGGGCCGCCTACTTCCAGATGCACTTCGCTCTCACCGGACTCCCCGAGTTCGCGCCACCCTACGAGGCGTTGAACGACGACGATCTCCGCCATAACGTCACGTTCTTCGGGACCGCCGAGCAGATGCAGCTCGACTTCGAGGGCTGCACCCGCGGACTCGTGCCGCAGTGGCCGTCGTGCAACCTGGCCATCTCGACCCTCCGAGACCCCGAGCTGGCTCCGCCGGGCAAGCACGCCGCCAGCACCTTCGCCTTCTACGCCCCGATCGGCGCCGACAGCGGCGACCGGGCGCGTTTACGTGACGGGATGGCCGACCGCATCGTGGCCACCATCGCCGCCAAGGCCCCGAACTTCCCCGACCTCATCGAGCGGCAGATCAACTACCCTGCGTACACCTACGAGCTGATGTTCGGGTGCACCGGCGGTGACTTCACCCACGGGCTGCTCCAGCCCGAGTTCATGGGCCCGTTCCGTCCCGGACCGGCGGGCTGGCCCGACGATCCCGTCCCCGTCGACGGCCTCTACCTGTGCGGCGCCGGCTGCCACGGCGGACCGGGGATCACCTTCATTCCGGGCTACAACTGCGGGTACCACGTGCTCGAGGTAGCCGGGGTCTCGTCCGTCTGAGCGGTGGAACGACACAGCGGCGGCACCGTGTGCCACCGTCCGGCCCTCCCGCGCTATTCCACGCTGCGGGCGAGGATCCCCAGGGTGGCCCGGAGGGCGGCTTCGGGAATGACCGGAAAAATGCCGGCGCCCCGGTACTGTTCGTCGATCTCGCTCCAGTCGTAGTACGAGGTCACCGCCGTTCCCGAGTCGCCGGGCTCGAGACGGTAGCCGTAGAGGTGCTTGATCGGAGGTTGAATGGCGCCCGAAATGGTCCACTCGAGGAGGGCGTCCTGCTCGAACCGGGTGATGATGACGGTGACGTCGTACTTGCCCATCGGATAGTCATTGAGCGACTCGCGATCCATGTGCACCACGAACTCGTCGCCCACCTGGCGCACGACGTCCCCGTCCGCCGACTGCAGCATCCCTGAGCTGTCGATGGCCACGTGGCCCCGGGGATCGGACAACAGCGCGAACACCGCGGCCGGAGTCGCGTCGATCTGCCGTGTCACTTCGAACCGCTCTGTCGTCATTGTCGAACTCCTTCCCGGCGGCAGCAGCCACCGGCCCGAAGGTTACCCAGCCGACGTCACCGTCGCCGCCCCGGGGAACCTGCTCCCGGGTCAGCGGCGTCGGGACACCCGGGGTCGTCGGGCTGGGCCGGGCTGATCGACCACGGGGGCCCGGTCACCCAACCCGCCCCCGGCTCCGGCCAGAGCGGTCCGATGACCAGTGCGTGGCGTTCGGCGGCCCAGGCCAGCTCCCGCTCCATGGCGGCGTGGGCCGTGGTCGGGTCGGCATGGACCCCCGGCATGTTCCCCCCGGTGACCTGGACGGGGTTGACGGCCAGGTGGCCGATGAACACGGCTCGGTCCCCGACCCTCAGGACTGCGTGCCCGGGCGAGTGACCGCCCGAAGGCTCGAAGGTCACACCGGTGGTGATCTCCCGGGGGACCCCCGTCCCGTCCACGTGGCCCTGGTCCACCAGTTCGAAGAGAGCCGTCGCACCCGACGTGTCGGGATGACGCCGGACATGGGCGAGCTCGGCCTCGGTGATGACGATCCGGGCGTGGGGGAACATGGGGGTCCAACCGCCCCGCCCGTCGATGGCCGCCACCATGCCGATGCCGTCGAGATGGCTCATGACCACGGTGTCCACGTCGTCGACGGGGAACCCGGCCGCCGCCATCGCCGACGCCACGGCCGCCTCGTGGGCGGCAGCCTCCGGACCGGCGCGGAGGAAGGCGTCGGCGGCACCGCAGGGATCCACCACGATGGTGCGCTCACCGGTGTCGATGACCCAGACAGCCTGCCCCACCATCACCCGACCGTCGGGGACGGCCCATGGCGGTGCTCCCCATGCCACTGCCCTGACCTGCTCGGCGGTGAATCCGATCACCTCGGGGTCGAGCGGAACGTCGAAGTAGGGGACCCGGGTGAGCACGATGTCACCGACCGCGTAGGAGCCCATCTGGCCAGTATTGTCCGGTGGCCGGGATCACGCGCCGGACGGGGCCAGGGAGGGCCAACCATGCCGGAGGACAGGGACGAGCGGTTCGTCGACGGGATCGTGACCAAGACGGCGTCGGGCTCGGTGGCGGACACGGTGGCCGCACTGGTCCGGTCGGTGGCGGACCATGGCATGACCGTCTTCGCCACCATCGACCACAGTGGCGAGGCCCGGCGACACGGCCTCGAGCTGCGCGACACCGCGGTGGTGATCTTCGGCAGCCCGGCCGCCGGCACACCGGTCATGCAGGCATCGCCGCTGGCCGCCCTGGACCTCCCCCTCAAGGTGCTGGTGTGGGACGGGGACGGCCGGACCAGGATCAGCTACACCGACCCCGACGTGCTGGCGGCCCGGTACCACCTGTCCGATGAGCTGGCGGCCAGGCTCGCCGGCATCGGGCCGCTGACCGACGGTCTGGTCGGCTGACCCCGACGGCCGACCGCTACCCGCCCCCGGCCCGTGGTGAGACCCGGCCGACGATCGGTGTCACCAGGCGTCGAGCCGCCTGTCGATATCCTCGACGAGGCGCTCGGCGTCCACGGAGTCGGGATGATCGGGACCCCGGGTCCTGATCGTCGCCGCCAGCAGGTTCCGGGCCACGATGCTGGCTTCGGCGAACTCCCGGGACCACACCAGCGAAGAGGCCAGGTTCCGCAGCGACGCCAGGGTCTCGGGGTCGTCGGTGCCGAGGACCCGGCCGCGGACCTCGACCACGGAACGCAACAGCTCGGATGCCTCGGCGTACTGACCCTGCCGGATGAGCGACTTGGCCAGCCTGATGCCGACGACGGAGCCGGCCACCTCGTCGCCCCGCTCCCCGTGGCGGGCCATCACCTCCCGCAGCAGCGCACCGGCGTCCTCGTATTGACCGAGGGACAACTCGACGTAGGCGAGTCGCTCCGTCACGGCCAGCACGGTCACGTCGTCGGCCCCCTGGGCCGCCGTCATGCCCCGATGCACGTGGAGGAGGAGCGGCTTGGCCCGGTCGGCCCGCTTGAGCTCGATGTAGGTGACGGCCAGCCGGGCCTCCGCCGCCAATGTCAGCTGGTGCTCCGGACCGAGCAGCCTCCGTCGGCCCCCCACCACCTGCTTCCGGAGGGGGAGCGCCTCGCCGTACCGGTTGTCCACCTCCCGGTACTTGGCCACCGCCTCCATGGCGTTGATGGTCCTCCAGGAGTCCGGGCCTCGGCGCTCCAGCGTCTTGGCCAAGCGCTTCTCGGCCAGATCGAGGCGCTCGTCCTGGCTCCGGGCCCGATGCTCGGCGCGCCGCTCGGCCCAGTTGACCACCTCGTCCCACCATCGAGGCGGGGAGAACCATCTGCGCCCGGGCCGACCAGCCATCGTCCGCCAGCGTAGGACGACCCCCGCGGGGATCGCCACCACGACCGGGGTGCCGTTACCTGCGGCCGCAGGTAACGGATGGCCCTCGACCCACTGGCCCCCACTGGTCACGACGTCACCGTCACCGCCCTGGTGGCGTCGGACAGAGATGATGTCAGTCCGCCGTCCGCCGTCGGTACAGGACGGTGGCCAGGGGGGCGAAGACGGCGATCAGTACGGCGCACCACAGCAGCGAAGCCGTTACCGGGTGCTGCATGGGCCAGGCCTGGATGGAGGCCGACGGGTTCGGGTTGTGCCACAGCTGACGTGCCGCCGAGCTCACCGCGCTCACTGGGTTCCAGTCGGCGACGACTCGGAGGGCCGTGGGCATGCGCTGGGTGGGGACCAGGGCGTTGGACACGATGGCCAGGGGGAAGAGGATCACGAGCCCGACCCCCTGGGCCGATTCCGGACCCTTGCTGACCATGCCCAGGCAGGCGCAGCCCCACGACAGGGCGTAGCTGAACAGCAGAAAGATGCCGAACCCGGCCAGGGTGGCGAGGATGGTGCCTCCGGATCGCCACCCGATGACCAGGCCCGTGGCGGCCACGATGCCGGCACAGATCGCGGCCGTCAGCAGATCGGCCAGGGAGCGGCCAACGAGGACGGCCGGCCGCCACATGGGCAGTGTCCGGAAGCGGTCGATCACGCCGCTGTTGAGATCGGTGCTGAGCCCGACGGCCGTACCCATGGAGGAGGTCGTGAGGTTGAGGGCCAGTAGGCCGGCGATGGCGAAGTCCGTATAGGTGCCCCCACCCGGGAGCACGACCCCGGCCCCGAAGACGTAGACAAACAGCAACGTGAACAGCACCGGCTGGACGGTGACGTCCGAGAGTTGCAGCGGCTCGCGGGCGATGTGGACCAGGTTCCGCCCGGTGAGCACCAGCACGTCGCACAGCCTCCGGACGGCGCCGGGGACCCGGGGCTGGGATCCGGCCGGCGCCAGTGCGGGCATGGTGGCGGTGGTCATCGGAGCGCTCCCACCGGTGCCGGAGCGGGGCCGCCGGTTCTTCGTCGTCGTCCTCGCTGGTCGGATGGCCGGTCAGGGCGAAGAACACGTCGTCGAGGGACGGCTGGTGCACTTCGACGTCGTCGACGGCGATACCGGCCTGGTCCAGGGCGCGCACCACTGTGGTGGCGAGACCGGCCCCGCTCCGCACCGGGGCCCGGAGGCGACGTCCGTCCTGGCTCACGTGGACGGCTCCGGCCACGAAGGGCTCGAGTGCCGCCGGCGCGGCCGGCGACGGCTCGCTGAGAGTGACCTCGAGCCGGGCGCCGCCGGTGTCCGCTTTGAGCGAGGCCGAGGTCCCGTCGGCGATCACCCGGCCGTGGTCGATGACCACGATCCGGTCGGCCAGCTCGTCGGCCTCATCGAGGTACTGGGTGGTGAGCAGCAGGGTCACGCCGTCGGCAACCAGGAGGCGGATGACGTCCCACATCCGGACCCTACTGGTCGGGTCGAGTCCTGTCGTGGGCTCATCGAGGAAGAGCACGGGCGGCCGTGTGACCAGGCCGGCGGCGAGGTCGAGGCGGCGGCGCATGCCCCCGGAATACCCCTTGAGGACCCGGTCGGCGGCGTCGATCAGGTCGAACTGGTGGAGGAGCTCGGTGGCCCGGACACGGGCGTCGGCCCGCCGGAGCCCGCTCAGCCTCCCAACCATCACCAGGTTCTGACGGCCGGTCAGCAACCCGTCCACGGTGGCGTCCTGGGCGGTGACCCCGATGCTGCGCTGGACGGCGGCGGCCTCGCGGACCACGTCGTGGCCGGCCACCCGGGCGGAGCCGGCATCCGGCGTGGTCAGCGTGGTCAGAATGCGGACCGCCGTGGTCTTGCCGGCACCATTGGGCCCGAGCACCGAGAGGATGGAGCCCGCCGGTACGTCCAGGTCCACGCCGGCCAGGGCCACGGTCTGGCCGTAGCGCTTGACCAGTCCCTCCGCATGGATCGTGGCCTCCTGTGTCATGATGGTTCCTTACCGGCCGGTCAGCAAGTTGGCTAGATCCACCGATGGTAGGGCGGCTACTTACCGGCCGTCAAGTAGGATGGTGGCATGGTACTGCACAGTGGGACCCACGGCGCCGAGGGGGGGGTGGCGGCAGACGGCGGGGAGGTGGCGGGCGGCGGCGGGGAACCGTCCACCACCCGTGAGCGGATCCTCGACATCGCGCTCGAGCTCTTTACCGACCAGGGGTACGACAAGACCTCCTTACGCCAGATCGCCGAGCGACTGGGGTTCACCAAGGCGGCGATCTACTACCACTTCGCCAGTAAGGGGGACATCCTGATGGCCCTCCACCTGAGGCTCCACGAGTTCAGCCGTGAAGCGCTGAACGCCATCGGCGACGACAGTGCCTCCCCCGGACTCTGGGTGCTGCTCCTCGATCAGCTCATCGACCAGTTGCTCCAGCAGCGCGCCCTCTTCATCCTCCACGAGCGCAACCAGGCGGCCATCGAGGCGCTGCACCGGGCGAGGAACGAGTCCGAGCACGAGGACCTGCAGATGCGCTTCCGGCAGGCCCTGTCGAACGAGGACGTCCCCGTGGAGGCCCGGGTCCGCATGTCCTGCGCGTTCGGGGCCGTGATGGGTGGGCTGGCCCTTTCCGGCGACGTATTCTCCTCCGTCCCGGCGGCCGAGTTCGGGGACATGTTGAGGAGCGCCGTCCACGCCCTCCTGGTCGAGTCCTGAGGACTCCTACTCGCATGTCGAGCGGGAGCAGTGCTGGCTTCTCGCCGCTCCCCCGGTGGTCCGGTCTACTGATGGGACGTGCCCAAGCTCGTCCAGACCACCTCACCACCATCTACCCAGGCGAGGATGGTGCCGCTCGACGGGTGGCGGTCAACCCTGCGGTCGGGTCCTGGCCCTCCGAACGGTGGGGTGCCGTTGCATCCGCAGACGGATCAGCGCACGGGTCCCGATGGTCACCGAGCCGATCTGGTGCGCCCCCTCATGCCGCCGGGGCTTCCCGCAGCGCTGCCACTCCCCCGAGGCGAACATCTCCCAGCGGCACCTCGGGTCGACCATACGGGGTTCCGGCATCCCGCTTCTTACCTGACCCCGATCCGTCGGGGCAAGGCCGTCGGGCCGTCGGCCCCCTGATCGGATCGACGCACCCCACCGACCTGGCACGATGAGGCGCCCGGGCAGCTCATGGATGTGGGCACGATGCTCAGGTCCCCGGGGGCGCCGTGACCGGCCCGGGAGGTTCCACACTCGGACCGAGGCCCGTGAAGACCGACGCTCCCGTGCGATGGGCTCGGCGGGACAGTCGACCGAGCGGCGGGCGGTCGCTCAACCCGTCCAGCTACGGGGCCGGCGGGGAGGAGGAGGATGAGGAGGAGGTCGATGGCTTGGTCGACGCCGTGGCGGTGCCCTTCTCGCCTGTCGGCATCGTCGTGGTGGAAGGTGCGGCCGAGGGCACCGAGCTGGTCGGGGTGGGTGTGCTCGTCGTCGTGATGGACGGGCCGGTGGTGGGCGTCGCATTGGAGGTCGGTCCGGGCGCCGTCGACGGAGTCGTCGTTGTCGGCGCCCCGTCGGGCGAGGCGCAGCCGGCAGGGGGCACGCCGGAGCCGGTCTGGCCCTGCATGAGTATGGTGCCGGCACACCCGAAGTTGGAGAAGGTGGCTTCGAGGGTGACCGTGCCACTGTCGGAGAACGCGTCCGTGGACCGGACCTGCCGGATGAAGCCGGACCCGTCGATCGAGACGACGACATCGTTGGACGTGTAGCCCTGGGCGTCGAGCAGGCCGAGCGCCGCCGAGATGGTCTGCGACTCCGCCGTCGACGTCCCGGCTGCGCCGGCCAGCTGACTCAGGTCGTTGGTCACCTGGTAGTTCGTGACCGGAACACCATCGACGGTCCCCGTGCCGGTCTGGGCCGCCGCCGTGATGGCCGGCTGGATGAGGTCGAGGTAGCCGGTGGGACTGGCCATGCCCATCATGGCCACGGCGCCCTCGCGACTGCCCAACGTGCCCTCGGTGATCCCGGCGAACTGGGGCAGGCTCGTACCGGAACCGGGGGCGTCGCCGGCCAATGGGGCGAGTCCGGTGTCGTTCGACCCCCCCTCGTAGACGTTGGCATCGTCGACCCGGACGCTGACGTCCAACCCCCCGCCGATGTCGGCGGAGGCCACCATGGCCAGAGGATTGGTGTTGATGACGCCGCCACCTTCCACCACCGGATCAGGTGCCGCCGTCGGTCCGGAGCAGAACGTCTCCGTTCTCAGCGTGGAGCCAGGTGGGAGCGTCCCTCCGACGAGGGGCGTAGGTCCCGATCCGGAACCCGTCGCCGTCACAGCGGCGCCAGAGCCCGTCGGTCCGATCGGAACGGGCACCTGTTCCTGCTGGCACGACGTGGTCGGCGTCGTGGTCGGGGCCGTGCCGGAAGCCGGCGTGCTGTGGATGGTATACGAGAAGTCGAAACTGCCGGTGTCCGTGGTGGTGCTGAGAGCGGAGAGCACCACATGCTCCGCCGGCCCGTGGCCCAGGTGGGGATGGGGGACCGTGGTCCGCACGGCGGCCGGCCGTGGGGTGGAACCCGAGGCCACCAGGGCTACGGGTACTGCCGCCACGACAAGGACCGCGGCTACCGCGCCCACCACGGCCCATCGACGCCAAGGAAGTTTGCGGGCGGCCGGGCCGTCAGGCTCCTCCTCGAGCCAGAGTCCACCATCAGCCATTGCAGCCTCCCGCAGCGCCGGAGAACGATCACCCCGCCGCAACCATACCCGACGGGTCCGGCCGGTGGAAGCAGAGTTTTCCCCAGAAGTAAAGTCTCGGGGCACGTTTCTGAGCTGGGTCTTTCCGTCACGTCGGGGCCAAAGCAGTCCGGCCTGGCCGGCCGAGGCCATCAACTGGTCGGAAACGATCCTGGCCTTCGACGCCGTCTCGCCGAAGTCGTCGACGAGCCACCCGGCCATGTCGTCGGGGAGGATGCCGCCCGTCGACGACACCGCATCGCTGACCGCCGCGAACAGGGGCACGGCGAGGAAGGCATCCCGTCGGGCCTGTGAGGCTTCCGGCTCGGCCCCGGCCAGAATCCGGCGACCGCGCTCGGTCAGCTCCAGTCGGGTTCCCCGGCCGCTGACCACGCCGAACCGGCGGGCCCCGGCCACGCGGCTGAGGTAGGCGCCGTTGTTGGTACCGCTGTAGCCCAGGGCCGGGGCCAGGATGTCGGGGCCGATGGTTCCACCGGCCGAGTGGGCCAGCCGGGCCACCTCGAGGGCGGCGGCCAGGTCGTAACGCACGGACCGGTACCGGGAGCGGGCCACGGGGACAGTCTCCCAGTGTTCGACCCCGACGGAGACAACGGTTCTGGCCGCGGTCCTCCCGACGGCGGCATCCGGCAGGAGCCAGGACGGCATCCGCACCCCTCGAACCCGTAGGCTTGGCCGTCGTTCCAGCCGCAATGTGCCGGACTCCCACCACGGCGGGTCAGGGGCGAGGGGCGACGTCCATCCGACAACGGGAGAAGATGGTGGCCCAATCTGATCAGCAGCTGTCGGCGCCACCAGGGCAATCCGCCGACCAGGCCTCGGCCGCCCGGACCTTCGCCGCCCTCGAGCACGCCGTGTCGGGGGTCGTGGCCACGGCTCCGTCCACCGTCCGTCTGGCCGTGGCCTGCGTGGCCGTCGGGCGGACATCTGTTGGTCGAGGACCACCCCGGCCTGGGCAAGACCACCCTGGCCAAGTCCCTGGCCGGCGCGCTCGGCCTCGGGTTCCACCGCCTGCAGTGCACGGCCGACCTGTTGCCCGCCGACGTCGTGGGGGCCACCGTGCTCGGCCCCGACGGCAGCGAGCCGGTCTTCCGCCCCGGCCCTGTCTTCACCAACATCCTCATGGCCGACGAGCTCAACCGGGCGTCCCCGAGGGCCCAGTCCGCCCTCCTCGAGGCCATGGAGGAACGTCAGGTCAGCGTGGACGGCACCACCCACGCACTCCCGGACCCCTTCTTCGTGCTGGCCACCCAGAACCCC
The DNA here is from genome assembly GCA_963754755.1 of uncultured Acidimicrobiaceae bacterium. Lineage (GTDB taxonomy): Bacteria > Actinomycetota > Acidimicrobiia > Acidimicrobiales > RAAP-2 > Bog-756. The sequence continues at coordinate 395,522 of CAVWHF010000003.1, read as the reverse complement.
TACGACGCCACCGGCACCTCCCCACTCCCCCACGGGCAGCGAGACCGGTTTCTCGTGCGACTCACCCTGGGCTACCCCAGCCGCCCGCAGATGGACGCCATGCTGGAGGGCCCGGATCCGGCCGAGACGGTCCGACACATCGCCCCTTCCGCCACACCGGCAGCCCTCCGGCTGCTGACGGATGCGGTGGAGGCGGTGCACGTGGCCCGGTCGGTACGGGCCTATGTGCTCGATCTCGTCGAGGCCACCAGGACCCACCCCCAGATCGCCGTCGGTTCCTCACCGAGGGCGGCCCTGGCCCTGGTGCGGGTGTCCGGTGCACTGGCGGTGGGGTCCGGCCGGTACTTCGTGACCCCCGACGACGTTCAGGAGGCTGCCGTCCCCACCCTGGCCCATCGCCTCCTTCTGCGTCCCGGAGTGGAGGTGACCGGCGATGAGGGTGAGGCATTGGTGGCCGAGTTGACCGCGTCCGTTCCGGTCCCCCACCCCGACCACTGAGCGGGCCATGCCGCGTTCGGTGCCACGACTGACGGCCCGGGGTCTGGCCGTCTTCGCCGTCTTCGGTCTCGTCGTCGGCACCGCCATCGCCACCGCCACGCCGGAACTGGCCCCGTTGGCCGTGGTCGTCGGCATCCCGTTGCTCCTCGGGCCGTGGGTGGCCGGGCGGCAGGCGCGGACCGCGGTGGCCACGACGGAGTTCCACGCCCATGTCGAACCAGGTTCCGTCGAGGCCGGGGGGAAAATGGAGGTCCAGCTGTCCGTCACCCATCGGGCGCAGAGCAGGACCTCCCTTCCCCCGCTCGGACTGGCGCCGACCGGACCGCAGTGGCGGATCCGGGGTAGGGGGGCCGAGGGCGTCCGGCACCGGAGTCGGCTGGCGCCCTCCGCCGGGTCGCTTCTGGCCCTGCCCACACCCGCTCCCGGCCGGACCGGGACGTGCCTTCTCCCCGTCCCCAGCGAACGGCGGGGCGTCTTCGAGCTCACGCCTCAGCCGACCTGGACCACCGACCCGTTCGGCCTGTTCGGTGCAGCCGGCCCGTCCACCCCGATGGTGGTCGCCGTCGTGTATCCCGTGCCCGTCCTCCCCCGCGAGTCCCTTCCCGAGCTGGCGGCCAACCTCAGTGGCGCCGACCGGCTGGGCCCCTCGCATCCGGGAGCCGGTCTCGGCGACCTCGAGGGGATCCGACCCTACGTGGTCGGCGACCGGCTCAGTCTCCTCCACTGGCCGGCCAAGGCCCGGTACGGATCGTGGTTCGTCCGCCAGTTCGGCACCGAGGGAAGTGTGGCCGTATCCGTCGTCATCGACGATCGTGCCGGCGTCCACCGGAAGCGCGAGTTCGAGCAGTTGGTCGCGGCCACGCTGTGGATCCTGACCGCGACCGCCGAGTCCGGTCGGTCGGCGCACCTGCTCACCCTGTCCGGGCGGCGGTACTCATTCGGTCCCGGTGCGCGGGGACGCGCCGAGGCCCGGCTGGCCCTGGCGGAACTGCAACCCGTCGGCACGGGTGCCTCGGCACGGTACCCGGTCGTCGCCCCGGGCACCGTGCTGCTCACCACGCGGACCGGGGCGGACCGGTTGGCTCCCGCCGGGCCACCCCGCCCACCCTCCGACCGGGCCGGAGTGGGGTTCGGGATCGGCACGGCCCTCCCCGGCACACGGGTGGTCGTGGTGTGAGCATCGGTCCGACGAGGCAGGCCGGAACGGCGGGGGCGAGCCTGGTAGCCGCCTTCGCCGTGGCCCGCCTGGCTTCGGGTGCGTATGCCGCCACCATGGTCACGGCGGTGATCGGCACGGTGGTGGTGACGGTCCTCCGGCGGCGGCCGGCTCTGGCCGTGACCGTCGGTGTGGTGGCGGTGGCGGCGAGCGCACTGTGGTGGGGGGTCCATGCGTCGACCGGAACATGGGTGCCCACCTCGCACGGACTCCGAGCGCTGCACCATTCGCTGCAGGCGGCCCGGGGCCTCCTCGGGGACTTCCACCTGCCGCTCCACCACACCGCCGGCATCGTGGCCCTGGCCGCCCTGGTCGGCGGCCTGATGGCCGTCGGCGCACGGGCGCTGGGTCTCCGCTCGGCGTCCCTCTCGCTGCTACCCGGCACCGCCCTGGTGGTGTGGTCGGCCTCGCTGCTTCCCTCCACCAGTGCGGCCGTTGCCGGCCTTCTCCTCGGGCTGTGCGGCTTCCTCGTGCTCGGGAGTGACCTGCGCTCCGCCCGCGCAGCCGCGCTCCCGGTGGCGGCACTGTCGCTGGCCCTGGCCGCAGTGACTCTGACCTGGACCGCCGAGGCGGGCTCGACGGTGGTCGCCCCACGGGGTCCCTCCCTCTCGGAGGTGGCCCCCTCGGCGCTGTCCCTGGCCACCGACCTCACCGGCATCGAGACGAGGGACACCCACCTCGTGCTGTTCCGGGCCCGGACCTCGGTCGCCACCTACTGGCAGGTGACGTCGCTGACCACCTTCTCGGCCGGGCAGTGGCTCCCGGACCCGGCTACCTCGGCACTGCTCAACGGATCGGCCCCCACCCAGGTGGCCTCCCTGCCGGTCGGACCGTCCACGTTCGCGGCGGCGATGACACTGTCCACCTACGGCGGACGCCTTCTCCCCGCCCCGCCTTCGACCGTCCTGGCCTCCGGGTCGACCACACCGGTGGTCACCCCGTCCGGGGTGGTGGCCACCAGCTCCTACGGCTCGGGAAGTACCTACACCACCACAGCCCTGCTCCCCTCCCCGGTGACCGATGCCACCGGGGCAGCTCCGTCCGACGCGACTCCCACTGACGACACGGCCACCGGGCCGCTTCCCGCCGGCGTGCAGTCGCTGGCCCTGTCCTTGACCGGCGGGCAGACGACCGTTCTCGACAAATCCGAGGCCCTGGTCGACTTCTTCCGGTCGGGCCGGTTCCGCTATCAGGTCGATGCCACCCAGCCCGCCGGCACCGACCCCCTGGTCTCCTTTCTCACCCGCACCCGCACTGGGTCCTGCGAGCAGTTCGCCGGGGCCTTCGCCATGCTGGCCCGGGCCGCCGGTCTGCCCACCCGGGTGGCCATCGGCTTCACCCCCGGGCGCACGACGCACGGCGTGACCGTGGTGCGCGGCAGTGACGCCCACGCCTGGCCGCAGGTCCTCATAGACGGGACCTGGGTGTCCTTCGAGCCGACGCCACAATTGCCCTCGGGTGAACTGTCCCCCCCGGGCGTGCTCGGGCCAGCCGGTCTCGGCCAACCCGCGCCCACCCACCCGGCCACGCGGCCCCAGGTCACCCTTCCGAGTGCCACCGTGCCGGTCACCACAGTCCCGCACTCCCCGGCTTCGGCCCCCGGGTCGGCCCGTCCGGCCGGTGCCGGCGTCGAGATGGTCGTCCTCGTGGGGGTGGTCGGAGTCATGGTCGCCGTGGCCGCCGTGGCCCTGATCCGGCGCCGGCGCCGGCGCCGGCCTCCCGCGGACCGGGTCATCGACACCTGGCGGTCGGTCGACCGCGCCCTGGCCCGTCGACGACTGGCCCGACCGCGCTGGCGCACGCCCGTGGGGCACGTGCGCAACCTGGCCGCCGACCGTCGGGACGAACAGGCCGTGGCCGTGCTGGAGGACATGGGATCTGTGGCTGTGGCGTTCGAGCGGATTGTCTACGGAGCCAGCGAGATCACCCCGGAGCAGGCCGAGTACGTCGTCCGGGCCGGTCGCCGGGCCCGTCGGGCGGTGCTGGCCGGGGCTCTGGCCGCTACTCCGGCGACCGGTGCCGGTGCCGTGGCGCCCTCCGCCGATGACGTCCGAATCCGATCGACGCGGTGACGGGCTCGACCCCGTGACGTGACGTGAGGGACGGTCCGGTCTCCCGCTCAGCGATGCGCCGTCGTCGAGGTGGTGCTGGACGGGACCGACGTTGCCTCCGGGGGACCGGCGGAGCCGGTTGTCGTCACCGGAGCGGAGGGGGACGAGGTCGGACCCGTCGTCACCGGTGCGGTGGTGGTGGGGCCCGGAACGGTGCTCGGCAGCGCGGTGGTCGGAGGCGAGGTGGTCGACGGGACGGTGGTGGTGGTCGGATCGTCGGGTGACGTGCACCCGGTCGGCGGCGTCGACGAGCCCGACTGGCCGGGCATGAGGACCGTCCCGGCGCAGCCGAAGTCGGAGAACTCGGCCTCACTGGTCAAGGTGGTGCCGTCGGAGAAGTGATCCGTGGTCTGGGTCCGGCGGATGAACCCGGCTGCGTCGACGGAGACCCGGACCGTCGACCCCGTGTAACCCTGCTGGCTCAGTAGTTGCATGGCCGCGGCCACCGCCTGCTGTTCCTGATCGGTCAGCCCCGGCACCTGCGCCGCCTGGGCCGGTGACTGGGTGATCTGGTAGACCTCCACCGGGACACCGTCCACCGTGTCCGTACCGACCTGGTCGGCGCTCGACGTCTCGGCCGGGTCGAGGTTGAGGTAGCCGGTGGGACTGGCCAGTCCCAACATGGCCAGGGGACCCTGGCGAGGCCCCAGCGTGCCCTCGACCAGGCCGGCGAACCCGGTGAGCGAGGAGCCGGGGCCCGAGGCATTGGAACCTGGTGTCAGCCCGTAGTTGCCACCGCCCTCCTCCCACACGTCGGTGCCGTCGTCGCGGAGCACGACGGTCCCGAACCCGCTGACCTGCGAAGTGGCCACCAGCGCGAAGGGTGCCAGGTCGATCGTCGCCGTACCGGTCACCGGCTGTGAGTCAGCCGGTGCACCGCTCATGCACAACGCCGGATACGAGTTGACGGTGCCGGCCCCGGGGCCGTCGGAGGGTTGGGATGCCCCGCCGGGGGAGACGCCCGGCCCCCCACAGCCCGTGGTGGTGGTCGTCGTCGACGCCCCGGCGGACTGGCCGCCGAACGTGTAGTTCACGTCGAAGTTCCCCGAGCCGGTGGTGGCGTTGAGCGCGCTGAGGACGATGGGAGCCGACCGCCCGTGGCCGAAGCGGTCGGTGTGACTGCCCTTGGCGTCGGCGCCGCGTGCGCCGGATCCCCCGCTCACGACCAGGGCGACGGGTACAGCCACCACCACGAGACAGACGGCCGCCGCCACCACGATCCCGGCACGCCACCGACGGGCCCCGGGGGGTTGTGCCGGAGGTCCCTCCTCGAGCCACAGGTCATCCGCCATGCCGACACCTCCTCGACCTGCAGCCCCGGCAGGTAGCCAGAGCGTACCCCTCGCCGGGTCGAACGCCATGGGGAGAGGGGCACCGCTCGTGTGATCCGGATCACGACAGGTGGCGTCGCACCGCGCCAATCACTCCAGACTGACCGTGACCGGTCGCACCTCGGTGCAGTCGGGGTCGACGGTCGACAGCCGCAGGCGACCGGAGTCCGAGCCTACGGTGCCGAGCGAGAATCGACCCAGGACGACGGCCAGGTCCTTGACCCAGATGTCCGAGAGCCAGGCGAAGGGCAGGCGGGCCAGGACGACACCGTCCCGACGAGCCATCGACGAGGGCTCAGTGGGGTCGATCATCTCGAGGGTCACCTGGGTCCCGTCGTCGCCCAGCCAGGTCCGCACGGACACCACGACCCGGCCGTACAGGGCCGCGGTCAGCGCCGGGAGGTGGGATTCGGACCCTTGCCGGTCACCGGCCAGCCGGGCGGCCCAGGTAGCGAGGATCTCGGCCACCAGCCGTTGGGTCAGCGCCCCGCCCAGGGCGATGAGGTCGATGACCTCGTCAGACGGAAGACCCGGATGTCCCCGCGCCATCGGATTCGTTGCCAGTGGCGCATAGCCCACCCATCCGACGGGGGCCGCCCGCGCCATTCCCAGGGCCACACTCCGGCCTCCGACCCGGAGCAGCCCCGGAGCGGGAGACAGGAACCGGCTCTCGACATCGGGGCGGACGTGGTCGGAGGGCCCGCGGGAGGCAATGGTGAGGACCCGCAGATCATCGGCATGCCGGGCCCAGCTGTCGAGCAGATCGATGCAGTTGCTCCGCTCCCCACCCAGGGCGGCCAGGGCCCGCTCCGCTTCAGGATCATCGTGGTCCACGGCGTCCACCACCCCGTCCTCCCAGCGGACGGCGTGGGTCTCCCCCGAACAGTCGATACGGACGTCGACGGGCAGCAGCCCGTCCCACCACGGCCGGCTCATCGGGCGCTCACGAGGGCCCACCCCAGGCGGGGAGGGGCACGGTCACGAGGAGGCGTTCGGTGGTGGCCGTGGCCAGAAGCCGGAGGGAGGTGGCATCGGGGTGGAGCGGTGGCCAGAACTCGATGGTCCCCTCGCTCATGCCCGGACCGCCGCCCCAGCCGTTGATACTCCCGAGATGGTGGTTCCCCCGGTCGTCCTCGGCGCGCCACTCGAGCGACGCGCCCCTCACCCCGACCCGGAACGGCAGGGGCGAGAACTCCTCACCGGGTGACACCGCCACACGGACGGTGAAGGAGTCGGGACTCGAGACCAGCCCCTCCAGGCTGATGACGATGCCGTCCACCGGATCGGTAAGCACGCCCAGGGCCACCGCACCCCGGGGTCCGTCGTTACGGAGCCCACCCGCCAGCACCGAGGCCCACGGCTGCCTGGTGGTGACGGCGGCGTTGGGTTGGCCCGTCAGCGTGGCCGCCACCTGGCGGGCCTCGTCGATGAGGGGATCGTCGGGGGCGACCTCGCCCGCGGCCACCAGCGTCTCGATGGTGGTGTCCACCGACGAGCCCGCCCCCATACGCCGACCGTTGTGGAGGGCGCCGACCCGGCGCCAGAGATGACGGGCCGCCGGAGTCATGGGCGGGAGAACCTCCACCACGGCGGTGACCGGAGGCATCCGGTCCCCGAGCTCGATCCTCTCGGCCCCCAGCTCGATCCACCTGGTGGTGCGGGACAACGGTCCGCTGGTGACCAACAGGCCGTGGTACCCACCGCCCCCGCCCCCGCCGTTGAAGTGGGCCATCTCCGTGGCGCCCCGGTCGTCGGTCACCGTGGCCTGCGTCATCGGCATGCCCTGCAGGCCCTGGGCCCGGGCCAGCGCCCCGGGCGAGGACTCGAAGGCGGTGATGGCCAGGGCGGCATTGCGATCCCCGAGAGCCACATAGTGGATCTCGAGCCTTCCCCAGTCCGGCGTGATCACCCAGCCCGTGGCGTCGACCCGGGGGGCGGTCAGCACCAGGGGTCGGCCCGGCGGTTGCCGGAACGCCCCCATCCGATGCATGGGTCGGCCGTTGCCCCTCGCCACGAGGGCCATGGCATAGTCCTCGACGATCTGCTGGGCCAGATCGACATCGAGGGCATCGACGGCGACCAGGGCGGCAGCGGCCTCCAGACCGGGCTGGTCCCACGGCGCCCGACCACGGGACTGACCCGGTTCGAGCAGGCTCCGCTCGTGGATCAGACGCAGGTACAGCTCGGCGTCGAAGTCCTCGCTCATCACCTTCACTCTCGCGCGTCCGCTCCTGACCGGTCGGGGCCGGAACCCGGTAATCTCGGGCACACTGGAAGGGATGGACGACCAGACGGTGGTGACCGAGGCGTTGGGCACGGCCATCGCCGCCCGGGTGCCCGTGCTCCTCTGGGGCGCCCCGGGCACCGGCAAGACCTCGGTGGTGCAGGCCATGGCCGCCGCCGCCGGCTGGCCGTGCGAGACGGTCATCGCTTCCATCCGGGAGCCCTCGGACTTCGCCGGCCTCCCCATTGTCACCGGAGGTGACATCACGCCGGCGCAGGTCGACTTCGCCCCACCCCGGTGGGCCCGGCGCCTGGCCGAGGCCGGCCACGGGCTGCTCTTCTTCGACGAGGTCTCCACCGCTCCCCCCGCCGTCCAGGCCGCCCTGCTCCGCGTCGTCCTCGAGCGGACTGTGGGCGACCTCGTCCTCCCCGAGGACATCGCCGTGGTGGCCGCCGCCAATCCCCCCGAGCAGGCTGCCGACGGCTGGGACCTGTCGGCACCGCTGGCCAACCGGTTCTGCCACCTCGACTGGCCGGTCGACGCCCGCCTGCTGGCCGACGGATTCACATCGGGTTGGACCACTCCGTCACCACCGGGGCGGGCCACCGGATGGGAGCGCCATGTGGGTGTGGCCCGGAGCTGGGTGGCCGGGTTCATCACCGTGCGGCCCACCCTGGCCATCGAGGTCCCGGGCGACAACGCCGGCGCCGGGCGGGCATGGCCCAGCCCCCGCACCTGGGACATGGCGGCGCGCCTGCTGGCTGCGGCGGCCTTGCACGGGGTCAGCGCCACGGCCCGCTCGCTGCTCGTGCGGGGCGCCGTCGGACAGGGTCCGGGGGTGGAGTTCCTCACCTGGCTGGTCGAGGCCGACCTCCCCGATCCCGAGGCCGTGCTGGCCGACCCCGACTCATTCGAGCTCCCCGAACGGGGAGACCGCGCCTACGCCGCGCTGTCGTCCATCGCCGCCGCCGTGGCCGCCGATCCCACGCCCGAGCGCTGGGAGGCGGGGTGGGTGGTCTTCGGCCATGCCGGTACCCGTGCCCCCGACGTGGCGGCGGCGGCGGCCCGGACACTGGCCCGCTGCCGGCCCCCGGGGGCCCCGATCCCACCCCAGGTCACCGCGTTCGCACCCCTACTCCGGGATGCCGGACTACTGGACTGACCCGAGCATCGACCCCCGTGCCCGACCCACCCCACGCGTTGGCTGCCGCCCGCCTGTGGGGCGCCACCCGACTTCCCTATCTGGCCAGCGCCCTCTTCGCCCTGTCCATCGGGGCCGAGCCGGACAGTGGGACCATCGCCGTCGACCGGACCTGGCACCTGCACGCCGACCCCGAATGGGTCCAGCGCATGAGCGTCGAGGAGCTGGGCAAGCTCCTCGTCCATCTGACCGGCCACCTCCTGCGTGAGCACGCCGACCGGGCCGGCGCCGCCCGGATCGAGGAGGACCACGCCCGTGAACGATGGAACCGGGCGTCGGACGCCGAGCTCAACGACGACCTCCACGGGGACGGCCTCGTCCCCGCCGTGGCTCCCGATCTTCCGTCCGCCCTGGGCTGCGCCGACGGCAATCTGGCCGAGTACTACCTCGGAGTCATCGGACCGGGCCGACGCCGGTGGGACTGCGGCTCGGGCTGCGACAACGGTGCGCGACCCTGGGACCGTGACGCCGACGCCGGAGGGGACCACGGTCTCGGACCGGATCAGGCCCAGCTGCTCCGGCTCGGCGTCGCCGCCGACGTCCACCGCTATGCGGCCATGCACCCCGGAACGGTCCCCGGGGGATGGCTGCGGTGGGCCCAGGAGGTGCTTCCGTCCCGAGTGGATTGGAGACGGGTGCTGGCCGCCGAGATCCGGCGCAGTCTGGCCAGCGTGACCGGCAACGTCGACTACACCTACCGGCGGCCGTCCCGCCGCCAGCGCTCAGTACCCCGGGTGGTGCTCCCTTCCATGCACCGGCCGGTACCCAACGTGGCCATTGTCTGCGACACCTCGGGGTCCATGCACGAGGCGCTGCTGGCCCGGGCCCTCGCCGAGGTGGAAGGGATCCTGACCCGGGCCGGCCTGCGCCAGACCCAGGTACGCGTCCTGGCCGTCGACACCAACGTCCACGCCGTGAGCCGGGTGTCACGCGCCAGCCAGGTGGAGTTGGCCGGTGGCGGAGGGACCGACATGGGTGCCGGCATCCGGGCCGCCGGCGCCCTGCGGCCGAGACCGGCGGTCGTCATCGTTCTCACCGACGGGTTCACGCCGTGGCCCCCGGGGCCGCCGAAGGGGATACGGGTGGTGGTCGGTGTCCTGATGCAGGCCATGGCCCGACTGGACCAGTTCATGGTGCCGGGATGGGCCCGGTCGGTGCAGATCGATGAGGCGGTGGCGCCCCCGTGATGCTCGGCGGCTAACTCACACCTGGCGGAGGGACTCCCGGTACATGGCGGTGAGCACCCGGGCCACGGACCCGTGCACGCCCTTCAGGTCCGACAGGAGCTCGGCCCACGCCGCCGGCGATTCCGCCTTCCCTGTCTCGGTCAGGCTTCCGGCCAGGTGGGAGTAGGAGCGGGCCATGGCGGCGAGAAGGAGGTCCAGGTCGGCGTAGGGACAGCGCCGGTCCTCGATCCACACCGCCAGGCTCCGGGCGGCCGTCTGGATCTGGTCGGCATGGGCGACCAGGGCCGGCGACCATTGGGACTCGCACACCCGGTCGCAGGCGTTCAATGTGGCCATGGCGGCATGCAGTACCGGGGTCACCCCTGATTCCCACTCGTGAAACTCGTTCACCGGTTGCCCCCTGCCTCTCCACTGGCGTGCTGCCCGCCGGAGACCCCATCACTGCTGATCGGTCGCCGGACCAGGGAACCATCATGACGCCATCGGCCGCACTTGGATATGACAGACCGCGCACCGTGGTGGAGGCAACGCTGAACGGGGCGAACGACATCGAGTCGAGCCCGGCCGCCCTCCCGGCGGACGGATCGGAGCAGCCGCCGAGGGCGACGTGGTGGAAGCCGCCGGGTGGTTGCCCGGGCCGGCCAGCCGGTGGCGGGACCGGCGCAACCGATGGCGGAATCGGGGCCGACCCGGACGTTGTCAGACTACCGGTCGGCGGTGCTTCTTGAGGTAGGGATACCCGATCGTCGGGCCCGGCCGCTCGGTTCGGGCCCGCGGGTGATGGGTGACGTTCACGGCCGGCGCCGGGCGATGAGGGTGCCCAGGGTCACGAGGCCGCTGGTGATCGGTACCGACGCGGCGATGGGCACGGCTGCGGCCTACCCAGTCGTGCCAGCATGATCGTGGCACTGTCCGTCCGGCCCTGCCGCCGTCACGACCTGCCGGGGCCCGTCATGCGGTGGCCACCTCGAGTAGTGCCTCGGTCACCTTCTCCGGCTCGGTGATCATCAGGTCGTGTCCGGTGTCGATGTCCCAGAGCCGTCCGGCCGAGCGGGCCTCATCCATGAGTTGCGCCTCCCGGGTGGCGAGCGTCGATGTGCACACGATGTGGAACTGGGGGATGTCCCCGAGCCCGGCCTCGTGGGTGAGCGTGAGGGGCTGCTCGAAGCACGTCCACGGGTGCCCGGTCAGTCGGTCGGCCATCCAGGCCAGGTCGGCCTCGTCCGTCACGCCGTAGAGCCGGCCGGCATCCGGCGACGGCAGGAGCACCAACTCCACCCCGTCGACCGTCGTGCCCAACGGACGCACCATCTCGATCACCGGGCCGGCCACGTCGACCAATGACTGGCCGTTGACCGGGTTGGCCGCATCCAGGAACACGAGACGGCCGATGCGGTCGGCGGCCCGGTCGGCCACGCCGGTGATGACCATGCCGCCGTAGCTGTGACCGACCAGGATCACGTCCCGGAGATCTTCGAACTCGAGGACAGCCACGACGTCCCGGATGTGGAGATCGAGGTCGACGCCTCCGCTCAACAGGTGAGCCCGCTCGCCCAACCCGGTCAGGGTGGGGGTGTAGACCTCGTGCCCGGCCGACCGGAGGAGCCGGGCCACCCGCTGGTAGCACCACCCGCCGTGGCCGCCCCCGTGCACGAGTACATACGTCGCCATTGTCGTGATCCCCTTTCGTGGGGTCTTCACGGCGACCCGGCCGTGGGGCAACGCCGCCATGAGTCTCGCCGACCCGAGGACACCGGGTGTCCCCGTTCCGGAGACTCTAGGCTCCCCCCGTGCTCTTCGGCCTGCGCTTCGACTTCCGCAACCCGGATCACGCCGGGACGACCATGGCCGACCGCTACGCCGCGGCCCTGGACATGGCCGAGTGGGCCGACCGGCTGGGCTGCGTGACCATCGCCGTCTCCGAGCACCACGGGTCGCCCGACGGCTACCTCCCCAGTCCGATCCCCATGCTGGCAGCCATGGCGGCCCGCACCACCAGCGTCCGCTTGAACATCGCCGCCCTGATCGCCCCCTTCCACGACCCACTGCACCTGGCCGAGGAGTTGATCGTCCTCGACATCCTGACCAGGGGCCGGGTGGACCTCATCATTGCCGGCGGGTACGTGCACGAGGAGTTCGCCATGTTCGATGTGCCCATGAACGAGCGGGGTGCACGGGTGACCGAAATGGTGAGGGTGTTGAAGGCGGCCTTCTCCGGCCAGCCGTTCGACTATCAGGGCCGGAGAGTCCACATCACGCCGGAGCCGTACCGGCCGGGCGGTCCCTCCATCTCCCTCGGCGGCAGTAGCAAGCCGGCCGCCGTGCGTGCCGCCCGCATCGCCGACGGATTCGTGCCGTCCGTGCCTGAGGTGTGGACGTACTACCGGGACGAGGTCCTGGCCCTCGGTCGGCCCGACCCCGGCCCCAGCCCGGTGGGCCCCAACCAGGTGGTGGCGCTGGCCGAGGACCCGGACACGGGGTGGGAGTTGATGGCTCCCTTCTTCCTGCACGAGACCAATGCCTACGGAGCCTGGCAGGCTCAGGACGACGTGGCCAGTCCCTTCCACACGGTGACCGATGCCGACGAACTGCGTACCACCGGCCAGTACCGGGTGGTCAGCCCCGAGCAGTTCGTAGAGGAGCAGAGGGCGTCGCCATTCCCCTTCGCCTTCTTCCATCCCCTGTGCGGAGGGATGCCCGTCGATCTGGCCTGGTCGAGCCTGCGGCTGTTCGAGAACAAGGTCCTGCCGGCGTTCCGATAGCGGTCCCGCCACCACGGGCGTGGGGCCGGGTCAGGTCTCCACCGGGCGCAGGATCGGGCCGTCGAGAATGGCCAGGGCCTGATCGAGGAGGGCCAGCGGGTCGGGGATGGACGGATCATCCGCCCACAGCGTCATCACCTCGTCCACGGCCAGCAGGGCCGCACCGGCCACCAGATGGGGGGCGAGCGGATGGTCGTGGGCGCCGAACCATGGCGCCAGGGCCTCGGCCAGTCGGTCACGGCTCCTGCGCTGTTCCTCCAGCCACCGTCCCCGCAGGGCCGGGGTGTCCCGCAGCATGAACTGGAAGGCTCGGGCCATCCCGGGATCCTCGCCCACCGGGGCCAGGGAGGCGGTGAGCATGGCGGTGAGGACCGACCGCAGGCTCTCCCGCTCGTCATGGCCGGAGAGGTGGTCGAGGGCCTCGTCCATGGTGGTGCTGGCGATGGCGGTGATCACGTCCTCCTTGCTGGGGAAGTACCGGAAGAACGTGCGGGGCGAGACGTCGGCGGCGTCGGCTATGTCCTGGACGGTGGTCGAGGGATAGCCCCGCTCCAGAAAGAGCCGGGCCGCCGCCTCGGCCAACTCCCGACGGGTGCGTTGCTTGTTCCGCTCGATCAGGCCACTGGACATCAGTCCCCCACTTCGCCGTTGGCCGTGCAGCCTACCCGCGTTGCACCCTTTTGGCACACTCTGCCACACTGGCGTAGTGCGTCACCCAACACCACCGGCATGCCCGGCATGCCCGACATGACTGTCCAGCCGGCCGGGCGGTCGAGAGTCGACGGGCTGCGGGCCAATCCGTGGTTGACCCTGGTCAGCGTGGCCCTGGGCGTCATCATGGTCGGCATCGACGGGTCGGTGGTGGCCGTGGCCAACCCCTACATCGGCAGGGACCTGCACGCATCGCTGGCCGATCTGCAGTGGGTGACCAACTCGTACCTCCTGGTCATCGCCGTCATGTTGATCCTGGGTGGCAAGCTCGGGGACCGCTACGGACGGCGCCGGGTCTTTCTGATCGGGGTGACAGGGTTCGCCCTCACCTCCCTGGCCATCGGTCTGATCGGATCCATCGACGGTGTCATTGCGCTCCGCGGGGTCCAGGGGGCGTTCGGGGCGCTCCTCCTCCCCAACACCCTGGCCCTCCTGCGGGCGGCGTTCCCACCGGACGAGCTCAACAGGGCCGTGGGCATCTGGGTGAGCGCCTCGGCCACGGCCACCGCGGCCGGGCCCATCGTGGGCGGCATCTTCGTGGAGCACATCTCGTGGCAGAGCGTGTTCTACATCAACGTCCCCATCGGGGCGGTGGCACTGGTCGTCGGAGTACTGGTGTTGAACGAGACCAGGGAGTCGAGCCGGCAGCGCTTCGACATCCCGGGCGTGGTCACCCTGGCCCTCGGACTGCTGGCCATCGTGTACGGCCTGATCAAGGCCCAGAGCTGGGGGTGGGGAAGCGCTCGGACCCTCGTAGTCATTGCCCTGGGGTTCGTGCTCCTGGTCGTCTTTGTGGCCGTCGAGCGGGTGGTGCGGGACCCGCTGGTGCCACTGCGCATCTTCCGGGAGCGGGCCGTCTCGTTGAGCACGGTCATCGTCCTGCTCAACTTCTTCGCCCTGTTCGGTGTGCTGTTCTTCATCTCTCTGTACCTGCAGAGCGTCCATGGATTCAGCCCGGTGGGCGCAGGACTGCGGCTTCTGCCCCTCACCATCACCTTCGCCTTCTCGGGGCCGCTGGGGGCCCGGCTCACCACCAGGTTCGGACCCTGGTTCCCGATCACCGTGGGGCTGCTGGCCTCGGCTGTGGCCCTGTTCTCACTGCTGACCCTGCAGGTGGATTCGTCCTACCTCCACCTGTGGCCTCCCTTCATCCTGCTGGGGCTGGGCATCGGCCTGGTGGTGACGTCGGCCACCGACGCCATCGTGGGGAGCACGCCGGAGGACGATGCCGGCGTGGCCGGTGGTATCCAGACGACATCGATCCAGCTGGGTGGAGTGTTGGGCACGGCGGTGTGCGGTTCCATCCTGGCCGCCTCGGTGGCCAGTGTGCTCCACACCGACCTCGTGTCCCGCGGCGTCCCGCCCGGCGTGGCGGAGACGGTGACAAGGGAAGGTGCCGTGGTCTCCCAGGGCCTGGCGCCGGTCCCGGCCGGCGCCTCGGGAAGGGTGGCCGACGCCATCACCCAAGGGAGCCACGCCGCCTTCATGACGGGACTGCACACCACCATGCTGGTGGCCGGCATCGTGACCGTGGCCGGAGCGGCCCTGGGTCCCCTCTTGCGGTCGAGGGGTGCCCGTCACGACGGGGCGGCCCCGGTGGCCGGATTTCCCGATGGGAGCGCCATCGGGACGCGGGAGGAGTCGATCGCTACCTAGTGGTCGCAACCGCGGGCGTGCGGCCGGCGGCCGACGGGGACAGCGCCCTTACGGTTCGATGACCACGCGGATGGCCCCACCGGTGCGGTCGGCGGCCACGCGGAACGCCTCGGCGGCGTCCTCGATCGGAAAGCGGTGCGTAATCACGGTCCGGGCGATGTCGGGATCCGCCGCCACCATGGCCGCGGCATCCTCCATCTCCCGACCGCCGGCGTAGGCGCAGTACCCCAGGGAGGGGATGATCCGGGCCTCGCGATGGAACAACGGCATCCAGTCCAACTGCACCGGGCCGAAGTGCACGCCGAGGACGACGATGGTCCCGCCCGGCGCCACCAGCTCGCTGCACCGGGCCAGGCTTGCGGCCGAACCCGCCGCCTCCACCACCACGTCGTAGAGACCGTGCGGTCCGATGCGGGCCCCCAGGCGCTCACCGGCCTCCGACTGGTGAGGGTGGCGCGCCTCGAGTGCGACCTCCTCCCCTCCCAATCGGCGCGCTCCGGCCACCGCCAGCAACCCCAGGGCCCCGGCCCCGACCACGGCGACCCGTCGGCCGGGCCCGGTGTCGGCGAGACGCAGGGCGTGCCACGAGACGGAGGCCGGCTCCACGATGGAACCGTCACGCACGTCGATCCCGGCGGGCAGCGGAACCATGCGCTCGACCGGGGCCCGGAACTGCTCGACCATTCCCCCGTCGGCGCCGATGCCGAGGGCCCGCTCACCGTGCGTCGGGCACAGGTTGTAGGCACCCCGCTCACACTGGTCGCACGTCAGACAACCGTAGATGGCCTCCACGACCACGGCGGTGCCGTCCGGACGGGTGCCGACGAGCTCGTGGCCCAGGATGTTGCGACTCCCGAAGCGGATATAGCTCAGGTCCGAGCCACACACGCTGGTGGCCCTCATGTCCAGAAGCTCGCCGGTGCCCGGCGGCTCATCGATGTCGACGACCGCCACGCCCCCGTGGACACTCCGCACTGCCTTCATGGCCGCACTGCCTTCACCCCGGTACAGCCTTCACCTCGGTACTGCCTCACATCGGGTTCCCCGCGGATGATCGGTCCCACCGGCGTCGGCGCACCTACCCCAGGCTCATCTTGGAGAAGTCCCAGCTGACGATCTTCTCGGGTACCACCCGCAGCCACGCGTGCCGGCCGTCGTGGGTGAAGGTCCCACCGGCGTACTTGACGCCGAACCGTCGCTCTGGGTCGACCAGGTCGTCATGGGGTTCACCGGTGCGTGGCACCTCACCCACCGGCCGGGCCCGACCTCGGATCTCGACCCCTCGCAACTCGCCGAATCCGGTTCCGGCGTCGACCAGGATGCTGACCCGGGGATCCTGCTCGAGGTCCGACCACCGCTGACTCTTCACAATGGAGGTGAGCCACACGGCCTCGCCGTCCCAGACGAACCACAGTGCCGTTAGATGTGGGCCCTGGGCACCGGTGGTGGCCACCCGGCAGGTGCGCTCGTCGGCGAGGAACGCGTCCCGCTCCTCGGGCGTCATGGCGATGCGTCGAGATCGTCGTTGTTCCCTCAAGGCATCTCCTTGTCATTGACGGCTGGCGTCGATGGTGGCGTGCCAGCGCCGCACCGCTGGAGCCACGAGCCGCTCAGGACGTCGAGCCGGTCCCGATCCCGTGGAAGATGAGGTCCCACAGGTCTTCGGCCGTCCCCTGTCCCCCGGGATCGACGGACAGGCCACCGATGGTCGACGAGAACGAGTTGAACATGATCGCCTCCAGCACGACGCCGACAATCGGTCCGTGCCGGGGTCCGGACCTGACCGCTCCCGCCGCTGCCGCTCCGTCGAGGACGTCTTCGAACAACGCCACGAGGGGTGAGAACACCCGGGCCGCCTCCTTCGGGTGTTCGGTCAGGAGCTGCTGCGCGAACTCAGCCATGAACGGGGCCCGCCCCGTGGCGGTGGACCCCTCCTCCGGTCTCGGCCGGCACAACCGGTAGTACTCGACCACGAAGCAGTGGAGGCGCTCGAGGGGATCGTGTTCCTCGGTGACCTTCTCCCTCAGGTACTCGGTGGTGGTACGGACCGACTCCTCGAAGAGGGCCAGGAGCAGTTCGTGCTTCCCCCCGAAGTACTGGTAGAAGCTGCGGAGCGACTGGCCGGAACGGTCCACGACCTCCTGGACGGTGAAATCCCGGCCCGAGCCGGCGTTGAACAGTTCGATGGCGGCGTCGAGGAAGCGCTGGACCCGTGTTTCGGCCCGGAGCCGGGCGGAGTCGAGCGACCGCGCCACTGCCTGTTCTCGCCAACTGAGGCTGTCGGGCTCCAGCGGGTCGGCCGCTACCTCCGGGTCTGTCACTGGGGAAATGCTACCCGATGATGGGGTAAACGCGGAATCTCCTGCTGGGGTGGCCGCTGGTGCAGATCAGGAGAACGGAGTTCTATCCGACGACGCCGACCCTCAGGAGCAGCGGAGAAGATCCCTGATCAAGACGTATGTCTGGCCAAGGGGTCCGGGTTGGTGCGGCCGGCGGGAACCGGCTACTCGGCCGGCCCGCCGTCCCGGTGTTCCCGGGGCAGGAGCCGGTCGAGGTTGGCCCGCAGCTCCGGTGAGGTGAAGGACCGGTCCTCGGCGCTCAGCGCGAAATCGAGGGTGGCGACGACGGCCCGCTCGAGGTGGAGGTTGAGGATCCGCTTGGTGTCCTCTACGGCCCGTTGGGGCAGTGTGGCGATGCGGTGGGCACAGGCCATGGCCTGGTCCACCACCTCGTCATCGGGGCAGACGTGATTGACCAGGCCGATCTGGGCAGCTCGCTGGGCCGGGATGCGGTCGCCGGTCAGCGCGTACTCCTTGGCCAGCTGGAGGCTGATCATGAGCGGCCAGGTCACCGGGCCGCCGTCGGCCGCCACCAGTCCCATGAGGACGTGGGGATCGGCCAGGTGTGTGCTCTCGGCCATGTACACGATGTCGGACAGGGCGACCAGACTGCAGCCCAGCCCGACGGCAGGACCGTTGACGGCGGCCACGATGGGGACACGGCATCCCACCATGCCCGTCACGATCTGGCGGCCGTGGGCGAGAGTCTCCGTGCGGCGGTCCTGGTCGCGGGTGAGCTCGTCCAGGTAGGAGAAGTCGCCGCCGGCGGAGAACGCCTTCCCGTTCCCCGTCAGCACGATGGCACGCGCCTCGACATCGGCGTCGATCTGCGGGAACAGTCCGGCCAGACCCCGGTGGAGTTCGTGGTTCGTGGCGTTGAGATGGTCGGGACGGTTGAGTCGCACCACCCGGACGGGGCCGTCGATGACGACCTCGAGCTCATCGGGGACGTCGTACCGGGTCATGGCGACAACATCCCGACGGCGGGTCGGGCCGTCGACGGACGAAGGTGAGGGGACTGCTCCATGGTGTTCCTCCGGTCGGCGCGCCAAGCGACGATAGCCGTCATGTGTCGACGGCCGGTCAGAAGGGCGCCGGCGTTCATGACCCGGGCAGGCCCAGGATCCGGCGGGCCACCAGGTTCCTCTGGATCTGCGAGGTGCCGCCCATGACGCTCTGGGCCCGACTGTACAGGTAGGTGTTCAACGGGGTGTCGTCCCCTCCGCCGTGGGCCATCCCGCCGACGGCGAGGGAGGCGTGGCCCACGGCCTGCTCCACCCAGGTCATGAGCAGCTTGTCCACCGAGCCCTGCGGGCCGTGAGTGATGCCGTCCAGCTGGTCGGACAGCCGCCGCCGCACGTGCAGGCGGAGCATCTCAACCTCGACGATGGCCCACCCCAGCTCCCGCACCTGCTCGGTCCGGACACCCCCGGGGTGGCTCGTCACCCTGCGGGTGAGGTCGTTCACCACCTTGCTGTACCGGGCCACGTAGCCCAGCTCGCCCGGCTCCCGCTCGTGGCTGACCACGGTCATGGCCAGGGGCCACCCCTCACCCGGCTCGCCGATCATGTTGGCCGCAGGGACCCGGGCGTCGTCGAAGAGCACCTCGCCGAACTCCTTGGTCACCCCGTTGATCATCCGCAGGGGTCGCTGCTCGATGCCGGGCTGGCGCATGGGCACGGCGAAGGCCGAGATGCCGCGGTGCTTGGCCACGTCATGGTCGGTCCGGGCCAGTAGCAGGCACCACTCGGCGTCGTCGGAGTAGCTGGTCCACACCTTGTGGCCGGTGATGACGAAGTCGTCACCGTCCCGATCGGCCCGGGTGCGCAACGAGGCCAGGTCGGATCCGGCATCGGGTTCGCTGAACCCCTGGCACCAACGGTCCCGACCGTTGACGATGCCGGGGAGGAACCGCGCTTGGATCTCCTCGCCGCCGTGTTCGAGCAGGCCCCGGACCAGGTAGCCGAGACTCGGCCGGGGCGGCGCCCCGGCCCGGGCGAGCTCTTCGTCGACGATCACCTCGTAGACCGTCGGCAGCTCCTGGCCCCCGATGGCCGTGGGCCACGACATGCCGAAGAACCCGGCATCGAAGAGCGACCGGTGCCACGCCGCCATGCCGGCCCAGTAGCCGTCGTCCGTCGACGACGTCGGCAGGCCCGGGTTGTGGTCCGCCAGCCACGCCCGCAACCGGTGCCGGAACGCCGACTCCTCCGGAGCGTCACGGAAGTCCATGACCACCCCCGATGCCCCGGTGGCACAGGACGCGGGTCAGGCAGGCCTCGGCGTCACCGAACAGGTCGCCCGAGAGGAGCGACCGCCGCAGGTAGACGTGAGCCAGGCACTCCCAGGTGTTCCCGATCCCGCCGTGCACCTGAATGGCGGTCTCGCACACCTGGCGGGCGGCCCGGGCGCAGTACGCCTTGGCCACCGCCGCCGCGGCCAGGGCGTCGGCGGCGGGGAGCTCGTCCACGGCCCACGACGCGTGCAGGGCCACGCTCCGGGATCCCTCCGTCAGCACGTGGGCGTCGGCCAACAGGTGCTGCACGGCCTGGAACGATCCGATGGCGGCCCCGTACTGGTGGCGATCCACGGCGTAGGCCGTGGCCAGCTGCACCGCTCCGTGCATGGTCCCGACCAGGTCGGCGCAGGTCACGGACAGCCCCAGGGCCGTCCACCGGTCCAGGGCTTCGTCGCTGATGGGTCGGTCCGCCCCGGCCAGCACCGTGGCCACGGCCGTGGCGTCGAGAGCCGTCGACGGTCGGGTGAGGTCGAGGCCCACCGGATCCCGACCCAACACCACCTGGGCAAGGTGGAGGCCGTCAGCCTCCTCGACCAGCAGCAGCGACCGGGACGAGCCCTGCACGTCGATGGCCACCCCCGAGGGTGTACCCCCCGGGGCCAGCCGGGCCAGCGACGACAGGTGGGGATCGAGCACCACGGTCTCGATCTCGACGCTGGCGGCAGCCCCGGCCATCCTCCGGAGCTCGCTGGCCATGGTCGGCCCGAGGTACGACACATCGGCCAGCCCCCGACCCAGCGCCTCGGCGACGATGCCCACCTCCACCCCCGAGGCCAGCGGCCCGTTGCCGTCGGCGGCGGTCCGGAGCTCCCGCCAACCGGCACCGGTCACGGCGGCATCGAACTTCGCCCTCCGCTCCGGATCGTCGAGGTCTCCGACGGTGTGGGGACCCAGTTGCTCGACCAGCCGGGCCGCCGAATCCCGCAGGGCCTGCTGCTCGGGCGACAGGCGGACGTCCATCAGTCTTGGTTCCGGCCGGCCAGCAGCGGGGCCGACCACTCGTCCCGGAGCGTGCGACGCAGCACCTTTCCGGACGGGAGGCGGGGGATCACGTCCACCACGACCAGGTACTGCAGGCGCTTGTAGGTGGCCAGCGAGTCGGCCACCAGGGCCTGGAGCTCGCCCTCGGCCACGGGGAGATCCGGGTCGAGAGCGACGGCGGCGGCGGGCACCTCGCCGGCGCGCTCGTCGGCCACGCCGAACACGGCGCAGTCGAGCACGGCCGGGTGGCGGAGCAGCACGGCCTCCACCTCGGCCGGCGCCACCTGGAACCCGTTGACCTTGATCATCTCCTTGGAGCGGTCGGTTAGATGGACCCAGCCTCCGGCCTCGATCCATCCGACGTCCCCGGTCCGGTACCAGCCGTCGACGAACGCGTCAGCGGTGGCGTCGTCGGGGAGGTAGCCGGACATCACCGACCGGCTCAACACCTGGATCTCACCGATCCCCCCGGCAGCCAGGACGGCGCCGGTGTCGAGATCGGCGATCCGGAGGGCGACCCCCGCCGGCGGCAGCCCGGCGGAGTCCAGCCGCCACTGGTCGGGACGGTCGACCGGGTTGGCGGCGATCACCGGCACCTCACTGGCCCCGTAGGCCGGCAACCAGCGCACCCCGGTGCGCTTGGTCACGACCTCGGCGACGCTTTCGGTCACCGGGGTGGCTCCCCACATGATGTAGCGCAGCGACGAGAGGTCGTGGTCCTCGAGGTGGGGGTGGTTGGCCAGGGCCAGGGCGATGGGGGCCACCGCCATCTCCAGCGTCATCCGCTCGCTGGTGATGCGGGCCAGCACCTCGTCGAGGTCGAAGCGGCGGTGCAGCCTCACGGTGGCCCCGGCCGACACCGCCGCCAGTAGGTTCAACAATCCGAGGATGTGCGAGGGCGGGGTGGCCACCTGAAAGCGGTCGTCCGGGCTGAGCCCCAGCACCGTCACCCAGTGCTCGGTGGCCAGACCCATCGAGGCGTGGGTGTGGCGGACCGCCTTGGGCATCCCGGTGGTACCCGAGCTGAAGACGAGGACCGACTCGTCATCGTCACGCACCCCGGCGGAGCCCGTCGGGGCCCGGCTGTGGGCGAAGGGATCCACGGCCGGGTTGTCGAGGTCGGTGACGGCCGCGGCACCCAGGCAGTCGGCGAGCAGGGACGAGCCGTCACCGTCGGCCACCGCATGCACCGGCCCGGTCAGGTCGAGAGCGTGGCTGACCTCGACCCGCTTCCAGGCCGGACTGACCAGGACCGCCGCCCCTCCGAGCTTGCTGACGGCATGGACGGCCACGACGAACTCCATGCGGTTGGCCATCATGAGGGCCACCCGGTCACCGGCACCGACGCCGCGGCCGGCCAGGTGGCGGGCGAAGGCGTTGCTCAGGCCGTCGAGGTCCCGGAACGACCACCTCTCGTCCCCACTCCGCAGCGCGTCGCGATCCCCGAATCGGTGCGCGGCCCGCTGGAGGGCCTCGTGCATCAGGACCGATTCCATTGGAAACATTCTTCTCTAATTTGAGATCGACCGTCAACATTTATCAGAGGTACACTTCTCCCTCATGCAGACTACCGACGCCACCGCCACCACCAGCGAGGACGTGCGGGAGGAGATCATCGGCACCGTCCGCAAGTTCGTGGCCCGCGAGGTCACCCCCGTCGCCTCCGCATTCGAGCACGAGGACCGCTTCCCCACCGACATCATCGAGCAGATGCGCATCCTTGGGCTCTTCGGCATCACCATCCCCGAGGCCTACGGGGGGCTCGGACTCGACCTCATGACCTATATCGGCGTCATCGAGGAACTGGCCTACGGGTGGATGAGCCTCACCGGGGTCATCAACACCCACACCATGGCCGCCACCCTGATCATGGCCCACGGGAGCGAGGAGCAGAAGCGGCGGTTCCTGCCGGCGATGGCCACCGGCCAACGCCGGGGCGCCCTGTCCCTCTCCGAGCCCGATGCGGGCAGTGACACCCGCAACATCGCCTGCACGGCCCGCAGGGACGGGGACGAGTACGTGGTCAACGGCACCAAGGCGTGGGTGACCAACGGCGAGCGGGCCGGGGTGGTGGCCCTGGCCGCCCGCACCGAGGAGGGAATCTCCGCCTTCATCGTGGAGAAGGAGCCCGGGGCCAGCTTCGAGGGGATCTCGGTCGGCAAACACGTGGGCAAGCTCGGGTACCGGGGCGTGGAGACCGTGGAGATGGCCTACACCGACCACCGCGTCCCCGCCGCCAACCTCATCGGCGATGCGGGTCGGGGCCTGCCCCAGATCCTCGGTGTGCTCGAGGTGGGCCGGATCAACATCGCCTCGCGGGCGGTGGGGGTGGCCCGTGCCGCCTTCGATGCCGCCCTCGCCTATGCACAGCAGCGGAGCACGTTCGGCAAGCCCATCGCCGAGCACCAGGCCATCCAGCTCAAGTTGGCCGACATGGCCACCCGGCTGGAGGCGTCCCGCCTGCTGACCCGCAACGCCGCCGAGCGCAAGATGGCCGGCCTGCGCTGTGACGTGGAGGCCGGGATGGCCAAGCTGTTCGCCAGTGAGACCGCCCTGGAGCTGGCTACCGACGCCATGCGCATCCACGGCGGGGTCGGCTACACCACGGACCTGCCGGTCGAGCGGTACTACCGCGACGCCCCGCTGATGGTCATCGGCGAAGGCACCAACGAGATCCAGCGGCTGGTCATCGCCCGGGGCCTGCTGGCACGCTCCCGCCAGTAGCGCCCATCGCCGCCGGAAGGCGGCCGGGGAAGGTCCGACTCAGAGCCGTGCCGACACGGGACGGGCGGTGTCGGTTCTGTCGGCGAAGGCCCGGATCATGCCGTCCTGGGTGAACGAGGCGATCAGTCGCCCCTGCTCGGTGAAGACCTGACCCCTCACGTAGCTCATGCCCCGGCCGACCTGGGTACTCTCGTGGTGGTACAGGAGCCAACCGTCCCACGCCACCGGTTCGTGGAAGGTGACCGAGATGCCCATCACTCCGGTGGACACGGTGTCGTGCGCCATCGCCGTGCCGATCCCGCGGTGGGCCCGCATGGTGGTCGACACGGACAGGTGACCGGTGAAGTGGGCGAGGAGCGCCTTGGCCAGGTCGGGGCGGCTGGGGACAGGGTCGTAGTGGAGCCAGGCGTCGATCACCGGCGGCCCGGTCTCGTCGGGATCGTTCGGGTCGGTGATCCCGAGCAGACGAAGCTCACGGCCGACCATCGGCATCTCGCACGGCACGGCATCCCCCGGCACCCCGACGTCGGGGATCGGGTGGTGGTGGGCGATGACGTCCTCCTGCTCGACATCGGCCAGGAGGGTGACCGACGCACAGCGCCGTCCCCCCTGGCCCACCGTGACAACGGCACTGGCGAACGTCCGACCTTCGTGCAGCACATCGACCTCGAACTCGAGGTCCCGCCCGGCGTCCACGGTCCTGACGAAGACGGCGTGGGCTGTGCGGACCGAGTGACGGGGGAGGGATGTCGAGCAGGCCACGATGGCCTGGGCCAGGAGCTGGCTTCCGTCGACCACGCTCCTGGAGCCACCGTCGCTCGCACCCCGGTACCGATACTCCCCCACCGATGCGACGTCGAACACCGCCATCATGTCCTCGAGGGTCGATGGGACCTGCTCGGGACTCATCGACCCGACACCGCCGGCGTGGCCACCCCGACCCGCAGGTCCACCGCGTCCTGGAAGAAGGCCACATATCCGGCCAGCCGGGCCACCTCGGGGAACGGCACGTCGTAGGACCAGGCGACCACGTCTCCCTCGGCCCGGCGATAGCGACGGTAGGTGGCCACTCCCTTGAACGGGCAGACACTGGTCCGGTCGTCGGGAACGAAGAGCTCCGACCGGACGGCGTCGGGGGGGAAGTAGAAGACCAGTCCGTGGTCCTGCTCGTCCACCAACAGGCAGCGCTCGCTGTCGGCCAGCAGTTCGCCATCCACCGACACCGTGACCCGGTTGCGTCGGGCCAGGATGTCGATCCGGTAGTCCGGTCGTTCAGCGAATGCCGAATGGTCCACAGCGACTCCTCCCGCCCTCGGCGGCTCCCTCGGTCCGTAGTATTTCAGGGTTGTAGCGCCTGAGGAACGCGAAACTACACTCGTTGGGGAGGGAGACGGACGTGATCGTGGTTGCCGGATACTTTGATGTCGCCGAAGGGGACCGCCGTGCCTATCTGGATGCCAAGGCCCCGCAAGCGGCCCACACGTTGACGGAGACCGGCTGCCGGGAGTACGCCTTCTCGGCCGACGACGCCCGAGCCGGACGGGTGCGGCTGATCGAGTTGTGGGACACCATGGCCGACCTCGCCGCCCACCTGGCCAACCTGAGGGCGTCGGCTCCGAAGCCATCACCCGTCGCCGTCCTGTCCTCCGAGTTCCACGTGTTCGAGGCCACACCGACCCAGCTGCCGTCGGCCTAGACGCCCTCGGGCCAACTCGGCCAACACCTCCTCGGTGTGCTGACCGAGCCGGGGAACGGGGGCGTACCGGCGTCCGGCCACATCGGAGAAGCTCACCGGACCGTTCACGGAGCGCTGCACGCTCCCGCTGTCACCGCCGTCGATCTCGGCGATCCCCTCGTTGGCCAGGAGCTGGGGGTCGGCGACCACCTCGGCCGGCGTCTGGGCCGGGGCCCACCACACACCCTCCTCGTCGAACCGCTCGGCCCAGAAACGGAGGGGGTGCCGGGCCACGGTCTCGTCCAGGATGGCGATGACCTCGGTCCGGTTGCGCCGGATGGCGCCGGCGTCGGCGAACCGGGGGTCGTCCAGGAGGTCGGGGCGGCCGAGGGCGCGGCAGACGGCCGGGATGTGGCGGGCCGCCTCGAGGCCGGTGAAGAAGAACCACCGGCCGTCACCGGCGCGGTAGGGATTCATCAGCGGGGCCTGGTTCCGGTCCCTCGACTCGGCCCGGGCCACCTTGCCCAGGGTCATCTGCAGGCCCAGGTCCCAGCCCAGCACATAGGTACCGGTCCGGAGCAACGACACCTCGACCACCCGCCCCCGTCCCGTCTGCCGCTGCTCGATCACCGCGGCCAGGAGGCCGGCCAGGGCGGCCAGCCCGGTGATGTGGTCGCCGATGCCACCCCGGGCATTGAGCGGGTTGCCGTCGGAGTCGGCCATCTGGACCGACAGGCCGGAGCGGGCCCAGAACGCCCCGATGTCGTAGGTGGGCCGGTCCCGCTCCTGGCCGCGCAGGCCGTACCCGCTGATGCTGCAGTACACCAGTCGGGGATGCCGGGCGACGGTGGCGGCGGGCTCGAGTCCGAGTCCGTCCAGGGAGTCGGGCCGGAGATTGCTGATGAAGACGTCGGCTGTGTCGAGCAGGTCCTCCAGATGGCGCCGGCCCCCGTCCTCACGCAGGTTGAGGACCACGCTGCGTTTGCCCCGGTTGTCCAGGGCGAAAGCCGGGTTGGGCATGTCGCTCTCGATGCCCAGCGACCCGAACACCTGGCGCATGGGGTCGCCGGCCGGCGCTTCCACCTTGATGACGTCAGCACCCCAGTCGGCCAGCAGCGCCGCCGCCGACGGGGCGGCCACCCACACGCCCATCTCCACCACCCGGAGGCCGGCCAGGGCGGCCAGGCCCGGGGGCGCCGGCGTGGCCGGGCCGTTCGGGCTGACCGGCTCGGCCGGGTCGGGACTCACCCGGCCGCCTCGGCCCGGTGGGCCTCGGCCATCTGGCGCAGGGCGTCCTTCATGACCTTGCCGGTGGCGTTGACCGGGATCTCATCGACGATGGCCACCACCCGCGGCACCTTGTAGTTGGCCATCTGGTCCCGGCACCAGTCGATGATCCCGGAGGACGATCCGGTCCCGGACCCGGTCACGACGAAGGCCATCCCCACCTCGCCCAGCCGTTCGTCGGGGATGCCGATCACCGCGGCCTGGCGGATGTCGGGATGGCGCAGCAGGAAGTTCTCGATCTCGGCCGGATAGGCGTTGAATCCCCCGACGATGAACATGTCCTTGACCCGGCCGACGATGGTGAGGCAGCCGGCCGCGTCGATCACGCCGATGTCACCGGTCCGCAACCATCCGTCGGGCGAAAGGGTGGCCGCGGTGGCGGTCGGGGTCGTCGAGGTAGCCGGCCATGACGCTTCGGCCCCGCAGCACCACCTCGCCGGGCTCGCCGGCACCGACGTCGCCGTCGTCGCCCACGATGCGGAGCTCGAACCCGGGCCGGGGCCGCCCGACGGTGGTGGCGATGGTCTCCACGTCGTCCCCGGGCGAGGTGGCCGCCGCCGTTCCCGCCTCGGTGAGCCCGTAGCCGGTGATCACTGTGGTGAAGGGCAGCTCGTCGAGGACCCGGCGCACCAGCTCGACGGGGATGTCGGCCGCTCCGGTAACCGCCACCCGCAGTGTCGACAGTCGGTGGGCCCCGCGGTCGGGGTGGTCGAGGATGGACTGGTAGAGCGTCGGTGGCCCGGGCAGGACGGTGACCTGATCCCGGTCGACCCGGTCCAGGATGCGGTCCACGTCGAACACCGGCCTCGGGCAGCATGGTCGCCCCACTGGCCACACAGGCCAGGATGCCCGCCTTCAACCCGAACATGTGGAAGAACGGGTTGACCATGAGGTACCGGTCGTCGGTGCTCAGGCCGGTCATCGCCACCCAGTCGTTGGCCACGCACAGGGTCCGCCCGTGGGTCATGACCACCCCCTTGGGCACGCCGGTGGTACCCGAGGTGAACAGGATGTCCGACGGGTCGGAGGGACCCAGCTCCGAGCACCGTTGGTCGACCTGCACCCGGTCGGGCCGGGTGGCCCGGGCCATGAAGCCCGTCCAGGACACCGCGCCGTCGGGCACCGGCCCACTGGCGACGACGACGGTGGCCAGCTCGGGGAGCTCGACGCCGGTGGCCCGCAGCATGGCCACGTAGTCCGCCCCCAGAAAGTCGGTCACCGTGACCAACAGGGCGCGCCCGGCTCCGGGCCAGGATGTCGGCCGCCTCGCCACCCTTGAACCGGGTGTTGATGGGCACGAGCACGGCGCCGGCCTGCGAGAGGCCGAGGAACGCCACCACCCACTCGGCCCGGTTGTCGGCCCACACGGCCACCCGGTCACCGGGCTCGAGGCCGGAAGCCACCAGGGAGGCGCCGAACGTGCGCGCCTCCTCGGCCAGCTCGGCGTAGGTCAGTCGGGTCGTTCCGTCCTCGATGGCCGTGCCCCTGCCGAACTGCGTCGCCGCCGCCGCCGTGATCGCCGGGATGGTCGTGCCCGGACCGTCCACGGCACGGTTCACCGGGCGACGGCGTCTACGACGTTCATCAGGCCGGCCAGGTTCCCACCCATGATCTTGCGGACGGACTCCTCGTCGAGGCCTTCCAGCTCGTCGACGTAGCTGACCGGGTCGGCCAACCCCTCGGGGTGGGGGTAGTCCGAGCCGAACAGCACATGGTCCACGCCGATCAGCTCGGCCAGGGCCGCGAGGTCCTCCTCCCAGAACGGGCTGATGTAGATGTTCCGCTTGATGACGTCGACCGGATTCTCGGCGAAGTCCTGGGGCATCTTCTTCCACATGTCAGCCATGTTGTTCAGGAGTGGCTCCACCCAGCTGCTGCCGTTCTCGATGACGGCCACCTTGAGATCCGGAAATCGCGACAGGGCCCCGTGGCAGACGAGCGCCGAGACGGCGTCCTCCACCGGCCGCCAGGCCGACAGCATGCGGAAGGCCTGGGGCTGGAACGGCAGCATCTCGCTGTCACTGCCCATCCAGTCGTTGGCGTAGCGCTCGTAGCCGCTGTCGGACGAGTGCATGGCCACCAGGATGTCGTTGTCCACCACCTTCTGCCAGAACGGATCGAACTCCGGGAGGCCGAAGGAGCGCGGTCCGCGGAAGCCGGGGACGGGTGCGGGGCGGATGAGCACGACCTTGGCCCCCCGCTCGAGTACCCACTCGAGCTCCTCGATGGCCCGGTCCACGATGGGCAGGGTGATGACCGGTGTGGCGAAGATCCGTCCCTCGTAGTCGAAGGTCCACGTCTCGTGGATCCACTGGTTGAGGGCGTGGATGACGGCGTGGGTGAGCTCGGGATCGTCACGCATCCGCTCCTCCACCAGGCTGGCCAGGGTGGGGAACATGAGCGCCCGGTCGATCCCCTGCTCGTTCATCAGCTCGGCACGTGACGCCGGCTCCCGGAAGGCGGGTATGGCCTTCATAGGCTCACCGAAGATCTCCCGCCGGCTCTTGCCGTCGGGATTGCCGAACCGGAAGTAGTCCTCCTGCGCTCCCGGTCGGGCCACCACGTCGAAGGTCGGATTGGGGATGTACTCGCTGATCTGGCCCCGGATGACGATCTTGGTCCGCCCACGCACGTCGACGTAGTCCACGGCACCCCGGTAGCGGTCAGGCAGGTACTTGGTCAGCGCCTCGGTCGTCTCGTACAGATGGTTGTCCGCATCGAACAGCGGGATGCTCAGTGCTCGCTTCGCCATGGCTCCACTTCCTTCGTCGTACTCAGATGAGAATGGCCCTACGTCGTATGGAGAGTACCGTTTTTTGACATGCGCCGCCACCGCTCCCGATCGGTCGGCACTCCGGGGCCAGAGTCCGCGGGGCCAGGGTTTGGGCAGGTCAACGGGGACCCACTCCAGGTTCCGGTGGGCCCGGGGGAGACGCCCACCCGGCTCGGAGGCCCAGGTGAGAACGGTCTTCTTTTTTATGTGCCATGCTTGTTTTGTCGGCTGACCACCAGCCGGCGCCGCCACGCCCGTGCGCGCCGGCGGGGCAGTACGGAGTTCGAGGGCGTTTCGCCCCGCCACGACCACCACGGACAGCGATGGGGACCCAGATGACCACGACGGAATCCGACGTCTACTACGACCCGTACGACTTCGAGATCGACACCGACCCGTACCCGGTATGGCGACGGCTGCGGGACGAGCAGCCGGTCTACTACAACGAGCGGTACGACTTCTATGCGCTGAGCCGCTTCGAGGACATCGACGCCTGCTCGAAGCAGTGGGAGACGTACATCTCCTCGCAGGGCACGCTGCTGGAGATCATCAAGGCCGACGTGGACCTGCCTCCCGGGTCCATCATCTTCGAGGATCCCCCCACCCACACCCTCCACCGCCGCCTGCTCTCCCGGGTGTTCACGCCCCGGGCCATCAACGACCTCGAGCCCAAGATCCGCGGCTTCTGCGCCCGCAGCCTCGACCCGCTGGTCGGGGAGGGCCGGTTCGACTTCATCGAGGACCTGGGCGCCCAGATGCCCATGCGCACCATCGGCATGCTGCTGGGCATCCCCGAGGCCGACCAGGAGGCCATCCGCGACCGGATCGACGAGGGCCTGCGCCTGACCGATGGCGACATGCCCGACTTCGACAAGGCCTACAGCGACGGCATGGGCGCCACCGAGGGGTTCGCCGAGTACGTCGACTGGCGGGCCTCCCATCCGTCCGACGACCTGATGACCGAGCTCCTCCAAGCCGAGTTCGAGGATGTGGACGGCACCGCAGCGCCGACTGACCCGCGAGGAGGTCCTGGGCTACGTCAACCTGATCGCCGCCGCCGGCAACGAGACCACCGCCCGCCTCATCGGATGGACGGGCAAGGTGCTGGCCGAGCACCCCGACCAGCGCCGGCAGCTGGTGGAGGACCGCAGCCTGGTGCCCAACGCCATCGAGGAGCTCCTTCGCTACGAGTCCCCCTCGCCCGTCCAGGCCCGCTACGTGACCAGGGACGTCGACCACCACGGCGTGCCCATCCCCGCCGGAGCCGCCCTCCTGCTGCTCACCGCCTCGGGCAACCGCGACGAGCGCCATTTCCCCGATGCCGACCGCTTCGACATCCACCGCACCATCGACCACCACCTGGCCTTCGGCTACGGCATCCACTTCTGCCTGGGCTCGGCCCTGGCCCGGCTGGAGGGTCGCATCGCCCTCGACGAGGTCCTGCAGCGGTTCCCCACCTGGGAGGTGGACTGGGAGAACGCCGTCCAGACCCGGACCTCGACCGTCCGCGGGTGGGACAAGCTGCCCGTCGTCACCCCCTGACCCGATCATGTACGTTCTCGTCGGGTGTCGATCGTCGACCGGTGCGGTGACGATCAGGAATCATCGGGCAGAGAGGACGTCCCCGTCATGAGAACAGTCGTCGTCGGCGCCTCGAGCGGTCTCGGCCGCTCGCTGGCCACCGGGCTCGGTCAGCGGGGGGCCACCGTCGCCCTCCTGGCCCGACGCAAGGACCGGCTGGTCGAGGCGGCCAGCCGAAGCCGGCCCGGATGCACTGGCCATCGTCTGCGACGTTACCGACGACCAGTCGTGCACGGCCGCCATCGAGGAGGCCGCCGACGGCCTGGGCGGGATCGACGCACTCGTCTACGCCACCGGGGTCGGTCCCCTGGGCCGGCTGGTCGACATCAGCGGTGAGACCTGGCGCCACACATTCGACACCAATGTGGTGGGTGCGGCCCTGATCACCGCGGCCGCCGTCCCCCATCTCACCGAGACCAGGGGTGTGGCCGCCTACCTCTCATCGGTCAGCGCCTCCTTTACCCCGACCGTGGCACGGCCTCGGGGCCTACGCCACCAGCAAGGCGGCCTTGGAACGACTGATCGAGTCGTGGCGGACCGAGCACCCGGCGGTCGGCTTCACCCGGGTCGTCGTGGGCGACTGCGCCGGCGGCGAGGGACCCTCGGCCACCGAGTTCGCCAACGAGTGGGACTGGGACCTGGCCGCCGAGTTCCATCCCATCTGGCACTGCACGCAACCTGCTGAGCGGCTCGCTCATGGAGGTCGACGAGCTGGTGCGGGTGGTGGACAGCGTCCTGCGCTGCGGGCCCAGCGCCTATGTCCCGTCGGTGGCCGTGATTCCCCGACCGCCGATCTGACCGTGGTCGGCGGGGCGCCCGCCGCGGCCCGAGACTCAATACCGCCCGAGCAGGAAGTTGGCGGCGGCGGTGGCCTCAGGGAACGAACCGGTGAGGCCTGAGCTGATGTACCCCGAGTCGGTGATCATGATGATCCCGTTGACGGCGGCGGCGGCGTCGCTGCACAGGAAGACCAACGGGTAGGCCTGCTCCAACGGCGTGGCCGCCTCGATGCCGGCCTCGGCGCGGTAGTCGGCGCCGAAGCCCAGCCACATGTCCTTGTTGGCCTGGGCGAGCGGCGTGTCCGTGGGCCCGGGGCAGATGGCGTTGATCCGGATGCCCTGCTTCTGGAGGGGGAAGGCCTGGCCGGCCACGTAGGCGCAGATGATCTGCTTGGTGGACATGTAGTCCGCTTTTCCATGCGCCTCGATCCAGGCCACCGAGTCGTCCCAGTCGGAGATGGCCAGGAACTCCTGGATCTCGGCCAGGTTGGTCTCCCAGCCCAGGCCGGCCGCCGACGAGATGAACCCGATGGCCGCGCCCCGGCCCAGCATGCCGCCGGCCATCAACTGGTCGATCATGTAGCGGTGGCCGATGAAATTGATCCGCTCGATGCCCGGTGTGCCGTCGGCCACCCCGGCGCAGGACAGCAGCACGTCGACCGGGCCACCGCACTCGGCGATGGCCGTGTCGATGGACGACCGCTCGGCCAGGTTGACGTGGATGGCCTTGGCACCGGCCAGGGTGACCTCGGCGAAGTCCATGACCACCACCTCGGCCCCGGCGTCCAGTACCAGCTGGGCGGCGGCGGCGCCCATGCCGGTGGCGCCACCGACCACGAGGACCCGCTTCCCGTCGTAGCGGAATGCGTCAAAGAGCGTCATGTCAGGTTCTCCTGTCTAGCGGTTGAGGTGTCCGGCGGTTGCTGGATCATGCGACGACCCCGCGGATCTTGAGGTCGATGATGGCATCGTCGTCGAAGCCGAGGTCGGCCAGAATCCTCTCGCCGTGCTCGTTGAATTCCGGGGCCCGTTTCGGTGCGGCCGGCTCCTCGTCGAACTGGACGGGTGCCGCCACCAACCGGAACGGGGTGCCGGTGGACGTCTCGCACTCCTGGATGTAGCCGTTGGCCACCGACTGGGGGTCGGCCGCCGCCTCCAGGGTGTCCTGCACCACGGCCCACTGCCCGCTGAAGGAGTCGAGCCGCTGGCGCCACTCGTCCAAGGTGGCCGAGGCGAACACCTCGGTCAGGATGTCCACGGCGGCGGCGCTGTTGTCCATGAGCGACCGGTAGTCGGCGAACAGGGGGTCGACGGCCAACTCCGGGCGGCCGATGGCCCCGCACATGGGCGGCCAGTACTTGGCCGGCTGCAGGCACGTGAAGGCCAGGGTCCGACCGTCCTTGGTCTCGTAGTTCCGGGACAGCGGATTGGATCCGATGCGGTCCGCCGGGGGTGGCGTCCAGGGGGTGTCCAGCACGAGCGACAGGGCCATGGCCTGTCCCATGGCCCACATCCCCACGCCGAGCAGGGACACGTCGACGATGGTGGCCTCACCGGTCCGCTCACGGTGGAAGAGGGCGCCCATGATCCCGCCGGCGATGGTCATGGCCCCGATCGAGTCGCCGAACCCCGGGGCGGGCGGTACCGGAACCAGGTCGTACTCGGGCCGCTTGGCCCCGATGGCGATGCCGGACCGGGCCCAGAAGGCCAGGGCGTCGTAGGAGCCTTTGTCAGCGTCCGGACCCCGCTCGCCCTGGCCCGTGCCGCGCACGTAGATGATGTCGGGGTTGTGGGCGCGGATCTCGTCGACACCGATCTTCAACTTGGCCCGCACGCTGGGCAGCTTGTTGGTCAGGTACACATCGGAGGTGGCGGCCAGCTTGTAGAGGATCTCCAGTCCGTCCGGTGATGTGAGGTCGAGCCCCAGGCTCTGCTTCCCCCGGTTGGAGTGCTCGAGGAGGGCGTGGACGTCATTCGGCACGATGGCGAGGCCCGACGAGGCCAGGCCCCGCATGGCGTCGCCCCGCTCCACGTGCTCGATCTTGATGACCTCGGCGCCCCAGTCGGACAGCAGCGCGGAGGCGGCGGGGACGAAGGTGTGCTCGGCCACCTCGAGGATCCGGACACCCTGCAGGACTGCGGTCACGCTCCACCTCCGACGATCTCGGTACGGTGGGGCACAGCGGTTCCGCGCTCCCCGAACTGGTGCCGAATCGCCCGGGAAGCCAGACAGAGCCACAGACCCGCGAATCGACAATGGGCACTCTAGCTTCGAGAGACTGCCATTCTCAAGCCGGTGCGTGGCCCCGCGGCGTTGACCGGGGACGTCGACCACGGCCGGTAGCCGGCGCTCAGCCGGAGGCCGGGGCGGGCGCCTCCGGGGGGACCCAGCTCGGTGGACGTTTCTCCATGAAGGCCCGCATCCCCTCCCGCGGCTCGTCGGAGTGCTCGAGGGACCAGAACATGGTCTGGTAGTCGATGTCGCCGTAGCGCTGGTTGAGCATGCGCTTGACGTGGACCCGGGCGTCAGGGGCGGTCTGGAGGACCTGGTGGGCCGCCGCCAACGCCCCCTCCCGCAGCTCGTCATGGGGCACCACCCGGGTGATCAGCCCCAGGCGCAGGGCCTCGGCGGCGTCGAACCGTCGGGCCGAGAGGAGGAGGTCCCGGGCCACGGCCATGCCGACGTGGGCCGGTAGGGCAGCGGCGTAGGTGGCGTCGGGGATCCCCCGGAGGAGCTCGGGCACCCGGAAGGTGGCCCGGTCGCTGACCACAGCGATGTCCGCCATCATGGCGATGAGGAGGCCCCCGGCCTGACAGATCCCGTTGACGGCGGCGATGACCGGCGCCCGGCTGTCTCGTATGGCCAGAAAGGGCAGGACATCGGGTCCCCCCTCGTCGGGCACCGACTCTCCCCGCTCGGAGCGACCACCCAGATCGCCCCCGGGGGCGAACACGTCCCCGACCCCGGTGATGATCAGTGCAGCCAGGTCAGCGTCACGGTTCACGAGGCCCACGGCCCGTTTGATCCCGTAGTACATGGCCGGGGTGAGCGCGTTCCTGGCCTGGGGCCGGTCGATCACGCACCAGGCGATGGGCCCGGTCCGCTCCAGGCGCAGCATGTCCGTGCCCAGGTCATCGTCCATCGGTCCTCCTCCTCCCGGCGACGGGACTCGTCGCCTTGCTACGATAGTGAGGCTCTTGTCAATCAACAATCCAGTGCTGGTTTTCTGACAATCTGACTTCCGAAGCCGTTGAAGGAGCACCCGATGGCCCGTCCCCGACCCCCCGAACACACCCACCTGCGCAGCGCCCGCATGCTCGACATCGTGGCCGGTGACGTGGTGTCGCCCGGCAATCTCCTCATCGGGGGTGACCGCATCCTCGAGGTCGGACCGACGTCGGTCCCCGAGGATGCCGTCGAGATCGACCTGGGTGACGTGACCGTCATCCCCGGGCTCATGGACATGGAGGTCAACCTGCTCCTCGGCGGGCCCGACCACCGCAGCCCCCTCAACGCCGTGCAGGACGATCCCGCCCTGCGCACGCTGCGGTCCGTGGCCAACGCCCGACGCACCCTCCAGGCCGGGTTCACCACCGTGCGCAATCTCGGTCTGTTCATCCAGACCGGGGGTCTGCTCCTCGACGTGGCGCTCATGAAGGCCATCGACTTCGGGTGGATCGAAGGACCACGGGTCGTCCCCGCCGGTCACGCCATCACTCCGACCGGTGGCCACCTCGATCCGACGATGTTCCAGGCCCTGGCACCGCACATCATGCCGCTCACCATCGAGGAGGGCATCGCCAACGGCGTCAGCGAGGTCAGGAAGGCGGTCCGCTACCAGATCAAGTACGGCGCCAAGCTCATCAAGGTGTGTGCCTCGGGCGGGGTGATGTCCCACACGGGACCGGCCGGGGCCCAGCAGTACTCCGACCAGGAGCTGCGGGCCATCGTCGACGAGGCCCACCGGGCCGGACTGCGGGTCGCCGCCCATGCCCACGGCGACGACGGCATCCGCGCCGCCCTCGAGGCGGGGATCGACTGCATCGAGCACGGGTCGCTGATGACCGACGAGACCCTCGACCGCTTCATCGAGCTGAAGCGGTTCCTCGTGCCCACGACCTACCTGGCCGACGGGATGGACGTGTCGAATGCCCCTCCCGAACTGCAGGCCAAGGCGGCCGATGTGTTTCCCCGGGCCAAGGAGACCGTCCGGAAGGCCATCGCCAGAGGGGCCCGCATCGCATGCGGGACCGACGCCCCGGCCATTCCCCACGGGAAGAACGCCAAGGAACTGCTGGCCCTGGTGGACAGGGGTATGACCCCGTTGCAGGCCATCCGGGCCGCCACCACCGTCGCCGCCGAGCTCATCGAGGTGGACGACCGTGGTCGTCTCGAGGCCGGACTGCTGGCCGACATCATCGCTGTGCCGGACGACCCGTTGTCGGACATCGGCGTGACCGAGCACGTCCGTTTCGTGATGAAGGGTGGGCAGGTCTACCGCAACGACGGCGCCGTCGCCTGAGCGCACCTCCGCCGTTCCCCGCGGTCAGGACGACGCGGCGCCGGTCCCGATGCCGTTCATGATCAGGTTCCAGAGATCCTCGCCCGAATCGCCCCCGGCATGGCGGAGCGACATACCGCCGATGGTCGAGGAGAACGTGTTGAACATGATCACCTCGAGGACGATGCCGACGATGGGCCCGTGACGGAGGCCGGACCGCACGGATCCGGCATCGGCGGCCTCCTGGAGGACCTCCTCGAACAGGGAGACCAGCGGCGCGAACACCCGGGCCGCCTCCTTCGGGTGCTCGGTCAGCAGCTGCTGGGCGAACTCGGCCATACCCAGAGGTCCCTGGCGCTTGGCGGCGCGGTCGGCTGACTCGGTCGGACGGCACATGCGGTAGTACTCGAGCACGAATGCGTGCAGGCGCTCGATGGGCTCGTCCTCTTCGGCGATGACCACACCGAGGTGTTCGGTGGTCTTGCGGACCGACTCCTCGATGAGGGCCAGGAGCAGCTCGTGCTTACCCCCGAAGTACTGGTAGAAGCTGTGGAGCGACTGGCCGGACCGCTCCACCACCTCCTGCACCGTGAAGTCCCTCCCCGGCCGGGAGGTGAGCAGCTCGAAGGCGGCGTCGAGGAAGCGCTGGACCCGGCTCTCGGCCCGCAGCCGGGCAGAGTCCAGCGACCGCGCCACGGCCTGGTCGCGCCGGCTGAGCCCGGCGGGCTCGATCGCCTCCATGGCCAGTTCGTCGTTCGTCACTCGGGTGAGCGTACCCGAGGGAGCCCCCGGTACCGACGCCCGGGAAGCCGTTCTGACCCGTCATCACGGGCCGACCACGGAGCCGGACCGGGCCGGAGCCGGTCCGGGATGGTCTAGACGGCCGGCTCCACCAGCATGTCCATACTGGCCGCACCGCTGTCCGGAACTCTCGGCTGACGCCAGACCTCCACCGGGAACGAGGCGTTCACCAGGGAGTAGCACAGCCACAGCAGTGCCGTGGCGTCGTCGGGGAGCGCGTTGAGGTCGAATTGGTCGAGGTAGGCCATGGCCGCCTCGAGTCGGGGAAATGCACTGTCGTAGAACGCCTGCAGCTCGTCCATGCTGCTGGCCAGGCGCTTCCCGTAGCGTTCGGCCTCGGTCTCGAGCGACCAGGCCGCGAACGGCTCGAGGTCGGAGAAGTCGGCGGGGAGCGTGCTCATGGGACTGGGTTCCTTGTCTGGGAGGTGGGGCTAGGAGGCGTTGGAGATGCGGACCGGCGTGGCGTACTTGCTCTGGTACTCGGTCACGTGGTCCCGGGCCGTCTTGTGCAGCTGGCGGAGCAGGATCTCCTGATCATTGAGGGGGAACTCGGTGACGGCCCGGGACTCGAGCATGGTCTGGGTGGCCTCGAGGGTGTTGCCGTCCTGGAGGGCGTACTCCTTGAACGTGACCGCGGCCAGCTCCTGCTTCAGGCGCTCGCGGGCCGTCTTCGGGGGCGCGAAGTAGAGCGTCCCCTCGAAGATGTGCGTGTTGTACGAGGTTGGCCAGTAGTGGTACGTGAGGTACCAGCCCGGCTCCCAGATGAGCAGCATGAAGTTGGGGAAGAAGACGAAGCTGTCGACACCCCACGACTGGTGGTGGGCCGGATTCAGCGACGGGGGCAGCTCGTCCAGGCCGTCGATGTCGGGCTTGCTCCACGGGCCGAACAGGCCGCTCTGCAGCACCCGTTCGATGGGCTTGACCATGTCCAGGTCCTTCGGTGGCGACATGCCGCCCCACGATGACACCATGCCGTGGGGACCATCGAGCTTGTAGGACAGGGCCTCGAACCCGACGCTCGAGAGCTTGCGCGACTCGTCGGCCGTGGCCTGCTTGGCATGGAGAATTGGGGCGTGGTAGAACTCGGCGAAGGCGTCGATGAACAGCTTCCAGTTGGCCCCGACGTCGGCCCGGTACTTGTAGACCTGGGTCATCTGGCCGAACGGGTAGCCGGCGATCCCGTCCCCGAACTCCCCGAGGTACTCGCGCAGAGACGTCGTGTTTTCGGGATCGAGGTTGACGAAGATGAACCCCTCCCACGTCTCCACCTGCACGCCGGCCAGTCCGTAGTCGCCCTTGTCCAGGTCGAAGAATTCCGACTCCTGCTGGACGAAGGTCAGGTCGCCCTCGGTGGCGTAGCGCCATCCGTGGTACTTGCAGGTGAACTGACGGCAGGTGCCGCTGGTCTCCTCGCCCGGGTAGTCGTTCCACACCAACTTGTTCCCGCGGTGGCGGCAGATGTTGTGGAAGGCACGGACCTCGCCGTCCTTGCCCCGGACGATGACCAGCGAGGTCCCAGCGGCGTCGAGCTCCTTGGTGAAGTAGCTGCCGTTGCGGGGGAGCTGCTCCACCCGCCCCACGTTCAGCCAGGTGCGGGCGAAGATGGCCTTGCGTTCCAGCTCGTGGTGGTCGGGCGAGATCGAGTCCTCGTACGACACCGGCCCGGTACCGAGCTCGGGGTAGTGCTCGGTCCAGGTGCCCTCAGCGGGCTTTGCGAAGTGGGGCATGTCGTTCCTCCAGGTCCGGTCGTACCACCGCTATGATATCACCAATCTTTTTAAAACAGAAGATCATTTCCGCTTCAGATCGTCGTCCAGCTCGACGTCGAACGACCGGAGGGCCATGGCCAGCACCTCGTAGGCGCCCACGGTGAAGACCAGATCCATGAGCTGCTGGCTGTCCAGCTCGCCGGCCAGCACCATCCAGGTGGCATCGCTCACCGCACCGTCCCCGATGAGCTCGTCCACCGCCCGCACCATGGCCGCGTCCAGCGCCGGCCACCCGGGGGCGTCGGGGCCCTCGGCGATGCGGGCGACCTCGTCCTCGTCGAGCCCGGCGTCGCCGGCCAGGATGGCATGCTGGCGCCACTCGTAGTCCGAGCCCCGCACGGCGGCCACCCGCAGGACCAGCAGCTCCCGCTCACGGGGCGCCAGGGTCGAGGCGAAGAGGATGTAACCGTTGAAGGTGTGGAAGGCCTGGGCCAAGGCGGGATGCTGGGCCAGGGTGCCCAACACATTGAGTCCCTTGGGTCGGCCCTCGGCGCGGGACGGGAACGGGTGGCGGGGACGGGGCGGACGCAGCGCCGCCAGGGCCTCCCTCATCTCCGGCGGCCACTCCTCCGGCGGCAGCGGCGGGATCCGGGCCATCAGGTGTTCCGCCCCCCGTTCACCCCGATGACCTGCCCGGTGATGTAGCTGGCCTCGTCGCTCACCAGAAAGGAGCAGGCGGCGGCGATGTCCTCCGCCGTACCCACCCGGCGCACCGGGGTGAGGGCGGCATGATGCTCGACGCCCTCCCCGAGCAGTCCCCGGGCCTCGGACTTGCGCAGCATGGGAGTGTCGATGAAGCCGGGGGGGATGGTGTTGACGGTGATCCCCTTGGGCCCGAGCTCGAGGGCCAGGGCCTTGGTGAAGCCCATCACCCCGGCCTTGGACGCCACGTAGTGGGTCATCATGGGCTGTCCGCCGTGGGCGCTGGAGGACGAGATGTTGACGATGCGGCCCCACCCCTCCTCGATCATCCCGGGCACGACGGACTGGCAGCAGTCGAACGTCCCGGTGAGGTTCACGGCCAGGATGCGGTTCCACTTCTCGGCGGTGATCTTGAGGAAGGGATCGAAACCGTCCAGGCCGGCACTGTTGACCAGCACCGTCGGCCGGCCCAGGCGTTCGCCGGTGTCGACCACCCCCTGGTCGATCTGGGCGCGGTCGGTCACATCCACCGTGAGTCCGACGGCCGAACCACCGGAGGCCACGATGGCGTCGGCGGCGGCAACGGCTGTCGCCCCGTCGCGGTCGAAGATGGCGATGGCGTTGCCGTCGGCGGACAGGCGTTTGCTGATGGCCAGTCCGATTCCCGAGCCGCCCCCGGTGACGACGGCCACGCGGGTGGGAGTCACTGGATCACCTCATCGCCGCCCAGGGTCGTACGGTGCATGTCGCGGGCCGAGTTCGGGTCGTAGCGGCAGGCCCGGTGCAGCACGCCGCGGTTGTCCCAGATCACCATGTCCCCGACCGACCACTCGTGCCGGTAGACGCGTCCAGGGGTCGTCGATCGGGCCAGGAGGTCGTCGAGGAGGGCCCGTCCCTCGTCACGGTCCATTCCGGACACGTGGGACGTGGTGGCCCCGAGGACCAGCGAGCGTCGTCCCGACCGATGGGTCCACACCAGCGGATGCTCCTTGGATGGCCGCCGTCGCCACAGGGCCACCTCTTCGGGTGAGGGATGGTCGTTCACCAGTCGCATCGAGGCCTCGATGGTGTGGACGACGCGGAGCGAACCGAAGCGCTGCTTCTCCTCGTCGGTGAGGTCTGCGTAGGCGGCGTAGGTGCTGGCGAACTCGGTCTCCCCGCCCGATTCGGCCACCGCGTGGGCGGCCAGTACCGTGGCCATGATGGGGACGTCGTCGGTGCAGCCGTCGATGTGCCAGTCGAACGTCCCCCGCAGGTAGGCGGCGGCCCGGTTCTTCGTCGGGTCGAGCGTCACCCGGAAGATCTCGGGAAACTGGCCGGACCCGAACGTCTCCACCGGACCGAGCCGCCGGGAGAAGGCGACCTGGGTGGCGTCGTCGATGTGGAGGTCCCGAAAGACCAGCACACCGTGGTCCTCGAGTGCGGCCAGCGT
Source organism: uncultured Acidimicrobiaceae bacterium (assembly GCA_963754755.1). Taxonomy (GTDB): domain Bacteria; phylum Actinomycetota; class Acidimicrobiia; order Acidimicrobiales; family RAAP-2; genus Bog-756. The sequence continues at coordinate 355,041 of CAVWHF010000003.1, read as the reverse complement.
CCAGGCCGGCAGGGCCTCGTCCTCCACCAGCAGGCGGCGGTCGACGCCCACGATCTCGGCACCCACGGTGGCGCTCAACTTCTCAGCGGTGACCACGGTCATGTGGTTCTCCTTCGTATTCCGCGGTTTCTAGAAGAGCGCTATTCGCCTTCCAGAATCCTGTTTTCACTTTCTAGCAGTCCCGAGCCGCCCCTCGCCCAGGAGCTGGCGGAGGCGGAACTTCTGGACCTTGCCCGACGGAGTACGGGGAAACTCCGCCATCACGTAGATCGACTCGGGCCACTTCTGGCGGGCCAGTCCGGCCTCACCCAGGTGCTTGCGGACCTGGTCCAAGGTGGGCGGGCCCGCTCCCGGCCGAACAGTCACGACGGCGGCGGCGTGCTCACCGAGGCGGGCGTCGGCCTCGGCCACCACGGCCACCTCGGTCACCGCCTCCATGGTGGTCAGCAGTTCCTCGATCTCCTGGGCGCTGATGTTCTCGCCGCCCCGGATGATGATGTCCGAGATGCGGTCGGTGATGGTGAGGTAGCCGTCGGTATCGAGCACACCGATGTCGCCGGTCCGGTACCAGCCGTCGGCGTCGAAGGCAGAGGCGGTCAGCGCCGCGTCGGTGTAGCCGATGCAGCAGTCCGGCCCCCGGCTCACGATCTCACCGGCATCGTCGAGCCGGAGCTCCACCCCCGGGAGGCGATGGCCGTCGGTGGTCAGGCGCTTCTCCTCGGGATCGTCGAGGATGCAGCCGGTGATCGAGGGATGCTCGGTGCTGCCGTAGGAGCGGAACACCCGGATACCCAGATTCGTGGCCCGCTCGGTGACGGCCACGGGGACGGCCGACCCCCCCAGTCCGGCGAACGGCATCATGGCCAGGTGCCGGGGGGTGAAGTCGGGATGGTCGAGCAGGCTGGTGAGGAAGTAGGTGGCACCGCCGCCGACGCCCAGGCCCTCCTCGGCCATGAGGCGGAGCACCTCACCGGGGTCCCACACATCGACCAGGTGCACCGGCCGGTCCCGGAGCAACGGCAGGAGGAAGGCGTTGACCATGCCGATGAAGTGGCCCACCGGGGCCCCCGTGATCTGGGGTGGCCCGCCTTTCGGGAACATGTAGTCGAGCTGGCGGGTCTCGCACCCGATGGTGCGATGGGAGTGCACGACCCCCTTGGGGTCCCGTGTGGTCCCGGATGTGAAGGCGATGATGGTCGGCGAGTCGGGGTCCACGACGGCGGGGCCGTCGATGGCCTCGGCCTCGAGCATGGAGGCGAACGGGACCGCCCCCACCGGGAGGCCGGAAGGAGGGGTGTCGCCGACCACCAGCCAGCGCGGGCCCGGTCGTCGGCGCAACAGCTCCGAGTACGTGGCCAGGTAGTCGTTGTGGCCGAACCGCTCAGCCGTCACCACCACCGCGGGCCGGGTGGACGACAGGATGTACTCGACCTCCTTGGCGCCGTAGAAGTGCACGATGGGGACGACCACGGCACCGAGGTAGGCGGCAGCCCAGAAGGTGACGCCGGCCTCGAGCCAGTTGGGCAGCTGGACGACCACCACGTCGCCGGGGCCGATGCCGCCGGCACGGAGCGACGATGCCAGGGAGCGCGCCGCCCGGTCGACGTCGGCGAACGTGCCCTTCCAGGGTCGGGTGCCGGAGTGGACCTCGAAGGCCACCCGGCCCCGGCCGGCCAGGCCGTCGGCCACCGTGGCACCGAGAGTGGCGTCCGTCCAATGGCCTTCGGCCCGATAGCGCCGGGCCAGGTCCACCGGTACGGACCGCACACCCCATCTGTCCCCCGCGGCGCTGGTCTTCTCCCCCACCCGACCTCCTCGTGCTGTGTGCCGGCCGTGCCCCGGGGCCGGTCGGTACCGCCCCCGATTCTCCCCCCCTAGCTGCGTTGCCAGTCTAGGAGAACTTCGTTATCATTTGTCAACATGGCACTCTCGGAACCCAGGACCGGCGCCCCGGCTGTCCCTGTCGACCACGGGTTCCATTCCTTGCGGGTGGCCGACATCGTGCGTGAGACGGCCGAGGCCAGCTCGTTCGTGCTCGACGTGCCGGCCGATCTCCGCACCGCCTTCGCCTACCAGTCCGGACAGTTCTGCACGTTCCGGGTGTGGGTGGACGGCCGGCCCCACCTCCGCTGCTACTCGATGTCCTCCTCGCCGGCGGTCGACGCCGACCTTCGGGTCACGGTGAAGCGCACGCCCGACGGTGTGGTGTCCAACTGGATGAACGACCACCTGGCCCCCGGCGACGTCGTCGAGGTGACCCGGCCCGCCGGCGTCTTCCGCCTCGGCCACGGAACGGGCGACGTCGTCGCCCTCGGCGCCGGGAGTGGGATCACCCCGGTACTGTCGCTGCTCAAGTCGGCGCTGTCCACGACCACACGCCGGGTGGGCCTCCTCTATGCCAACCGCGATGAGGACGCCATCATCTTCCGGTCGGAGCTCGATCAGCTGGCGGACCGGCACGGCCCCCGCTTCACCCTGCAGCACCACCTGGACGTCGACAACGGGCTCATCGGTCCGGACGATGTCCGCCAGTTCGTCGACACCGCCGTGGACCCCGACTTCTACGTCTGCGGCCCGGCCCCGTTCATGGACATCGTGGAGACCACGCTGCTGTCGGCCGACGTGGGGGCCGACCGGATCCACATCGAGCGGTTCACCCCGGACGAGTGGGTACCGGAGGTGGTGACAGACGGTGACGACCCGGCGCCCTCGCAGGTCACCATCGAGCTGGAGGGACGCACGGAGTGCACCGGGTACCGCCCGGGCACCACGATCCTGCAGACCGCCCGTCAGATGGGAATGTCCCCTCCGTTCTCCTGCGAATCAGGAAGCTGCGCCACCTGCATGGCCAGGTTGCTGGAAGGTACGGCCTCCATGCATGTCAACAACGCCCTCACCGACGACGAGGTCGACGGTGGATGGGTGCTCACGTGTCAGGCGGTGCCCACCAGTGACTCGGTGCGCGTGGCCTACGGTTACGAGGAGTGATGATGGAAGAGCCGCACATCGCCGACGTCATCGAGCTGCAAGCAGCTGCTGGCCCGGTATGCGTTGCGCATGACCCGGGACGACGTCGAGGCCGTGATGGAGGTGTTCACCCCGGACGGCACCTACAGCGCCTTCGGGGACACCTACCCGCTGACCGACTTCCCCACGCTGGTGGCGGCCGCCCCCAAGGGGCTGTTCATGGTCGGCCCCCCCGTGCTGGAGCTCGACGGGGACGAGGGCACCGGCCAGCAGCCACTCTGCTTCGTCGACCAGAAGACCCATGACATGCGTATCGGGTACTACACCGACACCTACCGCCGCACCGAGCTCGGATGGCGGCTGTCGACCCGGTCCATGACCTTCCTGCGCAAGAGCGGCGCCCAGGACTCGGGGCGGTCCCACGACCCGACCCGTCCCGCCCCCACTGCCACCTGATGGATCTCACCGAGTTCCGTTCGGCACTGGATGCGTGGCTCGATGACCACGAGGACGACCTCCGGGCCCGTCCGGGGACCGCCGACACCCTCGACGACCAGATGGACCACCTGGCCCGGGTCAAGCGCCTCACCTACGACGCCGGCTGGATGCGCTGGGGATGGCCCGAACGGGTCGGCGGGCTCGGTGGGTCCACCCTGCTCCGCGCCTACCTGGGCGAGGCGCTGACGTCGCGGGACCTGGTCGAGCCGGGCATCTACTCGATGACCGAGGTACTGGCGCCGACCATGATCGACTACGCCGAGCCGGCGCTGGCCGCCGTCATGGTCCCTCGCCTGTTGCGGGGGGACGAGACGTGGTGCCAGGGCTTCTCCGAGCCGGGCACCGGGAGCAACCTGGCCGCCCTGTCCTGTCGGGCCACCCGGCACGGCGACGTCTGGCGGGTCAGCGGCCAGAAGGTCTGGACCAGCCTGGCCCAGTACGCCCAACGGTGCGTGCTCCTCACCCGCACCGGCACCGCCGAGTCGGCCCACACCGGGATCACCGCCTTGTTCGTCGACATGGACAGCCCCGGCATCGACGTCCGGCCCATCGAGACCATGCACGGTGCCCCGGAGTTCTCCGAGGTCTTCTTCGACGACGTCGTCGTGCCGCTCGGCCGCACCCTCGGCCAGGAGGGCCAGGGCTGGTCGGTGGCCATGGACCTGCTCCCCTACGAGCGGAGCACGGCCCTGTGGCACCGCGCCGCCTACCTGCACCGACGCCTGCAGGTCCTGCTCGACACCGTCCCGCCCGACGTGCTCGACCCCACCGCCGTGGGCGAGGTGGCCCAGCTGCTCTACGCCCTGCGGGCCCGGTCCCGGGCCACCCAGCACCGCCTGGCCTCCGGCCAGCACCTCGGCCCAGAGACCTCCGTCGACAAGGTGCTGGTGGCCACGGCCGAACAGGCGGTGTTCGACCTGGTGGCCGACGGGCTGGGCCCCGAGGTGGTCAGTGGCGACGACCGCGACCAGCGACCGGTGGCGGCGGGAGTTCCTCTACTCCCGGGCGGCCACCATCTACGGCGGGACGGCGGAGATCCAGCGGAACATCATCGCCCGTCGGCTCCTCGACCTGGGAGCCGACCGGTGATGGACGACGACCAACGCCACCTGTTCGCGGGATCCCTCCGACAAGCGTGCGGCTCGGCCCGTGGGGCGGCTCTCGACGCCGCCCTCGACGAGCTCGGATGGCACGACGCCCTGTCGGTCGACCCCCGGCTGGCGGTGTCGTCGCTGTTCGAGCAGTTGGGCGTGGCCAACGCCACCGCATCGGCGCTCGACGCCGTGGTCGGTTCGGCCCTGGGGCTGAAGACCGACTCCTCCACGGGGACCGTCCTGCCCGCGCTGGGCCGCTGGGGACCACCCGGCCGGGTCGCCGCCGGGGAGGGTCTGATGGTCCGCGGCGTGGGGACGGCGTCACTGGCCGACTCCACCACCGTCTGGGTGGTGGCCGACAGCGGTGACCACCCGCTCGCCGTAGAGGTGGCGACCGCCGATCTGAGGCTCCGTGTGGTGCAGGGCGTCGACGCCGGACTCGGCCTCATCGAGGTGAGCGGCGACGAAATCCCCGTCACCGCTTCACACCGCCTCGAGCCCGGCGTCTGGCCTCGGGCGGTGGCCCTGGCCCAACTCGCTCTCGGCCACGAGCTGGTGGGCGCCTCGAAGGCCATGCTGGAGCTGGCCCGGGGACACGCTCTGGAACGGATCCAGTTCGGCCGGCCCATCGCCTCGTTCCAGGCCGTCCGGCACCGGCTGGCCGACACCCTGGTGGCCATCGAGGCCGCCGCGGCGGCGTTGGACTCAGCCTGGGAGGACGGATCTCCGGCTTCGGCGGCGTGGGCCAAGGCCCTGGCCGGGCGCAGTGCCCGGACCGCCATCCGTCACTGCCAACAGGTGCTGGCCGGCATCGGGTTCACCACTGAGCACGCCTTCCACCACTACGTCCGCCGCGTCCTCGTGCTCGATCAGCTGTTCGGCACCGAGCGGGCCCTGACCCGGGAGTTGGGTCGGGAGCTGCTCGCCACGCACCGGCTGCCGCCCCTGCCCCCACTCTGAGCGAAGGGGGCGGACACCGCCGCCGCCGGCGCCGATCCGGACTCAGAACGGCGTCGGCCAGCGATGCCAGCAGCCTGCGGGTGCGCTTGGACGAGGCGATGAGCTCGTCACGGCCGTCCCCGATCGGCACCACCCGCACCGAGAGGTCGGTCACGCCGGCATCGGCGAAGGCGGTCAGGCGCTTGCGGATGGTCGACCTCGCTTCCCGCCACCAGGATGTCACCGACGCTCCGGGCATCACCCTGCTCCAGCAGCTTCTGGTAGTTGGGCGAGACCTCGGCCTCGGATAGGAGCCGGTTGGTCCGTGCCACCGCGGCGTCGATCTCGTCGTCGCCGCACAGGCACACCGGGATCCCGGCCACGACCCGCGGGGCCGGCCGGCCGGCGTCCTCGGCGGCGCGGGTGAGCGTGGGCACGACGTAGGTGCCGATGGCCCGCTCGTCGGCCATCCACAAGATGGTCCCGTCGGCCCGCTCGCCGCACAACTGCGAGCATGCGCGGCCCCAGCGCGGCCAGCAGGACCGGGGTGGGGCTGACGTCGGTGATGTCGAGGGGGTTGTGCACCCGGAACATGCTCGTTCTCGACGTCGACGGGCCCCGGACCGGCCAGAGCCCGGTCGAGTACGTCGAGGTAGGCCCGCATGGTGGCCACGGGGTGCTCGTAGGGAAGACCGAGCATCTCGTCGATGATCCAGTGGTGGGAGACGCCGAGGCCGATGGCCAGGCGTCCCTCACAGACGGCCTGCACGGACAGGATGTGCTGGGCCAGGGCGATGGGGTGCCGGGGCTGGACCGGCACCACCGCGGTGCCGATCTCGATGCGGGATGTCCCGGTCCCGACCACGGTGGCGGCGGTGAGGGCGTCGAACTCGTCGGGGATCTGCGGGATCCAGACGGTGGCCAGTCCGGCCTCCTCCGCCCAACGGGCGTCGGCCAGGAGCCGCTCCACCTTGGTCCGGTATCGGCCCCGCTCCGGGCCGATCATCAAGCCGATGCGCATGCCTTGGAACCTCCCCGGGGCTCGAACCACCCAGACGAGAACTTACTTCTTTTTTTCGTGCAATGCTAGTTCTGCCTGAGGGTAACCACTCTGCCGACGAAGGGCGCGAGCTCGTTCGCGAGGGCCTGGAGGGCTACCTCGAGGTCAGGTCCATCTCGGTGGCCCCGGCAGTTGCGCCGGCCCGGTAGCGGCCACCCGACACGGCACCTCAGGCCGGGGCACCTCGAGCACCACGGCGGTGGACATGCCGCCGCCGGCACACATGGCCGCCACCCCGGTCCCGCCGCCCCGGCGCTGCAGCTCGTGGGCGAGGGAGATCACCATGCGTGCCCCGGTCATGGCGATGGGGTGGCCGAGACTGCAGCCGCTGCCGAGGACGTTGACGATGGCCTCGTCGATCCCGAGGATGCGGGTGGTGGCCACGCACATGGAGGCGAAGGCCTCGTTGATCTCCCACAGGTCCACGTCGTCCACCGTGAGGCCGGCGCGGTCCAGGGCCTTGGGGATGGCGATGGTCGGGGCCAGACCGGTGTCGTGCGGGTGGGACCCCGGCGGAAGCCCAGGCCCTGACGACGGCCAGCGGAGCTCAGACCGAGCTCCTCGACCAGCGCCTGGTCCACGATGACCATGGCGGCGGCCCCGTCGTTGACGCCGGCGGCGTTGCCGGCGGTGATGCTGAACCCCTCGATCTCGGGGTGCAGCGGCTTGAGCGAGGCCAGCTTCTCCATGCTGGTCTCCCGCCTCGGGTGCTCGTCCACGGCGAAGGTGGTCACCCTCCCGTCCCGGCGGGTGACCTCCAACGGGGCGATCTCGTCCTCGAAGCTTCCGGCGTCGATGGCGGCCACGGCCCGCTGGTGCGACCGGAGGGCCCAGGCGTCCATCTCCTCCCGGGTGACCCCGGCACTGACGGCGGCGTTCCAGCCCACGGTGATGGACATGTCCATGTTGGGGGCGTCAGGCGTGTCGCGGTGGCTGGGCGACATCCAGTCCGTCCAGTCGTCGGTGCCCGGCACCCGCCGGGTCGACCGGGGCGAGGTGGACTGGGAGTACGCCCCGCCAGCGACCACGGCCCGGTCCATGCCGGCCCGGATGGACGCCGCCGCGCTCTGGACGGCGGCCAGCGAGGAGGCGCAGTGCCGGTTGTGGGCGACGCCGGGGGCATGGACCAGGCCCGCTTCGATGGCCGAGTAGCGGGCGATGTCGCCCCCGCCATAGAGGCTCTCCCCCATCACCACGTCGTCGATGAGCAGCGGCTCGATGCCGGCCCGCCGCACGGACTGGGCCACCACGTGGGTGGCCAGATCGAAGGGGTCCACATCGACCAGCGATCCCTTGAACGCCGTGGCGATCGGGGTGCGCGCCGTCGAGACGATCACTGCTTCATGCATGATGGGGCTCTCCTCGTGGTCGATTGCTGCAGTCGTGCCCGGGCGACCGGCTCGCCCTGGTCCGCGGTCGCGCCGCCGTGGCCGGGCCTCCAGCCGCAGGTCCGCGACCCCCCAGGGGGGCGCGGCCCGATCCGGGACGATAACCATCATCTGTCCAATGTACAACCTCGCTATCCACGCTCCGGCCGGAGGGCACGGCACGATGGGGAACGCTATTATCGGCAGCGACGCCAGGACCGAGACCGGACAGGCGGGCACGAGCCGGTGCCCGGTGACGGTCGGGCGACCAGGCAGGAGACCAGGAGGTCCGTGGGCATGACTACGAAGGTGAACCCGGAGCCGAGGATGCTGATCGACGGGAAGCTCGTCGACGCCAGCGGGGGGAAGACGTTCACCAACGTGAACCCCGCCACCGAGGAGGAACTCGGTCAGGTGGCCGATGCCTCGGCCGAGGACATGGACCGGGCCATCACCGCCGCCCGCCGGGCCTTCGACGAGACCGACTGGTCCACCAACCGCTCCTTCCGGCGGCACTGCCTGGAGCAGCTCCATCAGGCCCTGGTGGCCGAGCGCGAGGAGATGCGGGAGCAGCTCATCCTGGAGGTGGGCTGCCCGCGCATGCTCACGGCGGGACCGCAGCTCGATGCGCCGCTCGACGGGGCCATCACCTACCCGGCCCGGCTCATCGACGAATTCGTCTGGGAGGACGACCTGGCCGACGCCCTCGACTTCCGCGGCAACCGCAACTCGAGACGGATCGTGAAGGAGCCGGTCGGGGTGGTCGGGGCCATCGTGCCGTGGAACTTCCCCTTCGAGGTCTCCATCACCAAAGTGGCCCAGGCCCTGGCCACCGGCAACACCGCCATTCTCAAGCCGGCCCCGGACACCCCGTGGAACGCCACCCTCCTCGGCCGCGTCGTGGCCGAGCACACCGACATCCCCCCCGGCGTGCTCAACGTGGTGCCGTCCTCCGACCACATGGTCGGCGAGCAGCTCACCCTCTCGCCGCAGGTGGACCTCATCTCCTTCACCGGCTCGACCGCCGTCGGGAAGCGGATCATGGAGAAGGGGGCGGCCACTCTCAAGCGCCTCTTCCTCGAGCTCGGGGGCAAGTCGGCCACCATCGTCCTCGACGACGCTGACTTCGGGACGGCCATGATGTCCGGCCTCGCCGTGTGCGCCCACGCCGGCCAGGGCTGTGCCATCCCCACCCGCATGCTGCTGCCCCGGTCCCGCTACGACGAGGGCGTCGACCTGCTCAAGCCCATGCTGGGCGGGGTTCCGGTCGGCGATCCGCAGCGCCCCGACATACTCATGGGCCCGCTCATCTCCGAAAAGCAGCGGAACCGGGTCCTCGGCTACATCGAGAAAGGGATCGAGGAGGGCGCCACCCTGGCCCTCGGGGGTGGGCCGCCGGCCGACCAGGCCCGGGGCTGGTTCGTGGAGCCCACCCTCTTCACCGGGGTGGACAACTCGATGACCATCGCCCGGGAGGAGATCTTCGGTCCCGTCCTGGTCGTCATCCCCTACGAGGACGACGACGACGCCGTGCGGATCGCCAACGACAGCAACTACGGCCTGAGCGGGGCGGTCGTCTCCGCCTCACTGGACCGGGCCCTGGCCGTGGCCAATCGGATACGGACCGGCAGCGTGAGCGTGAACGGCGGGATGATTTACGGTCCCGATCTCCCATTCGGGGGTTTCAAGGACAGCGGGGTCGGACGGCAGAACGGCACCGCCGGGTTCGACCAGTACCTCGAGGTGAAGTCACTGGCCTGGCCGGCGGGCTGACTCCCATCCACGCCCCGAGCCCGGGCCCGGGCCTCGACCTCAGGCCTGACGCCGGCTGAACTCGACGAACGGTTCGAGGGCGCTCGGGTCGATGAGGGCCCCGGGACTGGCCACGTCGGCGACCGGCGCACCGCCGAGGATGCGCTTCACCGGCACCTCCAGCTTCTTGCCCGAGTGCGTGCGGGGGATGGCCGCCACGGGGTGGACATCGTCGGGCACGTGGCGGGGGGAGAGCGCCGACCGGAGCTGACCGTTGATGCGGGTCACCAGGACGTCGTCGAGCACCGCCCCCTCGTCCAGTTGCACGAAGAGCACCAGCCGATCCGCCCCTCCGGCGGCATCGTCGAGATGGACCACCAGGCTGTCGGCGATGCCGGGAATGGCCTCGACCACGGCGTAGAACTCGCTGGTGCCGAGGCGGACGCCACCCCGGTTGAGCGTGGCGTCCGATCGGCCGGTGATGACGCACGACCCCCGGTCGGTGATGGTGATCCAGTCGCCGTGGCACCACACGCCCGGGAACCGGTCGAAGTAGGCGTCCCGCAACCTACTGCCGTCGGGATCCCCCCAGAAGCCGATGGGCATGGAGGGCATGGGGGCGGTGACCACCAGCTCCCCCTGCTCCCCCACCACCGGCCGCCCGGTGTCGTCGAAGGCCTCGACGCGGGCACCCAGATAGCGACCGCTGATCTCGCCGGCCACCACGGGAAGGAGCGGGCTACCCCCCACGAACGCGGTGCAGACGTCGGTGCCGCCGCTCACCGAGGTGAGCAATGTGTGCGGCAGCTGCTCGTGCACCCACCGGTACCCCTCGACGGGAAGGGGGGCGCCCGTCGACCCCACCGACCGCACACCCGACAGGTCACCGCAGGTGGCCAGGTCGAGACCGTCGCTCCGACAGGCCAGGAGGTACGGGGCGCTGACCCCGAACACGGTGATGCCGGTGTCGGCGGCCAGACGCCACAGCGCCCCCCGGTCGGGCCAGCCCGGATCGCCGTCGAACAGGACGATGGTGGCGCCCACGCACAGGCCGGACACCAGCAGGTTCCACATCATCCAGCCGGTGGTCGAGAACCAGAAGAACCGGTCGCCCGGGCCGAGGTCGTGGTGGAGGCCGAGCGACTTGAGGTGCTCGAGGAGGATGCCCCCGTGACCGTGGACGATGGCCTTGGGCAGCCCGGTCGTCCCCGAAGAGAAGAGCACGTACAGCGGGTGGTCGAAGGGCACCGCCTCGAAGGTGAGCTCGGCCTCCTCACCGAGCAGCTCGTCCCAACCGGTGTCGGCATCCACCACGGTCCGCACAGTGGGCAGGGCGTCCACGATGGCCTCAACCTCGGCCGATCGGTCGATCTGCTTGGACCCGTACCGGTAGGTGCGCACCACCAGCAGCACCACCGGGTCGAGCTGGCCGAACCGGTCGGTGACGCTGCGCACCCCGAACTCGGGCGGGCACGACGACCAGACGGCCCCGAGGCTGGCCGTGGCCAGAAAGGCCACCAGGGCCTCGGGACCGTTGGGGAGGTAGGCGGCCACCCGGTCCCCGCGTCCGACGCCCAGGCGCACCAGCCCGGATCGGCACCGGCCGACCTGGTCGGCCAGCTCGTCGCCGGGTGAGCCGGCCCTCCGTTCGCCGCTGGGACCGGGCGATGACAGCCAGATCGTCCCCCGGGCCGGCCAGGGCGTGCTCGGCGTAGTTCAGACGGGCGCCCGGGAACCACTCCGTGCCGGGCATGGCCGGGTGGCGCAGGACGGTGTCGTAGGGCGTCGAGGCCCGCACGCCGAAGAACGACCAGAGCGACGACCAGAAGGCGTCGAGATCGTCCACCGACCACTGCCACAGCTCGGCGTAGGTGGCGAATTCAAGGGCCCGCTCCCGGCTCAGCCACCCAAGATAGCGGCCGACGACACTCGTCCGGCGGACGTCGGCCGGAGGTCGCCAGATGACCTCGGGCTCGGCCGTCACCGGTGCTGGCCGGCACTGTCAGGACCGGCACTGTCCGGACCGGCGCTGTCAGGACCGGCGCTGTCCAGAACGGCCCGGGCCCGGGCCGCCACCACCTCGTCCACCATGAGCCCCTCGAAACCGATGGTCGTCCCCCCGGACTCGGCGAAGGCGGCCAGCACCCGCCGGGCCCAGCCGACCTCCCCGTCGGAGGGGCGGAACGCCTCGTTGGCCAGGGCCACCTGGGCGGGATGGATGCACAGCTTGCCGGCGTAACCGAGCGCACGGGCCTCGGCCGCCTCGCGGCGGAAACGGTCGTCGTCCCCGAAGGACAGGGTGACCATGTCCAGCGCGTTGACTCCGGCCAGCCGGGCGGCCATGGCCACCCACGACCGGGCCGAGGCCACCTCCTCGTTGGAGTCGGTCCGCACCCCGCCCAGATCGGCCACGAAGTCCTCGGCACCGAAGTAGCAGGCAATGACCGGGGCCCGGAGTACCCGGCGGGCATCGGCCACCCCCCGCACCGTCTCGATTCCGGCCACCACGGCGCGACCCGCCACCGCGTCGGCCACCTCGTCCACCGTGGTCGGGCAGTCGAGCTTGGGCACCACCACGGCGTCCAGGCCGGCGGGCAGGGAGGCGGCGTCGTCGGCGAACCACGGGGTGCCGGGGGGATTGACCCGCACCGCCACCGGGACGCTCCCGGCGAGGGCCAGGACCGCCTGGACCACCACCTCCCGGGCGTTCTCCTTGGCCTCCGGGGGGACGGCGTCCTCGAGATCGAGCACGACGAGGTCGGGCCGGGACCGTGGTGCCTTGGCGGCCAGCTCGGGACGGTTTCCGGGGACGAAGAGGACGCTCCTCCAGCAGGTGCTCACACCGGTCGCCGGTACATGAGGGCGGACCGGCGGCACCGGGCCACCAGCTCGTGGCGCTGATTGAAGGCCCGGTGCTCGAAGACCACGATCCCCTGGCCGGGCCGGGAGGCCGAGGGGCGTGACGACACCACCTCGGTCCGGGCGTGGATGGTGTCACCCGGGATCACCGGCGCCGGGAAGGCGATCTCCTCGAACCCGAGGTTGGCCACCGTCGTGCCCAGCGTGGTCTCGTACACCGACAGCCCGATCAGGAGGGAGAGCGTGAACAGGCTGTTGACCAGCCGGGTGCCGAACTCGGTGGCGGCCGCGAACGACTCGTCGAGGTGGAGAGGCTGGGCGTTCATGGTGAGCACGGAGAACAGCGTGTTGTCGGCCTCGGTGACGGTACGGGTCACGGCATGGTCGATGACCAGTCCGGGCTCCAGCTCCTCGAACCAACGGCCCATGGTCGGCCTCGCTGGGGGCATGGCTCGCTCCAGTGGTTGGGGATGGCGGGTTTCAGGCGACCGTCAATCTAGGGACGCCCGGAAGGGATCACAAACGGGTGGAGCCGCTGCGGGGCACGTCCCGGAAGGCCACGTCCCGGTCCTGGGATCGCTCCCGGGGCATGCCGAGGACGCGCTCGCTGATCACGTTGCGGGCCATCTCGGTGGTGCCGCCCCCGATGCAGGACACCTGGCGCATCAGGAAGTCCGATCCGGCGAAGGCCAACTCGCCGTCGTCTTCGGTCCAGGCCGCACCGGCGGCGCCGGCGATCTCGAAGTCAATGTCCCGCATCCGGGCCGCGGTCACCCCGGCGAACAGGCGGCCGATGGCAGCCGACTGGTCGGGCATGGCCCCGGTGGCGATCCCCTCGCCGATGCGCCGGCGGAGATGGCGGTCGACGACCTCGAGCATGTGGGCCTCGCCGACCAGGTCGCGGATGTAGGGGTCATCGAGGCGGCCGGCGTCCCGGGCCACCGCCGTCACGGGTTTGGTATTGCCGCCGCGGCCCGTCCCCGCCGGAACGGTGACCAGTGGGGAGTTGGTCAGCATGCGCTCGTGGAACATCCAGCGGGTGCCGACGGTCCAGCCGTCATCGACGTCACCGACCCGGTCGGTGTCGGGTACCCGCACGTCGGTCAGGAACTCCTGGCAGAACTCCTTGGAGCCGTTGAGCATCTCGATGCGGTGGACATCGAGGCCCGGTTGACGGATGGGCAGGATGAACACGGTGAGGCCACGGTGCTTGGGGACGTCCCAGTTGGTCCGGGCCAGGCACAGTCCCCAGTCCGACCACCACGCCCCGGTGGTCCAGATCTTCGAGCCGTTGAGCACCCACTCCTCGCCGTCTCTGACTGCACTGGTCAGGGCGGCGGCCACGTCGGAGCCACCGCTGGGCTCCGACAGGAACTGCATCCAGATCTCCTCGCCCCGCAGGATGGCCGGGATGTGGGCGAGCTTCTGCTCCTCGGTCCCGAAGTCCAACAGGACGGCGGCGCAGGGCGAGAGGGTGGGGGCCTGGATGCGCGACGGGTACTCGAAGCCGGCCACCTCCTGGTTGAAGGTGCGCTGGTGGTCGCGGGTCAGCCCCTGGCCGCCGTACTCGGTGGGGAAGCAGATGCCGGCCAGGCCGGCCTCGAACAGCATCCGCTGCACCTCCCGCTCCCGGGCCACCGCGGCCAGCTCCTCCTCGTCGGTGCGCTCGTTGCGCAGCGGGCCGACCAGCTGGTTGGTGTCCGCCGGCCGGAGGTTGGCGCCGACGAAGGCCCGGGCCCGGGCCCGGAAGTCGTCCAGGCTCTCGACGTCGACGCCGGCGGTCGGATCCGCGCTCACGCCACCTGCTCCTGGGTCTCGATGATGGCGGTGAGGCGCTGCCGGTGGTCGGCCGGCGTGCCGTAGAGGGCCCGGTTGACGGTGTGGCGACGCAGGTAGAGGTGGAGATCGTGTTCGAAGGTGACCCCGATCCCGCCGTGGATCTGGACGCAGTCCTGGACCAGCTCGCTGCCGTAGTCGCCGATGAACGACTTGGCCGTGCTCAGCAGCTCGGTGGCGTTCGGGGAACGGTGGGCCGCCGCCGCGGTGGCGGCGTCGCTGATGGCGTGGCTGGCTTCCAGCCAGGTCTTCATGTCGGCGAACCGGTGCTTGAGCTCCTGATACGAGGCCAGGGGCCGGCCGAAGGAGTACCGGTCGAAGGCCCACTCGACGGTCATGTCGAAGGCGGCCTGCATGGCCCCGACCGATTCGGCGCAGGCGATGGCCACGGCCCGGTCGAGCTGGCGGTCGACCTGGGCGTCGGCCGACCCTGGCGCTCCCGATGACGCGGGCGCGGGGCAGGCGGGCGTTCTCGAAGGTAACGACGGAGAACCGACGGGTCATGTCTACCGACTGCATGGGGGCTATGGCCACCCCGGCGGTGCCGGCGGGCACCAGCACCTGGGTCAGTCCCGCTCCCGTGCGTCCGGTGACCAGCAGGTGGTCGGCGACGGCGGCCGACTCGACCGGGCGCTTGACGCCGTTCAGTACCACCTCGTCACCCTCGAGCCGGATGTCGAGGGTGATGGTCCCGAGCCGGTCGGCCGGGACCGGCTCGCCCAGGCACCAGGTGGCCAGCGACGTCCCCGACAGCAGACCGTCGATCAGCTCCTCGGTGCCGTGACCGGTCTCGCTGAGGGTGGCGGCGACCACGTTGGTCACGGCCAGCGGCCCGGGGGCGGCGTGGCGGCCGAACTCGTGGGCCAGGAGGCCCAGGTCGATGAGACCGTCGTCCCCAATGGAGCCCCCACCGTGGACCTCACTGACCAGCAGCGACGTCCACCCCAGCTCGGCGCCCCGGCGCCAGTAGTCGCGGTCGAAGCCGACCGGGTCGTCCCGCAGGCGCCGGAGCTCGCCGACGGGGACGAGCTCGTCGAGCAACTTCGCTGTGGTGTCCGAGAAGAGCTCCTGGTCGGAACTCAGCGCCAGCAACATGGTTCGCCCTACTCCCCCGTCTTCGGTGGCCTCTGGTCCCTGCGGCCTCGCCGGCGGCGACGCCGACCGTCGAAGTTACCTTGGAAACGATGTTTTGTCCATGTGAATGGATCACTTCCGGAAAATGAGAAGAGCCCTTGACTCCGCCGCGCTCGGGCCAGGTCCCTCGCCCTGTCGACGGACTCGAGCCGCGGCGTCAGCCGGCCCGGTCCCTCAGGGTGGCGATGATCTGGGGCAGCTCCACCGTGGTGCGGATCCCGGGCTCAGCCTGGCACACCACGCCCACGGCGTTGACGGCCCGGTTGGCCGTATAGGCCGGGGTGTAGGCGGCCATCTCCTCCAGCGGGAAGTCGAAGCGCATGTCGATGCTGAGGGGTGCATCGCCCGCCACCGTCAGCCGCCAGCCCGTGGGTCCGAGGTCCCACTCCGGATCGAGGTCGGCGGTGCAGTACCAGGTGGCGGCAAAGGTGAGCAGAGGTCGTCCACCCCGTATACCCGTCACCCTCATGCGCTGGGCGGCCACCGTACCCGGCTCCAGCCGACCGGCGGCGATCGCCGTGGCCCGGCGGGCCACGGCCACCTCGCCACTGGCCTCCACCGAATCGAGGGGCAGGCCGACGGACTCGGCCACCAGCCGCAGCGACGGACCGAAGCTGGCGGCCCCGTGGGACCAGCGGCCGGGATCGAAGGCACCGGGATCGGTGCCGAAGCCCATCAGGTCGAAGAGCAACTCGGGCGAGTTGCGCCGGGACAGGTCGGCGAACTCCTCGATGACCAGGCTCTCGAGTTCACGCTGGATCGAAGTGAGGACCAGCGGCACGGCTTCGGAGATGAACCCGGGACTGCTGCCGGTGCTGTGGATGGACGTGCCCCCGGCCCGGCACGCCGCCTCCACCCGCTCCCGGGTGTCCGCCTCCATGCTGGCCGGATGGTGGAACTCGCCCCGGGTGGTCACCACATTGGCCCCCGACTCGAGCAGCCGACACACCTCATCGACGCCCAACGCCCGGGGCATGTACAGCACGCAGTCGGCGCCGAGGGCCAGGATCCCCTCCACGTCGGTGGTGGCCGTCACCCCGGTGCGTTCGAGCCCGCAGAGCTCGCCGGCATCCCGGCCCGCCTTGTCTGGTGAGTACACGAACAGCCCGACCAACGAGAGGTCGGGATGTTCGATCACCCCGTGCAACGACCGGGTCCCGATGTTGCCGGTGGCCCACTGGACCACCCGGAACGGGGCCGACCGGTCATCACCCATGGGCATCCTCTCCCCGTCGTCCTGCTCCGCTGCCGTCGGCCAGTGACGCCTTGTACAGCACGTTCTCGGCCAGGCGCATGTGGGCGGCGTCGACCAGCTTGCCGTCCCGGCCGATGGCCCCCACGCCGCCGGCCTCGGCGCGGCGGTAGGTCTCGATGGACTCCCGGGCCTCCTCGATCTCGGTGGCCGTCGGGGCGAAGACCTCGTGGGCGATGGCGATCTGGTCGGGGTGGATGGCCCACTTGCCGTCGAAGCCCAGGAGGCTGGCGTGCACCGCCGAGCGCCGGAACCCGTCAGGGTCCTGGTAGGCCGGGTGGGGGGCGTCGATGGCGTCGATGCCCGCCCCCCGGGCCGCCGCCAGCACCTGCACGCGGGCGAAGTGCCAGAAGTCACCGGGGTACTCGCTGATGGGGTCGAAGTTGCCGTCCACCCGGGCCCGCAACGAGGCCGACAGGTCGCCGGCGCCGAAGATGATGGCCTCCAGGCGGTCGCTGGACCGGGCGATCTCGGGGGCGTTGGACAGCCCCTCGGCCTCCTCGATGAGCACCTCGAGACCGATGCGCTTGGTCATGCCCAACTTGGTCTCGAGCTGGGTGAGGAGCACGTCGACCCACCAGACGTCCCGGGCCGATCGGGCCTTGGGCACGATGATCACGTCGAGGGACTGGCGGGCACCGGTGACCACCTCGATGATGTCGCCGTGGCACCACGGTGTGTCGAGCCCGTTCACCCGCACGGCCCGGACCGTGCGGCCCCAGTCGTAGGTAGGTCAGTGCGGCCACCGCGGTGGCCCGGGCCGCCTCCTTGGCCACCGGGGCGCAGGCGTCCTCGAGGTCCAAGAAGACGAGGTCGGCGCCGGAACTCGCCGCCTTCTCACACATCCGTTCGCTGCTGGCCGGGGTGGCCAACTCGGATCGTCGGGCGCGGGGTGTTCGCACAGCTACCTCTCCTCGTGGATGGGTCAGATGACGCCGGACGCCCTGAGGGCGGCCAGGCGGTCGGGGTCGATGCCGAGCAGCTCACCGAAGACGGCGTCGCTGTCGGCGCTTAGCTGTCGGCCGAGATGGGCGATCCGCCCCGGCGTCTCAGTCAGGACGGCCACCGGGGCCTGCACGGTCACGGCCCCGAGGTCGGGGTCGTCGACCTCTACGAAGGTGCCCCGGGCCGACAGGTGCTCGTCGGCCAGCAGCTGGGCGGCGTCGTAGATGGGTGCGGCGGCCACCGAGGCGGCCTCGAAGGTGGCCATGGCCTCAGCCAGGGTGCGGGCGGCCACCCAGTCGGCCACCAGTCCATCGACCTCACCGGCCCGCTGCTGACGGGGGATGGAGTCCACGTAGTCGGGATTCTCGGCCAGGTCGGGGCGGTCGATGGCCCGGTAGACCCGGGCGGCGATGTTGGGCGAGGCACTGGAGAGGGCCAGCCACTTGTCGTCGGACGTCCGGTAGGCGTTGCGGGGTGCGCTGGCGTCGAAGCGGTTGCCCACCCGGCCGGTGATCGTGCCCAGCTGGTCGTAGGCCAGGGTGGAGGACTCGATCAGGCGGGCCAGCGGCTCGATGAGGTTGACGTCCACCAGCTGCCCGCCGCCACCGTGCACGTCCCGGTGGTACAGGGCCATCATCACCGCGTAGGTGGCGGCCAGGGCGGCCACGCCGTCGGCCAGCATGAACGGCGGCAGGGTCGGGGGCCCGTCGGGCTGCCCGGTGAGATGGGCGAATCCGCTCATGGCCTCGGCCAGGGTCCCGAAGCCGGGGCTGTCGCTCTTGGGCCCCCCGCGCCCGTACCCGCTCACGTGCAGCATGACCAGCTGCGGATGGCGGTCGTGGACCGACTCGTAGTCGATCCCCCAGCGGGCCATGGCGCTGGGCCGGTTGCCGATGACCAGCACGTCGCTCACCTCGAGCAGGCCGTGGAACAGCTCCTGCCCTTCGGCCTGGCGCAGGTCCAGGGTGACGCAGCGCTTGTTGCGGCTCATGGACTTCCACACCAGGCCGATCTCGCCCTTGCGGTCTCCCCAGGTGCGCAGGGGGTCACCCACCCCGGGTTGCTCCACCTTGATGACGTCGGCGCCGAACTCGCCCATGGCCGTGGCCACCAGCGGTCCGGCGGCCAGTGTCGCCGCGTCCACCACCCGCACTCCGTGGAGCGGACCGTGGGCCTCAGGCATGGCGGACCACCTCGGGGCGGGCCAGGCCCAGGGTGTCGCGCAGGGTGCCCCCGGTGTACCGGTCACGGAAGACGCCGCGGCGCTGGAGCTCGGGCACGACCAGGCGGACGACGTCCTCGTAGGCGCCCGGCGTGTGGGTGGCGGCCACGGTGAAGCCGTCGCACGCCTCGGCCTCCATCCACTCCTCCATCTGGTCGGCCACCTCGGTGCCGGTGCCCACGAAGCGCGGGCCCTGGAGCAGGGTGGCCCGGTGGCCGGCCAGGTCGGCGAGGGTCACAGTGTCCCCGCCGATGTGCTTCTTCAGGTTCTGGACCAGGCCGCGGATGCCCGAGACCGACGCGATCAGCTCGTCGGTGATGGGGGCGTCGAGCGGCAGGCCGGAGAAGTCGTAGTTCATCAGCTCCGACAGCAGGCACAGCGACGCCTGCGGATCGACCAGCGAGTGGAGGAACAGGTCCTCACGCTCCTCGGCATGGGCATGCGACTCACCGACCACGGTGTACACCATGGGCAGCATCTTGACCGACTGCGGGATCCCGCCCGGCCTCGGCGATGGCCTCCTTCTGGTCCTTGTAGTGCGTCCGGGCCACCTCGAGGCCGGGGTCGCCGGTGAAGATCAGCTCGGCCCAACGGGCGGCGAAGTCGCGGCCCCGCCCCGACGAGCCGGCCTGGAGCAGCACCGGGCGGCCCTGGGGCGACCGGGGCACGGTGAGGGGCCCCCGGGCGCTGAACCACTCCCCCTCGTAGTCCAGCTCGTGGACCTTGTCGGGATCGGCGAAGGTGCCGCTGGCCCGGTCGAGCACCAGGGCGTCGTCCTCCCAGGTGTCCCACAGCCCGGTGGCCACCTCGAGGAATTCGTCGGCCCGGTCGTAGCGGGCGTCGTGGGCGAGGTGTTCCTTCAGTCCGTAGTTCTGGGCCTCGCTGTCGTTGACCGAGGTGACGATGTTCCACGCCGCCCGCCCACCGGACAGGTGGTCGAGGGTGGCGAAGGTGCGGGCCACGTGGAAGGGCGAGTAGTAGGTCGTCGAGTAGGTCGCCCCCAGCCCGATCCGGTCGGTGACCGCGGCCACGACGCCCAGCACGATGCTGAGGTCCAACTTGACCGGTCGGGCCCCCAGGCGCACGGCGTCGGCCACGGACCCGCCGTAGATGCCGGGCATGGCCAGGCGGTCGTCGAAGAACATCATGTCGAAGCAGCCCTCTTCGAGGGTACGGCCCAGCTTGGCGTAGTAGCGGGCGTCCAGAAATCCGTGTTCGGTGGCAGGATGGCGCCACGATCCGGCGTACACAGTCGTGCTCCCCGCCTGCATGAACCCCACCAAGGACATCTGCCGCTTTGCCATGGTCACTGACACACTCCTCCTCACCGCTCCGACCGCTCCGATCCGCCGTCGCGCCGCAGTGCTGGCGCCGCTGGTCGTTTGAAATGTAGTATCTGATATGTCAGATTTCAACCCGATAGGCGGAACGGTGCGGGCCCGTGCCGCCGGGGAACTGCGCGACCGCATCCTCACCGGTCGGCTCCGACCCGGCACCCGGCTCGACCTCGACCAGATCACCCGGGAGTTCGGGACCAGCCGCACGCCGGTGCGCGAGGCGCTGCTCGAGCTGTCCTACGAGGGTCTGGTCGCCGTCACCCCCCGCAGCGGGATCACCGTGCTCGGCATCACCCCCGAGGACGCCGTGGACAACTTCGCCGTCCTGGCCACGCTGTCCGGCAAGGCGGCGGAGTGGGCCACCGGACGTATCAGCGGCCCCGAGCGGGACGTATCTGCACGAGCTGGCCCTGGCCGTCGACCACGCCGATGATGTGGTGGCCGCCAACTGGAGCTTCCACCGCGCCCTCAACCAGGCGTCGGGCTCGCCGCGCCTCATGACCTATCTGCGCCAGGCCGTCCGGGTGGTGCCGGCCAGCTACTTCGAGCTCTTCCCCGAACAGGTCCGCCGCAGCCGGGCCGACCACGCCGTCCTGCTGGAGGCCATCGACCGCGGCGACGCTGCCGCGGCACGGTCGCTCACCGAGTCGCACGTGCTCGACGCCGGCGCCGCCCTGGGCGACTGGCTGCGGGCCCAGGAGACCGCGGCCGGCGCGGCGCCCGAGGGGGGCGTACCCCGAGCCTGACCGGACAGGGGCGCGGACCGGGTCAGCCGGCGGCGGCGACAGCCCGTCGAGCCCGGACACGGTAGCCCTCGAGCTTCTCGTCGGCGGTACGGACCCGGGTGCTCCGCGACATGGTCGACACGTCGTGGCCTTTGGCCCGTCGTCGCAGCGCGCCCACCGTGGCGTCCTCCTCGGGCCATGCGGGAGAAGGGGTCGAACGAGTACCAGCGCATGGCGTTCTCGTGGGTCATCTTGCCGATGTCGTCCTCGGGGACGGCGTTCTTGGCGAACTCGGTCTCCAGCTCCTCGGGGGCCGTGGGCCACATGGAGTCGCTGTGCGGGTAGTCGGCCTCCCAGGCGATGTTGTCGATGCCGATGGCATCCCGGAGCTGGATGCCCACCGGATCGCTGATGAAGCAGGTCAAGAAGTGCTCCCGGAAGACCTCGCTGGGGAGGCGGCCGCCGAAGTCCTGCAGGGTCCAGGCGTGGTGCATCTCGAAGGTGCGGTCCACCCGCGACAGGAAGTACGGGACCCACCCGGTGCCGCCCTCGGACAGGGCCACCCGCAGGTCGGGGAAGTTCTTCAGCACCCGGGACCACAGCAGGTCGGCCGCCGCCGACTGGATGTTCATGGGCTGCAGGGTGATCATCACGTCGGGCGGGGAGTCGACCGCCGGGATGGAGAGCCGGCCGGACGACCCCAGGTGGATGGAGAGCACGGTGCCCGTGTCGCAGCAGGCCTTCCAGACCGGGTCCCAGTAGGCGTCGTGGAAGCTCGGATAGCCGAGGGCCGCCGGGTTCTCGGTGAAGCTGAGCGAGTGGCAGCCCTTGGCCGCGGTGCGACGGATCTCCTGGGCGGTCAGTTCGGCGTCCCAGATCACCGGCACGGCCATGGGTATGAACCGCTCGGGGTAGGCCCCGCACCACTCGTCGATGTGCCAGTCGTTGTAGGCGCGGACCAGGGCCAGGGACAGGTCGGGGTCGTCACTGGCGAAGACGCGGGCGGTGAAGGTGGGGAACGAGGGGAAGTTCATCGAGGCCAGTACACCCCCGGCATCCATGTCCTTCACCCGCTCGTCCACGTCGTAGCAGCCCGGTCGGACCTCGTCGAGGCTCTGCGGCTCCAGCCCGTACTCCTCCTTGGGCCGCCCGGCCACGGCGTTGAGGGCGGCCGTCTCCATGACCACCGGGCCGAAGGTCCAGACGTCCGAGCCCTCGGCGTTGCGGGTGAGCTTCGGGGCCCGGTCCTGGTACTTGGCCTCGAGGTGCCCGACGAAGAGATCAGGCGGCTCGATGACATGGTCATCGACGCTGATCAGGATGAGGTCATCAACCTCGTGCATGGCTTCCCTCCCGAGAATACTGTTCTTTTAAGTCCGTAATGATCCTATCGTCACCCCGATGTCCCGGCGACCACGGCCGACGGGACGTCACCGCCGTGGAGCCGGGCCCGCCGGCGTGTCAACGAACCATCGGGGGCACGACCGTCGCAGCACCCGCCGGGGAGTCGGCCCCCGCCACCGCCGATGGCCGGTCTCCGCCCAGGTAGACGGCCGACAGCTGTTCCACGTCGAGTGAGCTGGCCGGTCCGGCCCAGGTGATGGTGCCCAACTCCATGAAGATCAGGCGGTCGGCCACGGCCACGGCGTTCTCGGCGTTCTCCTCCACCAGCAGCACCGCGCTCCCCTTTTCCCGCAGCTCGACGATGGCCCGGATCACCTCGGCGGCGGCCATGGGGGCGAGCCCCAGGGTCGGCTCGTCGGCTACGAAGACCGTGGGCGGCCGGGCCAGGGCCGGGGCCAGCCCGAGCATCTGCTGCTCCCCGCCCGAGAGGAGGCCGGCCACCTGCTGTCGGCGCTCGGCCAGCACCGGAAAACGGTCGTAGGCGAGCTGGCGGTCCTTCTCCTCGGGGAGGGCGAGGATCAGGTTCTCCTCGACCGTCAGTCCGGGAAAGATGCCCCGGGCCTCGGGGACCAGGTCGAGGCCGGCCCGGGCCCGTCGGTAGGCGGGCAGATCGGTCAGGTCCTCGCCGCCGAGGTAGACGCGGCCCGCCGTCGGTTCCAGGAGCCCGGCGATCACCGCGCAGAGCGAGGACTTGCCGGCGCCGTTGGCTCCGAGCAGACCCACGATCTCACCGGCGTGCAGCTCGAGCCCGACCCCGTGGAGCACCTCGGCGTCGTCGTAGCCGGCCACCACGCCCTGCACGGCCAGGGCGGCGTCGAGGGACACCTCCAGGCTGATCGGCGGGGCCTCGGGTTCGAAGGCGCCGACCGGCCCGAGCACACCGGTGCCGGCCCCGGGCGGGGGCGTCCCCTGCTCGGTCTGCTCGGCCTGGGTCACCTGCTCCACCTGCTCTACTTGGGTCGCCAGCTCCGCTTGGGTCGCTTTGGCCCGGGCCCGGGCCCGGCGCTTGGCCAGCTTCTTGCCCCCGCGCAGGGCCAGGATGCCGTCGGGCTCCTGGGCCAGGGAGATGGCCCCCATCCCGAAGAGGATGGGGAGGAAGTAGGGCGAGGAGATGAGGGTGTTGATGGTCTGGCCCGGGAGCCAGTTGGTGAGCTGGTTGAGGAGCGGGCTGCCGGCGGCCACGGCCAGGCCGGCCAGCAGGGCCCCTCCGGGTCGCCGCACCCCGAAGACCACCACGAAGGCCAGCCAGGTCAGCCCGTCCAGCGGGGGGGCCGTCGAGTTGGAGGCGGCGAACGAGAACAGGCTGAGCATGACCCCGCCGATGCCGGCGATCCCGGCCCCCAGGGCGAAGACCAGGATCCGGTTCCGGTTGGCCCGGATGCCGGCGGCCATGGCCGCCGTGGGCGAACTGCGCACGGCCAGCGTGGCCCGGCCGGTGGCCGAGTGGGTGAACAGCCAGATGACCCCGGTGATTACACCGAAGACCCCGATGAACAGGACGATCTGGTCGTTCAGGTTGGCGAAGTCGAGCCGCCAGCCGAAGAGGTCGAGGGCCGGACTGCGGATGTTCCAGCCGGACTGGCCGTTCCCGATGGCTTGGGTGTCGAAGGGCACCAGGCTGAAGAACAGACAGGCGGCCAGGGACCAGATGGCCAGATAGACAGCACCGAGCCGGGTGGCCGGCCAGGCGATCAGGGCGCCGATGACCCCGGCCACGATGGCGCCGATGACCACCGCCCACAAGAAGTTGAGCTGGCCGTGGGAGGCGATGAGGGGGAAGCCGAACCCCCAGTTGCGGTTGAGCGCCCACCCGGCGGCGAAGCCGCCGGCGGTGACGAAGGTGGCCTGGGCCAGGCTCACCATGCCCCCCATGCCGGTGACCACGATGAAGGACAGCAGGATGATCGAGATGGACAGTCCCTGGGCGATGGCCGTCTGGGCGGTGGTGGTGGCCTGGAACCACGAGGGGAACCAGTGCAGGGAGTACCCGAGCAGCAGGAACAGGAACGTCAGCCACGGCCACCACCGGCGGGGCAGGGACATGCCGGCCCGGTGGTCGCTCGGCGGTCGGTCGTCCGCCACCGAACCGGCCTGTCGGGACCGGTCGCGCCCGATGACCAGCCCCAACAGGATGACCAGTACGTAGGGCACGGCGCTGGACAGGCCGTTGAGGTTGGCGATGAACCCGGGGTAGGCCGTCGAGTACCCGGCCACCAGGTTCTGGACCACGCCGAGCAGCACCCCGCCCACGAAGGCGATGGGGATGGAGCGCAGGCCGCCCAGGACCACGGCGGCCAGCGAGCCCAGCACCACCAGGGTGAAGACGATGGGGTCCAGGCTGAACAGCGGGGAGATCAGGATCCCGCCCAGCCCGGCCAGCATGGTGGTGAGCACCCAGGCCACGGCCGAGGTCTTGGCCGCGCTCACACCCTTGAGGCCGGCCAGATGCCTCCGGTCGACCACCGCCCGCATCTCCAGGCCGATCCGGGTGTGGCGCAGGACGAACCACAGCACGGCCGCCGAGACCAGGGCGGCGGCGAACACGGCCACCTGGTCCGAGGTGAGGGCCACCCCCTGCATGACGTGGAAGACCTTGGCCGGGGTGGGGCCCAACCCGGGGGTGGACAGGCCCTGGTTGTCCGCCTTGTTGGCCACCCACCCGGCGTGGAAGACGCCGTTGCCGAGGGTGACGACCACCCACTGCATGAAGTTGGGGATGGCCACCAGCAGGCCGATGGTCCCGACCACCTTGGCGTAGACGGGGGCCTCGCCCAGGCGGCGCAGGAGCAGCCGGTCCAGGGCGTAGCCCATGAGGGGGGCGAAGATGAGTATCGAGAGGATGGCGGCGGGGACGATGGGCATCCCCCCCGAGTTGAGCTGGTAGTAGAAGTAGGCCACGGCGAAGGCGATGGCACCCTGGGCGAAGTTGAAGATGCCCGACGTGGTGTAGGTGAGGACCAGCCCCGAGGCCATGATGGAGTAGATGCCGCCGGTGACCGTGCCCGAGATGACCAGGCTCAGGAACTTGTCCATGGATCGGGTCCCCGCCTCTCGCTCAGACCACGTGGCCCAGGTAGGCGCTGCGCACCGCCGGGTCGCTCTGGACCTCGGCCGGCGTGCCGTCGGCCAACGTCGATCCCAGGTTGAGGACCACCACCCGGTCGCAGTGGGCCATGACGAAGCCGGCGTTGTGCTCGACCAGCAGGACGCTGCACCCGGTGGACGTGCGGACATCTTCGATGAGCTGGCCCAGGCGGTCGACCTCCTCGGCATGGAGCCCCGAGGCCGGCTCGTCGAGGAGGAGCAGCTTTGGGGCCTCGACGGTGGCCCGGGCGAATTCGACCATCCGGGCCGTCCCGATGGGCAGGGAACCGGCGAACTCGGTGCGCACCGAGTCCAGCCCGCACCGAACGAGGGCGGCGTCGACCAGCACCCGGCGCTCGCGTTCCCGGCGGCGCCGACCCCGCCAGCCCACCAGGTCCCCGACCACGCCCCCGCCGCCGCCGTGCCACTCGGCCGCGGCCAGTATGTTGTCCTCGACGGTCAGCCAGCCGTAGGTCTGGACCCTCTGGAACGTCCGGCGCACCCCCAGGCGGCTGCGCTTCACCGGATCGGCACCGCTGACGTCACGTCCCTCCAGCAGCACGTGGCCGGACTGGGGGCGCCGCACGCCCGAGACCACGTCGAAGAGGGTGGTCTTCCCCGCCCCGTTGGGTCCGATCAGTCCGCATACCTGCCCGGCCGGCACCTGCAGGTTGACGTTGGCCACGGCCATGATCCCGCCGAAGCGCACGCAGATGTCACTCAGGTCGAGGGTCGGCGGTCCCGACGGCGGCGGCGCGGCCGACGCGGCGGGGAGCACATCCACGTCATTCATGCACCCGGCCTCGCTCGCTCATGGCGTACCTCAATCCGGTCGGTGGGCCACGACCGACCGCTCAACTGGCCTTCTCGGCCGCCGGGGTTACCTTGAAGACCTTTGCGCTGCATGAGTACGGGTAGATCTGCTGGGTGGCGCCCCCGGTGTAGGCCAGGAACTCCGTGCAGTACGGGGTGCCGGACACCGTCGAGGCCGGGTAGGAGATCGGCCCCACCAGCTGGGGAATGCCCCACTTGATGGTGGACAGCACCGTACGGACGTTGGCGGGGGTGAGGGCCTGCTTCTTGGCCAGCACGGTGTGCACGGCGGTGGCGAACATGGCGGTGTCGATGTAGGACGGCACGTTCGAATAGGAGGTGAGCTGGGTCCCCGGCACGATGGAGTTCATGGCGTTCTGCATCGCCGTCAGGCCCGGACTCGGCGCGTTGTTGAAGGTGGCGATGGTGACCGTCCCCTGCATACTGGCGTTGAGGGCGGCGATGGCCCCGAGCGGCGTCCAGTAGGTCCCCGTGTACCCGGCGTTCTTGAGGGCCGTCCACATGGGAATGCACTGGGCCGTCAGCTGGCAGCCGATGGCCAGGGGTTGCTTGCCGTTGTTGGAGGTCATCAGCTGCTGGACGTACGGGGTGTAGTCACTGGCCGTGGTGGGGATGTCGGCCTTGTTGTAGACCACGTTGAAGCCGGCTCCCTTGGCCGATACCGTCGACAGCTTGGCCGAGTTGGACCCCGAGGCGTTGTCGTTGGAGAAGATGGCCATGGCGGGATGGGCGTTACCGGTCTTGCTCTTCACGTAGGTGTAGTACTGGCCGTACGTGTTAGGCATGACCGGAGGGTTCTGGGGCACCAGACAGCCGCCGGCCGAGTAGCCCCACAGACTGGTGGTCACCTTGCTGGAGCAGTAGGTGAAGTCGAACCCACCCCCCACGTACAGGATCTTCTGTGACGTCAGGTAGGTGCCCGGGTTCTCGGCCGAGAGGTCGGGGACGACGGCGAACACCTGATCCTGGTTGACCAGCTGGCGCACCCCGGACAGGGCGGTGGCCGGATCGTTGTTGTCGTTGACGTAGCCGGCGAACTTGAGCTTGTACCCGTACAGATAGTTGGTCTGGTTGATCTGCTTGACGTAGCCCTGGACGCCGACCTGGGCGCCGGAGAAGTTGGAGGTGGACCAGATGCCCCCGATGGTGATGGTCTTGCCGTTGATGCCCCGCACCGTCGCCGCGCCGGCCTGGGCCGTGGTCAGCCCGATGGCCGTGGCCGAGAGAAGCACCGAGAGCAGGACTCCCGCCCCGACCCGAACCTTGCGCCTCATGAGTTCCCCCTTCATTGCTTCCCCCTTGTGTGAGCACGCCATGATGCGTGTTCTCTTTTTGTCAGCATGCCCATTCCGCTTTTGGAGCCGGCGACATCGCGATGAGCGTATACGAGATTCTGGAGGTTGTCTACGAAGCTCGGGGCGGACGGGGAACCGGCAGGCGCGGCACATGTCGGGCTCCCGCCGACCGCTACGGCACCCGTCCTGCCCACGCTCCCCCTCTCCCTTGGTCCCCCTACAGGTGTCATAGGCCTACCGCCGCAGCCCAGCGGATACCGCCGGTGCGCCGAGAGTACCAAGTGCAACCGACGCCGTGTCGGCGCGCTCCGAAATCGATGTTCTCAGATTAGAAGAACGCCCGACCGACCACTCCTCAGCGGTACTCGGCCGGGACGTCCTCGAGGATCACCGTCTTGGTCTCGAGGAAGGGCAGCAGTCCCTCGGTGCCGCCCTCCCGGCCGATGCCGGACTGCTTGAAGCCGCCGAAGGCGATGCCGAAGTCGGTGCGGAAGGCGTTGTGGCCGACCGTGCCCGAGCGCAGTCGGCGGGCCACCTGCCGGGCCCGGTCCACATCGGGCGTGAACACGCTGGCGTTGAGCCCATAGATGGTGTCGTTGGCGACGGCCACGATCTGCTCCTCATCGTCGGCCGGGATCACCGTGAGCACGGGTCCGAAGATCTCCTCCTGGGCGATGACCGAGGCGTTGTCGACGTTGCCGAATACGGTGGGCTGCACGTAGTACCCCCGGTCGAGGTTCTTCGGACGTCCTCCCCCGGTGACCAGCGTGGCCCCCTCCTCCACACCCTTGGCGATGTAACCCTCCACCCGGTCGCGCTGACGGGCGGAGACGAGCGGGCCCATCTGGGTGGTGGGATCGAAGGGATCGCCCACCCGGACTTCCGAGAAGGCCCCGGCCAGGGCCTCGACCAACTCGTCGTGCCGGTTCCGGCTGACCACGATCCGGGTCAGCGACGAGCACACCTGACCCGAGAGCATGCACTCTGCCTTGGCCAGGGTGGCGGCCGCCTGGGCCAGGTCCATGTCGTCGAGGATGAGGGCCGCCGACTTGCCGCCCAGCTCGAGGGTGCACCGGGCGATCCGCTCGCCACAGATCGAGGCGATCCGCCTACCGGCGGCGGTCGACCCGGTGAAGGTGATCTTGTCCACCCGGGGGTCGCGGACCAGGAGCTCGGAGACGTCCCGATCGGCAGTCACCACGTTCAGCACACCAGCGGGAAGACCGATGGCTTCGGCTATCTCGGCCATCACGTAGGCGTCGCCAGGGGCCTCGGGGGAGCACTTGAGCACCACCGTGCACCCGGCCAGCAGCGCCGGGGCCAGCTTGTAGGTGATGAGGCCGATGGGGGCGTTCCAGGGGATGATGGCGCCGACCACCCCCACCGGCTCGCGGACCAGCAGGCCGAACTGGCCCATCTGGGGCTGGGCCCGCTCCTCGAAGGGGAAGGTCCCGGCCAGATCGGCGTAGTAGTCGAACGAGGCGGCGGTGCCGCCGGAGCTGTGCCGGGCGATGAGGTGGAGCACGCCGGACTCACGCGGCCAGATCTGCCCGATGTCCTCGCCCCGGTCCCGAAGTCCGGAGGCGATCCCCCGGAGGAACTCGGCCCGCTCGGTATGGGCAAGGGTGGGCCACGGGCCCTCATCGAAGGCCCGTCGCGCCGCTGTCACCGCCCGGTCGATGTCGGCGGCCTGTGCCTCCGGCACGCGGAAGTAGACCTGCTCGGTGCCCGAGTCGATCACGTCGAAGGTGGCGTCGGACGACGGAGCGACCCACTGGCCGTCGATGAAGAACCGGTCGGCATGTCGCAGGGGAACCGTGGTCTCGCTGGTCAGGGTCACGTGGATGCACTCCTCATCGATGGGCCGGCCGCCGCCCGGCCGGTTCTCGGCCGCCATCGGACAGCGTACCCACCTGCTCCGGCCCGCGGGCCGGGTCAGGCCCGGACCCACTGCCCTCCGGTCGGCCCGGGATCCCCGGGGGTCAGGGCTTGGGCGGCAACCGCTCCCGGTAGGACACGGGCAGGAGCTCGATGAGTTGGCCGTCGGGATCACGGATGAACAGCGCGCCCCCGATGTCGCTCTCCTCGATGAGCTGACCGCCGTACTCGACGGCCGCCGCCGCCGACGCGTTCACGTCGTCGACCGAGAGGGACAGATGGGTGAGACCGGGCTCGTTCATCGTCCGCGGCCGGAACGGAGCGGTGGCTCCGGGGGCCGAGTAGTGCATCAGCTCGAGCACGAAACCATCGAGAGTCAGGTACGTCGCCGTGACTCCCAACGGCGGGGTGAGGCTGGTCAGCTGGGCCGTGGGCACGTCGGGCGGGGTGATCTCGTACCAGAACCGGAAGCCGAAGACCTCCTGGTAGAACTGCTTCGACCGTGCCAGGTCGGTAACGACATGGCCGGTGTGGTTGTAGGTCGCCATTGCGGTGCTCCGGTCGGTCGACGGGTCAGGAAGGGAAGAGCCGGTCGAGCCGGATGGCTGACGTGGGGCAGTTGGCGGCCGCCCTGCGGACGTCCTCGGCCCTCCCGGCCGTGTCGCCGACGATGACGGCGATCCCGTCGTCGTCGAGGTCGAAGACACCCGGGGCCCAGAACGCGCAATTCCCCGAACCCATGCAGGCGTCGCGGTCGACGCCATCCTTGGCGGAGGCCCCTCCTGTGCTCGCGGTTCTGCCTGGCTCGGCCACGGGGGCAACGCTAACAGGGGCGGTTCGGCATCATGTCGTGCCCTATGCTGACGCCGGCCTCGGGGATGGTGGGAGACGGGGAGACGCACGGGCATGGAGTCGGTGAAGTTCGGAGTCGCCTCATGTTCGGCTGGGAGTTCGAGGCGACGCAGAGCCGCTACGGCCAGGATGTCATCGGCCCCAGGTGAACACTCCCTCCCCCGTCCCCCGACCAACCGCCCGAACCGCCCGACCGCCCGACCGACCCGACGAGAGAGGTTCGACATGTCTGACGTGGACGACATCACGGCGCTGGTGCACTCTTACGCCCGCCTCGTTGACGGCGGTGATGTGGACGCGGTGGTGGCGCTGTTCGAGCACTCGACGTGGCGGTCGTGGCCCAACGGATCCACGCGGCGGGGGGCGGCGGCAGTGAGGCCGGTCTACGAGAACCTGATGGCCCGGGACGGTGACCACCGGACCAAGCACCTCATCACCAACCTCAGCATCGAGGTGGCAGCGGATGCCACCACCGCCTCGTCCCACTGCTGCTGGACGGTGCTGCGGAGCGCCCCGGGCGAGACCATCGCCATCGACCTCTCCGGTCAGTACACCGACACCTTCGAGAGGGCCGAGGGCGGGTGGCGGTTCACCGACCGACTGATCTCCGTCGATCTGACCGGCCCGTGAGCCGGTGCGTCCGCGGAGCAAGGTACGGGCGAGGGGCGGTAGGGGTGGCGGTTCCAGGGACGACGGAGCGGTGAGGACGTGGTGACCGAGGCGATCGAGGCCTTCCCGATCCGGGTCGACGATGCGGTCCTCGTCGACCTCCACCGCCGCTTGGCCCAGACCCGCTTCCCCGACCAGATCGCCAACACCGGCTGGGAGTACGGCATCCCCGTCGACTACCTGCGGGAGCTGGTCGAGTACTGGCGGGACGTCTACGACTGGCGGTCGGCGGAAGTGGGGCTGAACGCCTTCCGGCACTTCCGCACGACCATCGACAACCAGCGGATCCACTTCGTCCATGCCCGGTCCGCCCACCCGGACGCCCGCCCCCTGCTCCTCACCCACGGTTGGCCGGGCTCCATCGTCGAGTTCCTCGACGTCATCCCCCGGCTGGTCGACCCGGAGTCCCACGGTGGCCGGGCCTCCGACGCCTTTCATGTGATCGCTCCGTCGTTGCCCGGCTACGGATTCTCCGAGCCGCCGCGATCCCCGGGGTGGGACGTGGCCCGGATCGCCCGGGCGTTCACCGAACTGATGGCGCGCCTGGGCTACCCCGGCTATCTCGCCCAGGGCGGCGACTGGGGAGCCCAGGTGACGACGTGGATCGGCGGCCTCGACCCGGAGCACTGCACGGCCATCCACCTGAACATGGCGCCCGGCATCCCACCCGAGACCGTCGGCCCGCTCACCGAGGAGGAGCGGACGGACCTGGCCGTCATGAAGCGGTTCGCCGCCGAGGAGTCCGGCTACGCCAATGAGCAGGGGACCAAGCCGCAGACGGTCGGCGTCGCCCTCAACGACTCACCGGCCGGTCTGCTGGCCTGGATCGTGGAGAAGTTCCGGGCCTGGAGCGACTGTGGGGGTCACCCCCAGCACTGCTTCACCCGCGACCAGCTGCTCACCAACGTCATGATGTACTGGGTGACCCAGACCAGCGCTTCGGCGGCCCGCCTCTACTGGGAGACCGGGCACAGTGCGGCCGGCGCACCGCCGTACGTCACCGTACCCACCGGAGTGGCGCGCTACCCCAAGGAGGTGTTGCGCTGGCCCCGCTCGTGGGTCGAGCGCCAGTGCAACGTGGTCCGCTGGGAGACGATGCCCCGGGGTGGGCACTTCCCGGCCATGGAGCAGCCCGAGTTGTTCGTCGACGATCTGCGGGAGTACTTCCGCACGGTGCCCTGAGCCCTCCGCCGGCGTCGTCAGACCAGGGTGGGGCGGGTCCCGGGAAGCCGCTCCCGGTCGAGCTGCTGCTCGTCGGTACGGATCAGGGTGCCGTTGACCAGGACGTGCCGCATGCCGGTGGGCTCCTCGTTGGTCAGGCGCTCGCCGCCGGCCGGCAGGTCGCGCCGTCGCCGCTGGGGTCCCGGGCCCACAGTGGCCGGGTCGAACACGGTGACATCGGCGGCGTACCCGGGCCGCAGGTAGCCCCGGCCCTCAAACCCGAACATGTCGGCGGGCTCGCCGGCCAGCTTCCGGACGGCCCGCTCGAGCGGCATGATCTCGCGGTCACGGACCCAGGTGCCGAGGAGGTCGGTGGCCAGGGGCGCATCACACAGCTGGTCGACGTGGGCCCCGGCGTCAGTAAGGCCCAGCACCACGTGGTCCTCGGTGAGCAGGCGCCCCACCTCGGCCACGTCGTCGTTGGCGATGTAGGCCCGGAAGCGGGTGGCCAGGTCCTCGGACAGGGCCAGTTCGCACATCACATCCAACGGGCTGGCGTTCCGCTCCCGGGCGATGTCGGTGACCCGGCGGCCCAGCAGTTCGGGGTACCGCTCCGACTCGGAGACCTCGAAGGTTTCCCACCGCGGTTTCATGCCGCCCTCGTTCCTCTCCAGGTCCTCGAAGGCCCGGGTGCGCCATTCCTGGTCGCGGTAGGCGGCCTTCCGCACCCCGGGACTCACCTTGATGAGCTCGCCGAAGACCTGGCCGACGTTGAGGTTGTAGGCGTCGGCCAGGGTGAACTGCATGGTCAGCGGACGCGGGGTGACCTGCGGCCAGACGTCGGCCCCCCGGGCCAGGGCCTCCTTGTGCAGGCGGACCACCTCTCGGTGCTTCCCGCTGGACAGGGAGAAGAGCGGACAGGTGAACGGCCGGCCCACCCGCGGCTGCCAGGTGAAGATGTCGGGGTACTCGCACTGCCAGCCCGGGGTGGCGAGGACCACGCCCTTGCCGGCCTTGCCCACCGTCATGAACAGCGCCTCGACCTCGTCCATCTCGGCGAACCGGCTCGGCACCGGCTTGCCGTCGACACCACGGTGGGCGAACGAGAAGCTGGTCGACAGCCCCGCCGCCCCCACCTCCATGGCCTCGTCGACCAGCCGGCACATGCGCTCGATCTCCTCGGGGGTGGCGGCCCGCTCGTAGGCGGCGTCCCCCATGACGTACAGCCGCAGGGCGGTGTGCCCGATGTAGGCGGTGAAGTTGAGGGCCGTCCCCCGCCGGCCCACCAGGTCGAGGTAGTCAGGGAAGGTCTCGAACTCCCAGGCGATCCCGGCCGACCAGCGTGTTGGCGTCCATCCCCTCCACGTTCTCCAAGGTGTGCACGATCACGTCGTGGTGCTCGGGGCGGCACGGGGCGATGGAGAAGCCGCAGTTGCCCGCCACCACCGTGGTGACCCCGTGGTACGACGACGGCTTGAGCTGTGGGTCCCAGAACACCTGGGCGTCGAAGTGGGTGTGGATGTCGATGAAGCCCGGGGCCACCACGCACCCGGAAGCATCCAGCTCGATGGCGCCGTCGAGATTGGGGCCGATGGACTCGATCAGCCCTGCGGTCACGGCCACGTCGGCCACCCGACCGGGCTCGCCGCTCCCGTCGACCACGATACCACCGCGTATTACCAGGTCAGCCGACACGTACATGCTCCTTCGCCTCGTCCGGGTACGTCATGAACTCGATGAGATTGCCGTCCGGGTCGCGGACGTAGACACTCGAGGCGGCCGTCCCGCGCCCTCCCCGGCGCTCCACCGGGCCCTCGGCGATGTCGGCACCGGCCCGGCGGAGCACCATGGCCAGTGCCTCCGCCGACCCCTGCCAGACGAGGCACAGGTCGCCGCACGGGGGAACAGCCGCCGGCGCCCGTAATGGGAAGTCACCCCGCCACAGTTCGGGCCGGTGGAAGTTGATCATCTGATCCCCGAGGTACACCTGCACGACGTACGGGTGCTCGGTCACGGCCAGGCCCAAGCGGTAGAAGGCGATCATGGCCCCGGTGTGCTCCATGGGCAAGGCCACGTGGTCGAAGCCGAGCACCGCTCCGGCCGGTGTCGGCCCGGTCGGGTCAGGCGACATACTCGAAGCCGTACAGCTGGGCGCAGTTGATTGCCGTGATCTTGCGTCGATCCCCGTCCGGGAGCATGCCGAGGGTCTCCTCGATGGAGCGCTGCGACTCGGGGAAAGTGCTGTCGGTATGGGGGAAGTCCGCCGCCCACATGCAGGAGTCGGCCCCGAGGTGCGGGATTGAGTGGTAGGCCAAGGCCTCCTCCTCGAAGGTGGCGAAGACCTGTCGCCTGAACAGCTCGCTGGGGGCGATGCCGGGGGCGTAGTCCACCTTGTCCCGGAGGTTCTCCCACTCCATGTCCATCCGGGCCAGGAAGTACGGCAGCCAGCCGACACCGGCCTCGGCCAGCACCAGCGTGAGTCCGGGGTGCCGCTCGAGGGCCCCGGAGAAGACCATGATGGCCAGCGCCTCGTCCAGTTGGAGGGGCAGCAGGGCGGCGAATGCCGCCGACTGCCACCTACCCACCTGGTAGCTCAACCGCGCCGACGCCCCGTCCTTGATGTGGAAGCTGAGGGGCAGGCCGGTCTCCTCGGCGGCGGCCCACAGGCGGTCCCAGGCGGGATCGCCGGCATCGAAGTCGAACACATCGATGATGGCACCGCGATGGCCCCTGGCGGCCACCCGCTCGAGCTCGGCCACCGCCGCCTCGGGCGAGTGGCTGGGCAGGAACGGCAGGGCGCACAGCCGGTCGGGGGCGAAGGCGTTGAACTCCTCGATGGCCCAGTCGTTCCAGGCCGCGTAGCAGGCGGTCTGCAGGTCGGGCTCGGGGATCGAGAGGGTCAAGGGGATGGGTCCGTAGATGACCGAGGCCCACACCCCGTCGAGGTCCATGTCCTCCAGCCGCAGCTTGGGGTCGCTGACCCGGAAGCCGTCGTCCTCCAGACCGGCCCGGCTGACGGCGCTGAGGACCGCCAGCTTGTCCCCTTTGGGCAGACCGCTGCGGCCCAGGATGCGGTCGTTGCACACCCACATGGGATCGCCGTCGCCCGTGACCACCCGGGGGCCCCGCTCGACCAGGTCCTTTTCCAGCCGGTTCTGCCACAGCTGGGGCGGGACCGAGCGCAGGTCGAGGTGGTCGTCACAGGAGTAGATGCTCGTCTCGTCCATGGTGCTGCTTCCTTCCTTGTCGACTTCGTTGATCGGGGCGGCGCCCCGACGCCGCCGTTAGCTGAGGCGGTACCGGATGGGCAGGTGTTTGATGGCACCGTTGACGGACGAGTTGAGTCGCTCCACCGGTCCCGCCGGCTCGAACCACTCCATGCGATCGATGAGGAGGCCGAACATGGACGACAGCTCGGCTCGGGCTACGTGTGCGCCCATGCACAGGTGCGGGCCGAAGCCGAAGACGACCGGCTGGCCCGGCTCCCGGTCGATGCGGAACTCGTTGGGGTCCTCGAACGCCTCCTCGTCCCGGTTGGCCGACGCCCAGTACAGCGCCACCTTGTCCCCAGCGTGGATCTGCTGCCCGTGCAGTTCGCAGTCCTCGGTGGCCGTCCGCGAGAAGTAGGCGATCGGCGTGACCCAGCGCAGGATCTCCTCGGTGGCCCCACCCAGCAGGTCGGGATGGGACGCCAGCTTCTCCCACTGGTCAGGGAACTCGCAGAAGGCCTGCATGCCGCCGGCGATGGCATCACGGGTGGTCTGGTTCCCCGCCTCCACCAGCAGCTCGCAGTACGTCACCAGCTGCTGTCGGGTCAGGGGAACCCCGTTGACCTCGCTCTGCACCAGCTGGGTGACCAGGTCGTCCTGTGGATCCTCACGGCGGGCCGCCACCATGGTGGTGAAGTAGCGGTGCAGTTCGCCGCGAGCCCGCCTGGAGGTCTGCTCGGGGCTCTCCCCGGGCAGCCGGTATTCCGGATCGTCCTTGCCGATGATCTCGTTGGTCCAACGGAAGTGGTGCTCCCAGTCGGAGGGGGGCACGCCCAGCACCCACGAGATCACCGCCACCGGAAACGGGGCGGCGAAGGTGTCGACGAAGTCGCACTCCCCGACCTCGCCCCCGGTCGAGGCCCGGTCGACCAGGTCGGCGGCTATCCGGTGGATCTCCCCGCTCCGGGCCCGCACCGCGCTGCGCAGGAACCTCTTGTTGGCCACCTGCCGCATCGGACCGTGCTCAGGGGGATCCAGATAGACGATCATCTCGGCCGGCATCTCGACCCCGCTCAGGTCCATGTCCAAGGTGATGCCCCCGGCGCTGGAGAACAGCTGGGGCTGGCTGGCCGCGTACTGGACGTCGGCGTGCCTGGTCACCGCCCAGAAGGGTGGGTGGCCCGGCGGCTCGATCCAGGCCACGGGCGCTTCGGCCCGCAGCCGGGTCCACACGTCGTGGGGATAGCCGTGGAGGGCGAAGCGCTTCGGGTCGACCAGGTCGAGGGGGTCGATGTCGACACTCATGGGCATAGGGGGCTCCTCGGTCGGATGGGAACGGTGATGCGGGCGCCGGGGGCGACCGGTGGGCGGACAACGGTCACCGCGGTGCCCATGACGGCGGATCCTCCCGGCATCGGGCCGACTCGGACACACGACCCAGGACCTTGGTCAGCAC
This sequence comes from uncultured Acidimicrobiaceae bacterium, assembly GCA_963754755.1. GTDB lineage: Bacteria > Actinomycetota > Acidimicrobiia > Acidimicrobiales > RAAP-2 > Bog-756. Next base: position 318,212 of record CAVWHF010000003.1, on the reverse strand, counting down.
CCGGTAGACCATGTTGCCGGAGGGCCACTGGGTAACCACCCTCCCCGTCGGCGACCGGAAGTAGTTGGTGGTCATCGTCCACGACGTCCCCTCCATCTTCGCCTGGAGCCATACGAACCACAGGGCCTCGAAGGCCGGCCTGACCTCGATGGCGGTGACCCGACGCCGCATCATCCGCCGCAGCGCCCGCACCGCGTACTCGGACTGGGCCTCGAGCATGGACACCAGTTCCCCGCCGTTGGTGCCCGGCCCGTAGAGCATGAAGAAGTTGGGGAAGTCCGGCACCGTGATGCCCAGATAGGCCCGGGGCTCGCCGGCCCAGTGGTCATGGAGGGTCTCACCCCGCCGACCGGTGACCCGGATGCGGGCCAGGTAGTTGGCCGCCTCGAATCCCGTGGCCATCACAATCACATCGACGTCGCGCTCCACCCCGTCGGCGTCGACGACGCCCGTCGGGGTCACCCGGGACACCGCCTTCGGGATCAGTTCCACGTTGTCCGCCTTCAGGGCCGGATAGAAGGTGCCGGCGATGACCGGCCGTTTGCCCGGGTACGGATACGTCGGGGTGACGGCCTTCTGGAGGTCGGGACGGCCGGCAAACTCCGCCGCGATGTAGTCGAGGCAGGTCTGCTGCTCGCTTGGCGTGCAGTGTGGTGCCCGGACGGAAGGTGGCCGCGCCGACGAGGCCCTTCTCCAGGTCGTAGCGAAGGGAGGCGCGGTGGAGGGCCCGACGCCACGGCCGGGCCAGGCGCCGGCGCTCGCTGTCGGTGAGCTCCCGCTCCCCTTTGGGCATGACCCAACCGGGCTCCCGCTGGAAGACGTACAGCGTCCCCACCGTGGGCTGGAGGGCCGGAACCACCTGGGTCGCCGTCGACCCGGTCCCCACCACGGCCACTGTCCGATCGGCTAGGTCGTGGTGATGCTCCCACCGCGATGTGTGGAACTTCGGACCTTCGAAGGAGTCCAGACCCGGCCAGTCGGGATACCGGGGGACATTGAGGAAGCCCACCGCGCTGATCACCGCATGGCACTCGACCACGGCGCCGGTGTCCAGCGTGACCGTCCACCGGTGCCGCTGGTCGTCCCAGGTGGCCGACTGGACGGTGACACCCAGCCGCAGGTGCTCACGGAGGCCGAACTGGTCCACGGTCTCCTCGAGGTATGACTGCAGCTCGGGCTGGCGGGCGTGGGTGCGGGTCCAGTCAAACGACTTGAACGAGTAGCGGTAGAGGTCGGAGTGCACGTCGACCTCGGCACCGGGGTACGTGTTGTCCCACCAGGTGCCACCGACCCCGGATGAGGACTCGTAGATGGTGAAGGAGTCGATCCCGCACCGCTTCAGCTTCACGCCGGCGGCGATCCCTCCCAGTCCGGCGCCCACCACGACGACCGTCGGGGTCCCGCGGGGACCGAACAGCTCCTGGGCGGTCGGCCGCGGGTGGGCACTCACTCGAAGGTGACCACGCCTCGGAGGTTCACACCGTCGAGCATGTCCCGGTAGCCCTGGTTGATCTGATCGAGCCGGTACGTCCTCGTGATCAGCTCATCCAGCTTGAGCTGGCCGGACCGGTACAGGGCCAACAGGTTGGGGATGTCGAAGCGCGGGTTGGCCGCACCGAAGATCACTCCCTTGATCTCCTTCTGCATCATGGCCAGGTCGAAGAGGTTCACACTGGCCTCCAGCTGGACCTGGGGGGCGACACCGGTCACCACGCAGGTCCCGCCCTTGCCAGTCAGGGCGAGGGCGGCGGACATCAGATCCCCGTACATCACGCCGGGGACCATGATCACCGCGTCCGCCATCTGGCCCCGGGTCAGCTCGGTGACCATGGGCAGGGCCTCCTCCATGGACGCGGCCGTGTGGGTGGCGCCGAAGTCAAGCGCTGACTTCTGCTTGAACTCCACCGGGTCCACCGCCACGATGTTCCGCGCCCCGACCATCCTGGCCCCCTGCACGGCGTTCATACCGACCCCCCCGACGCCCACCACCACCACGGTGTCCCCCGGCATGACCTCGGCCCGGTACACCGCCGAGCCCCAGCCGGTGGCCACCCCGCACGACACCAGGGCCACCACGCCCAGCGGCAGGTCGGTATCGACCTTGACTAGGGATGCTTCGTGGCACACGCCGTGCTCGGCGAAGGTGCCCAGCTTGGACATCACGTTGAGCGGCCGGCCGTCGAGGTGGTAGCGGACCGTGCCATCGGAGATCTGGCCGGGGGCGAATGTGGCCGCACCGAGGTCGCAGAGGTTGGAATGGCCGGTGACGCACATCCGGCATCGGCCGCAGAGGGGGAAGAAGCTGGCGGCCACGTGGTCGCCGGGCTGGAGGCTGGTGACGTCCGGGCCCACTTCGAGCACCACCCCTCCCCCTTCGTGTCCGCCCACCATGGGGAAGAGTCCCGCCCTCACCGGTTGGCCGGTTCCGGCTTCCGAGCCCATCTCTGTCCTCTGCAGATGTTCGTCGGAGTGGCAGAGACCGGCCGCCGCCCACCGGACCAGGACCTCATGGGCCCGGGGCGGATCGAGGTCGATCTCCTCGATCTTCCAGTCCTGTTCCCGGCCCCACAGGACCGCCGCGTGCGTCTTCATCGTCCCCCATCCCCGTCCTGTCCCCGGCCGCCAGCATGGCGGTGCGCTTGACCGTCCGACAGCTTAGTGTCACAGTACGACATGAAAGCAAGGGGAGGTGTCGCGTGACCATCGACAGCACCAGTGACGTCTACTACGACCCGTACGACGTGGGCATCGACGCCGATCCGTACCCGGTCTTCCGCCGGATGCGGGACGAGGCACCGCTCTACTACAACGAGCCCCACGACTTCTACGCCGTCAGTCGGTTCGCCGACGTCGAGCGTGGCTACCTCGACTCGAAGACCTTCATCTCCGGGCGGGGCGGCATTATCGAGCTCATCCGGGCCAACATCGAGATGCCCTCGGGTGTGCTCATCTTCGAGGACCCGCCGGTGCACACCATCCACCGGCGGCTGATGTCCCGGGTGTTCTCGCCCAACCGGGTGGCCGCCCTCGAACCGCAGATCCGGGAGTTCTGCGCCCGCAGTCTCGACCCGCTGGTCGGCGCCGAGGAGTTCGACTTCATCGCCGACCTCGGGGCCCAGATGCCCATGCGGGTCATCGGCATGCTGCTCGGCATCCCCGAGCAGGACCAGGAAGCGGTGCGGGACAAGGTCGACGCCAACCTCCGCACCGAGGCCGGTCAGCCCATGGAGGTGTCCGAGAACTTCGTCGCCCACCGACATGTTCGCCGACTACATCGACTGGCGGGCCGACCACCCCTCGGACGACATCATGACCGAGCTCCTCCAGGCGGAGTTCGAGGACGAGACCGGCACCGTCCGTCGATTGACCCGTGACGAGCTGCTGACCTACATCAGCGTCATCACCGGCGCCGGCAACGAGACGACCGGTCGGCTGATCGGATGGACCGGCAAGGTTCTGGCCGACCACCCTGACCAACGACGGGAGCTGGTCGAGGATCGGTCGCTCATCCCCGACGCCATCGAGGAGCTCCTGCGCTTCGAGACACCCGCACCCCACGCCGCCCGGTATGTCACCGAGGACGTCGAGATCCACGGCCAGACCGTGCCGGAGGGCAGCATCATGATGCTGCTCCCGGCATCGGCCAACCACGACGACCGTCGGTTCCCCGATGGCGACACCTTCGACATCCACCGGAATGACGGGAAGCCCCTGACCTTCGGCTACGGCATCCACCTCTGCCTGGGGGCGGCCCTGGCCCGCCTCGAGGGCCGGGTGGCCCTCGACGAGGTGCTCAACCGGTTCCCGACCTGGGAGGTCGACATGGACCGGGCCACGCCTCGCCCCCACCTCGACGGTCCGGGGCTGGGAGACGCTCCCGGTCTTCGTCCGTGCCCGGTGACGCCGCCGGAGATCGATGATGGGACTGCTGGACGAAAAGGTGGCGGTGATCACCGGCGCCGGCTCGGGCATGGGCAAGGCGTCGGTCAAGGTCTTCGTCCGCGAAGGCGCCAAGGTGGTGGCCGCCGACATCAGTGGCGCCGAGGAGGACACGGCGTCCGAGGTCGGTGGCGGGGTCCTCCCCGTGCACTGCGACGTCTCCCAGGAGGCCGATGTGGAGGCCATGATGGCCGCCGCCGTCGAAGGGTTCGGCCGGGTGGATGCCGTGCTCAACGTGGCCGGCATCGCCGACGGCGTGCGCGCTGGCCGACCTGACCATGGAGTTCTACGACCGGCTGATGGATGTCGACCTGCGGGGGGTGATGCTGGGGATGAAGCACGGCATCCGCGCCATGCTCCCGACGGGCGGCGGCTCCATCGTCAACTGGTCCTCGGTCGGCGGTCTCAACGGCTCCGCCTTCACCAGCGTCTACCAGGCGGCCAAGCACGGGATCATCGGTGCCAGCAAGTCGGCGGCCATCGAGTACGGCACCCAGGGGATCCGGGTCAACACCATCTGCCCGGGCTTCATCCTCACCGAGATCATGGCCGCAGGGAGCCGAGGACTTCATCCCCGACATCGCCGCCAAGGCCGCCCTCAACCGCGCCGGGCAACCCCACGAGGTGGCCGAAGTGGGCGCCTTCCTGGCCTCCGACCGGGCCTCGTTCGTCACCGGTGCGGTGATCCCGGTGGACGGGGGTTGGTCGGCGAAGCTGGCCTAGCAGAATGGACACCGTGACCACCGCCAAGGATCCGACGGATCACCCGGCCCGCACCGGTCGACCCTACGACGGCACCCTGCGTCGCGAGCGGGCGGCCGAGACCCGGGAGCGGATCCTCGACGCCGGCTCCGAGCTCATTCACCGCACCTCCGTCCGCGACTGGAAGAAGCTGACCGTGCGGGCCGTGGCCGAACGGGCCGGCGTCAACGAGCGGACCGTCTACCGCTACTTCGGGAGTGAGCGGGGGCTGCGGGACGCCGTGATGCACCGCAACGAGCAGGAGGCGGGCATCGAACTGGCCGGTATGGAGCTCGAGGACATCGCCACGGTGGCCACCCAGATCTTCGACCATGTCGCCCAGTACCCGCGGGAACCCCGCCCTCCCCTCGATCCCACCCTGACAGCGGCGAAGGAGCGCCAGCACGAAGCGCTCCTCGGCGCCATCGCCGACGGGGCCGGGCCGCGCTCCGACGAGGACCGGAGGGTGGTGGCGGCCATGTTCGACGTGCTCTGGAGCGTGGCCTCCTACGAGCGGCTGGTCGTCGGCTGGGGGATCGACCACCAGCGGGCCGTCCAGGGAATCGCCTGGGTCATCGGACTGGTCGAACAGGCGGTTCGTGACGGTGGGGGTCCGGGATGACAACCGTCCCGGTCACCACCCGACGGCCCTCAGCCGGCGGTGGTGCCGGTGGTGCCGGCCGGATCCGTGGGCACCGGGACCACCGGCCGCACCGGGCGCCCGGCCACGGTGCCCCCGTCCACCGGGACCACGATCCCGGTGATCTGGGCCGATCGGTCGCCGGCCAGGAAGAGCACGGCCTCGGCCACGTCACGGGCCGTCCCCTGACGCTGGAGCGGCTGGTCGGCCTCGATGGTGGGGCCCAGGTCGTAGTTGGTGATCCCGGTGGGGATGTGCCCCGGGGCGATGCAGTTCACCCGGATGCCGAACTCGGCCAGATCGGTGGCGACCATGCGGCTGAACTGGACGATGGCCGCCTTGGACGTGCGGTAGGCGATGGGGGGTCCGCCCCCGGTGAGCCCGCCGATGGAGGAGGTGTTGATGATCGATCCCCCTCCGTGCTCGGCCATGTGGCGGCCGGCCCGCTGCGTCCCGATGATCACGCCGAACAAGTTCACCGCCATCACCCGGTCGAAGTCGCGGAGGTCGTCCCGCAGGAAGCGGCGGAACGAACTGGAGATGCCGGCGTTGTTGACCATGACGTGCAAGCCGCCGAACGTGTCCACGGCGAAGTCGACCAGCGCCTGGACGTCGTCGGCGTCGGACACATCGGTCCGGCGGAAGGCCACGGCGTCACCCAGTCCGGCGGCCAGGGCCTCACCCTCCTCGGCGGCGACGTCGGCCACCACCACCATGGCCCCCTCGGCGGCGAACAGCTCGGCGGTGGCGCGGCCGATCCCACTCGCACCCCCCGTGACGACGGCGACCCTTCCCGACAGTTCCTGGCCCATACCGGTCCGTTCCTTTCGACTGGTTCGACTGGTTCGACTGGTGTCCGGAACCGGGCCGTACACCCGACTCTCGTACCCCTACCGTCTCGTCCGAGTCCGGCGCGGCCACCGAACATACTCTGCGTTACCACCACCGGACGGACCCCCGTGGCCCTCGTACCCGTACCGATCCGGGCACCCGCCCTTGACCACCCTGGAGCACCTGTGAGCGACGAGCAGTTCGACACCATCGACTTCTTCCGAACCAAGGAGCTCGTCGACAATCCCTATCCGTACTTCGAGCACCTGCGTGGACAGTGCCCCGTGGTGCAGGAGCCGCACCATGACGTCTACATGGTGACGGGTTACGACGAGGCCGTCGCGATCTACCACGACCAGGCCACCTTCTCGGCCTGCAACTCGGCCATCGGGCCCTTCGCCAGGTTCCCCGTCCCCCTCGAGGGCGACGACGTCACCGAGATCATCGAGACCTATCGGGACGAGCTCCCCTTCGGCGACCAGCTCCCCACCTTCGATCCGCCCAAGCACACCGCCCAGCGCGGGCTCCTGATGCGGTTGATCACCCCGAAGCGCCTCAAGGAGAACGAGGCGGCCCTGCGGCGGCTGGCCGACGACCGGATCGACCGCTTCCACGCCCGGGGCGAGTGCGAGTTCGTCGGCGAGTACGCCCAGCCCTACACCATGCTGGTCGTCGCCGATCTGCTGGGGGTGCCCGAGGAGGACCATCCGGAGTTCCTCGAGAAGCTCATGCACACCGAGCACCTCGAGATGACCCACAGCCCCCTCGAGTACCTCTACGCCCAGTTCACCCGCTACATCGAGGACCGCCGGCGCCAACCCCGTGACGACGTGATGACCGGACTGGCCACGGCCACCTTCCCCGACGGCTCGCTGCCCCCGGTGAAGGACGTGATGAAGATCGCCTCCAACCTGTTCGCCGCCGGCCAGGAGACCACGGCCCGGCTGCTGGGCACGGCCCTCATGACCCTGGGTGAACAGCCCGAACTCCAACAGCAGCTCCGCGACGACCGGAGCCTGGTCCCCGCCTTCATCGAGGAGTCGTTGCGCCTGGAACCCCCCATCAACGGCACCTTCCGCCTGTCCCGGACACCGACCACGGTGCGGGACACGCCGATCCCGGCCGGCAGCACGGTCATGGTCCTACCCAGTGCGGCCAACCGTGACCCGCGGGAGTTCGAGCATCCTGACGAGCTCCGCCTCGACCGTGCGAACGCCCGCCAGCACATCGCCTTCGGACACGGTATCCACACCTGCGCCGGGGCCCCGCTGGCCCGGGCCGAGGCCAACGTGTCCCTCCAACGCCTACTCGACCGTATGGCGGACATACGCATCTCGGCGTCCCACCACGGCCCGGCCGGCGACCGTCACTGGGAGTACACACCCACGTGGATGCTCCGCGGTCACGACCGGCTCTATCTAGAGTTCACCCCCATGTAGGACACGATGCATCCTGTCCGCTTACGTTCACCACGACGCCTTCCCAAGAATCGAGGTTCCTGTGGCTAGATACGAAGGTCCGATATTCGACGCCGACAACCATCTCTACGAGACCGAGGATGCGCTCACCCGCTACCTGCCCAAGGAGTTCGACGGCTTCATCAAGTACGTGCAGGTCAAGGGACGGACCAAGATCGCCATCGCCAACCACATCAGCGAGTCCATTCCCAACCCCACCTTTGAGGCGGTGGCCCCTCCGGGTGCCTTCGCCCCCTACTTCTCCGGGCACAACACGGAAGGCAAGACCCTCCGGGAGCTCGCCGGCAAGCCGATCCCGGCCATCGATGCCTTCCGCTCGGCCGAACCCCGCCTGGCCCTGCTGGACGAGACCGGCGTGGACGCCGCCCTGATGTTCCCCACCCTGGCCAGCCTGATCGAGGTCAACCTGTTGGACGATCCGGAGATGACCTGCACGGTGATCCACGCCTACAACCAGTGGCTCCACGATGAATGGACCTTTGATTACCACCACCGGATCTTCGCCACGCCAGTGGTCAATCCGTGCCTGCCCGAGCGGGGCATCGCCGAGCTCGAGTGGGCGCTCGAGCGCGGGGCGAAGGTGGTGCTGCTGCGACCGGGCCCCGTGGCCGGGACAAAAGGCACCAAGTCCCCCTTCCTGGCTGAGTTCGACCCGTTCTGGGCCAAGGTGGCCGAGTCCGGGATCCTGGTGGCCATGCACGCCTCCGACTCCGGCTACCAGCGCCATGCCAACGAGTGGGAAGGTGACGGGCGCGACATGCAGCCCTTCGCCCCGCGGCCGTTCAGCGACGCCGTCAACACGGGGCGGCCGATCAGCGACACGGTGACGTCGGCCATCTGCCACGGGATGTTGAGCCGGTACCCGACGGTGCGGCTGATGAGCGTGGAGAACGGCGGGAGCTGGGCCCTCCCCTGCCTGAAGGCGATGGAGAAGACCTACGGCAAGATGCCCAACGCCTTCGCCGAGCCCCCCCGCGAGGTCTTTCTCCGGAACATCTACATCAATCCGTTCTGGGAGGACTCGCTCGAGGCGCTCATCGAGGTGATGACGCCCGGGCACATCATGTTCGGTTCGGACTATCCGCATCCCGAAGGCCTGGCTGAACCGTTCGAATGGGCCGAGGAGGTCTCGAACCTCTACTCCGGCGAGGATGTGGCCAAGATCATGGGGGGCAACATGTTCGAGCTCCTGGGGTTGAGACAGCCCGCCTGACGGTCAGAGGGTCGGTCGGTCAGAGGGCGCAGCCCTCGCTCTCACCGCGACCGGGGCAGGCCCAGCCCCCGTTGGGCGATGATGTTGCGCTGCACTTCGCTGGTCCCGCCGTAGGTGGTGGTGCCGAGGGCGAAGCGGAGGTCGTAGTCGGCGGCCCCCCCGGCCGGAGCCGTCGGGTCCCCCTGGCTGCGGATCCCGTCCGGGCCGAGCAGGTCCACGAAATCGGCCGACTGCCGGGTCAGGGCCTCGGAGGCGAAGAGCTTGCTCATCGAACCCTCGACCCCGGGCATCCCCCCGGAGGCGTGGATCCAGGCCGATCGGCGGCACAGCAGCGTGGTGACCTCAGCTTCGGCGGCGGCCCGGCCCAGGCGGCCGCGGACGCCGGGGGCGTCGGACATCCGGCGCCCTTCGTCATCCACCGTGGTCGTGGCCCACTCCTCCATGGCGTCGAGGAGGCGGATCAACTCGCCCCCGTGGTCGCCGGCCCGTTCGAGGGTGAGTCCCACTCCCATGACGTCCCACCCCCCGTTCACCTCGCCGATCCGCAGGGAGTCGTCCACCCGGACGTCGGAGTAGAAGGTCAGGTTGGTACGCTCGCCCGACAGCGTGCGCACCGGTCGGATCTCCACGCCGGGCTGCCGCAGGGGCACGAGGAAGGTGGTCAGCCCTTTGTGCTTGGCCACGTCGGGATCGGTCCGGGTGAGCATGAAGACGTAGTCGGCCTCCTGGGCGTTGGTGGTGAACATCTTCTGCCCGTTGATCACCCACTCGTCGCCGTCCCGGACCGCCCGGGTCTGGGCCGCGGCCACGTCGGAGCCCGACTCGGGCTCGGTGAACCCGAGGACCATGATGATCTCGCCCCGCAGGGCCGGTGGGATGACCAGCCGCTTCTGCTCCTCGGTGCCGATGTGGCGGATGATGCCGGCCACCATCAGGGTCGTGCCCACGGCATAGGTGGGCGCCCCGGCCCGGTGGAACTCCTCCATGAACGCCAACATCTCGAGGGGGTCGCGGCCCTGGCCCCCGAGCTCTTCGGGCCATCCCGGGGCCAGCCAGCCCCGCTCCACCAGGTGGCGGTGGAAGTGCCAGCTGTGATGGACCCCGGTCCGCTCCATCTCCTCGCGCACCTCGTCGGTGAGGACCTCGTCGAGAAAGTCCCGGGCCTCCTGCCGGAAGGCCTCGCTGCGCACACCCAGTCGGAAGTCCATGGTCACGCTCCTCCCCGTCGGGACGACAGGCGGTGTCCCTCGGCCCGGGCGTACAGGGCCGTCGGTTCGGAGAACTGGGCCGGCCAGGCCTTGGCCCGTCGGAAGTAGAGCTGGATGTCGTACTCCAGCATGAACCCATACCCGCCGTGGTAGTGGAGGCTGCGGTAGCTGGCCTGGCGGGCCGCCTCGGCGTTGAAGGCACAGGCCAGGGCGGCCAGCTCCGGGGCCCGGTCGGGTTCCTCGGCCGCGGCCCAGGCCGCCTCCCGGGCCAGCAGCCCGCCACCGTCGACGCTGGTGGCCGCATCGGCCAGGCCGTGGGCCACCGCCTGGAAGGAACCGATGGGCACCCCGAAGGCGTGCCGTTCCTTCACATAGGCCACACCGATCTCGAGCGAGCGGATCGCCATCCCGGCCAGGGCGTTGGCCATCAGCACCAGCCACTCGTCCCGGGCCCGCTCGAAGATGGCGTCCACCTGGGGCCCGGTGTCCAGCAGGAGGGCGTCGTCGCCGACGGTGACGTCGGCCACCGGTAGGCACCCGAGGTTGGTCACGGCGGTCCCACTCGCTCCGGCCGGTGCCGACCACAGCCGCCCCCGGTCGACGAAGACCACCGAGTCGGCCACGGCCCCGGACGGCACCATGGTGAGCACGCCGTTCCGGGGGGGATGGAGAGCCAGCGTGGTCAGGCGCTCACCGGCGAGCACGTCGGCCAGGGCCGCCCCGGCGGCGGGGTCGCCCACCCGGGACAGGAGCCGGGCCGCCACCTGGGCTTCGAGGAGCGGTGCCGACGCCAGGAAGCGACCGTGCTGCTCGGCCACCAGGGCCAGATCCAGCAGCGACGCCCCCCACCCACCGGACGTCTCGTCGACGGCCATCTCCAGTACCCCGTTCTGGCGGAGCGCCGTCCAGAGATCGGGGTCGTACCCTGACGGCTCGGCGGCACGGACCCGCTCGGGTGGGGACTCCTTGGCGTACAGCGCCCCGAAGGCCTCGATGAGCAACCGCTGCTCCTCAGATGGATCGAGGTCCACCCGGCCAACTCCTCGTCTGCGGTCCACCGGGGCGGATCCCACGTCTCGATCGGCTCGACACCGATATCCGGCCGGGCAGGATGGCCCCGGTACGACAACACTGTGGCACGAACCTGACGCCGTGCCGCCGACGGCCACCGGGACCGTCCTCGACCGGCACGGCTGCCGGCCGAGGACGGGCCCCACCATCCCGCCACCATCCGACCCGGGGTCGACCGACGGTCACTCCCCCTCCAGCGTGGCGAGCTCCCGGGTGAGGCCCCTCCGGATGCGCCGCTTGGTGGCGGCGAACGCCTCGTGGGGCAGCTGGGCCAGTGACACCGCCAACGCCAGTGCGGCCGGAAGGGGGTCGTCCACCACTTCGTCGAGGAACCCCATGGCCACGGCCCGATCCGGAGCCACCACTTCGGCGAACATGGCCGCCGAGGTGAGGAACCGGCGCTCCAGCCGGTGGGTGGCGATGGACACGGCGAAGGCGGGCAGGGCCATGCCGATGCCGACCTCGTTGAGGCCCACCCGGTACGGCCCGGTCCGGCCGATCCGGTAGTCCGCACAGAGCAGGAGGATGGCCCCGCCGGCCAGGGCATGGCCGGTGCACGCCGCCACCACCGGTACGGGTGCCTCGACAATCTCGCGGTAGAGGCGGGCGCCCTCGGCGAACAGGGCCGAGGCCCGCTCCTCGTCGCCGCTGTTCATCACGGCCAGGTCGAACCCGGCCGAGAAGCAGCCGTCCCTCCCGGTGAGCACCAGGGGATGACCCTGTCCTGCGGCCGTCGCCACCGTGGACCGGAGCGTGTCGACGAGATCGAAGGAGAGGGCGTTGGCCTTGCCGTCGTCTATCGACGCCACCACAACCCCGTCGACGTCCTCGGTGACGACGCTCACGGGACCATACGGCCGATGGACACGGGGGGACGTCTCGTTCCGCTCACCGGCCAAGCGTACTCAGCGCCCGCCTCGAGGCGGTGCCGGCCGCGTGGGTGCGGCCATTCATGAACCCTGGACGAAGGGAAAGATGCGGGTGAAGTCCACCCCGGGCTCGGTCGTGGCGAAGCGCTCCCACACCGCCGCGGTCACCCGGCCGATGGCGGCGGGCCCACCTTGTGCCTCCACGGCGCCCAGGTAGAGTGCGATGTCCTTGCTCATGAGCGAGTTGGCGAAGCCGGAGGCGTAGCAACCGGTGTGCACGTGGTTGGGGAACTTGTCGGTCGTGGCCGCGCTCTGACCGCTCGAGGCGTTCAACACCTCCAGCATGGTGCCCATGTCCAGCCCGACCGACAGACCGAAGGCCACAGCCTCACTGGTGGCGGCCAACGCCGTCGCCGACAGGAAGTTGTTGGCCAGCTTGAGGGCTTGCGCCATCCCCGGGCGTTCGCCGACACGGCGCCGGCGCTCACTCAGACCGGCCAGGACCGGCTCCACCACTTGACAGGCCGCATCCGATGCGGCGTACATCACCGTGAGGGTGCGGGCCCGGGCCCCGGCGACGCCGCCCGACACCGGGGCGTCGACATAGGACAGACCGTCGCCGCTCAGCAGGGCGTCGATCGACCGGGCGCTGGGTACGCCGATAGTGGAGGTGTCCACCACGTGGGTCGTCCGACGGTCGGCCGAGTCCAGGATCTCCTGGGCCACGTGCTCGGAGGTGGTCCCGTCGGGGAGGCTGAGGACGACCACCCCGGCCTCGCCCGCCACCTGGGCCACGTGGGCGGCGGAACGGGACCCTTCGGGACAACGCTCCGGTCCGCTCACGTCGAAGGCCAGGACGTCGTGACCCGAGGCCACCAGATTGGCGGCCAGGGCACCGCCCATGTTGCCGAGGCCGATGAACCCGACGGTGTCCGTCGTCACGTCGCATCCTGTTCGGCCCGCGCCGCCTGGAGGGCCCGTTTGGCGGCGATGCCGGCCGGTGCACCGCAGTAGGCGGCCACCTGAAACAACAGCTCGTCCAGCTCGTCGTCGGAGACGCCGGTCCGGGGAGCGGCACCGGCGTGGAGACGGAACTCCTCCATGCGTCCGAGGGCAGCCGTCATGGCCAGGACCAGCAGGCTGCGGTCGCGCCGGCTGAGCGCTCCTTCCCGGGCCCAGACGCCCCAGGCCATGGCGGTGATGTAGTCCTGGAACTCCCCCATCACCGGGCTGGGGTCGGCGGCCTGCCCGTCGACGTAGGCATCACCGAGCATGGCCCGGCGCATGGCCCGGGCCCTGGCCACGTCATCAGTCTCTTCCATGGGGTTCTCCGTTCGTTTACCGGGGGTTCGTTGCCCGGGGATTCGGTCAGTCGAGAGCAGCCGTGACCGCTGGTCAGGTGGCACCGGTCGGACGGCTGATGCCCGGACCGGGAGAGGGCCATCGGCCCCGCCCCGGCGCCGGGGCGGACCGGGCTTCGGTGGATGTCAACCGTCGATGGTGCTCTGGTCTCGTACTTGCCAGCCTCGAAGAATCCGCTTATCGTTCTGCAGAATACTACTTGCATAAATGTGGCTGCCCACTCTGATTCTTGGGGGTGGCGGCCATGGCCGTCGGTGGACGGAGCGGGTGTGGATGGCATCCGCGGTCACCTCCCCCCGGGCCGTCAGGGGGGCCGAAGGCGGCTCGGCCGGATGGGCGATCCCCCTGTACGACGTCACCACACAACCACAAAGACCGGTGAGCCCAGTGAGCGAGCTCGACGCAATCGACTTCTTCAGAGATGACGACCTGCTTGTCGACCCCTATCCCTATTTCGAGTCCCTCCGGGCGCGGTGCCCGGTGACGGCGGAGCCCCACCACGATGTGGTGATGATCACCGGGTACGACGAGGTGATGAGGGTGTACAACGACGCCGACACCTTCTCCTCGTGCACCTCGGTGACCGGTCCGTTCCCGGGGTTCCCGGTCCCGCTGGTTGGCGACGACATCAGCGCCCTCATCGAGGAGCACCGGGACGAGCTCCCCATGAGCGACCAACTGCCCACCCTGGATCCGCCCCGGCACACCGATCACCGTGCCCTGCTCATGCGCTTGATCACCCCCAAGCGACTGCGGGGGAACGAGGAGTTCATGTGGAGCCTGGCCGATCGCCAGCTGGACACCTTCCTGGCCCGCGGGCAGTGCGAGTACATCAGCGAGTTCGCCAGCCCCTTCGCCATGCTGGTCATCGCCGACCTTCTCGGGGTGCCCGAAGAGGACCACCCCAGGTTCGTGGAGGCACTCCTCCGGGGCCAGTCGGGCCACGGGGCCATCGGGAGCACCAGCGAGCAGACGCTGGCCCTCTCGCCCCTCGAGTACCTCTACCAGCAGTTCACGGCCTACGTCGAGGACCGTCGCCACTCCCCCGGCGACGACGTCCTGACCGGTCTGGCCACCGCCACCTTCCCCGACGGCTCAACCCCGAAGGTCATCGACGTGGTCCGTGTCGCCGCCAACCTGTTCGCCGCCGGGCAGGAGACCACCGTCCGGCTCCTGGGCTCCGCCCTTCAGTTGATCGCCGAGGACCTCGGACTGCAGACACTCCTGCGGGCGGAGCGACACCGGATCCCCAACTTCATCGAGGAGACCCTCCGGATGGAGAGCCCCATCAAGGGCGACTTCCGGCTGTCGCGGGTGCCCACCACCCTCGGCGGCGTCGACCTGGCCGCCGGCACCACGGTCATGCTGATCAATGCAGCGGCCAACCGCGACCCTCGGCGCTTCGAGGACCCGTCCACGTTCGACCCCGATCGCCAGAACGCCCGGCACCACCTGGCCTTCGGGCGGGGCATCCACACCTGCCCCGGCGCCCCCCTGGCCCGCACCGAGGCCCGGGTGAGCCTCGAGCGCATCCTGGACCGGACGACGGAGATCCACCTCTCCGAGCAGCATCACGGACCGGCCGGCGACCGTCGCTTCCACTACGTCCCCACCTTCATCCTCCGGGGGCTGACCCGCCTATACCTCGAGTTCACGCCGGCGTAGCCGGTGCGTAGAGAGGAGGACGTCGCATGAGCGAACCGGCCGACGACGTCTGGGCCGTCATGTCCACGGCCCGGACCATCCGTCGCTTCACCGATGAGCCGGTCGACGACGCCACCCTGGGCCGGTGTCTGCAGGCCGCCACCTGGGCGCCCTCCGGTGCCAACGCCCAGGGCTGGCGGTTCATCGTGCTGCGGTCCCCCCAACAGCGGGCCGTCGTGGCCGAGGCGGCTTCGCAGGCCCTGGAGGTGATCGAGCCGGTCTACGGCATGACCCGGCCTGACAATGACGACCACACCCGGAAGGCCCGCACCAACCGTGCCACCTACGAGCTGCATGACCGGGCCGGCGAATTCACCTCGGTCCTGTTCACCCAGAAGCGGTACCCGACGGCCTCGGAGCTCCTCCTCGGGGGCTCCATCTTTCCGGCCATGCAGAACTTCCTGCTCGCCGCCCGGGCCCTCGGGCTCGGGGCCTGCCTGACCAGTTGGGCCTCCTATGGTGGCGAGACCCTGCTCCGTGACGCCGTCGGTGTGCCCGACGACTGGATGCTGGCCGGTCATGTCGTGGTCGGATGGCCCCGGGGCAGTCACGGACCGCTCCGCCGCCGCCCTCTCGCCGAGGTCGTCTCCCTCGACCGCTGGGACGAAGATGCCGACGATGTCGCCGGCTGGGGTCCCGAGCCTTCCCCCGACTGAGCGCCGAGGCCGATGCCGTCACCCCTGCCCCGGACCGAGCCATATCGGGCTCCGACGCGTAGAGCAAGGGCCTGACAGCCTGATCGGGGGCTGCGGTCAGGGGCGGGCACGGACACCGAGCAACAGCTCGGTCGCCAACTGGTCGAGTCGTTCGTGTCCGTGGCCGGTGCTCCCCAACTGGGACTCCGACAGGGATCCAGCCGACGACCGAAGGGCGTCGATGGCGTCCGCTCCGAGCCCAGCCGGTGAGGTCGGCTGGAAGATCGCCTGCATCCCGGCGGTCGTGAGCGCGGCGGTGATATCGGGGTCGTCGTGGAAGCACCGGACCTTCTCCCGCAGGATGAGATAGGTCCGCATACAACCCCGGGCGAAGTCCCACACCCCATCGGCGTCCTCCGTTCGATAGGGGTGGGCATCGAAGTGGCGCATTCCATCCCAATGGGCGTCCTCCAACAGCTTCACCAGGTAGAAGGCATCCCTCACGCCTTCAGATCCGAACCGGAAGTCCTGATCGAACTTGGCGGTCCGCTGGGCGTTGAGGTCGATGTGGAAGAGCTTGCCCTGCCACAGTGCCTGGGCCACCGCGTGGGTGAAGGAGAGACCGCTCATGGTCTCATGGGCGAATTCGGGGTTGACGCCCACCATCTCCGGCCACTCCAGCTCGTGAATAAACGCCAGGGCATGACCCACGGTCGGCAGAAATATGTCGCCTCTGGGCTCATTCGGTTTCGGCTCCAGAGCGAAGCGGAGATCGTACTGCCGCTCGCGGACATACGAACAGCACAGGTTCACGGCCTCGGCGTACCGGTCAAGGGCACCGCGGACATCCTTGGCCGCCTCGGCCTCGACACCTTCCCTCCCTCCCCAGAGGACGAAGACCGTCGCCCCCAACTCCACCCCGAGGTCGATGGCATCCAACGCCTTGGCCACGGCGAACCGTCGCACCGCCGGGTCGTTGGCGGTGAACGCGCCCTCCTTGAACACGGGCCGTGAGAAGAGATTGGTGGTCGCCATGGGAACCTTGAGACCGGTCGCGTCGAGGGCGCGGCGGAACCGCTTGACCACGCTCCCCCGCTCAGCTGCCGTCGAACCGGGTGGCACCAGGTCGTCGTCGTGGAAACTCACGCCATAGGCGCCGAGTTCGGCCAGCCTGTGCACCGTCTCGACCGGGTCGAGAGGGGCGCGGGTCTCATGGCCGAACGGGTCCCGGCCCGGATTGCCCACCGTCCACAACCCGAAGGTGAAGTGGTCCTCGGGCACGGGTTCGTACGCGTCGGTCATGGTGCCATCTCCTCGGGCTCGCCTTGCCATTCGCTCTTCTGACACAGTGCCACCGTCCCGGTGCCGATGCAGGCGCCACCGTCCGACGACGCACGCTGCGTGGGCATCCGACAGTTCCCATCCCTACCCAGAGCCTCGATCATCGCTCCTCCCCGACTGCAGCCACCGTCTCGGTGTAGCGGTGCCGGATCTCCTCTGACCTCGTCGGTCCGACCGCCGGATCCACGGTTGACCAGGCCTCCGAGTCCCAGGCGTCAGTCACGGAACCGACGGTCGAGGAAGCTGCGCCCACAGCGGCGAGGATACAGGCCCCCTTGGCGACGGGTTCGGCCATGGCGGGGATCGAAACCGATCGTCCCGACAGGCCCGCCAGCACCTCGGGGTACGCCGTCGATCGCGCCCCGCCGCCGAGCAGGATCAGCCTCCCGTCCGCCGGCGGTGCATTCACGGCGCGGAGCGCATCGAGGCCATCCAGCAGGCCGCAGACCACTCCTTCAAATGCCGCCCGGGCCAAGGCGGCCGGGGTCACGTCGGGTCGAATGCCATGGAGTGATCCACGGGCCTCGGGACGGTTGGGCGTCCGCTCTCCGGCCAGATAGGGCACCAGGACCATGCCCCCGCTCCCGGGTGGCGCCGCCAGGGCCAGAGCATCGAGGGTGACGTGATCGACCGAGAGCAGTCTCGCCACGGAATCGGTCACCAGCGTGGCATTGAGGGTGCAGACCAGAGGAAGGAAGCGATCGGTGGCGTCGGCGAAGCCGGCAACCGCTCCGGAGGGATCGTGAGTCGGCTGGTCGCGCAGGGAGTACACGGTGCCGGACGTGCCCAACGAGATGGCGACATCGCCGGTGGTCATACCGATGCCGAGGGCTCCGGCCATGTTGTCACCCGTGCCGACAGCAACCGGTATGCCGGCGGGCAGCCCGAGCTCGGTCGCCGGCGGGGCGAGGAGTACCCCGGCCACGGCGTCGGACCGGTGGACCACCGGCAGCCGAGGAAGCCAGTCGACGCCGTCGTCGACGAGCCCGAGCAGTTCGGGACGGTACCGGTCGGCGCCAGGCGACCAGTACCCGGTACCCGAGGCGTCTCCCCTGTCCGTGACGGTGGAGCCTGTCAGCTGGAGGGTCAGCCAGTCGTGGGGAAGCATGAGGTGGGCCACCCGGTCGAACACCGTCGGCTCACAACGACGGAGCCACGCCAACTTGGTCACGGTGAAGGCGGCCACCGGGACGCTGCCGCACGCCTCCGCCCAGGCCGAGGGCCCCAACTGGTCGAGGAGGTGACGGACATCGGGAGCCGATTCGGTGTCGTTCCACAGCTTCGCCGGACGGATAACTTCACCGTCTTCTCCCAGCACGACCAGGCCATGCTGTTGAGCCGCCACGGCCAGGGCCACGACATCGGCAGGCCGGATGCCGTGAGAGGCGGCTTCGGACAGGGCAGCCCGCATGGCGAAGACGAGGGCATGCCACCACACGGCAGGGACCTGCTCGCTCTTGGGAGGGGTGGTTTCCGGGTGAGGTGCCCGCCCGGAACCGACCAGGTGTCCCGACTCCAGATCTCGCAATTCCACCTTGGTGGCCTGAGTCGACGAATCGACTCCACCCACCACCGGCACTACTGGCTGCCCCTCAGGAGCGGGCGATCCGGGGGCGGCGGCACGCCACACCTTCCGGCCTCGATCCCCGATCCTCCCCGGTGGAGGTCAACGCTGAACCCATGCAGCCACTCCCCCATGGGCGACTCCCCTCGAGGGTCGAGCGCCGAACGTCGAGGCACGCTCATGTCGAAAGCAATTCCACTTCTTGGGCATCTTAAGCCCCGACCACGGGGAGGTCTCCCGACACCGGTGATGAGATCGACCGTCAACAGCGATAGACGCGCTCGGCATTCTCAGCGAAGAGCTTCTGGCGGGACGCATGGTCGAGCCCGGCTGTCACAGTGCTGAACACGGAGTAGAGCTCGTCGAAGGTGCCGTACATCGAATCAACGGGGAAATTGCTGGCGAACATGCAGCGGTCGACGCCGAAGGCTCCGATGGCGTATTCGATCCACGGGGAGAAGCCCTCCACGCTCATGGTCCCGAACGGCATGGCCAGGCCGGAAAGCTTGCACATGACGTTGTGACCGAGGTCGGCCAGCGCGTCGATGCCGTTCTGCCACAGGGCGTACTCCTCGTCGGAGTTCGTGTGGGGCCATCCGGTGTGCTCGACCACCACGATCAGGTCATCGAGGCCGTCCAGCCCCTCTGCCGCCACCTTCAGTTGATCGGGATGGGTCATCAGTTCGAAGAGCAGATCCCGATCTTGCAGAGCCTGGAGCACGCCGGCGTCGGGGAGCGGCCCCGGGTGCATGCCCATCGGGCGCACTCCACGGAAGCGTGAAGCGGTCATCTGGCGGTCGAGGACATCCACGGCTTCGGCCACCGAGTCGGTCGGAGGGAGACCCCCGATGATGGCGGCGGGACCGCCGGGGGCAGGGGCGCGGCTGTCCAGCTCGAGGGTCTCGTCGATCGAGTGACGGCCGGTGGCGGCGGCGACGTTGACGAACTTCTCGACGTTCCACCCGGCCGTCTCGGCCTGGTAGGTGTCCACGTCGAAGCGGCGGTACATCCTGGACGCATCACCGGCACTGTCGGCCGGGGGATGGGACAGGTACGGATACCACTGGGTGCGAGCGGGATCCCAGATGTGCACATGGGCGTCGACCACGCGGGCGGGCTGGGCGGTCATCAGACCGGCACGGAGGGCCGGCGGTCGGCGGCGCCGACGATCTCCTGAAGCGTGGCGTCGAGCCAGTCGGGGACGGTGGGACCACCGTAGGAGATGCTGCCACCGGGTCGGGGATGGCTGCGAAGGCCGATCCAGCCCGCTCCGACCACCAGCTCCGCACCGGCCAGCGCGGCGGCCTCGGGGTGGCTCAGCAGGTGGGCCACGAGGTCACCGACCGATGCGCCGGCTACCTCCTCCGGAGCCTCGATACTGGCAGCAAAGGCCGTGACGCGCCCTTCTGTCGCCGTGACGGCAATGCGCGCCTGCTGAGCCGAGGCCTGGGCTCGACTGCGACCCCCGGTGGTGGTGGCGTCGGTGAGTGTCACCAGATGGACCGGGCGGTTGGCGTCGGCGGCGCAGTCGGCGGCGGCCCGGGCCCATCCGGCATCGGTGTGGAGGTGCTCGACGATCCCCCGGTGTTCAGCCAGTACCCGCTCCCATCCATCCGGCGATGGGGCCGGGGGCCGTCCACCATCGAGTGCGACTACGACGGCGTCGATCGCCCCCCAGGCCTCCACGACGGAGTTCAGCGCCTGGGCGGCATCACCGAAGCCGTGGGCGACCTGGACGCGGTGACAGTTGATGGAGCGGGCCTCGAGAGCGGAAGTCAACGACGCCGCCAACCGGGGGCGGTCGGAGACCACGGCGCATGATCGGACCGGCGGCGAGATGGCCTCCGTGGGGCCGGGTTCGTCGAAGACGGGGCCGAACCGGGGGTTGCTGCCGCCCTCGCTGGCCTGGCCACTCTCGGCCGTGACAAAGGCGCCAGGCATCACTTCGTCGAGCACCCGGGCGAGGGAGACCACATGGTCGGTGCGCACCACCTCGAGCAGCCGGGGCTCGTCGACGATCGCCACCTCCGGTCCCCCGGCGAACAGCACCTGGCCGGTACACCATCCGAACTGCTCGCCGACGATATGGGCACCGATCGGACCGAGATCCTCGGGTTTGGCCACGGAGAGGAAGGAAATTCCGCCACCACCCGACTGCCCCGCCTTGCGGGCGCGATCGAGGGCAGACGCCATCATCCGGGTGGCGGCAATGGGCGACAGGGCGTTGACGGTCACACCGGGCGGGGCCTGGCGTCCCAGCTGCCAGGTCAGGGCGGCGACGGCCCGCTTGGCCCGGCTGTAGGCGCCGGCATCGGCGGCCCGCCACCCCGAGCCGGACGTGACGCCGACGATTCGACCGTACCCGGCGGCGGCCATGAGCGGGAGGGCGGCGCCCAGCACGTTGAGGTAGCCATCGAGGTGCACGGCGAGTACGGCGAGCCAGTCCTCCTCCGTACCCCGTCCGAAGTAGGTCTGCCGGGTGATGCCGGCGACGTTGACGACAGCGTCGAGTGCGCCGTGGTCGTCGACCAGCTCAGCGAACAGTCCCCGGACCGCCTTCCCGTCCGTCACCGATACCGACGAGGCCCGGGCCGATCCACCCGCCGCCGTGATGCGACCGGCGGTGGTCTCCTCCGGTTCGGGGAGCTGCTCGGAGCCGTCGAGAGTCACCAACGGGTCGACGGTGACGACGAACCAGCCCCCGCGACCGAGCTCCTCGGCGATCGCCGCCCCGATCCCGCCCCCGCCGCCGGTGACGACGGCGACCCGCTGACGCCCGGTCACGATGCCGTCGACCGGACCGTGAGCTCCAGGCCCTCGAAGCTGCCGGACTCCAGCCACTGCTCGAGCAGCTCCCGATAGGCGAACCAATCGCCGAACCCGCGGCCGTAGTTGCCGTTGCGGGGGTTGAGGGCCTCGGGGTGGCCCTCGTTGTTGATGCGCGACGGCGTGCAGGCCGACATGACGGCACTGGAGTCGACGTGGGTGTCGACGACCGCTTGCGTCCACGCTTGCTCGGCCTCGGCGCTTACGTCCACCACCTCCACCCCCTTCTTCTCCAGCATGCCGACGGCGCCGCCGATGAACTCGGCCCCGAGCACGGCCAGCTGTGTGTAGTTGACGGTCACCACGGCCTGCTGCCCCGGTGCCGGCATGACGAACATGTTGGGGAAGCCGCGGCTCATCATCCCGAACAGGCTGGAGGCACCTTCGGCCCACTTCTCGGCCAGGGTGACGCCGCCGCGACCGACGATCTCGTGGCCGGCCCGGCGGAAGAGCGGGGTGAGCTCGGCCTCGAAGCCGGTGCCGTAGATGATGCAGTCGACCTCGAACTGGTGCCCGTCGACGACCGGGCCCCGCTCGGTGATCCGCTCGAACCCGGCGGGACAGTCGATCAGGGTGACGTTGGCGTTGTTGAAGGCCGGGAGGTACTCGTCGTGGAAGCAGGGCCGCTTGCACAGGTACCGGTAATACGGCTTGAGGATCTCGGCCGTGGTCGGGTCGGTCACCAACTCCTCGACCCGATGGCGGTGCAGCTCCATGATGCCGAAGTCGAACTCCTCGGCCCCCTGCATGATCTCGGCCGGAGTCATTCCTTCTGTCCGCGGGGGGTGCTGTACGGCGGCATAGTGGTGTGTCCATCCGTCGTCTATCTGGTCGACATCGACGGGCCGGCCCATGAGGATGGCCTGGAAGTTGTCCATGCGGGACCGCTGCCAGCCCGGCTCGAGTGCTTGGGCGAACCCGGGATCCGTGGGACGGTTGCCCCGCTCGCCGATGGCCGAGGGTGTGCGTTGGAACACGAAGACGTGCTTCGCCGACGTGGCCAGGTGGGGCACGCACTGGATGCCGCTGGCCCCGGTGCCGATGAGCCCGACGACCTTGTCCCCCAGGCCGCTGAGGGGCTGGTCCGGGCCCCCACCGGTGTACCCGTAATCCCACCGGGCCGAGTGGAACGAGTGCCCGGCGAAGTCCTCCATGCCCGGGATGATGGGCAGTTTCATGAGGTTGAGGATCCCGACGGCCAGCACGTACCAGCGGCAGGTCACCTGGTCGCCCCGGTCTGTGCTGATCCGCCAGCGGGCCGTATGTTCCTGCCATTCGGCGCGGGTCACCCCGGTGTGGAACAGGGCGTCGTCCCCAAGGTCGAACTGGTCGGAGACAGCCTCGAGGTGGCTCCGTATCTCCTCGCCGAAGGCGTAACGCTGGGTGGGGATGTAGTCGAGCTCCTCGAGCAGGGGCAGGTAGATGGACGACTCGACGTCGCACATCACCCCCGGGTAGCGGTTCCAGTACCAGGTGCCCCCGATCCCACCCGCCTGGTCGATGATGCGGATCCGATCGAGGCCGGCCTGGCGGAGCTGGGCGCCGGCCAGGACCCCGGCGATGCCCCCACCCACGATCACCACGTCAACCTCGTCGGCGACCGGTTGACGCTCCATGACCGGTGTGAACGGGTCGTCACGGTAGCGGGCGAAGTACTCGTCGGTCCTCAGGTCGCGGATGGCGGCGCGACCGGCGACCAGCCGCTTGTCCCGTTCGGCGAGGTACCTGGCGCGGACGGCCTCGGGGTCGTAGCTTTCGGCCCCTGAATCAGATCCTGGCATGTTGCCATACTAGGTCAGGTCTGGTTCTCATTTTCGGAGAAGGGGATCTCCGGAATGCGGCAGCGGGAGAGCCCCGATGGCGGCAGTACCAACATCGCAACCGGCGCTGCCGGCCCGGGACCGGGACCGGCACGGTGGGTGCGGCGCGATGATGAAGACGAGGAGGTAGCGATGACGGTCACGGTGGTCACCGGTGCGTCGAGCGGTATGGGTCGTCGTTGTATCGAGAGCCTCAGGGGCACGGCCGATCAGCTTGTCGCCGTCGACCTGCAGGCTCCGCAGATTGAGGGGACGGTCGGGATGGCCTGCGATATCTCCGACCCGGCAGCGGTGAATGACCTGGTCGAGGGGGTGCGGGAGCTCGGCTCGTTCCGGGCCCTGGCCCATGCCGCCGGGGTTTCGCCGACCATGACCGACGCCAGACGCGTCCTCGAGGTCGACCTGGTGGGAACGGCGCTGCTGCTCGACGCCTTCGAACCTCTGGTCGAGCCCGGAACGGCCGCGGTGTGCTTTTCGTCCAGCTCCGCCTATCAGGTGGCCCTCATGGGCATCGACGCCGAACTCCAGGCCCTGGTGTCCGAACCCCGTGGGTCAACCTTCCTCGACGCCGCCGTCGAGCGCCTCCCGGACAGTGGTCTGGCCTACGCGTGGGCGAAGCGTGGTGTCATCGCCGCAGCCGCCACGGCGGCGGTGCCGTGGGGCCGACGTGGCGGCCGGGTCAACTCCCTGGCACCGGGTCTGATCGACACCCCGATGGGTCGCCAGGAGGCCGAGCAGCAGCCGGCCATGAAGGTCATGCTGGAGAAGACGCCGCTCGGGAGGCTCGGCCATGCCGACGAGGTCGCCGCCGTGGTGGCGTTCCTTCTCTCCGATGCCGCCTCGTTCATTTCGGGCATCGACATCCTGGTCGACGGGGGAATGCTCCAAGGCCTGATCTCATAGACGCCAGGTAGGCGTCGACGTGCGCCGCGTGTCGTTGCCCTTTGTCAACCACCTCAGGTGCGGGGAGGATCAGAAACCGTCCATCAACCACTCCCTCGGCCACCAACTCTCCGGCCAACTCCGCGCTGATGACAGGGAACCACCGTCCCACCGGCGGGGCCGGCTCACCGTAGTACGTGATCTGCTCAACAATCTTGGGACCACCCCGGCCGGGCAGAAGCACGACACACCGATTCCCCGTGGCCGCAGGCGTGGGCCGGTCGGCCGGTCGAACATCGTCGGTAAACACTCCCTGGGCCAGGAGAAATCCGCCTTCAGCGAGTGACGCCAGTGGATGAGGCGCACGGTGGGCTCGACGTCATCGCCGGCTCGCACCGGGCGAACATCGCCCGTTCCCGTCGCAGCCGTGGTTGCGCATCGACGGCGTGCCGGGAACGGGCGGCCATCGGCGATCCGAGCACCAGAGCGCGGCTCGGCCCGTGGGGCCAATCCGGTGGTAGTGGCGGTGCATCCTCCACAATCGCCAGCGCCGGTGGCGACGGGCAGCCCAGCGGGCGCCGGGTGGGTTCGAACTGGCTGACCTTCCTGCTACGTGCGCAGCACCATGCCCGGTCGGGGGCCGCCCGTATCGGGCACCGACCGGCCGTCAACCCGAATGGGAATGCCGTTCACCAAGATGTGGGTCATACCCACGGGTGCGTCGGCGGTGAGGCGCTCGCCGGCGGCAGGGAAGTCCACTACACGGCGAACCGGACCCGGTGCCACGGTGGCGGAGTCGAACACCACCAGGTCGGCGGCCTTGCCCACCTCCACCGAACCTCGGTTGTTGAGGCCGTAGACACGTGCCGGCTCAGCCGTGAGCTTGTGGACGGCATGTTCGAGGCTCATGACCTCGCGATCCCGGACCCAGGGACCCAGCAAGTCGGTGGCGAAACAGGCATCGCAGATCTGGCTGACGTGGGCACCGGAATCGGCCAGCCCCAACAACACGTCGTCACGGGGCAGCAGGTAGGCGACCCCCTCGGGGTTGTTGTTGGCCAACACGGAAAGGAATCGGGTCGAGAGGTCGTCGGCCAGGGAGACGTCCAGCAGTATGTCGAGCGGGGCAACCCCCTGCTCTTCGGCCACGCTGATGACGGAGCGGCCAATCAGATCGGGCCGGGTGGCCGACTCGGCCACCGACAACGAGGCCCAATTGAACAACGTGGCGACGCCTCCGTTGAGCTGCGCCTGGGTGGCAGCCCGCCAACCCGGGTCCCGGTAGGCCGCCGTTCTCTCCTCGGTCGGGGCGTCCATGAGGGCGGCGAAATTCGGGAAGGTGTTGAGTGTGAAGGGCTCAGCCATGTTCATCTGCATCACCAGGGGTCGGCACGACACCTGGGGCCAGACGTCCACGCCCGCGGTCCTCGCCGCGGCGTGGTCGGCCATGACCTGTTCGTGATAGTCGGATCCGGCAAAGGTGAGCAACGCCGTCCAGGTGAACGGCCGTCCAATGTGACGTTGCAGCTCGAACATCTGGTCGTGGGCGAGCACGCCCCCGGGAAGGAGGGCGGCCACACCCCGGTCACGGTTGCGCATGGGTTCGAGCAGCTCGGCCAGCTCGTGGTAGTCGGCCATCCGGGAGGGAACCGGGCGACCGTGATCGCCGAAGTGGGTGGGAGACCAGCTCGAGGCAAAACCCATGGCCCCGGCGTCCAGGGCCTGATCGACGATGTTCGCCATGGCGGCCACTTCGTCCTCGGTGGCGGTACGCTCGTACGCCGCAGGCCCCATGACGAAGAGGCGAACTGCGGTGTGACCCACGTAGCAGCCGTAGTTGAGTCCCACGCCCCGCCGCTCGACGGCATCGAGGTACTGTCCGAAGCTCTCGAACTCATCCCAGGGAACCCCGGTCATCAGCGTGTCGAAGCTCATGTCCTCGACGTGCTGGAGGGTGCGCACCAGCGTATCGATCTGGCCCGTCCGGATTGGGGCGATGGAGAAGCCGCAATTGCCGGCCACCACGGTCGTGACTCCGTGGAACGAGGAGGGGCTGAGCCCAGGATCCCAGAACACCTGGGCGTCGTAGTGGGTATGGATGTCGATGAATCCGGGGGACACGATTTGACCGGAGGCATCGAGTTCGGTCACCCCCGACAGCCGGTCACCGATCGCCGAGATCTTCCCTCCAGACACAGCCACGTCGGCCCGCCGCCCGGGCGCTCCGCTCCCGTCCACCAAAGTCCCACCCCGAATGACGATGTCACTATCCATGCCGGTACCTTCGTTTCACGGTCGCCACGGCCAACCTTAGGTCTCGGCTGCCGCTTTTTGACACTCCCAGACTTTGATGGCAGCCTCCACCCGACAGCATGCCAGCCGGTTACGTGCCGCGGGAGGAGAAGCGTGGATCTGGGGCTCAGCGGCGCGACCGCAGTCGTACAGGGAGGTACCCAGGGCATGGGCCGTGCCGCGGCAGAGTGCCTGGCCGCCGATGGCGCCAAGATTGCCGTCCTGGCGCGGACCGAGGTCGATCTGGAGATGACCGTCGCCCGGTTGCGGGCACTCGGAGCACCGGACGCCTTTCCGCTGCGGGCCGACGTCACCAAGGCGGATCAGGTCGATGCGGCTTTCGAACAGGTGCGGGAGCGCTGGGGCGCACTCAACATCCTGGTGAACGCCACAGGGCCCGCCGGCCTGGGCAACTTCGAGCAACTCACCGACGACGACTGGTTTTCGACGATCGACATCGGTTCGATGGGGATGATCCGGTGCGTGCGGGCAGCGCTCCCGTTACTCCGCTCCGCCGAGTGGGCCCGAATCGTGAACGTCTCCGCCCACTCCACCAAGCGCCAGTCCGAAGGACTCGTCGCCTACACAGCCGCCAAGGCAATGGTCACCAGCGTCACCAAGAACCTCTCCCTCTACCTTGCCAAAGACGAGATCCTGGTCAATACGGTTTCACCCGGCAGCTTCGCCACCGAATCGCTCCGAACCTGGGCCACGGGGGTCGGCATCGACGCCGACGACCTCTACGCCGTGATGGCCGGGATCGAGCTGCATTTCGGTCATCCGGCCCACCTGCCCCGAGCCGGCGACCCGGTCGAGATCGGAGCCGTGATCGCGTTCGTTGCCTCACGGCGCAACACCTACATGACCGGGGCCAACATCAATGTCGACGGTGGGTCCGACTTCACCTGAACGCTGGCGTCCTTCCTCCCGGGCAGGCTGGGCCCGATCATTCCCCCGACTCGAACAGGCCTTCGAACTCGAGCTTCCCACCGCTGACCCGTCCGTAGAGCAGCCAGTCGCCTCGGAACATGCCGTGCTCGTATGGCGCCGCGGCGATGTGCGTCCGGGGACCCCCGGTCGTGCTGGGCAGGAAGCGTATGCGCTCGAGCCCGTCCTTCAGCCCCGATCCCGACAGGGTCGGCGCCCGGAACAGGCCCTCGGCGAGCACCCGGGCCGTGTCGTAGGCCAGGATGGGGATGGCATTGGGCCACAACGGAGGGCTCGCTCCGTAACGGGCAACGAACCGGTTGTAGAAACCGTCGACCCGTGGATTGCTCGGATCGAACTGATCAATTCCAACCCATCCCTCGAACTTGTCAAAGCCCATCAGGTAGAACATGAAGGCCGTGCTCATGATGCGCGGGGGGTCCCAGGCGAGCTCGTCGAGCGCCTCTCGTAACAGCCCCTGTAGCGCCAGCATGCCGTAGCCCATGTAACAGAGCGCGTCGGGATTCGACTGTCGCAAATTGTCGAGATTGTCCGCCAGCCGGGCAGGATGTTGACTCACCGTCTCCAGAGCAACGATGCTCAACTCGTGCCGCCGACACTCCTGGCGGAAGTAGCGGAAGTATTCGTCCCCATTGGGAGATACCTCACTCAACACCGCTACCCGCTTGTAGCCCTTTCGGGCCAGCCAGGAGACGCACAGGGCCGCATCTCCGCCACAGTCCCCGTTGCCGAGCCGGAAGCAGTACTCGCCGGCCAGCCGCTCGGTACCGGCCCAGCTGATCAGAGGGACCCTCAGTTCGTTCGCCAGGGGCGCCACGACGATGGCGTTGTCGGAACTGTAGGCGCCCGCCACGCCGATGCATCCCTGGTCGACCAGGTACTTGAACCCATCCACCGCATTGCGAGCCGAACCATTGGGCAGACCGTTCTCCGCGTGGAGGACGAACTCGACCGGCCGGTCGATCCGTCCCTGTTCGGCCGCCTCGTCGAAGGCCATCCGGTGGATCTTGTCATAGCCTCCTCCGGGGCCATCGAGCGCCGAGCCGAGCCATCCGATCTTGATGGGATCTGCAGTACTGAGCCATTGATTCTGTCGCTCTTCGATGACCGGACTCCTCTGGAAATCGCTGCCCTCGGGCCAGGATGACCCAACGGACGGGATGTTATCTTCTATACAATCGGAGGGAATGGTCGCGTGACGGCCACGAGAAGAGGACACGACTGGGTCCCGCCGGCGCCAGTGCCATGCCTGCCTCTTCGTCCACCCGAGGCTGGGCCTTCGGGTTGATCCCCCATCCTCTCCGATCGCCTCACTCGAAGCGGTCGACCAGAGGAGAAGGTGGTCGCACCACCAGGTACTCGAGCCCGACGGCTGGGAACTCGAGCGCAACCCCGAGGATCCCCACCAGGGCTCCGGCCACGTCATCGGCGTCGAGAAAGTCCTCGGTCATCTGCCCGTGTCGGGTCCAGTGGTGGAAGGCCTCGTTCAAGACGTTCGGGTCGAAACCGTCACCGAACTCGGTGGGAACCGTCGCACCCACGGCAACGGTCAGGATCCGCTGTCGGGGATGCTCGACCCGCCAGGCGCGCATTGACTCCTCGAGGGCTGCCTTGCTGGCACCGTAGGCACCCAACCCGAAGCGAGACCGACCAACCGTCTCCGACGAGAGGACGGCAATCAATGAGCCCGGGGCCAGATGGCCGAGGGCAGCCTGCACCACATGGTGAACACCGACCACATGGGTCTCGAGGACCATCGCCCAGTCCTCATCGGTCGTCTCGACCATGGACCGCAGTGGCGCCGTTCCGGCCGCGTAGACGATGAGGTCCAGCTCGCCCAGGTAACCGGTGGCGGCGGTCACCATCTGCTCGCAGTCATGTCGATCCCGCAGGTCACCGGCGACGGCCCTCACACTCCCACCCGAATCCACGATCTCGGCCAGCCGCTCGGCCCGCCGCGCCGTGACGACGACGCGGGCCCCTTCGCCTAGGGCCTGGACTGCGAACGACCGACCGATGCCCGAAGAGGCACCGATGACCAGCACACGGCGGCCGGCCAGCCGGAGGCGCGAATCACTCCTCGAACTGGTCACGATCGAATCTCCGGGTCCATGACCATCTCGGTGAGGCCGGAACGAGCGTGGTGTCGTGACGCATACGTAGCGCTCAACTCTGATCTCATCGGTAGGACCTCCGGGGGGATGGAATCGCCGTCGGATCAGGTGCGAAGGAGGGAATCGCTGTCACCAAGGCTCCGGCTGCTCCGGTTGGGGTTCCACCGATCACACCGATGACCGACCCGACGCCCATGCCTCGACCACCTCGCCCGCCGTGGCCAGGGTGGCGATGAGGGACAAGGTGTGGGCCAGGACCTGCTCACCGTAGGCCACGGGGACGCCGGCCACCGCATCGGATACCACCACCACCTGGTACGAGCGGTTCACCGCATCGAACACGAGGTTCGGAATAGCCACATTCAGGGAAACGCCCACCACCACCACGGTCGTCACGCCGTTGTTGCGGAGGAGACTGTCGAGCGACGACCCTGTCATCGGGCTGAGCCCGTGGTAGCGGGGCAGCACCACATCACCCGGCTCCGGACCCACCGCGGGGACGGGGCGCACCGACTCGGTTCCGGACAAGTTCTCCATCCCGCCCTTGCGGGCGGCCGCGAACAGCCGGGCGTTGCGGTTGGCTCCGAAACCGGCGGCCAGGTTCTCCGCCGTGCAATGGACCACAGGCACGCCTGCCGTCCGGGCCGCGTCGACCACGGCCGCTACATGCTCGGTGACACCGATGCTGGCGGCGGCCTCGGCCAGAGCGGGGAACCCGGATGCAGGGCCCACCACGCCGAGCTGCATCTCCTGCACCAGGACCGCAGAGCGGGAAGGAGACATGAGCCGGGCGAGGCGGGCCGTCTTCTCGTGGACGGCGGCGGGGTCGGTCATATCGGGGCCCTTACGTGGCGGGGCCGGGATCGAATGACCCTCGTCCCATCTGGTCGCGAACCGTCACCACCGATGGATTGGTGAGCGTTCGTCGTTGCCAGTTGGCACCGTCGACGACCAACGTGTGACCCGAGATAAACCGCGGCGTACGGGGAGGCCAGAAAGGTGGCGGCCCAGCCCAGTTCGCGGAGGCGACCCACCCGCAGGGCGGGCTGACAGGCGTCCTTCTCACTCGTACGATCGAGATTGCCGGTGATGTCCGCGGTCATGTCCTCGTGGGGGAACAGGCCCGGAACCAGGCCGTTGACCTGGATGCCGTAGGGCCCCCACTCGACGGCAAGCGTCTCGACCATGTTCTTCACCCCGGCCTTGGCTGCCGCCGAGTGCGCGAATCCGGGCCCACCGGTCCACGCGTAGGACGCTCCCACGTTGATGATCGAACCCGGGGTTCCGGCCTCGAGGTGACGGCGGGCGAACTCACGGGCGCAGAAGAAGGTGCCGTTGAGGGTGATGTCGACAACCGTCCGCCATGCGTTGGGTGACATGTCCTCGGCCGGAACCGGAAAGTTGGCCGCCGCGTTGTTGACCAGGACGTCCGGCAACCCGAAGGTCGAACTGGCCCGGTCGAAGGCGGCGCCGATCTGGTCCGGATCGCGGATGTCGCAGGTGACAGCCAGCACCCGGGAGCCCAGCGCCGTCACCGCCTCCCGTCCCGCCTCGAGGTGTTCCGGTTTGCGGCTGGCAATGACCAGGTCGGCGCCCAACCGGGCGAATTCCGATCCGATGGCCTTTCCCAGGCCGGTCCCGCCTCCCGTGATGAAGACCGAGGTGCCCACGAAGGTGCCCTCCGGCAGGGCCGAGCTCCCCGGTGGCGGAGGCTCGGGCAGTCCCGTTGGCTCGGTCATCATCAACTCCCCGTGTAGTCCGGCGTTCGGCCCTCGGCCGAGGCCGCTTTCATCTCTTCGAAATCGGACGACTTGTTGATGAACGTCTGGTAGACCAGCTCGTCGGCCATGGAGGCGCGGACCTCGGCCTCGCTCAGGTGCTGCAGCACCCGCCGGGCCATCTTGACGGTGACCGCAGGGGCGGCCGCGATCTTGTCGGCCATCTCCCAGGCCGTCTCGTCCAGCTTCTCCGGCGCCACGACCCGTGACACGATTCCGTGGGCGAACGCCTCCTCGACGCCCATGGCGCGCCCGGTGAGGACGAGGTCGCTGGCCACACCGGTGCCGCAGATCTGGAACAGGCGTCCCATCCCACCGGTGTCGGGGATGACGCCGTGGCCCACCTCCGGAAGCATGAACCGGGTACCTTCGGCCGCGATCCGGATATCGCACAGCAGGGCCCGCTGGAATGACCCACCGATCGCCCATCCGTGAATGGCCACGATGATGGGCACGTCCAGATCGAAGATCTGAAGGATTCCCCGGTGACCGCGCGTCATGAGCTCGTGGTGACTCATCGGGGTGACGTTGGTACCGATCACCGACACATCACGGCCCGACGACCATGCCATTCCCTCCCCGCGCCAGACCACCGCTCGAACATCACGGCGCTGCTTGAGCTCGCTCAGGATGTCGAAGAGACGCAGATCCATCGCATCATCGAACGCATTGCGTTTATCCGGATTGTTGTTGGTGATGACGGCGACAGCGCCGTGTATCTCCAACGAGACCTTGTCTGTCATTGCTTCCATCCTTCATTAGATGACGCGTTCGGAGGCGGGTCACCTCGGAGCGAATTATGGTCACGCATCAACCCCGGGCCATCCCGCCAGCCACCACGTGATCCTCACCGGTCACGAAGGACGACGCATCAGAGGACAGATAGACGGCTGCCCCTATGATCTCGCGGCAATCTGCCACCCTCCCCATGATCGTGGCAGCACCGACGCGCTCAGCCAACGAAGGGTCGGCGAGCGTCGCACCCTGCATCATTGTCGAATTGAACGGGCCGGGGCAGAGGGCATTGACCCGGATCCCCAGTGATCCCCACTCCTTGGCCATCACTTTCGTGAAGTTGATCAGGGCCGCCTTCAGCGAAGTGTAGGCGCCGAGCGACGGCCCGCCCGAGTAGGCGCCGACGGTGGCGACGTTGATGATGCTGCCCTTGCCCCGCTCGGCCATGAGCGGGGCCACGAGCCCGGCCAGGCGGACCGGTCCCTTGAGATTCACCGCGAACAGCTTGTCGAGCAACTCACTGGTCATATCGACAACCGACATCGGGATGGGGTTGATCCCGGCATTGTTCACCACCACATCGATCTGACCGAACTGTTCGTTGGTGCGCTGGACAAGCCCGGGCACGGCGTCCCAGTCACCCATGTGGCACGCCACGCCGATGGCGTGCCGGCCGGTGGCCCGACTGATCCCGGCGGCCACATGCTCGCACGCGGCTTGATCCCGGCTCGACACGACGACCGAAGCCCCCGCCTCGGCAAGACCTTCGGCGATCGAGCGGCCGATCCCTTTGGTGGCACCTGTCACGATAGCAACTCGTCCGCTGAGATCAAAGAGCTGGCCCTGGGTGGGGTTCATGGATTTCTCCGATGGATCGGAGCAACGAACTGTCTTCTGGGACGCCCCCACACCGGTCGGCCGAGCCGCTCGATGTTCCGCTGCTGGTTACATATCGTATATTGGCCCCCCGTGGCGTGCGAGGCCCCGCGCACGATCTCCGGGGCACTCCGCCCGACGGACGCAATCACGCACCGGCCAACGGGCCGGACCGACCGTCGCTGGCGCTGGCGGTGGCGGTGGCGGTGACCAAACCGCGGAACCCGCGATCAAGGCCCGTAGTGCCTCTCATCCGCTATGGCCGGGGACATCAGCCCACATCGCATAAGATATGTAGGTGGCATCCGGCCCCCGAAGCCCAAATGGAAAGAGTCCCAAGCGTTCGTCGACCCAGGGCGGCACGCAGTCGGCCCTCCCTCGCGGGAACAGACTAGTCCGCACCAGCAGCGCCGAGCACATCGCGCTGCACATCCGGAAACTGATCTTCGACGGTGTCCTGAGGCCAGGTATGCGGATACCGCAGGATGCCATTGCCGAAGACCTCGGCGTCAGCCGGATCCCGGTACGCGAGGCACTCATCGTGCTCGAGCACGAGGGATGGGTCACCATCGAGATGCACCGCGGAGCCTTCATCAATGCACTGGACAAACGGGCCGTCCATGACCACTACGAGCTCTAC
This sequence comes from uncultured Acidimicrobiaceae bacterium, assembly GCA_963754755.1. Lineage (GTDB taxonomy): Bacteria > Actinomycetota > Acidimicrobiia > Acidimicrobiales > RAAP-2 > Bog-756. The sequence continues at coordinate 284,705 of CAVWHF010000003.1, read as the reverse complement.
GGCCTCATCTACGGCTTTGCCGCCCAACGGGCGCTGGCCCGGGCGGGGGACGGGCTCCCGGACGCCCTGGCCGAGATCCACAGGAATTTCGCCAGTGCCACTGACCCCGATGAGCAACAGCAGCAGTCCATTGCCTTCCATGGGGCGATTGTCAGGGCTGCGGCCTCTCCCCGGATAAACGTGGCATTGCGAGCCATGTCCGCGCTCGTTCCGGGTGACTTCTTCGAGATGGTGCCGAGCGCGGTGGATGTGGAAAAACGGGGCTTGGCCGCCATTGTCCGAGCCATGCAGAAGAACGACGGGGAGAGGGCCTCGGCCGAATACGCAAGGATGATGCGCCAGGTCGGGAACAAGGTGACCCAGCTGTTCGACGAGCGGTCCCTCTTCGATCCGCAGGTGCCGGCCTCGTGACGAACCGGCCAGCCTTCGGTTGACGGTCCTGACTCAGCCCTCAGCCGCCGCCTGACGCCGCACCGCCACCGGGGTCCGCGCCTCGGTTACCAGGTCGCGCCGCAAGACCTTGCCGACCTCACTGCGGGGCAATGCGTCGATGTGACGGAAGGCGACCGGGATCTTGTAGGCGATCAGGTGGTCCCGGCAGAGCTGCTCCAGCTCTTCGTCGGAGGCGGTCCCGACGATGAAGGCCACCGGAACCTCCCCCAGCCGCTCGTCGGGGATGCCCACCACCACCGCCTCGCTCACCTTGGGCGACAGGCAGAGCACCTCTTCGACCTGGCCGGGGAAGACCTTGTTCCCGCCCCGGTTGATGAGGTCGCTCACCCGGCCCTCGATCCACACGAACCCGTCATGGTCGAGGCGGGCGTAGTCGCCCGTGCGCACATACCCGTCCTCGTCCAGCCGGTCCTCGAGGCTGCCCCCGTCGGCGTAGCCCGAAGCCATGCGGGGCGGCTTGACCAGCAGCTGACCGACGGCTCCTTCCGGTGCCACCCCGCCGTCCTCACCGATCACCTTGATGGACACCCCGGCGTGGGGTCGCCCGACGGCGCCCACCTTGTCGGGGTGCTCCCGGGCATCGGCGGCAGTCCAACCGATGACCTCCCCTACTTCGGCCTGTCCGTATCCATTGAGCACGGTCACCCCGAACTTCTCCGAGAAGCGTCGAGCTGACAGCGGGGAAAGTGGAGCGGTGATACTGCGGACGTACCGCAACGGGCCCAGATCGCCGACTGCATCGTCATCGGCGAGCATCACCATCGCCGCCGGTGGCAGCACCGTGGACCGGATCGAGAACCGTTTGACCAGGGTGGTGAACTCGGTGGTGGTGAACCTGTCCATCAGGACCAAGGGTGCGCCGGCCCGCAGACCGAACAGGACGTTGTAGATCCCGGCATTGAGGGCGAGTGAGACCGGCACGAGATTGGGGGACGGCGGGCGAGCCGGATCGGCGGCCCTGCCCCGGAGTGGCTCCAGGACCCGGTCGAGGAGCTCCAGGTAGCCTGAATGGGTCTGCAGAATGGGCCGGGGCCGCCCGGTTGTACCCGAGGTCCAGGTGACGAAGGCGATATCCGCCTCGAACCGGTTGGGCGCCACTCCTAAGGTCCGCACCCCGTCCACGTCGATCACGATGGCGGGAGCGGTCGATTCGACGACATGGTCGAGTTCAGCGGGCGGTTGCCGGGGATTTGCCGGGACGAATACCCCGCCCGCCATCCAGACGCCGAACATGGCTGACACGAATTCCGGACCGTTGGGGAGCTGGATGACCACAGCCTGACCGGCTTCGAGTCCAGACTCGACCAGTCCCGCCGCGGTGTCGCCGGCGGCCGCACGGGCCTCGCCGGCGGTGACGGTCCGGTACAGCGTGTTGATCAGCGGCGCTTGGTCGGGAAGCGGGTGGTCGATGAGCAGACTCGCCAGCCCTCCCGGGGCCGTAATCACAAGGGTTGGTTCGAAGGCCACTCGGGACGGAAGTAGCCCTTGAACCGAAGTTCGCCCCCGCGCAGCTCGCGGATGGTGAGAAAGTCACCCTTGTACCCTTTGTGGTCCCCGGGACCGAACTGGATGTACGTCGACGGTCCGCCGTTAGCCGCCGGCATCCACCGGATTCGTTCCATGCCGTCCCTGACCTGACGGGGGGCGGGAATGGTCGCCTTGGCGATGCCGTGGATCGCCACCCGGGCGGTGTCGTAGGCCAGCGCCACCACGACGTTGCCCGTGGATCGAGCAAAGCGCTTCTCGAACCGCTCCCTCATGGCGTTGTAGTTGGGGTTAGCGCCGTCCTCACCCAGCTGGTCGATACCGTGCCAACCCTCCAGACCCGCGCCCCACCGGTTGGTGTTCGAGTAGAACATGAAGGCGGTCCCCATGATGCGGGGCGGGTCCCAGCCCAGATCGGTGAGCGCCGGCCCGAAATGAAAGGCCGCATAGCCGTACCCGCCGTAGTAGAGGCCCTCGGTGCCGGCCTCGCGCATGGCGGCCAGGTGATCCGGTAGGTCGCGGGGATTCGGTTCGAGCATGACCTCACGGGTGACGGTGAGCCCGAGGCGGATCGCCTCGTCACGGAAGTAGTCGGCGTAGTCGCGTCCCGAAGAACCCGCCTCCCAGAAGAGGCCGACCTTCCGTAGACCCTGCTGGTGCAGCCAGTTGGCGCAGATGACCCCCTCGGTGGGAATGTCGCCGTTGGCCACTGTGAAGCAGTACTCGGATGCGAACTGGTGGGCGCCGGTCCATCCGATGCAGGCCACGCCAACTTCGTTGACGGTGTCCTGCAGGACCAGCGAGTTGTCCGAGATCATGGGGCCGAGGACCACGACACAGCCCTGATCCACCAGCCACCGGTACCCGTCGATGACCTTCTTGTAATTCTCACGGGGGAGGCCGCGGGCATCGGCCACCACCAGCTGAATCGGGGAGCGCGCCCACACCCCCTCGTTCATGGCATCCTCGAAAGCCAGAATCGTGGGGTCGATCCAATCAGCCAGCAGTTGATTGAGGTCCATGTCGATCAGGACTCCGACCTTGACCGGCTCGAACGCGTCCCCCTGCGTCTTCACCCCCCTGGTGGGCGGATAGACGGTGATGCCCTGAACAGCCTGGTCGCCCATCGACCCACCGCCCTCGTACCAGGATCGTCCCTCGCCCCCGGCACCCTCCAGGTGGCTGCGAGTCCCATGGCTGACCGACGAGACGGCCCGGTCCACCTGGGCGATGCCCGGATCCACCGGCTCGGGGAACAGACGCTCTGCGTAGTCGGGTGGCTCGGGCACCTGAACATCCTTTCTGGCCGCTCAGCGTCCGGGCGAACCCCGCCGCCCGGAAGCGACTGTACATTATATTCGCCTTGGGCAGACCGCTCGAGGCAGCGGCACATCCGTACACCAGAAGGGACCGAACGAGGGTGGCGAACCACGTCTGGAAAAGTAGCGCTCAGCACACCATTCCCTCCATGTTCGACCAGCGGCTTGCCGAGGACCCGGACGGCGAGTACCTCGATGTCGGCCGGAACCAAGCTGACCGCGGCCCAGGTCGTGCGCAGCGGCCGCCAGTTGGCCGCAGCCCTGGATGAGCTGGGCTCGGTGCAGCACGACCGTATCGCCACCATCTTGGAGAACTCCCCCGAGGCGGTGGAGGCGTGGGCCGGTATCGTGCTCGGCGGGCGGATCGCGGTGCCGGTCAACACGGCCTACAAGGGTGCCTACCTGCGCCATCAGCTAGCCGACTGCGGAGCGAAGGTGGTGGTGGTGGCCCGCAGCCTGCTGCCGCGCCTGGTCGAGGTGGCCGGCGAACTCCCCGAACTCCATCATGTCTTCGTCGTGGACGACGGCGACGCCGCCACCGACGATGACGACGACCAGGGCAACGGGTCGCTCCCGGATCTTGGACGGGTGTCCCTCCACCGGTGGGTCGACCTGGGCGATGTCGACCCGCGCCAACCCGGCGTGACCGTCCGGCCGTCGGATCTGGCCACCTTCATCTACACCGGTGGCACCACGGGCCCGTCGAAGGGATGCATGCTCACCCACAACTACCACGAGGCCCTGGCCCGACAGGTCGGTCTCTGCTGGGAACGCACGGCGGACGACGTGGTATGGACTCCCCTGCCTCTCTATCACTTCAACGCCCTCACCACCGTGGTCGTGGGCACCGTGCTCTACGGCGGACGGGGTGCCATCTTCCGCAAGTTCTCGGTGTCCAATTTCTGGCCCGAGATGAATCGGGTGGGGGCGACCATCACCTCCACCTTGGGCACCATGGCCTACCTGCTGGCCCACGATGTCGATCGGCCCGAGATGCCCCGCTCGGGTCGGCCTGAGGCCAATCAGACCCTCCGCCTCCTCGGTGCCGCCCCGATGCCGGTCGAGGTGGACGATGTCATCAACGAACGCTTCGGCGTCACGACGTTCAGCGGTGCGTACGGAGTCACCGAGGCCAGTCTGGTGTCGTGGCAGCCTCCGGGCGTAGCCAACAAGCCGAACGCGGCGGGGGTTATCAACGAGGAGTACTTCGATGTGCGCATCTTCGACGACGACGATGGCGAGTTACCCCGGGGCACCGACGGTGAAGTGGTGGTGCGACCTACACGCCCTCATGTGATGTTCGAAGGGTACTGGGGGCGACCCGAAGTGACCGTGGAGACCAGCCGCAACTGGTGGTACCACACCGGTGACATCGGTCGGATCGACGACGAGGGATACCTCTTCTTCGTGGACCGAAAGGCGGACTACCTGCGGCGGCGAGGCGAGAACATCTCCAGTTTCGAAGTGGAAAGCGTCTTGATGAGCCATGGAGCCCTGGCCGATGTGGCCGTCCACGCCGTTCCCAGCAAACTGACCGAGGACGACCTGAAGGTGACTGCCACCCTCAAGGAGGGCCAGCACCTCGAGCCCGAGGAGCTCTTCCGGTGGTGTGTCGAGCAACTCCCCTACTTCGTGCTTCCCCGCTACATCGAGTTCCGCCCCGAACTGCCCCGTAGTCCGGTGGGCCGCGTCCTCAAGCGCGACCTGCGCCAGGAGGGGGTCACCCCATCCACGTGGGACGCCGAGGCCGCCGGTGTCGCCTTCGAGAAGCGTTGATCCTGTGCCGACTCCCGGGACACGGTCCGGGCCCACGGTGGTCCTCGTCCACGGCTCCATGACCACATCGGTCATGTGGGACGGGGTCGTCGAGCATCTGGTTCACGATTCATTGGCCGTCGACCTCCCCGGGCGGCGGTACAAGCCCGCCGACCTGGCCAAGGTGACCCGCGCCGACTGGGTCCGCTCGGTCTGCGACGATATCGAAGGAGCGGGGCTGGACGAGGTCCTTCTCGTCGGTCATTCGTCAGCGGGATTCGTGATTCCCGGTGTGGCCGCGGCGCTGAGCGACTCAGTCCTAGGACTGGTGTTCATCACGGCTAACGCCCCGACGGAGGGTCGGGCGCCGGTGGAATGCATGAGATCCGATTTGAGCGAGAGGACGATGAGTCACCACGACCTCCTGGTGGACCGGACATCGGGGCGCACCCTCGGTGGGCTGCGCCCGGGTGAGGCGCCCATCGTCACCGACCTCGAGTTGATCGAGAACGGACCGGGGTTGGGGCTCGAGGCACCGGGCCCGCTGTTCGAGCCGTTCACCTGGGCGGGATTCCCCACCCATCTGCCCCGGACCTACGTCCGCTGTATGCGTGACAAGATCATCGCCCCCGAGTTGGCCGACGCCATGATCGCCAACATGGGTGGTGCCCGGGTGATGGACATCGATGCCGGTCACGGTGTGGCCACCGGCTCTCCGGCCGAGCTCGCCGCTCTCGTCGACACCTGTGCCGACGGGTGAGGTGCCCACCGGAGGACTGACGGGTGGCGACATCCGGTCAGTCAGCACCGCCCCGTGCTGGCCTCCGACGTATTCGAGCCCTTCGGGTTCCGAACATTCGGAGAGCGAGATGCGACATCATCGGCACCCGGGGATCGGACGGATGCTCGCTCTCCCCCGCTGGGAAATCAAACGTTCGAGCCACCGTCGACAACCGGTACACGGCGTACGTCGGCCGACAAGGGGGTACGGGTATGCCCGCCGCCGTCCGGGCCGAGCGCACCGAAGAGGAGGGCGACGGCGTCCGTCAGATAGTCGTACAGATCGGCGACCGGCAGGCGGCCGACTGACCATGATCGCAGCAGGCTGTCCAGTACCGCGTCCGCGGTCCGGACGACGCGGCGAGCCAGGTCGGGATCGAGGTCTTCCAGCAGTTCGAGATAGACAGCCGACGTCGTGGCATCCAGCCGGCCGAGGATCTCCGTGGCCAAGGGATCGGTGGACAGCTGGAGAGAGGCTACGAGTCGGGCCAGCTGGGGCTGACGCTCGAAGGCTCGAACCGAGCGATGGAGCGCCTCGACGAGCTTCTCGTGCGGGGTCCGGCCGACCAGGGGCCGCCGGGTAATGCTCGTCCGGAGGGTCGCCGCCCACTTCACCAACACCTCGGCGAAAAGGTGCTCCTTGGATGAGAAGTAGTGGTACAGCGTCCCCAGCGCGACCCCCGCCTCCTCGGCGACATCCTTGACCTGAACCTGCTCGTAGTCGCTCCGTTGCAGGAGCACCAGACCAGCCTCGATCACCCGCTCGCGGCGGGCCAGTTGGTTGAGGGTCAGGGCTTCCGGCGACGCTGGCTTGGCCATCAGGATTCGGGTGGTCAGAGTGCGACGGGACCTCCCCGGCGCTGCCGAATCATCGACCCGGCCTCTCCCACTGAAATCAAATTCTAGCGGGGCCCGGAGGCCGTCACCGTCGGACAGATCGAAATTCCGTTCTAGTATGACCGGGTGACCACCGTGGTGACCGCTGTCTGTTGCGTTCCTGCTTCCGACGTCCGTCGGGCGGATGGGTGAGGTCTGCCGGTCCGATTCAGGGGAGTGGTCGCGCCGGCAGACTCGGGGTGGCCCGATGAGCCGCTTTCCCTTTCCCATGCCATTCGGTTGGTTCAAGGTGGCCATGCCCGACGAGGTCCCCGTGGGCACGGTGGTGACCCGCCGCCTCTTCGGTACCGACCTGGTGCTCTGGCGCGACGAAGGCGGTGTCATTGCCTGCCAGGAGGCGTTCTGCCCCCATCTCGGTGCCCACCTGGGTGTGGGCGGCACCATCGAATCGTCGTGCATCCGGTGCCCGTTTCATGGCTGGGCGTTCGATGGAGCCGGAGACAACATCGAGATCCCCTACGCCGCTCGGCCGAACGCCAAGGCCAAGCTGCGGACTTATCCCACCCGTCACCATGCGGGGATCGTCTTCGCCTGGTACCACCCTGCGGGGATCCCCCCGTTGTGGGACCTAATGGAGGTCCCTGAGTACGATGACCCGGAATACGGTCAGTACCAGGTATTCGACTTCACCATCAAGACCTGCCTCCAGGAGCTGGGCGAGAACGGCTTCGATCATGCTCACTTCCAGTTCGTGCACAGTCACCCCAAAGTCGGCACCGTCGAAAAGATCGAGTTTCGGGGATTTGATCGGACCGTGTTGACGTCGCAGAAATTCCCGTCGTCACAGGGCCCGGTGGATGCCCGTATCGACATCTTCGGTCGTGGGCCGGGCATGGCCGTCACCCGCTACCATGGGCTCATCGATGCCTCACTGGTCGGATGCAGCACTCCCGTCGATGAGGACACTTCCCACCTCACGTTTCTGTTCTCACTCAAGAATCCTGATCGGGATCAGCACGTGGCGAACATCGCCAAGGCGTTCGTCAGTTCGGTGACGTCCGAGGTGGGTCAGGACATCCCCATCTGGGAGAACAAGCGATACCAGCCGACGCCGGCACTGGCGTCCAGCGAGAAGCCGATCACCCAGTACCGACACTGGTTCCGGCAGTTCTATGCCGGAGAGACGGAAGGGCAACCATGACCGACACCAAGTCCTCCGGCCCAACCGGCCGCGACGCCACCTCCGGCTCTGAGCCCGATGACGGCCCCTACTGGGATCCGTTCGACGAGTCGCTGAAGGGCGATCCCCATCCCATCTGGCGACGCCTGCGCGAAGAGGCGCCCGTCTACTACAACGAGAGGTACGATTTCTGGGCACTGAGTCGATTCGAGGACGTGGAGCGAGGACACCGGGAACCGACACGCTACAGCTCCGCCCACAACACTGTTCTAGAGATGATGACGGACGAGCACCAGCGCGAAGGGATGATGATCTTCCTCGATCCACCTGAGCACACCGTCCTTCGGCGGCTGGTGTCCAAGGCGTTCACGCCGCGGCGGGTGGCCGAGCTGGAAGATGAGATCCGCACCCGGTGCGCGGCACTCCTGGACCCCCAGCAGGGGAACACCGGGTTCGACTACGTGCAGGACTTCGGGGCCAAGCTCCCCGCCTATGTCATTGCCTCCCTGCTCGGGGTGCCGCCGTCCGACCGCGAGGCCGTTCGTCACCACATCGATCAGATGTTCCATATCGAACCCGGAGTGGGAATGCTCAATGAGGTATCCGCCGAGGCAGGGGGCTGGGTCGCCCAGTACCTCGAACAGCTCATCGACGAGCGAAGAACGCGGCCTCAGGACGACATGCTCAGTGATCTCGGGCAGGCGGAACTCACCGATCGGGAGGGCGTGACGCGGCGTCTCACCTCCCAGGAGAGCACCGAGTTCGGTCTCCTGATCATCGGCGCCGGCACAGAAACGGTGGCCCGCCTGCTCGGATGGGCGGGACTGCTGCTGGCGGACCACCCCGATCAGCGGACGGACTTGGCCAACGATCCATTGCTGATCCCCAACGCCGTCGAAGAGCTACTCCGCTATGAATCGCCGTCCCCCGTGCAGGGCCGCTGGCTGACCGAGGCGGTCGAGCTGCACGGACAGGTGATCCCCGCCGACTCGAAGGTGTTGTTGCTCACCGGCTCGGCCGGACGCGACGACCGGGTCTACCCGGACGCCGACCGTTTCGACGTTCGACGGACCTTCAAGCTTCACGTGGCCTTCGGCTACGGAATCCACTTCTGCCTCGGTGCGGCCCTGGCCCGCATGGAGGGCAAAGTGGCACTGGAGGAGACACTGAAGCGGTTCAGGGAATGGACGGTGGACAAGGATCACGCCGTGCCCCTCCACACCAGCACGGTCCGCGGGTACAAAGAGCTGCCCATCGTCATCTAGGCGGGATGGGCCCGATGGTGCTGCGTCCATCAGCCCCGGCCACCTGAGTACGGCAGTCTGGTCTGGCTTGGCAGGCCACGCTTACGACGACCCACCACCGGATGGTGGTGCCACTTCGAGGGGATCCGAGCCGGGAGCTCGGAAAGAACCGCTACGCGGTGGCCCTCGACGAGATGGTGGCCAGGTCGGCGCCCTTGCCTGTGCGTTCCAATCGGCCGGTATCGAAGGATCGGATCGAGACATCGTGACTACCGGCCTCGGCTCGCAATGCTCCCACCGTGCTCTCCTCGCGTGTCCGGTGCACGAACGGATCGTAGGAGAACCAGCGGCTGGCATTGCCCCAGGAGATCTTCTCGATCTCGTCATCGGGAACCCCGGCGGTAACCTGGGCCAACTCCTCGGGCGCGTGGGGCCAGGACGAGTCGGAATGGGGATAGTCGCACTCCCAGGCGATGTTGTCCATGCCGATCAGGTGCCGGAGCTGGATCCCGACCGGGTCGGAGATGAAACAGGTCAGGAAGTGCTGTCGAAACACCTCGCTCGGCAGCTTGGCGCCGAAGTCCTGGCCCGTCCACCCCCGGTGCATGTCATAGGTCCGGTCGATGCGGTCGAGGAAGTACGGGATCCATCCGGTGCCTCCCTCCGACAGGGCGATCCGAATATCGGGGAACGACTTCAACACCCGGGACCAGAGCAAGTCCGAAGCTGCGCTGCAGATGTTCATGGGCTGGAGGGTGATCATCACGTCGATGGGCGCATCCGGTGCCGTGAAGGCCAGCTCACCGGAGGAGCCGAGATGGATGGAGAGCACGACCTGTTCGTCGCACAGCGCTCTCCACAACGGATCCCAGGTCTCACTGTGGAAGCTCGGATACCCGAGCTTGAGCGGGTTCTCGGTGAACGTCAGCGAGTGGCACCCCTTGGCGGCCACCCTTCTCACCTCTTCGGCGCACAGCTCAGGGTCCCACAGGACGGGCAGAGCCATGGGAATGAACCGGCCCGGATAGGATCCGCACCACTCGTCGATGTGCCAGTCGTTGTAGGCGCGGACCACGGCGAGCGCCAGCTCCTTGTCGGTGCAGGCGGCGAATAGCCGGGCGCTGAACCCGGGGAACGACGGGAAGTTCATGGACCCGAGGACACCGCCGGCGTTCATGTCCTTGATCCGCTCGTGCACGTCGAAGCATCCCGGTCGCATCTCATCGAATGCCGTCGGCTCGATGCCGTACTCGTCCTTGGGCCGCCCCGCCACCGCGTTCAAACCGATGTTCGGGATCGTCACCCCGTTGAACATCCACACGTCACTGCCGTCGGCGAGCCGCTCGACGTGAGGCGCCAGATCCTGCATCCGGGCCGGGAGCCGGCCCTCGAACATGCCCGGAGGCTCGACCAAGTGGTCGTCCACACTCACCATGATCAACTCGTCGGCCCGCATGGCAATTCCTCCGGCTCTCGTTCGCCCGCTCTGTTTCCAATCTCTCTAAACCATAGTTCGAAATCCTGAATCTACAATCACCAGTCGGCATTCGCAGGTCCGGCCCCACTGCCTGGGCACGTCATCGGCCTCGACCCAGCGCATCTACCGCGGACAGGCCCCCCGTCTCTGATGGGCACCGATCGGCGACGTTGATCCGACCTACAGCCGGCCGGCCGTGCGCGCTTCCTCGGGAACCCCCGACGATGACCGCCGGTCCCGGAAGGCGGGCCACCCGTCGACACACTCGGCACCGACCAGGCCCTCGTCCATCGGCATCCGGTCATACGGCCGGCCATCGAATGGCGGTCTCGACGAGGAGAAGTGCTTCAGACCTCGAATGCCCGTCGTACCAGCTGGTGAAGATCGTCCAGCGAAAGCTTCTCTGGCGCGTCCCGTTCGTCGGAGACGATCGAGGGGTCCATCGCCTGATAGGAAGCTACCAACCCGCTGAACAGGTGGGCGAGCACCGTCGGATCGCCCGGGTGGAACTCGCCGGCCCGCTGGCCGCTGGCTATCAATTCGGTCTGTAACCGCATGGACTCCCCGTAGTTGAGGGCGATCGAGGCATCGAGGTCCCCGGGCTCCGAGACCAGGGCGATGTTGGTGTATCTCAGGAGGAGCCGGCCGAACTGACGGTGGGACCGGAAGAATCCGACCTGGAAGTCGACGAGGAGCTGCAGCTTTTCCGATGCTGAGCCCGTTCCTTCGACAACGGCCCGCATCCCGGGCATGAACTCGTCGCCCCGCCGCACGAACACTTGGCTGAACAGGTCCTCCTTGCCCTCGAAGAACGAGTAGACCGATCCGACGGAGTACTCCGCCAACTCGGCGATCTCACTGAGTGTTGCGTCGTGGAACCCCTTCTCGCCGAAGACCCGCTCCGCCGCGTCGAGCAGCTGGGCACGGCTCAAATCGTGATGTCGAGCGCGGCGAAGCTCCCGCCGACTGGACGAGTCGAGTCCATTGGTCACTTGGGTCTCCTGTCCGGCTCGATTACTCACGTGATCTCGAGCACCAGCGCCGAGCCCATGCCGCCACCGGCACACATCGCCACACAACCGATTGTTCCGCCCCGGCGGCGCAACTCGTGGATCATGGTGACCACCATCCGGGCGCCTGTGGCCGCAATCGGATGGCCGAGACCACACCCGCTCCCGTTCACGTTGACGATGTCATGGTCAAGGGCAAGGATCCGAGAGCTGGCCACCGCCATGGAGCAGAAGGCCTCGTTGATCTCGAACAGGTCGATATCGCCGATCTCCACCCCCGCCCGCTTCAACGCCTTGGGCACGGCAAGCGTTGGGGCGAGCCCGGTCCGTTCCGGTTCGATCCCCACCGACGCCCAACCGACAATGCGGGCCAACACATCCAGGCCGTGGGCTCGGGCGTAGTCGTCGGCCGTCACCACCACGGCGGCGGCGGCGTCGTTGAGCCCGGCGGCGTTGCCGGCGGTCACTGTGGCGCCGGGAAGCTCAGGATGGAGCACCGGCAACGCCGCCAGCTTCTCGATGGTGGTGTCGGCCCGGGGATGCTCGTCAAGGAGAACCACTCGGTTCACCCCGGTGCCATCGGGCACCACGACCGGCACGATCTCGTCGACGAATCGGCCTCCGTCCCGCGCCGCCGCCGCCCGCAGATGCGAGTGGTATGCCCATTCATCGGCAGCTTGGCGACTGATGCCGGCGATCCGCGACGTGTTCTCACCGACGGTCATGGCCATGTCGAAGGCCGGCGCCTCAGGAGTGGACGGATGGCTCGGCGACATCCACTGGGTGAAGTTGTTGGCGGACACCGGGGTCGATTTGAGGGTCCGCGGCATCGAGCTCAAGCTTTCGGTGCCACCGGCAACCACCACTCGGTCCATATCGGCACGGATGCTGCCGGCGGCGATCTGGATCGCACTCAGGCCGGCGGCGCAGTGCCGGTTGTCGGCCAGTCCGGGGACGGCGGGAAGGCCGAGGCGCACGGCGACATTGCGGGCGATGACCCCTCCCCCTTGCAACGACTCGGCCAGGACGATGTCATCGATGTCCTCGGCGGGAACGCCGGACCGCTCGATGGCAGCACCCAGCGCGACCTCAGCGAGCTCGAAGGCATCAACGTCCACGAACGAGCCCTTGCTGGCTCGCCCGATTGGCGTGCGGGCGGCAGCGACGATGACGGCTTCGGTCACGGGGATCTCCCTTGCGATCGTTTCGGGTGAACGATGTTCACATGCGGTCGAATCGGATGGCGCCGTCAGGTCGGACGACGAATCCGTTGGTGTAGTGGGCTGTTCACGAGGTCCCCACCGACACCGCACACTCCTGGGGCGACAGAACGGTGTAGGACTGCTGGTCAATTTGAGTGCTGGCTCAATCTACTGTATCGGGATTGCAGGCGGGACATGAGCCCCGGTCGCCCGGCGGTCCGGTGGCCCTCGGGGATGGCCGGCGCTCAAGAATGCTCCCTCCCCATCGGTGGGTCGTGGTCAACGGCGGGCTGCCGGTCCGACTCAACTCGACGGGCTCCACCGCTGGGCGACGACCGCTCCCCCGTCGACAAGGATGTCGTTGCCGGTGATGAACGACGATTCCGGTCCGGCCAAGAAGGTCGCCACCTCGGCGATGTCGTCCGGGGTCCCCACCCGCCGGGCGCCGGAACGATCGATCATCGACTGGATGTGCGCCCCCATGGGGCCTTCGAGCTCCTGAAGACCCATCGACGTGGAGATCACCCCGGGGCTGATGGAGTTGACGCGGGCACTTCTGCCTCCCCAGTGGTGCGAGGCGGCCTGGACCCGGAGTTGGTTCGCTCGCTTGGCCACCACGTAGGCCGTGGCTGAATCGGCCGAGTCGAGGTCGATCTGGGCATGATCCAGGAGTTCGATCGTGGGCGCAGTGGCGAGGTGATGCTCGAACTCCGCCGACAGCGAGGCAAAATGACCGGCCATGCTGGAGACACAGATGAGCGACGTACCCGGAGAGCACACCTCGAAGAAGGCATCGAGGACGTGGGCCGTGCCCAACAGGTCCACCTCGTAGATCTGGCGCGCCGTGGCCATGACCGGCGAGACACCGGCAGTGTGGACGACGGCGTCGATGCGGCCGGTGTCGGCCGCCTGCCGGGCCAGCTCCTCGACCGAGGTCCGGTCGGAGACATCGACACGATGGACGTCGACCATGAGTCCGTCGGTCCGCAGGGCCCTCGACACCTCATCGAGCCTTTCCTGTGAGTTGTCGGCCAACACCAGCTGGCGGCCGCCGGCAAGCCGGTGGGCAACGGCCATCCCCATTCCTCCGGCCCCGATCACGACGACAACATTGCGCGGCCAATCTGGGTGAGTCAACACGATCTCCAAACTCGTCGTGGCGTATCCGGGCCCGAGAGCCCAGACCATTGATCGTTTCCCGGAACCGTTCGATCGCCGATGGTGGTGGCACTCAGTTCCAGGTGCGGATCCGGGCATGATAACGCTAGTATCCGCAGCGCCACACCGCTCCGACGGGTGCCCGCTCCCCGCAGGCTCGGCGGAACCGGACCGCTCGTGGAACGTCCGGGGATGCGATCGCTCGGGATGATGTGGCCCCGACCTGAGTGTTCGGGGGGACTCCTATCCGAACGAGATCTGGCGTCGGGCCAGGCGCCAGATACCGTGCTCTCGTACAAAACGGTCGTGGTACACGCCCATATTGAAGATGGTGGGAGCGGTCGTGGTGTTGTGCAGGAACACGAAGTAGGAATCGGCCGTCCCCGTGTCCGGGCCATCGACAGAGACCGCAACGTTCGTGATGACGTGACGGGTGGCCGTGTCGGGGCCGGTGACCCCTTCGGCCCGGCGCTGCTCGGCCCCGGCTCGGATGTCAGCCCGCCCCTGGCGGGGGGCGGTCGGCAGGTCCCACACCGCGTCCTCGGTGAACTGGTCCGCATAGACATCGAGGTCCCCCTGGTCGGCGAGAATGGCGATCCGCGAGATGACGTTCCGGATCGCCAGTTCGGCGGCCACCCTGGGGATGATGGCATCGGTCACGAGCCGCTCCTCGCCGTGGAGGTGCCCGGTTGTGGACGTACCTTCGACCGGCTCACCACCCCATCCGAGATCAACGCTTCGATGGCCGCCTCGTCGAGACCGAGAACCGAACCGAGAATGGAGCCCGTGTGTTCGCCCATCAACGGCACGTTTCGTTCCGGCCCTTCGGCGACCCGGGACATCTTGATCGGGTTGCCGGCCACCAGGACGGGCTGGTCGACCCCGTCGGTCCGCTCCACCTCCACCAGCATGTTGCGCAGAGAGACGTGGGGATCAGCGGCCACGTCGGCAGCCGAGTTGCAGGGGGCCGCGGCCAGGCCGTTCTCGGCCAGGATGCGCGCCGCCTCGAAATTGGTCTTGTCGCTGGCCCACGCCTCAATGGCCGGACGCAGCACCTCCTCGAAGTGATGACGCCACCCCTGGCGGGAGGCGAACCGGTCATCGTTGACCCACTCCGGGTGGCCCACCAGATTGGCGAGGCGCTCGAACTGATGCTCGCGCACGACCTGCAGTATGAACCACCCGCGGGAACTCTCGAACGAGTCGAGGATGAGGGGAAGGTTGAACTCCTCATCGGGCCCACGAAACTGACCCATCGACCAATAGTTCACTGCCAGATCGCAGATCGAGACCATGGAGTCGAACATCGACACATCGACGTGTTGGCCAAGTCCTGTCGCCTCGCGGTGGCGGAGCGCAGCCAGGACGCCGATGACCCCGAACATCCCCGTTCCGGTGTCGCCGAGCCCGCCGACCGGGTTGATGATCGGAGGTTGATGAGGGCGCCGTGAGTACTCGTAAATCCCAGACATTGCTTCGGCGACTGAGGCATAGGCCGGCCACTTCTCGTAGGGCGAGCCCCCGTCGTTTCCGAACCCGGAGACAGAGAGGTAGATCAGTCGCGGGTGGTCGGCACTGATCGCGCTGTAGTCGAGTCCCAGTCGTGCCGCCTTTCCCGGACCCAGGTTCTCGCAGACGACGTCGGCCTGGCCGCAGAGATCGAGAACGAGTTGGCGGCCCCGATCGGAATGGAGGTCGATGGCCACGCTCTCTTTGCCCAGGTTGTTCCGCAGGAACGTGGCGCCAATCGTTTCGCCGTTCTCTCGGGTCAGCGAGGGAGTGGCGGCGCGCCCCGCCTCGCCCCGACCGACCTGCTCCACCTTGATGACCTCGGCCCCCAGTCGCGCCATCAACTGAGTGGCGAAAGGCAGAGCCTGCATCTGTTCGAGCGCAATCACCCGCACGCCGTCGAGGGGTCGGCCGAAGGACCGGGCTGCGTCGTTGGCAGTCTCACCGAGCCGCATCTAGTCCCCCCATGCTTCGCTTATCCTCCGGGCTGGCCCCGTCGGCCAAGTCCCGCCGTCCCGCCGTACCCGGAGCGCAGCCGGTCCACCACGGAACGGGTCGGTCACGCCGGGCATGGTATCCGGCCTTCCGATGCCGCACCGGCCCCGGGGGCCGAAGGTCACGGTCACGGGGCTGCCCGTTCTTCCGCACGTGCGGCTCGGACGGCCAGGTAGGGAGGCATGATGGAGTAGGCGCCGTCGACGACCACCTCCGCCCCGGTGTGGTAGCTCAGCGACGGATCAGCCAGGTAGACGGCGGCGGCACCGATGTCCTCCGGGGTGCCCCAGCGGCCGGCAGGGATGGAAGCGAGCACCTCGCCGTCGAACTCACTGTCGATCGTGCCCGGCCGCAACCGATCGTTGTGGGTGAATCCCGGAACGAGCAGGTTGCAGCGGATGTGCCGGGGGGCAAGCTCAGTGGCAATCGACCGGACCAGACCACCGAGCCCGGCCTTCGCCGCCGCATAGGTCGGCATCAGTGGGGCCCCATGGCGCGACGCCACCGAAGACACCGCGATCAGCGCACCACCCTCGCCGCCGGCGACCATTCGTAGCCCCGCCTCGCGAAAGCAGAGGAACGTTCCGGACAGGTTGGAGGCAAGGCCCTGGTTCCACGCATCCAATGTGGTTTCGAGGAACGGGGAGCGCTGAGGTACGCCGGCGTTGGCCACACAGATGTCCAGCCGGCCCAACCGCTCTACCGTCCCGGCCGTGGCCAGCCGCACGTCGTCCTCATGGGTGACATCACAGCCGATCCCCACGGCCCTGACCCCGGCGTCGCCCAGCCGGGCCACGGCCCCGGCCGTCTTGTCGCGGTTGCGGGCCCATACGGCGATGCTCGCCCCCGCCGCGCCCAGCGCCGCGGCGATCCCGAGGCCGATGCCTCCATTGCCACCGGTAACCACGGCCACTCTCCCGTCGAGGCGGAAGTCAGCCACCGGTGCCCGCGCCTCGCCTGCAGTGCTCCCGGACCGGTCGGAAAGTTGAGCTCAATCGTCGAGACCGAGCAGACGGATGGCGTTGCCCCGGGCCAGTTTGTCGATGACCCTCTGGTCGAGGTGCCCGAACTGTTTGGCGGCCTCTTGGCGGGTGTAGGGCCAGGTCCCGTCCTGGTGCGGGTAGTCACTCTCGAAGATCACGTTGTCCTCCCCCACCAGCGCGAGCATCTGGACCCCCACCGAATCCTTGAAGAAGGTGGAGTAGATGTGGTCCCAGTACAGGAAGGAGGGCTTATCTTTGGTGAAGTCCTGACTGTGGCTCCACCCCCGATGGGTTTCCCACACGTCGTCGATCCGCTCGAGCAAGTAGGGGACCCATCCGATCTGGGCCTCGGCGTAGAGGACCTTCACATTGGGATAGCGGAGGAACACTCCCGAATACAGGAAGTCACTCATCGATCCGACGCTGTTGCCGAAGATGATGGTTCCGGCCACCGCGTCGGGGGCATCCGGGCTGGTTTGGGGAGTCTTGGTTCCCGACCCGATATGGCACGCCACCACCGTGCCGGTCTCGTCGCATGCGGCGAAGAAGGGGTCCCAGTGCCCCGAGTAGATGCTGGGGAGGCCCAGGAAGGTCGGGAGCTCGCTGAAGCAGACGGCCCGCACGCCACGGGCGGCGTTGCGACGAACCTCGTCGGCGGCGAGAAGGGGGTCCCACAGCGGGATCAGGCACAGCGGGATCAGGCGGCCACCACTGTCACCACACCACTCATCGACCATCCAGTCGTTGTAGGCCTTGACGCAGAGAAGTGCCAACTCCTTGTCCTTGCCCCGCATGAAGAGCTGTCCGCAGAAGCGCGGATAGTTGGGGAAGCACAACTGGGCGTCGATGCCGTTGACATCCATGTCGGCCAGCCGGTCCTTGGGCTTCCAGCACCCCGGCCGCATCTGGTCGAAGGTGATGCCCTGCATGCCGATGTCTTCGGCCGGGTAGCCGGCTGCGGCGATGAGCCGCTTGACCGAGTACCGGTGATCTTCGTAGAACCACCAGGCCACCGGGGGACCTTCGGTGCCCGGGGCCTCGATATAGGCCCCGCCGTCGAGGACGGGCGTCCCCCCCGGGAGGTACTGGACATGGGGACCGACGTCCCGATACCGGGCCGGGAGCCGACTCGTCCAGACGTCTTCGGGCTCCACCAGGTGGGCGTCGAGATCGACGATGGGTGGGATTCGGGCCACCAGTTCTTCACTGACTTCTGGCCGAGGGTCTGTGGCGGTGGTCACGACGTTCCTCCTCGCAATGGTGGATCACACAGCAGTCAACCGGGTCTCCGCCTGACAGAATATGATATACGTTCAGCCTATCGGCTTCTGGCCGGGCCCACCGCTGCGCCCCGGAACGATCGCGGGGCCCGGGATCCCACCGGGCCCTCATTTCGGGTGGCGACCATCCCGCCCGCTCGGCTCGGCCCCGGCCTTGATCGAATCCCGGATCGACCGGATCCGATCGTCGAAGCCCGGTTGCTCCATCGACCAGGCCTGGGCGACGAGCTCCAGGGCCATGGCGTCCTCCACGTCGAGGAGCGACTCACTGGCCCGAAGGGTGGCCTTGGCCCGGGTGACCAGCGGGCCGGAGCGTTCGGCCGCCCGGCGGGCCAACCCGTTGGCCGTCGACTCGAGGTCAGCATGGTCCACGCACCGCCAGGCCAAGCCGGCTGTCACTGCGTCCCGGCCGTCCAGGACGTCGCCGCACAGCACCATGGCGGCTGCGCCCTGGCTCCCGATCCTCTGGCGCAGGCGCCACAGGTTTCCGCCGCCGGGGTGAATGCCGACATCGAGGAAGCGGGGGTCGAACCGGGCCCGGTCCGACGTCACGATGACGTCACAGGCCAGGGGAAGGTTCACTCCGGCCCCAATAGCCGGCCCACCCACAGCGGCGATGGTCGGGACCGGCGCCGTGGCCAAGGCGAGGAATCCCCGGTAGAGATGGTCGAGGGGGACGTCCCGGGCCAGCAGCCCGTCGAGCGACCCCCCGGCGCAAAAGACCGGCGGCTCGGCCGTGAGGACGATGGACCCGGCGTCCTCGGCCAGCACCGATGCGACAGCGGCGGCCAACGCATCGCTCAGCTCGGCGGACAGTGCGTTGCGGTGACGGGGATCGCACAGGCGAACCGAACCGACACCGTCCACCACGGTCCCGGTGACCAACGGCGTGGCGCTCATGCCCGCTCCACCGGTGTCCCGGTCCCCAGCCCACCGCGACACATGGTGACCAGCGCGGTTTGGAGGTCCGCCCTCCGTAGCTCGTGGACGGCCTTGGCCAGCAGGACCACACCGGTGGCGCCCACTGGATGGCCGAGGGCGATGGCCCCGCCATCGGGGTTGACCCGTTCCAGGTCGACCACCAGTTCACGGGACCACGCCAGCACGACCGAGGCGAAGGCCTCGTTGATCTCGAAGAGATCGATGTCCCTCAGCGACCGATTGGTGCGGGCCATCAGCCGCTCGGTGGCGTCTATGGGACCGGTGAGCATCATCACCGGGTCCACCCCGACCAGGCAGGCGTCGACCACCCGGGCCGAGGGTTGAAGGCCGAGGTCCCCGGCCCGCTCCATGGTGGTCATGAGGACTGCAGCCGATCCGTCGGAGGTGTGGGACGCAGTCCCCGCCGTATGGACACCGTTCTCGCCGGCCACCGGGGACAGCGCCTCGAGGCCCTCCAGCGTGGTGGCCCGCGGGCCCTCATCCCGGTCGACCCGATGGAAGGTTCCGGTAGGGGCCCCGTCATCATCGACATCGGGCACCTCGACCGGTACCACCTGGGTGCCGAACCGTTCCTCCTCCCACGCCTGGGCGGCCAACCGCTGAGACCGGAGGCCGAACTCGTCGGCATGCTGACAACTGATCGACCACCGGCCGGCGATCCGTTCCGCCGCGTCGAACTGGCTGGTCACCTCGCGCTGGCGGAAGTACGACTTGGGAATGGCCCGTCCGAAGCCGAGGCGCCTGTCGCTGTTGGAACCCAGCGGGACCTGGCTCATGCTTTCCACGCCGCAGGCCACGCCCACGTCGATCACTCCCGACTTGACGAGCCCGTAGACCAGGGTGGTGGCCTGCTGCGTCGATCCGCACTGCGCATCGACGGTGGACGCCGCCGTCGATTCCGGCAGGACGGCGGCCAGCCACGCCGTCCGGGTCACGTTGAACGACTGCATCCCGACCTGGCTGACGCACCCCCCGATCACCTGGTCGACGAGGCCGGGGTCGATTCCCGTGCGTCCGACCAGTGAGCTCAGGGTCGTGCCCAGGAGGTCGGCGCTGTGCACCGAGGCCAGGCCGCCTCTCCTCCTTCCGATCGGGGTCCGGACCGCCTCCACCACGACCACCTCGACGTCAGACATGTTCGCACCTCTCATGGGGACGATCCCCGGCGGGATCGGCGGCGATCTCGGCTGCCCACCGGTAGTCGGGCTTTCCGGCATCGCTACGACGGACGGTGTCCACGACGACCAGCGCCCGGGGTTTCTTGTACTGCGCCAGCCGTGTCTCGCAGTACGCGGCGGCGTCTTCGAGGGTCAGCCTCCGGCCGGGAGCCAGCTCCACCACCGCCACCACCTCGTGACCGAAGCGGCGGTTCGGTCGGCCCACCACCAGCACATCGGCGATCGAGGGGTGGTCGGCCAGGGCCGCCTCCACCTCCTGGGCGTAGACCTTCTCGCCACCCGTGTTGATGGTGGTGGAATCACGGCCCAGCACCTCGATCGACCCGTCGGCCAGTCGTCTGGCCCGGTCGCCGGGTACGGCCATCCGCCGTCCCCCGATCAGAGGAAACGTTGTGGCGGTCTTCGCCGCGTCGCCCAAGTAGCCGAGGGGAACTCGGCCGGCAGTGGCCAGCCACCCGATCTCGCCGGGACCCACCTCCCCCGTCCGGTTCTCGTCGAGGACGCAGGCCCCGGGGCTGGGGTCGAAAGTGCCGTGGGAGCGGCGGGCCGCGGTGGTCTGGGCCTGCGGTCCCGTCTCCGAGGCGCCCATGGTGTCACGGACCTTCAGTCCCGGGACCAGGGTGACCAGCTCCTGCTTGGTTTCGTCACGGAACAGCGCCCCTCCCGACGCCACGACCTTCAGCGGCGATGGTGACGGAGCGTTGCGCAGCGCCTCGACCAGGGGCACCGCGAACGGGTCGCCGACGATCTGGAGAACGTCGACCGACTCCTCAGCCACGACGCGGACGATGTCCCCGGCGTCGAAGCGGGCGGCGTGCTCAGGGAGGACCACCGTGCCCCCTGCGTGCAGGGCCTGGAAGGCGATCCACTGGGCGGCGGCATGCATGAACGGGGCGGCCGGCAGGGCCCGGTAGCCGCCCGTTCGGGCCGAGGCGACCAGCTCGTCGACGGATGCCCACTCCCGTCCGCCGTCCCGGAAGTTCCGGCCGCCCAGGGCCGAGACGAACAGGTCGCCCTGGCGCCACATCACCCCCTTGGGCATTCCGGTGGTGCCGCCGGTGTAGATGAGGAAGAGGTCGTCGGAGCAGGGTTCGGGCAGCGGGATGTCCGGAGGCGAGGCCAGCGCGTCCTCATACCAGACGGCCCCGGGCAGTAGCCCGTTCCCGCTGTCATCGGCCACCTGCACCAGCTCGACCGGTTGCCCGAGGGTGGGCACGACCCGGGCCACGGCAGGAGCGAAGGCGGCGTGGTAGACGAGAGCTCGGGGGCCGGCGTCCCCGAGCAGGTAGGTCAGCTCGTCGTGCCCGTACCGGTAGCTGATGTTGAACGGCGCGGCCCGGGCCCGTAGCGAGCCGATCATCACCTCCAGGTACTCGGCGCTGTTGTACAGATAGATCCCGACGTGGTCCTGACCGGAACGGTGCCGTTCGATTGTTCCGCGCTCGGCATGGCACCTCAGACCCCGACCGGCCAGCACACGGGCCAGTCGCCCGGTGCGGTCGGCGAAGGTGGCCCAGGTGAATCGGCGACCTCCCTGGACCACCGCCTCCCGCTCGGGGTAGGCGGTGGCCAGCGCCAGGTGGGCGGTGACCAGGTCGAGCTCGTCGGGTGGCATCAGCTGCGGGGGACGTCCCGCCACGGCGACTGCTGCCACGGGTCCGGCTCGCGGGGCAGTCCGAGGACCCGCTCGGCGATGATGTTCTTGTTGACCTCGGTGGTGCCGCCCTCGATGGTGTTGGCCCGGCTCCGGAGCATGCCCTTGACCTCGTAGGGCAGCGATGCCGCATAGCGCTCACCCCGGTCGGCCGACCCGAGGGCAGCGCCGTGGTCCGGTCCCGGGGCCCAGGCGATGGCGCCCGCTCCCAGCAGGTCGGTGGCCAGGATCTGGATGCGCTGGTTGAGGTCGCCTTGGTGCACCTTGCCCACCGAGCTCTCCGGGCCCGGGGATCGCCCGGCCTTCACCCCGGCCCGGACCCGCTGATTCGTCCAGTTGCGGATGCGCTCCTCGCTCAGGACCTGCATGAGCCGCTGACGCACGACGGGATCGTCCCACCCCCCGGGACGCCCCTCCGTGCTGATCCGCCGGGCCAGCGCCACCAGTCGCTCCGCTCCCCCACCGCCGATGCGGTCCACGCCGCCGGAGCCCGAGCCCGAGACCATCTGACGTTCACCGGACAGCGTGGCGTTGGCCACCTTCCATCCACCGTTCACCTCGCCTACCCGTTGACTGTCGGAAACCCGGACCCCGTCGAGGAACACTTCGTTGAAGTCGATCTCGCCGGTGATGTGCCGCAGCGGGCGGACCTCGACGCCCGACTGGTGCATGCCGACGAGGAAATAGGTGATCCCCTGGCGTTTGGGCGCCTCCACATCGGTCCGGGCCAGCAGCACGCCGAAATGGGCCAGGTGGGCCCAGGTGTTCCACACCTTCTGACCGCTGATCACCCACCCGTCACCGTCCGGCACCGCCCGGGTGGCCAGGGAAGCCAGGTCCGAACCGGCACCGGGCTCGCTGAACAATTGGCACCAGACCTCCTCGTTGCGCACGATGGGAGGGAGATACCGCAGGCGCTGGTCCTCGGTGCCAAAGGCGAAGAGCGCCGGCGCGGCCAGGCTGAGGCCCAGGGGATTGAGCCGGCCCAGGTTGTAGGGGGCCAGCTCGGCCTCGGCCACCCGAGCCTCGGACGGTGTCAAACCGGCCCCGGCGTACTCCACCGGCCAGGTGGGCGCGACCAACCCCGACGCCGCGAACTGCGGATACCACGCCTCGTAGTCGGCGCGGGTCCTGACCTTGCGGATAGCGGAGGCCCCACCCTCGGCCGCGGCCCGACGCCAGGTCCCCGGTACGTGATCCGCCACCCACTGGCGGGCCCGCCGCGCCAACTCGTCGGGGCCAAGCCCGGTCACCACGGTCCGTTCCTCGGAGTGGTCCATCACCGTCCCTGGAAGTCAGGGGCCCGGCGGTCCGCGAAGGCGCTTAGTCCCTCACGAAAGTCCTCGCTGCGTGACGAGAGCTCCATGGCGAAGCCCTCATTGCGGAGGTGCTCGTCCAGCGGCAAGGAGGCACCCGCGTGCAGCAGCCATTTGGTGAGCCCGAGGGCGACCGTCGGGCCGTCGGCCAGGGTGCTCACCAGCTCATCGGTCACCCGGTCCACGTCGCCCCGGGGGACGGCCCGGTGGACCAGGCCCCACGCCGCCGCCTCGGTTCCGCCCACCTCCCGCCCGAGCAACAGCATCTCACGGGCCCGGGCCAGGCCGATGGCCCGTGGGAGCAACCAGGTGGCCCCGCTGTCCGGGGTGAAGCCCCGGGACGAGAACGGCTCCCAGAAGCGGGCGTCTTCGGCCGCCACCGTGAAGTCGGCCGCCGTGGCGATCTGCAGGCCGATGCCAGCCGCCCATCCCTGGACGGTGCACACCACCGGCACCTGCACGGTGCAGAGCAGAGGAAGGAGTCGATGGGCCTGCGCCGGCAGGCGGCGCTGGATGGCACCGACCCGCGGGCGGCGTTGCTCGCCGGCGTTGCGGGCCACGATGTCGGCGCCGCCGCAGAAATGGTCCCCGCTGCCGCTGATCTGGATGACCCGGACACTCTCGTCGCGTCCGGCCGCGTCAACGGCGTCGATGAGCCCGGCCATCATGGCGTCGCTGACGGCGTTGCGCTGGGCGGGGCGATCGAGCCGCAGCCGGAGCACGGCCCCGCTCAACTCGACTGTCAAGCCGTCCACCGAGCGGTAAGGCTGATCGGTCATCGGAGGGGCGCCGCCGTGCCGCCGGCGAAATCGGAGGCGATGGCGCTGAGCACTCCGGTGAGGTCGGTCGACCCGCCGGGTGGCTCCGGAAGGGTCACCGGACCATGCTCCCGGCTAGGAAGGAGGACGGTGGCGTGTCCGGGCGTGGTGATCTCCCCCCGCTGGTTCTGGGCCCACACCTCGAGCTCAACGGCCGGCCGATCCCCCTCGGCCAGGTGCTTGCCCACCACGGTTCCGTGCAACCACTGGGTGTCGCCCACGAAGTTGAACTTGCGGAACTCGCAGTCCAGTTTCCACAGCCACGCATCGTCGCCCATCCAGTCGGTACACATGTGGATGAGCCAGGTCTCCCGCATTCGGCCGTAGTCGAACGTGGTCGGGTTGCCGGCCCGGCGGGCGAACTCCGGATCCCAGTGGACCCGCTGCATCACATCGGGGACATTGAGGTCGTCGCGGTGGAAGAACCGGGGGATGCGCTTTCGGTTCTGGGCGCCCAGCCGGAGGGGTTTGACGCCGTAGAGGCCCATGCCCATGCCCACATGCCAACAGATCATGTCGGTGACGGTCAGCGGGCCCTTGACCATGGGCCCGATCGAGTCGCCCACGGCCACGTCCTCCCACCAACGGGGAGTGGAGCCCCTCGGTCCCTCCTGTCCGTACTGGGAGTCGATGGCCTCGATCTCCTCGTCGGTATACGGGCGCAGCTCGAGGGTGTCGTTCTTCTTCTTATCACGGGCCTTGGTCCGCTCCGTGCGGATCATCAACCGGTACTGGCCGGAGAGCACGGTCCCATGGTCGTCCTGGAAGACCTGGCCGGTCCACTCGTGCACGGCCCGCTCGGCGAACTGGCTCGGTTTGTCGAGCACACCCACCAGGGCGTTGCGCCGCCTCACCCCGCGTCCGGGCCGGAGGGGGGCCCACCATTCGCGGGCACTGGCGGAGTAGAAGGCATGCACGCCCCGGAGCGGATCGCCTCGCATGAGGTCCCGCACCTCGGGGGCCACCTCGGCCACCTCGTCCACCCCGATGAGGGAATCGCCCCCGACTAGAGGTGGCGGGGCGATCACCCCTCCCCAGATCGAGGCGGCCGCATAGTCCTCGTCCCACCACAGGGGATTGTCGTCCCCGTAGCACTGGGCCACGTGGCGGAAGGCATCGACCCCGGGGCTGAGGTAGTGCGGCGCCACCGGATGCGGTTCGGGGATGCCGATCCGCGCCCGCAACCGTTCGATGGCATCGTCGGTGATGCTGCCGCCGTCCCTCACAGCGCCGCCTCATGGCTCTCGAATCTCGGTTCACCCGTCGAATCCCGGTTCACAAGGCATCGAGTATGGCACAGGCCGGCGAGCCGGCCGGGGGAGCGAGTCGCTCCGGTCCGGGGCCATCGGCCCGAAGGGAAACACAACGCGATTCGACACCATGCCGTCCGAACGATCGGCATCTGAGGGCACCGCTGGTTGACAGAATTGAAATCAGATTCTAGTATGGGGCGGCTCGGCTGCATGGACAAGGAACCGGTGGGCCGCCGTGCCGAGCGATGCGGGCCCCACCGGGGCGCTCGACACGGTGAGCGGATGCAGGTTCCGGAAGTTTCGCTGCCTGCAGCCAGGTCGCTCCCGTCCTCGGGCACCACGGACCATCGCCCCGTTCCACCGGACAGCCCCGATCCAACCCGACTACCCACAGGAGACCCGGCCATGGCCACCGCCCCGGTCGAAGGCGAATCCAGGACCTTCGACGCTGACAACCACTACTACGAGGCCACGGACGCCTTCACCCGCTACATGGATCCGGTAATGGCCAAGCGGGCGATGCAGTGGGCCGAGATAAACGGACGCCAGCGTCTGCTGGTGGGCGGCAAGATCTGCAAGTTCATCCCCAACCCGACATTCGACCCGGTGGCCAAGCCCGGCAGCCTCGACGAGTACTTCCGGGGTCGGAACCCGAAGTCGATGAGTATGCGGGACCTCTTCGGGGACCTCGAGCCGATCAGACCCGAGTACCGCGATCGTGACGCCCGGCTGGCAGTGATGGACCGCCAGGGGATCGACGGCTGCTTCTTGTTCCCGACGCTCGGCGTCGGCATGGAGGAGGCGTTGGCCGACGACCCCGAGGCGCTGGTGGCCGCCTTCCACGCCTTCAACCGGTGGCTGGACGAAGACTGGGGCTACGCCTACCAGGAGCGGATCTTTGCCGCACCCATGATCACCCTGGTCGACGTGGACGCCGCGGTGGCCGAGCTGGACGAGGTCCTGGCCCGGGACGCCAGAATCGTGTGCATCAAGGGCGGACCGGCCCACACGCCGACCGGCCTCACCTCACCCGGCAGCACCCGGTTCGACCCGTTCTGGACCCGGATCAACGAGGCCGGTGTGACGGTGGGCATCCATTCGGGTGACGCCGGCTACGGGCGCTATGTCGATGACTGGGAGTCCTTCGGCGAGATGGAGGCATTCCGGTACGGCCCCCTGCGCTCCGTTCTCACCTCCGACCGGCCCCCGTTCGAGACCATGGCCGCCCTGGTCTGCCACGGGGTCTTCGACCGGTTCCCCAACGTCCGGGTGGCCACCATCGAGTCCGGCTGCGAGTGGGTGCTCAACCTCAAGAAGAAGCTCGTCAAGGTCTACGGACAACTGCCTGGCTCGTTTCCGTCAGATCCGATCGAGACCTTGCGCGAGCATGTCTGGGTAGCGCCCTACTACGAGGACGACATTGCCTCGGTGAAGGACGTGATCGGGGTGGACCACCTCCTGTTCGGCTCGGACTGGCCCCATGCCGAGGGCCTGGCGGAGCCGGTCACGTTCGCCGACGACCTCCGGCGGCAGGGATTCAAGGAGGACGAGATCCACACCGTGATGAATGAGAACGGACGCCAGCTCACCGTGCGCAAGCCGTGACCGGCGCCACGGCGGGCGGTCCTTAGGAGCCAATCAGGGGCCGATGCTGGCCGGACCCCCGGTTGACGCTGCGCCCGGCAAGGAACCTCTCGACCGCCTCGACCTCCAGCGGTCTGGCGTACAGGTAGCCCTGCCCGCTGTCGCAGTGTTCGCGCTCAAGCCGGGAGTATTGCTCGGACTCCTCGATCCCCTCCGCCAGGGTCTCGAGTCCGAGGGTCTTGCCCAACTGGACCAGCGTTCGGATCAGGGCGCCGGACTCGGGCGAGTCCGCCATGGACGAGATGAACGAGCGGTCGATCTTGAGGGTGTCCACCGGGAATCGTTGGAGATACGCCAGCGACGAGTAGCCGGTTCCGAAGTCGTCGATGGCGATCCGGACCCCTAGGGCCTTGAGAGCGGTCAGGCGGGGCACGACCGCCGCCACGTCCTTCATGATGGCCGATTCGGTGATCTCAACGATCAGCGAGGAGGCATCGAACCCGGAGGAGCGCAGCGCGTACCGGACATCGTCGATCAGCCGGTCGGTCTCCAGCTGGCGGGCGGAGACGTTGACCGAGACGTCCAGCTGGTAACCGAGGGCATGCCAGCGGGTCCCTTGGTGGCACGCCTCCTGGAGCACCCACCGGCCCACCTCGGTGATCATCCCGGAGTCCTCGAGGAGAGGGATAAAGGCGTCGGGCTGGACCACCCCACGCTCGGGGTGGTTCCAGCGCAGCAGGGCCTCGACACCGGTGGTATCGCCGCTGCGGAGATTGAAGATGGGCTGGTAGACGAGGAAGTACTGGCGGGCGGGGAGGGCCTCGCGCAGGTCCATTTCCAGCAGGTGGTGGTCCTGGACGGCCGTGTGCATCTCCGGCTCGAAGGCCACGAAGCAGTTCTTACCGGCCGCCTTGGCCTCGTACAGGGCGATGTCGGCGTCGCGGAGCAGTTCGGCGGCCGTGGGTCGGGTGCCGCTGGCGATCCCGATGCTGGCCGTCAGGGTCAGGGGCCCACCGGCGGACCCGTCCAGATGGAACGGTGCCCGCAGGACGTCGAGGAGCCGTTCGGCCACCAGTTCCGGACCGGCATCCACGGTGGTGCCGTCGACCAGCACGATGAACTCGTCACCGCCCAGCCGGCCGATGCTGTCGCTTTCGCGCATGGTGACCGAGAGCCGTTCCGACACCGCCTGGAGCAACTGATCCCCCACCCCGTGACCGAGGGTGTCGTTGACGTCCTTGAACCCGTCCAGGTCGATGAACAGGGCCGCCACCGACACCGAGGTGCGCCGGGCCCGGGCCAGCATCTGCTCGGTGCGGTCGAGAATCAGGGCCCGGTTGGGCAATCCGGTCAAGCCATCGTGCACCGCCTGGAACCGGATCTGATCGACCAGACGGGCATTGGAGATGGCGATGGACGCCTGGGCGGCCAGGCCCTTCAGACGGTCGGCCAGCCGGGCGGTGATGGCCAGCCGCTCCGGGCTGGACGTGACCCCGGCCGCTATGAAGCCAATCTTCTGGCCCCCGACGGTGATCGGTGCCGACACACTGGCCAGGGTGCCCACCGGCGAGACGCTGCTGCTCACCAGGCCGTACTCGGACTCCACGTCGGTGTCGCCGGCGGTGAAGTAGTGAGCCCCCATGGCGGTGACCGCGTCGTCCGGGTAGCCGTAGGTGGCGGCCATCCGGAACCCCTCCTCACCGGTGCCCATCCACTGATCCTCGTTGAGGAACACCGCAGCCCGATCGCAGTCGATCAGGGAAGGCACGGCGTGGGCCACCTTGGTGGCCATCTCCTCGGTACTCACGATCTCGGCCAGGGACCGGGAGAGGTCCAACAGGACCCCGGCCGTGTTGGCCTGGTGGCGGGCATCTTCCATGGCGTCGGCGGCGTCGAGAGCGGCGGCGGCGAGGCGACCATAGGTCTCGAGGCTGTTCCGGGACGACGCCGCAAAGACACCGCCCTCCTCGCCGATGGCCAGCAGTCCGTAGCGACTGCGGGCCGATCGCACCTCAACGGCGATCAGCCCCTCGCGACCATCCCCGCCCTCCAGGATGTCGTCGGCGATCGCACCGGCCTCGGTCTCGGTGAGGCCTTCGAAGTAGACCTTCCGAGGACTCCCGGCTCGGGCCTCCAGTGCCATCATCGCACTGCCGGCGCCAGCCGCACCGATGGCGGAACGCACGATGCCCTGGAGCACGTCCTCGTACCGCTCGTTGGAGGCCAGGTCGGTGATCATGCCTTGGAGCTGATCGAGCCGAGCCTCGAGCAGCTGTTTTTGCACCTCCAGCGTCTCGATCCATCTCGCCTCGTTACCCACCTCTTCCCAGCGAAAGCGAAACAGGCAGGTGGCGTCGCCTCGGCACTGGCACTGCTCTTCGGTCACCTCGGCGGGCGGGAAACCGAAGAAGATCGGGACTATGGCGTACTGCCAGGCCACGAAGTCACAGAACTCCGGATAGGGCTCAAACCCCTCGATGAACCACTCGCCGATGGTCCACTCGGTCGGTCCGATCTCCGTCATCTCGTAGCGCCGGATGGGCAGAAGGGGGTTGGTGCCATCACCGGTGGAAAGTACGGCCCCCGGGGAGCCCAGCGTCTGCATGCTCTCGGCGATCTCCGTGTTCGTGAGCCTGATGCCCTCGTAACCCGGTCCATTCTCGGAGATCGAGTTGAAATAGGGTTCTGCCGCTTCGAGCAGCCGTCTGAATTGGTGGTAGGAACTCCAGGACGAGATGTTCTTGAGTTCCTCAATGCCACGAGTCTCGCCCGCTCGTTGCAGAACGCCCTCGATGGCACCTGAACTGGATTGCTGCCTCGAGGAAGGTCATCAGCATCTGTGTGTAGAGGCCCGAGTGGTGATGCTCCCCCGCCGGACCGGTCTCAGTCGCCATGTCTGAAGGATCGACACGCCGGGCTGACCCCTGTAGCGATTCCTCAACAGGGGATTGAACCGACGCCATCAGGCGTCAAATCACTCACCCGTTGGGTGGAACCAGGTTCGGCTGGCGACCGTCCCAACTGACTGAAACGAGGCTGAGTCAGCCGAGCTTCCGACCGCCGGGTGGGTGAGACAGTCGCCCGCCGCTCCGAAATTGCCTGCCGGCTGCGGTGATCGTCGGCCTATCCAGCCGGGATCGTCCGAGTCCCGCGGATGAGCCTCCCCGGTCGGGCCTCGGTGTGCTCGCCGTCCTGAAGGGTGATCTGGCCCGAGCAGATCGTGACCCTCCACCCGTCGGCCCGTTGGATCAGCCGACGGGCTCCGCCGGGAAGATCGTGCACCATCTCCGGCAGTCGGAGATTGAGATGCTCAAGGTCGACCACGTTGAGATCTGCCTTGTAGCCGGGAGCCACCACGCCCCGGTCGCCGAGGCCGTACAGCTGCGCCGTGTCCCGGGTCATTTTCTGCACCACGAGTTCGAGGGGAAGTCCGTCCTGTCGGTCGCGGGCCCAGTGGCTGAGCATGAACGTCGGGACGCTGGCATCGCAGATGACGCCGCAGTGGGCTCCACCGTCGGAGAGTCCAAGAGCGGAGTTGGGGTGGAGCAGCATCTCCTTCATGTCGTCGAGACTGCCATGGCTGTATCCGGCCAGCGTGTACAGCACCAGTTCGCGTCCATCGTGGCGGAGCATGAGGTCGTAGAGCACCTCTTCCTCCGGCCGTCCTTCACGGGTGGCGATAGCGGCGACACTCATATCCGGCGTCGGCTCGTAGTGGGGCGGCTCACCGAGCGGGAACATGTGACTGGTCCCCCCCATGCCGATCATGGCCATGAGTGGGTCGTCCTCCACTCGCTCGGCGAGAATCGCCTGGCGAACCTCCACCTTTCGCAGGTGCTGGATTCGCTCAGGTAAGGCCAGGTCGGCGATGGCCACATAGGACGGCCGCCGGGCGAACGGATGAAAGGTTTGGAACCCTACGAGGATGTTCAACGCCCGGCCGGCCACCTGGGGTCGAAGGTCGGCGCCGTCGGCGTTGGCCTCCGCCGCCAGCCGCAAGATCTGGCGCCACAGATCTGGCGCGCTGTCCACCTGCATCAGCGCGAAGCTGATCGGCCGGCCGATAGCCGCCGACAAGCGACGCATCCATGCCACTTCTCTCTCGGGCGCAGCGAGATCCTCACCCATCGTCCCGGCCGGTGCCAACTCGAATACCCCGGTGCCCAGCGAAGCCAGTGCCTGCCCGATCCCGAAGAGCTCGTCCTCGGCCGCGAAGGTGCCTGGCACCGGCTCGCCGTCCACCGCCCGGTGCACGATCGTGCGGGAGGTCGAGAATCCCAGCGCCCCCGCAGCCAGGCCCTCTTTCACGAGGGTCGCCATGGCGGAAATGTCCTCGGGCGTGGCCGGCTCGTTGCGGGAGCCCCGCTCCCCCATGACGTAGGCACGCACCGCGCCATGGGGTACCTGGGTGCCGATGTCGACCGATCGACCCATGCCCTCCAAGGCCGTGAGATAGTCGGGGAAGCTCTCCCATCCCCAGGTAATGCCTTCAGTCAGCGCCGTGCCCGGGATGTCCTCTACGCCCTCCATGAGCTGGACCAGCCACTCCTCGGAGCCAGGACGGACGGGGGCGAACCCGACACCGCAGTTCCCCATCACAACCGTGGTGACGCCGTGCCACGAGCTCGGGGTGACCAGGGGGTCCCAGGTCACCTGACCGTCGTAGTGGGTGTGCACGTCCACTACGCCGGGAATGACCAACAGCCCGTCGGCATCGATGGACTGTCGAGCCGCGCCGGTCGGGATCTGTCCGACGGCACTGATGCGGTCCCCGATGATGGCCACGTCGAGCGCGTTTCGGGGGACTCCCGGTCCCGTCTACGACGGTGCCACCGCGGATCACGACGTCATGCATGTGGCCTCCTTGCGCCCGCCCTCATCTTCACATGGACGAATGGTGCATCACAAGGGTTGCAATGTGCAACTATGAAGTCATGGTCCGACCCTCTCCCCAGACCACCCGGTTAGTGGCGCTGATGGAGATTCTCGCGGCCCGGCCCGATGCCGCCCTCACCCTGGCTGAGATCACTCGGCGGCTCGGAGTGAACAAGTCGAGCGCCTATTCGATGCTGTCCGCTCTGACGGAGGCGGGATGGCTCCTCCGCGATCCCTTTCGCAAGACCTACCGCCTGGGTCCGGCGCTGGTGGCCGTCGGTCGGGCCGCGTCTTCGGGGTTCCCGGCACTGGAGTTCATCCGACCGGCGATGACCGAACTCGGACGAAATGTCGGATCACACTGTGTGGCATTTTCCGTCGCGTCCGACCACGTGATGATGGTGGACCAGGTTCGCGATCTTCGTGCCCCAGGTGCACCGATCGGGCACGGCTTCATCCCACTGCGCCCGCCCTTCGGTGCCGCCGTAGCCGCGTGGGCACGCCCTGCTACCGCCCGACGATGGCTGGAGCTGGCGCCCCCAGGCACCACGGAGCGATACGCCGCCGCGCTGGATGAAATTCGCCGCCGAGGCTACGTGGTCGAGCTGGCCGAGGCCCCGTTTCTGGAGCCGGCGGAAGGGGCCTCACTGCCGGAGGTGGTCGAACGACTCGCCCGAGTTCTCACGCCAGAGGTTCTTCCGCTCGAGCTCGACGACACTCACCCCTACTGGGTGAGTGCCATCAATGCTCCTGTGGTTGACTCGGCGGGCGACGTCGTCCTCGTGGTATCGCTCATGGGGTTCGCAGCCGACCTCAGCGGTGTCGAGATTGAGCACGTCGGGACACTTCTGCGCGCTGCGACCACGTCGGTCTCGGCGGCCATCGGTGGCGCCGGCGGTGACGCATCGCCGTGAGGGACATCATCGGTGGTGCGGGAGCTCTGCCACCAGCCGGAAAGGCCGTCGGAAGGGTTGGGCCGTCGGAAGGGGTCGGAGACACCAGTTGGTGCTCCCATCCCTGCCGGAATCGCAGTTGCTGCGGCCCCTCCCCCGGACGGGAATCAGAACTCCCTGATCCACGATGACCTGCCTGGACACCCGATAGTGCAGGTCGGCGGCCACACGGTCGTACATCAAGTGGCACCAACCCGGTGCGTTGCCGATCCAGGTCCGACTGACGACAGGGCACGAAGATATACCATTCAACTAATCGAACTACAGTTCAGTCGCAGTGAGGGGCGCCGTGCCGCCGGGACGGTGGGCGCCTCCGACCAGGAGGTAACGATGACTGATACTGACGCCAGGCAGCACCGAGGGCCCCGCTCCCCGGCCCAGCCGGACGACCTCCGATGGGACCCCCTCGGTCCCGATCTGAAAAGTGAGCCGTATCCGGTTTGGCGTCGGCTGCGGGACGAGGCGCCCTGCTATTACAACGAAGAGTTCGACTTCTGGGCCCTCAGCCGGTTCGAGGACGTCGACGCTGCCCATCGTGACCCTTCCACCTTCAGCTCGGCTCACGGCATCGTGCTGGAGAGAATGACCCCGACACCCACCGAATCGGGGATGATGATCACCCGAGATCCGCCCGAGCACACCCGCCTCCGACGCCTGGCCTCGCGGGCGTTCACGGCGCCACGGGTGATCCAGCTGGAGGACGAGATACGGCGTCTGTGCGGACTGCTGCTCGACCCTCACCGAGGCGAAAGCGGATTCGACTTCGTACAGGACTTCGGTGCCAAGCTCCCCGCCAATGTAATCGCCGCCCTACTCGGGGTCCCCGAGGCAGATCGCCCCCAGGTGCGGCACGACATCGACCGGTGCTTCCACATCGAGCCCGGCGTGGGCATGGTAAATGACGTCTCGATTACCGCCATGGTGGCCGTGCATGGTTACATTCGCGACCAGCTGACTGAACGCCAGCTGCGACCCAGGGACGACATGCTGACGGACCTCGTACGGGCGGAGATCACTGACGATGAGGGGGTGACGCGCCAACTTACGCTGGATGAAAGCACCGACTTCGGCATTCTGCTGATCATGGCGGGCACCGAGACGGTGGCCCGGCTGATTGGCTGGGCCGGCTGGGTGCTCGGTTTCCACCCGGATCAGCGAGCCGAGCTGGCGGCCGACCGCACGCTCACCGCCAACGCGGTGGAAGAGCTGTTGCGCTACGAAGCTCCGTCACCGGTGCAGGGCCGCTGGACGAACTCCGGCGTCGAACGACATGGACAGTTCATTCCTGCCGGCTCCAAGGTGCTGTTGCTCACCGGAGCGGCCGGCCGCGACGAGCGGGCCTTCGCCGATCCGGACCGCTTCGACATCCACCGGCACATCGAACGGCACGTGTCGTTCGGGTACGGCATCCATTTCTGTTTGGGGGCGGCCCTGGCCCGACTGGAAGGGCGGGTGGCAGTGGAGGAGGTACTGGCGCGCTTTCCTCGCTGGGAGGTGGACTCGGACCGGGCAGAGCTGCTGGTGACAAGCACGGTCCGCGGGTACCACCGCCTGCCGGTACGGGTCACCGGATGAGGTCCGCGCCGGCACCGATCAGGCGCCTACGGCAACGAAGGTAACGACTCAGACGATTTCGCTGATCTGGAGAACGGCCTCGATGGTCGTGTAGTTGGGAACGTCGGCAGTAACGTGCGCAGTCTCTTCGACCGCCATTGCGGCAGTCATCGCTTCGAGGGATTCGAAACGAAAATGCACCGCAGCAACGTAGGGTCCGTTCACACCCCGGTCGATCTCGGCGGACTCGAGACCCCAGGTTTTGACGGCCAAGGGTACGTGACGGTCGCGGTAGTAGTCGTGGTCAAAGGTCGCGCCCTCGGTGGCCGGGTACAACACGCTCATTCTGATCATCGGTTCGCGCTTTCTCTAGCTTACGGTCAGTATCCCGATCCAAGCCTAGGGTGCCGCCGCCATCCTCCTCGGTCGCGACCTGTAGGTACGCCGTCTGGGCCGTCTACTGGCTCAACTTCTTCGGGTCCGGTACCCCTTCGGGCGTGCCCTCGTGGTATTCGACCAACTCGACCAGATAGCCGTCGAAGTCTTTGACGAAGGCGATTGTCACCGGCCAGCGGTCAAGGCGGCTCGGAGCTGAGACCGACTCGCATCCAGCCGACACTGCCTTGGTGTAGAGGGCCGCACAGTCGTTGGTGTTGACGTACACTTTCCACATGGCGCTCCCCATGTCAATGGGACCGTTGTTGTCGTCGTGTTGCGCCAGTTGCATCCGACTCCCCCCGGCCGGGGACTGAAGGACCGCCTCTCTGGCACCGGGGATGTCCGTTCTGCTCTGCACCGGAATACCGACCACGCCCTCCCAGAACTCGATCGCTCTGTCGAGATCGGTCACATTGATGCAGTACTGCGACAGAATTGAAACCATCATCTCTCCCATCTGTCCATTGTCACGAACCGATCACTCGCCCCGTCCCGCCCAATTGCCGGTGCTATCAGGCCTTCTTGTCCGTCGGTCGAGAGGTCATCATGTTTGCCTGGAGTAGGTACTCGGGATCGCTCATCTCGATCTGCGACGTGGCCCGATCGTGGATCTTCTGTTGTTGCGCGGCGTTGGGGGCGGTGATCCAGAACGTGTCGTTGACAATGCCCCGGAAACAGATGTCGGCCACCTCCGACAGCGGGGCGAACTGCACTTCGATGCCCGCCGCGGCCATGCGTTGGAGGTACGCACCCAACGCGTCGCGTCCCTCTGTCGGTGGAGCGCCCGGGCGGTCGTAGCGGTGGGGACGATTGGCGCCGGGGCGCCAGATGCCGGTGTTCAGCATCCCCGGTGAGGTCGTCGACGGATACAGCAACGAAGCGCTGACCTTCGCCCCCACTTCGCGAAGTTGGCCCCACAGGCATTCCGTGATGGTGGTGACTGCCGCCTTCGTGGTCGCGTAGACAGCGCTGTTGCTGAGGGGAGTGAATCCGCCGTTGCTTGAGGTGGTGTTCACGACGTGGCCCTCTTCGTCTTGGGCAAGCAGGGTGGGCACAAAGGCATTGATGCCATTGACGACGCCCATCACGTTCACATCGAGAGACCACCGCCAGTCGTTCACGTGGTGTTCCCAGATCTGACCTTCGGATCCTGACCCGATTCCCGCGTTGTTGCAGACGAGGTGCACTGCGCCGTATGCCTCCAATGTGGCCTCGCGCAGCGCCTCAACCGATTCGAGCGACGTCACATCGGTCACCACACCGATGACTTCGAGGCCCTGGTCGCGCAACTCGCCGCTGGTCGTCTCCACCAGTTCCGGTACGACGTCAGCGATCACCACCTTCATCCCCTCGGCGGCAAACCTCTCGGCCATGGCGCGACCGATGCCCTGACCCCCGCCGGTGACCACGGCAACCTTATCGACCACGTTCCTCAAGGCCACTCCCCCTTTGCCAGCACAATGATGCAAATTCTCTGTCCGTCGCCCACCGGAGACGCTGGGCAGACAACCATCATTCCCCATTGACCGATGGGTGCGCGCTTGGCTGGTTGCGGACCGCTCCGGCGCCCCTTAGGGTAGTTCCGCGGGGTGGTGTGTTGCATAAGATATGTAGGTCGTCCAGTTGGGGGATGCCGCGTGACAACGCTTGCCGGTGACCGGTACATTGTCATCTCATCCGACGGCCACGCCGGTGGCCAGATCCACGAATACCGGGACTACCTCGAGGCAAAGTACCTTGCCGACTTCGATGAGTGGGCCAAGACCTATGTGAACCCCTTTGCCGATCTCCTGGGCGAGACGGCCTACCGCAGCTGGGACTCGACGTCGCGTCTTCGCGAGCTTGAGGACGACGGCGTTGTCGCCGAAGTGCTCTTCCCCAACACCGTCCCACCGTTCTTCCCTGGCGGCAACCTTCTGGCGCGGCCGCCCTCTTCGGACATGTACGAGCTGCGCTGGGCAGGCCTCAAAGCGCACAACCGGTGGCTGGCCGACTTCTGCGCCGATACGCCCGGAAGGCGGGCCGGCATGGCCCAGATCTTTCTCAACGACGTCGATGATGCGGTCTCAGAGGTCACCTGGGCACGCGAGCACGGGCTCTTCGGGGGGATCCTGCTGCCTGGTGTCCCACCCGACTCAGGGCTCCCGCCGCTCTTCGCCCCCGACTACGACCCGATCTGGGCCGCATGTCAGGACCTCGACATGCCGGTGAACAACCACGCCGGTTCGGCCGGGCCCGAGCCGGGTGACTACCTTGCGTCGTTGGCGGTGTTTGTGGTGGAGCTCGGCTGGTTCTCGCATCGGGTGTTCTGGCACATGGCCTTGGGCGGCGTATTCGCTCGCTATCCGCGGCTCAAGCTCGTGCTCACCGAGCAGTCTGCGGGCTGGGTGCCGTCGGTTCTCCGCATGCTCGACCATCAATACGAACGTTTCCGCGATCCGACCAACGCCGAGTCCCATTTTGGCGGAGAGCTGATCAAGGTGGTCCCCGAGTCCCCCAGCCACTACTGGAAGACGAACTGTTACGCCGGCGCCAGCTTCTTTCGTCCGTCCGAGGTACCGCTCCGCTACGAGATCGGCATCGACAAGATCATGTGGGGACAGGACTACCCTCACATTGAGGGCACGTACCCCTACACTACTGAGGCGCTGCGCAATACGTTCGCGGGACTCAACCCCGACGAGGTGGCACCCATGGTGGGATTGAATGCCGCTCGCGTGTACGACTTCAACCTCGAGGATCTGTTGCCGGTGGCAGAACGGGTGGGCCCGCGTGTCGACGAGGTCGAGGTGCCGCTCGACCGGGTGCCCGCAGACTCGCACTCGATCGCCTTCGCCGGAGAGGAGCTGAAGCCGTGGTGACCAACCGATACCTGATCATCTCATCCGACACCCACGCCGGTCTGCCCGACGCCGAGTACGAGCCGTACCTCGACCCGAAGTACCGTGACGCGTTCCGGGGTGACCTGGAGCAGCGCGCCGCCATGCGAGCCCAGGTGACCGCCGACCAGGGTGAAATCGAGTTCGTCCAGGACTGGTACGAACAGAACGAAGAAGGCCTACGGGGTGGCTGGGATGCAGCCCGGCGCGACGCCGAGCTCGACGCCGACGGCGTAGTCGGTGAGATAATCTTTCCTGATGCCGACGCAGTGCGCGGTGGGGCATCAGCACCGTTCGGCGCCGGCCTCGGGGCCAGCGGCGAGTTCGATCCCACGCTGCTCATGGCGGGGGCCCGCGCTCACAACCGATGGCTGGCCGAGCTCTGCGCCGACAGTCCCGACCGCCGTCGGGGTCTGGCCATCGTGCCGATCCTCCATGACATAGACGATGCCGTCGCCGAGATCCGGCGGGCCAAGGCATCGGGCCTCGGAGGGATCCTCATCCCCGCCATGTGGCGTCCGTATCCGCCCTACAACGATGCCCGATACGAGCCGATCTGGACGGCGTGCGAGGAACTGGACATGGTCGTGCACACCCACACCGGACCGGCGCCACGCGAGGAGATCGGCCCCGACACGGGGATCTATGCCAACGAGACCATCTTCTGGACCATGAGACCCATGTGGTTCCTCCTCTGGTCCGGCGCCTTCGAACGTCATCCCCGACTCAAGTTCGCCATCACCGAGGGCGGATCCTGGTGGGCCGCCGACCTACTGTGGAAGTCGGACACCGCCTACATGAATGAACATGCCACCAAAAAGATGGGTGACATCGCGCCGAAGCTCTCGATGCTCCCAAGCGAGTACTTTGATCGCAACGTCTTCATCGGATCGTCCAACACCCGACGACGCGAGATCGCACGTCGATTCGAGATCGGTGTCGGCAACATCATGTGGGGCAATGATTTCCCGCATCCGGAGGGTACGTGGCCCCATACCCGCAACTGGCTGCGTCAGACGTTCTGGGACTGCCCGGTCGATGATGCCAGGCGCATCCTCGGGCTCACTGCCGCTGATGTGTACGCCTTCGACGTGGAGAAACTACGCCCCTTGGCGGAGCGGATTGGGCCCACTCCCGAGGAGCTCGGACAGAACAAGGACGTCGACCTGAGCAAGTGGGATGCCATCGAAGCGGCGGGTCGACACTGGCTCACCGCCGGCGATGTGGTGCCCGTGGCTGTCTCCAATTGAGGAGATTGGTCACCTATCGGGTCGGGGTGACCACCTGGGGAGCCAGCTGCCTGAAGTAGTCGCGGTCGCTTTCGGTGGGGGCCCGACCGACGTGGGTCACCGTGTCCACGTCGGTCGCCTCGTCCCGTAGGGCCTTGGCCGTGCACCGCTCCTTGGGCCGGGTGGCGAACGGATCGAACGAGAAATGGCGCATGGCATTCTCGTGGGTGATCTTGTTGATCTGCTCATCGGACAGCGACGCGAATTGAGCCTCGTTGACCTCCGGTCCGTGTGGCCATGAGCTGTCCGAATGGGGGAAGTCCGACTCCCAGCACACGTTGTCGATGTTGAATTGGTCGATGAGACTGACCCCTACCGGGTCGTTGATGAAACAGCACAGGATCCGCTGGCGGAACACCTCGGCCGGGCCCATGCCGTCAGGGAAGTGGTGACCGGTCCAGCCGGAGTGGCGATCCTGGATGTGCTCGGCCCGTTGCAGAAAGTACGGGATCCATCCGATGTCGCCCTCCGTCAGCGAAAAGGTGAGTTCGGGAAAGCGCCACCAGAAGTCCGCCCACATGAGGTCACCCAGCGAGTAGATGGACATGGCCGAGGAAAGGCCCATGGCTACCGAAGGCGGGGCGTCCGGCGACGTGGCGGCGGACCGGGACGACGACCCCACGTGCAGGCAGATGACAGTACCCTCCTCCGAGCAGGCCGCGAACAAGGGGTCCCACTGACCCGAGTGGATGGATGGCATATGGAGGGCGGCCGGGTTCTCGGAGAAGGTGACGGCGCGGCAACCCTTGGCCGCCAGCCGCCGGACCTCGGCGGCGGCTTTGTCCACGTCGAACAGGGGGAGGATGCCACAGGGGATGAACCGGTCGGGGTAGACGGCGCACCACTCGTCGACGTGCCAGTCGTTGTAGGCCTTGATCATGACCTCGTTGACGACAGGATCGGGTCCCTCGTTGAGGACCTGCCCGGAGAAGCCCGTCCAGTTGGGAAAGTTGAGGCCGGCCAGGGTTCCCCCGGCGGACATGTCACGGACCCGTTCGTGGACGTCGAAGCATCCCTCCCGCATCTCTGAGTATTTTGCCGGGTTTACGTTGTACATCTCACGCGGCTTGCCGGCCACGGCGTTGAGGCCGAGGTTGCGACCCTTCCTGTCCCCGTACCACCACTGCTGGAAGCCCTGTTCGTCGGTCTCCACCCGGGGCATGGCTCCCCGGTACCTGGCCGGCACGTGCCCCTCGAACATGTCGGCCGGCTCGGCGATATGGTCGTCGACGCTGATCAGGATCATGTCGTCTGCTCGCATGTGATCGCCCTCCCGACGGTGACCGAGGCACCGCATCTCCGGTCACGCCCGGTCCGCTGGTCAGCGGCCCCGGGCGCTTTCAGCCTGATCCTAGCCAGGTGTCGAAACCGGACAAGCTCGGGACCGATGGTTCCGGTTGGAGCTCAGGCCGTGGCCGAACGGAAGGCGGAGACCACTTCGGCCAGGTAGTCCGAGGCGGCCTGCTCCCCCTTCGGCGGGGCCAGCCCGATGCGAAAATCAGTGACCCCGGCCTGGTGGAGCCCCGGGACGACCGCCATCGTCTGAGCCAGGGCCGGGCTGCCGTCATCATTCTTCACGAGACGCAGCGTGCCGACTACACCCAGCTCGCTCGGGTCGCGGCCTCGATCGCCCATCGCCGCCCGCATCCGGGCGATGCCGGCTTCGACGTCGGCGGCATCGTCCCCCCACGGAATCCATCCCGATCCGTAGTTGGCCAGTCGGTCCATCGATCGGCTGTTGACCGTGCCGCTCACCCAGATGGGCACACCGCCGGGCTGGCTCGGCTTGGGCATTTGGTGGATCCGGGCGAACGACAACTCGCTGGTCTCGTAGTGCGCCGTCTGGTTCCGCCAGAGCTCCTGACAGACCTCAATGGTGTGGTTGAGGAGCCGGCCCCGCCCCTCGAAGGACAAGCCGGCCGCTTCATACTCCTCACGCTGCCAGCCGACACCCACTCCGAGATCGAGGCGCCCACCGGAGAGGACATCGATGGTGGCCGCCGACTTGGCCAGCACCACCGGCCTCCGGAGGGCCGCGACCAGGATATTGGTGGCAAACCGGGCTCGCGACGTCAGCGCCGCCAGGTAGGCGATGGTGGCGATCGGTTCGAGCCACGATCCGTCCGGACCCGTCGGTTGCCGGCCTCCTCGGGACCCGCCCATGGCCGGATTCCCATAGGCGCCGAGGTTCTCACCGAAGGCGACATGGTCGGACATGACCAGCCGGTCGATGCCGGCGGCGTCAGCCGCCCGGGCGAACTCCACCACATGCGACCAGTTCCCCGGTTCCTCAGCCGCGAAGGTGGGCAGGCTGGTCGATAGTTGGGCAGGCTTGGTCATGGTGGGCGCCTCCGATCGGCCGGGCTGACCATACGACATGCTCGGGGCTGTCGCGGCCCGGGCCCGGTCGGACCCGCACCCTTGTCCTTCACCGCAACGACAGAGCTGATCGGAGGAGGGCCTCGTTGGGGTGATCGGGAAGCTCCTCCAACCGGGCGTCCAACTCCTCGACCGTCGGTCCGAAGGCGGCGGCGAGGGGAGCCAACCTGTTCAGGTCGAAGCCGTACAGGCTGGCACAGTTCTCCCCCAGGATCCTCTGCTTCTCATCGGGCCCGATGCCAGGAAGCACCTGGCGCAAGGTCTCGCGGGTGAAGGGATAGGTCCCCTCGTCGTGGGGGTAGTCACTGCCCCACATGAACCGCTCCACGCCGATCTGATCCCGGACGGCTACATCGGCAGGGCGGGGTTGGCTGACCCCCATCCACACGTTCTGGGCGAAGTACTCGCTGGCCAGGTGATCGAGCTTGTGTTCCTCCCCGTAGCGGATCTCCCCCGTCTGGCCCGTCTTCCGGATCTTGTCGATGGCGGCGTCGAGACCGCCCAACAACGGGGGCACCCAGGAGCACCCGGTCTCGGTGATCACGAATTTGAGTCGGGGAAAGCGCTCGAACACCCCACCGAGAATGAAGTGGACCAGGGGGCGCTGCGAGTAGAACCCGACTTCGTTGATGTAGAAGAGCATGGCGAAGGGATAGTCGCCGTAGTCGGGCGCCCCCGTTCCCCCATGGACGTTGATGGGTACCTCAAGGTCCTCGATGACCTCCCACAACCGGTCATAGGCCGGATCGTAGAGCGGTCGGACCCACTTCACGTCAGGGGGGATGTTCGGGAGGAGTATCCCGCCCCGGAGCCCGTGGTCCTTTATCCAGTGCACGTCCTCTATCGCATCATCGATGTCGTTGAGGAAGATCTGGCCGATGCCGGCACGCCGTTCGGGGAACTCACCGCAGAAGTCCACCAGCCATCGGTTGTGCGCCCGCACGCCGGCCAGGCGATGGCGATAGTCCTCGGGTCGTGGTGGCGGGGCGAAGAGCACGAAGCTCGGAAAGAACGGCGGGACGGTGTTGGGGAAGATGACTTCACCGATCACGCCGTCCGCCTCTTGCTGGGAGTTCCGCATCTCGTTGTCCCAATTCCGGAGACGGCGATTGTCACCCAGATCCTTGAAGGGGTTCTTGTACTTGGCCCGCCAGGCGTCGAAGTCCTCGATGAACCCGGGGTCGAGATACTCCCGATAGGCGGCATGGCTGCCGCCGGCGTGACTGTCCGCCGTGATGATCGTGTAGTGGCCGTCGGCCCTGTCGATGGTGTGGTTGCCGGTCTTCATGCGAACTCTCGTTTGCGTCTGATGCCCAGAGTGTAACGACCCCGGCCACGGTCACCAATCAGCCAGGTCAGAGAACGGGCCGCCCGACCC
Source organism: uncultured Acidimicrobiaceae bacterium (assembly GCA_963754755.1). Classification (GTDB taxonomy): domain Bacteria; phylum Actinomycetota; class Acidimicrobiia; order Acidimicrobiales; family RAAP-2; genus Bog-756. Next base: position 242,048 of record CAVWHF010000003.1, on the reverse strand, counting down.
ACTCCTCAGGACAGGGCGCTGAAGGCGACGTCCTTGTCGGTGCGGGGCTCCCGAGGTAGTCCGAGGACGCGCTCAGCGAGGGAGTTCCGTTGGATGTTGTCGGTACCGCCGCCGAGTTTGGACATCCACTGGTTGAGGAATGCCGTCTCCCAGGCGCCGCTGTCGATGGCGTCCTTGCCGGCCAGCATGCCGCCGGCACCGGCGAGCTCCATGAGGAGATCGCCGGTCAGGCTCATGTGCTGGGAGACGAACAGCTTGGTCGTCGAGGCCTCGGGGCCGGGCATCCTCCCATGGGACAGGGCGGTCTGGATCCGGTAGTTCATGAAGCGAAGCAGTTGCACGCGGGTGTAGAAAGCGGCAATATCCTGTCGGACCAGCGGATCGGCGCTCCTTCCGCAGCGGCGGGCCAGGTCCAACACCTGGTCGGCGGTGATGCCCTGTCCGGCCCCCCCGATCAGGGTGCGCTCGTTGCTCATGGTGGTGTGGGTCACCGCCCACCCGTTGTCAATCGTGCCGACCACGTTCTCCACCGGAACAATCACGTCGGTGAGAAACACCTCGTTGAAATGCGCGTAGCCGGTGATCTGCCGGAGCGGACGGACCTCGATACCCGGCGTCCGCATATCCACCAGAAAGTACGTGATGCCCTTGTGCTTGGGAACGTCGGCATTGGTGCGGGCGATCAGGATGGCCCAGTCGCTGTGCTGGGCGCCCGAGGTCCACACCTTCTGGCCGTTGACCACGAACTCGTCGCCGTCCCGGTGCGCCCGGGTCTTCAGCCCGGCCAGATCGGATCCGGCGTCGGGCTCCGAGAACAGTTGGCACCACACCTCCTCGCCTCGCAGCATGGCAGGAAGGTAGCGGTGTTTCTGCCCGTCGGTGCCGTGGGCGATGAGCGTCGGCCCACACATCCCGATGCCCACGGCGAAGACACCCGTCGAGACGTCGTAGTTCGCCGCTTCCTGGTTGAAGATGGTCTGATGCCAGGCGCTCTCGCCCCGACCGCCGTACTCGACCGGCCAAGTGATCGCCCCCCAGCCCCCCTCATAGAGCGAGTGCTGCCACTGGCGGCACCGTCGCACGTAGTCGGGGTGCGCATGGTTGCGTGACCAATCGTCCATTCCGGTGCGGACTTGGGCGTGGCCCTTCAGCCACGTCGACACCTCACGGCGGAATTCGGCATCTTCGGGACTGTCATCAAAGTTCATCGGTCATGTTCCTCCGGAACGAGGCTACGTGAAGCGATTGGTGGCCGAAACGGTCAACCGTGGAAACGGCCTGCACCGCGGTTGGGACTCGGGAAGTTTCCGGGACGAGGAGGCCACCACCCAGGCAGGAGGTCAACGAGGCACTCCGCCGCCTCCGTCCCGGCCCCGGTGGTAGCTCGCTCAATTCCACCGCGGCACACTACTGCCCGGCCGGAAGTACGCCTGCATGGATTTCGTTCCAGTCCACCACCACGCCCCGATCACTGATCAGCCACTGACCCTCCGGATCGCGCCGGTACCGGTCCTGGTAGCGGATGAGCATGACGTAATCGGTATCCCCGTTGGGACCGGACGTCAGATGGTGGGCCGAGCAGTAGACCTCGCCGGTGGCCTCGTCCCCCTGGATGTCATACAGGTGATTCCCCACCAGATGGAAGGTGCGTGCGTACCTGGTGATGAGCGCAGGGATCCGTCCCAACTCGTCATGGCCGGTGAAACTGGAGACGAGCTCACCGGCTTCGGTGCCGGACCGAGAGACCCGCAGCGTGGCCTCGGCGCGGAATGCGCTGAGGAACACCTGGCGATCCGCGCCGGTCCACTCCAGAGGCGTACCGGAAGGACAACGCCTGGATCGACAGGCAGTCGGCCATCCAGCCGGTGTCAGCCCCGCCCATCGCCCCACCCGGGTGGCCGGCGATACTGGGGACTCCTCATGGCGGGCGCGGCGACATCGGTGGGGCGGTCATGTCCTGGTCCAGAGAATATATTGTATCTGAACCGCGGGGACGGTGCCTGGCTAGGGTGGGTCCCCATGCACCTCGCCCTACGTCTGAACCTCTACCGGTCGGCGGCGCTGACGGTTCCCGTGGATCTGGTCCGGGCGGCCGAGGTCCTCGGGTACCACTCGGTGTGGAGCGCCGAGGCCTACGGCGCCGACGCCCTCTCCCCCCTCGCCTATCTGGCGGCATCGACCCGCCGCATCAAGTTGGGGACGGCCATTGCCCAACTGGCGGCTCGACCTCCGACCACGCTGGCCATGCATGCCATGACCGTCGATGCCTTGGCCGGGGGCGGGAGGGTCATCATCGGCATCGGGGTATCCGGTCCCCAGATCGTTGAGGGATGGTACGGGCAGCCGTGGGGGCATCCGACCGATCGCCTTCGGGACTATGTGGCCATCGTGCGCAAGGTCCTCGAGCGGCAAGCCCCGGTCACCCACGACGGCCGGGAGATCACCCTCCCCTACCAGGGGCCCGGGTCGTCCGGCCAGGGCAAGGCCCTGCGATCGATCCTCCACCCGCTGGCGCCGATTCCGGTGTGGCTGGCCTCGGGAGGCCCCAAGAACACGGAACTGTGCGCCGAGGTCGGCGACGGGTGGCTTCCGATGGCGCTCGGGTCGGACTCGCACCTGGCGCCCCTCCAGCGCGGGTGGGACGAGAGGGGAGGCCGACCCGACGGTTTTGAGATCTTCACCGGTCTGTCGGTGCAGCTCACCGACGACGTCACCGGGGCCCTCGGCCGGATGCGGCCCCTGACCGCCATGTACGTTGGGGGCATGGGAAGTGCCACCCACAACTTCCACCGGGAGGCAATGGCGAGAAGGGGCTTCCCCGACGAGGCCCAGCGCATCCAGGGGCTCTGGTTGGCCGGCCGCAAGGACGAGGCGGTGGCGGCGGTGCCCGACGAGTACCTCGAGCAGAGCGCCCTCATCGGCGACGAGCAGCGCATCCGGCGGCGGTGGGCCACCTGGTCGCCACCTCCGCTCTCCACCGGCCTGATCGTCGACGCCCCCGGCGAGGAGGAGCTCCGTCTGATGGCCGGCCTCCGGGACGGATCATGAGCTATGACACCATCGCCGTCGACTCACCGGCCGAGCACCTGGGTCGCGTCACCCTGAACCGGCCCGAGAAGCGAAACGCCATCTCGACCCTCATGCGCGTCGAGCTGCTGGACGCGCTCCGTTCGAACGACCACGACCCGGCAGTGCGGGCAACCATCATCCGGGGAGCAGGACCGTGCTTCTCCGCCGGGTACGACCTTGCCGGTGGCCCCCTGATGGAAGGGGCGCCCTTCTACTCCGCGCCGGGCGACGGGCAGTGGGCCCGTCAGTGCAACGACACCTGGTTCAGCATCTGGGACCTGGCCAAGCCGGTCATCGCCCAGGTCCACGGCTACGCCATTGCCGGGGGAACCGAACTGGCATCCGCCTGTGACCTGGTCTACGTGGCCGACGACGCCGAGATCAGCTACCCGGTGGTGCGGCTGATGAGCCCGCCGGACTGGCAGTACCACACGGTGCTTCTGGGCATGCGGCGGGCCATGGAGCTCATGTTGACCGGCGATCCCATCTCCGGGGTCGAGGCGGCGGCCATCGGCTTCGCCAACCGGTCGTTCCCGGCCCAGGCCTTGGAGGACTCGGTGGTGGCGGTGGCGGGCCGGGTGGCGGGTGTACCGAGCGATCTCGCCCAGATCAACAAGCGCAGCGTGCACCGGGCCTTCGATGTGTGGGGTGCCCGGGCGGCCATACGGGCCGGCACCGAGCTCCAGGCCCTGGCCGGACACACCCAGACTGCGGAAGCCAACCGCCAAGGCCTTCTCGAGCGCATGAAGGGAACGGGCACCGGGGCGTAGCCCGCCGGGCGCCTTCACGGCGGGAGCTGCCCCGTCGACTGGAGTCAGACCCGTGCGGCCACTTCGGCGGCCCACCGGTAGTCGGGCTTGCCAGTCGGCGAACGGACCACTTTGTCGACGAACAGCACCCGCTTGGGGACCTTGTAGCCGGCCAGCGAGAGGCGGGCCAGGGCTCGGAGCTCGTCCTCGTCAGGCGCGGCCCCGGGGGTGGGCTCGACGACGGCCACCACCCGCTCACCCCACCGCTCGTCGGGAGCGCCCACCACCACCACGTCATAGACATCGTGGCTCTGTCGCAGCACCGCCTCCACCTCTTCGGGGTAGACCTTCTCCCCCCGGTGTTGATGGAGATCGATCCCCGGCCCAGCAGGGCGATGGTCCCGTCCGAGCCGACCGTGGCCATGTCGCCGGTCAGCGCCCAGCGGCGCCCGTCCCACTCCACGAAGGTGGCCGCCGATTTGACCGGGTCGTTGTAGTAGGCGAGCGGAATGCGCCCGGTACGGGCCACCCGACCGACCGTTTCCGAACCCGGGGGCACCGGCCGACGGGTGTACTCATCCATAACCACCGCCTGGCTGGCATCGAAGCGGGGCTCGGGCTTGTCGCCACTGGGGCCGACGAAGACCCGCCGGGCCTGGATGCCGGTCTCCGATGAACCGTACCCGTCGGCCAGCGGTATCGAGGGGAAGGTGGCGAGGAAGCGTTCCCGGACCGGCCGAGACAGCGGAGCGCCCCCGGAGCTGAATGTCCGCACCGAGCTCACGTCCGCGACGGGGTCGAGGAGATCCCAGGCGTCGAGCAGCGGGCGCATCACCGCGTCGCCCACTGCGCTGGTGGCCGTGACCCGCTCCCGCTCGATCGTGCGCCATACCTCGACCGGGTCGAGGGGACCGGGCCACAGGACGACTCGGTTGCCTCCGAACAGGTACAGGAGCACCGTCCAGGCGCCGGCGGCGTGCATGAGGGGCGCCAGCGCCAAAAAGGTGGACGGGGAGGGGGCGATCCGCCCCACCAGCTCCCCGACCGACCTCACCTCGTCCCGGTTGGGGTCACCACCGGCCATACAGGCGAAGAACGCATCCTCGTGACGCCACACCACGCCCTTGGGCATCCCGGTCGTGCCGCCCGTGTAGAGGACGTAGAGGTCGTCTCCCGAACGAGGGCCGAAGCCGCGCTCCGGCGAGGACGAAGCCAGTGCCGCCTCGTAGTCGGGTCCGGCGACCAGCGACCAACGCAGGGTGGGCACCTCGGGTGCCACCTCGGCCAGACGCCCGGCGTAGTCGGGTTGGAGGATTACACCGACCATGTCCGCATCGTTGACGAGATGTAGCAGTTCCGCGGCCACATACCGGTAGTTCATGTTGATCGGGACGGCCCGGACCTTGTAGGCGGCCAGGGTGCCCTCGACGTACTCCAGGCTGTTCTGCATGTAGAGACCGACGTGCTGGCCGGGTCCCACGCCCTGGTCGAGGAGCCAGTGGGCCAGGCGATTGGAGCGCTCCTCCAGCTGTCGATAGGTGCGTTCCCGCCCACTGCACCGGAGGGCCACCCGATCGGGGACGTGGTCGGCGACGGCCTCCCACAGATCGGCGAGGTTGAACTGGCTCATGGCAGTATCCCGGCCGGAACCGGTGGCCGAGGCACGGAGTCCCTCCCGTCCGCCAGCGCCAATCCGGCCAGCAGCGCCGTACGTAGATCGCGGGGGTCGATGACGTCGTCGTAGGCGAGCCGGGCCCCGGCGTTGACCGAGGCGTTGGCCTGCTCGGCCGCCAGGCGGGCACGCTCCTCGGGGTCGGCGATGGCGGAGCCCTCCGACGAAGCGGGCAGGGCCCCCAGGGTGATCGAGGGGAAGGCGAGGGTGATGGTCTGCCCGTCGAAAGGGTTCATGGCCATGATCGACGAGCCGAACCCGAAGGCCTTGCGCACCGTGACGTGGAGCTTCGGCACCTGCAGTCGGTGCTGCACGGCGAACATGCGCGCCGCGTGGCGCAGGATGCCCTGCTGCTCGGCTCGGGTGCCGGCGAGAACGCCCGGGTTGTCGGCGAGGAAGACACAGGGCAGGCCGAAGGCTCCGGCCACGTCGAGGAAGTGGGCAACCTTGTCGGCGGCGTTGCTGTCGACCGTCCCGGCCATCACACCAGGGTCGTTGGCCACGATGGCCACGCTGCGTCCGCCCAGGTGGGCCAAGGCGGTCACGATCGAGCGCCCGAAGCGGGGTTGGACCTCGAGGAGCTCGCCCCCGTCGACCACGGCCTCGAGCACCGGGCGGATGGCGTACGGACGCCGGGGGTCGGGCGGTATGAGCGCCAGCAGTTCGTCCAGCCGGCGCGGGGCCACATCGGGACCGTCCCGGCGCGGGGGTCGCTCCCACCGGTTGAGGGGGAAGTGGGCCAGGTACCTCCGGGCCAGAGCCACGGCCTCCACGTCGTCGACCACCACGTTGTGGATCACGCCGGAGGTGTCGGCGGCCACCTGGGGTCCCCCGAGTACCTCCTTGGTCACGTCCTCGCCCGTTCCCGACTTCACCAGCGGTGGCCCGGCGGCGAAGATCGAAGCGGTCTCGGTCATCACCGCGAAGTCACTCAGTGGTGCCGTCAGCGCCCCGTGACCCGCCGACGCCCCGAGCACCAGGCACACCATGGGCACGGTTCCGGACAGCTCGGCCAGGCCCATAAGGTCGCCGGGCCGGCGACCTGATGCCGGATTGGTCACCCGGTGTCCGGCCCCCTCCAACATCATCACCAGCGGCACCCGCTCCTGGAGGGCGAGCTGGCAGAGGCGGTAGCGCTTGTCGGAGGCGCCGTTGCCGATGGAACCGCCCAACACGGTGACGTCCTCGGCGCCGGCCAGGGCGGGGCGGCCCCCGATCCGTCCCGACCCCACCACCAGCGCGTCGGCCGGAACCGGCGGATTCTCCGTCGAACCCACCAAGCCGCCGATCTCGAAGAACGAGCCCGGATCGAACAAGGCAGCGATCCGCTCCCTGGCGTTGAGCCGACCCCGCTCGTGTTGGCGGACCAGGCGGGCCTCGCCGCCCATGGCCCCCACCTCGGATTTCCTCCGCTGGATGTCCTCGAGGGCCGGTCTCCATCCGTGCAGATCGTCGTCCATCAGGCGGCAGCTTAAGGCACCTGGCAAACACCGGGCACCGCACCGCGGCCCCTCCCGGCTGGAACCCCTCCGGCGCGTGACCTCCGGTTTCGGGCCTCTCGGCCAGCGTTCCCTCCGACTACATTACCGGGACCGGGGGGTCTTCGACGGCGAGCGGCCCTCGATGGTGTCGAACGGGAGGAGCCGGAGATTGCGACGGGAACAGGACCCTCAGACCATGATCGACGGGCCCGAGGCCATGTTCACATCCGCACCCCAGGACGCTCCCGGCGGAGCCGGGGCCGTCGTGCCCCGGTGACCCACCCCTTCCGCGGTGCGGCCATCGTCGGCATTCACAACACCGTCCAGGCCCGCAGCCTGCCCGGCCACGACTCGGTGTCCATCGCCATCGAGGGAGCGCTGGGGGCGCTGGATGACGCCGGGCTCGGGGTCGCCGACGTCGACGGGGTGATCGGCGAGCGCGCCGGCGAGCTGGCTTACGAGCTCCGGTTGGGCCCATGCCGACGCTCGGGAAACGGGCTGGGTATCCCGGCGGTCATCGAGGCTGCGGCCCTGATCACCACCGGCCAGTGCGACGTGGTGCTGGTGGTCGGCGGCAGCGCCGGCGTCTACACCGATCGGGCATCCACCGCCCCCTGGACCAGGCCGACCAACGAGTTCGTGGTCGGCTACGGGATGTTTACCGCGGTGGAGTTCGCGCTGATGGCCAAACGGCACATGCTGACGTTCGGCACCACACCGGAGCAGATGGCGACAGTGGCAGCCACCATCCGCAACAACGGGCACCAGAACCCGGAGGCCGTGTACTACGGACGCGGCCCGTTCGGCCCCGAGGACATCCTGGCCTCCCGCCCCATCGCCGAGCCCTTTCATCTGCTGGACTGCTCGACCACCTCGGAGGGCGGCTGCGGTCTGGTGCTGACGACCGCGGACCGGGTGGGCGACCTACCGAGGCCGCCGGCGTGGATCCTCGGTGGCGGCAGCGACGCCTACGGTCCCGCCTACCAGCATGGCCCGGTCTGGGACTTCCGGGGTCGGGCGGACCAGGACGTCCCGGCCGGCTACGTGGGGCGGAGCGCGGCCAGGGCCGCGTTCGACACCGCCGGCCTTGGCCCCGCCGACGTTGACGTGTGCGAGCTGTATGACCCGTTCTCCTTCGAGATCATCCGCCAGCTGGAGGCGTTCGGCTTCTGCGCGGACGGTGAGGGGGGCGGGTTCGTGTCGGACGGCACCATCGGGCCGGGGGGAACGTTTCCGGTGACCACCGACGGCGGGACCATGTCCTTCGCCCACCCCGGGAACTCCACCCAGATGCTCCAACGGGTAATTCGGAGCGTGCAACAGGTTCGGGGCACGTGTGCCTCGGCCCAGGTGGTCGGAGCCGAGGTCGCCCTCTGTTCCAACGGGGGCTCCGGCGCACTCTTCACCGACGTCATGCTGGTGGGAGCGGAGCGTCCGTGAACCAGCTACGGCCCCATCCGCTCGGCGTGCCGGCCCCGGTGCCCTCGCTGTTCTCGGCTCCGTACTGGGAGGGCTGTGCCCGAGAGGAGCTTCGCTTCCTCCGTTGCTCGCGCTGCCACCTGGCCATCGCCGACGCCGCCCGCATCTGCTGGCGCTGCCACAGCCGGGAGCTCCAGTGGGAGCAGAGCCGGGGCCGGGGCCGGCTCTACAGCTGGACGATCGTGTGGCGTCCCCAGATGCCGGTCTTCGAGGTCCCGTACGCCGTGGCCATCGTCGAGCTCGATGAAGGGTTCTCCGTGGTGAGTACGATCATCGGCTGCACACCGGACGAGTTGTTCGAAGGACTCGTGCTCGCCGTGGAGTTCCACCCCATCAGTGACACCCAGAAGCTTCCGTACTTCCGGCCGATCGTCGACGGACCGAGTTCGCCCTCGGCAGGCGGCGGTGATCCCCCACCTGCGTGAGGCCCCTCCGGTGGACCGCCATCCGGATCGGAAAGCGGTCATAGGCCTTCTTCCTGTCATCGGCATCAGGCAGCAGCAATGTTCGGGTTGTCCCCTACTGCGGGGTCGGACCCCGACTGCACTCTTGAGGGCACCCTTCTCAGTACGGGTGTACCTTCAGGGTCCACTCGGCCTGCCGCTGGCGAATCCAAGGGTCACCGAGCGTCACCGGGGGGTGCCGCCGTCGGGGTGAGTGCCCGGTGAGCACCGTCCCGGCCGACGCACCGCCCGGGCGGCACGACCAAGGACGGATGAACATGCTCGAGAACGTGCGGGTCATCGACCTCACCACCGATATCGCCGGTCCGTACTGCACGAAGCTCCTGGCCGACGCCGGTGCCGACGTGGTCAAGGTGGAGACGCCGGAAGGAGACCCCCTGCGCCGGTGGGGATCGGGCGCCCTGTTCGAGTACCTCAACACCTCCAAACGGTCGGTCGACGGCGATGCCGACGCCGACCGGCTGCTGGCCGCAGCCGACATCCTGGTGACGGACGCACCCGTCGACACCGGCGACCTGTGGTCCTCCAACCGGGGGTTGGTGGTGGTGACCATCACCCCGTTCGGCTGCCAGGGACCATGGGCCCACCACCCGAGCACCGAGTTCACCCTGCAGGCCGCCTGCGGGTCCACCGGTCAGCGGGGCCTGCCCGAACAACCACCGCTGGCGGCGGGGGGGCGGATCGGTGAGTGGCTGGCCGGTACCTACGCCGCCGTCGGCGCCCTTGCCGCCCATCGGGAGGCGACGCGCTGCGGACAGGGTGAGCATGTCGACGTGGCCATGCTCGACTGCATGGCGGTGACCATGGTCACCTACCCCACGGTGTTCGCGTCCTTCGCCGGATGGCCGTCCCAGAAAGGCACCGGACGGGCCATCGAGGTGCCGTCCATCGAGCCGACCGGGGACGGCTACGCCGTCTTCACCACCAACAGCGCCCAGCAGTTCCATGACTTCCTGATCATGATCGGTCGACCGGACCTGCTGGACGACCCGGACCTCTCCCAGGCGGGAAAGCGCTTCGCCCGGCGGGCCGAGTTCCTGGCCGCCGTCCACCACCACACGACTCAGCGGACAACTGCGGAGGTGCTGGAGGAGGCGGCCCTGCTCCGGATACCGTCCGGACCGGTCCTCGACGGGTCGACGGTACCCGGGTTCGAGCAGTTCGTATCCCGGGGTGTCTTCCAGAAGAGTCCGTCAGGCCGCTTCTCCCAGCCGCGGGTACCCTACCGCATCTCGGGGACGGAGCCACCCCTCTTCCGGGCCGCCCCGTCCATCGGTGAGCACACCGGGGGTATCGACTGGTCGACCCCGACCGGCCAGGACGTCGGGGGCGACTCCGCCGGTGGCGGTGGCGGTGGCTGGCGACTTCCGCTGGACGGTGTGCGGGTCATCGACTGCACGGCCTGGTGGGCGGGCCCGGCGTCCACCAACGTGCTGGCCTGCCTCGGAGCCGAGGTGGTCAAGGTCGAGTCGGTGACCAGGCCGGACTACATGCGATTCGCCAGCACGCGCACTCCCGCTGACGGCCGGTGGTGGGAGTGGGGGCCCATCTTCCACGCTGTGAACGTGGGCAAGCAGGCCATCACCCTCGACCTCGCCCGCCCCGAGGGGGTCGAGACCTTCGAGCGCCTGGCCCTCACCGCCGACGTGGTGGTCGAGAACTACACCCCCAGGGTCATGGAGCAGTTCGGTCTCGGATGGGAGCGGCTCCACCAGATCAACCCCGACCTCATCATGGTGCGCATGCCCGCCTTCGGCCTCGACGGGCCCTGGCGAGATCGGACCGGTTTCGCTCAGACCATGGAGTGCCTGACCGGCATGGCCTGGCTGACCGGCTTCGCCGACGGACCACCGGTACTGGTCCGTGGCGCCTGCGACCCCCTGGCCGGGATGCACTCGGTGATCGCCACCCTGCTGGCGCTTATCGAGCGGGACCGGTCCGGAGGCGGCCGGCTGGTGGAGACGGCCATGGTGGAAGGGGCCCTCAGCGCCGCGGCCGAGCAGGTGGTCGAATTCGGCGCCACCGGCGAGTTGTTGCAGCGGGACGGCAATCGGGGACCTCTGGCCGCACCCCAGGGCGTCTATCCGTGCGCAGGCGAGGACCGCTGGGTGGCTATAGCCGTGACCACCGACGGGCAGTGGCGGTCGCTGTGCTCGGTACTGGGGAACCCTACGTGGACCCACGAGGCGACCCTGGCCGATCAGACGGGCCGCCGCCGACACCACGACCGGATCGACGACGGACTCAGGGCCTGGACGGTGGGCCGTGATGCCGACGAGATCGCCGAGCAACTGGTCGGGGCGGGGGTGCCGGCGGCAACGGTGGTGGCACCCCGCGACATCGCCTCCAACCCGCAACTGCGGGCCCGATCGCTGTTCGAGGTCGAACATCACCAGGTCACCGGCGACCACGAGATCCCCATGCTGCCCTTCCGCTACTCCCGGGTGGAGCGATGGCTTCGCTCGCCGGCGCCGACACTCGGCCAGCACAATGATGCGATCCTGGCCGAGCTGGGTCTGACACCAGGCGCCATCGACCGGCTGCGCCGGGCGGGAATCGTGGGTGAGACCCTGCCCGGGACCTGAGATCCAGACCGAGGAGCAGCCCGAAGCGGGACGCGTACATAATATTCAATTGGCAGGTCCGGCTGGCGCCTTGCGGCCCGGCCGGGTACCGTCATCGGCCCGAGCACACGCGTCCACGACCGGAGCCGGCATGCGCACAAGGAGAGTCATGGGTAGCAGCGCCGCAGACGAACACACGGACCGGCACGAGCCGGCCCTCGTGATCGAACGCCACGGCCCCGTCGGTTGGCTGGTCTTCAACCGGCCCCACTCGGGAAACGCCATGAACGCAGCCATGATCGACGGCCTCGAAGCGGCATGGCAGGAGCTGGATGCCGATCCCGCCGTGCGGGTCATCGTGAACACCGGCGCTGGTCGAGCCTTCCAGACCGGGCTGGACGTGGCGGAGCTGGCCGGCAACCCCGAGGCCCTGCGCGAACAGTCCCGCCGGACCAGACGGGCCGAACTGCGGCTGACGGGCTGGCACAACCAGGTCTGGAAGCCGGTCATCGCCGCCGTCAACGGGGTGTGCGCCGGAGGTGGGCTCCATTTCATCGCCGACGCCGACATCGTGATGGCGGCGTCAGATGCCACCTTCCTCGATCCCCACGTCTCCATCGGTCAGGTCACCGCCTATGAGGCCGTGGGCCTGATCCGCAAGATGCCCGTCGAGGCCGTGATGCGGATGGCCCTGGTGGGCCGGCACGAGCGGATCGACGCCCGGCGGGCCTACGAGCTCGGAATGATCAGCCAGATCGTCGATCCCCCCGACCAGCTCCGCCCGGCGGCCCAGGAGCTGGCCGAGAAGATCGCCCAGAACTCCCCGGCGGCCATGGCCGCCACCAAGCGGGCCCTGTGGGGGGCGCTGGAGCTGGGGCTGACCGACGCCTGCAAGGCCGGGGCTGAGGAGCTGGTCTCCATGTGGGGCCACCCCGACCAGGAGGAAGGACCGCTGGCCTTCACCGAGAAGCGGGAGGCCCGCTGGGCGGCGCCTGCCGGCAGCACCCAGGAACCGCCAGCGTGAACGGACGGACCGTCGGCACCCGGCCGACCGAGGAGGAGCACATGACGTACTCGACATTCGAGTGCCTGACGGTGGAGCGGCGGGGTCGGGTCGGTTGGCTCATCAACAACCGCCCCGAACGGCTCAATGCCATGAATGCCCTGATGCGGGACGAGTTCGCCCAGGCGTGGATCGAGCTCGACCAGGATCCCCAGGTACGGGTGATCGTCCACACCGGCGAGGGGAGGGCGTTCCAGACCGGCGTGGATGTGGCCGAGCTGGCCACCGACGGGGTCGGCATGGAGCGGTACCGGGAGGGCCTGGTGGATCTCGACCTCCACTTCACCGCCTGGCACCAGAAGGTGACCAAGCCGGTCATCACCGCGGTGAACGGCATCTGTGCCGGTGGCGGCTTCCACTGGATCGCCGACGCCGACATCGTCATCGCCGCGTCGGACGCCACCTTCTTCGATCCCCATGTCTCGATCGGCCAGGTCACCGCCATCGAGGTCATCGGCCTGATCCGCAAGATGCCCGTCGAGGCCGTCATGCGGATGGCCCTGGTCGGCCGGCACGAGCGGATCGACGCCCGGCGGGCCTACGAGCTGGGAATGATCAGCCAGATCGTCGATCCGCCCGACCAGCTCCGCCCGGCCGCCCAGGAGCTGGCCGAGAAGATCGCCCAGAACTCGCCGGCGGCCATGGCCGCCACCAAGCGGGCCCTGTGGGGGGCGCTGGAGCTGGGGCTGACCGACGCCTGCAAGGCCGGCGCCGAGGAGCTGGTCTCCATGTGGGGCCACCCCGACCAGGAGGAAGGGCCGCTGGCCTTCACCGAGAAGCGGGAGGCCCGCTGGGTGGCGCCCGGCGGTGGCGACGCCTGATGAGCGCCGCGACCATCCCGGCCGTGGTGCGTGCCGCCGCCGAGCGGTATCCGACGCTCGAGGCGGTGGTGGAGGGTTCGGCCCGACCCACCTTCGCCGACGTGGCCGTGTCGGTCGAGCTGGTCGAACGGGCCCTCATGGCCAGTGGTGTCGAGCCCGGCGACCGGGTGGGTATCTGGGCCCCCAACGGCCTCGACTGGATCGTGACGTCGTTCGCCGTCTACGGGGTCGGGGCCATCCTGGTGCCCGTCAACACCCGCTACAAGGGCGAGGAGGCCGCCGATCTCCTCCGGGCTTCGGGCGTGACGATGCTCTTTTTGGTCACCGACTTCCTCGGGACCAACTACGTGGACCTTCTCGACGGGATCGAGGGTCTCCAAGGGGTGCGGGAGACGGTGGTGCTGCGCGGTCCGGTCGCCGGGGGGTCGACGTCGTGGACCTCGTTCCTCGACCGAGCCCAACGGGTCAGCCCCGACGACGCCCGGGCCCGGGAAGCCGCGGTCACCGCCGACGATCCCAGTGACATCATCTTCACCTCGGGGACCACGGGGCTCCCCAAAGGAGCAGTGCTCCGGCACGGCGCCAGCGTGGAGACCTACGAGCAGTGGACGAAAGGGGTCGGGCTTCGCCCGGGCGACCGGATGCTGGTGGTCTACCCGTTCTTCCACACGGCCGGGCTCAAATCAGGGGTGCTGGCCGGATTCATCCGGGGGGTGACCCTGGTTCCCCACGCCGTCTTCGACGTCCAGTCGGTTGTGGACCGGGTGGCCGAGGAACGAATCACCGTCCTGCCCGGTCCGCCCTCGATCTTTCAGTCCATCCTCACGCACCCCGACCTGGCATCGTTCGCCATCGACACCCTCCGGCTGGCGGTGACCGGGGCGGCAGTCGTTCCCGTCAAGCTCATCGCCAGAATGAAGTCGGACCTCCGTCTCGACACGGTGATCACCGCCTACGGCCTGACCGAGACCCACGGCACGGTGACCATCTGCGAGCAGTCCGACACCATCGAGACCATCGCCACCACCGTCGGTCACCCGCTGGACGGCCTCAGCCTCCGGATCGTCGACGACACCGGGGCCGACCAGCCCACCGGCCAACCCGGCGAGGTGCTGGTGCGGGGCTTCAACCTGATGAGCGGGTACTTCAACGCTCCCGAGGCGACGGCGGCGGCCGTGGACTCCGGCGGTTGGCTGCACACCGGGGACGTCGGATTCCTCGGCGAGGACGGCTATCTGCGGATCGTCGACCGCAAGAAGGACATCTTCATCGTGGGGGGGTTCAACGTCTCGGCCGCGGAGGTGGAGTCGATCATCCTTCGCCGCGACGACGTGGCCCACGTCGCCGTGGTGGCCGCACCGGACGAGCGCCTGGGCGAGGTGGGAGCGGCGTTCGTGGTCCCCCGCCCCGGGACCCACCCCGACCCGGCGGAGGTGGTCTCGTGGTGCCGAGAGCACATGGCCAACTTCAAGGCCCCCCGCTACGTCCATCTGGTCGATGTCCTCCCGACCACCTCCACCGGAAAGGTCCAGAAGCCCGAGCTGCGCACCCGCGCCGCGGAGTTGGCCCACTCCAGCAGACGGCGCTGACCGCCGGACCGCCGTTTCCTGCCGTCCCGACCATAACGACCAACGAGGAGAACACCACTGTGCAGACGATCCGGTTTGACGACGTCGAGGCGCTCAATGCCGCGGCATCGACCCAGTTCAGCGGGTGGGGACCCGAGATGACGGTGACACAGGAGATGATCGACCAATTCGCCGAGCTGACCGGCGACCGTCAGTGGATCCACGTCGACGTGGATCGGGCGCTCAAGGAGAGCCCGTTCGGCGGTCCCGTGGCCCACGGTTTTCTCACCCTCAGTCTGATCCCCCACTTGATGTCCGGTGGCGAAGTGGCGATTTCCGGTCACACCAATGCCGCCAACTACGGCGCCGACAAACTGCGGTTCGTAGCGCCGGTGCCGGCCGGCTCCCGGGTGCACAGTCGCAGCCGCCTGGTCGAGGCCTCGGCCCGCCCCAAGGGAACGCTGGTGACCACCGAGATCGAGATCGCCGTGGTGGGAGCGGAACGACCGGCGCTGCTGTACTCCATGCAGACGCTCTATATGTAATATACAATACCGGTCTGCGAAATCTCCGGTGGGGACCCACCGGGGAAGGTGATTGGTGGCGGGGCGAATGGCGTGGATAGTGTGCGCCGGAACCTTCGCGGTCTCCGTGGTATCGAGCGCCGGTGATCCATGTCCGCGGCAATCGACAACGGGCCCAGAGAGCCCGGCGGCCCTGCCGGAGCAACGTCTCTACGAGCGACAAGGAAAGTGAATGGAGCAGTTCTTGGCAGGAAAGGTGGCCGTGGTGACCGGAGCCGGACACGGCATCGGTCGGGGTCATGCCCTCGAGTTGGCCCGACGGGGGGCCTCGGTGATCGTCAACGATGTCGGTGCCGCGGTGGACGGAACGGGAACCGGCCGAGACGCCGACCTCACCGTCGATCTCATCAACGGTCAAGGAGGCCGTGCCGCCCCCAACTACGGCGACGTGGGTGACGAGACGACGACCGAGCAGCTGATCGGCCAGGCCATCGAGACCTTCGGCCGACTCGACGTGGTGGTCAACAACGCCGGCATCGGCCGTGACCGTGCCATCTGGAACATGTCGCCCGAGGACTTTGATCTGGTGATGCGGGTGCATGTCCGGGGCACCTGGCTCATGTCCCACTTCGCCGCCATCCATTGGAGGTCCAGGGCCAAGGCCGGTGAAGTGACCAACGGCCGGATCATCAACACCACCTCAGGGGCCGGCCTGCAGGGCAACTTCGGCCAGTCCAACTACGCCACGGCCAAGGCGGCCATCGTCGGCCTCACCCAGACCACCAGCCTCGAACTGGCCGGCATCGGGGTGACCGTCAATGCCATCGGACCCGGTGGGCTGACCCGGCTGACGGCCACCGTCGGAGGTCAGGGGGAGGCCTTCGAGCCCGACCAGCTGGGCGCCGATGAGTACCATCCCATGGACCCGGCCGGAAGCTCACCGCTGGTGGCGTGGTTGGCCAGCGACCAGGCGCAGTACATTACCGGTCAGGTGTTCAGGGTGATCCATGACAAGATCTTCCACATGAAGGGCTGGCATGAGGCGGCCACCATCACCAGCAGTGCGAAACGCTGGAACGCCGAGCAGCTTGGATCCCTGATCGCCACGGACATCTTCGGGAGCCGGGCGCCCGGGATCCGCTCATGACCCTCTCCGAGAGCCTGGACACCGGGACCCTGCTCCACCGGGTGGAGGAGGGCGTGTCGTGGATCACCCTGAACCGACCCGATGCGGGCAACGCCATCACCGCCGACCAGCGGAACACGATCATCGATCTGCTCCATGACGCCGACAACGAGCCGACCGTCCGCGCCGTGGTGATCGGGGCGACGGGAAAGCACTTCTGCACCGGTGCTGATCTCCGTGCCCCGCAATCTGGCAGCGATGACTCCGGTGACGCCCCATTGGCCACCGGCACGGTCATGCGCATGATCGCCGATGGAGCCCAACGCCTGATCACGTCGGTGCTCGACTGTCAGAAGCCGGTCGTCGCCTCGGTCAACGGCACCGCCGCCGGGATAGGCGCACACCTGGTTCTGGCCTGTGACCTCGTCGTGGCGGCCGAGGAAGCCGGATTCATCGAGGTGTTCGTCCGCCGGGGCATCCTCCCCGACGGCGCCGGTGCCTACCTGCTGCCCCGGGTGATCGGGATGCAGCGGGCCAAAGAACTGGTCCTGTTGGGGGATCGCCTTTCCGCCGCCGAAGCCTTCTCCCTGGGGATGGTCAACCGGATCGTGCCGTCGGCCGACCTCGATGCCACCGTGGGTGAGCTGGCGGCGAGGTTGGCCCAGGGTCCGACTGTCGCTCTGGGTCTGGCCAAGCGGCTGCTCAACCGGTCACTGGACGTGGACCGGGCCTCCGCCTTCTTCGAGGAGTCCATGGCGCAGGAGGTGGTGATGACCTCCGAGGATGCCAGCGAGGGCATTGCGTCCTTCGTGGAACGGCGACCGTCCGCCTTCCGGGTAGGTAGCCCCCGGCACCGGGACCCGCTGACCGGCAGTCCCGAATCAGCCGGGAGCGACTGCGTCGCTCAATCGATCCCCGGGTTAGGTCCCCCGGACGTCAGCCCACGCGTTGGTGGTTGGCGCCGATGAGCGTCACTGCGAGCACCGCCGGGACAGTGCCCGAATTCGACCACCGATGGCGGGTGCCGTTCTGGACATAGGTGTCGCCGGGGTCAAGCACGACGGTCACCCCGCCGTCGAGTTCCAGCGTGACCTGTCCGGACAGCACGATGCCGTAGTCGATGGTGGCGGTGGTGTGCATGCCGGGATTGTCCGGCTCGGCGTGCTCGGCCAGCCCGGGCAGCTTCTCGTTCATCTCCGCGTAGGCGCCCTCCAGATCGATGTTCGAGGGACGGTGCTCGGCCCCATCAGGCGGAATGGTGAAGAACCCGAAGCGGAATCCACCGACAGGCGGGAAGTAGGTCCGGTAGGTGGGACTCGACCCGTCGTCGGGGAACTCCGGCGTCGCATCGGCACCCCACAGCTGATGGAACTCGCTGCCCGGTGACAGCGCCACGGTCACCGGCGCCATTCGGTCGTCGGCGACAAAGGTGGCCTTGCCCTCGGGGCTGTGGCCCGTCACAACTCGTCGTACCTCCATGTTTCGCTTCCTTCTTCCTTGTCCCTGATATCTCTCCGAGTAGGTCGATGGCCCCCGATTCATTCCTCCCAGTCGACCTGGTCGGTGCGGGCCGGCTGCCGGTGGGTTCTGAACGGGCACAAGGGCGAGTCGACCAAGAGGATCCGCTCCGTCGACACCGCCTCGTTGAGGGCCCGGTTGCGCCACCTGACCAGTGACGGGTGGGTCCGCCTGGCCTTTTCGAACTCGGCCCACTGCTCCCACGTCGGTACGGCCCACAGGAAGAAACACTCGGAGTCGTCAATCATCAACGTCTCCCAGGCACCGGCCAGCACCCAGCCGAATTCGCCGTACGCGGGGACGGCCTCCTGGCGGACGATCTCGAGGTACTCGGCCGACCTACCCGGTGGGACCCGGACCCGCTCGTGCGCGTAGGTCTCGCCGGTCACGCCATCCGCGCACAGCTCGGTGATGGTCCTCGTCCACGGGGCCGGAGCCAGCAGTCGGTCGGTTCCGCCCGACCGGAAACTGGCGGCGGTGGCCCACCACTTGGCCAGCTTCGGATCCTGGAGGGTGGCGTGGTTGAACTCGTACCGGAACGACGTGGCCATCCCGTCGAGGCCGTCCTCCTCCCAGAAGTTGACCACCTCAGGCCATCTGGAGGTGCTGCCCACCACCCCCCACACCCCATAGCAGAGCTGGTTGCGCTCCTCCTGGGCGGTGGGACTGAAGTTGGCCGTCATATGGTGCATGTAGTCGGCGCGGTGATGGCCGATGATGTCGATGAACTCGTGGATGTACAGCTTGTCGTTCACTGCCCTGTCCCGTCCTGTCCTCTGTTCCGATTCTCACCGATGTCCGGTCGGGCTCCTCCGACTGAATCCGTCGATCCGGGAGCTGGCACATACCGTCCCGCTTCTGGTCGTCTCGCCCCTTCTCGGACAGGATGGCACGAGAAGCTCCCTGGTCGCCCGGGCCGGCCGTCCGACCTCCCATGAGCCGCGGACTCCGGAACGGATATTGTATCCAATCCGGCGGTACGGCATCGCCGAAGCGCGTCCGTCCGAGAATCAGATCACATGGAACCGCAGTGGCGGCCGGCTCAGATCAGGGGCTCGGCCCCGCCCTGTGGGGTACTCCCGGGCCACCCGGCTGGCGGCGTACCGGGTCAGAGGCCGTAGGCCCTGGCGGCGTTTCCGCACACCATGAGCTGGGCCTCCTCCTCGGGGACATCGGCGAAGTTACGGGCCACGAACTCCTGGGAGTTCGGCCAGGTCGTCGCCGGGTGGGGGAAGTCGGTCGACCACATGATGTTCTCCACTCCCAGCTCGTGGCGCATGGCGACCCCCCGGGGATCGTCCATGAAGGTCAGTGACATGTTGCGGCGGAAGTAGTGGCTGGGCAGTTCGGTGATGTCCGGGAAGTCGTAGGTTCCCACCCGGCGATCGAGGATGTCGAGGTAATAGGGCACCCAGGCCAGACCCGGCTCGACGAACACAATCCGGAGGCGGGGGTGGCGCTCGAGGACCCCGGTGAGGATCCACCAGGCCATGTTCTCGGCCAGGGCCATCGCCGGCAGCGAGGTGAAGATCGCCTTCTGGGGCAACGGATCGCGGCGGTAGACGTCCCACAGTGAGGCCTTGGGGCCGAGGTGCTGGCTGATGGAGATGCTCGGTCTCCTCCAGCGCCGACCACAGCGGGTCGTACCGGGCGTCGTGATAGTCGGCAAAGCCCAACTCGGCCGGGTAATTGGGCAGCTGCACGGACCGGGCTCCGAGGGCGGCGAGCCGTTGCACCTCGGTGATGGCATGGTCGATGTCGATGATGGGGATCTGGTAGGACACCACCAGACGCTTCGGATCCACCGCGGCGAAGTCGGCGAGGTGATCGTTGAACGCCCGGGCCACGTCCCGCCATCCGTCCTTGACCAGGTGGAAATGGCGGAACGAGCTGAGTTCGGAGTACAGGACCTCCACGTCCACCTCATCACGGTCCATGTCCTTCAGCCGAGCCTCGGCATCGAAATAGCCGGGGCTCCGGGAGCCCTCCAGGTCGAAGGCCTCCAAAGACATCACCTGCCCGCCCCGCATCTCCTTGTCCGCCACGGCCTGGGCGGCGAGCGCGTTGTCGTAGTCGGCGACGAGCCGTTGGGGCAGACGGGCCCGGACATCGTCGGGCTTCACCAGTACATGTGAGTCCGCTGAGATCAACCGCTGCTTTGTTTCGGTCATGCGACCCCCGATCCATCGTGTTGAACAGCGCCACCATAGCAACTACGATGTAGTGGATGCAATGCCCGGATGGTTCCGAGAACGCCCCCACGAGTCGACCGGCACCGATCCTGACCGAGGACAACCAATTCTTCTGGGATGCCGCCGCCCAGGGCCGGTTGGTGGGACAACGCTGCAGTGGCTGTGGCCGGTTCAACCATCCGCCCCGCCCGATGTGCCCGGTGTGCCACTCGCTCGACTACGAGATCGTCGAGCTTTCGGGCACAGGGCAGGTGTACAGCTACGCCGTCCTCCACCACCCCCGGAGCCCGAAATTCACCTATCCGGTGGTGGCCGCCCTCGTCGACCTGGACGAGGGCATCCGGATGGTGACCAACCTGGTGGGCATCGAGCCTGCCGACGTGCGGATCGGGATGCCGGTACGGGTCACCTTCGAGAGGACCGAGGACGGTGGGCGGCTGCCGGTGTTCGAGGTAGGCGAACCGGCGTGACGGCCAACCGGCTCCAGGGCACGACGGCCATCGTCGGCATCGGCCAGACCGAGTTCTCGAAGAACGCCGGACGCAGTGAGACCCGGCTGGCCAGCGAGGCCATTACCGCGGCGCTGGCCGATGCCGGGCTCACCCCAGACGAAGTGGACGGTCTGGTCAGCTACACCATCGACCCGGTCGAAGAGACCGAACTGGTCCGGTCGCTCGGCGTCCCCGAGGTCGGCTGGTCCAGCCGCGTGCCGTACGGCGGGGGCGGCTCCCAGGGAGTGGTGCTCCACGCCGCAGCTGCCGTGGCCTCGGGAGCGGCCGACGTGGTAGTGGCATACCGCGCCCTCCGGGCCCGATCAGGGGAACGGTTCGGCGCCGCCGGCAAACGGGCTCCGGCCGCGACGTCGAGCTCATTCCGGCACGACGGCGATGCAATGGTGCTATCCCTATGGCGTGCTGACCCCGGCATCGTGGATGTCCCTCAACGCCACCCGCTACATGCACACGTTCGGGGTGACCAGCGAGGACTTCGGACGGGCCGTGGTGCAGCTGCGGGCCTACGCGGCCACCAACCCCAACGCCCACTTCTTCGGCCGGCCCATCGATCTCGCCGACCATCAGGCGTCGCGGTGGATCGCCGAACCGTGCATCCGCCTGTTCGACTGCTGCCAGGAAACCGACGGCTCCGTCGCCGTCGTCATCACCGCCGCCGACCGGGCTCGGGACACCCGGGACCCCGTCGTGATCGAGACGGCGGCCGGAGCCGGCCTGTTCGAGCAGGAGGTGGCCACCGACCACTACCGCCCGGACCTGTCCATCATGGACGGCTCGGTGGCACTGGCCAAACAACTGTTCGATGACTCGGGCATCAGCCGCGGCGACATCGACGTGGCCATGGTCTACGACGCCTTCTCCCCCATTCTGCTCATGCAGCTCGAAGGCCTGGGATTCTGTGGGTTCGGCGAGGCCAAGGACTTCATCGCCGAGGGCAATCTCGGCCCACAGGGGACACTGCCTTGCAACACCAACGGCGGGCTCATCGGCGAGGGCTACATCCACGGCATGAACCTCACCCTCGAGGCGGTGCGCCAGCTGCGGGGCGACGCCGTCAACCAGCTCGAGGACCCACGGGTCGCCCTGGTGTCCGCCAGCCGGACCGGAACGATCCTGCGCCGGCCCTGAGCCGGTCTCCCTGAACCCCTAGAGAAGGAAGCTCCCATGACCAGTGTGCTCGACGGGATCCGCGTGCTCGACCTCAGCCAGGGCATCTCCGGGCCCATCGCGGGCATGCTGCTGTCGGACCACGGGGCTGCGATCACCAAGGTCGAACCTCCCGGAGGCGACCGCTTCCGGTCGCTGCCCGGATCGAACGCCTGGCTGCGGGGTCGCCGCAGCATCGAACTCGACCTGGCCAAGCCCGATGACCGGCCACCTTCCATGACCTGGTCGGTTCGTCGACGTCGTGCTGGAGAGCTTCGCCCCCGGCCGGGCCGAGCCAGCTCGGGGCCGACCCGGCGACGCTCCGGGATCTGAATCCCCGGCCTGGTCCACTGCTCGATCACCGGTTACGGCGCCCATCCGCTGCACCGTGACCGACCCGCCTACGACGCCCTCGTCGCCGCCCGTCTGGGCCTCCTGGACGAGAACCGCGGCCACCTGGGCAGCCCGACCGGCTACATCAACGGGCGACGAGCCGTTCCTGCCCGACCTGGAGATCCCCGAGGGCATGGCCCCCGGGGCCACCGCGACCCGGGCCCATCTTCACCCACACCCCATGGCCCAGCCCTCTGCGCCGCCTACCTGGCCACGCGTGGGCATCAACGCGGCCCTGCTGGCCCGGGAACGGGACGGCCGGGGCCAACACGTCGAGACCTCGCTGCTGCAGGCGGCTCTGGCCCTCACCACCGGCAAGTGGCAGAAGGCCGAGAACTCACCGGGCCACCGGCTACCCGACCTGGATCTACGACGAGCGGGCGTCGAAGGGGTTCTTCCAGTGCTCCGACGGCCGATGGATCGAGATCTGGGTGCCCAATCCCCGCTTCGTCCTGTCCAGCGCGGCCGGAGACACCCTCGAGTTGCGCAGCGACCTGGCCAGCACCCGTGACGACGACGAGCGCATACCGCCCGATGCGGAGAACATCATCGTGCTGGCCCACTACTGGCCGGCCATGAAGGAGGCATTCGCCCGGTTCCCCAGCCGACGACTGGGTCCGGGTGGCCGCCGAAGCCGGCGTTCCCCTCCAACCGGTCCGCACCCCCGAGGAGGCTCTGGCCGACCCGGCCCTGCTGGCCGAAGGTGCCGTGGTCGACATCGAGCACCCCGAGCACGGGCCGACTCCGCCAGGTCGGCGTGGTCTACGGCATGAGCGCCACTCCCGGCGCCGTGCAGGGGCCGGTCCCGCGGGTCGGGCAGCACAACGACGAGGTGCGGGCCGAGATCGGCCGGCCGGAACGGACGCCGACCGTTTCAGCTTCGCCCGCCGGGACCGGGCGTCCCCCGCTCGACGGCGTGACCGTCCTCGACCTCGGGTTCGCCGTCGCCGGCCCGTTCGGCACCCAGGTCCTGTCCGATCTCGGCGCCAACGTGATCAAGATCAACGCCACCCGCGACCCCTACTGGCACGCCACCCACATCGCCTACGGCTGCAACCGGGGCAAGCGCAGCATCTGTATCGACCTCAAGAACCCTGAAGGTCTGGCCGTGCTCCACCGCCTGGTGGCCGACGCCGACGTCGTGCACTCCAACATGCGCCGCGACGCACTGGTCGCGCCTCGGCTGTGACGAGGCGTCGCTGCGACCGTTCAACCCGACCATGATCTACTGCCACACCCGGGGCTTCGACCACGGGCCCCGGTCCGACTCGCCCGGGCAACGACCAGACCGGCGCCTCCCTGGCCGGGGTCACCTGGGAGGACGGCGGGTGCTACGACGGCGGAGTCGACCCTTCTGGAGCCTCACGTCGATGGGCGACACCGGCAACGGCTACCTCTCGGCCATCGGGGTCATCCAGGCCCTCTACCACCGGGCCCGGACCGGGCGAGGGCCAGAGCGTCGACACGTCGATCCTCAACGCCGCCCTCCTGTCGGCGTCGGCCGCCTCGGTGACGGCTGACGGGACACCGCTGCCCCGGCCCGCACCTCGACCGCCTGCAGTTGGGGCTCACCGCCCTCTACCGGCTGTACGAGACGGCCGACGGCTGGATCTGCCTGGCCGTGACCGACGAACCGCAGTGGCAGGCCCTGACGGCCGCCCTTCCCGACCTCGGGCTGGCCGACCGACGAGCGCTTCAGCGATCCGGCCGCGGCGCCAGGCCGACGACGCCGCGCTCGGCGGCCGTCCTCGGAGGCCGCGCTCACAGCCAGGGCCGCCGGCGAATGGTTCCGGGTGCTCGATGGGGCCGGCGTACCGTGCGAGATCGCCAACCCGTCCTTCGGACGCGACATCTTCCTCGACCCGGTGATGCGCGAGCTGGGCCTGATCGTCGAGCATCAGCACCCCAAGCTCGGCCGATTCGAGCAGTTCGGTGCCACCATCGACTTCTCGGCCACACCGGGGGTGGTCCAGGGTCCGCCCCCGATCATCGGGCAGCACACCCGCGAGATCCTGGCCGAGCACGGCTTCGAAGGCGACCGGATCGAGGAGCTCCTCGCCTCCAAGGCGATCTTCGAGGACCTGTGGGTCGACTGAGGGCATCGGTCGAGGTTGACGTCTCGGCGGCGGTACCCCTTCACGGGCGCCATGTCATGCGGGGCATCGTGGTCGCGCCCTCCACCCCCTCCGATCCCACGGTGTGGTGCTGCCTGCCCGGAGGCGGGTGCACCAGCTCCTACTTCGACCTGGTGGTCGAGGGCGACGACACCTCCTACAGCATGGCCGCCCATCTGGCCGACGCCGGGGACGTTGTGCTCGCCCTCGACCACCTGGGGACCGGAGCCAGCAGCCGGATCGAGGACATCTACCTGGTGACGCCGGAGATCCTCGCCTCCGCCCACCACCTGGCGTGGACCACCCTGCTGGCCCGGCTCCAGAAGGGCAGCCTGGCCATCGGTCTGCCGGCGGTGGACTCGTTCGTCCCGATCGGGCTGGGCCATTCGATGGGGGCCGGGATCGCCATCGTGCAGCAGGCCCGGCACGGCACGTACGGAGCGTTGGTCAACCTGGGAGCGGCCGGCGCCGGTCTGCCCGAGCACCTGCGCGACCCGGATTGGGCCACGGCGGAGATCAGCGCACTGCGGTCGTCGTTGGTCGACCTGGCCCGGGTTCAGTTCGCGGTACCTCCGACGGCCGGCGACACCCCGCGCTTCCATGCCGACGAAATCCCCATCGGTGCGCGCCGCCTTCCGGGTGCAGCAGACCCACCTACTCCCCTCGTGCGCGTTGGCATCGCTGCTCCCCTCCTTCACCGCCGCCGAGCGTGCGGCCATCACGGTGCAGCTGTTCCTCGGATTCGCGGAGCACGACCTGTCCCCCGGTGGTCGCGACTCGGTCGACGAGGCCCTGGCCCAGCTGCCGGTCGACCCCACGGGCACCGAGGTCATCGTGAGGACCGACACGGCGGGGTGCTCCCACCGATTCATCGATGCCTGCTCGGAGCGGAATGTCCGCTTCTTCGTGGGCCACAAGCTGAGCGCCGAGCTAGCCGCCGTGGTGATGGAGATCCCGGAGAACCGCTGGCAGGCCACCGTGCCGGCCGACGGCACGCAGATGCGTGACTCCGGGGAGGTGGCCGAGATCACCGACCTGGTCGACCTGTCGGGCTGGGGACCGGGCACGAGAATGATCGCCCGGCGCGAGCTGCCCCACCCCGGTGCCCAGCTCCGGTTCACCGACGTCGAGGGTCACCGCTACCAGGTGTTCATCACCGACCATATCGATCCCGACGTCGGCTTCCTCGAAGCCCTCTACCGGGGCCGGGGGCGCTGTGAGCAGCGGATCTGCGACGCCAAGGACACTGGCCTCGCCAACCTGCCCTCGTCCAGCTTCGCCATCAACTCCGCCTGGCTGGCACTGGTGCTCATCGCCGGCGATCTACTGGCCTGGATGAAGGGGCTGTGCCTCGACGGTGAGCTGGCCCGGGCCGATCCCAAGCGCCTGCGCTACACCCTCCTGCACACAGCCGGTGTGCTGGTGCGTTCGGCCCGGCGCACCACATTGCGCATCGCCGAGGGATGGCCATGGGCTGATGACCTCGTTTCGGCCTTCGCCCGTCTTCCCAATTGGCCCACCGCTGAACCAGTCGGCCAGTCAACTGCAGCGGCGACACCGGCTCGGCTCTACGCGTCTCTCGAGCGGGATTATCCGGACTTACCTTCAGTCTGCGTTTCAGCGGGCAACAGATCAGCCCGTTCACGCTCTCCGAATCAGGCCACGAACAAGCACTGAGTCCAGCAAGGTCAAAATCGACCACGCCCGAGAGTTACTGAAAGGTCCGGGCTAGTCATGAGTTTGCTGGAAGTACGGCGAGAGTATGGCCGCCAGCAGTCGGCGCTGCCGGGTGATCCGGTCCTGCTTTGGAGCCAGTGAGTCATACGCCAACTTGTCCAGCAGTTGTTGATTCAACCCGAAGCCGCGCATGATCAAAAACAAGGTTGTCGACAGGTCCGCAACCCCGACGGCCGAGCCGACGGCTTCCCGCAACAGCCGTCGGATGTGACCATTGGAACGTTCGGCAACGTCTTGCATCGTCTTTCGGACGTCACTGCCGGTGCGCGGATCCCTGTCCATGTTGAGAAGGATCTGGAGATCAGCCAGGTATTCTGGCCGGCTGTAAAACGAACAGAAAATGTCCAGAAGTTGGGCTATCCGTTCCTCGACCGTTTCACCATCGATATGGACATGCTCTACGGTGTCGGCAAAACGGCTTGCGCTCTCTTGAAGGACTGCAAGCATCAGTCCCTCCCGAGTACCGAAATAGTGCTGAATCACGCCCCAGGTGACCCCGGCGGAACGGGCAATTTCATTGGTACTGGCCCGGTAAAATCCCTTATCGAGGATGCAGGTCACGGCGGCCTGGATTACCCGATCCCGCGTGGGGAGATCTCCATGGCGTCCACCGGTCCGAATGGACGGCGAGGCTCCGATGTCTGAGATCTCCTTCGATGCGCTCACCTCGTCAACTCTAGATGGCCCAGAACGTGACCAACTGGTTTCGTACCAGTCACCGGTGCTGCCAAGCATCGATCGCCCGCGGTCGAGTGGGACTACTGGCCCAACCGCGGGCCGACGGTCAGTGCTTCGCTATGGTCCAGCCACCGATGGGAGCCACCGAACTATCCGCTCCCACAAGATCAGCCGGGATGGTGACCGATTGTGGTTGTGTCCGATGCCGGGCAAGGTGACCAGGGTGAGATCGCGGCACTGGGGCAGCTGGCCCGCCAGGGCGGCGACGTCGCCAGCGATATCATGCTCACCGACAGCAGCCAGCACGGGACTATCGATCTCATCCAATTCCGGCTTCATCGATCCGGGAATGATGGCCATCAGCCCAACCAATGCCAACAGTTGGGTTGCATTCCGGCGATCAGCCTCCTGCAGGGCAGAATCTGTCCCCCCAACGAGCGGGCGGTCCACATCAAGGTAGGGTCGAGCCGGAAGTGGGTCGCCGAACCGGGACCGCACCAGCGATGGAAGCGCGTCGATGAGATCGGCCGGTCTTCCAATGAAGGACCGTTCTTCTTCATTCAGGACATCGATGAGCCCCGAGTCGGAGAATCCCAAGAGAGCAAGGGCATCGAACGTGCGGTGATGGGCCTGTTGGCAGGCCACCAGTAAGGCTCCCGCCGAATGACCTACACCCAGAACCGACCGACACGTCAGCGGGGGAACTCCCTCGATCGACCCCGAAGCCAGTCGCTGGATCACGTCGCGGACGGTCTTATGGAGAACATCAGAGACCCGTTCCGGCGTGAGCAGATAGCCGTCCAGGGGTCGATCACTTCCTCCCGCACCGGGTGGATCGATCAGCAGCACGGGCATACCCCGTTCGGCCACGAATCGAGCCATGCTGAACTCGCCCAACTCAGGCGCTACTTCCATGTCAAAGTAGGCGCGGGAGACTCCCCCGCCGGGAACACAACACCACAGCACCGGAAACGGGGCAGGTTCGTTGGGCACGTAGAGATCGATCTCGATCCGACGGCAACCTTCAAGACCTTGATCCGTCCCGTCTACAAACGTCGATACTTTCTGCGTACCGGCCATTGAGCTTCCTTGCCCTTCACGTGTGCTGGTAGGAAGTGTTCGCCACCATAGCCACCTCTATGTGGCATTTCGTGAGGAAGCGGTCCGGGTCGTACCTCAGCTCGTTGCCCCCAGATCGGGAGTCAACCCGGGGTGCGACTCAGGCACCCAGGAGGCCCGGGCCAAGCAATCGCGATCTCCAGCGCCGCCCTCGACAACCGCGTGAATGCCCTCTGTCACGATGAGCAGGTTGGCGTAACTCCCTTGTCATCGTGGGCGCTCGACGGGTGCATCCACGATCGCCTTCCCTTCGATCAGCCGTTCGATCTCCGCATCCGAGAAGCCGTGCTCCACAAGTATCTCCCGACTGTGCTCTCCACACATACAAGGACCCCGCTGGATCACCCCACCGGTTGGTGAACTATTCACCAGCAGTCCGGGGTCCTGGAATCGCCCCACGCTCCCCGACCAGGTGTCGGAGATGAGGTCGGCGGATCGAGCTTCAGGATCGTCAAAGAGCTGCCGACAGAATTCCTCGTCCACGACTTCGATGGGCACGCCGACGTTGTCCAGATGCGCGAACGAGTCTGCCGCGGATCGGGATCGGAAGTACGAGGCGAGTTGAGCCGCCGTCTCATCGGGGTCCGGCTCCACTTCCACGCCCAGAACCTCGAATAGCCGAGCCCGCTCCTCCGAAGAGACGGCCGCCAGGAATACCCATGCACCCTCAGCGCATTCATAGAGGCGGTAGAACGGCCCCAGTCCATACTGCTCTTTGTCGACATGGTCCCACTCGGTAGGAGTGCCGTCGGCATGGATCCAGGCATAGGACGTGTGAAATAGTCCGGCGTTCACGATGGACGTGCTCACCGCCTGGCCTTCACCGGTCTTTTCCCGGTGGTAGAGCGCCGCGGTGATGGCGATGGCGGCCAGCATGGCATTGCCGGTGTCACCCATATTGGATCGGCTCCACATCGGTGGGTTGCCAGCATCACAGGCCCCGTCCTCCCATTCCGGACCGGTAAGTGCGGCAATGTTCTGATCCGTTCCCGGCAGCTCCGACCGATGGCCCTTCTCGTACCCCCTGGTATTGCAGTACACCAATCGCGGTTGACGCCCCCTCAAGGTCTCGTAGTCGATTCCCAGGCGGGCCGCCGCCCCGGGGCGCCAATTGGTGGTGAGAACATCTGCGTGCTCAATCAATTTCGCCATGACCTCCCGACCGTCGGGGTGCTTCAGATCGAGGGCGATACTGCGCTTGCCCCTATTGGTGCCCAGTCCCATGTGGGTGCCGCTCCAGTAGGTGTCGTGCAGGGCGTGGACCTTTATGACGTCGGCCCCGAGGTCTGCCAGCACCCGGCCGGTAAATGGCCCCGCCACTCCAAGCCCAAGATCGAGAACCCGTATTCCTGTGAGGGGGTGGCTCAGTTGCCGATTGGTGGGCTCGGCTCGTAGCCGCTGGACTGCGCCCGCTGACGCCGCTTCGGCCCGTACCTCCGCAGTGTGCTGACCTGATGTCGGAGAAGGGCCGGACACCGCACCGGGGGTAGCGGAGAAATCAAGCAACGTGCCGACATGCCGGATCTTTCCGAATTCGGGATCGTCGATCTCCACGACACAGCCATCATCGAGGAACGACCGGTCGGCTAGTGCCTCCGCCGGTGAGCGGACTGTGGTGACACCCAAGCCCGCTGATTCCGCTGCCTTCTCCCATTCCGAGGACGGATACTTCTTGAACGCATCCGTCAGCAGCGGATGGAGAAACATGCCTGCCAGCATTCCTTCCGCGTCCATCGACACGCGGTCGGGATCATCCCGGTAGGCCGCATCAAGTCCAACGGAACCCATCTTGTCGCCGTCTGCCGACTCCAAAACCCATCGGGGACGAACCGTCCAGTGGTGCACCCACCGTCCATCAGCGCACTCATACAGACCTTCAATGGATCGAGAGTCGACCGGCCACATCCAGTAGAGCGGAGCGTCCGGATTCTCGACCTTCTGCCAGTTGAGACAGACGGCCGCCAAGGCGCCCTGCAACAACGACGTACTTACGTGTTGACCTATTCCGGTCACCTCCCGAGCGCGCAGCGCAGATGCGATGCCCAAGGTTGCGAAGTAAGCCGCCCCTATACTTGGCCACGACGATCTGGGAAAGACCGGTCCCATTCGATCTGCGCCGCGTACAAGGCCTTCCGGCACGTCAAACTCCGGATCCGGGCCGGAACGGCCGCAGATATATTCCATCGCCGTCCCACGCCTGCCCTTTTGGTCATACAGGAGACCTGTCCGCGCCGCCACGAGACCGTCGTAGCCCGGACGTTCTCTGTGCGGTCCCGTCTCGCCATACGCAGTGATGGAGCAGGTGACAATCCTGGGGTTGATCTGGACGAGATTCTCATGGTCGATGCCGAGGCGACTGGAAGCGCCGGCGGAGAAGCTGTCGACAACGAGATCCGCAGTGCCCACCAGGGCGGCAAAGGCCGCGAAATCAGCCTCGGTACGTAGATCGAGACGAGCACTCCGTTTGCCTCGATTCCAAACACGGTAGCCAGACTGGTCACGGAATGGATCACCCTCGGGCGGCTCAATTCGGGTCACCTGGGCGCCATTGTCTGCGAGCAACATCGTGGTCATCGGCCCGGCACTTCCCCAAGAGAGATCCAGCACCAGCAGCCCGTCGAATACTCCAGTCATTCCCTGCAGCCCTTTCGCATGTCATGCGACCGTGCGGCCACTACTCGCCCACCCCAGTTTCTGACCAAATCCGAGCACGAAGCCGGTCGGACCCGATGCTACGACCGACCCAGGATTACGGCGCTGCGGCCGGCGGCGCAGAGCACCCGCTGGGCATCACGAACCTGGTTGGCGGCGGTACCCCGGATCTGTCGGACGCCCTCGAGAATGTTGTTGACGCCATGGATGTATCCCTCCCCGAGCAGGCCGCCGTTGGTATTGACCGGGATCGTTCCCCCGATCTCGATATTCCCCTCGGCGATAAAGTCCTTGGCCTCGCCGTGGCCACAGAACCCAAACGCCTCGAGCTGGTAGAAGACCACGGGGCTGAAATTCTCGTAGAGCATGGCGACGTCGATGTCCCCCGGGCCCAGCCCGGTGGACCGCCACAGCTGTGCCGCGGTGTACTCGGCCTCGCCGAATCGGGTCAGATCCGGGCTGTAGTAGTTGTAGATGATCTCCCCGTCGATCAGATGTCCCTGGGTCGCCGCCTCTATCGAGACGGCCGGCTGGGCGAGATCCATGGCCCGCTCCATCGAGGTGACCACACAGGCGACGCCGCCGTCGCTCTCCTGACAGCAGTCGAGTAGTCGAAGGACAGGTTCCACGATCCAACGGGACTTCTGATGGTCATCGAGGGTGATAGGACGCTGGTAGAACCAGGCGTTGGGGTTGGTGGCCGCGTGCTTGCGGGCCACCACTGAGTACCGGCCGAAGTCGGCATTGGTTAGACCGAACTCGTACATATAGCGCTGGAACCAGAGCGCATAGATCTTCGCCGGGGTATCGAGCCCGAACCGGTGGTGCCAGTCAGTTGGTGCATGCGTTACCCGCGGCACCTCACCTCGTGGCCGCGGCTGGCCGAAGCGGTGCCCCGATCGTTCATTGAAGGCCCGGTAGACCACGACGCAGTCGGCGGCGCCCGAAGCCACCGCGGCCGCCGCATGCTCGATGGTGGCGCCTGATCCGGCGCCGCCGAAGGGGGTCCGTGAGGTCCAACGCAACTGCTGGATACCCACGCTGCGCATCAGCGCCAGCTCATCGTTGGTATCGACAGTGAACGTGACCAGGCCGTCGACATCGGCAGGCCGGAGGCCGGCATCCTTGACGGCGGCGGTCACTGCCTCTGCCGCCAGTTGCAGTTCGCTCCGGCCGGAGAACTTGGAGAACTCCGTCTGGCCGATTCCGGCGATAGCCGTGGAACCACTCGACAGGGCCATCGATACTAGACCCGCACCGGCAGGAACTGAGGCAGCAGCACTCCGTCGGTTTCGAGAAAAGCCACTTCCACCGGCATATCGTTGCTCACCTCGGCGATGCTGGCGTCACGGATGTTGGACACGAGGCGCACCCCCTCCGCCAGTTCCACCAGGGCCACGATCCTCGGCTCCACGTCGACCTCAGTCGGATGGTGTGACACGATCCAACTCACTACAGAGCCGCGTCCGCTGGTCTCGTGCAGGACCCACTGGATCGAGCCGCAGCGCGGGCACATGGGTGACGGCGGGTGCTGTAGGAGCTGGCAGCCGGCACACTCGGCCACCAGGAGCACACCGCTCTGGGCACCGGCCTCGAAGAGAGCGTTATCCAAGGTCAGATCCGGCGTAGTGCCAGCCCCGGCGTCACCTTTCATCGTGGTCGGCCCACGAGGGGGTGGTGCGGCACAGCTAAATCCTCCAGACGCGGGCAGCGTTGCCGTAGACGACGAGCTGTCGTTCGGCATTAGGAACGCCTTTGAACATCTGATCGACGATCTCTCGCGATCGGGGCCAGCTCGACACCGGGTGCGGATAGTCCGAGGACCACATGATGTTCTCGATCCCCAACCGCTCGTGGCCGTCGCGCACGGCATTCGGTTCGTCGATGAACGTCATGTAGACGTTCTGGTGGAAGTAGTGACTCGGCAACTCCGAGATGGCGGGGAATTCGTAGCCTTGGCGGAGCACGAAATCATCGGCGATATAGAGCCACCAGGGCACCCATCCGAGGCCCGGTTCCACGAACACCACCTTCAGTCCGGGGAAGCGCGCGAACACCCCGCCCATGATCCACATGCCCAGCGCCTCGGCAGACGACAGGGCCACCATCGGGACGAGCACGCCCTTTTGCGGGGTCGGGTCGCGACGGGCCAGACCTTCGAGCTGGGTGTTCAGCCCGATGTGACAACAGATCGGCAGCTCGGACTCCTGAATGGCGGCCCACAGCTTGTCGTAGCGGCTGTCCCAGTAGTCGGGAAGCCCGAGCTCGGCTGGGAAGACCGGTAGCTGCAGGGACCTACCGCCTTCAGATGCGGCCCACCGGACCTCGCCCACGGCGGCGTCGATGTCGTGGATGGGAATCTGGAACGAGACGATCAACCGGGCCGGGTCGGCGGAGGCAAACTCTTGGAGCGCGGTGTTGAAGGCCCGGGTCGACTCCCTCCATCCGTCTTTGATCATGTACAGATAGCGGAAGGCGCTGACCTCGCAGTATGTCGAGGAGGCATCGACCCCGTCGGCATCCATGTCCTTGAGGCGTTCGAGTGCGTCAGTGTGGCCGAGACGTCCGAAGGCCTCGTGACTCCGGTTTCCGCCCATGCCCGGACCGCTGCCGGCTTCCAGACCCTGCTGCTCCCGCCACCGCTCATTGGCGTCATTGGCGACCGTGACCTTCATCGAAGCCCGGAGTTCGGCCAAGGCCTCGTCGTAGCCCGAGTGGTACCTGGCGGCCAGGTGCTTCTTGACCTGCGTGTGATCCAGGTCGACGTGATCGTCTGCTGAGATGAGGCGTTGGTGCATGATTCTCCCTCCGACTCGCGGTGCCGCGAGATCAGCTGGCCCTGTCGCGGGCTGACCCTCATACTAGCCACATAGTAGTTACTAGGCAGTGCGTCAAGAACGTACTGCCGACGATAGGTACAGTGGGCACGAATCTCCCCACCAGGCCGAGGAGCGACGATGGATATTGCTAGGGCAAGGGAACTCCTCCAGGCGGATCGCCATAGGACGAATGAACTGCTGGTAGAGATGATGGGGAACGACCAGGCGGATCGCGAAGCTGCCAACCAGCCGGGGGACATGTTCGACTCGGCGGAGCCCCTGACCGGGGAGGGTACCGATGAATCGGTCCGTACCGAGCTGCAGGGCCACCTTGCCGCGATCGATCGTGCCGAGCAGCGAATTGAGGCTGGCACGTTTGGCTATTCGGTGAATAGCGGGAAGCCGATCCCCGACGATCGCCTGGAGGCAGATCCCTCCGCTGAGCTTACGATCGAGGAGGCACAGCAAGCCGGGGCTACGCCAATCTAGCGTCGGCTTGCTCCGTCCGCCTGACCGGGGTCGAAGTGAAGCAGAGGCGGCCGTGAACCAGAGGGGGCCGACGGTCTGACAAGGTCACGGCTCCCAGTTTCAACGGCCGGACCGCGCACGCATCTCTCTTTATCTCAAAAATCTCCCCGCGTCAGATCTCCTGACTAGTCGCCAGCGTGTTGGGCAGCTTTCTGCCCTCGGCAAGCCGAGCCGGTCCACTCGACGGGGTCAGCCCCATTCGGAGCAGACGACAGGAGTGGAATCCGCGACCGTCACCTCGGCATCGCGCTGACCGGGGTCCTTCCTGCCGCGCCCAGTCCGCTGACCTGCAATTGAGTCGACCCAGATTCCACTGATTCCGCTGAATGAGCGCTTGTCGTCGCGCGGTCCAGTACCAGGGCCGTCGCGTATCGCCTGGTGAGGATGGACAAAGAGATGGGGTCGTGCCCATGGTGTCAACGCCTGCGCTCCCCCTAGCCTCGAAAATTCGTCCGGCCACTGATTCGAGGACGTCCACGTCCGCGGAAAACCCTCCTTGCTCTGGGAGAATGTGAGTCTCTACACAACACATTTCCAAGAACCAGGAGGGCTCCTTGAAGGTGCACGATAGTCGCGCCACCCAGCCGATGAGGGTGACCATCGACGGGAAGAACCTGGTGTCCCACGCGGGCACCGCACTCTTGTCCGAACTGGCTGATCGCAGCGGGCTGACCGAAGCCATGTCGGTGGCCATGTCGGCGTGCGGGATCAACTGGCACACCCACGATCCGGGCGTCGTCCTCACCCATCTGGCCGTGGCCATCGCCGACGGTGCCGACTGTTTGGCTGACATGGCGTCGCTCCGTGAGCAGTCCGAGCTGTTCGGACCGGTGGCCTCGATTGCCACCGCCTGGCGTGCGGTGGAGGCGACGACGGCCTTCGAACTCCGGGCCATTCCTGACGCCGTTGCCGCCGCCCGGGCCAAGGTGTGGGCTGCCTCTCCGCCGGGGACATCGCTGGTGCTGGACTTTGATGCCACGCTGCAGACCTCCTATTCGGAGAAGCAGGATGCCGCTCCTACGTACAAGAAAGGCTTCGGGTTCTTTCCCCTCGGGGTCTGGTGCGACACGACGGGAGAACCGTTGGCGGCGATGTTGCGACCCGGGAACGCCGGGGCCAACGACGCCGACGACCACATCTTGCTGTTTCACCGGGCGCTGTCGGGGTTGCCCGAGGAGTACCAGACCGGCCACTTCGAGCACGACCATCCGGACCTGGTCGAACACCCCATCCTGGTGCGGGCGGACTCGGCCGGTGCCACCCACGGGTTCGTGGACGCCATCGTTGCGACCAACTGCGACTTCTCCATCGGATTCCCCATCGACCAGGGAGTTCGTGACGCCCTGGTCCTGGTCCAAGAGGAGGACTGGATCCCGGCCACGGAAACCGACGGCTCGGTTCGCGACGGGGCCTGGGTCACCGAATTGACCGATCTCATCCCGCTTTCCGCCTGGCCCGATGACAGCCGGTTGCTCATGCGCCGGGAGCGTCCCCATCCCGGGGCCCAGCTCACCTTGTTCGACACGGCCGAGGGATTCCGCCACACCTGCTTCATCACCAACACCGCCGGCGATGACATCGCCACCCTCGAACGCCGTCACCGGGGACACGCCCGGGTGGAGGACCGGATCAGGAACTGGAAGGACTGTGGTCTGGCCAACCTGCCCTTCGACTCCTTTGTGCGCAACGAGGCCTGGGTGGCCACATCCCTCATCGCCGGAGCGCTCCTGGCCTGGAGCCAGATGGTCTGCTTCGACGGTGCATTGGCCAAGGCCGAGCCGAAGACCATGCGCTACCGGGTCCTCCATGTGGCCGCATACCTCGCCCATAGGTCACGGGGACTCACCCTGCGGCTGGACGAGACCTGGCCATGGGCCAGCGATCTCTGCGAAGCCTTTGCCAAACTCCGGGCAGCCATCCCCTGACGAACCGGGTCACTACGCCCGACCCGAAAGCAGACCTGCAGGGCATGACATCCGGAACCGAATGACAACACCAGAGGGTTCACGTCCACGATGCGGTCCGGAGGACGGTGGCGGTCATGCCCACCATTTCGGCGACGATTACGCAGTCAGCCGGGGGTCGGACGAATGATCGAGGCTAGTGAGCTGAGCAACCACGAGTCGTACGAAAGGACCCGGTGGAGCCGGCAACCTAAGGTTGGGTATCGTGACACAAACTATCGAAGACTACGCGATCATCGGCGACACCGAGACTGCCGCCCTGGTCGGACGAGACGGATCAATCGACTGGCTGTGTCTGCCTCGGTTCGACTCTGGAAGCTGTTTCGCCAAGCTGCTCGGCGAGAACAAGCATGGCCGCTGGGAGATCGCAGCCGACGAACCAGTCAGGGCGCACGTCCGCCGGTATCGAGGTCACTCGATGGTGCTCGACACCGAGATCACGACCGGGGGCGGCATCGCCCGTGTCGTCGACTTCATGCCTCCTCGACATCATCATCCCAGAGTCGTACGGATCGTTCAGGGCATAGAGGGCGAAGTGCAGATGCGCACCGAGCTGCTCATGCGCTTCGAGTATGGATACGACGTCCCCTGGGTTCGCCGGACGGACCGCGGTCTGGTCGCCATCGCCGGACCGAATGCGATCGTCCTCGACTCGCCCATCGAGCTCACAGGCATCAAGATGCGCCATGAGGGGAAGTTTGCGGTGTCCGCCGGGGACGAGATTGCATTCGGCCTCGGATGGTACCCATCACACGAGGATCCCCCCTTCGTACTCGACACCCGCCGGGCGCTGGAAGAGACGCTGCAATTCTGGGAGGAGTGGTGCGACGGGATCCAGCTGGTGCATGGGGAATGGGAAGATCTGGCCTTGCGGTCGCTTATCACCCTGAAGGGCCTCACCTACGGTCCGACGGGGGGCATCGTCGCCGCCCCAACCACCTCGCTTCCGGAGTCCCTCGGGGGCGTCCGGAACTGGGACTACCGCTACTGCTGGGTCCGTGATGCCGCCTTAACGTTGGACGCCCTCATCGACTCGGGCCTCCGGGACGAGGCGGAGGGCTGGTTGAGATGGCTGGGACGCGTGGCTGCCGGGGATCCCGAGCAACTCCAGATCATGTACGGGCCGGGCGGCGAGCGTCGCCTGACCGAACTCGAAGTCGACTGGCTTCCGGGTTACGGGGGATCTGCGCCAGTACGGATCGGAAATGCGGCATTCGGGCAGTTCCAACTCGACGTCTATGGGGAGCTCATGGACGCGGTGGAGCGGGCCCGTACCCACGGCATTGCCGTCCATAAGGTCATCTGGAGGATTCAAACGGCGATCATGCGCTTCCTCGTCGACCACTGGTCAGATCCCGACGACGGTATCTGGGAGGTCCGCGGTCCCCGTCGACTCTTCACCCACTCCAAGGTCATGACCTGGGTCGCCTTCGACCGAGCCGTTCGTGGCGTCGAGGTGCACGGCCTGGACGGGCCGGCAGATGAGTGGCATGCCGTGTGCGAGGCCATTCATGCCGAAGTATCCGATCGCGGATGGAATGAGCAGGTCGGGGCATTCACCCAGTCCTACGGGTCTGCGGAACTCGACGCCAGCCTTCTGATGATGCCACTGGTCGGGTTCCTGCCGGCGGACGACGAACGGGTTGTCCGTACCGTGGAAGCTATCCAGGAACACCTCATGCACGATGGATTCGTCCTCCGATACGAGAACGACTCGGGTGTGGATGGCTTGCCGGGGGGTGAAGGAATGTTCCTCCCCTGCACACTATGGCTGGTCGACTGCCTGGTCCTCATGGGCCGGATCGAGGAGGCGACAGTCATCTTTCGGAGGATCGCGGCCTTGGTCAATGATGTTGGGCTCATCTCCGAGGAGTACGACCCAACCGGGCGGCGCTTGCTCGGAAACTTTCCGCAAGCCCTCACTCACGTCGGGATCGTCAACTCGGCTCGCGGTCTAGCTGCCGCCAAGGCTGGCGACGATCACTGAGATCGAGGCGACCGGTCAAGACAACAAGGCGGCCCACCTCGGTGAAGGCTTGGGCAATCGATCTAAGATCGGCGAATGGCGCCCTCAGCAGAGCCTCAGCGGTTGCTCAACGCAAGACGGTTCCTTATGAGCTATTCCTTGAAACAGCTCGATGAGGCGGTTCGACTGCTGTCACCGAACGTCGTCTATTCCGTTCCGGGGAATAGCCAGATATCCGGTGTATTTCGCGGACCGGATGAAGTGAGGCGTCACATCATCACGTTGATCGAACTGTCCAGGGGCACATTCGAGGTGCTGAAGTGGATGGATTGGATGGTCAGTGAAACGCACATCTCGGTCCTGCAGTACGCCCAGGCCCAAAGCCACGGTGGGATCTACCGGGGCCACCATATCTACCTCCTCGAATCCGACCCCAACGACCTTCTGTCCAGCATCAAAGTCTTCTTCGAGGATCAAGCGGCGGCTGAC
The DNA here is from genome assembly GCA_963754755.1 of uncultured Acidimicrobiaceae bacterium. GTDB lineage: Bacteria > Actinomycetota > Acidimicrobiia > Acidimicrobiales > RAAP-2 > Bog-756. The sequence continues at coordinate 203,641 of CAVWHF010000003.1, read as the reverse complement.
CGGTTCTTCTCCTGGCAGGTCACCGACTGATCCGCTCCCGATGGCCAACGGAACCATTCGATTCACCGGCATCATGCCGGTAGCCGGAGGCGCTTCAGGCCGGTCGGTTTGCCACCGTACGGTGGCAGGCACTTTCCACACTCTTTGCCTGGTGAAAGCCTGCACATGCGGAATACCTAAGGTCGTGATGGCCCGTCTCTGGAAAGCAGAGATTGCAGCGCTGCGAGCACGGGCAACCACGTGTTCTCGGCCTCCTCGTCAGTGTCTGTCCACTCAGCCTGATCGACTTGGAGATGCACCGCGGAGCCACCAGGACAGGACCGGATTTGCCAGGTGAGGTACGTGGATGGGTCCTCCGGTCCTGACCTTAGGAAGTAGGACAGCCGACGATGGGGCTGAGCGCACAGCACGCGACCCAGAAGCATGGTTTGGCCTTCTGGCTGGATTGGGCCAGCCCGGAAATGAATCGGGGCGCCCGGGCACCACGATGAGTCGGCAACCAGCCCGTGAAGGTACCGACCTGTTTCTTGACCGTCCGTAAGGGCAGTCCAGACTCTGGATGGATCAACCGCGGTGAAGCATCGGAATCTATGCGACCCGCTTGACAGAAGGTTCATCTCGTACCGTCGGCGTCGGCCGTGACCAACCGTTGGCTGGTCAGATTGAATCGTGGTAGGCGACTTGGGCGGCGCGCTCCTCCGGGACCCCAGCGAATCCGCCGTCTACCGGCAACGCTGGTAAGAGCGTGTTCTGCATGAAGGCCTCGCTGTGCTCCTTCGAGTCCCAGATGACCGAGATCAGGTAGCCGCCCTCCGTCGGGCCACTGGTGTGGGAAAGCTGACCCTCGGGCAGGCCCTTATCGGGATGCACAACCTTGATCATCGTCCGGTACTGCTCCTCGGTACCGCCGGGCCAGAAATGTACTTGAAGGTATGACACGTTTTCTTCTCCTTATCGTCCCGCCGGCTGCTCAGCCGGCGAAATGCATCGTTGTTGGAACCGATCTGATGCCACGATCCGCACCGGTCGTCCTCTCAGGGTTGCCGGCCGAGCAGCCCGACGAGACGGTCGACGATGGGTGCTGACGCCGGTACTGCTACTTCGGGGCCGAAGGCGCCATGGTCGCGGAAGTCGTCGAGCGGGATCGAGACACCCCAGTCGTAGATCATGTGCCCTACCACGGGGTCGATCATCAATTCCTGCCCGGTGGCCTTGGCGACGTCCCAGTTGTGCACGACCACCTCCCCGAGGTTGAGCATGGCTGCCCCCGTCGCGGGGAAGGTGCCGAAGGCATACGAACGGTCGCCTTCGAAGGCACCGGGTTGGCGCCAGCTGGCAAGATTCTCTTTCGCAGCCGCGGCCACGGCCAAGCTGGCATCGTCACCGATAACGTCGCCAGCGTATTCCTCTGCAGACTGACCCTGGTTGACCAGGGTGAACATCCACGTTGCGCCCAGCATGTGATTGAGCGTCGCCCGGACGTCCCAGCCGGCACAGGGGGACGGAGCGTCGAGTTCGGCTGAGGTGAGCCCGGCAACCAGCTTTGCCGTCTGGTCGTACGACTGCTCGAGGGCTGAGATGACGTCCACGGTTCAGCCCTCTAGGAACATCTGGAGGGTCTCGGGACGGACGCCGTCGAACTTCATCGCCTCGGCGGCTGCCTCGCCTTGGAGAGACTGCTGGAACGCCTCGAGGCTGGGGCATTCGACGACCAGACCCACACGGTTGGACTTGTCCGGGTCGATGAAGGTGCGCGCCGTGATTCCCAGCGGACCGAAGTACTCCTCACGCCTGGTGGAGGTACGCCAGTGTTCGACGTCGTCAACCTCGTGGACGATGATCAGAGTTGTCATTGCTCCTGCTCATTTCTGCCATGCCGGCGACTCTTCGCCTGCGGCCTTGAGGTAATCCTGCGCCCGACCCCGCGTCATCAGCGCGTCAGATCCGCTATGCGAGGCGCGGATCAGGGCCGCAACGCGGTGGGCGACTGGCTGGCAGCCAGGTCATCGATCGGGGCGATCCAATGCTGGAAGCCGTGCACCCGGCACAGCTCAGATGCCTCGGAGAGCCAGGACCGGCCCTCCTCGTCGAGGCTGCCCAGGCGGCGGTGCCGCGCCTGCGCCAGGGCGAAGAGCGTCGTGGCCCGGTGGTAGATCCAGCCGAACGCCGTGGCCGTGGCCAGCGCCGCACTCAGGTGGCGTTCAGCCTCGTCATGGCGGCTCAACAGCGATGCCAGCTTCCCGGCGTAGGCACTGACCGGTCCCTGACTGGTGACGCCGTTGAATGAGATCTCGGCCGCATGGGGCTCGATCACCGGCAGCAGCTGGGCGGCCGCATCGCGGTCATCGAGCTCGATAGCGATGATGGCGTACGCGATGACCGAGGTCATCCAAAAGTTGTCGACGGCAAGTTCGGCGAAACCGCGCTCCATGCCCTCGTGCAGAATCTCATGAGCGGCGTTGGCTTGGCCCACTTCCACACAGATGATCCCGTACGCCAGTTCGAAGGGGAGCACTGCGGGGTTCTCGCGAGCTGCTTGTTCCACCAGAGGAAACAGCTCTCCGTGCCGCCCGGCGAAGGTGCGCAGCACGAAGACTTCGGCCGCGTACATGGCAAACGCATCCGGGGCCCCGATTTGCAGGCCGAGCTCGAGCGAAGACGCCGCCAGTGCCTCGGCGTCGGAGAGCCGACCCGTCATCATCGCCTCGAACGTCTCACACAGGAGGAGGAGCCAGCGCAGGTAGGGCTCCGCGACACTTTGTGCGGTGGCGCGAAGCCGGGTCAGATTGTGGGCAGCCATCACTGGATCTCCCGATTCGATCGCAACCTGGCGCGCGGCGAGGTTGACACTGAACTGCAGCAACGGGTCTCCCGATGCCTCGGCGGCCGAGAGCGCTCGTGCCGCCACCTCGTTGCGCAGGCGCTCGTTGCCCGGGGCCCATAGCGCAGCCAACACGGCTGGTGCGACGCCGGCGACGATCGTGGGGTCGCCGCTCTCTTCCGCCAGATGGAGGGCCCGATGAGCCAGAGTTACCCGACGGGCTACATCGGGGGTGAAGGTCAGCCTCATCGAAAGGAGGGCCAGGAGGCGGGCGTAGGTAGAGGTGTCGGCCGGGTCGGCGACCTCCAGCGCCGACTCGACCACCTCCGAATGCTCCCGAGCGAGACTGTCTACCCGGAGGATGCCCAGGTCGGCCACCAATGCGGCTCGGATCAGCGTTTGACTTTGGCCGCTGTCCCGCGCCAGCTTGGCCCCTCGGACCAGGTTGGCCTGAGCCTGTGGGTTGCCAGCTCGGTATTGTGCATGGCCGAGTCGCACCAGAAGATCGGCGCGCTGTGCGTCGGGTCGGTGCAACGCCTCGGCCGCATCCAACGCCACCTGGTAGTGGTGCGCCGCCTCAGTCGGAGCGAGGTGGTCGAAGGCATGATCGCCGGCGGATACTGACCAGTGGAGTGCCTCTTCGGGCAAGCCGGCCAGGGTGCAGTGCCGGGCCAGTTGCAGAACAACATCGGGATGGAGAGACTCGTCATCCTTCGTCAGGGCACGCACGACCCGCTCATGCATGCGGGCCCGACTCGACGGGCCGATCTCTGAATACATCGCGTTGGCGACCAGCGCGTGCACGAATCGCATCGACCGACGGACGGATCGCAAGTCGATCAGGATCCCCGCCGCCACGGCGGCGTCGAGGGCTCCGACCACCGTCGCTTCCGGCAGCTTGAGGGTCTCGATAAGGACGTCCTCCGGGAACTCCGGCCCAAGGACGGATGCGGCGGCCAGCACAGCGAACACGTCCTGGCCGAGGGTCCCTACCCGACTCCATACGACCTCGCGGAGGCTGGGCGGAACACCTTCGGGCATCACCATCGTCGGGCGGCCATGCCGGCCCTCGAGCCCACTGGCCGCCCGGCCCAGGTCCATCCAGTGACGGACCAGCTGTGAGGCGTAGAGCGGGTTTCCTGCCGTCTCGTCACGGAGTCTCCCAGTGACACGGCGCAGCTCAGGATCAGGTACCGCACGCGTGGCCGCGACAACCAGCTCAGCCAGCTCAGCCTCGTTCAGGCCCGTCAGTTGGAGGTGAGTGACCTCGCCCCGCTCGAGCTCGGCAAGCGCAGTTCGCAACTGGTCGGATACCTGCTCCCCGGGATCGCGCCGGCTCACGAGGACGAGGACCGGAGCGTCAGCCAATGTCCGGACGAGCTGACGGAGGAGAAGGAGCGCAGTCGGTTCTGCCCATTGGAGGTCATCCAGAATGAGGACCAGCGGTCGACGACTGGCGATTCTACGTAGCAGATCTGTGGCGGCGTCGAACGTGAGGAACCGTTCGGTGGCGTCGTCCGAGCCAGTCGGCGCTGGCATTGTTGCCACCCGCGTTCCCAACCGGGGACAGAGCCTCGTCAGTTCGCCACCGAAGTGGGCCACATGCCCGGTCAGGAGATCGAGGGGTGCGTGCTCGACGCACGAATCGAGTACCGAACGGAATGGTTCAAGCGGCACGCCTGTCTCGTCGCAGCGCCCGTAGAGCACGGTCGCCATGCCCGAGGACGTCACGGAGTTGGCGAACTCGGCGAGCAATGTTGTCTTGCCCATCCCGGCCTCACCGCCCACCACGACACACCGCAGGCCGGACTCTCCCACCAGAGCCAGCTGAGTCCGGAGTGCCTCCTGCTCAGTGGCGCGGCCGACGAACGCGACGCGGTGTGCCAGATTGGCCGGAAGCGGTAGGTTGATTGGCGCGATCGGCATTGACAACTGGCGATCAGCGTCGATACCGTTCCAACCGGTTGCTACCCGACGTTCGGTCCGGACGACCTCGGGTGAAGGCTCGGTGCCGAACTCTTCGACCAGCAGCGATCGGTAGGTCTGGAAGGCTCGTAGGGCGTCGGCCTGGCGGCCAGCGAGCGCGAGGGCCCGAATCAGGAGGCCCCGAGACCGATCGCGGTAGGGATAGTGCCCGATCTGGCCCTCGGCCGCGGCGATGGCATCAGTCTCCCGGTGGGCCGAGATCAGTTGGTCGACGTAGTCGTCCACGCTGGCGGCGTGGATCTCGGTAAGTCGGGCGGTCTCACCCCTGGCCCACTCCTCACCCTGGAACTCCTCGAGGACGGGTCCGGTCCACAGCCTGAGCGCTCGTTCCAGTGCCCCGAGCTTGTCGGCTGTGTTGTCTGCATTTGCCACCGCTTGACAGAACTGAGTGGCATCGACGTCGCCCTCCAGTGAGTACCCAGTGCTCGTGGTGCGCAGCATGGCCGGGCCGATGGTGGTGCGAAGGCGCGACACCGTCGTCCTCAGCGCACCGGTTGTGACGCCGAGCACGTCGGCGAGCCACTCCGTGCGCAACTGTCGCGGTGCATGTACCGCAAGGATCCCGAGCAGCCGACGCTGGCTTGCGCTGGGCAGGTCGATGGTCGATCCGTCGGGTGTCACTCCGCATACCGCGCCGAGCACGTGTACAGAGGCTGGCGTCGCGTCCGGGTCGCTCACGGAGGCATTGTCCCACCTGGCCCGACGATCGTGCTCAGTCGTTCGGCTCGGCGGACGCAGCCGATACCGTGATTCGGGCATCCATCCACTTGCCGAGGCGGTTGGGACAATTTGAACTGGCCATCGAATACACCGCCCACAGCAGACGCAAGGGAGCACACCGGGCGCTCAAGCTCGTAGTTCCTGCCTCCGATTGGTGACCCGAAGACGAACTTCAAATTGGCATGATCCGCCCACGTCCTCATGCTGTCCCACCCCGCCGGCTTCGAGTCTTCGAAGTGACGCGCATCTGTAATGGCGCATCAGAAGAATGGGGTTGCACACTCCGACCCAGCAGTACCTACGAAATCGAAGGGAATCCCATGTTTGTCACAGTCATCCATCGAATCCATGATCCTGAGGGCTTTCAGGCGGCTGAGGCCAAGGCGATCGAGGCCGGTCTTCCTACCAGCGTGGCATTGCCAATCCACGCGGCTACCACCGATCACACACTCGGCATCTGCATCTGGGAGGGCGAATCGGTCGGTGCCGTTCGAGAGGTGGTTGAAGGCGCGGTCGGGCCATGGGCGAACAACGAGTACTACGAGATGCACGTGGACGGACTCGCGTCGCAGCTAGCGAACTAGCTGGTTTTGCATTGTAAAACATTGATTCGGCGCCAGTCGAGGATCTTGGCCGTCAGCCGTGGTGCTCTATCGACCTTGCCTATCGATCACCCCGACACGGCACCTGTCATAGGCCCACAAGGACAGGTGAACTTACCAGGGTCAACCCCGGCCAATCGACGCCACCGCTTCCCTAGCCCCAACGAGACTCACACGGGCGTGTGGCACGTCAACCCGGCGCAGAGTTCATCCACCATGGCGACAAGGGAGGTCAGTACACGTCGCTCGACTTCACCATCCATCTTCGTAAACTCGTTCTGGTTCCGTCCTATGGATCCACGGCGACTGCCCCGACAACGCCGCCATGAGACATTCTGGGTCGCGCTGAAGCGAGAGCTCATGCTGGATCCACGGGCGGCTGATCCACATGAGTCGGTCACGCCTCCGCAATGCCGTGTTCGACTACATCGAGATCTTCTACAACCGGGAGCGGGCCCAAGCCGGGCTCGGTCACCTCAGCCCTCTTGACGACGAATCCTCCCTCGTGGTGGCCTGAATCCATAAGCCCGTGCCCGTCGAAGCGGGTCAACTCCAAGGTTGCCGGTTTCCGCGTCGAGGTGCCCTGACCGCTGCCGATCAGTGGGGCACAGGGCACCTGAGGGATATGCGAGCCAGCAGGCGCCGAATGATCGTTGGAGGGTGCCACCTGCCAGGCGCATCGGGACGGTCGTCATAAACTGAACCATCAGCTTGGAGCCGTTGACCGGATCCCCGTGATCTCGATCGAACCGCCGAGTCTCTTGAGAAGTGCAAGGTTCGCCGTCGTGTGACCATGTGCGCTGATGATGTATTGAGTCCCACTGACCTGCCATTCGAGTGCAAGGTGCCCGACGTAAGCACCCTCTCCGTTTTGCGCTTCCCTTTCGACACGGAGGCTGTCGTTGGGGCAGACGTACCCCTTCGTCATCCAGGTTCCGACCTTCACTGTTGCGAGGAAGGTGCCGCCGATACACGGTTTCGGAGGGCTATCAGCAGTTGGACGAGCCTCAAGGGTCACATGACCATCTGGCTTTCCATCAACACCGACGTAGCCAGGAGGTACGACAAAGCCGGTGAACTCAAGGAAAAAAACGAAATACGGAGGCGAACCCTCAAGACCCACACAGGGAACGGATGTAGCAGCCCCTACAGAATGAGGGCACGACATCCCCACACCGGAGAGCGAAGGCACGATCTGGGGACACGGTACGGGATAGCCGAGCCGCAGGGCCGCAGCGGCGCATTCAGTTCTCAGCAAGACGGGAGCAGCGACCAGTGCAGGCACTTGAGATGACGCTTGAAGGGCTGATGCCCGGGGTCCCTTCGGCTTGCCCGCAGCTGCACGCATGTTCGAGCAAGCAGACACGATCGAGAGGACTATGAAGACAGACGCACACTGCTTCGCAAATGGTTTGCCGCTTCGCATGGTTAGAGGAGATCAGCCTCCGAACTGGCGGGTCTTGCGGTAGTACCTGTAGCCGGGGTGGGTCTCGGGCTCAGTGGCCTTGTCCTGGGCCTTGACGTCGTCGTCTGTCGCCTTGGCGTCGGGATTGGTGGGGGTGATTTTCTCATCGGCCATGGCGGTTGTCCTGTCCGCTCGGTGACCCCTCGTAGTTCCCATTGTGCTCCCCGGGCCAGGGTGTTGTCACTAGCCTGGGTACATACCGAGACCTGGGTACATACCGAGACCTGGGTACATACCGAGAATGGTGCCCCGCTGCCGGGTTAGCGGTTATCGACTGCGGCTCTGACCAGACGCATCAGTGACGGTCCAGGCTTCCAGGCGTGGATGCATGGACCACCTCCAAGGGCTGACTAGTCGAGGACAGTCATGTTGCTCCGTCTCTCCATGAAGGACTCACGGGAGACTCTCAATTATTTGGATGATCTCGTCCGTCTGTAGCCTTGGAGCCGACAGAACTCGATCAGCTCCCGGACACGCTTTACGTCGACGCCGATGGGCAAGGCCCGCAGCACGGTGTTCTTGTTCACGCCGAGGACGGCAGCCATGTCCTTGACCAGTGGGAACCGCTCTCCGGGCCCGGCTTCTCCCTGGCGATGGCCCTGCGGATCTCGCCGCCACCTGATCGGGAAGGGACGTTGTCTCTTTTCGGTCGACCTTGACATCAAACATGGTACTAGGCATAGTAGATCTATGACGCTCGGATTGCTCGGCCCAGCGTGACGATTGTTGCCTCGCCACGGGTGACCACCGAGTCAGATGCGGGTCAGCTTCTGTTCGGCGAAGCTCGGCGACGCCGTCGACGGAGGTGGCTCGTCGCAGGAATAGCGGTGGTGGTCGTCTTCGCCGGTACGGTGGCAGGTTTCGTGGTCAGCAACGGCAAAGCGATAATCCCACCTTTAACCCCGAAAGCAATCCCGCCAACCGTCGGTCCGAATCATTCGGTTCTGCCAGGCACTACCGAGTTGGTGTGGTTTGCCTCCGGGGGCCTTCACCTCGGAGATCCGAGCCAGGGTTCTAACCGCGTCGTTGCCCAAGTCGACGCTACTGCCACCCGCTTGGTCAGCATCGGGAGTCGGGTGTATTTCTTTCGGCGAAGTGGTCCCGATGTCTCCGCAGCGAACGGCGGGAACCGCATTGGGGTACTCGACATTGGGTCTGGCCGCGTGCATTCTCTCGGAGCTGGCATCAATCTCACAACCACCACGGATGGGGGTGATCTTCTCGTCGCCATCGATCCCAACCACCTCGTCAAACTTTCCCCTACCGGTGCTCACCTTTCTCCAGTCTGGACAGTCCCGTCCGGCTACACGCTCAATACCTACGCTTCCCAGCACCCACTCGCTGCAGTGGCGGGCGGCATCGCCGTCGAATCTACGCGCCCATCGCCGACTTCGGGCGCGTATGTTCTGGCGATTTGGAATCCGACCAGAGGCACCATCCGCGTCATTGGGCACGACGCCTTTGTGATCGGCTCGTACACACGACCAGGGGCGAACCACAGCTTGCTCGCGTGGATCGATGGCAGCGGTGCCGGAGTGGATGTCAACCGGTTGGCGATCACCGACACTGCAACCATGACGACCCGCCTCATTTCAAGTCCGCTGAGCGGAGTGTTCTCGTCGGCGGTCCAACACTATGGATCGGATGTCGTGGAGTTTGGAAGCAACTTCTTGGGCGGGGGAGCATTCTCCCCCGATGGCCGACAACTCGCCGCATTCGTGTCGGCATATCGACCTCATGATTGGCCCGACGCGCAGCTCGTACTAGTGAACCCCAGCAACGGTTCTGTCCAGCTCATCGCAAATACTGTCGTCCAGATCGGGGAGCCCGCAGGTTGGGCAACCTGGTCGCCGACGGGAACCGATTTGTTCGGCGGGAGCTACCGAGAAGGGCCGGTCATTCAAGCGTTCGCATTGAAGACAGGCCGGGCGCAAGCAACACCCCTGACCTTTGACAAGAACGCCACTGATGACATCACCGGCTCGGCGGTGTCCGTTCAAGTGAGTGCCAGCTAAACCACCTGCGCCCCTCCCTGCCCGAGCGGAGATGCGACAGCGTTTGCTGCCAGTGCTACTACCAGCCACAGCAACGCCAAGATAGTGAGGGACAGGGGCCGGGACGGATTGCGATGACGTTCTGGACCCTGCCAGAATCCGAAGACCCAGTTTACTAGCTTCGACCAGCACATCGTTGGAGCGGACGACGGGATTCGAACCCGCGACCCTCACCTTGGCAAGGTGATGCTCTACCAGCTGAGCCACGTCCGCGTGAGGCTCACACCCTAGCAGCAGACCGACCCGAACCTCCCCGGACGGGACGACCCAGCCGGGCCGACGTCGAACCCAAACAGAGCGTCCCCCGGTCGTCACCCACCGTGCCCGCACGCCTTCCTACGCAGGCAGTTCGGCGTGCCACCAGGGAATCGGGCGGTCCCGACGGTTGGCCCGGCCCACCAGTTCCGCCAACGAATCCTCCATGGCCCGTGCCATGACCTCGATGTCCGGCACCAGAGCCCGGCAACCCTGCACGCCCGACGTACAGTCCGTCCAGATAGGAGAAGACGGTCACGTTCATCCCCACCCCCTCGACGATCGGGTCCCAGCGGGTACATCGCCACCATGCGGGCCCCGGCCAGGTACAGGGGAACGTCGGGTCCGGGAACGTTGGACACGATGAGATTGAACAAGCGGAGCCACGTGGTCGAACACCCGCAGGTTGGTGATCAGTCGGGTCAGTCGGGTGGCCACCGACGGCACCAACGACTGGGCCCAGCCGGCGAACACGCCGGGGTCGACGAAGCGACTCTGCTCCTTGGCGCTGCGACTCTCCTCGATGATGCGGCGCAGCCGGGCCACCGGATCGTCGACCGTCGTGGCCAACGACACCAGCATGGCCGAGACCCGGTTCCCCAGCGCCCCGTCCTCCTCCTCGGTGCGCACCGATACCGGGACCATGCCCACCAGCGAAGTCTCCGGCTGCTCCCCCCGGGCGGCGAAGAACGACCGGAGGGCGCCTGAGGTGACCGCCAACACCACGTCGTTGGTGGTGCCGCCGAGGACTTGCCGCACCCGTCGCACATCGGCCAGCGACAGGTCGGCCAGCGCCACCCGCCGGTGGGGGGAGATGGCCCGGTTGATCGAGGTCGTGGGTGCCTCGAACGGGGAGGGGGGCAGCGGTCCCGACCCCACACGGTCACGACCGTTGAGGCTCCGGACCGTCCTGAGGCTCCGCGACACGGTGCGCACCAGGGCATCGGCGTGACCGGGCAGCGAAGCCAGCACGTCCCGCCACCGCTCCACCTCACCGGGCAGGGGATCGGGTGACCAACGGGGGTCCTGTCCCGTCCGACGGCCGGCTCGCCGTCGCTCCCCACGGACGCATCGCCGCCCCCGGTGGGACCGCATGACCGCCCGGCCGGGGACCGGCCGGGCGACCGAAGAGGGGAACGGGGGCCGGCACCGGCGACAGGTCGAAGAACGCCGCCATCACCTGGGCCCCGGACACCCCGTCGATGATGGCGTGGTGCACCTTGGGGACGATGGCCAGGCGGCCGTGCTCCAGACCCTCCACCACATGGAACTCCCACAGGGGTCGTCGCCCGGTCCAGGGGCCGCGACGCCAGGTCGGCCACCAGGGCGGCCAGCTCGTCGCGGCCTCCCGGCGCCGGGCAGCCGGGCCCGGCGGACGTGGTAGTCGAGGTCGAAGTCGGGGTCGTCGACCAGGGCCGGGTGCTGGAGTCCGAAGGGGACCTCGACCATGCGCTTACGGAACGGCGGCACCAGCGGCAGCGCGGTCGGCGATCAGGCTCCGGACCGTCCAGAAGTCCACGCCCCCCTCCACCTCGGCGGGGTCGAAGACCAGGGCCCCGAGGATCTGGAGGTGGGTGGTCGGTGACTCCAGGGACAGGAACGCCCCGTCCAGCCCGCTCAGTCGGTCCATGGTCCGCTACCGGCCCGTGGACCCGAAGCCACCGAGGCCCCGCTCGCTGGCGGCCAGCTCGTCCACCTCGACGAAGTCCGCCGCCTCCACCCGTTGGATCACCAGCTGGGCGATCCGGTCCCCCCGTTGCACCTCGTAGGCCGTCTCCGGGTCGGTGTTGACCAGCAGCACGGCCAGCTCGTCCCGGTAGCCGGAGTCGATGAGCCCCGGGGTGTTGAGGCAGGTGACGCCGTGGCGGAGGGCCAGCCCGCTCCTCGGCTGGACGAATCCGGCGTAGCCGGGCGGGAATGGCCAGGGCGATGCCCGTGGGCACCAGGGCCCGTCCCCCGGCCGGCGGCCAGGGTCACCGCCGTCCGGGCCACCAGGTCGGCGCCGGCATCGCCCTCACGGGCGTAGCCGGGCAGCGGTAGATCGGGGTCGAGGCGGACCACCGGCACCGCCACCGGTGCCGGCTGGTGGCGGCGACGCGACGGCCACCCCGTCCGACGCCCCGTCGATGCCGTTATGCGTTGCCGGGACCACCGGACGCCTCCACTTTCTCCCCGACCGGACGCTATCGCTCCGCCACGCCCTCCCGCCGACACCGCAACAGATCCGGGCGGCGGGCCTGGGGCTCCTGCCCCGGGGCCACACCAGCGCCCCTCCCGGGCTCTGACGGAGCATCAGATACCGGGGCGGTCTCCAGCCGGTAGCGTCACACGCGTGCTGGTGTGGATGGACCTCGAGATGACCGGGCTCGACATCGGCCGTCACGTCATCGTCGAGGTGGCCACCCTGATCACCGACGACGACCTGGCCATCGTGGCCGAGGGCCCCGACCTGGTGGTGTCGGCCACTCCCGAGCAGCTCGACGGCATGGACGACTTCGTCCGGGCCATGCACACCAAGAGCGGCCTGCTGGCCGAGATCGCCGCCTCGGACCACCACTCTAGCCGAGGCCGGGGACGCCACCCTGGCCTTCATCCGGTCCCACGTGAAGAAGGCCCGGACCGTGCCGCTGGCCGGTAACTCCATCGGCACCGACCGCCGCTTCCTGGCCGCCCAGCTCCCCGAGATCGAGGAGTACCTCCACTACCGCTCGGTCGACGTCTCGACGGTCAAGGAGCTGGCCCGCCGCTGGTATCCCCAGGTCATGGCGGACGCCCCGACCAAGGCCGGCGGCCACCGGGCCATGGACGACATCCGCGAGAGCGTGGCCGAGCTGGCCTTCTACCGCTCACACGTCTTCCGGGACGCGGCCCCCGAGTAGTGCCGATACCCATCCCCGCCCCGTTGACCGCCTCCCGACCACGGATCCCGTGGGACGCGGTCGACGTTGCGGCCCCCGCTAGAGGAGCATCCATGGCCCTGCCGTCCGAACAGGAATCCGGATCGTCGACCGGTCCGTCGAACGCCCCCACCCTGGCCGAGGCCACCGCCACCCTGACCGCCCCGGGCCAGGGCTTCGAGATGGAGACCCTGACCATCCGCGGCGTCCCCACCCGCACGTGGAAGAAGGCCCCGGCCACCCTGCGCTCGGTGCTCGAGCTGTCCGCCCTCCACGGCGACCAGGACTTCCTGGTCTACGAGGACGAGCGCATCACCTTCGCCGAGCACTTCCGGACCGTGGCCGGCCTGGCCCACACCCTGATCGACCGGTTCGGGGTCCGTCCCGGCGACCGGGTGGCCATCGCCATGCGCAACCTCCCCGAGTGGGTCATGGCCTTCTGGGCCGCCATCGCCGCCGGGGCGGTGGTGGTCCCGCTCAACGCCTGGTGGACCGGGGCCGAGCTGGCCTACGGCCTCAGCGACTCGGGGACCACAGTGGTCTTCGCCGACGAGGAGCGCCGGGAACGGATCCTCCCCCACCTGGGCGAGGTCGCCCGAGCTCCGCACCATGATCGTGTGCTGCGAGGAGCCCGACCCCGCCGGCGGACGGCAGGTCGGCCACCGGGTCGACCGAGGAACGGGCCGGTGGCGACCCCGTGCCGGTGATCCCCTTCGCCGACCTGGTCGCCGACCGGCCCGACCCCGGGGTCCTGCCCGAGGTGGCCATCGACCCCGACGACGACGCCACCATCTTCTACACCTCGGGCACCACCGGACGGCCCAAGGGGGCGGTGGGGACCCACCGCAACAGCGTGTCGAACCTGATGAACCTGTTCTTCGTCTCGACCGCCGGGACACTGCGACGGCGGCACGACGGCAGCGATCGCCCCGGGAGCTGCGGGGGCCAGAACGCCAACCTCCTGTCGGTGCCCCTGTTCCACGCCACCGGATGCCACGCCGTGCTGGTGACCAACACCGCCGCGGGCGGGCAAGCTGGTCATGATGCACCACTTCGACCCCGAGCGGGCCCTGGAGCTGATCGAGCGGGAGCACGTCACCATCTTCGGGGGCGTGCCGGCCATGGTCATGCAGGTCATCGACTCCCCCAACTTCGCCACCACGCGACACCTCGTCGGTCAAGTCCATCTCCTACGGCGGGGCGCCGTGCCCACCGGACCTGGTGCGGCGCATCAAGGAGCACTTCCCCGGCGGTGCCCCCGGCAACGGCTACGGCCTGACCGAGACCTCGGCCATGACCACCATGAACGCCGGGGACGACTACGTCCGCAAGCCCGACAGCGTGGGTCCGCCGGCCCCGGTGTGCGACGTGGCCGTGGTGCCCGAGGAGTACATCGGCGAGGAGCCGCCCGCCGACCAGCTCCCCGACCCCGCCCGCACCGGGGAGCTGTGGATCAAGGGCCCCAACGTGGTCCGTGGCTACTGGAACCGGCCCGAGGAGACGGCGCTCACCTTCACCCGGGGCTGGCTCCACACCGGCGACGTGGCCCGGATCGACGAGGAGGGGTTCGTCCACATCGTCGACCGGGCCAAGGACATGATCATCCGGGGCGGGGAGAACGTCTACTGCGTCGAGGTGGAGGCCGCCCTGTTCGAGCACCCGGCCGTGGCCGACTGTGCCGTGATCGGCGTGCCCCACCCGGTGCTCGGCGAGGAGGTCGGGGCGGTGGTGGTCCTGCGTCCCGGTGAGGAGGTCGGGGCCGACGAGTTGGCCCGCTTCGTGGGTGAGCGCCTGGCCGCCTTCAACGTCCCCTCCCGGTTCTGGTTCCGGTCCGAGCCCCTCCCCCGCAACCCGGCCGGCAAGGTGCTCAAGCGGGAGCTGCGGACGCGAGCTCCTGGGTGACCCCGCCCCGGCCGGCCTGAGTTCGCCCGGCCTCCGGCTTCCGCCGGGCCTTCTGCTCCCGGGGGCCTCAGGTCCCGGGCGCCAGCAGGGAACGGGTGTGGTCGACGTCCCGTTGGATCTGCTCGACCAGGGCCTCGGCCGATGGAGAAGGCGATGTCGTCGTGCAGCCGGGCCACGAAGGACACCCGGGCCTGCTCCCCGTAGAGGTCGCCGGAGAAGTCCAGCAGGTGGGCCTCGACCAGCAGCTCCCCGTCCGTCCCGTAAAAGGTGGGGCGGCGGCCCACCGAGATGGCCGTGGGCCACCGCGACCCGTCCGGTCGCTCGTACCAGCCGGCGTAGGTCCCGGCGCCGGGCAGGCAGATGGCCCCGGGCACGTCCACGTTGGCGGTGGGGAAGCCCAGCTCGTGCCCGCCCCGGCGGTCGCCGTGGGCCACCACCCCCCGGACCTGGTGGGGCCGGCCCAGCAGGCGGGCGGCGTCCTCCACCCGGCCCCCGGCCACCAGGCTGCGGATGCGGGTGGAGGAGATGGGCTCGACCGGGTCCCCGTCGCCGCCGGCCGCGCCCCGCAGGGACATCCCGTCCACCTCGAAGCCGGCGTCGGCGCCCATCTCGGACAGCAGGGCCACATTCCCCTTGCGCCCGTGGCCGAAGTGGAAGTCCTCCCCCACCACCACCAGCCGCGCCCCCAGGGCCACCACCAGGATGGTGTCCACGAACTCCTCGGCCGTCTCGTTGGCCCGCTCGGCGTCGAACCGGACCACGACGGTGCGCTCCACGCCGGCCGCCTCCAGGAGCTCGAGCTTCTGGTCGAGGTCACAGAGCAGGCGGGGCGCGGACTCGGGGCGGACCACGGTGGCCGGATGGCGGTCGAAGGTCACCACGGCCGTGACCAGTCCGTCGGCCCGGGCCCGTTCGGCCAGTTCGGCCAGGAGGGCCCGGTGGCCCAGGTGGACGCCGTCGTAGGCCCCGATGGTCACCGCCGATCCCCCGTCCGGCGGGACGCAGGTCGACAGGTCGGTCACGATGTCCATCACCCGGGGAAGGTTACCGCCGCCACCGGATCGTCCCTGCGGATGGAGGGGCCGGTGGCCCGGCCCCGGCCCCGTGACGGCGCCGTCATCCGGCCGCCTCCAGCACCACCGAGGGACGGATGCGATCGGTCTCGGTGGCCTCGTACACGGCCAGCAGCCGATGGCCGCCGTCGACCAGTCCCCACGGGCCGTCACCGGTGACGCCGAGGGGCACCCGGTCGAGCGGCAGCCCTCGGGCGATGTGCTGCTGCATCTCGGCCGTCACCACCACCTGGTCCAGGTCCCGCAGGGCCTGGGCCGGGGAGAGCACCACCGCCGGGGTCAGCTCGTCGACCACCCGGGCGTCCTCCACCGTGAACGACCCGATCCGGGTCCGCCGCAGGTTGCGGAGATGGGCCCCACCGCCCAGGGCCGTGCCCAGATCGGCGGCCAGTACCCGGATGTAGGTGCCCGAGGAGCACTCCACCTCCACCCGGAACACACCGGGCTCCAGGCCCGGGGCCACGTCGAAGCGGTGGACGGTGACCGGACGGGCGGCCCGGTCCACCTCGATGCCCTCCCGGGCCAGGGCGTGCAGGCGCCGGCCGTCCACCTTGACCGCCGACACCATGGGCGGGACCTGCTCGATGGCCCCGGTCAGGGCCCCGGCCGCCGACCGCACGTCGGCCAGCCCCACCGGCGTCCATGTCCCAGGTCCCGGTGACCGCACCGCTGGCGTCCAGGGTCGAGGTGGCGGTGCCCAGCACCACCTCGCCCTCGTAGGTCTTGGGCAGGGCGGTGAGGAAGCGCATGAGCCGGGTGGCCCGACCCAGGCCGACCAGCAGGACGCCGGTGGCATCGGGGTCGAGCGTGCCGGCATGCCCCACCCGCCGCTGGCCGAAGATCCTCCGGCAGCGGGCCACCACGTCGTGGGATGTCCAGCCGGCCTCCTTGTCCACCACCACCAGACCGGTCAGCGTCTCGGCATCGGCGGGGCTCACGGCTCCGATCCGTCCGGACCGTCGGGTCCGCCGCCCGCCCCCGGTGCCGCCTCGCTGTCCCGGATCCGCCGTAGGACGTCCTCCACCCTGCCCCCGGCCACCACGGCCGGGTCCACGGCGAACTCCAGCTGGGGGGTGCGCTTCATCCGCACCTGCCGGCCCAGGGCCCGTTGCAGCTGGGCCCGGCGCTCGCCCAGGGCCACCGTCGAGTCGTCGGTCAGCGAGCTCAGGTACACGGTGGCGTGGCGCAGGTCGGGTGCGGTGTCCACCGACGTCACGGTGACCAGCCGCAGGCGTTCGTCGGCGTCGGCCAGCCGCTCGATCTCCTCGGCCAGCACCTGGCGGAGGACCTGGTTGACCCGCAGGGACCGGGCGTAGGGGGCCACGCCCCGATTGTCGTTCCGACGGGCGGACACCGGACCTCTGCTCCCGCCGGTCGCCCGGGACGGTGCCGCCCGCGGCCGGGCGACGCCCGCCACTAGGTCCGGGGGATCTCCCGCTCGTCGTAGGTCTCGATGATGTCGCCCTCTTTGAGGTCCTGGTAGTCGGAGAGCCCGATCCCGCACTCGAAGCCGGCCTGACACCTCGCGGGCGTCGTCCTTGAACCGGCGGAGCGAGGTGATGGCGCCCTTCCAGATGATGGCACCGTCACGGAGGAACCGGACCTTGGAACCCCGGGTGATGACGCCCTCCCTGACGTAGCAACCGGCGATGGCGCCGATCCGGGGCACCCGGAAGACCTGGCGCACCTCGGCCTCGCCGGTGACGATCTCCTCGTAGACCGGCGACAGCAGACCGAGCATGGCCGCCTCCAGATCCTCGAGCAGCTTGTAGATGATCTCGTAGAGGCGGATCTCCACGCCGACCTTGGCCGCCATCTCTCGGGCCCGTCGGTCGGGTCGCACGTTGAACCCGATCATGGTGGCCGCCGAGGCCTGGGCCAGCTCGACGTCGGACTCGGTGATCCCGCCCACCCCGCGGTGGACGAAGCTGAGCTTGACGTCTTCGCGCTCCAGCTTGCGGAGGCTCTCGGTCACCGCCTCCAACGAGCCGCGCACGTCGGCCTTGAGGATGAGGTTGAGGGTCGCCGTCTCACCCCGCTGGATCTGCTCGAACAGGTCCTCCAGCTTGGCCCCACCCAGGGCCGACGTCGCCGCCGGCACGTGGCCGGCCACCCGGTAGCGGTGGGCACGGGCCTCCCCGATGGTGCGGGCCTGGGCCAGCTCGGGAGCCACCCGGAACTCGTCGCCGGCCTCGGGGGGCTCGGAGAAGCCGAGGACCTGCACCGGCGTGGAGGGCGGAGCCTCCTTGATCTGCTCGCCGTGGTCGTCCACCAGGGCCTTGACCTTGCCCCATGCCGCCCCGGCCACGATGGGGTCCCCGACCCGGAGCGTGCCGCGCTCCACGATGACCGAGGCCACCGGGCCCCGGCCGATCTCCAGCTCGGCCTCGAGCACCACGCCGCGGGCCCGTCCCTCCGGCGATGCCACCAGCTCCTCGACTTCGGCCACCAGGATGATCTGTTCCAGCAGGTCCTCGATACCCAGGTTCTGCAGGGCCGAGATCTCGACCGTGATGGTGTCGCCACCCCAGGCCTCGGGAACCAGTCCGTGCTCGGACAGCTGTTGCAGCACCCGGTTGGGATCGGCCTCCTCACGGTCGATCTTGTTGACGGCGACCACGATGGGCACGTCGGCGGCCTTGGCGTGGTCGATGGCCTCGATGGTCTGGGGCATGACGCCGTCGTCGGCCGCCACCACCAGTACCACGATGTCGGTGACCTCGGCCCCACGGGCCCGCATGGCCGTGAACGCCTCGTGGCCCGGGGTGTCGATGAAGGTGATGGGGTGACCGTTCCAGTCCACCTGGTAGGCGCCGATGTGCTGGGTGATGCCACCGGCCTCGCCGGCCACCACGTTGGCCGAACGGATCCGGTCCAACAGCAGGGTCTTACCGTGGTCAACATGGCCCATGACGGTGACCACCGGAGGCCGCGGCCGCAGGTCGGCCTCGTCCTCCTCCTCGTCATCGTCGTCGAAGAACTTGGCCAGGAGCTCGGCCTCCCGCTCCTCGCCCGGGTCCACCAGACGGACCTCGGCCCCCAGCTCCGCCGCGAACAGGTCGATCATGTCGTCGGTGAGGGACTGGGTGGCCGTCACCATCTCCCCCTGCAGGAGGAGGAACCGGATGACGTCCCCGGCCGAGCGGTTGAGCTTGGGTCCCAGGTCGCGGGCCGTGGAGCCGCGCTCGATGATGACCTCGGTGTCCGGCACCGGAGCCGTCGACGGGGCGTAGGCCGTGAGCTGGGTGGGCTCGAGCTCCTCGAGATTGCGGCGACGACGACGGGGCCGACGCTGGTTGGGACGGCCGCGTCCGACGCCGGGACCACCACGACCCCCGGGTCCACCCGGACCGCCAGGACCGCCGCCGGGTCCACCCCCGGGGCCGCCGCCGGGACGACCGCCGTAGCCACCGCTGGAGCCGCCGCCGGGGCGGGCGCCGAAGCCCCCACCGCCACCGGGACCACCGGTGCGGGTGGCGCCGCCGGGACGGGCGCTGGTCGAACCCGGTCCGCCGGAGCGACCGGCGAATCCCCCGGGACCACCGGGACGGGACCCACCGGGGGCGGGACGACGTCCTCCGGCTCCCGGAGGCGGGGGGATGGGCTTGCCGGTCACCGACCGGGGAGGACCACCCGGAGGCGGGGGGATGGGACGCCCCGAGGCGCTGGTCGGCGCGTGCACGGGAGCCGAGGGAGGGGCGACCGGAGGGGCTGCGGGGGCCCCGGCGGCCTGGGGTGGAGCCGGGGGCCCGGGCATGGTGGGTGCAGCCGGGGCAGGAGCCGCAGCTGGAGCTGATGGCACTGTGGGGGCGGGAGCCGCGGCCGGAGCTGGCGCCGCCGCCGCCGGCGCCGAGGGTGCGGCCGGGGGGGCGCGGCCGCAGGAGCGACCGGAGCCGGCGCCGGCGCCGGAGGTCGGGCGGGCGCGGCGGGCGCGGGGTGACGCAGGGGTGTGGCCGGGGCGGGTGCCGGAGCCCTGGCCGGGGCCGGGGCCGTCGGCGCCTGCTCGGATGCCGGTCGACTGGTGACCAGCCTGGCGCCGGTCCGCTTGATCGGAGGGGCGGCGTCGGGAGTTGCCGTCCGGTCACTGCCCACGGAGGCCGGAGCCGGTCCGTCCGACGGCGTCAGGTCAGGCCGCGCCTCGGCCTCGGCGGTCGGGTCCGCCGCGACCTTCTTGGCGGCGGCCTTTTTGGTGGCGGCGGCCTTCTTGGCCGGTGGGGCCGGCTCTTCGGGCTGAACGGGGCGGCGCAGGCCCTCACGGTCAGCCTTCCTGCGGGCGCGGTCAGCCTGCGCGTCCTCGATGGACGAGGAGTGGCTCTTGACGCCCATCCCCAGGGACAGGCACAGGTCGAGCGCCTCTTTGTTGGTCAATCCGAGCTCGTGAGCGAGCTCGTAGACGCGGATCTTCTTCGGCAACGGCTGTTACTGCCCTTCCTTACATGTCGTAGGTGCCGATACGCACATACGACCCTCTATCCTCGCACATCACAGGACCGGACTTTCCGAGCCCACCCCGGACGACACGTGTGAACCGGACCCGAGAGCGGCCCGGATGCCGTCCACGTGCCGGTGGTCGACGTGACCCCGCAACGCCCGGTCGAACGCCCGGCGCTTCACCGCCTGGTCGAAGCACCGGGACGAATCCCGGCACAACCAGGCCCCACGGCCCCTACCGCCGTGGCCCACCGCCAATGACCCGTCGTCCAGGCGCACCACCCGGACCAATCCGTCGACGGAACCGGTCCGACGGCACCCGATGCACGTCCGAACCGGCGCTATACCTGACCCCCCTCGCCCGCCGGGGACACCGAAGCCTCCACCGGGTCGCCGGCCGGGGCCGGCTCGACCCCGCCCTCCGGCGCCCCGCCGTCTGCCGACCCGCCTCTGTCTGACGACGCACTGCCTACCGACGCGCTGTCCTCGGACGCGGCCTCAGTGACCACGGCCGCGCCGGCTCGGCCTCGGCCGTCGGGACCGGGGCATCGGCCGCCTCAGCGTCGGGCGCGGTGGGCTCAGCGCCCTCGACTCCTTCGGCCCCCTGGGACCACTCCGCGGCCGAGACGGCGGTGCCGCCCTCGGCCGGCTGCCACACCATCTCGCCCGCCTCGTTCTGGATCCACTCGCCCTCGGCCCACTCCTCACCGGCGTAGCCCGACTCCTCCTCGGCCAACTGCGTCTCGCTCTTGATGTCGATGCGCCAGCCGGTCAGCCGGGCGGCCAGGCGGGCGTTCTGCCCTTCCTTGCCGATGGCCAGCGACAGCTGGTAGTCGCTCACGATGACGGTGGCCGTCCCGGTGTCGTCGTCGAGCCGGACCTCCCGCACCCGGGCCGGGGCCAGGGCCGACTGGATCAACTCGACCGGATCGTCGGAGAACGGGACGACGTCCACCCGCTCGCCGCGGAGCTCGTTGGTCACCATGCGTACCCTCGACCCCCGCGCCCCCACGCACGCCCCCACCGGGTCCACGTTGGGGTCGTTGGACCACACCGCGATCTTGGTGCGGTGACCGGGCTCACGGGCGGCGGCCTTGATCTCCACGGCGCCGGACGAGATCTCCGGCACCTCCAGTTCGAAGAGGCGCTTGATCAGTCCGGGGTGGCTGCGGCTCACCACGATCTGGGGCCCCTTGGTCGTCTTGCGGACCTCCACGATGTAGGCCTTCAGCCGGGCTCCGTGCTCGTAGCGCTCGTAGGACACCTGCTCGGCCTGGGGCAGCAGGGCTTCCACCTTGCCCAGGTCGAGCAGGGTGTAGCGGTTGTCGGTCTGCTGGACGATGCCGGTCACGATGTCGCCCTCACGCCCGGCGTACTCCTCGTACTTGAGGTCCCGCTCGACCTCTCGGATCCGCTGCAGAATGACCTGCTTGGCCGTCTGAGCCGCGATCCGACCGAAGTCGTCGGGCGTGTCGTCCCACTCCCGGGTGACGTTGCCGTCCTCGTCGAGCTCCTGTCCGTAGACGCGGATCTCCCCTGATTCGGGGTCGATGGTGACCACAGCCTCCTCGGCGGCGTCGGGCCGGCGCTTGTAGGCCGCCACCAGGGCGTTGGCCAGGGCGTCGAGCAGCGTCTCCACCGAGATGCCCTTGTCGCGGGCGATCTGACCCAGCGCGTCGAGGAATTCGAAGTTGGGCTTGCTCATGGGGATACGACCTGCTTCCTCTTCATCTCCATCGTCCTGTTCTCCCTCGTCTCCGCCGTGGCGTCCTCTCCCTGCCGCGGGCCGGTGCCGCCCTTCGACGAGGAACCCTTCGTAGCCCCGCCGGCGCCCGTTGCCGCCGCCTGTCCGGCCTTCCTTCCAGCCTTCTTCCCCGCCTTCGGCTCCGGTCCCCAGATGAACACCGTGCGGGCCTTGTCGATGTCCGAGTAGGCCAGGCGGACCCCGCCGTCAGGACCGCCCTCCTCCGCCAGCGTCAGCCCGTGGTCGTCGGCCGCCACCAGCACGCCCCGGCGCCGGCGGTCACCGGGCACCTGGGGCCGGGTCTTGACCGTCACCGTCTCCCCGACGGCCTTCACGAAGTGGGCCGGCGTCCGCAGGGTCCGCTCCACCCCGGGGCTGGAGACCTCGAGGGTGTAGCGCCCGGGAATGGGATCCAACTCGTCCAACACGCCCGACACGGCGCGGTTGGCGTCGGTCAGAGCCTCGAGGTCAACGCCACCTTCGCGGTCCACGGTGACCAGCAGCACCCCCGAACGCAGTTCCACGTCGACCAGTTCGAGACGGGCGGCGGCGATGACCGGCTGGAGTTGGGTGAACAGTTCTTCGGTCATGGGCGCTGCCTCCTTCCGCTGCTCCGTGGTCTCTGATCAGGGCCTTCGTCATGGGTCATCGCTGCATGTACTGCCTGTCCTGCGCCTCCGGCAGAGCGTTCTGGACCAAAACAAAAGCGTGGGCTGTCCGCCCACGCTTCCTTCAGCGTCACTTCACTCCAACCGAACGGCAGATCTAAAAGTATAGCAGCGACGGCATCGATCCGCGTGCGGCTGACGTGCGGTTTCACCCCCAAATCGGGGGTCGGGCCGCCCGTCGGCTCCGTCATCGTCCCTGGTCGGGTCCGGGTGCCGGGCCCGCCGGCCTCAACCGGCGGAGAGCTCCGCTACGGGGCTGTCCACCGGGAGCTCCCGCTCCTCCCCGGTGGTCCGGGACCGCCACTCCACGACGCCCCGGGCCAGTCCCTTCGCCCCCACCACCAGGCGGACCGGCACCCCCAGCAGGTCGGCGTCGGCGAACTTGACCCCGGGGGAGACGTCCCGGTCGTCGTAGAGGACGTCGACCCCGCCCTCCACCAGGCGTCGGTAGAGGTCCTCGGCGGCGGCGGCCACCTCGGCCGAGCGCCCCGCGCCCAGGGCGGCCAGGTGGACCCGGAAGGGAGCGGCCTCGGGGGGCCAGGCCAGACCCCTGTCGTCGTGGTGTTCCTCGGCCACCACGGCCAGCAGCCGGCTGACCCCCATGCCGTAGCAGCCCATAGAGAAGATGGCCTCGCTGCCGTCCTCGGCCACGAAGGTCGACCCCGGCATGACCTCGGAGTACTTGTAGCCCAACTGGAAGGTGTGGGCCGCCTCCACCGAGCGCACCAGCGTCACCGGCTCCCCGCAGCGGGGACACAGGTCCCCCGACACCACCCGGGCGAACGAGCCCCACCCGTCCACGGTGAAGTCGCGGTCCGAGGAACGCGCCGCTCACATGGTGGTCAGCGCGGTTCGAGCCGGTGATCCACGGCCCCGGACGGCCCACGCCGTCGTCGGCCACCACCCGGATCCCGTGCCCACCGTGGCCGTGGGGACCGATGTACCCCTTGACCAGGGAGGGGTGGTCGGCGAAGTCCGCCTCCTCGAACAGCCGCCACCCGCTGGGGAGCCGGGCCTCCCGGTCCCCGGGCAGGAGGAGGAGGGTGGGACGGCCCTCGGCGTCGATCACCGCCAGGCTCTTCAGCATCGACGCCTCGGTCACGTCGGGATCGTCGAAGAACTCGACGACCTGGCCGATCCCCGGCCGGTCGGGTGTGTGGTGCTCGACCATCGGTGGCGCCGTGGCCGGGTCGGCCCGGTCGGTGTCGGGTCCCACGCCGCCCCGGGTGGCCGCCTCGACGTTGGCGGCGTAGCCGCAGGAGGGACAGCGGACGAACTCGTCCTCACCGACGGCCGACGGCACCATGAACTCGTGGTTCACGTCCCCACCGATGGCCCCCGACTCCGCCTCCACCGGGGTGACGTCCAGTCCCAGCCGGGCGAAGATCCGGAGGTAGGCGTCGAAGACCGACCGGTACGAGGCCTGCATGGCTTCCTTGTCCACGTCGAAGGAGTAGGCGTCGGCCATGATGAGCTCGCGGGTCCGCAGCAGACCGAAGCGGGGCCGGGCCTCGTCCCGGAACTTGACCTGGATCTGGTAGACGGTGAGCGGCAGCTGGCGGTACGACTCCACCTCGGCCCCCACCGTGACCGTGACCACCTCTTCGTGGGTGGGCCCCAGCACGAAGGTGCCGCCGCGGGCGTCCACGGTCATGGCCGGCAGGATGTCACTGCCGAACAGGGCGGCCCGGCCGGACTGTTCCCACAGCTCGATGGGATGGAGGGCGGGGAGGAGGACCTCCTGGCAACCGGCGGCGTCGAGTTCCTCGCGGATGATCCGCTCCACCCGGGCCAGCACCCGCATCCCCAGGGGCAGGAAGGAGTACACCCCCGAGGCCAGGCGACGGATGTACCCGGCCCGCACCAGTAGCTGATGGCTGGCCACCTCGGCGTCGGCCGGAGCCTCTCGCAGGGTGCGGACGAGGAGCCGGGACATGCGCATGGTCGGCGATCCTACCGTCCGCAGAATCCGGCCCCGGGCGGAATCCGTCAGCGCAGAGCGCCCGGGGGCCGGCCGGACCCGGCCGAATCAGTTGGCGTCGGGGTCGGTGCCGTACTTCTTGCGAATGAGCTCCACCTTGGTCTCCGAGGCGTTGGCGTCCTCGCCCTTGGCATCGATGAGGGCCCGCCGGTCGGCCTCGGCCTCGGCCTCGGCACCGGTGTCGGCGGCGGCCAGTCGGGCCTCCACGCCTTCGGCCACCAGCTGCTCGGCCTCGGCCACTAGGGCCTCGACCATCTCGTCCTCGGGCACCACCCGGACGATCTTCCCCTTGATGAACAGATGGCCGCGCTTCCGGCCGGCGGCGATGCCCAGATCGGCCTCGCGGGCCTCCCCAGGGCCGTTGACCACGCAGCCCATGACCGCCACCTGGATCGGGAGGTTGCGGTCCTCCAGCGCCTCCTGCGCCGCCTTGGCCACGGCGATGACGTCGATCTCGGCCCGCCCGCAACTGGGACAGGCGATGAGGTCGAGGCCCTTGCGCTCCCGCAGGCCCAGGGCCTCCAGAAGCTGCCGGCCGGCCCGCGCCTCCTCGACCGGGTCGGCGGTGAGGGAGTACCGGATGGTGTCCCCGATCCCCTCGGCCAGCAGCGTGGCTATCCCGGCGGTTCCCTTCAACAGGCCGGCGGGCGGCGGGCCGGCCTCGGTCACCCCCAGGTGCAGGGGGTGGTCGAAGGTCTCCGAGGCCAAACGGTAGGACTCGATCATGAGGGGCACCGACGACGCCTTGACCGAGATCTTGACGTCGTCGAATCCCACCTCGGCGAAGTAGGCC
Source organism: uncultured Acidimicrobiaceae bacterium (assembly GCA_963754755.1). Lineage (GTDB taxonomy): Bacteria > Actinomycetota > Acidimicrobiia > Acidimicrobiales > RAAP-2 > Bog-756. Next base: position 178,249 of record CAVWHF010000003.1, on the reverse strand, counting down.
AGCTCCATGCGGGCCGACTCCACCAGGGCCTCGGGAGTGGCCCCGCCGAAGCGCTTGTAGAGGTCGGGGTGGAGCGACCCGGCGTTCACCCCGATGCGGATGGGCACGCCGCGGTCCTTGGCCTCCGAGGCCACCTGCTTGATCTCGTGGGCCTTGCGCAGGTTGCCCGGATTGAGCCGGAGACCCTGGACCCCGGCTTCGAGGGCGGCCAGGGCCATCTCGTGGTGGAAGTGGATGTCGGCGATGATCGGCACCGGTGACCGGGGCACGATGCGGGCCAGTCCCTCGGCGGCGGCCTCCTCGTTGCAGGTGCACCGGACCAGGTCGGCCCCGGCCGCGGCCAGGGCGTAGATCTGGCTGAGGGTGGCCTCGGCGTCGGCCGTCTTGGTGGTGGTCATGGACTGGACCGTGACCGGGGCCCCGCCCCCGACGGCCACACCGCCCACGCTGATCTGGCGGGTGGGCCTCCGTTCCGTCGTGGTCCAGGCCGTGCGTCCCATGGTCCCCATGCTACCGGCGACCGGTCGGACCCTTCCGGGCGGGTCGGCGCCCCGCGGTCTACCCGAAGGGGTTGGCGGCCGGGTGAAGGATGTCGGTGAGGAGGGCGGGCACGATGAGGACGGCCAGGAACAGCATGAACAGCCAGGTGAAGGGCATCAGCTTGGCCACGTCGGCGTGGTAGAGGACCTTGTTCCGGCCGGTGCGGATCTTCTCGTAGACGGCGATGGCCACGTGGCCGCCGTCCAGGGGCAGCATGGGGAACAGGTTGAAGACCCCGAAGAAGATGTTGATGACGATGAGGATGTAGAGGTAGTCCCCGATGCCGGCGTGGAGCGCGTCAGTGGCCACCCCGCCGATCCCGACGATGGACGAGGCCCGGGTGCCGTTGGCCGCGGCCTGGCTGGCCGCCTTGGCGCTGGTGACCTGGTCGAACCGCTGGGCCACGCCGCGCGGCGAGAACAGGTGGCCGATGCTGGTCACCGACGACCAGACCAGGCTCCCGAGCTGGGAGCCGGCCGAGGTCACCCCATGGATGACCGACCGGGTCGCCACCGGCGAGCCCAGGCTGACGCCGATGAGCCCGTAGGGGGCGGTGCCGGCGGGTGCCTTCGATCCCTTCTCGTGCAGGGTCCGGCCGTTGACCGGGGTCACGGTCAGTGTCTTGTCGCTGCCATTGCGGTCCACCACCACGGTCACGGGCACGTTCGGGTGGTCGTTGATGGCCTTGGTCAGGGCGTTCCCGTTCCCACCGATGGCCTTGCCGTCGACCGACACCACGATGTCGCCGGGGCGGACCCCTCCCACCTGGGCCGGACCGGTCATGCCGCCCACCGGATTCAGCCCCTCGATCTGCACCTGACTCGAGTTGGGCACTCCGACGAAGGTGAACAGCGCGAACAGCAGCACCAGGGCCAACAGGAAGTGGACGGCCGATCCGGCCACCGCCACCGCCAGCCGGGAGTGAAAGGGCTGGTCGCGGTAGAGGCGGCCCTCGTCGGCCGGGTCCACCTCCTCGAGGTTGGTCATTCCCGGGATCTTGACGTAGCCGCCCAGCGGGAGCGCCTTGATGCCGTACTCGGTCTCGCCCCTGCGGAACGACCACAGCCGCGGCCCGAATCCGACGAAGTACTCGGTGACCTTCATGCCGCTGCGCTTGGCCACCAGGAAGTGGCCGAGCTCGTGCAGCATGACGATCACGATGATGGAGGCCACCACGATCAGCAGGTCCACGTAGCCGGTGGCCACGGCCAGGGCCACGATGACCACCAGGGTGGCGATCAGCTCGCCCGCCAGCCGGCGCGGGGACTTGGTCGTCTCGGGCAGCCCCCCCGGGGAGGGGCCCGGGTCGGGGGCCGGACTGAGGGGAGGGCGCAGGTCGACGGTGCTCACGCCGCCTCCCGTCCCGCGACCACCGATTCGGCCACCCGACGGGCGCTGGCATCGGCGTCGAGGACATCCTCCACCGTGCGGCCCAGGTCGTCGGCCCCGCCCGCCGGTGACGGCGCCTCGTAGCGGTCGAGGGTGCACTCCACCACCGGGGCGATGGACGGCCACCCGATGCGGCCGTCCAGGAACGCGGCCACGGCCACTTCGTTGGCGGCGTTGAGCCAGGCCGGAGCCAGGTCCCCGCTCCGGCCGGCCCGATAGGCCAGCCCCAAGCAGGGGAAGACCGAGCGGTCCGGCTCCTCGAACTCGAGGGAGGCCAGCTTGGTCCAGTCGATGGCGCCGTAGGCCACCGGGAGCCGCTCCGGATAGGCCAGGGCGTAGCCGATGGGCAGACGCATGTCGGGCATCGACAGCTGGGCCACGGCGGCGCCGTCCACGAACTCCACCATGGAGTGGACGATCGACTGGGGATGGACCACCACCTCGATGGCGTCGTAGGACACCCCGAACAGCTCGTGGGCCTCGATGACCTCGAGGCCCTTGTTCATCAGGGTGGAGGAGTCCACCGTGATCTTCGGTCCCATGGACCAGGTCGGATGGGCCAGGGCCTCGTCGACGGTCACCGACGCCAGGTCGGCCTGCGTCCTGCCCCGGAACGGTCCCCCCGAGGCGGTCAGCAGGAGCCGGGCCACCGCCCGGGGTTCGCCGGCCCGGAGGCACTGGTGGAGCGCACAGTGTTCGGAGTCGACGGGGATGAGCTCGGCTCCCGGGGTTCGACGTGACCGCTGGACCAGCGGTGCGCCGGCGATGATGGACTCCTTGTTGGCCAGGGCCAGGCGGCGGCCGGCATCGAGGGCGGCCAGCGTCACCCTCAGGCCGGCGAAGCCCACCACCCCGTTGACGGCCACCTGGGCCAGCGTGGCGATGTGGGCCAGTCCTTCGGTGCCGACCACGACCTCCACCCCGGAATCCAGCCGGTCGGCCAGTTCGGAGGCCTGGGCCGGGTCGCCGATGGCCACCACCTCAGGACGGAGGCGGGCGGCCTGGGCCACCAGACGGTCGACGGAGCGGTAGGCACCGAGGGCCACCACGTGGAAGCGCTCCGGGCACGCCTCCATGACCTCGATGGCCTGCCTGCCGATGGATCCCGTTGAGCCCACCAGGCTCACGGTGACCGGGGTCGCCGGGCCCGGTGGTGCGGGGAGGCCCGACGCGGAGAGCCCGGAGGATCCGTCCGTCTCGGTGCCCCTGCTGACGGGATTCATCCCTCTAGCCTGCCCGAAGTTCAGGCAATGTTCAGGGCGCGGACCAGGTAGTAGGTGGCCGGCAGCACGAAGAGCAGGGCATCCACCCGGTCCAGCACCCCTCCGTGGCCCGGGAGGAGTCTGCCCATGTCCTTCAGCCCCAGATCCCGCTTGAGCAGGGATTCGCATAGGTCGCCGAGGGGTGCCACCACCGCCACCACCACACCCAGGAGGGCGGCGTTGGAGGCACTCCAGGGGTGGATGGAGCCCACCACCACGGTGGAGAAGAGGATGGAGAACACCGCCCCGCCGAACAGGCCCTCCCATGTCTTGTTGGGACTGATCTTGGGGGCCAGGGGTCGGCTGCCCAGCCAACCCCCGATGACGAGGGCCCCGACGTCGTTGGCCACGGTGGCGATGATGGCCCCCAGGAGAAAGGCGATGCCGTGGCGGTCGGGGAAGCTGGAGGGCGACAGCAGCAGGCCGGCGTAAGCCCCGAGTAGGGACACCCAGCCCACGGTAAGCAGGGTGGCCGCCGTGCCGGCCACCGGTGAACCCCGTTCGATGCCGAAGAGGTACCAGATGAGGGTGAAGACGGTGATCAGCACCAGGATCAGCGGGAGGGCGGCGACGCCCTTGGCGTAGGCCCCCACCATCAGCGAGACCGTTCCTACCAGGCCGAGCAGGCTGGCCGGGTGGTAGCCGGCCCCGCGCAGCACGCCGAAGCACTCCCCGGCGGCGAAGGTCACCACTATGGCGCTCAGGACCACCGAGGGCACGGTGCCGAGCTTGAAGGCCAGCAGGGCGACGACGGCCACGGCGATGCCCGTGCCCATCCTGAGCCCGATGGAGCTCCCGCCCGCACCGGGACGGTCGGGGTCGGCCACCGGCCGTCGCCGGACCCGCGGCGCCGGGGGGCCTCCCCCGGTCGGAGCGTCCTCCCCGTCACCGGCCCCCTCGGGTGCAGGTCGGCTCGACGGTGGCCGGCGCAGTGATCGGCGACGGGCCGCCGAGGCCGTGGCCACGCCGGCACCCTCGACGGCGGCCGCGGTGCCCGCCGCCTTCGCCTCACCGGCTGCGGCATCATGGGCCCGCTCGGCGCTGCGATCGGCAGCGGCCAGTCCGGCCATACCCACCCGCTTGCGGCCGGCGCCGGGGACCTCGGTCACCGATGCCCCGGGGGGTTCGGCGGCCAGGGGCGGGTCGACCAGGGCATCGACGTCCTCGGGGCGCTTGGCCCGCAGCCGGGCCGGGAGCAGTCCACCCCGCCGGGCCCGTCCCAGGCGGGCCGACCCGGTGGGGAGGGGCTTGTCGGCCAACTGCTCCTCGTCACCGGGGGCCTCGTGGTCCGGTGGCGTCGTCGCCGCGGCCCGGCCGGCGCCGGTCCGGTCGGCGGCCAACGCGGCCACCGCGGCGCTCGGGACGGCGATGGTGGGCTCGGAGGTCTCTTCCTCCCCGGCGTCACGGGCCGGGGGCTCCGCCTCGGCGCCGGTCCGCGTACCCGCAGGCGGGGCGACCACTTCGGTCGGTTCGGTGATGGGATCGGCGGTGGCCGCCGAGGGGTCGTCCACCGCTGCGCTCACCCGCCGGACCGGTCCCGTCGGATGGGGGGACGCCTTGAGGTCGAACTCCCACGGACGCCGATCGGCGTCGGTGCTGTCGGTCTCGTCGAGCGAGCCGAGGGCCACCTCGTCCTCGTCACCGGCGAACATGGCCGGGTCGAACTGCTCCTCGTGGGCCACCCAGTCGGCATCCTCCTCGCGCCAGCTGGGGGCGACGACCGTCGGTCCGGTGGAGTCGTCGCCGCTGTCGCGGGACAGCACCGCCGGCACCTGCCCGGTGGGGGGCTCGGTCCAGTGGGGCAGCTCGGTCGGAGCGGCCGCGCCCCCGGGCACCGCGGTCTCCCCGGGTCGGACCGGTTCGATGACCGGTCCGGCGTCTCCGGACGGCGATGGCTCGTCGATCAGATGGACGGACGGCTGGGCGAAGAGGGGTTCCTCCGGTTCAGGGGGGATTGCCGCCGTGCCCTTGGAGGCCGGGGCGCCCTCCTCGTCCTCGTGTTCGTCGTCGGTGTCGGCGCCGCGTCGCACCACCGGAAGCTCCCCGGTGATCTCGCCGGCGGGCTCGGCCCCCACGATGCGGACGCGGTCGGTGGCCGGCCCCGTGGCCGCCCCGGCGCCGTCGTGACGCGTCACAGGAAGGTCCGTTCGGGTCACGTCATCCTCTCCCTCTGGGACGTCGTCCACGTCAGTTGTTCCTTCCATCCACCGGGACGGCCCTGAGCCGTCCCGGTGTCAGATCTCGAGGAGCTCCTGCTCCTTGTGGGCAAGGAGTCGGTCGATGGCGGCCACATGGTCGTGGGTGATCTTGTCGAGGTCCTTCTCCACCCGGTCCAACTCGTCGGTGGACAGGTCGCCGTCCTTCTGCATGGCATCGAGGTCGTGGCGGGCCGAGCGACGCAGATTGCGCACCGTCACCCGTCCCTCCTCCGCCTTCTGCTTGACCACCCGGACGAGCTCCTTACGGCGCTGCTCGGTGGGGATGGGGAACGAGAGCCGGATCACCACACCGTCGTTGGACGGGGTGATGCCCAGGTCAGAGGTCTGCAGCGCCCGCTCGATGTCGTTGAGGGAGCCCTTGTCGTAGGGCGAGACCACCAGCAGCCGGGCCTCGGGGACGCTGAACCCGGCCAGCTGCCGGAGCTCGGTCTCGGTGCCGTAGTAGTCGACCTTCAGGTGCTCTACCAGAGCCGGTGTGGCCCGTCCGGTCCGGACGGAACCGAACTCGGCCTGGGTGTGGTCGACCGCCTTGCTCATGTGCTCCCGGGCATCGCCCACCACCAGCGCGATCAGGTCGTCGTCCATCAGCCGACCAGCGTAGCCAGCAGGGTCGACCCCCACCCGGATGACAGCACCACCTGGGACTTCATCGGACCAGCGTCCCGATGGACTCGCCACCGAGGGCACGCTTGATGTTGCCCGGCTCCATGAGGTCGAACACCCGGATAGGGAGGCCGTTGTCCATGCAGAAGGTGATCGCCGTGAGGTCCATCACCCGCAGGTCCTTCGACACCACCTCCATGAACGAGACCTCGTCGTAGCGGGTGGCGTCGGGGTCGATCCGGGGGTCGGCGCTGTACACGCCGTCCACGCCGCCGTGGGTGCCCTTGCACAGCAGGTCGGCCTCGATCTCGGCGGCCCGGAGGGCAGCCGAGGTGTCCGTGGTGAAGTAGGGATTCCCCATGCCGGCGGCGAACACCACCACACGTCCCTTCTCGAGATGTCGGATGGCCCGGCGCCGGATGTAGGGCTCGGCCACCTCGGCCATCTGGATGGCCGAGAGCACCCGGGTGGCCTGGCCGTGGTGCTCGAGGGCGTCCTGCAGGGCCAGGGCGTTGATCACCGTCCCAAGCATGCCCATGGCGTCCGACGTGGCCCGGTCCATGCCGGCTCCGGCCCCGGTGGTGCCGCGCCAGATGTTCCCGCCCCCGACCATCACGGCCAACTCGAGGTCGAATGCATCCCGGGTGTGGGCGATCTCGACGGCGAGCTGCTCCACCACGGCGGCGTCGATGGTCTCGTCGGAGGCCGAGGAGGCCAGAGCCTCCCCGGACATCTTCAGGACGATACGACGACGCTCACCCACCGCTGACTCAGTCGCCCACGACGACCTGGGCGAAAGCTGTCACCGAGGCCGATCCGAGGAGCGTGGCGATGGTCTTCTTCTCGTCCTTCACGTAAGCCTGGTCGAGAAGTACCCGCTCCTTGTACCAGCCGTTCAGCCGGCCCTCAACGATCTTGGACAGCGCGGCGTCGGGCTTGCCCTCGTTGCGGGCGATCTTCTCCACGGTCTCGCGCTCGGCGTTCACCTCGGAATCGGGGACCTCGTCCCGGGTGACATAGGTGGGACGGGCGAAGGCGATGTGGGCGGCGATGTCGTGGGCCAACTCAGCCGAGCCGCCCTGCAGCGCCACCACCACGGCGTTCACACCGCGGCCAGCCTGCAGGTGGAGGTAGGAGTCGACCACGCCACCCTCCGGCGCCTGGATGCGTACCACCTGGCCCACCGAAATGTTCTCCTTGAGCGTGATCTTCAGTGTGTCGATCTCGTCGGCCTTTTCGGCCAGGGCGCCCTCGCCGTCTTGCGCCACCAGGTCGGCCAGGGTGGCCACAAAGGCCACGAACTGATCGGACTTGGCCACGAAGTCGGTCTCCGACCGCAACTGGACGATGGACGCGACACCGTCGGCGAGGCCGATGGCCACCGCTCCCTCCGAGGCGTCGCGGTCGGCCCACTTGGACTGGCTGGCCAGCCCCTTCTCGCGCAGGAGTTTCACGGCCTTGTCGAGGTCGCCGCCCGTCTCCACGAGGGCGTTCTTGGCGTCGAGCATGCCCACGCCGGTCATCTGGCGGAGCTTCTGGACATCCTTGGCGGAGTAGTCGGGCACGGTCAGACCTCCTCGGTCGGGGTTGCCGGCGCCTCCGCGGCAGCGTCTGCCGGGGCGGCTTTAGGGGCAGGGCTAGGGGCGGCGGGTACCTCGGCAGCGGCGGCGGTCTCGGCGGCAGCCGCGGCGGGGGTCTCGGCAGGGGCGGCTTCGGGCGCGGGAGCAGGGGCGACAGGTGCCCCGGCAGGGGCCTCGGCGACAGGTGACTCGGCCGCGCTGGCGGGGGCCGGTGCCACCGGTGCCTCAGCGGCGGGGGCCGGAGCCGCCGACGGCGCGGGGGGCGCAGCGGGCGGCGGCGGGATCGGAGCCGAGGAGGGAGCGGACGGGGCCGCGGTCGGGGCCGGGGCCGCCGGCGCCGGACGCTGCTGGGCGATGAACCGTCCCTCCACCACAGCATCGGCCACCACCCGGCACAGCAGCGCACCCGAGCGGATGGCATCGTCGTTCCCCGGGATGACGTGGGTGATGACGTCGGGATCACAGTTGGTGTCCACCACCGCCACTACGGGCAGGCCGAGCTTGTTGGCCTCGGTCACCGCGATGTGCTCCTTCTTGGTGTCGATGACGAAGATGGCGTCGGGGAGCTTGTCGAGACCGCGGATACCGCCCAGGTTCCGCTGCAGCTTCTCGAGCTCGCGGGTGTGCCGGAGGGCCTCCTTCTTGGGCATGGCGTCGAAGTCACCGGCCTTCTGCATGGCCTCGAACTCCTTCATCCGCTTCACCCGCGTCGAGACGGTCTGGAAGTTGGTCAGCATGCCACCCAGCCAGCGCTCGTTGACGTACGGCATGCCGCAGGCATCGGCGTAGATGGCCACGGGTCCCTGGGTCTGCTTCTTCGTGCCCACGAAGAGGATCGTCCCGCCCCCGGCCACCAGGTCACGGATGTAGCCGTAGGACTCCTCGATGCCCTTCATGGTCTGGCGGAGGTCGATCAGGTAGATCCCGTTCCGCTCCCCCAGGATGAACCGGCGCATCTTGGGGTTCCACCGGCGAGTCTGGTGCCCGAAATGGACGCCCGCGCCCAGCAACTGCTTCATGGTGACGACGGCCATGTGACTGCTCCTTCATGACGGTTGGTTCATCCCGGCCACAACACCCCTGGTGAGGGGCGACCGTGGACGCGGCCGGGTACGGCTTCGATACCGCTCGTGCACCTCGCCGGATGGCGAGGCCCCTCCATGTTAGTGCGCCGACCCCTGGCGCTCCACTCGCCTGGGCCCGGGCCGGCTCGTTGACCTCAGCCGGTGGCCGAGGTGGGGACCCGTTTGGGTGACTTGGCCGCGGCGGCGGCACCACCCGATGCCTTGGTCCCCGCGCTGCGGCGGCCGGAGGTGCTCTCGTCGCCCGTGCCGGCCGACGACTTGGCCTTGGGCGTCGGCGCCCGCCGGCCGGCCGCCTCAGGGCGATCGGCCAGCTTGGCCCGCAACTGCAACACGGCCTTGGTATGGATCTGGCACACCCGGGACTCGGTCACGCCCAGGATGTCCCCGATCTCGGCCAGCGTCAGACCTTCGTAGTAGTAGAGGGTGAGGACGGTCTTCTCTCGCTCGGCCATCTGGCCCACGGCGTTGATCAACGCCTCCTTGGTCTCCTTGACCTCGAAGGTGTCCATCGGTCCGGCCGTGCTGTCCGGCAGGGTCTCGCCGAGCGTGGAGCGATCAGATCGGTCCCCGCCGCGGAACACCTCGTCCAGGGCGACCACACCGACGAAGGAGATCTTGCGCAGGGCCGTCTGGAACTCGGCGTCGGTCATCTCGAGGTCGGCGGCCACCTCGGCGTCGGTGGGCGTCCGATGCAACGTGGCCTCGAGCTTGGAGTAGGACTGCTCGACGGCCCGAGCCTTGGCCCGGACCGACCGCGGTACCCAGTCGATGGACCGCAACTCGTCGATGATGGCACCCTTGATGCGAGGGATGGCGTAGGTCTCGAATTTGATGTTGCGCTCCGGCTCGAAGCGCTCGATGGCGTCGATCAGTCCGATGATGCCGTAACTGGCCAGGTCGGCCTCGTCCACGTGGCGCGGGAGACCCACCGACACCCGGCCCGCCACGTACTTGACCACCGGGGCGTAGTGGACGATGAGCTGGTCCCGCAGGGCACGGTTGCCGGTCTTCTTGTACTCGGCCCACAGCCCGTCGATGCCGTGTCCCGCCGTGTCCAATTTCGTTGGCAATTGTCCCCTTAGGCCCGTGGATGGGTTCCGGAATACACGGTCAGCAGCCGTTCTTTGCTTACATGAGTGTAGACCTGTGTGGTCTGGAGACTGGCGTGACCCAGCAGTTCCTGCACAACCCGCAGGTCAGCGCCTCCGTCCAACAGGTGGGTGGCGAAGCTGTGGCGCAGGGCATGGGGGTGGGTGGGGACCGGTGACCGGCGGTCCAGGATTCGCCGCACGTCCCGGGGCCCGATCCGGTTCCCCCGGCGATTGTAGAACAGGGCCTGGGCTGGGCTTTCGCTCGTGGCTAGGGCGCCCCGGGGCCCGCCCAGCCACGACTCCAGGGCGGCGGCGCAGCGGTCGTGGATCAGCACCTGGCGCTCTTTGTCGCCCTTGCCGATGACGGTGACCACCCGGTGGGCCAGGTCCAAATCGTCCACGTCGAGCCCACACAGCTCCGCCACCCTGATGCCGCTTCCGTACAGCAGCTCCAGAACGGCGTCGTCGCGGCGGTCGACCTCGGACGACTGGCCCGTCCCGGGGTCGGTATCCGGTTCCAACAGTCGGTCCAACTCCGCATGACCCAGCACACGGGGTAGGCGGGAATCGGGAGCGGGGGCCGAGAGCCGGGTCGACGGGTCGGTCCCGATGAGCCCCCGCGTGGCGCACCAGCCGAAGTAGGAGCGCAGGGAGGCGGCCGTGCGGGCGATGGTGGCCTTGGCGTAGCGACGGGTGGACAGAAAGGCCAGGTAGCGCCGGAGCATGATCCGGTCGACATCGGCGGGACCGCCGGCCCCGCCCCGGGTGGCCCACTCGGCGAACCGGCTGGCGTCGGTGCCATAGGCCCGGACCGAGGCCGGGGACAGTCCGCCCACCGACCGGCGGTAGGCATCGATCTCCCAGGGCACCGGTCCAGGGTATCGGGCAGTCCCCCGGCGAGGGCGTATCCCCGGGGCAGGGGCCGGCGTAGGGCCGACGCGGCGTTGTTCGGGAACAACGAGGTCGGCGGATCGGGAATCGTGGGGTGTCGGGCAACGGCACCGGCGGAGGGCTATCGTCATGCCGTCGCAGGCGAGACCGGCGGCGAGTGCCACCTCGGTGGCCACGTAGGTGCAGGTGCAGGTGCACGTGACGGACTGACACCGCCGGCGACGGAGCCTTCCGGCGGCGGTGGACAAGGGGGAACATGACTGATCGCATCGACCGCCGATCCTTTCTGGCCCGGGGGACGGTCACCGGCGCCGGACTGGCCGTGGTGGCCACCACCGGAGGGGTACTGGCCAGCCGAGGCTCCGCTTCGGGGGCCCCCTCGGGATCGGGATCATCGAGCAGCGGCTCTCACCCCAACGGGGTGTCGAAGGCCAAACCCAAGAATGGTGGCTCGCTGATCTTCGGAGTGGACGCCGAGGAGAAGGGGTTCTCCCCGACTCAGGGCACCTTTGACGAGGTGGGGATCCTCTACGCCCGCACCGTGTTCGACTCACTCATGATTCTCAACGCCGCCGGCGTCCCCCAGCCGTACCTGGCCCAGTCGGTCACTGCCAATCCCGACTACACCGTGTGGACCATCACCATGCGGCCCAACCTCAAGTTCCACAACGGCACCCCATGCGACGCCGCCGCCGTGGCCGCCAACTTCAACGCCCACAAGACGTCCACCCTGACCGGGCCGACCCTCACCAACCTGAGCACCGTCACCGTGACCAGCCCGCTGGTGGTGACCCTGACCATGAAGTCCCCCTGGGTGCCGTTCAACTACTACCTGACCGGCGGCATCGGTGGCCAGTTCGCTTTCGTCGCCGAACCCACCTGGCTGGCCACCAACAGCCAGACCAACCCGGTGGGCACCGGACCGTTCGTCTTTCAGGAATGGACGCCCAACGACCACTTCACCGCCACCAAGAACCCCCACTACTGGCGGCCGGGCCTCCCCTACCTCGACTCCATCACCTACAAGCCCATCCCCGACCCGGACCAGCTCTTCAGCAGCCTGACCTCGGGTGCGGTGGACATCATGCACTCCGACACGCCGGAGGTGATCACCCAGCTGCGGGCCAATTCGTCCCTGGCCTACATCGACGATTCGAAGAACGTCGCCGGTGAGCCGGACATGGGCTGCATCCTGCTCAACCTGTCCAAGGCCCCGTTCAACAACATCAAGCTGCGCCAGGCCATGGCCTACGCCGTCAGCTCGGCCCAGTACGTGGAGGTCATCGACAAGGGCGTGAACGCCACCTCGAACGGCCCCTTCGTCAAAGGCTCCCCCTTCTATGTGGCCAACAACGGCTACCCGGTCTACAACGTGGCCAAGGCCAGATCCCTGGTCAAGCAGGTGGCCCAGGCGACCGGTCAGCCGGTGTCGTTCAACCTCAACCACACCCCGGACTCCGCCACCACCAAGATCGCCGAGTACCTCCAACAGCAGCTCCAGACGGCGGGCATGAAGGTCACCCTGACGCCGATCCAACAGGCCAACATCATCAACACCGCCCTGCTCGGCACGTTTCAGGCTCAGTTGTGGCGGCAGTTCGGGGCGGTCAACCCCGACCTCAACTACATCTTCTGGAGTCCAACGAACGCCAACACCCCGGTGTTCTCCATCAACATGGCCCGCAATACCGACCCGGCCATGCAGGCGGCCCTGCTCAAGGGTCGCCAGTCGCCGTCCAAGTCCCAGCAGACTGCCGCCTACCAGCAGGTCAGCAAGCTCATGGGCCAGGACATCCCCTACGTCTGGTACGACCGGACCACCTGGGCCGTCGCCGCCGAGGCCAAGGTGCAGAACTTCGCCAACCCGACCACTCCGGCCGGGGGCAAGGCCTTCCCCCTGATCGGCGGTTCGATCTACCCCACCCAGATCTGGCTCAACTCCTGACCGGGCCGGCCCGACTGCCCCCGATGGGTGGGACGGTCGTGTCATGATCGGAGCATGAGCCGCATCCTGATCGTCGAGGACGACGAGCGGATCCGGTCCTCCATGCGTCTGGCCCTGGAGGACGAGGGGTACACGGTGGAGGACGTGGCCAGCGGCGAGGAGGCCGTCGGCCGCTTCGCCGAAGAGCCCTTCGAGCTGGTCCTGATCGACCTCATGCTGCCGGGCATGGACGGGTTCGAGGCGTGCCGCACACTCCGGCACCAGAGCACGGTCCCCATCATCATGGTGACAGCCCGATCCGACACCCACGACGTCGTGGCCGGCCTCGAAGCCGGCGCCGACGATTACGTGACCAAGCCGTTCGTGGCCAAGGAGCTCGCGGCCCGCATCCGGGCCCTCCTGCGGCGGTCCCGTCCCGACGCCGCCGGCGACTCCGTACTCAGCTTCGGCGATGTCCAGATCGAACCCGATGCCGGGGTGGTGCGACGTCACGGCGAGGAGGTCCATTGCACCCGAACCGAGTTCCGGCTCCTGTGCGAGCTGGCCGATCACCCGGGCAAGGTCCTCAGCCGCGAGCACCTACTCGAACAGGTGTGGGGCTACGACTATTTCGGTGACGGGCGACTGGTCGACGTCCATGTGCGCCGGCTCCGCACCAAGGTGGAGCCCGACCCGGCCAACCCCCGCTTCATCCTCACGGTCCGGGGCATGGGCTACAAACTGGCGGTCTGACCCGTGCCTCCGGCCGAGCCCCCGGTCACGCCGGACCGTGACCCGGCACCCCCGTCGGCCCGACGGCCGATGGCGCTGGAGACCCCGACGGGCCGGCGACACCGGACCCGGTTGTCCCGCAACCTCGGCCTACGGGCCCGGGTGACGGCCACTTTCGCCATCGGCGCTTTCGCCCTGTCCACCATCATGGCCGGCATCACCTACTTCGCCGCCCGGCAGAGCTTCCTCAACGAGCACCAGAGCACCGACCAGCGCCAGGCCTTCGCCAACGCCTCCCTCATCAAGAACGCCCTTCCGTCCTCGGGGAACCAGGTGGACCAGCTGATCGGCTCCATCGACACCCTGCCGGGCTCCCTCTCGGTCCTCCACACCGGGGGGAAGTGGTACGCCACCAGTCCCATCCAGGTGGGGCAGAGCGCCATCCCGGCCGAACTGCGGACGCTGGTGCTCCACGGCACCCCGGCCTCCCAGTACTTCGCCCTCGGTGACACCCCGCAGATCGTGATCGGCGTGCCCCTCCCGGCCGAGCACGCCGCCTACTTCGAGGTGTTCTCGCTGGACGAGCTGGCCAGCACCCTGCGGACCCTGGCCTTCGCCCTGGCGGCGGCGGCCCTGGTCACCACTCTGGCCGGCGCGCTCCTGGGGCGGTGGGCCAGCGGTCGCGCCCTGCGACCCCTGGCCGGGGTCACCGTTGCCGCCGTGGCCATCGCCGGGGGCCGGCTGGACACCCGGGTCGAGGCCGGTGACGACGTGGACCTATTAGAGCTGGCCTCGGCTTTCAACCGGATGACGGCCAATGTCCAGGACCGCATCGAACGCGAGGCCCGGTTCACCTCGGACGTCAGCCACGAGCTGCGCTCCCCCCTTACCACCCTGTCGGCCACGGTGGGCGTGCTCGACGGGCACCGCCACGAGTTGAGCCCCCGGGCCCGGAGCGCCCTCGACCTGCTGGACGGAGATCTCAAGCGCTTCACACGGATGGTGGACGACCTGCTCGAGATCTCGCGGTTCGACGCCGGCTCCGCCGAGCTCTCCCTGGACGAGGTGGATCCCGGGGAGCTGGTACGCCGGGCCGTGGGTGCCTCGGCCCCGGTCGGTGAGGACGGGCACCGGGCCCCCGTGGTCTTCCCGGTGGAGGTCGAGCCGGGGGTGGAGGGGCTCCGCCTCCGGGTGGACAAGCGCCGGTTCGAACGGGTGATGGCCAACCTGGTGGAGAACGCCACGCTGTATGCCGGCGGGGTGACCCGGGTGGTGGTGGCCCGCCATCCGGTCGGGCTCGACACCCCGGCCCGGAGCATCCGGGTCGTCGTGGAGGACCAGGGGCCCGGCGTGCCCGCGGCCGACCGGAACCATCTCTTCGAGCGCTTCTACCGGGGCAGCCGGGCCGGCCGGCGCGAGTCGAGCGAAGGAACCGGGCTCGGGCTCTCCCTGGTCGCCGAGCACGTGCGCTTGCACGGGGGGGCCATCTGGATCGAGGAGGCCCCGGTACGCGGCTCCCGCTTCGTCATCGAACTGCCCCTGCAGCCGCACGGCGAGGAGCAGGGCCCGGAATGAGGCGTCGACCTCGTCGACCCCGTCGACTCCCTCTGCCCGGTCGACACCACCACCCCCGCGCTCCGAGGGGGCTGGTTACGGGTCTGGTGGTGGCGGTCTCCCTCACCGTCGCGGCCTGTGGCATCCCCACCTCGGGGGGACCGACCGCCATCAGCAAGAAGGACGTGCCGTTCCACCTCCTGAGTCCGGCCAGCCCGACGACGTCCACCTCCATCGTGTCCTCGGCCGTGGAGGTACCGGAGTTGATCTTCCTGGTGGCGCCGACCCAGACCCTGGCTCCGGTGTCACGGAGCATCCCCGCCTCCACCACCCTCAACGGTACCCTCACCGAGGTCCTCGAGGCCCTGCTGGCCGGCCCGAAGGCCAGCGAGTCGGCCAGCGGGCTCCAGACCTTCCTGACCGGAAGCAAGACCCGGGTGTCGGCCAAGGTCGCCGGGGGCATCGCCACCATCGACTTCGCCACCAATCCCATTCAGGTGGTCGGTGCCAATCAGACCCTGGCCATCGCCCAGGTGGTCTACACCGCCACCCAGCTACCCGGCGTCACCGGCATGGTCTTCCAGATCGGGGGCCAGCCCATCGAGGTGCCCACGGCCAGCGGGGCGACCGTCCCCGGACCGGTGGACCGGACCTCCTACCTACCCCAGGCCCCGGTGTTCTGACACCGACCGAGGGCGGGTGGCAACCGGTTCAGGTCGGCGCCCCTGGCGACCAGGCGATGCGGGGGGCGTCGGCCCACAGGTGCTCGAGGTCGTAGAACTCCCGGGCCTCGTCGAGGAACACGTGCACCAGAAAGTCCCCGTAGTCCATCAGCACCCAGCGGGCATCGTCGAGCCCCTCGACCCGCACCGGCTTCCGACCGTGCACCTCACCCACCTGCCGCTCGACTTCGTCGACGATGGTCTTCACCTGCCGTGAGTTGCGCCCACTGGTGATGACGAAGGCGTCGGTGATGCCGAGGAGCTCGCCCATGGCCAGTACGGCGGTCTCCTCCCCCGATTTCGCCTCGGCGGCGCGCGCCGCTACCAGCGACTCCTCGGGAACGAACGGAGCCGTGTCACCGACGACGGGAACGGTACTGAGTGCGGTCAAGGGTTGCCTCCTTCTGACGCCGCGGCGTCGGGGGTCGGGTGGTACGGGGTGAGGGACGAAACGGCGACCGGTCGTGGCGGCCCGATGGACATCGCCACCGGGTTCACCCCGACCTGGGACGCGGAGGTGCGGGTGCGTGCCATGTTCACGATCAGGATAGTGAGGATCAGGCAGACCGCCACCACGACACCGCAGACGATGGTCACGTTGCGACGGGTACGGCGGGCGGCCCGCTGGGCCTTCCGGTCGGCCACCCGGGATCCCATCGCCGGAGCGGGTGCGGGTGCGACCGTGTCCGGGTCAGCGCCCGCCAGTTCCCCGGTCGGCGGCGGCTCGGGCGGCTCCGTCGGCTCACGGCCGACGGGGTCCCCTGCGGCGGTCGGGTACGGCTGCCTCGTCCGTCTGGGGTACCCGGACTTGGACTGCGTCGGCCGCACGCTCATCTGTCCGTAGCGTACAGACCCCGCTGACGTATGCAACGGATCACCGCATCGGGTACCAGACCCTCGACCGGCTCACCCTGCTCGAGACGCCGGCGTAGCTCCGTGCTGGACACGTCGAAAGGGACCGCCGGCACGGTGACCGCACGCCAGCCCGGCGGGGGCTCGGCCGGGTCGGCTCCGGGGCGGCCGACGACGGCCAGGGTCACCAGTTCCCGGAGGACGTGCTCGTCGTGCCAGGTGGTCAGGCCGGGCACCACGTCCGACCCCACCACCAGGGTGAGACGGGCCCCTGGGTCCTCCGACAGCAGCTGGTGGACGGTGTCGACGGTGTAGGAGGGACCGCCCCGGTCGATCTCCATCCGGCTGGGCGCCAGTCCGGGCCACCCGAGAGCGGCGGCCTCGACCATGGCGAAGCGGTCCTCGGCCGGCGTGACCACCCGCTCCCCCTCCTTCTGCCAGGGCTGGTTGGCCACCACCAGCAGCATGCGGTCCAGGCCCAGCGTGACCCGGACCAGATCGGCCAGCTCCAGATGGGCCGTGTGGACGGGATCGAAGGTCCCCCCGAAGATCCCGATGGCCGGTCCCGAGGCGGCCACGCCTACGTTCCGGCCAGGGTGGCTACTACCGGCGCCAACGCCTCCATCTCCGCCTCGTGGACCACGATGTAGGAGAACCCGAACTCCTCTCGCCGCTGCCGGAGGGTGTCGACGATCTGCTCGGGGGTGCCGATGAGGGCGATGGGCGAGCCCTCGATCTGCTCGGGGGTCACCGACAGGGCTGAGGCCAGACGGGCTACGGCGTCCTCCCGGTCCGGCACCACCTGCACCAAAAACGTGAGGACCTGCAGCTCGAGCTGGTCGAACCGGGCCCCCGCCGCCTGCCGGATCCACTCGATGCGCTGGTGGTAGTACTCCTTCGTGGTGGTCTCGAGCACCTCGGGACCGATGTAGCCGGCCGCCAGGCTCGGATTGACCCCGACGATGTCCGCCTCCCGGGCGGCGATGCCCAGCACCCGTTGGCCACCCCCGCCGATGATGATGGGGGGATGCGGGCGCTGGGCCGGCGTGGGAGCGCCGAGGGCCCCGGTCACCCGGTAGTACTCACCCTGGTAGGTGGCCTCGCCGGTGGACCACAGGGCCTTCAGGACGGCCAGGCTCTCGGCCATCCTGGAGATCCTCACGCCGGCCGGCTCGGCGGCGATGCCCGACTGCTCGTAATCGGCGGTCATCCAGCCGGCGCCCAGGCCGAACTCCACGCGGCCCTCGGAGAACAGGTCAAGGGTGGCCACCTCCTTGGCCAGCACCACCGGGTGCCGGTAGTCGTTGCCGAACACCAGCGAGCCGACCCGGAGGGTGCTGGTGGCCTCGGCCGCCACGGTCAGGGCCACCAGCGGCCCGAACTGGTCTTCGAAGTGGTCAGGGATGAACAGCGTGGAGTACCCCAGGTCCTCGATGGTGCGGGCGGTGGCCCGCCAGGCGGCCCCGGTCTCGGCCCTGGACAGCTGGACTCCGAATCGGAAGGGAGGCATGGCCCGAGCCTACGTCGGGAGGCCTTACGCTGGTGGCGTGGCACAAGACTCCCCCACCACCGGATGGGCCCCCGATTCGTGGCGGTCGCGCCCTGCCGCCCAGCAGCCGGTATGGCCCGACGAGAGCGAGCTCAAGCGGGCGCACGCCCAGCTCTCGGAGCTCCCGCCCCTGGTCTTCGCCGGGGAGGCCCGTCACCTGACACAGGGGCTCGGCGAGGCCGCCGGGGGTAGGGCCTTCGTCCTGCAGGCCGGGGACTGCGCCGAGTCGTTCAGCGAGTTCAGTGCCGACGCCATCCGCGACAAGCTCAAGATCATCCTGCAGATGGCAGTGGTCCTGACCTACGGCGCCGGACTGCCGGTGGTCAAACTGGGCCGGATCGCCGGGCAGTTCGCCAAGCCCCGCAGCTCGGCCACCGAGATCGTGGGTGGGCAGGTCCTGGACTCCTTCCGGGGGCACATGGTCAACGACGACCTGCCTGAGCGCAGTGCCCGGGTGCCGGACCCGGCTCGCCTGGTGGCGGCGTACCAGCAGTCGGTCTCCACCCTCAACCTCCTGCGGGCCTTTACCAAGGGTGGCTTCGCCGACCTTTCCCAGATCCACCAGTGGAACCAGGAGTTCGTGGCCTCCTCGACCGAGGGCCAGCAGTTCGAGGACATCGCCGAGGGCATCGACCGGGCCCTCCGCTTCATGGCCGCCTGCGGGATCAACCTCACGGCCGAGGACACCCTCCACGAAGTGGACTTCTGGACCAGCCACGAGGCCTTGATCCTCGACTACGAGGAGGCCCTGACCCGTCGCGACTCGCTGACCGACCAGTGGTACGACTGTTCCGCCCACATGCTGTGGGTAGGAGAGCGCACCCGCCAGCTGGACGGCGCCCACTGCGAGTTCCTGTCGGGGATCCACAACCCGGTGGGGTCGAAGATCGGGCCGTCGGCGTCGCCTGACGACGTCATCGCCCTGTGCGAGCGCCTCAACCCCGGGCGGGTCCCGGGCCGGTTGACCCTCATCACCAGAATGGGGGCAGACGCCGTCGAGTCCGGACTCCCCCCGCTGCTCTCGGCCGTGCGGGACGAGGGCCACCCGGTGGTGTGGGTCTGCGATCCCATGCACGGCAACACCTTCACCGCCGAAGGGGGCCAGAAGACACGGCGGTTCGATGACATCATCGGCGAGCTCAAGGGATTCTTCTCGGCCCACCGCGAGGTGGGCACCTGGCCGGGTGGCGTCCACGTGGAGCTGACCGGGGACGACGTCACGGAGTGTCTCGGTGGGGTCGAGGACATCGTCGAGGGTCAACTCCACCAGCGCTACACCACCACCTGTGACCCCCGCCTCAACGGCCGCCAATCCCTGGACCTGGCCTTCGGAGTCGCCGAGCTGTTGCGAGCCTGACCGGGTGGTTCGGCCGGACGGCACCATGCCTCTTCGCCGAGTACGCCGCATACAAACGTCGCAGCGATACCTCCCTTCGCCTTGTACGCCAGCGCAAAAACGGTGTACAGCGTAGACCTTTTGCGGATAGACATCTCGGGCTCCGGAGGTTGAGTGGGGACACCGTCGAACGCCTGCGGGCTGACCTGGCCCTCCGCCCAGATGCCAGGGGGTCATTGACCGGTTCGTCCCCAGCAACGAGACTGGTCGGGTTCAGGGGCAACTGGATGTCGCTGCCTCGGCGTCCTGCCACGACGGTCCGTCGCCGGCTCGCTCCGCCACGTCAATCCCTGGAGACGCCCTTCCTCATGCCCTTCCTCCGCACGCAGCGTCACCCGTCCGCCCACGTCACGGGAGAAGGGCGGCGCGCCCGGGGGATGGGTGGGCACACGGCTGCCGCAGCCACACTGTGCGTGCTGGTGTCGCTGGTCCTGCCCACCACCACTGCGTCCGCCACCACTGCGTCCGCCACCACTGCGTCCGCCACCACTGCGTCGGTCGATACTGCGTCCGGCGTCACCCCGGTGGCGCACACGGCGGGCATCTCGGCCTATTGGCTGGTGGCCTCGGACGGCGGCATCTTCTCCTTCGGCGGGGCACCGTTCTACGGCTCCACCGGCAACATTCACCTGAACCGACCCATCGTGGGCATGGCGGCGTCGGCCAACAGCGGCGGCTACTGGCTGGTGGCCTCAGACGGCGGCATCTTCTCCTTCGGCAACGCCCCCTTCTGCGGCTCTACCGGCAACATGCACCTCAACCAGCCGGTGGTAGGCATGGCCGCGGCCCCCAACAACGCCGGCTACTGGCTGGTGGCCTCGGACGGCGGCATCTTCTCCTTCGGCAACGCCCCGTTCTACGGGTCGATGGGTGGGTCGCATCTCAACCAGCCCATCGTGGGCATGGCTGCGACCCCCGACGGCGGGGGCTACTGGCTGGTGGCCGCCGATGGGGGAATCTTCAGCTTCGGTGACGCCCACTTCTACGGGTCGACCGGGAACATCGCCCTCAACAGGCCCATCGTGGGGATGACGGCGACACCGGACGGCAAGGGGTACTGGTTCACCGCTTCGGACGGAGGCGTCTTCGCCTTCGGCGACGCCGGCTTCGACGGTTCACTCGGCGATGTCCCGCAGAGCCGACCCATCGTGGCCATCACCGGGACCGCCGACGGCGGGGGCTACTGGTTCGCCAACAACAACGGAGCGGTGTCGGCCTACGGGGATGCCACCTACTGGGGATCTGCGCCTCAGGTCCTCAACCGGCCGATCGTGGGCATGGCCGAGGCCGCCGGCAGTGGCAACTTCACCGGCTCGTCCTACCCGTCCGGATCCTTCGGGTACGACATCTCCAACTTCCAGTGCCCGGGGACGCCGTCGGGCCTCCCGCCCTCCCCCCACACCATCGGTGTGGTCGAGGTGGTCGGCGCCTCCAAAGGATCGGTCAACCGCTGCCTCGCCGCCGAGGCGGCGTGGGCCGGCGGCGGGCTCAATCTCTACGTCTACCTGACCAACGGGGTCGACGCCACGTCGGGCGACCCGGCCTGTGCCTTCACCGGCTCCCAGCCGGCGTGCAACTTCGGCTTCAACACGGCGCTCGACGCCTTCACCAAGGCTCAGGCGGCGGGGATCAACACCTCGGTGGCCTGGTGGCTGGACGTGGAGGACCCCTCCCTGAACAACCAGACAGCGGCCAGCTCAGCCCTGGTGCAGGGGGCCATCGACGGCCTGCACTACGAGGGCCTCAACGGGGTCGGCATCTACGCCAGCCCCGGCCTGTGGAAGGGAATCGTGGGTAACTACACGCCGGCGGTGCCCTACTGGGCGGCGGACTGGGGCCCCAATCCCACCCTGACCTGCCAGAACGTCAAGTCGAAGTTCTCCGGCCTGCCCAGCGGCCCGGTGCAGATGGTCCAGTACAGCTCACCGTCGGTCCCCACCCCCTACGGGGGCATGAACACCAACTACGACGACGACTACGCCTGTTAGACGGCCGACTCCACCACGGCCAGGTGGGAGGCGTCGTTGTAGCCGAGGAGCCGCCACCGCCCACTGTCGACCTCCCAGGTGGTGAGCGAGGCGTGCCGGGTGCGCAACTGCAGCCGGGCACCGTCCAGTCCGCCGGCTACCGGCATCTTGGCCAACAGTGACGCCTCGATGACCCCGGCATGACAGGCCACCACCACCAGCTGGCCGGGGTGGCCCGCGGCCAGGGTGTCGAGCGTGGCGGCCACCCGTTGCACGAAGCCGGTCCAGCTCTCGCCGCCGGGGGCGATGGGCTGACGGGGATCGGCATCCCAGTCCAGCGCCCCGAACTGCTCGGAAAACTGAGCCCAGGTGAGGCCGTCGGCCTCGCCGGGGTGGAGCTCGCACAGTCCGCACTCGAGTACGGGGCGCGGAGGTTTCGACCGGTCCCCGTCAGCGTCGCCGGCCACCAGGGCCGGGGCCAGGAGCTCGGCCGTCTCGATGGCCCGGGGCAGCACGCTGGCGTACAGGGCGTAGGCCCCGGCCAGCTCTCCGGTAAGGGCCAACCGATCCCGGAGCAGGGAGACCTGGCGGCGACCGAGGTCGGTCAGTCCGGTGCAGCCGATCACCCCCCCGCACACGCCCGACTCGTTGCACACCGCCTCGCCGTGGCGCACCAGGACGATCCGGGTGGCTCCAGGCGACGCCGGGCCGATCGTCCGGATGCCCGCCGGGACCGTACCGACCGAGGCTGTGCCGGCCGGCGCGGCACCGACCGAGGCTGTGCCGGCCGGCGTGGTGCCGGCCCCTCCTCCGTACGGGCCGGCGCCGGCCAGGCTGTCGAACCCTCCGGTTGCCGAGGTCACGCCAACTCCCCCACGAACTGCTCGAGCTGGCGCAGGGTGCGGCACTCGACCACGTCGTCGCAGTGCACCGCATACTCGCCCACGATGGAGTCACCGGAGTTCCAGTACGCCCGGGGCTCGGGGTTCAGCCAGTAGACGTGGCGGGCCCGGGCCTGGAGCTCCTTGACCACCCACGCCTGCGAGGCGTGGTAGTTGTTGCGGGCGTCGCCGAGCAGCAGCACGCTGGAGCGCGGGGTGATCTCCTCGCCCCACCGTTCCCAGAAAACGGTGAAGGCGTGTCCGTAGTCCGAGTGGCCGTCCACCCAGATGACGTCGGCCTCGGAATTGATTCGCTGGACGGCGTCGGTGGGGTCGTCGACCCGGTCGAAGAACCGGCTCACCTCGTCGATGCCGTCGATGAAGACGAAGCTGCGCACCTTGGAGAACTGGGAGCTGATGGCGTGGACCAGGTGCAGGGTGAAGCGGGCGAAGCTGGCCACCGACCCCGAGATGTCGGCGATGACCACGATCTCTGGTTTGGACGGCCGCGGGTAGCGGAACTTGGGATCGACGGGGACGCCACCTGTCGACAGCGAATGGCGCACGGTGGAGCGGAAGTCGAGGGGCCCCTTGCGGCCGTGCCGACGCTTGCGGGCCAGCCGCACGGCCAACTTGCGGGACAGGGGCACCAGCGCCTTGCGCAGGGCCACCAGCTCCTCCCGGGTGGCGTGCATCACGTCGATGTCCTCGGGCAGGGGCTTGCGCAGGGACTTGGCCAGGGCCTCGCTCCCCCGGTCGGCCACCAGTCGGCGGCGGATCTCGTTCTCGATCTCGGCCCGCAGCTGGTCGATACGGGCCTGGAACTCGTCCCGTAGCAACCGCTCCTCCAGGGTGGTCAGGGTGACCGGCGGCGCATCGTCCGCAATGGAAGGGTCGTCGTTGAGGGCCCGGGTCGAGGACCGGGCCTCGGACATGAGGCGCTCCAGCACGCCGTCGAGGTCGAGGTTCCGCAACGTCCGGTACAGGTAGTACGTACCGCCGACGGGGCGGCCCGCCTCCATGCCGGCGTAGCGGCTCACGGCCTGGCGGGCCACGGCGGCCACCATGGCGTCGTTGGCCCCGAGCAGGGCCTTGTACAGGAGGTCGGCGAGCTCCTCGGGGGTCATACCCTCTCCACCGCCGCTCCCCCGTCCCCGACCCTGGCCCCGCTGCTGGCCCTCGCCGTTCATCCGGCCGGTGTCGTCGGCCTCCAGCTGTCCGGACGCGTCCTGGTCGTCGTCGATCCGGTACTCGGGGCCGCGCAGCGAGAAGTAGATCTCGAAGGCGGTCTCGTAGGCCCGCCAGTGGGCCGACGACTTCACCAGGCTGGCCCCGAGGGTGTACTTGATGGCCTCCCGGTCCTCCATGGGGACGTGACGCAGCGCCTCGGCCGCATCGAGGTGCTCCGTCAACGAGACAGGGATGCCGGCGGCGCGCAGTTCGCCCACGAAGCCGGTCAGGAGGTCGAGCATGGCGCGGTCCCCCGACCTCAGTCGGGCGACTCCACCCCGGCCAGCTCCTTGGCGGCACGCTCGATGTCCGTCTGGTACTTCAGCAGGATGTGCAGGGTGTCACGGGCCTGCTCGACGTCGATGGACTCCACCCCCAGCACCACCAGGGTGCGGGCCCAGTCCAGGGTCTCGGACACCGAGGGGTCCTTCTTCAGGTCGAGCGTCCGGATGGAGCGAACGATCCGGGCCACCTGGTCGGCCAACGACTGGCTGATACCAGGGACCCGGGTCTCGATGATGGCCCGCTCGCGGTCCAACTTGGGATAGTCGATGTGCAGGTACAGGCAGCGCCGCTTGAGGGCCTCGGACAGCTCACGGGTGTTGTTGGAGGTGAGGAACACCAGCGGGATCTGGGTGGCCCGCACCGTGCCCAGCTCAGGGATGGACACCTGGTACTCGGAGAGGATCTCGAGCAGCAGGGCCTCGGTCTCCAGCTCTACCCGGTCCACCTCGTCAACCAGGAGCACCACCGGCTCCGGCGAGCGGATGGCCTCCAGGAGCGGTCGGGCCAGGAGGAACTCCTCGGCGAAGATGTCCTCTTCGAGCTCCTCCCACGACTGTCCGGAGTCGGCCTGGATGCGGAGCAGCTGCTTCTTGTAGTTCCACTCATACAGGGCCTTGGACTCGTCCAGTCCCTCGTAGCATTGCAGCCGGATGAGCCGGCTCCCGGTCAGGCGGGCCACCGACTTGGCCAGCTCGGTCTTGCCCGTCCCGGCCGGTCCCTCGACGAGGACCGGTTTGGCCAGGCGGTCGGCCAGGAAGACCACGCCCGAGATCCCGTCGTCGGCCAGGTAGTCCACCCCGGCCAGGCCCTGGCGCACGGCGTCGATGGAATCGAAGCGGGGCGGGCCGGCCACGGGGAACCCGGTGGTGATCTCCTCGGCGGAGCGCACGGGGCCGACCGGGTCGGCCACGCCGGTCACGACCGCACCTGCCCGGATCCCCGGACCACGTACCGGACCGAGGTCAGCTCCCGGAGTCCCATCGGACCCCGGGCGTGGAGCTTCTGGGTGGAGATACCGATCTCGGCGCCCAGGCCGAGCTCCTCACCGTCGATGAAGCGGGTGGAGGCGTTGACCAGCACCGCCGCCGCATCGACCTCGGTGGTGAAGCGGTCGGCGGCGGCCAGGTCGCCCGTGACGATGGCCTCGGAGTGCCCCGAGCTGAACCGGGCTATGTGGTCGATAGCCCCGTCGAGATCGTCGACGACCGCCACGGTGAGGGTCAGGCCCAGGAACTCGGTGGCGAAGTCCTCGGCCGTGGCTGCGCCGATGTCGGGCAGCACGGCCCGGACGCCGGCGTCACCCAGGAGAGTGACCCCGGTCAGCCCCCGGGACAGCCGGGGCAGGAAGGCAGCGGCTACATCCCGGTGGACCAGGACCGTCTCGGCGCTGTTGCAGACCCCGGCGCGCTGGGTCTTGGCATTGACCACGATGGACTCCGCCATGGCCAGGTCGGCGGCACGGTCCACGTAGACGTGGCAGTTGCCGGCGCCGTCGAGGACGTAGGGAACGGTGGCGTGCTCCCGCACCGAGGCCAGAAGGGACGGGCCGCCGCGGGGGACGAGGCAGTCGATGAACCCCTCGAGCTGCATGAAGGCGACCGCCGAGGCCCGGCTGGTGTCCTCCACCAGGGTCACGGCGTCGGTGGGCAGTCCGGCCTTGTCCATCCCGTCCCGCAGGGCGGAGGCGACGGCCATGTTGGAGTCGATGGCCGAGGACGATCCCCGCAGCAGCACGGCGTTGCCGGCCTTCAGGCACAGGCCGGCGGCGTCGCTGGTCACGTTGGGACGGTTCTCGTAGATGATGCCGACCACGCCGAGGGGGACCCGCACCCGCTCCACCCGCAGCCCGTTGGGACGGACCCAGCCGTCGACGATCTCCCCCACCGGATCGGGGAGCGCGGCGACGGTACGGAGGCCGGCGGCCATGCCCGCCAGGCGGCCGGCGTCGAGGCGGAGCCGGTCGAGGGACGTGGGGTCGGTGGTGGCCTGCTCGGCCCGGGCCACGTCGGTGGCATTGGCCGACAGGACGGCGTCGGTGCGCTCCTCCAACAGGTCGGCGGCCCGGTGGATGGCCTCGTTGCGGACGGCCGACGAGGCACGCGCCACCAGCCGGCTGGCCGCCTTGGCGCGCTGCCCCAGTTCGGTCAGGGGGGTGGACGGGCTCGATTGCACCGTGTCAGCGTACTTGCCTGACTAGAACCCCCGGCGAACCGGCCTGCTCGGGGCTACTCCAGCACCACCAGGTCGTCCCGGTGGACCACCTGGGCGGACACGTCGTCGGGCAATTGGTCGGAGCGCCGGCCGGCCCACCGGTCCACGTCGGCGGCGGACTGGCCCACCAGGCCCTTGGCGAAGACCTGGCCGTCGGGGTCGGCGATCTCTACCGCATCGTCCACGGCGAACTCCCCCCGGGTCGACAGCACGCCGGCTGTGAGCAGTGACCGGCCCCGCTCCTCCAGGGCCCGGCGGGCGCCGGCGTCGACCACGATGGTGCCCGACGCCCCCACGGCGAAGGCGATCCACAACTTGCGGGCGGGGAGGCGCCGCTCCCGGGGCCGGAAGCGGGTGCCTACGGCCGGTGCCGACCCCAGAACGGCGGCCAGGACCCCGGGCCGGGCGGCGTCGGCGATGACCGCCTCCACCCCCGACCACACGGCGATCTTGGCCGCGGCCAGCTTCGACCCCATGCCCCCACTGCCCCGCTCGGAGCCCGGGCCGCCGGCGATGCGCTCCAGCTCGTGATCGATCTCAACGACCTCTTCGATCAGCGAGCCGGTGTCGGTGCGGCGGGGATCCTCAGTCAGCAGCCCGGCGGTGTCGGTCAGCAGCACCAGCACCTCGGCGCCGACCAGGTGGGCGACCAGCGCCGCCAGTCGGTCGTTGTCCCCGAACCGGATCTCCTCGTCGGCCACGGCGTCGTTCTCGTTGACCACGGGCACCACCCCCAGCTCCAGCAGCCGGGCCAGGGTCTGGCGGGCGTGCAGGTACTGGCTCCGGTGGACGAAGTCGAGCGGAGCCAGGAGGACCTGGCCCGCCACCAGTCCGTGCTGCTCGAGCGAGCCGCTCCACACCTGCATCAGCCGGTGCTGGCCCACGGCGGCCACGGCCTGGAGGGTGGCCAGGTCCGAGGGGCGGCGCTGGCCCGGGGCCAGGGCACTCCACCCCGCGGCGATCGCCCCCGAACTGACCACCACCACCCGGCGCCCGGCCCGGCGCGCCTCGGCCACCTCGGCGGCCAGCTTCTCGATGGCGGCGGCGTCCACCCCCCCGGCCGCGGTGGTGAGTGAGGACGTGCCGATCTTGACCACCACCGTCCCGGTGGTGGTCCCGGCGGCCGTGCTCACGACCGTTTACGCCGGGAGGCTGGCTGACCGGTGAACTCGGGCTGGTCCCGGTACCAGGTGAAGGACAGCGTGGCGATGTGGACCTCGTCGCCGTCCCGGGCCCCGGCCCGGGCCAGGGCCCGGTCCACGCCGAGCCGCCGGAGCCGGCCCTGGACGTAGTCGGCGGCCTCGTCGGTGGTCAGGTCGTTGAGGGCCACCACCCGCTCGGCCACCCGGCCCACCACCCGGAACTCCCCCGGCCCCAACCGCTCCACCGCGAACCCCTCGGGCAGGGGCCGGTGGATCACGATGGTCGACTCCTCCTCGGGTGCCTGCACCCGGGCCTCGGCCACCAGCTGGGTGAGCCGACCCACCAGTTCGCCGATGCCCACGCCGGTGACGGCCGAGATGACCAGCTCGGGCACGAAGTTCTCCGTGGCCTCACTGTCCGCAGTTCCGCTGAGGCCGACCATGTCCGCAGTTCCGCTGAGGCCGACCATGTCCGCCTTGGACCCCACCACCACCCGGGGTCGGTCCAGGAGGTCGGGCTGGTACCGGCCCAGCTCCTCGAGCAGGATGGCCAGCTGGTCGGCCGGCGCCACCCCGGTGACCGGGTCCAGCTCCACCAGCACCACCAGCACCCGCGACCGGGTGATGTGGCGCAGGAACCGGTGGCCGAGTCCCTTGCCCTCGGCCGCCCCCTCCACCAGGCCGGGGATGTCGGCCACGGTGAAGTCCGAGCCGTCCCCGGTCCGCACCACGCCCAGATGGGGCTCGAGGGTGGTGAAGGGGTAGTCGGCGATCTTGGGCTTGGCCGCCGAGATCCGGGAGATGAGGGTCGACTTCCCCACATTGGGCAGTCCCACCAGGGCCACGTCGGCCACCAGGGCCAGCTCGAGGTCGTACCACTGCTCGTGGCCCTTCTCCCCCTGCTCGGCGAAGGCCGGCGCCCGGCGGCGGTTGGTGAGGAAGCTGGCGTTGCCCCGGCCCCCACGGCCGCCCTCGCCGGCCAGCCACCGGTCGCCCACGCCGAGCAGGTCCACCAACAGTGTGCCGTCGGGCCCCTTGGCCCGGGTCCCGACGGGGACCGGGACCTCGAGATCGTCCCCCCGGGCCCCGTGCTTCTTCTTGCCGCCCCCGTGGCCCCCGTCGCCGCCCCGTCGGTGGGGGTGGTCACGGAAGCCGAGGAGCGAGGACTGGTTGTGGCTGGCCACCAACCAGACGTTGCCGCCGCGCCCCCGTCCCCCCGTCGGGGCCGCCCCGGTCGACGTGGGCCTCCCGGCGGAAGGACACCGCGCCCGCGCCCCCGTCACCGGCTTTCACATGCAGTTGCGCCTCATCGACGAAGCCGGACATGGGTGGATCCTACCGATCGGCCGGTGTGGGCCCCCGGCGCGGGTCGGCTCAGGCGTCGACCAGCACGGTCCGGCGGAGGGTGACCACGGCGTCGGTGACCCCGAGGGTTGCGGCCAGGGCGGCGTAGGACCCGTACCGGTCCCGCAGGGAGGCCAGGAACTCCTCCATGGTCTCGGGGCGGACCTGGAGCACGGCCGGGGCGTAGCGCATGACGTCCTCGACGGCGTCGGGGTACTCGGCCTTCAGCCGGTCCAGCAGCCGGTCCATGGCCGGTGCACTGAGGGCGTAGTCGGCGACGATGGTCTCGTCGGGGACCCCGAGGAAGGCCAGGATCAGGGCCGAGAGCACGCCTGTCCGATCCTTGCCGGCACTGCAGTGGAAGACGGCCGGCAGCGATCCGCCCGAGGCCAGGGCGGCGAAGGCCCCGGTCAGGGCGGGGCCGCCCTCGGACACCATCAGGGCGTAGCGCGAGGCCACGTAGGAGGTCTCGGCCCACGAGGGCATCTCCTCGGCCGTGGGCAGGACGTCGGTGAGCGGGAGGTCCACGTACCGCACCGGGACCTCCTCGACCGGGAACCTCCCCCGCTGCTCGGCCTCGTCGACGGTGCGCAGGTCGATCACGGTGGCCACGCCCAGTTCGATCAACTGGCGCCGGTCGGCCTCGCTCAGCTTGTTCAGCCCGTCGGCCCGGAACAGCCGGCGCCATCCGACGGCCATGCCGTCGGCCGTGCGGTAGCCGCCCAGGTCACGGAAGTTGACGCATCCCTCGAAGGCCAGGGCCCGGGTCGGTTCGGGCGCAGGTGAGCCCACGGTGAGGGTGTCAGGACCGGCCATGACGGGAGCGTACCGGCTGCACCGGCCGTCCGGCCGCGCCCACCGGTGAACGTTTCGTGTCGGGCCGGCGGCCGGATACGGGGCTGGGCTGGGCTGGGTCGCGGGCTGCTAGTCGCCGGCGACCACGTCGACCAGCTTGCGCCCCTTGCGGCTGGAGAACTGCACGGTGCCGTCGGCCAGGGCGAACAGCGTGTCGTCGCCGCCCAGGCCGACGTTGAGGCCGGGATGGAACCTGGTGCCCCGCTGGCGGACCAGGATGGCTCCGGCCCGCACCTCGGTGCCCCCGAAGGTCTTCACGCCCAGGCGCTGGGCGTTGGAATCGCGTCCGTTGCGGGTCGAGCCGCCACCTTTGGTCTTCGACATCCGACTGCTCCTTGTGTCTCGATCGTTCTCGTCGGCGGGAGGACTAGCCGGCCGCGCTGATCGCCGTGATGGCGATGGTGGAGTACCGCTGGCGGTGACCCCACCGGGTGCTCTGGTTGGACTTGCTCTTGTAGGTGAAGCCCCGGACCTTGGGACCGAGCTCCTCCCCCACCACCGTGGCCGTCACCGACGTGCCTTCCAGTTGGGCCGGGGTGGCCAGGACGGTGTCACCGTCGACCACCAGCACCGGGGCGAAGGTCACCTCCGAGCCCGGGGTTTCCCCCAGCAACTCGACCCGGAGCGTCTGGCCCTCGGCCACCCGCTCCTGCTTTCCTCCGGTTTTGATCACGGCGTACATAGGGGTGCAACTCTACTACAGGCCGGTCAGAGCTCGGGATCGTCGAAGACGATGCCGCGGCCCCCGCACACCTCGCAGGTGGTCGACATGGACTCGATCAGGCCCTCCGACACCCGCTTCCGGGTCATCTCCACCAGCCCCAGCTCGGAGATGTCGAAGACCTGGGTCCGGGTCTTGTCCCGGGCCAGGGCCGAGCGCAGGGCCGAGCCGACCTTGTCGCGGTTCTCGCGGATCTCCATGTCGATGAAGTCGATGACGATGATCCCCCCGATGTCCCGTAGCCGCAGCTGGCGGGCCACCTCCTCGGCCGCCTCCAGGTTGTTCCGGTAGACGGTCTCCTCCAGGTTGGTGGTCCCGACGTTCTTGCCCGTGTTGACGTCGATGACCGTCAGGGCCTCGGTGCGGTCGATGACCAGGGAGCCCCCCGACGGCAGGAAGACCTTGCGGTCCAGCGCCCGGTGGAGCTGCTCGTGTACGTGGTACCGCTCAAACACCGGCAGGGCCTCGACGTCGGGGTCGAAGTACTCCACCCGGTCGGCCAGCTCGGGGTTGACTGCACCTACGTAGTCCCGGACCTGCTCGTAGAGGGCCAGGTCGTCGATGACCACGGCCCGGTACTCCCGGTTCAGCTCCTCCCGGATGACCCGGACGGCGATGACCGGCTCCCGGTACAGCAGGGCCGGGCCCTGGCCCTTGGTGGCCTGGGCGGCGATGCTCTCCCACTGCTCCACCAGCCGTTCCACGTCGTTGCCCAGCTCCTCGGCGCTGGCCCCGGCCGCCGCCGTCCGGACGATCAGTCCGTGGCCTTCGGGCCGGACGGCGTCGACGATGCGGCGCAGGCGCTTGCGCTCGGCGTCGTCGAGCCGCTTGGAGATGCCGTAGGCGGTGCTGTTGGGGACCAGTACCACGAACCGCCCCGGCAGGGACACCTCCTGGGTCAGGCGGGCGCCCTTGGCTCCGATGGGGTTCTTGGTGACCTGGCAGAGGATGGTCTGGCCGGGACGGAGGAGCTGTTCGATCCGGGGCTGTCCCGACGAGGGGGACTCGACGTCGTCGGTGTCGTAGCGCACGTCGCCGTGGTAGAGGACGGCGTTCTTCGGGGTGCCGATGTCGATGAAGGCCGCCTCCATACCGGGGAGCACGTTCTGGACCCGGCCCCGGTAGATGTTGCCGTCGATCTGGGTGGCGTCGTCGGAGGCCCGCGAGATGTAGTGCTCCACCAGGGTGCGTCCCTCCAGGAGGGCGATCTGGGTCATCTCGGGACGGACGTGCACACAGATCATGTAACGGCCCACCGCCTTGCCCCGGCGCTCGCGCCCTCCCCGGCGCCCCTCGGTCTTCGACCCGGTGTCGGCGCGGGGCCTCCCCCCCGGCCCGGACCGGCCGTTGGTGCTCCCGTCGGAGCCGGTGGCGGGGGCCACCGCCGCCTCGGTCCCGGCGGCGGCCTTGTCACCGCTGCCGTGGCGCGGACGGGACCGTCCCCCGCCCGCCGACCGTCCCTGGTTCCGGGAGCCGGAGGATCCTCCGGTGGGGGCCCCCTCGGCCGTTCCCCCGCTGGCCGTGGTGGTGCCGACCTCACCCACGGGCGGGCGGGCCGGCCGGGTGTCACCGATCTTCGGACGTTCTGGCACGGCCCGGGGCGGCGGAGCGCCGTCTCCCGTCGCCGACGTCGCCGCTGCCACCGCTGTCACCGACCCCGTCGGGGCCGGACCCGTGACCGCCGTCCCGGGGCCGTCCGCCGGTGTCGGCGGGTCGTCCCCGGACTCCACCGGGTCGGACACCGCGCTGGCCGGCCGGCCCCGGCCGCGTCCACCCCGCGACCCGCGACGACGACGGTTGGGTCCTTCGCCCTCTGCGGCTCCCTTACTGCTGCGCTGGTCCGGACCGGTGTCGGCCCCCGGACTTAGGGCATCACCCTGGGCGCGGCCCTCCGGGGCCGATCCGGCGTTCCCCGCCGGCTCGGCCGTCACTGGTGTGGTTGCGGGCGCGGTCGACGATCCGGGCGCATCCGCCGGGACCTCCACCGGTTGCCCGGTTGCTCCATCTGACATCGAATTCCCTTCCGATACTGCTCATGAGGCACGCTCGAGGGCGTGCACGGCGCGGTCGGCCCCGGCGGTGGCCCCCCGGTGTCCGAGGGGCTCCTCCCGTCGGCCGTCGCGCTCGATCCACTGTTGCGTTCTGCAGGCCCGGTCGAGGACCGGGACTCCCGCGCCACTGCCGTCTCCGACCGGCGCGTCCTCCACTCCGTGACCGGCCCGACGGCCGGAGACGGCGATCAATCCCCTCACCAACTCGATGGGCCGCACCCCCCGGGGCTGGCAGGCCAGTTCGGCCAGGACCGGCACCAGTGCCGCCGTGACGGCCTCCCGGGGCGGTCCCGGGTCCACCGCCGGGGCCAGGGCCAGCCCCAGGACGGAGGGGCGCAGATCGTCCTGCTCCTGGCGGCCCTTGCGCTCCCGCGTGATGGGCACCGCGTCGGCGGCCAGAAACGACGACAGCCGTTGGGCCAGCGCCTCCTCCGTCATCCCGCCGAACCACATGGTCCACGAGCACGATGTCACCTGCTGCTGGAGGGAGCCGTCCCGTCGCTCCACCAGGGCCGCCGCCTCCACGTCGATGCCCTCGGGCAGCAGCTCGGACAGTCGGGCGGGCAGGGCGGCCAGCTCCACGCCGGCGGTCTCGGGCCTGGCCTCGTCGAGGACCACGTCGAGGTACTCGGCCAGCGACTCGCAACCGGTGGGCAGGGCCAGACCGAAGCTGAGCTGGGGCCGGGGGGAGAAGCCCTCGGTGTAGGCCAGGGGCAGTGTGGCCCGGCGCAACGCCCGCTCCCACATGCGGGCCACGTCACGCTGGCTGGTGAAACGGATCTTGCCCAGCTTGGCGAAACGGAAGCGAATGCGCATCTCAGCTGCTCCCCTCTCCCACCGGTGCCACGGTCCGGGCGACGACGTACTCATCCGGCCCGGGGGCCGAACCGGCGCCGGATGGCACCGTGGACAGAAATCGTACCGGTACCCGGCCTCCGGTCGAGAGATCCTGGCCCGTCCCCTGGCTGCCGCCGGCCGGAGGGACGGCGGAGGCCACCACGTGTTCGAGCCCGAAACCGGTGCAGGCGCCACAGTCGTAGCAGGGCGTCCACCGGCAGTCGGGGAGCCCGTGCTGGGCCAGGGCGTCGAGCCAGTCCTGCCACAGGAAGTCCCGGTGGAGGCCGGCCGAGAGGTGGTCCCAGGGCAGGGCCTCGTCCTCGGTGCGGTGGCGGTACACCGTGTCCTCGAGGGACATGCCGTGGTCGGCCAGGGCCTGGGTCCACAGGGACAGGTCGAAGTGCTCGGTCCACTCCTGGAAGGTGCCTCCCTCCCGCCACACCTGCTCGATGACCGGGCCCATCCGGCGGTCCCCCCGGCTCACGATGCCCTCGGCGGCGGTGGCCTTGGGGTCGTGCCATCGGATGGTCAGGCCCCGGACGGGACGGGCGGCGTCGCGGAGCAGGTGGACCTTGCGGGTGAGCTCCTCGATGGTGTTCT
The DNA here is from genome assembly GCA_963754755.1 of uncultured Acidimicrobiaceae bacterium. Lineage (GTDB taxonomy): Bacteria > Actinomycetota > Acidimicrobiia > Acidimicrobiales > RAAP-2 > Bog-756. The sequence continues at coordinate 144,736 of CAVWHF010000003.1, read as the reverse complement.
GACCGAACCACTGGAACGGGGTCTGCACCTTGGGCACGAATCCACCCACCGAGGCGGTCACCGTCACCCCCTTGTGATAGCGCTTGCCGATGGCCACGCACTGCTTGGCCAGCGTCACGATGCCCAGGGTGTCCTCGTCGGTCTCGGTGGGCAGGCCGATCAGGAAGTAGAGCTTGACCCGCTTCCACCCCTGGCTGAAGGCGGCGTCCACGGCGGCGTAGAGGTCCTCTTCGAGGATCAGCTTGTTGATGACCTGGCGCATCCGCCAGGTGCCCCCCTCCGGGGCGAAGGTCAGTCCGGTGCGGCGGACCCGCTGGATCTGGGCCGCCGTCCCCACGGTGAAGGCGTCCACCCGGAGGCTGGGCAGGCTGACCGAGACCTGGCCGGAGCAGGAGGGGTCGTCGATGATGGAGGTGACCGTGTCCTCGATGCCCGAGTAGTCGGCGCTGGACAGCGAGGTCAGGGCCACCTCGTCGTAGCCCGTGCGGGCCAGCCCGTCCATGACCATGGTCCGGACCTGCTCGGCCGGCCGCTCGCGCACCGGACGGGTGATCATCCCGGCCTGGCAGAACCGGCACCCCCGCGTGCACCCCCGGAACAGCTCGACGTTGAGGCGGTCGTGGACCACCTCGATCAGAGGCACCAGCTGACGCTTGGGGTACGGCCACTGGCCCAGGTCGGCGATGGTCCGCTTCTCCACCCGCTCGGGGGTCTCGGGGAAGCGGGGCGACGTCGCGGCCAGGCGGGGAAGCACGGCGTGGGACGCCGGATCGGCCGCCGGGCCGTAGTGAGCCTCGTAGCAGGCGGGGACGTAGACGCCGTCCAGTCGGGCCAGGGACCGGAGCAGCGACATCCGGTCGGTGGGCGCATCGCCGCCGGTACCCGGAGCCGTCCCGGCCTTCGCCGCCCCCTTCGCCGCCGCGATCACCGCGTTCATCTCGCCGACGGCCTCCTCCCCGTCGCCCAGCACGAAGCAGTCCACGAAGTCGGCCAGTGGCTCGGGGTTGAAGGCGCAGTGTCCGCCCGCCACCACCAGGGGATCGGCCTCCGTCCGGTCGACAGCCCGCACGGGCAGGCCGGCCAGGTCGATCAAGTTGAGGACGTTGGTGTACACCAGCTCGGCCGAGAGGTTGAAGGCCAGCACGTCGAAGGTGGCGGCGGCCAGATGGTTCTCGAGCGAGAACAGCGGGAGTGCGGCGGCCCGCATGGCCGCCTCCATGTCCACCCAGGGGGCGTAGGTCCGCTCGGCCACGGCATCGTCACGCTCGTTGAGGATCTCGTAGAGGATCTGGAGTCCCTGGTTGGGGAGGCCGATCTCGTAGGTGTCGGGGTAGATGAGGAGCCAGGCCACCGAACCGTCGCCGTGCTCGGGGACCTGGGCGCCCAGCTCCCCGCCGATGTAGCGGGCGGGTTTCTCGACCTGGGACAGAAGGGGCTCAACCCGTGGCCAGAGGGACTGCATCTCCCCCTTCATCCTAGGGCCAGCCGACCCGAGAGTCGGACCGCGTGCCGCGTCCGCCTCATCCGCCGGTGGCGGAGGCTCCCGTGGCGGTGGTGGCCGGGGTGGTCGATCCGCTCCCCGGCGTGGTGGTGGTGGTGGTGGTCGGGGCCGTGGGCAGGGCCACCCCTGTCGTGGCTTGATAGACGCTCTGAGCTGGGGTGATGTTGACCGGGGCCAGCGGGTGGGTGGCCAGGTAGTTGAAGATGTCCCCCACCACGGGGGCCGACGCGGTGGCCCCGTAGCCGGCCTGGTCGATCACACAGACCACCACGTACTGGGCGGCCGAGGCGGTCGGTCCCCACCCAACGAACCAGGCCGTGGGCTCCTTGCCCGGCTCGGTGTCGGCGGTTCCTGTCTTGCCGGCCACGCCCCCGGGGAAGTTCATGAGATCGGGGATGCCGTACGCCGTACCGCCGCGGGTGTTCACCACTCCCTCGAACCCGGTGAGCATGGCCTGGTAGTTGGGCGGCGAGATGCTGACATGCCCGGCGACCTGGGGGGTGAACTTCTTCACCACCTGGCCCGTCGGGGAGACGATGCCCGCCGCTACCTGGGGGACGTACCGGGTGCCCCCGTTGGCGAAGGTGGAGTAAGCCACGGCCTGCTCGATGGGGGTGATGTAGGTGCCGCCCTGGCCGAAGGCCATCTCGATGTTGTCACCGGTGTACCACGTGGTGTTGGGGAAGGCGGTGGGGGCCTCGGCGTGGAGCTTGACCCGCTCGGCCTGGCTGTCCACCCGCCCCTGGACTTCTTGGGGCAGGTCGATACCGGTCAGCTGGCCCAAGCTGTACTGGGCCGCCGTGTCCTGGATGGGCGTCTGGCCGTACTGTCCGGCCTTGGCGTAGAAGAGGTAGCCCAGGTTGTAGAAGAAGTCGTCGCTGGACACGGTGAGGGCCGAGGAGACGTTGTAGGTACCGGGCGAATCGCCGGCGCTGTTGTGAAACACGCAGGTGGTGCTGTTGTACTGGCAGTCCGGGGTCTTGAAGGTGTTGTTGTCGTAGTACGAGAAGGACGGGGTGATGAGGCCGGTGTTGAGGGCGGCGGTGGCGGTGTTGAGCTTGAAGGTGGAGCCCGGGATGTACTGGCCCTCGATGGCCCGGTTGAGGGAAGGGGCGCCGTTGTTCGGTCCGAACAGCTCGGCGTTCTGGGCGGCACTGAGGCCACCCACCCACTCGGACAGGTTGTAGGACGGGTACGAGGACATGGCATAGACCGCCCCGGTCTGGGGGCTCATCACGAGCACCGCCCCGCTGGTGGCCGCCGGGTAGCACCCGGCGTTGCTGTTGCACTGCTTGTCGTAGGTCTTGCGCAGCTGGAGGATCTGGGAGGCGAGGGCGTTGTCGGCCACCTGTTGGAGGTTGGTGTCGAGGTTGGTGACCAGGTTGTCGCCCGAGACGGCCGGGGTGGTCTTGACGGTGCCGGCCACCTGGCCCGAGGGGGTCACCTCGATCTCCTGGGTACCCGGGGTGCCCCGCAGCTGCGACTCGTACTGGTACTCGAGGCCGGACTGGCCGTAGGCGTCGCCGGCCTGGTAGCCCTTGGACGCCTCGGCCTTGAGCTCAGCGCCATTGATCGTGGACACGTAGCCCAGAGTCTGGGACGCCGGGTACTCGTCCTGGGCCGGTCCGGGCAGCTCGCCCTGCGGGTAGGTCCGCTCGGTGGTCTGGACCGAGGACACACCGGGGAATTCGTCCTGATGCTCGCTGATGTAGACGATGTCGGCCTTGGGGGCGTTGGTCAGAACCGGCACCGGCTTGTAGGGGCTGTAGCGGGGATCGGCGATGGTGGCCTGCACCTGCTGGGTGGTCTGCCCGATCAGCGCGGCCAGCCGTCCCACCACGTCGGGTTGGTTCAGGGCCGCGGACCGGGTCAGGGTGATCTGCTCGACCACCAGGTTGCTCACCAGCGGGTTCCCCGACCGGTCGAGGATCAGCCCCCGGGTCGGTTCGACGGGCACGGAGCGGATCTGGTTGACGGAGACGGCCTGGGCCGCCGCCGGGGCCTGCAGCACGGTGAGGGCCCACAGCCGCAGCCCCAACAGGGCGAAAAGGGCGGCCATCACCAATCCGGCGATGCGCAGCCGGATGCCGGGTCGGGAGGCGCTGGTGTCCGGGGCATCCAGCATCGACTCCATCGAGAAGCGGCTCTGGCGCATCCTCGGCTGCTTGGACTTCTTCCGACGGGGGCTCCGGTCCTTCTCCGACCTCAGGTAGTGGTGCGAGCCCTTGAACGGGTGACGAAGGGAACGGCTCACGGGCGACCAGTATGGCGAGGTCCGTCCCGTATGGGTACGCGACCCCCCCTCATCGGAGGGTCCCCGAGGACACGGTCGAGGTGGGGACGCCCTCGGTCGACGCCGCCGGCAGGGCCCAGCTCACCAGGCGGAGGGCGGGCAGCGCCAGCACGGCATTGACCACGGCCACCACCAGCACCACCTGGGTCAGGTCCACGTGGATCATCTGGGGTTGGCCCAGCACCGACCCCAGCACGGCATAGATGACCACGTAGAGGGCGCTACCTCCGAAGGCCACTACCGGTGGGAGCCACCCGGCCGTGCGGTCGAGGGCGAGGGTGGTCACCCCCACGGTGAAGCCGATCATGCAGCCCACCAGGGCGGAGAGCCCGAACGGCGTGGGCAGGAGGAGGTCGGCGGCCAGCCCGGCCCCGAAGCCCATGGAGGCGCCGGTGCCCGGCCCGCCCACCAGTCCGGCCACGATCGGCAACAGGACCATGATGTCGGGATGGACGGTCCCCAGCCGGATGTCCAGCATCACCGTGTTCTGCACCGTCACGAACAGGGCCACCACCAGGGTGACCCGGGTCACCTCCCGGACCGTCACCGACGCCCCCCCGGGCCTCCGGAGGTGATCACGAGGACGGCCCGTAGATCACGACCGAGACGTAGCGGAGATGACTCAGGTCGGCCAGGGGTTGCAGGTTCACCGACTCCTGCGAAGCGGTGGTCCCGTTGCTCGTAGAGGTCACCGTGGCCACAGGGACGTCGCCGGGGAAGTCGGCGTTGGGCAGGCCGCTGGTGATGAAGGTGGTTCCCGGGGGCAGGGGGGTGTTGGTGGGGACCAGGTTGGCGCTCAGGGGTTTGCCCGGGCCGTGGCCGTTGATCACGGCCAGGGAGTTCGCCCCCGGTCCGTACCGCACCCCGACCTGGGACTCCCCATCGGTTATCAGGCGGACGGTGGAGGTGGAGCGGTTGGCCTGCACGACTTGGCCCACCAGGCCGCCCATGCCCACCACCGGCATGTTCAGCTGCACCCCGTCGTCACGGCCCACGCTGATGTCCACGGTGGCGGCGAAGTCACTGGGCCCGTAGTTGGTCACCTCGGCCGGCACCGTCTCGTAGTTGCCCACGAACGGGAGGTGGAGCAGTGCGCTCAGCTGCTTGAGCCGCTGCTCGGTGTCCACCTGGGTGGTCCGCTCCGAGCGCAGCGCGTCGATTTCGGACTGGAGCTTCTGGTTCTGTTGGCGCACCGCGCCGTAGTGGACGGCACCGGCCAGGAAGCTGCCCACCGGCTCGACGACGTCGTCCACCGCGGACCGGATCGGGGAGAAGGCGTCGGACGCCACCGTCCTCACCCCCGAGGTAATCCGGTGGAACCCGCCCCGGGCGTCCAGGGTGATGATGGTGATGGAGGCCAGCACCAGGATCAGCAGTGTGGTGCGGGGACGGCGGGATCGCCGCGGCGTCGCCACAGGTCAGGAGCCCCCCGGTCGTTCAGCGCGCCGAGGAGGTGATGAGGACCTGCTTCAGGGCCTCAAACTCCTCCAGGCACTGCCCACTGCCTATGGCGACACAGTTGAGAGGATCGCGGGCCACCACGATGGGCATGCCCGTCTCCTGGGTGAGGCGACTGTCCAGCCCGTGCAAGAGGGCGCCACCGCCGGTGAGGACGATGCCCTGCTCCATGATGTCGGCGGCCAGCTCGGGTGGTGTCCGGTCGAGGGTCACCTTGACGGCGTCGACGATGGCCGAGACGGGCTCGTCGATGGCCTTGCGGATCTCCTGGGTGGAGATGACCACGGTCTTGGGAAGGCCGGTCACCAGGTCGCGCCCCCGGATCTCGGCGTGGAGCTCCTCTTCCAGCTCGTAGGCCGAGCCCAGGGCGATCTTGATCTCCTCGGCCGTGCGCTCGCCCAAGGCCAGGCTGTACTCCTTTTTCACGAAGGACACGATGGCCTCGTCCAACTCGTCACCGCCGATCCGGATGGACTGGCTGGTGACGATGCCCCCCAGGGAGATCACGGCCACCTCGGTGGTGCCACCGCCGATATCGACCACCATGTTGCCGGTGGGCTCGTGAACGGGCAGTCCGGCGCCGATGGCGGCGGCCATGGGCTCCTCGATGATGTAGGCCTTCCGGGCCCCGGCGTACTCGGCCGCCTCCATCACGGCACGCTGCTCCACCCCGGTGATGCCGGAGGGGACGCAGATGACCATGCGGGGCTTGGCGAACCGGCGCTGGTGGACCCGGTGGATGAAGTAGCGGAGCATCTTCTCGCAGATCTCGAAGTCGGCGATGACCCCGTCCTTCAGCGGCCGGATGGCCTGGATGTGGCTGGGCGTGCGACCGATCATCCGCTTGGCCTCGGCCCCGACGGCCAGCGGGCGGCCGTCCTTCACGTTGACGGCCACCACTGAGGGCTCGTTCAGGACGATGCCCCGGCCCCGGACGTACACCAGGGTGTTGGCCGTGCCCAGATCGACCGCCATGTCTCGGCCTAACAGTGAAAAGCTGTTGTCGCGCATCTGCGATGCACTCCTCCGTCGGTGTTCGGTCGGGACTGTTCGAGTGCGAGTGACCACACAGGTGTTCCGCTTGTCGTGTGGGTGCCGGCATCCGAGGTCTTCGAATTGGGCGGCATCTGGTTTCAGGCTACGGGAATCGGGGTGTGGACACAAGGTAGGCCCCCAGGACCACGATCGGTGGACCGACCCTATGACCTGGTCAGAGTGCAACTTGCCGCCACCGGCGGTGGGGCCGGCCGGGTGGGCCCGGTCTCAGGTCAGACCGGGAAAGAACAGCTCGATCTCCCGGGCCGCCGACTCGGGCGAATCGGAGCCGTGGATCAGGTTCTCGCTCATCTCGATGGCCAGGTCGCCACGGATGGTGCCCGGTGCGGCCTCGACGGGGTTGGTGGCCCCCATCAGGGTGCGCACCACCTTGTAGGTGTCGTCGGGCCCTTCGACCACCATGGCCACCACCGGAGAGCGGGTGATGAAGGCCACCAGGTCCTCGAAGAACGGCTTCCCCTCGTGCTCCCCGTAGTGGACCGAGGCCACCTCGACGGTGATGGTCCGGTGCTCCACCGCGACCAGGGAGAGGCCCTTGCGCTCGAGCCGGCCGATGATCTCGCCCACCAGGCCGCGTTCGACGGCGTCGGGCTTGCAGATGACCAGTGTTCGTCCCACGAGCGAGGCAGGCTAGTGCAAGACCCGGCTCGCACCGCATCGGGTCGGGGCCACCCGGCCCTCAGGCGGCGCCACGGGACAGCAGGCTCCGGGCCTCGGCCACCACATAGAGCGAACCGCACACCACCACCCGGTCGTCGGGGCCGGCCCGGGCCAGGGCGGTCCGCACGGCGTCGCCCGGTGACGCCGCCACGGTGGCCTCCATGCCCAGGCCGACGGCCGCCTCGGCCACCACCTCGGCCGGAAGGGCTCGGGGTGAGTCAGGGGCGCAGGCCACCACCGACCGGACGTCGGCAGTGACCAGGGCCTCGAGCATGGCCACCGGATCCCGACCGGTGAGCATCCCGACCACTGCCTGGGCCTCGCCCTCGACATCGAACTCCTCCACCAGTGAACGGGCCAGGACCAGCATGCCGGCCACGTTGTGGGCCCCGTCCACCACCACCAGGGGACGGCGTCCCACCACCTCGAGGCGACCCGGCACCCGCACCGAGGCGAACGCCTCCTCGACCACGTCCTCGTGGAGGGGGGCCCCGAAGAAGGCCTCCACGGCGGCCAGCGCCGCCGAGGCGTTGTCGCCCTGATGGGCGCCGTGCAACGGCACCAGCAGCTCGCCGTAGGCCGCGCCCGGAGTCCGCACATCGATCAGCCGTCCACCGACCGCCAACCGGTTGGCGGTGCAGGCGAAGTCGATGCCCCGCACCCACACCTCGTCCGCGCCCACGTCGGCAGCGGCCTGACGGAACAGCGCCACCAGCGTGGGGTCAGACTCCCCCACCACGACCCGGCTGTCCGCCTTGATGATGCCGGACTTGTCCCGGGCGATGTCCTCCAAGGTCGGACCCAGCACCTCGGTGTGGTCGAAGCTCACGTTGGTCAGGACGGCCACGTCGCCGTCGATCACGTTGGTGCAGTCCCAGCGGCCGCCCAGTCCGACCTCGACCACGGCCACGTCCACCGCCTCGTCGGCGAACCAGGCCAGGGCGGCGGCGGTGAGGAGCTCGAAGCGGGTGGGCCGGTCCTCCATCATGTCCTCCAGCCGGGCCAGCGCCTCCAGTACCTCGAGGAAGGCGTCGTCATCGATGGGCTCGCCGTTGCGGGCCAGGCGTTCGTTGACCCGGCTGAGGTTGGGACTGGTGTAGGTGCCGACGGTCAGGCCCTGGGCCCCGAACAGAGCGGTGGCCATGGCCGCCGTGGAGCCCTTGCCGTTGGTGCCGGTGATGTGCACGGAGCGGTAGGCCTGCTGGGGATCGCCCAGCAGGCCCATGAGCACCCGCATCCGGTCGAGGGTGGGCAGGGCGCGCCTCGTCGGCATGGTCGACTCGAAGTCGATGTGGGAGTCCAGCCAGGCCAGGGCCTCGGGGAGGTCGTCGAAGTGCACGGTGGAGGGGACCGGGTCGGTCGAGCGCCGGGTCGACGCGCGTACCGGCGCCGGGCGACGCGTCCTAGGAGGCGGCCCTGCGGCTGCGGGTGGACTTGGCCGGCGGGCTGTTGAGGGGCACCAGGGTGGGGTGGACCTTGTCCAGCACCACGGCCCGGTCCACCACGCACTTGGAGATGTCGGTGCGGCTGGGCAGGTCGTACATGACCTCGAGCAGCACCTCCTCCAGGATGGCCCGGAGGCCCCGGGCGCCGGTCCCACGCAGCAGGGCCTGCTCGGCCACGGCCTCGAGGGCGTCCTCGGTCAGCTCGAGCTCGATGTGGTCCAACTCGAAGGTCCGCTTGTACTGCCGGGTGAGGGCGTTCTTCGGCTCCACCAGAATCTGGATGAGGGCGTCCTTGTACAGATGGGAGACGGCACTGACCACGGGGAGCCGTCCGATGAACTCGGGGATCAGCCCGAACTTCATGAGGTCCTCGGGCAGCACGTGGCGGAGCAGCTCCGAGTCGTCGCGCTCGGCGGCCTTGCGCACCTCGGCCCGGAAGCCCATCCCCTTGCGCCCGATGCGGTTCTCGATGATGGTGTCGATGCCGGCGAAGGCACCACCGCAGATGAAGAGGATGTTGGTGGTGTCGATCTGGATGAACTCCTGATGGGGATGTTTCCGCCCCCCCTGGGGCGGGACCGACGCCGTGGTGCCCTCGAGGATTTTCAACAGGGCCTGTTGGACACCCTCGCCGGAAACGTCCCGGGTGATCGAGGGGTTCTCCGACTTCCGGGCGATCTTGTCGATCTCGTCGATGTAGATGATCCCGGTCTCGGCCCGCTTCACGTCATAGTCCGCCGCCTGGATGAGCTTCAGGAGGATGTTCTCCACGTCCTCGCCCACGTACCCCGCCTCGGTCAGGGCGGTGGCGTCGGCGATGGCGAAGGGGACGTTGAGCATCCGGGCCAAGGTCTGGGCCAGCAGCGTCTTGCCACATCCGGTCGGGCCCAGCAGGAGGATGTTGGACTTGGCCAACTCCACCTCGTTGTCATGGGAGCCGTTGCTCCCCGCCTGCACCCGCTTGTAATGGTTGTAGACCGCCACCGACAGGATCTTCTTGGCGTACTCCTGACCGATGACGTAGTCGTTGAGGAACTCGAAGATCTCCTTGGGCTTGGGAAGCTCTTCGAAGGACAACTCGGTGGTGTCGGCCAGCTCCTCGGCGATGATGTCGTTGCACAGCTCGATGCACTCGTCACAGATGTAGACACCGGGACCGGCGATCAGCTTCTTCACCTGCTTCTGCGACTTGCCGCAGAAGCTGCACTTCACCAGATCGCCACCGTCTCCGAACTTCGCCACGTCGGTTCCTCGTGTCCTTCTGTCAGCGGTTCTACGTAGATCAACCGTGCGTGCTGTCTGTCGTCATCCGGCCCTGGTCATCGGGCCCTGCTCGTTCCCCGTGCCGACCCCCGGTCCCCCGTGACCGTGGGTCGACCCTGCAATGCAGTGTCCCAACCCTAGCGGCTGGTCCACCCTAAGTGGTCCTGTCGGTCGGAATCTCCGGCCACCGGCTACGCCGCGCCCATGGCCTCCATGGGCAGGGAGTCCCGGGCGGTGATGACCTCGTCGATGAGGCCGTAGGCCACGGCCTCCTCGGCCGTCATGATGAAGTCCCGGTCGGTGTCCTTGCTGACCCGCTCGGAGCTCTGCCCGGTGTCGTCGGCCAACATCCCGTTCAGTAGATCGCGCATGCGGAGGATCTCCTTGGCCTGGAGCTCGATGTCACTGGCCTGACCCTCGACACCGCCGAAGGGCTGGTGCAGCAGGATGCGGGCGTGGGGCAGGGCGAAGCGCTTGCCGTGCGTGCCCGCCCCTAGGAGGACCGCTGCCGCCGAGGCGGCCTGGCCGAAGCAGAACGTGGACATGTCCGGCTTGATGTACTTCATGGTGTCGTAGATGGCGAACAGCGCCGTGATGTCCCCGCCGGGCGAGTTGATGTAGAGGTGAATGTCCTTGTCCGCCTCCTCCGACTCGAGGAAGAGCAGCTGGGCGCAGACCAGGTTGGCCACCGTGTCGTTGATCGGCGTCCCGAGGAAGATGATCCGCTCCCGCAACAGTCGCGAGTAGAGGTCGTAGTTCCGCTCCCCCCGGCTGGTGGACTCGACGACCCACGGCACGCTGTAGGCCTGTGCATCCATCGTTCTGATTCCCTCCGTCGCACTCACTCCGAGTCCTCCTCACCCTGGTTCACCAACAGTTCGTCCCGTGACACCGGCGCCCCCTCCTCGTCGACCAACTCGACGTTGTCGAGCAGCCACTGCATGGCCTTGGTCTTCCGTCGGTCCGAGCGTACCGCCGGAAGGCGTCCGGCCCGTTCCAACTGGTCGCGCACCTCGTCAGCGTCCATCTCCAGGCGCTCGCCCATGGCCGCCAACTCCTCGTCCAGCTCTTCGTCGCTGACCTCGATGGCCTCCGCCTCCACCAGGGCCCGGAGGGCCAGGTCGAGTTTCACGCTCTGGAGGGCCCCGACCCGCAGCTCGTCGAGGAACTCCTGTTCGCTGCGACCGGTGGCCCCGAGGAACTGACCCAGGCTCATCCCCTGGGCCTCCAGCCGGTGGTTGAGGTCGTGGATGCGCTCGCGGAGCTCCTCCACCACCAGCTGCTCGGGGATCTCCTCGGTGACCAGCTCCACCAGGGCCTCGCCCGTCTTCTGGCGCAGGGACGCCTGGGCCTGCACCACGTGGCGCTGCCGCAGCCGCTCGGCCACGTCGGCAGTGAGCTCCTCGGCCGTCTTGAACTCCGACGCCTCGGAAGCCCACTCGTCGGTCACCTCGGGGAGGATCAGCTCCTTCACGTCCTTGACCAGGACCCGGAAGGAGACGGTCTGGTCCAGCGCCTCCAACCTGGAGTCGAACGAGAAGATGTCACCGGTCTTGGCTCCCCGCAGCTGGTCGTCGAGCTCGGGTACGACGGCCGCGCTCCCCACCTCGTAGAGGTAGTCCTCGGCGTCGAGGTCGCTGTCGTCCCCGTCCCCGCCGTCGACCCGGGTGCCGTGGATGTCGATGGTGACCTGGTCGCCGTCCCGGGCCGGCCGGGTCACCTCCACTAGCTCCCCCGACGTGGCCCGGAGGCGGTCGATCTGCGCGGTGATCTCCTCCTCGGTGACCTCGAGGCTGGGCAGCGTCACCACCAGGCCCTGGTAGCCGGGGATGCCCACTGTGGGCCGGACCAGTACGACGGCGTCGAAGGAGACCGGACCGGACTCGTCACCCGAGGTGATGTCGATCTCCGGCTGGTCGATGGGGTCGACCTCGGTGTCACTGACGGCCTGGGCGTAGAAGTCGGGGAGGGCCTCCCGCAGGGCCTCGCCCCGGAGGGCGCCGGCCCCTCCCATGCGGGCCTCGATCACCCGACGCGGCACCTTTCCCGGGCGGAACCCCGGGACCCGGACCTCCCGGGACAGGCGGCGCATCACCTCGTCGAGGGCCTTGTCGATCTCGGTCTCGTCGATCTCGACCGACAGTCGGACCTTGTTGCCCTCCTCGGGCGCGGCGGTGGCTCGCATACGAATAGGTGAGTGTACTGGCACCGGGGCGCCGAACTTTCCGCGCCGTCCCTGCCCGACCGGAGGTGCGGTCCCCGGCCGTCCTCAGATCATGAACGCCATGCCGGCCAGTACCCGACGGCCCAGGTCGACGTCGCCCTCGATGGCCACCGGGCCGCCGGGTGCGGACTCCTCCGGACCCAGCCGGCCGTAGCAGCGCCGCCAGAAGACCTCCTGGTCCATGGTCAGGGATACCGTGGGGGCATCGGTCGGCGACACCGGAGACGACGACGCCCGGCCCTGGCGCACCGACACCATGACCCTGCGCCCCATGACGCCGGTCACCGCGAACAGCACCGAGGTGCCGTCGGACGGCGCCACCTTCTTGCCCACCACGTAGGGCATGGTCTGCTCGCAGCGGTCGAGCACCATACGCTCGCCGGCCCCGTTGCGACCCCCCGGTCGACCGAGGGCCCGACGCATGTCCTGCTCGTGGGCCCAGGTGTCGAGTACGCGGGTGGCCATGAACTCGCGGTAGGGCACGTCGCCCACCGGACTCCATCCCACGATGTCGAACTGGTCGGCTGTCATGGCCGACAGGGCGTCGATCCGCCGGTTGGTGGTGTCGACGAACTCGGCCAGCACCTCGGCACCGGGCACGGTACGCCGGGCCTCCACCCACGCCTCGTTCAACTCCCCGAACGGGTTGCGGACGTGGGCGGGCACCTCGGTCAGGGCCGGCGGCGACGGATCCCCGAGCAGCATTCGCTCGATGCCGATGAGGTGGGACAGGTTGTCCTTGACCGACCAACCCGGGCAGTCGGTGGGTCGGTCCCACTGCTCGTCGTCCACCCGCGCACAGGCGGTGACAATGGACGCCCACACCTCGGTGAGCTCGTCGATGACCGGCTCGTGCCGGCCAGGCATGGTCTCTCCCACGGAACCGATCGTTCGGCGGTGGCCGGCGGTTCAGCCCGGCAGGTTGGCCTCGATGGCGTCGGTGACTTCGGGAGCCTCGGGGTCGACCATGGGACGGAAGCGTTGCACGATCTCCCCTTCCGGCGACACCAGGAACTTCTCGAAATTCCACTGGATGTCCCCGGCCTCACCCTCGCCGTCGGGAAATGCCACCAACTCCTCGTACACCGGATGGCGATGGTCGCCGTTGACCTCCACCTTCTCGAACATGGGAAAGGTCACCCCGTAGGTGGCCGAACAGAACGTGGCGATCTCCTCGGAGGATCCGGGCTCCTGCTCCCCGAACTGGTTGCACGGAAAGCCGAGCACGGTGAAGCCTTTGTCGCCGTACGTCTTCTGGAGGCGCTCCAACCCCTCGTACTGCGGAGTCAGACCGCATTTGGAGGCCACATTGACCACCAGGAGGGTCTGGCCCCGGTAGTCACCGAGGGAGGTCGGAGCGCCGTCGAGTGCGTGCAGGGAAGGGTCGTAGATGCTCATGGGGCCAGTGTAGGTGTCCCGCTTCCCGGGCGTCCCGGTGCGGTCGCCACCCCCGTCGGGCCGGGTCCGCCCGCCGGCGGGTGCGCCAGCGGCCGTGGGCCTTGTCCCCGGGGCAATCCGGCATTCCCGTGGGTAATGGCGCCGCAACGGGCGGTAAAGAACTCATCCCGACCGGTCGAAGATACAGGGTGGAGATCCAGGGACGCGAGCGCCGGTTCGGGGCGCGGCGTCAGTGCCGAGGGGTGAACGACCAGCAATGTCCATTGACGTGGCAGACGTGAGGCACGGGGCCGGGAGCGGTCGTGATGTCTCCGGCTCGGCGGTCCGCGTGCTGATCGACATGGTCCGGTCCCATAGCGGTGACGCCGGCGTGGTCCAGGCCCTGGCCCTGGCCGGGGAGCCGCGCCCGTTCACCGAGCTGGCCGACCCGGACCGTTGGAGCTCCCTGACCCAGACCGTGGCACTGCTCAATGCCGCCGCGCTGGTCACCGGGGACGGCGCCGTCGGCCTCCACGTGGGTGAGGTGCTTCTGTTCACGCCGGACGCCGGCGCCTTCACCGACCGGCTCCGGGCCCTCGGCTCGACCTCCGAGGTGCTGAAGCACATCGAGCCGCTCGTCGAGCACTTCGAGACCATGGCGACGGCCACGGCGCTGGAGGTCGCTCCCGACCACGCCCTGATCGAAGTGGTGCCCGGCCCGGACCACCGCCGCCACGCCCACCTGTGTGAGATGACCCGGGGTCTGCTGTCCCAGGTTCCGTCCCTCTTCGAGGGCGAGCCGGCCCTCATCACCGAGACCGAATGCAGCGCCCGGGGCGGACGTCGCTGCCTCTACGCCATCAGCTGGGAGGCCAGCGGGGCCGATGCGGTGGCGGCGGTCCGGGCCGATGCCGATGCGGTGGCGGCGGGGCCGGCCGATGCCGATGCAGTGGCGGCGGGGCCGGCCGGACCGGCCCTGGTCCCCGACGGCTACGCGGTCCGCTCCGTGCCGTCGACGGCAGAGCTGCGGGAGCAGCTGGACCGGATGAGCCTGCTGGTGGAAGGGGCCTTCGCTACGTCGCTCGAGCTCCTGGACGACGACGTCGAGACACTGCTGGCCCAGATCGCGGCGCGGGCCGACGCCGTGGTCTCGGCCCACCGCTACCTGCTGATGGTCAGAGTGCGTCCGGGAACCCCCATCCAGCTCCATCACCGTGGCCTCCAGGCCGAGGAGGCCCAGCGGCTGGCTGCCGACCTGTGGCGCGACCACCCCGGCGAGGTCAACGGCTCCCAGGTCGTGGTGGACATCGCGTCGACTCGGCGCCGGTACGGTCGGCTGGTCGAGTTCCCACCTCCCGATGCCGCCGTCTCCCCCTGGGAGTCCCGCCTGCTCAACCTCTACGCCGAGTACGCCGCCACCGCGCTCGACATCTTCAGTGTGCTGACCGACGCCAAGCGAAGTGACGCCACCGCCCGGACCCTGCTGTCCTTCTCCGAGTCCCTCTCCCGGGTCACCACCCTGGCCGAGTTGGTCCAGCTGCTGGCGGACACCGTCCCGGCGGTGACCCGCTGTGACCAGTCCACGGTGTACCTGTGGGACGCCGGTACGGGGCAGCTCGTTCCCCGGGGCCGGACCACCGGCCTGGAGGCGGACGACGCCTACCACGGTCCGATCGTCCCCATCCGCCCGCCCCGGTCGCTACCGGGAGGCCCCGCCGACGGGCCCGCGGCCCACGGGTCGGGCCCCATCCCCGAGGCCGGCACCGGTGAGGTGCTGACCGTCCGCACGGACGCCACCCTCATCGAGCGGATGGTGCACGACCGCCAGGTGATGGTGCTCGATTCCTCCACTGAGGACCCCGATCTGCGCAACCTCCTCCACCGGTCGGGCACGGCGGCCTCGGTGGTGGCTCCGCTCTCCGCCGCCGGGGAGTTCCTCGGGGTGATCGCCGCCAACTTCGGGACGGCCACGCCCACGACCTCGATCCACGACCCCGACCTCCACGAGCGGCTGTCGGGACTGGCCGACCAGGCCGCCACCGCCCTCCAGAACCTGGAACTGCTGGAGAAGGTCTCGCACATGGCTTGGCACGACGCCCTCACCGGGCTCCCCAACCGGCGGCTCTTCGAGGACCGGGTCGAACAGGAACTGGTCCGTTCCCGCCGCGTGGGCGAGACGGTGTGCATGTTCTTCATCGACCTCGACCACTTCAAGTCGGTCAACGACACCCTGGGCCACGCCGCCGGGGACGACCTCATCCGCCAGGTGAGCCAGCGCCTGGTGGACACGGTCCGGGCCCAGGACACGGTGGCCCGGGTGGGCGGGGACGAGTTCGCCATCCTGCTGCCGGGCCTGGCCGACCAGTTGGCCATCGATCAGCTGGCCCAGCGATCGCTCGAGGCGCTGGCCACCGCGTTCGTGGTCTTCGGCCAGGAGGTGGAGACGTCGGGATCCATCGGCATCGCCATGGCCCCCGACCACGGCGACTCCTACGACGAGCTCCTGAGCCGGGCCGACGAGGCCATGTACCGGGCCAAGGACCGGGGCCGCAACGCCTTCCAGATGTACTCGGGGTCCCTGGTCAACTCCACCGGCGGGCGGGTGGCCGTCAACGAGGACACGCTGCGGGCCGACCTGGTCCACGGTCTCCAGCACAACGAGTTCTTCCTCCTCTACCAGCCCTACATCGATCTCCGCACCGGTCAGGTGGTCGGGGTGGAGGCCCTCATCCGTTGGAACCACCCGTCGCTCGGGATCCTCGAGCCCTCCTCGTTCATCTCCATGGCCGAGCGCACCGACATCATCGTGGCCCTCGACACCTGGGTCCTGGACGAGACGTGCCGCCAGGCCCGCACCTGGCTCGACAACGGGCTCCCCCCTCTCCGGGTGTCGGTGAACCTGGCGTCGCGGGACCTGTCCAATCCGGAGCTGTTCGACAACATCCACCGCGCCCTGATGGAGACGGGGATCGATCCGTCCCTGCTCGAACTCGAGATCACCGAACGGGTAGTGCTGGACACGGCCGGCCCGGCCCGGGCCACGATGGAGCGGCTGCGGCGCCTCGGGGTGCGCTTCACCATCGACGACTTCGGCACGGGCAATTCCTCGTTGAACCGGATCGGGGCGTTTCCGGTGAGCACGCTCAAGATCGACCAGTCCTTCGTGCAGGTGCTCGGCCCCGACGCCGATAACAACTCCCTTGTCTCGGCCATCATCTCCATGGCTGCACGCCTGGGGCTGGACTGCGTGGCCGAAGGCGTCGAGACATCGGTGCAGAGCCGGGTGCTGCTCCAGCGGGGCTGCACCACCGCCCAGGGGTACTTCTTCAGCCCGCCATTGCCGGCCAGGGACGTTGAGATGATGATGGCCGACATCTCCCCCCGAGATGGCCGGATGGCCGCCGAGGAGGACCCGACCTGACCACCGTGCCGCCGCCGGCTGCTAACTATAGCTAGCAAATTGGCGGCCTATCCCCCCCTCCCCCACGCCCGCCCGGTACGTTCGGTCCATCCGATCACCGGATCGAGACCACCCGACTGTTGAGGAGGAGCCATGGCGTCGTACGAGGGATACTGCGTGAAATGCCGAGAAAAGCGGCAGTTCGACGGCGAGGAGGTCGAGATGGCCAACGGCCGTCGCTCGGCCAAGGGCAAGTGCCCCGTCTGCGGGACCGGGATGAACAGGATCCTGGGCAAGAAGGCGTGAACCGGTCGAGCCCGGGTGGGGTCAGCCCGGGATCTCGTTCCGGTCCGTAGTCAGCGAGAGGGCGCCGATGACGGCGCCCTCTCGTAGTCCCCAGTCGCTCACCACCAGGCGCTGGAGGCCCAGGTGCTCGACCAGGGTGGAGAAGACCACGGCCCCGATGGGGAGCAGCGGGGCACGACGGGCGTGGATCCCGGGGAGGGCCAACCGGGCGTCGAGGTCCATGGTGGAGAGCCGGTCGGCGAGCTGGTGGAGCTGGCCGGCCGGGATCTCCAACTGGTTGACCTGCACCGATGACGAGGAGCCGTGCGGCCCGAGGGGACGGTGTAGCACGACGGCCAGGCGGGCCAGGGCCCGTACCGTCCCGCCGCTGGCGATGACCCGGGAGGCCGCCGCCGGGTTGCGCTCCAGCATGGCGGCGATGGGCTGCGACCGCTCCAATGTCACCTCGGTCACCGCCACCCGGTCGCCCGGGGACAGAAGCTCACCGGTTCCCAGCTCACCCCGGAGCCGGGCCGTGCCCAGGGCCACGCTGGCCACGTCGGACACCTCGTCGATGGTCCCGATGCCCGCCTCGAGGCTGCCACCCCCGAGGTCGAGACCCAGAACCGGCTCGGCGCCCACCCAGACGCCGGCCCGCTGACCGAGAAAACACAGGCGGGCCTCCTCCTCGCCGCTGAGAAGGGTGATGGAGCTCCCGAGCACCTGTTCGAAGCGCCCGAGGAGCTTGGTGCCGTTGGCCGCATCCCGCAGGGCCGCCGTGGCCAGGGCCACCACCACATCGGCACCGGCGGCGTCGGCGGCCGCCCGGAGGCGACGCACCGTGCGCACCGCCGAGGCCGCCCGGTCGGCGGGTACGCCCCCGGTGCGGGCCACCTCGGTCCCGAGATGCAGGAAGGAGCGGCGGCGCAGTACCGGCGTCAGGAGACCGGTGCGCGAGGCGTCCACCACCATCAGGTGGAACGAGCTGCTGCCCAGGTCGAAGACGGCGACACGCACGGTTGGCATCGGCGAGACGCTACCGGCATCGGCTGAGGAGAGGAAAGATCGGCGCCCGCCGACCCACGCTGCACCGGTAGCGGGCCGTGCAGGTGGGCCGGTCGCACCACGCTACGTAGCGCAGCTGGGCAGCTGGTCTGCGTTGGGACTAGAACCGGGGGGATGGGCAGACGGCGCTAGGCACAAGGAGGTTGCGGCCATGGCGGGATCGTTCGGATCGATGTTCCGGAATCAGCACGCAGACCAGAATCGGAGGCCGAATCGGTCGGTAGCCATTCTGGGTGGTCAGCAGCACCCGAGGCCGAAACGTCGGGGCATGACCGGTGCCGTCGTGCTGAGTGCTGCTGTGCTTGCCCTAGCCGTGCTGGCTCTGGCCGCCACCCCAGCGTCGGCGCAGGGCTTGTGGACCGTGACGATCAGTGGGACAAGCGGCGCTACCACGACCGGAGTGGTCGTCAACGGGAGCGTCACCCCGAATGGGGATGCGGGCTCCGCCACGGTGCTCTATGAGCCCTCGGGAACACCTATCACTTCGAGCAGCCCAACCGCTGGGCTGGCTATCTTCAGTTCGGGGGACACAACCCCCCAAGCTGTGTCACTCACCGTCGACCAGCTCACCCCGAACACCTCGTACGTCTACGAGTTGCAGGCAACGGACGACACCAACGACGCCACCTACGACAGCAGCCAGGGGACGTTCTCCACGACGGCGTCGCCCACAGGCTCGGGCACGCCCATCGTCCCCCCGAACAACCCGGCCAGCAATGGGATCTTCGGCCAATGTGAGAGCGACGCCGCCTGCGTCAACGACATGAACGGCGTCCGGGCCAATCAGGAGCAACATGCCCCGTTGACGCTTCCGAGCAACTGGTCGACGCTCACGCAAGCCGAGCAGCTGTTCGTCTGGACCAACCTTGAGCGTACAAGTCGAGGCGAAGTGGCCATCACGAATCTCGTCAACACGTACGCCGCCGCCGTCCAGGGGGGCATCACCAACGACCAGGACCCGAGCCTGAGCAATCTCCCCGGTAACTCCACCTCAATCTGGGCCGGAGCGTTTCCGACCGTGCTCGGCGGCATGTACGCCTGGATGTACGACGACGGCTGGCCCGGGAGCAATAGCGACTGCACATCGTCCACCGCCCCGGGCTGCTGGGGCCACCGGAACGCCATCCTGGGCGACTCCGATCTGAATTCCTCGTACGGCAATCCCACCGAGATGGACGCGGAGGCCGGGACCGACAGTGGCGGCAACATCGACTACGCCGCCATCTTCGTGGTCAATCCCAACCCGACCGCGCCAGCCAACATCGTGTTCACCTGGGCTCAGGAGCAGTCGTTCATCGGGTCCGAGGTGCTATCACCCCCGAGCATCTCGGGCGTCACGTTGAGTGGCACCCCGGCCGATCCGACGGTCACGGTTACCGGTTCGAATTTCGGCTCCGGCCCGCCCGCCAGCACACCCGAGACGTGCCAGAGCGGCGACACCGGGGACGATTTCGGCTGGGGTGGACTCGTCTTCCA
Organism: uncultured Acidimicrobiaceae bacterium; assembly: GCA_963754755.1. GTDB lineage: Bacteria > Actinomycetota > Acidimicrobiia > Acidimicrobiales > RAAP-2 > Bog-756. Next base: position 125,233 of record CAVWHF010000003.1, on the reverse strand, counting down.
GGATCTCAGCCACGGCTGGGGGGGCGGCGAGGCGGGCAACTGCATCGGGCTGCTCCTAACCTCGTGGAGCAACACCCAGGTCGTCTTCACCTTCGGCAACCAGTACGCCAACTACGGCCCCATGAACCCCGGGGACCAGGTCGAAGCGACCATCCAGGGCGCCACCGACACCGTGACGGCCAGTTTCCCCAACCTCCCGTCCATAGCTTCGGTGACCCTCACGGGCACTGCGGCCAACCCGACCGTGACCGTCAGCGGTTCGAACTTCGGCTCCAATCCACCGACTGGGACTCCAGAAACCTGCCAGAGTGGCGATACCGGCGACGACTACGGCTCGGCCGGGCTCATCCTCCAAGACACAACCGAGAGCTGGGGGGCCGGGCAGTCGGGCGACTGCATAGGGTTGCTCCTGACCTCGTGGAGCAACACCCAGGTCGTCTTCACCGTCGGCAACGAGTACGCCCACTACGGCCCCATCGCCGTCGGGGACCAGATCAAAGTGACCGTCCAGGGCGCCACCGACACCGTGACCGCAAGCTTCTCCACCCCGGTCGTCCCGACCGTCACCGCCGTCTCGCCCACCTCCGGTCCCAGCTCGGGGGGCACCGCCATCACCATCACCGGGACCGGCTTCATCGCCGGGGCCAAGGTGACCGTGGGCCAGGGCAGCGGCGCGGTGACCGGAGCCATTTCGGCCACCAGCGTCACGGTCGTCTCCTCGACCAAGATCACCGCCGTGACCGGTGGGGGGGCCAAGGCCGGTACCTGGAGCCTGTTCGTCACCACCTCGGGCGGCACCAGTGCCGCCAACACCAGTGACAACTTCACCTACAACGCTGCTTCCGTCGTCCCGACCGTCACCACCGTCTCACCCAACTCCGGATCGACAGCCGGGAGGCACCGCCATCACCATCACCGGGACCGGCTTCATCGCCGGGGCCAAGGTGACCGTGGGCCAGGGCAGCGGCGCGATGACCGGCGCCATTTCGGCCACCAGCGTCACGGTCGTCTCCTCGACCAAGATCACCGCCGTGACCGGTGGGGGGGCCAAGGCCGGTACCTGGAGCCTGTTCGTCACCACCTCGGGGGGCACCAGTGCCGCCAACACCAGTGACAACTTCACCTACAACACCGCCGCGGCTGTCCCGACCGTTACCGGCGTCTCGCCCAACTCCGGTCCCACCTCGGGGGGCACCGCCATCACCATCACCGGGACCGGCTTCATCGCCGGGGCCAAGGTGACCGTGGGCCAGGGCAGCGGCGCGGTGACCGGAGCCATTTCGGCCACCAGCGTCACGGTCGTCTCCTCGACCAAGATCACCGCCGTGACCGGTGGGGGGGCCAAGGCCGGTACCTGGAGCCTGTTCGTCACCACCTCGGGCGGCACCAGTGCCGCCAACACCAGTGACAACTTCACCTACTAATGCAGCTGACGCCCTTTGCAGCTTCATCGTGGCCCTTGGCGAGAGGGTGATCTCGCCCCAGTCGACCAGGAAGTTTGAACCGGGCGGTGAGCCCCCGATACCGGTCAGTGGCCGTGGCCCGACCTAGGTAGCCACCCGCCGCTCGATGAACGTCTCGACGTGCTCTCCCTTGCGATCTGCGACGCCTCCGTAGGCATCCCAGCATCCCTCAGGAAGGCCTGGAGCCGGTTGGCCGCCTCTCCGTAGTTGGCGATGGTCGTTGGGGACTTGTCGGCCGCCCGGAGACTGCGGAGAAATGAGGGAAAGAGCGAGGACAGATCGCCTACGCTCTCGGTGGCGACTGAGTTCATGGAAGTGCCTTTCCTGGGCTCGATCACCGGGGTTGTGGGAGCGCTGCCAGCGGTCTGCACAACAACGGTTGTCCGCGCCGGGAGCGTTGTGCACACGGCCTCCCGAGGCAGATAACTGAGAAAGGCCAGCTAGACAGCACTTTCTGACGGGACGTAGCGCAGCTTGGCAGCGCGCCTGCTTTGGGAGCAGGAGGTCGCGGGTTCAAATCCCGCCGTCCCGACCACCGCCGCCCGGACAGGTTGGTGCAGGTCGGATCGTCGAGTGCGGCGGGCGGCCCGTGGCGATTTCGCCCCAGATGCCAGAGCAGGTGTGCGGGAACATCCCCATCAGGTACCCCCCACCCCTAGTGGGCACTTCCGTGGTGTCGGGTGGCAGCGTGGGGGTCGATCCCGGTTCCCACCGGGTCGATGTGGATGATCGCCTCCGACATGTTCGTAACGTGGTGCAGGAGTTCGTGGTGGGCGACCTCGGCGATCTCGTGGGCCTCGGTCACCGATAGGTGTCCATCGACGCTGAGCCGTACCTGGGCGAGGAGTCGGTGCCCCACCCACCGGGCCCGCACTTCCGTGACCGTGGCAACGCCGGCCACGGCACCGACGATCTCACCGATCCGCCCGACAATGGCGGGATCTACGGCATCGAGGAGCCGTTGCCCGACGCTACGGACCGCCTGGTACCCGACCACCAGGATCGCGGCGGTGATTATCAGCCCGACCACAGGGTCTGCCCACTGCGCTCCCAAGGCAACGGCGATGGCACCCACCAGGACAAGGAGGGAGGTCACGCCGTCAGTGCGGGCATGGATTCCGTCAGCCTCCAGTGCGGCCGACCCGATACGACGACCGACCCTGATGCGGTACTGGGCAACCACCTCGTTGCCGACGGCGCCTACGACGGCCGCCGCCATGACGACCCCCAGGTGGGAAACCTTCTGGGGGTGGATGAGCCGGTCCACGGCTTCGTAGCCAGCGAAGACCGCCGAGGCGCCGATCAGGGCAACGACGGCGACACCAGCGATGTCCTCGGCCTTGCCGTAGCCGTAGGTGTACCGGGTCGTCGGTGCCCGGCGCCCCAATCTGAACGCCAGCCACAGTGGGATCGCCGTCAGGGCGTCGGCGGCATTGTGCAGGGTGTCGCCGAGGAGAGCGACTGAACTGCTCGCCACCACCACCACCGCTTGGACCCCAGCGGTGACCAGCAGGATGACCAGCGACAGTGCCACCGCCCGGATGCCATCACGACTGCCCTCGAGGGCCCGGTCGAGTGAGTCCTGGGCGTCGTGAGAGTGAAGGCGGACGAGCCCACGCAGGACGCCGACGAAGCCTCCGTGGCCATGGCCGTGGTCGTGGTCGGCGTCGTGGTGGCCGTGCGCATAGTGGCCGTGACCATCGGAGTGAGTGACGCCATCGGAGTGAGTGACGCCATCGGAGTGAGTGACGCCATCGGAGTGAGTGACGCCATCGGACACGGCATCAGTCTGGCCGTGGCGGTCTGGCATCGCACGTTGCGGATGCTCGCACCGGTTGTGGCGGTGCGACGGCAGTCACGAGACCGGAACCCCGGGACCCCGGACCGGCCGGTTCAGGCGCTGAGGGGGAGGCCGAAGCTGGCCACGATCTCACTGGCCGGGAGGGGCTTGGAGAACAGGTAGCCCTGGGCCAGGTCACACTCGAACGATTGCAGCACCTCCAGCTGGAGAGCGGTCTCCACGCCCTCGGCCACCACCTTCAGCCCGAGGGCGTGGGCCAGGTTGATGACCGCCGAGACGATCTCCTCCCCCTCCACGCTGACCCCCAATTCCTCGACGAAGGAGCGGTCCACCTTCAGGATGTCCAGGGGGAAGCGCTGGAGGTAGGTGAGGGACGAGTAGCCGGTGCCGAAGTCGTCGATGGCCAGTTCGACCCCCAGCTCCTTCAGCGCCGACAGGACGGCCAGGGCCGACGCCGCGTTCTTCATCAGCGCGCTCTCGGTGATCTCGAGGGTCAGATGCTCCGGGGCCAGGCCGGTGCGGTCCAGGATCTGCTCAACCGTCCGGACGATCCGGGGGTCGTCGATCTGGCGGGCGGACAGGTTGACCTCCATCGAGCCGTGCGGCCCGGCCTGCCCCGGGTGCTGCCAGTCCTGCAGCTGATGGCAGGCCTCCTCCAGCACCCAGGCCCCGATGGGGATGATCAGGCCGCTCTCCTCGGCCACCGGGATGAAGCGGTAGGGGGACACCAACCCCTGGGCGGGGTGCTGCCACCGAACCAGCGCCTCCACGCCCACCGTGGTCACCCCTTCCAACTCCACCACCGGCTGGTAGTGGAGCATGAGCTCGCTCCGCTCCAGCGCCCGGTGGAGGGAGTGCTCGGTGGACATCCGGTCGAGGACCTCGATCCGCATTGACTCGCCGAACGTCTCGGCCCCGGAGCCGCCGCGGTCCTTGGCCTGGTACATGGCGGCCTCGGCGTTGGACAGCAGCTCGGCGGTGTCGTCCACCCCGAAGGTATTGAGGGCCACGCCCATGGAGGCGTCGAGGAACACCTCGGTCCCCTCCACCACGAACGGTTCGGCCAGCATGGCCCGCACCCGCTCGATGAAGGCGGTGGCGTTGAGATGGGCGGTGCCGGCCAGGTTCCCGAACAGGGCCAGGAACTCGTCACCGCCGAACCGGGCGATGAGCTCGGCGTCCCCGGCGACCTTCTGGAGGCGGGCCGCCACCGACGCCAGCACCAGGTCCCCGAAGTCGTGGCCCATGGTGTTGTTGATGGTCTTGAACCGGTCGAGGTCGATGAGGACGACGCCTACCGAACCGGGGACGCCCTGTGATTCGCCCACGGCGGCCGAGAGCCGCTCCCCGAACTCGACCCGGTTGGGCAGGCCGGTGAGCGGGTCCTGCCGGCGGGCCCGGTCCCGCCACACCCCGGGGTCGGCGTCGGCGTCGGCGGCGGCCGGGCTGGCGGTGACCACGGGGCGGACGAAGCCCCCGACGCAGCGGGCGGCACCCTGGCCCGTCACGAACAGGCGCCCCTCGCTGGGGATCCGGTGACCGTCGCCGTGAACCAGCTCGAAGCGTCGTTGGAGTCCGTTGCCGACCCCGTCGCGCAGGGGGTCGAGGAGGGCCGTCGACTCGTCGGCGGCGTCGAGGAAGGCCCGCGCCCCGAGGTCGGACGGCAGCACCGTGTCGGCCGCCGGCCAGCCCACCACCTCGTGCCGTCGCCAGCCGTATACCTCCTCGGCCCGGGGATTCCACTCGATGACCGTGCCGGCCCCGTCGACCTCAACGAAGGGCTCGGGCCACAGGGCCACGAACGCCGTGCACCGGTGGCGCCAGTTGGCATAGGTGATCACCGTGCCCCACCGCCGTCCAACGTCGGGGTGCCGGTGGGCGCCGTCGCCAGGACGGGCCCCACCGTGGCGGCCCCACCCCCGCTACGACGCTCCACGATGCCTCCCTCGGGACGATCGGTCATGACTCCTCGTCCTACTCGATTTCCGTGGCCCGTCGCCGACTGCCGAGGCCTGGTGCTGGCACGCATGGTAGGCACTCGCCCTGCGCACTTCAAGGATTTGCCCGCGGGCCGGGTCCGGAGGGCGGGCGTCTGAGGGCGGTTCCCCGCCTCTTCCCCGTCCCCGATCGGGCCGATGGGAAGATCCGCCCGGTCGGCCATGCCGTGTACCGTGCCTGTCGTGATCGTCGTCACCGGCACCGCCCAGAAGGCCGCATGGGACCAGAAAGTCATGCCGCCGGTCGAGCAGGTGCGACCCGGCCTGTGGTCGATTCCCGTCCCCATTCCCGACAATCCACTGCGGTACGTCCTGGTCTACGCCCTGGAGCTCGACGGCGGGGGCGTGGCCCTGGTCGACGCCGGCTGGAACACCGAGGATGCCTGGTCCGCTCTCAGTGACGGGCTGGCCACCGCCGGTGGGAGCATGTCCGACGTCCGGGCCGTGATGGTCACCCACATCCATCCGGACCACTACGGTCTGGCCGGCCGGGTCCGGGAGGCCTCGGGGGCATGGATCGGCCTCCACCCCGCCGATGCGGTGATGCTCGAGGCCCGCTACGGCGACACGGACGAGCTCCTCGCCACCATGTCCCACTTCCTGGCCGAGTCGGGCGTACCCGCCGACAAGCTCCCCGATCTGGCCGCATCGTCCATGGCCGTGAAGTCGATGGTCACCATGGCCGTCCCCGACGTCCTGTTCGAGGACGGCAAGGCCATCGATCTTCCCGGATGGCCACTGCGCACCATATGGACCCCGGGGCACTCGCCCGGGCACGTCTGCTTCTACAGCGACGAGCGCCGCCTCCTCATCTCCGGCGACCATGTCCTGCCCCGCATCACCCCCAACATCTCGGCCCACTCCCAGCAGGTGGCCAATCCCCTGGGGGACTTCCTGGAGTCCCTGACCAAGCTCAAGGACGTCCCGGCCGAGGAGGTCCTCCCGGCTCACGAGTACCGGTTCGCCGGCCTCCAGGACCGGCTCGATGAGCTCATCGCCCACCATGCCGACCGACTGGACGAGATCGAGCGGGTCGTGACCGACCATCCCGGCACGACGGCTTGGGAGATCACCCTCCGGCTCCGCTGGTCCCGCCCCTGGGACGAGATCCTGGGCTTCATGCAACGGCAGGCCAACGGGGAGACCGTGGCCCACTGCATCCTGCTCGAGCTGGACGACCGCATCTGTCGCCGGGGCACCGAGCCGGCACGGTACTTCGTGACCTCGACCTGAGGGCGGGGCGACACCCGGCCCGAGACGACCGGCCTGACCCGGGGTCAGGCCGGGTCGGCCGTGCCCCGGCCGGCGGCGTCGGCGGCCCCGGATGTGCCGGCGTCGCCACCGGCGGCACCGGGAGTGACATCTCTCGCCGCCCCGACGGCGTCAGCCGGACCGTCTCCGGATGTGTCTTCGCCGGCGAAGTCGGCGGCCAATCGCCGCTCCCGGCGCTTCAGCACCGTGCGCACCACGATGGCCACCACCACGATGGCCCCCACCCCGGCCAGCGACCACAGGCCCACCTCCTTCAGGATCCGCGCGAAGGAGAGACCGACCACGTAGCCGAGAAGGGTGTAACCCACGCCCCAGATCAGCCCGCCGAGGGCGTTGTACATCAGGAAGACCCGGTAGCGGAGCCCACTCATGCCGGCCAGTCCGGGGATGAGGGCGCGGGCGAAGGCCACGAACCGACCCAGGAAGACGGCCGGGCCCCCGTAGCGCTCCAGCATGGCCACGGTCCGGCGCACGGCGGCGTTCCCCCTGAGGGGTCGTCGCTGGAGGAGATAGGGGCCGGCCCGCTTCCCGACCTCGAACCCGACCGAGTCCCCGACGATGGCGCACACCACCACCACCACCATCATGAGCTCGAGGTTGACGGCACCCAGGCCGGCCAGCACCCCGCCGATGACCACCGCTGTCTCCCCCGGGATGAAGAAACCCACCAACAGGGCGGCCTCGGCGAAGGCCAGGAACCCGACCAGGGCATAGGCGGTGGGGCCGTGAAAGTGGAGCAGCCAACCGCTGACGCCACCCGGGTTGGTGTTCGAGCTGGTGGCGGCCACCAGGAGGTGCGCGGTCATCGGCATAGCCCGCTCACCGGGTCGATGGGCGGCCCGGCCCCGGGGACGCAGTGGCGCCGTCGACCCATGGCGCAGACGTCACCGTGACAGCGTCACGCTGGTCCAGGTGCGGCGGCGGCACGCCGGACAGGTCATCCACCGGTCGAAGACCCGACGGGGCAGCCAGGCCCCGAAGGGGAACTGCAGCCAGAGGAGATCGAGGATCCCGATACGGGTCACCGAGCCGCACGAGGAGCAGGCCACGACGACGATGCCCTGGGACGGGAGGGTGCCGGTGGCCGTGTACTCGGCCCCCTCTTCCTCACCGACCGGGGTGGCCGCCGAGAAGAGAGCGCGCTTACCCGAAGGCCGGGCGTGACCGCGATCGGGGTCCCGTCGGATGGTGCCGGTGCCTTCGGCGGGACGCCGCCGTGACCGATGGTCGTCTCCCCCGACCGCCCGCTCCTCCACCGGGAGCCAGTAGAGCGCCCGTTTGCCCAACGGGTCGGGTCCGGCCGCCACTAGCCGACGGTGCCGGTGACCACGCCCGTGTCGAGCAGCGTGCGGGCCAGTTGGCGGTAGGCCTGTGCGCCGGGAGAGTTCGGGGCGTGCTGGAGGATCGACTTCCCCCGGGCCGGGGCCTCGGCGAAGCGGATCGACTTGCGCACCGGTGGCTGCAGGACGGGAATCCCGTACCGGGACTCGACCTCCTCCATGATGTGCCGGGAGTGCCGGGTCCGGTCGTCATACATGGTGGCGATGATGCCCCGGACGGCGAGATCGCTGTTGGCGAAGGCCCGGACGTCCTCGATGGTCTCGAGCAGCTGGCCCACGCCCCGATGGGAGAGCGCCTCGCACTGCAGGGGGATGAGGACGGCGTTGGCGGCGGTGAGGCCGTTGATGGTGAGGACGCCGAGCGACGGCGGGCAGTCGATCAGGATCAGGTCGTAGTTGGAGAGTACCGGCTCGAGGGCCCGTTCCAGCACGTGCTCGCGGCCGGTCCGGGTGAGCAAATGGACCTCCGAACCGGCCAGGTCGATGGTGGCCGGGAGCACGTCGAGGAGTGCGACGCCGGGAACGGGACGGGTCACCTCGGCCACGCTGTCACGGCGGACGAAGACATCGTGGAGGGACCGGTCGAGCGCATCGGGGTCGAAGCCCAGGGAGAAGGTCAGGCAGGCCTGGGGGTCGAGGTCGACCACCAGGGTCCGTCGCCCGAACTCGGCCGAGGCCACGCCCAGGGAGTGGACCGTCGTCGTCTTGGCCACGCCACCCTTCTGGTTCGCCACGGCCAGGACGTCGGTCACCGGCGAAGTCTACGCCTGCCCACCGAGGCACCGTCAGGGCGGGGCCGGGTCAGGTGCCGGCCATGGCCACCACCGGTCGGGCCAGCCGGACCGCACCCATCGACCCCAGGAAGGGGGCGGAGAAGCTGAACACGCCGCCGTCGGCGGCCGCGAACCGGTAGCCGCTGCCGTTGGAGGTCTCGGCTAGACCCACGATGGGCGCGTTGAGGTGGACGTTGCCGGTGGAGCCGTAGAACGGGGCCCCGCCGAAGGAGAAGACGCCGCCGTCGGCAGCCACCTCCCAGTAGCCGCCGGTGTTGATGTCGTTGGTCGTGCCGACCACGGGCTGGTTGAGTCGGGTCCCCCCTTCCGAGCCGGCGAAGAGGGCGTCGCCGAAGGCGAAGATCCCGCCGTCGGCGGCCACCAGCCGGTACCCCTTGCCGTCGGTGGAGGAGGCCATGCCCACGATGGGGGCGTTGAGATGGTTGCCGCCCATGGAACCGAGGAAGGTAGCGTCGCCGAAGGAGAACACGCCGCCGTCGCCGGCCACCAGCCAGTAGCCCCGGCCGTCGGGGGTGGCGGCCATCCCGACGATGGGCGCGTTGAGGCGGGTGCCACCCATGGATCCGAAGAATCCGGCCCCGCCGAAGGCGAAGACACCGCCGTCGGCGGCCACCTCCCAGTAGCCGCCCGAGCCCGGCGCCAGGGCCATGCCCACCACGGGGGCGTTGAGGCGGGCGCCACCGGTGGAGCCGCAGAACGGCAGGGTGCCGAAGGTGAAGATGCCGCCGTCGGCGGCGGCCAGGTCGTAGCCGGAGTACGCCGCCGAGGGGACCAAGCAGGCCGGGATGGACCCGGCCGGGGTGGTGCCTCCGGCGTTGCCGGTCAACTGGGGGTCGTGGTGGAACATCGGCCACGCCGCCCCGCCCACGGCGACAGCACCGTCGGAGCCGGGGATCTCGTAGTGGTCGATCTCCCCTACGCCGGCCGGCGACTGTGACGTGCCGACATAGCCGGCCAGGGTGATCCCGATCGTCCCATTGGGATCGTCGGTGACCAACGGCGAGTTCTGCAGACCCAGATTGGGGCTGAGGTCGGCTATCTGGGCACCGGTCCGCCCGTCGAGGATCAGGGTGCCGGCGATCGTGGGGACGAGCACGTCGTCGTAGCCCGCTCCGCCGAGGTCAGCGGTGACCACCGAGCCGATGACCCGGTTGATGCCGCTGACCTCCCAGATCTTCTGACCGGTGGCGGCATTGAGGACCCAGACCGAGCCCCCGTAGACGTCGAGGTCGGTGCCTTCGACGACCTGGAGCGACCCGTTGCCGAGGACGTCGGAGAGGGCCGGCGACGAGAAGGTGTCACCGTCGAGGGTGGTCGACCACTGCACCTGGCACCGGTTGTTGTAGGCCTTGATGGTGTCGGTGTCCGAGGCCCCGGCGAAGAACCCCCCGGTGCCCACGACGATGCCGGTGGCCCCGCCGGGAAGGAATCCGCCCACGGCCGGCGACGAGTCCACCACCTGGTTGGTGTCGGCCCGGCAGATCTCGTTCCCCTGGGCGCTGAGGATGCGCAGGTGGCCCCCGTTGCCGTACTCCTGGCCGTTGCCCTGCCCGGCCGTCTGGTCCCCCCCGTAGACGATCTCGGTCTGGCCGGTGCCGTACAGGTCGGCCAGGGCGGCGGTGGAGTGGGTGCTGTCCGAGTTCAGGAACGGCCATCCGGTCAACGGGGCCCCGGTGGTGGCGTCGAGGGCGTAGGAGACCTGGCCGAGTGACCCGGCCACAGCATCACTACCGCCGGGCTGGAGGGACCCGACGGCGATACCGGCCTGTACCCCCCCGGCCGGATCGGTGTCGCTCGGGGGATTGACCACCTTGGTAAACCACTTCTGGGTTCCCGAGGAGTCGTACGCCGTGTAACCCCCGGGAACCGGGTCGCCGTCGTCACCCGAGCCGACCAGGACCGAGGTCTGGCCTCCGGAGCCGGCGACGGACGGCGTGGAGTCGATGGGTCCGCTCTCATTGGTGGCCGGCCACCCCGGCACGGCCACCGGCGACGAACCGCCCAGGTGGTAGGCGAAGAGGTTGCCGGTGCGGTCCCCCACCACCACGGAGGCCTGCCCACCGAGGGTAACCGGCACCGGCGACGAGAAGGCGATGGGACCACCGACGTCGGGGAGGTGGCCGGTGGTCCAGGTCTCGGTGAAGCTGGAGCCGCTGAGGGCCGGATCCCGGGTCGGAGCCACGGAGCCCAGGGCAGAGGCACCGGGGAGGCTGACCATGGCGATGAGGGCCACGACGGCCAGGATCAGGGGCAGACCGGCGGAGCGCAGACGGGTGGGTACAGCCTGTGCCCTGGAGCGCAGGCGCGGCATCAGACCACACCGCCTGTCGAGTACCCCTCGGTCGGCCGTAGTCCGGGGTCGTAGCAGAGTCGATCCGCGGAATTCGATCGCGCCAGAGTAGGTGAGCGGGTGAAGGAAGGGGAATCGGCTCGGGCCGGAAAGGACGATCGGTGGCAGAACGGCCACCGTGCGGAATGCAGCTGTGGCGCCCCCGGCACGACTCGAACGCGCAACCTGATGGGTAGAAACCATCTGCTCTATCCAGTTGAGCTACAGGGGCCAGTGTGAGGAAGGCTACTGCCACGGTCCGGGCCACCAGCGGTCTGTGCCACACTGGATACTCCTTGGTGGCCGTAGCTCAGTTGGCAGAGCGCCGGGATGTGGCCCCGGAGGTCGCGGGTTCGAGCCCCGTCGGTCACCCTCTTGCCCCCGGGGAACCCTGCCGGCCAGTCCTCCCGGGAGCAGTACGGTTGTCTTAAGGCGCCTCTAGCTCAACGGCAGAGCAACGGACTCTTAATCCGCAGGTTCCGGGTTCAAATCCCGGGGGGCGCACCAGTTCAGAGGGAATTTCATCTCCTAGTGAGCGCAAGAAGTTCGGCGAGCTTCTCCGATGGTTTCATGATTCCGAGAGTCTTCCGGGGACGGTTGTTCAGACTGCGTGAGATCTTGGCCAGATCGTCCACCGAGAGCAGCGACAGATCAGTCCCTCTCGGCATGTACTGACGGAGCAGTCCGTTGGTGTTCTCGTTGGAGCCGCGGTGCCACGGACTGTGCGGATCGCAGAAGTAGATCTGGATGCCGGTGTCGATGGTGAAGTCGCTGTGGCGGGACATCTCGGATCCCTGATCCCAGGTGATCGTCCGGAACATCTCGCCGGGCAGTGTGGCGATGGCTACCTTCATGGCCGCGTTCACCTGCTCGGCCGACCGGCCGTCGGGAAGGTGCAACAACAGCACGTACCGGGTGCTGCGCTCGACCAGCGTGCCGACCGCCGAGGCTCCGGCCTTACCAATGATCAGATCACCTTCCCAGTGGCCCGGAACGGCCCGATCAGCCACCTCTGCGGGGCGATCACTGATCATGAGCATGTCGGCATGGTGACCCCGTGCCTCGATGCGGCCCTTGGGTCTTCGGGTGACCCGGCCCGAACGCAGACAACGGACCAGCTCCCGGCGGAGCTCACCCCGGCCCTGGATGAAGAGGTTCCGATAGCTCGTCTCGTGGCTCACCCACATCATCGGATCGTCTGGATAGTCCGCACGCAAGCGGAGGGCGATCTCCTCGGGTGACCACCACTCCTCCAGCCACGTGGTGACCTGAGCGGCCAGCCGGGGACACGAGAGCTTGAGGGTCTTCGGGCGCTTGGCACATGTGGCCGCTCGCTCGTGTCGCTGCCACGCCCGGTAGTCCTCCCTGCCCCCATTGGCCTTCACCTCCCGGGAAACAGTCGACACCGCCTTACCCAGGTGCCCGGCGATCAATGTGAAGGTCTCACCCCGTTCCAGACCGAGGCTGATCTCCTCGCGGTTGGCCGGCGTCAGGCGCCCCGGCCCGGGGACCCAGTGATCGATGAAGGTCCCACGGGTCGAGTCGATCCGACAGATGCGCCAGATCTCCTGCGCGGAACACCCCATCTGCCGACCCACCTCACGCAGGGAGAACCCTTCGGATCTCAGCCTCCGTGCCCGGCTGTGATCGCCTCTGGTCATTGCCATGTGGACCTCCTCGGTCGTCAACTGCAGCGTCGTTGACTCACCGAGTTATTGCGGGGACCCCTTGAATCCGCCCAGCCGTATCGGTACTGCCGGGCCGGTGGTCTACCTCAGTTCGGATCGATAAAGGTGACGTTCAGGGGTGACTGTCATCTGGATCATGTCCTTGACAAGCTGATTGGAGATCGAAAACCGCCTGGTCGTCAGGATTAGAGGGTGCCCACGCCGGCCGCCTCGTTGCGCTTCCGCCACTCGGCGCGTGACATCCTGGTCGTGTCCACCTCAAGTGCCTGAGCTCGTAAAGCCCCGACGGTGGCCTGCTTTTTCGGGGTGTGAGCGAACGGGTCCCAGCCGTAGAACCGGCAGGCGTTTTCCCAGGTGATCTTGTGGATCTCCTCGTCGCTGCACCCGGCGTCCTGCAGCTCCTTCCAGGCGAACTCGGGCGACTCTGGCCACGTGGTGTCGGTGTGGGGATAGTCGCACTCCCAGGCGATCCCGTCGATGCCGATGCGGTCCCGCAGCAGCAGTCCGGAGGGATCGGTGATGTAGCAGGCCAAGATGTGCTCCCGGAACACTTCGGACGGCAGCTTCCCGCCAAAGTCGCTGTGGAGCCACTCCTGGTTCGAGAAGTGCCGGTCGATCCGGTCGAAGTAGAAGGGGATCCAGCCGATCCCGCCCTCCGAGAGCGCCACTTTGAGGTCCGGGAACCGGCGCAGCGTCGGGCCGAAGAGGAGGTCCTGGGCGGTGATGGCGCTGATCTGGCAGGCCAGGACCATGAGGTGGTCGACCGGCGCCTCTTCCGGCCGCTGGATGACAGCGAATCCGGCCCCGATGTGGAGAGACAGCACCATGTTCTCCTCACTGAGGGCGGCGAACATCGGGTCCCAGTAGCCCGAGAGGAAGCTCGGGAAGCCCTGTACGTGGGGGGTCTCAAGGAAGCTGATCGACCGGCACCCCTTCTTGGCGATGCGGTGGATCTCGGTGACCGCGGCTTGGACGTCCCACATGGGGACGATCCCCAGCGGGATGAACCGACCGGGATGGCTGCCGCACCACTCGTCGATGGCCCAGTCGTTGTAGGCCTGGAGCATGACGAGGGCGATCTCCTTGTCACTCGACTCGGCGAAGGTCCGGGCATTCCATCCGGCCATGGTCGGGAAGCACATGGAGCCGAGGACCCCGTTGGCATTCATGTCCCGCACCCGCTCGTGCACGTCGAAGCAGCCGGGTCGGAGTTCGGTGTACGTGCCCGGGTTGAAGCCCCACTCCGCGGAGGGCCATCCCACGGTGGCCGCCATGCCGAACGACGTGCTCGTCTTCTCCCCCTGGAAGACCCACTGGTCGATGCCGTCCTCGTGGACCACCTTTGGGGCGTCGGCGAGCCACTTCTTCGGCACGTGGTTTGTGAACATGTCCGGCGGTTCGATCATGTGATCGTCGATGCTGACCAGGATCATGTCTTCGAGGTTCATCACGATGCCCTCTTCTCTCCGGAGTATTTCCGCTTGAGGTCCTCGTCAAGCTCCACTCCAAATGACAGAGGGGCCATCGCAAGTCACCTTGTACGTCCCTACTGTAAAGACAAGATCCATCAGCTGCTGCTCATCCAGGTGCTCCACCAGCACCTTCCAGGTGGCGTCGCTTATGTTGCCGAGGCAAAAGGGCACTTCGGGGGCACGCTCTCTACAACAAGGAAGCACACACGTCCCCTTTCCGATAGCCCGAGCCAGCCAACCAGCCACCGGGAGGTCCTCCTCATGTAGCGTTGGGAACTGTCAGGATCGCTCAACGGGAGATTGCCGAATGACGTTTGAGGCCCTTGGGCATGGTGCCGTCGAGCGTGAGGTTACCCGGGTGATCGGGGTGCCAAAATCAGTAAGTCAACAGGCGCAACAGTTCTTGTCCATGGACATGTTTGGCGACTCCACCGATCGACTGGACCCCAACGATGTCGTTGGTTGGCGGGCCAAGATTGAGGCATCCAATGAGCTACTCGTCGCGGTGTTGGGTCCTGAAGTCGATCAACTCACCTCGACTGTCGAATCTCGGCCGATCGATGACGTACCCGTCTACATAGTTGTGCCTTATGACGTTGCCGACGGGGTTGATCAACCCATCTACCTCGACATACACGGCGGCGCACTCGTCATGGGCGGCGGCAAGGCGTGCGAAGTAGTGGCACGAAAGATGGCGGACCGAGTGCGATTGCAGACATGGTCCGTCGACTATCGGATGCCTCCCGACCATCCCTATCCTGCGGCGTTAGACGATGTCATTACCGTGTATAAGGGCCTACTCAAGGTTCGTGCACCGGAACGAATTGTGGTTGGTGGTGGGTCGGCCGGAGGGAACCTGGCTGCCGCCATGGTCCTACGAGCACGAGACGAGGGGCTGCCCCTGCCCGCCGCACTCGTACTCCTGACCCCGGAGGGCGATTTGACGGAGTCAGGCGATTCGTTTCAGACGAATCTGGGCATCGACTGTGTTCTTACGGCGAGCCTGGCTGATTCCATTGCGCTGTATGCCGCTGGTCACGACCTTCGTGACCCCTACTTGTCACCAATCTTCGGCGACCTCAGTAGCCCATTCCCGCCCACTTTCCTACAATCCGGAACCCGTGACCTTTTCCTGTCCAATACCGTTCGGATGCACCGAAAGCTTCGCTCTGGCGGCGTCGATGCGGAGCTGCATGTCTTCGAGGCGATGCCTCACGGAGGGTTCTTCGGCGCCCCAGAAGACGACGAATTGACCGAAGAACTCCGTCGCTTCCTTACCGCCCACCTCAATGACTAACGTCCTCAGGTGTCCTAAGAGCTGGAGGGAATGATCGGCGAAGGGTTCCACAATGCGTTCGCCTCTGCCCGACGGGGCAATGATGCATTCACTTCCGAGATGGACCAGAGTCTGTGTGATGTCTCTGCCCACCAGTGTGCAAATTCCAAGTGATCGCGTCAGCTCATCGACTAACCTCGATCATTCGTCCGACCCCCGGCTGACTGCGTAATCGTCGCCGAAATGGTGGGCATGACCGCCACCGTCCTCCGGACCGCATCGTGGACGTGAACCCTCTGGTGTTGTCATTCGGTTCCGGATGTCATGCCCTGCAGGTCTGCTTTCGGGTCGGGCGTAGTGACCCGGTTCGTCAGGGGATGGCTGCCCGGAGTTTGGCAAAGGCTTCGCAGAGATCGCTGGCCCATGGCCAGGTCTCGTCCAGCCGCAGGGTGAGTCCCCGTGACCTATGGGCGAGGTATGCAGCCACATGGAGGACCCGGTAGCGCATGGTCTTCGGCTCGGCCTTGGCCAATGCACCGTCGAAGCAGACCATCTGGCTCCAGGCCAGGAGCGCTCCGGCGATGAGGGATGTGGCCACCCAGGCCTCGTTGCGCACAAAGGAGTCGAAGGGCAGGTTGGCCAGACCACAGTCCTTCCAGTTCCTGATCCGGTCCTCCACCCGGGCGTGTCCCCGGTGACGGCGTTCGAGGGTGGCGATGTCATCGCCGGCGGTGTTGGTGATGAAGCAGGTGTGGCGGAATCCCTCGGCCGTGTCGAACAAGGTGAGCTGGGCCCCGGGATGGGGACGCTCCCGGCGCATGAGCAACCGGCTGTCATCGGGCCAGGCGGAAAGCGGGATGAGATCGGTCAATTCGGTGACCCAGGCCCCGTCGCGAACCGAGCCGTCGGTTTCCGTGGCCGGGATCCAGTCCTCCTCTTGGACCAGGACCAGGGCGTCACGAACTCCCTGGTCGATGGGGAATCCGATGGAGAAGTCGCAGTTGGTCGCAACGATGGCGTCCACGAACCCGTGGGTGGCACCGGCCGAGTCCGCCCGCACCAGGATGGGGTGTTCGACCAGGTCCGGATGGTCGTGCTCGAAGTGGCCGGTCTGGTACTCCTCGGGCAACCCCGACAGCGCCCGGTGAAACAGCAAGATGTGGTCGTCGGCGTCGTTGGCCCCGGCGTTCCCGGGTCGCAACATCGCCGCCAACGGTTCTCCCGTCGTGTCGCACCAGACCCCGAGGGGAAAGAACCCGAAGCCTTTCTTGTACGTAGGAGCGGCATCCTGCTTCTCCGAATAGGAGGTCTGCAGCGTGGCATCAAAGTCCAGCACCAGCGATGTCCCCGGCGGAGAGGCAGCCCACACCAGCCTTTTCCCATGTTCGGTGCGCAGCCATTGAGCACCTGAATTTCGGACGCTTGCGTCAGATGTACGTAGGTGCTGTGAAGTAGGCGCTGAAGCGATCGATGTACTCGGAAAAAACTTCGCAGATCTCGCCCTCGGACAACCCATATTGCTCCAACGTGTAGCTATGGACGCCGCGAGAGCCCACCCGGTTCTCCTCAGTCCACCGTTGAATCGATCCCACTGTGTCGTCAGACAGCGACAGCCCTGCGAATTCGTAGATGCGCCTCGCAATCCGAACAGGGTCGGCCTCCAACTCGGGCTGCCCCACGTCGACAAAGATGTCATCGCCAACCTCCTCGCGAACTCGCATGAACCGTCGCACACCTTCACCCAAGTAGTAGAGGAAATTGCGGCCGAACGTGTCGGGATCGAAGGTCCAGTCTGGAAGTCGACGGCGCACCGCTTCGACGGTCACACTGCAGACTGACGGGATCACCTTGACTGGATCCCGGTGCATCATCACGAATCGGATGTCTGGATATTGAGCGAGTAGCGGTGGCAATGTGAACAGGTAGTCGGGGCTCTTCAACAACCAGCGGTAGGGCGGCCGGTTGACATGGAGCATCCGCAGAACACGTTCGTGGTACTGGAATCCAGCCGTGTGGTCGGCCTCGAGCCACCAGTCCGTGTAGGTCGGAATCGGCAAGCTACGGCCGTCGTCCCGAAAGGAAAGTTCCGCGATTCGCCGATCTTCAGTTGGACCATCGACGGTGGCGATGTGCTGGGCAGTCGACTGGACGGACTTGGGCCGACGGGGATCATTAGATTCAGTGCTCATGTCCGGAGGTGGGGTGGGATCCTCGATCTCCCACTTGCGTAGGTACCGAAACTGCGGATCGAGAGCCAACATGTAGTGAGCTGCCGTGGTTCCCGATCGACCAGTTCCCAGCACAACCAGCGGACCCTCAACCCGATGGACTGCCCCCTCGGCACCATGGGCGGCGTACCAATCTTCAATGCGCAGTCGGTTCATCAGCCGGTTGACCACGATGCTCTCGGCTCGATAAATGGCGTCAATATCGCCGGCAAGGTCGGTCTGGATAGCGGCGACCATGTGACCGAAGCCCTCCTGCCACCCATCAGGACCGAAGTCAGCGAGCCCTGTGCCATCGGTCGCCAGGTCAAGCAGCGACTCGAGTGTCACCGAGGAAACCCGCATTTCGTCATCTGATGGTCCTTTGGAGTCCAAGTCATACGGCGTACAATAGCGACGGCAGGGTGACTGTGTGACTAGTCCCAGGAGCCAGCCCACCCGTCACCTGCCACGACTGTCGAAAGTCCATTGGCCGGGGTATTGAGTCCGCAACGAGAAGAAGGTAGGTCAGGCGATGCCTGAGAATGCTCCGAATCGCACCGCCCCGCAATCACCGTTCGTCACCACAGAGGGCGTCCCGTCATCCGCGCTCATCGAGAAAGTACTGCGCGCCTTACCCCCCTCCCATGACACCGTGCTCGGAACGCAAACGGTTGAGATCTTCTGCGAGCGGATACGTGAAAGTGCACACTTGCTTTCGGAGTTCCAACTCGCGGACAACCCAGCCGATCGATCGGAGGCGTTTCGCTATCTCCTCAAGATGATTGCTTACGGAATCGACGCCGGGCTGCTCAACTCCGATCCGATGGAACCCATGTTCTCGCAGCCGTACCGTCTGCACCTGCTGGATTGGGGCGGGGCAAGCCCGGACTCGGTGTATCGGAGGGTCATGCTCCGCGACGACCTTACCTACCGCGTTCATGGCCGACTGGGAAATGCCAAGTACCTCTCTATGGACTTGCGGCAGAGTAGACCCTCCTGCACGATCACCCCAGACCAGCTGGATCTGGACAACGAGGGTCGCTTTGAGTTCCACCTCGGTGGGGCAAAGCGCAAAGACCGATGGTGGCCCCTCAATCCCGGAACCAACGGACTCGTTGCGCGAGAGTTCTTCGACGATTGGCAGGAGGGCGTGCGATCACACCTGCGGATTGAGTGCCTCGATGTAGGTGCCGCACCACGGCTGGAGCACAATCCCAGCCGCGTCGCGGCCGAATTTGACGTCGTCGGCGACTGGGTGCTGGAAGGAGGTATTCGTTACTGGATTGGACGATCGCAGTCTCTGGCCAAGAGCCGTAACCAGTTTCTCACGTCGCTGCATCGCACCGAGACCAAGCTCCCGGTGACCACCTTCGGGTGGTGGGACCTCCAACCCGACGAAGGCCTGATCGTCGAGCTCGATGACCCCAACGCGGCCTTCTGGGCGATGCAACTCACCACCTCGCTCTGGAGCACCCTCGACTACGCAAACCGACTCACCACCTACAACCTCGCCCAGGCTGCACCGGATCCAGATGGCAAGTTCCGCTTCGTAGTGGCCGCCAAGGATCCAGGAGTCCACAACTGGCTCGATACCACAGGCCTGCAGCAGGGCCTCATCATCTTGCGTTTCTGCCAGGCGGAACGTCCGCTCCCACCCCGGGCCGAGCTGGTGAATCTATCGGAGCTCGATGTGCGCCTTCCCGTGACTGCTCGCAGCAACCCCGCCCAGCGGCGGGCACAGATCAACGACCGGCGAGAAGGCGTCGCCCATCTAATATGTGATTGAAGCGCGGGTCTTTCGAGCTACGCACCTGTGCCCGAGCGGAATAATCAGTCGAGCTGGCTGAAGATGGTGGCCGAGTTCCCTCCGGCGGCAGCCCACGGCAGGGCTATCACCACACCTTTTTCCCTGCTGAACTCGATGGTCTCGTCGTGGCCATAGCCACTCTCCTTGATCCCGGCGAAAGGCAACTCGTGGCGGGTCTGCAAGTAGGTGTTCACCCACACATTTCCCGACTCGATCTCCCGTACATAGCGGAGGATCCGGGTCAGATCGCGGCTCCAGACACCAGATGCCAGACCGAATCGGCTGTCGTTGGCGAGCCCGATCGCTTCGTCATCAGTATCGAATGGGATAATTACGCCAACCGGACCGAAGACCTCTTCCCGACAGACGCGGGGTGAATTGTCCTTAGCCAGAAACAGCGTGGGCTCGACCCAATACCCACCCGGAAGACCGGGCACGACCTCGGCTCCATGGCGACCACCAAAGAGGAGCTCGGTTTCCTTTGCACCATCTTCGATGAAGGCCACCACCTTTTCATACTGCTCTTGTGAGATGAGCGGGCCCATTGAGGTTGACGGGTCGGTGGGGTCGCCAACGACGATCGACTTGGCGATCGCTTCGATCCGCTCCAGTACTTCATCAAATACTCCGCGCTGCACCAGGATCCGGGATCCCGCAACACACGCCTGGCCGGCGTTGAAGCCATAGATCGATGCGTAGGTGAGGCCCATGACGGCACTGTCGAGGTCGGCATCATCGAGAACGATGTTTGGAGACTTGCCTCCGAGCTCGAAGACGGCAGGGGTGAGCGTCTCTGCCCCCGCAGCCTGGATGAGGCGCGCTGTCGGTGTCGAGCCTGTCATGGTCACCTTGGAAACGTCGACATTGCGCACCATGGCGTCCCCAACATCACCGAGTCCCGAGACTACGTTGATCGTACCGGGTGGCAGTATGTCGCTCACGATCTCTGCGAATCGCAGACACGCGACGCTTGCCTGTTCTGGTGGCTTGACCACAACCGTATTGCCCGCGGCCAAGGCGCTTGCGACCTTGTTGCTCATCATCGCCACAGGCATGTTGTACGGCACGATGGCGGCAATGACGCCTAAGGGCTCACGGATTGTCATGCCCAAGGTGGTGGGACCGAGAGGGATGGTCTGACCCCTGGATCCCTCCACGGTCTCGTGAGCCTTGCGGTCCCAGAGGACCTTCATCTCATCAAAAACCATCTTGCTGATCGACACTGGATTTCCGTTGTCCGTTGACTCCAGCGTGGCAAGTTCATCCCCAAACTCGACGAAAAGGTTGCCAACCCTCTTAAGGTAAGCGCTTCGTTCATCAGGGGACAGTGCTGACCAAGCCGGAAAGGCCGCCTTCGCCGCTGCGACAGCCTCATCAGCATCGGCTCGGTCGCTGAGCGGGATCATTGCCCAGACCTCACCGTTCGCAGGGTTCACCGTATCGAGGAGTCGGCCTGAGGCCGCATCCTTCATCCGGCCACCGACCAGGTTTCGGTATTGGGCAGTTGCCGACATTTCGGCCTCCTCTGGGTCCTGAACGCACACCTAATGCTCGATGCAGTTCTCAGCCTGATAGTACCAACCAGATAGTGACAGATGCCTGACAAATTTTCCCATTCATCGACAAACGAACTGCCATTAAAGAGCTTCGCGTAATACCGCGCCGACCTGGTTTATAGCGTAAGGCCGCAGTGGAGGAGGAATGCGAAGGCCAATCTGGTCTCGCTGCCGATGCGGCAGAGCCCCTGGTCGACGATCTCCTCGGCCTCGCCGATGGTGTCGAGACAGAGGTTGGCCAGCTCGCCGCCTTTCAGGTTGCCCCAGACCTGCTCGACCGGATTGAGATCGGGGGCGTAGCCCGGCAGCCGCTCGACGACCAGCCACCTCCGTTGCTTCCTGAGGAAGGCCTGCATGGCCCGGCTGCGATGGGAAGGAAGTCCGTCCCAGATGAGAGTGACCTTGTCGCCGTCCAGGTGGCGGTGAAGCTCGGTGAGGAACTCCATGATGGATTCGTCGTTGTAGCTACCCGCCTGCATGCCAAAGACGAGCGATGCATCGCTGCCGTCGGGCCGGAAGCACAGCGCGGCCGACATGGACAGGCGCTTCCAGTTGAAGTGGTGGGTGAGGACCGGGGTCTGCCCCTTGGGCGCCCAGGTCGACCTCACCGAGGGGAGGAGGCTGAACCCGCTCTCGTCCTGGAAGACGATCCAGGCGTTCCTGGCCCTGGCGTTTTTTTTAGACGGGGCCAGCGGTCGTTGACCCACTGTTCGATGGCCTCGTCATTGCGCTCAGCCGCCTGGCGGGCCGGCCGCTGTCGGCTCCAGCCCATTCGGCGGAGCACCTTCCAGACGTGTCCGGGGTGGTACTTGACCCCGGTGGTCTCCTCGATCACTTCGGCGACTCGGGCCAGGGTCCACAGATCGGTCGGATACCCGTTGGCCTTCGGACCCTTCTGCAGGGCCCGTTCCACCTTGGCCAGCTCGGCGTGGGTCACCTTGCGGGGCCGACCAGGCGCTCCGGTGCGTTTCAGGGCCTGCTTCCCGCCGACCTTCCAAAGCTTGTGCCAATCGGAGATTGACTGGTGGGAGACCTCGAGCTCACGGCCGATGTCGGCCTGGGACACCCCCTTGGCGAACAGGTCGGCGGCCCGCATCCGTGTGGCCTCCATGGCCTCGAAATCTCGGCGTGGACGGACTCGGGGTGGTGCCTTGTTTGTGCTTGCTGCTCCGGCCGCTGACGTGGAAGTGGGCATGCGCCAATTCATTCCACTCCATGCAGCGCTAGCGGGGTATTAGGCGAACCTCTTTAGATGGTCACCAACGTCACTCCGGGAGCGGAGCGAGCGATCGGCACTGATTCCGGGTCACGGTTGCCATCGCATAAGACGGCGGGGTTCGAGGCTGCTCAGCGTTTGGGGCTGCCCAGCGCCCCTGTCAGCTCCCGAACATCAGCAAGCGTATCGAGTCTCTGCGAGAGATCGACCACCAATTCGCGCTGCGTCTCGGGCAGAAGGGTCTCTGCGCACTCGTGGAACTTGCCGAGCAACTCCGCCTCGGTCAGCGGGTCCTCCGGCCTACCGTGCGAGGTCGACACCGTGGCCTCGAGCTTCTCGCCTGTCCTGAGAGTCACCACCACAGTGCTGCCCAGATCAGCAACCGACGTTACTTCCACCGGGATATACCTGACCCGCGACACCATCTCCCGGGACGCTGGTGACCGGACGGCCTCGTCGCTGTATTCGTGAAATCCGGCCTTCATGTTGAGGGCAATCGCAGCCATGTCGTACTCCAGGCTGTACTTTCCCTCCAGGCCAGTTTGGGGATCGTGGTAAGGCATCATCTCCATCAGGAACCCTGGGATGTGCACATCGATGGCCTCGATGTCTGAGGGATCGGTCGGTCGCCCTCTGAGGATCCGCTGCAGGGCATCCTGGCTCCATGCTCCTGCCGCACAGGAGGCGTGAAGGCGCAGCGACGAGCCTTTCGTCGCCATGTCCCAGGTCCCCAAATCAATCAGCACCTTCTCGGGGTCGCCCACCTCGAGACCGAGCAACCGTGCCACACCGAGGTCGCCGTCCAAGATGTCGTCGTTGGCGGTGAAGCCGAGGGCGACTAGCTCGGCTGCCATGACGCCGTGCATCGCCGCGTTGCCGGCGCTGAAAGATTTGGTGTCACTGCCTCGGTTCTTGAGCATGCCCGACATCGTGGCGGCGGCATTGCCCAGCGCCATGCGGGTTTGGGTCACATCAAGTCCGAGTAGCTTCGCGGTGAGGGCTGCCACTCCCAGAGCAGGTTGAAAGCCCTGGTTGAACCAACCCCTGGAGAGCAGTGTGTTCCGAACTCCATCCAGGGTGGGCTTGGCCGTCTGCGCCACAACCTGGTACCCGATCAACCAGGCCAGGATCACGTCCCGACCCGACGCCCCCAGCTTCTCGCCCACAGCCAGGGCAGCCGCAGTCATCGGATTCGCATAGTGCCCGCTGAAAGTAGCGATGTCATCGAATTCGAGTGCGTGGCCGGCAGTCGTGTTTGCCAAGGTGGTCAAGGAAGCGCTCGACTTGAGGCGGGTGCCGACGACGGTACAGTCATCCTTCGCTTCCTGGCTCTGGACCCACCTGGTCATGATCTGACCAGTAGACACTGACATTCCGGCGATCTGCACGCCCAATGTGTCGATGACGCGCTCCTTCACCCGGTCGATGGCGATCTCAGGAACGTCGTCGTACTGTGCCTTGACGACCCACTCGGAAAGCTGTTCCGTAATCGATGTGTTCACGTCGGATCCCATCTCTGTCCTCCCCATTCGCCCGCTCCTACTCAACGTAATCTACCGCCGCCTATCCGGACGACTGCTCGCTTCCCAAGCGGCAGCCAGACGAGCAGTCGGATTTCTTATCACCCAGCCAATCCACGCGATTTCCCCCGTTGGACATATCGCGGACGTCAATAGGTCATGGCGCCTCACCCGACAAATCCATTACCCGTAGCCGCTAGGTCCACCATGTCGTCCACCCGGAACCCACACCATTGGTAGTTAGCCGCCTCGTCGCCGTACTGGCGAACCAGTGGCCTCCTCGTCATTCAGCGCAGTAGATCACGTGGCTCTTCTGCAGTGATGCCATCTCTTCGTCCGACATGTCCAGCCATCCACGGAGTACACCCCGGGTGTGTTCGCCCAGCCGCGCCGGCGGCAACGACGACCCTCCCGGTGTCGCACTCCAGCGCTGGGCCGATGCGGGATAGGTCACGGGCCCGAAGTCTGGTTGATCGACGCGTTGATGAAAGCCGCGAGCACGCAGTTGAGGATCGAACCAAAGACCTTCGAGATCCTGGACGACTGCCGCAGCCAATCCTGCTCGCTGCAGGTGGTGCATGCCCAGGTGGGCACTGCACGATGCCACCCACGCGCCAAGCGCCTCCGAAAGTTGAGGCTCCAACGTCTCGGCGTGAACTCGCTCATATGCCGCCAGATCTGGCCGCTGAAGGACCTCGCAGAGTTGCTGCCAGTCGGAACGGTCTTCGATGTCCACTGCCAGCCATTGATCGGCCCCATTGGATGGGAAAATGCCGGACAGCCACGACCCTTCTACGTTGCTGGTCGACCGGGATCTGTCCTGGTCAGGGTTCAGCGGCGAGGCATAGATGCTGGCAAGCATCGGGGTGACGGCGTCGATCTGCCCCACGTCGAGATAGGTCGGCTTGCCATGGAGCCGAGCTTCACCAAGAGCGGCCGCTGCGGCCAGTGCGCCGGAGGCAGCAACCAAGTAGTCCGTCAGCGTTCCGTGGGCATAACCCCACTCCGAGGCCAGGCCGAGATAGGAAGCCATGGTGATGGCATAGGCCAGGTAGTTGGCGCGGGGCCCAGTACGGCCATAACCCGACAGCGACAGCATCACTAAAGCGGGGTTGTGCTCCAGAAGTTGGCGATAACCACATCCCCAGCGATCGAGAACCGGACCCCCGAAGTTCTCG
Organism: uncultured Acidimicrobiaceae bacterium; assembly: GCA_963754755.1. Lineage (GTDB taxonomy): Bacteria > Actinomycetota > Acidimicrobiia > Acidimicrobiales > RAAP-2 > Bog-756. Next base: position 100,317 of record CAVWHF010000003.1, on the reverse strand, counting down.
ATCACGACATCGGACACTCCGACCAGACGGCGAAAGACTCCCTGCGCTGCCATCGTCCCCATATCGAGAGACACATTGTGGAGGCCTCGGGAAAGTGATGCGAACATTATCGAGTTGGGGATCCCGGAGGGCTCAGTCACGACTCGGCCAATTGAATACGCCGGCATGCGAAGCACTTCGGGTCGATTCTTGGCCTCGATCTTCACCACTTCGGCCCCCAGGTCGGAAAGCAATCTGGCTGCGGTGTTCCCGGCGACAAAGGCACCAAAGGTGAGGACGCGCACTCCCTTCAACAACCCCGGGGCGTCAGACAAGACCCGATGCCCTCCACTGGTCGAGGTGTGCGCTGGGTATACCGAACTCCTGAAGGTAAATCTCATCATTGTGTTGGCCGAGATGCGGTGCGGACCGGACGAGTTGCAGCATCGCCGAGGACGAATGAAACCAGCGCCATGGAATTGCGATAGCCGTGCCCTGTTCGTCCACCGGTGAAGCAAACAGCTGGCGAGCGTGGGCCTGAACATCCTCAACGAAGTCGCCCGGCCTATAAAAGGGTGCGCAAGGCAGACCCGCCGCCTGTCCCTTCTCGAAGAGATCCATACGACTGCGGTCCGCCATCAGTTCGGCGATCGTCTCTACCAAACCATCGAAGATCTGACGACGGATCATGGTGTCAGCCAACGAAGGTTCGGACAGCACATCGGGATGATCCAGCATGACCAGAAAGGCTTCCCAGTGACGCTTTTGGTGTGCAGAGATTGCCAAGGGGCCATCCCGACACTCCCAGCGGCCGGTCGGGGGGATCCCGATGCCCACTGAGCGACCGAACTCCCCAATTCCGCCCACGTCGTATCGCTCGATGAGAAAATCTTTGGCTGCCGCCACTTCGTGTACAGCGAGGTCCAGCATCTGGCCTGCTGGGCGAGGTCCGTTCAGCGCCGAAACGACGCCCAGTGCGGCATGGATCCCAGCCTCGTCCCAGGTCAGCTGGCCCGGAGCAGCCAAAGGAGGTCCGTCGCGATCGCCGGTCCAGTGCATTCCCCCACCCATGGCAGCCGATAGGAAGGGGGTCATTCGCATGTCGCGATATGGCCCAGTCAGACCGAATGGAGTTATCGAAGCAATGATGCAGTCGGCCGGTGCCCACGAGACGGTGCGATCCTCGCGGTTGACGCCGGCCACCGGCGTACGTGGTGTTGGGGAGATCACTATGGCATCGCATGAAGATGCCAAGGTCTTCAGGACGCTCTGAGCATCCAACTGGGCCACATCCAGCGTTACTCCCCGCTTGTTGACGTGGTACGAGGCAAATACTGCACTCATGGGGGTGGAGTCTTCGTCAACGTGGACCAGAGGTGCTGCCTCCCGCATCGGATCGCCACAAGGTGGTTCGACCTTGATGACGTCTGCCCCGAGGTCAGCGAGCAGCTTCGTGCAGTACGCGCCGATGGCACCGGTCAAGTCGGCCACCCTGCAGCCACTCAGCGGCCCGCTCTCCACCTCGCAATCCGTGCCCTCAACGGTCATATATTTGTTCTCGTGCACTGAACGACCTGTGGGAACGCGAGACCGGCCGCCATGGCTCAGTTGTGCGGAACCTGATTGAAGGGGACGTCACGATCAAGTGCAGCTTCCCGAGGCAGCCCGAGCACACGTTCACTGATGTTGTTCCGCTGAATTTCGTCAGTCCCGCCAGCAATGGATACGCGGCGGCTGTTGAGGAAAGCTTGGGACCACTCACCCGCGTTCGGATCCTCCGGTTCCCATGTGACGCCCCCAGCACCGGCTAGTTCGAGAGCCAACTCAGCGCGGCGCTGCGTCACGATGTCGTCACCTAGCTTCAGTATCCCCCCATAGCCGTGCGGAAGCAGTCCCGAACTCATGGCATCGGAGACTCGAGCAGACACCATCCTCTGGGCTACCGAGGCCACGTGGAGGTCAGCAATTCGACGGCGGACACCCTGATCCCGGGACAGTCCCTTGGAAAGCGCCAAGGATACCAACGCTGCCTCACCTTCCTCGTTCGACTCTCTCGAGCCACCCCGCCCGACCCAGGCATGCTCGATTTCGAGAAGTCCACGAGCCACCCGCCAGCCCTTGTTCTCCTCGCCCACCAGGTTGGAGGTCGGAACCATCACGTCTGTGAAGAACTCTTCACAGAAATCTGCCCCGCCGTCGATCTGGTCGATCCGTCGGATCTCAATGCCCGGAGATTTGAGGTCGAGGATCAGCATTGAGATCCCCTGGTGCTTCGGAACGTCCCAGCGAGTCCGCACCGGACAGAGCCCGAAATCGGAAAGATGGGCGCTGCTGCTCCATGTCTTTTGCCCGTTAACGATGTAGGCATCACCATCCCTCTTCGCGCTGGTGAGGAGTCCGGCAAGATCCGAACCACCACTGGGCTCCGACAGGAACTGCAACCACAGCTCCTTACCGGCGAGGATGTTGGCTACGTGGGCGAGCTTCTGCTCGTGCGTGCCATACGCCACCAGAGTGGCACCGAGGATGTTGATGGATACGCCGAAGTTCGTAGTGGGCATGTCGTACCCAGCGGATTCCTCTGTGAAAATCCTCTCATGCTCCAGGGTGAGACCTTGGCCGCCGTACTCTCTCGGGAAGGTGAATCCGGCATACCCGGCGAGGTACAACTTCTGCTGCAGTGCCTTGAACTCAACCAATCGCTCTGAGCGGACGTCCCGGCGGCCCACAACGCCGACCTCCTCGGCGGAAGGAACGTTTTCAGCTAGCCACCGACGCGCCCGAAGTCGATAGTCATGGAGGTCGGAACCCTCCGTTCGTAGTGGATCCACGTTCAGCCTTCCATCCTCGTTCGACTCAACAGCAGACGAGAGTTCGAGTCAGGTCACAGTTATACACCGTAAACCAGGCTCAGAATCGCCCTGCTCCTGAGTGTCAACGACCGGTTGAGGTGACGAGAGGAGTTGACGTCAGCGGGGTGCTGCCGGCCAAATTGGCCTCGAGCGCGACAATGACCGACTCGATACCGAACTCGACGAAGTCCCAAGCCTTCAGGCCATCGAGGTGCGGATCGCCGCCATTGTGCACAAGATGGGCATCGACGCTAATGCGACCATGTATATACGTCATCGCAAAAGACCAGGCCAGGCGTGCCTGCGCCGGAGGGAATCCGGCATCTTCGAAGAACCCTATGCCGGCATCAAATCGCTCCGCAGTTACTCCCATAGCAGGCAGATTGATGATGTGGGACGTTAATCCCTGGTACATCCTGAGGTTTTGCCAAATATCTTCCAAATAGCGCCGCAAAACGTCCTGCCATTCTGCATCAGGTTCGCTGCGCAAGTTAGGGAACGATTGGGTAATCTCCTCAACTACCAACCGCAATAATTCATCCTTGTCAGCTACGTAGTAGTAGACCGCCATGGCTGACACGCCGAGGTCAGCAGCGATGGCGCGCATAGTCAATCCCGCAACTCCATCACGGCGAATTATGCTGATGGACACCTCTACGATCGTCTCGAGATTCAGCGCGTCCGTACGGCGATTCCTAGGCATCAGCCAATTCTAGTAAAGGGCACAAGGTCACCCTTTCAGTACGGGTTAGGTGACAGCTCCTGCCAGCTTCAGGTCGAGAAGCTCAGACTCGGAAAAGCCCAGCTCAGTGAGGATTTCGTCGGTGTGTTCTGCGAACTGCGGTCCTCTGGTCAGCTCTGCCGGACGCTCGTCGAATTGGACCGGGGCAGCGACCAGCCGCTGAGTCTTTCCCTCGACGTCGACGACTTCAGCAATGAAGCCGTTCGCTTCGAGCTGAGGGTCGTTGCCCAGTTCAAGGCTGTTCTGCACTGGCTCCCATGGCCCGTCGATGGTCCGAAAACGGTCGACCCATTCGCTATACGGTCGGGAACGGAACTCGGCGGCAATGATAGATCCTGCCTCGACGGCGTTGGCGATGACCTTTTCCGTGGAATCGAATCGTGGATCGCTGATCAAATCCTCCCGCCCCAGGTGATGGCAGAAGTTCTCCCAGTACCGGCCAGGTTGCAACATGCTCAGACCAATCCAACGACCGTCCTCGGTCGGATATACACCCACCAACGGATTCGTCGCGATGCTTTGATACGAACGCATCTCTGCGGCCTGCCAAGGAGTCCCGGTCTGCAGTGATGTCTCTACGGCGAGGGCATTGGCCCATGCTCCAAGGGCGAGCAGCGAAACATCCACGACCGAGGGCTGCCCGGTGCGCTCCCGGGCAAATAGCGCGGCAGAGATACCTCCAGCAATGGTCATGCCGCCGATGGAATCCCCGTACGCCGGTGCCGGCAGCGGAACAATGCCCTCGAGATTGGGAGGGGTTGCCCCGGCAGCGCTCCCGCCGCGGTACCAGTAGGAGATGCCGTCGTAGCCCGGTCGTTCCCGCTGCTCGCCTCGGTCGCCGACTGCCGTACCGCGCACATAGATTACGTCCGGGTTGATCTGCCGTACATCCTCCACGTCGAGATGCAGACGGGCACGTGCTCGCGGCAGGAAGTTGGTGAGGAATACGTCCGCCTGTCGGATCAGCCGCTCGAACACTTCCCGCCCTTCTGGCACCTCTAGAGCCAATCCGATGCTCCGTTTGTTGTGGTTGGGGTGCTCCATCATCGGGGAGAACGACCCGCCGATGGACACGGCCCCCATGCGAGTGAGGCCCCTCTGAGCATCGCCGGTCTCGGCATGCTCAACTTTGATGACGTCCGCGCCCCACTCAGCCAGGACTGCTCCAGCGGACGGCACGAACGTGTACTGGGCCACCTCCACGATGCGGACGCCCTCCATGGGCTTGAAGGTCATTCAGGTTCGCCTTCGAGAATTTGGAGCCCTGGGCTCACGCCGACGCGGTAGCGAACGGCGGATTCGCCTCGTAGCGGGCCCGCCACTCTTCCCGTGAGACGATTCCCGTCTCGACATCAGGAGCCTGAGCCCTAAGCGCGCCCACCGTGGCTTCGCCGCGCGGAATGTATTGGAACGGATCCCACCGGCAGAAACGCGACACGTTCTCCCAACTCATCTTGTCGATATCCTCGTCCGAACAGCCCGCCCCCTCGCACTGGGCCAGAAAAGCCTCGGGGGCATCGGGCCACAAACAGTCCGAGTGGGGATAGTCGGTCTCGAAAGCGATGATGTCCACCCCGATGTCCTTGTACAGCTTCAGAGACGTCGGGTCGGCGATGAAACAGGCCAAGATGTGCTCACGCAGGACATCAGAAGGCAACTTCGAACCGAAGTCCTGGCCGGTCCACCGCTGGTTCAAGTAGTGGCGATCGACACGGTCTAAGAGGAACGGGAGCCAGCCGATTCCTCCCTCAGAGAATGCCACCTTAAGCCCCGGGAATTCACGTAGGGCATGACCCCATAGGAGGTGTTGGACAGCAAGTACAGTCACCTGTGTCGAGAGGACCATGTACTCGTCCCAGTTCAGATCGGGCAGGTTGATGGCATTGAGGCCCTGGCCGATATGAAGACACATGACCAGATCCAGATCGCACATGGCGGCGAAAAGTGGGTCCCAGTGTTCCGAGTGGTAGCTCGGTAGTTCCTGCATGTGCGGCAACTCAGGCATCGTCACCGCCAGGGCACCCTTGTCGGCAACCCTGCGCAGTTCCGCCACCGACTTGTCGATATCCCAGAGCGGCAGGATGACCTGAGGGATGAACCTTCCCGGGTACTCACCGCACCATTCGTCGATATGCCAGTCGTTGTAGGCCTTGAGCATCACCAGGGCCAAGTCCTTGTCCTTGGCCTCCTGAAAGGTGCGCCCACTGAAACCGGCCATGCTGGGAAAGCACATCGAGGACAGCACGCCATTTCGGTTCATATCTCGAACGCGCTCATGGATGTCGTACACACCGGGCCGCATTTCCGCCAAGGCAGAGGGATTGAATCCCCACTGCTCCTTCGGCCAGGAAACAACTGCATTGAGCCCGACCATCCCCATGGTCTGATCCTGGAAGACCCACTGGTCCTTACCTTCGTCGTCCGTCACTACTCGAGGCGCCTTATCCAGATACTGAGCCGGTACATGGGCTTGGAACATGTTTGGGGGCTCGATCAGATGGTCGTCGATGCTGACCAAGATCATGTCGTTTATGTTCATGACTGCTCCATCCGTGATATGTGCTCTTGCTCCATTCGGTTCTTCTGTCCGGGGCCCGAGTCCGAGATCGATGAGCCAATTTGATCTTGGGCGACTTGGACCCATTGGCAACCATCTGCCATAAATCGGGACTCTGGACTGGCAAACCCCAATTCGTACGCTGTATATGCCAGTGGCTGACAGTAGCACACTGGACTGCAAGAACTCCCCTGCCGATGGCACCCTCTCACCACTCGCCAAGGGGCCAGGTGGTTCTCACTCGGTTGCGCGATGACCATCGAACTGGGTCTCGCAACTGGTTGTGCAACAGTGGACCAAGAGCCCTGCCCGATGGTTCTGAGACCATGACGGGAACTCGCAGTCATCGACCCCAGAAGCAGTTGCTCATCAGATGATGCGCGCCGACGTGGAAATTCTTTAGGAGAATCTCACCGCTCCGCAACTACCTTGCCCGGCCGAAAGGAGGAGCGTAACGTCCAATCGCTGACTGAGGTGTCACCGCTTTCGGCTTGGGAGGGACCTCCCGCTCACGTGGTTGTCTCCTCGACGTACAGGATGAGGTCGCCGAATGGAAACGCTCGAACTTTCGACAGCAGACGGCGTGGCCGTGGTGCGCCTGAACCGCCCTCCGGTAAACGCTGTCAATGGCACGATGATGCAAGAACTGCGCACCACCTTTGAGGGGCTCTCCCAGGATCGCGAAGTGGCGTGCGTTGTGCTTTCGGCCAGGGGAGAACGGGCATTTTGCGCGGGAATCGACCTCAATGAGGTGCGGTCGGAGGGGCCCGTGTTCGACGGCGACGTCCGGACGCTCCTCGATCCCGCATGGGAGTGGCGGCGTACTCAGCGATCTGTCCGCGAGTGCCTGGTTCCCGTGATTGCCGCCGTCGAGCTCGCCGCAATAGGTGCCGGGTTCGGTCTGGCGGGCGTCTGCGACCTGATCATCGCAGGAGAGAACGCCACCTTCGGGCTTACCGAAATCAACATCGGGCTTCTCGGGGGGGCAAGTAAAGCCCTGCGCTTGGTAGGACCCTCAAAAGCGCGTCGAATGCTTTTTCTTGGTGAGATGGTCTCCGCCCAGGAGTTTCACCGTCTCGGTGGCATTGAGGAGACAGTCGGCGCCGGTACCGCCGAGAGACGAGCACTGGATCTGGCCCTACAGATGGCAACGAAGAGTCCTATTGCCCTCAGGCTGGCCAAGGAGTCGATTCTGCGCATCGAAGGAGAAGACCTGATGGACCACTACCGAACAGAGAACGACTACACCAACCGCCTGAGAACGTACAACGATTCCCGGGAAGCCATGGTTGCATTCGTGGAGAAGAGGGCACCCGAGTGGACGTGGACATGACCGGATCTCTACCAATCTTCGAGCGTGCCGAGTTCCAACCCAGCGAGTTGGCGGTAATCGGCCCCTCCGGTTCATTGACATGGGCAGAAGCAGCCGGTGCCGTGGTCCGAGGGGCTCACGCCTTACGCGACCTGGGTTTGGAGCCTGGGTCTCGCTTGGCCGTAATTGGATTCAACGGCTCGGACACGCTGCTCATCTACGCTTCGGCAATCTTGTCCGGAGTTGGCGCCATCTTGGTTAATGCGCATCTCACGGCCGACGAAATCGAGTTCATGATGGTCGATGGCGAAGCCAGCGCCGTCTGGGCATCAACGGATTGCCAAGCTGTCGCCAGCACTGCCATCGGTAATCGCGAGATCCCGCTTCTGACCAATTCCGGGGTCGGAACCCTTTGGACTTCGCTATTGAATCGTCCGCAGCGGGAACCGCTGCCGCTCGACCTGCCTTCTACCACCGACCTCATCTACACCTCGGGCACCACCGGTAGGCCCAAGGGCGTCGAGGTTCCCACCCAGCCGACGCCCACCGTTGCCGACCGTTTGGAGCTCATGGGTCGCCACCACATGGCAGGACTGGGTCCCCATCTGGTGGCTGGACCCCTCTACCATGCTGGACCCCATGCCGCTGTCGGACTTCTGCTCACCGGGAGTTCAGTCGTGCTTTCGCCCCGCTTCGACCCCAGTTTCGTCCTCGATGCCATCGAGTCTTACGGGATAGCCACCTCTGTCATGGTCCCCACCCATCTGATTCGCCTGCTCGACCTTCCCGCCATCCGCAGGGAGGAAGCCGACGTTTCGTCCCTCAGACTGGTGGCCCTCACCGGTAGCGCCTGCCCGGCACCAGTCAAGCGGGAGGCCATCCACTGGTTCGGTCCCGTAGTTGTGGAGTCCTACGGCGCCAGTGAGAGCGGCATCGTGAGCCGCATCACTCCAGACGAGTGGTTGACCCATCCGGGCTCAGTGGGTCGAGCGGTCCCACCATTCCACCCGCTGGTTATCGATGCAGACGGAGAGCCATGCGCGGTCGGTCGCGATGGCGTCTTGTTTTTCCGCGATGACTTCGGGCGGGGTATCCAGTACTACAACGATCCGGAGAAGACGGCGGCAGCCCACCTCGAACCTGGAACCTTCACGCTAGGAGACTGCGGGCACGTCGATGCCGACGGCTACCTCTACATCACGGGAAGGGTCACCGACATGGTGATATCGGGTGGGGTGAACATCTACCCCGCCGAATGCGAACGAGTACTCGGCAGCCACCCAGGCGTCCGCGACGTGGCCTTGTTCGGTGTACCCGATAATGAGATGGGCGAGCGATTAGTAGGCCTCGTCTCCCTCAACAATGAAGATACTCGAACCGATCAGCTCATCGACTTCTGCCGACAATCGCTCGCCGCCTACAAGGTGCCTAAGCGCCTAGTGAGGGTGGCGGACGTACCCCGGTCGGCGATGGGGAAGGTCGACAAGGCGGCGTCCAAAGAGGCCTACCTCGCCTTGGCCCAATCACACTGAGTCGTCACTGCAGTCTGGCGGACGCTACGCCCAGAAACCGAAGGTTCGAAAGGCCAAGTGGCCCCCGTCTTTCGGCCGTTCCCCCACTTCGGCGCTATTCAGATCCGCGAAGGTTGGAGCATTGATGCGAGAGGCAACTTTCGACAACTTCGCGTGATCGAGGTCGTAGGCGTCGATTGCGTTGCCTCCCAACATCATGCGGACCTGATCGGCCGGAAGTCCGGCGTAGGTAAAGCGGAGGGACGCCCACGTCATGGGCTCTCCGTTCGGCCCGGTTGCACCGAACTGATACGTGCCTTCGAAGTGCGGATAATCCGATCCCCAGATTGTCCGATCGGAATAGCCGTTGGCGACGGCATCTTCCGCCTCGAAACGCGACTGAAAGCTCGCGCCTATCCACACCTGATCCTTGGCGTACTCGCTCGGCAAACGTGGCACCCGCTCCTTCTCGGCTGGGCCGTAACTGTGGACGTCTGTCAGGTAGATGCTGTCCATCTCCTTCAGCACGAAATGCCACCACACGCCAGGCGATTCGGTCGTCACTAGTCGGAGTCGTGGATGTCGCTCGAACACTCCTCCGTATACCAACTGGTCCATGGGGCAGATCCTCGACATCATGGAGATCTCGAATTTCGCAATCGACATCGCCCCTGGGAAGGTCCCTCCGCTTGCGCCGGCCCCTCCGTGATTGCACAGCGTCACGTCAAGGTCCTCGCAGGCGGAGAAAAAATCGTCCCATGCGGGATTGTTGTACGGCTGCATATAAGGCTTCGGTCCTGGAAGGTTCAATCCTTTGAGTCCCAAGGATCGAGCCCACGCCAACTCCTCCACGGCGGCCTCAATATCCCACATTGGCAGATGCATTAGCCCAACGTGCCGTTCCGGTTCCACCGAGCAAACATCAGCCAACCACTGGTTGTAGATCCGCTGGCCAGAACGAAGCAGATCGAAATCCTGAGGTTGGCCCTGTCCCACGCCCCTCAGAAGAAGCGTGTCGAGCTGAAAGGGGATCGGCTCACCGTTCTGACTGTCGTGGAACATGACCTCGGCAGCGACACCGTCGCCATCAAGATCCCGCAGCCACGCGTGAATGTCGAAATGGCCTTCTGTCTGTAAATTGTCGGACCGCACCCCCCAATCACCACCCATCTGACTGCCGCCGAAGGAGAGCTTCTGCTTCTTCGCAGCCGCTGCCTTTCGCTTGACCGCGAGTTCACCTGCATAGGCGTCAAAGTCATAAAGTAGGTCCTTCGGGCAATACGGCCTGAGATCGTCGACCAGACGGGGGCCGATGTGGGTGTCACAGGACACAACGACGAGGGGTTCGAGCGCCTTTTCCTCAGCGACTTCGACCTGTGTGGTGACGACAGCCAAGACGAATCCTCCTCATTCTTGCGATTCAGGACTTTTGTGATTCAGGCCGGAGTTCCGAGAGCAGTTGACCCCTCCCGCCTGTCCGATGCCGAGACTGCCCAAGTGTCCAACTGCTGCCTATGGCTCCAGCCCTTGTATGATTTTTACTTAGTCTAATACGGATTCTTACGTCGTCTAAGAGATTGGATCCGACTAGTAGCTTGCTCCTCAGCGACAGCCGTATTGCTGCCCTCAACCAGAATTCGTTCCGATGGGCCCACTGTCACGGGGTGCCGCCAGATCGATGAGGCTCTTGTGGGGAACAGCGCAAGTACCGACAAGACGACGATTGACATGACTGAAGAGCTGCGGCGATACGTGATCAGTCATTCCACATCTACACTCCCCCACCATTGATATTTCATGGTCCCTTCACTTCACCAAAGGATGCAGAGTGGATCTCTATCTCACTGAAGATCAAGTCCTGTTCCAACAGACGACGCACAAATACTTGGACGCAACCTGGTCCTCGGCGGCCATCCGTGGGCTGATCGACGATCCGCTGGGCTTCGACCGTGCGGTGTGGGGCGAGGGCGCCGAGCTCGGCTGGACTTCAATGCTGATTCCCGAGGCCATGGGTGGAGGAAGCGTCTCAGGTGACGGGGTCAGCGACCTCGCCATTATCGCCGAAGAGCTGGGCCGCGTGATCTTCTCCGGCCCGGTTCTGCCTACAAACATCGTCGCCTTTGCGTTAGGACGTCAAGAGCCGGCCCGGGTGTCCAACGAATTTCTTCAGAAGATTGCGGAGGGGCGAGCCGTCGCAGCATGGGCTGTGGCGGAAGACGGGGACCAGTGGGAGGCCGAAAGTGGCGCCGTTAGAGCCGAGTCGATCGACGGTGGGTTCCGGATCACAGGGGTCAAGAGCCCGGTGCAGGATGCCCACCTTGCTGACCGAATCCTGGTTACCGCTCGATCTTCCGAAGGAGTGACCCAACTTCTGGTACCCACGGATACATCGAAGGTGTCGGTGAAGACGCTCGAAGGTATCGATCTAACCCGTCGATTCTCCCGTGTTGAGTTCAACGGCGCCGAGGTCCCGGCTTCTGCCGTGGTCGGTGCTGTTGCTGGGAGCGAAGACGAACTGCAGCTGCAGTGTGCTCTAGCTCTCGCCCTCCAGTGCGCCGAAACTGTCGGTGTGGCGGACCGCGCTTATGAGATCACGCTCCAATACACCAAGGACCGCAAGGCGTTCGGCCGTCCGATCGGGTCCTATCAGGCGCTCAAACATCGTCTCGCCGACATGCTGCTGTGGCTCGAGACGTGCAAGGCGGTCACCGCCGCAGCCATCGAGGCTGTGCAGAGAGGCCAGGACGCACCGACCATAGCCAGCCTCGCCAAAGCGTACGTGGCCGACCGTTGCCCAGTGATACTCAGGGAATGTCTCCAACTGCACGGGGGCATCGGCTACACCTGGGAACACGATCTCCACCTCTACATGCGGCGGGTGGAGAGCAACGCGGCTATCTACGGTGGCCCTGAGTACCACCGGGACCGCATCGCTCTGGAAATCGGCCTCTAAGCACCGCTGACCACTTCCCCCAGCAGATCTTGACCGCGACTTATTATACATTGTACGGTTCTCCAACGGGGAAAATCTCGAGGAGAAGTGATGACCAAGACGACTGAGTCAAAACTGGATTTTTGGATCAACGACGCCGACAATCACTTCAACGAGCCACCCGACTGCTTCGAGCGTTACATCGATCCGAAAGATGTTGACCTGGCGATCCGCAGCATTACTGGTCCCGACGGCCAGCCGCTGCAGGTCTTTGCCGGCAAGCCTTCCAAATTCCATTCGCGACACGTCACGCTCTCCGAAGGTGACATCAATGAGCTGTTGGGCGATACGTCCAACATAGGGATCGGCCGATCGGCAGTCCCGTCGTTCGCCGCCTACAAGGAGGGCGACGATGTCGACGTCCGGACAATCCCCGGCATGCTTCTCAATCGGCTGAACCCACTTAAGGGACTCGACGAGCAACAGCGTCAAGCCTTCATCGAAGAGTTCCGCCACAAGTCCGAGGCGTTCGGGAATAAGGATCTCCGACTGGCTCTGATGGATTCGCAGGGTATCGACAAAGCTCTCATGTTCCCAGCAGCTGCCCATGACATTGAGTATGAGTTCGCTGACAACATTCCTGCGCTCTACGCCAACATACGCGCCTTCAACCGATGGATGCTTGAAGAAGTGGGTTATGCCGCGGATAAGCGAATGTTTCTCCCCCCCTACATTGCCTTGGCCGATCCGGACTTGGCCGTCGCTGAGCTCGAACAGGTCATCACTGACGGCGCCGGACTGATCCAAATCAAGGCCGGACACGCGCACGGAGGTGTCGCCAAACCATTTGGAGGGCGTTCCCCTGCTGATCCCGTCTTCGACCGATTCTGGTCAATCGTGAACGACGCGGACATTCGCGTCACATCCCACCTCGGGGGGACCGATTACCAGAAGTATGGTTCTGACTGGTCGGAAGATCCCGAAACGGTATTCGGCGACTTCGACGCATTCCAATGGACGATGTACTGGGGTGATCGCCCGGCCATGGAGCTCACTGCCGGTCTGATTCTGCACAATTTCTTCGGCCGGTTCCCCAACATCAAGGTTTGTTTGTCGGAGATGGGCACGGTCTGGGTTCCGTACACCATGCGCAAGATGGACCACGCCTTCCTCATGGGTCGCTCCATCAAGTGGTCCGACTCCGGGCGACTCGATCATCGACCTTCCGAGATCTTTCGGGAGCACTTCATCGTCGCTCCGTTTCCTGAGGAGAACGTGTCGCGGGTGGTCGCCGAGGTGGGGATTGAGCCCATCGTGTTCGGTTCGGACTTCCCACACGGCGAAGGACTCGCCTATCCCGATCAATATGTGGGTGCTCAGCTCGCTGACTTCTCCCCAGAGGATCAACAGCGAATCATGCGAGACAACCTGGAGAACTTTCTGGCTCCCGCCCTCCGGTAGCCGCGACGTCTTGATGTCGACCTTTGCTATGCACCCGGAATCGCTCGCTCGGATTCTGCCTCAGCAGCTGAAGTTCACACGGACCGGAAGCGAATCCTCTGCAGAGGACCGAATGGCCAGCCGATCGGCACCACGACGCCAGAGCACCGTTGGCCTCAACGCGCTTCGGAGAGTCGTTGTCTGTACCAAGACCAAGCACCCCCATCTACAGCAGCACTCTCATCAGCCAACGGACATATGCAGCCAGTCACTTCATGGGTCTGCGATCCGCGTCGACAAGTCGCACGTGGATGACTGGCGGCGGAACTCGCTCGGCGGACCTTCTTTTCATCGACCACAATGAAACCGTGAACGCAGCACCTGAAGATCTCATTGCGCGAGCGGTCGGGCGTTCCGGGCTGTCTGATTTTGGGTCGGACGGATGGCAGGAAGGGCTTGAGAGGCTCACGGCGGCGATCGTCAATGACATCGGTCACGATCCTGATGCGGTAGGTCGTATCGAGTCCCTTCTCGAGGAGCGCCTCGTCAGGCACCTCCAGATAGAGGAGTGGTACGCCTCCCATCCGACGGCGCCCGACACACCGGTCGAGGGGCCGATCGTGGTCTTTGGGATGCCTCGTACCGCGACGACCGCTCTGCACCACCTGCTCTCGCTCGATCCACGTTTCCGCTACCTGAGGAAATGGGAGCTCAGCGACCCCACACCGCCACCCGATTACCGGACAGAGAGCAACGACCCTCGGCGCGCCTTTCAGGACGAAGCACCCGATCCGCAGCACGTTCGGCGGATCGATGGACCAGTTGAGGACAGTGGCATCTATGAGATGTGCTTCCAACACAGCGAGTTGGTGCTCCCTGTCCCCAGTTACACCCGCTGGTGGAGGGCCGCTGACCACTCAGCAGCCCTTCCGTACCACGAGCGGATACTCCGTCTACTTCACTCCTCTCGCCCACCTTCCCGATGGTTGTTGAAGTTCCCGAACTACCTGTTCCTGCTCCGCCAGGTGGCCGCCCAGTACCCCGATGCACGGTTCGTCATGACTCATCGCGATCCAATGGTGGTCATTCCCTCCGCCTGCAGCGTCGTATTCGCCTCGCGTAAGCGCCGGCTTCCCAATGCGACGCTAGACCCCATCACATTCGGGGGCGAGATTCTCGAGCACTTTGTTGCCGGTGTGACTCAAGCGTTGGTGGCACGTGCAGCCATCGGCGAGGATCGATTCATTGACGTGGGCAAACATGAACTCGAGATCGACCCCACCGGATCCGCCGAGCGCATCTACAACGCCATTGACATGGAGCTCAACGACGAGGTGCGTCTAGCCCACCTGGAATGGGCCAAACAGAATGGTCCCGGTACCCGGAGTCATCATCACTACAGCCTGGAGGAATTCGGACTCACGCCAGACGTGATTCGCCACGCGTTCGCGACTTACCTTGACGCCTTTGGCAACTTCACAACGGCCAACGTATGACCTGAATGGGCAAACCTGTCCCCCGGAACGGCAACATCAGCCTTCAGGACCACGTCACTCCCTTGGGCGAGCCCGGCGCTACTACGAAGTCGGCTCCGGGAGTGGACGACGGGCCATAGGGCACCATCCTCGTGAGGCGCAGATGTGGTCAGGTTGGTCCAAGTACGAAGCTGACAGAATGCCCTGGCCCTCGAACGATGACTTAGGCACCGAAGGAAGCGGGTTCTGTCTCCGGAGTTGTGGAGGCCAACCCCACTCCAAAGGTCGCCTCAGATGGGAAGTTGATAAGTCCAGAGTTTGGCGTTCGTCATATCCATGATCTTTTCAAGATTGGCCGCAATTTCCTCCGGGCTGACGCCTGCGTCACCCGTGATCCCTTCCGTCTGCACCGTGGCCAGACGCATCACCTGCGATCCGCCGCAAACAAACGACTCACCCGTCAGCTCACAGGAGTCGTGAGCGAAGTAGATGACAGCGGCAGACACATATTCCGGCAACATCCCCGCTAGCCATTCGCTCTTAAAGAACTCGACAGGCTGGTCGTAATGGAGCGACAGGGCCTCCGGGCCGGACATACGCGTGTTGCCTCGGG
This sequence comes from uncultured Acidimicrobiaceae bacterium, assembly GCA_963754755.1. Lineage (GTDB taxonomy): Bacteria > Actinomycetota > Acidimicrobiia > Acidimicrobiales > RAAP-2 > Bog-756. The sequence goes on along the minus strand of CAVWHF010000003.1, from coordinate 84,904 downwards.
GGCAGACTTGGTTGACCCGGATACCAATGCGCTCTCCATCAAGGGCCAAACCCCGGGTAAGTGCGAACACACCGCCCTTGGCGCCGCTATATGTCACAGCCTTGGGCACGTTGCCCAGCATGGCCTCGGAGGCCGTGTTGACGACGTTGCCACCCGACGCCTTCAGATGAGGCCAAGCCGCTTTGGTCATCCAGACGGTGGTGTAGTACTGATTATTGGTCATTCGAACGATGCGCTCTGAAGTCTGGTCTTCGAACCAGTCTGGATCGGAGATACCGGCGTTGTTTACCAGGATGTCGAGCGTCCCGTACGCGTCCATGGCCGCCTGCACCGCACGCTGCGCTTCCGACTCGACGGAGACGTCGGCAAATACGGCCACAGCTTCGCCGCCTGCGGCCTCGATCTCTTTGGCGACGGCCTCGACCGGCTCCGGCGAAGAACCCAGTCCGTTCATTTCCATTCCGAAGTCGACGATGACGAGCCGCGCTCCCCGCGAGGCGAAGTCAAGCGCATGGCAACGGCCAAACCCACGGCCGGCTCCCGTCACGATCACAGACTTTCCATCAAATCTCAGCTCTTCCACGCTCAACCCTCTCGCTCTGTAAACATGCGCTCATTGTGCCCCCTTAGCCCAGCACTGTGCCAGCAAAGACCTTTCCAGCACCAAAGGACCATGCAAGGCGCCGGACTGCTCCGTCTATCGAGCCCCTTAAGCCTGCCACGATCGGCACTCCATTCTTGAGGTCGTGAGCGCAGCGAGCAGATTCAACAGGCAACACCACATGCGCCCCACCACGGTCGGTGGCCAACCTGGGGCCCGGACCCCGGGGTGAGTTCGTTCATAGCGTCCTCGGTTAGATGTGGACCCACCTCAGGAGTCGCACGCCCCAGCCACAGGCTGACGCAGTCGCTGATGATCAGAGCCAATAACGTGAGTCGCCGCAAATTTGTGGCCTTCAGCTTGACGAAGGTCGGAGGTATTCTGCGATCGAGCCGATGTCTTGGTTCCCAAGGACGAAGGAGTGATCGACCGTGCAGAGGGTGATCGATACAGACCCAGAGATCCTCAAGCGCAGTGCCGAGGCTGCGCGACACGCCACCGAGGAAACCTACGCTCATATCGCAGCCGAGATTACGGCCGCCGATGGTGACTACGAAGCGCTCATGAGCACCCTCGTTACGAATGGGCCATATGGCTACACCATCCAGCCGCAAATCAACGGTGATGGTTCCGTGCGGGCGCCCATCATCACCACCTGGGACGAAATCTACGCCGCCTACGAGCAAGTCCGGGGAAGAAGCGACCTCCTTTCATCAGAATCCCTCGTTGAGATCCGAGGGCTCTGGTATGTATTCCAAGAGGCATTCGCGATCGGCCGTCTTCGAGAGACCGGTGAGGTCCAACCGGGTTCGCACATCCTGGCGCTCTTTCCGGTTGGAGCTGGAAAAGGCATAAGTGGCGAACTGGTCTGGCCCAGCGTCCCCGAGGAGTTTTTAGGTCGCGGCGCAGTCCCGGTGGATCGGCCCATGGATTCGATAGGGAGACGGAGGGCCATACTCGACCTGCACGATCGCTACCTTGGCGCCTACCGCACCGGAGATACTGATGCGCTATGTGCCACACTCAACCCCGACGTTCAAGGCGGAGTCCGTGACTATGTGGCCGACACCGGCACGCTCATCGAGCTCAGCGGAGCTGACACCGCTCGGTCTCACTACTCGAGCCTGTTTGAGAAATATGAGATTCTCTCAGTCGAACTCCTGGACCGGGTCGTTCAGGACTGGTACGTCTTCGCTGAGGTCCGCGTGACCGCTCTAGTCCGCAGCACGGGGCAGACCGTCTCATTTCATCTAGCCGAATACAACGTGATCGCCAACGATGGACTGTTCTTCGTGCGGATTGGCCACGGCACCGACTTGGCCATTAGCTACTTCGACCTGAAAAAGTAGATGTGAAAGAACGCCCTGACCAGCGCGTTCATGTTCGGAGGGTGCTCGCGTTCTGGCCCCAATGACGCAACGATGGCTCCATCCCTCTTGCCGGAGAGAACGGAGCCATCGTGTTGCGGACCAAGGTAGACGATCAACAGACCCTGTGGGAGGCAATCCTCCCACCCCAGTTCAGCCGCCTCCCACCCGGGCTCGATCAGGTGGATCGTCTGCTCGACGACCCGGTGTTCTTCGAGCCGTTCAAGCCGTTCTTCGATCCGACGATCGGCCGGCCGTCGATCCCGATGGAGACCTATCTGCGGATGATGTTCCTCCGCTTCCGGTATCGGCTCGGCTTCGAGACCCTGTGTGCCGAGGTCGCCGATTCCATCGCCTGGCGACGCTTCTGTCGGATCGGGATCGCCGATTCGGTGCCGCATCCGACGACGCTCATGAAGATCACCACCCGCTGCGGAGACCAGGCCATTGACCAGCTGAACGAGGCGTTGCTCAACCACTCTGCCGATCAAAGAAGGTCCCGGTTCGTCGCCCTGCGGCACGACTACCGCACCTCTTCTGGCTAGGTTCCGGACTGCCGGGTCAGGCGGCCTCGTCCAACTTCATGAGCCGGTTGAGGTTGCCGCCCATGATTTTGGCCACGTCCTCGTGGGGGAGGGCCGAGAGCTCGTCCACGAAGCTCAACGGCTCGGCCAGGCCCTCAGGGTGGGGGTAGTCCGAGCCGAACAGGACCCGGTCGGCGCCCAGCAGCTCCACCAGCCCGATGGGATCCTCCTCGTGGAAGGGGTGGACGTAGATGTTCCGCTTGAACACCTCCACCGGATCCTCATCGAAGCCCTTGGGCGCCACCGAGTAGGCGTGCTCCAGGTCCCGCAGCAAGGGGCGGACCCAGCCGCTGCCGTTCTCCACCGGAGCGAACCGGAGGGTGGGGAACCGGCTGCACAGGCCGTGGCCGATGAGTGAGGCGACGGTGTCGGTGATGGGCCGGCTCATGTGGGAGACGATGGCCTGAAAGCCCGACCCCCCCTTGAAGGGGGTCATCTCGTCGGTGACGCCCTCCCACTCGTTCATGTACCGCTGGTAGCCGGAGTCCGAGGCGTGCATGCCGACGGGGATGTCGGCCTCGGCCACCAGCTTCCAGAACGGGTCGAATTCGGGCAGTGCCGGGGAGCGGGGCCCCATGAACCCGAAGACCGGCGCCGGCCGGATGAGGACGATCTTCGCCCCTCGCTCCAGAACCCACTCCAGCTCCTCGATGGCCCGCTCCACGATCCCCAGGTGGATCACCGGGGTGGGAAAGATCCGGTTCTCGACGTTGAAGGTCCAGTGCTCGGCCATCCACTCGTTGAGGGCGTGCACCACGGCGTGGGTGGACATCGGGTCACCCCGGAGCCGTTCCTCCAGCAGGCTGGCCAGAGTGGGCCACATGAGGGCGCGGTCGAGGCCCAGTTCGTCCATGAGCTCCAGACGGGGCCCCGGTTCCATGAAGGCCGGCAGGGACCGGATGGGTTTGCCCATGATCTCCCGACGGCTCTTCCCCTCGGGATTCCCGCTCCGGAAGTACTCCTCCTGTGCCCCCGGGGCCGCCACCACCGAGAAGGTCGGGTTGGGGATGTACTCGCTGATCTGGCCCTTGAGGGCGATCTTGGTGCGCCCGTTGACCTCGACGTACTGCACCAGGCCGGCGTACTCGGGCGGCAGGTACTTGGTGAAGGCCTCGGTGGTCTCGTACATGTGGTTGTCCGCGTCAAAGACCGGGAAGTCGATCACTGGTGAAGTCATTTGTTGTCCTTTACTTGTCAGTGCAATATGCCGGAGGTCGCACTGATGAACTACTGGCGGTGTGAAATGAATGCGGCCGTCACATGGTACCAACGACGGGCTGGAACAACAGTAGGTCGCCTGGGTCCATCAGCTTCCTAGAACTCCACACGTTGGCCCCTACAGCACAGTTCGTCTTAGGCGACCCCGACGCAACGGGTCACACCGTGAGATCACCTGGCATTCAGTGGGAGGTCGGACAAATCAACGCGCCATCCCACGTTGAATGCACGTCTCCTCTGAATTAAGTCTCTCCCAACTCTGGTTCTTGACTTCGCCACTTCTCAAGTGCCGACAAACCCTCGCGAGCGTAGGTGCTCCACCAAACCGGTTGGTCCCCACGGCACTCGTGGCTGTAGCAGCCTTCAGGAATTGTTCGAGCAAGGTCGCACAAGATCCCGGTTAGACCGCGGGCGAACCGAAGCCGCCAATATTCAACTCGCTGATAGCAGATCCTGATCTCACCAGTGCTTTCCACCTAGTCCCCCACCCTCTCGTCAGTAAGCCGCAGAACATCCCTGGCCACAAAAAGCGCCGACACATCTTGGAATCCGTATGTGACGTGGGGAGCCGCCGGGCTTCGTCAATAGTTGAGATCGTCCTTGTTTACCGGGTGTCCTGCGAGTAGATGTCAAGCTGGCGAATGCCGGCCTCGCTTAGTTCAAAGAGGTCAAGAGCGCGTCGGTGCTGGTCGAGGGTGGGCACGTCGACTACTGCAACAAAGAGTGGAGGGGCCTCGAACACGATTTTCACCTGGGGTTGCGGTCGAATTCGCTCGATAGTCCCCTTGTAGAAGGCCCTGATCGCCTCCCGTCCTTCGACCTTGCCCCCAGGGTAAGTGACGATTCCGTCCTCCGCATAGAGGTCGGCAACGGAGTCGTCACCGTTCCGGACCCGGGTGAACACCTCACGTACCCGATCTGCTCCTGTCAGCTGAGGATCACGTGCTAGCACTCAAACCACCAATCCAGCGCTGGTGTGAAGCACCTGTCCTGTCATCTGCCTGCTCTCTGGAAGGCAAAGAAACAGGATTACCTTGGCGACATCTTCTCCTTCTGAGGGCCGATGCAAAAGGTTCTCCAGCGGACCGGAACTCACAACTCTCTGATAGTCGTCATCGTTACCGATGCCTGCGGTCATTGGGGTTTTCGTAATTCCGGGTGCGACCGCATTGACATTAATGTCGTGCAAACCAAGGTCTGCTGCTGCAGCCCGGGTCAATCCATTGATGGCTGCCTTTGAGGTGGCATATGCGGCTGGCGATGCCGTGGCACGAAAAGCTGCACTGGAACTCAGATTAACAATCCTCCCCCCACCACCCCGCCAAATCATGTGCTTACCCACCTCACGAATTAACACGAACGGTGCCAGAACATTCACCGCCATGACCAGGCTTAACGTTTCATCTGACACGTCAAGAGTACTGTGCGGCGCCGCTGTAATTCCAGCGCAGTTGACCAGAATATCGATCCGCCCAAACACGCCAAGAATGGCTCGAACCATTGCTGCGAGGGAACTGGTGTTGCTCAATTCGACTACGAAGGCCCCAGTGGCCACGCCGAGCTGTCCGACCTCCCTCGCCGTTCGCGCGGCACTCTCCGAGTCACGATCGACCACGGCTACCTTTGCTCCAGCTGCTGCCAACTCGTGCGCTGTCGCCCGGCCGATACCAGATCCGGCACCAGTTACAAGAGCCACCTGGCCATCAAGGGGACCTTCAGAGTCGATTCTCACTGAACTGTCGACCATCCGATCGACTGTAACGGCTGCCAATCAGTTGGTGCTTGAGTCACAACCCTTTCACACCTCGCACGGAGTTCATCCAGAGCACCCGAGACAGAATGCCTGCGGAACAATCTCAATCTTGCTCCGCAAGCTGGCGCAGGGCCAGTAGCTGTGGTCAGGGACCGGCATCTCGATCACTCTCAGCGGCGGAAGCGGACCGCCATGAAGAGGATGTGTTCTCGCTCATAGTCATTGACCAGGTCCGGGTGACTCTCCGCTAAGTGGGCGAAGGCAATTTCGACAATCTCATCCTCGCTGCTTCCGGACAGCCGGGACCCGCACGGGCAATCGAGGACGTACTCGAACCTTGGCTCAGAATCAGGAGTCATGGTGTACCTACCTTCGAGATGGTCGCGCCACCTCGGGCACCCACCTTGCACGCTCACCCATTTGACAAATCACCAAATGATCGGGAGCAAAGAAGCGCTTCGAAGAAACGTCTCCCGTGACCATTCGACCGCTTCGGGCGCCACCCCAAGGTCGAGGGTCGGAAAGCGCTCCAATAGGGCGCGCAATACTGCCTCTACCTCAAGGTTGGCAAGGCGGGCACCCATGCAACGATGAGGCCCCCAGGACAGAGATAGATGGGGGGCCGATTGCTCCCGATGGAAGTCAAGCTCCCACCCATTGGCGAATACAGATTCATCGCGGTTTGCGACCTGGTGTTCGGGAAGAACCGGATCGCCGGCCGGGATGACGACCCCATCACTCAATTCCACATCTTCGTTGGCCCACCGGATCATCGGCCGTCCATGACGAAAGCTTGGAATCCAGCGCCACAGTTCTTCAAGGGCATTGGGTACAAGAGAGCGATCCCCGAGCAGCTCCTCCCAGAGATTGCGGTAATTCATGAGCGTCCACACGGTTGAACCAAGTTGCGCTGCCGTAGTTTCGAAGCCACCAAGAAACAGTGTCATCGAGAGGCTGATCAATTCTTCTTCGGACAACCGATCATCGTTGTCTCGGGCCTGCACCAAGAGGCAAAGAAGATCATCGGTGGTGGCATGGCGTCGCTCGGCAATCAATTGGCGGATGTGCGCCTGCATGGCTCCATACGCTTCCATTCGCTCCTCGAGCGCAACGTCTGCCCCAGTTATGTGGTCGATCAAGTTCTTGAACTCGGGGATCAACTCCTCGGGCGCACCGAGGATTCCACCGATGACCTGGAGTGGCAGTCTCCAAGCGACCAGAGACATGAAGTCGGCGCCTTGACCTTGCGTGACAACGTCGTCGAGCAGATCAGCGGTCAGGGTGTCAATCCATCCAGCCATGCTACGGACCTGTGCTGGAGCGAACGCAGCCGAAGCGAGTCGCCGCACTCGCGTATGGTCAGGCGGGTCCATGTTGTCAAGCCGACTGGTGTCGTCACCATGGCTCTCGCCGTAAAGTCGTGGAGTATCCCGCCCGTAGCCCATTGCCTTCCCGAAGCGTCGATCACCGTAGACCGTTTTGACGTCCTCGTAGCGTGTGGCGATCCAGATTGGCTCTCCAAATGGTAGTTGTGCCTTGAAGGGCCCCTTCTGCTGCAGGTCCCAGTAGCCACGATCCATCGAAAGATCGGCGTGTTCAACGATGGGGTATCTCGAAAGGTCATTCGGCTGGATTGTCATGGAGTAGTCCCTCCAGAGGTCACTGACATGCGCGCCACATTCAATTGGTCTCTCACGTCTCGCCGTGGACCAGCAGACAATGTCCCGTTGCAATTGCGCCCACCGAACCAGCAATCGCCACCCAGCGGACTCTGAAAGTCCCGTCAGGCACCCTTACGCCCACATCTCGAATGCACACCGCATCGAGGACCCCTTTTCGTTTGCAGTCGATTTGGTCGTTTGATCCGCGCTGTACTCGATCATTCCCGTTGACTTCTCCAGTAGTTCATCAACGAATGACTGGACCCCCCAGAGGTCCGCCCGGCAAGAGATCACCAATCTCCCACCTACACCTCAGGTCAGGGTCACACTCCGTAGTCACAGCCCACCAGCACCATGCGATCAACCACCGTCCCCCTGAGTGACACCCAACTGTCATAGTAGGATACCCCGCATAAAGTCAAGGCGAAGAGCTTCACTTTTCCCATCGACTCTTACACCAATGGGTCCAAGTGGCATGCTTAGCAGATGAGTATGAACGGCGAAGCGGAGAACGCACCGAGTCGTCTGAGCTGTTCCGGAATTCCTACTCGGCGACCTAACTCTGTTCGCAGAACTACAACTCATTCCTGCATCAGAGCTCAAGGTTTGTATGGACCTGTCACGGCAGCTGCTCACGGACGAGACCAACGGACCAATGCCAGCGGAATGGCCGTATCGCAGTTCGAGGTTGACGTTGAGGCCGACTTTCACGGCGGATGCGTCTCGAGAATCACGTCCGCCCCCAGAGACAGCAGTGTCGAGGCATTGCTCGGGACTAGCTCGTTCGCTGAGTTCCGAAAAGCCGTTAGAGCAATGGCGTGTGACGGCGTATCGTCATCCCTGACACGTCAGCTTCTCGACGACTTTCCAATGGCAGTCATGCTCAGCGGACGGGTATTGAGGACACACGGCATCAGTCTCGGGGATCCAAATAGTCCGCTCCCTGTCGACGTCTGCGCCGGCTGGGTGCCTGGCGGTAGCCTTCTCAAGGGCTATTCGGATCTGGGGCCGCCGCTTACATCCGGGCCGATCGTTTCATCTGGACCAAGCATTGGCGCGGTTGAGCGAGAAGCTGATCTCATCGGGTGGCACCACGACGAGCAACTCCCACCGGATTCCACTCGGCGGTACCGGTGCTTGGACATCTGGATTGAGGATCACACTGGACGGGCGGAATGCTATTTCCGAGACAGCCACTCCGATCGCAATGCGCTCGAGACAGTTGTACATGAGTACTCAGTTCCGGTGAGTGTTGATCTACAAACGATGATGATCATCACCTGTGAAGCAAACCCCGGCGCACTTCCCTACCGCGAATGCCCGAATGCCGCGAGTAGCGCTGATCGACTGACCGGTGTGGCTCTTCAAGGGTTGCGCCGGTCAGTAGGGGATACATTTACGGGCCCAAGCACCTGCACTCACCTAAACGATGCGCTCAGATCGCTCGAGGATGTTGGCCCACTCCTAAAGTCGCTCGTCTAGGGATGCCCAAGTTCGACAGATCCAAATCCCTATCAGCGTGACGGCACTGGCGAACGATCCGAAGAGACACAGCTTTGGGTTTCGTGATCGACTCCATTGTTCTGCAGCAGATTTCCAACTGCGTAGGGAGACAGTGGGCCTCCGTCCGTGGCCCACCTCTTCGGCGGGCCACCAAAAAATCCGAGCCGTGCCAGCCGGGGGAGGGCTGGGGGGTGGCACGACTCGGAAACCAAGAGACATAGACAAACCTGGGTGGCCCCGACTAGATCTTCACTTGCTTCATTTCTTGTGCACCGGTACCTCGGGCTCAGACCCGAAAGAAGATGTCGTCCGACCGAGGAGATTCCACACCTGGACATGCACACCAACTGGCAGCGCCGGTTATGACACCCCGCTGCCACGGTATGCGGTCCTTCGCTAGCCGTCAAGCCGGTACTGCTAACGTCGCCGAGACAGCAATCCCGTCCCGTTCGAAGGATCGTCGTTCTTGTGGCAGAGGAATCCTCAGTAACAAAGCAGCCTTCACGCAGGCAGGAACACAAACGCCGTACGGAGCTTGCGCTACAACAAGCCGCACTCGAACTCTTCGCGAAAAATGGCTACGACACGACGACCACCGACGAAATCTCGGAGAAGGCGGGCGTGTCGCCGCGCACATTTTTTCGCTATTTTCCGACAAAAGAATCGGTGCTCTTCAGAGGTGAATATGGCTGGTTCCAGTCATTCACGGAGCAGTACCTCCAGCAACCCGCCTCACTTACCGAAGTGGACGCCGTCCTCGCCTCGCTTGTCGCTCTGGCTCCCCGGCTCAGCCAAAGACGCCGTTTTCTCGTCCTCTACGAGCGGGCCGTTGCTTCGTCGGTCACGTTGCGCGGGGGTGTGCATGATCACCAGCAAGAAGACATCGAGACCCTCGCCCAGGCCATAGCCAAGCGACGGGGGCTGACGAAGCCTGACAAGCGTGCGAGCCTTCTCGCAACCGTGTGTCTTGTCACGTACTTGCGATCGATTTCACAATGGCTTGCCGGTCCAGCCACTGTTGACCCCAGTGTCGTAGTCGCTGAGCAGTTTGAGCTATTGGGTACCCTCTTCACGCCCAACACTTCCGTACGTCGCCAGGAATCAAATCCCAGGCCAAAGAAATCGACTCTCAGGCCGGCCTCACGGAACGCGAGTGCTCTGAAGAGTTGAATGCGCTTTCCCTGTGGAAGGCGTCGTCGGAAATAATCCGACCAACGAAGGTCACCGGAAGGTGTCGCTACCCGGAGGGATCTACCGGGGCGCTCAAACTTGAATTTGCTCCTTCTAGCTGACGCGCGAGTCACCATGTGACCGGTAGGGACTCCGCCATGCGCATGAACGTCCAAGGCGGCCACGACACATCACTCCCTGGCACCGCGAGGGCGAGATTCGGAAAGCGGCGGACCAGAGACTCCACCGTCAGTTGGACCTGGATCTTGGCCAAGTGTGTGCCCATGCACAGGTGCTCACCAAACCCCAGGGCCAGGTGAGGTTTCGGATTGCCGCGGTGAAAGTCAAGATCCCACCCATGTGGAAAGGCATATTCGTCTCGGTTGGCGATGGGCTGCTCCGGCAATACGGCCTCCCCGGACGCAATCACTACACCTCCGCTCAACTCGATGTCCTCTCTGGCCCAGCGCACGAAGGTCGTCCCGTAGCGGAAACCCGGGATCCACCGCCAGAGCTCCTCTAGGGCGACCTCCATGACGGCCTGACCGCTAACCAGTTCCTGCCACAGCTCGCGCTGGGACAACAACGTGTAAACCGTACTGCCGAGCTGACTGGCCGTCGTCTCAAACCCACCAACGATCAATGAGTTCACCATGCTGACGAGCTCCACCTCGCTCAACCGCTCGCCTTCGTCACATGCAGCAACCAGCCGACCGAGGAGATCATCGTGATGGTGGGCGCGTCGCTCGGCAATCAGATCGCCGATGTAGTCGAGAATGTTCTGGGCCTGGATTGCGCGCTCGTCGTCCGGAGTCGCAAACGCGGTGACCGACTCCACGCAGGAGCGAAAGCACCCCGCATCAGCAGCGGGAACTCCGAGCATATGGGTGAGGACGAGGATTGGAAGCCGCCATTGGTAGAGTGCGACGAAGTCACTCCCTGGTCCGGCCTGCTCTAGGGAATCGAGCAACGAATCCACGTATACCTGGAAGTGGTGAGTGAGGGTGCGGATGCTCTTCGGCGAGAACACCGGCGACGTGATGCGCCGGATCCGGACGTGCTCGGGGGGATCCATACCGAGCGGCATCGTCGGATCTGTTTCCATCGAGGGCCACATGCGTGGTGCTTCAGTACCTGCCGGTTTCGTGCGGCTGAACCGGCGATCAGAGAAAATGGTTCGCACGTCGCTATACCTTGTGGCAAGCCAACACGGCGGCCCACAAGGCAGCTGGATACGGCTCGGACCCCGCCGCTGTAACTCCCTGAAGCTCGCGTCTACATCAAGGGCATCGCTCTCGACATGAGGGTAGGCCAGCACATCGTCATGCACCGTTGTCATCCAATGCTCCTTCTCCTTCGCCGGAAGTCGCTGTTGGCCAAAACCGGACCTCAGACCCGTTGTGCCGCAACCGACGCGCCACCCGACCAGTTCTACTACGAGGGCCCTGGATCTGCCTGCACCAGATGGGAGAAGGCGCGTCGGTCAGAAGCTGAGCAGCGGTGGCCATCCGCCACGCGGCCAGAGGCTGCCCCTCCATCCAAGCTGCTGTCACACGGTCGACCAGACCCGGCGCCTTGGTTCTTCGAGTGCGTGGAGTCACATAGTTCGCACCTATCAATTGCGTAGACCTTCGCCACGGCGGATCAGGTAAGCAGTGTCACTCGTGACGATTGGCCAACCAGTCGATTCATGCCGAAGCAGCTAGACGCCCGGTGTCCCGGTCTGATTGCTGTTCGCCAGGTGTAGGGCGAAGAAGTCAAATACGCATCCCCATGCCGTTGCGGCCGACTCGGGGAGATATCGATTGCTGTTCGCGTTGGCGAATAGATGGTGGCCTGACACCAGATGGAACTCGTGGGCCAAGTGGTCCTGGTCAGCAAGAAGCGCGCCGAATCGCTCTGCCATCTCTGCCGGTACTAGGCGGTCGTCAACCCCGAAGATCGTACATACCGGAGCACGTAGTTCACCAACATGGTCCCCGGGCGCCAAGGCTGCCAGGATTAGATCCTCTGTAGGCCATGGTCTTGAATACATCGTGGCCACGGCCCGAAGCATCGACGACTGCGTGGCCAACATCAATGCATAACGCCCTCCCATGGAGAATCCCAAGGCGCCGATCCGATCGCCATCGACGTCTGGTTGGTGGGCGAGCCACACTATGGCTCTAGCCAGGTCGGCCACCTGACGATTGTCGTCGATCCGCCGAAGCCATGCCTTGGCGGCAGCACCGTCTCGCAGTACCGGGGCGCCCCCGTAGGGAGCATAGAGGTCCAGAGCCAACGCCACGTATCCGGCATCAGCCAGCCGCTGTGCAGCAGCCACCGTGCCCGAACAAAAGCCATCGAGTTCAGGGAGAACAACTACGGCAGGCCGTGGACCTCGGTCATCACTTGGTACGCACAGGTGACCTACGAGATCACCCTCCACTCCGGGTACCTCCACACTCCTCTCCATTGGGAAGGCCACGGTTCAGACCATACTCACGGTCGCATCCCTGCACTCTCCTTCAGTTCGATCGAACGATGTGCCAAACATCGGCCCGCAATGACAGGCACCACACACGGCCGCAAATAGACCGCCCCTAGATGGGATCCGGACCGTCGGAGCACTCGTCCCGACTCACGCCCGGTTCCGAAACCCCATACGCTCATTTTCCGCGTCTCAGTCACAGGCGCCGCAAATGAACAGATCCGAGGAGAAAGATGAATGCTCGGCCACAATCAGCTCGTTTACCGCTGGTGTGGTCCGATCCGCAGCGCCGGCTCTCCGGGGACCCGTTCGCCCTCCGATGCTTGAGGGGTTCATGAACGGAGGGCTGAACGCCAAGCGAGCAGGAGCCCAATGGTCGTATCATTGAAGTCGTGAGACCAAGCGATCAAGGGGCCATTCGTACGCACCCGTCGAGCCTGATGACCGCGCCATTCAAATAGTCACTGCGGATCACATCACCAACAAGATCGGCAAACTCCTCCGGTCGACCGAGGCGGTTGGGAAATGGAACCTTTGAAGCGAGGTAGGCCTGCACCTCCTCGCCGTGCGTCAAGCGCGTGAGAAATGTTCCGGGAGCAATTGTCATCACTCGAATGCCGTAGAGTGCCAAATCTCGTGCTGAAGGAACACCCAATGAGATGACGCCACCCTTCGAGGCCGCATAAGCCGACGTGCCGGCCATGCCGTCAATGGCTCCGATGGAGGCAGTATTAACGATCACACCACGGGAGCCCCCTTCCACTGCCTCGGTTGTCGCAATTGCCTCGGATGCGATGGCCATCACGTTGAAAGTGCCGATGAGATTGACCTCGATAACCTTGCGGAACAAGTCCAAGCTGTGATGGCGCCCTGCCGTCAGCACGGATTCGACCGGAGCGATCCCAGCACAGTTAATGACGAACCGGAGCGGGCGCCCGCTCGCAGCCGCTTGACGCACGGCGCCTTGGACCTGCTCAGGGCTGCAGACGTCCGCCTCGACGTACGTCACTCCGTCGATCGCCGGAGCGACAGCAAGGCTCTCAGCGAGATCAAGAGCGAAGACATGAGATCCACCCGTCGCCAGAAATCTGGCTGTCGCGGCTCCAAGCCCGAGTCCGCCACCCGTAACTATGGATGCAGTGTTGGCCAACTCCATTTCCACTTCTCCTCTCTACATTCATTATGACTAGAACAGTGGGGATCGCGCTGCCGGTGGATCAGTTCCCAGGGAATCGGCTCGGGGGAGCACGCCGGACAGTGGGCATCTACTCGGCGAAGCGGAGATTCTCCCGTCGTGAGATGCGCTTACGAACTACAGGCAAGTATGGGTGCGCAGCAACACAGCGACTCCAGTTGACAGGCGTGCGACGGGATGCCAGGACGTCAATTGATGAACATGCTGCCACCGTCCACCATGAAGGTCGCTCCCGTCAGATACGACATGTCATCGTCGACGAGAGCGGCCACAAATCGCCCGATGTCCAGCACAGGATCGCCAACTCTTCTCAGCGGCACCTTCTGCAACCTTGCTGCAAATCCGTCGGGATCCCGCGCTGCGTAGACCTTTGTACCCTCCGTCAATCCAGACGGACAGATGACATTGACCCGAATGTTGTCAGGACCCCACTCGCGCGCCGCAATGCGCGTGAGTCCCCTGATGGCCTCCTTGGCGATGACATAGGACCCAAACCCCGGCTCCCCCCTAATGGAGGTTGACGAGCCAAAGTTGACAACTGACCCATTTCCACAGGCCTTGAGATGCGGATAGCACGCTTGCATCGCATACAACGAACCGTGGAGCCCACTACGCATGGGTATGTCGAGAGACTCGTCGGTAATGGACATAACCGACTCGCCACCCCGGGTTAAGGACATCGCGTTATTGATAAGGACATCGATACCCCCGAATCGCTCAACGGTTAGATCGACCATTCGGGCCACATCGTCTCGCGACCCCACATCGCCCACCGAGATCTCCGCGCGACCGCCGGCGGTGAGGATTGCCGTGTGGGCAGACTCAAGCGTCGACAGCGTCCTACCTGTCAAGACGACCGAGGCTCCACGCTCGGCCATCACCATGGCAATCGCTCGCCCGAGCCCCTGTCCCGCCCCGGTGACAATGACGCTCTTTCCTGTTAGTGACACTGGACCTCGCCGATCTTTCTATCTACGACTCGTCAACTTTGACCGCCTATCTGGGTATCCGAGCCCACTTATCACTGCTCACGAGTCGGCACGTTATTCTGAAGGCGGCATAGGCACGGGCGTACCACTTACCAGCGAGGTTGCCGTCGCACCAGCTATAACAGCCGCCTTTTCGCGCGTGTACTCCAGAATTGAGTCGTGGCCATACCCACTCTCCTTGATGCCCGCGAAGGGAAGCTCGTGACGCGTCTGCATATAGGTGTTGACCCAGACGTTGCCAGAGTGGATATCCCGAATCATGCGATGGGCTCGATCGAGATCACGCGTCCATACACCGGACGCCAGACCGAACCGACTGTCATTTGCTAAGGCCACTGCCTCCTCCTCGGTGTCGAAGGGAATGATCGCCGCCACTGGACCGAAGACCTCCTCGCGACAGATCAGCGGGGAGTTGTCCTCCGCCATGAACAGAGTGGGTTCGACCCAGTAGCCTCCGGGAAGATTGGGAACGAGCTCTGCTCCGTACCGTCCCCCGAAGATAAGTTCGGCTTCCTTGTTACCCACCTCGAGGTAATGGAGGACGCGTTCGTACTGCTCTTGCGAAATGAGCGGACCCATCCCTGTGACGGTGTCGAGAGGATCTCCGATGACAATCGACTCGGCAATAGCCTGAATGCGCTGGACCATGGCGTCCACAACCGGACGCTCAACAAGAATGCGCGACCCGGCGACGCACGCCTGACCGGCATTGAACGTGTAGACCGACAAGATCGTGACGCCGAAGGCAGCTGCATCAAGGTCGGCGTCGGCGAAAATGATGTTGGGTGATTTACCTCCGAGTTCGAAAATGCTCGGGGTGAGCGTGTCCGCCGCCGATTTCTGAATCATCTTGGCAGTCGCCGACGACCCAGTCATGGTGATCTTGGCCACTTTCTCATGCCGCACGATTGCATCGCCGACATCGCCCAAGCCCGACACCACATTGACAACGCCCGGCGGCAGCACCTCGGCCAACAGCTCAGCAAGGCGGAGCACTCCGACGCTGGCCTGTTCCGGTGGCTTAGCCACCACCGTGTTACCCGCAGCGATCGACAGCGCCACCTTGTTGGAGAACATCGCGATCGGCATGTTGTATGGAACGATCGCACCGATCACTCCATAGGGCTCGCGTCGAGTGAACCCGAAGGTGTTGTCGTCAATAGCTACGCTGATGCCTGTGGTTGCCGGCAAGGTGTCGAGTGCAGCCCGCCTCCACAGTGCCTCCATCCCGATGCCGTTCATGGGACGACTCACTGAGATCAGGTTGCCGTTGTCAGTCGACTCGAGCAGAGCCAGCTCCTCGCCGTACTCGGCAAACATCTGGGCAATCTTGTCGAGATAGGAACCTCGGACAAGTGGGGGCGTCGCCGACCACGCAGGAAAGGCAGCTGCGGCGGCCTCGATCGCATCCTCAGCGTCCGTCCGATTGCTCAACGGCACTTGCGCCCAGACCTCGCCGGTTGAAGGGTTCACCGAGTCGAGGTACCTTCCGGACTCAGACGCCCGCACCTCCCCGTTGATCAGATTCTTATATGTCGGATAGTCAGGCATTGTCTCCTGGCGGGATCAGTGTCGTCGAACTCTCTAGAACCTTTGGTGGTTCGCTAGCAGAAAAGATTCACGTGGCGTCACTTATTGGGGTCTCGAAGTCAGTGTCACCTTGCTGTTACCCCAACGTGACTGGGAGAGACTCCCATCCGCGCATGTCGGGTATGGGGCCGAATACAGCGTTCTCATAGTCCACTTGCCAGTCAGGGAATCGCTTGAGGACTTCCTCCAGGGCGATACTGGCTTCGAGCCTGGCCAGCGCCTGACCCAGGCAATAGTGCGCACCAAATCCAAAGGTAAAATGTTGACTGCGCGGTCGTTCCACACTGAAGCGATCCGGGTCGTCGGGGCGATCACGATTCGCCGACGGGATGAGCAGGCAGATACTCGATCCCGCCGGCACCGTCTCGCCATAGAACTCAGTGTCACCGTTGACATACCTGCAGTCCATCAGCGCGCTCGGTTCGTACCGTAGAACCTCCTCGATCGCTGCAGGTATGAGTGACAGATCTTCCGCCACCCTGCGCCTCTCGTCGGCGTTCTTGCCTAGAAGGTCACCAGTCCAGCCGATCAACCGCATCGTCGTCTCGTTGCCCGCCGCAGCAACGATGTTTACATAAGCCAGTAGCTCTTCTCGACTTAGCCGGCGTGTCGAGCCATCGGAATCCTCAAACTCAGCGTTCAACAGCGTGGTCATTACGTCGTCGGACGGATGCTCTATGCGCCAGTCGATGTACTCGGCGAATATGTCCCCTACCAAGACACTGCTCTGAGTCTCACTGCCGCGGGCCCCGTGGAAGTGATCCCGTATGGCCTTTTGATCGCCTTCCGGTATGCCGATAAGCATACCGATGACCTGCATCGGGAGGATAGCCCCCAGTTCGGCAACGAAATCGAACGAGTCACCGCTGACGAACGGTTCAAGTTGTTGAACGCAGACCTCTCGAATCATGGGCTCGAGGGACGACACCCTTCTGGCCGTGAACATGCGCGACAGAAGGCGCCTGTGCAGGGTGTGGACCGGAGGGTCTTCGAAGATGAGGGTGCCCGGGGGAATCTCGTACCCACCCCGCAGCAAATCGAGTGTCACACCAAATCGGGAGCTGAAGGTATGGGTATCGAGCAGTGTCTGTTCGACGTCATGATATCTGCTCAGCGCATAGAAACCCCCTACCTCGTCGTGGTACAGGGGTGCCTCTTCTCGCAGCCTGCGAAAGAGTGGGTGCGGATCAAAGATCGTCGCCGCATCAAACGGGTCGAACGTAAGGTTGCCCATTGCTGTCGCCATCAGTTCTCGTTGACGCACGCAAGTTCGCGTGCCAAATCAATTGCCACCGGGTGATTTGGATGAGTTACTCGCGTCCATGACAGGAGCAACTGTCTGTTGCACGATGGCATTCGATTCCTTCTCACAAGGTTGATACTCATCCAGCACAGGACAACGTCCTCGCGGCGAGACGACACTTCAGCTGCTGACTCCCACTTCGGCGAGATCCTCATATACCAAGAGGCCCACCGTCTCCAGTTTGGCTTCTCCCTCTGACGGTTTGAGATAGCCACCACGTTGGGCAAAACTGGCGAGTAGTTCGGGGCGAACATCGGATCCGGCGCTGGTGATATCTTCGATCCGGGGTCCGATTCGCTTGGCAATATCGTTCAGCCTGTTGCGATCGAGCTTGAGAAATCGGACGGCGTTTTCACCTAGCATCTTCCGGACGTCCTCGTCAGGAACACCGTGGAATGCAAGCCGCAGCCAGTCCTTGGTATTCGGCCACGTTCCCTCTGGATGAGGGAAGTCACGTCCGAATAGGACGGTGTCCACACCGATCTCGTCCCGCATTTCTACCTCAACCTTGTGGATGAATGACGCGCCTGCGAGGCAATTGGAGGACCAGTACTCACTGGGCCGTTTTGCTACCTTTAGATCAGAACTGTGCCTCTCAAAGACGGTATCGAGTAGACGCAGCGTCGACGGGATCCAGTCGTACCTGATCTCAGTGAGTATGAGCCTGAGGTTCGGATACCGGTCGAACACCCCTCCCAGCATTAGCTGCCACAGTGGCCGACGCGTGTTTACGTTGTGGCTCAAGAAATTGTCAAAGTAGATGAGGGAGTCCACCGAGACCGCGTCAGCGTGTGCCAAAAGGGTCTCCCGATCCGTGGCGCCTCCCGCGGCAGAGGAGACATCGTTGTATATGCGCTCGAGCTCTGGATAGATAACGCCCTGCTCAGTGCCATAGCCAGCGTGAACGACGAGTGCGATGCCGGTTTCCTCACACGCCGCCCAGAAGGGATCCCAGTAGGGGTCGTGGAGCTGAGGCATGTCGTGGTGGCGCATATAACCGGGAAGGTAAGTGCCCGTGAATCCGTGCTCAGCAATCCAGAAGACCTCCTTGACTGCAGCATCCATGTCCGTGCAGGGACCGATGGCTGCGGTTACAAGGAAGCGATCCATGGCGAAGCCAAAATTGTCGGACGCCCAGCGATTCCATGCCCGGGATCCGGCATCCCACGCGTCTAGCTCATACTCGCGGTTTGTCGAATTGTGAAAGAGATCACCCAGTCGGGCGTCGCCGTGATAAATCAATTCGGCAGTGACGCCCTCACGATCCATATCTGCGAGCCGGAGCACCGGATCGTGCAATCCGTGGTAATCGACCGTATGAGCCTCGTCGATCTCCGCCAGCGTCTGGCCGCCCCTTCCCTTTTCTGCCAGAAGTGCAGTTGCGGTCGGGTAGATCTCGTTGTCCACCTTTAGCCCGGGAAGAAGATGGTGGAAACGCTTCTCCAGGTACTGGGTCCAGAGCTCGTTCGGCATCCCGGCGTGCGAATCCGAGGAGACAATGATGACACGATCATCCATGGTTCATTCCCCCTCGGAGTGCTGCAACTCGATTCATCGGTCGTCCCTAGTACCGTACCATTTGACAGTCGGCCGTCAAATGTTACCCTCGGCTACGCCGGTAGGGATGCACCAGTCCCAGATGCCGGAGTGAAGGGCCGGAGGGTCTGTCTGAAGGTGCCCCCCGTTACCGGTAAATCCGAAACGGATCAGGCTGCCAGGGTGTGACCTGTCAGCGACCTTGTCCAATTCCAACGCACGAAGGGGAGACTCAGCATGGTTGAATCCCGAAAGCTGGACGGGAAGGTGGCAATCGTCACCGGGGCAGGTTCGAGTGGTGAGGGATTCGGGACTGGGAAGGCAATATCCGTACTGTTCGCACGTGAGGGAGCACGCGTCGTGCTGGTGGACAAGGAGCGGGACCGGGCTCAGGAGACCCTCCGACTGATAGAGGATGAGGGTGGCGAAGCCGAGGTGTTTGTAGCCGACCTGTCCGTACCATCCTCATGCCCCCAAATCGTCGAGGCCACCACGGCCCGGTACGGAACGATCAACATCCTCGTCAATAACGCTGCCATTTCGGCAACGACAAGCCTTCTGGACACGACGCAGGAACTCTACGACCAAGTGATTGCAGTAAATCTGACTGCGCCCTTCATGCTGACCAAGGCGGCACTGCCCGTCATGATGGACGGAGGCGGAGGCTCGATTGTGAACATCACTTCAATCGCCGCAATGCGAGGGACAGGTGGTCGCGGCCAGACGGCCTATGCAGCATCCAAAGCCGGCCTCATGGGTTTCACTATCGATGTGTCCGACGCTTACGGCAAGCAGGGAATTCGCATCAACTGTGTGGCTCCAGGAATTATCGACACCCCGATGCGGGCCAACGCCATGGCCCAGGCGGGACTGAAGCCCGGTGATATCGATCTGTCAACGAAAACTTCGGTGGGGTTCGAGGGCGATGCATGGGACATCGCGAGGGCGGCGCTGTTCCTAGCGGGCCCCGACGGTCGATTCATCACCGGCGTTCTTCTGCCCGTCGATGGAGGTACCACCGCGCAATCTCACTAGCAGCGGGCGCGGAATGGACCTATGGCATCCGGCGGCGATGAGGAAAGCAAGCAGGAGTCGCTTGCTAGGGCGATGCCATCTAGAGGCACCGGCTACACGCGACTGGGTGCGATGGTGTCGCATGTGAACCGACATAGCGAGATTCTGTCTCTTGTGTTCAATCGCTATCCCTCCGTGTCCAGACCAACATCGGACTAGCCAACACCGGACCACGGGACTTCATCCAATCGAATGCGTTCATTCCGTTTCGAACTGATCCGCCAGGCACCATCCGAACATTTCCTGTACGTCTCAAAGTAGTACCCGTACCCCATCGTGCTCACGGGACCTCGGGGCAACTCGGTCTGGACGTAGTCGAACATTGACCAGATCCCTTCGGCCTCGCAATCGGACGTAAAGGTAATCTCCGGCATGTGGCCATGATGAGTGGTTACTCCTGGGGAGAGCATCGCTTCGATGCTCTCCAAATACTCATCGTTAGTCATAAAAGGAACCGCTGATTCTTGTGGAAGGTGGTGCCGACAGTCTTCAGTGAACAGATCGCGGAACTGGACCCAGTCCTTCGTGTCGATGAAGCGAAAATATCGAGCTTTCAGTTGCTTGATCGCCTCAAGGTCTGCGAGACGGTACGCGCTCGTTCCGAGCCAACCCAAGTCGACCCCAGCTTCTCTTGCGGTTTCCTCCACCACCCTCACGTCCTTCCTGATGAATCGTCCAGCAAGGTTTTCCAACGCTTCTGCTGAACCCGCAGCCACGGTGTGGCGAAGGGCTTTGCTGTCTCCGCTGCAGCGCTGAATGGCCTCCAGTGCGATGTGAGAGTCAATTCCCAGTGCCGTGGAGATTCGCTCGGCCTCGGCGACAAGCCGAACCTGAGCCCCAAGCAATGCGTTATTGACGAGCTTTACCCGCTGGCCGTCCCCGACTGCTCCTACATGCAAGATTGTTTCGGAATACGACAACAACAAGAGCCGAACCCTTTCGAGCACTTGGTCATCGCCACCGACGAGAAGCGTGAGGCGCCCATTTTTCGCATCATCAGGACTGCCGCTCATCGCAGCGTCGAGCAACCCAATGGAGCGGCTTTGTGCCATTTCGTCGAGAAGACCGACGGTCGTCGGACTGCACGTCGTATGTATGACCAGGATTGAACCCGGGTCCATGGAATCAAGCACCTGAGGTCCGACATTCAGCAGCTGCGAGTCAGAGTAGAGGCAGATAATGACGATGTCACGGTCACCGAATCCCAGTACTTGGACAGCGCCTAGAGCGCTAGCCCATTCGATGGTCATGGGTTGGCGGGCCCAAAATCCAACGTCGAATCCCGCGGCGATCACGCCTTGAACTATCGGCATGCCCATTTGCCCGAGTCCGACCGCTCCGACCCGCATTGATCGTCATCTCCCATCCATCACTCAGTTGGCCCAGACCATCTCACCTCGTTGTCGACGCACCGCATCAACAGCGGCGTTCAGATCTTGGGTCGGCGGCGACGTTGAGGTCTGAGTCTGCGCTTTGGCCCTCCGTTGCAACGTCCGGCTAACGCATCGTTGTCTCTGTCCAACTGCGCAACTTCCTCACCAGACCAAAGCGATCCCAGATTCGTTGACAGCCAGCTGCCACTGTACGAGATAGTCCAACAGAGGGTCAAGGCTCCATCACCTCATCATTTTGTCCGGTCTCTCTTAATTCGTTTGCTCCTTGCGAATCGGGAATGGAGCGCGCTAAGCATCCAAGCGTGTCCGACGAGCTGCGCGCAGACCTCCGTTTCGGCACCATCCCGAGGATGGTGCGTTTCAGTGCCGAGGCGTTCGGCGACAACACTGCCGTCATTGACGGCACGCACCACCTATCGTTCTCTGACGTCGAGGCAGGGATGGTGGCCGTAGCATCGAGCCTCGTATCACTTGGCGTGGAGCCGGGCGATCGGGTAGCCCTGTGGGCTCCCAACTCGGCGACATGGATAACCTCGGCGACAGGCATCCTTGCTTCCCGCGCGCTCCTGGTTCCCCTCAACACCCGGTTGAAGGGGGATGAGGCCGCCTACATTCTGGCCAAGACCGATGCCAAGGTCCTCCTGGCCTCCGACGATTTTCTGGGCACGCAGTACATCGAGTCAGTGCGCCGGGTGGCCCCCGAGCTCCGCGCCTTGAACCATGCCTTCTCCATTCCGTTGCCCGGAGTATCGGGAAGTGCAGCGTGGGAGGATTTCCTCAATCTCGGGCGGGTCCTACCGCTAAGCACGGTTGCTTCGTCCATTGACGCCGCTGACCCAGGTGATGTCAGCGACGTCATTTTCACCTCTGGGACAACCGGGGTGCCCAAGGGGGTGATGCTTCGCCATGACGCCAGTCTGCGAGGTTATGAAATTTTTGCGGAGCACTTCCAGCTTCAGCGCGGCGACCGCTACGTCATCCCCACGCCCTTCTTCCACTGCTTCGGTTACAAGGCTGGGTGGATGATCAGTCTGATGACTGGCGCCACTGCCTACCCGCTGGCCGTCTTCAGCGTCGATGACCTTCTCTCCTTGATCCAAAGAGAGGGCATCACCCACATGCCAGGACCTCCGACCATGTTCCAGGGACTGGTCGATCACTCGGACCGTTCCCGCTTCAACCTATCCAGCCTGAACCATGCCATGATCGGAGCGGCTTCGATCCCTACCCTCCTCATTCATCGGATGCGAGACGAGCTAGCCATTCCCAACATCCTGGCCGCCTACGGCCTCACGGAAAACCATGCCCTGTGCGCCCTCACCGATCCCCTCGACCCAGCAGAAGTGGTGGCGACTCGAGTGGGCAAGCCCCTGCCTGGAATTGAAGTGCGCGTGGTCGACGAGGGCGGAGGCGATGTCTCCCCCGGCGAAGACGGTGAGCTCCTTTTGAGTGGTCCCTTCCAAATGAACGGCTACTTCGATGACCCCCAGGCCACCGATGAAGTCATCGTCGATGGATGGCTTCATTCGGGTGACATCGGTCATTTCGATCCACTCGGTTACCTGAGTATCACCGACCGCAAGAAGGATATGTACATCATGGGTGGCTTCAATGTGGCGCCCGTTGAGGTGGAGCGGGCGCTCCTGGGCTTAGATGACATCGCCCAGGTCGCTGTAGTGGGCATAGAGGACTCCTATTTTGGTGAAGTTGGTGCGGCCTTTATCGTCCTGCGTGAGGGATCCACCCTGGCCCCCGACGACGTCCTGGCCTATGCCAGGGAGCATCTGGCCAACTTCAAAGTACCCCGCCACATCGAACTGGTTTCTGCCCTCCCCCAGAACGCCACGGGAAAAGTGATGAAGAACGAGCTTCGGGACCGACTGAAGGATAGTGAGCGAGCAGAATCAACGCACTCCTGAGTCGACTACGGACGCATACAGCGGCCACCGTCGATGTTGAAAGTCTCGCCGGTGAGGTAGTGACCCCCTTCTGACGCTAGGAACACAATGAGGCTGCCGGCGTCCTTCTCTGGATCACCGAGTCGGCCGAGAGGGATATTGGCCAGTGAGTGCTTCAGGTGCTCAGGGTTTTTCTCGAAGAACTCCTGTGAACCTTCAGTCAGCATTCCCGGGATGATGCAGTTGACCGTGATGTTGTGCTGGGCCCATTCCCTCGCCGCAGTGCGGGTGAGGGCGCGGTTGGCTTCCTTGGCGGTGTTGTAGCCCACCATTCCCCAGTTTCCGAGAAGGCCGGCCTGTGACGCGAAGTTGACCACTGTCCCCTGTGTCTCCTTGATATAGGGAAAGCACGCCTTCATATAGCGGAACGAAGCCAAGAATCCTGAATCGACGCCGACCATCACATCTGCGATCGTCTGGTCCTCGAGATTGATGCCGGTGACGGCGGTCTGGGCGTTGTTAATCAGTACATCGATACGCCCAAAGGCATCCACGGTTCTGTCCACGGCGTTCTGGACATCTTCGTCCTTCGTGCCATCGGCAACCAGGGCGAGGTGCCGGGCACCAGGGATCTTGTCGAACTCTGCTTTCGTCTGCTCTAGTGACTCCTCACGGATATCGGTAACGGTGACGGTTACACCCGCTTTGAGAAGCGCGGTGGCCATACCCTTTCCGATTCCACGTGCTCCCCCGGTGACGATCGCGGCCTTGCCATCCAGTTCAATCCCCATGGTTCCCCTCCTGTGGTTTTCCGGTATCTGCTTCCCGTGCTCTGAGACGACGTGCCCATGCCTGACGGCCAATGATGGAAATGACCGACTCGCCGATCACATGCGGGCAACGCTCCGATTTGGATCATCGCGCCCCTGGAAGAATTCGCCTTCCGATCATGCCCAGAGGTCGATGCCCATGACCTTGGCATCGGTGGCGTCCATGAGCTGTTCGACATTGCTGGCAAGGTCTTCGGGGGTGATCGTTCCAGTAAAGGTGACGCCAGTCGTCTCGATGAACGCCACCCGCATGGCCATCAGGCCACCGCAGGCAATGAGTTCACCGTTGATCTCACACGACTCATGAGCCAGAAATGCGACTGCAGGTGAGACGAACTCGGGCTTCATCTGATCAAAGAACTCGTTCTTGAAGTTCTCCTCGGGTTGGTCGAAGGTCTTGGCGAGCACATCCGGAGTTGACATGCGGGTGGTTCCGCGCGGGGCGACAGCATTTACCCGGATCCCGTGCATCTCGCCGTTCAGGGCCAGAGCTTTGGTAAATGACAACACGGCACCTTTCGCGCCTGCATAGTCAAGGCTCTTTGGGATGTGCCCGATGACTGCTTCGGAGCTGGTGTTTACGATGCACCCGTGATCGGCCACTTTCAGGTGGGGCCACGCTTCACGGCATATGTTCACAGTTCCCAAATAGTGGAACTCCACCATCCGCCGGAACTGATCGGCGCTCAGATTCTCAAACCAGTCGCCCGCATAAATTCCGGCGTTGTTGACCACGATGTCCAAACCACCAAACGAGTCGACGGCGGTCTGGACTACCTGGGCCGCGCCGGCCTCATCAGCCACGTTGGCGAAGCAAGCCACCGCGCGACCACCAGCCGCCTCGATCTCCTTGGCCACCAGCTCGGCCGGCTCGGGCGAAGAGCCTGTCCCGTCCATCTCGACTCCGTAGTCGGCTACAACTACGCTGGCTCCGCGAGCCGCCAGAAGGTGCGCATGGCAGCGACCGAATCCTCGGCCAGCTCCAGTGACGACGACTGATCTTCCGTCAAACCGCAATTCGTTCATGGCGTAGACCCCCTTGGGTGTAGATCAGTTTCCAGTGGCTTTACGACAGTACGACCGGCAGAGATTCGTAGCCACGAGTGTCAATGCCCAGGGTGAGCTCGGCCTTTTCAAGATCGCAACTCCAGTCGGGGAATCGATTGAGCACCTCTTCTAGGACGATCCGTCCCTCAAGACGGGCCAAGTTGGCACCGAGGCAGAGGTGCGGGCCAAATCCAAAGCTCAAGATCCGAGTGATCTCCCGATGGATGTCGAATGTCTCTGGGTTCACGAAGCGTCTGTCGTCGTGGTTGGCCGAGCCGGGCAACACGAGCATGATGCTCCCGGCCGGAACGATGGAATCGTGGAATTCGACATCCTTTGTCACGTACCGACCAAAATGGTACGGCGGCGGCTCCATCCGCAAGACCTCTTCGACTGCGTTCGGAACCAGTGAGGGATCGGCGACAATCTCGCGTCTCTGGTCCGGATGCTCACCCAGGAGTTTCCCGATCCAGCCGATCAATCGTGCCGTGGTGTCGGTGCCTGCGCCAGCGATCAGATTGAGGAACGTAAGGATTTCGGTCCTGCTTAGTTGCCTGGTGGTGCCCTTGTCATCGAACTCCATAGTTAGCATCTGAGTCATTAGGTCGTCAGAGGGATGCTCTGCACGCCAGTCAAGATACGAACCGAATAGTCCCTCCGACTCATCGAGTGCCTCAAAGGGTACGGCGTCCTTATTCATGCTCTCGTCATTCAACTCTCTATGGAAGTGATCGCGTATGGCCTCCAGGTCGCCGTCAGGAATACCCACCAGCATGCCGATCACCCGCATCGGGATCTGTGCGGCCAGATCACGATTCCAATCAAACCCATCCGAGCCCACAAGCCCATCAAGAACCTTGGCGCAGAACGCTCGGATCTCCGGTTCGATCAGACCTACCCGCTTCGGGGTGAACACCCGTGATACCAGCCCGCGGTGTGCCGTATGCAGAGGCGCATCCTCGCAGATGAACAAACCGTCGGGAATCTCACCTTCTCCCCTAATGATGTAGGGCATTATGTTGTAGACGATCCCTTTGGACGAAATGAAACCTTCACGGTCGACCATGACTCGCTCAGCATCGTCGAACCTACTCACGGCATAGAAATCGTATTCTTCGTTGTAGTAGAGCGGCGCCTCTTCGCGCAGCCGTCGGTACACCGGGTATGGGTTCACGTACGTGTTCCGGTCGTACATGTCGAACTGCACTGCCTCGGTAGCGATACTCATCGGGCAAAACTCCTGTCCGTTGTCCTTCGGGGTCCGGGGTCCAGCCCCACAGCTACGCTATGCGGTCTCCCTGTCTACTGCTGAGACCTCTTCTGGACAGATGACTCGATTCGGCTGCCCCCATGACGGCCAACCGTTGAGACAGGCGTGGGCACTGCGCCGGCTGGAATCGTGTGCGTCCAGCGGTTGTCGTGCACTCAGCAGCATGGCGTATCACCCATCGAAATGAGTGACACCATCAACATGGACGCCCTGGTTGGTGAGATCGCCTACTTCTCCTAGGCGACGGACGCTGTTCGTCTCCTCGAGCCGCGACGGCAAACCAAGCAGACGACTCGATTGACCTTCGCACCCAATCCCAATGGCGATCACTCTTCCATGTTCTCGATTGGACCAGTCTTGTCCACCTGAGGATCATCCGCCCCAGGACGCGTACACAACATCAGCAGCGGAGATGAGGTGCCTCGGGCCAGACAACCTGCCGCCATTGACCTTCAATCTCAAGGATCATGCAAAAGGCAAATCACGCAGATAATTTTCCAGCTTGAGAAGGTAGGCTGGCGACTGGCCGACACCAACAAAGGCAGCTCGTCGGTCCGTCTCGGCGAATCCAGGGGGATCTGCAATGGATGACAGAATGATCATCGTTTCTTCGGACAGTCATGCCGGGATGCCCAAAGAGATGTGGACTGAATATCTCGAAAAGCAGTACCACGACTTGATTCCAGAGCTTCGCAAGGACAACACAATTTACCCTGTGGCGACGGCCCTCCTCGGCGCCAAGAAGTCGTCCTTTGCTAGCCATCCTGAACACCAGGAAGCCCAACGAACCGGGTGGCATGGCCTCCACGACCCGGTATTGCGGCTTGCAGACATGGACCGCGAAGGCATCGCTGCCGAGTTCGTCTTCCACGGGGACGCACGACTCGGCGACCTCTTTCACAATGCCACCAACCGTAAGTATCCCCTCGACGCGTGGGATGCCGGCGCTCGTGCGTGGAACCGCTGGGCGGCAGATACCTTTGGCTTCGCCACTGATCGCTTCCTGCTGACCGCGGCAGTTGGTCCTTGCATCGACATCGATGCGACAGTCGCGGAGGTTCACTGGATCGCAGACCACGGCTTCACCGCCACCTATGGACCCCACTACATGACGCACCCTGGAATACCCCCCTTGTTTGATCAGTTCTGGGAGCCGTATTGGAGGGCCTGCGAAGAGCGGGGCATCGCCATCGTCGTACATGCTGGATTCGGTACTGAACAAGGTGTTGTCTTCGAAGAGATCCGGAAAATCTATGACGCCGCTGCGCAAGCCGCCGGTAGCACGGACGTCGAAACAATGCTCCAGCATTCTGATGCGGTCAGCGACGATTCCTCAGACTTCTTCTTCGATTTCGTGAACCGAAACGTCAACTCTCGCCGCCCGTTCTGGCAGATGGTGTTTGGTGGTGTGTTCGACAAACATCCCGATCTCAGGCTGATGCTCACAGAAATCCGGCTCGACTGGATTCCGGCGACACTCGGCTATCTCGACCGGATTTATGACGAGCATCGTCTTAACCTCCCGACCAAACAGAAGCCAAGCGAATATTGGCGAACCAACTGCTTGGCCGGGGCATCGTTCATTCACAAGGTCGAGGTCGAGATGCGCCACGAGATTGGTGTGGAGAACATACTCTTTGGCCGCGACTTTCCGCACTTCGAGAGCACCTGGCCCCACACCACGAAATGGTTGCAGGATGCGTTCCAAGGCGTGCCCGAAAACGAGTTGCGATTGATGCTTGGCGAGAACGCCATCAGGTTCTTCGGTCTCGACGGCGAGCGATTGGCGGAACTAGCCCGCCGCTTCGGGCCAACTGTGGCGAATATCAATGCCACCGATCCGCAGATCCAAGAGGATCTGATGGAGAATTTTGATGCCCGTGGCGGCTATCACAAGCTGGCTGAGGGTGATGAACGAATCCCTGCAATCGAGCCACTCGTGGCAGAGGATCTCGCTACCGTCGCAGCCCAGCACTAATTGCTTGTCATCCGATGCCATTTGAGACGAACACGGTGCACCGAATCCCACAATGGTCCAGCGATTGCCGTCGTCTCCTGTCCCACTCGGACCGGCACCTCCTGTTCTCCACTTACTCGTAGTGGACAATAGGACCAGGATGGATGTCGTCAGCTAAGTTCGGCGTGTTGGAACGACGACGCGATCTGAACAGAATTCGCTTGTCGCAGACCTGAATCGAGCTGTGACCGATGGAGATCGACGAACTGCTGACCACCACCCGGTCTGCGCGTAAGACGCTCGACCTTGATACTCCGGCTGATCCCGCTGAGATACGAGAGTGTCTCGAGATCGCTCTTCACGCTCCGAATGGCTCGAATCAGCAATCGTGGCGGTGGTTGGTCGTGGCCGATTCTGACCTTCGAGCCAAGATTGCTGCGCTCTACCGCGACGCCTACCTCTCCATGACGGGTGGTCGCCACCCCGGATCCGAACTCCCTCCCAAGACGGCCGCCGACCGGCTATTGAGTTCCACTGAATGGCTCGTTGAGCATTTGGACCGAGTGCCATTTTTCGTGATCCCCTGCTTCCAACCATACGTGCGACGAATCGATGGTGACGAGTCATTTTATCGAGCCACCTTGTATGGATCGATCTTCCCGGCCGTGTGGGATTTCCAGCTGGCGCTCCACACTCGGGGCTATGGAACATGCATTACAACGCTGCATCTTCTCCGTGAAACGGAAATCCGCAAGTTGCTCGGAATCCCCGACGCGTTTGTGCAAGGTTGTCTGCTGCCTGTCGCGCGTCTACGCCCCGGAACGAAATTCTCCCCGACTCCTCGTAGGCCCCTCAGTGAAGTCGTTGTGGTCGATGCATGGGATGGTCGCACTCTGTGACACCCGATACCTGCGCTCCCCCACTATTGCGAATCCGAGCGCTGGTCGAGACCAAGGAGCAATGATGCCCAACACACAGATCACTGTGGAACTGCTCGTGGCGCGTGCTCAGATTCTCGATTGCCTGGTCCGCTACGCGCGCGGAATGGACAGGCTGGATCGAGAACTCGTTCGCTCTGCGTATCACGAAGACGCCATCGACGACCATGGCGGATACGTAGCCGGCGTCGAAGACTTCTTGGACTGGGCCTTCACCTACCACGCCGCACAGGTTCGTCACCAGCACTACCTGGGCAACCACACGGTCGACGTTGACGGCGACGTCGCCCATGCCGAGACCTACTACACATTTGTGGGTACGGATCGCGATGAGACGAAGCCCATAGAGATTGTCGGTGGACGCTACCTCGACCGAATGGACCGACGGGCGGAACAGTGGGCGATCGCCGCACGCGTCTGTGTCGAGGAGTGGCGGATCCTCGTACCATCCTCACTGTCGAGCACGGTAGCCGCATTAGTCGGAAAGGGCGTGTCCCGCGACAAGGCTGATGTCTCCTACAGGCGACCCCTCACGGTCCACCTACCGTCCTGACGGAGGCCCTCTACCTACCAATCCCCGGTCGGCGAATTAGGACTCATCCAGATTGACGGAGGGACTGCCGACTACAAAGGTGTCCACACGTAAGCCCGGCGGGAACAGTCGGGGGTTGCCCCTTGACCAGGGCCTCCCACCAGATGGGGCACCCAGGGTGGGCACGTCCCAGGCTCCCCCGGGCCGGCGGTAACGGGCCGCGCCGGGCTGCCGGTAGGTGGTACGGAGCCTCACGGGGTCACGTCCGGTGATGCGCCGCTCAGCGCGCCGGTACCGGTCCTTCCACCGCGTCCTTCTCGGAGAGGCGGACGGGCGGGGCGGTCTTCCAACTGGCGATCCCGTCCTGTTCCTCGGCCACCGGGTACTTGGACTCGTGGATCTCGGCCCAGTGGGAGTGATTCAGCTGGTGCAAGGTGAAACAGGCCTGCAGCGAGTTGTAGAAGCCCATGTTGTCGACGGTCTGGTTGACCGACTCCTTGATGAGCAGTGCGGTCACGGTCGGCAGCTCGGCGATGCGCCGGGCGTAGGCCAGCGTGCGCTGCTCCAGGTCGTCCAGCGGGAACACCTTGGAGACCATGCCCAGTCGGTGGGCCTCGTCGACGTCGATGGCGTCGCCGGTGAGCATGAGCTCCTTGGTCCGGCGGGGACCGAACTCCCACGGGTGCCCGAAGTACTCCACACCGCACATCCCGAGCCTGGTCCCGACCACGTCGGCGAAGTACACGTTGTCGGCGGCCACGATGAGGTCGCACGCCCACATGAGCATGAGCCCGGCGGCATACACCGTGCCCTGCACCTGGGCCACGGTGATCTTGCGGAGGTTGCGCCAGCGCATGGTGTTGGTGAAGTAGTAGTGCCACTCCTGGAGCATGCGCTGCTCCGCACCCACCCGGGTACCCCCGTTGATGGTGACCGACCGGTGCTGATCGGGTCCGGGCGTCCGCTCGGCGGTCGCCTCCTTGGAGCCCATGTCGTGGCCGGACGAGAACAGCGGGCCTACCCCTCCCAGGATCACCACCCGTACCTTGTCGTCCTCCTCGGCCCGGAGAAAGGCCTCGTCCAGCTCCACCAGGAGACCGCGGTTCTGGGCGTTGCGGGTCGACGGGCGGTTGAGGAGGATGCGCACGATGGCGCCGTCGTCCAGCTCCTCGTACGAGATGTACTTCCCTTGCTGTGGGGCGTCGGCCATGGCTCTCTACTCCTCGTTGTGGTTACCCGTTGTAGGAACTACGCGTCATCAGTACGACGCACCATCGGACCGCGAGGACCACAGGCACGTGGGTCGGCGGTCGGCCTCGCCAAGTTATACCTCCTCTCCCCACCACCCCGCTCGTCGGCTCTCAGGCTGGACGAAGGGCTCTGGCTTGGGCCGTCATACTCCCCCACCATGGCGGCCCGGTTCGGCGCTTCACTTACCGGTACCGGCGATCTTGCCGACACCGTAAATGTGGTTCACGCCGAAGGCGATGGATACCCCCGGAATACTAGGAGTGCGGAGTCGACGGCGTGGATATCAGTCATGTTTATGCGCTAAGGCTGGTGATCGCCCGTAGGCACCTTCCGTCACCGGTTGATCACCCGGGTTCTGACCAGAAGGCCGCCCATGTGGGGAACAGATCGGGAAGGGTGGGTGGACTCTCCGGATGCCACGAGTTGAAGCCCACGGCTTGCGGTCGCTCCAGAACATCCGCGGAGTACCAATGACGCTCGCGGCGGCGTTCGAAGAGCCATTCGTTGTCTATACAGCGGTACTCATCGAAGTAGCAAATGGCCATAACAACCCACCGATCATCGACCTCATGTTCCGCCCGACAGTAGGTTGCGCCAGTGGCGACGGTAGAGCGCGGGTCAACGAGATCAATCCTGTGTCCAACAATCTGATGGATCGAGCGTCGGAACCCTCTCAGTCGTGGCTCGATGTAGTCGCGCAGCGCTTCACGCCCCGACCCAGTACGGCCGACCCGCACGTCGGGAACAAACAAACTGACCCACTCATCCAGATCGCGCCCGTCGATCGCCATGGCATACCGAATAGGGAGTTGGCCAATGGCAAGTCGGCTCTCGATAGCGAGCAGTCTGTCCTCAATGGGTGGAGTCATTTGACAGTCCTCATCGGATCGAAGTCGTCCAGAAGCGAGGCCAGGTCAGTACAGATGGTCTTGACATTGCGGACGACCATCTCCTCCCCCATTCCCGCAATCGAGGCCCAGAGGAACACCGTTTCAACCGGGGCGCCCTGAGTGATGGAGGCCACCTGTTCAGCGAACTCCTCCGGCGTGCCGTAGATAATGCGATCTAGCACTCCCTTAGAGCTGGAACGGCTTCGCAGCGCATCCGGGTCGACCGGCCTCGGTATCGGCTGGTTCGTTCCTTCGACCATGTGGCGTCGATAGGAATCGAATTGGGCGGCGACGTGCTCAGAGACTAAAGGCCAATCTCCCTCGGGATCGTGAGTGGCCCATCCGGAAATGGCTCCGGCCATCCGTCCTCTGGCCGCCGGATCGTGGCCGCCATCGATGAGTGCATCCCGGTATGGAGCCCAGGACGCGGAGTTGGCCGTAAGCAGCCGTTCCCCGAGTAGTCCGGCGCGTCGAGCGCCCTGTGGACCCTGGTAGCCCATCCAGATCGGGAGGGGATCCTGTACCGGTCCGGGAGTGACAGACCTCCACAGGCGCCGGAGCTCCCGGGCGCAGTGATCCGTTGTCGAATACCGAGTATTCAGATCTGCTCCATACAGTTCAAACTCCGGAATTCGGTATCCCGTCCCCATGCCGAGATCGACCCGACCGTCACTGATCAAGTCCACGACCGCGACCTGTTCAGCTAGTGCGGGGGGATGATGGAGTGGCGCGATGGTGATTGCCGTCCCGATCCGAACCGAGCTGGTCCGTGCCGCAATGGCGGCGGCGAACGTCATCGGCTGGGGAAGGTACCCGTCATCGAAGAGATGATGCTCGCTGAGCCAGATAGAGTGACAGCCCAATCGATCCGCCTCTTCGCACACTTCGAGTGTGAACGAGTATAGGCGCGACATCGAGGTCGAGGCCCCGATGGGTCTTCGCAGATCGAAACATATCCCGACATTCATCGAAGCACGCTCCCCCGTCTTTCTGTGGGTAGCCTTCGTCGACTCGATTCCCATCTTGTCATCAAATGGCTCCACCGCTGCGCAACTGACTGATCTCTTCGGCGGTGTAGCCAATGGCCACGAGTGCTTCGTCGGTGTTGGCACCCAACTCTGGTGGATCGGTGAGCGCCGATGACGCCTCGATGCCGGTAGCGCTGGAATAGCGAATCGGGTTGGCCATCACCCGAGCCCTCGATGTCACCAGGCTGACGAGGCTCCCACGAGAGACGATGTGGGCATCGTCGATGAGATCTTCGGCGCGGTTGACGGGTCCCACGCCACCGTGCAGTCCGGGGGAGGCGATCCACGCACGTGCCGGCTTGGAGCGGAACATCTCCTGGAGCTGCGTACTTACTGGCTCATCGGCATCCACGCCGATCTGATGACCCTTCAGTTCCGGAAGATCGAGGGCGTCGCAAAGAACTGCCCACGTGCGTGGTTCGGACGCCGCCACTGTGATCTCGAGTCCGTCTTGGCACGTGTATACATTGCGCGCAGCGAATGTCCCGAACCCTGGCGACGGTGCGCTTGCCGCGCGAGCAATGTCTTCGGCCAGGACCCACATCGCGCTATCGACCATGTTGGCATCAAGGCGCACTCCTCGCCCCGATCGGGCAACCTCGGGCAGAGCGGCGAGAATACCGACAGCGGCCATCAGCGCCGCCAAGGGCAACGACAGGACAGCTCCCGGTGGTGAGCTGGTTCCGTCCTCGAGTAGACGCAACAGCCCGGCATAACCCAAGTAGGTCAGATCGTGTCCAGGGGCATCACGATGGTCGCCGAAATCCCCGAACCCAGTCAGTGAGCACCAGACGATCCTCGGGTTCTTGACCTTCATAGCCTCGTAACCCAGTCCCAGTTCGTCGAGTTGACCCGGCCGATGGGATTCGACGACTACATCAGCCCAAGAGACCAGGCGGGTCAGCACCGAGCCGGCGGCTGGGTTCCGCAAATCCAGGGAGACCGACCGCTTGCCGCGATTGAGAGCAGTATGTGTAGCGTTGAAACCGGTCGGACTTGGAATCGACCTGATGCCGTCTCCTCCACGGGGGCCCTCGACCTTGAGGACGTCAGCCCCTAGATCGGCGAGGAGCAGCGTGCAGAATGCCCCGGGATACATACGGGAGAGATCCAGGACTTTCAGCTGCTCGAGTGGTGCCAGCTTTCCGGTCAACATTCATCCTTTCCATCAGATCGGTGAGGAACACCGTGGTTCGATTGGACCCTCACCAGGTCGAGACGCGTCACACGCAACGGCTTCAAAGGTGCGCAGTCGACGTGAGCGCTTGACGAAGCGCATCAACGAGAAGCGGAAGGCACTCTTGAAACGTCGCAACGATACCAATATCTGCATACCTGAACACCGGGGCATCTGCATCTTTGTTGATAGCCAAGACGGTTCTAGCGGAACGGACACCTACCATGTGGTTGAACTTGCCGCTGGTGCCGATGGCCACGTAGAGCCGAGGGGAGATCGAACGTCCGGTAATCCCGATCTGCCGTCCGTGTGGCATCCGACCCCCGTCGGTCACCTTCCGCGTGCAACCCAACTCTGCGTCCAACACCCTTTGTAGCTCATCAAGCTGGTGAAGCTCGCCGGGTCCTACGCCCTGACCGACTCCCAGCACCACTTCGGCCTCGGTTAGGCCGACAGGCGAGTCGACATACCGTCGGTCGTGCGTCCTGGCTCGCCCCCGTGGTTTCGCTGTGCGCCTCGAAAGCCTGGCGATGTAGTCACACGGAGCAAACGCTCGAGCCACTCCAGCTCGGATCGTCGCCATCTGGACGTCAGAGGTGGCTTCGATTGCAGCAACCAGTTGGCCGCCAAAGGCCGGTTTCCACGTTACTAGCCGACTATTGACGACTTCCAAGTCTATGGCGTCACCGGTAAGTCCCGCCTTGATGGTTGCCGCCACTCTCGACGCGACTTCTCGTCCATAGGCCGTAGAGCCAGACAAGATTGCCCAGGGAGGATTTTCGAAGACCCAGTCAGAGACCGAACGAGCGAAATCCTCGGTGGATTCCCCTCCTTCGATTCGGACAAGATGGTCGGCACCCCATGATCCGGCATTCGATTCAGCGAGGCCCGGGGAACCGAACAACAGTGTGGACCCGGCGAGTTCGGATGCCAGTCGCGCCGATAGCGAGCACAGTTCTTGAGTAATGATGTCCTCGTACGGCTCGGCCACGACAGCGACTACAGGTCCCGAACCACCAGTGAGGGGCATCGAACCTGTCTGATGCGCCGCCCCGGCCTGGAGTGCCCCCCGGTCGAGCAGGAGTTGCACAGCTTCGCTCACCTGCGCTTGCAACGGTCTCTCAGGCGCAACAATCTGCCGCGCGCTCAATAGAAGTGGACCGGCAGACCCCGACTCTCGTCAGACTCCCAGCCGCGCCCCAGGTTCCGGGTCCCAAATCCTTGGCAGTGACAATCCTCACCCTGTCGCCGCCGACACCTCGCCAGTAATCACTCGGAACCTTGGTCGGTTCACACAGCCGTTCGGCACACGACAACATTGCCGGCAGGTCCATCGACATCTCAACCCAGCTGTCATCGTGCTCACAGCCCACCTGGAGGATATTTCCGTCAAGTGCGAGTTCCCGTACGCCACTGGCGAAGGGTAAGCCGAGCATCTCGGCCGCCTGGGGTGGCACCTGTCCGGTATCAGAATCGATGGAGTTCTTACCCGACAGGATCAGGTCGAAAGGGCCTTCGCGGGCAATAGCCGCGGACAGGGCGGCGGCAGTAGCGAAGGTGTCACTTCCGGCAAATGCCATATCTGTCAACAGGATTCCCCAGGTATCCACGTGACGGTCGAGACCCCAGGCGATTCCCTCGCGTAGCACCGCTTCCGCCGCAGGGGGGCCGAGGGAAATCAGCGTCACGGTGCTCCCTGCGGCGAGCCCTGCCAGCTCCACCGCCTTGCTAACTGCACGTCGGCAGTAGGCACTCATCTCCAGTGCGCTGCCATCCCTAACGACACGGCCATCCGCCCCAAGGCGCAGATCTTCCGCCAGTGGCGTCTGCTTCACGATCGCCGCTAAGCGCATGGGCTGACGGTTCCCTCTCACGAAGCGGCCGCAATCCCGCATCCTAAGCCCGGAGCGAGGATGACTGGTCGGCGATTCTCTCCCGGGTGAGCGGATGCAAAACGGACCCTTGTGCCGCATCCTTTGATACTGCAGCAACTACCCCGGAGGAGTGCTCGCAGACTCCGGCGTTGAGCTGTAACGAAGAACGTTCCGGGCGGTTCGCCCTTCGCTTTGGAGACCGAATTAATCACAGCGTGCGATGCTCTCATTCTCGGTCCACCGGTTCGGAGGATTCACCTGGACGCATACGTGAACGCTCACCCCGACGAGGACTGACTCGGCGTGCCTGCAACTGGGGCGGTCTATGCTGATGCTAATGGAGTTTGCCACGCCTGAGGATGTGGGAATCGACCGCAACCGGCTCGAGCTCTTCCTCTCTCGAGCACGGCTTGAGGTTGACCAGCATCAGCTTCCGAGTGTTCAAGTGGCGGTGGCCAAAGAGAATCATTTGGTTGCCTTTGAGACGTTCGGATCAGCAACCAATCAGCATCAATACATTCTCCAATCGGTAGGGCGGAACGTCGTTGCCGCAGTGGTCTGGAAGCTGCTCGGAGATGGCCTCCTCACCCTCGATGAGCACGTCGTCGATGTAATTCCGGAGTTTGATACGAATGGGAAGGAGACCGTCACCGTCGAGCACGTTCTCACCCACGTGGCCGGATTCCCGTTTGCTCCCCTCGGCTACCCTGCGATGCTGGACCGTCCGTCGCGACTCAACGCCTTCGGCAAGTGGAGGCTTGACTGTCCGCCTGGGACCAGATTGCAATTTCACCTCACCTCTGCTGCGTGGGTGATCGCAGAACTGGTTGAACGACGTTCCGGCCTCTCATTCTCCGACTATCTGAGAATGGAGATTGTCGAGCCCCTCGAGTTGGGTTTCGCGCTGCCGCTCCCAGAGGAGCAGTACTACACCGCTTTGGCCCCGCCGGTCGTGGTCGATCCGGTGGAGGACGAACTGACGGTGGATCCTATGGGCCCATGGTATCTGGCGAATCCTCAGGTCCTGGCAGGTGGTGAACCCAGCCATTCGATCTGCGGTTCGGCTGCGGACGTCGTGATGCTGTTCCAAGCCCTTCTCCATTCGGGACTATGGGACGAAGGCACACTCATCGATGCAATCCGCGTGCGTCGGTCGGAAGCACCGTTCGGAGACCGCATTTACGGCGGGAGCGTGGAAACCGCAAATGTCGGTCTCTTTTGTATGGTGAAGGGTGAGGTGGGTGGGAATTGGACCCCCCGAACGGGTTCGGAACGAACGTTCGGGAGCGGGGGGGCACCATGTCAGCTTGCCTTCATGGACCCGGATGCGGGCACCTCTTTCGCATTTCTCACCAACGGCTATCCGAGAACGGGCTATGACTACTCGAACCTAGGGGTCAATCGGATCATCAATCTGGGTAATTTAGGGAACGACCTCATCGCCTAACCGATGAGGGCAAACACGGAGAGAGCCATGACGACCAGTAGCCCAGGTGCATTCGACTGCGACACTCACATCTACGAACCGCGAGACGCGATGACCCGCTTTCTTCCGACGCAGTACATGGACCGGTCGATCCGACCCAGCCTGAACGGCGACAACAAGGACGTTGTCCTCGCTGGTGACCGAATCGCTACCTTCACCAGCGAGGAAGGAATCGGCTTCGACTTCGCCTATCGGCCCGGATCCCTGCGCCAGATGCTCAAGGAGATGGCCTCTGGCGACCCCGAAGTACGGTATCTTCCTGAGCCGATGCAAGCGGCCTACATCGAACGGGAGCCGCGCCTTGATGTACTCGCGTCACAAGGGATTTCACGGTGCGTCCTTTTCCCCGGAGCACTCGCCCTATCGGCTGAGCACTACGTTGCCGACACGGAGGCCCTCTACGCCAACATGACCTCGTACAACCGCTGGTTCGACGAGACCTGGGGGTTCAACTTCGAGGACAAGATCTACTCGACGGCCCTCCTCTCTTTGCGTGATCTTGATAGGGCGGTGCCGCTTACCGAGGACATAATCGAACGGGGTGCCAAAGTCGTGCTGCTGCCGACCGGACCCGCATACGGCCGTAGCCCGGGCGATCCATACTTTGACCCGATCTGGAGCAGGCTTGCCGAGGCAGGCGTTGTGATCGCCCTCCACATCATGCCGTTCTGGTACTTCGAGTCCATCTCCCCCGCCTGGGGCCACGACTCGGATCCGAGCTCTTGGCACATGTCGGCATGGCAATGGATGAACACGTACGGCGAGCGCGCCGTGATCGACACAATCTCAGCTCTGATTTTCGACAATCTCTTCGGTAGGTTTCCCCAACTGAATGTGCTCATTGCTGAGCACGGCGCCAGTTGGGTACCCCACACTCTCAGCCACATGGACAAGAGCCGGGGAATGGGAAGAAATGGTCCGTGGCTCGGCGGCCAACTTACGGAGCGACCCTCCGCCATTTTCAAGCGTCACGTTCGTGTGACGCCCTATCCCGAGGATGACATACCAGAGATCGTCGATCAGCTCGGCGGGGACGACAGTGTGCTGGTGTTCGGTTCCGATTTTCCCCATGCTGAAGGGGTCGAAACTCCGTCCGACTTCAGAACGATCCTGTCTTCTCTGCCTCACGATATGCAGGAGCGCATTATGTCCGAGAATGCAGCCAGCATCTTTTAGCCCGATAGCGCCGAGGGTGGGTCATTGCACGGCCAGTCATCCCATCGACGGTTCGATCATTCAGTCAATCGAATCAAGATTCGGTGCCCTAACGTGGCTACGTCACCGAGAACCTCGGCCCGAGTCACGCGGTAGACCAAGCGTCCGCTCGCTGACGATGTTCCGGTGGATCTCAGAAGTACCCGCGAAAATGGTTTCGGCCCGGGAGAACAGAAACGAGTACTGGCGGTCATCGTTCTCGCCGCCAGCAAGAATCAAACCCTCTTGACCCATCAAGTCCATTGAAAGTTCGCCGAGGCGCTGATGCCAGGTTGACCATTGCAGCTTAGAAATTGCCGCCACCTGACCTTGCGTTCCAGATCCAATCACCTGCGACGCAGCGCGGAGTCCGTTGAGGCGAGTGATCGTAAGTCCTATGTAGGCATCAGCCAGGCGTTGCCGGGCTATAGAACTTGCTGAGTGGCCGTGGACCTGAGCGAATTTGACCAGCGAATTGAACTGCTCGCGCCACCGGAGCTGTTCCCCGAGAAATGCTGTTCCACGCTCGACACCGAGGGTGCCCTGCATGACTTTCCATCCCTCTCCGACCTGGCCTACCACCATTTCCGCCGAGGTCCGTGCGTCTGTGAAGAAGACCTCATTGAACTCCGACGTGTTTGTGATCTGCTTGATTGGTCGAACGTCCACACCTCGCTGGCGAACCGGACAGAGCAGAAAGGTGATTCCCTGTTGCTTCTTCGGCACTTTCGCATCCGTTCGGCACGCGACGAATATCCAATCGGAAATGTGCCCCAGGCTCGTCCACACCTTTTGGCCATTGATCACCCACTCGTCGCCATCGAGAACCGCCGCTGTCTTCAGACTCGCCAGGTCAGAACCCGCATCAGGTTCGCTAAAGCCCTGACACCAAAACTCTTCGGCCCTTATGATCGGTGGAAGGAAGCGGAGCTTCTGCTCCTCAGTCCCGAACAAGATGAGTGTCGGGCCCAGCAGCTCCTCGCCAAACCATCCCACACGATTCGGGCCTCCCGCTCGAGCGTATTCTTCATTGAAGATCATCTCTTGGATCAACGGAAGGTTCCGGCCCCCATAGGCCTCCGGCCACCCAAGACCGAGCCAGCCCCCTGAGGAAAGCTCTCGCTCCCAACCCTTTCGCAACTCCAGCTCGTCGCCCTCCCCCAACTTCGAACCCCCTCCAAGGGCCGCGAACTCCCCTACCAGGTGCGAGGCCAGCCAACTCTTGACCTCCTTCCGGAACTGCTCATCGGCCTCGGAGAACTCAAAGTCCATGCCGCCACCTTGTCACAGCACTTGGTGGGCGATCGAGTGGCCTCACTGAACCGCGACCCACCGATCAGTTCAGACAGTCGGCGAGAAGAGACCATTGAGCCCCTGACCATCGACACGCGCAAGCAATTGAGCGCGAGTCGCCGAGAGGCCGAAGGGGAGACGTCGGAAGGGAATGCTTGCTCGCGACACCCACGAGATCATCGACTCGTCACAGAACCCGATGGCGCCATGGAGCTGGTGAGCGATACGGAAGACGATATCCGCGGCCTGCACCGCCGCAACACGCAGTGCCAGTGCATCATCGAGTGCCTCGGGACGCCGGGTCTCGGCACTCCACAATGCGTACTTAGCCAGTTCCTCTAATCCAAGACGCTCGACCTCCGCTTCGGTGAGCTGGAATTGCACGCCTTCGAAGGAAGCCAGACTCTTTCCGAATTGCTGACGCTCTACTACGTATCCACAAGTCAGCTCCAATGCCCGATCGAGGAGGCCGAGCAGTGTCCAACAGGGAAGGAGCAGTCCCAAAGCGACGAGGTGTTCGCCGGCCTGGTCATGAGAATCCAATTCGAGTCCTACGATGTATGAGTCCTCACGGGGCTTCAGCTCGCCGGATAGTGGCTTGACAAAGCTGCGGCAGCCAGTGAGATCCACCGCCAACCAACGAAGGTCTGTCCCACCGATCGCGGCAGCGGGCAACGCCGCGTCAACAACGATTAGTCCGTCTACGTCAATGTCGAGGGGGCGAGCCAGCCTTTCGGCAAGTGGGTAGGCGACGGCGGCGAATCCGGCGCTCCGACAGAGAACGGCGGCGGCATCAGCGTCATCAGGACTACTACGAGGATCAAGGTCCCACGCTCCCAGCTCGCCAAAAGCCGATTCGACAAGCGAGCCCCGCTTCTCCGGAGCTTCCTCCGCAAGTCGGGCCAGACTATCCCCACCAGCGACTGCTAGAGCTCGCCGAGCGAGCTTCCCGTATTCGAGAACCTCTTCACTTAGAAAGTTATTCATGAGTTGATCAGTGAACGTGCCAGGAGGATGCGTTGCACCTCGGTACTTCCGGACGCAACCGTCGATGCTTGGGCGTAGCGCCAGTGGTCGTGAACCTCCTTCTTGAAGTAGATAGCGTCATCACCGGTGGCGTCGAATAGTCCGGCGATTTCAATCAGTACGTCAGCGCTGTGCTGGTCAAGAAGAGTCACTGCAATGCGATAAGCCGCAACATCGCCCGGCCGAACACTCCCCCGCTGCTGTGTGGCCACGACTCGGTAGGCAAGCAGCCGAGCCCGACGGCACCGGACCAACATCTCGGCCCACCGAGTCCGCAATTCCTCCGGAAGACCGTGCCAAGCATCTCCCAGCGCGCTCGGGGCGCGCACGAGCAGCCGCTCGCATCGGGCATAACGGGCGATCCCTACGCGCTCGAAAGCGAGCACCTCCTGAACGACTTCCCATCCTTTGTCCACCGCACCCATGACGTCGGCCTCTGTGACCCACACCTCGTCAAAGAACACCTCATTGAGGTGATGGGGACCCACCATGCTGGCGATCGGCCGAACCTCGATACCGGGATCCGACATGGGAACAAGAAATATCGTCAGACCGTTATGCTTCTTCTCCCCTTTAGACGTCCGGGTCAGCAAGAAGCACCACTGCGCCATGGTGGCATAGGAGGTCCAGATCTTCTGGCCTGAGATATACCACCCATCACCGTCACGGCGGGCCGATGTCTGTACCGAGGCAAGATCAGATCCGGCATCGGGCTCGCTGAAGCCCTGGCACCATATGACCTCGCCGCCGGCAATGAGAGGAAGGTGCTTCTGCTGTTGCTCAGGGGTGCCATGGCGCATGATCGTCGGGCCGACCCAGTTCACGCCCATGTACTGCGGTCCACGGGGTTCGTGATGCGCCCACATCTCCTCCCGCACGGCGGTCTGAATCCACACGGAGGCATCCTGACCGCCCCACTCGGTCGGCCATGCCGGACAGAGCAGCTCTCGGTCCGCCAGCACCCGGCAGAAAGACTGGGTGGCTTCGAGATCTGCGCTGTCGTCGGTGAACGCACCCAAGAAGTCCGACGGAAGGCGTTCCGTAACCAGATCGCGCAAATCCCGACGAAGGCGGGCTACGTCCTCGCCCATCTCAAAGTCCATAATCTCCACATCCTCCAGTTCACCGATGGCCACAATGGTGGAATCTACGAAATGCTGAGCGGTCCCAACACGGATCACAGGCCCGAATCGAGCTCTCCAAGGCCCGGGCTCCCGGTCTACTCGGCTATCGGTAGCGACAACTGATCGACGGGCGTCCGGAAGATCAACCCAGCGGCCTCGTAGTCAACCTTTCCGTTCGGAAGCCTTGGCACCTGCTCAACAAATTGAACTAATCGTGGCACTTTGTATCCCGCCAGAGAACTCCTCACCGCTCGCGCCACATCTTCATCATCGAGGCGGTGATGTGGCCTGCAAACCACCAGCGCCGCGACAGTCTGGCCGAATCGCTCATCCGCCACGCCCAGCACGAGACAGTCGTCTACGTCAGGAAGTGAGCGGATAGCCTCCTCGACCTCAGTCGGAAACACCTTCTCGCCTCCGGTGTTAATAGTGGTATTGCCACGACCGATAAGCGTCACCGATCCATCGAACTCGATGCGTCCCAGATCACCTGGTATGGCGTATCGGACTCCATCGACGAATCGAAACGTTGCGGCAGTCTTCTCGGGATCTCGGAAATAGCCCGATGCCGTCGTCGGGCCTGCCAATAGGCCTGTTTCCCCCCGAGGTAACTCCCGGCCGTCCTCGTCGAGAACCACGAGCCCGGGAGCGGCGTCAAAGTTCGCGGCCACAACTGGATCGCCCTTCCTCACCTGACGGATTCCGTACGCGACGCCCTCAGTGGAACCGCATGAATCCAGCAGCGTCACCGAGGGCAGGTGATCGAGAAGACGCTGTTTAATGGGC
This sequence comes from uncultured Acidimicrobiaceae bacterium, assembly GCA_963754755.1. Lineage (GTDB taxonomy): Bacteria > Actinomycetota > Acidimicrobiia > Acidimicrobiales > RAAP-2 > Bog-756. The sequence continues at coordinate 41,895 of CAVWHF010000003.1, read as the reverse complement.
GGGGTCCAGGCCACACCAGCCGAGCAGATCACCCGCAAGGAGTCGGTGTCGTAGCGGTCCTCAACGCCCAGACCGGCGTCCAGAGCCCGCACGATCGGCAATGCGACGGCATCTCCCACGATCGCAACCACCTGAGCACGAGTCGTTCCTATCGCCCTAAGCAGCTCGTCCGGATCGAACGACCGGCTCTCCAGCGTCGTGACAAGGCCGCCTGCGGTCAGTGTGGGCAAGGAGGCAAAAATGAACGCCGTGCTATGCATAAGTGGCGAGGCTGGTATTGCTGAAAGCGGGAAGCCCTCTTCGCGGAGCTGGACGGCATAGTCGACTGGTCCGAGGTCAGTGGTCTTACCCGTAAACAGATCGCGAAACCACAGCGAATTTCGCATGCTCTGGCCGATGTCGAAGAGCACCCCCTTGGGTAGCCCCGTAGTGCCACCGGTGTAGGAAAGGAACTGGTCACGACCATCGCGCTCAATCCGGAGGGCTGGCGCGGATCTGGCAATCAGATCCTCCATGGACGGGGCGCTCGCCAGCGGCGGCTGTGTCGACAGGTCCCCCACTTCGACGAACTCGATGCCCGGAGCACGGTCAGCAACGGAGGCTACATTCTCGCGCAGAGCGGCATCGAAGAACAGGACCTTAGCTCCCGAGTTCTCCAGAAGAGCCAACAACTCACCACTGCCGTAGCGATAGTTCACGTTCGAGGGTACCGCCCTGACCTTCAGCGCGGCGAAGAAGATCTCAAAGAACGCCGGCCGGTTATAGAGGTATGCAGCTACTCCATCGCCATGGCCCACACCTAGTGACCGAAGCGCTCCCGCAAGTCGTGCCGACCGGTCCTCAAACGACCCCCATGACACCTGATAGCTACCGTGACGGAGTGCCGGACTGTCTGGAATCCGATCAGCAATCGCTTCCCAGACGGTCGCATAGTTCAGGCCTTCGTCGGTCATTGATGGCCAACCTTGAGTTCCGTTGCCCGCACGGGATTCAGACCTCCCACGATGACGGAGGATCAACGAGACGGCGGAGAGCCTCAGTTGCGGTGTCTACGAGCAAGGGCACCGATCTGCTTGCCTCTGGTGCGGCATCCTTTGTCAAACAGGTGACATCCTTGTCGAGCGGCGCGAACACATTGTGGCGCATTTCGGCAGAGTGTCTGCTTGAGAGCGCAATCTCAAGACCATAGCTACGCCCAGAACCATTCCTCAGCAGTTCAGTCATCGCCTCCGGCCGTATGCCGGCGGAGGTAGCTAGCGTCAAGGCATCGTCGGCGACTGCGATATTGGCAGCTAGCACTGCGTTGTTGACCAACTTGCCGAACTGAGCACTCCCGACCGGGCCAACGTGGATCACCGGATTTCCGAAAGTATTGAACACCGGACGACAGCGCTCGATGACAGGGCCTTCGCCGCCGACGGCCACAACAAGGGTACCGGCCAGGGCACCATTTCTGCCGCCACTCACCGGAGCATCGACAACCGTCACACCCAGTTCCGCTCCAATGGCTGCTAGCTCAAGACAAGTCGCCGGCTGGATCGTCGAATGTATCGCGATCACAGTGCCGGGTCGACATCCGCTCAATACGCCTTCATTTCCCTCCATCACGGCACGCACGTCTTGATCTGCCCAGACGCAGACGCCCACGAGATCGACTGAAGCAGCCAGCTCCGCCGGACTTTTGGCAGCACGTACCGTTGGACCCACCATCGAGTCGAGAACCTCGGGGCGTCGAGCCCATAGCACTGTCTCGAAACCCCCGGCGACAATGCGGTCGACCATGGCCCCACCCATGTCGCCGAGGCCAATGAATCCGACCCTATTAATCTCACCATGAGTATCGCTAACCCTCACTGTCACGAAGGGGACTCCGTTCCGAATCGCGTTGATGTGACTTGATCCGTCACCCAAGCATCATGCCGGTTCCACTGCTCACTCCCGCAGGGAGTGCTTCGCGTGACCGTCTGCTCGGCACAGGCATGAGCTAAGGGACCTCGACTAAGCCCAAGAGAGCCCGGCACGGTGCTAGAAGTACACGAGCTGAGCGAACGTACTGACCGCTGCATCCTCAAAGCCATCCTCGTAGCCTGGGAGGCGATAGAGCCGTGCTGCGTTGACAGATAGCAGCGCTGCGCGCTCGTCACTGGGAAGTTCCTCGGTTACCCGAACAGCCTGCTGGCGGTTCTCGGGCCAGTTCGAGTCATCCAATGGGAAGTGACTGGCCCATAGGAGATGGGCCACCCCGAGCCTGTGGCGATCCCGCACGGCCGATCGATCATGATGGAAAGTGAAGAACGAGTGCTTGCGGATGTACTCGCTCGGCAACGCATCCGGATTAGGCAACGCATATTGCGGGAGGTGGCGATGTCGCACGTAGTTGCTATCCATGAACTCGAGCCAATGAGATGCCCAGCCGGCGTCGCCGTGCGCGAATACGAGCTGTACATTCGGATAGTGGTCGAAGACCTCGGCAGAAATGAGCGGGACAACGGCATCCGCCATCGGAGGCTTCAACCCTGGTGAGATTCCAGAATTCGGAAGGCTCTGCTGCTGACCGCCGATGGAGTAATGGAGGCTCACCGGGACTCGAAGCCCGTCTACAACTTCCCAGAACGGGTTATCACTTTCATCGCCGGAAACGCGCTTGCCGCTTGGCCACGTATCAAGTACCACCCCCCGAAAGTGCAGTTCCTCGACGCAACGCTGGAGCTCCTTGGTTGCGTCCTCGATACCGGTTGAGGGAATTTTTCCGATACCAATCAATCGGCTCGGATCATGGGCGCAATACTCACCGAGCCAATCGTTGTAGGCACGCACACAGGCCAGTTTTAACTCGGAGTCGCGGAGCTGATTGATTGCATCCCAGAGTGCCGGAGACGGATAAAGGACCTCGGCATCGACGCTGTCCTCCCCTTGGTCGCTGACGCGAGCGGCCGGATCGTACAGTCCGGGCATCACCTGGTCGAAGGAGATAGCCGCATGCGGCGATTTGCCGGGTCGGCGGTAGCCAGATCCCGTTGCCGCCGTGATTGGCAGCGGGACGGGGTCGAGACCCTCGATCTGCCAGGCATCTCCACCTTCCCACGGCACCAACTTCGGCGCCCTGTCCTTGAGGCCAGCGGGCAACCGCGACTCGAAGAGATCACGCGGCTCGACGATGTGTGAATCCGCTGAAATAATCCGACGCACGCTGGGTTCTGTCATCATTTCTCCTACCCTCGAGAAGGGCTGTGGTGCATCGATTCAGCAGGAGCTGGCACGACGCTCTTATACTTTCCGTGGGTCCCTCAGGTGGGCGATGTTGCCCTGGCCAATTTGGGCGCGCTCTTCACGATGGCTGCCTGTTCCAGCTCCGCGATTGCCGACTCGTCATATCCCAACTCCCGCAGAAGATCTTGGGTGTGTTCGCCCAACTCGCAGTAAGGCCTTCCGTGTCCTGGCGTTGAGGAGCAGGTGACGAGTGGTGCGTGTCTCCAGTAGGTCCCCCCGAAACTGGGGTGCTCAGTAGTCTCCATCAGCCCAATTGCCTTGGCCTGCGGATCCTCGTGGACGAAGGCAAAGTGCGACAGTGCGTCGGCGATGACGCAGCCTCCACCCGCAACGAGAAGCAGTTCCTCCCAGTGGGCAGCGCTGTTGGTCAAGAAGAGCTCTGCCAGCAACTCTGTAAGCAATGTGCCATTCTCATCACGGCCATCCCGTGAACTGAAGCGAGGGTCTTGCACAAGGTCCTTGCGGCCGACGATGGTGCAGAACTGCTCGAACGCTTGATCATCGACTGCCGAGAGGAATACCCAGCATGAGTTCGGATTGCCGTGTGGCAGCCGTCCCTGTGCTTCCGCGCCTGGCGCACACTGATACAGCCGATGGACAGCTCCGGTTCCAAACTGCCTCGGGTCAACCGGCGGCCGGCTGGACATCCCTTCGAAGGACAGGGCTTCTTCCAGATTGAGGTAGATATTCGAGAGGATCATCGCCGATTCCACATACTGACCTTGGCCAGTACGGCGCTGGGCGTGTAGTCCCAGCATCATCGCTGCCGCGTGTCCGGCAGCGGCGACAGGATCCGCCCCGGTTTCGGTGAGGGGTGGATTGCCGGAGCCAGCTTGATACGCAGTGGTGCCGGCAAAGGCCGCGATCACCGGATCGATGGCGGGCTGTCGAGAATAAGGACCCACCGACCCGTAGGAGGCTCCATACTGATACACAAGTCCAGGATTGACTTTTCTCAGCGTGGCCTCGTCGATGCCTAGTGACTCCGGTACGCCACGCCGGAAGCTGTGAACGAAGATGTCAGCCCCAGCGACCAACCGATGGAGAATTTCCTGTCCTCGCCTGTCCTTCAGGTCAAGGGCGATACTCTCCTTCCCCTGCATGGCGCGGACCATGTTGTTGTGACCCAGGTTGAGTACTGGATCACCATCACCAGCACCGCCGGCAAGGGCCCGATACGGATCGCCCCGCAAGGGCTCAATCTTGATAACCCGAGCGCCAAGATCGGACAGCAGTGCCGTCGCAAATGGTGTGGCGTAGTAGTAAGCGGCCTCGACGATCGTCACTCCGTCGAGTGGGCCCGCAGAAAACTTGGTTCCCTTCTGGATGGATCCGGGATTGGAGAAGCGATCGACCTTGCGCTCCATGAGCCGATCTAGGTCCTCTTCGCTCGTCGCAGGAGGCCGGATTGCCGCTGGCGCACCGGGAATATTGGCCAATGGGCCCACTTGGAGAACCCTCCCTACCCGGATGTCCTCAAACTCCACGGTGCCATTAATGGCTAACAATTGCGGATGCTGGAGTGCCTCCCGAGTGGTCTGTACGACATCTCCGCACACGTTGCCGTTCTTGAGATAGGCATCCATCCACTCTGCTGCAGTTCGCTCCTTCATTCGGGATTCGAGGAGGTGAAGCAGTTCGACCTTGGCATCCACATCGGTGAACCGGTAGGGCGCGCCTGTGAATCGCTCGTCCTCCCATATCCAGCTCATCCCTAGAACATCGATCCAGGCGGGGAAGAAGTGAGGCTCCGTGTGAGAATGAACGATCCACCGACCGTCGCTGCACTCAACCAGCATCCCGATCAGGCTGGCCTCGCGGGGATCGCGATGGTGCGGAAGAGTGTTCATCTCTTCTTGGACTGACTGCCTATTCGCCCGTTCCTCTCTGGGGAGTTCTTCTCCGTCCCGGAGTAACCAACGGACCTTTGGATTCTGCCGACAGGCGATTGCTTGCAACAGGCTGGTCTTAACCAATTGGCCCGTTCCGGTCAGATCACGGACCCGGAGGGCAGCGAGAATCCCCTGAACGGCCAGCATGGCTGCGAAGTATGACCCATCTTTGCTTGCTCGATAGATGGGTCGGCTGCCGTCCGAGAACCACCCCGGTTGATCCCGGTAGATCCCCGCCCGCGCCATCACCAGCGAATCATCTGCTCGTATCCCAGCCAGCGGACCCTGGTCGCCAAATGCGGTAATCGAGCAGTAGACGAGTGCCGGATTTAGTGCGGCCATCCAGGCATAGCCAACGTCCGCATCTTCTCGTTGCCCTCTGCCATCCGATGCCACCACCACGTCGACAGTGGTCACGAGCTTCAGAAGTTGGCTTAGACCCGAAGCTGAGTCGAGATCCGGTGCAACTCGCTTTTTCCCTCGATCCAAGAGAAGACGCGCCGACGACAGCTCCGTCCCGTCGGACTGGTCCCCGATGCGAATCACCTCTGCCCCAAAGTCGGCGAAGATCATTGACGCTAACGAACCTGCGAGGTCGTCGCTGAGATCCAGTACGCGCAAATCTGCGCAAGCTCCGTCCATGGTCCCCCCCGGGTCGAGTTTAAGCCGCGGCCGTAGTCACGGCCGGCTCGTCGTAAGGAATCCTGTAGAGATCAGCTGCGTTCTTCCACATGATCCGCCCGATCTCTGACGGCGTGCATCCAGCCCGCTCGAGGATTTCACGTCCAAGTTGGTAGTCGACCGGCCAGCTACTCGAGGAGTGGGGGAAGTCGGGACCCCACATGATGTTGCCTACACCGATGTCGTAGCGGTTGGCTGCACCGACCTCGTCGACGATGTAGACCACTGAGATGTTCCGCCGGAAATAGTCGCTGGGCAACATCGGAAGTGACCAGTCCGTTCGATTCCGCACCACGGACTCGTCAAAGTGCTCGAGATAGTAAGGCACCCATCCCAAATGCACTTCGCTGCCCACTAGCTTCAGATCAGGGAACCGCTCAAACACTCCCGACGAGATCATCTTGAACATGATCATCGGAAAACTGCCCTCTTGGAGGTCGAGCCCCAGCTTCTTAGCCTTCGCGTGACTTTCCTGTACTCCGTCTGTGTCTGGTTTCGCTCCGAGATCGCCAGCGGGGAAGAAGAACTGGGTGTGCACGTTGATCGGCATACCGAGCTCAACAGCGGCAGCCCAGAACCTGTCATCTTCGGGACTCGGGGTGGTGAATGACCCGCTTGGGTAGGACTCAAGCTGAACCGTCTTGAGCCCCATATCAGCACAGCGATGGAACTCCTCGAGGGCATCCTCGATTCCCGTTGTCGGAAGGGTCCCATTACAGACGAACCGCTCGGGGGCGTAGGCCTGGAACTCGGCGATCCAGTCGTTGTATACCTTGAAGCAGGCCAAGCTCAGGTCACGATCGGGGCACAGCTTGATGCCATTCCACACCGTTGACACGCCGTTGAAAATGACTTCAGCATCAGTTTCGTCCTCGATGATCTCCTTAACTCTGGCTGCAGGATCGTACGAACCCGGAAACACATCCTCGTAGCGCACGCCACGGTCTTTGATCTGCTTGAAGCTATCGACCAAGGACGCTCGGTCGAACCGCTTCGACGCCTTCGAGTACATCGAGCTGAAGCCCATCGGAGAGGGCCGCTTCTGCCCCTCCATAATCCAAGCATGGCCTTTGGTCTTGGGCGTCTCGATGATGTGAGGCCCGCGCTTCTTGTACTTCGCCGGTAGGTTGTCGACCCAAAGCGTCGGCGGCTCATTGACGTGGCCGTCTGCGGAGATAGCCTGATATCTCATTTGTCAGATGCCTCTTTCGAGTTGAGTCAACTTCTGCGTGACTGTGGGTAGATCGCCAGAACTTCCTGCGTTCAGAGTACCACTTTGACGAGATCGTGTCAGCGGCCTGCCAGTTGGCACGGGCCCCGAAACGGCACGCGTGGCGACTCCAAATCCGTGTCGTAACACTGGGAAGTCCACAAAGATGTCGAGTGATCAGAAATGCCCGACGCTCTCATGAGACTCTGGGCTCTGGCCAAAGGGTGACGCAATCTCCTTACCGGGATCCATCCATGGCTCATCTGACGCACCCATGAGGGAGTCCAACGCAAAGCCCCGCCGAACGAGTCTTGGTAGCTGATGCTCCTCTGACAGCCCCATGGCTCCGCACACCTGGATCGCCATCTTGGCCAACGACCCATGCACCGATCCGGCCACTTCCCTGGCCCAACTCGCCGAAGATGCTGATCCATCCTCCCAAGCGGCTGCGACGAGCGCCCGGGCCCCAGATACGTCCGCGTAACCCTCCGCAAGTTGGAACCGGACCGCTTGGTTTGCGCCAATCGTGCGGCCGAACTGTTTGCGGGTACTGGCCTGCTCGGTCGCAACATCCAAGATTCTTTGGGCCAAGCCGACAAGTTCGCTCGCAATAGCAAGACGACACTTCGGAGCCAACTCAGTCCACGAACCCATGATGGCCACGCTTTGGGCGCTGCCGCGGAGCCTAACCCAGTGCGAATCTCTCGCCATCATGCCTAGCACCGACTCCTCGAGCGTTTCACACTCGACTTGATGAACGCTGCCCGCCGCCGGAACGAGAAGCCTACGGTTAGATTCTCGAACACCTCGCAGGGTAATGCCGTCAACGGCCAGTCGACCATCATCCGCGGGTGCATCGTTCTTGTCGCTAGGTGCTAGGCCTACCGGCCAAACCACGGTGACATCCGATTCGATCCCCAGGAGGGTGGCAGCGGCGAGGTCAAGGGCATCGGAAGTGATTCCCAGGTGACCCTGCTGCTCGAAGAGGGCAGTGAAGGCAAATGGCTCGTCCATGGCCGCGCACTCACTCCAGCCGAATTCCCTAAGTGCTTCGGCAATGTCTTTCGGAGACCGGATCAGAGCCTCGCGTACTGAAGTGAGGATCAACTTCTTGTAATCATCATCCATCTGATGTCCGTCCTAGTCGCGAGGAAGTCGCAGGACTCGGTCTGCTATCACCGAACATTGAATCTCCCGCGCTCCCCCAATGATGCTCGTCGCCCGGCTGTACCACCATCCGGAACGCCATCGTTCGGCGGAGTCATCCAGCGCGAACTGGGACCGTTCGATATTCCGGGCGATCTCAAAGATCGCCTGCTCGGCCCGGGCGAGAAGAATCTTGTCGGCTGATGCCTCTGGACCGACGATTTCTCCGTTGTCGAGTCGACGTACCATTTGAATGGTCCGGGCGCGAACGGTCTGGAGCTGCAGCCACGCGGCGTCAACGGCGTGCATAGCTCTCTGATAGGTGCCGCTGGCCACCAGATAGTCGGTGAGCTGCCGGATGCGGAGCCCTAGCCACGCTTGTCGCTGCGCTGCATACATGCTTCTCTCGTACTGCAGCATGAACATTGCGACGTCCCAGCCTTCGTCGATGGCACCGACCATTCGTTGCATCGGGACCCGCACGCTATCGAAGAAGGTCTCACACATCTCGTCGATGCCATTGGCGAACATGAGCGGGTTCCTCGTGAGCCCCTCACTGTCGGTGTCGATCAGCAGGGCGGAGAGGCCGCGGTGGCGGCTATCAGTGCTGCCGGTCCGGACCAGGGTCAGCAGCCGAGCCGAACGATGGCCGTGGCTGGTCCACACTTTCTGACCCTCGACGACCATCTCGTCACCCGTCACAACTCCTCGGGTGCGCAATGAGGCGAGATCGCTGCCGGCGTTCGGCTCTGAGAATGCCTGTGCCCACGCCTCTTCTCCAGCCAGCAGCCGTGGCAGGTGTATCTCAGCGAGTACAGGAGAGAATTTGACCATGGCCGGCCCGATGACCTCGATGGACAGGTCAGTATCCGGTATCTCGATGCCAGCCCGACAGAGTTCGTCGTAGTACGTTGCTCGATGCCGAGGCCCGCCGCCCAGGCCACCAAGCGAAGCCGGCCACCCGACTCGCTTCCAGCCCGCGTCCCACATCGCCCTACTCAGGTCCAGGCCACGGGCGAATTGCTCATCGTGGTTGCAATCATCGGGAAGTCGGAACTCGTGTCCGAACTCGTGCAGCCACCGACGGAACTCGTTCCTGAAGCCATCCACGTCCGCGACCGTCTCGACCGAGAACGTCAACGAATGCGCGTCACTGGTCTTCCAGCTTCTGGATCGACCTGTCCTGTTCCAATGGGGTTTCCGACCTGGGTGTAGAGAAGTCCCGTAGCGAGGGCCTGCGCACGTGTTACATCCAATGACTGCCAAAGCGCCTTAACGGTACCCTGTACTGCCGCTGGCGGCTGGAGGGCAATAATCCGAGCAAGATCCTGTGCTCGCTCAAGTAAGGACTCTCGAGTCACAATCTCCGTTACCAGACCAGCCCCCAGCGCTCGCTCCGCCCCCATTCGCTCGTGAAGACCCAGAAGGGCCATGCGCATAACGTCGGAAAATGGCAGGCGGTAGCGCAGCGCAATTGGCTCAAGCGCTGCCACAAGTCCATAGGTGACATGAGGATCGAAGAAAGTGGCATCGGGGGAACAAAGCACAATGTCGCAGTCGGCAATCCAGTAGAAAGCGCCACCCGCACACATGCCGTGCACGGCAGCAATGACCGGCTTCCAGACCTCATTGCGACGCGGACTCAAATGTCGCCCAGGATCCTCGTGCTCAGCCCACGGCTGCAACTGATCAACGAACGGATTGTCGGAGTCAAACCGCTCAGTGACGTCGACTCCCGTACTAAATGCGCGATCGCCAGCTGCCGCGAGGACGACCGCCCGGACGTCATCGTCGGAACGAATTTCCGACCACAGCTGTGAGAATTCGGACTCCATCACGGCATTGAAGGCATTCATCACCTGGGGCCGGTTCAGGGTGACCGTGGCGACGCCCTCAGGTGATCTCTCTACCAAAATCGTTTCGTAGGTCAACGAGGTCCTCTCGCCCGATCCTCGACGCACCGAGCGAAGCGACTCCACTGTTCGGACCGACGTCGGGCCTCGTCCGCAATCTCGTATACGCGGCTGATTGGAACCGCACCCAACAGAGGCTGCCAGTCCTTCTCCTCGACGGCGGTGCGTTCCAACCAGGCGATCAACTTTTCGCCCTCTGCTTTGGCCACGAGCGCCCGATCCTGACCCCACTCGAGCGAAGGCTCAGATGCCCTCATCGGGAAGACGGGCTCGGTCAACTCGGTCTCCGACTTGACTGGCGCTGTCTTGCTCATATTGGTGCGCACGGACCGCACGGTCTCGGGAGATACCCCAGCAAGGGCGGCGATTGTGCGCAATGACCCATCGGGTTCCTGCTCGATCGCCTTCACCACGCGGGTCCTGACCGTCGACGTGTCCACCGGATGGAGTTTGTTGTCTCGCCCGATACGCGAGTTACTGTCCAGGTGAGCATTTTCTGCAGCTGGACCCTCGCTCACAGTTCTCAACCGACCGGCAGTCTTCGGCGAGATGGCACATAGTTCCGCGATTCGACGATCAGACCATTGCGGGTGAGCGATAAGCACCTGCCGAGCAGCCCGCCGACGCTCACGTAGTGTGAGTGTCAACCCGTGGTGCACGTTGCGGCGCACGAATTCGATCAGTTCGTCGTCCGCAGTGCCCTCGAAGTACGCAGCTTCAATGTGCTCCATGCCCAACGCCCGGGCAGCCGCTATCCGATGCACTCCGTCGACAATGTGACCGGTGATCCGACCAACGAGGATGGGGGGCCAGTGGGCCCTGAGCTTCACGAGACGCTCCACTTGGTCCTCGTGGATACCCCCTTCGCGAAATACAGCACCCACGGGAAGGTCGCCCACACGGAGCATCACGACGTCTTCCCCGCACTCCACTGTCACCTGACTCAAGTTTCCCCCAGCGCTGTCAAGACCAACATGCGTGCTCAATTTCCCGGTGCGGTCCTGCGGCGGACGTGACACCCAACTGCCACTCTAGGGAGAGTACTGTTGATCCGTCAAGTCATCGCGAACGCCCTCAAATGCCTTTGTTGCCAGATGAGACAGGTCGTTCGACCCGAGGAGGTGGGCTTCCGTTCTCCGAGATCGCGCCGCGGTTGTGGACCGAACTCCCCACATAGCCATGGCGGGACGTTCCTTCCGGCGTTGGTGCTCAGAGTCTCCGGATGCTCGGCACCCCACTGCGAAACTCGCCTAGATTCCAGACTCCTGGGGGTCCCTAGAGTTCCTTCGGGAAGGACTGGAGAATCGTATGGTGGTGCAAGCGTTACGAGGCATCAAGGTCGTGGAGGTGGCACAGTTCACGTTCACGCCGTCGGCTGGTGCGGTGCTCTCCGACTGGGGGGCTGACGTGATCAAAGGTCGAACATGCCGTGACCGGTGACGCTCAACGGGGTCTTAAGATCGGCGCTGGTGGCGCCTCAGCCGGATCCTTTCAGCCGCTCATGGAACAGCCAAATCGCGGAAAGCGAAGTATCGGGTTGGCCCTCGAGGTGCCCGACGGACGCGACATACTCATAGAGCTGGTGCGGGAGGCTGACGTATTTCTCACCAACTTTTTGCCAAGCGCTCGGCAGCGGCTTCGGATCGATCTCGAAGATCTGAGGCAGGTCAATCCCCTCCTGATCTATGTCAGAGGCAGCGGCCACGGCCACCGCGGCGAGGAAGCAGATCGGTCCGGATACGACGGCTCTACGTTCTGGGCACGGATGGGCAGCGCATGGGGTGCGACTCCACCGGATAGCCCACGCCTCGTCACCCTGCCGGCGGGTGCCTACGGCGATTCGATGGGCGGGGCGATGATGGCGGGCGGAGTTGCTGCTGCCTTGTTTGCACGCGATCGCACTGGCGAGCCATCGGTGCTCGACGTGTCTCTGATGAGCGTGGGGGCTTGGGCGATGGCTCTTTCCCTGGGCACAGCCATGATCGTGGATGACATGCCCGGTCCCCCAGAACTCACCTCCCCGCCCAATATCTCGGTGAATCCAATGATCGGCAACTTTCGGACCTCGGACAATCGCTGGATCACACTCATGATGGTCCAACCTACGCGCTACTTTTCGGACCTCTGTGCTCACCTGGGACTCGATCACCTCTTGGAGGATGAGCGCTTCACTAGCTTTGAAGGACTGCAAGCCAACGCTGACGAGATCGGACGTCATATCGCGGACAAGTTTGCCTCAGCTCCTTACTCCCACTGGGTGGAGCACCTGCAGACCCTAGAGGGACCCTGGGCTCCTGTTCAGTCTCCCGCTGATATCGTCAACGATCGCCAAGTCGAAGCGAACGGCTATCTCGTCCCAGTGACGGATGCCGATGGAGTCCAACGCCGACTCGTAGCTAACCCGGTCCAGTTCGACGAAACCCCACCCACGCTGACCCGCGGCCCCCGATTTGCAGAGCACACCGACGACATTCTTCGTGAGCTAGGAAAAACCGAGGCGGAAATTGTCGACCTCAAGGTCGTAGGTGCGTGTACGTGAGCCACCCAAGGAGAGCGGCACAATGGAGTCTGCCATGAGCAATACGGGGCTGTTCGACCTCGCCGGAAAGACGGCTGTTGTAACCGGGGCGAGCGCTGGGCTAGGGACAAGGCTCGCCCGGACACTCGTGATGGCCGGCGCTCGAGTCGCGGCAATATCCCGTCGGGAAACGGACCTTGATGATGAGGCAATGTCGACCGGACGCCTGATCTCACTCACCGCTGACCTCGCTCAGACCAACCAGGTGCTTGCAGCTTCCCAGGCGAGTCTGGATGTGCTGGGCGGGCGGGTGGACATTCTCGTGAACAATGCCGCGTATCTGGCCGGTGGCATAAAGGCCGAGAACGAGTCATATGAGGACATACGACGCACCCTGGCTGTGAATCTCGAGGCTCCTATCCTTCTGGGGCAGGCATTCTTCCCGGGCATGCGCGCCGCCGGAGCCGGTTCGATCATCAATATCACGTCGATCACCGCCTCTGTCGGTATCGGTCGTTTTCCACAAGCGGTCTATGCCTCGTCCAAGGGTGGGATGGAAGCCCTCTCGCGCGAATGGGCAGCACAGTGGAGCCGGTACGGCATTCGGATCAACAGTTTGGCTCCTGGGTTCATCGAGACCGAGATGACCTCATCGGTAATCCATCAATCAAAGATCCAAGACTGGATCTTGCGGAACACACTGCTCCCTAGACACGGACAACCGGAAGACTTCGACGGCGCCCTCCTACTGCTCGCCAGCGATGCCGGCCGATATATCACCGGACAACGCATTCTTGTTGACGGCGGATGGACTGCGCACTGAGGATCGCCCTGCGATCTTGCAAGCGGGGCGCGCCACGCCGCAGCGACGGACGACAGTGCACTGTCAGCCATGTGAAACGGCGCGCTAGCGTGCAAACCGACACGCGCGTCGTGGTAGTTGTCCTTGTGGAGCCGCCGTTCCCTTGGATGTCTTGCCACTAGCGGGGTGCGTCCATAGAAGCACCGCACATAGTGATGGCCTTCTGGCCGAGAGAGGAACTGATGGCTAACGAACTTGCGGGAAAGGTTGCAATCGTGACCGGGGGGAGCTCGGGAATAGGTCGGGGCGCCGTCGAGCGATTCCTCGCTGAAGATGCTCGCGTCGTCATCGCCGACATCGATCGAGATCAGGGAGAGGAGTTCGCCGCCGAGTGTGGACCCAATGTTGCCTTCAAGCAATCCGATGTCTCAAAGCCAGACCAGGTAAGCGAGCTGGTTTTGTTCGCCACCGAGACCTTCGGAGGCCTTCATATCATGGTCAACAACGCTGGAATCTCTGGAGTACGGCATGGTCGGCTCATAGAGGACGGCTTAGACGACTTCCAGCAAGTAATGGCGGTGAACCTCCTTGGCGTGATGCTGGGCACGCGGGAAGCTGCGAGACAGATGATGCGAGATGGCGGTGGCTCAATCATCAACATCTCGTCCATTGGCGGGATCCAGTCGGCACCGGGCCTTTGGAGTTACCACGCATCCAAGGCCGCGGTAGTCATGTTCACCAAGTGCGCAGCAATCGACCTGGGCGAGGATGCCATACGGGTCAATTGCATCGCCCCAGGAAACATCGAAACACCGATCCTCTCCGCCGTGATGACGTCGGGGATGCCAGAAGAGGACAGAGAGCAACTCATGGGCAAGATTCGGCAATTCCTCCTTTCGCGGCAACCCCTCCACCGTCAGGGCACCACTAACGACCTGGCCGAGGCCCTGCTGTACTTTGCAAGCGATAGGTCGGCCTATGTCACCGGCGCACTCCTCCCGGTCGACGGCGGCATGCTCGCAGGTAACCCCGCAGCTGCCAGTAGCTTCGAAGACACACGAACCTCCCAAGCGGGCTGACGTGAAAGCCTCGGGCGACGACCAAAGCATGGCGTCCTACTAACCGGACCATTCACCAACCTGACACTATGCTGCCACTATCCTGAGCTGGCTCAAGAGGCCGCTCAGGCATCGATTCGCTCGCTCAACAGTCAACGGGAGATTCATGTCATGGGCTTTAGCAAAGTGTGCCGACTCGACGAGGTGCCCGACAACGACATGGTCTCATTCTTCGTCATGGACTATCTCGAGGTACTGATACTGCGGGACTCAAACGGTACTCTCCATGCTTTCCAGGGCCTTTGCCCCCATGAGGACTATCCGCTGGTTGACGGCATCTTCGATGGAGCGACCATCACGTGTTGCAACCATGGCTGGATCTTCAATGCTGAAACCGGTCGCGGTATCAACCCATCCAGTTGCCGAATTGCTGAATACCCTCTAAGGGTGGAGGAAATGGACGTGCTAGTCGATATCGACCATGAGATTGGATGAAGACCGTCTCAACTGAAAGCTGACTCTGTGCCTGACTCGACCGTGTCAGCTCCTCGGAAGCCCAAGTATCTTCTCCGCGATGATGTTCCGCTGGATCTCGGACGAGCCGGCCGAGATGGTACCGGCAAAGCTCATGTAATAGAGCTCGATCCATGAGCACTCAAGCTTGTAGCGATGGGTAGGGTCAGCAAACTCCATCCCTTTATCAGCCTCAAGCTCAACACCGGCCAGACAGGCCCTCCGGTGAGACTCGCTGCAGAAGGCCTTCATGAGGGCCTGCTCCGGTGCGCTTCCACCCCGCGCAAGTTTGGCGAACCCCCGGTAGCCGAGGGCGCGAGCCGCCAACGAATCGACGTACGAGTTGGTGATTCGGTCTGCCACCACCGCCTGCTCAATCTCCTCCAGACGGGACAGCTTCTCCGGTGCCTCTTCCAAGAGTCTGTTAAGAGCCGCGTCCAGATCCATGACGGCCAATAACCAGACCATCCCCCGCTCATGCGCCAACGAGCCGTTGGCCATCGACCAACCATCGTTGAGACGTCCAACGAGATTCCCTCTCGGCACGACAACCTCGTCGAGGAAGACCTCGGCAAGATCAGGAGACTCAGGGTGCACAACCTCAGAGAGGGGGCGCACTGTAACGCCCGGAGTCGCCATATCAACCAGAAGTACGCTGATGCCCTTGTGCTTGGGTGCGGCTGGGTCGGTCCGACAGAAGAGAAAACAGAAGTCAGCATCCGCTGCTCCCGATGTCCACACCTTTTGACCAGTTACCACGAATGCTTCTCCGTCGAGGATGGCCTTCGTACTAAGTGAGGCGAGGTCACTTCCTGCCCCGGGCTCGCTCATACCCAGGCACGCCGATCGCTCGCCTCGAAGAATCGGCAACGCAAACTGGGCGATCTGCCGTTCAGTGCCATAGTCGAAGAGAGATGGGGCGATGATGCCCAACCCCTGGGGATTCGTGGTCCGAGGCACACCGGCCCTGGCCAGCTCCTCGAGGTAGACAAGTGTCTCGACAGGTCTGGCATTTCGCCCCCCACGTTCGGGAGGCCATCCAGGTACGAGCCAACCATCGTTGAACATCCGTACGGCCCAGTCCCGGGCCCACGCCGGAACATGTGCCGAGCCCCGAGCTGGATCGGCCGACATCTCTTCAGAGGTCGGAGCATTTGCCCTCAGCCAAGTCTTGAATTGGTCGCGAAACTCCTCAACATCATTCCCAAAAGCGAGCTTCATACGACTCGCCTTGTCTGGGGAATCAACCCCAAAATCCTCGCCAATCGAGCTCGCTGGGCAATGGCGTTACCGAAATGTGCATCACCGGCTTTGGCTCGCTTGAGCAAGAAGTGAAGATCGTTTTCCCATGTGTATCCAATGCCGCCGTGAAGCTGAAGGCCGTCCTCCGCCACCAGGCGCTGGCAGTCTCCCGCCGCAGCTTTCGCCGCAGCTACTGCCGCCCCTCGCTCTGGCGTATCCTCCTCGACAGTCAGCGCGGCGTAATAGACCAGAGCCGTAGCACGCTCGACCGCCAGGTACATTTCAACCAGCCGGTGCTTTAACGCTTGGAACGAACCAATCGGGCGTCCATATTGCTCCCGGACTTTGGCATACTCGATAGTTATTTCAACAATTCTGCGGCATGCGCCAGTCGTCATCGCCGCCACAGCTCCTGTAGCTTGCTCGACGGTCTTCGCCAACGCTAGCGGGACATGAGATTCGCCAGGCTCCGCTAAGACGCGCTCGGGGCCAATCGTCACCGCGTCTAGGCGCAGATCGGCTAACGGAAAGGTCGGATCGAGTTCGACTCGTTGGGTGACGGTCAATTCGGACCTGGGCACGACAAAGGCACCCAGCCCCGCATCGCCCCGTGCGATGATCACAACCTCATCAGCCGTCGCTCCATCAAGCACTCCCGACTTCTCCCCATTCACGATCCATTGGCGGCCATCGCGACGTGCACTTGTTCGAATGACCTCTCCATCCCATCGTCCGGATTCCGATAACGCCAAAGCCCCCGTCATCGAGCCGGTAGCAACTGCAGAGAGGAGGTGAGCGCCGGCGCCATTTTGGCCCAGATCGCGGATTGCCGGAACGAACTGCGTCGTCGTCGAGAGGAACGGCGCAGGCGCTACTGTCCTTCCAATCTCCTCGGCAACGAGGACCGACTCCACAAATCCAAGCCCCAGCCCATCGTGTTCCTCCTCGATCGCGAGACCCGGCCAACCGAGGTCAACCATGGTCGCCCACACGCTCTCGGGATTGCCGTTCCCCTCGTAGACAGATCGGGCCATTGAGAGGGGACAGACGTCTCCTAGCACCATCCGCACGTTATCCCGCAACGCAGTTTCTTGTTCCGACAACTCGAGATCCAACGTCAACCTTCCAGGTGTGCCAACTCTGTCGACCTCTTCAGAGTGAAAAGGTGTAACCGCCATTCACCGGATAGGTCTGTCCGGTAATCCACGAGGCAAGTGGGCTAGCTAGGAATGTCACCAGCCCAGCCACGTCTTCAGGCACTCCGCGACGCCGGATGACATAAGGTCGGAGAGCCGCAGCTTCGGCTGCCTGCGCCTCAGGCGTCTCGGCGGGTGGCCGAGCCGTCGCCGGAGTATCGATCGTACCCAGGCTTACGCAGTTCACGGTGATGGCGTGGCGTCCGACCTCACGGGCGACGGAACGTGAGAAGCCGGCTGCTCCCGCTTTCGCTGCGGCATAAGGCCCCAGCTTGGCATTCCCGTATCGAGCGGCATCCGACACGATCGTGATGACCCTGCCGCCCCCCGATGTGATCATCGATGGCAGCGCCGCACGCGTGCAGTACATCACCCCGAATAGGTTGACCGAGAAGTACCGCTCCCAGTCAGCTGGATCAGAGTCAACGATGTTGGTGAGGGAGGCAAACGCCTGGGAGCCCGCGTTTCCCGCGTTGTTCACCAAGATGTCGACGGAGCCGTACCCCCCGATGATGGAAGAGACCTGCACCTGATCCGTTACGTCAAAGGGCAATGGATCGGCCGCATAACCGGCGCTCCTTAACTCTTCGACGGCGGAGTCGGCGACACCAGGACGGATGTCGTTGACGGCCACCGTGGCGCCGGCTTCCCCCAGCATCTTCGCGATCGCCAGCCCAACCCCCTGACCCGCCCCAGTGACGAGAGCCCGCTTACCCTTGAGATCGATCGTGAACGTCACGGCAGTATCCGCGCCCGTGGGACCACCCTCGGTGATCGGTAGCCCGTCATCGTCCCAGCACGGACCCGGCCATAGTGTCGGTCGCAGCCCCGTCCTCAACTACTGGCTCCCCATTGACCAAGACCCATGGGATGCCTCGGGATCCTTTGGTCATCCGCGTACCACCGCCCGGAATATCGTCAAGCGTCTGCAGCGCCTCCGGTTGTACCGTGACTGGATCGAAGATAACGATGTCGGCGGCGTTGCCGATCGCCAAGGTGCCACGGTCGGTCAGCCCGAGAAAGCCGGCCACCCGTGACGTGAGTGCTGCCACCCCTTCCTCGAGGGTGAACGCACCCTTTTCGCGAACCCAGTGGGCCAAGAAGTAGCTCGTATAGTCACCGCCGGCAAAGGTCTGCAGATGGGCGCCACCATCAGAGATTCCCACGACAGTCGAAGGGCTTTTCAAGATCCGCTCGAGGCGTGTCTCATCGACATCGACTGGCCCTGAGAGTCTGAAGAACGTTTGCAGTTCGTCCTCGATTGCAACGTCGAACATGACCTCGGCGGGCGTCACTCCACGCTCATCGGCGATGTCGACGAGCATCCGACCTTCGAGGGGAAGAGTCTCAGGACTGTGAGCTTTCTCCACCGAGGCGTTCACCATGTAGGGAGCAGTTTCCCAGAACTGTCCGAGTTGGCCACGCCATTGGGGATCAGCCAGAGCGGCAAGCTTCTCGGGTGGATCAAGTCGCGATAGCTCCACCCATGGCTCGGAGTTGGCAAAAATCGCCGAGAGCTTTTTCAGGGTGAATCGCGTTTCGGCCCGTTGGCAGCGGGCCACGGCATAGATTTCGTGACCTAGTTCAAGTTCCGCTTCCATGAAGTCGACAACGCTGTCGCCGTTCGGCGTTCCCAACCCGAAGTCGTTCCACGAGACGACGGCGCCGGACAGCTCAGCTAATTCGGCCAGGAGCTTCCGGTCTTCGTCATTCAGCCCGTCTCGCTTCGATGCCGGATTGATGCAGAGCAACCGCTTTCCTCTGCGACGAACGGCCTGAGCGAGAGATCGCGTCTCGTCCATGGTGGCGAAGAACGACGGAATGTGTTCGCCGGATTCGCCGCGCTGATGGGGCGCCTGACTGGTACTTAGTCCGGCGGCACCGGCGTCCAGCGCAGCTTCGACGATCTTGACCATTTGCAGGATCTCGTCCTCGGTCGCAGACCGTTGGATTGCATCTTCTCCCATGACGAAGCGACGGACCGCACTGTGACCGATGAGCGCGAGCACGTTGACACCGACACGTCCCTCTATTGAGTTCAGATACTCCGGAAAGGTCTCCCAGGCGAACGGCGCAAATAGCTGTAATGCCTCCTTGGGGATCTCCTCGGCAGCCGAGAACAGGCCCATGAGGTAGTCCTGGTCCTCGGGACGAACAGGGGCCAGCGTGTAGCCGCAGTTACCAATGAACACGGTCGTGATTCCGTGCGTCGTGGAGGGATTTGCCGAAGGGTCCCAGAGCAGCTGGGCATCGTAATGTGTGTGTGCGTCTATGAATCCTGGAGCGATCACGCGTCCCCCGGCATCAATGATTCGCTCACCGTCCCCTGTCACGGTCCCGACCTCCACGATCCGGCCGTCCTTGATGCCCACATCGCCGTTGTACGCCTTTGCACCGGTCCCGTCGACAATGAGTCCGTTCCTAAGGATGATGTCGTACGCCATGCCCGCACCTTTCGTTCGTTAGATCGATGATCGTAAATCGGCCCCTATAAGCTCGCATCCCCGGACACGGACCTTCTAGCGAGGCATCCGCGCCCATGGCGTGCCCACCAGCCCCTAGCGGGGTGCCAGGAAGCCGTCGCGACGAAGCACATCTTCGACGCCGCCGGCTAACACGATGTCCTGCAGGAGTTTCGGAACCGGATCTCCCTGGGCGGTAGCACCAGACGTTTTGTTGTGAACCTCACCGGTGGTCCAATCGACTTCCGCGATCTCGCCCTCATCGAAGAGATCGGTGATTCCTGGACAGGGCAGCGATGGGAGCCCGGCATTGATACAGTTCCGCAGCCCGAGACCGTTGAAGGAGTCGGCTACGACACCACAGATTCCTACGGCTAGCAACACGTCACCTATCGGCCGCGCCGAGCCCACTCCGAAATTGCGGCCAACAATAAGAACGTCTCCCGATTCGACCTCGTCGACCCAGCCGGGACGGTTCGCCGAGAAGCAGTAGGGAGCCGCCTCGTCGGCCGTCATCATCACTGCGAAATTTGGGATCACTAGATCCGTATTTATGTCGTCGCCGAATTTCCAGACCTTTCCGGTGAATGTGTTCGTCATAGCGGATCCTTATCTATCTAGAAGTCTCGAGGATCGGTGATCACTCCGGTGATCGCCGAGGCGGCAACGGTTGCCGGTGAACCCATATAGATCTCAGCCTTTGAACTCCCCATCCTGCCCTGGAAGTTACGGGTAGAGGCTGTAAGACAGACCTCTCCATCGGCAAGCAGACCCATGTGCCCTCCGTAACAAGCTCCGCATGTCGAGTTCGTCACAACTGCTCCAGCCTCCATGAGCGTTTCGACGTAGCCGAGTTTGACGGCCTGCATCAGGATGTCCTGACTGCCAGGCGTCACGATCATCCGCGTCCCCTTGGCGAGCGTGTGACCCTTGAGAATGTCAGCGGCAATGGCAAAATCACTCAGACGGCCGTTGGCACACGATCCAATGAAGGCCTGATCCACCTTGATTCGATCGTTTGCGACCTCCCCCACATTCTTTGCGTTGAACGCGACCTTTCCCGGAAGCATTATCTGCGGCTCGAGCGACGAAAGGTCAACGGTAATGACCGTGTCGTATTCAGCGTCCTCGTCGGGGAAGGCAGGCTCGAACGGCCATTTGGCCCTGTCGGCGAGATACTCAGCGAGGACGTTGTCGTAGGGGAATAGCGAGAACTCCGCTGAGAGCTCGGCCGAGATCGTTGCCATGGTCAGTCGTCCGTCGACATCGATCCCCTGAAGTCCGTCGCCGTACCATTCGAGGTTGCGGCCGGCAAAATCACCGTACTTGCCCGGCAAGTAGTGAATGACGTCTCGCGGGTAGACCCGATTCGGGAGCTCACCCTCAAGGACCACCTTCGTTGTCTCCCCCACCACGTACCAGGTCTTGCCTTTGCAGAGGATATAGAGCATTTCAGAAGGGCCCATGCCGCGTGCGAGACAGTTCATCGCCCCAGAGGAGCATGTGTGCGAATCGGCGTTGACAAGGATCTGACCCGGCAGCGCGTAACCCCCCGCAGCCACAAGGACATGCGAGATTCCGTGCCTCCCCACTGGAAAATAGTGCTCGATATTGAACCGATCTACGAACTCTCGCATCTTCTTGGCATTATTAGCCGCCTGAACTGTCGGTGCCGGCACCACGTGATCGTGCAGCAACACCAACTTGTCCGGCTTGGCGATCTGCAGCACGTCGGGACGACCGAAGTCGAACTGGACCGTGACATCGACATCGACCATGGCGATGTCCCCTGGCTTGACTTCCTCTTGATCTGAGTGAGTCGCCAGAATCTTCTCGATCGCGTTCATTCCCATCCGCGCCGTCCTCTCATCCGTCATCGGTCATTCTGGTGGTCCGTTATCTCGGGCTGAAGAGCGGTGTGAGATCGGATAGGTTGCCGACGCGCTCTAGTGCCCGGGCACGGCGGTACAACTCGGCGGCCTGACGATGGCCGAGAACACGTACGGCCAGGTCAAGGAACTTTTCGGCGAACTCATCCTCGGTCAGTTTGTTGTTCGGGTTGCCCTTGGGGTAAAGGACCTCGCTTGTGTAGGAGCGGCCATCTTTGGTCCGCACGGTCACCTCACCCGGCATGCTGTCTTTCGCTTTCAAGTAAAGCTTTTCGTCCTGGTGCACGACGGTGCGTCGGATCATCGCTTGAACCACTGCGTCGCCAACGGTGTCCTCTGTGAACTCGTCCACTCCGACCTTGCCCCGTACGGATGCCACAGCAAGCGCAAAAGGCAGACTTGCTTGTGCGCCGACGATGGTCGACACCTCCTGTTTGGCCAAGAAGGGTTCGACATTCTGCCAGGCTGCGTCGATTTCCTCAATGTCATTGTGGTCAAGATCGTGCTCCCGCATGATCTGCAAGAGGGCCTCTACCGGAGCATGAAGGGTGGTATTCATCGGATATCTCTTGACCCATCGGTCCATGATGATGAACGAGTCCCCGATGCCGTCGAAGAGGATCGCAGGATCGAGATGGCCATTGGTGTACATCTGGGCAAAACCTTGCACGCCCTCCAACCCGAACTCAGTGGCCCGGAATCCGGTCTGGGCTAGGAGAGCGGCTGTCACCCCGCGCTCACTGGCCATACCTCCATTGAGGGAGCGTTGCCAGCTACCCTCTTCGTGGCCTTGAAACGTTCCGCCGGCGAATGCGGCTCCGAGGCCAAGTGCATAGGTGGTGTAGTCCGGAGAAAGTCCGAGTAAACGGGCACACCCTGCGGCCGATCCCAGAGTTCCGTACAGCGACGGAACGTAGAAGGGCATCTTCTTGCCCCGCTCGAACGTGGCCTCAAATACCCTCCCCATCACCTCGTATCCGATCACAATCGCCAGGATGAGCTCCTTGCCAGAACGATGCCTGGATTCGGCGATGGCCAACGGTCCGGTCACCGCGAAGGGATAGGGCCGACTCCCGGCGCCGAAGTCCGCGTACTCGAACCCAAGGGCCATGGTGCCATTGGCCAGCGCGGCACGGGCCGTCAGAGTCCGCTTACCGGTGGCAATGATCGTCGCCTCGGGTTGACCACCTCCGTCGGTGGCACAGAAGGCTGCAATGGACTGACCCCAAGGCTGGGAAGCTCCAACGAAGAGGCATTCGCCAAGGAAGTCAGTAAATGCCCTCCCCGCCTCTTCGACAACCGATTCGGGTAGGTCTTCGTAGCGTAGGGTCGACACCCATTCGGCCAGTTGGTGCGTAATTCTCTGTGAACCGGCGGCCGGGCCATGCTCTTCCATCAGCTTGTGGATGGCTCGCGCACCATCGTGACTACGGTCGCTCTCTCTCAGGACTTTGCAAGGTGGTCACCGAACCACCCGAGAGCGCGGGACCAACCATCCTTGGCGGAGGCTTCGTGGTAACTGTCGCGAGCATCACAATTGAAGCCGTGACCGGCGTCTGGGAAGCGCACCACTCCAGTCGGAACCGATGCCTCAGCGGCGGCCCCACGCATGGTCTCGACTTCGTCCGATGGGATCGACTCGTCCTGGTCCCCGTACAACCCCAGCCATGGCGTCTGGAACGCCGGCGCGAGTTCCACTAGCGGTGACATGCCAAAGCGGCCAGCCGAGATGCCGCCTCCGTAGAAAGTGACGGCAGCGCCGAGCGCGTGCTGCGAGGCAGCGAAGGCTGCGAAGGTTCCGCCCATGCAAAAGCCCACAATGCCGATCTGTGCCGGTGCAAACCCAGCGTCTTCCAGAAAACCGAGGGTCGCGCTCAGGTCCGACTCGAACCCTTCGCCAGTTAGCGCCATGATGTGAGGCATGACCGCGGCCATGTCTTCATAGGAGATCACGGGATCGCCCGACCGGTGGAACAGGTGTGGGGCCACGGCTCGGTAGCCCTCGGTAGACAGCCGGTTGCATATGTCTTTGATGTGATCCGTGATTCCAAACGCCTCCTGGATTACCACCACCGCCCCGCGAGGAGTGCCTTCGGGCTCGGAGTCGTAGAGGAGCATGTCACTTCCATCACTGACAAGGGTCACCGTCTGAGTCATCCAATGGGCCTTTCTGCGTTTGGCGACCGATTTTGTCGCGTACAAATGAAGATGCGAGGTCTGTGAGTGGAACCTTGGTTCTAAGTCGCCAATGTGCTCAGTCGAACTGGTGCGATCGGTGCAGGGCTAGACGAAGCAGGTCGGGCACGGTCGGAGCGGGTCCACTCTTCATCCAAAGTGCAGTCAGATCTGCCCCCGGTGAATAGCCAACCCAAGCACCTACATCGCCGATCAAACCGTCATTCATGCCGTGACACTCCCCCAACCCGGACGGACCGCAATTGACTCTTCCCCAAGTGGCATTTAACTGTCACGATATGAGAGGGAGGCAGGCTTGTCAAGCTGGAGTCGGGGTGCGATTCGTGGCGCAAAAAATAGCGGTTTCAAGCCAACGCCTCGATTCATCGTGCATCAGACTGAGACCAGCTTCCACGGCTTGAACTCGACAGGTCCTACACGATTCCGCCCGCTCGAACTGCACGAAAACCTGGGGGCCGATTGTGATGCGCCATGCTCGGTGGGTGCTTTGCGCTGTGCTCCGTTCGCTGCCCTGCGCGACGCAGAATGACCCGTTAGCGCGGGCGCTCTGGCCATGGAATCGGGGGAAGGGTAAGGAGCGGCCCTAGTTCGTTTGGGAGACGCTCGGCGATCGTCCCTACAGTCCACGGCCCGTCGTTTTCCATGACCTTGTCCCATGCGTAGTTGGCCAGGTGGGCAATTTGGTAACCCTGGGCGCGGAAGATCTGACCATTGATTTGTGTGGCTTCGTCACCTAACAGATACAGGACTGATGGGGCTACGTTGGCCGGGTCACGATATGTTCCCTCCGCCAATTCACTCCGGACCGTCTCGCCCACTTGATCGCTCAGCATTTCGGCGTTGCCGTAGATGCTGTCCGACATTCGAGTGGCAGCACTCGGAACGATGCAATTGGTGGTTATCCCGTACCGTTCAAGTGCGTATGCAGTACTCAGGGTGAATCCAATGATTCCGGCCTTGGCCGTGGCGTAGGCAGGCATATTTGGGGTGCCTATCATCGCTCCACTCCCGATGAAGACGAGGCTTCCGGACCCTTGTTCCATCATGATCCGAGCCGCCGGCTGGGCGCAGGCGAAATGTCCCTTGAGGTGCACACCTACGACAGCGTCCCACTCGGCCTCTTCGAGTTCCCACAGGTATTTGGTGAGCGTTACCCCTGCAAAGCAGACAAGGCCGTCGAGGCGCCCGAAATTATCCACTGCCGCCTGGATGATTGCTCGCCCACCTTCCATTGTGGCCACGTCGGCAATCACAGAGATGGCCGTTCCCCCTGTCCCGACTATCTCGGCAACAACCTCATCGGCAACCGCCGATGAGGTGCGCACTTGCGGATCGACCGGTCCCCCGAAATCGGCCACTACGACTTGGGCTCCTTCGGCGGCGGCGGCGATGGCAGTGGACCGACCGATACCTCGACCGGCACCGGTGATCACTATGGCCTTACCCTCTAAGTAACTTCCCACGCGAGTTCCTCTCTAGTTATGGGACGGGGCTGATTCAAAGCAATCGCAGTGACAAACGACGACAAACGACGAATCGGATCAACGCTGCGGTGGTGGAGAGTCGTCGATGTCCATGCCGCGCCATGCGGTGACAATGGGGTGATCACGCCAGCACGTCCGGTTCCCTGCCCGCCATTGGTGTCCAAAGCAATATTCCGACATCCGCAGAAATATGCTCGGTGGTCGCTCGCACAGGCTGGCCCTGAAAGATTTGGACATCCGAAGGAAACTGTCCTGGTATCAGGATGTCTGCTTGTTCATCGAGCTTCACCCAAGCGGTCGTGTAAGGGACAGCGTCGACGAACTCAGGCCCGTAGGGTTGATAGGTCACGACCCAGCTATACACTTCACCGGTTCCACCCGGCTCACTCCATTCGAGCCTTTCCCCGTGGCAGTTCGAGCAGAGAGGTCGTGCCGGCCACGTCCACCGATCGCAGTCGGAGCAGCGTTGAACCACGAACTTACCCTCCGACAACTGTGCCCAGTAGGCAGCGGTATCGCGATCGGGTATCGGCGCGAGGCCAGCTGGCTTTGCCTCTGCCATCATCATGCTCCCACCAGAATCGCCGCGGATGAGTAGCCACTCACATAGCCGAGCTGCCCGGTGACGAGCGCCGTGTTGTGCCTCTCCACCTGACGCCTACCCGCCTCTCCGCGGATCTGTTCGACGGCTTCATAGACGTGATTCATCCCGTGAAGGTAACCCTCCGAAAGGAGACCGCCGTGAGTATTGATGGGTAATGAACCTGTCGATCGATCGAAGTCACCATCGGCCATCCGGTCTCCCACGGTACCGGGCTCCGCAAATCCATAACCCTCAATCTGCGAGAGGACGTTATACGTGAAGCAGTCATATAGTTCAGCGAAGTCAATGTCGGTGGGCCCGAGCCCTGCTGCCTCGTACAAACGCTTTGCAATCGGCCGAGCGGGTGAATCGGAGAGATCGGTGAAGCCGTTATTGACGACCGTGATCCCACCGCCCCACGCCGCACCCTGCACGAGCACCGGTCGGTGAGCCAGATCCTTCGCCCGTTCAGAGCGAACAAGAACGATGGCGACTCCTCCATCCGTTTCAAGGCAACAGTCGTAGAGTCGGAAAGGATCGACGATCCACCGGCTTGCCAAGTAGTCGTCGAGGCTCATAGGGGTGCGCATCATCGCTCGTTCGTTGTCGAGAGCATTGGTACGACTGAGGACCGCGATGCGACCGAAATCCTCGTTGGATGTGCCGAACTTGAGCATGTGAGCCCGTGCCGCCATCGCGATCTCCTGTGAAGGAGCAATCAGTCCAGCACCGACCTTGAATTGCATGTCCCAAGGCTGCTTCTTCAATGAAGAGACGGTCGAACCGTTCACGCGAGTACCAGAGCGACCATTGAGTGCTCGATAGCAGACGACACAGTCGGCGACACCAGCAGCAAGTGCCAGGGTTGCCTGGCCGAGCATGCTCAACGATACGCTACCACCGTAGTTCTGGTCGACGTAGAAGCTCATACTTTGAATACCAAGCGCCTGAGCGAGAATATTGGGGGCTATGGAGTCATTTACTCCATAAGTGCAGAGACCGTCGACGTCTTCGAGCGACAATCCGGCATCGGCTACTGCTGCCTTCACTGACTGGGCAGCCAGCGAGAAGACACCGACACTTGAGTCGCGGGAGAATTGCGTGCATCCAATTCCGACAATGGCCGCCTGTCCTCGCGGAAACTTCGATGTGTCGCTCATCCGAAACCTCTCCATCCACCCTTGCGATGACACCCCCACCATCGGCCGAGTGTCAACAACGGCCGATGAGGCAAGAGGCCTTTCATGCTGTGGCACTCATCTGGCAGTTTACTGCCAATTCAAGCGGCGGGCCACCAGAGGTCATAGGAATCCAAATGCATCTGATCAATTCTCGCCAACCTCCGGACGGCTCCGAATGCTTACGCTGCTAGACGCGTCGATTCAAAGGACCGAGGAGCCAAGATACTGCGACACCACATCCTGACGCTCCAGTTCGTCCGTGCTTCCCGAGAAGACGACCTCTCCTCGGTTGAGCATGTATGCATAGTCGGCAAACTCGATAGCCCGATTGACGTACTGCTCGACCAGAACTACAGACGTTCCTGACTCGACGATGTGTTCTAGGACGCTGTACACGCGCTCTACAACTCGCGGTGCTAGGCCCAGCGAGGCTTCGTCGACAGCCACCACTTTCGCATTGCTCACGATGGCTCGAGCTAAGGCCAGCATCTGCTGTTCGCCGCCGCTCAGGCTACCGGCAATTTGTCGAAGTCGTATTCCGAGCTCAGGCAGAACCTCGATGCTCTGGCTGATGGGATCAACCTCATCCCCTTTGGACTTCGGGTAAGCCATGAGTAGGTTCTCCCGCACGGTCAACGACGGAAAAATTCCCCTTCCCTCGGGGATATGGCAGAACCCCTGTCGGGAACGAACGTGAGGCGGGGAAAAGGACACGTCCTCGCCACCGAGGAACACTTGCCCAATTGTCGGCTTAATGATGCCGGTCATCAACCGCATCAAGGTCGTCTTGCCGGCACCGTTCGGGCCCAGAATGGCGACAACTGATTTGGGGACCACCGTCAGGCTGATATTCCGGAGGACAGTGAGCGTCCCATAACCGGCCGTAGCACCTCGAACCTCGAGGAGAGCTGAACCAACGTCGCTGTCAGCCACAGCCGCGCCGATTTCAGGTCTGGAGCCCATCAGTGCTCACCGCCCCACTTGCCTGGACCAATGGTTCTGTGCCTTCCTCAGTGCCGAGATATGCAGTCCTGACCAGTTCGCTGTCCATCATCTTTGCGGGGTCCCCTTCGAAGATGAGTTCACCGAAGTCGAGTACAAATATCTCTTCGCAGACTCTTCTGACGAGACCCACGTCGTGCTCCACAAGGAGCACCCCGATCCCCCTTCGGGCCACGACCTCTAAGAGAATCTCCCCGAGGTGTATCGACTCCTCGTTGTCGAGCCCTGCACAGGGCTCATCGAGTAGCACCACATCGAACGAGCCGGCTAGAACGCGAGCCAGTTCAACCAGTCGGCGTTGACCGGTCGTCAATCTCAAGGCAGGCCGATCCGCAAGTTCTTCGATGCCGGTCAGGGACATCGCCTCAGCGACAGCATTCGCTACCGTAGCGTCGTCACCTTTCTTGGCCACGACTTGCCGGTACGGGTTGCTGCCGGCCAGACCGGCTTCGGTCCCGACCGCGACGTTGTCCCGTACTGTGAGCGAGTCGAGCAGTTCCGTTCGCTGGAACGTCCGGCCGAGTCCGATCTGTGCACGACGAGACATTCCCATGGCGGTGACATCGGTTCCGTTGAAGAAGACCTGACCTGATCTCGGTCGCAGTAGACCCGAACAGGTATTGAAGAGTGTCGTCTTGCCCGCACCATTGGGTCCGATGAGACCAGTGATCCGTCCCATCGGGGCCTGAACGGTAACCCCAGACAGAGCCCGCACGCCGCCGTAGTCGACGACGATCTCTTTGGCCGCAAGTCCTGCCAGTTTCGGGGACAAACCGTTCGCGGCCTGACCACGAGCTGGCCGACGCTCCGCGATGGCCGGACTCACATCGGAGAAGGCCCGGCCGGTTCCGCTGTCAGTCACAGGTGCCTTGTCAGAGATTGGATGCAGCCGAAGGTGTGAATCGAGAGCATCTAGCATCGCTTTCACTCGATCCGGCACATTGGCACTTCGACCCCGGTAAATCCCGTACACGTAGGCCAGCGCGCCAAGCCCAAAGGCGATGCTGAGGTAATTATCCACATTGTTGGATGTTGTATATCCAGTGATCAGTCCCAAGCCCAACGCAGCGAACACCGCGTACCAAGGCGTACCACCGAAGATGATCAGGACGAGGACCACGATCTGGATTGAGGCGAACCACTCGAACTGACCAGAAAGGGCGAACTGGTACTGGGCACCGATGAGTACCCCCGCGACCCCGGCCATGGCAGCCGAGAGGCAGAATACGACAGTCCGGATGACGTTGACGTTTAGTCCCTGCACCTGGAGCACGATGGGCGAGTCTCCGAGAGCTCGGAGCATACGACCCATTCGGCTGGATTCAATGGCTATCACCATCAAGGCTGCGAGCACAGCGAACAGCAAGACAAGGAAGTAAAAGCCGTTGGGTGAATTCAGTCGTAGGCCCAAGATGCTCACGTCGGGCTGGGGCGTTTTGACGCCTGCTGATGTGACACCGAACATAAGGCCGGTTGAATAAAAGACATTGCCGACGAAGATCGCAAGTCCCAGAGTGGCGAGCGCGAGGAAGACCCCCGGAAGGCGAATAGCAGGGATGGCCACGAGGGCCCCCACGGGGATGACGATCAACACGGCTAGGAGGAGAGAAATCAGCCACGGTATATGCCAATCGCCCGCGAAGTGGCCAAAGGCTGCGGCGCCTATTGCGGCAAACGTGTATTGACAGAGTGAGATCTGGCCAGCCGTCCGGGCCAGAAGGCCAACCGACAAGAACAACGGGATGTCGATCAGGACGGTCGTCCACGTTGAGATGTTCCATCCCAATGCAGTGGGAAGCACCGCGAGTGCAGCTATCGCGAGTACCCCGGCGAGGATGCGGACCCTTGGCGGAGCATGCCACGGGCGGGGCGCCAACATTGTTGGTCTGCTTCGGCGCTGGATCAGCTTCCGCGCTGGCATGAAGATCAAGACCAGGAAGAGCACGATGAATGGGATTCCGGCCGGCAAGCCATTCAGCCATGTCACCTGAATGCTGTACTTGGCTCCGAATGACGCCAGCAGACCGATGACCAGACCTCCTACAAACGTAAGCGGAAGGCTCTGGAAGTAACCGATGGCCGCTGCGCCAAATGCTTGCACCACGAGCAACGTGATGACCGTTGCATCCAACCCGAGGCTTGGGGCGATAAGAAGACCGGCGACAGTAGCAAAGACGGTGCCGATCACCCAGGCCCAGCGACGCACTCGTGTTGGGCTCTCCCCCGACATATCGATGAGGTCCGGGTCGTCGACCACGGCCCTCATTGCGATGCCCATCCGAAAATGACGGAAGAAGTAGGAAAGTGTTCCTGCACCGAGCAAGGCCACGATGAGCACGATCACCTGGGCCCATGTGACCTCGGTCCCACCTACGGAGAACTCTGCCGACGGCAGAAATTGCGGAACTTCGGCGATCTGCTGTGTGCCATACCAGATTCCACCGACCCCGATGACGATGAGCAGGATTCCAACCGTCGCTACCACCTTGGCAGCCGTGCCTTGGCGTTCGAGCACGCGCCCCAACAGTTCGAACAGGACCCCTTCCACCGGTGCCAGAACAAAGACGCAGATGGCGGCAGCTAGCGGCCACGCCAGGGACTCAGTCACGTGCAGCCAGTAGAAGACGAACACTCCCAGTGCCGCAACTGCACCATAGGCGAAGTTGAAAATACCCGACGTCTTGTAGGTGAGGACCAGGCCTGTTCCCGCCAACCCGTACACAGCACCGGTCACCAACCCCGCAACCACGTAGGGAAGGTAAGAGGGAAGGAACGTCCCTAGCACCCAATCTCCTCAGTCTTGGCTTTGGCTGAATACAATTGAGGTACTTGTCGCGCCGACTGCTTCACGAGCCAGAGCATTGCTAACTGTAAACCGTGCCTGTAGTCATGAACTCCATGCATCTCGCTCGACTGCGGTCATGACCGATGTTCGCTTTCCCAATCGGAGAACTTGGGAGCGACCGCATCGCTCCCAGGACTGAGGAGATCATCGGAAGATCCAGACAGGGGAACACACCTTCCTGACGTTTTTTTCTGCATAAAGGACCCTCAAATCACTGCCAGCCAAATCGAGCATCCACCTCACCCGTCTGCCCACATGTGCGGTAACCGACAAGAAGGGTGAACGTCACTTTGCCAGGCAGGCCGGGCTCACTCCGTTCGGCAATGTGAACTTGTTCTTTGCGATCTTCACCCAGAACCAGCACTTGTTTTCCGTGGGCTTGTCTTTTACGAAGGTCAGGGTTGTTGTCATACCACCGAGGTTGGTTGAGTGCAGCGTGTAGATCCCATTCAGCAAGGCAGCCGGTGTCATCGGATTGGTCGTTCCGACATTGCCTGCCTTAGCAGCGGCTGCGATCAACAGTCCGGTGTCCCACTCCGCCGTGGACAGGTCTCCATATGCCGGATTCTTGGTGAGACCTGGGTCGTACTTGTTGAAGGCTGCGGTCATCGTATTGATGGGACCGAAGCTGGTATCGAAAAACGGTCGTGTTCCGTCAGCCACGACTGAACCATTCATACCGGCGGCCTTCGCCATGTTCGCCTGGACGTTGCTGCCCGTCATGATCTCGTGCGGCGTGTATCCCTGCTGAGCACAAGCAGCAGCAACTCGCAGGATGATTTGGGACGCGTCAGCCACGAAGAGGGACGTTGCATTCGCCTGCTTCGCCGCGACGCACTGCGGGATGTAGTTCGGAGCACTGCCCAGGATTGACGTACTGAAAGCGAGGCTCACTCCCAGCGGCACACCGGCTCCCTTCAATGCCGGAACTGCCTGCGAGCAGTCGGCGCTTTCACCACAGTAAAAGACGGCCATGATCTTTGATCCAACGTGAGCAGCCGCCGTCATGAGCACCTGGGGGTCGAGGGCCAGAAATGGATTAACCGAAAAGTCGATGCTTTTCACGGCGAGGTCGATGTTCGGGCTAGTCGTGCTGAACACGGGAATGCCTGCCTGTTGAACGTACGAAGCCCAGGCTGCACCGCCGTCTGGGTCGTCTTCGAGCAGTCCGACAATTCCTTCCTTGACCAACTGCTGTACGTCAGCCAAGGCGATACCAGGATTGTCCGGCTCGCGCTCGACGAGAAGCTGGATCGGGTGACCGTCGACTCCGCCGTGTGCATTGGTGTACTTCACCCAAGCCTGAAAGGCCGGAATTGTCAACGCATTTGACGATCCGGCTCCCAACGAAACCGCCTCCTCGATGTATCCGAGTTTGAGTGGAGTAGCACTGAGTTCAGTGGCGTGGGCAACTCCCGACGTTTTGGTGTTAGCTCCGAATGCTGCCGGAGAAGGTCCGCACAGCGCGCCGATCAGCACCACTGGGAGAAACAAGAATGCCATTCGGGCATCGAACCTCTTGGTCCTTTTGAACACCACTGATTCATCCTTCCCGTCTGGGGCACTGGCGCGTTCCCACGCATCTCCCCCCTCGTTGAGCACTTTTTGGAGCCCCATCAAGGCACAGCCCTCCTGTCGACTGATTGCATCGATGGATTCCCCTCTTTGCAGCATTACTGGTCCAAATAGCCAGCATGCACCCCCTGTACGCGGTAAGACTAGAGAGTCCAAGAGACGGAGTCAAGGCACCACGCGTCCGGACATGCAGAAGGACATCAGTGAGTGCCCGAAGCTACGCTTTTCAGGCAGACGGAAGGAGTGGTGACATGGACGAGCTGACAATACGGGCTCTACACCCTGCAGTGGGGGCCGAAATCGAAGGTTTTGAACCGCGTAGGCCCCTGGATGACAAAACGATCTCCCGGCTTCGGACTGCCTTCGACGATCGGGGCGTGCTCGTCTTTCACAACCTGGACATCGACGAAGATATGCAGCGCTACATCGTCTTTTCCATCTTGGGCGTGGAAGTGCCGCCGGCCCTGAAATCAGCAGGCAAGAAGCCGAGGATCGTCTCTAACAAGATGGAGGACGGGGCTGCGCCCTACGGGCGCCTCCTGTTCCACTGCGACAACATGTGGGCCCGACGCTTCGAGCCCATTCTCTCCCTCTATGGGCTAGAGGTCGAGTTGCCAACCGCACCGACGACGTTTATCAGCATGGGCGACGCTTGGGATCGGCTACCCGACGATTTGCGCTCACGTCTTGAAGATCTGGAAGCCCGCCATGGCTTCGATCACAAGTATCCGAACCGTGGAGGCGACGAACATGTTATCGACTCATACTTCGACGAGTCGCGCTCAATGGTCAGGCCGGTGGTCTTCACCCACCCCCGAACAGGTCGGACGCTGCTCTACATTTCGCAACAGGCGACCATCGAGATCCTAGGTCTATCGGAGGCGGAAAACGAGGCACTACTCGCAGAGCTCTTCGGCTATCTCTACCAACCTTCGGCTGTACTTGAGCATGCCTGGCAGCGAGGTGACCTCGTGGTCTGGGACAACGTGGCCACCCAGCACGGCCGCGGTGTTGTGGCTCTTGATGGACCGGAGCGGTCGTTCCGGAAGTTCAAGACGCAAGGTAACCTCCATCATGCAGTGCCCTAAGACGCAGGGAGTCAATCGATGAGCAACCAGGGAATTGAACGGGCCAATTCGATCGTCCGGCAGGCGATCGAGGAAGTCATCTCGCAGGGTCGCGAGATTGGAGTCCAGGTGGCGGCGTACCGCGGCGGAGAACTCGCCGTCGACACGTGGGCGGGACTCGCCGATCCGGCGACGGCTCGCAAGGTCGACGGCGACACCCTGTTCAATGTCTATTCGGTCACCAAGGCAGTCGCGGCGACGGCGTTGCACGTGCAGGCGGATCGAGGCCTGATCGACTACGACGCGCCGGTCGCGCGTTACTGGCCGGATGATGGCGCCACGGCAAGGCGCGCACGACCGTCCGCGACGTGCTGACGCATCGCGCCTGCGTGCCGCAGATGCCGCAGGACGTGACCCCCGTGAGGATGTGCGACTGGACTTGGATGACACAGGCCATTGCGGCGCTCGAGCCGCTCGCGGACCAGGCACCCGGACGATGTATCTGTCGATGACCTTCGGCTGGATCGTTGGCGAACTCGTGGTCCGAACGGATCCGCGACGCGCTCATTGGGGCGCTTCATTCGCGAAGAGATCGCGCAGCCGCTGGGAATCAATGACCTTTGGGTCGGCATTCCGGATGAGGCCGAGGGGCGCATCGCAAAGCAGGTCGATGCCATGGTTCCAGTTCCGGCGGGATATTTGCCGCCGCTGTTTCTGGCGTCTATGCCACCGCAGGTTGCGCTCTCGCCGGTCGTGTTCGAACAGCCGGCAGTGCGGCGCGCGCAAGTGGCCGGGGTGGGCGGCATCTTCACGGCCCGCAGCGAGGCGCGCTTTTGGGCGATGCTCGCCAATGGCGGCGAGCTCGACGGTGTTCGGATCCTCTCGAAGTCGTTGGTCGACACTCTGAATACCCCACGGGCAAACAGCGACGAGCCGGATCCTGTGATGTTCGGTATTCCGCTGCCGATCAGCATCGGCGGCTTCTGGCTCGGGGGGCCGTATCCGCCGGTTTGCTCGGCGCAGAGTCCGCGTGCGCTTTGTCACCCGGGACAGGGAGGCTCCATCGGGTGGGCGGATCCGGACCAGAACGTCGCGGTCGCAATCTGTCACAACCGTCTATTCAACGCGAGCAGCCTCGATCAGGACGCGATTCTGGTCGTGGCGAACGCCGTGCGCGCAGCGCTTGGGATCGGGAGTCAGCGGGCGCCTGGCCGCCGAAAGGTCACTTCCTCAAGTCATCGATGAATGTTCTGTGCTCGGTGATCCGCTTCATGCGTTCCGCCCGCAGTCGTGAGCCTTCGGTTGGGGCGGGGGGGCTCGGCGGTATGGTCGGCAGACCGAGACCGCGCCTGGCGAGTTCCAGGTCGAGCCGCGCCATGAGCGTGTTACCCGTACTTTGACTGGGTGTCCAGATTTCGTTTGGATCATTCACCAAGGGGAGCCTCGGCAATACTCGCTCGACTACAAAATGCGCCTTGCCGCCGGCGGCCTTTACATTTCCGACAAAGGTCGTGGAACCTTCGAAGCACAGTGAGGCGTTGCCCTGCAATTTCCACGGGGCGCCGCGGGGCACGTCGAGCTCGAATCCGTCCGCTACATAAGTCACAGAACGGGCGCGAATGGGCAGAGGATATCCCTCGTCGTCAATCACGGTAAGATGTCCCTTTATTTGCAGTCCAAACACCTCCGTGGCGCGTTCTTGCCACGATAGAGTTGGCCATGACGGCGCAGCGCTGGCCTTGCCGAGCGGCGCCGGGTCGGACCGGCGATATACGGTATCTGCGGGTGCGTTCCAAAGATTGGGGGGCGTGTCCATGACCGCTGCGTTTGGCCACCAGCGGATGCTTACGGGTGCGCAGCAGACAAGGATCCGCGACCAGTACCAGACCGCCTTGCGGGCCACAGACCAAGGCTGCCCATTGGAAAAGGCCGCGAAGTAGGCGATGGTCTCGGATATATATCGATCGACATTTGCCTGAATATTCGTATCGCTAACGGCGGCATGGGCGGCGATTGAAACCACCGGCTCGTCCGGCAGGCCTTCCAGAAGAAGTCCCACCTTTGCATTGCGCCGGGCCCGTTTGGCCTTGGCCGGATAGGCCAGGCCCGTGGCAATATCGATGCAGCCTTTGCCGAAATCCATGAACGAAAACGCCGGCGTATCGATGGGCACGCCTTGGGCGCTCACCGTTGCGAACTCCGTAAAGATGGAAGATTCATCAAGCGCAACACCTTGTCGGGCAAGCCCGGAAATGGCGAGGTTAAGTTCATAACGGGCGCATTTCTTACCGCGTAGGCAGGGCCACAGAGGGATCAAGCCGTGACGGCAGCGATCTCAGCGCAGCTGTAGCCGAGCTCCCGCAAGATGGACTCGTTGTGCTCGCCGAGCCGCGGCGGCGGCTGGTGCAGCCGGCACGGGGTGACGGAAAAACTGACCGGCGGAGCGGTGGTCACGACCGGACCCTCGGAAGGATGCTCGTAGTGCTACGAAGAATCCGGTCTCCTTGAGATACGGGTCGTCGCAGAGTTCCTTGAGCGTATGCATCGGCCCATTGGGGATGTCCTCCCGATCGAGAATCTCATGCCACTCGGCGGTCGTACGCAACTTGAGTTGCGCCGCCGACGATGCCGTACAGCGCATCATAGTTTTGCACGCGGCCGGCAGTGGTCGCAAAACGCGGATCATCGACAGTTCCGGACGGCCGAGCGCCGGCAGAATGCGGCGCCACTGCTCATCGTTCACCGCGAAGACACAGATGTAGCTGTCCTTGGTCGCGTATGGGCGCCGATGCGGGTAAGCAGCCGTACGTAGCCGACGCCCGGATCGAGCGGCGGATCGAATGCCGCCCCCCACAGGTGCTCGAGGTAATTGAACGACAGGATCGTCTCGAACATCGGAACCTGCACCTGCTGACCCTTGCCGCTGCGTTCGCGGCTGTACAGTGCCATGCCGATGCTCGACGCCAGCACGTAGCCGCAATGTTTGTCGATGATCACGGTCGGGTAGAAGCGGGGCTCGCCGATGACTTGGCTCATCAAGGCCGGCGATTCCGCTTTCGCCCTGCACGACATCATCGAAGGCCGGGTAGTCGCGGTGCGGGCCGTCCTGACGATAGCCGGGAGCAAACGCATAGATGAGCCGCGGATTTCGCGCGCCGAGCTTCGCATAGCCAATGCCCAGCCGTTCGGCGGCGGCCGGCCGCATGCTGTGGACGAACACATCCGCGGTATCGACCAGGCGCATCACCGTCCGAGCGCCTCGGGGCGCTTCAGATTCAGGTGAGGCTGCGCTTGTTGCGATTGACGTTCATGTGCATCGCCGACATGCCCGCGTGGCGGGCCGGACCCGTCTCGCGGTTCGGATCGCCCTGGGGCGTCTCGATCTTGATGACGTCGGCACCAGGTCGCCGAGGATCTGCGTCGCGACCGGGCCCAGCACGTTGACGGTTACGTCGACGACGCGCACGCCCGCGAGCGGTCCTGCGGGCGGCGTTTGCGGCCATTCAGCGTGGAGTCCATACCGGCCGTCGCTGCGGCACTTGATCATGCGCAGGGGTGTGTACTCCTGCACGAGCGTACCGTCTTGCTTGTAGATCCGGTTGCGGGTGCGCACCAGGCCGCGATTCGGGCGACTTTGCGAGCGGCGCGCT
Source organism: uncultured Acidimicrobiaceae bacterium (assembly GCA_963754755.1). Classification (GTDB taxonomy): domain Bacteria; phylum Actinomycetota; class Acidimicrobiia; order Acidimicrobiales; family RAAP-2; genus Bog-756. The sequence goes on along the minus strand of CAVWHF010000003.1, from coordinate 4,520 downwards.
TCGATCACTTCACACTCGACATGAATCGTATCGCCGACAAATACAGGCCCCTTGATGTCGAATTGCATTCCGAGGAATGCGATCCGGTCCCTTGCATGGTCGCTTGCGTGAGCAAGCCCTCGGCCATGCAGAACACCAGGGCACCGGGCGCGACTCGCCCTTTGATGTGGGACTCCTCTTTGAGGAACTCGATGTTCATGAAGAGCACTTCTTGCATGCCCACGGTATTGATGAAATTGACGACGTCCGTTTCGGTGATGGTTCGCCCGACTGTTTTGAATTGGCGCCCGAGCGCCAGGTCTTCGAAGCAAAATCCGAGTCCGACGGTTTCCATGGCGAACGGCCTTAGATCGGATCCCAGGGGTCAACTTCAACGACGGAACGTTCGGGTAGAAGCAGGCCTCGAAGGCCGGCATGGCGTGCTCTGCAATGCTTTCCGGAGTCCAGCCGTCGCTGCGGTGAACCGAGCGAATCATACGGATCTGCGAAAGAAATAAATCTCGTTCGCGCGCACGCCGAAAATTTGTCCCGATCACGTGCGCTGCCGCATCGCTGATGAGGTAGACCGCGAGCGGCGCTATCTTGGCGGCTCCATTTTCTTCATTTTGGCGATGCGCGGCTGGTTCTCCGGGGTTTCCGGAATCGTGGCGGTCATTGGCGTCCACGCCCAGGGCGCAATGCAGTTGGAGCGTACTTTGAATTTCTCCATGTCCAACGCAATCGACTTCGACAGTCCGACGATGCCCATCTTTGCGGCACTGTAGTTGGCTTGTCCCACGTTGCCGATCAATCCGGAAGTGGAGGTCATGTGCACGTAGGCGCCGGAGTTCTGCGCTTGAAGTGCGGCGCGCAGCGCGGGAGACATAGAAGGAGCCTTCAAATGACATCCAACACGGCCTTCCATTCATCCGCGGACATGTTGAAGAACATCCGGTCGCGCACGATGCCGGCGTTGTTCACGACCGCTCGATGCGTCCGAATGTGTCGAGCGCCGCCTGCACCATGCGCGCCGCCGACTCGGGGGAGGCAACGCTGTCGGTGTTGGCGACGGCCTGCCGCCGGCGCTGCGAATTTCCTGCGCCACCTGTTCAGCGGCGCTCTGCTCGGTGCCGGGGACCTTGCCGAGGTCATTGACGACGACGCGCGCACCATGAGCCGCCATGACGCGGGCCATATCGCGGCCGATGCCGCCGCCCGAACCGGTGACCACGACGACTTTGCCTCCACGAATTCACCCACGTCGATATCCCTTTGGCCGCGCTTGAGCACGTGAACGGATAATTGAACGCTGTACGCTAGTATGAATGTTCTCCCGAGCATGTCAATTGTGATTCATAAATATGAACGATGTACATATAATTGACGTAACCCGGTGCTCTGCGAAACTTGAGCGCGTCACGCCGCCCATCCCGGGGCGCGGAGCGGACATCTTCGACGGGTCGAAGTTTGGCGGCCAATGGTGGATATCTTCACGCGAGGAGCATGTATGAATGAACGCAAACGCGCTTGGCTGATTACCGGGGTCTCCAGCGGCCTCGGCCGCGCACTCGCCGAGGCCGTGCTGAGCCGCGGCGAAATCGTGATCGGCACGCTGAGAAAACGTGAACAAATGGCCGAATTTGAGGCATTGGCGCCGGGACGGGCGAACTCGAAGCTGCTCGATGTTACCGACAAGAGCCAAGTCCGCGATGCCGTCACCCAGGCCATACAATCGGCGGGCGGCATCGATGTGGTCGTGAACAACGCGGGCTACGGTCTTTCCGGGGCCGCCGAAGAGGTCTCCGATGGGGAAATCCGCCAGCAAATGGAGACCAATTTCTTCGGGTTGGTGGCCGTGACCCAGGCGGCATTGCCTTTCATGCGTGCGCAAAAGCGCGGCCACATCGTCAATATCTCCTCGGTGGCCGGCTACAAAGGTATTCTCGGCATGTCGATCTACAGCGCGTCAAAATTCGCCGTCGAGGGCTTCTCGGAAGGACTTGCGGCCGAGGCTGCTCACCTCGGTATCCGAGTCACCATCGTCGAACCGGGCGCCTTTCGCACGCGATGGGCCTCGAACAGGCGATCGTGCGCTCCGCCCGAGTCATCGAGGACTATGCGCCGACCGCTGGCGTGTCCGCGCGGGTTTCGCGAAGATGGACGGCCACCAGGAAAATGATCCGGCCAAGGGCGCGCAAGCGATCATCGCCGCGGTCGATTCGCAGCAACCACCGCTGCGCCTGCCATTGGGAGCCGATTCGGTGCAGTACCTGCGCGACAAGTTGACCGGGATGGCCCAGGAATTAGCAGCGTGGGAGGCCGTGGCGGTCGCCACGCGATTTGATTAAACCCCTCGTTCGCTTCCGGCGCCGGTCGACGATGTACAAAACTCGAATCACTGAACTGTTCGGCATCGACTTCCCGATCATTCAAGGCGGCATGCGCCACGTCGCGCGAGCTCCATTGGTGGCTGCGGTCGCGAACGCCGGCGGGTTGGGGTTCCTCTCCGCACACACATTCCCCTCGATCGATGCGTTGAGGACGGAAATCCAAAAAACTCGAGAACTCACCGCCAAATCCTTTGGCGTCAATCTGACCATACTTCCCAATCTCGACGTCGAACAGGCGCCTATGCCGAGGCGATCATCGACTCCGGCATCCGTTACGTGGAAACTGCGGGCGGCAATCCCGCCAAATACATTGCAGCCTTCAAACGTGCGGGGATCAAGGTGCTGCACAAGTGCACCGCGGTCCGATTTGCCGTAAAGGCCGAACAGTTAGGTGCGGATGCCGACGCATCACCGGATTTGAAGCGGCGGGTCATCCCGGTGAGGACTACGTGCCGAGTCTGATTCTCATTCCGGCCACGGTGGGCAAAGTAAAGATACCCGTCGTAGCTGCTGGCGGTTTCGCCGACGGCCGTGGGCTGGTCGCGGCATTGTGTTTGGGCGCCGAGGGAATCAGCATGGGCACACGCTTTCTTTTGACTCGCGAATCGCCGATGACCCGGCGGTCAAGGAGCGCTACCTCCGCGCCACTGAACGCGATACGACCCTCGTGTGTCGATCCATCGGCGATTCGACCCGAGTACTCAAGAACAGCCTCACCGAGAAAATTCTCGAGATGGAGAAGAGCGGCGGCGCGACGCACGACCAATTACTCGACTTGGCAGGAAGCCGCCGCTGGGTGCAAGCCGCTGAGGATGGAGATCCCGAGGCCGGAGTGTTCGCGGCGGGGATTGCCGTCGGTTTGATCGGCGATTTGCCGACGTGTGCGGAGTTAATCAATGGCATCGTCGGGGACGCAAGGAGATTGCTCCGGGAGCGACTGGCGAGCATCATCAATTAGGGACGCCAATGGACACCATAGACTTTACCGGACGGGTCGCGGTCGTGACGGGCGCCGGCGGCGGGCTCGGCCGTGAATATTGTCGAGCGCTCGCGGCTCGCGGAGCGGCAATCGTCGTCAACGACCTCGGCGGCGCCACGACCGGCGAAGGCAGTTCGGCTGACTACGCGGATCGAGTCGTCGATGAAATTCGGGCGGCAGGGGGCAGGGCGGTCGCCAATTACGATTCGGTCGCCACACCCGCCGGAGGCGAGGCGATCATCCATGCGGCGACGGAACATTTCGGGCGCGTCGACATAGTCATCAACAATGCCGGCAACCAGCGCAATGTGCGGTTCGGCGAACTGACCGATCAGGACATCGAGGCGGTCTACGCCGTTCACGTCAAGGGCACTTTCTTCGTCACGCAGCCCGCCTACCGGCTGATGGTGCGGCAGGGGTACGGTCGAATCGTGCTCGTCAGCTCACAGTCCGGAATATTCGGCAATCCGATCCGCAGCAACTACGGGTCGGCCAAGACGGCGATGATCGGTTTGATGAACGTCGTGGCGCAGGAGGCTCCGAAAGGCATAGCGATCAACTGCGTATTTCCGAACGCCCTCGGCGGGCGCTTGGGCGGCAAGCCGGGTGACGTGCGGCCCGATGCGGAATTCCTCGCCGCCGCGGCGCTCAAAGTGCCGCACTACGTGGCCGGCATGCAACCCTCGTTCGTTGCTGCGCTGGTCACGTACCTCGCGAGCGATCGATGCACGACCTCGCAAAACATGTATTCGGTGCTTGGCGGGAAATACTCGCGGATATTCGTTGGGCTCACGGAAGGGTGGTATCAGGCCGGCGAGACGGCGCCCAGCGCCGAAGAGATCGCCGCACATTTGCCGAAAATTGATGATATGCGCAGATTCGACGTGCCCCTCAGCGGTCTGCAGGAGATGGATACGGTGATCGCGTTGCAGGAGCGAATGAAGGTTAGCGCGAGCTGAAAGAGTTGTGCGCGGCGCCAACAAAAGAGATGCAATGGTGGGATTTCTCGATGCGTGTGCGAAACTGTGGGGACGCGCGGCCATCGTCGTTGGCGGCGCCGACGGTATCGGTAGAGCGGGTGACGTTGGCGCTCGCCGGCGCGGGCATCTCGAGGCAACTCGATGAGGCGTGAAGGTTGATCTGGGGGTTCGCCACTGGGCGGGAGCTCGGCA
>CAVWHF010000002.1:0-97913 GCA_963754755.1 uncultured Acidimicrobiaceae bacterium | reverse complement strand
CATCTAGCCGAAGATTGCTTGAAGTAGGAATCCGCCTCGTCGTAACGGCCGAGGACGGTTGCCAGACCGCCAAGGGAGTGACTAATCAGGCCCGACGCCGTGACACTGCCGGAGGCGACCAACTGCCCGGCCCACGGGGCGAGCCGGTCGAACAGTGGGCCGGCGTACTTCGGGTCCGCACAATGAATTGCCGTTTCGGCATAGCAGAACATCCCTGTAATCCACTCCCGGACGGCGAATCCTCGGCTGCGCTGCTCGGGCCAAAGCGGTCATTGAGCCACCCCCACGAGAGCCTGAGCCTCAATGGCTTCAACGGCCCGTCGGTACTCGTCGGCCAGCCAGTCGGCGCCCAAGTGCAGATAGACCCGTGTCGAGGAGATCGACCGGTGTCCGGCCTGAGCTTGGATGGCTTCGATGGCCATGCCCGCTTCCCGCAGCCGGGTGAAGCAGGTGTGGCGCAGCTCGTGGCAGGTCCCGTGGCTGAGACCGGCTCGTTTCCGCGCGGCTCGCACGATCTCGTCGAGTCCCGGTATAGACAGCGGTTGTCCCCGATGCGGTCCCTTGAGTGAGACGAACAGCGAGTCGCTCGTGGATTCAGGAGGTCGTTCGTCGTTCATGTAGCGAGCCACGGTGGCAAAGAAGGTGGGTGACAGCGGCGCCAGGCGTTCATGGCCACCCTTCCCCTCGGTGATCATCACCCGCCACTCGCCGAGTCGGAGGTCGGTCAGTTTCAGACCCAGCACCTCGCAACGCCGCAGTCCTCCAAGCACCATGGCTTGGACCATGGCCCGGTCCCGGTCGGTGCGCAGTGCCGCCATCAACGCCTCGATCTCTTCAGGATCGAGGATCCTCGGGAGTCGACGCACTCCACGCACGAGGGGCAGACCCCGGCCGTTGCGTGATCGGCTTTGGCGGGTAGCGATGCCGCGGGGCACCGGATTTACCGTCACGTCGACATCGTCACGAGTGATCAGGTAGCCATAGAGACTTGAGACCGCGGCCAGCCGGCGCTTGATCGTCGCCGCCGACAGTCCGGACGAACCGTCGGCGATGCGCACCACCTTCTCGGCGCCGGGACGGGGCCGCCGTTAGCGGTCACGAAGGCCATCACGTCTTTGGGGGTGACCTCGGTGGGCTCCTTGGCCACCACCGTGAAGAACACGCTCAGGTCGTGGGCGTAACTCCGCACGGTGTTCGGGCGGGCCCGGCCCACCACGAACTCCAGGAACTGATCGACCAACTCGTGACCGATTCTGTACTCGCGTTCACCGTCTGGACGGACGTGACACTCGAATGTCGGACTCCACACCACCGCACACCTCCTTGTCGGGCTTACACCCGAGGAGGATCCCCCGGATGCCTAGCCCGGGAGGTGGATCACCTGTATAACCGGTGGTATGGGATACGCCCGGCCCGATCCGAACTCTCTGGTGAGGTCGAGTTCGGAAGCCGGATTGGCGGCAGTCGAATGCTCAGCGACGTAGCCATTCTCGGATTGACGGCACCCGCGTTCCGACGACAGCCGCGCAGAGCACTACAAGAATGCATCCGAGCGCGACAGTCCACATCGCCTGGACCCCGGCCGCATGTGCAGGAAGCGCGATGGCCAGAACAATGGCACCGACGATGAGCCGGTAGGCGTTCATGTGCCACGTGAACCAGCGGCGCTGCATGTCCATCAGCCTACCGCTGGCCCATGGATTCGACGGCCAGTCGCCGGCGCTATGAAAGGCCACTCTCCCGGCGGTAGGGCACCCACAACGGGAGCGAAGGCCACGCATTTGGGGCACCCTTCGAGCACCACCGCCATTGAGAGGTCCCTCTGCAGAATGGTTTGTCGAGGGACCGCCCAACTGCTCACGCACATGCAAGCATTCGGCCGTCCGCCCAAGAATGACCGCGTCCGTGACCCGGCCGATGAGGGCAGACCTCGGATCGGCACGACGTTCAACCCGAACCGGCAGACGGTGCGATCGGTCGGCCCTGTCACATATTGCCGACCTACGGGGTCATAGTCGTGAGAAGGCCCAAAATCTAAGGAGACCTGAATGGACGCTCGACTCGACTTCTACAGCAACGAGGTTGCAGGAAAATTCACCAAGCACATCAACTCAGCAGGGTCAGTGATAACTGGCTCGACCTTGCCGGCCGCCACCCAAGAGCTGGTCAAGATCCGAGCCAGCCAGATCAATGGGTGTGGCGTCTGCCTGGACATGCACACCAAAGACGCCGAGCATGCCGGGGAGAGCTCGGTACGGATCAACCTGATTGCGGCATGGCGAGAGGCGACGGTTTTCACCGATGCCGAGCGGGCCGCCCTCGAACTCACCGAACAAGGAACCCGAGTAGCCGATGGCGGAGGCGTCCATGACGAAGCCTGGACCCGCGTGGCCAAGCATTTCGACGACGACCAGCTCGGCGCACTGGTGTGCCTTATTGGCCTCATCAACCTTTACAACCGCCTCAACGCCATTACTCGTCAGCCCGCAGGTGACTACACACCGGGCCAGTGGAGCTGAGGGTCAAGGCCCCAGTCTTCGTTGGCACATCGGTGATCGCGGTGAGGTCATTGTGGTGATCCCTTTCAGCAAGGATGTGTGCCATGGACGAGAACGACTGGTTGGCTGAGCGCTTCGAAGGGCAGAGGTCACAGCTTCGAGCCGTCGCCTATCGGATGCTCGGCTCACTCGCCGAGGCCGACGACGCTGTCCAAGACGCCTGGGTGCGAGTCAGTCGGGCCGAGACGAACGACATCGAGAACTTTGGTGGATGGTTAACGACGATCGTCGCCCGCGTCTGTCTGAACATGCTCCGAACACGCAATGTTCGGCGCGAGGAATCCCTGGAGGTGCATCTCCCGGATCCGGTTATCAGCCCATTGGGAGAACTTGGACCAGAGGGCGAGGCACTTCTTGCCGACTCGGTCGGCCTAGCTCTCCTGGTCGTACTCGATTCCCTGGTTCCCGCTGAGCGCCTGGCCTTCGTTCTCCACGATATGTTCGAACTGCCATTCGAGGAGATCGCCCCCATGGTCGGTCGATCCCCGGCTGCGGCCAGGCAACTCGCCAGTCGGGCAAGGCGCCGGGTCAGAGGGGCAGACATCCCCGATCCCGACCTTGCTCGTCAACGCACGGTGGTCGACGCCTTCTTTTTGGCAGCTCGCAATGGCGACTTCGACGCACTGGTCGCCGTACTCCACCCCGACGTCGTTCTGCGAGTCGACTTCGGCCCCAGCCGGCCGGCTGCGTCCACGATGGTCCGAGGCGCAGCGGCAGTCGCTCGACAAGCGCGACTCGGTGCCAATCCGGCGGCAGTGCTCCTTCCCGCGTTGATCAACGGGGCCGCAGGTGTCGTCATCACCCTCGATGGTCAGCCGCACGGCGTGATGGCCTTCACCGTCGTCAACGACCAAGTCGTCGAGCTTGACATCATCGCCGATCCCGAACGAATCCGCAGAATCGCATCAGCCGTCCTTAGTGACGAGTAGCCCGAGGGACACACTGGTCATCGTGGTCGATTTCGCAACGAAGGGTTGCACCTATGCCGAAAGGCCGGTTGAGTGCTGCCCAGATCGGGCCGTTCCAGGCGGGGTCAACGACTGCAAGCACCTGATCGCTCGTGAGAAATCTTTGGCGGCCAGACGAGACTGAGGGAATGGTCGTCATCGGCCACGTTGGGCCGCCTGCGGTGTCCCACTTTGACTTTGCAATGAGCAAGTGGGGCATGGCCTCGAAGTGCCGGTAGGGGACACAAAACATTGTGGGTCAAGCGACCTCGTTAAGCGCCGATCTGTACTTGGCATTCGCTATCCCTCAATTCTTGATCACGAGGAGTTCTCGATCTGGGCCGTGTGGTACTGCCTTCCTCATCAGACGGATCGCCGGGTCTGACGGAGCGGTCGACGCCGGGCACCGCACACCAGCAGAGTCCAAAAAATCCCAACACGCGTCCCGACAATTGCGTGTCTGGATGTCGCATGCCGTCGCAGCCCATCCAGCCAGCTGAGTAAGAATTGGTCCTTATTCAGGGACAATCGGCACGTACTGCGACGCTATGCCTCGCAGCGCCCCCGCCAGAATCCGCCTTACAACCAGCAGGTCATCGGTTCGAGTCCGATAGCGCCCACTAACCGGAACGACCGAACCCGACGCCACCGGCAGAATGCGATGCGGACGGCTCATCTCATGATGAGCGGGGGTACCACGGCGGAAGGGGCGGCATACTCACTTTCCGGGCGCAGCTGGGGCAGACCACCGGCGCCTCCGGCTTGTAGACGACCTGGACCGGGTCCTCGCAGGCTCTGCACCAGAACGTCGCCGGCAGTCCCGGGGTAGGCCAGAAGCGCCCGGAGTCTTCCGGGTGAGGATGAAACCACCGTCCCATCGGCCGAGCATTCCACGGGACACGGGCGTTGACCATGGGCGTAACCAAGTGTTAACCGCACCGTCAGTCATCCGTCACCGCAGTTACCCGTGACCGATCACCTCGCGTACCTCGACGTCCTCGATGGTAACGGGGGCTTCCGGTGGCGAGATCATCGTGGCGGCTGACGCCTCGGCCTGCTCTTTCGTCTCAAATACCGACATCGACAGACCATTGGTGCCATCACCACTACGCGTGAAGTAGCTCGCCACATGCCCCTCCTGTGACGTGACCGTGGGGAGAACCATTGATTCGAGACTTCCGATGACCTCGTCCATCCGCCCTGAGTCGAGGCTGACCTTTCCAACTACCGCGTACATAGCTCCTCCGTTTCCGCCCCGCCAGTAAGGAAAGTCTCCCACGGATAACTGTTCCTTGCGTCGGCTTGTCGCTGCGGATGGGGTGGCTCCGCCTCATGCCTATTGTCGACTCAGCAGTTACCTTCAACCGTGACTACGAACGGTTGGTCGGGGGCCACACCCCGAGGGGTCTCCCAATTTCCCACTCGTGGCCGAATGGGTCGACGATCCGTCCGATCCGCCAGCCATGCTCATCGCTCACGGACGCTCTCTCGCTGGCACCCGCCCGTACGGCCTGACTAACGATGGCATCAGGATCATCAACGACCAGCAATGTTCTTCCCGTAGTCCCGTTGATGGCTTGCGGACTGAAGCGCCCAATGGTCTCGTCCGCTTCTGTCACCCAGAATCTGGCATCACCTACGGCAAGCTGGGCCACGATGTCGTCCCCGTCGCCCACACGATGTAGGACAGTGGCTTCGAAAGCGAGCTGATAGAACGCGACCGCAGCACCTGCGCCTTCCACCCAAAGCTGAGGCTCGATACCTGCCATCCCGCTCCCACTTGCTGGTTCACGGGCCTGAGCATAGGGTTGAAGGTACTCGGAGAGCGACCAAGCCCCTCCACTCCGTGCCGAGAATCCTCGGCCGGCCCCGGGCCCAGGCCTGCCGCCGAGCAGATTGGCAACTCCGGAGCGGGCGCCGCCGGAGCCGGCGCCATCGTGAGCGTTGCGTCGTGGCTGAGGCCGACGGAATGGCAGTATCGTCACGGTGCGGACGTATCCGTGATCGGAGGTGCCAGATGTCAGAGCAACCAAAGACCTTGGGCTTCAACCACGTGGCCACGATGACGCCGAACCTGGACCGTTATCTGGCGTTCTACGGGGATATCTTCGGCGCCGAGGTCCTCCACATCATGGAAGCCAAGGGCGATCACCCCCGAATGGCCATCGTGAACATGGGCGGTGACAGCGCCCTCAACGTGTTCGAGGTTCCTGCAGACTCCATTGTCGGGGATCGGAGCACAATGGGAGGTCGCGGCCCGATTGACCACTACGCCTTGGCGGTCGGGTCCGAAGAGGAGCTGTTGGAGGTCCGTGATCGTCTGGTCGCCGTCGGTGCCTCTCCCGGAGAGGTAACTCAGTTCGGACCCGGGTTGCGCTCGGTCTTCTTCCGAGATCCGGATGGAGCGGAGTTGGAAGTTGCCTATCTACCTTCCGACAGCGACACTGTGCGGAGCGGGTGATCTCCGTCTCACCGCCGAGTCAATTCTGGTTGCCGGTTCGTCTCTGTGGACCCCCCATGGGAGGAGCCCCGACCTGACGAGCGCAGGCGCCACAACCGAACTGAATGCTGCGCAGCAGCGGCAACGGCAACGGCGCGGACAGTGCGAAAACGGCAGACCGGACGTCCCGTACGAACCAGCACTGAGCACGATCGGAGAAGCACACTGCGGATCGTCGCACCTACTGTTATGGCGTGGCAGTCACCCGCTCGCAATCTTCATCCTGGTTGAGCGCCGGGTCCCATGAAAGGAAGCTCCACGCATGAAAACGATGACATGTAGGCAGCTGGGTGGTCCCTGTGATCTCGAACTTCAGGGAACTACCGCGGACGAGGTAATCAAGGCGCAAGATAGCCATCTGAAAGACGTGGTGGCGAGCGGCGATGAAGCGCACAAAAGTGCGTTGAAGGATATGAAGGGTAGGTGGAGGCATCCCTTCTCGGGAATGGCGTGGTATAAGAACGCCAAGCGTGATTTTGCGGCTCTTCCCGACGACTGATCGGTACCCGGGCCTCGACGTCGGGGACCTCAGTCAAGCTCAACCGGTGACGCCGGAAATGACAGGGGCCCGCCCCGGACCGCCGGAATCGGGTCGGTGACTGCCGCCTATGCGGCGCCCGAGTTCTTATGGGTCGTGACCCGGTAGCGATGAATGGCAACAAGTGTCCAGATGGCTTCGACGACGCCAAACGGCCAGGCCCCTGACAGGAATCCGTAGGAGCTGGACAGTCCGCAGCCCAGTGCGAAGGCGAGGATGAATCCGGGGCCATGTCGCTCCAATGCGTACATTGCCATCATAAAGGTGAGCACGATGATCCCGAAGATGGTGAGGTCCATCTCTCCACGCTAGGTGCATCGACCGGGCACGCAGTGGCCTGACCCCTGAGGTTTGGCCACGGACGTACTCAAGCGGCCGCCTCAACCAGCCGATGTCGTAGTCGTGGCTGAGTCTGCAGACCGAAGGTGGCAGGAATCACCGGGAGCCCGTCTGGTCCGCACCAACTACCGCTGCACGATGTGCCACAAAGGTTGCTGGATCCCGTGCCAGATGACCGTCTCCCAGTTCGAGGAGCTTGTGCACCAAACAGGTAACGCGTCTGAACAGGTGCCGAATGAACCTGAGGTACTCACGTTCACCCCGGGCCACTGACCGTTCACCGGGCTGAACCGGAGGATCCGGTCCATGGTCGTGGAAAATGAGCCGTATGCGTTCGAAATCCCCACCCCCGCTCGGTAAGCCACGTATGTCCACACCGGCAGCTTGAGTTTGCATTCTGGATCCCGTTCGTCAGACTGTCCTAGGAACAGCCCGGAATTTGCCCACGGAAAAGGTAGGCCAGCGGTGAACACAGTCGAGACGTGGAAGTACATCCACGGAGAACGCACCATCATGACGGAGACCCTGGCATCGCTCTCTGCTGAACAGTGGGCTACGCCTTCGTGGTGTGAAGGTTGGTCAGTCCAAGACACCGCCGGACACATTGTGGCCGCCGCGGAGCAGACGCCACTGAACTTCTACAAAGAACTCATCCAGGCGGGATTCAAGTTCAGCACCTTCACTGAACGAGGTGCGAAGAGCCTGGCCGCAGTCGGACCTGACGAGCTGGTCCGACGCCTGAGCGCCAGAACGACGACTACGAACCACCCGCCTGCGCCCGTGATGGCCATGCTCGGCGAAATTATCGTCCATGGTCAAGACATCCGGCGACCGTTGGGTCTGGACCACCAACCTCCCGAAGAGGCGGTGGTAGCCCTGGCTGACAGCTGGAAGAAGACGAACATTCTGATCGGGGCCAAACGACGTATCGCCGGGTTGCGACTCCAGGCTACCGATACCGACTGGGTCCATGGTGAGGGGCCGGAGGTTTCGGGGCCAATGTTGGCACTGGCGCTGGCAATGACAGGTCGCAAGGGTGCTCACGTTGACCTGCGGGGGGACGGCGTCGAAGTGTTGGCGGATCGAGCTTGATCCTGGAGTCCGGTCTCGTCAGGTGCTGGACCCTGAATTCCCGGGTTCGGTGGCCCCGGCCGCGCCAGCAGTTCCCCAACTACCTCCCGGACCGCTCGTCGTGATCGGGTCGCGGTGATTCGTAGTTCTGTGAGAGGCCACAACCGCGGCACGAGAAGGAAACGGCCACGGCGCGACTCCCCTCTGGCCCGGCATCGTCGTCCCAATGCAGACACTGGTGAGCTCAGGTGGGAGCATTGCTCAGCCCCGAGGCCACGTGACACGATCATGCCGTGAGGGTCCACCGCAGCTTCGCCTTCGTCGACGTCTCGGGGTTCACGTCCCTCACGGAACACGAGGGCGACGAGCACGCAGTTGAAGTGCTCACGGCCTTCCGATCGCTCCTGCGCGACATTTGTGCCCGTAGAGGGGTGCGCATCGCCAAATGGCTGGGCGACGGAGTCATGCTGGTGTGCGTGGAGACCCAGCCCCTGTTGGCTGCCATCCTCGAATTGCACTATGTCGTCTGCGAGGTCACCGGGCCCGTCCAGACCGTCTCGATCCGATCGGGGATCACGTCGGGTGATGTGATTCTGATGGAAGGCGACGACTACATCGGCCACTGCGTGAACGTAGCTGCCCGGTTGTGCGATCTTGCTCAAGGCGGGGAGGCGCTCGCCGTGCCTTCGGTCATGAGTGAGATGCCCCGTTGGGGTGTCACCGTCACCCATAAGGACATCGTCCTCCGTGGGGTGGAGAAGCCGGTACGGGCGGCGAGCATCGGAATCGTCGCGGCGACGCGGGGTGATCATTCCGATCCCATCTGCGGCCTGCCGATGTCACCGTCGACGGCCGAAGAGAACGCTGTGGATCGACACGGCCGACCGGTGCTCTTCTGCTCGATTGGGTGCCTCGACACCTGGCAGCGACGACCGACGACGACCACACGATGACGCACCGACAGACGGGTGGGCGGCCATACCCGGAGGTTCCGGTGCGCGGCGGGGCGACTGGTGAGAGGCTGCGGGAGTGATCACGGGAACCCACGCCATCATCTATGCAGAGGATCCCGAATCGGCACGGGCCTTCCTCCGGGATGTGCTGGAGCTGCCGTTCGTCGACGCCCACGGCGGTTGGCTCATCTTCAAACTCCCGCCCGCCGAACTTGGGATCCACCCCGCAGGCGTATCCGAGGCCCCGGAGACGGCGGTACTGTCCGGACACCACCAGCTCTACCTGATGTGTGACGGCATCGAGTCCACAATGGCCGAACTTGCCGCCAAGGGTGTCCGGTTCTCCGGTCCCGTCGAGGATCAGGGCTTCGGATTGTTGGTGGGCATGGAGATTCCTGGGGCCGGAACGATCGGACTCTACGAGCCGAAGCACCTGACGGCCTACGACCTCGAGTAGTCGACGACCAGCGTTTCAGCCGCGTCAGTCAGCCTGATCGAGCGTTCGCAGCCCGCCGTCGATCAGCACGGCGGCGCGTTCGACGTCATCCATGACCGCTCGGAACAGATCGTTGAGCTCGGCGCCGGCCTCGAGATATCTGGTGAGACTGGAGGACTGGACCCGCCAGAGTCCGACGATGGCAATGGCGGCGATCCACGGCTCGGGATCGGTGGGCAGGCTTCCGGACCTGTCGGCGAGCACCTCGGCCGCCGCCGCGACCAGTCGGTCGGTGACATCGTGTTGATGAGACCGAAGGGCCGCGGTGGCGCTGACCATGGTGGCGAACCGCTGGAACACGGCCCGTGCCGCATCGGGGTCCTCCTGGTCCGCCAACCAGGCGGTCAAGGCGCCCAACTCGTCGGCCACGATACGAAGTGCGGCTGCGACCGGAGCGGTGTCTGGGTCAGCCAGTCCGTCCCGCAGCGACGCCATTGTGGAGTCCCAGCGATCGAGCACCAGCGACTCCTTGGTCGGGAAGTAGTTGTAGACCGTCTTCTCCGATACGCCGCAGGCTGCGGCTACCTCCACAACCCGCACGGCGTCGAAACCCCGTTCGATGAACATCACGGTGGCCGTATCGGAGAGTTGCTGACGCATCAGCTGTTTCTTGCGCTCCCGCAGCCCGTGTGGTTCCGCGACCCGGCGCTGCGGATTCAGGAGTGCCGTCCACTCCACGGTCTTCTGGGCCATGTCCCCACAATAGTATAGCTACTAGATAATTACTGTTACTATAAGAAAAATGGCCCTAAGGGGCACCCCGAACCGTCCGACGTCAGGAGCCGGCCATGAGCGAGATCCGAATCATCCGTGACTACCTGTACCCACCGGTCGCCGTCTGGCGGGCCGTGACCGATCCCACACTGGTATCCAGGTGGACATCGATGGGCCGGGGTGGTCGCCCCGAGGGCTTCTCCACCCAGGTCGGTACCCGCTTCCGGTTCGTGGCGAAGCCGCTTCCGGGCTGGAACGGGATCGTCGACTGCCAGGTGCTCGAGGTGGCCGAGCCGTCATTGTTGCGCTACTCGTGGGTCGGTGGCGGGGACGGGGGCTCCACGGAGGTCGTCTACCGCATCGAGCCACACCACGATGGCACCCGATTCACCTACGAGCACACCGGTTTCACCGGCATCGGTGGGTTTGTCCTGGCGAAGCTGATCCTCGGACCCGTTCGGAAGAAGATGCTCGACGTGGGATTTCCGTCGGTACTCGACGACACGAGCCAGCCCCGGTCACGGCACTCCGACGCGAGTCCGCAACGGTAGGGCCTCCCGGACTCAAGCTACGGCCCTGCGCTGAGCCTGGTGGCACGAGCCATCGGGAATCCACCTGGACCCGACCGGTTCCACCGGCGCGATCCACACCACGGACAGTCAGGCGTCGGCCAGGCCCTCCCAACCAAGCGGCGGCGGGGCCAGTCGCCAGTACTGCTCGGGTACGTGGCCCTCGATGCGCTCCGTCAGCATGTGGTCCTGCTCCAGCGGGGCCACCTGGGTGACGTACTCCATGATGGCTGCGGTCTTGCCCGCAGTGTCCGACCCGACGGGCACAATGGCGGGCGTGGGCCACAGTCCGGCGCGGAACAGCTTCGACACACGCCAGGCGAGCATGCCCGGCAGGTGCTTGTAGCCCTGGTCCTCGTAGCAGAACCAGGCCGGAGCTCCTTCGCCCTCACCCATGGCGGCACGGACCAGTAGACCGGCGTCGTGACTCAGCACGTGATCGGGATTGGCGATGCCCATGGGCAGGAACACAGCGGTGGCGTCGGTGGCCCGCACGGCCTCCTCCAGGTCCGGAGCCACCTGTTCGGGTGTCGGACGGTCCTCCACGGCCAGGTACTGATGGTCGGGGAAGTCGAGCCACACGTGCCGGGCGCCGAGCAAGGCCATGGCGGCCAGATCTTCTTGGCGGCGCACCGCCACCACATCGTCGCCCTTCTCGAATCCGCCCAGGGCGTCCCAGGGCGAGACCTCGTCGGGATAGGACGGGGGCTCTCCGGCCAGCACGGTGATCACCGTGCTCCCCGGATACGTGAGCAGCAGGAGGCCGGCCCCCATGGCGGCGTCGTCGAAGTGGGGAGAGACCACCGCGATCCGCTCCAGCACCTCGGGTCCGAGCAGACCCCACATCTCCTTGGCGTCCATGACGGCATCGTACCCGGGACGATTTCCTGGGGCGAAGGACCACCGATTGGGTCCGAGGTCCTCACACAATCCTCACACTTTCACCATTGAACTCGCATGGCGCCGTGCGAGCCTCCCTGAGCAGCCCGCCCAGAAGGAGACCCCAGGTGTTGAAGAAGTTCGTTGTCCCCGTCGCCGTTGCCGGAGTGTTGTTGGGTGGTGCGCTGTCTGCAGGCACCGCCTCGGCGACGACACCGACCACGGCGGCCAGCGCCGCGGCCGTCCCGGCCACGAAAGGCCATCTGGACGCTCGGGCGTGGCTCCGGGCCCATCGCCGGCGGCTCCGGCGGGAGGGGGTCGTCATCAGCGCCAAGACCATCGGCGTGACGCCGAAGGACCTGGTCACCGAGTTGCGGACCGGCAAGTCGGTGGCCGACGTCGCCGGTGAGCACGGGGTGAGCGCCCAGACGGTGGTCAACGCCCTGGTGACCGCAGCCGACGCCCGGGTCGACAAGGCGGTGACCAGTAACAAGGTGACCTCCGCTCAGGCCACCACCATCAAGGCGAAGCTGCCCACCGTGGTCTCGAAGGCCGTCAACCACGTCTTCAAGTGAGCCCGGGAGCCGGTCCCGTCTGACCGGACCTTGACCCCGGGTCGCGCTCTCGGACCGACTGCCGACTGCTGACCGCGGACCGCGGACCGCCGACCGCTGACCTGGGAGTCGGGAAGGGCGGCTCACCCCGTTGGTCCGGAGGGGGCCGGGACCCTATCGAGCCGCCACCCGGTCGGTGCCATACGATGACCACCGTGCCATCTGATGTGATGAACGCTGCCATCTACCAGGGCGATGGACGGGTCGCCATGGGCCAGGTCCCGGTTCCCGAGCCGGGCCCGGGCGAGCTGCTGGTCGAGGTGGCCGAGTGCGGGATCTGCGGATCCGACCTCCATCTGGTGTTCGGGAAGTACGCCTCGCCCGGGGCCATCCTCGGACACGAATGGTCGGGAACCGTGGTGGCGGGGAACGAGGCCGGGCCCGGTCGTCCTCTCGGTTCACGTGTCGTCTCCTCGTCCTCCCCGGGCTGTGGAGCCTGTCGACCGTGTCGGCGGGGACGACCCTCGGTGTGCCTCCGTCGCCCTGCGTCCGACATGCGGGACATGCGCGGTGCCTTCGCCCGGTACACCGCCGTAGCCGCCACGGGAACGCTGGTTATCCCGGACTCGCTGAGTCTGCGGGCCGCAGCCCTGGCCGAGCCGACCGCCATCGCCCTCCATGCCGTGGAGCTGGCCGGGGTGGGACCCGACGACCGGGTCCTGGTCACCGGGGGTGGACCCATCGGACTCATCATCGTCTCCGTCCTTCGGGCCCTGGGGGTGACAGACATCACCGTCAGCGAGCCGTCCGGCCTGCGGCGGGAACGGGCCCTCGCCGTCGGCGCGGCCCGCAGCGTCGGTCCCGAGGCCCTGGTGGTGCCGCCGACCGGTGCCCTGGTGCCGGAGCCGGTGGACGTGGCCTTTGAGTGCTCCGGCAGTGCCAGGGCCGGCGAACAGGCCCTGGCCAACCTGGACCGGGCCGGAACGCTGGTCTTCGTCGGCACCGGTGCGGAGCCGGTTCCGGTCAATCAGAACCGGATGATCATCCTCGAACTCGAGGCCCTGGGCACGTACAACTACAGCGCCGAGGGCTTCCAGCCCGCCCTCGACCTCCTCGATGGCGGAACCATGCCGATCGACCTGCTCATCGAGCCCGAGGACATTGCCCTCGACGGCGTGATGGACGCCATGGAACGCCTGTCCCGGGGGGAGATCCCGGGCAAGGTCCTCGTCAACCCGGCATCGGCCTGACCCGTGCCCGACCCCGTGCGCCCGGTCATCAACCACGTGGCCATCAGTGTGGACGCCGAGGTGCTCGACGAGTCCGGCCGGGCCGCGCTCCTCGACTTCTTCGGCGAGGTGTTCGGGTGGGTCGAGGGCGACAACAGCACCGAGCGGGGCAACCCCCTCATCCTCTACACCGGCGAGATGCGCCAGTACCTCTACCTGCTGCCGGCCTCCGACGACTTCCTGCGGGCCCCCCGGCTCGACCACTTCGGGCTGGAGATCGCGTCGCGTCGACGCAGTTGGTGGCCGTCCTCGACCGGGCCAAGGCCTACCAGAAGAAGGACGACCGGGTCACCATCATCGACCTGGACGAGATGGTCACGCACGGTCCGACGTCGGACTACACGCTGACCAACGCCTACATCGGTTTTCTGATCCCGCTGATGATCGAGCTCCAGCACATCACCGTGCGTCCGACCGGCTGACCGGACGACCGTCTATCCGGAATTCGCCCGCGGGCCAGCTAGCGAAATGGAACGCAGCAACGTTGATGGCGTTCGCCTGATCCTGGGTGGCCAGGGGTAAAAGGCATCCCGCCACTGCGCCAACCGGAGCGTAGGCGTGAGGAGGCCGGAGAGGTCGATCCGGCCCTGACCAGGTCGAGGAAGTGGATCATGGTGTGCTTCCGGACGCCCTCGACCTGCTCGATTCCGAAGGGCGTGTCGATCCGACCCGGTGCACGTCCCGGACAAGGGGAGACCGTATCGGTTCGGGCCGGCGGCGACGGGCCCCCGCGCACCGGACCGCCCCCGTTCAGCGCAGGAGCAGGGCCGCAACTAGCCCGACGGGGAGGAAGAGCCAACCCCACCGGGCCGCCACCATCACCACACCCGACCGGTAGCCGTAGAGGACGGACTGCTGGGGCGGGTTGAACGCCGGGGGACCGAACGCCGACAGGATGGCGATCACCGCCACGGCCGTGGACTGCGTGACGACGGCCACGGCCGTCAGGAACGCCACCCGGAGGGCGGTCAGGAACAGCCACCGCCACCCGTCGTCGCGCCCCCGGTCCACGGCGGCGTTGTGGGGATGGAACACCGAGCCGGTGTAGAGGGCGGCGCCCACGAAGGCCAGCAGCGGTCCGGCCACCTCCAGTACCCAGTGTGACGCCGCCGGAGCGGGTCCGGTCAGGTGCAGGAGCAGACCCACTCCCACCGCCACCAGCATCGACTGGTCAGTCCAGCTGGTGGAGTGACGTTGGGGAATGGGAGCGTCGCGGCGCAGCAGGTGGACGCAGACCGCGGTGGGGACGGCGTAGGCGGCGTTGGTCAGCCCCGCCACCACACTGGCCGCCGGTCCGACCAGGGCCCCGCCGATAGGGAGGACCCAGAAGGTGGAGTTGGGAAAGGCGGCCCACGCCTCCAACTGGCTCAGTCCGGTGCTCCGACCCCCTCGGACGAGGTAGGACGCCATCAGCAGGACCCCACCGGCGGCGGCCATGACCAGAGGCGCCACGATCTGGCGGGGTGCGGTGAGCCGCCAGGCGGAGAACAGGCCGAGCAGGGCGGCGGTGGCGACGAGTTGGATTCGCAGGTAGATCGGCCAACCGGCCCGCAGCCGAGGTCCGGCCCGATGGACGGCCAGGCCGGTGAGCGCGCCGACGGCGTAGGCGGCGAAGGTGAGGGCCAGGCTCAAGGGACGACAGTAACCCGTCGGTCGGTGCGGGAGGCGCGGCCCGGCCCATGGGACCGGCGCGTTTTACCGATCGTGCCGGCCTCTGCGACGATGGACCCATGGATTCCGAGCGTGTCGTATTCGATGGCTTCGAGGGCATGCACCTCGTGGCGGATGTCCGGGGGGATCCCGATGCCTGGCCCGTTCTCTTCCTCCACGGTGGGGGACAGACCCGGCATGCCTGGGGTAGGACGGCCGAGACCGTGGCGGCCAACGGCTGGCGGACCGTCGCCCTCGACCTGCGGGGTCACGGCGAGAGCGACTGGGCTCCCAACGGCGACTACTCCTTCACCGCCTTCTGCGCCGACTGCGTGGCGGTGGCCGACGCCCTGGGCAAGCCGCCGGTGCTGGTCGGTGCCTCCCTCGGCGGAATGTCGGCCATGCTGGCCGAGGGAACCAGCGACCGGGTCGTCTCCTCGGGTCTGATTCTGGTGGACATCACCCCCAAGACCAACGACGAGGGCATCCAGCGCATCGCCACCTTCATGCGGTCGGGCGTGGACGGCTTCGACACTCTTGAGGACGCCGCCGCGGCCATCGCCGCCTACACGCCCAACCGGAGCAGGACCTTCAATCCGGACGGACTGAAGAAAGTGCTGCGCCAGCGCGACGGCCGGTGGTACTGGCACTGGGATCCGAAGTTCATCTTTCAGGACCGGACCGAGGTGGTGCCGGACCGACTCTCCGGCCTGCTGGACGTGGCCATGAGCAACATCCGTGTGCCCACCATGCTGGTCCACGGTGTGCTCTCCGACGTGGTGTCCCAGGCCGGGGTGGACGACCTGGTGGCGCGCATCCCTGAGGTCACCGTGGTGGCCGTGGACGGTGCCGCCCACATGATCGCCGGCGACCGCAACGACGCCTTCTCCGAGGCGGTGGTGGCCTTCCTCGAGGACAGGATCCGTCCCACCCTGACCTGACCGGCCCTCTCGACCGACGGCACGGCGTCAGCGTAGGTGGGGCGCGGCCCTCCCCGAATAGGAGGGGAGATCGAGGTAGCTGCGTATGCCCGGCTCGGCCGCCACCACGGCGGGAACCGCGCTCACGCAGTGGGTGGCCGTGGCCACGATCCCCGGGTTGCGCAGCAGTCCGGCCTCGATGGAGGCCGGATGCCAGCCATGGAAGGTGACCCGGCTGGTCGGGTCCCCGGTCACCTCCACCTCGAACCGCTCGCCCGCCGGACCGAAGGTCCAGGCCGGATCGAGGTGCTCCTGGCCCATGAACCAGTTGGTGCGGACGGAGATCACCGGAGCCCCCCGCACGGTCGCCTCCCAGCAGAACTTCTGGGCGGCGATGTGACCGGGCGCGATGATCCCCACCGGTGAGTCGATGGGGGCCGTGGCCACCGCCACCTGGTGGGATACGGAGAGGTCGGCGTCGAGGGCGAACCCGAGGGCATGGCCCACCATGGCCACCGACTGGCGGAACCCGTCACCGAGGATGGTGGGCATCATGCTGGAGGCAGCCTCCTCGGGCGTCCGGCCGAAGAGCATGATGTCGCCCACCACACCGGGCGCCCCGTAGCTCCGGATGTCGGAGAACTCTTCGGCCCGGACATGGGTGATCGACTGGGACAGGGCCGAGACGGCCAGGGGGAAGCGCTCGGTGATGCCACCCGGATGGATCCCGGTGCCGTGGACGGACGATTCTCCCTGCCGGCACGCTTCCTCGATGAGGGACTCGTCGCGACCGGCGGGAAAGAACCAATTCAGCGGGGTGACGACGTTCTTGCCCGACGCCAGCAGTCGCGCCACCACGGCCGGGTCGGCCATGATCGGTGAATAGATGACGCAGTCGGCGTCGAGGGCCACCAGGGCGTCGACATCATCGGTGGCCATCACGCCCAGCGTCCCGATCCCGCACAATTCCCCCACGTCCCGACCGGCCTTGTCGGGGCTGTGGACCCAGCAGCCCACCAGTTCCAACTCGGGATGGGCGACCACGCCGGCCACGGCGGCGCGCCCCACTCCACCGGTCGCCCACTGGATGACCCGGATAGCCATTGCCGTCCCCCTGTCCTCGCCACGACGCCGACCGGCATCGTGGCCCTCAGGATAGGAGGCCGGCGCCCCTAGCGGGACCATCGTCGGGGCCTCGGGGTGTTGGCCTAAATGGTGGGTTATTGGTCATTGACGCCATGGTGGGGACGGTTCAGGCTGGCACCCATGCGTAGTCGCAACGTGGTCATCGTGGCCTACCCGGGCATGCAGTCCCTCGACGCCGTCGGGCCGTTCGAGGTCTTTTCCGGCGCCACCCGGGTCACGGTGTCCAGGGGCTCCGGTGGGTACTCGGTACGGCTGGTCTCGGTCGACGGTCGTCCGGTACGTTCCGGCAGCGGGTTGGAGCTGGGAACGGGGCCCCTGTCCCGGTCGGACGAGATCATCGACACCCTGGTGCTACCGGGCGGGGACCAGGCCCGGACGGCCCGGTCGGACGCCGCCCTGATGACGTGGATCACCACCACCGCTCCCCGGTGCCGGCGGGTGGCCACCGTGTGCACCGGAGCCTTCATCGCCGCCGAAGCCGGCCTCCTGGAGGGCAGAAGGGTCACCACGCACTGGGCCTCGGCCGGACAACTGGCCGCCGAGTACCCGGGCCTCGAGGTCGATGCCGACCCCATCTACGTCCGCGACGGGAAGTACTGGACCAGCGCCGGGGTCACGGCCGGCATCGACCTGGCTCTGGCCCTGGTGGACGAGGACCTCGGTGGGGACGTGGCCCAGACCGTGGCCCGCTGGCTGGTCATGTTCCTCCATCGACCCGGCGGGCAGACCCAGTTCTCCTCGCCGGTGTGGGTGCCCCGGGCCGAGCGGTCCACAGTGCGGGCGGTCCAGACCCTGGTGGAGTCGGCCCCGGCCGGAGACCACCGTCTGCCGGCCCTGGCCGCGGCGGCGGCCATGAGTGTGCGCCACTTCACCCGGGTGTTCACCGACGAGGTGGGGGAGACCCCGGGCCGGTTCGTGGAGCGGGTCCGTCTCGAGGCGGCCCGACGTGCGCTGGAGACCACCACCGACACCCTGGAGGTCGTTGCTTCCGGGTGCGGCTTCGGCTCCGCCGAGACGATGCGCCGGACCTTCCAGCGCCGACTGAACGTCGCCCCCGACACCTACCGTCGCCGCTTCCGGCCCGGGGGCGTGGAAAGGAGGTCGGCATGACCGACTCACTGCAGGTGGTCATCCCCCTCTTCCCGCGGGTGACAGCGCTGGACGCCGTCGGTCCCTATGAGGTACTCCAGCGCGTCCCCACCATCGACGTCACCTTCATCGGTCACCGGCGAGGCGAGGTCCGGACCGAGAACGGCCTGCTGGGGTTGACCGTCGACGCCACCTTCGAGGAGTACCCCGAGCCGGATGTCGTGGTCGTCCCCGGAGGCGTGGGTTCCCGACCCCTCATGGGCGACCAGCGGGTGCTGGAGTGGCTGCGGCACGCCCATCGGAGCACCCGTCTGACCACCTCGGTCTGCACCGGCTCGCT
Source organism: uncultured Acidimicrobiaceae bacterium (assembly GCA_963754755.1). Taxonomy (GTDB): domain Bacteria; phylum Actinomycetota; class Acidimicrobiia; order Acidimicrobiales; family RAAP-2; genus Bog-756. Next base: position 79,361 of record CAVWHF010000002.1, on the reverse strand, counting down.
GGTGCTCGGCGCCGCCGGCCTCCTCGACGGCGTGACCGCCACCACCCACTGGGCCTGCTACCCCGAGCTGGCCGCCACCGGTGCTGTACCCACCGCTGAACGCGTGGTGGAGCACCTGGACCAACGGATCATCACCGCCGCCGGGGTGTCGAGTGGGATCGACATGGCCCTGCGCCTGGTGGAGCTGCTGGTGGACACCACCGCGGCACAGGCGGCCCAGCTGATGATCGAGTACGACCCCGAGCCCCCCTTCGACACCGGGTCGCTGTCCCGGGCGGACGATGCCATCGTGAACCGGGTGATCGAGTACGCCCAGCTCCGTCAGTAGGGCGATGTCCCGATCGGTCGTGCTGCCACCGACCCGGGGGTACCGCCGGGTCGGCGTGGGGCGACCGCGGGTGGGCCGGGGTCGACGTGGCGGCGACGGAGGGCATGGGCCGGGGATGGGGGCGTGGGGCCGGGGCTGGAGCTTGGGGGGCCTGGGGGGCCTGGGCTGGAGCTTGGGGGGCCTGGGGACCGGGGGTCGTGCGGTACAGTGGATGCGTCGTGAGGGCCCCACCGGCCCGCACGGCGTGATCGTCGGAGAGGGGAGTGGCCGTGCGGCGAAGGATGATGAACGGGAAGATCCACCGGGCGCGGGTGACCGACGCCGACCTCAACTACGTGGGTTCCATCTCCATCGACCCCATCCTCATGAAGGCGGCCGACATCGTGGCCAACGAGCAGGTGTCGGTGTACAACCTCAACAACGGCTCACGGCTGGAGACGTACGCCATCGAGGGCAACGACGGCCAGATCTGTCTCAACGGCGCCGCGGCGCGCCTGGCCCAGGTCGGCGATCTGGTGATCATCGTCACCTATGTGGACCTCGAGGACGGCGAGCTCGCCACCCACGAACCCTCGGTCATCGTGGTCGACGACGACAACCGCCCGGTCGAGGCGGCCTGAACCGTCCCGAGGGGACGGCGGGGCCGGCGGGCCGTCGCCACCGGTTCCGTACCGTGGTTTTCGCCGGCCCACGGGATGCTGGCCGCGGCCTCGGCCGGCGCGGTCCCTCTGGACGCACGGGGTCATCGGTACGCTGAACGGCGGTGATCCGTCCATGACCACAGAGCGGGAGCTCCCCGGCGTCCGGTTCTCGGGCGACAGCGCCGGTGACGGCCACTACCCCATCCAGAGCGCCGAGCAGCGGCTGGTCGAGACGATCCGGGACTTCAACGACCCGCATCGGGAGTGGCGCCGACTGTTCGCCGAACTGCTGGGAACGTTCCTCCTGGTACTGGTGGCCGCGGGCGGGGGCATGATGGGGAGGGCCTTCCCCGGCACCGTCGGACGGTCGGCAGCGGTGGTGGCGCCGGGTCTGATGGTCATGGCCATCATCCTCTTCATGGGCAAGGTGTCCGGCGCCCACCTCAACCCCGCCGCCAGCCTCGGCTTCGCCCTACGGGGTGACTTCCGCTGGCGACGGGTCCCCGGCTACATCACGGTCCAACTGGCCGGGGCCGTCCTGGCCGCATGGTTCCTCCAATCCGTCATCCATGTCTCGGCCCACTACGGGTCGACCTATCCGGGCCCGAGCAGCTCGTCCCTGGACGCCATGCTCATGGAGCTGGTGCTGACCATGGGGTTGGTCAGCGTCATCTTGGGGACGGCCTCGGGCGCGCAGCAGGTGGGACTGTTCGGAGCCATCGGTGTCGGCGGCTACGTGGCCCTGGCCGGGCTGTGGGCCAGTCCGCTGTCGGGGGCGTCGATGAACCCGGCCCGCACCTTCGGTCCCGACCTGGTGGGCATGGACTTCGCCCACTACTGGGTGTACGTGGTCGGTCCCGCCGCCGGGACGGTACTGGCTGTCGGCATCGCCTGGGTGCTCCGGGGGCCGGGCGGTGGCCGCACGTCGTCGTCGGCCGCCCAGGGCAGCCTCCCCGAGATCCTCCATCCCGACAGGGACTGAGCTCGGGGGCGTGGACTGACAGACCAGCCCGACAGGTCCGGGTCGGGCTAGCCGCCGAGCACCCGTTCGAGGGCACGGCCGTGCCAGCTGGCACCGCCGCTCCGTTCCTCGGCCCGGTCGGCCCGTCCGGCCAGGCGCAGACCGGCATTGATGCCCAGGTAGCGCAGCGGCTCGGGCTCCCAGCGCCGGGACCGGTGTCCGACCCACGGCAACGCCGTCAACTCGGTGTCCCGCCCGAGGATCAGGTCACGGAGGGTCCGTCCGGCCAGGTTGGTGGTGGATACCCCGTCGCCCACGTAGCCGCCGGCCCATCCCACCCCGGTCTGCCGGTCGAGTCCCACCGAGGTGAACCAGTCGCGGGCGATGCCGAGCGGACCGCCCCACCGATGGGTGATCTCGACCCCGGCCAGGGCCGGAAACAGGTCGACCAGCGTGCGGCGCAGGGCCTCGTGCACATCGTGGTCGCGGTCGAACTCAGGTCGTATGGCCGAGGCGAAGTGGTAGGGCGCGCCGCGGCCGCCGAAGGCCATCCGCCCGTCAGCCGTGCGCTGGCCGTAGATGACCAGATGGCGGTGGTCGGCGAACGTCTCCCGCCGGGCCAGACCGACCCGCTCCCAGAATGCGTCGGGCAGGGGTTCGGTGGCGATCATCAGCGAGTACACCGGGACCAGGGTGCGCTCCTCGCCTTTCAGCGTGCGGGTGTAGCCCTCGGTGGCACGGATGACCACAGCGGCCCGCACCGTGCCCCGTACCGTCTCCACCGCGCCGGACCGGAGCACCCGGGCCTCGGTCCGCTCGTAGACGGCCACCCCTCGCCGTTCCACCGCCTCGGCCAGGCCGCGCACCAGACGGGCCGGATCCACGGCGGCGCAGTGCGGGGTATAGGTGCCGCCCAACACACTGGTGGCCCGGGCCATGGTCGCCGCCTCCGACGCCGAGAGCAGTCGGAGGTCCTCCTCGGCGATCCCGGCCGAACGGGCCGCAGCCACCTCCTGGCGCGTCCGTTCCCACTGGGCCCCCGTCCGCGCCAGCACCACCGTGCCCCCGTGGGCGAACCCGCACTCGATGGGCTCGGCGGCGACCACCCGCCCCACCTCGGCGACGGTGCCGACCATGGCCCGACGCATGGCCGAGCCGGCCCCGGGCCCGGCCTCCCGGATGAGCCGCTCGTCGGGAACGGCGAAGAGTGCCGAACACCAGCCGCCGTTCCGTCCCGAGGCCCCGAAGCCCACCACGTCGCGTTCGACGACGGCGATGCGGAGTGTTGGGTCCGCCTCGGCCAGGTAGTACGCCGTCCACAGGCCGGTGAACCCACCACCGACCACGGCCACGTCCACGTCGAGGTCACCGGGCAGGGGCGCCCGGACCTCGAGGGGATCAGGGAGTCCGTCCCACCACAGGGAGAGTCGTCGGTACCGCCCGCCCGCCGGTGGGATCAGAGCTGCTTCCACGCTTCGGTCAGCACCGACCGCAGGATGGAGGTCATGACCTCGAACTCTTCGGGGCCGCAGGTGAGCGGGGGAGCGAGCTGCACCACCGGGTCACCCCGGTCGTCGGCCCGGCAGATCAGTCCGGCCTCGTAAAGGGCACCGGACAGGAAGCCCCGGAGCAGGCGCTCGGCCTCGTCGTCGTCGAACGTCTGGCGGGTGTCCTTGTCCTTGACCATCTCGATCCCGTAGAAGTAGCCCGCGCCCCGGACGTCACCCACGATGGGCAGGTCGGTGAGGGTGTCGAGGGCCGCCTTGAACTCGGCCTCGTGCTCCCGCACGTTCTCGAGCAGTCCCTCCTTCTCGAACAGGTCCAGGTTGGCCAGGGCCACCGCCGTGCTCACCGGATGGCCCCCGAAGGTGACACCGTGGAGGAAGCTCTCGCCGGACAGGAACGGCTCCGCCAGCCTGTCGCTGACCGCCATGGCTCCGAGCGGGGAGTACCCGCTGGTCAGGCCCTTGGCCATGGTCACGATGTCCGGCTCGTAGTCGTAGCGCTCGGCTCCGAAGTAATGGCCCAGTCGCCCGAAGGCGCAGATGACCTCGTCGGACACCATCAGCACGCCGTACCGGTCGCAGATCTCCCGCACCCGCTGGAAGTAGCCGGGAGGAGGCGGGAAGCACCCGCCGGCGTTCTGGACCGGCTCCAGAAACACGGCGGCCACCGTCTCGGGACCCTCCATCAGGATGGCCTGCTCGATGGCGTCGGCCGCCCACCGTCCGAAAGCCACCAAATCGTCGGCGAAGTACGGGGCCCGGTAGAAGTTGGTGTTGGGCACCTTGACGGCCCCGCCCACCAGGGGCTCGAACGGTGTCTTGATCTCGGTGACCCCGGTGATGGAGAGAGCACCCATGGTGGCTCCGTGGTAGGCGATGTTCCGACTGATCACCTTCTTGCGGTCCGGCTGTCCCATGATGCCGAAGTACTGGCGGGCCAGCTTCCACGCCGACTCCACCGCTTCGGACCCCCCGGTGGTGAAGAAGATCCGGTTGCAGTCCCCCGGGGTGAGCTCGGCCAGCCGGTCGGCCAGCTCGATGGCCATGGGATGGGCGTAGCTCCAGATGGGGAAGTAGGCCAGCGTGCTGGCCTGCCGGGCGGCGGCCTCGGCCAGCTCGGTGCGACCGTGGCCGGCCTGGCTGGTGAACAGTCCGGACAGGCCGTCGAGGTAGCGCTTGCCGTACTGGTCGTAGACGTAGACGCCCTCGCCCCGCACGATGGTCGGGATGGGGTTGGAATCCGACATCCGGGTGAAGTGCATCCACAGGTGTCGGTGGGCGCTCTCCTGCAGGGCTTCGTTGCTGTATTCGGTCATCTGGTCCCCCAGGTATAGGTCTGCTTGGTCAACTTCAGGTACATGAAGGTCTCGGTGTCGCGGACCCCCGGGATCGTGCGGATGACCCCGTTGAGCAGTTCGAGCAGGCTGTCCTCGTCCTCGGTGACCAGCTCCACCAGGATGTCGAACGAGCCGGTGCACAGGACCACGTAGTCGATGTCGTCGACGGCGGCCAGGCGCTCGGCCACCACTCGGGTGTCGCCGTCGGCCCGGATCCCCACCATGGCCTGGCTCCGGAAGCCCACCTGCAGCGGGTCGGTCACCGCCACGATCTGCATGACGCCGGCGTCGCGCATCTTCTGGACCCGCTGGCGAACGGCGGCTTCGGACAGGCCCACGGCCTCGGCGATGGCACCGTAGGTGCGGCGGCCGTCCTGTTGCAGCTCTTCGACGATGGCCTTGTTCACGTCGTCCAGCAGTCCGTTGGATCCTGACGCCGCTGCCGACGAGCTCATCGCCGACCTCCGAATCCCCTGTCGGGGCGGTGGCCGCGGGGTCGCGGCAGGTCTGATCGGTGGAGGCTCATGCTCAATCAGTTATAGCAGTTCGAGCGGAAACCGGACCATATTGCAAAGGAATCCGCAGCAAGGAGCAGATTCATTCCAGAAAAAGCTTGTCTGCGACCGATCTATCGGTAACTATGACGTCGTCGTCCATATGAAAGGGACGGTCGTCCACCTCGTCGGGGCCCGGCGCCGAAGGGGTGTTCGGATAACCAGGGGAGGGTCTATGAGCAGCCAGAACTCGGAGGATGGGGCCACCGGAGTCGGGACCCTGGCCAACTTCGTGGGCGGCTCGTACGTGGGGACCGTGGACGGCTCGGTGGCCACCCTGATCGATCCCAGCACCGGCGAGGGGTATCTCGAGTCCCCGGTGTCGGGGGCCAAAGACGTCGATGCCGCCATGGCCGCCGCCGCCACCGCCTTTCCCGAGTGGCGGGACGCCACCCCCTCGGAACGCAGCCTGGCCCTGTTCCGCATCGCCGACGCCTTCGAGTCCCGGGCCGACGATCTGGTCAAGGTGGAGGCAGCCAACACCGGCAAGCCGGTGGCCGTGACCATGGCCGAGGAGATCCCCCAGCTGGTCGACCAGATCCGCTTCTTCGCCGGAGCCGCCCGCCATCTCGAGGGCAAGTCGGCCGGTGAGTACCTGACCGACCACACCTCGTTCATCCGCCGGGAGCCCATCGGCGTGTGCGCCGCGGTGACCCCGTGGAACTACCCGCTGATGATGGCGGTGTGGAAGTGGGCTCCGGCGCTGGCCGCCGGTAACACCATGGTGCTCAAGCCGTCCGACACCACCCCGGCCTCGTCGCTGCTGATGGCCGAGATCATGTCGGAGTTCCTCCCCGATGGCGCCATCAACGTGGTCTGCGGGGACCGCGAGACCGGGCGGCTGCTGGTCGAACATCCGACCCCGGCCATGGTGTCGATCACCGGCAGCGTGCGGGCCGGCATGGAGGTGGCCGCCTCAGCGGCGGCCGACCTGAAGCGGGTCCATCTCGAGCTGGGAGGCAAGGCCCCGTGCGTGGTGTTCGACGACGCCGACATCGCCGCCGCCGCCGAGGGCATCGCCATCGCCGGGTACTTCAACGCCGGCCAGGACTGCACGGCCGCCACCCGGGTGCTGGCCGGCCCCGGGGTCTACGACGACTTCGTCTCGGCCCTGACCGAACAGGCCCAGGCGCAGACGGTGGGGGGACTCGAGACACCCGACGCCGACTACGGCCCGCTCAACAGCGCCGCCCAGCTGGCCCGGCTGCACGGCTTCTTCGACCGTCTCCCCGCCCACGCCGAAGTGGTCACCGGAGGAACGCCGGTCGGGTCCCGTGGCTTCTGCTTCGCCCCATCGGTCATCGCCGGCCTGGACCAGAGCGACGAGGTCATCCAGGAGGAGATGTTCGGTCCGGCCATCACCGTCCAGCGCTTCTCGGACGAGGAGCAGGCCCTGGCCTGGGCCAACGGTGTGCAGTACGGCCTGGCCTCCAGCGTCTGGACCAAGGACCACGCCCGGGCCATGCGCATGGCCAAGGGCCTCGACTTCGGCGCCGTGTGGATCAACACCCACATCCCCATCGTCGCCGAGATGCCCCACGGGGGCTTCAAGCACTCCGGGCTACGGGAAGGACCTCTCCTCCTACGGATTCGAGGACTACACCCGCATCAAGCACGTCATGAGCTACATCGGTGCCTGAACGTCCGCCGGTCGACGCCAGATCATCGGGCACAATGCAGGCCTGACACCCGGTGCTGGCCTCCTACACGATCTGATGCTGAGCAGGATCCGAATACGAACAAGGAGACGCCGTTGAGCACGACCACGGAACCGATTACCGAGGCGACCCCGTTGGCGGACAAGGGACTCAAGGCGGGAGCCTTAGGGCTCATCTCCAGCACGGTGGTGGGAGTGGCGTCCACCGCGCCGGCCTACAGCCTGGCCGCCACTCTCGGCTTCGTGGTGGTGGCCATCGGCCTGCAGGCGCCGATCGTCACCGTCATCGCCTTCATCCCCATGCTGTTCATCGCCTACGGCTACAAGGAGATGAACAACGCCGACCCCGACTGTGGCACCACCTTCACCTGGGGGACCAGGGCCTTCGGACCCAAGACCGGTTGGCTGGGTGGATGGGCCATCGTCGCCGCCGACATCCTGGTCATGGCCAGCCTGGCCCAGGTGGCCGGACAGTACGTCTTCCTGCTGTTCAACGCCAACGGAATCGGCTCGGATCCGAGCAGCGGCTGGGTCCTGCTGGTGGGGATCCTGTGGATCGTGGTCATGACCGCCATCTGCTACGTCGGCATCGAGGTGTCGGCCAACTTCCAGAAGGCCTTGCTCGGGATCGAACTGACCATGCTGTTGGTGCTGTCGGTGTGGATGCTGGTCAAGGTGGGGAACGGCACGGCCCCGGTCGGGCACCTCACCCCTGCGCTGAGCTGGTTCAACCCGTTCAAGATTCCCTCGGCATCAGCCTTCATCAACGGTGTGCTGTTGATGCTCTTCATCTACTGGGGTTGGGACACCACTGTCTCGGTCAACGAGGAGACGGCCGACCCGAAGACCGTCCCGGGCCGGGCCGCCGTACTCTCCACACTCGTCCTGCTGGTCACCTACGTTCTCGTCGTGCTGTCGACACAGTCCTACGCCGGCGTCGGCAGCACGGGCATCGGATTGGGGAACCCGGCCAATCAGAACGATGTGTTCTATGCGCTCGGACACTCCGTGTTCGGGACATCCGGATTTGGGAGCTTCCTGTTCCACCTGCTGCTGCTGATGGTGCTGAGCTCGGCGGCCGCCTCGACGCAGACCACCATCCTGCCCACCGCACGCACCACCCTGGCCATGAGCGTGTACAAGGCCGTCCCCCGGGCGTTCTCCCGGATCCACCGGCGCTTCCTCACGCCCACGGTGTCGACCGTGGTTATGGGTGTGGTGTCGATCGTGCTGTACGTGATCCTGAACTACGTGTCGGCGGGCACTGTCATCGCCGACGCCGTGTCGGCCCTGGGTGTGATGATCGCCTTCTACTACGGCCTCACCGGACTGTCCTGTGTCTGGTACTACCGCGCCACGCTGACCGAGAGCTCCCGCAACCTCTGGCTGCGGGGCATCCTTCCCCTCCTCGGCGGCGTGATGCTGTGGGCGGCGCTGGTCTACAACCTCTGGTTCTACTGGCGTCCAGTCGAACAGCTACACCACGTGGCAGATGACCTTCTGGCCCCACTGGCACATCGGCGGCGTGTTCCTGATCGACTTCTTCTCTCTCGTCCTCGGTCTGGTGCTGATGTTCGTCTATGCCGCCGTCCGCCCGCCGTTCTTCCGCGGCGAAACCCTCAACAAGTCCACCAAGACGCTGGTTCCTGAAGATCTGGGAACCGAGGTCGGCCTGTTCGGGATCCGTGAGGACGATGACGTTCCTAGCCCGTAGCGCCGTGGCGGACCGAACCGTGGCCTCCCTGGGGCCAAACCACCCACTCGTCGTTCGATGGGCAAGGAGATGGCGGCAGTGATCGTCGGTGTGCCCAAGGAGGTGAAGGACGACGAGTACCGGGTGGCCATCACCCCGGCCGGGGTGCGCGAGCTCACCTCGGCCGGCCACACCGTCTACGTGGAGGAGGGCGCCGGGGTGGGATCGTCCATCCCCGACGACGACTTCACCGCCACGGGGGCCACCATGGTGGCCGACCCCGACGAGATCTGGGCCGCGTCGGACATGATCCTGGGGGTGAAGGAGCCGGTGCCCGAGGAGTACCCGCGACTGGGCCTCCGCAAGGGGCAGGTCCTGTTCACCTACCTCCACCTGGCCGCTTCGCTGGCGTGCACCGAAGCGCTGCTGGCGGCGGGCAACACCGCCATCGCCTACGAGACGGTCCGGCTGGCCGACCACTCGCTGCCCCTCCTGACCCCGATGAGCGAGGTGGCCGGACGGATGGCGCCCCTGATGGGCGCGCACCACCTGATGAGCCCGGGCGGCGGGAGGGGCGTGCTGGTGTGCGGCGTGCCCGGCGTTCGGTGCGCCAAGGTGGTCATCCTGGGGGCCGGGGTGGCCGGTATGGCCGCAGCCACCCTGGCCGTCGGTATGCACTCGGAGGTCTACATCCTCGACCGCAACCTCGATCGCCTCCGCCAGGTCGACCACCACTTCCGCGGGGGCCTGGAGACCGTGGCCTCCAGCACCCACGCCATCGAGGAGACCTGCGTGGATGCCGACATCGTCATCGGCGCCGTGCTGGTGGTGGGGGCCAAGGCCCCCAAGCTGGTCTCCGACGATCTGGTGGCCCGGATGCGGGACGGGTCGGTGCTCGTCGACATCTCCGTGGACCAGGGGGGCTGCTTCGAGTCGACCCGGCCCACCACCCACTCCGACCCCACCTTCGTGGTCAACGGCTCCATCTTCTACTGCGTCGCCAACATGCCCGGTGCCGTTCCCCACACCTCGACGCACGCCCTGGTCAACGCCACCCTGCCCTACGTCGCTGGACATCGCCAACCACGGGTGGCGCGACGCCGTCAGGGTCGACGCCGCCCTGGCCGAGGGCGTGAACATCGTGGAGGGCTCGGTGGTCTACGAACCGGTGGCCGAGGCCCACGGGATGAAGGTCACCCCACTGGCCTCCTTCCTCGACTGATCGGGACGGCGCCCCGTGTCCCCCTCACCGCCCGTCGAAGTGGCGCCACGGCGTGGTGCCCGGAGCGACCTCCCCGTCCTCCAGGTGGCCGGGCAGCCCGATGCCGACCCTGAGGGCGGGATCGGCCACCGGGATCGAGTCGGATGGTGCGCAGCGGGATCTCGCCGGCCCACACCTCGAGCTCACCATCGGGGCCCCCGCCGTCGTCGGGCGGTCCCTCGCTCACCTTCACCGACGCCTCGTCGAGGCCCAGCCGCAGGACGGTGGTGGCGGCCAGCTCCTTGGCCGAGGGCGCACGTGCGTAGTCGCCACTGCCCCGGGGCCACGTGCTCGCTGATGGTCTCGAGGCCGACCAGCTTGTCCCCGACGTCGGTGAGCACGTCAGGCCGGCCGTAGACCATGGCGCAGCGGTAGTTGACGGAGTGGTTGAAGACCGAGCGGGCCAGCACCACCCCGTCGACCAGGGTCACGGTCACGCACACCGGGACCGGCTCCCGGGCCGCCCGCAGGCTGCGGCTGGCCACCGAACCGTGCAGGTACAGGGTGTCCCCGGCCCGTCCGTAGCTGGTCGGCACCACCATCGGGGCGCCCTCCACCACCAGCCCGAGATGGCAGACGAATCCGGCGTCGAGGACGGCGTGGAGGTCCTCGGGCCGGTGCGACCCCTGCTCGGGCAGGCGCCGCAGCCGGGTCCGCTCGGTCATCGGACCCTCCGACACCGCGTCTCTCGTGGCGCGGCGGCGCGGCCGGGGATCGGGCATGGAGCGAGTCTGCCACGGAGGCCTGACTCCCGAGGGAGGCACGGGACATGAAGTGGATCGGATCGTCGCTCGACGGTGACCGCGCCGGTACGGCGCCGGTGTTCGACCCGGCGTCCGGCGAGGTCACCGGCACGGTGGTGCTGGCCTCGGCGCGGGACGTCGACCAGGCGGTGGTGCGGGCGCAGGCCGCCTCGGTCGGTTGGCGGAACACCTCGCTCACCGCCCGGACCCGGGTCCTCTTCGCCTTCCGCCAACTGGCCGACCGGCACCGGGACGACCTGGCCCGTCTGATCACCGCCGAGCACGGCAAGGTCCTGGACGACGCCCGGGGCGAGGTGGCCCGGGGCATCGAGGTCGTCGAGTTCGCCTGCGGCATCCCCCACCTGCTGAAGGGGGAGTTCTCCGAGGACGTCTCCAACGGAGTGGACGCCTCCTCGATCCGCCAGCCGCTGGGCGTGGTGGCCGGGATCACCCCGTTCAACTTCCCGGTGATGGTGCCCATGTGGATGTACCCGGTGGCCATCGCCTGTGGCAACTCCTTCATCCTCAAACCGTCGGAGCGTGACCCCTCGCCGTCGCTCCTCGTCGCCGACCTGTGGCGGGAGGCCGGCCTTCCCGAGGATGTCTTCTCCGTGGTCCACGGCGACTCGGTGGCCGTGGACGCGCTCCTCGACCACCCCGGCGTGGCCGCGGTGTCCTTCGTCGGATCGACGCCGGTGGCCCGCCACGTGTTCGAGCGGGCCACGGCGGCCGGCAAGCGGTGCCAGGCCCTCGGTGGCGCCAAGAACCACGCCGTCGTCCTCCCCGACGCCGACCTCGACGCCGCCGCCGACGCCTTGACGGCGGCCGGGTACGGATCGGCGGGCGAACGGTGCATGGCCATCTCGGCGGTGGTGGCGGTGGGGGATGCCGACCCGTTGGTGCGGGCCCTGACGGCGCGGGCCGCCGCCCTCGTCACGGGTCCGGGGACCGATCCCGGTTCCGACATGGGCCCACTGATCACCGCCGCCCATCGCGACCGGGTGGCCGGGTACGTGGGATCGGCCCGGGCCGAGGGCGCCACCGTGGTGCTGGACGGCCGGGAGGTCAAGGTGCCGGGGGGCGACGACGGCTTCTTCGTGGGACCGACGCTGGTTGACCACGTCACCCCCACCATGGCGGTCTACCGCGACGAGATCTTCGGGCCGGTGCTGTCGGTCCTGCGAGTGGAGTCGTTGCAGGCGGCCATCGACCTGGTCAACGCCAATCCCTACGGCAACGGGACCGCCATCTTCACCCGGGACGGCCACGCCGCCCGGCGGTTCCGCCGGGATGTGCAGGTGGGCATGGTGGGCATCAACGTGGCCATTCCGGTGCCCATGGCCTACTACTCCTTCGGCGGGTGGAAGGAGTCGCTGTTCGGCGACGCCCACATCCACGGCATGGAGGGGGTCCGCTTCAACACCCGCCTCAAGTCGGTGACCACCCGGTGGCCCGAGACGGCGGGCGGACCGGAGGTCGGATCGGCGGGCGGACCGGAGGTCGGGTCGGAGGTCGGATCCGGGCCGGGGTCGATCGACCTCCACTTCCCCTCGGGCGACGACCGCTGACGGGAGGCCCGCCGGTGGACCGGTGGGCGCCGACACCCTCCACCGGCCGGCCGGTCCCCTCCCGGGCGGACCGGTCCGGGACGCCTCGGCCGGTAGCCTTCTGTCGGTGAGCGCACCGTTCCCACCCGGAGCCACCTCCCGGTTCATCGACGTCGAGGGACCGGCCCACGTCCTCGACATGGGAGGTCCCGACGACGGACCGCTCATCGTCGGCCTCCACGGTCTGGGCGGGTCCCATCTGAACTGGTCGGCCATCGGTCCGAGCCTGAGCCGGCACGCCCGCGTGATGGCCGTCGACCTGGTGGGCCACGGGCTGACCCCGGTCGGCTCCCGCACCGCCGACATGGAAGGGCACCGCCGGCTGGTCAGCGGCGTCCTCGCCCAACTCGCCGAGCACGCCGCGCCCGATCCGGGGACGGGCCGGCCACGCCCGGCCATCCTGATGGGCAACTCCATGGGGGGACTGGTGGCCGCCCTGCAGGCGGCGGCCGAGCCCGACACCGTGGCCGGGTTGATCCTCATCGACCCGGCCCTCCCCACCTCACGGCCGGGCCTGGTCCATCCCCGGGTGGTGGCCAACTTCCTGCTGTGCGCGGTGCCCGGGGTGGGGGAGACCTACCTCACCCAGCGACGACTGCGCACCACCGCCGCCCAGAGCGTGCGCCGGGTGCTGGGGCTGTGCTGCGTGGACGCCTCCCGGGTGCCGGCCGACGTGGTCGAGGCCCACATCGAGCTCACCGAACGCCTGGACCGGACCGCGGTCGACGCCGCCTACCTGCGGTCGGCCCGGTCCCTCTCGTCACTGCTGGCCCGACCGGCCGAGACCATGGAGCGCCTGAACCGGCTGACCGCGCCCACCCTCCTGCTCCACGGGGCCCGAGACGTGCTGGTGCCGCTGGCAGCGGCCCAACGGATGAGCGCCGCCCACCCCGACTGGCGCTTCGAGGTGGCTCCGGACGTGGGGCACGTGCCCATGCTGGAGGTCCCGGCGTGGACCGTGGGGATGGTCACGCAATGGCTGGACGAAGGTGGGGCCGGTGAGGCTTCGGGCCCGGTGCCGGCGACGACGTCGGTCCCGGCCGCCATCCCGCTCGGCCCGATCAGTTGACCTGGCGGTCCCGTCCCTCCCAGTAGGGGGCCCGCAGCCGGAACTTCTGGAGCTTGCCGGTGGCCGTCCGGGGCAGTTCGTCCCGGAGCTCCACCCGCTTGGGGCACTTGTACCCGGCCAGCGCCCTCCGGCAGTGGTCGATCACGTCGTCCTCGGTGAGCGTGGCGCCCTCAGCCGGCACCACCAGGGCGATGACCATCTCACCCCACCGCTCGTCGGGGATCCCGATCACCGCCACCTCGGCCACGCCCTCGAGGGAGAAGACGGCGTCCTCGACCTCGATGGACGAGACGTTCTCGCCGCCGGTGATGATGACGTCCTTCTTGCGGTCGAGGATGCTCAGGTGGCCCTCCTCGTCGATGAGCCCGCCATCGCCGGTGTGGAACCACCCGCCGGCCAGGGCCGCCTCGGTCTCGGTCGGGCTGGTTCCAGTAGCCGTCCATCACCGTGTTGCTACGGACCAGCACCTCCCCGTCCCCGTCCACCCGCATGGCGGTTCCGACCGCCGGCGCCCCGGCCCGCATCAGCTTGCGGGCCCGATGGCCGGTGTCGTGCCCTTCCCACTCGGAGCGCTGGCGGTTGATGGTCAGCAGGGGGGAGGTCTCGGTCAGCCCGTAGATCTGGTTGAACTCCCAACCCAGCTCGCTCTCGACCCGCTCGATGGTCCGGCTGGGCGGTGGGGCGCCGGCCACGACGATGCGGGTGCGGTCCGGCCCCGGGGATGGGCCCGTCCCAGTCCGGGGCGGCGTCGAGCACGGCGTTGACCACCGCCGGCGCCGCGCACAGCAGGCTGACGTCATGGCGCTCGTACCCGGCGGAGGATCTCGGGCCCGTCCACCTTGCGCAGCGCCACCTGGGGGCAGCCCATGGCGGTGGTGGCCCACGGCATGCCCCACCCGTTGGCGTGGAACATGGGGAGGGTGTGGAGGTAGACGTCCCGGTCGGACAGACCCATGTGCCAGCCGAACAGGGAGGCGTTGACCCAGCAGTTGCGGTGGGTCAGCTGCACGCCCTTGGGCCGTGCCGTGGTGCCCGAGGTGTAGTTGATGGTGGCGGTGGCGTTCTCGTCGGGCTGCCCAGTCCTCGGGTGGCTCCCCGCTCGGTGGGGAACAGCACGGGGTCGGACTGCGGCGCCGAGCACGAACCGGTGTTTCACGTCGATGCCGGCCAGGACTCCGCCAGCTCGGGGTCGACCAGCAGCACCGAGGCCCCGGAGTGGCCGACGATGTACTCGACCTCCGCCGGGGCCAGGCGGAAGTTGACGGGCACGAGGATCCGGCCCCAGCCGCACACCCCGAAGAACGATGTCAGCAGCCGGGAGGAGTTGTGGGACACCACGGCCACCCGCTCCCCCCGTCCCACCCCCAGTCGGTCCAGGCCCGCCGCCTGGGCCCGCGCCCGGGCCGCCAGCTCGGCGAAGGTCAGCGGCTCCCCAGGGCTCGGCCGGCTGTTCGGGCTCGTCGATCAGGCCGATCCGCTCCGGGTAGGCCGACCTCGGCCCGGTCCAGGAAGTCCCGGACGTTGAATTCGACGATCATCGGTCCCCCCGATCGGTCCGGCCGCCCGGAGGTGGGCCGTCGGCGACCCCATTGAATCAAATCGCCGAGCCGTGACCGGACGGCGGCCGAGCTCCGCCCGGCGGTGTCGCTACTGTTTGGCCCATGTCCCCGCCCCGCGTCGCCGTCGGCCCCCAGCACGCCTCATTCGCCACCGATGCCGTGGCCGCCGGAGGCGGCACGCTGGTCGACATCGGCGAGCGGCCCGAAGCCCTGGTGTGGCTGGATGCGGCCGACGTGCAGGGCCTCGCCGACCAGGTGGCGACGGCCCCGAGTCTCCGCTGGGTGCAGCTGCCCTTCGCCGGGGTGGAGAAGGTCCTGGCCTTCGGGCTCATCGATCACGACCACACCTGGACGTGCGCCAAGGGCTCCTACGCCGAGCCGGTGGCCGAGCACGCCCTGGCCCTGTCCCTGGCCGGGCTCCGCCACCTGCGCACCCGCATCTCGGCCCGGTCGTGGGGGAAGGCCGCCGGGACCAGCCTCTACGACCAGAAGGTGACCATCCTCGGGGGAGGGGGCATCACCTCGGTGCTGCTGGAGCAGCTGGCCCCGTTCCGGGTGGAGGCCACCGTGGTCCGCCGGAAGAGCCGACCCCATGCCGGGTGCGGCCCGGACCGTCCCGGTCGGCGCGCTGGACGAGGTGCTCCCGGGCTCGTTGGTGGTCTACCTCGCCCTGGCTCTCACCCCCGAGACGACCGGGATCATCGGTGCCACCCAGCTCGACCTCATGGACGAGACCGCCTGGCTGGTCAATGTGGCCCGGGGTCCCCACGTGGACACCGACGCGCTGGTGGCGGCGCTGGCGGCCGGCTCCATCGCCGGGGCGGCCCTCGACGTTACCGATCCGGAGCCCCTGCCCGACGGCCATCCCCTGTGGGACCTTCCCAACTGCATCATCACGCCCCACACCGCCGACACCATCGAGATGATCCGCCCCCTGCTGGCCGAGCGCATCCGCACCAACGTGGCCCGGTTCGCCGCCGGCGACGAGCTGGTGGGACTGGTCGATCCCGACGCCGGGTACTGATCGGCACCGGGGCTGTTCGACTCTGCTCCCACCCGGATCCGGTTCCTCGGGAACCCCCCGCCCGGGCCACTGTCACACCCCCCTGGTTCACTGTTCCCATGGCAGTGACGGCCCCCGACTCCGAGCAGAACGGCACCGGTCCCGACACCGGTCCCGCCCGTTCTGACACCGGCCCCGACTTCGCCTGCACCCGGGCCGCCGGTGAGGTCCTGAAGGCCTTCGTCTCCGGCTACGAGGCCGGGCGCTACTCGGGGGACGACTCGGTCACCCTGCTCAAGTTCTTCACCGAGATGGAACGGACCGCCATGGCCGGCAAGACCCTGGCCGCGGCCCGGGTGGCCGGCTCCAACATCCACACCCGCACCGGGCACCGCTCGGCGGCCGAGTACATCGCCGCTGCCACCGGGGACTCGGTGGGGGAGTCGAAGGACACGGTGCGGCTGGGAGAGAACCTGGCCGACCAGCCCGCCATCGACGAGGCCCTCCGGGGGGGCCGGATCTCCAGACGTCGGGCCCAACGGGTGTCCGAGGCGGCCCGGATCAACCCCGACCGGGAAGAGGACCTGGTCCAAGGGGCACAGACCGACACCGACGCCGAGCACAAGGAGCGGTGCCAACGGGCCCGAGCCGAGGGACGCTCGACCGAGGACGCCGCCCGTCACCACCGGCGCCTGCACCAGAACCGGAGCTGTCGGGACTACATCGACGACGACGGGTCCTTCGGCCTCCGGGCCACCCTCACCCCCGAGGTCGGGGCCGAGGTCAAGGCGTGCCTGGACGCCCAGGCCGACCGCCAGTACCGCCAGGCCAAAGCCGAGGGCCGCTTCGAGACCGCCGACAACTACCGGGCCGATGCCCTCTACGCCCTCATCACCGGCACGTTCCTCGGCCCCCTAAGCCCGAAGCGGGCCGAGGCGGCCCAACCCGGCACCGGCGACCCGGCCACCGCCGACACCGCCATCCGGCCCGGCCGTCCCCCCGGTGCGCACCCCCAAGCCCGGGGCCAAGCTCAACGTGATCATCGACCTCGACACCCTGCGCCGGGGGAAGGTCGGACCCGGGGGCCGCTGTGAGATCGCCGGGGTGGGACCGGTGTCGGTGGCCTGGGCCCAGGAGCTCCTCGGTGACTGCCTGTTCCAGGTGTTCGTCACCAGTGCCACCGACGTCCACTCGGTATGGTCACCCGGTCGCCACCAGCACCGTGACGTCCGGGCCGGCCTCCTCCTCCGGGACCCGAGGTGTGTGGTGCCCGGCTGTGACGCCCGCCTGGGCCTGGAGGCCGACCACTGGGTGAAGGACTTCGCCCACGGTGGTCTCACCACCCTCGACAACCTGGCCCGGATCTGCACCCGCCACCACCGCCAGCGCACCCACCAGGGCTATGTGCTTCAAAAGGGCCCCGGGGGGTGGGAGTGGATCCCACCCGACACCCCGAAGGAAACCACACGGCCCACACGGAGGCGCAAGGCCAGGACCGGGGCCGAACCCCGTCCTCCCGTCCCACCCCCCGGCACCAGCCCACCCCTGTTCGACCTAGAGGAGTGAGGTTCGGGCCCGCCCTCGAGCGCGCCCGCACCACCGGCCGAGGACCGGAGGCCCTGTCGTGGCCGGAGGTCGAATAAATCCGGGTCAGCGTGGTGTCACACCCTCGGCTCATGATGGCCGTGTCATGGAATCCATCACCGGAACCCCAACCCCAGGAGGCTGCACCATGCCGCTCACCACAGTTCCCGTCTCCCTGCCGAGCGTGAGGCCGCGCCTCGGAGCGGTGCCAGCGGAGTCGTTCACCATCGACTGCGCCGACTGCATGCACCAGCACACATCGGTCTGTGACGACTGCGTGGTCTCGTTCATCGTCGACCGCCAGCCGGAGGACGCCGTCGTGGTCGATGTGGAGGAGGCCCGCGCCGTGCGTCTACTGGCCCAGGCCGGGTTGGTCCCCGGCGTACGCCACACCCGCGACGTGGGCTGACTCCGGGGTCGGTGGGTCGGTGGGCCGGAAATGGCCTGCCGCCGTGCGAGCATAGGGCGTGCCCCGAGCTGCGGTCTCCGCCCCACCCACAGCGACAGGGCCCCCCGAGGATGCCGACCTGAGTAGAGCGGTGCTGACGATCGGGCGGGAGGCCGGACTGGAGTCGGTCGGGGTCACCACGGCAGAGGTCTTCGAAGACACCCGTCGGGACCTGCTCGAGCGCAAGCGGAGCGGACTGCACGCCACCATGCAGTTCACCTACCGCAACCCTGAACGATCCACCGATCCGACCCGCATCCTCCCCGGGGCTCGCTCGTTGGTGGTGGGGGCGTGGAGCTACCGCCAAGCGGACAGCGCCACGACGACTGACCATCCCGGCCCTGCATTCGACCGGCCTGAAGGACGTGTGGCCCGCTACGCCCGGTCTGACCACTACGCCTACCTGCAAGGTGCCCTGACGTCCATCGCCGAGCATCTCCGGGGGTCGGGTTGGAGGGCCACTGTGGTCTGCGACGACAACGCCCTCGTCGACCGGGCAGCCGCCCATCGTGCCGGAATCGGCTGGTTCGGCAAGAATTCCCTCCTCCTCCTGCCCGGCGCCGGATCGTGGTTCGTGCTGGGTTCGGTGGTCACCGATGCCCCACTCGTTCCGACCCGCCGCGGCGCCGCAGCCGCCCATGCCGAGGGGTGCGGGAGCTGTTCCCGCTGCATGGCTGCATGCCCCACCGGCGCTCTGGTGGCTCCCGGGGTCCTCGATGCCCGGAAGTGCCTGGCCTGGCTGGTCCAGGCCCCGGGGACGTTCCCCGTGGAGTACCGGGAGGCACTCGGGGACCGCATCTACGGCTGCGACGAGTGCCAGCAGGTCTGTCCCATCAACAAGGTGGCGGACCGCAGGAACCCGCCGCCGCCCGCACCGCCAGCTCCCTCACGGCCGCCGCCACCGCCATCAGTGTCGTCGTCCCGGACCACAGATGGCTCCCGGGTGGACCTTCTCGACCTACTGGAGGCTCCTGACGAGCAGCTGATGCAGGCGCACGGTAGGTGGTACATCGCCGAGCGTGATCCGCGCTACCTCCGACGGAACGCTCTGGTGGCCCTGGGCAATGTCGGAGACGGACGCCACCCCGGAACCGAACGGGTCCTGCGGCGGTGGCTGGTCGCCCACGACCCCATGCTGGCCGAGCACGCACGCTGGGCGGCCCGGCGCTTGGGCCGCCACGATCTGATCCCACCGGCTCCATGACCCACCTGCTGGTCACCAACGACTTCCCTCCCAAGGTGGGAGGGATACAGGCCTACCTGTGGGAGCTCTGGTCCCGCATGGACCCCGACTCCTTCGTGGTGCTCACCGCCCGTTCCCACCCCGATGCCGCAGCCTTCGACCGCCTCCAGGCCAAGCGGGGGATCCGCATCGAGCGGGTCCCGGGCCGGGTGCTGGCACCCACGCCCGGCCTGGCCCGGCGTATCCGGGAGGCCGCCCGTCGCACCGGAGCCGGCCTGGTGGTGCTCGACCCGGTCTTCCCTCTCGGCCTGCTCGGCCCGTACCTCGGTATCCCCTATGCCGTGCTGCTTCACGGTGCCGAGGTGGCCATTCCCGGACGGCTCCCGGCCACCCACCAATTGGTGGCCCGCGTGCTCCGTCACAGCGTGCTGGCCATCTCGGCCGGTGGCTACCCGGCCCATGAGGCCGCTCGTACCCTCCGGCGGGGAGGCATGCCGCCGGTGCTGGAGATCCCCCCGGGGGTCGACCTCCGACGGTTCCGGCCCCTCACCGACGATGAGCGGGCCGAGGCCCGGGACGATCTCGGGCTGCCCGCCACGGGACCGCTGGTGGCCAGCGTCAGTCGCCTGGTGCCCCGCAAGGGCATGGACGTCCTGATCGACACCGCCGTCCAGCTCCGGACCGACCATCCCGATCTGGTCGTGGCCATCGCCGGACGTGGCCGGGACTCGGAGCGGCTGGCCGGAAGGGTCGCCGAGTACTCGGCTCCGGTCCGTCTCCTCGGCGGGGTGTCTGACGCCGACCTCCCCCGCCTGGTCGGGGCGGCGGACGTCTTCGCCATGCTGTGCCGCAACCGCTGGCTGGGCCTCGAGCAGGAGGGATTCGGCATCGTCTTCGTCGAGGCCGCAGCGGCGGGGGTGCCCCAGGTGGCCGGGCGTTCCGGGGGAGCCGGGGAGGCGGTTCAGGACGGCATCACGGGGACCGTGGTCCGGCGACCCACCGACGCCGGGGCCACGGCGCGGGCAATCGGGGGTCTGCTGGACGATGAGGACCTGCGTCGACAGATGGGGAGGGCGTCCCGGCAGCGGGCCGAGGCATCCTTCGACTATGACAAACTCGCCCCTAGGCTGGCCGCGTCGCTGGCCGACGTGGAAGGCTGAGGGACCGCCCGGCCAGGTTGCCCGGCCGGCAGACCGATCGAAGAGGAGGGCTGATCGTGGCGGAACAAGCCACCGAGCGAATGGTGGTGTCGGCCACGCCGGCACGCTGTTTCGAGGTCAGCTCCGATATCGAGGCATATCCCCAGTGGGCCTCCGATATCAAAGAGGTGACCATCGAATCCCGCGACGACCAGGGCCGTCCGGAACTGGTCACCTTCCGGGCTGCGGCGTTCGGCCGCAGCACCAGCTACACCTTGGCCTACGACTACAGCGAGGCGCCCGGGGTGCTGTCGTGGGTGCAGACCCGCGGCGACATCACCTCCAAGCTCGACGGCCGTTACGTGTTCGTCGCCAGTGGGGACGGAGGTACCGAGGTCACCTACCACCTCGAGGTGGAGATGAAGGTGCCTCTGCCCGGCTTCATCAAGATGCGGGCCCAGAGCCGCATCATGTCGATCGCACTGCGGGAACTGAAGGCCCGGGTCGAGTCGAAGGGGTGACGGTCGGGCCCCGGAACGGCAGCCGGATGCGACTCCGGCGGTCAGAGGCCCGGGGGGTGCTGGGGATGCGGGGGACCCGGTGGAGCCCATGCGGGTAGGAATCACCCTTCCTCAATTCCGCGACGAGTCCGACTCCGCCATCGCCGCCGCCCGCCGGGCCGAGGCCCTGGGCATCGACGCCGTGTTCTGTTTCGACCATCTCTGGCCCATGGGTCAGCCCGGGCGTCCGGCTCTCTCCTCCGGTCCGCTCCTCGGGGCACTGGCCGCCTCCACGTCGACCATCGCCGTGGGGACGCTGGTAGCCCGTATCGGACTGTTGCCCGACGACGTGCTGGTGGCGGTGCTGTCGGGCCTGGACACACTCAGCGGCGGGCGGCTCATCGCCGGCATGGGCACCGGCGACCACCTGAGCCGGGCCGAGAACGAGGCCTACGGCATCCCGTTTGAGGCGGCCTCCGAGCGGCGGGTGCGGCTGGCCGCGGTCGCCGCCGCCGTGCGGGACGAGGGCATCCCCGTCTGGATCGGGGGCGGACTACCCAAGACGGTGGAGCTGGCCCGGACCCTCTCGGTGGCGGTGAACCTCTGGGAGGGCGAGGTGATGCGGCTGGCCGAGCTGGCCACCACCGGTGTCGAGGTGACCTGGGGTGGACCGGTGGGCGACACGGTCGAGGAGGCGATCCGACAACTCACCGACGTGGCCGGGGCCGGGGCGACCTGGGCCGTGTGCGCCTGGCCCGACTCCCTGGAGGTGGTGGCGGAGGCGGCCGAGGTCGTCCGGGCCCTCGGTGCCCGGAATGACAGGGCGGACAGGACAGACACCGCGGCCAAGACAGACACCGCCGATGGGGCGGACGGGGTGTCCAGTCCCCCCGGGCCCCGGCGGTAGCCTTGGACGATGGAGTTCCGCCGGATCAACAGCCTTCCGCCCTATGTCTTCGCCACCATCAACGAGCTCCGGGACGCCGGACGGCACAGCGGCCGTGACGTCATCGACATGGGGTTCGGGAATCCGGACCTGCCCTCGCCCGACGTGGCCGTCGAGAAGTTGGCCGAGGCCGGTCGCAACCCGCGCAACCACCGGTACTCGGCCAGCCGGGGGATCCCGAAGATCCGCCAGGCCATCACCGATCTCTATCTGCGCAAGTTCGAGGTGGAGCTGGACCCCGACACCGAGGTCGTCACCACCATCGGTGCCAAGGAGGGCCTCAGCCATCTGATGTGGGTGCTGGTCGGCCCGGGCGACACCGCCCTCGTGCCCACCCCGTCCTATCCCATCCACATCTACGCACCCCTCTTCGCCGGCGCCGACGTGCGCCATGTCCGCCTCGACGCCCCCGGGGCGGAGAACGGCGGCAGCCCCGGTGAGGCTTTCTTCGACAATCTGATGGAGGCGTGGGAGTCGGCATGGCCCAAGCCCCGCGTGGTGGTGCTGTCCTTCCCCCACAACCCCACCACCGAGTGCGTCGACCTGGCCTGGATGACCCGGCTGGTCGAGTTCGCCAAGGAGCGCGAGATCGTGTTGGTCCACGACTTCGCCTACGCCGACATCGCCTTCGACGGGTACACGCCGCCCTCGATCCTGCAGGTTCCCGGAGCCAAGGAGGTGGCCGTAGAGCTGTACACGTTGACCAAGTCGTTCTCCATGGCCGGCTGGCGGGTGGGCTTCCTGGTGGGCAACGCCGCCATCGTGCAGGCTCTGACCAAACTGAAGAGCTACCTCGACTACGGGACGTTCCAGCCCATCCAGATCGCCGCCATCGTGGCCATGAACGAAGCACCCGACTACCCGAAATTCATCAACGAGACCTACCAGGCGCGCCGCGACGCCCTGTGCGACGGGCTGAACCGGATCGGCTGGGAGGTCACCCCGCCGCGGGGCACCATGTTCGTGTGGGCCCCGATCCCCGAGCCCTACCGCGACATGGGCTCCCTGGAGTTCTCCAAGTACCTGGTCACCGAGGCCGATGTGGCCACCTCCCCGGGGGTGGGCTTCGGTCCCGGAGGTGACAACCATGTGCGGTTCGCCCTCATCGAGAATGAGCAGCGCATCGGTCAGGGAGTTCGCAGCCTGCGCAAGTCCCTGGCCAAGCTGCGCTGACCCTCGGTCGCCGTTGGCGGTGATCGGTCCGGGAGCCGGTCCACCTCAGGGGAGCCCGGCCCCGCCCACCTCTACTCGGGCCTGCTCGATGCGCCCTGTCCGGCTCACCCTCACTTCGGACTCGGTACTGGTCGCGGCCGTGATCAGGTACAGGGTGCGACGGTCCTCACCTCCCAGCATGCAGGCGAAGCAGTTCCGTGAGGTGGTCACCCGACTGACGATCTCCCCGCCCTCGGCCACCAGGATGCACTCGGAGGTCAGCGCGTTGGACACCCATATCCGCCCCTCGGCGTCGAGGCAGATGCCGTCGGGAGCACACCAGGACAGCGCGGCCCACTCCCGCCGAGCGCTCAGCGTCCCGTCGTCCCCGATGTCGAAGGCGGTGAGCCGGCCGCCCAGCGTCTCGGCCACGATCAGGGTCCGGCCGTCGGGGGTGATCACCGACCCGTTGGGGAAGGAGAGGTCCTCGGCGGCCTCATGGACCGAACCGTCCGGGTCCACCCGGATCAACGCGGTGGTCGGCGGCCCGGGCGGCTCGACCAGGGCCAGCTGGCCCCGCTCCTCGACGAACCGGTCGAGGTCGAATCCGAAATTGCCCACATAGGCGCGTCCGGCGGTGTCGACCACCATGTCGTTGCCGTAGAAGGTGGCCAGGGGATTGAGGTCGCCGTGCTGCACCAGCCGGCCGTCCTCCTCCCGGCGCAGGACGGTACGCGGCTTGCGCGCCACCACCAGCAGCCGACCGTCGGGCAGCCACCCCAGTCCGGCCGGTTCTCCGGGGACCTCGAGCTCTACCCGGACGTCGCCGGACGGACCCGCCGAGGCCACGCTGCCGGCGTAGAAGTCGACAAACCACAGGCGGCCCTCATGCCAGCGGGGGCACTCGCCGAAGTGCAGGCCGTCGACGAAGGGCTCGGCCGCCACGACCGTGGAATCGGTCATGCGATGCGCCGGACCACGGACGGGTCGGCGGCCAGGTAGCCCTGCCGGCAGAAGGCGATGGCGGCGTCGGCCACGCGGTCGGCATCCTGGCCCTGTCCCAACAGCAGCTCCCGGGCCAGGTGGGCGGTGACCCCCAGAATGGCCATGGTGAGGACCTCGGGATCCTCCCCCCGGAGCAGTCCGGCGGTGATGCCGGCGCTCACGTGGGGCAGGGCGTCGGCCACAGTCTGGTCGTCCCCGCTCCGGATGATGGGGGCGAAACGCTCCTCGGTCCGGGCGAACTCCATGAGGGCGTAGAGGTGGCGGTGGTCGGACAGCCAACGCAGTGAGGCCCGGATGCTCCATTCGATGCGCCGGGCCGGGTCGGGCTCACCGGCGATGGCCTCGCGTTGGGCCAGGCGCAGGGAGTGGCGAGCGTCGACCAGGATCTCGCTCAACAATTCGTCCTTGGAGGTGAAGTACCAGTAGAAGACACCCTTCCCGACGCCGATGCCCTCGACCAGACTGGTAACCGAGGTGGTGTGGTAGCCCTCGGTGGCGAAGCGGTGGGCGGCCACGTCCATCAGCTCCTGGCGCCGCCGGGCGCCTTTGGGTGTGAGGCGCCGGACCATGGTCCTCCAACGTTAGGGGGCCGGGCCGATGGGGGTCAACGGGCCCTCCGGCGCCGCACGGTGACGATCTCGGCGCCGCCGAACGAGGCCCGCATCCGGGACGCCGACCAGAAGGACGACCCCTACCCGGGGCAGTCCCAGCCAGCGCAGACTCCTGCTCATGCGATGCAGCCCAGCGCACGCGGCGATACCGTGGCTCGTGGCCTACTGGATACTCAAGGTGGTGCTGAGCCCGGTCTTCTTCCTGCTCTGGCGGGTCAAGGTGGAGGGACGGGAGCACATTCCGGTGCACGGTCCCGCCGTACTGGCGGCCAATCACCAGTCGTTCTGCGACTCCTTCTTCCTTCCCCTGGTGCTGCGTCGTCGGGTGACCTACGTGGCCAAGGCCGAGTACTTCGACAACTGGAAGACGGCGTGGTTCTTCCGGGCCGCCGGCCAGATCCCCATGAGCCGGAGCGGAGGGGACGCCTCGCAGCGGGCCCTGGACACCGCCACCGAGGTGCTCGGTGCCGGCCATCTCCTGGGCATCTATCCCGAGGGGACCCGGGCCCCGGACCCTCGGCTCCACAAGGGACACACCGGGGTGGCCCGCCTGTCCCTGCGGTGCGACGTGCCCATCATCCCGGTGGGGATCGTGGGGACCAGGGCCGTGCAACCTCCCGGCAGCAACGTGATGCGCCCATTCCACGCCGTCACCATCCGGTTCGGCCCCCCGGTGACCTACCGGCACGCCGCCCAGACGATCACAACGGGACAGTGCAGCGACCCGATCACTGCCGGACCGGATCCGGTCACCCGGGAGCTGGACCAGGTGGAGCTGCGCTGTCTCACCGATGCGCTGATGAAGGAGATCGCCCGGCTCTCGGGCCAGGAGTACGTGGACCGCTACGCCAGCCGGGCCCAGGCCGGCCGAACCGGCTGAGTCGGCTGCGCCGGCTGAGTCGGCCGAACCGGCTGAGCTGCCGAGCTGGCTGCGCCGGCCGCGGCGAGGGCGCTCCGGTATCGGTTGTCAGGATGGCCGCGATCAGCCCACCTGATGTCGTAATCAGCCGGAAACAGTCTGTACACAGAGGGGGCCTAGCCTGAGAGCGTGTTCAACTACCTGATCAGGGTGCAACTTCCCGATCGACCCGGAGCCCTCGGGGCCGTGGCCAGCCGGATCGGTTCCGTGGGCGGGGACGTGGTCTCCATCGAGATCCTCCAGCGCATCGACGGCATCGTCGTGGACGAACTGGGGGTGGGCCTGGGCGGCGACCACTTGATCGACCTGCTCCGGGACGAGATCCTTGAGGTGGACGGGGTGGTCATCGAGTCGGTTCGACCCGTCGAGGGGGCCCTGCCCGATCGCCACACGGAGCTCCTCGAAGTGGCCACCGAGCTGTTCAAGCAGCACTCGTCGGCCGGCCTGCTCGAACACCTGACCGGTCGGGTGTGCCGTAGCCTCGCCGCCACCTTCGCCGCTGTGCTCGACACCGACGCCTGGCAGGTGACCGCCTCGCAGGGGGAGCTCCCTTCCCCGAGGAGCTCAGGGCCCTGGCGTTGCAAGGCATGAGCCCACCACCCGACTCGGTCGAGGTCAACGGTGAGGTGGCCACCGCCATGTTGGTATCCGCCGACCTGATTCTGGTGGTCGGACGCCGCGACCCGATCTTCCGTGACCGCGAGCGCCAGTGGATCTCGATCATGGCCGAGCTGGCCGATCACGGCTGGCAGGAGCTGGCTTAGGGCAGAGCGGTGGGCCCTGTCGCTCCTGGCCGCCCCGGCCTGAGACTCGCCCGGCTGGGCCCGGCCCTGAGACCTCAGTCAACCTCGTCGGCCCAGTGGCGGGAGCGCTCAACGGCCCGAAGCCAGGCCTCCCGGGCCGGCGCCGTGTCCTCCACCGCCCCTGTCGAATGAAAGGAGCGGTCCTCGGTCCACAGCCCCGCCAGCTCGTCGATCGACCCCCACAACCCTTCGGCCAGCCCCGCCAGCGTGGCTGCACCGATGGCCGTAGTCTCCACCGAACGCGGCCGCAGGACCGGAAGCCGGGACTGGTCGGCCACCAGCTCCAACAGGAGATCCATGGCCGAGGCACCACCGTCGACCCGGAGGACCGACGGAGCCGTGGGACTGGCGGCCATGGCCTCGATCACGTCCCGCACCTGAAAGGCCATGGCCTCCACCATGGCCCGGGCCAGATGGGCCCGACCGGACCCACGGCTCAGCCCGAGGATGGTGCCGCGGGCACCGGGATCCCAGTGGGGGCTGCCCAGCCCGGTGAAGGCCGGGACCACCACCACCCCCTCGCTGGACGTCGACCGAGCGGGCCAGGGGTTCGAGGTCGACGGCACGGTCGATGATGCCGAGGCCGTCGCGCAGCCACTGCACGCCGGCCCCGGAGACGAAGACCGAGCCCTCGAGGGCGTAGGCCACGGACGACCGGTCGGCCGACGGACCGCCGTCGACACCGATGGCGATGTCCCCGTCCGGGCCGAGATCCCAGGCCAAGGTGGTGATCAGGCCGTCGATCGGCTCGGGGCAGACCGGCCCGGCGTTCATGAGGACGAAGCTGCCTGTCCCGAAGGTCGACCTTGGTCATCCCCCGGTCGAAGCAGGCCTGACCGAAGAGGGCGGCGTGCTGATCCCCGGCGATCCCGCTGATCGCCACTCCTCCGAGCGGGGAGTCGGAACCGAGCACGCCGTCGGCCGACGCGCCCGAATCGACCGCAGGAGGGTCGCACCTCGGGAAGGGCGGTGAGAGGTACGTCGAACAGCGCCCCGAGCTCCGGTGACCACCGCCGCACGACGATGTCGTAGAGGAGGGTCCGGGAGGCATTGGTGGCGTCGGTGGCGAAGACCCCTCCGTCCGTGCCCCCGGTCAGGTTCCAGAGCACCCAGGTGTCGACCGTGGCCAGAGCCAGCCCGCCGGAGCGGGGCACCCCTCCTTCGTCGAGGAGCCAGCGCATCTTGGTGGCGGAGAAGTAGGGGTCGAGCACGAGTCCGGTGCGCTCCCGGACCATGGGGAGGTGGCCCTCCTCGGTCAGCCGGCGACAGGCGTCGGCGGTGCGCCGGTCCTGCCACACGATGGCCCGGTGCAGGACGTCCCCCGTGTGCCGGTCCCAGGCCACCACGGTCTCGCGCTGGTTGGTGATGCCGATGGCGCGGGCGACCCGATCACTGTCGGCCAGCCGACCGCCCACCTCGTGAGCGTGGACCGCACGGCATCCCAGATCTCGTCGGCGTCGTGCTCGACCCATCCCGGTCGCGGGTAGTACTGGGTGAGCTCGCAGTAGGCCACGTCGACCACCCTGGCCCGATCGTCGATCACCAGGGCCCTGACCCCGGTGGTCCCGGCATCGATGGCGATGGACACGGGAGAGCGGGAGGGCACAACCGGACTGTAGCGACAGCGGTCCGGGTTCATCACCGGTTGGGAGCGGACGGGACCGGACCGGACCGGAGCGGACCGGAGCGGAAGGGACGGACCGGAGAGACACGGAGCGGACCGGAGAGACCCCGACCGGACCCCCGGACATGGTCCTCCCGATCGGTCCCAAACGCGCTAGCTGTCAGCAATCATTTGCGATTCTTCGCGAGCGCCCCCTCAACAGGGAATTCGCCGTCCCGGCCACCCCGAAAAGGACAGATATTCATTGACAGGGGTGTAACTACGCTGCTGTAATAGACCCACTATCTCGTACCCCGGGGGAGGGTTAACCACAACATATTGTGTTTGGAGGGCAACTAAGCTGAAGATGTCGGATTCAGCAGCGTAGTCCGCCATCGGGCGGTCGGCGGCTCGGAAGATCTGGACGAGGGGACCGGTCACGGGCTCCAGATCGCACCGAACGGTCGATCCGTACGGGCGGGAGAGCTCCGTACGGCCCGGCAACACAGTCGAGAACACCAGCAGCAGCCAGACAACACTCCACGCGCCACGAATCACTCCCCGGAGCGATCCCGGCAGCCATCAACGAACGAACAGCACCTCGCACCAGCGACCACCCAGAAAGAGGTTCATCACATGGCCATTGCCCCACAGCGCGTCGGCATCGGCATTCGCCGCCACTTCACCACCGCCGGTGTCCATCCCTACGACCAGGTCGTGTGGGAGCGACGCGACGCCCGGATCACCAACTACCGGGACGGAGCCGTGGCCTTCGAGCAGCTGAACGTGGAGGTGCCCGAGAGCTGGAGCCTCAACGCCACCAACATCCTGGCCCAGAAGTACTTCCGGGGCACCCCCAACACCGACGAGCGCGAGTGGTCGCTGCGCCAGGTGGCCGACCGGGTGGTCGACACCGTCACCGCGCTGGGGGATCAAGGACGGCTACTTCGCCGACGACGAGGAGGCGGAGATCTTCCGGGACGAGCTGAAGTACCTCATCATCCACCAGATGGCCGCCTTCAACTCGCCGGTGTGGTTCAACATCGGGGTGGCCGGCGTGCCCCAGCAGGGATCGGCCTGCTTCATCCTCTCCGTCGACGACACCATGGACTCCATCCTCAACTGGTACACCGAGGAGGGCGTGATCTTCAAGGGTGGCTCGGGAGCCGGCGTGAACCTCTCCCGCATCCGCTCGTCCCACGAGCTCCTGAAGGGCGGAGGCACCGCCTCGGGCCCGGTCAGCTTCATGCGGGGCGCCGACTCCTCGGCCGGAACCATCAAGTCCGGAGGCAAGACCCGCCGGGCGGCCAAGATGGTCATCCTCGACGCCGACCATCCCGACATCGAGGACTTCATCTGGTGCAAGGCCATCGAGGAGCGCAAGGCCCGCGTCCTCCGCGACGCCGGCTTCGACATGGACCTCGACGGCAAGGACGCCATCAGCCTGCAGTACCAGAACGCCAACAACTCGGTACGGGTCACCGACGAGTTCATGGACGCCGTGGTGGCCGGGGGCGACTGGGCCCTGACCAGCCGGGGTGACGGGGCGCCCATCCGCTCGGTGCCGGCCCGCGACCTGTTCCGCCAGTTCGCCCAGGCCGCCTGGGAGTGCGCCGACCCCGGCATGCAGTTCGACACCACCATCAACAAGTGGCACACGGCCTCCAACACCGGGCGGATCAACGGGTCCAACCCGTGCTCGGAGTACATGCACCTCGACAACTCGGCCTGCAACCTGGCCAGCTTCAACCTGATGAAGTACCTGCACGAGGACTCGTCGTTCGACATCGAGGGCTTCCGGGCCTCGGTCGAGGTCGTCTTCACCGCCCAGGAGATCATCGTGGGCAACGCCGACTACCCCACCGAGAAGATCACCGAGAACTCGCGGCGCTTCCGCGAGCTGGGCATCGGGTACGCCAACCTCGGGGCCCTGCTGATGGCCCAGGGCCTCCCCTACGACTCCGACCAGGGTCGGGCCTGGGCCGGTGCCATCACCGCGCTGATGACCGGGCACGCCTACGCCACCTCGGCCCGCACCGCGGCGCGGATGGGACCGTTCGCCGGCTACCACGAGAACGTCGAGCCCATGCTCAACGTGCTGCGCATGCACCGCGACGCGGTGGCCGGTCATCGACGAGGAGGAGGTGCCCACCGACCTGCTGTCCGCCGCCCAGGAGGCGTGGGAGTCGGCCGTGGAGCTGGGCGAGCAGTACGGCGTGCGCAACTCGCAGGCCAGCGTGCTCGCCCCCACCGGCACCATCGGCCTGCTGATGGACTGCGACACCACCGGGGTGGAGCCCGATCTCGGGTCTGGTCAAGACCAAGAAGCTGGTCGGCGGGGGCACCATGTCCATCGTCAACCAGACCGTGCCCCGGGCCCTCACCCGCCTCGGGTACTCGCCGGACCAGGTGGACGAGATCATCGCCTACATCGACGTGCACAAGTCCATCGTGGGCGCCCCCTACCTGTCGCCGGAGCACCTGGCCGTGTTCGCCTGCTCGATGGGGGACAACACCATCCACTACCTCGGCCACGTCCGCATGATGGGGGCGGTCCAGCCGTTCATCTCCGGGGCCATCTCCAAGACGGTCAACCTCCCCGAGGACGTCACCGTGGAGGACGTGGAGCAGCTCCACATCGACGCCTGGCGGATGGGGATCAAGGCGGTGGCCATCTACCGCGACAACTGCAAGGTGGCCCAGCCCCTGTCCACCACCAAGAAGGACGGAGCCGCCGAAGGGGTGCCCGGTGGCGAGCGCCAACGGCGCGGTCCCGGCGGCGTCCGAGGCCGAGGCCCACGCCCGCGAGCTGACCGACAAGATCGCCGGCCTCGAGGCGGCACTGGCCCACGAGCAGACCCGGACCGCCGACACGGTGGTGATCGGCGCGGTCCGCGAGCGGCTGCCCCGCCGGCGGAAGTCCTCGACCTTCGCCTTCCGGGTGGCCGACTGCGAGGGCTACGTGACCGTGGGCGAGTACGAGGACGGACGCCCCGGCGAGGTGTTCATGAAGGTGTCCAAGCAGGGCTCGACCCTGGCCGGCATCATGGACGCCTTCTCCATCTCGGTGAGCCTGGGCCTCCAGCACGGCGTGCCGCTGGCCACCTACGTGCGCAAGTACACCAACATGCGCTTCGAGCCGGCCGGCATCACCGACGACCCCGAGCTGCGCATCGCCACCAGCCTGGTCGACTACATCTTCCGCCGGCTGGCCGTGGACTACCTGCCGCTCGAGGAGCGGGCCGAGCTCGGCGTGCTGTCCACCGCCGAGCGGATGCAGCCGACCCTGCCCGGGGTGGAGGAGACGGCCACCGACGTCGAGCGGCATCGTCGAGGTGGAGCCCATCGACCCGGTGACGGCCACGGTGCTCGACGGCACGCGTGGACGAGGCCGCCAGCACCGGTACCGGTGCCGTCATCGAGGGCCGGCTCTTCGATACCGGCGAGCCGACCGGGCACCCGGCACCGGGCCGCAAAGGTCCGGGCCGATGGCGTCGGACCAGCCGCTGGCCCGGGCCGAGCCCCGGGACGCTCCGTACTGCTACCAGTGCGGCAACGCCATGCAGCGGGCCGGGTCGTGCTACGTGTGCGGGAGCTGCGGCACCACCAGCGGGTGCTCGTAGGCCGGACCGAGCCGCCCCCGGCGTTGCTGCTCCCCACGGGACCGGACGGTGGGCGGCCTCACTCCCCGGTCGGGGCAAGGGCCGCCCCCAGTGTCCGGGCCAGAGCCTCGAGCTCGGCTCGGGGGAGCGAGGCCAGGGCGGCGGGAGGGCGGCTGAGGATCTTCTCGGCCCGCCGGGCGGCCGCGGCTCCCCGGGCGGTGGTGGCCACCACCTTGACCCGGCGATCGGTGGCATGGGGGCGGCGCTCCACCAGACCCTGGCGCTCCAGTTCGTCCACCACCAACGTGGCGTAGGGGGCGTCGATCCCGAGGGCGGCGGCGAGTTCGCCCATGGTCATCGGTGACCGGGCGATTCGCCGGAGTGCCCTGATTCGCCCGAAGGTGAGGCCCAGGGCTTCGCTCACCTCGCGCCGACGCTCGTTGTCGAGCACCAGGTCGCACATCGCGGCCCAAGCCCGCCGGGCCGGGTCCCCCGGCTCCCGCTGCTCCGGCTCCGACTGCCCTGGCTCCGGCTGCCCTGGCTCCGGCTGCCCTGGCTCCGACTGCCCTGGCTTCGGCTGCTTCTCGGGACGCTCGGCGGCACGGCGCCGCCCCCCGCCCCCGCCCCCGCCGCCCGCGGTCCTTGCCGTCCCCGCCGTGGCGTCGACCGCCGCCGTCCCGTCGACGGCCGCCGTCCCCGGTGTTGCCTCCGTCACCGGTTCTGCCCCACGAGGAACTCAGGGTTCAGATCCCGGGCGGTCTGCTCGGCCGTCCGGTGGGCCCAGCCGGTAGTCACGATCTGACCGAGCACGAGCACCACGACACCGCAGCCGGCCAGCACCCACCAGCCGGCGTGAGTGGCGGTGGCCACGTCGACGTTGTGGGACCCGGCCAACGAAGAGGCAAGGAGGGCCCCCACCACGGCCACGCCCAGGGTCGCCCCCACCTGGCGGGAGGTGGTGGCGATGGCCGCAGCCACTCCGGCCTGGGCCCGGGGCATGCCGGAGACGGCGGCGTTGGTGATGGGGGCGTTGACGAACCCGAAGCCGATTCCGAACACCACATAGGAGGCGAACAGCCAGGCGATGGAGGTGGTGGCCCCGAGGTAGCTCAGCATGATGCAGCTTGCCGTGAGGGCGATACCGGCGATGAGCAACGGAATCCGGGATCCCCTGCGTGCCCACGATCCGTCCGGAGATCGGTGGGAGGAGCATTGTCATGGCCGCCATGGGCAGGGTGTAGAGGCCGGCCCGCAGGGGCGAGAAGCCCCGGACCTCCTGGAGGTAGAGGGTGTTGAGAAAGAGGAAGCCGCCCAGGGTGGCGAAGGCGGCCACGGCGATGACCGCCGCGCCCGAGAACGGCACCGACCGGAAGAAGCGGAGATCGATGAGGGGCTCGTCGCGTCGGCCCTCCCAGGAGATCAGCCCGACCAGGGCCGCCGCCGCCAGGGCGAACGCCGCCAGGATGACCGGGGAGCCCCACCCATGGTCCGGTGCCTCGATGATTCCGTAGGTCAGTGAGGCCAGGAACACCACCACCAGCACCTGTCCGATCCCGTCGACCCTGCGGGGCTTGGGGGCCCTGGACTCGGGGATGAACCGGAGGGTCAGCAACACGGCAGCCAGTCCCACCGGCAGATTGATCCAGAAGATCGAGCGCCAGCCGACCGAGTCGACCAGGATCCCCCCGATCACCGGGCCGAGCGCCATGCTCACCCCGACCACGGCCGCCCACACGCCGACCGCCTGGGCCCGCTCTCTCGGGTCGGTGAAGGTGTTGGTGATGATGGACATGGCCACCGGGTTGAGCATCGACCCGCCCACGGCCTGGACCATGCGGAACACGACGAGCAGGGTCAGGCTCGGGGCCAGGCTGCACAGGAGGGAGCCGGCCGAGAAGACCAGCAGTCCTGTGATGAACGTCCGCTTCCGTCCGAGCCGGTCGGCGGTCGATCCCGAGAGCATCAGCAGGCTGGCCAACACCAAGGTGTACGAGTCCACTGTCCACTGCAGCCCCGAGACCGAGGCTCCGAAGTCGCGCCCGATGGAGGGCAGGGCCACGTTGACGATGGTCACGTCGAGTCCCACGATGAGGAGACTCATGGAGCAGATGAGCAGGACGCCGATGCGACGTCGCCGACTCAATTGAGACGACGGCGGGACCACCTGTCCGAGTTCTTGTACAACCATAATAGTGAATATTCTATAATTATTGTGCGGAAGCTCGGACCTCGGGTCGTCTCGTGACTGAAGCCGATGTGCACGCGCTAGGTTTACGAGCCTTGAGTCCGTCCGCCATCCGCGTCGCCGGAGGCCGACGTGAGGATATTGACCTGGAGGTTTCCCGATCCCGACTCCACAATTCGTTGCGGACTAGCGCCTCGATGGAGTGGATGCAGGACCACCGTCGACAAAGCTCTCGTGGAAGGAAGACGGTGGGGTGGCGCCTGGGTGCACTCCACGACACCTGGGCCACGATCGTCCCGGACGGGGAAACGTCGTGACCGGGACTCCGCCCGGTGGCCCACCCGACGGAGGTCCACCCGAAGGGGGTCCACCCGACGGCGGTCCAGCCGACGGCGGTCCACCCGACGGGGGTCCGGTCGAGGGACGCGTGGGTGGGGAAACCGGTGGTCCGGTGGAGGGAACCGGCCCGAGCGGGCGCGTCGCCAGCCCGGACGGGTCTCTGGATCCACTCCTCGGGTCCCAGGCGCGGAGGATGCGCCACGATCATCACGACCGGTCGGTGGTATGGCTGGCCGACTATGTCTACGGGACGATCTCGACACTGGTGGCCATCGCCGGCCTCACCTTCGAGACGAATCCCCACGCCTTGAACACAGCCGGCGTGGTGGTGGTGGGAGCGGTGGCCATCTGGCTGGCCCACGGGCTGTCCCAGCTGGTCATCCTCCGGTCGTGGCAGAACCTGGAACTCCGTCGCTCCGACGTCCGCGCCGAGCTGCGGGGCTCGTGGGCCATCGTCACCGCCGCCATTCCGGCCACGATCATCTTGACCCTGGCCGGACTCCACCTGTGGACGGTGAAGACGGCATTCGTCCTGGCCGAGATCGTCGGGGTGCTGGCCCTGGCGGTGGTGGGTTTCGGGACGGCGGGCGGTCGGGGCCGACCGATGGGCCGGAGGCTCCTCTACATCGGAGGGCTGGCCCTGGTTGGCGTCCTGATCGTCATGCTGGAGCTGCTTACCCACCTGCTGTAGGGGGCGTCGGGTCGGGGCGGGGACCGGTTAGTGTGGCGGGGCAGGGGAGTACCGAAGGGAACTCGGAGGGAGCACCATGGTCGAACACGGTGACGACGACGGCGTGGTGGGAGACGACGGGCACTTCACCGAGGCCGAATTGACCGCTTTGGCCCTGGCCGCCGACCCCAACGGTCCAATCGACGAGGATGCCGTCTCCGTGGCCGAGTTTCTGGGACAGTCGGGAGGTCTCCTGCCCGCCTGGTACATGCCGTCGCCGATGGTTCGATCCGGTAAACCCTGGCGCATCCCCGTGGTGGTGGCCATCGTCGC
Organism: uncultured Acidimicrobiaceae bacterium; assembly: GCA_963754755.1. Classification (GTDB taxonomy): domain Bacteria; phylum Actinomycetota; class Acidimicrobiia; order Acidimicrobiales; family RAAP-2; genus Bog-756. The sequence goes on along the minus strand of CAVWHF010000002.1, from coordinate 44,421 downwards.
CGCCTTCGTCATCATCGAGGCGTTCGGGCTCTGCAGCACCTTCGGACAGCTCGTCCCGGCCTGACCCCTTCGTCCGTCCGACCGGCACAGGGCCCGGGACATCGTCCAGCCGTGGCAAGTCGACCGGAGCGCGAGCTCACTCCGTCTCACCCCGGTGCCGCCCCGGCCCCGCGCCTGAATCCGGCCTCCTTATCGGCGCACTGGCCCCCGGAGAATCACCTCCATGCACCCGGGCGGGCATGGCTCCAGGGGCGGATTTCCCTGGGTGAGGGCCCAAAAAGGGGCATTTATGCGCGTACAGCGCGGATCTAACCACTCATAGTGGTGGCTTCACCCCTTTGACCCCGAGCGCGTTGCCTAAGCGTCCGGCGGGCCTGCAGTATGGATTCACGGGTCGTGCGCAGTTCCTGTGGTGCGGGACTCGAGTTTTGGGTGAACGTGGAGGCGGTGCCTCTACGGGAAGAAGGGCAACCATTATGTGGGCAAGACGATTGATTGTTGGTGCAAGTCTGGCCGTGGCCTCGGTGGCCATGGTCCCGGGCATCGCCAGTGCCGATACGGCCGAGCTGTGTCCCGGCCGGTTCGGTCACCGAGCCGGGTAACTGCGTGACCACCCCGACCGTCGGCAACGACGGGAACGACGGGGCGGTGCAGATTCCGGTCGCTCCGGTCACCTCGGTGACCCCGACGCCAACCGCCACCACCTCCAGCCTCCCCTTCACGGGAGCGGACGTGGCGGAGCTGGCCGTCATCGGCACCGGAGCCGTGCTGGCGGGTGGCGTGCTGATGCGCCGTCGCCGTCGGGCCGTCGCCTGATCTGGCGGACATCGACTACTGACCTGAGCCGACCTCTTCGGGGCCGTGCCATGGGTACGGCGACGGCCCGGTGAGGTCGGCGTCAGGCGGTGGTGCCGGAGGTCTGTCTCCGGGTGACCGGGCTACTCAGCCGTGTACGGGCTCTGTCGGCGCGTCCACGGCGCACGGACGAGCGACTCAGGCTCAGTCGACGCCGCCACCCCCACGCCCGACCCGCGCGCCGGACAGACACCCGACCGACTCCCGACCGACACTCGACACCAGTGCATCCACACCCCAACCTGGGCCCGACTCAGTAGCTGGCCGGAAGCAGTGGCGTGCACGGCCTGGAAGAAGAAGAACACCACGATCAGCCACACCAGGATGCCCCCCACGATGGCCAGGGCCCGTCGGCCCGCCGGGTGCGGAGGGCCAGCATCCACACCCCGGTGGCCAGGGCTGCCACCAGCACCCCCCACAGGATGGCCGGGAGCCAGTCCTTGCCCGCCGGGTTGTCGTGGCCGACGACGGTGCCGCATGGTGGTGCTTGACCTGCGCCACCGGGGTGCCCGTCGGGTGGGCCAGCTCGCTGGCCACCAGGTTGGCCGTGCACCACCAGGCGCTGGCTGGCGCTGTAGCGCGGATTGCAGGTGGTGAGCGTGAGCTGGGGTGTCGGTGTGGGATCCACCACGGCGACGTCGGTGGGCAGGACCACCTGGCTCTTGTAGCACGCGGTAGAGGAACGTTCCCTGCAGCGTGGTGATGTAGATCAGGTCGCCCGGCGCCAGGGCGTCGAGGCTGTAGAACGGGTGCAGGTAGGTGGTCCGGTGGCCGGCGATGGCGGCGTTCCCGGCCTGACCGGGCAGCGGGGTGGTCGGGTAGTGGCCGGGTCCCATGGCCAGCTGGGCCTCGTCGGTGCCCTCCACCACGGTCATGGCCAGGTTGATCTTGGGGATCTGGATGGTCCCCACCGGGCTGCCGACGGGCGGATCGGCGATGGTCGGCGCCACCTGGGGGGCGGGAGGTGCGGCGTCGTGCGGGGGCGCCGGCGATGGTCGTGGCCGGATGGGAGTGGGCCTTCTTCTGGGCCGTCGCGGAACTGCTGGGTCAGGACCGACTGGTTGCGGGCGGTGATCAGACCGGTGCCCCACAGCAGGTAGGGGATGAACATGCAGGATCAGGATGCCGGCCACCAGCACTACCCGACCGACCGTCACCCGGATAGTCGTGAACGACACGCTGGGATGCTAGTGGCCCGGCGTGTCGACACCCCGGCACCTCCGCCCGGGCCGACCCGACCGTCCCGGCCGGCGAGCCACGCCGCAGGGACGTCCGGAGAGCGTCATTGACCAGGGATGGCCGCCCGGTTCCGGTACCATCGAGCCTTCGAGACGCTTGTCCGCCGCGTCGATCCGCGAGGCCCCGCCGACCCGCGGCCCCGGGGGCCCGACGCCTGGAGTCATCGAGTGGTTGCCGTGAGCGAGAGAGTCGGTTGGCGGCGGCGCACGTGGCTGATCATCGCCGCCGTCGTGGTGGTGCTCGTGGTCTGGGCCGGGCTCCTGGCCGTGAAGACCTGGTCGGCCTACCGCCACGACCAGAAGGGACTGGCCAGCCTGGAGCAGGTCAAGAGCCGAGCTGACCCCGGGCGAGCTGACGTCGGCCGGGTCGGTGCACCTGCTCGACGCAGCCCGGGCCGAGTTCGCCAGCGCCCAGTCCGATCTCTCGTCGCCCCTGTTCACGCCCATGACCATCGTGCCGGTGATCGGGCGGCAGTTCCGGTCGGTCCGGGCCCTCAGCGCCGCCGCCGGCACCGTCTCCGAGGTGGGGGCCACCTTCCTGACCCAGGTCCACGCCGTGCTCGACCAGCCCCACACGGCCGGCCCCGACCGGGTGGCCGTCCCTGCGGCAGCTCTCGACCATCGCCGCATCGGCCCAGCGGTCAGCTGGCCGGCATCGACACCGGGCCGTCGGCGGCCCTGGTGGCGCCGCTGGCCTCGAAGCACAACGAGTTCGTGGCCCAGCTCGACGACGCCCGCCTGCGACTGGCCAAGGCCGCCGGGGTGTCCGCGCGCGGTGGCCTCCATCCTCCAGGGCCCCCAGACCTACGTGGTGCTGGCCTCGAACAACGCCGAGATGCGGTCCGGTTCGGGCGCCTTCCTCGACGTCGGCGTGGCCACCACCTCCGACGGCTCGGTGCAGCTGGGCGACCTGAGCCCGTCGGGCGACCGGACCCTGCCCGGTCGGCGCGGTGCCGGTGACCGGTGAGTTCGAGCAGAACTGGGGCTGGCTCAACCCGACGCCTCGACATGCGCAACCTCGGCTGGACGCCCCAGTTCGACGTGACCGCGCCGTTGGCCGCCGCCATGTGGACCACGCTGACCGGCCAGCCGGTGGACGGCGTGCTCTCCCTCGACGTGGCCGGACTCCGCCAGCTCCTCGAGGCCACCGGTCCGGTCGCAGGCCGGCGGTCAGACCGTCACCGCCGACACCGTCGAGCCGTACCTCCTCCACGACCAGTACGCCGGCCTGACCGACAACGCCACCGGGGACACCACCCGCCAGGACGCCCTGGGCTCGCTGACCAGCGCCATCCTGCGCCAGCTGCAGGGCCAGAACCTCGACATCACGGCCCTGGCCTCGGCGGTCTCCTCGGCGGTGGCCGGCCGCCACCTGATGGTGTGGTCCAAGAACCCGGTCGACCAGGCCGCCTGGGTGGTGAGCGGGGTCAGCGGCAGCCTGACCCCACGCTCGGTGGACGTGTCGGTCATCAACCTGGGCGGCAACAAGCTGGACCAGTACCTGCCGGTGCACGTGGCCGTGACCACGGCCCCGACCGGGGCCGAACACCACGGTCACCCTGACCACCCGCATGGACAACACCACCCCGGACGGCCAGTCGCAGTTCATCGCCGGGCCGTTCCCCGGCGAGCCGGTGAGCTACGGCGGCTACCGCGGCCTCATCTCGGCCAACCTGCCGGCCCGGGCGTCGCACATCACCATGTCCGGGGCCGGCCCTCTGGCCGTCAAGGGAGCCGGAGGGCCCCACCTGGGTGGTGGCCGCGCCGGTGACCATCCCCCAGGGGGCCACCTCGACGGTGGTGGTCCGCTTCGTGATGCCCGGCCAGCCACGGGTCGATGACGCTGGTGCCCTCGGCCCGGATCCCCGCCGAACAGTGGACCTCGGGCGGTGCGTCCTTCGACGACAGCGCACCGGCCACGATCTCGTGGTGAACGGGACCCGACCCGGCCGGGCGCTCCGGGTGCTCCGGGTGTCCAAGAGCGGCGTGGTCACGGCCTGGCGGGAGCGCGAGCGGCTGCTCCGGGCCCTGGGCGCCGACCTCACGCTGGTCACGGCGGTCCGCTGGGAGGAGGGCGGGTCGATGGTGGCGTTCAGCGCCGACGGCGACCGGTTCGTCGTGCCCGTCCGGACCTGCGGGCGCCACCCGAACCTCTTCGTCTACGACCCCGTCGCGCTGTGGCGGACACTGGGATCGGCGAGCTGGGACCTCATCGACATGCACGAGGAGCCGTTCGGTCTGGCGGTGGCCGAGGTGCTGGCGCTGTGCCGGCTGCGGTCGCTGCCGCATCCCCTTCGTTGTCTCCTCGGCCCAGAACATCGACAAGCGGTATCCGCCGCCGTTCCGGTGGTTCGAGCGCTGGTCCCTCCGCAGGGCGGCGGGGGCCTACACCTGCAACGCTGGAGGCGGGCGAGATCCTGCACCGCAAGGGCCTCCCAGTGAGCACCGGTGCTCCTCCCGCTCGGGGTCGACGTCGAACGGTTCGAACCGGTGGAGCATCCACCGCCCGGGCCACGGCTGCGGGTCGGGTTCGTCGGCCGACTGATCCCCCACAAGGGGGTCGACGTGCTGCATCGAGGCCGTGGCCGCTGACGACCGGATGTCGGCTCGAGGTCTTCGGGGCCGGCCCGGAGTCCGACGTCCTGGCCGGAGTCGGTGGCCAGACTCGGGATCGGCCGACCGGGTGACCTTCCACGGTCACGTGGAGGAGGAGGACATCCCCGGGACCTACCGGCAGTTCGACGTCCTGGCCGTCCCCTCGGTGCCCATGCCCGGATGGCTCGAGCAGTTCGGGCGGGTGGTGGTGGAGGCCCAGGCCTCGGGGATCCCGGTGGTGGCCAGCGCCAGCGGCGCCCTTCCCGACGTGGTGGGCGAGGACGGGTCTGCTCGTGCCCCCCGACGATCCCGAGGCCCTCCACGCCGCCCTCGGCCGGCTCCTCGACGAGCCCGGGCTGTGGAGCCGCCTGCGGGATCGGCGGGATCGCCGGAGCCGACCGCTACTCGTGGGAGAGCGTGGCCGAGACCCAGATGGCCCTGTACCGGAGCTCGGTCGGACCCGGGCCCGGGTCGACGACCGGCCGACTCGACGGGACCGACGAACCGAGCCCATCGACCTGACCCAGCCCGGCCCGGCCGGCCCGGCCGGGGCCCGGGTCTACGGGTCGGCTCCGGGCAGCCGACCCCTCCGATCGACGCCCCCCGCCTGGACGGCCTTCCCGTCACGACCTCCCGGTAGAGCTGCTCGAGGCGGTCGACGTGCCGGGACAGGGAGAACCGCTCCTGCTGCCGGCGCCGGAGCGCCTCCCCCACGGTGCGCCGGAGGGTCGGGTCCCCGCCGAGTCGCCCAGAGCGCCGCTGCCGCTGCCTCCGGTATCGCCGCGGGGGAAGAGCAGCCCGTCGTCACCGACGGTCTCCAGGTGGGCGCCCCCGCCGGCGGCCACGACGGGCAGCCCGTGGGCCATGGCCTCGACCACCGACAGCCCGAAAGGTTCCCGGGGGGCCGGGGCCAGCAGTATCGACGCCCCGGCCAGGAGCGCGTCGGTCTCGGCCACGTGGCCGACCAGTTCCACGCTGGCCGGCCATGCCGAGATCGTCCACCAGTTGGCGCAGTGAGGGTCGGAGCGCGCCCTCGCCCGCCACCACCAGCCGCCACCCCTGCCGGTCCAGCCCGCTGAGAGCGAAGGCCCGGATACCCACGTCGGGGGCCTTCTCGGTGTCCAGGCGTTGCAGCATGACTACGGTTGGCGCCTCAAGGCGGGGCCTGGGGCCGGTCCGGGACCCCGTTGGGGATGATCACCGAGGGCGAGGTGATGGAGTCGGCCACGAACCGGCTGATGGCGATGTCGCAGCTGATGGCCCGGCTGGTCATCCGGGCCAGGGCCCGGGCCATCGGCGCTCGACCCCCGTCCGGCGGCGAAGTGCCGGGTGGCGACGACCGGGGCCCGTTGCGCGCGGCCGGGCCAGCCACGCCGCGCCCTTCGGCCGCCGTCATGTGGACGTGGACGAGGTCGGCGTCGCGGATGGTGGCCAGCGCCCGCCGCCGCCGTCACCAGGTGGCCGGCCGGTCGGTTGGACACCGTGTCGGGGAGTTCGGACCGCATCCGCGCCGGGTCGCCGCCGATGGTGTGGACCCGGTGGCCGCGCCGGTCGAGTGCTCCGGCCACCTGGCAGACGTAGCGCTCGACACCGGCGAAGCCGTCGGTGACGACCACGTGGACCACGGTCAGCGCCGGATCCGACCCGTCCACGGGTTCCGACCCGACCGTCCGGTCCGACCCGACCGTCCGGTCCGACCCCGCCATCACCGCCCTGCCTCGACGCGGCAGGGCCCCTGCCGGTAGAGGTGGAACCGGTCGGCGGCGTCGCGGCCGCGCCGGCCGGGGAGCACCAGGGCGCGGAGCGCGGCACCGGCCATCACCGCGGCCCGGTAGACCTGCCAGCCCCGTGGGCCGAAGTGCTTGCGCAGATAGCGCTCGTGCGACGCGTGGAAGTGGCCTCCCGGACCGTGGCGATCGCCGCCGGTGCCCGGCCCCGAGGTGGACGGCGGTGACCTCGGTGCAGACGGCCACCCTCCAGCCGAGGTCGAACGGCCCGACGCTGCCAGTCGGTCTCCTCGGCGTAGAGGAAGAAGCGCTCGTCGAACGGGCCGACCTCGTCCAGGGCCTCGGCCCGCATCAGCAGCACCGAGCCGATCACGAAGTCGACGCTCCGACGGAGCCGACCGAGTCCCACTGCCTCCACCCACGCCCCGAGGGGCGTCGGGAACGGCCAGCCCACCCGGTCCTCGCCACCCCCCGACCCGTCCACCTGGCGGGGTGCCACACAGGCCAGGCCGGGGCGGGCGTGGAGGCACTGCTCCAGCCGGGCGACGTCATCGGCGGTGATCTCGGCGTCCGGGTTCAACAACAGGACGTCGCCGCCGGTGGACTGTCGGTGGCGCCAGTCCTACGTTGACCCCCCCGGCGAAGCCGAGGTTGCGACCGGGTCGACGTACCGGGCCCCGTGACGCTCGCTCACCGCCCGCACCTCGGGTCGGGACGAGTTGTCCACCACCACCACCGGGAGCCGCCCGCCGAGGGTGGCGAGACAGGCGTCGAGGAGGTCGGGAGCGCCGAAGGCCACCACCAGCACCTCCACCCCCGACGTGATCGGCGGGCGGCGCTCCGGGGAGCTCGTCATCGGGGCGGATGTCGGCGGGGACATGGGATCGGAGACGGGAGTTGCGGGGGGCCGGCGGACGGCCCGGTCCCGCCCGTGGTCATTGCTTGTAAGCGTAGGCCTGGTAGGAGCTGGCCGCCGACCGGCGCACCCGGTTGAGGGCCACGCCCGAGGACCCGGCAGTTGGTCGACTCCAGTCGTTGCACGGTCCGCTCCAGCTCGTCGCGCTCGGTCTTGCCTTCGGCCGCCACCACCACGGCCCCGACGGTGAAGCTCCCGATGATGGCGGTGTCCGGCACGACCAGGACCGGCGGAGTGTCCACCAGCACCACATCGGCCAGCAGCCGCAGCTGGTCGATGACCGGCTGCATCCCGGGGCTGCCGAACAGCTCGCTCGGGTTCTCCAGCTGGATCCCGGCCGGGAGGATCTGGAGGCCCCAGATGCCGCTGTCCACCAGATGGGCGGCCACCGACGAGGGATCGGCACTGGTGGGAGGATTCGCGGGCGGTACCAGGCTGGGCCCCGGCAGGTCCGCATCGAGGTGGGACGGCTCTCGTAGGCGATGGAGCGGCAGTCCCTGGGCCGTCCCGCAACTCCGGCGGCCGACGGGTGGGCTCCGGGGTCTTCCAGTTGGACCGGATCAGATCGGCCAGGCCGGGGCGGCCGCCCAGGGGGAGGCCGAAGATCTCCTCCAGGCGGGGTCGGCGGAAGTCCGCCGAGACCACGATGACCTTGCTCCCGCTCATGGCCCAGGCCGCGGCCAGGTTGGCGGCGACGAACGTCTTGCCGTCGCCGGGCTCGGGACTGGTCATGGTGATCATCGGGCACGGGGTGTCGTCCAGGATGACCCGGAGGCTGGTGCGCAGCTCGCGGATGGACTCGGCCATCTGGGACTGGGGTGCCTGCACCATGGCGATCGTCACCTCGCCCGAGCGCGACCTCACTGTCCTGGGGAAGCTCGGCCAGGATGGGGGCCTCGGTGATGCCAGCCGAGGTCGGGCCGGGTCCGCAGCCGGGTGTCCAGCTGGTCCCGGGCCAGGGCGATGCCGCATCCGGCCAGGAGGCCGGCGATGATGCCGATGGCCAACAGCTTCGAGGTGCCCGAGGCCCGAGGGGGCACCGGGAAGCCCCGCGGCCACCTGGACGCTGGCATAGGGCTCACCGAACTGGACGCTGGTCAGCTCGGACTGGAGCGTGCTCAAGGTGGTGGTGAGCCCGGTGATCTGGGCGGTGATCACGGCGTTGGTCCCGGTGGGGTTGGACTGTTCGAGCGCGGCGATCTGCTGCTGGAGCGATGTCAGCTCGGTGTCGATCTTGTCGATCTGGGCCTGCACCAGTGACTGGATCTGGTCGACGTAGGCCTGCGAGTACGCCTTGGCCACGGCCTGGGCCCGGGCCGGGTTGGCGTCGGTGGCGGTGATGAGGAGCTGTCCGGTGGCGGCGTCCACCGTGCCGGTGACATCGGCGGCCACGCTGTCGGTGTTGGCGTCACCGAGGATGGTCGCCGCCCGCTGCTGTACCGCCGTGCTGCCCAACTCCTGCACCGGGTCCGGAAGCGTGACGGTCGAGGACGGGCTGCCCGAGGCGGTGGTACTGATGGCGCTCTCCTGGATCGTGGCCGTCGACTGGTACTTCGGGGTCTGGATCTTCGAGTAGGCCAGCGCCGCCACGACGGCCACCACGATGCTGACGGCGATGGTCAGTCGTCGGCGCCACAGTGTCGAGAGGAACTGGCGGAAGGTCAGGGGAGGCTCACTTTCCGAGCCGTGACACGCTGGTCACGAGGACTGGAGACGGTGCCGGCCGGCACCCCCACATCGGGCCGCGCCCATGACCGGCGAGTCGTCCTGGTCATCGTGGTCTCGCCCGGTGGGTGGGTCGTCATGTCCGTTCCTTGGTGCCTGACAGGTGAGTCCTGAATCCGCGCCTCATCGACGGGGCACGGACGTCGACAAGCGATCGTAGAAAGCGTCGTCACAGTCGTGGAACACCTTGAGGAACAATCGCCGCAAGCACGGCCCGGTGGGGGTCGCCGGCCGCGCTGCTCAAGTCGTGCGGTTGCCGCAGCCGATGGATCTAAGGTCCGATGAGCGCGCCCCCGAGCTACCCATGAGTCAGATCCCCACGTTCGGGCAGGACCGGCTGCTCCGTCGCCACCCCGCTGACGGCCACGGACACGGACACCACCGGCACTCCGGCCGCCCCGGCCACCCCGGCCACCCCAAGCGTTCTCACCACCGCCAGCTCCGCGATGTGTTGTGGGCCTCCCTCGGATGGGCAGCCGTCGTCCTGGTCGGCATCATCGTCGGTGTGGCCGCCAACGGGGGCGAGCGGTTGGCGCTGGCCCTAGGAGGGGTACTCCTGGTCTTCGGCATCTTCGTGGCCGACCCCATCGTGCTGGCCGTGCTGGTACTGCCCGGGTCGCTGCTGCTGCAACGGGTGGGCGGAGCCGGTACCAACCTCAGTGTCGCCGACCTCCTGGTCTTCATGGGTGCCCTGGTCTGCCTCTTCCAGGTGCGCTGGAGCGAGGCCCCCTTCCTGCGGCAGTTCTTCCGGGGCATCCTCTGGTACCAGGCCATCCTGATCCTGGTCGTGGTGGCCGATCCCAACCGCTACGACATCATCGAGTGGTTCCACCGCTTCTCCTATCTGGGGGGAAGCGTGCTGGTGGGATGGACCATCGCCAACTACGGACGGGCCCGGCCGGCCCTCCGCCTGTTCCTGTGGGGATCCTCGATCGTCGCCCTCATCTCGATCGAGCAGGCTTTGGCCACCCACTTCCAGCCGGCCCAGTGGGGCGGCTACCAGAAGAACTCCATCGGTGCGGTCATGTGGGTGGCCGTGGTGGTGGCCCAGCTGAGGCCGCCTTGGACCGGACTGGGCCGCACCGAGGCCCGGGTGACCAAGTACCTGTGCTTCGGCGGGCTGTTGGCGTCACAGTCCCGCCAGGCCATCATCTCCCTGATCCTGGCCATCGTCGTCGCCACCTTCCTCAATCCCGACGTGCGACGTCGTTCGAAGCTGGTGCTGCTGGGCTGCCTCCCCTTGATGATTGGCCTGTACTACAGCTTCTCGCTGGCGGCCCACAACAACCCCAAGTTCAATTCGGTCTCGATCCGGTTCGGCCAGATCGGCGATGCGCTGCACGTGTGGCCCAGAGCCCGATCCTGGGCGAGGGCATGCGCTTCTACGACCTCCCCCAGTACCTCTCAGTCACAGCCCCGCCCAACGTGCTGGTCGACAACCTGGCCTCCACCGGGGTCGTCGGCTCATTGGCCTTCTTCTACCTGGTCTACATGACCATGCGCACGATGAATCGGCTGCCCAGGGTCTTCGGCACCCTTGGACTGGTGATCCTGCTCGGCCACTATGTCGACGGCCTCTTCGACATCTTCTGGATCGGGGCCAACATGATTCCGCCCGTGCTGATCGCCGGGATGTCCCTCGGGGTGGCCGACGCCGATCGTCAACGTCTCGGGCCGGATGCGGGTTCCGGGCCGGCCCGAGCTCGCGCCGGGACGGTCGGAGCCGACCCGGATGCCATCGGCGGTGGGCGGCCATCGGTGAGCCGGTCGCGGACGGCGCTGGGTGACCGGTACCGGCAGGTGTCGGGGTTCCGTCCTCCTTCCCGGCACGCCGTGAACGCCGGTCGGCCCCGCATCGTCTTCAACGCCCTCCCCCTGGATGCCCGGGGTGGGGGCGTGAGCACCTACGTGCGTCAGCTCCTGGCCGCCCTGGATCAGGAGATCGACGCCGAGCTGGTGGCGGCGGTCCGGCCCGCAGGCCGGTCCGAGCTCCCGGCGGGCGTGACACCGCTGGTGGCGCGGGAGTCCCGAGGGGCGGCCCGGGCCCTGACCGGTGCGTTCGGGCTTCGGGCCGGCCGACCTGTTCCACGGCCTCGACGTCGATCTGCCCCTGCGTCGCTCGGCCCCCACCGTCTCCACCGTGCACGACATGGCCATCTTCGATGCGCCCTGGGCCTTCCCCCGGTACCGGGTCGCCGGCGAGCGGCTGCTGGTCCGCCACGCCCTCCACCGGGCCGACGTTGATCGTGGCCGTCTCGGCCTTCACCGCCGAGCGGGTGAGCGCACTCGTGGGCCGGACGTCTGTCGTGGTCCACTCGGCTCCGGGACCGGACATGGTTCCGGCCCCCGACGAGGAGGTGGATCGGGTCCGGTCGCGCTACGGGCTGCCGGAACGGTTCGTGCTCCACGTGGGCAACATCGAGCCGCGCAAGGACATCGCCACCCTGGCCGAGGCCTGTCGCCGGGTCGGCGTGCCCCTGGTGCTGACCGGTCACAGTCTGTGGAGCCATCAGTCGCCCCCGCGGCGTCACCGAGATCGGTCACGTGCCCGAGCCTCGGACCTTCCCCCGCTCTACGGCGCGGCCACCCTGGTCGGCTACGCCTCGCGCTACGAGGGATTCGGACTCCCGCCACTGGAGGCCATGGCCTGCGGGGCGGCCGTGGTCAGCACGCCGGTGCCGGCGGTGGTCGAGGTGGTCGGCGACGGCGCAGCCACCTTCCGTCCCGGGGACGTCGACGGCCTGGCCGGGACCCTGCGCGACCTCCTGGCCGACGAGGGACGCCGGCAGCGAACTGGCCCGGCACGGAGCGGAACGGGTCCGCCACCTGAGCTGGCAGGACACCGCCCGGGGTACGGCCCAGACCTACCGGTCGTTGGGGCTGGCCGTCTGACTTCCCCGGAGGCACCGACCCGGAGACTTCAGTCCGCACCGGGATATGCCGATACCAGAAGGTGCTTTCAGTCCGGGGCATCATGCGGAAGTGGGTAGGGGAGTCGCGCACCGTCGAGCCGGTCACGGCCAACGACCTCCTGGCCCGAACCGGTGGCGACCTCTCCGACGACGGCCGGACCTCCGGGGACGAGATCGATGACGGCTGGGTCGGCGTCGATGACGGCGGGGTCGGCGTCGATGACGGCATCGATCACGTCCGCATCCCGGCCGGGATGCTGGCCGATCTCCACGACCCCCGGCTGATCATCACCTCCGACTACGTCGGACCGGTACGTGGCGTGTTCGACCGACACGTTCGAAGTTCGCCTCCCAACCGGTCGGACTGTCGGCGCGGCGGGCGCGCCGGCGGTACCGCCCGACGGCACCGGGCCGGCGGGACTTCCCCGGTCTCGATACGCCCCCTCGTGGTGGCTGTGGCCCTGACTGCGATCACCGTGGCGCCCCTCACCCTGGCCCTCTCGCATTGGATCGTCCGCTGATCTGGGCAAACCGACCGCCGGGAGCGTCGCCGGCGTCGGCGCCGGTGACCGGCTGACCCGTTCCGGACACCGCCACGGCGAGCTTCAGATCCACCGGCAATCTGCCGATCAAACACCATGGCGTCGATCGTGACGGAAGATGCTTCCGCCCCAGCAGTTGCCGCTGACGTCACGCGCCCTGATGGGTGGCTCATCGCTGCCGCCGTGCCTGAGGTCGCCGTCCCCGAGACGGAGCCGCTCTCCGATCTGCTGGCGGACCTCGATGATCCCTCGCTGGTGCTCTCGGAGGGTTACATCGGCGCCGATCGCCGGTCGGGGGGACTGTGGGCCCGCCTGCGCCGGGTCACCTTCCCGTCACGCCGCTCGCTTCTCCGGCTCGAGGCGGTGGTGGTGGCACTGGTGGTCGTGGTGGTGTCCGGGGCGCTGGTGCTGGTAAGGACGGAGCCGTCCCCCCGCAGCGCCGGCCGCCGACCGCGCCCCTGACGTTGCCCATGGTGCTGCTCCCGCGGGCCCGACCGCCTCCACGGTGCCGGCTCCAGTCGTGACCCCGCCCACCACGGCGTCCGCACCGTCCACCACCGGTCCGGCCGCCGCCGTTCCCGCCACCACCGCGCCGTCGACCACCACGACACCGGCCGTCGAATTCGGCCTCGACCGCCTCGACCGCCTCGCTCACCCCGGACCAGATGGGGGCCCAGGCGCTCGCCCTCGTCCGCTATCCCTGGCAGGACATTCCCGGATACACCATCCAGTTCCAACCCATCTCCGCCGCCCCGTCGCCGGGGTTCTACGGCAACACCACGTTCACCTGGGGTCACCCCGGCGGGACGTCGGTGCTGTACGTCTATCCGGGCGAGACCGTGGAACGGCTGGCCGGCATCACGGCCTTCGAGATCGCCCACGAAGTGGATGCAGCGGCCGTTCAGCCCCAGGGCGGGGAGACGCAGATCGAGAATATCCTCGGCATGCACCCCTCCAGCTGGGCTCCGGACTGCGACTGTGCCGAGCAGGGATTCCTCTCCGGCTGGTACGCCGCGGCGTTCTCCAACTACTGGTCTCCGGGCGTGGGGAACTGGAGTCAAGTGGCGCCGATGCCGACCGGAGCGACGCTGAGCGCCGTCGAGCCCTGGCTGAATCCGACCATCTCCTGACATGGCCACGCAACCGATCGTCCCCACCGCCGCCGTCCCCACCACCGCCGTCCCCACCGCCGCCGTGCCCCCCGCCCGGGTGACCGGTCGCCCCAACGCGGTCGCTACCCAATCGGAGTTTCGGCCATGACCCGGGTCGCGCTGCTGCCCAGTGCCTATCCGCCCGCCCTGGGCGGGGTCGAAGAGCTGACCCGCCACCTGGCCCTGGCCCTGGTCGACGCCGGTGACGAGGTGGAGGTGTGGACGCTGCACGGTGACGACTCGAGGCCGGAGACCGTCGAGGTCCGCGATGACCTGATTGTCCGCCGGTTCCCCATGCCTCTGCCCGCCAGCAAATGGTCGTCGATCTACCGCTCGGCCACCATCGGCCCCCGGACGGTGTTCTCGTTGCGCAATGCCATCGACGCCTTCCGCCCCGATGTGCTCCACGTCGTCTGCTTCGGTCCCAACGGGGCCTACGCCACAGTGGCGTCGAGGCTCGCGGGCCTGCCCCTCGTCATCACGCTCCAGGGGGAGACCGTGATGGACGACTCCGATATCTTCCAGACGTCACGGACGTTACGGTCGGCGCTGCGCCGGGGCATTCGCTCGGCGGCGGCGGTCACGGCCTGCTCGGCCTTCACACTCGGCGACGCCGAGCAGCGGTTCGGACTCGCACCGGGGCGCGGCCTCGTGATCCCCAACGGTGTCGATGTGGACGGGACCCACACCGGTGCCGACGGCGATAGCGACACCCCCCGTACTGACGACGAGCTGTCCGAAGGTCTGGGCTCTTCACCCGATTCCGACCTACCCGACCTACCCGTCCCACCCGACCGGCCCTACATCCTGGCGTTGGGTCGGGTGGTGGAGAAGAAGGGGTTCGACCTACTGCTGTCCGCCTACGCCGGCATGGACGAGTCCCTACGGACCGTCGACCTGGTGATCGGGGGAACGGGTCCGGCGCTCGAGGGCCTGGAGGTCGCGGCCCGCAATGTTGGGCTGGTCGACCGGGTCCATTTCGTCGGAAGACTGAGCCGCGCCCGGGTGGCCCGGTTCATGGCCGACGCCAAGATCTTCGTGATGCCCAGTCGGCTCGAACCGTTCGGCATCGTGGTTCTCGAAGGCTGGCGGGCCGGGGTGGCCGTGGTGGCCACGACGAAGGGTGGGCCGCCCGAGTTCGTCCGGAACGGCGAGGACGGGATCCTGGTCGATCCCTTCGACACGGCCGCCTTCAGCGCCGTCCTGGGGCGACTGGTGTCCGACGACGACCATCGCCGGTCCGTGGCCGCCGCCGGTCGGGCCCGCGTCGACGAGTTCGCCTGGCCGGCCATTGCCGACCGGTACCGTGCCGTGTACTCGTCGGTGGTCCCGAAGGGCGGACCCGGCGATGATCGCCATCACGAGTTCAGCCCTCCCCGCGGTGAGTCGGTCTCGTGATCTCGACCACCGCCACGATGTCCGGCACGTCCGTCGACCGGATCGCCATGTCGCTCCGGGCCGCCACGCTCGAACAGATGGGGCGGGCATTGTCGGCCGGCGGACGCCATCCACTCGATTCCGTGGAGGTAACGGCCTCGGACTCGCTGCGCGTGGGCATGGATCTCGTGCTCGTGGACGACGTGGCTGCATCGGTGGACCGGCTGGGTCGTCGTTACCTGTACCGGGTCTTCACGCCCCACGAGCGGGCCTGTGCCCGGCTCGGTGGCGGTAGGGAGCCGTTGCCGGCGACAGAGACTGTCCACGCTGACACCGGATGGGTCGACGGTGCAGCGACGGCCTACTCGATGCAGTCCCTGGCCGGTCGGTTCGCGGCCAAGGAGGCGGCGGTCAAGGTGCTCCGCCCGCGGGGGGTGCGGCCGGAGTGGAGGAGCATCGAGGTGCACCGGGTCGTCGGGGGTTGGTGCGAGCTCCGTCTCTCCGGCCTGGCGGCGCGGTTGGCGGCCGAGGCCGGCATCACCACCCTGGCGGTGAGTGTCACCCACGAACCGATGATGGCGGCCGCATGTGTCGTGGCAATGAGCAGGGGCGACGCCACGGTGTGGCATCGGAAGTCGCCCCCTGGACAGAAAGGACCGTAGTCATGGATGAGACCATCCGAGAGGTGCTTACCGAGCACGGCCATCTGGTCGTGGAGGCAGATTCGATCGACGAGCACGCCGATCTCTTCGCCGCCGGTATGACGTCGCACGCCAGCGTGAACGTCATGTTGGCGCTGGAGGACGCCTTCGACATCGAGTTCTCCGAGAACATGCTCCGGAAATCCACCTTCGAATCCATCGCCGCCATCCGTGCCGGTGTGTCGCAGATGCAGGCCGCTGCCTGACCGGGGGCTGAACCGGTCACCGGGTTGGAGAGGCCGCTGACGACGGTCATCGGGCGCACGCATCGCCACCTCTGACGACAGCGGCATCGAATCCAGCCAAGTGGGGCTTCAGGCGTTACCGCAAGCGGTCGATGAACAGGTATGGCTCCCGTCCGTGTCGATCCGACGATGTGCCCGGATCGACACCGGGTGGCGCCGATCTCGAGCGCGGGCCGCGGGAGCCGGCCGGGGGAAATTCTTTTGTGGAGTCGCGCCGGCCGGCGGTACGATGATTGAGGTCAGCGGACTGGTTCGTCGTGTCTGAGAGCTTGGACAGCTCGGAGAGTTCGCAGCTCCCGGGCGACTCGACGGAGCATCCACTGACCACCGGCTCAGGAAGGGGCAGGCCGGCTGGTATGGCAATTCTGGATCCAGATCTGCGACTGCATGTGCAGGAGGCGCCGGGGGAGACCGCCATTCGGCGCGGGCACAGCTCCGAAGTCCGGCACCGCCACGGCGATCTGGCCCGCGTCCGACGGCACACCCTCCGCCGGTTGCTGTCGGCCGATGTCCTGGGCCTCGCCTTCGCCGGCTTTCTCGGCCCGCTGGTGCTGTCGGCGTTCTCGCACAACCCGGACAGTTCCATCAGCCACAGTATCCAACTGTACGTCTTCGACCTGGCCATGATTCCCGTGTTCATTGCTGTCTTCGCCCTCTACGGCCTGTACCGGGGAACCACCCGCCGCATCTCCATCAGCGTCTTCTCCGATCTCCGCAACATCGTCCACGCCCTCATGATCAGTGGGTTCGTCTACGCCGTGGTGGCCTACACGGCGCGGAGGGGGTGGCACGTCGAAGAGGTGACGGCGGCCAAGATCGCCGCCATGTGCGTGGCCGGAGTCATCACCGTTCCCTTGGCCCGGGCGCTGGCCTTCGGTCTGCTCGGTCGGACCACGGAAGGCACGGTCCCGGTGATCGTGGTGGGGACGGGCAAGTTGGCCGAGACCGTGGCCAGTCACCTGCGGGCCCACCGCGCCGTGCAGTTCGTCGGCTTCGTGGATGACAATCCGGTCGGTTCGAACGATGTGATCGGTGAGCTCGATGAGCTTCCCGAGCTGTGCCGTGAGTACCAGGTGACCCGGGTGGTGGTGTGCTTCTCCCGGACACACCCGGAGCGGACCACCGAGATGCTCAAGACGTTGACCGGCCAGGTGGGGGTGTCCATCGTCCCGCGGTACTACGAGCTGATCACCGGTCGTTCCCATGTGGAGGATCTCTCCGGACTGCCGATGCTGGACATCGCTCCAGCATCACTCAGCGCCGGGTCCCGCTTCCTCAAGCGGACCTTCGACATCGTGGTCTCGTCGCTGGTGCTGGCGGCGGTGTCGCCGGCCATCGCCCTGATAGCGGTCCTGATCAAGGCCACTAGCAGCGGCCCGGTCTTCTTCCGTCAGATCCGCACCGGGCGGGACGAGCGACCCTTCTCAATGATGAAGTTCCGCACCATGTACCACGACGCCGAGTCCCGGCGTCACGAGCTCGAGCACCTGAACGAGATGGACGGACCGCTGTTCAAGGTCCGGGACGATCCCCGGGTCACCCGGGTGGGTCGTTTCCTCCGGAGGACAAGCCTGGACGAGATTCCCCAGCTGTTCAACGTCTGGAAGGGTGATATGTCGCTGGTGGGCCCACGTCCCTTCGTGGTCGCCGAAGCCATGGAGATCGAGGGGTGGGCCCGCAAGCGATTCGAGGCGCGGCCAGGCATGACGGGTCTGTGGCAGGTGTCGGGCCGAAACGAGCTCTCCCACCTCGAACTGTGCCGGCTCGACTACCTCTATGTGGCCTCATGGTCGTTGTGGTGGGACATGCAGATCATGTGGCAGACGCCGGTCACCGTATTCCGAGGTCGAGGAGCGTCCTGACCGGATCTCCATCCGGAACCTCCATGCCGTCTGACTCCGCCGCCCCTTCTCCGCCGCACCGCCGGACTCGGGACACCGACGACGTCACCGACCCGCTCGTCCCCGTGGATCACAATTTTCTGCGCTCCTCGGCCACCACGTCGTCCATCCGCCGCGTGAACCGGGCCGCCGAGTAGGTCTCAGCATGGTCCCGCAGAGTGACCGTGCTCCAATCGGTGGCGATCAGTACCTCGACAGCGTCGGCGATGAGTCGGGGCTCGGGGAGGTCGAAGAAGACTCCGGTGGTGCCCTCCACGGTGGTGTCAAGAAAGCCGCCCCAGCGCAGAGCCGCGGTCGGCTTCCCGAAGCTCGCCGCCTCCACTGGCGTGAGGCCGAAGTCCTCGTGCGAAGCCGCCACCAGACCGGAGCACGAGCGGTACAGCCACCGGAGCGTGGCGTCGTCGACCCGACCCATGACGGTGACGTTGGGCGGGGCACTGGCGCGGATGGTGTCGGCCAGAGGTCCCGATCCCACCACCACCAGCCGTTGATCGGGTAGTAGCCGGAAGGCCTCAGTTACCTCCTGCACGTTTTTGTACGCCAGCAATCGGGAGACGCACATGAGGTAGCCGGGCTCGAGGCCGGGTACCTCGGTCCGCACACCGTCGGGGTCGACCTCGACGGCCGGTGGCACCACCTCGGCGTCGATGCCGTACAGCTCCTCTACCCTCTGGCGGACGGCGGTGGAGTTGACCAGGTAACGATGGGCGGTGGCGGCGGCCTTCCGGTCCCAGCGTCGAAGCGACGGCGCCAGCAAGGCAACGGTCGCCGACGCCCACGACGACGAACCGTCCAGGTAGCGTTCCGTCTGGTACAGCCACCGGGCCGGCGTGTGACAGTAGACGACCTTCCTCCCGGTCACGTGGGCGCCGTGCGCCCACCCGCTGGAGGAGCAGACGGCCACATCGGCATCGACGGTGAGCCGGGAGAATGAGGGGGCCAGCACCGGCAGGGCCAGGCGGTGGTGAGTGCGCAGGGCCCCGATCCGGTCGAGGGGCAGAGTGCGGACGTCCAGGGCCGCGAACTCGGGGAAGGTACCGTCGGCGTCGTAGAGCGCGGTGTGGATCGGCGCGTCGGGGAAAGTCTCGGCCAGCGAGAGAACCACCCGCTCGGCCCCGCCGCGCTGGGTCAGGTAGTCGTGGACCAGCGCCACCGGTCCGGGGCTCGTCATGCCCACGCGCCACCCCGAGAAGCGAGGTCGATGATGCCGCACGGCGGGGGGGCACCGGAGTCGATCCCCGGGTTACCAGTGGTGGTCGTCACCGCTCACTCCTCTCGGTTGATCAGCGCCGTCGGTCGGGCGGACCCGCTGACGGCGCAGGGCGGATCCCTCTCCGTCGGACCGCGTTCCCGACGGTGAGCGTACGCGTCGGATCGGGCCGGGACGGCGATGTCGGGCCGACCGAGGTCAACCGGAGTCACGGGAGCAGGGCCGGGCGACGGCTACACTCGCCACGTTCACTTCCTCTTCGTCTGCACCGCCAACATCTGCCGGTCCCCGATGGCAGCCGCGCTCTTCGCCGAGCAGAGCGAGGGTGTGCCTGACCCGGTCGAGGTGTCCTCGGCGGGAATCAGCGCCGTCGGCGAGTTGGCCGGTCGGCCCGTGCCGGACGAGGTGCTGGCGGTGATGACCTCCTACCGGATCGACCTCGGCGCCCACCGGAGTCGGGTCCTGACCCAGTCCATGCTGGAAGGTGCCGACCTGATCATCGGGATGAGCCGCCGCCACGTTCAGGAGGCGATCCTCACGGACCCGCCGAGCTGGCCCAAGTCGTTCATGCTGAAGGAGCTGGTCCGGCGGGGGCGGGAACTCGGACCTCGGCGCGCCGACCAGGGTTTCCGTTCGTGGATCGACCTTGTCCACGGGGACCGGACCCGTCAGTCACTGGCCCACCGGTCCCGCGACGACGACATCGAGGACCCCTACGGGCGACCGCTGGCCGAGTACCGGGCTACGGCCGACGAGCTTGCCGGACTGACCACCGAGCTGGGTCTGCTGCTGTGGCCGGACGAGGCCGTGCGCCTCGACGCCACCGCCCGGAGCTAGGCGATCGTCGGTCCGTCCGCCCCCGTCCCACGCGCCGGTGGCGACCGGAATTCTGGGCTCGGGCAATGTGCGGCATGGATGTCCACGTGCGAACATGGCGAGGTGGTCGAAGAATGCCGGATCAGAGAGCTCCCCGATGGCGGGAGGGAGTTCGTGCTCGACGACACCACGCTCTCGTTCATCCGGATCGACCATCAGTCGCGGTTGCGGTTCGGCCGCACCGAAGTGATGATCGGGAGCCCGTTCGTGTTGGAGGTGGGCGGGGTGGTCCACCACCTGAACCCGCAGCGTTCGGACGGTCTGGGTCCGCTCGTGGCGCTCTATCCGAGTTCCCTCCGCTGGCTGTGGACGTCTCCCGAGGGTGAGTTGAAGGTGATCTTCCATCACGGCGCGGTGCTCACCGTGGCGCCCGATCCGTCGACCACGGCGTGGTCGGTCGGGAACGTCCATGTCCAGACCGACCCCGGTCCCGAGCCCCCACGAGTCTGACCCCCGGCCTCCGCAGCCGGTGGCGGTGATCGTTGCCCAACCCCAGTCGCTCCGCCGCGCCAGTCGGCCGCTCACCCGGCCCGGCTGGCCAATTCGGCCCGGCTCACCCGGCCCGGCTCACCCGGCCCGGCTCACCCGGCCAGCAGCTCGGGATGGCGTGAAGCCACCATCCGGCGCATTCCGTCCCGCCACCCGACCGATGTGCCGCCCACCAGCTGGTGCATCCGGGTCAGGTCGATCTGGACGCTGTCGATGGTGTTCTCGGTCGGTGCGAATGAGGCCGGCAGGCCGGTGAGCTCGGAGAAGTAGCCGCACCACTCCTCGATGCTCACCGCATCGTCACCCCCCCAGTTCACGGTGGTGGCCGGGGTGGTGGCCACTCCCAGCAGCTTCGGAACCATGGCGATGATGTCGTCCTGGTGGAGCGGGTGGTACACGCTCGGTGCGTCGAGGTGCACCGGGATGTCGCTGCCGTTGATCATCATCTCGAGGTGGATGGCCGGCCATCCCCCGCGGTCCCCGTAGGGCACCGACAGGCGGGCCACCGTGGTGGGGAGTTCGAAGCGTTGGGCCGCCCACCGGGCCGTGGCTTCGGCGGAGATCTTGGAGATGCTGTAAGTACGGAGAAACGGCCAGATGCCGTGGTTGTCGCCGAGCAGGTCCTCTTCGGCGAAGACGTGATGCCCGAGAGGCTTGTACACGCCGGTCGTCGAGCAGTGGAGGAAGGCGGTGGCGTCTTGGTGGTGCTCCATCAACCACGCCAGGCCCCCGCTGTTGGCCTGGAGGTCGAGCGTCCAGTCGTTGGTCTTGGACACGGCGAAGTTGACGACGTAGTCGGCGTCCCGGGGCAGGCCGGCCACGTCCCCGGCGGCCAAGTCGATGGGGATGCAGCGGACACCGGCCGATTCCAGACGGTCCCTCGCTCCCTCGACCTTGAAGCGGGCGGCACCGATCACCTCGTTCTGTTCGGCCAGCGCCCGTGCCACCGGCTCGGCCACCTGGCCGGTCACGCCGGTCACGACGATGGTTTTTCCTTGCAGCGGGGCGGTGGACATGGCTGGACTCCTTCGGAGGACGGGCCGGGAGGGCTCGATCACGTTTCGGCGCTCGGGTCGGGGGCCGGCAAGGGTTGCGGGCCGATATTAGGCATCCCGGGTCGTCGACCGTCGACCGTCGACCGTCGGCCCGGGGCGGATCGGCGCCGCGTTGCCGCAGGCCATCCGGTGGATGACCGGTCCGGGACCGGGATGGCTCCACCCGGACCCGGACCCGGGACCGGCTCGGACCCGGACCCGGCCCGGGCGGGCCGGGGACCGACACCGGGGCACGAACGGGGCCCGTGACGGCACTCAGCTGTGGACACCACGGCCCGGCCTGGGCCATACTGTACGTTCCGCCTGTTTTTGCCGGGAGGCCGCCTTTTCCCAGGTCACCGGAGATTACGATGGGCGTGCCAACTACCGGAACCAACCGCAATTTAGGAAGTGACGTTCTCATGAGTGCCACCTGGCGCAAGCACGCAGCCTGCCGGGGCATCGATCCTGATGTGTTCTACCCGGTCTCCGACGAGGAGGCCGGTGAGGCCAAGGCCATCTGCGACCAGTGCGCCGTGCGAGAGTCGTGCCTGGAGCACGCTCTGGCCAACCGTGAGCGCGAGGGGGTCTGGGGCGGCACCACCGAGCGCGAGCGTCGCCGCATCCACCGCCAGCGCCGTAAGTCTGCCTGAGGACCCTGCCCGGCCCGTTCGGACCAGCATGGCGCGACCGGTTGCCCCATGACGGTCCCGGGCCAGACAGAAACGTCGAAGGCCTCGTCGCGTTGGGCCCGGTCGGGCGATACCCCCGGCCCGGCTGCTGACCACCGGGTCGAATCGCTGGTCGAGGCCGTCCGGGCCCATCAACCGGCCGACGAGCGGGAAGCGCTATCGCGATCGATCATCCTGGCCGAGTTGGAGCGGCTGGACCGTCCCTTCGACGAGGATGCCGATCTGACCCACCTCACCGCCTCGGCCATTGTGGTGGGCCGTCGCGGGGTGGTGCTGCACCGGCACCGACGGCTCCACCGGTGGATGCAGCCGGGTGGGCATGTGGAGGCGGGGGAATCACCGCCGGACGCCGCCCTGCGTGAGTGCGCGGAGGAGACCGGAATTCCGGTGGCCCATCCGGCTGCCGGGCCGACGCTGGCCCATGTCGACGTACACACGGCCGCCCGCGACCACGTCCACCTTGACCTCCGCTACCTGGTACTCGGAGAGGACGTCACCCCGGCCCCGGCCCCGGGGGAGAGCCAGGAGGTGGCGTGGTTCGGATGGGAGGCCGCCCTCGAGATGGCCGACGACGCGCTGGTGGGGGCCCTGTGGTCGGCCCGTAGGCTGGTCGGGGCCTCGGCCGGCCGGGACGCCGTGCCCCAGCGCCACCGACGAGAGGATCCCTGATGGCCGAGCCGTTCGACACCCTGATGCAGGTACAGGAGCGCGACACCTCGCTCGACCAACTGCGGCACCGGAGGGACGCGCTGCCCGAACGGGCCGCCCTGGCCGAGGTTGGCGACCTTCGGTCCCGACTGGGCCGGTCGATGGGGGAGGTGCAGGCGCTGGTGGACGGCCTCGCCGGCCGACAACGCCACCTGGAGGAGCAGATCGCCGCCACGGCCAAGCGACGCCACGAGATCGAGCAGCGGATGCAGTCCGGAGCCATCTCGGCATCGCGGGACCTCCAGGCCATGGACCATGAGGTGGGCCAGCTGGCCGTGCGTCAGTCCCATCTCGAGGAGGCGGAGCTGGCCCTACTGGAGGAGCAGGAGCCCCTCGACGCCAGATTGGACGAGGACCGGGCGGCCTCGGCGTCCCTGACCGTCGAGTCCGACCGGCTCACTTCGTCCATCGCCCAGTCCGAGGCCGAGATCGACGCCGCCATCGCTGTCGAGGCAGAGGCCCGTGACCGGTTGTTCCCCCAGCTCCCCCCCGAGTTGGCGGCGCGGTACGAACTCCTGCGGTCCCGTCTTGGCGGGGTGGGCGCGGCGCGCCTGGTGGGGGACCGGTGCGACGGATGCCACCTGACCCTGCCATCGGTCGACGTGGAGCGGATCCGTCGTCTCCCGCCCGATGAGTTCGCCACCTGTCCCCAGTGCGACCGCATCCTCGTGCACTGAGTCCGTGCTGATCACGAGGGGGCCACGATGTTGATCCTGGTACGACACGGTGAGTCCACCGGCAACGCCGACGGGCTCCTGCTCGGACGGATCGATGCTCCCCTGACCGAACGGGGTCTGGCCCAGGCCGAGACGGTGGGCCCCCTGGTGACCGGGGCCACCCGGGTGATCTCCAGCTCCCTCGAACGTGCCCGACGGACGGCCGAGGCGCTGGGCACCGGGCTTCCCGTGGAGATCGACGACAGGTGGATCGAAGTGGACTACGGAGCGTTCGACGGACGCCCGCTCGGTTCCGTCCCCGACGAGGTGTGGGTCCGGTGGCGGACGGACCCTGACTACCGACCGCCCGGAGGTGAGACCCTCAGTGAGGCCGGGGCCAGGGTGCGTGAGGCGTGCGAGGAACTGTTCGGTGTGGACGGACAGGGTGCTCGTGGCGAGGGGCCGGTCGTGGTGGTGAGCCACGTCTCACCCATCAAGGCGGCAACCTGCTGGGCCCTGGGACTCGGGGACGAGGGGGCGTGGCGGCTGTACCTGTCCACGGCGTCGCTCACTCGCATCACCTGGGGAGCGTCCGGACCGGTACTGGCCCGGTTCAATGAGACGCCGTGGTCGGAGCGGGGATGACCGCCCCGACCCGGATCCCGCTCATCGGAGGACCCGGTCGACGGTGAACACGGTGATCTGCTCGGCCTGGGTGGCCGAGTGCCCTGACTCGAACCGCAGGGCGCTCCAGCACTGCCAGCCGGTGATGAGGTGCAGGATCTCCCGCACTTCGGCCGCCTGGTCGCCCCGGGCGGCGATCTCCGGTTGCAGGATCACCTCCACCTGATGGCGTAGCAGTGTCCTCTGGCGGGCCAGCACCTCGCTGAGCGCCGGCGGGGCCGGTAACCGGGCGTAGGACGCTCGCAGCACCGGGCCCACCGCTTCGAACAGCCGTCTCCGCTGGCGGGCGATGACCCGGATCCTGACCTCGGTGGGTCCGTGGGCCGGGATGACGGTGGTGAGGGCCTGGTAGCGGGATATCTGCCGCTCGACAGCCAAGGAGAACAGCTGGTCGAGGTTGGTGAAATGATGGAACACCAGGCGATCGCAGACACCCACCCGTGCGGCCACCGGATGGGCCTTGGGGGCCGGGTTGCCACCGTCGATGAGATCGATGGTGGCATCGAGGAGAAGGGTGCGGGTCCGGTTGCCTCGGGCCGCCCTCCGGTCCACCAACGGGTCCGGAGATCGGCCGTCGCCCTCGGCGTTGCCGCTGGATGCCGCCGATAGGCCTGCCATAGCCCCTCCGCCCTTTCGCCGCTGACCTCGCTCCTGAAGCTCCTAGCAGGTGAAATTATTCGGAGCGGCATGGCGAGGGCAAGTTGTGGGGCGGGACCCGCCGTCCTGACGGCGGGCGGTCAGGGCGACGGATGAGGGTGGTCGGGCAGGTGATCCTTTACCAGCCGTCCGCCCTGGACGACAGCCAGCAGGTGGTCCGGGTCAGCTAGCACGCCGAGGTCGGTGAGCGGGTCGCCGTCCGCTACGACCAGGTCGGCCAGCTTGCCCACGGCGACCGTGCCCAATTCGTGCCCCCGGCCCATGAGCTCGGCGCCGTGCTTGGTGGCCCAACGGATGACGTCCAGGGCCGGGATGCCGACCTCGTCGGCGTAGTAGGCCAGCTCCTGGCCGTAGTGGCCGTGGGGCAGGCCGATGGCCCCGTAGTCGTCACCGAGCACCAGGCGCATGCCGGCGGCATTGGCCCGCGGCAGGACGTCGGCCATGGCGTCGATGTCCTCTTTCATGCTATCGGTGAACCCGAGGGTGACGCCGCCCATCGACTGGAGGAACCGAGCGGGAAACAGCATGGAGGGCACCACCGGCGTTCCCGAGGCCACGATCCGCTCGATGCACTCGTCGTCCATGCCGTCCCCATGGTCGATCACGTCGATGGCGAGGTCCAGCGCCATGTGGATGGCCTCACGGTTGGCGATGTGACCCCGGACCTTGACGCCGCGGAGATGGGCCGCCTCGATCCCCGCGGCCATCTCCTCGCGGGACATCTCGAGCTGCTCCTTCGGACCGATGGTCCCGTGACCACCGGTGACGAACATCTTGATGATCTCGGCGCCCTCTTTGATCTCCGCCCGCACGGCCCGCCGGAACTCGTCGGGCCCGTCACTGGGTCGGATGGCCCCCAGCGCCCCGATCTGCCAGTGCGGCGGGTAACTCCGGTCACCGGCATGTCCGGTGGTGCTGACGTCGCGGCTGCACGGGACCAGACGGGGACCGGGGATCAGGCCCCGGTCGATGGCTACCTTCATGGAGGCGTCGATGGCGAACGGGGCGCCGGCTGAGACGGCACTGGTGAACCCGCTCTCGACCAGGAGGGCCAGGCTGTTGACGGCCCGGACTGCCTGCAACGCCATCGGCTCCTCGAGGCCGAACGGCGCCGGAGTGCTCCCCAGGTTGTGGTAGGTGGCGTGGAAGTGACAGTTGATCATGCCGGGCATCACGGCGGAGCCCGAACAGTCGACGACCCGATCGTCCGGTCGCAGGTCGGGGACCGGCCCGGTGCCCACCGCGGCGATCCGTTCACCCTCCACCACCACATGGGCGCGGTGGAGCACGGTGCGATCACCGTCGATCACCGTGGCGTCGGTTAGGGCCAGCCGGGTCATGGCTCGACGACCACCTTGATGGCCCCCGACGTGGGGTCCGAGGCCACGCGGAAGGCTTCGGCTGCATCGTCCAGAGGGAACCGGTGGGTGATCACGCTCGCCGGGAGCTGGGGGATGACCTCGAGCATCCTCATCGCCTCCTCGAACTCCGAGACCCGGTGATGGTGGCCGTAGGTGAAGGCCGGTACCAGCATGACCTCCTTCATCAGGAGCGACATGCCGATGGTCACGGGCATCCAGAAGCTGGCCAGGACGCCAATGGTTCCTCCGGGTCGAACCATGCTCGTGGCCTGGTCCAACGAGCTCTGGGTGCCGGCGGCGTCGAGGACGATGTCGTAGTCGGTGCCGGACATCGAACCGGCACCGAGACGCTCGGCGGTGGCCTGGCGTTCGGGCCTGTTGCCCTTGCCGTCAACACTCGCGCCCAGTTCCCGGGCCACGGCCATGGCGCACAGTCCGATGGGCCCGGCCCCTATTACCAGCACCCGGGCACCGGGGACCACTCCGGCTCGATGGGCACCGTGCAAGGCCACAGCGAGGGGCTCCACCAGGCAGGCC
This sequence comes from uncultured Acidimicrobiaceae bacterium, assembly GCA_963754755.1. Lineage (GTDB taxonomy): Bacteria > Actinomycetota > Acidimicrobiia > Acidimicrobiales > RAAP-2 > Bog-756. Next base: position 17,632 of record CAVWHF010000002.1, on the reverse strand, counting down.
ACGTCCAGAGCGAGGCTCGGGGGCAAGGGAACGGCACACGTCGGATCGATCCACACGTGGTCGGCCAGACCCCCGTCGAGGCTGGTCCCGTACATCGCCTCGAGGACGGCCGTACACTGCTGTGGCTCACCGGCCCGGCAGCGGGAGCACCGACCGCAGCGCACGGCGGGAAGCACGGCCACCGGAGTGCCGTCGTCAAGTAGGCCGCAGAACTCGTGTCCGAGCGTCACCGGCGAGGGGCCGAACGAGACCATATGGAGATCGGAGCCGCAGATCCCCGACGAGGCCACCGACACCCGGACACCTGCAGTCGGCGTGTCCGGTATCTCGACTACTCGGATCCCCTCTGGAGTGTTCCTCACGCCCCGCATTCGACTACGCCTGCAGGACCGATGGGCGGGCCACGTACAGGGCCGCGTCAGCCGGGCTCCTGAGCTCCGCTCGCCGAAGGGCGGTCACCGCCCCGTCTCGTTCGCCCCGGCCGCCCAGAGCCTCCGGTGCCGTGCCCGTATCACCGCTCTTACTCACAGCCTGAAAGCTAACAGTACGCATCCGTGGCGCGCCGGGGCGCGCCGGGAGCGCGGGCAATCCCGTGACCGTGACCCTCTCCGTGAACGCGGACGCGGACACACCCGGACGAGGGGCGGACCCCGTGGGTTTGTCGTCGATCCGGTGCCGCCGGTACGGCAGCGCCGCCGCAACCGTGCCGGACCGGCCCCAGAGCCGAGGGTGGGGGGAACAACCGGGTCGTTGCAGCCGTTGCACGGGGTGTTGGCTCGAGGTGAGCACGTGGTGACGGCCGATGGAGGTCGGTGACAGAGAGGAGCAGACGATGGTGACCGAGTTGATCAAGCCGCTCTACACGGCGGAGGCGACGGCCGTGGGAGGGCGCGACGGGCACGCCAGGAGCGCCGACGGCTATGTCGATGTGGAGATGAGGCCGCCGGTCGAGATGGGAGGACGGGGAGGCGGCGCCAACCCCGAGCAGCTTTTCGCCGCCGGCTATGCCGCCTGTTTCCAGAGCGCGATGGCCGTTGTGGCCCGCAGGCAGAAGGTGAGCGTGGACGGATCCACTGTGACCGGCAAGGTGACCATCGGGACCATCGAAGGAGGCGGGTTCGGGCTAGCGGTCGAGCTCGACGTGCACATTCCCGGTGTCGATGACGCCACGGCCACCTCCGTGATCGAGGCCGCGCACCAGGTGTGCCCGTACAGCAATGCCACCCGGGGCAACATCGCCGTCACCCTGGTGGCCGTCTGAACCCCGCAGGCCCCGCCAGGGGGGGCGGAGCGCCGACCGGCAGTCAGCGTCGGGCAGGTCCCCGGGCTAGCCCCGCCGCTGATCGCTGAGGACGGCGAAGGTGGTGGAGATCAATCCCACCAACCCGTCGATCTCCTGGTTGATGACCTTCAGGTTCGGACCGCTGGGGTTGCCGGCCTCGAGTTCGAACAACCGGGCCAGCACCCGGGTGGAGCGGAGCGTCCGGCGGAGCCGGTCATCGATCTCGGCCAGTGGGCACTGGTTCTCGGCCAACCACAGGCGCGCATCCCGGGCCGATGCGCCGAGTTGATCGCTGGCGGAGAGCAGAGCATTCGGTCCGTTGGCGGCCGACTGCTCCGCAAACGACAAGGTGGCCAACATCCGCTGGAATGTCGGGGATACCTCGGCCTCCCATAGGTCGATCTCCTCGAATCGGGTCACTTGATCCGCTTCCCTTCGGTCAAGCCCCTAAGAGAAGCTAGGTCGTATTGCCGCTGCCGTCTAGAGGGGATTTGCAACCCAGGCTAGCGACGGGCCCCGTAGGCGTGACCGTTCGGTCCGGCCCGTCACCGGCTCCCGTGGTACCGGCGGGCCGGCCATCTGCGGAGGAAAGCCCAGGTGGGAAAGGGGGAAATGCTCATCGGTGATCCGCAGCCCCGTTGCGACTCACCATCGCCCCGGGCTGCGTGGCAGGCGTGGCGACACCGTCGGCGGTCAAAATCTGCGATGGCTAGCCTGGTCCCGTGTTCGTGTTCGTCCATGGCGTGCCCGAGACGGCGGATCTGTGGAACAAGGTCCGGCCGCTCATGGGCGGTGAGTCGGTGGCGCTCTCGTTGCCGGGGTTCGGCTGCGAACGGCCGGATGGTTTCGGCGCCACCAAGGACGACTACGTGGCCTGGCTACTCGATGAACTCGACCGGATCGACGGATCCGTCGACCTCGTCGGCCACGACTGGGGAGCCGGTCTGACCTATCGCGTGGCCACCGCCCACGGCGACCGGATCCACGCCTGGGCCGCCGATGTGGCCAACGTCATGCATCCCGACTACGAGTGGCACGATTTTGCCAAGATCTGGCAGAGTCCGGGTGACGGCGAAACGTTCTTCCGCGACCAGCTGGCCTCCCCGCCGGAAGGTCAGGCCCAGGTCTTCGAAGTCCTCGGGGTGGCGCACAACGATGCCCTGGAGCTGGCCCAGTGGGCCGACGAGACCATGGGTGGGTGCATTCTGGACCTCTACCGATCGGCCACTCCCAACCCCTTCACCGACTGGGGTGACGACTGGGGAATCACTGCAGCACCCGGTCTTGTCCTCTGCCCCACCGACGATCCCTTCGGCGACGAAGTCCAGTCCCGCCAGGTGGCCGACATGCTCGGGGCCCGGCACGAGATCCTTCCCGGGGCGGGGCACTGGTGGGCCCTCCAGGGACCCGAGGACGCCGCCACGCAGCTCCGGGAGTTCTTCGTCTCCATCGACTGAGACGGTGCCGGAGGCGGGGCACCTCGGGATGGATAGCGTGGATGTGTGCCTACCGATGATCCGCCTCGAACCACGTGGAGGAACTATCTCGGACCGGTCATTCTCACCTCCCGGAGACGGCGGTGGAACGGACTCCTGCTGTCGGCATGGACCGCCGCGGCCATCCTCGCTGCCGCTACCGGCCGGTTCGACATCGTCTGGCTCCCGCTCGTCGGGATGGTGACGTCCTCGGTTCTGCTCCTCCGGGACCGGGCCGGACGGCATCGCTCCCTGTGAGCGCCGACCGAGGCAGGCTTCATCCAGACCGATCCGGGACCGGACACCTGTGCCGCCCAACGCCGCCTCAGGCGGGAAGCTGGTGGATCCGCAGCTGCACCCGCCGCATCTGCGATCGTAAGGCGAGGCCGCGCAGGGTGTAGTAGTCGACACCGAGGTAGCTCATCACCGCAGCGTCGTAGTTCGGGCCGGTGTCGGCCCGATCGAGGGCCCAGTCGATGAACTGCTCGGCGCCGGCGCCCAGGACGGCCGCCGCCTGAGGCACGGAGTGGCCGTGCTCGGCCATTGACAGGGTCAGGGCCTCACCCAGGGTCTGCAGGCGGACAGGGGTGGGGCCGACGAGGCGAGGCCCGTCCGACCACTGTTCCGTCGTCGGCGCCACAAAACCGTCCACATGCTGTCGGGCCCACTCTTCGTACTGGGGCACCTGGCTTCTGGATGTACCCGGCCGACTGGCTACCCCGGACTCCCACCAGATGATCCTCTTCCGACGCTTCATGACTACCCCTCGTTCTGCGGCGTGGCCTGGCACGCCCTCCACCACGTCGGGCTGAGGCGACCGTGCCGACCGCGCCCAAGTCCCTGCGATTAGTCATCTCAGGCAGAGATGGGGAGCAGTGTCAATGGCTCCCCCGGCCCGGTACCCGTGTTCCGCACTGATGGTGACCGGACGCTCACAGGGGGTGCACGAAACGGTCTCCGACCTGTCCCTCGGCTCCACGTGCGTCAACAGCCCCACCGGGCGATCCACCCGGGAAGGTCGGCAGTATGGTTGCCGCGGACGCGGTTGCGACTGTGCCGTGGCTGGTCGTGTGGGAACGGGCCGACCTCTCCAGCGTTCATGCCCGGCAACACCCAGGCGGGCAACGGCCACAAGGAAGGGACGATCATGGAAGGCACCGTGCTGACGGTCGAACGGATGATCCGGGCGACACCCGAGGTCATCTTCGATGTTCTGGCCGACCCGTCGAGGCATTCGCTCATCGACGGGTCGGGGATGCTGCAAGGAGCCGGGGAGGAGGCATCCGAGCGGTTGGCGCTCGGAACCACCTTCGGCATGTCCATGAAGTTGGGGTTCCGCTACTCGACGGTCAGTACTGTGGTCGAGTTCGACGAGAACCGTCTCATCGCCTGGCAGACGGGTCCCAAGGGCAGGCTGGAGCGATTCGTCGCCGGGCGTGTCTGGCGCTACGAACTGGACCCCCGGGGTGAGGGAACCGTGGTGCGGGAGAGTTGGGATATCACTACCGACCATCAACGGACATTGTTGAAGCTCGGAGACATCTGGTCGGGCAAGACCCGACGGGACATGGAGCTAACCCTGGCCCGTCTCGATACCTTGGTAACAGCGCCCCCGGAGGCTCCGTCGGACGAAGGGTCAGACTGACGGGTCCTCGCAGCACGGATGCCATGATCCCCACCTCGGTCGACCACGGCTGCGCCAACAGGTCCGGGTCTTCAAAGCGGTGGGTTACATTCGACAACGTGGAGTTGATCGATCTCCCGGAGTTTGGGCCTGACGAGTACGCGCAGATCGTCGATGGCGAGCCCGACCCCTTCGGGACCGAGCACCTGGCTATCGAGTGGGGCCCGAAGACCCATCATCTCGTCCTGATGGATGACGGTCGCCCCGTCGGCCATGCGGGCTGGGTTACTACCCACGTGCGAGTCGTGAGCGGAGAGACGATTGAGGTTCTCGGGCTCGGAGGTGTGCTCGTCCACCGTCGTTTCCGGGGCAACGGTGTGGGGCGGGTACTGGTCACAGGGTCGACACAGCGCATGCGGATGCAGGGTGGGTCGGTCGCCATGCTCTTCTGCCGGCCGGAGCGCTTGCGGTTCTACGGGGACCTCGGGTGGCTTCCGATCGCCGGTGCGGTGACCGTCGGCCAGCCCGGTGGGCCGATCGTGATGCCGCTGCGAACGTGCTGGCTTCCCCTCATCGAAGGGGCAGCCGTTCCCGATGGCGCTATGGAGTTCCGGGGACAGCCCTTCTGACCAATTTCGCCTGCTGGTCGGACAGGGGCTGGCTTCCCAGTGCGATCTCATGCCCCCGGAGATCCGCCCGGAGATCGGTGGGGACCTCCTCGATCGTCCGCCGGGCAACGTCGGCGAAGCGGGGTTGGTCTTCCGACAGTACGGCCTGGCGATCCGGTCTCCAACGGACCCTTGGCGCGCTCGTGCCGGGGGGAGCCGGACAGCCATGTCGTCACCGAGCCGAGCGATGACGTTGTCGGTTCCCGACGATCGGAGGAACTCCAGCGGCAATTCGACCCAGTCGGCGAATTGTGAGGTCAGGAGATCACTGGCGAGCGCTCTATCGATATCGGTTCATCGGGGTGCATCTTGTGGACGGGAAAGCGTGCTCAGGCCTTCCGACACCCGGCGCACACGACGGCAGAGAACGGAGTCCAGAACGTCTCGTCAGCCAGGCATGCCATGGCCTCCTGGAACGTGGCCGGACTCACCGGACGGATGCCATTGGCTGCCGCGATGTCGGGGTCGGTCAGCCGATCCTCGACGGACCGGAAGGTGTGTGTCCAGAAAGCCGCCTCGGGCGAGCGACCCTGCAGCATGGACGTATCGATCGTCACGGTGAGGTCAATCACGGGGAGCCGGGCCAGGGTGTTGGGAATGGTGCGTGCCCACGTCCACCGGGCCACCAGTGCACGGGCGATCTCGGCCAGTGCGGGTGACGTCATGCCAGCGATCGGGAAGTAGTCGGCCTCTTCCACCAGCAGGACGCCACCAGGACGGAGAGCATCCACTAGCGCCCCGATGATGGCATCGGCGGTGTCCATGTGCATAAGCACGTTCCGAGTGTGAATCAGGTCGAAGGACCCGGGGGTCATGTCGAGATCCTCGATGGGGGTTTGCACGATCTCTATGGCCGGATGATCCACAAGATGATGGAGGAGTGTCACGTCCCGGTCCACAGCCACAACAGATCCGTTGTCACCGACCCGGTGAGCCAGCCACAGTGCCATTGAGCCCCCTCCGGCTCCCAACTCGGCACACCGCCATCCTTTCTCGATAGGAACGTCATCCAGAAGCCGGATCGACCGGGGGTCGGCAATGGCCTCGAGCAGCCGCAGTCGGGCCCCCTCGTCGGCGAGCGAGTTGTCGAACCAGTAGCGATCCGCCATGTCCTCAGTATCACAGTCCACCTCGAACCTCGCCCACGTTCGATTTGGCGTCCGGGCCGGAACGGTGACCGTTGGCAAGGAAGTGTCAGTCGACCAGTCGGGGAGGGAAGCCCCCTTTACTGATCGGCCCCCATCGGTCGGGGGTGATCCGGATCAGCGCCTTGTGCTGATCGACCATGGCCTGCCGGTACTCGGCCCAGTCGGCATGCTCCCCGCTAATCGATCGGTAGTAGACCACCAGGCCGTCGAGCGCCTCGGGTACGTCGACCACCGTGGCTGATCCGGACACCTGGACCCACTCACCGGTGAAGCCGTCCGAAAGCACACACACGGTCGCCTCGGGCCGGAGGCGCAGGTTGTGGGCCTTGGCCCGCTCCGGATAGGTGGCGATGAGTATGGCCCCCTCCGGATCGACTCCCATGGTCACGGGCGACAGCTGCGGTGTGCCGTCCGCCCGCGGCGTGGCCAGGATGGCCTGGTGACGGGGCCGGATGAATGCCAGCAGGCCTGTCCGGTCGACGGCGGTACTGGTTGCCACGGGACGTGCCATCGGCCGACCGTAGCATCGGGTACCTCCGGCACTTCCCACGCCCCTTCCCCACCCGAGTCGGGGCTGCAGTTGCCGGGATCGCGGCGGCTATCGACGATTCCGGACCAGGAACCGCGGTGGGACGCCGGGCGACCTCGACCACCGCCAGCCTGATGCGTCGACCAGCCTCCGGAATGGCACAAACTGTTCATCGAACGGTGACGTGGCCGTTATCCGGTGGCTGTTAGACCTTCGACAGTCGGGGAAGGAATTCCTTTGCTCCTCCCCGCCGCGCCCGGGGTTTGCAGCGCCACCGTCAGCTGGGTTTCCACTGGCCCGGCGGCGGTAGGCGCTCCCCGACGCTGTCGCCCGCAGCAAACTGGAGGATTGCGAATGATCGAAAATCCAACGGCACAAACCTGTCCGACCTGCGGGGTTCTGCAGGAGCCGATACTGGTCATCCGGAGTTCACGAGTACCCGCCAGCCGATGGATGCTCCGTTGTCGGACGTGTGACCGTGAATGGCCATACTGTTGAGACCGGCGCGCCAAGGGGCATTTGACGTGGGACGACCATTCCGCAGCGCCCTGGGGTCTGCGCACTAGGTCATGCAGCCACCCAATCCATTGCCCCACGCAGTTGCTTCTCGGGGAAGGTTCGCACTTCACCGGGCATCATCCAGGCAAACAGCTTCGTGGCCTGAAGGACCCAACCGATATCCGACACTACGGCTACCCGTTCCCACGCTGTTCGATGACGAACGCCCAGCTCGACATCCGCCTTGAAGCCGGCCCAAACGGCACCTGCTTCCTCGTGGAAGTCCGGTCCCACTGCCACCACCACTCGCAATTGCTCGCCATCAGCCAGCGCCTCACGCAGAGGGGGCAGCACCACGTCGGTGAAGTCATCTTGTGTGATGTCGCCCCGAACCCGAAATCCAAACGTCCCATCAGGCATGTTGGCGAGAGTCTCGATCACGGACCCAATTGTAATGATCGAGCAGACGCCAGCGATTCCACCCCGGCTTGGGTCGCTCTCTTGGCCAGCTATGCATTCGGACGGCGAATACGGACCTACTCGAGGATCTCGTGGGTCAAGGTTGAAGGTGAACAAATGGCACTCGACAATATTCGGGGTCGGTATATGCCGAGGTGATCGTCATGTCGAGGGCTTCAATGGCACGGAGGCCTTCTGTCGAGGTTCCACCACTCGCAGTGCCCAAGGGAAATCGTCGATCGACACGATACCGATCCGGTCGCGGGAGTCGACATTGCCTGCGTGGTCGTCGAGGAGATCAGAGGCTGGCGGGCATTCGACGGGGCTCAGCGCATTCCTGTTGCCAGGTATCGAGAGATGGCGATGGATTGCCCGCTCACGACTCGTCAATTAGGTCAATTGGGTCAATTGGTGAGTAATCAGTCCTAAATTTAGGTCTACTGGAAGGCGACGGTCGACTGAGTCAGACTTCGCAACGTGGACCCATTCGACCCGGCGGTGGTTCGTAGTGCTTACGACACGGTGGCTGAGGACTACGTCCTCGCCTTTGCCGATGATCTCGATGCACTTTCCCTGGATCAGTCAATCTTGGACGATGTCGTCGAGAAGGTTGCGGGAGGTCCCGTTCTGGACCTGGGGTGTGGCCCAGGCCAAGTGGCGAATTACCTCGTTCATCGTGGCGTGCGGGCACTTGGGTTGGACCTATCAACCCGGATGCTCCATTTAGCCGCCGAACGGACAGGTGCCGTTGCCTTCACCTGTGGCGACATGCTCTCGCTCCCCTTTCGCTCCGGGTCATTCGGCGGCGTCGTTGCGTTCTACTCGATCCAGCACCTGGCCCGTGGTTCCCTACCGACTGCGCTTCATGAACTGAGCCGAGTACTGGCTCCCGAAGGACTGCTCGTAATTGCCGCCCACCTGGGCGATGGAGAGACGTACACCGAGGAGTTCCTAGGCCACCGGACGGAGAGGCTCGGTGGGACCTTTTACGCCGAGACGGAGCTACAGGAGGCCCTCCGCGGCCGGTCATTCGCCATCGAACTTGTCAGATACCGAGGGCCACTCGACCATGAGTTCCCGTCGCAGCGGATCTATCTTGTGACTCGCAGGAGCGGGGACCCTGACTGAACCCTCATGGCAACCGGGACCGAAGCAGGGAGAGGTGGTGCTCGCCGTGCTGGCGCATTGCCGGGAACCGGGCCCGAACCCAGCACCACGTTGCCACTCTTGCACTGTTCAGTGACGTCAGCAGTTCGAGCAAGGAGTGGTCGACGTGCTCGAACTGGTCACGGGCCCCTTCGTTCAAGAAGGCCAGATCCCACTCCATCGGGCCGATGCATGCACCCTCGAAGTCAATCCAGCGTATGCCCGCAGAAGTCATCAGTTGCCGTCGTGGGGCTCGCCATGGAGAGTTTGTTCGATAAAGGTGCAACCTCCAGACGGCGTTCCAGCTCAGCGAAACTACGTCGTAGGAAGTCTCGGTCCTCGACGGCTAGTGCTGCCACTCTGGCATCATCGGTAAGCGCCCTTCGTGCCTGTGCGATCCCGTCTCGGAAGCTCGGTAGTTGGACGTCGATCCGAGCCATTGCACCGTGGAGGAGTTTCAGCGAACGGCCAATGTCGGCGTCACGCGCCCCAACCCCCGGTTCGGCTTTCTGCCGACACCACAGGGTTATGGAATACCCCGTCTCGGAGTCGGTGATTAGACCCATATCAAGCCACGGAGGGGCCACCGGTGCTCCGACTTCTTGGAGAGATGAAGCCACTTCATACTCATGGTTGAGCGTGATGGCGCTGTAGTCGTGGGTTCCCACCTTGGCGATGATCGGATGGGGGCGAAGCCAGACAACGGTGTTGTTGGTCTCCTGAATGAGGAAGGGCTCTCCCACCTCCAGTCCGAGGCGAGCGGCGGCTCTCACTGCTGCTTGGGTTCCGGGAGTCACCGGTCACAAGCCCTGCTCATGACTCCCGTAGGACCGGACGGTCCACAATGACGTCAACCCCTCGTTGGAGTTGGTCGATGATGGCCCGTTAGCCTCGATCATTCGTCCGAGCCCCGTCTGACTGCGTAGTCGGCGTCGAGTCGGTGGACACGACCGGCCCCATCGGTGGGACCGCATCGAGGGCGTGAGATTCCTTGGTGTTGTCATTCGGTTTCGGATGTCACGCCCCGCAGGACTGCTTTCGGGTCGGGCGTCGGGACCCGGATCGTCAGGGGATGGCGGCCCGGAGTCTGTCGAAGGCAGTGGCGAGATCGCTGGCCCACGGCCAGGTCTCGTCCAGCCGCAGGGTGAGCCCCCTGGACCGGTGGGCGAGGAATGCAGCCACGTGGAGAACCCGGTAGCGCATGGTCTTCGGCTCGGCCTTGGCCAATGCTCCCTCGAAGCAGACCATCTGGCTCCAGGCCAGGAGGGCTCCGGCGATGAGTGAGGTGGCCGCCCAAGCCTCGTTGCGCACGAAGGAGTCGAAGGGCAGGTTGGAAAGGCCACAGTCCTTCCAGTTCCTGATCCGGTCCTCCACCCGGGCGTGACCGCGTTGGCGGAGCTCGAGGGCGGCGATGTCTTCTCCTTGCGTGTTGGTGAGGAAGCAGGTGTGGCGGAAGCCCTCTTCGATATCGAACAGGGTCAACTGGGCCCCGGGGTGGGGACGCTCGCGTCGCATGAGGAGCCGGGCGGCCTCGGGCCATTCGGCCAGCGGGATGAGATCGGTCAGTTCGACCACCCAGGCCCCGTCGCGGACGGAGCCGTCGGTCTCTATGGCTTGGACCCAGTCCTCTTCTTGGACCAGGGCCATGGCGCCACGTACTCCCTGGTCGATGGGGAATCCGATGGAGAAGTCACAGTTGGCGGCGACGATGGCATCCACAAACCCGTGGGTGGCACCGGCGGCGTCAGCCCGCACCAGGATGGGGTGGGTGACGAGAGCCGGGTGGTCGTCGGTGAAGTGGCCAACCTGATACTCCTCGGGCAGTCCGGACAGCGCCCGGTGGAGGAGCTCCACATGGTCGTCGATGTCGTTGGCCCCAGCCCGTCCGGGACGCAGCATGGCGGCCAGCGGCTCAGCCGTCGTGTCGCACCACACGCCCAGGGGGAAGAACCCGAAGCCGTGCTTGTAGGTGGGGGTGGCATCCTGCTTCTCCGAATGCGAGTTGACCAAGGTGGCGTCGAAGTCCAACACCAGCGAGTCCCCCGGAGGACAGGCGGCCCACACCTTGGCCCGGGCGGCGGCAATCGCCTCGGGGATGGCCCGGAGCTCGAAGGCGGAGGTTGCCTCGATGGCCCGCCAGGCGGTCGGGATCGAGGCCACCGGACCGAACAGTTCAGCCTGTTCGCGCAGGGCTGCCATGTCGGCCAGACAGTCGGCACCGTCGGCGATGGCCACGGCCAGATGGGTGAGGACGACGCCGGGATCGTGGGTGTGCCAGTTGATCCCGCACTCCGACATGGCAGAGGACATGGCCTGCGTCAGACCGCTGCGATCGGCCAGCTCGCACAGCAACGCGGTGCCGGCGTGAGACACCAGATTCTTCCCGTCGGTGGTCACCCTCATCGACTGGGTGGCGCGACTATGGTTCACCTTCAAGGAGCCCTTCTTTCCTGGTTTGGATTACTGCCTTAGCAACAGCAATTCTTCCAGGTAAGGAGGGCTTTTACGCGGACGCGTGAACGGTCTGATCAGGGCCAGGATGAATGATCGAGGTTAGGTATGTCGGGGCTCAGGACGAAGGGTGGATTACCTTGGCATCGGGGCCGGGGAAGAACTCGGTTTTGCGACCGTCCTCCCACTCCACCCGGTAGTGCTCACCAGCAGGCCCTCCCATCACCTCGACTATTTGACCACTGCGGCGAGCGGAGCCGACCTTGGCTGACTCGACGACAATCCGGTCTCCATTTTCTGCATGCATATTGTCCACCTCCACCTTGCAACCTACGCCTGCCCACGAGCGCTGTATAGGGGGTCGGCTGGGGCGTCGCCTTGGCACGGCTGATCGGCGGCGGTACCTAAATTCAGTCGGGTCCCTTTTCCTGCAGTTGTTCCACCAGGGTTTCGAAATCAGGAACGTGTGCGGGCGTCCGCTGTTCTGCTTGCCAGGCCCGGACCGGTGCTCGATCACGTCAACCGGTGCCTCGCAGGCTTCCACGATCTCCGGGTCGCCACGATGTCGGGTTCAAGGTGCTGACGGCACCGAGTGGTGCCTCCCCCCGCGACAGACCAACGACGCCGGAGCAATTCGGTACTGTCCTGGCTATCGCATCATCCATCGCAATGGTGCTGTCAATCGCAGCCCCGGGGTCGAACAAGGTGTCGGAACGGATCAGCAGGAGCCGGACGTCCGAAGCTATCTCTTTCAACTGAACCGCCATTATGGACTGGCAGCTGCTTCACACGCCGAGGGCTCCAAGTCGGCCCGCTGTTGCCGTCCACGTCAGATGCGAAGGGCGTCCCCGGGTCGCCGATGAGAGACGGTTCAGTCGGATTGCCGACCCGGGTGGATCGGTGGCCAGTCGGCAGGCCACCAGTCTCCCTGGGGATCAATGGTTTGCCCCACCTCGATGATGTAGCCGTCGGGATCTCGGATGTAGCAACGGATCTCGTACTCGTGCTGCTTCGGCGGTGTCAGGAACTGCGCGCCCCTGGCGCTCCATTCGGCGTACGCGGCGTGGATGTCTTCGACCCGGATATTGAGGAAACTACTGACCCGGTCAGAGTCGCTTGGTGTCTCAAGGGTGACTGTGGGCTTGTCGTCGGTGGGACCTCCGCCGACGTTGATGATGATCCAAGTGTTGGCGAGGGCGATATTGGTTGGCTCTGGGCCGAAGACCACCGTGCCGCCGAGTACCTCGGTGTAAAAGCGCCGGGAGCGCTCGACATCATCAGAAACGATGAAGTGGGTCACGACCATTCGTTGTGCGAGCTGCGTGGGCTCGGCCACTGGGCACCTCCACTCATTGGGGCTCATGCCCACCCGGCGGGCTCTGAACCCCTCCAGTCAACCAGGCCACAGTGCACCCGTCGAGCCCTGCTTCCTGGGCTATTCGAACGCTCTGAAGACCCATTCATAGATACGCTCCGGCAGTGGTCCTACTCGGTACTGATCTTCTCGAGCCGCTCCAAGCTGGCCGTCATGGACTCAAGCACCGAGTTGGTCCCGTTGATCCACGCCCCGCCATCATGGAGCAGGTCCTCCGGCAAGGGGCCGTAGTCAAAGACCTCGGTGACGACGGTGGCGTCGTCACCGTCCGGAGTGAGGATGTAGCCCCAGCGGTAGCCCGCAGGAATACCGACCTTGGATGGATCATCACCCTCAGCCCGAGAAGGGTCTCCGGGAGCCGGTTCCCAAAATAAGCGCCGATCTGGCTCGAACTCCACCACATAGTTGAGCATGAGGTAGTCGTCTCCGAGCCGATGCATCTTCATGGTGAAGGTGTCGCCCACGTCGGAGATAACACGGTCGAGGACGGGTCCCCGGAGCATGTCGGATCCGTCGAAATCCACGTGACGTTGCGGATTCGCCAGGATCTTGAAGATGAGGGCCGCCGGTGCCGTGATTCTGCGTGACACTTCGACCGGCTTGCTTTCCTCTGCCATGGCCCAGTCCTCTCCTTCATTCTGCGTCTGCTCTACCGAGCGCACGTCAGTGGTTTCATACAGTTGGACGTCGCCGGTCCCGTTCATTCATCGCTCAGAAATTCATATTCTGACCGATTCGAGGTATCCCGCTTTGACAGTGTTGTCGCCAAGGTGAAGGATGCCCCGAAGTGCCATTGAGCCCGATCGAAAACCGCCGCCGACCGGCGACGCTCGGGGATGGGTCCTTGGATCGGCGACATGACGCCAGTACGCGTGCCGCCCAAGCCTCTGCGGTCACCACAAACGGTGGATTCGGCAGCAACTGGCGACATCGTTCACGGAGCTGTGTTTGCCCGGCTATATCCAGTCCTTGGACGTACTTTCCTGTGGGGCCGACGCCAAGGGTGCACGGCTCCCACCAGTCATCGAAGCTCCGGTGTTCAACAGACACGGTAAGGAGGGTCTCTACGACATCCTTCAGTGTCCAGCCTCACGAAACAGCTGGCCTAAATGACCCTGGCGCGCGCCAGCGAGCCGAGATTCATTTCGAACAGAAACGTCCAGACCGTGGGCGGCTTCCCAAAAGATGGTGAGGGGCCCTCCGCCGCTATCAGGATCCCAGACACACGCGGCCACGAGTCCGTCATCGACGGTGACGCGGGCCATCTCCTGCAAGCCCACAACAGGCTCGTCCATGAAGTGAACTACGAGCTGCGCCAAAGTCGCATCGAAGGCCTGATCATCAAAGGGGAGCCTTTCTGCTGCCGACCTTCGCACGTCCGACAGTGGATACCGTTCTTGCACCGCACGGGGGAATGAGTCCGAGGGATCAACTGCAGCAGTGGCTGTCTCCCCTACCCGTCTGACAGGTTCTGAAGTCAACGCGCCTGGGCGCATCCGACCAAATATTCAAGTGGCTGCGATACCGCCCAAGGAGCGCTATCGGGACGGCGGCGCTGGCCGTACAGCGTCTAGTGGCTTCCGGGTAGCGTGCGGTGGTGACGGACTCGATCGGCCCGGATGAGCCGGTCACGATCTAGCGACCGCCCGCACTTGGGGTGCTTGTAAGAGCCGATCAGAGATCATTGCCCGAGGTGCCCTTCACTTGCGGCAGCGTGAACTTGACATCAGGATCGGTACTCAGGGTTCTGGAAGTCGAACCGTGCCCCGGCGTCCCACTCGCGCCGTTGGTTCCCGTAGGCCGGAAAGCCACCCGCTGACTTCAGCATCCGGGCCTGGTGCAATAGGTTCCAGGTCATGAAGGTGGTGTTGCGATTGGTGAATTCGTTGTCCAGGCCGACCCGAGTCCCGTCGTCCAGAAGATCGCCATAGCTTGGCCCAGGTCCAGCCTCGCCGATCCATCCGGCGTCGGACTGGGGGGCGATCGAATAGCCGATGTGCTGCAGGCTGTACAAGACGTTGGATGCACAGTGCTTGATGCCGTCTTCGTTACCGGTGATCAGACAGCCACCGACCTTCCCGTAGTACAGCCACTGACCCTTGTCATTGAGTTCTCCGGAATGGGCGTAGAGGCGCTCGATGACCTTCTTGGTCTCGCTACTGTTGTCGCCGAGCCAGATCGGGCCGGCGATGACCAGAATGTCGGCGGCTATCACCCGTTCGAAGAGCTCGGGCCACGCATCCTCATTCCAGCCGTGTTCCCGCATGTCTGGATACACTCCGGTGGCAATGGGATGGTCGATGGACCGAAGTTGATCCACGGCGACGCCTTGTCTGGCCATGATCGAGGCGCTGATGTCGACCAGCAGCTGGGTATGGCTCTGACCTGGTGATCGAGTCAAGGTAGTGTTGATGAACAGTGCGGTGATGTCGGAAACGTCTGGTTTCTCGATAGTCACGCCACGTCCTCAGGTGACAGACTGAAAGCACCAGGGAGGAGTCCGTCGTCACCAGCCGACGGTGTTCCCGATACGAGCCGGAGCTGCGTAGCCCTCTTGGGTATCCCATCTCGTCGACTCTGGGGCCGGGCCAGCTGCAGATGAGCCTGCATGGGGCGTTGGAAGATACCGCTGTCGGATGGGACCTCGATCTCAACGGGCGGCCGGCCGCGGTTCAGCCGTCTCATCGATCGGATACCGGTTTGAGGCACGAGTTCACATTTCGTCATGATTTGCTCCATTCAGGGTTGCGGTTCGAGGCAGACCGAGTTGAGGCAGTACCTCTGGCCGGTGGGTTTCGGGCCATCGTTGAAGACATGACCCAGATGGCCGCCGCAGCGCCGACAGACCACTTCGGTACGGGCCATCCCCAAGCCGTGATCCCGCCGCCGCTCCACGGCGGCGTCCACGGACGGCTCGGTGAAGCTCGGCCAGCCGGTCCCCGAGTCGAACTGGGCTGACGTGTCGAAGAGTGCCGCATTGCATCCAGCACAGTGGTAGGTGCCGTCGGCCTGAGCATGCAGGTACCGGCCACTGAAGGGCGGCTCGGTGCCCCTTCTTCGCAGTACCTGGAAACGGGCCGGTCCTAGTTGGCTGCGCCACTCGTCGTCAGTTCTTTGGATGTCTCGCGTATCACCGTCGTCTGCTCGCCGGAGCAGCAGGCTGAACAATCTCATGGTCGTTCTCCTTGGCTTGAAATGTCCTGGCCGAACGGAGAACATCCGAGTAACCGATCGAGTCTGTTCGAGGCGCCGAGGTCCGCCACCAATGGCCACCGTCGACGCGATAAGAATTCTGAACCTCGCGCCGCTTCAGAACTGCCGGCAATCACCGAGAAGACCCGACAGCGCGCGTCAGGTCCAGATCGGCGACCAGGAGTCATCACGCCGAGATGGTGAGTCTCCCTCCTCACGGGGACATCCAGCGCTGGTAGAGCTCGGCAAAGTCCTGCTGCAGCTCGTCAGACATCGGAGGGAGCACCACTTGGCCTGTCACGCTGATGGTGGCCCGGATCTGGGATACATATTCCGTGCAGTGTGGGCAGTGAGCCAGATGGGATTCGAATCGTCGACGGGCTGATCGGGGTAGGGCCCCCTCCAGGTAGTCAGTCACCAACTCGACCAGTTCAATGCAGACCAGCTGACGGCGAAGTAGCGACACCATCACTCCGCCCCGAATTCTGTTTCGAGGGCCTGGCGGAGACGGCTTCGGCCACGATGCAGGAGGACTCGCTGGTTACCCTCTGAAATGCTCAACACAGTGCAGACCTCCTTACTGGTTAGTCCTTCCACGTCGTGCAGCGTTACGACGACTCGTTGCTGGGATGGCAGCGCCTCCATCGCCATCTGGATCTGAGCAGCCATCGCCTCGGCCCTGATTCGATCATCGATGTCCTCGCTCCATTGTTGGGGAGGCGAAGTCCAATGACCGGAATGGTCAAATCGTGATTGATCGACCACCGACGCGTCGCCGATGGCCACGCTCCGGTTCTCTCGGATTCCCGTGGTGCGGGCCCGATTCACAACGATGCGCATCAACCAGGTCTTGAACGAAGAGCGCCCTTCGAACCGATCGACACCCCGTACAACCGCCATCCAGGTGTCTTGGACAACTTCGTCGGCCACCGCCGCCGAAGGCACGTAGGTGCGGGCCAAGCGAAGCATGGAACTCTGATACCGGGTGACGAGGGCTAGGAATGCCTGTTCGTCACCGGTCCGAAGCCCCAATAGCAGTTGTTCGTCCTCAGTCGCCACGGAGTGTTGGTCTTGGGATCCCGCAGCGCGCTCAGTATTGGATTCGTCCACTATGAAGTTCCTCTGAAGTAGGCACCATGTCAGCAATCGTGAAGGCGGCCACTCGAACTTCCCGCAACGTCGTTTCCGATGTCGTGCCGGAGAAGTCAATCGAGAGCAGCCAAGGCTCACCACGAGAGCTTTGACAATAGGAAAGCGGCGTTCCGAGCGTTTGGTAACTCAGGCGGACCCGCTCGCCGCGAATGGGTTCTCCGAATTCAGTCGAAATCTCGGCCCAACTGGCAGCATGAAATGAGACACTGCTGGCATATGGCTTGTTGGTGTGACACCCGAAGACCTCCTGGCTGAATTTGCTCACTCCGACACTTACAGAACGGACGAATTGTGGCTTCCTCGTCATATCCGTGTTTGCGATAGAAGCTGCTGCGCGAGAAGCGAGCCCCTCAAGCTATTTTGACATGGTAAGCGCAGTACAGGGGTGCTGAACTGGGAGTTCATTCGTTCGGCCAGTTCCAGACACTGCGCTGGGGCGCCGGCTTAGCGAATCCTCCGAAACTTCCTGATCGTGGCGGTGGAGGAAGCGCATGGCCTATGTCCCCGTTCGTCGGATCCACTAAGAGCGATCACACGTCTCCGGTCCGTTCTGGTATAGAGCGCAGGGAATGGTGCTCAGTCACCCCTCGCGAACAGCATCAAGTTCGGCTTTCGATCGCCTGAGGGCAATCT
>CAVWHF010000001.1:0-222631 GCA_963754755.1 uncultured Acidimicrobiaceae bacterium | reverse complement strand
CGGTCGAAGCGGCCTTTGCCAACGTGACAAGAACGTGGAGGTCTCTCGCAGTCCATTCGTGAGGATCTGAGTCCAACAAGCAGAACGTACCGAGAACGGCACCTTCTGCATCTTCGATGGGATAGCCGGCCCAAGACACAGCCGCGAACGGCGGCTTCGGGCTCTTGAGACAGCTGGCTTTACACCCAGTTCAGGCGATCGGTTGTGGCGGTGTGCTCGCGTAGCCGAGGGAGCGCCGTTGGCGCCACGGCGGCACGACTAGCGAGGCCAGAATTAGGGCCATGAGCACCACCGTCGAGAAGATAGCGGTGAGGTGAGTGTGGAGGTGTCCACCGTCGTACATGGTGTAGCCCACCGCGGCCAGACCAGCCGCCGCTGCGACCTGAACCAGCAGGTGCTGGCGGCGTAGCCCGGCGAGGATCGCGGTGGCACCGACGGCGTACCAAAGGATGCTAGAGGTTCCGAGTGGATCGACCACCCCGATCACCTCGTGCCCACCTGGTACCGCCCGGACCTGGTCGGGAAAGAACATGGCCCCGCAGTGGAGGGCCAGGCTGGCGGAGCCCATCCCGAACAGAACAGCATCGACGACGGTCATCGGCGCGGCCCCACCGGGCCAGGGGGAGAAACGTGAAGACATAGCGGCTGACCAGCACCAGGGCCACCACCACGACCAGGGCGACGAGATAGCGGTCGGACACAGTTGCAGTGTAGGTGCTGGCGCGTCGGGTGAGTCGTTACAATTCAGCCCCTCGACGGGCGCCTGGGGCGACGGTTCAGCCGGGGCCGCTCCTCCTAAGGTGGGGTGGGTATGCACCGCACCGATCGACCACCGGGCGGACACAGGGAGGTGGTCGCGGACCTGCCGGCAGCGTCGCCCCCGGCCAACGGCATGTTCGCCTCCATCGCCCGCGGGTCGCTGCGATGGCGGTGGATGGTGATCGGCGGTTGGCTCACGGCCACGATCCTGGCCGTAGTGTTCCTCCCCACACTCGGCGAAGTGGTGCACAACGACAGCACGACCTTCCTTCCGGCGTCGTCCCCCAGTCTCAAGGCGGCGGCTCTCGCTTCACCCTTCATTCACCAGGGTGACCAGTCGGGAATCTTGGTCGCCGTCAGGCAGACCGGCCCTATCGATGCCGACGACCAGCAGGCCCTGGAACGATTGGAGCAGAGTATCCGTCGTGTCCCCGACGTCAGCGGACTGTCTTCCGGAGCGGTGTCGGCAAATGGTCGGGCCGCCAGCGTGGAAGTGCAGTTCTCCCCGGCCACCGCCGGTGGTGGGGCTCTCGGCTCGGCGGCTGTCACCGCTCTGCGGGACCTGATGGTGGCGGAGACCCCGGCCGACCTCCAGACCTATCTGACCGGTTCATTGCCCATCCTGGTCGACCAGCAACACGCAGCCAACCACACCGAGGACTATGCGGCGTTGCTGTCCATTCTCCTCATTTTGGCGGTTCTGGCGGTGGCCTTCCGGGCCGTGCTTGGGCCGCTAGTGGCGCTGGCCCCGGCCGGTCTGGCCCTCATGCTGGCGGAGCCCCTGATCGCCGAGTCGACCCACCTCGGGGTGCAGATCTCGTCGTTGCTCGAACTGCTGCTCACCGCGCTGATGCTCGGTGCTGGGACCGACTACGGCCTGTTCATCCTGTTCCGCTACCGGGAGAACTTGGGCCGGGGCCTGGACCAGGAAACCGCCATCGTGGAGGCCATGTCACGGGTGGGTGGGGCCGTAGGTCTCTCGGCCCTGACGGTAATCGTGGCGCTGTCCAGCCTGGTGATTGCCCAGTTCGGCCTATACCGTGGCGTCGGGCCCGGTCTGGCCCTCGGAATCTTTATCGTCCTGGCCGTGGAGGTAACCCTCCTGCCCGCGCTGCTGTCATTGGTGGGCGGTGCGGCCTTCTGGCCCAGTCGGGCCGGGCCCCGGTGGTCGGAACCAGGGGCCTGGGGACGCGTGGCGGCCCGGTTGACCCGCCGACCGGTCAGCGCTCTTGGCGCCGGCCTCGTGGTGTTCGGCGTCCTCTCCCTCGTGGTCGTGGCTTACGCCCCCTCTGGTTTCAACCCGGGCGGGACCATTCCTGGGAGCAACTCGGCAGCGGGAGCCAAGGTGCTAAGTAGGGACTTCGGAATCAGCTCGGACAACCCGACCGATGTGGTACTCCGTTTCCCCTCGTCGGTGTGGCCGCACCCCGAGATTGTGGCCCAGGCCGAGCAGGAGCTCTACTTCAGCCGAAAGTTCTCTTCGGTGGTCGGATCCCTCGATCCCAACGGTACTTTCCAGGATCCAGAGGAGCTGGCCCGACTCGAGGCCGAACTGGGCCCACCCCAGGACGCGCCGGCCGTCGAGCCCGCCAACCTCCACGTCCGACCATCGACCTATGCCGCCTTCCGCTCGACAGCCCAGTACATCTCCCGTGACGGCCGCACCGTGCTGATCGCCACCACCCTGCGGGCCGGTTCGGCGGGAAGCACCGGTGCGCTTCAGGCCATCCCACACGTGCGCACGCTGGTGGCCGACGTGGCCGGACAGGTCAGAGCCACCCAGTACGGCGTTACCGGGGAGGCGGCCGGTGCCGCCGACGTCAGCGCGGTGTCCGGACGGGATGTGGTCCGCGTGGTGCCGGTGGTCCTGTTGTTGCTAACTCTATTGTTGGCCCTCGGCCTCCGGAGCCTTATCGCCCCGCTCTATCTGGTGGCCAGCGTGGCCCTGTCCTACCTCGGCTCCCTGGGTCTGGCCGTCCTGATCTTCCAGGTGGTGGCTGGGGAGCCCGGGGTCAACTTCGCCCTGCCCTTCTTCCTCTTCGTCTTCGTCATGGCCCTGGGTGAGGACTACAACATCCTGGTCATGGGGCGCATCCGCGAAGAGGCGGCCGGGCTGCCCCCGCGCGAGGCCGTCCGCCGGGCCATTCTGGCCACTGGGGGCACCATCACGGCCGCCGGCCTTGTACTGGCGGGAACCTTTGGCGTCCTGGCCGTCGTGACCTCGGGTCAGGTCCGCCAGATCGGTACCGGTCTGGCCCTCGGGATCCTCCTCGACACGTTCGTCGTCCGCACCCTGCTCGTGCCCTCGACGGCCATCCTGCTGGGGCGGTACAACTGGTGGCCGTCCTCGCTGTGGCGCACCCAACCCGCCGAGGCACTGCCGGTTCCCGATCGCTCCGTGCCGGTGACGGAGGATCCGGCAGACATGGTGTCGTCGGGTCAGTCGGCACCGCCGATGGCGTAGACCATCCCGGCCTGGTCCCCCACGATCAGCGTCCCGGTGGCAGTGAGCGCTGGGTAGCTGTCGACGGCGCCACTCACCGGTATCCGGAACAGCAGACGCCCGTTGGGGCCGTACCCCGCGACCGACCTACCCTGGGTCCCTACGTAGACGTCGCCGCGTCGGTCGAACACCTGCGCCGCCCACAGGCCGGAGCTCCCGGTGTGCACCACCCGCACCGGCGCCCCGGAGGCCGCCCGCACCACGTTCAGATCGCCACTGTTGTCGCCGATGTAGAGGAGTCCGCCGGGTGTGACCGAAGACGAGGAGTAGGACTCGTGGCCCACATGCCGACGCCAACGGAGCCCACCGGTTCGGTGGAAGGAGTAGGCCATCCCCTGGTTGTCAGTGACGAAGACATCGCCCTTGGCGTCGACTGATGCCGATACCTCGACGGTGGCACTGAGGCGGTGCTGCCAGGCGATGGAACCGTGGTTCCCGTCGTCGGCGACGGCGACCACGGTCGATCCCGCAGTGGTGACGACCAGACCGGGGCCGGCCAGGACGGGGCTGCCGAAGGAAGGATGGCCAAGCAGGACCGACCAGGAGATGGTCGCTTGTGCGCCGTCGAGACGGAGGGCCGACAGTGTCCCGTCCATGGTCACCACGTAGACGGTCGTCCCTGACAGTACCGGTGAGAGCACCTGACCGGAAAAGTGGCGTCTCCACTGGACCGTGCCTGTGGCGGAGATCTCGAACAGCGTCTGCTGTGGCCCGGGCCACAGCAGTGAACCGTCGGGCAGGACCAGGGGACTCGTGGACAGGTCGGTTTCCCCGGTGGCGGGACCACCTCCGTCGACCATCCAGAGGTCCTGTCCGGTAGCCGGGTCGAGGGCATGGAGCACTCCGGCGTTGGAGGCCAGGTAGATCGTCCCGTCCGACCCCACCACCGGACCCGGAGTCACGTTCCCTTCGAACTGTCGGGACCAGAGGATGTGTCCGGTCTGGGGCCCGACCACCGGTGACGCGGCCGAGTGCGACGGATCGTGGAGTGCGGTGGGCCAGGAGGCGGTACCGGCCGCCGCGCCGGCCCCCGCAGTGCCGAACAGGCCGAGTCCGGCTCCGGCCACGGTGAACATGGAGAGTCCGATCCGTGCCGTGGCCCACTGTCGGCCGTGTCGGACAGAAGGCCGCCGCCGGGACTGTCGGCGACCATGGGAAGGGGGGAGTGCGACGATGCGCGTCGAAGTGGAGGAAAACCTGGGCATTACCCTTTGTCCCGGGGACGCCGTGATCCGTTACGCCGACGCCACCCCGGCGTCGACCACACGGAACCGGCCATGGTGCCCTCGGATAGGAGCCGACCATGTGGTCTCGAGGCGTCATCGGTGTCGGGCTGTGCCTGGCCGGTCTGGTGTGGATCGGCCAAGGCACCGATGTCCTGTCCAATTCCAAGCTGATGAGTGGGCACGGCCAGTACACCCTTCTGGGTGTCGGCGTGTTGCTGGCCGGCATGGCCCTGGTGGCCTGGGCGGTCCGGATCCGCAAACGCTCCGTCAGACAGCAGGCGGACGGCTAGGACGAGGGGGAGGGGAGTGGGTCCTCGGCCGAGGGAGGGCTCGACGGGGTCGCCTCCTTCTCCTCGTCCAGCCACCCGGAGGCGTGCCGACGGGCCCACGCCTCGGTGACCCACCCCCGGAACATCGAGCGCAATGCGTCCCGGTGGGTGAGGGCGAAGGCCACGTGTCCGGTGACCACGAGGAAGATCCCGAGGGCCAGCACGTCGTGGACGAAGGTGGACCCGGTCCGCCAGTCCAGGGGGAAGAACCGGTACCACTTGAGGATGGATCCGGTGGCCAGCATTACGACGATGGCCCCCGCGGTGAACAGGGCGTTGAGCTTCTGGCCAGGGTTGAACTTATCCGGCCGGGGTAGTTCCCGCTGTCCGAGGCTGCGGAGCCACCGCACCTCGCTGGCCGTCCACAAGTTGACCCGTCGGACATCCCGGCGGAGCTGGGATCCCCAGGGGCCAACCAGCGAGATGATCATGGGGACGGGAAGGGCCACCCCGGCCCAGGTGTGGATCTCGGCCACCAGCTCCCTGCGGCCCACGAAACTCTCCACCTGGACGAAGTAGAGGGGGAGGGCGGTGGCCATCAAGATGGCGAACAGGCCGGCCGTGGACCAGTGGGCGACCCGCTCGACCCGGTCAAAGCGGAGGAGCCGGCGTCGGACCGACCCGGGCCCGGCGCGGAGATCGAGGGGCTGCCTAGTCAACGGGCTTGTCGGTTCGTCCGTTGGAGCTGCCTATCCAGGCGTCGGTGGAGTAGCCGTTCTGTTCCCAGTAGCCGGGAGCTGCCTCCTGAACCACCCGTATGGCCGAAAGCCATTTGAGGGACTTGTAGCCGTACATCGGGGCCACGTAGAGGCGGACCGGCCCGCCGTGCTCGGTGGTGATGGGGGCACCGAGCATGCGGTAGGCCACGATGACGTCAGGCCGCCGCGCCTGGTCGAGGGTCAGGCTCTCGGTGTCCAGCCCGTCGTACGAGTCGAACTCCAAAGCCCGGGCGTCTGGGTGCAGGCCCGCCGCGTCGAGCACATCGGCCAGGCGCACGCCTTCCCAGTGCACGTCGGGCACCCGCCAGCCAGTGACGCACTGGAAGTCCTTGACCATGCGGGTCCGGGGCATGGCGTGCAGATCATCCAGGGTGAAAGTGGTCGGCCGATCGACCAGACCGGTAACCCGCAGTCGGTAGTGCGAGTCGGAGATGTAGGGGAACGAGTCGGTGATGGTGTAGATACGGAAGCGGTCACCACCGGGCAGGAGCCCTCCGAGGCCCGACCCCAGCGCACTGCCCACCACGTTTTGCACCTTGGCGCCGAAGACGATTCCGAGCGCACCAGCCCCGATCATGCCGAAGAACACCCGTCGTCCCACTCGCCTCTTGGCGTCCGGTCCGGTGGCTGAAGGGGTGGGCATGTTCCGATGCTATGGGCGTTCGGATCGGGAGCGGCAGCAGGCGCCCATCAGCCGGTGCCGAGGCCGCCGGTGCCGTGGCAGGGTCAGAGCGCCAGGACGACGTCCCGGATGATCCTCCCGAGGTGGGTCGCCCGCCGTTCGGCCACTCCGATGATGGCGGCCGGCGAGACCGCCTCGGAGGCCATCCCAGCCCCCATGTTGGTGACCAGGGACAGACCGAGGATCTCGGCCCCCAGCTGCCGGGCGGCGATGGCCTCGAGCACGCTCGACATGCCGACCAGATCGGCACCCAGTGCCTGGAGCATGCGGATCTCGGCTGGGGTCTCGAAGTGGGGTCCGGGCACCTGGGCATAGACGCCCTCGGCCAGGGAGCCGTCCACCTGCTGGGCCAGGCCGCGGAGCCTGGGCGACCACGCACCGACCAGATCGACGAAGGGGCTCGGTCGGTCGCCGCCGGTGGCGAGACCGGTGAGCGGCGACATCCCGGTGAGGTTGAGGTGGTCGCTGATGAGCACCACATCACCGGGGGCGAGGTCGGGATGCAGCGCCCCTGAGGCGTTGGTGATAACCACCGTCCGACATCCCGTGGCCACCGCCGTACGGACTAGATGGGCCACCTCGACGGCGCCGTACCCCTCGTAGAGATGGAGTCGGCCCAGAAAGGCCAGCACCCGGTGGTGGCCGACCTCGACGCTCCACACCTCGGAGCGCTGATGAGAGACGAAGGCATCGGGGAGCCCGGCCAGCGTACCCAGATCGTGCCGGGAGGCCCGGTCCCCCAGCGCGCCGGCGGCATCAGCCAGCCCGGTGCCGAGTATGACAGCCACGTCATGGGTCGGGACATCGCTGACCAGCGCGATGGCAGCGGCCGACTGCTCGGCCAGGGCGTACGGGTCGAGGGAGTTGGGCATGGCACCGACGATACCGAGGCGAAGCCGCCTACCATCGTGTCGGTGAGGAATAGCTCCGACCAGAGTGGCATGCGTTGAGGGTGCTACTCACCGGCGCGGCGGGGTTCATCGGCAGCCAGGTCCGCACCGGTCTCGATCGACGCGGCCACGACGTGGTGGCGGTGGACCTCCTGCTGGCCTCGGCCCACGGCCCGTCCCCGACGCCACCCCAGGGTGTCCTGCCCCTCGACGTGCGGGACGGCGAAGCCATGGAGCGGTCGCTCCGGGGTATCGATGTGGTCTGTCACCAGGCTGCCGTGGTCGGTGCCGGGGTGGATGCCGACGATGCCCCGGCATTCGCCAGCCACAACGATTTCGGCACCGCCGTGCTGCTCGCCGCCATGCACCGCGCCGGTTGCCGACGGCTAGTTCTGGCCTCGTCGATGGTGGTTTACGGCGACGGACGGTACCGGTGCGAGACACATGGTCGGGTGGAGCCACCGCCCCGGAGGTCGGTGGATCTCGACCGGGGGGAGTTCGACAACCGGTGCCCGATCGGAGGAGAGCCGGTGGCGTGGGAGCTGGTCGACGAGGACGCGCCGCTACGGCCGAGAAGCCTGTACGCGGCCAGCAAGTTGGCCCAGGAGCACTTCGCCCTGGCCTGGTCCTTGGCCTCGGGGGGGTCGGTGACCGCCCTGCGGTATCACAACGTCTACGGCGAGGGGATGCCCCGGGACACCCCATACTCGGGGGTCGCTGCCATGTTTCGCTCCTCCCTCGAAGCGGGTGAGGCGCCCCGCGTCTACGAGGACGGCCGGCAGACCCGGGACTTCGTGCACGTCCAGGACGTGGCCGAGGCCAATGTCCGATCCGTCGAGTCCGAGCTCGCCGGCTTCGTCCCCCTCAACGTGTGCTCTGGTCTACCGGTGACCATCGAGGAGGTGGCACGGAGCCTGGCCGACGCACGTAGGGGATCCCAGCCCCTGGTCACCGGTCAGTACCGCTCGGGAGACGTCCGTCACATCGTGGCCGACCCCGCCCGGGCCACCGAGTTGCTGGGCTTCACCGCCGCCGTGGCCCCAGCCGATGGGCTGGGCCGGTTCGCCTGGGCGCCGCAGCGGGATGCAGCAGGGTCGGGTCCACCGCGTGTCTGAGTCCGATGGTGTCACCGTGGTCATACCCTGTCGCAACGAGGCCGGGTCGTTGCCCGGAGTGCTGGCCGCCATGCCGGCGGGGTATGTGCCAATCGTGGTGGACAACGGCTCCGACGACGACACCGCGTCGGTAGCTTCCGGACACGGTGCCCGGGTGGTCGTGGAGCCGAACCCGGGCTACGGCGCGGCCGTCCAGGCCGGAGTGCAGGCGGCGCACCCGTCGATCGTGTGCGTCCTCGACGGGGACGGGTCGATGGACCCCGGAGAGCTCCCGGTGCTCGTCGCCCTGATCCGCGCCGGTGTCGACCTGGCCGTGGGCTGGAGGCGTCCGGCGCCGGGGACCCACTGGCCGGCCCACGCCCGGGCCGGCAACGCAGTGGTGGCCGCCCGGCTACGTCAGAAGTTCCGCCTGCCCGTCCATGACATCGGGGCAGTTCGGGCCATCCGTCGTGACACTCTGTTGGCCTTGGGGGTCGAGGACCGGCGGTCCGGCTACCCCCTCGAGCTCTTGGTCCGGGTGGGGCGGGCCGGTCTCCGCGTGGAGGAGCGTCCGGTCACCTACCGCCCCCGGACGGCCGGTTCCTCGAAGGTGTCCGGCTCGGTGCGGGGCAGTGTGGTGGCCACCTGGGACTTCCTCAAGGTAATCCGATGAGGACGCGGCCGTGTGCTCTGTTGATCATGGCCAAGGCGCCCATCCCCGGACAGGCCAAGACCCGACTGGCCCCGGCCTTCACCGCCGGGGGTGCGGCCGAACTGGCCGCCGCGGCGTTGCTCGACACCCTGGACGCAGCCCGGTCGTCGGACGTGGCCAGGCGCATCGTGGCGCTCAGCGGGGACCTGGCCGCGGCCCGCGGTGGGGACGAGATCAGCCGTGCCCTGGACGACATCACGGTGATCCCACAGCAGGGCGCCACCTTCGCCGCCCGTCTGGTCCGCGCCCATCACGATGCCGCCCTCTTCGGATTGCCGGTCCTCCAGATCGGGATGGACACGCCCCAGGTGACCGGTGACCTGTTGACCGGGGCCGCCGACACCCTACTCATCGAAGGGACGGATGCCGTCCTGGGCATAGCCACCGACGGGGGATGGTGGGCCCTGGGGGTCACCGACCCGGACACGGCATCGGTGCTCGGGGACATACCCATGTCCCGGGTCGACACGGGCGCACTGACCCGGGCGGCGGTGGTGGCTTTGGGCTGCACCGTCGCCGAGCTGCCCGTGCTGACCGATGTCGACACGCCCGCCGACGCCCGCCGGGTGGCCCGGGGGATGACTCCCGGCACCCGCTTTCCATGGACCCTCCGACAGATGGACCCGAGCCCGGTCGGTCCCGTGTAGAGGCGTCACAGCGGCCTGGTAGGCCCCGATCACCAGGTGGTGTGGAGCAGGCTGTTGATGATGAGGGCACCCACGGCCTGCACGGCCAGGGAGTACCGGTGACTGCGTCGCGGGAGCAGCGCCGGGGCGGCCACCAGCCACACAGCGAACGGCAGCCAGATGCGCTCGGTCTCGGCCTTGCTCATTCCACTGAGATCAGCCACGGCCACTGCGGCCACCATCGACACCAGGAGCACATTGATCCCACTCCGGGCCCGCAGTCGCACCCCGTCGAAGGCCCGCCGTAGCGCGACGGCCGCAGGTAGTCCGATGGCACAAATCAGGGCGGCGAGGTCGCCCCATACCCAGTAGGCAAAGGGTCTGTCCATGGCGATCGTCGACAGGTAGCGCTGCCGGAGCAGGGCCAGACCGGTGAACCACCAAAAACCCAGGGCAGTGACCAGGGCGGCCACGGCCAGCGCGCCAAGCCCGGCGGGAACCAGGGGTCGGTAGTTGCGGGCGGAGAACAGGACGGCGGTGGCGGGGATGGCCATGAGAATCAGGCCGTAACTGAGGTAGACGGTGCACCCGAAGAGCACACCGGATGCCAGGGCGAGAAAAACGGCGTGGCGAACGGTGCCAGCGGCGGCTAGGGCCAGGAGGGTCAGCGCCCAGGCCGCCACGCCGGCGTAGTAGGCATCGGCGGACACGCCGATCCACACCGCCGCCGGCGCCAGGGCCACGAAGGGAGCGACCCGTCGGGCCACATGCTCACCACTGAGGGTCCTCACCGCGATGAGCACGGCCGCGGCCGCACTCGTGCCCACCACGACGACGAACAGGCTGGCCCACGCCGGTCCGGACAGTCCCATGCGGTGGAGGAGGACGAATGTTAAGAGGCCGAGTGGCGGATGGGCAGAGCTCTCGATGTCCCACGATCCAGGCCGGGGGGACGGAATGTGCGAGGCGTAGTGCTGGAAGAACGCGTGGATCCCGTGAACGTGGTGCACATCGAACAGATAGTTGAAGCTGCCGGCAATCCGGTCGACGAAGCCGATCTTCCAGCCGTCGATCAGGGTCAGGGCCATCGTCCACGCCAAGGCAGTCAGCCATGCAGTGGCTACCAGTACGAGCCAGGGCATCCGCCGGGCCATCATGGGACCCCAGCCCACCACGGCGATGGCCAGGATCACCGCGCACGGTGTGGCCGGGCTGGCGTGGGGCATCCACGAACCGAGGAGCGGGGCCGTCCCGGCCAGGATCCGATACTCCCCGGGTGGCTGGTGAACCACCGGGGACAGCCACCCGAGATGGAGGTGTGGCACCACGAAGGCGGCCACCACCAGGATACCGACCACGGCACCCCAGATGAGGTCGTAGCAGTAGTGACGAAGCCATGACGCCCGACGGGTCATCGTCGGGAGGAGGTCGAGCTCGCTCAGGGATGGCCGCACCCGGGCACAGTACCCGTGGCGCGCGGAACCCGACGTGGCCGAGCGACAGCAGACCAGCACCGACGATCTTCGGGCCGATGTTCGGGTGGGCCCGACGGAGGGGGTCCGAGCATCCCCGATCCGGAGGTGTAACGGGAATGGACGTGGGAGGACTAGGAAGTGTGAGCTCCGGCTACAGCTGTACCCCCAACCGGACCCGACGAACCTGGCCCGACCTGATCGACGGCGAGGGTAGGGACTGAATTGGGTGGTCCTGACCTCGGTCCACCGGGCCACTGCCTCCGGCTCCGCCCCGGTTGGCGCACAGCAGAATGGGGAGGGTCCTGCCCGTGAGTCCCACTACTCCTTCTGCCGAGGAGCCGGAATCGGGCGACGCGGGATCTGACGCACCGGCCGGACATTCCGGCGAGGAGACCGCTGAAACCGCTGTCGAGGACTTGGCCGAGGACGCCGATGCACCCCAGCCGTCGGTTGCGGTAGCGGACGAGACACCCCCCGAGGTCGCGAGATCGAACCCGAAGCCGGTCGAGAAACAACCGGGTGCCGCGGTGACAGGGGCCGAACCGCCTGAGCCTGGGATCGGCG
This sequence comes from uncultured Acidimicrobiaceae bacterium, assembly GCA_963754755.1. GTDB lineage: Bacteria > Actinomycetota > Acidimicrobiia > Acidimicrobiales > RAAP-2 > Bog-756. Next base: position 211,052 of record CAVWHF010000001.1, on the reverse strand, counting down.
CCGGCGCGGAGACACTCGTGGCTGCGGACATGACTGCCGAATCGCTGGTAGCCACCGAGCCGGACGAGGATGCCGTGGTGATCGCCGGAGACGACGAAGACGGGGGTGAGTTCGGGTTCCCCCGACGACTGTGGGAGACGGCGGCCGCCCATCGACCCCCCGGCCTGCCGACGAGCAACGTGTGGCGGAGTCCGCTCCGGGGTCCGTGGCTCACCTCGGTGCTGGGCTTCCTCCTGCTGATCTCCATGCCCCTGGTGATCATCACCGGGCTCCTGGATTTCATCGCCTATGGACCGCGGTTCCATCAGGCCATCCCGGCCCACGTGGGCTTCCTCCATCTGCCCTACTTCAACTGGCCCTCCCGGCCGGCGTGGCTGTTCCAGCTCACCGAAGGCATGCATGTGGGCCTCGGACTGGTGCTCGTACCCGTGGTGCTTGCCAAGCTGTGGTCGGTCATGCCCAAGCTGTTCGTATGGCCGGCGATCCGCTCGGTGGCCAACCTGCTGGAACGATTGTCGCTCATCATGATCGTCGGCGGCATCGTCTTCGAGATCGTCACGGGCATCCTGAACATCCAGTACGACTACATCTTCGGGTTCAGCTTCTACACCGCCCACTACTTCGGTGCCTGGGTCTTCATCATCGGTTTCGTGGTGCACGTGAGTCTGAAATTCCCCACCATGGTGCGGAGTCTGCGCTCGCGGTCGCTGCGGACCGAGATGCGCACCCCCCTGGCCGACACCCGACCGGAGCCTATGGACCCCGACGGACTGGTGGCGCCCTCGCCTGCGGAACCCAGCATCAGCCGGCGGGGGGCGTTGGCCGTGGTCGGCGGCGGATCGCTGATGATCGCCATCCTTTCCGTGGGCCAGACCCTCGGGGGTGTGGCCCGCAGCGCCGCGCTCCTCTTGCCCCGCGGACGCTCCTACGGTTCCGGGCCCAACGACTTCCAGATCAACCGCACGGCCCAGGCCGCCTCGATCGACCCGAACGAGACCGGGGCGGCCTGGCAACTGGCGCTGAGCGGTGGGACCCGCTCGGTGCTGGTGAGCCGGGTCTCGCTCCTGGCCATGGAGCAACATGCGGCCGAACTGCCCATCGCCTGCGTCGAGGGATGGTCGACCACCCAGCGGTGGAGTGGTGTCCGACTGGCCGATCTGGCCCGGTTGGCCGGCGTGGTCTCGCCCAGTGCGGCCCACGTGCAGTCCCTCGAGAAGGGCGGAGGATTCGGTGAGGCCTGGCTGGGGGCCAACCAGGTGCTGGCCCCCGATGCCCTCCTGGCCCTGAAGGTCAATGGCGTGGACCTCTCGCTCGACCACGGGTTCCCGGCTCGGGTCATCATCCCGGCCCTGCCCGGGGTCCACTGCACCAAGTGGGTGCGTTCCATCGAGTTCGTGGCGTGAGATGCGCGCGCTGAGCACGAAGTTCAAACGGCTCTACGGCGGGCATCCCCTGCACCTGCTGACACTCCTAGCCTCGTTCGCCCTGGTCGGCTACGTGATCAGCGTCCTCGGCCCGAAGCAGCTGTGGAACTCACGGGTCTGGTGGCAGTCGATCCTGGTGTGGTTCATAGCGGCCATCGTGCTGCACGACGTCGTGCTCTTCCCGCTCTACGCACTGGCCGACCGGTCCCTCGGCGCCGGCTGGCGGGCGGTAACGGGGCGACTGCCGGACCGGACACCGCGGGTACCCCCGATCAACTACGTGCGCATCCCTGTCATGGCCACTGGGCTGCTATTCCTCATGTTCTTTCCCGGCATCATCGAGCAGGGTAAGGCCACATATCACAACGCCACCGGACTGACCCAGGCCCCGTTCCTCGATCGGTGGTTGCTGATCACCGCCGCCCTGTTTGGAGCCAGTGCTGTGGCCTACGGGGTCCGACTCCTACTGGTGCGCCGTCGTCCGGACATCGGGGGGATGACCTCCAACGCGGGCCCGTCATCGGGAGAAGTCCTGTCATCCGAAGAGGGCGACGGCGTCGAATGCCTCTGAACCGATGCTTGCCGACCCACCCATGACCCTGGACCACGGGGGCGAAGAGCGTCTGGCGAACGCCGCTCTTCCCGCCTGCCCCGGGCCGGGACGGACGATTGTCGATCCCGACGCAATCTACGGGCACATCTCGGGGGGTCAACCGAGCTGGATCTCCGACACCACCGGAGTCCGCAGACCACTGCATATAGCCCGATGGCTGGGCGGGATAGCTGCCACGGACGAGGACCGGGAGGTGGACGAGGCAATTCTCGACCTATGCCAGGGACCGACCATCGACATCGGATGCGGCCCCGGCAGATTCACTGCCGCGCTGGCGGCACGGGGCGTCCCGGTGCTGGGGGTTGATATCTCCGGTACGGCCGTCGAGATGACCGAGCAGCGGGGAGGGCCGGCCATCCAGGGGGATGTGTTCGATCCCATGCCCGGTGGTGGACACTGGGCGCGGGTGCTGCTGGCCGACGGCAATATCGGGATCGGGGGCGATCCCCTGCGGATGCTCCGACGGGCCCGACAGCTGCTCCATTCCCAGGGGCAGGTAGTGGCCGAGATCGACGCCCGTCCCACCGGTGTCTGCACGAGATTCCAGCGGTGGGAGACCCACCACCATGTGGGTCGGTGGTTTCCGTGGGCCCACGTGGGCAGCGATGCAGCCGGGACCCTGGCCGAGGCGGCCGGGTTGTTCCTGGCCAACGTGGTGGAGCTCTCCGGTCGTTACATCGTGACCATGGGTGTTCATTGAGGACGGGAGGGACGGGAGCTGTTCCCGTCGTCGCCCGATACGGTGGCCGTATGGACCTGGTGGCGAAGGTGCTCACGGTGTCCGATTCGGCCTATGCCGGAACCCGACCGGACCGGTCGGGTCCGGCCCTCCGGTCCTATCTCGTGGACCGCGGCTTCGCAGTGCCGGAGATCGAGGTGGTGCCCGACGGCTTGGGACCGGTCAGCGAGGCGCTCCGTCGGCTGGCCGGCGGGTTCGGTGGCCTTCTCGTCACCACCGGCGGCACCGGTTTCGCGCCCACGGACTGCACCCCCGAGGCCACCCGTTCTGTCGTGGAACGCCAGGCCCCCGGACTGGCGGAGGCCATGCGGGCGTCCAGCCCACTCGGCCCCCTGTCACGGGGGGTGGCCGGCACGGTCGGAGAGTGCCTGATCGTCAACCTGCCAGGTTCGACGGAGGGAGCGCTCGAGTCGGTGGGGTCGATCATCGACGTCCTGCCCCACGCGCTGGAGCTGCTGGGCGGCGGCCGCCCCCATTAGACGGGAGAGGAACCCCTACGGTGTCACTGTGGAGATGATGGTCGGTCAACCGCCAGCGGTGGGGGAACGGGACTGGATCGCGGTGACCAGCCAGGAGCTGCCTGCCGAGCTGGCTCAGGCATGGGCATCGGAGCCGGCGTGTGGTGCCATCGTCTCCTTTTCGGGCACGGTGCGTGACCACTCCCCGGGTCGGGCCCAGGTGACATCCCTCGAGTACGAGGTGTACCCCGACCACGCCATCCCGCGTCTCGCCGAGGTGGCCGCAGGCGCCCGACGCCACTGGCCCGCGATCGGTCGCCTGGCCTTGCTCCATCGGTCGGGCCGGCTGACGGTCGGACAGGTCTCGGTGGTGGTCGTCGTGTCCACCCCCCACCGGGCCGAGGCCTTCGCTGCCGCCGAGTACTGCATCGACACCCTCAAGCGGACGGTGCCCATCTGGAAGCGGGAGACGTGGGCCGGGGGAACGGACTGGAGCGCTTGCGCCCACGACATCGAGGACGTGGCCCCGTGATCCCACTGGCCGAGGCCCAGGAGTTCGTGTTCGACGCCTGTCCCCGGTCCGCACCCGGCAAGGTCCCCCTGCACCGCTCCCTTGGGTGTGTGGCCGCCGAGTCGATCCTGGCCACGGAGCCCGTGCCTCCCTTCGTCAACTCGTCGATGGACGGCTATGCCCTGCGAGCCGCCGACACCGAGGGTGCTGGGGTGGGGGACCGGGTGGTACGGCTCCGGGTGGTCGGCACCGTCATGGCCGGGGCACCACTCGACGGAACGGTCGGACCTGGCCAGGCGGCCCGCATCATGACCGGTGCGCCGCTTCCGACAGGAACAGACGCGGTGTCCACGCTCGAAGAGGTGCAGACGGAGCGTGACGGTGCAGTGGTGCTGATCCAGACGGCGGTGGCGCCGGGAACCTTCGTTCGTTGGACCGGCCAGGACGTCGCCGTGGGGGACACGGTGCTCGATCACGGGTCGGTCATCACCCCGGGACGGATCGGGGTGCTGGCTGCCCAGGGGCTCACCGACGTCCCCGTCCACCCAATGCCCCGGGTCGGCGTGCTGTCCACCGGTGACGAGCTCGTCTCGGGCCCTGGTCCTCTCCCCCCGGGAAAGATCCGGGATGCCAACCGGCATACCCTCGTAGCCCTCATCCGCCAGGAGGGGTGGACTCCGGTCGATCTCGGCGTCGCCGGCGACGACGAAGGGGCACTGGAGAGCGCCCTCGACGAGGCCCAACACCGGTGTGACGCCATCGTTACCAGTGGCGGGGTGAGCGTGGGGGACCTCGACGTGGTCAAATTGGTCCTCCGGAAACGGAGTGCCGGCACGATGCGATGGATGCAGGTGGCCATCCGCCCGGCCAAACCCTTTGCCTTCGGTCTACTCAACGGATCCGGCATCCCCGTGTTCGGACTTCCCGGCAATCCGGTCTCGGCCATGGTGAGCTTCGAGCTGTTCGTCCGACCGGCCGGTCGCCGCATGTCCGGCCACACGACCCTGCACCGCCCCATGATCGCAGCCGTGGCCGATGACGCGTTCCGGCGTCGACCCGACGGCAAGACCCACTTCCTCCGATCCCTCGCCGCGGCAGACAATGGTGGGCAGTGGCGCGTCCGTCGGCTGACCGGTCAGGAGTCGCACCAACTGACCGCCATGGCCGAGGCCAACGCCCTGGCCGTGCTCCCTGACGGTGACGGGGTGGAGTCCGGCGAGAATGTTCGAGGTAATGCTCCTCGATCCCGAGCGGGTGGGACCAGTGGCCAGCGGTCTCCCGGAGGGTCGGTGGTGACGACGGTGCCGGTCAGGTCTGTCGGTCCGGACGGCTGAGGGTGCGGCCGCAGGGCGCAGCCCCGAGGCAGGTGCGTTTCCCACCACCGGCCCTCTCGTCGACGCGTTCGGTCGGATACATGACGACCTGCGCATCTCGGTCACCGACCGCTGTAATCTGCGTTGCACCTACTGCATGCCGGAACAGGGGATGGACTTCCTGCCGCGGTCGATGCTCCTGACCTTCGACGAGATCGTCCGGATGGCGTCGGTGGCCAAGGAACTCGGCGTCACGTCAGTCCGGCTCACCGGGGGCGAGCCGCTGGTCCGTCGGGGGCTTCCCGAACTGGTGTCGCGCTTGTCGGCTCTGGGGTTCGACGACCTGGCTCTCACTACCAACGGGATGCTGCTGGCCCAGCAGGCCCGGGCGTTGGCCGACGCCGGACTCAATCGGGTCAACATCAGCTGCGACTCGCTCCGTCCCGAGCGGTTCGGGACGATCCGTCGGCGTGGTGACCTGAACACGGTGCTCCACGCCATGGACGTCGCCGAGGAGGCCGGACTGGTCCCAGTTAAGGTGAACGTCGTCCTGCTCCGGGACCGCAACGACGACGAAGTGCTCGACTTCGCCTCATTTGCCCGTACGACCGGCCGCATCGGTGCGGTTCATCGAGTTCATGCCCCTCGACGGCGCAGGCGCATGGGAGCGCGACCAACTGGTCGCCGGTGACGAGGTCTTCCGACGGATTGCCGCCCGGTGGCCCCTTGAGCCGGTCGGGGGCCCTTGGAGGCCGGGCGCCCGCCCAGACGTTCCGGTTCGTCGACGGTCAGGGGGAGATCGGCCTCATCTCCAGCGTCACCCAACCGTTCTGTGGCACATGCAACCGGCTACGCCTCACTGCCGACGGCGCTATCCGGAACTGCCTGTTCTCGGACGACGAGTTGGACGCTCGGAAGGTCCTCCGCAGCGGCCGGTCCGACGCATCAGCTGGAGCTCCTGCTCCGTCATGCCGTGTGGGGCAAGCAGCCCGGCCACGGCATCAATGAGCCCGGCTTCCTCCGGCCCGGCTCGTTCAATGTCGATGATCGGCGGTTGAGCGGTGACCGACGCTGCGGCTCTTCGGTCCGGCCCGCGTGGCGGCCGGCCAGTCTGGAGTGGACATTGCCGGCAGTACTGTGGGCCAGGTGTTGGCGTCCGCCGAAGCACGGTTCGGGGAGGGCCTGGCCCGGGTGGTGGCCACCAGCCGTATCTGGGTGAACGGTGAGGCCGCCTCGGCCTCGCGATCCGGTCGGGCGAGAGGACGAGGTGGCCGTCATTCCTCCAGTCTCGGGCGGATGAGCGCGGAACTGTCCAGCACGGGAAACGGGTGGGCGGATCGACTCGCCCACGTCGATGAGCACGGCAAGGCCCACATGGTCGACGTCACCGGCAAGCCCCTCACCGTTCGGGTCGCCGAGGCCCGCTGCCTGGTCCGGACTACGCCCGAGGTGGCTCGTGCAGTGACCGACCCGAAGGGGGGGCTGGACCTGCTCGAATCGGCTCGGTTGGCCGGCATCATGGCGGCCAAGCAGACGGCATCCCTCGTCCCTCTCTGTCATCCCATCCGGATCGACGGGCTCGAAGTCGACATCGTGGTGGCAGCGGAGGGCATGCGCATCCGGGCGGTGGCGGCCATCATCGATCGGACCGGTGTCGAGATCGAGGCCCTCACCGCCTGCACGGTCGCCGCCCTGGTGGTGATCCAACCCGTCCTCGCCCTGGACGCCTCCGCTTCCATCGATGAGCTGACGCTGTGGCACAAGTCCGGTGGCCGCTCCGGGACCTGGCGCCGGTCCGTCGGCGGTGAGGTGGAGTCGGTCGCAGAAGGAACAGAGTCAACTTCGGTTATAAGGGATATCAAGCCATAGAAGCTCGTATATGCGGGAAACTGGATCATTATTACTTGTATCTACGAGGTTCACTGGCTAAAGTTTTGTGCCATGTCCCAGTACCGTCCCGGTCAGTTGGCCGAGCTCCTCGGCGTGAGCACGGACACCGTCCGACGATGGTGCGACGAGGGGCGGCTCGAGACGCTGCGGTCGGAGGGCGGCCACCGGATGGTGGAGGGCGCCTCGCTGGCCCGGTTCGTCCGCGAACAGGACGAGGCCTACGTCCCCGAGGAGCTGTTGTCCCAGTCGGCGCGCAACCGGTTCAGCGGCGTGGTCACCCGGGTGGAGCGCGACAAGCTGACCGCCATCATCGAGCTCCGCGCCGGCCGGTTCCGCATCGTGTCCCTTCTCACCCGCGAGGCCGCCGACGACCTCCGGATCGAGGAAGGTGACCTGGCCACCGCCGTGGTCAAGTCCACCGACGTGATCATGGAGGTCGCGCCAGCATGAACCGAAGTGCCTGTCGCGCGGACGCCTGATGGGAGGTCGTGCGTCCGGGGGCGTGGCTCTCAGTGTCGTGCTCGGAGCGGTGGCACTGGTCGGCGCGGCCTGCGGGAATTCGCCGGGCTCGGCCAGCACCTCTACGACGACGGCCTCGTTGACCGGGTCCATCACCGTGTCTGCCGCCTCGTCCCTCACCGATGCATTCGGTCAGCTGGGGAACATGTTTCACACGAACCATCCATCGGAACTACCGTCGCCTTCAACTTCGGGTCGTCGGGCGACCTGGCCAACCAGATCACCGGGGGCGCCCCGGCTGACGTGTTCGCTTCGGCCTCCCCGACGGAAATGGACACGGTGGTGCAGGCCGGAGACATCAAGGGCACAGCCGGTGACCTTCGCCCGCAACCGGCTCGAGATCGTGGTCAAGCCGGGCAATCCCTTGGCCATTCACTCCCTGGCCGACCTGACCAAGGCCCCCGTCGTCTCGCTATGCGTGACCACGGCTCCTTGTGGGGCCACAGCCGCGGTAGGCATTGCACGATGCACACGTGACTCTGCCCGCGTCCCAGGTCACGCTGGGCCAGAACGTGGACGCCACCTTCGCCGCCGTCACCACCGGCGACGCCGAAGCCGGCATTGTGTACGTGACCAATGCCAAGACGATCGGCACTCAGGGCGTGGGCATCCCCATTCCCACCTCCCAGAACGTCACCACCAGCTATCCCATCGCCGTGGTCAAGACGACCAAGGACCTGGCCCTGGCCCGGGCGTGGATCGCCTACGTGCTCGGTCCGACCGGGCAGAAGGTCCTCCGGCAGGCCAGCTTCCTCCCGGCCCACTAAGGCCGCGTGACAGGGACCGGCGCGGCCCGGAGGCGGCGACCACCGGTTCTGGTGGTGGGGGTGGCCACGCTCACCGTGGGGTTCCTGGCTCTCCCTCTTGTCGGTCTCCTCTCCAAGGTCTCGTGGTCCACCCTGGGGGCCGATCTCACCACACCGGTGGCGCTCAATGCGCTCCGGCTGTCCCTGGTGTGCTCGCTGTGGGCCACGGGGCTGTCGGTGGTGCTGGGCATCCCCCTGGCTTGGGTGTTGGCCCGAGTGACGTTCCCGGGGCGGAGCCTGGTGCGGGCTCTGACCGTCCTCCCCATGGTGCTCCCTCCGGTCGTGGGTGGCGTAGCCCTACTCCTGGCCTTCGGCCGTGACGGGTTCCTCGGCACACCCCTGTTCGATTGGTTCGGAGTCCAGCTGACCTTCAGCACCGCCGGTGCAGTGATGGCCGAGACCTTCGTGGCCATGCCTTTTTTAATCATCACGGTGGAGGCCGCCCTCCGTTCCATGGACGGCCGCTACGAGGAGGCGGCGGCCACGCTGGGGGCAGGGCGGTGGACCGCGTTCCGAAGAGTCACCCTGCCGATGATCTCGTCGTCCATCGTGGCGGGGACCGCGCTCGACCTGGGCCCGGGCCCTCGGCGAGTTCGGGGCCACGATCACCTTCGCCGGAGACATCGAGGGACGTACCCAGACCCTCCCACTGGCCGTGTACTTGGCTCTCCAGGGCAACGAACAGGTGGCCATCGCCCTGTCCCTGGCGTTGTTGGCCGTGTCCCTGGTGGTGCTGGTGGCGTTACGAGGCCGTTGGCTGGGGGCAATCGCTCCATGAGTCTGACGGCTGATATTCACGTCACCGTCGGCGGGTTTGTCGAACGGCTGGATCTGCAGGTGGAGGACGGCGAAGTTGTAGCGGTGCTCGGACCGAACGGCAGTGGCAAGTCCACATTGCTCCGGACGTTGGCCGGCATGCAGCCACTTGCCGGCGGACGGATCGCACTGGACGGCGAGACTCTCGATGACCCGTCCGTCCCGATACTGGTACCACCGGAGCACCGGTCCTGCGGCATGGTGTTCCAGGACTACCTCCTCTTCCCCCATCTCACCGCCGTGGCCAACGTGGCCTTTGGACTGCAGTGCCGCGGACGCTCCAGGACGGAGGCCAACCGGCAGGCCAGCGAGTGGTTAGAGCGGATCGGGCTAGCCGACCGGGCGTCGTCCAAACCGGGACGGCTGTCTGGGGGACAGGCCCAGCAAGTGGCGCTGGCCCGTGCCCTCGCCACCGAGCCGAGATTGCTTCTGTTGGACGAACCCATGGCCGCGCTGGATGTCGCTGCCCGCGGAGCGGTCCGTCACCGGCTCCGCCGCCACCTCGAGGCGTTCGCTGGGTCCTGTGTGATGGTCACCCACGATCCCCTGGACGCCGCCGCCCTGGCTGACCGCCTGATCATCATCGAGGACGGCCAGGTGGTCCAGGGCGGCACCCTCGCTGACATTACTGCGAGGCCGCATACGGCGTACGTGGCCGAACTGGTGGGACTCAACCTGATTGAGGGCCATGCCGATGGGACCCGTTTGGTCGTGGACAGTGGGTTCGCACTGCAGATGGCCAGCCCGATGTTTGGTCCCCGGCTCGCCGTCATCGCCCCCCGCGATGTGGCGCTCTATCCCGACCGCCCTTCGGGCAGCCCGAGGAACGCCTGGCTCACCCGGGTGGCAGAGGTACATCTGACGGGGGACCGGGCCCGGGTACTGCTTGAGGACCCGGTCCTCATCACGGCCGAAATCACCGCCGCGGCCCTGGCCGAGCTCCGGCTCACCGACGGATCCCCGGTGTGGGTGTCGGTCAAGGCCACCCAGATCGACGTGTACCCCGTCACCGGCGACTGACATTCGGCACGGACCTCGGAAAGGGTGCGTTCCGACCCGCCATGGCGGGTGTCAGATCGTGCGCCGACCCTGCCAGTATGGGAGGGTGGCCGGATGCGACTGAGCACCCGGAACCAGTTGCCCGGCACGGTGGTCGCCGTTCACCACGGCGGGGCCATCACCACCGTGAAGGTCGAACTGCGGGGTGGTGACATCGTCACCTCCGCCATCACCCGCGAGGCGGCCGAGGATCTCGGCCTGGGCGAAGGGAGTCCGGTGACGGTGCTGGTCAAGTCCACCGACGTCTTCCTGGCCATCGAGGACTAACAGAAACTTGCTTCTGGGATCAAACACAGTCGCCGGTATCCCAGACCCGGGAAGGCTACGTAGTGGGTCATAGTCGCTGCTCTTGAGAATCGAAGCTCGATCACGGGTAGCTTTGGAGCGATCCAAGAGTTGGAGGTCTTCGTGACAACTGTCCGTCGAATTTCAGTAACTCGAACTCTGCAGGTTCAGCCCCACACGGTCTTTGCCATCGTTCGTGATCCCCAGAGGCAGGTCGAGATCGACGGCTCGGGAATGCTTCAAGCGGCCCCTGACTCGAAGCTGCTTCTGGCGGTTGGCGACACCTTCGAGATCGATATGGACCGAGAGCCACTGGGCGACCGCCCAATGGGCAAGTACAAGGCCCTCAACACGGTCACGAAGATCATTCCAGACGCGTTGCTCGAGTGGAATGTGGGAAGCAAAGAGCGCGGTGCTTTCGGTCACGTGTACGGATGGGAGATGTCCCCCGTCGGCAGGAGCGAGACCGAGGTGACCAACTACTGCGACTGGAGCAACACACCCGAGCTGGCGTGGGAGAAGTTTCCGATTGTTCCAAAGAGCATGATGGAGAAGTCAGTCGCGAACCTGGCTGCGCTCGTAGATCGCAGTCGTGAAGATCTAAGAGCGCGCGCCATTAGGCGATAGCCAGTGACCCCCACCGCTTCGACCACTTGACCAGTTTGACGGTGATGATCAGGGCAACAGCCAGGGCAAACTGAGCCAGGCGATGGTCGGTGAACCTGTCGGTGTTCCTTCGCATCTGACCGAAGTTGCTCAGCCAGGAGTTGGTGCGCTCGACCGGCCACCGCAGTCCCATGGGCTGGCGCTTGGTGGCGGTGGCCGATCCCCGCTTGCGCTTCTTGGCGATCATGGCGTCGGTGATGCCGCGTTCTATGAGCCGAGTACGTGTCAGCTCGGAGTCATAACCCCGGTCCAGCCAGAGCGTCTCTATGTCGGCGAGCAGACCACGTTCTTTCACATCGTCCAGAGTCGGGGCGAGCAGGATGGAGTCGTTGCGGTTGGCTCCTTCGGTGACCCATCCGATCGGCACCCCGTTGGCGTCGGTGGCGATCGACCACTTCCAGCCGGTCTTGCCCCGGTCGGTCGGATTCGGCCCCGTCCCTTCGCCTCCCATGGGCGCCTTGTGCAGTGATCCGTCGACCGACACCTCGGAGAGATCGAGGCCGATCACTTTGTCGAAGGCGTTGATGGCCTCTTCGACCAGGTGTTGGAATGCACCAACTGCCACCCACTCGTCACGCCGCCGGCGGAGGGTGGTCTCACCACCTTTGCCCAGCCTTCCGGCCACGTCCCAGGAGCACCCGGTGACCAACCGGAACAGGAGGGCCTCGAAGCAGTCACGGTCCGAGATCCGTGGTCGATGACAGCCGAGCGGGTGGTTGGTGTGGCCGCGTTTGGGCAGGTAGCCGGCGAAAGACTGCCAGACGGCATCGACGACGGCGGGATTGAGTGCAAGCATGGGACCTCCACTGGTTCGTTGGTGTTGGGACTCAGCCGGATCTTGTCCGGTCCGACACAACGACCGGTGGACCTTTCTCCCTGGTCAGCAGCGGTCCACCCTCGGCACTGGTCCGGCCGAGACAATGGCCTCACCAGGAGGTGGTCATGGCCAAGATCAGGCGCAACGAACCCTGTCCCTGTGGGAGCGGATCCAAGGCGAAACGATGCTGCTATGGGAACTTCGAGACCATCGAGGGTCACTGCCTCCCTCCCGAGCTCTGCGAAGGCGTGGTCCCTGACCTGAGGGGTATCGACGAGGTCGAGCTCCGCTACCTCTTCGATGAGTTGCTCTACTTGCCGGAGCTCGACACGTCACTCCAGCTGCGCCTCGGGATCCTGACCCCCACCATGGACAGCGCCATCCGTTCGATCCAGGACGACGACGTTGACGTGCTCGATGCGGTGTTCGACAAGGTGATGGCCGAGGTCGACTCACCCAGCCGACGCCTCGAGCTGGCCCAGGCCGTGATCACCCTGCGGGACGAGGGTCGCATTCCCGCTGACCTTGCCGCCACCGCTGTTCTCGAGCTGGACCGCAAGGAGTCAACGTTCTTCCTGTCCTCGGTGGCCGAGTCGCTTGCCGTGCTTGCAGGCGACCGGAACACGCCCACCGGGCTCCTCCTCGCCACGCAGTAGGTCCAAAGCCGATCGACGACCAGGAACATCACTCAACTACCTATTGGCGCGCGCTCTAAGCTTGCGATTAAACCCTTGACCCAGCTCAAGCAGCCTTTTTGACTGGGGGATAACGGGTTCTGGGCGGTTTTCGGGTTCCTTTTGGACGTCCCGGGCCGGGCATAACCGATTTCGGTGGACTGGCTGGCGTGCCGATCGTGGCACGAAGTCGTCGAAACCCCCTTCGGACTCGCACAGGGGTCAGCTTCTTTGGGTCGGATCTGCGTTCCCATGGCAATCGGAGGTCATCGACGAGACCGCGTGCGAGTCGCAGCTGGGTCAAGGCGCCGACAATCAACCACGTCCAGCGATCTGCCTGGTCGGGCGTGCACAGTGACGGTGTGGTCCAACCCATGGTGTTCTTGATGAAGCGGAAGGTGTGCTCGATGTCAAAGCGCCGCAGATAGGCGCGCCAGCATCGGTCGAGATCCGGCTGGCTGGGCCCGGACCAAAAGAGCCACAACGTTTTCTTTGTCTGGGAGGTGGGCTTGGGCAAGTGCTCGACCTCTATCCGGATGACGGTGCCGCGCACGATCGGTGGTGCGCCACTGTGCTCAGCCCACCGTCCGCGACCGATCACCCGAGGGTGCAGACCATGCCAGGCCTTTACCCTGACGGTGCCATAGCGGGGGTCGGAGGAAACAAGACTCGCCGATGCCCGCGTCCAGGTCTTTGGATCCGAGCACTTGAAGCGCCGTCCGTGCCGCGGGGGACGTCCACCGGTCCGCGTCGGTCGGTTGGGACGAGCAGGGGGATCAGCGTAAAATACCCGGTCGTCGCGGATGCGAGTGAGACATTCGCACCGGTCTCCGGCGAGTTGGTGACCGATGGCGATCGGGTTGTAACCGGCATTGAAAACGAACAGCGGGACTTCCCCGTCATCGGGAAGGAGTCCGACGAGACGGCGGATCTGTTCTGTGGTGGCCTTGGCCGCGTCGTGGCGCGGCGGGATACGTTCCACGTCGAGAGGCGCGGTCCACGAGTCAGATGCCCAGCCCAGCTGGCAGATCCACTGATAGGACCAGCCGGCGACGATCGGCTGTCCTGCTGAGTGCTTCGAGGCTGAATAGTAGAAGCCCCGTTCAGGGCTGCACTCGGCGTCACAGCGGTCCCAGGTCGAGGCGCCGACGGCAAAAACCAACGGCCACTCCTTCGGACGACGCTCGACCAGAAGCTGACGGAGTCGGGCGCCGTCCACGTCTCCTTCGGCCAGGGACTTGTAGAGGCTGCCGTGAGATCTGCGGAACTCCGGCTCCAGGCTGAGGGAGGGCACCGACCCCACCGGGGCCGACGAGCACAGCGCGGCGTCACAGAGCTCGAAGAGGGCATCTCCCCACGGGGACAGGCACTGGTGGAATGACTGGCGAAAGTCGATCAGCTCGGCAGCGGCTGCATCAGCACGTCCCATCCAGACAGTATGCTTACTGCCTGCTTGCCGATGAGGGATGCTTGCTGTCGACCAGAGGAGCGCAATGGCAAGGACGACCGCCGCGGAGCGGCTGGAGGAGCACGACCGGCGGCACCGGGAGCTGGCCGCCCAGATCGCAGACATCGGAATCGTCGCCGCTGGAAGCGTGACTCGCCGGTTCACCCGCTGCACATCGGCGGGATGCCGGTGCAACGCTGATCCGCCTACTCCACACGGCCCCTACTGGCAGTGGACCGCAAAGGTGAACGGCAAGACCGTGACCAAGCGATTGACTGACCGAGAAGCTCAGCTCTATCAGGAGTGGATCGGCAACGACCGTCGTATTCGTGCCCTGCTCGATCAGATACGCAACGTTGACGCCAAGGCCGCCGAACTCCTGTTGAACGAAGCCGTCAGCGAGTAGGGCGAGGGTTTAATCGCAAGCTAAGATGACGACCGCCCACCGTATGGCTGCCAGACCCAGGGCTCTCACCGCCGAAGGCTGGCCTCGTTGCCTCGTTTGCCGTTGGTCGTGTGACAGCCACTAGGTGCGGCGGCTATTTCTTCTGAGTCCGTCAAGACTCACTAACACATGTTTCTAGGCAGAGACTGAGCCAAACGGAGCTAGAAGGTCTCCAAGTACTGGCTTATCGCGGCACTGCCGTCAGAGTTACGTCCGATCAGGCGCCTGGCCCGAGGCGTCGTTCATTTGGATGCCGCATGAGAAGACTGCCCGATATTGAGTCACAATTGAGTCACATTTGGACTGTTCAGGGACATAATCCCTGGTTGACGGTGAGCCGGCCTGTAGGCGGGATTCTGCTAGGTATGCGAGTGGAGTGATGCTGAGTGATGTAGAAGGGCGCTGACCAGGGGAAATAGGGGAGAACAAGCCTGTCAGGCGTGCCGATTCTGGTGAGTTAGTAGGGACATAGTAGGGATGGTTTGCCCTGCCCATCGGTCGGAATCACAGCGCTGAACCCGACATCGACCGGGGGCCCTGGCCGGCCTGTATCGGACTGTATTTTCCGGCCTCAGAGGCCGGCCGCTCTCCCCAGCTCCGACCAATCCGCGTCCCACTGGTCGGACGACAGCACCGTGGCCGGCATCTGTACCGGTGTCCGATTGCGATTTCCCGGTCCGGCCTGCTTCATGGCCCGGAGCGTGGAGGTCACGAGGGCCCGCCTGATCCGCTCATCGGTGAACCTGCCGGTCCAGTTGCACGACGGGCAGCGGATGGCGACCCCACCGTCGGCGGCCACCGCGGTCCGCTCATGGCCCCCCAGCGAAGTCACTCGGCCGGTGGAGGCCAGGAGATGCAGGTGAAGGCCGCCACCTTTCGACATCATCTCCGGCGGGTCCTCTAGGCGTAGCTCAAATCGAGCGAGCCGGGGTGCCCCCGGCCGACAGTCGCAAACCACGATCAACGTGGGGTTTTCGGGGGTGCCTTGCGCGTTCACGATCCTAAGCCTACATTGGTAATCACACATTTGTAATCCTCGGTCAACCTGGAAGGGGTCGTTCCCCCAGGTCCACCGTCGGCATTTGGGAGGGCGCCGCGAATCCCTCACCTAAGAGACCGGCCTTGCTGCCGGTACTGAGGTGATGCGGAGTGCCCATTGTCCATCCCGTCAAGGTCGAACTTTCCAAGCGCGGCCAGACGCAGCGGGATCTAGCCCCCACGGTCGGCGTCAGCGCGGGGACGCTCAGCCAGGTTCTGAATGGCCGGGTCGCGTCATGGCCCGCACTGAGGAGGCGCACGGCTGAGGCCCTCGGTCGGTCGGAAGCCGAGCTGTTCCCTGAGGTCGCATCATGACGGCCCCACCCGATGCGACCACCCGGATCCCCGGTCTGTACCTGGTCAGTGAGGCGGCCAAGGAGGCCCGCTGCTCGGACTGGACGATCCGCCGCGAGATCCGCGAGGGAAACCTCCGGGCCCGGCGTATCGGACGACTGGTTCGGATCGTAGACACCGATCTGGCGAGCTGGATGCGGGGTGATCCGTCGTGACGACCGCCATCCAACGCCTTGCCGACCTCATCGAGCGCCAAGAGGCTCGGTGGTCCTGGGAGAGCCTCGACTTCACGGTGAAGACGGTGTTCATCGCTCGACTGGCTGACCGATTGCCCCGGTTCGACCCGCAGGTCGAATGGGAGGCCATGCCGGTCAGGTACCGGCGGGAGTTGGCCTGGCACCTGAGCCGGACCCCACAACAGCTCCACTGCGCATGGGAGGAAGACTGCCATCGGCTGTCGGTGGAAGCGGACGAGGCCACGGCCGAAGCCTTTCGAGAGCTGACCACGATTGAGGGCGGCTCGTGAACGAAGGCTCCGCCGTCCTTGATGAGGTCGACACCTACCTCGCACGGTTCGTGGCATACCCCTCTGATCATGCCCGGGTGGCCCACGTCCTATGGATCGTCCACACCCACCGTATGGATCTATGGGAGTCGACTCCCCGGATTGCATTCCTGTCACCGGAGCCGGGAAGTGGCAAGTCTCGGGCGCTCGAGGTCACCGAGCCACTGGTGCCAATGCCGGTCCTTGCGGTGAACACCACCCCGGCCTACCTGTTCCGCAAGGTGGCGGATCCCGAAGGGCTGCCGACGCTCCTCTATGACGAGATCGACACCGTGTTCGGCCCACGGGCCAAGGACAACGAGGACGTCCGGGGGATGCTCAACGCCGGCCATCGCAAGGGCGCCAAAGCTGGCCGATGCGTGGTCAAGGGCGCCACGGTGATGACCGAGGAACTTGATGCCTACTGTGCGGTAGCTCTCGCCGGCCTGGACGACCTGCCAGACACGCTGATGACCCGATCCGTTGTGATCAGGATGCGGCGTCGAGCACCCGACGAGAAGGTCGAGCCATTCCGCCATCGACTGAATGCGCCGCAAGGAGCAGAGATCCGCCGGCGGCTCGTTGAGTGGGCTCAGACAATCCCCATGGCTTGGCCTGAGATGCCGGCCGAGATCGCCGACAGAGATGCAGACTGCTGGGAACCTCTGATTGCGGTCGCTGATGCGGCTGGCGGAAGCTGGCCCGAGCGTGCCCGGTGTAGCGCTGTAACGCTTGTAACGGATGCTAAGGCAGCCCCTCCCAGCATCGGCGTCCGACTCCTCACGGATCTCCGTACCGTGTTCGATGAGACCGAGTCGGAGCACATTTTCACCGAGGACATCCTCGCCGCCCTGGTCGAGATGGACCTGGCGCCGTGGGGCGACATTCGTGGAAGGGCCCTAGATGCACGGTCGCTGTCGCGACGACTGACCAAGTATGGGATCAGCCCGAGGCTCGTCCGGATTGGCGAAAGGGTGGCACGCGGATACACCCGAGGTGATCTGTCAGACGCCTGGTCGCGCTATGTAGCGGTACCGGATTACGAAAGCCAGCAGTTTCCTACTGAATCACTAGGTAATAGCAGACCGTCGGAGCCTGCCAAAGGATCCGTTACGTCCGTTACGTCCGTTACGTCCGTTACAGCGTTACAGGGTGAGTTCTGATGACCGAGCCGATCCGTCCCTTCTTGGACAGCCTCGCCGGCAAACGCATCCCGGGTGGATGCCCGCAATGTGAGGCAGAGCAACGGCTCGATGAGGTCTCGCCCAACACCTGGGCGCTGGTGGTCGCCCACGAAGGTACCTGCCCGTTCATGCGGGCGATGGAAGCGGAGACGAACTGAGATGTCATTCTGCGAAGCGATAGTGACCGCCCAGACCCAAGCCGAGGTCGTGGCCGGGGTCCGGTGCTGGGACGGCGTCTACGACGTGAGGCGCACCAGTGGCGTCTGGTCGTGCTCCTGTGGCTGTGGGCCGGCCTGTGACCACGTTCGAGCCGTCGAGCGAGAGCTGGCGCTGTAGTGCCCCGTCGGTGGGGAGCAACGGCACGGCGGGTCGTGCGACGACTGGAATGCAGCAACAAGCGACGCGGCCGGAGGAGCGGACGATGAGCGAGTCCATGTGGCCCATGGGGGTAGGGGCGGTCGCGAAGTCTGGCCGATTGTCTCCAATGACCCAGCACGCCGTATTTTGCACACGCTCCCGGGACGTTTCCGACGGCGGGGAGGGGGGGTTGCCGTGACGGGCAAACGTGGGCCAATCAGTGGCGCCAGCTTCGGAAGGACGGCCGGCAAGCCGGGTGATCCCGAACGCCAAAAGCGCCTTGGCAATCCCTCCCACAGCGCCCGGGCGGGGGGCACCAAGGCCGCCGTCGTCCCGATCGGACAGCCGGCGGCCGATGTCCCCGAGCCTCCCGCCTACTTTGGTGTCCTCGGCAACGAGATTTGGGCGGCCATCCACCGGTCGATGCCGGTTCTCCAGCCCGTGCTCGACCGGCATGTGGTCATTCGGTACTGCGAGGCGGCTGAAGACGCAGTCAGAGCACGGATTGAGATCCAGCAACGTGGTTTGGTCATCGACGAACCCATCCCTGACCCTCGTGGAGGCGTCGCCGGCTACCGGGCCGTAATCAATCCGGCCGAGGCGGCACTCCGGCGCGCCGACAAGGTGATGACCGAACTCGGAGATCGACTTGGCCTCTCCCCCGCCGCCCGGGCACGCCTCGGTCTGACCATCTCGCAGGCAGAGCTAGCCGACGCCGAAGGCAGGCGGATCCTGGCCGGCATGTTCCGGTCCCCGCTCATCGACATCGAGGAAGAAGACGACGATGCATAACGAAGCCCAGCGGATACTCGACGCCTTCGACGGCGTCAGCCCCGAGAGCCGTGAAACCCTCTCAGAGGCCCTCCGCGCCGAAGGCGTGCCATTCCTGGTCAACCTCGGTCTGGCACTTGCCTGGCCGCCGAAGCTAGCTGCCCTGGTGGTCGACGGGGCCCTGGGTGCCGCCCGCTGGGACGGTAGCGCCGCCATCCTCGACCGCCTGGGCGACTCCGAGCCCTGGGCCACGGTGCGGGATGCCCTGGCCGAGGCGCTGGAGCACCCCGAAGTCGCTGAAGCCATCGCCGGGGACGAACGATGACTCCGCTCCAGCGCTTCCGGAACTGGCTCCAAAGACGGAGGACCCCGGTGGTGCAACTGAGCCGAGCGGAGCGAGCCGTTGCCGACCGCGCCTGGTTGGCCCTCCTTCCGACCGAGCGCCGGGCAGCCCGCTGCATCAGTTGTCACACCAACCCACACGACCGCGGCCCCCGTTGTGCCGTGTGTCGCCAACCGAAAGGAAGAGCATGACCGTAAGCCTCAAACCTGTCTTCGATCGGATCGAGGAGATGCGCTCCTACTGGGAGGTCCGGACGCACCCGAACGGCCACCAGGAGGTTCTCACCACCGCCTCGGATTTAGGCGAGCGAGCCTGGAACGCAACCGCCGGTCTGGAGCAGGCCCTTGCGGCCCTTGAAGAGGACTACGCCCGGGTCCAGCGACGAGCCGCCCTCTCGGCTGAAGCCCTCGGCGACGAGGCGCTCCGCTTGAACAGGGCGGCCTGGTGACATGACCGACCCAGAAGCACTAAGCCCCAGACCGAGCGGCTTGACCGCATCGAGCGGATCGTCGCCCAACTTCCTCGAGACGTGGCCCCCGGCACGTCCGGTAGTCACGCGGTCCGCCACCCCGAAATCGCCGCACTGATCAAGGAGATCGACCAATGAGTACGCCAGTGACCACACCGGCCGAGGCCATCGCCTTGTGCGAAACCACCGCCCAGGACTTCGAGGACCTCGCCGTTTCCGGCATCGCTCGGAGTGACACCGCGGTAGCAATCAACGCTCTGCGCCGGCTGGCGGCGATCATCGGCGAAAGGAAGACTCATGTCTGACACCCGCAAAATCCTGGAGCGCCTCGCAAGGATCGAAGCGAAGAGCCCGAAAGTCGACCGGCATGGGTTCAGGCTCGACGTCGACACCTGTCCCTTGCCGGCCCCGCCCATTCCAGAGTCGCAAACCGCGAAGCTCGAATACGACCTGCGCCAGCGGGAGAAGCGAGCCGCCGCGGCAGCCGCCGAGGAGGAGCGCCAGCTACGGGAGCGGGAGCGTCAGGTCCAGGCGGCCCGGGAACGGGCCGAACGCAACCGCCCACACATCGAGAAGCTCGACCGGGAGATCGCGAAGCTCCAGAAGCGCCGCGCTCTGCTGCTCAAGGGACTTGAGCCTATCGACCACGAACTGCGCCGACTCCAACTCGAAAGGGAGGCCCTCCAATGACTATGACCGAATCAGAACTCCTTGACGAAAGAACCGACCTGCTCGCCGCGGCCCTCGCCCTCGAAGAGAAGATGGATGCTGCCGCCGTTGAGGCCAGGCGGCGCGACAGGCGGACCCTCGTTGCTTCGCACTGCGCCGATGTCAAGCGGTACGCCGCCGAGATCGAGGATCTATGCGGTCAGGTTCACGCCATCAACGCCGAGTTGCTCAGGTACTACATGTGTGAAGCCAACCGCTCCCAGAGGACCGGCACGCCGTTCCGTCCAGCACGACGCCCCCGACGGTTCACGGTCACGCACCTTTGATCGAGCCACCCTCGGAGACGGAGCGCACCGCCTACCACGAGGTTGGCCACCTCACCGTGGCGGCGGCCGTTGGCGTGAAGGTGATCTCCGTCGAGCTCCACCCCGGAGTGACCCGGTTCGACGACGCCATCGACGACCCCCACGCCGAACTGCTCGTCATGCTTGCCGGCCACGAGGCCGAGCGGATCTCCTTCGGCTCGGTTCCCTATCAGTCCCGAACCGACCTGGCCAAGGCCGACCGCGCCGCCTACCAGTTGGCCCCGGACCTCGACCGCATAGCCGAGACGGTGGCGGCCGGAGAGTCCGAGGTTCGTGGACTCCTCGGTCCCGCTGGCCAGCCGTTGAGGGCCTCGCGCTCCAACTCCTTGCCCACGGGCGACTCGTTGCCCACTGATCTCGGGTCTCTACCTCCTAAACGAGGCACTGTGGGCAACCTACCCACTGCGACTCTCGGCAGAGAGCTGGGCTCCCCGAGCTGCTCCGCAGGTGGACATACACTGCGGAGACGAGATCGGCCAGGAGTAGGAGGACAGTGGCGGCAAGACCGGAAGGCCCAGTTCACAGGCGTACCGACAGCCAAAGTCCCTTGCCGTGGCCCCCGGTGACTCAGACCGATTCCGCGGCACTCCGACGTAGCCGGGCTGGCTCTCCCAGCGGATCCCCGGAGGGGGACTGGCCGAGCGTTGAGGGCGAGCCCAATCTGGCCACCCTCGCGGCCCAGTTCGCCCAAACCCGATCAAGGGAGCGGGTGCGTGACCTGGCCGAGGTGTTCACCCACGAGCGGGAAGTGAATGCCATGCTGGATCTTGTACCGGGTGCGTTCACCAACACTGATGCGAAGTTCCTCGAACCAGCGTGTGGGAATGGCAACTTCTTGGTCGAGATCCTGCGCCGGAAGCTGGAGCTCGTGCCCGCCTCCGCCTGCGCCTCCCAGGAGCACTTTGAGCACTCCCTGCTCCGGGCCACCGCCGCGATCTACGGCATTGACGTTTCCGAGAGAAACATCACTGAGGCTCGGGCCCGGACGGCGGAGGTCCTACTTGGGCATTATCGGGGCAACGTCCCCGCTGTTGAGCCGAGCGTCGGTTTCACCGGCGCGGCCGTACTGGTGTTGGAGAGCAACATCATCAGAGGGGACACTCTCAACGCCAGCCACCAGATCGAGCTGTGCGACTGGCGGCCGGGCGCCGCTGCCGCCACCTTCCAACGCGTCTGGAGCTACCCACTGATCCCGCCCGCCGAACGGGACCTCTTCTGGACCGAGCGGACCCAGGACTCCGAGCCAGTGCACTTCTCACGACTCCGCCCGGCGCCCGTTGTGACCGCACCTACCCGACGGCGTACGAGGGCTGCCGGATGAGCATTGATGCTTCGCTCATCCGCCCGCAGAAGACGCCAGACATTCTCGACGTCATCGCCGCGCTGTCTTCCGACGCCATCCCTACTCCGCCTCTCCTGGCATGGGCCTTGCTCGATCTACTCCCAGCCGAGGTGTGGTCGAACCCGGAATACCGCTGGCTGGATCCGGCAACCAAGTCCGGCTCAATCCTCCGGGAAGTGGCTCGGCGCCTGATGCGAGGACTGGCCGGGTGGCAGCCAGATGCAGCTCTGCGTGCCGAACACATCTTGAGAAACATGCTGTTCGGAGCGGCGGTCACCCAGGTACACGGCGAGATGACCCGTCGTTCCGTCTATGTGTCAAGGGATGCAACCAGCGACTGCGCCGCCGTCCGTTTCGATAGCCCCGAGGGCAACCTACCGTTCGTGCCGGCTGAGCACGACTACAGGACCAACGGCGAAGGCCAGAACTCCGGCCCTTGCAAGATCTGCGGAGCTCCACTCAGCCTGGAACGGGGGGAGACCCGTGAGAACTACGCCTACGCCTTCATCCACGGGGCGTATCCGACAGAGGAGATGAAGGACATGCAGTTCGACGTGATCGTTGGCAACCCCCCGTACCAGATCAGCGCCGAGGGCACAACGCGGACCATGCCCGTATACCAACACTTCGTGGAACGCGCCATCGAGTTGTCACCGCGGTATCTCGCCCTCATCACGCCGTCGCGGTGGTTCACCGGCGGGCTTGGCCTCGATGACTTCCGCGTCCGGATGCTGAAGGACCGGCACATGCGAGCGATCGTGGACAACCCCAAGCTCTTCGACTGCTTCCCGGGCGTGGAGATTAAGGGCGGGGTGAACTACTTCCTGTGGGACCGCGACCATGACGGTGATTGCGAATTCTCGACTCGCATTGATGGGAAGATCGTCTCCACCGACATGCGGGACCTCCGAGACGGCCAAGGAGTTCTCATCCGGGATAACAAGGCGGCTGACATCGTGGAGCGTGTCCTGAAGCGTTCGGAAGGTTCCGCTGCCGACTGGGTGCAGCCGCGCCTGGCGTTCGGAGACAAGTTTCGGACCAATTTCCGCGGTCGAGCGCGTCGAACGAAGGCGGCGCCGATCCCGGTCGTCTATAACAGCGGCGTCGGGTACGTCGGGAGTGACGACCTGGAACGGGGCGAGGACCTCATCGATCAGTGGAAGGTGCTCGTGCCCAAAGCTGGTGATGGGCATGGGCGTGAGGTCTCTTACGTCTTGGGTGAGCCAATCGCCCTGGCTCCAGGGTCAATCTGCACCGAGACCTATTTCGTAGCCGGTGCGTTCGCGAGGAAGACTGAGGCGCGGAATTATGCCCACTACCTCGCTACGAAGTTCGTTCGCTTCCTGGTGCTGCAGCGCAAGGTGACCCAGGACCTTGCTCCCGACCGATTCCGCTTTGTGCCGGTGGTGGACATGAAGCGTCGTTGGACCGACGCGGATCTATACGAACACTTCGGCCTTCCCGAGGACGAAGCCGCGTACATCGAAGCGACGATTCATCCGCGCGAAGCCGTCCTCTCGCTCGATTCGCCGGTCCCCGCGTCGCACCTGCCCGGCGGGGCCAAGTACAAGATGCCGGGCGCACCCGATCGGACGGAGGCTCCCGAGTCCGGGGAAGAGGAGGACGAGTGAGCGCCATCACCGGGCGCATCTATGTTTACAGTGCCCCTGGCTACGACACCGCCTGGACCCGCACGGATGGCTCCTCGACGATCGAAGGCCACGGACGGCTGAAGGTCGGATACACCGGGCGCGCCGACCCCCGAGTCCGGATTAAGGAACAGACCGGGACCGTCTATCCGGACGGAAAGGGGATCGTCGTCCATCTCGACGAACCAGCGGTCTGTGAAGACGGCACACCCTTCGACGACCATGCCGTCCACAAGGTCCTCGACTCGGCGGGCATCCAGAGAACCAGTGAGGTGGTCGAAGCCACCCTTGACGAAGTCCGAGCAGCCATCGCCGCTGTCCGAGCAGGCCGGCCATACGACCCGGACCGCACCGAGGACTTCCCGATGCGGCCCGAGCAGCAGGAAGCAGTGGATCGGACTACTGCATACTTTGCCGAGCATTTGGCCGATTCCCAACCACCGAGGATCCTCTGGAACGCCAAGATGCGGTTCGGGAAGACATTTACCACCTATCAACTGGCTCGTCGTATGGGCTGGGAGAGGGTGCTGGTTCTCACCTACAAGCCCGCAGTGCGGGGCGCGTGGCATGACGATCTGCGCCACCATGTCGATTTTGCCGACTGGACCTTCACCGACCGGGACCACCCATGTGACCCGGACATTCGGTCGCCGCTGGTCTGGTTCGCCTCCTTCCAGGATCTTCTCGGCACCACTGCCGAGGGACAGGTAAAGGCGCGCAACGAAGACATACATCTGATCGACTGGGATTGCATAGTGCTCGACGAGTTCCACTTCGGTGCTTGGCAGGGCGCTGCCAGGGAGCTGTGCTCTCCGGCGTCGGCCACCACCTCGGTCCGTGCCGAGCTCACCGAGGCCGAAGTGGCGGCGGACCGCGCCGACGAGGCGGCTGACGCCGCCAGTGCGGGCGACCCACGCCTGATCGCTGCTACTCCTGACGCGAACATCACAGAGGACCTCACGGCTGAAGATCTCCACCTGTCCGGGCGCTGCTTTCTCTACCTGTCGGGCACCCCGTTCCGGGCCTTGGCCGAAGGGGAGTTCAACGAAGACGCAATCTACAACTGGACGTATCCGGAGGAGCAGTGGGCCAAGCTTCACTGGGCAGACGATCCTTCGCAGGACCCGGTCCGCAATCCCTACCGAGAACTCCCCCAGATGCAGCTCTTCACCTACGCTTTGGCCGAGACGGCCTCGATGGCCATCGACCAGGGCGAGGACGGGCTGTTCGACCTCTCCGGCTACTTCGCTGCGAAAAGGGTCGGGAGCGATTTCCATTTCGAGGACCCGAAGAGGGTCGACGAGTTCCTCAACATGCTGCGGGGCCGACTCACCCAGTCCGCCACTGAGAAGCTGCTCAACAATTTCAAGCCACCGTTCCCCTACAGCGACAGTCGGTTCTCCGAAGCGGTCGAGAACACCGTCTGGCTCCTGCCCACCGTCGCCTCCGCCAACGCCATGAAGGCCGCTCTCGAGGCCCACCCCTTTTTCCGAGACTTCCTCGTCCACGTCGCCGCCGGGAACCGGGCCGGCCAGGGAGCCCAGGCCAAGCCACCCGTGGACAAGATGCTGGCGCGAGCGGCCAAGGAAGGAAAGCAGACCATCACCCTGTCGGTGAACAAGCTAATGACTGGGGTCACCGTCCCGCAGTGGGGTGCGATCCTGATCCTTCGCTCCCTGAAGGCGCCCGAGTCCTACTTCCAGGCCGCATTCCGGGTGCAGTCCCCATGGGTCGTCAAGAACCTCGACGGCACCCGCACCATCCGCAAGGAGACCTGCTTCGTCTTCGACTTCGACCCCAACCGGGCGCTCTCGCTGATCTACCAATACGGGACCAAGCTGGCCGGCGGCGCGTTGGAGAAGACGCCCGCCGAAGCCATCGGAGAGCTGATCGAGTTCCTGCCTATCTTCGCGTTCGACGGCGGACGGATGGACCAGATCGATGTCAATGCGGTGATGGATTGGGGCACTGCCGGTGCGGGCGCCGCGATGTTGGCGAAGCGGTGGGGGAGCCCTCGGCTGATCGACCTATCCGAGGCGGTCCTCACCAAACTCTTGGCCCATACCGATCTCGTCGAGCGCCTCGAGCAGATGGAGGACTTCCGGAACCTCCGCCAGGACGCCACCAGGATCATCGCCCAGTCGAAGAAGCTGCAGGTGGCCAAGACGTCCAGGACGGGCAGCTCCCCGGACCCTGAGGACCCGGCGGTGGTCGCTGCGCGTAAGGAAAAGCGGGAGAGGGTGAAGTCGCTGCGGGACAAGCTGTTGAAGTTCGCCCAGGCGGTCCCCGTCTTCATGTACCTCACAGACTTCCGAGAAGAAGCTCTGGTGCATGTGATCGAGAGCCTCGACACCCAGCTCTTCGAGCGGGTCACCGGGCTCACCCTGGACGACTTCCACCGATTGGCGGAGGTCGGGGTCTTCAACCAAGGTCACATGGACGAGGCGATCTGGCAATTCAGGCTGTTTGAGAGGTCCTCGCTGAACTACCTGGGGATAGCCTCGGAATCCGGCGAGCCGGCGAAGGTCGGTTTGTGGGAGTCCACCACCCACACGCCGGCGGCTGTCTGAGCCTACGCCGCCTTGGGCTTGTGGGTTGGATGTCGTTGGCGTGCTCTGGACAGGAGGACGCTTGGTCGACGCCAATCCAATCTTCGTTCAGCGCCGCCGCCGGCGTGGGGTTCCCTACCCTATCCACGCCGACACCTTCCGAGTGCTATCCGCCTATCTCAGGTCTACACCAGCGAGGGAGATGTAGACAACGGGGAGGCCGACTCGACGCGGTCAGGCCATCCAGGGCAGCTCTTTGGCCAGAGCGGCTGTTTCTTCGGGTGATTCGGCGGGCTGGATCCAGATCGGACCGATGGCCATCGCACGCTTCGACCGTGTGCCACTTGCCGGCAGCGTCCTTGAACCGCCCTCGCCATTCGGTGATGTAGGGGCAGTGCTGAGCATGGCCCGTCCCATTATCGGCCTGGACGAGTCGGAAGCACTGGCCCGACAGGAGGCAGAAGCTCTCGGCGTAGTGGGCGAGCTGGGCTATGGGTCACAGGGCTGGTGGGGGAGTGACGCCGCGGCGCTGGCTGACCGTCCGGAAGACTGGGGCGAACCTGTGCCACGATGGGGCCCGATGCCGGAGGAACCGAGGGTCAACTTCCAGATCGAAGTACCCGACCAACTCCCAAATATCTACGCGAACTTCCTGGCGGTTTGGCACTCCCAGCATGAGTTCACCCTGGACTTCATGGTGACGGGTATGCCGGTCCCGGGCGGCGACGCCGGCCCCGGTGGAACGGTCAACGTGCCGGCCAAGGTGGTCGCCCGAATCAAGATCCCACCTACAGTGGTCGATGACATCCTGAGAGCACTCGCGACGAACGTGAGCATTCGGGAAGATGCTATGAAAGCCCTTGGTAACCAGGATCGACCTGGTCAGAACCCGGAAGAGAGGCCGAAATGACAGTAGCCATCGCAACTGATCCCATCGGCTACTCCGGGTCACGCGTCGATGAGGCCTCGTCAGTGCCGGTCACCCGAGAGTACGTCCGGACAGGGTTATCTGGCCCGACGTTCGATGTTCCCGTTCAGAAGGCGCCCCCGGGCTTGCCGATGTGGAAGCTCATTCTTCTCCGTGAGGGGTACGAGGAGCAGGCCGACGAGGCAAGGGAGCTGTCCGAGCTCGCGATTCCTGCCGCGATACAGGCCATGGACAGCCCCTACTGAGTCAACACGGCTGCGGTACCCTTCGACGGTGCCCACTCATCCGGTGCCTATCCCGCCGCGCCGAGGCGAGGTGTATTGGGTGGACTTCAACCCGACCCGAGGATCTGAGCAGGCCGGAGTTCGGCCGGCGCTCATTGTGTCCAATGACATCGGCAACGAGCACGGCGCTGTAGTGACGGTTGCAGCTATCACCCACACGGTGCCCAAGAAGGCGTACCCGCAGAACGTGTCCATTCCACCGAACCTGCTCGACCCACAAGGTGGGACGATCTTCTGCGGCCAGGTTCTCACCGTCTCCAAGGAGAGGCTTGGGAACCTAATCGCGCCGCTCCCTGCTGACGTGATGAGCCGCGTCGACCTTGCTCTTGCTCTCCACCTCTCCCTTCCTATCCCGGAATAGGTGAAGTCGGGTCCCGCCGGGGTCAGTCGGCCGTGAGCGCCCTCTCCAATGCCGTGACGTCCATGGCGCCGTCGAGCACTCCGGAGATCAGCTCGCCGGCAGCAGCTCCCCGTTCGTCGTTCGTGTGTAGATAGGTGCTGGCCATCACTTCGACGCTGTGGCCCTGCTGGGCCGCCGCGGTCGGGAGATCGACGCCGAGCTGGTTCAGGGTCGTGTCCTTCCAGTGGCGGAGAGTGTGGAGCGTCGCCGGGATCTTGAGCTTCTTCGCGAGGCGACTGACGTAGTCGGTCATCGCCTTGGCCCGCATCGGGGTCTGGCCTCCGTTGTACGAGAGGAGCCAGCCATCCGGCTCGCGGCCAAGCTGGGTGGCCTTGGCCTTCCGGTAGTCGAGGATGTCCTTGACCGTTGTCGGCCCGAGATTCACCGTCCGATCGTCGCCGGTCTTGGTCATCTCCACGAGGTGCTGGCCGCCCTTGCCCGTCACCCACTGCCGTTCGACCCGCAGGGTGCCGCGCTCCACGTCCAGGTCATTCCATCGGAGGCCGCACAGTTCACCACGCCGGCAACCTGTCGCTGCCGCGAGGTAGAGGGCCACCGCCATGTCCGGGTCCTCGTCGAGGGCCGTGGCTACCATCTCGAAGAGTTGATCCGTGGTCAGGATCGGGTCCTTGTTGCGGTCGGCGGGCGTGAGCTTGGCCTTCTTGGCCGGATTCGTCTTGACCCAGTCGGTGTCGACGCCGAAGGTCAGGGCCGCCGAGAGGATGGCGTGGTCGAGCTTGATGGTCCTGGCTGCCAGCCCCTTTGCGGCGAGTTCTCCCAGGTAGCGGTTGATGTCGGCCACAGAGAGCTTGTCCAGACGGACGGATCCCAGCCCGGGACGGATGTGCTTCTTGATGTGCATCTCGTAGGTCTCGATGGTCGATCGAGCCTTCTGGAGGCGCTTGAGGTCCGTCATCCACTCGTCCAGGAGCTTTCCCACCGTGGCACCGGTCCCGATGGTCTTACTGTCGCCCACCTCGGCCACAAAGGCGTCCAGGGCCTTTTGAGCTTCACGCTTGCCGCCCCGGAAGACCTTGGATGCGTGGACGGGCGGACCCTGCTTGATCACCTTGCCGCCCTCCCCGTAGACCGTCCTGTCGGGGTCCCGCCCGACATACACGCGGAGTTCCCACCGCTTCTCCTTGGTCCGCTTTGACGGAGGCAACTCTCGAAGCGTCCCGCTCATCGGGGCGGTGTGCCGTACTTCTTCCGGCAGTCAATGCAGTAGTGGAAGGGGCCGTGCTCATTCCGAGGGTCGACCCTTTTGGACGGCCGCTCTATGTGTTGTTGGATCTTGGGCTTTTTGGGCTTCTTGGGATTGCTTCCGTTTAGTTGGGACATAGTAGGGATTATACCGCTTAATCCCTGGTTGACGGTGAGCCGGCCTGTAGGCGGGATTCTGTTCCCCCTCGTGCGAGGGTTCGGTGGCCATCCATCTGAGCGGTCTACCTGGGAGTGGTGCTCCCGAAGGACACCGGACGGGCCGTCCATCCCCCTGTTCGACCTTGCTCCGGGTGGGGTTTACCGAGCCGACCGGGTCACCCCGGCCGCTGGTGCGCTCTTACCGCACCGTTTCACCCTTACCTGTGCGCAACCCGGGGCTGCGCCATCGGCGGTCTGTTCTCTGTGGCACTTTCCTGCAGGTCGCCCCGACTGGCCGTTAGCCAGCACCCTGCCCTGTGGAGTCCCGACCTTCCTCGACCCGGCCCGCCAGGAGGGGTCTCCTCCGCCGGGACGGGCCGCGGCCACCCGGCCGGCTCACCGTCCCCTCCATCGTCCCACACCTCGGGACGGACCCGCGCCCGACCGCCATCCGGCGGTGGCCGGGCCGATCCCGTCACAGGGTGCATCTAACCTGGCGCCGTGTCCCTCGAATCACGCGCCCAACGCCTCTTGGTCGACCACGACCGGTCCCGACGCACTGTCCATCACCGAGTTCTACCGCCGGGTCGACCGGGCCATCAGGACCTCCTTCCCCGAGGAGCTCTGGATCACCGGGGAGATCCGCTCGATCAAGGTCCTTCCCCGAGGGCCACTGCTTCATCGACCTGGTCGACCCCACCAACGCCCAGGGACAGCGGGGCGCCCACGCTCAACGTCAAGTGCTGGTCGACCCGGTGGCGGAGCGTCCGCTCCACCCTCGACCGGCTGGGCATCGTCCTCGATGCCGGCATGGTGGTGCGGGCCCGGGGCGAGGTCCAGTTCTACAAGGCCCGCGGCACCGTCGACTTCATCCTTTCCGAGCTCGACACCGACGCCCTCCTGGGCAAGGTGGCCGCCGAGCGGGCCCGACTGATCAAGGCCCTGGTCGACGAGGACCTCTTCGACCGGAACGGCGGCTCCCGGTACCCGTCCTCCCGCTTCGGGTCGGACTGGTGGCCAGCCCCGGCACCGAGGGCTACAACGACTTCCTCGGGCGTCTGGAGGGCTCGGGCATGGCCTTCGCCGTCCACGTCGTCCCCACCCCGGTCCAGGGCCGCCAGGCCGCCGCCACGGGTGGCCTCGGCCATTCGCGAGGCTGCAGTTCGAGTGCGCTCGACGTCATCGTCGTCGTCCGCGGAGGCGGGTCCAAGGCCGACCTGGCCACCTTCGACACCGAGCCGGTGGCCCGGGCCATCGCCACCTCCGACATGCCGGTATGGACCGGCATCGGCCACACCGGCGACCAGTCGGTCGCCGACGAGGTGGCCAACCGGTCGTTCATCACCCCCACCGAGTGCGGGCAGGAGCTGGCCCGACTGGCCACCGAGTTCTGGCGGGCCGGCGTGGAGGCCGGCGAGCTGGTCGCGGCCGGCTCGCCCGCGAGCTAGCTGGCCGGCTCGGAGCGCTCGCTCGACCGACATCGACACGGGCTGGTCACCGGCGCCCGCTCCCAACTCGACCGCCACGCCGACCGCCTGGTGCACCGGTCCGTACACCCTGCGTGGCGCCGTCACGGGGCCAGCTGGACGCCCACGGACGCCATCTCGACAGCCAGGGGTGCGCCAGCTGGCCCGATCGCTCGGTCCGGTCGTTGGAGTCGGGCCGAGACGACACTGGTGGCCCGGTCCGAGCGACTGGCGGCCTCGCCGGGCCGACGGCTGCAGGACGAGGAGCTCCGGGTGGCCCAGTGGCGTCGGCTGCTCGGCGCCTACGACTACCGACGCCAGCTCGAGCGGGGCTACTCGGTGACCCGGGACGGCGACGGGCACGGGTCGTCCGGTCGGCCTCCGAGCTCGCCGCCGGGTCGCCGGCTGCTGACCCGGCTGGCCGACGGCGAGGTGGCGTCCGATGGTCTCGGATCGTCGGAACCGGCCCTGGCGCGGGGAGCTCCGATACGACCAGTCTGCAATCAGACCTGAATCACGACGAAGGGAAGCAGTGATGGCCGCGACGAATCAAGTGGAACGGGCAGTGCGGGAGGAGGGGACGGCGCCGACGATGTGGCCGAGCTGAGCTACTCGGACGCCGGAGCCCAGCTGGACGCCATCATCGAGGAGTTCGAGACCGGCGTGGTCGACGTCGACCGACTGGTCGAGCAGCTGGAGCGGGCCACCGACATCGTGGACGAGCTGGACCGGCGCCTGCGTCGGACCCGGATGCGGGTGGAGGAGCTGGTGCCCCGGCTCGAGTCGATCGGACAGCACCGAGGAGCCGGGTCGAGACGACGGTCCGATCGACGGTCGACGTCGATGGAGGATCCGACGGGTCCTCGAAGGCGACTGTCTGAGCCGACGACCGCGTCACCCCGCTGAGCCGGACTCGCCTCCGCTGTCGGTCAGGATGGTGCTCGAGCATGGTGCGGTCCGGGTGCGGCCCGGGACGGCGCGGTCCCGGACGGTGCGGTCAGTGGATGTTGCGGTCCGGTCCGTCCCAGTAGGGCCGGCGCAGCTCCCGCTTGAGGACCTTGCCCGACGGGTTGCGGGGAAGGACGTCGATGAAGTCGACCGAGGTCGGGCACTTGTAGTGGGCCAACCGGTCCCGGGTGGCGGCGATGATGTCGGCCCCGAGTGCGTCGTCGTCGTCGGAGGCCGCCGGTGCCCTCACCAC
This sequence comes from uncultured Acidimicrobiaceae bacterium, assembly GCA_963754755.1. Classification (GTDB taxonomy): domain Bacteria; phylum Actinomycetota; class Acidimicrobiia; order Acidimicrobiales; family RAAP-2; genus Bog-756. Next base: position 179,355 of record CAVWHF010000001.1, on the reverse strand, counting down.
GATGGCCTTGACCGTCTCACCCCACTGGTCGTCGGGGACGCCGATGACGGCGGCATCGGCCACCTCGGGATGGGCCAGTAGGGCGTTCTCCACCTCGGCCGGGTAGATGTTCTCCCCGCCGGACACGATCATGTCCTTGATGCGGTCGTGGAGGAACAGGTAGCCCTCGGCATCCAGCCATCCGGCGTCCCCGGTCCGGAGCCAGCCGTCCTCGGTGAGGACGGCGGCCGTCTCGTCGGGCTTGTTCCAGTAGCCCAGCATGTTCTGGTCGGACCGGGTCCACACCTCGCCCACCTCGCCGACCGGAAGCTCCTGTCCCGAGTCGGTGTCGACGATGCGCAGCTCGACGTGGTCGAACGGTCGTCCGGCCGACCGCAGGAGATGGGCCCGGGGTCCGTCGGGATCGTGGTCGCCGGGCATCAGCGAGGTGATGGCTCCGGTGGTCTCGGTGAGCCCGTAGACCTGGGCGAAATCGCAGTCCAGGGCGGCCATGGACCGGACCAGCACGTCCTCGCTGATGGGCGAGGCCCCGTAGAAGACGGTCCGCAGCGAGCTCACGTCGGTGGTGGCCAGCTCCGGGGTGGCCAACAGGAACATCAGGACGGCGGGGACCACGAAGGTCTCGGTGATCCTGTGCTCCTCGATGATCCGCAGGGCCTCGCTCGGGTCGACGTCCCTCAGGATGACCGAGTGGCCGCCTCGGGACATCCCGGCACAGCGCCCAGCCGGTGCCGCCGATGTGGAAGAGCGGCATGGCCACCAGCGAGACGGTGTCCGCGCCGATGTGGAAGACCCGGTCGGCCTCGGTCAGGATGACGGCGATGTTGCGCCCCGAGATCACCGCCCCCTTGGGGAGCCCGGTGGTCCCCGAGGTGTAGAGCTGCAGCACGGCGTCGTCGGGACCGGGCTCGAAGCCCGGGTCGTCCCGCTCCACGGTCCCGTCGCCGTCCCGCCACTCGGCGAACTGCTCGAGGGCCACCCAGTGGTGCACCCCGTCAACCAGGGTCTTCACCTCCTTCACCGTGGCGGCGTAGTCGGGCCCGTAGAAGAGGACCGGAGCCCCGGCATCCTCGACGATGGCGGCGATCTCCGCCGGGGCCAGGCGCCAGTTGACGGCCACGCTCACCGCCCCCAGGAGGGCGCAGCCGAAGAGCACCTCGAAGTACTCGATGCCGTTGCGGTCGAGGAATGCCACCCGGTCCCCGGCTCCCACGCCGCCCGGCGGCCAGGGCGTACGCGACCCGTTTGGCCCGCTGGTAGACCTCGCCCCAGCTGAGGGTGGTGGTCCCCTCGGTCAGCATGGGGGCGTCGGGCGTCTCCCGCGGCCCACCGGCGGATCATCTCCGAGGCGGACGTGACGTCGGTGGACGGAGGGACGTCGGCCTGTCGGGTCTGCTCGGTCGTCACAGTTCCACCCCTGTTCCCCGTCCTGGTCCGGTCGGTCCGATGGTACTCCTGTCCACACCGGCACGGGTCCGGTGTCGTGGTGCCGGGGCGATCGCCGCCGGTGCCACCAGGCCGCCCCTGTCGTCACGACGGACTTGAGTTGCCGGCCCGCCCGTAGAGTGGGGCGCGTGACCGAAGCCGCCGCCCCGCCCACCACCGACGCCGACCGCCTCTACTTCCGCCAGCTGCTGGCCGGCCGGGACTTCGCCGTCGACGACCAGGTGGCCCGCCAGATGGTCAACTTCGTCTACCTGGTGGGTGACCGGATCACCGGCGAGGCGGTCATCGTCGACCCCGCCTACGGCGTCGACGAGCTGCTCGGCCTGGTCGCAGGCCGACGGGATGACCTGCGTCGGGGCCCTGGCCACCCACTACCACCCCGACCACGTCGGCGGCGACATGATGGGGTGGGGCATCGAGGGGATCACCCGGCTGCTCGAGGTCGGCTCCGGTGCCCATCCACGTGCAGGCCGACGAGGCCCCGTGGGTGGTGCGGTCCACCGGGGTGGGCCTCGGGGAGCTGGCCACCCACCACAGCGGCGACGTGGTCGAGGTGGGCGAGGTCCCCATCACCCTGGTCCACACCCCGGGCCACACGCCCGGGCAGCCAGTGCTTCCTGGTCGACGGCCGGCTGATCGCCGGCGACACCCTGTTCCTCGACGGGTGCGGGCGGACCGATCTTCCCGGCGGGGACCCCGAGGCCATGTACGAGTCGCTGACCACCCGCCTGGCCCAGGTGCCCGACGACACCGTCCTCTACCCCGGCCACCTCTACTCGCCCGAGCCCTCGGCCACCATGGGGGACACCCGGGCCCACAACTACGTCTTCCGCCTCCGCACGCCCGAGCAGTGGATGACCATGTTCGGCAGCTGAGCCGGCTCGGACGGCACTCGGCACCGGTCGGTCCGATCGCCGGGCACCTACGATGACGGCCCATGAGCGATGCCCTGGCCCGTGACGCCACCGTCGTCGTGGTCGGAGCCTCGCTGGCCGGCCTGCGGGCGGCCGAGGAGATCCGCCACGAGGGCCACACCGGGCCGGTGATCATCGTCGGCGACGAGATCCACGCCCCCTACGACCGCCCCCCGCTGTCCAAGCAGGTGCTGGCCGGCACCTGGGACGTGGCCCGCATCCACCACCACGCCCCGGACGTGCTCGACACCCTGGGCCTCGAGTTCCGGCTGGGGCGTCGGGCCACTGTCGCTCGACACTCGAGCGCCCGCACCGTGCCTGCCGACGACGGGGCCGAGCTCCGCTACGACGGCCTGATCGTGGCCACCGGGGCCGCCGCCCGTCCGCTGCCCGGCACCGAGGGCCATGCCCGCGGTGCACACCCTGCGCACCCTCGACGACTGCCTGGCCATCCGCCAGGCCGTGGTGTCGGCCGGGGACCGGGCCGCGGGTGGTGGTCATCGGGGCCGGCTTCATCGGCTCCGAGGTGGCCGCCACCTGCCACGGCCTGGGGGCCGAGGTCACGGTGGTGGAGGCGCTGCCCACCCCGCTCGGCCGGGTGCTGGGCGACGAGATGGGGGAGGCCTGCGCCGGGCTCCACCGGGCCGCAGGGCGTGACGCGTTCGGACCGGGGTGGGTGTGGACCGGGTCACCTCCGACCCCGGGGCCGACCCCCCAGCGGTGGTCCACCTGGTCGACGGCACCGACCTCGGGGCCGATCGTGGTGGTGGTGGGGATCGGCGTGGTGCCCGCGGTCGCGTGGCTGGACGGCTCGGGCCTCACCCTCGACGACGGGGTGGTGTGCAGCGAGACCCTCTTCGCCGCCGACGGGGTGGTGGCGGCCGGCGACGTGGCCCGGTGGACCCACGTCGGCCTGGGCGAGCAGCTGCGGGTCGAGCACTGGACCAACGCCGCCGAGGGCGGGGCCGCCGCGGCCCGCAACCTGCTGGCCGGCTCGGCGGCGGCCCAGCCCTACGATCCCGTCCCGTTCTTCTGGTCCGATCAGTACTCGACCAAGATCCAGGTCATCGGGCTGCCCGGCCCCGACGACGAGGTGGTGGTGGTCGAGGGGTCGGTGGAGGAGGGGAAGCTGGTGGCCCTGTACCGCCGGGGCGATCGCCTGCGGGCCGCCCTGGCCTTCAGCCGGCCCCGCCACCTGATGGCCTACCGGCCCCTGCTGGCCGCCGGCGCCTCGTTCGACGAGGCGCTGGCCGTGTCCCGGTCCTGAGGGGCTCCCCCCGGTCGGCTCCTGACCCGGCTCTGACGACGCGAGCCGGGACCGGCGAACCTCCGGGTGAAGGCCAGCGCGGCGGCGATCTGGTCGGCGGAGGGCTCGATGCCCCCGTAGGTGCACCGCTCGACCAACGCCGGTGGCCTCGAGCAGACCGTCCCCGTCGATCGGGTCGGCGGCGGCCAGCCGGTCACCGTAGGCCGACAGGGTCTCGTCGGTGCCGACGTCTCCGCCCCCGTCGGGCCCCGCCCCGTTCGAGGTCGGCGGCCACCTGGTGGGCCCAGGTGGGCGGGCGCAGTCGCCGCCGGCGGCGCATCGACGGTCACCGCCGTCACGACGGCCACGACCAGGCCGATGGGGATCCAGGGCAGGTGGGCCAGCACGCGGCCGGTGCTGTGGGCCAGCACCGAGCCCGGGTGACGGATTGGCCAGCGGAACCACTGGCGGTGGGGTCGAAGTTCTGCCAGCCGTAGCCCGGGAACCACACCTGCACCCAGGCGTGGGCGTCCTTGGCCTGCGACGTCGTAGAGGTCGGTGATGGGGTTGTAGGAGCCGGGCACGTACCCCACGGTCTCCCGGGCCGGGATGCCCAGTGTCCGCAGCATGACCACGGTGGCGGTGGAGATCTGCTCGCAGTAGCCCCGGCGGCTGCCGAACAGGAAGCTGGTGACGGCGTCGGCGCCGCGGGGCCAGGGGCGGGATGTCGGTGGTGTAGCGGATGTGCGCGGACATCCACGACTCGATGGCGCTCGACCTTGTCGTAGGTGTGGGGGTCGGGATCGCCGGGGGTGCCGATCCCGGCGGTGATCTGCCTGGGCCAGCGCCTTGACCCTCGGGTAGGCGTGGGGGAGCTGGAGGTAGCGCTCCTTGTCGCTGTTGGACAGCAGGTCGGTGGCCGGCACCGTGCCGGCGGCCTGGGGGGCGGTGGACTGCCGGAGCTGCGCGGGGGTGGCGGTGATGTCGCTCGGACACCACGGTGTAGACGGTGCCCGCCCCCATGGAGCTGGCCGACACGATGGTGCCGTCGCCGGTCAGGAACAGCGAGCGGGACTGGATGTAGACCCGCTGGGCGTTGTCGGCGTGGAACACCAGGTTCGGTCCCGGTCTGGGCCAGGTAGAAGGTCTGCACATCGGTGGTGCCGGTGGCCAGCGGGGCCTCCTGGTTGGCCTGGAGGGGGATCTCGAAGGGCGAGCCGAAGTCCAGCTTGGTCAGGTGCCCACCGTTGGCCGGATCCGTGGCCTGGACCCAGCTCTGGCCGTTCCAGTAGTCGTAGGTCTGGCCCACCCAGAAGCTCGGCCGGGTGGCCCGCACCCGCATGACCACCTGGTTGCCCAGGGAGGCCCGGACCCCGGTGTCGAGGGACTTGGCGAAGCCCAGAAACCCGCCCACCCCGGTGCGGCCGGTGGGGCTGGCGGCATGGGCGGGCAGTGAGGCCGACCCGTCGGTCAGGTTGCTCGGGCTGTCCACCGGTGACGAGTTGGCCGACGAGGAGGGGAAGATCAGGGAGGTGGAGACCTTCGGGGCCGGCAGGACCGCCACCAGCAGGACGGCCACCACCACCACGACCACGCCGGTCACGCCCAGGGTCGACCACGGCACGCCCCGGGCCCCGGCCATGGACTGCCACATGGCCACCAGTCCCCACAGGCCGCAGGCCACCCAGGCCACCACGTAGACCCCCAGGGTCAGGTCGACCGACTGGGCCGCGGCCACCGCCATCAGGGCGGCCGAGCCGGCCAGCGAGTAGGCGACGTCCCGGCGGGCCGGGACGTCGAAGGCGTGGGTGCACAGCACCCAGGCGAACAGGACGGCCAGCGGGCCCTCGACCGTCGAGATGTCCCCCGGGGTGGCGTTGTGGCTGACCGTGGCGATGAACCACACGAACCCGCCGACGGCGCACACGGCCAGGATGGGCTTCACCGCCGGCCAGGGTTGCTCCCGACGCCAGTACGAGAGGGCGTTGCCGACGACCGTGGCCACCACGGCGAAGAGCGGCCACCGGGGCGTTCAGCTCACCCTGGCTCCAGCACGCTCCGATGGCGATGATCACCGTGCCGGCCGAGGCCACCCGGAAGGGCACGGAGTGCTCGGGCGGCCCCGGCCGGTTGGCCTGGACCACCCGCTGCCACAGGGTCACCGTCGATCCCCCGACCGGAGGGCCGGCCCCGTCGGGGTCGGGCGGGTCCGGCGTCCCGGGAGGCAGGGCCCGGGCCAGACGCCGACCGAGGTCGATCCGGTCCCGGACCAGGCGCAGGCACCGTGCCCTCCGCCTCGAGGGTTCCGAGCACCACCGGTTGGCGCCGGAGCAGGCAGCCGGTCACCACGGCCATGACCCGCTCCGACTCCGCCTCGGCCGCGGCCGGGTCCTGAGGCAGCACGACCTCGATGACCACCGGCTCCTCGGTCTGGCGCTCCCGCTCCCGGACCATGAGCACACCCGACGTGGGAGGTGGCCGGCCAGTGGACCGACCGGCGGGAGTCGCCCGGCCTGGAACGGCCGGACGCCCCGGGGCTCGCCGGCGCCGGAGGGGACCCGCCAGGGCGATTCACCGGCCGGCGTCGGTCACGCCTTGCATCCATGGGGCCCGGAGTGCCGAGGCGCGGCGCCACGTGGAGGGGACGGGTCAGTGGGACCTCGACCTCCCGGGCCCACCACAGCAGGCCGAACGGGGCGCAGGAGGCCAGCTCGACCACGATCGACTCCAGCACGCCGCGGCGTTCGGGGGTCAGGGTCACCACCACCGGACGGGAACCCCGCGACGGACCCTCGGCCCGGGCCACCGGTCCCATCGGCCACCGGGGCCGGATGCGGATGGGCCCGTTGGCCGCCAGGGTCAGCTCCACCGGTCGGCCCGCCTCGGAGTCCGAGGGGGACGCCGTGCAGACCACCGCTGGCCCGCGGGCCGGGAACAGCGGGGCCACCAGCCCGGTGAACAGGACGGCGGCCAGCAGGGCACCGACGGCCTGGACCCAACCCGACCCGCTGGAGTGGGCCACGCCGGCCCAGGCCAGCACGGCGACCACGCTGCCGGCCACCGGGGCCAGCCACGCCACCGGATGGACCCGGCGACGGAGCCGTCGACCCCCGGGCAGACCGGTCGGCGTCGTGTCGCCGGCCGCGCCGGCCCGAGGCCGCCCAGGAGATGGCCATGCCGGCGGTCAGCGCCACCAGTCCGACCAGGGCGCCGGCCACCACCAGGCGGGGACCGAACAACGGTCCGCACCACCACCACGCCGCACACCCCGGCCACGATCCCGGTGGCGGCGGTGGTGATCCCGCGCCAGCCCCGCGTCCGGGCGGCGGGTCGGCCGGCTCCGCCGGGGGCGTGCTCACGTCGGGGGGACGGGCGCCTCGGCCAGGATCCGGCCCACCAGTGCCGGGACCGTCCCCACCGCTCCCCTCGGCGATCAGCCGGTGGGCCAGGCAGGCCACCGCCACCGCCTGGACGTCCTGGGGGGTGACGTAGGCCCGGCCGGTGAGCACGGCGTAGGCCTGGGCCGAGCGGATCAGCGAGATGGCCGCCCGGGGGCTGGCCCCGAGCCGGACGGTGCCGGCCGTCCGGGTGGCCCGGACCAGCGAGACGGCGTACTCGGCCACCGACGTCGACCACGTGCACCGTGGCGGTGGCGGCGATGGCCCGCTCCCACCGGGTGGGGTCGGACACCGGGACCAGGTTGTCGAGGGCGTAGCGGCCGCCGCTGTGCAGGACCAGCCGGGTCTCGACCTCGGCGTCGGGGTAGCCGATGGTGGTGGACAGGCCGAACCGGTCGAGCTGGCTCTCCACCAGCGGGTAGGTGCCCAGCTGGCCGACGGGGTTCTGGGTGCCGATGACCAGGTGGGGGCGGGGGAGGGGCCACGACTCGCCGTCCACCGATACCTGCTGCTCCTCCATGGCCTCGAGCAGCGCCGACTGGGTGCGCGGCGGGGTCCGGTTGAGCTCGTCGAGGAGGACCACGTGCCCGAAGACCGGGCCGGGCCGGAAGTCCCAGGTCTGGGTGTCCGGGGAGAACACGGTGACGCCGGTGACGTCGGAGGGCAGCAGGTCGGGATGGCCCTGGACCCGGGACAGCTGCACGCCGAGGGCGGTGGCCAGGGCCCGGGCCAGCACGGTCTTGCCCACACCGGGCACGTCCTCGATGAGCAGGTGGTTGCCGGACATCGCCGCCACCACGGCGATGGTCACCGCCCGCGGGGTCCCCAGCAGGACCTGGGAGAGGGCCTGGTGGAGCGAGCGGGCCATGGCCACGGCCTCGTCGATGGAGGCCTCGGGCCCGGCGGACGGTCACCATCGGATCAGCTCCCACTGCCTCGATGCCCGTGCTCATGCGTTCCCCTGCTTCCCCGGCATTCGCGCGTCCCGTCGATGACATCTGCCGAGCGTGGTGACCTACCCACCCTAGGCGTTCCCGGGGTGTCTGATCAATGCGCCGGCGCTCGGACCTGGTCGTACGGACGATGGACGGGCGATGGCGGAGTGGCGGCCCGTCGGCGGTGGGGGCTCAGAAGTCAAGGGCCGAGAGCTCGGGAATGGTGCCCTCGGACCGACCCCGGGCATCCAGCCACCGGGCCCGCCGGTCGGCGCGCTCCTCCTCGCCGCCCCGGGGTTCCACCACCCGGCGGGGTGCCCAGGCCGCGGCCACGTCCTCCTCGTCGGCCCAGATGCCCGACGGCCATCCCGGCCAGATAGGCGGCGCCGAGGGTGGTGGCCTCGAGGACCGGGGAGATCTCGATCGGGCGCCCGCAGGCGTCGGCCAGCGCCTGGGTGAAGACCGGGTTGTCGGACATGCCCCCGTCGACCCGCAGCGGCCCCACGGGTAGTCCCGAATCGGCCTCCGCCGCCTCGAGCGAGATCGGCTCCCCGGTGGGCGACCCCCTCCAGCACCGCCCGTACCAGCTCGGGACGGCCGCTGCCCCGGGTCAGTCCGACGAAGGTGCCCCGGGCCCCGAAGTCCCACACCGGGGTGCCCAGTCCCAGCAGGGCCGGGACGAACCAGACGTCGCCGGTCTCCTCGCAGCGACCGGCCACCTCGGCCGAATGGTGGGCCGAGTCGATGATGGCCAGGTCGTCGCGGAGCCACTCCACGCAGGAGCCGGCCGACAGCATGATGGCCTCGACGCCCCAGGTGATCCGGCCCTGGCGCCGCCAGGCGATGATGGGGATGGTGCCGGCCGGACCCCGGTCCGCCGACGGCGGCCGCTCCGGTCCCGTGCACTGGTCGAGCATGCCCCCGGTCCCGAAGGTGGCCTTGGCCAGACCCGGACGGGTGCAGCCCTGGCCGATGAGCGACGCCTGCTGGTCGCCGGCCATGCCGGCGATGACCGGTCGGCCGGGCAGGATCTCGGCCGCCCCCACCTCACCGGTGGAGTCGACGATGGTGGGGAGCAGGGCCTCGGGGATGCGCGAGGGCCTCCAGCACCTGGGGACTCCAGCCCGAGCCGTCCGCACGTGATGAGGCCGGTCACCCCGGCGTTGGAGGCGTCGGTGACATGGAGGAGCCCGCCCGACAGGGTCCAGGCCACCCAGGTGTCGACCGTCCCGAAGGCCAGCTCGCCCCGCTCCGAGCGCGACCGGTCGGGATCGGCCAGGTCGAGCAGCGCCGCCACCTTGGTGGCCGAGGCGTTGGGGGCCACCCGGATGCCCCGGCCCTGGAGCTCGAGGCAGGTGCCCACGGTCCGGAGGTCCTGCCAGCCCAACCCCGGACCGACGGGCACCCCGGTGGCCCGGTCCCACACGATGGTGGAGGCCCGCTGGTTGGCGATGCCCACCGCCTCGACCGGACCTCCCTCGGCCAGGCTGGCCGAGGCCACCTCGATGACCGCGGCGGCCATGGCGGTGGCGTCGAACTCCACCAGTCCGGGGAACGGCGTGTCCGGCAGGACCTGGACGTGGTGGATGTGGGCTACCTCGCCGTCGGGGCGGACCACCGCCCCCCGCACGCCCGAGGTGCCCACGTCGACCACCAGCACGCTCATGGCCAGGGCACCGGACCGAAGGGGCCGGTCAGACCGAGCTTGCCCGGATTGAGGATCCCGTGCGGATCGAGGGCGTCCTTGACCGAGGCCAGGACGGCGAAGCCGGATCCGAGGGCGGTTGGGCAGGAAGCGGGCCCGGTTGAGCCCGATGCCGTGGTGGTGGCTGATGGCCCCACCCGCCTCGAGGGTGGCTCGGGTGACCTCGTCCCAGGCCCGTCGGTAGTACCGGTCGACCCACTGGCCCACGGCGGCGCCGGCCCGATCACCCGAGGCGGAGGCGGTGCCGGCGCCGGTGCCGGTGCCGGAGTCGCGGTCGGATACCTCGTCGGAGAGGTTCTCCGGCGGCCGGCCGGCGAAGGTGAAGTAGAGGCAGGCGCCGTCGGTGTAGGCGTGGGACTGGTGGGACGAGGCCACCAGGGTGCCCTCCACGCCGGCCAGGGCGTCGAGGACCGACCGGTACAGGCCGGGCAGTTCGCTCCACCGGGCCGCCACCTCGACCGTGTCCACCACGATGCCTCCGCGCCACAGGGGGGCCAGGGCCGACACGTCGTTGCGGTGCCCGAGCCACCGGTCCACCAGGCCCGCATCGAGGGTGTCGGCGCCGTCGCACTCCTGGTCCACGACGGCCAGAGTGGCCTCGACCAGACCGGGGTCGGCCTCGTCCAGCACGATCAGCACGCTGGTGTCGGGACGGTCGAAGGACCGGGCCGACTCGGTGGCGTCGTAGAGGCGGAGGACCGCCGGTGTGGCGCCCCGGCGCAGGACCCGACGGCAGGCATCCAGACCGTCGGCGAAGGAGGCGAACCCGAAGGCCCGCCGACCGCTCGCCCGCCGGAACCGGGTGGACCCGGAACCTCCCCTCGGTGATGACCCCGAGGGTGCCCTCGCTGCCCACGAAGAGCTGGGTCAGGTCGGGTCCGGTGGCCGACCGGGGACCCCGACCACCGGTCCGGACCACTCGCCCGTCGGCCAGCACCACCTCGAGGCCGAGCACCATGTCCTCGATCTTCCCGTAGCGGTTGGAGTACTGGCCGGCTCCCCGGCAGGCCAGCCATCCCCCCACCGTCGAGAGGTCCATGGACTGGGGCCAGTGCCCCAGGGTCACCCCGTGATCGTCCCGCAGCCCGGACTCCACGTCGGGACCGAAGGTCCCGGCCCGAAGGTCGGCCACGAGCGAGTCGGTGTCCACCGCGCCCGATACCCGCCATCCCGCACAGGTCGAGTGCCACCCCACCGAACAGCGGGACCGAGGCGCCGCACACCCCGCTCCTCCCCCCGGCCGGTGTGACCGGCACATGGGCCTGGTGGCACAGGGCCAGCACCGCGGCCACCTGCTCGGTGTCGGTGGGACGGGCCACCACCGCCGGTCGGGCCGGCACCTCCCCGGAGACGGCCCATCCGATGGCCAGCGGCCACCAGTCCCGCCCCGCCTCGGCCCGGTCCTCGTCGAGGTCGGAGACCTCGGCGCACACGCCGGACAGCCGCTCGAGGAGGGCCTCGTCCACGGCCACCCGACGACCGCCCAGATGGTCGGCCACCAGCGGACGGATCGGCGTCGATGGCCGTCACCGCGGTGGGCGTGGTCACCCGGCCTCCCCGCCGGCCGGGGGCGGTGGCCTGGCGGTGCTGCCCCGGCTCCGGCACGGGGCCCGGGATCCAGTCCGGCCCGGGTGAGCTCGAGGCGTCGGGCCTCGGCATAGGCCTCGCGCCTCGGCTTCGATGCGGTGCCCGTCCCATCCGAGATCGGGTCCGATGAGCTCGGCCACGCGCCGGGCGGCGCCGGCGGCGGCCCGGGCGTCCCGGAGCGAGGCCCGGGTACGGCGGTCGAGTACGTCGGCCACCGATCCGGCCATCTCGTGGCGCACGGCGTAGAGCGCCTCGACCTCGAGGTAGTGGAGCCCCTCAACCAGCGGATCGAGGAGCTCGGGACGATCGTCGGCCAACGCCAGCACCTCGGGGGTCTCCGAGCCGTACCGTCCGGCCAGGTGGGTGGCGGTGGCGGTGGCGTCGTCAGGCCCCGACGGGGCGCGGGCGGCGCCGTCCCGGCGCTGGGCCGGTACGCGGGAGGCGTGTCCCGCCCCCCGGAGTCGCAGGTCCTTGGTGACGCATCGGAGCGACCGCCGGCCCAACACCGTGGCCACGGCGTCCACGGTGTCCTCGGCCATCTTCCGGTACGTGGTCAGCTTCCCCCCGGTCACCGTGACCACCCCGCTGGTCGACGTGTGCACCGTGTGCCGGCGGGACAGGTCGGCGGTGCGCTCACTCGGGGCGTGCTTGCCTTCCACCGGTGCCAGCAGGGGACGCAGACCGGTCCACAGACCGGTGATGTCGGCGCGTGCCGATGGGTCGTGTGGTCACGGCGTTGGCGGCACCGAGGATGTACTCGATGTCCTCGGGCAGGCAGCTCGGGTCGTCGAGGGGTCCGTCGTACCCGGTGTCGGTGGTGCCGAGGTAGACCTGATCCCCCCATGACACCACGAAGATGGAGCGGTGGTCCTGCTTCACCGGGATGACGGCGGCGATGTCGCACGGGAACGCCTCGTAGGGGACGGTGATGTGGATTCCCTTGGCCGGGCGGATGGAGTGGGGGTCGCCGTGCTCGTCCAACGATCGCACCTCGTCGGACCAGACCCCGGCGGCGTTGACCACCACCGAGGCGCGGATCTCGAACGGATCCGATCCGTCGGGATCCACCCGGGCGCCGTGAACCCGGCCGTCCTCCCCGGTGACGAGCGCGGTGGCGGCGGTGTGGTTGGCGGCCACCGCTCCGTGGTCGAGCACCGCGGTGCGGATGACGGCCAGGGTGAGCCGGGCGTCGTCGGCGCGGGCGTCCCAGTAGAGGAAGCCGGCCACCAGACGGTCGGCGGCCAGGGTGGGCATGTGGGCCAGCGCCTGGTCGCGGGTGACCTTCTCGTGACGCCGACCGATGCGTATCCCCCCGGTCAGGTCGTAGAGCCACAGGGCGGCCAGGTAGACCCGGGCCACGCTGCGGTTGACGATCCCGTCCCGGCCGAACAGGGGGATCAGGAACGGGAGGGGGGAGACCAGGTGGGGGGCGTTCTCGAGGAGCCGTTGCCGTTCGGCCAGGTTCTCGTAGACCAGCCGGTACTCGTGCTGTTGCAGATAGCGGAGCCCGCCGTGGATGAGCTTCGACGACTTGGACGAGGTACCCGAGGCGAAGTCGTCCTTCTCCACCAGGGCCACCCGGAGCCCCCGACTGGCGGCGTCCAGGGCCACGCCGGCGCCGGTGATGCCGCCGCCGATGACCAGGACGTCGAAGGACTCGTTGGCCAGGGCGGACAGGGCCTCGCCCCGTTGGAACCGACCGGCGCGGAACCCGTCGGCGGCGGCTGTTCGGGGCATGGCCAAAGCCTGCCACAGGGTGGAGGGCCGTCCCCAACGGGCCGTCGGCTCAGGGCCCGGGCCCCCGCTCGCCCGGAACTGGCCCGGGCCTGCTCCGGCAGGCGCGCCGCCGGTGGGAGGGGATATCTACAACGATTGTTGAAAAACAACTGTTGGTGATACGGTGGCGGCGATGCGCACTCCCGACGAACTGACCGAGCGCTTCCGCTCCACGGGTCGCAAGGTTACCGCCCAGCGCCAGTGCATCTTCCGGGTCTTGCAGGGCGACGTGACCCACCCCTCGGCGGAGGCCGTGCACGCCCTGGCCAGCCGCGAGATGGAGACGATCTCCCTCAAGACCGTCTACCAGACCCTCTACGACCTGGCCGAGCTGGGCGAGATCGCCTCGCTCGACGTGGGGACGGGGATGACCCGGTTCGACCCCAACGTGGACGATCCCCATCACCACCTGGTCTGTCGCGGCTGCGGCAGCGTGCGGGACCTGGTGGCGACCTTCCCCGAGCTCTCGATTCCCAAGGGGGCGGAGCTGGGCTTCGAGGTGGGCTCGGCCGAGATCGTGTTCCGGGGACTCTGCCCCGAATGCCGCGGCCCCGCGCCGGCCCGGCGGTCCCGCTCCCCGGTGGGAGCGTAAACGCCGTGACCTCCACTGCATCCGATGTCAGCACCTGCAACCCACCGGCGGAAGCCTCCGCCGGTTTCACAGCCATGAAAGGAACACCGTGACGGAACTGAAAGACAGCAAGACCGAGGCCAACTTGAAGGAGGCCTTCGCCGGCGAGAGCCAGGCCAACCGCCGGTACCTGTACTTCGCCCAGAAGGCCGACGTGGAGGGCTACCCCGACGTCGCCGCCCTCTTCCGCTCGGTCGCCGAGGGGGAGACCGGCCACGCCTTCGGTCACTTCGACTTCCTCCGCCTGGTCGGCGACCCGGTGACGGGCGTACCGGTCGGCCCCACCGCCGACAACCTCAAGTCGGCCATCGAGGGAGAGACCTACGAGTACTCGGAGATGTACCCCGGGTTCGCCAAGACGGCCCGCGACGAGGGCTTCGAAGAGATCGCCGAGTGGCTCGAGACACTGGCCCGGGCCGAAAAGAGCCATGCGGGGCGGTTCAGCGAGGGACTGGCTTCGCTGACCTGACCGGCGACGGGGTGCGTGCCGCGCCCCGAGCCGTAGTGGCCACCGGCCCCGGTCGGCCCCGGGGCCGGTCGGCCCCTGTCGGAGCGACGCACCGGGCGAGCCTCCAGCGGGCCGTCGTCGTACCACCCGAGGCCCGGAAGGGAGCGCCGTGACCCCAGCCCGCCCACTCACTCTCGAGGACATCACCGATCAGCGCGCCTACGAGCGGGAGCGCGACGAGTTCCGGGCCCGGGTCATCGCCGTCAAGAAGTTACGGCGCGTCAGCGTGGGCCCGGTGATCACCCTGACATTCGAGAGCCGGCTGACCATGCGGTTCCAGGTACAGGAGATGGCCCGGGCCGAGAAGATGATCTCCGACGAGCAGATCCAGCACGAGCTGGACGTCTACAACCGCCTCCTGCCGTTGCCCGGTGAGCTGTCGGCCACGCTCTTCCTCGAACTCACCTCCGAGGAGGAGCTCCGGACCTGGCTGCCCCGCCTCGTCGGGGTGCAGCGCTCCCCTGAGCTCCACATTGGCTCCGGTGAGTCGGTCCAGGTCGTCGTGTCCACGCCGGAGGAGGACCACGAGTTGAACCTGAGCCGTGCCGAGACCACCTCGGCCGTCCACTACGTCCGGTTCCGATTTGCCCCGGCGCAGGTGACGACCTTCGCCACCGGACCGGTGCGGCTGGTCGTCAACCATCCCGAGTATCCCGACGGCCGGCCCGGCACCCTCCTTAGCGAAGCCACCCGGGCGGAGCTCCTCTCCGACCTGGCCGGGGCCTGAGGGCCGTCCGGACGAACCGGCCTGAGGCCCTCCGGACGAACCGGCGGGTGGCCCTGCCGGCGAACTACATCGGACGGTGGGGCTTACCGGCCGGTGAAGCGGGGCGGACGTCGATCGAGGGAGGCGGCTACGCCCTCGCGGAAGTCATCGGTGTCCATCAGCGCCACTTGCAGCGTCCGCTCGTGATCCACGGCAGTCACGAACTGGTCCCGCAGATCCCCTCGGAGCGTGGACCGGATCGACCGCACGGCCAACGGCGCCGACTCGGCGATCTCCTCGGCCAGGACGTGGGCGCCGGCCCGGGGGTCGTGGTCCAGCCGGTCGCACAGTCCGATGCGGAGGGCCTCGGTCCCGTCGATGCGACGGCCGGTGATGAGGAGCTCGAGGGCCATCTGCTGTCCCACGGTCCGGGGCAGGGTGACCGACAGCCCGAACCCCTGATGGAAGCCGAGCCGGGCGAAGTTGGCGGCGAACCGGCTGTCGGGAGCGCCAACCCGGAAGTCCCCGGCCAGTGCCAGTCCGAGCCCGCCGCCGATGGACGCCCCCTGGGCCGCCACCACCACGGGGAGGGGGCCGTCGACGAGTTCGACGGCGCGTCCGTACAGGGTGGCCAACGCGTCCGGCTCGGGCGTGGCGGTCCGGCCGAAGTCGAGGCCGGCGCAGAAGTGACGACCCTCCGAGCACAGGACCACCACCCGGGCGCCCTGCGATTCGGCCCAGGCGATGCCATCGACGACGCCGGCCAGCAGGACGGCGTCGAAGTAGTTGGCGGGCGGCCGGTGCATCTCGACCTCGGCCACCCCGGAGAGCTCGACCCGGACCGTGACGTCACGGAAGGACTCGGTCGTCACCGTCCGCCCCCCGTCCCGACGACGCCGGCCCCGTCCTTCGCATCGCCCGCTCTGCCCGCTTCGCCGCCGCGGACCTCGGCCATCACCTCGTCGGTGTGCTCCCCGCTGAGGGCGGCCGGGCGTCGCACCGTAGGACCCGACATCCGTGAGAAGCGGACCGGCTGGGGGATGACCTTGTAGCGCCCGGCCACCGGATGGTTGTCTTCGGGAAGGCCGTCCACCAACTGCTCGAGGGTGGGGATGGGCGAAGCGGGCACGTCGGAGGCCTGGCAGAAGTCCAACCACTCGAGGGTGGTGCGCTGGGTGAGGATGGCGGCGATTTCCCGATAGAGGTCGTGGGCATGCTCGAGACGGGACTGGGCGGATCGGATCCGTTCGTCGTTTGCCAGGTCCTCCCGGTCCCCGGCCCGGAAGACATCCTCGAAGTTCCTTCTGGTGTAGGGCAGCACGCTGATCCAGCCGTCCCGGGTCCGCTGGGGACGGCGCTCGGAGTTCAGGATCCGCTGGTAGCCCGGCGGGCCCTGCGGAGGACGCGCTGTCGCGGCCCCAGCGTGCTCGACCAGCATGAAGGCCGTCATCACGTCGACCATCGGCACTTCCACCCGTTGGCCCTCCCCGGTCCGCTGGCGGTGGAAGAGCGCGGCCATCACGGCGTAGGCGATGGTCAGCCCGCTGACCTTGTCGGCCATCAGGGTGGGGGCGAACAGCGGCTCGCCGCCCATCAGGCGGAAGGCGTCCGGTAGCCCGGTGGCCGCCTGGATCACATCGTCATAGGCCGGGGCGTCGGCAGCCTCTGAATCGCCGGGATAGCCCTGGGCCTGGCAGTAGACGATGTCCGGGCGCACCGGCACCACATCCTCATAGGTGAGCTGGAGCCGGGTGAGAGCTCCCGGTCTCAAGTTGGTGACCAGGACGTCCGCTGTGCCCACCACCTCCAACAGGGCATCCCTCCCGGCCGCGGTCTTGAGGTCGAGAACCACACTGCGCTTGTTGCGCAACAGGTTGAGCGCCACTCCGGAGAGCTGCCGGTGGGGACCGGCCGTCATGACCCGGCTCAGAGTGCCGCGTGGATTCTCGACGGTGATCACATCGGCCCCCAGGTCGCCGAAGATCTGGGTGGCCAGGGGACCCATGACGATCGAAGTGAGATCGACGACCCGGATGCCGTCGAGCGGTCCCGGGGCATGTGCCGTCATCGCTTCCTTCCTCCACGTCCCGGGCGGGACGGTCGTTGGGGTACCGCCGTGATGGCCGTTGCTAGAGGTAGGCCAGGTGCACCGAGGCGTCGGGGGTGTTGATGCGAAAGGTGAGGCTCTCCTCGATGTAGAGCTCGACCGAGGTGGCGTCGCTCGAGCGGTAACCGATGGAGAAGTCCTCGCCGACGGTCAGTTCGAAGTCGCCGCCACGCTGGCTGAGCACGACCGCGCCGTCCACCGCCGGCGCCCAGACCACCGGCCCGTCGAGGATCTGGCGGAGATGCTCGAACACCGGGTAGCCGCCGTGCTCGGTGGTCTCGGTCACGCCGGTGAAGCACCGGGCCCCGAGGGCGATGGCGTAGGGTCCGGCCACATCGGCGGCCCGTAGTGCCGCCACGGCCTGGGCCACATGTTCGGGATAGCGACCATAGTCGTCGCTGATGGCCACGGGTTGGTGGGGCGAGACGGTGATCATCCCGGCCACCCCCCCGGCCTCGTAGCCGTGGAACACCAGGTGGTCCTCGGCCAGCGCCGCGGCCCGCCCGGCGTCGATGACCGGGTCGAGATCCGGGTCGGTGGCGCCGCGGTCGGCCGCAGCCAGTTCGGTACGGTCGAGGGTGAACGGAGAGCGCAGCTCGACGAGGGGGAGCACCTTCCGACGGGCCACTTCGATGCCGCCCAGTGCCACCCCGTCGATGGCGTCGATCCGCCCGGCGTCGACGGCCGAGTAATCCCAGCCCAACGGTCCGGTGAAGTCGACCAGCCGTCGTGCGGCCAGGTAGTGCTTCAGCGAGCGGCTGGCCTCATTGTCGATCTGAGTCCAGGCCTCATCAGTGATCGGGGCCAGCTCTCGAATCAGATGGTTCATGGGAACGTCCTGCTTTCACTCCGTAGGTTGCCGATTCCCAGGCTTCGGTGCTCGACGGATACGGCCGCCTGGGCCAGGGGGTTGGGGGTGGGTGGCTCGATGAGAGTCAGGGTGTTGCGGTCGATGTGGGAGAAGGGCTCGTCTCGGTTGGGGATGGCCAGCACGCCCTCTTCATCGTAGGACCAGGTGCCGTCGGGATTGACCGTGACGGTCATCCGGTAGCTGAGGGTCCGGAAGGCCTGGTCGAGATAGGGATTGGACAAGATGCCGTAGACCTCGGACCCCACGGTGGCCCGCACCTCGAATTCGGTGGCGTCGGGCTCCACCGTCCCTCCGGCCAGCAGGACCTGGCCCCGGGGGATGCCGAGGGTGAGGGTGACGGTGTGGGTGGCCGGTTCCCACAGCCAGTAGCCCACCTGGTCGTGGAAGGTCTCGGCCTCGCCGGGCTTCACGATGTGGGTGTGGTACCGGAGTCCGTAGAACAGTTGGGGCCCGTTGGTCTGACGGTCGATGGGCTGCAGCTCGTAATGCTCGACGTAGGCGTTCCGCATGGTGCCGTCCACATCGGGATGGGCGTCCGCGCCGGAGGTGCCCTGCCAGACGCCGGCAATCGGGGTGAGGGGTCCGAGGTTGGACAGGGTGTCGGGATCGCCCTCGGGCTCGGTGTACAGGTCGTCCCCGTAGGGTTCCACTCCCGTCCAGCTCATCGGGTGCCCGCTCCCTTCATCCCGTCAGTCCGTCCTTCCCTCGACCGCCGCCTAGCTGTTGTCGCTCGTGTCCCCTGTCGTGGCTCTCCGGGCCGTGCCGGCAGCACGACGTCGAGGCCGTCGGCCCGTGTGTCCACCTGCGCCGACAGTGTAGGTCGCGGCTCCCTTCCCCCGGTTCCCCGGTCATCCCGTCCTTGTGTCCGCCACCGGGCCGGCAAGGTGTCCGGCCAGCTCCCGGGTCGGCACTGGGGCAAGGTCACCGGCCGACCATGGCCATGTCACCCGACCCGGGTGGCCCGGCGGGCGCCGTTCCGTGCCCGACCGGCCACGCACCACGGTGCACGAATTCGAAGGGAATCACCATGACCACGGCAACGACCACCACGATCACCGGGAACCTGACCCGGGATCCCGAGATCCGCTACACCCGGGACGGCCAGGCCACCACCACCCTGGGTGTGGCCGTCAACCGACGCTGGCAGAACCGGGAGACCACCGAATGGGAGGAGTCGACCTCCTTCTTCGACGTCGTGACCTGGCGGGACCTGGCTGAAAACGTGGCCCTCAGCCTCACCCGGGGAATGCGGGTCGTGGTGACCGGACGACTGGAGCAGCGGAGTTGGGAGACGGACGAGGGAGACCGGCGCTTCAAGGTCGAGATCGTGGCCGACGAGGTCGGTGCCAGTCTCCGGTTCGCCACGGTGGACGTCCACAAGGTCCTCCGACCCCAGTCCGACGCAGCCGACGACACTCCCGGAGGTTCCGAGTCGGCCGATGACGCCCTGGGCACCCCGGCGTGACCGGCATTTCGCCCATCGTGACCGCCACCGGTGTCTCCGGAGCCACAACGGGGGCCCACGGCCCGGCCCGGGCTCCGGCCCGCGCCGACATGGACCGGGCCGTCACGGTCACGGTCACGGCCGGCCTGCCCGGTCGGGTGCACCTCACCAAACAGGAGGTGTTCGAGGCCTGTCAGGCCCTGGCCGACGCCGATCCTGTGCTGGTGGCGGCGGGCCGCGTCGACGAGGCCCGCGCCCTCGGCGACCTGTTCGAACTGCTCGAGGACCGCCTGACCGACCCCTCACTCCCGCCGGGCTGCCTGGCCGTCTAGGACTGGGACCGCTCGGGCTCGTACTCGATGGAGAGCGAGTTGACGCAGTAGCGCTGGCCCGTGGGGGCCGGTCCGTCCGGAAACACGTGGCCGAGGTGGCCACCACAGCGGGCACAGGTGATCTCCGTCCGCTTCATTCCGAAGGTCCTGTCCACGTGCTCGTTGATGACGCCGTCGTCAAGGGCCCGGAAGAAGCTGGGCCAACCCGATCCCGACTCAAACTTGGTATCGCTCGGGAAGAGGGCGGCACCGCATCCGGCACATGTGAACATCCCGCTGCCCTCCACATGGAGCAGTTCCCCGGACCACGCCGGCTCGGTGCCCTTCTGGCGCAGCACGGCATAGCGCTCAGGCGACAGCCTGGCCCGCCACTCCTCGTCACTCAACTCGACCCGGTTGCCGGCGTCCGTACCCATCTTGTCGGTCATCACTATCCCTCCTCGTGGGTCGGCGCCCATCGGCTCGCCCGGCCCTGTAGTCCCATCCCCGGGGGTTGGCTCCCGGAGGCTGTCCCTATGGTCCCCGTGGGCTCCCACGTCGTTACACCACCACCGCATCGGCGTGGCCTTCGTCGTAACCCCCGGGTCCCTTTTCAACGTCTCCCGGGGTAGACCTGTTCCCGACCAGAGCGGTGAATCCCGTTTGCTAACGTCGCGTCAGATCCGGTCGGTCGCGTCGCCGGCGACCCCGGTCGACCTGGCGCCCGCCCAGTGCAGGAGCCGCCCTCCGCCGCATCGACGAACCAGGAACTTCCCTCTGCCATGGACCTGAGAGACCGACCCGAGGACGAGACCTTCCGCAAGGAGATCCGGGCTTGGCTGTCGGACCATGTGGTCGGGGAGTTCGCCGCCCTGGGCGGACGCGGGGGCTCGGGCGACGAGACGTTCGGATTCGAGGTCCGGCTGGAGTGGGAGAAGGTGCTGGCCGCCGGCGGTTGGACCGGTATCGGTTGGCCCGTCGAGCACGGGGGACGGGGTGCCTCCATCGCCCATCAGGTCATCTTCAACGAAGAGTATGTGCGGGCCAAGGCCCCGGGCCGGGTGAGTGTCCTCGGTGAGGGCCTCCTTGGGCCGACCCTGATCCAGTACGGGACCCCGGCACAGCAGTCCCGCTTCCTGCCCCCGATCCTGGCGGGAACAGAGCTGTGGTGTCAGGGCTACTCGGAGCCCGATGCCGGTAGTGACCTGGCCAACGTCCAAACCAAGGCGCACCTCGATGGCGACCACTGGGTGGTCTCCGGCCAGAAGGTCTGGACGTCGCTGGCCCACCAGGCCGACTGGTGCTTCGTGGTGTGCCGGACCGAGCCCGGCTCGCAACGGCACCGCGGCCTCTCGTATCTGTTGGTGCCCATGGACCAATCCGGCGTCGAAGTCCGCCCCATCACCCAACTGACCCGGACCTCGGAGTTCAACGAGGTCTTCTTCGACGGTGCCAGGACATGGTCGGACCATGTGGTGGGTGAGGTCGGCCAGGGGTGGAAGGTGGCGCTGGCCACGTTGGCCTTCGAGCGGGGGGTGGGGCTTCTCGGCCACCAGCTCTCGTTCCGGCGGGAGCTCGACCACCTGGTCGACGCGGCCCGGGCCAACGGGAGCGCCGCCGACCCCGTCATGCGCCAGCGCCTGGCCCGCTCTTATGTCGAACTCGAGATCCTCCGGTACAACACCCTGCGCAGTCTGTCCGGCTACGACGGGCCGGTGGCACCACCCGAGGCCTCCATCATCAAGCTGTACTGGGCCACCTGGCACCGCCAGTTGGGTGAGCTGGCCCTCGACATCCGTGGACCGGCGGGCCTGGTGGCCGAAGGATTTCCCTACCAGCTCGACGAATACCAACGCACCTTCCTGTTCAGCCGGTCCGAGACCATCTACGGCGGCTCCAACGAGATCCAGAAGAACATCATCGGCGAGCGGGTCCTCGGCCTGCCGCCCGAACCCAAGGGAACCATTCGATGACGGACATTCCACCGGGGGAGTCCACCGCGACCCCTCGTCCACTCCCTGTGCCCCCGTCCGGGCACGGACTGTTGGCCGACAAGGTGGTAGTCATCACGGCGGCGGCAGGCACCGGCATCGGCTTCGCCACCGCCAAGCGGTGTGTGGAGGAGGGGGCCACTGTCGTGATCTCGGACGCCCACGAGCGGAGGCTGGGTGAGGCGGCCGACACCCTGGCCCAGCTGCCGGAGCTAGACGGGGACCGGCCCCTCGCCGTCCCGTGCAATGTGACGGAGGAGGAACAGGTGCAGCGGCTCTACGCCGCCGCCGTCGAGCGGCACGGCCGAATCGACGTGGCCGTCAACAACGCCGGGTTGGGTGGCCAGGTCGACGTGGTGGACATGACCGACGAGCAGTGGTCCCTGGTCCTCGACATCACGCTCACCGGCACCTTTCGGTGCACCCGGGCCGCCCTCCGCCATTTCTATGAGCGGGGTGCCGGTGGGGTCATCGTCAACAACGCCTCGGTACTGGGATGGCGGGCCCAGGCCGGCCAGTCCCACTACGCCGCGGCCAAGGCCGGAGTGATGGCCCTCACCCGGTGCAGCGCGGTCGAGGCCGCCCCCCACGGTGTCCGTATCAACGCCGTCTCGCCCAGCCTGGCTGTCCATCCCTTCCTCAACAAGGTCATGGCCGATGACGAGCTCGCCGAGCTGAGCCGGCGGGAGGTGTTCGGCCGGGGTGCCGAGGTGTGGGAGGTGGCCAACGTGATCGCGTTTCTGGCCAGTGACTACGCCACCTTCATGACCGGCGAAGTGGTCTCGGTCAGCAGCCAGCATCCCTGAGGGTCGCGACCGTCGGCGCCACACCGCTCCGACGAGTGGTGGACCGGGCCAGTCCGGAGGGGCCATGCACTACCCTGACGACGTGTCAGATGTGACCGATCCCCGCGGGGATCTGCAGTGGGGGACCATCCCCGGCCTGGTGGAGGACGCCGCCGCCCGGTTCGGGGACTCCGAGGCGCTGGTCGATGTCCACGCCCCGTGCGGCACCACCGTGCGGCTCACGTTCGACGAGCTGGCCGAGCAGGTGGCCGGGGCCACCCGGGCCATCGTGGCCAACGGGATCGAGCGGGGTGATCGGGTGGCCATCTGGGCCCCGAACTGTGCCGAGTGGGTGATCGCCGCCCTCGGTGCGGTCGGCGCCGGGGCGTTGCTGGTTCCGCTCAACACCCGGTTCAAGGGTGCGGAGGCGGCCGACATCCTGCGCCGGTCGGGAGCCAGGTTGCTCTTCACCGTCGAAGGTTTTCTCGGGACCGACTACCCCCGGCTCCTGGACCGGGTGGTGGCGGCCGGAGATCCTGTCCCCGACCTCGAGCGGGTGGTGGTGCTGCGCACCGACGAGACCTCGCCGCGGCCCCCGACGGCCAAGGGCGATCCCGTGGTCGAGTGGGAGGTCTTCCTGCAGGAGGGCGGGACCTGTTCGGCCGACGTGGCCGCCGGTCGGACCGCCTCGATCACTGCCGGGGACCTCTCCGACCTGGTCTTCACGTCGGGCACCACCGGCAGCCCCAAAGGGGCCATGACCACCCACGGCCAGACCCTCCGGACCTTCGCCACCTGGGCCGAGGTGGTCGGACTCCGTCAGGGGGACCGGTACCTCATCGTGAATCCCTTCTTCCACACCTTCGGCTACAAGGCGGGCATCCTGGCCTGTCTGATGACCGGCGCCACCATGGTGCCCGAGCCCGTCTTCGACGTGAACAGGGTGGTGGAGAGGATCGAACAGGAGCACATCTCGGTCCTCCCCGGCCCGCCCACCATCTTCCAGTCCATCCTCGACCATCCCGATCGCAAGACCTTCGAGCTGGACTCACTGCGCCTGGTGGTCACCGGGGCCGCCCAGGTGCCGGTGGAGCTGGTCCGGGGTCTGTGGACCGACCTCGGCATCGAGACGGTGCTCACCGCCTACGGGCTCACCGAAGCCTGCGGTACCGTGACCATGTGCCGCCGGGGCGACTCGGCCGAGGTGATCGCCGGCACCTCGGGACGGGCCATTCCCGACGTCGAGGTCCGCATCGTCGGCTCCGAACGGAGCGAGCTACCGAGGGGTCAGGCCGGCGAGGTGGTGGTGCGTGGCTACAACGTCATGCGGGGATACTTCAACGACGCCGAGGCCACCGACGAGGCGGTCGACAGTGACGGGTGGCTCCACACCGGCGACATCGGGGTGATGGACGAGGCCGGAAACGTGTCCATCACCGACCGGCTGAAGGACATGTACGTGTCCGGCGGATTCAATGTGTACCCGGCCGAGGTGGAAGCCGTGCTCCGCGCCCATCCCGCCGTCGGCCAGGTGGCGGTCATCGGGGTGCCCGACCGACGGTTGGGCGAGGTGGGCCTGGCCATCGTGGTTCCAGCGGTGGGCGGTGCCGGTGCGGATGTAGTGGACGACCTGTTGGCCTGGGCCCGGGAGCGCCTGGCCAACTACAAGCTGCCGCGCTCGGTGCAGCTGGTGGAGTCGCTGCCCATGAATGCCGGCGGCAAGGTGCTCAAACGCGAGTTGCGGATACGGTACGCGCCGCCCGACCGGCCCGACCGGCCCGACCGGCCCGACCGGCCCGATCAGCCCGGCGGGCCTGGCGGGCCTGGAGGGGCCGGGTCGCCATGAGTCTTGAAAGTACGGATCGACGAGAGAGGGAGGGGTGCCATGCGAGGCATCGTCTATACCGGTAACGAGGCAGAGGTAACCGACCAGCTCAGCGTGCGCGACCCCGGGCCCAACGAGGTACGGGTGGCCATCGGTGCCGCCGGTGTCTGCCACAGCGACCTGTCCGTGATCAACGGGACCATTCCGTGGAAGGCGCCGTCCGTGCTCGGCCATGAGGGCGCCGGCGTGGTCGAATCGGTGGGATCCGAGGTGACGACGGTGAAGGTGGGCGATCACGTGGTCATCGCCACGCTGGCCAGTTGCGGGAAGTGCCGGGCCTGCAGCACCGGTCACCCGACCTGGTGCATCAAGACCCTGGGCAACGTGTCCGAACCATTCACCTACCGGGGCGAGCCGGCCTCCAACTTCGCCGGAACGTCGGTGTTCACCGAGCTGACGGTGATCAAGGAGGTACAGGCGGTCAAGATCTCCAAGGACATCCCGATGACATCGGCCTGTCTCATCGGCTGTGGCGTGGTGACCGGGGTTGGCTCGGTGCTCAACCGGGCCAACGTCCAGGCCGGGCAGACGGCGGCGGTCTTCGGTGTGGGTGGCGTGGGACTCAACGTCATCCAGGGGCTGCGTATCGCCGGTGCCAGCCGGATCGTGGCCGTCGATACCCTCGCCACCAAGGAGGATCTGGCCCGACAGTTCGGCGCCACCCACTTCGTGGACGCCTCGTCGACCGATGCAGTGGCGGCCATCCGCGAGCTGATCCCTCCCGGTCCGGACCGGGTGTCCGGTGCCCTCGGATGGACCGGCGGGGTCAACTGGTCCTTCGACTGCGTGGGCCATCCCGCCGTGCTCCGCAACGCGCTCGACGTCCTCGACTGGGGAGGCAACGCCGTGGCCATCGGCATTCCGCCCCAGGGCACCGAGGTCTCGGTGGACGTCAACGCCCTGGCGTATGTGGACCGAGGACTTCTGGGCTGCCGGTACGGCTCCACCCGTCCGCACCACGACATCCCCCTCATGGTGGAGCTCTACCTGTCCGGCACGCTGATGCTCGATGAACTGGTGACTGAGCAGCGTCCGCTCGAGGGGTTCCGGGAGATCGTGGAGGACATGGAGGCCGGCAAGCTGGCCCGTGGGGTCCTGACCTTCTCCTGAGTGGGGCGGCGACGGACGGTTCGCGGCCCGGCCGCCGGTCAACTGCGTTGGGCGAAAGCGGTCTACGCCGTACGCGCGCCGCGGTCGGCCACGGTCGAAGACCCTGGTCACCGAGCCCCGCGGCCTGAGGCCCACCGGTGTCCACGGCGTAGGCCACTACTTGGAACCGAACTGGCATCGGCAAGTTCGGGGCCGGATAGGAAGACCAGGGCCGTCTCCGGGCACCTGTCTACCGCCTGCCCGGGCCGGGGCCGGTACCACTCCTGAACGGCCCTGTTACAGTCCCTTTCCGGTATGACGGTGCGTCAGATCGAGGGAGAGTTCGGGACAGTCACGGAGTTGCTCCGCGCCGCCACGACCGCCAACGCCGGGGTGGAGGCCTACGTCGAGCCGGCCACCGAATCCACGCCGCGGCGGTCATTGACCTTCGCCGAGTGGGACCGGGCTGCGGACGGCGTGGCCGGGCTCTTCCGGCGGTGCGGCGTCGGCCCCGGAACCGTGGTGTGCCTCCTCCTCCCCAGCTCGATCGAGTACATGGTCTGCTATGCCGCTGCCGCCCGCCTGGGCGCGGTGACCTCGGGTATCAACCTCCGACTCGGTGCCACCGAAGCCCGTTCCATCCTCGATCGCACCCTCCCCGCGGTGACCGTGGTGGAGGGCCACGCCGGAGTGGCGGCCGGTCCGGTCGGGACCGTGCTCGCCCTGGCGGCGGTGCGGGAGTCCATGGACGGGCCGTCCCCGAACGTCTGGCCCGAGGTGGACCGGAACGACCCGGTGGCAGTGGTGTGGACCAGCGGCACCACGGGCCTGCCCAAGGGGGCCGTGTTCGCCCACGCCAGCCTGGCCGCGGTGGCCGAGGGGACCGACGTGCTCTCGCAGTTGGCCGACCGACGCCTGTCGCCGCTGCCCTTCGCCCACGTGGGCTCCATGACGCGCCTGTGGGACGAGATCGCCAACGGGGTGACCACCGTGATCACCCCGACCCCGTGGCGGGCCGGGGATGCCATCAGGATCATGGCCGAGGAGCGGATCACCGTGGGCCAGGGGGTACCCACCCAATGGGCACTGGTGCTGAGCCATCCGGACCTCGACGGCGCCGACGTGTCGTCGCTCCGCATCGCCGGCACCGGTGCGACGCCGGTCCCGCCCGAGCTGGTGGCGGCCATGCGGGACCGACTGGGCGTTCCCGTCGTGGTCCGGTACACCTCCACCGAGGCTTCGCTCGGAACGGGCACCGTCCCCGGTGACCCCGACGAGGTGGTGGCAAACACCGTGGGACGACCGGTCATCGGCGTCACCATGGCCATCGCCGATGACCGCGGTCGGCCGGTACCGGCGGGCGAGGTGGGCCGGGTCCGGCTGTCCTCGGCGGCGGTGATGCGCGGCTACTGGGGAGGCCCCCTGACCGGACCGGGAGCCGCGGGCGTGGCCTACGACCGGGAGGCCACCCGGGCCGTGATCGACGACGACGGGTGGCTGACGACGGGGGACTTCGGGTTCACCGATCCCGACGGCTGTCTCCATCTGGTCGGCCGGGCCAACGAGCTGTACATCCGGGGCGGGTACAACGTCTATCCGGCCGAGGTGGAGGGGGTGTTGGGCGCCCACCCCGATGTGGCCCAGGTGGCTGTGGTGGGTGCTCCCGACCCGGTGCTGGGCGAGATCGGCGTGGCGTTCGTGGTACGCACCGCCGTACCCTCCGGGGACGGTTCCGGCCTGCTGGAGGCCCTCCGGGTTCTGGCCCGATCATCGCTGGCCGACTACAAGGCCCCCGACCGGTTGGTGGTGACGGACAGCCTCCCGCTCACGTCGATGATGAAGGTGGACAAACGCTCACTGGCCGAGCGGGCCGCTCGGGCGGCCCGTGAGGCATCGACCCCGTGATCGGTCGACCACCCCCGGCGACCGCCGACCGAGGACTACCTGCGAACGGAGCCCCTTACCCATGACCGACTTCGTCGACGATCTTTACGCCCGTACCGAGGCCCGAGGATGGATCGGTGGGACCTCACTGTGGCAAGTGATCGAGCGCAGGGCGGCGGCCACGCCGGATGCCGTCCTGGCCCACGAAGACACCGGAGCCGAGCTGACCTTCGCTCAGTACCGGGACGCCAGCCTCCGTGCCGCCGCCGGCCTCCACGCCGACCATGGTGTAGGTCTGGACACCGGTGTCAGTTGGGAGCTCCCCACCTGGAACGAGTCGCTCGTTCTGGTCGGGGCCCTGGCCCGACTGGGTGCCCGCCAGAACCCCCTCATCCCCATCTACCGCGGTCGCGAGGTGGCCTTCATCACCGAGCAGAGCGACGCCCGCCTGCTCGTGGTGCCCACCGTCTACCGGGGTTTCGACTTCGAGGCCATGGCCGGCGACGTCGCCGGGCAGCGAGCCGGACTTGCCGTGCTGGTGGTGGACCGCGACCTGCCCGACGGCGACCCCGCCGGGCTTCCGGAGCTGGAGCCCCCTCCGACCGTGGCGACCGAGGCACCGGTCCGGTGGCTGTTCTACACCTCGGGCACCACGGCCGATCCCAAGGGCGCCCCCCACACCGATCTGACCGTGATGGCCTCGGCCCTGGCCATGGCCGA
The DNA here is from genome assembly GCA_963754755.1 of uncultured Acidimicrobiaceae bacterium. GTDB lineage: Bacteria > Actinomycetota > Acidimicrobiia > Acidimicrobiales > RAAP-2 > Bog-756. The sequence continues at coordinate 151,416 of CAVWHF010000001.1, read as the reverse complement.
GTGCCTGGACGTCCGGTCCGATGACCGGTCGGCCCTCATCTTCCCCTTCACCCATATCGGAGGCATCGGCTGGCTGATGGCCGCATTGTTCACCGGGTGCACGCTCCTCACCACCGAGGCCTTCGACCCGGCCACCACACCGGCGTTCCTGGCTGCCAACGACGTGACCCTGGCCGGGTCGGGTACGCCGTTCCACATGGCCTACCTGGCGGCCCAGCGGGCCAAGGGCGGTGACAGCATCTTCCCGCACGTCCGGTCCTGTCCGGGCGGTGGGGCGCCCAAGCCCCCCGGACTCCATTACGACCTCAAACGCGAGATCGGCGGGGTGGGCATCGTGTCCGGCTACGGGCTGACGGAGGCCCCTATCGTGGTCATGGCCACCGCCCACGATCCCGACGACAAGCTGGCCAACACCGAGGGACGGCCCACGCCGGGGGTGGAGCTCATCGTGGTCGGACTGGACGGCCACCGGGCCGGTTCCGGCCAGGAGGGGGAGATCCGCCTGAAGGGCCCCCAGGTCATCCGGGGCTACCTCGACCCGTCCCTCGATGCCGACGCCTTCGACGAGCACGGGTACTTCCGCAGCGGCGACCTCGGGATCGTGGACGCCGACGGCTACGTGACCATCACCGGCCGCCTGAAGGACGTCATCATCCGTCACGGCGAGAACATCTCGGCCAAGGAGGTCGAGGACCTCCTCTACAGCCACCCGGCAGTGGCCGATGTGGCCGTCATCGGCCTGCCCGATCCCAAGACTGGCGAGCGGGCCTGTGCCGTGGTGGCGGTGAGACAGGATCAGACCCTGGCGTTCGCCGACATGGTGGCCTACCTGAAGGACCAGGGACTACGCCTCCAGGCCATTCCCGAACAGCTCGAGGTGGTCGACGAGGTGCCCCGCAATCCGGCGGGCAAGATTCTCAAGCACACCCTGCGCGAGCGGTTCGCGTCGTCCCCGCCGACGGCGTAGCCGGGCACCACCGCGCCGGAGACCGAAGCAGACGAGGAGACAACCATGAGTCCGATCCAGCGTGTCACCCTGGGCCAGGGGGGAACCGAGCACGCCGCCGCCGACGCCGCCATCAGCGCCTTCACCGGACGGCGGTTCACCGACCGGGTGGCGGTGGTGACCGGAGCCGGCTCGGGACTCGGTCGGGCGGTAGCTGCCCGTCTGGCCGCCGAGGGCGCGGCGGTGGCCGCGCTCGATGTGGCCGAGGACAACCTGGCCGACACCGTGGCGACCATCACCGCCGCTGGGGGTACGGCGGTCGCCTACCGGTGCGACGTGACGTCGGAGAGTTCGGTGGCCGAGACGGTGGCCGCCCTCACCGAGCGGCTGGGACCGCCCCGCGTGGTGTGCAACGTGGCCGGCATCGGTGGCTTCTACCGGACCGAGGAGATGCCCGTCGAGCGGTGGCAGGCCATCCTGGCCGTCAACCTGACCGGGCCCTTCCTGGTGTGCCGGGCCACCCTGCCCGCGCTGTTGGAGCACGGGGGGTCGATCGTCAATGTCGCCTCCAACACCGCTCTGATGGGTCAGTCCTACTCGGCGGCCTACTGCGCATCCAAGGCCGGCCTGCTCATGTTCACCAAGGCGTTGGCGGCCGAGTATCTGGCCCGGGGGGTTCGGGTCAACGTGGTCGCCCCGGGCGGTATGGACACCCCGCTCATCGGGAACTTCACTCTGCCCGAGGGAGCCGACTTCGCCGAGCTGAGCAAGATCATGTCGCCCCTGGGCTTCGCCACTCCGGCCGAGGTGGCCGCCTCGGTGGCCTTTCTGGCCTCGGACGAGTCGTCGTACACCACGGGTTCGGTACTCTCGGTCGACGGGGGGCTGACCATCTGATCCACCCTCGTGAAGGTGGCAGCTATCGTGCCAGGATAGGTCGAGCGGCGGTGGCGTCGTCGCAGAGAACCGCCCGAGGAGCCCCATGACAGACCTGGCACCGGTCACGCGTTGGGACAGTGACTTCGACGTCCTGAGCCCCCAGTACCTGAACGACCCCTATGCCATCTGGGACGAGCTGCGTCGGGCCTGCCCGGTAGCCCACACCGACCGTCGGGGGAGCACGTGGCTGCCGACGCGCTACCGGGACGTGGTCGACCTGGCCCACGACATCGACCACTTCAGCTCCACGGAGATCTCGGTGATCCCCTTCAACGGCGACCGACCCGACGAGCCCGTCCTGGCCTACGGGATCCCGCCCATCTCGGCCGACCCTCCTCTGCACACCTGGACCCGGCGGCTGTTGCTGCCGTGGTTCTCCCATCGGCGGGTCGAGGGGTACGAGGCCATGACCCGCACCCTGTGCACCGAGCTCATCGACGCCTTCGTAAACGAGGGACGGGCCGATGCGGCCCATGACTACGCCCAGCAGATCCCGGTGCGGGTGATCGCCAGCATTCTCGGGGTCCCGGGCACACTGTCCGACACCTTCACCGGTTGGGTCCGGGACCTGCTCGAGTTCGCCGACGACCCGGTGCGTCGGGCCCGGGGCGCCAACGGACTGGTGGGGTTCTTCGTGGAGGAGGTGTCCCGGCGCAGGACCGAGCCGGGTGACGATCTACTCAGCGTCCTGATGCAGAGCGAAGCCGACGACGGACAGCCGGTGGACGAGCGCTTGGTGCTCGGGGTGGCGGCGTTGGTGCTGATCGCCGGCGTGGACACCACCTGGAGCGCCATCGGGTCATCGCTCTGGCACCTGGCCACCCATCCCGAGGACCGCCGGCGGCTGGTGGACGATCCGGAGACCATGTCCCTGGCCGTCGAGGAGCTCCTGCGGGCCTACTCACCGGTGACCATGGCCCGGGTGGTGACCGAGGACGTCGAATTCGAGGGATGCCCGATGAAGGCCGGCGACAAGGTCCTCCTCAACTTCCCCGCTGCCAACCGGGATCCCGAGGTCTTCGAGGACGCCGACCGGGTGATCCTCGACCGGGAGATCAACCGTCATGTGGCCTTCGGGTCGGGGATCCACCGGTGTGCCGGTTCCAATCTGGCCCGCATGGAGTTGCAGGTGGCGCTGGAGGAGTGGTTGGTCCGGATCCCCGAGTTCCGGCTGGCCGAAGGAACTGCGGTCACCTGGGCCGGTGGTCAGATACGCGGTCCCCGCCGACTTCCGGTGGTGTTCCCGTGAGGATCACGGTCGATCCGGAGAAGTGCCAGGGCCATGCTCGCTGCTACGGCCTGGCCCCCGAGCTCTTCGACGTCGACGACTACGGCCTGGCCTCGGTGGTGGGGGACGGAACGGTGCCTCCCCGGCTCGAGGCCCGGGCCCGCCTGGCCATCGCCAACTGCCCGGAGTACGCGGTCGAGGAGATCGAGGCCTGATCGCCCCAGTCAGCCGACCGGGAGCGGGAACGCCGGCCGGCTCACGAGAGCCGTTCCACGATCATGGCCATGCCCTGTCCGCCCCCGACGCACATCGACTCGAGGCCGATGGTCTTCCCGGTGTCGTCGAGGGCGTTGAGCAGCGTGGTCATGATGCGGGCGCCGGTCTGGCCGAAGGGGTGGCCGAGGGCGATGGCCCCGCCCTTCACGTTGAGCTTGTCGTAGCTGATGCCCAGCTCCTTGGCTGACGGCACCACCTGGGCGGCGAAGGCCTCGTTGATCTCCACCAGGTCGATGTCGTCGATGGTCATGCCGGCCCGGGCCAGCACCTGTCGGATGGCGTCGACCGGGCCGAGACCCATGATCTCGGGGTTGAGGGCCGTCACCCCGCTGGCCACGATCCGGGCCAGGGGGGTGATGCCCAGCGCGGCGGCCTTGGTGTCGCTCATGACGATGACGGCGGCGGCTCCGTCGTTGAGTGGGCAGGCGTTGCCGGCGGTGACGGTGCCACCCTCCCGGAAGACGGGCCGGAGTCCGGCCAACCCCTCGAGGGTGGTTCCGGGCCGGGGGCCGTCGTCCTTGGTCACCACGGCTCCGCTCGGGGTGGTGACCGGGATGATCTCCCGCTCGAAGAAGCCGGCCTCCTGGGCGGCCACGGCCCGCGTCTGGGACTGCACGGCGAACTCGTCCTGCTCCTGACGGGTCACATGCTTGAACTCGGCCACGTTCTCGGCGGTCTGGCCCATGGCGATGTAGACGTCGGGGAAGGCTCCCTCGAGGGTGTCCAGGCCGCCCCGGACGCCGGGGTGCGCTCGGCCGTGCGGGCCTCGGCCTCGGCGAAGAGGGGATTGTGGGGACCGGTGTCGGCAGCGCCGTGCTGGTAGCGGCTGACCGTCTCGACGCCGGCGGCGATGAAAACGTCACCCTCGCCGGCCCGGATGGCGTGGGCGGCCATGCGGATGGTCTGCAGGGACGAGGAGCAGTACCGGTTGACGGTCACGCCGGGAACGTCGGACAACCCGGCCAGGACGGCGGCCACCCGGCCGATGTTGTAGCCGGCCTCGCCGCCGGGCTGGCCCGACCCCATGATGACGTCCTCGACGGACCGGGGGTCGAGATCGGGCACCTTGGCCAGCACCTCACGGATGACCAGCGCGGCAAGGTCGTCGGGACGGCACTCGACCAGCGATCCCTTGTTGGCCCGACCGATGGGGGTCCTACCGGTGGCGACGATGACGGCTTCGGGCATGTGCTGCTCCTCGGGACTGGGCGGCGGTGCCGCGGGTTGACGGATGAGACGTCGGTGGATGGGACGTCGCTAGTGGTGGTGCCGGTGACGGTGTTGCCGGTGACGGTGGTGGACCGGGAGGCCACGAGCACCGACCGGACCGGAACTTACCGAATGGTAACTCCGGCGGTGGGCCGGTGCGAACCCGTCACCACCGCCAGCTGGCAGGCTACATGGTGCGCCGATCCGACAGCGCTCCCGATCGGTGGCGCCCGACAGAGGGTGAATGTAACGTGTTCTAGAAGTCGGCCACCGACGTGGGCGTGTCCGGGCGTGGCCGCCAGCCAATGCAGGCCTCGGGCACGCCGTCGGGCCGGTGTCGGTGCGCCTCCACTCACCAGTTCACCAGCCACGGACCCGGTGGCGACCTCTGGAGTCGTCACCGTCTACGCACGACCGGGAGGGACCCCATGGAGATCGGCTACACCGAGGAGCACCAGGCACTACGGAACCGACTCCGGGAGTACTACGCCAACCTCCTCACCCCCGAGGTCGAGGCCCAACTGGCCGACAGCCACGGGATCGGACCCCACATGCGGCGCGTCGTCAAGCAGATGGCCGCGGACGGCTGGTTGGGCATCGGGTGGCCCACTGAGTACGGCGGCCAGGGCCTCGGGCCCATCGAGCAGTACATCTTCTTCGACGAGTCCATGCGGGCCGGAGCGCCCGTGCCCATGCTGACCATCAACACCGTCGGCCCGACCATCATGGACTTCGGGACCCAGGAACAGAAGGACTTCTTCCTGCCCAAGATCCTGGCCGGTGACATCCACTTCTGCATCGGCTACACCGAGCCGGAGTCGGGCACCGACCTGGCGTCGCTCCAGACCCGCGCCGTGCGGGACGGGGACGAGTACATCATCAACGGACAGAAGATCTACACCTCTCTGGCCGGCGGGGCCGACTACATCTGGCTGGCCACGCGCACCGACCCGGAGGTGGCCAAGCACAAGGGAATCTCCATGTTCATCGTGCCCATGGACACCCCCGGCATCAAGGTCGTGCCCATGCACCTGCTCGGGGACCACAACATCAACTACACCTTCTACGAGGACGTGCGGGTCCCGGCGGCCAATCTGGTGGGAGGCGAGAACCAGGGCTGGTCCCTCATCACCAACCAGCTCAATCACGAGCGGGTCACGTTGTGCTCGTCGGGCATCGTCGAGCGGGCGCTCGACGATGTGCGGTCGTGGGCCCAGAACACCAAACTGGCCGACGGCCGGAGGGTGATCGACCAGGAGTGGGTGCAGGTCCATCTGGCCCGCATCTACGCCCGGCTGGAGTTCCTCAAGCTCATCAACTGGAAGGTGGCGTGGACGGCAACGGAGGGCCACCTCGACGTGGCCGACGCCTCCACCACCAAGGTGTTCGGCACCGAGTTCTACATGGAGGCCTTCAAGCTGATGCTGGAGGTGGTGGGCCAGGCCGGCTACCTGACCCGGGACAGCCCCGACGCCGTCCTGGCCGGCCGCCTGGAGATGTACGCCCGTAGCCTGGTCATCCTGACCTTCGGCGGCGGCACCAACGAGATTCAACGGGACCTGATCGCCATCTTCGGGCTGGGACTGCCCCGGTCACTCCGCTAGTCCCCGCCCCTCCGGGCCACCCGGAGGACGCCCCGACCGGACGACCCGCCGGACACGCCCCACCGAACGAGCACCGAGACCGAGACAGAAGAGATCGAGACGGAAGGTAGTACGACCATGGACTTCTCCTTCAGCGAAGAGCAAGAGGCGGTACGTGAGCTGGCCGAGCGGATCTTCACCGATCTCGCCACGCCGGAGCGACTGCGCCAGTTCGAGTCCGAGCCCGACGGCGACCGGTTCGACCGGAAGCTCTGGGGCGAGCTCGCCGCGGCCGGGCTGCTGGGCATCGCCCTCCCCGAGGAGGTGGGAGGGGCGGGCCTGGGATTCGTGGAGACCGGCCTGCTGGTCGAGGCCACGGGCAGAAGCGCAGCGTACGTGCCCACCATCGAGACCCTGGCGGCCGCGGCGGCGGTGGTGGCCCGGTTCGGCACCGAGGCCCAGCGTCAGCAGTGGCTCCCCGGCGTGGTGTCGGGGGAGACGGTGCTGACCACCGCCCTGGTCGAGCTGGGTGGCGTGCCGGCCGCCCCGTCGGTGGTGGCGGAGCGGGACGGGGACGGTTGGGTCCTCTCCGGCACCAAGGCCTGTGTGCCTTCGGGCATGATCGCCGACGCCGTCCTGGTCACGGCCCGGGTCGAGCCGGACGCGGTGGCGGTGTTCGTCGTGGACACATCAGCGTCCGGGGTCAGCCGCCAACGCCAGGTCACCAACACCGGGCAACCCGAGGCCGTGCTCACCCTGTCCGCCACCCCGGTGGGGGCGGCCTCGCTGCTGGGGTCGGTGGAGGAGGGAGCCACCATCATCGAGTGGCTGGTGCAGCGCACAACGGCAGCCCTGGCCCTGGCCCAGGCCGGGGCGGCAGCGGCATCGCTGGCCCTGGTGGCCGAGTACACCAAGACGCGCGAACAGTTCGGGAAGCCCATCGCCACGTTTCAGGCCGTGGGCCAGCGGGCCGCCGACGCCTACGTCGATACCGAGGCCATCAGGCTCACCGCCTGGCAGGCGGCCTGGAGGATCGATGTGGGCCTGCCTGCCGACAAGGAGGTGGCCATCGCCAAGTTCTGGGCTGCCGACGGCGGCCAGCGGGTGGTCCATGCCGCCGTCCACCTGCACGGCGGAGTGGGCGTCGACCGCGAGTACCCGCTGCACCGGTACTTCCTGATGACCAAGCACATCGAGCTGACCCTGGGGGGCGCCACCGAGCAGCTGCTCCACCTGGGTGCCACCTTGGCCGCCGAGCCGGTCTGACACCCGGAGGCACGCGTGGCGGGACAGCCCCATCGGCCGGACTGGCATAGTGGATCCCATGCCTGACGGGACGAGGTTGGTGCGTCGATGGTGATGGGCCGCCGGACGGGCGTGGCCCGATCACCGTGGCCCATCGCCGTCACCGACCTGGTGGGACTGGCCGGTCAGCTCACCCTGTCGCTCGGTCGGGTCCCGTTCCGGAAGCCGTGGTCGGGGGAGGGGAACCTCCCGCACAACCTGGCCGTTGCCGTCACCCGCGAGACCATCCGGTCGTTCATGGGTTACCTCACCTCCCTACCCATCAAGGAGTTCCGCTCCGTCGAGATGGTCCTCGACGACCTGTCCGGGGCGGTCCTCACCCCGGTGGTCCGGTCGCTCGACGTCGACCAGCACGCCGACGAGGTGTCAGGGGTCCCCGGCATCTGGTACCGGCCCCGGGGCGGGCCGGCGGCCGGGACCGTGCTCTACCTGCACGGCGGCGGGTACGTGGGGACGTCGCCCCGCATGTACGCGGCGTTCGCCGCCTGGCTGTGCCGCCGGACCGGCTGCGCGATCTTCGTGGCCGACCTCCGTCTGGCCCCGGAGTTCCCCTTCCCGGCCGGGCTCGAGGATGCCGTGCTGGTGCTGGAGGACCTGCTGGCCGGGGGCACCGATCCGGCCCGACTCTTCGTGGCCGGCGACTCCAGCGGCGGGGGACTGGTGGCGTCCCTCATGTACTCGATGCAGTGCACGCACCACCGGCCCATCGCCGGGGTGATGCTGTTCTCACCGGAGTTGGACCTCCTGTTCGACGAGCCCTCGGTCTCCGACAACGCCGATCGCGACATCCTGCCCTGGAACATCCCCACCACCGCCTACCTGCACGGACAGGACCCGGTATCGGCGGCGGTGTCCGGGGTCAACCAGGACGTGGCCGGATGGCCACCGACCTTCGTCTCCTTCGGGAGCGACGAGATGTTCCGCGACGCCATCCGCATCTTCGTGGCCCACCTCGAAGGAGCGGGGGTCACCACCACCGCCATCGAAGAGCCCGGGATGTTCCACGTGTTCCCCATCCTCATGCCCTGGGCCGAAGGCAGCCGACGGACCTACACGGCCGTGGGCCAGTTCGTCCGGGCCCACCTACCCGAGGCCGATCCTCACCCGGACGACGCCGGAGACCTCCGGGACGCGGTGAAGTAGGCCACGACCGCCGAGGCGGTCAACAACGTGCCTGCCGCCAACAGCGACAGGTCCAGCCCATGCCCGAAGGCGCCGTACGCCGCCGAGACCACCTTGTTGATGATCTCCTGGATGCTGGCGTTTCCCTTGCCCACCTTGGTGGAGGCGGCCTGGGACCCGAGTGAGCCGGTGGTCACGGCGGCGATCACCTGCGAACGGAACGACTCGGGGATGCCGATGGCCACCAGCCGAGCCGTGAGGTTGACGGTCAGCTGGCCGTTGACGATCGAGCCGAGGATGGCCACGCCGGCCACCGCTCCCAACTCCCGGGACGTGTTGTTGGTCGAAGCTGCCATGCCCGAGTGCTCGGCGGGCACGCTGGTCAGGGCGGAGGAGGTCACCGGCACGATGACGATGCCGAAGCCGATGCCGGCGAGGGCCAGGGTCCACCCCACCGTGGTCAGACCGGCGTTCGGGGTGATGAGGGCGTTGGTGCAGAAGATGCCGGCCGCGGCCAGCAGGCAGCCCACCACCATGGGGATGCGCGGCCCGGCCCACGACACCCATCGTCCGGTGAACAGCGAGGCCAGCACCATGCCCACCGTCATGGGGATGAAGTCCGTGGCCAGGTGGAACGGGGAGGTGTTGCCCACCACCTCGAGGTAGAGGGCCACGAAGAAGAATATGGAGAAGATCCCGAAGTACGAGGTGAAGGCCACGATGGTCGAGCCGGCGAAGGGGGGCCTTTTGAAGAAGCGCACGTTGAGCACCGGGTTCTCGGCCCGCAGCTCCACCAGCACGAAGGCCACCAGGCCCAGCACGGCCGCCCCGTACAGGATCAGGATCTTGGGGTTGATGTAGCCGGCGGTCTCCCCGGCGATGGTGGCGAAGGTGGCACAACCCAGGGCCGCCGCCCCGAGGACGAATCCGGGGATGTCCAACCGGGCCCGGACCGGGTCCGAGTTCTCCGGCAGCACGATGGCCGCGGCGATCAGGGCCACGGCCCCGAATATCAGGTTGAACCAGAAGACGGCCCGCCAGTCCCAGATGCCGACCAGCACCCCGCCGATGACCGGGCCCATGGCCAGGGCCAGACCCGACACCGCAGCCCAGATCCCGAGGGCCCGGGCCCGCCGGCGGCGCTCGGGGTAGAGGTGCCGGATCATCGACAGGGTGCCCGGCTCCGAGCAGGCCGCCCCCACCCCCATCACCACCCGGCCGGCGATCAGGACCCCGGTGGAGCCGGCCAGCGCGCTCACCACCGAGCCGCTGCAGAAGATGACCACCCCGATCAGCATCAACTTCTTCCGGCCGTAGAGGTCGCCCAGGGTGCCGGCCATCAGCATCAGGCTGGCGAAGGCCAGGGCGTAGCCGCTCACCACCCACTGCAGCTGGGCCACACCGGCGTGGAGTCCGGACTGGACGTCGGACAACGTGGCACTGATGACGGTGTTGTCCAGGAAGGTGAGGAACAGGATGAAGCAGATCACCGCCATCCCGAAGTGGGGCATCTTGAGCGGGGAGGGCGATCCGCCCGGACCGCCGCCGGACTCCGGGTCGGAGGGGCCCACGTCGGCGTCGTGGTGGACGGGGTGCCCGTCTCCGATGGCGTCGTCCATTGACCCCAGTGTGGTCGTGATGATGCCGGAATCAGTGGACCGGGGCGGTACGGGGGTGGCCCGGCCCCTGGCCCGGGATCCGGTCCGGCCGCCCTCCGTCCTGGTCCGGTGTGCCATCCTCGGGCTCTACCCAGGAGGGGGTTCCATGACACTGTCGTTCTCACATCTCGGGATCTGCGTCTCCGACCTCGAACGGTCGATGCGTTTCTACGTTGACGGCCTGGGCTTCGAGCCGGTGGCGTCCCACCAGGTCGGAGCCGAATTCGGTCCCCTCATGGAGGTGGACGGTGTGCAGCTCCAGTCGCGCATGCTGGCCCGGGACGGGGTGACCATCGAATTGCTGGGCTACCTGTCGCCGGGCACCACCGGTGACGGCTCCCGCCGGCCCATGAACCAGCTGGGCCTCACCCACCTCTCGCTGCGGGTCGATGACGTGGACGGGGTGGCGGCCACCATCGAGGCCCTGGGTGGCACGGTGGTGGCCGCCACCCGCACCACGTTCGAGCTGCCCGAGGCCCGACTGGACTTCCTGTACTGCACCGACCCCGACGGCGTCCGCATCGAGCTCATGGATCTCCCGGACTGACCATCGGGCCCGGCCCGGCCTGGTCCGGTACCGTGATGCCGTGACCTCCGACGCCGCGCCCGTGACCGACATCGACCCGGCGGCCGCCCTGGTCCTGGTCGACGCCGGTGCGTTCTTACTCGATGTACGGGAGGACGATGAGTGGGACGCCGGCCATGCTCCCCAGGCAGTCCATGTGGCCATGGGCTCGGTTCCCGACCGCATCGACGAGATCCCTTCCGACCGGACCGTGGTGTGCATCTGCCGGGTGGGCGGGCGATCCGGGGCGGTGGCCGGTGCACTGGCCGGGGCGGGATTCGACGTGCGCAACGTGGATGGCGGCATGCTGGCCTGGGAGGCGGCCGGCTATACCGTGGTCGGAGGTTCCGGCGGTCCCGGTCGGATCATCTGATCCCCGCCGCTGGAACCCCTCCATGGCCGTCTATCTCGATGACTGGCGCCAGCCCGCCCGTCTGGGTCCCGTGGACGACCGCTGGTCGCACCTGGTGGCGGACACCGACGAGGAGCTTCACGCCTTCGCCGCCCTTCTGGGCATGCGCCGCGAGTGGTTCCAGCACAAGGAGGGCCGACCGCACCAGGCCCACTATGACGTGCCCGATCGGGCCCGGCAGCGGGCCCTGGACCTCGGTGCCGTCCCCGTCACGTGGCGTCAGGTGGGCCGGATGATGCGCCAACGACGCCTCGGTGGCATCGGCCGAAGCCGCCCCGACCGACCGGACCTCCCCGACCGCCCGGAGCCGCCACGTCCACCCGGGCCGCCGGAGCCCACCGGCACGGGCGACCTGCCGTGAGCGTCGGGGAGCCCTCCGCCGGTTCGCTCGACCCCCGGACGCCGGTACTGGTCGGGGTGGGGGCGGCCGCGGCCGATGCCGAGGCCGTCGAGTCGATGGTCATGGCCCTGGCGGCATCCGGCGCCGATGCCGGATCGACCCGGATACTGGAGCGGATCGACTGGATCGCCGTTCCCCAGGGGAGCTGGGCCTACCCCGACCCGGGTCGGCTGGTGGCGGACCGGGTGGGCGCATCCGGTGCCCGCACCCACCTGGTGGAGCTGGGCATTCCGCAGCAGAGCCTGATCAACGAGGCGTTGGCCGCCATCGCCTCGGGCGCGTCCGATGTTGCGGCGGTGGTGGGCGGGGAGGGCAAACGCTGGGAGCGGGAGGCCCAACGTGCCGGCCACCCGGCGACCGAGACCCCGCAACCCGGCGTGGTGCCCGACGTCACCCGCCGGCGGGAGGGTCCGCTGATGGAGCCGGTGGAGGTGGCCCACCGGCTCTGGGACCCGGTCCAGCAGTACGCCATGATCGAGAACGCCCTCCGGGCCGCCGACGGCCTGACCCTCGACGACCACGGTGCCGAGGTGGCGGACCTGTGGGCGCGCTTCAACCGGGTGGCCCGCACCAACCCGGATGCTGCCTTTCCGGCCCCGATGGAGGCCGGCGAGATCGCCACGGCGTCTCGGGCCAACCGACCACTGGCCTTCCCGTACAACAAGTGGCACTCGACGCAATGGACGGTGAACCAGGCGGCGGCGCTCCTGTTCTGCTCAGTAGCGACCGCCCGCAGGCTCGGCGTGCCCACCGACCGGTGGGTGTTCCCACGGGTCGGGCTGGAGTCCGGCCACGCCGTGTCGTTGCTACGGCGCTCGGCCCCCCCGACCTGGCCGGCCATGGAGGTGCTCGGGCGCGCCGCCGCCCGCCGTCTCGGACGTCCGGTGGCCGACGCCGAGTGCCTCGAGCTCTACAGCTGCTTTCCAGCGGCGGTCCGTGTGCAGCAACGGGCACTGGGGTTGGAGGCGTCCTCCACCCCCACCGTCACCGGGGGGATGGCCTTTGCCGGCGGTCCGTTCAACAACTTCGTCCTGCAGTCGACGGTCGCCGTCGCCGGTGTGCTCCGGGCCCGGCCCGGCGCCCTCGGCGTCGTCACCACGGTGAGCGGGCTTCTCACCAAGCCGGGCATCGGCGCCTGGTCGAGTTCGCCCGACGGACAGCCGCCCCTGCTGGGTGACCTGGGTGACGAGGCAGCCGCCGCCACCGGAGTCCTCGATGTGGTGGAGACGCTCGGAGGCTACGACGGCGGGGCCACCGTCGCCACCTACACCGTGACCTACGAGGGCATGGTCCCGACCCGCACGGTGGCGGTGTGCGACACCGACGACGGGCGCCGGTGCGTGGCGCTGGCCGAAGACCCCGACTTGGCCGCCCACGCGGTCGGCACCGAGCTCATCGGGGCCCGGGTTCGCCTCGACGGCGGCAACCTGGTCCTGCTCTGAAGGGCCGGGAGACCAGGCTCCGGCCGGCGGCGTCGGAGCCTGGAAGTGGACCTGCCGCCACCTCGCCGGACATGGCCCAGGGGGTGTCGCAACCGGCGTGTCCGGCGGTACGGTGGGTCGGGGTGGACGACGTGGGGCACATGAAACGCAGACGGGTGATCACGGTGGCCGTGTTGACCACGGTGGGGGCGGCTCTGTCCCTCATGGGACCGACCGGTACCGCCTCGGCCGGAACCCCCGTACCCGGCGCGCCCTACTGCCCCATGTTTCCGGCCGACAACGTGTGGAACACCGATATCGCCGGCCTGCCGGTGGACCCCCACAGCGCAGCGTGGATGGCCAGCATGGACAGCGCTACCACCGATCTGCATCCGGACTTCGGGCCTTCCGGCGACCCGTCCGTGCCGTACGGCATGCCCTACACCGTGGTGTCCCCGTCCCACCCCCTGGTCACCCCGTTGTTCCTCTACGCATCGGAGAGCGACCCGGGCCCGTACCCGTTCGGTGCCGACACGCCGATCGAAGGCGGGGACCAGTCCACCGGGGACCGTCACGCCATCATGGTCAACCCGGCCACGTGCACCCTCTACGAGCTCGACGGCGCCACCTACGGCCCCTCGGGCTCGTCGGCGGTGTCCGGGGCCATCTGGAACCTGGACTCGGACGCCCTTCGACCGTCCGGGTGGACATCGGCCGACGCCGCCGGCCTCCCCATCCTGCCCGGACTGGTGCGCTACGACGAAGTGCTGTCCGGGTCGATCACCCACGCCATCCGGATGACGGCGCAGGTCACGGACACTTCGTACCTCTGGCCTGCCCGCCACCAGGCCGGCAGCGCCAGTAATCCGGACCTCCCACCCATGGGAGCTCGCTTCCGGCTCAAGGCCGACTTCGACATCGCCACCTTCTCACCCCAGGCCCAGGTCGTCCTTCGGGCCATGCAGCAGTACGGACTGATCGTGGCCGACAACGGCTCCAACTGGTACTTCGGAGGCACCGCCGATCCCAGCTGGCCCCTGTCCCTGGTGGACGAGTTGAAACAGGTGCCCGCCAGTGCATTCGAGGCGGTCGACGAGTCGTCGCTGATGGTGAGCCCCGACTCGGGGCAGGCCCGCCAGACGGGCGGACCGGTCCCGTGCGCCCCCGGGGCGGGCTACCGCATGGCGGCCAGCGACGGCGGTGTCTTCTCATTCTGCCAACCGTTCTTCGGTTCCATGGGCGGCACCCATCTCAACCGGCCCGTCGTAGGCATGGCCGCCACCCTCGACGGTGGCGGCTACTGGTTGGTGGCGTCCGACGGCGGCATCTTCAGCTTCGGCGCCGCCGCCTTCTACGGCTCCACCGGTGCTCTCCACCTCAACTGGCCCGTCGTGGGCATGGCCGCCACCCCCGACGGCCACGGCTACTGGTTGGTGGCCTCCGACGGCGGCATCTTCAGCTTCGGCGACGCCGCCTTCTACGGCTCCACCGGTGCTCTCCACCTCAACCGGCCCGTCGTGGGCATGGCCGCCACCCCCGACGGCCACGGCTACTGGTTGGTGGCCTCCGATGGAGGGGTGTTCAGCTTCGGCGACGCCGCCTTCTACGGCTCCACCGGTGCTCTCCAACTCAACCGACCCGTCGTGGGCATGGCCGCCACCCCCGACGGCCACGGCTACTGGTTGGTGGCCTCCGACGGAGGGGTGTTCAGCTTCGGCGACGCCGCCTTCTACGGCTCCACCGGCAACCTCCGCCTAAACCAGCCCATCGTGGCCATGGCCGCCACCCCCGACGGCGGCGGCTACTGGATGGTGGCCTCCGACGGAGGGGTGTTCAGCTTCGGCGACGCCCCCTACGAGGGATCGATGGGTGCGGTCAGGCTCGACGCTCCGGTGGTGGCGGTGGCCGGCTGACGGCGTGATGGCCATGTGACCCCGAGTCGATGGTGCCACCAGCCGGTGCTGATATCCCGGATACGCACGGATCGGAGCGGTAGCGTCTCCGGTTGCGTTCGGCGGCACGGACTGCGACCCGTCGGCGCCGGCGGGGGATGGAGCGACGACGATGGGAGCGGCGATGACGGCCCGACGGTGGATGGCGGGAGCCCTGATGGTGGTGGGAGCGCTGACCGCTACGGCCTGTTCAAGTGCTCCGACCACGTCCGGTACGACGACCACGTCCGGTGCCACCGGGACCGGCACCACCGGTCACGGCTCGTCCACGACAGCTGCGGGATCACCCTCGACCACGGCGGCGGCTTCGGCCACAGCGGCCAACGTGGCTGTCACCGACCCGGTACGGTCCGAACTGGTGGCCGCGGCCGCCGCCCTCCAGAACATCCCGGTGGCCCAGTTCAGCGGACTGGCCCCGGGCCTGACCTACTACGGGCTGGACAAGACCACCGGCATCTTCTGGGCCGGGGCCAGGTTGGTGGCGGCACCCCCCTCGGATCCTTCCAACCCCACCCGGGCCCAGGTGTCTACCCAGGACGAGGGCTCGTACTACGTCTTCCAGAGGCCGTCGGGCGGCCCGTGGACGGCGTACGCCGCCGGCAACACCGGACCCGGCACCCCGTGCCCGGTGACCATCCCCCCGGCCGTTCTCCAGGTGTGGGGTTGGCCCGCCGGCGGTTGCCGGCCCACTGGGGTGTGACCGGGGTCCGGGCCCAGTCGGGTCAGTCGGCATCCTTCGACGGCGGTGATGACGATGCCGGCGGCGGGTCGGTGCCGGGCACCCCGTCGTCCATGACGTGCTCGGTCCACTCGGTGCCTGACCAATAGCGCTGTTCGTGCCGGACGAACGGGTCCCGCAGCCATCCGGCCGGCACCCCGGTCGAGTGTCCGGCTCCGGTCGGCGCTGACGGTGGAGGCTGGCCCGCCGGGCCCCTCGGGGCGCTGCCGGTGAACCGGCTCGGTCCGCCCGGCCCCGGCTGCGGCCCACCCCGGCGGCGCTGGGAGCTGAGATACCGCATGAGGAACATCCCGCCGAAGATCACCACCGGGATCCACCCTGCGTGTCCGTACTGCATGCAGGCAGTGTACGGCGACCGGCGCTCCGACGGCCGTCGGCCCCGGTCGCCGTGGTCGTCGATGCATCACTGCGAAGGCACGCCCGGCGACCCGTCGATCCGGCGGATGACCCGGGCCGGGTTGCCCACGGCGACGACGCCCGGAGGTAGGTCCCGGGTGACCACGGCCCCGGCGCCGACCACGGTGTTCTCCCCGACAGAGACGTCGGCCAGCACGATGACGCCGCCTCCCAGCCAGACATTGTCGCCCAGAGTGATCGGTCCCGCCCCCTCCCACCCGTCCCGTCGGAGGTCGGGGTCGAGGGGGTGGGTGGGTGTCAGCAGCTGGACGTTGGGACCGATCTGGACATGATCGCCGATGACGATGGGGGCGGCGTCGAGGGCGACCAGTCCGAAGTTGACGAAGGTGTGCTCACCGACGTGGAGGAACGAGCCGTAGTCGCACGCCAGCGGGGGACGGATGACACTGCCGGACCCGAACGTCCCCAACAACTCGGCGAGGAGACGACGGCGCCCCCCCGGATCGTCGACCGACGAGTGGTTGTAGCGGGCGACCAGCCGCACCGCCCGGTGGTGGGCTTCGGTGATCTCCGAGTCGTCGGCACGGTAGAGGTCGCCGGCCCGCATGCGCTCGAACTGCGAGCGGTGGTCGTCGGGCGGAGGGGTGGCGTCCACGGTGACAGCGTGCCACCTCGGTCCGCCCGCCGGGGAAGCACCTCTAGCCGGCCCCGGGGGCCAGGCTCACCCCATGGACTTGGCGCCGTCGAGGGACTCCCGGATGATGTCGGCATGGCCGGCGTGCTGGGCCGTCTCGGCGATGACGTGCAGGAACACCCTCCGCGCCGACCAGCGGGCCCCTGACTCGAACCACGGGGCCTCCGGAAGCGGGTGGGAGGCGTCGAGGGAGGGCAGGGTGGCCACCAGTTCGTCGCTGCGGCGAGCGACGTCGTCGTACCGGGCCAGCAGGCCCGGCAGCGTCTCCGTGTCCAGCATACGGAAACCGGAGGCGTGGGCCTCGTAGGACGTCTCGTCGGCGGAACCCATGGCGGAGGGCCCTTCCACGATGAAGTCCGCCCAGCCCTCCTCCACCAGGGCCACGTGCTTGATGAGTCCCCCGAGGCACAGTTCGCTGTCGGTAGGACGCATCCGGGCCTGCTCGTCGGTCAGGCCCTGGACGGTGAGGCGGAGGAAGTCCCTGTGCTTGGCCAAGGTCCCGAGCAGGTCGGTCCGTTCGAGGCTCATGCCGGAGCCGGGGGCGGGGCCGGAGCCGGTGGTCGTGGTGGTTTCGATGTCGATGCCGTTGCGCATGCCGAGGTCTCGCTTTCCATGTTCGCCGGCGCCTTGACCGGGTCGAATCCACCGTACGATCCATAGCGGTCAGTTCCTGGCCTAAATGGCGTCATACTTGCAGGGATGTCCCATCCCGGCTCCCGGACCCTCCGACTGCTGTCCCTGCTGCAGTCCCATCGCTTCTGGTCGGGCCGCGAGTTGGCCGACCGGCTTGAGGTCTCCGCCCGGACCCTCCGACGGGACGTCGACCGCCTACGCCAGCTCGGCTATCCGGTCGAGGCCCAACGGGGGGTGGAGGGCGGCTACCAACTGGCGGCCGGAGCGGTCCTCCCGCCGCTGGTCCTCGACGACGATGAGGCGGTGGCCATCGGGGTGGGACTGCAGTCCGCCATCCAGGGAGGCACCGTCGTCGGTATCGAGGAGTCCTCGGTGCGGGCACTGACCAAGGTGGTCCAGGTGATGCCCTCGCGGCTCCGGCGCCGGATCGACGCGCTGGCCGCCGTCACCGTTCCCGCGCCGTGGGAGCACCGGGCCATCGGCGTCGATGCCGACGTCCTGGTGTCGCTGGCCCAGGCCTGCCGGGACGGTGAGCGCCTGGAGTTCACCTACACCGCCCGGGGAGGCGAGCACACCTCCCGGGTGGTCGATCCCCATCGCCTGGTCCTACTGGGCCGCCGTTGGTACTTGGTGGCCTGGGACCTGGTGCGTTTCGACTGGCGGACGTTCCGACTCGATCGACTGGTCGGGCCGAGCGCCACCGGGGACCATGTCATGCCCCGGGAGATTCCCGGCGACGACGCCGCCCAGTTCGTCCGGTCCAGCATCGACAATCTCCCGACCAGGCACCAGGTCGAAGCCCGTATTCACGCCCCGGCGAGGGTGGTTCGCGAGCGCATCGGTCCGTGGGGCACACTCGAGGAGGCCGGAGACGGCCGGTGTCTCCTGCGCATGGCGTCGGATACCTTGGACTGGCCGACCATGGCGCTGGGGAAGGCCGGAGTGGAGTTCGAGGTGCTGTCCCCACCCGCTCTCGTCGACCACCTGAGGTCGTGGTCGGACCGCTTCGGCCGCGCCACCGGTGGACCAGATGGACGGGATCGGGGACCGGTCGGGGGGACTGACCCGACAGACTGACCGCGACCACCGGCGATACCGCCGGCAGGGCGGGGTGGGCCCCACGCCCGTAGCCTGAACCGATGACTCCAACCATTCGGATCGGCCTGCTTGCCGACGTCGTTCCCGTGCTCCGCCTGTGGACCCGGGCCGGGGCTGAACCCACCCACACCGACGATGCCCAAAGTCTGCGCGCCCTGATCGACCACGACGGGTCGGCACTTCTGGTGGCCGAGGACCTCGGTGCCCTGGTGGGATCGGTCATCGCCGGTTGGGACGGCTGGCGGGGATCGGTCTACCGCCTGGCCGTGGCTCCGGGCCATCGCCGTCGCGGCCTCGGTGGCGGCCTGGTGGCGGCGGCCGAGGCTCACCTGCGGTCCGTCGGGGGCGTCCGCCTCCAGGCCATCGTGGTGGAGACCGAGTCGGGGGCCACCGGGTTCTGGCGGGCCGGCGGCTGGGAGGAGCAGCGCCACCGCCTCCGTTTCGTGAAGGGATGAGCCGGGCGGACAGGGCCGCCTCCTCGAATCCGTGGGGCCGGTGCGGAGATGCGATGTCAGGGGCGACCCCTCGAGGTGGGCTCAGCCCCCGTACCGAGACGGCACGGTGGATGGTAGGGACTGGTCGATCAGTGAGCCCCGCACCCGGCCGCCATCCGGAGCACCGTCCGAGACCGGAGCCGAGATCGAGCGACCGCAGACGTAGGCCCGTCCGGCCGGACCGGTCCGGTCAGCACCTGCGAGGCTGTGGCCGTGGAGGTCGTCGAGGCACTGCTGACCGCGCTGGAGGCCCAGTGGGTGTTGGGCACCGAGGTCACGCCGCCCGATCTGCACCGACCCACGAGGTGTCCGGGCTGGTCGGTGTCCGATGTCATGAACCACTCGATCGGCGTCACCCTCAAGTTCGCCGAGTTCGCCTCGGCGGCCACGGACCGACCCCGCACCCCGACCGGTGATCTGGTCCGAGGGCGTCTGGAGCCGGCACTGCGGGCCGCTGTCGACTGGGCCCGGACGGCGTGGTCGACGGCGGACATGTCGCGAATGTGCCACCTCCCGTTCGGCACCTTCCCCGCCGAGGTGGCCGCCGGGATCAATCTGGTAGACGTCCTGGCCCACGGCTGGGACGTCGGGGCGTTCGGGGATGTCGCATTCCGGTGCCGGGACGACGTCTGGTCCACCGGTATCGAGATGGCCCGGACGTTCATGGGCTCCGAGCGGGATCGGCGCCACTATGGGGTCGAGATCATGGTGTCCGAGGCTGCCTCACCCGAGCACCGGTTCCTCGCCCTCCTCGGCCGGGCCCAGCGCGGGACTAATTCCCCTCGTGTCGAACCCACCCCTCCACACTCCCTATCCTGCGGTAGTGGCCTTCGACGAGGGATTGGCAGAACGGATCCGGGACCATATCGCAGACGATCTGCTCATGTCCGAGCGCAACATGTTTGGCGGCCTGTGCTTCATGTCCAGTGGGAACATGTGTTTCGGGGTGATCGGCAGCGACCTGCTCGTCCGGGTGGGACCGGAGTCCTACGCGGCGTCGTTGGCCCTGGCTCACGTGAGGGAGATGGACCTCACCGGCCGGCCCCTGCGCGGCATGGTCCTGGTGGACTCCGGGGGTCTGAGCGAAGACGACTCTCTGCGGGCCTGGCTCGACCGGGGCCTCGACTTCACCGACACGCTGCCTCCGAAGGTGATCTGAAGCGCCGGTCCGGGCGGTGTACCTGCCTTTTCGGAGCCAGATCCTGTACCGGAGCCGGTGGGTCAGGACTGCAGGGCGGCGCACACCCCGACAGCGTCGACGTGTCGGAGCTGGGTGAACACCGGGGTAACCGGGTTGTCGTTGAGCTGCTCGTTGACGATCACCGTCACCGAGCGGGAGCCGTCGGATGAAGCCGCGGCGAAGAGGGTGTAGCCGGGGAAGTTGCCGGTGTGACCGTAGACGGTCCCGCACCCGGTCCGGTAGCGGAAGATGGCCAGTCCGGCCGAGTTGGTCCCCGGTCCGGGCGGTCCCGAGCTCCCCGGCACGAACCGGAACTGCTCGGTCCGGCTGGCCGCGTCGGTGAGGGTGCCCCGCACGTAGGCCCTCATGAACGTGTTGAGCTCGGCCGGCGTGGAGAGCATCCCTCCGGAGGCCCACGCCAATCCGGGGTTGAGGTAGGTGCTGATGTCGACCGGCGCCGGCACCCCGGACTCGAATTCGTACCCGTGGATGTAGGGCTCGGTCAGGTCGGGGCTGTCCGGCAGTGTGGTGGCCGTCAGCTGGAGGGGTGTGGTGACGTCCTGAGCCAGCGCCTGCTCGTAGGTTCCGCCCGTCACCGCCTCCACCATCAGGCCGACGACGATGTTGTCGGTGTCGGAATAGTGGTACGCGGTCCCGGGCGGCGGCTTAGGATCCTCGTCCGTGACGTAGCCGAGGAGCTCCATTGGCGTGAGCACGGCATGGGGGTCGGCCTTCAGGACGTCGATGAAGGCCGGGCTCCTGATGTAGTCGGGCAGCCCACTGGTGTGGTGCAGTAGTTCGGCCAGGGTCACCGTGCCCCACGACGCCGGCAGGCTGGGCAGGCGTTGGGCAATGGTGTCACGCAGGTGCAGCCTCCCCTGGGCCACCAGGGCCAGGGTCACCGCGCCGTTGAAGGCCTTGGAGACGCTGGCGATGCGCACGAGATCATCGGCCGACAGGGGTGCCTTGGTCACGGTGTTCCCCACCCCGGCCGTCGTAACCGTGACCCGCTGTCCCACCTGGACCAGCGCGATGGCCCCGGGGGGTCCCTCCGGCATGGTCACCAGTTTGTCGAGGGCCCGGGTCAGCGATGACGACGACCCGGAGACGGTGGAGGCACCGGCCCGGATGGTCAACGACCCCGCCAGGCAGCAGGCCAGGGCCACGCCGACCGTCACGTACCGGCCCCTCCGGCTGCCCCGCTCCATGGGCATCACCGTAGTGGTGAGCTCGCCATGGTGTCGACGGCGTGGCCACAGACTGCCGCCGAGATGACGTCCCGCCGAGTTCTACAGTCGATGGATGGCCCGATCCCGGCATGCACCACCGCTCCTGTTGGCCGGAGTCTTTACTGTTAGCGGGATCACCCACTTCGTCCGCCCCCAGGTATTCGAGCCCATCATGCCCAGGGCACTGCCGGAGGCGTCCCACCGGGCCCTGATCTACGTCAGTGGGGTGGCCGAATTGGTCTGTGCATGGGGACTGGTCCGCCGCACCCGGTGGGCCTCGGGCGCCAGTGTGGCCGTGCTGGCGGCGGTCTTCCCGGCCAACCTCCAGATGGCGCTGGACACCGGTACCGGCCGGCACCCGGGAGCCATGGACCGGGCCGACGTGGCCTGGGGTCGCCTGCCCCTGCAGCTGGCGATGGTGTGGGCGGCCCGCCAGGCGCGCCCAGCCGACTCCGCCGTCACCCCCTAGAGAAAATCCGGTACCGCCGGTCAACCTCTCCGGAGCTGTCCACGAGCCCGGGTGGCAGTGTCCACGGGGCCGACGAGGAGACGGTGTGTAAGGCAAGGTCTACGCCCGCATCGACCCACACCGGATGTTCGTCTACGCCGAGCCGAAGCCCAGCCGTCATCGGCCGGGGAACGCCCAGCGTCAGCGGTAGTCGACGGGGCCGGCCCCGGGCGTGCCGATAGCGAAGGCCAGGCCCCGGAGCGGGGCATGGTCGCTGATGGGCCAGATGCTGTGCGTCGTGTCCGGTGGTGTGTACACCAGGTCCCCCATCTGCACCTGGCGCTCTTCATCGGCGATCTTCATGATGCCCCGTCCCGACAGGATGTAATAGAACTCATGGGTCGGGTGGGAGTGGGCCTCCACCGCCCCGCCGCCGGCCACCTCCCACTCACTGACCAGTTCCAGGAAGCCCCCTTCGGTGGCCTCACGGAGCTCTTGGGGAGGTACCAGCCACCAGACCGGCGTGGTCCCGTTGTGCTCGATTACCGGGGCCATGTCCTCGACTGACCGGACGTCCATGGTCGCTACCTCCCTCGTCGGCTGGTGGATGGCATCGTACCGGCGCCCAGTGTCCGGGGACAGACGCGTGTACGAGGACAGGCGGGTTCCCGGGACAGTCGGTGTCCCGTGGCCGACCTACCCTCAGGCCACCGCCCGCACCGGTAGTCGGGCCAGGCTCTGGATGGTCTGGGCGCAGGCCCTGGCGGCCTCGACACCCTTCACCGTGAAGTGTTCCGCGAAGAACGAGGCATGCTCCTCGTGACTGTGGAAGTGGTGGGGGGTGAGAACGGCTGAAATCACCGGAACGTCCTGGTCGAGCTGAACCCGCATCAGACCGCTGATGACCGCCTCGGCCACGAAGTCATGCCGGTAGATGCCGCCGTCGATGACGAAGCCGGCGCCGACGATGGCCGCGTACCGGCCACTGGCCGCCAGGCGCTGGGCGTGTAGCGGTATCTCGAAGGCACCCGGTACCCGGAAGAGGTCGATGCGGTCCCGCTCGATCCCTAGGTTCCCGATCTCGGCCAGAAAGGAGTCGCGGCAGCGATCGACGATCTCCTCGTGCCACGTCGACTGGACGAAGGCCAGACGGTCGCCGTGCCCACCGGCGTCGTGTGGATCCTGCTCGGACGTTCCCATGAGTCCTCCTCCTGTGTGTCGGCACCCGTGCCTGATCTGAAGCCTAGGGTCCGGACGCCCGAGGCGCGGAGTCTCCGTGGCGGTACCGGCCCGGAGTTGCCATCCTGGAGCCATGATCGCGACCCTCGAGACCGAACGCCTGGTGCTGCGGCCGTTCACCCCCGGCGACCTCGAGGCCCTGGTCGCCTCCACGCCGAGCCGGCCTTCTGGTGGTATCCGCTCCGCAGGGCCATGGCGCCGGACGAGACGGCTGGATTCCTCGACCGCCTCCTGGCCGACAACGGCAGCGCCGAACGTCCAGTCGTTCCACGCCGTGGTGGAGCGGTCCGGCGGGTCGCTCATGGGATGGGCCGGACTCGCCGTACCGGACTTCCTGCCCGAGGTGCTGCCGGCCACCGAGGTGGGTGGCGCCTGGGGTCGCGGTACTGGGGGCACGGCTACGCCACCGAGGCGGCCACGGCCACGCTCGACTGGGGCTTCGGCGAGCTCGGACTGACCACCGTTCTCAGTATCTTCGAGCCCGACAACGTGGCCTCGGGCCGGGTCATGGACCGGCTCGGCTTCGCCACCGGCTACCGGACCACCCACCCGGGACGCGGCCTCCCGCTGGTGGTGCGGTCGCTGCAGGCGGGGAGTGGCGTCCCCGGGACTAGGGAGGGCCGATACCCCGCCGGAACTCGGGCTCCGGCCGTTAAGTTGCCATCATGAAACTCGCCGTCCACTTCCCCAACTTCAGCCTGCCCGACCAGCCCGAATCGCTGGCCTCGATCCTGACAGCGACGGCCCGGGCCGCCGAGGACGGGGGCTGCTCGACCTTCACCGTCATGGATCACTGGTTCCAGATGGAGCAGCTCGCCACATCCCAGAACCCCATGCTGGAGGGATACACCACCCTCGGCTTTCTGGCCGGCCAGACCGAGCGGATGACGCTCGGTCTGCTGGTCACCGGCGTCACCTACCGCCATCCCGGCCTGCTGGCCAAGACGGTGACCACCCTCGATGTGCTGTCCGGCGGCCGGGCCCAACTGGGTATCGGCGCGGCGTGGTACGAGCGGGAGCACCTGGGTCTCGGTGTGCCCTTCCCGCCCCTGGCCGAGCGCTTCGAACGGCTGGAGGAGGCCCTCCAGGTCTGCCTGCAGATGTGGAGCGACGACGACGGTCCCTACGAGGGTCGCCACTACCGGCTGGAGGAGACCATCT
The DNA here is from genome assembly GCA_963754755.1 of uncultured Acidimicrobiaceae bacterium. Classification (GTDB taxonomy): domain Bacteria; phylum Actinomycetota; class Acidimicrobiia; order Acidimicrobiales; family RAAP-2; genus Bog-756. The sequence continues at coordinate 127,128 of CAVWHF010000001.1, read as the reverse complement.
GCTCCCCTCGCCCCGTCCGGCAACCCCGACCGCCCATCCTCATCGGGGGCAGCGGCGAGCAGAAGACTCTCCGGCTGGTGGCCCGCTACGCCGACGCCTGCAATCTGTTCGCCCCCGACCCGTCGGTGGTGGCCCACAAGCTCGAGGTCCTGGACCGGCACTGTGAGGCCGAGAGTCGTGACCCGGCGGCCATCGAACGGACCATCATCTTCGGAGCCGACCCTCTGACCGACGCCGATGAGTTCCTCGCCACTATGGAGCGGTACGCCTCGCTGGGTATCGGCCAGGTGTGGGTGAGCCCGGCCGGGCCCGACCCGGCCGGATGGGTGTCCGAGCTGACCGAGCGGGTGATGCCGAGGCTCGGCACGCTGTAGCGGGCCCCGGACGGCCGCGCTCCCGTGGGTGAGGTCGGCTAGCGGGTTCGCTTGCACCGGCCCTCCGGTACCGTGGGTGGATGACCCTCTCGCTGGACGACGCCTTCGACTTCGTCGGACCGCGGACCAAAGGGGTACTGGTGACCCTGCGCGGTGACGGGCGGCCCCAGCTGTCCAACATCCTCTACCTGCCGGGCCCGGATCACACCGCCCGGATCTCGGTCACCGACAGTCGGGCCAAGACCACCAACCTCCGACGCGATCCCCGCGGCTCACTGCACGTGACCAGCGAGGACTTCTGGTCCTTTGTGGTGCTCGACGGGACCGTGGACTTGTCCCCGGTGGCCGCCGCGCCTGACGACGCGGTGGTCGAGGAACTCGTCGACATGTACCGCCTGGCCCAGGGGGAGCACGCCGACTGGGACGAGTTCCGCCAGGCCATGGTGTCCCAGGGACGCATCGTGGCCACCCTGCGGGCCACGTACGCCTACGGACAGGTCCAGGGCTGACCGCCGGTCTGATCCGATCAGTCGCGATGGCGGCCGGTCCACCCCTGGCCAGAGCGGCCGGTCCGGCCCGACAACTCAGACCGGGCAGGCCCCGTCACTGCAGGCACCACTGTCGGAACCGGCTCCCTTCGCCGTCAGCACGATGAGCGGATGGGACTCGGCCCACGCCCGCTCCAAGGCTCCAAGCAGGACATCGGCACCCTGCGCCCCGGCCACCCCGTAGGTGCCGTCGATGACGAAGAACGGCACCCCGGTGGCCCCGAGGGCGGTGGCCCGGGCTTCATCGGCCCGCACCTCGGACGCGAACGCCTCACCGGCCAGGGTCTCCTCCACCTCGATGGGATCCAGGCCCACCTCGGCGGCCAGTTCGGCCAGCGTCACGTGGTCGCCGACCGAGCGGCCTTCGGTGAAGTACGCGGCCAGCAGCCGTTCCTTCAGGGCTCCGCCCATTCCGTGGGTGGCGGCGAGATGGATCAGGCGGTGGGCGTCGAAGGTGTTCCCGGCCCGGACCCGGTCCAGGTGATACTCGAGTCCCACCCCCTCGGCCAGTGCCGTCATCCGCCGGTTGGCCGCGCTGGGCCTGATCGGCCGACATTCCGTACTTGCGCTCGAGGATCCGGTCCATGCTCATCCCCACCTCGTGCGGCGACGACGGATCGAGCTCGAAGCTCCGCCACGAGACAGTGACCTCGTCGGCATGACCGAACCGCCCCAGGGCCTCCTCGAACTGTCGCTTGCCCACGTAACACCACGGACACACCACGTCGGACCAGATCTCCACATCCATGAACCCAACCTCCTGACCACTCGTGCCCACTGCCACTGCAGCGCCGCCCAGGTCCAACCGGTCACTCCACCCTGGTATTCCGGGCGCCACCCCCGGTAGCGTCACATCCCATGGTCCTCGAGCACGCCCTGATCGACATCCGACCGGGGACGGGTGCGGACTTCGAGGCGGCGCTGTCCGAGGCCCGACAGGTCATTGCCGCGTCCAGCGGCTTCGTCTCCCTGCGCCTCCAACGCGGCGTGGAGAGCGAGGACCGGTACCTGCTGCTGGTGGAGTGGGAGACCCTTGACGACCACGTGGTGGGATTTCGGGAGTCCCCGGCCTTCACGGCGTGGCGGGCCCTCATCGGACCGTACTTCGCCTCGCCTCCCGAGGTGGTGCACTTCGCTCTGCCCCCGGCTACCGTCCAGGCCGGACCGCCCACCGGCGGGTCCTGATGGGAAGGTTGGAGGGGCATCGGGCCCTGATAACCGGGGCCGGGTCGGGGATCGGTCGGGCCACCTGCCTCCTGCTCGCCGCCGAAGGGGCCGCGGTGGCAGCGCTGGATCTCGACCCTGGATCGGCGGCACACGTGGCCAGGGAGGTCGGCGGGCCGGCCGTGGTTGCCGACATGGCTGATGCTCAGGCCGTGGCCGCGGCCGTGGATCAGGTGGTGGCTGAGCTCGGTGGGCTCAGCATCCTGGTCAACAATGCCGGCCTGGGTCTGGCCCGTCCGTTCCACCGGCACAGCGACCGGGCCTACGACCGGGTGGTGGACGCCTCCATGCGCGGGACCTTCCACGGGATCCGGGCGGTCGCCCCGGTCCTCCTGGCCGGGGGAGGAGGGGTCATCGTGAACGTCTCGTCGATCAGCGGGATGCGCCCGACCCGGGGTGAGGCGGCGTACTCGGCGGCGAAGGCGGCGGTGATCGCCCTGACCCAGTCGGCCGCCCTGGAGTACGGGCCGACCATCCGGGTCAACTGCGTGTCGCCGGGCCTCATCGACACTGCGCTCACCGCCCCGTTTCTCGCCGATGCCGCCATCCGGTCGGGCATCGAGCGCCGGACCCCGCTCGCACGGGTGGGGACGGCGGCCGACGTGGCCTCGGTCATAGCCTTCCTGTGCTCGGAGGAGTCCTCCTATATCACCGGCATCAATGTCCCGGTGGACGGGGGGAGCCTCCTGCCCAGCTCCCAGGTGGAGGAGCCGCTCGGGAACCTGGTCGCGGGGCCGGGGGAGCCATGAGCGTGCCGCTTCCGGACGAGGCGCGCCGGGTGGTGACGGCCGGGCGACTGGCCCACCTGGTCACGCTGGATCCCGACGGCAGTCCCCAGGTCTCGCTGGTGTGGGTGGGTCTCGACGGGGATCGGATCGTCTCGGGCCACATGGGGGCGTGGCGCAAGGTGCAGAATCTCCGCCGGGACCCCCGGGTGTCGCTCTCCATCGAAGCCGAGGGACGCAATGACCGCGGCCTCGACCACTATCTGGTGGTCCGGGGCCGCGCCGAGGTGGTGGAAGGGGGCGCGGCTCCCCTGCTCCAGCGCCTGGCCCATGTCTACCTCGGACCCGAGGTGGTCTTCCCCGCAGTGACGGACCCCACGCTGGGCTACGTCGTGCGGATCATCCCCGAGCGGATCGGAGGGGTCGGCCCTTGGGCCCCCTGAGCGTTCTCGGCGCCCGGCATCGGCCGGCGTGCCTCAGGATGATGCGCCGAGCGCCCATGCCGCCCGTAGGTGATCGGCCAACTCGTCCGGTGGGGTCCGGGCGTTGAGGCCACTGGTGGAGGGCATCACATAGGCCGGGCGGCCGCCGACACCCTCGGGCTGGGCGCCGGCCACTGCCTTGGGGTTGACCACGTCGCGCCACCCCGACAGGCCGGTGAAGCACACCGCCCCGGGCCGGAGCCACGCCACCAGACGCTCGACCCGGGCGAACCCGGCGCGGTACTCCTCGCCCGTCACTTCGGCGGCCGTGCGGGTGGGTCGCTTGACGAAGTCGGTCATGCCCACCCCGTGGTCCACCAGGGCCGCCACCGCGTCCCGGTCGGAGTCGACGATGCCCGCGGCCATGGCCGCGGCCCAGAAGCGGTTGCCGGGACGGGCGTAGCCGACGCCGGCGTCGGCCGAGTACCACGACGGATTGACCCCGCAGATGAGGAGGCGCATGCCGGGCCCGACGGTGTCGGCCAGCGTGCGGGCCCGCACGGCCCGTAGACCCACCTCGTCGCCGGAGACGGCGACGGAGCCCTGCGCCACCTCGAATCCGGCCCCGGTCACCACGTCCACCAGCCGGTCCGGTTCCCAGCCGGCGAAGAACCGTCCTCCCACCTCGTCGTCGGGCAGGGCATCCCCCTCGTAGTCGCCCTCGAGAACCCGTATCTCGAACGGACTGTCCACCGCCAGCACTCGGTGCAGGTCCCACAGGGCCAGGGGAAGCCGGTGGCGGGGGACGTGGAGGTGGGTCATCCACGACCACGCCCCGCCGATCGAGTGCCGGGCGAAGGGCAGGTGTTCGACGTCACCGAGGATGTAGAGCGCATCGGGGTGCGCGCCCCGGCAGGCGCCCAGCATGGACGTGGAGGCATCCAGGGCCACCACCGGGGTACCGAGGTGGGACAGATACCGCCCCGCCCCGCACCCCAGGTCGAGCCGGGGGGCGCCGGGCACGACCCGCTCGGCGAAAGCCTCGGCCTCGGCCCTCCGCCCGGCGGTGCCGTGGGTGGCCACCCACGCCAGGCCCCTCTTCTCGTAGATCTCGACGGTGGCCCGCTCCATGGTGGGGATCCTAGGTAGCCGCCAACCTCGGGGTCGGACGCGGCCGCCCGCGCCCGGTCGGACCAGCCGCTCCTTCAGGGCTCGAAGCGGTAGCCCATGCCGGGCTCGGTCCGGAAGTGCCGGGGCCGGGAGTGGTCCACCTCGAGCTTGGCTCGGACCCGGCCCATGAGGACCCGCAGGTACTCGGTCTCGGTCTCGTACTCGGGCCCCCAGACCTGCTGGAGGAGTTGGCGTTGGGACACCAGCCGGCCGGGACTGCGGACCAGGACCTCCACGATGTCCCACTCCTTGGGGGTGAGGTGGACATCGTGGCCCTCGCGGATGACCCGCTTGGTGGCCAGGTCGACGGTGAACCCTTCGGCCACCACCGTGGGGTCATCGGGACCGGTGGCCGTCCGCCGCCGTACGGCCCGGAGTCGGGCCAGCAGCTCGTCCATCCCGAACGGCTTGGTCACGTAGTCGTCGGCCCCGGCGTCGAGGGCCTGCACCTTGCTCACGCTCTGGTGCCGGGCGGACAGCACGACGATGGGCACCGTGCTCCCGGCCCGGATGCCCTGAACCACCTCCACGCCGTCGATGCCGGGAAGGCCCAGGTCCAGCAGGACCACGTCGGGATGACGATGGGCCGCCAGGTCCAGGCCCTCCTCCCCGGTCCGAGCCACCACCACCTCATACCCACGCGCCCCGAGGCTTATGGACAGGGCCTGCAGCAGGGAGGCATCGTCGTCACACACCAGGATCCTGCCTCCGACCTCACCGGCGTCGTGGCCAAGGGGTGTCGGCGACTTCGGACCGCTCACGGGGCGGGGTGAACCGATGCCGGGGCGTCTTCCGACCGGGCCTCGGGTCGGTCGGAAGGGTCGGTCGAGATCGGCCGGTCCGGCACCGGTTCGGGGATTCTGATCACCATCGTGCACCCTCCGCCCGGGGTGTCTTCCGCCTCGAGTTCCCCTCCCACCACCTCGACAAATCCACGGGCCACGGCCAGGCCCAGTCCCACCCCGGTGGCGGTGTCCGAATCGCCCAGTCGTTGGAAGGGCTGGAATACGCGTTGACGCTCGGCGCGTGGGATCCCCGGTCCGCGATCGATGATCCGGATGTCCACCCGCCCGGCAACCCGGCCCGCCTCGATGCGCAGGCCGTTGCCGCCGGCATGGTTCAGCGCATTGTCGACCAGGTTGGCGACAGCCCGCTCCAGAAGGACGGGGTCGGTGCTGATCCGGGGAAGGTCGCCCGGCACGTCGACAGTGACCGTTTCGCCTCGCGGACCCAGACTGGCGATGGCAGCCTCGACGACATCGTGGATGTCGGTGTTCTGGTTGAGCACGTCCATGGAGCCGGCTTGCAGTCGGCTCATGTCCAGCAGGTTCTCGACCAGGGCGTTGAGGCGGTCGGACTCGTCGTCGATGGTCGTCAGCAAGATACGGGTCTCGTCGGGACCGAAGGAGAGCTGTTCAGAGAGCAGGCTCGACGAGGCGGCCTTGATCGAAGCCAGCGGGGTGCGGAGGTCGTGGCTTACCGCCGCCAGCAGCGCTGATCGCAGCTGGTTGGCTCGGGCCAGGGCGTCAGCGTCGGCGGCTTCGGCATGGAGCCGATCGCTTTCCAACGCATTGGCCAACTGGGCGGCAAAGGCCGAGAGGATCTCGCGCTCCTCCGCGGTCAGATCCGCTCCCCTCAGGGCCAGTAGCTCGCGGTCGGTCAAGGGAAGGACGAAGGTGGCCTGACCAGGGGAGACCGGGGGTTCTGGTCCGGCGGAGGCCACCGGGACCCAGAGCCGAGTAGGAGATGATTCCCCACCTCCCGTCCCGGGTCCGTCCCGGGACAGACCCTGGTCGGACCGGAGTACGGAGGCCGCCTCGAGGCGGAAGGCGGCCAGGAGCTCCTCGAGCAGGGAGGGGAGGGGATTGCCCTCGGGAGCCACCATTCGGCCGGCGATCCGAGCCAGCATCCGGGCGTCGGTCCGGGCCTGGACGGCGGCCGCGGTCTTCCGGGCGGAGAGATCCACCAGCACGCTGACCACTCCTGCGGTGACCAGAAACATGACCAGGGCCAGGATGTCGCGGGTGTCGGCAATCGTGAAGGTGTGGATGGGTGGGGCAAAGTAGTAGTTGGACAGGAGGAATCCGGCCAGCGCCGCCAGCGTTGCTGGCCACACCCCGCCGGTGGCGGCGACCACCACCACTAGCACCAGATAGGAGCTGAGGGCGGTGGCCAAGCTGTCTCCGCTCCGACCGGCGGTGAGAGCCAACGTCAGAAGTGGGAATCCGACCACCCCGATGACAAGGGCGGCCAGCCGGCGGCGGATGGGAAGCGGCGAGAGCAGCCTGCGTCGGTGACGGGAAACCGCCTGATGTCGACCGGCTGGGTGTCGACGCCCATGCCCGGTGCCGGCCGGTGGGTTCCCGCTCTGGTCGGAGTCGGCGCTCAATTCGCTCTCGGTGGCGATCACATGGACATCCAGCGACCCTCCCGCCGCCCGGATCACCGAGTTGATGATGGAGCCGCGGACGAACTCGTTGATCCGGCTGCGGTGGGTGGCGCCCATGACCAGTTGCGTGGCGTTCTCGGCTCTGGCCACCTGCACCAGAGCGGGCGCCACGTCTGCCCCCACGACCTCGATGTAGCGCCCGCCCAGGTCGTCGAGGAGGGCGCGGTTCTGGACCAGCCCCTGGGTTCCGGCGCTCGACAGGGTGTCGTCTGAGCGGATGTGGACACCGACCAGTTCGGCCTTGGTCCGCATAGCCATTCGAGCGGCCCGGCGAATGAGGACCGCACTTCCCCTCGACCCGGTGAGCGATACCACGACCCGCTCCTTGGTCTCCCAGGGCCCGGAGATGTTGTGGCGTTCACGGTAGTCGTTCAGTTCCTCGTCGACGCGGTCGGCGACCCACAACAGCGCCAGTTCTCGCAACGCGGTGAGGTTGCCGGTCCGGAAATAGTTACCCATGGCCGCGTCGATGCGTTCGGGAGGGTAGATGTTCCCGTGCGCCAGCCGGCGGCGCAGAGCTTCGGGCGCCATGTCGACCAGTTCGAGCTGGTCGGCACTCCGGACCACGGGATCGGGCACCGTCTCCTGTTGGGTGACCCCGGTGATCCGCTCCACCACGTCGTTCAACGATTCGAGATGCTGGAGATTGACGGTAGAGATCACATTGATGCCGGCGTCGAGCAGTTCCTCGACATCCTGCCAGCGCTTCGGATTTCTGGAGCCGGGCACGTTCGAGTGGGCCAGTTCGTCGACCAGTACCAACTCCGGCTTGCGCTTCAGCAGGCCGTCGATGTCCATCTCCTCGAAGGTCTGTCCGCGGTACTCGAACCTACGGCGGGGAAAGATCTCCAGATCCTGTATCTGGGCGTCGGTGTGGGGTCGGCCGTGCTCCTGAACCCAACCGATGACCACGTCGGTGCCCCGCTCCTTCCGTCGCCACCCCTCGTTGAGCATGGCGAACGTCTTGCCCACCCCAGGGGCGGCACCGAGATAGAGCCGTAGCTTTCCTCGTGCCACAGTCGGGGGCCTCCTGACTCCTAGGGACGATCCGCAGCGTGGCACCGTGCGTCGGAACCGGTCGCCGACGCAGAGTGAACGCTATCGTCATGGTACCGACCCGGGTCGGGGGCCTGTGCCTGTCCTCCGTCAGCTGGCCGCTCTTCTCGTTCCCCGCCGTCAGAGGCGGGAGGGCGCCACCGCCTTCAGGAGGACGTCACGCCGCCTCGGTCGGGCGCAGACTGTAGCCAATACCGGGCATTGTCCGGATCAAGGTCCCGTTGGCGTCGTTCAGCTTCTGGCGCAACCGATGGACGTAGGCATGCAGGTACTGGGCCTCGCGCCCGTAGCCGGCGCCCCACACCGCACCCAGGATCATCTCGCGGGTACAGGTCTTGCCGGCGTGGCGGGCCAGGAAGGACAAGACCTCGAACTCCTTCGTGGTCAGGTGGACGGGGGAACTGTCCCGGCGGACCTCATGGTGGACGAGATCCAGTTCGAGGGAGCCGACCGTGAGAGACGGGGATGGCAGCTCGTCCGGTGGCGATCGACGGTGCCGCAATGCCGTACGGATGCGGGCCTCCAGTTCAGCCAGGCTGAAGGGCTTGGTGACGTAATCGTCCGCTCCACCGTCGAGCGCGGCGACCTTGCCCGCCTCATTGCCACTGGCCGACAGGATGATGATGGGCACCTCGCTCCACTGCCGGATCCTCCTGCACACGGCCTGCCCGTCGATGTCGGGAAGACCCAGGTCGAGGACGACGATGTCGGGAACCGACGCCGCTGTCTGGGAGATTCCCTGCTGGCCGTTGGCGGCGGTGATGACGTCGTGCCCACCTGCCTGCAGCCCCAGTCGGAGCGCACGCAGAAGCGACGGATCATCGTCGATCACGAGCACTTTAGCCACCGTGTTCATCCATCGATTCCCTCATGCGGCGTTGTCGGAAGCGTGAAGACGAATCGGGCTCCGCCCTCGGGCCCGTCCTCGACCCAGATGTGCTCACCATGCGCCGCTACGAATGTCTGGGCGATCGTCAGGCCGAGACCAGCCCGGCCCCCGGTGTCGAATCGGACAAACCGGTCGAAGACGGCCTCCCGCTCGGCGGTGGGCACCCCGGGCCCGGTATCGGCCACCGAGACGGCGATACGATCGTCCCGCAGCTCGGCGGCCACCGTGATCATGCTCCCGGGCGGCGCATGGCGGTCGGCATTGTCCAAGAGGTTAGCGAGAACCTGGCTGACCAGGAGCTGGTCGATGTCGGCCTCAGGCAGATCGGGCGGGACTGCCACCCGGAGGAGGTGATCCCCGAGCGAGGCCTGCATGGCAAAAATTGCGTCCCTGACCAGGTCGGGTACCGAGGTGGGGCGGCGCCGCACCGCCAGGACACCGGCATCGATGCGAGTCATGTCGAGCAGGCTGGTGACCAGGCGGGTCAATCGGTCGGTCTCGACGTCGATCAGGGCGTGGAGCTCGTCGGTGTCGGCCTCGGAGAGGGGAGTGGGGGGGTGCAGGAGGGTAGACGACGCCACCTTCATGGTGGCCAGCGGGGTGCGAAGATCGTGCGACACCGCTCCCACCAGGGCATGCCGGAGCCGGTCGACCTCTTCGAGCAGCTCGGTCCGAAGGGCCAGTTCCCGAAGGCGCACCCGCTCCAGGGCCAGCGCGGCGTGGTTGGCAAAGGTGCGCAGGAGATTCCTGTCCGCCTCCGACGCCGGCATTCCCCGCACGGCCAGCAGGCCGACCGGCCGCCCCGAGGCGGTCAGTACCACGGTGCGAATCTCATCGGGCCGGCTGGGTCCGGTACCGAGGCTGACCGGGACGCCGGACAGCGGCTCCAGGCCACGGAGCTCGTCTGGTGACAGGCTTTCCCCGGCCGAGGCGGCGATCTCGAGGCGGTCACCTTCCGGCCCGAGGAGTGCCACTCCGGAGACCGCGAACACCGTCCGCACCGCTCCGACGATCGTCTTCAGGAGGTCGGCGACCGAACTGTCCTCCACGAGGAGCTCGGACAGTTCGAACAGGCGCTGGGCATCGGACGCCCTCGTCCGGGCCTCGGATCGGGCCAGCTCGAGATTGGCCACGACCCTCGACATCACGACCATCACGACGGCATAGACGGCCAGGGCCACCCAGTTCTGGGCACGTCCGACTCGCAGCATGTGAAAGGGCGGTGTGAACTCGTAGTCGTAGACGAGAAATCCGGCCACCACGCTGACCACCCCGGCGGGAAAGCCACCGACGATCACTCCAGCCAGCACCGGGAGGACGAATACCAGCGCCGCCGTGGCCATGCTCAGGTGTGACCGGAACGGCGTCAACAGGGCGGCAAAGCCGACGGCCAGGACGATGCCTACCGTCGATCCGATGACGATCCGACGCATGTCCCATTGTCGTACGGATTGCTGCGCCCCGACGGGGAGGTGGGTCCGTTAAGGAATTATTCAGCCGGAGCGAGACCAATTAAGAATCTGTTAAGGGCACCGGGCGGATACTGACTGCATGGCCGACTTCCTCGCAGTGCTCGGCATCATTGGATTTGTCGTGGTGATGCTCGGGCTCATCTGGGCTCTGGACCGGGTATGAGCGTCACCCAGGGCATCCTTCTTGGCGTGGCCGTGGTGATGTTCATCTACCTCGGTTTTGCCATGTTCAAGCCCGAGAAGTTCTGAGGTGGGCTTCACGTGGACCATCATCACCCTGGTCATCGCCCTGGGGCTGACCTGGCGGTACCTGGGCTCCTACATGGCCGCCGTCTTCGAAGGCCGTGTCCATTTTCTGGGTTGGGCTGAACGACCCGTCTATCGCGCCCTGGGCACCAGTCCCGAGCAGGAGCAGAACTGGAAGCGGTACGCGGCCTCGATGGTGATCTTCTCCGGGGTCGCCATCGGTGTCACCTACCTGCTCATCCGCATCCAGGGTTCACTCCCACTCAACCCGCAGCACCTGGGAGCCGTGCCCCAGGCGCTCAGTTTCAACACCGCCTCCTCCTTCATGACCAACACCAACTGGCAGAACTACGGCGGGGAGTCGACCATGTCGTACTTCTCCCAGATTGGTGCCCTCACCCTCGAGCAGATGCTGAGCCCGGTTATCGGCATCGCGGTGGCCATCGCCATGGTGCGCGGATTCTCCCGGCGCAACTCTCCGACCATCGGGAACTTCTGGGTCGACATGACCCGCGGACTCTTCTACATCGTGATCCCGATTGCCTTCATCGCCGGGATCGTGTTCGTGGGCCAGGGCGCCGTGCAGACCCTGGCCGGAACGGCCAGTTTTCACGATGCTCTCAACGGTGTCAGTCAGACCATCGCCCGAGGCCCGATCGGATTCATGGAGTCGATCAAGCAGTTGGGCAACAACGGTGGAGGCTTCCTCAACGCCAACTCGGCAACCACCTTTGAGAACCCCACTGCGCTGACCAACTGGGTGTCCATCTACCTTTTGTTGGCCATACCCTTCGCCCTCACCTACACCTTTGGGAAGATGGTGGGCAGCATCCGTCACGGGGCCGCCCTCTTGGCCGCCATGGTTCTCATATTCGCCGTGTGGGTGGGGTACACCAGCTATGCCGAGCACCAGCAGAATCCCGCCATCGCCGCCGCCGGTGTGCATTCGACGGCGGGCAACACCGAGGGCAAGGAGGTGCGCTTCGGCGACACCACGACCGCCTTGTTCGGGGTGGCATCCACCAACACATCGACCGGATCGGCCGACGCCTCCTACGACTCGTTCACACCGATCGGTGGCCTGGGTCTGATGAGCGGCATGATGCTCGGGGAGGTGACACCCGGTGGCGCCGGGAGCGGTCTGTACACCATCCTCATCTACGCCATCATCGCCGTGTTCATCGGGGGGCTCATGATCGGGCGAACGCCGGAGTACCTGGGCAAGAAGATTCAGGCCAGAGAGATCAAACTGGCCGGCCTCGGGGCCCTGGTCATGCCGCTCATCGTCCTGATCTTCACCGCCATCGCCGTGTCGATCCACGCCGGCCGGGCAGGGCCACTCAACGCCGGTCCCCACGGGTTCTCCGAGATTCTGTATGGGCTCACCTCGCAGGGGAACAACAACGGTTCGGCCTTCGGCGGCCTCACCGGAAACACGACGTTCTACAACGTCATCGGTGCCGTCGACATGCTGATCGGCAGGGTGGGGATCATGATTCCGGCCCTTGCGATCGGGGGAACGCTGGCAGCCAAAAATGTGGTGCCGGAATCGCTCGGTACCTTCCGCACTGACAACGGCATGTTCGTTGGCCTCACCATCGGAGTAATCGTGATCATCGGTGGCCTCACCTTCTTCCCTGCCCTTGCCCTCGGCCCGATCGTCGAGCAGCTGAGCCACGGAAGGTTCTTCTAATGACGATGACATCCACTCATCCTGATCTGCCGGAACCCGGCACTCAGGCCCATGGTGTCGCCGAGGCCCGTGGTCTGTTCGACGGCGAGATCCTCCGCCAGGCCCTTGTCGATTCGGTCAAGAAGCTCAATCCGGCGATCCAGATCCGGAACCCGGTGATGTTCGTGGTCCTGGTGGGCACGGTCATCACGTTCATCGAGGCCCTAGCCCACCCGAGTACCTTCACCTGGTCAATTACCATCTGGCTCTTCCTGACGGTGATCTTCGCCAACTTCGCCGAGGCCATGGCCGAAGGTCGGGGCAAGGCCCAGGCCGACACCTTGCGCCGGATGCGATCGGAGACTGAAGCCCGGCGCGTAAATCCCGACGGGACCGAGGAGCTGGTGCCGGCGGCGGAACTGGCCAAAGGCGACCTGGTGGTGTGCGAGGCGGGCGACCTGATCCCGTCCGACGGTGAGATCACCGAGGGCATCGCCTCGGTGGACGAATCGGCGATCACCGGCGAGTCGGCGCCGGTGATCCGGGAGTCGGGCGGCGACCGCTCGGCCGTCACCGGTGGGACCAAGGTCCTGTCCGATCGCATCGTGATTCGGATCACCGCCGAGCGCGGTCACACCTTCCTCGATCGGATGATCACTCTGGTCGAGGGAGCCAACCGGCAGAAGACCCCGAACGAGATCGCCCTAACCATCCTGCTCGCCGTTCTCACCATCGTGTTCATTCCGGTGGTGGTGTCCCTGGAGGCGTTCGGCATCTTTGCCGGAGGGACGGTATCGGTGGTCGTCCTGGTATCCCTGCTGGTATGCCTGATTCCCACCACCATTGGAGCCTTGCTGTCGGCGATCGGCATCGCCGGTATGGACCGGTTGGTGCAGCGGAACGTGCTGGCCATGAGCGGTCGGGCTGTTGAGGCCGCCGGTGACGTGCAGACGTTGTTGCTGGACAAGACGGGCACCATCACCCTCGGGAACCGCATGGCCTCGGATTTCTACCCGGTCCAAGGCCACAACGAACGGGAGGTCGCCGATGTCGCGCAGTTGGCCTCACTGGCCGATGAGACTCCTGAGGGTCGCTCCATTGTGGTGCTGGCCAAGGATCGTTTCAACATTCGCGAGCGTGAGCTCGAGGCCGACCACACCTTCGTCCCCTTCACCGCTCAGACCCGCATGTCCGGCCTCGACATCGGACCCCGACAGATCCGGAAGGGCGCGGCCGAATCTGTCAAGCGATGGGTGACTGACCAGGGAGGATCGGTTCCCGCCGATGTGGATGACATCGTCGAGCGGGTCTCACGCGCCGGATCCACTCCGCTGGTGGTAGCCGACAGTGCCGACATCCTGGGCGTCATCGAACTGAAGGACGTGGTCAAGCAGGGCATCCGGGAGAAGTTCGACGAAATGCGCCAGATGGGGATCCGCACCGTCATGATCACCGGTGACAACCCACTGACAGCGGCGGCCATCGCCCAGGAGGCCGGAGTCGACGACTTCCTGGCCGAGGCTACCCCCGAGGCCAAAATGGCGCTGATCAAGTCCGAGCAGGAGGGGGGAAAGCTCATCGCCATGACCGGCGACGGTACCAACGATGCACCGGCTTTGGCCCAGGCCGACGTCGGCGTGGCCATGAACACCGGGACCACTGCGGCCAAGGAAGCCGGCAACATGGTCGACCTCGATTCGAACCCCACCAAGCTCATCGACGTGGTGGAAATCGGCAAGCAACTCCTCATCACCCGGGGATCACTCACCACCTTTTCCATCGCCAACGACGTAGCCAAGTACTTCGCCATCATCCCGGCGCTCTTCGTTGTGATCTACCCACAGATCAACGCCTTGAACATCCTCCACCTGCACAGCCCGCAGAGCGCGGTGCTCTCCGCCGTGATCTTCAATGCCCTGGTCATCGTGGCCCTCATTCCGCTCGCACTCCGCGGCGTGAAATTCCGGGCCGCCGGCTCTGCCGCCATCTTGCGAAGGAACGTGTGGATCTACGGCGTCGGCGGGATCATCACCCCGTTCATCTTCATCAAGCTCATCGACCTCATCCTCGTCGCGCTTCACGCCTACTGATGGAGACCACCTGATGCTCATCCACCTTCGCCGAGCGGTCGTTCTCATAGTGGTGGCACTCGCACTTACCTTCGCGTATGCCTATGCCGGAACTGGCCTCTCCCAACTACTGTTCAAGCACCAGGCCGACGGATCATTGACTCCGAACGGCTCCACACTCATCGGCCAGAACTGGTCGCAGGCACCCTGCCCGGGACGCCCCCCGGGCAGCTGCGTGTTCCAGGGGCGCCCTGATGCCCTCGGCCCCTACGCCGGTTCGTTGAAGCCGGTCGCCGGTGGCGGAGACAACCCCCTCCAGGCCAACAACATCCCCGGCAAACCTGGAGTCTTGAACAGCGGCGAGTCCGGGGCCACCAACCTGGGACCCCGGTCCAAGGTCCTGCTGAACAACACCCGGGCCCTGGCTGCCTACTGGCACGCCAGGGGAGTGAACCCCACCCCCGACCTGGTCACGACCTCGGGCAGCGGCTACGACCCGGACATCACCGCCGCCGATGCCCTAGCGGAGATACCCATGGTCGCCAGAGCCACCGGCCTGTCACCGGGCACACTCCGGGCCCTCATCTACCGTGAGAACAACAGCGCCCAGTTGGGGTTCCTCGGGAGCAGCTACATCAATGTCCTGCAACTCAACGAGGCTCTCGTCAAGCTCCGATAGGCACCGGGCAACGTGGCCGAGCAAAGAGGTATCGACCGGTGACGGTCCGTCCAGCGGTGCGGGCCGGCCGCCGAGAAGGCTCTCGGTCCGAGACGGGCAACAGGTGAACTCCCCGATGAGCATTGATGGGACCGCCGAGCACCCGGTGGTCACCTTTCGTGCCGTGCCTCCACCGTGCGAGTCAGCCTCTCGAATCGGGAACGGATGTCGGTGAGATCCTCAGGTTCCGGTACCTCCGCCTCGGCGCCGCGCATGATCATTTCGGCTTGACGCACGAGCGTCGCCCGTTGACTGGCGTCGACCGAATTCTCGATGACGTGGGCCAGTGCGTCGAGCAGCCGGATGATCACCGCCGGCATCCCCCGCCCCGCTTGGCGGATCTTGTCGAAGGCCCGGTTGACCATCCTGGCGTAGCTCGGATCGGGTTCGATCAATCGGATCTTCGCACTTCGGCCCCGATAGATGCCTTCCTCGAGCCGCCGGCCGGAGATCGTGGACAGCCCCGCGGAGATCCAGTCGATACAGGTCAGCGCCGTGAAGGTGTCGTTGACGGCGGGAGAGAGGGCGCGAATGGCGATCTCGACCAGCTGGTCGATGGCAAACACCGGGTCCTGGGTCAGGGTGCGATGGGGGCCGGTGACGTGTGCCTTGTCCAGTGCCCTCTCCACCTGGCCGGCGGCGCCGGCGGGCCAGACGGTGGCCAGGGGTCGACCGCCGACGACGAAGTGTCCCGGCCGGTGGGCCAGCCGAATCACGGCGTCCAATGTCTCCGCGATCTCGATGAGCTGCCCGTAGCTGACGAACTGCAGATAGCCGCTGCGCTTGGCCGTGACGGTCATACCCCGGGTGTCCAGCTTGTCAATCAGATCGTCGGCCTCGGCCGGGACGCTGATGGGATCCTCGTAACGATGCCCGTCGGGAAACTCGGCATCAATGGCGCGATCGAGGTCCCGGGCGATTCCGGCGATGACCTCCGGAAGTTGGATCGATTTGGCGATGTGGTGGATGAAGTACACCAGCACGGCCAGATCCACCAGCAGAAGCGCCTCGGCCACGGTGATGGTCAGGTGGGGAACGAAGTCCCCTCCGGGTAGGCCGGTGATGGAACCGAGTCCCAACACCGAGTAGACGAACGTGGCCACGAAGACCCCGAGCGTCATCTGATTGCCCAGATCACGAATGAAGTTGCGCATCATGCGGGGCCCGAACTGCTGTGAGGCAAGCGTCAGGGCCAGGATGGTGATGGAGAAGACCACCCCGATGGTGGTGATGATGGCTGCGGCGATGGCGATCAGCACTTGACGACCGGCATCGGCGCTGCCGGTCCGCACCCACCATGGCAACGTCAGGTGATGGTGGTACGCGGCCAGATCGATGGCAAAGGTGACAGCAAACAACAGCACGGCGACGACAATGAGCAGGACAGGGACCACCCAGAAGGTGGTTCGCAGGGCGTCCTGACGCCAACTGGGGAGTCGTAGCCGGCCCGGCTTGGTACCTCCGGGAAATCGGCCGGCGGGCACTGCTGTCTCTGAATCGGTCACCGTGCTCCTCGCATGGACGGGCAGCATCACCTGCTAATTGCCGACCAGGCTTCCCGGCGCTCCGAGGCCAGAATAGTCGGCCCAGCGGTTTGTGGTGGTGGGCGGAGGGGCAGCGGTGTGTGTCGTGTCGAGGCGTCGCTTCACCCGGCAACGGGCTCGAGGTCGGGGGTTCAGCAGGTGCCGGCCATCCCGACCGTGAGCTGGGTCACCTTCCAGGTCCCCGACGTCTTGACCAGTGTGGCGGTGGTGGCCCGACGTCCGCCGGGTGCATTCTTGGCCAGCCCGCCGGACGTCTTGTATTCGATCCAGTGGGTGTCATCGAAGCAGTCGACCACGGTGGCACGGCTCGGCGCCGCCGACGTGACGACCGGGTGGAGCGCAGGCTCACCCCGGGTCACGATGCCGTGCAGCTGGTCGCGGGCCAGGCCTTGTACGAACAGGGTCAGCACCTGACCGGAGGCGTGCTGGCCAGGCGGTTCGATTGGAAATCCGAGGTGCGGGCGGCGGACACCAGGTCCGCCCACATGGATCGGTAGGCCGTGAGTGGCCCCGATGATTGGGGAGTGGTCCCAGTTGACGCGGAACCGCTGGGCCGGGCCGTGGTCGGTGCCGACTCGGGAGTCGACCCACCGGCGCAGGCGGAGAGGCAGGCGCCGCCAAGGGCCGTCACCAGCACCAGGCCGGGCAGGGACATCCCGCCCCGGTGGGCGGGCACCGGGCACAGTCTCCGGTGTCGGGACCAGTTCATTCGACTCGGGCTCTTCGGTGGCCGGGGTGGGGGGAACTCCCGTCAGGCCAGGATGGAACGGCGCCCATCCTGTTCGTCGGTCTCCCCTGAGGGGGGTGACGCCTCGGTCTCGGCGTGGCCCATGGTCCGATCGTACAGATAGACGAAGCCGAGCATGACCATCACGAAGCCAAGGACGCCGGCGGCGTAGAAGGCGTCAGCCACCCCGGCCTCCGCTGTCGTCGCCATCGAGGTCTGACCGGTGGTCCGGAACCGTGTGGATAGTGGCGTCGATGCCCGAGTCGTCACTGAGGAGTACCGCTCCGACCAGATCGGCGACGGCGACCGCCGTCACCAGGCGTTCGGCGTCCACCGGTCGGCCCCGCGTCGGGGTGAGGACGAAGTGGCCGAGCAACCATCCCTGGGCCCGTACCGGGAGGTCGACACGGCTGGTCGGGAGGCCCAGGTCCTCCGTAACCCAGGTCTGGCCGGCCACCTCGAGCTCGCCCCGCGTGGTGATCCGGGCGGAAAGGTCGCCCGGGTCCCGCCTCGTGAAGTAACAATCGCGTAGGCCCAACAACTGTCGCAGGTTGTCCAAGGCGGCGTTGATCACCTCCCGCGGCTCCCGCCCGGCGGCCACCAGTTCGGTCACCGAGTGGAGCAGGGTCACCGTCTCCTTGCTGTGGGTGGCCTCCCTGTGATGGCTGCGGCCACGCGCGGCCACGTCGCCGACGATGATCCCCAGCACCAGCAGTAGCAGCTCGGTGATGAGGTCCTGGTGACGAGTGATCCGAAACGAGTAGTAGGGACGGGTCAGGAAGAAATCGAACGAAAGCGCGGCGATGAGCGCGGCGAAGAGCGCTACGATTCGCCGCCCGAAGCTGGCCACGGCGACGACGGCCACGACGAGGAACAGGGCGTTGTCCGCGGTGTCGAGACGGCCCCGCCAGGGGATCAGGAGCAGGGCGGTGGCGATCGGGGCCATGACCGCCGCCACCAGCACGAAGTCCACCCCTCCCGGCCAATGGCGGCTTCTGTTGGTCTCCCTCGGTCCGGCGGGCCACGATTCCCTTGTCCTGTCCGCCACCGTCTCTGTGGGCACGGGGTAATTCTCACACGGAACGACGGGGTTGGGAAGATCCGCCGGTCCCATTTTTATGGACTGGCCTCGATTTTCACGCCCCTGTTACGCCGGACGGGGTTTCGGTGCTACGACTTCGGTGTGACCACGAAGGCCAAGGCCGCCCCCGTCGAGGGCGAGCAGTCCATCGCCATGGTGTCGGTGACCAGCACCGCCGGCTACCGCGGCGAGGTCCGGGCCGGTCGCCATCATCTTGTAGTGGACGAGGGGCCCCAGGTGGGCGGGGACGACGAGGGTCCCAGTCCTTACCAACTGGTGCTAGCCGGCCTGGTGCAGTGCACGGCGGCCACCCTCCGGATGTACGCCAACCGCAAGGGCTGGGCGCTCGGCGAGGTGAAGGTCCGGGCCCGTCTGTTGCGCACCGGCGACGGGGCCACCAAGGTGGAGCGCATCGAGCGCACCATCACCGTGTCGGGCGACCTGTCCGCCGAGCAGAAGCACCGACTGGCCGAGATAGCCGACCGGACCCCGGTCACCCGCACCCTGCTCGGCTCGCTCACCATCGACACCACCCTGACGTGACCGCGGGCGTGGCGGCGGTGGTGGCGTACTGCGGGTCATGACGGCCTGTCCCACTCTGCTCACCGGACGTCTGATCCTCCGGCCCATGGAGGAGTCGGACCTCGACGCCTACGTTGAGCTGCTGGGCACCCCCGAGCTGCGGTCGGCCCTCCATCTGACCGGCGCGACATCCCGTCGGCAGGCCTGGCTGGGCATGGCCCAGTGGCGGGGCCAGTGGGAGCTCCGGGGCTCCGGCCAGTTCGCGGTGGAGGAGCGGGCCACCGGACAGTTCGTGGGCCGGGCCGGACTGCATCGACCGGAGCAGGACGACTGGCCCGGCCTGGAGGTGGGCTGGGCGCTGCATCCCCACCGGTGGGGGCGAGGCTACGCCACCGAGGCCGGCGCGGCCTCGCTGGCCTACGCCTTCGACGTCATGGGGGCGACCGAGGCCTTCAGCGTGATCCTGCCCGAGAACCTCCGGTCCCAGGCGGTGGCCCGGAGGCTGGGGCTGGTGCTGGTGGAGGAGCGGGTGCTCTCCTCCTTCCCGGAGTCGCCCCACGGCATCTGGAGGATCGACCGCGACACCTGGGCGGCGTCCCCGCTGAGCCGGGGGCGCGACGGGACGGGACCGTTGCTCTGAGCCCGACCCAGGACGCCGCCCAGGTGGGCCGGGACCGCTAACGGAGGGCCAGGCCCCCGTCCACCAGGATCACCTCGCCGGTGACGTAGGTCGAGAGGGCCAGGCCCAGGATCACCTCGGCCACGTCCTCGGGGGTGGCTGTCCGCTGCAGGGGCGACAGGGCGGTGACCAGCTCCCGCAGATCGGTCCACTCGGCCGTCCACGGGGTGTCGACCAGTCCCGGCGCCACCGCGTTGACCCGGATGTCGGGAGCCAGGGTGTTGGCCAGCAGCCTGGTCATGTGGCTGACGGCCGCCTTGGAGCAGGCGTAGGGGATGGAGCTGCCGGTGGGTCGCTCGCCGGCCAGGGAGGAGACGTTGACCACCTGGCCACGACCGGAGGTGCGTAGGTGGTCCACCGCCGCCACTGTCACCTGCCAGGTACCGAAGACGTTGATCTCGAAGATGCGGCGCCACACGTCGGGGGAGGCGGATGCCAGATCGTGGTGGGGGATGACCTCGGTGGTCCCGGCGTTGTTGACCAGGATGTCGAGTCCCCCGTGCCGGCGGACCACCTCGTCGATCAGGTGTCGGGCCTGGTCCTCGTGGCCGATGTCGGCCTGGATGTAGCTGGCGTCGGGGAGCTCGGCGGCCAGCGCCTCCCCGGCCGCCACCGACGTCGCCGAATTGACGGCCACGGTGGCGCCCAGCGAGGCGAACAGGTGGGCGGTGGCCGCTCCGATCCCCGACGAGGATCCGGTGACCAGCACCACCTGACCGGTGAAGGCGGCGGCTCGCGTCGGGGGTGGGTGGGGGGATGACTCGACCATGGGCCGAGTGTAGGACCCGGCTGACCTACGTTCTCTCTGTGCGACTGGTGAGCTTCGGGGACGGGACGATCCGTACGGGACTGGTGGTTGGTGACGAGGTGGTCGACCTGACCGACCCGGCCATCGGCCTACCGGCCGGGATGGTGGCACTGCTGTCGCTCGGTGACGACGCCATCGGGACGCTGGCCGCCGCCCCGTCCACCGGGGCACGGCGCCTCCCCCTGGAGCTGGTCCCACTGGTGGCGCCCGTACCCCGACCCCCGTCGTTTCTGGCCATCGCCCGCAACTACGACGCCCACGTGCGCGAGCTGGGGCACGAGCGTCCGGACGTCCAGACCTGGTTCTCCAAACAACCGACCTGTGTGATCGGACCGGGTGAACCCATCGAGGTTCCCGGGGTCTCCGCCTCGGTGGACTACGAGGGGGAGCTGGGCATGGTGATCGGTCGGCGGGGCCGGCACGTCCCCGCCGACCGGGCCTTCGAGGTGGTGGCTGGGGTAACCGTGGTCAACGACGTCAGCGTGCGGGACTGGCAGTGGCGGTCACCCACCATGATGATGGGCAAGGGGTTCGACACCCACGGGCCGACGGGCCCGTGGATCATGACCGTAGACGAGATCGGCGACGTGCAGGACCTGTCCGTCCGGACCTGGGTCAACGACGAGCTCCGTCAGGACGGCTCCACCGCCGACATGATCTTCACCTGTGCGCAGATGATCGAGCACCTCTCGGAGGCGTTCACGCTGGAGCCGGGGATGGTCATCACCACCGGCACCCCGGCCGGGGTGGCTGCGGGCGAGGATCCGCCCCGATGGCTGTCGGCTGGGGACACGGTGACCGTCGAGATCGGGGGGGTGGGCTCGCTGACCAATCCGGTGGTCGACGAGCCCGACCACAGTGGGGGCGACAGGGGGTGAGCCCGGAACCGGAGGCTGAGGGCCTGGTCAGGGTCAGCCCGTCGCTGGCCATCCCCCTCGCCGAGCTCCACCTCCGGTTCAGCCCCAGCGGCGGCCCGGGGGGCCAGCACGCCAACAAGGTCAACACCCGGGTGGAGCTCCGCTTCGACATCCTTGGGTCGCCGTCGTTGGGACCGAGGCAGCGGGCCCGGCTCCTCGACCGCCTGGGCCCGGAGTTGCGGCTGGTGGTGGACGACGAGCGGTCCCAGCTCCGCAACCGCCAGTTGGCCGTGGACAGGTTCCGTCAGCGGATGGCCGACGCCCTGCATGTGGAGAAGGCCCGGCGACCCACCCGTCCCTCCCGGGGGGCGACGGAGCGCCGGCTGGCGGCCAAACGTCACGTCTCGGAGCGGAAGCGGAACCGGCGTCCCGACCTCGACGAGTGAGGGGTCGCGGGGTCCCCGAGGCATGGGCAGGTGGTGACGACGGGGTCGGTCAGCCCACCCGGCGGTCGCCGGGGGCCGCCTCGTCCCAGGCCTCGTCCAGGAACGTGGCGATCTGGCCGGTGAGCCGCTCGGGATGGACCCGCAGTTCGAGGACCGAGTTGGCTTGGACCAGCTGGCCCCGGGGCAGCCGGCGGGCCAGCTGCTCGGCGTCGTGGAACGGGTGGATCCGGTCCACCTGGTGACCGATGACCATGGCCGGGATGTCCATGGCGGCGCGCTGACCCACGGTCGGGGTGATGGGCCCGGCCAGGATGCCATGCAGTACGGCGGCCGTCTCCGTCGGGTCGTTGGACAGCGCGTTCATGGTGCTGTCCACCGGTCCGTTGCCGGTGCGCGGCAGCCGCTGGAAGAGCCATGCCGTGCGCCGCACCACCGGCCGGGCGAAGTGCACGGCCAGCAGCATGGGGACGAAGGTGATCGCCGCGGCCGGGACGGCCCACTCCAGTACCGGCATCTCGATGACCAGACCCTGCACCCGCTCCGGGGCCAGGGCCGCCACCAACAGGCTCACATTCCCACCAAGCGACACCCCACCCACGACGGCTCTGGCCAGCCCGAGGTGGTCCATCAGGCGCACCACGTGCTCGGCGTAGGTGTCCATCCGATGGAACGACGCCCGCTTCGGCTTCTCCGAGTGGCCGTGGCCCGGCAGGTCCAGCAGCACGACCCGGAAGCCGCGGGCGGCCAGGTCGGTGGCCAGGCGGCGGTTCATGTTGGAGTCCATGAGGATGCCGTGCATGAACACGAGGACCCGGGGGCCGTGTCCGTGGATCTCGTAGTAGAGCTGGACACCACCGCTGTCGAACATCCCCACCTCGTAAGGGGGGGTGGCGGTGGCGGACGGATGGGCCGGGACAGGACCGGAACCGTGCGACGGAGCGCTACCCGGTTCCTCCGAGGGTGCCCCTGTCGCCGTCATCTCGGCCAACGGTACGCCTCAGGGCGGCGATGTGCCAGCACCGGTAGCTCGGCCCGGACCCGTCGGACCCGGGACATGTCCAGCTCGGCCACTACGACCCCCGGGGTGGGCTCGGTCCGTTCGGCCACCACCGTCCCCCACGGGTCGACGACCATGGTGTGTCCGTGACAGCGCGGCATTCCCGGGGGCAGTTCCCCCACCTGGCCGACCCCGACCACGAACGTCTCGTTCTCCACGGCCCGGGCCCGGAGGAGCAGCTCCCAGTGGGCCGGTCCGGTGGCCGCCGTGAACGCCGCCGGCACCACCAGCACGGTGGCTCCCCCGAGGGCCATGATCCGGTAGACCTCGGGGAAGCGGAGGTCGTAGCAGATCGACAGGCCCACCACCGGTGGCGGGACTCCGCCTTGGTCGCAGCCGTCGAGGTGGGCGACCACCACTTGGCCCCCCGGAGCCATGGTCGCCGACTCGCAGAAGGCGGTTCCGTCGAGGTCGACGTCGAAGAGGTGGATCTTCCGGTAGACGGCGACCGTCCTGCCGTCCGGTGCGACCAGGCAGCTGGTGTTGAACAGCCGGTCCGGGGGGCTGGCCGGGCCCCCGGAGCCCGCCGGGAGCTCGGGGAAGCTGCCCGCCAGCAGGTGGATGCCGTGGCGCTGGGCCACCTCCGAAGCCCAGGTCACCGTGGGGCCGTCCCGGGGCTCGGCGTGGTCTCGCAGGAACGAAGGGCTTCCCGCCACCGAGAAGTACTCGGGCAGGACTACCAACCGGGCCCCGGATGCCACTGCCTCGTCCACCAGGACGGCGGCGGCGTCCAGGTTGCCCTGGCGGTCGGGGCCGGCCGTCGTCTGGATGGCTCCCACGCGCATGCCCAAGGGTAGGTCGTCCGTCAGGCACAATGACCGACGGTCCGGTCCGACTACATCCGGCTCTAGGCCCAGGTCACCTTCGACGGGCCGGACAGGCGGGCGGGCCGGTAGCCGGTGGGGCTGACCCCCCCCGGGTCACAGGCCGAGGCGGCGGGAGCAGGCCGGCCACTGTCCCCAGCCGCTTCGGGCCTGCAGCTCCACGGCGGCCTGGTCCTGGACGGCCGGGGGGGCCTGGTTGGGAAGGCCGGGGAAGCCCAGCCCGTGCCAGGTGGCGGCTGAGAACTGATATGCCCCGTAGAACCCGTTGCCGGTGTCGATGGCGTAGTTGCCGCCCGACTCGCACTGACGGAGCTCGGCCCAGACGCCTCCGAGGGGACTGGCCGGCGGCGTCGGTACCGGCGTCGGCGCCGGTGGGGTCACGACGGGCGGCGCCGGTGCCGGGACGGTGGGCACCGAGGCCGGACCGGGCAGGTCCAGGGTGGCCAGGGAGACCACGGCAGCCCCGACGACGACCGACCGGAAGGCAGGCTGGGTCAGGTTGACGGGGTGCGACCCGGTTGAGCCCCCGGCCGCCGCCGGCGATGTGCCCACGGTCAGGACGGCCCCCGTGGCGACGGCCACGACGAATAGTGCCGCCACGATGGAATGGAACGTCACGGTGGAATTGCTGGTGGAGCGGTGCGTGCGCATAGCGTGCGTTTCCTCAAAGTCGCGGAAGCCCGGAGGGCTTCGAGGTTGGCTTCGTAATGCGGGCGACCGTCATGGAGCGCATTCGTCTCGCGATGCGTTGCCGGAGAGGGCAGTGGGCTCTGGACTGGTAACGAGTCCGTACGAGGTGCAGACGGGGAACCCTGGTCAGGTCAGCGTCGGGCGGCTCCCGGGCTGCGGTCTGTCGTGAGGGTGTGGGTCATAGGTGGTCGAGCAGGTGACGGTCGGATCCGTTCCCACGCCTGAGCGTCGGGTGGAGTCATGCTGCCGCCGTGTCCGGCGCAGGTGGGTCACATCGCATTGGTGCTGCCCGCACCCGGTGGATGCCAGTGGACCGCCCGTGACCCCGACTACCGATGGCTGATCGAGTTACACCACTGTAGTGAGCGGCGCCGACGTTAGGCAATTTCGATGCCACGACCGGCCGGCGAGCCGCTGACCAGGGACGTCGTCGAATCGACCCCGGGTCCGACCGGTCAGTCCGCCCGGTCGGAGGGGGCTTGGGCCGGAACTGCGGCGGCGGCCAGTGCGGCGCCCAGGGCGGCCCCGCCGCCCTCGGAGACGTCCTCGCGGACTCCGGAGAGCGGGGTCACGGTGGCCCAGCCCTCGGCGAGGAGCGCGGCATCGGACTCCGGCTCCAACTCGGCCTGCTCGGCGATGCGGTCGGCTCCCACGCCCATCCCCCGCAGGGTGAGGGTGATGGCTCCCGAGGTGAGGTCGATGGGGGTGCCGGCCACCGGATCCGGGGTGGCCTCGGGGCGCACGGCCCGGATGAGCCCCACCCGTCCCAGGGTTCCGTGGCGGACGCCGCGCAGTCGATCCGGGGTCACCGCCGGCACGTTGAGGTTGAGCACGGTGGAGGGTGGCGCCGCCACCAGGGTCGGCAGGATGGCGGCGGCCAGTCCCACCGGGGTCTCCCAGGGCACCGGGTCCTCACCCCAGGCGATGCTGACGGCCAGGCCCCTGATCCCGAACTGGGCCCCGGTCAGTGTGGCCCCGACCGTGCCCGAGTGCAGAGCCGACCGGCCGGCGTTGACGCCGTGGTTGATGCCGGACACCACCAGGTCGGGTCGGGGGCCGAAACCCTCAATGCAGGCCACGATGACGGCCAGGGCCGGGGGCCCGTCGATGCCGAACGTGGGCAGGCCGGCCAGCCCGGGGATGTCCACCTCCTGGTAGGGGATGGACTCCCGCTCGTACACCCGTCCCACCGCGGCCCCGGCACCGCTGTGGTCCACCATCGGTGCCACCACCACCAGGTCGTGCCGGTCGCCCAGGGCGGCCCACAGGCCACGGGCCAGTGCGGCGATGCCCGGCGCGAAGACGCCGTCGTCATTGGTGATGAGAATGCGCATGGCGGGGGTTCCCCTCGGGTGCCGGTGGGGCGTCGCGTCCCCGGGCCCCCGGAACGGCCTCCGTCGGGCCGGGGTGGCCCCATGGCCTACCATACCGGTCGACGCCGGCCTGCCCCGCCCGGACGACCTCCCGACGCACGGAACCACCGACACCACCATGACCCCCCGAACACCTGCCGAAGACCAGCGTCCGGCGGAGACCACCACCGCCAGCGGCGACCAGTGGGTCATCGGCCACGGGCACCAACGGGCGGTGATCACCGAGACGGGGGCGACACTCCGGTCGTTCACCGTCGAGGACCGGGCCGTGATCGACGGGTTCGGGCCCGACGAGTGGAGCCACGGAGGCCGGGGTCAGGTGCTGGCCCCATGGCCCAACCGCCTGGGTGACGGTCGCTACACGTTCCAGGGCACCGAAGCCCAGGCGGCCCTGGATGAGCCCTCCCGTGGCAACGCCATCCACGGACTGGTGCGATGGATGCCGTGGAGGATGGCGGGCCGGGCCCAGAACCGCATCAGTATGGTCTGCGAACTGCGCCCGCAACCGGGCTACCCCTTCGCCCTCCGGCTGACGGTGGAGTACCGGCTGGGGCGGGACGGACTGATCGTGGTCACCGAGGCCGAGAACATGGGCGAGGTGGACCTCCCCTTCGGGTTGGGCTTCCACCCCTATCTCTTGGTCGGGACCCACGCGGTGGACCAGGTGCGCCTCACCGTGCCGGCCGAGCGGCGCCTCCTCACCGACGACCGCGGCCTGCCCACCACCATGGCCCCGGTGGACGGCACCGAGTTCGACTTCCTCTCGGGTCGGCTCATCGGGGTGACCCGGCTCGACACCGGCTACACCGGGCTGCGGCGGGACGCTGACGGTCGGGCCCGGGTGGAGCTGGACCATCCCGACGGCACCGGGGGCGCCACCGTGTGGGCCGACGAGCGGTTCGGGTACTTCATGGTCTTCACCGGGGACACCCTTGGTCCCGAGTCCCGGCGCCGAGCCCTGGCCGTGGAGCCGATGACCTGCCCTCCTGACGCCCTCCGGACGGGTACCGACCTCACCGTCCTCCGTCCCGGATCCCGGTGGACAGGATCCTGGGGGATCAGCCCCCGCTAGAGGGTCGGGACCCCCGTCGGCCCCCACAGGGTGGGTCGTGCCGGCCCAGGCCGATCGACTCAGAACACCTCGGCGAACAGGTTCACCATGGCCTGCCACGAGCGGTTGTCGGCGCGCTCGTCGTATCTGATGGCCGGCATGGAGCCGTCGGCGGTGGGACTGGTGAAACTGTGAACGGCCCCCCCGTAGAGGTGCATCTGCCAGTCGACCCCGCCCGCCCGCATCTCGTCCTCGAAGGCGGCACGCTGGTCGGGCGGGATGATCGGGTCGTCGGCGCCGATGCACACCAGTACCTTGCCGGTGATGTTGGCGGCATCCTCGGGCCGTGAGGTGGCCAGCCCGGAGTGGAACCCGACCACGGCGGCCAGCTCGGCCCCGCTCCGGGCCAGTTCGAGCGAGAGGGTGCCTCCAAAGCAGTAGCCGATGGCGGCCACGCGGCGGGGGTCAGCGTACCCACTGGCCAACAGGACCTCGAGACCGGCCCGGGCCAGCGCCCGCGTGCGGTCGGGGTCGCCGGCCAGCTGGCCGAAGCGCTCGCCCACCTGCTCGGGGGGCAGGAGCGCCCCGTCGCCGTAGTAGTCGAGGGCGAAGGCCACATAGCCGAGTTCGGCCAGACGCCGGGCCGTGTCCCGCGGGTGGTCGCCGAGCCCGCCGGCGTCATGGGCGATGAGGACGGCGGGGCGCGTCCCGGGCGTGTCGTCGTCGACGGCCAGCCGGCCGACCAGTCGGACGCCCTCGTGGATGTACTTGATGTCGGTGCTGTGCACAGCTCTTCCTCCTACTCGCAGTGGGCGCCGCATCGGGCCTCAGGACCCGGAGGGGCGCCGACGGATGGTACCCGCCGGGCACGCTCCCGGCTGATGAGCCCGGTGGCCGGCACCCTCAGGGCCAGGGTCCGTCGGGTCCTCCGGCCATCGACCAGGATGGGACCCATGGACGAACGGCTCGAACGCCTCGACCGGGACGCCGTCACCCTGGCCCTCGCCCACGCCGGCTGCGTGGCCGCCGGGGAGGAGGCCGAGGAACTCCTGGCCGCCGCCGACGACACCGTCGATCTCCGCCGCATGGTGGAGCGTCGCCTTACCGGCGAGCCGCTGGCCTGGATCACCGGTCGGACCGTCTTCTGCGGGATCGACGTCGCCGTCGACCCCGGCATCTACGTCCCGCGCTGGCAGTCCGAGCCGTTGGCCCGCCTGGTGGTGGAACTCCTGGCGCCCGACGGTGTGGGAGTTGACCTGTGCACGGGATCCGGGGCCATCGCCATGGTCATGCAGGCGGACCGGCCCGGAGCGCGGGTGGTGGCCACCGAGATCGACCCGGTCGCCGTCCGGTGTGCCCGGCGGAACGGTGTCGCCGTCTACCGGGGCCACCTCGACCGGGCCCTCCCGCCCGATCTGGCGGCCGGGGTCGACGTGATGACCGGCGTCCTCCCGTACGTACCCGACGACGCCCTGCACCTCCTACCCCGCGACGTGCAGCGCTTCGAGCCCCGCGTCGCCCTCGACGGCGGTCGGGGCGGTCTCGAGTCGGTCACCTCGGTGGTGGGCTCTAGCCCGTCGTGGCTACGGCCGGGCGGGTGGCTCGCCCTCGAGGTCGGAGGAGACCAGGTCCCCCGGTGGCGGCGCTGTTCGAGGCCGCCGGGTACGGGGCGCTCGGCGTCCTCGAGGACGCCGATGGCGATCCGAGGGCCGTCTACGGACAGTTCACGGGCCGCCGGTAGGCGCGCTCCCGCGCTACGGACCCGGTGCGGGCATCACAGGTCGGACCGGGACCAGTCGACGCTCTTCGGCGGCGGAGCCGGCGAGCCCACGTCGATCTGGATGTCGACGTGGGAGCCGAGGACAATGGCGCCGGGGTCCCCGTCGAACCGCTTCCCGTCGACGTAGACGGTGAGCGCTCCTGAGTCCGGGCCGACCTGGTTGGCGCGGAGCGGCTGTCCCCAGATGTCGAAGAACTGGCCGAGGGTGTAGGTGGCGGCGGTGGGTGACTCGATGTGGATGACGCCGTCCCGGGCGTGGACGTGAAGCCAGTAGTAGCAGCGGCTGGCCTGGTAGAACGGTCCGGCGCTGGTCGGTTGGGCCACCGGCTCGACGATGCCCACCCCGGGGGGAAGGGCACGCGCCTTCCCATCCACGTAGATGGCCAGGTGGGTGTGGACGTGATAGGCGACCTGCTCCGAAGAGTCACACTGGACGCCGTCGACGGTGCTGCCCATGGCCGAGGTGGAGGCCGGTGCCAGCAGGGCTCCCGTTTCCAGCGGGATCCCCTCGGGACCGAGGGGACCGTTGGTACCGGTGCCGACGGACGTGGCGGTGGGTGACGGCGTGCCGGCCGTGGGACCGACGGCGACCACCACCACCACGACGGCCAACGCCACCGCGGCCAGCACGGCGCCGGCGATGAGACCACGCCGGCGGCGCGGCGACGGGTGGGGCGGCGACGCTGCCGGTCGCGATCTCGGGGGGCCGGCCGCACGGCGGGGTGCGGCGGTGTCGGCGCCTCGGGCGGCGCGGGGACGGGACGGTCTGCGGTGGGACATGAGGACTCCAAAGAACGGGGGCCGGGACCGGTCGGTGACTCGGCTGGCCTGGTGAGGTCGGGACTGGCACTGCGGCGGGCTCGACGCCGGCTCGACAGGGGTCGGCCGGGACACGGCACCGCCGACCGGGCACCGGCAAGAGAGTCGGCCGGTGATGGTGGTTCAGATGGGGAGCCGGCGGACCCGGGGAGGGCGGAGGAGGGTGGGGACGACGCCCGAGGGCAGGCGACCGGCGCGCCGGCGCCGCCGGAGTGCGGGCCGACCGGCGAGTACGAGGCCCGCGGTCACTAGCGTGGCCATCAGGACGACGCCGGAGGCGGCCCCGCCGCCCGGATGGGGGAGGACCGGGTTGCACTGCTGGATGCCGGGGAGGCAGGCACCCGAGACCGGCGCGGCCCGGTCGGGTGACGGCGCCGTCCCGTCGACGAGCGGTCCCCGTCCCACCGCGGCCACGAGGGACAGCGACACCAGGACCGACGCCACGGCCAGGATCGCCGCACCCACACCCACCAGCCACGGCCGACGCATGGTTCCAAGGTACCGCCCCCTCTCGACCGGGAGCGGTCGCCCGCCGAGGGCGCGGCAGCAGCTCCCGCCTCGTGGTGCCGTCGTGCCGTCAGCGGGGGCGACTCAGAGGTCCCCCTTCCCGGCTCAGTGCAGCTGGGCCCGGCCTTCGGTGGCGATCCGCTCGAAGACGTCGGGGTCGGCCGCGAACACCGAGAGGGGGACGGGCCAGTGGACCACCACCTCGGTGATCCCCAGCTCCTTGTACCGGCCGGCCCACTCCACGAAGGCGTTCACCGAGTCCAGTGGCCGCTCGGAGGTCAGCCCGCCGAGGAGCACCTTGTCGATCGACGCGTAGGCGCGGCCGGCATCGTCGCAGGCGGCTTCGAGCCGCTCCATCTGAGCTCCGACCACCGCATAGGCACCGTCGGGGTCGGTGTCCGACCCTCCCTGCGGGTCCCCGTAGGTGACCCAGCCCTGTCCGTACTCCGCCGCCAGCGCCAGCCCTCGTCGGCCGGTGGCGGCGACCAGAAACGGCACCCTCGGTTGCTGGACACACGCCGGGACGGTACGGGCTTCGACGGCCGAGTAGTACCCGCCCTCGGCCGTGGTGGCGGTGTGGGTGAGCAGCTGGTCCAACCGGGTCACGAACTCGTCCAGTCGGTCGGCCCGCTGGCCCGGTGACCACGACTCCTGTCCGAGCGCAGTGGCGTCGTATCCGGTTCCACCGCTCCCGATCCCGGCGGTTAGCCGTCCACCGGAGAGATGATCCAGGGTCAACAGCTCCTTGGCCAGGGTCACCGGGTGTCGGAAGTTGGGGGAGGCGACCAGCGTGCCGATCCTCATCCGCCCGGTGACGGTGGCCGCCGCCGCCAGGGTGGGAACGGCGGCGAACCAGGGGCGGTCACGGAAGCTCTGCCATGTCAGGTGGTCGTAGGTGTAGCCGGCGTGGAACCCCAGCTCCTCGGCACGACGCCACACGCCCTGCCCCTCGGCCCACTCGTAGATGGGGAGGATGACCGTGCTCAGTCGCATGACGGCGAAGTTAGCGGAGCGCCTCCCGTTCCCGGGCCCGCGGCCGACCCCCAATCGCCAGGACGTACCGGCGCCGGCGCCCCGGCACCGGGTTCACGGCCCGGCCGACATGGCGAAGCCCGGGTAGCCCTGGGCCGCCACCGCGTCACAGTGTTCGACATAGGGCGGGAAGCCCACCAGGGGCATGAACACCCGGGGCTTCCCGGGCACGTTGGCCCCGAGATACCACGAGTTGCACGAGGGGAACAGGGTGAACCCGGCGACGTCGTTGACGTGGGCCACCCACCCGTCCTGGGCCTCCACCTCGGCCTCGATGCTCCGCCAGCCGCGGTCCCGCAGGTAGTCGAGGCACCCGGTGATCCAGTTCACATGGTGCTCGATGGACACCACCATGTTGGTCAGCACCGAAGGGCTGCCCGGCCCGGTGACGGTGAACAGGTTGGGGAAGCCGGCCACGGCGAGGCCCAGGTAGGTACGGGGTCCCTCCGACCAGGCGTCAGCGAGACGGCGGCCGCCACGTCCCCGGATGTCGATCCGGGACAGGGCGCCGGTCATGGCGTCGAAACCGGTGGCGAAGACCAGGCAGTCCAGCTCGACCACCCGGTCCCCGACCCGGGGACCCTGAGGGGTGATCTCTTCGATCGGCGACCGGCTGACATCGATCAGCTCCACATTGTCCCGGTTGAAGGTGTCGAAGTACCCGGTATCCACGCACAACCGCTTGCACCCGATGACCGTGGTGGGCGTCAGGCGTCGGGCCACGTCGGGGTCGACCACGATCCGGCGGATCTTGTCCCGGACGAATTCCGCCGCTGTGGCATTGGCCCCGCCGTCGAGGAACAGGTCGTTGAACGACCCCATGAAGGTGAGGCCTCCGTGCTCCCAGCGCTCCTGATAGACCCGGGCCCGCCTCTCGGGTCCGGCGTCCAGCGCCGGGGTGTCGTTGAGCGGCTGGCGGGACCCGAGGGCGAACGCCTGCTGGCTGTTCTCCTGACGGAAGCGGGCATAGTCGGACTTGATGGCCCGCTGCTCCTCGTCGTCGAGGGGGCGGTTGTGGGCCGGTACGGAGTAGGCCGGGGTGCGTTGGAAGACCACCAGTTCGCGGGCCTGTCGGGCGATGACGGGGATCGACTGGATCCCCGACGAGCCGGTGCCGACAACTCCGACCCGCCGGCCGGTGAAGTCGACCGGCTCATGCGGCCACCTGCCGGTGTGGTAGGTCGTCCCCGCGAAGCTGTCGAGTCCGGGGAAGTCCGGGATGTTGGCTGAGGACAGGCATCCGGTGGCCATGACCAGGAACCGGGCCGACCACGGGTGGCCGTTGTCGGCGCCCACGGTCCAACGGCCGGAGGCCTCGTCGAAGACCGCCCGTGCCACCCGGGTGTCGAACCGGATGTGGCGTCGGAGATCGAACCGATCGGCCACGTGGTCGAGGTAGGCCAGGATCTCGGCCTGACCGGCGTAGCGCTCGGTCCACTGCCACTCCTGTTGGAGCTGGTCCGAGAACTGGTAGGAGTACTCCATGCTCTCGACGTCACAGCGGGCTCCCGGGTAGCGGTTCCAGTACCAGGTGCCTCCGACCCCGCCGCCCGCCTCCAGCACCACGGCGACCAAACCGACGGTCCGGGCCCGGTGCAGCATGTACAGGCCGGCGAATCCGGCTCCGACGATCACCACGTCGTACTCGGTGGAGTCGTCCACCACTTCCTCCCATGACGGCGGTTCGCCGCGCCCGGCTGGCCCGATGGGGCCGTTCCCGCCCCCAGTCCCGCCTTGGGTCAGCCTGGCACGGGATCGTCCGGCCTTCAACCGCGCTATCGGGCGGTGGGCCTGCGGTGGGGGCCGATGGTCGGGTGCCGGAGGCTCAGGGTGCCCCGGTCACTCGCCCGGAAGGCCTCCACCCGACCGTGGGATGGCGCTTCCGGAACCGGGTCCAGTGTCACCCGGGGGCGGCACCGGGCCGCCTGTCGGCACCGGCGGTGGCGGCGGCGGCGGCGGAGGCGGGGGAGGCGGAGGGGCGCTGTCCGTCGCCGGAGCATCGGGGGGCACCGACTGGGGTACCGAACCGGCAGCCGGAACCGGGGGCGCTTCAGGCGTGACAGTCACCGGTGTCCCCGCCGCCTCAAGCCCATCGAGCTGCCCCATGATGTCGGCCACCTTCGTCTCACTGTCGGGTTGGATGCGGTTCCGTTCGCTCAGGAACACGTAGGCGCCGAGCTCCCGTAGGAGGTGGTCGGCCTGCTTGCCGGACTGCATCTCGGCCAGCTTGCTCTGACCCTGTTGCACACTGGTCTGGGCCTTGTCGGCCAGCACCGTGGCCTGAGCCTTTACCTTGTCCATGAACCCCATGAGGTGGCCTCCGCTCAACTGGGCCGGCGGCAGTGGGGCCGCCGGTCAACGCACTTGGTAGGGACTGTTCTACTCCATCGCCCAGCCTAGGTTCCGGCCGGCCGGAACCCGGAGCGGGCGGTGTCGTCGCCGGGTAAACAGGGTATCGGTCAGGGGCCGGTGATGAGAGCCGTCGCGGTAGCCTCACCGTGCGAGGAGGTCCTGATGCCAGGTGGACGATTTCTGTTGA
This sequence comes from uncultured Acidimicrobiaceae bacterium, assembly GCA_963754755.1. Classification (GTDB taxonomy): domain Bacteria; phylum Actinomycetota; class Acidimicrobiia; order Acidimicrobiales; family RAAP-2; genus Bog-756. Next base: position 93,758 of record CAVWHF010000001.1, on the reverse strand, counting down.
GGGTGACGGCCGGTGGGCTGATGCTGGGCCACGGCCTCCAGAAGCTCAACGGCAGCTTCGGCGGCCCGGGGCTCGAGGCCACGCAGGAGTCCATGGGGGCCATCGGTCTGCATCCGGCCAAGCAACAGGGTCTGGCCGCCGCCCTGGGCGAGACCGTCGGTGGAGGCCTCACGGCCTTGGGATTCCTCAGTCCTCTCGGGCCGGCCATGATCACCGGCACGATGCTGGTGGCCATCCGGAAGGTCCACGCCAAAAACGGCATCTGGGTGACCCAGGGTGGATACGAGTACAACGCCACCATCATTGCTGCCGCCCTCTCGCTGGCCACGGCCGGACCGGGGGCACTGTCCTTGGACGGACTCCTGAGGAAACAACGGTCGGGACTCGGTTGGGGTGCCCTGGCTCTGGCCCTGGGAGTGGGGGGAGCGGCGGCCACGCTGGCCGTCTCCGACCGGATGCAGCCGGACGAGCTTCCCGCTGACGAAGGGGTGCCGGAGACAGCCGCCAGCAAGGGGGTCGCCGGGTGAGCACCGGGCCGGCGTCCCGTCATGCCGGTCGGTGACCGGCGGTCAGGTGCGGGTACCCAGTTGCCGGCCGAGCCAATCATCCAGGGTGAGGGTGTAGCGCCTGGCCACGGCGGTCTCGGTGAACATCATCACGCCATGGGGCGCCCCCGGAAAGACGTGCAGCTCGGCAGGTACCCCGACCTGGTTGAGGCGCATGGCGTAGGTGATGTCCTCGTCGCGGAAGCCGTCCACGGCACCCACGCACACGTAGGACGGGGGCAGCCCGCCGAGGTCCTCGGCCCGGGCGGCGGCGGCATAGGCCGGTACCCGGTCGGTGCCGTAGCGGTCGCCGAGGTATGCCTTCCATCCGAAGGTGTTCGACTCCCGTGTCCAGATCTGCAGCCCGTCGAGCCGGCTCGACGGGGTTATCTGCCGGTCGTCGAGCATCGGGCAGTCGAGGAGCTGGAACTGTAGGGGCACCTCCCCCCGATCCCGGGCCAGGAGGGCCAGGGCCGCGGCCAGGCCGCCGCCGGCACTCACGCCGCTGATGCCGATCCGGTCTGGGTCCACGCCCAGCTCCCGATGGTGGTCGTAGACCCACTGCAGGCCGAGGTAGCAGTCGTCCAGCGGGCCCGGGTAGGGGGTTTCCGGCGACAGCCGGTACTCGACCGACACTCCCACGCAGCCGAACCGGGGGCACCACAGGTCGAACCGGGGGTCGTCCATGGCGTTACTGCCGAGGATGTACCCACCCCCGTGGATCGAGTAGAGACACGGGAGTGGTCCGTCGACCCCACGTGGGCGATGGACCCGGACCGCCACGTCCGGGTCCCCGGGCACGACATGGTCAGTGCGTTCGACGGCGTCCGACAGGGTCGTCGGTGGAAGGATCGAGAGCGACCGAATTTCGGCGAGGTTGTCGGCGCCGATGGCCCCGAAGGGTAGGTCCGCCAGCGACGCACTGATCTCGCTGTCCAACTCCAACATGGTGATGCCTCCGTCGATCGCTCCCCAAGGCTCCTCCCCGGGTACGTCGGTCACCTTAGGTTCAGCGTCGGACGGTGCCCAGCACCATCATTGACGCCGAGTCCGAGGTGGTCCGTCCGAGCCACGTTCCCGAGCCTGTCCGCAGCCGGCCGACGACCGTGGCTTCGGTCCGATTCAGCGCCTCTCCGGGCGTCCGTGAGAAGCTGAACCATGGTAATCGGGCGTGACCTGGCGGGTGTGATCGGTGCGCTCCTCGTCATCGCCGCCGGCTGGAGCGTGATCGGTACCCTTGTCGTCCCCCGGCGGATCCGCAGCTGGCTGACACGGGCCGTCGCCATCACCGTCAATGCGGCCTTCCATTTCGTCGCCGACCGCTTCGATTCCTACGAACCGCGCGATCGGATTCTGGCCGCCCAGGCTCCGATTCAACTGATACTGCAGATCGTGATCTGGCTGGCGGTCTTCGAGCTCGGCTTTGGGCTACTTCTGTGGTCCCTGGGCAACGTGAGCCTGTCCGGGGCCTTCGTACTGGCCGGCTCCTCGCTGTGCACTCTGGGGTATGTGGCGCCCCGCCATGGGGCTCCGAGGGTGTTGGCCGACCTGGCGGCCCTCGTCGGTCTGGGCACCGTGGCCCTGCAGATCGGTTACCTCCCCACGCTCTACGCCGCCTTCCAGCGGCGCGAAGCGCTTGTGACGATGCTGGACTCCCGAGCCGGGGTCCCCTCCTGGGGTCCCGAACTGCTGGCCCGTACCCACTACGGATTGGGCTCCGGCGTCTCGGCCGTGAGCGAGCTTCCCGAGTTGTTCGAGGATTGGGAGCGCTGGTCGGCTGACGTATCGGAGAGCCACGCCACGTACCTGGCCCTGATCAACTTCCGATCCCCGCGACCACTCTCCTCCTGGTTGACCGCCCAATTGGCCGTGCTCGATGCCGCTGCGCTCTACCTTTCGCTGGTGCCTGACGCTCCCGGCGAGGTGTCGGCCCGGCTGTGTCTGCGCGGTGGCTTTTCCTGCCTCGCCACCATCGCCCGTGCCCGTGGCTTCGCCATCCCCGACGAGGCCGATCCGAACGACGGCATCGCCCTTACCTATGAGGAGTTCGCCGACGCCATCGACCGTTTGGCCAGCGTGGATTTTCCCCTCGAGCGCTCGAGCCAGGAGGCGTGGCTCGACTTCGTGGGTTGGCGGATCAACTACGAGGCGGCCGCCTATGCCATCGCCCGCGTCGTCGACGCTCCGCCGGGCCTGTGGTCCGGGCCTCGTCGACACCCCATCCCGGTGATCGCGCCCCTGCGACCGTTGACCCTGCGGGCGGGCAACCTGCCTCCGGGGGGCCCGGAGTAGAGGGACGTCGCGTTACTCGCGGACGACCGGGGGCGGGAACCGCGGCCGGAGTACGTCGCCGCCTCGACGGACGGGCCAGCTGGTTCTGCCCTCCGCTGAGGAGGTTGTGGTAGTCCGCGGGCCCGCCCTCCGCACTTGGTCTCGGAGGCACGAGACCGTTGTCATACACTCTGCATGTTCCTCCATCCACGACAGCCGGTGGGGCGCAGCGATCCCGGGGAAGACCTCCTTCGCTGAGCGATCAGAATGTTGTCGACGCCGCCCTTGATCTGACGGCCACGGTGGGATTCGACAACCTGTCCATGCGTGCACTGGCGCGATCGCTCGATGTGCCGACGATGACGATCTACAGCTACGTCCCCAGCAGAGAGGCCCTGCTCGAGCTGGTCATTGGCCATATCCTCGGTGAAATCGCACTGCCGGAGCCTGACGAAGGACGCTGGGATCTCCGCCTGCGCTCACTGTTGAGAGATGCACGGCGCGTGCTCGGCTCCCACCCGGGCGTTGCCTCAAAGCTCGGAGACAGTGGAACCGAGGAAGGCGCACGGTTGGCGCAGGCTGTACTCGACATCCTGCGTGAGGCTGGATTCGGTCCTGAGGCTGCCGCGCTGTGTTTTGCCACCCTCTATACCTTCATGACCGGACAGATAGACCTCGATTTCGTAGCCGAATCTGCGCTGGGCCAGAGCAGAGCCACGCTGTCGAGCGTCACCCACAGGGTTCACCAGTCCCGGGATGATTTGTTCGAATTCGGATTCGACGTCGTGATTGAGGGTCTGAAGGCAAAGTTACAGAGCCATGGAGTAGCAGCCGACACCACCGACAAGTCGAACTGACGCACAACAACCGGCGACGAGCCACTCGGACGCATGGTTCAGAGTGAATCCGTCCGTACGAGGACATCATCAGACCAGTTTCAGTACACTGTACGGAAATTAGGTCGGTGGCAGCGCAGCGCTGGGACCAGAGCTCGAAGGGAACGGACGGCATGAACCAGGAGATCCGAGGAGAGTCCCTACTCGATCCACAGGTGCTCGACGCCCTACCCGTTCTACCGGCGGCTACGCGAAGAGGCCCCGGTATGGCCAGTCCCCGGCACTGATGTGGTCACGGTGAGCACGTTCGAGCTGGTGGCCGAGGCAGCCAGTCGGGTTGAGGACTTCTCATCGAACATGAAGTTCCTGCTCTACCGGGACGACGCCGGATTGCCTGCCCGGTTGAACTTTGGCGAAGGCGGTCAAGCGCTGGCCACCGCCGATCCTCCGTTGCATGCGATCCACCGAGACGCCGTCTTTCCCGAACTTGTAGCGAAGCGAATGGAAGCGCTGGAACCGGACATTCTCGAACTGGCCGAGAGCTGGTCTCCCGAGCTCTGGAGGCCGGCTTCGTCGAGTTCATGAGCGCCATCGGCAACATCGTGCCGATCACCATGATCAGCCGCCTTGTCGGCTTCCGGAACAGCAATCTGGATGAGCTGTGGAGTTCGGCCGTCAACGGAACCAGGCTGGTGGGCTCCACTCTGGCCCTCGACGACCTGCTGGACTCGGCGTCGGGCATGGACGGGATTCTCCTGTGGATTGCCGATCAGCTGTCAGCGGCGAGTAAGGAGCCAAGTGACGATCTACTTGGAGCCGTGGCCAGTGCGGTGAACGAAGGTGGTCTGACGGAAGCGGAGGCAATCCCAATTCTCACGACCCTGTTGAGCACCGGGGGAGAGACGACCACCAGCCTCCTCGGCAACGCGGTGAGAATGCTGGCCGAACGCCCTGAGCTTCAAGAGCACCTCCGGCAGAATCCTGGGGAGATTGCGACGTTTGCCGAGGAGGCACTCCGCATCGAATCCCCGTTTCGTTACATGATGCGCTTTGTGCCGCGCCACACCACCCTCGGCGGCACATCTGTTCCCGAGGGCTCGACCGTCCTCTTGCTCTGGGGTTCGGCCAACCGAGACGCCACCGAGTTCGAATGGCCCGGGGAGATCGACCTGGAGCGTCGAATTCCACGCCGTCACGTGGCCTTTGGGCGTGGCATCCACCACTGCGTCGGAGCCCCACTTGCGCGTATCGAGGCCCGGTGCGTGCTCACCATGTTGCTCGATCGGACCGCCAGCATCTCGCTCGACGCAGACCAGACTCCCAGCTGGGTGAGCAGTCTTCTCGTGCGACGGCACGAAAGGTTGCCGGTGCGGCTGGATGCCCGCTGACCAGGAGGGCCGGCCCATTGCGGATTGCTCAGAATGTCCGGGAGTAACCGAACCGTTCGACAGCGGTACGACCGGGCTTGAGTTCCTAGCTGCAGTCGCAAGCTTATGAAGCAAGATGACGGCGTTCAACCGGTTGCATCCACGGCACTATTCAGCCATGGGTCCTCGACCCGACGTCGCCTTCACGTGTCGACGCCACGCCCCAACCGCTCCGGCGGCGCACCACTGGCCTTGCCCTCCCGTCTTGACGCGCCTACCGATGGACCGGGACGTGAGAGTACCCGGCCACATTGGACATCTGCACCCGCCGGAGGCCGTCCTCGTCCACGGTGAACGCCGGCCACCGCGTAGCCAGCTCCTCTATGGCCACGCGGCTCTCCATGCGGGCCAGGGCGGCCCCCAGACAGCTGTGGATGCCGTAGCCGAAGCCGATCGACAGGCTGGGCGGTCGGTCGATCATGAAGTCGTCGGGCCGGTCGAAGAAGCGCTCATCACGAGTGGCCGACCCGGTCACCAGGATGGTCGGGAAGCCGGCGGGGATGGTCACGCCGCTAACCACCGAATCCCTGGCGGTGAACCTCCCCTGGTACTGGGAAGGCGGGTAGTACCGGAGGATCTCCTCGACGGCCCCGGGGATGGTGCCCGGATCGTCGATGACCTTTCGGTACTGATCGGGGTTCTGGTGGAAGAGGTAGACAGCGTTCCCGATGAGCTTGGTCACCGTCTCGGCCCCAGCCCCACCCAGAAGCCCGGCGAACCCGGCGATCTCGTCATCCCCCAGGCGGGTCAGCTGTCCGTCGCCCCGGTCCACTTCGACCTGGGTTAGCCGGGTGATCATGTCGTCCCCGGGGTGCTTGCGCTTCTCCTGGGCCAGCTCGTACCAGTAGATACCGCTTTCCATCTGGGCCTGCTGGCCCTCGGGGGTAGGGTTCATTTGGCCCGGCTCGCGGTGCAGGCCGATATCGAGCCAGTGGCGGATCTGCTGACGCTCCCCTTCGGGTACCCCCAGCATCCTCGAGATGATCTCGACGGGGAACAGGGCGCTGAAATCGGCCACCGCATCGAAGGAGTCGGCACCGTCGAAGGGGGAGAGGAACGAGTTGACGACGTCCCGGACCATCGGTTCGAGGGCGTTCATGGCTCGGGGGGTGAATACCCTGCTGACCAGGGCCCGCAGCCTGTCGTGTTCCGGAGGATCCATCATGATGATGGATCGGTACATCTTGACGGTCTCCGGGTCGGTGTTCAGTGTGGAGAGGTCCACCCCGTGGGCGCTGGAGAAGGTCTGCCAGTCCTGGTGGGCCGCGCAGACGTCGTCGTAGCGGAACAGCGCCCAAAAGCCGTACTTCTCGTTGAACAGGACCGGAGCATCGTCCCGGAGGCGACGGTACAGGTCGTACGGGCCGTCGAAGTACTCCTCGGAGAAGGGATCGAAGTCTAGCGGGTTCTCGTGAAGCGTCGCGCGTTCCATCAGCTGTCCACTCCTTGGTTCATGCACTGCTGATCCGGCAAATCTACCATTCGGCGATCGTGCCGTACCGAGGCTCCATGGCCGGAATGAGGTGGTTTTCAACCGTTCGACGACACGAGGAGTTGCCGGTGTCGGCGAGGCGGATGGCGGCGATCTCGGGTCGTTGCCCCTCACCGGAGCGACCCCGGTCGGAGAGTCGAAGCGCAGGATTTCATCGATAGCCGCCGCCGTGGGTCGTCCAGCCTTCTGGAGTTCTCAGTGTTCCGGGCTCTCAAGGGTCCGGCAACCGGTGGGCGAAGCCGGGAGCGATTGGAGGGTGCCTGCCACCCATGAAGGACTGCTGCTCCGTCCGGATCCGCCGGTCAGCCGACATCTTTCGATCTACACTCGGGTTCGGCCAGATCCGATCACAGAGGCGTTCGTTTTAGGCCATCAGTGACAGGACACTCGCCACGCCGATCCATATTCAACAGAGATTGAAGATTGAGATCAAGTAAATCTGAGGGATGCTCCGAGCCATTGTCGTGTGCTGCGCTTCATGTTCTGGCCTTGATCGTCGGTTGACCTTGATCCCGTGTGGTGCGCCCCCCGGGATTTGAACCCGGAACCTGCGGATTAAGAGAGGCATCTAAACTTGCGATTAAACCCTCGCCCTACTCGCTGACGGCTTCGTTCAACAGGAGTTCGGCGGCCTTGGCGTCAACGTTGCGTATCTGATCGAGCAGGGCACGAATACGACGGTCGTTGCCGATCCACTCCTGATAGAGCTGAGCTTCTCGGTCAGTCAATCGCTTGGTCACGGTCTTGCCGTTCACCTTTGCGGTCCACTGCCAGTAGGGGCCGTGTGGAGTAGGCGGATCAGCGTTGCACCGGCATCCCGCCGATGTGCAGCGGGTGAACCGGCGAGTCACGCTTCCAGCGGCGACGATTCCGATGTCTGCGATCTGGGCGGCCAGCTCCCGGTGCCGCCGGTCGTACTCCTCCAGCCGCTCCGCGGCGGTCGTCCTTGCCATTGCGCTCCTCTGGTCGACAGCAAGCATCCCTCATCGGCAAGCAGGCAGTAAGCATACTGTCTGGATGGGACGTGCTCAAATCCATTCTCATCTCACCCTGGCCTACGACCTGGATGTTGTTCATCCAGTTGGAGCGCTCGTCTTTGGTCTCGAATTCCGCGACGGAGAAGATCGGACCACTCCCAGGACCGCCGATCAGTCGGCCTTTCCGGTGTAGCTCAGGTAGATCAGGGCGCTGTCACTTGTCTCGAGCACCATGCGGATGTCGAAGCGAGCCCATCCTTCGTCACCGAGGAGAGCCCAATCGTCGGCTGCCAGGCCCTTCATTGATGCCTTGATCAAATCGCCGCTCAGTTCCGCCTTCACGATCTCCGCGACATGCGGTTACCCCCCCGAGTTGGACCGAGGATGAATACCCGGTCGATGGCCAGGTCGAGCTCCAAAGATGCGAGCGGCCGTGGCTCCATGGCTGTCTCCTGGTGATAACGCCCGGGCGCCCGGCGGATATGCCTGTCTCAGTGTAACGTAGTGGTCAAGTTGCATGCGGTGTAATGTAGTGCTCGGGCTGCATGCTGCGGTTCTAGCAAACCCGCGGTTTGGCTGGATCGATCTCGAAAGAGCCCGAACCTCCTCAGACACCTACAAGGAAAATGGGTACCAGGTCCGTGACTACGACTATCGACAACCCCGGCTCGATCTTTGCCGACCCAACCGCATACGCCGACCCGTCTGGATGGCATGCGGCAGCAAAGCAGATCCGTGACCAGGCCCCCATACTGAAGGTAGCGGTCGAAGGGTATCCAGAGTTTTGGGCGATCACCAAGCATGCGGACGTGATGGAGATCGAGCGAAACCCGGCGGTGTTCACGAATGGAACGCTGCCAGTTCTCGCAACACGGGCAGACCTGGCTGCCTCTGACAGTCCCGTCAAGACGCTCATCCAGATGGACGGCAGCGAACACAAAGCGAACCGAGGGATTGTCAACGAGTGGTTCAAACCTCGGAACGTACAGGCCATGCAGTCGCGTATCGATCAGCTGGCAACCTACTATGTCGATCGAATGGCGAGCTTGGGCGGACAGTGTGACTTCGTCAGCGATGTCGCTCTGCACTTCCCGCTGCAGGTCATCCTGTCGATCTTGGGACTGCCGGAGGACGACTACGCCCGGATGCTCAAGCTCACCCAGGAGCTCTTTGGTGCCGAGGACCCGGACATTGCCCGCCTGGGTGAGGACCAGTCGATACTCGATGTGATGCTCGACCTGGTGAACTACTTCACCGCCCTGGCCGGCGACCGCCGGGTACACCCCACCGACGACCTCAGCTCAGTCATCGCCAATGCCGAGATCGACGGCCAGCTGCTTCCTGACATGGACATGCTCGGCCACTACGTCATCATTGCGACCGCGGGCCACGATACGACCTCCAACGCGATTGCTGGTGGCCTTGTCGCCCTCATGGAATACAGAGATCAATTTGATCTATTGCAGGCCCAGCCCGAACTGATCGACCGGGCCGCGGACGAGTTCATCCGTTTCGTTTCTCCGGTGAAGCACTTCATGCGTAGCTGTCAGGAACCGTTTACTTTGCGTGATGTGACGTTCCAGCCAGGTGATGCGTTGTATCTCTCCTACGCATCGGCCAACCGGGACGATGAGGTCTTTGCTGATCCGATGCGCCTTGATGTTCAGCGTGAGAATGCGTCGAGCCATCTCGCGTTTGGGTTCGGTCAGCACTTCTGCCTAGGTGCTCACCTCGCTCGCATGGAGATTCGCGCACTCTTCAGGGAGTTGCTCGGGCGTCTCGACGACATTGAACTTGCCGGTGAACCGACGTGGATCCGCTCCTACTTCGTCCAGGGTCCCAAGAGCATCCCGATCATTTACCGGCTGAACTGACCCAGGTCGGCCTCTGGCCAGTCCAAAGCGACAATGCCTCCGTTCGCCCTACGAAACGTGGACTACAAGATCCCCCTGCGGATCCCGAGACACATCCAAATGGCGCTGGCTGCCGTACGATGCTGTTGCGAAGCGTTGAGAACGATCAATGGCTCTGGCTAGCACGGGAGCGACTGCTGCCTCCCGCCCGTGATCGGGGCCCCACTGTCATATCAGCGGTGAGACGAGGACTCAGGGTGGTGTGTCCGGACTCAGATCGCGGAGATCCGAGGTTCTCCCGCGGATCCCTGTAAGAGGCGGGTCACGTCTTCCACCTCGAGCGGCCGGGCGAACAGGAATCCCTGACCAGTGTCGACCTCCTCAGCCTTGAGGCGCAACCGTTGGTCGGCCGGCCAACAGCGGACCGCCGTACGCGTTGAAGGGTAGGCGGCCATTCAGGGCGATGCGCTCTGGATCAGCCAGGAACTCACCTGGATCAGCCAGGAACTCACCAACCTCCCCGATGCCGAAAGAGCCCAGCGCCTCGATCCAACTCATGCAGTTGAAAGTGAAAGCCGTCGTTCAGCTCAGTTCGGCCACATCGGCGTCCCCTAGTCGAAATGTTTGCTGCTGGGTGCAGTGCCACAGCGCCAGGGTCGCAACTTGGAACGGCAAAGGCGTCAGTGGTGGAGGGTCTTCCAGTGCCCGCCAGCACCATCTTCCTTGTGGGCAAACAGGATGAGGCCGGTGAATACGGCTTGCCAAGTGGGGCGAGTCTCACGACCTTGAACGGATGGGTCGAGCAGCATGACTTCGGTACTGGTTACTCATCTCTCGCCTACCTTCGACAGTTCCCTATCGATGTTCTGAAGATCGATAGGTCTTTCGTGTCGGGGATTGCCGACACGACCGAATCGGCTGCCCTCGTCCACACCCTGGTCCAGCTAGGCAAGGTCCTCGGACTCGAGACCATTGCCGAGGGCATTGAGACCGACGACCCACGGTTGCGGTTTCCTCCATTTGCACATGACGACATGGCTGGCTAGATTTATGCGTGCGCACATACCGTGCCGCGTGTGTGCACCCTCATAGAAGCGGCCGCTTGGCCGTGCGGCGCTAAGCGGTCCGATCTCAGCGGGTCGAATCTGCGGCTGACCACGAGGAAATATCTTGGAACAGCAGATTCCGCTGGTGGACTACCTGGTGCTGGGGGGCGAGCCCCATCTGGTGGCCAACGAGTGCACCAACTGCGGGGCTCGCTTCTTCGACCGCCGCAACGCCTGTGCCAGTTGCGGGAAGAACGAGTTCAGGCCGGTGGACATCGACACCTCGGGCGAAGTCCGGGCCTTCACCATCGTGACCTTCGCCGCCCCCGGGGTCCCCGTCCCCTACGTGGCCGCCGTCGTCGACTGCGGCGGCACCAGTGTGCGGGCCAATCTGATCAACGTCGATCCCGACCCCGAGCACGTCAGCCTGGGGATGAAGGTGCGACTGACCACCGAGGTCATCGGGACCGACGCCAACGGCACCGAGGCGGTCGGGTTCGGCTTCGAGCCCGTGGGCAGCTAGCGGCTCACCCGAACGGCTCGGCTGACGGCACGATTCCGCCGGCAGCACGACCCGGCAGCACGACACAGCAGCACGACACAGCAGGCAGCACGACACAGCAGGCAGCACGACACAGCAGCACGACACAGCAGGCAGCACGACAGAGAGGCTGGACACCATGGCATCGGACGACCTGTGGATCCTCGGGATCCACATGACCAAATTCGGCAAGCACCCTGACCAGGACCTGGTCGACCTGGCCACCGAGGCGGTGACGGGCGCCCTGGCCGACGGCGGGGTCACCATGAAGGACATGGGGGTGATCGGGGCCGGCAACCTGATGGCGGCCAACGCCGGCATCGGCCAGCAGGTCCAAAAGCAGCTGGGCCAGACCGGCATCCCGGTGTTCAACGTGGCCAACGCCTGTGCCACCGGCGCCACCGCCCTGCGGGTGGCAGTCATGGCGGTCAAGGCCGGCGAGGCCGACATGGGACTGGCCTTCGGGGTGGAGAAGCTCTCGGGCGCGGGCCTGCTGTCGGGCGGTAGCCGCAAGGAGGACTCCGAGTCGTGGACGCCGTCGGGCCGCTACGGGGCGGTGGCCCCGGTCGACGGTCGCATCGGCACCGAGATCATGCCCGGCGTCTTCGCTCAGATCGGCATGGAGTACGGCCACAAGTACGGCGGCACCAGCTTCGAGCTGTTCGCCAAGATCGCCGAGAAGAACCACTCCCACTCCACCCTCAATCCCATGGCCGCCTACCAGAAGAAGATGTCGCTGGAGGAGATCATGGGGGACGTCATGATCGCCTATCCCAACACCCGGCCCATGTGCTCGGCCAACTGCGACGGCGCCGCCGCCGCCGTGGTGGTGAGCGGGGCCAAGCTCAAGACCCTCTCCCTCGAGCAGCAGAAGCGGGCAGTGAAGATCTCGGCGTCCATCCTGACCACCGACCCGTGGGAGGAGGCGTGCCAGATCCTGCCCGACGTCAACACCCTGACCCGCAACGCCGCCACCCAGGCCTACGAGCAGGCCGGCGTGGGACCCTCCGATCTCGACCTGGTCGAGCTGCATGACTGCTTCGCCACGGCCGAACTCGTCCACTACGACAACCTCATGCTCTGCGAGGTGGGCGGGGCCGTCGACTTCTTCAACTCCGGGGCCACCTGGCGGGACGGGACGACGCCGGTCAACGTGTCAGGGGGACTCGAGTCCAAGGGCCACCCCATTGCCGCCACCGGGATCGCCAACGTCTGGGAGGTGGCCACCCACCTCCGGGGCGAGGGCGGCAACCGTCAGATCGAGGGCGCCAGGGTCGGGCTGGCCCACGTCATCGGTCTGGGATCGGCCTGCGGGGTGCACATCCTGGAGAAGGCGGCGGCCTGAACGGGCCGGTTGGAGATAGCGCATGCGCCCAGGACTGAGCATTCAAGGGGCCAACCAACTCAGTATGTGTCTGCCTTTCTCGCATTGACTTCCCTCATCCAAGTTGGCGGGAGAGAGGTCCATCCTGGTCCGGCTCGGGTTGCTTTGTGCTCGGCATCCAGGTATCAATGGCTGCTTGCCGCGGCGCCAATAAGAACACAACGCATCTGAGATGGGAGACCGCCGCATGGTGAAGAGGTTCATCACCAGGGGCTGGCGGCTGGCCGCGAAATCAGATTCTGGTTGCCACCGCATTCCGCAGCGCCTCGTTGGGTTCGTCGGGCATGCCGTCAAGCGGCTGTCTGATTTCAGCCATAGTTGGCCCGAACTGAGCGCCAAGGGGTGCCAACGCTTCGAGATCGAAGTCGAATAGTTGGGCAACGTTGGTGGTAAGGATCTGATGGAGTTCTGCTGGGCTGGACCCGGAGAAGACCGCACGCAGATTCTCTCTGCTGTAGGGAGCGGTGCCCTCGTCGTGTGGGTAGTCCGAACCCCACATTATCCGGTCGGTTCCCAGCTTTTGGCGGGCAGCGACCCCGTCAGCGGCGTTAGGTGACGACAACCCCACCCAGCAGTTCTGGCGAAAGTAGTCGCTCGCCGAGCGGGGCAGAACATGGTCCTTGTCGAAGCGCAACTCACCAGCGGAACCTCGGTCGCGAATCGACGCCAGCGTATTGTCGAGGCGGTCGAGCATTGGAGGAAGCCAGGCACACCCCATTTCGGTCATGACGAACTTCAGTCGCGGGTGGCGCTCGAAGACGCCTGAAAGAAGAAGGTGGACGAAGGGACGTTGGGAGTAGAAGCCGGCTTCGGTGATGTATAGCAACATGGCGACGGGCTGAGTGCCGTAGTCCGGAACCCCAATCCCGCCGTGACTATGCACGGGCACTTCGAGGTCTTCGCAGAGCTCCCATAAGGGCTCGTAGTAGGAGTCGTGGAGCGGCTTCACCCAGGTGACGTCGGGAGGTACGTTTGGTAGCAGGATGCCCCCCCGAAGGCCGTGGTCCTTGATCCACTTCACATCAGTCATTGCATCGTCGAGGTCGTTTATGAAGATCTGCCCGATGCCTGCTCGCCGCTCGGGATACTCGTTGCACCAGTCCACCAACCACCGATTATGGGCCCGGACGCCTGCCAGACGGTGTTCATAGTCCTTCGGCGGCGGAGGGGGGGCGAAGAGTACGAAGCTCGGAAAGAACGGGGGAACGGTATTGGGAAAAATTACCTCGCCGACAACTCCGTCAGCCTCTTGCTGGGAGTTCCGCAAATCGTTGTCCCAATTGCGGAGGCGCCGCTGGTCGCCGAGGTCGCGGAAGGGGTTCTTGTACTTGCCCCGCCAAGCGTCGAAGTCCTCCAGATAGGCCGGGTCCAGGTACTCGCGATATTGGGAGTGGCTGCCTCCCGCGTGACAGTCGGCCGAAATGATGGTGAGGTGGTCGGCGTCCTCGTCGGTTGCCGGTCCCGCTGGCGAACTGGCTTCTGTGGCCACAAGGGCTCCTCTCATGGGTCGGGATCCGGTGAACGGTGTTAGACTCTAGTTCTAGTTGCGCTTCGCAGTCAGGTCAAATAGGCCCCGTAACGGTTCTCAGGAAGCAAGGGAGCCGGGAGGCAGCGAATAGATGAGATCAATCGAGCGGAAGACTGTGTCATACACCGTGTTTATGGGGACGCGCCCTGCAGCCCAGGCATGGAGCATCGAGGCCAGTACGATGGCCACGATCCCCGTAACCCCCCGTGCCTGCTCGCTTGGCAAGGTGTGAAGCGCGATAGTGAATGTAGAACTGTTCTGCTCACTGAACAGTGCGAAGAGTCCCCGGGCTTGAAGATCAGTCGAGTTTTCGAGGATGGTCTCGACTCGGAGAAACTGCGGGCGCCTCTCGAAGGCGCCGATCACGCGGCCAAACAGCTCTTTGAGCCGTTCTGAACTGGTCTGGCCCAGGAGGGGTTCGCGTCCGATTGCACTCCGAAATGATGCCGCCCACTCCAGCATTACCGCTGCGTAGAGGTGCTCCTTCGAACTGAAGTAGTGGTATACGGTACCGAGCGCCACACCGGCGCTCACCGAGACATCCCGCATCTGGATCTTGTCGTAATCGCCTTGCTCGAGCAGCTCGAGCGCGGCCCGCACAATTCGCTGCCGGCGCTCTCGCTGATCCGGTCGGAGGGAGTCAGGGTGGGCCACTCGGGCGGCCGTCCCCTGATCCGTGTCTCGGGTCGCGCTACGGTCGGGAATGGTCGGCTTGGCCATAGCGATCCTTCCCAGACGGCGCTTGGTCGGCGTTTTCCAAGTTGCTAATCGTCGAGCTTGAAGACTCGGAAGGCGTTTTCTCGAAGGAACTTCGGCCAGACCTCGTCACGGAATGGAACATCGGGCAGTTCGCGGAAGGTCCGCTCCAACTCAATCCCCATAGGGTAGTAGCCGGCGTAAAGAATCTTGTCCGCTCCCCGGGTGTTGGCGTAGTCGATGATCGCCTTCGGGTAGTACTTGGGAGCGAATGCGCTCGGCATATAGTAAAGCCCGGGCCACTTGAGCATGAGCTTTACGGCGAGATCTTCCCATGGCTCCGCACCGTGACGCATCACGATCCGCAACTCGGGAAAGTCATAGCACACCTGGTCGAAGTGTCGGACGTCCTGACAGTCCATCGGGACCCGCGGCCCGGGAACCCCTGCATTGGTGATCATCGGGATGTCGAGGTCGATGCAGGTCTGGTAGATCGGATAGTACCGTCGGTCGCTGACGGGAACCTGCGGTATGCATCCAGCAGGGAACGATTGGACCGACTTGATACTGAATTCTTCATGGGCCTGGCGGATCTCGCGGACTGATCCAGTGATGTCATTAGGGTCAACGTGAATGCTCAGTCGGAAGCGGCCGGGGTGTTCCGTGGCTGCTCGCCGAGACACCTTATCGACACCTCCGAGTAGGCCTATCTCGACACCGCACTTGTCCATCTCCGCCAGGGTGACGTCGATCGGGTCGACCTCCTGCGCGATTAGATCGGGCACTTCGTTGAAGATGTATTCGACAGGAAACCTCATTCCGGCGCTGCCTTCGTCTTTGAGCAGGGGTCGGAATGTGTACGAATCGGCGTCCCGCTGAGCATGAGGGAAGGCGATCATGAGATCCACGACTCCGACATCGGTGGGCATACCCACGGGCATCTCCTTTTTCCCAAGCACGACGGGAGTGGTCGCTTAGTTGTCCGGAACGCTAAGGCGGACGGCTGGCGGCAAACCTAGAACCAGACTCTGATTCTTGTCAAGGAGGCGAGGTCGGCATCTTGGGGTCGCGGGGTAGTCCTAGGGCCTGCTCGGCCACGATGTTGCGCTGAACTTGGTCTGTGCCGCCGCCGAGACGGATCGACCACTGCCCAAGGAACTGCGATTGCCAGGGCCAGTCGGCAGGTGCCGAGTAGTCGAAGAGTCCCGCGGCCGGACCCTGGAGGGTCATGGCCAAGTCACCGGCAGCCTCGGCCTGCTTAGAGAAGGCAAGTTTGAGAACAGAACTTTCGGGCCCCGGGTTCTCCCCTCGGGACAGCGCAGTCTGGACGTGCCACGACGTATAGCGGATCAACTGTTGACGGACGAAAACATCCACTAGGGCTTGGCGGATTCCGACCTCGCCCGTCCGAGCGAACCGACGGGCCAGTCGGAGGAGCTCATCGAAGGTCTGCCCATTCCCGCCCCCAAGCGTCCGTTCGTTGGCCAGTGTTGTTCGAGCCACACTCCATCCCTCCTGGAGCCGTCCGAGGACGTGGGCTGCCGGAACTCGCACATTCGTCAGGAAGACCTCATTGAAGTGGGCCGAACCTGTGATTTGGCGAAGTGGTCGCACATCGATACCCGGTGTCCGCATATCGAGCAGGAAGTAGGTGATGCCGTGATGCTTGGGTGCCTGGACATCGGTTCGGGCAAGAAGCATTGCCCAGTCGCTGTAGTGGGCCGAGGACGTCCAAACCTTCTGCCCGTTCACCACATAGTCGTCGCCGTCGCGATCGGCCCGGGTGGTTAAGGCGGCTAGGTCCGAACCGGCCTCGGGTTCGCTGAACAGCTGGCACCACACCTCCTCGCCGCGGAGGATTGACGGAAGGTGAAGGGCCTGTTGTTCTGGAGTTCCGTGAGCGATGATTGTGGGGCCGGCCATGCCGATGGCTTGTCCGAACACGCCTACCGGAACGTCGAATCGACCCAATTCCTGACCGAAGATTATCTGTTGGACGGGCGTCCCGCCCCGCCCGCCGTGCTCGGCGGGCCACGTGATGCCAGCCCACCCACCCTGGTGAAGCTTACCTTGCCATTCACGGGATCGCAGTACATGCATCGCCTCTGCGGAGGGATCAGCGTCGACGGGGACGGAGGAGAAGACCGACTCCTCAGTCCGTAGCGGGGCATGTCGTTCGAGCCAGAGGCGAGCCTCCGCTCTGAAGGTGGCTTCGTCAAGCGTGTCATCGAAATCCATCGTCACTCCTCCGCCCAGCGGCACGGTACCTCTCGAATAACACACAAGCTAGTGACCGTGGTGCCAGAAGGACAGGGTGGTCATTGGCAACCCGGCAGCACTACGCTCCGCCGAGGATGGAACGATCGCGACGAACGGAAGGGTGCGATGAACGAGGAGTTAGACGTGACACTGCGCTGGCCATCGAGTCCCCTTCCTCCTGGTGCTCGCGAGAGCCTTATCGGGCCCGGGGCTCCATTCGAACTCGTCGAAGAGAGCGTGGCCGGAGGGCGGATACCGGTCTTTGCCCGCCGACCCCCGAATCTGCGAGAGGTTCTCCGCGCCGCCGCCGATCGATTCGGCCCGCGCCCGTACCTTATATTTCCTGACCGACAGTTCACCTTCGATTCCATCACCGACCCTGTCGCCTCGGCCGCCGCTGCTCTCCAGGACCAGTACGGCGTTAGGCGCGGGGACCGGGTCGCTATCGCCGCTGCCAGCTCCTCCGAGTACATAGTCGCCCTCTGGTCCATCGTCAGCATCGGAGCAATCGCCGTGGGGCTGAACGGCTGGTGGACCGGCGCTGAGATGTCCTACGCAATTGGCCTCGACGGAACCCCGGCTCATCTTTGGTGACTATCGCCGACTTGAACGGTTGAATGGCCAGGAAATCCACGGTGCCGAGGTTCTCTCTTTCGAAGACGATTTCGTCGCCTTCGACGCTTACGATCACCAACGTCCTGATGTGGTGATCGATGAGGACGATCCCGCGTTCATCCTTTTCACAAGTGGGACCACAGGCCGTCCGAAAGGGGCGACGATTTCCCATCGCAACTGTGTACATTTTGGCCGGGCCCTGCTGCTTGGAGGCGCCGAGACGGCGGTCCGACTGGCCGCTGGCGGAGCGGTCCAGGGCTCTCCAGACCCCGGCTGCGTGATCTCGTCGTCGCCGATGTTCCATACATCGGGACTCAATGGTCAGGTGATCGCCGGCATGTTCTCCGGGATGACCACGGTGTTCCCTCCTCCCGGAAAATGGCGGGAGGATATCCACCTCGAACTGACCGAACGGCATTCTGCGACCATGTGGTCGCTGGTACCGACCCAGCTCTGGCGGCTGCTCGAGCAGCCCGATCTGGACCGCTATGACCTGTCGTCCCTCCGTCGGGTGAATGGCGGCGGTGCGGTCTGGCCACCCGAGATCCTCCGAGCCTTGGCCGAACGACTTCCGTGGGTATTTCGTCACATCGGCTATGGAATGACTGAGTCGACGGCGATGGGTACCGGACTCAGGGGAGAGGCCACATTCGAGCACCCCGACTCTGTCGGCCAGCCCGGTCCGACCGTGGAAATCGAGGTGCGCGACTCAACCGACTCAGCCCTCGGCGAAGGGATCGTAGGCGAAATCTGTATCCGGTCGGCGGGCAACTTCCTCGGCTATTGGAAGAGTCCTGAGGCGACGAAGAAAGTTCTCGACGAGAGTGGTTGGTACCGCACCGGTGACTACGGATTTCACCAAGGTGGATTCTTGTACCTGGAGGGTCGGCGCAGTGATCTAATCATCCGTGGGGGAGAGAACATCTATCCAGCGGAGGTAGAGAACCGCCTCGTCGAGCACCGCGACATCATTGAGGCAGCGGTCATCGGCGCACCCAATCGCACGCTAGGACAGGAGGTTCACGCCTACGTGGTGGCGCGACCTGGAAGCGGCCTGAAAGAGGAGGATATCCGTGAGTGGACGGCAGAGACGCTTTCGGCGTTCAAGGTGCCGGCCCGAGTCGAGCTCGTCGAGGAACTCCCTCACAATGCGGCGGGGAAGGTCCTTAAGCGCCTTCTGGAGAATCCGGGTGACACCGACGACATAGTGCCCGACTGAAGGCCAAATCCTCCGACCGCGTCGCCGTCGCAAGCTCATTCGTCTTCCCCTGTCCGGGCGTCTCCTCTCGTGTCCGCTCCCCGATGAAGTCGCGAAAGACGGCTCGCCGATGGTGTTGCGGCGAGGAAACACCACACTGAGGCGGCTGTCCGAGGGTCCGACACATCTGTGTGGTCTGACCCCACGAGATGGCTTGCGCCAAGTAGCGGTGGCAACCTACGGCGCTAGGACGAGGGCTGGACCTTGGCGCCATCTCCGCCCGAAGGCCACGTCATCGCGCCGCCGCGACAAAGCCGCAGACGCCGAAGGGTCAATGACTGAATCTTCCATCCGTCGGGCGTTCGCCGGTACTCGCCCAGGTAGTGACCGCTGCCTGAAAAATCCCGGCCTGCGTCGTCGGGATAGCAGACCACATCTTCCATTGCCCACACGGCTGTGGCCGAGTTGGCGTCATTGAGCTCGACCTCTGGCATAAAGCCCCGATGGACGCTTACCGCACCGTCTAGGACGCTACGCATCACACCAACGAAATGATCTGCGCCGGTCGTCGGAGCCTTATCGGGCACGTCGTCAGGCGCCGACATCGTTACATCTGGCATGAACAGATTGCGCAACTCCGCCCACTGCTTTGTGTCCATAAAGCGGAAGTAGCGAGCCATGACGACCTTAATAGCTTCGATGTGGCTCGCGGATTCGACTTCTGTCATTGGAATCTGTCCGTTGGTTGCACCAGACGCGTCGGTCAATGCCTCGCACCCTATAAATGAGCACCCTCTTTTGGCAAGTGCCCTGGGATCGTATCTCGGTTGATTTTCCCCGGGCGGGCACAATCCAGATCTGTCGTGCCCTCTTCAGGCATCTAGCACCGAATACCCTGGTTCAGGCGAACGCTCTGCTCCGTTAGTCTGAGCTCATCCAAACGCCGGCATAACTTCTTGGGCAAATCGTTCGAGCGGTCCGGTCGTGACATCTCCGAACCGGAGTGTGATGTGCTCCACGCCTGCTTCGGCCAAGTTCCGGAGGTCTGAAATCAATTCGTCTGGTGTGCCAACCAATCCTGGACGACCGTTTGACATTACCCATGCCGGCGGTGCGTACCTGAATTCGGAGCCGACTGGAGGCCGGGGTGCGGGAGGGGGCCATCCCCCCACCGGCGGATCGGCGAAACTAGTGAAGCGGGCGCTGAAGGAGAAGGTGAATGGCGAATCTTCCCCGGTCTCATTGCGGAATGCGATGATCCGTTTGCGGGCTTCGGCATAGTGCTTCGGCGGCAGCCATAGAGGATGCCATCCGTCCCCCAGAAGTGCGGCACGTCTCAACGCCCTCGGGCTGTTGCCGCCGACCCAGAGCGGAGGTGGGATCGGCGCGGCAACAATGCTCAACTCCTCGGGCGGGTGTCGGAAGGTCCTAATGAACTCCTCAGTTGTCTCGGCCCGGCCTTCGTAGTCGATTCCGAGCGCCGCGAACTCGCCAGTCAGGTAGCCGATGCCGATGCCAAGCACGAATCGACGTTCTGCCAATCTTGCGATGGAGTTGGACATGGCCAGTGCGAGCAGGGGGTGGCGGTACGGCGCCACGAGAATGTCTGTTCCAAGGGTTATGCGCGTTGTAGAGCCGAGGGCCCACGCGCAGGTGGCGAGAGGTTCCAGGAACGGCGGATGCATATTCCCCTCCGCATAGCTGGGCACAGCGATGTGGTCGGGCACCCAAGCGGACTCGTAGCCGAGCTCTTCGCCTGCCACGAGAAGCTCGGAGATAATGCTGCGTTGGGCACCTCCTCCGTATGAAGGGAGTGCGAAGCCGAATCTCAATCTGCACCTCCTACTGTGGCCCTCAGGCCAATCGCAAAATCCGTCTGGCAGGGAAACTGTCGAATCTGCGCATCGGATCCGCCGGCCCCTGTTCGCACCACTATGTAACTAGCACGATCGCTGAGATGTGGCTCGGTCCCTTTCGCGGCAGTAGCGGTGATTGGGAGGTTTCGTGCCGCCGGTCCAGCCTGGGCCTCGCGTCTGGTCCGAGGCGATGCTTAGGCTAAGCGCTTTCGTCGTCCTGACGAAGTGGGACTAGCGTTGCCTTCGAGGGTTTTCGAAAACATATGATATCGTTATCCTGAGGAGCAGTTGTAGGAGCTTGGAACTGCAGGTGGATCGCCGGAACTGGACTTCAGGGGGAAGCCGTGGACAGAGAGATTGGATTGACCGGCATCGGCGGGCAGGGAATACAACTGGCGGCCCGGACACTGGCGGTTGCCGCGGTCGCAGACGGTCTTGATGTTCAGGTTTTCGGGAGTTATGGCGGCATGATGCGCGGTGGGAATACTGAGTCGGCCGTCGTCATCGGTGAGGGGCGCGTGATGTCGCCGCCGACCGTCGCGCGCTACTGGGGCGCGATAGCAATGCACCCGGAATACTGGGGTCGTCTGTGCTCGCGACTTAGACCCGGCGGGATTGTCCTGGTCGATTCAAGCGTCTTTCGCGATTCGGTCAAGCGTGACGGATCAACCGTTGTTGAGGTCAGAGCAACCGAGGTCACGATGGGACTTGGGGCTCCTCGCGCTGCCAGCATGTGCGCTCTTGGCGCTTTCGCTGCTGCCACTGGCATTGTCTCGCTACACGCATTGCTGTCCGCTGCCGAGTCGGTATTGCCGAGTTACAGAATCGAACACCTCGACGCGAACGCCTGTGCTATATCGGCTGGATTCAGACTCATTGATGGGCCGGTCGTGGCGGCATGGAACGCCGAGGTGCGTGCACAGTGACTGAAGATGTCGTGATGACCCGGGGAACGGTCACAATCGATGTTGATGCGTGTAAGGGGTGCGAGCTCTGTATCGATGCCTGCAAACCAGGTGTCTTACGTATGTCAAACAGTCGTCTGAACGAGCGCGGCTTTCGCTATCCGGAGCTATTCGCCGGGTGTACGGCCTGCCAAGCCTGTACTCAAATCTGTCCCGACTTCGTATTTCAGGTCTGGAAATTCGACAAGCCGACGGCACTTCCCTCCGGTCGTGTCGACATGGTTGCCGCTGGGGAGGAGGGCGGATGAGTCGCCAACTGATGGAAGGTTGCGAGGCCATCGCTCAAGCTATGGTCTCCGCCGGCTGTCGGTTCTTCAGCGGCTACCCAATGACTCCTTTCACTGAGGTACTCGAGCACATGTCGCGCCTGCTTCCGGCAGTCGACGGCGTCTGTATGAATTCCGACAGCGAGCTTGAGGCGATTGGGATGGCATGGGGTGCCACCTCTACCGGTACGCGCACGGCGACCGGCTCTGTCGGCCAGGGCCTCTCGCTTATGCAGGAGTCGCTGGCTGAGATGAGCCGGGCTCGACTGCCACTTGTGATCCTCAATATGGCACGCGGACAGGGCGATTACTTTCAGACCACCCGGGGAGGAGGGCACGGCGACTATACCCACATCGTGCTCGCCCCGGCTGACGTGCAGGAGGCCGTAGATCTTGTACAAGATGCCTTCGATCTCGCGGATCGGTGGCGAACGCCCGTGGTTGTGATGGGCGATTACTACCTTGCACACACCCAGCAGACGGTTACGATCCCGACCATCGACGAGAATTCCGTTCCATCGAAGCCTTGGGCGCTCGACGGTTCGACTGGAGGGAGCGGGGCAGCGCGGTTCCTCTCGCCCTTGACTCCCAACAAGCGAAGCGACCCTGACTTCGTGACCCACGGAGCCTGGCTCGAGGCTTTAGCGGACGTGATGGAGGAGATCGAAACAGGGGTTGAACCGCGGGTGGATTCGTTCGGAACCGAAAACGCGGAACTGGTTGTGGTTGCATTCGGTACCCCGGCGCGCTACCTCCGGGCAGTCGTCGAAGAGCTTCGTAGCGAGGGGATTCCAGTCGGGATCATCCGCCCGGTCATCCTTTCGCCATTTCCCACCGCAGCTATCTCGGCGGTTGCAGATCGGGCACGAGGCGTTGCGGTATTTGAACTCAATCGAGGGCAAATGCTGGTGGACGTTCGATTGGCAGTGATGGGGAGTTGTCCCGTGACCTTCATCGGCGGCGTCAGCTTTGATCGCTCGGGATTTGGGATTGCCCCTGTCCTTGAAATCGAAACGCTGAAGGCCAAGGTCCGCGCTTGCTACGAGCAGTGCCACACAACCGTGGGGAGCATATCCCGATGAATGAACGCTCAGTCGTCTCTATGCGAGAGGCCCCGTCAGGCAGCCTCGTCGATGATTTTACTCCCTCCTTGATCATCTCCGGCGAACACCCGCTGTGCCCTGGCTGTGGAGAGCCGATCGCCATGCGGAGTCTCGTCGAGATTGTCGAGGAGCTGGAACTCACCCAACGCACCATCGCAGTATTCGGTGTTGGGTGCTACACCCTTTTTGCCTCAAACCTCGATATTGAAGTGCTCCAAGCCCTACACGGTCGTGCGCCATCACTCGGGACCGGAGTAAAGCGCACGAGCCCAGGTACGCTGGTGTTTACGGTGCAGGGTGATGGCGACATGGTGAGCGAAGGCCTCCAAGAGGTCTTGCATGCGGCGGCTCGCGGCGAGGCAATTACATGCGTTCTACTTAACAATGGGGTGCTTGGAGAGACCGGAAGTCAAATGACCGCTTCTACGGTGATAGGGCAGCGAACAAAGAACTCACTCGACGGCCGGGATGCGGAGAAGCACGGTTACCCGATTGCGATCGCTGATCTCGTGGCCGGCTTGCAGGGTGCGTCGTATGTAGCCCGATGCGCGGTAAATTCGGCTGGCAATGTGGCGCGCACTCGGCGAATGATCAAGCGCGCTTTCGAAGTGCAGGTAGAGCACCAAGGATTCAGTTTCGTGGAGATCTTGACGATGTGTCCCACTGGGTGGTTTGTCGACACACTTGAGGCCCCAGATTATCTGAAGGATACGCTTGGATCGGTGTACAAAGTCGGTGCACTTAAGGACGATTTTGCTCCCGAGTTCGCTGCCTCCCCGTCGCCAATCTAGACGCTTGAACGTCAACATCTCTAGGAGGAGTCACAGTATGGAACAACTGGGCGAGGTTGGGAGCACGGTCCTATTCGAGAATGATCGTGTACGGATTTGGGAGATTGACCTACTCCCAGGGGAGGAGTTGCCGATGCACCACCACGATCTGGACTACGCCGTCGTGGTGATCGAGGGCGACCGCATCGCTGGCATCCCCGCTGAGGGAAGTTCGGGCAGGCACGTCGAGGCCGATGTCACGCGTCAGCAGATGTTCAGTCTGAAGCGGGGTGGCACCGAGCGAGCAGTAAACATCGGAACCCAGCGCTACTACGAGGTTCAGATCGAGCTGAAAGACTGACCGTGCTACCACTGCTTGTCGGTGATGTCCTTTCCTTGGCCGCGCACCGCACTCCAAAGCGAATCGCAGCTTCGATGGGTGATACTGAACTGCGATTTGCCGAACTAGAGACCGATGCGCAGCAACTTACACGGGCCCTTGCGGGTCTTGGGTTGACCGCCGGAGACCGAATCGCGTGGTTTGGAACTACGACCATCGCCGCCATACCCCTGTGGTTTGCGGCAGCTCGACTGGGCATAGCCCTCGTCCCAATCAACCCAGGCGCCACTAAGAGCGAGAGTGAGGAGATACTTGCAAGAATTGATGCGAGGCTCGTGGTCGGCGACGAAGCCTCGGCTGGCAACACGTCGATTGCTGAACTGCACCGCGGGGCGCCTTTGACGGGCGTTGGGCAAATCGATGTCGACGAGACCTCCACCCACGTCGTCTTCTTCACCAGCGGATCCTCGGATGTGCCTAAGGGTGTGGAGCTCTCACACCGGGCCCTTCGATTGCGAATGATGATCGATCAAACTCAAGCGCCAAACGGTCCGACACTTTGCATGTTTCCGCAGTTCCACACGGCTGGCTGGTACGGGCCGATGACGGCCTGGGCCAATGGCGATGAGGTGGTCTACATCAAGCGCGCTGACGCCGAGTCCATCCTCGAGGCGATCCACCGGCGCCGGGTTACTCGTCTGTACGCAATACCGGCAGTCTGGCGTCGAATCCTTGATGCCGATCGCACCGGCTTCGACCTTGAATGTCTCCGCATGTGTGACACTGGCACATCGGCCACCTCCGTTGAGCTATTGGGCGAGATCGCCCAATGTTTCCCGGATACAGTGACGTCGGTCACCTACGGTTCAACGGAGGCTGGAGGAGTATGCCGGCTCTGGCCCGAAGATGTTCATAGAAAGCCAGGCTCAGTAGGTCCCGCTGGCCCCGGATGCGAGATTCGTCTTGACCCCAGCGATGAGCTCGTTGTTCGGAGTCCGTTCCTTTTCAGCCGTTACTTCCGGGACCCCGTGAGCACGAGTGCATCGCTCAATGAAGGCTGGTTTCGGACTGGCGATTTGGCAGAGCGCGACGAGGAGGGTTACTACAGCATCGTCGGGCGATCGAAGGAGATCATTCGCACGGGTGGTGAATCGGTAGCGCCAGCAGAAATCGATCAAGTTCTTGCCGGAATGCCCGGTGTCGTTGACATAGCCGTTGCGGGAGTCCCCGACGTGGCGTGGGGGGAAGTGATCACTGCGTTTGCCGTCCTCGAGCCCGGAGCACACCTAACTCTTGATGACCTCCGTGCTCGGTGTTTGGGCACCCTGGCAAAGTTCAAGCATCCCCGGCGGCTTGAGATTAGAGACTCCCTCCCGCGAACTGGAGCGACGCGTCAGATTCAAAGGAACCGCCTAGTCCAGAGCCTGACTGTCCAGCAGGAGGGAGAAGTCAGCTGCGAGGCTCCCCGCCCCTTGTGACAGTCTCCGGAGCGCGGGGGACTCCCAGAATGCCGAGCAGCCTGGATGATCATGCCAAGCCGAGGCCTCGATGAGTGAATTCGACGAGGTGCTCCACCTCACCCGTTGCAGCCGCGCTGCCTGTCAGGAGCGATCGTCGGAGTATGTCAGTGGCTGCTGAGAACACGACCCGTGCGGCAATCTTCGGATCAGCATTGTTGCTTCGACCTGCAGCGGCCTCTTGGCGGATAACCTCTTCGAGCGGAGCCATTACTAGGGCCTGGTTTCGCGCCAGTTCCGCCGGAAAGTCGCGCTCGAGCCGTCCCATGGAGAACGACCAAGGTGATGTTCGCCGGATCGCCTCGGGCGTAGCCGCCTGGCCGGCAACTCCCCGTATCCACTCGCCTATCTGCTCGAGACTGCTGCGACCACGGGCCATTCGCCACTGAAGGTATTCGACTAGGAGCCGCGTACCCTCATCGAGTGCAAGTATGAGGAGATCGTCCTTCGTCTTGAAGTGGCGGTAGAAGGCTTTTGGCGCAAGCCCGGCCTCGGCAACGATCTCGCGCACAGAAGGCTCAATTGAGCACTCTCTGGCCATCACCGTCCACATCGCCTCCACCAACGCAGCCATCTCGGCCCCCCCCGTCGGCTTCGGCGGCCGACCTCTAACCGAATTCGAGCCTGTCTCCATTTGAGCATTCCTCCGTTTAAGCCTACGCGAGCCAGGACTTCCATCCTTTAGGTGGAGAGAAGCCCCCTTGCCGAGTCATGGGCAATGTGTCCGGCTATCAGGAAGAGGACAGTGTTGTTGGTAGTTAGGCATATCACCTCTGGCAATGCCAGTGCGAGGAGTCCGCTCGAATCTGTCGGCCGAGAGGTTGAACCGCCGAGGTAGTGCCCACCGCGAGTAACTGTGAGGAGGTTCAGGACCGAGATGGTTAGCGTCGGACTTGTCGCTGATTTTTTAGTCGTAGCTAGTCAAGCGGCCCTCACCATTGAATGGGTCGAGAGCTTGGTCACCCAAGGACCGGCTCGTTTTGAGGCCATATTTCCAGTTTGGCCGAGGGCCGGAAGTTCGTTGGCGAGAGATCTTCGATCTGGCCCGCTGGTGGCGACCGCCAAGTTGACCGAACGACGGGGCTTCTCGGGTCGCCGAATTGTGCCTGAGGCCTAGAGTTCCCTTCGAACGAGGTCCCCGTACTTCGACTAACCAGTGCCGGTCGCAGTGTCAGTAGGGGAGACTAGACAACTCCCTCGTTTGGTCGATCTAGCCCCATCAAACGGCGAGAGTCACTTAATCGAACCTCCTGCATCAACTGGAAGACTGACACCGGTTATAAATCGCGCCTGGTCCGATGCCAGGAATACAACCGCGTTACTGATTTCGGAGCTGTCAATATAAGGGATAGGCATCAAGTTCAAAAGCTGCAGGATATCTTTTGCATCGTCTATCGAGGGATTTTCTAGATCTGGTCGAAAGACTCGGAACAATGCGTCGTTCATTATCATGGGAGTGTCGACGCTCGATGGATGTATGGTATTGACGCGGATAAAATGGGGTGCGAGTTCGTGGGCGGCGGCCTTCATAAGTCCCAGTAGGCCATGTTTTGCCTCGGTATATCCGCCTCCACCCAGGGCCTTGAACGCCGCCAGTGAGCTTGTAATGATAATCGATCCCCCAGAGCCACCTGCAATTAGAGGCTCCTTGGCCGCCTCAATTGTCACGAATGTACCAGTCAGGTTCGTATCGACAACCTGTCGGAATATGGCTGCTCGATCGACTAGTGATAGATCAGGCGTGAGAGGCCCCGTTATTCCGGCGTTTGCACACACGATGTCGAGTCGACCAAGCTCCCTTACGCCATCCTCAACGGCGGACTCCATCTCCACAACAGAGCGGGTATCTGCTACGCGAGCAACAACGCGCCGTCCGAGAGCTTCAACCTGTCGAACCGTCTCATCGAGGTCAGCAACGCTTGCCATGGCGTAGGGAACCATGTCGATTTGTTCGCAGATGTCGATCGCAATGATATCAGCCCCCTCTTTTGCCAGCCGTACCGCGTGGCTTCTGCCCTGACCACGAGCTGCACCTGTGATCAGGGCGACCTTGCCTTCAAACTGCATTTTAAACTCCTGCCTGTTCATTTCTCGTTTAACCACTACCGGCACTCGGATTGCTGAAGCATGCCTTTATCTGGCGTCAGATCGAATTGAACGGGAAAGGACCCACCAGCCGGCAACGATGTTGAGGTGGTCCGTTTGCTTCAGCTCGCAGCGAGAGGGCCAGTCGCTCATCCGCGCAGGGTACCGCCCGGACGTCTCAGGGAAAATGGGTACGGAGGTAAATGCGACCGCGGTGGCGGCGGTCGGGGGGGTAACCGCCCGCCACCGCGTGTCGAGGGGTGCTGCCGCCATTGAGCAGAGGTCCATGGCGGGTTGTCAAGCGGCTGGTTCCAGGATGATCGGGAGATGGTCAAGCCCGCGTACATTGCCGGCGTAGCCACGTTCGATGGGCCCGGAGAGCTGGTAGTTGGGGTAGCGGGCCAGCAGCTCCTCGAGGGCCACCTTGGTCTCCATACGGGCCAGGGCGGCCCCGAGGCAGAGGTGGGTGCCGAAGGCGAATCCGACGTGCCGCACGATCTTGCGGTGGATGTTGAGCAGCTCGGGGTTCTCGAAGACCCGCTCATCGTGGTTGGCTGACGAGGTGAGCAGCACCACCTGGCTATTGGCAGGGATGGTCGTCCCGTGCAGTGTCACCTCCTCCTCGATGAAGCGGACGACGTAGTGCGAGGCTGGGTCCCACCGCACGATCTCCTCAACGGCGTTCTTCATGAGCGATGGATCGGCGGCCAGCTCGGCCCGCTGCTCGGGATACCAGGCCAGGGCCACCACGGCGTTGCCGATCTGCTTGGCCGTGGTCTCGAAGCCGGCTCCGGCCAGTTCGACAATACGGGTGGCGACCTGGTCCTCTCGGAGCTGGTAGGTGCCTCCGCTGAAGTCGGGGATATGAGCCTTGAGGAGCGATCCCATCACGTCGTCACCGGGGTTCTTGGCCGCCTCGGCCACAATTTGGGTCACGAGTTCGTAGACGTGCAGGGATGCCGCCATCGCGTCTTCGGTCGGGCGCGGGTTGTCGTCGGTCTCTTCGGCCACGTTGAAGCGCTTGGCATGCTCGAGGAACTCGGCCCGGTGCTCGTGGGGCAAGCCCACCATGTCAGCGATGATGGCGGCCGGCATCTGGATGGAGAAGTCTTCGAGCACGTCCATGACGTTGCGGTCACCCGCCTGGTCGAGCAGGCGACCGGCGATCTCTCGGATCTTCGGCTCGAGCTTGCCGATGGCGGAAACGGTGAACGCCCTGGCCACGACCTTGCGGTGCTCCAGGTGCTCGGGGTCATCCTTATTGAGCAGTTGGTCGGGGGAGTCCAGGTTCTCGAGGGTGATTCCGTGGGAGGACTTGAACAGGGCAGGGTGGAGGAGGCCGTACAGCACGTCATCGAACCGTGACAGGGCATAGAAGCCCATCTTTTCGTTGTGGTACACCGGCTGATTGTCCCGCAACTCCCGATAGATCGGGAAGGGATTGTCAACACAGGCATGCGAGAACGGGTTCCACTCGGCCAAAACTTGACTCCTAGCTATAAGTCGGCCGATTCAGGAGCCCCGGTCGACGCGTCTGCACAAAACGTCCAACAAGCCCCAACTCTTGCCCGCGATCCATGCTGCGTCAAGTAGTACGCTTGCCGGGAAGTTGAGGGGCGGTCCTATCGAATCGACGGGGAGCCATTTGGCGGCGCCTTCGATGTGATGTGCCTGCAGCGGGAAGCACTGCGCCGCCAGGTCAATGCTCGCGACCACGCCCGTCGTCTGCCCGATCAGCGGTTGAGCGTTTCCCGTAACTAGTGCCTCTACCAATCTGTAGTCCCGGGGAGAATTATCGACCCAGGCAGGGATTAGTACTTTGTGGACCTGCGCTCGATGCTCAGGATCAGTTTCGCTCTGCTCGGAGCACCACCTCAGTTGCGGCTGGTCGCCTACCCTGCGCCGCCGCTGGATCTCACTACCGTTGGTGCAGAGAGAGTGAGGACGACATCGCCTTTGGGCCGAGCACAAATCGAATCTCCCTCGTCTGGCTGTTGCTACCGCCCGCACGGCTTGTTGAGACGAGGGCGCAGCCCACGAGCCGAAGTAATCGCGCTGGCGACATCGACGATATTTAGGTTGGGCCGCATTCGAATGCTCGAACAGTCGTCGTTCGCGGGTCCGTTGCACAGATCTATGCATGGTGATACATTCCTGATTCGGGCTCGACGCCAGTGGTTGGCGCCCAAACGACTCGGGGGGATATTAGGTGACTGTGGCAGGTCCGGCGAAGAGCATCTCGACTTGCTTTACTGCCCGACAGGGCGTAGCTGGACGCAATCCGGGACGACGATCTCAGCACTGGGGGGTTATGGTCTGCCCCCGAGCATCCTCCCAACGAACGAGCGTTGGCGGGTTTCCCTTGCTTCGCACGGAATTCAACGCTCGCCCGGCGCCACTACATCGTTCCGGAGGACCCCAGCGAAGTGTGATGCCGAGTGTGGGCGGTGCTCTGAACTGTGCGCCCGCGGACCACTGGGCAGTACCGTCAGTCTCCCGCCCACCCGGCAGGCACCAACGCAATGACCGCTAATAGAGATCTGTTTTGTACCAACAACACACTCCGTCTGGCACCGACAGCATTGCTCGGGACCAGCCTTGCCTACACAGGGGGAAGCAACCAATGAGGTTCACGACAATGTCGAAAGGGCGCGTCGCGCTCGCAGCGATTGCGCTTCTATTCGTCGCTGGCGGCAGTGCTGCCAAGGCGACCGGGGCGGCAGCTGCCACGACGTCGAGGGGATTCAATGGCACGACGATAAAGGTGGCGGGGCTTGGTCTCCTGTCCCAGTTTGCCGGTGCCGACGTCGGTACCCAGGCTCGATTCAAGCGGTTCAACGACACAAACGAAATGCCGGGGATCAAGATACAGTACGTTGAGTTCGCCGACGACCAGGATAATCCGGCAACGGCGCTGTCGGAGGCTCGACGGCTCGTGACCCAGGACGGCGTCTTCGCAATCGTTCCCGATCTGTCACCGGTCAACCCAGTGAGCTACTTCACTAGCCAGCAGGTCCCCTACATCGGATGGGCAATCGACGCTACCTACTGCAGTCCCAAGCCGACAACGAAGCTGTGGGGCTTCGGGTATAGCGGCTGCATCGTTCCGACGAATCCACTCGTCATGCCAGATAGCTACGCCTCGTTCTACAAGTACGTGTCGACCAAGACGAAGAAGACCAATCCGAGCGTCGCCATCTTCTCAAGTGACAATCAATCCGGAACGTCCTCGGTAAAATCGCTATCTGTCAGCCTGAAAGGCGCCGGCTTCAAGGTGGTCTATAAGGGAACTATTCCCATGGTGGTCTCTGACTACACCCCGTATATACAGCAATGGCTTAGCTCCAATGGAGGCAAGCAGCCCGATGCCATCGATTGCCTCGTGAATGTCCAATGTACCTCCGTGCTACAGGCGGTCAGGGCCGCGGGGTACAAAGGCACCTTCTATCAGACACTCGGTGGCGTACCAGCGCTCGCGAAGAGCATGACCGGCACCCTGACCTCTGCCTACTACAACACCCAGCCCAATCCCGGTCTGACCCAGATGGAAGCGGACCTGCAGGCGTTCAAGCCCGGAACGGTGCCGATCGGCTACTCGAATGTCCCGGGCTACTTCGCCGCCGATATGTTCATCAAAGCGCTCAAGAAGGTCGGTCGCAACCACATCACACCCGAGGCCGTCCAGAAGGCACTTGCCACTCAGAGTTGGAAGATCCCGGGGTTGGTCGGACCGATCAACTACCCAGCAGCTACCGCTGTCAGCACCCCAGCTTGCAGCGAACTGCTCTACGACGACGGGACGAACTACAACGTGGTGTCCCCCTACGCTTGCAGCACGAAGGTATTTCCCGTCAACGGGAAGGCCTAAGGGTGGTTGGGAATTCCTACCCGGAAGCCCAACGGTGACGGCTGCAACAGCAAGAGATGAGCGAGCCGCTTCGGCCGATCTGATCAACCTCAGCAATATCTGCGTACGCTTCGGTGGAATCGCTGCTCTCTCTGGCGTCTCACTTTCGGTAGCCGCCGGGGAAGTATGCGGGCTCATCGGTCCCAACGGTGCAGGCAAAACGACGCTCTTCGACGTCGCCTCGGGTGTGAGACGTCCCGATCAGGGCCGCGTGATTCTTGACGGCGTGGACATCAGCTCCTCTGGTCCAGCGAAGCGTTGCTGGTTGGGAGTTCGACGGACCTTTCAACGGGTGCAGACCTTTGGCTGGCTCACGGTCGAGGAGAACGTGCTCGCTGCCACCGAGTGGCGCGGCGGGGGCGGCGGGTTGATCGCCGACCTCGTCGGATTTCCGACACGACGTCGCCGTGAACGACAACGGAGACTACTAGTCGACGCGGCATTGGAGCGCTGCGGCTTGACGGATGTGCGTGACGACTATGCGGGTTCACTGCCGATAGGGATCGGCCGGATGGTCGAGTTCGCCCGAGCCACCGTTGAGCCGCCCCGTATCCTGCTTCTCGATGAGCCTGCCTCTGGTCTGGACGCCACCGAATCGGCCCGGCTCGGCGAACAGATTCAATCCGTGCGGGCGGATACGGGTTGTGCGGTTCTGCTAGTAGAGCATGACGCGAGATTCGTCATGGAGCACTGTGATCGGGTCGTCGTGCTTTGCCTCGGGTCGGTGCTGGCCGACGGATCGCCTTCCGAGATTGCGGCGAATCCAGCCGTAAGAGAGGCGTATCTTGGGGGGAACGACACCGGTCAGAACCAGAGCTAAGGGAGCGGCGTATGGACAAGCTTCTTGCCCTGGTTGTATCCGGCGCAGTCACCGGCGCGATCTACTCGATCATGGCATCTGGGCTGGTCCTAACGTACACGACGTCAGGGCTCTTTAACTTTGCGCAAGGCGCAATCGCGTTCGCAGTGGCGTACTTCTACTACCAGCTTCATAAGTTCGGACTTCCAATCGTCCCGGCGGTGGTGTTGTCGGTATTTGTGTTTGCGCCCCTGATGGGACTGGTGCTCGATCGGCTTCTACTACGCCGCCTGGCGCGAGCGCCCGTCTATGCCCAGATTGTGGGGACCATTGGATTGCTCGTTGCGCTCCCCAACCTGGCCCAATGGGCGGTCGTCACCGTCGGGGTCGACGAATTTCACCTAGGACTGGCCGGGAATGCGGCCACGGACCAAGGAGCGCTGGCACCCGGAGTCGGACCGACCCCTCCGACGGTATTTCACTTGCTGTCTGGTGTTGATTTGGACTCGGACCAATTGGCGGTGTTTGTGGTGGCGGCATTGGCGGCGGCCGGATTGTGGTACATTCTGCGGCGCACGCGCATCGGGCTGGAGATGCGCGCTGTCGTTGACCGCGATTCCTTGGCAAGTCTGCGAGGTGTCAATCCAGGTCGCACCTCGGCAATTGGATGGATCCTTAGTACAGTCCTGGCCGGTTTGGGTGGGATCTTGATCGCCCCACTGTTCAACCTCAATGACAATACGTTCACGCTCGTCGTACTTGGATCTTTAGCGGCGGTAATGTTGGGCGGTTTACGCTCGCTGCCCATTGCCTTTATCGGAGGCCTGCTGCTCGGCGTCGTGCAGAACCTGGTGGCGGGGTATACCTCTGTACTTCCGAGCTCGATCGCAAACCTGAGCGGGCTCCGCTCAGCCGTGCCCTATTTTTTGGCGCTCGTTCTCGGGCTGATCGTGGGACGCGATCGGACTCGGCGAGCAGGTTCACTAGCGGAGGAGCATGCACGTCCTGATCACCGTCGCGGAATGTCGGCGTTGCGCCGACGACTGCCCTGGGTGATCTTCACCGTATTGCTGATTGGGTTCTCGATGCAGTGGGCCCACGTGTCGTGGCTTCAGGCTAATGCATACGACCAGACCGTCATCGCTCAGAGCTTGGCGACGGCCATAGTTCTTTTGTCATTCGTGGTCGTCACGGGAATCGGCGGCATGGTCAGTCTGGCTCAGGCGACCTTCGCTACTGCGGGAGGATTCGCTGCGGGTTGGGCTTTGAGCCATAACTGGGGAATCAACGTTCCGCTAATTGCCTCGCACGGTCATCTCAACTTCGCATGGGCGGCGCTCGCTGGAGCGCTGGTCGGAGCGGCTCTGGGTGCGATCATCGCGGTGCCGGCAACGCGATTGGGCGCGGTGTATCTGGCACTGTGGTCTCTTGCTGCGGCCTTCTTTTTCTCCTTGGTAGTGTTCGGGTTCCAATCGATCGGCCAGGGCCAGTTGGGATGGACAATTTCTCCGCCCACCTTGAGTCTCCCCGGGCTCAACTGGGTGCACCACCTCATTACCCGTGAGTCGGGTCATTTCGATTTCAGTAACGTACCCGACCAGATCCTGCTATTCCTCGGACTGTTCGGACTTGTAACAGCGCTGATCCACGGTCTAATGCGATCCGCGTCGGGACGGGCGATTCTCGCAGTGAGGAGTTCGCAGGTTGCTGCACAAGCAGCCGGGATCCGTGCCAACCGCACCAAGGTGATGATCTTCGCTCTGTCCGCGGGGATTGCCGGCTTCGGCGGGGTGATGCTCAGCTTGTACTCCCTATCGGCGAGTAACAGCACTGCCCCCCCAGAGATTGGCCTGATCTGGCTGGCGGCCGCAGTGTTGTTCGGCATCCGACGTCCCGGCGGTGCGCTTCTAGCGGGGCTCGCATTGGGTGCCGGCCCGGCTGTACTCCATTGGGTGGCCAGTGCATTCGCGACCGGGGGTAGGGTCGACACCCTGATTACGTCTCCATATTTCCTGCAGATACTGTTTGGCCTCGGTGCGATCAGCCTTGCACAGGAGCCCGATGGAATTCTGACTCTAGCTGGACAGCAGCGGCTGACAAAGCGTCGCAGCAGGGTGCGTCAAGACAACATCCCCACCCCCCTGCCCTCGTCCGCGACTTCGGGCATCCCCGGTGTCTCGCCGCCGGACCTGCAGCCAGCTCCCGTGCCCGTATCAGAATCATCGGCACTTGTCCTGAGCAACATAGTTGCCGGTTACGACGGGGTCGAGGTACTGCATCGGGTATCCCTCACATTGCACCATGGCCAGATCATCGCGCTGCTCGGCGCCAACGGCGCAGGAAAGTCCACGTTATGTTCAGTTGCCTCCGGTATTTTGCCAGCCACGAGCGGAACGGTCAGGCTAGGGGGATCCGATGTCAGCGATTCTGCACCCTATGAACGGGCGAAAGCAGGGCTGCAACTGGTTCCCGAAGCTCGGGGTGTATTCCCAGGGCTCAGCGTGGCCGAGAACCTTGGGTTACTTCTGCGTACCCCGGAGTTGCGCGATCTCGCCTATGAGCGATTTCCGATACTTGCCGACCGCCGCGGAAGTCTTGCTGGACTTCTTTCCGGAGGAGAACAGCAACTGCTAAGTCTCGCCCCCGCGATTGTCGATCCACCCACCGTTCTCATCACTGACGAACCGACCCTTGGTCTCGCGCCTCTTGCCGCCCAAGCAGTAATTGAGGCAATCCTCGAGCTGAGAGACGAAGGTACGGCGATCCTCCTCGTCGAGGAGCACGCCCAAAATGCGCTTCGCGTCGCCAATACCCTCGCAGTCATGAGCCTCGGAAGAATCACCTGGATAGGTCAGCGAGATGAAGCAGACGTCGAACAGCTCAGCGCCGCCTACCTCGGGCAGGATGCATAGAGAGTTGCTCTACAGCGGATATTGAGCCGCATGTCTTCATCTCTGCAAGAAGACGTCTGCGGAAGGTAGCAAACGTCTACGGCGGTCTACCCGCACGTCAGGAGGAGCTCCCTCGCGTTTTCGCGGATCCCCTCAGATCAGAACTGTTCGGACGCACGGTATCGATGGTCGTGGGTGATCCTGAGGATCAAGGGGTAAGTGGCCGCCCGGATCTCCAACTACGACGCAAACCGCGTGAGCACGTCGTTTCCATATTCTCGAATCTCGTCGATTGCCGTCATAGTTCCCGCATATGGTCGCACTATCAGTCGAGTCACGCCGAGGTCACGGTAGCGCGCCAGGTCAGGTCGGGGCATCGTCCCGCTGCTCAAAGTAAGAGTCGTAAGTCCGGGTCGTCCGGCCTTGGATCGACTCTCATTTATGGTGCGCAGCACGTTCGGAAGCTCGCTTAGTGGGTGGTTCAGCGGGAACCATCCGTCGCCGACAGTGGCGGCACGTCGCTGTGCAGCGGCTCCGTCACCGCCGATGATCAGGGTGGGGTGGGGGCGCTGGTGTGGCTTCGGATTGAAGGCAACCGGAGCGAAGTCGAAGAATGTGCCATGGTGCTCAACGATTTCTTCGGACCAGAGCTTCAGGCATACCTCGATGACCTCGTCGATTCGACGGCCACGCGTCGAGAAGTCGAGACCAGCCGCCGTCCACTCTTCTTCGAGCCAACTCGAACCAATCCCAAACTCCACGCGACCGTTGGACAGCGCGTCGAGGGTGGCGACGGCGCGCGCCACGACAAAGGGATGGCGCAGACCTATGTTGTACACATTGGTGCCGAGGTGAATTCGTTTCGTGGTGGCTGCGATCATCGCCAGCGAGACGAACACGTCATACATAGGAGTTTCGGGTGCCACCGGTGGATGGTCGTGGCCGGATTGTGGACTCCTACTCATGGTCATGGGGAACACCAAGTGCTCGGGCAACCAGACTGACTCGAAGCCAACCTCCTCGGCGGCCTGCGCCGCGGCAATCCGAAACTTGGGATTGATCCCCGAGAGGGCGAGGCCGACCCTCATGGAACTATGTGTTCGCAGAAAGCGACCCTGAATACTGTTGACCTCGTGCGGGACGACCTCATCGGAGGGCCCAAGTGTGGTGCCAAGACCAGGTTCTCCGAATCGCCGGCCAACTTGACGATGGTGGAGGGGTTGGTTCTGCGGAGCATAATGAGGATCCGCGAAGCCGCCGCATCCCTTAGCGGCGCGCAGCAGAGGCTTGGAGTCTCCTCCAAGCCTCCAGGTCGCGCTCGATCGGCTTCACGACCCGCCCGCGTCACGACGTCGACATCCGGCGATTCTTCGCGTAGCGCCTTCGCCGTGCATTGCTCTTTTGGTCGGTATGCGAACGGATCGAAGCCGTAGTGCTTCATGGCATTCTCATGGGAGAGCTTGGCGACCTGTTCCGTGTTCAGGCCGGTAAGCGATTTCGCCAGTTCCTCGGGAGCGTTCGGCCACGTGCCATCGGAGTGCGGGTAATCGGATTCCCAGCACACATTCTCGAGGTTGAAGTGGTCGAGGAGTTCGATCCCGATCGTCTCCTTGATAAAGCAGACGAGAATATGGTCATTAAAAATCTGAGTAGGTCCGCCGGTCTTTGAGAAGTCGTGACCCATCCAACCAGCGTGCCGTTCATTCACGTGCTCGGACCGCCAGAGGAAGTACGGGATCCAGCCGATATCTCCTTCGGTGAGTGAGAATTTCGAGCGTCGGGAATCGCTCCCAGAACGTGGCCCAGAGCAGATCGATGAGGGTGTAGATCGTCGCTGCCGATGACACCGACACACCCACTCCGGGAGGGGCGTCCGATGATGCCATCGTGCTACGTGACGACGATCCGAGGTGGCAGCAGAGGACGGTTTCGGTTTCGACACAAGCGGCAAAGAGTGGGTCCCACATCCCGGAGTGGATCGACGGCATGTTGAGTGCCTCAGGGTTTTCAGAATAAGAGACTGCATGGCAGCCCTTCTCGGCAAGCCGCCGGACCTCGGAAGCGGCTTGGTCGACGTCGAACAGTGGGAGGATTCCGCAAGGAATGAATCGACCTGGGTACTCGCCGCACCACTCGTCGATGTGCCAGTCGTTGTAGGCCCTGATCATGATTTCATTTATCTCGTGATCGGAACCCCGGTTCAGGACCTGACCAGAGAATCCCGTAAAGTTTGGAAAATTCAAGCCCGCGAGCTGACCGCCGGCGTTCATGTCTCGGACTCTTTCGTGTACGTCGTAGCAACCAGGGCGCATCTCGTCGTAGCGGCTAGCGTCGATATTGAAAAACTCCGGCGACTTTCCGGCCACTGCGTTGAGACCGAGATTGCGTCCCTTGATTTCCCCATACCACCATTGCTGTACTCCGAACTCGTCGGTGCGAATTTCGGGAGCCCGATCGAGGTATTTCGCCGGGACGTGGTGCTTAAACATGTCCGCGGGCTCAGCGATATGGTCGTCGACACTGACAAGTATTAGGTCGTCCGGGTTCATTGGGCTCCTCCATCGTCTCGCGTGTGGGTGGTGCGATTGGCAGGCGCGGTCGGATGTAACAATGCCCGGACCTCCCTGTGAAGTTCGCTGGTCGTAGCCATCCACTTAGCGCTTGTGCGCCAGCTGGATAGATGGGCTGCAGGCTCTTGAACAATGGACAATGGACGAAGGATAGCCGTGCTGCTTCGGGATGGTCCGTTGCCGTCCGCTCGTGACTGTTGGTGAGACGGGGAATTTATGGGCGACCGCAGTGACGGCGGTCGGGAGGGGGGGTAACCGCCCGCCACCGCGTGTCGAGGGGTGCTGCCGCCATTGAGCAGAGGTCCATGGCGGGTTGTCAAGCGGCTGGTTCCAGGATGATCGGGAGATGGTCAAGCCCGCGTACATTGCCGGCGTAGCCACGTTCGATGGGCCCGGAGAGCTGGTAGTTGGGGTAGCGGGCCAGCAGCTCCTCGAGGGCCACCTTGGTCTCCATACGGGCCAGGGCGGCCCCGAGGCAGAGGTGGGTGCCGAAGGCGAATCCGACGTGCCGCACGATCTTGCGGTGGATGTTGAGCAGCTCGGGGTTCTCGAAGACCCGCTCATCGTGGTTGGCTGACGAGGTGAGCAGCACCACCTGGCTATTGGCAGGGATGGTCGTCCCGTGCAGTGTCACCTCCTCCTCGATGAAGCGGACGACGTAGTGCGAGGCTGGGTCCCACCGCACGATCTCCTCAACGGCGTTCTTCATGAGCGATGGATCGGCGGCCAGCTCGGCCCGCTGCTCGGGATACCAGGCCAGGGCCACCACGGCGTTGCCGATCTGCTTGGCCGTGGTCTCGAAGCCGGCTCCGGCCAGTTCGACAATACGGGTGGCGACCTGGTCCTCTCGGAGCTGGTAGGTGCCTCCGCTGAAGTCGGGGATATGAGCCTTGAGGAGCGATCCCATCACGTCGTCACCGGGGTTCTTGGCCGCCTCGGCCACAATTTGGGTCACGAGTTCGTAGACGTGCAGGGATGCCGCCATCGCGTCTTCGGTCGGGCGCGGGTTGTCGTCGGTCTCTTCGGCCACGTTGAAGCGCTTGGCATGCTCGAGGAACTCGGCCCGGTGCTCGTGGGGCAAGCCCACCATGTCAGCGATGATGGCGGCCGGCATCTGGATGGAGAAGTCTTCGAGCACGTCCATGACGTTGCGGTCACCCGCCTGGTCGAGCAGGCGACCGGCGATCTCTCGGATCTTCGGCTCGAGCTTGCCGATGGCGGAAACGGTGAACGCCCTGGCCACGACCTTGCGGTGCTCCAGGTGCTCGGGGTCATCCTTATTGAGCAGTTGGTCGGGGGAGTCCAGGTTCTCGAGGGTGATTCCGTGGGAGGACTTGAACAGGGCAGGGTGGAGGAGGCCGTACAGCACGTCATCGAACCGTGACAGGGCATAGAAGCCCATCTTTTCGTTGTGGTACACCGGCTGATTGTCCCGCAACTCCCGATAGATCGGGAAGGGATTGTCAACACAGGCATGCGAGAACGGGTTCCACTCGGCCAAAACTTGACTCCTAGCTATAAGTCGGCCGATTCAGGAGCCCCGGTCGACGCGTCTGCACAAAACGTCCAACAAGCCCCAACTCTTGCCCGCGATCCATGCTGCGTCAAGTAGTATGGTAGTCAAGGCTCGGCCGTGCGTAACGATCGAGTTGCAGTGAAGGAAGAAAGAACTGAAATGGGTCTAGAAGGGCCTGGGGTGGCCATGATCCTGTCGGTCGGGAGTGATTGGCTACGTCCATGGAAATGAAGATCATCGGAGATCAATTGCTCTCAAGGTCGATGCGACATTGAGCTCAAGGGGGATTGAGTAGTGAACGAGTTCGATTACATCGTGGTTGGCGCTGGGTCCGCCGGGTGCGTACTTGCGGACAGGCTCTCGCGGGACCCGGCAAATACCGTCCTGTTGATCGAAGCCGGTGGCCGTGACAAGGATCCAATGATTCGGGTGCCGAAGGGTTTTGCGAAGACGCTGGTGAAGCCTGACTACATTTGGGCCTTCCCCACGAAGCCCTTCGGTCCCAATGATCGAGTAGAGATATGGGTTCGGGGCAAGACGCTCGGAGGATCGAGCGCGGTCAACGGAATGGTCTACAACCGAGGGACCCAGCCGGACTGGGACTCGATTGCAGCACTCGGCAATCCAGGGTGGGGATGGTCGGACATCGTTGAGGCCTACAAGCGCATCGAAAACAACGAGCTTGGTGCTACGTCAACTCGCGGCTCGGGCGGCCCAGTGACGATTTCGTCCGATACGGCGCGAACTGATCCGCTCTGCGACGAGTTCATCGATTCTGCGGGCGCCCTAGGCATGAAGCGAGTCGATGACTACAACGAAAGTGATGACGAGCGCGTCGGCTTCACGATGGCCAATATCGAGCACGGTCGGAGGGTGAGTGCTGCGCATGCCTTTCTTCATCCTGCCGAGAAGCGTAGGAATCTCACGGTGGCCACGCATTCCGTGGCAACGAGGGTCCTCTTCGACGGTGACCGAGCATGTGGGGTTCAGGTTAGACAAGACGGTCAAGTTGTGCAGTATCAAGCCAACAGCGAAATCATCCTGTGCCTCGGGAGCATGCAGACTCCGAAACTCCTCCAGCTTTCGGGAATTGGCCCTTCCGAAGTGCTCTCTGCGGCCGGTGTGCATGTCCGTCAGGAAGCTCCGAACGTGGGGGCGCGGATGCGCGAGCATCGCTGCTTCGTTAACCAGTACCGCCTTCGGGAGAATCTCGGATACAACCCCCGCCTAGGGACAAAGCCCCGGCAAACTCTGGAAGGACTAAAGTACCTCGCTACCAAGCGCGGGCCGTTGTCGTTACCGTGCTTTGACGTGATCGGTTTCCTTAAGACAGACCCCAATCTCGATCGCCCCGATGCGCAGATTTTAATGAGCCCGTTCTCCGTAGGAGAGCAGGTTCCTGGGGTCGGGGTTTCGCTAGAGCAACTGCCTGGCATCCAAACGATCGGCTTTATTCTTCGCCCGGACAGCGAAGGGACGGTCAAGATCACCTCTGGTGAGGCAGACGCACCCCTGGAGGTCGCGACCAGCTACTACGAATCAGAACATGATCGTCGTGTAGGGCCTGCTCTGTTCCGCAAGATCAGGGAGCTCTTTGCCCAGCAGCCCATTGCCGGCCGTCTAGTGGACGAGACTACTCCTGGAGTCGACGTCAAGGATGATCAGGACATTCTTGACTACGCAATTGAGCACGGGTGGTGCGCCTACCACGCGATCGGAACATGCGCCATGGGCCCCGGTCCCGAGGATGTGGTTGATTC
Organism: uncultured Acidimicrobiaceae bacterium; assembly: GCA_963754755.1. Classification (GTDB taxonomy): domain Bacteria; phylum Actinomycetota; class Acidimicrobiia; order Acidimicrobiales; family RAAP-2; genus Bog-756. The sequence goes on along the minus strand of CAVWHF010000001.1, from coordinate 52,745 downwards.
CGAGCTTCGGGTACGTGGTGTGGAGAGCCTTCGTGTCATGGATGCTTCGGTGCTTCCAGTAATGGTTTCCGGCAACCTGAACGGACCAATGATGGCCATGGCATGGCGCCTATCCGACATGATCCTGGGTCACGCAAATGTAGGAGCGGGCCGGTGACAGCTGTCCTCGAGGGAATAACAGTGCTCGAGCTTGGTGCCGGAAGTATGCCGGCGTCGATGACCGGCATGTTATGTGCCGACAATGGCGCCAGGGTGCTGAAGGTCGAACCACCTGAAGGCGACCGGATGCGCGAACTGTTCCCGACGGGATTTCTCGTGTGGAACCGGGGCAAAGAGAGCCTCGTGGCCGATCTTCGGACACCCGAGGGTCGAGCTGAGGCGGCTGCATGGGCCGCCACCGCCGACGTCATCATCAGCGGGTTCGCGAGCGGAAGACTCGAGGACTGGGGGCTGGCTCTGGAGGAGTTGAGGGTCTCCAATCCCGCGCTCATCACGTGTTCGATCTCGGGCTTCGGAGCCACCGCCTCGTACTCGAAGCTCAAATGCTATGAGGGAGTTGTCGCAGCGAAGAGCGGCTTCTACAATCGCGGAGATTTCGGATTCCGGGGTGGCCCGATCTTTGCTTCCCCGGCCCTTTCCAGCGCAGGCGCGGCCCAGATGGCCTTCAGCGGCATTCTTGGCGCCCTCTACACACGAGAAGGTTCCGGACGAGGGCAGCATCTCGACGCATCGATGTTCGCTGGGCTTACGCCCCTTGACTACTTTACGACGACGCACTATCAAGTCGCGATGCGAGCCCGGGAGGGCAAGAGCGGTGCACAGGCCGCTGCCTCTCCGGGTGGTCTGTTCGCCGCTAGTCGTTACTCGGTCTACCTCTTGACCAAGGACAATCAATGGGTAGTCTTGGCAGTTCAGCAGCCGCAGAATGCCAGAGCCCTGATGGCTGTCATGGGCTTGGAGCACACCTACGACGATCCCCGGTTCGCCAACGCACCGATCTTCAAATCGGCCGAGGACGCCCAATCCTGGGAGACGCTCCTGTGGGAAGCATTCAGGGAGCGAACGTGGACGGAGCTTGAGCCGCTCCTCTTTGCCAATCCGGATCTTCCTTTTGAGCGAGCCGTGTCCGGTGAACAGGGCCTGGACCATCCGCAGATGCTTCACAATGGTCACGTGATCACCGTGGAGGATCCTTCGGCAGGCCCGGTCCGTCAAGTTGGCCCGGTAGCGACAATGGAACTCTCACCATCGCAGATCGTTCGGTCCGCTCCGATCTTGGGGGACCATAACGAACCGCCGGCACCGAAGCCAGCTCCGAGGCAAACCTCAATCGCTGAAGTCGCGTCGCCTTTGGCGGGCGTCACCATCGTGGAGTTCGGATTCTTCTTTGCGATGCCCTTTGGTGTGTCTTTGGCAGCGTCGCTCGGTGCCCGCGTCATCAAGTTGGAGGACGCGACAGGCGACCCGATTCGTATGGCATTCGGCGGCTACGCCGGTTGCGCCAAGGTTATGGAGGGTAAGGAGAGTCTGTCGGTCGACCTTAAGAGCCCTGAGGGCAGAGTGATCGTCGAACAGATTGTAAAGGATGCCGACGTATTCGTGCTCGGGTTCCGCTCGGGCGTCGCCGAGCGCGTCGGTCTCGACCACGAGACCCTCCGGAAGATTAACCCCCGATTGGTGTACGTGCACTCCAGTGGATATGGGCCGGACGGTCCCTACTCGGACCGCCCCATGTATGCGCAGACAGCCTCGGCCACCGTTGGAGCATTTCAGCGAAACTCGCCGCATTGGATGTCGCCAGAGGTAATTGGAGACTTTGACGTGCCCGTGCTGGAAGCCCTGGTCGCGCCAAGAGTGCGGGCCCCCGCCGACGGCGACGGAAACGCGGCCTTGGCCGTATGCACGTCGATTCTCCTTGGGCTGCTACACCAGAAGCGAACTGGCGAAGGTCAACTCGCATGGACGACGATGATCGTGGGCAATGCGTATGCATATTCAGACGACTTCAATTCCTATGCTGGAAAGCCGGCTCTCGCCCAAACTGATCCGGAGTTTTATGGTCTTGGCGCGCTCTACCGTCTTTACGAGACGAGCGAGGGATGGGTGTTTCTTGCCGCCCCACTTCAGTCTGAGTATGAAGCGTTGACGCGCTCGCTCGGGATAGAGACGCTGCTCGAGGACCAGCGGTTTCGCGATCGTGAGTCACGGCGCTCCAATAATGATGCGCTCAGCGCCGTCATCGGCGAGGCACTGCGCACTCGCACCGCCATGGAATGGGAGAACATACTTACTGACGTCGGAGTTGGTTGCGCAGAGGTTTACTCTGGAATGTTTGCCTCCTTTTGCAGCCAGGACCGCGAGGTCCGGGCGGCGGATCTCGTGGTTGAGGTGCATCATCCGACCCTGGGGCCGCTCATCCGCCATGGTGTGCCTGTGCACTACTCGGAGACTCCCGCACGTGTCGCCACGAGCTGTCTGCGGGGTGATGCCACGATGGTGATCCTCGCCGACCTCGGGTATTCAGAAAAAGAGATCAACGACCTATTGGAACGATGCATTGTTTTTGGCCCCGATGAGCTGACGACCCTGGAGGTCTAAGATATGGAAACGAAAATGTGGGCAAACTCAGGGGACTCGCATTTCCTGGAGCCCTTTGACCTTTGGCAGCAGATCCTTCCGTCCGAGTATGCAGAGCGTATGCCCCGCAGTGAGATCGATGGCGACGAAGAGGTCGTGCACGTCGATGGGACCACGTTCCGTCGTCAGCTACCGAAGTTTTTGAAGAAGACGATCGAGGGGGGAGAGACGATTGCGTCGATGAGCTATCGGCCCCCAGGGTCGCGGGACATAAACGCTCGGCTCAAAGATCTCGATGGAGAGGGGATCTGGGCCGAGGTGGTATACCCGTCTCTCGGTCTTTGGAATCCGCTGATCAAGGACCCGGAGCTCGTTCGCGTTGCCTGTCGGGCCGAGAACGAGTGGATTGCGTCCGAGATCCAAGGCGTAGCCCCGAATCGGCTGGTGCCCACCGCCCAACTTCCACTGTTGACAGTGGAACATGCGATCGCAGAGCTCGAACACGTCGCTGAGATCGGTCTGCATGCCGTTTGTCTACCTTCAGGTCTGCCATCGTACCTGGATGACTACCATAAGGACTCATGGGAGCCGCTGTGGGCACTGGCAGAAGAGGCCGGAATTGTCATTACGTTCCACATTGGGTCCGACGGCGAAGTGATCGACACCATTGCCTATCGCGGACCCGGTGGGGCGATTCTCAATTATGTCGAGACAGCGTATGGAGGTCAGCGCTGCGCCATGAAGATGGTTGCCTCTGGGGCGCTCGACCGGCATCCTGATCTGAAGGTTCTCGTTTCGGAAGGCGGGGCTACCTGGGTGCCCTTCCTAGGGGACCGGATGAATGAGGCCTATCGGCAGCATGGCATGTTCGTCAGACCGAAGCTTTCTGCACTCCCAAAGGAGATCCTCTATCGACAGGTGTACGCCTCGTTCCAGCATGACGAGTCCGCAACGGCGACGAACTGGGCCATGGGCTACAAGAACGTTATGTGGGGAAGTGACTACCCGCACATTGAGGGTACATTCGGTCATACTCAGAAGACGCTCCATGAGCTCTTTGACGGTGTGGCCCCCGAAGTAACAAAGCGCGTCACCCAAGGGGCCTTTAAGGAACTGTTCCCGCACGTGTCAGATCCTCCTGCAGTGTGATCCGCGGCGAGCCAAAACCACCGTGGGGCCGATGAGCACACCCGAGATTCGAGTCTGTCCAATACTGAAGCGTGGGACGGGAGAAAGTTGATCGACGTAGCAGCGGCCGATGAACTCTTGTCGACCACAAGAGCAGTTCGCAGACGGCTTGACCTCGAGCGCCCAGTTGAACCTGAAGTGCTCCTCGACTGCGTACGTCTGGCGCTGCAGGCGCCGGCCGCGGTAAATAGTCAGTCGTGGCGTTTCGTTGTCGTGACCGACCAAGCCAAGAAGTTCGCCTTGGCTGAGCTCTATAGGAAGGCTGGGGCGGTCTGGGTCGATGTCCCGTTACAGACTATGGTTGATGGACCACAGAAGACCGTAACGGAGGAAGCACAGCGGTTCATGGGAGTCCTCGAACGGGTTCCTGTTCTCGTCCTCGCGTGCGCTGAACGGCCGATCGAAGGCCAGCCCTTTGCGGTGCAGATGTCGGCGTTGGGTTCGGTACTACCCGCCATCTGGAGCTTCCAGCTCGCTCTTCGCTCTCGTGGCCTTGGCTCGGTGTTCACGACTCTCCATCTGTGGGAGGCGGATGAGGCGGCGGCGCTCTTCGGCTTACCCGACAGCGTGACGCAGATATCGCTCATACCTGTGGCCTACACCCTAGGTACCGATTTCAAAGCCGCTCGGCGTCCCGCCCCCGAGGATGTTGTCTTCTGGAACTCCTGGGGAGAGTCGAAGCCTACCAAGAGTGAGCCTTGAGGACCCTTGTCCAGACTCCTACCTGACGGCCGGAAGTCCTATCGAACCGGGGGACCTGTGCCGAATGATCTAAAGGTGCCCTCGACGGGACCCAGGAGAAGTGATGGAATCTGATTCTGACCCGGTTGCTCTGATCACGGGCGCTAGCCGGGGGATCGGCAAAGCTGTGGCAGTTCATCTTGCGCGGTCTGGCTTCAAAGTCGCACTCGCTGCCCGCACGATGGAGGATGGGGAGGAGCGCGAGCATTCATCGACAGTAAAGGCATCCGACACCTCCCCGCTGCCGGGTTCGCTGGCAGCAACCGCCGCCCTGGTTGAGGAGGAGGGGGGAATAGCGATCCCGGTCTACCTCGACATAACTAATCGCGCCACCATCAGTTCGGCTGTAGCCCAGGTGCAGGAGCAATGGGGCAGGATCGACGTGCTGGTCAACAACGCTCGATACGTAGGACCAGGTCACATGGACCGATTTCTTGACACCCCGATCGAGCTCCTCGACGAGCATTTGGAAGGGAATGTGATGGCGCCGGTCATCCTGGCACGGCTCGTCCTCCCCGGAATGATCGAGCGGAGACGAGGCTGCGTGATCACGATCACATCGCGCGCGGGAATCGCCAACCCACCCGCCCCGGCCGGCGAGGGCGGATGGGGACTCGGATACGCTTTGTCCAAGGGCGCCGTGTGCAGGCTCGCCGGCGTCATCGACGTGGAGCACCGCCAGGATGGTATTCGGGCATTCAACTTGAATCCCGGCACCATCCGTACAGAGCGGATCGCCCAGGACATGAAGGCCTTCGGATTCGACGCCGACGCCGGCGCGTCTCCTGACCTGATCGGGGCAGCGGCGGCATGGTTGGCTACATCGAAGGACGCGGACGCGCTACTAGGTCAGTGGGTTGAGGGACAGGAGCTGTGTGCCGAACATGGGCTCATCCCTTGAGGGATATCTGGTCGTTGCGTACCACGATCGCCAGCGGTGATCCGCTTGCATATGCGCGGTAATGGAGGTTCAATGAAGTGTGGACGCTTGCGTTTGATGGTCGCGCAGAGACGAAAGGTAGGTCGTGATGGGAACTGATTGGTTGGGGGAAGCTCTGTTGCTGATCGACGGGGAGCTGGTCGAGGCCGAAGGTGGAGCGAGGTATCCCAATGTAGACCCGGCGACGGAAGACATAATTGGCTCGGGTGCCGACGCTTCCGCAGGAGACATCGACCGGGCAATCGGAGCGGCGAGGCGGGCGTTCGATGAGACGAGCTGGAGCGTCGATGTTGAGCTGCGGGTTCGGGCGCTTCATCAGCTACAAGAAGGACTGATGAAGCAGGCGGTGCCCATCCGTGAGTTGACTATGGCCGAGGTAGGCCTGCCGCGTATGTACCTGGATAATATCGGATTCGACGGTCCGGTTTCTGGCATCGGATGGTTCGCTGACCTGTTGGCTGGCTACAACTTCATTGAGGACCACGGGGTGGTGAACGCGATGGGGCAGGAGAGCCATCGTTGGACCGAGCGTGAAGCAGTGGGTGTCGTCGGCGCCATCACGCCTTGGAATCAGCCGACCATGGTCAATCTTGCCAAACTTGCTCCAGCCCTGGCTGCAGGTAATGCGGTGGTGCTGAAGGGTGCTCCGGACACACCATGGTGTGCGAGCGCCATAGCGAAGGTAGTGACTGACCACACCGAGATTCCGCCCGGAATCATCAATGTCATCACATCGGGCGCCAACGATCGTGGGCAGGAGCTCGTCACTGATCCTCGTGTCGATCTCATTACGTTCACTGGTTCGACTGCGACGGGACGTCGGATCATGAGTCTCGCCGGTGAAACAGTGAAGAAGTGTTTTCTCGAGTTGGGCGGAAAGTCTGCGAATATCGTGCTGGAGGATGCAGATTTCGCTGCGGGCGTGGCCGCTTCGGCGACGATGGTCATGGTGCACGGCGGCCAGGGGTGCTCGACCCTCACGAGGCTCCTTCTGCCCCGCTCCCGGTTTGAGGAGGGTGTGGAGCTGGCGGCCCAGATCATGTCGTCCATGCCGTATGGGGACCCGGCGGACCCGAGCAATGTGATGGGCCCACTCATCAGCGCCCGCCAGCGCGATCGGGTGGAGGGGATGGTGGAGCGAGCAAAGTCCACTGGAGCCAAACCGGTCATCGGTGGCCGCCGGCCGCCCCAGTTTGAGCGCGGCTTCTACTACGAGCCGACATTGTTCGCAGATCTTGATGAGGATGCCGAGATCGTCCGAGACGAGGTCTTCGGCCCTGTCTTGGCCGCTCTTCCCTTCGACGATGAGGACGATGCAGTACGGATGGCGAACAACTCGATCTACGGCTTATCGGGGGCAGTGTTTTCCGGTGACCGTGATCGGTCAAAGGCAGTGGCAAGTCGGCTGCGTGCTGGTACCGTGATGGTGGACGGCGGTATGTACTACAACTGTGACGTGCCTTTTGGTGGATATAAGCAGAGTGGACTCGGCAGGGAAAATGGGCGGGCCGGATTCGAGGAATATCTTGAAATCAAGACCCTCGCCGAGCCGGCGTAACTGGCCGGCCACTCTGACCTTTCTACCTCGGCGGGCTTTTTGTCCATCGAGGAATCGATTTGGGAAACCATCAGATGCTTCCTGCCGAACTGTCCTTGACTGAAGAGTCCTCTCCACGACTAATCTTGGCGTCGCTGACGATTACTCAGCCGATAAGATCGTGGCGATCGCCCGCTTGTCGGGCTTCCCGGTCGGGAGCCAGGGCACTTGGTTGAGATTGAATACCTTCACGAGACGCGGGACCTTGTAGCTGGAGATCTGGTTCGCGACTTGTGCGATCAAGTCACCAGGGTCGACTCGCGTTCCGGGCTTAGGCACGACCGCTGCGGCGACGATCTCATCCCGCACCTCATCCGGTAGGCCAACGACGATCGCAAGTTGAACATCCTCAAGCCCCTCGAGCGCAATTTCAACCTCCCGCGGGGAGACGTTGCTTCCGGCGGACTTGATCATTTCACCGATTCGACCGAAATAGTACAAGTACCCATCTCGGAACTCGCCGCGGTCGCCAGTGTGGAACCAGCCGTCTTCGTCGAAAACCTCAGCACGTTCGTGCTTGTAGATTCCCAACATGACGTTGTAACCGCGGACGCAGATCTCCCCCTCCTCGCCTTCGCCCAATACGGTGCCGGCCTCGGGATCGACGATGCGGTGTTCTATGTAGGGCAGTGATCGCCCGAAGGATCCGCGCATCTCCTCCGGCAGGATGCGGGTTGCCTCATCAGGGGGACAGGCGGTGTGCGGACCACCCGTCTCCGTCATTCCGAGCGACGTGTGTCGAAGCTCGGGATCTGCTGCGCGACCGACCCGTGGCGCAAACATGGGCATCGACGTGAGATCATGCTGGGGCAACGATGGATGTTGTCGAACCGCGCTGATCTGTGATCCCCAGCCAACAAGTCTGGTGGCGCGTTCCTTCTCCATCAAGTCGAGCGCAGTTTCCGGGTCGAATCGTTCTGTGCAAAGGACCGCCGAGCCGACGGCCATCGCACCCATGAGTTGATAGGTCAGGCCTCCGACCCAAAAAAAGGGCAATGCACAGTAAGCGCGCTCGGTCGGAGAGATACCTGCCCCAAAGTTGTGGGCCAGATTCCAGCCGTGACGAATCTGTCCTCCGTGAGTGTGCACGACGCCCTTAGGTTCGCTCGTTGCTCCGGATGTGAAGACGACCACCATCGTGTCACTGGGAGTGACGGCGTCCTCAGCATTTTTGACAAGCCGATCAGAAATTGTTCTATCGCGAGAGTGGGAATCTGGGTCGATCCCGAGTGGGAATGCAGTCGCCCACGGTCTCAGCGTCGGGGTGGTCATATACAGATGGCGGAGAAAGGGCAGTTCCTCGAGGAACAGTGTTGGCTCAGCGGCCTCGCTTAACCCTGGAACGGCCACCTCGACGAACTCGACCATGTTTCGACCGAGGATTGTCGGGGGAACAATCATCGTGTGAACATCTCCGTGACTGAGCCCCCGTCTGAGTTCGGCAGGACGATAGGTGGATGGAAAGGGAATCGCGATCGCACCAATTCGCGTGATCCCGAGCAGTGCAATCACCCAGTCGATTCCAAATGTGTCGATCAGGCCAATGTGCGTGCCCTTGCCGATACCGGCGGCCAGAAGTTGTCTCGCGACTCGGTGAGATGCGCGTTCTGCTTCGGTATAGGTCATCCGTGTGGCGGGCGTAACAATAAATTCCTGATCCCCAAACTCTTCGGCCGCTCGACGCAGGGCTGAAGGAATTGTGGCTCGGTACCCAATATCTGGAACATGCACGTACATACAGATATCACTTTCCTGGACAGGGGGCCTAGGCGCGGCCTTTGCGTTCAGGGGCGGCAGCGTCTTTGAGCGTGAAAGTCTGACTGCCGAGTCCCACGAGCGATCCATCAGGGTCCCACAGCCGAACTGAGCCCTGCCCGAACCCAGCGTGGACCAATTCAGGATGGAGTGCCACCAGAATCCACTCGCTGTCGGTCACTGGACCAGGTCGGAGTGTGTTGTCGAGGCTAGCCCCGAACCACCTTCCGGGTACAACTTTGTTGACGGCCTGTGCGATACCGGTTGATGCGAGGTCGGCGACAAACGCAAGCCTTGCCGCCGTCCAAGTCGGCGCGCCTCCGAATCGCACCCACAATGCCCTCGTCGGGGTCTCACAGCCAGATCTTGGCATGACCGTCGCTTCTCTAAACTCAACGACACCGAAATAGGAATGTTCGGGATCTGTGTTGAAGAACCATCGGGCCGGTGGGCTCTCTTCTGGAGCACTCACTGTCAGCATCGCGGCGAACGTTGCGTTGAGTCTCGGATCGCCGGTACCTGTAGCGCCGCATGCTGCAAATAGCTCTCGGCCGCGTACCGTTGCCGTCACCTGCAACTGGATGGTTTGCCGTCCAGCAACAACGTCCCGTACACGGAGGTCGATCACATCATCGAGCGCTGCCCGACTTACGAGTTGTGCCGTGCACCAAACGGTTGGTTGATCGGTTGCATCCTCCATCATCGAGCAGGCGAGAGCGAGGGCCGCGCCCCCATAGAACCCGCCGCCTGGCGCCATCAACCGATGACGCACGATGGCTGTGCCTGAAAGACGATCGTCGCCGAGCTCCAATGAGAGGAACGTTTTGTCGTGTGATCCTGTCACGGGCTACGGTGCTGACCGCAGACGGAGATTGACGGCATGGCTCTCCAATGGATATCACGACCGCTTTCGTGGGTTAGCGAACACGTCCTCGCTGTCCCGCCACAACTCGGCCCTCAACTCGTGGCGCAGCAGCTTTCCGGTACCGTCGCGGGGAAGCACCTCACGGACGTGCCATTCGCGCGGTCGTTTGTAGCTGGCGAGCCGACGCTGAACGACTGCGTCAACGGCGGCCAGAGCTTCTTGTTCGTCGCCAACGGGTGCCAGCCGTACGAATGCGACTGGTCTTTCACCGCGTTGTTTGTCCGGTCCGCCAACGACGGCAGCCTCTACGATTTCTGGAAGTGTCTCGAGCACATCTTCAATTTCAGCCGGGTACACGTTGACTCCCGACGATACAATCACGTCTGCCTTACGCCCGCTAATGAAAAGATATCCGTCTTCATCCAGGAACCCAATATCCCCGACCGTGAAGGATCCGTCGGCGGCGTGCGCGGTCGCAGTCTTCTCTGGCGCATTTCGGTAGGCAAAGAACTGACCACCGGCGTGACGAAAGTAGATCGTCCCTTCTTCATTCGGACCGAGTACGCCCTCATCGTCAATTATTTGAACTTCCATTCCTCCGACGGGTTTGCCAACAGTGCCCGGACGCTCGAGCCACTCCTGCGCAGTAGCCGTAGTGGTTCCACCTTCGCTGGTCCCGAAGTATTCGTGCACAATCGGCCCAAACAAATCGATCATCGCCCGCTTTAAGCTGCGTGGGCACGGCTCTCCGCCGTGGACTACGGAACGAAGCTCTGGGGCGTGAAAGCGATCCCGGCTTTCCGAAGGGAGCGCGAGAATCTGGCGAAAGTGTGTCGGAACCATCACGGTGGAGTGAACGCCTCGTTCCAGCTCGTCGAGGGCGCGTTGCGCGTCCCATGACCCCAGGATGCGGCATTCTGCGCCGGCAGCGAGCAGAGCCAGCATGCAGCCGAGCGGCGCACCATGGTAGAGCGCAGATACGTTCAGATGCGGACCGGTGTCGTCAAGATGCATTGCCTCATTGAGCCAGGTGCTGGCTGCAAATGCATCGCTCCAAGGTCGGTCGCCCCGAGCGAAGCGGACGACCCCCTTGGGGCGTCCAGTTGTACCCGACGTATAAGCCATCCGGTACCCATTGCGCTCGTAGGCTAGCGGTGCATCGGATTGGAGCCCGATCCAGCGATCGAAGTCGGCGGGCATGCTCGCCGGGCCTAGGTCGAGCACTGGGATTCCAAGCACAGCAGCGGCGGACCGGCCCGCGTCAACATCAGTAATAACGAGTCGTGAGTCCGCGTCCTCGAGGAGATAACTGATCTCGTCGGCTGTCCAGCTGGTCTTGACTGGCGTTGTGGCCATTCCAGCCCTCATCGCGCCGAGCATGGTCTCAACGAACTCGTGTCGATTCGTGACAATGAGCGCGACGTGGGAACCGGGCCCCACCCCGAAGTACTCCTCGATACCGCGGCCTATGGCATTCGTGCGACTCTCAAGGTCGACCCAGGTCAACGTCCGGCGCTCATCAGCCAATGCCGCATCGTCAGGATCCCCTCCAGTGATGTCGACTAGTGAGGGTGCTCGTCTACCAGCCATGCAAGAATCCTCTCAGTGGCCTCGACACCATTGCGAATCGGATCGATTGATACTCCAGGGTGGATAGCCCCATCAAGAAGGGCGGCAGCGAGCGATGGCAATCGCACCGATGCGTTCGGCATCGCCAAGGTCGCGAAGCTCGACGCGCCAAGAGGTCGCACCCGAGGCATCCTCGCCGAGAGGCTCAACCGAGGTGCGCACAGGACCGGATCTGAGAGCTCTGAGGAACCGAACGTCGAGGTCCCAGACCACGGATCGTCTTCCTGTGAGCGCGTCGGCCGCAGATTGAGCTGCGCCTTCAGCAAGAAGCGTCACCGCACCGCCCTGTAGGTGGCCCGCCGAGTTCACTACGTCAGATGTCAGCGACTCTTCGAGGACCCCCGGCGATCGTTCGATACATCCGATTCGATCGAGGATCGGTATCTCGAGTGTAGGAATGCCGGTTCCGGCGATCGGGATCATTGCTGCCTTTGTGGTGGGTAGCAGGTCTGAAGGTCGCGAAGAGGCCAGGAAGGTGCCGAGACATGTGGCAAACGGCGGCCCAATCGGCCGAGCATCGTTGAGTGAACCTTCAAATGCGTGATACCGCGTCTCGGTGACGATTGTGGTCCGGCCCTCCTTCAGCACCCTAGCTTCCGCGAGGACCCGGTCGGTCGGGGGAGCATGGAGGACGACGCATGAAAGGTCGACCGTAACCGAGAGTCGGGGAGCGGTGCGACTCGCCGCAAGCCGGCCCGCGACGATGTCGGCCAAGGTGCAAAGCACCCCGCTGCGGAGGTGGTCGGAGCCGGCGGGGCACAACTCCGGTGTAACCGTCATGGTGCCCGTAACGCAGTCGCCCAACTGAAGCACGGCGAATCCGAGGTCGCCGAGGAAGTGGCGAACTGTAGCAGGCGAGCCGGTTACGACCGGTCGATCCTGGCGGTCGGGGCCATGGGCTGCGGTAGTCAAGAAACAGAAGCTAGCCGACGTCGCCGACTGTTGCTGGGGGAGTGCCAAGTCCGCTAGTATCCGACCGGGCGTTAATGCATGCGCCAGCATCAATCGTCCGGTGGGCAGTTCCGTATTTTGGTGAAGGGGGATCAACGAACCATGCACGTCGATCAGAGTCAACGGCAAGTAGACCCGATCACCGCGGAAGTGATCAGATCGGGGATGGAGACCATCTGCTTCGAGATGGCAACCTTCGTTTCCCACACGGCAACGACACCGATTCTGAACCAGAGCAATGAACGCAATGCCACGATCCTGGATGCCCGCGGCCGTCTTGCAGCCCTTTCCGTTGGAATCCCGCAGTTCATGCTCAGTGCTACTCTTCCCGTTCGGTTCTGCCTGGAGTTCATGGAGGGTGAGATCTATCCGGGCGATGTCATCATCGCGAACGACCCATATCATGGCGGCGGGCACCTCCCGGATTTCAATGTCTTCTCTCCGGTGTTCTCGGACGTGGGGGAGTTGCTACTCATTGCGTCGATCCAATGCCATCATGGGGACACAGGTGGAGCGTTAGCGGGTGGCTACAACGTATTTGCGAAGGACATTTGGTCTGAGGGCACTCGCTACCCTCTATTGAAGATCATCGAGGCGGGCAAAGAACGCCGCGATGTCGTGCTCACGATGCGCGCCAACAACCGCATACCAGGCTTTATCGGCGATCTCCGCGCCCAGGTCGGCGCTGCACAGCTGGGGTCTCGTCGCCTCAGCGAGATTGTCGAGCAGTATGGCGCAGAGGCCGTTAAGGGGGCCGTCGACTACACGATCGACGATGCTCACCGACGGTTTTCCGAGGAAATCGCCAGTTGGCCGGACGGTACCTACGAAGCTGATCAGTACGCGGACTCCGATCCCATTGGTAATCGCGACATCCACGTTCACGTGGCGGTCACTGTTGACAAAGAGAAGTTGGTCGTCGATTTCGCCGGATCTGACGAGCGCCCCGAGATCTCGGCATGGTCCACGTTTGGAAACACCCGGGGCTACGTAATCGCCCAGCTCGCGAGCATGGTAGACCCCACCATCCCCAAGAACGAGGGCTTCTTTGACTGCATCGATCTCAGAATTCCACTCGGCTCATGCCTGAATCCCCGAGAGGGCAAACCGGTCAGCAGCGGCACGCACCATCCCGGAGTGGAGAGTGCCGACGCCATCGCCGTGGCGTTGAGCGAAATACTTGCGGACCGAACGTCTCCGCAAACTTACAAATACGGGAGTCCACGGCAGATGTGGGGTGATCTTGATCCTCGTACCGGCCAGCCATTTTTCGACCATGGCGGCGAGGTGAATGCCGGCTGGTGCAACGGCGTGAAAGGCGTCGACGGATGGGGCGCACTTGCGGCGGCAAATGGAAACCTCATGAAATCCACGGCTGAGATTAACGAAGTCCTGTTTCCGCATATTCTTCGGGATCGGAACTATCTCATGGACTCGGGTGGTGCTGGCGAGTTCCGAGGTGCTTGCGGATCACATTTCGTAAAGGAAATGCGCGCCCCCACATATGTCAACCAGTATGTAGTTAACCAGGTCCATACGCATCCGGGGATCGTGGGCGGCCACAATGGTTCCCCCGATCACGTCGTCGTCAGCGAAGGAACGGATCGCGAGGTCGTGGTGAACCCGTCGGTCTCTGAGCAATTGATGGAGACCGGTGACCGGTTTGTGTACGACTTCGGTGGCGGCGGCGGTTGGGGGGATCCTCTTGTCCGTGATCCCCTCGCGGTGCTCGAGGATGTGTGGGATGAATACGTATCGATCGAGGGAGCGCGTCGGGAATACGGCGTCGTGATCTCTGGGTCGCTCGACGACATGACGTTGGCGCTCGACGACGAGGCAACTCGGTTGCTGCGGGAAGACCTGAGGAGCAAGGGCTCGTGAGTGACTACCGAATTGGTATCGACGTCGGCGGGACATTCACTGACTTGGTGCTCCTTCGCCCCGACGGCTCAGTCGCGCTGGAAAAGTCGCCCACGACTCCCTCTGACCAAAGCGAGGGGGTCCTCGCTGGCGTGGCCCAGCTAGCTGAAGCGGAGGGCATTGATCTCGCAACGCTCTTGGCGGGGACACATTCGATCGTGCATGGCACCACGACGGCTGACAACACAATGATCCAGATGAAAGGAGCGGTGACCGGACTGCTTGTCACGGAGGGGTTCCGCGACGAAATCGAGTTCCGGCGGTGTTTCAAAGAGGACATCTGGGATCCAGCCTTCCCGGCGCCTCCACCGATTGCCAAACGCCGCGTCCGTTTGGAAATACCGGAGCGGCTCACGGCCGAAGGCGAAGTCGACACGCCGCTGGACGAAGAGGCGGTCCGGAGGGCGGTTGTTCGGCTGCGAGCCCTCGGGGTGACATCCATCGCCGTCGTGTTCCTGCACTCTTACGCGAACCCTGCACACGAGCTCAAGGCGCGTGAGATCATTCTTTCCGAATACCCGGATGTTGAGTTGATTTCGCTGTCGAGTGAGGTGCACCCAAAGCCACCGGAGTTCGAACGGACGTCTACTACGCTTGTGAACGCGTACGTCGGCCCCCCGATCGTTCGCTATCTTGCTCGACTCGATGAGCGGCTTCGTGAAGCCGGCTATAGGAACGAGCTTCTCATCGCCACATGCTCTGGTGGCGTCGCGACTCCCGCCGCAATCGGACGTCGCGCCGTTGCCACGATCGGGTCGGGTCCGACCGGAGGCGTTGTGGCCGCCGCTGCTGCGGCACGTGCCGCCGGCATGAGCGATGTTGTTAGTGTCGACATGGGCGGAACCAGTTACGACGTGTGCCTGATTCGAGACGGTCACCCAACCCTCAAGAGTGATTGGAACTGGCATCACCGCTACTGCATCGCACTCCCGATGGTTGATATCCAGGGTATCGGTGCCGGTGGCGGATCCATCGCCCATGCCGTCGGCGGGTCGCTGGCGGTAGGACCTGAGTCGGCAGGGAGTGAACCAGGGCCTGTATGCTACGGGCGCGGTGGGACCCGTCCGACTGTAACCGATGCCGATGTCATCCTCGGTCGGCTCAGTCCGTCGTCGTTTTGGGGTGGAAGGCTCAAGCTCGACGAAGCGGCCGCTCGTGAGGCAATTGGGGCCCTCGGCCGGGAACTTGAGCAGATGGACGGCCCAGACGTCGAGGAGACTGCGGCGGCCATCAGCGACATCATTGATGCACATATGACGGACGCGATCCGTCGGCAGCTATCGCTGGCGGGAGCGGACCCACGTCGGTTAGATCTTGTGGCTTTCGGGGGAATGGGTGCGGTTCACGCCACAACGCAGGCAGCCGCTCTTGGAATGAACCGCGTCTTGATTCCACGCGCAGCCCCCGGTTTTTCGGCGCTGGGTTTAATCAGTGCCGACCATGTGCTTGACATCTCACGTACCTACCTAACGGACTGGCGGAAAGTCGACCTGAACCGTCTGAATAGACTCGCCAACGAGCTGGATCAAGTTGCCCGCGAAGAGCTCAAGGCTGCCGGCGTTTCGGATGACCGAATGGTCTTTAATTGGATGCTCAATCTGGTGTATCCCGGACAGACGTTTGACACTGCTCTAGCCACTGATCGTTCATCCGGGTTCATCTCACAGGCATCGTTGGAGGCGACTGTCGAGACATTTCACCGGCACAATGAGGAGGCCCGCTTGATTGAAGCGCGCTCGCAGGAGCCCATGCTTCGCGGCGTGCGCTTGGCCGCCACGGGTCTGGTGGATCAGCCGGATTTCGGCTTACTCGAGTCGGGCCCTCGACCCGAGCCGATCGGCTATCGGCGCGTGTACACCGGTGGCGAGTGGCATGAGCAAGTACCGGTATATGACGGAGAGATGCTGCTACCCGGTCCGGAGTTTGTTGGCCCCGCGGTGGTCCAGAGCCGGTTTACTGCGCTCGTTCTCCGACCCGATGATACCGCCGTGGTGCAGCCCAACGGAGATGTGCTTGTGCAGGTTGGTCACAGCGAGAAAGACTCTCATGCCGCTGGCCACGAACAGAGTTTGGCCGCCCGTTGACGGACCGAGGAGCGCCACGGGCAGGTCACGAATACGAGACCGTCCTCTACGAAGAGTACGAAGGTATGGCGTGGGTCACACTGAACCGCCCCGAACGATCCAATGCCTTCAATCAAACGATGCAGCTCGAATTGCGGGATGTCTGGCGCAGCCTGCGAGCGAACGATGATGTTCGTGCTGTGGTGCTCACCGCGGCGGGTGACAAGGCCTTTTGTGCCGGCTTCGATCGCAAAGAAGCGAAGGTCGGCCCCGAGCAACCGGAGACGTACCGCGAGCAGCAGGGATTTGTCGGCGGCACAAAGTACCATTTCAACGACCCTGGAAGGAACTTGGGCCCCAAGAGCTGTGATCTCTGGAAGCCGGTGATCGCAGCCGTAAACGGCATTGCATGCGGTGGTGCTTTCTACATGCTCGGGGAAGTCGACTTCATCATCGCTGCAGATCACGCGACCTTCTTTGACCCACACGTCACGATGGGACGACCCGCGACCTACGAACCGATCCACATGACTGGGATCATGCCGTTTGGCGACGTCATGCGCATGGCGCTGATGGGTAGCTTCGAGAGGATCACCGCCAAGACGGCTCGGTTAATGGGAATGGTTTCGGAAGTGGTTGCAGGCGATGAACTTCATAACGCTGCGTATTGGTGTGCCAGTCGCATCGCCAAGCTACCAAGTGCCGCCGTGGAGGGCACCGTGCGGTCATTGTGGGCGGCGCGTGAACTCGGCGGTCGCCGAGCATTGGATTTGGGCTACGCCTTTGTGGGTCTTGGAACGTCGGATGATCTCATCGCCCAGTCGAATGCCGGGCAGCCGGATTTTGGTTTGGCGGGCCAAATCGAGTGGCGAGCCCGATGAGGTGATGATACAGGGCAATGAGTAAATCTCCCGGGCGCTTGGACGACCAGACCATCGACGTGCTGCGGCAGCGCGTAGGAGTTCCCCGCCGCACATATCGCCGGCCGCACCATGAGCAACTTACTGAGGATTCCTTCCGTCACTATGCGATGGCATATGGCGATGACAATCCGATCTTCTGCGATGCCGACTACGGCAAAACGACCCACCGGGGGTCTGTCATAGCGCCTCCATTGTTCCCGCTGACTGCCGGCCGGCCTGCACCGGTCGAGTGGTCATCGGATCAGGAGGCGGCAATGAGTGGCGGCAATCCCCTCGCCGGAATAGGAGAATACCTCTGTGGAGATCGGTGGCTCTTCGGGCGGGCTCTCCTTCCGGGCACGCCGCTCGAACGGTCGGACTGCATCAACGCGGTCGAATTGAAACGTAGTGACTTTGGCGGTGGGGTTGGCGCCTTGGTTTCTCACCTCGTTGAGTGGCGCAGCGGATCTGAGACAGTCGTGGTGCGTCTCACGGATATGTGGCACGCCGAGCGGAGTGGTACCCGTACCGCGGCGAAGAACCGTAAAGTTGAACTCACGCACTACACCGATGAACAGTTGGAAGAGCTCGATCGCGTCTATGCGAGCGAGACCGTTCGCGGAGCGGAGCCACGGTACTGGGAGTCCGTCCACCTCGGCGACGGTCTTGGCGCAGTGGCTAAGGGCCCGTTGACGCTCACCGACATGATTAGCTATCAGATTGGAGTGGGTTGGGGCGCGTACGGCGGTGGTACGAGCAAGATCGGGTACAAGAATCGGATGCGCGTGCCCAGACTCTACGTGCCGAACGAGCAAGGGATCCCCGACACCGTTCAGCGGTGTCACTGGGAGGATGCGTGGGCCCAGCATCTGGGTCACCCGGCCGCCTACGACTACGGGACGATGCGCACAAACTGGATGGTGCATCTGGTGACGAACTGGATGGGGGACGTCGGTTGGCTCTGGAAACTCAGTGCATCGGTCACGAAGTTTAACTATCTGGGGGACGCACACATAGTCACCGGGGAGGTGTCCTCCCTGCGCAAGTACGACCAGGGCCAGGGGGAAGTTGACGTGAGCTTGGAGGGTCGCAATCAGCGGGGAGAAGTGACCTGCCACGGGAGCGCCACGGTATTGCTGCCCCTGGAGGGTGGGGGCCTCACGATCCCCGCGGTCGACCTGTCCGATGCGCCCCCGCCGATTGAGCCCCCAGCTTCCCGGTGACCGCAATCCACCACTCGCAGCACCGCAGCATCCGACTTTGCCAACTTCCGACGATACGTCCAGGAGCCCAATGCATGTCCTATTGAACGACGAGGAGTTGATGCTGGCGGAGTCAGTCTTCAGTCAAGCCAGCGAACTCGGTGCCACGGGAGCTGAGGCACTACAACACCATGACGACGGAAAACTGTGGAAAGGTTTGGCAGCCAGCGATGTCCTATCGCTCGGTCTCCCTGAGGAGTTTGGTGGCTTCGGAGCGCTCACGGACGCGGCGATCGCTGCTATGGCGCTCGGGCGCGCCCTTACGCCAGTTCCTTACCTTGGTTGCGCTATTCTCCCTACCCAGCTTCTCGTCGCTGCGGGGGGAGGCCTAGGTCTCCTCGACGATGTGGTCTCTGGGGCCCGTCGCGTCGCTGTAGGCATCGATCCCGTCACAAATGAGCTAGCCAGCGAATCGTCGGCGGAGGCATTTGCCTGGGACTGCGCTGGTGCTGACGCGGCGTTAGTCCTCGATGGCGATGAGTCCGGGCGTTTGGTGGCGGTGGCACTTGACTCTCCCACTCAGAGCCTTGACCTCACGCGCCAGGTACGGCGATGCATCTTGGAACAGCGCACTGCGGTCGATGGTCTAGAAGGCCAGACCAAGCCCCTCACCAGTTTCGACTTGACTCGTTGGACGGCGCTGGCGTTGGCATTGATGTCGGCTGATATGGCGGGAGTCATGGACGGTGCGTTGGCCCTGGCCATCGAGCATGTGAAGACGCGCCACCAGTTCGGCGTGCCGATTGGTACATTCCAGGCACTCCAGCATCTCTTGGCAGAGCAGCATGTCAGTTCGGAGGGAGCACGAGCTACAGCGCTGTTCGCGGCATGGGCTCTCGATAAACGACCCGAAGTGGCGATGTCGGCCGCCCACACTGCCAAGGCGTACTGCTCGGAACACGGCAAACGTTTGTGTGAGGCGGTACTCCAGGTCCATGGAGGGATGGGCGTCACCTGGGAGTGCCTTGCTCACGTCTTCCTCAAGAGGCTTCTGTTCGACCGAGCAGTGCTTGGCGACGAGCGGCACCATCTTCGTGCGATCGCGGCGATGCAGCGCGCCGCTGGCAGGGAAGGTGACTCTGGTGGACTATGACGACAGCCCAGAGGAAGCCGAGTTCCGCGCCAACTTGCGGGCTTGGCTGGTAGATAACAGACCGGATCCCCCGCCACCCTTGTGGGAGACAGCGGTGACCCACGCATACAAGACGAAGTGGTTGACCGAACTTTACGATGGTGGCTGGGTCGGATTGAGCTGGCCCGTCGAATACGGCGGGCAGGGACTGAGTCCCTTGTATGAGGCGATTCTCAATGAGGAGCTAGGTGCAGCGGGCGTTCCCAATGCTGCATCGTCCGTCGGTTTTCTGGGGCGCGCCATAGTGGCCTACGGCACCGAGGAGCAGAAGCGGGAGTTCCTGCCCCAACTCTTGCGCGGCGAATCAAGCTGGTGTGAGGGCTTTAGTGAGCCGGAGGCGGGCTCCGATCTTGCCTCATTGAGAACATTCGCAGAGCGGCGTGGCGACGACGTCTACATACTCAATGGGCAGAAGCTGTGGACCGGGGGTGCACAGTTCGCTGATCGCTGCTTGCTACTTGCCCGCACGGATCGGGAAGTTCCTAAGCATCAGGGGATCACGTCGTTCATTCTGCGAATGGACTCGCCGGGTGTCACTGTGCGACCGATTCTTCAAGCATGGGGCGGCTCACGCTTCTGTGAGGTGTTTTTCGACAACGTCGAGGTTCCCTTGGGGGACCGGCTTGGCGATGAGGGAAAGGGCTGGGAACTTGCCACCGTCGTTCTTGCCTATGAACGAGGTCCGACGGAGCTTGGAGTCGTGGCTACCCATCGGGGTGAGTTGCGGCGGCTCTCAGCCGGGCTACCGGAAGATGACACTGCGGCAGACGAGGCATTTGCAAGGGCCTGGATTTCTGTCGAGGCATGTCGTTTGCACCTGCTCGAGAGTCTCACTCGACGTTCTTTGGGCGAGGCACCCGGCCCGTCATCTTCTGTCGGTAAGTTGCTGATGATACGCGCCGAGCAGAGCATAGGAACGCTTGAGCTGGACTCGTCCGGGGTCAGGTCGGTAACCGGCGAGGACCGCCAGGCATCGACGCGTTATGTGTGGGCCAGGGCGTCAAGTGTCTACGGCGGTGCCGAGCAGATCCAGCGGAACATCATCGCCCAACGCGTGCTCGGGTTGCCGCGCCGGTGAATCAAGTGCAGGGAGTGGAGACGATGAACGAACCGGAGCTCCTAGTCGAGATGCGGGCCCACACGGCAATTGTGACATTAAATAGGCCGGATCGGTTGAATGCGCTCAATGCGGAGATGATCTCACTGCTTCCTAAGGTCTGGGGTCGAGTCGGGAAGGAAGAGAACATCCGATCCATCATATTAACGGCCAGAGGTCGGGGTTTCTGCGTCGGGATGGACCTGAAAAAGGTCAGCGAGCGCCGAGCGTTCCGTCCGCCCAAGTCCAACAAGGTGGCGGAAGCCTTGAAGCTCACCCCCCTGAATAACGACGTGTGGCTTCCCACCATTGTTGCAGTAAATGGTGTCTGCGCGGGTGGTGGATTGCATTTCTTAGCTGACGCCGACATCGTCATTGCGTCGGAAGACGCCTGGTTCGTGGATCCCCACGTGACGCACGGCCAGGCCAGCGCACTCGAGCCGATCTCGCTCGCTCCCCGGATGGGTCTCAGCAACGCATTGAGATTTGCCATGCTCGGCAAGTCCGGGCGCCTGGACGCGTATGAGGCCCTTCGCCTCGGTCTTGTCGATGAGGTTGTTGCCCCGGACGAGTTGCTGGACCGTGCATTGGTGGTTGCCGAATCTGTTGCGGCGCAGTCACCAGCGGCGGTCGAAGCAACGAAACGGGCGGCTCGATCGTCGCTTGAGTTGCCATTCTCCGAGGCAATGCAAATGGCGTGGGACCTGGTCATGACCCAGCGGACTCACCCTGACGCGCTTGAGGGTCCGGCGGCGTTTGTCGAGAAACGGGAGCCGCGATGGATACGGATACCCTCCAAGCCGATGGAGGACACATGAACCGGATCGGATCCGAAGAAACCGAGCTTGAAGGCGCGGTGGAGGAGTGGCTGCGGGTGAATTTGCCGGCAGACTGGGTCGCAGCTATCGACCTCGGCGACGCAGCAGGGCTGCGCGAAGCTCGAGAACGACTGGATGTAGCTGACTGGTGGGAACGTCTTGGCGACGCCCGTTGGTACGTATCGACATGGCCTGAGCAGTATGGCGGGCTGGGCTTCGACAGTCGAAGAGCAGCCGTGGTCAACAACGTGCTGCGTCACTACAAGATTCCGCGGTCCGATAACCCGTTGGGTAACAACGTCAGTCAAGCACTGCTTCGTTGGGGAACCGAGGAGCAGCGACAGCGCTACCTACCCGGAATCGCTCATCAGCGGGAGATCTGGGTGCAGCTATTCAGCGAGCCAGCGGCCGGTTCCGATCTGGCCGGGCTCTCTACTCGAGCTGTTCGTGACGGCGATCTCTGGATGGTTCACGGTCAGAAGGTCTGGTCGAGCTGGGCACATGACGCCACGTTCGGGATACTGCTTGCACGCGTTGACACAGAGGTCCCGAAACACCAGGGCCTCTCCATCTTCATTGTCGAAATGTCGGCACCAGGAGTAGTCGTGCGGCCCCTGCGGCAGATGACCGGCGAGTCTTTCTTTAACGAGGTGTTCCTCGACGACGTCACTGTCCCCGACGTCATGCGAATCGGCGAGCTCGGCGAGGGGTGGCGCATCGCCAGTAGCCTGCTGAGCTACGAACGGGGGGCCGTGATCGGGGGCGGGTCCGCTGCGCCAAGCATGGGCGTTGGCCGAACAGTCGACGCGCTGATCCGCCACTACGTGCCGGTCCAAGACCCGCTCTTTCGCCAGAGGCTCGCCATTGCATACAGCCGCGAGCGGATCGCCGCTTGGACGCGGCAACGGCATGAAGCTGAGCGGCGCGCTGGCCGACCCGTGGGGAATGAGTCATCGATTCTCAAGTTGTTCCACAGCCAGAGCAACCAAGCGCTGCAAACGCTTTCCCTCGATCTTGAAGGTGTCAACGGCGTCGCTCATGGGGTGGGTGACGCTTGGGCAGTAACTACGGCATACGGATTCCTACGCGTACGTTCAGCAACAATCGCGGGCGGAACGAGCGAGATCCAACGCAATATCATCGGTGAGAAGGTACTTGGTCTTCCTAGGGAGCCGTCCACTGATCGCGATCTACCGTGGAGTCAGGTCCCTCGGTCATGAGCGCTCAGGGAGCGCCACCAGAGCCGAAGACGTCGGTGGAGATGTTCGAATATCGTCGGCAAACCGATCCTCATGCGGTCCTCCTCCTCACTCCTGATGGGGAGGGGCGCACGTATGACGAACTCGGTGAGAGGGCGGAGCATCTGGCGGTCGAAATGCACAAACGAGGAGTTCGGCGAGACGACGTCGTCGGACTGTATCTCGGCAACGAGCCGAATTGGGTCGTCGCCATCCTCGCCTGCTGGAGGTGTGGTTGCACCTTTGCTGCCTGTGGCTCTGTCTCGCCCACAGCTGAAGCGGAGCGTCGATTTGCCTTAGTACAGCCTCGGCTCGTGCTGACCTACGAAGGCGTCGTGCTTGGGTCCTCATGGCCGGTGGTTGTCCTGACCAGGGAAGGCGTCGTAGTTCTCGACACAGGCAGGGCGGAGGAGTCGATGGCCGAGGAGGGCATCCTGGATCCGGTTGACCTCGATCCGAGTGACATGGCCGCCATCTTTTTCACCTCGGGCACCGTTGGTGAGGCCAAGGCGACGATACATACCCACGGGCGGCTAGCGGCGAATGCACGGGCAACTGCGGCCGCGTACGCCGGGACGGCCAGCTTTCGTCGACGCGTACGTCCAGCGGAGCGGCCCCCAGCCGTATCGTTCAGTCCTTTCGGGCATCTGGCAGCAGTAGGAAGGCTAATCTTTCGCATCTACGTCGGTCGGTCGTTGCTGATCGTCCCACGTTTCGACGTTTCCATATTGTCGCAACTCGCGAAGCGATACTCGCTCGACACCCTTCAGTTGGCGCCGGCAATGGTGCATGCATTGGCGCACACCACCGAGGACATCGATCTCGGGTCTTTGAGGTACGTCACATCCGGTACCGCACCATTGCCGGTCGCAACAAGGGACGCCTTCGAGGAGCGATACGGAGTGCCCGTACTCCAGGCGTATGGGTCGACGGAGGGAGCGGTAACCGCCCGTGAACGCTACGAAGACGTCCGGGCGGGTCATCGCGGACCTGGGTCCGTGGGCCGTGTCGATGAGGACTGTCCCGTGCGCATAGTCGACCCAAGCGGCGAGGACGTAGCTGTCGGTCAAGACGGTGAGATCATCGGCCGCCCTGACCTCAGTCGTACAAGCCGCTACATAGATGCCGAAGGTGGTAGCTCGCTCCCGCTCGACTCGGAGGGGTGGTACCACACCGGCGATATCGGCCGCATCGACGAGTATGGGATTCTCTATATCACCGGACGCATCAAGGAGATGTTTGTCGTTGGCGGATTCAACGTGTTTCCGGTGGAGATCGAAGAAGCGCTGCGCGCTTCAACGCTTGTGAGCGATGCTGTCGTCGTTTCCGTGGCTGACGAGCGGCTAGGCGAAGTACCTGTAGCTGGAATCGTTTGGCGAGATGCAACGTGTCGTGGTTCAAGGTTCGACCGAGGCATTGCCCAATTGGCCACCGAACTACGTGAACAGTTGGCGCCGTACAAGGTGCCGCGGCACTGGCTGAGTCTGGCCGCTGTCCCTCTCAACGCGAACGGAAAAGTCGATCGTCGAGAGGTTGGACGTATCGCAGCGGCAGAGATAAGGAAGGAGGTACTGTGAACAAAGTCAAGGTCGGCTTCTTTTCTTTCACCGAGATCACAGACCCCTCACAGCACCGTGCCTACAACGAGTGGCACCAGTTCGACCACCTGCCCGAGCAGTACCCCATTCGCGGTGTCGCCTATGGCCAACGCTGGGTATCTACACCCGCGTGCAGTGCCAGGCGCGCGGTCGACGAGGAACCATACCGACCAGTGCACTACATGACTCTCTACTTGATGACGGAACCAGTCCAAGAAACGGTCGATGAGTTCATGGATCTGGGTCAGCAATTATACTCCCTTGGTCGGTTTCACCTGCACAGGCGAGCCCCGGTTTCGGGGCCTCACCAGTGGCTCGATGCACACGTGGCGCCCCGAGTGCGGATCGCGGCAGAAACCCTTCCGTACCGACCTAATCGGGGTGTCTACGTGACGGTCGAGGAACTGCATCGTGGTGTCAGGCCTGAGGAGTACCTTGATTGGGTACGGCAGTGGCACGAAGAGGAGGCTGAGCGCTGGAATTCAGTGAGCGGAATTATGGGATCGTGGTCGTTCGCCACCAGCCCCTTTCTTCGGGAGCCTCACAGCACCGCTGGAAACCGACGCATCACGGTGCACTACCTTGACGGGAACCCACTTGAGGTCGCCGATGCCGTCCGCCCTCTTCTCAAAGGGCGGTGGGACGATGCGCCGGTGACACCCGTTCATGCCGGCCCATACGAGACGATCGTTCCCTACCAATGGGATTGGTTTGATTGATAGCGCCAAAGTCTGGGCTGCGGAGTAACTCAAGGGGCTTACAGTGGACGCCGCAAACTGCCTGGAGGAGTCCAGGTGCGGCAATGGTCGGCAGGAATACCCTCGTCACCCAGTGGGCAGATCAGCGGGTGAGATCCCTCAGCAATGTCGTTCCGAAGTCCAAAAAGCGCTGAGTGTATGCTTCAGCACATGAGTTCTGAGTCTGTTTGCCTCAAAGCGGATCGCCATTCAGGGTTCTCTCGTGGTACTGACGAATGAACCGCGACGAGCGTGCCGCTTTCCTCCGAACGTTCCTGCAGTTCACAAAGCTATATCAGGCGGTCCAGCGACCCGTTGTGGCTCGTCTGAATGCCGAGTCTGGGATCGAACCTGGGATGTTCGCGGTGCTGGTCTATCTACACGATGCCGGCAAGGAGTCTGATGGGGCCGTACCGCTTGCCAAGCTCTATCGGCTGATGCGGACTCGGTACAGCCAGCCGGGGCTTAGTCGACTAGTGAAAAGAATGGAGGCGCGTGGCCTGCTGAAGCGCTCGGGGCATCCGACTGATGGACGCGCAACAATTCTCGCGCTGACGCGTTCTGGGCATGCACTTTATGACCGCTCGGTGCATGTGTATCAGGACGCATTGTACGACTTCTTTGGCAGCCATCTCACTCCGTCCGAAGTCGAGGATCTATCGAACTTGCTGACAAAGCTGATTGACCGAGTCGGCATAGGCTGAGCGAAACTAGACTTGGCTGATTCACCAAATTTTGCGTGATTCGACTGCTAATCCGGCCATCAAAGATCTCAGCAAAGCGAGTGTGACACCTATGCTGCCTTCGTTCCTGACTACCGCTTCCTAACCCTAAAGCGGCAGGTGGTACACACACCCAATTGATCGTCAATGGCCCCCGATCCGCTCCCGTAACCGCTGCACTGCATCGTGGTGCTCTGGTTGAGCAACCGACCACTCCTGTGCCTCTAACTCCATCTCCTCCGCTTCAGCTGGATCATCGAGACCGGCCGTTCGCCGCAGCGTATCCTTGGTGCGAGCGACTAAGCCCGGTGGACGACCAGCGACTCTCTGCGCGAGGCCCACTGCTGTGGGGACGAGCTTCGCTGCCGGCATGCACCGCCATGCCAAACCAGCTCTTACGGCATCCTCCCCAGTTAGCACGTCCCCGAATAACACCATTGCGGCCGCTCCCTGGTATCCGACTCGTCGACTGAGGTGCCAGAGGTGCGCGCCGCCGGGATGGATGGCTATGTCAAGAAATCTGGGATCGAAGCGGGCGGCCGGAGACACCACTACTACGTCGCATGCCAACGGAAGGGAAACTCCCGCACCGATCGCCGGACCTCCCACCGCTGCAATGGTGGGAACGGGGCAGCTGACGAGTGCGTGCAGCCCACGGTAGGCAGCCGAGAGCGGACCCGGTGGGTCCAGGAGATCGTCGATAGAACCGCCTGCGCTGAACACCGGAGCTGATGCAGTCAGCACAATCGCTTTGGCGTGCTCGTCCAGCAGGGTTTGGACCGCGTCGGCGAGGGCGTTGCTCATGTCATGTGAAAGAGCATTTCGGCGCGCCTTGTCGTCCAATTCGAGCACACCAACGCCGTCATCTAGCGAGGACGCGACGAGGAACGAATCCACCTCAGCCCCCGCCTAACCGACTGTGCAATGTATCTTTCCTTTTCGCATACCGCCGATTGAATTCGCTTCTGACCGCTCTGACCGAACGAGTTCAGGAGCCTCTGATCGTTGGTGAGTTTTCGTTGCGCCCAAATACAATATCGTTTGAGGTCTGACCCCGCTGTGTTGATTTACGCTCGCTTCCGCCCCAAGGCCAGGGCGGTCGTGTCGTCGTGCCTACTGTCGCTGTCAGTCGAAGTCGTCCGATGGCTCACCCTGAGCCGGTAATGTAGCCCCCTGTCTCAGGGTGGTGAGTCCATCCACCCGAGGCTTGCGTCCCTCCGTCTATATGGATGGTCTGCCCGGTGACGTAGCTGGACAGGTCGCCGGCCAGGAAGACAGCCGCCCCGGCCATTTCGTCCACGTGGCCGACTCGGCCCATGGGGACGGTGAGGCGGAAGTTTGCTTGGGCCCTGGGCGGGGTCACCGCCAGCATGCCTTCGGTCGGTGTGATGTCCGGGGCCAGGGCGTTGACCCGGATACCGTGCAGGGCCAGCTCCAGGGCGGCGGTCTTGGTGAAGTTGATGACCCCGGCCTTGGCCGCCGCATAGGCCGCGTAGCCGGGCGCAGCTCGCACCCCCTCGATGGAGGTGATGTTGATGACGCTGCCATGAGTGCCGTGTTCCACCATAGAGCGGGCCACCCGCTGGGTGCAGACGATGACGTGCTTGAGATTGGCCCGGTACAGGGCGTCGAAGCCTTTCTCCGAGGTCTCGAGCAGAGAGGAGAAGAACACGCCGCCGGCGTTGTTCACCAGGATGCTGACCGGGCCGAGCTCGGCGGTGGTGCGGACCAGCGCCACGTCCACCTGCTCGGACTGGCGGACGTCGGTGGGGATGCCCAGGCCCCCGACCTCGTCGGCCGCCGAGGCGGTCGTCTCAGGGTCCCGCTCCCAGATGGCCACCTTGGCCCCGAAGGCGGCCAGGCCGCGGGCGATGCCCCGCCCGATGCCGGCGCCTCCGCCGGTCACGACGGCGACACGGTCGGTCAGGAGGACGGAGGAGGGGTTCATGGACAAGGTGACCTCGATCCTTATAGGTGTTACCGGAAGTTTCGCAATCAGTCATGAAGAACGATCGGTCACTGATCGAATGGCTCCAGCGAGCCAGCTGCAGTGAGAGATTCGGCCATCATTCATGAGCGAGCGTTGGCCATCACGGCAGGTTGCCGTAAATCTGGACGCAAGTGCCTGCCTTCAGGGTATATGCTGAGTACTGGAGTACTAAAGCAAAGATGCAGATTCACCTGATGAGGAGTGTTCCCCGAGACCCGATGTTTAGTCGGGTCTAGTTCGAACGTTCCAAACGGGTAAGGCCAGGGGCGGAATGGCTGTTTCTGGAGCGACCGAGATCGAACCCAAGAAGGGGGACGATATGCCTCTAATCACACTTGATCCGACGAATGGTGAATTCGGGAGCACGAAGCAGCTCGCGATGGCCCCTCGGCCCGCCACCCTTCAGGGCGCAACACTCGGCATAGTGGCCAACGGTCTGGGGAAGTCAGAGCTGATGTTCGACGCGCTGGCCGATCAGTTTGAGAAGTGGGATGACCTCGCCGGCAGAGTCAAGGTAGTTAAGCCGAACGTGTCTGTAGCACCTTGGCCGGAACAGTGGGCAGAAATCACCGGAGGATCAACGGTCGCCGTAACCGGCTTTGGCGGCTGCGGATCGTGCAGCACTCGAAGCATGCGGGACGCCATCGACCTGGAACGAGAGGGCATCCCGGCAGTGTGCATCGTGCATATTGCGCTCGTGCCAGCGGTGGAGGCGCTTTGCAAACTTGTGGGGGCCTCCGACTACCCATTCGTGGTGGTCGACTACCCGTATAACCCCACAGGGAACTGGTCGCTCGAAGAGTGCAATGCCATGGCCGCCCAGGTCATTGATGGCGTTCGGGCGAGGCTCATCGCATGAGCCTCACATCGTCCACCATCACTTCTGACGGTTACGTCGAGGCAGTTGAAGACTATTTTGACCGGGGCTACACGGATGGCCTCCCAGTGGTCCCGCCCACGACGGAGGCGGTTGAGG
Organism: uncultured Acidimicrobiaceae bacterium; assembly: GCA_963754755.1. GTDB lineage: Bacteria > Actinomycetota > Acidimicrobiia > Acidimicrobiales > RAAP-2 > Bog-756. Next base: position 24,048 of record CAVWHF010000001.1, on the reverse strand, counting down.
CCATGTTGGGTGCAGCGGGTTTGGAAGGCCCTGAAGTGTTGGGGACGGTTCCCACGCGTGACGTTACCGTTACCGCGGAGAAAGTGGCGATCAATTCCGTTATGTCGGGATGCTTGCCTGAGTATTTTCCAGTAGTAGCAGCCTCGGTACGCGCCCTACTTAGTCCTCTCGCAAACTGCCACTCGACGACCGCTACGTTGGCCGGCGCCGCCCATGCATTGATTGTTAACGGGCCTGTTCGGGAAGAAATCGGCATAGCGAGCGGCCAAGGGTGTTTGGGTCCTGGCTTCCGTGCCAATGCGACGATCGGTCGAGCCCTTCGGCTGGTGATCCGCAATGTGTGTCGCACGGTGCCTGGAGTGCTCGACCGGGCCACGTTTAGCTGGCCTCTGCGCTATTCCTTTTGCTTTGGCGAAAATGAGGAATGCAGCGACTGGACCCCGCTGCACGTACTCCAGGGCTATGACCGCACCGTCAGCAGTGTCACCGTGATGTCGGTATGGCGACTTGAACAGGCAAACGAGTTTGCCCCGGAATCTGAGACCATTCTAGATACGATCAGCCAAACGGCCCGTCTTGGTGGGATGGCCTTTGATGCCTTCGTTGGCGATGCTCGTGGGATCATGGTTGTAATCGGATTCGAGCACCACCGGCGGCTCCTTGATGAGAGATGGACTAAGGAAGCAGTGCGGGACTCCCTGTTTGAACGCATGACGAAGCCGACCATTGGTAAGTACAACACCAAGGTCGTGCTGGCTGAACCGGCCAACATTCTGGTGGTCGCTGCTGGAGGCCCTGGTATGGCACAATCGCAGATTTTGATGCCACACCTGGCTGCACCGATCCACGAGAAGATCAAATGAGCGAAACCGGTATTGATGCGGCAGTGGCCGAATTGAACGAAATCGTTCGGCTCGATGGCGCGGAACTCCTTATCGTTGAGGCATCGCCACAATCGATTCGTTTAGCCTTAGATCTCAGTAGGTCGAGTTGCCCCGAGTGTGTGGTGCCCAAGGAACTGATGCTTGGGATCTTGAGTTCAAAACTGGCTGACGTGGACCCAGACATTCACATCGAGTTGAACGATCCTCGGGAGAATCCAGACTACGTGGCGGCTGGCCACTGAGCACCCTGAAGGGTTCCTAAAGGGAGTGCCCTTGGGCGCACCTGATGAGTGAGGGCGCGCGGACGGTCTTTGAGCTTCAGCGGGCTACGGACTCTGGCTGGAGTGGACATCCCGAGGGCGGACGATTCGAGGGGTCCTATCGGTGGGGACTCAAGATAATTGCCCTGCGTCCCGCGCAAGAGACCGGTCCGATCGCGCCTCACGAGTTCGTCCCGTCGACGGCAAGTGACGTCCCTCATCACTGGTCCCGTCGCCGTGAGCAAGCCCCCTCGCTTTGAGGCGCAATGCCTATCTGGGCAACTAGGCGGGCTATCCGCGACTGCTCAGTCCTCGATTGAAATGGCCTGTTTCGGGCAACGTTTTACTGCTAGCTCAACCTTTTTGCGCAGCGACTCGCGTGGACTCGCATCCAGAACGTAGAGAGCATCATCATCTCGCACCTCGAACACTTCCGGAGCCGCATCCATACATAGCGCATTGCTTTCGCAAAGATCGTAGTCGACAACAACTTTCATTTCTAACCTCCAGCTAATTCCGATGGTCACCGATATGCACTTGCTATCTCGTGGCTGGCCCGATTTCGTGTTTTCAACGATTCCACCCTGCCGCCATTGAGCAGAGGTCCATGGCGGGTTGTCAAGCGGCTGGTTCCAGGATGATCGGGAGATGGTCAAGCCCGCGTACATTGCCGGCGTAGCCACGTTCGATGGGCCCGGAGAGCTGGTAGTTGGGGTAGCGGGCCAGCAGCTCCTCGAGGGCCACCTTGGTCTCCATACGGGCCAGGGCGGCCCCGAGGCAGAGGTGGGTGCCGAAGGCGAATCCGACGTGCCGCACGATCTTGCGGTGGATGTTGAGCAGCTCGGGGTTCTCGAAGACCCGCTCATCGTGGTTGGCTGACGAGGTGAGCAGCACCACCTGGCTATTGGCAGGGATGGTCGTCCCGTGCAGTGTCACCTCCTCCTCGATGAAGCGGACGACGTAGTGCGAGGCTGGGTCCCACCGCACGATCTCCTCAACGGCGTTCTTCATGAGCGATGGATCGGCGGCCAGCTCGGCCCGCTGCTCGGGATACCAGGCCAGGGCCACCACGGCGTTGCCGATCTGCTTGGCCGTGGTCTCGAAGCCGGCTCCGGCCAGTTCGACAATACGGGTGGCGACCTGGTCCTCTCGGAGCTGGTAGGTGCCTCCGCTGAAGTCGGGGATATGAGCCTTGAGGAGCGATCCCATCACGTCGTCACCGGGGTTCTTGGCCGCCTCGGCCACAATTTGGGTCACGAGTTCGTAGACGTGCAGGGATGCCGCCATCGCGTCTTCGGTCGGGCGCGGGTTGTCGTCGGTCTCTTCGGCCACGTTGAAGCGCTTGGCATGCTCGAGGAACTCGGCCCGGTGCTCGTGGGGCAAGCCCACCATGTCAGCGATGATGGCGGCCGGCATCTGGATGGAGAAGTCTTCGAGCACGTCCATGACGTTGCGGTCACCCGCCTGGTCGAGCAGGCGACCGGCGATCTCTCGGATCTTCGGCTCGAGCTTGCCGATGGCGGAAACGGTGAACGCCCTGGCCACGACCTTGCGGTGCTCCAGGTGCTCGGGGTCATCCTTATTGAGCAGTTGGTCGGGGGAGTCCAGGTTCTCGAGGGTGATTCCGTGGGAGGACTTGAACAGGGCAGGGTGGAGGAGGCCGTACAGCACGTCATCGAACCGTGACAGGGCATAGAAGCCCATCTTTTCGTTGTGGTACACCGGCTGATTGTCCCGCAACTCCCGATAGATCGGGAAGGGATTGTCAACACAGGCATGCGAGAACGGGTTCCACTCGGCCAAAACTTGACTCCTAGCTATAAGTCGGCCGATTCAGGAGCCCCGGTCGACGCGTCTGCACAAAACGTCCAACAAGCCCCAACTCTTGCCCGCGATCTATGCTGCGTCAAGTACATAGTTTACTAGTGGCTCCATCTAGGCGACGTCGCGTCAAGGTGTTGTCCCGGTCAGGCTGGGATACATGTTTTGGATATTGGATAGAGGAGCAAAGAACATCGCATTTATGGATCGGAGGTCATCGAAGTCATGAGTGACCACGCTTCACCAATGATGTTCAACCATATCGGCCTCGCCGTCACAGACCTTGGCAGATCGCGTGCCTTTTACGAGGAGGCGCTCAGCTTCGTCTTCTGGCGTCAACTCGAGCTTCCGGACCAGCCGAGTGGACGCATCCTCCGCCTCGCATCGCCTCTGGGGTTAACCGTCTGCTATCTGCGGGGCGCAGGAATCGTGCTCGAATTGCTGCACTTTGCAGGTGAAGGTGCTCGCTCGGCGTATCCTCGCTCGCGCCAAATGAACGAGATAGGGCTCACGCACCTTTCATTCAGTGTCGGTGACATCGCCGAGACGTGTGAACTCGTCACCCGGTTCGGAGGAGTCGTGCTCGACGACACAGACATGGGCACTGGCCTTTTCGTATGTGATCCCGATGGTCAGGTCATCGAGTTGATGACAATGTCGTATTACCAGCGTGTCAATTCATAGCGAGCTGTCAGGACTCTGTTGCCCGTCCTTCCGACCGATAGGGTTTACGCTGCCCATGTTAGGAACTAGCTTATGGAACTAGACGTCAGCGACGAAGAGCTGGTCGGGCGCTTCAGCGGGTTTCCCATCGATCGGGACAGCGCGGAGCACTATCGGGGTCGCCTGATACGGCAGCTACGCATCAATCGCTGCGAAGACTGCGGCACATGGCACCATCCTCCGACAGCCACGTGTCCTTCATGCTGGTCGAGCAATATTGCGGCAACCCCAGTGTCCGGCAGCGGCACGATCTACTTAGTCGTATTCCTTCACCAGGGTCCTCCCGCCGAGGGGGTGGACTACTCGGTGCCCTACCCTGTGGTGACGGTCGAACTTTCCGAGAAGGTGCGGTTTACGACCACGATTGTGGGTGCGGACAACGATGACATCAAGATCGGTCGACGGGTCAGCCTCGACTGGATCGAGCGAGCCGGGACCCCACTTCCTGTCTTTCGCCTCGAAGCGTTGCAAGTGTCTTCATGACCAGCAGCCGAAACCCGTCAAGGGACCTCGTTGCCTTCGCCGGAGCCTCCTCAACTGGCTTCCGTGCCCAGAACACCGGGCAGAGTCAGTCAGAGCTCGCCCTTCGAGCCTGCATCGGCGTACTAAAGCAGTGCGGCCTCCAGGCGAGTGACATTGATGGTATCTGTGGGACCTCGGCTCCAGAGGCTCGTCGAATCCAGTCCGGGCTGGGAATCGATGAGGTGACCTGGTTTGCAAATCCGGTGATGCCGATGGTGAATCCTGTCGCAGCGGCCGTCGGGGCAGTTGCTGCTGGACTTTGCGACATTGTGCTCTGCTACCACGCGGCCTACCGGCTCCCATGGAATACGGCCTCATCGTTAAAGGATCCGTACCGCGCCGCAGGGCTGGCCACGGGCGCTGGGCCGCCCCAGCCTGAGTCAATGGCGGGGGCAATTGGTTATGCCGGCTGGGCGTCCCGCTATATCTACGAGTTCAATGTGCCTCGCGAGCACCTCGGCTACATCGCGTTGAACAGTCGGCATAATGCAATTGGCAACCCTCTCGCTGCCATGCGTAAGCCCATGACGATGGAGGACTACCTTTCGGCTCGCATGATCAGGTCGCCGCTGTGTCTGCTTGACATGGATATTCCGGTCGATGGGGCCGACGCATTCGTTATTACGACAACTGAGCAGGCGAAGGATTTGCCCAATCGGCCCGTCCTTGTCAATGCCGTGTCTCTTGGTATGACCGAGAAGAACGAAGAGGACCAATCAAGAAGTCTGGAGCGCAATGGGCAACATGTGGTGATTGAAGCCCTGAAGGCAAAAGGTGACTTCTGGATCGATGACATCGATCTGTACTTCCCCTACGACGGCTTCACTATCATTACCCTCAACTGGATCGAGAACGCTGGCTTTTGCGGGAGAGGGGAAGCCGGTGACTTCCTGTCGGAGAACCGAGATCACAGATCTGGTCAAATTATGATCAACGGCCGGGTGCCCGTTAACTCTCACGGCGGTGCGCTCTCGGAAGGCGGCACGCAAGGATCCGGGCACATCCGAGAAGCGATCCAGCAACTCCAGGGTGTGGCCGGTGATCGGCAGGTCGGGCACCCGGAGCGAGCACTCGTCACGGCTGGGGGATTCTTCACAAACGCACAGGGGATCTTGCTTCGGATCGAGTGACAGATGAGCAAGCCGAGACGCACTCGGCCGCCACGAGAGGCAAAATTGCTCGAACCTGATCGAGATGCTCGACCGGACCGGCCACCACATGAAGGAGGTGCCGTCTGCACACCTTCGGCGATCTGGCCAGAGGATCCGATGGAGTACCTGGGCACTCGCCACTCCACTTCTTCCAGATCAGTGCTGTTCGATCACTTCCGGGCTGGATCCTGGCTCAGGTCACCGAGCGTGCCCCCTGGCTGGAGATGCTGGCCGAGCATGCCATCTAGTGCGGTGACACGCAAATAGTCGCGCGATAGAGATAGGATGGGGTTATGGCCCGTCCACCGGCTCCGCCGCTGCACCTGACCAAGAAGGAACGAGCACAACTCGAGGAGATGGCAGCGGGTGTCTCGCTGCCTCACCGTGCCGTGCGCGAGGCCAAAGGCCTGTTGATGGCGGGCGACGGTGTGGCGAACACGAGCATCGCCGAGGCCCTCGGCGTCTCTCGGTCAACGGTTCTTCAGTGGCGGAGCCACTTCGAGACGGACGGGGTCGGCTGGGTGGGCGAAGTGCACGAAGGTAGGGGGCGCAAGCCGGTCATCACCCAGGAACAGATCGATCGGATGATCAGTGACACGTTGCACACCACGCCGTCCGATGCCACGCACTGGTCGAATCGCTCCATGGCCGAACACTGCGGGCTGTCGCGCACGACAGTCCAGCGCGAGTGGCAGGCCCGTGGGATCAAACCTCACCTGGTCAAGACGTTCAAGGTCTCGAACGATCCGAACTTCGAGGACAAGTTGATCGATGTCGTGGGCCTGTACATGAACCCACCCGACGGAGCCATCGTTCTCTCCTTCGATGAAAAGTCCCAGATCCAGGCCCTCGACCGCACCCAGCCGAGCCTGCCGATGAAACTAGGGCGGCCCGGGACAGTCACCCATGACTACAAGCGTCATGGCACCACCACCTTGTTCGCCGCCCTCAACGTCCTTACCGGCGAGCTCATCGGTCAGTGTTTCTCACGTCACCGCCACCAGGAGTTCTTGGCTTTCTTGCGCCTGATCAACCGGGAGGTCCCTCGGGGCAAAGAGATTCACGTCATCTTGGACAACTACGGCACCCACAAACACCCGGATGTCGTGGCGTGGCTGGAACAGCACCAGCGTTTCCATTTTCATTTCACGCCGACGAGCTCATCGTGGTTGAACATGGTCGAGCGGTGGTTCGGGGCGATTACGACCAAACGGATCAGGCGGGGCAGTTTCGGCAGCGTTCCCGAACTCGTCGAAGCCATCGAGGACTACATCGCCCACCACAACGACGACCCCATTCCGTTCATCTGGACCAAGACGGCCAAGCAGATCATCACCAAGGTCCGACGGGGTCGGGTGGCCCTCGAGGCCGTGCGTCAATCGCGCGCTATTTGAATGTCACCGCACTAGAAACCGGCGGTCACCGGGGACAAGCAGCTGACGTCTGCGCAGCGATCGCCGGCGCGGTCAAGATCTCGTACTTGGCATCGGGAGGCCCGTGTCCACAACAGACGATCCAAAGAATCCATGACAAGTTTCTTCAGTCTTCAGTTATCTTGTTCACTATGCAGATGGTCGCCTAGGTGCGTGACTCATGCACTGGCGGACCGCCCACCAATATACATGTTCATGCATGCAGTCTTGGACTATGGTCTTTTTGAGGAGCTTGGGGTCCGGAGGTGGCACTCCGAATGCTCCACGCATCCGCTTAGCCTCGATCCACGGAATCGCCGGGGTGAAGTAGCGAGTTTCTGATTTCGACCCGGTAGTTGATGCCGACGGTGGCGTTGCGTGACCTCTCCGGCAATCAGGGCGTGGCCGACCAGGGGGTGAGTGGCGGTGATCGAGCTGGGGGTGGCGGGACCGTGGTGGGCCACTCCGTTGGTGACCGGTGAGGTGCGAAACGACAGTGACCGCAAGCGGTTGAAGCAGTCGTTCCACTCCGCCGCCCAGGGCCAGCGGGTTGGCAGGTGGAGCTGGGTCCGTCGCGACCGGTGGGTGAGCCTCCCCGGCATGGCGATGTACTTCCGTCTGATGGTCTTGGCCACGACAGCGCCGTTGTGTCCGAGCCCGAGGGCGGCCATCCAGCGGATCAGGTTGTGGGCCAGGGTGGCGAGCACCGACCAGGCGGCGTTGGCGGTGAAGGTCCCCGACGGGCAGTGGGCCATCCCTGCTCCCTCCTTCAGGTCTCGGATGGCCAACTCGACGACGGCATGGTGGCGATGGTCGGCGTCGAGGAACACGGCGGTCCCCTCCCGATCGGTGATGAAGGCGTGGTGCCGCCACGAGGGGAACAACTGGGCCTGCTTGCCGACCAACCTGGTGCGCCGGATGATGAGACGGTGCCCGTCGCCATAGGAGCACTCGGCCACCTGGGCCTGGCCGCCGATCGTGTAGTCGATGTCACCCCACTCCTCCTCGGGGATGGCCTCAATGGCCCTGACCACGGCTTTGTTCAGGTTGACGGTGATGGAGTAGCGGACATCGTGGTCCCGGCACGCTTTCACCACGTGCTTGGAGTGGAAGCCCGAGTCGGCCCGCAGGGTGAGTTGGCCGGTGGCACCGGCACGACGAGACCGCCCGATGGTCTCCCGAACGAACCGTTGTGCTCCCCGGCCAGAGCCGGCCGATCCCTTCCGTTGGCGGATGTGGAGGACCTCGCCCGTGTCGGCCCGGGTGGCGACCAGAGGGTGCTCCCCGAGTACGCCGGTGTAGCCATAGGCGGCCCTTTGCTTCTGCTTCCCATAGACCTGCTGGATGGTGGAGTCGATGTCGATGATCATCGGGGCATCGCCCGGACCAGCGCCGAACGCCCATGCTCCGGTCAGCATCTGCTCAGCGAAGGAGTCGAGCTGGCGGACATGGCCGAAGGTGAAGGACCGGAGGAACGTGCCGAGGGTGGAGGGGGCCATTACGTTGTGTCCGAGCACGCGGCCGGTCGATCCCGAACGCAGCACGTCGCAGTCGTCGATGCACTCGGCACCGGCCACCATGGCGTGCACCAGGGTGGCCACTTTGCGGCCGGGACGTGCGTGCCCGGGACGGTCGCCGAGGTCGATCAGCTCGTCCGCCCAGGCCACCAGATCCAGCCGCTCGGACAGCAGGCCAGCCAGCGCCAGGCCAGCTGCGGCCACCGCCCGGTCGTCGTCGAAGGTCACGGCGAGGAGCGCCGGATTGTGCGATTCTGTGTGCACCGGAAAGATGCCCTTTCTGCTTGCGGGATGTGTGGACTTCAGCGGGTCACATCTTCCCAAGACAGGGGGCATTTTCCGCGTATGGTCAGACCTCAGATGACCTGGTCGGGGCTGGGATTTTGGTGGATCGAGGCTTAGGGGGATAGGACCGCATGGACGAAGGAGGCATGACGCTAGATCCGGGTCTGTTCTTACCGGAGCCGGAACCAGCGCCGATTCACTGCACCCTGATCTCGGTGGATGACCACCTTGTCGAACCGGCCCACAAGTTCGAGGGACGGCTGCCAGCCGATCTGCAACCTGATGCTCCATCGATCGTTGAAACACCCGAAGGTCATCAAGTATGGGAATTCGAGGGACAACTCTCCACTCGAGTCGGGACGAACGCGGTAGCCGGACGCCGCCCGGATACGGTCAAGATCGAACCATTCAGGTTCGAGCACATGCGACCCGGCTGCTACGACCCGAAGGCCCGGATCGGCGACATGGATCTCATCGGCACGTGGGCTTCGATGAACTTTCCATCTCAGATCACTGGTTTCTACGGGCGAGTCTTTTTTGCCGCGAGGAACCACGACCCGACCTTGGTCTTGCCTGCATCAAGGCATGGAATGCCTTTCCAGACGGAATCTGCCTGGACCAGGAGGGGGCGGTGTGGTTCGTCGACCCCGTCGGGTACCGCGTCGTCCGAGTGCAGCGGGGAGGAGCCGTCACCGATTCCATAGAGTTCGTTAACGAGATGACCGTTGCGTGTGTCCTTGGCGGATAGGGGCGCCGGACCTTGTTCGTCTGCGCTGCGCCGGCATGGAAACGAGAAGGACTCGCTGGCACCCGCAACGGGAGGATCGCCGCTGTGGGTGTCCGCGTTCCGGGGGAGGCAATCCATAAATCCACCATTTCAGTCATACCGATCGTTTGCTGTACAGAGCAAGACCACTGAACGCTCTGTGACTACCGCAGACGACGAAAGGGTCCCGACAGGGTCTTGGGCCCACGATGTGCAACGGAGGAGGACTGGTGCTCTCGACCGGCCGCCACCGTCCGCCATCTACGCACCCGATTCGACGCCCGGCTCCCACGCTCCTTCTGGCCGCAGTAACAGCCGGCATCGAGGCAACGACCGGTTGCTCAGTGTGGCGCAAAAGGGGCGATCTGCCGGCCCGTGTCCATGACCCCGGAACTTCGAGTCCTCGGAAACGGCAACGCCTGGCATCAACCCCCTTCCGAAGGGCAAACGTGTCTGCGGCCCTTAAGCCAGCTCGATGAGGAAGTCACTCAGCAACTGTGGATCGGAGGCGAAGGGTGAATGGCCAGTCGGCCACTCCAATGAGTAGGTACATCGGGTGGCCAGGACTGTTTGAAGGCCCGGATGGATGGCCTGATCGTCTGAGCACGTGATGTAGGTCGAGGGCCGTTCACGCCAGGCAACACTGGATGGCTTCTGGCCCAGATTCTCCATCGGCTGCGGTCCTAAATGCGAGAGCGCCCAGTTGACCGTCTCGACATCACATTGATTGTAGAGACATGCCGCTGCAGATACTGGATCCAACGTTGAAGTGCCTCCCGAATTCATGACCAAACCGTCGACGACGCTCGGTCGCCCTTCATGGGAGAGCGTGGACATGATGTCAGTGGCCGCCGTCTGACAGGTCTCGTCCTGATCTAGCACCATGGCGCACAGATAAACCAGGTGCCTCACCGAGGGATGCACTCCGGCCTCGGTGATCACCGCCCCACCATAGGAATGGCCCAACAATATGATTTCTCCATCGATGTCATCGAGCGTGGCCAGCACATGGCTGGCATCACCATGGAGATCCGTGAACGAGCCTCCGTCGGCACCATGGCCTGGAAGATCGATCGCAAGTGCGGAGACGCCCGCTTCCTCTAAATATGGCGTCACACGATCGAAACACCACGCGCCGTGCCAAGCACCATGGACAAGGGCCACCGCTGATTTCATGAGGAGTTCATGCCATATTCGAGCTGGCGTTTCCAGGTTTTTGACTGCCCAGCGCACTGAGATTGCATCCGAGTCCTGTGGGCCATCAGACGCGGGTGGCGCCCATGTCCAGCGGGATCTGCGCTCCAGTGACTGTTTGTGACTCGACGCCAGCCAACCAGAGCACGGCATCGGCAATGGTGTCGGGGGAAGCCAAACTCGGCTGAGCCAGGATTGCGCCGAGCGAAGCAGCATAGGTCGGAAATCTGGCGACAAGATCGGCCAGCGTGGTGTCGTGACCCATAGGTGTATCGACCCCCCAGGGATGGATAGAGTTGACCCGGATTTGGTATGGCCCGAGTTCGATTGCCGCCGCTTTGGTGAGACCGACCAAGGCGTGCTTTGCCGAAACATAATGAGCTTGGGCCGGTAATGCCTTGAGCCCGGCGACGGAACTCACGAGAATGATAGAACCGCCACGACCCTGCCCGATCATGATGGGTGCAGCCGCTTTGAGCGTCTTCCACACACCGGTCAGATTGACGTCGATGAGCGTGTTCCACTGCTCCTCGGACATTTCCCAAAAGCGGTTCCAATTGTTGATTCCAGCGTTGGCGACAACCACGTCGATCCCGCCCAATTCGCTAGCGGCGTCCTGACATAATGACTCCATCGACTTGAAGTCACGAACATCGACCACTCGGGCAACGATCCGCTTGCCCTCCTTACGAACAAGAGCCTCAGTCTCCTCAAGGTCGGACGGAACCGACGGCGAATACGACGTGGGAGCGACGGCCCCGCACACGTCCAGCGCGATGATATCGGCGCCCGCTTGAGCCAGTCTTACGACGTGCGCTCGTCCTTGACCTCTTGCCGCCCCCGTAACGAACGCAACTTTTCCATCAAGTCTGGTCATTGTGTCGCCTACTTTCCGTTTTCAAACTGCTGCAGAGGGCGCGGCATGGCTAACGCCGGCTCCACCTTGTCAATGACATTGTTGAGGTAGCGCCATGCGATCTCGGGAGGGAGTCCTCCGATTAGGGGATGGAGCCCAAGAGTGCCGCGACCTCGTCCGTGGTCAATCGCTTCTTCAACTGTCATGATCCGATGGGTAATGTTCTCAGCCCGCAGCTCGTCGATCGTCCGCGCGAACGAAACGCCGCTTGTGCTGTATGTCCCTTGATTCCACTCTGCATTACTGCGGACGTCGTAGAGGAGGTAGGACCCAATCTCTTCCCACGCCCGGTCAGGGTCTTCGGCCACAAAAATTGTCCCGGGCCGATCGATGCTTGGGAGGCTGCAGGTGCCCGGTTCGTGGTCGTGGGCGCGGCTCTCTTCTTCGAAAGCAATGCGAAGCTTCTCGCTACTTCTGAAGGCGGCGAAGTCCAATCCGTAGCGCCCTGCCCGACGCGCTGCGGCCTCGGACCCACCGCCCCAAGCCATCTTCGGGCCGCCGGGAGTGTAGGGACCAGGCGTCACTCGGATGCATCGACCTTCATACTCGAAAGGGAGCCCAGTCTTAGCCTGTAAAAGAATGGACAAGTGGTGCTCAGCAATGCTTCCACGTTTATGGAAATCGAGACCGTACAGCCCGTACTCAATGGGGCGGTAGCCGATTCCGCTGATGTAGGAGACACGCCCTTTGCTCAGGTGGTCCAGTACGCACATCTCTTCCGCCAGACGGATGGGGTGGTAAAGGGGAAGCACGACGAGTGAGATGACAATCGGCACCCGCTCTGTTCGCGCAGCAAACGCAGCTGCCATAGGGACGGGAGACGGTAGGTAGCCGTCAGCCGCAATGTGGTGCTCGTGCACCACCAGACCCGAGCAGCCGTGCCCGTCCCCCCAAGTGGCCATGTCGAGCGCGCAGCGATACAGCTCGTTCAACGGAGCACCGGAGGATGGTGCCCGCATGTCGAACCGTAGTGTGTACACCCGAAACTCCTATGCTGTCGCATGTAGTTATCGTACAAGCGTATACGGTGTTGGACGCGCTGGTGAGAAGGAGTTGGTTGGTGGACCTCAACCCGTCTGAGGAGCAGCGGTTGCTCATCGAGGCCTTCGGGGCGCTGTACGCCAAGGAGTCCCCACCCGAGCGGGTCCGTGCCGCCGAGCCGTCAGGGTACGACCCCGATCTCTGGACGGGGCTCCGCCAGAACGGGGTACTGGAGATGGCCGTCGACGAGGCGTCCGGTGGGTGGGGGGCGTCGTTGCTGGATCTGGCCCTGGTGGCCGAGCAGCACGGTCGCTTCCTGGGGTCGGCTCCGCTCCTCGAAGCCCAGGTGGCGGCCCGGCTCCTGTCCCGGGTGGGTGACCCCGCCGCCGGGGCGGCCCTGGCCGACGTGCTCGCCGGTGAGCGCCTGACCACGCTGGCTCTCCATCCCCCCCGGAACGGCGTGCTCACCATGGTGCCGTCCGGGGCCGTGGCCGACTCGGTGGTCTTCGTCGACCGGGGGCGGCTGTGGTCGGCACCGGCCGGAGCGAGTGGGACCGCCGTGACCAACCTCGGGTGCCTACCGGTGGCCGACGTCACCGTCGGCGACGACGCCCTCCTGCTGGACACCGGGCCCCAGGTGGACGCCATCTTCGAGCGGGCCCGGGACGAGTGGCTGGTGCTGATGGCCAACGCCCTGGTCGGGATGGCGATCCGCTCGCTCGAGATCGGTGTGGCCTATGTGAAGGAACGGCACGCCTTCGGGGTGCCCATCGGTTCCTTCCAGGCGGTGGCCCACGGCCTGGCCGATGCGGCCACCAGCGTCGACGGTGGCGGGCTGCTGGCCCGGGAGGCGGCCTGGGCCGCGGCCGAGGAACCCGACCGGGCCCCGGAGCTGGCCGCCCTGGCCTGTGCCTTCAACGCCGAGGCGGCCCGCCAGGCCAGCTACCGCAGCCTGCACTACCACGGCGGGTATGGGTTCATGCTGGAGTACGACATCCAGCTCTACTTCCGACGGGCCAAGGCCTGGCCGGCCCAGTTCTCCGAACCGACGGCCCTGTACGCCCGGGCCGAGGGACACCGCCTGTCGTCCCGACGGGGAGGAGCGTGACCATGGACTTCCGACTGGGTGTGCGCAGCGAGGCCTTCCGGCAGGAGGCCCGGGACTTTCTCGACGAGGTCCTGACCGACGAGGTGCGCGAGGAGATGGAGCGGACCGGGGTCCATCACAGTTGGCACTTCCACCGCCACCTGGTGGAGCGGGGCTGGCTGGCGCCGGGATGGCCCGAAGAGCTCGGGGGCCAGGGCCGCGACCCCCTCGAGATGCTGGCGTTCATGGAGGAGTTCCACCGGGCCGGGGCGCCCACCTATGCCGTGGGCACGACCCTGATGGTGGCCGGCATCATCCGCCACATCGGCACCGAGGAGCAGAAGCGGCTGGTCATCCCACCGGCCCTGCGGGGCGAGATCATCATGGTCCTCGGGTTCACCGAGCCCGAGTCGGGCTCCGACGTGGCCGCGGCCCAGACCCGGGCCGTCCGGGACGGCGACGAGTGGGTGATCAACGGGCAGAAGATGTTCACCACCAACGCCCAGGAGGCCGACTACGTCTTCATGCTCACCCGGACCGATCCCGGCGTGGCCAAGCACAAGGGGCTGACCACCTTCCTCGTGCCCCTGCGGCAGCCCGGCGTGGAGATCCGACCGGTGCGCACGCTGTCGGGCGAGCGTACCAACCTGACCTTCTACTCCGACGTCCGGGTGGACGACTCCCTGCGGATCGGCGAGGTGAACGGGGGGTGGGACGTCATGGGAGTGGGACTCACCCTCGAACGGGCCGGCGACCACGGGGGCGAGTTGATCCGCCTCCTGGACGCCATGGAGGAGTGGGCCACGACCACGGTGGATGACGACGGGCGCCGGATGTCCGACGCCCCCGGCGTCCGCGCCCGCCTGGGCCGGGCCGCCGCCGAAGCTGAGATCACCACGCTAATGTGCCGCCGATCGGCCTGGATCCACGCCTCGGGGGGGATGCCCGGGGTCGAGGGTTCGATGAGCAAGCTCTTCGCCTCCGAGGCCCTGACCCGGCAGTCGGCCGATTTCGTGGACCTGCTCGGCCCGGACGGGATCCGCAGCCAGGGGGACCCTACGGCTCCGGCCGGGGGGGCCGCCGACTACGACCTCCGCTTCGCCCTCGGCACCACCACCTACGGCGGGACCAGCGAGGTGCAGCGCAACATCATCGCCCAACGGTGGCTGGGGCTCCCGTTGGCTCGATGAGCGCGAACAGTGCATCGGCATAGGGCGGTACGGTCCGGCTATAGCACCTGGTATTTGCCGCGAACTGCCCAACTAGGTCGATCAAAAACTCCGACTTGCGCCCACCAACATTTCTTAATCCAGTGGAAAGTTGACTCGCCTTCCCGGCGGAGGCCGTCGATTGCTCTAGGGCGTCCTCTGAACGCCAGCGCGACCGACTACGGCGAAGACCCCCTCGGCCTCCACCGTGACCAGGTCATCCTGGACCAACCGACCGCAGGTAAAGGTCCTACGACCTTCTGTACGATCGACCCATGCCTCGAAAACTACCGGTTCTCTGATCAGCGTGGGTTTCTTAAAGGAAAAGCTCAGGGACACAGTCGGACCAGCTGCACCTGCGATGACGTTTGCCACCGTGAGGACCATATCGAATGCTGCGGCGATAGCCGCACCGTGCACCCACCCCTCAGCGCCTTCGAAGGGTGTGGCAAACGTGATTCGGCCGATGGCTTTAGGTGGGTTGATCTCGATGGCGATCGGCGGCGCGATCGGATTGGCCCGCCCGATAATCATGTCGTACGGATTACGGTAGGCGAAGGCCGAAGCATCCTTCGACATTTCTGGATGGTCAGTGCGGCGAGCCATCGGAACCTCGTTGGGGCCCGGGATGTACTCGGCGAGTTGGCTCGTCAGAACTCCAATCTGGGAGGCGAGGCTGGCGTAGACCTCGGGAGTGGCTTCGGCCTCTACGGTTGCAGAGATCAATGACCGTATGCAGCTAGCCAAGTAATCGCGGTTCATCGATGCATCCGAGTCCCTGGAAGGGCTAATCATCATCACTCCTTTTTGATACGCGGCCATGAGAATCGCGGCTTTTCGCATCGCATTCCGTCTGGACCATTTGAACGGACTGCACCAATCCATCGACCGGTCGATTGGAGGCCCGACTCAGCTACTCGCCAACCGCTCGCCAACAATGTCGGCGAGACGCAAATGGCGGATCTCAGCCCGGCTGAGTCCAATCTCCGCCAAGACCTCGTCATTGTGCTGCCCAAGGGTAGGTGCCGCTGATCGGAGCCAGTTATCCACGTGGCAGAACCGGAAGGGAAGCGTGGGGATTGCATGATCTCCAGTCACGGGATGGCGCTCGAGTTCGAACAGCGAGCGGGCTTGGAGTTGGGGGTTCGAAACGATGTCTCGAGGTGGTACTACCGACTCACTTGGGACTCCCACCGACTGAAGGAGCGATGACACCGCATCGTTGTCTAGTTTGGAGGTCCACGTGGCGAGCTCAGCGTCGATACGGTCATGGGCCCGACGCCGGCCAGAGGCGTTGTCGAGAGAAGGATCGGTCGACCACCCGGGGTCTCCCAAGACCGAGCAGAGTGATCGCCACTGTGCATCAGTGACCACAGCTATCGCCACCCAGCGATCCTCGCCGGAGCAGGCATAGACTCCCTGGGGCGCTGCTACCGGTCCCCGATTACCGTCTCGCTCGAGAATGGTGCCCGATGCTCCGAATTCGATCACCTGTTCGGCGGCAGCATTGAGAGCTGACTCGACCATGGGCACTTCGACTAGTCGACCGCTCCCCGACCGGTCGCGCTCCATGATCGCAAGCAGCGTGGCAAACACCGCGTGCATCCCGGCCAATGGGTCACAGGCCCCTCGCACAAGGACAGGTGGACCATCGGCAAATCCGGTTAGCCAAGCCATCCCCGTCAAACACTCCATCGTCTGTGCGAATCCGGTCCGATCTCGCCATGGCCCATCTAGCCCAAAGGCCGGCATCCGAACCATGATCAGTTCGGGATTCAATGCATGGAGATGATTCCACCCAAGGCCGAATTGTTCCATTACTCGAGGCGTATAGTTCTCAACCAGCACGTCCGCCGAGGACACCAAACGTTCAAAAGTGGTTCGACCCTCAGGCCGCGTAAGATCCAGTGTGATGCCCCGTTTGCCAACATTGGCGCCATGGAAGATGGGACCCCACTCCCACCATTGATCCTCTGAAGGGGTGCGAGCTCCAGCAAAACGCATGTAGTCGGGTCGAGCTACTGATTCCACCTTGATCACATCGGCCCCAAGGCCGGCGAGTACGCCCGTCGCGCCGGGTCCAGCCCACCAGGCCGTACAGTCCACCACACGCAAGCCGGTCAGTGGAAGGCGCCAATCGTCGGCGACTGGGGTGCTGTCATTAGTTCGTTCGGATGACCATAAGGCGCCGGAATGCTCTCCATTCTGAGGTGCGATCTCGAAGGGCCGGGGCTCGATCCCGGACAGACGGTAAGGAATCCTGGGTTGGACAAAGCGGCCCGACGGCGCCCGCTGAAATACCTGACGGGCGACAAAATGCTCGAACTCGGAAATGGTTGAACCATTGAGTACGGGACCGGCCGGGAGTCGATACAAGGAGGCCTCGTCGAGGAACTCGTCGGTACTGTGTTGAGCGGTATACGCCCGAACTAGGGATAGGAACTCATCGCGACGGGCAAAGCGATTTGCAGCTTTCGGAAGGTCAGGATCGTCAACCAGGTCGGGGCGCCCAATGACGGTTAGGAAATCATGGAACTGCTGGGCGCTGTTGGTGGTGACAACGACAAAACCATCCTTGGTGGGTTCCACTGAAGGAATCTCGATCGTCCGGCCAGTTCCACTATTCATCGGTCGGACCCCGAACGATGCGAGTACCGATGGATAGGTGACCATGGTTACGGCCATACAATCCAGCATGGCCACATCAACGAGCTCGCCCTGACCCGATCGAATGGCCTCTCGATATGCGGCGACAGCGGCGAGAGCAGCGTAGGTGCCTGTTACCCACTCGCCGATTCGTCCCCCCGCCGCTAGGGGTGGCTGTTCCGGCATTCCACGCTGACCGGTCGAGCCGCAGGCCGCCTGTAGCGTGAACTCAGTGCATTGACGCTCGGACCAGGGTCCCTGGAGGCCAAACGGGGTGATCGCCACCACCACGAGCGCGGGATTGGCTTCTCGATGACGCTCAACACCTGCCACATCGTCAGTAACCAGAATGTCTGCGGTGGCGATCAGCTCAGCTGCCTCACCGTTTTTGGATCGCTTTGATGTATTCAAGTATTCAAAAAGTGCCCCCGAAGTCCAGCGACGCATGGCGTCACCTTCTGCGCTTTCGATCTTGATGACATCAGCACCTGCATCGGCCAGAAGCTTCGTACAATAGGGTCCGGCGATCTCGCTGGTGCAGTCCACTACGCGAACTTCGTCAAGCATCAAGTCGCCTCGCTTGGCCGGATGGAGGTGCGGCCCACAGGTGTCGGGTGGAAGTAGGGGAGCGTTATCGTCTCGCTGATGGGATGGAACTCCACTTCCAGGGGCAGTCCTTCAACGAGATCGTCGGGCTCGCAACCCACTATGCAACTCACAAGCTCCACGCCCTCATCGAGGCTGACGATGGCCGCAGCGTAAGGTACTTCAAACTCAGGGGTCTGAGGCCGCCACACTATTGACCAGCTGTACAGTCGGCCCCGACCGCTGGACGGCTCCCACGAGAGTTCGCGGCTGTGGCAGCGCCAGCACACTCGGGGGGCATCGGCGATGGCCTGCCCGCACTTCTGACAACGCACGAATCGGAGCTCGCCCTCTGCACATCCGGTCCAGTAAGGAAGCGAGAAGAGCGAAGGTCTTGGCGAGGGTCCGCCGGCAACGTGAGGCCTCAGAACACTCATGGTCTCTCCGAACCGATGAGCATGACGTCACTGAACAAAGCCCCCGACCCTCCGTTCGAGCATAAGGACACCTCGGCTTGGGCCACCTGGCTGGACCGGCAGCTCCCCCTGACCTGTTCAACTCCTCGAATCACCCGCTGGAGCATCTGGGTTGAGCTGCCGGGATGGGCGAAGGACATCGTCCCTCCATCGGTCGTTATCGGGAATTGGCCCCCGGGGCCAATGGCTCCCTCCTCAACGAACGGACCACCGTCACCTTCGGGGCAGAAGCCGAAAGCCTCAAGCTGCCGGATGATCTCGAACGAGAACGGATCGTAGAACTCGCACACGTCCACGTTCTCCGGAGACAACCCGGCCGTGGCGAAAGCGTGCTGGGCCGCCCGTCTGCCTACATATCCCGCCGGAACCTCACCTGAGCGACCGCGGAAGTCCCAGACGGGGCCGTGCTGGTAGGCAGGGCCGTAGGCATCGCTCCCTGTGCCGAGGATCCAAGTGGGTCGCTGCCTGAGATCGAGGGCCTTGTCGGCCGAAGTCAGGACAAGGCCACAGCCTCCCTCGGAGGTAGTTGAACAATCGAGCAGGTGGAATGGTTCAGCAATCAATCGAGAGGAGAGAATGTCCCGTGGGGTGAACGGACCTCGTCCGGTGTAGACAGCCTCAGGGTTCACGTGCCCATTGTTTCGAATGATTGCTGCCACCTTCGCTAGCTGCTCGGGAGTAGTGCCAAAGGCCAGCATGTGTCGTTTCGCCATGAGCGCGAACTCGACCGCGGTGAACATCCCATAACCGACGACGAATTCATTGGTAGGTCGGGTCCAGGGTGCAGTTGAAGTTCGATCCGTATAGATGCCCGCAGTTCCACCCGCAATCAATACGACTTGACACTCACCGGTGAGGATGAGGGAGGCTGCCTCCAGCACGGCTGGGATTCCGAGTCCGTTGGAGGAACGACGACAAGGTCCGAGGCGGAGTTCGTAGACTAGTTCGGACGCGCTCTCGCCTACGACCCCGTCGACGTCTGCCACCGTCAGGCCAGAGTCAGCCAACGCCCCAAGAGCCCCATCGATCGCAATCGACACTGAGTCGTGACCTGGCAGCCTCCGAGACTGAAGTGTGTTGTTCACGCCGACTATGGCGACATTACGGAATGGATGGGGCATAGGTCAGGAGGCAACAATCATGGCCATCTCAACAATCATGGCCGTCTCATGGCGCGGCATTTCAAGTCCCTTCTTCTTTCCTTCCTGAATCCGAGGATCGCACTCCCGTCGACAGGGCCTCAGTCACTAGGCCAGGATCGGCGCCAGCTCCTCAGCCACTTGGGTAAGCGCAACGATGCGAAATCTGACCACGAACTCCACGGATGACGCTTGCTAATAACCATATTACTGAGCATATATACCAGGGAAGGGGGCTGCTCGCCCACCCTGCCTGCGTCCTACGCGTCTCGGTAGCCCAGGAGAATCGGATCCCCTCGGACTGAACTGCTGGCCCGGAATTGCTCTGCCCGATAGGTGCCCCACGCTCAGGAGCATTTAATCCGAACTATCAGGAGGCAGTGTGCTGAGATGGCGTCAGGGCATTGCCGAGGAAGTTGGCAGCATCCCTATCGCGCTCGGGGAGGGCACTCGCATAGACGTTGAGCGTGACCGAAGGATCCTTGTGGCCGAGTCGACTGGCAACCGTCACTACATCGTGGCCCGCACCAATCAGCTGCGTCGCGGCGAAGTGGCGCAGAGCGTGTAGATGCGTCTTGACTCCGACGTCGTGTGCGATCTTGGTGACATAGTGCGACGCGGTGTCAGGTGCGATCGGTCGCCGACCGTCATAGGTGAAGATTGGGGTCCCGGAAGTGATCTCTATCCCAAGGTCACGGGATCGAGACTCGGCTTCGACCAAATGGTGTTTGAGAACCGTCTCGCCAAATTCATCCAATGCCGATGTAGAGCTGGCGTAAGGTCTTCAGGTCGATAGCTGCACCCACGCCTGGCTCCGGTCACTGCAGCCAGGGCGATGAGCGCGGGCATATCCGGGCCGTCTGCGTCGGCGGCCTGGATCATGGTCTGCACCTCAGTCATCGTGGGAGCCGTGACGGTCTTCGAGACCAGTTTCGGCGGGCTGGCATCCGTGGCCGGGTTGGAAGCGAGAAACTTCCATTTGACGGCCTGCCGGAAGCCCGCCCGCAGGATGGCGTGCACTTGGCGCACGGAGGCCGGGGCGAGTCCGTCGTCGGTGAGGCCCTGGTAGAACTCGTCCAGCTCGAGGGCGGTGACCTTCCGGGCCGACACGTGCCCGAGGGCCGGGCTGATGTGCTTATCAATGAGGCGTCGATACTCTCGCAGGGTGGCGGGGGAGCGACCCTCGCTGGTGATCTGCTTCAGCCATTTGGTAAGCAGCTGGTCGACCGTGATGCCGATTCCTGTCGTCCTGCCGCTTCGGTTGGCCTCCAATTCCTTCACCAGCTTGGCCAGGGCTTTGTCGGCGGCGGTGATCTCGGGGTCGCCGGCCGCGTACCCCGGCCAGGTGCGCGATGTGTAGGCGTACTTGCCGGTGACAGCGTCCCTCCCGGTAGACACTCGCAGCTCGTAGACGGCGGACTTGCCCCGTCCTCTGAGAAGTCGCTTGGAACCCTTCATAGGTCCCAGTGTCCCGATTATGGGATTTTTATGGGTTTCCCTTCCGGTCCATGTCCCGAAAACTGCCCCTCATCCGGTGCGCCCCCCGGGATTTGAACCCGGAACCTGCGGATTAAGAGAGGCATCTAATGACTATTTCTGGTCGCCAATATTGTTCAGAATTGGCTCTTAACTGCAGGTTTGTTCTCAGGCCCGTTTATGGGTGTCACGCGTTCGTTGCCATTTGTAGGCGCGTTGTAGGCGCGGATATTGCTGCTCTGGGCCGTGTCTGCCAGCAGCCTTGGGGGCACTCTGAGTGGCGCTCGCCGTCGTAGAGTGACGCCAATGGCGACCGATGACCTGCTTGACCCAGAGATCGGCGACCTCGTTCGGTCGCTGCCTATCCCAGACCTGGACGACAACGTGCTGCGCGACATGCGGGCGTTCAGATTTCCCGGGCCCGAGCCGACTGACCGGGTGGCGCGGCAGGAAATGGAGATCCCCGGTACCTCCGTGAGTGCTCCGCTTCCGGTGACGGTCTATGCACCGGCTGAGCGATCCAATCCGCTTCCTGGTGTTCTGGCCATTCACGGCGGCGGCTACGTTATGGGCGATAAGGGCATGTACGACGGCGTGTTCGACCGTTGGTGCCTCGATCCAGGGGTGGTGGGGGTGTCCGTCGAGTATCGGCGTGCTCCCGAGACTCCCTACCCCGGCGCACTCGATGACTGCTACCGAGCGATCCAGTGGATGTTCGCGAATACCGACTCCCTCGGAATCGAGCCCATTATTGGCGTCTATGGAGCGAGCGCCGGAGGTGGCCTGGCAGCGGCCCTGACGTTGTTGGCGAGAGACCGTGGCGACATCGACATCGCCTTCCAGCTCCTTCAGTACCCAATGATCGACGACCGGCAATCCATGCCTTCCAGCCAGAGTGACGACCTGCGTCTCTGGAGCCGCCGCTCCAACGAGTTCGGTTGGAGGGCCTACCTTGGCCACCTCTACGGCACCGACGACATCCCGAGCTACGCCGCTCCCGCCCGTGCCACCGACCTAGCGAATCTCCCGCCTACCTACATCTGCGTGGGAGCATTGGACGGGTTCAGGGACGAGGACATCGTCTATGCGCAACGGCTGCTCCAGGCTGGCGTGCCGACCGAGCTTCATGTGCTTCCAGGTGCGCCGCACGGGTTCGATTCAATCGGGGACTCTGCCATTGCCCGACTGTCTGATCACAACGCCCACGACTGGATTCGGAGGCAGCTGCGGTAGTTGCCTGGGCCTGCTGCACGCAATGCGGGTCCCTGATCGCCGGTTGGGAACCATTATCCGATGGCCGTGAGATGCTTGGTTAGTGCGGCGATGGGAGCTTTGGCGAGGAGAGAACGCCGATGCCCCTTTCTTTTAAACAGCGAGAACGTCATGGCCAGGG
Organism: uncultured Acidimicrobiaceae bacterium; assembly: GCA_963754755.1. Classification (GTDB taxonomy): domain Bacteria; phylum Actinomycetota; class Acidimicrobiia; order Acidimicrobiales; family RAAP-2; genus Bog-756. Next base: position 1,606 of record CAVWHF010000001.1, on the reverse strand, counting down.
TTAAGGGTGCGGTTAAGGTTGTTCCCTACCGAACTCGGAATTCATGAGTTTTAGAATCTTGAAGTCACGGGTCGCGAGGTTCCCAGAGACGGGTCGGGAATCAGACCAGCTGGCAGGAAGAGAGCGCGAAATGCTGCCCGATGTCCACAAGAGCGAATGGTCAACGAAGCGGCAAGTGCCCCTGGATGCGGTGAACCGCCTACTGGTCAGTGGTTCAAGGCGTCTGGATAAGGCGTATGCACCCGGTGGAAGTTGTAGACGTCCGGCCACTTGTTGCTCTTGTGGAACATCTCACGGGACCGGATGAGTCGGGGGAGGTCGACGGGTTGCCATCCCTCGACAAGTTGTTCGCCGTGGAGGTCGTATACCGGCCGATCCAATTCTAGGAGGAGCTGAAGGCTGTACGCGATGCGCCCAGAAAGGATGTTCGGGTCGCCTGTGCACAAGGCCAGTGCGGCCTCGGCCATGGTCTCGACCGGCTCGAACATGTCGTCGGACGAACTGGCTTTGTCACCATAGGCGGCGATTGTGTCGGATCCCATGGCGTTGACAATGGCGGTTTGGGGAGTGAGGGCGTTGACGGCGACACCGAGGCCCTCGTTCTCTCCAGCAGCGGCCACCGTCAGGCGGTTTAGGGCGGCCTTGGTTGCACCGTACATCGAACTTCCGTCCTTGGACTTAAAGGCGAAGGGCGGCCCCGGCGGTAGTTCGCCACTGAAGCTCGTCAGGTTGAGGATCGAGCCCCTGCTCCGCGCACGCATCCCAGGCAGTACCTGGGTCATCAACAGCCACGGGGCCCACAGGTTGACCTGGCCGTAGAACTCCATGTCGCTGAGTGTGAATTCGTGCACGGGCTTGAGCGTGTGAGCCACTGCATTGTTCACGAGGATGTCGATGGGTCCGAACGCTTGCTCGGTCTGCTCAACGAGAGTCGATCGACCACCGTCCGGATCCGCCAAGTCGGATGGCATTGAGATTGCGGTACCTCCGAATGCCCCGATGATGGCCATCGTTTCATTCAGTCCCTCGACCGATCGGGCAGTGATTCCCACCTTCGCGCCCTCGGCCGCTAACCGGATGGCTGTTGCGCGTCCAGTCCCACCTTGGCTGGCCCCCGTCACTAATGCGACCAATCCTTCGCAACTCCGAGCCATCTCTTTTCCCCTTGCCTCCAACTAAGCGGATCGAATCAACCTACAAGGCTGCTCCGGTCGATGTTCGGGTCGGTCGCTCGAGAGTGATCCTGGTTACTCGAGGCCAGTGCCCCACGGTTTGGTAAGGGCGGTATTCACCTCGCTCGCATCACCGACCACTGGAACCTGCGCGACTGGCGGACCAGTCGGCTTGGTCGAAGAGTGCTCGCTGAACAAAGGCGGAGGCCACCCTGAGCCCTTAGCTGTTTGTATGTCGATCGGCCTGGACAGCCTGAGTTCGAAGGTCGAATCGCCCAGCTTGATGAGCGAGAAGTGCCGCAACTATGCAGCACTCCCGCCGACCGGAAGTTGTTGGAGCCCTAGAGGGCGGGCGTTCTAGCTCCCAGCAACCTTGCTGAATGCCGGCATCGATATCTCGTCCGGATCGAGATTCAAGGGGCCACCAACCTTCC